>NZ_JBSRZV010000001.1:0-4800000 GCF_054057995.1 Bradyrhizobium sp. USDA 4486
GTGCGATGTCGCCCGTCTCTGGAGCGCGGGCTACGCGCTCGGCGCCTCCTTCGACAATACTGTCGTGTTCGACGACGAGCGGCTCCTGAACACCGAAGGCCTGCGCTACTCCGACGAATGCGCCCGCCACAAGGTGCTGGACGTGATCGGTGACCTCGCGCTGGCGGGCCTGCCGCTGCTCGGCGCCTATCATTCGGTTCGCGGCGGTCACAAGCTCAACCATGCCGTCCTGAGCGCGCTGCTCGCCGATCGAACGGCTTGGCGCGTCGTCGAGGGCGAGGCGGCTCGCCGCACCACGCGCCCGCTGGGCGAAGTCGGTGGCGGTATCGTCGGCGGCCGGATCGCGGCGGCCTACGGACCGGACGTGTCCTGAACAAACCGCTGTCGCAGGTGCGCGACTGCCTTCTCCCCGGGAAACTCCTGGTAACCATGATCGGCTAGCATTGCGGCAATTTCGCCTTAATCCGGGCGGAATGCCTGCCTATCGGGTGGGCTAGCGATCGTTTTCGGTTACTCCTGCGTGGTCGCATGGCAGGCACCACGGTCACATTTCGCGCCCATGACCGGGTTCATGGGCTGGCGGGCACCGCATCACAGGGCGTCAGGTCTTAAATTCATGTCGGCACAGCGTACGACGCGCGGATATCTCTCGGTCTCGTCTGGCGCCCGCGGGCTGCTCCACGCCGCCACCTTCGTCCTGCTCGCGCTGCCGCTGGCCGGCTGCGGCACCGGCGGGCTCTGGGATAAGTTCACCGCCAAGGACGACACCTTCGTCGAGGAGCCCGCCGACAAGATCTACAATGAGGGCCTGTACCTCATGAACGAGAAGAAGGACATGAAGGCGGCGAACAAGAAGTTCGAAGAGGTCGACCGCCAGCATCCTTATTCCGACTGGGCCCGCAAATCGCTGCTGATGTCGGCCTACGCCTCCTACCAGGGCGGCGACTATGACGGCTGCATCGGCGCCGCCACCCGCTACGTCACCCTGCATCCCGGCAGCCCGGACGCGGCCTATGCGCAGTACCTGATCGCCGCCTCCCATTATGACCAGATTCCGGACGTCAGCCGCGACCAGGCCCGCACCGAGAAGGCGATCGCCGCGCTGGAAGAGGTGGTGCGCAAATATCCGAACTCGGAATATGCGACCTCGGCCAAGGCCAAGATCGAGGGTGCGCGCGACCAACTCGCCGGCAAGGAGATGAGCGTCGGCCGTTACTACGCGCAGAAGCGCGACTACACTGCGGCGATCAACCGCTACAAGACCGTCGTGACGCAGTACCAGACCACGCGCCACGTCGAGGAGGCGCTATTCCGCCTCACCGAGGCCTATATGGCGATCGGCATCGTCGGCGAGGCGCAGACCGCGGCCGCCGTGCTCGGCCACAATTTTCCTGACAGCCGCTGGTACAAGGACGCCTATAATCTTGTAAAATCGGGCGGTCTCGAACCGAGCGAGAATCAGGGGTCCTGGATCAGCCGGACCTTCAAGAAGATAGGTCTGTAGGTCCTCGGCTAGGAAATCTGGTTCCATGCTGGCGCGTCTGTCGATCCGTGACATCGTCCTGATCGAACGGCTCGATATCGAATTCGCCACCGGCCTTGCGGTTTTGACCGGCGAGACCGGTGCGGGCAAATCCATCCTGCTCGATGCCTTTGCGCTGGCCCTCGGCGGCCGCGGCGACGCCGGCCTCGTGCGTCACGGCGCCGAGCAGGGGCAGGTCACCGCCGTCTTCGATATCGCCAAGAATCACCCAGCGGCAAAAATCCTTGCCGAGAACGGCCTTGAGGACACCGGCGAGATGATTCTCCGCCGGGTGCAGCTCGCCGACGGCCGCACCCGCGCCTTCATCAACGACCAGTCGATCAGCGTTCAGACGCTGAAGGCGGTCGGTGCCGCCTTGGTCGAGATCCACGGTCAGCACGACGAGCGCGCGCTGGTCGATGCCGCCACTCACCGCCGCCTGCTCGACGCCTATGCCGGGCTGGAGAAGGACGTCGGCGCCGTCGAATCGCTCTGGGAGGCCCGCCGCACCGCCAACACCGCGCTGGAAGCGCACCGCGCTGGCATGGAGCGCGCCGCGCGCGAGGCCGACTATCTGCGCCATGCCTCCGACGAATTGAAGCAGCTCGCGCCCAAGGACGGCGAGGAGACCGCGCTGGCCTCGCGCCGCACCACCATGATGCAGGGCGAGAAGATCGCCTCCGATCTGCGCGAGGCGCAGGAGGCGGTCGGCGGCAATCATTCGCCGGTTGCGGCGCTGTCAGCCGCAGTCCGCCGGCTGGAGCGCCGCGGCGTGAACTCGCCGGCGCTGGTCGCGCCTGCCGTGCGGGCGATCGACGCCGCGATCAACGCGCTGGAGGAGGCCGATCAGCATCTCCAGGCCGCGCTTGCCGCGACCGATTTCGACCCGGCCGAGCTCGAACGCATCGAGGAACGGCTGTTCGCACTTCGCGCCGCCTCGCGCAAATATTCGACACCGGTCGATGGACTCGCTGCGTTGGCCGCCAAATATGCCGCCGACGTCGTGCTGATCGACGCCGGCGCCTCGCAGCTCAAGAAGCTGGAGCAGGCCGCGATCGAGGCCGATTCGCGCTATGCGGCTGCCGCCAAGAAGCTGTCGTTGGCGCGACAGAAATCCGCGGAGAAGCTCAACAAGGCCGTCAATGCCGAGCTGGCCCCGCTCAAGCTCGAACGCGCCAAGTTCATGACCCAGGTCGACACCGACGAGGCCGCGCCAGGCCCGCAGGGTTTCGACCGGGTCGAGTTCTGGGTGCAGACCAATCCGGGCACGAGGCCGGGACCGCTGATGAAGGTCGCCTCCGGCGGCGAGTTGTCGCGCTTCCTCCTGGCGCTCAAGGTCGTACTGTCCGACCGCGGCTCGGCGCCGACCCTGGTCTTCGACGAGATCGACACCGGCGTCGGCGGTGCGGTCGCGGACGCCATCGGCGCGCGGCTGGCGCGCCTTGCCGGCAAGGTGCAGGTGATGGCCGTGACCCATGCCCCGCAGGTCGCCGCCCGCGCCGACCAGCATTTGCTGATCTCCAAGGATGCGCTTGACAAGGGCAAGCGCGTCGCCACCCGCGTCAACGCGCTCGCCGCCGATCATCGCCGCGAGGAAATCGCCCGCATGCTCGCCGGCGCCGAGATCACCGCGGAGGCGAGGGCGGCCGCGGAGAGGTTGCTCAAGGCGGCGACGGCATAGGCTTCCGTGTCCCGGACGCGCGCAGCGCGAGCCGGGACCCAGAACGTCGCGACATGGGCCCCGGCTCTGCAGCGCAGCGCTGAAGAAGCGCTGCGCTGCGTCCGGGGCACGAGATTTCCACACGCCTTTACCGTGCTACCCCCTCCGTCGTATCCAAGCACCATGGCAAGAGCAGCAAAATCCCAGGCAAGGCCGCCGCTTCGCGACGTCACTGAACTCACCAAGGCGCAGGCCAAGGTCGAGCACACGCGGCTTGCGCTCGAGCTCGAAGAGCACGACCGCCGCTACTATCAGGAGGACGCGCCGACCGTCACCGACGCCGAATACGATGCGCTACGCCAGCGCTTCAACGCGATCGAGAAGCGCTTTCCGGAATTCGTCAGCGCGGACTCGCCCTCGCAGAAGGTCGGCGCCGCGCCGTCGGGACGCTTCAGGAAGGTGCGTCACTCGCTTCCCATGTTGTCGCTCGACAACGCCTTTGCCGAAGAGGACGTGCGCGACTTCGTCGGCCGCATCGTGCGGTTCCTGAAGCTCGACGACGACAAGGTCGATTTCTCCGCCGAGCCGAAGATCGATGGCCTGTCGATGTCGCTGCGCTACGAGGGCGGCGAGCTCGTCACCGCGGCGACGCGCGGCGACGGCGCGGAGGGCGAGGACGTCACCGCCAACATCCGCACGCTCGAAGACGTGCCGCAGAAGCTGAAGGGGCGCAACATCCCCGACATCTGCGAGGTGCGCGGCGAGGTCTACATGACCAAGAAGGCGTTCCTCGCGCTCAACGAGCGGCAGAAGGCCGCCGGCGACACCATCTTCGCCAATCCGCGCAACTCGGCCGCGGGCTCGCTGCGGCAGAAGGACCCGACCATCACCGCCTCGCGTCCGCTCGGCTTCTTCGCCTATGCCTGGGGCGAGATGAGCGCGATGCCCGAGGGCACGCAGAGCGGCATGATCGGCTGGTTCGAACGCTGCGGCTTCAAGACCAATCCGCTGACCAAGCTGTGCCACTCCGTCGAGGAGCTGCTCGCCTTCCATCATTCGATCGAGGAGCAGCGCGCACGGCTCGACTACGATATCGACGGCGTCGTCTACAAGGTCGACCGCATCGACTGGCAGGAGCGTCTCGGCTTCGTCTCGCGCACGCCCCGCTGGGGCATCGCGCACAAATTCCCGGCCGAGCGCGCCATGACGGTGCTACGCGACATCGAGATCCAGGTCGGGCGGACCGGCTCGTTCACGCCGGTCGGCAAGCTCGAGCCGGTCGGCGTCGGCGGCGTGATCGTGCAGAACGTCACGCTGCACAACGAGGACTACATCAGGGGTGTCGGCAACAAGGGCGAGGTGCTGCGCGAGGGCCGCGACATCAGGATCGGTGACACCGTCGTGATCCAGCGTGCCGGCGACGTCATTCCGCAGGTGGTCGACGTCGTCCTCGACAAGCGGCCAAAGACCGCCAAGGAATTCCACTTCCCCAAGAAGTGCCCATGCCCGCTGCACACCGACGTCACGCGTGCGGAGACGGCGACCGGCGAGGAGGGCTCGCGCGCCCGCTGCACCGGCGAGTTCGCCTGCCCCTATCAGAAGATCGAGCACCTCAAGCTGTTCGTCTCGCGCCGCGCCTTCGACATCGATGGTCTCGGCGAAAAGCAGCTCCAGTATTTCTTCGATGAAGGATGGGTCAAGGAGCCCGCCGACATCTTCACGCTGGAGAAGCGCAATTCGAAACTGAAGCTCGAGGAGATCGAAGGCTACGGCGCGACCTCGGTGCGCAACCTATTCGGCGCGATCGAGAGCCGGCGCAGGATCGCGCTGGAGCGCTTCGTCTATGCGCTCGGCATGCGCCATGTCGGCGAGACCACTGCGCTGGCGCTGGCGCGCGGCTACGGCTCCTGGGACGCGTTCCACGATGCCTGTCTCAAGGTCGCCAAGGGCGACGAGGAGGCGATGGCGGAGATGGATGCGCTCGACCAGATCGGCGACACCGTGATCAAGAGCATCGCCGATTATTTCGGCGAGAGCCACAATCGCGGCATCGTCGAGCGGCTGACGAAAGAGGTCGAGATCATCGACGCCGAGAAGCCGAAGAGCAACTCGGCGGTGGCCGGCAAGACGGTGGTGTTCACCGGCTCGCTGGAGAAGATGACGCGCGACGAGGCCAAGGCGACCGCGGAGCGTCTGGGCGCGAAAGTGTCAGGCTCGGTGTCGAAGAAGACCGATCTCGTCGTCGCCGGCCCCGGCGCCGGCTCGAAGCTCGCCGACGCGAACAAGCACGGGGTCAAGGTGCTGACCGAGGACGAGTGGCTGAAGCTGATCGGGGAGTGAGCTCACCCGTCATTGCGAGGAGCGAAGCGACGAAGCAATCCAGACTGTCACCGCTGAGGTAGTCTGGATTGCTTCGCTTCGCTCGCAATGACGGCTGGGCACGCGCTTTGCGCCGCTCACATCATCCCGCTCTCTTCCCCTTCCGCCTGCTCAATCAATTCCTCGCTCACCATCACCTCGCGGCGGGGGACGACGAAGATCATCATGCAGGCACAGAGCAGCGAGATTGCCAGCACCGCCGAGATCAGCGGCAGCGTCGTTGCTGAATGGCCGCCCAGATAGGCGCCGAATTGCGACATCTGCGCGCCGATGCCCTGCTGGAGGAAGCCCATCGCGCCCGAGGCGGTGCCGGCCGCCTCGGGGCGGATGCTGATCGCGCCGGCGGCGGAGTTCGCCATCACAAAGGCATTGCCGAGCATCACGATCATCTGAGTGCCGAACAGCCAGAAGGGCGCCTCGTTCCATCCGGTCAAGCTCCAGACCAGGTTCAATAAGCTGCCGCAGAGCTGCAGGCCGAGCCCGAGCCAGATCAGCCGCTCCAGCGAGTGCCTGGGCGCAAAGCGTACGCAGAGGAGGTTGCCGACCAGATACGCAAAGCCGGTTGTTGCGAACCAGGCGCCGTATTCGGCGCCGGAGCGGCCCATCTGCGTCACCACGATGTAGGGGCCGCCGCCGGCGAAGGTGAAGATGATCTGCGAGGCCAGCACCTGGCACATCACGTAGCCGACGAAGGCGCGGTTGCGGATCAGAATGCCGACGTCGCGGCGAAAGCCGCTGCCGGGGGCGCGGGTGCGGCGCGTTTCCGGCAGCGCGATCGCGATACCGACGGCGACGGTGAGCGCGCCGATCGTGATGGCATAGAAGATCGCGCGCCAGCCGAACGCGGTCTCGATCAGGCCGCCGGTCAGCGGCGACACCATCTGTCCGATCATAAGCGCCGCAACCACGAGGCTGATCATCGAGGCGACGCGATCGCGCTCGTAGATGTCGCGGATGATGGCGCGGCTCACCACCATGCCGGCGGCACCGCCGAGCGCCTGGAAGAAGCGCGCGGCGATCAGCTGCGGCAGGGTCTGCGCGAAGATGCAGGCGACGCTGGCCGCGACCATCAGCGTCAGGCCGCCGAGCAGCACCGGGCGGCGGCCGAACCGGTCCGACAGCGGCCCCATGATCAGCTGCGACAGCGCGATGCCGACCATGTAGAGCGACACCGTCATCTGCGCGACCGAGATGTCGCTGCCGAAGGTCGTCGCCAGCACCGGCAGCGCCGGAACCAGCATGTAGAGCGAGATCGGCGCGATCCCGGTCATGGCGACCAGCAGCAGCAACACCACGCGCGAGGTCGCGATGCTCTTCGTCGCCGCGTCCGGCGGCCTGCTGATCATGCCATGCATAGATGTCCGTCTTTCGAATTCGAATCGACTGTAGCGTGCTCACGCAAGACGGATATCGGCGTTTCGGAATGCGGCTATTCGGATTCCGGGACGGTTACAATAACAGCGCGAGGGTGGCCGATTGAGCGCGCGCCTCATTCCGCAAAAGCGGCGTCATCGCCTGCCTTGTGCGCGGTTGCGCACTGAGGCAGGCGATCCAGTACGCCGCGGCCACTCCGGATACGTGTTCTGCCTCTGGGAATACTGGATTCCGCCTTCGCGGAGAATGACAGCGATATGTGGAGAAGCAGCGTTGCGCTAATCGCGTAGTGCCATGCATCGTCCGGCAGGCGCGCTACGCCTTCAGCTCGGCCGTCGCCTGATCGAGCCATGCCTTCGTCGCCTCATCCAGCGCCGGCCGCACCTCGGCCCGTACGCGTGCATGATAGGCGTTGAGCCAGTCGAGCTCGCCACGGCTCAGCATTGCCGCATCGATCAGCCGACGGTCGATCGGCGCCAGCGTCAATGTCTCGAACGCGTTCATCGGCTTCTCGGCGCCCTTGATGTCGGCTGCGACGACGAGCTCGAGATTTTCGATGCGGATGCCGAAGCTGTCAGTCTTGTAGTAGCCGGGCTCGTTGGAGAGGATCATGCCACGCTTCAGCGGCGTGGTGCCGAGCTTCGAGATGCGCGCGGGCCCTTCATGCACACTGAGGTAGCTGCCGACGCCGTGGCCGGTGCCGTGCTCGAAATCGACGCCGGCGGACCAGAGATATTGCCGCGCCAAGGTGTCGAGCTGCGCGCCCGTGGTCCCGTCGGGAAACACGGCGCGCGCGATCGCGATGTGCCCGCGCAGCACGCGGGTGAAGCGGTCGCGCATCTCTTCCGTCGGCTGCCCCACCGCCATGGTGCGGGTGACGTCGGTGGTGCCGTCTTCATATTGCGCGCCGGAATCGATCAGCAGGAGATCGCCGGGCGCGATGCGCCGGTTGCTCTTGCGGGTGACGCGGTAATGCACGATGGCGCCGTTGGGACCCGTGCCGGAGATGGTCGGGAACGAGACATCCTTCAGCGCGCCGGTGTCGCGGCGGAACGTCTCCAGCGCCTCGACGGCGTCGATCTCGGTGAGCTTGCCGCTTCCCGCCTCGCGGTCGATCCATGCGAGGAAACGCGCCAGCGCCACGGCGTCGCGCACATGGGCGGTTTTCGTGCCGGCGATCTCGGTCGCGTTCTTGATCGCTTTGAGCAGTGCGATCGGATCGTTGCCGCGCACCGGCTTGCCGCCGGCGCCTGCGATCAATCGGCTCAGCGCATCGGCTGCGGTGGCATTGTCGAGTGCGATGGCCGCGCCGCTTCGAGCCAGCGCCATCAGCGTCGGCGCCATCGCGTCGGGCTCGCGTACGTCGGCGGACTGCTCGAGATGGTCGCGCGTCAGGTTCGAGAGCTTGCGCTGATCGATGAAGATGGTGGGGCGGCCGTCCTTCGGCACCAGCGCATAGGACAGCGGCAGCGGCGTGTGGGCGACGTCGGCGCCGCGGATGTTGAAGGTCCAGGCCACCGCATGGCTGTCGGACAGCACCAGTGCATCGACGCCCAGCTTGTCGATCTCCGTCCTGATCTGCGCGATCTTCGCGGCCTCGGCGATCCCCGCATATTGCAGGCCGTGGACAGCGACCGGGGCGAGCGGCGGCGGCGGCCGGTCCTGCCAGATCGCATCGATAGGATTGCTGTCGACGGCGACCAGCTCGGCGCCGGCCTTGGCGCAAGCAGCCGCGAGGCGCTCGGCTGCCGCAGAAGTGTGCAGCCACGGATCAAATCCTAGGCGGTCGCCGGCTTTCAGGTGCGCGGAAACCCAGCTCTCCGGCGGCGGATCGATCAGCGATTCCACCGCCCAGGCTTTTGCGTCGACCTGTTTGGCAGCCTGGATGGTGTAGCGGCCGTCGACGAACACCGCGGCCTCGTGCGTCAGCACCACGGCCACTCCCGCCGAGCCGGTAAAGCCGGTCAGCCAGGCGAGCCGCTCTTCCGACGGGGCCACATATTCGTTCTGCTGCTGATCGGCGCGTGGAACGACGAAGCCGGTCAGCTTGCGGCGGGCGAGCTCTTCACGGAGCGCGGCAAGGCGCGCCGTCAATGCGACGCCGGCCTCGGGCTCCTCGAATGTCTGGAAGTGCGCTTCGAACATGACGGGCTCAATCTAGGACCATGGGGATCGGTCCGCAATCCGGACGCAATTGCGCCGCATCTGGCATGGACTGTGCTTGAAAATGTGCCATTCGAACTGAGTGGAGTACAGGATGCAGCAGTTGCGCTTCGTCCGGATGACAGGGAAATTCGAGCAAGTGGTTCATCTCAACGGCGAGGGGACACACGATGCCAGCGTTCACGTTTGAAAAGATCAAGCCGCCGGTCCGCGGCGCCCCGGCCGCAACACAGCCTGAGAAGCCGCGCGGCCTCATCAGCCAGATGATCGACCGTTTCGCCGAACGCCGCGCCAGGCGCGCCTTGCGGGGCAAGCGCGCGATGCAACGGGACGAGAAGCCGGCGAAGTAGGGCGGCAGCGATGCTGCCGCAAAGGCGCGAAGCGCCATGCCCACGGCCTTTCTCCAGCGGCGACAGATGGTGGGCACGCTTCGCTTTGCCCAACCTACGGTACCTCGCTCAATCCACCTTCCGCAGCAACAAGCTGCTCCAGCCTTCGATCCGCAGGTGCCTGAGCGGTGCGAGGCCGCGTGCACGGTAGGCGGCGATCACGGCGGGCGCCTGGTGCGTGAGCAGGCCGGAGAGGATGACGCGCGCGCCAGGCGCAAGGTGCCGCGCCATTGGGCCGGCCAGTTGCCGGAGCGGGTTGGCAAGGATGTTGGCCAGCACCAAGTCGAACGGGCCGGATCTGGCAAAATTGGGGGCGGCAAAGCCGGTCGCGCGGATCACCCGGACGCAGGTGCCGACTTCGTTCAGCGCCGCGTTCTCGGCCGCCACCCGCACGGAGGGCGCGTCGATGTCGGTGGCCAGCACCGCGCGATGCAGCGCCTTCGCCGCCGCGATGGCGAGCACGCCGGTCCCGGTGCCGAGGTCGAGAATGCTTCGCGGCTGGGAACTCTTAAGGACATGGTCAAGCAACAGTAAACAGCCGCGGGTGGTGCCGTGGTGGCCGGTGCCGAAGGCGAGGGCCGCCTCGATCTCGATCTTGAGCTTGTTCGGCGCGACGCGGTCGCGATCGTGGCTGCCATGCACGACGAAGCGTCCGGCCGGCACCGGGACGAGATCTTCCAGGCTTGCCTTGACCCAGTCCTTGGCCTCGACCGTGTCGAAGACGAGAGACGCCGCGATCTCATTTCCTGCTGAAGTTGCAACGAGTTCGCGCAACAATTCCTGATCCGGCGCGTCGGCGAAATGCAGCGTGACGTCCCATTGTCCGTCGGGCCGCTCGAATGCGGCGACCGCCGCATCGCCCTCGAAGAATATCTCGGTGAGGACATCTACGACGCGCTTTGCCGAGGCCTCGTCGGCAATCGAAAAGCTGGCGCGGTGGGTGGGGGAAAGCTGCATCCTACGGTTCCCGTCGCGTTCAATTTATGGAACTTTTGTTCCCAATTTTGCGTACAACTTGCAATTCGCCAATTAACCCGACTGAAGGCTGCGCCACCGTAGATTTGCGGATGTTGGGGCTGACCAACGCAGCTTGAAATGGAAACGGAGGCGAGTCTTGAAGTCCATGGTTTCGAAGTTCTGGTCCGATGAATCGGGGGCGACCGCGATCGAATACGGCCTGATTGCAGCCGGTATTGCGCTGGCGATCATCACTGTGGTGAACGGCCTCGGCAGCTCGATGAACGATAAGTTCGGTTCGATTAGCAGCTCCTTGAAGTAATTTCCGCCTCCGATTTCCAGCGGGGCACCTTTCTTCATAGACTCATTCGACAACCCGCCCGCTGGGGAAATGCCCCCTAGCGGGCGAGGTCGTTTTGAAGGCTGATTCTCACAAGAAAGCCACAGCCTGTCCCGTCCTTATGCCTGACGCTGTCCACGCCGTTATCCCGCCGGTCATCCCCAGCTTGTCCACGGCCTTTCAACAGGGGTTTGCCCGGCTTGCAGCGCGGGGGCCCGCCGGCCTGCCACAGCTTTGCCGGCGGCCTGTCCACAGCCCATCCACACACCTATCCACGGCTACCGAACAGCGAGCGGTGATCCCTCAGGATCGCCTGCGCCGCGTTGTGGCCGGGGGCACCGGTGACGCCGCCGCCGGGATGGGCGCCGGAGCCGCAATGATAAAGGCCTTTGAGAGGGCCGCGATAGTCGGCATGGCCCAGCATCGGCCGCGCCGAGAACAGCTGGTTCAGGGTCAGCGCGCCGTGGAAGATGTCGCCGCCGAGGAGACCGAACTGCCGTTCGAGATCGAGCGGCGACAGGATCTGGCGGCCGAGCACGCTTGCCGCAAAGCCCGGCGCATAGTTGTCCACGGTCGCGATCATGAGATCGGCGACCTCATCGCGATGCTCGTCCCAGGACTTTCCGTCGGGCAGTTCCGGCGCAACGTGCTGACAGAACAGGCTCGCGACGTGCTTGCCCTCCGGCGCCAGCGTGTCATCGAGCGTCGAGGGGATCAGCATCTCGACGACGGGTGACCTGCTCCAGCCCTGCGCGCGCGCATCGAGATAGGCGCGGTCCATGTAGGGAAGGCTTGGCGCGATGATGATGCCGGAGGTGAGGTGATCGCCGTCGCCGGATAGCGCCGTGAAGGAGGGCAGGCGGTCCAGCGCCACGTTCATTCGGAAGGTGCCGGAGCCGTTCTTCCAATGCCTTATGCGCGCAAGGAAATCCGCCGGCAGGGCATCGGCCGCGATCAGGTGCGTGTAGAGCAGCTTTGGATTGACGTTGGCCGCGACGTATTTCGCGCGAATGGCCGTGCCGTTTTCCAGCGCCACGCCGACAGCGCGATCGCGCTCGACGATCACCTCGCGCACGCCGGCATCAAGGTCGATCACGACACCACGGCTCTGCGCGGCGCGCGCCATCGCCTGCGTGATCGCACCCATGCCGCCGATGGCATGACCCCAGACGCCCTTCTTGCCGTTCACCTCGCCAAAGGCGTGGTGCAGCATCACATAGGCCGAGCCGGCGGCGTAGGGGCTGGCGTAGTTGCCGACGATCGCGTCGAAGCCGAACAGCGCCTTGACCAGATCGTGCTCGAAGCGTTCATCCAGCATCTCGCCGGCCGAGCGGGTGAAGAGGTCGAGCAGGCTGCGGCTCTGTTCCAACGTGAGCCCGCGCAGGATATTGGCGCTCTGCAATGCGTTGACGGCCTCGCGGATCGCAGCCGGGCCAAACCCATCGAGCAGGTTCGGCGGCGCGCGCAGCACGAATTGCCTGAGCACGTCGGCGATGTCCTCCAGCTCGCGCGAAAACCCGTCGAGTGCCTCAGCATCATGCGCGCTGAGCCGCGCGACCGACGCTTTGGTCCGTCCCTCGCCGGTGAGGAGATAGCTGCCGTCCGGCGCGGGCAGGAAATTCTGCGCGCGCCGTTCGACCACGCGCAGGCCGTGGTCGGCGAGGCCCAAATCCCGGATCACCTGCGGATTGAGCAGGCTCACCGTGTAGGCCGCGACCGAATTGCGGAAGCCCGGATGAAACTCTTCGGTCACCGCGGCCCCGCCGACCACTTTGCGGCGCTCGACCACGCGCACGCGCAGGCCTGCGCTCGCGAGATAGGCCGCGCAGGTGAGGCCGTTATGGCCAGCGCCGATGATGACGACGTCGGTTTCGGTCATGAAGGATTCGTGGCCCAGTCTACCGCCATTCCGGGGCTCGCGAAGCGAGAACCCGGAATCGAGGTTCCGGTTCGCCTCTTCGAGGCGCCCCGGAACGACTCTCTTATATCAAGCATTCCCCTCTGCAACATCACGTGCGCCTTTATTGCCCGTTCAGGCGCGCTGTGCTCCATTGCGCGCGGTCCGGCGCCCGCCGGAGGGTTTTGTTCGACGCGTTCTCTCGCGCGAGCCGGTGCCCACTTCGCTGGAAAACGCTTTGCCGGAGCTTTCATGGATTCGATCGTGCAACCCGCCGCCACGGAGCAGCCGTCGTCGTCACGCAACCGGCTGCTGCTGACGGTCTACACCGCCGCGATCTTCGTCAGCGCGCTGCTGCTGTTCTCGGTGCAGCCGCTGTTCACGAAGATGGTGCTGCCGCGGCTCGGCGGCTCGCCGGCGGTGTGGTCGGTGGCGATGGTGTTCTTCCAGTCGCTGCTGCTCGCCGGCTACGCCTATGCGCATCTGCTGATGCAGGTGAAGAGCCGTGTCATTCCGGTTGCGGTGCATCTGGTGCTGCTGATCGCGGCGTTCGCCACCCTGCCGCTTGGCATCGCCTCTGCCTATGGCGAGCCGCCGGCCTCGGGCTACGCATTCTGGCTGCTTGGCCTGTTCGTCGTCTCGATCGGCCTGCCGTTCTTCGCGCTCGCCGCCAACAATCCGCTGCTGCAGGCCTGGTTCGTCCGCACCGGCCATCCTGCCGGCCACGATCCCTATTTCCTCTATGCCTCCTCCAACATCGGCAGCTTCCTCGCGCTGTTGTCCTATCCGTTCCTGCTGGAGCCGATGTTCACGCTGCATGCGCAGAACCGGTTCTGGACCGGCGGTTATGGCCTTCTGATCCTCCTGATTGGCGGCTGCGGTGCGCTGCTGCTGCGCTCGCCGAGGCTGCCCGTGGTCGATGCGCAAGCCGAGGAGATCAACGCACCGGCCCCGGGTCTGCTGACGCGGCTACGCTGGATCCTCCTTGCGGCGGTGCCGTCGGGCCTGCTCATCGCCGTCACCGCGCACATCTCGACCGACGTCGCGGCGGCGCCGCTGCTATGGGTGCTGCCGCTTTCGCTCTATCTGCTCACCTGGGTGGTGGTGTTCCAGTCGC
The DNA here is from genome assembly GCF_054057995.1 of Bradyrhizobium sp. USDA 4486. NCBI lineage: Bacteria > Pseudomonadati > Pseudomonadota > Alphaproteobacteria > Hyphomicrobiales > Nitrobacteraceae > Bradyrhizobium > Bradyrhizobium sp. USDA 4486. The sequence goes on from NZ_JBSRZV010000001.1 coordinate 13,799, forward strand.
GGCCGCTGCTGCCGCACAAATGGATGCTGATGCTTCAGCCGGTCGCCATCGCCGGCGTCATCGTGCTGCTGGCTTTCGGCGGCGAGCAGAACCTGCTGCTGACGCTCGGCGGTCACCAGCTGTGCTTCTTCGTCATCGCCATGGCCTGCCATGGCGAGCTGGCGCGGACCCGGCCGGCCGCCAAATATCTCACGGGCTTCTATGTCGCGCTGTCGTTCGGCGGCATGGTCGGCGGCCTGTTTGCCGGTCTCGTTGCTCCCTTCACCTTCTCGTGGATCGCCGAATATCCGATTCTGGTCGCGCTTGCCGCGCTGTGCCGGCCGCCCGCCAGCGAGCGTCTCGCCGCTGTCGTCAAATGGTACTGGCTGGTGCTCGCCGCGCTCGCGATGGCGCTCGTTGTGCCGTCCACCACCACGGGCGATCTGACGACCTGGTTCGAGGATCACCGCGTCTGGGTCGCCGGCGGCGTCGGTGTGCTTGCCGCGCTGCTCGCACTGACATTCAATGCGGACCGCTGGAAGATCTTTGCAACCGTCGCGCTGGCGCTGGCCTTGATCCGAATCTATCCCGCGGACGAGGGCCGCGTCACAACGGTGCGCAGCTTTTTCGGCGTGCACAAGATCGTTGTGACGCCCGGCGGCTATTTCCACGTGCTGATGCACGGCACCACGATCCACGGCGCGGAGCGCTTCCTCAACAATGACGGCACGCCCGTCGCCGGACGGCCGGAGCCGATCACCTATTATCACCGGGATGGCGGCATCGGTCAGGCTGTCACCGCGATGCGCGAGCGCAAGGGCGGGCCGCTGAAGGTCGCCGCGATCGGCGTCGGCTCGGGCACGCTCGCCTGCGCCGCCGAACCTGGCGAGGACTGGAAGTTCTTCGAGATCGACCAGTCGATGGTGGATGCTGCGCGCGATCCGAGGAATTTCCGTTACATATCGAGCTGCCTGCCCGACCTGAAGCCTGTCATCGGGGATGCGCGTCTCACTTTCGCCAAGGAGCCCGACGGCGCCTACGATCTCATCATCGTCGATGCCTATTCGTCGGATGCGATCCCGATTCATCTGGCGACCCAAGAGGCGATGAAAATCTACAAGGACAAGCTCGCCCCGCACGGCGCCGTGGTGATGCACGTCTCCAACCGGCATCTCGATCTGGAGCCCGTCGTGGTCGGCATCGCCGATGCCAACGATCTGAAGAGCTGGGTCTACAACGAGGATTCGGGGCGCGATTCCGACTACATCTTCTCGACCGACGTCGTCATCTCCGCGCGCGATGCGGACGACGTCGGCAGGATCGCATCCTCCAAGCAATGGGAGGAAACCGAAGCCGACGACAGGGTGCGGGTCTGGACCGACGATTATTCCAACATTTTGGGCGCGCTGTACCGGCGGATAAGGGACGGCGAATAGTCGACTCTGGAGCATCTCTCGTGTCCCGGACGCAGCGCAGCGCCATAAGCGCGTTTCCGCGCCCCTTCGAGACGCCATCGCGGTGCACTGCAGAGCCGCGGGCCCACAATCCGGGTTCCGGCTCTGCGTCGCGTCAGTTCATGCCGCGCCGCGTCCGGGACACGAGACGGCGCGATTTCCCACGATCGAGCCGTTCATGCCCGCCGGCGAAGGCTGTTGACGGCGGTGGCGGAAGGCCGACACTGGCCGCGGGCGGGATCGGATTCGGACGACTTAGATGCAGCGCATCTTCATCGCGATGGCGGCGGCTTTCATGCTTGGACAGGCGGCGGCAAAGGATGTGCTTTCGGGTGCTGTTCTCTATGCCGATGTCGAACGCTACGCCTCCTTCGGCCTGCACCGCTTCGGCTCGCCCGGCGACCGCGCCACCGCGGACTGGATCGCCGGCGAGATGAGGCAGGCGGGGTTCGACGTCAGCTTCCAGCCCGTCGTGCTCGGGCGGCAATACGTTGTCGAGCAGGCCAGCGTCGATGCCGGCGGCGCGCGCGTGGAGGCGACACCGTTCTGGTGGCCGCCGGAAGACAAAGCGAGCTTCCATCTCACAGCGCCGCTCGCGCGCGATGGTGATGTCGTCGGAAAGATCCTCTTGCTCGACCTGCCGTTCGATCGCGGCGCCTATCTTGGCCCCGCCCACCGCGCGGCGATCAGCGAGGCGGTGGCGAGGAAGCCTGCAGCGATCCTCCTGACGATCGGCAATCCCGCGGACGACCGCTTCGCCTACAACGTCACGCAGGAGGACGCGCCATGGCCGGTGCCGGTGATCGTGGTCGGCGCCAATTCGCGCGCGACGTTCGAGCGCGCGCTGGTGTCAGGCCCGCCTGTCAGCCTTGACGTCAAGGGCCATTACGAGCGCGATGTCGCAGGCCGCAACGTCATCGCCTCGATCGGCACCGGCCCGACCATGGTCGTCTCCACGCCGATGACCGGCTGGTACAGCTGCGTGTGCGAGCGCGGCCCCGGCATCGCCAATTTCCTCGCGCTCGCGCGCACTGTCGCTGCGGAAAAATGGCCGGCGCATTTCGTTTTCATCGCCACCGCGGGCCATGAGATCGGCCATGGCGGCATGGAGCTGTTCCTGAAGCACGGCGCACCGGCGCCGAAGGACACGCTGGCATGGATTCACTTCGGCTCGTCGAACGCGTGCTATGCCTTTGCGAAAGGAGCCCGCACCGACCGGCCTGAGGAAGAACGCTATCTCGTGCTGAGCAAATCGGCCGTCGCGCTTGCCGACGAGGCCTTCGCCAGGGTCGATGCCAAACGTCTGGTGACGGAGAAGCAGGCGGTCGGAGAGCTGCGCGACGTGCATGCGGCGGGCTATGCCAACTTCCTCGGCATGGCCGGCCGCCATCGGACGTTCCACACGCCCTCGGACGATCTCGCTGCGACCGGTCCCGACATCCTCGAGCCGGTCGCCCGCGCCTTCGTCGACGCGGCGCGAAAGATCGTCGAACGCGGCGAGGGCGCGTTCAGATAACCTCAATTCTGATAGTAATAGCCGCGCGGCTGATAATATTGCCGCGGCTGCGGCTGATAGTAGCCCTGCTGGCCATAGCCCTGATTGTAGTACGGCTGCGGCTGCTGCTGATAGACCTGCGCATCATAGAGCGGGCGGCCGGCCGAGCGCGGTGCCGGATAGCGCGCGCCGGTGTCGCTGCCATCGGCAGGATAAATGTAGTTGTCGTCCTGCGGCATGTAGCGGCGGGCGGGCTGCGCCGGCGGCGCCAGGTTCACGGGATCGCCAGTGGTGGCGTACTGTTCGTCAGCAGGCTGCTGCGGGGCGCGCGCCACTGCGGTGTTGGCGCGGCCGCGCGGATTGCGCGCCAGCGCCACCTGCGCCGAGCCGGTCAATGTCACCGTGGTGTTGAGCACACCCTGCTGCTGCACCAGCGCGTAGAGCGTCGAGGCGTTCTGCCGCGATAGCCGAACGCAGCCATGCGACGCGGGCGAGCCGAGACGGCCGACCGAGTCGGTGCCGTGAATGGCGTGTCCGACCTTGGTGAAGAAGATCGAATGCGGCATCGGCGCGTCGTCGAATTCCTTGGAGAAGTGATCCTCTTCCATGCGGAAGGCGCGGAAGGCGCCGTTCGGCGTCTCGCGCGAGGGGATGCCGGTTGACACCGGCCAGTGATAGCGGGTCACGCCGTCGACGACGACGGTCATCTGCTGATTGTCCTTGTCGATGGTAATGTCGACTTTGGCCTGCGCGGTACCCGCGCTCAAAAGCATCAGGGAAGTGAACGCGATTAAATATGAACGCATCTGACGTCTGGCCTCCGGCCTGTTCATGCAACGCGCCGCGGCTCTCCGTCCCCCGGCGTGCAATATGCCTGCAATCCGGCTTTCGTTCCAGCGGCCTAGCCGCCCATCGTTAACGTGATGCGTGATGTAAGCAAGGCCGCTTTGTGCCGCGTGGCGAGCGGCGATGCTGACATTTTCGCGAGCGGACGCGCATTCACAACGCCGACAATTTGTCACAAAGGCGCAACCATCTGGCCGGTTCGAACATTGACTGTGGCCCGCCTCGACAGGCGGCGTCCGCCGCCAAATACCCTTTGGAATCGAAGATGAACAAAGCCCGTATCGCCGCCGCAGACCTGCCGGCCGGTCTGCCCGCCCGCCTGCTGTTCGCAGCCGCGGCCATGCTGCTTGCTCTGTTGGCGCTGCCGCACGCCGGCCACGGGCTCGCCCTTCGGGCGGCCGGAATGACAGCTCAATTCTTCAGCCGGTAGCCGGTGCGGAAAATCCACCAGATGACGGCGAGGCAGATCGCCAGGAATGCCAGCGTCATGCCGATGCTGACGGAGACGCTGACGTCGGCAATCTCGTAAAAGCTCCAGCGGAAGCCCGAGATCAGATAGACGACCGGATTGAGCAGCGCGACCGTGCGCCAGCCCGCCGGCAGCATGTCGATTGAATAGAAGCTGCCGCCGAGGAAGGTCAGCGGCGTCACCACCAGCATCGGGATCATCTGCAGCTTCTCGAAGCCATCGGCCCAGATGCCGATGATGAAGCCGAACAGGCTGAACGTCACCGCCGTCAGCACCAGGAAAGCCAGCATCCAGATCGGATGATGGATGTGCAGCGGCACGAACAGACCCGCTGTCGCCAGGATGATCAGGCCGAGGATGATCGACTTGGTCGCGGCGGCGCCGACATAGCCGAGCACGATCTCGAAGTAGGAGATCGGCGCCGACAGGATCTCGTAGATCGTGCCGGTGAATTTCGGGAAGTAGATGCCGAACGAGGCGTTGGCGATGCTCTGCGTCAGCACCGAGAGCATGATCAGGCCCGGCACGATGAAGGTGCCGTAGCTGACGCCTTCGACCTGGCTGATGCGCGAGCCGATCGCGGCGCCGAACACCACGAAATAGAGCGATGTCGACACCACCGGCGAGACGATGCTTTGCAGCAGCGTTCGCCAGGTGCGCGCCATTTCGAACAGATAGATGGCGCGGATGGCGCGGTGATTCATGACGTCCTCACGAGGTCGACGAAGATGTCCTCGAGCGACGATTGCGTCGTGTCGAGATCGTTGAAGCGGATGCCGGCGGTGCGGAGGTCGCTGAGCAGGCTGGTGATGCCGGTGCGCTCGCCCTTGGTGTCGTAGTCGTAGACCAGGGTCGCGCCGCTGTCGCAAAGGTCGAGCTCGTAATGCGCGAGGCTCTCCGGCAGCGAGGCGATCTTGCCCTGCAGATGCAGCGTCAGCCGCTTCTTGCCGAGCTTCTGCATCAAGGTCGTCTTGTCCTCGACCAGCACGATCTCGCCCTTGTTGATGACGCCGATACGGTCGGCCATCTCCTCGGCTTCCTCGATGTAGTGCGTGGTGAGGATGATGGTGACGCCGGACTGCTGGAGGGTGCGCACCACCTCCCACATGCCTTTGCGCAGCTCGACGTCGACGCCGGCGGTGGGCTCGTCCAGGAACAGCACCTGCGGCTCATGCGACAGCGCTTTCGCGATCATCACGCGGCGCTTCATGCCGCCGGAGAGCGTGATGATCTTGTTGTCCTTCTTGTCCCACAGCGAGAGATCCTTCAGCACCTTCTCGATATGCGCAGGATTCTTCGGCTTGCCGAACAGGCCGCGGGAGAAGCTCACCGTCGCCCACACGCTTTCGAAGGCGTCGGTGTGCAGTTCCTGCGGCACCAGCCCGATCAGCGAGCGGGCCTTGCGGTAGGAGGTCTGGATGTCCTCGCCGCCGACCAGAACCTTGCCTTCACTGGGATTGGCGATGCCGCAGATGATTGAGATCAGCGTGGTCTTGCCGGCGCCGTTCGGCCCGAGCAGCGCAAAGATCTCGCCGCGCTTGATGTCGAGATTGACGTTCTTGAGCGCCTTGAAGCCGGACCCATAGGTCTTCGACAGATTGGCGACGGAAATGATGGAGGACATGATGGCCGCAAAGCTGGGGGCAAAGGCTGGGGAAGGAAGGCTGGACCCATTGGGAGGCGGGTCAGCGGTGCCCTGAGATAGGAAGGCCCTTGCCCGGTCGCAATTGCCCGGAGAAAAATGGCCTCAAAACGGGCCGTCGAGTGGCAGGTTCCGGGCGAGTGTTGCGCGATGGTCACGGCTTGCGGCGAAGATTGCCGTTCACGCGCCTCTTTGTTGCGTCTGCGAGCGGGCCGTGGCTACGATTCCGGACAATCGCAAAGCGTATCGTCCCCAGGGAAAACATCGATGAGACCGAACGGCCGTCACACCGCCGGCGCCAGCCAGTCGTCCGCCCTCCGCGCGTGGGCGCTGGCCCTGCTTCTGCTGTCAGCTGTTGCCATGAGCCCGACCACCGCCCGGGCGGCGCCGAGCCAGGCCGCGGCCGCGACGACCCATGTCTACCTGCTCCGCGGCGTGCTCAACATCTTCTCGCTCGGTCTCGACACGATCGGCGCCCGGCTCCAGGCGCAGGGCATCCCGGTGACCGTCGCCAACTTCGTGTCCTGGTCCTCACTCGCCGATGAAGCCGCGACCGCCTACAAGGCCGGCCGCCTCAAGACCATCATCCTGGTCGGCCATTCCTCCGGCGCGACCGCGCTGCCGGACATGATCGCCAAGCTCAACCGGCTCGGCGTGCCCGTGAAGCTCGCGATCGGCCTCGACTCCGTGTTCAAGACCCAGCTCTCGACCGGCGCCGAGCGCTACATCAACATCTATATCGGCGATGGTCCCGGCGAGCCGGTGCGGGCCGCCGCAGGCCTGCGCGGCAGGCTCGACAATGTCGACGTCCGCGGCACCGGCGTCGGCCACATCTCGATCGACAAGAACGAGGCGATCCAGCGCCGCGTCATCGCCGAGATCGACGCCGCGATCATGCGCTCGCGCGCACCGGCGGCTCCCGTTGCCGAACCCGGCGCGCCGCGACCCGCGCGCTCGGCGGCGGCAACGGCTCCGGCGAGGAACTGACGTCTCTTCTCCCGTGATGTTCGGCGGCCGCGGCATTGCTACGCCGCGGCCGCTTCGCATCGGCTTCCGTTACGCCAGAAACACGCGGATCGCGTCCGCGATCTCGCGCGTGTGCGTCTCCAGCGCGAAATGGCCGGTATCGAAGAACTGCACCACCGCATTGGGATTGTCGCGCTTAAGGCGCTGGCGAACACCGGAGTCCCTGCTGCAGCCCATCGGCGAGGCGATGGCGAAGTTCGTCTGCGACGAAGACTTCTCCGATGTGAAGGCGTGCGAGGGTCACAATTGCACGATGCTGTTCGTCGATCACACCCGCAGGCGCGCACGGCGATGGTGCACGATGGCGATCTGCGGCAACCGCGCCAAGCAGGCCGCGCATAGGAGCCGGCAGTGACGAGCTCTGCTCGTCCAGCCGATCACGGACCTTTGATCCCGGGTGCCGGTACGCCGCGGCCCTGTTCCCGCGCCCCAAAAACCGCCAAATCGGTTGTCAATGAGACGGTTTGGAGGAGGTCCGTACCTCCCGTGGCGGGACTGCTGAACTGATGATCGACTTGAGGCGAGTTGTCGTGCTGGCAGCGTTTGCGCTGCTCGCCTTGAATCCCGTCGTGGCTGCGGCGTCACCGGCGAAGTCGAAGCCGGCGGCGGTCCCGGCCGTGCCCGCCGCGCCGCCTGCCGCGCCCTTCGAGCCGCTGCCGCCGCCAAAGATCTATCTGTTTCGCGGCGCCATGGGCCCGATCTTCTCGACCGGTATGGACCGGCTCAGTGAGAAGCTGACCAAGGCCGGCTTCTCGGCCGACGTCTACGAGTTCACCATCTGTCGGCTGATCGGTAACCGCGCCATCGCCAGTTACAAGGAGAGCCCGGCGCCGATCGTGCTGATCGGCCATTCCATGGGCGGGCTGTGCTCGATCGTGATCTCCGAGATCGCGGCCAAGGAGAACGTCCCGATCAGCCTTGTCATCGCCATCGATCCCGCCCACGCGACCGGCGACGTGCCGCTCAATGTCGAGCGCTTCATCAACATCTTTCTCTCCGACAGCGTGCTCGGCGGCGGCGACGTCGTGGCGGTGCCCGGCTATCGCGGTCATTATGCGAGTTACGACCTCAAGGAAAACGCCCGCGTCTCGCACATCAACATCGAGAAGTCCGACGACATCCATCGCCAGATCGTCGAGATGGTGACGCAGCTGCCGCGCATTCCGCCGCAGACCCAGGCCAACGCGGTGCCGCTGCGCTATCTCGTGCCGGGCGATACGCTGGTGGAGTTATGGGACAGCGGCGTACGTGTGCCGGTGCGCCGCGGCGACACCCTGGAGAGCATCGCCGCAGCCAACCGCGTGCCGCTGTGGACGCTCGCGCAGAGCAACTCGCTGGCAGAGAACACGCAGCTCACGCCCGGCCAGACCATCATCGTCCCGCGCCATCTGACGGCGCCCGAGCCTGCCGCCGCGATGGCAGCGCCGCCGCCGCCGCCGTCGGGGCGGAAGTAGTTTTGGTTTACCTCGCCCCGGCTTGCGGGGAGAGGGAAAGGCATCGCGCTCTAAAGATTCGACCCGTGGATCGCGTCGATCACCGCGTCAGTCACTTCCTTCGTCGTCGCCTTGCCGCCGACGTCTGGCGTCAACACGCCGGCCGCGCAGACGCGTTCAACCGCTTTCATCAAGCGCGCAGCCGCGTCCTTCTCGCCGAGATGCTCGAGCATCTGTGCGCCGGTCCAGAACGTCGCGACCGGGTTGGCAATGCCTTTGCCGGTGATGTCGAAGGCCGAGCCGTGGATCGGCTCGAACATCGAGGGATAGCGGCGCTGCGGATCGATGTTGCCGGTCGGTGCCACGCCGAGGCTGCCCGCGAGCGCGCCGGCAAGGTCGGAGAGGATGTCGGCGTGCAGATTGGTTGCGACGATGGTGTCGAGGCTCTTCGGATGCAGCGTCATGCGCACCGTCATGGCGTCGACCAGCATCTTGTCCCAGGTCACGTCGGGGAATTCGGTTGCGACCTCGGCGGCGATCTCGTCCCACATTACCATGCCGTGGCGCTGCGCGTTCGACTTGGTCACCACGGTCAGGAGCTTGCGTGGCCGCGACTGCGCGAGCTGAAACGCATAGCGCATGATGCGCGTGACGCCGACGCGGGTGAACACCGCCACTTCCGTGCCGACCTCTTCCGGGAGACCCTTGTGCGCGCGGCCTCCCATGCCGGCATACTCGCCTTCCGAGTTCTCGCGCACGATCACCCAGTCGAGATCGCCGACGCCGACATTGCTCAGCGGCGAGGCGACGCCGGGCAGGATCTTGGTCGGCCGCACATTGGCGTATTGGTCAAAACCCTGGCAGATCGGCAGGCGCAGGCCCCACAGCGTGATGTGGTCGGGCACGTCAGGCGCGCCGACCGCGCCGAAATAGATCGCGTCGAACTTCTTCAGCTCGGTGAGGCCGTCGGCCGGCATCATCACGCCGTGCTTCTTGTAATAGTCCGAGCCCCAGTCGAACGCCTTGACGTGGAAGGCGAGGTCGCCGCTGCGCTTTGCCAGCGCCTCCAGCACACGGACGCCGGCTGAGATGACCTCGGGACCGATGCCGTCGGCGGGAATGGCTGCGATCGAATGGGTGCGCATGGGAAAGCTCCGGTTTGGGATGTCAGTGGGATTGCGGGACGGGTTCGGCGGGCGCGGTTTTCGCGCGCGACAGTTGCGATGCCGGCCGCGGTCGCGGGACCGGACAGGAACAGGGTCGGACAGCGGCACGCTGGCGCGCCGGGAACCAGTAGGAGAGATAGAGGACGATACCGGGGAAGAAGCCGGCCTCGGCAACGCCGAGCAGGAAACGCAGGATGTAGAAGCTGGCCGCCCCCTGCACGAACGCCATCGCGGCGGAGACGAGGCCCCAGGTGATCATCACCCGCGCGATCCAGATCCGCGCGCCGATCTTATGCAGGATGATGTTGGAGGGCACCTCGAACAGGAAATAGCCCCAGAAGAAGATGCCGGCGCCGAAACCATAGACCGCCGGCGACAGGCCGATGTCCTTGTTCATCGTCAGCGAGGCGAAGCCGATATTGACGCGGTCGATGAACGCCACGAAGTACAGCAGCATGATGAAGGGAACGATGCGCCAGGTGATCTTGCGCAGCACGCGCGTCTGAATCTCGCTCGCCACCCTGGCCTCCTCAGGTTCCGGTTCTTCGTTATGCGGTGGAGCCTAAGCGGCGGCAGGAGAGGGGCTCAATTGGCGCTGGTTTATACAAAAAAATGATATAATCATCGCACGGCAGCCGCCGTGTGAGGTGAGCGTTGGACGCACTGAAGCTTCCATAGCGTCATGGCGGCTATGACGTCCTCATACAATGTGATTGCCTTAGGCGAGACGCAAGGACCTTGAATGGAATTGCATCAGCTTCGATGCTTCGTTGCGGCGGCCGAGCAATTGCATTTCGGCCGCGCAGCGCAGCAGCTTCAGATGCTGCCCTCGGCGCTCGGCCGGCAGATCAGGCTGCTGGAGGAAGACCTCGGCACGCGGCTGTTCGCGCGGACCACGCGCGCGGTGTCGCTCACCGAGGACGGCACGACGCTGCTGCGCGATGCCCGCGCCATCCTCGCCAGGGTCGAGGCGGTCGAAAGCAATTTGCGCAACCGCTCGCGTGCAGGCACTGCCCGGCGGCTCCGCGTCGGCGCCATCGACAGCGCGGCAGCCGGGCTCCTGCCGCCGCTCTTGCGCGATTTCCGCGCTAGGCATCCGGAGATTGCGGTGCAGCTGCTCGAGGACAAGACCGTCCGGCTGTTGCCGAAGATTTTGACCGGCGCGCTCGATCTCGCCTTCGTTCGTCCGCCCGGCCGCGCCGACAAGCGGCTCGAATTCCGCGATCTGCTCCAGGAAACGGCCATCGTGGCATTCCCGCAGCGGCATGCGCTGGCCGGGAAGAAGTCGATCACATTGGCCGACATCGCCGACGAGGCGATGCTGGTGCCGGACCGCCGCTCGCGGCCGCATAGCCACGACCTCACGATCAAATTGTTCGAGCAGGCTGGCCTCACGCCGCGCATCGTGCAGGTCGCCGACGAGAAGCAGACCATCATCAATCTGGTGGCAACCAAGCTCGGCGTTGCCATCGTACCGCGCTGGACCATGCGGATGGCGGTGTCGGGCGTGCGCTTCGTGCCGCTCCGACCGAGGCAGAGCGGCCCTGTCGGCCGGCTGCCGCTTGCCGCCGCATGGCTGCGCGGATCGCGCGATTCGGCCCGCGATGCCATGCTGGCGGTGCTGCATGCGCGCCTGCGCAGCTATGCACGGGAGGCGTGAGCGGCTATGGACATAAGGGCGGACCAGAAGGTGAATGCGATGACTGAACAGAAAGCGCCGAACGAATTGCGGGTTGCCATCGCCGGGCTGGGCTCGATCGGCACCAAGATCGCAACGGCACTCGATCAGGGCATCGAGGGATTGGCGCTGTCTGCGGTGGCCGTGCGGGATCCCGCCAAGCACCAGGCCTACCTGAGCGGCCTGCGCCGCTCGCCGGAAGTCATGCCAGTCGACCAGCTCGGCGCCGCCGCCGACATCGTGGTCGAATGCGCGCCGAGCAGCCATCTGCGCTCCATCGTCGAGCCCGCGGTGAAGCGCGGCAAGGCTGCGGTCGTGGTCAGCGTCGGTGGCCTGCTCGACAATTTTGATCTGGTTGATCTCGCCCGCGCCAATGGCGGCCGCATCCTCGTGCCGACCGGCGCGCTGATCGGCCTCGACGCCGTCAACGCCGCCGCGGTCGGGACTATCCATTCGGTCAGGATGGTCACGCGCAAGCCGATCGACGGGCTCAGGGGGGCGCCGTTCATCGTCCAGAACAAGATCGACATCGACAATCTGCGCGAGCCGCTGAAACTGTTCGAGGGCACCGCGCGCGAAGCCGCGAAAGGCTTTCCGGCGAACGTCAATGTCGCCGTTGCGCTGTCGCTGGCGGGCATCGGGCCCGATCGCACCCAGATGCAGGTCTGGGCCGACCCCACAGTAACGCGCAATGTTCATCGCATCGAGGTCGAAGCGGATTCGGCGCGGTTCTCGATGGGCATCGAGAACGTCCCGTCCGAAAATCCCAAGACCGGCATGATCACCGCGCTGTCCGTGATCGCGCTGCTGAAGAAGCAGCGCGCCACGCTCTGTGTGGGGACGTGAGCTTTACGCGCCCGTCACGCGCCAGATCACGTTGCCGACGTCGTCGGCCATCAGCAGCGACTTCTTGTCGGGGCCGATCACGACGCCGACCGGGCGGCCGTAGGATTCCTTCTCGTCCGGGGACAGGAAGCCCGACAGGATGTCGCGTGCCGGGCCGGACGGCTTGCCATTCTCGAACGGGACGAACACCAGCTTGTACCCGGACAGCTTGCTGCGATTCCACGAGCCGTGCTGTCCGATCACCATGCCGTCGGGGAAGCCGGGCAGGGTACCCGCGGGCATCCAGCACAGGCCGAGCGAAGCGGTATGGCCGCCAAGCGCGTAGTCGGGCTGCAGCGCCTTGGCGACCATCGCGGGATCCTGCGGCACGCGGTCGTCCACCGTCTTGCCCCAGTAGCAATAGGGCCAGCCGTAGAAGCCGCCGTCGCGCACCGAGGTGAGATAATCCGGCGGGGTCTCGTCGCCGAGGCCATCGCGCTCGTTGACGACGGTCCAGAGCACGCCCGTGTTCGGCTCCCAGGCGAGACCAACAGGGTTGCGCAGGCCCGCGGCGAAAATGCGGTGTGTGCCGGCAACGAGATCGAGCTCGTAGACTGCAGCGCGGCCTTCCTCGACCTCCATGCCCATCTCGGCGATGTTGCTGAGCGAGCCGACGCCGGCATAGAGCTTCTTGCCGTCGGGGCTCGCCAGCAGGCTGCGCGTCCAGTGGCCGCTCGGCTTGAAGGTGGTGAGGCGCTTGCCCGGCGCGGTGATGCCGTCGGCATTGGCGACGTAGGGAAAGGCCATCACGCCGTCGGTGTTGCCGACATAGAAGGTATCGCCGACCAGCGCCATGCCGAACGGCTGGTTGAGATTCTTCATGAAGGCGCCGCGGACTTCAGCAATGCCGTCGCCGTCCTTGTCGCGCAGCAGCGTGATGCGGTTGGCGGAGACGCCGAGCGCGGCGGCGCGCCGCATCGTCGCTTGCATCGCATAGTGAAACACGGTGCGCGGGGGACCTGCGACCTGCGTCGCTTCCGCGATCAGCACGTCGCCGTTGGGCAGCACCTCGATCCAGCGCGGATGGTCGAGGCCGGTTGCGAACGCATTGACCTTGAGTCCGGGCGCTGCAGTCGGCTTCTGCCCTTCGCTCCAGCCGCGCGCGGTCGGCATCTTCAGGGTCGGGATCGCGCCTTGCGGCTTGGCTTCGGGAATCGCGGGCTTCTCTCCCCAGGCCGGCGCGGGCTCGGTGCCCGACAGTTTTCGCCATTGCAGCGCGATGCCGCCGAGGAACGCGACGAACTGCGCGAAGATGCTGGAAAAAGTCATGAGACGCCCCTGTTTGCGCGCGCATCCAACTGGCTGATGAGGCGGACGTCAACCTGTGCGGTGCACCGCCGGGGCCCATTCCCGCGGAATGGCTGCCGACCAAATTTGCATGGAGAGGTCAGCCGCCGATCTGCCGCTCCAGCCGCCGGGCCGCGCGGAAATCGTCGAGATGATGGACGTTGGGCGCCAGCGCGGCTTCTTTGGAGAGCAGATGATAGACCCGCGCGACCGTACGCTGCTTCTGCTTCGGCCGCCCTGGCGGCAACGCCCGCGCCTTGCGGACGGCGGCGATCGCATGCGCGCGGAAATAATCGTAGGCGTCCGACATGGTTTGATGCTCTGCGGGTGGTGCAGGTGTCGAAGGCTAACGGACGAGCGGAGGGGCGGTTCCGTGGCGCGTCGGACTATGCGCTCGCGCCCCGGACGCAAGCGCGGTGCGCCTTCGCTGCGCTGCAGAGCCGGGGCCTATCCCACCGCCACGCAATGCGTGGCTATCTGGGCCCCGGCTCTGCGCAGCAGTCATAGCGCGTCGAAGACGCGCGTGAACGCGCTCTTGGCACGCTGCCGCGCGTCCGGGACACAAGAGTGAGGCGAGCTGCTACGCCGTCACCGCGGCGACAGGAACGGAATGATCATCGGCACGCGGCGGCAATAGGCGCCGTAGGCATCTTCGCCGAGCTCCTTCGACAGGAACACCTCTTCCATCCGGCCCTTCTGCCACATGCCGAGCGAGATCAGGATCGCGCCGAGGATCGCGGTCACCGTGCCGACCGCGATGCCGGTCGCGAGCATGCCGGCGATCAGGCCGGTGTAGATCGGATGGCGGACGATGCCGTAGGGACCGGTGTCGATGACGCGGTGGTCTTCCTTGTGGGTGATGGTGTTCGACCAGAATTTTCCGAGATGCAGCCGTCCCCACCAGGTGAAGGAGATGCCGGCGAGCACGATCAGCGCCACGATGTAGACGCCGAGATTGCTGAACACCCAGAGCGGCTTCTCGTTCAGCACTTCCGCGGTCCACGGCGTGAACAGGATGCCGCCGACCAGGATCGGGATGCGATAGCGGCCCGACTCCAGCGTCATCACCTGCTTCTGGGTGCGGCCCTGCCAGAACGAGGCGCCGACCCAGCTGGCGAGCCAGGCGAGCCAGATCAGGGCGAGCAGTTGCGTCGGCCAGGTCGTGGTCCAGCCACCCCAGGCGATAGAGAGAAGCTTGCTGAAATCGAAGGACATGAAGGTTCTTTGCGTTAGGCGGCGGCTTCAGCCCGCGCGCGAGGACAGCGCGTGATGCTCGATGGCGCCGGAGGGCTGCTGGCCGTTGCGGGCGAGCAGATGGGTGATGGTTTCGCGCAGCACCGGCTCGATCGGGCGCGGCGAATATCCGAGCTCGTTGCGGGCTTTGCCGATCGAGAGATCGCTCGCGGCAAGTGCGATGCGCACGCCCTCGGCGGTGCCGTTCGGCGGCCGGCGCGTGATGTGGTCGGAGATGTATTCGAGCATGATCGCGGAGAGTTCGGCGATCTTGCCGGGCACGACCATCGGAAACTGCCGGCGGCCGCTCATCGTCGACATCATGCGCAGGATGCGGCCGAGCGGCACGCAGTCGCCGCCGAGGATGTAGCGCTGGCCGATGCGGCCGCGCTCCATGGTCAGCACGAGGCCCATGGCGACGTCGCGGACGTCGACGAGATTCACCAGGAAGTTGAGATGCGGCTGCACCTTCTTCTGGAGGAAGTACCAGAGCATCGCGGTCGGCGGCGTCAAATTGTGGTCGGCGGCGCCGATCGGCATGGTCGGCGTGCCGATCACCAGCGGGAAGCCGTCGGCCGCAGCCTTCGCCGCAAAATGCTCCGCGAGCGACTTCGAGCGCGTATAGGCGCCGGGCATCGCATCGGCCGGCTGCAGCGCCTCCTCGGCGGCGACGCCGCCCAGGTCGGAATAGGGGAACAGGATCGATTCCGTCGAGCAGTGCAGGAAACGCGACACGCCGCGCTTCATCGCGGCTGCGAGCACCACCTCGGTGCCGCGGCAATTGACGTCGTGAAAATCCTGCTTGTTGGCGACCCACATGCCGGGCAGGCCCGCGAGGTGATAGACCTGAGCGACGCCCGCGACGGCAGCGTCGACCGCGGCGCCGTCAAGCACCGAGCCATGGACATATTCAACGTCGGCATTCGCCGCGGCCGGCGCACGGACATCGAGAACGCGTACCCGCTGCCCACGGGCGCGGAGCGCTTCGACGAGGTGATGTCCGATGAAGCCGCTGCCACCGGTAACCAGTACGAGAGCCATGCAGAAGGTTTACTGTTTCGCTTCTAGAGCTATCGGGTTGAAAGGGAATTGGCCGGAACAGGCGCCAGAATCGCGGCAAGGTCGCGACGGAAGCCCAATGCAATGAACAATTTCGCCATGACAAACATCGGTCCAAGCAGGAAATGCGCGGGGTGGTCAACCATCGACGGCTGCCGTTCCTCGAAAACCCTGTGGCCGACGATCTGCGCCGCGACGCCAAAACCGATCAGCACCACAAAAATCGACCACATCATGACGATCGAGACCTGATTGCCGATCGCGGTTGCGACCGAAAGCAGCACGATCATCGCGGCGAGGATGCCGAGCCCGATCCCGGCGTCCAGCATCAGCCAGTAGACCAGCACCGGCAGTGCCAGGATTACGGCGAGGCTCACCTCGACCCCGAACACGGTGAAATGCACGAGCGTGAGCGGCAGCACTGCGCCCGTGAACAGCAGCAGGATACCGACCACGTGCATCGCGCAGTTCCAGGGATCGCGATGATATTCGACATAGTCCGCCAGTTGGCGTTGAAAATAACTGGCCATCTCGGTCTCGTGCATCATGGGGTTGGGAAGGCGAGAACAGGCTATAGCACCTGACAGGGCGGTGCACAAACCGGCCCTATCGTCGCGCAAAACCGTGTTGTCGCGCTGCGAGACAGGTCACAAAATGGAAGAACTTCAAGGGGTTCCGCCAGGTGCCGAGATGCTCATCCTCAGCGCTTCTTGGCGGGCTTTTTCGCCGCAGGTACAGGCGCCGCAGCCGGATGCGCGGGCGCTTCCTCCGGCACCTTGGCGAAGGTCAGGATCTGCAGCTGGCCGTTGACTGCCGAGGTCGGCTTCGCCCGGTCGAGCAACTGCTCCTCGCCGAGGCCGATCGGATGCAGCCGCTTGGTCGAGATCTTGAACGTGTTCACCAGCACGTCACGGATTGCATCCGCCCGGCGCTGGCTCAGGATCGCGTTGGCCTCGCGCGTCTTGCTGTTGGATTCGACATGGCCGACGATCAGGAAAGTGTAGGGCAGCAACGAGGAATGAACCAGCGCGTCGGCGATGCGGCCGACGGTCTGGTAGGACGCCGGCTGGATGATCGGCGTGTCGGCGTCGAACTGGATCTGCGCATTGAAGGCGGGCAGCTTGGCGAGATCGGGCGCGATCAGCGGCCGATTCACCGGACCCGGATCGTTCTTGATCCTGGCCTTGGCGCGCTCCATCACCTGCTGCTTCAGCGCAGGCAGATCGACCTCTCCCGCCTCTTCGAAATGGTTGAGCTTGGCGACGATCTCGTCCCGGGTCGGCGCCGCCGCCGTCTGCGCGTGGGCCGGGCCCGCGAACAAGGCGAGACCGAGTGCGATGCCGATTCCGGCGGTGGAGAAGCTCAACGCGCGCATCAGCGATACCCCGCGTCGTCGACGGCCTTCAGGCAGTTGTTGCTGATGCCCTTGGGCGTCGAGACTAGGCAGGGGACCGACTTGCTGGTCTCCTTGGTCGAGCCGCCGCAGACTTTGACGATCTCGCGCTGACAGGCGTTGGCCACGGTGACGCGCGCGGCGATACGTTTCTGGATGGCGTCGAAGACGCCGAGATAGTCGCTCGCGCATTGCTGGGAGAGCACGTCGCGGTTGCGCGACAGGCACTCCTTCAGGCGGGTCGAATCCGGGTTGACGCCGCGGCAATTGGCGACGATCTCGGCGCCGCAGCTCGCCGCCAGCTTTCCGATCGCATCGCCAAAGCTCATGGTCTCCGCCGCCGCAAGCGACGGCATCCCCAATGCCAGCAAGATCAGTGTGATGGAGCCCCGGACCATACGTGCATCTGATACGGGGAAGTTCGCCATGGTCAAGGGGCGTTCGGGCGAGAACTGTCGAGAGTTCGGCCAGTGCGGCGAACAGTCCTCACTCCACGGCGGCGTCGCTGGAAGGAAATTCGATCAGGACCACCGTGTGTTTCCTGAGGCCCTCGGCAAACTTCGGATCGGCCTTGAGCTCGTCCAGTGTCCGCGGCGGCGGAAGCTGCTGGCCATCCGCGATCAGCTCCTGCGCGTAGAAGGCGAGCGCCTCGGGCGCATTCTCCAGGGCCTCGTCGACGTCATCGCCGCCGGACATGCAGCCGGGCAGGTCGGGAAACCATAAGCCGACGGCTTCGTCCGGGCCATTGTCTTCGAGGATGGCGACGTAGTGAGGCATGCCGCCTCACGCCCGCTGCACAAAGCTGTCCACGACCTTCTTCTCGCCGGCCTTGTCGAAGGCGATGGTGAGCTTGTTGCCGTCGATTTTGGTGACGTGGCCGTAGCCGAATTTCTGGTGGAAGACGCGGTCTTCGAGCGAGAATTCCGAGGTCGTGCCGGTCGATTTGGCGACCAGCTCGCCCTCGATGGTCAGGGGGCCGCGACGGCGCGAGGAGAAGCTGCCGAAATCGGGGCCGGATGACGCTGCGGACGAAAACGAGGCGGTCTCTTCCTCGAAACCGCCGCTTCGGCCGCCGCCACTGCTGCCGCTGCCGCGGTTGCGGTTGGCCTGGGCGCGCTGCCAGCCCGGCGTCGAATAGCTGGAGCCGAACGCCTCCATGTTGTCGAAGCGCGAGGCGCCGTAGCCGCCGGTGCCGCCCCAGGCCGATCCGCCCTTGGATTCCGTGATCTCGACATTGGCCGCAGGCAGCTCGTCGAGGAAGCGCGAGGGGATCGTGGTCGACCAGGTGCCGTGAATCCGGCGGTTGGTGGCGAAATAGATCATGGCGCGGCGGCGGGCACGGGTGAGGCCGACATGGCCGAGCCGGCGCTCTTCTTCGAGCCCGGCGCGGCCCTGCTCGTCCAGCGTGCGCTGGCTCGGGAACAGGCCTTCCTCCCAGCCGGGCAGGAACACGTTGTCGAATTCGAGACCCTTGGCCGAATGTAGCGTCATCAGCGACACCGCATCGTCCTCGGCGCCGCCCTCGCGGTCCATCACCAGCGAGATGTGCTCCAGGAACCCCTGCAGGTTCTCGAACTCCTCCATTGAGCGCACCAGCTCTTTGAGGTTCTCCAGCCGGCCCGCGGCATCCGCCGAGCGGTCCTTCTGCCACATCTCGGTGTAGCCGCTCTCGTCGAGCACGATCTGCGCCAGCTCGGTGTGCGAGGTGACCTCGCGCTGGGCGCGCCAGCGGTCGAACTGGGCGACGACGTCGCGCAAGCTTCCGCGCGCCTTCGGCTTCAGCTCATCGGTCTCGACCACCGCGCGCGCCGCCTCGAACAGCGGGATGCGGCGCTTGCGGGCGTGGTCGTGCAGCATCTGAATGGTGGCGTCGCCGAGGCCGCGCTTGGGCACGTTGACAATGCGCTCGAAGGCGAGATCGTCGGCCGGCGAGTTGATGACGCGCAGGTAAGCCAGCGCGTCGCGGATTTCCGCGCGCTCGTAGAAGCGGGGGCCGCCGATGACGCGATAGGGCAGGCCGAGCGTGACGAAACGGTCTTCGAATTCGCGCATCTGGTAGGATGCGCGCACCAGGATGGCGATCTCGTTGAGCCTCTCGCCCTGGCGCTGGAGCTGCTCGATCTCCTCGCCGATGCCGCGGGCTTCCTCTTCCGAATCCCACGAGCCGGTCACCGTGACCTTTTCGCCTTCGACATCCTCGGTGCGCAGCGTCTTGCCGAGCCGGCCTTCGTTATGCGCGATCAAATGCGAGGCCGCGGCGAGGATGTGGCCGGTCGAGCGATAGTTGCGCTCGAGGCGGATCACCTTTGCGCCGGGGAAATCGTGCTCGAAGCGCAGGATGTTGTCGACCTCGGCGCCGCGCCAGCCATAGATCGACTGGTCGTCGTCGCCGACGCAGCAGATGTTTTTGACGTGGGGCGTGGTCAAAGGCGCGCTGACCACATGCTCCGTCATTCCGGGGCGATGCGCAGCATCGAACCCGGAATCTCGAGATTCCGGGTTCGCGTCTTCGACGCGCCCCGGAATGACGGCATTTGCAGCAGCAGGATTCGCCGGCGCCTGCGACAAGAGCCGCAGCCACAGATATTGCGCGACGTTCGTGTCCTGATACTCGTCCACCAGGATGAATTTGAAGCGCTGCTGGTACTGCCGCAAGATATCCGGATGCTCGCAGAAGATGCGGATGTTCTCCAGCAGCAGGTCGCCGAAATCGGCGGCGTTCAAGATCTTCAGCCGCTCCTGGTAACTCGCATAAAGTTTGCCGCCCTTGCCGTTGGCGAACATCGCGGCTTCGCCGGAGGGCACCTGCGACGGCATCAGGCCGCGGTTCTTCCAGCCGTCGATCAGGCCGGCCAGCATGCGCGCGGGCCAGCGCTTGTCGTCGATGTTCTCGGCCTGCAGCAGCTGCTTGAGCAGCCGCACCTGGTCGTCGACGTCGAGCACGGTGAAGTTCGACTTGAGCTGCGCCAACTCGGCATGGAAGCGCAGGATGCGGCCGCCGATGGAGTGGAAGGTGCCGAGCCACGGCATGCCCTCGACGGCGTGGCCGAGCATCTGGCCCAGCCGGTGCTTCATCTCGCGCGCGGCCTTGTTGGTGAAGGTCACCGACAGGATCTCGGCGGGGCGGGCGCGGCCCTGGCTCAGGATATGGGCGATGCGCGTCGTCAGCACGCGCGTCTTGCCGGTGCCGGCGCCGGCCAGCACCAGCACCGGGCCATCCAGCGTCTCCACTGCCTCGCGCTGCTCCGGATTGAGGCCCGACAGGTATTTCGGACCCACCGAGGCGCGCGCACGCGCGGCAATGCCGCCGGCTGCGGGCTGGTGGTCGGGTACGCTGGTGATCTTGCTCGGCTCGGTCATGCGAATCATTTGGCCCCACGATGGCACCGCGGGGTGACGGGAGGGAGCCTTCTTAACAGGGATTGCTGCCTATATGGGGCACCGGGACGTGGTTTTCCACGTACGCGGCGGCCCGATTTGTTCCCGAAAGAGGGGCGAATTTCCACCTGTCCGGGTCCGGAACCATCGTTCCCACGTCGAGATTGTCTGGGCAGGTGGCGCGGTCAGCTGCGCCGATCGCAGAGAGACATCAAGACGAGGTTTTCGCCATGCTAGGCTGGGTTGTGACGTTTCTGGTTATCGCACTGATCGCCGGCATCCTGGGTTTCGGCGGCATCGCCGGCGCTTCGATCGAGATCGCCAAGATCATCTTCTTCATCGCGGTCGTTCTGTTCCTGGTCTCGGCCGTGGTCGGCCTCGCCCGCGGCCGCAACAGGATATAGGTGCTTCCCTGCGGCCCATCCTGCGACGCCCGCCTCCGGCGGGCTCTCAGGATGAGGGCGGAGCGTGGGCAGCAGTTTCAATGGGCACAGATGCCGCTTAGCCCCATCCTGCGGGGCCCGCGAAGCGGTCGTCTCGAAGGACGAGGCGCGCTCAGTTGCTGTAACGCAGTAAACGATTTTGCTGAGCTTACCGCTTCGAGGGCATCGCCACGTTGCGACCGATGCCCTCGGGCCGCGGCACGGCGCTGTGGGCTTTGACCACGGTCGCAATGCGCTCGCGGATGTCGGGCGGAAACGGCGCAACGCGTCGCGCGTTCATGTCCATGTGCAGCGACATGTTCTCGGAAGTTGCCGACAGCCAGCCTTCGGTCGCGTGCCGCATCTCCTCGAACGTATGCAGGCGCTTGTCATCGGCGGCGAGCAGCCAGACGAATATTTGCACGGGATCGCCGAGATGGATCTCGCGCAAATACCGCACATGGCATTCGGCGGTGAAGGTCGAGCCATGACGCTCCTTCTTGTACGCCGGCCCCATTCCGAGCTCGAGCCAGAGCTCGTCGATCGCCCGGTCGAACATCACGTTGTAATAGGCCATGTTGAGATGGCCGTTATAGTCGATCCATTGCGGCTCGATCTGCATGATCGAGGCGCGGAACGGCTCGGCGGCGGGCTTTGAAGCGGCACTCTCCGGCATGCGTCCTTCCCTGGCTATGCGTCCGGTCGCTTGACTTGACCGGCTTTATGTCCTTTGCCACGGTTCTTCTGTCGGGAGGAATGTCCGTGGGTACGACCATCACCAATAATCCGCCGCGGGTCGAGCCGAAAGCCCTTGCAAGCGCGCTGGAGCAGCTTGCCGCGCGGTTCGGCAACCGCCTCATCACCTCGCAGGCCGTTCGTGAGCAGCACGGCCATACCACCACGTGGATCGTCAACCAGCCACCTGACGGCGTGGTGATGGCGCAGGAGACCGCCGACATCCAGGACGTGGTGCGGATCTGCGCCAAGAACCGCGTCCCCGTCATTCCGTTCGGCACCGGCACCTCGCTCGAAGGCCAGGTCAACGCGCCCGCCGGCGGCATCTCGATCGACCTCCGCGACATGAACAAGGTGCTCGCCGTGCATGCTGAGGATCTCGACTGCGTGATCCAGCCCGGCGTCACCCGCAAGGCGCTCAACGAGCATCTGCGCGACCAGGGCCTGTTCTTCCCGATCGACCCTGGCGCCGACGCTTCCCTCGGCGGCATGGCCTCGACCCGCGCCTCCGGCACCAATGCGGTGCGCTACGGCACCATGCGTGACAGCGTGCTGGCGCTGAAGGTGGTGCGCGGCGACGGCGAGATCATCACCACCGGCACGCGCGCGAGGAAATCCTCCGCGGGCTACGACCTGACGCATCTGTTCGTCGGCGCCGAGGGCACACTCGGCATTATCTCGGAGCTGACCATCCGCCTGCGCGGTATTCCCGAGACGATCGCAGCCGGCGCGGTGTCGTTCGAGACCGTGCATGGGGCGTGTCAGGCCGTGATCCTGGCGATCCAGACCGGCATTCCCGTGGCGCGCATCGAGCTGCTCAACACCGCGCAGGTGAGGGCCTGCAATGCCTATTCCAAGCTGACGCTGCCGGAGACGCCGTTGCTGTTGATGGAATTCCACGGCAGCGAGGTCGAGGTCGCCGAGCAGTCGAAGGCGTTCGGCGAGATCGCCAAGGAGTGCGGCGGCGGCGATTTCTCCTGGACCACCAAGCCGGAGGACCGCACGAAATTGTGGCAGGCGCGGCACGACGCCTATTGGTCCGTGAAGGCGCTGCGTCCTGGCGACGGCATCGGCGTGGTTGCGACCGACGTCTGCGTGCCGATTTCGCGCCTTGCCGACTGCGTCAGCGAGACCGAGGAGGACCTCGAGCGCCTCAATCTGCTGTCGCCGATCGTCGGCCATGTCGGGGACGGCAATTTCCACTGCTCGCTGGTCTGCGACACCAACGACGCCGCCGAGATGGCGCGCGGCGAGGAGTTCATGCATCGTCTGGTCGAGCGCGCGCAGGCGATGGACGGCACCTGCACTGGCGAGCACGGCATCGGCCAGGGCAAGCAGAAATATCTCAAGGCGGAACTCGGCCCCGAGGCGATCGAGGCGATGCGCGCGCTGAAGCAGGCGTTCGATCCGCTCAACATCCTCAACCCCGGCAAGATCGTGCCGGAGGCGTAGCGCGCGGTCCGGGAACTTTCGGCAACCAAGCCGGTTCCAATTCCCGACAATTTCCGATGCCTCTATGGCGCGGCTTTGCGGGAGGGTGCGATGTTGCGACCGGTCATTGGAATTACGGTGATGGCGCTCACCTGCATGCTGGCAGGGACGGCTCTGGGTAAGGGCGGACACGGTGGCGGCCATGGCGGTGGCCATCACGGCGGCGGCCATTTCCATGGCCACGGCTTCGGGCATGTGCATGGTGGCGGCCATCACCGCGCGATGCGGTTTGCAACCAGCGCCCGACACGGTTCGAATTTCGGTCAGATCCGCAATGCGTCCATCCGCCCTGCGCATTTCCGCAACGCGTTCAACGCGCATTCCCGTGCCTTCCGCAACGGCCGCTTGATCAGCAATCCGGCGGCGCGCGCCCAGATCACGGCCGCGGCCGCGCTCGCCGGCTGGCATGGCGCCAGCAGTGGATGGTGGCAACATGCGGGCGGCGGTTACGGCTGGGTCGGACCGCTGTTCTGGCCGTTCGCCTATAACGATGTCTACGACTACACGATCTGGGGCGACGGCCTCGGCTTCTGGGGCTACGGCTATCAGGACATTTACGCCGGCCTGTTCGGGCCTTACGGCTATGACGGCCTGGCGGCCTATCTGCCGCAGCGTCCGCAGGGACGGCGGCAAGCGCGAGGCGTTGCGCTGGATCAGCTTTGCGGCAGCGACCGCCGCGAAATCGTCGATCTGCCGATCGATCAGATCGCCGCCGCGGTGCAGCCGACCGAGGCGCAAGGCGCCAATCTCGATGCACTCGGCAATGCCTCGATTGACGCTGCAGCGCTGATCCGCGCGTCCTGTCCGTCCCAGGTCGCAGCAACCGCACCCGGCCGGCTGGCAGCAATGCAGCAGCGTGTCGAGGCTATGGTGAAAGCCGTCGAACTCGTTCAGCCCGCCCTCGACAGTTTCTATGGCTCGCTCACCGACGAGCAGAAGGCGCGGTTCAATGCGCTGGCCGAAGATCAGCGCCGCGCGACGGCTCCTAGCGGCAGCGGGGGATCGCTGGTCCAGACGTGCGCGCCTGCCGCGCTTGAATGGCCTGGCAGCGACATCGAGGCGAGGCTTCATCCCAACGACACGCAGCGCGCGGCGCTACAGGTGCTCCAGGACACCAGCGCCAGGGTCAGCGCATCGCTCAAGGCGGCCTGCCAGCCGAGCGAGGTGATGACGCCGCCGGCGCGAATGGCCGCGGTCCGCAAGCGGCTCGATGTGATGCTCGACGGCGTCAAGTCGGTGCGCGCGGCGCTTGAGGATTTCTACGCCACGCTGAACGACGAGCAGAAGGCGCAGTTCGAGGCTATCGGACCACGTCGGACGTCCTAACGACGTCAAGATGGAGCGTGCGGAAAAAATCGCCTCGCCGATATCGATTGGCCCCCCTATGCTCGGGACGCTGAAGCGGGGCGATATGGCGTCTAGAAGATCGCAGATGGTGGGGCGATGAGGTGGTTCGCGCGCAAGACGCGACAGGAGATCTGGGACGAGGCGATCGAGGGACCACTTGGCGACATCGAGGCCGCCGCGCGCATCCGCGCGATCTGTGACGCTGCGGCTCCGAGCGCCGCCGGCTCGACGCGTAACGTCAAGCGCGACAGCGAACGCTACGAGCGCGCCGCCAAGGTGGCGATGGAGATCGCGATGAGGATCTCGGACGATCTGATGCGCGACGACGCGGTCCGCCGCATCGTCGATCTCTGCATGACGGCGGGCGACCTCAGGACCGCGCAGATCCTGTTCCGCGCCATTCACGCCAGTTGGATCCGCGAGACGGTGCAGCGGGATCATCCTACGCTGGCGTCCTAGAGGGCAAACCGCCGCTGCATCGAAGGTGCGCTCCCTCCCGCGCCTGCGGCCGAGGGCTATTGGATATGAAAACGGCGTGATTTTTGGTGCTTCCGTTTCCACATCGTCATGCCCGGGCTTGTCCCGGCCATCCACGGTCTTCACTCCTGCAAAACTGGAAGCGCGGGACAAGCCCGGGCATGACGAGTTTGTGGAGCGATCGGCCGCTCACAAGACACATCGAACCTGCAGCATTATCGGCACTTCGCCAGCTTCCGCACGGCCTCATCCACGCTGTGGAAGACGTGCTCGCGGGGCAGGGCATCGAACAGTCTGAACCGCTCGAACGCGTCCTGCGCCCGCACTGATTCCAGCCGCGCCAGCGCAACCGTGACGCCTTGCTCGCTGCATGCCTTGAACACGTCGAGCAAGATCTGCGCGGCGGTGAAGTCGATCTCGACCATTCCGCTCGCTTCCAGCACCAGCAATTGCGGTGTCGATGTGCCCAGCACCTTGCTCACGTCGCTGCGGAAAGCTGGCGCGTTGAGAAAGGACAGCGGCGCCTGCAGTCCGATCACCGCAACGCCCGCGATGCGCTCGCCGGTGATATGCGGATGCGCCGGCCACCAGATCGTGGTGCCCGGCACGCGCTCGAACTCGACCAGCCTGGCGCGCGTGGTGCTCCAGATGCCGTGCAGCAGCGACAGCACGATGCCGAGGAAGGCGCCCTGCTGGATCGGCACCACGACGATCAGTGCGGCGGTGGCGACGATCAGCAGGAACTCGCTGAACGACTGCCGGTAAATCGTGGCGATCTGTCTGGCGCGGATGATCCGCAGCGCGACGAACAGCAGGATACCGCCAAGCGCAGCGTCGGGCACGTGCCGCAACAGCCCGGTACCGAACGCGAGCAGCGCCAGCACGATCACT
This sequence comes from Bradyrhizobium sp. USDA 4486, assembly GCF_054057995.1. Classification (NCBI taxonomy): domain Bacteria; kingdom Pseudomonadati; phylum Pseudomonadota; class Alphaproteobacteria; order Hyphomicrobiales; family Nitrobacteraceae; genus Bradyrhizobium; species Bradyrhizobium sp. USDA 4486. The sequence continues at coordinate 39,585 of NZ_JBSRZV010000001.1, forward strand.
GCTGCGGCAAGGCCGGCGAGCTGCGATTGTCCGCCGGTCTCGGCGACGATGCCGGTCCGTGGCGGGCTTGCATTGACCGGAAACGCACCGAACAGGCCCGCCAAAACGCTGCCGGCGCCCGCACCGAGGAAGTCGCGGTCGACATCGGCCGGCTCATCGGGATCGGACGGGAACGAGCGCGTCGTCGCGGCGGTCTGCACCATCACCACGACCGTGATGACGAAGGCGAGCGGGACGAGGCGCACCCAGAGTTCCGGCGCAAGCTCGGGGAAGGTCGGCCGCGGCAGCGTGCCCGGCACGCTGCCGACGACGCTGACGCCCTTGCTCTCGAGGCCGAGCGCGATGGTGGCGAGCGTTGCGCCGACCAGCCCGATCAGTGCACCCGGAATTTTCGCGCTGATCTTCTCGGAGATGAAGACCACGGCGAGCACACCAAAACCGATGCAGATCGTGATCGGATTGGTTCGGCCGATCTCGCTTGCGAGCACACCGATGCGATCGAGCGTCGGGCCGCCCGGTGATTCCAGCCCGAGCACCCCCGGCAATTGCGAGACGATGATGTGGACGGAGATGCCGGCGAGGAAGCCGACCATGACCGGCACCGATAGCAGGTTGGCGATGCCGCCGAGCCGGAACGCGCCACCCGCCAGCATCATGGCGCCGACCATCAGCGCCAGCGCGATCGCAAGGCTCTGATATTCAGGTGAGCCGGCAGCCGCCAGCGCCGCGAGCCCGCCGGCGAAGATCGGTGTGATGGTGGAGTCGGCGCCGCAGGACAGGAAGCGGTTGCCGCCGAGCAGCGCAAATCCGAGCGAGCCCGCCATGAAGGCGAAGAAGCCGATTTGGGGTGCAAAGCCGCCGAGCCGCGCGGTCGCCATCTGCTCCGGGATCGCAATCGCGGCCAGCGTCAGCCCCGCCATCAGGTCGCCCGGCAGGGAGTAGGACGCGAGCGAGCCGAACAACGGCCATGCGTGCTTGGATGAATCCTTGGCATGAGCGTCGTGCGGCATCGATGTGTCGTCTCCCGAAAGGCCCGCGTCGATCGATCAGACTACAGCATTTCAGGAGAGGAGAGCGGCGGATCGAGCCACTTCTTCGTCATCAACAAGAATGTCCGCAAGCCAAGGCTTGCGGACACCTCTTCGCAGTGCAGTGGATGCCTCAGTACCGGCCGCGGTCGTTGTGGTAGTCGCCGCCGCGGCCGCCACCACCCATGCCCATGCCGATGCCGATCCCAATGCCGATGCCTTCCATGATCGCGCCAGGCGGCGGGCCGCGATCCGGCGGCGGTGCGCGCTCGTAAACTACTTCATCGGGCGCCGGCCGGCGCGGCTTTGGTGGCGTCTCGACCACCTTGCGTTTCGGCGGGGTCTCGTCGACCTTTCGCTTTGGCGGCGTGTCATCGACGCGTTTCTTGATGATGGGCGCGACGGCCGGGTTGACCGGGCTCGCCGGCGGCGTCGGCGTCGAGCACGGACAGGTCGGCGCCAATGCGACGGCGATCGGGGCAGGGGTCGCCGCGGCCGCGACCGGCAAGGCATAGTTGCGGTTCTGCACGCGGAGCAGCAGCCGGCGGGCCGTCGCAGCCAGGTCGCTGTTGTCCCAGTTGGCGAGATAGGCCTCGAACGAGGCGCGGGTATTGATGGCGACTGCGCGCTCCCAGGCCAGCATCTGGCGCCGGCGCTCCAGCACGGTGCGCAAGCGCGGTGTGCGGACGTCCTGAGCATAGAGCTCGATATAGGCCTGATAGGCCTCGACCGTGTCGTCAGCGATCACGATCTCATAGGCCGCCCTGGCGTCCTTGCCCTGCAGATGCTTGCGCCAGTCCTCGACGCTGCGTGTGCCGCTGGCAAGCGCCATCGATGATGCGCCCGGCAGGGACGAACTGCCGCTATCGCCGAAGAACCTGAAATCGGCCGTCAGCGAGGAGCTTTCCCAGGGGATCTGCCGCCCGTCGGTCGATTGCGCCACGGCGACGCGGATGCGCTTGAACACCTCCTCGATCGGCAGGTTCGGCTGCTTGGCGATGTTCAGTGCGGCGGTGGTGTAGGGGCTGTCGACGCCGTTGCCGTCCTCGGCTTCGGCACCCGGCGAGGTGGAATAGGAGATGAACGAGCCGGGCGCGCCGGCCTTGGTGTCGACGATCGCAAGCCCGTGGCCGGCGCCGCTCAGCGCCGGGAACGGATTGTTGCGGCAGGCGTCCAGCATGAAGATGCGCGCCCGCGTCGGCAGCGCGCCGAGGGTGTTGAGCAGGTCGTTCAGCCGCACGCCCTGCAGCGGAATGTCGGCCTCGCGCTTGGGATCGAGGTCGACAGGGACGAGATAATTCTCGCCGTCGATCTGGAGACCGTGGCCGGCATAAAACACCAGGGCGACGGTATCGGCGCCGCCGGCGCTGACCTTGCCGGCGAAATCCGAGATCGCCGCGCGCATCTCGTTCTGACCGAGATTGGCCGCCGTGGTGACGGTGAAGCCGGCATTGCCGAGCAACTCGGTCATGCCGTTGGCATCGTTGGCGGCGTTCGGCAGTTCCGGCACGGTGCGATAGGCGGACTGGCCGATCACGAGTGCAAGCCGCGCTTCGGCGGCGGCCTCCGTCGGCGTCATCAATTGTGTGAATGCAAGAAGGCCGGATGCAAGGAGCAGATTGCAAAGGACGGGACGGCGCATGGGTGTCACCTCCATCGGCAATGCGCGCGATGATGTCACCTTTTCTACGTCTGTGCCATGACACAGTCTGTGCGCTGGATCACTCTGCCCGCTGCGGCAAATGGGGCAGGGCATCTGCCGAAGGGGAAAGCATCGTTGCGGCGCAATCCATGTGAATTGCGCATTGATCCATGCGCCAATTGGATCGATCTGCGCTGATGCGGGAGGTGCTCTCTCGCGTCCCCCGCCGCGGGCCTATCCGCACCGCGGATCCCGCACAAACATGACCGTTTCGCTGTGCGTCCGTGTCCTCGCCATTCGCCGCGCGCGGCTTTGCGAGGTCAGGGCGCAACCCTTGCCTGCCCCGTCGCTTTGGCCATACAGTCTGCGCAACAGGCCGCGACAACGATCGCGGCCGCAAACAAGAATGCTTGGGAGAGACCGCACCATGACCATCGTGCCCGTGAACCGTCGCGCGTTCATCAAGTCATCGGCGGCGGTCACCGCCGGCCTCGTGCTCTCTCCCGCGATAATCGGCCGCGCCGAAGCTGCGACGCTGAAGCTGAAATGCTCCTCCTCGCTGCCGAACGATCCCAAATACGCCAATGGCCGCGTCTACTACGACAATCTCGTCAAGAATTTGAAAGGCAACGGCCTCGGCGAGCAGGTCGAGGTCGCCTTCTTTCCGGACAACCAGCTCGGCCAGGAGATCGACGTCATCAACTCGGTGAAGCTCGGCGTCATCGACCTCATGGTGTCGGGCTCCTCGATCTCGGCCAATCTGGTGCCGCTGGTCGGCACCTTCGATCTCGGCTTCCTGTTCTCGAGCTTCCCGCAGCAGACCAAGGCGTTCGATTCCGGTGCCGCCAAGCCGATCGAGGACGCGCTGCTCAAGGGCGGCAACATCCGCATCATCGCCTGGGCCTATAATTTCGGCTCGCGCAGCGTGCTGGCGAAGAAGCCGGTGAAGACGCCTGAGGATCTCGCCGGCCTCAAGATCCGCACCCTGCCAAATCCCGTCATCACGGAATGCCTGCGGCTGATGGGCGCCGCCGCGACGCCGCTCGCCTTCGGCGAGATCTACACGGCGTTGCAGGCCGGCGTGCTCGACGGCCTCGAGCACGACCCGCCGACGATCCTCGCCAGCAAGTTCTTCGAAACCTCAAAGTTCTACGCGCTGACGCAGCACAATTTCTCGCCGCTCGCGATCTATTTCAGCGACATGACCTATAGCCGCATGGATCCGAAGCTGCGTGAAGGCTTCCTCGATGCCGCCAAGAAGGCCGCGGCCGACACGCGCGCCCATGGGCTCGCGGTCGAGAAGGAGGCGCTGACGGCCCTGACCGAGAAGGGCGTGACGGTGGCCGAATGCGACCGCGAGGCTTTCAAGAAGCGCGTCGCGCCGCAGATCGAGAATTTCATCAAGGCGCGGCCGGAATCGAAGCCCGTCATCGACATGATCCGCGCGACTCAAGCCTGAGATGACGATGACCGCCGCCGTGCCCGTCTCGGGCGGCCGCCACGGGAGTATCACCCTGCTGCTTCGCGTCAGCGACGCGATTGCGGCGATCCTGCTTGCCGCCGATCTCATCGTCGTCTGCGGTTCCGTGCTGCTGCGCTTCTTCTTCAATGCGCCGGTCGAATGGTCCGATGACGTCGCGCGCGGCCTGATGGTCGGCTCGGGCTTCTTCGGCGCGGCAAGCGCGCTCGCGCGCGGCGAGAACGTCGGCGTGTCCTTCTTCCGCGACCTCCTGCCGGTGCGGCTGCGCTCGCTGGTCGATGCCGCCAGCGCGCTGCTGATCGTGCTGATCTCGGGCTATGTCGCCTACAACGCGATCAAGCTGGGCTCGCTCACGGCCGGCCAGACCACGGGCTCCGGCCTGCCGCTGGAGCTGACATTCTACCCGATGGGCGTCGGCGCGGCGTTCATGACGGTGTTCGCCGTCGATCATCTCTGCGCAAGGCCGCTTCCTGACATCATCAGAGGACTCATGGCGATCGTCATCGTCACCGGCCTTTATCTCGCCTGGGATTACCTGTCGCCGTCGTCCGTGCCCTCGGCGGGCGCGCTGATGCTGATCGGCTTCTTCGCGACGCTGTTCGGCGGCTTGCCGATCGGCTTTGCGCTGGCGCTGGCCGCGCTGATCTTCATCTGGGTCGAGGGCGCGCTGCCGGGCGTCATCTTCGCCCAGCAGATGGCGCGCGGCATCGACAATTTCGTCCTGCTCGCGATTCCCTTCTTCATCCTGGTCGGCTACCTCATGGAAGCCAACGGCATGTCGGTGCGGCTGATCGAGCTGTTGCAGCGCGCGGTGGGCCGCATGCGCGGCGGCCTCAACGTCGTGATGGTGGCCTCGATGGTGCTGTTCTCGGGCATCTCAGGCTCGAAGATGGCCGACGTTGCGGCGGTCGGCTCGGTGCTGATCCCGGCCGCGCGCCGCTCCAGGCAAAATCCGGGCGGCGCGGTCGCGCTGCTCGCAGCATCCGCCGTGATGGCCGAGACAATTCCGCCCTGCATCAACCTGATCATCCTCGGCTTCGTCGCAAACCTGTCGATCGGTGGCCTGTTCATGGCGGGACTGCTCCCGGCGGCGCTGATGGCGCTGGTGCTGATCGCGGTCTCCATCATCTTCGGCAAGCCGCCGGCGGAGGCCGAGGACATCGCGCCGCGGGCACCGGTGTCGGGCCTCTGGACGGGTGCGATCGCCTCGTTCGGCCTGATCTTCATGATCTTCTTCGGCTTCAAGAGCGGCTTTGCCACAGCCACGGAAATCTCGGCTTTCGCGGTCGCCTATGCGCTTGTCGTCGGCAGTGTCGTGTTCCGCGAGCTCGGCTTCAGATCGGCCGCGCATAGTTTCGTGCAGGCGGCAACGCGCGCAGGCCTCGTGCTGTTCATCGTCGCCGCCGCGCAATCGCTGGCGTTCACGCTGACCTTGCAGCAGGTGCCGCATGCGGTCGGCGATGTCATGCTCGGCCTGTCCAAGACCTCGGGCGTCTGGCTGTTCATCCTGCTCGCGATCGTCGTGCTGATCGTGATGGGCTCGGTGCTGGAGGGCGCCGCCGCGCTGATCATCTTCGGGCCGCTGCTGCTGCCGGTTGCGGTGCAGCTCGGCGTCGATCCCCTGCATTTCGGCGTCGTGCTCGTCATCGCGATGGGCATCGGCCTGTTCGCGCCGCCGCTGGGCCTTGGGCTCTACGGCGCCTGCCTGATCGGCAATGTGCCGATCGAGCAGACCGTCAAGCCCATCATGGGCTACCTTGGCCTCCTGTTCCTCTGCCTGCTCGTCATCGCCTTTGTGCCATGGCTCTCGACCGCGCTGCCGCGGGCATTCGGCTACTGAAGGAGTCTGCAGTGAAGGTCCTGCTCGCTCACACGCCGGAGATGCGCCGCAACTACTACGGCGACCGCAGCCTGAACGGCCTGCGCGCGGCCGCCGAGGTGATCCTGCACGAGGGCGATGACGCGCTCGACTCGGCCGGCCTCGTGCGCGCCGCCAAGGATGCCGACATCATCGTCGCCGATCGCATGACCGAGGGGCGCGGCGAGATCTTTGCGCAGCTGCCGCGCCTGCGCGCCTTCGTCCGCTGCGCCGTCGATATCCGCAACGTCAATGTGGAAGCGGCCTCAGCGGCTGGCGTGCTCGTGACCCGCGCAGGGCCCGGCTTCGTCCAGGCTGTCGCCGAGCTCGCGCTCGGCTTCATGGTCGATCTCTCCCGCGGCGTGTCGCGGACGACGGCGGACTACCAGGCCGGCCGCAAGCCGGAGGCGCGGATGGGCCGCCAGCTCGCCGCTAGCCGTATCGGCATCATCGGCTATGGCAGCATCGGGCGTTATCTCGCCGAGATCGCCAAGGTGCTGCGCATGGAGGTGCTGGTCGCCGATCCCTTCGCAACCGTCAGCGACAGTGCAATCCGGCACGTCAGCCTCGACGAGCTCCTGTCCGCATCGGACTATGTGGTCTGTCTTGCGATCGCCAACGAGCAGACCGAGAATCTGATCGGCGAGGCGGCGCTCGCCCGTATGCAGAAGCACGCCGTCTTCATCAATCTCTCGCGCGGCAATCTCGTCGACGAGGCCGCGCTCACCAAGGCGTTGCTGGAGAACCGCATCGCCGGCGCGGCGATGGATGTCGGCCGCGCGCCCGACCAGATGCCGTCGCCGGAGCTCGCGAAACTGCCAAACGTCATCGCGACGCCCCATGTCGGCGGCCTGACGCCGCAGGCGATCGAATACCAGTCGCTGGAAACCGTCCGGCAGGTCGAAGCGATCGTCAAAGGCGAGGTGCCTCAGGGCGCCGTCAACGCCGACCGCTGGACGCGGCGGCCATGAATCGTCTGCGCCGTCGCAAGTTCGATCTCCCGCGGCCTACAGCCGGTCCACCGCCTTGAACGTCCCGTCCTTTTGGATCACCGTCAAGAACACTTTCGGCGGCGCGTCGAGTGCGCGCAGGCCGACGGTGACGATGCTGCCGCTGATCTCGAAGCTGCCGACGTCGTTGATGGCGCGCAGGAGGCCCGTGCGCGTCGGTTGCGGCCCGGCCTTTTCCAGCGCGGCGGCGGCGAGGCGGCCGGAGAGATAGCCTTCGAGCGACACGAAGTCAGGCGTCAGCGTCGGATCGATCGCTTTCTGCGCCGCCTGATAATCGGCGACGAGCTTGAGCGAGCGATCCCAGGGAAACGGCACGACCTGCGAAACGATCACGCCGTCGCCCTCGGGGCCGAGCTCCTTGGCGAGCGCATTAGCGCCGACGAAGGAGATGTTGACGAAGGTCGGATAGGAGCCGCTGCGGTGCGCGAGCTTGATGAACTCCGCGCAGGGACCGTAGGTGCCGACCATGATGATGGCCTCGGGCTCGGCGCGCTTGATCGTGCGCCAGGCCGAGCCAACCGCGCGGGTGTTGCGCTCGAAGGTGCCTTCGGCGGCGAGCTCCAGGCCGCGCTTGGCGAGCGCGCGCTTCACGCCGGCAAGACCGTCGCGGCCGAAGGAATCGTCCTGGTAGAAGATGCCGATGCGGGTGAAGTGGCGATCCTCGGTGAGGTGCTTGATCCAGGCCTCGGCCTCCGCGCCATAGCTCGCGCGGATGTTGACGACGTTCGGAAGCTCGAGATCGCGCAAAAATTCAGCGCCGCTGAACGGGCCGATGAAGGGAATGTTCCTCGCACTGGTGATCGGGATCGTCGCCATTGCCGTCGGCGTGCCCACCGCGCCGATCAGTGCGAACACCTTGTCCTCGTCGAGCAAGCGCAGCGTCTGCGCCACCGAACGGTCGGGATCGTAGCCGTCATCGTGGCTGATGAGCTGGAGCTTGCGGCCGTGCACGCCACCCTTGGCGTTGATCTCGGTGAACGCGGCGACGATGCCCTGTCGCATGCGCAGACCAAGCGCAGACGAGGGGCCTTCGAGCGCGGCGGCCTGGCCGAACAGGATCGTGTCCGCGCTGACGCCGGCCTCCTCGTCGGTCTTCTCGCCTTTGGCCGGAAGCATGAACGCGGCCAGCCATGCGATAACCAGGGCGACGGATGTCGCGGATCGCGATCGTGTCATGAGGGTGCTTTGCCGGATGTTGGAGGCGCCTGGCGGAAGGATAGGTCTGCGCCCCTGAACAGGTCGCTAACTGCCCCACGACCAGCGGGGTCCGTACGATTCCGGAGAAAACCGGCAACTTATGTCCAGACTGCCGAAACTTGCGGGGCAATCATTAACTAAGCCGCGTGATGCGGACCACGAAGGTTCCGAAATTGTGCAGTTCTTAACCGCGCTTCCCATCCGATAGTCGCGCCGGTCGCTCAACCAGAAGTTCGCACTGGCGCGCCGAGGGGACTTGCGGGATCAAAGATGGGCGGTCGCGATCAGAACGATCAGGATCGGAAGCGTGTGACCGGATGGTGGCGTGCCGCGCCGCTGCTCGGGCTCTACCGTCCTGCGCTCGTCGCCGTCGCCGTCGGGCTGCTGTTCTCGATCGTGGGCGCGGCCGTCGTCGCGCGCTGGGAAGACCGCGTCAACAGGATCGAGTTCGAGAACGCGGCCGAGACCGAGGCCATCGTCATGCAGAACGGCATGAGCGAGTACATCTCGCGACTGGTCGCGCTGCGCACGCTGTTCGAATCCAGCAACGAGGAGATCACCCGCAGCGAATTCGAGGCTTTCAGCGCCCGTCTGTTCGAGCGCCATCCCGGCATGCTGCGCATCGCCTGGCTGCCCCGCGTCAACCGCAAGGAGCGCGCCGAATACGAGGCTGCCGCGATTACGGACGGCGTCTCCGGCTATCGCATCAAGTCGCTTCAAGGCGAGAGCTTTTCGACCGCGCCGCAGGGAGACGAATATTTTCCGGTGTTCTACTCGACCCAGCCGAAGACGTCGCAAGTCTACGGCATGGACTACGCGACCATCCCGGAGCGCCGCGCAGCGCTGGAGCGCGCGCGCGACAACGACCGGGGCGCGTCCATTCGCACCCGCCTCTTCGAGTCGAAGGAGGGCGGCCCGCAACCCGACGTGCTCGTGGCGCTGCCCGTCTATGCCAAGGGGACGTCGCGCGACACGGTTGCGGATCGGCGCCGCAATCTCACGGGCTTCGTCGTCGGCATCTTCGATTTGCCGCTGCTGCTCCACACCATCCGCGTGACCACCGGCGCAAGCCCCGCGGTCAGCGTCAACGTCTATCCACCCTTCACGGGGCAGATCGTCAGCCTCGCGGACATGCTGCCGGATTTTTCGTCGCCCGCCACCGCGCCGCAGTCGATGCGCGATGTCGCGCGGACGCTGCACTGGTCGGGCGGTCTCAAGATCGGGGACACCGACTGGCAGGTGCGCGCCATGCCGACGGCCGGCGGTGCGCTGGAGACGGCCTATGACCGCGCGGCCGCGGTGCTCGTCCTCGGCATGCTGCTGACGCTGTCGCTGTCGACCTACCTGATGCTCGCGAGCCGCAATTCGCGGCGGCTGTCGCTGGCCAATCGGCGCGTGCTCGAGCTCGCCCACACCGACATCCTCACCGGCTTGCCCAATCGCGCCTTCTTCCTCGCCCGGCTGGACGAGCTCAATCGCCAGCTGGACGATGCCGGTGCGGCCTTTTCGATCCTGATGCTCGATCTCGACCGCTTCAAGAACGTCAACGATTCCCTCGGTCACGGTGCCGGCGACGTGCTGCTGCGCCAAGTGGCGCAGCGGCTGAGGTCCGCCTTGCGCGCCGGCGACGTGCTGGCGCGGCTCGGCGGCGACGAATTCGCCATCATCCAGGAAGGGTGCGAGGACCAGCGCGCCTGCGCGACCGAGCTGGCGGCGCGGATCGCAAAACTCGTGGCCGAGCCGTTCCTCTTGCCCGGCCATCGCGTCGAGATCGGCACCAGCATCGGCATTGCGATCGCGCCGGATCACGGCACCGATCAGGAGCAGCTGCTGAAGAAGGCCGACCTTGCGCTCTACCGTTCGAAATCGGCCGGCCGCAACTGCTACACCGTCTATGACGAGGCGATGTCGGCCGAGCTCGAGGCGCGCAACACGCTGGAAGGCGACTTGCGCGATGCCATCGCGCAATGCCAGCTCGAAGTGCACTATCAGCCGTTCGTCGATGCGCTCACTGGCGCGCGGCGGGGCTTCGAGGCGCTGGTGCGCTGGCGGCATCCGGGCCGCGGCCTGATCCCGCCGGATCAGTTCATCGCGCTTGCGGAGGAGACCGGGCTGATCGTGCCGCTCGGCGAATTCGTGCTGCGGCGCGCCTGTGCCGATGCGGCCGGCTGGCCTTCAGACCTGATGGTCGCCGTCAACCTGTCGCCGATCCAGTTCAAGGAAGCCGAGCTATTCGAGATGATCTGCGCCGCGCTCGCCGATTGCGGCCTGCCGCCGCAGCGGCTGGAGATCGAGATCACGGAATCGGTACTGCTGGAACGCGGCGTCGAAAACCACGCCTTCATGGAGCGGCTGAAGAGTATCGGCATCGAGCTTGCGCTCGACGATTTCGGCACCGGCTATTCGTCGCTGAGCTATCTCACCGCGTTTCCGTTCGACAAGATCAAGATCGACAAGTCATTCATCCGCAACCTCACACATCAGCCGCGCTCATCCGCCATCATCTCCTCTATCGTGACGCTGGCGCGCGGGCTCGACATGTCGGTCACCGCCGAAGGCGTCGAGACAGCCGAGGAGTTCGAGCGGCTGACCGCGCTCGGTGTCAACTTTGCGCAAGGCTACCTGTTCGGCCGCCCGATGCCGGTCGGCCAGATCGAATTGCACGAAGCCGCCCAGCCGTCGCAGCGCGACGCGGCCTGAGCGCCTTCGAGACGACCGCGACAGCGGGCGTCTCGAAGGATGGCCGCAATGACGCTGCTCGCCACACTCTCTTTATTCTTATTCGCGAATACCACACTCAAACGCGCATGCGCGAAAATCGCTTGACCCAGGCAGCCCCAGATGGTCCGAAGGATCGTCCAGGGATGAAACATACAATGCGGCTTCCGTTCTTCTACGGCTGGCTCGTGGTCGTCGTGACCTTCGTCACCATGGCGATCGGCGTCAACGCGCGCACCGCCTTCTCATTGTTCTTTCCGCCGATCATCTCCGAGTTCGGTTGGGAGCGCGGTGTCACCGCGGGTGCGTTCTCGTTCGGCTTCGTGGCCTCCGCTGTCGCGAGCCCGCTGATCGGCCGGCTGATGGATCGCGCCGGTCCCCGCGCGGTGATGGAGCTCGGCGTCGTTCTGATGGTTGGCGGGCTGCTGCTGGCACCGTTGACCAGCGCGCCCTGGCACCTCTACGTGACGCTCGGCGTCATGGTCGGCGCCGGCAGCGTGTGTCTCGGCTATTCCGGCCAATCGCTGTTCCTGCCGAACTGGTTCATCCGTAAGCGCGGCTTTGCCATCGGCATTGCCTTTGCCGGCGTCGGCCTCGGCTCGGTGACGCTGCTGCCATGGGTGCAGCACATGATCGAGCAGACCGGCTGGCGCACCGCCTGCACCGTGATGGGCCTGCTGCTCCTGATCGTGCTGGCGCCGATCAATCTGCTGCTGCACAAGCGGCCCGAGGATATCGGCCTCCAGCCTGATGGCGACGCTGCGCCGGCGTCCGGCGCTGCCAAGCCGGTCTCGAACGTGGTCGATCCTGCCTGGGTCGCGACCGAGTGGACGCTCGCCCGCGCCGTTGCGACCGCGCGCTTCTGGTGGATCGCGCTCGGCTATTTCTGCGGCCTGTACATCTGGTACGCGGTGCAGGTGCATCAGACCAAGTTCCTGCTCGATATCGGCTTCAGCCCCTCCGTCGCGGTGTGGGCGCTCGGCATCGTCAGCCTGCTCGGCATTCCCGGCCAGATCTGGCTCGGCCACGTCTCCGATCGGATCGGGCGGGAATGGGTCTGGGCGATCAGCTGCGCTGGGTTCGCGATCTGCTTCGCGGCGCTGATGGCGCTGAAGTTCCAGCCCTCCCTGTGGCTGGTCTACGTCATGGTGTTCACGCAAGGCGCGCTCGGCTACGGCCTCACCTCGATCATGGGCGCGGTGGTGTTCGAGATCTTCCAGTGCAGGCATCAGGGCAGCATCTTCGGCACGATCATGCTGGCGGCGCTGGCCGGCGGCGCGGCGGGGCCGTGGGTGACGGGTCTGCTCTGTGATCGCGCCGGTAACTACACGCTCGCTTTCGCCATCGCCATCGCCGTGAGCGGATTGTCGGCGCTCGCGATCTGGCAGGCTGCGCCGCGCAAGGTGCGGGCCGTGGCCGGCCAGCTGCACCGGCCCCGGGCGGGAACGGACGCCGAATAGGTTCCGTGCATATCAAGACATTTTGGCGTTGTTCGCGGAACGTTAAGCATGGCGCATGTTGGGCGCTTCGGGGCCGGTTGTAAAAACGTCTTGGACACCATGGGGACGTTAACCTCACCGACGTCGAGCAGAACATCGTCTACGTCAATTCGGCGTTCATGGCGCTGTTCGGCTACAGCAGCGAGGAGGCCAGAGCCGCCGGGCCGGCGAGCTCATGCCGGCTGTCACACCGACCGCGTCGCGAGCGCGGCGTGAGAGGTTGGCTCAGGCGTTCGGCTGCAGGAACGTGCCGTACTGCTTGCTCGCGGCGACCCCCGCGGCGGCCTGTCCGATGACGCGCATCGCTGCCATCATGGGCCACGGCCCGAGGCTCACCCGCCGAACGCCGACGCGGGCCAGATCGGGAATTTCGGGAACACCTTGCGTCACCATGATGTTGACGGGAAGCGGCGCAAGCCGAACCAGCCTCTCGATCAGCGCGAGGTCGGTGAGGCCGGGAACGAAAATCCCGTCGGCGCCGGCCTCCGCATAGACCTTCGCGCGGCGCGCCGCTTCGTTCAGGCAATCATCCGGCGATCCGAACTTCAGCAGAAACGGATCGGTCCTCGCATTGATGAACAGGCGAATGCCGAAATCTTGCGCGGCATTGCGCACCGCCTTGATCTTCGCGGCGTGCTGTTCGGGGCTGATGAGCTGGCGCTTTCCGCCGGAGAGCCCGTCTTCGATATTGATGCCGACGGCGCCGGCTTGCAGAATTTTCGTCGCCGAAGCCGCGGCGGCCTCCGGGGTGTCGCCATATCCCGCTTCCAGATCGATCGATACCGGGACCGGTACGGTCGCGGTGATCCGCGACACCAGGCCGGCCACCAAGTCGAGCGGGACATTTTCTCCGTCGGCATAACCAAGGGCGGAGGCGACCGCTCCGCTGCTGGTCGCGATGGCCGGCGCCGACTTGGCAATGGCCTTGGCGGTAGCGGCGTCCCACGCGTTGAACAGAACGAGCGGATCCCCCGTTCTGTGGAGACTGAGAAACGTCTCCGCGTATTTCTGCTGTGTCTTTATGTCCATCGCGTGCACTCCTGCTGAGAGAATCCATGGGATCGATCTGCGGCGCCGTCCGGCGCCCGCGATTATTTTCAGGCGGATGCGTGCGTCCTGAACCAGTCCATGATCAGGCCGGTGACTTCGGTCTCACGCTCAAGGTGCGGGAAATGCCCGACGTCGGGCAGAACGACGCGCTCGTGCGGCCCCTTGAACAGCCGCTCTTCTTTCACCGAATACTTCGCCGTCGGATCGTTGCTGCCATAGATTGTCAGCGTCGGCGTGTGCATGTCGTTGATCGGCAGCCGGCCCATGCGGCTCGCTTCGGTGAGGCCTCCATAATATTTGAGGGCCGCGGCCATGGTGCCGGGAGAGCCGAGCGTCTCCTTGACCGAACGAAGATGCTCTTGGTTGTCGAAGGTCGGCGACCACAGCTTCCAGAGATAGTCGACGAAGGGCAGTCCCTCGATATTGACCGCCGACTCGGCGCCGATCAGCTGGAAGAAGTAGACGTGGAAGATGGATCGAACGATCTCGGGATCCCGCCTGATGCTCGAGAATGTGATCGGGTGAGCCGTGTTCATCACCACGGCGGCCTTGATCGACGATGGCGCCGTGGCCAGCGCCTGAAAGATCGAGGTGCCGCCCCAATCCATGCCGACCACGCAGGCTTGTCCATCCTCGCTCAGCGCCGCAATGAGCGCTTCAAGGTCCTTGCCGAGCGCGATGGGGTCGAAGACATCGTCCGCGGGAATCCCAGTCGGCGCGTAGCCGCGCAGGAACGGCGAGATCGCACGATAACCAGCATCGGCGAAGACCTGCAGCTGCTTGCGATATGACCAGGCGTTGTCGGGAAATCCGTGCAGGAACATCACGAGGGGGCCGGTCCCCTGTTCGAGATAGGCGAACCGCACGCCATTGGCCTCTACGTATTTCAGGATGGGCCCACCGACGGTGGCCGTTGGTGTCGCCCGCGCAGCGCTGCTCGGATTCATCGTCATTCTCCATGTCGTCGTTTCCTGCGACCAAATATGTGCGCAGCGCACATATTTGGTCAAGTTGTTTTTTGTGCGCAGCGCACATATTATTGCGGTCATGGAAACGGGAATCGCGAACCTGCTGGGAGCGCTCTCTCTTGCGGTCATGGATCGGATCGAGCAGAGCGCGCGCGAGGTCATTGGTCGCGGCGGCGAGGCGCCCGCGGCGCTCGTCGTCATCGGCTATGGCCAGGGCATGACCAACGACAAGCTGCGGCGTATCCTCGGCCTGTCGCATTCCGGCACGGTCCGCTTGGTGGACCGTCTGGTCTCCGATCGGCTCGTCGAGCGCCGTGCCGGAAAGGATGGCCGCGAAATCGCCTTGCATCTCACCGTCACGGGCGCCGCGACCCGGAACGAGTTGATGACGTCCCGGATCTCAGCCGTCGCATCGCTTCTGGATGTGCTGTCGCCGGCAGAAACCAAGCGCCTTGAAACCCTGATCCACGAATTGCTGGCGCGGCAGGACACATCGGAGATGGATCGCTTCACGATCTGCCGGATGTGTGACGACAGCGTCTGCACGAATTGCCCCTTGCCCACGAACAAGGGCAAAGGCGGCCGCTAGGCGAGTTGCTGCGAGCGCCGTGAGGGGCATCTCCGCGAATTCGGAATTGTAGGTTGGGCAAAGGCGCACTCGCGCCGTGCCCACCGCCCATCAAATAATTGCGAGAGAAACGGTTGGCAGGCTTTGCTTTGCCCACCCTGCACCCACGGACGCGAGTGTGGATGGCCAGGGCGCGCTGGCATCAGATCCCGCTTGCTGCGGTCCATCGCTTTCAATGCCGTGAGCCGCAGCAGAAAAGAGCCCCGCCGTGGCGGGGCTCGGAAGCGCGTCAGTACTTCTTGGCCGGCTGCCCTGATGTCGAAGGCGGCGGAGCATTGTTCTGATTAGTTTGTCCAGTCGGCGTGTTCTGGTTGGTGCCGGGCTGGCTGGTGGACTGAGTGTTGCTCTGGGCCGGGGCCTGGCCGGTGGTCTGGCCCGATGGCGGTTGCGTGCTGGCCTGGCCCGGGTTCGCCGGCTGGTTCTGCTGAGCCTCGCCGGTTGTGGACGGCTGGTTCTGCGGAGCCTGACCCGTGGTCTGGTTCTGCTGCGCCGGCGCGTTGCTCTGGCCGGTGCTTTGCCCGGTCGTGTTCTGCGGCGTCGACGTCGACTGGTTGCTGCCGCCCTGACCGACGGTCGTCGACTGGCCCTGCGTGGCGCTGATCTGGTTGGACACGCCGAGCGCAGCGACCGTGCGGGTATCGATCGAGCCGGTGGCCTGGAAGCCCTCCTGTCGCTGGAAGGTCATCAATGCCCTTTGCGTCTCCGGCCCGAGGACGCCGTCCGCTTCGCCGGACAGCATGCCGCGTTCGATCAGGACGCGCTGAACGATGCGGATCTCGTCGGGGCTGAGATTCAGCGCGGCAACGCTGCCGCCGCCACCGCTGATGCTCGAACTGCCGCTCCGGGCATAGTGCGTCCGCGGCCCGGCGGGAATGACGTCGACGATCCTGCGGCTCCGGTCGGTGACGACGATCTCGTCATCGACGACGAAGAAGCTGTCGTCGCGGTAGTCAGGATAGACGTCGATCAGCGCGGGATAATCCGCGACCGAGACCACCGAGATGTTCCGCGGCACGATCACGCCGGCATTGACGCCGAAGTTGATCGAGTTGGCGTTGACCCTCACGCGGTCCACATTGCGCGAGCTCAGCACCGACTGCTGCAGCTGGGTCTGCTGCTGCGCATTCACCTGCACGCGGCCGGACATGCTCTGCGCAGCTCCGCTTTGTGTCTGCGCCTGGGTGTTGGGCTGTCCTTGCGTGTTGGCGCCGGTCGTTGTGCCCTGCGCGTTCTGGCCCTGTGTGTTCTGGCCTTGCGTGTTCTGGCGTTGGGCGTTCTGGCCTTGCGTGTTCTGCCCCTGGGTGTTCTGACCCTGGGCGTTGTTGCCAGTGTTCGCGCCGGTTGACTTGCTCGGATCCTGCGCGGTCTTGCTCTGGGCGTCATTCCTGGTGTTCGCGCCGGTCGTCGTGGTGCTCTGACCCTGCGCATTCTTGCCTTGCGCGTTCTTGTCCTGCGCGTTCTTGTCTTGCGCAGCCTTGTCCCGGGCATTGTCCCTGGTATTGGCGCCCGTGGTCATGCTCTTGTTCTGCTCTGCGCCTTGCGACTGACGCGCGTGGTCGCGGTCGCTGCGGCTCTGTCCGATGGTCTGGTCCTTCTGTCCGCTCTTGTCGCTCTCGGACTTGGACTGACGCGCCTGATCGCGATCGCCACGGCTCTGACCGATCGTCTGGTCCTTGCCCTGCTTGCCATACTCGGATTGCGACTGACGGGCATTATCGCGCTCGCGGCCCTGACCGATGGTCTGCTTGTCGCCCTTATCGGCGGCCCGGCCGCTGTCTTGCGCGGCGGAGGAACCCTCGGCCCGGCCACCGCCGCTGCGGCCCTGTGTCATTCCCTCGCTGTGCGAGGCGCCACTTGCACCGTGCGAGGTCGCGCCGCCGGAGTGTTCCGCAGCACCTCCGCTGGCCCCGCCAGCTGCGCCGCCACTTGCGTTGCCGCCGGCACTCATCCCGCCGCCGGCACCTTCACGCATGCCTTGCGCCGATCCTCGCACCGACGCCAGGCTGACACCGGCGAGTAGCACCGCTGTCGTCAGCAGGAACTTGTTCTTTCCTATGTTCATCTGAACCTCCTTAGGTTTGGTGGGTTGCCGTTGCGCGTTGCCCGCGATGCGACAGCGCGCACAAACGCTCTCGATCGAAGCCGGACGCATCGATCTGGTTGTTTGGTCTCTTACGAGGCTCAGCCTTCCGCGCTGGGCCTGCCTTGGCGCTTCACATCACCAGTGATGGTGCCAACGATGGTGATAGAAGTGCCGCCGCGGGAACGGTGCGCCGTAATAGGCGAAAGCGGGACGCACGACGCGGCGATAGCGATAGCCGTAATAGGCCGGGGCATAACCCGTGCTGTAGTAGGTCGTGGTGTAGCCGCCCCAGGGATACGGTTCGTAGCCGCCGTAATAGCCGTAAGCCGGGCCATAATAGCCGTAACCCGGACCATACGCATAAGCGGAAGAGGCGAGGCCGCCGAATATGGCGCCTGCGATCAACCCGCCTGCCAGCGCCGGACCGAATCCGCCACGCCAATGCGCTTCTGCGGGCGTTGGCGCTGCCACGGCGCTCACCCCGAGCGTGCCGACGGTTGCCAGAACCAACGCGGTCTTCTTCATTCGCATTCCTCTCCAGTTGGTGTTGCGATGCCGGGCCAACAGCAACGGCGGGCAAAAGTTGCAAGCGGGCGTTCGGGAGAGACAAAGAGTCATGAAGATAAACGCGCGTTCATCTCGGCGGCTGCGCGTGTTCCGACGGTGGCCTTGTAGCGGGTCGCGTTGATTGAAGAGATCGGCGCGTTCCGCTGTTCCGCTGCGGCTCGCATGATCGTGTTGCGGTGCGATCGTTCCCGGCACTGCGACGGATCAGCGCATGAGGGGTCTAATTTAGTCCGACGCCAATCCCGTCCTGCGCCGCAGATCCGTGATGGCGCGCAAGAAGCTGTCGGCCGGCGTGGTCTCGGGATCGATCAGCCGGTGCAGGCGGAAGCCGTCCTCCAGCGCCAGCACGACGCTTGCCATCCAGGGCGGGTTCAACGTGCCGCCGCTCGGCTTGTTCTTCAAGGTTGCCTCGACGATGTCGGCCACCAGCTTGCGCCGCGCGCGCAGCCGTTTTGCAAGTTCGGGGCGACGCTTCTCGGCGCGCGCGACGAACAGAATCATTTCCATATGGAGGAGGGGCGAGCGGCCGAGCGGATCCTGCTTGCTGCGGTCCATCGCCTTCAGCGCCGCGATGAAGTCGTCGAGATTGTCGTGCTGGGCGAGGATGTCCATGTTGCGCCGGATCGACTGCTCGACATGGTCCTCGAGCATGGCGATGATCAACTCGTCCTTGCTCTTGAAGTTGGAATAGAACGCGCCGCGCGTAAAACCCGCCGCGGCCGCGATCGCCTCGATGCTGGCGCCGCCGATGCCGTCGGCTTCGAACACGCGCGCGGCCGCCTCGAACAGCTTGTCGCGCGTGTCGTCCCTGGTCGGCCTGGTTCTCACCCTTGACATCGGCGCAGTTTAGGGCAAAATGCAACTCGATACAAGAATGTATCGAGTTTATAATTCACGTAAGTGATCTTGGGATAGTTACGCTGCGAAAAGAGGGGCTGCCGGCGTATTCGTGTCATGCGGCAACCGATGTGAGGTCACCATGAACGAGCAAGTGCAACCCGCAGGCGGACCGCTGTTCAATCCGCTCTCGCCGGACTTCATCCGCGATCCCTATCCGCATTACGACCGGTTGCGCACAATCGATCCGATCCATGTGACCTCGTTCGGCCAGTTCGTCACCAGCCGCCATGCCGACGTCAGCCTCGTGCTGCGCGACAAGCGTTTCGGCAAGGATTTCGTCGAGCGCACCAAGCGGCGCTACGGCCCGCAGATCATGGACGAGCCGATCTTCCGCAGCATGGGCCACTGGATGCTGCAGGCCGATCCGCCCGACCACACCCGCCTGCGCGGCCTCGTCGTGAAGGCGTTCACTGCCCGCCGTGTCGAGGACATGCGGCCGCGCATCCAGGAGATCGTCGACCAGACCATCGATGCCGTGATCGATCGCGGCCACATGGACCTGATCGAGGATTTCGCCTTCCGCCTGCCTGTCACCATCATCTGCGACATGCTCGGCATCCCCGAGGACCATCGCGAGGTTTTCTACAAGAGCTCGCGCGACGGCGGACGGCTGCTCGATCCGGTGCCGATGTCGCCCGAGGAGATCGCCAAGGGCAACGCCGCCAACATGATGGCGCAGATGTACTTCCAGCAGCTGTTCGAGCTGCGCCGCCGCAATCCCGGAGACGATCTCACCACGCAGCTGGTGCAGGCCGAGGAGGACGGCAATAAGCTCAGCAACGAGGAGCTGACCGCCAACATCATCCTCTTGTTCGGCGCCGGCCACGAGACCACGGTCAATCTGATCGGCAATGGCCTGCTCGCGCTCCACCGCAATCCGGACCAGCTCGCGCTGCTCAAGGCGCGGCCGGAGCTGATGGTGGGTGCGATCGAGGAATTCCTGCGCTACGACTCGTCGGTGCAGATGACCGGCCGCGTCGCGCTGGAGGATGTCGAGCTCGGCGGCAAGACCATCCCCAAGGGCGAGTCTGTGCTGTGCCTGCTCGGCTCGGCCAACCGCGACCCGGCGGTCTATCCTGATGATCCCGACCGGCTCGACGTCACCAGGCTCAACGTCAGGCCGCTGTCGTTCGGCGGCGGCATCCATTTCTGTCTCGGCGCCCAGCTGGCGCGGATCGAGGCCGAGGTCGCGATCGCGACGCTGCTGCGCCGGCTGCCGGGCTTGCGGATTGACGACGTCGAGAACCCGGAATGGCGCCCGACTTTCGTGCTGCGCGGCCTGAAGCGGCTACCGGCGAGCTGGTGAGGGCGGGGCGCGTTAACCTCCGCGCGCAACAGCCGCTGTGACTTCGCCACACTTGGCCCTATATAGGGGGCTGTTCCGGCGCGCCTGAGGCCCTCAGGCTTGGCCCGGGCCGGTTTGGCCGAGGGGAGACCCGTGCAGACGACGCTGCTCGGATTGGCGATTGCCTTCATCATTGCGCTTTTGGCCGCGCTGATCGGGCCTTACTTCATCGACTGGAACCAGTTCCGGCCCCAGTTCGAGGCGGAGGCGAGCCGGATCATCGGCGTGCCGGTGCGGGTGGCGGGCGAGCTCGACGCGCGGCTGTTGCCGGCGCCGAGCCTGCGGCTGCGCTCGGTCACATTCGGCGGCAGCAACGATCTCGGTCGTCTTCGCGCCGACAAGCTCGACGTCGAGTTCAGCCTGGGCTCGCTGATGCGCGGCGAATGGCGCGCCACCGAGCTTTCGGTCAATGGCATGGCCGTCGATCTCGGCCTCGATGCGCGCGGGCGGGTCGATCTGCCCTCGACTGCGAGCGGCACCTTCAACCTCGCCTCGCTCGCGATCGAGCGGCTCAACCTCACCGGCCGCATCGCCTTGCACGATGCCGCCAGCCGCTCGACGCTGGAGTTGAACGACATCGCCTTCTCCGGCGACGTCCGCTCGCTCGCCGGCTCGGTGCGCGGCGACGGCAGCTTTACGGTCGGCCGCACGCGCTATCCGTTCCGAATCTCCTCCGGCCCGAGCGCCGACGGCAGCGCCACGAGACTGCATCTCAACGTCGATCCCGGCGAGCGCGCCATCCTCGCCGACCTCGAAGGCGTGCTCGCCTTCGACAACCGCCAGCCAAAATTCGATGGCGCGCTGATGCTGGCGGTGCCGGCGCCTAAGAAGTCGGGCGAGGCCGGGCCGACGCCGTGGAAGCTCACGACAAAACTCAAGGCCGATCCGGCCGGCGCCAAATTCGAGCAGGTCGACGCCAGCTTCGGGGCGGAGGACAGCGCGCTCAAGCTCGGCGGCGTCGGCGATCTCAGGTTCGGCGCCTCGCCGTTGCTGCGCGCGGTGCTGTCGGCGCGGCAGGTCGATGCCGACAAGCTCGCGGGCAAGGACAATGCCGAGCCGCTGCGCATCCTGCCGGCGCTGCGTGCGGGATTGGCCGCGATCCCGCAGGCGCCAATCCCGGCGCAGATCGAGTTCAACTCCGATCAGATCATGCTCGGCGGCCGTCCGCTCCAGAACATCGCCGCCGAGCTTTCGACCGACGGACGGTCCTGGACCTTCCAGAAGCTCGAGCTGCGTGCGCCCGGCATGACGCAGCTCTCGCTCAACGGTGCGACGCCCGGCGCCGACAGTTTCAGCGGCCGCCTCAGCGTCGAATCGTCCGATCCGGATACGCTGGTGTCCTGGCTCCAGGGCCGCAGCGAGGTCAACCGCCGCAGCACGCGGCCGGTGCGCCTTTCCGGCGACGTCACCATCGCCGCCAACCATCTCGCCGTCGACAAGTTGAAGGCCGAGATCGAGGGCGGCGCCGTCGAAGGCCGCATCGCGTTCGTGCAGACAGGCGCGAGCAAGGGCTCGCACATCGACGCCGAGATCAAGGCCGATCGCCTCGACCTCGACGCCGCCGCCAGCTTTGTGCGCGCGCTCGCCGACCCGCAAGGCGAATGGCCGGAGGAAGCAAAGCTTTCGCTCGATATCGGCCGCGCCATTTCCGCCGGCCAGGAGCTGAAGCCGTTCACGGCCAAGCTGGGCTACGGGCCGGCGGCGCTGTCGCTGGAGCAGTTGCACTTCGGCCAGACCGGCGGCGTCACCACGGAAGCGAGCGGCAGCTTTGATCGCACCAAGGCGACCGGGAAGCTCGCGCTTAAATCCTCGGCCAATTCGCTGCGCGAGCTCACCGCGCTGATCGAGCCGATTGCGCCTGCGCTGCGCGCACGCTTCGATGCGCTCCCGTCGGTATCGGGCGCGACGCGCCTCAAGCTCGACCTCAGCCTCGACAAGAACGCCGAACATGCCGATCGCAGCTACGCCCGCGCCGTGCTCGATTTCGACGCGCCGCAGCTCAAGGCCAGCGCGACGCTGGCCGCGCAGACACCGGTCGCCGCCGTCAACGGCATCGATATCGAGAAGTTGCGCAGCAGCGACTTCACGCTGGACTCGAAAGTCTCGACGCCGCAGGCCGGCGTCTTGCTGGCGCTGCTCGGGCTCGACCACATCGTGGCCGCCGGTGAGGGCGCCTCTCAGTTCGAAGGCAGGCTCAGCGGCGCCTGGCTCCGTCCGCTGCAATTGAACGCAAGACTTAGCGGCGGCGGGCTGGACGCGGATGCCCAAGGTAATGTCGAACTGTCGGAGCCCAAAGGCAGCGTGAATCTGCGCGTGCGCAACGTCAATCTGGCGCCGCTGTTCGGCACCAGCCCGGCTGACAAATCGGTGCAGAGCGTCAATCTGTCCGCGCGCGTCGGGCTATCCGGGAGCCGCCTGACCTTCGACGATCTCGACAGCAGCGCGGCCGGCTCGCATCTGCGCGGTCATCTCGCGGTGACGCTCGACCCGGAGAAGAATATCGAGGGCGAGGTCGGCCTCGACACGCTCGATCTCGTGCCTGCATTCGCGATGACGATTGGTGCTGCCGGACGTCATGCCGGCGAGCCGCTCAACGCCGGGCTCATCAGCGGCTGGCGCGGCCGGATCGCGTTCCAGGCGCTGCATGGCACTTTGCCTGGCGATATCGAGCTGCGTCCCGTCGGCGGCATCATCAGGAGCGACGGCCAGTCGCTCGCGCTCGATGGCCTCAAGGGCGGCCTCGGCGGCGGCGAGATGTCGGCGAGTTTTGATGCCCGCAATGGCGCCAATGGCCTCGCGCTGAGCGCGCGCATCGAGCTCCGCAATGTCGATGCGGCGAGCTTGCGCTACCGCGATCTCGCGCTGCCGAAGGGACGCGCCTCGGCGCAGATGGCACTGAGCAGTCAGGGCCGCAGCATCGCGGCGCTGACCGGCGCGCTTGCCGGCAATGGCACCGTGACGCTCGAGGCCGCCGAGATATCCGGTCTCAATCCGCGCGCCTTCGAGATCGCCATCCGCGCCAGCGACGGCGGGCAGGTCAGCGACGACAACCGCCTGCGGCAGCTGGTCGAGCCCGCCTTGTCGGCGGCCCCCATCGCGGTCGCCTCGGCGCAGATCCCGTTCACGATCCGTGACGGCCGGTTGCGAGTCGGCGCAACGCCGCTGGAAGCGAAGAATGCGCGCGCCATCGTCTCCGGCGGCTACGACATTCCCGCCGACCAGGCCGACATCCGCGCCAGCCTGACGCCGATCATGACCGGGCTCTCCGGCGCGCCGCCGGAGATCCAGCTGTTCGCCGCCGGTCCTCCCGACAGACTGAGCCGCACCATCGATCTCGCGCCGCTGTCGTCCTGGCTCGCGGTGCGCACTATCGACCGAGAGACGCGCCGATTGGACGCCATCGAGCGCGGCGAGCCGCCGCCGGCGACCGCTGCATTGCCGACACTGGTGTCCCCCGATCCGGTGCCGGAGCCGTCGCTGACCGACGTGCCGCTGCCCGGCCGCGACCCGCGTCGTGTGCCGCCGCCAAAGCCAAAGGCCGCGCCGATGCCGAAAGCGCCGCAGGCCGCACCCGCATTGCCAAGCCCGCCGCTCGCAAGCCAGCAGGTTGCCCCGCTGCCGCCGCCGATCGAGATCAGGCCGGCCCCAGGCCCGCCACCGGCAAAGCCGAAGCCCAAGCCGCCGCTGCTCCTGACGCCGTCAAATCCGTAAGGCGATTTTGGCTTGCACGGATCGAGCCGCGAGCTCCTCTCCCGCTTGCAGGCGGAAGAGGGGACGCACTTCTCGGGCGGCACCTTCCCGTCCTGCGCACCGGTAAACCCATTCCCTCGGATTTGAATGAATTTTGGTCGGCAAAACTGATTTGCTGATTTTACTGAATTCTCGCATCTGAGCTCTAGGGTTGTTCCCCAGAGAATCCGGCGTCCTATCAGCACAGGTAGGACGGCGCGCCAAAGGACGACCAAGAATTGGGGTGATCGAGATGAACGGGGCGAAATCGCTTCTGCAGGATCTGGACGACGCGATTGCGCGCGGCACCGACGAGAGCCGCGCGAAGGCGTTGTGGCATGCGACCGACATCCTGATCACGGGCCGCTACAGCGACGACGAGATCAGCATGTTCGGCGAGGTCATCGGCCGGCTCGCCGACGAGATCGAGGTGGCGGCGCGGGCGCAGCTCTCCGAGCTGATGGCAGCCTGCGATCACGCCCCGCTCAACGTCATCGAGAAGCTCGCCCTCGACGACGAGATCGAGGTCGCCGGCCCCGTGCTGCGCGATTCCAACCGCATCGATGAGAAGATGCTGGTCGAGAGCGCCCTGACCAAAGGCCAGGCGCATCTGCTTGCGATCTCGCAGCGCGAGCAGATCGGCGAGGCCGTGACCGACGTGCTGGTCAAGCGCGGCAACCAGGAGGTCGTGACCTCGGTCGCGAGGAACGAGCGGCGCGCGCTTCTCCGGCTCGGGCCTGTTGCACATGGTCCGCCGCGCCGAGGGAGATTCGATCCTGGCCGAGCAGCTCGGCCTGCGCAAGGACGTGCCGCGACACATCTTCCAGCAGCTGATCTCGAAGGCGTCCGAGGACGTCCGCCGCCGCCTCGAGACAGAGCGTCCCGAGATGATGGCACAGATCCAGAGCTCGGTGACCGAGGTCACCGGCGACCTTCAGTCCAAGTTCGGCCCGTCCTCGCGCAGCTATTTCGTCGCGAAGCGCGTGGTGACGACGCAGTACCGCCAGGGCAACCTCAACCAGGATTCGATCTCGAATTACGCGCGTCAGCATCGCTTCGACGAGGTGCAGATCGGCCTGTCGCTGCTGTCGGCGCTACCGGTCGACGTGATCGAGCGCGCGCTGATGGACCGCAACCGCGAGATGCTTCTGGTGCTGTGCAAGGCGCTCGACTTCTCCTGGGACACGACGATGTCGCTGCTGTTCCTCGGCGCCAAGGATCATCTGATCACGGCGCGCGAGCTCCAGGACAATGAACGCGAGTTCGGCCGCCTCAAGATCGAGACCTCGCGCAGCATCTTGAAGTTCTACCAGTCGCGCAAGACCGGCGCGGGTGCCGATGCGGGCCGTCAGCCCGAACTCCAGGTTCACTGAGCGGGAATTCGAGAGGGGAGTCGTTGCAATGTTGCCTCAATTCGGCACCGCGGTTCGCAAGAACAAGAACCTCACCAAGACCGTCACCATCGATGGCGGCGGCGCGCCGGACAAGGCGTCGGTCGATGCCGCTTGGCTCGTCCTCGAAGCCGCCAACGATCTCGGCGATCATGCCGCGATCGAAGCCTGCCGGCGCGTCATCGACGCCGAGCTGACCGGGACCGTGGCCCGCAGCTCGGACGTCGATCTCGTGCTGGGATATTTCAGGTAGGACCTCGTAGAAGAGCGAGAGCGCAAGGCAAGCCATCCTGGTTGCGGGGCTGCTTCCCTCGTCATTGCGAACAGCCCTCGCGACGAAGCAATCCGGACTGCGGCGCGTCCTCTCCTCTCGCCCAAATGCGAAAGGCCCCGCCGCAGCGGGGCCTCCTTGCTCAATCATGCCGGACCGCATCAATCGTCCCAGTCATGATATCGGCGGATCACGACGCCGCGGTCGTAGTCGCGATCGCGGTGATACCAGCCATCAGCCATGATGCCAGCCGCGATCATGCTCGTAGATGCGCGCGCGCGGGCCCTCATAATAGTCTCTGTCGCCGCCGACATAGACGCCGACGCCGCCCGCATTGGCGATTGCAGGGGCACCGACTGCAAGCGTCGCTGCCGCCGCAAGAGCGTAAGCCAGCTTCTTCATCTGTTCCTCCTTGGTTTGCATCGTCGCGGGTCAACGACCGCGGCCATCACCTGTTGCAGGAACAGCGACGAAACTTTCTTGAACGTCTGTTCAGGTCGGTTGCGTTCAAGCGCTGCAGTGAAGGAGTTGCACTGGAACTGCGAGATGCAAGTTCTTCTGTTCCGCTGCATGCGTTCGGCTTGAACGGCCGGACCGCTTCACGCTCCGGCCGTTGTCGAGCGCCGACGTGTTGGCGCCGCCATCGACGGTCAATGTCGAGCCGGTGATATACGCCGGATGCGGTAGATCACGACATCCTCGCCGCGATGAATCGTGCTTTTCTCGAGAACGTAGTTCGCCTTCTCCAGCACGCGGCGGGACGCGCCGTGGCCGACAAAGACAAGGCCAATGAGGGAGGGCAGCTCGAGTTGCGTCAGCCCGATCTCCGTCAGCGCGGTCGCGATCTCGCTAGCAAGTCCCTGGCCCCAGAACTCGCGCTTGAACGTATAGGCAATCTCGATCTCGTCGATGTCATCGACAACGATGTGCCGGATGCCTGCCCGTCCGGCGAACGCCCCGTCTTTCGTCCGCAGCACCCACAGCCCAAAACCGTGCCGATCCCAATGCGCGATGTTGACGGCGAGGTATTGCTTCGTCGCCTCAGCCTGCCGCACGCCGCCGAGATAGCGCGACACCTCGGGATCGAGATGCAGCGCGATGAGGTCCGCGAGGTGATCGTCACGCAGCCGCTCGGCGATGAGCCTTTCCGTGCTGAAGTGATCCATGGAAGCAGTTCGTCACTTTGGAGCCGGTCGTCACTTTGGAGCCGGTCGCGATCTTGATGATGCCATGGTGCCCCTATTCCGCCCGGCGGCTCAACCGACGCCCGGCTCGTATCCCGGCGCCTCAGGCGCTCGGATGAATGTGGTCAATCGGCAGCTTGATCTGAATCAAGCACGCGGATGGCGGCCGCACCACAACGCGACTCCAGGGGCTGGTGATATTTTGGTGCGCAATGATTCCGACCTGGTACGTCACCTTCGAGGTGCAACAGCGAGGCATTCTGCCGAGGCAACGAAGCCCGCGTGAAACGAAGACCTTTGCGACTGAGCAGGAAGCGAAGGAGTTTGCGCGGGTCAAGCGCGATGAGGGACTTTCCGTCTTTGCAGGTACGATCAACCCGCACCTTCCGAAACGGCTGATCCCGACCTCGGGCATCAATGCGTGGCTTGCCGACGAACAGGACAGCGCCGCAGCACCCGGCAGTTCGGATAAGGGCTAAGCACGTTTCCGTGCATAGCGATCGCGCTCGAGTGTTGCCATTTTGGTACGGGCCAGGAATCCCCTTGCGGCTAACTCCAGGGTGTTCGCAGCACTTATGCACGTCAGCCTGCGTAAGGGCTCGTTTCTGAAAGAAGATATTTGAGCAAAGGGGACGAAACGATGAGGAAGCTTTCGATCGCGGCGATCGGCTTCGCGGCGCTGAGCATGGCGGCTCCGGCGATGGCGGCCGATATGGCTGTCAAGGCGGCGCCGCCGCCGGTTCCGGTAGCAGCAGTGTACAACTGGACCGGATTTTACATTGGCGCCAATGGGGGCTGGGGTCAGAGCCATGGTTGCGTGGATTTCATCACGCCCGCAGGGGCCGTTGCAGCTGGCTGCGCGGATCGCTCCGGCGGCCTCGCCGGCGGACAGATCGGGTATCGCTGGCAGACCAATCAATTTGTGCTCGGCCTGGAAGCCCAGGGCGATTGGGCCGAGATCAAGAACACGCGCGTCAGCCTGATCGATCCGTTGATCTCGACCACGGGCAAGATCGACGCCATCGGGCTGTTCACCGGCCAGCTCGGCTGGGCGTGGAACGCTTCGCTGCTCTATGTGAAGGGCGGCGCCGCCGTGACGCGCAATCGCTTCGACATCTTCAACAACGTCACCGGCGTCGGCCTCGCTTCGGCAGGCCACACGCGCTGGGGCGGCGCGCTGGGCGTCGGCTGGGAATATGGCTTCTCGCCGAACTGGTCGGTTGGCATCGAGTACAACCATCTCTGGATGGGACGTGACAGCAGCGGCTTCGCAGGCGTGGTCACGCCCGGCGGATTCACCCTTACCGGCAGCGGGGTCACGCAGGACGTGGACATGGTCACGCTTCGGCTGAACTACCGCTTCGGCGGTTTCGGTGCGCCGGTCACGGCGCGCTATTGATCTGAAGTCTCCCGGTGAACTCAGGCCCCGGCATCGACCGGGGCCTTTTTCATTTCATGGGAGGTCGCAAGGAGCCTGATGCTGACGACGTCGGTTCTGCCGGTCGAGGCTCGCGAGTTTCTGCCTCCATGAGAACGGCGAAGCCGTTAATGGCAGCTTTCGATGACGCCATTATGCCGGTGTTTTGCCCGACGTGTCAAACGTATTTCGGATAATTCGTAATATCTCGATGACACTTCCCCGCCTACTGTGCATGGGGTTGTTTTCGCAGTTTTGGTTTCGAGGCGCTATCCCGCCCCGAGCGCGACCGCCACGTTGTACGTCAGAAGGCTCGCAGCATAGGCCAGCACCAGCATGTAGGCGAAGGTCGCCGCCATCCAGCCCCAGCTGCCGGTCTCGCGCCGGATCACGGCGAGCGTCGAGGCGCATTGCGGGGCGAAGATGTACCAGGCCAGCATCGACAGCGCGGTCGCGAGCGACCATTTCGTCGCCAGCACCTGACCGATCTGCTCGGCCGCTTCCTTGCCGCCTTCGATCGCATAGACGGTGCCGAGCGCTGCGACCGCGACCTCGCGCGCTGCCATGCCGGGGATCAGCGCCACCGCGATCTGCCAGTTGAAGCCGACGGGGGCGAGCAGCGGCTCCAGCGCCTTGCCGATCATGGCAGCGAGGCTGAAGTCGATCGCGGGTTCGGTTGCGCCGGCCGGCGGCTGCGGGAACGAGGCGAGGAACCAGATCAGCACCATCATCGAGAAGATCGTGGTGCCGGCGCGGTAGAGGAACATCTTGGCGCGGGTGTAGATGCCGATCACGATCGATTTCAGCCTGGGCATCTTGTAGTCGGGCAGCTCCAGCATGAACGGGGCCGGCGCATAGTCGCGGATCATGAAGAACTTGATCACGAACGAGACGGCGAGCGCGCTGACGATGCCGGTGGCGTAGAGGCCGAACATCACGAGGCCCTGGAGATTGATGAAGCCCCAGACGTCCTTCGCGGGAATGAAGGCGGAGATGATCAGCGTGTAGACCGGGATGCGCGCCGAGCAGGTCATCAGCGGCGCGATCAGGATCGTGGTCAGCCGGTCGCGTTTGTCGTCGATCACGCGCGTCGCCATGATGCCGGGAATGGCGCAGGCAAAGCTCGACAAGAGCGGAATGAAGGCGCGGCCGTGCAGCCCCGCGCCGCCCATGATGCGGTCCATCAGGAACGCAGCGCGCGCCATGTAGCCGAAATCTTCCAGGAGCAGGATGAACAGGAAGATGAGGATGATCTGCGGCAGGAACACGATCACGCTGCCGACGCCCGCGATCGCGCCGTTCTGCAGGAAGCTCTGCAACAGGCCGTCGGGCAGGGTGGCCTGCACGAGCTCCCCGAGCGTGTCGAAGCCGGATTTGAGCAGGTCCATCGCCGGCTGCGCCCACGCGAACACCGCCTGGAACATCACGAACAGGATCAGCGCCAGCACGATCAGCCCGCCGACGGGATGCAGCACCACCGCATCGATCCGCGCGGTCCAGGTGTCGGGCCTGGCAGGCAGGCTGACGCAATCGGCGATGATGCGATCGGCCTCGCGCTGGGTGGCGCGTAATTCGGAGACGCTGAGCGCGCGCCAGCTGCTCTTCGCGGGCTCGGCCGAGAGCTTGGCCGAGATCTCGTCGGTCAGCGCCAGCAGATCGGCGGTGCCACCCTTGCGCACCGCGATCGAGGTGACCACGGGCACGCCGAGCTCCTTGGCGAGCCGCTCGACGTCGACGGTGATGCCGCGGCGGCTCGCGATGTCGAACATGTTGAGCACGAGGATCATCGGCCGTCCCGTGCGCTTGAGCTCCAGCAGCAGGCGGATGGTCAGGCGCAGATTGGTGGAGTCGGCGACGCACAGCACGAGATCTGGAACGATCTCGCCGGAAGCCTTGCCGAGCACGAAGTCGCGGGTGATCTCCTCGTCCGGGCTGCGGCCGCGCAGCGAATAGGTGCCGGGCAGGTCGACCACTGAGACCTGACGCCCCAGCGGCGTGACGAAGAAACCTTCCTTGCGCTCGACGGTGACGCCGGGATAGTTCGCGACCTTCTGCCGGCTGCCGGTCAGCGCATTGAACAGCGAGGTCTTCCCGCTGTTGGGCGTGCCGACCAGGGCGAGATGCAGCAGGGGTAATTCCATGTGATCAAAGGCCTTGGGAGCAGATGTCCGGTCGCCAACTAGGCGACGATGATGGCCATGGCTTCGCGGCGGCGCACCGCGATCGTGATGTTGTCGACCCGCACGGCGATCGGATCGCGTCCAACCAGCCCCTCGTGCAGGATCTCGACCCGGGCCCCCTCGACGAAGCCGAGCTCGATCAGCCGGCTCTCCAGCTCGATGTCCGGGAGCGCCGAGCCTGCATCCTTGGCGGAGAGGTGCTGGATGACGCCGGTATAGCCGCGCTGGGCCAGGCCCAACGGCATCTCGCGGCGCGTGTCATGGGTATCGGTCATGCCCTGTATTTTCAACGCAGGGCAGTGAGGTCAAGCGCACGGGTCGGCCGAAGCTGCACCTTAGAGCTATTTTAAAGTGCAGGTGACCGGGGCCAGGCAAACGGGCCGGCGTCTATTGGGCCGGGACCTTTTCCGGCTGCATGGTGGCCATGGCGCGGCTCTTGAAGTAGTCGAGCACGAACAGGCGGATCGCCGAGGACAGATTGCCCTGTTGGCGGTTGCTGTCGATCTCGCCGACCAGCTCGGACAGCGTCATGTTGCGCAGGCCCGAGATCTCCTTCATGCCGTTCCAGAACGCCTCTTCCAGGCTGACGCTGGTCTTGTGGCCGGCGACTACGATCGACCGTTTCACGACGGGCGACTTCATGGCTGCTCCTCGCGATCGATCTGATGCTGGTCCAGATGCGCCTTCGCCTTGTCCGCGCGCGTCTCCTCCGCCGACCGCTCCGCCTTCGTGCGGCCGAACTTCGCCCGGTTGGCGTCCGCCTGCTTCGCCGAGGCTTCCCGCTCGGCGCGCTTCCTGAAACGATTCAGGTTGATGACGTTCCCCATGCCGCGTCTCCATCATCCGATCCTCATCAGGCAGGATGAAACATTCAGAAACAGGGTGGCGCGCTGCGCCCCACAAGACTTGATCGTCATTCGCTGATCCTCGTCAATCGGCCCTTAGGGCCATCAAACGATGAATTTCGCCCGTCAAGGGCAGACGGCGGCGTAACACGCCGTCCGGCCAGAACATTGACGGTAATCAAATCCCGCCTATAAAGCCGCATATTTCTGAGCGTCGAGCGTCCGTATCATTACGGATGACTATCGGAATTCGGAAATTTAGCCCGGGCTGGTCATCCTCTCGGGGCGCACCAGGCGGTCGAACTCCTCCGCCGAGACGAAGCCGAGCCGCAGCGCCTCCTCCTTCAGCGTGGTGCCGTTAGCATGCGCCGTCTTGGCGACCTTGGCGGCGTTGTCGTAGCCGATCTTCGGGGCCAGTGCCGTGACCAGCATCAGCGAGCGCTGCATCAGCTCCTTGATGCGCTTTTCGTCGGCGCGGATGCCGCTGACGCAATGTCCGGTGAAGGAGCGCGCCGCATCCGCCATCAGGCGGATCGAGTGCAGCATATTGTAGGCCAGCACCGGCTTGTAGACGTTGAGCTCGAAATGGCCCTGGCTGCCAGCGACTGTGATGGCGGTGTGATTGCCGAACACCTGGCAGCACACCATGGTCATCGCTTCGCACTGCGTCGGATTGACCTTGCCCGGCATGATCGAGGAGCCGGGCTCGTTCTCCGGCAGGATCAATTCGCCGAGCCCCGAGCGCGGCCCCGATCCGAGCAGGCGGATGTCGTTGGCAATCTTGAACAGGCCGGTCGCGACGGAGTTGATCGCGCCGTGCGCCAGCACATAGGCGTCGTTCGAGGCCAGCGCCTCGAATTTATTGGCGGCGCTGGTGAAGGGGAGCTTCGTAATCCCGGCAACGTGCTTTGCGAACAGTTTTGCAAAGCGCGGCTTTGAGTTGAGGCCGGTACCCACCGCGGTGCCGCCCTGCGCCAGCGGATAGAGGTCCTTCACCGCGACCTTCAGCCGCGCGATGCCGCTTTCGACCTGCGCGGCATAGCCTGAAAATTCCTGGCCGAGCGTCAGCGGCGTCGCATCCTGGGTGTGGGTGCGGCCGATCTTCACGATCTTCGAAAACTCCTTTTCTTTTTCGCGCAATGCCCCGAGCAGCTCACCGAGGGCGGGGACGAGATCGCTGTTGATGCGGCTCGCGGCTGCGATGTGCATCGCGGTCGGGAAGGAGTCGTTCGACGACTGGCTCATGTTGACGTGGTCGTTGGGATGCACCGGCTTCTTGGCGCCGAGTTCGCCGCCGAGCAACTCGTTGGCGCGATTGGCGATCACCTCGTTGAGGTTCATGTTGCTCTGGGTGCCGGAGCCCGTCTGCCACACCACAAGCGGGAAATGGTCGTCCAGCTTGCCCTCGATCACCTCGCGTGCGGCGCGGATGATGGCGTTGGCCCGGCGCTCGTCGAGCAGGCCGAGCTCGAGGTTGGACTGCGCCGCGGCGAGCTTGACGATGCCGAGCGCATGCACGAGCGCAATCGGCATGCGGTCGGTGCCGATGCGGAAATTCTGGCGCGAGCGCTCGGTCTGCGCCCCCCAATAGCGATCGGCGGGGACCTCGATCGGACCGAAGCTGTCGGTCTCGGTGCGGGTTGGGGTGTTGCGCGCGGGGCGGGTCGTCTTTGAGTTGGCAGCTTTGGCCATCAGCATATCCATCCTGTCGCGCGAAACGCCGCGCGGCCTTCTGATATTGCCTCTATATAGGCAGTGGGGGCGAGCGCGACGGCCGCGCGCCCAACCTAGATCATTTCTTGCGGAAACGATCGAGCCGCACGACCTCGGCGCCACCCTGGCCCGGCGGGGTCGGCTCGTCGGCGGCTTCTGCCTTCTCAGCGGCAGGCGCGGGCACCGAAACGGCGGAAGGAGCGGGGGCTGCCGGCAATGTCTCCGGCGCGACCTCGGCGACATCGGAGGTGTCGAACTGGAGGCCGAATTTCACGGACGGATCGAGGAAGCTCTTGATGGCGCAGAACGGCACCACCAGCCGCTCCGGAATGCCGCCGAAGGACAGGCCGACCTCGAAACGATCCTCGAGCACGGTCAGGTCCCAGAACTGGTGCTGGAGGATGATCGTCATCTCTTCGGGATATTGCGCGAGCAGCCGCGGCGACAGCTTCACGCCTTCGGCCTTCGACACGAAGGTGATGAAGAAATGGTGCTCGCCCGGCAGGCCATGGGCCGCGGCATCGGTCAACACCTTCCGCAACACGCCGCGCAGCGCATCGCGGGCCAGCACATCGTATCGGATATGATCGGTCGCCATGGTGGTCCTGTTGCATTCCAGGAGTTGGGCCCTGCCGGCCCGACTCGCCAAGCCGCAATAGTACCGCGCCTGACGGGTCAGCAGGAGTCCCCCGCCGGGGAGGAAATCAAAGAGTAAAGTGGAGGCTTCTGTTGCCAGGTGCCTCCGAACCCCGCCTAGCGGAGCTTAACCCACTAGGACTTTAGAGTGGTCTTTCAAACTGCGTTACGCAGCCTGAGCAACCGGAGCAAAGTTGTCGTTGGCAACTATTGCAGTAGCCCGATAACGGCGGAACAATACCGGGAAAAAGTTCGCCCTTTACACCCTCGTCGATCCTATTTCGCCCCCGCCAAAGCCCGCTCTGGCAATAGCCCTGAAGTGGGCTTTGGTGGAGGCGCCGGGTACCGCCCCCGGGTCCGAATGGTTTATTACGACGACCGTTTATTTCCATAGCCGGCGAGCCGGCACCCCCAATATAGGTGGCAAAGGTTTCAAAAAACAGGGGTTTCGAGCACCGATCCCGCTGTTCCCTTTGGATAGGTTCCGGACCCCCGGGGCTGGTCAATGCTTTGGTCTTCCGAGAGGCTTGGGCCGGTGCGCGCGAATGGTTGCGCGCATCTCTTGCCCGGCACTCTCGATCGCCGTGGCCTTGCGCATAATGAGGCTGCCGCTCGAGCGAACGTACGCCGACAGTGTCGGCGTCGTTTAATTTCCTGCGGCGGAAAGTAGCAGCATGCACCGGCCGCAGCCCGAATTTGGTGCTTCGTTACGTTGATCGGCTTGATCCATGAATTGCTTCTGACGTGATGGTTGCGGTGGTCGCGTCCATCTCGCGCGTCAATCGACTCTCGCTTCTGTCTGCCGGCGGCGTGTTGGGTTTTGCTGGCATTGTGTGATGAAAATCGCTAGGCAGTGATGCGGCCCGGGGATCCCTTTCCAGCCGATTTGAACAACAGTGCTCGTGACTTACGGGTCGCGGAGGAGACATCCATGGCCGATACGATGGGCCACTCAGCGACAGCCACCCGAAACACTTCGGTGGCGCTCGGCTTTTGTTTGCTGGCGATTGCGCCGCAGATTTTCGAATTCATCTGGTCGATCGGGACCATCTTCGGCTGGGGTGCGGGACGCGGCCCGGCCACCGTCCTGATCAGCCACGCCTCCGCGCTGGTGGCGGGTGCGCCCGCAGCCCTGATCGCAGCGGCCGGCGGTGAGACCAAGAAGGCTTCATCCGATGTGCTGCTCGCGCTGATCTATTCCTACCCGATCTTCGCCGTGGCGATCGTCACGCTGTTCATGACCATCCGCTCGGCGCAGGACTATGTCGGCGGCGTCATTTTGATGGCGGTCGCGTTGTTTGCGCTGTGGGCTTCCAGCGATTTGCAGGGCATGCGCGGCTTCTCCTTCGGCGCCGGCACCGCGCCGCGGATGTTCGGCGGGCTGCTTGTCGCGCTGTCCGCCGGCATCGCCCTGACCGGTCTTCTGGCGGACGGGCCGGGAATGTCCCATTATTCCTGGCGCGGGCCGCTGTTCGTGATGGTCGCGATCCTGTTCTTCGCGCTCGCGATCCGGCCGCTCGGCCTCGTGGTCACGGCCTTCGTCAGCTTCATGATCGCCGCGACCGGGTCGCATGAGACGCGGTGGCTGGAGGCTGCCATCGTCGGCGCCTGCCTGACGCTCGGCTGCGCGATCCTGTTCCCCTACGTGCTTGGGCTGCCGATGCCGATGTTTCCGCGTTTCCTGGTCCAGTGAGGGCGTGATGGATATTTTTGCCAACCTGGCTCACGGCTTCGCCGTCGCGCTCTCTCCGATCAACCTCCTGATGTGTCTGATCGGCGCCCTCGTCGGCACGCTGGTCGGCGTTCTCCCCGGTATCGGCACCATCGCAACCGTCGCGATGCTGCTGCCGATCACCTTCGGTCTGCCGCCCGTCGGCGCGCTGATCATGCTCGCCGGCATCTATTACGGCGCGCAATATGGTGGCTCGACCACGTCGATCCTGGTCAACATTCCCGGTGAGGCGACATCGGTCGTTACCGCCATCGACGGCCACCAGATGGCCAAGCAGGGCCGTGCTGGCCCGGCGCTCGCGATCGCCGCGATCGGCTCGTTCTTTGCTGGCTGCGTTGCGACCGTCTTGATCGCGGTCCTCGGGGCGCCACTCACGAAGCTCGCGCTGGCGTTCGGTCCGGCCGAGTATTTCTCGCTCATGGTGCTCGGCCTGATCTTCGCGGTCGTGCTGGCCAAGGGCTCGGTGCTGAAGGCGATCGCGATGATTGTATTCGGCCTCCTGCTCTCGATGGTCGGCTCGGACATCGAGACCGGCGCCTCGCGCATGGCGTTCAACATTCCGGAACTCGCCGACGGTCTCGGCTTTGCGACGGTGGCGATGGGTGTGTTCGGCTTCGCCGAGATCATCCGCAACCTCGACGCCGGCGCCGAGATGAACCGCGATCTCGTGCAGCAGAAGATCACCGGGTTGATGCCGACCAGGAAGGATCTGGTGGACTCGACGCCGCCGATCCTTCGCGGCACGGTGCTCGGCTCGATCCTCGGCATCCTGCCGGGCGGCGGCGCGGTGATCGCCTCGTTCGCGGCGTACACGCTCGAGAAGAAGCTCGCGAAGGATCCGAAGCGGTTTGGTCGCGGCGCGATCGAAGGCGTGGCGGCGCCGGAAAGCGCCAACAACGCCGCGGCGCAGACCTCCTTCATTCCGCTGCTCACGCTCGGCATCCCGCCGAACGCGGTGATGGCGTTGATGGTCGGCGCGATGACCATCCACGGCATCGTGCCGGGTCCGCAGGTGATGCAGAAGCAGCCGGATCTCGTCTGGGGCATGATCGCCTCGATGTGGATCGGCAACCTCATGCTCATTATCATCAACCTGCCGCTCGTGGGCATCTGGGTCCGCCTGCTGCGCGTGCCTTACCGGCTGATGTTCCCCTCGATCGTGATCTTCTGCGCGATCGGCATCTACTCGGTGAACAATGCACCGGTCGACGTCATCCTCGCCGGCGTGTTCGGTCTCGTCGGCTACTGGCTGATCAAGCACGATTTCGAGCCGGCGCCGCTGCTGCTCGGCATGGTGCTCGGGCCGTTGATGGAAGAGAACCTGCGCCGTGCGCTGCTGATCTCGCGCGGCGACTGGAGTGTGTTCCTGACGCGTCCGTTGTCGGCGGTGCTGCTGGCGATCTCGCTGGGCCTTCTGGTTCTGACGGTGTTGCCGACGCTGCGCGCCAAGCGCGACGAGGTGTTCACCGAATCCGAGAACTGATCGCCTCGTTGCGGCACCCTCGCGGCGGCCTGCGTCCGCGCGCCGCATTCGGAAGTCGAATCGACGTCTGTGATGTCTTCGTGACATGAAAATGCCGGCCCTTGTGGCCGGCATTTTTGTTCGTGTCCCGGGGAAAACGACATGACCTCTCTTCGCGCGCTTGCTACGAGCGCATGCGCTGCAGCGCTGGCGTCGCTGTGCGCCTTTGTCGCACCGGCGAAAGCCCAAAACTATCCGACGCGCAGCATCACCATGATCGTCCCGTTCGCAGCGGGCGGGCCGACCGACGTCATCTCGCGCATCGTCACCGCGCATATGGCGCAGACGCTGGGACAGAGCATCATCATCGAGAACGTGGTCGGCGCTGGCGGCACCACCGCGACCACGCGTGCGGCGCGTGCCACCGATGACGGCTACACGCTCATCACGGGGCATATGGGCACCCATGCGGCGTCCGTGCCGCTCTATCCCAAGCTCGCCTATCATCCCGAAAAGGATTTTGAGCCGATCGCGTTGCTCGCGGGCACGCCGATCCTGATCCTCGCGCGCAAGGATTTTCCGCCGGAGGACCTTCAGCAGTTCGTGACTTACGTGAAGGCCAATGCCGAGAAGGTGAACGCAGCGCATGCCGGCGTCGGCTCGGTCTCGCATGTCTCCTGCGAGCTCCTGCACTCGGTTCTCGACGTCAAGCCGGTCGGCGTGCCCTTCAACGGCACGGGTCCGGCGATGAACGCGCTGGTGGCGGGCCAGGTCGACTACATGTGCGACCAGATCGTCAACGCGGTTCCGCAGATCAACGCCGGCACCATCAAAGCCTATGCGATCGCAACGCCCGAGCGCAATCCGTCGCTGCCGAACGTGCCGACCACGGCGGAAGCGGGCCTGCCGGCGTTCCAGGCCCAGGCCTGGAACGCGATGTTCGCGCCCAAGGGAACCTCGCCCGCGATCATTGCGAGCCTGAACGCGGCCGCGATCAAGGCGCTCGACGACGAGACTGTGAAGAAGCGCCTGCTCGAGCTCGGCAGCGTTATCCCGGCGGCCAGGGACCGGACGCCGGAGGCGCTGGCGAGCCTCGTCAAAAGCGAGATCGTGAAGTGGAGCCCGGTGCTCAAGCCGGCGACTTAATCAGCACTTTCAACCTGATAGGCGAGGGTGGGACTTAAGTTCCGCCCCTTGTCGTTTGCCGCGGGAACGCTCACCTTTTCCGGGTATAATCTGTGGGAGCAGCGAATCGCCGCTGTCGCAGCGTGGAGCGCGCCGTTAAGTTCGCCGCCTCCCCAAAGGCTCTATCGCACATGCATCAATATCAGGACCTGCTCGAGCGAATTCTTTCAGACGGCGCCGAGAAGACCGACCGGACCGGCACCGGCACGCTGTCGGTGTTCGGCCATCAGATGCGCTTCAATCTGTCGGCCGGCTTCCCGATGCTGACCACCAAGCGGCTGCCGCTGAAGGCGATCGTGCATGAGCTGCTGTGGTTTCTGAAGGGCGACACCAACATCAAATATCTCAAGGACAATGGCGTCACCATCTGGGACGAATGGGCCGATGCCAATGGCGACCTCGGACCGGTCTACGGTCATCAATGGCGCTCCTGGCCCACCGCCGACGGGCGCAGCATCGACCAGATCGCCAACGTTGTCGACATGATCAAGCGCACGCCGGATTCCCGCCGGCTGATCGTCACCGCCTGGAATCCGGCGGACGTCGAGAAGATGGCGCTGCCGCCCTGCCATCTGCTGTTCCAGTTCTATGTCGCGAACGGCAAGTTGTCGTGTCAGCTCTATCAGCGCTCGGCCGACGTCTTCCTCGGCGTGCCCTTCAACATCGCCTCCTACGCGCTGCTCACCATGATGGTGGCGCAGGTCACGGGCCTGAAGCCCGGCGACTTCGTGCACTCGCTCGGCGACACCCACCTCTATTCCAACCATTTGGAGCAGGCACGACTGCAACTGACGCGGACGCCACGTCCGTTGCCGGTGATGCGCATCAATCCCGACGTGAAGGACATCTTCTCCTTCCGCTACGAGGACTTCGAGCTCGTCGGCTATGACCCGCATCCGCACATCAAGGCGGAAGTCGCGGTCTGACGCGGATGTCTCCCAACATCCGCCGCGCCCGCCCGGACGAAGCCGGGCTCGTTCTTGCCTTCATTCGCGAACTTGCCGAGTACGAAAAGCTTTCGCACGAGGTCGAGGCGACTGAGGCGATGATCGCGGACGCGCTGTTCGGCAGCAATCCGCGGCTTTACTGCGCGATCGCCGAATGGGACGGTGAGGCCGTCGGTTTCGCGGTGTGGTTTGCGAACTTCTCCACCTTCAGCGGCCGCCACGGCATCTATCTCGAAGATCTCTATGTGCGGCCATCACATCGGGGCAGGGGCCTCGGAAAGGCGCTGCTGGTCTATCTCGCCAGGGAATGCCTCGACAATGGCTGGTCGCGCCTGCAATGGGCGGTGCTCGACTGGAATGCGCCGTCGATCGCGTTCTACAAATCGCTCGGTGCCGTCATGATGGATGACTGGACGCTGTGCCGCGTCTCTGGTCCTGCCTTGAGGCGGCTTGCCGGGAACGCGGCATGATGGAGATCGTCTTCGTCGTCGCGATTGCGGAGAACGGCGTCATCGGCGCCGGCAACGCGATCCCGTGGCGATTGAAATCCGACATGGCGCGCTTCAAGGCGCTCACCATCGGCAAGCCCGTGATCATGGGCCGCAAGACGTTCGAGTCGCTGCGCAGGCCGCTGCCGGGGCGCACCAACATCGTCATCACGCGCGATCCGGATTACCGCGCCGCAGGTGCCATCGTCACGACATCGGCCGCGCATGCGGGCGATGTTGCGCGCGGCGACGCCCTGCGGCGTTCGGTCGCCGAGATTGCGGTGATCGGTGGCGCCGAGATCTATCGGCAATGGCTCGATCGCGCCGATCGCCTCGAAATCACCGAACTGCATGCGCGCCCCGACGGCGACACCCATTTCGACATCGACAAGGCAGACTGGGAGGAGATGGCGCGTGTCCGCCATCCGGCCGGGCCCGACGACAGCGCCGACTACTCCTATGTGACATATCGTCGGCGGTCGTCCCATTAACCGCTTTCGCCAATGTTTACATTGACTTTTTCGTGCCCGAGCATAGCTCGGAAGGCGGCGAGGGCTGCGTTGTAAGGGACCTGCCGGTCCCCTATAAAGCCGGACCGGACAATGCGGGCCGGGTTAGTGCTAGTCCCGGACTGCCGAGGAGAACGTCGAATGCCGTGGAAGAATCAGGGCGGTGGCCCTTGGGGCTCGGGTCCGAAAGGACCATGGGGCACGGGCCCGCAACCGGTCGGTCCGAGGCCGCCGGATCTGGAAGACCTTCTGCGCCGCGGCCAGGACCGTCTCCAGCAGATCATGCCGGGCGGCTATTTCTCCGGCATCGGCATCACGCTGATCATCCTGATCATCATTGCGTTCTGGCTGCTGTCGGGCTTCTTCCGCGTGCAGTCCGAAGAGCTCGGCGTCGTGCTGCGCTTCGGCAAGCACGTTCGCACCGTGCAGCCGGGCCTGAACTATCATCTGCCCTATCCTATCGAGACCGTACTGTTGCCGAAGGCGCTGCGCGTCAACACCATATCGATCGGCATGACGCTGATCGACGATCCGGCGCGGCGAGGCCGCTCCATTCGTGACGTGCCGGAAGAGAGCCTGATGCTGACCGGCGACGAGAACATCGTCGACGTCGACTTCACGGTGCTCTGGCGCATCAAGCCGGACGGCGTCGGTGACTTCCTCTTCAACATCCAGAACCCCGAAGGCACTGTGAAGGCGGTCGCCGAGAGCGCGATGCGCGAGGTCATCGGCCGATCGCAGATCCAGCCGATCCTGACCGGCGCGCGCAACGTCACGGAGCAGGGCGTGCAGGAACTGATCCAGAGGACCCTGGACGGCTACGGCTCCGGCATTCTGATCACGCAGGTGCAGATGCAGAAGGTCGACCCGCCGGGCGAGGTGATCGCTGCCTTCCGCGACGTCCAGGCGGCGCGCGCCAATCTCGAGCAGTTGCAGAACGAAGCCCAGACCTACGCCAACCAGGTGGTGCCGCAGGCGCGCGGACGCGCGGCGCAGATCCTCCAGGCCGCCGAAGGCTACAGGGAGCAGGCGATCGCCGAGGCCAAGGGCCAGAGCGCGCGCTTCCTGAAGGTTTACGAGGAATACAAGAAGGCGCCCGACGTGACGCGTGAACGGATCTATCTGGAGACCATGGAGCGGGTGCTCGGCGGCGCGGACAAGCTCGTCTATGACGGCGGTCCCTCGGGCCAGGGCGTCGTGCCCTATCTGCCGCTCAACGAATTGGCGACCAAGCGGCCGCCCACCAGCGGCCAGCAGTCGGGGGGAGGCAACCGATGAGGTCTCCGGTCACAGGTATCGTCACGCTGCTCGCACTCCTGCTGGTCGTGATCGTCGGCTACATGTCGCTGTTCACGGTGCAGCAGACCGAGCAGACCATCGTGCTGCAGTTCGGTCGGCCGGTCGACGTCGTCACCGCTCCCGGCCTGCACTTCAAGGCGCCGTGGAATTCGGTAATCAACATCGACAAGCGGATTCTCGACCTCGAGAACCCGTCGCAGGAAGCGATCGCGTCCGACCAGAAGCGGCTCGTGGTCGACGCCTTCGCGCGCTACCGTATCAAGGACGCGCTGCGCTTCTATCAAA
This sequence comes from Bradyrhizobium sp. USDA 4486, assembly GCF_054057995.1. NCBI lineage: Bacteria > Pseudomonadati > Pseudomonadota > Alphaproteobacteria > Hyphomicrobiales > Nitrobacteraceae > Bradyrhizobium > Bradyrhizobium sp. USDA 4486. The sequence goes on from NZ_JBSRZV010000001.1 coordinate 80,831, forward strand.
GCGTCGGCTCGATCCAAGCCGCCAACATCCAGCTCACCACGCTGCTCAACGCGGCGCTGCGTCGCGTGCTCGGGGAGGTCACCTTCATCAACGTGGTACGCGACGACCGCGAGAAGCTGATGCTGCGCATCCGCGACCAGCTCGATCGCGAGGCCGACGGCTACGGCATCCAGGTGGTCGACGTCCGGATCCGCCGCGCCGACCTGCCGGAGCAGAACAGCCAGGCGGTTTATCTGCGCATGAAGACCGAGCGCGAGCGCGAAGCCGCCGAGTTCCGCGCCCAGGGCGGCCAGAAGGCACAGGAGATCAAGTCCAAGGCCGATCGCGAGGCGACCGTCATTGTCGCGGAAGCCAATTCGCAGGCCGAGCAGACCCGCGGCGCCGGCGATGCCGAGCGCAACCGCCTGTTCGCCGACGCCTACAGCAAGGATGCCGATTTCTTCGCCTTCTACCGGTCGATGACGGCGTACGAGAACGGACTGAAGGCGAGCGACACCCGCTTCCTGCTGCGGCCGGGCTCGGATTTCTTCCGGTATTTCGGTAGCCCGTCCGGCAAGACGGCGACCGAGACGCCGGCCAAGCCTTGAGTTAGACAAGCCCTGACCTAGACGGGCTTCTACTCGACGAAAGGCGGCGCCTCTGCCGCCCTTCGTCCAGACAAGAACAGCATAACGGGAGGTTCCAATCCGATGAGGTCCATTGCGTTCGCCGACTTCCTCATCGGCTTAGGCATCCTGTTCGTGCTGGAAGGCTTGATGTTCGCGGCAAGTCCGAACTGGATGCGCAAGGCCATGAAAAGCGCCATCGCCACGCCGGACAACATCCTGCGGGCAGTCGGGATCGGCTCGGCTGTGGCCGGTCTGATCCTGATCTGGGTTATGCGCCGCCCGATTTAAGCGTCACGACAACGCCAAAGTGAAGGCGAAGGATCGGTTTTCGCCGTATCATCCCGGTCCTGGGGCCCGTTAAGCTCCGCGCTTGCGCCGTCCCCCCGTTCGAGCGCAGTCTTGGCGCCGAATCCTTGGCGCCGAATCCTTTTCTCTGGAGAAACCAATGACCGCTGCCACCATTGCCCCGACCCGCTTGCGCTTAGGGCTGGCCGCGCTCGCCGTCAGTGCATTCAGCGCGTTCGGCACGCCGGCTTACGCCCGCGGACCGGAGGGCATTGCCGACGTCGCCGAGAAGGTGATCGACGCGGTCGTCAACATCTCGACCTCGCAGACCGTCGAGGCCAAGGGCGGCGCCAACAGCATGCCGCAACTGCCGCCCGGCTCGCCTTTCGAGGAGTTCTTCGACGACTTCTTCAAGAACCACAAGGGTCCTGGTGGCGGCAGCAAGGGCGGCGATAACGGCAACGGGCCGCCGCGCAAGACCAACTCGCTCGGAAGCGGCTTCATCGTCGACACGGCGGGCGTCGTCGTCACCAACAACCACGTCATTGCGGATGCCGACGAGATCAACGTCATCCTCAACGACGGCACCAAGATCAAGGCGGAGCTGGTCGGCGTCGACAAGAAGACCGACCTTGCTGTGCTCAAGTTCAAGCCGCCGAAGCCGCTGGTCGCGGTGAAGTTCGGCGACAGCGACAAGCTGCGCCTCGGCGACTGGGTGGTCGCGATCGGCAATCCGTTTAGCCTGGGCGGCACGGTGACCGCCGGCATCGTCTCGGCCAAGAATCGCGACATCTCCTCGGGTCCCTACGACAGCTACATCCAGACCGACGCCGCCATCAACCGCGGTAATTCCGGCGGCCCGCTGTTTAACCTCGAAGGCGACGTCATCGGCGTCAATACCCTGATCATCTCGCCGTCCGGCGGCTCGATCGGCATCGGCTTCGCGGTGCCATCGAAGACGGTCGCCGGCGTCGTCGACCAGCTGCGCCAGTTCGGCGAACTCCGCCGCGGCTGGCTCGGGGTGCGCATCCAGAGCGTTACCGACGAGATTGCCGAGAGCCTCAACATCAAGCCGGCGCGCGGCGCGCTGGTTGCGGGCATCGACGACAAGGGCCCCGCCAAGCCCGCCGGCATCGAGCCCGGCGACGTGGTGGTCAAGTTCGACGGCAAGGACGTCAAGGACCCCAAGGACCTCTCGCGCGTCGTCGCCGACACCGCGGTCGGCAAGGAGGTCGACGTCGTCATCATCCGCAAGGGCGAGGAGCAGATCAAGAAGGTCACGCTCGGCCGTCTCCAGGATGCCGACAAGGTGCAGGCCGCGGTGAAGACCGACGAGCCCCCGCCCGAGAAGCTGGTGACGCAGAAGGCGCTCGGCCTCGATCTCGCCGCGCTCAGCAAGGACCTGCGCTCGCGCTACAAGATCAAGGACAGCGTCAAGGGCGTGGTCGTCACAAATGTCGACGCCAATTCGGATGCGGCCGAGAAGCGCCTCTCCGCCGGCGACGTCATCGTCGAAGTCGCGCAGGAGGCCGTCTCCAGCGGCGCCGACATCCAGAAGCGCGTCGACCAGCTCAAGAAGGACGGCAAGAAATCGGTGCTGCTGCTGGTCTCGAACGGCGACGGTGAATTGCGGTTCGTCGCGCTGAGCGTGCAGTAACTTCATCTGTCATTCCGGGGCGGTGCGAAGCACCGAACCCGGAATCTCTAGGTTCCGGGTCTGGTGCTTCGCACCATCCCGGAACGACAGTTGTGTCAGGTCTCCACAAACTCCTCGCGCCGATACCCCTGCGCATAAAGCAACGCGGTCAGATCGCCGTAATCGATCCGCGCCGCTGCAGCCGAAGCGACCGCAGGCTTCGCGTGGTACGCAACGCCCAGGCCCGCCGCCTGGATCATCGCGAGGTCATTGGCGCCGTCGCCGACCACGACGGAATCGATGTCGTCGAGATCGAACGACTCCATCAGATCCACCAGCGTCGCCAGCTTCGCCGCGCGGCCCAGGATCGGCTCCTTGACCTCGCCAGTGAATTTGCCATCGCGCACGACGAGCTCGTTGGCGCGGTTCTCCTGGAAGCCGAGCTTGGCGGCGACTGCGCTGGTGAACAGGGTGAAGCCGCCGGAGACGAGGCAGGTGTAGGCGCCGTGCTTGCGCATGGTCGCGACCAGCTCACGGCCGCCTGGGGTCAGCGTGATGCGCTTCTCGATGACCTCGTCGACCACGCTGGCGGGAAGGTCCTTGAGCAGCGCGACGCGTTCGCGCAGGGCAGGCTCGAACTCGATCTCGCCGCGCATCGCGCGTTCGGTGATGGCGGCGACATGGGCCTTCATCCCGACGAGATCAGCGAGCTCGTCGATGCATTCCTGGCCGATCATGGTGGAATCCATGTCAGCGAGAAAAAGCTTCTTGCGCCGGAAGCCGACAGGCTGCACCACGATGTCGATCGGCAGGTCGCCGCGCAGCTCGCGCAAGCGCTGCGCGATGGCGTGCCGGTCGCCTTCGAGGTTATCCTGCGCGCCGCCGAAAGGGATATCGGCCGCAACCCCGTCGAACAGCCAGTGCGCCGGTTGCGCCTTCGGCAGCACGGCGCGGGCGCCGTCGACGATGGTAGAGTCGAGCGCGGGATTATCGGGGTTGCAGATCAGCGTGGCGACGAGGGACATTTGAGGTTTTCGTGAGCGAGGGGCGTACGAGCAAGGCCGTGCTTATCGCAGGCCCGACCGCCAGCGGCAAGTCGGCGCTGGCGCTGGAGCTTGCCCTCAGCGCGGGTGGAATCGTCATCAATGCCGATTCCATGCAGGTCTACCGCGATCTCCGCATCATCACGGCTCGCCCCACGCATGCCGAGGAAGGGCGCGCGCCGCACCGGCTCTACGGTCATGTCGATGCGGCCGTGAATTTCTCGGCCGGCGCCTGGGTGAGCGATGCAGCGAACGCGCTCGAAGAGGCGCAAGCCGAGGGCCGCCTGCCGATCTTCGTCGGCGGTACCGGGCTCTATTTCAAGGCGCTGACGGCAGGCCTCTCCGTGGTGCCTCCGATTCCTCCACAGGTGCGCGAGGACGTGCGGGCGCGGCTGGAGCAGAACGGCGTCGAGGCGCTGCATGCGGAACTCGCACGCCGCGATCCGCGCGCGGCCGAACGACTGAATCTGCGCGATCGAACCCGGATCGCGCGCGCGCTCGAAGTGATCGAGGCGACCGGCCGTTCGCTGCTGGACTGGCACCATGAGGGCCAGCCGCCGCTGCTGCCGAGAGATAGTTTTCGCGCGGTGTTCCTCGCCCCCGAACGCGACGAGCTCTATGCCCGCATCGATGCCCGCTTCGACGCGATGTTGGGTGCCGGCGCGGTGAAGGAGGTCGAGCGGCTGGCCGCCCGCCAGCTCGATCCGCTGCTGCCGGCGATGAAGGCCCATGGCGTGCCGGCGCTGATCCGGCATCTGCGCGGCGAGCTCAGCCTGGAGGCGGCCGCCACGATCGGCCGTGCCGACACCCGCCACTACGCCAAGCGGCAATTCACCTGGTTCCGGCACCAACTGCCCGAATTCGAATGGGTGAAGCTGGAGGAGGCGAGGGGATGGCTCGCGGCGGCCGTGAACGCGGCGCGGGAGGCGGAATAGGAGCCTCGCTCAGTCGTCGCTCCGAAACGCGCGCAGCGCGAGTTCGAACCCATACACTCGAGCACTCGTGGGGCGACGGCTTGGCGACTGCGGACCACAGCAGCGGTTGTGGCTATGGATTCCGGGCTCAGTGCTGCGCATCGCCCCGGAATGACGCGTTGACGCGCTTTTGTACTCGGATTCCCGCATTTACCTCTCGCCGAAGTGCGGGAACACCGCTACACTGCCAAAATCGCGCGGGAACGGCCGCTTTGCCTTGACATCCGGGCTTTCGTCGTTATGTTTCGCGCAACCTTTGGGAAGCCGAGCGCCCGCCATGCGTAACATTATTACCAAAATCCTTATCGCCGTCGTACCCAGGCTCACCGCCGGGGGTGGCTAGCTGCCATCCACAAGACAGGCGGTGTGCATGGGCCCTCTTCGGGGCCTTTTTTATTTCCCGAACCCAGAACGAAAGCCGCTGGCAACAGCGCATCCGGAGCAAGCCAATGAGCGACAAGAGCCACGATCCGAACCAGATGACCGGCGCCGCGATGATCGTCCGCGCGCTCATCGATCACGGCGTGACCGACATTTTCGGCTATCCCGGCGGCGCGGTGCTTCCGATCTATGACGAGATCTTCCAGCAGAGCGAAGTCCAGCACATCCTGGTCCGCCACGAGCAGGGCGCAGGCCACGCCGCCGAGGGCTATGCGCGCTCGACCGGCAAGCCGGGCGTTGCGCTGGTGACCTCCGGTCCCGGCGCCACCAACATGGTGACGCCGCTGACCGATGCGCTGATGGACTCGATCCCGCTGGTCTGCATCTCCGGCCAGGTGCCGACGCATCTGATCGGCAATGACGCGTTCCAGGAATGCGACACGGTCGGCATCACGCGGCCCTGCACCAAGCACAATTGGCTGGTGCGCGACGTCAACGATCTCGCCAAAGTCCTGCACGAAGCCTTTTACGTCGCGACCTCGGGCCGTCCCGGCCCGGTGCTGGTCGACGTGCCCAAAGACGTGCAGTTCGCGACCGGCACCTATCATCCGCCGCGCAAATCCGACGTGCACCGCTCCTACGCCCCGCGCGTGAAGGGCGATGCGACGCAGATCCGGAAAGCCGTGTCTCTGCTCGCGAATGCCAAGCGTCCCGTGATCTACAGCGGCGGTGGCGTCATCAATTCCGGCCCGGAGGCCACCAAGCTCCTGCGCGAGCTGGTCGAGGTCACCGGCTTCCCGATCACGTCCACGCTGATGGGCCTCGGCGCCTACCCGGCCTCGGGCAAGAACTGGCTCGGCATGCTCGGCATGCACGGCACCTACGAGGCCAACATGACGATGCATGATTGCGACGTCATGCTGTGCGTCGGCGCGCGCTTCGACGACCGCATCACCGGCCGCGTCGATGCGTTCTCGCCCGGCTCGAAGAAGATCCACATCGATATCGATCCGTCCTCGATCAACAAGAACATCCGTGTGGACGTGCCGATCATCGGCGACTGCGGCAACGTCCTCGGCGACATCATCCAGGTGTTCAAGGCGGAGGCGAAGAAGCCGGACATCAAGTCGTGGTGGCAGCAGATCGCGTTGTGGCGCGCTCGCAACTCGCTCTACTACAAGAAGAGCAGCGACGTCATCCTGCCGCAGCACGCGATCCAGAGCCTGTTCGAGGCAACGCGTGGCAAGGACACCTACATCACGACCGAGGTCGGCCAGCACCAGATGTGGGCGGCCCAGTTCTACGGCTTCGAGGAGCCGCATCGCTGGATGACGTCTGGCGGCCTCGGAACCATGGGATACGGCCTGCCGGCCGCGGTCGGCGTGCAGGTTGCCCACCCCGACAGCCTTGTCATCGACATCGCGGGCGATGCCTCGGTGCAGATGACGATGCAGGAGATGTCGACGGCGGTTCAGTACGAGCTGCCGATCAAGATCTTCATCCTCAACAACCAGTACATGGGCATGGTGCGGCAGTGGCAGCAGCTGCTGCACGGCAACCGGCTGTCGCATTCCTACTCGGAGGCGCTGCCGGATTTCGTCAAGCTCGCGGAGGCCTATGGCGCTGTCGGCCTGCAGGTGCACAAGCCTTCTGATCTCGACGGGGCCATCAAGGAGATGATCTCGGTCAAGCGCCCGGTGCTGTTCGACTGCCGTGTCGCCGCGCTCGAAAACTGCTTCCCGATGATCCCCTCAGGCAAGGCGCACAACGAGATGCTGTTGCCGGAGCAGGCCAACGACGAGGCGACGGCCAAGGCGTTCGCCGCCGGCAAGGCGCTGGTGTGAGGCGATGTTCGACCTGAGGGAGCTCGAGCGCGCACATGCGATCGTGGGGCAGGCGGTGCCGGCAACGCCGGCGCGCGGCTGGCCGCTGCTCGCTGAGCGCCTCGGCACCGAGGTCGTGGTCAAGCACGAGAACCATACGCCGATCGGCGCCTTCAAGGTGCGGGGCGGGCTGGTCTATCTCGACCGCCTGAAGCGCGAGCGGCCGAATACGCCAGGCATCATCTCGGCGACGCGCGGCAATCACGGCCAGAGCCTCGCATTCGCGGCGAGCCGCCACGGCGTGCCCGCGGTGATCTACGTGCCGCGGGGCAATTCGGTCGAGAAGAACCGCGCGATGAAGGCGTTCGGCGCCGAACTGGTCGAACATGGCGAGGATTTCCAGGCCGCCCGCGAGGAGGCCGAGCGCCGCGCGCAGTTCGCAGGGCTCCACATGGTGCCGTCGTTCCACCCGGACCTCGTGCTGGGCGTCGCGACCTATGCGCTCGAACTGTTCCGCTCGGCGCCCGATCTCGACATCCTTTATGTGCCGATCGGGCAGGGCTCCGGCATCTGCGGCTGCATCATGGCCCGCGATCTTCTGGGTCTGAAGACCGAGATCGTCGGCGTGCAGTCGACCGAGGCGCCGTCCTATGCGCTGTCGTTCGCGGCCGGCAAGGTGGTGACGACCGAGACTGCCAATACGCTCGCCGACGGCATGGCGACGCGTATCCCTGATGGGGATGCGCTGGCGCTGATCCGTAAGGGCGCCTCACGCATCGTGCAGGTCACCGACGGCGAGGTTGCCGCCGCAATTCGCGCCTACTGGACCGACACCCATAATCTCGCCGAAGGCGCCGGCGCTGCCGCGCTCGCTGCGGCACTGCAAGAAAAAAGCAAGCTGAAGGGCAAGCGCGTTGGTCTCGTGCTGTCTGGCGGCAATATCGATTTCGATCTGTTCCGCCGTTGGGTCCGGGCGGCCGCGCCGGCGATGGCGTGACGGAGAGACAAGAGGGGACGACAATGAACCAGCCTGCATCCGCCTACTTCATCGAAGACCGTCACGATCCCAACGAGACGCACACGCTCGCGGTGCTCGTGCAGAACGAGCCCGGCGTGCTCGCGCGCGTGATCGGCCTGTTCTCGGGCCGCGGCTACAACATCGAGAGCCTCACCGTCTCGGAGACCGAGGCCCAGAAGCATCTGTCGCGCATCACCATCGTCACGACGGGAACGCCGATGGTGATCGAGCAGATCAAGCACCAGCTCGACCGCATGATCCCGGTCTACCGCGTCGTCGACATGACCCAGACCAAGCGCTCGATCGAGCGCGAGCTGGCGATGGTCAAGGTGCGCGGCCAGGGCGAGCATCGCGTCGAGGCGCTGCGGCTGGCAGATGCGTTCCGCGCCCGGGTGATCGACGCCACGACCGAGAGCTTCGTGTTCGAGATCACAGGCAACACGGACAAGATCAACCAGTTTATCGACCTGATGCGCCCGCTCGGCCTTGTCGAGGTGTCGCGCACCGGCGTTGCCGCGATCGGTCGCGGGCCTGAAGGGATGTGAACCATGCTGGCGCGCGACTGGTACTATAACGAGCGGAACCGGATGGGGATCGAGCCCGCTGTGGCCTCGATCTACGACAACGATGACGATGCCGACCTGCGGGCGCGCGCCGCGCTGAAAATGCTCGGAGTGCAGCGCGGCTGGCGCATCGCCGATATCGGCTGCGGCAACGGCGTGCTTGCCACCGAAGCCGCGCTGATGGGCGCGGAGGTCGACGCCATCGACATCTCGCCGGCGATGCTGGCGCTCGCCGAAATCTACGCCCGCGACCGCAAGGCGCCCGTGCGCACCCAGTCGGCCGGCCTGCTCAGCTTCGCCTACCGGCCGGAATCCTATGACCTGATCGTCAGCGAGTTCACGCTGCACCATCTTCCGGATTTTTGGAAGGTGGTGGCGATGTCGCGGATCTATCGTGCGCTCAAGCCTGGTGGCAGCTTCTATTTGCGCGACATCGTCTACGCCTCGATGCCCGATGCGATCGAGCGCGACATCGAGCAATGGGCCGACTTCCACATCAAGAACCACGATTTTTCCCGCGAGGGCGTGGTGACGCATATGCGGGACGAATATTCCACTTTCGGCTGGGTCATGGAGCGGATGCTGACCGATGTCGGCTTTACGCTGGTCTCGGCCGATTACCACGCGCCGATGCATGGCACTTATCTGCTGCGGAAACCCAATTCTTCCACGTAACGGCCGGCGAGCAAGGCTAGTCCAGAATAACAACAGGGCTGCACGACAGGGCAGAACCGGAAACAACAATGAAGCCGGCCGACATCCTCATCGCCGTCATGGTGGCGATCATCTGGGGGCTTGCCTTCGTGGCGAGCCGGATCGCGCTCGAGGAGTTACCGCCGGAGCTGATGACGGCGATGCGTTTCACCATCGCCGCGGTGCCGTGCCTGTTCATCCGCAAGCCCAAGATTGCGTGGACCCTGTTGATCGCGATCAGCTTCACGCTGTTTCTCGGCCAGTTTCTATCGCAGGCCTATGGCATCGCCCACGGCGTGCCGGTCGGGCTGACCAGCGTCGTCGTGCAAAGCCAGGCGCTGTTCACCATCGGCTTTGCCGCGATCGCGTTCGGCGAGCGCCCGACGCCGGTGCAGACGCTCGGCATCGTCGTCGCCGCCGCTGGCCTCCTGATGATCTGCGGCACCGTCGGTTATGATTTCAGCGTCACCGCCTTTGCTGTGCTGATGATCTCGCCGGTCAGCTTTGCCGTCGGCAATCTGCTGCTGCGCGGTGCCCGCGGAGTGCCGATGTTCGACCTGTTCGCCTGGCTGTGCCTTGCCTCGGCCGTGCCGCTATTCGTGCTGGCGCTGATCGCCAACGGGCCGGCGCCGACCTGGACCTCGCTGACGCAGATGTCGCTGACATCGGCTCTCTGCATGCTGGCGCTGGGCGGCATCTCCACCAGCATCGCCTATTGGCTGTGGGGCCGCCTCTTGCGCGACTATCCGGCCGCCCAGGTGGTGCCGTTCGCATTGCTCGTGCCGTTCGTCGGCTCGGCCGCCTCCAGCATCGTATTCGGCGAGCGGTTCGGGCCTCTGCGCCTGGCCGGCATGGTGACCGTGATCGCCGGCATCGCGGTGATGGTGCTGGCGCAGCGTCCCCGGGCGCTGCCGAAGACTGCCTGAGGTGCCTATGGCCTACTCGCTGTTCTACGCCTTCCTCGCCTTCATGGTCGTGATGTACTTCACGCCCGGGCCGAACAACATCATGCTGCTGTCCTCCGGACTCACCTACGGCTTCCGCCGCACCATCCCGCACATCGTCGGCATCGTCCTCGGCTTTGCTTTCATGGTCGCCACCGTCGGCCTTGGGCTCGGCACCGTCTTCCTGGCCTATCCGATCCTCCAGACCATCCTGAAATATGCCGGCGCCGCCTACCTAATCTACCTCGCCGTGGTGATCGCAATGTCGGGTCCGGCCAAGCCGGGCGAGGCGGACGGCCGCGGGCCGATGACCTTCTGGGGCGCGGCCATGTTCCAGTGGATCAACGCCAAGGGCTGGGTGATCGTGATCGGCACCATCACCGCCTATGCCGCGATCGCCCAATTCCCCCTGAACATCGCGATCCAGACCCTGATCAGCCTGCTGATCGGCACGGTCTCCACCGTGGTCTGGGCCTTGTTCGGCACTGCCTTGCGGCCCGTCCTGACCTCCGAGCGGCTGGTCCGCGCCTTCAACGTCCTGATGGCGATCCTGCTGCTCGCCTCCCTCTACCCCGTTTTCATGGATGCATGATGTCGCGGATTTCCATGCAGAAACGGGTTTCCCTAAGGGGCCGAAATGCTCTAGACAGCCCCCGAAATCCGCAAATTTCACCCTTCGGACACTGACCAACGGCCGGTTTTCGGCCCGCAACGAGGAAACGACTATGCGTGTTTATTACGATCGCGACGCCGACCTGAACCTGATCAAGGGCAAGAAGGTCGCCATCGTCGGCTATGGCAGCCAGGGCCACGCCCATGCGCTCAACCTGAAGGATTCCGGCGTCAAGGAAGTGGCGATTGCGCTGCGCGCGGGTTCGGCCTCGGCCAAGAAGGCGGAGAATGCCGGCTTCAAGGTGATGGAAGTCGCCGAAGCCGCCAAATGGGCCGACCTCGTCATGATGCTGACCCCGGACGAGCTCCAGGGCGACATCTATCGCGAGCACCTGCACGACAACATGAAGAAGGGCGCCGCCCTGGTGTTCGCGCACGGCCTCAACGTCCACTTCAACCTGCTCGACCCGCGCGCTGACCTCGACGTGCTGATGATTGCGCCGAAGGGCCCTGGTCACACCGTGCGCTCGGAATATCAGCGCGGCGGCGGCGTTCCCTGCCTGATCGCGATCGCCAAGGACGTCTCGGGCAACGCCCATGACCTCGGCCTGTCCTACGCCTCGGCCATCGGCGGCGGCCGCGCCGGCATCATCGAGACCACCTTCAAGGAAGAGTGCGAGACCGACCTGTTCGGCGAGCAGGTGGTTCTGTGCGGCGGCCTGGTCGAGCTGATCAAGGGTGGCTACGAGACCTTGGTCGAAGCGGGCTACGCCCCGGAGATGGCCTATTTCGAGTGCCTGCACGAAGTGAAGCTGATCGTCGACCTGATCTATGAAGGCGGCATCGCGAACATGAACTACTCGATCTCCAACACCGCCGAGTACGGCGAGTATGTCACCGGCCCGCGCATCATCACCGACGAGACCAAGAAGGAGATGCGCAAGGTTCTGGCTGACATCCAGGGGGGCAAGTTCGCCCGCGACTGGATGCTCGAGAACAAGGTCAACCAGACCTCGTTCAAAGCCACCCGCGCCAAGCTCGCCGCGCACCCGATCGAGGAAGTCGGCGCCAAGCTGCGTGACATGATGCCCTGGATCAAGAAGGGCGCGCTGGTCGACAAGTCGAAGAACTGACCTCGACCATAGCGCAGCATCTGCATCGGATGGCTGGCTGCCGATCCGTCGGGAGCCGGTTCGAATTTTGGGACGCTTCCTAGACCGCTCCTGCAAAGGATTGGTCTGGGAAGCCGAACACCAAAAATTAAGCCCCCGGGCATAGATATTTGCGTGTAGTGACGGACATCCACTCGCGCGAAGCATTGCTGCTTCATTCAAATTCTTCGCGAGCTGAATTGCTCTCTGAGCAGCAAGAACTGACGCTTAAACCACATTCTTGATCTCGCGTCGTTTCTCACCTTTTCCGCACTCAGCTCAACGTCAAAACGTCAGCGTCTTCAGAGTCAAAGATTCGGCTCTTGATCCGCCGTCTCATAGCGCGCTGCATCTCGCTATGCGCGGTTCGCGTGCCACTTCATCCTAACATCCCACATTCGCCGTGCTTTCTTGCCGCCCCTCGCTTGCACGCAAAGCGCCGTCGCTGGGGGACGTGTTCGAGGCGCTCACCGCGGCAAGCCCCAAGGTGCGCCACTAGATCGCGCCGGACCCGCTGCGCCACCTGATCGGCCGTGCTGCCGAAACGGATGCTCGGTCGCGTCATTCCCAAGCGGCTCGGGCCCTTGCCGCGCCCGGATGAACCGTGAGGTCGATCGCATGGCGGAAGGGGTGCCCGATCTGTTCATCGCGGGGATCGCGAAGCCGAACTCACTCCCTCGACCCTCACGGTGAAGAGGCGGGTGCCGCCGTCTCGAACCATGCACGTCCGGCTGCAGATCCGGCCTCGTCCTTCGAGCCGCCCGCTTCGTGGGCACCTCAGAGGTGAGGGGATCGCGCTGGGCCACGCGCCAACCCGTGCGGCCGTTCGTCGCCCGCTGACATTAAGCGAAGGTCGGACGCCAGATCGCGTTGCCTCCTCGTGACGGTTCCGTTACAATTTTATGACACGGTGCAGGTTTCCGGCTGCGCCGGACGCCGTAGCCGTCCCCGGGGGCGGCTCGACGGCTTGGCATCACCCGCGCCGGATCAGAATTTGCGTGTCGTCGATGGCGTCCGCGCCCAATCCAGGTCCCTCTGCCTCCACCTCCGTCCTGGCGAGCGTCGCCGCGCTCGGCATCTGGCGGCTGCTCGCGGTTGCGGTGCCGCATCTCGCCGCGCTGGCGCTCATGTACGAAACCGAGACCGATTTCGGCTCACGTCTCTCCTTCGCGCTGGCCTGGGGCGCCCTCAACTTCTCCTGGATCACGCTGCTGCGGCGGCCGGCGCTGTCGGGCGCGCTGTCGCTCACCATGGTCGTCGTGCTGGTGCTGCTGTCGCGGCTCAAGCACGACGTGGTGCAGATGACGGTCAACTTCATCGACCTGATGATGATCGACCGCGATACCATCGCCTTCCTGTTCACCATCTTCCCGAATTTGCGTTGGTCGGTGATCCTGGCCGGTCTCGTCACGCTGCCGCTGATGTATGCGCTGTGGTGGCTCGATCCGTTCCGGATCCGCCGTCTGCCTGCGCTCGCGTCCATGCTCGCCTGTCTCGCTGCGCTCGTCGGCTATTCGCTGTATCATCCTGACGAGGCTTGGCGCGGCTATTACGACGACGGCTATCTCTCGAAGTTTTTCCGCTCCGGCGTCACTGCAGTCTCCGATTTCGCGCAGTACGGTTTCATGGAGTCGGCAGGCTCGACCAATGAGCGGCTCAACATGCCGCTGATCGATGCCTGCCATCCTGCGGGTCGCCGGCCGAACATCATCATGATCCATGATGAATCGAGTTTCGACATCCGCGCGGCTGATGGCATCAAGGTGCCGCAGGGCTATGGCAGCCATTTCAAGTCCTGGGACGGCAGGCAGCGCACGTTCCTCGCCGAAAGCAATGGCGGGCCGAGCTGGTTCACCGAATACAACGTGCTCGCCGGACTGTCCTCGCGCTCGTTCGGCCGCTTCGCCTATTTCGTGACGCGCATCGCCTCGAACCGGGTCGAGCGCGGCTTGCCGCTGGCGCTGCGCCGCTGCGGCTACGATACGATGTCGCTTTATCCCGCCAATGGCGGCTTCATGGGCGCACGCAGCTTCCAGCTGACGACCGGTATCGAGCGCTTCCTCGACGCAAAAGACCTTGGCGCCAGGGACGTCGAGCCGGACAGCTTCTTCTATGACAAGGCGCTGCAGCTGATGGGCCAGCAGCCGCCGAACAAGCCGCTCTTCACCTTCATCTATCTCGGCGCTAATCATTTCCCCTGGGAGACGCGCTACCGCCCGGACCTTCTGCCGAACTGGCATGCGCCGGGCAACGTGCCGTCCATCGACGAATATCTGCGCCGGCAGGCGATGAGTGCCGAGCAATACAAGGCGTTCGTCGCGGGCCTGAAGAAGAATTTTCCGAGCGAGCCGTTCCTGATCGTGCGCTATGGCGATCACCAGCCGGAATTCGCGCCGAACCTGCTCGAGCCTGGGCTCGACGAGGGCGCGATCGGCAAGAAGCTCGACGCTTACGATCCGCGTCTCTACGCGACCTATTACGCCATCGATGCCGTTAATTTCGAGCCGGTCAAAACCGAGGCTGTGATGGATACGGTCGACGGCCCCTATCTGCCCCTGGTGATCCAGGAGGCCGCCGGCATCCCGCTCGATCCGTCCTTCGCCGAGCAGAAGCAGATCATGCTCCGCTGCAAGGGCATCTTCTACGGCTGCAAGAACGGCGCCGAGGCGCGGCGGTTGAATCGGTTGCTGATCAATGCCGGGATGATCCGGGGGCTGTAGCTGTGAGGACCGGCAAGCAGAATCGTAGGGTGGGCAAAGCGAAGCGTGCCCACCATTCCGTCGTGGTGGGCACGGCGCTTACGAGCCTTTGCCCATCCTACGAGATGCTTGCTTAACGTTCACCCACTTTCCCCCACAGCCACTTAGCCACCGCATCCGGAGATGAATTCGCATCATTGCCGCTGGCGCGCAGGTTTGCCTCGCGCATCGTGGCGATATCGATCTTGCCGAGCAGCGGCGTGAGCGCCGCCTGCAATTTCTCATCGCCGGCGCGCTTTGGTGCGAGCAGCAGGATCGCGTCGTAAGGCGGGATCGCGTGCTTGGGATCGTCGAGTGCGACAAGATCGTATTTCGCGATCAGCCCGTCGCTGGTGTAGCCGGCGATGACGTCGACCTCGCCGCTGGCGACCGCCGCATACATGAAGTCCGGTTGCATCTGGCGCTGGCTGCGGAACGAGAGGCCGTAGGCTTTTTGCAGCGCCGCCCATTCTGGCCGCGAGAAGAATTCGTAGTCCCCGGCAATTGACATCGCCGGCGCATGCACGGCGAGATCGGCAATGCTGCGGATATGAAGCGCCTCGGCGCGCTGCTTCGGCATCACCAGCGCATAGGCGTTCTCGAAGCCGACCTCGCCGAGTAGGGTGATGTTGTCCTGCGCGAGCGCGGTCTTAAGTTCAGCCAGCAACTCCGCGCGCGGCTTGATGTCGGTACGGTGCAGCTGATTGGCCCAGAGCGTCCCAGAATAGTCGACATAGAGATCGATGTCGCCGGCTTTCAGCGCCTCGAAGATCACGCTGGAGCCGAGGCCCGACCGTGCCGTGACGGGGAGACCCGCCGCCTGGAGGCGGTCGCGGAGCAGGGCCGACAGCACATATTGCTCGGCAAATGTCTTGGCGCCGACGACATAGGTCTGCGGCGAGCGCGCCATCGTCGGTACCAGCGTCGCGGCGACCAAAGCCGCGATTCCAATACCGCCAAGCGCGGTGCGCACGCGGCGGCGCCGGCGCAGACCGCTCTCGATCAGGCCGAGCAATTGATCGACCGCGAGCGCGAGCAGCGCCGAGGCTAAGCAGCCGAACAGCACGAACACCCAGTTCTGGGTCTGAAGCCCTGCAAAGATGTAATTGCCGAGGCTGGTCTGGCCGATCGGGGTCGAGAGCGTCGCGGTGCCGATCACCCACACCGCGGCAGTGCGGATACCCGCCATCATCACCGGCAAGGCCAGCGGTAGCTCGACCATGACGAGCGACTGCCGTGCCGTCATGCCGACGCCCTTGGCAGCTTCGATCAGAGCCGGATCGATGCCATTGAGGCCGGTGATGCCGTTGCGCAGCACCGGCAGCATCGAATAGAGCGCCAGCGCGAGCATCGCCGGCAGGAAGCCGAAGGCGGAGAAGGCGACGCCGAACCAGGCGAGTGCGACCGAGGCAGCCAGCAGCAGGAGTGGATAGAACAGCGCGAGGAGCGCCAGCCCCGGCACCGTCTGCACGATGCTCGCGAGCGCGAGCAGGACCGCGCGCGGCGCGGGCCGATTTCGCGTCAGGATCGCCAGCGGCAGGCTGGCGGCGAGACCGAGCGCGAGCGCGGCGAGGCTGACCCGCACATGATTGCCGAGATAGTCGGGCAGATGCGCCAGCGCCTCGCCCCAGCGCGGATCAGTGAGGAGGCTCATGCCGGACCGCTCTGCGACAATAGCGCGTTCAACCGCTCGACCTGGCGCCGCGGCGTGCGCAGCAGCTCCAGCGCATAGGCGTCGCCGCTGTTCGAGAGCTCTGCCGGTGTGCCCTGCGCTACCAGCTTGCCGCCGCGCATCACCGCGATGCGGTCGGCGAGCAGGATGGCCTCGGTCATGTCATGTGTGATCATCACGGTGGTCAGACCTAGCTTGCGGTGCAGCGCGCGATAATCGTCGCCGAGCGCATCGCGGGTGAGGGGATCGAGCGCGCCGAACGGCTCGTCCATCAGTACGATGCGCGGACGCGCCGCCAGTGCCCGCGCGACGCCGACGCGCTGCTGCTGACCGCCCGACAATGCCTCCGGAAGCCGGTCACGATGTGCAGCCCCGTCGAGCTGTACGAGTTCGATCAGCTCGTCCACACGCGCGGCGATATCCGCCACCGGCACGCCCAGCAGCTTCGGCGTGATCCCGATATTGTCGGCGACGCTCAGATGCGGAAACAACCCGCCGCTCTGGAAGACATAGCCGATCCGCCGCCGCAGCGCGACCGGATCGACGTTTCGCACGTCCTCGCCCTCGACGGTAATGGTGCCGCCATCGGACTCGATCAGCCGGTTGGCGAGCCGCAGCAGCGTGGTCTTGCCCGAACCCGAGCCGCCGACGATGGCCACAAACTCGCCTTCGGCAATGTCGAGCGAGACGTCAGCAACGGCCTTGAGCGGGCCAAAGCTTTTGGTGACACGCTGGTAGCTGATGGCAGCGTTGGAATGCATTGGAGGAGCTCATTCTTTCTTACCTCCCCTGGAGAGACCCTCCAGGAGAGAGTAAGAGCACGGCAAGAGCCCATGCGTAGCACGCTTGACGGCTTGATTGAACTTGGCGGCGCGAGAGGCTAAGGCATCGGACCAAGTCTGGAGGAAACACATGACAACGCCCACGGCGGTGGCGCTGGAAGATGCCAAGGTCGCGTTCCGGCTCGCAGACGGGCGGGTCTATACGGCGGTGGAGCAGGCGCATCTCACGGTGGCGCAGGGCGAGTTCGTCGCCATCGTCGGGCCGACCGGCTGCGGAAAATCGACGCTGCTCAACGTCGCCGCCGGCCTGCTCAAGCCTGCCGCCGGCAGCGTCAAGATTTTCGACCGGCCGCTGGCGGGGCTGAACCGGGACGCCGGCTACCTGTTCCAGGCCGACGCGCTGTTCCCCTGGAAGACTGCGCTGGACAACGTCGCGATCGGGCTCGAGATCAAGGGCACGCCGCGCGCCGAAGCGCTGCCGCGGGCGCAGAAATGGCTGACATCCGTCGGCCTCGGCGCCTTCGCGGGCCGCTATCCGCACATGCTCTCCGGCGGCCAGCGCAAGCGCGTGGCGCTGGCGCAGGTGCTGATCCGCGATCCAAAGATCCTGCTGATGGACGAGCCGTTCGGCCCGCTCGATGCACAGACCCGGCAGGTGATGGGAAACCTGCTGCTCGACCTCTGGAATGCCGACCGCAAGGCCGTGCTGTTCGTGACCCATGATCTCGAAGAAGCAATCGCGCTCGCCGACCGCGTCGTGATCATGTCGGCCGGGCCGTCTTCGCGCATCATCGGCGACTGGCGCGTGAGCCTGCCGCGCCCGCGCGATATATTCGAGGTGCGGCTCGACAAGGAATTCCACGCGCTCCATCGCGAGATCTGGAGCGTGCTCAAGGACGAGGTGATGAAGGGTTACGCGCAATCCACCCATGCGGCGGAGGCGGTCTGATGTCGCGTCCGACGCTGTTCGCGCTGCAAGTCCTGGTCGCGGTCATCTGCATCGTGCTGTGGCAGGTGCTGTCCACCGTTCCGGTGTTCGGCAAGATCCTGCTGCCGCCGTTCTTCTTCTCCAACCCGTTCGACGTGTTCAGCCAGATCGTGAAATGGTTCGCTTCCGGCGTGATCTGGAAGCATCTCGGCATCACGCTCGCGGAATCGATCCTCGCCTTCGTGATCGGATCGCTCGGCGGCGTCCTCGTCGGCTTCTGGTTCGCGCGCCAGCCGCTGGTTGCCGCGGTGTTCGATCCCTACGTGAAGATGGTGAATGCGCTGCCGCGCGTCGTGCTCGCGCCGATCTTCGCGCTGTGGCTCGGCCTCGGCATCTGGTCCAAGGTCGCGCTCGGCGTGACGCTGGTGTTCTTCATCGTGTTCTTCAACGTCTATCAGGGCGTCAAGGAAGTCAGCCGCACCGTGCTCGACAACGGCCGGATGCTCGGCATGAGCGAGCGGCAACTGATGCAGCACGTCTACTGGCCGTCGGCGCTGTCGTGGATGTTTTCGTCGCTGCACACTTCCGTCGGATTCGCGGTGGTCGGCGCGGTCGTCGGCGAATATCTGGGATCGGCGGCGGGGCTCGGCTATCTGATCCAGCAGGCCGAAGGCGTGTTCGACGTCGCTGGCGTGTTCGCCGGCATGTTCGTGCTGTCGGCCTTCGTCATCCTGATCGACTTCGGGGTCACGCTGGTCGAGCGGCGGCTGCTGGTATGGCGGCCGACCGCGTCGGACGGGCGGGGCTAGGCGCAATGCGTCTTGCGGGAATTAGTGCGAGCTGAGGCGGCAGTTAACCTCTCCCGCAAGCAAGCGAGAGAGGCGGCGCGAAGCGCCGGGCAAAGGCGGCGGCGAGCGACAGGCCGGCAGCAAGGCGATTCATGGTGATCCTCCCCCACCAGGATTATTGTTGTGGGCCCATGCTATTGCGCCGAAAGGCCGATGGCCAGAGCCTCCGCCTGCGCTTCTCAAGCCCGTCCCTCTGCTCTATGGTGCGGCCGGCCGAACGGAGGAAACCAATGAAGAACACGATTGCCAGGCTCGCCGGCGCGCTGCTCGCGCTGACGCTCACCACCGGATTTGCCGCGGCGCAAAGCAAGGTTACCATCGCCGTCGGCGGCGGCGCCTGCCTGTGCTATCTGCCGACGGTGCTGGCGAAGCAGCTCGGCGAATACGAGAAGGCAGGCCTCAATGTCGAACTGGTCGACCTCAAGGGCGGCTCGGACGCGCTCAAGGCCGTGCTCGGCGGCAGCGCCGACGTCGTCTCCGGTTATTTCGACCATTGCGTCAACCTCGCGGCCAAGAAGCAGGAGCTTCAGGCCTTCGTGGTCTATGACCGCTATCCCGGCCTCGTGCTGGTTGTCGCCCCCTCGCGAACCAACGACATCAAATCGATCAAGGATCTTGCCGGCAAGAAGGTCGGCGTCAGCGCGCCCGGCTCCTCCACGGACTTCTTTCTGAAATATCTTCTGAAGAAGAACGGGCTCGACCCCGCCGGCACCGCCGTGATCGGCGTCGGCCTCGGCGCCACCGCGGTCGCCGCGATGGAGCAGGGCCAGATCGACGCGGCCGTGATGCTCGACCCCTCCGTGACCGTGCTCCAGGGCAGCCACAAGGATCTGCGCATCCTTTCTGACACCCGCACCCAGAAGGATACGCTCGAGACGTTCGGCGGCGAATATCCCGGCGGCGCGCTGTACTCGACGGCGGCCTGGGTTAATGGGCACGAGAAGGAGACGCAGGCGCTCACCAACGCGATGCTGGCCACGCTCGCCTGGATCCATTCACATTCGCCCGAGGAGATCATGGCGAAGATGCCGGATGAGATGGTCGGCAAGAACAAGGACCTCTATCTCGCCGCGCTGAAGAACACGATTCCGATGTTCTCCCAGACCGGCAAGATGGACCCGAAGGGCGCGGACGCCGTGCTCGCGGTGTTCAGCGTCGGCTCGCCAGAGGTCGCCAACGCCAAGATCGACGTCAGCAAGACTTTTACCAATAAGTTCGTCGACCAGGCCAAGAAGACCACGGGGAGCGCCAAATAACTGACGCGAACGCGTTGTAATCAGGCGTCATGACGTCACCTATCATTCATCGCGTCACGACGCTTGATCTTGCCGTGCGGCCGACGGTTTGGCCGTTTGCTGAGGAGCGCCGCGTCGAGATCGCGGCGCATTTCGCCGAGAAGCAGCGCGAGCGGCCGAAGATCTGGAACGGCCGCATCCTGCTCGGCCGCGATCCCGTGTTCGCGGACGGCCGTCTGGCCGCGACCTATTCCGAAGTGGATTTCGCAAGCTTCCTCGCCTGGCGCGACTGGGGATTTCCGGACCCCTCCGTGTTCAACGGTTTCGGCATGGGGGCGCTGCGCGCATCCGACGGTGCTTTCGTCATGGGCGAGATGGCGCCCCACACCGCCAATGCAGGCCGGATCTATTTCCCCTCGGGGACACCCGATCCGGGCGACGTCAGGGACGGCAGGCTCGATATTCCCGGCAGCGTCGTTCGCGAGCTCGAGGAGGAGACCGGGCTCACGGCCGACGATTATCGGGCCGAAGCGGATTGGCACTGTGTCGTCTCCGACCGTACGATTGCGATGATCCGGGTGCTCAACCTGGATATGCCGGGCGACGTTGCGCGCGCCCGGATCGAGGCCAATCTGGCGCGCGAGGCCGAACCGGAGCTGTCGGCCATTCATCTCGTGCGCGGGATGGATGATCTCACGCCGACCATGCCGCGATTTGTCACGGCCTTTATCGCGCAGCAGTTCGCATCGCGCTGATGCGCGAGGCTTGACATCGCTGCGCGCAGCCCATGTGATGGGCAAAAAAGCAAAAGTAACAAGACTGCAATGCACAATCGTCCAGGGAGGTTTAGATGCGCCTGCGCATGGCTGCCCGCTTGGTACGTGGGCTGTTGGTCGCGATAGCAGCGACGGGCTTGGCGGCATCCGCTGAGGCCCAAGAGAAGAAGATCAAGATCGGTGTCGTCTTTGATTTGACCGGGCCTCTCGCGGGCGGCGGCTCCGAGCTGAACTATGTCGGTACAAAGATCATCCTCGACCATTTCGCCAAGACGGGCGTCGAGGGCTACAAGGTCGAGGCCGTCTATGCCGACGCGCAGAGCAAGCCCGACATCGCCATCAACGAATCCGTCCGCCTGCTCGAGCAGGAGAAGGTCGACATGGTGCTCGGTTTCTTCTCCTCGGCGCAATGCGTGCCGGTCGCCGCGCGCGTCGAGCAGCTCAAGAAGTTCATGTGGATGACGACGTGCATCTCGTCGGCCGTGTTCAACGAGAAAGGCTACAAATATGTGTTCCGGCCACAGGCGAGCGGCGACCAGTTCGGCATGATGACGATGGATTTCATCGCGCAGAATGCCAAGACGAAGCTCGGCAAGGAGCCGGGCGAGCTGCGCGTCGCCATCATCCACGAGGACGGCGCCTATGGCGTCGACGTCTCCAAGGGCAACGAGGCCGGCGCGAAGAAGGCGGGCTTCAACGTCGTGCTCAAGGAAGGCTATTCGGCGACAGCGCCGGATCTCTCCGCGCTGGTGACCAAGCTGAAGCGCGCCAAGCCGGACGTCATCTTCCACACCGGCTACAACCCCGATATCACGCTCCTGCTGCGGCAGGCCCGCGAGCAGGGCCTGAAATTCGCTGCGCTGATGGGACATGGCGCCGGCTACGGCGTCTATGAGAAGCTCAAGGAGGGCATGGGCGCGGACGCCACCTATATCTTCAACACCGACCCGATCTCGATCTGGCTCGCCAACCAGAAGACGATGGACCCGAAGCTCGGGCCCGTCATCAAGATGGTCGGAGAGGAATTCGACAAGATCAAGCCCGGCGTCGCCATCCGCTCCGCTCATGTCGGCATCGGCGCGTCCAACACCTACGTCTTCATGAACGACGTGCTGCCGCGCGCGATCAAGACGTATGGCGGCGTCGATCCGGACGCACTGCGCAAAGCCGCGCTCGACACCGACATTCCCGAAGGCGGCACCATGCTCGGCTTCGGCGTCAAGTTCTACGGCGAGGGAACGCCGATGGCCGGGCAGAACGAGCGCTCCTTCCCGGTGGTGATCCAATACATCGACGACAAATCCTACGTAGTGTGGCCCAAGAGCCAGGCGCAGCGCGAAGCCGTGCTGCCGCTGCCGAAGGGCACCACCTACAGCAACCAGTAGCGCAATAGTTTTGACAAGGAGAGCGGGTCGGTGTTGGAAGTCAGCGGGCTGGTGAAACGGTTCGGCGGCTTCACCGCCGTCAACAACGTGTCGTTCAAGGTCGAGCAGGGCGAGATCCTCGGCCTGATCGGACCCAACGGCTCGGGCAAGAGCACGATCTTCAACATGCTATCCGGCACGCTGGCGCCGACCTCCGGTTCGATCCTGTTCGGCGGCTCCGAGATCGCGGGCCTCGCGCCGCACCGGATCGTCAACAGCGGCATCGGCCGCACCTTCCAGATCCCGCGCCCGTTCCGCCGGCTGACCATTTTCGAGAATGTCGCGCTCGCCGGTTTCTACGGCCAGGGCCGCCATAGCCGCGCCGGTGCGGAGGAGGCGGCCGAGCGATCGCTTGCGATGGTCGGCCTGCCGATCGATCGGCACGCCAGCGTCGATGGTCTCGGCGCCGCCGGCCTCAAGAAGCTCGAGCTCGCAAAGGCGCTCGCCACCGCGCCAAAGCTGCTGCTCGCCGATGAGAGCCTCGGCGGCCTCGACGAGGCCGAGATGGACCAGGCGGCCGACATGCTGCGCAACATCCGCGACGAGCTCGGCATCACCATCATCTGGGTCGAGCACATCATGGGCGTGCTGATGCGGGTCGTCGACCGCGTCATGGTGCTCGACCACGGCGAGAAGATCTCGGAAGGCCTGCCAAGCGCGGTCGCCGGCGATCCGCGCGTCATCGAGGTCTATCTCGGCACCGACGCCGAGACCACGCAGGCCGCGGCCGCCGAAGCGCGCCGCCGCGCGGGAGGGCAATGATGCTGGAGCTCCGCGGCGTCGATGCCGGCTATGGCACCTTCCAGGCGCTGTTCGACGTCGATCTCGACGTCAAGGCCGGCGAGGCCGTCGGCGTCATCGGCCCCAACGGCGCCGGCAAGACCACCCTGATGCGCGTCATCTCCGGCCTGATCCGTCCCACGCGCGGATCGATCAGGATGGAGGGCGTCGATGTTGTCGCAAGGCCGCCGCACAAGATCGTCAGCCTCGGCATTGCCCACGTTCCCGAGAACCGGCGGCTGTTTCCGCAGCTGACGGTTGACGACAATCTCAAGATGGGCGCCTTCATGAAGGAGGCGCGCGGCCATTATGCCGAGCGGCTGGAGGTCGTGTTCGACCTCTTTCCGCGGCTCAAGGAGCGCCGGCATCAGATGGCCGGCACCATGTCCGGCGGCGAGCAGCAGATGTGTGCGATCGGCCGCGCGATGATGTCCAATCCGAAGCTGCTGCTGCTGGACGAGCCCTCCGCCGGGCTTGCGCCGGTCGTGGTGCAGCAGGTGTTCGAGCTGGTGAAGCGGATCCGTGCCAGCGGGCTGACGGTGCTGATCGTGGAGCAGAACGTGCAGCAAGTGCTGAAGGTGGTCGATCGCGCCTATCTGATCGAGGCGGGCACGATCCGGGCGTCGGGCACCTCGGCCGAGATGCTGGCGAGCGACACGGTCAAGGAAGCGTATCTCGGGGTGTGAGGCTCATGCAGGCGTTCCTGGATGTTTTCGATATCTACCTGCTGGAGGCCGTGATCAACGGCATCCTGCTCGGCGGCGTGCTGGCGCTGCTCGCGCTCGGGCTCAACTTGATTTTTGGCGTCATCGACGTGACCTGGATCTGCTACGCCGAGCTCGTGATGATCGGCATGTACGCCATGTACTTCATGGTGCAGTATTACGGCGTCAGCTATTTCGTCGCCGCGCCGCTCACGATCCTGCTGGTCGCGCTGCTTGGCGCGCTCCTGCATTACCTCGTCATCGCACCGCTGCTCACAGCGCCACCAATCAACCAGTTGCTTGCGACCGGCGGCGTGCTGTTCGTGCTGCAGAGCTTTGCCACCGTCGCCTTCGGCATCGATTTCCGCAATCTCGGCATCCGCCTGCCGGTGCTGGCCTTCGGCGACATGAATTTCAGCTACGCCCGACTGCTCTCGTTCCTCGCCGCGCTGGTCGGCATGGTCGCAGTCTATCTGTTCATGACACGCACCTTCACCGGCACCGCGATCCGCGCCATCTCGCAGGACCGGCAGATCATGGCGCTGATGGGTGTCGACACCAAGCGGATCTATCTCATCACCTCCGCGCTCGGCGGCGCGCTGGCCGGGCTCGCCGCTTGCCTCCTGGTGCTGCAATATGACGTGCATCCCTTTGTCGGCCTCTCGTTCGGGCCGATCACCTTCCTGATCTGCGTGCTCGGGGGCCTCGGCAATTTCATCGGCGGCTTCATCGCGGCCTTCGTGTTCGCCGAGATCATCTCGCTCGGCGGCCTGTTCTCCGATCTCGAATGGGGCTATGTGCTCGCCTTCGCCTTCTTCATCGTGATGATGTTCATCCGGCCCGCGGGCCTGCTGGCGAGGCGCCGATGACGGGGCAGGGGCGTCTCACCGCATGGGGGATCGGACTGGCGGTGCTGGTCGCGCTGCCGTTCGTCTATCGCGACCCCTATCATCTGCACATCCTGGTGCTGATCCTGATCTGGTCGTTCGCCTATACGTCCTGGTCGATGATGGGACGGTTCGGCCTCGTCTCGCTCGGCCATGGCGGCTTCATGGGGATCGGCGCCTATGTCACCGCGCTGTTGTGGAATCATCTGGGCCTGTCGCCCTGGATCGGCATTCCCATCAGCATGGTCGCGGCCGGCGCGCTGGCGCTGATCGTCGGCTATCCCTGCTTCCGCTTCCGCATCACCGGGCACTATTTCGTGCTGGTGACGCTGGCGCTCTCAGGCATCGTGCTCCAGGTCATCACGGCGACGCGTGACTATACCGGCGGCTCGCTCGGCTACACCCCGAACCGGGCCTCCGGCAACAAGCTGCTGGCCCTGCAGTTCGACGACAAGACCACCTGGTACTTGGTCGCGCTCGCGGCCTGGTTGTTCGGCATCGTGGCCTGGCACTGGATCGACCGCAGCATGGCGCGCTATGCGCTGGAGGCGATCTCGGAGGACGAGGACGCCGCGGCCGCCGCCGGCGTCAACGTCACCGCGGAGAAGCTGAAGATCACGCTGCTCAGCGCGCTGATGACGGCGCTCGCCGGCGCGATCTACTGCCAATACCAGATGTTCATCACGCCCGACACGGTCAGCGGCATCGCGGTGTCGCTGCAGATGGTATTCGCCGCCATCGTCGGCGGCCTGTTCGTCTCGCTCGGCCCGACCTTCGGCGCGATCATCACGATCCTGCTGGCCGAGACCCTGCGCATCGGCTTCGGCACCAAGGCGGTCGGCTGGGACAACCTCGTCTACGGCGTGCTGCTCGTGCTCTTCATCATATTCCTTCCCAAGGGCATCCTTGGTAGCTTGCTCGACCGATTGAAGCCCCAACGCAAGGTGCCCCGCGCTCATGAGCAAGAAGCCGTCCAGATCGCTCGCCCAGGAACTTGACCGCTACATTGCGCCCTTCCGCTACGACGGATCGGGCAAGTTTCACCTCAAGGACTACAAGACGAACGAGAAGGGCGATCTCGACAAGGAGAAGGCGCAGGAGCTTCTCGACGCCAACAAGAAGCGGCTGGTCGACTTCCAGGAGAAGCTCTACGCCCAGGACCGCTGGTCGCTGCTGATCGTGTTCCAGGCCATGGACGCCGCCGGCAAGGACAGTGCGATCAAGGCGATCTTCGAGGGCATCAATCCGCAAGGCTGCGAGGTCACCGCCTTCAAGGCGCCGAGCAGCAAGGAGCTCGATCACGATTTCCTTTGGCGCCACGTCGTCGCGCTGCCCGAGCGCGGCCATATCGGCATCTTCAACCGCTCGCATTACGAGGAATGCCTGGTGACGCGCGTGCATCCGGAAATCCTCGCCAAGCAGAAGCTGCCGCAGAAGCTCGTGACCAAGAACATCTGGAAGGAGCGGTTCGAGGACATCGCCGCGTTCGAACGTTACCTCACGCGTAACGGCACCGTGGTGCTGAAGTTCTTCCTCAACCTCTCCAAGGACGAACAGCGCGAACGTTTTCTCGACCGCCTGGAGATTCCGTCCAAGCAGTGGAAGTTCTCCATGGACGACATCAAGGAGCGCGCGCTGTGGCCGCGTTACCAGGCGGTCTATCAGGACATCGTCCGGCACACGGCAACGCCGCATGCGCCGTGGTACGTCGTGCCGGCCGACCACAAATGGTTCGCGCGCGTCGTGATCGGCTCGGTGATCAATGCCGCGCTCGAAAAGCTCGATCTGCGCTTCCCGCGCGCCGACAAGGCCTCGCTCGAGGAATTCAAGGCGGTGCGCAAGGCGCTTGAGAAGGAGGGAAAGGACGGCAAGAAGTGACGGTGAACGGCGGCTGCGACAGCATGCGAGAACAGAAATCGAAAACAACCCCATGCACAGTAGCCGGTGACAGCGGAATCAATGGCTTGGCCGACTGGCGTGATGTCGTTGCGGATTTTACGAAATTGGCTTGACGCGTCGGGCAAAACAGGGGCATGATGGCATCATCGCAGCAGGTCGAGCTCGGATCTTGCGAGGGGGGCGAAGCGACTTGTCCTTCGTAACTCGAAGAGCGAAGGCGGAGGCATGCCCACCATTTTTTATCTCGACGAGTGGTGGGCACAGAGCAAGTGCGCCTTTGCCCACGCTACGATTGTGCGAGACGATCGTTCGCAGCGCCGCTAACGTTGCGGCCGAAGGAACTCGCGCTAAATGTGATCCCGTGCGCCTTTGATCCCGCTTGACAGTTTTGCGGCACGGGAGGAGCATCGTCACGGTCGCAAACAAGCGACGCCAAACGTCCACATCAGAGCAAGGGGAGGTCTATGACGCCACCTCCGCAAATCCAGCCGCGTTAATTGCGATGGAGCTCGTTCGGACTATCGCATAGCGGCGAAAACCGCGAACGGCACGCCGGGACAAGGTTTAGCGGGCCGCATCAGTGAGGCAAGGCCCCTACCGTCCCGGCGCTGTATTTCGATCGCGCTTGATGACGCGCTGAACGCTGTGGATGGCCGTGACGAGGCCGACCGGCGTGTTTGACATCCTGTTTTCTCTCCTCCTCCTCGCCGTCATTCCGGGCCGAACCCCGGAATGACGGGAGAGATTTGGCGCGTCTCGCACGGCGAAGCCGGGCCGCGGACGTTCGCAGTTCCCATTCCTGCACTGCGGCAAATGCCAAGAGAAAGTCGCCTCATTGGCCAATTTCCGACACAGCGCCGGGGCGAATGACGACGGTCCGACATGACGCAGTGCTTCGGCGGGGGCGATGCCGACTCCGCCGGCGCATTCATTTTTTCCAGGGAACCATCGTGTCGCATAAGCTTGTCCCGGCGCTCCTCGCCGCTCTGTTCCTCGCGATCTCGTCGTCCTGTGTCGCCCACGCCGAGCCGCCCGGTCCGGCCGCCAATCATGCGGCCGCGTTGTCGCCTGACGAGGCGAAGCGCGCGCTGGAAACGCTCCAGGACGACAAGAAGCGCGCGCAGATGATCGACACGTTGCGCGTGATCGCGAACGCATCCGGTCCGCAGCAGTCCGCGCCCGAGCAGACATCGCCAATCCCGCTCTCGGCGGACGGTCTCGGCGCGCAGCTCCTGCTCACGGTGTCGGAGCAGATCGGCGAGATCTCGCGCGAGATCGCCAGCATGGCGCGGACGCTGACGCATTTCCCGGCGTTCTATTACTGGATCGTGCGCACCGCCAATGATCCCGCCGCCTACAATCTGCTGATCGAGATCGCCTGGAAGCTCGCGCTTGTGCTCGGCTGCGCGCTCGCGGCCGAATGGGCGATCTTCCGCCTGATCCGGCGTCCGGTGGCGTTCCTTGAGGGGCGCGTGCCGCAAACCGCGCGCGTGCCGGTGCAGGCGCTGCCGATCGCCGATCCGCCATCGTCGGTGGCCGACGTGACGCCGGCGCCCGAATTGCAGAAGCGACGCCATAGCCTCGCGCGCGTCTGGCAATTGCTGCTGCGGCTGCCCTTCGTGCTCGGCCGCCTGCTGCTCGAGCTGCTGCCGGTGTTCGT
This sequence comes from Bradyrhizobium sp. USDA 4486, assembly GCF_054057995.1. Lineage (NCBI taxonomy): Bacteria > Pseudomonadati > Pseudomonadota > Alphaproteobacteria > Hyphomicrobiales > Nitrobacteraceae > Bradyrhizobium > Bradyrhizobium sp. USDA 4486. The sequence goes on from NZ_JBSRZV010000001.1 coordinate 108,895, forward strand.
GTTCATCGGTGTCGCCACCGCCTTGCTCGGCACCGAGATCGGGGATCCCGTCATCGTCCGTTTCGTGATCCTCGCGGTCGTCAACGCCTATGCATTCTCGCGCGGGCTCATCTGCGTCGTCCGCGCGCTGGCCGGGCCGTTCGGCTTGTTTCCGGTGCGCGCCGAGACCGCGGCCTATATCGAGATCTGGGCGCGCCGCATCGTCGGCGTCGGTGTCTCCGGCATCGCCTTTGCCAATGTGGCGCTGCTGCTCGGACTGCACCGCGCCGGCTATGCCGCGCTGCTGCGCATGGTGATGCTGGTCGTGCATCTCTTCATCGTCGTCATCATCCTGCAATGCCGCCGCCAGGTCGCCGAGGCCATCCGCGCGCCGGCCGAGCGGCAGGGCATCGCCGCCCGCCTGCGCAACCGCATCGCCGCCGGCTGGCACTACCTTGCCATCGCGCTCGACCTCGCATTGTGGGCGGTGTGGGCGCTCAATATCCGCAACGGCTATTCGCTGCTGCTGCAATATTTCGTCGGCACCATCGCGGTGGCGCTGATCACGCGCGTCGCGATCATGGTGACCCTGAGCCTGATCGACCGCGGCTTCCGCATCAGGCCGGAGATCCTCCAGCGCTTTCCGGGCCTCGAGGTCCGCGCCAACCGCTATCTGCCGCTGCTGCGCAGGATCGTCTCCGGCGTGATCGCCTTCATCGGCTTCGTCGCCGTGCTCGAAGTCTGGGGCGTCGATGCCATCGTCTGGTTCTATGGTGGCCAGATCGGCAGCCGGCTGATCTCGGCGGTGGTGACGATCGGATTGGCCGCGTTTATCGCGGCGGCAATCTGGGAAGCCAGCAATGCGCTCCTGGACCGCCAGATCAATTCGCTGTCGCGAGACGGGCACTACGCCCGGGCCGCGCGCCTGCGCACCTTCCAGCCGATGCTGCGAACTGCCTTGCTCTGCCTGATCGCCGCCGTCGTAGGCCTCACCGCGCTGAGCGAGATCGGCGTCAATGTCGCACCGCTGCTGGCCGGTGCCGGCATCGTCGGCATCGCCATCGGCTTCGGCTCGCAGAAGCTGGTGCAGGATCTCATCACCGGGCTATTCCTGCTGCTGGAGAACACGGTCCAGGTCGGCGACACCGTCAGCGTCTCGGGTCTCTCGGGCGTCGTCGAGAACGTCTCGATCCGCACCATTCGCCTGCGCGCCGGCGACGGCGCCGTGCACATCGTGCCGTTCAGCGCGGTCACCACCATCACCAATGCCAGCCGCGGCGCCGGCAATGCCTCGGTCAGCGTCAATGTCGCCTACAAGGAGGACACCGATCGCGCCGGCCAGATCCTCAAGGACATCGTCGACGAGATGCGGCGCGAGCCGGAGTTTCGCGCGGCGATCCGCGGCGACCTCGAATTGTGGGGTATCGACAAGGTCGACGGCGCCATGGTCTCGATCGTCGGTCAGATCCGCTGCACCGAGGCCGGCCGCTGGCCGGTCCAGCGCGAATTCAACCGCCGCATGAAGCTGCGCTTCCAGCAGCACGGCGTCGAGATCGCATCGCCGGTCCAGACGATCCTGATGCAGATCGCGCCGCCCGCGGATGGCGCGGCCAATCTGACGCCGCGGCGGGCGGCCGGATAAGTTCTGGCTTGCCTCTGCCCGTGCGGCAGCGTTCACTCCGGCTCCGGCCCGCGGACAACATGCGGGTGGCAAAAAGGGTGGGAGAGAACGATGCGGGGGCTGTGGGCCGGATTGCGCGGTCATGTGATCGTTATTTGCGCGTTGCTCGGATGCGGGGCGTGGAGCTCACCCGTCAGCGCGCAGCCCTTTCCGTCGCGTCCCATCACCCTTGTCGTGCCGTTCGCGGCGGGCGGCCCGACCGACACGCTGGCGCGGATCCTGTCGGAGCGGATCGCGGCCGAGCTGCACACCACGGTCGTGGTCGAGAACGTCGCCGGCGCCTCCGGAAGCATCGCCGGCGCCCGCGTCGCGCGCGCGACGCCTGACGGCACGACGATCACCATCGGCCATTGGGGCACGCATGTGCTCAACGGGGCGATCTTCAAGCTGCCCTATGATCTTCTCGCCGATTTCGAGCCGGTCGCGACCATCGCGATGGGCACGCAGCTCATCGTTGGCCGCAAGTCGCTTGAGGCCAACAATCTGAAAGAGATGATCGCCTGGCTGAAGGCCAACCCCGGCAAGGCCACCGCCGGCACCGCCGGTGCGGGCACGGGCGCGCACGTCGCCGGCGTCTTCTTCAAGGAGAAGACCGGCACCGACTTCCAGTTCGTGCCCTATCGCGGCGCAGGACCTGCGATGATCGATCTCGTCGCCGGCCAGATCGACATCATGTTCGACCAGGCTTCGAACTCGCTGCCGCAATACAAGAACGGCGCGATCAAGGCGTTCGCGGTGACATCGCCGACGCGGCTTGCGTCCGCGCCCGACATTCCGACCGTCGACGAGGCGGGGCTGCCCGGGCTCTACATCTCCTATTGGCACGGCATCTGGGCACCGAAGAACACGCCGAAAGATATCGTCACAAAGCTCAACGCGGCGATCGTCACTGTCCTCGCCGATCCCGCCGTCAAGCAGCGCTTCTCCGAACTCGGGCAGGAGATTCCGCCGCTCGAGCAGCAGACGCCCGCGGCGCTCGCGGCCTTCCAGAAGGCGGAGGTCGAGAAATGGTGGCCGATCGTCAAGGCTGCCGACATCAAGCCGGAGTAGTTGCGCTGCGCCGCATGGATTTCACGAGAATTGTCTGCGGGCTTGCTCCGCCTCTTCCGCTTGCGGGAGAGGCCGACGCGCTCGCAGAGCGCGGCGGGTGAGGGCTCTTTCCTCTGGGAGATTATCCCGTTGCGGAGACACCCTCTCCCCAACCCTCTCCCGCAAGCAAGCGGGAGAGGGAGCCCGGTGCGGATGCCGCCGCATCGTGCAAGCCTTATGCGATTGCCCTGGACTTGCGGGAGAGCATAGGCCGCTCGGCCGCCGTCCTTGCAGGGGACGCCGAGGCGCAGCCTCGGCTATCGCGCGCCCCGGGCGATGCGAAGCATCGTCCCGCGCGCGGCGGATCGTTCTCGGAAACCTCGCTGCGGTGCGAGATCACAATCGACGCCGGGATGCCTGCGTCCTTGATCTCGGGTGAGCACTGGCCGACAATGGCCGCCCTTCAATAAGAAACTTCCTGGGGGAAATTCGTGAATAGACCTGCTCGGGTCAGCGCCCATTCGACATCATCCGACGCCGCGCAAGGCATGACGCTGCTGCGCGATCCCTTGCTCAACAAGGGCACCGCCTTCACCGAAGCGGAGCGCGCTGCGCTCGGCCTGCGCGGCCTCTTGCCGGCTTGCGTGCTGACGATGGAGACGCAGGTGGAGCGCGTGCTGACCAATCTGCGCGCGCTGCCCACGGATCTCGAAAAATACGTCGCGCTGAATGCGCTGCATGACCGCAACGAGGCGCTGTTCTTCCGCGTCGTCGTCGACAATATCGACGAGATCCAGCCGATCATCTACACGCCGACGGTCGGGCTCGCCTGTCAGAAATACGGCCTGATCTTCCAGCGGCCGCGCGGCATGTTCATCTCTTCGCGCGATCGCGGCCAGATCGTGGACATCCTGAAAAACTGGCCGTATCCCGCAAAGCTCATCGTCGTCACCGACGGCGAGCGCATCCTCGGCCTCGGCGATCTCGGCGCCAACGGCATGGGCATTCCGGTCGGAAAACTCTCGCTCTATTCGGCCTGTGCCGGCGTGCATCCCGAGCAATGCCTGCCGATCCTGCTCGACGTCGGCACCAACAACGAAGAGCTCTTGAACGATCCCTATTATATCGGCTTGCGCGAGCGCCGGCTCACGGGCGAGGCCTATGACAGTTTCGTCGACGAGTTCATGCAAGCGGCGCGAAAGACGTTCCCGGGCGTGCTGATCCAGTTTGAGGACTTCGCCAATCATTCTGCGTTCAAGCTGCTGCACAAATATCGCGACGAGGCCTGCGTCTTCAACGACGACATCCAGGGCACCGCGGCGGTGGCGCTCGCGGGCCTGTTCTCGGCGCTGCGTGTCTCCGGCGGCAAGCTGAGGGACCAGCGCATCCTGTTCCTCGGCGCGGGGGAAGCGGCGACCGGCATCGCCGATCTCGTAGTCTCCGCCATGATGGCGGAGGGCGCGTCGGAAGCCGAAGCGCTCCGCCGCAACTGGCTGGTGGATTCCCGCGGTCTGGTCGTTGGCGGCCGTGACGGCCTTCACGGCCATAAGCTGCGCTATGCCCATGCTGGCCAGGCACCGATCGCCGACTTCCTCACCGCCATCAAGACGCTGAAGCCGACGGCGATCATCGGCGTTGCGGCCGTCGGCGGCGCCTTCACACCCGACGTGCTCAAGGCGATGGCCGAGCTCAATGAGCAGCCGATCGTGTTCGCGCTCTCCAACCCGACCTCGAAGGCGGAATGCTCGGCGGAGGATGCCTACCGCTATACCGAGGGCCGCGCGCTGTTCGCCTGTGGCAGCCCGTATAATCCGGTGAAGCTGAACGGCCGCACCTTCGTGCCGCGCCAGGGCAACAACTCCTACATCTTCCCCGGCGTCGGTCTCGGCGTCATCGCCAGCCGCTCGCGCCTCGTCACCGACGAGATGTTCATGGCCGCGGCCCATACGCTCGCCGATTGCGTCGGCAAGGACGACCTCTCGCAGGGCAGTCTCTACCCCGCGCTGCCTCGCATCCGCGAGGTGTCGGCGCGGATTGCCGCGGCGGTGGCGGATGTCGCCTATCAGCGGGGGCTTGCGGACGGACCTGCGCCGAACGATGTGAAGGCGCTGGTGCAATCGCAGATGTACGAGCCGGCGTATTGACGTCGCCACATCCAGAGCGACGCGATTAGTGGACATTCCCACACCGTCATGGCCGCGCTTGTCCCGGCCATCCACGCCTTGCTCCCCGGGCACGACGAACGTGGATGCCCGGGACAAGCCCCGGGCATGACGACCTTCAGAAACCCCGTCAGGTCGGCCCAGCACTATTCCAGCTGAAACCGCCCGGATGCGCATCCGATGATTTTGCGGGTCGTATCGGGCTGATCTTTCCGCACATCTTGTCCCGATTTGGGACAGCGACTGTGGTGGAATCGTCACAGCTGGCTCGAAAGGAGCGTGGCCGCAAGGCCGCTTTTGTTCCGACAAGGTTCTGCCCTCATTGCCCAACGAAACTTGGGGTTGTTCGGAGGGCGCATCATGTCTCGCATTGCAAGTGCCGAAACTGCCCGGATGTCGCTGGCAACCTCGAGCCGGTTGCTCCTCGTCACCGTCGCTGCCGCTTCGCTCGCCGCGTGCGCGCAGTCGCCGGTCGGCCGCCAGAGGGCGGATCTCGGTACCAGCCGGCAGGCCACGATCGAGCGGCCGCACCGGGTGGCTGCGCTGCATTCGCGGCCGATCAGCCGGGCGCGCGTTCCTGATAAAACTCGCGAGGCAAAGCAAAGCGCCTCGCATGGCGTTGCCAGCTTCTATTCGGATACCGAGACCGCGAGCGGAGAGAAGTTCGACAAGAACGAACTGACTGCGGCCCATCCGACCCTGCCGTTCGGCACCAAGCTTCGCGTCACCGATGTTTCCTCCGGCCGCTTCGTCACCGTCAGGGTCAACGATCGCGGGCCGTTCGTTCGCGGACGCGTGGTCGACATCTCGCCGTCCGCGGCCGAGGCGCTCGGCATGGTCGACAAGGGCATCACCAATGTTCGGCTCGACGTCGTGCGATAGAGCATGATCCGGACCCGAAGGGCCGCGTTAGCGCAAAGTGTGCAGCGCTTTTCCCTCGCGACAAACGCGGAACGCGTTTGCGCGGAGATCATGCTCAAACAATTAAGCCGCGATTCATCGAGCTGAGACGCGCCGCGCTTAACCGGCTGTTAGCTGCTTCTCGCGCAACATGGCTGCCCAAACAATTCGGGGCTGTTGGGGAGGCGGACGCTTGAACACGATCCAGTATCTCGAAGATCAGGCTGCGCGCGCCGAGCGGCTCGCCAAACGGATCACGGATACGCTCACGATCGAAAAGCTGCTGACCTTCGCCGGCGAACGCCGCCGCGAGATCGAACTCATCGCCGGCAAGTACCGGCGGGCATAACTCAGGCAATCCATGCACTGAACGCATTCCCTCTCTCTTCGAGGCGCGGAACTTCTTTTCGCCTGCTGCGTCGTCTGGACGAGGCAAGAGGAGGAGGACATCATGGGTTTTGGAAGAGGTGCTTTGCTTTGGCTGCTTGGCGTGCCGTTGCCGGTTATCCTGCTGCTGGCATTGTTCTGGCACCACTAAAGCGCGATGAGATCTTTGGCTTGTTGATTGCGCATGATCTTTTCGGAAAACCGCCACGCACTTTTCCGGATCATGCTCTCTAAGGCTGGGACACGAAAAGCGCCGCGGGAGCGGCGCTTTTTTGTTGCGCGCGATTTGAAGCGCAGAGAAGCAAATGACGCGATCAGGTGTGGCTCTCGACGAAGTCGCTGAGATAGTCGGGCAGCGTCACGCCATCGATGTCGCAGCGCGCCTGGATCTCGCCTGCGACGTCGGTAGAGATGTCCTTCATCCAGTGCTCGAGCGTGTTGAAGGAAATCACCTTGACGGGATCGTTGAAGCAGCCGGCGACGAGCTCGCCGATGGTGGCTTCGAGATCGCTGCGCTCGACACGAATTTCGGTTGCCTGGTCGAGGCGATCGATTACCACGAAGAGGGTCTGATCTGCGCCATAAGGCACGATGGAAGATGGTACGCCGGCTTCAAGCATCTTGAGGCACTCGTCTTGACTTCCGATCCATATTAACGGGAAAAATCGGAAGAAGGTTCCTGCCTTGATCGGAAGCTTGTCGCGCGCGTGCAGCTTTCGGCGCCTGCACGCAATCAGAGAAATTCCCGCAAGCGCGACAGCTCGGCGACGTGCTCGGGCGAGAGGACATCCGTCACCAGCGACGGCTGCGCCGTCGTGCGGATCTCATAGAGATGCCTGGTCGCCGCCGGCTTGCCCATGAAAGCGGAGATGCACTGATCGAGCGTGCCCTCGCTCACCTGATAGGAGTCCCTGTCCGGCCGGCGCTGGTTCGCCAGCGACGGCCATTTGTGCAGCACCGCCAGCGCGTTGAAATCGACCTTTGAACCTGCAACTGATGCGTCCCTCATCGTCCTGCCCTCACGCAAAAAACACCCCAGCACGCTGGTTTGCGTGCCGGGGCCCACAACTATCGCTGCATCTCAATGCCACAAGCGTTCAACGCAGCGGCCGGGAAAAGGTTCCCGGCCACCTTGTTGCCGTCAGCTCGCGGCCGCCGCGATTCTGTGCCCCGGACTGACATGACCGTGGCTGGTCTCATCGCCGCGGCTGACCCCCGGCGGAAGCCCGGCAAAGCGCCGCAGCGCTTCGGCCATCTGCACGCGGCCCTGGACGCCGGTGATCACCACGTCGACCATCGTAAAGGACGAGTGGAAATGGCCGCGCGCCTTGAGCTGTTCGACCGGCACGCCCGCAGCCTGCATCGCCTCGGCATAGGCAATGCCCTCGTCGCGCAAGGGATCGAACTCACAGGTGACGACGAATGCCGGCGGCAGGCCGGCGACCTTGCCGCGCAGCGGCGAGACGCGCGGATCGGTGCGGTCGGCCGGTGAGCAGTAGAGGTCCCAGAACCAGTACATCAACGAGCGCGTCAGGAAATAGCCGGTCGCATTGTCGTTGTAGGACGGGCGATCGAAAGCGCAGTCGGTGACCGGACATACCAGCAATTGGCCGGCGATCTCAGGCCCGCCGCGGTCGCGCGCGAGCTGGCAGGTGACGGCGGCGATGTTGCCGCCGGCGCTCCAGCCGGCCACCAGCACCGGCCCCGGTCTGCCGCCGAGCTCGGTGGCATGCTCGGCGATCCAGCGCGCCGCCGCGTAGCCGTCCTCGGCCGCGGCCGGGAAACGATGCTCCGGCGCGTGGCGATAGCCGACGCTGACGAACATCATGCCGGTCCGCCGCACCATGTCGCGGCAGAACGGGTCGTCCGATTGCTCGTCGCCGAGCACCCAGCCGCCACCATGGAAATAGACCACGACCGGATACGGCCCCGGCGTCGCCGGCTTGTAGGCGCGGTAAGGCAGCGGGCCGTCGGCGCCGGGCAGGGTGCCGTCGACGATCTCGCCGATCGGTCGTCCCGCAGGCCGGCCCTTGTTGAACTCGTTGACGAAGGCGCGCGCACCGGTCGCGCCCATCGACTCGATCGGCGGCAGGTTCAGCGACGTGAGCAGGTTCATGACCAGCCTCACGTCGGGTTGCAGGCGCACGACTTCGCCGTCGTTGCACTGCTCGGCGCCGTTCGGGCCGGTGAGCCTGAAGCCGAGCATGCCGCGGCTGACGACCTCGTCGCAGATGCTGCGATAGGGACCGACGCCGCCGGTATAGGGCATCAGGCCCTGCACCTTGCCGGGTACGTTGGCGCCCGTGTACCAGGTGTTGGCGAGCCGGTGCAGCGTCAGCATCGAACAGTCGGCCATGTGCCGGCCCCAGCCGGCCTGCGCCGTCTCGGTCGGCTCCATCGTGGTGAAGCCGGCGTCGCGCAGCGCAACGAGGCGATCCACGACCCAGTCGACATGCTGCTCGATCGACCACCGCCATGTTCGAGAGCACCGACGGGCTGCCGGGCCCGGTGATCATGAAGAAGTTCGGGAAGCCCGCGACCGTGAGCCCGAGATAGCTCTGCGGCCCCTGTGCCCAGACATCGGACAGCGACTTGCCGCCGCGCCCGGTGATCGGATGCACGGCGCGGATCGCCCCTGTCATGGCGTCGAAGCCTGTCGCGAACACGATGACGTCGACATCGACATTGCGCTTGGCCGTGGTGATGCCGGTTGCCGTGATCGCCTTGATCGGCTCCTCGCGCAGATTGACCAGCGTGACGTTCGGCCGGTTGTAGGTCGCGTAATAGTTGGTATCGAGGCACGGACGTTTGGCGCCGAAGGGATGATCGTGTGGCGTCAGCGCGGCGGCCGTCTCGGGATCCTTGACGGCGGCGTGGATCTTCTCGCGGATCAGGTCCTGAACGATCTTGTTGCCGTCGATGTCAACGGCCTGATCGGCCCAGAGCTGCGTCAGGATGTGGACGAGGTCGCCGGCCGCCCAGGCGCGTTCGAAGCGCTCGCGGCGCTCGGCATCGCTCAATTGCCAGCTCACCACCGTCTGCTGCGGGTAGGGAACGCCGGCCATCGATTGGCGCGCCTGCTCGCGATAGGCCGCGCGATCGCCTTGCAGCAGGCTCATGCGATCCTGTGGCGGCGGGCCGTTATGCGCCGGCAGCGCGAAGTTCGGCGTGCGCTGGAACACGGTGAGATGCGCGGCCTGCTCGGCGATCAACGGGATCGACTGGATCGCCGACGATCCGGTGCCGATCACGGCGACGCGCTTGCCGGCGAGATCGACCCCGTCATGCGGCCAGCGCCCGGTGAAATAGACCTTGCCCTCGAAATCCTTGACGCCGTCGATCTCCGGCGGTTTCGGCGCGGAGAGGCAGCCGGTGGCCATGATGTAATGGCGGCAGGAGACGGGCGCGCCGTTGTCGGTCGTGAGCTGCCAGCGCTCGGCTGCCTCGTCCCATCTGGCTTCGGTGACCTTGGTCCTGAAGCGGATGTCGCGCCTGAGATCGTAGCGGTCGGCGACGAAGCCGAGATAGCGCAGGATCTCGGGCTGGGTCGCGTATTTCTCGGACCAGGTCCAGGCGCTCTCGAGCTCGGGATCGAAAGTGTAGCTGTAGTCGATGGTCTGGATATCGCAGCGCGCTCCGGGGTAGCGGTTCCAGTACCAGGTGCCGCCAACGTCGCCGGCCTCTTCGAGACCGATCGTCGAGAAGCCGGCCTTGCGCAGGCGGTGCAGTAAATAGAGGCCGGCAAAGCCGGCGCCGACCACGGCAACATCGACCTCCTGGGCGGTTCCGCGCGTCGTCCCTGAGGCACGCGTAGCAACCATTGCGTCAGGCATGGCATTCCCTCCCTGCTTTGTTTTGCCGGCAGGCTAGTCCCGCAGGCTCGGCTTGTCATCAGAGCAAGTGCAATCTTCGGTAGTCTGGTGCAGCGCGCGAAGGTTGTGGCGATACACGCGCCGCGATGCACAACCGCCGGGATTGTCCGGGCTAATCAGAGCACATCCTTCCGTGTATGCTTGCGGTTACAAGCCACGCGTGCCCAGGGCGTCATGACAGAGTTGAGTGAGCGAACCAAAGCGAACATGGACGTCGTCCTGGAGGAGACGTGCCGCCAATTGCCGCATGGCGGCGATCACGACAGCCGCAGGTTCATCGCCGAGCGCCTGATCGAGGCGGCAAAGGCGGGACATTCCACGCTCGGCGAGCTCGGCATCATCGCAAGGCGTGCGCTGGCGGAGATCATCGCGAAGAGCGGTTAGCTGCGGATGCGATGTGGCCGTGGTGACGCAAGCGGGGCGAGGGCAAGACAGCTTGCCTCGCGGTCAAGCACGGACGTAACCTCCGGAGAACCTCTGCGCATCGAGATCCCAAGATGCGGTCCGTGCTTCCGCTCGTCGCAGCTTCCGTATTGCTTTGCCTCGGCGGCCCGGTCGGGGCCCAGCCGGTCGGACAGTTCCCTTTTGCGCTGACGCGCGAGGGGCAGATGCTCGGTGCCGTCGAAGGCGAGGTGGCCTCGTTCAAGGGGCTGGCCTATGCGGCGGCGCCGGTCGGCGCGCTGCGCTGGCGGCCGCCGCAAGCGACAGTCGAGAGCTCGGAAATGCGTACCGTCTATGATTACGGCGCGCCGTGCCTTCAGCCGGCGCTGCCGGGCGCGAGCGAGGATTGCCTGACGCTGAACGTGTTCCGTCCCTTTGGGATCGACGGCCCGCTGCCGGTGATGGTCTTCATTCATGGCGGCGGTTTCGTCTCAGGCACGGCGAACGATCCGCTGTTCGACGGCGCGAAGCTCGCGCAGGCCGGCCTCATCGTGGTCACCGTGAATTATCGCCTCGGCGCGCCCGGCTGGCTCAGCCATCCCGCATTGTCGGACGGCGGCTCCGGCAATTACGGGCTGATGGATCAGCTCGTGGCGCTGCACTGGATTCACGACAATATCGCGGCCTTCGGCGGCGATCCCCGCAACGTCACCCTGTTTGGCAGCGATGCAGGCGCGACGTCGATCGCGCTGTTGATGCTATCAGCGCCATCGCGCGATCTGTTTCAGAAGGCCATCCTGCAATCGGTGCCCGGCCGTAGCCACTTGCGCTCGGCGCAGGAGGCGGAAGTCGTGGGAAGGCAGTTCGCAGCGGCGCTCGGGTCACAGGCGGATCTGCGCGCGGCCGAGCCGCGGCGCCTGCTGGCCGCCGAAAAACATCTGCTGGAAAAATCGCCGCACGGCTTTGCGCCATTCATCGATGAAGCTCTGGTGACCGGAGATGTTGCCGCGGGCTTTGCGGCCGGGCATGAAAGCCGCATTCCCCTGATCATCGGCTCGAACGATGACGAGACGGGTTTTGATACCGAGCTCGACATCAAGGAGGCGCTCGCAGCGTCAGGCGCCACCAGCGAGGAGCTGCGCAAGCTTTATCCCGATCTCGCCAAGCCTTCGGACCTCGCAGCGCGGTTCTACACCGACAAGGTCTTCTCCGAGCCGGTGCGGCTGCTGGCCCGCCTGCATGCCGCAAGCGGCGCGCCGACGTTTCGCTATCGTTTCGCTTACGTGCCGGAAGCGCGACGTGCAAGTCCCGACGGCGGTCACGGGCGGGAGCTGCAGTTCATCTTCGGCGCGGAAGGCGTGCCCGGTGCGGGCATCTTCTCGCGCCGCGACCGCGAGATCGCGAGCCGCATGCGCAGGTACTGGATCAACTTCGCGAGGAGTGGCGATCCCAACGGTCCCGACCTGCCGCGCTGGGACGCGGCCGCAGACCGCGATCGCCTGCTGCTGATCACGAACGAGCGCATCGCGAGCGGAGACGACCCGTTGTCGGAGCGTCTCGACCGGCTCGCGCGCTAGCACGAAATGGTTTTAGCTGAACGACTGGCCGCGGCCTCGTTCGAACCTCTCCCGCAAGCAAGCGGGAGAGGGGGCGCACCTTCTTCGTAGCTGCATCAGACTTAATCGCATCGTGCTTTGGCACGATAAGAGTACCTAGGCCGCGAGCTCGACGCGCGGCGCCGGGCTCAGCCGGTCTTCCTCCAGATAGTCCATCGTGCCGTCCTTCTCGACGGCATAGAACTGCTGGCCTTCCCGCGACTTGAAGGCGGCGCGAACGACGCCGCGGCGGCCCTTGTCACTGTTGACGACGTCCCCCAGCGCAAACTTCCTCATCTCACGTCCCTGGCAACCGGCCGACTTCTTCGGCCACACGGCAGCGATTTTGGGCGGCAAATCGTTAACGGCTTGCTAACCATACCGGTTTGCCTATGCTCGCCGCCGGTCGCGCGGCTGCTCCACGCGCATGTTGTCTTGAGCCGGACCCTTATCTATGACGCGATTTCCGACCTTGTTCCTGTCCCACGGCGGCGGCCCCTGGCCGTTCATGGAGGACAGGCGGGTGCAATACGCCAAGACCGCCGAGGCGTTCGGCCGGCTGCCGCAGCTGCTGCCGGAAAGGCCGAAGGCCGTGCTCGTCATCACCGGACATTGGGAGGCCGACGCCTTCACCGTGTCGACCTCGGCGCATCCGCCGATGGTGTACGACTATTACGGTTTCCCCGAGCATACCTATCACCTGAAATATCCGGCGCCGGGCAAGCCCGAGCTTGCAGCTCGGGTGAGGGCGCTGCTCAAGCACGCAGGGATCGATTGCCGGGAGGATCCCAACCAGGGCTTTGACCACGGCACCTTCGTGCCGCTGGGCCTGATGTATCCGAACGCCGACATGCCGATCGTGCTGCTGTCGCTGAAATCGAGCTACGATGCGGCCGAGCACATCAAGGTCGGGCAGGCGATCGCATCACTGCGCGACGAAGGCATTCTGATCGTCGGCAGCGGGCTGACCTATCACAACATGCGCGGCTTCGGCCGAGCGGAGTCCAAGCCCGTTTCGTATGATTTCGAGGCCTATCTGAACGAGGCCATCAGCAACCCGGATGCGTCGCGCCGGAACGCGATGCTGGTCGATTGGGAGAATGCGCCGAGCGCGCGCCTTGCGCACCCGCGCGAGGACCATCTGCTGCCGCTGATGGTGGCCGCCGGCGCTGCCGCCAGCGATGTCGGCAAGCGCGTTTTCGTTGATGAGGTCGCAAACGTCGCGATGGCGTCGTATGTGTTCGGCGGCTGAGCTTGGATGCCCTCACGTGACCGAGCCTAGGCAAAATATCGAAAACGACGCCCATGCAAAGTAGAATTACTTAGCAAAATCGCCGGGTGGGCAGGGGCTGGAGCGGCATTTTGACAACGTTTGATACGTCGGGCAAACAGCGGCAAAATTCGATCATGGCATCGCTCTAGCTCGGCCACATCAAGATCGAGAGCACGGGTGCGAGGAGTCCGCTGTGGGTTCGTTGCACCTTTGAAGGTGCGCGTCTCTGCCGCGATCAGGCGGCAGCTGTGGCGTCTGAGGCACAGTCCTCTAACAACTGGGTTCCAATCGGGGGGGCCTGTCGATTTTGTCTAGACGGGCAGTGCTAGTGGCGGCTTATTCTCGATTGTCCGAGTCTGGAGATCGTTTCAGGATTATCGACGCCACTGATGACACTGCATGTTGCGGTCAACGACGCTCAGATTGGCGCCCCTCGCCGTGACGTGAAGGCGGTCATCGCCCTCGTTGGACTTGCGATTGAAGCCAGAATAGCCGGCGCGCCAGCGATGATCGCTGACGGTGACCGGACCGCGTTTTACTTGCGGGACGCCGTCAGACATGGCGCGCGTGGCATTATTAGTTTCGGGGTATGCGGCGGGCTAGATCCGAAGCTTCGACCAGGTAACATTGTCATTGCCTCGTCGGTATTTGCCGCGAAAGATGAAGCCTATTCAGCTGACATCCCCTGGGCCGAGGAGCTCCTTCGGATGATCCCGGGTGCCAGCTACTCTGCGATAGCTGGTGTCGCTTCCCCCATGACAAGTCTTGAAGAGAGGCGGGACTTCCATGGCACCACCGGGGCGGTCGCCGCCGACATGGAGTCGCAGATCGTCGCTCGAATTGCTTCCGAACTCAGAATTCCCTTTGCTGTCTGTCGTGTTGTTCTAAACCCTGCTCATCGAAAACTTCCGAGGGCAGCGCTCATAGATATCGGACCCGCAGGTAAGCCTGAACTGCGTAAAATTGGACGTTCGCTTGTTCAAGACCCGGGGCAACTCCCTGCTTTTGGCCGGCTCGCCGTTGACTCTGTCATGGCGGTGATGGCTTTGCGCCGCGCCAAGCAACGGCTCGGAGCTCACTTTGCTTTCCCGCACCTGTGTTCACGAGACCCAGTCCCCATTCCGACGGGAGTGCCCGAAACGATAGCCGCACGCGCCTGATCCTGCAGCAGCGCGCTCCCGATCTCAGACTCCGGGCTTGTCCAGGTCCGAGATGGTGTTTGAATCTGTACGCCGGCGCAGCAAGACGTTACTCACCGAAAGAGCAGGCGCGGCCAAAATCTCCGCCAGCGAATTCCAGGAAAACTTTGGCCGAGGCGCCCCCGCATGGCACGAAGTCTGCTCGGCCGCTCGTCCGATGCAGCCTCGTCGTCTCATAAATCGCCAGGCGAGTGCGTTCCAGTCACGCCAGACCTGCTCGGCCCTTTGCGATAGCAAGCCAGAGACGATTTCCGGCGCAGGTCCGAAGACCTCAGGCAGCTTGCTCGACAAATTGTTGTCCGACAGAACGTCCCATCTCGAAAATCCGCCCATGACCGGAGATGAAATAGCGAACACCACGCGACCAATCCGCGCCTCCCGTGCCGGGAAAGAACACATTGGGCAAGGTTCGACGATTGAATACAAGGTGCAATCCGGCAAACGCTTTTGTCTTAGAATCTTCTGCGCTTCTGAAACAGCCACCAGTTCCGCGTGTCGGGTCACGTCGCATTCCGATGAAACGTGGTTGGTTGCTTCTGCGATGATCTGTCCTCGACACGCGATTACGGCGCTGAATGGCAGCTCTCCCTGCTTCACCCCCTGCCGAGCGAGTTCGATGCATCTTTCCATCATTCGCAGATCGTCAGCTTCTGATCTACTCATGGGCGGTCCCTCGGGAACGCAAAATTGGTGTTGAGAATGCTTTGGTTTCTCGCCGCCCTTCAAATTGCGCCGGCGCCGGAGCGACGAAGAATGATTCCGGCGCTGCTACGGAGGCGGCTCCTGCAGCCTGGCATATTGGCAATCAAACAACGGGCTACAAACGATCTGACTTGATCTGGATCAAAGGTCGTTTCCTTACAAGTACCGCGCTGACCACATGATGGCCGGTTCCCGGATTTATGGGAGCACGCGCTAAACCGCCCTACGCAGCTTCAAGCTCACCCGTACTTCAGCTTCATGAACAGGATGCCGCCGGCGAGCACCATCGTGACGGCGTTGGCGGCGACCAGCGGGGCGTCGCCGCTGAGCAGGCCGTAGACGAGCCAGAGCGCTAGGCCCAGCACCATGACGAGAAACATGCCGAGCGAGATGTCGCGGGCCGAGCGGGTCTTCCAGACCTTGATGAACTGCGGCGCGTAGGCGACGGTGGTGCAGGTTGCGGCGGCAAAGCCGAGCAGCTTGATCGCGAAGGGGTCCATGGCGGCTCTATAGCATGGATTCGACAATGGTCATGCCGCGTGGCGCGATGCCATGAGATCGCGATACAGCGCGGCATAGTCGCCGGCGCGGTTGCGCCAGGACACGTCGGTGGCAAGGCCGCTCAGTTGGAGGCGGCGCCAAGTGAGCTTGTCGTGGAAGGCGGTGTTGGCCTTGCGCAGCGTACCGGCGAGCGCCTCGGCGGTCACGGGACCGAACTTGAAACCGGTGGCATCGCGGTCCGACGTATCGGCCTCGTTGATATCGATGATGGTGTCCTCGAGGCCGCCGACGCGGGAGACGATCGGCACGGCGCCGTAGCGCAGCGCGCAGAGCTGGGTCAGGCCGCACGGCTCGAACCGCGAGGGCACGATCAGCGCATCGGAGCCGGCCTGGATCAGATGCGCCAGGATCTCGTCATAGCCGATGATGACGCCGATCCGGCCGGGATTGGCGCGGGCGGCGGCCTGATAGCGATCCTGCAGATCGCGGTCGCCGCTGCCGAGCAGAACCAACTGCATGCCTTCGGCCAAGATGGTCGGAATGGCCTCGAGCAGCAGATCGAGCCCCTTCTGCCAGGACAGCCGGCTGATGACGCCGAGCAGCGGTGCTTCGTCCGAGGAATCCAGATTGAATTGCTGCTGCAGGACTGCCTTGTTCGCGGCCCGGAACGTCAGGTCCCCGGCGCCAAAGCGGTAGGCGATGTGCGGATCGGTTTGCGGATTCCACACCTCGATGTCGATGCCGTTGAGGATGCCGCTGAGCACGCCGGCGCGTTCGCGCAGAAGACCGCCGAGGCCCATGCCGCCTTCGTCGCTCTGAATCTCGCGCGCGTAGGTCGGCGACACCGTGGTGATGCGATCGGCAAGCTGGAGGCCGGCTTTCAAAAAGCTGATGCCGCCGAAATATTCGAGGCCATGGACGTCGAACGAGGACTCCCAGGGCAGGCCGATCGCGCCGATCAGCCCTCGGTCGAACTTGCCTTGATAGGCCATGTTGTGGATCGTCATCACGGTGCCGGGCCGCGGACGATTGTCGTAGTGCAGATAGGCCGGCGCGAGCCCGGCCTGCCAATCATGGGCATGAACGACGTCGGGCATGAAAGCGGGGACGAGGCCGTGTCCGATATCGGCTGCGATGCGCGACAGCGCGGCGAAGCGGATGCCGTTGTCGGCCCAGTCGACGCCGTCGGTGGTGACGTAAGGATTACCCGGCCGCGCATAGAGATGCGGCACGTCGAGCACGAACAGGTCGAGGCTGTCATGGGAGCCTGCGAGCAGGCGTCCGGGGCCGCCGAAATAATCCGGCCAGCGCCGGATCTCATCCGCGCCCGTAAGCAGCCGCATCACGTCGGGATAGCCCGGCATCAAGGTACGCATCTCGACGCCGTGCGCCTTCAGCGCGATCGGCAGCGCGCCGGCGACATCGGCGAGGCCGCCGGTCTTGACGATGGGATAGACTTCGGAGGCGACCGCGAGGACGCGAACAAGCGTCATGTATTGAGCCTGTCGATCATCGGCTGGGTGATCAGCGTGATGCCCTGCTCGGTGGTGCGGAAGCGCTTGGTGTCGAACTCCGGGTCTTCGCCGACGACCAGGCCCTCGGGGATCTCGACGCCGCGGTCGATCACGACGTTCTTCAGCCGCGCGCCGCGCCCGACATTGACGTAAGGCATGATCACGGCGTTCTCGACATTGGCGTAGGAATTGACGCGCACGCCGGTGAACAGCAGCGAGCGGCGCAGCGAGGCGCCGGAGATGATGCAGCCGCCCGAGACCAGCGAGCTCACGGCCTGGCCGCGCCGGCTCTCCTCGTCATGGACGAATTTTGCCGGCGGGGCGATCTCGGCATAGGACCAGATCGGCCAGGCGCGGTCGAACAGATCGAGCTCCGGCACGACGTCGGTGAGGTCGATATTGGCGGCCCAATAGGCGTCCACCGTGCCGGCATCGCGCCAGTAGGCGCGTGGGTCGCTCCCGGAGCGGACGCAGGAGGTCGAGAACTGATGCGCGATCGCGCGGCCGTTCTTGACGATGTAGGGAATGATGTCCTTGCCGAAATCGTGGTTCGAGTTCGGGTCCTCGGCGTCGCGCTTGAGCTCGTCGAACAGGAATTTCGCGTTGAAGACGTAGATGCCCATGCTGGCGAGCGAGACGTCAGGCTTGCCCGGCATCGGCGGCGGATCCTTCGGCTTCTCCAGGAACTGCTGGATCCAGCCGTCCTCGTCGATATGCATGATGCCGAAGCCGGATGACTCCGCGCGCGGCATTTCGAGGCAGCCGACGGTGACGTCGGCGCCGCTGTCGACATGCTGGCGCAGCATCACCTCGTAGTCCATCTTGTAGATATGGTCGCCGGCGAGCACCACGATGAAGCGGCAGGCGTGCGACTCGATGATGTCGATGTTCTGGTAGATCGCGTCCGCCGTGCCGACATACCACATGTTCTCCGAGACGCGTTGGCTCGCAGGCAGGATGTCGAAGCTCTCGTTGCGCTCGGGCCGGAAGAAGTTCCAGCCCATCTGGAGATGGCGGATCAGGCTGTGCGCCTTGTACTGGGTGGCGACCGCGATACGGCGGATGCCGGAGTTGACCGCGTTCGACAGCGCGAAATCGATGATGCGGGACTTGCCGCCGAAATAGACCGCGGGCTTGGCGCGCCGATCGGTCAGCTCCAGCAATCGGCTGCCGCGTCCGCCGGCCAGGACGAAGGCCAGCGCCTGGCGGGCAAGCGGCTCGGGTCTCGCGGCACTCATGTCATCCTCCCACAACTCGGGCGCTTCGCGAGAGGCTCCCCCGCCGCGCGCATTGGAACCGATAGTAACGGTACGAATAGTAAATCGGGAAGGTGGTTGTTGGTTGCGAACACTCGGGAAGCTTAATGCTTTGCCGCGAGGGCCGGCCTGCCGCGCCGTCGTACCGCTGTCACATCGGTTCGGCCGGACGCGCCTCAGCGCGCCGGTCGGCCGCGTCTTGTGCGCCGCACGCAGAATCCAGGCTTGATAAACAGGCTTTGATTTGGCGCAAGGATGCCCGATCATGCCCACGCGATCCCATTTCCAAGCAAACGTCAGACAGGGAGCACGACGATGAGGATCTGGAAAACGGCAATTGCCTGTTCGCTGGCGAGCGCGGTCATGGCGGGCCAAATCGATCAGGCCAATGCGGCGCCGATGCCAACCAATGTCGCGGCCATGAAGGCGGCGGCCGCCGATGACGTCACGCAGGTGTATTGGCGCGGCGGCTGGGGCTGGGGCCTCGGCGGTCTCGCAGCCGGCGCGATCATCGGCGGCGCCATCGCCGCCAGCACCGCGCCTTACGCCTATGGCTATTACGGCGGCCCGTATTATGGCGGCTATGGCTACCCTGGCTACGGCTACGGTTATGCGCCGGCCTATTACGGATACGGACCGGCCTACGTTTACCCCAGATACTATCGGCCCTATCGCCCGTATTACGGCTATCGCTACGGCTACTACCGGCCCTTCTATCGTCCCTATTATCGCGCATATTGGTAAGCTAGAGCGACAGCCACACGATCAGGCTCATGCAGGCGAAATGCATGAGCACGATGGCGGCGAGATGCAGCGGGCCGGCGCGGAGGCGAGGTGCGCGCATCTCGGTGCCCCTTGGCGTGTTGGATTTGCCCATTGCCGCGAACACGGCGCGCTCCGTCCCCCGCTTGCGCAGGACAATCGCATGTGAAAACGGTGTGATTTTTGGCGCTACCGTTTCCACATCGTCATGGCCGGGCTTGTCCCGGCCATCCACGTCTTCACTCCTGCAAAGCAAGGGACATAGGCGAGCGAAGCGACGCCGTCCTTGCGGACGGCTATGCCCGGGCATGACGAGTTTGTGGAGCGATCGGCTGCTCACAAGACACATCGAACCTGCAGCACTATCCGCATATGCGATAGCCCTGCGCTTGCCGGGGAGAGTTGGGGAGAGGGTGTTTCCACGAGCGAGAACCCCCCAGAGGAGAAAGCCCTCACCCGGCGCCTCGCGCCGACCTCTCTCGCAAGCGGGACACGTGAAGCGAACTCCGCGGCTCGGTCCGAAGATCATCGTTCAATTCGATCCCGCCGCCGCAGCCGTGAAGCTGCGGTCAACGGCTTTGCTGACGTCGACTACCTTCGGCAGGATACCGTAGCGCGTCGAGCGGTCGGAGGCTTGCTGGATTTCCTTCACCACGTTCTCGTCGATCACGATCGGGCTGGTGCGCTGCGCAGTGTAGGCGGACAGCAGCACGTCCTCCGGCAGCCTGGTCAGCTCGGCGGTGTTCTTGGCATACTCGGCGAGATGATCAAGTGACCACAGCCGCGCCTTGTTCAGCCGCTGCACGATGTCCTGCACCGCCGCGCGCTTGGTCGCGATGGCGTTGTCGGAGGCGACGATGAAGGTGATGGTTGGCGTCAGGCCTTCACCGTCGGCGATCACGCGCGCCTTGTCCTTCAAGGTCGCGAACGAGACATAGGGCTCCCACACCGCCCAGGCATCGATCGAGCCTGCCAGCAGCGCGATCTTGGCGTCGACCGGGCCGAGCGGGGCGAAGGTCGCATCCTCCAGCTTGATCTGTGCCTTCTCGAGCGTCGCGTCGATCAGGAACTGGCCCCAGCCGCCGCGCGTGCCGGCGAGGCGCTTGCCTTTGAGGTCGGCCGCCGATTTGATCGGCGAATCCTGGCGCACGAGGATGGCTTGCGTCTTCGCATCCGAGCGTGTGCCGCCGATCGCCTTGATCGGCGCGCCGGCGGCGTAGACCGACAGGAACGAGAGATCGCCGGTGTAGCCGACGTCGAGCGCGCCGGCATTGAGCGCTTCCAGGATCGGCGCTGCCGCAGGAAATTCCGACCATTCGATCTTGTAGGGCAGGTCCTTGGCATAGCCGGAGATGTCGAGCAGCGAGCGGTTGCCGCCCTTCTGGTCGCCGACGCGCAGCACCACCGTGTCGGCGGCGAATGCAGCCGCGGCGGTCGACAGCGCGATGGCGGCGGCAAGCAGCGATGCGGCGAGCCGGCGGGTGATGGAATGATCGTCAGAGTTGATGCTCATGGGCCTGTCTTGTTGCTTTGCTCACGACGCGTGAGCGAACGATGCAGCGAGACGATCAAGTCTATGATCGCGCGATGCGCAGTCAATGAAATGGCCATTCGTATTGCGCGCGCATCGGGCAAGGACGTTTTTGCGAAGCGCAGCTTTCGAGAACGTGTCATCCGTGCGGCATGCAGTTGCGCAGAAATGCAGCAGGAGAGGGGGAAGTGCTGCGCTCTGCCAGCCGATGCGTCGGCAGAAATCGTTTCATCGCGCCTGCGCGCGCTGATGGAGAGAATAACTTCGCCTCGCGCTACATTCGAAATTCCATTTCATTGACGACACGGCGCGTGCGCCGCATGATTTGCGCATCGCATCAACGTGGCGCGCAAACGCCGACGGAACAAATTTCTCTCAACGCAGCTCCGCACGGAACATGCGCAACGTGGACCGTTGCGCACATGGCGGAGCCGTGACAGCGCAGGAGTGGGGACTGATGGAGAACGACAACAAGCGCAGCGGTTCGGGGCTTGACCGCCGTCATCTGCTCCAGGCTGGGCTTGCTGCGGCGTTCGCCGCGCCGCTCGGCGCCTTCGGAGCCGCGCAGGCCTTTGCGCCGCGCGCGATCGCGCCCGGCGTCGACTTCGCGGAATTCCCGCTGTGCCGGACCGCATCCGATGCGCCGGCACTGACGGGAGCCCCGCGCAAGCTCAAGCTGTCGTGGAATGCCGGCGCGGTGTGCCTCGCGCCGTTGCCCGTCGCGATCGAGCATGGCTTCTTCCAGAAGCAGAATCTCGACGTCGAGCTCGTCAATTATTCCGGCTCGACCGACCAGCTGCTCGAGGCGATCGCAACCGGCAAGAGCGATGCCGGCCTCGGCATGGCGCTGCGCTGGCTCAAGCCGCTGGAGCAGGGCTTTGACGTCAAGATCGGCGCCGGCACCCATGGTGGCTGCATGCGCGTGCTGACGCGCACTGACGCGGGCGTCGCCAAGCTTGCCGATCTCAAGGGCAAGATCGTCGCCGTCGGCGATCTCGGCGGCCCCGACAAGAACTTCTTCTCGATCCAGCTCGCCAAGCTCGGCATCGATCCGAACAAGGACGTCGACTGGCGCGCCTATCCCGGCAACCTGCTCAACGTCGCCGTGGAGAAGGGCGAGGTGCAGGCCTTCCTGTCGTCCGATCCGCTGGCCTATCTCTGGCTCAAGGACAGCCAGTACAAGGAGGTCGCCTCCAATCTCGACGGCGAATATCGCGACAAGAGCTGCTGCATCGTCGGCCTGCGCGGCAGCCTCGTGCGCGAGGAGCCGCAGGTCGCGCGCGCGATCACGCAGGCGCTGCTCGATGCCGCAATGTTCACGGCGCAAAATCCGGCTGTCGCGGCAAAGTCGTTCCAGCCCTATGCGCCGAAGGCGGCAACGCTCGCCGACATCGAGGGCATGGTGCGCTACCACGCCCATCAACATCACCCCGTCGGCGACGTGCTGAAGCGCGAGCTCAAGGCCTATGCCGACGATCTCAAGAGCGTGCAGGTGTTCAAGCAGAGCACCGACACGGCCAAGTTCGCGGAGCGCATCTATGTCGACGTATTCGCTGTCTGACGGCCTCGCCTCCGGCGCGCCGCGCACCTCGCGCGCGCCGCTGCTGGCGAGTTGGCTGCGCGACTCCGGCGCCGGAGTCGCCGCGGGCATCGCCTGGATTGCCTTCGGCCTGTCCTGCCTGTGGTGGGCGGATGTCGGCGACTGGTCGCGCACGCATTCGCTCGGCATCGCCGCCTTCGTCATCGCGGCCATAGCGCTGTTCGGCACCGTCGGCGCCGACTATCTCGGCACGGCTGGAACGGCGCTGCACAAGCGCGCGCCCTGGCTCGTCGCGCTCGGCGTGTTCTTGACGTTGTGGGAAGTCGCCACCGCAAAATTCGCCTGGCTGCCGCTGCCGTTCTTTCCGCCGCCGCAATCGATCATCGAGGTCTACACCGACGATCTGCCAAAGCTGCTGGACAGCGTGTTCGCCTCGATCAGGCTTCAGCTCGGTGGTTATCTCATCGGCGCGACGATCGGTTTTCTGACCGGCGTCTCGATCGGCTGGTCGCGCGCGGTCGGCTATTGGGTGCATCCGGTGCTGCGCTTCATCGGCCCGCTGCCGGCGACCGCCTGGCTGCCGATCGCGTTTTTCACGTTCCCGTCGAGCTGGAGCGCCTCGACCTTCCTGATCGCGCTCGCAACCGGCTTCCCGGTCACCGTGCTGACCTGGTCCGGCGTCGCGAGCGTCAGCAACGCGTATTACGATGTCGCGCGCACGCTGGGCGCAAAGCCGTCCTTCCTGGTGCTGAAGGTCGCGATCCCCGCGGCGCTGCCGCACGTCTTCGTCGGTCTGTTCATGGGGCTCGGCTCGTCCTTCGCGGTACTCGTCGTCGCCGAGATGATCGGCGTCAAGGCCGGCCTCGGCTGGTATCTGCAATGGGCGCAGGGCTGGGCGGCCTACGCCAACATGTATGCGGCGCTGATCGTGATGTCGCTGCTCTGCTCCGGCGCGATCACGCTGCTGTTTGCGATCCGCGACCGGCTCCTCGTCTGGCAGAAGGGGACAGTCAAATGGTAGCCGCAGCTGCTCTCGCCGAAGCGATCACCCATCCGGCCGCCGGCGCCGCGCTCGACATCGAGCAGGTCAGCCACGCCTTCGACATCGACGGCACCGAATTGCCTGTCCTCAGCGATGTCAGCATCGCGGTCGAGCCGGGCGAGTTCGTGGCGCTGCTCGGGCCCTCCGGCTGCGGCAAGTCGACCTTGCTGCGGCTGGTCGCGGGCCTCGACAAGCCCAAGGCGGGCACGCTGCGCGAGGACGAGGCGCGCATCACCCGGCCGCATCCCTCGCGCGTGGTCGTGTTCCAGGATCCGACGCTGTTTCCCTGGCGGTCGGTCTGGGACAACGTCGCCCTGGGCCTCGAGGCCCAGGGCATCTTGAAGAGCCAGCGGCAGCGCGTCGACGACGCGCTCGATCTCGTCGGGCTGTCGTCGTTCCGCAATGCCTATCCGCACCAGCTCTCCGGCGGCATGGCGCAGCGCGTCGCGCTGGCACGGGCGCTGGTCAATGATCCCAAGATCCTGATCCTCGACGAGCCGCTGGGCAAACTCGACTCGCTCACCCGCATCACCATGCAGGCCGAGCTGGTCTCGCTCTGGCAGCGCAAGGGCTTTACCACGCTCCTCGTCACGCACGATGCCGAGGAAGCGCTGGTGCTCGCCAACCGCGTCATCGTGTTCAGCGAGCGGCCTGCGCGGGTGAAGGCCGACATCCGTGTCGACCGGCCCTATCCGCGCCATCGCGGCGATCCGTATCTGGCCGATCTGCGCCGTCAGATCCTTGGGCTGCTGGGGCTGGACGCCACATGGTGACAACCGCAGCCCAGGGGCGGGCAGCTCATAGCGATCCCGACTTCATCGCGCGGGCCGAAACGCTGGCCGATCGTTTTGCCGCGCGCGCCGCCGAGCATGATCGCACGGGCAGTTTCCCGTTCGAGAATTTTCGCGAGCTGTCAGAGGCGGGCCTGTTGTCGTTGACCGTGCCGGCGGCCCATGGCGGGGCCGGCGCGGGCGCACGATATGCTGCGAAAATCCTCGGCATCATCGGCAAGGCCGATGCCTCGACCGCGCTGGTGCTGTCGATGCACTACATCAATCATCTCGTGATGGCGCGGAGCCCGACCTGGCCGGCGCGGCTGTCGCGCAAGCTTGCGCGCGAGAGTGTCGAGGGCCTCGCACTCATCAACGCGCTCCGCGTCGAGCCGGACCTGGGCTCGCCCGCGCGCGGCGGCCTGCCGGCGACCATTGCACGGCGCACCGAGACCGGCTGGCGCTTGTCGGGTCACAAGATCTATTCGACGGGATCGCCGATCCTGAAATGGTACCTGGTCTGGGCCCGCACCGACGAGGCCGAACCGCGCGTCGGCCAATTCCTGGTGCCGGCGGGCCTGCCGGGGGCGCGCATCGTCGAGACCTGGGATCACCACGGCCTGCGCGCCAGCGGCAGCCACGACGTCATCTTCGAGGACGTCGTGATCCCGCTCGATGCCGAGATCGATGTCCGCAAGCCCTCGGACTGGCGCACGCCCGACGTTGCGCAGGCAACCGTCCACACCATTTTCGTCGCGGCGATCTATGACGGTGTCGCCCGCGCGGCGCGCGACTGGCTGATCGGCTTCCTGAAGACGCGGGTGCCGGCCAATCTTGGCGCGCCGCTGGCAAGCCTGCCGCGTGCCCAGGAAATTCTCGGCGGCATCGAGGCACGGCTCGCGGTCAACGCACGTCTGATCGACAGTTTTGCGTCCGATTTCGACGAGGGCTTGCAGGCGAGTGCGATCGAGTCCAACATCGTCAAGCTGACGGTGACCAACAACGCCGTGGCCGCGGTGGAGGACGCTTTGTCGCTGACCAGCAATCACGGCCTGTCGCGCAAGAATCCGCTGGAGCGGCATTATCGCGACGTGCTCTGCGGGCGTGTCCATACTCCCCAGGACGACTCTACGAGAATCTCTGCCGGGCGCGCCGCGCTGGGCATCTGACCAATCACAAATGGAGTTCCCCTGATGTCGGTCGAGTTCATCGGCTTTATCGCGAACAGCAATGCTTCCGAGACCATCGTGCGACAGGGTCCGGTGCTTGATCCGAACTATATCGAGACCGTGGCCAAGGCGCATGAGCTCGCCGGCTTCGACCGCGCGCTGCTGGCGTTCCATTCGACGACGCCCGATGCGCTGCAGGTCGCCCAGCATGTGCTGACCATCACCAAAAAGCTCAAGGTGATGATCGCGCAGCGGCCGGGTTTCACCGCGCCGACGCTGCTGGCGCGCCAGCTCGCCACGCTCGACCAGCTCTATGGCGGCCGCGTCTCGCTGCACGTCATCACCGGCGGCAACGCCACCGAGCTCAGGCAGGACGGCAACACGCTCGACGACAAGGACGAGCGCTACGCCCGCACCAGCGAATTCCTCGACGTGGTGCGGTTGGAATGGACCAGCGAGAAGCCGTTCAACTACAGCGGCAAGTATTACGCCGTCGAGAACGGCTTTTCGCAGGTGAAGCCGGTTCAGAAGGGCGGCATCTACACCTTTGTCGGCGGCGGCTCGGATGCCGCGATCGAGGTTGCAGGCAAGCATGCCGATACGTTCGCGCTGTGGGGCGAGTCCTATGCGCAGGTGCGCGACGTCACGGCGCGCGTTCATAATGCAGCCGTCAGGTACGGGCGGCCGACGCCGCGCTTCAGCCTGTCGGTGCGGCCGATCCTCGCCGACACCGAGGAGGCCGCCTGGAAGAAGGCC
The DNA here is from genome assembly GCF_054057995.1 of Bradyrhizobium sp. USDA 4486. Lineage (NCBI taxonomy): Bacteria > Pseudomonadati > Pseudomonadota > Alphaproteobacteria > Hyphomicrobiales > Nitrobacteraceae > Bradyrhizobium > Bradyrhizobium sp. USDA 4486. The sequence continues at coordinate 134,896 of NZ_JBSRZV010000001.1, forward strand.
GACGAGATCCTCGAACGCGCCACCGCGCTGCAGGATCAGACCGGCTACCGCCGGCCCAATCACGCCACCGACGGTGCCAAACGGCTCCTGGCGCTCGCCGACCAGGGGCGCGCGTATCGACAAGCGGCTGTGGACCGAGATCGCAAAGCTGACCGGTGCCAACAGCAACACCACCGCGCTGGTCGGCACCCCCGAGCAGGTCGCCGAAGTGTTCGGCGACTATTACGATCTCGGCGTCAGCCATTTCCTGATCCGCGGCTTCGATCCGCTTCCCGATACAATCGAGTACGGCCGCGAGTTGATCCCGCTGACGCGCAAGCTGATCGCCGAGCGCAAAGCCGTTCGCGGCGAGGCCGCTGAATGATCCGCCTGATGCTGGCCGGCGCGCTGCTGCTCGGTTCGCTTGAACTGGCGGCGGCGCAAACCACATTGCGTGTCGGTGACCAGAAGGGCAATTCGCAGGCGGTGATGGAAGCCGCCGGCGTGCTCAAGGACGTGCCGTACAAGATCGAGTGGAAGGAATTTCCGGCGGCGGCCCCGCTGCTGGAGGCGCTCAGCGCCGGCGCGATCGAGACCGGGCTCGTTGGCGATGCGCCCTTCACCTTCGCCGCCGCCTCCGGGGCGCCGGTGAAGGCGATCGCCGCGATCCGGCAGACGCGCGAGGGGCTCGCGATTCTCGTGCCGGAGAATTCGCCGATCAAGAGCTTCGCCGACCTGCGCGGCAGGAAGATCGCAACCGGCCGCGGCTCGATCGGCCATCAACTCATCCTCGCCGCGCTCGAGAAGAACGGCTGGAGCGCGAGCGACGTGCAGATCGCGTTCCTGGCGCCGTCCGATTCCAAGGTGGCCTACACGCAGGGCTCAGTGGATGCGTGGTCGACCTGGGAGCCGTATGTGAGCCAGGAGGAGGTGCTGTTCAAATCACGCCGCATTATCACCTCCGAGGGCCTGACGCCGGGTCTGAGCTTCCAGGTGGCGCGGCCTGATGCGATCCGCGACAAGCGCGCGGAGCTCACGGACTTCGTCCGGCGCCTGACCGCGGCGCGGGCGTGGTCGCTGAACAATATCGACAGCTATGCCGCGACCTGGGGCAGGCTGATGAACATCCCGACCGCCGTGCCGCAAAACTGGCTCTCCCGCGCCAAGATCCGGATCGCGCCGATCGACGGCGGCGTGGTTGCGGACGAGCAGGGCACGATCGATCTCTATTTCCGCTGGGGACTGATCAAGCAGAAGCTGGATGCAGCGGAAATCGTGGATCGCTCGTTTGCGGATGCGATCGCGAAGGCGGGGCTGTAGGCTTCAACGTGCAGCGCTGCATCTAACCCTCTCCCCTTGTGGGAGAGGTGGCTCGCCGCGCCAGCGGCGAGACGGGTGAGGGGTTCTGTCCGCGCGCTCATCACTCACTATTGAAATCGCCGATAGATGCCCCTCATCCGGCGCTTCGCGCCACCTTTTCCCACAAGGGGAGAAGGAAGAAGGGCTCTCGCAAACGTTCAAGCATCCGTGAAGCGGGAAGAACACGTTCCAGCCCGATCGCCCTTCCCGAACCGTTCCTTCTACGTTTCGCTCTGACGACAACACCGTCATTGCTATTTGCACCGCCTCCCTTGCGCCACGCCGCACTCCCGCAAAAATCAATGCGACGACCACATCGGGAGACCGGCCATGGGCCTGCAAGAAACAAAAATCGAGTCGCTTCCCTTCGTCACCGCCGAACTCAACTATCTCGCGCCGACATCAGGCAAGCCGCGCACCTATGCCTTCGACCCGCCGCCCGGCGAGCCCAAGAGCACCTCGCTGCCGGAGCCGCATCAGGTGCCGATCTTCGATGCGCGCCTGATCGCAGACAATTTCTCGCTCGACCGCGAGGGTTTTGCGCTGGTGCGTCATCCGACCCGGGTGAAGGACTTTTACGACGAGGAGGAAATTCGCAGCGTCTATTATCCCGCGGTCGAGGCGTTCCTGCGCGCGGCGCTGAAGGCGGATCGCGTCGTGATCTTCGACCACACGGTGCGCAAGCGCGTCGAGGGTGCTGCCGACATCCGCGGCGCCGGGCCGCGTCAGCCGGCAACGCGTGTCCATGTCGACCAGACTGTCGTCTCCGGCGCCAACCGCGTGCGCGAGCATCTGCCCGACGAGGCCGACGAGCTGCTGAAGGGCCGCGTGCAGGTAATCAACCTATGGCGGCCGATCCGTGGACCTTTACGCGATTCACCGCTGGCGATGGCCGACGGCACCACGGTCGCGCCTGAAGATCTCGTCGCCTCCGACCTGATCTATCCCAACCGCCGCGGCGAAACCTATTCGGTGAAATACAATCCCAACCATCGCTGGTTCTATTTCCCCGAGATGACGCCGGACGAGGCGCTGCTGCTCAAATGCTATGATTCCGCAACCGACGGCCGCACGCGGTTCGGGCCGCACACGGCCTTCGTCGATCCCACCACGCCGCCGGATGCGGCGCCGCGCGAAAGTATCGAGGTCCGGACGCTGGTTTTTCACAAACAGTAACAAAGTGTGATGGCACTGCCGCGCATTGCGCGGCAGTGTTTTGGGAACTTACGGGAACAAAACGACGTTTGCAGCGCCGGGCAGGTCAACCGGGAGCGGTGCCGTGCGAGCGCAAACGATATTCTTGCTTGGTTTGACGACTTCATTTCTCCCTTTGATTTCAGTTGCACAGGCCGAAAGTGGACTTGCCTCCTACTATGGATATGGCAGGGCAGGAAAAGGCGGAGAGCTGACCTGCGCGCACCGCACGCGCCCGTTTGGCAGCGTGTTGCGGGTGTCCTACAGCGGGCGCACGATCCAATGCCGCGTCAACGATCGCGGCCCGTTCATCCGCGGCCGTATCGTCGATCTCTCGGTGCCCGCCGCCCGCGCGCTCGGCATGATGAGCGCGGGCGTGGTGCGGGTCTCGGTGGATTAGGCTTTCGAGCGCGCTATAGTGCCACCCAAAGCAAGGGGGAGGGGGCGCTATGGCCAAAATCAAGGTTGGACTCGTCGGCTGCGGCTTCGTGTCGGAGCTGCATATGTATGCGTTCCGGCGCGTTTATGGCGTCGATGTCGAGGTCGCGGCGGTGGCCGCGCGCGGTGACAAAGTTGTCGCGTTCGCCCAGCATCACAATATTCCGCGCGTTTATCGCAGCTTTGCCGAATTGATCGCGGACCGCGAGCTCGATGTCGTCGACATCTGCACCCCGCCCAACCTCCATGCCGAGATGATCGTCGCCAGCATGGAGGCGGGCAAGCACGTGATCTGCGAAAAGCCATTCGCGGGCTATTTCGGCCGCGAGGGGGACGCGCAACCGATCGGCAGGCACGTGCCGAAGGCCCTGATGTATGAGCGCGTGATCGAAGAGATGGACAAGACGCGGGCCGCGATCGAGCAGACCGGAAAGCTCTTCATGTATGCCGAGGACTGGATCTATGCGCCCGCGGTGACCAAGATCGCGGAGATCATCAAGGCAACGAAGGACAAGATCCTGTTCATGAAGGGCGAGGAGAGCCATTCCGGCTCGCATGCTGCGCACGCGGCGCAATGGGCGATGACCGGCGGCGGCTCGCTCATCCGCATGGGCTGCCACCCGCTCTCAGCCGTGCTGTATCTGAAGCAGGTCGAAGCCCGGGCGCGCGGCGAGAGCATCCATGTCGCCAGCGTCAGCTGCGATGTCGGCAACGTGACGGCGAGCCTGAAGCCGGAGGAGCGTACCTATATCAAGGCCAATCCCGTCGATGTCGAGGATTGGGGCACGCTCACGGCGACTTTCTCCGACGGCACCAAGGCCACCGTGTTCTCCGGCGACATGATCATGGGCGGCGTGCGCAATTTGATCGAGACCTACACCTCCGGCGGCTCGCTGTTCGCCAACATCACGCCGAACACGCATCTGGTGAGCTACCAGACCAGCGAAGAGAAGCTTGCCGGCGTCTACATCACCGAGAAGGTCGATCGCAAGACCGGTTGGCAATATGTCTGCCTCGAGGAGGAATGGACGCGCGGCTATTTGCAGGAGATTCAGGACTTCATGGAGTGCGCCGCGAGCGGACGGCAGCCGCTGTCGGATCTCGCGCTGGCCTATGAGACCATCAAGGTGAACTACGCCGGCTATTGGGCCGCGGAAGAGGGGAGACGTGTGGTGCTGTAGGCCGCTGCCACGCGCCGCTGCTCGCCGAGGCCCTTGCCCACCAGGCCCCGATCGCCATCATGATCGCGATGGTCATGCACGAGAGACAGGCAATCGACGCAGTATAGAATTCGGCTGTGCTCAATGTTGCCTCCTGAACAAGTGCGGCCGTTCTCAACGGCCGCTGGCGGGAGGAGAGGCGCCTATTTGCTGGTGCGGTTCAACTCCGCCTCATGCTGCGCGTCCGTCTCCGCCTCCGGATCGGCAGAGTCGTCGTCCGGCAGAACGAGTTCGACCTGCTTGCCGGTGAGCAGAAGCTGTTTGCGCATTTCCGCCAGGCGGGCGCGGCAGAATTCCCTGTAGAGCAATTCGAGTATGGCGGGCATTTTCACCCCCATCGCTGGATCTCACGACCTGAGAAATTTTCTGATTCCGGCTGGACGGGCGCAATGCGTGCCGGTCCTGCGCGACGACGATCGTCGGCCGTCAACCGAATTAAGGCGTGAAAACAGCGTGAAACGAATAAAGGCGGGCAGGAGAGCACCGGACGAAAGCACGTCTCGGCGGAACAATGGGCGAGAGGTTCGCGCGTGACGAGAACCTCTCAATAATTCGCTGATCTCGCGAGCCGCTCACCACAACGAGGTGGAGGCGCACCGTGATCGTCTTACGCCCCGTAGGTCGATCCCTTCGGCAGCGGGAACACCGGGTCCTGCGTGCGAATATTGGTCGGCCATACCACCGAGATGTGCTCGCCGGCATTCTGCATCACCACCGGTGTCGAGCGCTCGTTCTGCCCTGAGAGCGGCGTGCCCGGCGGGAAGAACTTGACGCCATAGCCCTGGATGGTGCCACCGGCGGGGATGTCGACGTCGAGCGCGGCCTTGCGGATCGCCTCCGGCTCGAAGCTGCCGTATTTCTCGTTGGCGACCGGCAGCACGTTGTTGAGCAGCACCCAGGTCTGGTTGAACCCCATCGAGCAGTGCGGCGGCACGTCAGTGGCGCCGGTCTTGGCCTTGTAGCGCGTGACCATCGCGTTGATCAGATCGCCCATGCCGGGCGCGAGTTTTGCGGGATCGAGCAGCTGCGCCGGCACCGGATCGATGTTGCAGAAGTTGTCGATGTCGGCGCCGAAGGTCGCGCGCAGCTTGTCGAGCTGGCTGTAGCCAGCCCCGGCGCCGAACAGCATCTTGAAGCGCAACCCGCTCTCGCGCGCCTGGCGCAGGAACAAGGTGATGTCGGGGTTGTAGCCGGCATGCGAGATGACGTCGGCCTTGGCGCGCTTGATCTTGGTGACCAGCACCGAGAGATCGGGCGCCGAGGCCGAGTAGCCCTCCCGCAGCACCACCTGGATGCCGGCCTGCTTGGCATAGGTCTCGTCGGCGGTGGCGACGCCGACGCCGTAGGGACCGTCCTCGTGGATCAGCGCGACCTTGACGTCCTTCGGGTCCATGCCGAGCTTAGCTTTGGCGTGTTCGGTGAGGAAGGCGGCGAAGGCCTGCCCGTATTGGTCCGAATGGATCTGCGCGCGAAATACGTATTGCAGGTTCTTGTCCTTGAACACGGCGGTCGAGACCGCCGTCGTGATCCAGAGGATCTTCTTCTGCTGCTCGACCTTGGCCGCGAGTGGCACCGCGTGCGAGCTCGCATAGACGCCGTTGAGGATGTCGATCTTCTCCTGGCTGATCAGGCGTTCGGCCTCGTTGATCGCAACGTCGGGCTTGCTCTGGGAGTCCGCGGCGACCGGGGCAACCTTGTACTTGCCGCCGACGCCGCCCTTCTCGTTGACGAGGTCGATCGCGATCTGCGCGCCGACCGAGGAGGCGACCGAGCCGCCGGCAGCGAAGGGGCCGGTGAGGTCGTAGATCAGGCCGATGCGCAATGTCTCGGCTTGCGCCTGGGCTCTCGTCCAATCGAGGCTGAGTGCGGCGGCGGCAGCCGCCGAATTCTTCAGCAGCTGTCTGCGTGAAGTCGGCATCCTATCCTCCCTCAAATCCGTCTTATGATTGGTTCTTTTTTGGAGAAGTATGGGGAGGGCGGCCGCGGAAAGTCAACATCGCCCAAGGTCGATACGGATCGGGCGCGTACAACGCACCTGCGAAAGACAAAGAAAGGCCCACCGCTCGCTGCAGAGCGGTGGGCCTGGCGTCGCTGTGATCCGATTATTGCGACAGCTTCACGAAGTTCGGAAACTTCAGCCTGCCTTCGGCGATCTTCTCGGGCCAGACCACGACCTGCTTCTGGTCCTGCCACTGGAAGACGAGGCCGGTCACCGCGCCGGGGCCCGACTTAATGCCGTGGGTGAACTCGTCGTCCTTGCCGTAGAACTGGATCTGGCCGATCGTGCCCTCGAAATTGGTCTTCTCGAGCTCGACGACCATCTTGTCCGGATCGGTCGAGCCGGCGCGCTTGATCGCGTCGGTGATGATGTAGACCTCGTCATAGGCGGTGTAGCCGGTATAGGCCGGCGGCGTGCCGAACTTGGCCTTGAAGGCGGCCGCGAACGGTTTCGTCTTCGACGTCACGGCGACGTCCGGGGTGGCCACTGCGAGCGACGGCACGCCATCGGCGGCGCCGTTGGTGTCTTTCCAGAAGGTCGGACTCAGCGCCTGCGCGCTGATACCGAACATCGGGATCGGCACCTGCTGGTTCTTCCACTGCACGGTCGGTTGCACGCCGACATGCGAGATGCCTGTCACGATCACGTCGGGCTTCTTGGTCTCGATGTTGTTGAAGATCGGCGTGAAGTCGGTGGTATCGGGCGAGAAGCGGACGTGCTCGACCACCTTCAGCCCGGCCTTGGGCAGGCAGGCCTCGTAGCCGACGTCGAGCGGCTTGGTCCAGGCGGCGTCCTCGCTCATGATCGCGACCGTCTTGAACTTGAGCTTGTCGACGAGGAGATCCTTGGCGGCGTCGCAGACGAGCTGGGCTTGCGCGGCCGAGGTCAGGTAGCCGTGGAAGGTGTACTTGTTCTTCTCGTAATCGTTGTGGATCGCCTTGGTGATCTCGTTCGAGGCCGCACCCGGCGTGATCAGCGGCATCTTCAGCCGCGCCGCCCAGGGCTCGAGCGCGAGAACGACCTCCGAGATGTAGCTTGCGATCACGGCGGAGACCTTGTCCTCGCTCACCGCGCGCTGGAAGGCGCGCACGGAATCGGCCGAGGAGCTCTTGTTGTCATAGGTGACGATCTCGACCTTGCGGCCGAGGATGCCGCCTTTGGCGTTGATCTCGTCCGCGGCGATCTGCGCGCCGCCCGGGGTTGCGGCACCCGCGATCGACTGCACCTCGGCGATGACGCCGATCTTGATCGGATCGTTCGACTGCGCGTAGGCGGGGGCGGCAAGGCACAGCGCCAGCGCCGAGGCGATGAAGCTGCCGCTGAGAACTGAAGATCGCATGGTCGTTTCCCTTTCTGTGCTTTTTGTTGATGTCGAGGACTTACAGAAAATCGGCGCCGGCCTCCGCCGCGAAGCGGCCCGGGATCACCCTCCCAGACGATCCGCGCATGCTCCAGCACATAGACGCGGTCGGCGTGCGGCAGCGCGAAGGTCACGTTCTGCTCGCCGAGCAGCACCGTGATCGAAGTGGTCTGCCGCAGCTTGGTCAGGGCCTTGGACAATTGCTCGAGGATGACCGGCGCAAGGCCCAGCGTCGGCTCGTCCAGGATTAGGATCTGCGGCTGCATCATCAGCGCGCGGCCGATCGCCAGCATCTGCTGCTCGCCGCCGGAGAGCGTCTGCGCCATCTGGCCCTGGCGTTCCTTGAGGATCGGGAACAGCTCGAACAGCCAGGCGAGCTGCGCGGCGCGCTTGTCGTCGGAAAGATGCTGGCCGCCGAGGTCGAGATTCTCCCGCACGCTCATCTCGCCGAACAGCTCGCGCGATTCCGGGCACTGCACGAGGCCGCTGCGCGCGATCTTCGCAGGAGACGTGCCGCGCAGCTTTTCGCCGCCGCGGACGATCTCGCCGGTGTAGGGCAGGAAGCCGGAGATGGTGTTGAACAGAGTGGTCTTGCCGGCGCCGTTGAGGCCGACCACGGAGACGAACTCGCCCTCGTGGACGTGGATCGAGACGTTCTCCAGCGCCTGGGCCTTGCCGTAGAACACGCTGACATTCTCGACCTGGAGCAGCGGCACCTTGTCCTTGAAGCTGGTCTCGGGCCGCGCATGAGTCTCGATGGCGCCGCCGAGATAGACCCGGCGCACGGTCTCGTTTCGCATGACGTCATCGGCCTTGCCGGTGACGATCTCCTCGCCGAGATACATCGCGAGCACGCGGTCGACCAGCGCGGCGACGCTCTTGACGTTGTGGTCGACCAGCATCACCGCGCGGCCCTCGTCGCGAAAGCTGCGGATCAGGTCGGAGAACACGTCGACCTCGGCGCGGGTGAGGCCGGCGAAGGGCTCGTCGACCAGCACCACTTTGGGATCACGCGCGATCGCTTTGGCGAGCTCGAGCCTTCGCAAATCGGCGAACGGCAGCGTCGGCGGACGGCGATTCATCACGTTGCCGAGGCCGACGCGGTCGGCGATCCATTTGGCGCGCTCAACCAGCGCCTTGTCCGGGAACAGCATGAACAGGCTGTCCGGCAGCAGCGCCACCATGATGTTCTCCAGCACCGTCTGCCGGTTGAGCGGCCGCGAGTGTTGGAACACCATGCCAAAGCCCTTGCGCGCGATCTTATGCGCGGGCAGGCCAGCGACATTCTCGCCCTCGAACACGACTTCGCCAGAGGTCGGGCGCTCGATGCCCATCACGCTCTTCATCGCGGTCGACTTGCCCGAGCCGTTCGGCCCGATCAGGCCGAAGATCTCGCCGCCATTGACCTCGAAGCCGAGGTTCTTGACCGCCGTCAATCCGCCGAAGCGTTTTGTGAGACCGCGAACTTCGAGCACGGCCCGGTTTGAAAGCCTCATATCCATCACGAACGAGCCTCGCGCGAGAGGGCCGCTCCGAGGAAGCCGCCGGGGAAGAACAGCACGACGAGCAGCGCGACCGCCGAGACGATGAAGGTCGCGAGCTCGCCGGTCGGCCGCAGGAATTCGCCGGCGACGATCAGGAAGATCGCGCCGAGTGCCGCGCCGAGAACGGTGCGGCGGCCGCCGAGCACAGCCGAGACGATGACGTTGACGCCGACCGCGACGTCCACGACGGTGCCGACCGAGGCGGTGCCGAAGTAGAACACCAAGAGCGCTCCCGACAGACCCGAGAAGAACGCCGAGACGATGAAAGCGGCGAGCTTGTGCTTGACGATGTTGAAGCCGAGCGCGCCGGCCTGCACCGGATCCTGGCCGCTGGCCTGAAGCACGAGGCCGATCGGCGATTGCGACAGGCCGTAAAGGATCGCCGCCGAGATCGTCATGAAGCCGAGCGCGATCCAGTAGTTTGCGCCGGCATTGATGGTGATGACGTCGGGGATGGTGAGGCCGATCTCACCGCCGGTGAGATCGGCGAACACGACCACGAAGTTCTGCAGCATCAAGACCGCGACCAACGTGGTCAGGCCGAAATAGGGCCCGCGCACCCGCAGCGCCGGCAGCGCCAGCACGAGGCCGGCGACGACCGAGGCAAGCGCCCCGAGCACGATGCAGAGATAGACCGACCAGCCGAACTGGTTGTTCAAAATGCCGGCGGTATAGGCGCCGACGCCGATCAGGAAGGTCGGGCCGAAATTGACCTCGCCGGCGAAGCCGAACAGCAGGTCCCAGGCCATCGCGAACACGCCGAAATAGAACGCGACGGTGAGCAGTCCGAGCACATAGCCGGAGACATAGAGCGGCAGCGTCGCCGCGATGATGACGAGTGCCAGCGAGACGAAGAACAGGCGCGAGGTGAAGAAGGTGGACATCTCAGCGCCTCCCCAAGAGGCCCTGGGGCCGGATGTACATCACGAACACCAGCAGCAGCAGTGCCGGGATGGTGCGATAGGCCGGCGAGACCAGATAGGCCGTGATGGTTTCGAGATAGCCGACCACGAAGGCCGCGATCAGCGAGCCGGAGACGCTGCCGAGGCCGCCGAGCACGACGATCGAGAACGCGCTCGCGGTCAGCGGCCCGACGCTGTAGGAGCTGACCCCTAAGAACATGCCGAGCAGCACACCGGCAATGCCGGCGAGGATGCCGTAGATCGCCCAGACCACGATGTAGATGTTGGTGAGCTCGAGCCCGAGCAGGGTGACGCCGCGCGGGTTCATCGAGGCCGCCAGCACCGCCTTGCCGGTGCGGGTGCGGTTCACCAGCAGCCACAATAGCGCGATGACGAGGCAGCACACGATGGCGGTGAAGATCTCGTTGCGCGGGGTACGGACGCCGAGGATCTCGACCACGCCCTCGACGATCGGCAGCACGGTCTTGGCGTTATTGGTGAAGAAATAGGCGATCAGCTCCTGGATCATGATGCCCCAGAGCAGCGTTCCGGTGAGGACGAAGATCTCCTTCTCCTCGTTCGGGATGCGCCGGGAGTCCTGGATCGGCTTCCACCACGGCGAAATAGGTGGCAAAGGCCGTCACGAGGGCGACTGCGACGCCGATCAGCGCGCCGGCATAGGTGCCGACGCCGAGGATGCTGGCGGCGGCCCAGGCCGCGACGGCTGCGGCCACCATGATGGCGCCGTGGGAGAGGTTGAGCACGCCGGAGACGCCGAAGATCAGCGTGAAGCCGGTGGCACCGAGAGCGTAGAGAGCGCTGATGGCGAAGCCATCGATCAGGATCTGAAAAACTCGCATGTATGATTGGCCAGGTGGCAGTCAAACTGCCGCTTCGAGGGAAGGTGCTGCGGGGCGCCGCATGTGGAAGCTCCCGGGAGATGGTCCCGGGAGCTGTTCCTGCTAGTTCGAGAGCTTGATGAAGCTAGGGAACTTGACGTCGACCTTGGCGACGTCCTTGGGCCAGACCGCGCTCTGCTTGCCGTCCTGCCATTGCAGCATCAAGCCCGTGATCAGGCCCTTGCCATATTTGATCGAGTGCGTGAACGGATCGTCCTTGCCGTAGAACTGGACGCGGCCGATCGTGCCTTCCCAGTCGGTCTTCTCCAGCGCTGCGACCAGCTTGTCGGCTTCGGTCGAGCCCGCTCGCTTCACCGCGTCGGCGATGTAGTAGACCTCGTCATAGGCGGTGTAGCCGGCATAAGACGGGTAGTTGCCGAACTTTTTCTTGAAGTTTTCGGCGAACGGCACCGACTTCGGCGTCACCGCTACGCCGGGGCCGGAAACGCCCTGATAGAGCACGCCTTCGGCGGCCTGGTTGGTGTCCTTGCCGAAGGTCTCGTTGGTCGCCTGCGAGGAGATGCCGAACATCGGGATCGGCACCTGCTGGTTCTTCCACTGCACCGTCGGCTGCACGCCGACATGGGAGATGCCGGTGATGATCACGTCGGGCTTGGCGCCTTCGATCTTGTTGAAGATCGGCGTGAAGTCGGTGGTATCAGGCGAGAAGCGGATGTGATCGAGCACCTTCAGCCCGATCTTGGGCAGGCATTCCTCGTAGCCGATGTCGAGCGGCTTGGTCCAGGCGGCATCCTCGCTCATGATCACAGCCGACTTCATGTGCATCTTGTCGACGAGGAGGTCCTTGGCGGCATCGCAGACCGAGAGCGCGAGCGCCGCCGAGGTCAGGTAGCCGTGGAAGGTGTACTTGTTCTTCTCGTAATCGGCGTGAACGCTCTTGCTGATCTCGTTGGAGGCTGCGCCCGGCGTCACGAACGGCGTCTTCAGCCGCGACGCCCACGGCTCCAGCGCCAGCACGACCTCGCTGATATAGCTGGCGATGACCGCGTTGACCTTGTCCTCGTTCACCGCGCGCTGGAATGCACGCACGGAATCCGCCGAGGAGGAGTGATTGTCGTAGGAGATGATCTCGATCTTGCGGCCGTCGACGCCGCCGCTGGCGTTGATCTCGTCGGCAGCGAGCTGCGCCGCCTGCGGAATTGAGGCGCCGGCAATCGCCTGCGCTTCCGCGATCACACCGATCCGAAGCGGATCGGCTGCAAGTGCTGCGCCTGAGGCCGCCATCACCGCGCCCGTCGCGGCCGCACCAAGCGTCATTCGCAATGCAACAGAGAGTGCTTTATTCATGTTGTTCTCTCCCTTTGAACCAAGCTTCTTTGAGCTATTGGGGCGCGACTATAACGGCGAGGGAATTCTCGGCAAGTGAAACCGCGTTCAGGAATATGAGAAGGGGACTAAAGTCTAGCGCTGCGTAAATTGCAGGCCGGAGAGGTGCGGAAGACCTGCTGCACGCGCAGGCATGCAGATTTGGTCGATGGGCATGCGTGAGCGTCGAAGGCACACGATGTCGAGTCATCGCGCCGCGACGCCGTCGATCTGGCTCATCGCCATGACCGCCGAGGTAGATTGAGTGGTTCTAGTCGCGCGGGATCGAACGGCGAGAGGTCGACATTGCGCGTTGCGCCTCCGACGATCAACTCGGCCAGTGCTTCGCCAGTCGCGGGAGCGTTGAGGATACCCCAGACACTGTGTCCGGTCGCAACATAGAGGCCTTCATCATCTGGTACGCGGCCAATCAACGGCAAGCCGTCCTTGGTCACCGGACGAAAGCAGGCCTGCTGTGCGATGATTTTCTCCGGCCGGAATAGCGGCGATAGCCGCTCCGACATTTGCTGCAAGCTCTCCAGACGGTTGGGTTCCGGCTTCACGTCGGTCGGATCGGTCGGAAACCCGCTCGTGTCGGGACAAGCGGTGACGTATGTGCTGCCGTCCGGCCGAGGAAACACCTCGATTGGCTCGGTCTCGCCGTGGACCTCCATCTCCAGAAACAAGGCGTCGGCGGAAACATGCGTGCCGGTATCGTACACGATGCTGGGGCTGCGTTGGCCGTAGAGGGCGGGCAGGCTCATCCATGTCGCGGCGAGCAGCGACCAAGGTCCCATCGCAATCACGACTGCATCCGCTTCGATGATGCTGTCTTCTACCCCGACGCCCTTGACGGTCCTGCCATCGGCATTGCGTACGATGCCCGTGAACCGGCCACGGCGAAGCTGAGCACCTAGCCCGATCGCTGCATCCATCATCGCCGAGGAGAACTTGTGGGGATGAACGATCGCGGTCGTCTCTGTGGTGCCGATGCGTTGCGCGATGACGACGCCATCGGCGAGCCAGCCTAGCGCGGATGGTGCAGTCCGTCGCGGATCGGCGTCGGAAGCAACGAAGCCGCTATAGGCATTCATCGGGCGATAGCCCCAGTCGCCAGCGATCTCTCCCGTCAGTTGCGCATGAAGAGCGAAGCTGCGCCGGGCCAGCGCATCGAGCGGCGAGCCGACGCACCAGTCGCGTGCCAGGAAGCCGCCGGCCTTGCCGGATGCGGCAGCGGCCACCTCGACCCGCTCGACCACGATGACGTCGATGCCGTGGCGGCGAAGAAAATACGCCGTGCAGGCCCCGATCACGCCGCCGCCGCAGATCACGACGCGCATGGTTTTTTTCCTGATGATCTCGTTTGCATCGAAAGGACTATCCAAAAGTGCGGCGCCGGCGAGACGCGCCGGCGCCGCGTTGGAGACTCGTGCGGCCTCAGCCCGGCCCGGCGCCTTGTGTTGCCGTATACACTGCATAGAGCGACTGGCTCGCCGCCATGAACAGGCGGTTGCGCTTCGGGCCGCCGAAAGCGATGTTGCCGCAGACTTCCGGCAAGCGAATGCGGCCGAGCAGCTTGCCCTCCGGCGACCACACCGTGACGCCGCTATAGCCGACGGCACGGCCGGCATTGCTGGATGCCCAGACATTGCCGTTGACATCGCAGCGCAGGCCGTCCGGTCCGCACTTCACGCCGTCGATCACGCAATCGCTGAACCTCTTGACGTTGGACAGCTTGTTGTCCGCGCCGACGTCGGCCACGAAAATTTCGCCCTTGCCGCCGGCGCCAGTGTCACCCGGACCCTTGCCGGTCGAGGCGATGTAGAGTTTCTTGAAATCGGGCGAGAAGCACAGGCCGTTTGGATCGGGCACCTGCTCCTCCGTGACGACGAGATCGATGCGACCGGAGGGATCGATGCGATAGCAATTGGTCGGCAGCTCGCGCTTGCCCGGAGCAAAGCCGGCCGGCTGGCCGATCCGCGGATTGAGCTTGCCGCTCGTGTTGCTCGGACCGCCCGGACCGTCGGGCTCGCCTTCGTACAGCTGGCCGCCGTAGGGCGGATCGGTGAACCAGTAGCTGCCGTCGGGATGCGCGGCGATGTCGTTCGGCGAGTTCAGCCGCTTGCCCTGGTAGGAATCGGCCAGCACGGTCGCGGTGCCGTCATGCTCATAGCGCGTCACCCGGCGCGTCAGGTGCTCGCAGGAGAGCTGGCGGCCCTGGAAGTCGAACGAGTTGCCGTTGGAATTGTTGGAGGGCGAGCGGAACACGCTGACATGGCCGTCGTCCTCGCTCCAGCGCATCTGCCGGTTGTTGGGAATGTCGCTCCAGAGCAGATACCGTCCTTGCGCGCTCCAGGCCGGACCTTCGGCCCAGAGCAGGCCGGTGTAGAGGCGCTTGATCGCGGTGTTGGGCTGGGCGAGATCGTTGAAGGATGGATCGACCGCGATGATGTCGGGGTCCCAGAAATAAGTGGTCGGCGCACCGCGCGGGCCGAAATCGCGCGGCGGTGTGGTGATCGTCGTTGGCGGTGCGGCTGGCCCCGTCTGTGCCAGCGCGGCGCCGGTTGCGGCCGCGCTGGCCACGGCACCGAATGCAAGTCCTTGGACAAGGGTTCGTCGTGAAAGCGCAGCATCCCGGTCACGCTGCTCGTGGTCACGAGCCTCTTGGCGTGTCATCGCGTCCTCCCGATCATGTTCGACTGGCCGGTTGATCCGGCCGAGCAGGAGCGGAGGTTAATGCGGTCCGCAGCTAGTTGCGAGAGCCGGCTTTGCATGTTCTGCGCGATTGCGGATGTCGCGATTTCGTCGCAAGTCTGTCTAAAACGCGGGCAGCGCTGCGCAGGAACCTGCATATAGTTGCTCGACGTGTGAACGAATATGGGTTCTCGTCCGCGAATACGGCCGGAGCTTTTCAAGCCTTGATTTCGCACTTATTGCCGCGCACAAAAAGTCCTGGGGGCGCAGGTCGGAGTTGGTCGTGGCTGGCGTTGTCATATTGATCGTGTTGCTTGGGATCGCGTTCTCGGCCGGCTATTTCACGCGCGACCAGATCTCCCGCAAGCGCCATGCGGAAGCACGCCGCATGCGCGGCTACGCAAAGCCGGAATGGGACCGCGCCACCGCGCCCGCCAACACCAACGAGATATCGCGCACCAGGCCGGCAGCGCCCCTGCCCACCGGCGAGCTCGGCCGGATGCTGAACCGCTGGGAGACCCGCGCCCGCGCCCGCCGCGTGGGATAGCGTGACGTTGTCTCTTGCTCGATGAAGGCCGCCGCAAGCGCCACGATCCATCACCGTCACCCTGGGATGCGCGTTGCGCCCCGCGCCTCGCACCCAGGATGACGGGGGCCCGGGCGGTACGGTTGAACTGCAACGCCCACGCACCTACGATCAGGTCAGCGTAGCTGACCATCTTTTGGCGTTGCAGTTGCGCCCGTTTGTCGTCTAGAAACAGACGCATCGGGCCTCCCGGCAACCAGCCGTCAACGGTTTTGAACGAGGATTCGGGGCTCAAAAGGGTCTGGCAATGCTGATTCGCGGCCAAATCGATGGGATTTCAGGGGAGGTGGCTCTGGCCGCCGCCACGATCCCGGCCGCGCTGCTGCCCACCCTTCTTATTCTTATTCGCGGCCTTCTTCTTACTTGCCCCTGAGGGCCGGCTGGGCGCCACGCGCCTGGGCACTCAGGGGTTGGTACGAGATCACCGGACAACCTCAGGCGCTCAAGGCAGATGAAGGGCGCCAAAGCTCAAAAGGAAATTTGAAATGGCCCCCGCGAACAAGTCCGACAAGGACCGCGTCATCATTTTCGACACCACGTTGCGCGACGGCGAGCAGTGCCCGGGCGCCACCATGACCTTCGAGGAGAAGCTCGAGGTCGCAGAGCTGCTGGACGACATGGGCGTCGACGTCATCGAGGCCGGCTTTCCGATCACCTCCGAAGGCGACTTCCAGGCGGTCAGCGAGATCGCACGGCGCTCGAAGAACTCCGTCATCGCCGGCCTGTCCCGCGCGCATCCGGCCGATATCGACCGCTGCGCCGAAGCCGTGAAATTTGCAAAACGCGGCCGCGTCCACACCGTGATCGCGACCTCGCCGCTGCATATGCGCGTGAAACTGAACAAGACCCCGGAGCAGGTGATCGAGACCTCGGTTGCCATGGTCGCGCGCGCCCGCAACCAGATCGACGACGTCGAATGGTCGGCCGAGGACGGCACCCGCAGCGAGATGGATTTTCTCTGCCGCATCGTGGAAGCGGTCATCAAGGCGGGCGCCACCACGGTGAACATCCCCGACACCGTCGGCTACACGGTGCCGGAGGAATACACCCACTTCATGAAGACCTTGATCGAGCGCGTGCCGAACTCGGATAAAGCGGTGTTCTCGGTCCATTGTCATAACGACCTCGGCATGGCCGTGGCGAACTCGCTGGCCGGCATCGTCGGCGGCGCGCGTCAGGTCGAGTGCACCGTCAACGGCATCGGCGAGCGCGCCGGCAATGCCGCGCTCGAAGAGATCGTGATGGCGATCAACGTGCGCAACGACAAATTTCCGTACTGGAACAAGATCGACACCACGCAGCTGACCCGCGCCTCCAAGGTCGTGTCGGCCGCGACCTCGTTTCCGGTGCAGTACAACAAGGCCATCGTCGGCCGGAACGCTTTCGCGCATGAGAGCGGCATCCACCAGGACGGCGTGCTGAAGGACGCCTCGACCTACGAGATCATGCGGCCCGAGATGGTCGGCCTGAAGCAGTCCTCGCTGGTGCTGGGCAAGCACTCCGGCCGCCATGCCTTCGTGCACAAGCTGGAGGAGATGGGCTACAAGCTCGGCCCGAACCAGCTGGAAGATGCGTTCACGCGGATGAAGGCGCTCGCCGACCGCAAGAAGGACATCTACGACGAGGACATCGAGGCGCTGGTCGACGAGGAGATGGCGGCCTCGCACGACCGCATCAAGCTGACCTCGCTGACCGTGATCGCCGGCACCCATGGCCCGCAGCGCGCGACCATGAAGCTGGACGTCGACGGCCAGATCAAGATCGAGGAGGCCGAGGGCAACGGACCGGTCGACGCCGTGTTCAACTGCATCAAGCGCCTGGTGCCGCACGAGGCCAAGCTCGAGCTGTATCAGGTCCATGCGGTGACCGAAGGCACCGACGCGCAGGCGGAAGTCTCGGTGCGCCTGTCGCAGGACGGCCGCTCGATGACGGCTCGCGCGGCGGATCCCGACACGCTGGTGGCTTCCGCGAAAGCGTATCTCGGTGCGCTCAACAAGATCGTCATGAAGCGCCAGCGCGACACGGTGACGACGGCGGCGGCGAGCTGACGAACGCTGCTGCGCGTGGGCTTCGCTTCTCCCGCTTGGCTTGCGGGAGAGGCCGACGCGAGCGAAGCGCGCGGCGGGTGAGGGTTCCTCACAGGGAATGTCCCATTGTGGAGACATCCTCTTCCCAATCCTCTCCGGCAAGCGGAAGAGGGGGCGCAGCATCATTCACGATGAATAGCTGCCCTGCTAACGGCCAATAGCGGCTCGCTCTCCCAGCCGCTATTGATGCAGCCGGCTCAAGATCGGCCGCCCGCGGGCGGCCCAAAATAACAACAGGGAGAGATTATGCGCAGCTTTGCGATCGCCGCGTCCATTGCGGCACTGGCACTTGGTCTGAGTCTTGGCTTGACCGGGCCGACATCGGCCCAATCGCCGATCATCATCAAGTTCAGCCACGTGGTCGCGACCGACACGCCGAAGGGCAAGGCGTCGGAGAAGTTCAAGCAGCTTGCGGAGAAATACACGAACGGCAGGGTCAAGGTCGAAGTCTACCCGAACTCGACGCTCTACAAGGACAAGGAAGAGCTCGAGGCGCTCCAACTCGGCAGCGTGCAGATGCTGGCGCCGTCCAACTCCAAATTCGGCCCGCTCGGCATCCGTGAATTCGAGGTGTTCGATCTGCCCTACATCCTTCCCGACCTGAAGACGCTGCGGAAGGTGACGGAAGGCCCGCTCGGCGCCAAGCTGCTCAAGCTGCTCGAGCCCAAGGGCATCACCGGCCTTGCCTATTGGGACAACGGCTTCAAGCAGATGAGCGCCAACAAGAAGCTGATCGCTCCCGCCGATTACCAGGGCGTCAAGTTCCGCATTCAATCCTCGCGCGTGCTCCAGGCCCAGTTCAAGGCGCTCGGCTCGCTGCCGCAGGTGATGGCGTTCTCGGAAGTCTACCAGGCACTCCAGACCGGCGTCGTCGACGGCCAGGAGAACACCTGGTCCAACATCTATACCCAGAAGATGCACGAGGTGCAGAAGTACATCACCGAAACCAATCACGGCTACATCGGCTACGTCGTGATCGTGAACAAGAAGTTCTGGGACGATCTGCCGGCCGACATCCGCGAGCAACTGTCGAAGGCGATGAAGGAGGCGACCGACTTCAACAACGCGCAGTCGCAGAAGGAGAACGACGACGCGCTCGCCGAGATCAAGAAGAGCGGCAAGAGCGAGATCATCAAGCTGACGCCGGAGCAGGATGCCGCGATGCGCAAGGCGATGGAGCCGGTCTACAAGGATGCCGCGAGCCGTGTCGGCCAGCCGCTGATCGACGAGTTCCAGAAGGAAGCCAAGAGCGCGACCAACTAAGAGCGCGACGAACGAGCCGCGCGGCGAACCAAGTGGCGTCATGCACGGATAGATCATGCATGAACAAAGGGCTTTCCGTGCCGGCACGGAAGCCCTTTTGTTGCAAATCGTTTCAATGTGCATCTGAACGGACATTCACGGTAGTTACATCTCCGTAAGAACGGGCTCCCTGTCCAAGTTGTAAGTTGCGCGTCAGCCGCTCGGCGCTCATCCTCACGCCCATCCTTCCAGAGGAGGTCCGCCATGAGGAAGTTCACCGTCGCCGCCATCGCCGCGCTCAGCATCGCCGGCTCGGGCGCGGTCTATGCCCAATATCATCATCCGTGGATGGAGCACTTCCGCCACATCCGCATGAACCCGGAAGACCGCGCCGCCTTCGTCGACGCGCGGATCGCCGCCGTCCATGCCGGGCTGAAGCTCAATGCCGATCAGGAGAAGCTATGGCCGCCCGTCGAGGCCGCCGTGCGCGATTTCGCCAAGCTGCGCATCGACCGCGCCAACGCGCGGATGAATGCCGGCCCTGGCGACGCTGACAAGCCGGACGATCCGATCGCCCGCCTGCGCCAGCGCGCCGAGGACATGGGCGCCAGTTCCGCGGCCCTGAAGAAGATCGCCGACGCCGCCGATCCGCTCTACAAGACGCTCGACGAGGGCCAGAAGCGGCGCCTCGCCGTGCTGACCCGTCACCGCGGCCCGTTCGGCGGCGGCGAGGACGGCCCGCCCCGGCACTTCATGGAACGGGGCATGGACCGGATGATGGAGCGCGGCATGGAGCACTTCCACCGTGACCGGTTCGACCGCGATAGCGGTCCGGACCGAGACCGCGAGGGCCGGCTCTGAGCCAGCGCGGATTTTACGGGGATCAACCTTGGCGAAGCCGCTGGAATCCAGCGGCTTTTCGCTTTTTGGGGACTGTGGAAGAACCTTGGAAAACCTTCGCGACATCGCTTGCCAGACCCGGATCGCTTTGCTAAACGACCGGCCTCGCAAGGCATTTGACCGCCTTTCGGGCGCATAGCTCAGTTGGTAGAGCAGCTGACTCTTAATCAGCGGGTCCCAGGTTCGAGCCCTGGTGCGCCCACCATTTTAAGGCATTGGCTCGCAAGGGCGCCGGCCTCGCCGTCGCCGCCCCGAGCAGTCTCCCCGGCCTTCGGTGCTTTCGAACGGAGCTCGCTCGCTCTCGCGAACGGCTGACACGCGCCCGCGCAGACCCGCTCTTCGAGCGGTCTTTGGCGGGCAGGTAATCCCCTCCGCTCGGGTCACCCCTGGCACTTGCTACCCCCGGTTTCGCCGACGGGCAGGGACGCAGGCGCGGAGTGCGCGCTGCACCAACAAGTTGAAGAAGTCACCGAACAATGCGCGCAAGATGCCGCCTAGCGAGACGGCGGTCGAGGGCTGCGCGGCAAGTATCGCCGCAAAGGCATCCTGCAAAATCTGGTCGTTGAACCCGAGTTGGAACGAGAGGGGACGGCCACCGGGTTCTATCTCGTGACCATCGGCGAGGGCAGGCGGCTTGCCCAGCTGCTCGCGGGTGATGTTCTGCTTCGCAGTTTAGTCTGTAAAACTCTCAATTTTATGAGACCCGCCGGTTGATTCGAGAGCCATTCTCATCCGACGACCGCGTTGCCAAGCTCCCGTTCATTTGCCAATCTCTGCCCCTGAACGGGAGCACCAAGCCGACGAAGCAAGAAAAGAACTGATTTGATGATTCTAAGCACGCATGCAATCGTCGGTGGTGCGATCGCCAGTCTGATTCCATCGCATCCGGTGTTGGCGGCGCTCGCCGGCTTTGCCAGCCATTTTGCAATTGATGCTATCCCGCACTGGGACTACCCCCTTCGCTCAATTAACCTAGGACGAGGCGCTAACAATCGCCGTCTGTCCTTGTGTAAAGCGACGGTGATCGATTTCGCAATCATCGGAATAGACGCGTGCGCCGGGTTCGGCTTTGCGCTTTGGATGTTTGCAGCGGAAGGATCGATTTTGACGATTGCAATCGGCGCCTTCACTGCGATGTTGCCGGACGCGTTGCAATTCATCCACACGCTGTACCCTCGTGGTCTAGTTCACGCGATCCAACGCTTTCATTGGTGGATACACTCCAAGCGTGCGTTGACTGGGGTATTTGGCATCGGCTCGCAGGTCGCATTCGCCGCGACGATTGCTTTACTTGCGAGAAGCGCTCAGTGAGCGCCGAGTTCTGCGGCCGCGAATTGCGTTTCGTGACCTCAATCGGTCTTGGTCAGTCGAGCAGACACGAAAGACCATCCTCCCGCTTTTAGTGTGGGTTATCGGACTTACCCTCACGAGCTTGACCGCCACTCGAGCTGGCGTTCCTCGTCTGATGAGGATCGCCGATCAGCATGGGTTCTCGTCGAATGTCTTGGTGCCGAGCGCTGGACTTTTCGTCGCCATCGCCGTCGGGTACGCGCCTATCGCACTAATCGGCATAGCGACAAATGCGAGCGCTCACATCGTTACAGCTATCGTCCTCCTAAGCATCATCTCATTTCTGCCGACGGAAGAGGCCTTAGGGCAGCGTACTGTCTGAAGCTACAGCGCGGATCCGGACCGTTTGTTTTCCAAGAACCGATGCGATTGGGCAATCGTAATACTTGTCCAGGCCGATCGCCACCAGAATGCAAACTGGTACTAGCGCAAAGAGGTAACAAGACGCTGTCTGCTCAAGATGAGTGGCCTTTAGAAGGCCGACCGTCGACATGAGAATTGGAACGTGAACGATATAGAGTGGATACGACAGGCGGCCTAGCACACCAAGAAGACGCTGCTTTTGTGGGAGATGGTAAGCGACGGACAGACACAGAAGGAGTGGAAAGATAAGGACGATCGAAACAGCATCGAACACAGAACTTCGGATCGGAAGGCAAAAGACGGTGGCGAGCAGAAGGATGATTGGCCAAAGTAGAAATGTGGATAGGAATGGTTTGGGGCGATAATACCAAACAAGGACGCCGGTAAAGAAACCGAATAGGGTGCGAACAGCACCTCCAAAAAAAGTCGTCCACGTAGCCCCGAGATCGGCGGTACCGCTATTGAGGATCACTAGGGTAAGTAGTCCGCCAGTGACAGCAGTGATCGTCCAAACGCACTTTGCATCTAGCCGGGATATCAACGCCGCCCAAAGCACGTTTACGGCGATTTCAAATGACAATGACCACATCGGAGTGTTGGTGGGAAATGTCGTATCTGTAGGAGCCTGACTTACCCAGGGCTTAGGCAGCAAAGCCGCGTTGAAGGCTGTCCCGGCGAGAATGTCAGACAGTGCGTACTGCGAATATGTCTGCATCGCCAATCGAAGCAAGAAATAACCAGTTCCCAACAAGAGCCCTAACAGGCTAAGCGGCAACAACCTCTTCATGCGAATTAGAAGAAATTTGGCGACTGTTAGTCTGCGAGACTGAAGACGCTTCGCATAGGAGTGCGAAAGCACAAACCCGCTAAGCATGAAGAAGAAGTCCACCGCCAGATAACCATGAGGTGCCAACTGCGGTGCACCGACGATCGAAAGGTGAAAGAGCAGGACGCCAATGGCGGCGAAGCCCCGAAGTGCGTCTAGGACTTCAAACCTCTCTTCTGTCAATTGATACCTCGATATTCTGGCCGACTATGTACTCGTGAAAAATTACCGGCATCAGGCGATAGGCGCGGCGTGATGGCCAACGCCGGCCTCGAGACTGCAGCTTGAAATTCCGGTAGAATGCATTCGCTCTCTCGAAGAGGCTAGGCGATATCGTAGGCGCTCGATGCACAAAATTGAGCCACTCCTCGGCGGTGGTCCAGCCATCCCGCCGCCGCCCATAACGAGCAGCCCTTCTTCTTTCGCCGGACCGCATAATGATTGCGCATCGATAGGGATTTCCGTCGGCTTCTTGCGGAGCTACTGTAGACTTGTCGGAATTGATGTGCTCGGAGCTTGTCAAATTCGCTGTTATTACCGACAACGAAACAGTCGAATTGGCAGGCTTGCTGCTTGGCAGAGGCCTCCAAACTTTCATGGACGCAGAGGTCCGAGCTGTTCTTGAACAGTCGAACCTACGCTGACGGCGAAACGCGTTCTACTCGTCGTTGGCTCGGCCGCCAGTTCTCTGCCGCATCTTTGGGAGTTACATCGATTATGCTGGTGTTTTTTCTCGAGGTGCGGTTCACTACGTTGATTTAAGGGATGATCTTTTTGAACATATGTCACTCTGATGGCTGATAGCACTGACTGTGAGCGGTTTGATGCGGTCGTTCTGGGAGCTGGAATCAGCGGCCTGGTTGCTGCCTCAATTTTACAGCGTCAAGGCGCGCGGAGCGTGCTCGTCATCGATGAATATTCTTGGCTCGGCGGCAATCACATCGACTGCAAAATCGGAGACTATACCTTCGATGTGGGCAGCTACATCTTCCAAGACGACTCGCCTCTGTTGGCGCACTTTCCGGAGCTGCTGTCGCTCTATATCCCGATCAGTCCATCGTGGGGCCGTCTGACACCACAAGGATTTGTGACTCACTACCCGCTGTCCATCGCAGATGATCTGCTGCGAGCTGGTCCGATCGAATGGATTTTGATTTTGGGCTCCGTTGTCGCGGCCCGTCTGTCTCGTCGCCACATTCGCAGTGCGGAAGACTTCGCGACCTTCTGGATTGGCGCGCGGATGTTGATGCGCTCGGGCCTTGGGTACTATTTGGATCGATTTTATGGTTTCCCAGCCGACAAAGTAGACGCAAAGTTCGCGGAGAAGAGAATGCTCTGGATCCAGGAGCACGCACGTCTCCGCAACGTCCTTCGGCGATGCGTTTCGTCCGCTCCCCCGTCGCCGCCCAATCAACAACTCGCTCGACCGCGCGAGGGGTTTTCATATCTCTATCACAAGGCAAGGGAGCGGCTCGAGGCTCAGGGCGCGCGCTTTCTGTTGGGCGTGAAGATGGGCCGCCTTGAGAGCCATGATGGAAGGTTTTCGATAGCCGTGGGAGACCGCCGGATTGTCGCGGAGCGTCTGGTGTCGACCATCCCTCTATTTCAGATTCAGGCCCTATGCGGTCTAGAGGCGCAACGAGAGCTTAAAACGGTTACTTTGATGAGCCTCTTTTACAGCTATTCGGGTCAACGTGGATTCAAGCAATCGATCTTGTATAACTTTTCGAGCAAGGGCGCGTGGAAACGCCTCACGATGCACTCCGATTTCTACGGCAAATGCGGCGGACGCGAATTCTTCTCAGTAGAACTCAATGCTGAGCATGTTGCTCAGGACGCCGGCGCGGCTGACCGCGATTTCAGAGAGCATACAAGAGCCAATCGACTGTTTTCGGGTGACCTTCGCCTAGAGGGCTCTCACCTGCTTTCTAACGCATATCCGATTTATACTGAGAACGCTGATGAGAACGCCAAGCATGCGATGGCCGTCCTGGCTAAACTCGGAATTGAGTCCATCGGACGCCAAGGCAGCTTTGACTATCAACCAACGGCTCGGGATTCGACCTTGAAGGCGGAAGCCGCACTTCGGCGCTGATCGGCTGAGAGTTCCAGCTAGGGCTGGTTCAGACGACCAGAGGAGTGGTCAGCTGCAGGTTCATGAGCCATTTTTCTGATGCTTCCCATTAGACCGCGCAGACGACCGCAATTGCTGCAAAAGACCGGCGCGCTGTCGAGCGCACCCTCGGCGCGTTGAAATGTGACGGCCAGAGTTTCGCATTGAGCGCAAACGGCCTCGAAGATCGCCGGACCTATAGAGGTTGGAGGATATGCGCTCATCTCTGTTCTCCGATCCTCGTGCAGTCCCATCGAATACCGTTCGAAGCGCCGAGTCAGTAAGCTCCATCCTCGAACAAGGCCGGTAGTGTTGCGAGCATGATCTTGGTGTCGAGTACTAGGGACCAGTTTCGGGCGTAATAGGTGTCACACGCCACGCGCCTGCCATACGTGGTGGTACTGCGACCGCTCACTTGCCAGAGCCCGGTAATACCTGGCCGGCACGCAAGGTAGGCACCGACATTGTGCCCATAGCGAACCAGTTCTTCTTCGGTCACCGGCCGCGGTCCGACGATGCTCATATCGCCGCGTAAAACGTTAAACAATTGGGGTAATTCGTCGAGGCTGGATTTCCGCATCAATGTGCCGATGACCGTTACGCGAGGATCGCAACGCAGTTTGCGAGCGGCGTTCCATTCAGCAGCGGCGGCAGCATCAGAGTCCAATAATCGCTGGAGTCGTTCGGCCGCGTCCGGGACCATAGTTCGAAATTTTAAGCAAGCGAAAGTCTCGCCATTGAAACCGACCCGCCGGTGGCGGAAAAGTGCTGGACCTGGCGAAGAAAGTACCGTGGCTGTGTAGCAGATCAAGAATAGGGGGGATAACAGCAGCACACCGAAACTTGCTAGTATAACGTCCAGCACTCTTTTCGTTGCTGAACCTGTGGGGCACTTCACCGTTTGCGCCGGATGAGACGTCTCGCCGATAAAAGACAGCTTGCCGCGAGTATCGACCAAATCGGCCATTGCGGTACTCCATCAAGCAGAACTTATGAACTCTTGAAAATAGACAGCTCGAGATTTTCTTCCTCGTGTTGTGCAATGCGAAGCTTGCGGCTGCCGATCGGTTAACGCAAGGTTAAAGTTTTAGCAGCAGCAGCGTCTTTTTTAGCTTGAGGTTGTGACCAGTGTTTCGGCGCTGTGGGCTATTTCGTGTAGTAGGCGTAGCGCCGATCGGAATAGCCCTCGAAGCGACGCATAAACGTCTCGTCAGTCTTGTTCAGCACCGCGCCAACCAGTCGCTCCGAAAGCAGAGGCGATGAACGAACGGCTTTGAGGACCTCATCGGTCGAGTTGCCCCATTCCACCACCATGATAAATGCGTCGAACAGCCCCGCGACCGCCTTTACGTCAACGATCGGTAGGATCGGCGGCAGATCGCATAGGATATAGTCGTAGTCTTGGCGGGCCCTTTCCAGTTCTTTCCTGATCGAAGGCGCACTGAGAACGTCGGAGCTGTTCGAGGGCCTCGCGGTAGCGGAGGACGGTATGACATCGAATTTGAAGTTGGGATCAGGGATAACGACGTCGGCCACTGCCAAGCCCTCTGCGGCCATCCTCTGCAACCCGCGTTCATCGATATAACCAAGCGTTTGCGACAGAGCGGGACTGCGCAAGTCGGAGTCAATAACGAGTGTGCGCGCTCCGGTCTTTGCCAGGAAAGCTGCAACCGCAGCCGCGACCGTCGTCTTGCCCTCGCCGGGGAGCGCTGAAGTGACGCCAATGATTTTGGCGCCGCCGGGATAAAGGTCAATCGCAACCTTGATATAGCGCAGCGCCTCAGCGGTAGCCGAGAAAGGAGGCGCGTCGTTGATTTGGCGAAACGCTGAAGGTCTACCGCGTAATCTGGCTTTGAGTCTGGATAGCTGAGGAAAAGCGGCGAGGCAACTCGTCCCCAACAGCGTTTCAAGCTGATCACGCGTATGGACCCGACGATGCATGAACTGCTCGCGGGCTATTGCGCTCAGTGCACCAAGTCCCAATCCGCACATGACAGCAAAGGCCATAGTGATCGCTACTTTGGGCGAGCTTGGCTTGCGCGGAGCCGAGGCCTCCGTCACTACGCGAGCCTCGGTCGACGGGAATGATTGCTGTTGAACCGATTGCGTAAACCGCGACAAAAAGGCTTCGTAAATTCCGCGATATGTGTTTGCTCCAGTCTCCAGTTCGCGGAGTCTGACCTGCGCCTGTCGCGTTGATCCGGACTGTTGGAAGATCTCGATCATTCGCTTATCGATGGCCTCTTCCTGGGATTTCGCGATCTGCAGCTCGCTTTTATAGCTCTCCGCGATACGCGAAATCTCGTCCCAAATCGAACGCTGCAGCGCCGCCATCTCAGAGCGAAGATTTCTCACTGCCTCGTGGTCGACACCGTACCGGGTGCTCCATTCGGATTGTCTGTTTTGATTCTCGAGGAACTTCTGCCGAAGCTTGGTGATGACCTGGCTGTTGAGGGCGTCCGTGACAACCGGATCGGGAATGGTGAAATTTTCCTTCTCTGGACGCTGTTCAAGTATGAGCTGTATCCGATCGAGCTTGGCCCGCGCTTGGCTGGTATCAGCACGGGCTTTTGCAAGCGCCACGCCCAGCTGGTCGAGCTCGACGTCGCTCGCGAGCTTTCCTTCCACTCCGATGATAATGCCGTTCTCGGCCTTGAAATCTTGAACCGCCTTGTAGGCTCTACTGGCCTGTTGGCGAAGCTCGCTGATCCGCTCTTCAAGCCAAACGCTAGCGCGACGCGTGGCCTCATACTTGGCCTCCAGCCGATATTCGATGTAGGCCTCGGCAAAGGCGTTGGCAATTCGCGCAGCCTTATCTGGATCTAAGGAGGTATAGGCAATCTCTTCGACATAGCTGCGGCCCAATCTCGTAACTCGCAAATTGTCGCTGAGGGTTGCGAGTGCTCGACGCTCAAGCTCGGCAGAGGAGAGGCGCTCATCAGACTTCGTAGCCAGTCCAAATAGTCCGGCAGCGCGGCCAAGGAGTCCGTGGCCAGATCCGACGAATTCCGGGTCCTCGGTGAGATGCAATTGGCGTATGACGGACTTGCCGACCTTTTCCGATTTTGTGGTTTCAATCTCGCTTTCGACGATCGAGTCGTCTACACCGCGGGTTTCCTGTGAGGTTTCGGACTGGGGCGAGGTGATACCTTTGGTGTCCACGAACATATCGGTCTGTGCGGTGAATTTGCGCGGAGCGAGTCCAACATAGGTGGCTCCAAGCGCCGATGACAAAACCGTCACAAAAGCGATGAGACGCCACTCGCGACGGAGGAAGTCCCGCAAGTGGAGCAACGACTTCGTCTGGGCATCCAAGCCGCTGTCTGCTAGGCTAACGAGGGGCCGAAGGTCGCCGGCAATGTTCATCGCGCTGCTGCCCTCACTCAATTGAAATTATATCCTCAAATGAGACCTGCTTGCAGAAATGGGGCCGAGTGCAAGCCCATTTAGGGGTAGCTCTGTACAAGCCAGTATTGCTGATCAACTCGCGCGTTCGGAGCACAAAGAAAGTGCAGCATTGCCTGCTGCTTGATCAATGCGGTGCCGGCTGCAGCGAACCCGTGCCTGCGAATGCTTCGCCAGCAGACCGCGATCGTCAGCCTAGGGCGGGTCCAACACAGACTGATGACGCCCCCCATGATGGTGCGGCTACAAAGACGGGCCAATTATCCCCTCAAGTGGCGGCCCTTTGGCGGCGAAACGAGGATTGGTCCCGCAGGTTCTGTCCAGCAAGATCGCGTTGCGCGAGAAGGGCGTCGATGTGGGCTCGCATCTTCCGGACGAATTGCTCGCGGTTGAAATGCGCGGCATGTGCAACGATGGCCTCGGAGTCGAACTCCATAGTGGAAAGTCGCCTAACGGCATCCGCGATCGCATCGACGGTTTGCTCCTGGAAGAAAACGCCGGTCAGGTCGCTTGCGACAGTCTCCGTCGCGCCCCCGCGTCCAAAGGCAACAACGGGACGGCCGCTCGCCATGGCTTCGACGGGAACCATTCCGAAATCCTCCTCACCGGGAAAAATCAACGCGCGGCAGCGCGCGTAGTGATGCTTGAGGATTGCAAACGGCTGCGGTCCGAGTACTGAGACTGTCGGACCGGCAAGGCGGCAGACCTCAGGAAGCATTTCACCGCCGCCTATTACGACCAAGTTCAGCTTCATTTCATTAAAGGCGCGTACCGCAAGATCGGGCCGCTTATAGGAGACGAGCTCGCCGGCCATCAGGTAGTAGTCCGCCAGTTCGGAGCATGGCACCGGTGAGAACGCCTTGGTATCGATGGGAGGGTGGATAATGGTGGAATCGCTGCCATAGTAGCGACGGATACGCGCTGCAACCGTTGCGGAATTTGCAACGAAGCTGTCGACGCGGGCGGCTGAGGAGACGTCCCAAAGCCTCAAGTAATGCGCAAGTGGCGGTATCGCCAACCGAGTGAGGAAACCTGCAGTCTCCCGATAGTCGTGGAACATGTTCCAGATGTAGCGCATCGGTGTGTGACAATAGCAGACGTGTAACGCGCCGGGCGGCGCTATGACGCCCTTTGCAGGCCCCGACTCGCTGCTGATGATCAGGTCATATGTCCGCAGATCGAGCTGCTCCAGCGCCATCGGCATCAGAGGCAGGTAGGACTTGTACATTTGCCGCGCGCGCGGAAGCCTGTTTATGAATGTCGAAGCAACGCGGTGCTTGCGAATAGTCTCCGAGACCATCTCCGGAACATAGACGTGTGTATATAGATGTCTGCGCCCGGATACATTTCGCACAGCGCTTCAACGACTTTCTCGCCGCCGCGCATTCCAACGAGCCAATAGTGTACGATGGCAACTTTCATGGCGTCACTTCATGCAAGCAAGATAAATCGGCTGCTCGCCGTCGCGAAGAACTCGTAGAACTCAGGGGGGGAGCATCGCGGGGCCTGGAGGGCAGCCCTCGGGTGGGCCTGCGTCGCGTGCGAATACGTGAACATAGTCGATGAGCAGTGTGGAGGGATTGGGGGTCTGGTCGATCGGCCACCCTCCACCGAGCGCAAGATTCACAAGAGGATAGAGCGGGCCGTCGAGCTCGGGAGGAGTTGGCTGCGTCCATACCGGCTTGCGATCCAAGAAGAACACAATAGCCTGCGGCGAGATGTCGACGCCGAAGGTGTGAAACTCGTTAACGAGAGTATCGGCGGGTATATCGATCCTCTGAGCCTCGCCGCGCGTCTTCTGCGGATCCTTGTACCAGATGTGCGTCGCGGCTTGATAAGCAGACGGAAATTGCCCGTAGTATTCGATGACGTCGATTTCGACATTGCCCTCGGCCATCGCCGCCGGCTTCAAGGCGGCAAGCCAGAATGCCGGCCAAGTGCCGCGGCCTGCAGGCATCTTCATTCGTGCTTCGAAATAGCCGTAGCGCGTTCCGGTCCCTGCGCCAGACGCATCGGCGGCGGCCAGAAGTCCTGACGTCCACCGGCCGTTTTGATCCTTCGAAGCGGTGATGGAAAGAATTCCATTCTCAACCTTGAACGGCCCTTTCGGTCCGGGGTTTGCGAATGTAGCGTCGCCAAAATCGCCAGCCCACGGCGTGTGCGCCGTCCACCGCGCGGGGCCGATGCGGTTGGCCGAAGCACGGAGCTCGTCGAACTCCTCGAGCAATACGGGGCGGAATTCGCATGACTGTGACGGCTCGGCTGCCAATACACAACGGATGGAAACACCGAGGGCAAGGAGGGCGCCGCCTCCTGCAAGCATACTGCCATTCATGTGACAGGCTCCGTTTGATGGTGGCCGCGGATATCACCAGCAGATGCGCTAATTCCGGTCATGAATTACACGGCCTTCAAACTTTTTGTGAGTCGGATTCCAAAGCCGTACAGCGAGGCCACGTAGACTGCGCTGCCAAATAGCGAGACCGTCCCCAGCTCCAACAGAGCAGGGATACGTGTCCAAGTAAGCGTGTGTCTCAAGGCAATAACCAAAATGGTCATGACTGCGCATGCAGCGGCCACTTGCCAGAGCTTGGCTAGTTCCGAAGCCGCACTGGTGCCGACAAGTTGTCGGGCGGCGAGAAGTGAAAGGACAAACAAGATGAAGGAGACCAGGCCGCGCGCGGCGATGACCCCGATCAGCGAGTAAAAATATAGACCAAGAGACATCAGAATGACCTTGGAACACAGTTCAACAAAGGTCAGACGAAACACGAAACTGGTCTGGTTGGTCGCAAGCGCTAGAGAATGCAGAGGCTGATAGAAGGCGCTGAGAACGGTCGAGAGAGCAAGCCACCGCAGATAGAGGCCGGCATCGTGCCATTGCGGGCCCAACAGGACGTCGGCGATCAGATCAGATGTCAGAGACATCCCGATGCAGGTTGGTGCTGCGAGGAGCATGGTAAAGCGGGATGCCTTTGAATATGCGTTACGGAGTCGGTCCACGCTTTGATTGATCTGTGCTAATGCCGCCATGAGAGGCTGCATGGCCGGGCCAATCAGGCTTTGAGTGGGCATGACTGAGAGATCGCTGGCGATCGTGTATTGACCGAGCGCGGCTTTGCTTAATGAGAACCCGAGGAGGATGCGGTCAAATTGCCAGCTCAAGGCAATTAGGATCTGCGCTCCGCTGAGCCAGCCGAGAAAAGTCGAGAATTCCTGAAACTCGGAGAGCGTCAGGCGCGGCCTATAAGGTGCCAACAGGTATGACACCGATGTGGCCCCTATGGCCGCAGACATGCCGCTGGCCACAATTGCCCAATAACCGGCTCCGAGTGACACCAGGGCGATCGCGGTTGCAGCAGCGATGAGCTTGCCGGCGATCTCAGCAACGAACACTTGCCTGAAACTCATGCTGCGGACGTATTCAACCATGCCCGGGCTGTAGAGGCTGCGTGCTAAAGGTCCGATCCCGCTCGCCAGAATCAGCGCGACGAGCCGGGGATCCTTGTAAAGATGTGCAAACGGCCATGCGGCGAGCAACAGCACCGAGCCCAGTACAACGCCCCTGATCATGCTCAAGGTAAATGCTGTATCCAGATGCGACTTCTTCACATGGGGCAGTCGTGTAAGGGCTTGGAGCGTTGGTACCTCGAGCACCATGTCCGCGATCGTAATCAACGTAGCGGCGATTGCCGTAAGCCCAAAGTCGCCAGGTGTCAGAAGCCGAGCCAGAACAAGAAGAGTAAAGAAGTCGATGAGTCGGCCTGACAACCTGGACGAGACCGTCCACGCCGCCCCCAAGATGGTCTTGCGAGTCAGCACGAGCTGCGCCTAGTCCTTCACGACCGTGGCGTGTTGCGGACGTTGCACGCTTATCGCAAACCAGCCCGCATTACGCCGGAAGGTTGCGCACTGAGCCGCGCTACAAATCTGCAGACCCATCGCTATTGCCTTTCGCTGAGAGAGATACTTGCGAGGCTGACTTCATCTTGTCACCTGCGCCTATGATCGTTGCCGCACGTTCTGGCTCAATGCGCCCTCGCAATACATCAGAGAGGCCGCGAATATTTCCTCGCAACCGGCCTCGCCGATCGACAAAGGGTTCAGGCTTCGCGGAACGTGCAAGATTGCTGGCGACATTCCGAAAGATATGGCTCGCGGCCTGACGGGCGGTCATTGTACCTTTACCCACCAAGTAAATTGGATTGACCACCTGGGAGTAGCCAAGCTTGTCTCCGGCAACCCGTCCGCCCTTGACACCCATATGAACACCGCGCGCACGCGCTGATTTGATCAGGCGTCCCCCCCGCTTCGCGAGCGCCGCACCAAAGTCCCTGTCTTCCTGCCAACCGTAGAGTACAAGGCGCTCGTCGAACCTCGTATCGCCGATCGCCGAGGCACGAAAAGCCATATTGCAGCCATATGGACTAAACGGCTCGATCCGTATCGGGGCTTGCGGGCCGCTTTCTGCTGCAAGGATGCTCAGCGCTTCGTCAAAGCTTAATCCCGGCCCGTGAATGCCATCAGCAAGGAGATAGCCCGTAAGCCCGATGACATCCGGCTCGTCGCGAAAAATCATCGCGGCGGCCGCTAACCAGTCCGGATCCGCGACAAAATCATCATCAAAGAAAGCCACGACCTCGGCCGCATTACCCAGGGCAGCGAGGGCAGTATTTCGCTGAGCCGGCAATCCAGGAGGACCAAGGACAACTCGAACCCCCGGCAGGTTCGCCGCTTCGCCGGCGTCCTCCGGCACGACGCTGGAGACGACGACAGACTTAGGCTGCAGCGTCTGATTCCGGAGCAGGTGCGTAAGGGTGGCCGTGACGATTTCAGGGCGGCCTCGTGTTGCTACGGCGACGGCAATGCTCGGTAGGGGCTGCTCTTTCGCTACGCGTGCGCTCAGGGAACGCTTCGGCTCTTGCATGAGCTCGAGATAGCCGGCCGCGGTACTCTCCCATGAGAACAGTCGGAGCCGCTGTCGTCCTCTTCCGACCAGTTCAGTTCTTCGGTCCGCCGAACTTGCGAGCTGTCGAACCTGTCGAACCCATTCGGCAGGATCGTCGGGCGCGGCAAGAAGGGCTGCATCGCCACACACTTCAGCCATGCTGGCGCGATTGGATGAAATAACCGGACATCCGCGGGCCATTGCTTCAATGATGGGAAGTCCAAATCCCTCAGTCCACGACGGAAACAGCAAGCACAAGGCTCGTTCCATTAAATACGCGAGATCGTCATCCGTAACGTAGCCGAGCAGTTTTACCCCTTGCGCGCTGGTCAGGCTCTCGGGGGTATAAATATCCGCGCCTCCTCCTGCAATAATCACGCTGAGATTCATCGCTGCAAGTTCCGGTGCGATTTTGAGAACGAGCTGCAGATTTTTGTGGGACGCGCGCGATCCCAGCGCCAATACAAAACGTCCGTCGGGCACGGACGAGGGGGCGATGTGGGCGCGCCTTGGCTCCCAAGCCAATGCGTGTTCGTGGCCGTTTGGAAGGACCGCAATGTCGGCGGCGCGCACGGGAAGGTGACAAGCAATTTGGCGGGCTGAGGCGGCCGAGACGGTCGCAATCCTGGCAGCGCGCTTCGCCAGCAACGGCTGCAGGGTTCGGTACGTCATGCGAAACAGTGAGCGATAGCTCTGCGGCGCAACAAAGACGTTCGCGTCGTGGATACATACGACCTGATCGGACTTGATCGCTGGCGCGGTGTTGCAAAGATTGAGGAGCCGGTCCGGCCATCGCGCCGGAAGTACCACCTGCTCCCAGAGGTGACCGGCAAGCGGCCCGGCGGTTAGGAGGGGGATCGACTGGAATCCCGGATCGGCGGCATCAGCTGGAGCAATGATCGCCGCTGCTTTGCCCCGCCTGGCGAGTGCTCGATTCATGGCGGCACTGACGTTATGGGCGTATCGCTGAACACCCGTTAGCGGTTGAGTCAAGAACCGGCCATTTATCCCGAATCCGGCGGACGAGCTCATGCGTTGGCTCCTGACGCGGGGGAAGACGCGAGCAGGACGGGTGCACGCTGATCACGGGGGGAGGAGCACGCAAGCCCGGCAAGAGCATAAAACAGCAGGCCTTGCTCCACGGTCGGAGCAGCCAAAGTGTCTCCTATCATGAGCGCCAGGCAGGCGGTCCGGGCTGCAATGCAAGCGTCCGCCTCAATCGTATGGGGCGCGTTTCGTTGCCCAAACAGAGCTGTCGCCACGAAAAGCAAATAGAAGACCGTTCCGGGGATTCCGACGTTTGAGAGGAGTGCGATCGGAAGGCTCGAGGTGCGCACGGTGCCCAACCCAACACCCAATCCGAGAGAATCAAAGAAGTTCTGCATCGCATAAGCATTCCAGGAGCTACGCTCGATAGCTGAAGTCGAAGACGACTTGTTGAGGATGAGCGTGTCGGCGTAGCGCTGCACGATTTCCGAGGTTCTCTCATCAAGAAGCACAGCAAGGATCAATGTGATCAGAAGGACAGGGGCGCATATTGCAGCCGCCGAACTGAAAGGGCGAGTAGGGTCAAAGCCAGTGCGCCACAGCATCGAGATGTATAGGATCAAGAGCACCAACGGAGCGCTCGCGAGCCCGGTAGAAGACGTAGATAGGATTACGAGAGCGAATGAGGCGACAGCCAGAAGGCCGGTCAAGGCGATGTTGCGGCCGAAGAGAAAGAGCGTACCCGTGAATGCGAGGGCACCCAGTGTCGCGCGCGCAAAGGCGGATGCTTCCGGGTAAGAACCGACGATGCGCTTTGCGCCGTTCACCTCATCGTCGAAGTGCATGGCGTACTGAGCATTACGCATGAAACTGAGAAGAGCCTGCGTCCCGGTAGCGTGCGTGCCGATGTCCAGCAACGCTAGCAGGACGTTGCCCGCCGAGTAGCTCAGCAGCGCGGCGACAATGGTCCGAAAGCCGCCGAGGCTCGAACCGGTCGCAACTGTCATGCCAAAACAGGCGAGATTGGCTATCATGTAAATGGATTGCGTAAAATTGCTTGACACTGGGCCAAGAGGGACGGTTGACCCGGTGTTGGCATATTCCGACGCTCCCAACGGAACAATCGGCGTTCCCCCAGCCAGCAGCCGCGGAAGCAGGACGGCTGAGCCAACTCCATAAACAACCAAGCATAACAGCCAAAAGCCGGGCTGGCCGAAGCTCACGGCCCTGATTGCCGCCGCGGCCACGTTCCGCTGGGCAAGCACCGTTGCAAGCACAAAAACCAGAAACAGGTGAGCTGGTTGTATGTTCGCACCGCCGACGAGAATGGCGGCAGCAGCTCCGAATAGCGTTGTGCAGATGAGCACGCTGAACGTGGCTCGCTGGCCGAGAGGCAGGCAAAGCAAACCGAGCAGGATGGTCAACACTCCGATCGGTTCTACACTCATTGCGCGCTAACCTCGATAGTCCTGACTGCTTCCCATGACGTCCTCGGTAATCAAATCGTGCTCTGGTCAGATCGATGTTGGAGATTCGCTGAGTCATCTTTCAATTTGTGACAACCTTCATCATGGGCGCGCTATCACCGCTCGCACTGAGTGCACGGAATCGAGCATAGGCAGGAGAGCATGCTTTAGGATGGGAAATTCCCGAGCTATCGCGCCTTCGCGCCACAGTTCGGCTCGGAGCGATGCCAATCTGCTAAACGTCGGTTCAGCTTGACGTGGGCCAAACACGTTCAGGACATCCGGCCGGCCAAAGTCCACCGATCGGCCGGGAAGGTCGAGGCAACGCAACACTCCGGCGGTGGGGCGCGTGATGGCCTTCTTCAGGCGAAGCCAAGCCAACTCGGCATCCGCGGACGCTTTGGCTGCGCCTTCGATCGAAAGCTCATCGATGTAAGTCAGTGTTCCCGAGAGGAGATCGTTTCTGTGGCTTGGATCAATGAACCCGTACCGGATGTCGCCGCAGTTGGCCGCAACTTCGTCCCCTCCGCCGTCCGTGAACAACCGAACTGAAGGAATCGCCGGCTCAAAAAGGCTCTCGATGAGATGCCAGTACCGCAACACGCATGAGTGAACGTCGAGAGGGCTATAGCAATTCCGCTCTACCACTAGGCCAGCGACCTTTTGGAAATGCTCCTCTCCATGTTGTTTGTAGTTCGCCCGCGCGAATTGAATAGTTTCGATATTAAGTGCGGGGAAGGCGCTCGCCAGCAGGCGCTGAGTGCTGCCGTAAAGGCCTGTGTCACAAAGTAGTATCCGTGAGGAATCGTTACGAAGCGTTGAAAAGTGGCGCTCGAACAGGGCATTTTGCTGCCGTATGTCGGACAACACCTCTTTAGCGGAATTATCAAAAAGCATTTCGAGAAAGTCACTCGCGACAAACGGCTTGTTCCATCGGTCTGGAAGGCTGTACCGGCGTCCGCCGAGTGCGCTCGCTACGTCTGAAAACGAGCGACCGCGGAATTCACGGGCAATTTCCTCAACCGCTGAAGAACTGCGCGTTAGAATTGCGGCTCGCGCGGCGACCAGTCGCGAAACCATGATATTGTCCCGCCGCATTCCCAGGGGAAGAGAAAGTCTTGCGAGCACCCGCTCGAAGGCTTCCCTAATTCCGACACCCCCTCTGGCGCAGAACAACAACGCAGATCTGTCGTGGGCCTCAACTTCGGCGGCATAAAGCCAAATGCGCAGGCAAAATTGCGTAACGATCGGCCCAAGGACGAAACGTCCAAACGCAAAGGCATTTTCCAGAGTCGCCGGCGGTCGTCTTGCAAAGCGGTTCTTGGACGAGAGGGCGACCCTCATCATGGCCAAGGCGCCGTTTGCCTTGCGAAGATGGCCAAGCCAAATCGGGCGAGGTGTATGGATGGCGGTGATGCCATGTGCTGACGCGTTCCTCACATCGGCTCGGACGTCGTCGCCGATATGCAGGATGCGGCTCAACGAGACGCCTTCTGTTTCCGCAACATGAGGAAATAGATCGCCCTGCCGCTTCGTACGTGCACAATCGGCGCTGGTGTAGATCTGGTCGATGAGATCCCGGAC
The DNA here is from genome assembly GCF_054057995.1 of Bradyrhizobium sp. USDA 4486. Lineage (NCBI taxonomy): Bacteria > Pseudomonadati > Pseudomonadota > Alphaproteobacteria > Hyphomicrobiales > Nitrobacteraceae > Bradyrhizobium > Bradyrhizobium sp. USDA 4486. The sequence continues at coordinate 171,667 of NZ_JBSRZV010000001.1, forward strand.
GTAAAAGTGACGAATTAGTTCGCGCACATTTTCGGACGACAGCATGGTGTCGCTGACGGCAACGATACGACGACCTGCATAACGCTGCGCGAGCAGAACGTTGGCCAAATGGCGGTTTAGGATAAGCGACGTTTTTTCGACGTTCAGCTCAATCGCCAATCTCGTTGCAACCTCCGAGGTTGGAAGGCCCAACATTTTGAGTTGCCGTCCGATGACGTCCGTCAATCGGACCTCGCCGGATCTACCGACTTCGAGTGCCCTAAATGCCAGCCGCTCCGCTTCAGCTCGCGCGGTCATCAGCAAGGATGGCTCAATCTGCCACCCGCGCGCGGCAAGAGATCTGCTGAATAAATGCTCACCTTGCCTAATGCGTGAGCGAGCGGATCTCGTTGTTCGCAAGAGAAGCGTATCGAAAACATCAGTCGAAATCAGATCGATCGCACCGGAAGAGCTGATGGACGCAGCAAGTTCCTGTGGACTCATAATCGAAAACTCCAAACTGGTGACGACTACCTCACTTCAAAACACCGAATGCCTGCAGTTATGATCTGCACTACAAGGTTCCAAAATTAGCTGTTGCCCATATCAACTGATCCCTTGTAGCATTTTGCGTGCCAATTCAAGTCGACCACGCTGAGTAGCGTTGATGAGAGTTGTGCTGATGTGCTTGGTCGATGTTGAAGACGAGTTGTTTGGGCGAACTTTTTAGAGCAAGACGATGACAGTTTTTGCGAAGCGCGGCCTCTCGGCGCTTGCGTCCCTTGCTAGTCAGGCGGCGAAAAGTCCTTCGCTCCGTAGGATGATGTTTAATGCGATCCGCCTGCAACGTGTTGAGGTTGAGCGCTTTAGCCAAATGGAGGAAATTCGGTTCTTGGCGTATTGCTTCTTGAACCGCCATCAATCCCGATCACAGATACTCCAGGACCTCTGGGTGGGGTACGAGCTTGGCGAGAGGCGCGGAGGCTATTTTGTCGAGTTTGGAGCAACCAATGGAATTTTGAATAGTAACACCTGGCTATTGGAGAAAAAGTACGGCTGGAAAGGCATTGTAGCTGAGCCCAATCCACTCTGGCATTCGGCGCTCATGCAAAATCGCAGTTCGAGCATCGATCGACGCTGTGTCAGCTCAAGCTCGGGTACGAAGGTACGCTTCTTGATAACGGACTCTGTTGATCCGGAGCTGAGCGGCGTCGCCGAGTTCGCTGGTGGCGATCATTTCGCAGAGGTGCGATCGGCGGGCCAGGAAATACAAGTCGAGACTGTGACCCTCAATCAGCTTCTTGTCGATCACGACGCGCCTGCGAAGATCGACTACATGTCCATCGACACCGAAGGCAGCGAATACGACATTCTACGTGCCTTCGACTTCTCGCGGTACGCAATAGATCTTATCTCGGTGGAGCAGAACAGGAAGACCGAGGCGGCAATTGACGCGATTTTGACGAGACACGGATACACACGGGTTTTCAAAGAGTTCTCTCAATGGGATGGCTGGTACGTACGCTCGGGTGCGGGGAGCGACCGAAATGGATCGCGAACAATGGCCGGCCGCGACGCTTGATCGCTCGTCCGCCCTATCCGCCAATGCGCAGCAGTCGATGAGCTGGGGTGTATTGCGATGAACCAGGCGCAAGCGACGCATGTGGGGTGTGTTCGCCATGTCGGCGCTTGAACCCATGGGTGGGGGAAATTCCATCAACGTTGCAATGTTGCTCAGCTGCAGTTCGTTCGAAGGGTTCTTCGGCTGGGTCCTGCATCAGACGCGATCGAGCTATCTTGCGAGCTACCGAAATGACTGGGCGTGGTACTACGCGCGCGGTTTGAAGCAAAATGGCATCAGTCCATTGCTCTACATTCCGTCACTCCGCGAGGCCGGGAGATATGACACGGATCTCGGCATAGCCGTCCGGTTTTTGCCGCTCGACGAATGGTACAATCTGATCGAGCGCATATGGGTGAAGCGGCTGATCCGCCGGACGCGTTGGTCTCTCTATGCCGAGGAACGGCTGAACACGATCGCCTTCATGCAATCCCTTAACCATGCCTTGAGAGAAGACGAGATCGATCTTCTGTACGTTCAAGAGTACTGGAGTGGAAGGTTCGATCATCTGGTAGGGCGAGTCGATGTGCCGGTAGTCGGCGCAGATCACGGCGGGTTGCCGGACCGTGTCGTAAAGCTCTTCAAGCGCCGGGCGTTTTCGAGTGCGGCGCTTTGCTACAGCCAGACCGAACGCGAATGCGACGTCGTCAGGCATTATGGTGGTCGATCCCGACTGCAGCCGAATGGGTGTGACGTCGCCCAATTCTTTCCGGACGCCGCCGCAACGCGGGGCAAGACTATCCTGACAATTGCGCGGTTGACGAACAGGCAAAAGCGGACCAGCGATCTCATTCGGGCTTTAGCCGAACTGCCGGACGAATGGACCTTGGATATCGTGGGCACAGGGCCGGATAGAGACGTTTTGGATAGGCTTGTTGTAAGTCTCGGATTGTCCGGCAGAGTTCGATTTCGCGGGTTTGTCGGTCGATCTGACGTGCGCGAGTTTCTTCGCAATTGCGGAGTTTATGCGATGCCCTCGGCTAACGAGGCGGTCGCTCTCGCAGTACTAGAAGCGATGGCCTGTGGCGCGGCCGTGGTTCTCAGCCGGATCAGAGCATTCGAGCAGCTTGTGACGCCTGGTGTCGATGGCCTTCTGTTCCCTGTCGGCGACGTGAAGGCATTGGCTGCGGCCATCCTTGACGCCTGGAAAAATCGTCAATTGCTTGGTCGGGCCGCCATCGAGACCGTACGAACGCACTATGACGCCAAGGTACTGTATGCTCAGTTGGCGGACAGTTTGCGCAGCTCGGTCGATCGATACCGGCTCCGCGTTGATTGAGCTTTGTCTTCTAATATGCGGCCCTGCTTCATCTGCCGAATTTGATGCGTGACAGTTTAAGCAAGAAGGGATCTCTACAATGAAAGAGCTATACGAAGGGGACGGCTATGGTAAGAACAACCCTACGTGGCACGAGGAAGATGCGCCTTGGAAGGCCGGCCAAATCGAGCGCATAATGAAAAGAAACAACCTGCCGCACGAGCATATATGCGAAATCGGGTGCGGGACCGGTGAGATTCTGTTGAATCTAGAAAGAACGTTTCCTACAGCGCGCTTGTCAGGCTACGAAGTCTCACCTGATGCATTCCGGCGGGCAGCACCGAAAGCGACGCAGCACACGCAATTCTACTTGAAGGACCTGCTGAACGAACCCAACTTGCAATTCGACGTTGTGCTTATCATTGATGTCATAGAGCATGTGGAGGACTACATTTCGTTCATTAAGCGATTGCGACCTTTTGGTAAATTCAAGGTCTTTCACATCCCTTTGGATTTATCCGCGCAATCCATTCTGCGAGCGTGGCCGATTGCTGAACTCAGAAGAAACGTGGGCCACATTCATTATTTCTTCAAACAGTCTGCGCTGGCGACCCTTGAGGATTGCGGTTACACGATTGTAGACCATTGCTATACGGCCAGCCGCCTGGAATTGCCGAACCAAGCCTTGACCAGTCGTCTGATGCGCTTGCCGCGTCGGTTGCTCTTTGCTGCTGAACCTGATCTTGCAGTCCGATTGCTTGGCGGATACTCGCTGCTGGTCGTTGCGACGTGAGGATGCGCGCCGCCCCATCCATCGCAATCATGGCTATCACGCCACGGACTGGCTCAACCGGCCGCCGTTATCGGGAGTCAACTACTTTTCCGTCACTGGAAGCTTGTCTGTCGCAGGCAGCTTGTGGTGCGTCGCGGGAAAAATGCGGCGAGCTGCGAGTCCAATGACGTAGCTGGCTTGCAAAATGACCTGGGCGGCTGCGATTAGCAGCACAGTTTCACCCGTACCGAGCCGCTGCCCGAACGCAACAAAGAGCGAGACAAACAACAAGAGCAAAAGGAAGGGTAGTAATACGCGGAATCGGAAACGGAGTCCCAAGAGCGCTCCGAAAATGGCCAGCCCAACTGCGGCGTATTCCATGCTGTGCCTTCGAGGCGTGCGAAGCCTCTTCAGAAGAATTGAGGTGGGTGCGTCACCGAGCGCCAGCAACTCTGCCCGGCGGTGATCGATCGTCTAACGAAACCTGATCCACACGACAAGATCACACCTGCCGTATACTAGACAGCCTAAACTTGGGGCGAAAACGGAGATTCTGTGGATGTACTCCAGCGCGTCAGCATTCTCTTGCCGCCCGACCCTGGCATAATGATACCTCAGAGCCAACTAGCTCGCAACAGAACTCGTACCTTTCTTCTCTCGGTTGAGCTGTTCGCTTGCAGCCAACCGGCGTCTCGCGGGCTGCTGCATATTTGCGCGTCGGGTGGTCATGCAAATGGACGTCGCACTCTCAGCCTATAAACTGTGCTTTGCCATTGCCAAGCCGAACATTAGGCTCATCTTGATCGGGACGTGGGTTCAAGCAGGTTTCGATGCGCATTTTGCAATTGCTCAACCATACGCGCCGCCTGAATGGCCACGTTCATGCCGCCGTGGACTTAGCGTGTGCCCAGGCCAAATTGGGCCATCAGGTTGCTGTTGCGAGCAGCGGAGGCGATTTTGATCTGCTGCTCGCCTCGAACAACGTAGAAACAATGCAGGTGAGCATTGAGCGTCGACCGAAGAAGCTCGTCGACGGCGCATCACTGCTGTATCGGCTCGTGCGTGATTGGCGAGCGGACATCGTGCACGCCCACATGATGACGAGTGCCGTGCTTGCCTGGCCAATTTGCAAACTGCTCAAGATTCCACTGGTCACAACCGTGCACAACGAATTTGAGAGAAGTGCAATTCTCATGGGGCTTGGCGCACGAGTAATCGCCGTCAGTGCTGCCGTCGGGACTTCAATGCGAAAACGCGGTGTCCCACAATCGCGGATCCGCGTTGTGCTTAATGGAACAATCGGTGCGGCACGGCTCGAAAAACAGGATCGTAGTCCCGCCTCACTTCGATCGCCCGCAGTGGTTTTTGTCGGCGGCCTTCATCCGAGAAAGGGTCTCGCTGACCTCTTTTCCGCGTTCGAGGCGGTGCACAGGGTCATCCATACCGCGCATTTGTACATCGTTGGCGATGGTCCGCACCGGGCCGAGTATTTGACGCAAGTGAGCTCGATGGCGTGTGCGGAGGCGGTCACCTTCATGGGTGCTCAAGACAATCCTTTTCCATTTCTGCTCGGGGCAGATGTTTTCGTGCTTCCGTCGCATGCCGATCCCGCTCCTCTGGTACTATCGGAGGCGCGCGAAGCTGGTTGCGCTATTGTCGCGAGTAACGTGGATGGAATTCCTGAAATGCTCGATGGCGGCAGAGCGGGGATCCTCGTTCCGACGGGCGATCCGGCGGGGCTTGCCGTAGTGCTGCGCTCCTTGCTGGAGGACAAACAAGCCGTGCTGGAGTGGAAGAAAAACAGTCAAATCAATCTCGATTTTCTTACAATAGATCGGGTGGCCCGTGAAACGCTTCAGATTTATGAAGAAGCTTCCCGGCATGTTCATGGACGCGCTTGAAACAGACACATTGGGCAATCCATTCGAGGCCCTCACGCGAACGGGTGCAAGTCTTGCTCCCAAGCTGGCTGTTATCATTACCTGCTTCAATTATGAAACTTTCGTCGAACGCGCGATCAGAAGCGTTTTGGACCAGAAGTGCGATGCCTGCGAACTTGTGGTCATTGACGACGGCTCAACTGACCATTCGTGGGAGGCTATTTCCCGCTCCGGCGTCAAAGCTTTCAAGATCGAGAATCGGGGGCAGCTGGGGGCTTGCCTATACGGTCTGGCAAGCACGCAAGCACCCTTCATATTGTTCCTCGATGCCGATGACGAATTGAAGCCCGGTTCACTGACGAAGCTCCTCGACAAGTTGGACGAGCGCGTTGCGAAGGTGCAATTCGGGCTTACACTGATCGATGCTGACGGCAATCCTTTGGGTCCATTTTGCTCACTAGATTCGTTTCGAGAGCGAGACCGCGTGCTGGACGAAGTGCTCAGGCGCGGCGTGTATAAGACGCCGCCAACCTCCGGCAATGTATTTCGCCGTGACGTGTGCGAACTGCTGCGGGAAGTTAACTACGACAAAGCAGTTGACGGGGTGATTCTGTTTGCTGCGCCCTTGTTTGGCGATGTTGTAAGCCTTTCCGAAGAGCTGGGGCATTATCGCGTGCATGGCCGAAATGACTCTCAGCTCGGGCAGCTTCCGACGGCACCCGTGCTCGAGCGTGATATGAGGCGATTCGTGCTTCGCACAGAGCACCTCCGTGACATTGTGAGGCGCTTCGCGCCCGGACGTGAGCTGATCCAGCCGCAACAAGCCTTCTACTATCGTGAGCGCGAATATTGCCTTGAGATCGTGACGGGGAGAGCCCGAAGATCCATCAGCGTTGCGGCGCTACTCGTAGGGCTTCTCGTGGAACCCTATGGGCCCGCTCGAAAGCTTGCGATGGCCGCGTTCTTCGTGTTCGGGGCTTTTTTGCCGACCAGGGCAGCCAAGGCATTGCTCGCCATTCGGTCCCACAGCGGACATCGATCGGCCAAAACCTATGTTCGCGCGATCTCAGTTGCTTTCCGCAGTAGTCTAACGCGAGAATAGCTGTCGGGCCTCCTCTCAATGGCAGGGCTGTGCCATGTGACCGAGGAGTGCGAAGGGATCATTCGCGGTCGGATGATGAGTGCTGACGCTCAATTGGCCCAACCGTTACTGGCCCTCGGCAGTCTTGACCCAGCGTTGGAACACGGCCATTTTGGCCGCAACATCACAGCAAGTCGTGGAAGACGAAGGTCTGTCCAACCGCGCTTCCGATCGCTCCTCCCCGAACGACCGCTTCGTTGTAGGTCGCCTGATCGACATACAGGTTACGATCCGTTTGTGGCGTGCCGTCCCAGCGGTCATTGAGGAAGTGAACCAGCACGGTGTGGTCGCCCGGAGCCCAATCGCCTTGCACCGCGATGAGTTCGTCCTGTCCCGCCGCGTGGGAGGCGTGCGCGGTGAGCGTGCCTCCGATCTGCACGCCATCGACCGAGACAGTATATAGCGCATCACCGAGATAAGCGTCCTCGCTGATCTTCAACACCAACTGGTCCGGTCCGGTGCCGATCACGGTCGCGGAGCCCGTCGTCGTCGGCGGCGTGGTGGGCGGCGGCGTTGTCGTTCCGCCTGACTTGTCCGTGAACAGGAAGCTCTGTCCTACGGCGTTTCCGATCGCACCGGCTGCATCGTTGACGCCGTTGTACGTCGCACCGTCGACATAGAGGTTGCGGTCGCTCTGTGGTGTACCGTCCCAGCGGTCGTTGAGGAAGCGAACCAGCACGGTGTGGTCGCCCGGAGCCCAATCGCCTTGCACCGTGATGAGTTCGTCCTGTCCCGCCGCGTGGGAGGCGTGCGCGGTGAGCGTACCTCCGATCTGCACGCCATCGACCGAGACAGTATATAGCGCATCACCGAGATAAGCGTCCTCGCTGATCTTCAACACCAGCTGGTCCGGTCCGGTGCCGATCACGGTCGCGGAGCCCGTCGTCGTCGGCGGCGTGGTGGGCGGCGGCGTTGTCGTTCCGCCTGACTTGTCCGTGAACAGGAAGCTCTGTCCTACGGCGTTTCCGATCGCACCGGCTGCATCGTTGACGCCGTTGTACGTCGCACCGTCGACATAGAGGTTGCGGTCGCTCTGTGGTGTACCGTCCCAGCGGTCGTTGAGGAAGCGAACCAGCACGGTGTGGTCGCCCGGAGCCCAATCGCCTTGCACCGTGATGAGTTCGTCCTGTCCCGCCGCGTGGGAGGCGTGCGCGGTGAGCGTGCCTCCGATCTGCACGCCATCGACCGAGACAGTATATAGCGCATCACCGAGATAAGCGTCCTCGCTGATCTTCAACACCAATTGGTCCGGTCCGGTGCCGATCACGGTCGCGGAGCCCGTCGGCGGCGGAAACGTCTGCGAAGCCGCCTGGGCACCGTAGAGGCCGGGATCATATCCATCGGGCGAGGAGACGGTATCGTGCACAACGGCGAGCGCGTTTGGATCCGAAGAATAGACGCGGATGTAGTCGATATAGGCGGTGATCGGCACGCCGCGGACGGAAGCGGGCGACTGCGTAGCGAGGTCCGCAATCAGATACATCGGGCCGTGCATGTCGCTCGGAGTCGCGCGCGTCCCGATCAACTGGCCATCGATGTAGAAGCTGATCTGGTTGGGCCCCCAATTCATGCCGTAGGTATGATAGCCGGCCGGGTTCGGCATCAGGCTCGCCACCTGGAGCAGCGCTTGCCAGTTCTGGTTCGGCGCCGGGTCCGTGGTGTGGATGCCGCTATAGATGGCCGCGTCATTGACGCCATAGTTCTCGACGACGTCGAGCTCCTGCCAGTATCCGGCTCCAGCTGGATCAGGGATCGGATGGTCGGGCAAAAGCCAAAACGCTTCCCATGCGCCGGGCAGGTTGGAGAAATCCGCACGGATCTCAAAGTAGCCGTACATCTGGGAGAAATGTCCCTGCGTGGTGATCAAGCCGGATTCCCAGGCTCCCGGAACTCCATAAGGCGTTCTATCGGGAACGGCGGTGACTGAAAGCACGCCCTGAGAGACAGAGAAGGGGTCATAGCCCGAGCCGGGATCGACAAACGAGCTGGTGCCGAAGCCGACGTCTGAAAAGGCGTCGCCGAGCCATTGCGCTCGCGTGTCACCCCAGGTTGTGCCAGCGCCGGTCAGCGAGATGCTCCGCGCGTTGAACTCGTCATCGAATGTGAGCTTGTAGCCTGTCAAGTCGATCATCGGGCTCCTCACTTGGGAAAGCGTCGATTGAAGCGGCCGAGCGAATTATGCGCATCTGATCTTGGCTGCACAAGGGGTACACGGTGTAATTCGACCGGACGCCGATGGGCCACAACTTCCTGACTAATTTCTAATCAGAGGGGCAAAGTTGGGGGATCCGCGGCAATGCCCACCTACGACACAGCACGCGCAGCCGAAGCTACGCGGCGCGTTGCCGGAGCTCGTTAAACTCGATTGCTAAGAGGAGCGCGCCCGTGGCACGGCACCGATGGTGCGCGATGATCAAATCACGGTTTGAGCGACGTGGGTCGCTTCTCGATCAAAGGGAAGATAACATCCCCCGTTCAGGGCGTCGAAGAGCTTCGTGTGACGATCCCTCCTGGCGGAGCGTTATGTCGTTATCGCATCCGCAGCCGAACCTGACCGTGCCGCTGATCGGGATCTGGGTGCGGCTCTTGCGTCTGCCGGTGGGCGTCTACAGCACGCACAATAGCGTGTTCGATATCCTTCTCGTCGCCGCCTTCGGCTGTATCGGTGCGATCTTCCTTCTGCTCTAATTTCCCGTGGCGCCTATTGTTCTGGGTTTCGTGCTCGGGCCCATGCTGGAGGAGAACTTTCGTCGGGCGATGGTGTTGTCACATGGCGATCTGATGATCTATCTGCAGCGACCGATCGGCCTCGGATTCATCATCGCTTGCGTTGTTCTGATCCTGCTGCAGCTCTACAGCTATCTGCGCGTCCCTGCGTCGGCGCGGCCGGCCGACGCACCGCATTGACGGACGGGCGTCCAAGCGGCCGCGCTTGCCGTCTCCTATTTGGATGGCGAGAATGCGCCGCCCGAACTAGATGCCGAGGTTCGCCCCTAGGGATAGGGGATGGTCGGGGGCTTGCGGCGCATCTTAACGCAAGGGTGGGATCTCTCCCAGGGTGGGCTACAGCCGCATCCAAACGGTTGAGATCGGCAGACGGGGAGCCGTCCTTGGCTTCATCAGAGCCTCTTCAACGCGACGGCTCGGCGGGCCCAGCAGCTGAGTTGATCGTGTTGGTCGTTTATCGACGGGAGTGGCCGACGATGCGCCGGGTGACCGACACCGCGCGGAGCGTGGTGTACGCTATCGAACAGGCAGCACCGGTCCTCGGTACTTGCCGTCACCCTGCTGGACTTGCGAAATCGTTTGCGCCTCACGTCACCGCGGTTCTCGACCTTCTTTAGTCAACCACTTACTTGAACTCGCTCCAAACCGTTCTAATTCGTTCTATAGCCGAACCGAGCTTCGGCTAATTGGAGCACGATAGAGAAGCAAGCGCGCAGAGCGCTTAAGAGGTTGAGGAAAGGGACATGAGAAAGCTTGCTCTTGCAGTCGTCGCGGCGGCAACGCTCCTCATTGGATCGGTTGCCCCTGCTTCGGCCGCCCATTGGCATCACCATGGCTGGGGCGGTCCGGGAATTGGGCCAGGACTTGCTCTCGGATTGTTCGCCGGAACACTGGCGGCTGCCACAGCGCCCCCGGTCTACTATGGACCGGTCTATGGCCCACCACCCTACTACTACGGCCCCCCGTATCGGGTGGTTCGCTACTATCGACCGGCTTATCCCTTCTGGTATGGCTGGTGATGAGCAGAAGGCCCGGCTCCCGCCGGGCCTTCTGTCAAGCTCTCCACGGACGCAACTAGCGTCCGACGGAGCAGCCGACTAACCGGCGCTCACCGCTGAAACCAAGCTCGTCCTCTCCGGTTGTTCCGGAGACAAATCGAGCTTTATGCATGACCAAAAATAGCCGATTCAACATCGCCTACGCGATTTTCGCCCTCTGTGCGCTGTTCTTCATCGAGTACGCGATCGTAACGGCGAACAGGATCGCCGTTATCCCCTACAGCGAGTACCAGCAACTGCTCCGGGATGGAAAGGTTGACAGCGTCGGCATCTCCGATCGCTCCGTACAGGGGATCCTGAAGGAGCCGCTGCCTGGGGGCCAGAAGCAATTCGTGACCACGCGCGTCGACCAGGACGTCGCGCAGGAGCTTGAAAAATACCACGTGCGTTTCACCGGGCAAATCGAGAGCACGTTCCTTCGCGACCTGCTCTCATGGATCGTGCCGGTTCTGCTGTTCTTTGGCGTCTGGTGGTACATCGGCCAGCGCATAGCACAAGGCGGGGGTCTTGGCGGCGGACTGATGCAAATCGGCAAAAGCAAGGCCAAGATCTACGTCGAATCCAACACCGGCGTCACCTTTGCTGACGTTGCTGGGGTCGACGAAGCCAAGGACGAACTTCGGGAGGTTGTCGATTTCCTGAAGAACCCCACCGACTACGGCAGGCTAGGCGGCCGGATGCCGAAGGGCGTGCTGCTGGTCGGGCCGCCCGGCACCGGCAAGACGCTATTGGCGAAAGCGGTGGCTGGCGAAGCCAAGGTACCGTTCTTCTCAATCTCGGGGTCGGAGTTCGTCGAAATGTTCGTCGGCGTCGGTGCCGCGCGCGTGCGGGATTTGTTTCAACAGGCGCACGAAAAGGCGCCCGCGATCATCTTCATCGACGAGCTCGACGCGCTGGGCCGGGGCCCGCGGCATCGGCCCCTTTGCTGGCGGACATGACGAGAAGGAACAGACGCTGAACCAGCTCCTGGTCGAACTCGATGGCTTCGATTCCCGTTCAGGCCTTGTCATCCTGGCCGCGACCAACCGCCCTGAAATCCTTGATCCCGCTCTGCTGCGGGCCGGCCGCTTCGATCGCCAAGTGCTGGTGGATCGCCCGGACAAGAAAGGCCGCATCGAGATTCTCAAGGTTCACATGAAGACGGTGCGGGTCGCAGCCGACGTGGCACCCGATGCTGTCGCGGCATTGACGCCAGGTTTTACCGGCGCCGATCTCGCCAATCTGGTCAATGAGGCGGCACTCCTGGCGACCCGGCGCGGCGGCGATTCCGTCAGCATGAGCGATTTCAACAATGCCGTCGAGCGCATGGTCGCCGGCCTGGAAAAGCGCAATCGGCTGCTCAATTCCAAGGAGCGGGAGATCGTCGCCTTTCACGAAATGGGGCACGCGCTGGTCGCGCTCTCATTGCCCGGCGTGGATGCAGTGCACAAGGTCTCGATCATCCCGCGGGGTGTCGGCGCGCTCGGCTACACCATTCAACGGCCGATCGAGGATCGCTTCCTGATGACCAAGGAGGAACTCGAGAACAAGATGGCGGTCTTGCTGGGCGGCCGAGCTGCGGAGTTGATCGTGTTCGGCCATCTCTCGACGGGAGCGGCCGACGATCTACGCCGCGTCACGGACATCGCCCGCAGCATGGTGACGCGCTACGGCATGTCGGAAAAGCTTGGCAGCGTCGCCTATGAGCGTGATCCCGGAAATTTCCTGGCGAGCGCGGACCGGTCCTATCCAGTTCGCGAGCGCGACTATGCGGAGGAAACCGCTGCCGCTGTGGATCGCGAGGTCAAGGACATTGTCGATCGCGTTCTTGAACGGACCGAAGGCATACTGACCACGCGCCGTCCGATCCTCGACCGCGCCGCCAAGAAGTTGCTGGAGAAGGAAACGCTGGAGCAGGCCGACATCGATGCGCTGGTCCGGGAAATGCCCAAGGAAGAGCTGCGCGTTGTTTGAGCAGAGTGGGGCACGTCCGGAGGCTGTACGTTCAGCCAGTGCGGTTCTTCTTGGCGCGTTGGTGCGGATCAGTCGCGTTCTCCTGTGGTAACGGCGCGTGCGAGATCAGGGCTGGCGAAGTCTGAGGCTGCTGGGAAGCTCGACCGGGCAGTGTAGGGTGTTGCTCGATATAGAGCTGCCCCGCGACCAACATGACGCCGGCACACACAAGCGCCAGGCTGACAGTCACCAGATCTCGATAGTCATCCATCCCGCGTAACCCCGATTGATCGAGGAGAGAACGTCAGCACTCGCGCCTCGGCTCCAGAACACGGAATGCGTTTGCTCTTCCGCAATTGACTCTGCCGGGAGGCTGGCGGCCGGCACTGCCGTGGCGTTCGAAAGCTGCAAGCAGCTGGCGCGCGACGTCCTGGAGATTCGTTGAGATCCAAGTTTCCATGGCTATCTTCCGAACTCTTGGGATGCGCGCCGAAGCGGTTCGAACGGCAACGGCCGTCCGGCCGGTGCAGACGAGCTGTATCTCCCGCGTCGCCGCAAGCCGCGCGGGAGATACAGTCAGCCGGCAGGCCTAAAGCATGATCCGGAAAAGTGCGAAGCGGTTTTCCGCAAAGATCATGCGTAAACAACAACCTAAAGCGCGATGACGATTCCTCCAAATCCCATCGCGCTTTAGCCCGTCTGCATGTGCTCGAGCTTCTGGTTGTCGTTGCCGGCCTTGATCGGGATCTGGCGCGGCTTCATGGCTTCGGGGACCTCACGCACCAGTTCGATCTTGAGCATTCCGTCCACGAACGAAGCGCCCTTCACCTGGACGTATTCGGCCAGGTTGAACTGCCGCCGGAATGGGCGGGACGAGATTCCCTGGTACAGGAACTGATGGGGGTCCTTGTCGGCCTTGCGGCCCTCGACGGTCAGCACGTTCTGCTCCGCCGTAATGGTCACATCGTCAGGCGAGAAGCCGGCCAGAGCGAGCGAGATCTGATAATGGTCCTCATCCGTCCGCTCGATATTGTAAGGCGGATAATTGTCGCCCGTCCATTGAGCGGAATCTTCGAGCAGATCGAACACGCGATCGAAACCAACGGTCGATCGCCAGAGCGGGCTGAAATCAAAGGTGGTCATAGCCACATCCTCCTTTCGAGCAACATGGTTACGAGCGGCCGGACACCGTGTCCGGCGCCCGATGTCCGGGTCCTCAGAAGGCACCCGGGGCAGCGCATCCAGCACGCTGCACTGTTGGAATTAGAGCGGCCTGAACCACTTTCAAGGCCTATGCCCGCGAGTTCAATGGAAGGCGAGATGCGAGCCATGCAGCCTACCCGGCGGGCTCGACCGAGCTTGATCGGTCACGTCCGACCAGTGAGCCCCGGCTTTTCGAGGCCCGGCGTCCGCGCGATTTGCGCGGCGAGGTAGTCGATCAGCAGGCGCACCCGGGCGATGTCTGACCGCTCGGGAACGATCAGCATGTTGAGCGGAACGGGAGGTGGCGAGAATTCGGGCAGGACCATTTCGAGCTTGTTGGCGGCAAGGAGATCCTCCACGAGCCAGAGATGTGCAGGCGCGATCCCCCGTCCGGCCGCCAGCGCCTCGCGTGCGGCAAGTCCATGATCAACACGCACGCGCCCCCGGAACGGCACCACGTGCCGGCCGCCGCGACGCCCGTGGAGCACGAGCAGATCGCTGCCGGCGATGTTGGACATCCTGATACCCTCATGACTCGCCAAGTCTTGCGGGCGCGTCGGTCTGCCACGCGCGGCGAGATATTGTGGAGCGGCGACCAGCGCCCGCCGCGATTGGCCGAGAGACTTCAACTTCATCGAGCTATCACCAGGCGGCCCGAGCCGGATGGCAATGTCGACGCCTTCCCGCACAAGGTCGATTCGCTCGTCGGTGAGGCTGAGATCAACCAGGATGTCAGGGTAGCGATCCTGGAAGGCGAACAGGAAACGGCTGCTGACGTGTAGCACACCGAAGGCCGCGGTGCAGGAGATGCGCACGGTCCCCTCTGGCGCGCCTCGTGCGCTGCGGGCCTCCTCGCTTGCCTGGTCAACCATGCGGAGGATCTGGACGCAGTCGCGGTAGTAGCGCGCCCCCTCTTCGGTCATCATCACGCGGCGCGTGGTTCTGCTGAGCAAGGGCACGCCGATCGCTTCCTCCAGCTCTCGCAAATGCCGCGTGATGGTCGACTGACCGACACCGAGCTCGCGCGCGACTGCAGACAGATTGGCCCGCTCCGCAACCCGAACGAAGCTGCGCATGCGCTCGAGCGTGACTTCTGATTTATCCATTTTTCGGCACAATCATATCCATTGTCGACATCTACTTGATCGCGCCTCCGCGCGCTACCTGTTCAACGTCAGTGATCAGGAGGTGCTGTCATGAAAGTCTTGATTGTCTTCGCCCATCCGGAGCCGCGTTCGCTGAACGGCGCGCTGCTTGACGTCGCGGTTAGGGAGCTCAAACAGCTCGGCCACGATGTGCAGGTGTCGGATCTCTATGCCCAGGGCTGGAAATCGGAGGTTGATCGAGAAGACTTTCCGTCGCTGCGGCAAGGTGAACGGCTGAAGCCGGCCGCGGCCTCCAAGCAGGCTTTCGAGGCGGAGACGTTGACCGGCGACGTGAAAGCCGAGATCGAAAAGCTGTTGCGGGCGGATGTCCTGATTCTGCAATTCCCGCTCTGGTGGTTTTCGATGCCGGCGATCCTGAAGGGCTGGGTCGACCGGGTGTTCGCCTACGGGTTCGCGTATGGGGTCGGCGAACACAGCGACAAGCGGTGGGGCGATCGCTATGGCGACGGAACCCTGAAGGGCAAGCGCGCAATGCTGGTCGTGACCGCCGGCGGCTGGGAGGAGCACTACTCGGGTCGCGGCGTTAACGGACCCATCGACGACCTGCTGTTCCCCATCAATCACGGCATTCTCTACTATCCCGGCTATGAAGTCCTTCCGCCCTTCGTGGTCTACCGCGTGGACCGGCTGGACGATGCCGGTTTTACGTCGATCGCTGAAGGATTGCGTGAGCGGATGCGCGGGCTCGCGACCACCGCGCCCATCCCGTATCGGCGACAGAATGGTGGCGACTACCTGATCCCGAGCATGCAACTCCGCGCGGGGCTCGAGGCGCCCGGGACAAGCGGATTCGCACTTCACGTGGATCGAGGAGCCAGGCAGGTTAGTAGGCCCCGCGCGTTGGGTTCCTCCCCCGCCTCACCGGGCAGCGGCAGCTCGGCTTCCGACGAACTGGCTAACTGATATGAGGAACAACCCATTGGCTTGGCGGTTCTTTTGGCGCCGCCGGCCTGGCTGTCGTTGGGTGCCCTCAGGGCCCAGCCAAGCCGGGCGACGCGGCGGCTCGTACCATTTTGCTCGATGGAGGATTTGGATATGAAAGCCAGCTGTCTCTACTCTTTGCAGTCCACCGGTCTCACTCATCTCGGCAGGCTCTCGCGACTGCATCTTCCCTTTGGCAGCCCGTTCGGACTCAGGAATGGCTTCTGAAGGAGGGCAAGTCATGTCAATCAAGTCAGCCCTCCCTGCCATCCATTCGGAAGCCGGGTTGTCTCGGTATCTGCAGGAGATCCGGAGCTTCCCGCTGCTCGATGCATCCGAAGAAGTGATGTATGCAAGGCGTCTTCGGGATTCCGGGGATCGCGAAGCTGCCTACCGTCTGGTGACGAGCCATTTGCGATTGGCCGCCAAGATCGCGCTGAAATATCGGCGCTATGGATTGCCCATCGCCGACCTCATCTCGGAAGCCAACGTCGGATTGATGCTGGCCGTCAAGCGGTTCGACCCTGAGAAGGGATTTCGCCTGGCGACCTACGCTGCTTGGTGGATCAAGGCGTCGGTGCAGGAGTTCGTCCTGAGATCGTGGTCACTCGTTAAGCTCGGCACAACCGCAGCGCAAAAAAAGCTGTTCTTCAACCTTCAAAAGCTGAAGAGACGCCTTGGTGCGCCGGACGATGGAGAGCTTTCGCCGGAGCAGGTGAAGCAGATCTCTGAGCATCTTCAGGTCAAGAAAGCCGACGTCGTCGAGATGAACGGGCGGATCCGTGGCGACATGACGCTGAACGTTCAGCTCAGTGACGAAGAAGGCGAGCAATGGCAGGATAGGCTCGCCGATTCATCTCCTGATCCTGAAACCCTGCTCGTGGAGGCCGGGGACCGCGAACGGCAGAAGGCCGCACTCTCGGAGGCGCTGAGTGCGCTTTCTCCGCGAGAGCGCACCATCGTCGAAGCCCGCTACATGGCGGAAGAGCAAAGAACGCTTGACGATCTTGCCAATATCTTCGGGATCTCTCGTGAGCGTATCCGCCAGATCGAGCAGCGTGCGTTGAAGCGCATCAAGACGATGCTGTGCGCACGCCTTCCGGATCTCGAGGTTGCTTCAGCAAGCGCATACTAGAAGCAGAACACGAAAAGCCGCTGGCCGGCTGCTGATCGGTGGATCAGCAGCCGGTGCAGATATTGGGCACGATGGCTTCCGCCGAGAAATCACGATCCTTGCGGCCATCGGACTTTGTTCTTGCGGGCTTGCCCGACGGCTGGCCGCTTGAATTGCTGACAAGCTGCTTGGCGGCGGCGTCGGGGTTTCGCGCTGCTCGCGACGAATCCGCTTCTTTTGCCTGCAGCGAAACCACCATCCCGAGTAGAGCAGCAAGTATCATTAAGGTCCGCATCTCTGGTCAACCTCCTTTCGACGATGCTCCAATCTGCCGCGCAGAGTTGTTCTGCAGCCGAGAAACATCTCGGTGTGACGATCGCAGTTTTCAACGTGCGGCGAGCGATTCGGGACGCTGGGGGGAGTCTCCGGCTGCGAGCCGCGACCGGTATCGACGAGCCGGCCTTCGCCGCAAAAAAATTTCTTCCATCCTCTTGAAAGTAGATCCCTCGCTCCTAGGTGCTTTTTCGCCCCGGGGGCCGTCACGGACCCGGATTTTGGACATCGCTGAACCTACCCAAGGAGGATGTGCATGCATTTCCGTCCCTTGCACGATCGCGTGCTCGTGCGACGTCTCGACGCCGAAGAGAAAACCGCCGGCGGTATCATCATTCCAGACACAGCAAAGGAGAAGCCGCAGCAGGGCGAGATTGTCGCCACTGGCCCCGGCGCACGCAACGAACAGGGCCAGCTCGTTCAACTCGACGTCAAGCCTGGTGACCGTGTCCTGTTCGGCAAGTGGTCCGGTACAGAGGTCAAGATCGACGGCGAGGAATTCCTGATCATGAAGGAAAGCGACCTTCTGGGTGTCATCGACAAGGCAGGCACCGTCAAGAAGGCAGCATAGCGCGCTGACAGTCATAGAGGAAAGGAGAGATCAAAATGGCTGCCAAGGACGTGAAGTTCGCAACCGAGGCCCGAGACCGCATGCTGCGGGGCGTCGACACACTGGCAAACGCGGTGAAGGTCACACTCGGTCCGAAGGGGCGCAACGTCGTCATCGAGAAATCGTTCGGCGCGCCGCGCATCACCAAAGATGGCGTGACCGTCGCCAAAGAGATCGAACTGGAGGACAAGTTCGAGAACATGGGCGCGCAGATGGTGCGCGAGGTCGCCTCGAAGACGAGCGATGCCGCCGGTGACGGCACCTCAACGGCCACCGTGCTTGCCCAGGCCATCTTCAAGGAAGGCAGCAAGTCTGTCGCCGCCGGCATGAATCCGATGGACCTGAAGCGGGGTATTGATCTGGCGGTCGACGCGGTCGTCGCCGACCTGAAATCACACGCCAAGAAAATCACCTCCAATGATGAAATCGCCCAGGTCGGCACAATCTCGGCCAATGGCGATACCGAGATCGGCCGCTTCCTGGCCGACGCCATGAACAAGGTCGGCAACGAGGGCGTGATTACCGTCGAGGAGGCCAAGAGCCTGCATACCGAGCTCGAAGTGGTCGAGGGTATGCAGTTCGACCGCGGCTACATCTCGCCATACTTCGTCACGAACACCGAGAAGATGCGCGTCGAGCTCGAGGATCCCTACGTTCTGATTCACGAGAAGAAACTGTCCGGCTTGCAGACAATGCTGCCGCTGCTGGAGCAGGTCGTCCAGTCCGGTAAGCCGCTCCTGATCATCGCGGAGGACATCGAGGGTGAAGCGCTTGCGACATTGGTCGTCAACAGGCTGCGCGGCGGACTGAAGGTCGCGGCCGTCAAGGCGCCGGGCTTCGGTGACCGTCGCAAGGCCATGCTGGAGGATATCGCGATCCTGACCGCAGGCAATGTCATCAGCGAAGATCTCGGTATCAAGCTGGAAAAGGTGACGGTGAAGATGCTGGGGCACGCAAAGAAGGTGGTCATCGACAAGGACAATACCACCATCGTCGGAGGCGCGGGCGCCAAGAAGGATATCGAGGCGCGCGCCCAGCAAATCAGGCTTCAGATCGAGGAAACGACCTCCGACTATGATCGCGAAAAGCTGCAAGAGCGCCTCGCCAAGCTTGCCGGAGGCGTCGCAGTGATCCGCGTGGGCGGTGCGACGGAGGTCGAAGTCAAGGAACGCAAAGACCGCGTCGACGATGCGATGCACGCTACGCGCGCGGCGGTGGAGGAAGGCATTCTCCCCGGAGGCGGGGTAGCCCTTCTGCGGTCCCTTAACGCGCTTGACGGCATCAAGACCGAGAACGCGGACCAGAAGGCCGGCATTGACATTGTTCGCCGCGCCATCCAGGTGCCGGCTCGGCAGATCGTGCAGAACGCCGGCGAGGATGGCTCACTGATCGTCGGCAAGCTTCTGGAGCACCAGAGCTACAATTGGGGCTTCAACGCGGCAACTGGCGAGTACGAGGACTTGGTGAAAGCCGGCGTGATCGATCCCGCCAAGGTCGTCCGCACCGCCTTGCAGGACGCCGCGTCGGTGGCTTCGCTGCTGATCACGACCGAGGCGCTGGTGGCCGAGAAGCCGAAGAAGGCTGAACCGGTTCCGGCAGCTCCCGCCATGGACTTCTGAACAAAAGAGCCCGGCCGATCACGGCCGGGCTCTACCCAATGAGAGGAGAGAACACCGCATCCAAAGACGGAGTCTCGCATGAACAGGTCTAATCGTCGTCGGCTCAGGATGAGGCAGGACGCGATCCATTGGTTCATGTTCTCCCTGAGCTTTGTCACCATTACCTGGATCTGTGTTCGAACGATTGGAGGAGTATAGATGCTGAGCCATCACCATACGTTCTCCGCCCGGACGGAGACCAACCGCAATCTGCGGCGACGGCTGCTCGCTCTAGTCATGGGCAGCGCAATATCCCTGACCGCCTTCGGTGCTTACGGCGTGGAAAGCCCGCGGGGAGCCGAGGCCACACAGGGTGCGTTCACTGGAGTGCAATTGCCGCCAATCCCGTATCTCGACACGATGCCATGGCCGAAGTGGCAGCCTGCAGCGGCAACGATGAAGATCGACATCTTGCTGCTGCCGACCTCCGCGCCGACCGGCATCTGGCCGCAGTCGACGCCCCATCCCGCCGGACTGGCGGCAACAAGCTGAACGTCAGAGAGCGGCCCGCGAAGGCCGCTCGCTGCCTTATGCAAGGCCGTCGAGAGCGAGCGACAATCATGTCCGGACCGAAGTCGGCGAACCATTTCCTGCGCGGGGGCTCCGACGCGGCCTCAAGCACAAACGTCGGGCCTGGCGTCCGCGACTTCCTCATCCGAGGCAGCCAGAAGGTGATCGGTCACTACGAGTCCCTTCTCCGAACTGCGAAAAGCGAGCAAGAGCGCCAGCTCTATCAAGCGCGAATTGAGCGAGAGCAGCGAGTGATAAATGATCTACGCCACGGCGCTTTCCCGGATCGCTTCGCCGCGTAGTCACTGAGCCGCTGGCGAGCGTCTGCTGCAAAAAAATGCGCACGGCCTCTTGAACTTACGAGCGCCAGTTCTAGTTCGTTTCTCGACCGCGACTGCGGTGTGTCGAGCGCCAGGCCGGGCTCGGCACGAGGCACTGGATTGGGATGTTCGACCATAACCGAAATTCCCATCCTGCCTTGCTTCGTATCCATATTGCTCTTTGGAGGACTTGGCTATGAGGACACTTGATTTCTCGCCACTTTGGCGCACCACCGTCGGTTTCGATCATCTCGCTGACCTCGTCGACGGCATGTCACGCCAGCCGACCGAGGACCATTACCCGCCGTACAATATCGAGCGATCCGGCGAGGACCACTATCGAATCACGCTGGCGGTGGCAGGCTTCGGCGTCAACGATATCTCCGTGACTGCCGAGCAGAATGCTCTCACGATCGAAGGCAGGAAATCCGAGGGTGCTGCGCGCGAGTACCTGTACCAAGGTATTCCAGCGCGACCGTTCCGGAGAGTCTTCAGTCTTGCTGACTACGTTCAGGTGAAGCAGGCATCGTTCCAGGATGGCCTCTTGATCGTGGATCTCGTTCGAGAGATTCCGGAAGCGATGAAGCCGCGCAAGATTCAGATCGGAAGTGGAGCGGCTGCTTCGTCGCAAATTGAGCACAAGAAGGTCGCTTAGTAGCCTCGATCCATGGGCGCTCAACGGAAGTCGCTCTCTATCCTATCTCATCAACATGTGGCGACATCGACTGCGCCGCCACCTAAAATTCGAGCACCATCCCTTGGAAAGGAGTGAATAGGGAGGCGAGCCATGACTAACGTAAAGATCGACGGCGGTGGTCTTCACCCATTCTTCCACCCCGCCGCTTACTACGTTTCTCCGGCGGAAGTCCTGAATGACAAGAAGCTCTCGACGCCCGAGAAGCGGATCATTCTGTCCTCGTGGGCATCGGACATGTACACCGTGGAATCCTGTCCCGACCTTCGGGAGGTCCCGGGAACGGGCCACCCTGTGAAGTTGGCGGACATACTGGCAGCGCTGCGGCAACTCGACAGAGATGACGATGATGATCCGCCCCGTGGCGGTGGCGTCCCCATGCGGCTGCGGCGGCCTTGGGCCGCCGCACAGCGGAAGTCTCTGCCTTGATCACAGACGCTGTCCGAGGCATCGTGCTGCTGGGCCATGCCGCGGCGCTCTGGGAAATTCCGATCGGGAGCCATCGTCGATGCGAAGCGCGGTGACCAACAATCATGTTGTCGACAGCGATTGTTCCTGCGCTGGACGAATTGCCTCCATTAGCGTCGGAGGAACTGACGTTCCGGTCGTGAGTTTTGCGCGTATCCAGAGCGGACTCTGGCATGCTCCGGCCGAGCGCCTCGGAGTGTCCGCTGCATCGCGATAATGAAGATAGGGCCTCGACCAATGTACCAGCATCCCGAATTCACACCTCCGATGACGAGCGTGGCAATGCTCCTCACCCGAAAGCAGCACCTGATCAGCCGCTTAGAAGAAGATCCAGGTCCAGGGGAGCGCGAGGAGATCGAGCGTCTCCTCGAAAAAATAGATGCCGAGCTGGACGCAGTTGATAGCCCCGACAGGCTTTGAGAACCGTGGAAAGGAGGGGCATCCAATGCGGATCGAGCCGGATTCCGGCTTGGGCGGTGCCGCTCTAGATGAGACGGCATATCTTGAATCGCTGATCCGCCAGGATTTCGAGCGATGTCATCCCGGCGAGACTCTCGAGGATCTCAAACAGCGAGCGTCGTTTTCCAGGGAGGACAGGGGCTTGTTGCGAGATTGGATGGCGATTGCGGTGCGCCGCGCAGCGGCTGAGCGGGCTAAGAGGAGCGACTTCAACTCGGCGGCGTAGTCCCGGGCGAAGCGATGCTGCGCGCAACCCAGCCAACGCGCGCAGCGATCGATCCTTTGGCCCGTTGTCAGTCGATGCCGCTCCGCACCATTGCGCGAGCTAGCTCTAGCTCGCTGATCGCTTGCCGCAATGATCGACGCGCCGCGCTCTTGTCGCCGTTGGCGCAAGCCGTTTTCAGCTCCTTGATGTGCTGGACCGCGATCTCCGCATGCGCGACAACATCCGAAGCGCCCGCAAAACTGGATTTCCGCTTTGTGTCCATAGGCACATCCCCGGAAGGCAATTGCTTTGAGAAGCACGACGGGAGCGGAGACCGCTCCCGTCGATTTTGTCATTTCGAGTTGATCGCGATACGCTTCACCTTGGATTCTGCTTGCGGCAGCTTTGGCATGGTGACCGTCAGCACCCCATTCTTGAACGCGGCAGAGATCTTGTCCTGATCTACGTCATCGATCGGGATGCGCCGTTCAAACCGGCCGTAGTAGCGCTCGCTGAACTTGCGATCCTTGTCTTCCGTCTCGGTCTTCTTCTCTCCCTTGATCGAGAGCACGCCGTTGGCGAGTTCGACCTGGACGTCCTTCTCCTCGAGGCCCGGCAACTCTGCCGTGACCTTGACATCCTTGTCGCTCTCATTGACCTCGATGCTCGGCCAATTCATCGACTGCTCGAAAAAGCTGCCGCCAAACGGCGCGACATCGAAGCCGCGGAAGACGTCATCGAACAAGCGGTTCATTTCCCGATGCAGGGTGAGAACCGGATTGTAGTTTTCGGAGCGACGGGGGGCCAGATCCCGACCACGGCTCCAGGGGATCAGATCGGTGATAGCCATAGAGTGTCTCCTTTCTCTGTTCCAACCGCCCGCGACGCGGCGGAGCCACGCCGCGAGCTCCAACTGCGAGCAGGCGGCGTTAGGCCGCTTGCTTGTTCTCAACTGGTTTGTGGTCGCCACCTGTACTGATCGCAATCTGGCGCGGTTTCATCGCTTCCGGGACCTCCCGCACTAGATCGATCCTGAGCATGCCGTTCTCGAACGAGGCGCCCTTCACTTGCACGTACTCCGCCAGATTGAAGACCCGCCGGAACGGGCGTGAAGAGATGCCCTGATAGAGATATCGGTGGCCGCCCTTCTCGGCCTTGCGACCCTCAACGGTCAGTGTGTTCTGCTCGGCCGTGATGGAGACCTCGTCGGGCGTGAAGCCCGCAAGAGCCAGCGAGATTTGATAGTGGTCCTCGCCGACGCGTTCGATGTCGTAGAGGGGATAGTTGTCCCCGCCGGTCCATCGGCCGGAGTCCTCGAGAAGGTCGAACAGACGATCGAAGCCGACGGTCGATCGCCACAGGGGAGCGAGATCAAGCGTGGTCATAGCCATATCCTCCTTTGAGCAACATGGTTCTGGGCGCTTCGGACACCTGCCGGGCGCCCGCTAGCCGGGCCCTGTCTCAGGCGCCCAGCGATGCTGCGCGATTGGCTCGCGCTTTCACTCTTCAAGTTAGGAGGGGGCCCAATCGTTTCAAGTCCCGTCGGCATCTTGCGAAAGCTGCAATGCCGCACCCATGTTCTTCGGCGGGGCCGTCTGAGACGATTCTTTCCTATCATCCTGCTGCGCCTCGGCCGGTCCCTCCCATCGCACTTGGCCGAAGAGAGTGACCATGGCAGCAGTCCTAGACGATGTGATCGAAACGGCGCTTCTGGAATCCTTTCCGGCGAGTGATCCGCCGTGCTTTGCCGCGCTCGGGATCAACATCGGCTCTCCCGATCGGTCCGGTGCCTGGCGAGCGCGGCCAGGCCGCCGCTCCAAGCACGTGACCCCGGAACGACCAGCTCCTTCCGAGCTTCATAGCGCTGCCGCGCGCCGGCGTGGCCATGTGGCAAAGCCGGCCGGCTCTCATGTTTGAAAGCAATGTATCCGATCGGAAGCATGGAGGACCAATGAAGATCGCGCAGATTGCTCCGCTGTTCGAGAGCGTACCGCCCCGGCTCTATGGCGGGACGGAGAGGGTCGTGCACTACCTGACAGAGGAGCTGGTCAGGCAAGGGCACAAGGTCACCCTCTTCGCGAGCGGGGACTCCATCACGTCCGCCGAACTCGTTCCCTGCACGCCGCGGGCCCTGCGCCTTGACCCGGCTGTCGCAAATTCCATACCGCATCAAATGGTGCTGCTCGACAAGGTGCGCGAGCGCGCTAGGGAGTTCGACGTCCTCCACTTCCACGTCGACTACTTGCATTTTCCACTCTTTCGGACCGAGGCGGGACGGACCTTAACAACCCTCCACGGGCGCCAGGATCTGCCCGACCACATGCCGTTCTATGCTCATTTTCCTGAGATGCCGTTGGTGTCGATTTCCAACGCGCAGCGTGCGCCCCTGCCGCGAGCCAATTTCATGTCAACTGTATACCACGGGCTGCCGCTCGATCTGCACAAGCCGACCTATCACCCGCGCGGTAACTATCTCGCCTTCCTCGGGCGAATTTCACCCGAGAAGCGGCCAGACCGCGCCATTGCAATCGCACGCGCAGCAGGACTGCCGTTGAAGATTGCCGCGAAGATCGACAATGCGGATGAGGCCTACTTCCGCGAGACCATTTCGCCGCTGCTCAACGGCCCGGGGGTAGAGTTCATCGGCGAAATCAACGAGAGCGAAAAGACGGAATTTCTCGGAAACGCGGCAGCGCTGCTCTTTCCGATTGATTGGCCGGAGCCCTTTGGTCTCGTCATGATCGAGGCCATGGCATGCGGCACGCCGGTCCTGGCCTTCTGCCGGGGATCGGTCACCGAGGTCGTTGAAGACGGGATCACCGGGCGCATCGTCAAAAGCATCGAAGAGGCCGTGCAGGCCATGCCGTCTCTTCTGGCGCTGGACCGCAAGGCCGTGCGCGCCCGTTTTGAGGAGCGCTTCTCCGCAACGCGTATGGCTGCCGAATACGTCAAGCTTTACCAAAAGCTGCTGCGCATGCGCGCTGCATCAGAGCTTCACCTGCCGAGCTTCGCGGGACATCTAACCGCTCACGCACATGCTTGGGCGCCCTCTGTAGTGCAAAGGGAATCCAGCTGAGGGGGCCAATACGCATCTCCGGATCGAGTGCCATCGCACCGTCCAAAGCGGCGCACGCGCTTTCCGCCGCTGGCGTCTACTGCGGGTCGATTCCGGCCGCTTTGATGATCCGTCGCCATTTGACGATCTCGGCTTTAAGAAACGCTTCGAGGGCTTCCGGTGTCGCACGCTCCGGCTCGACCGGAGCCATGCTGAGCTCGGCAAAGCGGTTGACCAGTGTGGGGTCCCTCAGCGCCGTCTGTAACGCACCGACAAGCCGGTCGAGGACTGGCTTGGGCGTGCCGCGCGGCGCGTAGAGGCCGTACCAAGTCGTGACATTGAATTCGGGAACGCCGGCTTCGGCCGAGGTCGGCACGTCGGGCAAGGTCGCGACCCGCGTCTTGCTGGTGATGGCGTAGCCCTTGATGGTTTTCGACTGGATGTACGGCGTCGGTCCGGTCGCGGGATCGCAATAGACGTCGATGTGACCGGCGATCACATCATTCAGCGCCGGCCCGCCACCCTTGTAGTAGATCGGCGTGAGCTTCGTGTCGGTGGCGCTCATGAACATCAGGCCGCAGAGCTGTGAAGCCGAGCCCAATCCGACATTGCCGAAGGTCATCTTGTCGCCTTCGTTCCGGATACGCGCGATCATTTCGCTCAAGTCCTTGGCGGGAAAGTTGGGCCTGGCCACCAGGATCATCGGGACGTCGGTCACGAGGCCGATCATTGCGAAGTCGCCGACCGGGTCGAACGGCAGTTTTGCGTACAGCGCGGGCGCTGTGGCTTGGCCGACATGCATCAGGAGGACCGTGTAGCCGTCGGGCGCGGCCTTGGCGACGCGATTGGTGCCGAGCGTTCCGCCGGCGCCGACGACGTTTTCGATCACGATGGATTGCTTAAGCGTCGCGCTCATGGCGTTGCCGAGAATTCGCGCGATGACGTCGCCGGGGCCGCCGGCGGAGAAGGGCACGATCATCGTGATCGGGCGATTGGGATAGTCGTCCGCGATCGCGGTGCTGCAAGGGCAGAACAGGAAAAGCAGGATCAGCGATCGTACGAGATACGTCATCGAACACTCCCTGGCGGCATTTTTCAGTCGTCGGAAGGCGCCGCCTCCTTGGCCGCCGACGATTTTTCGATCATGTCCAGCGCGGCCACGGCGGCCGCGTTGATGTGGTCGACGCAGCAGCGCTCGGCGAGGTCAGGATCGCCGCTCTGGATCGCGCGCCAGATCGCGGTCACCTCGCGCAGACTCTTGTTGATGCGCTTCGGCTGCGACATCGAGGTAATCCGCAACAGTTGAATCCGGTCATGCAGCGGCTTGAGCATGCGCTCGATGAACGCGTTGCGGCAGCCGCCGATCAGCGCGGCATAGAAGTCAGTCTTGGCTTCGAGGCATCCAACGAGGTCCTGCTTGGCGGCGGCTGCCTTCAGGCGCGTCAGGGCTTCCCCGATCCGGCGAGCCACTTCGGGGTCGTGCAGCCTGGCGCATTCACGGCCGGCGAAGCCTTCGAGCACCGCTCGCGCCGCATAGAGCTGGCGGGCCTCTTCGAGGCTGATCGTGGAAACCACGGGGCCGCGGTGCGGGACTGTATTGACCAACCCATCCGCTTCGAGCGCGCGGAGCGCCTCGCGTATCGAAGGGCGGCTGACGCCCATCATTTCGCAGAGTTCGCGTTCGACCAGCCGCTGCCCCGGCTTCAGCGTTCCGGACATGATCGCCTCGCGCAGCTTTTGCGCGACCATCGCGCGGACGGTCGGAACGTCCTCGATGCGGAGTGTCGACTGCAAATCGCTACGTCTTTCCATGTCCGGGCCCTGCTGGGAAAAGTTAGTACCGGTTTACAGGCAGAATCATCATTTCGGCAATTTGAACGTGGGCGGGCTGGTCCAGGGCGAACACGATCGAGCGGGCAATGTCAGCCGGCTCGAGCGCCATTCTGAACCGGTCGAAATAGTCCTTTTCCTTCTGCTTGTCGCCGCGGTAACGGGTCAGGATAATGTTGGTCCGGGTCAGGCCGGGCTGCAGCTCGGTGACCCGGATCGCGGTTTCTGCAAGCTCTCCCCGGAGGGTCTCGGTGAACATGTGCACGCCGGCCTTGCTGGTGCTGTAGGCGGCCATGTCAGGGACGATCCGGACGGCATTGATCGAGCTGATGTTGACGATATGACCTGTATTGCGCAGGACCATGTCGGGCAGGATCGCGCGGGTGACCCGCATCAGGCCGATCAGATTGGTTTGGATGATGTTGGACCAGTCGTCCGCGGAGCCGATGTCGAAGCGGGTCCGTCCACCGATATCGTGTCCGGCATTGTTGATGAGGACGTCGACCGGCTTGAAATGACCGGGAATCGCATCCGGCAGGCCGTCCACAGCCTTTGCGTCGCTGATGTCGAGCTGGATCGGAAACACCGCGTCCCCGCCCGTCGCCGCCAGTTCCTGCAGCGCCTCGGCATCGCGGTCGACCAGCACGACGCGGCGGCCGCTCCCCAGCAGCGCCTTGGTGATGGCGCGACCCATGCCGCCGGCGGCGCCCGTCAGCACGACGGTCTGATCTGGTTGCTCAGTCATCGCAGCACTCCCGTTCCAAGATCCTCATGCGGCCGACCAGCCGCCGTCGATGGGCAGGCTGGCTCCGGTGATGTCGTTTGCAGCAGGACTACAGAGAAAAACGACCATGGCGGCGACAGCATCCATTCCGATGAAGCGCTGCGTCGGCTGGCGCTCGCCGAGATACTCGCGCGTCACGTCGTCGACCGGACGGCCGTCGTTCGCAGCAATGCCGGCGATCTTGTCGAGGATGGCGGGCGTCGGCAGCGTGCCGGGGCAGATCGTGTTGCAGGTGATGCCGATGCGGGCCGTCTCGATGGCGACGGCCCGGGTGATACCCAAAATCGCGGTCTTGCTGGTGACATAGTCGATGCGGTCCTCGACCGCACGGCTCGAATAGATCGAGCCCAAATTGATGATCCGCCCCCAACCGCGCTGCTTCATCGCCGGCAGCGCCAGGCGGATCAGGTGGAACGGGGCCGAGAGATTGACGGCCAGCGCCTGCTCCCATTTCTCGGGCGGAAACTGCTCGATGGCAGAGAAATGCCTGATGACGGCGTTGTTGACGAGGATGTCGATGGAGCCGCACCTGTCGAGCAGATCGGCCATCATGGCCTCGATCGGCGCGCGCCGGGCGAGATCGGCGCCAGCCGCGATGATCTCCACGCCGAAGCGGTCACGGAGCTCATCCGCGGCCTGCTCCGGCGCAATGAGATCGTGTAGGACAATGTTGGCGCCCGCGCAGGCAAGGCCGTCCGCCATGGCCCGTCCGAGGCCCGCGGTCGCGCCGGTCACGAGTGCCCACTTGCCCTTCATCACAGCCGCGCTCCGCTACTTCTTGTCGAGCTCGGCGAAGACTTCCTTGGCGTTGCGGAAGGCATCCACGCCCGCGGGCACGCCGCAATAGATGGCGACCTGCATGAAGACCTCGCGGATTTCCTCCCTGGTGGCGCCGTTGGCGAGCGCGCCGTGGACATGCGTCTTCAGCTCGTGCGGGCGATTGAGCGCGCAGAGCATCGCCAGGTTCAGGAAGCTGCGGGTCTTGCGTGTCAGGCCTTCGCGGCCCCAGACGTAACCCCAGCAATACTCCGTGGTCAGATCCTGCATCGGACGGTTGAACTCGTCAGCGGATGCGATCGCCTTGTCGACGAACTCGCTGCCGAGCACGCTTTTGCGGATTTCGAGGCCGCGGTCATAGGTCGCCTTGTCCATGTTGTTCTCCGTTTCTTATTGGTGTTGTCAGGTCTTTGGCCAGAACGGCTTTGCCAGCGCGAGCTCGGGCGGGAATACCGTCACCGGCACGCCGGACTGCCACTGCACGATGGTCATGCCGGCGCCCACCCGGCGGCCCTTCTCGTCGAACTTGATCTCCCCCAGCGGGTAATATTTGGAGGGACCGCCATCCATGGTGCGCAGCGCCTCGGCGACGGCGACGCGGTCTGCCTTGCCGGCCTTCTCCAGCGAGTCCTTGATCACCCACATGTCGCCATAGGTGGAGATCGCGTTCTGCGTCATCCACGGCTCCTTGTAGCGGGTCTTCAATTCGGCGATCAGCGCTTCATGCCCCTTGGCGCCCCAGCTCGCGACGCACGTCAAGACGCCCTGAAGCAGTTCGGGGCTGACGGTCTGCAGCATGTCCGGCTCGGCGATCGCGATGCCGAACGAGATCGTCGGAACCTTGCCCTGGCCGAGGCCGAACTCGTTCATCTTCTCGAGCAGCAGCTTTGCGTCCGAGATGACCGTCGGCAGGAAGAACAGCAGATCGGGTTTCGCCGAGCGGATCTTCTGCACGAGCGACGTCGCGTCCGCCAAGGGCGGCGTGAACGTCTCGTCGACGATCAGCTGCAGCTGGTTCTCCGCCAGTAGGCCTTCGCGCATCGCCTTTGCGGAGGCGATCGAGGCGCCCGTGTTGTCGGTCAGGATTGCGACCGTCTTCGGCCGCTTGCCGGAGGCCGTCTCCGCCAGCTTGATGAGTTGCGGCAACGCCTGCTTCGCCTGCGAACCTGCGGTGGCCGCGGTCTGGAATACGTACTTGAATCCGCGCTCGGTGATGAGGTCGGAGTAGGAGAGGGTGAGCATGGGCAGGTTGGCGCGCTCGGTGACCTCGGTCACCGCGAGCGTGAAGGAGGACAGATAGGCGCCACTGGCCGCGACCAGATCGGTCTCCTGCGCCACCATGCGCTGGGCGGCGTTCTTGGCCTTCTCCGTGGTGTCGCCGGAATCGAGCACGACGAGCTTCAGCTTGGCGCTGCCGAGCGCCTTGATGCCGCCTTGGGCGTTGATGTGGTCAATCGCCATCTCGGCGCCTTCGCGCATCACCGTGCCGGGACGGGCGTAGATTCCGGAGATCGGCACCAGCAGGCCGACTTTCACCTCCGAAGGTTGCTGAGCCCAGGCGCGGGATGCGATCAGCGTGCCGGACGCGCCCGCAAGCAGTGTTCGGCGGGTGATCGTGATCTTGCTCGTTGCACTCATGACAATCCTCCTCCCTGAAAAATCGTGCGATGCTATTTCTTCGGCCAGAACGGCTGCGCCTGTGCGAGCTCGGACGGATAAACGGTGACCGGCACGCCCGATTGCCATTGCACGATGACGACCCCGGCACCGACCCTGCGGCCCTTCTCGTCGAATTTGAGCTGACCGCCGGGATAGTATTTCGACGGTCCGGCATCCATGGTGCGGAAGGCCTGCGCGACCGCATTGCGGTCCGCCTTGCCGGCCCTCTCCAGCGCTTCCTTCACCAGCCACATGTCGCCATAGGTCGAGATGACGTTCTGAGTCATCCAGGGCTCCTTGTATTTCGCCCTGAGTTCGGCGATCAGCGCCTCGTGACCTTTCGAGCCCCAATTGGCGACGATGGTCATGATGCCCTGCACTGTCTCCGGGCTCACGCTCTGGAGCATGTCCGGTTCCGCGATCGTGATGCTGAAGGACACGGTCGGGATCTTGCCCTGGCCGAGGCCGAACTCGCTGATCTTCTCCAACCCGAGCTTGGCGTCTGACACCGCATTCGGCATGAACAGCAGCAGATCGGGCTTGGCCGAGCGAACCTTTTGGATGAGCGGGGTGGCGTCCGCCAGCGGCGGCGTCCACACTTCCTCGACGACGAGCTGCAGGCCTTCCTGCGCGAA
The DNA here is from genome assembly GCF_054057995.1 of Bradyrhizobium sp. USDA 4486. Lineage (NCBI taxonomy): Bacteria > Pseudomonadati > Pseudomonadota > Alphaproteobacteria > Hyphomicrobiales > Nitrobacteraceae > Bradyrhizobium > Bradyrhizobium sp. USDA 4486. The sequence continues at coordinate 202,436 of NZ_JBSRZV010000001.1, forward strand.
CAGCTTCTCCTTTAGCGCCTTGGCCGTGGCAACCGAAGTCGCGGTGTTGTCCATCAACATCGCGACCGTCTTCGGCTTCTTGCCTGACGCAGTCTCGGCGAGCTTAATCAGCGTCGGCAGGCCGAGCTCGGACTGGCGGCTCGCGGTGGCGGCGGTCTGGAAGATGTACTTGAAGCCGCGGTCGGTCAAAAGGTCCGAATAGGACAGCGTCAGAACCGGCAATTCGGCGCGCTCGGTGACCTCCGTGACGGCGAGCGTGAAGGAGGAGAGATAGGAGCCCGTCGCGGCGATGAGGTCGGGCTCCTGGGCCACCATGCGCTGGGCCGCGTTCTTGGCTTTCTCGGTGGTGTCGCCGCAATCGATCACGACGAGCTTCAGCCTGGCGCCACCCAATGCCTTGATGCCGCCCTGCGCGTTGATGTGCTCGATGCCCATCTCGGCGCCCATCTTCATCACCTGGCCGGGACGGGTGTAGATGCCCGACAGCGGCACGATTAGCCCGACCTTGATCTCGGCCGGTGCCTGCGCGCGTGCCACGCCGGCGAAGCCGATGGCGGCCGCCCCGGAAAGCACGGTCCGGCGCGAGGGTCCCTTCGTCGTCTTCATTGTTTTCACCCCTGTCTTTGTTCGTCGTCACGTGCCGAGATAGGCCTTGCGCACGCGATCGTCGGCGCGCAGCGTGTCGTTGTTGCCTTCGAGCACGACGCGTCCGGCTTCGAGCACATAGCCGTGGTCGGCCGATTCCAGGGCTTCCGCCACGCGCTGCTCGACCAGCAGCATGGTCAGTCCGGACTGGCGGCGGATCTCGATCAGCCGCTCGAAGATGAAGTCCGCGGTCGATGGCGCCAGCCCCATCGAGGGCTCGTCCAGCATCAAGAGCTTTGGCGAGGAGGCGAGGCCGCGGCCAATCGCGAGCATCTGCTGCTGGCCGCCCGACATCGTGCCGGCGAACTGATCGCGGCGCTCCTTCAGCACCGGCAGCCATTCGAAGATCCGCTCGATATTGGCGTGCCAGTCGCGTCGGCCGCTGTCGGTCATCGCACCCATCTCCAGGTTCTCCATCACGGTCAGTGACGGGAACACCTGGCGGCCCTCGGGGACGTGGGCGATGCCGAGATGGGCGCGCTGCGGCGGCGGTACCGCGAGGAGATCGACGCCGTTGAAGGTGATGGTCCCGCTGCTCGGCTTGACGATGCCGGAGATGGTCTTGAACAGCGTGGTCTTGCCGGCGCCGTTGGGGCCGACAATCGCAACGAACTGGCCGGCGCCAACATCGATCGAGACGTCGTTCAGGACGGGTTTGGCCGAATAGCCCGCACTTAGTCCCTCAATTCGCAGCATGGCCCACCCATTTTTTACCGAGATAGGCCTCGATGACGCGATTGTCGCGCGTCACCACCTCCGGCAGGCCTTCGGTGATGACGGCGCCGTGGTCGAGCACGAGGAACCTGTCGACCAATCGGACCATCGCCTGCATTGTGTGCTCAATGATCGCGATGGTCATGCCGTCGCGCGCGAGCTGCTGGATCACGGCCACGACTTCGTCGGCCTCGCCGTGGCCGAGGCCCGCGAGCGTCTCATCGAGCAGCAGGATGCGCGGCTGGCCGGCGATCGCGCGAGCCAGCTCCATCAGCCGCAGCTCCTTGGTGGAGAGCTCGCCGGCGACACGACTGGCTACAGCGGAGAGTCCAACACGGGCAACCGCGTCGGCGGCCAGTCTGCGCGCCTCCTCGTCGGACCGCGCGCGCACATAGGCGCCGACCACGACATTGTCGAGAATCGACATGCGCAGAAACGGCCGCATCACCTGGAAGGTACGGCCGATGCCGGCCTCGCAGATCACGTGCGGCCGCTGGCCGGACATGTTGCGGCCATCGATCAGGACCTCGCCCTCGCTCGGCTTCAGGAAGCCGTTGAGGAGGTTGAACAGCGTGGTCTTGCCCGCGCCGTTGGGCCCGATGATGCCGAGGATCTCGTTCTTGTGCAGCTTGAAGCTGACATTCTGCACGGCCTTGAGGCCGCCGAAAGATCGCGACAAGTTCTTGACTTCGAGCATGACCTCGCCGGTGGCGGGTCGCTGGCGAGGGGCGGGCTTCAGTGCGGTGACATTGGCGGCGGGCGTTTCCGGCGCGTTGGTTGCACCCGCCTTGGGCGCGGTCCGCTGGCGCAGGAGATCGCGCAACTTCCAGAACAAGCCTTCCGGCGCCAGGAGGATGACGCAGACGATAGCGAAGCCGAAGATCACGCCTTGGATGCCGGGGAAGCGCGCGCCGGCCTCGGCGTGCAGGATCTCGGCGAGCGGGATCAGGATCACCGAGCCGATGACCGGGCCCCAAACCGTGCCGACGCCGCCGAACATCGCGACCGTCAGCGCCTGCGCCGACACCAGCATGCCGAACACCGATTGCGGTGTCACGACCAGCAGCACTTGCGCGTAGAAACCGCCAATAGCGGCGCCGAGGGCGCCGCTCAGGGTGATCGCGCGCAGCTTCCAGGCCAGCGTGTTGATGCCGGCCGCTTCGGCCGCGGCCTCGTTCTGCTTGATCGCGAGCAGCGCCATGCCGAAGCGCGAACGTTCGATCACCTGGGTCAGTACGATGGTGGCCAGCATGATGGCGAGCCCCAGCAGCGTATAGATGCGGGGATCGGTGAACTGCATGAAGGCGATAGACGCGTCGCGCTTGATCGGAAGCGTCACCTCCTGGAAGCCGAGCCATTCGAACACGTAGAGAATGGCGAGCGGATAGGCGAGCATCGCCAAAGCGAAGTAGTGGCCCTGCAGGCGGAAGGTCGGAAAGCCGATCAGGAGCCCGGCGATGCCGCCGAGCATGGCGGCGAGCGGGATCAGCAGCCAGGGCGAGATGTTGAAATAGATCTGCCCGAGCGCGGTCGCATAGGCGCCGATCCCGAAGAAGGCCGCATGGCCGAACGAGATGAGCCCGGTGTAGCCGCTGAGCAGATTCCAGGACAGGCCGAACACTGCCCACACCGGCACCAGCGTCAGGATCAGCTGGTAGTAGGAGTTGGTGACGCCGAGCGAGATCCCGGCGTAAGCGACCGTGAAGAGCAGGGGCGGCAGGAAGGATCGCATCCGGAGCATGGTCACGTCCTCTCGACCATGCGCCCAAAAAGGCCTTGGGGACGGAAGAAGATGATGAGGAGGAAGACGGCGAAGATCGCTGCGTTCTGCAATTGCGTCGGCAGGATCAGCGTCGACATCTGCTGCACGAGGCCGATCGTCATGCCGCCCCAGAAGGCGCCGATGATGCTGCCCATGCCGCCGAGCACGACGCCGGCATACATGACGATGACGTATTCGAGGCCGACGAAGGGGTGGAACGGATAGTTGGTAGCAAGCAGGCCGCCGGCGATCGCGGTGATGCCGCAGCCGAGCGCGAAAGCGGTGCGATGGGCGCGGTCGACGTCGATGCCCATATAGGTCGCGGCGGTCGGATTGTCGGCGGCGGCGCGGAGCGACTTGCCGATCCGGGTGCGCGTGATCAGCAGCGAAAGCAGGATCATGATCGCCAGCGAAACGATCATGTCGATGCTGCGCGCCTTGTTGAGAAAAATGCTCATGTCGAAGAAGGGACCGAGCTCCCAGGCCGAGCTCGACAGCGGGGTGCGGATCGAGGCCAGCACCGAGCCGAACACGATGAGCCCGCCGTTCTGCAGGATCAGTGCGATGCCGAGCGTGAGGATGAGCTGGGCGTAATGGCCTTCGCCTTCAAGGGAGGCGGTGCGCGTGCCTGATACGTGCGAGATCAGCGTCCGATGGACGAAATAGCCGAACAGGGCGAGCACAGGCCCGGCTAGCAGGATGGAGACGAACGGCCCGACCGCGTTGCCGAACAGGCCCTGCACGCCGGCGGCGGTGAAGAGGTAGAAGGCGGTGTACATGCCGAGCATCATGAAATCGCCGTGTGCGAAGTTGATAACCCGCATGACGCCGAAGATCAGGCCGAGCCCGACGCACATCAGGCCATAGACGGCGCCAATCAGCAGGCCCGCGGCAAGCGCTTGCACAAATCCTTCCATCAGCCATGCCTCCGCGCTGCCGACGATGCTAGACTGGCCTCCAACTCGACCATGTTTCCCCCGTACTCTCCGGCATTTCTTATGATGCCGACCGAAAAACCCGTTCCGTCTCCAGGCGGCATTGCGCCGCAATGGCGTCGGCATTGCCGAGCTGCTCGCAATCGTCGATGAGTTGTTCGAGTCGGTGCACGCGATCCTCGCCAAGAATTCTGGCAGCGGCAGTGCGAAAGCGGCCGCGAATTTCCGAAGGCGTTGCTACGATGACGTCAGGCAGCGCGTGCTGGATCGTCCGGCCGCTGCGCAGATGCACGCACACGTCCGCGCCCTGCTTGCCAGGGAAGGCGGCGGTGAAGCCGGGATCGGCCTTGAGATCCGTGATCGCGACGAGACGAACAATGTCGGCACCGTCGAGCTCGGCGTAGTTGTGTTCCTCGATCTCGCCCCGCGCCAGCGTCGCCGCGACGCTGAAGGGAATGCTCATCTTGGCCTGCAGCGCGTTGCGGTAAGGGCCCATCGAATCGCAACCGGGATAGCGAATGGCGGCATCGGGCGCGCGAATCACGATCCGGTCGATCTCATCAGTGCTGGCGAGTTCATGCGAGACGAGGAGCGCGGCTTGAGCGGCGGTCTGCGCGAAGTTGCAGGCCGGGACTGGCTTGTTGTAGACGGCCATGATCTCGCACTCGCCATCAGGGAAGAGCGCGATGCTGTCCGGCGCGGCCTGGCGGCGAAAGGCGGCAAACAGACCGGCCTCACCTTCGAGGATCGTTTCCGAGCCGAAAGCGCCGGCTGCGGCCAGGCCAACTGCCTTGATCGTGTTGCTGGCGGCGAAACCCGGATGGAAATACATGTCCGAGCCGCCTGCATGCGGCCACTCGTTCAGTCCGCTGGACGTATTGGCTGCGATTGCGATGGCGCTGGTCGCCTGGTCCTCGGAAAGGCCGAGCGCGTAACTTCCCGCGAGCGCCGCGCCAGGAGGCGTCACCAGTCCAGTCGGACGATAGAGACGAGCGAGGTCGGAGGTTAGAAGCGCACGGCCAATCCGCGCGCCGGTCTCATAGCCGATGATGGCAGCCGCGAGCAGCCTCGTGCCGTGCAGCGGCGTTTGTTCCGACAGCGCGAGCAGCGCAGGCCAGATCACGACGCCATGGTGGGCAATGCTCGCCGCATGCATGTCTTCCCGCACGAGACCGTGTCCCATGACCGCATTGGCGAAGGCCGCGTCGGCCGGGGAGGAGAGTTGCGACGTCCCCATGATCGTCGCGTTGCCGGCGCGCTGCGCGATTGCAACGGCCTGACGACTCCAGGGATGATGGCCTGCCTCGAACACGCAGGACAGGAAGTCGAGCAGGCAGAGCTTTGCCTTGGCGACGACGTCCGGCCCAAAATCTCCAAGGTCCAGCGCAAGGACGCTGCGCGCCATCCGGCGCGCGAGCGATCCCTTGCTTGAACTGGCCGGGCCGATCGTCATCGCGGGTCATTCTCCCTGAAGGCGCGCGCAATCAGCCGCGCATCTCGACCCCAGCCCACTCTTCGAGCACCTTGGCGATCGAGGTGAAATCGGACGAAGCGCCGTACTTCGCATTGGTAATCGCGAGCATCTGCCGTACCACTGCGCCGCAGACCATCGGCACGCCCATGGCCTCTGCTTCGTCCACGCACAGGCGAACGTCCTTGTAGGAAAGGCCGGTGGTGAAACCGAAATCGAAAGTGCCTGGCAGCACCGAGCGGGGGAATTTGTCCTCGGAGGCGCTGTTACGGCCGCTGCTCGCGTTGATGATGTCGATCAGCACCTTTGCGTTGACGCCGCCCTTGACGCCCATGGCGACGGCCTCCGAGGTGATCACCAGCGCAGCGGCCGCCATCAGATTATTGGCCAGCTTGGCGGTCTGCGCCACGCCGGGCTTGTCGCCGGTATAGAACAGCTTGCCGAAATTCTTCAGGATCGGCTGCACGGTGTCGTAAGTCGCTTGCGGACACGACACCATAACGGCCAGCGTGCCGCTGACGGCGCCCTTGATGCCGCCGCTCACGGGCGCATCGACCAGCGTTATTCCCTTGGCTTTCAGGCCTTCCGCAACGAGCTTTGCTGCGCCGGGACCCGAGGTCGACAGATCGATCATGATCTTGGCGCGGTTGCCGCTGCTTATGCCGCCCTCGCCGAGCGTGACGGTCTTGACGATGTCGGGCGTCGGCAGGCTGGCGAGCACGACGTCGGTGCGCGAGGCGACATCGGCCGGCGACTTGCCGAGCAGCGCGCCACGGTTGACCAGCGGCTGAGTTGCCTCGGCCTGCGTGTCAAAGACCACGAGCGAATAGCCCGCGTCCATCAATCGTCCCGCCATGGGACCGCCCATGCGGCCCGTGCCGATCACGCCGAGCGTCTCTCCCGCCATCGTCTACTCCCTGTCGCGCGGTCCCGTGACGGGCGCGCCTTCTTGATATCGTTGGTCAATCGTTATCGCCGGCTGGGACTTTCCGGCCGCCGTCGCCGCGGCAGCGGGATCCCGCGCCAGTTGCCGGATTGTTATGATTGTCAGACAAGCTGTCAAGCATAACATTTAGATCGACAGTTTGCTGTGGATCGTCATATGGTCCGGGAAAACGAGGAAGACGCCCCGCGTGCCGCAAGATCCAATTCCGAGTGTAAGCAGGACGCTCGCCGATTTCGTCGCGGCGTCGTCATGGGCGGACGTGCAGACGCAGAGCGTCGAGGCGCGGCGCTCGATCCTCAATTTCTTCGCAACCGCGCTCGGCTCCGCGCGCGATCCGGCGGTCACTGCCGCGATGCGGACCTTGTCGCCGTTCAGCGGCGCTGCGACATCGACGGTCATCGGTCGCTCCGAGCAGATGGACGCGCTATGCGCGTCGTTTCTCAATGCCATCTCGGCCAATCTGCTCGACTTCGACGACACCCATCCCGATACGATCATTCATCCGGCCGCGCCGGTCGCAGCTAGCATATTCGCGCTTGCGGAGACGCAGAAACTGTCGGGGCGCGAGGTGTTGACTGCGTTCATTCTCGGCGTCGATGTGGAATGCCGCATTGGCAATGCGGTCTCGCCGCGCCACTACGCGCGCGGCTGGCACATCACCTCGACGTGCGGGATTTTTGGCGCAGCCGCGGCGTGCGCCAAACTATTGCGTCTACCTGCGGAAGGCATTGCGAATGCGATCGGAGTTGCGGCGAGCCAGTCCGCCGGCAATGTCGAGAATCTGCCGAGCGCCGCGAAGAATGTCAGCGTCGGCAACGCGGCGCGCAACGGATTGTTCGCTGCGCTGCTGGCCCAGCAGGGTTATGAGGCCGCGCCGCGCGCCATCGAAGGTCCGCTCGGCTGGGCGCGCACCATGGGCGACGTGCCGGATCTTGCTCGTTTGCTCGATGGCCTCGGCAAGACATGGGAAATCGCAAAAAACACCTACAAGCCCTATCCCGCCGGCATCGTGTTCCATTCGGTCATCGATGCGTGCCTCATGCTGCGCGAGCGGATCGGCCGCGACGTCGATCAGATCGAGTCCGTAACGGTGCACGGCTCGGCGCTGCTGCTCGCGCGCGGTGATCGTCCCGTCAACAACGAGCGCGACGCGCGCGTCAGCGTCCATCATTGCGTGGCCTGCGGACTGCTGCTCGGTGCGGCAGGCGTGTCCGAGTTCGTGCGCGAGACCGTGGTCCGGCCCGATATCGTGCGAATGCGGCACAAGGTGAGGGCGGAGCTCGATGCTCAGATGCCGGACGGCGCTGCGCGCGTCGCCTTGCGCCTGTCGTCCGGTGAGCTGTTCACCGAGACCGTGACGTCGCCGCGCGGCAGCCAGGCTGCGCCGCTGTCAGACCGCGACATCGAAGAGAAGCTGCGCGACGGCGTACGGACTGGTCGAAGTGATTGGGATGCCGACCGCGTCATCGACGCCGTTTGGCGGCTCGATGCGGTTGATGACGTCGGTAAACTCCTGCAGTCGCTGCGCCCGTCGCCGGCGACCCGCGAAACAACTTCCAAGTAAACTTTAAGACCTGAAAGGGACGATCATGAGCAAGACCGAACTGTTCGAAAAAGGCCTCAAAGTCCGCAAGGAGGTGCTCGGCGAGGACTACGTCAACAAGTCGATCGCGGGCGCCGACGAGTTCACGCGCACCATGGCGGAATGGTCGACCGAGTTCTGCTGGGGTGCCTTGTGGACGCGGCCTGGCGTCGACCGTCGCACGCGCTCCATCGTCAATCTGGCGATGCTTGGCGCGCTGAACCGGCCGCACGAGCTGAAGCTGCATGTTAAAGGCGCCCTGAAGAACGGGCTGACCAAGGAGGAGATCAAGGAGATTCTGCTCCAGGTCGCGGTCTATTGCGGCGTGCCCGCAGGCATTGATGCCTTCCGCAATGCGCGCGAGGCCTTTAATGAGATCGACGCGGCGGGTTCCTGAGTTACGAATCGCGGATTGTATGACGTCATGTCGGACACGGAATACGAGCTCTTCGCCATCCGCTACGCCACACGCGATGCCCAGCGGAGCGAGCATTTCATTGGCGGCGACCCTCATGACGGGCCGATGCCGATGGACTATTTCGTGTGGCTGGCGAGGGGCGGCGGGCGCAGCTTCGTCATCGACACCGGGTTCAACGCCGAAATCGCAAGACAGCGCGGGCGGACGTTCCTGCGCTGTCCGGTGGACACGCTTCGCGCGTTCGATGTCGACCCGGTCGACGTTACGGACGTTATCTTGACGCACCTACACTACGATCACGCCGGCAATTTCGATCGATTTGCGAATGCGCGGTTTCATCTCCAAGAGCGCGAGCTCGCGTATGCGACCGGGCGCTACATGCAATATCCGCGCCTGTCGCATTCCTTCGAGGTCGAGGACGTCTGTGGAATCGTGCGACTCAACTATGCACGCCGCGTCCTGTTCTGCGATGGCGACGCCGAGGTCGCACCCGGACTGACGGTCCACGCGGCGGGTGGACATTCCGCCGGCCTTCAATTCGTCCGGGTCAACACCCGCCGCGGCCCGGTCGTGCTCGCCTCCGACGTCAGTCACTTCTACGAGAACATGACCAGAGAGTGCCCGTTCACAACGGCGTTTCATGTCGGTGACATGCTGGTGGGCTTTGACAAGCTCCGGGCAGCGGCCGTGGATGCGGACCACATCGTTCCCGGCCACGATCCCCTGGTCATGGAATTTTATTCGGCGCCCAACCCGGGCCTGATCGGTGTCGCCGTTCGCCTCGATGTCGCGCCGTCCGTAAGTGTCTGCATGCGATGATGTATCGGGACGGCCAAGTCTACACGTCATCGCAGCCTCCATCATTGCCATCGAGATCGCCATCCGCACGGGCGACGCTGTCATCTCGAGAATTGTTCGGCGTCCGGCGCCTGTTGCCGCCACCCAAGGATGAAGACCGGCATGGAGGCGAGTTGGACCGCGATGGAGAAAGCGATGAGCGCCACGCGCGAATGCTCGTACAGCAGTCCCGCTACGATGCTCCCGACCAGCCAGCCAATGCCGTAGCCGGCATAGTACAGGAGGTTACGCTTTCCTTCTGGAAGGACCTCGGCGACGATCGCCTTCAATAGGGTGTCCTGGGTGGCGTATCCGATGCCCCACAGCAACATTCCGAACAGGGCGACGTGAAAGCCGCCAAGGAACACGAGTGGTGAGAAAGGGGCGGAGAGGCAGATCGCTGTGATGAGGATCGGCAGACCGAAGCGGTCGTATAGCTTGCCGAACTCGAGTGTGGCGAGCACGCCAAACGCGGTCGAGATCGCCAGCAGAACTGGAATCCACTGGCTCGAGACAACATCCGAATTGGAGAGGTGATACGAAATCAGTTCGAAGCTCATCAGCCCTGCCGCGAACAGAGCGCCGGCCAGCATGTAGAGCCAGTATGACGCCTTGAAGCTTCGCGCGGGCGCCGTCCGTCCGTGCTCGAGCCGGGACGGCAGTGGGAAGTTCACGCGGGCTACGATGAGTGCAACGAGCGCCCCAACCGCAGAAATCGTCAGCAAGCTGTACCCGGTTCGATAGTCTCCCTTGAGCAGCAGAACCAGCGCGATCAGGAGCGGCCCGATCGTGGCGCCGGTCTCGTCGAGCGCGGTGTTGAGCGCGTAAACCCATCCCTTGCCGAGTTCGCCGGTCGTATACGAGAGCATCGCCTCGACCGCGGGCTTGCGTAGAGCGCGTCCAACCCGCTCGGTCACGACAAGCGCGGCGGCCCATTCCCAGCTTCCGGCGAGCGCCATGGCCGGCACGGCGAAAAGATTGATGACGTAGCCGATGAATGTGATCGGCCAATACCGGCCGGTCCGGTCGGCGAGGTATCCCGACGGAAGTCGAAGTGCATAGCCGAGAAACTCACCTGCTCCTGCCGCGATGCTGATGATGGCGGCGCTCGCGCCGAGCGAGGCCATGAAGGGACCGTTGATGCTGGCGCCGCCTTCGTAGGTGATATCGCCGAAGAGATTGACGATCCCGCTCGTCATGACGAACAGGAAGGCCGGCGAGGCTTGGCTGACGGCCGCTTTCGATTGTGCCACCGGCGACCTCCGCATCAACGATCGAGCCTCACGGCCGGATGGCGGTCACATGCGCCGCTCGCGTCGTTTTCATGACCATATTTCCCGCCAAAAGGCGAAACGATAGTTCGGACGACACGATAGCTCCGCCTTCATGTGGCGCGGGAGAACGCCTCTCAATCTGCTCTGGTGGGCTCACCCGTTCGCCGGTGGCCATGCAGCGCCGCAATGTTCTCAAGGCCGGTCTTCAGGAAAGTTCTGACGGCTTTCGACTTCTTGCGCTTTGCGACGTTGGCTCGAATTCGGCCAACCACACGACCGTGCTGGTGCCGTCGTGATTGTCCTCGATACGAAATTCGGCGCTGTAGTCGCGAACCGGCATCGCGGTCTTTTCCATGCGATAGCGATAGAGATGCTTCGCCGGCGTGGCCTCGAGCAGTCGTTCGATCTGTCGACTGCCGTCCTTGGCTTCGGCCGCGCGGAGGGCGCCGGGGTGTTCGCCTTCGCTTTCGACCTTGGACAACAAGGGGTGCCACTGGCCGATGGCCCCGAACAGGCCGACATCCCTCCAGAGTACATCTGGCCTTTCGGCTATCCGTGCAGTTTCGACGACATTCGTCATCATGCCTCTTTTTCTCTCGTCTCGAGATGTTGCGATCTTCGGTCCTGCCCTCATGAAGGAATTCTACCGGAGCGCCGTGAGCAGGAGCTGCCATCCTGCTCGGAGTTTCGATTGCGTAACCGCATGAAGGCGAAGACCTCCGCGACAAGATCAGTCGTTCAGTTCGCTAAACCATGTGACGCTTGTCGGTTCCTAAGGCCGGCCACCGTCTGTATGTGATCCGAGAATGGCCTGCGTTGTCTGCTATCACAGCCTCGAGCGCTCAGGTGGTCGTGAGGGGGCGCTCAATGGCGTGAGGGCTGCATCAATTGGAGATCACGTATCTCGCATTGACAGCCACTTCCTTGCAACGTCCCGCACTCCGGCGCGTTCGGCAGGCACGAGGTAGCTGGCATCGAGGTGCTGCCAGACGCGGGTATCCTCGTCGTTCCAATCTGGATCGATGAGGCCCGAGGGAAACGAAATTGCTTACCGTTCGATCGACTTACCAGGAGAAGAAGCGATGGACGCCCCAGGCAAACAACAGAAGATTCCAGGATATGATTTCGGAACCGACAAGGTCGCCAAGTCGCCGATCTCCCTCGCTGAATGGGAGGAACTGAAAAAATCAGCGCTGTTTTCCGAGGAGGATGTGATCTATCTCCGCATGTCCGAGCACATCCTCTCCGGTCAGGTCGAAGACCTGTTGAAAGTTTGGCGCGGCGTCATTTTCGATCATCCCCACCTTCGCGCCTATGATGAAGATCCAAAGACCCACGAAGTGGATACTGAGTACGCAAAGGCAGTCGCGAAGCGATTTGGCCAATGGGTCACCGACGCCGCGCGCGCCAAATATGATCAAGCCTGGCTCGACTACCAGTACGAATCGGACTGAGGCACCATCGCTCCAAGAAGAACAAGACGGACCACGGTCACACGTTGGGCCATATCCGCGCGCGCGACCTGCTCGCGTTCTGCTCGACCATTGTCGTGCCGATGAGGCCGTTTCTGGCCAAGAACGGTCATCCTCCCGACATCGTCAACCGGATGTACGACGCCTGGTGGAAATCGATGATCCTTCAGGCGACCCTCTGGGTCCAGCCTTACGTTCTGGAAGGCGATTTCTGAAGGCTGGTCTCGGGATCGATCAATTCCAGGGAGGAGTCGTCCCTAACATGAGTGGCGAAGCAGCGCAGGATGGACGATAGAGCTCTGCCGAGGAATTTGGTAACAGCAGGTTCGACCCCGGTCGAACGCATGTACTTTGCCTGGAATGATGCGCTGTCCCACAACGATGCGGATGGCCTCTTGGCGCTTTATGCCGAAGATGCCTGGTTCGAAAGTCCGCTTGTCCCGCACCTGTTGGGCATCGATCGGGGATACCTGCGCGGGCACAAAGAGATTCGGCCGCTGTTCGACCTCCTTGCGATCAGGAAACCTCCGGTGCGCCAGTATTATCGAACTGGATACCTGACCGACGGCAAGCGGCTGATCTGGGAATATCCGCGCGATGGCGGCAAGGGCGAACAGATGGACTTTGTGGAGGCAATGGATCTCAATGATCAGGGTCTCATCCAGCGCCACTGCGTCTACTGGGGTTGGTTCGGATTTCGCGTGCTTCAGCGCAACGAGTATCATCGCGGCCAGGGTGAATAGGCTTCGAGGTTGGGACGACTTCGGATGGCCAACGACTACGGAGCCGCGATGGTAGTCGCCGCGTCAAGCTGCCGAGGATGCATCCTGCGCGGGCCAGAGTGAGCGAACCTCCTCGGGCAGGGCGTGACGGACTTTCTCCGCCTGATTCGGATCGATGTGATGATTGAGCACGCGGAACACGGCTTTTGCCGCGTCCGCGGCATCCAACGGTTTCACCGAGCTCAGTTGCGCCGATACAAGCGCGAGAAATTCTTCCGCCGACCGCCAAGTTTGTGGTGTGTCGCTCGGCCGCCACTGGTCGAAATAGGTACCGCAGACCAAAAGGGGAAATTGCGGTTCCTCCATCAAGCCCGTTGCCCCAGAGAGATTCGGAAAAAAGAGGGAGCGGCTCCGGCGCGTACATCCGGCGCAGGAGCCGTTCGGGGGCACCGACACCAGGTGCGGGTCGGTTCTCTCAGCAAACCGCCGCAATGACGAGCCGGCATTAACATGCGATAATCCATGTTGGCTGAGCCGGGCAGAACCCAGGGCCCGCGCCACGCGATCACCTATATCTCTCGGGCCAGGATCAACCGGACCGGGCACGGTCGTCTATCGCTCGATCGTTCCGGTTCGCCGAATCTTTTTCTGAAGCATCATAAGTCCGTAGAGGAGGGCTTCAGCGGTGGGAGGACAGCCAGGCACGTAGATATCGACTGGCACGATGCGGTCACAGCCGCGGACAACCGAATATGAATAGTGATAATAGCCGCCGCCGTTGGCGCACGATCCCATGGATATGACATAACGGGGTTCCGGCATCTGGTCATAGACCCTGAGCAGCGCGGGCGCCATCTTGTTGCAGAGCGTGCCTGAGACGATCGTGACATCGATTGTCGAGGCGATGCGCGAGGAGCCGCGCCAAATCGTTCGATATTGTATCTCGGCATCGACACTTGCATTTGCTCGATCGCACAGCAGCCAGACCGAACGTCATCCACATCAGAGAGCCTGACCTAGCCCACGCGATCAGTTCGTCGAACGGAGCAACAAAGAAGCCGCGATCGCCGAGATTGTCTTTGATGGGGTCGAATGGAACAGTGGTGAAGGAGTCCATGGGCATCGACCTAACTGGTTCTGCCTCATGCGCAATGGCCGTTCCGTCTCAATGTTCCTAACTCCCTTCGTTGATTGCCTGTGACCAGGTAACAGGAGGAACGGTCCAAATCATAGGTAGTTGACCGCACGAGGTGGGGCCCATCAAATGCGAGCCATAGGCGGTCGCTATGAAGATCGAAAATTTCAAGGACATGTACATCGCCGAGCTGCAGGAGCTCGTCAGCGTCGAGAGACAATTGGGTGATGCGCTCAAGCGAATGTCTGAGGTCGCCGTGCATCCAATCCTCAAGCGCGCACTGGAGCAGCATCGAAAGGAGACGGTGCAACAAGGTCAACGCGTGCAGGAGATATTGCAGCGGCACGATGCGGACCCGCTTGCACATACTGATCAGGCGATGGAAGCCTTGATCGAAGAGACTGCGAAGATGATGAAGATGGTAACGCAGGACGATTTACGCGATGCCGCCCTGATTGCATCCGCCCAGAAGCTCGAACACTACGAAATCGCGGCCTACGGCAGCGCAGCGGCTCTTGCCGGGCAACTCGATCTCAGGGACGACCAGGCTATGCTGCACGAGAGCCTGGAGGAGGAAAAACTGGCTGATCGCGTGCTGACGACGCTAGCAAAGAGCGAGGTCAATCAGGACGCACTTGCTGCCTGATCGGAACGATGCGGCAGGCGAGCATACCCGTTCGATGATTGGTCGCAAAAGAACCCCGCCGGTTACCGAAGTGACCTGACGGGGCTTGTGACCGGATCGATGGTGAAAGTGAACGAGCTGTTGCATTGCGAAGAGCGGACGATCTGGACGCACGCTCACCGACGACGAACTCGGCTACTCGCCGCCGGGATTTGCCTCATCTCCCGTTTCAAGCAGACTTAGCGCGGTCTCGATCTTGGCGAGCAACGCCTCGATTTCCTTGCGCTCGTTCGGTCCAGGATCGCTTTGGAGCCGACAGAGGAGCTGGCGCTTCTGCGCAAGTAGGTTTGCCGCCGCCGACATCGCGTCCTCCCGAAATAACCTGTATGTTCGCCAAAGACATGGTGTATCGGCGAAGCCGGCAGCGCCTTTGATGCTCAAAACATTCCCAAGAGGGCGAAAATCGCGATCTCGGCCAGGAACGTGACCGCCATGATCGCGACCGTGAAAAACACTTCACCCATCGGCATGAGCGGCATGACATCACCCGCGCGGCACGCCCCATTCGTAAATCCCCCAACCGGCAAAAGGTTTCGCTGTACCGGTTCCCAGTGTATGGTCCGGTCCGGGCAGGTCCTCTCCGAGGTCCTTCATGACGCTTTTCGAACTGTCCTGCTGGTGCGTAACCGGCGCAGGGGTCATCGCGGTGATCACGATCTTCGCACTGCTGTGATCTTGCACGGATCCTGGCTCGGACGCGACGGTCTGTCCACCTTTGACCGCAGCGAGCCCGGTCCGCTACGGCCGCGCCGGGGGCATCGCCCAGCGCCTTTCGGCCGACGGATTTCAGGCCATCGACGGAGCCTCGTCCGAGCGTCCCGACCTCTCCCTATCCCGCTCTAGGATTCCACACCCTGCGCTTCGCACGAACGGCGCGATAGCGCGCTTTCGTCTGGGGCTTGATGAACAGGGCTGAGACGCTCGGATGCTGTTTGCGGATTTCGGTCTCGATCGAGATTACGCACTGCTCGATGTCGTCAGCGCGTCTGTCGTCCGCGAACTCGATGCTCAATGCCGCAACGACCTCGGCCGGCGACAACTGCACGGTCAGTAGCCCATTGGCCGTGACCACGCCGGGTGACCGTCGCGCGATCTCGAGGATCGATCGCGCAAGCTCCGAATCTGCGGGCTCGCCGATTAGAAGGCTCTTGCTCTCGCGCGCGAGCCCGATGGACGCGATTCCCAGCAAGACGCCGATCAGGATTGAGCCGACTCCGTCCCAGACCGGCTGTTCCAGCGACACGGCCGCCGCAGTCGCCGCGGCGGCAATGACGATTCCGACCAGTGCCGCACTGTCCTCGAGAAGTACCATGAAGGCCGGCGGATCCTTGCTGCGGACGAATGCCTCGTAATATCCGAACCTCGCGGCTTCCGACCGGAAACGGCGGAAGGCGAAGAGCCACGATGCGCCTTCGAACAGGAATGACAGGCCGAGGACGACGAAGCTGACGATGGGATCCTCGATCGGCTGAGGTACGGTAACGTGCAGCACGCCCTGATAGAGCGAGACGCCGGATCCGAGCGCAAAGATGAGCAGCGCGACGATGAAGCTCCAGAAATACAGCTCGCGCCCGTAGCCGAGTGGATGGGATTCATCGGGCGGACGGCTCGCGCGACGATAGCCGTACAATAATACGACCTCGTTGGTGCAATCGACGACGGAGTGGACAGCCTCGCTCATCATGGCGGAGCTGCCGGTCCAGGCGGCAGCTCCGATCTTGGTGATTGCGACGAGAATATTGCCGATCAACGCGGCATAAACCGTCGTCTTGGACGATGATCCGGCCGCCTTGCGAGTGTCCGGCTCCGGCATGCGATCTCCTGCGGGGCCAAGTGTGCTGCAGACCAACGTTGCACGCCCATACGCGGTTCCTCGCCGTGCCGGACGCGAGGCTCTGACGTTGACGATGGCGGCCGAAGTTGCGCGCGACCATCCATCGATGGTGGGCGATGGGCGCCCGCGTGTCGCCATCAAGCCCCGTGCCGCGCGCGGCTTATGGGCCGGTGCGCGCGATTGACGGCGACATCCTGATTGCGCCGATCACGCCGCAACCGGTCGCGGCCTTTTCAGTCACGGCAGTGTCGCGGCTGCTCGCAGTCCTCTCACGTCGCGAGAGCGAGGCTTGCCATCATCAGGCCGATCGCCGCGATCCAGCCTCCGAGGGCGCGAACCGCGATGGCGCGCCAGGAAGCCGTGCTATCCGGCGTCGCTTGCCTGAACAAGGCGGTCAGCGCCATCGTCAGCGTGATCACCGTGTAGCCCACACAGGCGAGGCCTGCCGCAAACAGCAGCCGGTCGGTTTCGGACCCGAGCTCGGCGCCGTTCGCAGCGCCCCGGATCACTGCGATCGCGAAGGCAATCGCGCACAGCACGAAGGTGGGAACTTGCACCGCTGCCGCGAGCAGCATGCCGATTGCGAGCATCATGGTCGCCTCGGCGAGTTGCGTCACAGCCGGGCCGAAAAGGGACGCGAGCGGTAGCCCTGCCAGCAGGCCAAGCGGAAACACCAGGATGAGCCAGCGCCCCTTGGACGCGCCAAGCGAACCGGCCAGCAGGCCGGTCGCGGCCCAGAGCAGGACATCCTGAAGATCGGTGACCGGGTGCGAGGCCCCCATGTAGAAATCGCCGAGGCGGGCCGCGACGATATGCGCTTCGGCCGCATGCGCGCCAGTCAGCAGCAACGCTGCGGCGATCAAGGCCCGTGCAAGGTTCGATCTCATGCGACGGCTCCGAGACCCTGCGCGAGGAAGTAGCAGCCCATGCCGGCGATGCCGGCCCCAAGTCCCTGGATGATACGCTCGCCGACGGGCCAGCGCGTCAACGTACCGATCAGGATGCCGCACAGATGCAGCAGGCCGGTCGCGGTGACGAAGCCGACGCCGTAGGCCAGTGCGTTCGCCGCCCGTGGAAGCTCGGCGCCGTGCGCATGTCCATGAAAGATCGCGAAGATCGCGACGATCACGGCGGCCACGGCAAAGGGCAGGCGCAGCCGCGCAGCCACAGCCACGCCGAGGATCACCGCGGAGATGGCAATCATCAGTTCCGGCATCGGCAGCGCAACATGCAGCACGCCCAGCACTCCGCCGACCGCCATGACCAGCGGGAACGTGATCGGCAGGATCCAGATGGCGGGCGCACCGAGTTGCGCGCCCCAAATGCCGACGGCCACCATGGCAATCAGATGATCGATGCCGGTGACTGGATGCAGCAGGCCGCTCGCGAGGCCGCCGGCCACGCCAGCCTGCTCGTGCGCGAGGGCCGGTTGCGTCAGCGCGATTGCTGTGATTGCAGTGGTGAGGGCTCGGGAAGTTCGTAAAGACATCATGTGCCACTCTCGCTCAGATCACGGCGAACACGCGCGCCAGACGGCCGAAGAACCAGAACATTGACACCGAGCCGATGACATAGGCCGGCAGCGCCTCGCCCCAGCGCGGCACGACGGCATCGAGCCGCCGATGCGCCCAGATCAATGCGAGCACGAGCAGCACGAAGGCAAGCTGCCCGATCTCCACGCCGATGTTGAAGAACAGCAGCGCCGGGGGCAGCAGGCGGCGTTCGAGCCCAAGTCCTGCCAGTGCGCTTGCAAAGCCGATGCCGTGAACCAGGCCGAAGGTGAAGGCAACGATCCAGGGATAGCGGGCGGTGAGCCCGATCTCGCCGCGCTGTTGCTTGACGATCTCCACACCGACGAACGCGATGCTCAATGCGATGCAGGCGTTGAGCGGGCGTTCCGGCACGCCGATCAGACCGAATGCCGCCGCGGCCAGCGAAGCGCTGTGCCCGATCGTGAAAGCGGTGATCGTCTTCACCAGACGCCAGCCGCCGCCGACGATCCAGATCAGGCCGAGCACAAACAGCAAATGATCGACGCCCAGCAGAATGTGATCGATACCGTAATTCACATAAGTCTTGGCCAGCTCGATCCAGGTCTCCAGAGTCGGCGCGCCGGTGCCGAGCACGGAGACGACGGGATTGGCCGTGGAAATCGTGTAGCTGCGCGGCTCGCCCTCGATCGGAACGACCTTGATCAGGACGACCGACATGTTGGAGCCGAGATTGGTGATCGTGATCGGACCGATCAGCCCCTTCTGGCCGCAGTTCATCTCGGGCAGGCGCAAGAAGCAGTGCGGCGGCACCCGCAGATCGACCCGGGAGGCGCCGATCGACGGCTCGATGCTCCAGCGGCCGACGAAAGCGCCGGGGCGAACCTCGCGGAACTCGAGCACGCCCATCGCCGCTTCATGCGCATGAAGTGGCGACGGCCGGATCATCATGGCCACAGCCAGGGCCAAGGCCAGCAGCGCCAGCCGCAAATATCGAATGGTCGTCACGGCTCGTACCGCACTTGATAGGATGCCTTGAGCCCCTTGACCGCTTCCCAGGCGCGCTTGCGGGTTTCCTCCGTGTGCCAGTTCCTGGCGGCCTCATCCCGAACATTGTCGAGGCTGGCAAGATTTCCGGCTTGGCGCGAGTCCAGCCGGGCGACGTGCCAGCCGTCCTTGGACTGCAACAATTTCCATTCGCCCTGCGGCATCGCCAGCAGTCCGTCACGGAAACTGTCGCCGAAGGACGCCGCAAGACTTTCGACGGGGCGGCCGAGGATGGCGCGCGTAAGCTTCTGCAATTCCTCGGATTCGCGCTGCTGGGTGATGTCGTCGAGCTGACGCTGCGCCGTCTCCTGATCGGTGGGCGGGGTGATATAGAATGAAACGCGCTCCGGCTCGTCGAAGCGACCGTGATTTTCCGCGAACCAGGCTTGCAGCTGCTCGTCGGAGGGGCGGGTGACGCGGATCTGATCGAAGATCAGCAACTGCATCTTATAGGCGATGCGATCGCGGATCGTCTCGTCGCCGCGATCTATGGCAAGCGCCTTGCCTTCGCGATAGAGAATCTCGCTGGCGACCCAGCTGTCGATCATCTTCTGGAGCTGCGCCTCGGAAGGCGCGCGTTCCTTGTCCTCGTCGAAATTGTCGATGAAGGACTGCCGCATCGCCTTGGTGACGGTGATGACCTTTTCGTCCTTTGCCGGCGGATGCAGCACCGCGTCGATGCCGAAGATGATCGCTCCCAGCAAAGTGAAGTGCAGCAGAGGCTCGCGCGAGAGCCGCACGAGTGTAGAGGCGAACGAACGCGAGGACTTCGTTACTCGATGCGCGATATCATTCGAATCTGAACCTTCGATACGCGATATCGGAAAGGGCTGCACTTCAACGGGTGTTGCTGGCATTGACATACGATTGTCACAAACTTTCTTGGCGCGCGTGTCGCCGCGTCTCATGCGGCGATGCTTTTCATCTGTCATCTTCTATCGCTCACGCCGCGAAGAAAAATGCAATGGGAAAACGCAAGAGACAAGATGCCGCACATGCAGCGCGCAGTTGTCGCGGTCAAACACAAATCCTTCACGAAGCTGTATCGTAACTCTGGCCAGTATCGCCGCGTGCAGGGACTCGCAGCCGCGGTTGAGCCAAACGATTCTCAAACTCCCCGCACCTCTGACGAATTTTCTCGATATGTGACACGAGGGGCGATAGATGTTTCCATCCGGCAAGACGATCCTGTTGACTGCAGCATCGGCAACCTTGGCGCTGACACAGAGCGCTGCAGCCGACGATTTTGGACGCGGCGAACGCCGCGGCAATCCCTATGTTGCCGGCGACATGCACAACCACAACACCTGTACCGACGGTTCGGTCGCAGCCGGCTACACGATCGATCGCGCGGTCGGCCGCGGTACCGCGTCCGCGGGCGGAAACAATTTCGATCTCGATTGGTTCACGCTCGGCAACCACGGCGGTTCCGGCAGCCGCGACTGCCGCTTCAGCGACACCAGCGCCAATCTTCCGGGACAGACCACGACGACCTGGAGCCAGACGCTCGGTCAGACCATCGACGGCATCACGATCAGCAGCCTGAAGGGTACCCCGAACGGCACCGGCAGCGGCGCGCAGATGTGGCGCTGGCAGTCGATCCGCGAGGTCGAGTATCCGACCATCGTCAATCGCACCAACACCTACGACAAGGTGCTGATCGAGGGTCTCGAGTGGATCGCGCCCGGTCACGAGCACGTCGACGTCGCCGTCATCACCGGACAGCACCCGAAGCACCGGTGGAAGCCCGGCAACGCGGACAAGATGGCCGAATTCGAATACCGCTTCGACCGTGCCGACACCGATGCGATCGGTCCCACCATCGACGCCAGCGGCAACCAGCTCTGGCCCGGCAAGGACAACGTCAACAACACGGGCACCGCGGGTCACCAGAAGGCGCTCACCGGAATCAAGTGGCTGCAGCAGAACTATCCGCTGCAATCCTACGTCATACCGACCCACACCGAGCGCCAGGGACCGTTCAACGCGACCGCCAACAAGGGCTACAATATCGAGCACTTCCGCGACTTCAACAACGCGGGTCCGACGGTGGCGTTCGGCATCGAATCGCCTGGTCACTTCGCCGAAGGCGGCGCCAACGGCGGCTCCGGCTCGTATACGGCCAACGCGGTCGGCGGCGGCACCTATGGCATGAGCGGCATCTACACCGCGAAGGTCGGCGGCCTCTGGGACGGTCTACTCGGCGAAGGCCGCAACTTCTTCATCTTCGTGAGCTCCGACTGGCACAGCCGCGGTGCGGGCGGTGCGCGCGATTCCTTCACGACCGCCGACTTCATCCCCGGCGAATACACCAAGCTCTACGTTCCGAATGCCGGGCGCTTCTCGTCGCAGCACGTCATCGACGGCATGCGCTCGGGCAACTCGTACTCGGTCAACGCGGACCTCATCGGACCGGATCTGGTGTTCCGCGCCAAGACGCACGGCGACGACTGGAAGACGATGGGCGAGACGCTGGTCGTGCGGCCCGGCGAGAAGGTAACGGTCGAGATGGAGATGACCGTCCCGGCTGAGAACAACGCACCCTACAGTTTCAACAACCCGCTGCTGCTGCCGGTCGGCATCAAGCAGCCGCTGAACAAGCCGTCGCTCGACCACGTCGACCTTATCACCGGCAAGATCACCGGCGTCGTTGCGCCCGATGCAGTCGGCTATGCGGTTCCGAATGCGGCCGGCACGGCCGGCGCGGCGATCGTGTACAACCCGACGGCGATCGTCGCGCAGCAGATCCTGGCGAAGGATATGCATCGCGAGCATCGGCACCATGGCGCTGTCCGCCTGAAGTTCACGACGACGTTCACCGCCGGCAATACGCCGTTCTACATCCGCGCTCGCGGAACCAACATTCCGAACGGCACGCCCAACGTCACCGACACCGCCGGAAACCCGCTGCTCGACTCCAATAACGCGCTGGTCAGCTGCACGGATCCGGCGTGTCCCGCGCATCTCGAAACGTGAACGGCGCCAAGAAGGTGACCCACGACGTTCAGGCCTATTCGAACGTCTGGTTCTACGCCAATCCGATCTTCGTGCGGCCGGAACGTTCGCCGAAGCTGCTGGTCGAGACCAATGCCGAGCTGGCTCGCCGGCTTGGGCAGCGCGCGGACAACGATCATGATCACGATCATTACGATCATGATGACGACGATCATCATCACGACCACCACTAACGCGATGATTTGAGGCCATCCGGCGGGACGCATGACAAATGCGTCCCGCCGTACTTTCTTTCGCAATGCAAGTCCGACAGCACGACCTCGATGTATCTGCGCCGTATCCCCATCTGCACACTCTCGTTTCTCCTTGCCGGCTTCGGCTGCGCCGTAGCCACCTCCAGTGCGGTGCCTGCCTCCGACGAGCCCACCCGGGAAGACTGCAACGCCGCGGTTGCGGAGGCGCGCGCATTGGCGGCCGATCTGCCGCCCGATCATCTGTCCCGCTACTTTGCCGAGCGGCATTTGCACCAGGCCCTAGTCGAGGCCGGCAACGGCGAGTTCGACGAATGTGTCGATATGGCCGCGCGTGCCTCAGACGAGGTGCGCGAACGCCGCCATGAGCTACGGCCGGGCGAGCAGCTGAGAGTGCTCAAGCCCAACGAGTAGCGAAAGGGGCGATGTTGCGCGCTGTCATCGCAGCGTCATCTTTCCTCGCGCATTGTTGGCCGAGCTTCACCAACAGGTAGATGTCGCGACATGGATCAGATCGAGCCGCTTTTCCCGATTCCCCTCATGCGCTCGCCTGGGCTGCTGCCGCCATCGCTGAACGAAGCCGCCGTCGCCGCGATCCGCAGCACCAAGATCGAGGGCAATCTGCGTTCGGGCCAGCTGTTTCACACCGAGGTCGCCGATCCCCGCGACAACGAGCTGTTTCGCCAGATCGCCGAGCTTGCCATGCCGAAGCTGGTCGATTTCGGCGTCCTGCTGTTCGGCGAACAGCTGCGCTGGACGGTCAAGGAAATGTGGACCAACATGCTCGAGACCGGCGGAAACCAGACGCTGCACTCCCATGCCAACAGTTTCGTGTCCGGCATCTTCTATCTCACGCCCTCGCACGCGGCCTGCAAGACGGTGTTCGTGCGGCCGCCCGGCGGCTCAGACTTCTCCTTCCGCCACCACACCCGCAGCGCCGCCATCGGCCCGTTCAATGCGGGCAAATATGTCCTTCCGGAGGCCGAGCCCGGCGATCTCGTGCTGTTTCCGAGCTATCTCTATCACGAGGTCCCGCGAAATCCGGGCGGGCAGCGGATCACGATCGCCTTCAACGCGATTCCGGATCATCTGGACTGCTGGGGCTATCGCATCAACTTCGCGCCGTGAGGCCGTCGATCACTGGTTTCTGAGGCCGAACTCACGAAGCAGCAGGTCCCTTGCCTCGCGGCGTGACGGCGCTGCCTCATCGATCCGGCGCAGCAGGCGCGCGGCGGCCGCGCGATCGGAGCCGAGCAGGGACTTCGCCATCCCCATCAGCGGCCCATAGGCTGGATCGAACTCGGCGCTCAGGCGAAGCGCGTCGAGGAGGCCGGGCGAAGCCGAGTCGATCAGCGCGGCTCCGCGCGGATCACCCGGCAAGGACGCGCCAGCCTCGAGGAAGCGGTTGCGTGCGGCCCAATAGGCGTTGAGGCGTGCGCCCAGCGCGTCGCGCTCGGCTGCGCGGGCGAGGAGCTCATTCGGCTCGGTCCGGATGTCTTTCATGACGGCAAGCAGCAGTGACCAGGGCGCCGCCGTGAGCGCACGGACATTTCGGCGCGCATCGAAGGTCACGAATGGATAGTCATCCGTGTTGCGCGGACCCTCGCCGGCGAATGCGGAGAGCGCGAGCGGGCCCGCCAGATATTGGCCAAGGAGATCGATGGGCGTCTCGAAGCCGAATGGGCGAACGACGGATGCGATCGCGGGATTGCGAAGCCGCGCAGCCAGCGTCTCGGTATCGAGATGGCCGCCGTTCCGCGTTCCGATCAGCGCAAGCATCGGTGTGCGGACGCTGTAGTGATTGAGCCAGGCCGCGCCGTCAGGATAGACGTCGAGAAAGCCACGAATGATGGTGCGCAGCGACGGCATATCGAGCTGGTATAGCGGCAGCCATTGGCAGAAGATCCCGCCGGGCGCGAGGCGCCGTTTCACGGCTGCGAAATGCTCCACCGTGTAGAGCGCGCCGCTGCCGTCGACTGCGGGGTGGAAAAGGTCGGCGATGATCACGTCGTGCTGGCCGGTATCGGCAGCGACGTAGCGGCGGGCATCCGCCACCGTTACGAGCGGGGCTGATGCCGGCCGCGAATTGGCAAACCAGGGCAGGAGGTCGACCACCTCGCGCGAGAGCTCGACCGCGCGCACGCTGACACCGGGCATCTGCGCGCCGCCGACCATGGTGGCGCCGGTGCCGATGCCCAGGAACAAGGCGCTTTGCGGGGCCTCATGCAGCAGCAGCGGCAGCATGGCCTGTCGATAGTCGGAGCGCGTCGCGCTCGTTCCGCCCATGCGGAAGTGACCATTGATCTCGAGGTAACGCACGCCTGCAGCGTCGTCGACGACGCTGGCGGTCGCCATCGGCCCTTCGCGCACTGCAAGCAGCGCCCCGCCCGGCGGCACCCGCGTCAACGATGGCGCAGGATTGAGCCACAGCACAAGCGCGGCCATCGCGGGCGCCGCGGACCATAGCAGTGCCGATCGGCCGGGCGGGAGCAGCAGCAGATAGCCGAGCGCAATTGCAAGCAGCGCCGTCCATGCACCAAGGCCCGGAATCAGCAATTGCGCCGCCAGCAGCGGCGCGATGCAGGCGCCAAGACCGTTGATGCCGACCGCCGCTCCGACCGAGCCACGCTGATCTCTGACCCGTTGCGCCAGCAGGCCGAACAGTGCGCCCATGGCGGTCGCGGGCACCAGGAACAGCGCGATCGCCACGGCCAGCTCGCCGAATTCGTCCGCAGCCGATACGGTCTCGACCAGGCGGCCGGCATAGGGCGCAAGCGCCGCGGTCGCAATGCACGCGAGCGCGGTTGCGGCGAGCAGGCCGCGGAGATTTCCATCCCTTGCATCGCGCCCGGATCGCTGCCAAAGCAGGCTCCCCACTGCGGTGCCGAGCAGATAGGCGGCGAGCAGTCCAGCGAAACTGTAGACGGTGTCCTCCATCACCTGCGCGGCGAGCCGGACCACGAGTACCTCGAAGGCGATTCCGAGCAGTCCGGTGGCGAACAAGGTGATCATGAGCCGCGCGTCGCGGATGCGATCCGGGCGCCGTTCCTCGCCATCGGCCTTGCCCGCCGCCGATCCGAGCGCGAGTGTGCCAACCGCGCAGAACGCGTTGACGGCTGCAAGGCAGATCAGCGTGCCCGAAAATCCCAGCGCCGGGATCAGGAGGAATGTCGAGATCAGTGTGCCGGCCAGAGCTCCAGCCGTATTCGCCCCATAGACGCCTGCCGTGACGCGGGCCTCGCCGCGCGCGTCCCGCATCATCCGTTCCAGCGCCGTCAGCGTTCCGCCCATCGCCATCGTTGCCGGCAGTAGCACGAGGGTCGGCAGCGCCAGGCTGCCGGCCCAGAGCAGGGCAGCCGACGGTTCGGTGCCGAGCAGCGGGGCAAGAGCGCGAGCCGCGGCAGGCAGCAGCCAGACGCTGATCAGGCCCCAAACGGCAATGACGGCTTCGAGCATCGCATAGACGCGCCATGGCGATGCCGCGCGGCGGATCGGCCGATCGAGCGCGAACGCGCCGAGAGCCAGGCCGCCGAAGAACCCGGCGATGACCCCAAGGACCGCCATCATCTCGGTCCCCAGCACGAGGCTCAGCTGGCGCGTCCATACGATCTCGTAGCCGAGGCCTGCAAAGCCCGACGCGGTCACGATCGGAACGAGAGCCCAGGCGCGGCTTGCAGCCTGACGCGCGCGCGCCGATGCGGTCTCGTTCTGGACCGTGTCCGCGAACCGGCCAGCCGAAGCGATCGCGATGCTGTCCGGCTCAGATTGCATTCCCCTCACTCCCGTTCGAACGCGACCGGCCGCGGGGCAGCCAAGCGCTTTACATCGGCCCTCGTTCTCGGCCGATCAGAGCATTCGCTCTATGTCAGATTTTTTCAGGATTTGTGACGGCCGGTCAGCGCCCGTTGCCGGTGCGATCAGAATCTCGCCGCCACCGTGAGCCGCACCGCAAGCGGCTCCGCGGGATGGACGTGACGGTCGGCGACGCCATCTGTGGGCTCTCCCGGCAGGCGCGATAGATAGTAATATTCGATCTGGTTGGTCTGCGCGTTGAACAGGTTGAGCACGTCGAGCTGCACCCGCACGCCATTGTCGAACCTGTAGCCGGCGCGCGCATTGAAGATCAGCGACGACCGCGACCGGACGCTGTCGTCTTCGATGAGCGGACGCGGACCGAAGTAGCGCGCTTTCAGGCTGCCGAACCAGCCGGTGTCGCCACCCAGCGTGATTGCGCTGCTGGCCACCCAGGCCGGTGCGCCGGGGATGCGGGACCCTGCGGGGTCGAAATCGGTGAAGCGCGCATGGGTCTGCGCGATATCGAGATCGACGGTCATCCACGGCACGGGCTTGTACTCGTTCGTCCATTCGACGCCGACGCGGCGGCTGGGCCGGCTCGGCTCGGTGGTGCCGGCGTCCCCGACGAACAACAGCTCGGAGTCGAAGTCGAGCACGAAAACTGCGAGGGTGCTGGTGAGGCCCTCGACCACCTTGGTGCGGATGCCGAGTTCGGCGCCGCGCGAGCGCACCAGCAGCGGCACGCGGTCGAGCGGGGTCACCTTGTCGTTGGGATCCACCGTGATCGTCGCGCCGCGGATGTCGTTGCTGTGCAGCCCGTAGCCGGCATTGCCGTAGAACTCGGTTTTGTACCAGGGGCCGAGCACGATGCCGGCCTTCGGGCTCGCCATCGACGCCTGCGCGTTGCCCGAATTCGCTGGCGTGTCGCTGAAGACGTGCCCGGCGAAGAAATCCTCGCGGATGCCGGCCGTGGTGTGTAGCCAGTCGTTCCAGTGCGTGGTCGTATCGGTCCACAGACCGACATTGCCCTCCTGTACACGGTCGTCGCGCACGGTCGAGAGCGAATTGCGCTGCTCGGTCTTGAGCAGACCGACGTGGATGTCATCGTAGCGGCTCTGCAGGCCGACGCGAGTCTGCGATTCGAGGCCGGCAAAGCGCCAATCGAATGTGTGCCGCGCGTCGAAGCCGCCAAGCGTACGACCGTCGAGCTGGCTGAACTGGTCGCCATTGACGGGATTGTCGAGGTAGTAGGTGAAATTGTTGAACAGCCGCAGGTCGGAGCGCACGACATAGGCGCTCACATTGGTCTGGCCGTAGCGGCTCGACAGCGCCCAGTTGCTCGACAGGCTGAAGCGGCTGGAGGTGCCGCCATCGGTCGGATCGAGCGTGCCGAGACGGTTGATCAGGCGCTGGTCGATCGCGCGTTGCGGGACCTGATCGGTCGAATTCCAGCCGTTGGAATAGGCCATCGCCGTCAGCGTCAGGCCGTCGGTCGCGGTGCCCTCGCTGTAGCGCACGACGCCGTTCAGCTTGCGGATATCGTCGGGGACGTCCCACGGCCCGTCATACTTGTTGGCTTCGAACGCCGTCAGCAGCGTGCCGTCGCCGACGCGCGTCGATCCGGCCGCCAGCGCGCGCCGATAGCCGAAGCTGCCGAAGGTCATCTCCGCGAAATTGTGCGGCAGCTTGTTGACGTAGTCGATCCCCACGGCGCCGGCTGATGCGAAGTCGCCCTGGTCGGCGAAATACGGTCCCTTGCGGACGTTGACCGACTGGATCAGCTCCGGGATCAGGAAGTTGATATCGGCATAGCCTTGCCCATGCCCGTGGGTCGGCATGTTGACGGGCATGCCCTCGATACTGATCGCAAGATCGGTGCCGTGATCGAGATTGAAGCCACGCAAAAAATACTGGTTGGCTTTGCCCTCACCGGAATGCTGCGTGACGATCAGCCCTGGCACCACTTCCAGCGCTTCGCCGGGCCGCGAGAACGGAATAGCGTTCACCTGTGCGCCGCTGATGCGCGTTGCGCTGGCGGCAGTGGGTTGCAAAGCGGTCGAACCGGCTGGCGTCGCACCGGTCGCATTGCCGCTCTCGGCCTGGTTGTCCGTGCGACCGGCAGTCTGGCTGTGCACACCAGGGTTTTTCGGCGGTTTTCTGCGGGCGTTCCGTTTGGGATGCTGATGGTCAGCCGCCGCAATGGTCACCGGCGGAAGCTCGGCGGGCGCCGAGCTGATCTCGTGGGCCGGGGCCGGGAACGTGCACAGGGCGGACGCTGCGGCGGCGGAAAACACCCGCAACAAGACCCTACGCACCACGATATCTCCGCACCACAACAATTGCATTCCAACACAGCCATACTATGGCAGGTGAGTATGACGATCTAGCAACAATATCATACTAGCCGGCGGCGGCCATTGCGAGGAGCGAACATCTGCAACCCCAAAAGGCGCATCGCCGGCCTGGACGCCCAAATTCATCTGCGCGCCGTTGCATTCCGGATAAGCCGTTGAAACATCGGCAAGGCAATCGCCGCTTCGCACGGCTGTCACATGGGTAACCGATAAGCCTTGCTTCCCTCGGCACTGCATGTCCTGCATATGCAGGCCGTCAGCTTTCCGTGAACTGAGACTCTGCACTGCTGGCAATTTGGTTGATGACGCGAGGCATGCGAGCACATCGGGCGATACGGCGGATCTCGGCATGGCTCGCGCCCATGCTGGCGGCTTTGCTCGCCGCCTCCGCTCCGACCTTTGCGCTGCCGTCGGATTTTTCGGATGCCGACGCGCCAGCCTACGTCGTGCCGGCGCCCGACCGCCCGCTTCCGGAACTTCCCGCAACATCGGCGTCGGCCGTCAGTCCTGCGGTGCGATCGGCCTCGCCGGTCAAGCGTGAGGCAATGAAGGGCAATCCGCTCTGGGCGGTCCCGCTCGCAACATTGTCGGAAACGGGCGAGCGACCGATCTTTTCAGCTTCGCGGCGGCCGCCACCGCCTGGGGCCGCGGTCACCGCATCGAGCGCGCCGCCGCCGTCAGCGCCGCCGAGCCCGCCGCAGGCCGAGTTGCATCTGGTGCTGGTCGGCACCGTCGTCGGCGGCGATCAGGGTGTCGGGATTTTTGTCGACGAGAACAGCAAGACGACATTGCGCCTCAAGATCGACGGCGACTATCAGGGCTGGAAACTTCTTTCCGTGCATCGCCGGGAGGTGATCATGGCGCGCGGCGAGCTGACCGAGACGCTGGAGCTCACGAAGACGAGCCAGGGCGCGTCCGCAAACGTGTCGGCGGTTGCCGAAAGCACGGTAAAGCGCGGAAGCTCGCACACGGCGCAGTACGATTAGGTGAGCAGCAAGGCCTGTTTCGAGCCGGCGTCTGGCGAACCTGAGATACGCCGCTATCGCCGCGCCGCGACCGCGGTCATCTCGAGCTTCACGCCCGGACCAAGATCGGCCACGCCGATGGCCGCGCGTGCCGGTAGATGCGCTTCTGCGAAGTGCGCTTTCCAGGCCGCGTTGAACTCGGCCTTCTCCTTGAGATCGGTCATGTAGATGGTCACCTGCAAGACCTTGGATACATCGGATCCGAGGGTCTTCAGGAGCTGCGCCAGCTGCCCGAGCACGTCGTTGGCCTGGCCCGACATGTCGAGGCTCGTATCCTCGGGGACGATTCCGCCGATATAGAGCACGCCATTGTGCTCGACCACTTCGTGAAGAAGTCCTTCGTAGGGCAAGACGCGCTGGATCATGAGAGACCGATGTTGCTCGAGGGGTACGGGTGGCATATCGCATATTCCAATGTCAGTGTCGTCAGAGGAAATTTCGTGCCCTTGTCAGGCGGCTCGATCAGGATGCTCCCGAAGGCTTGTGGAACAAGGTATTGGAAATGATGGAACAATCGGGTCGATGAACCTCCGCGATCGTTCACTCGAGGGTTTACTCGCCTGTACTTGCGCACGAGGGTCCGGCATTTCCGCTGGCCTGATCGCAACGACAATCGGGAGCGGATCAGTATACTGCGACCGGAATTGACTCGGACACGACCCGGACCACGCACCGGAACAAGGATCAGATGATGGACGACACGATTGGCTTTCCCGACCCCGGCCTCGATCTGTCGGACGGCTTCAAGCCGCACACCTCGCATTGGGGTGTGTTTTCCGCGCGTCAGGGCGAAGGCGGGCTCGAGGTCCGGGCCTATGCGGGCGATCCCGATCCGAACGGCATCATCGACAATTTCCCCGGCGCGCTGCGCCACCAGGCGCGCATCGCCCAGCCGGCGATTCGCCGCGGCTGGCTCGAGCGCGGTCCGGGCCCGGATGATCGCCGCGGCCGCGACGAATTCGTCTCCGTCAGCTGGGAGAAGGCGCTCGATCTGCTCGGCGACGAACTCGGCCGCATCCGCGATACGCGGGGTCCCGGCGCGGTGTTCGGCGGCTCCTACGGCTGGTCGAGCGCGGGCCGCTTCCATCATGCGCAAAGTCAGGTTCACCGCTTTCTCAACATCGCCCTAGGCGGCTATGTGCGCTCGGTGAACACCTATTCGTCCGGCGCGTCCTCGGTGCTGCTGCCGCAGATCCTTGCGGGCTATGAGGACATCACCAAGCGCAACGTCACCTGGGAGCAGATCGCCGCCGAGACCGACATTGTGCTCGCCTTCGGCGGCATGGCGCTGAAGAACTCGATGGTGGCCGGCGGCTCGATCAGCAAGCATGTCGAACGTGGCGCAATGGACGCTGCGCGCCGGCGCGGCTGCGAGTTCATTCTGGTCAGTCCGCTGCGCGACGATCTGCCCGTCGAGGCTGGGGCCGAATGGATGAGCTGCGTGCCTGGCACCGACACGGCCCTGATGCTCGGCATCGTCCACACGCTGGTGAGCGAGAACCTGCACGACCAGGCCTTCCTTGATCGCTACACCGAAGGCTGGCCCATCTTCCTGCGCTATCTCGATGGCGAGATCGATGGGCAGGCCAAGCACGCCGAGTGGGCCGCAGCAATTTGCGGCGTCGACGCCGACACCATCCGCTCGCTTGCGCGCCGCGCCGCCGGCAAGCGCGCACTGATCACCGTCTCGCATTCGCTCCAGCGCGCCGAGCATGGCGAGCAGCCGGTGTGGATGGGCATGGTGCTGGCGGCAGCCCTCGGCCAGATCGGCTTGCCCGGCGGCGGCTATGCCTATTCGTTAGGTGCGATCGGCTACTACGGCCGCCGCGTCAACGACGTGCCGGGGCCGACGCTGGGGCAGGGCCGGAACGGCGTCGCCGATTTCATTCCGGTGGCGCGCATCGCCGACATGCTGCTCAATCCGGGCACGACCTATCGCTACAATGGCGAGACGCGCACTTATCCGGACATTCGCCTTGTCTACTGGGCCGGCGGCAATCCCTTCCACCACCACCAGGACATCAACCGTCTGCGCAAGGCGTTTGCGCAGCTCGACACGTTCGTCGTGCACGAGCTTGCCTGGACCGCGACAGCGCGCCACGCCGATATCGTGCTGCCCTCGACCATGACGCTGGAGCGCGAGGACATCGGCTATTCCGCCAACGACCCCCTCATGGTCGCGATGCACCGCATCGCCGAGCCGTTCGGCCTTGCGCGCGACGATTACGAGATCTTCGCCGATCTCGCCGAACGTCTCGGTGCGCGCGAGCCGTTCACCGAGGGGCGCACGTCACGCGAGTGGCTGGAGCATCTCTACGAGCCGACCCGCGCCTCGCTCGCCAAGCGCGGCCTGGAAGCGCCGAGTTTTGACGAGTTCTGGCGGCGCGGCAGCCTGGTCGTGCCGCAGCAGCCCGACGACGGCGGCCGGCTACGCCGCTTCCGCGAGGATCCGGTCAATCATGCCCTGCCGACGCCGAGCGGCCGCATCGAGATATTCTCGCAAAAGATCGCAGACCATGGCGATGCGGATTGTCCGGGCCATCCGGTATGGCTCGAGAAGACCGATACACCGAAGCCTGGCTCGCCGTGCTTCCTGGTCGCCAACCAGCCGGTGACGCGCCTGCACAGCCAGCTCGATTTCGGCGGCCACTCGCTTGGCGCAAAGCATCGCGGCCGCGAGGTCGCGCGCATGAACCCGGTCGACGCTAGCGCGCGCGGCATCAAGGATGGCGACATCATCCGCCTGTTCAACGAGCGCGGCGCCTGCCTTGCCGCCGTCCACGTCACCGACGGCATCGCAGCCGGCGTCGTGCAGCTTCCGACGGGCGCCTGGTACGATCCGATGGACCCTGAGGATGACGCGCCGCTCTGCGTCCACGGCAATCCGAATGTGCTCACGCGCGACATTGGGACGTCGTCGTTTGCGCAGGGCTGCACAGGGCAGCTGACGACCGTCGAGGTCGAGAAGTTCACCGGCAATCTGCCGCCGATCCGGGCGTTCGATCCGGTTAGGGAGCTCTCTACGTAGTCGGCGCTTGTGGCGAACGTCAAAATGGGGCCGCCCTGTATGGGCGCAGGAACGGCCCCGAGAGGCTCGCGGACCCGGGAGGAGGAGGACGCGAGCCGGCGCAAATCGACGAGCTATGCAGCGGCGCTAGTGATCGAATGCCCGTCGGCCGATGGACGGCGCCGCGGCAGCGCTTCGATCTCGCAACGCTGGTTCTTGCTCGCAAGGCGCCAGCGTGCCGGAGACAGGCCGCTGATGCGCTTGAACACGGTCGAGAAATGCGCCTGCGTGCTGAAACCGACGGCGAGTGAGATTTCGGCCAGCGGCCGCGCGGTCGTCGCGAGCAGCGTCTTCGCATGCTCGATCCGGTATTTGAGCAGATATTCGCGAGGACGATAGCCGGTCGCGGTGCGGAATTGTGCCGCAAAGTGCATCCTGGACAGGCCGGCGACATTGGCGAGCTCGGACAGGCTGATGCAGCGGTCGAAATGATCGGCGATGTATTGCTCCACCCGCCGCAACCGCCATTTCGGCAAGGCATTGACTCGCGGGCGGATTGTAAGATCAATCGAGCCGTGCGCCGCTTGCAAATTCATCGACATCGTTCGTCCTCTTTTGGCTCCGCCGCTCTTGCAACGACGGCAAGCGCGCAGACCCATTCGTTTTCATGCTGAGAGGATAGGCGCGACTTGGCCAGGAAGCCCGTTAGGGGTGATTAGGATGTGTTAGTTTTTGTGCGTGCTCACTGGGTGCGACAGCCCGCCGCAGGAGCTCTGATTGCGCTCAGTTTTTCGGACAATTGCGTAGATCAGCCTTGTCACGGGACAGCGCAGCGATATCGCGTGGCGATTGACCGGCTCGTTGCCGTGGATTCGTGGCGTTGATCGCTAAAGCGCGATGAGATCAGGATGAATCGTCATCGCGCTTTAGCTTGTTGTTTGCGCATGATCTTTTCGGAAAACCGCTGCGCACTTTTCCGGATCATGCTTTAGGTTGCGGCCGCCACGTCCAGGATTGTATCCGCAAAGGCCTTCGGCGCTCCTGTCGCCGCCGCTACTCGAACACGGCGTCGAAAATCTCGACATCCATCAGCACGGGCTTTGCGATCACGCTTCCGTCAGGCCGCAGCGCCTGCGCGCGTCGAAGCGTCGGCACCACGATGCCGCCAAAGCTGTCATGCGCCCAGGAGTAATGCGTGATCTTCATTCCGAAAAGATCGTGATCTGTTCGCCGCTGCAGCGCGTTCTCGTCGAAATAGAAAATCTGTTCGGGCGCGAGCGTGATCAGGTGTGAGGGGAATTGCGCCCGCAGCCGCCGCCACGTCTCGCTGTTCTCGTGCCATGGCGCAAGCTCTTCGGTGACGACATCGGGATGGGCGAGCAGGAACGGATTGGTCAGATAGTTCCAGATCGCGACGCCACAGAAGAAGACGAGGTGCAACTCGTCCGCCAGCGCAGGAGAGCCGAGCTCGGGAAACGCAAGGCTCGGATTGCGCCAGGTCCGCAGCACTTCGCCGTCCACGCTCTCGATCGCGATCGCATCGGGCTGAAAGGTGCCGCAGTGCTCGCCGCCGGTGATGCCGGTGAAGCGGACCGATTGCGTGCGGGTCGACCCTTCCGCGGTCACGTCCTTGAATTCCCCGGCATGTCCGGCGCTGGCGAACAGCGCGCCGCCAACGGAAAGGTGGAGCGTGAACCGGTCCAGGCTATTCCAGCGCGCCATGCCGCCGCTGGCATTGATTGCATCGTCAAGGAGCGCCATGTCCCGCCATATCCGCCGTGAAGCGCCATCACCATGGCGGGGCAAATGCGGCTTGGCATGTTAGAAGTTGTTAGGACTTGCGAGCGCGCGAGATGGCGGTATCTCGTTGAAAACGCTCTCAATTCAGGGTGCCCAGCAGTCCCCTTGCGGTGATCAGATCGCGGCTCTGAAGCCCTTCCTGATATTGCCCGAGGAGCGGGGCGAGCAGGGCGCGTGCTTCGCCTGCTTTTCCGGCCCGCTGCCAGATGCGGCCGAGGCTGATCGCGCCGCGGAGCTCCCAGCCGAGCGCGCGTTGCCGCCGCGCCAGATCGAGTGATCTGCGCAGATGGCTCTCGGCC
The DNA here is from genome assembly GCF_054057995.1 of Bradyrhizobium sp. USDA 4486. Taxonomy (NCBI): domain Bacteria; kingdom Pseudomonadati; phylum Pseudomonadota; class Alphaproteobacteria; order Hyphomicrobiales; family Nitrobacteraceae; genus Bradyrhizobium; species Bradyrhizobium sp. USDA 4486. The sequence continues at coordinate 236,891 of NZ_JBSRZV010000001.1, forward strand.
TCTGCCGCATTGCCCGACCGCGCCAGGATCTCGCCCTTGATCCTGAGCATCTCCGGCATGTCGAAGGATTCGCCATGGTCGGGGATTTGACCGATGGCCTCATTGATCGTCTGCAAGGCCTCCTCGGGCTGGTCCTGCGCGGCGAGACCCTCGGCGAGCGCGGTCGCAAACACCGTCGTCATGATCCGGTGCCGTGTCGCGTACAGCGTCGCCTGGCTGCGGCGGAGGTGCTCGATTCCAGCCGCGACGTCGCCGCGGCGCAGCAGCAGCTCGCCCTTCTGGCCGATGCCGACCGCGTGATAGGGACCCAGGAAGTGCCGCGCCGAATGCTCGATCAGCCGCTCGATCAGGATCTCGGCATTGGCGAAGTCGCCAACCCAGAGAAACACGTAGATCGTCCAGATCAGCGAGATGCCGAGCGTCAGCGGCTGTTCGAGCAGTTCGGCCTCGCGCACGGTGTACTCGGCCGCCTCGATCGCGCGATCGGGCCGGCCCGTGAGCCACAGGCCGCGCGCCAGCGCGACCAGTGCGACGATGCGGTCGTCATAACCGAGATGGCCGATATTCAGCCGCTGCGAACCCGGATTGTGCAGCATCGCACTTTGGCAGAACTGCACGGCCTTGTCCTGATTGCCGATCAGATGATGCGCGACGCCCAACATCCATTCGACGTTCAGCGATGCGGCGGGATCGTTCAGCTTGCGCGCGACGCTCTCGCTCTGCTCGCCGGTCCCGAGCGCGCCGTGAAAATCTCCGACCCTGGTGAGGTAAATGTGCAGGCCGCGCAGCAGCCAGAGCTGCCAATGCAGATCCTCGAGCTCCTGCGCCAGCTGAAGGCTGCGCGTGAACGCCGCGCGGACCGCGTCGGTATTGCCCTGTGTGAACATCACGGAGACGCCAAGCGCGGCCTGCAGCGTCATCTCCTGGCGGCTATCCACGGTACCCATGTCGAGCGCCTGCTGGGTCCAGCGATGGCATTCCGTCAGCAATGTCAGCTCGAGGAAGAACTGGGCTGCGGAGGCCGCCAGATCCACGGCGATCATCCGGTCGCCGCCGTCCGAAAAGCTCCAGGTCAGCGCGGCCCGGACGTTAGGCAGATGGTCGGCATAGGGGAGAAAGCCACCTGCCGTCTGCATGCCCGTGGATTTGAGCGCGATGTCGCGCAGGAAGCCGCGGCAATATTCGGCGTGGGCGCGCGCGACGCGGGTCGCCTCGCCGCGCTCGACGAGCTTGTCGCCGACGAAGGTGCGGGTGGTGTCGAGCAGGCGATAGCGCAGCCGCCGCTCCGCGGGCGAGGTCGCGATCAGGGATTTGGAGAGCAGGTTCGAGATCGCCTCGACCGCCTCCGGCTCGCTGATGCCCTGGCTGGCCGCAACCGCCACCGCGGCTTCCAGCGTGAACGGGCCGACGAACACCGATAATGCGCGCAGCGCCGCGCTTTCGGTCGCCGGCAGCAGATCGTAGCTCCACGCCAGCGCGGCGCTCAGGGTCTGATGCCGCGGGATGGCGGTGCGCCGTCCGCGCCACAACAGCGAGAAGCGGTTGTCGAGCAGCGAGGCGGTCCCGGCGATGCCATAGGCGTTGACGCGTCCGGCCGCGAGTTCGATCGCGAGCGCGATGCCGTCCAGCCGCCGGCAGATATCCGCGACGAGCGGCGCGTCCTCCTCGCTCAGCTCGAAGTCACCCAGGCTCTCGGCGATGCGTTCCACGAAGAGCTGGCTTGCGGGATAGGCAAGAATGTCGGCGATGCCGAGCCCGTCGCGCTCCGGCGGGCAATCCAGCGGAAACAGCCGATGGACGCGTTCGCCTTCGGTGCGAAACGACTCACGGCTGGTGGCGAGGACATGCAGCTCGCCCGCCTCGCGAACCATACGCTCGGCCAGCGGCGCGAGCTCGTCGATGATGTGCTCACAGCTGTCAAACACCAGCAGCATTCGCCGGCTGCGCAGGAACGTCAGCAAGCCAGGCATCGGGTCGTCGGAATTGACGGTCAGGCCCAGCGCTGCCGCGATTGTCCCGGGAACGAGCCGGGCATCGGTCAGCGCGCCGAAATCGACGAAGCTCACCCGGCCGTCGAAGGCCTGGAGCTCACCATGGGCGACGGCGAGCGCGACCGAGGTCTTGCCGATGCCGCCGGGGCCGACGATGGTGACGAAGCGATGCTGCGCCAATTCAGTGGAGATCCGTTCGACCGCATCGTCTCGCCCGATCATTTTCGCAAGCGGCGCTGGAAGCGCGTGAGGCGCGGGGGCAGCCGGGCTCGTTCGCCGCTCCGCAGCTTCGGCCCGAAGCAGCGGAGCCGCGAAGCAATAGCCGCGTCCGGGGACGTTGACGACGTAGCGCGAGCCTAAGCCGGCATCCCCCAAGGCCTTACGCAGCGTCGTGATGTGGAACCGCAAACTGCCTTCGTCGACATTCACGTCGGCCCAGACGCGCTTGATCAACTCCCGCTTGTCCACGACCTCGCCGGCGCGCTCGGCGAGGAAAATCAGGATATCGAGCGCACGGCCGCCGAGGTGAAGCGGGGCGCCGTCCTTCTCCAGGAGACGCGACTTGGCGAACAGGCGGAATGGCCCGAAGGCAATGGCCGAATCCTGGTCGCTGATGTTCGGCACGGGCCAATGATTCCAGTCAGAGAGCTGACGTCTGCACCTTCGTCTAGCAGAACGACGTTATCAGTAAACTGCCCGAAAGTGGCGAAATCGCGCGGCCGATCGGCCGAGCGCACGGGCACGATCTGTCACAAATTTTGCTTAAGCGCGAGGGGCTTACTGAGCGCCCTGCGACAATTCGTCAGTATGCTTGACCGTGCAGAGGACAGCTTCGCTGCCACACTCTGTTTGCCGCCGATCATAACAGAATCTTGCAACGTCTAACGAGCGATGCGCGCAAACTGCATCCAGTATGGTCTCCGAGCTCAGTGTTACGTCAAACGGGAGGCTATGATGTCCGGTATCGGCGCTCGGCCGAACGACCATGTCGTTCGATCTGAATTTGTGGCCAATCTCGACGATCAGTCGCGCGATTGGGAGCTGGTGCTGCGGGAATCACATCATCGGATGAAGAACACGCTGACGCTGCTGGGTGCGTCAGTCCGCCGCGATTTCACGCGGGCAGGGCCAAGGGACGTTTCGGTTGCGGTGGACCGGTTCGAGCGGCGCATCGTCGCCTTCGGCAGGCTCTACCAGCTTCTGTCCGACAGCGGTGATTCATCGCCGGTCTCTATCGAAGCCTTCTTGGAGAATTTGTGCGGAGCGCTCTCCGAAGCGGTGCTAGCGCCGGCGGGCATCCGCTGCGAAGCTGCGCTCGCGAGCGGCACGTTGTCGGCATCGCAATGTCATCGGCTCGCGCTGATGCTGACGGAGCTGGTGACGAATGCGGCAAAGCATGCCTTCCCGAACAAGAACGGTGCGCTGATCCGCATCGACATGGCGAGGCGCAACGGGGCCTGGCTCTGCACAGTCACCGACAACGGCATCGGTGCGACCAGTCCGCTTCAGGGCACCGGCAGCCGTATCCTCCAAGAGCTCGCCCGCAGTATCCAGGCGCGGCTGCAGGGCGAGAGCGGGCAGGGCGGCACGCGGGTAACCATCGTGATGCCGGCGGCTGCCTAAAAACCGTCTCTACTCGTTATCGCTGCACCTCACATCCGGGAGTTCAACATGGCCACACTCGATATCGACCGCGACGCCGCGGCCAAGCCTTCGACATCGCGCAGCCTCGATCTGAAGCTCGAGGTCGTCGTCATCCCCGTGTCCGACGTCGACCGCGCCAAGGCGTTCTACACGCGGCTCGGCTGGCGACTGGACGCGGACTTTACATCTGGCGACGACTGGCGGGTGATCCAGTTCACGCCGCCAGGTTCGGCCTGCTCGGTGATCTTCGGCCGGAACGTCACGGGCGCAGCGCCCGGTTCGGTGCGCGGCCTGTACCTGATCGTCTCCGATCTGGAGGCGGCCCGGCAGGATCTGCTCGACCGCGGCGTCGCGGTAAGCGAAGCATTCCACGGCGGCGGCGATGTTCACACCGGTCCTGATGAGCCGTATCTGTTCGGCAGCGCTCGCGTCAGTGGCGCTGACCCGAAGCGAGGCAGCTACAGCTCGTTCGCCTCGTTCAGCGATCCCGACGGCAATGGCTGGTTGTTCCAGGAAGTCACGACGCGACTGCCTGGGCGCATCGAGGCAGGCAGCACGACATTCGCCTCGACGGCCGAACTCGGCGCGACCATGCGCCGCGCGGCGGTGGCGCATGGTGAGCACGAGAAGCGGACTGGCGGGCATGACGAGAACTGGGCGGATTGGTACGCCGACTACATCGTCCGCGAGCAGGCCGGCCAGCCGCTGCCGTCCTAACGAGAACGCAGTTGGCCGCGCGCCACTTTGCATTCGCTCACGCTCGCTTCGGTTTGCATCGGAACCGCTGCGGCGCTCGATCGGTTGGAACGGCGCAGGCGGTCGCGCCGATGTCGCCTTCGTACGGAGCGCCGGTGCTGTAAAACAACAAGGAGAACCGAGATGATCCGCAAGGCAAAAGCAGTTTGGAAGGGCACCGGTCGCGACGGCACCGGCCATCTGTCGAGCGAATCCGGCGTGCTCGCCGATACGCCCTATTCGTTCAAGACCCGCTTCGAGAACGAGAAGGGCACCAATCCCGAGGAGTTGATCGCGGCGGCCCATGCCGGCTGCTTCACCATGGCGCTGGCGTTTGGCCTTCAGATGGCCGGCTTCACGCCGGACGAGCTCTCGACGGAAGCCGCCGTCACGCTCGAGCCGGAAGGCAAGGGTTTCAAGATCAGCAAATCGGCCCTCACCCTGCGGGCCAAAGTACCAAATCTGGACGAGGCGGGATTTGCCAAGTTCGCCGGCGAGGCCGAGAAGAACTGTCCGGTGTCAAAAGTGCTCAACGCCGCGATCACGCTGGACGCCAAGCTCGGCTAAAGACGAGCTCTCAATGTCCATCCGGTTCTGAGGAACCGGGTGGACATGGGCGAAATGCCTGCCTTTCGGACGGGCAGCCGAATGCATATGATAAGACGGATGCAGGGCGATCAATCGGGAGCGGAGAGATGACGATGGAGCGCGCAGTTTTGGCCGGAGGCTGTTTCTGGGGCATGCAGGATCTGATCCGCAAGCAACCGGGCGTGATCTCGACCCGCGTCGGCTACACCGGCGGGCACGTCAAGAACGCCACCTATCGCAACCACGAAGGCCACGCCGAAGCGATCGAGATCATGTTCGATCCTGCCAAGACCAGCTTCCGGACCTTGCTGGAGTTCTTCTTCCAGATCCACGATCCCACCACGCTGAACCGTCAGGGCAATGATCTCGGCACGAGCTACCGCTCGGCGATCTTCTACACCAGCGACGAGCAGAAGCGGATCGCCGAGGACACCATTGCCGACGTCGAGGCCTCGGGCCTGTGGCCCGGCAAGGTTGTCACCGAAGTCGCGCCGGCGCGCGAGTTCTGGGAAGCCGAGCCGGAGCATCAGGATTATCTCGAACGTTATCCCGACGGTTACACCTGCCACTTCATCCGGCCCAACTGGAAGCTGCCGCGGCGCGCGGCTGTTGCGGGCGGCTAGAGACGGCGTCGTCCGGCTGAGCGCGCGCCTCGTCCTTGGAGACGACCGCTGAGCCTGTCACCGGGCCGCGCCTTGCGGGGACCCGGTGGCGATCTTCTCAGGATGAGGCTCGTCGGCATCGCCGCGCTGAAACGACTGCCGCGTACTCCGCCCTCATCCTGAGGAGCCGGCTCAAAGCGGGCGTCTCGAAGGATGGCCGCAGGGTCGCTGTTTCCATATGCGATAGCCCTGCTAAAGGATGTTCCGGAAAAGTGCGCAGCGGTTTTCCGGGAAGTTCATGCGCAAATAAAAGCTGGAGCGCGATGATGATGCACCTGATCTTATCGCGCTTTAGTCCGGAAGGCGCGGTCAGCTCCGCAATTGCGCGATCAGGTCGCGCGCGATGCGCATGTCGGCGATCCCCAAGCCTTCGGTAAACCCGGCACAGACGTTTTCGAGACCCGGCAGCGCTTCCTTGCTCCGGGCGGCGCCGATCATGAATCGCGCCAGGCTGGTCGCACAGCGCAGCTCCCAGAACCGCGCGCCCTGCTCGGCTGCAATGCCCATGGCTTCGCGAAAGCGCGCTTCGGCGGCGCCCGCATGCCGCGGGCTCCTCAGCATCAGCTCGCCCTTGATGCGCATCAGCTCCGGCAGATACCAGAGCTCCTGCCGGTCGTTGCAGCGGGTCAGGACGTCCTCGATCACGTCGAGGCCGCGGTCGATCTGGTCGGCCTCCAGACAGCACGCGGCGAGCTCGCCGAGCAGCGGGAGAAAGCGCGGCAGGAAGCGCGCATCGCCGGCGCGATTGAGCTCTTCGCGCAGGAGCGGCAGGCCTGTCGCGATATCGCCGCGCCTTGCGATCACCGCGGCGTTGAAGGCTCGCGCCCACAGCCCCCACAGCCGGATGGCGTGGCGCTCGGTGTGTTCGACGAGCTCGGCGCCGTGGCGCTCCGCGGCCTCGAAGTCGCCGGCCCAGAACGCGATCGGGCAGGTGGCTTGTCCCAGCACGCTGCAGAACGTCAGCGCGTGGCCGTTGGCACGGCCCTCCTCGATGTTCCTGGCGGCAAGCGCCTGCGCCTGATCGGCGAGGCCCTGCAGCCACAGGATGCGAGCGCGGAAATATTGCGTGGATATTCGCAGGTCGAGCGGGAAGATTTTTGGCTTCTCCGCCAGCACATGCAGCGATGCGTTCACCCGGTCGATGCAGATGCGCGCCTCGTTCTGCTCGCCGAGATAGTGCAGCGCCACGGCCATCAGCCGGTCGCCCAGCATCGCATCGGTCCGGTCGGGCGAGTTCGCCGCGGCATTCGCAAACCGATCGGCCAGCGCGCGAGCCTTGCCGAATTGCCCGTTGTTGAACTGGTCGATGCACAAGCCCCACAGCGCGCGGAGGCGAAAGTCCTTATCATCGAGCCGGTCGGCGAGCTCCAGCGTCGTCTCCAGGATCGGACGCGCCTCGCGGGCGCGGCCCTCGCCATACATCAGCGACCAGCCGAGCGCTGACAGAAGCTGCATGCGGATACGCTCGTCGCCGGCATCTCCGAGCGCGCTGAGCGCCGTTCGCGCGCGCTCGCGGCATTCGGCGAACAGGGACAGGCGCACCCACATCGTGACCGTAGCTGCGGTCAGCGCGATTCCCAGCGCAGCGTCGCCGTCGGGCGCGAAGGCCCAGTCGAGCGCCGCGCGCACATTGTCCAGCTCGGCGCCATAGATACCCAGCCATTCCGGCAGCGGCCTCGACGAGTCTGCTTCGGCGCGCTGGAAGAAATCGCGAAAATGCTCGGCATGGCGCCGCGCGAACTGCCTGGTTTCGCCGAGCTCGGCGAGCTTTCCCTGCGCGTAGGTGCGCGTGGTGTCGAGCAGGCGATAGCGCAGCATCCGCGAGGCCGATGGCGAGATCAGCGATTTGGTGACCAGGCTGTCGATAGCCTCCAGCGTCTCCGAGGCGCTGAGGCCGTCGCCGGAGGCAACCGCCGCGGCCGCTTCCGGCGCGAACGGCCCGGCGAAGACCGAGAGCCGGCGCAAGGTGGCGCTTTCGGCCGGAGGCAGCAGGTCGTAGCTCCAGTCGAGCGCCGCCGCAAGGGTCTGGTGTCGCGGCACGGCGGTGCGACGCCCTCGCCATTGCAGCGAAAAGCGGCTGTCGAGCAGCGATGCCGTGCCGGCGATGCCGTAGGCGTTGACGCGGCCCGCCGCGAGCTCGATCGCGAGCGCAATGCCGTCGAGGCGCCGGCAGATGCTGGCGACAAGCGGCGCTTCTTCCGCGCTGAGCTGGAACGGACCCGAACTCTGCGCAATGCGATCGACGAAGAGCTGCGCCGCGGGATAGGCGAGCACATCGTCGACACCCAGGCCCTCGCGCTCGGGCGGGCAATCCAGCGGGAACAGCCGGAAGATGCGCTCGCCTTCGCTCCGGAACGATTCGCGGCTGGTGGCGAGCACGCGAAGCTGCGGCACGTCGCGAACGATGCGCTCGACCAGCGGGGCGAGCGTATCCAGCACATGCTCGCAGCTGTCGAAGATCAGCAGCGCCGGGCCGGTTTTCAGGAACGTCAGGAGGGCCGGCGTCGGATCCTCCGCGCTGATGGTGAGGCCAAGCGCGGAGGCGATGGTGGTCGCGACATGGCTGCTATCCCGCAGCGGACCGAAATCGACGAAGAAGACGCGCCCGCCGAAATCCGCCGAGCGGCGGTGCCCGACGGTGACCGCGACGGCGGTCTTGCCGATGCCGCCGGGACCGACCACCGTCATGAAGCGATGGAGCGAAAGGCCGTTCGATATTCTTTCGACGATCTCCTCCCGTCCCACCATCTTGGAGAGCGGCGCGGGCAGCGAGCGCGGCGGCAGGATGTCGACGGTGGGCTGCGCGGCCGGCGCCGCAGCTTGAGCGAAGGAGGCGACGAAGCAATAGCCGCGCCCGGGCACGTTGATGATATAACGGGCCGACTTGCCGGTATCGCCGAGCGCCTTGCGCAGCGCTGCGACATGGAAGCGCAGGCTGCCCTCATCGACATTGACGTCGGCCCAGATCCGCTTGACCAGCTCTCTCTTGTCGACGACCTCGCCAGGGCGCTCGGCTAGAAAAATGAGAATATCGAGCGCGCGGCCGCCGACATGCAGAGGCGAGCCCTCTTTTTCCAGGAGCCGGGACTTCGGAAACAGTCGAAATGGCCCGAAGGAAATAGCCGAGTCTTCGCTACGATTTGGCACGCGCCATGCCCCCCGCAACGGGAGTCAAAAGGTACGACTTTTTTGCTCTATCAGAACGAGACGTACAGTAAACTGGCCGAAAGCAGTGGGGCAGGGCTGGCAGCCCTGCGTGCACCGCTGGGGTCAGCCGGCAACGGGAATCCTGCTTGAGAAGGAATGGGTTAGGCGAACATGACACGGCAACGACGCCGCCGACTAAACTGGAGGCAGCATTGACGGCGGTGAATCATTGCTGCGATGGAATGGTTTGGGAGCGGGTCCCGCCTCGACAGTGACAACCGACTTCCGGATTCAAATATGCCTTCCCTCTCGCGGCGACAGATCGTCCATGCATTGCCGGGCGCAGCGGCGCTTGCCGCAATCCCGCGCAGTGGACGAACCGCCGACTATCCGTCGCGCCCGATTCGCCTCGTGATCCCGTACGGGGCGGGCGGATCGGGCGATCAGATCGGGCGCCCCTGGGCGGAGAAGATGTCATCGCTGCTTGGGCCGGCCTTCGTTGAAAACATCAGCGGTGCGGGCGGCGCGCTAGGGACGGCTACAATCGCGCGCGAAGAGCCGGACGGCTACTCGCTTCTGCTCGGAAACGACAGCACGCAGGCCATCATTCCGCTGCTGTCGCAGACTCCGACCTATAGGATGGACGATTTCCGAGCCATCTACCGGCTCATCAGCAGTGCGCTGATCTTTGCCGTCCATCCATCGGTGCCCGCCGCCAATCTGCGCGAGCTGATCGGCTACGCCAGGGCCAATCCGGGAAAACTGTCATACGGGACGCCCGGTATCGGGAGTGGAAATCACCTGGTCGGCGAATCCTTCAAACTGCGGGCGGGCGGTCTGGACATCATCCATGTACCGTATCGCGGCATCGCGCAGGCCAGCAACGACCTCGTCAGCGGCCAGATCTCGCTCGTCATTGCCGTGATGTCGGTACCATTGCAGCAGCTGAGCCTGGCCGGCAAGATTCGGCTGCTCGCGGTCGTCACCGAAAAACGGCTGAGTGTTGCGCCGGAGATTCCGACCGCCATCGAATCCGGCATGCCGGACCTCCGTTATGACGGCTGGTTCGGCCTGTTCGCGCCTGGGAACACCGAGGATGCGATCATCGATCGGATCGCGCAGGCAACACGCCTTGCCATGGCCGATGCGACGCTCCAGGCGAGCTACCGGGCCCAAGGCATGGAGCCCGACAGCAATTCGAGCCCAGACAAATTCCAGCGCATCGTCGAGGCGACGGCGGCGAGCCTGGCGCCCGTGATCAAGTCGATTGGGCTCGGCAAGCCGTGAAGCCGCTCAGGCGTCGACGCGTATGGCCTGGCGCCGCTCCGCCGTGACGATGCGCGCCGACATCGTGACGAGACCCATCAGCGCGGCCAAGAGCCAGAACGCCAGAGGCAATCCGCCGATACGCGCGATGAAGCCGACGCCGGCGGGGCCGATGAGGATGCCGGCATAGCCCGCGGTTGTGATCGCCGCCACCGCAAGCCCCGTCGGCATCACCGTCTGCCGCGCCGCCCGGCGGAACAGCACCGGCACGAGGTTCGATGCGCCGAGGCCGATCAGCAGGAAGCCGCCGATCGCAACCGCAGCCACGGGAGCCGTGAGCAGCACGACAAAGCCCGCGATCGCAATCAGGCTGCCCCAGAGCAATGTCGCGCGGTCGCCGACGCGGGCGACGATGGCATCGCCCCCGAGCCGCCCCATCGTCATCGCAATCGAGAACACGGTATAGCCAATCCCGCCTTGCGCTTCGGAGACGAGGCCCGCGCCGATCACGAGCAGTGCGCCCCAGTCGAGCATCGCGCCTTCGACCAGGAACGTGATGGCGCCGAGCAGCGCCAGCAGCAGCACCGAGCCGTGCGGCACCACGAACAGCGGTCCCTCCTGCACCTGCACGGAGCGAAGCAGACGCGGCGCGGTGACCAGCATCGCAATTAGCATCAGGGCGGAGCAGATCAGCGTGCAGGTGAGGGGCCCGAGTTGCAGGGAGAGCAGCGCGGTCATCAAAGCCGATCCGGCAAAGCCGCCGATGCTGAACAGCGCGTGGAAGCCGGACATCAGTGGCCGGCCCGCATCGCGCTCCACCTCCACCGCGTGGATGTTCATGGCGACGTCGATCGAGCCGAGCGCCGCGCCGAAGACGAACAGCGCCAGAGCCAGCGTTGCGGACGCGCTCGCGACAGCCAAAAGCGGCAGGATTAGCGCAAGGCCGAGGCCGCCCGTGATGATAATCGGCCGGCTGCCGTAGCGCGCGCTCATGACGCCGGTCAGCAGCATGGCAAGCACGGAGCCGATCCCGAGGCTGAGCAGGAGCAGTCCGAGCACACCGTCGTCGACGGCGAGCCGCGCCTTTGCGAACGGCACCAGCGGGGCCCAGCACGCGATGCCGAAGCCCGCGACGAGAAAGGCGAGCCGCGTCGCAAGACGGGTCGCCGGCCGATCGGCAGAATGCATGGGAACTCCGGAAGAAGAAGCAGACGGAGGAGGGTGCACTCGACAAGCCCGAAGATTGCCGCGACTTTATGTCGGGAAGAGCGGTGGCAATATCGCAACCGAACAGTTGTTGCAGGCCTCTCTGCGCCGGTCTGGGCCGGACCGGCTCATCCTTGAGGGGCGATCATGTGGTCGTGATTTTCGAGAGCCGGGCTTGTGGTGGACGCGGCAGCGTCGGCGCGAGTGGCCAAGGGCAGGGCGGATTGCTCTCCTGAGCCCTAAGGTTTTGCGTCGACAGATGGCGCTGTTTAGTTCGTCTCGCCAACATCTCGATGGCGTGCACAACGCCGTCGGCCGCTGTGGCGCCAACGAGCGAAGTGGCAGGCCGCCAAGCGGTGGATCAAATCAGAGCACATCAGATCAGAGCGTTTCCACAAGAAAGCACGAGTATGATCCCCGGAGCGCGCGCCCAGGCTCGCATGGTCCTGTTGGCAGCTCTCAGAACCGAGGGGCGAAGGATTTGAATTGCATCGCGGATAGTTGCGACGATTGGTTGGCGGCCGATCCGTCCGCGCAGTCGAGCAACCCGTAGCGCACGCACGATCGTTTCGGGATTGGGAAGCGCTCTCTTATCTTCCAAAAGGCTCCAGGTGAGACGCTTGAGATCAAATGTCTCCTGGTCAATTTGGGTGAACGATCCGGAAGCCGTGATGCTTGCGTGGTCCGTCATGTCGTAAAAGATAAGACCATCGTCTATCGCCACCATGTCGCCGTGACAGGCCAGATCAACGAAGAACAGTTGGTCAACTCCCCAACTTATCGAGTGGTAGTTTCGCATCAGGCAGCCGGCTTTGACGACCTTGCCGTTGACCAGCAGCGTCGAAGGGACCATCCGCAGCAACCGGGTCTTCCCCGCCAAATAGAGATCCGCTAGGCACTGCTGACTTGAATAGCAGTAAATCTCGCCTCCTCGTCGGTACCTTATGCCGTTGTCCTGAACGAGATGGCATGTGGAGGTCATAAATGCCGCGGCGGGGTAAGCCCTCGCAAGCTTCGCGAAAGTTGTGAGCGCTCCTGGCGCTAGCCAGTCGTCATCATGCAATAATTTGATCCAGGGGCCGCGACACGTAAGCATCGCGTTGTTCGTGTTCTCGACCTGACCACGGCCTCTGCGATTTTCGATAACTCGGATGCGCGGCTCCTTGTGGGCATATTCGCACGAAATATGCCAACTCTCGCCCGCCGGCCCTTCGTCATCGCTTATAACCAATTCCCAATCGGAGAAGTCCTGCTGCAGCACGCTTTCGACCGCGCGGCGCAGCATGTTTGGACGGCGGAAGGTTGGTATCGCGACCGAAATGAATGGCTGGAAGTCCGAGCCTTGGGAGCTGCCGCGCCGCTTGGCCTGCAACCTGTCCATTCGGTAGCTCCTCACTAAGAAGCGATTGCTGAAGATCGTCCTCGCGTCCGATCGAAACTGATCGCAGTCAAAGTAGACCATCCTCGCGCTGAGTAAGCCGAGTTGGCCGGACGGTGGATACCGAGGGGCACATCGTCATCGTCCATTTGCATGACGGTGGCGCGGCCGCGATGTTTTGAAGCAGATCACAACGAGAAAACGCTTCACACATGTTAATGTCGATGCAACCAACATAAGGAAAACTTGGAAATACTCGTTTTGGTTGGTGACAGCTGAGATTTGCGGTAGGCAAGAAGTCGGCCCTTGCAGCGGGAAAATCCGGCACATCGTCTCCGCCGAGCTTCTTCACTTCGGAAATCGCGAGGCAAAGAGCGCGGCGTAGCGGAGCTTGGTGAGGCGTCACGGCTTGCGTCGGCGCAAAAAGAGGCCACCAACTCGCTGGCGGGCAAAGTTGGGGCCGAGAAAGCTGTTCGGGCCAAGAGCATCGTGCTGGCCCAGCCCTCAACATTCATCCGGCTCGGGCAGTCTGGCGATATGGCAATAGATGTAAGGGGTGGCGCGACCGGCCAGCCTCCTGCTCGGCGCTGCCATGACCGTCTGTTGGAGCCCACGCCGGAGCCAAATTGACCGGCACTGGGTAGCGTATGCCATCCTTTCGTCAGCTCGTTCGTGGAGGATTTGCGCCATGGCCACGCTCTCCTGCTTTGCAGGCGGGAGCGGTAGGCCCCTATGGAACGATCGGCCACCCAACTCATTGAGCGCTTGTTCATCTAGAGGATCGCTCGTTGAACCACATCGCCGTCGTCTTGATCTTACTCGTTGGCGGCGCCTCGCTCGCCTTTGCCCAGAGTGCGGGCGAATCGAGCAGTGGCGGCTCCGCGGCGAGTGGAACTGCGGCCACCGGCTCGACAGGTTATGCGGGCGGCACCCTATCGACCGGGCATACCCTAAGCGGCACTGCGGGCTCCTCCGGTCCCGACGTGGGCAACGCGCTCAGCCATGCAGCGACTGGCGGCGACGTGGATGCTTCCTCGGTTACGCAGGCTCCAACCTTGCATGATAACGCGGTGGATACGCCGGCCGCTGAACGCGCCATGAAGAACTTGGGCAACACCGATATTGGCATTCTCAAGAAGTAGGACCATTCTGCAGGTGGGCTCCGGAACGTCTCACAGCCCTAGCGAACTGCATGACAGCCGGAACGATCAACGAGGAGCTATCACCAAAAAGAGCAACTTGAGGCCCACAACGCGCGGGATTAGGCTTCCGGCGAAGTGAAGAAGCAATGGCCTGATAACCGGGGGTGGTTTACATGCGCCATACGATTGAGACCACACCGAACGTGGTCATCCCCGAGGCGTCAGACGCGCGGCGGCGATTTGCAATTTCCTGGATCGCCCCAACCTTCGTCACGGCCACGCTCATCGGGTTCTGTCTCAATGCCGAAGTCGTCGCCTATGTGGCGCAATACGCCACTCAGCAGGATTTATCCAAGCTCATCCATCACGATCATCCCGCCGGTGATGGCGCAACAGAAGCCATTGCCGAAGGACGAGGAGGCGGCGCAGCTCAAGCAGGTGGTCGACAGCGCGACAGCGGAGCTGCGGCAGTCTCTGCAGCGAGAGCACGACAGGGCCGAGGCGCTCGAGAAAGAACTGGTGAAGGCATGGCGGTACGTCGGGAAGCTGTTGTCGATGCCCAACGGCGAGGCGCACCAGTTCAGCCAAGCGGTCGACAGCGCGACGGCGGTACTGTGGCAGTCTCTGCAGCAGGAGCACGACAGGGCCGAAGCGCTTGCAACCGAACTGGCGGACGCGCGGCGCTCTACGGAACGGAAACCCGCCGCTGTGGAAGAGAGGCCCGGTGTCTCCTCCTTGCCCGCCTGGGCAAACAGCTACGCCGCTTTCGTGAAGTCCGCCCCCGTAGTCCAACCGGTGACCACGGAATACAGCAAATCGGCTATCAAGCCAGCCGAACCAGCTCGCGTTGAGCAGAAACCGCGGCGGGGGCTACAGCTGCCAGCACTTTCAGACCTACGATCCGGCATCCGGAACTTACGTGGCCTATAACGGACGGCGGCATTCCTGCCCATAAGTTCGAGCGGTGTCTTGGAAACACGTCTAGCTGACCTGCCGCTATGGGCAGCGAGGTGCGGCCGCCTCACTCGGCGGCGGCACCTCATTCTAGGACGCGGTGGTGCGGCGGGACGCCGCGGCGTGCGTCGTGCATTTGTGAAAATCCGTGACGAGCTCGCCGCGTGCGAGCGTGGACGACTATTGGCGAATGTCCGATAATGTGCGCTCCTGATTGCAGCGCCCTGTGGCCTGCACTTGAGCTTCCACAGAAGGACGATCCCGATGACACAGGCAGGCGCCTACGGGCAGAGGCTGGGGCAGTTCCTGCGTTTGAAGGATGCGCCGCCGTCGCTGGTCACGCGCTCGCTGCGCAGCGCTGCGCTCGCGGTCACCGAAACCCGCAATGACCGCCCGGTGCGTGGCCTGTCCGGCTCGCTGACCGCTGAAGATGCCTTTCTCGTCAGCCTGAAGCTGCACGATTATCCGGACTGCGAGCTCTGGGAACGCGGCAAATGCGTCATGCGGACGGATGTCTGCGCCGGGACGACCTATCTCTACGATCTCAAGTGCGATCCGCGCTACGTCATCGACAAGCCGTTCCACTCGCTGTTTTTCTACATTCCACGTTCGGCGCTCGACAGCATCGCCGAGCAGTGCAGTGCGCCGCGCGTCGACGAGCTCGACTGTCAGATCGGCGTCGGCCACGATGACGGAATCATCCGCCACATCGGCGCCTCGCTTCAGGAGGGCCTGCGCAGACCGGACGAGGCCAATCAGCTCTTCGTCGATCACATGATGCTCGGCCTGACCGCCCATGTTGCTCAGACCTATGGCGGGCTTCAGCGCATGTCTGTCTCCGCCCGCGGCGGCCTCGCGCCATGGCAGGCGAAGCGCGCCTGCGAGCGGCTCGAATCCGATCTCAGCGGCAAGCTCTCATTGCAGAAGATCGCAGCCGAGCTCGACCTTTCGGTCAGCCATTTCTCACGCGCGTTCCGGATTTCGATCGGCCTGCCGCCGCACCAATGGCTGCTGCATCAGCGCATCAAGACCGCCAAGCAGCTGATGAGCGTTCGCGACCTGCCGCTGTCGGAGATCGCGATCTCGGCCGGCTTTGCCAACCAGAGCCACTTCACGCGCGTGTTCTCCTCGATCGTCGGCGTCAGTCCGGCGATATGGCGCCGTGAGGCACTTGGCGCCTCGAGCCGTGGGGGCGTGAATGGTGTAGACGGAGCGCCGCGCGGCAAAGATCTCGTCCGGCGGGTAGGCGATGCCATCGGCGAGATTGGCCGGATTTAAAATGGAGGCATCGCAGGCCTCGTTCGGCTCGAATGCGGTGATCACGATCGTGCCGAGGCGCACCTCTTCGCGATCATCCTCCTCAGGCCAGCGGATCGTGACGTCCCTGGTGTGATCGCCGGGACGATCGAGCAGCGCCATCACCGGGCATCGCCTGCCGCGATCCGCGTGCCGAGATCGTCGCGCAGGAGCTCAGCCGGTTTCGCTCTCGCTTCGTCCTCGCTCAGCGTGATGTCGCCGCCGGCCTTGGGGCCACCTTTGAACTTGATGAAGCGCGTCTCACCTTGCTCATTCGTTGCCGGAAAGGCGTGCACGCCCCAGTAGGTGGTGCCGGCAATGCTTCCGGGTAGCCGACGCGCGGCGACGTAGTTGGCCTGGTTGAGCGTCTCAGGGTTGGCCGCCAAGAACGCCTTGACCTTCGCTACATCGGGCTTGCCGTCCGCGCCCGGAATACGCGCTTCCAGGAAGGCCAGCATCTGGTCGAGCGTTCGCGCAAAATGCACCGGCGCGCTCTCGACGAGAATGTCGGATCGATGATCCTCGTCACCGAGCTTGAAGTTGAAGCCGCGCAGCACCAGATTGGCGCGATCCTGAAGATGCGTGCATGGCTGAGCGCGCGGAGTTGGCTGCCTCGCGTCGGCTGAACGATGCCCGGCTAACCGCCGAGGAGCCGCCGGCAGGCATCGACGAAAACCTCCGCGCCGGTGACGATATCGGCATCAGTGGTATTTTCGGTCCAGTGATGACTGATGCCGCCGATCGACGGCACGAACAGCATGCCTGCAGGCATCACGGTCGCCAGCATCTGCGCATCGTGGCCGGCGCCGCTGGGCATGCGGATGCAGCGTCCGTCTGCAAGAGCCTTGCTCGCGGCCTCGATCGCATCCTGTATGCCCGGGTTCATCATGGCCGGCGCGCCGGTGCGGATTTTCTCTACGGTGACGGTGCAAGGGCCCTTCGCATTGAATTCGTCGGCCATGGTCCGCAGCAACTCCTCCAGGCGCGCGATCACGGCCGGGTCGGCGTCGCGGATCTGGAACAGCATCTCGGCGCCGCCGGGAATGATGCTCGGCGCACCGGGATCGAGCGTGATGCGGCCGGTGGTCCAGACCGTGCGCGGCCCGCACGCGTCAGGAAAACGCTCATCGATCGCGACGCAGAACTTGGCGAGCGCGAGCCCTGCATCCTTGCGCACGGCCATGCGCGTGGTGCCGGCGTGGTTCTGCTCGCCGGTGAAATTGATCTTGTATTGCCAGATGCCGACGATGGAGGTCACGACGCCGATCGCGAGCTTGCCGCTTTCGAGGGTGTCGCCCTGCTCGATATGCGCCTCCAGATATCCGAGGTGCCGTCCCGGCTCGACCGCGACGCGTGCCCGCCCGGCGAGACCCAAGTCGGCGAGCGCCTCGCGCATGGCGCGGCCGCTGGTGCGGTCACGCGCGGCATCGATCTCGGCCTCGGTCACTTGCCCGATATAGGAGCGCGAGCCAAGGAAGCTGCCGAAATGGCCTTCCTCGTCGCACCATGCGGCCACCTCGACCGCGCCCTTGACGGAAGCATTGGCGTTGAGCACGCGCGCGGCCTCGAGCGCATAGACGACGCCGAGCGGGCCATCGAGCCACCCGGCATAGTTCTGGCTCTCCAGATGCGAGCCCGCCAGCAGCTTTGGCCCGGCCTTCGCGCTGGTGCCGAGCACATTGCCGATGCCGTCGATCGCAGCAGAGAGGCCAGCCTCCGGCAGCTTCTGCATCAGCCAGTCCAACGATTGCCTGTGCGACTCGGAGAAGGTCGGCTTGTGCACCCCGGTCTTGTAGGCGCCGATGGCGCGGAGCGCGTTGAGGTCGGCAAGGACGCGCTCGCCGTTGGCGCGCAGCTTGGTGTCAGGCATGTTCGGCAACTTTCAATGCCTCGGTACGAATCTCCTCGACCAGCCGTTCCTTCAGCTGGACGAATTCCGGCGTGGTCTTGATCTTGTAGGAGCGCGGATGCGGCAGCTCCACAATGATCTCGGCCTTGATCCGGCCCGGACGCGCGCTCATCACGATGACGCGGCTGCCGAGGAAGATCGCCTCCTCGATGTCGTGGGTCACGAACAGCACGGTCTTCTGGTCGCGCTCCCAGATGCCCAGCAGCATCTCCTGCATCAGCGCGCGGGTCTGGTTGTCCAGCGCGCCGAAGGGCTCGTCGAGCAGCAGGATCTTGGGATCATTGGCAAGCGCTCGCGCGATCGCCGTGCGCTGCTGCATGCCGCCGGAGAGCTGCTTCGGCCAGTGATTCTCGAAGCCGGACAATCCAACCTGGCGAATGAAGGAGTCGGCGATCTTGTGACGCTCCGCCTCGGACACGCCGCGCTCGCGCAGGCCAAAGGCGATGTTCTCGCGCACGGTCAGCCAGGGAAACAGCGTGTAGGACTGGAACACCATGCCGCGATCGGCGCCGGGGCCGGTGACCTCGCGACCGTCGAGCGTGACGCGGCCGCTGGTCGGACGATCAAGGCCGGCGACGATGCGCAGCAGCGTGGATTTGCCGCAGCCGGAGGGGCCGAGGATGGTGACGAAGTCGTTGTTGCCGATGGTGAGGTCGGTCGGCTCCAGCGCTCTCGTCGGCGCGTTGCCGTGGCGCGCGGGGAAGGTGCGCGAGACTTGCTCGATTTTGAGCGTCGTCATGCGAGCCTCCACGGAAACAGCCAGGCGTTGAAGGCCTTGAACATGAAGTCCGAGAGCAGGCCGATCAGGCCGATCACGATGATCCCGAAGATGATCTGGCCGGTGTTGAGCAGCGCCTGGCTGTCGGTGATCATGTGGCCGATGCCCGAGGACGAGCCGATCAGTTCGGCGACGATGACATAGGTCCAGGCCCAACCCAGCACCAGGCGCAGGATTTCCGCGATCTCGGGTGCGGAAGAGGGCAGCAGCACGCGGCGGATGATGCCGCGATCGGTGGCCCCGAGCGTATAGGCGGCTTCCACCAGATCGCGTCGTGTGGCGCCGACGGTGACGGCGACCATTAGGATGACCTGGAATACCGAACCGATGAAGATGACGAGCAGCTTTTGCAACTCGCCGATGCCGGCCCACAGGATCAGAAGCGGGATGAAAGCGGAGGCGGGCAAATAGCGCGCAAAGGAGACGAACGGCTCGAGGAACGCCTCGACCGGCTTGTAGGCGCCCATCAGCACGCCGAGGGGCACCGCAATGATCGCGGCAAGTGCGAAGCCGCCGACGACGCGCCAGATCGTTATGCCGATGTCGTAGATGAAGCCCTGCTTGGCCAGGAGGTCATAGCCTTCCTGCACCATGGTCAGCGGGTTGGCGAGGAAGGTCTTCGACACATGGCCGCCGAGCGTCGCCCACGACCAGAGCGCAACGAACAGCACGAAGAACGCAAGGCCGTAAGCCACGCGCTGCTTCGATGTAACAGGGTCGAGGGGACGCATCGACGAATCTATCCGGACAGTGAACGGATTTGCCGGCCCCGCCGCGAGACGGGGCCGGCAGCTCCTGGGCGATTTACTTGATGTAGCTCGCGTCGAAGAGGTCCTCGACCTTCGGCGCCGCCTTGATGATGCCGATCTCGAGCAGGAGGTCGGCGGCCTCCTTGTTGAAGGTCAGGAAGTCACCGGCGAAGAATTTCTGGTTCGCGGCCTTGTCCTGCCAGCGCAGGTACTTTGCCGAGTTGCCGAACTGCTCCCCGGTCTGCTTCACGTCGGCGCCCATGATTTCATAGGCCTTGGCCTGATCCTTGGCGATCATGTCGAGCGCCTCGAAATAGCTGTCGGCGAGCGCCTTGGCGGCCTTGGGATTCTCGCTGAGGAATTTCGGCGTGCAGCCAAAGGTGTCCATGACCATGGGGTAGTCGAGCGTGGTCGCGATGATCTTGCCCTTATCGGGGGCGGCGCGAACCGTCGACAGGTACGGCTCATAGGTCATCGCGGCATCGTTCTGGCCGGAGACGAAGGCCTGTGCGGCCGCGGCCGGCTCGAGATTCACGACGGTAACGTCCTTCACCGACAGACCATTTTTCTTGAGCATCCAGGCCAGCGCGAAATAGGGCGAGGTGCCGGGCGCGGAGGCTGCGACGGTCTTGCCCTTCAGGTCCTTGATCGCGCTGATGTCGTTGCGCACGGCCATACCGTCGGCGCCATAGCTCTTGTCGAGCTGGAAGATCTGCTTGGTGGCAACGCCGTTGGCGTTCCAGGAGATCCAGGTCTCGACCGTCGTCGCGGCGCACTGGACGTCGCCGGAGGCGATCGCGAGATGGCGGTCCTTCTGCGGGATTTTCTTGATGGTGACGTCGAGGCCGTTCTTCTTGAAGATGCCCGCTTCCTTCGCCAGCGTCAGCGGCGCGAAGCCGGTCCATCCGGAGATGCCGATGCCGACCTTGACGTCGTCGGCGAGCGCGGGAGTGGCGGCCGCAAGGGCAATGATTGTCGCAAAAATCGTCGAACTACGCATGATTGTCGTCCTCTTGCCGATCGATGGATTGACGTCCTGTTGATCTCTGTCGGCCGCTATGGACCGCTGCCCGAAGCATTGCACGAATTGTGCCGACATCGTTCTCTCAGCCTCCCTTGAATCGGGCGACAAGGCGGTGAGAGTCACCGGGATAGAGCAGGCGCACCGCGGTGATCGTGCGCGAGCTGCGCCAGGTATAGCGGTCGATCACGAGACAGGGCGCGCCGATTGCGATGTCGAGCGCTTCCGCCGTACGATCATCCGCGACGATGGCGCTGATCGTATGCTCGGCTTCAGTCCATGGGACATGATGAAGCAGCCACGAGCCCGGCGGCTCGCGCGAGAAGTCTGCGGTCGCCGCACTCGGCACGGACGCAAGATCGATCAGCCTGTCCTCGACCGCGAAGGGCACGTTGTCGGCGCTGTGGCGGCAGGTGATCGCGACCACCTTGCCGGCCTTTTTGACGCCAAGACGCTCGCGGTCGACGGCAGTCGCCGCTCGCAACTTGCGGCCGGTCAGCTCGTATCCGTAAGCGCGCCCGAGCGCGCTGATCTCGGCCCGGATGTCGGCGATCTTGAGCACGGCTGACTGATGCTGCGGCCGCCGCACGAACGAGCCGGCGCGCCGCCGCCGCTCGATCAGATCCGCCTGTGCCAGTTCCGACAGCGCCTTGTTCACGGTCATGCGCGAGCAGCCGTAGCGCGCGACCAGCTCGTGCTCGAACGGGATGCGATGTCCGGGCGGCCACTCGCCGGTGAGGATCCGCTTCTCGATGTCGGCGCGGATACGCTTGTAGAGCGTCGGCTTGTCAGCCGCATCGGTGGCGAGGTTCATGCGACAAGCCTCCGCACCGCCGCGTTGAAGCGCTCGCGCGCGGCCTGGCGCAGTCTGTGCCGGCCGCCTTCCACGACCTTGTTGCCGCCCGCCCAGACGCAATCGATCGCGCCGCTGCCTGCCGCAAATATCCAGCCGTCGATGATCGCATCACCTGCGCGTCCTGCCAGCGACGGATGGGCGGCGTCGAGCGTGACGATGTCGGCGCGCGCGCCGGGCGTTAGGCCGACTGCGGCTTGTGCCATTGCTTGTGCACCACCTGCAAGCGCCTGATCGAACAGCGTGCGCCCCGTCGAGCGGCCTGCGCCGCTGGAGAGCACGTTGCGCTGGCGGTGGGTCAGGCGCTGGCCGTATTCGAGCTGCCGCAATTCGTCGGCGACGCCGACCAGCACGTTGGAGTCGGTGCCGACACCGAACGCGCCGCCGGCGCCGAGAAATTCGCGCGCAGGAAAAATGCCGTCGCCGAGGCTGGCCTCGGTGATGGTGCAAAGGCCTGCCACCGCACCAGTCTTCGCAAATGCGCTGACTTCTTCATCGGTCATGTGGGTCGCGTGGATGAGGCACCAGCGCTGATCGAGCGGCGCGTGCTCCAGCAGCCATTGCACCGGGCGCCGGCCGGACCAGGCGAGGCAATCCTCGACTTCCTTCACCTGCTCGGCGGCGTGAATGTGCACCGGCCCGCCGTCGGCAAGCGGAATGATCGCCGTAAGCTCGTCCGGCGCCACCGCGCGCAGGCTGTGCGGCGCAATGCCGATATTGGCGCCCGGCAAGCTTGTGATCGCCTTGCGCGAGGCATCCATCAATGCGGCGAACTGATCGACCGAGCAGATGAAGCGGCGCTGGCCGTCATGCGGCGCCGCGCCGCCAAAAGAGCCGTGCACGTAAAAACTCGGCAGCAGCGTCAGTGCAATGCCCGAGGCCTCGGCAGCCTGCGCAATACGCCCGGCCATTTCGCCGATATCGCCGTAATGCGAGCCGTCGCGATCGTGATGCAGATAGTGGAATTCGCCGACGCGGGTAAATCCCTGCTCCAGCATTTCGACATAGAGCAACGTTGCAACAGCCGCGACGTCGTCCGGCGTCATCGCCAGCGCGAAGCGATACATCGTCTCGCGCCAGGTCCAGAACGTGTCGGTCGAGTCGCCGCGCAGCTCCGCAAGTCCAGCCATGCCGCGCTGGAAGGCGTGGCTGTGCAGGCTTGCAAGTCCGGGAAGCGCGATGGCGTGGCGTTCGTCGCCGGCGGCAGGCGCTACACCTGGCGTCACTGCCGCGACCGCGCCGGCGGTGATCACCACCTGCACGTCATTGGCCCAGCCCGAGGGCAGGAGCGCGGAGGCGAAATGCAGTCGGGACATGTTGACACGGCGGCTGGACAGAACCGCCTTACGATTATATGTCTAGACATATAAGTCAAGCATTCCAGGATGCAGGGATATCCGCGAAGGGGACACCTTCATGGCAGAGCGCTTCGACCGGATCTGGCATAATGCCCGGCTCGCCACGCTGCGGGCCGACCGTCCCGATCTCGGCGAGATCGAGCATGGCGTGATCGCCGCGCGCGCCGGCCTCATCGTCTATGCGGGCACTGCGGCGGAGTTCTCGGCCGATGCGGACGCCATCGAGCGGATCGATTGCGAGGGACGCTGGATCACGCCGGGCCTCGTTGATTGCCACACCCATCTCGTCTATGGCGGCAGCCGCGCGCATGAATTCGAGCTGCGCCTGAAGGGCGCAACCTATGAAGAGATCGCGCGGGCCGGCGGCGGCATCGTTTCGACGGTGGCCGCAACGCGCAAGGCGAGCGAAGCCGAGCTTGTCGCAAGCGCGCTGCCGCGGCTCGATGCGCTGATCGGCGAGGGTGCCACAACCGTCGAGATCAAGTCCGGTTATGGTCTCGATACCGACACCGAGATGCGGCAGCTGTCCGCCGCCCGCAGCCTCGGCGCTCAGCGGCCGGTGGCGATCCGCACGTCCTTTCTTGGCGCACACGCGCTGCCGGTGGAAGCCGACGGCGACAAGGACCATTACATCGATCTCGTGTGCAAGGAGATGCTGCCTGCGGTCGCGAAGGCCGGCCTTGCCGATGCCGTCGATGTCTTCATGGAAGGTATCGCGTTCTCGGCTGAGCAGACGGCGCGCGTGTTCGAGGCGGCGAAGGGGCTTGGCCTGCCGGTCAAGCTCCATGCCGATCAGCTCTCAAATCTCGGCGGCGCGGCGCTCGCCGCAAAATTTTCGGCGCTTTCGGCCGATCATTTGGAGCATACCGACGAAGCTGGCGCTGCCGCCATGGCAAAGACGGGAACGGTCGCCGTGCTCTTGCCCGGCGCCTTCTACTTCATCCGCGAGACGCAGAAGCCGCCGGTTGAGGCATTCCGCAAGCACGGCGTTCCCATGGCGCTCGCGACCGACTGCAATCCTGGAAGCTCACCGCTGACCTCGCTGCTGCTCGCCATGAACATGGGCGCGACGCTGTTCCGGATGAATGTCGCCGAATGTCTGACCGGCATCACCCGCGAAGGCGCGCGTGCGCTCGGCGTGCTCGATGAAACCGGAACGCTCGAAGCCGGCAAATGGTGCGATCTCGCGATCTGGGACATCGAGCGGCCCGCCGAGCTGGTCTACCGCATCGGCTTCAATCCGCTGCATCGGCGGGTATGGAGGGGCCGGTGAGGGAGCAGGGCGCAACGATCGTCGTCAAGCCGGGAATGGTCACTCTCGACGATCTCGCGCGCGTGCTTGCGGGTGCGTCGGTCGCGCTTGATCCCTCGTTCTGGCCGCGCATCGAGGCGGCTGCGGAGATTGTCGCGAACGCCGCGCATGCTGCCGCGCCGGTGTATGGCATCAACACCGGGTTCGGAAAGCTGGCCTCGAAGCGAATTCCGCCGGACCAGACTGCGCTGCTCCAGCGCAATCTCATCGTCTCGCATTGCTGCGGCGTCGGGCCGGCGACGCCCGAGCCGATCGTCCGCCTGATGATGGCGCTGAAAATCATCTCGCTCGGGCGTGGCGCCTCCGGCGTCCGCCGCGAGGTGATCGAGCAATTGCAGACGATGCTGGCGCGGGGTGTCTATCCGCTGGTGCCGCAACAAGGCTCGGTCGGCGCTTCCGGCGATCTCGCGCCGCTCGCGCATATGACCGCGGTGATGATCGGCGAGGGGCAGGCGCTTCTCGATGACAGGATCGTATCCGGCAGCGAGGCGCTCTCCGCTGCCGGCCTTATGCCGCTGACGCTCGGCCCCAAGGAGGGGCTGGCGCTGATCAACGGCACGCAGTTCTCGACGGCCTACGCTCTATCAGGCGTGCTGCGTGCATTTCGTCTCGCGAGGGCCGCGCTTGTCACCGGCGCTCTGTCGGTCGATGCGGCAATGGCCTCCACAGCGCCGTTCCGTTCCGAAATTCAGGCGCTGCGCGGCCATGCCGGGCAAATCGCCGCGGCCGCCACGCTGACGGCGCTGCTCGATGCCAGCGACATCCGCCTCTCCCATCTCGAGGGCGACGAGCGGGTGCAGGATCCCTACTGCCTGCGCTGCCAGCCGCAGGTCGCAGGCGCGGCGCTCGACCTGATCACGCAAGCCGCGCGCACGCTGATCGTCGAGGCCAATGCCGTCACCGACAATCCGCTGGTGCTGGTCGAGACCGGCGAGATTGTCTCCGGCGGCAATTTCCACGCCGAGCCGGTGGCCTTTGCCGCCGATCAAATCGCGCTGGCGCTGTCGGAGATCGGCGCGATCAGCGAGCGGCGCATCGCGACGCTGGTCGATCCCGCGCTCAATTTCGGCCTGCCGCCGTTCCTCACCCAAGATCCCGGCATCAATTCGGGCTTCATGATCGCCGAGGTGTCGGCCGCGGCGCTCTATGCCGAGAACAAGCAGCGGGCCGCGGCCTGCTCGATCGACTCGACGCCGACCAGCGCCAACCAGGAAGATCACGTTTCCATGGCCGCGCACGCTGCGCGGCGTCTCTACGATATGGCGGACAATCTCGCGGCCATTCTGGGCATCGAGCTGCTGGTCGCCGCCCAAGGCATCACGCTGCGCGCGCCGCATGCGACCAGCGCGCCGCTCGTCGCTGTCATCGCCAAGCTTCGCGAGCAGGTGCCTGCGCTCGGTGCCGACCGCTATATGGCCGGCGACCTCGCCAAGGCCGCCGCGCTGATCGAAGCCGACGCATTGCCAGCAGCAGCGCTCTCGGCGCTTCCATCCGATCCGTTTCCGCGACTCGACTAAGAGGTCCACATGAACCGCCGACTGGACAATGACCGCACCATCCGTGCTCCCCGCGGCAGCGACATCAGCGCCAAGAGCTGGCTGACGGAAGCGCCGCTGCGCATGCTCATGAACAATCTTGATCCCGACGTGGCGGAGCGCCCGAGCGAGCTGGTCGTCTATGGCGGCATCGGCCGTGCCGCGCGCGACTGGGAGAGCTTTGACCGGATCACCGCGGCCTTGCGCAAGCTCGAAGCTGACCAGACGCTGCTGGTGCAGTCCGGCAAGCCTGTCGGCATCTTCCGCACCCATGCCGATGCACCGCGCGTGCTGATCGCGAACTCCAACATCGTGCCGCACTGGGCGACGCTCGATCATTTCAACGAGCTCGATCGCCAGGGTCTGATGATGTACGGCCAGATGACCGCGGGCTCCTGGATCTATATCGGTAGCCAGGGCATCGTGCAGGGCACCTACGAGACCTTTGTCGAGGTCGGCCGTCGTCATTATGGCGGCAGCCTCGCCGGCAAATGGATCCTCACTGCCGGCCTCGGCGGCATGGGCGGGGCGCAGCCGCTGGCGGCGACCATGGCCGGCGCCTCGATGCTTGCGGTCGAGTGCCAACCGAGCCGCATCGAGATGCGGCTGCGCACCGGCTATCTCGATCTCCAGGCTGCAACGCTCGACGAAGCCCTTGCGATCGTGGAAGAGGCCAGGAAGACGAAGAAGGCGGTCTCGGTCGGCCTGCTCGGCAATGCCGCCGAGATTTTCCCGGAACTGGTGCGTCGCGGCGTCAAGCCCGACATCGTCACCGACCAGACCAGCGCGCATGATCCGATCAACGGCTATTTGCCGAAGGGATGGACGCTGGCCGATTGGGAAGCCAAGCGCGCCTCCGATCCGAAGGCGGTCGAGCGTGCCTCGAAGACGTCGATGGTCGAGCATGTCCAGGCCATGCTGGATTTTCATGCGCAGGGCATTCCAACCCTCGACTACGGCAACAACATCCGTCAGATGGCGCAGGACATGGGCCTGAAGAACGCCTTCGATTTCCCCGGCTTCGTGCCCGCCTATATTCGCCCGCTGTTCTGCCGCGGCGTCGGGCCGTTCCGCTGGGCCGCGCTGTCCGGCGATCCCGAGGACATCTTCAAGACCGACGCCAAGGTCAAGGAGCTGATGCCTGACGACAAGCATCTGCACAATTGGCTCGACATGGCCAAGGAGCGCATCAAGTTCCAGGGCCTGCCGGCGCGGATCTGCTGGGTCGGACTCGGCGATCGCCATCGCCTCGGCCTTGCCTTCAACGAGATGGTGGCGCGCGGCGAATTGAAGGCGCCGATCGTGATCGGCCGCGATCATCTCGACAGCGGCTCGGTGGCGAGCCCCAATCGCGAGACCGAGGCGATGAAGGACGGATCGGACGCCGTGTCCGACTGGCCCTTGCTCAATGCGCTGCTAAATTGCGCCAGCGGCGCGACGTGGGTCTCGCTGCATCATGGCGGCGGCGTCGGCATCGGTTATTCGCAACATGCCGGCATGGTGATCGTCGCCGACGGCACGCCGGAAGCCGCCAAGCGCATCGAGCGCGTGCTGTGGAACGATCCTGCCTCCGGCGTCATGCGCCACGCGGATGCGGGCTACGACATCGCGATCGAGTGCGCCCGTGACAAGGGGCTCGATCTGCCGAGCCTTTCGACGTAGCCGCGCCCTCAGGCCACGACCTTGGCCGCTGCACCATCGAGGTGTTGCCTCTCGTTCGCGAGGTAGTCGCCGATCGCATCGCTCGGCATCGGCTTTGCGAAATAATACCCGGATGTAGTCGCATCCGAGGCGGCGCAAGGTGTCGGAGCTGTGCGCGGGTCTCGACGCCCTCGAAGACGCAGGCGACCCATGTCGCCGCACAGGCCGCGTGCATTGGTCAGGTCCCGTCAAGCATACAGGCCCTCTGGGGCGGTGCTTCGACCTCGTCGGCTCGTTCGTGGTCACGTCCTGCTAATCATGCGCATGGTCGCCGCACGTCGGCCACATCGGACGATGTGCGGGATTCTCCTCTCGCGTCGGAGTGAGGTGAAGGATCTCCGTTATTTCTTCTCCAGCGCTGCGGTCTGCTTGGCGAGCTGCTTGTCGAAATCCTGCGACAGCATCGTCGCGTAGGTCGCGAGTTCGCCGGGCTTGACGAAGGGATTCGGCGCGCCGTCCTTCATCTCGGCGCGCTTGGCCTGCATGCCATAGACTTCCGGATGCGGCCCGAGCAGCACGTCGATCTGCATCGCCTTCACCTTGCCGTAGGTCGCGCGATAATCGTCGACGATGCCGGGATAGGTCGGCTGGCCGACCAGTCGGTTCAGCGCCACCGTGCCGCTACAGAAGAACAGCACCTCGCGATCCTGGCTGCCATCCTTCACGGTCATCTCCCAGCTCGTGCAGCCCGGCGAGTGGCCGGGGGTCGCGTGCGCCGTCAGCGTGGTGTCGCCGAGCGTGACCTTATCGCCTTCCTTGACGGTGCGGTCGACCTTCACCGCGGGGAAGGAAAGGTCTGCGTTCTTCTCGTCGCCGGGATAGTATCCGCCTTCGAGCAGCGGCTTGTCGCGCTCGCCCGCGATGAGCTGCGCGCCGGTCTCCTTCTTGATCTCGGCGAAGCCGCCGGTGTGATCGAAATGGGCGTGCGTGTTGAGGATGATCTTGACGTCGGCAACCTTGAAGCCGAGCTTGGCGATATTGTCCTTGATCATGCCGGTCGATTGCGGCATCGCCGTATCCATCAGGATCAGCCCCTGCGAGGTCTTGACGACGTAGACGGCGATGCCGTCGGTGCCGACATAGTAGATGTTGCCGATGAGCTGGAATGGCTCGAACGGCGCCGTCCACTTCTGCATGACCGTTGCCAGGAAGTCCTTGATGGTCTGCGCCTGTGCGCCGGTTGTGAGGAAGGCCAGCGCACACAGCGCGGCCGTGATTTTCTTCATCGTTTGCCTCCCGGATTGTTCTTGTCTTTCTTGGTGGGACGCAGACGTCGCGTGACCCAGCCGGTAGCCACGTTACGTCGTGGCCGGCGTCATGGGCAACCGGGTGCTCGCCGAAATATTCATGGGGCGAGCTGGAATAGCAGCGCGCCGGCTGAAAACTGCGGAGCTGCCTAGCGCCCGATCGTGACGCCGGCGGTCGAGCGCATGGCGTCGCGGAGGCTGGTTGCGTTCATGTCGTCGAGGACCTGACGCGTCAACACGGTGGTCTGGCCTGGCGTGTTGAGGATCGTCTCGCCACGCGAGGAGGACAGGTGATCGGCCTTGTAGGGCGCCGGATCATTGGCCGGCGCGTGGCGCGGCCGCTTACCTGATGCGGCCAGGGCAGCTTGCGAGCAGCAGAGCGCGACGAGCACGATCAGTCGCAGCGATTTTGCGGGCATGCGATCTCCCATCTCGGGAGTACAGCCTAGCACAGCGCGCCGGCGGTCGCCGCGAAAAGGATCAGGCGAGGGCGGCCTGGCGTTCCCGCACCGGTTCGCGGACCCGCTCGAAGTGACGCGGCTCGGCGAGCCGGGTGAAGCTGCGCCTGTCCGTCTGCGCGGGCGCTTCGACGATGACGCCCTCGCAGACAATCTGGCCGCCGAGCATCTTGAATTCCAGCTTGTCATAGCGCGGCATCGTCTCGCCGGGGGCGGGCGGCAGCAGGCCGATCCGCCCCTGGATGTTCAGCGTCGCATCGCCGGCGCCGTGGAGCCGCGGATTCCACATCCTGATCCCGGTTTCCGCCCAGCGCTGCCGGATCAGCGCGGCACGGTCGGTGGGTTCGGTGACTTTTGCGCGCGCCTTCGGCGCGCGAGGGATTTCCGCAACGGGAGACTCGAGGGCCGGCTCGGGCGCGCTATCGGCGACGCCGCTGGTTGCGTCGGCGGAAGAATCCTCCGCGGCGATCGGCATGACCGGGGCAGGATCGCTCGCGCTCGCGCGGACAGGCTCGATCTCCGCCGCGACGCTGGGAAAGGGATCGCTGTCGATGCTGCTCTCGGAGACATCCAGGACATTGTCATCGGCGCACGCGACACACGAACCGTCGACAGCGGCCGGCGCGTCATCGACGAGAACGTCAGGGGCGGGATCGTCAGTGCTGGCAAGGACGGGAGCACTGACCGCAGCGATTGTGACATCGACCGGCGCGGCCGGAGTCTCGTCCGCAGTGGCCGGCTCGATCTCGGTCGAAAGCTCGAACAACGGAACGCTGCCGACAACAGCTTCGGGAGCATCGGCCGGCTCGCTCGCAACCTCGATGGTCGAGACCGGTGCCTCCTCGATAACGGGCTCGATGCTCGCAAGCAGTTCCGCCGGAGGAACGTTACTGACGAGTTCGGGAGCCTCAACCGGCTCGCTCGCGGCGTCGATCGGCAAGACCGAACCCTGCTCGACGACGGCAGGCTCGGGCTCCGTGGGCGTCTCCGGGGAGGATTCGTTGCTGATGCTGACATCAGCTGGCGCTGCTGACCGGCTCTCTGCGATGAGCGAGATCGCGGGCTCGTCCTCGGCAAGGGGAGGCGCGACCGTGATGTCGGCCTGGCGATGCAACGGTTCGGCGCTGCTCGTGTCGAGCACCGGAGCGGATTCCGCCACGCCGGTGAGGATGGCTGACGAGCCGCTTGCTGCGTTCGCCGCGACGTCGATGCTGCCGCCGTGCGGCAAAGGCCGAAGCCGGGTCAACGCCCAATTCACCGCCGGAATGCGGCGCAGCAACGATATCAGTCTCGAAAGCACTGGGAGTTGTCCAAGAGGTGCTCGGCGTGAGGCAATCGCTGATTCGTCAGCAATATGAAAAACTGCCCCGCCTGTCACATCGCTGTCAATCTGACCGGGACCAATTGCAGAACATCCACACGTGTCGTGCAGGTGAGATCGCTGTCGGCACTTGCAGAGATTTTCCGAACGTCGATGTCTCGCGCCTCCTGGGCCCGGCAAGAGTCTTCCGAGATCGTCGATTGGTGCGGGAAGGCACACAGTCGTGCCTTCCCTGGCATGTCGACCTTCCGGCTATTTCCCGGAGCCGGCGCCGCCGCCGGCCTGGCTGCCCATATTGTTGGTGTTGGTGCCGCCCGCGCTCGGCGACTGCGTGCCCTTGCTGGTGCCGGCCTCGTTCTGCATGTTCGACGACTTACCCGTCGTCATGCCCTTGGTCGCGGGACCTCGCGAGGATTGTCCGACGCCGCCCTGACCGGTTGTGTCCGGTTGCGTCTGCGCAAAGGCGCCACCGATCGCCAGCGCCATGATGCACGTGGATGCGAGAACGATTTTCTTCATCAGGGTCTCCCTGGGTTGGTGTTCGGACAACCGGGACGCGGAAGCAACGTTCCGGGGCGAGGGCCGGCCGGATGGGCCGGAGCCGGGCCGATCGTCGGGGTTCCCTGTGCAGTTCGCCTGACGTAATTTGCAGCACGCGACACGAGGTGTGAGGACGACGCAATGAGGAAGCTTGCCGCCATCGCGGCGGTTCTGTTCTGGTCGACATGCTCATTCGCGCAGGATCGCAGCATCACCGTGGCCTCGACGACGTCGACGGAGCAGTCTGGCCTGTTCGGCTATCTCCTGCCGCTTTTCTCGAAAGCCGAGGGCATCGAGGTGAAGGTGGTTGCCGTCGGCACTGGCCAAGCGCTCGACATCGGACGGCGTGGCGATGCCGATGTGGTGTTCGTCCATGACAAGCCGGCGGAAGACAAGTTCATGTCCGAAGGGCAGGGCGTGAAGCGCTTCGACGTCATGTACAACGACTTCGTCGTCGTCGGCCCGAAGGCCGATCCCGCGCATATCGCCGGTGGCAAGGATGTTGCTGACGCTCTGCGCAAGATTGCGGCGGCGAAGGCGCCGTTCATCTCGCGCGGCGACAAGTCCGGCACGCATGCGGCCGAGCTGAGATTGTGGAAAGAGGCAGGCATCGACATCGCCGCCGGCAAGGACAGTTGGTATCGCGAGATCGGGCAGGGCATGGGCCCGGCACTGAACATGGCTTCGTCGTCGAACGCCTATCTGCTGTCGGACCGCGGCACCTGGCTGTCGTTCAAGAATCGCGGCGAGCTTGCCATCCTGACCGAGGGCGACAAGCGGCTGTTCAATCAGTACGGCGTCATGCTGGTGAATCCGGACAAGCATCCGAACGTGAAGGCGAAGGACGGGCAGGTCTTCATCGATTGGCTCGTCTCGCCGAAGGGGCAGGATGCGATCGCCGGCTACAAGGTCGGTGGCGAGCAGCTATTTTTCCCCAACGCGTCCCACTAGCAGGAATGCGACGGTCGACACCGCGACGCTGAGCGCGAGCAGGATCAGCCCGAGCCCGAGCGCCAGCGGCAGATCGCCCTTGCTGGTCTCCAGCGCGATCGCGGTTGTCATCGTGCGCGTGAAGCCGCGGATGTTGCCGCCGACAATGATGATGGCGCCGACCTCGGCGATGGCACGTCCGAACGCCGCGAGAAATGCCGTCAGCAGCGAGGTCCGGCCCAGCGCGAGCAGGAGCGCCATGCTGCGCAGGGCCGACAGTCCGTCGATCCGCGCGAGGTCGCCGTACTCCGCCCACAGCAGGCTTGCCGGCCGGTGCACCAGCGCCACCACGATCGGCGTGGCGAGCAGGGTCTGCGCGATCACCATGGCAGTCGGCGTGAACAGAAGGCCGGCCGCCCCGAGCGCACCGGATCGCGACAGCAGCAGATAAAGCGCGAGCCCGACCACGACCGGCGGAAGGCCGAGCAGCGCATTCGTCAGCACGATGATGACCTGCCGCCCGTGGAAACGGCAGATCGCAAGCAGGGCCCCGAACGGCGCGCCGATCACGAGGGCGATGATGCTGGCGGTCAGGCTGACGCGCACCGACAACGCGACGATGCCCAGCAGCTCGGCATCGGCTTCGCCGATCAGCGCAAAGGCTGCGGCAACGGATCGCGCGAAATCGTTCATTCGGCCGGGCGGTTCGGCGCCGGGCAGAATGCCCCGGGATCATCGATGTCGAAGCTGCATGATCGGGTCACGGATTGGTCTCTGCTGGTCTTGCCGACCTGTGCAGAATACCCGTGGGAATCGATTTGGAAACGCGATTCATTTCAGAAAATGAATTTGGGGCCCGTTATACAGGCTCACCGGACGGGAGCTTGGAAGTGCTCCAGGTTTCAGAGGCTCCGGACCATAGCCAGCGTGCCAGCAGAACGGCAAGAGCGGCCCCGATGAGTTGAGCGGTGATGAAAGCCGGAATACCCCGAGGGGCGATCCCCGCGAACGTATCGGACAGCGAGCGGGCGATGGTGACCGCGGGATTGGCGAACGACGTCGACGACGTGAACCAGTAGGCTGACGTGATATAGAGGGCGACCGCGTAAGGAACGGCCGCGGGCGTCCGATAGCCGACGCCAAGGACCGTCGACAGCAGGCCGAAGGTGGCGACGGCCTCGGCCAACCACTGTCCAGCGCCGCTGCGTTCCGTGAGCGAGAGCTGGAGGACGGGAAGCTCGAACATCAGATGCGCGAGCCCTACGCCTGCGATCGCGCCGGCGATCTGAGCAGCGACGTAGGCCGCAGCGTCACTCCGTGACACCTCGCCGCGCAAAGCAAATGCCAACGTCACCGCCGGATTGAAATGCGCACCCGATATCGGGGCGAACGTCAGGATCAGCACGACGAGAGCAGCACCGGTGGCGATGGTATTGCACAGCAGCGCCAGCGCGACGTTTCCGCCGGAGAGTCTCTGCGCCATGATCCCGGAGCCGACGACGGCTGCAAGCAGGAACGCCGTCCCGAGCCACTCGACAAAGATTCGCTGTGCAGGGCCCGGCATCAGGCGCCGCGATCCAGTCGGACGCGCTCGCCATCTTCCTTGACGAATTCGCCGTGCTGCGCCGGCAGGAGATCGAGCACAAGTTCAGAGGGGCGGCAAAGCTTCACGCCTTTCGACGTCACCACGATCGGCCGATTGATGAGGATCGGGTGCGCCATCATCGCGTCGAGCAATTGCTCGTCGGTCAGTGCCATGTTGCCGAGCCCGAGCTCCGCGTAAGGCGTAGCCTTCTCGCGCACCGCCTCGCGTACTGAAATTCCCATGCGAGCGATCAACTGCTGCAACAGCGCTCGCGACGGCGGCGTCTTCAGATATTCGATCACGTGCGGCTCGATGCCGGCGTTGCGGATCATCGCAAGCGCGTTGCGCGACGTTCCACAATCGGGATTGTGGTAGATGATCGCGTCCATTCGAGAACCTCCGCGCTCAGCAGCCTGCCTTTGAGGCTGCCGGCGCCGCCTGCGGCGCGCAGCAGGCCGATTGCGGCTGTTGCTTCTCGTGCGCGACCCGCCCCCGGTTCTCGCCGCTGCCGTCACCGTAATCGGTGCTCTCGCCCGTGGTGTGGAAGGTTTCCCAAGCGATGCCGGCGGGATCGTCGATCCAGGATTTTTCCGACTTCGCATAGCAGCAGGTGGTCTGGCCCTGTTCGATGATGTCGCCGCCGGCCTCGCGCAGACGCGCATAGACCTCCTGCAGCTCCTCGCCGGTCTCGACCTGGATACCGAGATGGTCGAGCCCTGCCGCGCGTCCGCGCGTCGAGATGGCAAAATTCACGCGGGGATCTTCGAGCATCCATTTGGCATAGTCGGATTTCACGACCGACGGCTCGCTTGCGAACAAGGCGGAGTAGAACCCGATCGAGCGGGAGAGATCCTCGACGGAGACGTGAACGTGCAGGCGCTTCATGATCGGTCCCTTCAGGCTGGCACCTTGCTGCGCTTTCGCGCGGATGTCGCGGGCGCTGCAGGAGCGCAGGACGCTCCGCCGCAGCAGTTTTCGGTCAGGAAGCCGACGAGCGCATTCATCGTCTCGAAGCGCGCCGCATAGATCATCGAGCGCCCCTCGCGCCGGACGCTCGCAAGCCCCGCCACCCGCAGCCGGTCGAAGTGGAACGTCAGCGTGTTGGGGGCAAGATCCAGCGCCTCGGCGATCGCGCCCGCGGCCATGCCCTCCGGCCCGGCCTGCACCAGCAGGCGGAACACGTCCAGACGATTATCCTGGGCAAGCGCGGCGAGCGCTGCGACGGCATCTGTCTTTTCCATATTTCAACGATTATGGAAATATTTGACGTCTGTCAATCGAGATCGGGGCGGGACCGCCCCGATCTCGATCTGACGACCGGGCCTTTGGGCCTCAACGTTTCACGTTGACCGTTACGGAGAGCGCTGCGCCTCGAAGTTCTGCTGCCAATAGCGCGCGATCTGATGGACCAGGGCGGCGGCAGGGAACGTATTTGAGCGTCTGCGCTTCCGACCTTCCATTTTCCAGCGACCAGCGAACGAAGTCGATCGCGGTTGAGGCACGCTGCTGTGATTTCGGCACCTTCGGCATCAGCACGAAGGTCGTCCCCGTGGATCGGATCGGCGTCTTCGCCCGGCGCATTGGTCAGCACGAGACGGAAATCGGTGCGGCTGTGAGTGATGTACTGTGTGACGTACTGATCGCAGGTTATTCTGGAGACATCGACAATGGCCTGGGCATCGGCCGGCTCTGCAGCCGTCACCGCGCCAGAGAAGCCGAGCAGCAATCCGAACTGCTTCAACTTGCAGGCTATGCATGAGGTCCCCCATCGAGCATCAGTTCGCGAGCGCTGCATCGTCCGATTGATCTAGAGAATCAAGAGGATCAAGACAGGCAGCGGCTCCCAGCCGCCCTCTGTCGCCGGCTGCGGGAAGGAGAAGACCGGAAATCGAGGCAAATCTCCCGGCCAAGGCGCCAATCAGGCGCTTTGGCCCATAAGGGCGGCTTTATTCCCGCCTCGGATGCTTTAAGGAAGGGGCATGATCAGGTCGCCCCCGCCCTCGGGCAGTGCTAGACCCTGATGCAGAAACACTGGGGCGGGCCCTACCGGCGCGCCCCGCAAGGATAAAGGATGTGAGGCAATGATCCAGACCGTTGGCATCATCGGGGCAGGGACCATGGGGAACGGCATTGCGCAGGTTTGCGCCGCGGCCGGGCTCTCGGTCGTGATGGTCGACATTTCGGATGCGGCGGTGAACCGCGGGCTTTCGACCGTCGGCGGCAGCCTCGAGCGCCTAGTCAAGAAGGAGAAGATCTCGGCGGCCGATCGCGAGGCGACGCTGAAGCGGATCACAGGCACCACCGATCGCGCCAAGCTCTCCGACTGCGACCTGGTCATCGAAGCGGCGACCGAGAACGAGGAGCTCAAGGTCAAGATCCTGAAGGATCTCTGCGCCACGCTGGCGCCGCGCACATTGGTTGCGACCAACACGTCGTCGATCTCGATCACCAAGCTCGCCGCCGCAACCGATCGTCCCGATCGCTTCATCGGCATGCATTTCTTCAACCCGGTTCCGGTGATGGCGCTGCTGGAACTCATCCGCGGCTTGCAGACCTCCGACGATACCCACGCCAAGGCGCTCGATTTCGCCCAGCGCGTCGGCAAGGTGGCGATCACGGCCAAGAACAGCCCGGGCTTCGCCGTCAACCGCATCCTGTGCCCGATGATCAACGAGGCGATCTTCGCGCTCCAGGAAGGGATCGCGACGGCGGAAGAGATCGACGCCGGCATGAAGCTCGGCTGCAATCATCCGATCGGGCCGCTGGCGCTGGCCGATCTGGTCGGCCTCGACACCATGCTGTCGGTGATGGAGGTCTTTTATAAGGGCTTCAACGACCCTAAATACCGGCCGGCCCCCTTGCTCAAGGAAATGGTCGATGCCGGCCATCTCGGCCGCAAGACCGGGCAGGGCTTTTATACTTACGGCACCTGATCATGGTGCAGGCGGCGGGCCTTCGCGTCCGCCGCCCGATCCCCGCAATTTGCGCTGCGACAAAGACGCCGCGCGCAAGGGGCCCGACAATGTCGAACGGGCGGCTCGCGGGAACAACGAAACGGAAAACAAAGGACAATGTCGGATCGACTGAAGGCTGAGCGCGAGGCGGCGGCCGCGCGGCGGAACCTGTTGACCCAGGATGCAATCGAGCGCACCGGAATCACCGAGGAAATGATCGGGGAACTCGTCACCCGCTTCTACGGACGCGTGCGCGAGGACGCACTGCTGGGGCCGGTGTTCGCGATCGTCCAGAATTGGGACGAGCACCTCGCCAAGCTCAAAGATTTCTGGTCGTCCGTCGTGCTGATGAGCGGCCGCTATCATGGCTCGCCGATGCGGGCGCACATGCCGCTGAGTCTGGTTGGCGATCATTTCGACCGCTGGCTCGAGCTGTTCGAGCAGACCGCGCGCGAAGTCTGTCCGCAGCCGGCGGCTGCGCTGTTCATCGACAAGGCGCGGCGCATCGCCGACAGCTTTGAAATGGCTTCGGCCACCATCGCAGGCCGCATCGCTTCGCCGCGTCACGTGCTGAGGTCCTGAAATACAAATCGCCTGCGTGAGACGCACAGGCTTGCCCTCGCGATGGCGCGCCGCACCAATTCCAGCATCATCGGTCTGATCTGCAAAATCATCATGCCGTTCGCGCGGTGCGACGTAGAAGTCGCGAAAACGCGCGCGAACGCGTTTATTCTCGCTCAATCAAAGCGAGCAAAGCCATATTGATGCATTGCGGCGCCAATTCTTTGCCTTGTTTTCGGCAGAGTTCCAGCGCCTGCTAGCGGGCATGGCGAGCGCACCGTTCAACACCCATTCTCTATCCTCCGAGACCATTGCGGAACCCGAAGCTGACGCGTGTAGGGAGCAGACGCGACGAGCGATCCTGCTCGGCGCGCTCGCCAGCACCGCGTGTCTCGGCTGTTCCACACAGGCGCACGCGGGCGAGGATCCGCCGGGCTCCGACGAGCGGCCACAGAAGGGCGACGTGCTCGTCTTCTCCGAAGGAGACCAGGAGGGAAAGCTCGTCACCGCAGCTGATCTGCCGGCGGGCGGGCCGCCGGTGCATGCTTGGCCGAAGGACCCCAAGACATCGGTCGTGCGCAGCGCCTCGCGCCTCAACGAGATCCTGATCATCCGGCTCGATCCCGCCGAGCTCGACGAGAAGACCCGCGCGCGCGCGGTCGACGGCATCCTTGCCTATTCGGCGATCTGCTCGCATGCCGGCTGTCCCGTCACTGCCTGGGTCAAGAGCGATGTCAGCGACAAGGATGTGTTCAAGTGCATGTGCCACAATTCCGAATACGATCCTCGCGAGGGCGCGCAGGTGGTGTTCGGGCCGGCGCCGCGACGGCTTGCCGCGCTGCCGCTGGCGCTCGCTGACGGCTCGCTCAGCGTCGCTGGCAACTTCATCGGAAAGGTAGGTGGCACGCAGCCAGGATGATGGACGGTGCGGGTTGGGCCCGCGTCACGAGAGGCCGCATCCGCCGAGGGGCGGACGACGGGACGAACGACAAGAATTCAGAACAAGAATTCAAGCGGATGAAAAAGAGGAACGTCCATGAAAACGTCCATGACCAGGAAGCAATGGTACCTGTCCGGCTTCGTCGCCTTCACGTGTCTTGTCTCGACCGCCGCAATTGCCGGCCCGATCGAGAGCTACGCGCCAGTCACCCAGCAGCGGTTGGAGAGTCCCGAACCGGGCAATTGGATGCTCTATCGCCGCACCTATGACGGCCAAGGCTACAGCCCGCTCGACCAGATCAACACCTCGAACGTCAAGAATCTCACGCCGGTCTGGACCTTTGCCACGGGCGTCGTCGAAGGCCACGAGGCCCCGCCGATCGTCAACAACGGCGTGATGTTCGTGGCAACGCCGATGGGGCAGGTGATCGCGCTCAACGCGAAGACCGGCGACGAGTACTGGCGCTACAAGCGGCAGCTCCCCGACGATCTGTTCCAGCTACACCCCACGAGCCGCGGCGTCGGTCTCTGGGAGGACAAGCTCTATCTCGCCACCACCGACGACCATGTCGTCGCGCTCGACGCCAAGACCGGCAAGGTGGTGTGGGACACCAAGGTGCAGGACTACAAGAAGGGCCAGTACATGACCCTGATGCCGCTGATCGTCGACGGCAAGGTCATTGTCGGCGGCTCCGGCGGCGAGTTCGGCGTACGTGGCTATGTCGCGGCCTTCGATGCCAAGGACGGCAAGGAGCTGTGGCGCACCTTCACCATTCCCGGCGAGGGCGAGCCCGGTCATGACACCTGGAAGGGCGACGACTGGAAGAATGGCGGCGGCTCGGCCTGGATGACCGGCAATTACGACAAGGACACCAAGACGATCTATTGGGGCGTCGGCAATGCCGCGCCGTGGCCCGGCGAGATGCATCCCGGCGACAATCTCTACACCTCGTCCGTGCTCGGGCTGGATCCCAGCACCGGCAAGATCAAGACCTATCACCAGTACCACCAGAACGATTCCTGGGACTGGGACGAGGTCGAGGCGCCGATGCTGATCGACCTGCAACGCGACGGCCGCAACATCAAGAGCCTGGTCCATCCGGGACGCGACGCGATCTTCTGGGTGCTGGAGCGCACGCCGACCAAGATCAACTACGTCGCCGGCTGGCCGTTCGTCTCCACCGACGTCTGGAAGGGCATCGATGCGGAGACCGGCAAGCCGATCGTCGATCCCGACCACAAGCCGGTCATCGGCAAGCGAGTCGAGTTCTGTCCGTCGCTGTGGGGCGGCAAGGATTGGCCGTCGGCGGCCTACAGCCAGAAGACGGGTCTCGTCTATGTGCCAGCCAACGAGAATTTCTGCGGCGGCTTCACTGGCGAGAAGCTTCCGCTCAAGCCGGGTGAGCTTTGGCTCGGCACCAAGCCGGAGGACATCGGCCTGAAGGCGAAGCCAGGTGCCGATCATTTCGGCGAGCTCCAGGCCTGGGATCCCGTCACGGGCAAGAAGGTGTGGCAGCACAATTTCCCGAAATCGCAGCTGTTCGGCTCGGTGACGGCGACCGCGGGCGATCTCGTCTTCGCCGGCGGCACCAACGACCGCAACTTCCGCGCCTTCAACGCCAAGACCGGCGAGCTCTTGTGGGAGCAGAAGACCAACTCCGGCATCATGGGCATGCCGGTGTCCTATGAGGTCGACGGCACCCAATATGTCGCGATCCAGTCCGGCTGGGGCGTCGACGCGCAGCGCATCCAGGATGCGCTCGCCACCAACAATATCGGCATCGAGTCCAACGTGCCGCAAGGTGGCGTGATCTGGGTGTTCGCGCTGAAGAAATAGCTTCGCGGCGGATCGACGAAAGCGGAGCAGCAGGGGGGTGGAGAATGCGGCGGACGGCGACGTCCGCCGCATTTTGCATGTGACGACGCGCCTTTGCCGACGCGTCTCGTCACGTTCTTGGTGCCGCGGCAAAGGTCGTGGATCACCGGGATAGACGTGAGCGGAAGCGACGCCGTCCTTCGGACGGCTATGCCCGGCCATGACGGTGCGGCAACGCTACTGCGCAAAACGCTGGAGGAGCGCTACTTCCCCTCGCGCTCGACCTTGTCCTTTTCTTTCTGGTTCATCTCCCGAACCTTCGGATCCGGATCGCTCTGCCCGGTGGTCTGGGTGGTCGAAGGGGGCGGAGCATTGGCGTTGGGAAGCGAGTTCTGGTCCGGCGCGGCGGGGCGCGTCGCGGTGGCCGGGGGCGTCGTTTTGCTTTGGGCGAACGCGCCCGTCGTGGTCATGAAAAAGGCGCCCGACAGCAGCGACACTGCGAGCGCCTTTGAGATGTTGGTCATCGATCTGCTCCCTGTCAGATCGATGGAAACGGCGCGAGGGCGCCTTGTGTTCCCCGCTCAGGGCTCGGTTCACCTCCCCCCGAGGGGAGAGGTGAACCATGAACAGCCCGCCGAACCTAGTTTCGTCAGGCCCTAGGTTTCGAGTTGCTTGCCGAGCGGAAGGTTGCGGATGCGCTTTCCGGTCGCGGCGAAGATCGCATTCATCATCGCCGGCGCGAACGGTGGAACGCCGGGCTCGCCGACGCCGCTCGGCGGCGTGTCGGGTCCGGGCGGAACGATGTAGACGTTGGTGACGAGAGGAGATTCATCCATCCGGATGAGCTGGAAGTCATCGAAGTTCTTCTGCTCCACCTTGCCGTCCTTGAAGGTGACCTCGCCGTATTTGGCAAGGCTCAACCCCATGATCGCCGCGCCCTCGATCTGCGAGGCGATGCGCTCGGGATTGACATAGGTACCGCAATCGATCGCGGTGTCGACCCGCGGTACCGTCAGCTTGCCCTTCTCGTCGACGGCCACCTCGACGATGGTCGCGATGTAGCTGACGAAGCTGCGGTGGACCGCGATGCCGAGGCCATGGCCCTTGGGCACCCGGCGGCCCCATTCACCCTTCTCGGCGACCAGCTCGACCACCTTGCGCAGGCGCGCGGTGTCGATCGGATAGCTGTCGAATGGCTCGCCATAGTTCCACAGATCCTTCACCGCCGGCTTGACGATGCGCGGACTGCCGATCAGCGCGAGCAGCGTCTCCTTCTGGTCGCGGCCGGTCGCAGCCGCGATTTCGCCGACCATCGACTGCACCGCGAAGGCGCGCGGAATGTTCGAGACCGAGCGGAACCAGCCGATACGGGTGAACGCCGCAGCTTCCGGATTCTCGCAGGTGATGTTGGCGATCTCGAACGGCATATCGACGAGGCCCATGCCGAGCTCGAAGGGAGCTGCGTGGTTGGCGCCCGCGG
This sequence comes from Bradyrhizobium sp. USDA 4486, assembly GCF_054057995.1. NCBI lineage: Bacteria > Pseudomonadati > Pseudomonadota > Alphaproteobacteria > Hyphomicrobiales > Nitrobacteraceae > Bradyrhizobium > Bradyrhizobium sp. USDA 4486. The sequence goes on from NZ_JBSRZV010000001.1 coordinate 277,947, forward strand.
CGAAGGTCGAGGCGATCGTCGGTGCCACGCTGCGATGGCGCCATGCGATCACCTTGCCGCTCTTGTCGAGTCCCGCCTCGATCCGTTCCACCGAAACCGTGTGCAAGAAGTCGTGATGGAGATCGTCCTCGCGCGTCCATTGCACCTTCACGGGCGCGCCCAGTTCTTTCGAGAGGAGGGCAGCCTCGAGCGCAAAATCGCATTTCGACTTGCGGCCGAAGCCGCCGCCAAGCAGCGTAACGTTGACGGTGACGTTACCCTCGGGAATGCCGAGCGTCTTGGCGACATCCTCACGGGTGCCGCCGGGGCTCTGCACCGGCGCCCAGATCTCCGCCTTGTCGCCCTTGACGTCGGCGACCGCCACCGGCGGCTCCATGCTGACATGGGCGAGGTGCGGCAGATAATATTCGCCGACGATGACCTTGTCGGCGCTCTTCAGCGCGGTGTCGGCATCGCCCTCCTGGCGCACGACGAGGCCGGGCTTGCGCGCGGCCTCCTCGAGCTCCTTGCGATAGGCGACCGAGTCGTACTTGCCGTTGGGGCCGTCGTCCCAGGTCAGCTTCAGTGCGTCGCGGCCCTTGATCGCCGCGCCGGTGTTGCGCGCAATCACCGCGACGCCGCCGAGCGGCTGGAACTTCGACGGCCATGGCCAGCCGCGCACCTGCATCACCTTCTCGACGCCGGGAATCTTCAGCGCATCGTCCGGCTCGAACTTGACCAGCTTGCCGCCAGTCACCGGCGGCCGCGCGATCACGGCATATTTCATGCCGGGCAGGCGTACGTCGGCGCCATATTGCGCCTTGCCGGTGGTGATGTCGTGGAGATCGACGATGCCGACCTGGCCCTTGCCGAGATAGCGGAAGTCCTTGGGGTCCTTCAGCTTGAGGCCTTCGATGCTCGGCACCGATTCCTTGGCGGCGTCGGCCGCGAGCTCGCCAAAGCCGAGCTTGCGACCGCTGGCGCTATGGACGACTTCGTGATTGACGGCCTTGACCTCGGTCGCCGGCACGTTCCAGCGCTTGGCCGCGGCCTGCTCCAGCATGGTGCGGGCGGAGGCGCCGATCTGGCGCATCGGAATCAGGTAATGGCGCGTGCTGCGCGAGCCGTCGGTGTCCTGGTTGCCGAACTTGACCTCGTCGCCATGGGCCTGCTGCACCTTCACCTTGGACCAGTCGGCTTCCATCTCCTCCGCCACGATCAGCGGCAGGCTGGTGCGCACGCCGGTGCCCATCTCGGAGCGATGGGCGAGGATGGTGACGACGCCGTCGGGCGCGACCGCGACGAAGACGCGCGGATCGACCACGATGCCATGCGGCATCTTGCCGGCGCCGGTCTCATAGGCGAAGGCCTGACGCGACATCACGGGTGCGGCGAGCACGAAGCCGCCGGTGATGCCGAGCCCCTTCAGGATGGTGCGGCGCGAGATCTTCTCGACTTTGATGTTCTTTTCGAAGCCGCGGAGCTTGCCCGGATTGTCGATGAAATTCATATCACACCCCCGTCGATGCGAGATGGACCGCGTTCTCGATGCGCTGATAGCAGCCGCAGCGGCAGATGTTGCCGGCCATCGCCTCGCGGATCTGGTCATGCGACGGCTTCGGGTTGTCCATCAATAGCGCGGCGGCCTGCATGATCTGGCCCGCCTGGCAGAAGCCGCATTGGGGCACGTTGACCTGGCGCCAGGCCTTCTGCACCGGGTGGTCGCCGTTCGGATGCAGTCCCTCGATCGTGGTGACCTCGCGTCCGGCGACGTCGTTGATCGACGTGATGCAGGAGCGCACGGCTTCCTTGTCGACGATGACGGTGCAGGCGCCGCACAGGGCCTGGCCGCAGCCATATTTGGTTCCGGTCAGCCCGGCCTCGTCGCGCAGGAACCAGAGTAGCGGGAGATCCGGGTCGCCATCCCAGCTCTGTTCCTGGCCGTTGATCTTCACCTTGATCATGATCGTCCCTCGCTCTTCATAAGCATATCGAATTCAAATGCGCCGATTTGGATCGGCAGTGGTTCGTGCGTCGTATCGCCAGATATCTGCCGTCATCCCGCGCGGGCAGATCCCGGAGGGAGGCAGGTAATGGCGATGTCCGGATGTGCTCGATACCTCCCGTTTTGTTCTTAGTTGATTGAACGGCATCGTGACGGCGCGATCGTAGCAGAGATCGCGCCGACCCGGCGTTCACAGCCGAGTGTTCTCACCGGGAAAAGATTGCATCGATGGTTTGTCAAAAGCAGGGCGCGACGTCACACCGCGCGCATCCTAGGCAGGCACACGAAAAAGGCTTCGTCCGCGAGAAAGACTGCACGGACGAAGCAGGATGCCTCAGTCGAGGGAGGGAGAAACGCAGACACCGCGGACTTCAATCGGGAAGCAGGCGGCACTGCGCAGTCATTCAGAGACCAGGACTGAGGAGCTAATGGCTCTCTCGCATACGCGCCGCACAGAAGCGGCGGGGCACGCCGCGATCGTTCCGAGACCGGGCCCCGTCCGGCTCGCTGGCCTTCCTCGGCGCTGGCGAGTGGACGGGGCAGAGCCTGTGTTCAGGCGGCCTCGTTCAGGCCGCTTTGGCCTTGGCGACGTGGGTCGCGATCGCGTCCATCAGTGCGGGTGACAGGCAATCATAGGGCTCAAGCCCAATTTCCTTCAGCCGCGCGCGGATGCCCGCCATCTGCTCCGGCTTCACACCCGATTCGATCACGGAGGAGACGAAGGCGGCGAATTGCGGGGCCTGCCAGCCCTGCTCCTGGAACAGTTCGGGATGGATGAAGTCGAGGCCGTAGAACGGATGGTTCTTGTTCTCGATGCGGCCGTACATATGCGTGCCGCAGGCCTTGCAGGCGTAGCGCTGGATCACCGCGGAAGGATCGACGATCTGGAGTTTATCGCCGTTCTCGGTCACGGTGACGTTCTGGCGCGGCACCACGGCGACGACCGAGAAGGTCGCGCCCTGCGGCTTCCAGCACTTGGTGCAGCCGCAGGCGTGGTTGTGGGCGACATCGCCCTTCACCGCGACCTTGACCGGGTGGTCCTCGCACTTGCAGACCAGCGTGCCGCCGGCAAAGCTGCCGCTGCCCTGTTTGATGCCGTTATCGATCGAGGGATGGAGTGCAACAGTCATGAGTCGATCCTCCTTGGGTGCGATGCCTGTGGGCTAGTACACGACGACGGAACGGATGGATTTGCCCTCGTGCATGAGGTCAAAACCCTTGTTGATCTCTTCGAGCTTGAGTACGTGGGTGATCATCGGATCGATCTGGATCTTTCCGTTCATGTACCAGTCGACGATCTTCGGCACGTCGGTGCGGCCGCGCGCGCCGCCGAAGGCGGTGCCGCGCCAGTTGCGTCCGGTGACGAGCTGGAACGGGCGGGTGGCGATCTCCTTGCCGGCTTCGGCGACACCGATGATGATCGAGGTGCCCCAGCCGCGATGGCAGGCTTCCAGCGCCTGGCGCATCACGGTGGTGTTGCCGGTGCAGTCGAAGGTGTAGTCGGCGCCGCCGTCGGTGAGGCCGACGAGATGCTGGACGATGTCGCCCGTGACCTTCTTCGGGTTGACGAAGTGGGTCATGCCGAACCGCTTGCCCCAATCCTCCTTGGAGTCGTTGATGTCGACGCCGATGATCTTGTCGGCGCCAGCCATCTTGGCGCCCTGGATCACGTTGAGGCCGATGCCGCCGAGACCGAACACGATGACGTTGGAGCCCGGCTCGACCTTGGCGGTGTTGATGACGGCGCCGACGCCGGTGGTGACGCCGCAGCCGATATAGCAGCTCTTGTCGAAGGGCGCGTCCTCACGGATCTTGGCGACCGCGATCTCGGGCAGCACGGTGAAGTTCGAGAAGGTAGAGCAGCCCATGTAATGATAGATCGGCTTGCCCTTGTAGGAGAAGCGGCTGGTGCCGTCGGGCATCACGCCCTTGCCTTGCGTCGCGCGGATCGCGGTGCAGAGATTGGTCTTCTGGCTCAGGCAGCTTTTGCACTGCCGGCATTCCGGCGTGTAGAGCGGAATGACGTGGTCGCCCGGCTTCACCGAGATCACGCCGGGACCGATCTCGCGGATGATGCCGGCGCCCTCATGGCCGAGGATCGAGGGGAAGATTCCCTCGCTGTCAAAGCCGTCGAGCGTGTAGGCGTCGGTGTGGCAGATGCCCGTTGCCTTGATCTCGACCAGGACCTCGCCGGCCTTGGGTCCTTCCAGATCGACTTCGACGATCTCGAGCGGCTTCTTGGCTTCGAAAGCGACGGCGGCACGTGTCTTCATCGGTAGCTCCTCAAATTCTCAGCAGACGCCAGGAAGTAGTCTTGGCAGTCTCCGCAACGTTCATTTCTTGCCCATGCAGGCGTCTTCAGCCTTGGTGTAGGCCTCCGTCTTCTCTTCCTTCTTCGAAGGACGCTGCCGGCCCCAGGCTTCGGTGGAGCGCGCGCGGAGATAGACGTAGAGATCGTCCATGTAGCAGGCGACATTCGGGTTGTCGCCGAACGCCGGCATGACGTTCTCCTGCGCGGTCGAGATGTTCTTGCGGCCGGAGGCGACGACGCCGAGGAAATCGCCGTAGCTCATCGTCTTGACGGAATCCTTCAGCGCCGGTGCGTAAGTGGATCCCATGCCGTCGGGGCCATGGCAGACGTGGCAGTCGGAGTGATAGCGGCGGTAGCCGGAATAGGTGAACCAGTCCACGGTGCCATCGGCCGAAATCTTGTAGGTCGGGTTTCCTTCCTTATCGAGCCATTTGCCGTCGTCTTCCTTCTTCACGGCGGTCGGGTCGCCCGGACCGTCCGCGATCGCAATTCCTCCGGACCCAACGAAGATCATCGCAGCAATGACAATGCAGAGTTTACGCAAGAGATTTTTCCTCGGAAGGCGTTCGGTGGAGACGAACCGGCGCGTGGAACGATCCACGCGCCGGAGCGATGTTGAGAGACCTAGTTGGGCAGCGAGAACACGGTCAGCGTACCGCCGAGAGCCGTGTAGTTGCTGAGCGCGGCGTAGCCACCGACTGCGCCGAGACCCGCGGTCGGATCGGTCAGACCCGCTGCCAGACCGATGCCGGCCCAGCCCCCCACGCCGGAGAGCACGGCAACATACTGCTTGCCGTTGTTCTCGTAGGTGGTGACGTTGCCGATGATGCCGGAGGGAGTCTTGAACTTGTAGAGCTCCTTGCCGGACTTGGCATCGACCGCCTTCAGGTAGCCTTCGAGCGTGCCGTAGAACACCACGCCGCCGGCGGTCGCGAGCGCACCCGACCAGACCGAGAACTGCTCCTTGTTCGACCAAACGATCTTGCCGGTCTTGCCATCCCAGGCGATGAAGTTGCCCATGTGGCTCTCACCCTGCGGCGGATACATCGAGAGCGTCGCACCCACATAGGGCTGGCCCGCGGTGTAGCTCACCTTGAACGGCTCGTAATCCATGCAGACGTGGTTGGTCGGAACGTAGAACAGCTGCGTGTCCGGCGAGTAGGCCGCCGGCTGCTCGTCCTTGGTGCCGAGCGCGGCCGGGCAGATGCCCTTCACGTTGTGGTCTTCACCGGCCTTGTCGGTCGAGGCTGCGTCGAGCACCTTCGGACGGCCATAGGTCGGCGAGTTTTTGTCCATGTCGACGCCGGAGGTCCAGTTCACCTTCGGATCGTACTTTTCGGCGACCAGCAGCTCGCCCGTCTCGCGGTCCATCGTGTAGGCGAGACCGTTGCGGTCGAAATGAGTCAAGAGCTTGCGCGCCTGGCCGTTGATCTGCTGATCCGAGAGGATCATCTCGTTGACGCCGTCATAGTCCCATTCGTCATGGGGCGTCATCTGATAGACCCACTTGGCTTCGCCGGTGTCCGCGTTGCGCGCGAAGATGGTCATCGACCATTTGTTGTCGCCCGGACGCTGCTTCGGATTCCAGGTCGAGGGATTGCCCGACCCGTAATAGACGAGGTTCAGAGCGGGATCGTAGGACATCCAGCCCCACGTGCAGCCGCCGCCGATCTTCCACTGATCCCCCTGCCAGGTCTTCAGGCTGGAGTCGGCGCCGACCGGCTTGCCCAGCGAGGTGGTGGCGGAGGTGAACTTGATCTGGTCATCCGGACCTTCGGAGAAGGCGCGCCAGACCTGCTTGCCGCTCTTGAGATCGTAAGCGGTGACGTGGCACTGCACGCCGAATTCGCCGCCGGAGATGCCGACGAGCACCTTGTCCTTGACGACCAGCGCCGCCGAGGTGCCGGTCTGGCCCTTGCTGGGATCGCCGTTCGTCGCCGACCAGGCCACCTGGCCGGTCTTGGCGTCGAGCGCGACGAGGGTGGTGTCTGCCTGATGCAGGATGATCTTGCCGTCGCCGTAGGACAGGCCGCGGTTAACTGTGTCGCAGCACATCACCGGGATGACGTTGGGGTCCTGCTTGGGCTCGTACTTCCAGATGATCTTGTTCTCATTGGAAAGGTCAATGGCGTAGACCTTGTTCGGGAACGGCGTGTGGACGTACATGACGTTGCCGATGATCAGCGGGCCGCCTTCATGGCCGCGCAGCACGCCGGTGGAGAAGGTCCAGGCAACCTGGAGCTTGCCCACGTTTTGTGCGTTGATCTGGTTCAGCTTGGAATAGCGGGTATTTGCGTAGTCGCCCGCCGGCATCACCCAGTCTTTCGGGTTCTGCGACATCTTGATCAGCTCATCATTGGCTGAGGCGCTGCCGACGGCGAGAGCCGCCGCGGAGCCAAGATAGGTCGCCAGTAGCACCTTGCGCATAGTTATTCCTCCGTTGGTCTCGTTTATTGTTTCCGAAGCATTGATCAATCACCGGGCTTCTCGTCCGGCGTCTGCTCGTGCAGGGCGGTCACGATTGGGACCAGAAACGATGCTGTGCTGCTTCCTCCTCCTGGATGAGAGTCACGGGTCCACGTGCAGGAGCGGCCCGTTCTTGTTGTTCCTGACACAATCCCTAACGGCTTCGTCATCGGGAAACTTGCCCAAGAGAGAAGGCGGTTTGCTTGACAGCGCACGGAGGCCAAGATTTTGATTTTGCAGTAGCGAATTCAGCGGCTTCCGCGTGGCTTCTGGAGCGCCGTCAGCACTCAGGTTCCCCTTGACGGCGGTGCAACTAAGTCGGAGGATTGACTTTGAAGGGTGGCAATGGAGCGATGGCGCTCGCTGCAAAAGACCACTCAAATTCGAGGTAAACGTCACGCAATCACGGCTGAGGGCTCCGGCAGCGCCGGTCGCGATTCGCGTCGAAACTCCGAATCAAAACAGTGGCTGGATTAATGTCCGACACAATTCACACGCTCTCGACGACCGGAATGACGCCGAAGCGCCAGATCCAAAGCTGGATCGACGGACTCACGAGCCTGTGTGGGCATTTCGACGTCGATCCGCTGGAGGCGTCCTCGCTCGAAGGGCGTATCGATTACACCTCCGTCTCTCGCTTGAAGCTATGCCAGATCGAGGTGAGTCAGCATCGCATCGCGCACACGCTGGCGCGCGCCAAGGCCAATGAACACCCGTACATCAAGATCCACTTCCAGACCTATGGCGTATCCTATTTCGAGCAGGAAGGCCGCCATATCGAAATCAATCCCGGCGACATCATCGCTTATGACGTCTCCTGTCCGCATTCGATCATCAGCCCCGCCTTCACCCGTCACGACGTCGTGATCGTGCCCAAATCGTTGCTGCGCGATCGGGGCTTCCCGTCGCAGCGGATGCCGGCCTACAAACTGTCGGCGAAGACCGGGACGGGGCGGATCGCTCATGACTTCGTCCATGCGACCTTCGACGAGGCGGCCAAGCTGTCGGCGAACAGTGCAGTCGGCGTCGCCGATTCGCTGATCGACCTGTTGCTGCTGCCGCTGCGCGAAGCCGATACGATGTTCGATCGCGTCGGGCCCGAGGCGATGTATGTGCGCGCGCAGTTCTTCATCCGGGAACACCTGCGCGATCCGGATTTGTGCATCGACCAGATCTCTGCCGAGCTCGGCTGCTCCAAGCGCTATCTGCACATGTTGTTCTCGGAGCGCGGCACGACGGTGAGCGACTACATCTGGCAGGCACGCTTGCAGAACTGCCGCCAGGAGCTCGAGGCCCACGCCGGCAAGACCATTACCGACGTCGCGTTCTCCTGGGGCTTCTCCAGCTCATCGCATTTCAGCCGCGTGTTCCGAAAATATTTCGGCGTTGTGCCGTCCTCGATCCACAAGGCGCAGCAAGCCGCGGCCGTCGCGGACGAGCATTAGACCGCCGCCGGCATGACTCCGGCGACAATGCCGCTCACGCCCCCGTCGCCATGTAGGGAATGCTGGCCAGGAGCGCGCCGAGCAAAACCGCGTTGCCGAGCATTCCGCTCCAGTGCAGTCGGCGCAGCCGACGCGGGGCCTCGGCATCGCCGGCATCCCTCGCGCTGAGCTGGTCGTCCATCCGTCGCATGAACCAGGGGCGTCCCCAGATCGCGAGGGCTGTGAGCATGCCGACGCCCAGTGCGGCGAGCAGGCGACCGTCGAGGAGCAGAGCCACCGTTCCGATGAGGCCGGCAACGCCCATGACCAGGAAGTGCGCGTTGAACATTCCGCGCAGCAATTGAGCGACGGGCTGGATATCGAGCCTCACCAGCAGGAAGGCCGGCGAGGCCAGCGTGAAATACCCCATTGGAAAGAGCAGGATGATCATAACGGCGACGGCGACTGCATCCGGTGTCATGCGATCGGCCCTTCTCGTCCGCGCCGTCGACGGTGCTGGCGGCGGCGCGCAATCATAGCGGGAAAGTGCGTTTTCCGACACTAGGCTTTTGGTCGGATGCCAGGCCGTGCAGAGGAGCTGGTCCGCCGCGCGATGCCCTAGCGGTCAAGCCGGCTCGAGGCCGAGCGACTTTGCGCTCTCGATCCAGATCGGCAGCTCGCGCTGATACAGCTCATTGGTCTCCTTGAAGCCGATCGCGGGCTCGAGCACGAAGGTCGCGAGAACCTCCTTCACTTTTGGATCGCTGTTGGCGGCGACGCAGAGCTCGGCGAGGCGGTCGACGACCGGTTGCGGCGTTGCCTTCGGCACGGCCCAGCCCGAGAAGCCGCTCACGGTGAAGAACTTCGACGTCGCGCCCTGCTCTGGGAGAGTCTTGATCGCCGGGATCGCGTCGACCTTCTTCGAATGCACCGCGAACACGGTGCCGCGATCGCTTTGCAGGACCGATTGCGCCGCCGTGTAGCTGCCCATGGCCGCATCGAGCGTGCCTTCCAGCATCCCCGTCCACATCGGCGCTTCGCCGCGATAATGGACCGGCTCGATGTTGAGGCCGTACTGCTTATTGAGCTCGTTGATCGTCATGTGCGGCGCCGAGCCCGCGCTGTAGGTGCCGAAATTCACCTTGCCGCTCTTGCGCGCGAAGGCGACGAAATCCTCCAGCGTCTTGACGCCGGTCTTGGGGTTCGCGATCAGCAGCAGGCCCGCGCCCGGGATGACGCTGACCAGCGTCAGATCCTTGTCCATGTCGTAGCCCGGATTCTTCATCACCACCCGGTTCATGATGAAGGTGGTCGAGATCGAGCACAGGATGGTGTGGCCGTCAGGCTCGGCGCGGGCGACTTCCGCGGTGCCGATCGCGCCGGAAGCACCCGGCTTGTTCTCGACGACGACGGTCTTGCCGACCTGCTTGGAGATGAATTCGCCATAAGCGCGCGCGAGCAGGTCGGTCTGCCCGCCGGCGGGATAGCTGCAGATCATGCGGATCTGCCGCGATGGCCACGTGCCCGATGTGCCTTGCGCCGAGGCGCTGCGCGAAACGAAAGGCAGAGCGAGGGCGCTGGTCCCGGCGGCAATGAAGTGGCGGCGATCGAATTTTGCGGACATGATTCCCTCCTGATTTTTATCGAACCTACTGCATCAGGCCGGCGCCACCATGGGCGGCAGGCGAGACAGATTGGCGCATTCGAAAAGGAGAGCGCGGGCCGAATCTCCCGTCTGCCGGAAATCAGGCCTTCCGCATCATCCGCCGCCAGACGATCTCGGTCAGCGCCACCGCAATCAGGCCGAACGTGCCGCCGATCAGCACGTTGACGATACGCTCCTCGGCAATGCCGCTGGCGCCGCCCGCAAAGGACGCGGCAAGCGCAATGAAGAAGCAGCGCAGGCCAAAGCCGACGACATAGCGGGAGAACGAGATCAGCGTGAGGGTGGCCGCGAGCACCGCGATCGCATAGCCGGCGCGGCTTTGCGGCAAAGCAAGGCCGGCAAGAAAGCCGAGCGGCACGCCGACGAAGGCGCCGATCGCCCGCTGCTTCAGCTTGCCGGTGGAGGCCGTGAGATCGCCGACGACGACGCTCGCGGCCGACCACATCACCCATTGCCCCTGCGCAAGGTTCAGGATCTCGACCAGCGCTGCCGCGGCAAAGACCGCCATCGCGGTCGCGAGCGCGGGCAGAAACCATTCGGCCGCGGGCGGTCCGAACGAGGTCGCGGCAGTGCCGCCCCGGCGCTGGTCGTAGATCTGGATGGCACAGACCAGCGCCAGCGCGATCGGAGAGGAGGCGATGATCACGCCGGCATGCCGCAGCGCTTCCGAGGCGCTGACGCCCTCCCGCACCTCGCAGGCGAGATAGACGGCGGGGGATGAACACCCAGTTGCCGAGCGTGCGGAAATGCTCGCCATAGCGCGTGCCCGCAACAGCCAGGAAGCCGGCGAGCGCCGTCAACAACACGAACAGCGGCTTGACCGGAGCTGCGAGGAACAACGCGGCAAAGGTGACGAGGATGGCCAGGTAGTGCCAGGCAATGACCTTCGGCGGAAAGTGCTGCCGGAGCGCCGGAATGAGCAGCGACACCGCGACGAGGCCGAGATTGAGCAGCGCCGTCTCACGCGCGATGAAATAGGCGGCGACCATCGGCCCGACCACGATCAGCGCGCGCACGAGGTCGGCGATTTTGACCTCGCGGGCGAGGAGATCGCGCAGGCCTGCGGCGGTGGGAATCGTGCGGGAATTCACGGGGCACCAAAGCGGCGAATGAAATGCCGAGCATAGCACGGAATGCTGCAGAAACTTTGCGTATGGCGCGGCGGCCTTTTCACGCTCTCGCTGTCATCGCCCGGCTTTGACCAGGCGATCCAGTACGCCGAGACGTTCGTGGCTCAATCGATAGGCCGCGGCGTACCGGATGCGTCGGCCAAGCCGGGGCAAGACAGTGGCGTGCGGGGGCGGCGCTGCCGCTCGCCGCCATGATCGTCACCGCTGAATGATCTTCATCCAGACGTCGCCGAGGATCGCGGGCTCGCGTGGCGGCAAATAGGTGAGGCCGGCTTGCTTGGCGAACTCCGCGATCTTGCCCTCGGCGGCAAGCTCCGTCAGCGCTTTGTTGACCGCATCCATCAGCGCGCCATTGCTGGCGAGCCCGACATAGCCGCGATTGGCGCCGATCGGGTAGTAGTAGCCGGACGCGGTGACGGCCGTATCGGGATGCGCGGCGCGATAGGCGTCGAACCGGGCAAGATCGATCAGCGTCGCGTCATAGTCGCCGCGCTGGAGCGCGCCGAGCAGGTCGTCGCGGCCGGGGACGAGGTGGGTGATGTTGTCGATCAGGCGTCCCTTATCGAACGTCATCAGGACGGCATCGCCGAGCGAGCCGCTCTCGATTGCAAGGCGCAGGCCGGCGAGGTCGCCGATGTCACTGATCTCTCGGCCCCGCGCCTTCGGCCCCAGCACCACCGTCATCGGCGAATAGACGTAAGGCCGGCTTGGGGCGAGCACGCCGAGAGCGACCCGGCGACGCCTGTCGTCGCGTGTGGCGCCGGCAAAGTCGGGCAGGCGCGCCGTCTTCATACCGGGCTTGACCAAAGAATCCGTGGTCAGCGCGTAGCCGCCGACCAGCGCGCACCGCGCGTCGGAGAGCAGCGCGTTGGCTTCCAGCTGCGGGCTGGAATCCTCATCCAGCTTGCTCTCGAACCACTGGATCGTCAGCGCCCGCCCCATTCGCTGCGCGATCGCCTGTGCCAGCAGCACGTCGAAGCCGGCATCCGGCTTGCCCTTCCGATGCGCCGAGAGCGGCGGCCGGTCCTCGTCGAGGCAGATCTTGAGTGGATCGTCGGCCGCGCGCGCCGCGACTGTGGCCGCCACCGCGAGGATCGCGGCCGCGGCTGATGCGGCGAGCGAGCGCCTCACGGCTTCCTCCGGCTCGAGACGAAGGCCCAGAGATCCCCGATCTCGTCGTCGCTGAGGATGTCGCCCCAAGGCGGCATCTTGTTGTTCTTGCCGTTCTTCACGGTGCTGACGAAGCGCGTCTTGTCGTCGGGAAAGGCGCGCAGATCCGGCGTGATGGTACCGGAATTCATCATATTGGGGCCGTGGCAGTGCGAACATTTCGAAGCGTAGGTCGACTTGCCATGGTCGATCTGCGCCTGCAGTGGATTGCCGGTTGCGTCGTCCGCGGCACGGACGGTCGCTGCAAGCGCGACCGTCAGCACCAGGGCGATGGCGAAGAACGCCACCGTCTTGCGAGAGATGTCTTTCAGCATCGCGCAGCGGTTATTGCTTGACTGCAAAGACCCATAGCGAGCCGCCCGCCGGCACGCTCGCAAGCCGTTCGTCCCCCGAGAAGATCGAGTAGACGCCGCCATAGCCGCTGGTCACGGCGACATATTGCACGCCGTCCTGCTGCCATGTGATCGGTTGTCCCTCGATGCCCGAGCCGGTCTGGAACTGCCAGAGCTTCTTGCCGCTGTCGGCGTCGAACGCTTCGAACTCTCCGGTCAACGCGCCCGTGAACACGACACCACCCGCCGTCGACAACACGCCGGAGAAGCGGGGGATATCGCTCGGCGCCTCCCACTTCGCCTTGCCGGTCATCGGATCGATCGCCTTGAGGTGACCGCGCGGTCCGTCGGGCCAGTCCCAGAGGTCCGTCAGATCCATGCCGAGGTACCATTCGCCGGCCTTATAGGTCACTGGCTCCGTCTTGTAGTGACCGCCGAATGCGAGCGTGTTGGCATAGGCAAGTCCGGTCTGCGGATTGAACGACATCGGCTCCCAGTTCTTGCCACCGAGCAGCGATGGGTAGACCACGACCTTCTTGCCTTCGCGGGCATCCTTGCTGACGTCCGTCTCGATCGGACGGCCCGTCTTCATGTCGATGCCGGTTGCCCAGTTCACCTTCACGTAAGGATTGGCCGCGAGCAGCTTTCCGTTGGTGCGGTCGAGCACGTAGAAGAAGCCGTTGCGGTTGGCGTCCATCAGCACCTTGGTCGGCTTGCCCTCGACGTTCATGTCGGCGAGCACCATCTCGGCCACGCTGTCATAGTCGAACGGGTTGTTCGGCGAGAACTGGTAGTGCCACTTGATCTTGCCGGTCTTGGGATCCATCGCCAGCACGGAGCAGGTGTAGAGGTTGTCGCCGGGGCGCACCGCCGAATTGAACGGGCCGGGGTTACCGATGCCCCAATAGACCGTGTTCAACTCGGGATCGTAGGAGCCGGTGATCCAGGTCGAGCCGCCGCCGAGCTTCCAGGTGTCGCCCTTCCAGGTGTCGCCGCCGGGCTCGTCCGGCGAGGGGATCGAATAGGTCCGCCAAAGATGCTTACCCGTCGCCGAATCCCAACCGTCGATGAAGCCGCGGGTGCCGAATTCTGCGCCGGAGATGCCGGTGATGACGACGCCGTCGGCGACCAGCGGGGCCACCGTCATCGAATAGCCTTCCTTGATGTCGGCCGCCTTCTGCCGCCACAGCTCCTTGCCGTCCTTGGCATCGAGCGCGATCACATTGGCGTCGAGCGTGGTGCGGAACACTTTTCCATCGTAGAGCGCGGCGCCCCGGTTGATGATGCCGCAGCAGACGACGCGTGGCGTCTCGGCGGGATATTCGATCTTGGATTTCCAGATCTGCTTGCCGGTCTTGGCATCGACCGCCATGGTTGCGTTGTGGGAGGTCACGTAGATCACGCCCTGGTACACCAGGGGCTGGGATTCCTCACTGCGATCGTCGTTGAAGGAGTAGTTCCAGACCGGGACGAGGTTCTTGATGGTATCCTTGTTGATCTGGTTCAGCGTCGAGAAGCGCTGGAGATTGTAGCCCATCCCGTAGTTGAGAACGTTCGATGTATCGGTCGCGCCCTTGACCAGTTGCTCGGTGGTCTGGGCGCCTGCACATGTCGATGCAAGCATGACGAGGCTCGCGGCCGTCGCAAAGCGTTTCATCCGTTCCTCCCAATATGCGCGCCTTTGGCGCTGCGACATAACACTCCGCCCGAATGTAAAACCCGTCAATACGAAAAGTCGAACGCGCGCTGCCGATGATGAGGTGGACGCCGGATGCGCCTTACGGAAACCTGACAATCGCCCCGCGCTTGCGTGCAGGCGCTGCAAAAATTCCGCGGCATGAAGCACCGGCGAGCGCGGACCGCAGTTTTCGGCAACCAGGTTCCGCGGGTTGTGCAGTGCGCAGCTTGCATTCCGGGGCAGGTTTGTGGACTGATGTCGTTCTCGCCCCGCGAGGATCGCGGCTCAAGGCCAGGAGGTTTCGATGATGTCACGTCGCTCGATTGCGCTTGCACTCACGATTGCAGTGCTGTCCGGTCCAGCCTGGTCGGCTTCCGGCAATGCGGTGAAAATGTTCGACACCGACAATGACGGCACGCTCGATCTCGCGGAGGTGAAGAAGGCGGCGAGCGCATTGTTCGCCAAGCTCGATCCCGACCACGACGGCACGCTCGATGCGCGCGAGCTGCGCGGGCGGTTATCGGCGAAAGAGCTCGCCGCCGCCGATCCCGATCGCGACGGGACTCTCACGCTCGACGAATACTTGGCGCTGGTCGAGCAACGTTTCAACGCAGCCAATCCCGACAAGGACGGAACGCTGGATGCGAAGGAATTGAACTCGCGCGCCGGCCGCGCGCTGCTGCGCTTGTTGCGTTGAGTGCCTCAACCGGAACAAGCCCGACAACGGCGGACGCGATCAATTCCGCTCCGACATCCAGAACATCGGGCTGCCCGGCCTGTTCTCTCCGCACCTCCGCCGGCGCCTGGGGCTGCGCGACGGGAGGGGAGGAGATGATGCAGATCAACACGAAACAATGTGTCCTTGCTGCATGCGCGATCATGACGTTGAGCGCCGGTGTCGCCGTCGCGGGTCCCTGCAACACCGGTCGCGCCGCCAACGACAAGGATGCTGGCTCCGGTCCCGTTACTGTGGGCTCGGCGCAGTCCCATTCGTCGAGTTCAGCGAGCGACACCAGCCAGCATCCGCCGACCAGCACGATGAATCGCGCAAGCGGCGAGACGCCGGCCTCGTCGGAGGATGCGCAGCGGCAGATGCAGAGCGAGCCGACGGCGGCTCAGCAGGCCGAAGGTGCGAAGCCGAACACGGTGACGGCCGACGAGGATTGCTGACGGCGAGGCCCAGGGTCGTGTCGATTAGACGCGCGGTGCCGCACAAGCTGGCTCCCTGCGGGTCATCTTTGACCAGGAGGGAACCGGCTTTGCCCGAGAGAGAAATGTAGGCGCGAAGAATTGACACGGACCGGTATAGCATTCGAATCGAAGCTTGAACTATAGGAGAGCCAGCCCTAGGTTTTGCCCCGCGCGATGTCGCGCTGAATTCCTTGGGGAGATCCCGAATGGCCTGGAAAGCTCCGAAGATCGTGGAAGTGCCGGTCGGCATGGAAATCAACATGTACGCCTGCGCTGCGCGCAAGTAAGACCGACGACCTGCCGCGGCTCGATGGCGAACGCCATCGCAGCCGCGGTGGTGTTGCTGCCCCTCATAGCCGCGTCCCGCAGTTTGTCCTTGATGCTTTGCCGTTGACGCAAAGCCACACTTGTTCGGGCGCCGGGACTTCTCCTCCAAAATCCCGATCATGCTCTTGCCGCAATGTGTTACGCTGACCCTCAGTCAGCGTTGCTGCCACATCAAATCGGCGCGCGCATGCGGAAGGCGGGATGCGGATCGGAGCTCTCAGATTTTGGACGGCGGTGGCGTGCGGCCTCGCGGCTGCGCCGGCATGCGTCAGCGCGGGGGAGGGCTTCGATACCGAGCACATCTTCGGCTTCATGATCGGCACCGATGTCGGCAATCCCGGCGAGCGTGAATTCCAGACCCAGACCACGGGACGCTTCGGCAAGGGCGGCGGCACCTATCGCGCCCTCGCGCAGGAGGTCGAGATCGAGGTGGTGCCGCTACCGAACTTCCGCATCGAGCTCGGCGGCACCGCCAGCTGGCACGACATCATCGGCGTCCCCGATATCGACGACCGCCGCCAGTTCAATTTCCAGGGCGCCTCCCTCGATCTGCGCTATCGCCTGCTCGACCGCGACCGCGCGCCGTTCGGCCTGACCGTCGCCGCCGAGCTTCACGGCGACCGCATCGACGAGACCAGCGGCGCCAAGGGGCGGATGTACGGCACCGACTTCACGCTCGCCTTCGACCGCGAGCTCGTCCCGAACTTCGTCATCGGCGCGCTCAATCTGATCTATCAGCCGGAATGGTCGCGCTTCGAGGTGGCGGGAGTATCCGAGAAGAGCTCCACGATCGGGGCGGCATTTGCCGGCATGGTGCGCGTGCGCTCCAACGTGCTGCTCGGCGGTGAGATGCGCTACTTCCGGCAGTACGAAGGGATCGGCCTCGGCGAGTTTTCAGGCCAGGCCCTTTTCGTCGGACCCACCGCCTATTTCCAGCTTTCGGAGCAATCGCGGCTCACTCTCAGCTGGAGCATGCAGGCCTGGGGGCGGCCGGCGGGGACGGGCGGCAATCTCGATCTCGTCAATTTCGAGCGGCATCAGGCAAGATTGGTGTTCGGGGTGAATTTTTAAGACGAGGTCGTCATGCCGGGGCTTGCCCGCACATCCATGTTCTTTCGTCCCAAGGGGGCAAGGCGTGGATGGCCCCGGACAGGGTTCGGTCGTGGCGATGCGGAAGCTTTGGTGTTTCGCTTCGCATGGCGGCGCAGGGCGCAGCCAGTTCCCCATCCCTCACGCCGGTTTGAAACTTCCGCCTCCGTGGAACGTAACCTTTCATGCTAACCTTGATTGCCCCGCGAGAAGGACCTGGCATGAATCCGATCGACCTTGTGGTGACTGTGTGTGCGGTGCTCTCGCCTGCGACCTGCGAGGAGCAGCATCTGGTGTTCAATTATGCGGGGTCGCCGCGGCAATGCACGATGGCCGCGCCGCCCTATATCGCGCAATGGATCGGCGATCACCCCAAATGGCAGGCGGTGCGGTGGCGCTGCGAATATCCGCATCCGAACGACAAGGCGTGAGCTGCCTGTACAGCCTTTAGTCCTCATGGCGAGGAGCCGCGAAGCGGCGTCTCGAACCATGCAGGTCCCACTGCTGCAGCCGGACCGTGATCCTTCGAGACGCCTGCTCCGCAGGATGGCGGAGAGCCACTACTTCGTGCAGTCCTTCAGATCCTTGTCAGCGATCGAGAACACGGCATCGGCCTTGATCTCGATATCGCGGACGATGCACTGTCGCGCATTGGGATAGCTGACCTTGGCGTCGTAGCGGCCGGGCTCGACGCCGGTGATGCGCAGCCGCTCGTCGTGGTCGACTTCCTTGTCCTTGTCGTTCAGGCACTGGTTCGGGCCCCAGTCGGTCTTGCCGGCGGGCGAGAGCTGAAAGCCGGAGATCGTCTGGGTCGTCAGATTCCAGAGCCGGATGCCCTTGCCCTTGGCCTGTGCGAGCGCCGCGCCCGGCATCGCAACGAGCAGGATGCCGATCGCAATCAGCGTACGCCGCATGGTGAACCTCCCTCAGGCAATCTCGTTTGCTCCAGTTGACCACGAGTTCTCATTTCGATTCAAGCGGCAGCGCCGCCAGCTCCGCCCTGATCCTGCCAAGCTCGGCTTCGCTGCGCTCGGCGCGCGGAATCGGAATCGGCACCTCTTGCACGATGCGCGCCGGCCGCGGCGACAGGAAGAACAGGCGGTCGCCGAGGCGGATTGCATCGTCGAGGCTATGGGTGACGAGCAGCGTCATCACCCGCCGGCTCGCGACCAGGGTCGCGATCTCCTCGCGCAAGCGGCCGGCGAGCGCGTCGTCGAGCGAGGCGAGGGGCTCGTCGAGCACGAGCAGATCGGGCTCGACCGCAAAGGCGCGGGCGAGCGCGACGCGGCGGGCGAGCCCCAGCGACAATTCGCCGGGAAAGTGACTGCGATGCGCCTCCAGCTCGAGGATCCTGAACAGCTCCGACAGTTTTGCGTCGGTGACATCAGGCGCCGCAAGCCGCACATTCTGCTCGACCGAGCGCCAGGGCAGCAGCCGTGGCTCCTGGAACACCATGCCGATCCGCGCCTGCGGCGGCCGCGCGATGTGACCCTCGAAATCGTGATCGAGTCCGAGGATGATGCGCAGCATCGTGCTCTTGCCGCAGCCGGATGGACCGATCAGCACGCCGACCTCGCCGGATTGAATCGCGAACTTGACCGGCGCCAGCACCTCGTGCGTTTCGCCCGCGGCACTCCTGAAGGTCTTGCCTGTGATCCCGACCTCAAGCCGCACGGGGGCGCCACCGGGTTGCGCGGGCTTCGAACGGCTGCACCAGCAAGGTCTCGATCACGAGCACGACGGCGGCGAAGGTCAGCGAATAGGCCAGTAGCCGCGGCGTATCGAACAGCTGAAAGGCGACGCCGATCTCGAAACCGACACCGTTGGGCCGGCCCAGGAGTTCAGCGACCAGCACGATCTTCCACACCAGCGATAGTCCGGAGCGGGCCGAGGCGGCAATATAGGGCGCAAGCTGCGGCAGCACGACGTGACGGAAGGCGCGCCAGCGCGGCATCGCGAACACGCTCGCCATCTCGTCGAGGGAACGGTCGAGCGCGCGCGTGCCCTCGCGCAAGGTGACAATGGCAGTCGGCAGCTTGTTGATGGCGATGGCAGCGATCGCGGCGGCCTCGGTCAGGCCCGCCCAGATATAGGCGAGCACGATCACGACCAGTGCCGGCAGATTGAGCAGCAGGATCAGCCAGGGATCGCCGAGCCGGTCGGCGAGCTTGACCCGTCCCATCAGATAACCGATGGCGCTGCCGACCGACATTGCAAGCGTGAAGGCGAGCGCGACGCGCGCCAGCGTCGCGCCAAGATGCAGGAACAACGCGCCGCTCGATGCCTCCGCGATCATCACCTGGAGCACGGCCGGCGGCGAGGGCAGCTTTGCGCCGCCGACGAACAGTGCAGCGATCCACCAGATCGCGAGAAACAGGGCAAACGACAGAAGGCGCAGCACCTCAATCTCCGGGGACCGCGTGATAGAAGGTACCGGGATCGAGCTCCGACGCGGGGCCGACGAGGTCCCGCCCGCCGATCTCGGCCAGCACGCGGTAGAGCACGCGTGCATCCTTCTCCTCGTCGTCGATGCTCCGGCGCGGAATGCCGTCGCGATAGCGGTCGCGGTAGGTCTTGAGCATGGTGGCATCGTTCGTGCCGATCAGCGGCGCGATCTTGTCCCAGGCCTGGTCGGAGGTGACGAGCAGCTGCTTGGCCTTGCGGGTCATGGTGACGAAGCGCGCCACGGCATCCTTGTGGCTGGCCGCCCAATTCTCGTCGAAGACATAGCCGACCGCAGAGACGGCGCCCTCGGCACCCAGCTTCGGCAAAATATCCTCGATGCCGGCGAGACGGCGAAAACCTTTGGCCTCGAGCTGGGCGCAAAAATTCCAGAAATTGAGGCTCGCATCCATCTCGCCGTCGCGCGCTTTGGCGGCGATCAGGGGCGGCGCGCCATAGACGACGGTCGCTGCCGACTTGAGGTCGATGCCGTCCTGCTTCATCCGCGCCTGCAGCAACAGCCAGCTCTTGTCGATCGCGCCCCCGCCGACGCCAAGCTTGCGACCCTTCAAATCGGCCAGCGTCTTGATCGGCGAGGCCGCGGGCACCATCACCGCGCCGAGCGCGCTGGAATAGGGATAGAAGGTGAGCTTGGCGCCGAGCGCACGCTCGCGCGACACCCACAGCCAGTCCGACAGGATGATGTCCGCATTGCCGGCGCGCAGCGCGATCTTGCCGGCTTCGGGGCTCGCAAGCTCGGTGACCTCGAGGGACAGGTCGGCCTCCTTGTCGAGCCCGGCGCTGCGGATCGCGGCCAGCTCCCAGGAGAATGTTCCGGTCTTCTGCACCGCAAGGCGGATCGCATCCGCGGCGTGGCCGGGCGCAACCAGCGTCAGCACCAGCATCGCCGCCAGTGCAAGAGTTCGACCAAATGCTCTCATCACCTTGTGAGCCGTTTCCTCTGACAGAGTGCTTTTCAGGACAATACGCATAGCATAGCTTTGGTCGCAACCAGCGGGAGGACGCGCATGAATCTGGCCGGGCAGCTACGACCGATTGTCGCCGCATTGGCGGTGCTTGCGGCGACCGCTAGCGTGGCGCGGGCGGAAGAGGCCAATGACTATCCGACCTCGGCGCGCGCGGAATATGTCTATGGCTGCATGAAGGCGAATGGCGAAAGCCGCCAGTCCATTGAGCAATGTTCCTGCTCGATCGACGTGGTGGCGTCGATCGTGCCGTATGAGCGCTACGTCACCGCCGAGACCGCGCTCAGCATGTCGCAGGTCCGCGGCAATCTCGGCGTCCAGTTTCGCACCTCGGAGCAGGCGAACTCGGCAGTGAACGATTTGCGCCGTGCGCAGGCCGAAGCCGAGGTGAGGTGCTTTTGATTTAATGCTGTCATTCCGGGATGGTCCGAAGGACCAGACCCGGAATCTCGAGATTCTCAGGTGCGCAATTGCGCACCGTAGTTCGATGCTTCGCATCGCCCCGGAATGACGGCGTGACCACTACGTCCCCGGCTTCTCCACGTCCCACTCGTTGCGGAACACGTGCCCGTCCGTGTCCTTCGCTTCGGCGCGGAAACGCTTGGCGCCGTTGGAGACGTAGGTGAAGCGCAGATTGGGATCTTCCGAGATCGAGATGCCGCCTTCCATCGACAGCACGGGGCTGTCGTCCTGCGTCAGCTTCAACTGGTTGATGAAGAAGGCGGGAATGTAGAGCTGCGTGACCTGGTCCATCTGCAGGCCGGAATTGTTGGGATGACCGATCATGATTTGCGCTTCGCGGACACGGCTCGCCGGCGCGTCCTCGCGCGCGAACTGACGGTAACGCATCTGGCCGAGGCGGTTCTTCGCTTCCTCGACGTTTTTGCCCGCCGGCGCCGAGCAGCCGCCTGACGCCTTCACATAGACTTTCGAGACGTAGAGCTGGCCGTCGCTGAGCTCGGCCACCGCGTGGACGTCGGTGTAATTGTTGACGCGCACGCGCGTGGAGATCTCGGTGACGTTGGCATCCGCGCCGAGCTCGAACTTCGCCGCCATCGGTGCGGGGTTGCGGTCAATCACCAGCGTGATCGAACGGATGCGGCGGCTGTCAGCCGGCGACAGCTTGCTGCGCAGGGTCACCGGCACGATGGCGGCGTCCTCGGCACGATAGGGCATCTCGATGCCGATGACATCGGCGCCGTCGTTCATCGGACGGCTGTTGAAAATGTCCTGCACCAGGCCCGGCCAGGGATCAAAGGCTTCTTCAGCCTGCACCGGCCCGGCGAAGGCGAAGCCGAGAAGCAGAGCGATCAGGGGCAGGCGGTGTGTGCATCCCGTCATGGTCGTGGTCCCGTACGGACGAAGCAGTCCGGGTCAGCGTAGCTGATCCCCGTCTGGCCCAGCGTAGCGCGCCCGCTACTCCCATTCAATTTCCGAAAATGCTGCGGTTGCGTTGCGGGCGTTGTAGTCGTCGAACAATTGCCAGTTCGGCCCCTCCTCAACGGCGGCCTTATTCGCGGCGGCCTGGATCGACTCGCCCTTCCTGTTCGAAGCCCGGACATCCGCCAGCAGTGTCGTGAGATAACGCCGTTCATCGGCCAGCGCCGTCGGCCATTCGCTCACAGGCCCGTGACCGGGAACGACGCGCTGCGCCGGGATTTTCTCGAGTTCCCCGAGCGTGTTGAGCCAGCCGCGGATGCTTCCGTCCATCACTGGAATATGGCGGAGGAAGACGAGGTCGCCCGCGAACAGCGTTTTGCTCGTCTCGTCGAACACGGTCAGGTCATTGTCGCTGTGCCCGGGCGGCCAGGCCCGCAAGCTCAGGCGACGCGCGCCAAGATCGAGCGTCAGCGTGTCTGACACGAGTATCGTCGGCGCGACGATCTTCACGGGGTCGATCAGCTCGCTGCCCATGATCCGTCTGAAATTGTCGAGATAATACGGCCCGCGGCTCGCCAGGGCTTGCGGCAGCTTGCTATGGCCGACGAAGCTCGTTCCGTCAGCCACGAAGGCGGCATTGCCGAAGACATGGTCGGGATGACCATGGGTGTTGATGACGTAACGGATCGGCTTGGATGTATGGGCCCGCACGGCCGTCAGCAGCGCCTCGCCTTCGCGCAGGCTGCCGCCGGTGTCGATCACGGCCACCGCATCCTGGCCGACGATGAAGCCGATATTGGCGATGTCACCCTCGTTCTCGCGGGACATCAGGGCGATGGTCCCGGAGTGTACGAAGATTCCCGGTGCGACTTCGCTCACAGGCAATTCGGCCGCTCCGGCGCGTGCTAGCGTCGTTATCCCGAGCAGGGACAAGGCTGCGATCACGAGAGCGATGCGAGACACTTTTCCGCCTCAGTTCAAAGGGCTTGCCGCATTGCACTGCAACAAAGTCAAGCCAACCAAAGTTTGGCAAACATGGCGCGTCATGCGTTGCATGGATAACATTCAAACAAAACGAGGAGGAAGCGCGATGACGGAGGCCGGACGACATCGTCGCTGGTTGGTTTCGCTGGTGTTGATGGTTGCGTCTTGCGCGATGAATGGCATCGCCATCGCGCAAACGAACGAGACGGGCGATCTTTCCTTCGAGCTGGTTGATCCCAAAGTGCTGCGCGTCTGCGCCGACCCGCGCAATTTGCCGTTCTCCAACGAGAAGGGCGAGGGTTTCGAGAACAAGCTCGCCGAATTTTTTGCGGACAAGCTCCAGAAGAAGCTCGATTACGTCTTCTTCCCGCAAGCCACCGGCTTCGTCCGTATGACGCTGGGCGCGCATCGCTGCGATGTCATCATGGGCTTCCCGCAGGGCGACGATCTCGTCCAGGGCACCAATCCCTATTACCGCACGACCTACGCGCTGGTCGCCAAGACCGGCAGCGGGCTCGAGGACGTCGACACGCTCGAGGATCCGAAGTTGAAGGGCAAGCATGTCGGCATCGTCGCCGGCACGCCGCCGGCGACCAACATGGCACTGGCCGGACTGATGGGCGATGCAAAGCCCTATCCGCTGATGATCGATACGCGCTTCGACAATTCGGCGCAGGCGATGATCGACGACCTCGCCGCCGGCAAGATCGACGCCGGCGTGCTGTGGGGACCGATGGCGGGATACTATGCGAAAAAGGCTGGCTCTTCGCTCCACGTCACGCCCCTGGTGAAGGAAACGACCGGACCAAAACTGGTCTATCGCATCGGCATGGGCGTCCGTCCCGCCGACCAGAACTGGAAGCGGCAGCTCAACAAGCTGATCCAGGAGAACCAGGGCGAGATCAACAAGATCCTGCTCGACTTCGGCGTGCCGCTGCTCGACGAGAGCGACAAGCCGCTCGGCGCTGAGACGGCCAAGAAGACGCCATGAGGCGGCAGCTTGCCGCTGCGCTGATCACCGCCATGCTGGTCGGGCCGGTGTGGGCGCAGCAGCAGGAGCCGTTCGAGCCCGAGGGCTATCGCACCGACAATTACCGCGCGCCGGTGCCGGCGACGCTGGAAGGCGCTCGTGTGCTGACGACGACAGAGGCCGAAGCGATCTGGCGTGCGAAGAGCGGCGCCTTCATCGACGTGATGCCGCGTGCCCCGAAGCCGAAGAACCTGCCCGCAGGCACGGTGTGGCGCGAGGCACCGCGGAAGAACATTCCGGGCAGTCTCTGGCTGCCGGATACCGGCTACGGCGCGCTGCCGCCGGCGATGGACGATTATTTCCAGCGCGGCCTTGCGCAGGCATCGCGCGGCGACAAGGCTGCGTTGCTGGTGATCTATTGCCTCGCCGACTGCTGGATGTCGTGGAACGCCGCCAAACGCGCATTGGCTTATGGCTATGCCAATGTCGCCTGGTACCCTGATGGCACCGACGGCTGGGAGCGCGCGAAACTGCCAACCGAGGAGGCGCAGCCCGAGCCGCGCCCTGAGCAATAGGAGATAGGGCGTCATGGCCGGGAGTCAGGACAAGCCCGGCCATGACGCCGCGTCAGACGCGGGAGAGATGAAGACGAGTCTACTGTTTCTGCAGCTTGGTCAGCGTCCCCGTGCCGTTGGTGTCGGTCGCGGAGTAGCTCACCCTGTCGCCCGCATGAACTGCATCGAGCATCGCGGCGTCCTTGGCCTTGTACTCCTGCAGCGCGCCGGCGCCGCCTGCGCTGCCGCCCACGGTGCCCTTCTGCATCTGCTGGATCGAGATCGTGTTGTTGAGCCGATCGATTCGCGTGACCATTCCGGTCATGTCATCAGCAAGAGCGCTGGTTGCAAGGATGCCGAGGGCCGCAGCGCCCGCGAAGATGAATTTTGCAGTTCCCATCGAGGCCTCCCGACGTCTTGGAGTTCACTTCGACAAGACATCTTAAATGGATTTGGTTCCGGCAGATAGCGCGGCAAAAGCGTAACGATCCCGAGGCGATCGCGGGAACTTTTCATGAGCCGTCAGCGTGGCTGACGCTATTCGATCTCCTGCTGGATCACGCGCCCGAGCGCGAACAGACGCTGGTCGATCGTGGTGGGAACCTCGCAGACGAAGCGTACCACCTTGTGACGATCCTCGAAAATGCGCGTCTTCCAGACCAGCTCGTTGCTGAGCGCCTCGATCTTGGCGTCGTCGCGCGGCGTTGCGCCCTGGAGCGCTTGGAGCTGAAGCGTCTCGTCGCGGATCTTGTCAGCGGCCTCGCGCTGCTTGCGGCTGACGCGTTCGAGCCCGCTCATAACCTGGGCGCGCTGGGCATTGAGCGTGTCGAACAGGCCGGCGAACAGCAGCTTTGCGTTCGCGATCTTGTCGGCGGCGGAGCCGGCGAGGAACTCCTTCACCGACTTCTCGGCCTCGTCCAGCGGCGTCTTGCGCGCCGACAGCTTTGAGACCAGCGCGCTGACTTTGGCGTCGTCCTTCCACTTGTTCTGAACATCGTCGAGCGGCGGACCGGCCCATACCGCGGCCAGCGAGATCTCCGGCACTTTGGCCTGCGTGCAGGGCCAGTCCGGATAGCGCGGATCGGCCGCCCGCGCCGCCGTGGCCGACAGCGCGAACGCCAGAACAGCCGTCGCCAGACCCCGAACCTTCATCCTTCGCCTCCCGCCGGCCCACGCCGCGCCAGCCCGCGCGAGGGATCATAGGCCAAAATCGCGCCGATCACGAAGACGATTGTGCAGCCGGCGACCACCGCGAGCGAGATCCAGTTGATCTGACCGTAGAGTGCAAAGCGTATCAACTCGACCGCATGGGTGAACGGATTGGCCTCGCAGACATAATACAGATAGGGGCTGCCCTCCTGCACCCGCCACAGTGGATAGAGCGCCGACGAGGCAAAGAACATCGGAAAGATCACGAAGTTCATGACGCCGGCAAAGTTTTCGAGCTGCTTGATGCCGGACGAGATCAGCATGCCGAGCGAGCCCAGCATCAATCCGGACAGGACCAGCGCCGGCAGCACGGTGAGATAGCCCGACGGCGGCGGGGTGATGTCCCAGAACCAGGCGATCAAAAGGAATGCATAGACCTGGAGCAACGACACCGCGGTGCCCGCCAGCAGCTTGCAGAACAACAGGAAGCCACGCGGCAGCGGGCTCACCAGCAGCGTGCGCATGTTGCCCATCTCGCGGTCGTAGACCATCGACAGCGAGGACTGCATGCCGTTGAAGAGCTGGATCATCGCCATCAGCCCCGGCGCGATATAGACCTCGTAGAGGATATAGGTCTCGTAGGGCGGGATGATGGAGATGCCGAGCACCTGGCGGAAGCCGGCGGCGAAGATGAACAGCCAGACCAGCGGTCGCACCAGCGCCGAAACGAAGCGCTCGCGCTGATGCAGGAAGCGCAATCCCTCGCGCCAGACGATACCGGTGAGGCAGGTGATGTACTCGGAGGCCGAGAAGCCGCGCGGTGCATCCCGCGTCGTGATGCTGCTCATGCGCCGCCTCCCGGCATCACTTGTGCGCCGGTCAGGCGCATGAAGGCGGTGTTGACGTCCTGCGCGCCGGCTTCCGCGACGACGCGGCCCATTGGGCCCTGCGCCAGCACCTTGCCCTGGTGCAGCACCACGAGATCGTCACCGGGCATGATCTCGTCGAACAGGTGCGTCGCCCAGAGCACGCCGATGCCTTGCTCGGTCACGAGCTGGCGGACATGGCTGATGATGTCGGCGCGCGCCTTGACGTCCAAGCCGACGGTCGGCTCGTCGAGCAGGAGGAGACGCGGCCGGTGCAGCAGCGCGCGGGCGATCTCCAGCCGCCGCATCTGTCCGCCCGAGAGATCGCGCACCTTGCTTGCCGCGCGGTCCGCAAGTCCGATGCGGCCGAGCAGGTCGGCGCTGCGTGTGGCGGCCTCGCGGCGGCTGATGCCGTGCAGCGCGGCGTGATAGAGCAGGTTCTGCGTCAGTGACAGGTCGAGATCGAGCGTGCGCGGCTGGAACACGACCCCAAGCAGCCGCAACGCCTCGCCCGGGCTCTTGCTGATGTCGTGCCCGAAGATGGAGACGCGGCCGGTCTGGATGCCGAACAGGCGCGTGATGAGCGAAAACAGCGTGCTCTTGCCCGCGCCGTTGAGCCCGAGCAGTGCGGTTAAGCTTGCGGGCTGCACGTTGAAGGACACGTCCATCAGCGCCCGGCGCGGGCCGTAGGCATGGCAGACGCCGTCGATCGCCAGCGCCGCCACCGTGGCCGGATCGGGCCTCAGTGTCTCGCGCGGATCGACGATGGGAGCAGGGCTGGTCATGGCGCGATCGTGATGCCCCAGGGCAGTTCGCCCACCTGAATGGTCTTGATCACCTTTTGCGCGGCAACGTCGATGACCGAGACATCGTTCGATACGCCGTTGGTGGTGAGCAGATATTTCTCATCCGGCGTGAATGCCATGTGCCAGACGCGCTGCCCGACCAAGAGATATTTAGTCACCTTGCGCGAGGCCACATCGACCACGGCGATTCGGTTGGCGGGACCGAGCGCGACGAAGGCGGTCTTGTCGTCCCTGGTCATGCCGATGCCGACCGGCTGGATCGCTTCCTTCCGCAAGCCGGGGATGTCGAACGAGACCTTGCCGACCACCTCGTGTTTTTTCGGATCGATCACCGACACGGTGCCGCCGATCTCCGAGGACACCCACACTTCCGAACTGTCATGCTTGAATTCGGCAAAGCGCGGCCGGGCGTCGACCAGCACGTTGGCCACGATCTGCCGCGAGCTGGTGTCGATGAAATGCGCCATGTTGGTGGTTTCGGACGTGTTGATCAGCGTCTTGCCGTCGGGGCTGATGGTCATGCCCTCGGGCTCGACGCCGACCTGGATGTCGCCGAGCCGCGCGCGCTTCTCGAGGTCGATCACGGTCACCGTATTGTCGTTCTCGTTGGCGACGTAGAGGATCTTTCCCGCGGCATCCTGGGCGAACAGCTCGGGGTCTGGGCCGGAGGGCAGGCTGTCGACCACGGTTTGCGTCTTGGCGTCGATCACCTGGATGGTGTCGTCGTCGCCGACCGCGACCATCACGAACTTGCCGTCGCGCGTGAACTCGATGCCGCGCGGGCGCTGGCCGACCTTGATGGTCTTGGTCACTGTCCAGCTGTCGGTGTCGATCACCGAGACCGTGTTGCTCTTCTCGTTGGAGACATAGGCGATGAAGGCATGCGCGGGTGCGGCGGCGAGCGCTAGTCCGGAGAGAAGCCCAATCCGCCACATGCGCAACATCTGCGTCCTCACTTCAGCTTGCATTTGCTTTCCGGGCGATCATAGCCGAGCGTGTCGAGCTCGGAGACCTGGTGCAGGAAACCTTCCTGCGGCGACACCGACACCACCATGCGGCCGTCGACCAGCAGGATCGGCTGACGCAGCTGCAGGTTCCAGTCGCGCAAGGTGAGCCGCGTGCCCTTGAAGGCGGCGACGGAGAAATCCGGGCCCTTGATGAAATCGGTGACTTTCTTGACGTCGCCGGAATTGGTGCGTGAGGTGGCTTCGCCGATCATGCGCACCGCGGTCCAGGCCTGCATGTCGAGCGGGGTCATGCGCCGCGCATTCAGCTTCATGAATCGGCTCTGCATCTGGATCGCGCCCCATTGGTCCTGCGCTGCGTCCCAGCTGCGCGGCACGAGGCCGGCCGAGCCCGCGACGGGGCGCGGATCCCAGGTGCGATAGGGCAGGTAGGCGCCGAACACCTCGCTCTCGTCGGCGGCGACCAGCACGTCATAGGCCGGCGCCTGCTGTGTGAACACCGGCATCTGCCGCTGGATCAGCGTCACGCCGCTGTCGGTGCGCCGTGCGCCGCCCTTGTCCTCGAAGGTGCGCTCCTGCACGATCTTGGCACCGAACCGCGCCGCAGTGCGCCGGAGCGCATCCGCGAACAGCTTGTCCTCGTCGTGCGAGCCGACCACCAGTAGCCAGCGCGACCACTTCTTCCACACCAGATACTGACCCAGCGCATCGGCCAGCATCGCGCGCGTCGGCGCGGTATGGATGACATTGGGGCGGCAATCGGCCTCGCGCAGCCGCTCGTCGATCGCGCCGGCGTTGAACAGCAGCGTGCCGCGCTCGCGCAGCGCGTCCGAGACTTTCAGCAGCGCGTCGGCCGGAAGATCGGCGATGATGAAGCCGTTGCGCGCGGCGAGGTCGGTCGCGGCCTGCACCGCATTCTCACCCTCCTTGATACGGCGCTCCTCCAGCGCAAAACGCTGGCCCGTGAATTTTCCCGTGGTGTTGTTGTCCTCGATGGCAAGGCGCGCGCCGGCGACGCCGTCATTCTCGGCGGGCTGCTCGACCAGCGACAGCGTCGATCTGGTACCGGCGACACCGAGATAGCCGACGCCGATCGTGACAGGGTCGGCCGCGAGCGCGCTCGTCGCGGCAAGACCTAAGCCGATCAGGCCGACCAACCATCGGATCATGTTTCCTCCAAACGTTCTCCCCGGCTTGACCGTCGGTGGAGAATTGTCTCTGCTGAAGCATGACCGATTTGTCAGGGCATGCAACCCCGCATTTCGTCGTCGCAAGCCGTGGAGGCGGAATCACGATCATGCGAGCGCTGATATGTTTGGCGGCTTTGCTGTGGACCCGCTCGGTCGCGTTTGCCGAGCCGCCGAAGCTCGCGGTGTTCGATTTCGAGCTGATCGACACCAGCCTGCCCGGCGAGTTCTACGGCTCCAAGCCGGAAGAGGCGAGGCTGCTACGCATCAGCGAGCAGCTGCGCAGGGAATTGGCGGAGTCAGGCAAGTTCCAGGTGCTCGACATCGCGCCGGTCAGGGACGCCGCCCGCCATGCCAATCTGCAGGCCTGCGGCGGCTGCGACCTCAAGCTTGCCGGGCAGCTCGGCGCCGAGCTCGAGATCACCGGCATGGTGCAGAAGGTCTCGAACCTGATCATCAATCTGAATATCTATCTGCGCGACGTGAAGACCGGCAACATGATCACGGCGGCCAGCGCCGACATGCGCGGCAACACCGACGAATCCTGGTCGCGCACGATGAGCTATCTCATCCGCAACCGCCTGCTCGCGCCGAATTACGGCAAGCCGTGAGGTCCTCCCCTCTCCCCGTAAACAGGGGGAGAGGGGGAGGAGAGAGCAAAATCACCCCATCAGCCGCTCCGCATGCCAATGCAGATGATCGCCCATGAAGGTCGAGATGAAATAATAGCTGTGGTCATAACCTGCCTGGCGCCGCAGCGTCAGCGGGATGTTGGCCTTGGCGCAGGCGGCCTCCAGCAGCTCGGGCTTGAGCTGCTCTTTCAGGAAATTATCGGCCTCGCCGACATCGACCAGGAAGCTCGAGAACTTGGCGCCGTCCTCGATCAGCGCCACCGTGTCGTTGTTGCGCCAGGCATCCTTGTTGGGGCCGAGATAGCCGGTCAGCGCCTTGATGCCCCAGGGCACCTGGGAGGGCGCCACGATCGGTGCAAACGCGCTCGCCGCGCGGTAGCGATGCGGGTTGCGCAGCGCGACGGTCAGCGCGCCGTGGCCGCCCATCGAATGGCCCATCACCGATTGCCGCTTGGCATCGACGGGAAAATTTCCCGCCACGACATTTGGCAGCTCGTCGGTGACGTAGCTCCACATGCGATAATTGCGCGCGAACGGCTCCTGCGTCGCATCGACATAGAAGCCGGCGCCGAGGCCGAAATCATAGGCGTTGTTGGCATCGCCGGGCACGTCGGGTCCGCGCGGGCTCGTGTCAGGCGCGACGAAGATCAGGCCGAGCTCGGCGCAGGCCTTGCGGAATTCGCCCTTCTCGGTGACGTTGGCATGCGTGCAGGTGAGGCCGGAGAGATACCAGACCACGGGGAGCTTGGCGCCGTCGGCATGCGGGGGAACATAGACCGAGAACACCATGTCGGTTCCGGTCGCCTGACTCGCATGGCGATACACGCCCTGCACGCCGCCATAGGATTTGTTGGTCGAGACAGTCTGAACGGTCATGCCCTAAGCTCCGTGGCATCTATCCACATCAACATTGCAACGCTTGTGTGACTTGCGGCGCTACGTGCCGTCAGGCGACGCCGCTGTCGATGGCCAGCCGCACCAGCTCGACCGAAGTCTTCACGCCGAGCTTCTGTCGCATGATCGAGGAGGTGTTGGCCACAGTCTTGTAGGACGACTGCACCAGCCAAGCGATCTCGGACAGGCTCTTGCCGGCGCTGAGCAGCCGCAGGATCTCCATCTCGCGCGCGTTCAGCTTCGACAGTGGGCTTTGCGCCAGCGCCGGTCCCGCAAACGCGATGCTGCGCGCGATCGCCGTGGGCAGGTAAGTGCCGCCGCTGCCGACGGCGCGGATCGCCTCGACGAGATCGTCGGGGTCGCCGGTCTTGGAGACGTAGCCCTTGGCGCCGCATTCGATCGCGCGCGCGGCAAACGCGGGGTCGTCGTTCATGCTGAACATGATGATGCGCGCCTCGGGCGCGCGCTCGAGGATGCGGCGCGCGAGCTCGAAGCCGGAAACGGTCGGCAGGTTGATGTCGATGATCGAGAGGTCGGGGCGCTCGACGATGAAGACGCTTTCGCCGTCCTCGGCGTCGGCGGCCTCGAGGATTTCGATCTCGCCCTCGTCGGCCAGCACGGCGCGGCAGCCGGAGGCGACAATGGGATGATCGTCGACGATCAGAATGCGCATAGGCGTTTCCCCGTGACAGCGCCGGCCTGTTGTCGCGCCGCATGACACCGAACATGAGCGCGCGCGTCCGATGTTCGCCTCATGCAACCCGGCCGGGATTGCTGTACGCTTTCGATTAGATATCGGGCGCTTCGCCCCTGTCAACGTCATCGGACAGGTGCGGGCAAGCTTCGCGAGGCACGGGCGGCATCAATGTGGCAAAATCTATCGTTGCGTGCGCGCATCAACCTGCTGCTGGCGCTGCTGTTGGCGCTGGGGCTCGCCGTCAATATCGGCCGGCAGGTTGCGGAGGCGGGTCCCCGCGTGCAGGCCGAGGACCAGAGCGTGATCCGGCTTGCGCGCGAGTTCATCGAGATGATCGTTGCTAATCTCAACGAGGCGCCCGATCCGGATGCCAGGCTCACCCAGATCGCGCGCGACCTCAGCCGGCTCCGCCATGTTAGCATCGCCCTCATGGATTCCAGCGGGAGCCCGCTGACGGCACCGCGTCCCGATTCCGACGACGACACGCGTGGGCCGCCCGCCTGGTTCGTGAGTCTCGTCCACCCCGAGCAGACCGCGGTCAGTGTGCCCGTCTCGGTCCGAGGCAAGCCCGGCTCTCTCCTGATCACCTCGCATCCCGACGACGAGATCGCCGAGATCTGGGACAGCATCGTGACTCAGCTCGAGGTCGGCTCGGTGATCGCGCTTGCGCTGTTTTTCCTGATGATGACCGTGGTCGGCCGTGCGCTCACCCCGCTTCAATCCCTGGCGGACGTGATGGCGGAGCTCGAAGGCGGGCGCTACGAGGCGCGCGTCGCGCCGGGCGGCGCGCCGGAGCTGGCCGCGATCTGCACCAAGCTCAATCATCTCGCCGCAACGCTCGGCGAGGCCGTCGAAGACAAGCGGCGCCTTGCCGAGCGCGCGGTGTCGCTCCAGGACATCGAGCGCAAGGAGATCGCGCGCGAGTTGCACGATGAGTTCGGGCCCTATCTGTTCTCGCTGCGGGCGCATGCCAGCGCGCTGGCGAAGCAGGCGGACGGGCGCGCGCCGAGCGCGGAAGCCGTACGAAAGCACGGCAGCGCGATGATGGAACAGATCAACGCGCTCCAGCAATTCAACCGCCGCGTGCTGGAGCGGCTCCGCCCCGTCGGCCTTGCCGAGCTCGGCCTGCGCCAGGCGCTGGAATCGCTGTCGCGGCTGTGGCGCGAGTCGCATCCCGATGTCGCGATCGAGACGTCCATCTCGCCGGCGCTGGGGCCGACCGGCGAGACCGCCGATCTCACCATCTACCGCATCGTGCAGGAGGCGCTCACCAACGTGTTCCGCCATGCCGGCGCGACCTCGGTCAACGTCGTGATCGAGCCGGTCGACCAGGCCGGCGGCCGCTCCTGCGCGCGCGTGCGGGTCAGCGACAATGGCCGTGGCATGGAGCCGGGCCAGAAGCTCGGCTTCGGCCTCGTCGGCATGCGCGAGCGGATCCTGGCGCTCGGTGGCACGCTCAACGTCATCTCCGGCGATGGCGGTTTGACCGTCGAGGCGCTGGTTCCGACGGCGGCGTCCTGATCACGTCGGGAAAAATTCCCGATCTGGTCGGGAAAACGGGTGCGGATAGTGCCCGACCTTTTGTGGCTGGTGCGCGGGCTCCCGCCGACTACACTCGTCCCGACCAAACGGCGAAAATCAAAACAGCCGGGGTCGGGGATCGGAAGGCTGGGATGGGCAATCGTCTTTGGTTCAAGCGTCGTTGGTTGATGGCCGCGGTTTCGAGCGGGCTGGGGCTGGTGTTCGCGAGCCAGGCCGGCGCCGCGCCGGACGAGGAGGAGACCAATGTCCAGAACCTTCCGGCGGTCGAGGTGACGGCGCCGCCGTCAACACCGAGGCGCACCGCGCCATCGCGCCCGGTCACGCGCGTGGCGGGAGCATCGTCGTCCACGCGTCCCAAGACGCGCATCTACGTCTACCCGACGTCGCCGGGCACGGGCAGAGGTCTCGATGTCGACAAGGTCCCGTCGGCGATCAATGCGGTCGATGCGAACCAGATCAGGCGCACCGGGTCGCTGAACGTCACCGACGCGCTCCGCGAAAACATCGCCGGCGTCAACACCAGCGAAGTCACCGGCAATCCGTTTCAGCCGGAGGTCGAGTTTCGCGGCTTCGTTGCCTCGCCGGTGACGGGCACGCCGCAGGGCCTCGCCGTGTACCAGAACGGCGTGCGCATCAACGAGGCCTTCTCGGACGCAGTCAACTGGGACCTGATCCCGACCACCGCGATTAGGTCGATGACGCTCGTCACCAACAATCCCGCCTTCGGCCTCAATGCGCTCGGCGGCGCCATCAATTTGCAAATGAAGGACGGCTTCACCTATCAGGGCGCCGAGCTCGACGTCATGGGCGGCTCGTTCGGCCGCATCCAGGGCTCGGCGCAATGGGGTAAGACCGTCGACAAGAACTACGGCGTCTATGCCGCGCTCGAAGGCCTGCACGACAACGGCTTCCGCAATTTCTCCAAATCGGACGTGCGGCGCTTCTACGGCGATGTCGGCTACAAGGCCGGCGACAGCGAATTCCACGCCAATATGGGCATCGCCAAGAACGATTTCGGCGCCAGCGCCACCGTTCCCGCCGAGCTGCTCGATAAATATTGGGGCGCGACCTACACCACGCCGCAGACCACGTCGAACCGCGTCGGCTATCTCAACCTGACCGGCAAGGTCGATGCGACGCCGACCTGGACGCTCGAAGGCACCGCGCATGTGCGCAGGTACGAGCAGAAGCTCGTCGACGGCAATCCGACCGACGTGCAGGAATGTGCGGTCGCCGGGCTATTGTGCTTCGGCGACGATACGACCCCGGCGAACGGCATCAACGGCGTGCAGCTTGCCAATCCTTTCGCGCCGGGAACGATCCTGGGCGAGATCGACCGTAGTTCGATCCGCTCGACCACTTTCGGCGTCTCGGGGCAGGCCACCAACACCGACCAACTGCTCGGGCGCGACAACCGCTTCGTGATGGGCGCGAGCTATGATGCGAGCGTCACGCGCTACAACGCCACCGCCGAGATCGGCACGATCGGGGAGAACTATGTCGTCAGCGGCAGCGGCCTGTTCCTGGGCCCGACCGGCGTGCCTGATACCGTCGCCGGTCCCGTCTCGCTGCGGACCGTCAATCAATATAATGGCCTCTACGCGATGGATACGTTCAACGTCACCGATGCC
Organism: Bradyrhizobium sp. USDA 4486; assembly: GCF_054057995.1. NCBI lineage: Bacteria > Pseudomonadati > Pseudomonadota > Alphaproteobacteria > Hyphomicrobiales > Nitrobacteraceae > Bradyrhizobium > Bradyrhizobium sp. USDA 4486. The sequence continues at coordinate 312,400 of NZ_JBSRZV010000001.1, forward strand.
TTCGCTATCACGGGTGGCGGCCGCTTCAACGTCGCGCGCATTTCGCTGGAAGATCAGCTCGGCACCGATCTCAACGGCCACCACACTTTCATGCGCTTCAATCCGGTGATCGGCGGCACCTACAAGATCAATCCGGAGCTGACCGCCTATGCCGGCTATTCCGAGGCCAACCGCGTGCCGACGCCGCTCGAGCTCGGCTGCGCCGACCCGGTCAGGCCCTGCCTGCTCGCGGCGTTTCTGGTTTCGGACCCGCCGCTGAAGCAGGTGGTGTCCAAGACCGTGGAGGCCGGCTTCCGCGGCACCAAGGAGCTGAACATCGGCTCGCTTGGATGGAAGGTCGGTGCCTTCCGCGTCATCAATCATGACGACATCGTCGCCGTTCCCGCGGTGGGACGCACCGGGTTCGGCTTTTTCACCAATGTCGGCCGTACCAGGCGCCAGGGGCTGGAGGCGGAGGTCGATATCAAATCGCCAACGTTGCAATTCCAGGCGAGCTACGCGTTCGTCGACGCACGCTATCTCGATGCGTTCGAGCTCGGCTCCGAAAGCCCGTTCAGGGATCCCGTGACCAAGACCATTCAGGTCCTGCCCGGCAACCAGCTTCCGGCGATTCCCCGCCATCTGGTCAAGGTCGGTGTCGACTATAACGTCACCGACGTCTGGAAAGTCGGCGGCAACGCGCTGTTCGTCTCCAGCCAGTATCTGGTCGGCGACGAGTCCAACCAGTATGCGAAGCTGCCATCCTACACCGTGTTCAATCTCCACACCTCCTACCAGGTGACGAAGAACGTCCAGCTCTACGGTCGCATCGACAACGTCTTCGACAAGCGTTACGCCACCTACGGCCGGTTCTTCGATCGCGAAGCCGTGCCCAACTTCACCAATGGCGGCGCAGAGTTCACCGATCCGCGCTCGCTGAGCCCGGCAAGGCCGCGCGCGTTCTATGCGGGCATGCGCGTGACGTTCTGACCACGTGCTGAATCAGGACGCGCAAACGCGCCCTGGTTCGATCCGGGTCCAACCCGCTCTCTCAGTAGTCCCAGAACGCCGGCACCCAGCGGAAGGCGTCGCCGGCGACCGGGGCGGGGCCTTGGCCGGCACCGCCGCGGGCGGACGGCTTGCACAGAATATCCCGCCTCCGGCATGATAGGCCCGGAGGTTCACTTCACCGTGTCATTGAAGAATCCGGACGCAGTCGCGGCCATCGTTGCAGCGCTTCGGCACGTTTACGGTGACGAGGTCGCGCGAATGATGCTCGTCGAGGGCATGACCCTCGCCAACCTGATCGATGCGATGTTTTCCGCCCCATTGACGCATCGGCAGGCCGTTCGCGCGATTACCGACGGATTGGACGATTTTATCGTCTCTCCGGATCTGGGTCTGATGTGGCACCTCAAGTACATCTATGGCGACCAGCCTGGTTCTTTGGATGTCGTGGACATGGAGATCGCCACGCCGAACGGCACGCTGGCGAGCAAGGACGTCTGGCTTCGTCTGGCCTCCTAGAGCATGATCCGGACCCGAAGGGCCGCGTCAGCGCAAAGCGCGTAGCGGTTTTCCTCGCGACAAACGCGAAACGCGTTTGCGCGGAGATCATGCGCAATCGACAAGCTAGAGCGCGATGACGATTCATCCTGATCTCATCGCGCTTGAGAGCAGAAGTCGACCTGGTCCCGGATTGATCTATGTCAACGCTACCTCTCCTCTGGTGCTCACGTCATGCACGGGGCGCATGCGGCGGCTTCCGCCGCCTGCAGTTCGCAAGCACCATTGGGGAGAATCATCATGCATCGCGACCAGCGCCGTTCGACCAAGTCCGCAACTATTGCCGGAATCGCGGCCAGCGCTCTGTTGGGACTTGCGGCCGCCACGCTCGGTCCGGCTCCGGCTCACGCGGTGGTCTATTGCCAGTACATCGACTATCCGCCGAGCTGCGTCGCCAGGGCCGGGGTCGTGCTCCGTCCGCGGTCGGTGGCGCGCGCCGCGGTCCGGGCCGGCACGGCGAGCTCGACCAACTGGAACGGCGGCGTCAATCGCGTCGGCGTACGGCGATAGATCGCCGCCGGCTTGGGGCGAGGCGACGCCAGCATTCCGTCGAGATCGGAGTAGATGACGTCGGCCGTGCGCTGATGGTGCGGCTGACGCATCGTCGCGGACGCCGCGCCGGCCTCGTAGGCCGGATTCACACGGGTTGCGTGATTAACGGTTTCTTAGCGCTAATCATGCGGATGATCTGCGTGGGAATACCAGGGGAGACTGCTCCCATGCTGAACGACGGTACCTACGCGGCTTGGTACAAGACGCCACTCCAGCAGGGCACCGGCATCGTCCATGTCGCAGACGGCCAGATCTGGGGCCGCGACAGCCTGATGACGTATCACGGTTCGTGTCAGGTCGACGGCGATCGCTTCACCGCGACCGTGCTGACGAAGCGTCACACCGAAGGACGTGACACGGTCTTCGGCGTCTATGACGAGCTCATGCTGAACATCGTCGGGACGTGCCCCGGCAAGATCGCGACTTACACGGCCACGGCGGGACAGGCGCCGGGAATCGTCCTCGAGGGAACGCTGATCCTGACGGAAAAGCCTATGGCAGCGCCCGAACGAACGGCGCAGGTGCCTGCGTTCAATCCCGACAAGGTTCTAAAGCTGCCGAAGCGCTCGCGCTGATCGCGGCAGCGTGCGCTGGCCGGCCACATCGCCCGCGCCGAGATGTCGCGCCCAGGCAGCGCATTCTGCATCCTCAAACTTCCGCTCCGGCGCTTCTCAAATGGCCCGCCACGCGTCATGGTGACGCTGCACCAGCATCATCCTCGGAGCAGCATCAATGTCGGACAAGGTCTCGCGTCGCCAGTTTGCCACGCTGGCGGGATTGTCCGCGGCCGCAATCGCAGGTTCCGTTGAGCTCGCCGACGCCAGGCCGGCATCGGCGCCGCGGGGCATGGACGGCTTTCCGCCAGGCTTCGTCTGGGGTACGGCGACCTCGTCCTATCAGGTCGAGGGCGCGGTCAACGAGGATGGGCGAGGGGCCTCGATCTGGGACAAATTCGTCCGCATTCCCGGCAAGATCGAGGACGGCACCACCGGCGACCGCGCCAACGAGCATTATCATCGCTACAAGGAAGACATCGCGCTGATCAAGGATCTCGGCTGCAAGGCCTATCGCTTCTCGATCGCCTGGCCGCGGGTGTTTCCGGACGGTGACGGCAAGCCGAACCCGAAAGGGCTCGATTTCTATAATCGCCTCATCGACGAGCTGCTGAAGAACGGCATCGAGCCGTGGGCGACGCTCTATCATTGGGATCTGCCGCAATCGCTCCAGGACCGCTTTGGCGGCTGGCGCTCGACCGAGACCTGCAAGATCTTCGGCGACTATGCGGGCTATGCCGCCGAGCGCCTGACCGACCGCGTCAGGAACGTGTTCACGTTGAACGAGAGTGGCCGCTTCGTGCAGTTCGGCTATGGCCTCGGCATCGATGCGCCCGGGATGACGTTGCCGCAAGCCGAGATCAACCAGATCAGGCACAACAGCGCGCTCGCGCATGGGCTTGCGGTGCAGGCCGTGCGGGCGCGCGGCCGCCGCGGCACCAAAGTGGGGCCGGCCGAGAACATCGACGTCTGCGTTCCCGCGATCGACACGCCTGAGCATGTCCGCGCTGCCGAGATCGCGCTGCGCGAGATGAATGCCGGCTATCTCAACGTCATCATGACCGGCCAGTATACCGACGCCTTCCTGAAATACGCCGGCGCCAATGCGCCGAAATACACTGACGCCGAGCTGAAGATCATCTCCTCGCCGGTCGACTTCCTCGGCCTCAACATCTATGCGCCGCAGAACTACGTGGTGCCGTCCGACCAGGGCGCGGGCTTCATGCCGCTGCCGATCCCGAAATCCTTTCCGCACATGAATTCGAACTGGCTTCGCGTCGCGCCGGAGACGATCTACTGGGTGCCGAGGCTCGCGGCAAAGATCTGGAAGACGGATGCGATCTACATCACCGAGAACGGTACCTCCGGCGAGGACGAGATCGCGCCCGACGGCAAGATCTACGACACCGACCGCATCATGTACCTGCGCAACTATCTCGGCCAGCTCCAGCGTGCGACGGCGGAGGGCGTGCCGGTGCGCGGCTATTTCCTCTGGAGCCTGATGGACAATTTCGAATGGGTGTTCGGGCTGAACAAGCGGTTCGGCCTCTACCACGTCAATTTCGACACCCAGGTGCGCACGCCAAAGCTCAGCGCGAGCTTTTACCGCAACGTCATCGCGAAGAACGCGGTGGGGGTGTGATCGCTTCCATCGTATCGAGGTCGTCATGCCCGGGCTTGTCCCGGCATCCACGTTCTTCGTGCGGCTGAGTTAAGGCGTGGAAGGCCGGGACAAGCCCGGTCATGACGTCGCGGAGGCTTCGTGCGCTAAACCGCGCAGCGGAAAATCCGGGTGAGGGTTGTCTGCGCCGCGCATTGACTCCCTCCTCCCCCTGATTCACAACGCCTCTCAACACTGATAACAAGAGGACAACGCCCATGACCGACGCGCTGATCATCGATGCCTGCCGCACCCCGCGGGGCGTCGGCAAGGCCGGCAAGGGAGCGCTCTTCGGCATTCATCCGCAGCAGCTGGGCGCAACCGTGCTGCGCGCGCTCGCCGACCGCACCGGCATCAACACCGCCGATGTCGACGACATCGTGTGGGGCTGCAGCGCGCAGGTCGCAACGCAAAGCGGCGATCTCGGCCGCATGTCGGCGCTCGATGCCGGCTATGACGTTCGCGCCAGCGCCGTGACGCTGGATCGCTTTTGCGGAAGCGGCATCACCAGCGTCAACATGGCGGCAGCCTCGATCATGGCGGGCGCCGAAGACCTCGTCATCGCCGGTGGCTGCGAGATGATGTCGATGGAGGGACGCCGCGGCGGCGGTCCGATGATGATGGACTCCGGCAATCTGCGCCTGCGGGCCAAGCATCCGCAGTCGCATCAGGGCGTCTGCGCGGACGCGATCGCGACCCTGGAAGGCATCACGCGGCAGGATGTCGACGCGCTTGGCCTCGAAAGCCAGAAGCGCGCCGCGCATGCGATCGCGAACGGCCACTTCAAGAAGAGCCTCGTGGCCGTCCACCGCGAGGACGGCAGCCTCGCGCTCGACCACGAAGAATATCCGCGGCCGCAGACGACGATGGAGGGCCTCAGCAGCCTCAAGCCGGCGTTCCCTGCGATCGCCGACTATGCGCTCGACGACAAGGGCACGACCTATCGCGGCCTGATCCTGCAAAAATACCCTGATCTCGACATCGATTTCGTGCATCACGCCGGCAACTCCTCCGGCGTGGTCGACGGCGCGGCCGCCATCCTCTTGGCTTCACCTGCTTACGCCGAGGCGCATGGCCTTAAACCCCGTGCCCGCGTCGTGGCGATGGCCAACATGGGGGACTCGCCGACCCTGATGCTGAACGCGCCCGTGCCGGCGACACGCAAGGTGCTGGCGAAGGCGGGCCTCACCATCGACGACATCGACCTGTTCGAGATCAACGAGGCCTTCGCTGTGGTGGCGGAGAAATACATCCGCGATCTCAAGCTCGACCGCGCCAAGGTCAACGTCAATGGCGGCTCGATCGCGCTCGGCCATCCCATTGGCGCGACCGGCTCGATCCTGATCGGCACCGTGCTCGACGAGCTCGAACGGCGCGACCTCAAGCGCGGGCTCGTCACCATGTGCGCCGCCGGCGGCATGGCGCCGGCCATCATCATCGAGCGCGTCTAGCGCACCTTCTCGTCACCTCTCGCCGCTTGCGGGGAGAAGTCGGATTGCATCGTCAGATGCAATCCGGGTGAGGGGGTACAGGTCTATCGTCGATCTCATGTGTGGAGACAGGCCCCTCAGCCCGACCCGCTCCCGTAAGGACGGGGAGAGGGAGAGCGACCTGCCATGCGATCCAACCCTTATTTTTCAGGGTGAATCGCGCTTCCCCTCCGGCAAGGAGGCCGCTCGTCGCTTGTCCAAAGCATCGAATCAGCTTTAGCAAGATGGCTTGCGGGCCTTTGAAACAAGGCAAAAACCGGTGCCGGAGGCGCCTTCCGCTCCGGAAGCCGCGAAAAAGCAGGGTTTTTTGCCACAGGGGGCCAAAAAAGCCCGTAAATTCTCGACAAATCTGTGCAGAAGGCTATAGGCCTTCGCCGGTTGGTCTAATATGCAACCGGCAACGAATCAGAGGAGACACGATGCCGACCCAACTTTCCAAATCGCAGTTGATCGAAAAGATTGCGACCGCCACCGAGCTTTCCAAGCGCGACGTCAAGAACGTCATGGAGACGCTGACCGACGTCGGCCACAAGGAGCTCAAGAAGAACGGCCTGTTCCTGGTGCCGGGCTTCGCCAAGTTCGTGGTCATCAAGAAGCCCGCGACCAAGGCGCGCAAGGGCACCAACCCGTTCACGGGTGAAGAGATGATGTTCAAGGCCAAGCCGGCCCGGAAGATCGTCCGCGCCCGCCCGGTCAAGGCTGCCAAGGACGCCGTGGCCTGATAACGCAAAGGCCCCCTCGGCGAGAGGGGGCCTTTTGATTTGGGGCAGCCGCGAGGGCCTGAGACGGAGGGCTCAACCCTTGCGGCGCTTCACCCGGACCGGGACCGGCGCAAGCCGCGGCTCGGGCTCTGAGAGCGCATCGCGCACCCGGTCGATGGCGCGATCGAGCAGCTGGCGCAGCCGCTGCGTCTTGCGCGATCTCTTTGATTTCTCCAGCAGTTTCTTCATCGCATTTACTCCGCCGCCTCGACCTTGGCTTCCGCCGGCTCGAGCGCTGCGGCGATGGCCTCATCGACGCGCTCCAGCCAGATGAATTCCAGATCGTCCCGCGCGCTCTTCGGGATGTCGTCGTAATCCCGCTTGTTGCGCGCCGGCAGCATCACCCGCTTCAGGCCGGCGGCAGCCGCGGCCACCACCTTCTCCTTGATGCCGCCGACAGGGAGCACCAGGCCGCGCAGCGAGATCTCGCCGGTCATCGCGGTGTCGCTGCGCACCGTGCGGTTGGTGAGCAGGGATGTCAGTGCGGTGAACATCGCAACGCCCGCGCTCGGTCCGTCCTTCGGGGTTGCGCCCGCGGGCACGTGAACGTGGATGTCGCTCTTCTCGAACAACTGGGGATCGATGCCGAGCTGGCTGGCCCTGCTCTTCACCAGCGTCATTGCCGCCTGCACGCTCTCGCGCATGACGTCCCCGAGCTGCCCTGTGAGGATCAGCCCGCCCTTGCCGGGCACGCGCGTTGCCTCGATGAACAGGATGTCGCCGCCGACAGGCGTCCAGGCAAGGCCGGTGGCCACGCCCGGAATGCTGGTGCGCTGCGCGATCTCGCCTTCGAAGCGCGGCTGGCCGAGCACGGTGCCGATGTCCTTTGTCGTCACCACAACCTTGGCAGCCGTGCCGTCGGCAATCTGCACCGCGGCATGGCGGAACACCTTGCCGATCTCGCGCTCGAGGTTACGCACGCCGGCCTCGCGGGTGTAACCCTTGACCACCAGCTTCAGCGCCTCGGGCTCGATCTCGGCCTGCTCGGTGGTCAAGCCGTTGGCCTCCAGCTGCCGCCGCACCAGATACCGCCGCGCGATCTCCAGCTTCTCGTCCTCGGTGTAGCCGGCCAGGCTGATCAGCTCCATGCGGTCCAGGAGCGGCCCGGGAATCTGGTCCAGCATGTTGGCGGTCGCGATGAAGACCACGCGTGACAGGTCGAAGGGCACGCCCAGGTAATTGTCCCGGAACGTCCCGTTCTGCTCGGGGTCGAGCACCTCCAGCATCGCGGCGGAGGGATCGCCCTGCACGCCGCGGCCCATCTTGTCGATCTCGTCCAGCATCATGACGCAGTTGCGTGCGCCCGCCTTCTTGATGCCCTGGATGATGTTGCCGGGCAGCGCGCCGATATAGGTGCGCCGGTGACCGCGGATCTCGGCCTCGTCGTGCACGCCACCTAAGCTGACGCGCACGAAGGGGCGATCCATCGCACGCGCGATGGACTGGCCGAGCGAGGTCTTGCCGACGCCGGGCGGACCGACGAAGCACAGGATCGGGGCCTTGCCGTGCGGAGCCAGCTTGCGCACTGCCAGATATTCGATGATCCGGCTCTTGATCTTCTCCAGGCCGAAATGATCGGCATCCAGAATGCGCCGCGCCTCCTTGATGTCGATCGGCTTCTCCTCGGGCAAGGCCCAGGGCAGCTCGATCAGCCAGTCCAGATAGGTGCGGACCATGCCGGCTTCGCCGGCCGCCTCCGGCATGCGCTCGTAGCGGCGCAGCTCCTTCTTGGCATGCGCCTCGGCTTCCGGCGGCATGTTGGCCTTGGCGATCGCCGCCGTCAGCTCGGTGACCTCGGCCGCCTTGCCGTCGCCTTCGCCGAGCTGGCGCTGGATGGTCGCCATCTGCTCGCGCAGGATCGCCTCGCGCTGCCGCTCGTCGAAGCTGGCGCGGGTCTTCTGGCCGATTTCATTGCTGATGCGCAGCACCTCCAGCCGCTCGGCCAGGTGCTTCGACACCTTCTCGACGCGCAAAGCGAGGTCGATGGTCTCCAGCACCTCCTGCTTGTCCTGCGGCTTGATATCCATGAACGAGGTCGCGAGGTCCGCCAGCGCGCCGGGCGCACTGGTGCTCTGGAACATCGCGACCAGCTCGGGTGGCGCCTGCGGCAGCAGCTCGATCGCCTCGATCGCCTGGCGTTGCAGGTTCAGCGCCCGCGCCTCGATCTCGGGCGAGCTCGTGGTCGGCTCCGGAATCTGCTGGAAGCGCGCGGCCAGGAACGGCGTCCCCGGCAGGAAGTCGAGGATGCGCGCGCGCTGCACGCCCTGGCAGACGATGTGGTGGGTGCCGTCGGGCGCGGTGATGTAGCGCACGATGTTGGCGATGGTCGCGACCCGGTAAACGTCGTCCGGCCCGGGCTCCTCGATCTCGGGGCTGCGCTGCAGCGCGATGCCGACCGGCCGCTGCTCGCGCAGCGCCTGCTGCGCGGCGGCGATGGACTTCGCCCGGCCGATGGCGATCGGCGCGATGGCGCCGGGGAACAGCACCATCCCACGGACGGGGATAATGATCAGTGCGTCTTCGGGGATCTTCACGTCAGGACCGTTCTCGGAATTGGTCTGTGCGGTATTCATCTGTTCGGTGGCCATGATCGACCTCAGGATTTGGCGAGGCGCAGTGCGACGCAGCCGTCCATCACGAAGCGGCTGATGGCGTAGCGGCCGATGGGAAGCGCGATGCGCCGCTCGAAACGGCCCTGCGGCAGCTCGAGGCGATGGATGCGGGCCTTGCGAAGCTCCGGCGGCAGCGTGCGCTGGCCGGAGATGATGAGCACGCCGTCATGGATCACCGTCTCGACATTGTCAGGATTGACGCCGGGAAGCGCGACCAGGATCAAGAGCTCATGCTCGGTCTCGAGCACGTCGATCGGCGGCTCCCAGCAGGCCTCCTGCCGGCCGAACTGCTGGCGCAGCCGGTCGGCGCGGGTCAGCGAGTCCAAAGCTTCGGACAGCATCCAGTCGAGGGGATTTTTGGGTTGCATGATGCGGACTCGGTGATGGGAAAGCCAGCATATGGGGCTGGTTCCCGGGAAATCCAGTGCTGCTGCGCGGGCCTGCCATGTGCCATCGTGCGATCCGCAAAAGGCAACGCCGCGGCTTGGGGCCGCGGCGTTCCGTCATCGGGTGCGGTGCGGCTCAGGCCGCCTCACGCCGATCTTCCTCGGCCTCCAGGTTGATCACGGAGGTGGCGAGCTCGGTCAGGGCGTGATCGGTCGCCTCTTCCTCGTCCAGCGTCGCCTGAAGCAGCTCGGCTGCGTCCTGCATGCCGAGCTCCTCGGCCCAGGTGCGCAGTGTGCCATAGCGGGAGATCTCATAGTGCTCGACCGCCTGCGCGGCCGAGAGCAGTCCGGCATCGAGCGCCGGAGCGCCCTTGAACTCCTTCATGATCTCGGCGCCCTCATCGGTGATGCCGTTGATGGCTTCGCAAGGCTTGCCGCGGGCGGGCTTGCCCAGCATCTTGAAGATCTGGTCGAGACGTTTGACCTGACCCTGGGTCTCGCGCAGATGCTTGTTGAAGGCCGCCGCGAGATCCTTCGAGTGCGCGGCCTTCGACATCTTGGGCAGCGTCTTGATGATCTTGTTCTCGGCGAAATAGATGTCCTTCAGCGTTTCCACGAAAAGGTCGTTCAGCGTCTTCTGGGACTGACGCGACCGCGTGCTCCGCGATGACGATTTCCTGGTTGTGCGCTTCTTTGCTTTCTTGGCCATTGGTCCTCCTCTTGAGGCGACACGGGAAGGCGTCTCCTTCCTCAATCCTCGGGCGATCAAGCCCTTTGGACAATGAAAGTTCCAAACCGCGACCGGCGCCGGGATGCCGCGCTCAGGTCGGGCGCTTGTAGGGATCTTCCTGCTGCTGCCGTGCTTCGGTGTTGCGCTCGAGCCGTGCACGCTCGCTGCGGCGCAGCCGGCCGGCCCGCATCACGCCGTAGACGAGGACCGCGCCGAGCACGAAGGCTCCGATGAACCAGAGCCAGAGCAGGTTGGCCGAGAGGTGGCCGAGCAACATTCCAATTCCACTGTCGCTCATTGTCGTCTCCACTGATTTCCAAGGCGCTTGTGCCGGGCTAAGTCAGTCCGGCAGCCATCGTTCCTGCGCCGCAAAGATCGCCCCCGACACATGACCGACTTCGCCCTTCATGATGCTGCTGCTGGTGGTTGATCCTGCCGTCGTGCGCCGGCCTGCTCGCGGCCTGTTCGGTGCAGTTCGTGATCAACGGCATTGCGGCCGCTAGCCGCGAACTTTTCGCGAGCCTGCGAGAATCTGCTAATATGCTGATTTTGCAGTTGGTTTCTCGATGTAACGGTACAGCCGGCAAGACGGTACCTGATCCGGTCCGCTTTCTCTTGCACTGCCATATTGCTTTGACGTACTTCGGGTCTAGCAATCGCCCGTCGCCAGGAAATCGAGAAGAAATCGAGAAGAAACTGAGATGTCGATGACAGCGGACGAGCTCGCCAAGAGAGAGGCCATCATCGACGCCTGCCGCCGCATGAATGCGCTCGGCATCAACCAGGGCACGTCGGGCAATATCAGCGTCCGGCATGCGGACGGGCTCCTGGTCACGCCGACCAGCGTGCCCTATGAGGCCATGACGCCCGACCAGATCGTGTTCATGACGATGGACGGCAAGCATGCGCTCGATCAGAAGCCGTCCAGCGAGTGGCGTTTCCACCGCGATATCCTGAAGTCGCGCGAGGACGTCAACGCCGTCGTCCATGCCCATCCGACCTATTGCACCATCCTCGCGATCATGGGCATGGCGATCCCGCCCGTGCACTACATGATCGCGGCCGCCGGCGGCGATACCATCCGCTGCGCGCCCTATGCCACCTTCGGAACGGCGGAGCTGTCCGAACATGCGGTGCGGGCGCTCGAGGGCCGGCTCGCCTGCCTGCTCGACCATCACGGCATGATCGCGATCGGCAAGACGCTGGACAAGGCGATGTGGCTCGCCGTCGAGGTCGAGACGCTGGCGCGGCAGTATCACGGCTGTCTCCAGATCGGACCACCGTCGCTGCTGTCGAGCGAGGAGATCGAGCGGGTTCGCCAGCGCATGGCCGGCTACGGCCTGTCGGACGGGTAGGGCGGACAGAAGGTGTTCGTGCGGCTCAGACATCTCGTCGATCGCAAGCGGACGAACCGCACCATGGTTCGGCTCCGGGCGCTGTTGCGCAGCAACGAGTTCTACCTGATCCCGCTGGCGCTGGTGATCGGCACGCTGGCCGGCGCCGTCGTGACGCTGATGGCGGAGATCGCGCAGATCGCGCATGTCGTGATCTACGGCATTCCCGTCGACGTCCGTCTGTCCGCCAATGCACGGGTCAGTCCCTGGGCGGCGCTGCTCGCGCCGGCGCTCGGCGGACTGGCGCTCGGGATCATGGAATGGTCGCGCCGGCGCATGAAGATATCGAATGCGGTCGACCCGATCGAGGCCAATGCGCTGCGCGGCGGCAATCTGTCGATGCGCGACAGCGTGGTGGTGTCGAGCCAGACGCTGATCTCCAATGGCTGCGGCGCCTCGGTCGGCCTCGAGGCCGGCTATACCCAGATCGGCTCGGGCATCGCCTCGCTGCTCGGCAAGTTCTTCAATCTCCGCCGCAACGATCTGCGCCTGATGGTCGGCTGCGGCGCCGCCGCGGCGATCGCGGCGGCGTTCGGTGCGCCGATCACCGGCGCCTTCTACGCCTGCGAGCTGATCGTCGGCGTCTATTCGGTCGCCAGCGCCGCGCCGATCCTGGCGGCCTCGCTCGCCGGCGCCCTGACCGCGCAATGGCTCGGCGGCGCGCCGTATTCCATCGAAATCCCCAAGGTCAGCTCGGTCGGCATCGAGCAGTATCTGGCATTGATCGGGCTCGCCCTCATCACCAGCGGCGTCGGCATCGCCGTGATGCGCTCCTCGCCGATGTTCGAGCGGCTGTTCAAATGGCTGCCGGTCTGGCTGCGCCCGGTGATCGGCGGCCTCATCGTCGGCTGCTTTGCGATCCTCACGCCGCAGGTGCTGGCGGCCGGCCACGGCGCCATGGTCCTCGATCTCTTCCACGACATGACCGTCGGCCTGATCGCGCTGATCATCGGCCTGAAGTTGACGGCCTGCCTGATCTCGCTCGCTTCGGGCTTCCGCGGCGGCCTGTTCTTCGCCTCGCTGTTCGTCGGCAGCCTGATCGGCAAATTCTTCGCCGCGGTGCTGCTGCTGATCAGCCCGGACTTCGTGATCGATCCGCTGGTGGCGATGTTGACGGGCATGGCGACGCTCGGCGTCGCCATCGTCGGCGGTCCGCTCACCATGTCGTTCCTCGTGCTCGAAATGACCCGCAACGTCGACGTCACCGCCGTGGTGCTCGCCGGCTGCATCGTCACCTCGATCTGCGTCCGCTTCATGTTCGGCCACTCCTTCTCGACCTGGCGCCTGCATCTGCGCGGCGAGACCATCCGCAGCGCCAACGACGTCGGCTGGCTGCGCAACCTCACTGTCGAGCGGCTGATGCGCTCCGACGTCGGCAAGGTGCCGTCAACCACGACGATCGCCGCCGCGCGCCGCGAATTCGCGCTGGGCTCGCGGCCGGGCGTCGTCATCGTCAACAACGCGGACGAATATGTCGGCCTCGTGCTGCTGCCCGATCTGTTCTCCAGCGACCTCGACACCATCGCCGACGACATCCAGGTGATCGAGCTCGCCCGCCTGATCGACATCGTGCTGATCCCGGAAATGAACGTGAAATCGGCGATGGCGGTGTTCGACGAGGCCGAAGCGGAGATGCTGGCGGTGGTCGATTCCACCGACAGCCGCAAGGTGGTCGGCTTCCTCACCGAGACCTTCGCCCGCCGCCGCTATGTCGAGGAGATCGACAAGGCGACGCGCGGCGTGCTGGGGGCGCTGTCGTAGGGGCGTCAGGGTCGAGAGAGGTATTCCGGGAGGGGGCCACGGCACCCGCAGTCGTCCGGCCTTCGAATTTCCTTGAAGGCGTCTTGCTTTGGACAAACCGCGTCAGCGATGATCAGGGCAAGCAAATGCGACGGACGCCTTCGGGCGACATTGGGCTGGGAAGGGGAGCGCCAATGAACTCCGTAACGACACCGATCGAGCCGCCTTATGCGCTGTCCGCGCGCATGGACGCACAGCTCACGCATACCTTCGCGAAAATCAAGAGCGTGGATGAAGAGATCGCGCGCGCCAACGAGCAGCTTGCCCGGCTGGAGCGCGATGCCGCGCGCAGTCGCCCGCCGCGTGGCGGAACAGCGCTGCGAGGCCTCGCCGGTCTCGGGCTGGCCGCAGGAATTGGAATTGCGGCCTTCGTCTCACAATCATCCCACGGTGATACGGTCAGGCAGATGATCGCAGGTTGGGCGCCGTTGCACGCTGCGACGTCGTCGCACTTGCGAGCAGAGCCGGTGCGCGAAGCAGAGACGAGCCCGACTGCTCAATTGGCCGAGGCATCGCCTCAATTGGCCGAGGCATCGCCGCAACCGGCATCTGCCGCCGAAACCGTGCCGGAGGTAGTTTCGCCAACCGGCAGCACGCTCCCGCCGGAGTTGACCGAATTGCTGCAGAAGCTGGCGAGCGATCTCGCAAACGTGCAGCAAGGCATCGATGAGCTCAAGGCGAGCCACGCGCAAGTGAAAGCAAACCAGGAGCAGATGTCGCTCGACAATCTCAGGCTTGCCGATGAGTTGAAAGCAGGCCAGGAACAAATGGCGCGGCTCGTCGCCAAGATACCTGAAGACAAGGCGTCTGCGCCGGACAACAAGACGCCCGAGATCGCCGGGAAAACGACCGGCCGGTCGAACGCAAGGCCGAAGACGAGCGCAGCACCAGTGCCTGCGCCGCGTCCGGCTGCGGCTCAGACGCCCAAGCCGGCGCCGGGAACGTCGTCACCGCATGCCGCGGTGCGACGGGCGGCCCCAGTCCAGCTGCAATCGGCGCGACAATAGTCGCGATCGCTACGGGCCCGTAGTCGCGGCCAGATTCGGCGACGATCGCCCCGCATCGAGGGTGCCGACGCCGCCGAGAACTCGTGCCGCGATGTAGAGCAGCAATCGACGATGTCGCGACAAGGCAACCGGTAGAGATGAAAGAGTGGAGGCTCGATCCAAGGTGTCGAGTGATCATGGAAGCGGGACGGCATGCTTCCTGCGCGCCGTCCGCGCCGGCTAGCGGCGTAGTTGAGAGGGCGCGGCGACGAGGTAGGCCGCGATCCGGCGGACGAGTGGCAGCACCATCAGCCGCGTAGGAAAGGCGATCAGCCATGACAGCGCCCAGGCGCCCGGGCAGGTTGCCAGGAACGCCGGCGTTGCGCCGAGGCTCCGCAGCGTCGAAATGACCGACACCACGGCCGTCATGAGGACGGACAGCACGAATGGCATCACGATCGGCGCATAGCGCGCCGGCAGTTTGCGAACCGCAATCATCTGATTTCCCTTGAGGAAAAGGACGCGTCAGTCACGTTGAACCCTCCAAATGGCATCGATCCCGACGGCGTCGGTTGATGCGTTGGTTCACGTGAACGCTTACGGCGACCGCAAAACGGCGCGGCTGTTCATTATCCGCTCAGGTTGCATGGTGCAAGCTGGATCGGGTGGTTCGGTTTACAATCGTTCAAAGCGTGGCAGATTGCCGCGATCCTGAAGCCATTCCAGCAGTTTGCGTGTTGGGTCACGTTTGAGTTTGTGTTTTTTGCGCGAACAGAGGACGTCAAGATGAGCAATCGACCCGTCACTTCCAGGTTTGGCCGCACTGCTGCGCTGGCCGCGTTCGCAGGCCTCGCCCTGGCGGCGGTTTCGGTGTCGCCGTCGGTTGCGGCGTCCTCCGTCGCGGCCAACACCTTGCCCGCCGTCGCGGCAGGTTCGGCCTCATCCAATGCCACCGATTTCAGTGCAGCCCGACGCCATCGTTACTATCGACGCGGGCCGAGCGCCGCCGGTCTCGCCTTCATGGGCGTGGCGGCAGGTCTGATCGGAGGCGCGATCGCCGAGAGCCGCCGCCAAGAGTACTATGACAACTATTACTATGGCCCGCGTCCCTACTACGGCGGCCCGGGCTATTATGACAGCGGTCCTTATTACGGCCCGGGCTACTATCCCTATTAGGCGACCGGGTTCGCCAAAAGGGGCAACGCCCCTTTTTGTTGCGTCCGGCATCCGGGATGTCGCGGTTGATGATGCTGTGTCGCTCGTCTGTCAACCGGCGCGACCAAAAATATTCCGCTTTACCGAAATTCGGATTCGTCGTATGTACCGCCCATCCCGGCTCATCCTTGAGGGGCGATCATGAGGTCGTCATGTTTGCGAGCCGGGCTTTGCGGTGGACGCGGGGACGTTCAGTGAGCACTGACGGGTATAGAGGTCGGTCGCTTCCTTGGGATCGCTGTAGATGCGATTGTAGCTCTGCAGCAGCCGGGCCAGGTCCCGGTTGCGAAAATTAGTCGCCGATGCCGAAGCATAGACTTCCTTGTTCAGCGGCAGGGTTCGGCCTGCGAATTTCGATAGGCCATCATGAATGAACTTCCATTTGGCCGTTTCCGACGCGCCGGGGACCAGACTGGTCGTCGCGATCGCGCCTGAGTTCACCATCGGGTTGGTCCGCGCGCCCGGCATCTGTTCGACCGCGCCGAGCGAGTTGAATGCAAGGCCGGTGGCGTTGGCGCCAAGCTTGTCGCGCGCTTCCTCGGGCCCGATGAGGTCGCACACCGCGAAGACGAACGGCTTGGACACGCTCATGATCGTGAAATCGTAGTCGGTATCTCCGGCGGCGTAGATTTGCCCGCGGGCGCCCGCGATGCACACGCCAAACAGGTCGCTCGGCGCTCGCTCGAGCGCCGGGTAGACCTTGGGGTTCTCGCCCTCATTGTTCGATCGGAAACGGGCGTGCGCTTCGCGCACGAGGTCCTGCACCGTCTCGGCTTCAGGCAGATGGCCGGTCGATATGTAGGGCCAGTGCCCGTGCTTGGGCGGCGAGAGCGTATCCATCAAGTCAGATCCTGTCAGGCAATGGCCGGACTCCCGGCCGACCCGGCACCCTGTCGGGGAGCGGTCGTGGACGCTGGATTCCCGGCCGGCCCGGCTTCGGCGGACGCGCCACCGGGCGGCCGGGGTGCCGCCATCCATGCCAACCGGCAGGACCACCCCAGCCCTGACCGCGCCGCCAGTTAAAGCCGCACCGATACCAGCCGGCGCCGCGCCACCCGCGGCTGTACCAACAGTAGCGATGACCTCTCCAGCGGAATTGGACAGTCTCCGCAAGCCGAAGATCATCGGCGGCCTCATGCAGGCCCAGCGGTCCTCCGACAATTCCGGCATGCGAGCGACTGCCCGTCGTCGTCACCACTGCCGATGCAGCCGCAAGAGCGAGCATGCAAAAAATCGATTTGCGCATGATTTCCTCCTCGGTTCTGCCCTAGGAAGAGAACTCGCCAAACGGCAGACCCGAATGCTCGGTCGGCTCTTTCGCAAGCGAAACTGCGCAGCGACCTTTACCGCTCGCGCGCTGACCCGGCGTTACGGGTCAGCAGCAAGGACCTCGGCGGACTGCTGCGAACGCCAAGACTCCTCTCGCGTTCAGCTCCAACCCTGGCTTTGGCTCACACGACTAGGCAGCCTTGGCCTGGGTAGCGGCGGCAAGAGTATCGCGCAGGTGTTGTTCTTTCTTTTCGTCGAGAGAGGTTTTCAGGACGGTCCCTCCCGCGTCCTTGATTTCGTTGAGGACCTTGTCTGCAGTCATGCTCTTGATCAGCAGGAACAGAACAGCATCTCCCGAATTCACCTTCGAGCTGAGGTCCTTCATGAACTGATCGTTAATGCCGAAATCGGTCAGCGCGCCGCCCAAAGCGCCGGCGCCGGCCCCGAGCGCCACGCCGATGAGCGGATTCAGGAACACGATCCCGAACAGCAGCCCCCAGAAGCTTCCTCCTGCGGCACCCGCCATGGTTGTGTTCACGAGTTGATTGAGTTTGACCGCTTCGCCAGTCTTGACCGCGATTACGGCATCTTGGATCGCGATCAGATATTCTTTCTGGAGCTTGAGGACTTTCTGCCGAACTTCTTCTGCTTTGGCTTCGGATGGATACACGATCGCGACTAGATCCGACATGGAACTCTCCCGCAACGATGTGATTTTCCGCCCCTCCACGCACGCTTGATGCGTGCACCCGAAACCTAACACCGAACTGAAAAATCCCTGCCTCAAACGCGGCCCACATATTCACAATTACGAGATGTGATGCACTCTCAACGCAATTGAGTAATCATAGCTGTCATAGCGCTGGTGGGGCAGGTGAGAGGTTCGGATGGCGCGAACTTGCCACGAAAAAAGCTGCCGTGGGCGCGGTAACATGGCCGCCGGCTTAGCCTCATCTTGGACGCATAATAGTAATGGTGCTGCAGAGCGGGAGACTTATCATGGCCGCGTACACTGCGGACGTCGCGACGCTGCTCTTGAAGAAGCTCGGGGGAGTGGTCCTGATCGTTCTCGGCCTCCTCGGTATCGCGATCGAGTTCGAGTACAGTTCAACCGGACTCCTTGTTGCCGGTATTATCGCGCTTGGCTTGGGCATGCTACTCTGAAGATCATCCGACGCAACGCGACCTAGTCTTTAGCCGCGAGCGACAAGATGGGCTGCAGAGCGCCAAGCGTGATGCGAGAGCGCTTCGATGTTTCGGATCACTTCGACGCGAGTGAGTGCCGCATCGGCGGTGAGCGTTGCATTGGCGACCGCCCCGAGAGTCGAACTGCGGTGGGTGCGCAGCATTTCGCGAAGTTCTGTGGCACGATGCTCCAGCTCGACGATGGCTTGGTCAGTTGAGGTCACGCGCCAACCGGCCTCCCGTAATCGACCGGCAGCGATTCTGTCACGGTGATGATTGTCACTTTGGCGTTCAAACGCCTTTGCCAGGGCGACTCCTTCCTGAAGACCTTCTCTCGCGACATCCGATCCATCCGTGCTCAAGAGAACGTTGGCGTACAATCGAAAGTCCCTTGATCGTCAAATATTTTCTTCAGTTGATGATCCTGCCAATATCGTTCGCTCGTCGCGGTCCGTCTATGGGCTGCTGCATAGGACAGCATCCATGTCACATCGTTGTGTACGCGGAGAGCCCAGCGGGTGCTGGGCTCGGCAAGCATCAATTGCTGGTGGTCGGAGCAGTCTCGCTTAGAATGGTTCGCCCTGCTGCCACCTGGAGGCGAGTATGGGAGATCCAGACTGTTTGCAGCACCTTGATCGATCGATGAGTGAGACGAGGAAAGGACAAGAGCGGCGGCCCGAGCTTGGGCTCGCTGAGGAGCCCGCCGAACGATCCGCGGTTCGCAGCATGCTTGCGACGGGCCTGGCGTTGATCGCCACATGCGTCGCGCTTTTTCTGGTTTGGCAAACAGTCTCAAGCCTCCTGCTCGTCTTCGCGGGTATGCTTTTCGCGGCCTTTCTAGATGCTGCGGCTAGGGCTCTGGCGTCCGTTCTTCCAATCAGCCGCACCTGGCGGCTGACATTCGTGCTTGTGCTGCTCTCCATGCTGACGGGGCTTGGCCTGGCGTGGGGCGCTGGCAAGCTGCCGGAACAAACGCGCCTGCTGCTGAAGGTCATGGATACCCAGCTCGATGTTCTGCAGGGATATCTTCTCGCCTACGGCGTAGACCTGCTCGGCCCCGAATGGGGCCGCGATTTTGCACAATGGCTATTCTCGGACCAGGGCAGGTTTCTGAGCCATGCCCGGTTCGTCCTTGGCGGCGCATCCATCATGTTGACCGGAACGCTCGTGATCGTGTTCCTGGGAATCCTTTTTGCCTTTGATCCCGCGAGCTACCGCGACAGCCTGGTACTGCTGGTAAAGCCGCCCTATCGCGCCCGCACGCGGGCGGTAATGGACGAGATGGGAAACGTGCTGCGGCTTTGGTTTGTCGGACAGCTTGTGCGCATCATCCTGATGACGCTGTGTGTGTGGCTGGCGCTCTATCTCATCGGGTTGCCCGGCCCGTTCGTGCTAGGCCTTCAAGCTGGACTGTCGAACTTCATTCCGTATTTGGGGCCCATTGTTGCGGCCGTCCCGATCGCGCTCGTGGCGATGCCGCTCGGCGGTTCGCTGCTGATCTGGGCTGTGGTCATCTACACCATCATTCAGTCGATCGAAGGTTATGTGATCGGACCGCTTATCCAGCGTCAAGCCCTCGAGACACCTCCTGCCTGGATATTGGTCGCGATTGTTGTGTTCGGCGCGCTGTTCGGCGTTCTGGGTATCGCGCTCGCCATGCCGCTCGTTGCCGCCGGTCGGGTCGCGATCATCAGATTCTACGTCGAGGACTGCCTTGCCGACCGGCTCGAGCAGACCTTCGACAACAGACCATCGCAAATGGGGTGAATCATGGCCGAGATTGAATCCGGGCGAAACAACGATGCGGAGGTCTATCCCGACACGTTCGAGGATGTCCCAATTTCTCTGGCAACACTTCCCTATATCGCTGCGCTGGCGCTCGCAGTTGCCGGAATCGTCTATACCAACGCGTCGCAGCAGCCTCTCGTCGACTATTGCGAGATTCTAGCGCTTGCCATTGGCGTCGGCCTGCGTCATCAACAAGTGGCTGGCAATCGACGACAAGGAGGCCCGCTGGCGGCTGCTCTGGAACCAGGCGTTGCACTGGATTGCCGTCTTGGTCGCAATGAATATCGTCCTGGTAACAGCGTACAGCAAATTCCTGCCGGCGCCGGCCACCAGCCTTCTGCTGCTGACCCTGTTGTGCTCGGCACGTCGCGAGCGTCAGTCTTCTATTGCCGCAAATTGCTTTTCTTGGCGTTGCGATGATCCTTGCGGGTCCCCCGATATCTTGGCTGAAGCGTCCATGATCTTCTATCTGCTGGGGTCCTGTATTGGCGTGCCTTGCCAGCCGCAGGATCGCTGGGTGGTGTGTTCGTCGGGGATGCCACTCGTTCGGCTCAGTCGAGGCGAAACCACCGATAGCCATAGCCGTCAAGCTCGATAGCGGTGCCATCGGCGCTGGGTTTGTCGTAAATTCGGTTGCCGAATATATCGGTCAGCTTCCGTCCCGCTGGAACGTCTTTGATTTCCGTGCAGCAGCCGTTCTGCGACAAGTTGTGCAGCACGAGCACGGATTTGCCTTCCCAAACGAAATGCTGGATCAGCACCGCGGGACAGTTGCTTTCGGGAACGGTGCATTCACCCCAGCCGATCTCGGGGCAGGACTGGCGCATTTCAACCAGACGCCGCAGCCAGTTAAACAGCGAGTCCGGGTCGCGCTGTTGGGCAATCGCATTCACCTTGGCTGGCGCGTATCGGCCCTCCCGGATCACATGATGAAGCAAACGATGACCCCGTCGCGTGGAGAATCCGCCGTCTTCGTCATCCGTCCATTGCATGCACGTACGTATGGGCCATCGCTCCGGAAGCCTCAAATCGTCGCCCATTCCCAACTCGTCGCCGTAGTAAATGACCGGTGTGCCAGGAAGGCTGAACAGCAGGCTGAACGCCAGTTCGATGCGGCGGCGATCGTTTCCGAACATGCAGGCGAGCCGCCGCCGAATTCCCCGACCGTAAAGCTGCATTTTGCGGGTTGGAGCGAATGCAGCATAAACTTCGTCGCGCTCTTCGGAAGTTAAACGGCCGAGATCCAGCTCATCATGATTGCGCAGAAATTGGGCCCAGTGTGCAAATTGCGGCAATTGAGGCAGCTGGGTCATGCAGCGCCGCAGCGGTTCGGCACTTTGACGTGCAAGTGCTAGAAACAAGTGCTGGTTCAACAGGAACGCAAACAGCATGTGGATCCGCGTTCCATCGCCGAAATAATGCTGAAGCTCCGCGGGAGCTACATTTGCTTCGGCCAGCAAGACCGCGTCACCTTTGCGCCAGGACAGGAAATTGCGGAGCTCGGCGAAAAACTCATACCGGCGCTTCGCCGGACGGTCCGGTCGTATTTCCTCTACAACGAAAGGCGCAGCGTCGATTCGGAATCCAGAGACACCGAGTTCAAGCCAGAAGCCAAAGATCCTGAAGATTTCTTCGCGGACGGCAGCGCAGGTTATATTGAGGTCAGGCTGATGCTGGTAAAATCGGTGATAGTACCACGACTGCGCGCAGAGGTCGTAAGTCCACACGCTGAGCTGGACCCCGGGAAATACAACGCCCTCTGTGCTGTTTTCGGGTTCGCTGGTTGACCAGACGTAATATTCCCGAAATGGCGACGACGGGTCGGCGCGAGCCTGCTGAAACCACGGGTGCCTGTCCGAAGTATGGTTGATGGGAAGGTCGACTATCAGCCGCAATCCGCGCAGTCGGGCCTGATGACTGAATTCGACGAAATCGCCCAAAGTTCCGAGTGCCGGTGCGACGTTATAGTAGTCCGTAACATCGTAGCCGTGGTCCAGTCCGGGACTAGGATAAAATGGAAGCAACCACAGGCAGTTTACGCCAAGCTGAGCGATGTGATCGAGCTGCTCGGTTAGTCCCTTGAAGTCGCCGATGCCGTCCCCGTTGCCGTCTTTGTAGGTGGCGACGTTGAGGCTATAAATCACGGCGTTCTTGTACCAGAGATCGAGCAAGCGCCGACTTCCTTTGCTGGCAGAGCGGTTGGAGGGCTTGCAGGTAACCATCCGTGAGGGCAGTCGTTCCGGGAATTTGTAGCAATAAGGCCTGGAGCGACATGCGCGTTAGCGGGTCTCCAATTTTAGCGAAGGCATTGCCGAGCGTTCGTAGGCGCGGCGCTCGTTGGGCGCGAGGACGGAAGACTGAGTTACTGGGTCTCGGCGATCTTCGCTCCAACTGCGCGTTGGCTCTCAGCAACGCTACCCGAGTGTCGGCATGTTTTCTCATGTCTGCAACCGGTCACAAGCGGCTGTCGAAGCGAGAGCGGCCCCGCATCCGCTCTACCGACGATAGTCGACATCACACCGGAATCAGCGTGGTCCGGCCAAGGGCCACCAAAGGATATCGGGCGATAGCGTCTCAGCTTTCTAAGGCAAGATCGGCGACAGCGATACTCATTCAGACGGCTGCGAATAGGCGCATGGTCTCGGCGAGACCCCTTAAGCTCTTGAGCGGGATTGTCCCCTCATCTCAAGACAGGAGGGCGCCATGTCAGGCGGCATCTGATGATGCTTCAGAGGGATCGGGCGCCGCGCGCTCCGGCGTTCTGAGAGGCCTGCGGCCGCGCCTACCCTTCGTTCGCGCCCGTTCCTCGGCACGAAGGCGAACCTCAGGACCGCGCCGACAATCGATTTTCCGCTGCTTGAGGTCATCAAGCAGCTCTGGCTTGGCCAGTATCCAACGGCCGGGCGAACTTAACGCGGAGCGGACGAGGGGTACTTCACCATCGCGCTGCTTTCCGTGGTGATGTACTCGATCAATCGAATTGTAGAGACCGTCATGAAGTCAAAGGAGGCTCACCTTCCATGATTGCCGGAAGTCCGGAGGGGGCTGACGAAGAGCTCGGCGGACAGTCCCGGCAACATAGTGGCCGGGGACCGGTGAAGCCCGAATCGACGACAGAAAAGCCCGAGGAATTCCGTCGGCGTGTCGAAGACCTCCGAAGCAAAATTCCATGAGCAGGTGAGCAAGCCCGGGCGAACCACACAGGCCTCGATCTATCGAATATGAGAAGCTGACCATCGAGTATTCGCATCGGGGGCTTCACCTGCTGACGTACCTCAACGGCGGCGCATTGGTTGCCATCACAGCTCTGGCGTTCTTCAAGGCCGATGTCGGTCGAGCCGATGTTCTCTTGACGGCTGGCGCGTTCGTTATCGGAATGTTCTTCGTGGTGCTGGCGCAGGTCGCGGCCTTCTTGGCGATGTCAAAGCGTGCGGAAGTGTCCACCTTCTACTGGTCCGAGCAGTTTCAAAGGATCGCTGCGCTCCAAATGAACCACCTGAATTCGTTAGCGGATGCCGATGCCAACAGCGATCGAGCGATCGCCAGCACAGGAGTATCGCAGTCGAATGTCTGGCGGCTGGCCGGAATTGTCTGCTTCGGTCTATCGCTCACCGCGTTCGTGTTCGGGTGCGGCTGGGGCGCGTGGATTGTCAGGCTCGCAAGAGAGATCGCGGCGCGATGAGGCGGGATGATGAAGTCCAGCAGGGACCGGCTGGATGACGCTACCCGAGAGCCCGCTCCAGATCGACATAACTGCGTCGCTCTTCTTGACCCTGCATAAGGCTACCAGGTGTCAAGTCGATGCGCCTTGCAGGCCGGGGACTTCAACGTAGCTCTTACGCTTGCCGAGGCCGCAGAGGACTGATCTCGTGGCGACGTGACCATCTCCACCAAGAATGACCGGTATGACTCTTGGCGGAAATTAAAGTTGTGCGGTCATGCACGCCGAACGGCTTCTTCAACGGCCCTATTTGGTCCTCACCAACAGAGAACTCGGCCTAATTTTGAGGGATGCGAAACCCCTAGCGTATTTCATCGACATCGTCGGTCGCGAGCCAGCCGTCTGTATTCGGTATTGGCGTATGTTCGACAGGCAAGTCGTTCTAGGTCGCCTGATAAGGCGCGAAGTGATTGAATCGTATCCTGACGCGCCGCAGCTCGAATCTCGGATGCTGTTCTACAACTTGCCGGACCACGAGTGGCGGGTTGATGCCATGCTTGCGCTCCTGAACGAGCTTGGAGCCTGGTCCGAGGGCCGCGAACGCAGCTTTGGCGAATTGCTTGGCTGCGAGGGTTGGCAGATCGCCTACTGGCTGGCGCACCGTCAGTCGCGTGCGGATGCTTAGGTTGCTGCTGATCTTGACTCAGAGCGCTGGAGGCCTGCTTCCTGAAGGACCCAACGGTGGCATGCATGCTGGCCAAGGCAGCCTCTGACCCTGAGCAAGACTCTGAGGACGACGATACAGCGGATGCCGCCATCGCGATGATCGGCACTGTGGTGCGGATACGGCTTGCAGCTCAATTGACACGGCGTTCGCTTACAAAGCAGACGGAAAGATCGCTTCGAAATTGGTCAGCATCGCTGTCCAGTGCGTCTTGGCCGCAACAGCCAGTGAGAAATGCGAGCCGTCCAGCCTCACGCCTTCGTTGTGGCGAATCCAAAAGATAAATCGATGCAGGATTGGGCCCGGGCTGAAAACGAAGATCTGTGGTTGGATCGATTGGGGGGGACCGTGGCCGCGCGGCTGGCGACATTGAAGATTTGGCAAGCGAGCTGTATTGCCGGTGCGCTGACAGCGACTTGGCTTGCCGCGATTGGTCAACTCGCGGTACCGCGCCCTAGCACCGCAACGCCGAATGCAAGAGTGGCTGATGCATTCGGCGGCATCCTGCCGAATGTGACGACGGTCCTGACAAATGCTGGCGCCGCGTTTCCGGCCCAGGCAATCGAAACGAAACTCGATACAGGATTATCGGCTAATGCGATCGTTGCGGCGGGATTCAGAGCCGCGGCGCCGGACTCGGTGCCGCCGTCGGACGTAACCACTTCGCAAGAGCCAATGTTGCAGGTCGCGAGCCTTGAGGTAGCGCCGCCCGAGAACTCGGCAAAGCTACAGCAGGACGATCCGCCCGTTGCTTCGCCCAATCCAGCCGAAGGCAAACCGTCGTATCTCAAATACTACGCCTACTCGGAAATTCCGCCGCCGGAGAAACCCGCGAAGATCGCCTTGTCGATGTTGAGCGACGTTCCGGTCGGAACGCCCGTCCAGGAGATCGAACGTGCAGCCGAAGCGTTCGATGTCGATGTCAATTTCATGAAGGCGGTCGCCAAAATCGAATCCGATTTCAATCCCAGGCAACGCACCGGCTCCTATATCGGCCTGTTCCAGCTGAGCAAATTTGAGTTCAGCAAATACGGATCCGGCGACATTCTCAATCCTCGCGACAACGCTATGGGTGCGGCCTACAAGTTTCTCAGCGAGGCCGCGCTATTCGAAATAATGACGCACAAGAAGCCGACCTTTTCCGACCTTTACCTGATCCACCAGCAGGGCTGGGAAGGAGCCGCCCAACACATCAGCCGTCCGCAGCGGATTGCCTGGAAGTCGATGTGCGCAACCCGGGAGGGCTTGGCGAAGGGCGAGCGATGGTGCAAGCGGGCTATCTGGGGGAACACGCTCCCTACGGTCAAACGCGAATGGAAGTCGGTCGATAGTCTCACCTCGGGTGCGTTCGTGGCGATGTGGCGGGACCGCGTCGACACGCTCTATGCCCGCTATCCTGTGCTAACTGCGGCGGCCGAACGCGCGAGATAGGTACAGCTGGCGACTGCCCATACGCACACCTCTGGGTCCACATTCGTTTCGTCGAGATGTGTCGGCAATCTAGTTTCCGGCGCCGGGTAAGTTTGCGCTCCGCTTCGAGACTGGGTTGTTGTTCGGCTTCGCCGCCGGATCGACCGAACACCTCGACCAGTGCCGCTCTGCGCCCCGGGCCCTTAGATTATTCACAGGCAATCACGTCCGCATCTGTGCCCACAGCAGAACTGGCACGTTGCAGGACGTCCGCTTTGCCACCGAAAGCTCTCCTCGATGCATTGAGGCAAGCTGTTGGCGCTATCAACGGACCACGGTTCGCGTAAGCGGGGCCCCAATGGCTTCGTTCGCGCTGCCCGAGCGGGAGCAGATGGTCGCCGCGCGCAACCAGCAGATTAACGAGTGTGTCGGTACATCCGGCGGCTGGAGGTCGAAGATGGCCGGAAGAGCGGCGAGATCGAATCAATCGGATGCATGCGCGCAGTTCGCTCCTGTTGCGGGCGGCATGTGCAAGCTCGCGAAGAAGCAATCGCGTAACAGCCCGGGACCTAGCGGCGATGTCGGGGCGGTCCCGTCCGCCGCTGCGGCTCCGACGGCCGCTGCTTCAGACAAGACAAGTTGACCGCGGTCGCCGGCGAGGACCGGCTGCCGCTCTGACAAGCGGATCCGCCCGTCAGTGCACCAGGAAATTGTTGTCGGTCAGCGTTCCCGTGTAGTTGACCAGATGGATCTCCATGTCGCCGGCGCCGAACTGTCCGTCGCCGTTGACGTCGATCTGCAGCGTGGCGTTCGGCCCCGTCCCGTCGACCCTCGCCTCCGAGTGCGGGGCGCCCGCCGTCCCGTCGAAGGCGTCGGTGCCGACGAAGTGGATCGGACCCGTCAGTCCGTTCGGACCTCCGGTCATGCCGGAGAAGTCGAAGGTGTCCCTGGTGGCGTCGAAGTTGACGATCTGGTCGCCGGTGCCGACGGCCGAATCGGCCGCCGAGACGAAATTGAAGTGGTCGGCGGCCGCGCCGGCCGTGATCATGTCCGCCCCGAGCCCGCCGGTCACCGTCGTCTGGCCGGTCGGGTTGGCGATGGCGATCTGATCGTTGCCGGTGCTGCCGTTGACGGTCTCGGCGTTGGCGACCGTCACCCCGTTGGCCTGGGCGCCGAAATTGATCGTGTCGTTGCCGTCCAGCATGTCGAAGGCGGTGCCGGAAGACTGCTGCGTGACCGTCAGGACGTCCTCCATTGCGCTTCCGTCGACATGCTGAACGTTGAACAGGTTGTCGAGCGAGTTGATGCCGGCCGCCAGGTCGAGCGTGTTGTTGCCCTGCTGCAGGTTGACCGAAAGCCCGGAGACGTCGTTCAGCAGCGTCAGCGTGTCGTCCACCGACGCGGCCGAGGACCCGAAGAAGTCGCTGCTGATGACGTTCGCGGCGCCGTGGAGCGAGACCGAGTTGGTTCCCGCAGCGAGTTGGATGAAGGATGAGCCTCCGCCGAGGGTGACATCGACGCCGGACACCTGGTTGTTGAGCGTGATGAAGTCGTTCGCGGCGGTGCCGTCGATGTGCTGGATGTTCAGGGCGGTCAGGGACATGCCCGGGGAGCCGATCACCAGCGTGTTGTCGCCCGCTCCGAGGTCGATGACCGGGTTGTTGTCCTGCGCGTAGGCGCCGTTGTCGATCGTCAGGACGTCGTCGGACGCCGTCCCGTTGACGTGCAGGACGTTGAAGATCCACGTCAGATCGTTCGCTCCGGCCGCCAGGTTCAAGGTGTTGGTGCCCTGGGCGAGGTTGACCGTGAGGCCCGAGACGTCGTTCAGCAGCGTCAGCGTGTCGTCGACCGCCGCGCCCGTGAAGTCGTTGGTGCTGACGTTCTCGACGTTGGACAGGCTGAGCGAATTGACGCCGCCCGCCAGCGTCAGGTTGTCATTCCCGGCGCCGAGGTCGACGTTCAGGCCGTTGGCGTCGACGACCAGGCCGACGCCGTTGTCGCCGCCGTCGCCAGTCACGTTCTCTACGTTGACGAGGTTGAGCGAGACGTACAGCCCCTTGACCTCGACGGTGTCGTTGCCGGCACCGAGGTCGATGGTGTGGCCGAAGATGCTGCCGCCGACCGCCAGATAGTCGTCTCCCGACGTTCCGATCACCGACGAGTTCGGGGTGAACCCCATGTTCGAGATGTCGACCGGGCTTGCCGCCGTTCCCGACACGAGCATGTCGGTCTGGTCGCTGAACTGCAGGAGCTCGACGTTGGTCAGCGTGTCGGTGCCGTCCCTGGACGCCGTGGGGTCCGCGACCTGGAGCTGTCCACCGGCGAGCATCGTGATCGTGTAGGCGGACTTCGGTCCGGTGTAGACGGCCATGTCGGTGCCGGCGCCGCCGTCGATGGTGTCGTTGCCGGCCTGGCCCGAGATCTGGTCGTTGCCGGCGCCGGAACTGACGGTGTCGTTGCCGCCGCCGCCGAAGAACTGTTCGTCGCCGTTGCCGCCGATCAGGGTGTCGGCGGAATTCGAGCCCTGGACGGAGTTGACGCCGCCCGTGATGGTGTCGGTGCCGATGCCCGCGTCGCTGCTGCCCGTGCCCGTGCTGTGCGCCGTGCCGAGCGACAGGTCGACCGTGACGCCGTTCGCGGCCTGCGAGTAGGCGATGCGGGTGTTGCCGTTGCCGGTGATGGTGTCGTTGCCGCCGAGGCCTTCGAACAGGTTGAAGTTGCCGAAGCCGAACGCGCCGACCCCTCCGGCGAAGCCGGTCGCGTCGTAGATATCGGCGAACTGGCTGCCGGTCGCGCTGTTGACGCCCGTGAAGGCGTCGTGGCCGACCGATGCGTCGCCGTCGGTCGTACCGGCCGCCATATGGACGGTCACCCCTCCGGTGGCGCTGGAGTAGATCATCCGGGTGTTGCCGTTGCCGACGACAGTGTCGTTGCCGCCGAGACCTTCGAACTGGTTGAAGGTCCCGTTGCTGCCGAGGTTGAGGGCGGTTCCCGTGCCGAACGTGCTCGCGTCGTAGTGGTCGGCGAAGACGGTGCCCTGGATGGCCTCGATCGAGCGCAGGGTGTCGTTGCCGACCGAGGCGTCTCCGGTGGCCGTGCCGGCGCCCATGTCGACGGTGACCGCTCCGGTCGCGAAGTAACTGTTGTTGTAGGTGACGAGATCGAAGCCGCCGCGGCCGTCGATCAGATCGTTGCCGCCGCCGCCGTAGAAGGTCTCGGTCGTGGCGGTGCTGTTGCTGCCGCGGATGACGTCGTCGAACATCGAGCCCTGGACGGCGTTGACGCCGCTGAAGGTGTCCGTGCCCGTCGATGCGTCGCCGGTCGCGGTTCCGGTGCCCGGCGTCGCGCCAGTCTGCATGTCCACGGTCACGCCGCCGGTGGCATTGACGTACGCCAGGCGCGTGTTGCCGTTGCCGGTGATGGTGTCGTTGCCGCCGCCGCCGTTGAACTCGTTGAACGTGCCGTTGGACCCGGCGTTCGTGCTGGCGCCGGAGAATCCGGTGGC
Source organism: Bradyrhizobium sp. USDA 4486 (assembly GCF_054057995.1). Classification (NCBI taxonomy): domain Bacteria; kingdom Pseudomonadati; phylum Pseudomonadota; class Alphaproteobacteria; order Hyphomicrobiales; family Nitrobacteraceae; genus Bradyrhizobium; species Bradyrhizobium sp. USDA 4486. The sequence goes on from NZ_JBSRZV010000001.1 coordinate 341,627, forward strand.
GACGTAGGTATCGGCGAACTTCGTGCCGCGGACGGACTCGACCGAGCGCAGCGTGTCGCTACCGACAGTGGCGTCGCCGACCACGGTGCCGGCGGCCATGTTGACCGTGATGCCGGACGCCGTGCTCGGATCCTGCGAGTAGTCGGCCCGATCGAACCCGCCGCCGCCGTTGATGAGGTCGTTGCCCCCCATTCCGGCGAAGATCTCGACCGTGCCGGCGCCGTTGTTGCTGCCGACCAGCGCGTCGTCGTAGTTCGACCCGACGACGCCGGCGAAGCCGTGGCCGACCAGCGTGTCGGTGCCGACGTTAGCGGCGTCCCCGGCCGCCGTGCCGTGGGCGGTGCCGAGCGACAGGTCCACCGTGACGGCCGCCGCGGCGCCGATGTACGAGATCCTGGTCATCAGAGCGCCCTGGCTGTTGACCGCACTGATGATGGTGTCGTTGCCGCCGCGCCCCTCGAACTCGTTGAAGCCGATGTTGGTGCCGGCGACGCCGGTATCGCCGGCGAAACCGGTGGAGTCGTAGGTGTCGGCGAAGTCGCTGCCGACGACGCCCTCGACGTTGATCAGCGCGTCCGATCCGGAGCCGCCGGTCACGGTCCCGGCGGCCATGTTGACCGCGATGCCGGACGTGGCGTCGGTGTAGATGGCGCGGTCGAGACCCTGGCCGCCGTCGAGAACGTCGTTGCCGGCGAACCCCTGGAGCCTGTCGTTGCCCGCCAGGCCCTGGATGGTGTCGTCGCCGGCCGTTCCGGCCAGCGTGTCGGGACCCGCGGTTCCCACGACGAGGGCGCCGGAATTGACGGTGACCGTCAGCGTCTTGTCGAAGGTCAGACCGCCGGAATCGGTGGCCCTGACGACGATCTGCTCGGCGCCCGCGGTCAGCGATCCGGCGACGATGAGGTTGCCGCCGGCATCGACGCCGAACTGGCCTCCGGCGTTGTCGACGAGGCTGAACGTCGAGTGATCGCCCGCGTCCGGATCGACCGCCGAGAGGGCGCCAACGACGGTGCCGACCGCTGCGCCCTGCGGCACGGCGGCGCTGGACAACGAAATGTCGGTCGGCGCCTCGTCGACGTTGGTCGTCGCGATGGTGAACGTCGTCTCGCGGAACAGCCCGCCGGCGTCGGTGGCCCGCACCGTCACCTGGTGAGAGGCCGCCTGCTCGAAGTCGAGCGGCGCGGTCGTGACGAGATTGCCGCCCGCGATGGCGAACAGACCTCCGGCGTCGTTCGTCAGCGTGAAGCTCGCGGTGTCGCTCGCGTCCGGATCGGCCGCCGACAGGGCTCCGACGACGGTGCCGGCGGCGTTGTTTTCGGCGACCGAGGCATTGGACAGCAGCACGGCCGTCGGCGCCTCGTTGACGTTCGTGGTGGCGATGGCGAAGGTCTTGTCGAACGAGAGGCCGCCGGCGTCGGTCGCCCGCACCGTGATCTGGTGGGAGGCCGCCTGCTCGTAGTCCAGCGGGGCGGTGGTGACGAGCATATTCGCGACCAGGGTGAACAGTCCCCCGGCGTCGTCGATCAGCGCATAGGTGGCGGTGTCGCCCGCGTCGGGATCGATCGCCGAGAGGTTGCCCACCACCGTTCCGCCGGGGGCGTTTTCCGGAACCGACGCGTTCGTCAGTGCGATATCGGTCGGCGTCTCGTTGACGTTGGTCACGCCGATCTGGATATCCTTGCTGAACGTGGCGCCGGCCGAGTCCGTCACCTGCACGGTGACGGTGTGGGAGGCCGCCTGCTCGAAGTCGAGCGGAGCAGTGGTCACGAGGTTGCCGCCGGCGATGGCGAACAGACCTCCGGCGTCGTTGGTCAGCGCGAAGGCGGCGGTGTCGCCCGCGTCCGGGTCCATGTCCGACAAGGTCCCGACCACGGTGTTCGCCGGGCTGCTTTCGGCGACCGAGGCGTTCGAGATCAGGATATCGGTCGGGGCGTGGTTCGGCATGACGGCCCGGAAGTTGGCGTCGCTCAGGGCGCCGGCGAGGCCGTTCATGACGACGACGATGTCGCCCGTGCCGATGGTCCCGTCGCCGTTCACGTCGATCTGCAACTGGGTCTGGCCGCCGACGTCGGCGAGGATGGCTTCGGCCTTGGGAGCGGCCGCCGATCCGTCGAGCGTGCCCGACGCCATGAAGTGGACCTGACCGGCCAGACCGGTCACGCCGTCCAGCAGGATCTGGTCCTTCGTGGCGTCGAAGTTCGCGACGGTGTCGATGCCCGTCGCGACCGAGGATTCGGACGCGTCCGTGTAGCGGACGATGTCCGTCGCGGCGCCCAGGGTGATGAAGTCGGCTCCGCCGCCGCCTGTGATGGTCGCTGTGCCGATGACGGTCGCGTCCGTGATGAAGTCGGTCTGGGCGCTGCCGTTGACGTGCTCGACGTTGGCGACCGTGACGCCGCCGGTGAAGCCGGCGAGATTGAGCGTGTCGTTCCCGGCGCCGAGATCAATGGTGTCGCCGCCGGCGTCGTTGAGCATGGTCAGGACGTCGTCCGAGGCGGTGCCGACGATGTGCTGGACGTTGAAGGCGGAGATCGAGTTGGTTCCCGCCGCCAGGTCGAGGGTGTTGGTGCCGCCCTGGAGATTGACGGTCAGCCCGGAGACGTCGTTCAGCAGCGTCAGCGTGTCGTCGGAGACCGTGCTGCCGCCCACGAGGTCGCTGGTGCCGATGTTCGTGACGCCGCTCAGGGACAGGGCGTTGATCCCGTTCGCGATCTGGAGGCCGGTGTCGCCCGCGCCATGGACGTCCAGACCGTTCTGATCGTTCGTGAGCGCCATGAAGGCGGCCGGCGCGGTCGCCACGAGGTGCTCGACGTTGTTCAGGGCGAAGCTCGCGAACGGCGAGCCGATGGTGAGCGTGTCGTCGCCGACTCCGAGGTCGATCGACATGTCGTTGTTCGACGCGAACAACCCTCCCGAGACGGTGAGGCTGTCGGCCGAGTCCGTACCGTTGACGTTGTCGACGCTGAAGAGGTTGGCGAAGGCGTTGGAGCCGGCGGCCAGGTCGAGCGTATTGACTCCCTGTCCGAGGTTGACTGTGACGCCCGTGACGTCGTTCAGCAGCATCAGCGTGTCGTTGAACGCCGGGCCGCCGAAATCGGTCGAATTGACGTTCTCGACGTTCGATAGCGCGACCGAGTTGACGCCGAGGGCGAGGCTGAGCGTGTCGTTGCCGCCGCCAAGATCGACGTTCAGGCCGTTGGCGTCGACGGCCAGGCCGACGAAATTGTCGCCCGCGTCGCCGGTCACGTTCTCGACGTTGAGGAGATTGAGCGAGACGAACTGCCCCTTGACCTGGACCGTGTCGTTGCCGGCTCCGAGATCGATCGGGTGCGAGAAGATCGTCTGGTCGACGGCGAGGAAGTCGTTCCCGCCCGTGCCGACCAGCTTGATGTTGCCGTTGAGGAAGACCCCGGAGATGTCCACCGGCTGGGTTGCCGAGCCGGAGCCAGTCAGCGCCGCCTGGTCGCTGAACTGCAGGACCTCGACGTTGGTCAAGGTATCGGTGCCGTCGCGGCCCACGACCGTGTCCGCCACCTGGATCGAGCCGTCCGGGTTGGTCGTGACGTTGTAGGCCGACCGCGGTCCGGAATAGATCGCGACGTCGCCGCCGGTGCCGCCGTCGATGACGTCGCTGCCGGCTCCGCCGGTGATGACGTCGTTGCCACCGCCGCCCGAAATGTGATCGTTGCCGGCCCCGCCCGAGAAGTTCTCGTTGGCGCCGCTACCGACGATGGTGTCGGCGAAGTTCGAGCCGAAGACGTTGTTGACGCCGGTGAAGGTGTCGTGACCGACCGAGGCATCGCCGTCCGCCGTTCCGGAACCGACGCCGGTGAAGGTCACCGTGACGCCCGCCGTGGCGGTGCCGTAGTGGATCTGCGTGTTGCCGTTGCCGATGATGGTGTCGTTGCCGCCGTTGCCGATGAAGGAGTTGAAGGCGCCGAAATTGCCGACGTTGGCGGCACCGGCCTGCCCGAATCCGGTGGCGTCGTAGACGTCGGCGAAGTTGGTGCCGGAGATCTGCTCGATGGAGCGGATCGTGTCGGTGCCGATCGAGGCGTCGCCGGTCACGGTGCCGGCCGCCATGGCGACCGAGATGCCGGAGGCCGTCAGCGGATTGTTGCTATTGTAGGCCGCCTGGTCGAAGCCGCCGCGGCCGTCGATGAAGTCGTTGCCGGTCCAGCCGTCGAACACCTCGGTGGTGCCGTTGGGGTTGTTGCTGCCGAGCAGGGTGTCGTCGAAGCTGGAGCCGCGAACCTGGATCACGCCGGAGAAGGTGTCGTGCCCGACGGAGCCGTCTCCGTCCGCCGTGCCGGCCGCGACGTCGACCGTGACGGCGGCGGCCGCGTTCCAGTAAAGGATTCGGGTGTTGCCGTTGCCGACGATGACATCGTTGCCGCCCATGCCCTCGAATTCGTTGAAGGTGCCGTTGTTGCCGACGTTGGCCGCGCCCGCGAGCCCGTAGCCGGTCGCGTCGTAATGGTCGGCGAAGTTGGTGCCGCGCACCGATTCGATCGAGCGCAGCGTGTCCGTGCCGATCGAGGCGTCGCCGGTCACGGTGCCGGCCGCCATCGCGACCGAGATGCCGGAGGTGGCGGTGTCGTAGAGCGTCGGCGCGTAGCTGACGAGATCGAAGCCGGCGCCGCCGTTGATCTGGTCGTTGCCGCCGCCGCCGATGAAGACGTCGTTGCCGGCCCCGCCGTTCAGGACATCGGCGAACTCGGAGCCGCGCACCCAGTTGACGTTGACCAGCGTGTCGTGGCCGACATTGGCCACGTCGCCGGCGTCGGTGCCGAACGCGCCGCCGTTGGTCGATCCGCTGGACAGGTTGACGGTAACGCCGGCCGAGGCATGGAAGTAGGACACCGTGGTGCGCCCGCTGCCGGTGATGACGTCGTCGCCGCCCATGCCTTCTAGCGTGTTGTTGGTCGGCCCCATCAGGCTGGGGCTGCCGGCGTTGACGCTGTGAAGGCCGAAACCGGTCGCGGTCAGAACGTCGTCGAAGTTGGAGCCTTGCACCACCTCGATCGAGCGCAGCGTGTCGGTGCCGACCGAGTCGTCGCCGGTCACGGTGCCGGCGGCAAGATCAAGCACGATGCCGGCGGTCGCCGCCGCGTAGGTCGCCACGTCGTATCCGGTGCCGCCGTCGAGGATGTCGTTGCCGGCGCCGCCGTCGAGCACGTCGTTGCCGGCGCTGCCGAACAGGATGTCGTTGCCGGCGCCGCCACTGATGTGGTCGTTGCCGTCGAGTCCGTCGATGGAATCGGCCCCCGCCGTGCCCGTCAGCACGTCATTGCCGAGCGTTCCAAGCACGGCGCCGCCGACCGCGCCGACGGTCGCCTGGGAGGCCTGCTGCTGGACGTAGGTCTGGTCGGCGTAGGTCTGCTGCAGCGAGGTGGTATCGGAAAATCCGGTCGAGGCCGCGCTCGCGATCGCCGTCGCCGCGCCGCCCTGCGCCACCACGGCGGCCTGGGCGATGGTCGTGACGTCGCTCGCCGACTGGATCGTCTTGTTGGACACCTGGACCGTCTGGGCGACGATGTCCGCGGCGGCTCCGGTCAGGCCGGAAGCGCCGACGATGGTCTGGACCGTGCCTTGGTCGGTCAGGTCGATGCCCGTCGCGGGCGCCGTGGAAACCGCGCCCGCGAGAGCGGTCACGGCCGCGTCCGTCGACACGCCGGCCGCGGTCAGCTGCGCGACCGTGCTCTGCACCTGGACGGCGGCCGAAAGCACCGCCGTGGCGGCGTCGTCGCCCGTTACGGCGGACGGAACCGGATCGTAGGTCGTGAGGTCGATCTTGGTCGTGTCGATGTTGAACGCCTGCGCCACATGCGCCGTCGCGTCGGTGACGGTCGCTCCGCTGGAGACCAGCGTCTGGACCAAGGTCGTCAGCGGCGTCACCACGGTCGAGCCTTCGGGCGCGGACAACGTCCCCTTGAAGGCCAGTCCCGTCGAGATGTCGATGCCGCCGGTCATCACCAGCGGCCCGCTGCCACCGTGCAGGGTGAAGCTGCCGTCGGCCGCCGTGGTCGTGCTGACCTCGCCCGGATCGAGGATGCCGTTGCCGTTGGCGTCGGCGAACACGGTGGCGCCGGCGATGTAGCCGTCGATGATGCGGCCCGCGTGCTCGTCCGCGGCGGGCGCGACGACGACCTCGATGTGCGCCGTCGACTGCGCCTGATGTCCGTTCTCGATCGACGAGGCCGTCACCGTGAGCTCGATGGTCCCGGCCTTGGCATCCGCCTGCGGAATCAGGGCGAGGCCGGCGAGCTTGGCCGGATCGACGCTCCAGTAGCCGTCGAACTGCGTGGCGCCGTTGTTCAGCACGTACCCGGAGGGGACGCCCGTGATGATCACCGGGCCGAGCGTGCCGACGTCGTCGACGGCCGCGAGCTGGATCGACAGTGGGATCGAGGCGGCATCGTCCGCGCCCGCGGCATCGGCCGTAGTCAGGGCCGGAGCATCCTGCGTTCCGTGGATGGTGAAGGAGACCTGCTTCTGGGTGCCGTCCAGGGAGGTCACCGTGAAGGTATCGACCTTCGTCTCGCCGTCGCCCAGATGGCGCGCTGCCGCTTCGGGGACCGAATAGACGTAGCTGCCGTCGCTCGCGAGCGACAGCGCACCGAGATCTCCGGCGGCCGAGGTCACCGCGGTCTGGAACGAACTCTGGTTCTGGTCCGGATCGGCCACGTGAAGCATCCCGCTCGCCGTCAAAGTGGTCGCCGATGCAGCGTCGATCACGTCGTGGACGACCGGATCCCCGATCCAGGCCGCGTCGTTCGCCCCATCGATCGTGAACGAGATGTCTTTGGTCGTGCCGTCGGCCGAGGCGACGGTGAAGGTGTCAACCTTGGTGTCGTTGGCGCCGAGATATTGCACGGCCGAGTTCGCCACCGAATAGGTGTAGGTTCCGTCGGCCGCCAGGTTCAGCGTGCCGAGATTTCCGGATGCGGGGGCGACGGTGGTCTGGAACGACGACTGGTTCTGGTCGGGATCGACGACCGTCAATTGACCGGATGCCGTCAGATTGCCCGATTGCGACACGTTCGCGTCTTCGGTGACGTCGTGGACCAAGGGACTTCCGATCGTCGCTGCGTCGTTCGCACCGTGGATGGCGAAGGAGACCACCTTCGTGGTCCCGTCGAGCGACGTCACCGTGAAGGTGTCGACCTTCGTGTCGTTGGCGCCGAGATATTGCACGGCGGAGTCCGCGACCGAGTAGGTGTAGGCACCGTTGGCGGCGAGCGTCAGTGTTCCGAGGTTGCCGGTAGCCGGAGCGACCGAGGTCTGGAACGAAGACTGATTCTGATCCGCATCGGAAATCGAGATCGTGCCGACCGCGGTCAGCGTCGTCGGATTGGCCTCTTCGGTGACGTCGTGGACGGTGGGCGTTCCGATCACGGCGGCGTCGTTGACGCCCTGGATGGTGAAGGAGACGACCTTCGTGGTGCCGTCCAGCGAGGTCACCGTGAAAGTGTCGACTTTAGTCTGACCTTGGCCGAGGTACTGCACGGCGCTGTCGGCGACGGAGTAGGTGTAGCTTCCGTTGCTCTGCAGGACGAGCGAGCCGAGATTGCCCTGGCCCGACATCACGGTCGTCTGGAATGCCGCCTGGCCGGCGTCCGGATCGGTGATCGGAATGGTGCCGACCGCGGTCAGCGTCGTCGGATCGGCGTCCTCGGTCACGGTGGAGACGGTCGGGTCTCCGATCGTGGCTGGATGATTGGCGCTCGGTCCGTGGATGGTGAAGGCGACCTGCTTCGTGGTGCCGTCGAGCGAGGTGACGGTGAAGGTATCGACCTTGATCTGGCCGACTCCGAGTCCGAGCGCGACGCTTTCGGCGACCGAATAGGTATAGGTTCCGTCGGCGGCCAGGACGAGGTGTCCCGAATCCCCCGCGGCCGAGATCACGCCGGTCTTGAACACGGACTGGCCCTGATCGGCGTCGGAGATCGAGATCGATCCCGCGGCCGTCAGCGTCGTCTTGGCCGGATCGGAGGCGACGTCGTGGACGGTGGGCGTTCCGATCACAGCGGCGTCGTTGACGCCGTGGATGGTGAAGGCGACCTGCTTCGTGGTGCCGTCGGCCGAGGTCACCGTGAAGGTGTCGACCTTGGTCTGGCCCTGTCCGAGATACTGCACGGCGGAATCCGCCACCGAGTAGGCGTAGGCGCCGTTGGCCGCGAGCGTCAGGTTGCCGAGGTTGCCGGCGGCGGAAGCGACGGTCGTCTTGAAGAAGGACTGGTGCTGGTCCGCGTCGGAGATCGAGATAGTGCCGGAAGCCGTCAACGTCGTGGGTGCGGCGTCCTCGGTGACGTCGGCCACGGTCGGCGCGCCGATTACGGCGGCGTCGTTGACGCCATGGATAGTGAAGGACACCTGCTTCTGGGTGCCGTCGAGCGAGGTGACCGTGAAAGTATCGACCCTGGTCTGGCCGGCCCCGAGATACTGCACCGCGCTGTCGGCGACCGCGTAGACGTAGCTACCGTTGGACGAGAGCGCGAGGACGCCGAGATCGCCGGCGCCAGTCAGGACGGCCGGACGGAAGGCCGACTGCCCCTGATCCGGATCCGAAATCGAGATCGTTCCGACCGCGATAAGCAGCGGGTTGGAGGCGTCTTCGGTGACGTCCGCCACGGTCGGCGTTCCGATCACGGCGGCGTCGTTGACGCCTTGGATGGTGAAGGAGATCTGTTTCTGGGTGCCGTCGAACGATGTCACCGTGAAGGTGTCAATCTTGGTTTGTCCGGCGCCGAGGTACTGCACTGCGCTGTCGGCGACCGAATAGGTATAGCTTCCGTTCGCGGAAAGCGTGAGCGATCCGAGATTGCTATTCGACGAGACAACGGTCGTATTGAAGAAGGCCTGACCAGGATCCGGATCGAATATTGAGATCGTCCCCGATGCGACGAGCCAAGGATTGCTTGTATCTTCGCTAACGTTTGTGGACGTGGGATTCCCAATAATCGCATTATGCTTAGCCATGCCTCGACTCACCATTGAAAATCAGGTCACGATAAATCACCGCCGCGAGGAACTGGTCAAAACGACCGCGGCGACAACGCTCACTAATAGAAGTCTGCTGGAATGACCCTTGCCCCCCTGCAACTTCTAGCCACGCTTTGCGAAGCTTTTTTCAAAAGCTATGAAGAGCAAATTCCAAAAGCTTTACCCATTTGGACTAGGTTGAAAAATTAAGCTGTTCGCAGACGGACTTAGGGTAAACGCCTGGATCCTGCCTGCTGGCAAACAAGTGGTCGACTCATGGCATCGTCCCGGGGCCACTTGTCGACTTGTGGACCTGAGTTATCGCTTGGCTTGGGCTTGCACTGGGACTAAGTCGCCGGAGGCATTCGCAAAAGGCTAACGAGCTCGGCCTGGCGACTGGTGCCCGTCTTGGAGAACACCGACTTCAACTGGACACGAACAGTATTGGGCTGGATCGACAACCTGTCGGCAATCGCCTGCACCGATCGCCCCTCCGCGAGATGCGCCGCCACCCTTGCCTCTGCCGGCGTAAGGTCGAAAAGCGCCTGAAGGATCTCCGGCGGCGGCCCTACCTGCGGAATGATGGGCGTGATGTAGAGCAGCAATTCTGCACTGGAAAAGATATCCCGTCCCTTCCCTCGCAGCGGTAAGACGTGAGCGACGAACGCGGTACGCTTGGCGCCTTGCGTAACCGGTATTGAGACGCCTGATGCCAATGGACGATTCGCGCAAGCATTCGCGAACACTGCGTGAGCTCTTGGATTTGTGAACGCCAGCCGTTCACCAGCACCGATCTTGATTTCAGAACCATAGGCCAGCAAGGCCTCGTTGGCTGCTACGACTCGTCCGCCCTGGGCAAGGATCGCCGCGGGGAGGCCTATCAATTCGAGGCCTCCAACAGTGATGCGCGCTCGCTCGAGTCCAAATCGCGCAGATAGCACTGCAGCACGAGCCAGATGCGGCCGCAAGGGATCGAGCTTTTCCGCAATTGCGCGCGGGACAGGTCCCTTCACATGGGCTTTCTCGATCGAGAACACCAGCGTGTCGCCGGCAGGCGAATGGATGGCTGTGCCGACGCACCAGCCAAGTCCGTTCGGTCGCAAAAAGCTGGTATAGAACGGCTCGCGGTCGAGTTCTTCGATGGTAAATGCGTCGAGGTCAGTGAGGAAGCGTGGTTCCTTGAGCGGAACTAGTCGCTGACCGCGCGGGTTGTTCTGGTAAAATGGTCCTTCGACCCAAGCCTCGATGCGCGAACGGATTCTCTCAGAGGACAGCCAACGCGGCTCGCCCGGTGCTGCAGCAAACAACAATGTGCCTTCGGCTTCCGCCAAATGCGCCAGCCGATCAAGGACGGCAATCCAGCGGTCCGGGACAACAGCGGCTTCGTAAATTTCGTCGATCAGCGGTTCAAAATGCATTGCGCCCACCCACCGGCGTGCATTGAACGATTGTCCGTAGCTTGGTCAATTCGAAAAAGGCAGCAAAGTTAAGACGTTAACTTATGTCCGACGCGTCCCTTGCCAACGTGTTGGGCGCCATTGTCGCATCTAAGGCCGAACGCGCGGGCGAGATAAACGCCAAAAGCAGGTCACACCATCATTTGCTCGCGTGACTTTGCGATCCCGCACCATGCAAAGAATCTGCGTGTCTTTGAGCTGCTGATCATCGCGAATTTCGTCCTCGACCACGCAACGATGCCTAAGCGATGCGACCTGTCCGCTGGCGGCCCTCCGAACGCTGCCGGGGCCAGGCCCGTTTTCATCGCCCCGCGGCAACGAACGTCCGCCACTTCTCGCAAGTCAGCTCATGTGCCCGGAGCCGTCTGTGAGGGCAGCGCAGGGCGCGTCGGCTCTGCCCCCGAAATCAGACGGCGACTTGTGCTGCTATTGCCAGGGCGTCGTCGACGTCGATGCCGAGATATCGAACGGTGCTCTCGATCTTGGTATGCCCCAGAAGGAGCTGTACGGCTCGCAGGTTGCCGGTTCGGCGATAGATCAAGGTCGCCTTGGTCCGCCGAAGGGAATGCGTCCCGAACAGATGCGGGTCCAATCCGATGTCGGCGAGCCAGCGGGATAGGAGGCGGGCATACTGGCGGGTCGTCATATGTCCGCTTAGCCGCCGGCCAGTGAACAGGTACTCTCCTGACTTCTTGCCCGTAACCCGAAGTTAATCGTCGATTGCCTGCCGGGTCGATTCCGTCAGAAGGGTCGGGTCACTGGGAATGGCCCGCCGGGGTGCTAAGTCAAGTCGGTGCTCGCCCATCCCATTGGTCCTCGGAGGGAACAAATGCGGCGCCGAGAATTCATCAGGGTTCTTGCGGGGACTGTCGTTGCGTGGCCGCACGGGGCACGCGCGCAGCAGAAGGCCCTGCCCGTGATTGGGTTCTCAACGGCAGGGGAGCCAATGAAGTCCCGCAGCTCCTTGCGGCTTTCCGGCAAGGTCTGAAAGAGTCGGGCTTTGTTGAAGGTCAGAATATCGCAATCGAATATCGCTTTGCGGATCATCAAAACGAGCGGCTGCCGGCACTTGCAAGCGAATTGGTGCTGTCGTCAGGTGACGGTGATTGCCGCCACCAACACGGCGGCTGCAGTCGCGGCTAAGGCCGCAACGACAAGCATTCCGATCGTCTTTTCAATTGCCGGTAATCCAATTCAGCTCGGGCTCGTCGCGAGCCTGAACCGGCCCGACGGCAATGTTACAGGCGTGACCCTATTGGCGCTGGAGGTCACCCCCAAGCGGCTGGAATTACTGCACCAGCTTCTTCCTGTGGCCACGACCATGGCGCTTCTCATAAACCCGTCCAATCCCGTTCTCGCCGAGCCGCAAATCAGTGACTTGCAAGCCGCAGCCCCGAGCCTTGGGCTGGTGTCAAGCGACGTCCGGATTTAACCCCGCAGTTTTCCATGTCGCCCGACAGCTGGAGCTACGTGTCCTGAATGCGAGCAGCAAACGGGACTTCGATGGCGTCTTTGCAAAGCTTTCGGAGTTGCGCACAGGGTGCCCGTCCGGTGAAGACCGCGGCTGAGGCGAGCGGGAACCAGCTGACGGATGGACGAGGCTTGGCCGGATCGCCATATTGGCTGGATGCGGCGAGGTGTGAAGGCCATGCGGCTGCGTCGGGTGCAATCGTCGAGCATTGAGGCTGCAGGGTATGACCTGAAGCGGCGGATGTTGCGCATACGTTATATCCGCGGTTCGACCTACGATTACCAGGCTGTCCCGGCGAAGGTGTTCAAGAACCTCCTTGCAGCGGAGTCCAAGGGACGGTTCGTCAATTGGTCGATCAAGCCGTACTATCGGTACACGCGGGTTAACTGATCGGCGATGATCAGATCAGCTGCGGCGATGCGGTGAGCGCAGCTTTCCAGTTCCAGGGCAGCAGTTGATCGAGACGTTGAACGTTGTGATCGTTGATGCGAGCGAGCACATCGGCGAGCCAGGCTTGCGGATCGATGTCGTTGAGCTTTGCCGTCATGATCAGCGTCGCCATGATGGCGGCGCGGTCAGCGCCGCGTTCCGAGCCGGCAAACAGCCAGGACTTGCGGCCCAGGGCAAAGCCGCGCAGCGCGCGCTCCGCCGCATTGTTTGTCAGGCAGATCCGCCCGTCATCGATGAAGCGAGCAAACCGGTCCCAGCGGCGCAGCATGTAGTCGATTGGCTTGGCAACTGCAGACGAGTTCGACAGCCGGGCGCGCTGCTCGCGCAGCCATGCTTCCAATGCCGTCAAAGGCGGAGCGCTTTGCTCCTTGCGCATGCGCAGACGCTGTTCGGCGCTTTGGCCGTTGATGCCGCGCTCAATATCGAACAGCGCATCGATGCGCTTGACCGCCTCCAGGGCAATCGGCGAGATCGCTGCGGCATTCCTGTCGCGCCTCGCGTTGGCCGCGATGTCCGCCAGCTCGAAGAACTGCCGCCGGGCGTGGGCCCAACAGAGTGCGGACGTGATCGGTCCCTGCGCGCGGGAGGCGTCATACAGCTCGTTGTAGCCGCTATAGGCGTCGGCCTGCAGGATACCGGAGAAGCTTTGGAGATGCCGTGTGGGATGCTCCTGCCGTCGGTCGCGCGAGGCGTAGTAGAGCGCACCCGGCGGCGCCCGCCCGCCAAACGGTCGATCATCGCGAACGTAGGTCCAGATATGTCCCTTGACCGTCTGGCCCTTGGCCAGGATCGGCACCGTGGTGTCATCGCCATGCAGCCGCTCGGCGGAGAGGACGTGACGCTCGATCAGCCGATAAAGCGGCTGCAGGGCCGCCGCACAGGCGCCGACCTGATCGGCCAATGTCGACAGGCTCAGATCGATGCCCTCCCGGGCGTAGCGCTCGCTCTGCCGGTTCAAGGGCTGATGCTGGCCGAACTTCTCGAACAGGATCATGGCCAGCAGGTTCGGCCCGGCAAAGCCGCGCGGCGTCACGTGGAAGGGGGCTGGCGGCTGGGTGATCGTCTCGCAGTCCCGGCATGAGAACTTTTCGCGCACCGTCTGGATCACCTTCCACTGCCGGGGAATGACCTCCAGCGTCTCGGTGATATCTTCGCCCAGCTTTGATAGCTTCGATGAGCCGCAGCAAGGGCAGCTCTGCGGTGTGGCGACTACGACACGCTCGCGCGGCAAATGGTCGGGGAACGGTTTGCGCGACGGCCGCTTGCGCTGGAAGGATTGTACCGTCTGCGCCTTGGCTGCCGCCCTCTCGGCTGCCAGCTCGTCTTCGGTTGCGGTTGCTTCCAGCTCTTCGAGCTCAAGCTCCATCTGCTCCAGAAGCCGTGCCTTGCGCTCCGAGCGGCTGCCGTAAATCTGGCGACGCAGCTTCTCGATCTCGAGCTTGAGGTAACTGATCAGTGCCTCGGCCGCCTTCGCATTGGCCGCTTCCGCTTTTGCGTTCGCCGCAACCGCCTCCGCTTCCAGCCGCGCGGCGCGCTCCGCCAGGATCATCGCATGCGCGGCGGCAAGATCGGTGGGGAGCGATTCAGATGTGGTCACGAGGATGATGGAATCACATCCACCACGATCCGCAAGTTCAAAGCCTCATCCGACCGATGTCGGCCGCCACGTCTCTTGTGGGTGCCGCCAGTCGATCCCGGACAAGAGATAACCAAGCTGCGCCGACGAGATCGTCACCACACCCTCCGCCGGGCTCGGCCAGATGAAGCGCCCCCGCTCCAGGCGCTTTGTGAACAGACAGGCGCCCTGGCCGTCATGCCAGATCACCTTCAAAAGGTTGCCGCGGCGACCGCGGAAGCAAAACAGGTGGCCGCCCAGCGGGTCGCGATGAAGGATCTCCTGAACCTGCAACGCCAGCGATGGAAAGCCCTTCCGCATGTCGGTATGGCCGGTCGCGAGCCATACCCGCACGCCGGCAGGCAATGGAATCATCGTGGCCGTCCATCAGTCAGCGCCGCCACGACTGCGCTCAGCGTCGCCGCGTCAACCGCGCCCGTGATCCGCATCCGAGCCCCGGCCGCGAACTCAATCTCGATCGCACCGCAGCTTCCGGAGGGCGCCGTCAACGATTGCCGGTCTGGCGCAATGGAGACTGCCGCAAAACGGACTTCGCCATCCTGCCGCTGCATCGGCTCGGGCCCGCAAGCGAGGACGCCGGTCCGCGCCTGCCGCCGCCAAGCCGTAACCAGATTGCGGTGAACGTCATGTCGCCGAGCAACCTCGACAACACTGGCCCCAGGCGCCAGACTCTCCTCCACGATCCGAAGCTTCTCGGCACTCGTCCATCGCCGTCGCCGCTCAGGACCGGACAGAACCGTAACCGTCGTCACGTTTGCTCATTTGCTTGCGAATTAATGAGCAAACCATCTCACCCTCAAGCGCAATCCGGGAAGGCGGCCTCCACCGGGGGCTTACCGCACAGGGGTCTTGTGATCGGCGAAGACACGCTTTTCACAAGTTATAGCGAGGACCTTGCACGGCTCGCTGCACGGCATGCCATGCCGGCGATTTACGACAGCCACGAGTTCGTCGCAGCCGGTGGCCTCATGAGCTATGGCGGGAGCCATACCGACGCCTATCAGCTGGCTGGCGTTTACACCGCTCGCATTCTGAAAGGCGAAAAGCCGGCCGACCTGCCGGTGCAGCAGCGCACGAAAGTGCAGTTGCTATTAAATCTCAAGGCCCCCAAAGCGCTCGGTATCACAGTGCCCCTGCCATTGCTTGGCCGCGCCGATGCGGTGATCGAATGATGGCTGCGTTTGCTGCGGTGCATGAGTCAGTTGTTCTAGGGCACCCGCCTTCAACTTGCCGGTGCCAGTTGGCTGGAGGGGCAACGACCAAAATGGGCTGTTGTTAGACAAGAGCAAGTGACGAATTTCAAACCAGGAGGCCTTGATGGGATTCTCGACCGAGTTAAAGTTGCAAATTTCACGGCCGTAGCCGTCCAACTGACGGTTGTCTCAATGCGAGAACTCCTGTTCTTCGTCGTGTCGAGCTTCTGGGCGGGCGCCGCGCATGCGGCGACGCCGGAATACCGTAAGACGATCGCGGCCGCCTACATCGTTGGTGCGTCGCAAGCCGATCGACGCGGTGGACGGCCACCTCGCGCGCGGCGACGTGCTGTTGCACCATGTGACCCGCTTGCGCCAGAAGGACGGCGGCCGCGGCTGACTCGTGGCTGGGGCAAGTCTAGTTGCATCCATTGCTGGTGATGCTCCCCAGCTAACATTCGGCGGCACGCCTTCGTTCGATTTAGCTTTCCACTCGGATCGGCGGCCTTCCTCAATCGCGCACGTTGTGGTGCTCGCGGGCGGTGGATGGCACCGTCGCAACCGCAGTTGCACGAACGTCGAAGCAGCGCGATCTGCGCTGGCGGCGTTACGACACCAAACTGCCACATGTTCCTGAGCCCCGACGGCGCCGCCCGCAAGCCGCTCAGGCGAGAAGGATGGCCAAAGGCAAGCCGCATTACTACGGCGCCCTTAGAAGGAGAGTTCTTCGGCGGTCATAGTAAGGCTGGCCGTTCCAAGGCGACGATCGACCTTGCTCCTTCGACATTGTTAGAGCGCATCCGTTCGCTTTACGGACACCTCATGTCCAGCACCGCGGCATTGGAGCAACAGTCTCACAGCACTTTGCACCCGCGCACGATTGTTAATTTGCGTCGTTTGCGCGATTCAGGCCTGCTCTCTCTACAAGCCGAACAGAATATAGGGGACGGCGAGGATGATCGTGCGGACGGGGGTCACTGTTGTGTTATTGCTGATTCCCTTAGGATCCGAAGCCTTCGCTTCGCGACACCACAGACCCACGGGGCGCATCTCTTGCAGCGAGGTCAGATACTACGTCGCGAAATATTCGGCGTCAGTGGCGGAGATGTACGCCCGTAATCACGGCGCTACCGACGCACAGATCGAACGAGCACGGCGTTGCTTGGCCTCAAACGAGACTGCGGAAACGGAGCGACGAGGCGCTTATACCGATTGAGATGGTAGATCGGCTCCTGGACTTCGAACTGGGCAAATGGCTCTCAGCGCTCCCCGAACATCCTTCCACGGTGCCCAGGACCTGATACGGACGTTAGCGCCATCCTCGTCGGTGCCAGCGATCTTAGCTTTGAGATTCGTCGAGGTCGGTGAAAACGTCGGCTTGGCGGCAGAGCTCGTTGGCCACCATGGGCGGCTAGCAGGCTGGAATTCGTGGACTCCCACACCGGGGCGCTGAACTGCCTCAACCATCGAGCGAAACTCGCGGCAGTTGTGAACGGCACGACTTCGTTGATGCACTCCGGGCACCGCAAGCGTTACGCTCAGGGCGTCGAGATCAATCCACGAGCTGTTGCAACTATCCAGCGATTGCCCCAACGCACGATAGAGTCGATCCGCCCGATGCCGGCGACCACGTCTCCCCGTGCTGCCATTCGAACCCCGTCTGGCCCTTCGAGCACCGCCGTTCCGCCGCGCACGTCGAGCACAGCCCACCCCTCGATAGTCGCCGGCCTTGTCTCGGGGACTGACAGGAGCGGCCCCGCAGACCCAAGCGATCCCGTCACAGACATGTCCGCGTCAATAACCGAAGAAGCTGCATTCGAAGCTTCCGCCGATTGCGCCGCACTCGACGCTTTGGCCAGGGGCTTCGGAGCAAGACTCGGGCTGCCCGTCGAGGGTTGACCTAAAGCAAGTGGGATCCGCGAGCCTGATGCTGATGCTATCTTTCGGGCCTTTTCGACTTTTGCAGTTCGCTTTGCCTCCGGCATGCGGCGCGAAGCCGTTTCTACATGGGGAATTGGGTTGAAAGCCGAGATAGTTGCAGGACCGTACCAAGCCCCAGCCCACCCCAATCCCAAGCCGCCAGCCAAGGCGACTAAAACGAGCCAAAAAATAGGTTTTGAATGATCGCTTTGCCGAAGCAGCGCCAAGACCTCATCTCGATTGGACGTCGAGAAATCCCATCGATCGAGAGTGACGGGCCACGACGCAATCTGACAACCGTCGTGATCCGCGGCTGCTTTGATCCTTTCCAAGGTATTGGCATGATGCAGTTGCATGCTCGGGTCCCTTGTGGTTCCCAATGATCCGGCCCGGAACTAAACCAACTGTTAACAGCCGAGGCCCCTCAGCACGAATAAGTGGGGACAGCGCAATGAACGAGCTACCTGCACTGGTTCGGGTATTCGCCTATCTGTCGCTGCTGACCGTTAGCGGGGGCATCGCGGCATTCCCTGAAATGAAGACCTTGACCGTCGGTGTCCACCAGTGGCTGACCTTCCCCCAGTTGGTCCATTTCTACAGCGTGGGGCCGTTGGCGCCCGGTCCCAACATGATGATGATCTTCCCATGGGGGCTGGGTGGGCGGCCCACTGGGCTCGATCCTCGTGCTGATCGCGTTTTTCGGACCGACGGCGCCGCTCACGCTC
The DNA here is from genome assembly GCF_054057995.1 of Bradyrhizobium sp. USDA 4486. NCBI lineage: Bacteria > Pseudomonadati > Pseudomonadota > Alphaproteobacteria > Hyphomicrobiales > Nitrobacteraceae > Bradyrhizobium > Bradyrhizobium sp. USDA 4486. The sequence continues at coordinate 359,464 of NZ_JBSRZV010000001.1, forward strand.
TTGGTCGGCCGATGGTGGATAAAGCTCGAGAAATGGCCGTGACGGACATCCATTCAACAGTGGCTTGCACCCGTCTCGATCGGGCTCCTCCCGGCGGGAATGCTTCACCATGGCGAAAGGTGCGATCTTCGGTGTTGAAACCGCCGCAATCGCCGGCGCCGTCCTGCTGATCCTGCTACAAACCAAAATCAATCCGGCGCTGCTCGGTGTTGGACGCGCCGTGGTCGGGGTGCTTTCGATTGACTAGGCGTGGACTCATTCATGCGCAGTCACGGCCGTATTGATGCGAGCCGAGTTCCGCCAATACGGCTGCCGAGCTGGCAGCCATGGCGAAGTGACGGACACGACGATTCTCGGGTGAATAGCCAAATATCCACCGGAGGAGTGAATGGCGCCATGAATTACAAAGCTCGGAGTGTCTACGTGGGGTTAGCGGCGTTTGTGACGCCTGCCGTCGCTCAGGTCGAATTGTCCGCCTAAGGGGCACATCTGCACCTAGCGCGACCGGCGGCAGGAGCATCCCACACGGCATATTCAAAGCTTTTCCGGTATCCTCAAGGCCGATGCCTATAGCGGCTACAACGAGCTGTATGACGCCGCGCGCACGGTGCCAGAGCGAGCGGCACCCAATGGGTCCGAAAACGCCATCAGATGCCGCCTAGCATAGCGCGCCGGTCTTGAGATGACGGTCTGGACCTCACACTCAAGACAAGAGCGTTCCGATGGCCTTGGGGGCCATCATTTCGCTATGCATGCTATTGTCGGCTCATGCCGACAGCGCCCGGTTCGTTGTCAGGCATCAATTCGAGAGTGAATCGATTAAAGCCCGTTGGTTTGGCCTCCCACCTGTCGGCCTTTCCCGAGAGCGCGGCGAGTGTGCCCGAAGCGAACTTGAACACCCCTTTTCCGGAGCTTTCCACCCCGGCCGGCTTGCCATCCTTCATCATAACGGTCCCTGTACCCTGGGTGAGTTGGGTAACCGCCAGCCCTCCGGCCGCCCGGACAATTCCGCCGCCAGTAAAGTACGTCCCTTGAGCGCCATCCCACTCACTGGTCGAAGACCCTGAGTACAGTGCGCCTTTCAGCAGGCCCTCCACACCTAGGCAAGAATATTGGACACTCCGGATCAGGTGCCCATCCTTGTCGCCAATGGCATCCTGACTTACCGCGCCGAGAACGTTGCATTCAAATCGCCCGATCGTTTCGGCCTGCGCAAATCCGGTTGCGCTGATCAAGCAGAGAGCGGAATACATGACCGTAACTACGAACCGCTTTGTCATTGAAATCTCCTCTGAAAACGCGCGTGTGCGAGCGCACACGACACATCGAGTGCAGTAGAACCGACCAAAAAGGCAATTGGTCTGAGGCTCAGTGCCCGCCGGTGGCTCTGGCGCTGCCGCTAAATTAATCGGGACTTCGGCACGTGCCCTAAGGCAGCTCAAAAGCAGCGACAGAACCTTACACCTCCAGAACGGGTGTCGGAAGAAGGCGGCCATATTTTTGGGGCGCGCCATAGCAATCGGTAAGGGTCAGTCACCCTGTTGGTGCACGCCACAGATCAAGCCTTCGCAAAACGCTCTGCTCTCCGTAGGCTTGACAGCATGGCAGCATTCTTCCGACGAAAATCACACATGAAAAAACTCGAAAGCGAGGCTCGCTGGGTGCGCGCGCCCACTGCTTTGAGCAGCCGCCGTGCGGCTGCCGAAGCGGCGCTTGGCGACGCGAAAAAATGCTCGAGCGCCACCAGTCGAAGGCGTTGGGGAACGCCATACTCAGGTCATCGAACTGATGGCGGGTCGAGCCGCTGAGTGCATGTTGCTGGACGGCGAGCCGGCGGTGCCGGCTGACGATCTCCGCCAGGCGCGAATTGGCCCTGCTGTTTTGCAAAAGCGAGGGAAGCGATCGAGACGTTCCTTGCCCACCTGCGAAGGTGCCGCGCGTGATTTGCTCATGCCGTTGTCAAACGCCATCCGGAACTGCCCCCTTTGCGTCACGAAGAACTGCCCCCACCATCGGGATTATGATCTCGGTTGAAGGTTGTTTCCGCCGGTGACGGGCCGGAGGGAGGCGGAGCCGACCGGAGGGCCGTCACCGGCGGTCGGCGTCTTGATAAGGCCGCTTTTGCGCTTGGCGCGGAGCCGGTAGCTGTCGCCGCGGATCGTCAGCACGTGGCTGTGATGCAGGAGCCGGTCAAGGATCGCGGTGGCGACCACGGGATCGGCGAACACCGTACCCCATTCGGCAACGCTGCGGTTCGACGTGATCAGCATCGCGCCGGTTTCGTATCGCCGGCTGACTAGTTGGAAGAACAGATGGGCCGCGTCAGGTTCCAGAGGCAGGTAGCCGAGTTCGTCGACGATGAGCAGCTTTGGCTTCGACAGCGCGAGAAGTTTCTCGTCTAGGCGTCGCTCGCCGTGCGCCTTGGCAAGGCCAGCGACCAGCGTCGTCGCCGTGGTGAACTGTACCGTGTATCCGGCCAGGATCGCCTCTCGCCCGAGCGCGATCGACAAGTGCGTCTTACCTACGCCTGGCGGGCCGAGCAGCAGCACGTTTTCTCCGTTGGCTATCCAACGTGATGCGGCAAGATCACGGATCTGCTTTGGATCAATTGACGGCTGCGCCTCGAAGTCGAAGCCAGCAAGCTCCTTCACCGCCGGGAAGTGTGCGAGCTTCAGCGCCATCTCTATGCGGCGATGGTCCTTGCGTGCGATCTCGCGCTCGCACAGCAGGATCAGCGTCTCACGCGCCGACAGGTTCGCGCGCGCCGCCTCGTCGAGCAGGCTGTCGAGCTGATCGCGGATACCGGAGAGCTGCAGTCGCGCCAGCATGGCATCGAGCGGATCGGTCGTTGCTTCCATTATCTTCTTTGCCCGCGCCATCAGAAGCTTCCTCCGACCACGGCTTCGTATTCGGCAAGAGGGCGCAACAACGACGGCGGTGAGGACGGCCCCAGCACCGCCGCCGCGATCTCAGCCCGGCGGACCGCGCCGCTGTGACCAGCAACACCATCGAGATGGGCGGTGTCGATGATCCGCAGCCGGCGTCCATCCGATTGCTTGTGGATCGCAACCTGGTGCAATCCATGGCGGATCCGCACTTCCCCGGCCGCGATCGTTACCGCCACGCGCTCGCCAATCAGGCGCCACGGCACTGAGTAGCTGTTCGTGTCGATCTCGACGGCACAATCATGGCCGACGACGCGGGTCAGTTCACGCAACGATCCGAACGACGGTTGCCCGCTAAGCGGCTTCAACCGGTGGGCCTCGTCACGCGCAAAGCGAGCAATCGGCGCCTCGCCGGTCGTGCCGTGGATTCGCACGTTCGCCACCTCACGCTCCCACCCGGCCAGATGCGCCTCGAATGCCTCCCAGCTCGCGAAGGAATGCCCCGCGATCGCGTTCTTCTTCACGTAACCGACGCCATTCTCCGTCTTGCCCTTCGTCCGCGCCCGATACGGCGCGCAGGCGCGAGGACGGAAGCCCCAATGCTTCGCGAACGCGATGAGCTTGTCGTTAAATTGGACCGACCGGCTCACTGCGTCGTGGCGCACCACCAGCGCGCGTGGATTGTCCATCAGCACTTCCTCAGGCACACCGCCGAGGGTCGTGAATGTGCTCTCGAGCCCGGCAAACCAATGCTCCTGCTTCTCAGCCCGGAACGCACGCACATGGAGCCGCCGCGAATGTCCGAGCGTCGCCACGAACACGAACGCTTTTATCTTCGCCCCGCTGATCTCGACCAGACGCTCGCCGAAGTCGATCTGCAGCTGCCGGCCCGGCGGCGTCTCGAACCGCGTCGTCGCCAGCGCCTCCGCCTTCAGCGCCTGGCGATACGGCTGCACGGCCCGTTGTAGGGTTCGCCGGCTGACCGCCACGTCTTTCTCGGCCAACAGGTCCTGGCGCACCACATCCGCATTGCCCCGATGCCTGATGAACCGCTCGCGCAGCCAACCTTCAAGGCCGTCGAGCCGCTTCGCCCGCTCAGGCGACTTGAACGGCTTCACACCGCCCGCCGCCACGTAGCCCTTCACCGTGTGATGACTGCAGCCCAGCTGCCGCGCAATCCGCTTCAGACCCCACCCGCACGCCCTCAGGCGCAACATCTCCGCCACGTCATCCGGCGTCTTCATCACCTGCCCCCGTGGATCAATCCACGACGAGCTTTCCGCGATTCGTTCCTCTTTCATTCACTCTCTCCTCGGCTATCCAAGGAGGGGGCAATTCCTCATGACGCCGAGGGGGCAGTTTTCCATGGCGCGCGACAGCCGTATGGTGATGTCCTGACGGTGCTGTCTAGGGTCTTGCGGATCGAGCGCACGCTGGACGCGTCGCGATTGATCGGATTATCTGGACGTAGAGACGCAGAAGGCGCTCGCGATTGAGCATAGGCATCGCAAAGATTGGCGCGAGCGTCAGCCGTCGTCCGTCAATACGTTTGCCGGAAGCGGTCACGCCAATGCCGTGCGTTTGTCAAACGGTGCTCATGATCGAGTGGCGGGATTGCGAGGTCCGGTCGGATCGTTGAGCGATCGGCGGATGTATCTGATCTCAACGATCCGACATGAGCCGCGGCGGGCTGTTGCTCGCCGGGGTCTGTACAAAGAAAGCGACAAAAAGACCGCCCAAAGAGCGGTCTTTTTTAGTGCAAGGCGCCGGGCCAAAAATCGATCGGGATCAAACGTCTCCGCCCGGACTGATTACAAGCTAACCATCATTCGATGAGCGATGCCGCACAAATTTAATTGCAATTTTGAAATGAAACAGATGGCGCTTGCCCGCGAACGGCTCCAAACAGTTTGGGGTACTCACCGGCGATCCGGTTTTGTCTGACACTCTCTGGGATTTGGATTTATAGTCCCGCTCGATCGCGGGATGCTGCCGGTTCTTGATCTTGATCCAGTGCTTCTGCCCGGCCACCCTGGTACGGCTGATCGAGCCGCTTCAAGACAAGCCCCGGAATAGATTGGGCCGATGGGCAGACAGCAAGGGCGACCGTCGTGGCAGGGACCATTCGCGGTCCGAAGGTCCCTATGATCATTTCAGCCAAAGGCGTAAACTGCTCCCAGCCTGTACCGGAGGGCAGCCTTGAGTACCAAACGAGTAGAACGAAGGCTTGCGGCCATCTTGGCAGCGGACGTTGCCGGATACAGCCGGCTGATGGGCATGGACGAAGAGGGAATACACACCCAACTCCGGGACCATCTGCGCTCTGTCGTCTACTCCAAGATCGCTGAGCACACGGCAAGAACACGGGCACGGACTGCTGGCCGGGTTCGGCAGCGTAGCGGACGCAGCCCGTTGTGCCGTGGAGATTGAGCAAGGCATGGTTTGCGGAACGCAGACGTGCCGTAGAAAAAGCGGATCGAGTTCCGCATCGTCAATACCCGCGGCGAAGGAGTATCCGTGAATTACATGAGGCTCAGCATCTGCCGCGCGCCGCTGGCAGAAGGCACCGGCGCGCGGCCGCTCCGTGGTCTGCCCTCAATTCACCTGAATAGAGCGCGGCTTGGCTTTCTCGGCGAACGGCAGCATAAGCGACAGCACGCCGTCCTGGAGATCAGCAGCGATCTTGCCTTGGTCGATCTTGTTTGAAAGCCGGAAGCTCCTAGAAAAGTGGCCGACATTGTATTCGGTATAGAGTGGCTGCAGGCCCTGGTACTTGGAGAAGTCAAGCTTCCCGTCAACCTTGAGCACATCGTCCTCGACCCGGATGTCGACACTGTTCTTTTCGACTCCGGGCATTTCGAGGACTACGTTGAGCCCGTCCTTCGTCTCATAAATGTCAGCATTCGGCACGAATATGCGGGCTGGGACAGTGGTCTCTTCCTTCTTCTCCAGCTCGCGCTTTTGTGCCACCTGTAGTTCCCTTTTCGAAGCCATGTTGTGCCTCCTAGAACGCCTTTCTGCAGACTTGGGCGAGTGAGGGATGGTCATTGCGGTTCAGGTGATCTTGATGGTGCGCGGCTTATCGCTTTCCGCACGTGGAAGGAATAGCGCCAAGATGCCATCCCGATACTCGGCTTTGATTCCATCGGGCTCGATTTGTACCGGGGAATGACAGCGTCCGGTCGAACTCGCCAGAGACGCGTTCCTTCCGGTGTAGGCTCACTTCCCCGGGGTACTCGACCGTTTTCCTGCCGAAGATGCGTATCGAATTTTCCTTGGCCTGAATTTGCAGGTCATCCTTCTTAACACCCGCCAGTTCGACGATAGCCAGGATGTCGTCGCCCTGTTGAAAAACGTTGATTGGCGGGAAGGGGCCGCGGCTGGCGGTTAAATCTTGGAGCCAGTCGCTGGCGAGGTTCGCTTCGAGGGAGCGTTGAAGGTTGAGTAGCGTGTCGAACGGATCAGCAAATCCCATGATCATGTTTGAACCCCACGGTAGTTGTTGGCGGGGCGAGGAAGGCATCACGGTCGCCCCTCTGTACTTTGATCTGGGTTGGTCTTTGGCACTTTCAAGAGCCAGGTGCTAATGCTGCCGAGGCTGGTAGGAGAACATTTGGTATAAATGAGCGGACTATCGCTTTTGCACCGCCGTAAGCCCCCTTGCGGCCTCTCGCCTCAGGCGAATCAACGGGAGGAACACGTATGACTGCAGACTCATTGGCTCAGATCAAAATGGGTGCGGAAGCCCTCACTCTCTGCATCGCAGGAGTTCTGTGCGAACGCGATTCGTCGCTTCTGCCCACATTCCGGCAGCGTGCAGAGCTGCTTCATCACGTCCTTGATGATCGCGGAGACCACGGCGCGGCGGCAATGATCGCCGCGTTCGGAAGAGCGCTGGATGATCCGGCATTCAAGCGGTCATGAGCTCGCGACCACCAGAATCGGTTCGTTCGAGACAGGAAGCTTGGCGTTGAAAATATAGCATTCGACTTCCAGCTGTATTTGCGAATCCACTCGCAAATGGACCTGGGAGAACGAAGGTGCGCGGTGTTCTCTTAGCTGTCCTTCGCGACAACTCATGCCTGGGGATCAGACAATCCGCGGCAGGCAGGTGTCGGCGGGCACTCGACCAAGTCCTCGCGCCTCTTCATTCTGAGCTCTGATATCCCGCTTTCGCGGAAACACAGGCGCCAGGCACGCCGTTGAGGCCGAGCAGATCATCCCGGAAATTTGCAAAGGGTGCTGAATCAAGCAAGGCTGCTCGGTCGAGCGATCGTCGATACGATCGGCTCGCTCAGGACATGACGATCGCTGTTTCCGAATTGCACGTGCAAAGCTTACGAAGAACTGGCCGCCTTATTAGCGGCCACCTTGCTGACAAGGGATCTGAGCTTGCTATGCAACTTCGAAAACAACTTCGTCAAATCGGCTTTCGCTTGCGCGAAATAACGGCCCGTATCAGCGCCAGGCCCGCCGAACAGTTCGACTGTTTGCCGACGGACTGCGCGGACCACGCGGATGAGTGCCAGGCTCGATTGCCGGAGAAGAGTTGTAATGGGTCTCATATCCATATCCTCCAAGAGCAAGATGGGTACGAGCTCGCCGCCTCTGCGTTGCTGGACCCTTTGCAGGCGTCCGTTCGCAGGTGAAGCGTCCCACAGAACGCAAATGGTGGAAAGTTGTTCCCGGGCAGCCGTAAGGTGAGGACGCGCCCCTCATGCAGCCAGTCCAGCGTCTCCTGCGTTCCGGCCGAAACCGCCGCGGGATCCGCCTGGCGCAGCCGCCTCACAAGCTCGTGCTCCTCGCGGCCCTGAGCTGCTGCTGGGCGGCCGCCGTCGTGGCGCCGATCTCTGCCGCGGAGGCATGGGCGCTCGCTTCCAACGGCGCAAGCCGAGCGAGAAGGGTCTTGGACAGATGATCACCCGTCCTTCAGGATATAGTTTGCCAACACGTCCCCGCGTCCCGCGGAACCCGGTCCGTCAGCATGCCGCGGATGCGCTAGATATATCTCCTCGACTGTTCCCAAATGGCTGACAAAGAACCGGCTCTGCTCGCGCGGGACGAGCGCGGCTGGTATGTGCTGAACTACAGGATTTTTCGTCTCGCCAACCAACGCAGCGCTCACAGCTTCTGCGGGAAACCGCCAAACCAATTCTGTTGCGACTCGCGTGAATGACAGGGAGTGTTGATCGAGCAGTTCGCCAAATCGCGATCAAGTTGACGTTTTGTACGCCGAGCTCGTCTTTGCTGCGATTGCAGAGCCAGGCTGGTCTCCCAGGAAGTTCGGCAGTGGTCTCATTCAGGCCGAAGCTCATGGAGGCCTGAATCGAGCGATAGTTTCTGGTGCGGTGATCCATTCGATTGAACAAGGGCTCTGAGATCCCAATGAATTCGTTGGTTGGCCCTGCGACCTGCAACCAGACCCTTATGAGCGCCAGAAAGACGCTTCAGGTCGTTCAAAATCTACAGGCATCTTGAGGATGTTCGTTTTCGTTAGGTCGCGCCGTTTCTGTGGCGAAGCTGTGACCGGCCAATGGCTGCAACTGGTGGGGCCGATGCGATCGCACCTGCACGCGTTCCGCGGTATAGGCCGATAATGATGAAGCGCGTGAGATGGCGCAACGGGCGCTTGTCCGTCTGGACCTTCTGGCCCTTCATGGGACCACGATGCACGATTTGGGTCTCTCGAGCCCGCCAACAGATCCAGAGCAATCTAGCGGCTATTCGCGTGTCAACCACGGATCGCGTGGCAGGCCTTTCTTCGGCAGCTTTACCTTCACGACCCCGCGATGATATCCCTCGTCGGCGTGATGTTGATCGCGTCATGTTAGTCCCAGTACGGAATAGCTGGGCGCGCGATCATCAGCCAAAAGATGGCCAGGACGGCTGCGAACGCCGGAAATCCGAAGACGAACCACGACCGGAAGAGACGGTAATATTCAGCAGGCAACTTGCCGTCGGTCTCGATCGCGCGAATCGCAAGGTCCCGCATTCGCATTTGCATCCACACCACCGGCAGCCAGAAGGCGCCGGTCACCATATAGAGTGTGATGGACGCCGCAATCCATCCATCGCCAAGGGAATACCCACTCGACCAAGCGAGCCATGTGCCCGTGATCGGCTGTAGGATGACCGCACTCGCCGTGAACAGGAAATCAGCCAGCACGACCGTCCGCGCGACCCCCGCGATCTCGCGCGGGTCGCCGCGAACATGAGCCACCAGCATGAAGAACGCGATGCCGGCACCCGTGCCGAGCAGGACCGCAGCACCGATGATGTGCACCATCTTCATGAAGAAATAGAACATCAGCGATCCTCTCGAATCGCCATGGCTACGAGATTGAGCATGATGACCGGCCAGATCTTCAGCATCGGCCCAAGCGGATCGGCCCACAGCCGCGGCACCAGCGCCGTACCGATGACGGCATAGGTGAGCGAGATGATCAGTGCTGCCCATAGCCCATAGCGGCTCAGAGGCCGCCAAAGAATTCCAAGGCCAATGACGATGTCGGCGAGCGCGCCGGCGATGACGGTGAGAGCCGCGATATTTTCTCGCAGCCGGCCTTCACGCAGCAACGACATTCCAAATTCCCAGCCCGGACCGAGCGAGATGATGCCCGTGACGATCCAGAACAGGCCGAAAACAACGAAAATCAGCGGCTTGAGCACATATAGCCGTGCAAACCAGCGTTCCTGCACCGAGGCGGGTTCGCGAACGAGTGCGGCTTCGATGTCGCGCGGCCTTACGCCGGTGATCTGACGCCAGGGCTCAGCATCGCCGGTCGCGCCGCGCCGCATTTCCGCCTGCGCGGTCGAGTTGATGGGTGTTGCCCAACCCAACATCTGCGCAACATCACCCGCGCGATAAGCAGCCGAAGCCACCCAAGTTGGCAGGTGAAGGCGGTAAGCCGGCCTCCAACGCAGCCAGGAGCGAAACAGCGCGACCGCATCGCTGAAGGCAATCCGTTCTGGACCGGGCAGATCAAGCGCGACGCGGGCGGGAGCGCCCGGTCGCAGGAAGAACATCACCGTCTCGACCACGTCGTCGAGATGCACCGGTTGGATAGCTGCGGTGTCCGGCATGACCGGTAGAATCGGAAGGGATGCCAGCCCTCGCAACAGCGCGCTGCCACCATAGGCCGGCCGGCCCACCACGACAGAAGGCCGCAGCACGACCCAATCGAGGTTCCTCGCCATCAAGACCGCTTCGCCGTCGTACTTGGTTCGAGAAAAATCGCTACGGGCGTCGCGATTGCTGCCGATGGCCGAGAACACGATCACGCGGCGGATTCCCGCGCTTTCACAGGCCGCGTAAAGCGTCGCGCTCCCGGCGACATGAAGTGCTTGCATGTTCTGGCCCTGCAGAGCACCCGACGCGTTGACGACGGCATCGACGCCGGCAAGAACTCCGTTCCATTTCGTAGCATCGGTAGCCCGAGCGACGTCAAGCGCGATGTGGTGCCTATCAGGTGCCGCTGGATGGCGAGACACCAGTACGCATTCGTGCCCTTCGGCGGACAGCCGCGCGTGGATTGCCGATCCAATGAGGCCCGTGCCCCCAACGAGAAGGATGCGCATAAACGGGTCCTTCGGTTGGCTGCGCAGAGCGCAAACCGCTGATCAAGCTCTGAAGATGCGGACGAATAAAGCGCGGCTGATGCAATCGTTCCTCGTGGCGGAACTAGTGAGTCGCCACAATTCTGTGTCGTTCGCTTTGGCACCGTCGGAGGCCTCAGTGAAGCGGCCGCTTCGCCGTCAAGCTGAGGCGCGGCCGATTATCGAATTTCTCTGAACAGGCTGCATCGGCCACAGCCCGGTCGATCCGTTGCCGCGCTATCTGCCCCATGAATCTATGCTGAGGGGCAGGCGACCAGATGCAGATTCGTTTTAGCAGGCATCGCAGGCAGTGGCTTGCCGACGATCCGCCTCAGCTCGGCCGCGACGCCATCCAGCACCGCGTGCTTCTCCTTCATCCGCTTGGAACGATTGTAGACCTTGCAAGTCGAGGTCGGTACGATCTGTGATCGGTCTTGCTCGCGGCATGGTCGAGGCATTCGAGAAATCCGTTCCTGAAGTTCCGCTAGTGTTTACCGCGATAGCTATTGATCCTGTCGCGCACATCCCGGTGGGATGATTACCGGAAACGTGATGAACGGGGTCGGTGGCGAGGACGCGGTGACTCAAATGCGCATTGGCTTTTTCAAGCAGCTTGTTTCCGACTTGAAAAAGCTCGACATCATAGGACCGACCGTCGGGTCACCAGGAGAAAGAAACAGTCCGAAAGGCTGCGCCCCAATCTGGATTTGAGCTCGTCCACTACAGTGATGCCGCGGCGGGGTTCATCGGATTGTTAGGCCCGGCCGGTCTGAGTACTGTCGGACCAGGACCGACTGGTCTGTGCGACCAAACTTTGCTTTCGGAGCCAGTGCTCCGATCTGACTTGCGCTATGGCACCAGCGTTCGCACGCCATGCAGGCTATAAAGCAACCTATAAGGACCCTGTGCGCATTCCCGAACCAATCGCCTATATAGTCCTTTACGTCGCCCTCTACGCGGCGTTCGGCGCCGCATCTCCGTTCTGGCCAAAATTCTTCGAAACGCGAGCTTTGGCGTCTCAGCAGATCGGTCTGATCCTGGCTGCCGCAATGCTGACGCGGCTCGTTTTCGGACCGTTGGTCGCTATGCTGGCGGATCGGATCGGGTCATTGCGCCTCGTGCTCGCGGGCTGTGCTGCCGTGGCGGCCGCAGCAGCGGTCGCATTGCTTTGGGCAGATAAGTTCTGGTTCTTGCTTCTTGTCGCGTTGGTTCAGGCTGCCGCTCTTGCCCCCACCACCTCTATCGCCGACGCGTTGTCGGTCAATACAAGGAGGCCTCGGTTCGCGGGAAGGCCATTTGAGTACGGGTGGATACGGGGAGCTGCCTCCGCGGCTTTCGTTCTGGGAACACTGATGGCCGGACAACTCGTGAGCCCAGCCGATCTCACCCCTGTTATCTGGGTGAACGCTGCCTTCCTGATCGCCACCGCTGGCGCCACTGCATTGCTAGCTGAGCAATCCAGATCGCAGACATCGCCGTCCTTTATTGTGTCAGAGATGAAAGCACTAATCAGCGTGTCGCAGTTTCGCATCATGATCATCGCATCAGCTTTGATCTATGGCAGTCATGCCGTGCACGATGCATTTGCAGTGATCAGGTGGAGCGATGCGGACATCAGCACCTCGGCGATTAGCTTTCTATGGTCAGAAGCGGTGGTTGCTGAAGTGTTGGTGTTCATGCTGGTCGGTCCAGCGCTCCTGGATAGGTTTGGCGTGCGTGGCGCGGCTATCTTGGCAGCTGCGGCCGGTATCGTCCGCTGGTCCGTAGCAGGCGTGACCACTTCGCTATTGCTGCTCTCGCTGATACAGCCGTTGCACGGACTAACGTTCGCTCTGCTTCATCTCGCTTGCATGCGAATGATGGCGACGCTGGTCGCAGCAACCGTGGCCGCAACTGCTCAATCTCTCTATGCGTTTGGCTCCGGGTTGCTAACGGCAGTAATAACCTTTTTGTCCGGTGAACTGTATGGTTCTTTTGCCGGGGCGGCGTTCTATCCTATGGCGGCGCTCTGCGTCCTCGCACTCCCATTCGCCTGGTTTGGCTTCGCCAATGGGAGGGACTGATCCTTCGTTCGACCGAACGGGGGGCCGTCGGTCTACGCGCCGCCGAAACGCAGAATTCGAACTGCGTCTCATGCCTCGGCCAGTCCTGGGGCCGGGCAAGATCCTGTTCGAGCCGTCGTTTGCAACCTGCATCTCATTCTCCGTCGGGACCACGTCGGAGCGTCTCGACGGAGAAGGCAGGCTAAAGATCTACACTGGCAGCGACGTACCCTCGAATTTTCAGCTTAGTTGCTGTCTTCATGCGGACCTTGCAGAGAGGTGTCCGGATCCATTCGGCACGCCCTGAATCTCAAATACGGCACAACTTTCCCGATGCCCAAACGAAGGACCGCGGCGGCTCAACCAAGGAGCCGGCTGCGCCGAAACATGAAACCCGTCGGTGCGAACCTTCTGGCTACCTCCAACGCGCGGTTCTCGCAGCACTCCAGCGCAATCTTTTGGGAAAGCATAACATCTCCGACCGGCAGATTGCCTCGCGGCGTGAAACACAGGCCGCGCGTCGGGCGGCCCTTTTCGTCGATCTCGCAGACGTTGGTCGACGCGCCCGCGTAGATCCGATATTGCCTGCCAGTGTCGCCACCGATGACCTCGAAATAGCCCTTTCCCGCGAACTGTGCACGTTGGGCCGGCGATAGCCACGTCCGCAACAGCTGCAGCGAGCGGCCCTCCGGAGTTCTCTCGGCGCCGTGTCTGAAGAAGAGAGCCCGAATGGCTCTCGCCCGCCGACGTTCATGTCGGGGAGATGATCTGAAGCCCAACATGGCGCGGGCCGATCACCCGCCGACGAGCCTAGGGAAGAAGACGGCTTCTTCCGCGTTTGGGTCAAACGATCGCATTTGCGATACTTGACCCGGACCCGTCCGGACCGCCGCGGTGAAGCCGGCGTCGGTCAGTTCGTAAAACCGCCGCTCCGCCCTCGCGAGTTCTCGTGCGTCGTCTGGATTGAAAAAATGGCGGGTGTCACCGGTGCTGTCCATCACGATTTGGATCGCCATGATCGTCTTCCTCGGAATGATGATGGCTAAGGACTTGATTCAAGTATCTGCCCGAAGTCGCGAACTTTCAAGACAAGAAGGGGGCAGCGCAACGCCGGGCTTGCCGAAAGTGGGCTATGCCGGTGACCCCTGTAGACCCGGCATCAACAGTGAACCGATTGCCAGCGGTATTAAGTTCCGATCGTATATGAAATGGCGGTGGCTGTTGATGGTTGAGCGCTCTGAGCGGAGCGTGTGCCGGAGAACCAAGTAGGAACCAATCGAAGAAAGGAGATTTGGTTTACGCGATGCATTTCGAAGGGTTTTAACTATGGCGATCGATGCTTTTAGAGGGACAACGCCGCTGTTTCTTCCTGAACGTTTTTTCATCGGGCGGTTAGAAGGTTGGGCAGTGCTCGAAAGTCTAGTTGGTGGACTACTGAAGCGCGCAACGATTGCTGGTCACGGCGAACTAGATGCGGACACTGATACAGTGCTTTTCATCGAGGCATATACATTTGACGATGGTCATAGCGACACTCTGCATTGGACGATCCGAAAGGGCGAGGAAGGCAAGTACACGGGCCTGGAAAACCGACTGGAAGGTGAAGCCATTGGGGAGCAAGCCGGTTGCGCATTCCATTGGAAATACACGCGCGATACACCGCAAGGGGAGGGCAAATCGCTCAAGTTAAACTTCGACGATTGGTTTTATGGAATCGATGAACGAGCTTGCATAGTCCGCGGCCGTGCTGGCCGTGCTGGCATCCCGTTTGCGACGGCGCACGTTACTTACCACAAGCTTTAACTTCGCTGGTGTCCGCTACTGCCACGGGCGAGAGCGGGTGAGGGCCCCGGGGGAGATCGAACCGCGAGCGCATTGACAGCGCGCGAGACGCTTTCGTTCAATCCTACAAAAGTCGAGGAGGCTTGCGGATAACGCGGCCAACTTGCACGTCCGCATCTGATGCTGTGGACGGCTCCTCCACCGGCACGGGAGTGCCAAAGAGTGGGTGCCGTTTTAAGGCTCCCGCGATTCGGAGGAGCGGCCTATGCAGTCAATTTCGACGATTGGCCTTGATATTGCGAAGTCGGTCTTCCAAGTGCACGGCGTTGATGCAGCCGGCCAGGCGGTCGTACGCCGTCAGTTGAGGCGCAGCCACGTCTTGAACATTTTTCCAGAAATTGCCGCCATGCCTGGTGGGGATCGGAGCTTGCGCATCATCGCACCATTGGTTCCGTGAATTGCAGGCGTTGGGACATACGGTGCGATTGATGCCTCCGGCATATGTGAAGCCCTACGTCAAGAACGACGCTAGGGACGCGGAGGCGATCTGTGAAGCGGTGACGAGGCCCAACATGCGGTTCGTGCCGACCAAGACAGTCGAGCAACAGAGCTGTCTGATGCTTCACCGAGCGCGCCAACTCTTCATCCGCCAGCAGACCGCGATCATCAACTCCATCCGCGCCTATCTAGCCGAGTTCGGGATTGTCGCCCCTGTTGGGCGGCGAGGCGTCGAGCAGCTGCTGGAAGTCGTCGCCGATAAAGCCGAAGGCCGAGTCCCGGAGGTTGCCGGATGTGCCTTGCTGCTCTTGGCGGTCAGCGCGCGCTGAAAGGCCCAGATCCTGGAGTTCGACCGCCGCATCATCGCCTGGCATCGATCAAACACGACGAGCAAGCGGCCGGGCGCGATCCCTGGCGTCGGTCCGGCGCTGGCAACAGCGCTGGTCGCCAGCATTGTTGGAACAATAGGAACAAGCAGTCTACGCCTCGGGTTGGGCCCGAGTTAAGCACGATCATTCATTCTCTTGTAGGGGCGCTCTTGTAGGGGCGGAACCGTGGCCGAGGGCCGTCTCGATGACCGATATTATCCTGCATCACTACGAGATCTCTCCCTATTCGGAGAAAGTTCGGCTCGGTCTTGGTCTGAAAGGTTTGGCCTGGGGATCGGTGGTAATCCCCGTCACCATGCCAAAACCCGACCTGACGGCGCTGACCGGAGGCTACCGAAAGACGCCCGTGTTGCAGATCGGCGCAGACATATATTGCGACAGCCAGTTGATCATGCGCGAACTCGAGCGCCGGCATCCTAACCCGAGCTTTTATCCCGCCGGCCACGGCGCGGCCGATGCGCTTGCCTGGTGGGCCGAGAAGACAACGTTCAGCCCGGCTGCGAGCATCGTGTTCGCGAAGAGACCCGACGCGTTGCCCAAGGGATTTCTCGAAGACCGGGCCAAGTTCTCCGGCCGAAATATCGATCCCGCCGCGATGAAGGCGGCAATACCGAACTCGCTCGATCAGTTGCGCGCACATTTGGATTGGCTGAATCAAATGCTGACTGACGGGCGCTCATTCCTGCAGGGCTCTGCCCCTAGCCTTGCCGATCTCGCCGCCTACCATCCGGTTTGGTTCTTGCAGCAAAACTTCGGACCGTTGGCGGCGCCGCTCGACGGCTTTCCGAGCCTGCTGAATTGGACGGAGCGAATTGCCGCAATCGGCCACGGCAGGCCGAGCCCAATGACCTCGAAAAAAGCGCTCAACGCGGCGAAGGACGCTACGTCGATCGCCAGCGAAATTCCCGATCCACGAGAGCCGACCGGCTGGAAACCTGGTCAGACAGTGACCGTCACGCCGGATGACACCGGACGCGACCCGGTCGTCGGCGAGTTGGTCACCTCGGGCGTCCATGAGATCGTCATCCGACGCAGCGATCCCGCGGCCGGAGAGGTCTGTGTGCATTTCCCACGCGCCGGTTTTGTCGTGATGTCAGCCTGACTTGCCGATTGAGCCGCCGACGCAGTCCGAACTCGCTGTCAATCTCAAGACGGCGAAAGCACTCGGTCTCGCACTTTCGAGCGTGATCGCGCCCGCGCTGACGAGGTGATCGAGTAGCCGACTGACTTCCGGTTATCGCCCTGATGAGACCTGCGCGGCTCGTAATGGTTGCGCCGCAAAGCTTCTGTTTTGTCCGGTAGACGGCACCAGTCACGTCTGAGAGCGTTGCCGTAGAGAGAACGGCCCTGCGCTGAGCGAGGGACTATGATGCGAAATCAAATGATCAAGGTTGGGGAGGCGGAGCTCGAATGTACCTTGCACGGATCAGGAGAAGCGCTGGTCCTGTTGGCGAATGCAGCACTGGTTACTTCGATCCCCTTGCCCGCCGATTGGCTGCCGGCGGGCTGCAGATTATTGCCGTCAACATGCGCGGCGTCGGAAGCAGCACCGGACCCCTCGATGGCGTCTCGCTGCAAGATCTCGCCGCCGATGTGGCCGGCGTGATCGAGATGCTCGGCTGTGCTCCGGCCCACATCCTCGGTCATGCCTTCGGCAACAGGGTAGCCCGCTGCCTGGCGGCCGATCGTCCGGAATTGGTTCGCAG
The DNA here is from genome assembly GCF_054057995.1 of Bradyrhizobium sp. USDA 4486. NCBI lineage: Bacteria > Pseudomonadati > Pseudomonadota > Alphaproteobacteria > Hyphomicrobiales > Nitrobacteraceae > Bradyrhizobium > Bradyrhizobium sp. USDA 4486. Next base: position 376,362 of record NZ_JBSRZV010000001.1, read on the forward strand.
CCTGATCCTGCTCGCGGCCGGCGGGCTGATCGCATTGGCTACGCCCCTCGGCACGGCCTTTCGTAATGCCGGCGAGGCAAGACGTAGGGGACCAGAGTGCGCGGCGCTCGGCGCGCGGTGGCTGTCGCCGGCATCGGATCCCAATGTGCTGCAGCCCGTCGAGTGCTGGCCGCAGGTGCATATCGCGCAGATCGCGACGAGCCGCCAGACACCGCTGGAACACTGGTGGACTGGTGGAACCGCGCCGATGCTTGTGGTCCAAGGGCTCGATGACGACGCGGCGCCACCCGGTAATGGCCATGCGCTTCGCAAGACCTTGGGAAACCGGGTTACGGTCGTCGACATTCCGCAAGCCGGGCATTTCATGCTGCTAGAACAGCCGCAGCCAGTCTTCGATGCCGTCCACGATTTCATCACACGAATTGGCACGAGCAGGGCATGACCTGCTCAGCGAAGAACATTCTACCACGTGCTGTTCGCCCGCACCGGCTACCTCACGCAGCGGCTCCAAGTGGCGCAACGTGAGCTTACGCAAGGAAGAGCTGCTCACCAACCAATCCGGTCGTCAACTTTCGATCTGACCGCTGCCAAGGCACTCGGCCTCGCCGTGCCGGATAGGCTGCTCATCGCCGACGAGTTGACCGAATAAGTTCGCCTTGCTGCAACTGCTCGCGGCGGGTTATGGGCCCAAGGCCGACATGCAGCCTGGCAGCATCAACGTCCCTTCCGAGCACAAAGCGGACGACTTACAAGGGTTCCTTCACCTTAATCTAGGGATACATCCTAACGGGCAATAGCCGAAGATCGCTTCGCGCTGAAGAGTGAGGCCGCTGCTGCTGGGGGCCAAACGGAGTCGTCCGATGGGTGTCGCAGGCTGGCGCTTTGCGCATATGAAGCGAACGCTCCGCGTCCGGGCGGTCGCTATTGGCGTGCTGGAAGAGCTGCCGTTTATCTGCCCAGTGGCGGTCGTAATCGGCTCGCTGATCATGATCGGCATCACCCTCTACAAGGATTGGCTGCAGTGAGCTGCGTTACACGGCCGGAGCTGCTTTTACGATCTCAGTATTGAGATGTTCCGCTCGGTGGGCCGAGGACTATGCGTGTGTTGATCTCTTCCCTGTGGATTGCACGCGCAAAGTTCGACATTTGCAGCTTTCAGTCGTGCGCGCTCAAATCGAAGGTGCTTCTCTGTAGAGAAGGAGGGGCCGATCGATGACGCAGTTCAATTCTGTTTTGGTCGCGGTTGCTCTGGCGCTCACTGCCTACTTTGGCGTAGCCGCTTGGAAAGCCACTGCAGATGATCGCCGCGATCAGACTTTTATTCATACGATGGAACTACCTGCGGCGCTAACGCAACAGTAGCGGAGTAACGTGCATCGGCCATCATTTGTGAGAAGTCAGGGTATCCCAGCCCGGCTAGGATCCCAGCGATGGCTAGACGGAAACCGATCTTACCTATCGATGTTTTGCTGATAGTTGCGATCAACGTTGTCGTCGCGGTTGTGGTCTATTACTTGATCGTACTTTGGGGATTGATGGAGGGCTGAGGCAACAATCGGACAGCCGGGTGAGCCTGCCAACCTCAACGGACCGTGATCCGGCCACGGCCGGTTCCGCGCCTTCGCCTCGTCCCAAGGCGCGCGCATCCATACATCGCAAGCCTCGACAGCGCGGTGATAAAGTATTGAGAGTGCGGTTTGTGTTCAAACTGAGTTCGTCCGTACCTTGCTGTCCCGCAAGCGCCGAACGTAGTAGCCTTGTCTCTCAACGGCCAATCTAATCTCGTCGCTGACCCTAGAAACTCTTTTTTTGCTCTTCCGCCATTTGATCGATGGGTCAAGTGCCGGGATCGGAGAGCCTTTGCTTAAGACGAGGAAATCACGTTTACGATTGAAATAGATTTCAAACATCTTTACCCCCGGCCACTTACTCAATGCCTCGGATGCTGCACGGCCAATTGATGTGCAGCGCGGTAAAAATTGCCGCCGAAATTCAAATCCAGAAACGATCCGATGCAAGCCCGCCCCGCTGTGAATAGCGGGGATGATGCTGCGTAATTATTTCTCCAGTAAGATTTTATGCTTGTATGTTGTTCGCATGTCACGCCCACACACCAGTTCTCTTCTTGATGCATACGAACTCGAGATTGACGAGGTCGTCGCCGCTTGTGACGGTGACGTACGCGGCGCGCTTAGGGCATTGATGCTTGTTAATGAGCAGCTAGAGCAACGATTGGAGCGGATGAGCGCTCAATTGGATGATCAGTCAGAGAACCATCAGCCCCAGGGCGTGCTCCACTGACACAATCTTTCTTTGCGAGCCGGCGCGCGGTTGGGCGGATGCCTTAGCATATCACGGCGACCACTTCCGGCGCCTGTGTTGCGCTCGATGAGCGCCCGATAGTCGGAATGCACGTTGGGGGCATCGCTGTAGGAATTTGCCTACGCGCGGCCGAAATGGGTGGCCCCCGTGGAGAGTACACGGCGCCGTCGAAGCTCGATTAAAGTATTGATCGGGCTCCCAAGCAAGGCGACGCGCTGACGTAGTCGCGGCCAGCCTCGGCCGCCCAATTGAACAGAGCACTGGCCACCTTCCGCATGTTCCGCCCATTGCTGACCGAGGGCTTACCAAACTCGCCCGCGACAATGTCCTTCGAGAGCGTCGCGATGTCATTCTTGGTGACCTCTCGCGCCAGTTTCTTGCCAAGCCGGGCACCGAGAGAAGCGCCGCAGATGGCTGGCGGTTTTCTCCCGCGCCTCCAGCCGGGGCCGCCGCTCGCCGTCCGGCTGCGGACGGGCGTCTTCATCCAGTCGATCCGCTCCTCGATGATCTCGGAGACGGTCTTGCAGTTCTGCGCGGCCTTCGCCTTCTGGCCGCGGAAGGTCTCGGCAAGTGCCTTGGCTCCCATGCCCTTGAGACCATAAACCTTGCCGCGGGCGTCCTCGACGATGAAGGTCTCGGGGTGTAGACGCCCAGCCAACCGGTGCCTTGCTTGCTGGTCTGCCGGTCGGTGAATTTGAACGAGGAAGTGGCGATCGGCGGTGTTGCTGAGGTAAAGGCCGGCGCATTTACGCTCGTAGATTTTGGTGCGCCCGGTCACCCGCTTCTCGCACATGCGGTCAGTCAAGATGACGCTGCTCTTGCTGCCCCGCTTGCCAGCGGGGCGGCAATGGTAGTCTCCATGTGGTTTCGGCTCCTAAGCCTGAGACCAAAGGGCCGAAATTCGAGCTTGGTCCCGGCCCCGATTTGGCGAACACGCAAGGAACAGCCCGAAACAAGCCTAAGCAGAAAGTGCTTACTTAATTTCACGGTATTTCACCGAGGCCCGAAAGATAGTCGTGTGGCCCTTTCCGCCAGCAGTTTTTTGGGATTGTGGAAATGGATATAAGCTCTTGTAAATAAGTATTTTTTTCTTGATTTTTCGAGGTGGCAGACCGGCCCTGCGGAAACTCGCCGGGCCCTATTAGGCCCTATTTGAATGGCGGGCGCGCGACTGCCTTGCAATCCCCCGGGGTAGCCGAAGTGCTGCGTTGCCGCGGGGCGCCTGTGGCTCAGTTGTTCGTTCGGAACGCGGCCCAATCTGACCAGTTTGCAATCTGCACCGTCGCTGTAGGACGAGGCCCCAGGAATGCCCCGAGCTAAAGCGCATGCCGCCGCCATCCTGCGGGAATATCACAAAGCCGAGGCCGAATTGATCGGCAAGGCAGTCGTGCTCACGGACGGCAAGGCGGGGACCGTCGAGGATTACATTTGGACGAGGCGCACGGTTTGCGTCTTTCCGTGGCTGGCCATCCCGGCAAATGGCCCGTCTCGACAATCAAGCTGGTGGAGAAGTGACGGGCCTGCCGACGCCATCTTGTGGACGCCCCGCCACTGCTAGCCTCCATAAGGTCAGTCACCAAGATGCCTGCTAAAATGGCGATGCCAGAATGCCCAAGGTGGGCCGGTATCCGACCTATGGCATTCGGCATATGGGCTTGGCCGAGTGAAGATCAAAAAATTCGCGATCGATTGGCGAAGAGATCAGCTGGGTACCCCGGCCTCTCTGTTTCTGGCGCAAGAGGTACTTTATGTCTTTTGACCCGATGGCCGCTGCCGTCGATTGGCTGGATGCCTACCGCGCGGGCGATATCGAAACGCTACTCGAAATGTACGCCGAAGATGCCGTGATCTATTGCGATTGTAACCAATTGGCGATCTCCGGCAGAGAAAACCTGCGTGGCTACTGGGTTATCCATCTGCAGGAAAACCCAGCTGCCGAGCTGGATAATCTTCAGCCCTCGCACGGTGGCGCAATGATCTCGTACGTCAGCGGGGAAAACGTAGTGCAGGCGGTCTTGGACTTTAATGGCGCCGGGAAAATCAGGACACTGAGCTGCGGCCCGCGACAGCACGCCCAGTCCAGCTCCTGCCAAGGCGCGGTCTGCTAAGGGTCACGATCAGGTATCCTGGACTTGCCTGCTTGGTCCCTCATTTGCGCCAAAAGCGAACGCTCGGACTTATGATGGGGTGGACGCCCCGCCGACGGCATCGATGTGCCAAAGCGGAGGTGTTTAGCACCACTTAAGGGAGGCGTCCGTGTTGCAGGTTAGCGCAATCGGTCTGGATATCGCCAAACATGTTTTCCACGTTCATGGAGCGGACGGGAAAGGACGGGCAGTATTCAGCAAAACGGATCAGCCGAGGAAAGCTCTTGGATTTCTTCGCAGCTCAGCCGAGTTGATGTGGCAGAGCCCGACAGCTCACGCAGCTTGGCCATCAGGTTCGGCTGATCCATCCGCTTATGTAAAACCGTTTGTAAAGCGGCAAAAGAACGACGCGATCGATGCCGAGGCGATCTGCGAAGCTGCGCAGCGGCCGAGCATGCGGTTCGTTGCCGCGAAGAGTGAGGGAGCAACAGGCTGCGGGTCTGGTGTTTCGAACCCGGGACCTGTTGGTGCGGCAGCGAACTCAGCTCATGAACGCGATCCGAGGACACCTCACGGAATATGGTGGATAGCGCCCAAGGGTCCATCGCATTTGGCGACGCTTGCCGACCTCATCGAGGGAGAAGCGATGGCCAGCTCCCTTCCCGAAGCGGCTCGTGTGATGCTAGCCCTTCTGGCGAGTTGAATGGCAAGATCGTGGATCTTGACAAGGAGATCGCGCGACGTGCTCGCGAGGACGAGGTATCGCGCAGCTGATGACCATTCCTGGCATCGGCCCGATCTCCGCCACTGCGATCGCCGCCCTAGCACCGCCGGCCGAGACCTTTGCCAAGGGCCGCGACTTTGCCGCCTGGTTGGGTCTCACGCCTCTTCAAGATGGGAGAGCGAACGCTTACACGCTAAAAGGCACCGCAGCGCGATCCTTGCTCGCGGGGGAACTTCCGGACCTGCTTCACCGGTCGAGCCGAGTTGTCTCGGTGAAGAGCACATCAGATCAGAGCGTTTCCACAAGAAAGCACGAGTATGATCCCCGGAGCGCGCGCCCAGGCTCGCATGGTCCTGTTGGCAGCTCTGAGAACCGAGGGCCGAAGGATTTGAATTGCATCGCGGATAGTTGCGACGATTGGTTGGCGGCCCATCCGTCCGCGCAGTCGGCAACGCGTAGTGCACGCACGATCGTTTCGGGATTGGGAAGCGCTCTCTTATCTTCCAAAAGGCTCCAGGTGAGACGCTTGAGATCAAATGTCTCCTGGTCAATTTGGGTGAACGATCCGGAAGCCGTGATGCTTGCGTGATCCGTCATGTCGTAAAAGATAAGACCATCGTCTGTCGCCACCATGTCGCCGTGACAGGCCAGATCAACGAAGAACAGTTGGTCCACTCCCCATCTGATCGACTGGTAGTTTCGCATCAGGCAGCCGGCTTTGACGACCTTGCCGTTGACCAGCAGTGTCGAAGGGACCATCCGCAGCAACCGGGTCTTCCCCGCCAAATAGAGATCCGCTAGGCACTGCTGACTTGAATAACAGTAAATCTCGCCTCCTCGTCGGTACCTTATGCCGTTGTCCTGAACGAGATGGCATGTGGAGGTCATAAATGCTGCGGCTGGGTAAGCCCTCGCAAGCTTCGCGAAAGTTGTGAGCGCTCCTGGCGCTAGCCAGTCGTCATCATGCAACAATTTGATCCAGGGGCCGCGACACGTAAGCATCGCGTTGTTCGTGTTCTCGACCTGACCACGGCCTCTGCGATTTTCGATAACTCGGATGCGCGGCTCCTTGTGGGCATACTCGCACGAAATATGCCAACTCTCGCCCGCCGGCCCTTCGTCATCGCTTATAACCAATTCCCAATCGGAGAAGTCCTGCTGCAGCACGCTTTCGACCGCGCGGCGCAGCATGTCTGGACGGCGGAAGGTTGGTATCGCGACCGAAATGAATGGCCGGAAGTCCGAGCCTTGGGAGCTGCCGCGCCGCTTGGCCTGCAACCTGTCCATTCGGTAGCTCCTCACTAAGAAGCGATTGCTCAAGATCGTCCTCGCGTCCGATCGAAACTGATCGCAGTCAAAGTAGACCATCCTCGCGCTGAGTAAGCCGAGTTGGCCGGACGCTGGACACCGAGGGGCACATCGTCATCGTCCATTTGCATGACGGTGGCGCGGCCGCGATGTTTTGAAGCGGACCACACCGAGAAAACGCTTCACACATGTTAATGTCGATGCAACCAGCATAGGGAAAACCTGGCAAGGCTGGCTTTGGTTGGTGTCACTGGGCTTCGCGAATAGGTAAGAAGTTCAGTCCTTGCACCGGGAAAATCTGGCATGTCGTCTCGGCCGGGCGGAGTTGAGGCACTACGCTTTCGTCTCGCAAAAAGCGGCCCCACTCAGGGGGGCTGAGGTGGGGCCGTCACTACGCCGGGACAGCCAATGGGGATTAACTGGCCCATGGCCCAACGTGCACCGGGCTCGGGCGTTCTCGCGATATGGCATCCGATGTATGGGGGCGGTGCGAGCGGCTTGCATTGGAACTTGGAACTAATTCCAAGCACGTCGCACCGCCTCGTCCCAAAAAGCGGCCCCAACTCGCTGGCGGGCAAAGTTGGGGCAGAGAAAGCTGTTCGAAGGGCATGATGCTGGCCCAGCCCCCAGCATCAAGCTGCCCAGCTCCCAACATGCATCCGGCTAGGGCAGTCTGGCGATATGGCAATCGACGTATGGGGTGGCACGACTGGCCACCCTCCTGCTAGGTCCATCGGGAACGGCTCATGCGTTTGCGGCGTAAAAAGTTGTCCGGCGGCGGATTGTCCCTGAGCACCTGGGCGCCTTGTTCGCTACCTCGCGTGCGCGCTCGTTTGCTTCGGAGCCGCACTTCTCTGCGTAATAGATGTGATGCTACCGCGCTTGTCGGCCATGGCCACGCTCTCCAGCGGCACGGAGAGGACGCCGAACAAGTGTCACAGCAGCGAGCCGGACTACTCGGAAAGTCGGGATAAGTACGCAGCCTGAGATCGCTGATGCCGGCCAGCGACGGGCGTACTTGATAAGCTACAGAGGCGTTACCTGACGGAGCGCGCGCCATCGGGTCCTTCGAGCGACGCCCCCCTCGCGAGGGACGCGCGACGGCGACGTTTGTGTATATTTGTCATTTTGCATTTTGGATTTTGTTTCCTATCGAGTTGGTACATTGGCTGATGGCGCTGATGGCGTATGAGCCGGATCGAGACTGGTCTTTATCGCGGCGGTGATCGCCGGTCTGGCTGCCAAGTTCACGCTGCCGAGCTGAACGGAGCTGGACAAGAACGGAGAGGCCGTGGAAAAAGGCTCATTGAAAATCATGCTTATGAGCGGACTGCTGCTCGTGGCGACCGATGCCAGTGCCGTCGAAATGCCCTCGATGTTTCACGGTCGATGGTGCGGCGAGCGGCACCGGCTGAAGCACTGCACGAAGGACGAGGACGGCATCCACGTCACGGCGCGCGGCTTCCAGCATGAGGCGGGCGAGCTTGGGTGCCGCCTCATTGGGCTGTCGCCGCAGCGACCGACGCGGGGCGATGTCGAGTATCGCGCGACGTTCGTCTGCGGCGGTGAGAAGATGCAGCACGATCACCGTGAATACTACCGCATCGGGTTCTACGATGAGGACCGCAACGACGGTCTTTTCATGTTTGAGACCGACAGGACATTCAGGAAGGACAAATGATAACCGCGCCACGGGGGAGCTGGAGGCGGCGAAGGATCGGAAACGAACTGCCTAACATGAGGCAGTTGGCGAGACGGGGCGCGGCCAAATCCGCGAAGTTTGCATTTCAGCGGCTTGCCGTCGGCGAGTGAGCGCAGGTATGAAGCGCCTTCGCGCCCACAACTGCCATTGCCGCAGGGCAGATAAACGGCCGCTCTTCCAACAGGCTGACAAGGGCCGCTCGAACACGGGACGATCGTCTCAGTTGCGCGAAGCGCAAACCTGCCGCACCCATCGGACATCTCCGTTTGGCTCCCAGCAGCAGCGGTCTGATATTCAGCGCGAAAGGGCCGAGCTATTGCCAGTTCGGGTGTTCCCTAGATCAACGTGAAGGAACCCTTAGCTCCTGGGGGCGCGCGTTACCGCCAGAATGATCCGCGGCGATTGCCGTCGTGATAAGCCACGCGTCTTTGATTGGACCCGCGCACACCGGGGTTGTTCATGTGATCCGAGGCTATTGCTTGCTAGGGATATCGCCGCAGGTGGAACTGGATGATGCTCGGGCTGGAAAGCAACCGCGTGATCGGCCTGCGCATGGCGAAGCTGATGCGCGGCGGCAAAGCCGCTCAACGTGAAGCCCAACTGATGGTGAGCGAGAAAATCTTTTCGGCGGCGCAGGCCGGTAAAAGCCTCATCGCTGGAGCATCCGGTGACAAGATTGTTGCGCAGTATCGAAGAAAGGTGGCAGCCAACGCCAAACGGCTCGGCCGCAAACAAACACGTCGCAAGCGAAAATCGCGCTGATTCTTCGGCAGGGCTTACTCGCGGGGGCGATCGGCTTACCGCATTTCTATAGTTCTTTGATCGCCAGAGCCGATATCTCTGCGGGGTCACCGACATCGGTTTGCGGTGATCTTCTTGGCGATCATTTCCGTTAGCGGGTCGTCGCGATCCTTCACGCAGAGCGCATGCAGCGCTTGCTCGTAAGCTGCGGTGATCGAGCTAATCTCTTCCGGCCTCATGCCAGAGTTTTGTAGTAGCCGGTAAATAGCCATGTCACTGCTCCTCGACTCGCAATGAGCAAGATGGCAACGGCCGCCATGTCATCCTCGTCTCGCTCAGGCAGCGAAAGCATCGCGTAAATGCTGGCGAAGGAAGGTGTCGGGCGCTGGCGTCTTTAGTATTTCCCGAGAGTTTGCCACTGTCTCACGCGTACGCGCGCAGATTTCCATGATCTCGGAAGAGCCAGCTCTGATAGTGCTGATATCGCTGTGTGCCAGCATCCGATCCCCCTCATTGTGCAGGCGGGAGCGCAATCGGTCTCTCAACCACCGACGCCTACGGGCGGTGCCTCGGCCGGTGAGGCGAATAACAATAGGACCGAACCGAGTAGGTTCCTAGAAGAAAGATCAGTCTGTTTTACCGAATTGTGCGGACGGGGATTGTGCCTCGCAACGCCCACGCGGATTTACCTATGACAACAAATTTGGTCTTGCAGGACCTGAGCAAGTCCGATGCGCGTTGTGAGCGCAGCAGCGCGGAAGTGCCGGGCAACGAAGCCCACGAAGCCAAGGGTGGCCGCCATGGTCGAGGTCCCTGCAACCCACTTCGCCTCTGACCATTCCCCAGACCCAGAGCAATGCCGAGCGATCCGCAAGGAGATTGGCGAGCGGCTTCGTGGCGCCCTCGCGGAAGATGCAGAGCCGCTACCGTTGCGACTGGAAGGCTTGGTCGAGCGGCTTGCCGAGTTGGACGGCGGCGAGCCCTCAATCGCTTCTAACGGCGGGGACGCGTCTGCATCCCGGCCAGTCCGGAAGCATCTGAGGCGTCTAGTGGCCTTTTGGCGGTTCCCATAGGCCGCCAAACCGGATGCGGGTTCAGAACTGAACCTGCAAGCGCCGATATGCCGGATGCTTCGCGTTCTTCACCCACTCAAAGGGTACTAGGCGAACGGCTCAGGCTGAACGGCGGGAATTTCCATGCGGATGGTGCTTGAAGAAGAGATCAAGCTTCACAGGTTCACCGGTATCTCGCCAGAATAATTTTTTGGCCATGCTTCCTGCCACCGCCAGGCGATGGTGGCCTCCGAGCAGAATATGATCATCCGTTGCTATGGCGATGACCTCGCTAGTTTCATCAACGATGACTTTCATGCGGCGCCTCCAATGCAGCGCGCGTCCGTTAGCGCAGCGCGATGATACGCAAAAAGTAAACCTTATGTCGGTCTCCGCGTTCCAACCCTGAAGATCACGGCTTGCGTAAGCCACTCCGCGCCGAAGTTCTGTGCGAGTTGGTACAAAACGAAAGCGCGACATCAAAAACTGCAAAAATCCTCCCACGGCGCGGTCGCGCGTACCCCGCAAAGGGAGCGATCCTTTTGGGGACTCGGCCGCGCGGAGGGGGGGCACTTTCGACGGTCCAGCTCCGTTCTCTTTGGAGCGCGATCGTGCTCCGCCCACGCTGGCGCGCGTCGCGTCATCGCGCATCGAGCGCGGCATCGTCATCGACCCGCGTCACGATCTTGGGCAAATCCGTCACAGCGAATGATTTGGATCTGCGTCACATGGCGGCAGGCGGCGCGCACCGGGATCTGACGGCATTGCGTCGTCACTGACGATGCGTTCGCTTGTGACGCACTGCGGGCTTTCCGCCTTTTCCGGCATAGTACGGATTGACCACGCAGGATGCCGCGCGGCCCGATGCGGAGGCCTGACACTGGGCCATATTGGTGTAGGCGCACTCGAAATAGTAATCCATGAAGCCGCCCGTATAGATTTGGAGGCAGATCGGGTAGGCGGGATCGTAGGTCTGCGCTTGCGCGGATGTGGCGGTGGAGACTGCGCCGCTCACGAGAATCGCAAGGACTGGAAGGCGCATCGGAACACTCCTCAATCAGGCCAGGACGTTAGCTGTCCTCGCGGAAGAGGTGACACCGTTTCGATCTCAGGCGCAAATCCCGCACGCTCGTTTCGAATGTCACATCTGCACTTCCTAGGCAGGGATAGCGGCAATAAAGCGCATGAGCTGGGCGAATGTCTCGCCCGCGAACCGGCCTGTCGGAGGGCCGGTCCCAAAGGACCAGAAACCGAATAGGGAGCTCCTGGCGCGTGTTCGCGATGCTCGACGATCTTTCATGCCACACCATTCTCAATTGTGCGAGGGCGTGCCCGAAAGGGCTCAATCCCGGAGCGATTTCAGCCCTGCGGCTCAAGATGGTCGAGCGGAAGTTCTGATCACTGGGCTCCAGCAAGAGGAACCACGGCAACGGCCTGTGCTTATCACCTCATTGGAGGCGCCTGATGGGAAAAAACAATTCGCCGCGTTTCGAAGCGTCGGTGGTCCGGGCAACATCGAGGGCAATGTGGTGCGTATCGGATGCCACTGCCGGATGACGCGACACCAGTACGCATCCATGCCCTTCGGCCGACAACCTGGCCTGGAATGCCAACCCGATCAGTCCCGTACCCCCGATGAGAAGGATGCGCATAGACTGGTCCTTCGTTCATCTCCGGGTATCGGAAAACGGCTGGTCCGAGATGTCCCCGAATAAAGCGACTCTATTAGGATCGTTCCTGGCGGAGGAACTGATGAGGTCCTGCAGCAGCGTCTGGTAGCTGGCTGGCACCTTGCCTTCGAGGCGCTCGCCAACCGCAGGCGTACCCGGCGTCGACGGCGGAAATGATTTGCTGCCCGTTAAGTCCTTGCGCGAACGTCCTCGCGTCATAGCGGCAGCCAGCCGTGGCAGGCCAGGGCGCGTACAAGAAGCGGGCCTGGGCTCATCAGCTAGCCATCGCGATAGCTCCCTGCTCCGAAGCGGCCGCCACCTGGGCCCCGTCCGCAAGCCTCGCCAACACGAGGAACGTTCACCGCTGCATCAGATTGGTTCGCAGACCATCCGCCCAGGAGCGACCCCACATCCCTGCGACCGGGCGAGCAGGGTAGGGGGCTTCGATCGAAGGAAGCTGATCCGGAGGACGATGTGGCGGGGGCTGGCGAAAGAACAAAGACAGCCGTTTTTGAGAGACCGTCGATTCGTCTCTTACTTCTGGATACTTCTGTGAGCGTACTCGACTTTATTCTCGGCAGACGGTTAGCCAATCGCGAGTTCAACGAGCGGAAAATCGGGGCGTTCGAAGGGCTGCCAGCGATGGGACTGGACGGGCTCGGCTCGTCCGCATACGGACCCGAAGCCGCGCTCTCGATCCTGATTCCACTGGGAGCAGGTGCGACATCCTACCTTGGCTGGGTCATGTTGCCGATAGTGGCCCTTTTGGCCATTCTTTTTGCGTCATACTGGCAGACCATCCGCGCCTATCCCAGTAACGGGGGCGCGTACATCGTCGCGAGAGACAATCTCGGTACGAACGCCAGTCTCCTGGCCGCCGCTGCGCTGATGGTGGATTATGTCCTTAACGTCTCGGTTGGGATTGCCGCGGGCGTGGGCGCCTTGGTATCCGCCGCGCCAGCGCTGCATCCGTACATCCTTCCTCTTTGTTTGTCGATCCTCGCCATAGTCACCTTGGTCAACCTGCGCGGCACCTTGGATGCCGGCCGCGTGTTCGCGCTCCCAACCTACCTCTTCGTTGTGAGCTTCGGCTTCGTTCTTATTCTAGGTGTCTATCGCGGATTCGCATCCGGCGGTCATCCACAAGCGCTCGTGCCGCCGCCAGCAATGGGGGAGGCCACCGAGGCGGCGACGCTGTGGTTGCTCTTGCGTGCATTCGCCAGCGGCTGCACCGCCATGACTGGCGTCGAAGCCGTCTCTAACGGCATGACGGCCTTTCGAGAGCCTGCGGTGAAATACGGGCATCGAACCTTGACTGCTGTCGTCGTTATTCTGGGTGTGCTGCTGCTTGGGATCGCGTTTCTCGCCCGCACCTACGGGATCGGTGCGATGTCTCAGGAACATGATGGATATCGCAGCGTCCTGTCCCAGATCTCAGCCGCGGTCGTGGGGGAAGGCGTTCTCTATTACACGACGATCGGGTCGCTGCTCTGCGTGCTGGCCTTTTCGGCCAACACCAGCTTCGTGGATTTCCCTCGCCTGTGCCGGGTTGTCGCTGAAGACGGTTTTCTGCCGAAATCATTCGCCATCGCAGGCCGCCGTCTGGTCTTCGATGTCGGGATCCTCTACCTGGCCGTGACGTCCGGAATTCTGTTGATTGCATTCGGAGGGATTACGGACAGGTTGATCCCGCTCTTCGCCATCGGCGCTTTCCTGACGTTCACGATCTCCCAAGTCGGAATGGTTTGGCACTGGCGCAGGACCGTAGCGGCCGGACATTCAAACAGCGAAAACAAGGCCCATCTTGCCCTGAACATGGCGGGCGCGCTCACGACCAGCCTAGCTTTGATCGTCATCGTGGCTGCTAAATTTCTGGAGGGGGCCTGGATTACAATTCTGGTGCTTCCGATCGTCATCGTTCTGCTCAAGGGTATACGAAGCTATTACGATAAGCTTTTCGACGAGCTTCGTGCTGCAGCGCCCATTGAGCTAAGCAAGTTGAGCGCACCGATCGCCATGGTCGCGTTCGAGAGCTGGACCAAGCTCAGCGAAAACGCCCTCATGTTCGCCATGAGCATCTCGCCGGACGTAACAGCGATCCATCTTCTGAAGCTGTCTGGACCGGATCAGGAAGAAGAGCGGCGGAGACTGGAGGAGCGCTGGCGGACTCAACTGGAAGAGCCTTTGAGCCGAGCGGGGATGTCGCGGCCCCGACTCGTCATACTGCAATCCGAGTATCGAAACCTGCAGATCCCCATGGTCAAGTTGATCAACGAGACCAAAACCCAACATCCGGGCAAGCGCATTGCAGTCTTGATACCAGACGTGGTGAAGGATCGATGGTACCAGCACCTTCTGCATACGCATCGGGCGGCCCGTCTGCGCTCACGACTGCTCCGACTCGGGGATGAAGAGCTGACGGTGATCAATGTGCCGCTTCGCATGAAGCATGCAGCGAAGCATGATCACCCGGAGTAATGCGTCACGGCCGCAACGAGATGCGCCTGATGCTCGCGGCCTAACAAGCAGAAGTGGCGGCGGCCCGAAAGACGCTGCCGTAGACGCGTTGTTCAGGGGGCGTCCAACTGGTGCGACCCAGTACGTCTGCGGCGACCAGGATTGACCTCGGTCGGCTTGAAAGTCGGCCCAAGCCTGCTCGAACGAGCTTGCGGACGTACGAGCCAACGCTCCCAAAAGCCTGGACCGTTCGCAGATGCCTAGGCGCAACAAGAGGCGGCTGATCTTGGCGGACCTGTTTATGCAATGAAACGACCCCAGGCCTGGACGTTGGCCCAGGGCTGGGGCCGCTCGGGCTATCCGTTGGAGAGCCTCATGCGTCGGAAACGCATGCAGAGCCAGGTCTCGCCTTGGACCATCGTTCCTATGGTCGGATTCACCAGCTCGTCCCGTCGGCAGCGCGCCCCAGCCAAGCGGCCCTGTCGCGATCAGTTACCCAGCTGGTCTGGCGGCTGGGAAACTCCGCACCGGTTGCATCGATCAGCAGGCGAGACATCAAACGGCAACGGGATCGCGATCCTTGATGAAAAGGTCAAGAGCCGAGCCGAGCTGATGTCCGGCAACGTTTAGCTTCGAGAGCGTATTAGCGATCATTGCGGCGATTCAAAATAGAAGAGCCGTGTGGCAGAGCGAAATCGCTGCTTCTTGGACCCGCCGAGCCTCGGAACGGACCCCAAGCCCATCTCCGGGGCTGGTAGGAGACGAGCCGGGGCTGCCACGCACGCTACTCGACGCACGCGCTCGCAGTCGGGCTGAGATTTTTCTTCGTACGGACGAAATGACAAATAGCGCAGATTAAGTTCGAACACCGGCTCAAACGGAGACGGCGCCGGTCAGCCCCGGGGCCTCCCGGCAGGCATTTAAGCCAGCCCGTGTGAGGGGCCAAACGAGCAGGAAAATCTTCAACGCCGCCCGTTGTTGCTCAACACGTTGGAGGCTAGCCTCTGCCTTGCGTCAGCAAGCGAGCCTTACGTCTGGGTGTCCAACGGGTCAGGATTGAAGCATCGAGAGAAGTCGTTGCCGGTTTGATTGCGAATGTGCTGGTCCTTTTGCAGCATCATCTCAATCCCGGAATCTGGGCGACTTTCTACCGGGTCGAATGGACACCGCTCCGAAATGCGCCGTATTCATCGTCCGCTTTAAGATCGGCCGACCGATCTGATTGCGGACATCGCGCTACTCTTGGCCGCGCCCGGCCCACTCTCGACGGTGGGGCAAATAGCCTCATGGCCACGACAGCGATGGCGCATCTTTCTGCTATGGGCGCTCATTTCCTCATAACATTGGCGCTTAGGCCATAGCCATGGGCGATGATCCGGCTTCATCGAGCGAGGAACGTTCACCTGGAGACCGAGTTTCAAGCGAAGTTCAACAGGAGACTGCAACAATGAAGATTGCAAAGATTGCCTTGGCTGCGGCACTGGTCTTCGGCTCGATCGCGGCAGCGTCCGCTCAAGGCGCAGGCGGAGGCGGTGCGGGTGGTGGCGCTGGCGCTGGCGGCGGAGCGGGTGCGGGAGGTGGGGCGGGCGGAGGTTCCGGCTCCGGCGGAGGTGGCGGCGATTCTCCGGCGGCTACCACCGGCCAGGGCGCCTCGAGCAGCCCAACGTCCGCGAACCCCTCGGCGACGATGAACGACACCAAGTCGAAGGGGCGTGACACTAAGAAGTAAGAACAGCCCGTCGGCGCAGGTTCGCCGGCCGGCTTTTTCCGGAGATGGCAAATGCATCGTGGGGATCAACAGATGACCAAGGACCGCTAAGGGCGGACGATTTCCCCATTTAGACTGACGAAGAAAAGCTCAAAACGCGTGACGGCGGGCCGATCGCCTCCAGGCCTATGGCCAAGGAATGACGGTGGCCTGTCTGGAATCGCTGGCCTTGCGCGAGTGTTTGGCTGTTTGGCAAATGGAACGCAAGGAATTGCTCACCGCTTCTTCCAGATAGCTAGTCGGTTCATTGAAGCTCCCTGGCAAATCGTCGTTGGCAGTGATTTGCAAAACCCGCGCGTCGAGGGCAAGCGGACGGCGCAGGTGCGCTTTGTCAACTGGTACATAGCGAAATTTTACCGAGCGAGCTGGCCCAGCTTGGGGCTGCGATCGGTCGGGAGTTTCCTCACATGCACTAGCAGCCGTTGCAGCAAAGCCAGATGCGGAACTCATTTCAGAGCCCGATTCGCTTCTCCATCAGGTGCACGGTGCTGGATATGCGCTCGCCGTTGTACGGACGCACCTCACCCGTTTCGTGAAATCCCATGGTACGCCAGAAACCCATAACCGGATTGGTCGCAACGATTGCCAGCCTCAGTTTAGAGGCACCAAGGCGGTTGCGAGCGAACCGTTCGAGGGCTCGCAACGCAGCCCGTCCGATGTCTCGGCGTTGATGCGTCTCTATGATGGGAGGAGCCAAATGAATGATGTCGACGCTTCGGGACCGCGGATCACGTCGACAAGGCCCACATCTTCAGCTTTCAGCCGAACCACGAAAGTATATTTCGACTCTCGGCCGTATCCGCTGGAAGTGGCGGTGAGAAAGTGATGAGCTCCGCCTATCATTTTAGGTACAGCATCCAACTTTCATTGAATAATCTTTCAGCCCCTCCAAGAGACGATCGACAACGACCTCATCATCAACTCCTACGGGCTGCAGCGCAACAGTGACGACCTGCCTTGTTTTATTGCGGCGCATGTGAAAGCCTATCAACAATGCACGTGCATAGTACCCGACCTTTTCGCTGCTTCCCTAATTGGTCAATTGCTGGTCTCCATCTACGTGGCGGATCCTGAAAGATGCTAGGTGCTTTTGGATCACCCGGCACTAAGCAGGCGCCTACACACCTCAAAGGGTGGTATCAGCCGTTTGGCCGTCTGTCCGGCCCTGAGCGACAAACTCGCGGAGCAAGGGCGACGGATTGCTTTTCTTCCAAGATAAGACATCAGCGAGAAGTTCAAGTCGGCGACTTGACGTAGGACTATTTCCTTCGGGTATTGCCAACGTGTTGCATCGCTAACCAAAGCCACCCCAAGGCGACACGACACCAAGCCCAGCAGGGTGGCGCGCACGGCGGTGCCTTGTTCCTCAGGAGGTCTTTGAGTGCGAGCCGGGATGTGCAAGCCGCGGGAAAAGGCTGAATAGACCACCCTCGCTTTTTTCGAGCTCCAGAACCGGGGAAAAAACCGAGACGAAATTCGCAAGTTCTTTCAGTGCCGCGCGGCAATCAGGGTGACAGTGCTTCCCACCCAGATTGTCGCGCTATACTTTCAGGATGATCTGGGATCGAGTCGTTCTCAAAGCGAAATCGAGTCGTTCTAAAAGCGGAAACCGAGTCGTTCTCAAAGTGTCCGCACACCACCACCACCACCACCAGCTGGTGGTGGGCGCCACCGGATTCGAACCGATACCGAGACCGTTATGAGCGGCCGGCTGCAACTATTGAGCCACAGGCGTGGGAGACATCAGTCGCGGATGGTGCACCTTGGATGCGGAGCCGACGTTCGATTTAGCGGTACTTCCAATGCCACGCACAACCCGCTGGCCGACCTTGAGTACGTCATTCTCAAACGCGTTCGGCGAGCCAGTCGGCTAAGCGGGCCGTGAAGGCAGCGAGGTCATCGTTTCGAGGTGCGCCGTTCGCGTTGCTAGCATAGCGAACAAGCTCTTGTGCAGCCGATCCTCGGGTTCGAAATTTTGCGCGAGCCTTCGGATGGTTTCGGCAAATCGCATGCGATGTGTCGCCGCCTTGTCGACGTCTCCGCACCTGGCAAAGATCTCGGCGGCCGTGCGGTACACCCGCCAGGAAGCAATCGGGAAGTCGGCACTGTCGACGATCTCGAGTGCGCGGGACAGGTGCAACTGAGCATCCGCTGAATCGCCGAGGGCAAGCGCAGTACGTGCGAGCAGTGCGTGGGCCTGGGCCAGGTGATTAAGATCTGGAGCGGTAGCCACATAGTCGTGGAGCTGCCGTGCACAGCTCTGAGCCTGCGTAAAGTCCTCAACCTGCAAGTAATATTCGCCGAGGCAATGATACACCTGCGTCGCGGCGGTAAATTCGATGTCGATGCCTTCTTCATGCCGGCGGCGCTCAATATCGTCAAATTGCCTGCGAGCTCCCGCCGAATCGTTCAGGCCGACATAGGCTTTCGCGAGGACCGCCCGTTTGTGGAAGTATGTCGACTGATCACCGACCAGCAGACTGTCGTCAACGCTCTCGCAGAGCTCCCGAGCTCCGTCAAAGTCCATCGCTTCGACGTGCAACCAAGCAAGCGTCAGCCGGCACAAGGCGCTGCTGGGGCCGTTCGCGTTTCTGACGGCCAGTTCGAGGCCGGCCGTGATCTCACGTCGCAATTCGCGCCATTCGCCCAGATGGATGAGCGCGATTGATTCAAGAACGCTGAACAGAACGAAAGTGTAAACGTCGCCAGCCAACCGCGCCAACCGTTTTCCTTCCGTGGCGGCGCGGCGGCACTCCTGGTACCGTGACCTCCAACAGTCAACGATACCGGATATTCCATTACGCCTGATCAAGATGCCATAATTGGTGGCGTTCGCGCTCAGCTCGATCGCCCTGTCGCAGAGGGCGGCATTCTGTTTGCGCCAGCCGTTGAGGAACAGGTTGACGCTCGCGCTGCTGCCCTGAACGAGGGCTTTGAAGGTGTCGTCCGCGAGCGCCTGGCTTCGCGACAGGACATCTTCAGCAGCGTCAAGGCAGGCGCGGCGATCCACCCGTAAGCAGAGGCTACTTACGGCCGTGAGGCCGTTGAGCTGCTGCTTGATGTCGCTCGCTTGTTCGGCGCACGCGATCATGTCGCGGAGATCACGAATGGAGCCTGCGAGGTCTCCGCACGAGCGAAGAGCCCAGCTGCGCTCGCGCAGAAGCGCGATGCGGATAGAGAATTTGTCGGCGGCATCGAAACGATCGAGTATGCCAAGCGCGCGGCTGAGATAGCTCGCGGCCTCTGCGTGGCCAAGGCGCTTGGTCGAGCTCTTTGCCGCCTCCCGGAGGTAGCGCAACGCGCTCGGAAAGTCGCGTCCCTGCTCGAAGTGAAGTGCGAGCGCGGGAGCTATATCGCCGGTGCGGCCGGCATAAGCCTCCTCGAGCCTCTTGCCCAGGCGCTTGTGCGTTTGCGCGCGGGGCCCGGGGGGCAGAGATTGGTAAATGACGTTCTGATAGAGAATGTGACGGAAGGTGTAGGAGCCCGAATATGTTCCGTCGGGCCACTCGGAAACACCCGAACGAACGAGGATTTGATGCTTCCGGATCGTTGCTTCGATGTTCCTTTCAACGTCGAGCGCATCTTCGGACAGGCCGGTGGCAATGAGGGCCGCGGAAAACTCCTCGCCGGCAACGCTGGCGACATCGAGGAGACGCCGCTCGTTATCGGTGAGGCGATCGAGCTCGTGGCCGATCATGTTCAGGAGGCTGTCCGGAACGCGATCTTGAGTAAATGCCGCCTGCGAGGACAGGCGCCATCCGTCGTCCATTTCGACGATCGACTGCTGGTCGATTAAGTGTTTGAGCAGCGAGGCAACAAATAGGGGATGCCCCAGCGTTCGCTCGAATACGGGCTTTGACAGGCTGGAGGCAAGTTCCTCGTCACCGAAGCGCAATGCCAAGTAATGCTCGACCTCCGAACGCGACAATCGATCGAGGCGCAATTCGCTGCAGTATCCGTGAATCTCGAGATCCCGGTGCAGGCGGGGGATGGGATGCCCGCCGGCGAAACTGTCGGCCGGGCGGTAGGAGCAGAGGACCAGCACGCGCGCGCTACCGTTCCCGCGCGCGAAGCGGGACAGCAAGTCGAGCGTCGCGAAGTCGCTCCAATGCAGATCTTCGAGAACAAGGACCCAGGGGCGGTCGGTGCTCAGCGCTTCAAGAAGATCGCAAAATTCGCGCAGCATCCGCTCGCGCGTCGCGCCGAACACTGCATCCTGGAAAGTCGCGCGTTCCGTTGCGTCGATGACGCCCGGCAATTGCAGTATCCAGGTAAGGGCGTGCACGCGAATTGCCGAAATCAATTCCGGACTGTTTGCGCGACAACGGTTCACCAGTGCATCGATCAGCGGAAGAAAGACTTCGTCCGTCCCGAATCGTTCAGTGCAGCGCCCATAGAGCTGATCGAAGCCCTGTTCCGTCAACTGCTCGACCGCTCTGGCTATGAAGGCCGTCTTGCCAATCCCGGCTTCTCCCGTGACAAAAACCATCTGCCGTTTGCCGGACAAGACGTGGCGCGTCACCTGGTCGATCATCGCGAAGGCGGCTGTCCGGCCGACCACCAGGGTGGAGGTTTCAGTCCTCAGAGGTACGACCGCGTTCTCGACCTCCCTTTGTGCTTCCCTCACCGTACCAATGAAGCGGACGCCTTTGCGCGGTAAGGTCTTGATCAGCCGTTGCGCCTCGCCGGAATCGCCTATTCCCGTACGGACTGCGTTGATGCGGGTGGTGAGCGCAGACTCCGAGACGATGCGTCCGCCCCAAATTGCGCTGATCAAATCGTCCTTGGTCACCACCCGGGCGCGGTTGCGGATCAGATATTCGAGGAGGTCGAAAACCTGGGGCTGCAACGGCACCGGATGTCCGTCACGGCGCAACTCCCGCTGATCGGTGTCGAGGACGAAATCGTCAAATAGATACAGCAAAACAATGCCTTCGGGGTGCGCGCGAGGCGGATATTCAACCGGTACACCGGCCCGAAATCAAGCGCGGCGTTCAAAATCGAGAAAACGATAAGAACAAATTAAGCCCGCGTTAAAGCGTGGCGTGGCCGCCCGCTCGATACTTCCGGCCGTATTCAGGAAGGTGTTCGTGTCATGCGCTTGGAAGAAAAGGCTCGGCGTCTCACGCGTGTGTTCTACGGGCTGCTGCTCCACAGGATATTCCAGTCGATCGCGGCATCCTCCGGACCCCTATTCAACGGCAGAGCTTCGACCCGAAGCGATGCGTTATTTTCAGCGAGCCCTTTTGCCGCCTCCTCGAGGTCTTCTCGACAAGATGGCTGGTCGAGGCGACTCCTTCAGGCGCTCCACCATTCGCGACGGCTACAGGCAGAGCGCACGCTTCGACAGTATCGTCAGCTGGTCCAGTTTGCCTCTCCGCCAGATGTTGGAGGACACGACAATGTCGCTCAGTGAACACTCGACCGAGCGCAACTTTCGGATTCCGGCACCGAGCGAGACGGCGCTGCTGGCAACGATCGCCATCTGCTTTCTCGTTCTGCACATCCTTGCAGCCACCATGTCGACGCCGGCCCGCCAGACCGATGCCGGGACAGTGCCCGAGCTGCCCGGACTGTCGTCCGGGGACTAATCGCCAAATCATCATTCCAAGTGATCATTCCAAGTCGTCATTCCAGGATGCGACCGGCCAAAAGGGTTAGCTCATGGGCGACGTTGCGTCGTTCTGCCTGCTCAGTGTCGCTGCGTTCTGCGGCGCTTTAGTCTCGGGCCTTGTGGGCTTTGCCTTCTCGGCTGTGGCCGGCGCGATTCTCCTTCACGTCCTCCCACCGCTGGAGGCGGTGCCGCTGATGATGGCCTGCAGCATCACCGTGCAAGCCGTCGGTCTTTGGGCCCTAAGAAAAAGCATCCGCTGGAAACAGAGTTCGGGACTGGTCGTCGGCGGATTGCTTGGCGTTCCGATCGCCGTGTGGCTGCTGCAAGCTGCGGACGCGCGGATCTTCAGGGAGAGCTTTGGTTTTGTCGTTGCCTGCTATGCGGCCTACACGCTGTTCAGGCCGGTGCTTTCTCATCGCTTGCAGATGAATGCGGCGCGTAATGCATTGATCGGCTTCGGCGGAGGGTTTGTCGGCGGGTTGACGGCAATGCCGGGTGCAATACCGACCATATGGTGTGACATCCACGGGGTGCCAAAAACCGAGCAGCGCGGAATGGTTCAACCCTTCATCGCCGCCATGCAGATATTCGCACTTGTTCTCATGCTGATCCGAGGAGATCTGTCGACAAAGGTCCTGATCGACTTCGCAGTCAGCATCCCCGCACTCCTCGCCGGAACAGCGCTCGGGATTCTCATTTTTCGCTGCGTCGATGACGCGCTGTTCCGGCGAATTATTCTCAGCATCTTGCTGGTTTCGGGACTGTTGCTGGTGTTGTAGAGCGGTCACGAGATACCGGGCTTCTCCACCCCGCCATAAA
This sequence comes from Bradyrhizobium sp. USDA 4486, assembly GCF_054057995.1. Lineage (NCBI taxonomy): Bacteria > Pseudomonadati > Pseudomonadota > Alphaproteobacteria > Hyphomicrobiales > Nitrobacteraceae > Bradyrhizobium > Bradyrhizobium sp. USDA 4486. The sequence continues at coordinate 398,626 of NZ_JBSRZV010000001.1, forward strand.
GGGATGCGGGACCATGCTGCATGGCCACCGCCAGATGCGATCGCACGCCGGGTTAGTGCGGCCCGCGCAGCGTCGACCAGGCGATCATCACGCCGACCGAAAGCACGATCGCCAGCAGCACCGAGCGGTGTTGGCTGCTCCATTCCGTGCCGGTCTTCTGCACGTGACCGCAATAGGGGCAGACCGTCGCGCCCGACGGAATTTCGCGCTCGCAGAAGTCACAGGAGGTCAGCATGATGTTGCGAACGCGGCCGCCTATGCGCTTGTTCCGGCGGGAACACGTGGTGATCAGGGCGCGGGCCCGCAGCTCCCGTCGTCACCCCGGCTTCCAGCTTCGTCACGCAAGGAGACCTCTTCGCAGCATAAATCGCTTTCTGAAATGTCTCGCGACGAGCTTGCTGCCTTCATTGCGGGCAATCAGGCCGAGATTGACAAGATTGACGCCGAGTTGGCAGCACGTGCAAGTCGCAAGGCCGGACGTCGTCGAGGAGTTCGCACGGTACGGCGTGCGATTGAGTGGAAGGTCGGGGTAGACGGACTGGCCGTTACCGGGAACGTCCGTGAGCTTTTGATGAAGCGGATCAGGCAAGCCGAATTGGCCTTGAAGATCAGCGACTGGTTGGCTGTGCTCCGCCCCCTCGGTCGCGCTTGGTGCGATCAAACGAGAGCGAGATGTATCGTGAAGCGATTGACCGAATATTTGGAGAGAGCGGTCAAGTTTGAAGAACTGGCCGCAAGTGAACCGGAGCCCGCATTGAGAGCGCAACTACTGCAATAGGCCGGCTCGTATCGGAAACTGGCCGCCAAGCGCGCGGAGGATTACGGACTGCCGGCGTCCAGCTCGCCAGAAATCCGCAGCGTCGACTTTGCGACGACCAACGGCGGCGCACCCAAGAGCCGCTGACCGCGCAATCATCTTGTCAGCAGATCTTCTCCGTCGTCAGCAGCCTCACATAGGTGCCGCTTTCGTGCAGCTTGAGCCAGCGGCGCGCGGCGCAAGCTTGAGGCCGGCACCGAATCGCTGCCGCGGCCATGCGGCTGCGGCATTGAGCGCCGTGATCGCCTGCTCCAGTGCGCGGTTGGCGTCGATGTACAGACTCAAGAGGTGGCTGAGGGGTGAGCGTGCTCGGCCTCCACGGCGCGGAGCAGGGCGGCAAGGCTGGGATACTCCACTCCATTGCGAGCATAGCGATTGACGCGCTCGACGTAGTGGGCCGATCCGTCGGGCTTGCCGCGCCAGCTGAACAGCAGCACGGCGCTGTTGTGCTGGCGCCGAACGTGGCCGGCGCCATTACCGAACGATTTGGTCATGGCGTGGTGCTTCATGGCCGCGCCTCCAGCTTAACCAGCTCCGACTCGTCCATTCCCGGATAAGCCTCCGGAACGAAGACGTTCCTATTGTAGGCGAGGAGAGATTCGGCGGGGATGAGCAGCTTCACGCCTCTTGGTTTTCAGGCGGGTTGGATTAGGCTGACAGCTGCACAGGTCGGGAGCGTTCCATCGGCAGAGGGCTCACTGTCCAGCGTGGCAGGCTGCCCCGGCGTCGGGGAGCGCGTGCTCCGGGCTGCGCAGTACGTCCGCATGTCGACGGATCGGCAGCAATATTCGATCGCAAGCCAGATGGCTGTCATCGCCGGCTACGCAGCCGAGCATCGGCTCACGATCGTGCGCACATATATCGACGAGGGCATCAGCGGATGAGGATCAACAACCGACGGGGGCTGATCGGTTTAATCCATGACGTTCAATCGGGTGCCGCCGATTTCGGGACTGTGTTGGTGCGGGACGTCAGTCGCTGGGGTCGATTTCAGGACACAGACGAGAACGCATATTACGAATTCATCTGCAAGCTGGGTGGTGTGAAGGTGCTCTATTGCGCCGAGGTGTTCGAGAACGACGGAAGCCCGATATCGGGCCTCTGGAAAAACATGAAGCGCCTGATGGCAGCGGAGGACAGCCGGAATCAGTCGGCAAAAATTTTTGCGGGGCAGAGCAGGATCGCCGGGCTTGGCTATTGGGTGGGGGGTCGGCCCGGTTTCGCGCTACGCAGAGAGCTGACCGACGCAAGGGGATCTCTCGAATATGACCAGCAAAAGGGGTTGCAGACTGACAGGGTCTTGCTGCGGGCCGTGCCACCCGATGAAACCGCGATCCTGCGATGGATATTCGAAAGCTCGTCGCCGGGAACGAAAACCGCCATGCCCGCGAGCTGAACGTGAGAGGCGTTGTCAACCATCGCGGCGTTCCGTGGAATGTTCAGATGATTGGTCGTATCTTCGCAACGAGAATTACACCGGCAACACGGTCTACTGCCGGACATCGAACTACTTGCGAGGGCGCCGTGTCATCAACGCCAAGGCCAAGTGGATAGGAGGGGTTGACGTACTTAAGCAGATTGTGCCGCGGAATATCTTTGACGCCGCTTAACGAATTATTGAGCGGCGAAAACGGCAAGCCCCGTGTTGCGCCGCGCAGCGGCGGCCACGAACGACGGCGACATACGGTCACTTTTAGACATCTGGCTCTTCCTTGAGCTGGCGCTCCGTGGCGATTCGGCCGCGCATGGCCGGTCGACGTGTTCGCTCGCAGCTCGTTGAGCTGCCGCTCGCGGGAGCCGTTCGCTCAGCCGACAAGTGGGAGTGCACCAAGCATCCGGCGGACGTTGCAGGAAGAGTCCATCGACGCACGCGACCGTTGCCTGGCGTCGACCCGAATACTGTCGAGGCCCAGCTCACGGGTGGCGGTTGGTTTTCTGAATGGGTCGCCACGTGACGGGCGATCGTGGAAGGTCTCCGAACTCGGACGAGGCGTAGTCCCGGCCTTCCGGGGTGATGATATGAACGTCGTAGCAGCCTATCTTAGCAAGCTCCTTGGCTTTCGTGAGGGCCGCTTCGGCGGTCTTCCTCCGGTGCGCCAGCCCGCCGTGCTTGCACATGCCTTTGACGGTGAAGCTCATTTCTTCTTCTTCTTTTTGTTCTTTTTCATCGTATCTGCCTGGGCTCGGAATGCCTCGGCCAAAGTCTTCATCTGATTTGCCACAAAGGCATCAGCAGCGCGTGCGGCTGCCTTTTCGGCCACCTCAGCCTGCTTGCGGATGTCCTTTACAGCTCCCATGGGAGCTTAATTTGGAGGCCACAGTGTTGTTCCCCTTTATAGTCTCAGTTCCTGGCCGCAAGCTTCGTTTACGGTCCCGCATCCTTCGCGGGACTCATCCGCGAAGAGAAGGGGACGGTGAATGTAACCGTGCTTGATGATTTTCGTGCGATACGTCGGGGCCTTTTGCTGTAGTCGCGGCTGGATCAAGCTCAATCATTCGATCTGCTCTATCAGCGGCAGTGCGACCCGAGGCAGGCGATTTCCGGGCGCGCTAATGTCCGCGGCCTCGGTGTTCCGTAGAAACGTCGAGGCCGCTCCGCTTGCGTGTTCCCAGGCCGCGGCTCCTCGCCCGAAAGGAGCAGCGGCGCCTAGAACCCAGCGTAATAGTCGTTCACCACTCTCGCCCGTCCCGGGTCGTCCCAATTCCACTCGTTATCATTGCCGTAGTGGGGCGCGCCCTGCAGCCTGTCGGCACTTAGGTTGGTCCGGTACCCGCCCAGGTTCGTGTCGTACTTCAGGGACTGCCATGGTAGCGGATAGTGGTCGTCGCCGATGCCTAAGAAGCCGCCGAAGCCGAGGACTGCGTACGAGACCTGGCCGCTCACCTTGTCGATCATCACGCGCTCGATTGAGCCAATCTTCTGGTCCCCGGCGCCGTACACCGCGGTGCCTTCGACCTTGTCGCTGCCAATCAGCGTTCCTGTTTCACGCCTTTCCGTTTCCATTGTCATCCTCCTCTTCGGTTAAGATCGATACGATAACGATGCGCGGCCGAGCCTCGTTCCTGAAGCAATTTCCGGACTTGCGAAGACGGGGAATGGGCGGGCCTGCGACGATTGATCCGACGGATTCTACCTCGGAGAACCGCATGAAAGCCAAAAGGATGCATCAAGGGAGCTATCGTGGGCGATATCGCCGGCCACATGGCCGGCTATCACCTCGCCGAGCTCGCGCATATCTAGCAACTCGCCAGATCGCGCAGCGGATGAAGTGATCGCTGGCGTTGCGGCCGCGGCCCGATCTCGCCACGCTCGAACGGGGCCACGGTTATACCGTCCGGGCGCCGCGCCAGTAGCCGCTCCAGATTTGCTTTGCGCAAGTGGAGGGGGACGGGCCGCAAGTCGTCTCCGCCCATCGCGAGGACATCGAAGGCGCAGAGCTGCACCTCGTGGTCGTGTTGCCGGCTGTGCAGCGCGTTAAAGTCGCTGGTGCCGTCCACTCCAAGGATCACGACCTCGCCATCGATCACAAAGCGCTTCTGCCGGTTCTTCAGCGCCGCCTCGGCAATCCAGGGATAGCGCGTGGTCCAGTCAGTGCCGTTGCGCGAGAGGAGGTGCACGCGTTTGTTCTCCCGGATGACTAGCATCCGGTAGCCATCGTGCTTCACTTCATGAATCCAGTCCGGCCCGTTCGGGACCTGCTTGCCGGCTGTCGCTAGGCACAGCTCGTACGCCATACGCATGGGCCGAAGATAAGACTCCCGCTGCCTTTACGAGTCGGGAACAAGTGGCAATCTGGCGAACTTCTTTCCTGCTCCGGCTTCCCCAAGAGCCCCCTGAAACCGGAGCAGACCCCAACGGCCCCAGCTGCTGCCCAGTTGGGGCCGCCCTTTTGCAGGGCCCTCTGGGCATCAGGCTGGCGGGCCCCTTTCGGTTGCAGAAAGCGGCTTATCCAGAGGCGAAGAAGTAAGCAAACGTAGCACTTCTTCAGCGTGCTCCTTGGTCAAATTGGCCGCCCATGCGGTTCCGATCAGTGCTGGACCCTTGCGTTCTCGATCGTAGACCATCCAACCTTTGCCTCCCATTCGAATGAAAAATCGGCCCTTTGATGAAACTTCGTCGGTCAATGAAGCATGCTCCCGAATTGCCCAGCATCTAGCAGGGAGGCGCATTCATCTTTGTAGCTGCATTAACGAATGTGAATCTCGGGAGAGAAAGCGGGCAAGGTTTCGGTTTCATTCGGGCGGGCCGCCTCGCGGCAACCCCTTACGGACGCGATCTCGCGAATTCCGGCGGCTTGCCGCTTTCCAAATCCGGCCTGACCACTGCGCCACGGTTGCCACAGCGGGCGCAGACGAACCGCGGGCTCGACGTCGGATAGCCGCACTTCGTCCAGCCAGCGATCAGCGCTGAGCTCGACGTGGTGCCCGCAATGGCAGTAGACCAAGACGCCGCGCAAGCCCATCTCACGCATCTCGCCGAACGTGATCTTGCACGGTCGGCCGTCGGCTTGTGTGGGCGTGTGGCGGCGAACAGGGCGAGGCATGCCGTTATCGAAGCGCGGCGCGGGGTAGAGTCAAATAATCAATCCCTAGTGGCTCGGATCGTGAGCGAGACACTGCGCATCGTGGATGTGGATAGCCAACTGCGCGGGAATCGGGAGTTGATGTGTGGCTTCGCCGACTGGCACTATTTTGCTAGCGACGTCGGAATCCGTCGATGACCCATAGGAGAGCAAACATCACTATCGGATAACTGACCGGCACAATGCATAGCCACGTCAGATTTGCATCCCGGCGCTTCCGGTATTCGTCCTTATTGGATGTGGCTCCATGGTAATTAGCCCAGCTCTTCGTTGCATCACCGCGAACCTTGTGCGGTCGACGAGGGAAAGCTCCTCACTGGGATACGCTTCCGACATTTGCCAGACAAAGAAGCCAAACCGTCGCGGTTTGGATGACGCTCGCTGGATAGTCGAGTTGACGGCTTCTGCATCAGCCTTTTAGAGCTCTTACGTGAAAGCGTCAGGGAAGCCGAACAGATCCTCATTCGATTTCCTGTTCCCGACACGTTCCTCGGCAGGAAAACACAAGAGCCTTTTCCACGAGAGGCCCAAACGGCCGCCCGGAAAATTCCGGATAATTCACATGGGTAATTTCCCAAGCCCGGAATGAGGTGTTACTTGCGGCATCCTTCGTGACGGGGAAGTCACAATGCCTCATCGTATGTACCGCGCGTTAGAGCGGACTTGCCGAGAGCAGGCTGCGCTTACACAGCACAAAGAAACGAGAGAAGAACTCGAAAAGATGCAAAGAGAGTACAAGGTCATTGCCGATTGGCTAGAGCGCCAACTGCCGGAGGCAGATCGGCGCCCTGATGTGCGATAGGTGCATCAGTATCGACAAAGAAAGGCTGACTCTCCCAGCGTCCCGGACTAGGGATGCCCTAAGACAGCTTGGAACGTTGTCTGCACTTTGTACTTAGCGCGCAGCCACAACGATGTGGCTGGAGGGCGGGCCGTGCAAACTCCATTGCGGATATTGGTCGTCGAGGACGATTACTTCACCGCGGAAAATGGTCCAGGAGGCGTTGTCAGAGGGGGCTTCGAGACGGAGGTGGTAGCCTCCGGCCAGGAGGCGCTAGCGCTGCTTGATGACGATCATAAATACCGCGCGCTTGTGACAGACATCAATTTGCAGGACGAACACACGGGCTGGCAGGTGGCAAAACGCGCTAGAGAATTATTCGCCGACCTTCCTGTAGTTTACATGGCCGGCGCAGCTGCAGACGAGTGGGCGTCGCGTGGCGTGCCCAACAGCCTTCTTCTGACCAGGCCATTCGCGCCTGCGCAGGTCGTCACGGCTGTGTCTCAATTGCTAAACGATGCGCCGGCGCCGACTGATTAATGTCGCATGAGTTGGCGCCCTCTAGAGCCGACGCTGACGTGTGTGGGAACCAACCTTTCGGGCGGTGCGTTTACCGTGCGCTTCTGCTCCCCGCGTCCCCAACCCGTGGGCAGAAGATTGGAAATGGCGGCTCCAGTGTTGCCCAACCTGGAGCCGTACTTGTTTGTGCGCCAGGTAACTGGCAGTTGTTCACGCTGGCGGCCTTGGCCATAGCCCCAGGCTTTCTCTTCGCCACTCGTCGTGTGTGGATGGGGGCACACTTCTGGGAATATGGAGCAATCCAAGGAACCCAGCGACCAACATCCGCTTGTGTTGCCGGTGACGGCCTCAGTCCCACGAGGCAAGAGCCTGTCCGGAGGCCCAGCATCATCATGCCCCCGGCCCGATGCTGGGGCCGCCACGACTTCAGTTTCTGTACGAGGCGCGATTGGACGAGACTGGGAGAATCGCCGTCGCCATAACTGCGACGGCTATTGCCGCGGCTGGCTCCTTCTTTGCCATCCGGTCTATTCTCGGATCGTACCTCTGAACTTCTGTCGACCTGGCTTGATCGCTCATCAATCAGGGTGGATGTCTGCTCGTTGGCATTCTTCCGCTTTCGGACGGTATATCTTCGCTGCGGTCTCGGAGTTCATGGCTGCGGTGGCTTCTCAGCATAAATATGCAAAACGAAAAGGACGTTCTGAAATTCGTCCGTGACTTCCATCCGCCATTCGCGCCCCGGGTGCAAGTTGCCGTTTAGCCCTTGGAGGGTCTGACCGGCCATCACCGTGGCCTCCTTCCAAGCCGCCTGCTTGTCGGGCAACTCCTCACCTTCGTGATCAATATGCTTTTGTCCATGTCGGACGTGAAAAAAATAGCGGGGCATCTTGGACGAGCAACGCGGCTTCTCTCACCCTGTTCCGGGTCATCTCGCCGACAATAGCTTCGAAATGCACTGTTCGAGCACTTCCGCCGTGAAGGGCTTGGTGAGGTACGGACGGTCTCGAAATGCTTCCGGCAGCCCAGCATTGCCGTATCCGGTTGCAAACGCGAAGGGGATGTTGCGGCGGGCGAGAGCGTCGGCCACGGGCTCCGCGCTCGGGAGCCTAGCTTCATGTCCAGAATGGCGACGTCAAACCCATCGCGCCGGGCGCGCTCAAGGGCTGTTGATACATCATCGGCTTCGGCAGCGACTGTGTGACCTAGCTCCGTCACCATCTCCGCTACCATCATCCGGATGAGCGCTTCGTCCTCCACCAGCAGCACACGAGCCATGTTGTCCTCGTCCCCTGTTATTGACGAATGATCTTCGTCGCCTGCGGGATTGCTTGCAGTGCGATGGTGCGGAGCTCGTTCAATGTGACGTCTCCTGCCTCAGCAGCTCGCACTTTGTGCTGATCAGCAAGCTTCGCGAACAGCTCACGCTGTTTAAGGTCGATCGCTCGATCGCGAATTTTTTTCGCATTCCGAAATTCGAGCGCGACACGTGGTTAGCTGACCTTCGATGTCCAGCACGGCCGCCTCCAATCGTCTACCTAGAAATAGAGGGGGGACTGGCAATTGCGAATCACTTGATCTGTTTTAACGGCTGCTCACTGATTTTCGTGCAGGATGCCTGTCCGCGCTCAGGCGGAAGGTGGCTCCGGCCCTTGTGACCCTCCCATAGAAGTGTCTCCAGGTGGCCGGGAGCCGCTATTCCTGTAAGCGCTCCCCTCCCTATTTGATTCCGAGTGTTGAACTGACTTGCCCGCGTCCTGATTGGCCCCTAAGCTAGTTCCCGAGGGGGAACGTGCCATGAAGGACATGCTCGAACATCTCGCCACGTTGCGCGAGCAGATCGAAAATGTGAGTGAGATACGGCCAAGTCGCAGATCAAGCGAGCGGCGTTCGAGCGGGTGGTCTTTCACTATAAGGTCCTCGCCGCAGAGCTCGAAAGAGCGATCGAGCAAGCAAGGACTGAGAACGACTAAGGCCGCTGGGTCTGGCGCACATCGTCGAATGTATACTTTGTAACACAAGTGATGGACGCGAACCGCATCGAGGGCCACGGTGCTCCTGATGCATCCTCGATCCGAGTCCTATCGGTCGCTTGAGGCCCTCTGCCGCCATCAGGCAGCCGTCACAACTACCCCGGCGGCCAAGCTGGAGCTGTTGGAAATGGCTCGCGAATACAAGCTCTTGGCGGATGGTTGGCAATCGCCTGAGCCATAAGCTCAGTTTTGAACCAAACAGCCCTGAGGTAGTTTACCCTTCATCACCGCCCAAGGCTCTGCCCGTAGGCGTCGGTGGCTGAGAGACCGAGAGAGCTCCCGCCTGCAAAGCGAAGGGAGCGCCGTCACGGCTACTCACGAGCAAATACACGGACTGGCTTCCGAGATCGCAGAAGAGTGCGCTCGCATTCGGCAAATGACGGCGCAAGCGGCTGAAGCGCTCAAGTTGCCCAAGCCAGACACGTTCCTAGGTCGCAAGACGCACGAGCCGTTCCCCATGCACAACGATCGGGAGGCTTGATTTATCTTAAGCGGTGCATGCGTCCGCGCCGGACCATCGAGCCATGCCCGGCCCGACAAACAGATTGAGGATAAGGAAGCCAAGCCGTCCTGGCTGATTAAGGCGCGGCGCTAATCGAGCAGTACGGTGCGGAGCTGCGGGAGATCATCAGGAACCTACGCGGCAAGATGAACTAAGGCGGCCTCACAGAAACCTAAGCCCGTTTTGGTACTTATACGGCCTGCAACGGGTTTATTTGGTTCGGGTCAGAACCGACAGCGGCGAACACCAGCGCTGGCTGGCAGCGACGGAGCGAGGCGCTGCTGTGGATCGAGTGCTCGCGACCATTCCCGAAGGTTGGACAGCAAGCCTAGTTGAACTGGAGTTGGGTGCGGACCTGACAGCTTCATTGAACATGCAGCCGGGCGAGGTCCGGCGACATCCGATGTCCGAATTCCCCTCTTCGGGTACGAACGGTCCCGGGCATCTCCGGGGCTGGAGGACCGAGACGCACCGAGACCGCCCGACGCACCATACTCAACGCGGCACGCCGGTTTATAGCGTCCCGCCCGGGATTCACTCCCGGAGTCTCAAATGATAGAGTGTACTAAATTTAATCTAACGGTCATCCTGTTAGGACCAGCCACCATGGCTCGCTTCAAAGAGGCCGGCTCGGTCATTGGGGATAGCTGGGCATTGCTCGGCCCGAGTTGGGAGTCGACAAAGTAAGGGCCCTGCTCGGGAACAGGGCCCTACCGGGTTTTAAAACTGATACGACATGAAAGACGCCAGCCCCGGTGAACGCACGCTCCCATCGCTTAGCTGTTCCGGCATTAACAAACATGAATTGTTTGCATGTTTTTCCCAGGCCTGATCCCGGCCGTCTCGGGCTGCTGCGGATTCTCAGACGCCCAGGCCTAACAAGAGGCGGCTGATCTTGGCGGCCTGTGTAATGAAACGGCCCCAGGCCTGGACGTTGGCCCAGGGCTGGGGCCGCTCGGGCTATCCGTCGGAGAGCCTCATGCGTCGGAAACGCATGCAGAGCCAAGTCTCGCCTTGGACCATCGTTCCGGGTTGGATGCACCAGGTTCGTCTCGCTGTCAGCGAGCTCCGTGGCTGGGGCTTTCTTCCTTCAGGCGTTGCTCCGCCTCAACGGGGCTGGAAGACGAGACCGGAGGACGCGTGTGCGAGCTTTGGGAGCGTGAGCTCGCGGCTCATAGCCGGATGTGTGCGTTTGCGTGTCGCAGCGGAAGTGCCAGCTGAACGCCGATCGCGCGGCCAAGCTGTCTCTCCGCGAAATCCTTCAACGCGGGAGAGATCTCAAGCCCATCGGAGGCGATGCGGTGCTCGAGCTCGCGCGCGATGTCTTCGGGCGCGTCGCGCGACCAGCCCTCGGCCGGGTTGAAGGCGACCAAACGAAGCACCCGGTCATATTGCCCGCTGAGCAGGTCATCGATCGGCGTGGAATGGTCGATGCCTTCGTCGGTCTCGCGGAAGGCCGCGCCGTCGCGGAAGTCCTCGAGGACCAGTAAAAGTCTTTGTCGGGGGGCCGAACTCATGCGGCAGTCGCGTCAACCGGCGTGCTGCCGGCGACTTCTGTCAGGGTGAGGGAGGCCAGAACGAACTCGGCTCCCGGGAGAGCACGGCATAAGCCGTCCAACCATCGCGCAGGGAAGGCCGTGTGTTGGGGTTCACCTGTATGCTGCTGTGCGGTTCTTTCGCGCTACTCTTCGCACAGTGGACCGTGGGTGCCAGCCGGCACCCGGCCTTCCCCATAGGCGTTAAGGTAGCGCAAGCATTGATTGATATTGACGTTTTCGGGGAGGCTCGCGCAGGTGCCGCCCGAGCGCTCGCTTACTGCGGCGCAAGCGGCGGATGGTTGGTTGTGGAATGATTGCTTGCAGCAAGGATGCAACGAGTTGTTGCAAGATACGCCAACCGCCAGGTGTCGTCAGGCGGCCTGCTTCCAGTGGGGAGAGTCCTCGAAGTCGCGGACAAGCGGCTCGAGCAGCAGGATAATCAAGAGGTGAGCCAGCAGGTAGGGCTTCGCCGAACGCTGATCAGTTCCAGGCGGTGTCTTGAGACCAATCAGGCTTTTCAGTCGCTTGAAGCCAAGTTCGATCCGCCATCGCAGTCGATAGAGTGCAAGCACATCCTTGGCGGAGAACTCGTCCCGTGCGAGCGACGTGACCAGAATGACCCAATCCGCGGCTTCCAGAGTCCCTTTGGAGATGATGCGGTTTTCGTCTCGTGCGTCTCGCCGAGCTTTACGACGCGAAGCCGCGGCCGCACCGGTGGGCTTCTTGACCGCAACCAGACGCATAGCCAGAGGCGCCCCGTCCTTGCGTTTGATCCAAATCCTCCGATCGATCAGTCCGCGTGCCTTTGCCGCACGCAATTGGGCCATCAGATCGAATGGAAGGCCTTGGGCATCAAGCCAGCGCGCGTTCTTCCAGCCTGCTCGGATCAGAACGTCGGCACCAGCCGCGCGGACAGCCGCGATGCGGTCAGGTTGCAGATAAGCGCGGTCAGCAATGCGGATCTCGTTCTTGACTACTGGTATCCGGTCAAACGTTTCGCCCTCTTGCTGATCCGTTAGCTCGAAGTGACCAAAGCGCTCACTTGGCAGATCAAATGCACTATGAAGCCGCCAAAGCTCACTGCTCCTGCGGGCAGTCGGCCCGGCCTGAGGTACTGTCGTCGCATCGACGATGCGGATCAGGCGGCCTCGGCTCGCCTTCGGCGCTGCCGCATCGAGCAAGCTCTCCACCAGCACTGCAAACCAATCGCCACATTGACGCAGGCGATAGAACAACGCCACGCTGCTGAGGTCCGCAAGGCCAACAGAAGCCGCCCACGCAGCTGTCGATCTCAATCCTCTTTCCCCTAAACAATAGGCCAGCATCAGCCGAAGCAACGCCACCGCGTCTGGAATTTGGCGCCGCCGCGCGAAAGCCTTCGTCTGGCGCGCGCTTATCTCAAGCTGCTCAGCCCCACCCAGCTGCGCAACCACTCTCGTCCAGTCCTCATTTAGAAGCGATTCGTCTGCCATGCCCCTTGGAATCACGTGTGATTCCAACACTCAAGAATAAACTTAACGCCTATGCGGCCTTCCCTGCGCCCTCTTGGATTCGAGGGTGGAGAGGTTAAGCAAAGCTCGGGCGACATCAGCCGCGAGGATGCGAAGGCGTGTTTGAACATGTGCAACGAGCGCCAATCTGTCACCGTCACCCTGGAGGCGCGCGCTCTGCCGTGCGCAGCGCTGCAGACTAGAGGGCGATGGCCCGGCTGCAATTCGGCCGTACATCCTTAGGCTCCGCATGGGACACGTTGCGTCCCATGCCACGCACCTCCAGCGATAACGGCTTCGCCGTTACGCAGCGGATGACGGAATTGATATTGTCATCACCGTCCCGCCGGTGCGGACATCGCACCATTGGCGTAGCGCGACCAGTCGGGCGTGGTCGGCTGCGACGGCCACATTGCGGCATTGGAGTCGCGCACTGAATGGGTGACGGGGGCGGGTTGCGCCTTGCGGACGTCGCGGCGGTCGCTCGCCGCGGCGGCCTGGATGGTGGCCGCGGCAATCAGGGCGCCGCCGAGAATGGCGAAGAATTTTTCCATGTCGTTTCTCCCGTGACGACGCTCCGGCTGGGGTGTCTTGTGTGCTCGTCGTCGCCGCTGACATGGCGATGCGCCTTTCCGAATATCAGCGGCGTCGCGTTCACGTTGGAGCGAGCAAATTCTTTCATCTCGGCTAAATATTCGGCAATCACACCCGTAACGCGGTGGACTCGCCCGTCGCAATCCGGTTCAATGGGCCGAATTGGCTTTCCAGGCGACAACGATGTCGAGATATCTGCTGGTCCTGTTGTTGACGGCCTCACCGGCGGCCGCGCAGGTCAAATTGACCCCGAAGGCCACGGCTGCGCATCCGGACCCCTGCGCTCCGATCGGGCGCACGGCGGACGGCAAACTGGTCTACTCGATGAAATGCGAGAACCTTCCGGCAGCGCCCGCGCCGCCGCCCCAGGCCGAAGCGAAGGAGGCGCCGCCGCCCGCCACCGAGGCGGAGCCGGAGGTGCGGCGGAGCGGCATCTTCGGCTGGTCCTACGACCGCCGGTGAAGGTCCGCGCCACTTGCGCGACGGCCCATGGAATGCTCTTTGCTTGAAAATTCCCGTGGGGCCATCGCCCCGACCCAGAGAGATGAGATGAGCAAACTCATTATCCGCGCTGGCGACTTCACCTTCGACGCCCGCTTCGAGGAGCAATTGGCGCCCAAGACGGTCGCCGCATTCCGCAAGGCGCTGCCGTTCGAAAGCCACATCATCCATGTGCGCTGGAGCGGCGAGGGCGTGTGGATGCCGCTCGGCGATCTCGATTTCGGTGTCGGCTACGAGAACCACACCAGCTATCCCGCGCCGGGCCAGATCATCCTCTATCCCGGCGGCATCAGCGAGACTGAGATCCTGCTCGCCTATGGCGGCGTGCATTTCGCCAGCAAGATGGGCCAGCTCGCCGGCAACCATTTCATCACGCTGACCTCGGGCCTCGAGAATCTCGCGACTCTCGGCAAGAGCGTGCTGTGGAAAGGCGCGCTGCCAATCCGCTTCGAGGAAGTCTGAGTGACTGACGCCCGCTACCCGCGCGATCTCCGCGGCTACGGTCGCAACCCGCCACACCCGCAATGGCCGGGCAACGCGCGCGTCGCGGTGCAGTTCGTCGTCAATTTCGAGGAAGGCGGCGAGAACAACATCCTGCACGGCGACCGCGCCTCGGAAGCATTCCTGTCCGACGTGCTCGGCGCGCAGCCCTGGCCGGGTCAGCGCCACGCCAACATCGAATCGATGTTCGAATACGGCGCGCGCGCCGGCTTCTGGCGGCTGTGGCGGATATTCAATGAGCGGAACTGGCCGACCACCGTGTTCGGCGTCGCCACCGCGCTGAGGCGCAATCCCGAGATTGTCGCGGCGATGAAGGAGGCGCGCTGGGACATCGCCAGCCACAGCCTGAAATGGATCGAGCACAAGGACATGACCGAGGCGCAGGAGCGCGCCGAGATCGGCGAGTCGATCCGCGTCCATACCGAGGTGACCGGGTCGCGGCCGCTCGGCTGGTACACCGGCCGCTCCTCGATCAACACCAACCGCCTGCTGATGGAGGAGGGCGGCTTCCTCTATCTCTGCGACTCCTATGCCGACGATCTGCCCTATTGGGTCAAGGGCGCAAAGGGCAAGCAGCTCATCATTCCTTATACGTTGGACGCCAACGACATGCGCTTCATCAACCCGCAAGGGTTTGCCGAAGGCGAGCAGTTCTACACCTATTTGAAGGACGCCTTCGACGTGCTCTACGCCGAAGGCGAGACTGCGCCAAAGATGATGTCCGTCGGGCTGCACTGCCGTCTCGCCGGACGTCCCGGCCGCGCCGCGGGCCTGATCCGCTTCCTGGACTATATCGGCAAGCACGAGCGCGTCTGGGTGCCGACCCGGCTCCAGATCGCGCAGCATTGGCACGACAAGCATGCTCATCTCGCGTCTGCTGCGTTCGAGATCGGGTAACGCGATGCCGCAGCTCTCGCTCGCCGATCTCAATGCCGCCAGCCAGGCCGACTTCGTCGCCGCGCTCGCCAATGTTGTCGAATACTCGCCGTGGATCGCGGAGAAGCTTGCCGAGCAGCGGCCGTTCGCGGGCATCAACCAGTTGCACATCGCGCTCGTGGCGGCGATCCAGAGTGCCGAGCCTGACGTGCAGCTCGCGCTGATCCGCGCCCATCCAGATCTCGCCAACAAGACCCAGCGCGCTGCGGGCCTGACGGCGGAATCGACCGACGAGCAGAACAGCGCCGGCCTCGACCGGCTGTCGGATGCCGAATACGCGGCGTTCGAGCGCGTCAACAGCGCCTACCGTGAAAAATTCGGCTTCCCCTACATCGTTTGCGTACGCCGTCACACCAAGGATTCCGTCCTGCGCGACTTCGAGACGCGGCTGCGCAACATTGCCAAAACCGAGACGCGGCGCGCGATCGAGGAGATCGGCCGCATCTCCGCGCTGCGGCTCGATCAGCTCGTGATTGCCGACGACAAGTTGAATGTACACGGCCGGCTCTCGACCCATGTGTTGGACAATCACGCCGGCAAGCCCGCGCCCGGTATTGCAGTCGAGCTCGTTGAGCTTGCGAATCTCGGCGCCAACCGTGTGATCGCGCGGGCGGTGACCAATGCGGATGGCCGCACTGACCAGCCGCTGATCGGCGGCCGGCCACTGCCGATCGGTCGCTACGAGCTGAGATTCAGCGTCGGAAAATATTACGCTGAGCGTGGCGTGCAGACGCCCGATCCGCCGTTTCTCGATCAGATTCCGCTGCAGTTCGCAATCAGCGAGCCCGAAGGCCACTATCACGTGCCGCTGCTGGTGACGCCGTGGAGTTACTCGACCTATCGCGGGAGCTGATTGCAAGCACGCTCTTCGCCTCTCCCCGCAGGCGAGGCGAGGCAGCATGGCGTCGCCATGGTCGCTGCTATCGAATCCGGTCGAAGCCCCCAAACTTATCGAGCAGCGCCGGAAACAGCCGATCCGGCTTGAACGGCGGCGCGGTGAAGCGGATGCCGGTGGCATTGGCAATGGCGTTGCCGAGCGCAGCCGCGACCGGATTATACGGACTCTCGCTCATCGACTTCGCGCCCAGCGGTCCGATCGTGTCCGAGGTCTCCGCGAAGAAGACTTCCGTGCGCGGTACGTCCGCAAAGGACGGCAGGTGGTAGTCGCGGAATTTCGGGTTGGTGACGCGCCCCTCGGCGTCGATCACCATCTCCTCGTACAGCGCAGCGCCAAGCGCCTGTGCGACGCCGCCTTCGACCTGCCCGCGGCACTGCATGGGATTGGCGACGACGCCCGCGTCCGCGGCCTGCACGCTGCGGAGAATCTTGAGCTCGCCGGTGCCCTTGTTCACGGCGACGCGAAAGCCCTGCACGTTGAAGCCGACCGAGCGCGGCGTGCCGCCGGAATTGCCGGTGGCGGCGAACGGCCGGCCGCGTTCGCGCGCGAAAGCCGCGAGCTCTGCGAAGGGCATCCGCCGCACGCCACTGACGACCGCCTCGTCGGCGAGCGTGCAGCCCGCGGTGTCGCAGAGCCACGCACTGGCGGCAGCCGCCTTCAGCTCGGTCGCAAGCTGCGTTGCGGACGCCTGCGTCGCCTTGCCCGCAACGAAGGTACCGGCGCTGCCATAGGCGCCGGTGTCGTGGCCACCATGGGCGGTGTCGGACTGGCGCAGACGGATGCGGTCCACCGTGGTCGCGAGAACAGTCGCGGCGATCTGCCGGTGCACGGTGCTGGTGCCGTTGCCGAACTCGGCGGTGCCGACGGTGAGATCGAAGCCGCCGTCGTCATTGAGCGCGATCATGGCATCGGCGATATGACCGGCCGGCGGCACCGTGTCGATCATGGTCAGCGCCACGCCGTCACCGATCAGCCATTCCGGCGACAGCGCCGGCTGCGGACCGTCGGCCTGCATCGCGCGCTCGACGAGGTCGAGGCACTGGTCGAGCCCGTAGGAGCCATAGAGCACGTCGTGGAATTCGGACGGCGGCGGCGACAGCATGGGGTCGCCCGGCTTGACGACGTTGCGCCGGCGCATGTCATAGGGGCTGATGCCGAGCTGCTTGGCCAATTCGTCGATCGCGGCTTCGATGGCAATTTGCGTCTGTGGCAGCCCATAGCCGCGAAACGCGCCCGCCGGCACCGTGTTGGTGTAGACGGCGTAGCCGTCGACCCGCTTGTTCGGGCAGTTATAGACGGCGATCGACTCGGACAGCGAGTGGAACATCACCGGGCCGGCGTGATTGCCGTAGGCGCCGGTATTGGAGAGCACCTCGAGCTGCAGTGCGGTCAGCTTGCCGTCGGCGTCGGCGCCGGCCTTGATGTGCACCCGCATCGGATGCCGTGTCGAGGTCGCGATGAACTGCTCCTCGCGGGTCAGCTCCAGCTTGACCGGACGTCCCGTCCTGAGCGCGGCGAGGGCAAGGATGTCCTCGACGAACATCTCCTGCTTGCCGCCGAAGCCGCCGCCGACGCGCTCGCAGAACACGCGGACCTTATCCATGGGAAGCTGGAAGATGTCGGACAGCGCGCGCCGGGTCAGGAACGGCACCTGCGTCGAGGTGCGGACATTGAGCACGCCTGCGGCATCAAGCCAGGCGAGGCCGCCATGGGTCTCCAGTGCCGCGTGCTGCACGCGGTGACTGTGGAAAGTGGCCTCATAGGTGACTGCAGAGGTGGCAAGTGCTGCGGCGACATCGCCGAACTCGCCATGCGTCTCTGCTGCCAGGTTACGCTGGGGATCGGCGATGCGGTTCGCGCTGGTGCGGTCGGGATGAAGAACGGGCGCGCCCGGCACCATCGCCTGCTCGGGATCGATCAGCGCCGGCAGGATGTCGTAATCGATGTTGATGCGGCGGCACGCCTCCTCGGCGGCGGCTTCGCTCTCGGCCACGACCGCTGCAACCCTCTGCCCGATGAAGCGGACGACGTTATCGAGGATGCGGGTATCCTCGGGATCCATCCAGTCCTTCTCGTGCCGCGCGGTCGAGATCAGGACCGAGGGCGCATCCTCATGCGTCAGCACCGCGTGCACGCCGGGGACGCGCAGCGCCTCCGACTTGTCGAGCGCGACGATCCTGGCGTGCGCATGCGGCGAGCGCAGCAGCTTGATGTGCAGCAGGCCCTCGATGGCGGTGTCGAACGTGTAGCGCGCCTTGCCGCGGACCACGTCGGGGCCTGCGGGCGCCGGCAGGCTGCGGCCGAACGGGGCGCCGGGCTCGACGCTCTCCTCGACATTGAGCTTGCCGAGCAGCGCGTCCTCGATCGACCGATAACCGGTGCAGCGGCAGATATTGCCCTTGAGCGCCGATCCGAGATCGGTGCGTTGCGCCTGGTTCAGCGAGGCGCAGGTCAGGATCATGCCGGCGGTGCAGAAGCCGCATTGAAAGCCCTGCGCATCGAGGAAGGCTTGCTGCATCGGATGGGCGCCGTGATCGCCGCCGAGACCTTCGATCGTGGTGACGGCGTGGCCTTCGGCGCGGAACGCCGGGATCAGGCAGCTATGCACGGGCTCGCCGTCGAGCAGCACGGTGCAGGCGCCGCAATCGCCGGCGTCGCAGCCCTTTTTCACGCCGAAATGGCCGAGCTCGCGCAGGAACGTCCGCAGGCACTGACCTGGGCGCGGCTGATCCGAAAACGACTTGCCGTTGACCTCGACACTCATGACGGCATTGCCCCGAGGAGTTCGGCGCGAATCTCCTCGGCAAGCCGTAGCGTCATGTGCTTGCGCCAGAGCGGCTTGCCGTGGATGTCGGTGTGGTACAAATCGTCCGTGATCTGCTGCGCGATCACCTCGCGAAGCGCGCTCGCCTCCGGGGCTTTGCGAAACGACAGCTGGATCGGCCGCACCGTCGATGCCGTGACCGTCAGCGTCAGCGTGCCGTCGACATCAAGGCTGCCGACCAGAAGCGCGGCCGAACGGCCGACCGGAGCGAGCGAGATCTGGCGAAACGCCGTGCGGCGCCTCAGCGCGGCGATCGGGACATCGATCTGCCGGATCAGGTCGCCCGGAGTCAGGCGGTTGCGCTGGTTGCCGGTGACGAAGTCGACGACGGCAATCTTCTGCTCGCCGCCGCCGGCCTTCCAGATGGTGCACACGCCGTCGAGCGCGGCGGTGAGTGAGATCATGGGACCTGCCGGCAGTGACATGCAGAGATTGCCGCCGACCGTCGCCGTTTTCCAGATCTTGAACGAGGCGAGGAAGGCCCGGCAGCACTGGCCGATCAGGGGCGCCGCGAGCCAGTCGGGCGGGCAGGCGAGGCCATCGAGCTGCGCGACGGTACATGTGGCGGCGATGGTGAGATGGCTGTCCGTGATCGTCAGCGCTGGCCATTTCAGGTCGGTGAGATCGATCAGCCGGCGTAGGTGGACCTGCGGCTCCGAGAACAGCCAGGTGCCGCCTGCAAGCCAGGCATCGCCAGCCGTCCAGACAGGCAGCTGCGCGCGCGTTTGTGGATGGGCGACCGTCGTGATGGTATTCAAATCCATGGCTGCGCCAGCGCTTTCGCCCGGTGAATCGTGGGATGAGTCTTGCAAGACCGGAGCCAAGTCGCAACAAACAAGTCACGGCGGGAGGGCGTTCGGGCACTTGGCCGCATTGGGTGTCCGTCGCGCGAATGTGAGGAGAAGCGGGATCATGAGCGACGCAAATCCGGTCTGGATCAAGGATCCGCTCGCCATTCTCGGAGACGGTGCCGAGCGCGGTGTCGTGGTGAGGGATGGCCGGATCGCCGAGCTTGTGCCGACCGGCGGCGTGCCTGCGACGGCGGATGTCGCGGTGTTCGATGCGGGCGAGCATGTCGTGCTGCCGGGCCTGATCAACACCCATCACCACTTCTACCAGACCCTGACCCGCGCGCTGCCGGCAGCAATGGACCGCGAGCTGTTCCCCTGGCTGCAGGCGCTCTATCCGGTGTGGGCGAAGCTGACGTCGGAAGCGCTGGAGCTCGGCGTCACCGCGGCGATGTCCGAATTGCTGCTGTCGGGCTGCACGACCACCACGGATCATCATTACGTGTTCCCGGCAGGACTCGAAGACGCCATCGATATCGAGGTGGCCGTCGCAAAGCGGCTCGGTATGCGCGTGCTGCTGACGCGCGGCTCGATGAACCTGTCACAACGCGACGGCGGCCTGCCGCCTGACAGCGTCGTGCAGGATGAGGACACCATACTTGCCGACAGCGCCCGCGTGGTCGCAAAACATCACCAGCGCGGCGCCGATGCGATGGTGCAGATCGCGCTGGCGCCATGCTCGCCGTTCTCGGTGACGACGTCGCTGATGCGCGCGACCGCCGATCTCGCGGGCAAGCTCGATGTGCGCCTGCACACCCATCTCGCCGAGACCGAGGACGAGAACAAGTTCTGCCAGGAGATGTATGGCTGCCGCCCGCTCGACTATCTCGAGCAATGCGGCTGGCTCGATGCGCGCACCTGGCTTGCCCATGGAATCTTTTTCGATGCCGCGGAGATGAAGCGGCTCGGCAAGGCGAAGACCACCATCAGTCACTGCGCGTGCAGCAACCAGCTTCTCGCCTCTGGCTGTTGTCCGGTCTGCGAGATGGAGGAGGCCGGTGTCCAGATCGGACTCGGCGTCGACGGCTCCGCCTCGAACGACGGATCGAACCTGATGCAGGAGGTGCGCGCGGCGTTCCTGCTGCAGCGCGCCCGCTATGGCGTGAGCAAGGTCAGCCACAAGGATGCGCTGCGCTGGGCCACGAAGGGTTCGGCAGCCTGTGTCGGCCGGCCGGAACTCGGCGAGATTGCCATCGGCAAGGCCGCGGATCTCGCGTTGTTCAAGCTCGACGAGCTGCGCTTCTCCGGCCACGGCGATCCATTGGCCGCGCTGGTGCTGTGCGGAGCGCATCGCGCCGACCGGGTGATGGTGGCGGGGAAATGGGCGGTGGTCGACGGGGCGATCCCGGGCCTTGATGTTGCCGATCTCATCCGCCGTCACAGCGCGGCGGCGCGGGCCATGCAGGCGGGATGATCGAGGCCGAACAAACGGAGGGGGCGACCACAAGTGCCGGGTGCTTCTGGCCACCCCCTTCCGAACCTCCTCCGGGAGGAGCAGGTGATTTGGTCAATGCAAGAAGCGTGCTACTTGCCCGGCAGCTTGTCGTCGATGCCCTTGACGTAGAAATTCATGCCGAGGATCTGGCCGTCGTCGAGATGATCGCCGCCTTTGCACTCGATCGGCTTGCCGTCCTGCCCAACGACCGGGCACTTGAAGGGATGCAACTTGCCCGCGGTGATCGCGGCCTGGGCATCCTCGGCCATTTTTTTCACGTCGTCAGGCATGTTGGTGTAGGGCGCCATCGCGAACATGTGGCTGTCGAGGCCGCCCCAGGTGTCCTCGGATTTCCAGGTGCCGGCGAGCTCGGCCTTGACGCGCTCGATGTAGTAGGGACCCCAGGTATCGAGGATCGAGGTCAGCTGGGTCTTGGGACCGAACTTGATCATCTCGGAATCCTGGCCGAAGGCGAGCTTGCCGCGTTCGCTGGCGACCTGCATCGGGGCCGGCGAGTCCGTGTGCTGCATGATCACGTCAGCGCCCTGGTCCAGCAGCGCCTTGGCCGCGTCGGCCTCCTTGCCCGGGTCGAACCAGGAGTTCACCCAGATGATCTTGACCTTGATATTCGGATTGATGCTCTGTGCGCCAATCATCGTCGAGTTGATGCCCGAGACGACCTCCGGGATCGGGAACGAGCCGATATAGCCGAGCACGCCCGTCTTCGACATTTTGGCCGCGACCTGGCCCTGGATGTAGCGGCCCTGGTACCAGCGCGCCGAATAGGTCGACATGTTCTTGTCGCGCTTGTAGCCCGAGCAGTGCTCGAAATGCACGTTCGGATATTTCTTGGCGACCTTCAGCGTCGGGTCCATGTAGCCGAACGAGGTCGTGAAGATCAGCTTGTTGCCGGCGCGGACGAGCTGCTCGATGGCGCGCTCGGCGTCGGGACCTTCTGGGACATTTTCGAGATAAGTGGTCTCGATCTTGTCGCCGAGCTCCTTCACCAGCGCCTGGCGCGCCAGATCGTGCTGGTAGGTCCACCCCAAGTCACCGATTGGACCCAGATAGATGAAGCCAACTTTCAGCTTGTCGGCGGCGGAGGCGGCGCTGACGCTTCCGGCGAGCAACAGCCCGGCAGCCAGCGCAAGAAGTGATTTCCTCATCATCAATCTCCAAACATCAGGGGAAAGCCACGATCCGCAACATGCGCGCCCCATCGCGCATCTCGCGGAAAAACATCAGCGGTCAGGCACGAACACGGTGCCGAGCGCAGCCGGCGCGGTCGAGCCGCCGGTGCGCGCGCGGGACAGAAGAACCAGGACGACGACGGTCGCAAGGTAAGGCAGCGCCGACATGAACTGCGAGGGAATGCCGACGCCCCAGCCTTGCGCGTGCAGTTGCAGGATCGTCACCGCGCCGAACAGATAAGCGCCGACGACGAGCTGGCCCGGCCGCCACGACGAGAACACGACCAGCGCCAGCGCGATCCAGCCGCGGCCCGCGCTCATGCCGGGAATGAAGAACGGGGTGTAGGCGAGCGGCAGATAGGCGCCGGCAAGACCCGCGCAGGCGCCGCCGAACATCACGGCGAGGGTGCGGATCCGCAGCACGGGATAGCCGAGCGCATGCGCGGAGACATGGTTGTCGCCACACGCCCGCAGGATCAATCCCGTCCGCGTGCGGTACAGGAACCACCAGACGCCGACGATGAGCGCGAGGGAGAAATAGACGAAGGCGTCCTCGCCGAACAGTACGCGGCCGATCAGCGGAATGTCGGTGAGACCGGGAATAGCGAGGTGCGCCGCCGGCGTGATGCGCTCGCCGACGAAGCCGGCGCCGATGAGGCCGGAGAGGCCGATGCCGAGGATGGTCAACGCCAACCCCGTCGCCACCTGGTTGACTGCGAGCCCGAGCGCCATCAGCGCGAAGATCAGCGACATCAGCGTTCCCGCAATGATGCCGAACAGCGCGCCGACCAGAATCGACCCGGTCAACCACGCGCCGGCAAAGCCGCAGGCGGCGCCGACGATCATCATGCCCTCGACGCCGAGATTGAGCACGCCGGAGCGCTCGGTCACGAGCTCGCCGGCCGCCGCGATCAGGAGCGGTGTCGAGGCGGCGAGCACCGAGAGGATGATGGCTTCAACCAGCTCCACGGGCCACCTGTCGGTTCGGGAAGACCAGCTTGAAGCGGTAGAGGATCAGGGAATCGCAGGCGAGCACGTAGAACAGCAAAATACCCTGGAAAACCTTGGTGACATCCAACGGGATCTTCATCGCGATCTGTGCCTGCTCGCCGCCGATAAAAGTCAGCGCGAGGAAAAGACCTGCAATTAATATTCCAAGCGGGTTCAGCCGGCCGAGGAAGGCGACGATGATCGCGGTAAAGCCGTAGCCGGGCGAGATGCCCGGCTGGAGATGGCCGACCGGCCCCGCAACCTCGATGATGCCGGCAAGACCTGCCAGTGCGCCCGAGACCGCGAAGGTCAGGATGACGAGCTGGTTGGCATTGAAGCCACCGAACCGTGCAGCGCGGGGCGCCGCGCCGACCACGCGGATCTCGAAGCCCTTGATGGTGCGACCCAGCAGCACCGCCGCCGCGGCGACGACGAGCAGGGCGATGATCGAGCCGAGATGCAGGCGGCCGCCTTCGATCAGCAGCGGGACGGTTGCTACGGGATCGAACTCCGCCGTGGTCGGGAAATTGAAACCGTGCGGATCGCGCCAGGGGCCGCGCACGAGATAATCGAGGAAGAGGTCCGCGACATAGACCAGCATCAGGCTGGTCAGGATCTCGCTGGCGCCGAACTTCACCTTGCAGATCGCCGGGATGAGCGCGTACAGCGCGCCCGCGGCGGTCGCGAGCACCAGCATCGCCGGCAAAACCCAGGCGCCGGCGTCGGTGCCTTGCGTCTTCACGGCGATCCAGCTTCCCGCGACCGCGCCGATCAGGAATTGACCCTCGGCGCCGATATTCCAGGCATTGGCGAGATAGCAGAGCGACAGCCCGATCGCGATCATCACCAGCGGCGTCGCCTTCACCGCGATCTCCTGCAGCGAATAGCCGTCGGTGAGCGGCGCGATGAAATAGGCATGCAGGGCGAGCAGCGGATTCTTGCCGAGGATCGCGAACAGGATGACCATGGTGGCGATGGTCAGCCCGATCGCGATCAGCGGCGACACCAGCGCGATCGTGTTCGAACGTTCGGCGCGCTTCTCAAGCACCAACTGCATGCGCGGCCTCCTTCGGGTCGAGGCTGCTGCCGCCCATGAGAAGGCCGAGCTTCTCGCGGCTCGCCTCGCTTGTCGCGAGCGGCGCGGAAAGCCGGCCGTGGAACATCACGGCGATGCGGTCGGCGATCTCCGCGAGCTCGTCGAGGTCCTGGCTGGTCACGAGCACGGCGGCGCCCGCTGTTGCGAGATCGAGCAGCGCCTGGCGGATCACGGCGGCGGCGCCGGCGTCGACACCCCAGGTCGGCTGACTCACCACCAGCACCGCCGGGTTACGCAGAATCTCGCGTCCGACGATGAACTTTTGCAGGTTACCACCGGACAGGGAAGCGGCCTCGGGATCGCGCTTGGCTTTGCGGACGTCAAACGTCTCGGTTGCGCGGTCGACGGTGTTCAGCGTGGCAGCGGTGTCGATGAAGCCGTGATGGACCATGCCGCTGGCGGCGTGCCCGGTGAGGAGCGCGTTCTCCGACAGCTTCATGCGAGGCGCGGTGCCATGGCCGAGCCGCTCTTCGGGCACGAAGGCGGCGCCGAGCTTGCGGCGCTGGGTAATCGAGAGGTGACCAGCGGCGATGCCCTCGATCACGACCGTGCCGGGGTCCTTCGACAGGCGCTCGCCGGAGAGCGCAGCGAACAGCTCATCCTGGCCGTTGCCGGCGACGCCGGCGATGCCGAGGATCTCACCGCCCTTCAGCTCGAACGAGATGTGTTCGAGCCGCACGCCGTGCGCTTCGCCCGGCGCAAGCGAGAGATCGTTGACGACGAGCCGCGGCACGGTGGTCTTCCGGCCCGGGGGCGCTTTCACTTGCTTGATCTCGCCGCCGACCATCATGCGCGCCAGCGAGGCGGCGGTCTCGAGTCGGGGATTGCAGGTCTCGACCTTCCTGCCGCCGCGCAGGATCGTCGCGGTATCGCAGAGCCGCTTCACCTCCTCGAGCTTGTGGCTGATGTAGAGGATGGCGCGGCCTTCGGCCTTGAGCCGCTCAAGCACGATAAAGAGCTGATCGGCCTCCTGGGGCGTCAGCACTGCGGTGGGCTCGTCCAGGATCAGGAATTTCGGATCCTGCATCAGCGCGCGGACGATCTCGATGCGCTGGCGTTCGCCGACGGAGAGTTGCCAGACCTCGCGTTTGGGATCGAGTGGAAGCCCATAGGTCTTCGACACCTGCTCCAGCCGCGCCGACATGTCCTTGAAGGATTCCTTGCCGTCGAGGCCGAGCGCGACGTTCTCGGCGACCGTGAGGTTCTCGAACAGCGAGAAGTGCTGGAACACCATGCCGATGCCGCGGCTGCGGGCTTCCGAGGGTCCCGACAGCACGAGTCTTTCGCCCTGCCAGCGAATTTCGCCGGCGCTGGGCTGGATCAGCCCGTAGATCGCCTTGACCAGCGTCGACTTGCCGGCGCCGTTCTCGCCGAGCAGGGCGTGGATTTCCTTGGGCCAGATGTCGATGTCGATGGAATCGTTGGCGAGGAAATCGCCATAGCGCTTGGTGAGCCCGATCGTCTGGAGCAGCGGGGTCTCGCTGGAATGCAGGTTAGTGGGTGTCGGATCCAACATTCGCTGATGCGCTTGCATGGGTGAGTGCCTCAATTGTGGGCTAGTTTGCGCTGCTGCGTAAGATGCGAAAAAGCGTCATCCCTTGCTCAACGCTTCGGCAGGCGGTTTGGTCTCGCGAGTCGCCCGCCTCGCGGGGGCCTCGATCACCTTCGATCGGCTTCCTGACCGCGCCCGCAGGCAGCCTGTTGCAAATTTGTGACGGTCTACGCCAAATCGGAACCCGCTGTGCAGGGGTGATGTGAAGATGCGCAAATTCGCGCCAGCACGCGTATGCAATGCCCGCCCGGCTCGGCAGCCGTCGCGGCCAAGCGTATTCCAATTTTCAGAAATTCGCCAATGCCTAACAATATCAGGCAGGAATGTGTGCCGCGACCTGGACGGTGCGTAGCTGCCCGCAATCAGCGGCGAAGCACGACAAGCGCCGAAGCCCGCAGAGAATTGCTGTCCGCTGCCGAAACAAGCGGCATGCGCTGGAGAAAGTTGAGGCTTCTCACATCGGGAGATCGGCGCAAGTGTCGCACCCGAGGGACGTTCATTTTTACGTGTCCAAACTTGGGGGTATTCAGGATGTCGTTTCGTTCTAGGGCAGTTGCAGCAACGGTGCTGTCACTTGCTACGCTCGCCACCGGTGGCTGGGCTCAGGCTGCGGACCTGCCGGTCAAGGCCGCCAAGAAGGCGCCGGACCTTCCGTTCTTCCTGGTGATCGACGACCGCGTCACCTTCTCCTACATCTTCAATGCCTCGCAGCCTGGCGCGTTCACCAACACCAACGGTGTGATCAACGCCAAGACCACCAAGCAGGTCTACTCCTTCACCCACTTCGACCTCTGGGCCTACGGCACCAACTTCTTCACCATCTCGATGTTCAAGTCGGACCACAACGATCCGGCCGGTCCCTGCACGCAAACCGGCGGCATCGTTTCGCCGGCGGCGGGCTTCGCATTCACACCGGCGAGCTGCGCCGGCGCGACCGAGATCTACGGCCTGTTCCGTTCCACCTTCGGCTGGAACGAGCTCTTCAACACCAAGGCCTTCACGCAAGGTCCGCTGCACAACATCTCGTTCGAGGTTGGCATGGATGCCAACACCGAGAACCGGTATTTCGGCGCCGCCAAGCGGGACGTCGTCGCCGGTCTGCAGTTCGCCTTCGACCTTCCCTACAAGGGCTACTTCAACGTGGCGCCTCTGGTGTATTGGGAGTTCGCCAACCACAACTCCTTCTCGCAGTGCGGCGCGGGCTGGATGGCCCCGTGTCTCACCGACGGCAACACCTCGTTCAAGCCGACCTGGGCGGTCGAGACCAATTACTACATGGACCTCGGCTTCCTGCCACCGAACATGCAGTACTTCTCGATCAGCGGCCGCGCCGGCTGGTATGGCAAGAAGGGAACGGACACCGAGCCGCTTCCGGCCAGCGTTGCCAACGGCGTCTATCCCACCAAAATCGAGTTCAACTCGGAGCCGATCCGCCTGACCATGGATGCCTCGAAGGCGATCTGGGGTGAGAAGTACTCGCACTTCGTCGACGTCTGGGTCGCCTATCGCTACTGGCAGAACAAGTTCGGCCTCGACCACAACAACGCGGTTGCCTGTACCACCCTGGTTGGTGGCGCGCGGGTGAGCACCGGCTCGTGCACCGAGTCCTCGCTCTACTCCGGCATTACCGTGAAGTTCTGATCGATCAAGGGATTTCGAGATCGAATGGCGCCGTGCAGCGATGCGCGCCGCCATTCGCGTTGCGAAAAGAACCGCTGCTGTAGAGTGGTCAAAGCGAAGCGTGCCCACCACTTCTGCTTCCATGCATGCTCATGGCGCGCACCGGCGCGAGCGCGCCTTTGCCCACGTTACAGGTTGCTGAAATAGCTACTTCGTCCAGACGCCGTCGTGCAGCGCTTCGGCCTCGTCTTCCAGCAGCGGTCCCACGACCTCCGTCGCCCGCTGGCCTCTGGCAAAGACCTCGCGGCAGGGCAAATCGAGCGTCGGGTTCTCCGGATGGTTGCCGGTGACGCCGCGCAGACGGTGCTCGCTGAGGCCGTAGACAACGCGGCCGATGCCGGCCCAGTAGATCGCGCCCGCGCACATCGCGCAGGGCTCAGCAGAGGAATAGAGTGTAGCCCTGGCCAGCACCTCGCGGCTGACCGTGCGGCAGGCCTGCGTCGCCGCGAGGCGCTCGGCATGTGCGGTGCCGTCGTGATCCGGCATGTATCCGTTTTCGGTCTCGATCAGCACCGTGCCGTCGGCATCGACGACGATGCAGCCGAACGGATGATTGCCGTGGGTGAGGGACCGGCGGGCGACCGCGAAGGACAGGCGTAAAAACTGTTCGTCGCGTTCGGCTGCGCCGCTCATGCTGTCAGTGTCCCGCCATGTGTCGACCGACCACCGTGAGATCCGCCTCGCTGGTCCGCGCTTCATACACGAATTCGCCGTGGAACATCACCACCAGCCGATCGGAAAGTTCGAGCAGTTCGTCGAGATCCTCGCTGACCAGCAGCACCGCCGCACCGCGGTTGCGCGCGGCCATGATCTCGGCGTGGATTTGCGCCACCGCCGCGAAATCGAGGCCGAAGCAGGGATTGGCCGCAATCAGCACCTCGACGTCGCCCGCAAGCTCGCGCGCGAGCACAGCGCGTTGGACGTTGCCGCCCGACAGCGCCGAGATCGGCGTTTCCGGCGTGCGGGTCTTGATCTTGTACTGCCCGATCTTCTTCTTCGCGTCGTCCCGGAAGGCGCCGCGGTTGAGCCACCAGCCGCCGCTGGCGAAGGGCGCGCGGTCGAACTCGCGGAAGGCGATATTGTCGGCAACGCTCATGCCGCCGACGCAGGCATTCTTCAGCGGCTCCTCGGGCAGGAGCGACATCTTGTGGCGCCGCATCTCCTCGCGGCTGGCGTGGTAGGCATCGCCGGCGATGCGGACCACGCCGCTCTCGGCTTCGCGCTGTCCCGCTAGCACCTCGACAAGCTGGCGCTGGCCGTTGCCGGAGACCCCGGCGATGCCAACGATCTCACCGGCGCGGATGGTGAGCGAGACGTCATGTACCGCGACGGCGCCGGCATCATCGAGCGCGCGCAGCTTGTCCAGCTCCAGCCGTGCCTTGCCGGCTTTGCCGGTCCGCGGCGGCTGCACGGTCAGCTCCTCGGCGCCAATCATCGTGCGCGCCATTGCGTCGGGCGTCAGCTCCGAGACCCTGCCGGCGCCGGCGAGCTTGCCGCGGCGGAGAATGGTGACGTCGTCGGCGAAGGCCATGACCTCGCGGAACTTGTGCGTGATCATCAAAATGGTCAGCTCGCCCTTGACCACCATGTCGCGGAGCATGCCGAGCACCTCATCGGCCTCGCCCGGCGTCAGTACCGAGGTCGGCTCGTCCAGGATCAGGAAGCGGCGTTTCAGATAAAGCTGTTTGAGGATCTCGCATTTCTGGCGCTCGCCGGCCGAGATGTCGGAGACCTTTGCTGAGAGCGGCACTTTGAAGGGCATGCGGGCGAGAAACGTCTCGAGCTCTTTCATCTCCTTAGGCCAGTTCACCACGGCCGGCACATCGTCGCGCGCCAGCACGAGGTTTTCGGCGACCGTCATCGCCGGCACCAGCGTAAAGTGCTGGTAGACCATGCCAAGGCCGAGCGCATGGGCATCCTTCGGATTGGCGATCGCCTGCTCGCGGCCGCCGACGAGGATGTCGCCCTCGGTCGCGTGGTAATAGCCCATGATGCATTTGACGAGCGTGGACTTGCCGGCGCCGTTCTCGCCGAGCAAGGCGTGGAACGAACCGGGCCGCACCTTCAATTCGACATTGTCCAGCGCCAGGAAGTCGCCGAAGCGCATGGTCATGGCGATGGCGTCGACGCCGAAGGCGCCCGCCGGAGACGGTGTTTCGCCGATGATCACGAAATCGCTCCGATGAAGGCGTCGGAGGTCGAGACCGCGCCGAACACGCCGCCCTGCATCTTGATCATCTTCAGGGCGTGGTCGTGATTGCTCTTGTCGGTCGCGCCGCAGCAATCGTGCAGCAGCACGCATTCGAAGCCGCGGTCATTGGCCTCGCGCATGGTGGTGTGAACGCAGACGTCGGTGGTGATGCCTGTGAGCACGATGTTCTCGATGCCGCGGACGCGCAGGATCAATTCGAGATCGGTGGCGCAGAACGAGCCCTTGCCTGGCTTGTCGATGATGGGCTCGCCCGGCAGCGGGCTGAGCTCCTCGATGATGTCCCAGCCGGGCTCGCCGCGCACCAGGATCCGGCCGCAGGGGCCGGGATCGCCGATGCCGGCGCCGATCTGGCGCGAGCGCCAGCGCTTGTTGGCGGGAAGGTCGGAGAGATCGGGTCGATGACCTTCGCGGGTATGGATGATGTGAAAGGCCTGCTTGCGCATGACGCTGAGCAGCTTCTTGATGGGCTCGATCGGCGCCCGCGTCAGCGATAGGTCGTAGCCCATCTTGTCGACATAGCCGCCGACGCCGCAGAAATCGGTCTGCATGTCGATGATGATGAGCGCGGTGTTTTGGGGGCGGAGATCGCCGTTGTAGGGCCACGCATAGGGCTCGGACTTGATGTAGCGCTCGGGCATGATTTCGCTTCCTAGCGAGTGATCGACAATTCGGCCGGGGCTCCGGTCAGCGTGCGTTTCGGCGAGCAGGTGATGATCATGATCGCCAGCGTCAGGACGTAGGGCGCGGCGTTGAAGAGGTGATAGCCGGAGGTGACGCCGACCGATTGCAGCGCCGGTCCCAGCGCCGCGGCGCCGCCGAAGGCGAGCGAAGCCCACAGGCAGAGCAGGGGGTCCCAGCGCGCAAAGATCACGAGCGCCACCGCGGTGATGCCCTGGCCGGAGGACAGGCCCTCGTTCCAGCTGCCGGGATAGAACAGCGACAGGAAGGAGCCGCCGATGCCAGCGAGGAAGCCGCCGACCATGGTGGCGCGCAGGCGGATCAAGAGCACGGAATGACCCATGGCGCGTGCGGCATCCGAGCTTTCGCCGGCGGTGCGGATGAGCAGACCCCAGCGCGTGGTGCGGAAGGCCGAGTACAGGATTGATGCGAGCGCGACGCCGACCAGGAACAGCACGTTGACGCGCAGCGCGGCGCGGACCTGCGGGATGTCGCTCCACCAGCCGAAATCGATCGCGGGCAGACGTGGCGCGGTCGGCTCGATCAGCGGCTTACCGAGGTAGAAGGCAAGGCCGGTGCCGAACAGCATCAAGGCGATGCCGACAGCAACGTCGTTGACGCGCGGCAACGAGCAGATGCCGGCGTGGAGCGCGCCGAGGAGTGCGCCGCTGATGCCGGCGGCAAGCACACCGAGCCACGGCGATCCCGTGAGATAGGAGATGCCGTAGGCGCTCATTGCGCCCATTACCAGCGTCCCCTCCAGGCCGAGATTGATGCGGCCGGAGCGCTCGGTGATGCATTCCCCCAGGCTCACGAACAGGAAGGGCGTCGAGACGCGAATGGCGCCGCCGAGCACGGCGAGCGGAACGGTCCAGAGTCCGATCGAGCCGTCTGCCATCAGGACTTGCCTTTCAGGAATCCGATGCGGCCGTAGAGCGCATCACTGGCCAGGACGAAGACAAAGATGATGCCCTGGAGCACCAGAACGGACGCGTCGGGCAGTCCAAGGCGGCGCTGCAGCAGGCCGCCGCTGGCGCTGATGCCGCCGAGCAGGATCGCTACGGGAACGATCGCGAGCGGATTCTGGCGCGCCAGAAAGGCGACGAGAATACCGGTGAAGCCGTAGCCGGCCGCGAGGTTGGCGTTGGTGCGGCCCTGCACGGCGGCGACCTCGACCATGCCGGCCAGGCCAGCCGCGCCGCCAGCGAGGAAGCAGATGGTCAGGATCAGCTTGCTGACGCCGAGGCCGACAATCTTCGCGGCGCGGATGTTGCCGCCTGCAACGCGCGCGGCGAAGCCGAACACGGTGTGATAGATCAGGACATAGGCGCCGATCGCGGCGATCAGGCCGAAGACCAGGCCCCAATGCACGTCGGTGCCGGGAATTGTGCCGATCATGTTGACGGCGCCGATCTCGCGGGTCGACGGCTTGTTGAGGCTGGCGGGATCGCGCATCGCGCCTTCAACGAGATGATTGAGGATCGCGAGCGCGATGTAGACCAGCAACAGGCTCGAGATGGTTTCGTTGACGCCGCGATACTGGCGCAGTGCGCCTGACAGCGTGATCCACAGACCACCGCCAATCACACCGGCGAGGACCATGGCGATCTGCACGACGAGCGGCGGCATGCCCTGAAGCGCGAGCGCGGCGCTCGTCGCCGACAGTGCGCCGATCAGAAGCGCGCCTTCACCGCCGATGATGACCATGCCGAGCTGCGCCGGCAGTGCGGTGCAGAGCGCGGTGAGGATCAGGGGCGCCGCGCGCGTCAGCGTGTTTTGCCAGGAGAACCAGGTGCCGAACGCGCCGTAATACATGTAGAAATAAAGATCGAGCGGGTTCTTGCCGAACATCGCCACAAAGATGCCGAACACCACGAGCGCGCCGGCCAGCGCCGCTGCCGGGATCAGCACGTATTCGATGCTGGCGCCGTAGCGCTGGAGAAAGCCCGGATCGGCGGCCGGGGCGATTGCCCCGACCGCTTCAGCGGAATCCGCGGCTTCGGTGGTCACGAAGTCGCTCCGATCACGCCCTCGATCAGATAGTCCATCTTCTCGAGTTCAGGATCCTTCTGGCCACGATCGGTGCCTGCCGGGATGACCGTCTTGCCCTTATTGTCGACGAGGCCGCCCTTGAAGATGGCAAAGCCGTCCGCAGACAGGAATTTTGCCTTGGCCTCGTCGGCCGCCTTGCGCGCCTCGGCCGACACCGCTTCGCCATAGGGCGAGACCTTCACGATCTCTTCCTTCAGGCCCCCGCGGTAGAAGTTCGGAATGCCTTCGCCGGAGGCGATCATCTGGACGAACTTCGGATAGAGCGCCTCCCAATTCCACTCGGCGCCGGTGAGATAGGCCTTGGATGCCAGCGCCGACTGGTTGGTATGATAACCGCAGACGAAGGCGCCGCGGCGTGCGGCGTTCTCGACCATGGTCTTGGGCCCATCGACGTGACAGGTGAGCACGTCCACGCCCTGGTCGATCAGACTGTTGGTGGCTTCGGCCTCCTTAACCGGCATCGACCAGTCGCCGGTGAAGATCACCTGCGTTGTCGCCTTCGGATTGACGGACTTGGCGCCGAGCGCGAAGGCATTGATGTTGCGCAGCACTTGCGGGATCGGCTTGGCCGCGACGAAGCCGAGCTTGCCGCTCTTCGACGTCAGGCCGGCGACGATGCCCGAGATGTACTGCGCTTCGTCGATATAGCCGAAATAGCTGCCGGCGTTCTTCGGGTCCTTGTCGCTCCAGAGGCCTCCGCAGTGCTCGAAGCGCAGCTTCGGGTACTTGGTGGCCATCTTGATCATGTGGGGATTGTAGTAACCGAACGAGGTCGGAAAGAGCAGGGTGGCGCCGTCGAGATTGATCATGGATTCGATCGTCTTCTCGACCGCATCGGTCTCAGGCACCTTCTCTTCCTCGATGACCTTGAGGCCTGGAATTTTCTTCAGCGCCGCGGCGCCCTGCGCGTGCGCCTGATTGTAGCCGTAGTCGTCGCGCGAGCCGACATAGATGAAGCCGATGGTGGTCTCGGCCGCGAAGGCCGGACGAAGGCCCGCTGCAGCGCCGAGGGTGAGGGCCGCGCCGCCCTGCAACACATGACGTCGTGAAATCTTGCCAGAATCCATTGCTCGCTCCCCTTGGCGGCTGCCCCGCCTTCGATCTCGCGGCTGCGCCGGACTGGCGAAGCCCGGGAGAGGGTGTCGCAAGCTTCGTGCCAGAGGTCAGGAAGTGGGCATTTTGTGGTAAGACATTGATAGGTATTAGTTATCCATCCAAGATGAATCCTGGTGAGGAAATCGGCAGATTAATTTGTAGGCAGCATAACGTCATTGTATGCAAGGGAGTTAAGCAGCATTAACCCGCTCACGATGTGCCGATGTGAGCTGGACTGTCTGCCGGTCGGCCGCATTCATGCTAACCACGGCGCGCCGAGTGATTTTCGCTGGCACCGAACTTGTATCGATTGTTGTCACGATCGCCGCGCGCGATCTTCAGGATGGAAAGCTCGACCGAGATGGGGGTTGCTACCGCTGCTCAAGACGCATCGCTCGGAAATGAGATCGTCCGCCGCATCAACCAGCTCGCCGCGATCTCGGAAGATGGCGACAAGCTCACCCGCATCTATCTCAGCAAGGAGCTGCGCAACGCCGCGGACCTCCTCTTGAGCTGGATGCGCGAGGCCGGCATGAGCGCGCATCTCGATGCGATCGGCAATGTCTGCGGCCGCTACGAAGGCGAGCGGCCGGGCGCGCCCAGCCTGATGCTCGGCTCGCATTATGACACCGTGCGCGATGCAGGCAAATGGGACGGCCCGCTCGGCGTCATCACCGCGATCGCCTGCGTCGCCGACCTCAACCGCCGCGGCAAGCGGCTGCCGTTCGCGATCGAGGTGGTCGGATTTGCCGATGAAGAAGGTGTGCGCTTTGCCTCCACGCTGCTCGGCAGCCGCGCGGTCGCAGGCACCTTTGACGAGAGCGTTCTGAACACGCGTGACCGCGACGGCGTCTCGATGCGCGATGCGCTGGTTCAGTTCGGGCTCGATCCGGAGCACATCGGCAAGGCGGCGCGGACGCGGCGCGAGCTGCTGGCCTATCTCGAATTGCACATCGAGCAGGGGCCGGTGCTGGAAGCGCAAGGCCTGCCTGTCGGCGTGGTCACGGCAATTGCCGGGGCAACACGGCTTGCCGCGCGGCTGACCGGCATGGCCGGACACGCCGGCACGGTGCCGATGGCGCTGCGGCGCGATGCGCTGGCGGGCGCCGCCGAATGCATCGGCGCGATCGAAGAGTTTTGCCGAACCGACGAGGGCGGGCTGGTCGGCACCGTCGGCTACATCCAGGCGAGGCCCGGCGCGACCAACGTCATTGCGGGCGAGGTGTCGTTCACCATCGACATGCGCGCGCCGACCGACATGCACCGCAAGCGCGCGGTGGCCGATGTCGTCAGGCAGATCGAGGCGATTGCAAAGCGCCGGCAATTGACGCTTCAGCTCGACGTCACCCACGAGAACCGCACCGCGCCTTGCGCGCCATGGCTCAAGGACCAGATCGCGCAGGCGATCGCCGCGGAAGGCTTTGCCGTGTTCGAGCTGCCGAGCGGGGCGGGACACGACGGCATGGCGATGATCGACATCGCCGATGTCGGCATGATCTTCGTCCGCTGCCGTGGCGGCATCAGCCATCATCCGGACGAGCATGTCGAGCTTGCCGATGCCGATGCCGGCGCGCGGGTGCTGCTCAGGGTGATCGAGAATTTCAGGCCGCACCAAAACCGCGCCGGCGCAAGCTGACGGTCATGAAGCCCGCAAGTCACCGGGTAGAGACACGAATTGGACATGTGTAAAATGGGCGACCGCCGTCACGGGGGTCACGAGACATCACCGACCTGCACAGATGAACAGCGATATTTCCTTTCCGTCACATCGGGAGAACCGGTTTTACCAGGGCATGGCTGCGACCTTCGTCGCCAACGCTCTTCAGGCGGTCAATTTCCTCGGTGATCGATTCCTGAGACAATCACCCCATTCGTCGTCGACCATTGAAGACCTTTACCGACACTCGATGGACAGCGCCTTTTCGGCGACCGAGGCCTTCCTCGTCACCGGCGCACCGCACGCATCGGCTTATTATCCCCGCGATTTCGCCTGGTTCTATCCGGACGTTCTCGACCCTGAAACCATCATGGATCCGCAGGACGCGGTGCGGCGGACGCGGCTGCTCGACAAGAGCATTCGCCTGCTGCTCGAGGCGGTTCGCGCCGACGTCGTGACGACGACCATCGTTCCGGCGGGGCGTGGCCGCTACCTCGGCGTGAACTATTTCTCGCGCCCGTCGGATACGCTGCTTGGCGTTCTCGCCGGTCTCCGGCAGATGATCTCCGCGGAGGAGCGGGCTTCGGCCTATCTGGCGATGTCGCAATGCGCCCATGCCGGCCGCTTGCTGTTGGCCGAGTACGGCAGCGATTTGAAGCGCGCGATGCTGAAGCTCGCAAGCGAGCTCGAACCGCTCGACGCCGACGGCACCAGATATTTGCTCTGCGACGCCGGCGGGCCGCGCTCTGCGGCGACAGATACCCGCGCCGAGCGCCGGCGTTTCGTCACCAATGCCTGCGTTTACACGACGTTCGTGTGGGGCGTGCAGCTCGGCATTGTCGAGGAGAACGAGCTGAAGCGGCTGCTCGGGCGCGATCTTGCAGAGTACAAGAGCGGCCTGCTCCGTCTGTTCGGCAAGAATGGCTATATCAGGCATTCCCTGGATAGCCCGGCGGGCACGCCGGTGTCTCAGGTTGCACTGGATTTCGTCGGCGTGCATCGGGGCTTCTGGAACATGAACGATGCGAGCGAGCGCGCGCTGTTCGCGGCGACGACGGATCTGATCATCGCCGAGCCGCGCTTCCGCGTCCCCAGCACGTTTCACTTCCTGGTGTCGGCGGATAATCCGCGCAGCAAGATGATCCACAAGATCGCCGCGCCGGCCTACCAGGGGCGTTCCTCCTGGCCGACGTTCAACGTCGAGTTCGCCGATCGCATGCTGGACTTCGATGAATTTTCGGGAAGCGATACCTACCGCGCCTGCGCGCGAGGGATATTGAAGGACATCCGCACCGCGACCGAGGTTCACGGCGGCTATCAGGAGCTGATCTCGGAGCAGGGACTGAAGTACAGCACCTGGGCCTACAAGGGCGCCGTGGCGCATTCCTGGTTTCCGCGCTTCCTGTCGGTCTGGAGGAGGGCGTATGGAGCGCCGCTCCTCCAGTGGAACGACTGAGCCTCGAGGGCGCTATCCCGCGGTCACGTCCACGACCTCGCCACCCTCGAGCACCTTGGCCGCCTTGGCGCGGTCGAGGTCGCCTTCCCAGGCGGCCACGACAACCGTCGCCACGCAGTTGCCGATGAGGTTGCCGAGCGCGCGGGCCATGCCGATGAACCAGTCGACCGACAGCACCAGCACGAGGCCGATCGCGGGAATGCTCGGCACCGCGTTGAGCGTCGCGGCCAGGATCACGATCGCCGAGCCCGGCACGCCATGCGCGCCCTTTGACGTGATCAACGAGACGCCGAGCACCAGCAGCAGGTCGCCGAACGACAGCGGTGTGTTGGTCGCCTGCGCGATGAAGACGACCGCGAGTGTGAGGTAGATCGAGAAGGCGTCGAGGTTGAAGGAATAGCCGGTCGGAATGACGAGCCCGACGACCGAATCCTTCACGCCCATCCGCTCCAGCTTCTTCATGATCTGCGGCAGCACCGCGTCGGAGGAGGCGGTCGCGAGCACGATGGTGAGCTCCTCGCGCAGGTAGGCGAGGAATTTGAGAATATTGAGTCCGGCGAGTGCCATGACGCCACCGAGCACGCCCAGCACGAAGATGCCCACCGAGACGTAGAACAGCATCACCAGTGATACGAGCTGCTTCAGCGAGCCAACGCCGTACTTACCGACGGTGTAGGCGACCGCGCCGAGCACGCCGAGCGGCGCGACTCGTACAATCAGGCCCATGACGCGGAACAGTACGGTGGAGGCGGCATCGATGATTGAGGTGACGAGCCCGCCCTTCTCGCCGCCGACCAGCGCCAGTCCGACGCCGAACAGCACGGCGAAGAACAGCACCTGGAGCACGTCGTTGCGCGACAGCGCGTCGAAGGACGTGGTCGGGATCACGTTCATCAGGAAGGCGCCGATGCCGCCGCCGGACAGCTTATGGGCGTTGTCGGCGTAGGTGTTGAGCGCCTTGGCGTCGAGCGTCGAGGGATCGATGTTCATGCCGTGGCCGGGGCCGAAGATGTAGGCGAGCAGCAGGCCGACGACGAGCGCGACCGTCGTCATCACCTCGAAATAGACCAGCGCCTTGACGCCGACCCGACCGACCTTCTTGAGGTCGCCGGCACCGGCAATACCGTGCACCACGACGCAGAACACGATCGGCGCCAC
Source organism: Bradyrhizobium sp. USDA 4486 (assembly GCF_054057995.1). NCBI lineage: Bacteria > Pseudomonadati > Pseudomonadota > Alphaproteobacteria > Hyphomicrobiales > Nitrobacteraceae > Bradyrhizobium > Bradyrhizobium sp. USDA 4486. The sequence continues at coordinate 436,242 of NZ_JBSRZV010000001.1, forward strand.
GATCATCGAGATCAGCTTCAGGAAGGCGTCGCTGAGGATTTTAAGCCCGATGGCGAAGTCCGGAGCGGCCATGCCCAGGACGACGCCGAGCACCAGCGCGGCCAGGACCTGGACGAACAGCGAGGTGTAGAGCGGCTTCGGTTCGGCGGTGGGTGCCGCGGTGATGGTCGACATGGGCGAAACTCCCCGGTTTGACGCGACTTGGACGTCACAAAGGAGCAACAACCGTGCCAGAATGTCGCGGATCGCTGGTGGAAGCGGTCTTATTCTGCCGCTTTCGCCGTTTTGCCGAACATCCGCGTCGGTGCCGGGAAACCGCAGGACGTGCCATCGGTCACCTTGACCTGGTCTTCCCAAGGCAACCGGAAGGTGCCCGCGACCATATCCTGCATGAAGGTGTAGGGGCAGTCCATCGCGCCGCCCTTCACCGCGACATAGCCGCGGTGCCAGAGCTGGTAGATGTTGTTCTCGACGCCCCAATTGATGCGAGCCTCGCGCACGAGGTCGGGCCGCACCTCGGCGGTGATGATCTCGTCGGCGCGCCCGGTGGTGCCGTGCGCCAGCACGGTGCCGTCGAAATTGACGATCATGCCTTCGCCCATGGAATCGAACGAGCCGTCCGAGCCGCACATACAGACATTGGCGGTGACCATCAGGTTCTGGAATGAGTTGGCCTGGTTGGTGAAGCGCCAGGCTTCGCGGATCGGCGCGGTGTAGCCGGCGGTGCGGATCATGATCTCCGCGCCCTTGTAGGCGCATTCCCTCGCCATCTCCGGGAGCATGCCGTCATGGCAGATGATCAGCGCGATTCTGGCGCCTTTCGGCCCCTCGATCACGGGAATGCCGATGTCGCCGGGCTCCCATGGCTCGACCGGAATCCAGGGATGGAGCTTTCGGTAGTAGAGCTTGATCTCGCCGTGATCGTCGATGATCAGACCTGAATTGTAGGGATTGCCATTCGGGTTGAACTCCATGATGGAGAAGCAGCCCCAGATATTGTTGTCGATGCAAGCCTGCTTGAAGGCCGCGACCTCGGGCCCGTCGAGGCGGCACATGATCTCGGGATTGGTATCCATCGAGAGGCCGTGCAGCGAATATTCGGGGAAGACCACCAGATCCATCGTGGAGAGATTGCGGCGCGCCTTGCCGACCATCCAGACGATGCGCTCGGTCTGCTTGGCCAGATCGGCCTTGGTCACGACATTTGGCAGTTGCAACTGCACCAGCCCGATGACCACGCCGTTGGGAGATTTGTTCAGCCCGCCAAGCCCGTTCATGATCAGCTCCCTTAGCTGTCTGGCGCCGCGTCGCTGCGCGGCGGATCTTGTCGCAAGAAGCAAATCCGATTTCGGTGCAGAGCTAAAGATTATTTTTCAGGCGATGGCGCGGTTGCTCGGCAGCAGGCGACCTCATCACGCGACGAGATCGAGCAGCCGGCACGATCCGCGCACCAGCACCTTGCGTCCTATGGGCGTCATGGCCGGCACGCCCTCATTCATGACAACGAGGCCGAGCTTGACAAGGCTTTCGACGAGATAGGCTTTGGAGAGGCGACCGTTCGACAGCGGGTTGCGAAGCGTGCGCAGGGCTTCCCATTGGTCCGGTGAAAGATCGAAGTCGAAATCGTCGTTCATATTGCCTCGAGCGATAGTGCAGTTCGCGCGCCCCTGTTAGCGGCGCTGCATGAAGACCATGCGACGACAATGAGTCGGGAATTCGGTGAAGTGTTTAGAACTTCTCTTCACGAATTGCGGCACTTCGTTGCGCCACAAAGGTTAAGATCGCGTGGGCGCAAATATCGTCCCTCGTCGCAATCACATATTGATGATCCAGGCTTGATGTTGCGCCGCAAGCTACTGCGCTGCACTGCTGCTGTCCCATTCTGCGTCGCAGCATGCACAGAAATTACGAGACGACCGGTTCGAGACTCTGTTAGCTTGAATTTGCAGGAATGGCTTCACACGGCAGGAGTGGAGTGCATGAACAGGCTGCTGGCAATTCGCAGTCAGGAATCCTTGTGCCGGGAACGCGCTGCGCTCGATTCGGAACGCCGCGTTTTCTGGCTCGCGCAAGCCCAGGAATGGGAGCAACGCGCGCTCGACGAAATCGCCTATCACTTCCGGGAATGCAACGCCTCTCACGCGGAGCTTGCGCGAGGCTGATTTGTGCCGCGTCCTCTCGGCTTACTGATAAGTCGCCACGATATCGGACACCGCGCGCTCGAGTTGCTGCGCGCTGGCGCATTGACGCACGACCGTACAAAAGGTCGCGTAGCGCGGCATCTCTGAATCGCCAAAGCCCCAGGCGAGCCTTCCCTCGGGATTGAGCCAGACTAGCCGCTTCGAGCGTTCGGATATGCGGCGCAGGATGTCGGCGCGCGGATCGAGATTGTTGCTACGGGCGTCGCCCAGCACGATCACCGTGGTCTGCGGTGTCAGCGTGCTCATGAAATCTTTCTCGAAATCGACCAGCGAAGAGCCGTAGTCGGACGAGCCGAAGCCGACATTGGACATGATCTCCGCCATCGCCTCTTCCGGCGATTTCTGTTCCAGGACGCCGCTGACCTCGATCAGGTGCGAGGAGAAAGCGAAGGAGCGGACGTCGTCCACGACCTCGTGCAGCGAGTGGATCAGGAGCAGGAAGAAATCGGAGACCTGCGCGACCGAGCCGGAAACGTCGCAGAGCGCAACGATCTTCGGCCGGTCGCGGTGCTTGCGCTTCCATGCGGTGAGGAACGGCACGCCGCCCCAGGCGGCGTTGCGGCGCAGCGTGCGGCGGACGTCGAGATGGCCGCGGCGCTGGCGCTTGCGCGGCTTCGAATATCGCTCGCGCAGGCGCCGCGCGATCTGGCGGATGAGGGCGCGCATCTCCGCGACTTGGCGCCGCTCGATGCGGGCGAGCGGCGCGTTGCGCAGGATTTCGTTGCGCAGGTTTTCGGCCTCCTCGCGGGCGTAGAGGGCAAGGCCTTGCGAGACCGTGTCGCGGACCGCCTCGCGCAAGCCATCGAGCGCGGCGCGAAGACGCTCGGCCAGCGACGGATTGGTCGCCGCGAGTTCGTCGAGATCGTCGCGCAGGCGCTGCAGGCCCATGGCGTCGAGGATGCGGCTGGAGAAGATGCCGCGCTGGGTGGAGTAGCGGATGTCGGACAGCGAGGCTGCACCGGAAGCGCTTGCGATGGCAGCCTGGATCGCGTTGCGGTCCTGCGCCAGCAACATCTGCGCCAGCGGGCCCAATCCTTCCGAAGGCTGAGCTTCGCCCGCTTCACTCGCCGAGGCAGATGAGTGAGATTGGTCCGCGTCCTGTGAGGCGCCGTCGTTATCGTCTGCCTCCGGCTGATCCTGCCGCGGCTCGGGCTGGCTGAAGAACAGATCAAAACAATCGCCGAGCGCCAGCTTCTCGTCTTGCGATTTGGCAAGCGTCAGCAGCAGCGCGTCGCGCAGGATCGCGCGGTCGGAAAAGCCGACCTGCGACACCGCCCGCATCGCATCGATGCTTTCGGCAGGCGAGACGTGGACGCCGACGCCGCGCGCCGCCCGAAAGAAACGATGAAGGTTCTCGCGCATCGGCGTCAACCGAAGACGTTGGACCGCGCCGCCTTGGCAATGAAGGTCGTCACCTGCGGCGATGCGGCCTCGATGTCGGCCTCATACTTCAGGAGCACGTTGAGCGTGTCCTTGACGATCTCGCTGTCGAGTTCGGTCGCCTGAAGCAGCACCAGCACGCGCGCCCAGTCGATGGTCTCGCTGACCGAGGGCAGCTTCTTCAGATCGAGTGAGCGGACCTCGTGGATGAAGCCGACCATCTGCCGGCGCAGCGCCTGCGAGATGCCGGGCACGCGACTCTCGACGATGCGTTCCTCGAGCCTTTGCTCCGGGAAGCCGATATGCAGATGCAGGCAGCGCCGCTTCAGCGCGTCGCCGAGATCGCGCTCGCTGTTGGAGGTGAGGATCACCGTCGGCGGCGTGATCGCGGAGACCGTGCCGAGCTCGGGGATCGTGACCTGGAAGTCGGAGAGGATCTCCAGCAGCAAGGACTCGAACTCCGCATCCGACTTGTCGATCTCGTCGATCAGCAGGACGCAGCCGCCCGGCTGCTCCAGCGCCTGGAGCAGGGGGCGCGGCTCGACGAATTCCTTGGAGAAGAAGACGTCACCGAAATCGTGCAACTGGTCGAGTGCGGCGTGCAGCGTCTGCGCGCCGCCGAGCACTTCGCCAAGCTTGTCCTTGAGGATCTGGGTGTAGAGCAGCTGCTTGGCGTATTTCCACTCGTAGAGCGCCTTGGCCTCGTCGAGGCCCTCGTAGCATTGCAGGCGGATCATCTTCATGCCGCGCCAGGCGGCAATCGCCTTGGCGAGCTCGGTCTTGCCGACGCCCGCGGGGCCCTCGACCAGGATCGGCTTTTCGATCTTTTGCGACAAATAGACAGCGGTCGCGATCTGCCGGCTCGCGATATAGCCCTGCGCGGCGAGGCCGCTCTCCACTGCCTCGATCGACGTCGAGGCCTTCTGATCAGCCACGAAATAGCGCTCCCAAAGGTCCTGTTGGAGGCTTGTTCTGCCTGCGTTCCCGGCAAAGAACAAGCCTCGTTTGGGAGACATCAGCTCCGCGCGAACGGCGTTTTTTCCGCGAAACGCAAATAGTTACGTAGGTCGCCGTTCGCGTGATCAGTGCTTGCGGATGGTCTGTCTGACCTCGGCGCCGCAATCGGCGCATTCATAGACGAAGTCGATCTTGGCAAGGCTCCAATGCGGCTCGACCTCGCGGACATACATTGGCAGGAACCCTATGCACGTCGGGCAAATCACAGGCGCGATTTCGATATCCTGATGATGCTGTACATAAGCTGGCATCTCGGCTCTCCTTCGCAGGCGACCCATCAAACCCCGCGCGAAGGCTACTGCCGGTTGCCTGAAGGCCGTCATCAACTCTTTCGAACATAGACGGAACGGCCGACGTTTGTGGTTCGCTGTGACATTCTTGTTACGGCTCTGTACTGTAACGGGCGGACCAAATGCCTATTTCACAGGCCGATCCGGTGTTCGGATTTCACCTCAACAATAAGGGAGCAACGCCCATGACCCATGCCATTCGCTTTCATAAGACCGGCGGTCCGGAAGTCCTGGTCTGGGAGGAGGTCAGCGTCGGCAAGCCTGGACCGGGCGAAGCGCGCATTCGCCACACCGCGGTCGGTCTCAACTTCGTCGACATCTACAACCGTTCGGGTCTCTATCCCGCGCAATTGCCGAGCGGGCTCGGCAGCGAGGCGGCCGGCGTGGTCGAGGAAGTGGGACCCGGTGTCACCGATTTGAAGCCGGGTGATCGTGTTGCCTATGGCGCCTCGCCGCTCGGCGCCTATTCCGAGGCCCGGCTGATCCCTGCCGACCGCCTGTTGAAGCTGCCTGACGGCGTCGACGACAAGACCGCGGCGGCGATGATGCTGAAAGGGCTGACGACGCAATATCTGATCCGGCAGACCTATCGGGTGAAGGCGGGCGACACGATCCTGCTCCATGCCGCCGCCGGCGGCGTCGGACTGATCCTGAGCCAGTGGGCCAAGCATCTCGGCGCGAGCGTGATCGGCACCGTCAGCAATGACGAGAAGGCGAAGCTCGCCAAGGCGCATGGCTGTGACCATGTGATCATCTATACGCGCGAGGATTTCGTGAAGCGCGTCGACGAGATCACCGGCGGGAAGAAGGTGCCGGTGGTGTACGATTCCGTGGGCAAGGACACGTTCCTGAAGTCGCTGGACTGTCTCGCGCCGCTCGGTGTCGTCGCGCTGTTCGGTCAGTCCTCCGGCGCGGTCGAGCCGCTCAATCTCGGCCTTTTGGCCCAGAAGGGCTCGCTCTACGTTACCCGGCCAACGCTGTTCACCTACGCCGCCAAACGCGAGAACCTCGTGGCGATGGCGAACGAGCTGTTCGACGTCGTGAAGTCCGGCGCGGTCAAGATCGAGGTGCACCAGACCTATCCGTTGAAGGACGCGGCCAAGGCGCATGCCGACCTCGCCGCGCGCAAGACCACCGGATCGACGGTGCTGACGGTGTGATCGATCTCCCGTCGGGCGCTGGCGCAGGCTCGCTATCCCTGCGTCACGTCCGCTCGTGCTTGCGCAGGTCGCAGGCGCGATCGAGCCGGCTCGCCTGGACATCGACATCTTCGGGCGGGATCGGGGGAGGGCGGCCTCGGTCAGAATGGCCTCGGTGACGTCCTCGACCGAGTTCGCCTCGATCTCGTGGATGAACGAGATGTTCTGGTATTCACCCGAGACGACGCGCGAGATGATCTCGCGCCGCGTGATTTCGGGGTCGACGATCGCCTCGCGGCCGCGCCCTCCGTAGTCGATCATCACGACGAAATACTGCATAAAGCCATCCTGCCGCGCTCCTTGTCGGATGCGCGGCAGAGTGTTTCGGAAAAACAGAATAAAGTCAAGCGCTATTTCTAAAAATCAGAAATAGGCTGCCCTACTTGCCTTTCTTGCGGGGGCGGGCCGATTTGGCGCGGAGCCGCTCGAGCTGGCCCTTGGGCATGGAGAGGCAGATTTCTCCCACCCAGTCGAGCTTCACGCCGACGATCGGTTTGGCATTGAAGCTGGTCAGATTGACGACCGAAGGCGATTTGCCCCGCTCGATGGTCTTCAAATAGCGTTCCCCGGTCTTGAGCCGGACCACGGCTTCTTCGCCGTAGAAGCTCGACAGCGGATGGCGCTGGTCCTTGTAGACCACGATCACGTCACCGTTCTCGTATTTGGGCAGCATCGAATCGCCCACGATCTCGAACGCGATCGTCTCTTCCATGATGGGGAAGGGCAGCGTGATGTCGCCGAGCCCTTCGGGCGGAACCTGTTCATAGTCCGGCTCGATCACCGCGCCGGCGCCGACGCGGCCCATGATCGGCGCGAGGTTGAGCTCGAGATATTCCATGATCGGAATGATTTCGGAGGCCTTCACCAGGCGCTCGCCGCCGAGGATCTCCGACACAGCGCCAGGCCGCACGCCCATTGCCGCCGCCAGGCCGCCCTTGCTCTTGCCCGTCTTCTCCAGCCCCCGCTCGATCATCGCAACGTCCAACATGGTGATTCCCTCGATTGCCCATCGACTGTCCTGTTGTAGTCCGGAATTCGGAATAAATGCAATTATGAATATCAGAATTGTCCCTTGACTCTCTCTTCGGAATACCGGAATGTGTGTGCCGCTTCCGGTCGTTCGACCGGACAAGGCGCATCACAGGACAGCAGCATGGAACCGGGTCATTGGCCGTCGGAGCACTCCGACGCGCTTCGCGACTATTTTCTCAAGGGACTATCCTATGCGGAGATCGGGAGACAGATTAACGCAAGGTTTGGAACGGCTTACACGCGCAACGCCGTGGCCGGCCGGGTCAAGCGGCTCGGACTTGCCGGCGCGGCACGGGTGACCAGTCCGCCGATCGTGCCGTCCTTGCCAGGCGAGACCTGTCTGGTTTCGGCACGTCGCCCGTTGCCGAACCTGATTCTGCCGGCGAAATCCGCAATGAAGCCGGCCGCGCCGGTCAAGCTGCGCTGCATCGGTGTCCGGCCGCGCCTGATCTCCTTCGCCGAACTCGCGTCCGGCGATTGCCGCTATCCCTATGGCGGCGACAAGGACGGGGAGGAGATCACCTTCTGCGGACATCCGCGCCAGCCAGGCTCCAGCTATTGCACGCCGCATGCGCGCCTGACGCGCCGGTCCGGAGCCGGGCCCGCCCGTGCAGCCGGTGCCGCCGTGCTGAGGCTGGTTTTCGCCGCCTGAAGCGGCGGCCACCCGCCGGTCCAATCGTCAATCTTGCAAGGAGCATCCGAGTGGTACGTGCCCGACGCAACAAATCCTACAAATTGACCGGGATCCATGACCGGCGCTCGCGCGACATGCCGTTCAATGCCGACGTGGCCGAGGTCGAGATCGACAATCCATTCGCGCTCGACCCCGGCGAGAAGATCATGGCCATCCGCTCGGTCCGCAGCGATCCACTTGGCCGGCTGCACTCGCACCATCAGATCGACGAGGCGCAATACCGCGGCGGACGCGCCTTTCAGAACGATTGGGAGAGGGCGGAGCGGGGGCCTCAGGCGGTGGATACGACGCGCGAATATGTCGACGGCACTAGCACGCGCGAGCCCCTCACCGAGAGCCAGTGCCAGGCGGTGCTGCGGCTGAACCGGGTTGAGCGCGAGCTCGGCACCGACGGCGCGGCGCTGGTGCACGACGTGCTGGTGCTGGGCCTGACCATGAACCAGATCGGAGAGCGTCGCGCCGTCCGTACGCAGCGCTGGAACGACTATTTTGCGCGCCGCTTTCGCGAATGCCTGGACCGGCTGGCTCTGATCTACGGCTTTGCGACGGAAGCGGGGACGAAGCGTGCAGACCGCCGCAAATGATCACGCCACGCCTGCGGTCTTCGGCCGTAGGCGTGCCGGTCCGTCGCTTACGGGTGTGGCACGATCTGGTAAGGCGTCGTGTAGGGTTCGACGCGGAGCGAGGCGTTGGCCAGGAGCCCGATCTTGGCGGTCGGCGCCTGCTGCAATTCGCCGCTCGGGCCGCGATGCACGTTGTATTGCCAGACGGTGAGATCGCGCTTCTGCGCCAGCGCATGCGCAACCGCGCTCGCATCATTGCCGCCGAGCGCTTGCAGCTCCTCCGCCGACAATCCGATGACGATCTCGTCCTTGATGGTGATGATCTTGAACAGGTTGATCCTGGTCTCCTGCGCCCACGCGCCTTGTATCAAGAGGGTGAAAAGCGCGACCGCGGCGCCCTTGATGAGATCGCAGCGAGAAAGCATGCCGTCGTCCTTTGGTGCTGAGGCGCGCCCAAATCGATTTCAGTCCATCGGCCCATGGCGCCCGTGATCTGCGTGGCCGTTTCGCAACCGCTTTGTCGCGCGATCCTGAATGGCGGTTCACGGGCGGTGAGCAGCTGGACAATCACGACGGCGCCGCTCGCCCTTGGTCCGATCCACAACGCAAGCCCGACGACACCGAGCGGACGCGGCTGATGGGCAAGGCGGTTGGCTTGAAGGCGAAAGAGAGATCGGGGCCCCGTCCCTTTGCCTGTGCGAAGCCGCGGTACAAGGTAACCTGCTACACCCACGATATGATCTTCCAGACTGCATTCGACGAGATGCAGCTCTGTGAGATCGACGTTCATTCCGTTGACGATACAACCGCCGAAGTCGGACTCAACAATTACGTGTACACTCTGAAGAAACTTTAGTCCGACCTCGCTCATCCCCGTTCACATCAGAAACGCTGTGCCAATTGACACCGATCGAGACTGTGTGCCTGATTGATGCTGCTTCTTGACGCAGGTGGGTGACGAGGATCGATATTCCTGTTATCCGGAATTGCCGTGGTCCGATGCGGACGAAGCATCGCTCTGCCGATGGCTGGACTTGCCGGATGGGTTGTTCCTTGACATAATTGCAACCTGCTCGGTTGAGCTCGACCGTGCGGATACGTCGTTCAGCGTGTTACCCCGCCGGGGCCACCCGGCCGCGAACTGATCGTCACCGTGACATCCGCTCATGGCGTTCGGTTCTAGACTGGGGCCTCGATATTGGATCACGAATGCCGATGCTTGTCATAGGTGCGAGATGAAAAACCTCAATTTCGCGGCTGAACTGCACCTCAAGCTCGGCGCCCCTGCAAGCGGCACCGTCGAAAGCCTGCGCCTGCTCCGCGCGTTTCTGAAGCTCGCGCCTCGACAGCGCTTCGAGGTCATCAAGCTCGTCGAAGACCTCGCCACCGAAGAAACCCTGCCCGAACACCCCCTGTCCTGAGCCTGGCGGCGCGCCGGCCTTACGCCTTGTCCTTCGTTTTCTGCCGGGAGCCGGACCGCCGGGCGTCGTTTGTCCCCGGCCTGGCCGCTGGCAGCCGATCCGGCAAGTGTGGTAACTAGCTAAGAAAAAGGGAGGAGTGCGACCATGATCGAACCGAAGCTCGAAGTTCCGGCCGAACTGCGCGACCTGGCCGAGAAGACGATTGACCAGGCCGAAAAGGCCTTCGGCATGTTTTTTGAAGCTGCCACCAAATCAATGACGTCGGTTCCCGGCGCGGGCACCGAAGTCTCGAAGCAGGCGCTCGCCTTCACCGAGCAGAACATGAAGTCGGCCTTCGAGCATGCGCGCAAGCTCGTCCATGCCACCGACCTTCAGGAAGCCATGCGAATCCAGTCCGACTTCCTGCGCAGCCAGTTCACCAGCGCCGGAGATCACATGCGCCAGATGACCGGCAGCTTCATGCAACCGGGCAACAAGGGCAAGTCCTGATTCCCTGCTCGCGCAGGGCGTGCCCACAAATTGGTCTTGCCTGACGCGGCGATCCGCATTTCGATGCTGATGCAGGTCCATGACGGGCCACCGAATGGGCTCATTCGCCGTCCGTCATCCTTTCTGCTGATCCCTGTCGGTCCTCCGGCAGGGATTTGCATTTCGTGGGATGCGTCGCGCTTACGCAGTGTGCTACTGGCGCAGTGATGCGATATAGGCCGCGATGTCGCCGGCCTCGGTCCTGCTCAAGGGAAAGTTCGGCATCTTGGGATGCGGGTCGAGGAGGAAGAAGGCGAGCCTCTCAGGACTGAAGTCCGGCCTGCGCGCAACCGACGCAAAGGTGGGAACGTCGGCGCTAGCCTGGGCCTGCCCGTTCCCCACGACGTGGCAGCTCGCACACCAGCGTTTGGCGAGCTCGGCGCCGTGACTGGCGTCGGCGGCGAGGGCAGAGCACGCACCGAGGCTCGAGGCCATGACAAGCATCAGGCAGCTTCGTCTCAAATGCTGGCGCACCCAGTAACCCCCATGCATGGCTTGCGGCCGCGCTCAGCCGCAGCACGACCCCGGAAATTGCGAGAGATCGATGCGAGCGATGATTGATCGCAGCAGCTTGCGGACGGAGCGATAGAGATGCCGCGCGAAGACCGGCGTCCGTGTCGCGGGCAGACCTAAGCTTTTCGTATCAAGGCTTTCGATGGAGTGCGACACGTGCCTCTCCGGGATGATGAGGCCCTTCCTAGCGTGGCCGGCCGTGGCCGGCCTTGATCTGCCGCAAAGGATTTCCGGCTAATAGTCGCCCGGATTCATGATCATCGGGCTTCTTGTGTCGGCCGGCGCGAGCGCGCTGCTGGCGCTGTCGCGCAGGAAGCGGTCGAGCGTCGCCTGGATCTTCTCCTTGACCGTGTCGGGGCCGCGATCGCTCATCTCGGTGTGCTGTGCGCCGGTATGGACGATGTCGATGCCGCGCGCCTTCGCCTCTTCCGGCGTCGGCAGCACGCCGGGATCGGTCTGGAAGTGCGGATCCTTGGAGCGGAACGACAATATCTTCAAATTGTCGCTGAGCACGAAGGGCACCCGCAAATTGTCGAGTGTGATCACTTTCGACACCAGCTCCGGATGCTGGTGGGCGACATACATGGAGACGTCGCCGCCGTTGGAATGCCCGACGAGGGTGATGTGGTCGTAGTCGACGTTCTCCTGCCGCCGCTTCAGCTCGCCCAGCATGAAGAGGATGTTGGCCTCGCAGCGCATATAGACCTCGCGCCGCCCGACATATTGCTGGCCGACATGGGTCATCAGCGGGGGGTCGCTCGGCAGGTCCTGCTGGATGCTGGCAACGAGATAGCCGCGCGCGGCGAGCACGTTGGCAAGGAAGGAATACTCGGTGGCCTTGACGGTGTTGCCGTTGCTGATGATGGCAAGCGGGAGCTTCCAGAGGCCGAGATTGGCCTTGTTTTCGTAATCGCGCCGCACAGCGATCTCGACCGAGATCGGCCGCTGGCGGGAGGCGTCGAACAAGGCCAAAGTCTCGTGGCGGATCGCGAACCGGCTGACCACGAAATATTGGCCGATGGCGAGGGCGCAAAGAAACGCCAGGATTGCAAACACCCTCTTCATTGTCCCGTCCCCGATCACTTTCGGCTGAACATGGTCATTGGGACCCCCCGGATCGAGCGATCGTGAGCAGGTTACGGGATTAAATTTAGGCAAGCCTGTGAGAAGCGCCGCAAAAGGGCCGCATCAAGGCATGCGGCGGCGACGGTTCATACCGCTCGAGGCAGCCGCCCTTGCCGCGTTCGGGGCAGAGCCGGAATGCGCTGCACATTCGGTCGCGAACCTGCTCGAAGCGACGGGCCTCACGCCCTCGCTGCTCGAACTCGAGGTCACCGGAGACATCCTGCTCCATGACGAGGCCCGCGTGATCGACATGTTCAAGCGCTTCAGCAGCTCGGGGTGCGCATCTTGTTCGACGATTTCGGTACGGCTACGCTAGTCTGAGCTATCTGAAGAAGTTTCGCTGGACGGCCTCAAGATAGACCGTACTTCGTGCTCGACCTGCTCGCCGATTCCGACGACGCTGCGATCGTCGGATCGACGATTGGTCTTAGCAAGCAGCTCGGATTGACGGTCGTCGCTGAAGGCATCGAGAACCGCGCCGCGGCCGACTTCCTGGTCAGCATGGGATGCGAGGAAGGGCAGGGCTATTTCTTCGGCGGTCGATGCCGGCCGCGGCGTTCGAGACACAATTTCTCTCGGCTGAACTCGACGTCGTCAGTGCCGCCTGAAACGCCTCGGCCGCTAGCGCCGGCGGGCGACCGCCACGCCAAACAGGAAGGCGACGAACAGGCTGGCCAACGGCGCTTCGCGGGTAATCGCCGCGATGGTTGCGAGCGGTCGGCCGGGCTTTCGCGCCTCATCGATTGCATGGGTGAGACGATCGACGGCGGCGTGCAGGCCACCTGCGACCTCGCCGATGGTTTGCGAGACGTCGGTTGCGACGTCGATGGCGCGTTCGGCCATGCCGGGCTGAGGACTGGGCTGCGGTATTTCCGTGCTCAAGCGCGCGATCTCCGAACCTGATCGAAAGATTGAGGCCGGCACCTTTGGCTATCCGCGCGAGCGCTCGTTTTGGAACAGCGGGCCCGAAGACCTTTGGCTATCCGCGACAGGCGCCGGTTTTAAACGGCGGGTGCCGGCCTGCAGTGGAAATGCGCCGCACGGGAATTAGTTCCGGCCGGAGGCATATCTCGTTGCGAAATCCCCGGGAAACGCCGGGTGCGAATCTCTGTTAGGTTGGTGCAGCCTCGCTGAACCCGGGAGATTGCCGTGACCGACCGGACCATGGATCGAGCCCGGCGCATCGCCTTGCTCGGCGCGCCCATCGACATGGGAGCCTCGCAGCGCGGCACCTTGATGGGCCCGGCGGCGTTGCGCACGGCCGGCCTTGCGACGCTGCTCGAAAGTCTCGACTTCGACGTCGTCGACTACGGCGATCTCTCGGTCGCCGAGATCTCCGACCTCGCCGACAGGCCGCCCGAGAAGGCGAATCACTACCGCGAGATCCAGCGCTGGACGCGCGTGCTGAGCCGCAGAGGCTACGAGATCGCGCGAACCGGTGCGTTGCCGATCTTCCTTGGCGGCGATCACACCTTGTCGATGGGCTCGGTCAACGCGATGGCGCGTCACTGGCAGGAGCGCGGGCGCGAGCTGTTCGTGCTCTGGCTCGATGCGCATGCCGACTACAACACGCCGGAGACGACGATCACTGCCAACATGCACGGCATGTCGGCGGCATTCCTCTGCGGCGAGCCGGGCCTTGACCGCCTCTTGGGCGACGATCCGCGCGCCTCGATCGATCCCGACAGGCTCGATCTGTTCGGCGCGCGCTCGATCGACAAGCTCGAAAAGGAATTGATGCGCGCGCGACGCATCAGGATCGTCGACATGCGCCAAATCGACGAGTTCGGCGTCGCCGTGCTGATCCGACGCGTCATCGAGCGGGTCAAGACGAGCAATGGCGTGCTCCATGTCAGCTTCGACGTCGATTTCCTCGACCCCTGCGTAGCGCCGGGTGTCGGCACCACCGTGCCGGGCGGTGCGACCTATCGCGAAGCGCATCTGATCATGGAGCTGTTGCACGATTCCGGAGCGGTCGGATCGGTCGACATCGTCGAGCTCAACCCATTCCTCGACGAGCGTGGCCGGACCGCGCGCACCGCGGTCGAGCTGATTGGCAGCTTGTTCGGCCAGCAGATCACCGATCGGCCGACGCCGAGCAATGCGATTGCACCGGGGGAGTGACCCGGCGCCACTCGTGCTTGTGCGCCGCAAGGAAAGGAACTGCTCCTGCGGCCGGTGGATTTAGATCAGCTCCGATCGAAATCGCCTGCTCTTCAAACGGCTGCGAATTGCAAATGCCGCAGTCGGACTGTTTGATGCGGGCTCAGCGCCAGCCGAGGGCCCGCAATGACCAGTACGACGCATTCCGACGACGATCCCGTGCCATCACGCGTCGCCGTCTCCTGACCGCCGGCTCGGCAGCGATCGGAGGTGGCGTTCTCGGCGCGGGCGCTGCTGCTGCCGCAGAGACGGACAATCTTCCGCCAAACCTTCCTGAGTGGATGAAGGCGCCGGGCGACCCCACGGGAAGCCAGCCTTACGGCGCGCCCTCGCCGTTCGAGAAAGGCGTGGTCAAAAACATCTCGAAGACTCTCGAGCAGTACATCTCTGCGTCCAGTCGTACGCCCCTGCAGGAGCTCGACGGCATCATCACGCCGAACGGGCTGTTCTACGAGCGGCATCACGGCGGCGTCCCCACCATCGATCCGGCGCCGCACAGGCTGATCCTGCGCGGGCTCGTCGAACGGCCGCTGATGTTCACGATGGACGATCTCAGACGATTTCCATCGGAGTGGCGCATCCAGTTCCTCGAATGCTCCGGCAACCCCGGCTACGGGGCCGGCAACGACCACCGCGATCGCAGGCTGGAACATCGACATCGGCCGCGACGGCAGCAATCTGCCGAAGGGAAGCGGCTCGGTCGCGCATGGGCGTAGGTGTACGCCCAGCAATGTGCGTCGTGTCACTGCGACAAAGGCGAGGGCGCCTTGGTGACCGGCTCGCCGGCCGACGGGCACGATCGGAACTGCAAAGCCGGTCCGAACCGTTGGCAGCTACTGGCCCTCTGCGCCGACGCTGTTCGACTACATCCGCCCCGCGATGCCGCAGAATGCGCCGCAATCGCTGAGCGACGATGATGTCTATGCGCTTTCGGCCTATGTCCTGAACCTCAACGCGCTTGTTCAGGCGACGCGATCCTTGACGCCAAATCGCCGGCGGCCATCAGAATGCCGAACCGGGACAAGTTCGTCGGCGATGCACGCCCGGATGTGAAGAAGTGAACCCGTGGGACCGATCAAGTTCCGCGCAGCAGCTCGGAACTGCCAATGCGAGGGGGAACTCACCTGACCAATTTGAATTAACCTGCGAGAGGAAACCAGCGGGTGTTCCGATGGCAACGGATCGTTTCGCAAACTCCATGTCCTCGGCGCTTCGCCATCCTGGTGTGATTGCGCTGATCGTGGCCGGCTTGACGATCGCTGCAATGTTGATCGTCGACCACGGTCCCTGGAGCCGCGCCAAGACTCAGCCGGCCCATGTCGCGATGTACGCAACCACGGGCGAGGCTGCGCGTGCCGCGGGCGCCTCGGTGCTTCCGACCGAACCGAAATCGCCGCTCGAACCGGCGCGGCCGGGGCCGAAGACATCGCCGACCGTCAATCCCGTGGCGCCGTAGCTCGCGCGGGCGGACTTGGGGCCGCGGCGTCGTCGAGCCAAAGCCTTCGTCGAATTCGCTCCAGGCCCGGTCGCAAGCCCCACCCCAGCCGCGATTGTTACTCTAACCACGGATCGCCGTGACGCCCGAGGGGACGCGGCGGGCGAGGGCGCTTTGTCTTTGGGGGACGACGGCAATGCTTTCGATTGATCAGCTCCTGCGGTTCATCGCCGTGCCGGCCGTGTTCGCGGCCTTCATCATCGCCTCGCAGATCTCGGCGGCATTGTCGCCGCTTTGAAGCGTGATCCGGAAAAGTGCGAAGCGATTCTCCAAAAAGATCATGCCCGAACATCAACCTAAAGCGCGATCTCGATTCATCCCGATCTCATCGCGCCGTGGTCAGCCGATCAAGGACGACCCGAGCAGCGCGAGCACGGCCAATGCCATCAGCCCTGTGCCGAGCCAGCCCAGCGCGATCAGCCATGACCGCGCCCGGAAGCGGCCCATGACCGCGCGGCTCGAGACGATCAGCATCATCATCACCATGATCGGCACCGCGACGACGCCGTTGAGCACCGCGCTCCAGACCAGCATGTGGATGGAATCGATCCCGGTGAAGCCAAGGCCGAAGCCGATCGCGGTCGCGGCGGCGATGATGGTGTAGAACCCGACCGCCTCGTCGGGCTTTGCTTCCAGCGTGGCGCGCCAGCCGAAGATCTCCGCAACGCCGTAAGCCGCCGAGCCCGCCAGCACCGGGATCGCGAGCAGGCCGGTGCCGATGATGCCGGTTGCGAACAGGGCGAAGGTGAAATCACCGGCGAGCGGCCGCAGCGCTTCGGCCGCCTGGGTCGCCGAGTTGATGTTGGTGACGCCGTTGGCATGTAGGACTGACGCCGTGGTCAGGATGATGAAGAAGGCGATGCCGTTGGAGAGCAGCATGCCGGAGATGGTGTCAGTCCTGATACGCGCAAGCTCCGGTTTGCCGCCGTGCTTCAGCTCGCGCAGCGGCTTGTCGGGCTTGCCGCAATTCATTTCCTCCACCTCCTGGGAGGCCTGCCAGAAGAATAGGTAAGGGCTGATGGTGGTGCCGAGCACAGCGACCACCATCATGAAATAGTCGGCGCTGACATTCGCCTTCGGCCACACCGCGGCCAGCAGCGCCGTGCTCCATGGGATCTTCACGGTGAAGGCAGTTGCGACATAGGCGAACAGCGCCAAGGTTAAGAATTTCAGCACCGGCGAATAGCGGCGATAGGGCAGGAACACCTGGAGCAGGGTCGAGCCGGCCGCGAAGATCAGCGCGTGCTCGTGGTTGAGGCCACCGATGACGAGCGAGAGCGCCTCGGCCATCGCGGCGATGTCGGCGGCGATGTTGAACGTGTTGGCGGCAACGAGCATGGCCACCAGCGCCAGCACCGCCCAGCGCGGCGCGATCCGCATGACGTTGGCGGCAAGCCCCTTACCGGTGACGCGCCCGATCTGCGCACTGACGAGCTGGATCGCGATCATGAACGGCGTCGTCAGAAACACCGTCCAGAGCAGTCCATAACCGAATTGCGCGCCGGCCTGCGAATAGGTGGCAATGCCCGACGGATCGTCGTCCGCCGCCCCGGTGACGAGGCCCGGCCCCAGCCGCTGCAGCAGAGTGGGCTCCGATTTCGTCGGCGTGAGGGCGCTGTCAGTCATGGCGAAGGGCTCGGGTCGGTCGGTGCGGCGTCTCCCTGACAAATGCAAAGGAGGGAACGAAAGTTCCCTGGGCTTGCGGCTCGCTGCCGTCGCGCATTTCTGATTATGCTAAATTTGCTTGACCCGTCGGGCAAAACACCTGTAGATTGGCATCATCCCGAAAGCTCTCGAAGCGCGGTCACTTGGCAGCGGGCTCGACCGCATCCGCCGGCGGAATTCGATCGCCGCAGATGCGCGTACGCGACCCCTTGCAATCTATTTGACGCTCACGAACATGCCCCAGGCCGCGGCGAGCGCCGCGCCGGAAAAGACGATCAGCGGGTTCTCGCAGAACGCGCTGCCATAGCTGCACATGTTTGCGCCGAACTGGCCGAGCTCGTGATGGCTCGCGGAGTAGAACAGTCCCGACAGCACCAGCAATGCAGCGGCGACGTAATACATCGGCAATGTCTCCAGCCCGATTGAAGCACGGGCGCCATCATCTCGCCCGACATGTCCCAGCATGGCGCGAAGACATTGCATTCCGCCGAATCCGCATCGTTGCATTTGAATTAAAGTTTGATCCTTCTGGCAAACCAGCGGCAAGGTGACGGTATCAGGATGGCGGTCATGACCGAACGGGGCGCGGAGATCCCGGCAGACATCAAGGGCTGGTTCGCGGGTTGCGCGGCGGCAACGGCGGTCCTCTTTGTGTGCGGACTGGTGTCGGCGGTGGCGAAGGGATTGACGCTCGCCTTGCTATTCGCCGGGCTCTTTGTCGGCGTCGTTCACTTCGCTTTCATCGCCATGTTCACCGCCGTTTCGGCCGGACTGTTGATGTGCGGCGTGCGCAAGGCGCGACTGGAGCTTGTCGTGCCTCTCTTCGTCGCATCGGTGCGGCGCTGGGCTGGTCCGGGAATTATCTCGTCAGCCCCTTCGACCGGGACCGGATGCTCTACGCCGCCGCCGGCGCGGTTGCGGGCCTTGCTGCGTGGTATTGCAGCAGAAGGCCAGTGGCCCAGACGACGGAGCGCGCCTGAAGCATTGTCGCTCCGGGCTACGGGCGTGAGACACTTCACTTAACGCATGTGAAGGCGGAGATTTCCCTGGCTTGGCATATCTGCCTCATGCCGGATTCGCTGCACAGACGCGCCGCTCTTGTCATCGAGGAAAATCGCAGGCTGCGCGAGGACAAAATGCGCCTCGACCGCGAATATGCCGAGCAGATCGAGGCCCTTCGCTTCGCGATCCTCGAAAGCGCAATGTCCCGCGCCGAGAGCAAGGCCCGCCGCGACGACCGGAGCTGAGGCCACCCACGCGCAGGCGCAAGATCCTGACGAAGCACGCCTGAAACAGTCCTGAAACCAGATCGTCCTGAACTCCTTCGCTCCCGGCACCGACCAACGGAGCGACAAAGGAGACGGTCATGATCCAGATCGGTTCGAAGGAAGAAGTTGCGTTTCTGCTGGCATTGTTCGGCACCCATACCCAGCCCGTAAAGAAGCCGAAGCCGAAATCGCGGCAAGGGTGAACGACACCATACCTGGGCTTGCCGAGTGCCAGAGCCTCTTGCGCCTGCTGATCGCAAGGGGCGATCCGAGGGCTATCCCGCTCGCCAAAGGCGCCATCGACCAATATCTGAACGTCGCGCCGCTCAGCACCCGCGGGCGCGGCCTGCGCGTGATCCAGCGCGACCCGCTCGATCAGTACGGCGTTGCGATCGGCGTGCAGCGCTCGTTCGCCAAGACGGTGGATGCCTACATCGAGCGCAAGCTGGCTGAGGAATGAGGCGAACGCGGCTGCCGATCTTGCCGCGCTCGCATCGCCGTCGGCGACTTCACTGGCAGGAACCAATCAGCTTAACATGAGTTAAGTTGCCGGTTCTGTCCGCGAGCAGTCGCCATGTTGCCGAATGACCGGGAATGGCTGGAGATCGTTGTTCAGAAGCGTATTAGTCGCATCCGCACCGGGAACGAGGTCACGCTCCGGATGCTGCAACGCTCCATCGAGATGATCGCGTCCGCGGAGGCGCTGCTGGCCGCGCCCGTACCCCAGATCTGGCCCAAAGTCTGGCCCAACTCGGAAGCTCGGTCCGAAAGCGGGTCCGAAACCGAATTGCTCCCGAGTAACCCCGGAGCAGGAACGCCCCTTCGAAGGCTGCATTCTTCTGCGCATGACAATGACAGATGAGGGCGAAAAGCGCGTAGATTCAGTGGTGCACCTCCGCCGCCGCTGCGCGTGCGGCAAACGCATCTGGAGGTAAAATGCCGCTACAACTTTTCGTCGAAAGGCATATGCTGTTATTATCACCGGCCGAGGCTCTGCCCGTAGGCGCCGGTGGCTGAGAGACCGATCGCGCTCCCGCCTGCCAGCGAAGGGAGTCCGGCCATGACCGTCAGATCACTCATCGACAGCGTGCACGAGGCGGCTGCCCACATCAACGAGCAGAATGCCCGCCTCCGGGAGATGACGGCGCAAGCGGCCAGTGTGCTGAAGGAGCCGAGGCCAGACACCTTCCTCGGCCGCAAGACTTATGAGCCTTTTCCGAAAGAAGAGGATTCAGGACGGGCGTGACGGATTGATGATGCGTGGCGGAGCGGCATCGGACGTCGCCTTGAGCAGGGCGATCTTGCGGCCGAGCTGCCAGACCTCGACATTGCCTTGTCGGGTGAACTGCCGCGCGAAGGCCAGCGCCTTCTCGTCCGACGGGGCCTCGAATGCTTCGGCGGAGCGGAAAACACCGTTCTCGCCGACGAGATAAGCGCGGTATTGCTGCGTCATGTCGGAGCCCTCAGGCCCGGTGAGCGAAGCCAGGCCTCGATCTGGATTGCCGTCTCGTCCTGCCGCGCCTTGCGCAGCAGCATCTCGCGGCTACGGCCGGGCGGCAGTGCGCGCGCCTGGTCGCGCAGACGCTTTACCTCTTCGGCGAGCCGCTGGTCGAGTGTCTTGGTCTGTTTGAATCGACGCCGCTTCAGCATGGCGTGCTCCCTCTTTCGAGTAGGGCGGGAGCGCAACTGGCGTTCTCATCACCGATCGATGTCTCGAGCCTTGCGCTGATGGATCAACCGTAGTCCTTCAACGCGCCGCGAGTCCTAATCATTTGATACGTCCTGCAAAGAATCTTTCGGCAAAGTCTGAGAGGTTTGAGCGATTTACTCATTTCGCTCCGCGACGGATCTTTGCGTTCACTTTTGAACAATAGCGGCCTCGGGCCGTTGGCAAGACATCACCGGCCAAGGCTTCGTCCGTGGGCGCCGGTGGCTGAGAGACCGAGCGTGCTCCCGCCTGCAATGCCAGGGAGCGCGCGTGATGCGGATCTATCGCCCATTGCCTATTGATCATGATCAGGCCGAATTCATGCGGCAACTCGTACGCGAATGCCGCGAGGTGCTGATGCAGCCGCCGCCCGATACGTTTCTGGGACGCAAGACGATGGATGCGCCGCGGATGGAAGACCAGCAGGGCGGAGAGGCAGGTGGCGACGACCGTGCGGAATGAGGTTTGTGAAGTGACTTACGGCGGGCTGGAGTGGGTTGCCGCTTAAGCCATATCTTCCTGGTCAGCTCCGCGCACCACGATGCTCAACTAGTCATCCGGCTAGGTGCTTTGCAGTGCCTTGGCCTCATGCCAACGCGCGCTGAGCTCAATATCCCATTTTCCGTTGAGGTCAGGTTGACCGGCAGAGCTTTGGGACGAATCGGCTCGACAACCGAAGCTTTCCAGATCCCGACGCTGCTGGATGTTCGGCTGCTGGCAAGAACCAAGTCCGAAGCTGTCATCAACGGCTTTCCGTCATCATGTTCAGGGAGACTAGGTCTGCACTCGCGCGGCTGGTCACAGCCAATGCCCTTCAGATCGCGGCTGGGGCAAACCGGTCCAGCCATTGGCAACCCGATCAGGAGCCGCTTGAACAGATCCACCTGATCGAGCGCGTCATCATCCATCCGGAACGCCTTCCCGCAACTCACCAATGCGATCCATTGAGGCCCC
Source organism: Bradyrhizobium sp. USDA 4486 (assembly GCF_054057995.1). NCBI lineage: Bacteria > Pseudomonadati > Pseudomonadota > Alphaproteobacteria > Hyphomicrobiales > Nitrobacteraceae > Bradyrhizobium > Bradyrhizobium sp. USDA 4486. The sequence goes on from NZ_JBSRZV010000001.1 coordinate 457,458, forward strand.
GTCGCTGGAAGGCCCGCAAGCGGTTCTGTCTCTCGAAAAGGTGCCGCGATGACCGTGAAAACGCCGATATTGCCTCCAAGCTCGCCAAACTCGCTGCAAACAAAACAGAATGTGGATTTGGCGCTTGGCCTCAGTGGGGACGCGATGCCCTCTCCTGCGTGCCGGCCGCCGCCACCTGAGAAGCTCGCCAAAGTCGACGAGGCTGTCGGCAGCGATCGCGCGAATGTCTAGATGTTGAGCCGAGTGCCTTACGCCATAGCGGCCGAACCGAACCACGTCGTGAGTGCGTCCATCAGGCCGCGCCGGCTCTCATCGCCCACCCATGCCACGTGTCCATCGGGCCGCACCAGCACGGCTTGAGGTGCGGTGACCTGTCCGATAGCGGGGAGTTCCCAAGGACCTTCGTAACTGGCGTCGATGAGCCTAATACGATCCGACCAGGCTGTGGTGTCAAAGCGGTTCGCAACGCCGAGATTGAGCAGCATGAATCGCGCGTTACGTAGCAGCGTGAATAATCTCCGTTGCTGTCCATTGATCATCAAATCAAGGTCAGGCATGCGGCGCCCAAGCAGCGGATGGCCTTCGCCGAGATCGTAGCGGATCTCGAGCCCGCTCATCATTGCGCCGAAGCGTTTTCGCGGCTCGTCCATGGCAAGCAGCTCTGACATGATTTCGCGCGCGGAGTTGAGGCCGTCCTCGGCGCAGCGGAGCAGGGCGATCTGCGCCCTGGTATTGCGCAGCACGCGCGCGGCGACGGGATGACGCTCGGCGTGGTAGGTGTCGAGCAGGTTTTGCGGCGAGATGCCTTTGACGACCTGCGCCAGCTTCCAGCCGAGATTGACCGCGTCCTGCACGCCGATGTTGAGGCCTTGCCCGCCGACGGAATGATGGATGTGCGCGGCATCGCCGGCGAGCAGCACACGTCCCTTGCGATAGGAGACGGCCTGCCGCGCCGCATCGGTGAAGCGGGAGATCCAAGCGGGATTTTTGAGGCCGAAATCGGTGCCGTAGACGGCGACGAGAGCCTCGCTGAGATCGCGCAGGCCAGGCTCGCCGGTGCGCTCGAGCTTCGTTTCGGTGAGGACGACCAGCACGCGTCCGCTCTCCGCCTTGCTGAGGCCGTGGAAGCCGAGCGCGTCGTGGCGCAGGCCCCAGGCGGGCTCTTCGCTCATCTCGACCTCGGCCATGAGATTGCTCAGCGTCGGATCGGAGCCGGCGAAGTCAATGCCGGCCGTCTTGCGCACCAGGCTGCGGCCGCCGTCGCAGCCGACCAGATACTCCGCCCGCAGCGTCTTGTCTCCGGACAGGGTCACCTCGACGCCGGTCTCGTCCTGCGAGAAGCCCGTGACCTCGGTGCTTCGGTAGATCGGCACCGCGAGCTCCTCGACCCAGCCGGCCAGAATGCGCTCGATCTGGCTCTGCCGCAGCGCAAGGCCGTAAGGGTGGCGGGTCGGCAGGTCGCTGATGTCAAGCCGGGTCCAGGCGAAGCCCGCGAGCTGGACAACCTGTCCTTCGCGCAGGAAACGGTCCGCGACGCCACGCTGATCGAGGATCTCGATGCTGCGCGCGTGCAGGCCGCCGGCGCGCGTGCCGACGAGCTCGTGGCCCGCGCGCCGCTCGACGATGGCAACGTCGACCTCGGCGAGCGCGAGCTCCGCGGCGAGCATCAGCCCGGTCGGGCCGCCGCCAGCGATGACGACCGCATGGCCGTCCCTGGCCGCGCGCGTTGCGCTGGCTCGGCCGCGCGAGCTGGATGTCGGAATCACTACAGGCATGTGGTGCCCCCTCGGCTTGTGCTTGAGCCGGCGGGTTCTACTGCAGGAGCGGGGACTTGAAGCAAGCCCCTTGCACACCACATGTTGAGCTGGGAGGAGGGGCTTTACGTCAAGGCGCGCCGCTTTGACACGTTCCCGGTCCGCCTAATCGTCCTGCGACATATCGCCGGGCTTAGTGGGAACAGCGACGGTGCCGCCATCGCCGTGCAGGAGATCGCGGCCGTTGTCCTCGCTCTCGCCGGCGTCCCCGATGATCGCCTCTTGCGTGTCGCGCTTCTTTTCGTGGCGTGACTTCCATCCCGGCAGATCTCGCGATGTCTTGCGTGAGGTCTTGATTGTCATTGGCGGTGCCCTCGATTGGCTAACGCCGCTTCCCCCAATTCGTTCGTTTGACACGCCGGGCAAAACACTGGCATACTGGCATCATCGAACGAGTTTGGTTCAGCCCGCGCGGACAATCCGCGGCGGGCTTTTTCATTTTCGATTCCAGAATCGGACGGTGGCCCACGCGTCCCGGCCACGCACTCGCTTATCCGCGTTGAGCGATCGGCATGGCGACGTCCTAACCAGTGCTGGCCGTGCGCTGCGAACGTGCCGGCCTCGCGATGCTGGGGCCTGTTCGCTCGTGCGGCTGCGTTTTCCAAGGCCGGAGACAGGGTTCGCGCCTGAAACGATCGCGCTTGGTCACGCGATCTGCCGCGCATCTTCTTATGAAGGAGAGATTATGAGCGCTTATCTAACATTGCGCGCGCTCGCCGCCCTGTTGCAATCGTGCTGTAGGAGAGTTCTCGTGAACGAGGAAATCATCGAATGCGAGCTCGAGCGTGCGCCGGTTCGCTTGCTGGCGACCAGGAAGATGTCGAGGGCGCGCACCCTGACTGAGATCCGCTCGCTCGCGCGCAGCTATACCAGAACGGCTATCCATGTGCTCGTCGGCATAATGCGCAGCGATAACGCAACGCCGCCGGCGCGCGTCGCCGCCGCTAACGCGATTCTCGATCGCGCTTGGGGTCAAGCTCGTTGCCTGGGACAAGGTTCTCGCCCTCATTACGACCGACGCGTTGGTCGGCTTTGCCGCCATTGCGGCCAATCTCGTGGTGTCCTTCTTCGCCAATCGCGGGTTCGAGAATGTTGCGAAGATCATCAAGCGGTGAAGGTTCAAGTCGACGAGATTCGAGCGATTGTCGCCAAAACGCTCGCTGAGCAGCACAGCATTCAGCGGGAGAGCATCGATGCGATGGTGTCGAAGGCTGTCGCGTCGCTGCTGGCCTCTTTTGGAATCGAAGTGGACGACCGTAAGGAGCTGAGGGTTGATTTTCAGCAGCTGCGGAGATGGAGAAAGGGCGTAGAGCAGGCTCAGAGCTACACGTTCAAGGCCGTGATCACGGGGATTGCCACCGGTCTGATGGGCGCCATCTGGCTTTGCGTCAAAGTCGTGCTGGGCAAGTGATGCGTCCGATAAGGAGATTGCCGACACCTGGCCGATCTGGATCAGATGGCGTCGTCTTCAATGGCGCGGATATGCGGCAATTCGAGCTGAGATTGGTGGCTGGCCTATCATGGTCGCGAGGTGGTCGCGTTCGCCGGCACTGCGACATATGGTCGTGATGGAGGTTGCTCGTCCAGGGTCGGCGTGTTGCAGCGGCTGGGGACGCGGCATTCGGTGCAGGCTGGCGCGCGCAATTGAGGCGAGAGGGCGGCGTGTGGGATGGAACAATATCGCCTCCGACAGGACGGACAATCCGGTCTCTGTGAATAACTTCATCCGGGTGGGCTATCGGCTGCGGCACTCCTGGGTCGCGCGTCCTCCGCCAAACATGCGAAGCACCCTGGGCCGCTCCGCAAAGTCTTTATTGGCGGAAATGGCTTCGCTGAACAATGGGAGCGGGTTTCCCGTGAAGCGGAAGGCAGCCTTATCGACACTGATGAGGGCCCGGCAGCTTGGCGGCTGCCGCGCCCTTTTTGCGTATTGAAACGATGCGGCTGAACCACTTGCGAAGCCGTTGCCGCCGGGCTTTAAGTTGGTGCTGCAGGAAATTCGGCGACCATAAGCCGATGCAAGGGAGCGCTGTCGATGCCCACCAAGCCTCAATTGCCGGAACGTCCGTCGCGGGCGACAGGCGGACCGGCTGCGCTCGACGGTCTTCTGGTCGTCGACTTCACGCGCGTCGTGGCGGGGCCAGCCTGCACGCAGACGCTTGCCGATTTCGGCGCGCGCGTCATCAAGATCGAGAATCCGGACGGCGGCGACGATACGCGCGCCTATGAGCATGCCGAAATCGGCGGCGAAAGTGCGGCCTATCTCAGCCTGAACCGCAACAAGCGCGGCATCGCGCTCGATCTCGCCGTGCCCGAAGCGCGCGAGATCGCGCTGGATCTGATCCGCAAGGCGGATGTGGTCGTGGAGAACTTTTCCAGCGGCGTCATGAAGAAGTTCGGCCTTGACTACGAGGCTGTCGCGCCGCTCAATCCGCGGCTCGTCTATTGCTCGATCTCCGCTTACGGGCGAACCGGACCATTCGCCTCGCGTCCCGGTTTCGATCCCATTACGCAAGCGGAAAGCGGCTTCATGTCGCTCAACGGGTTTGCCGATGGCCCAGCGGTGCGAACCGGCCCGCCCATCGTGGACATGGCGACGGGGATGTCCGCGTGCAACGCTATTCTGCTGGCACTCCTGGCGCGGGACAGGCTTGGCCGCGGGCAGCATGTCGAGGTGGCCCTGTTTGACATCGCAATGGGGATGACCGGCTTCTACGGCATGGCCTATCTCATCAACGGTGAGAACCCCGGACGGTTCGGCAATTCTCCGAGCGGGTCTCCCACCGTCGGGGTCTACGAGGCTTCCGACGGCCCTCTCTACATGGCCTGCGCTAACGACCGGCTCTATCGCCGCCTGGTGGTCGAGGTGCTGAACCGGCCCGATCTGATCACCGATCCGCGCTTCGCCTCGCGCAAGGCGCGGTCCGAGAACAAGGAGCTGCTGCGGGCCGCCATCGCGGAAGTGTTTGCGGGCGATACACTCGAGAACTGGATGGCGAAGATGAAGCTGGCCAATATTCCGGTCGGCTATCTCCGCACAGTTGAGGAGGGATTCAACGCGCCAGAGGCCCGGGAGCGCCACCGCTTGAGCCGGATTCCACATCCTACGGCGGGATGGGTCCCCAATATCGAGCCTCCGATCAATATGAGCTTGACCGGCGCGATTGATCCTGTGGCGGCACCCTTGCTGGGCGAGCATACCGAAAACGTCCTGCGTGATACGCTGGGATACGACCAACGTCGGATCTCGGAGTTGGCACAAAAGGGCGCCTTTGGATCAGCCAAGCCGTCGCCATCGGTCTGAACCCGCTCGTTCGCCTTGAGCAGGGCGTGACACGCTGGTGCCGCATCCGCTTGATTTGGCGCTGCTCCCGCCGCATAACTATGCGACAGCAGGGGAGACGAATGGCGCCTGACCAGGAGCCGAGCATGGGTCAGCCGACAAGGCCAGAAGCCAGCGCCTATGCGGCCATGATCGCGAAGGCCCGGGCGCTCCTGCCGCAGCTGCGTGAGAGGGCGGCGCGGACCGAGGAGCTTCGGCATCTTCCGCCGGAAACCGAGAAAGACCTCCACGACGCCGGTCTGTTCCGGATGCTTCAGCCCAAGCGCGTTGGCGGTGCCGAGCTCGACTACGTCGCCCTCGTCGATTGCGCGGAGCTGCTCGGCCGGGCGGACGCGTCTGTTGCTTGGAATCTTGCCAACCTGGCGAGCCATCACTGGATGCTCGGCATGTTCGAGCAGAAGGCTCAAGATCTGGTCTGGGGGCGCGATCCGGATGCGCTGATTGCGTCCTCGTTCATTTTTCCGGCCGGTCGCGCCACGAGGGTCGAGGATGGATACCGGCTGCACGGGAGCTGGCCATTCTCGTCGGGCGTTGCCTCCTGCGAGTGGAACATGCTCGCGAGCGTCGTCTACTCCGATGACGAGGCTGATGGCATCGAATATCGAATCTTTCTGCTGCCGAAAGGCGACTACAAGGTGCTGGACACCTGGAATGTCGCGGGATTGCGCGGCACCGGGTCCTCTGACGTCGAGGTCAGAGATATCTTTGTGCCCGACTACATGACGGTCGCCGTCGGCGATCTTGCCGGCGGGCCGACGCCCGGAAGCGCAGTCAATCCCAATCCGTCGTATACGCTGCCTGTGTTCTCGCTGTTTCCGTACGTCCTGTCCGGCGTCGCGCTTGGGAATGCGCAAGCGTGCCTGGATGATTATGCGGAGGTCGCGCGTCATCGCATCTCGACTTACAACCGCGCCAAGCTGAGCGACTTCCAGAGTACCCAGATCAAGATCGCGGAGGCTTCAGCCAAGATCGATGCTGCTCGCCTGATCATGCGTTCGGCCTGTATCGAAGCCGTGGAGAATGCGAGACGCGGTCATATCCCCGATATGGCGACGAAGACCAGGTATCGACGCGATGGAGCCTTTTCGGTGAATCTGTGCACCGAGGCGGTCTCAATGCTGTTTGCGGCGAGCGGGGCCCGCGGCCTGTTCACCACGGGCGTGTTGCAGCGGCAATTCCGTGACGCCCACGCCATCAACTCGCATCTTGCGTTCAACTTCGATGCGGCCGGAACCAACTATGGACGCGTGGCTCTCGGGCTACCGTCCGAGAACCTCACGCTCTGAGGCCGGCCGATGACTGACCTGCCGAAGCAGCCGGCCGTTCCCGATCCTGCCAATGAACTTGCGAGCGACAGTTCGTCGATCGATCCCCGCGATTTTCGCAACGCGCTCGCCACATATGGAACGGGCGTAACGATCATTACGGCCACGGCGGCTGACGGAAAGCCTTATGGCATCACCTGCAATTCGTTCGCGTCGGTCTCCTTGAATCCCCCTCTGGTCCTGTGGAGCCTCGGGATCTATTCGTCGAGCCTGATCGTGTTTCAGAATGCCAGCCATTTCACCGTCCACGTGCTCGGCACCTCGCAGCAGGCGCTTGCGAACAAGTTCGCAAAATCCTCCGGCGACAAGTTCGCGGACGTCGACTGGACGCCGGGCCTCGGCAATGCGCCGGTGCTCGCCGAGAGCGTCGCCAATTTTCAATGCCGCGCGGTCAATCGCTATTATGGTGGCGATCACGTGATCTTTCTCGGCGCGGTCGAGGCCTATGCCTACAATGCCAAGGAGCCTCTCCTTTTTGCGCGCGGGACGTATGGCCGGTTCCTGGCGGATGATGATCGCAAGAAGAAACCGTAGGCCTCATTCCCGTCCGACAGCCTAGCCCTCTGCCGCTGAAAGTTTGTAGATCTCCAGCGCGTCCGCCTCGGCGCCTCGCGCGGCTTTCGCCATCCTGAACAGCTGCCCCGCCAGCGAGGCCATTGGCACCGGCGTCGACGTCGTCTGCGCGACGTCGGCCACCGTATCGAGGTCCTTGAGCATCGTGGCGATATGACCGAGGGGCGGTGAATGAATCCCCTGGACCATCCGCGGCACGAACAATTGAAGCGGAATGGAATCTGCAAAGCCGCCCGCGAGCGCTTCGGGCAACCGGTTGGCATCAATGCCGGCATTCACGGCAAGGCGTGTCGCTTCCGCAAGTACGGCCATCGCGCAACCGACGATCACCTGATTGCAGAGCTTTGTGGTCTGGCCGGCGCCGGTGGGCCCCATGTGGGTGAATCTGCGGGCCATGGCCAGCACATAGGGCCGCGCGCGCTCGATCTCCTCGGCTTCTCCGCCGGCCATGATCGCAAGCGTGCCCTCCTCAGCGCCCTTGGTGCCCCCGGACACCGGCGCGTCGATCCAGGCAGCGCCATTCGCCGCCTTCAGTCGCGCCGCAAGGTCGCGCGCGGCCTCAGGATGGATCGACGAGAAATCGACCACGAGCTTTCCTCCGCCGGGGGCTGCGGTGAATCCCTCCGGCCCGAAAATCACCTCTTCGACGGCGGCCGCATCCGTGACGCACATGAACGCGATATCAGAGTTCGCCAAGACGTCACGAGGCGTGGCTGCACGCGTTGCACCAGCCGCGACGAGCGGTGCTACCTTGCCCTCCGAGCGATTCCAGACGCTGACCTGATAGCCGGCTTTGAGCAGGCGCCGGGTCATCGGTGTCCCCATCAGCCCAAGGCCGACATAGCCGAGCCTCTCGACGCCTTGCGGGTTTGTCTTGCTCGCATCAGCCATAGGTTGCCTCGTTCTGTCGCAGCGCAAACGCCCCTTACCATACATGGCAGGCCGGGCAGCGAAACCGGTCAACCCGCATGGCTTGCTTGATTGTTTGAACCATGAAACATTTGCGGCAGTCGGGTTGGGTGGCGCCGGTCGGCGCCGGAGCAGCGGAGTGGGCACGATGCGAACCGTTTCGAGGTGGAGCATTTCGAAGTGGATTCTGGCTTTGGGAGCGGCAGCAGCTGTGAGCGCCGGCGTGAGCCCGTTATGGGCGCAGCAGACGATCCGCGTCGGCTGGACGATCCCGGCCGAGGAATCCAAGTACTGGATGATGCGCCGCCCGGCTGAGTTTCCCAATATCGGCAAGACCTACAACATTGAATGGACCCAGTTTCAGGGCACCGCGCCGATGACACAGGCATTGGCAGCCGGCGCGCTGGACTGCGCGACACAGGCGCCGCTGTCACTCGCCAACGGCGTGGTCGGCGGCAATCTCAAGGCCTATATCGTGGCGCAGCACGTCTTCGAGAAGCCCGGCGGCTTCTCGGTCTATTGGGCGGTGATGGATGACTCGCCGATCAAGACGATCGCGGACCTCAAGGGCAAGACGGTCGGCATCTCCGTGATCGGCGGTGGCACGCAAGGGCCGTTCAATCTGCTGTTGAACCAGAATGGCGTCGACCCGGCCAAAGATATCAAGCTTGTTGAGGTCGGCTTTGCCGTCTCCGAAGATACCCTACGCCAGGGCCGTGTCGATGCGGTCAACATGAACCAGCCGTTTGCCGCGCGTGCAGAAGCGAAGGGCGGAACAAGGAAGTTGTTCTCGCTGTCGCAGGCGATGCCAAACATCGTGCACATTCTGGAAGCGTGCCGCGCCGATTTCGTCGACAAGAACCCGGAGGTGGTCAAGGCCTATGTCCGCGACATCACCTCGGGAATGAAAAAGGCGCTGGCGAACCGCGACGAGACGCTGAAGGTCGTCAACGAGGTTCTCAAAGCGCCCATTCCCGTGCTGGAGACCTATCTGCTCAAGGACAATGATTTCGGTCGCGATCCTGGTGCCGCGCCAAACTTTCCGGCGATCCAGAAGATGCTGGACATCTACGCCGAGACGGGAATGTTGCCGAAGCTGGACGCGGCGCAGTTCAAGCACCCGACAATCGTCGCGCCACTGGAATAGGGAGCGGCGCTACCTCGAACCCAAGGAGATCGCAACGTCCCAGGTGATCCGGGACGTTGCATGAAGAAGATGCAAGTATGAAGAAGTTGCGATCACGACTCACGACAGACGGCCGCGACCGGGCGCCGCACCGCGCGTTTATGCGTGCCATGGGGCTCGATGACGTCGCGATTGCCAAACCGATGGTGGGCGTCGTCAGCATGAAGGGCGAGCAGACGCCCTGCAACATGACTCATGACTTCCAAGTGGCCGCGGCCAAGACGGGGATCGAGGAGGCCGGCGGCACGCCGCGCGAATTCTCGACCGTCTCGGTGTCCGATGGCATCAGCATGAATCATGAAGGGATGAAGTTCTCGCTGTTTTCGCGCGAGCTGATCGCCGACTCGATCGAGGCCGTCGTCCACGGCCTCGCCTATGACGCGCTGATCGGATATGGCGGGTGCGACAAGACGCTTCCCGGCGTCATGATGGGCATGGTTCGTTGCAACGTGCCGTCCATTTTCATCTACGGCGGCAGCTCGCTGCCGGGCCGCGTGGACGGACGGACTTTGACGGTGCTCGACTCCTATGAAGCCGTCGGCAGCTTCATGACAGGTGAGATCGACGGCACGACGCTCGAGCGGATCGAGCGTGCCTGCCTGCCGACCATCGGCGCGTGCGCCGGCCAATTCACTGCGAACACCATGGGAATGGTGTCCGAGGCCATGGGCCTCACCATCCCCAACGTCTCGATGGTGCCAGGTGTCTATGCCGAGCGCGCGCAGATCTCGCGACGCGCCGGCCGGCTGATCATGGAGATGCTGGAACGCGGCGGTCCGTTGCCGCGTGACATCGTCACGCGGAAATCCCTTGAGAATGGCGCGGCAATCGTCGCCGCGACCGGCGGCTCGACCAATGCCGCACTGCACCTGCCGGCGATTGCAAATGAAGCGGGCGTTGCGTTCACGATCGATGACGTCGGCGAGGTTTTTGCCCGAACGCCGCTGATCGGGAATCTGCGGCCGGGCGGTAAATACACCGCCAAGGACGTCTACGATATCGGCGGCGCTGCCGTCGTGATCCGCGAGCTGATCCAGAGCGGGCATGTCGATGGCAGCTGCATCGCCATCACGGGCCGCACACTCGCTGAAGAATATGGCGCGGCCAACGCTCCCGACGGCGAGATCATTTATGCAGCCCGCACGCCGATTATGCCCGATGGCGGCGTGGCGGTGCTGAAGGGCAATCTCTGTCCCGACGGTGCGGTGATCAAGGTCGCGGGTTTGAAGAGCCAGTTCTTCGAGGGCGTCGCGCGCGTCTTCGAAGACGAGGAAGCCTGTGTCAAAGCGGTTCGCGACCGCAGCTACAAGGCGGGCGAGGTTCTCGTGATCCGCAATGAAGGGCCGGTCGGCGGCCCCGGTATGCGCGAGATGCTCGGCGTCACCGCGCTGATCTACGGGCAGGGCATGGGCGAGAAGGTGGCCCTCATCACCGATGGCCGATTCTCCGGCGCAACCCGCGGCATGTGCATCGGCTACGTGTCCCCGGAAGCGTTTGTCGGTGGTCCGTTGGCGCTCGTTCGTGACGGCGACCGGATCCGGATCGATGCCGTAAACCGGCGCATGGATATGCTGGTTGATGAACAGGAACTCGCGACGCGCCGACGCGATTGGAAGCAGCGCCCGCCGCGCCATCGCGCAGGTGCACTGGCAAAATATGCGCGGTTGGTCGGGCAGGCGCCGGGCGGAGCCGTCACGCATGAAGGCCCGGCAGAATGGCCCTGGTTCGAATGACCGCGCCGCAGTCTTGCGAAAATGCCCGCCGGTCTGGCAGGTTTCTTGCTAAGCTCGTGCCGCTGATGGAGGACATCAGCAGATCCGCCGCGCGACATTCGCGCGCGAGTGAAGTGGGAGACGGGATGACTGTGGTGGCCTCGAGATCGGGCGAATGGGTGGGACCGGCGACGTCACAAAAGCCGGCTTCTGCGATCATCGAGATCGACCGCGTCTCGCAGGTGTTTCAGACCTCGGCGCGCAGGGATCATCTGGCGCTATCGGACATCTCGTTGACAATCGAAGAAGGAGCTTTCGTCTCCATCCTCGGTCCTTCTGGTTGCGGTAAGTCGACACTGCTCTACATCGTCGGCGGTTTCGTCAGCCCGACCAGCGGCGCGGCGAAGATAAAGGGGCAGGCGATCACGGGTCCGGGACCCGATCGCGGCCCCGTGTTCCAGGAGTTCGCGCTATTCCCGTGGAAGACTGTCCTGGGCAACGTCATGTACGGCCCGCGCCAACAGGGTGTACGCGCCACCGAGGCGGAAGCGCAGAGCCGGGCCCTGATCGAGATGGTCGGCCTCAAGGGCTATGAGAATTTCTACCCCAAGGAGCTGTCCGGCGGCATGAAGCAGCGCGTCGCGCTGGCCAGGACACTTGCCTATCATCCTGAAGTCTTGCTGATGGACGAGCCGTTCGGGGCGCTCGATGCTCACACCCGGACACGTTTGCAGAACGATCTTCTGAGCATCTGGGAGCGTGATCGCAAGACGGTGCTGTTCGTGACCCACTCGGTCGACGAAGCGGTGTTCCTCTCCGACAAGGTCGTGATGATGTCGAAATCGCCTGGTCGCATCCGGCAGGTGATCGATATCGATCTGCCGCGGCCGCGCCGGCGTAACGAGCTGTTGCTCGACCCGCGCTACCAGAAATACGTCGTCGAGATCGAGCGCATGTTCGATGAAAGCGACGAGGCCGGACACGCCTCATGATGTCGCCGGCTGCCTTGGTCAGACGCGCTGCCCCGGTGCTCGCATGCATCGGTTTGCTGGGGCTGTGGCAGGTTGCCTCGCTTGCGCTGAAGAACGACAGCTTTCCAACGGCGCTCGAGGCGATCCGCGCGATCCCGGACATCCTTGGCGACAAGGAGTCTCTGATCAATATCCTCGCCTCGCTTCGGCGTATGGCGATCGGGTTCGGCATAGCTGTCCTCGTTTCGATTCCGCTCGGCCTGTTGATGGGCCGCAGCCGGGCCGTCGCGGCTTTCTTCAATCCGCTGCTGATGGTAATTTACCCGGTGCCGAAAGCGGCGCTGATGCCGATTATCATGCTGTGGCTCGGCGTCGGCGATGTCACGAAGACGCTGGTGATCTTCCTCGGCGTCAGCCTGCCGGTGATCTACCACAGCTTCGAGGGCGCCAAGGCGGTCGAAGAGAAGATGCTGTGGTCAGGTGCCGCGATGGGGCTCTCGGCCCTGCAACGACTGGTGCGGATCGTGCTGCCGGCGGCGTTGCCGGAAATCCTGACCGGCTGCCGCACCGGGCTCGTGCTGGCGCTGATCACGATGATCACGAGCGAGATGATCGCCCGCCAGTCTGGCGCCGGCAACATCCTCTTCAACGCGCTCGATATGGGACAGTACGACACCGTCTTTGCGATGATCATCATCGTCGGAGCAATGGGCATCTGCCTCGATGCGATCTTCGAGCGGATCCGCGCGTGGCTGGTGCGCTGGTCCGAGCCTCAGTTCGACATGCCGCTGAGCTTCTCATGACCTCGCACCTTCTCCGCACAAACGTGATCTTCGGGCTCGCGCCCATCGTCCTGGTGATCGCGCTGTGGCAAGGCCTTGTATCGTTCGGTTTTGCGCCTGCTGTCTTGCTGCCGCCGCCGGGCTTGGTCTTCAGCCGGTTGCTCCAGCAGCTCGTGACGTGGACATTTCAGCAGGAGATCGCGGCGACCCTGCTTCGGCTGTTCGCGGGCTTCGCGGTCGCGGTCGTGCTCGGCGTCAGCATTGGCATCGCCGCCGCAGCCAATCCCGCGATCAATGCCGTGGTTCGGCCGATTGTGCGCGTCTTGGCACCATTGCCCAAGGTTGCGCTCTATCCGGCACTTCTGCTGCTGCTCGGCTTCAGCCACGGCTCGAAGATCACGCTGGTGGCGGCGGACGCGCTCTTCCCGATCCTGTTGTCCACCTATTACGGGGCATCGACCGTCGAGCAGAAGCTGATCTGGTCGGCGATGGCGGCGGGAACGCCGCGCTACGAAATCCTGTTCAAGGTGGTGTTGCCGGCAGCGATGCCGTCGATCCTGACAGGTTGCCGGATCGGCCTTGTCATTTCCTGCATCGTGGTGTTTCTGGCCGAGATGATCACGTCGACGGACGGACTGGGCCATGCCCTCGTCACGGCGGCCCGAACCTTTCAGGCCGTCGACATGTTCGTGCCGCTGATCACGATCTCGCTGTTGGGCCTGATCCTGAATGGGCTGCTCGGGGCGATGCGCTCGTACCTGCTGCGCGGCTTCCCCGAAGCGTGAAACTAGACGAAAAGAAGCAAGACCGGGAGTGAACCATGCTGGCTGATCGCATCGAGGCAAAATGGATCGACGCGTTTTGCGAGATCTTCGAGCGTTGCGCCGTCAAGGTTGGCGATACCGCGGCGATCCTTTCGGAAACCCAGTCGCGCGCGCTGAATGTGCATCTGGCGGAGCTCGCGTTGCTGCGCATGGGCGCGCGGCCGTTCCATTTGGTGATGCCGACGCCGCGCAACCGCAATATCGTTCCGGTTCGTTCGACGGGTGCCAGCGAAGCGATCCAGAAGCTCGGCCCCGTCATCACCGCGCTTCAGCAGGCCGGCTTCGTGGTGGATTGCACCATCGAGGGCCTGATGCATGCGGTGGAGACCCCGGATATTCTCAAGGCCGGTGCGCGTATCCTGGTGATTTCCAACGAGCATCCCGAGGCGCTGGAGCGAATGGTGCCGGATCCCGCGCTCGAGAGGCGTGTGCGCGCGGCAGCAAAGATGCTGCGCGGGACCAAGCGGATGCGCGTCACCTCGAAGGCTGGTACGGCGCTCGACGTCGACATGGAGGGTGCGTCCACGGTGGGCGTCTGGGGATGGACCGACAAGCCGGGCACGCTCGCGCATTGGCCTGGCGGCATCGTCGTCAGCTTCCCCAAGAGCGGGACGATCAACGGCACGCTGGTGATGGCACCGGGCGACATCAATTTGACGTTCAAGCGCTACCTGACCTCGCCGGTGAAGATGACCTTGAAGGACGATTATGTCGTCGAGCTGGAAGGCGAGGGCACGGATGCTGCGATGATGCGCGCTTATCTCGCTGCCTGGGGCGATCGCGAAGCCTATGCAGTCTCGCATGTCGGTTTCGGGATGAACCCGGGCGCGCGCTATGAGGCGTTGTCGATGTACGATCAGCGCGACACCAACGGCACGGAAATTCGCGCCGTCTCCGGCAACTTCCTGTTCTCGACCGGCGCCAACGAATTCGCCGGCCGCTACACCGCCGGTCATTTCGATCTGCCGATGATGGGAACGACCATCGAGCTTGATGGCGTAGCGGTGGTGCGGGAAGGCGTGCTTCAGGACGTCTTCGGCTAGTCGCGATCGAGCACGGGCGGGCGAGCCAGGTCGAAGTGCCGGAGCAGGTCCACCATGGCTTGAAGCCGTTTTGCGCGATAGGCATCGACGTCCATGCCGGAATAGTCGAGAAAGCCGGCGCCGGTGCGCAGGCCGATCCGGCCTTCATGCATGTTGCGTGAGATGACGTCGGGCGCGCGATAGCGGTCGCTGCCGAGGGCGCCTTCGAGATAGCGGCTGGCATAGTACAGGATATCGCCACCGCCCCAGTCGATGAATTCGAGTAGCCCCAGCACGGCGTAGCGAAAGCCGAAGCCGAAGCGGATTGCCTTGTCGATCTCCTCGGCGCTGGCGACGCCTTCCTCGACCATGCGCGCGGCTTCGTTCATCGCCAGCGCCTGGATGCGCGGAACGATGAAACCCGGCGTCGCCGCGCAAACCACCGGTACCTTCCCAATGCCTTCAAGCAGTGCCTTGACTTCATCGATGATGGCGGGATCGGTAGCCTTGCCGGGCGACACTTCCACCAGCGGGATCAGATAGGCCGGATTGAGCCAATGCACGTTGAGAAAGCGGCGAGGGTTCACGATCGCGCCGGAGAGATCGTCGACGAGGATGGTCGACGTGGTCGATGCGATGATCGTGTCGGCGCCAACGTGTTTTGAAGCGGCGCCCAGCACCTCGCGCTTGAGCTCGACGACCTCTGGAACGCCCTCGAAGACCATTCCGGCTTCGGCCAGCGCCGCACCGCTCTGGTTAGCCGGTACCACCGAGATCCGCGCAATGAGTGGATCGACATCTGCCTCGGTCAGCAACCCCAGCTTCGATAGGCTGGCAAAAGTCATTCTGACCTCGCCGAGTGCGTCGGTCTCCAGCTTGGCGAAATCCTCCGCGGAACGGGCCTTGATGTCGATCATCGTAACCGCGTGACCCGCGTAGGCGAACGCGACGGCGATGCCGCGCCCCATGCGCCCGGCCCCCAGACAGGCGATGTTGGCGCGACGGGTCATTGATCAGAATCCATTGCGAAGCAGCGTCTGCAGTTCGGCCTTGCTGAGGTTGCCGAGCCCTAACGTGGCGAGCGTTCGGCCGCCTTGCGCAAAATCCTCGCCGCAGATGGAGCCACCGATGGCCAGAAAGGCCTTGGCCAGCGGTGTGGCCACAGCGGCCAAGCCGGCCACGGACACCAGCAGCGACAGCCCCAGCCGCAAATCTTCACGCATGTAGCGATGCTCGGTTAGCACGAGGCGCTCACGCCAGTCGCCGGAATCGGTCAGCCGGTCATGCGAGCCGCGGCCATACATCCAGATTTCGCCTTCCCTGGCGTAGTGGTGAGCCAGCGGAAAATGCGGCGCGCCGTATCCGAGCGCCTCGCGCACCGCGACCCGCTCGGCGTCGAGTGCGTCGGTCACCCGGCGGATCGCCGCCTGCGTCCCCTCCTTGTGGATGTCCCAGCGTTCGAAATGCTCGATCGGGCCTGCGTTCATCACGATCAGCGGCGGGTGGATGATCGGCCCGGCATTCATCAGCGCGCCAGAGAGCGCGTCTCCACAAGGCTCGATTGCATCGGGGAAAGCGCGTCCGATCACTTTAAGTGCGTGCGGCGCCTGGTCGAGCGGAAACACGCCGACTGGCAGCCGTTTGGCGCGGATAGTGATCGCGACCTCGAACGGCCCGTGCTTGCGAGTCAGCCAGGGCAGTGTGCCGGTCTCGGCAAAGCTCGCCTTGGCGTGGTTGCCGGCATCCCTTGCGGCCCGAGCGAAGATCATCGATCCGAATGTCGCCGGCGGCAGGAATACGACCTGGCTGTCGCGTAGGTGCGGCGCGAGCAGGCGGGCGATGTCTGACTGCGCGAAGGCGGGAGCAGGGCACAGAATCAGCTCGACCCCGCTGACGGCTTCGGCGATGTCGGTCGTCACCAGCGCAAGCGTCGCGTCGTGACGGCCGTTATGATCCTTCACCAGAATGCGCGAGCCGGCGGCACGATGTGCCGCGACCTGACCGGCATCGCGACGCCAGAGCCGGACCTCATGGCCGGATAGCGCGAAATCGCCTGCGGCCGCGAAAGAGCCGTTCCCCCCACCTAGAACTGCAATCTTCAAGATGCTTCTCCTTGTGCGCGCGACTGCGCATCAAGCTGCTTCAGCAGGAAATGCTGGACCTTGCCCAGCGCCGTGCGCGGCAGGTCGGTGACAAAGACGATATCTCGCGGAACCTTGTAGCGCGCGAGCTGGGCCTGAAGGTGCACGCGCAGCTCGTCCGCGTCGAGCTTGCAGCCGGATCGCGGGATCACATAGGCGACCGGCACTTCATCCCAGCGCGGATCGGGCCGCCCGATCACGGCGCATTCGCTGACATCGGGGTGTTCAAGCAGGACGCGCTCGACCTCGGCAGGATAGACGTTCTCGCCGCCGGAAATGATCATATTCTTCTTGCGGTCGCGGACCCAAAAATAGCCGTCGGCGTCGCACAGCCCGATATCGCCGGTGCGATACCAGCCCTCGTTCAGGGCGTCGCGCGTGGCATCCGCATTGCCCCAATATTCGAAGAACACGTTAGGTCCGCGCACCGCGATCTCGCCCGGGGTGCCTGCGGGTACCTCGTGGCCTGCCTGGTCGATCACCTTCGCTTCGCAGCAAAGGCCCGCAAGTCCGGTCGATCCCGCCCGCGAGAGATCGCCGCCAAGGCGCGTGTAGACCGCGATGGGGCAGGTCTCCGTCGAGCCATACACCTGGAGCACGGGAACGCCGCGCGCGACGAAGCGCTCGATCAGGTGCGGTGGCACGATGGTCGAACCGGTCGCAACCGCCTTGAGCGATGAGAGATCGGTCGCCGCCCAAGCAGGATGCTCGCTTACGGCCTGGATGATCGCCGGCACCATCACCGTCAGCGTCGGCCGCTCGCGTTCGATCGCAGCGAGCGCGGTGTCCGGCGTGAAGCGGGCATGGATCGTGACGGTCGCACCCAGCTGGAGCGCTGCGGTGGTCTGGATGTTGAGGCCGCCGACATGGAAGAACGGCAGCACCGTCAGCACATGATCGTCGGAGGTCATGTTGTGCATGTGCTGGCTCATGACACCGTTCCAGAACAGCGCCTCCTGCCGCAGCACGGCGCCCTTTGGACGCCCAGTCGTGCCTGACGTGTAGACGATCAGGAGGGGGCAGGAGAGATCAGTGTGCGGATTGCGGCCATTTCCTGCGCAGCGAGTCAGCAGGCTTTCAAACGTCGTTCCGCGCGGCGGCGCGAAATCTAGGCCGACGACGGCAGTCCCCGCCGCAAGTTCAGAAAGAACTCCCGCAAATGCCTGCTCCAGCACCAGTACCTTGGCGCCCGCATCGGTGAGGATGAAGAGCTGCTCGGCGACGGCCAGCCGCCAGTTCAGCGGCACCAGCATCGCGCCGAGCCGCGCGCAGGCGTAGAGCAGAACCAGGTAGTCCGGCCGGTTCAGGCTGAGGATCGCGACGCGGTCGCCGCGGCCGACGCCAAGCTCCCGCTTCAGGGCTGTTGCGGTCTGTTCGATACGCGAGGCGAACGCGGCGTAGCTGAGCCGCTTCCCTTCGAAAGCGATGGCTGTCTTGTCTGGCGCAAAAGCCGCGTTGCGATCGATCAGACTACAGAGGTCCACCGTCAGTCGTCCGTTTCGCCGGTCTCGTAGAGCGCCTCGCGCCCGATGCGGTCGAGGCAGAGCTCGGCGGTCCAGGGCAGCATCAGCGACCCGCAACGGCTGTCGCGATAGACGCGCTCCAGCGGCAGCGAGCGGAGCATCGCCTGTCCACCGCAGGTGCGGATCGCGAGCGCGGCGAGCTCGTTGGCGCCTTCCATCACCGAATATTGCGCGGCATAGGCGCGCAAGACCTGTTCCTTGCTCGGATTGGCGCGCGCCTCCGTGACCGCCTGGAACCAGATCGCCTTGATCTGCTCGAGCTTGATCTGCATCTGCGCCACTGCGATCTGCTTGGTCGGGTACATCCGCCGCTTGACCGGCGGCATGCCCGGCACCTCGCCGCGCAGGTAACGTACGGTGAAATCGTAGGCGGCTTGCGCGAGGCCCATATAGGTCGGCGACAGCGTCAGGAACATGTGCGGCCAGCGCATCGCGGCCTGGAAATAGACGCCGCGCGGCATCAGCGCGGAATCCTCCGGCACGAACACGTCCTTGAACAGCAACGTCCGTGAGACCGTGCCGCGCATACCGAGCGGATCCCAGTCGCCGACGACGGAAACGCCTTCCGATTTCGCGGAGATGGCGAGGTAGAGGGTATTGCGGCGCGAAGCCTTCTCGCCTTCCTCGATCTCGGTGCAAAGCACGCCGTAATAGTCGGCATGGCCGGAGAGCGATGCAAAGATCTTCTTGCCGTTGACGATCCAGCCGCCTTCGACTGGCCTTGCTTCGGTGCCGAAGGCGACGCCGCCCGCGGCTGCCGCGCCGCCTTCGGAGAAGGGCTGCGAATAGATCGCGCCCTCCTCGACGATGCGCCTGTAGTGAATTGCGCGACGGCGCTCGTGCTCGGCGCGTGTTGCCGCGTCCATGTCGAGATCGTCGGCGAGCGGTCCCGACCACAAGGTCGAGCAGACATGCATGTTCCAGGTGAGCGCCGTCGCGCCGCAATAGCGGCCGATCTCGGCTGCCGCCAGGGCGTAGGTCTGGTAGTTCGCGCCGAGACCGCCATGTTTCTTGGGGACGGCGATACCGAGCAGGCCCGCGCGGTGCAGGTCGCGATAGTTTTCGGTCGGAAAGATCGCCTCGCGATCGTAAGTGGCGGCGCGGCCGGCGAACACGGTCTGTCCGATCTCCCGCGCACGCGTGATGATGCCGGCCTGCTCGTCGCTCAGGCGAAATGCGACGGGATCGAAGATAGGCGTATCCAGCGCGACCTTGTCAGTCGTGCCGATCGTCTTGCTGACTTGCATGGTCATTGCGCATCACCTTACGCTTTGGTCGCGACGGAGTTCAGGAACCGCCCGAGGGCCTCGTCGAAGGCAGCAGGCCGTTCAAGGTTGGCAAGATGGCCGACGCCGGCGAGCTCAACATATTCAGCTGAAGGAATGTAGGTCGCCGTCTTCGCCATCATCGACGCGGGCGCATTATTGTCCCTGGAGCCGGACAGCAGCAGTGTAGGCACGGAAATGTCCTTGAGGGTGCTGCGCTGATCGAACCCAATCAGGACCAGTATCATGGCGCGATAGCTCGCCTCCGGCACGCTCGCCATGCACTCGCGCGCGAGTTCCATGCCCCCGGGATCAGGACCATCGCCGACAAGCTCTTTCACGAGCGATGGCGCCAGGGACTTCATCGTCTCGCCGCGATCGAGCGGCCCAAGCCGCGCTGCGATGAATGACTTCTGCCAGTCTCCGTCGGTCTTGCCGAAGGCCGGACTGGTCTGCGCCAGGACGACCGCGCGCGCCAGTTTCGGTGATTGCACCAGCCATTTCTGGACGATCATGCCGCCGATCGAGTGGCCGACGAGAATCGGCCGGTTGGCGCCGATCTGTCCGATGAACTGCTGGAGCGCATCGGCCAGGGCAGCGATGCTGACGTTGGCGAGCGGCGCCGACCCGCCATAGCCCGGCATGTCCCATGCGATCGCGCGGAAACGACCACTGAATGTGGCGAGCTGCTGCCGCCAGGCTCGTGCCGCGCCGCCGATGCCATGCAGGAATATCAAGGGCATCGCGTCCGGATCGCCGGCGGCTTCGTAGGCGAAGCGTCCGTCCCTTGTTATCATTGGCGCAGGCTGCGACACGCGACATCCTTTTGCTTGGCGCTATGATGCTAACAGGCCTGTAGAGGATGGAAAGCGATAATTTTATACTTAAAGCAATTTTCGGGGCCGCTCCTTCGCATGCAGGCGTTCAGGGATGCTGATCGGCGTTTTCGTTGCAAAAACTTGAAGGTTAAAATATATCCGAGGAAACGATCAGCAGATTTCAGGGAGCCAGCGCATGTCCGGATTGCCACACACGCCGCACGCGCTGGTGACCGGTGGCGGCCGCGGCATCGGCCGTGCGATCGCGGCATCGCTCGTTGGGGCCGGCGCCACCGTGACGGTGCTGGGCCGAAACGCCGCTACGCTCGAAGAAGCAGTCAGCGCGGGGTGCTGCACATTTTGCGACCCTCGCCGACGTCTCGGACGAAGCCTCTTTGAAAGCCGCTATCACCGAAGCGCATGCGCGAAAGCCGATCGACATCCTGATCGCCAACGCCGGCAGCGCCGAATCCGCGCCGTTCGCGAAATCGGACAGCGCGCTGTTCGCGCGCATGATGGACGTCAATTTCATGGGCGTTGTCCATGCCGTCCAGGCAGTGCTGCCGGGGATGAAGGATCGCCCGTATGGCCGCATCGTCGCGATTGCATCGACGGCTGGGCTCAAGGGGTATGCCTATGTGAGCGCGTATGCGGCGGCGAAGCACGCCGTGGTAGGTCTTGTGCGTTCGCTGGCCCTGGAGATGGCCGGCAGCAACGTGACCGTGAACGCGGTCTGTCCCGGCTTCACCGATACCGATCTGGTTGCTGGCAGCATCGAGAACATCATGAGGAAGACGGGGCGAAGCCGCGAGCAGGCGATCGCCGAACTCGCAAAGCACAATCCGCAGGGACGGCTGATCGCGCCGCAAGAGGTGGCGGATGCCGTGCTTTGGCTGTGCGGCGAGGGCGCCGGTGCAATTACGGGTCAGGCGATTGCCGTGGCCGGTGGTGAGATATAGCGCACGGAAAGCGCGGAACGAGGAAAGCAAGGAGACCGCATGAGCAGACCAGCCAATCCTGTGACCGTGCCGCTCGCGGACTACTCGCCACATCACTTTCTGCTGGCCGTGGTCGACGGCGTTGCCATCGTGACGCTCAATCGGCCCGAGCGGAAGAACCCGCTGACGTTCGAAAGCTACCGCGAACTCACCGATTTCTTCCGTGCCTGCGCGTTCGATGACGCGGTCAAATCCATCGTTGTCACCGGAGCCGGCGGCAATTTCTCCTCCGGCGGTGACGTGTTCGAGATCATCGGTCCGCTCGTCAAGATGGATACCAAGGGGCTCACCGCCTTCACGCGGATGACTGGCGATCTCGTCAAGGCGATGCGGGCCTGCCCCCAGCCCATCGTGGCCGCGGTCGAAGGCATCTGCGCCGGCGCCGGCGCGATCATCGCGATGGCCTCGGACATGCGCCTCGCAGCCAGCGGTGCCAAGGTCGCGTTCCTGTTCAACAAGGTCGGCCTTGCCGGCTGCGACATGGGCGCCTGCGCGATCCTGCCGCGGATCATCGGCCAGTCCCGCGCCTCCGAGTTGCTCTACACTGGCCGGTTCATGACCGCGGAGGAGGGCGAACGCTGGGGCTTCTTCAGCCGCATCATCACACCGGAGCAAGTTCTGCCCCAGGCGCAAATCCTGGCCAAGCAGATCGCGGAGGGGCCAACCTTCGCTAACACCATGACCAAGCGGATGCTGGCAATGGAATGGGCCATGTCGGTGGAGGAGGCGATCGAAGCGGAAGCCGTTGCCCAGGCCCTGTGCATGACAACGGCCGATTTCGAGCGCGCGTTCGAGGCCTTCGCCAACAAGGTCAAACCGGTCTTCAGGGGAGACTGAGCCGGCCTTATCCGCAACAAGGTGGTCATAGGGGCTTGCGTGAAATTATTTTAGGCTTAAAATAGTTTCATAGCCGGTTGAATTGGCGAGGCTCCCATGAAAGTCGCGATCATCGGTGGCGGACCTGCGGGTCTTTACGCGGCGATCCTGCTGAAGAAGCAGCGGCCAAGCGCCGATGTCACCGTGTATGAGCGCAACCGCGCCGACGACACGTTTGGCTTCGGCGTGGTGTTCTCCGACGCCACGCTGGACAATTTCGAGAAGCACGACCTTCCGAGCTACCGCCGCATCACCCAGGAATTCGCCTATTGGGACGACATTGCCGTGCACTTCCGCGGCACCGTCCATCGGGTCGGCGGCAACGGTTTTTGCGGCTGCTCGCGGCAAAAACTGCTCCTGATCTTGCAGGAGCGGGCGCGTGAGCTTGGCGTCAGCCTGCATTTCGAAGTGGACGTCGACGACGAGTCCCGCTTCGCCGACGCAGATCTCATCCTGCTTGCCGACGGCATCAACAGCCGCTTCCGCGAGAAACACGTCGAGCACTTCCAGCCGGAACTCGATCTGCGCACCAACAAGTTCGCCTGGATGGGGTCGACGAGGCCGCTTGACGCCTTCACCTTCATCTTCCAGGAGACGGAGTGGGGGCCGTTCATCGCCCACGCCTACCAGTACGAGGCCGGGCACTCGACCTGGATCTTCGAGACCGATCCGGCGACGTTCGAGCGGGCAGGGCTGAGCGGGCTGAACGAGCAAGAGTCCGCCGCGCGCATGGCCCAGATCTTCGGCTGGTTCCTTGATGGGCACAAGCTGCTGACGAACCGCTCGATGTGGCGCAATTTTCCGATGATCCGCAGCAAGCGCTGGGTCAAGGACAACATGGTCCTGCTTGGTGATGCCAAGGCGAGCGCGCATTTCTCGATCGGCTCCGGCACCAAGCTCGCGATGGAAGACGCGATCGCGCTCGCCGAGGCCATGGAGAAGGCGCCCAGCATCAAGGCCGCGCTTGATGTCTACGAGCACGGCCGCCGCGAGGAAGTCGAGAAGACCCAGCACGCCGCCGACGTCTCGCTGGTCTGGTTCGAACACGTCGATCGCTTCTGGGATTTCGATCCCGTGCAGTTCGCCTTCGGCGTGATGACGCGCTCCAAGGCGATCACCTATGACAATCTCAAGCTCCGCGCGCCCGATTTCCTGGCCGAGGTCGAAAAATCCTTCGCAAAGCAGGTACGCAGCAGCGGCTTTGACGTCGACATCAGCAAGCCGCTCGTGCCGCTGTTCCAGCCGTTCCGTCTGCGCGAGATGGAGATCGCCAACCGCGCGGTGATGTCGCCGATGTGCATGTATTCGGCCAAGGAGGGTGTGCCGGGCGATTTCCACCTGGTGCATTACGGCTCGCGCGCCATCGGTGGCGCCGGCCTGATCTTCACAGAAATGACCTGCGTCAGCCGCGACGCGCGGATCACGCCCGGATGCGCCGGCCTGTGGAACGATGAGCAGGAAGCCGCGTGGCGGCGCATCGTGGAGTTCGTTCACGGCAATTCGGCCGCAAAGATCTGTCTGCAACTCGGGCATGCCGGCCGCAAGGGCGCGACCAAATTGATGTGGGACGGCATGGACCGTCCGCTGGAGCAGGGTGGCTGGGATGTGGTCTCGGCATCGCCGCTGCCCTATTTCCCCGATAGTCAGGTGCCGCGTGAGCTCAATCGCGCCGGCATGAGCGCGGTGAGGGACGCTTTTGTCGCAGCAGCCGAGCGCGGCGAGCGCTGCGGCTTCGACATGCTGGAGCTGCACTGCGCCCACGGCTATCTGCTGGCTAGCTTCATCTCCCCGCTGACGAACACCCGGACCGATGAATATGGCGGCTCGCTCGAAAACCGCCTGCGCTTCCCGCTCGAGGTGTTCGAGGCGCTGCGCGCGGTCTGGCCGTCGCACAAGCCGATGTCGGTCCGTATCTCCGCAACCGACTGGGCGGATGGCGGCGTCACCGGCGACGATGCGGTTGCAATTGCGCGCGCCTTCGCCGAGGCCGGTGTCGATCTCGTCGACGTCTCGACCGGGCAGACGGTGCGCGATGCGCAGCCGGTCTACGGGCGCATGTTCCAGACGCCATTTTCCGACCAGGTCCGCAACGAGGCGCGTGTCGCCACCATGTGCGTCGGCAACATCACGACGGCGGACCAGGCCAACACCATTCTGGCCGCCGGCCGGGCGGATCTCGTTGCGCTCGGGCGGCCGCATCTGGTCGACCCCTTCTTCACCATGAAGGCGGCGGCCTGGTACGGCGCTAACGATGTGTTCTGCCCGCCGCAATATCTGCCCGGGAAAGACCAGATTTTCCGCAACAGCGAGCGCGATAGGCAGGATCTCGAGGAGCTGCGAATTAAGGCTAAGCCGAAGACCCGGGCCGAGCTCAAGGCGGAGGCGACAAAGCCGCTTGCAGCGGAGTGACCGCCCGTGCGACGTTAACCGCATTGCCTGGCGCGTTTCGAGTGGAGTAAGGGCGATGAAGGCGATTATCGTCGGAGGCGGTATCGGTGGTCTCACCACGGCATTGATGCTGCGTTCGCGTGGCCTGGACTGCGAGATCTTCGAGCAGGCCGACACCATCCGCGAGCTCGGCGTGGGCATCAATACGCTGCCGCACGCGATGCGTGAGCTCGCCGGCCTCGGGCTGTTGCAGAAGCTCGACGACGTCGCGATCCGCACCGACCAGCTCTATTATCTCAATCGCCACGGCCAGGAAGTCTGGCGCGAAGCACGCGGCATCGATGCCGGTCATGACGTGCCGCAATTCTCGATCCAGCGCGGCCGCCTTCAGGGCGTCATCCATCGCGCCGTCGAAGAACGGCTCGGCGCGGAAGCAATCCACACCGGCTGCCGCCTCGGCGCCTTCACCCAGGACGAGGGCGGTGTCACCGCCTATTTCTTCGACCGTGCCGGCGCGCACATCCACACCGCGCGCGGCGATATCCTGATCGGCGCCGACGGCATCCATTCGCGCGTGCGCGAAACGTTGTTTCCGAACGAGGGGCCGCCGTGCTGGAATGGCCTGATGCTGTGGCGCGGCGCACGCGACTGGCCGCTGTTCCTCACTGGCAAATCGATGATCGTGGCCGGTGGGCTCAACGCCAAGGTGGTGATTTATCCGATCGCGGAAGGGTCGAGCCCGGCGAGCCGGCTGACCAATTGGGCGGTGCTGGTGAAGGTCGGCGAGGGCAATGCCCCGCCGCCGCGGAAAGAAGACTGGTCGCGCCCGGGCCGCCGCGAGGAGCTGATGCCGCATGTGGCGCGCTTCTCGGTGCCCTATATCGACGTGAAGAGCCTGATCTCGGCAACGCCGGAATTCTACGAATATCCGACCTGCGACCGCGATCCGTTGCCTTACTGGTCGTCCGGCCGCATCACGCTGCTCGGTGACGCCGCGCATCCCATGTATCCGGTCGGCTCGAATGGTGCTTCGCAGGCGATCCTTGATGCCCGCTGCCTTGCCGATGCGCTGGTGCGCGCCGAGCATCCGCGCCAGGCGCTGCTCGAATACGAGAAGAAGCGCCTGCCGATGACCGCCGACATCGTCCGCTCCAACCGGCGTGGCGGACCCGAGCGCGTTATCGACGCCGTCGAGCAGCTTGCGCCCGACGGTTTTGACAATGTCGATAACGTGCTGAGCTACGCGCAGCGCGAGGCGATCGTGCGCGGCTACGCCACCAAGGCCGGCTTCGCCGCGGTGCCAGGGCTCGCGGCGGTGCGCGCCTAGCCGCCGCCGGGAGGCGGCGGCAGGAAGTGGATGTTGAACTCGGCGGCCATCGCCACGACGTCCTCCGGCTTCTGCTCCTTCATGTTGTGCAGGCCCCAGAACAGGTCGAACAGCTTGCGGCTCGGTGAGACCCAGAACAGCACCTTTGCGGTCTGCTCCGACTTGTTGAAGATGCCGTGCGGCACGCCCATGCCGAGCCGGATCAAATCGCCCGCGGTCGCCTGCGACTCCGAATTGCCGAGCATGAAGTCGAGCTTGCCCTCCAGCATGTAGAGATATTCGTCCTGGTCCGGATGAATGTGCGGCGGCACGAACGTGCCCGGCGGCAAGGTCGCGTGCCAGGAGAAGCTGTGTTCGGCGTAGCTTTTCGGCACATAGGTCTGGCCGAGGATGTTCCAGGAAATGCCCTGGATGCCCTCATTGGCCCGCGTGATGCCGGTGATTTCGCTCTTCATTGCAGTCCTCCCATAGCGCGACGCGCGGCTTCAGTTCGTCGCCTTGCAATCCTTGGCATAGCGGTCGCCGTAATTCTCGAAAACCTTCTGGACGATCTCGGTCTGGAATTTGCCGTCCGGACGCTTGGCGACCTTAGTCAGGTAAAAGTCCTGGATCGGATAGCCGTTGGTGTTGAATTTGAACGCGCCGCGCAGCGACGTGAAGTCCGCCTTCTTCAGGGCAGCCGCAACGGCGTCCTTGTTGGTGAGGTCGCCCTTCACGGCCTTGACCGCACTGTCGATCAACAAGGCGGCGTCATAGGCCTGGAACGCGTAGGTACCAGGCACGACGTTGTAGGCAGCTTCATATGAAGCAACGAACTTCTTGTTCTGGGGATTGTCGAGATTGGGCGCCCAGTTCGCGCCGCCGAACATGCCGACCGCCGCATCCTGCTGCGCCGGCAGCGTCGATTCATCCACGGTGAAAGCCGAGAGCACCGGAATGCTGTCGGCGAGACCCGCCTGCCGGTACTGCTTCACAAGGTTGACCCCAAGGCCGCCCGGCATGAACGTGAACAGCGCATCAGGCTTCTGCGATGAGATCTTCGACAGTTCCGGCTGGAAGTCCAGCGTGTTCAGCGGCATGTAGGATTCCTCGACGATCTCGCCCTTGTAGTCGAGCTTGAAGCCGGCGACCGAATCCTTGCCGGCCTGATAGTTCGGCACCATCACGTACATGCGCTTGTAGCCGCGATCCTGCGCCACCTTGCCGAGGATCTCGTGGACCTGGTCGTTCTGATACGAGGTCACATAGAAGAACGGGTTGCAGTCCTTGCCGGCGAACGTCGACGGACCGGCATTTGGGCTGATCAGGAACACTTTCGATTCTGTCACGGGGCGGTGGATCGCCTGGAGGATGTTGGAGAAGATCGGGCCGACCACGAAGTCGACCTTCTCGCGTTCGAGCAGGCCCTTGACCTTCGTGACCGCCGCATCCGGCTTGAGCTCGTCGTCGACCACCACGACCTCGACGTCGCGGCCGCCCATCTTGCTGCCGAGGTCCTTCACCGCGAGCGCAAAGCCGTCACGCACCTGCTGGCCGAGCGCGGCGGCAGGTCCCGACAGGGTCACGATCACGCCAAGCTTGAGCTTCTCCTGGGCGAGGGCAGGGCTCATCGCGGTGCCGAGCAGCAAGGCCGCAGCCAACGTCGTTTGCGTCTTCATCGTCTGTCCCCCGTGACATCAGGGCTTGCGCTGCAAGCCGCGTACTCCGATCCAAGCTTATGCCGATGATGGCTGCCGCGGCAAGCAAAGTGCGCGGCGTTGCCATGCTGCGCGCAGGGTGCATGCAAGCGGCGCGCCAATTATTTGAAGCCTAAACAAATTCGTCTGCGGTCGATTGTTGCAGCTTTGGACTTGCGGCCGCCGCCGATTTATTTGAAGCTCAAAACGTTGGGGAATCCGAGCCGGCGCCAATGCCGGCCGTGAGTGACTGCATCGAGATGCTCGATTCCGAGACCAAGGCCGTCGAAACGCCTGAAGACCACGCCGAAGAGCTTCGGCTGTGGCTGCGCCTGCTGACCTGCACGACGCTGATCGAGGGCGAAGTCCGCGGCCGGCTGCGGCAGCGTTTCGACGTCACGCTGCCCCGGTTCGATTTGATGGCGCAGCTCGACAAGGCGTCGGACGGCATGACGTTGTCCGACGTCTCCAAGCGCATGATGGTGTCCAACGGCAACGTCACCGGCCTCGTCGAACGGCTCGTGGAATCTGGTCATCTCGACCGGCGCACCTCGGACACCGACCGCCGGGTCCAGGTGATCCGCCTCACGAAGCTCGGCCGTGCCGAGTTCCGCCGAATGGCCGCGGAGCATGAGACCTGGATCGCCGATCTCTTCGCCGACCTGACGCCGAAGGACGTGCGGGAACTGATGCGCCTCCTCGCCAAGACCAAGGCGTCGGCGCAGAAATCGGCCGCGCGCCGCCGGCCCTGAGCCCATCCGAACCGGCCCTCCAATCCCTTTTGCCGCAGGAAAAAGCACGGGATGCCCAAAATCCTCTATTGCGCCAAATTGTTTTAAGCCTAAAATGTTTTCCAGATAGTGCTGCCGAGTGCCCATGCGCAAAGGAGCGTGCGATGGCCAACGCCGCCAAGATTCAAGTCTCGGGCTCGCATGACGGCAACGCCGCGACGGCCCATGTCGATACGTTCGCGCGGCAGCATCTGCCGCCGCCCGAATTGTGGCCCGAATTCATCTTCACGCGGCCTGAGCTGCACTATCCGCCGCGACTGAACTGCGTCAGCTATTTTCTCGATCGCTGGGTCGAGCAGGGTCATGGCGAGGCGCCCTGCGTCATCAGTCCCACCGTCAGCTACAGCTATCGCGAACTGCAGGCGCTGGTGAACCGCATCGCCAATGTGCTGGTCGGCAAGCTGGGTCTCGTCACCGGTGAGCGCGTGCTGCTCCGCTCGGCCAACAATCCTATGATGGTCGCAACCTATCTCGCGGTGATCAAGGCCGGTGGAATTTGCGTTGCGACGATGCCGTTGCTCCGTGCCAAGGAGCTGTCCTATCCGATCCAGAAGGCGGTGATCACGCTGGCCCTTTGCGACGGAAAGCTCTCCGACGAGATGGAGAAGGCGAAGCTGGCTGCGCCCGGTCTCAAGCAGGTGGTCTATTGGGGCAATGGCGCGGCGAATTCGCTCGAAGCGCTGATCGCGGATGCAAGTCCGGAGTTCAAAGCCGTCGATACGGCTGCCGACGACATCTGCCTGATCGCCTTCACGTCCGGCACGACCGGCGATCCCAAAGGCACGATGCATTTCCACCGGGACATGCTGGCGGTCTGTGACGCTTATGCGCGCAACATCCTGCGCGCCGAGCAGAACGATCGTTTCGTCGGCTCGGCGCCGCTCGCCTTCACCTTCGGTTTCGGCGGCGTGCTGTTTCCGATGCATATCGGCGCCTCCTTCGTCGTGCTAGAGAAGACAACGCCCGACGACATGCTGTCGGCAATCGAGCAGTACAGGACCACGGTCTGCTTCACGGCACCGACCGCGTATCGTGCCATGATCGGCAAGCTCGCCGGCCGCGACATCTCCTCGCTTCGCAAGTGCGTCTCCGCCGGCGAGACCCTGCCCAAGCCGACATTCGATGCCTGGCTCAAGGCCACCGGCATCAAGCTGATGGACGGCATCGGCTCGACCGAGATGCTGCACATCTTCATCAGCGCGACCGAGGACGAAATCCGCCCGGGCGCAACCGGCAAGCCCGTTCCCGGCTATGAGGCCAAGATCGTCGATGATGACGGTCAGGACGTGCCGCCGGGCACGATGGGGAATCTTGCGGTGCGCGGGCCGACCGGCTGCCGCTATCTCGCCGACGAGCGGCAGCGCAAATATGTCCGGAACGGCTGGAATATCACCGGGGACACCTATCTGATGGATAGCGATGGCTATTTCTGGTACCAGTCGCGCTCCGACGACATGATCGTGTCGGCAGGGTACAACATCGCGGGTACGGATGTGGAGGCAGCGCTGCTGACGCATCCTGCGGTCGCCGAGTGCGGCGTCGTCGGTGCGCCGGACGAAGCCCGCGGCATGATCGTGAAGGCCTATGTCGTGGCCGCGCCCGGCGTGACGCCGGACGCCCAGCTCGCAACCGAGTTGCAGGAGCACGTGAAGTGCGAGATCGCGCCGTACAAATATCCACGCGCGATCGAGTTCGTGACGCAGCTGCCGAAGACCGAGACCGGCAAATTGAAGCGCTTTGCCCTCAGGCAATTGGCGCAGGCGGCAGCGACGTCCTCGGGCGTCGCTGCAGAATGAGATGAGGATCAGGAATTGTCCGTGACGACGCCGAAAGGCCCACAGCTCGCGGTGCTGCCAACCGCAGCCGAGGACGACAGCCGCCGGGGGGCGCAGGTGCTTCAGCCCTCGGGCTGGCCGATGCCGAAGGGCTATGCCAACGGCATGGCCGCTGAGGGGCGCATCGTGGTGACCGGCGGAGTGATCGGCTGGGATGCCGAGGAGCGCCTCGCCGACGGTTTTGTCGCGCAGGTCGCTCAGACCCTGAGCAACATTGCCGCGATCCTGGCGGAGGGCGGCGCGCGGCCCGAGCATCTGGTGCGCCTGACCTGGTACGTCGTCGACATGGACGAGTACCTGGCGAACCTGAAGGAGCTCGGCAGGATCTACCGTGCCGTCTTCGGCGCGCACTATCCGGCGATGGCGCTGGTGCAGGTTGTCCGACTCGTCGAGAAGGCGGCGCGCGTCGAAATCGAGGCGACCGCCGTCGTTCCCCGCTGAATTTGCTCAGCTCGCCTTGGCGAGCTCGTCGTCCTCCGGCGAGTTCAAGTAGACGCCGGACATGGTGTCGACCCCGCCCGAACCCCCGGATCTGGAAGGCGATCATCGCGGCGCGATTCTGCGGCGTGGACGTCGAGGTCAGGGGAGCGGCAATGTGCCTGCTGCCTTCGGGCCTGATGGCTAAATCGGGATCTTTGAATCGAACAGCATCATGCGGGCGGTGGCACGGCTCGGCCACTTCCAGTCCGCGCTCTACGGGCACGATGCCTATGAGGCGTCCAGGATTGACAGCTTTCTCGACGTCAGCTTGGTGTTTGCCCGGGATTCGCAGATCTATCTCTTGGCGCTGTCGGGCGGCACGGTCGATGCGGCCGTTCATGCGCGAGCAAAGGAAGGATTTGCGATCTATGCATCGGGGATCGAGCAGGCGTTGTCCCCGCGGCGCGAGGCACTGGTGGTTCGGGAATATCGCTGGCCGCCTGCTTTGCCGCAGAGCTTGCGCTGTTCATGAATGAGCATGCGCGGGCCGATCGGTTGCGCAAGCTTGGGCTGGGGAGGATTCTGCCTCCGGCGGTCCAGGATGACTATCCACTTACCTGTGCTCATTTCACCCGTCTCGTCGCGCACGTGCATTTCCAGCCTGATCTGAAGCCATACGTCAAAAAGCTGTTGGCGAGGCTGGCAACTAACCTGCTGCCCGAACGTGGAGGACTAATCGCATGACTGCGCCTATCTGCCTGATATCCGGTGTGGGACCTGGCACAGGTTCCGCTCTCGCCAGGCGGTTTGCCAAGGGTGGCTATCGCCTCGCTCTGCTCGCCAGGAACGAGGAGCGCCTCGCTGCCCTTGAGAAGGAACTGCCAGGCGCGAAAGAATTCCGCCGCGATGTTTCCGATCCCGAGCAGATCGACGCGGTAGGGTCCGCCGTGGAGCGCGATCTCGGCAATCCCGCCGTGGTCATCCACAACGCCGTCGGTGGCGCGTTCGGCACATTCCGCGAGATCGATCCGTCGATCCTGAATCGCAACTTCCAGGTCAACACCATGGGACTGCTGTATCTGGCGCGGCGGTTCGTCCCCGCGATGGTGACGGCCGGAAAGGGTGCGATCGTTGCCACCGGCAACACCTCGGCCCTGCGCGGCAAAGCCCGTTTCGCCGGCTTCGCGCCGACCAAGGCGGCGCAGCGAATCCTGGCCGAAACGATGGCGCGCGATCTCGGGCCACAGGGCGTTCACGTCGCTTACGTCGTGGTCGATGCCGTGATCGAGCTCGAGTGGACACGGAAACGCTGGCCAGATCGGCCGGACGATTTCTTTATCAAACCGCGCGCTATCGCCGAGGAGATCTGGCATGTCACTCACCAAGATCGATGCGCATGGTCGTTCAATGTTGAATTGCGGCCGTTTGGAGAAAGCTGGTAGCCGAGAAGCGCTTCGTTGCCGGCGGGCTGTGGCAGATTACTGCTTCAGAACCGGCGGCACTTTCGTGTGTGAACCGAGGCGCGAATGATCGCAGCGCGGCTGAAGAACTTGGAAGCGCCGGTCTGGTGAAGCGGCGGGTCTACAGCGGGGCAGCACGTTGCAGAAGTGCTGGATCGGCTTGGCATTGCCTATGAGGTCGCATCGCGGCTCAAGATATTTCCGAATGGCGCGACCGCGAAAAGCCCGGCTATGCACGCCGGCACGTTTAGCGTAAAGCGGACTCACGGCCGTCATGTCCGTACAGCAGATGTTTGAGCAGTTTCCGTTTGCGATGGATCACCGCTCCTCCAAACGAAGCGGCCAAGAAGATGAATTCTCGCAAATTCGATGAACCCGCCTAAGCGCGGGCGAATAGCCACGGTGACGTGTTACGAATGGAAGCGCGCAATTCGGCGCGACCGTTGAGCCGGCTGGAAGGGCACCCGTCCTGGCCGCAGTTTGATCTGCCGTGTCGTGTTTCTTGCGCACCCCAAATCAGGGGTCGGGCCAACGGCGACTGACTCGGGCAGATACGTAACAGCTGCCGCAGTCCGCCCAGCTCTGCTTTGTCTCCGCCGTTTCGCAGGCCAAGAACTTGCACGGTTGGGGTCGTCGATTTCTTTGAACTTAGACCTATGATAATGGGATGGAACGAAGTCGAAAGGCAAGATCTCGTCTTGCGATATCGCAGGGCAGGGGCGTCCGATGAGCGTCTCCCAACTCACGAAGCGCGTTTGGCGCGAGCTAAATTATTTGGACTATCCCGCTCGGCAGTGGAGCGTCCCGCGATTCAAGGATGGCTGCGCTGATTGTCGGCGGCGGACAGAGCGGCTTGGGCACTGCTTTCGGCTTGAGGCTTGAGCGTATAACAAACTTCAGAATTATTGATCGTCGCCGGCGTGGTTTTGAAGGCCCCTGGCGAAGTTTCGCTCGGATGAAACAGCTGCGTACGCCGAAAGAGGTGAGTGGTATCGATTTCGGTATTCCAAGTTTACGGTGCGGGCTTGGTACGAGGAACAATTTGGGAGGCAAGCATGGGGCGTATAGATACGCTCCATCAGGAAGTATGGCGATCCTATCTGGATTGGTACCGCGATGTCTTGGCTCTCCCGGTCGAAAACAACGTAGAGTTGATGCTGATTGAGCCCGTGGATGATATCCTCCTTGCCCATCTCCGTCGTTCTGACGGGATCGAGCGCGTGCATGCAAGAAAGATCGTTCTAGCAACGGGCTTTGAGGGGAGCGGCAGCTGGCGGGCTCCTAGGTCACTTATTGCTCATTTGTCGGCAAATCTTTATGCGCATTCAGCCGATGATATCGATTTTCGCAAGCTTGCGGGAAAGCGCATCGGCATGCTCGGCGCTGGTGCATCGGCCTTCGACAACGCAGCCCTCGCACTTGAGGCGGGTGCCGCGCAAGTAGATCTATGCTTCCGCCGTTCGGAGATGCCTCGAGTGAATCCACTCACCTGGATGAATTTTTCTGATATGTTGGGCCACTTCGGCGAACTGGCGGACCTGGATCGCTGCGACGCCGACACCGGCAACGAGGTGCCCAACGAGGACATCGTCGAGGCTACGAGCTGGACCAGTATATCGAGGTCTCGAAAGAAGAGCTCGAGGAGATAGCCCTGGAATCCAAGCGCACCATCGAGATCGACGAGTTCGTCGACAGGTCCGGCATCGATCCCCTTTGCCTGATCCGCCCTACTACATCCGCCCGAACGGCAAGGTCGGCCACGACGCGTTTGCGGTGATCCGCGAGACCATCCGCGAGATGGACAAGGTCGCGATCGGTCGGGTGGTGCTGACCAACCGCGAGCACATCATCGCGCTCGAGCCGATGGATAAGGGGCTCGTCGCACGCTGCTGCGCTATCCGTACGAGGCGCGCAGCGAGCAGGAGTATTTCGACGAGATCCAGGACGTGAACGTCACCAAGGACTTGCTCGACCTAGCGAAGCACATCGTGAACCCTAAGACGGGGCGGTTCGATCCCGAGAAGTCCGAGGACCACTACGAGAGCCAGCTGATCGATCTCATCAACCAGCAGCGCGCCGGCAAGCCGATCACCCCAAAGTCAAAGCCGGCAGCGGGCAACGTTGTGGATCTGACGGAAGCACTGCGCCGATCTGTCGGCAAGGCGGTAGCGCCGGCCAAGAAGCCGAAGAAGGCGTCTGCGGGGCAGAAGGAGATGCTGATGTCGATCGAGGGCAAGAAGCCGGCGAAGGAAGTAACGGTGAAAAAGCCGGCCAAGGCGCAGCGGAAGTCTGCGCGATTTTCGAAATACCAGGGATCGGAACAAATGGGGGGCGCGAATCGTCGAATCCATCTCCCCGGCCCAAAAGCCCGCCGGGTGAAAACCTACCCACTAGGTTGACAGTCCGAGTGCGCAACATAGCCCAAGGACCGTTTGCGCCCGAAGGAGGCGGCAATGAGCTATCGAACATCGGACAGGAGAATGCCGACCTCGGCCGAATGGGAAGCGCAGAAGGTGTTTCGCGACACGGGCGCGAAGGCGCCGGTTTGCGAGCATGAACGCGTTCAGCAGGCATTCCATGCAAACCGGGAGCGCCTGAAGGCGGAGCGGATCGCTCGAGAGGCCGCAGCGAAACAGAAGCCAAAGACCTGATTCCCTTAAAGCGGTTAGCGCCAGCAGGCTCCGGTTCGCTGGAGAACGATTGTGACGTCCGCTTCCTATCACCGAGATGAAAAGCGGATGCCACCTCCATTCCGCCCCTGTGGGAGCGAATGCTCGAGGAAGAAGCGCAGCATTTCTCTCGTTGCGTCCGGTCCGTCCGGATCGGTGTAAGAGCCGGCGGGGCTGCCCCCCGACCATGCGTGTCCGGCTCGGTGGATTTCCCAGTGCTCGAGGATTCCGCGTCCGCCGGCGTCGACATGTACGGTGCGAGTGTAGGCATGCCCTCCCGGCACCCGTCCGCGATGCACCTTCGCCGTCGTGCTCGTCCCACCGATGGACTGACGGACGATTCGATCGCCGTTTTTCGAATGTACCGTGGTGTCGCGATCGCCGTGGAAGACGATCGTCGGGACGGGCAGGCCGTCGCCTGGCATCGCCTCGGACCCGCCGCCTTGCTTCATCGCCATTAGCGCCGAGGGCAGATCGGTGGCGGCCCCGCAGGCCAGTCCGGAATGGATGCCGACCGCCGCGTACAGATCGCCGTACGTCGATCCCATCACGGCGGCAGCCGCAGCTCCGGCCGAGAGCCCGGCGACGTAGACGCGCCGCGGATCGACAGAATGGTCGCGCATGACCTGGCGGGTGATGCCGGCGATGAGCGAGGGTTCACCGCCGTCGCGTTGCTGGTCGGCTGGACGAAACCAATTCCAGCATTTCGCCTGGTTCGCTTCGGCCCGCTGCGCGGGATAGGCCACGAAGCAGGTCTGTTCTTCGGCGATGAAGTTCATCCGGGTGCCCGCGGCGAAATCCTCCGGCGACTGCGTGCAACCGTGCAGCATGATCACCAGCGGAATGGCCTGTCCATGATAGCCGCTGGGGATGAAGAGCCGGTAGGTGCGGCTTCCCGCGGCGTTGCCGTAGCTGCCTTCGACGAACCGGGTGCCGTCCGGCACGATGTCCGCCATGGATGGCCGGGCGCGCCGCAGCGGTCCTCCGAGGCCGAGCCCAGGGAGGTTCTGGGCGAGATCCACCGGCGGACGGACCGTGCGACTCGGACGCCTCGTTTCCGCGGCATGCGGCTTTGCATCGATGATCGGCACGTCTTTTTCTGTCTCGGTGGAGCGTTGTGTGGCGGGGGAGGTGATATCCCGTGTGTGCTCACCCCGAAGCATGCGTTGGAGCAGCGCGGTGGCCTCGACGAGCTGGCCCGAGCGCGTGAGGCGTGTGGCTTCGCGAACATTGTCCAATTTCAGCATGGCCTTACCTCGTTCTGTCAGCGAGAGCGGATTTGACGGCGGGACTGGCGTGCAGGGCCCCCAACACTGAGACCGAGGCAATCGTCGCCCGAGCGAGTTCGGGCGTCACGTCTGGGGCGATGGTGGCAAGGCCCAGAACATTGATGTGCAGCATCTCACCGGCCCGCCGCGCCGCATCGAGATCCTCGCGGCTGTAGTGCCGAAGCCCGAGGTCTAAACTCTTTCGGACCGTGGACTGCTTGACCACGTCGGCATGACGTTCGAGCTGATTGCGGATTGCCGTTCGGATGAAATCGGTCCGGTTCGAGTAGAAGCCTTCCTGGACCATCAAGTCGACCTGACCGAGATCGACGAAGCCAAGATTGATGGTGATTTTCTCCGTGTCGGGGGGCCTTGGTCGTATTTCGTGGATGTTGCTGGGCATCTTACATCCCTGTTGCCATCTGTGTGGATGGTATATGGATGGCTGCCGATAAGGTCAAGGGGGAACCAAATCCGGGCAAGCTTCTCGGTTTGGTCGTCCGGCGACCGGGACTGCTAAGCCATTGCTCCTGTACACAGGAACCGAGGCTGTCAGGACGGATTGATCCTGCGACTTCGAACAGGAGAACGCTCATGAGATGGATGTTAGCCGCGGTTTGCATGACCGCGATTTCGCTCCCTTACACGCCTGCGGCGGATGCGAAGGGTTGCATCAAGGGGGCGGTCGTCGGCGGGTTTGCCGGCCATTTGGCGGGACACGGCAAGCTGGGCGCCGCCGCCGGCTGCGTCGTCGGTCATCACGAAACGAATAAGGCTGATGCGAACGAGGCAAACGCCCAGGCGCCTTCGGGGCAAAAGTGAGTGCGATGTCGCCCACAGCCGCTGCGGCGGGATTATTTCCGCGAAGATGAGGGGAATTCCTCGCTCATCTCCTCCTTGGCGCTTTTCCTAAAAGAGACAACATGCCGAACTTTTTCAATCTGCCGCCCTTTACGGAAGATGGGGAGGTCCATGTCGTTGTGGAAACGCCGCGCGGAAGCCGTGCCAAATTCGCCTATGACCCAAAGCTTGAAAGCTTCGCGCTCAGCAAGTCACTGCTGACGGGGCTTACCTATCCTCATGACTGGGGCTTCGTGCCCTCGACCAAAGCAGACGACGGAGACCCGCTCGACATCATGGTTATCCATGACGCGGCAACCTTTCCGGGACTTGTCGTCACCTGCCGCGTTATTGGCGTCCTTCAGATCGAACAGAAGAGTAAGAAGGAATCCGAGCGCAACGACCGCCTGTTTGCTGTGCCCCGCAACTCGCACTCGGAACGGGCGCTGCGCGACGTCGACGATCTGACAAAGCCAATCCGAGAGGAACTTGAGAAGTTCTTCATCGCGACGGACGAGCTAGAGGACAAGAAGCTCAAGATTATCGGTTGGAAAGGCGCGAAGGTCGCGGTACAGGCCATCAAGGACGCCGCGAAATCTTTCGCAAAGGACGGCAAATAGGTTCGGTTCTGTGAAGGGTGAAAGGCCCGTCTGAAAGATACTGTTGCGCTTGAAATGCGCCTAAACCCATTGCTGCCAAATCCAAGACCCTGCGCTCAGCTGAGACTGTCATTTGGAACTCGGCATTTGAAATGCGCCGCTTCGTCCTGCGACCAAGCCCCGGGCGATCTCAGGTCTTCGGCACCTCTCGTTCTGGCCTCTAAAGGACCGCAACGATGTCGCAACGAATTAGGTGAAACGATCGTGAAAAAAAGACGGTAACCTCCGTCACCTCGATAAAAATCAATCACTTAGAAGATACTCACTGCGTTCGGGACGCAGGTCACTAGGTGGTTAGATCGTGGCTTGAACTGAACGTCGGTATCGGTGATTGCGCCTCCTGATTTGAAACTGCTCCGCGCCCTCCTCATGCCAAAGCGTTCATCCGGCAATAGACTCATTCGACAGGTAGTTGGCTGCACCTTATAGCCTGGCCGGTAGCGCATACTTTTGTTCAGATCGGCAGGTGGAGCTGCGGCTCAGGCTCTGTGGTTGTCTGCAGAGAAGACAGTGAGACGCCGAGCAGCCGTACCGGTTTCGATATCGGTATCTCGGCTTTGAGCAGCCCGATTGCCAGCCGCTCCAGCTCGGCACGGCTCGACAACGAGGCGGAGACCGAGCGGCCCCGCGTGATAATCTCGAGGTCCGCGAACTTGATCTTGAGGGTCACCGTACGACCTCGGTCGCCAGTAGCTTCGCAGTGGCGCCACAGCTTATCGATTAGCGGCTGAAGCGCCGCGGCCATGACGCCGAACTCGCTGAGGTCCGACGAGAACGTGTTTTCCGCGCCCACTGATTTCCGGATCCGGTTGGCTCGGACGGGCCGCTCGTCCACGCCGCGCGAGATCCAATAGTAATAGGCGCCCCCTTACCAAAGTTCGCACTCAAGAAATCCATGCCCTGGTTGCGCAGATCCAAGCCCGTGAAGATGCCAAGCGCATTCATTTTTGCGCTTGTCGCCGGCCCGATGCCGTGGAATTTGCCAACCGGCAGTGTCTCGACGAAGGCCGCGCCCATCTCTGGTGAGATGACGAACTGTCCGTTCGGCTTGCGATGATCAGAGGCGAGCTTCGCCAGGCCGCCGCGCGTGTAATGGCACAAGCCGGACCAGATGAAGCGCTGGTGTCGCGAGTTGTCAATGACCTTGTTGCCGGAGCCGGGCTGAAGTTCTTGGACCGCGGGACTCACGAGCTGAAGGGGTTGCGGGGCCAGTGGGAGATCTTTGCGGCGAGCGCGTGAGCGAGATAGCGGCCCGCAAGCTCAAGCCCGCTCCTGGCCCGCGGTGCCCCTCGCTGTGCGCCGAGCGGGTCCGACTTTCCAGGCGAGAACGGAGGGTGGCTGCCCTCGCCACTGTTATTTGCCTGTGACCCGAGGCGGAATTGACTGAAGGCTTCCCTGGATTACGCTTCCCGCAATCCTTCATGCTCGCCGTTTCAACAAAGCGCTTTCTGTACGTTCTTTTTGTGAGCGGCATACGTTCAATGCTGCGGGCGGGAGCACCAAGGTCCGAAGACACCGTCCCGACTGCTCGCAGGCGGTGCAGGCCTCATTGTTTTGTTGTTTTCGGCGCGCGCTTTTTTGGTTTCGGGCCACCTGGCGCCCCCGCATCGTCCCCATGGCAAGGCCAAGCATCTCTGAATGCCTCGAGAGCGAGGGTAATCCCCGGTTCTTTCAGTCGATCCGGATTGTTGTCAATGTATTGAAGAAGGACCTTGGCGCTTTCCAACGCACTGCCTTGCGCGGGGGGGCATGCACGCACCTCAGCTGGCAGATTTGGCGAAAAGAGCATGGCGGTCTCGATCATTCCCTCACATGCTCCGGCGAACCGGGCTTCGTCCTGATCACGAAACGATTTCTGAACGAGGAGCCCGCAAGATTTCTGCGCGTCAGTTCCTTTATCGACGACCGTGCCGCTGACCCTCCCAATAAGTAAGAGCACCAGGCCGGCAAGAATGATATGGACCCGCATTAGCGTCCTCCGATTATCGGCGCACGAACAGCGGCGATCGGTGCACGGCTGGCACAAATTTCGACCCCGCGCGTCCTCTGCGCGAAATTTTGATGGGCTACAGACAGATTCTGGAAAGCGCCTATCAACCTGGCGCCTACGCGAGTCGCTTTGATCGATTGATGTCAGTGCTCGACCGTTCGAGGCAGGCCAACAACTGCGTATCGATGACCTCGCAGGACGAGCGCCGTAGACCGTACATCGAGGCGTTCCGACCATTGCCTATGCGAAGCGCTTCGAACTGGCTAACCGCCCTCAACTGCGCCAAACGACTGGTCGTCGGCGCGCGGCGCGATCGCCTCGATCGCGACCTATACGTATCTTGGACCGTTCGCGGCGGGTCCTCCAAACGATCGAGCGTTGTTTGGCCGCTTTGGACGGTCAACATTGCGCCGCACTTTCTCCGATGATGCCGTTCACTGAATTCGTGGGAAATCGAGTGCCATCGAGATGACTGATCAGAGCTTGATGAGCTCAATACTGAGGGACTTAGCCTCGATCTGGTTCAAGCTGCACCGTTTTTCTTCCCCCGTTCAGCTCTCTGAGTCGGTTTACGTATTCCTCAGGCTTTAGCAGATGAAACGGAGCTTCGAGGCCCATGAAAGTGGCTATGCGGCCGATGAAAGCAGTGCAATTGGTCGTTGCCGCATTCCATAGCGGCGAAGTCTCCTGCAGGTGCTTGATGTAAGCAAAGACCCTCTTGGCATCTGCCTCACTCAAGTAGACGCGATAGCTCGCCGTCAGATACTGCTCGTCAAGATCACCATAGCTCGCCCCTGTCTCAGAGGGGACAAAGATGATGTGTCCCAAGATGTACGGCACCTCATC
Source organism: Bradyrhizobium sp. USDA 4486 (assembly GCF_054057995.1). Classification (NCBI taxonomy): domain Bacteria; kingdom Pseudomonadati; phylum Pseudomonadota; class Alphaproteobacteria; order Hyphomicrobiales; family Nitrobacteraceae; genus Bradyrhizobium; species Bradyrhizobium sp. USDA 4486. The sequence continues at coordinate 497,709 of NZ_JBSRZV010000001.1, forward strand.
GCCGGCGGGGGCCAAACCAGCGACCTCGACCTGCTTTTCGCTCGTCTTTCCGTACCAGACGAATGCATGACCGTACGTTGATGCCGTGCGGGCACGAAAATCAACGTAGTACGGACCTACGGTAGTCGCTCTTCGAACCGGCTTTGTTTCTGGTGTGGCCAATGACGCGCTCGGCGCAGCGGCGGCCATGCTGTCCGCATGTTTCGTCGTCGAATTAAGGAGAGCGTCCCGTTGCTGAGGGCGGGGATGCGCGGCGAGCGGCTGGGCACTACTGGCCCTGACTCCCCAGCTCACAAAGGCCGCCAGCAAGGCGGCCTTTGCAAGAAGCTCCAGGCCGGGATACCTCCGAAGCATTCCCACCATCTTCGAATCCTCTTGGATCCAAGATCCGATGCCACAGATACTCCGCCTACCCCCCCGAACGCCGCGGGCGTCCGAATGGATATTCAGATCAACCTTTGGTCACCAACGGGGCCGGAGCCGCGACCGGGTACTTGCCCACGGGGCTCTTACCGACGGGGTATTTGCCGACGGGATATTTGCCAACCGGCGCGGGCGCAGCGGCAACTGGCTGAGGCCGTGGCAGGTCGGCAGCGACTGCTGTTCCCACGAAAGCCAAAGAAGCAATACCAAGGATCACAACTCTCAACATTGGTCCCCACCATGATTCGAGTAAATTGGAATTCACCTGACAAGCATAGAGATAACCTGACGCTCGCCACTACGGCAATGAATAGACCGAGGAATTGGCGCTCCTCACAGCCGTTTTTTGCGGTCTGTTGCGAAAAAAGCACGCAAATTGAGGTATTTGGTTCCAATCGATTTCGTTGTCCCACAAATCGAGCGTTCGGCACCTACTTCAGAAGATCCGCGGGAAGACACGACCGGTCCGCGCCATATACTCGCGATAGGTGCCGCCAAATGTCTGCAGCATCATTCGCTCTTCTCTTGCGACGCGGCCAAAGAACAAGATCCCGAAGCCGGCCAGGCCGGCGAAACCGGCAATCCAATTGGGCAGTAGCAATGCCTGGGCGATAGCCCAGAGCCAAAATGCCGAATACATCGGGTGTCGAACTCTCCGGTAAATCCCGTCCGTCACCAGTTTATGATTCTCCCGCACGTCGAGACTTATCGACCAATTCCGGCCGAGTGCACGATGAGTCAGGTGAAATACGCCCAATGCGGCAATCGCAACGAGAGACCCCGCCCAAGCCAACGAGGGATGAAAGCTGTAAGCTGCGAAATGAGGAATTCCTGTCGCTACGTAGACGAGCGGAACAAGTCCAAGTCCTGAAAGGGATATGAGCAGAAGCGCAGTTTCCCGGGGGCCGCGAGCGCTCCACACAACCTTCTCACGGCGGGAACGCCGCGCGTACTTATGACGTATGAGGTACCAGCCGATCGCCATTGCAACGAAAATGACTTTTGAAATGGTGGGCGTCATTTAAACTAGGCTGCCGCGACCGGGCTGCCTGGCAGTTCGCTTTCCGACAGCGGCGCGCTCGCAATAAGCCCTCCGTCCTCAGCGATCATCGACACGGCGCCATCCGGGGCGAGCGTCTGGGCTTTGGCTGAAACAGGTCCGCATGTGAGCATGAAGTAGTCGTATGATGTTCGCCTGTCATTTCCACTGACGAACTGGCAATGCAAGCGGAAGAAATTGAAACGGATGCGTCGATATATGTCGTCGTCAAGCATTCGACTAAGTTTCACGACCCTCACGGTCGCCTCGTTCTCCGTCGACAAGCCCATTTCGGCCATTGGCCGGCTTTTGTAGAAGTTCAACAGGTCGACGAGCGCTTGATAATCGCCCCAGAAGATCGCGGGCGACTTGGCGACGCGTTCCATCGCCGTGCGAAAGCGTATTGCCTTCGGATGCAGGCCGATCTTGAGTATCGATGAACCAACGCTCAAGAACGTAAGGGGAGTTTTGTTCCGACCGAGCGCAGGGTCCAGTTTCAAGGCGCGATCAAGTAGATCAACCGCAAGTACGGCGCCAAGACTATGCGCTATGACCAAAATTTCGTCTGCGGCAGAGTTGCTTGCCGCGGCCACGAGCTCGGCGGCCAACCTGTCGAGCCTTTGCTCGATTGCCGAATTGCCGCATCGAATATACTCGCGCGAAAAAATCCAGTCATCGAACAAGGCGCCCAGATGCAGCCAGTGCCACGGGCCCGCCAAAGCGGCTGCGAACCCGAGGAGACCGCCACCGCTAGCAATTGCAATTGATCCGGTGATCTTGAATGCAAACACGCCGATCAAGAAGGCGGCTGCGACGAGCAGTCCGAACGTGACCAATGGATAGAGAAAGAAAAGTGCGTAGCGCCAGTTCGTCTGCAAGTAACGCCAAAGAGTTCCGGCCCAAACGAAATCCAGAAACGCAAGAATGCCGACGGAAATGCGTGCGCCAGTGCTCCGACGCCCGAAGGCCTCAATTACGTCGTGCCATCGGACCAGACGGTAATCGGTTTCGACCAGCCAGCCGGGGCCCCTCGTCGTGACATTCCACTGTATCTGGTCGGCGGTATCATGCGAACCGTCAACGGCCGCTTTCACGGACCACGTACGTTGGAACCTGGCAATCTCGCGCACAAAGCGTCGTTGCGCGCTGACATGCGCCGTGATTGGATCATAGCCGCCGATATGGAACACCAGCCGCTTCGCTACAGGCTTTTCGGCCATGGTCTTACACGCGACTCTCCGCGGACTCATCGTGTTACTCACTGCCCACGCGTCAATCGACCTGTAATCAAACGAGATGAACGTTTGAGGATTGTCAAGAGAGAATCAACCAGTTATGGGGGAACATGGGTCGTTTTATTTTGCGAGGTGAAATCCGAACCGCTCGAGCAATAGCGTCGATCGGCGCTGCTATGATTATCGGATTGTCCAGCACGGCGCCCTCTCAAGCGCAGGACGAGATATCATCTCGGGAGAGATGTCTTGCGGCAAATTTGGATATCTCGCTGGGCGCACAATTGCCCCGCACGGCGGTGCGCTTGAGATCTGGTGAGCCGCTAAAGATTGTCGCAATCGGATCATCGTCGACAGTAGGACTCTGGCAGGTTAGGTCCGCGGCCACATATCCTGAGGTGATGCGCCGGGAGCTGTCGAGGCTTAGATCGAACGCCAAGATCGACGTCATCAACAGCGGTCGAGTCGGCGACACGATTCCGAACAACATCGCTCGCTTCGAGCGTGATGTTTTCGCCCATGCACCTGATCTCGTTATCTGGCAACTGGGCACCAACGACGTCGCCTGGGGGGGGCGGCCAGACCAAGGCCTCAAAAAGACCGTTCTTGAAGGGGTAAGGGCACTCAAGGCAGGGTCTTCAGATGTCGTGTTGATGGATCTGCAATATGCACCGCAGGTGCTTGCTTCCGCCAGCTACTCAACGATGGAGGGCATCATCGCGGATGTCGCGAAGCAGGAACGGGTCGGGCTATTCTCTCGTTTTGCGCTGATGCGAAATTCGATCAGTGCCGGAGTTGCGCAAAGCGAGCTTGTAACGTGGGACGGATTGCACAACACGGCCGATGGATATGACTGCATTGGGCGAGCCCTTGCCCGAGCCATCTCCGCGAGTGCGCGTTGAGAGTCCCTAGCTCAGGCGAATTGAAGGCTGCGGCTTCGCATGAATTTGGGCGCCGGGCGGGACAGCGGCGCCGAGCGTGCAGATGCCCGCGAACGCGACGATCACCGCAATTCTCGCAGCGGTGACAGCAATTCGCGCAGACGCTGTCAGGAGGTGCGCTCATGCACCATTATGCCAGCCAACTTGTTGACCTGTTACTGGTGCTTGTCGCCGCCTGGATGGTGCCAGCCACCATTTTTATTATCTACGCCTATTTCGCTGGTCTTAAGAATCCGATCACAGAATCGGTCTTTGGACGTGTGATCATCATTTCTCTGTTCATCATAACTATCTCGATTTGGCTCCCGATCATTGTGGCCGTCATCGCCCTATCGCTGATCGGTCATTTGTGGTTCCGCTTCAGGGTAAAACCACGCAGATAGCAAGATATTTGCTAGAGGCAAATAGGCGGAGTCGAATTGGAGCGGCACCCCAGCAAAATAGAAAAGGGAAGCAAAGTAATGCACGCGTTTCTCTTGGTTCTGACGATAGCTGCAATCGATATTGTAACAATCGCCGAGGCTGCAGATTGGCGACCGCAATTTCTCTCATCGTGCCGAAGCGGTTGCGAGCAGCAAGGTGGCTTTTCAACGGACGCTTGCTTGCAAATTTGCAACTGCATGGCCTCGGAGATGGAAGCGAATTTTGGTAGCGAGACTCTCGGCTCCATTAGTACCCCGACCGCTGAGCAACTGCGTCGGACTAACGAAATCAGAGTGCTCTGCGTGCGTCGAATACTAGGGGGCTAGAGCTGGTCAGCTCCAGCATAGTAGTTTCGTATCGGCGCGGGGCGAGCGGTCTACCGGGGCATCGGCAGGATCAACAATTTGAAGAACGCCGCGTGTGATCGCTACCTCACCCACAAACGATCGGCAGCTTCCGGTTCTGGCCCCGAAGCTGACGAACCTCTTTCATGTTGTGTTGGACGCCGGGTGCCGGACTGATTCCGAAGCCGGTGCCTAGATTACTCACTGCACGGTCTTAAAAAGCAGTACTATTGGCTGTCGGCAAGCAACTGGGAGGAAGTCACGAAAATTCAACATTCGATGACATTGCTCGCGGGCATCGCAATCGGCGCCATCGCTGTCCAGGGCCTCCACGCTCAAGGGGCCAAGCTGAGAGCCTACGTCATCAGCGAAAATGAAATCCTCGATGCTTCGGCCCAAGCCGCTTACCTGCCTACGGCCCGCAGTCTGATAGCAGACGCCAGTGTTCGTGGTGGACAGCAACCGGCGAGTGATCTGCGCCGCAAAACTCGACTGCATCGACGAGCGGGCGGCGAGACGTCGAGCCGAACAAATGTATAGCGAGCACGAGGTTGAGCTTTGGGACGGCGATCGGTTCGTCGTCGTGTTTCGAGGTGCAGCGTCGAACGAAAATCCAGGCGATCGACCAACGCTGTCAGAGTAGTTTGCCACAGCTCAGCGTCAGCCACTCGTAATCGCGATTAATGGTCGTCTCGGTCTAACTCTCGCAACAGTCGATGAAGGAAGTCGCTGGCGTGGTTGTATTCTGCGCCGCCGTCCAGGATCTGATGAGCGAGCGGTGACATTATGTTGCCAATGGACTCCGAGCCAAGCAGCTCGGTCCGTGATGACCACAACTCCAACAGCCCGTGCGGGATGTGTTCGCTTGATCCAAATAGCGTGAGAAGCCGGCCTTCGGCGACACCATTATGATCATGGTGGGCCTTGGCCGCATAAAAGGCGAACAACCCACGAAAGGCCTCACGGGAAACTGAAGACTTTGCCATCGCAACGTCCCCCACACAATGTTTCAAATGAATTTGCGAAATCTGGAACTAAACGGAAGCTATTCCTTCGAGATCCTCACATGAAGAAGATTCTACAGCTGACCGGGAAAAAGGTGGCAAGCCGTTAACATGTTAGGTGGGCTCTTCTTGCTTTGGTCAGCATTCGGCCTCAGCATTGTTTCCGTTTCCTCGGCCCGCGTAGTTTCTTCTTCTTGCTCCTCTTCCTTAGGCTTGTACCCGATGTCGATCTCTTTGAACTCGACCTCGGTGCGTTCGTTTTAATCCAGTCTAAGAACCCGCCGCACTCCGCACATCGCTGAGCGAGAAAGATGCGGTGCTCGTTGATGCTCGCTGCTGGAAAGTGGGGCACCAAAGGGTATCAGACATTCTTTTGGTCCTTCTTTTTGCGGGGCCTATTGCTGGCGGCAACTTCCTCCTTGAGTTGTTGGCGGATCCCGGCGAGCTCTTTCTCATCAGGTTGTATCCGTGCGACGAGTTCACGTAAGAGACCCACACGAATGATAAAGCCTGGCCCGGAAGCCCTGCGTCGTGCTCAGGCGTCCTGCGGGATCGAGCGGCCGCTTCAGCGAGCACGGAACTGCCGACCGATCTCGGACGCGGAGAGGGCTCGGGCAAGCGCGAGCGAAAGCGACCGAAGCCGAAGAAGCGGTCGGCTCCCAAGATCAGCGACAAGGATGCCCGCAAGGCCGCACTGGTGTCCGAGAGAGAGCGGAAACGGCGCGACGCCGAGCGCCGCAAGGAGGAGCTGCCCGGGCGAGGGAGCGCGAGCGTTGGGAGAAGGCGACCGCCAAGGCGCTGGCGGTCTTTGACAAAACCAGGCGGGAGCACCAGGAGAGGGTGGCCGCGATCGAGGCCGAACGTGCGGCCTTGGACAAACGCGCCGAGGCTGAGCAGAAGCGCTACGACAAGCAAAGGGAGAAGGTCGAAGCGGCCCTCCGTCGAGCACGCGCGTAGGATTGTCAACGCATCGACGGGGCAAGACGACTCCGGAGAGGGGCTGCGAAACGATGGCAGTCCTGCGCGGAACGGCGTCTCCGCCATGTGGTTGGCGGGCTATGGACCTTCAATCTAAGGAGCCGTAGCGATGCTGGAAACGAATGACCTGCTGGTGAAGTGTCCCCGGTGCGGTACCTGGCCGATGGCCATCAGCTCCGGGAAGGACACGTTCTCGCAGCGCGAGATCGCCTTCCGATGTCCCAAGTGCGGCAACGAGGAAGCCGGGCGGCTCCGGCGTGCCGCCCTCTCGCCACTCTCCTCGCAAGGTGGTCTCGACGCCGCCTGAGCCTCTTGGCGACGGTTCCCGGAACGCGCCGCATTCCCGCGACTTGATCCGGCGGACAAGTGCAGAAGTGGAGGAGACCATGAAGCCAATCCTAGCCGTCTTGTGCCTGCTCGCGCTGGCGTCGTTCTCGCCGGCGGAAGCGAAGGGCTGCATCAAGGGTGCCATCGTCGGCGGCGTCGCCGGCCACGTGGCGGGCCACGGCAAGCTTGGCGCCGCGGCGGGATGCGCGATCGGGCACCATGAGGCCAACAAGCAGAAGAACCCGAGCGACTCGAATGCCCAAGTGCCGTCGGGGCGGAAGTAGCCGTCGCACTCGGCATCAGGGAGGCGCTGGATGAAGATCCGCTCCCACTCCGATAGCCACATCGTCGAGCTTGAGGACGGCTCGCGCTGGCAGATATTTCCGGGCGATCTCGACCTGACGCTCGGCTGGAAACCTGAGACCGAACTGACAGTCGTTGAAGCCCAGGACGAGGTTGCCACGCACGAACTGCTTGGCGGCAGCGGCAGGGTGCGCGTGAGGCCAGCGGGCGAGAGCTGGCCGGTAGGGGACGTCAAGGACGCGTTGAAGGACGGCTGACGAACACGGCAGCGAGGAAGCCACGACCCGCTCGGAGGAAGCGAACTGGGATTGCCATGGAAGACGAGAAGGCCCGACTGCTGGCCGAAGCGCGGAGGTGCCGGCGCCTGGCTGCCTCGATTACTGATCCGGAGGTGATCCAGTGGCTCACGGCCTTGGCGGAAGACTACGAACGCCGCGCCAATGCTTCGCCGGTCCCGAAGGACGGGATGGACTGAGTCTCTCGGGCCTCTCCCGGGCCCGAGAAGAGCATCGTCGCTGGCGTCGGCCGCGCTGGCAGGAAATGCAGCTCGCCATTCGGCGTCCGGACCGCGTATGTGAACCAGCGCTCACGGCACTTTCGCGTGGCATGAATGAGGCTGTCTTTCGCCGCAGGAGGTCGGGATCAAGGACGGCGATTTCACGATACGCGGGCTCGTTGCCGAGCTTGCCGGTCGCGGATCACGTTGCGCCGTGGACATCCGTGTACAAGGTCCACCATCAGGTCGAGGCCGACGTGACGTTCCTGTTGACCAGCGGTGGACACAATGCCTGTGTCGTCGCCCCCGGGCGAGCCCGGGCACAGCTATCAGGTCATGACCAAGGCTGCGGATGCGCCTTATGTCGGCCCGGATGAGTGGCTGAAGCTGGCGCCGCATGTCGGAGGCTCCTGGTGGCCGGAAATGAGGGCAATGGCTGGTGGCGCACTCGGGCGAGCTCTACGGCCCACCCCAGATCGGGGGCGATCTAGGCGACGCGCCGGGCCATTACGTCCACACCTAATCCTCAGGCTCGGCATTCGGCGCGAGGTCGGACGAGCGGAACGGCTTTGCCTTGTCCAGGTTGCGGTAGGCTTCTGCGGCGGTTCGCAGCAGCTTCTTTTCCCGCTTGCGGTCGAGGAAGCGAATGTGGGCCTCGGGGGCCGCCTCGTTCAAGGATGCTGCCAGCGTCTGCCCTCGCGCATCGTCGTTCAGCTGTCCGAGGGAGCGTTGCGCCCTGCGCAATTGCTTGAGGATCGACTTCTGCTTCGTCAGCGAATCCTCGGCGAAAAGATCCTGCAGCGATTCGATCGAATAGGTCAGCCGCTTGTTGAGCAGCCGCAGCTTGTGCCGCTTTTCGGTGTCGAGTTTGCGGAGTTTGCGCGCTTTCTTGAGCAGCGTCTTTTCCCATTCCGTCAGTTTCGCCGTGGCGTGCTCGGCGAGCGTGCAGCGGCGCAGCCTGACGGCCTCTTTGCTGCGCCGGGTCGACCAGGGGCCGCTCTTGATCCAGGCCGAGGTCTGCTCGACCAGGCGGCGATATCGCGCCGATTGCAGCGCGCGTGTCAGCAGGCGGTGGCTCTCGGCGCGCTTCTCGTCCCAATGCCGAAGCTCGGCGATCACGGCGAGCTCCTCGCCGCTTTCGGCGACGACGCGCTCGATCGCCACGTCGAGGTCCCGCACCATGCCGAGCTGGCTGTTCAGCCATTTCAGCTCGGTCCAGACGCTTGGCCGCAGCGCGTCATCGACCATGGGTGCGAAAAAGCGGATTGCGGTGCGCAGATGCGCCAGTGCGATCCGGATCTGGTGCAGCGCCTCCGGGTCACCGCGGCATGTGCCCTCATGCTGGGCGAGGACGTCATCGAGATGACGGCGGGCAATGATCCGGAATGCCGTATCGCAGGCCATGCCGGGGCTGAGCCGGCCGGGCAGGTCGCCACGGCGCGCCGCGGGCTTGGCGAGCGCGACCGCCGCCGCCGAACTCTTGGTGGGTCGCGCCATCCTAGCCCGCGCCAATCAGATTGCCCTATTTGCCCTCAGCGATCGCGTCCCGGCAGCGCTCCAGCGTTTGCGCCTGTGTCCCGGATGCATCGATGGTCGCCCAACCGATATGGCCGATACTATAGTGCTCTTGCAGCGCGGCAACCTCTTGCGTGGCGTCGGAAGCATCCCCTTGACGGCCGCCGATTCGCGCCTTTCGGGTGGCGAGGTCTGCGACCAGGAATAATCCATTGAGCGGCACGCCACAGGTGCGGGCCAGGGCGGCGAGGTCGTCCCGTTCGGATTCGCGCGCAAAGACGGCATCGACGATGGTAGAATGGCTTTGCGCCAGCACCTGCCGGGCACGTTGCATCAGCACCTCGTAGACGCGCGCCGTCACCTCAGGCCCATAGGCGGAGGGCCGCAGCCGGTCGGTCTGCCCGACCTGAAACAACTGCTTGCGAATGACGTCGCTGCGCAGCACGACGGCGCCCGGCTCGGGCGCCACGGCGGGAGCCAGTGCACGGGCGAGGACGGACTTGCCGGTGCCCGACAGTCCGCCAACAGCGATCAGGCGAGGGGCGGGCGGATCAATCAAACTCCGGGCGAGCTCGAAATAGCGACGCGCATCGTCGAGAATTCCGGTCCGGTCGGCATCCAGCCGCTCGAGCCGCGCCAGCGCTACCTGCGCACGGATCGCCGCGCGGATGGACATGAACAGCGGCAGCGCGGCCAGGGCGTCGAGAGTTTCGACGGGCGCCTGCGTCAGATATTGGTTCAGCACCGCGTTGGCGGCGTTCGCCTGGCTGTAGCGCAGCAGGTCCATCAGCGTGAACGCGAGATCGTAGAGCACATCCACGGTTGCCATTTGCGTATCGAACTCGATCGCGTCGAACAGGACGGGCCGATCCTCGATCAGCACGATATTGGCAAGGTGCAAGTCGCCGTGACAGCGGCGCACGAAGCCACGGCGGGCGCGCTGCTCGAGCATGGCGCGGAGGCGCAGGAACATCGCATGTGAGGCCTTGCCAAGCTGCTCGATCGCCGCCCGCTCGAGATGGTCGCCGGCGCGCAAGCCGTTGCTGTTGCCGTCGATCAGGGCGGGAACGGAATTGACCCACGCAGCACCGTCAGCGACCGTTGCTTGCGCATGCGACGCTCCGATCGCATCTGCGATGGATGAACCCAGCTCCGCATCCAGCGGGCCGGCCTTCGCCAAATGATCCAGCGTGCGGCTTTCGTCGAAACGGGACATGTCGACGGCATACTCGATCGTCCGGCCGCTTCCCTCGACCTGCACCAATCCGTCCGGCTCTTCGGCGATCGCTACGACGCGATGATAGATCTGCGGGGCGAGCGGCCGGTTGATGTTGATCTCCTCCTCGCAGGCGATCTTGCGCTTTTCGAGCGTCGAATAGTCGAGGAACGGAAATTTGACAGCCCGCTTGATCTTTAGCGCGCGCGTGCCGTCGAGGAACACCGAGGCTGCGTGCGTGTCGATCCGTTCCACGCCGGGACGCGCGCCGAGCGCCTGGAAGACCCGTTCCTGGTTAGCAGAATCATCCGTCATCTCTGCGGGCATGTCCCGATAGGTCGCCGAGCGCTGAGGCCCCAAGCTAGCCTTTAGAGCCGGACCGCGGCCAGTCCTTGACATCCATCAAGGCGCGCCGCCAGCGGCTGGTTCCTGCCTTGAGAAGGATCAAGAGACCCGACGAAAGGCAAGCGTATCCTGACCGGCAAGGAGAATTCCGATGCCCATCAAAGATGTCTTTCTGCCGCTTGTCGGCCAGCCGCGCGGGCCGACGCTCGCAGCGATCGAGAAATGCGTGGCCGTGACCGCCGACCTCGGCGCTAGGATCACCGCCCTTGCGCTTGAGGAGGAAGTTTTCGTGCGGCCGAAGGTCATATGCCCCGGCGAGCCGGAGCCCGCGCGGGCCGGCGGTTCGAACGAGCTAGGCGACACGCAGCAACTCCTGAACGTTTTCACGCAGGCAGCCTCCCGTGCCAACATTCGCGCCCAGAGCCGATCGGCCAAGGTGCCGGCAGACCAGATCGCCTTGATCCTGGCCGAGCATGCGCGCTTTGCCGATCTCACGCTGGTCCCCGTAAGGCCGCATGACAGCGGAACGGAACACATCATTGAGGCGCTGCTGTTCGAATCGGGCCGGCCGCTGCTGCTCTGCCCGGAACAGCATGTGGACGAGCTGCGACCGGAATTCGAGAGTGTCATGATTGCCTGGGATCACTCCGCCCGTGCCGCACGGGCCGTCGGCGACGCGTTGCCCATTCTTCAGGCCGCCGCGTCCGTACGGGTGCTCACGGTGACGGACGACAAGACCGAGGCGATCAGCCAATCAGGCATGGATCTCGTCCATCATCTCAGGGAACACGGGATCTACGCCTCCTTCGAAACGACAGAGGGCGGCGGCAGCTCGACCGGCAAGGTGCTCGGAAGCTGGGCGAATTCCCATGCCATCGATGCCATCGTGATGGGCGCCTATCATCATTCGCGCCTGAACGAGATCGTCTGGGGCGGTGCGACAAAGACCGTCATTGGCCAGCCACCTTGCTGGGTTATGATCTCGCACTAGAGCATGATGCGGAAAACTGCGCAGCGGATTTCCGAAAAGATCATGCTCAAACAATAACCTAAAGCACGATGATGAGTCATCGCGCTTTTGCCGCGCGACCAGTCTTTCGTCCTGACCTTCGACCATCGGAACCACTAGCGGCCGGGCGCATTTGCTGTCATGTCCACCTATCGCCTGAAGAATCTGCTGTCGCCACGTTCGGTCGCGCTCGTCGGGGCGAGCGCCCGCCCGGTGTCGGTGGGGCGCGCCGTTCTCGAGAACATCCGGAAGGCCGAATTCAAGGGGCAGTTCGGCCTCGTCAATCTGCGCCATGCCGAAATCGCTGGCATTGCAGCGGTGAAGAATCTGGACAAGCTCCCTTTCGTCCCCGAGCTCGTCGTCATCACCGCGCCGGCGCGCGAGATTCCTGGCATTATCGACCAGGCAGGACGTCGCGGCTCGGCCGGCGCGCTGATCGTTTCGGCCGGGCTCGGTCATGGGCCGGGATCGCTGCAAGAGGAAGCCATCGCCGCGGCTCATAAATACGGCATGCGGCTGGTCGGGCCGAACTGCCTCGGCATCATGATGCCCGCCGTGAGCCTCAATGCCAGCTTCGCCGCGCACATGCCCGGCGCTGGAAATCTCGCGCTGATCTCGCAATCGGGCGCCATCGCGGCGGGCATGGTCGATTGGGCCGCGCAGCGCGGCGTCGGCTTTTCCGGCATCGTCACGATCGGCGATCAGATCGACGTCGACATTGCCGACCTGCTCGATCATTTCGCGATGGATCACAAGACCCGCGCGATCCTGCTCTATATCGAGGCCATCAAGGACGCGCGCAAATTCATGTCCGCGGCGCGCGCCGCCGCGCGCGTGAAGCCGGTGGTCGTGGTAAAGTCCGGCCGCATGGCGCAGGGGGCGAAAGCGGCCGCGACGCATACGGGCGCGCTCGCCGGCGCCGACGCCGTCTATGACGCGGCGTTCCGCCGCGCGGGCGTGCTGCGGGTCTCCGATCTGCGCGAGCTGTTCGATTGCGCCGAGACGCTCGGCCGCGTCGAATCGCCGGCCGGAAAACGCCTTGCCATCCTGACTAATGGCGGCGGCATCGGCGTCCTCGCCGTCGACCGCCTGGTCGAGCTCGGTGGCATTCCCGCAAGCATCTCGGCTGAGGCACGCGCGAAGCTCGATGCGGTGCTGCCGGCGACCTGGTCCGGCGCAAATCCCGTCGACATCGTCGGCGATGCGGATGCAGCGCGCTATGCGGCGGCGCTGGAGGTGCTGCTTGCCGATTGCGACAATGATGCCGTCCTCGTCCTCAATGTGCAGACGGCGATCGCCTCGGCCGCCGACATCGCTGCGACGGTGACGGAGCTGGTCGGCAAATACCGTAAGCAGCAGGGCCGATGGGCCAAGCCCGTGCTGGCCGCCTGGGTCGGCGCCGACCAGAGCATCATCCAAGCGCTCTCCGGCGCCGGTGTTCCGAACTACCCGACCGAGGATGATGCCGTGCGCGGCTTCATGCATCTGGTGAGGCATCGTGAAGTGGTGGAGGAGCTGAGCGAGGTTCCGCCGGCGATGCCCGACACCTTCGTGCCTGACGCCCGCGCCGCCAGGCAGATCGTCACCGCCGCGATCGCCGACGGCCGCAAATGGCTCGAGCCCGTGGAGATCAAGCACCTGCTCGAAGCCTATGATATCGCGATGGTGCCGACCTATGCCGCCGATGACGTCGAGCAGGCGGTGGCACATGCGAAGGTCATGTTCGCGAAAGGCGCGACCGTCGTGCTGAAGATCATGTCGCGCGACATCACCCACAAGTCGGATGTCGGCGGCGTCGTGCTCAATCTCACCACGCCGGAGGCGGTGCGCGCGGCTGCTACCGACATTCTCGCTCGGGCGCGGAAGCTGCGCCCCGAAGCCCGCATCGAGGGCGTCATCGTGCAGGCCATGGTGGTCAAGGCGAAGGCGCGTGAGCTGATCCTCGGCCTTGCCGACGATCCCACCTTCGGCTCCGTCGTCGTTTTCGGCCGAGGCGGGACGGCGGTGGAGATCATCAACGACAAGGCGCTGGCGCTGCCGCCGCTCGACCTGCAACTGGCCCGTCACCTGATTGAGCGTACGCGCGTGTCGCGCCTGCTGAAGGCCTACCGGGACGTGCCCGCGGTGAAGCAGGATGCCGTCGCCATGGTGCTGGTCAAGCTGGCCCAGATGGCGGCCGATATTCCCGAGATTCGAGAGTTCGACATCAACCCGTTGATTGCGGATGAGACCGGCGTGACCGCGGTCGATGCCCGTGTCGCGGTGGGGCCGCCGCTGCGGAAGTTCGCCGGCTCCGGCCCGGCCAATTTCGCCGTTCGCGCCTATCCGTCGCAATGGGAGCGCCGCCTCGCGCTCAAGGACGACTGGCGCATCTTCGTGCGGCCGCTGCGTCCCGAGGACGAGCCGACCATCCACGAATTCCTGCGCCACGTCACGCAGCACGACCTCCGCCTGCGCTTCTTCGCGCCGATGAAGGAGTTCACCCACGAATTCATCGCGCGCCTGACCCAGCTCGACTATGCGCGCGCCATGGCCTTCATCGCGTTCGACGGGGCCACCAACGAGATGGTCGGCGTGGTCAGGCTCCATTCGGACTCGGTCTATGAGAGCGGCGAATATGCGATCCTGCTGCGCTCCGACCTCAAGGGCAGGGGGCTCGGATGGACCTTGATGCAGCTGATCATCGACTACGCGAAGTCGGAAGGGCTGAAGACCATCTCGGGCGACGTGCTCCAGGAGAACACCGTGATGCTCGATATGTGCCGGCAGCTCGGCTTCGAAGTGAAGCCGGATCCGGCCGAGCCGGAGATTTGCGACGTTCGGCTGAAGCTTCGCTAGGAGCGTGCCTCGGCCGACGTTGCGGTGGTGGACTCGTTGGCACTTTTCCGCAGGCTCTTGACGATGATCGTGATCAGCGGCACCAGCACTGGAACAATTGTGCTGAGCGGATGGTGAACCGCGCCTGAGAGCTGGGCCTGAAGCGCGCGCGCCTCGAGCTGAAGGGCTTCGATGGATGCGCCGTGAATTTCATTGGCGAGCTCGATGTCGCGGCCGGACGGAGGACGACCGGCGATGACGAGGAGAACCCCCGCGATGAGGAAATTGACGGCGCCCAGAATGGCCGCCGCCACGATGGCGCTCCAGATCTGGACCAGTGCGAAATAGGCCGACAGCTCCAGCACCAGCAGCCCGAAGGCCGCGATCAGGGCCGCAAAGGCGCGGAGGCCAAGGCCCGTCAGCAGCTGGCGCAGCCTGAAATCCGCGATGATCCTGTCGGTACGCCACAGCACGCGCAGATGCTTCACCACATTTTCCGTATTCACGAGTGTCTCCTCAGAATGAAGCCGACGACCACGCCGAGCGCGAAAGCCGAGGCAAGCGATGTGATCGGGCGATCGGCAATCAGGCCCTCAAGCTGCTCCTGCTCCTCGCTGACGGTCTCGCCGAGCTCGGCAAGCGCGGCCTTGATCTGATCGGCGAGAGCTTGCGCCCGCTCTTTTGAGCTGTCGAACATCTCCTCGCCGGCGGTGCTTAGGAGCCGCGTGACGTCCACCTTCAGCGCGCGAAGTTCGTCGCTCATCCTGTCGCTGTCGAACATGGATCTCGGTCTCCATCGAATGAAGGGACCCTAAGGGCCGCCAGCAGGCCGTGCTTGATTTGCGTCAAGCCGCAGGGCGAGCGGATGGTCTTGAGACAGGTCAAACCGGCCGTCACATCCTGGCCTAGACATGCCGGTGGAATGGGGACCGGTTGTCCCGATGAGGTGAAGCGTGAGCACCGAACCGCTGTTGCTGGCAACGCCCTCCGGCGATGTGCTGAACCTGCGCCCGGAAGGGCCGTGGACCGCGGCCAATGTGGCAACGCTCGAAACGTTGTCCGGGTCGGTCGGCGTGGATGTCGATCGATCGCCGGCCGTGACGCTCGACATGTCGGGCGTCAGCGCGCTCGACACGCTCGGCGCCTGGGTCCTGGAGAAGCTGTCACGCCGGGCGGTGTCATCCGGCGGGTCGGCGGAATTCGTCGGCGTCGCCGATCATTTCAGCGGCCTGATGGACGAGGTACGCCAGGTCAACCGTCATACGCCGCCGCCTGCGCCCGCGCCAAACCCGGTTCTGCTCAGGCTGGGCGATCTCGGTAAATCCACGGTCGGTGCGCGCGAAGACATTGCGGTCTTCCTGCAAATGCTCGGCGCCTTGTTCATGGCCGTCGTCGGCGTGCCGCGACGGCCGCAATCGCTGCGGCTGACCTCGCTGGTCTATCAGCTCTACCGGATCGGCTGGCAGGCCATCCCCATCATCGCGCTGATCACTTTCCTGATCGGGGCCATTATCGCCCAGCAGGGCTTCTTTCATTTTCGCAGGTTCGGTGCGGAGTCCTACACCGTCGACATGGTCGGCATCCTAGTGCTGCGCGAGCTCGGCGTCCTGATCGTTGCCATCATGGTCGCCGGCCGCTCCGGAAGCGCCTACACCGCCGAGCTTGGCTCGATGAAGATGCGCGAGGAGATCGATGCGTTGTCGACCATGGCCCTTGACCCGGTCCACGTCCTGATCCTGCCGCGCGTTGCCGCCCTCGTCATTGCGCTGCCGATCCTCGCGTTCATCGGATCGATCGCGGCACTCTATGGCGGCGGGCTGGTCGCGCAGTTCTATGGCGACATGGGGCCGGCGATCTACATCGCGCGGCTGCATGAGGCGATCTCCGTCAGTCATTTCGAGGTGGGGATCCTCAAGGCGCCGTTCATGGCGCTGGTGATCGGGATCGTGGCGTGCAGCGAGGGCCTGCGCGTGAAGGGCAGCGCCGAATCGCTCGGACGGCAGACCACGACGTCGGTGGTGAAGTCGATCTTCCTCGTGATCGTGCTCGACGGCCTGTTCGCGATCTTCTTCGCCTCGATCGGGATGTGACCATGGCGGCGGCGCAAGAGCAGTTCGCGATCCGCGTCCGCGACCTCGTAGTCGGATTCGGCCGCCAGACCGTGCTCGATCATCTCTCGCTCGACGTCCGCCGCGGCGAGATCCTCGGGCTGGTCGGCGCGTCCGGCGGCGGCAAGTCGGTGCTGATGCGGACCATCATCGGCCTGATTCCTCGCCAGGCCGGCACCATCGAAGTCATGGGGCAGCCGATCGGCGGCCGCACGGAAGGCGCGGCCACGACGTGGGGCATTCTGTTTCAGCAGGGAGCGCTGTTCTCCTCGCTGACGGTCCGGCAGAACGTCCAGTTTCCACTGCGCGAAAATCTGGTGCTGTCGCAGGAGCTGATGGACGAGATCACGATCGCCAAGCTCGAGATGGTCGGCCTGCGGCCGCAGGACGCCGACAAATATCCGTCGGAGCTTTCCGGCGGCATGACCAAGCGCGTGGCGCTGGCGCGCGCGCTCGCGCTC
Source organism: Bradyrhizobium sp. USDA 4486 (assembly GCF_054057995.1). Taxonomy (NCBI): domain Bacteria; kingdom Pseudomonadati; phylum Pseudomonadota; class Alphaproteobacteria; order Hyphomicrobiales; family Nitrobacteraceae; genus Bradyrhizobium; species Bradyrhizobium sp. USDA 4486. Next base: position 514,690 of record NZ_JBSRZV010000001.1, read on the forward strand.
GATCCGCCGATCCTGTTCCTGGACGAGCCGACCTCCGGTCTCGATCCCATCGCCGCGGGCGATTTCGACGCGCTGATCGGGACCTTGCAAAAGACCCTGGGGCTCAGCGTGTTCATGGTCACCCATGATCTCGCGAGCCTCACCACCGTCTGCGACCGCGTCGCCGCGCTTGCCGACGGCAGGATCGTCGCGATCGGCCCGATGCGCGAGCTGCTGCAATCCGAGCATCCCTGGGTGCGCGCCTATTTCCACGGCAAGCGCTCGCAGATGCTGCAACACGAGATGAGATGAGACATGGAAACCCGCGCTCCCTTCGTGCTGATCGGCAGCTTCGTGCTGGCCGCGATCCTTGCGGTGTTCGGCTTCGTCTACTGGCTCAACAACACCGGCGGCATCGGCCCGCGCACGAATTACCGCGTGCAATTCCGGGGACCTGTACCAGGCCTGCTGGTGGGCGCCGGCGTGCTGTTCAACGGCATCCGCGTGGGTGAGGTGACCGAGCTTGGGCTCGCGCCGGACAATCCGCGCTTCGTCAATGCGACGATCTCCGTGGCCGCGCCGACGCCGGTGCGCACCGACACCAAGCTCGGGCTCGATTTCCAGGGGCTGACCGGCGTGCCGGTGGTGACGTTGGAGGGTGGCGTGCTCGTCGCCAAATCCGGCGAACCCGTGACCTTGATTGCGGAGTCCGGCGCGGGTCAGAGCATGACGCAGGCCGCGCGCGATGCACTGCGGCGGGTGGACACCGTGCTCGAGGACAATTCCGGTCCGCTGAAGGACACCATCGCCAACCTCAGGACGTTCTCGGACGGGCTCGCGCGCAACACCGGCAAGATCGATCGCATCCTGGCGGGGCTCGAGAAAATGACGGGGGGCGGAACGCCTGCGCAAAAGATCACCTATGATTTGCGCGCGCCGCAGAATCTCGGGTCGTCTGGCAAGACGCTCTCGGCGTCACTGGCCATTCCCGAGCCGACCGCAGTCGCGATGCTCCAGACCCAGCGCATGCTGTTCGCACCCAGCGGGGACAATCCGGGCTTTGCGGAATTCCTCTGGGCCGACAGCATTCCAAAGCTGGTGCAGGCGCGGCTCATCGACAGTTTTGAGAACTACGACATCGCGCATGCGCCGCTGCGCACGACCGATCTCGGGCAGGCGGAGTACCAGCTCCTGATCGACATCAGGCGCTTCCGGATCGCCACCGAACGCGAGACGCGGGTCGAGATCGGACTGTCGGCGCGGATCGTCGACAAGAACGGCAAGGTGGTCGCATCGCGGCTCATTGAGGCCAGCGAGAAGCTCGACAAGGTCGAGCCGGCCGCAGCCGTCGCAGCGTTTGACGCAGCCTTTGCCCGCATCGTCAAGGAGCTGATCGGCTGGACGGTGCAGGCAGTCTAGCGGCCTGTGAGCTCCACGTCAGAGCAAGGCCGCCATGCCTGCCCAAATTGATCTTCGTCAATCGGCTCTGGCGCGATGCAGTAAAATGCAGCCCGCGCGGTGAGCCGGCCTGACGCGGGGCCAGCCGGCGCATGGAGCGGTGGATGAGAGCTTCCGTGGTGACGATCGAGCCGAACGTGTCGATCGGCGCGGCTTTTGACCCCCCGACCGGCGCCCAACATTGACCCCGAATTGGAGCAGTGAGCCAGGGTCAATGTTGGAAGCCGAAAGGGGTCAATATTCGGAGCCGCGACACACCGATTATCGAACAAGTGCAGGTTCATCCGCTGCGGCAGCTCCCCGATTGCGCCAAGCGCCGGCGCGAACGCCGCCGCGAGGCCCGTGAACGGGCGAGGGCGAATGCCTCCTGAGGGACGGTCGAGCCAAAGAAAAAGCCGCCAGCGGAGTTGGCGGCTTGATAGTCCCGGACCTTCGATTGCCTCCCCAGCCCCAAGCGTACCGCCGTTACCTTGTTTGCGGCCATGCCAGCCCGGTCTAGCGAGCGCTGTTCGATTCGGCCATCGATCGGCCGAGTTGTGCACGTGCTCTTACAGCGCCGGCAAGGCCTGAAACGAGGTGCACGGGAGGCGCACCCGCGCGGTATGGCCGACCGCTACCGCTCCACCGGCCCGAACCACGCCCAGCACCCCGCTTTTGAACGGAGGGCCCGTTTCTGCCGACGAGAGCACGTGCCGTTTCAGGCCAGCTCGGAAGCGGTCGATCAGGACACAGGGCGTCCGAAGGCCGGTCAACTCGATGATCGCCGTGGGCCCGAGCTCGATCAGCGTCCCGAGCGGCATCAGTTCGAGCTCCAGTCCAGCCGTGGTGATGTTCTCGCCGAGGTCTCCCGCTGCGACCGCGAAGCCGGCTTCTCGGAGGTCCGCAAATCGCTCCGATGCGATCAGGTGAACCTGCCGCAGATTGGGAAGCCGGGGCCGGCGACGGGCGAGGTATCGGTGCCTGACAAACGGACCGGCGTGGGCGTCACCTTCGACACCATGGCCTTCCACCAGAACGATCTGATCCCGTGGCGGCTTGCTGAAGTGGTGCCCGCGATCGGCAGCCACCGAAATCACCCTTCCCTCAAGCGAAAGGTCGAGCGCGTGCGACATCAGGCAGCGCGGGCGAGCGAGCGCCGCTTCTGGCGGAGGTAGCGCGTGATCTCGGGAAGCGTCATCGCATTCAGGATACGGTCGGCGGGGACGCCGCCCTTGCGGGCCATCTCGACGCCCCAGTGCATGTGGTCGAGCTCTGGAATCGAGTGCGCGTCCGGATTGATGCTCATCATGCAGCCGAATTCGAGGGCCGCCTGGTGCCAACGCCACTCCAGGTCGAGCCGCCATGGATGTGCGTTGATCTCAACGACGACGTTGTGCTTCACACAGGCCCGAAGCACCTTCTCGACGTCGATCTCATAGCCCGGCCGCCGCTGGAGCTGCCGCCCAGTCATGTGGCCGATGATGGTCGTGTGAGGATCGGAAATGGCCCGCAGCAGGCGCTGCGTCTGCGCCTTGCGATCCAGCTTGAAACGGCTGTGGACGCTGGCGACCACGAAGTCGAAGCGTTCAAGCACCTCGTCGTCATAGTCGAGCGACCCGTCCGCCAGAATGTCGGACTCGATGCCTTTCAGGATCCGGAAGTCCTTGCCGAAACGCTTGTTCAGGCGCTCGGCTTCCCGGTGCTGCTGCACGATCTCCTCGAGGGAGAGGCCGCCGGCGTAGTGGACGGACTTGGAATGGTCCGCCACTCCGAAATACTCGAAGCCGCGCTGACGGGTCGCCTTCGCCATGGTCTCCAGGGTCTCTGTCCCATCGGAAGCATCGGTGTGGCAGTGCAGGATTCCGCGCAGGTCCTTGTCGGTCACAAGCTTCGGCAACTTGCCCTTCAAGGCCAGCTCGACCTCGCCGCGGCCCTCCCTGAGCTCGGGATCGATGAAGGGCAGCCCGAGAGCCTGGTAGATGTCAGCCTCCTCGCCGGCGATCAGTGTGCGGCCCTTGTGCAGGCCGTGAGCGTCCAACCGCATGTCCTTCTCGGCGGCCAGCGTCCGGAGCTGCTCGATGTGAGCGGCGGAGCCGGTGGCGAAGAGAAGGGCGGCGCCGAAATGTTTGCGGTCGGACACCCGGACTTGCAGTCCTTCGGACGATGGCATTGCCGTCTTGTCTGATTTGGCAGCCTCCGCAACGATTGCGAGGTTGCCGACCAGTTCGCAGCCTCGACGGAAATCGCCGGCGATCGTGACGCGCTTGAGTTCGGGGCGAGCCTTGCGGATCGAGTCCTTCGCGTGCGCGAGCAGGGCGGCGGCCCGGTGAAGGTGAAGGCGGCTTTCTCCGCTTTTGGCGATCGCCAGGTTCTGCAGGATGTTGGTCTGGAGCGCAGCACCGAGTCCTTTCGCCTTCTTGATGCGGTCGTCCTTCGCCGCGGCTTCCAATTCCGCGAGCGAGGCGATGCCGAGATCCTTGTAGAGGCGCAGCACTTTCTCGGGCCGCAAACCCGGTACTGCCAGCAGCTCAAGCACGCCAGGGGGTATTTCCTTCCGAAGCTTTTCCAGGCTCGGATGAGTGCCCGTCTTGTGCAGCTTGGTGATGATGTCGGCTATCGCGTCGCCGACGCCCGAGATCTCCGTAAGACGGTCTTCGGCGATAAGCACGTCCAGAGGGAGGGCAAGAGCCGCCAGGCCGTCGGCAGCCCGCGAGTAGGCTTTTGCCCGGTAAGGATTACCGCCTCGCAACGCTGTGCGCTGCGCGTACTCTCGCAGGAGACTTGCCACACCGCGAGCGTCGAGCGCTGGCATTCAGCGAACCTCCCGGTCCGCGCTTTGCGTCGCCATTGGAGCAAGGCCACCGCCGGGGCGGTCACCTGGCCGACGATCGAGGGAGCTCTCGAGCTTCTGGGCTGCGCGAAAGTCCTCAAGGTGATGGATATTGGGAGCGTAGGCAGCCTCCCTCTTGAGGAGATTGTAAATCCGGCCCACCACCAGCTGCAGATGCTTCATGCTGCCCCGCGGCATGGATCTCGCTTTGCAGAGAGCTCGCACCGCGTAGGCTCGGAAGTAATCGAATGCGTCTGACATGATGTCAGTAAACGCCGGCTCTCGTCGGGAGTTCGATGGGCTCCAAGAAAGACGGTATTGCCCTTCGGCCCCCGTTGCAGCCTGGGCGCAAGCGCGAAAGATTGTGAACCAGCGGGCCGTTGGAACTCCTCGCCGCCTACGAAGTTGCGAGACTCGTTGACCAAGGTAGGTAGACCGCCCGCCGCCCGGACCCAACCCGGCGGCGGGTTTTTTGTGAGTTGCGTAGCGGGCAAAGCGTACAAAGGCGCCCCGGACCTCAGAGCCAGAGGTCCCTACAATGCCGGGGTTCATCGGACCCCAATTGGCGACCCTGAAGTTGAAGGCGCCTTCGGGCTCTCGGTGGATTCACTACACGCGCAACGGCTACAATTGGGTCAGCAAGTTTTCGAGGATCGCTGCCGCCTTCGATCTCGAGGGCCAGGCCATCTTCGACGGCGAAGTCGTCGTCATGCATAAGGGCCGCACCAATTTCTCCGAACTGCAGGCAGGCCTCGGCAGAGGCGACCAGGACCGCCTGATCTACTTCTGCTGTGGCTCGACGGCAAGGATTTGCGCAAGGAGCCGCAGCTCGAGCGGAAGAGGCTGCTCAAGGAGCTGATTTAGGATCACAGGCTCGAGGAGCCCGTCTTCTTCAGTGAACATCACAAGGGTGACGGGCAGGCGCTATTCGTCGCCGCCGGCAAGTTGAACTATGAGGGAATTATCTCCAAGCGCATGGATGCGCCGTACCGATCGGAGCGGGTCGAAGCTTGGCAGAAGATCAAGTCGTTCAAAAGGGCAAGTTTCCCGTGGTCGGCTTCATCAAGGATCCGTGCCGCGCTCTATCTGGGCAAGAAGGAAGGCAAGGATCTCGTCTACATGGGGAAGGTCGGCACAGGATGGAGCCGAACCACCTCCGCTCAGATCCGCAAGGCACTCGATACCGTCATCAGCCCGAAGCAGAAGCTGACCAAGACCATCGGAAAGCCGAAGGCCACGTGGGTCGAACCCAAGTTTTATGCCGACATCGAGTACCGTGACGTCACCTCCGAAGGTCTTCTCCGGGCGAGCTCGTTCAAGGGACTGAGTAAAGGAACGCGCCGTTGATTGCCGCGTCTTCCTGCGAGTACGTGGAGTACCGGCCATGGATCCCGGAACAGCGAGTTGCGAAGGCCTTGGAAGACGCTCAGGACATCCTGGCCCGGTACGTCGAGCCTGGCCCAGAGATTGCGACAAACCATAAACCAGCTGCTGGATGTGCTCGACAACGAGGCCGTCGTACAGTCGCTAAAGGATTCAAAGATGGAAAAACCAAAGTAGGAAAAGATACGAATTGTCACTCTACTGGTGACGGTGTCTTCGCCTTCATCACTCCCACGTTCGCCCTTGCGGGTGGACGAGGCTCGGCCTGGTCGCCGGCCCGGAGTCCGAGGCCCTTGACCAGTCCGAAGATCGCCGGGATGACGATCAGCGTCAGCAAGGTCGACGAGATCATGCCGCCGATCATGGGCACCGCGATGCGCTGCATGATCTCTGACCCTGTCCCCGTGCTCCACATGATAGGCAGCAGTCCCGCCATAATGGCGACCACCGTCATCATCTTCGGACGGACGCGCTCCACCGCGCCCTCCATGATCGCCTCGCGGAGGTCGGCCCGGGTCAGCGCCCGTCCTTCGGCGGCGCGGCGCGTCCCGATCTCGGCAAGTGCCTGGTTGAGGTAGATCAGCATTACGACGCCGGTCTCGGCGGCGACGCCGGCCAGTGCGATGAAGCCGACGGCCACGGCGACGGACAGATTGAAGCTGAGCCACCACATCAGCCAGAGTCCGCCGACCAGCGCGAACGGCAGCGACAGCATGACGATAAGCGTCTCGGTGATCGACCTGAAATTGAGGTACAGCAAGAGGAAGATGATCAGCAGCGTCGCCGGCACGACGATCTTCAATCGCGCCATGGCCCGCTCCAAATATTCGTACTGACCGCTCCAGACTACGTAGTAGCCGGGCGGAAACTGGATGCTCGCCTGCACGGCTCGGTGCGCGTCGGCCACGTATCCGCCGAGGTCGCGGTCGCGGATGTCGACGTAGACGTAGGTGGCAAGTTGTCCGTTTTCGGTGCGGATCGTGTTCGGCCCGCGCGCCGCTTGGACTGACGCCACCTCCGCGAGCGGTACGGCTCCGCCCGCCGGCATCGGAACGAGGATGTCGTTTGCGATCTTCTTTGGATTGTCTCTGAGATCGCGTGGGTAGCGCACGTTGACCGTGAACCGTTGCCGGCCCTCGACCGTCGTCGTGACGGTCTGGCCTCCGAGCGCCGTCGCGATCGTGTCCTGAACGTCCTGCACCATGATGCCGTAGCGCGCGAGCGCCGATCGGTCCGGTGTGATTTCGAGGTAGTAGCCGCCCAGGCCGCGCTCCGCGTAGGCCGACGATGTACCCGGGACCGCCTTCAGCACCTGCTCGACCTGCTTGGCCAGCCTGTCGATCTCGACGAGGTCGGTGCCGATCACCTTGACGCCGACGGGCGTCCGGATGCCGGTCGAGAGCATGTCGATGCGCGCCTTGATCGGCATCGTCCAGGCATTGGAGACGCCCGGGAATTGCAGTGCCTTGTCCATCTCGGCGATCAGCCCGTCGATGGTGAGGCCTGACCGCCACTGCTCCTTAGGCTTGAGATTGACGACCGTCTCGAACATCTCGGTCGGCGCCGGGTCGGTCGACGTGGAGGCGCGTCCGGCCTTGCCGTAGACGGAGGCGACCTCCGGGAACGACTTGATGATCCGGTCCTGCATCTGCATCAATTCGCCGGCCTTGGTGATCGAGATGCCGGGCAGCGTCGTCGGCATGTAGAGCAGCGTGCCCTCGTTCAGGTTCGGCATGAATTCGGTGCCGAGCTGGCGCGCCGGCCAGATCGTCACCGCGAGCACGGCGAGCGCGAGCAGGAAAACAAGTGTCTTCGCACGCAACACGCTCTTGATGACGGGCCGGTAGATCCAGATCAGGAAGCGGTTGATCGGATTCCGGTGCTCCGGGACGATCCGTCCACGGACGAAGATCACCATCAGCGCCGGCACCAGCGTGACCGAAAGCAGCGCAGCGGCCGCCATCGAGAACGTCTTGGTGAAGGCGAGCGGGCTGAAAAGGCGCCCCTCCTGCGATTCCAGCGTGAAGATCGGCATGAACGAAACCGTGATGATCAGCAGGCTGAAGAACAGCGCCGGGCCGACTTCCGAAGCCGCCTCGATCAGAATGGCGATCCGCGATTTGCCAGAATCGGCCCGTTCGAGATGCTTGTGAGCGTTCTCGATCATGACGATGGCGGCATCCACCATAGCACCGATCGCGATGGCGATGCCGCCGAGGCTCATGATGTTGGAGCCGATCCCCAGCAGCTTCATGGCGCCGAATGCCATCAGGACGCCGACCGGCAGCATCAGGATGGCGACGAGCGCGCTTCGGACGTGCAGCAGGAAGACGACGCAAACCAGCGCCACGACCAGGCTTTCCTCGACCAGCGTGTGCTTGAGCGTGTCGATGGCGGCATAGATCAGATTCGAGCGATCGTAGACCGGTACGATCTCCACCGACTTCGGGAGGCTGGTCGCGATCTCCTTGAACCGCTTTTTGACGTTCTCGATGACGTCCAGTGCATTCATGCCGAACCGCTGCAGGGCGATGCCGCTGGCGACTTCGCCTTCGCCGTTCAGTTCGGTGATGCCGCGGCGTTCGTCCGGACCGAGCTCGACCCGAGCGACGTCGCGCAGCAGAACCGGCGTTCCGCCGTCGTTCTTGAGTACGATGTTGCCGAGATCGTTGATGCTTTTCAGGTAGCCCTTCCCGCGGACGACGTACTCGAACTCGGATAGTTCGACCGTCCGCCCTCCGACGTCGGCATTGCTGGCGCGGATCGCGTCTCGGATCCTCGCCATGGTGAGGCCGAGATCACGCATCCGCTGCGGATCGAGGATCACATTGTACTGCTTGACGAAGCCGCCCACGCTCGCGACTTCCGCGATGCCCTCCGCCTTCGCCAGCGCGAATTTGAGGTTCCAGTCCTGGATCGTCCGCGTGTCGGCGAGGTTCAGCTCCTTCGAGACCACCGCGTACTGGTAGACCCAGCCCACCCCGGTCGCGTCCGGACCGATGGTCGGTGTCACTCCCACCGGCAATCGCGACGTGGCTCCGTTGAGGAATTCAAGCACCCTCGACCGCGCCCAGTAGATATCCGTGCCGTCCTCGAAAATCACGTAGACGAACGAGACCCCGAAAAACGAGAAGCCGCGCACCACCTTGGATTTCGGCACGGTGAGCATCGCAGTCGCGAGCGGATAGGTGACCTGATCCTCGATCACCTGCGGCGCCTGTCCGGGATACTCCGTGTAGACGATGACCTGCGTGTCCGAGAGGTCCGGAATAGCGTCGAGCGGCAGATGGACCAGCGCGTAGATTCCCGCAGCCACGGCGAAGCCGGTGCCGAACAACACCAGCAGCAGGTTGCGGGCCGACCAGGCGATGAGGCGGGCGATCACGGGCGTGTCCCCGCGCTGCCCGCCGCCGGCTTGGCCGGGTTCTCGCCGCCTGCCTCGGCGAACCCGTTCAGCGCGGCCTTCAGGTTGCTCTCAGCGTCGATCAGGAAATTGGCCGAGGTGACGACGGAATCGCCCTCAGAGACGCCTTGGGTAATTTCGACGAAGCCGCCGCCGTGACGGCCGAGCTTTACTTCCCGCGGCTCGAAGCGGCCTTCGCCCTTGTCGACCAGAACCGCCTGCCGGGTCCCGCTGTCGAGCACGGCGCTCTCCGGCACTGCCAGCACCGGTCCTGGCGTGCCGGTCTCGATCTCCGCGTCGACGTACATCTCGGGCCGCAGCAGTTCGTCGGGATTCGGCACCTCGACGCGGATGCGCGCGGTGCGCGTGGCGGCGTTGAGATGCGGATAGACCAACGCGACCTCGCCGCCGAAACTCTGCCCCGTGAGCGCGCGCGGCCTGATGGTCACCTTGGTGCCAACGGCGACTTGCACCAAATCGCGCTCGGCGACATCGATGAGAACCCATACCAGGCGGTGATCGGCGATCCTGAAGAGCACGTCGCCTGGCCCCGCGCGCATGCCGGGCACGACGTTGCGTTCGAGGATCTCGCCCTCCTGGGGGGCGAGCCAGGGAATCGAGAGCGAAATTTCCTTGGTGCGCTCAAGCTCCTTGATGGACGGCTCCGGAGTCGCCAGATTCTCCAGCCTGCGTCGCGCGCCCTTGAGCGCCTGGCCGGTCGCGCCGGCGTTGACGGCGGAGAGATATTCCGCGGCCGCGCTCGAAAGTGCCGAACTGTACACGTTGAGGAGCGGCTGCCCCTTGTGGACATGATCGCCGGTCGTGACGTTGGCGACACTCTCGACGAATCCCTCGAAGCGCAGCGCGACCACGGAAACGCGGCGCTCGTCCTCTTTGACGGTCCCCGGCGCCCGGATCACAGACGTGACGGGCCGCCGCGTAACGGGCTCGGATTTGGCGCCCGTGCGCTGGATCTTCCCCGGCGAGAGCTTGACGGAGCCGGCGTCGGATTCCTCGCCTTCGTAGACGGGGATGTAGTCCATCCCCATCGAGTCCTTCTTCGGCATCGGCGAGGTGTCCGGCAGCCCCATCGGATTGCGATAGTATTTGATCTTGCGCTCGGCCTTCGCGTCGGCGGCTTTAGTGTCGGCCGGCTCGTCCTCGGGGGCGTCGAAGCTGATGTCCGCGCTCGACGGGACCGCGCGCCAGGCGCGTCCGTCCGACGTCTTCTTCGGCGCGAGCGAGTAGAATGGCTTCCCGTCCGGATCCTGATAGTAGATCGGCGCGCCGCTTTCGGCGGCGGCGGCGGCGACCGTCACGACGGATGCGGCGAACGGTTTTGCCCGCGGGATAGCGCCCGCGAGCAAGGCGGCGCCGGCCGCTGCGCAAATCGCAGTGGCCGCGCCTAAGGCGATGGTCCGGCTCATTTCTGCGCCGTGACGACGAGCTTGTTTTCGACCGTGCCCGTCTCGCCCTGAACCTTGGCGCCGAGCGACAACTGCCAACGTCCGGCCATGCTGAAGGTGGCCTTGAAACGGTAGGTCCCGGGCTCGGTGCCCGGCATCGGCGTTACCCTGGTGACCATCTCCTGCATGCCGTCCGGCGCCATGTCGAGCCGGCTCGCGAAGATGACGGCGTCCGGCACCGCCTTGCCCGTCTTCTTGTTCAGCAGTCGGACGGTCACGATTTTGTCCGGGCCGGCCTGGACGGTCGGCTCGACGAGCTGGAATTCGTAGTCCTTGATGTCGGCAAGCGCGAGCTTCGGCGCCCCCACGATGGTTAGGCCGAAAAGTGCGGCGGCGACCGCGCGCGCAGCAGTGGTAGTCTTCATGATGTCATTTCCTCGAAACGTCTGATGGACCGCCGAAGCGGCATGTCTCGACGCGCGGCTTCAAGGTCGCGCGTCGAGGTTCCGGCGCCGCGGCGCCGGTCAGACGATGGTTCGAGGTGGATGATCCGGAGGATGCTCGCCGAGCCCGTCGATCAGTAGATCGTCAGGCAGGGCGAATGCGCTGCGCGAAAAGCTGCGGTCCACAAGCGCGCCGGCGCTGTCGGGGACCGGCATGGTGATCGTCAGCATGCAGAGTGCGATGAACGGACAGGTTCCGCAGTCCTTGGCCTTCTGGTCCTGCTGGTCGGGACAGCACGGCATGTCGTCCGCCGTCGCCTGCATCCCGTCAGCCGCTGCCGCGGTTTGCAGCGCAGCCATAGCAGGCACCGACAGGGGCGCAGCGAGCAGCCCCGCCGCCACGGTCAGCGCAATCAGCCAGTTGAAGACCTTCCTCGGACCCATGCCGTCCTTTTCTCACGCCGCGGCAAGGAGTGCAAAGTGCCGAGCCATCACGATTGCGCCAGACGCTGGTTGGACCCGCGACCTTGCCGACCCCGGCACCGTAGACTCGCACGACCTAAACGCGGCTGGAGAACCGTGTAAAGGCGGTCAGCCGCTGCACGGTTGGCTCGACGTCCCGCATGTAGATCTCGGTCCGCAGGAACGCGATCTCGTCGTCGAGCGCGGTCTCGTCGACGTCCTTGAACCAGGACTTCGGCCTGCCGTCGCTACCGTCATTCGAGCGATAGCCCCTGCGTTTCAGCGAGTCCTTGAGCTCGAACGCGGTCTGCTCCGCCCACACTCGCATTGTCGGCTTGCGGGCGGTCTCCAGCAGAAGCGCCAGTGCGGAGGAGCCCATCGTCGGCAATTCGAGAGCGAGAACCTCCAGCAGAGCGTGGCAGTCGTCGACCGCCCGATGCGCCTGGTGGAAGAAGCCAGCCCCATTCAATAGATAGCCGAGCTGCGAGCCCGCGAAGCCGAGTTTGCGCCAGTCGATCTCGCTCATGCTGCAGCCCCAGGCCTTGTGTTCGAACACGGGGCAGTAGCGTTCGGCGACTTTTCTGTCGAAGCCGCTGTTGTGCGCGATCGTGATGACTGCGCTTTCGACGAAGGCCGTGACGGCGGCATCGTCGAATTTGTGCCCGGCGACGATTTCGTTGGTGATGCCGGTGAGCGCCGTCACTTCCGCGGAGATCGGCGCACTCGGTTCGTTGAAGGCCGAGAACGTGTCTCTGACGCCGACGATCCGCCCGTCCGGCGTGTAGTCGAACTTGACCATCCCGATCTCGATAATCTCGTCTTTCGTGGCGTCGAGGCCGGTCGTCTCGGTGTCGAGCAGAATGCCCGTCCGGACCGCCTGCCCGGCGGCCGGCGTGTAGGGAGACCGGGGGATCAGGCGTCGAAGGACCCTGTAATCGGTCGACTGAGCCAACGCGCCGGCCATTGCGGCCAGGTCCGCCGGGTCCAGAGTTTGCCCGACTTTGAGGGGCTGGGTCAGCGCGTCCATGGGTCCACAATACCGGCCAAAAGCTCCACGAGGTACCTGGAAAACAAGCGATTCACGACGTTTTCGGACGTGCCCGGGGGCGCTGCGGGCAGATGGCCAATTTTCCTGTTGGCGGGCCCGGAGCATGTCGGAACCGGCAGGCTCCGTTCGTCTTGAATCCAGCACCGTCCCTCCGGAGTACCGCGTTCATGCCCCCCGCGCCAACTGGAAAGGCTTCCTGCGTCTGTCACTGGTGACCTGCCCAGTCGCCCTCTATCCGGCGACGTCCGGGTCCGAGAAGATCTCGTTCAACCAGCTGAACCGCGCGACCGGCCACCGCATCAAGTACGTGAAGGTCGACGCGGACACGGGCGACGAGGTGCCGAACGAGGATATCGTCAAGGGCTACCAGCTCGAGAAGGATCAGTTCATTGAGATCACCAAGGAGGAGCTCGAAGAGATCGCGCTCGAGGTCGACGCGCAGTATCGAGATCGACGAATTCGTCGACCGCAGCGACATCGATCCGCGCTACCTGATCCGTCCCTATTATCTGCGCCCGGACGGGAAAGTCGGGCACGACGCGTTCGCGGTGATCCGCGACACCCATCCGCGAGATGGACAAGGTCGAGATCGGTCGCGTGGTGCTGACCAACCGCGAGCACATCATCGCGATGAAGCCACTGGGCAAGGGCTTGATGGGGACGTTGCTGCGGTACCCCTACGAAGTACGGGACCCGAAGGAGTATTTCGACGAGATTCAAGACGTCAAAGTCACCAAGGACATGCTCGATCTCGCCCGTCACATCGTCGACCAGAAGTCCGGCTCTTTCGAACCCGATAAGTTCGAGGACCAGTATGAGACGGCGCTGATCGACTTGATCAATCAAAAGCGGGCTGGCAAGCCGATCACGCCGAAGAAGCGCCCAGCATCGACCAACGTCGTCGATCTGATGGAGGCGCTGCGCCGATCCGTCGGCAAGGAGGCCGCGCCGGCGAAGGCCGCAAAGCCCGCCAAGAAGCCGCGAAAGGCGGCGGCCGGCGAGAAGGAAATGCTGAAGTCGATCAAGGCGAAGGCGGCGAGGGAAGGCACGGCGAAAAGGCCGTCCAAGCCGCAGCGGAAGTCTGCGTGAATTGGCCGTAGTGGCCGGCCCCGAATTCCTACGGTCACACCGCGGCCTGATCGTTTACATCCCCGATTATATTTCAACCCATGAACGTCGAGTACGACCCCGAGCGCGAGGCGTTTGGGGCGATGAAGCTCGCCGCGGAAGCCGATGGAGCCGAACGGCAGAAATGGATCAACGCCGCGTTGGCGTGGATCGAACTCACTCGTCTGCGGCCGCCGTTCCGCTGCAAGTCGAGAGAGGAGACGGCCTAGCCAGTCTCGGAGAGGCACTCCGGACAGGAGTCCCTGATCGAATCCAAAACATCGCGGACCTCGGCGACAGCCTCTTCCGGAGAGAAGCCGCTCGGCGAATCCTGACGTGCCAAGTCGAAGGCCCGCTCGCGAGCGTGCGGGTCGGCCGACGCTCCGAAGGATGGGCGTCTCTATCAGGCCCGGGCTGACTGCGTTAACGCGAATGCGCCGGCCAAGGAGTTCGGCCGACAATGTGCGTGCCAACGAGCGAACGAAGCCGAAAGGATGGCGCGCCCGGGAACACCGACCTGATTCAACCAGGCTGTGTTCAGGATGATCGAACCGCCCTCGCGCATGAACGGTTCGACCGCCTGAATTGAGAAGAACGCGGACCTGACATTCGTATCCAAGAGGCTGTCATATTGCGCCTCGCTGGTGGCCGCCAAGGGCGTGACATAGGCTACACCGATACACAGCTCTAGCTTCAGGCCGTTCACACCACCCGTACCGTTTCTGCTGATGAGGCCCGGGTCATTGGCGACTGAAAGTTCTTCCTGGAAAGCGAGGACTGGCTCGACCGTTGGGCGCGTCGCTTTGGTCTGGAGCATTGCGAGTTGCGCGCCTTGCGTCTGATCGACGACCGTCTCCTTGTCGGGCCAGCGGGTCGCTGCCAGGCGCCGGCGAAGATCGTCGAGTTGATCCTGCGGGACCTGAACCTTGAAGGGACGAATGCCTGGAAGTTCAGTCTTCGAACGGCCATGCATGCGCGGTTCCGGCCTGCATGCCCATCGGGCTAGTGGCTCGGACGAATGCCGCGTGCGAAGCGCCCGATCGCCGCATACGGCGCGCCAAGCCAGGGTCTTACCCAATCGCCGAAATTCTATCCCTCGGCCAGGTTCGAATTAAGCGCAAGCGCGCGGTCAACCAAGCCGGCACTAGCCGAGATTCCCAACTAAAAACCCGAATGCATTCCCGCGGGCGGACAGCGCAATCGGGTCATCCTTCCCCAACTCGACAGTCCGCCATGTGAGCTCTTCATTTCGGCGATTGCATGAACATCCGAAAATGTGACCTGCCGTCAGATATTCAGCCAGCAGCAGACGCCCCAGATGGGGCATCCCGGCGCGCATCGCCCTCTAGTGCAGCAAATCGCTGGTTGCCACACGGTTGATAGTGGCGAGGCGCTGCTCGGCGCTTGCACTGAAATCTATGTCAGCCACCAGATCGAGTAGACGCTGATAGGCATGGTCGGCGACCGCGACCGGTAATGGCTCTTCGTCGAACGTATCAACATAGTTGTCGACGACGGTACTAAGCAGCCGACACAGACCCTGTTGGTCAGGCTCGTCCTTGCAGGCTTCGTAGAGCCTTTGCTGAAATTCGCGGAAGGTGTGCAACCCGTGGTGCTGTTGCGAAAGCCACGTATGCAATGTGTTCATGATAGCCTCTTCAAATAGGGGGAAGAAGCTACCAATTTATACAGCCCGGGAAGAGCATCCACAAATGCGGTTTTCGCAAATCCGTAATGCATATGCAGTGCGGCTCCGTGATCCGGAACAAGGCGGCTCCAGTGTCATGCCAGCTTCAGTGCGCTGGGCAAGCGGCGCGCTGCAGCCCCGGCGTCCTGCCTCCTCTCCAGCCTCCCGGCGACGCTTTAGGGGCGCTAACAACGTCAGGGCGGACCCAAATTCCCGCGGCCCCCACCAGCTGCCCATGATAATGTTCCATGGGCAGGGCGAAAAAGCCAACAGCTCGAAGATCGATCGTGCGCTACCGCTTGATGGAGCGCGACGTCACCGATCGCCTCGCGCTCGGTCTCCTCCACGACATCGTCTCAGAACTAGAGGCGAGACCGCAAGCACCTAAGTAGCCGGATGCAAGGCTCGGAGCCGATGTGAGGGCTCCACAAGCTCGAGCCGCTTGCCTGGTTGGCCAGCGACGTAAAAACTCCGCTTCGTCCTGCCGCTTTCATTTGCGGGAATACATAGGCTAAAGACGAAACCGGCTGCTTCGTGACAATGGTGGTGTTGGGAACCTGCATGTTCTCCAGCACTCCAAGCAAAGCAGACCCCAAGGCCTCGCCAGGACCCTGCATCCTCGACGGCCTCTCTGGTGCGCGGCAACGAGGGATCAGTTCGGCCAAGCTGAGCCAAGGATGATCGAGCAGAAGTTCTGACGGACATAGTTCATGTCCTTCAGCGAAAGAACGTCGGCCTTCACATTTCCGAACGTCGTCAGCGGCTTCTTGATAATGCCGTTAGCGAAGTGCTCGATGATGTTCTCCTTGAAGTTCTTCTCGCGCGGATGATGGACGCAGACATGGTCGCGCTGTTCATGCGTGAAGTCGTGATAGGCGATGCCGAGCACGTCCATCTCCACACCGGCGGTCACCAGCGCGATGGTCGGGCGCATATGCTCCGGGATCCCCGGCGTGGTGTGGAGCGCGATGGCAGTCCAGACGTCCTCGATGTCACGCTCGGGCACGCCGTAGCTTTTCATAAATTTGCGGGCCGCATTGGCGCCGTCGACCTCGAATCGCAGATCGGGGCTCGAATATTTCTCGGTGAGGCCCATGTCGTGGAACATGGCGCCGAGGTAGAGCAGCTCCGGGTCGTATTTCAGACCGCGGCGCTCGCCCGTGAGCGCGCCCCACAGGAAGACACGGCGACTATGGTTGTAGAGCAGGTCGTCTTCGGTATCGCGCACGAGCTGCGTGGCTGCGCGCGCGATGGCGCTGTCAGGCACGCGAATGCCGGCGATGATTTCGGACATGGAGCAATCCCCTCGGTTGGATAAACGGGCTGGTTGCGTGTCGGGATTAGGCAACAGAGCTCTGCTCCGGGCAACAAGCGGGATGCTACGGATCAGGACAACCGCACGTCGTTTCCTGACAAAGGGCCGCTCGGAGCTTCAGGGCAGTAGGAGCCCGCAGTTTCGTCCTCGTATAGCTCGCGAACTATTCCGGTTCTGCTCGCCGGAAGCTGGCTCGATATTGGACGGGGGTCACGCCGAGACGGGTGCTAAAGACAATTCTCATCCGATCCGCAGATCCGAAGCCGCAGTCGAAGGCAATGGCCTTCAGCGGTCGGTCGCTTGCTTCCAGCAGCATGCGCGCGGCATCAATACGGGCGCGCTCGATGAATTCGTGCGGTGTGGTTCCGGTCACCTGCCCGAAATGCCGCGCCAGATTCCGGGGGCTCATGCCGACGACCGCGGCCAGCGACTCCAGCGTGTGGCGATCCCCAATGTTCGCCATAACATGGTCCTGGATGCGTGCGATGGGCGATTCCGGATCGGCAGGTGCGGTGAGATAGGGACTGAACTGCGACTGCCCGCCTTGGCGCTGGGCAACGACAACCAGCCGCTTGGCGACCTTGAGCGCCGTTTCCGCGCCGTGCCGCTGCCCGACGAGCGCCAAGCCCAAATCTATTCCCGCAGTCACACCAGCCGCGGTGATCAACCGTCCATCGCGGACATAGATCAGATCCGGTTCGACTTTTGCCTTCGGAAACCTGGCCGCCAGCGCCTGTGCATCCTGCCAATGGGTCGTGACTCGCCGATCGTCGAGGAGGCCGGCATAGCCGAGCACAAAAGCCCCTGTGCAGATTGATCCATAGACGCTGGAGCGCCACGGCAGCTCCTTGACCCACTGAAGCAGGCACGGTTCGGGCTCCGCTTCCGGTGGCGTCGGAGTGCCGGCCACCAGAACGATGTCGAAGCCGCCCGCGGCCTCTTCGAAGGTCAGGTCGGCGACCATGCGTATGCCGTTCGACGCGCGCAGCGGATTGCGGTGAGCAGCAACCAAAACGGTTTCGTAGCGATCCGCGCTGCCGAGAAACGCGTTCGCCTCACTGAACACATCCATCGGCCCAGCCACGTCTAGCGCCTGGACCCCCTCACAGACGACGATTGCGACAGCTTGTACCGGCACCTCTCTGCCTCTCCAGTCTAGCGCCCCATTATGCAACTAGTTCCGGAGACTGCAAAAAGCTCGGCGCGACCCGTGAAGCAACAACGTCTACCGGTTGGCTCGCTGGCGCGGCCGCCAACCAGTAGCCCCTGCAGCTCCTCAATTGAGCATCACGGCCACAGGCGAGCTCGTCGCGCAATTTTCGTGATCACGGCCCCTTGTCTGGCGTCGTCAAGGGCCCGTCCTTGGAATCAATGACGAAGACTGCCAGTAAGCTGGCGGGCTCCTTGTCGCTGGCGTTCTCGCTGATGGTGTGATGTGAGCCGGGCATTTCGTAAAATCCTTCGCCGGCGTGATAGACCTTGGCTGGCTCATTGCCGACTTGGCTGCGGATGGCCCCGGATACCACATAGGCGTAGATGAAGGCTGACGCTGCGTGGTGATGAGCGAGCGATTTGGCTCCGGGAGGATAAGTCACCGTCACAGCAACCAGCCTCTTTCCTTCGACGTTCGGCAGTGCGTGCGCGAAGGCGACTTTCACCTGCTCCCGGTCCTGCGCGATCGCTGGCGAAGCTCCCAGGGCGATCGCTGCTGCTATCAGCGGGACGGCGGCCGTCCGCAATGCTCCTCTCGCTGCTTTTGCAAACATACCTCGACGGTTTGATACGGCACCAATCCGATAGGCAAATCCACTGATCGACATCATCGCACCTCCTCTTCTAACGAGTTCACGCAACTGCTTGAAACCAGAACGCAGAGACGAACCGATGGTCATGGTGAAGCTTCCGATGAGAAGGCATCGCCGCCGCCATCACTTCGGCCTGATGTGCCGCTGCCGCTGAGCAGCACCGACAACAGAGCTGCCACAGCGAATCCCGCAGCTACCCAGCCGAGCCGCTCCACCGCGCCATTGGCAATGACCACAGCGCCCGCCGCGGCACCCATCGCGCTGCCGAGGTAGATGGCCGAGGAATTCATCGAGAGACTGATCGGCGCCAGTGCCGGAGCCAACGTCACCAGCCGCGCTTGTTGCGCCGTTATCAGCCCCCAACTGGCGAACCCCCAAATCAGGATGGCCGGCAGCAGGACAGGCATTGCCCGCGCCGGCTCGAGGGCCGCGCTAAGCGAGAAGGCAAGATAGGCCAGCAGGGCAAGCCCCCCACCAACGATCACCACACTGCGCGCGCCCCAACGATCCGCCGCGCTGCCGCTGAGCTGGGTGCCGACTGCACTGGCCAGGCCAAAGCCCAACAGGACCGGCGCCAGTGCCTGCGGACCAAGGCCGCCGACGCCGGCTATGAACACACTGAGATAAGTGTAGACGGTAAAAGTGCCGGCCACGGTCAGCACGCTCGTCATCAGCACCCCGAGGATATCGCGGCGCTTGGCCAGCGCCAGACGCTCACCAAGGCCAGCCGTGACGCCAGGCCGTTGGCGCGGCAGCCGGATGAGAATCCCTAACAGCGAGAACACCGCCAGCCCCGCCACGCCGAAGAAGGTGGCGCGCCAACCGAAACCCTGCCCCACCAGTACGCCCAGCGGCAAGCCAGCGATGATGGCCAAGGTCAACCCGGTGGTGATCGTGGACAGGGCACGGCCACGCCGCTCCGGACCGCCCAGCGCGGCGGCATATCCGCTGGCCGCCGGCATGAAGCTTGCTGCCGACAGGGCCAACAGCAGCCGCGAAGCCAACAGCCCCCCATAGTCTGGCGCCAGCGCGGCAAGCAGGTTGCCCAGGGCGAAGCCGCCCATGGCGACGACCAGCAGCCGACGCCGCTCCAGCCCGGCCGTCAACACGGCCATGACCGGCGCGCCGATGGCATAAGCGAGGGAGAAGGCGGTGACCAGATGACCGGCGGCTGGCAATCCCACGTTCAGGTCTCGCGCCAGGGCCGGGAGCAGCCCGGCGATCATGAATCCCTCGGTGCCGATGGCAAAAGCGCCGAGAGTTAGCCAGATGAGAGAGGCCAGCGAGTCGGCGCCGGTAGCTTGTGCGCGACCGGGATCGAGCTCCTGGAGCACAGGATAGGTCCTGGTCATGATGGTGAGCCTTGTGCTGGGAATCCGGGAAGGGAGACGCAGCGATCAGGTCGCAGGCGTTGGGGCTCTTGAATCCCGGGATGAAACGTTCGCAGACAGCGGCGTTGACGGTGCCATACGTCGTCGCTGGCTTGTGCGCAAAACCGGCGAAATACTCCTGAATGAACCCTTCTTTGAAATTTGTGCGCGGGTACTTGGC
The DNA here is from genome assembly GCF_054057995.1 of Bradyrhizobium sp. USDA 4486. NCBI lineage: Bacteria > Pseudomonadati > Pseudomonadota > Alphaproteobacteria > Hyphomicrobiales > Nitrobacteraceae > Bradyrhizobium > Bradyrhizobium sp. USDA 4486. The sequence continues at coordinate 534,546 of NZ_JBSRZV010000001.1, forward strand.
GACGATTTCCTCGCGCAGCTCCGCCGGGAACTGATCGAACCCCACCCCGATGACATCGAGAAGAACACCGGAATTGAGGAGCGCGACTTCGGGACCCATGTACTTCGGGATGCCGGGAGTGGTGTGCAGCGCGATTGCTTCCCAGACGGTCTGCACCTGGTCTTCAGCGATGTTGTGGGTGCTGAGAAACTGCCGTGCGGCATTTGCGCCATCGACTTCGAAGCGCTCGTCTGGGCTCGAGAACTTCTTGATGAGACCGAGATCGTGAAAAGCGGCAGCTACGTAGAGGAGTTCGGAATCGAACCGCAGATTCCTCTGACGACCCTGCTCAGCCGCGAACAGGTAGACGCGGATCGAGTGATTAAAGAGCAGATCGGTGGAATGTTGGCGCAGGATGTCTGTCGCCTCTTTCGCGAGTAAGGAATCGGGAATGACGAGAGCATGGGCGAGAGTTGGGGCTGTCATTGTTGCGTCCTTTCAAGAATTACGGTGGGCTGCGCGTTGCGCGTGAGCGCAACTACGAAATTTAGTTGATCAACTCGCTCCGACGTCGAGCACGATCTTTCCTTTCGGCTGTGGCCGCAAGCGTTCCAGCATCAAATGAGCCTCGCGCGCATCCGCGAGGGGTAAGACTGCCCCCACATTTGTTCGCAGTTTTCCAGCATCGATCAAGCGAGCGATCTCCGTCAGATATTGGCTCGTAACGTTGACCAAAAAGAAGACGGCTTCAACACCGTAGCGCTTTGCAAGATCCTGATCCGGGCGGGACACTGCCGAGATCAGCTTGCCGCCGCGACGAATGACCTGGAATGAGCGGTCTTGGATTTCACCGCCGACCAGATCAATCACAGCGTCCGCGTCCCGTACTTCTTTCTCAAAGCGCTGGGTCCGGTAGTCGATCACCGTGTTTGCGCCGAGGTTGCGCACGATGGAAATATCGCCCGTCGATACGGTTGCGACGGTTTGCACACCCGCGTGTCGGGCCAGTTGAACCGCATAGGATCCAACGTTGCCGGCCGCCCCGTGAATAACCACCGTTTGACCTGCTTTGAGCTCGGCTTGATCAAACAACGCCTGCCATGCGGTGACTGCAACGACAGGAACGGAGGCGGCTTCAACGTAGGTCAGCGAGCTTGGCTTCTTCGAGACCATGCCCGCGGAAGCGAGAGCGTACTCGGCGTAGGCCCCGACAAACTGCGGATTCGTAACACCATAAACCTGATCTCCCACAGCTAACTCGGCAACATCAGGGCCGATGGCGACGATTTCGCCGGACAGATCCGAGCCCAGAGTGAGAGGAAGCGGTTGCGGCAAGGCGCTCTTCCCGGCCCTGATCCAGCTATCCCATGGCCCGACCCCAGCGGCTTCAACTTTGACCAGGACCTCGCCAGGACCGGGCTTGGGTCGTGGCACGGGCTCGAACTTCATGACCTGTGGCGGCCCAAACTCGTGCACGCGCCAGGCCATCATTGTTGAATGAGTTCGCTCTTCACCAACCTGAGAAACGATGCTGCTGGGGGTCATCACATTCTCCTTGCGCTCAGCTCTCATCATTGCCGACGACCGTTGGTCCGTTGTGCCGAAGTTGCCTTCGCCGGCCAATCCGAAGGCGAGGCCTCGCTTACCCGTATATCGCAACCAGTCGTGCCCCCGACAACGAACACGATCCTGCGGATCAGGACAGCCGTACGTCGTTTCCTGACAAGGACCGTCGGAGCCTTCACGGCAGTAGAAGCCTCGTCAGATGATTCTCGATCTATTCTGAATCCACCCTGCCAAAGCTGCCCGCGAGGTTGGACAAGGGTAACGCCAGGGGGTGCTCATCATGTGGGTCGTCTTGCGGCCGGTCGCGGCCGGACCTGCGGCTCCGGCGTTCGATATTCTGACGGTAACAGCCGATCCTTCAGAGGGCGAGGCCCTCACTGACCCTGGCAAATGGTCGAGACGGTGTCGATACCGCCTGGTATCGAGGCCACACGCAATTTTATCCTCGACCAGCACGTCGAGCGCCTCTTTAACAAACGGCAACGAGACCGTGTCGATGCAATGATGTGCGGTCACCATGAACGCGGCAGAGAGAGCAGCAAATGACCAAGACCGAAAGTGCCTTGTCACGCTGACCGCCCGGCTCAAGCAGTATCGCGCCCCGAGGCATTGAGCCCGACAGCTTACGCGGGGACCGTAAACTGCCCCGACGAAAGGCCTGCGGTGGAAGTGCGCCGATTATCGAGGAGTAGAGCGAACGCCCTAAGGAACTTTATCGAGAAGCTCCGTAAGAACTTAGAATTAGAGAAATCGTACTGTCGTATCGAAGGGCCGCTGCTCTCTAGCGATCTCTAACAACAGCTAACTAGCAACTGCGCGAGCTTTGCGCGCATACTTCACTGCACCGAAGCACCTGCCGAGCCCTTAATTCTGTTCTGGCTCGGTCCACGCAGTTCTGCGACGCAGGAGGTTCGCGATGCCCACGATCACCACCAAAGACGGTACAGAGATATTCTACAAAGACTGGGGTTCGGGGCAGCCCATCGTCTTCAGCCATGGTTGGCCGTTGTCCGCGGACGACTGGGACACACAGATGCTGTTCTTCCTCAACCGCGGCTTTCGCGTCATCGCACATGACCGCCGCGGCCATGGGCGCTCGAGCCAGGGTGGGGCCGGACACGACATGGATCATTATGCCGACGATCTCGCGGCGGTCACCGAGTATCTCGATCTGAAGAACGCCGTCCATGTCGGACATTCCACCGGCGGCGGCGAGGTCGTGCACTACATCGCTCGGCATGGCGAAAGCCGCGTGGCCAAGGCGGCGATCCTTTCCGCCGTGCCGCCCTTGATGGTCCAGACGCCGAGCAATCAGGCTGGGCTGCCGAAGGCTGTGTTCGACGATTTGCAGCGACAATTGGCTGTCAACCGGTCGCAGTTCTACTTCGACATCGCTTCGGGGCCCTTCTATGGCTTCAACCGGCCCGACAGGAAGCCGTCCCAGCCCGTGATCCTGAACCGGTGGCGTCAGGATATGATGGGTGGAGCAAAAGCGCATTACGACGGCATCGTCGCGTTCTCGCAAACCGACTTCACTGAGGACCTGAAGAAGATCAGTGTGCCGGTGCTGGTGATGCACGGCGACGACGGCCAGATCGTGCCGTATTTTGATTCCGCGCCGCTGTCCGCAAAGCTTCTGACAAACAGTACACTAAGGACCTGCAAGGGATTTCCGCATGGTATGCCGACGACAGAGGCCGAGACCATCAACGCGGACCTCTTGGCGTTCATTAAAAGTTAGCGGATCGCGAATCGTCGGCCGCGACCGACGGGCAGGCCATGATCATCGTTCACATGGCAAACAGCACGCGTGGCGCCAGGACCTTTGCGGACATATAGGAGAGATCCATGGCGACCCTCAACCAGCATATCATGTCGCGACGCGGGTTCTGCCTGTGCTGCATGGCGGCCACCACAGTATCGGCAACCAGAGGCTGGCTCTCGCCGCGAGAGGCTTTCGCAGAGGCGCGCAATATCGTGGACCTCATCCGTGACGACGCCGCCAAAGCAACCATCAAAGTCCATAAGCTGCGCGACAATATCAGCATCCTCGAGGGGTCTGGCGGCAATATCGCTGTCATGACAGGCGCGGACGGCAAGGTGTTCATTGATGCCGGCATCACAGCATCCCGTCCGCGCATCCTAGAGGCTGCGAATGGGCTGAGCCGCGACCCGGTTTCGCACCTCATCAACACGCACTGGCACTTCGATCACACGGACGGCAATCAATGGCTGAATGCGGAAGGGGCAGCTATCATCGCCCATGAGAACACCCACAAGCATCTGCTGGTCGCCCAGAGAGTTGAGGACTGGGATTTCAACTTCCCGTCTCCTCCGCTATCGGCCGTTCCGACCGAAATCGTCTCGTCTGAGAAAGCTCTGAAGCTCAACCAGTCTACGCTTCTCCTCAAATATTACGGTCCTGCGCACACCGATAGCGACCTATCGGTGATGATCCCCGAAGCGGACATTCTTCACTGCGGCGACACCTACTGGAATGGCATCTATCCGTTCATCGACTATTCAACCGGCGGAAACATCGACGGAATGATCAAGGCGGCCGAGGCGAATGTTGTTGCCGTAACCGATAAGACGATCGTCATCCCGGGGCACGGCAAGCCGGTCAGCAACAAAGCTGAACTTTCGGCCTATCGCGACATGCTTGTCGCAATCCGAGACAATATTGGCGAGCTCAAGCAGCAGGGCCGCTCGCTCGATGACACGATTGCCGCCAAGCCGACCGCGGCGTTCGATGCAAAGTGGGGCCAATTCCTCATCACGCCGGCGTTTTTCACCCGACTGGTTTACGAGGGCGTCTGACGTCTGCCGGATCATGGCCATCACCCGTTCTTCCAGTGAAAGGAGCACTGATATGCCTGCCTCCGAGAAGCCGCTTCACATCGATATTGCGGTGACCTAAGCCGAGTTGCAGATCAAAGCCCGAAATCTGGCGCCGTCGCCAAATTACTCTACGGCCAGCTCCGCTACGCCTTGAGGTTCGGCGCGGACATGTTAACGTTGCCTCCTACCCAGAGAAGGTAACCGCCGGACTTGACGCGTTGCCACTGAGCCAGCAAGCGCTCGGTGAACTGACAGGGCTAACACGCAAGACCATCAACGCGGTTCTCCGCCGGCTGCAGGCCGATAAGGTGTTGTTCTGTGACTATCGGCGAATTGAGATTCGAGACGTCGATCGACTCCGGAACATCGCTTGCCTTTCGAGATGAGAGCCTCCTTGAGCATCGAGTGTAGATCCACCGCGCGAAGCCGCCACTCCGGCCCAAGCACGTCTGGTCAATGCGGACCTAGGCATGCGCGACATTTGCGTCGTCGTTTGTCCCTCCCGGCCGTTTCAAATTGCAGATTGCCTTGCCCAGCCGATCGCCGTTGCGGCGTCATTCTTGAGTAGAGTAACAGAACGTCGAAGCCAGCCCCACGGTCGCGTAACCGCGCTCTATAGCGGACTGGACCTGCTGCTCCGTCGCAGTGAGTGTGCTCTTTGGCACTTGGGCAGCGGTTGTGGCTCGCTCGAACCGCTCCACCGCTTCTAAAAAGAGCGGATTGTCAAACTGGCCAGGGCAGCCTAGCTCGACCGAAAGGTCGAGCTGCGCGAGAACCAAGACGCTGATGCTTCGACGGCGCAGATAGCCTCTATATTGTCAATCGCGGCTTTTGTTTCGATTAGAATGTTGCAGACGACAGTGTCCCCGAGCTTGGGTAGATAATCTTGAAAGGATGCGCCCCACCGGGAATGCCCGATGAAAGGACCGAAGCCGCGCCTTTCCGCGAGGAGGAGCGCGTCGTCGCGACACACTCGGTAGCCAGTTGGGCGGTATTCACCTGCGGAAACACAATACCAGCAGCGCCCATGTCGAGCACCAGCTTCACCATTGCTTCGTCGCGCTTGCCGACCCTGACAACCGGACGACAGTTGGTGCCTGCCGTTGACGCGATCTTCGCATGGAGGTTTTCGGGACCCATCGCGCCGTGCTCTTGGTCGATGACAACGGCGCCGCACCGGTTTGTGCCGATGCCTGCGTAACCACTGCCGATGGAATTGTGCAAATAAAGGAGACACGTATTTTGGGAGTTGGTACCGAGATCTAAAAGCCCCCTGAGCGGAAAAGTTGACGTTCGGCAACTAAACCAAAGGCTACGGATCGGGCTTACTTGCATACGAAAACTAAGTTCGCCACCGCGACCTCTAGTTCGCAGCTGTGCGATTACCGGCGACCCTATCTTGGTTTGCGGCGAGCAAGTCGTAATCGTCTGCAAGTCTAAGGTAACCCCACGCAGTCCCTCACCCGATGTGCATGACGCTATCGTTCGGTACTCCTCGGCTACATGCGGATGCCGGGCGGCTTCCGCCATGTTATCCGTGGTCATCGCAATCTCGCTGAGGCCGATCATCCGTTCCGCCGCAAGTCGACCATTGCGATAGATCAACGAAGTCAAGACACATAATCGCCGGGCGCCCGTGGGAGCGCGGCCGTCCAAGCAATAGGCGGTCGGCGGGCCGCGAAAAGCACGAGCGGCCTACCACGTCCGCTGGGTGTCAGACTCGGCCCTCAATCTGCCGGATCGCGGCTTCCCGTCCTCCCTGACAAGCTGACCTTTTCAACGCGCATCGATCGTCTCCGTCGGCCGTGTCCGGACCCTTGCACTTCCATTTGGAAGGATGAAAATCCACTGGCTTTCCGCTATTTTGTGTTGAGCCGCAGTTCTGAAGCGGCGATCTCGAAACGAGGTTCGCGATGACCTCCAGGTCCTCGATCGGGCGGCTCGGCGCGCCACTCGTCGCTTTTTTTCTGACCATCTGGCCATTGGTTCCTCCGGTACGTGCTATTGAGAACGCTGCAAAGGTTGGCGTGGTGTCCTTTGGCCTGTATGGGGATCAAGGCGTGTTTAGATCCGAGGCGACCGGCGCGGCTCAGGTCGTGGCCGGCCGTTTCGAGACTGGACCAATCAACGTGGAGTACAATTCCAAGAAAGGAGGAAGTGCAACGATCGAAGCTCTGACCAAGTCGTTGCAGACGGCAGCCAACCGCTTGGATCCCGAGAAAGATGTTCTCTTTTTGATTCTCACCTCCCATGGCTCTCCTGATGGCCTTGCAATCAAGGCGGGGCGCCTGACAGAAACGCTTACACCATCTCGTCTCCGCGACATGCTCGCGAAGACAGGTGTGCGACACAAGGTGGTGGTCATCTCGGCTTGTTATTCCGGGGTTTTTATCGCGCGCCTGGCGACTCCCGATGTGCTGGTCATCACCGCTGCCGATGACAAGCATCCGTCGTTCGGCTGCCAGGACGAGGCCAAGTGGACCTATTTTGGGGACGCTTTTTTCAACGTCGCGCTCCGGAAAGCCGTCAGCCTGAAGGATGCGTTTCTCGCTGCGCGCTCACTCGTCCGGAAGCGAGAATTGCGGGAACATTTTGAGCCGTCGAATCCGCTCATGGCGGGCGGTGCGCACGTGCTGCCATTGCTCGTCGGACGCCCTTGAACAACCGGCCGTGAGCGGAAAGGTTATTGCTCGCGGGCGCATCGCCTTTTCCGGTCACCCCCGATAAGCAGACTATTTGACTGCCCGCTTAGACTTCGCATTCGGGTCAAAGCACAAAGTCGCTGCGCTCCAGCCCGCTGCGCGGGAGCAAGAGCCGAGAGGCCGGTAGCCAATTGAGAGGATAGTGGTAGCACTGGAGAGCCCCCGTCCTGAGAATCGAGGTGTGCGAGCAACAAACCGACGTCGGAGGAACGGGCGTATCCGTCGGTTGCCAACAGTGCCCGCGAGGCGCACGCTGACAGCCACGCTTCTTGAGTCCCCAAAATGATTGGTTTCACACAACCTCCCTGCGAGGTTAACATTATCCGGGCGACACCAGCCTTTGACGCGGCACCGTCGCAAAGACGCAAGCGGCTGACGCTGGCGGCGACCATACTCGGGTCGAGCATGGCATTGGTCGATGGTTCGGTCGTGAATATCGCCCTGCCGACGATTCAGCACTTCCTGCATGCAAGCGTTGCTGCGACCCAATGGATCGTTAGTGCCTACCTGCTGCTGCTAAGCGCTACGGTACTGATTGGAGGGGCGGCTGCCGATCTTTACGGCCGTCGACGCATCTTTGTTTTCGGTATTGCGATATTCACCATCGCCTCCATTACATGCGGCCTGTCACCGAGCATCACGGCGCTAGTCGCAAGTCGCGCCATCCAAGGGGGTGGCGCCGCGCTCCTCATCCCGGCGAGCCTCGCGATGTTGGGGGCGACTTTTGACGAGCACGAGCGCAACCATGCGATCGGAGTATGGGCTGGTGTCGGCGCGCTGACCGTCGCCGTCGGCCCAGTATTGGGCGGCTGGCTCGTCGATCAGGTGTCGTGGCGCGCGATCTTTCTGCTCAATGTGCCGCTCGCAGCCGTCGCGGCGGGACTTGCGAGCTTCGCAGGCGAAACCCGAGATGACAACGCCAAATCGTTGGACTGGGCCGGAGCGGCCACGGTCGCCGCCGGTCTCGCCGCGATCACCTGGGGGCTTAACGCCATTCCGGCCTCGGGATTTTCTGACAGAACCGTAGTCGGCGCGCTCGGGGCGGGATTTCTATTGCTCTTGTTATTTCTCGGAATGGAAGCCCGGCTCGGCGCACGAGCAATGATGCCGCTATCGCTGTACGGTTCGCGCAGTTTTGCCGCAGCCAACGCATTGACGCTGTTGCTTTATTTTGCGCTAAGCGGTGCGCTGTATTATCTGCCGTTTGGCTTGATCCGGCTCGGCGGCTACTCCGCGACGCAAGCCGGTGCAGCGCTACTTCCATTTGCTCTCATCATGGGTTTCGGCGCGCAATTCGCCGGCATGCTTTCCGACCGTTTCGGGTCGCAGCAGTCGCTCACCTTCGGACCCGTCATCGCAGGCTGCGGTCTGGCGCTGCTGGCTTTTGCTGATTTCCGACAATCCTACTGGGTCGGAGCGTTTCCGGCGATCTGCGTATTTGGCATCGGTATGACCATCACAGTCCCGCCGCTGACGTCGATGGTAATGTCGTCGGTAGGCGACGCCCACGCCGGGCTCGCTTCGGGCGTGAACAACGCGGTCGCCCGGGTGGCAGGTCTCTTTGCAGTCGCGGCGCTTGGTGCCGTCTTGTTTGCCAGCTTTTCGTATCATCTTGCCGGTGCGCCGCGGGCACAAGCCAACGAAGCGCTGAATGCAATACTGGCCGGACAAGCCGGCATCACCGAAGCCGCAACGGCCGCGTTCGAACGCGCGCTACGCATAGTGTTGCAAGTGGCGGCGCTCTGCTCCTTGCTCGGCGGCATACTACTTCGGTTCTGGATCCGACCGATTGGATCGCACGCGGCGCGTTGAAAGCGGACATCAAGGGAGATCCGAGTCGGGCGGCGCCCACCGTCGATGGGACGAGCAGCCCCGCCGGCACAGCATAGTGGCTCGACGTCGCGCTTAAGGTGCTCTGGCTGACCAAGGGAAGGCTCGTCGAACTTCATCTCGTCCTGTCCAGAGGGCGGGGCCGAAGGGGGTGACCAATCGGACATTCGAGCGCGGCACGATCCCAGCGTCCGAGATCGGCTGCCGCCCGATAGGTGCTTTCCAGAAACGACATGAGCGTCGCCTCTGGATCGCTCGACTTGCTCACAACGTCGTAGGCCAAGAGATATTCTCCGAGCTTCCGATCGAAATATGCGCCCGTCGGCAAAATCTGTTCGTCAGCAAAGCCGTTCGGAGTGGGATAGGCATAGGAGTAGAAAGCCGCAAAGTCTGTGCCGCCTCCGCCTGGCCAGAAGCCAGCGGATGAGACTTCATCACTGTAGGCCTCGCGCGTCACTTCATCCGGTAAACCTGGTACGCCCCTGGATGAAGCGGAGCGGGACGTCCGGAGAAGCGCGTCACCGCGAGATCGAAGCTGCCCCAAAAGAGATGGACTGGACTGACCTTCCCGGTGAAGCCCGTCCGAAACCGACGAAACACACGGTCGATTGCAATCAGGGCCCGGAAGAACCGCGTCGCGGCATCTGCATCATAGGGGCGAATCTCACAGTCGTCCTGGAAGGGAATCGGATCGGGGACTTCATTGGGCCGGCCGTCGAATTCCGGTGTGCCGCCGAGACGTCGCAGCAACTCACAGAACCGGGCGTGAAAGTCGGCAACGCACATCGGCCCGAGCGCCATTTCAACCCGGCGCCCGTCACAGGCCTCCCCGATCACGACATGCCGGGAGAGATCGAAGGTGATCTCGATACCTGAGCCGTCTGGAACCAGTGAAGTCGTGAGCCCGCGAGCATTCACGTAGAAAGTGGCGTGCCATGAATGGTTGACCCACGGAGTCCTCGCGAGCCGATACTTGCCGGCAACTTGGCAATACAAATGAAGCGCGGAACAGGTTTCGCGCCATGTCTCGAAGTGGATTTCCGGCCAGATCGCGCTCATGGCGTTTCCTCCTTTGTGTTGGTCGCCCGGACGAGGCGCTGGTATCGTTGTTTCACATATGAGGCTTGACGGTGGCCAGGCATTTGAGAACGTTTGCAGCGAAAAACAAAGCTGCAAGTTCGAAGACTCCTAGGATCAGCGTCGCCAAGTTCGTTGAGGTCGACCATTTTTCCAAGGCTATCTTTGACCAGGCGGTCGCGCGAAATAGCCGGTTTGGTTCCAAAAGGCGAAGGACTCAGGTTGAGCAAATCTGGTCCGCTCTGGCTCCACGAGCGGACTTCCGACAGCCGAGGCGCAACTTCGCTGGCGGGCAACTAGCGGTCATTGGGGACGTCAGCGTGCAGCGGTGCCGTCGTGTCGCGTGGCAGCATAACAATGAACTCTGTAAACACACCCAGCTCGCTCTCGACATCGAGGGTTCCGCCGTGCTGTTTGACAATGATGTCATGGGTCATCGACAGACCGAGCCCCGTGCCTTCGCCGGCTGGCTTGGTAGTGAAGAAAGGATTGAACATCTTCTCCTTCACCTCGACCGGAATGCCGGTGCCGTTGTCGCGGATGCGGATTTCGACCTTATTGCCAAGATTCTTCGTGGTCGCACTCAGCACTGGCTCAAAGGTCTCGTCTCCCGCTTCGGACCTGCGCCTAGTGGCAGCATAGAAGCCGTTGGAGATCACGTTGAGCAGCGCGCGTGTGATCTCCTGCGGGTACACCTCGATTTCGCCCGCGTAGGGGTCAAGGTCCTGCTTAACCTTGATGTTGAAGCCGGACTTCTCTGCGCGCGCGCCATGGTAGGCTAGATTTAGACTCTCTTGGACCAGGGCATTGATATCGGCGAGGCGGCGCTCGCCCGGTCCCTCGCGTGAGTGCAGCAGCATGTTCTTGACGATAGAGTCGGCGCGTTTGCCGTGCTGTACGACCTTTTCGAGATTGTCCTTCAAAAGCCCGGTCAGTTCGTCGACTTCCGCGCGCATCTTGTCGCCAATGGCCGCCGGCCTCAGGACGTCGTTCAACTCTTCGGTCAGTTCAGCGGAAAGCGCCGCGAAATTATTGACGAAGTTGAGCGGGTTCTTGATCTCGTGGGCGATACCCGCGGTGAGCTGGCCGAGCGAAGCCAGCTTTTCGGTCTGCACCAGGCGGTCCTGCGCGGTGCGGAGGTCGTCGAGGGACTTCGTGAGGTCCTCGGTGCGCTGGCGCAATTCCTTCAGCAGCCGCGCATTCTCGATGGCGATGACGGCCTGCTTGGCAAAATTGCTCAACAGCTCGATCTGCTTGTCGCTGAAGAGCTGCACTTCGTCGCGATAGACTGTTATTGCGCCGATCACCTCGTCGTCTCGAAGCATCGGCACAATAGCGACCGTGCGGGCGCCGCCCAGTTCGACGATTTCAATCGATGCAGGGGAGCGCTCAAGATAGGCCTCGGTGGTTCGCATGTCGGCAACATGGACGACCTCCTTGGTGCTGATCGCCTTGGCGAGGGCGCTCTTCGGATGCGGGGTCAAGAGGCGGTCGCCCCGAGCGGCGGCAAACGCAGCGGGCACATTGTATTGTGCGGCCGGCCGCATCGAGCCGTTTTCGGTCAGGAGCATCGACCCAAATTTTGCACCGCAGACGCGCGTTGCGTTCACCAGCATTTTTTCGAACACGGGCGCCAGATCGCCGGGCGACGAGCTGATGATCTGGAGCACGTCGGAGGTCGCTGTTTGCTGCTGCAGGGATTCGCTCAGGTCGTCGGTGCGCTGGCGAAGTTCGTTGAGCAGCCGCGCGTTTTCGATCGCGATCACGGCTTGAGCGGCAAAGTTCTGCACCAGGGCAATCTGCTTTTCGGTGAACGGCCGGACCTCCTGGCGATAGAGGCCGATCCCTCCGACGAGTTGGTCCTCTTTGAGCATCGGCACCTGCAGCAGGGTGCGACCTCCTCCGATCTCCGCGAGAGCGATCATGCCTGGATAGCCCTCGAGATAGGCTTCATGCTGCAGCACATCATGGACGTGAACCGGCTGCTTGGTGGTCGCGGCGCGGCCCAGCGGAAGCTTGGGCTCGAGCGGGATGGGAGTTTGCGAATGAAATTCGCTGAAGGCGGGAGGCACATTCCACGAGGCGACGCCGTGAAATTTTCCGCCGTCGAACAGGCGCAGCATGGCAAACTTCGCCTCGCAGAGGCGCCCGGCGTTTTCCAACATGGCCTGAAACACCGGAGCCAGATCGCCGGGCGAGGCGCTGATTGCCCTGAGAACATCGGCGGTGGCAGTTTGCTGCTGCAGCGACTCCTCCAGATCCCTCGTCTTGGCCTGCACTTCTTCGAACAGGTTGACGTTGGAAATGGCGATGATGGCCTGGTCGGCGAAGCTCGTCACCAGCTCGACCTGCTTCTCGGTGAACGGCTTCACCTCGGATCGCGCCAGGAAGATCACGCCGATGACCTGGTCCTTTCGCATCAAGGGAACACCAAGCATGGTCCGGGCCCTGGAGATCTTCTGGCGGCGCAGGTCGCTAAATCGAGGGTCCGCCAGCGCATCGTGGATGTGAACGGTCTCCTTCTCGACTGCAACGATGCCGACGGCGGAGCCGTCGCCGGCTGTGACGGGATTGTCGTGAACCCAGTGCACCAGTTCGTCGCTGGCGTTGGCGTGGGCGACCACCCGGTAGGTCCCGTCGTCCCACTGCTGCAGCATGAGGGCGTATTCCGAGCTGCAAAGTCGCTGCGCCGTCTCGACGATCGTGTCCATCACCGGCTGCAGATTATTCGGCGAGCGGCTGATAACGTTCAGCACCTCGCCCATCGCGGTTTGATATTCGAGCGCCTCCGACAAGTCATCGGTACGCTGGTGCAGTTCCTTCAAGAGCCGTGCATTCTCGATCGCGATCACCGCCTGCTTGGCGAAATTGCCGAGCAGCTCGACCTGCTTGTCCGTGAACGGATGCACTTCCTGGCGGAATATATTGATACTTCCTACCAGCTGCGCATCCCTGAGCATCGGGACAAGGAGTATCGTTCGGGCGCCGGACAGCTTGCTTCCCGCAACATAGGCATGGTCGGCCGCATAGCCGGGTTCCGTCGTGATGTCGTGAATGTGGACCACCTGCCTGGTTCTCTCCAATCGGCCCAGGCCCGTATCCGGCGGAGGCAGACGGACCGGCGTTCTCGTGCGCGCTTCCACGAGTGCCGGCGGCGCATTGTGCGAGGCCATGAGGTGAAAGGCGCCATCGTAGCGGTACATGGTACCGAAATTGGCGCCGCAGATCCGTGTGGCATTCTCGAGCATCGCTTCAAATACCGGCTCGAGTTCGCCCGGCGAGCTGGAGATGACCTGAAGCACCTCGGAAGTCGCGGTTTGCTGCTGAAGTGACTCCGTGAGCTCGCGTGTCCTGGCCTGCACTTCCTCGAACAGGCGGACATTGCCGATGGCGATCACCGCCTGGTCGGCGAAGGTCTGCAGCTGGCTGATCTGCTTATCATTGAAGGCGACCGGCTCCAGGCGGCGGAGCACAATCGCGCCAATGGCTTCGCCTTCGCGCAGCAGAGGAACCGCCAGGATGCTTCGGTGGCCTTGTCGACGGGAGTGTTCCTGCCCCTCAGGGAACTCGGCGGCTTCGGGGCCCTGAAGATCGGCGATTTGCAGCGGCATCTTGTCGACCACGCAGCGGCCGGTGACCCAATTTCGACTGATCGGCCACTTGTCCAGGCCGATCGGGATAGGTCCGTGATGGGCGCTGTAATGCAGGTCGCCGCCGATCTTCAACAGCAGGCCGGCGTCGTAGGCATCGCACAGCTTGCAGGCGCTCTCGACAATTGCTTGCAGCGCCGGCGTGACCGCGGTGGGCGAAGAGGCGATGACGCCCAGAATGTTGCTGCTCGCGGTCTGGTAGGTGAGGGCTTCCTCCAGATCGCGCGTTTTGGCCTGCACCTCGTCGAACAGGCGGGCGTTTTCGATCGCGATCACGGCCTGGTCCGCGAAGGTCGCGACCAGTTTGATCTGCTTTTCGCTGAACGGCTGAATTGTTCGGCGTGCCAACACGATGGCGCCGACCGGATTGCCTTCGCGCAGCAGCGGTACGCCGAGGAAAGTTCGGGGGTTGCCGCTCAGCTCCTGGCCCTCGAACTCGTAGTCGGGATCTTCGAGCACGTCCGTGACGTGGATCACCTGACCGAAAAGCAAGGTCCGGCCGGTGATGTTACGCTTGTCCGGCACAACCGGAAGGTCCTTCACGTATTCGGCGAATTCGGACGGAAAGCCGAACGAGCCGGCTCTGAAATACACGTCACCCGACTTCCTGGTGATCGCCGCCATATCGGCTTCGCACAGGCGGGCTGCCGATTCGACCAGCGTGTCGAGGACGGTTTGCAAGTCGAACGCGGAGCGGCTGATCACCTTGAGCACGTCGGCGGTCGCGGTCTGCTGCTGCAAGGATTCGCTGAGGTCGCTGGTACGTTCGCGCAACTCGCGCAGCAGTCGCGTGTTCTCGATAGCAATAACCGCTTGTGCCGCAAAATTTTCCAGCAACTCGACCTGCTTGTCGCTGAACTCTTGCACCTCCTTGCGGTAGACGGCAAAGGCGCCGACAAGCTCGCCCTCCTTGAGCATCGGCACAATCAGAACGGTGCGGGCTGCGGCGACCTTGTAGATCAGATCGTCGGGATGCTCGGCGGCAATATCGGCAATGTGAACCAGCGCCTTGGTCTCGACGAGGCGCCCCAGCGAAGGCGCCCCGTCAAATGGCGCGATGAAGTGTGGCGGCGTTTCCTGGTCGGGCGCATACGATTGCGGCACGTTTTGCGCGGCCATTCGCGCCACCCGCCGCAACCTGTCGCCTTCATATAGGAGCAGCGTTCCAAAACTGGCGCTGCAGATGCGCACGGCATTTTCCAGCATTGCCTCGAACACCGGCCCAAGCCCACCAGGCGAACTGGATATGACTCGCAGTACTTCCGACGTCGCCGTCTGCCGCTCCAACGCCTCGTTGGTCTCATTGAATAATCGCGCGTTCTCTATGGCGATCACGGCCTGATCGGCGAAGGTCTGTAGCAATTGCACGTGATGGTCGGCGAATGAACCGGTCTCGCCTCGTGTCACGGTGATCAAGCCGATAGGCACCCCATTTCTCATCAACGGCGTGAACAACATGCTGCGAAAGCCGCGCAATCGGGCCAAATCCATGGCCAGTATGTTTGGCGAGGAGTCGGTATCGACAATCTGCATTGGTTTGCCATCACGCAGCAACTCGAAGAGCGTCGAAGACGTTGTGAGAGGCCGCGGAAACGAAGCTCGCAATGCTTCGTCAGCGACCGGATTGGTCGGTGTGAACGCCTCCAGGTGTTGCATGCCGTCGATATACCGAAATACTGCCGTAGAGAAACCGCCAATCAACCTGTTGGCGCTGATCGCAATCGCCTCGAATACCGGCTGCACATCGTCAGGCGAACTTGCCATGATCTTCAATATTTGGGCCGTCGCCGCCTGCTGCTCGCGGGCTTCTCTTAGGTCGTTGCTCGAACCGGCGACCGAACGACGCTTCGCTCGGCTGGCCGCTGGCGCAATGAGGCGCTTGCTCTTGGTGGTCTTGCGGCCTTTGCGGGTCTTCGACTGGCTCGTCTTCCCGCCCGTCCTTGAACGCCGCGCCATATACGCCCCGTGGGTCTAAAAGGGTATTATATCGGTCTGGACCATCATTCAGGAAGGGCCGGGTTAGCCTGAACCGCATCTTACCGGGCTAGGCTGATGTCCGAGAAGGGTCAATCGCGACGGTTGACCCGGTTTAAGTTAGGTCCAGTCTGCCCCTCATAGCCGGCATATCCTCGGCAGTGGGATGCGGCGGCGATGGGCCCAATTCCGGCCTTTCCTAACCGGCCGCGTAGTCCTCGAACGACGCCATCTATTTCCCGGCTGCGTCAGGTGGCGTAGAATGATACTGCCCTTGAAGCGGGACGTGCCGAAAATCACCGCCCGGGCAAACGAGCAGTATTGGTGCTATCGGCAGGCACGCTCTCTGGAGACCGTTCTTTTTCGGTTTCGCGCCACCGTCTCAACGAACTTTGCGTGCCGCATCTACGACCGCACGTTCAGTAATGTCGGGAGAAGAGCCATGAGCAGGGTCGATCGAAGGTCCGCACTGGGTATCGGATTGGCAGCGACTTCGGCTGCCATGATCAAGCCAGCCGCCGCACAAGCCACAGGCTACAAGGATACGACGCCTTGGCCTGGCGTCGTGGTGCGTGAATATGAAGGGGAGACACCATCCCTGATCCCAGGTTTTAAGACCGTCTCCATGCGCGATGTCATTAGCAGCCGGGATCGAAGACCATGGGTCCTCCCATGATGAATGCTATGGTCTGCCATATCACCGAAGGGGAGCTTCGGCTTGAGCAGGATGGAAAGACCTTCACGGGCAAGAAGAATTTTGTCTGGACCTGCAACAAGGAGACAAAAGAACAGGCGTACAACGATGGGAATGTGGTCGCGATTATGCGAATCACGGATCTGAAGGCTTAACGCTGGTTTTTCGCAAGAGATCGAATGCAGAGCGGATGGCGCACGCGACGACGCGCCATCCGCGACCGGTTGGGGTCATTCGCGGCGGTCCGGAGAAGGATCGGCGCTTCCGTTCTCCCCTGACAAGCCGACCTTCGCGGTGGTCGTCTACTTTGCATTCGGGCCACAACCGGACCTGCATGCTAATCTGCACTTCTTCGGCCCGTCCATGACCGCTCAAGGCCAGAGGGGACGGGGGTGATATTGACCGCCGCTTGGGCTATAGCCTCTACGGTCAGCTTATGCCGTCCTTTCGTCAGCCCGTGCGTTGAGGATTGACCAATGACCAGCGGATATTTTGAAGACGTCGAGGTCGGAGACAGCCAGAAGGCCGGGCCCTATTCTGTCTCCAAGGAAGAAATCATTCAATTCGCCAAGCGATATGACCCAAGGCCCTTCCATATCGACGAGGCAGCCGCTGCTCGTTCCGTTTTTGGAGGACTGTCGGCATCTGCTGCCCACACGTTTGCTATCTTCATCTCGCTAACCAACCAATTACAGCCTCCGGTTCGTGCGAACGCCGGGTTGGGCTATGATGAGCTGCGGCTGCCCAATGCAGTGCGTCCTGGCGACGACCTCTATCTGGAAGCGATCACATTGGAAAAACGCGAGTCGAAGTCGAGGCCCGATTGTGGAGTCGTTCGCGGCCAGTTCCGCTTGCGCAATCAAAAAGGCGATACGGTCCTACAGTGCATCGGCAACGGCCTCGTTGCGAGGCGACCGGATGCGACGGCATCAACGTAATCCAATGTCGGCTTGGTGGGTCGTCTGCAATGGGTTCAAACTGCGAAGAACTCGTAGTGAGCCAATCTAGTGCGATATACCTCAATGAACTGACCCCGTCAGATGACGCGCTACTTCGCCGGTGAGCTGGGAACGGGTTCGATCACCTCGTCGCCGGGGCGCCGCGGAAGACTGCCTGCATGCGACGTCCGCCACTCCAATGCCGGCGTGATCAATCATTGCACCTCTCCCGATTGATCAAGCTCCAGCCCGGATAAGCACTCTTAGCAGTTTTCCGGACCGGCCGATGTTTACCCGGTAGCCGTGGTCCGCCCAGCCTCGGTGATGCGATATTCGATATCACCGGATGGAAGTGGTTCGGTTTCCACGAGACCCAGCTCCACGAGCCGCGCCACGATTTCGTGGTCGAACGTCGGCGGGCTGACCCAGGATTCGCCGAGGAGCTTCCTCAGAAAAATCGCGCTCCAGATCGGTCAGCTCCATGTTCGCGCTCCTCTGCGATCTTCTCCGGACCGGTATCGCGACCACCTCATCCGGTGCCCTGAGATCAACGTTTGCCCGCAGCTTCTGCCAGGAACGGAGCCATCGTCGTCCCGTTGATTCCGGAAGACAATATCAGGGAGGTCAACATGACCATGGAAGATCGCGAGACGTTCAGCCTGATCGGCAGCGACAAGGTGGAGGGCACGAACGTGTACGGGGCCGGCGGGGAGAAGGTCGGCTACATCGAGCGCGTCATGATCGACAAGATCAGCGGCAAGGTGGCCTACGCGGTGCTCAGCTTCGGCGGCCTGCTCGGTATCGGCGACGATCACTATCCGCTGCCTTGGCAGGCGTTGAAATACGACACCAATCTCGGCGGCTACGTCACCGGTATCACCCAGGACCAGCTCCGCGGCGCCCCCAAATACGCCGACGAGAGCAGTTGGAACTGGAGCGACCCGGCGACCACGCGCTCCGTGAACGCCTACTACGGCGTGCCGGTGGGCTGAGGCGGGACGAAACTCTGGCGTCTGACTGCTCGACACACCGCCGTCCGGCCGATTTCAGAAGCCGTTTGCGCCGCCGCAATTGGCTGCCGCTGTGAGCCTCACCGGCTTGAGCTGGTTTCCGATCCTTCGAACGAGCCCGCAAAGCTGGCAGTGGATCGTCGAGTGCCGGGATGCAGTTGGAGCGCAGCCACGGCCTGGCTGACGCGGCAACGGCGCTACCACCGCGTGTTCAGCGCTTAAGGCATGCGGCTGGCGTGATGGTGCACCAGCAGCCACTTGTCGTTACGCTTTTCGAATATGTTCGTCGCAAGCGCCGAAATGTCGAGCACGTCGCCGTTCGCTCGATGGGCGTACACCTTTTCAACACCTACGACCCACGCGATGTTGCCGTTGATCGCTATTTGCGGATTGTCCATCACAACGGAGAAGTCCTTGTACCTGACCGGATGGTCCGCATAACTTTTTTGGACGGCCTCCCAGCCCTGCAGCGGTGCTTTACTTGCGGGGTGGATGACGGAAACAGATCCGTCCTGGGCCCAAGTCGCCTCGATAGCCTGGACGTCCAGCTTGGAGAACGCCTGTTCGACCTGCGCGTTCGCGGCAAGCACGTCGGCCTTATCATCCGCGTGTGCTGAGACCGCTCCACATGCCACCAAGAAAATGGGTATGAGCGAGCGACTGAAAGGGTTCATGTGCGGTGGCTCCATTGCGAGCGGCAATCTCCGCAGATTGACCCGGGACGCCGCCGCGCACAAGCGGCCGAATATGAGCGCGTGGCCTAGTGCTATCCCTTGCCGCAACCGCCATCCAGTCCCGCAGCAAGCCTCTGTCTCTCTCGAAAAGGAGGCGCGGTGCTTGAGGCTCCAGCGTCTCGCCGGGATGGCATCGCTCGAAATCCTCGCGGATCAGCGACTCGAGGTAGGTCCAGTCCCACGTGACCGCCGGCATAGCCGGTATTCCTGCGATTAACTTACGTGAACTTTTGTTCAGCGAGGGGGTTGTGGTGGGAAGACCGTCGCCCGCCGTTCGCACGGCGCACGCCGCGGATATCCGCTGATGCGGACGCCGAGCCTCGCGCTGCTAGCGTTTCCCGCGCTCCGCCTGAGCGCGGATAATCACTCCGGCAACCCTACTGAACCGGGCATTAAAGCAGATCAATCGATTCGCATTTGTGCTCCTGGTGCTCGGCATCGCCGCATTCGCAGTGAGCACATTCAGGTTTCCAGACTGATATGCCGACGCCGCGGCGTAGGCGGATCAAACTGCTCCCACGTGGGCGGCCGCCAGCCAGCACGGGGCATGAGCTCCATCCGCGATCTCGCGCTGGTTCCGTCCCATCTGGCCCGGCCCTCTCGCGTCGAGGCAGCTGATGACGCCACTTTGTAATTAGGTCTGGCTCCTTCCTTGTGCGAAGCTCCCGCTATGGACCTTCCCATGGTGCGACAGCACTTAGCGGAAGCCGAGCGGCACGTTGCACTCGGTGAGCGGCATATTGCCCGCCAGGTCCAGATCATTGACGAGCTAGGACGCGGACTCATTAAGGCGCAGCCATAGCCTGATCGACGCGAGTTGAACGAAGGCAAGATAGTTGGCGGCGAGCCTGTCGTAGCGCGTCGCCACCCGACGACATTGTTTGATCTTGTTGAAGAACCGCTCAACCTGGTTACGAGCGCGGTAGAGATAGGGGCTGAAGCAGATCGGATCGCTGCGATTGCTTTTCGGCGGGATGTTGGCCCATGCGCCCTTCTTCATGGCGAGCTCTCTGATCCAGTCGGCGTCATAGCCACGGTCGGCAAGCACCATTGACCCGGATTTCAGGCGAGAGAGCAGTTTTCCGGCAAGTCGGACGTCGTGGGCCTCACCGGGGCTCAGCGCCAGCCGCACGGGCAGACCATTGCTATCGACTACGGCATGAATTTTGCTCGTTAGGCCACCGCGTGACCGTCCCATCGATTGGCCCTGGTTGCTTGTGATGCAGGCCCCATGCTGATGCACGCGGACGATGGAGGTGTCTATCATCTGAACAGCGGCATCATGGGCAGCAGCAAGGGCGTCCATGATGCCCCCCAGACACCAGCCCGCCGCCAACGGACGAAGCGGTTGTAGCAAGTGGTGTACGGACCAAAGATGTCCGGCAGATCACGCCAAGGTGCTCCAGAGCGCAAGACCCAGAAGATGCCATTGAGGACACGACGGTCGTTCACCCGAGGAACGCCACGCGGCTTGTTCGGCAGCATGGGTTTGATGGCAATCCATTGATGATCGGCGAGTTCGTAGCGCATGGTTCGAGCCCCCGGTTTGGAAGCTTGAATCACAGGGATTGGCCAGACGCAACGCTTTTGGGCAGGCCCCGGTGGGACCCTTACGGGTAGAAGCGGACATCAGCCCTGAGACCGTCGAAAATGACCCAAACCGGTCTTTAGCAGTTGCCTAGACAGACAATCTCGCCTGGGGAATCATGCAGCCGTCGCCGAACTAGAGGCGCCACCATGGACGTCGGAGATTGGTTGCGGAGGCTCGGCCTCGAACAGTATGAGGCGGCATTCCGCGAGAACGAGATCGACGAGTTTGTTCTCCCGAGCTTGACGGCGGAGGACTTGAAGGATCTTGGCGTCGCAATTGTCGGCCATCGTCGTAAGCTGCTCAATGCCATCGCCAACTTGCGGGTCGAAGCGGATGCACCAGCGCCACTATCCGATGGGCCTCTGGCGACCGACAAAGCTGCCGAGGACACCGCCGAGCGCCGCCACGTCACTGTAGTGTTCTCGGACCTCGTCGGTTCGACGACGCTCTCCGCACGTATGGACCCGGAGGACCTACGCGAGATCATATCGGCCTATCAGAGATGCGTCGCTGACACCGTCAGGCGCTTTGGTGGCTTCGTCGCGAAATACATGGGCGACGGGGTGCTCGTTTACTTTGGCTATCCGCAGGCGCACGAAGATGACGCTGAGCGAGCTGTGCGCGCAGCACTGGAGGCGATTGCGGCAGTTGGAGCGCTCAAATTGTCCGTTACGCTGCAAGCGCGCGTTGGTATTGCGACGGGGCTTGTCGTGGTTGGCGATCTGATCGGATCAGGGGAGGCACAGGAGCGAGGCATCGTCGGGGAAACACCCAACATTGCCGCACGTCTGCAAGGCGTGGCTGAGCCCAACGCGGTGCTCATCGCTGAGAGCACGCGAAGGCTCCTGGGCAATCTGTTTGACCTAAAGGACCTTGGACCCCAAGAACTCAAGGGCATCCCGAGCAGCATCAGAGCCTGGGTAGCACTGCGGCCTTCTTTGATCGAAGGCCGCTTCGAGGCTCTACACGCAGGCGGGCTCACTGAACTTATCGGCCGCCAAGAAGAGCTCGAATTGCTGCTTCGGAGGTGGAGCACTGCAAAGACTGGCGAAGGCCAGGTGGTGCTGCTCTCGGGCGAGGCGGGCATCGGAAAATCGCGGCTCACGGCCGCGCTCCTGGACGGCCTCGCCGCCGAACCGCACACCCGTTTGCGGTACTTCTGTTCGCCCCAGCACACGCATAGCGCCCTCTACCCGATTATCGGCCAGATGGAGCGTGCTGCTGGATTCGCGCATCACGACGATTTGCAAGCGAGACTCGATAAGCTCGATGCCTTGCTTGTGCAGACCTCCACCTCAGCCCAGGATGCAGCGCTTTTTGCCGGGATGCTGTCGCTCTTGAATGATGGACGGTATACCGTACTCGAGTTGACGCCGCAGCAGCGCAGGCAAAAAACACTGGAAGCGCTGATCTCACAATTGGAGGCGCTGACCCGCCGGAATCCAGTGCTGATGATTTTCGAGGATGCGCATTGGACCGACCCCACAAGCTTGGAAGCGTTTGGTCGGGTTGTGGACGTGATTGCGACCCTTCCCGTGCTGCTGATCGTGACGTTCCGGCCGGAGTTCGATGCGCCGTGGCTCGGACGGCCTCACGTCTCGGCTCTGATGCTCAATCGGCTAACGGAGCGCGACGTTGTGGCCATGATCCATGGTCTCATTGGTAGCGCGCCGCTGCCGCCCGGCATCCGGGAGAACATCGTTGAGCGCACCGACGGCATTCCTCTGTTTGTGGAGGAGATGACAAGGGCGGTTCTCGAGGCGGAGAGCGAAGGCGAAGCGCGGCGGACCGCCGCTGAGGTTCCGTCCACGGCCGCCGCTGTCCCGGCAAGCCTGTATGCATCGCTTATGGCTCGGCTCGACCGGCTCGGCCCCGCCAAGGAGGTGGCGCAGGTTGGAGCGGCAATCGGGCGGGAGTTCTCCTATCCCATGCTGGCCGCAATTGCGAGCAGGCCAGAGGCGGAGTTAAGACGGGCGCTCGACCGTCTCGTTGAAGCCGGACTACTATTCCGGCGCGGCGTGCCGCCGGATGCGAGCTACCTGTTCAAGCATGCCCTAGTGCAAGACGCGGCCTACGGCACGTTGCTACGCGAGCCGAGACGCACGCTTCACGCCCGCATCGCCCAAAGCCTTGAAAATCAATTCGCGGAGACGGCCGAGAGCCAGCCGGAACTACTTGCGCGTCACTGCACCGAGGCCGGGCAGATCGAAAAGGCCGCGGGCCTGTGGGGCAAGGCGGGACAGCTCTCGCTGGAGCGTTCGGCGCTGGAGGAGGCCGTGGCGCAGCTCACCCGGGCACTTGACCAGATTGCGAGCTTGCCTGGAACGCCAGCCCTGCGCCGCGAACAAATCGAGTTTCAGGTCGCTCTCATAACCCCACTTCTCCATCTCAAGGGGTATGCAGCGTCTGAAACCAGGGTGACCGTGGAGCGGGCACGTGCGCTAATCGAACAAGCTGAAGCGCTCGGAGAGTCTCCCGAAGACCCACTGCTGCTGTTCTCCGTACTCTACGGCTCCTGGGTCGCGAGCTTTATCTCATTCAGGGGCGACGTGATGCGCGAGCTTGCGTCCCATTTCTTGGCGCTCGCAGAAATACGAAGCGAAACAGTGCCGCTGATGATTGGGCACCGCTTGGTGGGCATGTCGTTACTTGGCGCAGGAAATTTCGTGCAAGCGCGCGCGCATCTGGATTCGGCTATCGCACTGTACGACCCCGCCGTCCATCGCGCGCTGGCCGCGCGCTTTGGTCAGGACGTGCGAGTGGTCATTTTGCCGTGGCGTTCGTGGGCATTGTGGTTGCTTGGTCATCCGGAGGCGGCGCTCGCGGACGCTGACCAAGCGCTCAAGGAGGCGCGCGAAATCGGTCACGCCACTACGCTCATGTTTGCGCTCTTCCACGTGTCGTTTATCCACATGTATTGTGGAGATCACGCTACGGCGAACAAGCTAATCGAAGAACTAGTTGCTGTAGCCGACGAAAAACGTGCGTCGTTCTGGAAAGCGGGCGGGGTCCTCCGGCGGGGCTGGCTGTTTGCCTTGATCGGCAAACACTTAGATGCAATTCAAATGATCACGTCCGGTATGGCCGCATGGCGATCAACGGGAGCAACAGTGTGGATGCCGCTCTTTCTATCATTCCTGGCAAAGAGCTACGCAGAGGTCGGAAAATTCGAGGACAGCTGGACTTGCATCGACGAGGCACTGGCATCGGTGGAAGAAACCAAGGAAACGTGGTGCGAGGCCGAGATCAACCGCACTGCCGGAGAAATCGCACTATTGTTGCCGAAACCAGATCCGGTAAAAGCGGAAGTTTTTTTTGACCGCGCGCTCGCAGTGGCGCGCCATCAGCACGCAAGGTCCTGGGAACTCCGTTCCGCGATGAGCATGGCGCGGCTGTGGCGCGATCAAGGAAAGCGCGAAGAAGCCAGAGACCTTCTCGCTCCGGTCTACGGGTGCTTCAGTGAGGGCTTTGACACGTTGGATTTGAAGCAGGCGAAGGCGATGCTCGACGAACTGGTGAAATGAGGGACCTGTGGTCATGCAGGTCAGCATGGAACGGCTCCTGGCCCATCGCGACATACCGCGCCGCCGCCAAACTTGGTCGCTGCAGGAGCAAAAGCGGGCGTAGTCACCAGTCACATGACGGCCGCCGGGTTTATAGGTACACGGCCTAGCGCGGGCCGGTCACCACACAGGCTTGGCATTCGCTTTGTTGGACAACTACTGCGAACTTCAGGTCTGTCACCTAGCGCACCGCGACCGCATCCGGAAACAACTTTCGCAGTGAGCCGCTGAATGGCCTAATTCCGAGATCGTGACGTAACCCGCCGTTGGGGCGTTCTCCGTCACGAGCCGGTCGACCTAGGCTTTTCCAGACCCACGAGCGCAGTATGATGCCCGAGTAGCCAGTCACAGGTTTACCTTGGAGTGCACCGTGACGCGTAACCTCGTAGCTGCGTGTGTGTGGTTGCTGAACTTATGGCTCAGGCCATTGGCGATCCAACCAATCCGCCAAGACCTTGCATTCGCGAGCCATTTCGAACAGCTTCAGCTTGGCCGCCGGGGTAGTTGTGACGGCTGCCTGATGGCGGCAGAGGGCCTCAAGCGACCGATATGACTCGGATCGAGGATGCATCAGGAGCACCGTGGCCCTCGATGCGGTTCGCGTCCATCACTTGTGTTACAAACTATACATTCGACGATGTGCGCCAGACCCAGCGGCCTTACTCATTCTCGGCCTTTACTTGCTCGATCGCTCTTTCGAGCTCTGCGGCGAGGACCTTGTAGTGAAAGACCACCCGCTCGAACGCCGCTCGCTTGATCTGCGACTTGGCCGTATCTCTCAACTGCTCGCATTTTACGATCTGCTCGCGCAACGTGGCGAGGTGTTCGAGCATGTCCTTCATGGCGCGTTCCCCCTCAGGAACTAGCTTAGGGCCAATCAGGACGCGGGCAAATCAATTCAACACTCGGAATCGAATACGGCCGGCGGCGCTTACTGCTCGTACGAGGTCTGCCTTTGTGCTTTCTCCACCATCGCCATCCACTCTTCAGCCAGCTTTAGCCATGCCTGCTTGTCGGCAGTGCGAGTGGCTTTCTCTGCCTCATCAAAGCAAGCCTTCGCTTCGCGGAGGTATCTGGCAGTGATGCCTTCCATGGGCGCAAAATGCATAGGCGGGCCAAAAGTGCCCACAAAAAAGCCGCAGGCTCTGCTCTGGAACAGGCCCGCGGCGTGCGCCACGCCAATGGGGGGCAAAGACGCGACACGACATACGCTACCACGAACGCGAACCGCGCCGCTTCCTAACTATTGCCATTTCGGATTCACATTTGTTGTCGCGGGAACTAACGGCGCCGGGAAGATTCGGCAAACCGGGGCTGGCTCCATAGTTCACGTAGATCGTTTCACCCGGTTCTTTGACCTTGCGCGGGCCGCAGCGATCGACTTCGCTGCGGCCTTTGTTGTCGAGCACCCTGCTTCGAGCTGCGCGAGAGCGGAACTTACGTCAGTGAGGCCAGGGGAAGATCTATTAGCAAAGGCACGAAGGTGGTGACGTTGAACAGACTAAGTGAGCGGCCCTTCCGGCTCTCCAACTGATCGGGACAAAGTTCGGTATGCTCGTTCTGCCTGCTCCTTCGTCAGGTTAGCCGCCCAATCGGTCCCGATCAGCGCAGGCCCCCTGCGCTCTCGATCGTAAACCATCCAACCAGTGCCTCCCATTCGAACAACAAATCTGCTTGCCCTCGCCCCTCTTTCACTCACCGTTGCCTCCTCTTCCTTATTTGGCTGCAAACTTGATTGTGCTCACTCCAGGATTGCATTTATGAAACAGCTGATCCTGACTTGCAATTGCCGAGCCGGGGCAGCGCTCTAGTTTAGGTCGTGTGCGGACTCTACCCATCGGGCTGCCCGAGGGAGTGGGCAAGGCTACAGGAACCATGCTGAAGCTCGCGCATTCTTGCTGGGCATGCCACTATACTACTTTAACGTTCAGGACGTCGCACCCCACGCCGATTATGAGGGCGAGGAATTGCCAGACGACGAGGCGGCCTGGCGAGAGGCGACCCGCTACGCGGGTGCGCTTTTAAACGACATCGACGGTAAGTTCCGGCCGGGCCAAGAATGGCGGCTGGAAGTGAAGGACGTGGCAGGCAGGTTGGTGCACACCATCTGCATTAGCTCGAAGTCTTGAGCACATCAGCGCGTCTATCCCCCGCTAACTGAGGGCGGGCGCAGTGTGCTTGTCTTTTTCACACTAAGCGAGCAACCCGAGGAGATCTGTCGCGCGGTGAACTGCTCCCTGTTTTGACCGGACACCGGCGTTAGCCGGAGGAGCTAGGCATAGTCCTAGGCATACGCCTATGTCCGAGACGTTTTCGAAGGTGGAAGTCATCACCGGCGTTGCCCGCCGGCGACGGTTTACGACGGAGCAGAAGCTCTTGGTCGTCAATGAGACGCTGCAACCGGGCATGTCGATCAGCTATGTTGCCCGTCGCCATGGGCTCTCCCCGAGCCTGGTCTTCCGATGGAGACGGCTGATGAGCGAAGGGGGCAAGGAAGCGGTTCGGGCAGATGAGGATGTGGTCGCCGCATCCGAGGTCCGGCGGTTGGAGGAGCGGGTTAGAGACCTCGAACGCCTGCTGGGCCGCAAGACCATGGAGGTCGAGATCCTCAAGGAGGCTCTTGATCTTGCACGGGTAAAAAAACCGACCTTGCTGTCGCGATCGCAAGCGCCGGAGGATACCCCGTGAAACGGATCGCAGAGACCCTCGGGGTGGCCCGCTCCAACCTGGTTGAGCGAGTTGATGGCAAGCGTCCGAAGCGCGGGCCCCAGATCCGCGCCGGGGATGTGGAGCTCACGTCTGATATCCGGCGCCTGGTGGACGCCCGCCCGAGCTATGGCTACCGGCGGATCGCCGCGCTCCTCAAGCGCGCGCGGCGATCCGCCGGCCACGATCCCGTCAACGCCAAGCGCGTCTACCGGCTGATGAAGAAGGGCGGCTTGTTGCTGGCCCGGCATACAGGGCGCCGCATCCCGCGGGCCCATGCTGGAACGATCATGACAAGCCACTCCAACGTGCGTTGGTGTTCGGACGCGCTGGAGTTCACCTGCTGGAATGGCGAGATCGTACGGGTTGCCTTTGCCCGGGACAGCCATGACCGCGAGGTCATCAGCTGGGTGGCGACAACGGCCGGGATCTCCGGCGAGATTATCCGGGACATGATGGTCCACTGTGTCGAACGGCGGTTCGGTGACATGCGCGCTCCACGCAAGGTGCAATGGCTGAGCGACAATGGCTCGATCTTCGCCGCCTATCGCACCCTTGAGATTGCCGCGGCCTTGAACCTCGAGCCTTGCTTCACGCCGGTCGAAAGCCCCGAGAGCAACGGCATGGCCGAGGCGTTCGTGAAGACCTTCAAGCGCGACTATGTTCGCGTCAACCCGATCCCCCGACGCGCGCACCGCGCTGCTGCGGATCGACCACTGGATGGAGGATTACAACTCAGAACTTCGGCATTCCCGGCTGGCTACCGCTCACCGCGGGAGTACATTGCATCTCTCGAACCAGCCGAGTGTCCGGTCTAACGGGGGCAACTCCACGCGGCGATCAGGATGGAAGGCGACTTCCTACCCAGATTGCCGCGGTACAGAGATCCTCATTCGACTTGCTGTGCCCGACACGTTCCTGGGGAGGAAAACACAAGAGCCTTTCCCACGAGAGGCCCAAACGGCCGCCCGTAAAATTCCGGATAATTCACATGGGTAATTTCCCAGGCCCGGAATGAGGTGTTACTTGCGGCATCCTGCGTGACGGGGAAGTCACAATGCCTCATCGTATGTACCGCGCGCTAGAGCGGACTTGCCGAGAGCAGGCTGCGCTTACACAGCACAAAGAAACGAGAGAAGAACTCGAAAAGATGCAAAGAGAGTACAAGGTCATTGCCGATTGGCTAGAGCGCCAACTGCCGGAGGCAGATCGGCGCCCTGATGTGCGATAGGTGCATCAGTATCGACAAAGAACTTGCTGCGCTTAGGCGAGTTCAGTTCCTGATAGACGATGAGCTAGCGCTGGCCCCCATGGCTGAAGTTGTCAAAGATCTTGAAACAGAGAGGACCACGTTGCATCCCGACGAGAACAAGACGGATGGGTAAAGCGGTTCAGTTGGCGGTCTGTTTCGATGTCGTCTTCTGGCGCGAAGGCGAGCTTCGAACGGCGTCCTCTGTTATCGGCTCGTTGGGCTAGACCGGAAACAGCCGCCCAACCTACCAAACGGCGCTAATGGCCCGCCCCGGACATTCGTCCCCAAGGCTAGTTGGCGCACATTGGAGAAGGCTTAGCCGTTCACATCTTTTGAGCCTTTTGAGCCATTCGTCCAAAGTTCCGGTGCCGGAACGAAAGATAAGGCTGGCTATCTTGCGGGGGGCGGGCGCACACTTCGGACATCACAGCTCGGACCGTGGCTTTTATCTGTGATGAGAACGCCGGTAGCGCTCCCGCCCCACTCGAACAGGGAGCAGCGCCATGCTCAAACGGCGTCGTTTCAAGCAGACTCAATCGTTGGAAGAGCGCCTTGCCGAAGAGGCCAAGCGTTTGCGCGAAGAAGCGAAGCTGCTTCCGCACGGACCTGCACGCGAGCAAATCATCCGGAAGGCCCGGCAATGTGACACGGGCTCGCACATGAGCGAGTGGCTACAATCGCCGGGATTGAAGCCGCCCGAGTGATGCCACTGAGCCGAGCAACAGTAAGGGGCGTTGACCCCCATGGCAGAGTCATTCGGCCACGCCTTTACTATCGTCGAGGTTACCTCTGACACGGGGGCAACGACTGAGGTTTGGCTTGCCCTGGCTAAGCCAAGTCAGGCGATAACGCTGGTTCTCGCGGCTGTTCCGAAGGGCTGGAGAGCGCAGATACTTCCAGTGGTGATTTCCGAAAAGCAGCGAGGGATGTTCGAGGAGATCAACCTTAAGCCGGGCGAGGTTTACAGACTCTCCTCAGAGCAAGCCTGACTTATCGAAGGGTGCTCCTACTTATCATCGCGCTGCGCCTGCGTGATCGGTGCTCGCTCTCAAGGAACCGCCGCACAACCCTTTCGTTGGATGATCATTCGAACAGCAAGGGAGCACCATCATGGACCGCGAACATGTTAAGGGCGCTGCGGACAAAGCAAAAGGGCGCCATCAAAGAAGGTGCTGGTAAGATTACTGGCGATAAGGAAATGGAAGCCGAAGGCAAGATCGATAAGGCCAAGGGATCTGCCCACAACGCCGCGGGAGATGTGAAAGATGCGGCGCGGAATGCAGCTGACGCCTTAAAGAAATAGGGCATAAGACAAGAGCTAACCGCCGGCTTTTTTTCGTTGCCCAAGCTAGTCGAAGGGCGCGGCGAAGTCCGCGCCTCGGCCACCTGGAATCTGCGCGCGGCCCAGTCGGGATCCAAATCGTTGTTCGCCGCTGGTTGGGATTGAACGTGCCCATCGGGTTCATGCAGACATCCAAAGAAGTTGGCTCGTTCCAAACCAAAGGCCCCCAGCGAACCGAGGGCCTCAGCGATATCTAGGGATACCTCCGCTCTAGTGATGCCAGAAAAGCGCCAGAAGCAGAATGATCGGCAGCGGAACGCCGAGAAGCCAAAGCAAAGCACCTCTACCAAATCCCATCTCGTCCTCCTCAGTTGACATCCAACAACTCGGAAGCCGGGCCAGACGTTCCCGTTAGGAACTACGGATGGCTCCGCGGATTGTGCGGCACGGAGAACAAGATGGCTGTTAACATACCGACTGGCAGTAATCCGCTGACGAAAACGGCTAGCAAGCGCAATAAGACGGGCGGACAGTTTATGGTCGTCAAGGAGGCGGCGAAGCCCGAGGGTGTTCGGTGGGTGGGTGGAGTGATGGCAAAGGTCGTCATAGCCGGCGTGGTCTTCCTCACCCTACTTATTGGATTTTCCGTGTGGGTGATTGGGCTATGACCTGCGACGTGTGCGACGCTTTGTGGCCTTCGGTACGGTTACAGGCGCAACTTGTGGGAGGGTTAGGATCAATCAAAGAACAGCCCCGCGACCATGTGAGCGCAGGTTTATCACAAGGCCGGACATGCAAACGACTATAGCGATGTCGATGTAGAAAAGCAGCCACTCGCGGTCCTCATTGCGCATCTGCCTCTCTGCCTAACTCCTTGCGAACCGTAGCTGCGGAGTTGCCCACCTTGTCGACTGCTTTCTGAAGCTCCTCCCGGGTCACCCCGAGCGCATGGGTCCAGTACTTCACTTCGTGAGCCTCATGCATGTTTATTTTGCTGCGGTCGGGCTGACCTCGCTTGGTGAGATTATCAGTCACTTTCTGTCCTCCCTATTTGGAGAGCTCAACGCGGCTAGAAACGACGTGTTCCTGCCTCAGTTTTTCGAACGAACATAAGGGCACCTTGCGTGTCGCGCGTCATATGCTAAACGGCGATCTCAACGTTGACGGAGTCGCCGAGTGGCTAAGAACACAAAGAAACCTGTCCGCCGCGAGTGGACGAAGGAAGACATCAAAGAATTGAAGGCGCACTCGAAGGCTCGGACGCCGGTTGCGAAGATATCCAAGATGACGAAGCGAACCGAAGGCGCGCTACGTCAGAAGGCTATCATGTTGGGTATAGGCTTAGGCCATCAGCGATAGCTGTCTAAGTGGGCGCCAATCTCTTTTAGCAACTTCGCTTGTTTCGCTTCAACCCTGCGGGCGTCAACGCGGATCCCCGAATTGCTCCAATGCTCGGGCACAGGCCGCGCGCCGTTCGGATATGATGCTCTGCTCCTGCGGCGCTACGTTTGACACCTGGAAGCCCGCGGAAAACTTCGAGCGCCGCCGCCGCCACATCTATGCCGCCCAAGCGGCCGGAAGGTTCTCCTGGTGAAACACGCTGACGCCCGCCCTATGCAGATCCCGAAGCCGCCGCGCGCAAGCTCCTCAAGCTCGCCGCGAGCGTCGAGGCGGTCCAGGACGGCCGGATCCATATCGAGAAGATCAACGCGCCGTTTCTCTTCACTCTGAAGGCAAGCGGCGCTGAATTCGGGGCTGGCATCAAGTACGCCATCGAGCACGGTTGGCTCGAGCTGCACGAGAGCGGGACTTATGTGCGGCTGCTGAGGGGCGCCAACCATTGAGGCGGCCTAGCGCCATCTTAACCGCTTGCGATCAAGCGGATTTCTCGAACAGGGCGACTATCGACGCAAGGAGGGCGCCCCCCGTCGAAAAATCTTTCGCGAACTGGCGGCAGCGCTCCAGCTTTTTCTGAATTGCCATTTTTCCCGATCTCGATCCATGCACGAGAATGCCTGGAGGAGCGCAAGTTCGGGCGATCTAAGGACGTGGCGGGAGCGGCTGTCGCGACGGAGGTTCGGTTCTGGCTGGCGTTGCGAGCCTCGTCACCGTCGTCTGGCGCGGCGGCTCGTGAACCCGGTTTCCGCGCACCATCCAAGCCGCGAGACGCTCGAGGCTCCGCTGCCATGCGCCCAAAGATGGTTCGTGATGAACGTCATCATCCATCTGGCAACCGTTAGCTGAGAAGCGGTTTACGGTTGATTGAGTTTGGGACAAACCGGCAAAAGAAAAAGCCCGCCGATTCAAGTCAGCGGGCGATTGGTTCGGTTCGACCTATCGCTTCGTGCTCGAACTAGCTGCGCCAGAAGTCGAGCCAGTGGTCTGACCCGGCGCATATCCGGAGGCACCCGGCGATCCCTTCTTCGCGCCCTTCGCCTGCATCTCATGTCCCGGCGAATAGCCGGAGGCGCCTGGGCTGCCCATTTTCGAACCCTTGCTTTGCATTTCATGACCAGGGGTCTTACTCGACACGCTGCTCTGTGCGAATACCCCAGTCGCAGACGCGGTAAGAGCGGCGGCCGACAGCACAACAATTGCAAGCTTCATTTGGCTTTCTCCTCCTTCTGCCCTGCCGAGCCAACGAGCAATAAGCCATTGCCGTTCCACCGGAGCCTCGTTCACGGACAACAGAAAAAGGGAAATCGGGAAATCTGAAGGAACGTTCAAAAAGCAACTCGGTACTCGCGATGCAGCAACGACAACTCCTCGCCCCAAAGGCCCCGAAGCCTCTCCAAGTGCTCTTGCATGTCCTTCATGGTTTTCCGCAGGCCGCTAAAGGGTAAGTCCCTAGCAGAGGACCCGAGGAGGTATCCCAACCTTTGACATAGGCGGAACCGCATTTAAGTCGATGTTGCAGCGCCCTAGGGTAGCCAAAGGCCCCTTGGGCCCGCTGTTCCACAAGCGCTTGCGACTGATAGCCAAAGGCGGCGGTCTCTGCGCGGTCTGCGAGGCCTGTCGCGCCGGGGACCTCGTTCGTGGGGGTTTTCGCAAGGAGGTTCGCCATGCGAGACCGCATCGATATCGACCACACGCACAGCCGTGCAATCGTCCGAGAAATCGGCGAAAGACTGCAAGCGTGCCTCGGCCAGGACGGAGAACTGCCGGACGGCCTCAGACGTCAGATCGATCAGCTTCGTGAATTGGATGGAGAGGCGCCTTCGACCGTTCCCGATCTCCCGGGCGACGAGAGCAGTAAGGCCGCGGCAGCGCGGACGTCACATTCTCCCGTGCAGACCACCCGATGGTGGTCACGCCGTTGACGGATGTGCGTCCGACGGCCGGCGCGAACCACGGCTGCTGCGGTGGTTTCCGTGAACGGGCCGCAAATCCCGGGGGCGCGCGTCTTCGTCCCGCCGGCTGAAGAGTGCCCGAGCTGCTCGATTGCGAAACAGCCTGTTTCGGACCATCATCCCCGTCCACGAGGTGGCGTGATGAGTGGTTCCTGTCGCGTGTTGATCGTCGAGGACGAGTATTTCCTTGCGGCCGATCTGGAAGAGGCGCTCCGGTCGGAAGGCGCGGAGATCGTCGGTCCGATCTGCGAATTCTCGCAAGCGCTGGCGCAGGTCGAGAAAGACGGCTTCGACGCGGCCGTGATCGACATCAACGTGCACGGCCAATCCGCATATCCGATCGCCGACAAGCTCATGCAGCAGCGCATTCCGTTCGTTTTCGCCACCGGCTACAGCCGAGAGGCTCTGCCTAGCCGCTTTTGGGAAGTGAAACGATTTGAAAAACCTTACGATGCGCCAGCCATCGCGAAACACATCATCCGATTGCATCGGCAACGGCAAAGCTCGCGCGACAAACGGGCAGGCAGATAGGATCCGAACAATAATCGCGAAGCGTTAGCTCTTATCGGACGGGCACTCCGGCCGGTGTCGCCGAAGCCGTTCGGCACTTTCGTGACCGCGCCAACCGCATCCTGTACAGTCGCCAACCGACTTTCGCGTGACGCTACGCGCCTTGCAGATCGCGCGAGCCGCGCGACTTCGCAACGAGTGCTCCGACATAGTCTTCGAGCGTGGTCTCTCCGCGTTCGAACGGCTCCGACATGGCGAAGCCGCTATCGACGCTGACCGCGGTCATTCGCGCATAGGACTCGGCCGCCGCGGCGGAGAAGCCCAGCTTCCTGTAGGCCGCGATCCATTGGTCGCGCGGTATGATCTCGACTCTCACCGGATTGCCGAGTTCGGCCGCGAAGGCGTCAGCGACATCCTGCGGCGAATACCGCTCGGGTCCTTCGACGTAATGGACATCCCGATCGCGGGTCGGCTCCAGCAGATGGCGCGCGGCCGCTTTGCCGAGATCGGCGGGCGCGACCATCGGGATCTTCATGCCCGCCGGCAGCATGCTCGGCAACACGCCGCCCTTCGCCGCATCGAGCAGTCCGTCCCAGTTGCTCATGTAGTAGGCGCCTCGCTGGATGGTCGCCGGTATCGGCTGCGCGGCAAGCGCCTGCTCGAAATCGTGGAGGACACTGAGATCGCCGCAGCGCTCGCCCGGCTGGGCGCCATAGGTGGATGCGGCCACGACCTTCTCGAGCCCGGATCCTTCAAGCGCCGCGACGATGCTCCGAACAGTTGCACGTTCCTCGCGATCGGTGTCGGTCGAGACGTCGGCGCTCGGGTTGAGCAGGAAAGCGCGCGTGCCGCTCCTGAACACCGCACGCAAGGAATCGCGGTCGCGTACGTCAACGACCGCAGTGTGTGCGCCGCGCTTGCGCCAGCCCGCAACGCTGTTGCTGCGGTGAAGCACGGCCGTAACCGGCCGACCTGCATCGAGCAACGTCGACGCTACGGCCGATCCGACACGCCCGTTTGCCCCGATCACGATGAACATCTCTGCTCTCCCGAGGGTTGAGTCGGATAAATGTTGCGCGTCTGCCATGGTTCCGTGGCCGAGGCTAATCGATAAGGGGATGACACCCGGCGCGTTGCCCCATTCCCCCGCAGAATCTACGCGATGAGTTCCGGTCGTGTGCGTGGCGCGGGGAGGCCGACGTCTGGAAGTCGCAAGTCGTCCCCAACAGCGTTCGCCGGGCAACTCTGCCGCGGACTCGCAAAATCTGCGCCGGTTGAAAGGGCCTGCCTGCGGCGACCCTATAACCGGAACCCGGCAGGCGGAACCGTAACTTTTTCCCTGGCTTCATGTGTTCACGACGGCGGCGCAGGACACGCGAGGCCTTGCCCATGCCCCTCATGCCGATGGAGATGTGCTTCTCACGGTCGCGATCATGACGTTGGCCTTCCTGGGGGAAGTCGCGGTTTTCGCTCTCCTCGGCATCTTCTGAAGAAGCCTATATCTCGGCACCGGCCCGACGCGCGCGCGGCGTTCGCCGTCGGCCCGGCCGGCCCCGGATTCCTACGGTCGCATCGATGCGTGATCGTTTACCGTCCGCGATTATATTTCGCCCCATGGACGTCGAGTACGACCCCGAGCGCGAGGCGTTTGCGGCAATGAAGCTCGCCGCCGAAGCCGGCGGAGCCGAACGGCAGAGATGGATCAACGCCGCACTGGCGTGGATCGAACTCACTCGCCTGCGGGTGCCGCTTGGTCGCGAGCCCATCGAGAGAGAAGAGGCCGTCTAGTCGACCCGGAGAGGCACTCGGGGCAGGTGTCTCCGATCGAGTCCAGCGCCTGCGCGATCGCCAGAAACGATCGAACAACGCCTGAAGGGAAGCCTCTTGGATTGGATGAAGGAATCCGCTCACCGTGGCCCTAGTGCAACTTGCCGCCGAGCTTCTTGATGATCTCACGCAGCTCGGCGGCGTACTGCTCGATTACCCGGCGCGCCTCGGTCAAGCGCGAGGGTCTGACATCCCTGTTATCGGTCTGTTGGTCGGAGTCGGGCATGCCTTACGGTCTGCCGTGCAATTTCGTTGCACTTGACGCAGATCATTTCGCAACGCCAACCGAGTAGACCTAGATCCCGAATTCTCTGCGGATCGTATCTCTGTGGTCGACATGAGAAGCCCGAAGCAGCCGAAACGTGGCGAGCAGGTCCAGGGCCAAGCCGGTCGGGCGGCCGGAACGTTCCAGCCCATCAATGATCTCGATCTGACGGGCGATATGCTTATCGCTGAGCGCAACGTGGCGCTCAGCTTGAGCAAGGTGTTCTCGGATCAGCCGCAGGTCCATGCATGGGACCATACGGCCAACGGATGTCGATCACTAGGTATTTGGTGAGGACTGAATTCCTTGAGTCCAGTAAGGCACGCGCGCCGAATTTTGTGAGAAAGGACTCGCTTCTTTCCTAGGAGGACGGCGCGGGATCTTCCTTCACGCCGCGGGCGACGATCCGCAGCGCCCCGTCTGGAAGCGGCCGCTGCAGCCTCAGCGCCTCGTCGGCCGGCGCGGTCATCCAGGTCTCGACCTCTTCGGGCGTCGTCAGGATCACGGGCATCGCCTTCGGATGGATGGCGAAGATTTCGGCGTTCGCCTCCGTCGTCAGGAACGCATAGAGGTCGTTGGTGGTCTCGCCTTCCTTGACCTTCCTTACCGAGGTCCAGTTGGCCCAGATGCCGGCAAAGCAGGCGAGGGGACGGCTCTCGTCGAGAGCGAACCAGATGTCGCCGCCTTCGGCCTTGTTGAACTCGCTGAACGAGTTGAACGGCACGACGCAGCGGTTCTCAAGTCCCAACCAGCGCGTCCAGTGCTTGCTCTTCACGTTGCGGATGTTTGTCGTGCCGCCGTCTGGCTCCATCCGGAGCAGCTGCTTGAAATCGACGGTCTTGCCCTTGGCCTGCAGCTTCTCGGCGCGTTTTTTGGTTGCCTGCAGGAGAGCTTGCTGGGACGACGGCATGCCCCAGCGTGCGGTCGCGAGCTCCCGGCCATTGGCGCCATTGCGTACGATAGGCGCCTTGTAGTCGGGAAAGACCCCGGGGATCGGCGCCAAGTTGCCGACGTAGCGGTTGACGACGCGGAACAGCGCGCTGATCGCGGCCTGATTGGTGGTGATCGAGTAGAGGTTACACATTCAGGCTTCCGAATCCGGATGGCGGGCTCGCTGCGACAGCTGTAGCAGCGTCGCCGGCGGTCGGCGACCTGCCTTGGCGCACTTGCTGCAGCGGAGGCGGCTCGCCAGGTCGTGGACGAACGTGGTCGGCGGGTGGCGCAACGACGTCAAATGGACGTCCCGGCGGGCCTTGCACCGCGAGCACTCGATCTCAAGCCAGGCGTATGCGCCGTCGATGGCCTGGTCGACGGTCGGCGACGGGCGATCGGGCCGCCATCGGTCCACATGCGCTCGTTCCATGACTCGCAGAGCAGCTTGTCGGCCTGGCGAAGGAGCGCCTCGCCCTTGGCGCGGGCATCGGCCGACTGGGCGGCGAGAATCGTAGTCATGGCGCGGGCGCGGCCGAGCTCCTTGGCGAGCGCCTTGCGGTCTCCGCCGGACAGTGGCGTCGGATGATGCTTTGGCGCCATCGTTGGCGCCTATCCCTAGTCTGGCCTGTCGATCGGCGCGGCTTTTGACCCCCCGACCGGCGCCCAACATTGCCCCCACCTGATATGCAGTAAACGCCTGGATCCATTTCGAATTGGAGCAGTGAGCCAGGGTCAATGTTGGAAGCCGAAAGGGGTCAATATTCGGAGCCGCGACACACCGAACGGGCATTTCTGCAGCGACTGTGCCGTACGCGAGCGGCGGTGTGCTCGTCGCTGGATACGGCTGAGCTCCGGGAATTCGAGCATCTCGGCCGCCGCGTCCACTTCGCCGCGGGCGCGACCGTGTTTTCCAAGGAGGACATCGCGAGTTCTACAACGTCCTCGAAGGCGTCATGCGGCTCTACAAGCTGCTGCCGGACGGCCGGCGGCAGATCGTGGGCTTTCCCTTGCCTGGCGATTTCCTGGGGATGAACATCTCCGGCCGCCACAATTTTTCAGCCGATGTCGGTGCGGTGACCGTGTGCCAGTTCGCGAAGACGCCCTTCGGCCGTTTCATCGAGGACCGGCCGTACCTGCTCAGGCGGATCAACGAGCTGGCGATTCGCGAGCTGAGCCAGGCCCGCGACCACATGGTCCTGCTCGGCCGCCGCTCTGCGGACGAGAAGGTCGCGACATTTCTGCTCGGCTGGCGCGAGCGGCTGTTCGCGCTCAAGGGGACATCCGGCACGATTCCCCTTTCGATGCGCCGCCAGGACATCGCAGACTATCTCGGCCTGACCATCGAAACCGTCAGCCGCACTTTCACCAGGCTGCAGCGCCACGGCGCGATCGAGATCATTCAGGGGGGATCGGCCTGCGCGACCCGGCGCGCGTCCAGGCTCTGGCCGCCGCCTGATTTCGCTTTCACGATGCTCTCAGATTTTTGATCCCGATCAATGACGCCGGCCGCCGGTGGCAAATAATGCCTCCGACAATCCCGGGAGAAGCATGATGCCGACTGACGCGCTGCTGATGACCATCGTCGTCATCGCGATCTTCGTCGCGTTCGCCGCAGCTCTGGCCTGGGCGGACCGGCAGACCAGTGCAGGCCGGCTCGCCCGGGAGTCCAGGCGCCAAAGCTCCTGAGATCATCGTCAGAGCGGATGGACCGACGTCCGATGCTCAACGGCCGGCTCTCGGCTGGCCGGTAGCGCCTCAACGCAACAGCGGCTTGCGCGGCTTGCAACTCTGCATCGATCCCAATGCATCGAGCATCCTTCGGATGCGGGCTTCCGGCATTTTTACGGCATTTGCCTCAAACCAAGCGCATGCTTTCCGGTTGAAAAGCCTGATAACGTTGACTACGCAGGAACCCCAGTGCCTCGCAGTCTTAGGAGCCCCGTGGCGTGCCTCAGGACAAGACCGGCGACCCCCGACAGTCGGCGGGCAACAAATTATCGGTCCTGCGCAAGCACCCGATCTTCGCGGATCTGGAGCCGGACGCGCTCGATCAGCTCTGCCGTTATGCCAAGCACACCACCGTGAAGCGCGGTGCGACCATCGCCGCCAAAGGCGATCCCGGCAACAATCTGTTCGCGGTGATCTCGGGGACAGTGAAGATTTCCTCTTCGTCGCCTGACGGACGGAACGCCATTCTCAATCTGATCGGTCCTGGAGAAATCTTTGGCGAGATCGCCGTTCTCGATGGTGCGCCGCGATCGGCCGACGCGACCGCCAACACCAATTGCGAGCTCTACATCATCGACCGCAGGGACTTCCTGCCGTTCGTGAAGAGCCAACCGGCGCTGGCGATGAAATTCATCGAGCTGCTCTGCGCGCGGCTGCGCTGGACCAGCCAGCAGGTCGAGCAGGTGATCCTGCAGAATCTTCCGGGCCGGCTTGCCAGCGCCCTGCTCGGTCTCACCGAGGAGCGCAAGCTCGATTCCGGCAGCGGCACGCTCGCCATCACGCAGCAGGAGATCAGCGAGATGGTCGGGATGACGCGCGAGAGCATCAACAAGCAATTGCGCGCCTGGGCCGGTCGCAACTGGGTCCGCCTCGAGCATGGCGCCATCGTCGTGCTCGACACCGACGCGCTGCGCGAGCTCGCTGAGAGCGGCCTCGACGGCGAATGACAACCTCGACCTAATTGTCGATAATGGCGACCGCGCGGGTCCAGCCTGCCGAGGCGCGCTCGATCTTCACCGGGAAGCACGAAACGGTGAATCCGGTCGACGGCAATTGATCGAGATTGTGCAGCTTCTCGAGATGGCAGTAACCGATGTGCCGTCCCGCCTTGTGGCCCTCCCAGATCAGGCCGGCATCTTTTGTTTCAGCATATTTTTTCGCGGTGTAGACGAACGGCGCGTCCCAACTCCAGCCGTCGGTCCCGGTCAGGCGCACCCCGCGTTCGAGCAGGTACATGGTCGCTTCGTAGCCCATGCCGCAGCCGGAATTGACGTAGTCGGCCTGGCCAAACCTGGCGCCGGCGCTGGTGTTGACGACGACGATCTCCAGCGGTGACAGCGTGTGGCCGATCCGCTTCAGTTCGGTCTCGACGTCGGCAGCGGTCGCCACATAGCCGTCAGGCAGGTGCCGGAAGTCCAGCTTCACGCCGGGCTGAAAGCACCATTCCAGCGGCACCTCGTCGATGGTCCACGACCGCTCGCCGCGGTTCATGGTCGGATGGAAGTGCCAGGGCGCATCGAGATGCGTGCCGTTATGGGTGGACAAGGAAACCTGCTCGACGGCCCAGCCCTGTCCGTCAGGCAAATCCTGGGCCTTCAAACCGTCGAAAAATTGCAGCATGCGGGGCAAGCCCTGCTGGTGATCGATATACTGGATCGTCGGGTGATTGCCCGGCGGGTCGGCCGTCACGTCGTTCCCGAGTGCCACCGAAATATCGATCAGCTTCCGCGGCATGGGCATGTCCTCGAAATGCTCCGTTCTGCTGCGCAGCATCTTGAGCGGGCTCTTGCTGCGGCGTCAAGTAACGAGAGCGGTGCGGACGCTTCGGAGAAACGGTGACCCCCCGCCGACCGGCCCCCGGGAGCACCGCGACCGATCGATGCAACTCCAGCATTGATCGATGCCGGATTTGGCTTGGACAGAGAATGCCGCCCGCCCTAGGGACGACAATGGCGCTTGACTTCG
The DNA here is from genome assembly GCF_054057995.1 of Bradyrhizobium sp. USDA 4486. NCBI lineage: Bacteria > Pseudomonadati > Pseudomonadota > Alphaproteobacteria > Hyphomicrobiales > Nitrobacteraceae > Bradyrhizobium > Bradyrhizobium sp. USDA 4486. The sequence goes on from NZ_JBSRZV010000001.1 coordinate 574,513, forward strand.
CACCTGAAGTGGAGCGACCCAAAGCGGCCCGCAACCTGCCCGACAACGACATAATCACCCCAGGAGGAAAGCCCAGATGAAGACACTGACCGGTATCATCGCAGCCGCCGTGCTGGCGATCTCAGCGCCGCTGGCGACCGCACGCGATTTCCGTTCCGCCGACATCCACCCCGCCGACTATCCGACTGTCGAGGCCGTCAAGTTCATGGGCAAGCAGCTCGCGACGGCGAGCGGCGGCAAGCTCGGCGTGAAGGTGTTTCCCAACGGCGCCCTGGGCTCCGAGAAGGACACCATCGAGCAGCTGAAGATCGGCGCGCTCGATATGATGCGGATCAACGCATCGCCGCTCAACAATTTCGTGCCTGAGACCATTGCGCTGTGCCTGCCCTTCGTCTTCCGCGACACGCAGCACATGCGCACCGTGCTCGACGGGCCGATCGGCGACGAGATCCTGGCGGCCATGGAGCCCGCGGGCCTCGTCGGTCTTGCCTATTACGACAGCGGCGCCCGCTCCATCTACACTGTGAAGGCGCCGGTCAAGTCCCTCGCCGACGTGAAGGGCCTGAAGATCCGCGTGCAGCAATCCGACCTCTGGGTCGGCATGATCCAGAGCCTCGGCGCCAACCCCACGCCAATGCCATATGGCGAGGTCTACACCGCGCTCAAGACCGGCCTCGTGGACGCAGCCGAGAACAACTGGCCCTCTTATGAGTCCTCGCGCCATTTCGAGGCAGCCAAGTTCTACAATGTCACCGAGCACTCGCTGGCGCCCGAAGTTCTCGTGATGTCCAAGAAGGTCTGGGATACGCTGAGCAAGGAGGATCAGGCGATGATCCGCAAGGCGGCCAAGGAGTCGGTGCCGGTCATGCGCAAGCTCTGGGACGACCGTGAGCAGGCCTCCCGCAAGACCGTCGAAGCGGCCGGCGTCCAGGTCGTGACGATCGCCAACAAGCAGGAGTTCGTCGACGCGATGAAGCCGGTCTACGACAAGTTCGCCGGCGACGAGAAGCTGAAGGGCCTCGTCAAGCGCATCCAGGACACGAAGTAAGGCCAGGGCATCGGGTCCGGTGCTGCCTGCGAGGTGACACCGCACCCTCGCGAGCAGACGCGCGAAGGAGACGCGGGAATGACAGACCCACACGTCGCAAGCCACGAGCAGGAGGTCGCCGGACGTCCATCGACCGGGCTGCTGTCGCGGATCAATGCTCCCGTCGCTCGCCTGGGCATGTATCTGTCGGTGACCGGGCTGCTCGTCATCGTCACCATCGTGTTCTACCAAGTGTTCGGGCGTTACGTGCTCAATTCCAGCCCGACCTGGACCGAAAACCTCGCGCTGGTTCTGATCCTCTACGTCACGCTGATCGGCGCCGCCGTCGGCGTGCGCGATGCCGGACACATCGGCATGGACAGTCTGCTGGTCATGCTTCCCGATCATCTGCGCGAGAAGATCGAGATCGTGATCCACGTTCTCGTGGCCGTGTTCGGCATTGCGATGGCCTATAACGGCTGGATCCTCGGTGCGTCGGTCGGAACCGTCAAGATTCCCAATCTCGGACTGCCCGAGGTGATCCGTTACGTGCCGCTGATCGCCTCCGGCATCCTGATCGTGTCGTTTTCCATCGAGCACATCATTGCTCTCCTGCGCGGCGAAGAGGTCGTCCCCTCATGGAACTGATCATCCTCGGCGCCAGTTTCTTCGGCTTCCTGATCCTCGGCGTTCCCGTCGCTTTCGCGATCGGCCTTTCGGCGATTTGCACCATCCTCTACGAAGGTCTGCCGGTCGCCGTCATCTTCCAGCAGATGATGTCGGGGATGAACATCTTCTCGTTCCTCGCCATCCCGTTCTTCGTCTTTAGCGGTGAATTGATGCTGCATGGCGGCGTCGCCGACAAGATCGTGAAGCTCGCCAAGAATCTGGTCGGGCATATCCGCGGCGGGCTCGGCATGTCGAACGTGGTCGCCTGCACGCTGTTCGGCGGTGTCTCCGGCTCGCCCGTGGCCGACGTGTCGGCCATGGGCGCGGTGATGATCCCCATGATGAAAAAGGAAGGGTTCGACACCGACTACGCCGTCAACGTCACCACCCATGCCTCGCTGGTCGGCGCCCTGATGCCGACCAGCCACAACATGATCATCTATGCGCTGGCCGCCGGCGGCAAGGTCTCGATCGGCGCGCTGATCGCCGCGGGTCTCCTGCCAGCCCTCGTGCTGATGGTCTGCATGCTGGTCGCTGCCTACGCGGTCGCGGTGAAGCGCGGTTATCCCGCAGGCAAGTTCCCGGGCTGGGCCGAGGTGTTCCGATCGCTCGCCGCCGCGCTGCCCGGCCTTCTGATCGTCGGCATCATCCTGGCGGGCATCCTCTCAGGCGTCTTCACCGCCACGGAATCCGCAGCGGTCGCGGTCACGTACACGATCCTGCTGACGTTCTTGATCTATCGCACCATGACCCTGCAGAACTTCCTGCGGGCGGCGGCCAAGGCGGTGAAGACGACGGGCGTGGTGTTGCTGCTGATCGGCGTCTCCACCATGTTCCAGTACCTGATGGGTCTCTATGAGGTGGCCGACTTCGCCGGCGACCTGATGAGCAAGGTCTCGACGCAGCCCTGGATGATCTTCCTGCTCATCAACGTCATCCTGTTCGTGCTCGGCACCTTCATGGACATGGCGGCGACCATCCTGATCTGCACGCCCATCTTCCTGCCGATAGCGATGAAGGCGGGCATGGATCCGGTGCAGTTCGGCATGCTGATGCTGATCAACTGCGCGCTCGGACTGAATACCCCGCCGGTCGGAACGACCCAGTTCGTCGGCTGCGCCATCGGCGGCATCTCGGTCGGCGCGGTGATGCGCACCATCCTGCCGTTCTACGCCGCGCTGATCGCAGCGCTGATGTTCGTCACCTACGTTCCCGCCTTCTCGCTGTGGCTGCCGCGCCTCTTGATGGGATACAAGGGATAGTAGCCGTGCGTGCGCCGGCACTTGGCCGGCGCATCGCGCTTGCGTAGCTTGCGCCACAGCAACAGGGAGAATCTGTCCGTGACCGACTATCGCAAGCTCTTCGATCTCACCGGCAAGACGGCCGTGGTGCTCGGCGCCGCCTCAGGGATCGGCAAATCGTCGGCCGAGGCGCTGGCCGGATTAGGGGCCCGCGTCATCTGCGCCGATCGTGCGCTTGACGCGGCGGAAGCGGCCGCCGCCGGCATTCGCGACAAGGGCGGCTGGGCGGAAGCTGCCAGCTGCGATGCCGCCAGCGCTGCGGACGTCAACGCGCTCGCAAAAACCGTGATGGAGAAATTCCCGCGGCTCGATATCGCCGTGACGACGCCCGGGCTCAACATCCGCAAGACGATCCTCGACTACACCGAGGACGATCTCGACCGCGTCCTCAACCTCAACGTCAAGGGCACGGTCTGGTTCTTTCAGGCCTTCGGCCGCATCATGGTCGCGCAGAAGGGGGGCAGCATCATCGCCTGCTCCTCGGTCCGCGCGGTGACCATCGAGCCGGGCCTCGGCGTCTACGGCTCCACCAAGGCGGCGATCGGCCTCTTGGTGAAGGGTTTTGCCTCCGAAGTCGGCCATGCCGGCGTGCGCGTCAACGCGATCGCGCCGAGCATCGCCGAGACCGCCCTGACCGGTCCGTTCAAGCAGCGGCCCGACATCTACAATCTCTATGCCGGCCACACCGTATTCAACCGCTGGAGCAGCGCCGACGAGGTCGCGACCGCCGTGGCCTATCTCGCTTCGGATGCCGCAAGCTATGTCAGCGGCAGTACGCTGTTCGTCGATGGCGGCTGGACCGCGGTGGATGGTCCACCGACCGGCCTCACCCAGCTGCACAAATAGAGGGAGCGTCTTAAAGCGGAATGGCTTTGGGTTGAATCGATTGCCGCAGGCTCGGTCACCTCTCCCGTTTGCGGGAGAGGTCGTCTCGCGTCGAAAATGCGATACGGGTGAGGGTTTTCTCGTCTTGGGCTGCCGAGAGACCCTCTCCCGACCCCCTCCTGCAGGCGGGAGAGGGAGCCTGCCGCCGCCACCACAGCTATCGAGCCTCATTTCATCCGTTTTAGCCGGTAAAGCCCACGCGCTGGCGTAGCTCCTTGTGATCTGCGCCAGTCAGCAGCGCGACCAGCGCGGCTGCTCCGTTTGGATGCGATGCCCTTGCGGTCACGCTCGCCGTGTACATGGTCACGAGCTCGCAGCCGGGAGGCAGCGAGCCAGATAGCGCGATGCCTTCGGTGGCGATGATCTCGGTGGACTGCGTGCAACCGATCGGCCTTTGCGCGGTGGAGCTTGCAAGCTCCCGCATCGCGGTCGCGCCGTTGGGAAATATCTTGAGGCGCGAAGCGACCTCATAGGCGATGCCGAGCTGATCCAGCACTTTTGCGACGTGCTGTCCCGCCGTGGACGCCTTGATATCAGGGACGTAGATCGCATCCGCGGAACGCAGCAGCTCGCGCAATTCGGCTTCGGTCTTCGCCGCAACTTTCGGGTCGCGGCTGCGGACTGCGAGTGCGGTCTCGACCCGGCCGACATCCGCGATCGAGGAGGGGATGACGAGTTTCTCCTCGGCAAGCTTTGCGAGGAGGGCCTGCGTCAGGATCACGAGATCGGCTGGTGTTCCCGCGCGCAGCTTGTCAGCCATGATACCGACCGCGCCGAACTCACCGTCGATACGGAGGCCGGTCATTGTCTTGAAAGCGTCGGCGAGACCGCGCACCAGGCCTTGCGCCGCGCCGCCGCTCAAAATGGTCAAGGTCGTCACGATGCAAGCTCCATGGCTGCGATGATCCGGTCGCGCGTGATCGGCAGATCGCGCACGCGCACGCCGAGGCAATCGAACACCGCATTCGCGATCGCCGCAGTTACCGGGCCATGCGCGGCCTCGCCGGCGCCGACCGGCTCGATCTCCGGCCGCTGAATGATCTCGACGTCGACGGCCGGCACCTCGCTGAAGGTCAGGATCGGATAGTCCGTCCATGAGGTCGAAGTGATGCGGGTCCGGTCGAAGCGAACGCGCTCCTTTAGCACCCAGCTCGTCGCCTGGATCGCGCCGCCCTCGATCTGGTTGATCACGCCGTCCGGATTGATGGCCTCGCCGACATCGACCGCGAGCGTCAACCGTTTGACGCGGATGTCGTCGTCGCCTTCGATCTCGGCAATCGCGGCGCAATAGGCGCCTGTGTTCTTGTAGCGGGCAAAGCCGATGCCGTGGCCGACACTGGGCTGTTTCCGCGGCTTCCACTGCGCGCGTCGCGCCGCGGCGCGGATGACGTCCTTCGCCCGCTCATCTCGTAGGTGCCGCAGGCGGAACGCGATCGGGTCCTCTCCCCGCAAGGTCGCGATCTCGTCGAGCAGGGATTCGATGGCGAACACATTGCCTTGTCCGCCCAGCGTCCGCAGCGCCGAGGTGCGAATCGGCATGCTCAAGAGCCGGTGGCTCGTGATCGTCCAGGCCGGAAGGTCGTAGAGCGGAACGGAGTTGCGATCGCCACCGCCGCCATTGGCTGTCGGCGGATTGGTCGAGATCATGCGCGGGTAGGGACTTGCGATCTCGGTAGCGGCGAGCAGCGCAGGCTGCGTCGCGCGCCCCGGCCGCGCGGCGTGGCCGTTGCTCCAGATCGCATGGCGCCAGCCGACGATCTCGTTATCCGCGTCGAGGTCGGCTTCGATCTCGATCGCCATCGCCGCGCCAAACGGCGCGTGGGACATTTCGTCGTGGCGCGACCACTGCACCCGGACCGGACGGCCGCCGCCGGCCTTGGCGAGGAGCACGGCATCGAGCGCGACGTCGTCGGCCGCGTTGTGGCCGTAACAGCCCGCGCCCTCCATGTGCTCGACCACGATGTTGTCGGCGGGCAGCTTGAGCACGATCGCGAGATCGGCGCGCAGCAGATAGACACCCTGGCTGTGGGTCCAGACGTGGATACGATCGCCATCCCATCGCGCCATCGCGCAGGACGGTGCGATCGAGGCATGAGCGATGTAGGGGCGGGTGTATTGCCGCCGAAGCGTGTGCGCAGCTTTCGCTGTCCTCGCCGCTGCTCTGGTGTCGATGACGGTCGTCTCGACCGGCTGGCTCTTCAGGAAGCCCGCGAGATCATCTTCGTCGGGCAGCGCCTCGCCGGCCGACCATGTCGCGCCCTTGCGCAAGGCCGTCAGGGCCGCTTCGGCCGCTGCTTCGCTGTCGGCAACCACGCCTGCAAATCCTCCGTCACGGGCGATGGTGATGAGGCCGGGGACAATGCGTGCGGCCGCTTCGTCGAGCGCGGTCAATTTGGCGCCCGAGACGTCCGGCCGCAGCACGCGTCCGTGCAGCAAGCCGGGCAATGCCCGGTCGTGAATGAAGCGCGGCTGGGCAAACACCTTGTCGGGAACGTCCAGGCGCTGGATGGAATGTCCGGCGACAGCGCGCTTGGTCGCGATCTTCGCTGTCGCACCTGGTGTGGCGTCGTGGTCGAGCGAGACGTCGCCGGCCAGCTCCCAATAGCTGGTCCTGATATTGCCGGGACCCGAGATCGTGCCGTCGTCGACATTGAGCAACGCCGCATCGACACCGAGACGTTCCGATGCAGCAGAAAGGAAGCGCTGGCGAACCTCGGCGCAGGCGTGGCGCAGCGCGCGGCCGGATTGCTGGATCGAGAGGCTGCCCGAAGTGACGCCCTCATTCGGGCTCGTCGCCGTCGAGGTGCGGATCATGTCGATGCGCCAGATCTCGACATCCAGCTCATCTGCCGCGATCTGCGCCAGCGCGGTGACGATGCCCTGGCCGATCTCGACCTTGCCGGGCGAGATCGCCACGCGGCCCTCATCGGTGAACCGCACCCAGGACGACAGCCTTGGATTGGATGCCAGGCTGACCGGCAGCTTTGGGGCAGGGGACGTCATGGCGCGGCCATCTCCGAAGCTGCCCGCAGCACCGCGCGCACCATGCGGTTATGCGATCCGCACCGGCACAGATTGCGATCCAGCGCCGCTCTGACCTCGGCCTCCGTCGGCGACGGATTGCGCTTGAGCAGCGCCGCCGCGCTGATCAGGATTCCCGAAACGCAATAGCCGCATTGCATCGCCTGCTCGGAAATGAAGGAACGCTGCAGTGGATGGGGTTGCTCCACTGTCCCGAGGCCTTCCACCGTGACGACGTCCTTGTTCGCGACGGACCCTATCGGCATGTCGCACGAGGTCATCGCGCTGCCGTCGACCATGACGTGACAGGCGCCGCACTCACCGGCTCCACAGCCAAAATGCGCACCGGTGATGCCGAGCCGGCTGCGCAGCACATCGAGCAGCATCTGGTCCGGATCGGCATCCACGGCGATCGCTGCGCCATTGAGTCGGAATTGAACCGTGGGCATGAGCGGTACCGCCTCAGGACTTGTCGAATTTCTTGACAACGTCGGCCCATTTCTCGATGTCGCCGCGCAGGAATTTTTCGAATTCCTGCGGTGTCATTGACATGGGTACGGCGCCCTGCTCGGTCCAGAGCTTTACGATGTCCGGCCGCTTCACCGTTGCGTTGACGGCAGCGTTGAGCTTGTCGACGACAGGCTTTGGCGTGCCGGCCGGCGCCATCAGTCCGAGCCAGATCGTCGCCTCATAGCCGGCGAGGCCGGATTCGACGGCGGTCGGCACGTTCGGCAGCACCGCGGAGCGCTGCTTGCCGGTGGTCGCGAGCGCGCGGACTTGGTTCTCGGCAATGTTCGGCGCCATCGCCGGCACCGCGTCGATCATCATCTGCACCTGCCCGCCGATCACGCCGCTGCGCGCCTCGCCGCTGTTGCGATAGGGGACGTGGACGACGTCGATGCCGGCCATGGCTTTGAACAGCTCGCCGGCCATGTGATAGGGCGTGCCCTGGCCTGAGGAGGCGTAGTTCAGCTTGCCCGGCTGCGCCTTGGCGAGCGCGATGAACTCGGCCAGCGTCTTCACCGGGACTTGTGGGTTCACCACGATGACGAGGTCGGAATAGTTCACCGGCGCGATCGGCGCGAGATCGCGCATCAGCTCGTATTTGCGCTGCGCTTGTGTCAGCAGCGATTCATTCGCTGTCTGGGTGTTTGACATCATCAGCAGCGTGTAGCCGTCGGCGGGCGACTTCGCCGCCTCGACCGTGCCGATGACGCCGCCGGCGCCGGTGCGGTTCTCGATCACGAAGGGCTGGCCGAAGCTCTCCTGGAATACGTTGCCGATCAGCCGCGCCGCGACGTCGGCCGGCCCGCCGGCGCCGAAGGGCACGACGATCCGGACCGCGTGATTGGGATAATCTTGCGCCAATGAGGCGGCTGCGGCGAATGCGCCGAGCAGGCCGGCGGCCAGCGCCAGCATGGATTGTCGGGCCGTCACGCCCACCTCCCTGATACGGTCTTTGTTGGCCGGCACTCTAGCGGCAGGGGAGGCGGGCTGTCGACGCCTCACAAAGCCGATAGTATTAGGGAATATCGGGCGGTTTTCGTTGTCGCCCCTCCCCATTTCGCAGGCGCGATAGGAACCGACAGCGCGCGCGGTTTGAGCAAATCGCATGGGCAATGCCGGCAAAATGCGCTCGGCGGGCCGGAATTTTGATGTTACGAACTGGAACATGAACCAGCACGCCAAGATCGAAATCCGCCATTCGACCTGCCCGCATGATTGCCCGTCGGCCTGCGCGCTCGACATCGAGGTGGTCGAAGGCCGCAGCATCGGCCGCGTACGCGGTTCGAAGAAGCAGACCTACACGGCCGGCGTCGTCTGCGCCAAGGTCGCCCGCTATGCCGAACGCATCCATCACCCCGAAAGGCTGATGTATCCGATGCGCCGCACGGGTGCGAAAGGCTCGGGCCAGTTTGCGCGGATCTCCTGGGACGAGGCGCTCGACCAGATCGCGGAGCGCTTCAATCAGGCCGAACGAGAGTTCGGCGCGGAATCGATCTGGCCCTATTACTACGCCGGCACGATGGGCATTGTGATGCGCGACGGCCTCAACCGCCTGACGCATGTGAAAAAATATTCGCGCTTCTATCAGACCATCTGCGCCAATGTCGCACGCATCGGCTATGCGATCGGTACCGGCAAGATCGCTGGCGTCGACCCGCGCGAGATGGCGCTGTCCGATCTCGTCGTGATCTGGGGCACCAATCCCGTCAACACCCAAGTCAACGTGATGACGCACGCCGCGCGTGCCCGCAAGGAGCGCGGCGCCAGAATCGCGGCGGTCGACATCTACGACAACGAGACCATGAAGCAGGCTGACATCAAGATCATCCTGCGGCCCGGCACCGACGGCGCGTTCGCCTGCGGCGTGATGCATGTCCTGTTCCGCGACGGCTATGCTGACCGCACCTACATGGACAAATACACCGATTGCCCCGCCGAGCTCGAGGCGCACCTGAAGACGCGCACGCCGGAATGGGCGTCTGCGATTTGTGGCGTGCCGGTGGCGGAGATCGAGGCCTTTGCCAAGGCGGTCGGCGAGACGAAACGGACTTTCATCCGCCTCGGCTACGGCTTCACGCGTTCGCGCAACGGCGCGACACAGATGCATGCGGCGACCTGCATTCCCGCGGTGACGGGTGCCTGGCAATACGAAGGCGGCGGTGCCTTCTTCAACAATTATGCACTGTGGCACTTCAACGAATCCATCATCGAAGGCCACGACGCGATCGATCAAAGCGTCCGCGCGCTCGACCAGTCCAAGATCGGCCGCATCCTCACCGGCGATGCCGAGGCCTTGCGCGGCAAGGGCCCGGTCAAGGCGATGCTGATCCAGAACACCAACCCGATGACGGTGGCGCCGGAACAGGCGCTGGTCCGTCAGGGCTTTGCGCGCGAGGATCTGTTCGTCGCGGTCCACGAGCAGTTCATGACCGAGACGGCGCAGATGGCCGACATCGTGCTGCCGGCGACCATGTTCATGGAGCATGACGATCTCTATTACGGCGGCGGCCATCAGCACATCTCGGTCGGGCCGAAGCTGATCGACCCGCCCGGCGAATGCCGTTCCAACCATGAGGTGTTGCAGGCGCTGGCATCGCGCCTTGGTGCGAAGCACCGCGGTTTCGAGATGTCGCCGCGCGAATTGATCGATGCGACGCTTAAGCTCAGCAACCACGGCGACATCGCCGGTCTCGAAGCCGACATCTGGCGCGATCTGCAGCCGGATTTCCGCACCTCGCATTTTCTCGACGGCTTCGCTCATCCCGACAAGAAATTCCATTTCAGGGCGGACTGGGCGCATCCGCCGTTCGGCCAGACCATGGGCGATATCGATAACATGCCCGATCTGCCGGACCATTGGGCGGTGATCGAGCAGGCCGACCAGGCTCATCCGTTCCGGCTCGCGACCAGCCCGTCGCGCAGCTTTCTCAACACCACCTTCAACGAGACGCCGTCCTCGCAGGCCCGCGAGGGTAGGGCGAGCGTGATGATCCATCCGCTGGATGCAGCCTCCCTCGACATCGCCGATGGTGATGCGGTGACGCTCGGCAATGCACGCGGCGAGACCACGCTGATCGCAACGCTGTTCGACGGCGTGCAGCGCGGCGTGCTGATCGCGGAGTCCGTTCATCCCAACAAGAACCATATCGGCGGCCGCGGTATCAACATGCTGACTGGTGCCGAGGCCGTTGCGCCGATCGGCGGCGCCGCGTTCCACGACAACAAGGTCTGGATCAGGAAAGCCGCCGCGGCCTGAGCGCGCGGCTCCGTCGTGAGCAATTGTGTCGAGGCGCTAAAGCGACGCCGCGCTGCAGATTGCCCTTGCACCTGCCGCCCGCCCTGCCGCAAATGGCTGCAAAAAGGGACAGCAAGGAAGCGACGCCATGACCGACACCACAGCCGTCATCACCGAGAAGCGCGGGCAGGCGTTCTGGATCACCATCAACCGGCCGGACAAGCGCAACGCGCTGAACGGCGAGGTCATTGCCGGCATCAGCAAGGGTTATCGCGACGCTCATGAGGACAAGGACGTCCGCGTCATCGTGCTGACCGGTGCGGGCGACAAGGCGTTCTGCGCCGGCGCCGACTTGCAGAACTCCGGCGCGGCGTTCGCGATGGATCATTCCAGGCCGAATGTCGACTATGCCGATCTGCTGCGCCTGTCGCAGAACGCGACGAAACCTGCGATCGCGCGCGTCGGTGGCGTCTGCATGGCCGGCGGCATGGGCCTCCTGTGCATGACCGACATGGCGGTTGCGGCCGATCACGTGATCTTCGGCCTGCCGGAGGTGAAGGTCGGCGTGTTTCCGATGCAGGTGCTGAGCCTGTTGCAGGAGATGGCACCGCGACGCCTCGTCAACGAATGGGCGCTCACCGGCGAGCCGTTCGACGCCAAAGCCGCGCAGGCTGCGGGCCTGCTCAACTATGCCGTGCCGGCCGCCGAGCTCGATGCCAAGATCGACTGGCTGATTGGCCGCATCGTCGACAAGTCGCCGACCGCGATCCGCCGCGGCAAATACGCCATGCGCGCCATCGCCGCGATGTCGTTCGACGAGAGCATCGCCTACACCGAAAGCCAGATCGCGCTGCTCGCAATGACCGAGGACGCCAAGGAGGGGCTGAAGGCGTTCGGCGAAAAGCGCAAGCCGGTCTGGACCGGGCGGTAGGCACGATGTCGGAACAAGCTCAGAGAGGCAGCCGGCCAAACGACGTCTATCTCGTTCGGGGCACGAGCTGATCGTCTAAGTAGACTGTTCCAGAGCGCTGCAATCGGCGCTTTTTGGTAGCCGCAATTAGCTGCTTCCGCGTGCGCTTGGCATAAGTTGGCAATTGGTATTTTGAGCGATGACGGCCGGCGGTGCGCAGTTCAGCATCCGTGAGATCGCTGTCCGCGCCTTCCGTGAAGCCGCCATGGCGGAATGATGTGAATGAAAGTTCGTCGCGAAGCCCGGCTACGGCGATGATCTTCTTTACGACAAATCGGAGGTAGCGCAGGTCTTTGCGTTGGGTGATCCACGGGACTGGCACGCTTGATCGTCTATGAGGATGGTCGCGGCGGAAAACCAATCCGGAACTATCCCTTGCTTTGATAGCGTCCAGTTCTGTCATTAGCTCGGGAAAAAGCGCCATGCCACTTTCGTCAAAGAGAGGCCACCATGCTTCCTCCCCATTTTTCGGATGTATAATCCTTACGCTATCTGATCGTTCCTCGGGGCGGTAGTGCGCAAGTTCGAAAATGCCGAAGACATGCTCTTCGCGCTGCAGCCATTCCCAGCTCAACAAAGCGGCTGTAGCGATGGAGTAAAACCCGAGTTTCTTGGCGCTGCGCCTGAACGCGACAAGCTCGTCCCAGGTTGCAGTGGGCGTCTCGCGCTTCGCTTGACCAGGGGCTCGAGACCTTAGCCCCATCCGAGAGAACGGGTTTATTTCGGGTACCTCTTTTTCGTGAGTGCGCTGGCCAACAAACCAAGCGCGCCTGCAAGCCGTCATGGCAGCATTTGCGAAGCGCCGGCGTTCGTATTTGACGGTGTTGCCGTCCGCTTCCTTGCGTTCTACGACCAGCAACTTCGCATAGATGGCATCGACAAATCCTCTGGTAAAGGCTGTGATCCGTTTCGAGCCCGCCCGACTGCCGTCCTTTAGCTCGTGATTAGCAAATAGCGCTAAGCCCTGGTCGTAAAGTCGCTGCGTTTTGTGATCGACTTCTCTCCACTTCTGGTGCGTCTTGAAGACCCATACGAGCCAATCGAATGTGCCAGGTGCAGGCGTAGTAGGAGACAGGTCGGTTAGCCCCCCAGAACGCCAGCTGTCAAAAGCGGGTAACAAGACTTTCTTGACCCGGTCTACAGCCGCGTCACAATCTTCGCCGAGTGCCTCAGGTTCGATGGTACAGCCTTGTCTGCGTGCCCAGGTGGGCGGTTCGAAAAAATAGGCCCAACCGCCATGCTTCAATGCCTTCCGCCGACAGTAACGAGGAAGTCCAGGTGTAGTGTTGGACAAATTCATACGAGCGAGGTCAGGTCTTGTCGGTCTAGCTTATTGGGGTTTGTAACGCTGCACGCTGCCGCGAAGTCATCAATAGCTGCCTTCGACCAAGCTGGCTCGCGGGAGCGACCAGTTCCATGATAATGCGTCGGCGGGGGAGCTTCCCCGCGGACTATCGCGCGCACAAGTTCGACTGTATTGCGGTAATCTAAATAGGCTGCGACCATATCCGCCCGCATGATGGCTGGCCATGCGCCAACTGGCGGGTAACGAGCAGCAAGTGCAGTGCGAGATCCCATTAGGCTCTATCCGCACGGATAGTTCGCCACAGATTTAAGCTTTCAAGCTTCTTCGCCGTCCTCTCTCGCTGCCGCGCGCATAAGGATGCCAAATTGTTTGTCTCGGTATCCGCCATTCGGGGCTCCGTCTAGCTCTAGTTGACCAGCTGCTCGAATCCGAACGCTAAAACCAATTGAGAAACAAGCCGGAGCGATAGCTCGTGCGGCAATCGCGTGGCCTTGAGGGAAATTGGGCTGGAATGCGCGCGCGACAAGATCGGGACTAGCGCAGGAGAGTGCACACAGAGCTGCTTGAAAAAAGGTGATCGAAATCGATCGCAAATCAGTTCAAGAGCGGGGCATCCGCTCTGGGTGATCCTTCGGCAGGGTGGTGTTTGCCCGCCGCTCAAGAGTCAGATGTTTGATGCCAGAGGGGACGTCGATTTCCTGGTCGTACTCGGGCTAGGATTCGCGTTCCTTCTCCTGATACGGGTCGCGTCAGCCGCGACACGCTCGTTCATTATTCTTGTTCTGCAGAACACCTTGAGCTTTCAAATCGGCGCCCGCCTGTTTCATCATCTGGTGCGTTTGCCACTCTCATTCTTCGAAAAGCGGCACATCGGCGACATCCTTTCTCGCTTCAACTCGATCGAGCCGATCCGCAACGTGCTCGCGGAGGGACTGATCACGGGCTTGATCGACGGGCTCATGTCGGTGTTGATGCTGGCCTTGATGTTCACCTACAGCGTCCAGCTCGGACTTGTCGTCCTGCTCGCGTTCGCGCTGTATGCCGGCTTGCGGCTCGCACTTTTCGGAATGTTCCGACAAAGAAGCGAAGCGGCCATTCACAGTAAGGCAGACGAGAATTCCACCTTCATCGAAACCGTGCGTGCGGTACAAAGCCTAAAGTTGCTCAACCGAGAGAACGAACGGGAAAGCCAATGGCTGAACCGCTATGCTGCGTATATAAATGCCGTCGTGCGGCTTGGTCGCGCGAGGATCAGCTTCAAAGCGATGAACGACACGATCTTCGGCCTGGAAAACGTCATCACAATCTACCTCGCGGCTCGCCTCGCACTGGACAACCTCTTCACGGTTGGGATGATATTCGCGTTTGTCAGCTACAAGCTGCAGTTCGCTGAGCGGACAGCGCTGCTGATAGAGAAGCTGGTGGATGTCCGCATTCTCGGATTGCATTTGGAGCGTCTCGCAGACATTGCGCTCACTCCGCTGGAGCGTGGGCACGATCGAGACCTGTCGTATCTCCGACAGATTCGCGGCGCGATCGAACTGCGCAACGTGTGCTTCCGCTATGCAGAAGGAGAGTCTCTGATTCTTAGTAATGTCAATCTGTGCGTCGCTCCCGGACAATTCGTGACGATCATGGGACCGTCGGGCTGCGGCAAGTCAACTCTTGTCAAGATTATGCTTGGACTGCTCGAGCCAACGAGCGGAGAAGTTCTGATCGACGGCCTTCCGCTGGGCCAGATCGGACCGCGGGCTTATCGCGAGCAAATTGGCGCGGTGATGCAGGAGGATCAATTGCTATCGGGATCGATTGCCGACAATATCTGCTTTTTTGACACAACATTCGATCTGCAAGGGATGATCGAGTGCGCGCGGATTGCCGGCATTCACGACGACATCATGGCAATGCCGATGAGCTACAACAGCCTCATCGGTGACATGGGGAGCTCGTTGTCTAGCGGGCAGAAGCAGAGAGTACTGCTTGCGCGCGCGCTTTATCGCCGACCAAAGATCCTGTTTCTGGATGAGGGCACGGCACATCTCGACACCGAGAAGGAAAAAGAAATCAATGCGAATCTCCGGCAGCTGAACATGACGCGGGTGAGCGTAGCGCACCGGCCCGAAATTACCGAGGGAGCGGATATGATCATCCATCTTACCTCGGCGAGTGAGCCGTCCCAAGTCAGGATTGCAAGCCCCAGCCCAGCGGCGGCTCCCGCGTGCGATGCTGGTTCCACCAGGCTTGCCGTAGAGGGTGCAAGATCGGCCGAGGCCGCATCGGCCGGCGAGGGCCACGATGCCTGCTCCGATCACGGCCGCACGCGCGATAACGCGCATCATGCCGGGACGGACAACTACTCGAAGGACAGCCGGTTGGACCACTCCAAGCATGTTGGCGACGACTGCCAGCCAAGACGGCAGCCAGCTAAAGAAGCACGATTGCACCACCGAGCCATCCGACCACCGCGGCAACGGCGGCGCCATTCGTAACCCGGGTGAAGCACTAGCCAAGATCGACTTCTCGCGATGTTGATCTCGGCCCGCATTGTCCTGGATCACTCGGTTGACCTACGGGGCGCGCTCCATTTCTGCGCGCGAAACGCCATCTCATTAGCACAGTCGGGTTGCTCGGTCGGAGAAAAAACGGCCTCGCCGCAATTCAGCATGCGGTTGCGCAGGGCCAAAGCTGCGCGAGGGTGCATCCAGATCGTCGGCTTTCGACTAGACACAACATGACAGCTACTACAGCAATTGGCCTGCGCCGGATGCCGGGAAGCAAGCGCGAGCGGCGATGCCTGGGTTCTCTTTCTTAGGTTGAAGCGATGGACGTGCATGAAAAGATAATCGATGATCTAATCGGCGACGGGGCCGGCGCAATTGGATGGCGGCCGGCGACCAAGCCGCCGACCTGCTCCAACTAGATCATCCGCCTTGGTGACCCGCAAGCTGCGGACGTAATAGCCCTGTCTCTGAACGGCTGACTTGGTCTCGTCGCTGACTTTGAGAACTCGTTTTCTGCTCTTGCCATTATTCCGAGAGCAAACAGCCGGTATTGCAAAGCCATTGGTTAGAACGAGCAACTCGCGCTTGTCATTGCGATAGACATCAAACACTTTGCGTCCCCGCTGCTCGTATGAGGCAAATATGAAAGAGTTTTCGGTCTTCTCAACGGACTAGCAGTATCTGGAATGGCTGTGCGGGTTGTAATCTGCAAACGCCCGCGCCCTTTGCTTCGCCGCGTTCCGGGTTGGGAACGAAGCGATGCAGCTCGAACCATCGCCAAACTGGGCGCGCGTCTAGCGCAGTTACTCCAGCGCGCCCGTGCACGGGCATACGAGACATTGGTTCTCAGGCCCCACCCAGCCGCGCCAATGCGGCGTTGACGGATTGCGAATGTTGGTGACTGGCGGTCCAGCCTGTGCGCTGCGGCGGTGGCATGCCCCCAGCGTATGAGCGTAATCTCGGTCCCAATTTCGCTGTTTGCGGATAACGGGGCTGGCTAATTCAAGGAGGCAGCGGGCAGTGTATGGAACCAAGTGGTTACATTGCCCCGCTCGTCGCTGCGATGGGTTGCAAGCGTCGTGTTTATATCCATTCCGACAGCAGCGCGGTTCAGCGTGCATTGCGCTCGCTTTCGTTTCCTGTTTCATATCGGCCTCGAATGAACCTCATCTGGAGTTCCCTGCGCGCGCTCGTCGCAGCGTACGGTGTTACCAATACCTATTTTGCATTTGTGTACTCGGCCGCGGGCTTGCATCTAACTCTTGATTTGACGCGGACGGAAAATGTCGTCTTGCCAGGAGATTATTGTTGTCAGGTGAGAGTACTTGTCAGGGAAGTGGATCATCGTTTCGTCGCGAATCTAATCGCATGCTAAGGCTGTCCCCATTCCGCACCGTGCGAAATGAAGAAGGCGGATGCATCGCGGCGGACCACTCGAAGTGACGCGCGCCGGCGGAATCGGCAACTGCCTTTTGGCAACGCTGCCGCCAACTGACTTCGATTTGCTGGCGCCCGCGCTGGAGACGGTCGCGCTCGATCAGGATGCGGTGATTTCGCGGGAGGGTGACCGAGTCGGCCACGTCTTATTCCCTCATAGCGGCGCCATCTCGCTGATGGTCGGCTTTGCCGACGGTCAGACTGCTGCTACCGCCGTAGTCGGGCGGGAGGGAGCAATAGGTACTCTATCCGTGTTTGGACCGGCACCTTCGGCGCTCACTGCGATCGTCCGTGCGGGAGGCCTCGCCTCGCGAATCCCGGCACCGCGATTTCACGCCGCATTTTGCCAGAGCTCCGCGATCCGGCACGCGATCCAGATTCACGTTAGGGCAATGCTGGTACAGCTTCAACGCGGAGGAGCCTGCAATGCTCTGCATCCGGTGCAGGCTCGGATGGCTCGCTGGCTTCTCCACATTCGCGATCGCATGGACGGCGATGTCCTCCCGCTCACCCAGGAGGCGCTGTCGCAAATACTCGGTGTGCGGCGGACAACGGTGACGTTACTGATGCGCAATCTGCGCGCCTCTGGAGCGATCAGATCTGATCGACGAGGCCACATAGAGATCGACCGATTAAAGCTCGTGGCGGCAGCGTGCGAATGTCACGGCACCATGCGTCTTGAACTTGAGGAGGTCTTCTCCCTGAATACGACCCGATCGTGCCTGACTGTGCCGTCTGTCTGAGGGTTAGCGGGCATGGACGATCGCGTGCTTGTGTTTGACGGCGTTGGCAGGACTTTTCGTCGCCGGCGCAGCGCACGCCGGTCAGAGTGCTGGACGGGATCAGCTTCAAGGCCGATCGGGGTAAGTTCATTGCGGTGATCGGGCCCAGCGCCTGTGGCAAGAGCACGTTGCTTCAAATGGCTGCCGGCGTGCTGTTTCCGACGCGCGGCTCGGTCCACCGTCGCGGCCACAAGGTGACGTCTGCAAGGGTCGACCTTGCCTGATCAGATCGGTCCGATAAACTGCTCTCCTGAACAGTCCTTGGGGGCGATGCCATGCGAGAATATCCGTCGTTCGCACATTTCTCGGTCGTGCTGAAGAAGTGCGGGCGAAGCCGCTGGAAATGGGCCGTTAACGCAGCAGCGGGGCAAATTCTTATGTCAGGCTCGGAGCATACTCGAGCGGGAGCACGTTACAAAGCGGATCGCGCGCTCTTCTTGCTCCTTTGTTCTAGTGCACCCCATCGTTTCGAAGCGCGGGATGAAGGACATAACCTCTTTGATCGCGCCGCAACGATTATATCAGAGGCTCGCCGGCAGCGAGCCGAAAGTCGGGCAGCTATCGCAAAGCTGCGCCGGCCGAGGAACGCCCTCTTCGAAAACATTGAGAAGCTCCGTTTGGCTCATCAGACGCTTATTTTGGAGGCTGCGTCTGCACGACGCGTCATGTGGAGCTCTTCGGAGAAACTGACAAAAATTGCACGCTATCGGCCGCCTATGGCGATCGAAGATCCTCCCGCAGATTCTGAAATCTAGGAAAGCCTCGTGCCGCCAGTGGACCCGCACGCAAAATCACGCGGCAGTAATTGAGCGGGGCGCGTATGGCTTTGGTGTTTTTGGTGGAGGATGAAGTACTCATCCGTATGATGGTTGCCGACATGGTGATCGATCTTGGCCATACGGTCGCGGCCGAAGCTGGAGACTTGTCTTCGGCATTGGAGCACGCCAATAGCGCGGTTTTCGACGTGGCTGTGCTAGATGCAATGCTAGGCCGTGACAGCATTAAGCCTGTGGCGAAGGCTCTCGCAAATCGCAATAGCCCATTCGCATAATTGGCAAGTCACCGAATTCATCCTCGAGGAAGTTTGATGCTTGTATCGATTGCCGACCCTCGACGCGGTAGTCCTTCCACTTGAATGTGACGCCCTGCCGGTCGCGCAAAGCCGACTACGGCTGGACGATATTGGCGCGGCTCATGTCGTTCGCAAAAGACCGCGGCATCATCTCTAGCGACCTCTGCGAGCGAGGCGGTCGCCTCTATGCAGCCGAGCGCAAAGACAAGATATGGTCGGAGCAGGACATCGCTGCGGTCCTGTCGGTCGCGTCGGCCGAGATCCAACTCGCCTTGATGCTGGCGTTGTGGAGCGGTCAACGGCAGGGCGACCTCTTGCGCCTGCCTGCTCGGCGTACGAGAGTCCGTACATCCGGCTGCGTCAATCGAAAGGCGGCCGGCGCCTCGCGATGCCGACCGGCGCCCCGTTGAGAGCACTGCTCGACGCGACCGACCGTCGGGGTCCCATCCTGACGAACACGCTAGGCCGGCCGTGGACGTCCGACGGCTTTCGCACGTCGTAGTCAAAGGCCTGCGAGCGCGCCGGCATCAGCCGTCTCACGTTTTATGACCTGCGTGGCACGGCCGTGGTTCGGTTGGCGATTGCTGACGCAAGCGTACCGCAGATCGCTGCAGTCACCGGCCACTCGAAGGACGTCGAAGCCATTCTCGACGCGCATTACTTGGGTGGCGATGTTCAGCTCGCCGAAGCTGCGGTGCTGAAGCTCAAAGCGAGAACAAAACTGTAAAATGAGGCCACCTTACCGCGTTGCGCTTGCTGCTAAGTGCTTGACGGTGGGCGCACCAGGGCTCGAACCTGGGACCCGCTGATTGAGAGTCACGTGATTTCCTTTAGCTAAGAGCGCTTATTCCGACAAACCGTCACTCAACCCGCATGAACGGTACGGTTATGGAGCTTCGATTGTCGGAATGACGTGGTCGATTTGAAGGGCGCCGTAAGCGCGCCGTTTTCGAACCCGTGACTTATGGCGACAGCCGAGTGCATGCGAGGGAAACTCGGTTGCTCCAAATGTGGAATTTGTCATTTTCGCACCTGCCGCTTCGCGATGGTGCGCTCTCGTGAACGGCCTTGCTTTGCGCCTCGACCATGCGGCTTCGATCTCTCGTGCAAGGACGTTGCGGTGCTCCGCGCCGCAGGTACTGGGGAAAGGGGGTCGCCGGCGGCGATCGTTATCACTGCTCCGTTGCTGGATACCTATTGAACCGGTCTCGTCGCTGCACTCGGACCCGCGTGCCCGTCGGGCCGCTATGCGAAGTGCGGCTTGACGAAGATCAGGTCGGAACATTACCGCTTGGCTGAGACCGACGCCATGGCAGACCGAACGCCGAATTTGCGGGCTACATGGCTCGCGGCGGCGACGACGCCGCGCTCTGCGAAACCGCTTGTTCGCAACGATCAGCGCGCAAATAGCCGCACGCATATTGCCGCAAACGGCAACCGCCTGTCCGACAGCGGCGTCCAGCCCGTCGTCCTGTTCGGTCGGCTCAGAGGTGGAGGACACGGTCCTGTTCGAGGTTGACCGTCGATGACGTGTGTTCTTATTGTGTTCTTATGGAGTCAAGCCGCCGTTTCGAGCCGCCCTGGACCTTAGTCCGGGAAAATTCTGAGTGCTACGTGGTCAGGGACTCCAACGGTGTAGCCCCTGCGTGGCTCTATTGCGATGATGCGCAGCGCTAGAGCTTCGGCGTCGGCAAGTTTTCGTCGGAAGAGGCGCGCCGGATCGGCAAGACGACCGCGCGCATCCCCCAATTGATAATGCCGCGCCAAGGCTTTTATCGGCGTGGGGGCGGGGCCGCGCTGGCGCGTAGCTCTGGAGGATCGCTATGCCGCGAGCACTGGGATGAGATCTACGCTCTCTGCAGGCTCAACAGCCCGCCCTTTAATGCAACTGGGAAGTCAGGCGACGGCGTTTGGAAGGTCTATGAGTTTACCTGGCGAATGGATGCGATCCTGTTCTGGAACCGTTTCGAGGGCAGATGGCTTCGTGGCACGGAGTTTCACTATCGCGAGCGGCAAGAGACCTGCCGGTGCTGAAGCTGCTTGAGAACTGGCCGAAATTCAACTCCCGCAGTCTTCGCTAATTCTGTTACTCAACGCCATGAGCGAACGCCGAGTCCTTATATTGACGCTGCTGCTATCGAACGTGGCGCTTGCCGACACTTTTGTCGGTCAGGCCAGCATCATCGATGGCGACACATTGGAAATCCGTGGAGCGCGGATCCGCCTTTGGGGTGTCGATGCTCCAGAAGGCACTCAGCTGTGTCGCGGTGAGGACAGTCTACAGTACCGCTGCGGCTCGAAGGCCGCGAACGACCTCGACGCTTACATTGCCGGTCGCCCCGTCAACTGTGTCCCGCTCAGCCTCGACCGCTATGGGCGCACGGTCGCGACCTGTTCGGTCGCGGGCAAGGATCTGGCGGAATGGCTTGTGCGCAATGGTCTCGCGCTGGATTGGCCTCAATACTCGAAGGGCAGATATCACGAAGCCCAGCGCGAAGCTGAGCGCGCGGGCCAAGGGCTCTGGAAGGGCAGCTTCGTCGAACCGTGGCTCTATCGAGCATGCATCCGCGCCAGCGGAAACCCGTCCGCATGTTCGGACGATGCAAATGCCCATCCCTGAAGCGCCCCACTGCGGGGTGTCAATCCACAACGCGCGATCGCCGAGTACCGCACTCGGCCAGGTGGGTCTGGCGCGGTTTGGGCGACTCACGGTACCCATCATCCCCAACCGCCACACTGCTCAATGGGAATGAAATGGTTGCAGCCAATCGTGAACTGCCGGCCTCTGGCTACGCACTTGAAGTGGACGGCCGATTCAAAGCCGAATTTGCAACCAGAGACGGCGCCAGGGCAGGTGGAGAAGAACTAAAGAAGCGTTTTCCCATGCTTCAAATCAGGATTTATGACGCGCAGACGCATGCGCGCGAGGAAATCTAGATCGTCGGACTTGCGGATTTTCTGTTTCGCGCGTGCCGCTTCCGCCGCACCGGGCTCTCGTGAACCGAGCCGCTTTGCGTCTCGGTAGGGTAGGCGCGGGATACCTCGTCGAGGATATCCCTACGCCTCCCCCCAAACCGTGCGGGCACTTTTCAATGCACACGGCTTTCCATACGCGCATGCGCTCGACCGGAGACTGTTGCGCGGCATGACGGACACAGGACGATGGTCTTGCGCCGCCAACCGGACTGTTTCCAAACCGTCAGCGATCCGCCTCGCAGGTCTCCAACGCGGCGGAGGTGATGCATCTCAAATGGTCCGGTCCTATCACCGCACGCTTCGCACCTGCGAGCGTTGAGGCGATCGATCAGATCATTTGGGCTTTTGACCCACCACGCCCCTGCCGTGACGTAGTCCACCACAGGACTCGTCCAGTAGGTCTGGGTCAGATGCTTCAGTCTCCACAGCTTGATACTGCGAAGTTTACCACGGACCACGGAGCTGACTTCGTAGTCCGTACCCTTCCACAGACGTGCCATGGTTCTCGCTCTCGTCGTCCGATGTCGCATCGCGAGCGTCTTCACAAGGCTGCGGAACACAACAAGCTCCAACAGTCCCAAGGCGCTTTTGAAGTCATCGGCAAACGAATGGTAGTTCGCAAAACCACGGAACTCTGAGTTATAGGCGAGGACGGTTGCGAC
Source organism: Bradyrhizobium sp. USDA 4486 (assembly GCF_054057995.1). Classification (NCBI taxonomy): domain Bacteria; kingdom Pseudomonadati; phylum Pseudomonadota; class Alphaproteobacteria; order Hyphomicrobiales; family Nitrobacteraceae; genus Bradyrhizobium; species Bradyrhizobium sp. USDA 4486. The sequence continues at coordinate 596,864 of NZ_JBSRZV010000001.1, forward strand.
ATCGCTTGTGACCAAGAACTGCTCGCGAGGACGGCCGGTCTTTCTGGTGAGATCGCCATAGCCGTGTCGCTTGCAGAACGCGGTAACCTCCCTGCGCGGCACTCGCAAACTGACATTACCGGTGGTCGGCCGGCGTACCACGCGCCATGCCCGCCCATCCGGCCCCGTGCGGTTGGATTTGCGTCCAGCCCCATAGGATGTGTATGTCGAGATGCGATAGCTGAGGAAGGTCACTCCCTTTGAAGCGGCATGAACTCCACTTTTCTCGGGCGATACGGCGAGCTTCAAGGCCTGCGTCAGGAACTGTTCGACGCGAGCCATGATCTCACACGCTTCCCGCTTGCTCCCGATTACGCCGATGAGGAAGTCGTCGGCGTAGCGGCAGTAACGGAGCCTTTTGAAGTTGGGGTCCATAGGATCGACGGACGGCACTTTCCGTCTCTCCTTGTTGACGGCTTTGATCTCTGCAAATGCAGCGTCGATCTCGGCCTGTTCCGCGCCGTCGGCACGGAGCCGTTCAATTTTCCGGCGGAGACTGAGGACGCGCCGTTCCAGCGCCGCGTAGCGCGGGAATGGACGTCGGTCGCGGCCTTTGTCGAAGTCCGCCTTCATCGTCTGCATGTGCTGGTCCAGCTCGTGCAGATAGATGTTAGCGAGCAGGGGCGAGACAACGCCGCCCTGTGGCGTGCCACTGTAAGTGCGTCCGTAGACCCAATCTTCCATGTAACCTGCTTTGAGCATTCCTTCGATCAGAGCGATGAACCTATCGTCATCGATCCGATTCTTTAGAAGCCCAAGAAGAATGTCATGGTCGATGTTGTCGAAGAACCCACGCACATCCACTTCGACCAGCCACTTGCAGCCCGTCCAGGTCTTCTTGATGGACTTGAGTGCGGTATGACAGGATCGTCTCGGGCGGAACCCATGCGACTCATCGAGGAACACAGGTTCGTAGATCGCCTCGAGCAGAATCCTGACCGCCTCCTGAACGAGCCGGTCTTCCACCGTTGGGATACCCAGCGGTCGTGTTTTGCCGTTGTCCTTTGGGATATAGACCCGCCGGACTGGTCGGAAGCGATAAGTGCCATCCGCTACGCGCCTGGCGATGTCAGCGAGCTTCGCCAGCGACATGCCGTCGAAGGTCTTGCCATCTACACCGGGCGTCAGGGCTCCCTTGTTGCGGGAGACCTTTTCGTAGGCCCACTCGAAGAGATGCGGAGATCTCATCAGGCGGTGAAGGCCATTTACGCGCTTACCCGACCGCGACAAAGTCGGCAGTGATTCAATTCTTCTCTGGATGGTAGCGGCCTGCATCAGCAGAACCTCTCCGTCGAAGAATCTCTTCTACGCATACTGCAAATGCCGTTTTTAGCGGCATCGTCCTTCCCCCGATCGGAGGCGCTTTCGGTCCGGTCACCCGGCCTTATACGCATGATCGTCCACCTTGCGGTGGCTGTCCCAGCCATTACGCCGGGCATTTGAGTACTATGACGGCTCCGTCGCCATACAGGTTCTTGAAAGAGCCTGCTGCAGGCGATCCCGTAGTTGCGTGTGTAGGAAGTTGCGGTGTGTTTAGGTGTCCCCTTCGTCTCCTTGACCCACGGATAGTGGTCGTCCCACGCGGACTGGTGGCGGATCGCACTGGCCGGTGCGATCTGCCCCGCGTGGCATAGCGTGTCAGCCGCGTTCGCTACGGCCAGCCCTTTGGCAACTGGAAACTGGGATTCAGGCAATACAGCTTTCACCATGCACACCTTACTCTGTGCTCTCCATCAGGCTGCGGCGCTCGATTTCGAGACGTTTCCCGGCATGCTTTGGTCCCGTTCTCCTTTCGGAGTTTCAGTCGTTTCCGACACCGGTAAGCCGGGCAAGTAAGAGCCATAACCAGCAGGCTCCATTCTTTCGAACACTCCCTTCTTCTCCACGCCTCAACGGCGCACGCCATACGGCTTCGATCCCTCGCGCAAGGAGATGCGGAGCTCCTCGCCGGGGGCACTCGGGAAAGGGGCTCGCCTGCAGCGATCGCTATCACTGCCCCGTTCCCGGGTGCCCTCTTAACCGATCTCGTCGCTGCACTCGGTCCCGCGTGCCGCCTTCGGCGTCGCTATGCTCACGCTCCTGCGGGTGCCATTTCGCGTTGAGGCGATGCGCCTTTGGCGCACGCCTGGTCGGGCCTGCGGTCCTAAGGCACCTTAAGGCCAAGTCGCGGCGAATCGAAGACGGAGCGCGTCGCAGATTCTGCATTCTGTCAATTGTGTGCGTGCAGCGCTCTCGCAAATCACGCGGCGTCGACTAGCCCTGAAGAGGCTGAGAGTAAGAGGTTCGGCAGGATGTTGCCGCAACGGGTTGCAGGCTGCGAGAGAGGCTCGTGGCGCCCGTCGCGGACACCCGCGATGTCCAGACACTATCCTCGGGCGCGCACCGGTGGGGACCGGACAAGCCTTTACCACGAAATCACCAACAAGATCATCGCTGAACTTGAGGACGGCCGAGTGCCGTGGGTGCAGCCCTGGGGCACCGCGGCGGTGAAGACGTCGTTGAGTGACACAGGGCGGGATCGCTTCCGGCCGTCCCGCAGTTGCTGGGGGACCGGCGTAACGCCGGGCCCCCTTTTTATGGGCGAGTGCTGAGAGGGAGAGGGGGGCGGGAAGGGTTTGAATCGCCGTGGTCTTAAGGAGAGCGCCGCGCGGTTCGACCTGCTCCTGCTCTCCCGAGAAATCCTGTCATGACCGAATCTCTCGCGTGCGGCGCCGCCGCCGCGCCGCTTTCGATGCGTGCCGCTGCAAGTCTCACCTCTGCCGCCGTCAGGGCCGCCCGACAGCTTTTGGTCGATATCGAACACGGCTGCCGCATCGATGCCGCCGTCCTGCGTGGCGCCATGGAAGCTGCATTTGGTGCCTCCGACGCGGCAGGCGGCTGGAATTGGAAGACCGCCTATGACGTCTGCGAGGCGGCAACCGTTCTCTTTCTTCGCAAGTTCGGCCCAGCCAAGCGCGCCAAGGCAAGCTCGACGGCCGCCATGCTGCCGTTGCTCGCGAGAATCGGAAGCTGTCTGCCGACGCATACGCGGCGTTCCGAGGACATCCAGGCGTTTCAGCAATTCTCGACGCCGATCTCGCTTGGACTGGCCGCATGCACCGCAGCCGATACTACGACTGCCGACGGCATTCTGGAGCCCTCCGTGGGGACCGGCTTGCTCGCCATCTTAGCCGAGCTCGCGGGCGGCTCTCTGATGTTGAACGAGTTGGCCGAAAGCCGCGCGGCGTTGCTGGATGATTTGTTTGTCAACGTCGAGGTTACGCGGTTCGACGCCGCGCAGATCAACGATCACCTCGAGGCCAGCGATGTGCGGAGCGTCGTCCTGATGAACCCGCCGTTCTCCGCGGTGGCGAATGGGCAGCGCGACTGGTCCGCGCTGGGAATGGAGCGGTTGCTGGTCACACCCCTGTCCCGGTTTCGCAAGGGCACTCCGATCCGGCTTTCGGAAGGCATCCTATTTACCACCTACGCCACGCTACGGACCGACGAGCGCGGCGAAACGCTTTCGCGTGTCAGACAGATCGTTGAATGGTTGGGCTCGGACTTCGGCGGAGTGATCGTCTTCGACGAGAGCCACGCCATGCAGAATGCGGTCGGAGGCGGGGGCGAGCGCGGCGACCAAGCGGCCTCTCAGCAGGGGCGCGCGGGCTTGAGGCTTCAGCACGGCTTGCCGAATGCAGGCGTGGTTTATGTGTCGGCGACGGGGCTCAACACGGTTTATAACCTCGCTTATACCCAACGCCTCGGCCTTTGGGGCGGCGCCGACTTCCCGTTCGCCACACGCGTCGAGTTCGCCGAAGCGATCGAGCAGGGCGGCGTCGCGGCCATGGAGGTGCTGGCGCGCGACCTCACGATGCGCGACCGTCTCCGGCCTTACGGCCTCTTCGGGGAGATCACTGCGCATGTTCGTGGCCACGGGTGCCGGCGGCGTCGAGACCTTTTCGAAGGTGCTCGACACTTATCCGTCGCCCGCATCAGTGAGCGGGAGGCGGCGTGATGTCCCGCGAGCCTTCCGAACTGGCACGCCGCCTCGCGCGCGAGGCCGAGGCGGTGTGCCGACACTATCTCTCCAATGGCAAGCGGGCGGGTCGGTATTGGGTGGTCGGCGACGTCCACAACACGCCGGGCCGCTCGTTGTTCGTGCGTCTCCAGGAAACGCCGAAGGGCGCCGCCGGCAAGTGGACCGATGCTGCAACCGGCGAACATGGCGATCTCCTCGACGTCATCCGCGAGAGTCTGACGTTGCGAGACTTTCGCGAGGTCGCCGAGGAGGCGAGGCGGTTTCTGAAACTGCCTCGTCTGGAGCCGCAGCTGGCTCCGAAACCCCTTCATCCAGGTGTAGTGGCCGGATCGCAGCAAGCTGCCCGTCGGCTCTTTGCAATATCCAGCCGAATCGAAGGGACGCTAGCCGAGACGTACTTGCAGCGCCGGGGGATAACCCGCATCAACCATGGTGGCAGCTTGCGCTTCCATCCTCGTTGCTACTATCGACCGGACGAGCATTCGCCGACAGAAACCTGGCCGGCGATGATAGCCTCCGTCACGGGCCGCGATGGACAGATCACTGGCGTACACCGCACCTGGCTTGATCCAGACGGCTTTGATCGCGTGCGGCTCGGCAAGGCTCCGATCGAGACGCCGCGACGCGCCATGGGAAACTTGCTCGGCAACGCCGTTCGTTTCGGTGTGGTCGATGACGTGCTCGGCGCCGGCGAGGGGATCGAGACCATGCTGTCACTTCGTTACGCGTTGCCGACCTTGCCGATGGCGGCTGCGCTTTCGGCTAATCACCTCGCAGCCATGTTGCTGCCGTCTGGCCTGCGTCGGCTCTACATCGCCCGCGATAACGATGCTGCCGGAGATGCCGTACAGGCTATCCTTACCAAGTGCGCTGAAGCCATCGGCATTGAAGCGATCCCGCTGTCGCCTCGACTGGGCGACTTCAACGAAGATCTGCATATCTTCGGGATTGATGCTCTCCGCGCACGCCTGCGGCTTCAACTCGTACCAGAGGACGTCGCGCGCTTCCTGCATTCTCCGGCGCTCGCCGGGGAATAGCCCTGGCGCTTCGACCGGCTTCGAGATCGGTCGGGCCGAGGTCAATGCCGGGAGAGACGCGACCACGGCCTTCTAGAGGGCGATCGGACGGCAAGCGGCTCGGGCCGGCAATGGCTGCGTTCGGCTATTTTCCGCCGCGCGCCGGAGACGCGAAGGCACATAAGCCATCTGGGAGCGCGCTTTGCATCGCGAAGCAAAATAGCCGGTCTTCGCCATCCTTCGCTGCGCTTCGGCCCTCCGCTCTGCTCCGGGTTCTGGCCCGTTCCGCCTGCCGTCTGAGTGATCGCCACGAAGGCCGCGATGGTCGCGGTCAATTCGGCAAAGGACCTCCCCGATGACCGACCACGACGATATTGAACCGCCGTACGCGATATCTCCGACCGACCACGCTATCACCGAATTGCAGCTCTTGGGGTACCGCCCGTTCGACGAGCAGCCCGATCCACGGCCGCTTCCCGACGGCAAAATCGTTGCTGGCGCGGTTATTGACATCTTTGATGCCCTGGTCGCGGCGTTGAGCGACACTCGGCTCGAGCCGGACCTCGACGATCTGCTCTGGTCGACTGTCAACCTGTTCCATCGTGCCGTCGACCGCATCGAACGCCAACTCGACGGCAACGAACTGGCGCAGCAGAAGAGCCAGCGCGAGCAGGACGGCTCCGAAGTTCGATCAGTCGAACTTGAGCGCGTGACGGCGGAAGGCATCACACTGATCGAGCGCCGCAATTGCCTGGAGCTCTTCCGCGACCAAGCCATCGAGCGCTTTGAGACTCAAACCGGCACATTCTGGCGCCCCCGATCAGGATCGCTGGTGAGCTACCGCACGCTGACCGCAGCTATGATTGACTCTCGCGACTTCATCTCGGCCAAGCGTCGCGCCGAGACCGAGGTCCTGTTGCCGTCAGGGCCAAAGATCGCACTCACCGGCGGGCTCGACTTCAACGACCACCACCTGATCTGGGATCGTCTCGATAAGGTTCACGCCAAGCATCCCGACATGGTCCTGCTCCATGGCGGGTCGCCGAAAGGGGCCGAACTGATCGCCTCCAAATGGGCGACGACCCGCAAGGTGCCCCAGATCGCTTTCAAGCCCGACTGGACGAAGCATGCCAAGGCAGCGCCCTTCAAGCGCAACGATGCCATGCTCGAACTCCTGCCGATCGGCGTCATGCACTTCCCGGGCACGGGAATCCAGGACAATCTCGCCGACAAGGCAAGGCGGCTCGGCATTCCCGTCTGGAGGTTCGGCGGCGCGTGAGCGCCGTCTCCTCGACTCCAAGCCATCGGGGCGAAATTGCTCACGCCGCAACTCCGCCTCCTTTCTCAGATCCAGAGTTGCGCCGTGGTGGTGGTGGAAGGCGCGACTGGTCGATATGTGCACATGGAGCCACCACCATGCTCACCCTTGGGCTTGTTCTCAAGACACTCGGCATCGGCCTATTCTGCTGGGCGATTTTCGCGCTCGCAGTGTATGCCCTGTCGCACTGAGTAGCGGGATCGCGGCGTTTCAGAGCGGCGCCGGCCTCGTTGGCGCGCTGCTTATCGCGACGGCCGGCGTTCGCTGACGCTCGTCCTCGGCCAGGTCGCCGTCGATATTACCCGGTCATTGCTCTTGCGCATCGCGATCGCGACGGCATTCGCTGTTCCCGCCGCCGCCGCCGCTGGCTATCATGTGGTGTCGCCCTGTCCCAGATCGGGGGGCCTTCGCTGGCTTGGCCTGAGGTCTTCGCTTGCCTAGGCGCGGTTTGCATTGGCGTCACGTCATGGACGCGCTTGATGGTTTTGGCGGAGCCCCGCCCGTTGGAGCCGGGCGGGGTGGTGGAGAAGCCGTCCTAACCGCTTCTTACGGCCGCATTGGCCGAGCGATGACCGTTTCTCGCCTTCATCGAACAGGTTCGCGTAGATCGGCGCGGCGAACGGGAGATGATCGAAACCTGAGCGCGGGAGAGTCCTCCTCGGAACTCCTCGACCAAGCTGCCGGCAAGGTCTGGTCCACGCAACCGCGCCAGAGCGATCCTATCTCGATCGGTTCTTGAGAGACGATGCCGCCCTTTGCAGCAGATTGTTTCTCTTCCCGCGCTGAATCGTTCCGACCTCTTGTTCATCAAAACCGAGATAGCCATGCTTCTCCGTAAGATTGTGGTTCAGCACGCGGACACACGTGGCCTCGTTGATGGCGTGATCTGGCCGAAGACCGGCTTCGCCTCGATCGTCCGAGCCGCAACGCCGTTGATGCGACTTTCTTCCCCTGGGCTTCGCCCATTCCTCGCGAGACAAGAAAGTCGCTACAACAGCGTCCTCCGCTGCGCTCCGGCCCGAGCGGGTGCGTCGCCGATCGTCCTCGGCGTTCAGATCGCCATCGAGGCCGCGGTGGTCGCGGGCTCGAAACACAACGGGAGAAGTGACATGGCTAACATCGGTTCTTTCAAGAAGGTCGGTAACGAATTCCAGGGCGAGATCGTGACCCTGAGCCTGAAGGCCAAGGGCGTCCGCATCGTCGCCGAGACCAACCGATCCAACGACAACGCTCCCAGCCACCGCATCTATGTGGGTCGGGCGGAGATCGGCGCGGCCTGGTCGAAGCGCTCCGAAGAGGGCCGGGACTACCTCTCGCTCAAGCTCGATGACCCCTCGTTCAACGCGCCGATCTACGCGAACCTGTTCGACGATGAGGACGGTGAAGGCTACACCCTCCTGTGGTCGCGGCCGCGCAAGAACGGCGAGTGAGACTCATCTCCGCCAAACCCCGCCCGAACTGCTCGGGCGGGGTACTTTTTTGAGCCCTCAAGCAAGACAACGCCAACGCGGCCAGACGGTCCGGGCTTTTTCCTAAGCCTATGATTTTCGCTTCGGAGCTTTCGGGCGCTGCTTGCCGAATTCTTCGTCAGGCAAAACAAGGTCGACGTGGCTGACGCCTAAAGTGCCTGCGAGTTCAAACAGCGTCACCACAGTGGGATTGCGCCGACCACGTTCCAAATCGCTGATATATTGTTGGGTGAAACCGGATACTTCGGCAAATTTCTCCTGCGTGAAGCGCTTCTGCTTCCGCAGTCTAGCGAAATTACGGCCCACCAACTTGCGCATATCCATCTGCGCAAGTTGCGTCTTTACATACTATGAGGTTTATCTCCTATAGTATGTATTCCCAAGCTGGCGACTGATATGGGAATAGGGCTAAAGTGCGGCTTTCAGCGAACGTCTGCTGAGCGCACGATGGCTCGCGCTTACAACCGTTCTAACAGGATTTCGATGCAGACACCGCCGCTCGATCCCGATGTCGCAGATCTGGCGCCTACCGATACGGCGCTCACGGCTTATGACGAGAAGCATCTGGTGACTTATTGGCGGCTTCTTGATGCCGAGGCCGACGGCGCGGATTGGAAAGAAGTGGCTCGGATCCTCTTGCATATCGATGCAGATCGAGAACCAGCGCGCGCCCGGAAGGCGTTTGATAGTCATCTGGCGCGCGCAAAATGGATGGCAGAACACGGCTATCGCGATTTGCTTCGTGGCGGTGCGACAAAATAGCAAGAATCTGTCGATGGGAATTCGCAATTGAGAATGGACTTCTCCTCTGCCAGCGTGATCGCCTCGACGCATCACGCAATGCACAATTGGTGACTTCCCTAACAACCCAAGGCTTCATAGACATTGCGTCGCTATCGCCTTACGTCAGGGGATCATAAGCAATGTCCGAGTTCGACTGGCGCTCGCCGGCAGCGTATCAGCACGCCATCAAGTCAGGGGAGATGGCGGATTTCGCTTGGGAGTCGCTTCGGCGGAGTCCGAGCTATCGAGCCGCCTACCGGGATGCGCGGTCGAAGGCCGGGCAGGTGACCTCCGAATTCCGAAGGAGATGGGGCGTCTGCTTTCGCTCATGATCCGAAGGCGTCCTTCTACGAACAGACGATCTTCTGGGCGCCCGAGGCCTGTCCTACCGTGGTGCCGGTCGCTCGGAGCGCGTCTGTCTCACAAGCCGCCGGCCCGATGCTCCCGCTTACCGAGCTTGCATCGGGCAGCATTAGACAGGCATCGGACGGCTGGCATGCCGTGCTGCGCATTCAGGGAGCGCAACATCAGCTATGGCTGAAAGAGGCCCCGCAGGTGGGTGCCTCTTACGCGGCTGAGCTGCCGCTCGATCCGGACTTTGAGATCCGTGCGCATGCCTCACATCGGCTGTGGCGCGCTATCAACGGTCGTCCACCAGGACCTCCCTTTCATCAGCTTTCGTCGCAAAGGCGCCAACGAATAGCCTTGGCTCTGCGCGCCCTAGACGGGCACATGGAGGGCGCCTCCTATCGCGTCATCGCCGAGGTGCTGTTCGGCCGAAAACGCATCCCTGAGCGCGCCTGGAAAACTCACGAGCTGCGCAGCCGGACGATCCGCCTGGTGCAGGCTGGTATGGCGTTGATGCGCGGCGGCTATCGCGCATTGCTCCGCCCGTCATCTCGCAAGGAATAGGGGTGCCGAAAATCATCTGCCCATCTTCGGCATCCCCCTAGGCACTTTTACTCCGCCATCGTCTCCCTCGACGCGCATTCCAACTCGTTCGCGCGCCAGACGACCACGGAGCCTCTCAAATGCCCGATCCGAACGCCGGCTTGCCGCCGCGGTACCTGCGCACGCCCGAGGCTGCGCGCTTTCTCGGCCTGTCTGGCCGGACACTGGAAAAGCACCGCACCTATGGCACGGGCCCGACCTACCGGAAGCTCGGTGGCCGCGTCGTCTATGCTCTCGACGATCTGAAAGCCTGGGTAGACCGCGGCGCCAAGACGTCGACGAGCGATCCCGGCAGGGGCACGGTTTTGCCTGCCAAGCGGCACACGCCGATCCCCTATGCGGGCAAGGAGCGGCGCTGATGATGGCAGACGGAAACTCTCCTGCACACAATCGGCGTCGATCGGAGCGCGATCAGCTCGATTTGTTTCGTGCGCTGCCCGGCGATCTGGCACCGCGCGACGCGCAAGACCTAATGGCCTATCCGTTCTTCTCGCTGGCTAAATCCAGGCGAATTGTGCCCATCGATTTCCACGCCGGGACGGTAACGATCCGGGTGGAGTCAGTACCGGAACATGGCATGGCGACGATCTGGGACGCGGACGTCTTGATCTGGGCCGCTTCGCAGATTGTGGAAGCCCGTGACGCCGGCCTGAAGACGTCACGGCTGATGGCCGCCACGCCCTACGAGATCCTGACCTTCGTCGGTCGTGGCACCAGCGCGCGTGATTACGACCGCCTCAAGGCTGCACTCGACCGGCTGCAATCGACGACCGTCATGACGTCGATTCGCCAACCGACGGAGCGCCGGCGGCATCGCTTCTCGTGGATTAACGAGTGGAAAGAGACGGCTGATGCCCACGGCAATCCGCGTGGACTGGAGCTGATCTTGCCCGATTGGTTCTACACGGGCGTTCTCAATGAAGCGCTCGTGCTGACGATTGATCGGGCGTATTTCGATCTCACCGGCGGATTGGAGCGCTGGTTGTATCGCCTCGTACGTAAGCACGGCGGCCACCAGCATGGCGGCTGGAGTTTTGATGTGTGCACCTGCACGCCAAGTCAGGCAGCTTGTCGCCGCTCAAACACTTTGCCTACGACCTGCGCCAGATCGCGCACTGCCAGACATTGCCGGGTTATCGGCTCGTCATCACGCACGATCCGAATGGCGCAGAACGATTGAATTTCGCACCTGTCCCGGCCGGCCCGCTTACGCGGCGACTGCGCAAGCGTGGCCTTGCCTCTCCTGAGGGGGATAAGCTGTGAGTTCCATCGTGCTATCAGGGACCAGAACCCTCGTGCCATCGAGGACCCGATCCACGTGCTATCGGGGACGGGAATCAGAGCTAACGCTCTGCTGCGCCAAGATTTTCCACGCCCGTAACTTTACTAACATACTGACACTAACTTCTTGTTGTGAATCAGTACATTGTGAACAAGCTGGCTGCGCGTGCATCGAGGACGCCTCACGCGACGACTCTCTCACGCGCAACGCTTCGCTGCAATGCGATTCTTGCCGCCAACGCACGCGCGCGGGCGCGATCGCGCGCAAATCTACGCGATCACCAGCATCGGCATCACCGCATCACGCTCGTCGCTTTCCTGTTCGGCCGCTCGCTCGTCGAGGAGAACTCGCTAACATCCGTGGTTGGCACGACGGCCACCACAAGCCGGAATCTGGAGAATGGGCGGTCAGGCTAACCAGCGCCGTGCCTGATAGCTTCAAAATTCGTCATGAAGCCGCCGGCAAGAAAAGTTGCGATCTCACCCAAATCCCCGTCTCCCCGGGAGACGCCGCTCCGCCGTGGCGGAAGGAAAAGGCGCGCGTGGAAGCGGCCGGGTCGCGGAGGCCCTTACATCGCCGCAGCGACCCGGCCGCGCTTGCCGCCGGCGCCGAACCGGAAGGTCGTGCCATCCATCCAGATCTTGTGCAGCAGCACGGCGAGCGCACGCGCCACCGCGGTCGCCGCGCGCTTCAGACCCTTCTTCCTGGCCAGCCGCAGGCCCCACAGCCGCAGCTTAAAGTTCTTCGGAATGCGGGTGAGGATCGCGATCGCCGCCTCGTACAGCATCGCCCGCGTCAGCTCGTCGCCACATTTGGAGATGCTGCCGATCCGATCGGTCTGGCCGGATTGATAGCGCCGCGGCGTCAGGCCAAAATGCGCGCCGACGTTGGTCGACTTCTTGAATCGCGCCGGATCGTCGACGGTGGCGCGGAATGTCAGCGCGACCAGCGCGCCGACACCGGGCACGGTCATCATCCGTTGCACCGCGCTGTCGCTCCGCGCCGCCACAAGGACCAGGCGGTGCAGTTTTGCCAGCTGCAGCCGCATCGCGTTGCGGGCGTCCAGCAACGGCGTGACGATGGCTTCCAACTCCTTCTTCCCGGCAACGATCTCGTGCACCCGAGTTGCAAAACGGCCGACCGAGATCTCGCCGACCTTGAGGCCAAATGGCTTGAGCAGGCCGCGGATCATGTTCTCCATGTCGAGCACCTTGCCAAGCAGCGCCTTGCGCCCGACCAGCAGCGCCCGCAGCGTTTGCGCGGCTTCCGACTTGACGTGGACCGCACGGAACCAGCCGGTCCGCATCATCTGCGCAATGCCTTTGGCGTCGTTGCGGTCGGTCTTGTTCAGCATCGCGTTCAGCGCCGCCTTGGCATGCCGGGTCTCGATGCAGATCACCGGGAGGCCCTTTTCGGAAAGCGCCGTGAACAGCCAGGCCGAGTACGAGAACGCCTCCAGCCCGACGCGCTTGAGGTGGATTCCCCACTCCGCCAGGAACAGCTCGATCGCGTCCGGATCGGTCTCGAGTTTCGTCTCCCGGACGACCTTGCCGTCGCCGTCCACCACGCAAATGTTCGTCGCCTCCAGCGACACGTCGAGCCCTGCATAGACGTCCATCATGCGCCTCCGCTGCCGATCGCCGGAACACACCATGCATTCCGTTCGCGAATCGTTGCGAGGCATTTTCGCAGCGGCACGGCCGGCGAGGGGGCACCGGTCAGTACCCCGGCTGACCAGGAATCCTTCGGATTCCTTCTAACGGGTCGGAGTCTGTTGAACCGCGATCGTCAGCGGGAATGCGCTTTGGCGATGCCGGCCGGTCGACGGCTCACCACAGCTGTTCTCTCGCAAGCAATGCATTGCCTTCCAGGTGCAGCGACAGCGCACCGGTTGGCACTTCCCACAAATCTCTCTCAACAACACGGAGCGGTCCGGTGAGCGATCTCACAACCGTTGAAGTATTGTGGCTCGAGAAGCGGATCGAGAACCGAATTCGGTTCGGCAAGCCCGCTTCGGAAAGGGTCATTGACCGTCACCGCCGTGTCCTTTCGTTCGCGCCAGGCAGCATCTTCGCCTTTGTGCGTTGGACCTCCAATGACTTCGGGACGGTGCTATCTCGCATCGATATCTTGCGCGCGCCCAGGCCTGGCCAGCGCTATTCGACCGTTCCTTGGGTTCATCCCGGCGGTGAAAGCCTGCTGCGCTTATCGGGGTGGCCAAAGGTCGAGCGCGTCCTCCAGTTGATCGACGCGGTGGAGGCGCTTGGCATCAATCCCGCCGAAGCGGCGCCTGAGTATTGGCATCACGTTCACAACCGTCTGTCAGTCAACGAAGCGCCTCGAATCTACACCGTTGGGCGTCACCGGGCGTGGCTGCAGCGGCGAAGAGTGGCATTCTGATGCAACGGCTCGTGATCATTCTTGCCATGTGTGGCGCCACAGCTTTGGCTCTGTGGCCAGTCGAAAACACCTCACCGTGGTACATCTGGAACGCGTCGGAGAGCGTACCGATCGGTCTGTATCGCTTGCAAGACGTTGGAAGATTGGATGTCACTCGGCTCGTGGCCGTTCGGCCACCCGAGCCGTTGGCGACCTTCCTCGACCTTAACGGCTATTTGCCGAACGGTCTTCCGATGCTCAAGCGTGTGCTGGCACTGCCAGGACAAACCGTCTGCAGAACGGGACTCACAATCGCCGTCGACGGCATCGAGATGGGCCAGGCGCGAGAGCGCGATGGCCGCGGCCGACCACTGCTGGTCTGGCAGGGCTGCCGCATCCTTGGTGCCGGCGAAATCTTTGTCATGAACGGGCAATCGGCAGACTCTTTTGACGGGCGATATTTCGGACCCATTCCTGCATCCGCCGTTGTCGGCCAAGCGATCCCGGTATGGACTGACGGAGAATGAACATGCTCGCAATAGCAGTCGAACTGAAACTATTCGGCTCGATGCTTTGCAAGGCCAGGGACGCCTCTGCAATGAGTTCTCGCGCAGGAGTCTCGCACGCGTGTTGTTGTGGCCCCGCGCAATGCTGACCAACCCTCGCAGTTCGTCCGTGCTGTCGGATCTTCGTAGGTTCGGAGAGACCAGGGCGGGTCAACGGAGGAGTGCGATATCAACGTGCTGATGGCATATGGGCGACGCCTTCGGCCCGCGCTCTACTCGTCGCTTCGCTCCTCACCGAGCCACCCTGCGGGTGTCTCGGCCCTTCGGGTAACGATCGCTATCGTAAACGCGGAAGTTGGGCCCTGGCAACCAGCGACCGAGGAGGGCCGCGCGTAATCGGTCTGCAGCGGGATGTGCGGCCGCAGCGCAAGTGGTCTGCGCGATGAATGAAGCGCACACTGCGCGCCTTGAGCAACGCGGGAGGCGTGTGATGGAATTCTTCTTTGGTTTGGATGTCGGCATGGACGAGACGGCAATCTGCCTAGTGGACGGCACCGGCAAGGTGGCGCTGGAAGTCGCGGTGGTGACCGATCCGGACGCGATCAAGACGGCGCTCGAGCCGTATCGTGGCCGCTTGCGGCGGCTCGGCCACGAGGCGGGGTCGCTGTCGCCCTGGCTGCACCCGGAACTGTTGAAGCTCGGCTTGCCGGCTGTTTGCCTGGAGACCTTCCACGTCCGCGCCGCGCTGAAGGCGCAGCGCAACAAGACCGACCGGACCGACGCGCTCGGCCTGGCGCATTTGATGCGCACCGGTTGGTTCCGCAAGGCGCACATCAAGAGCGCGGCGTGCTACCGGCTGCGGCTGTTGTTGACGCACCGGCGCAATCTGAAGCGCAAGTTTTTGGATCTGGAGAACGCGATCCGACATTCGCTGAAGGTGTTTGGCATTCGCCTCAGCCATGTTGGCCGCGGCGGATTCGCGCAAGCCGTGCGCGAGGCGGTGGCGGGTGATGCGCTGGTCAGCGAGCTGATCGACGCCATGCTGAACGCGCGCGCGGCGCTGTGGAAGGAGTACTGCCGGCTGCACGATCTCATGGTCAAGCTGGTGGCGAGCCATGAACTGTGCCGGCGCTTCATGCAGATCCCCGGCGTGGGGCCGGTGGCCGCCCTGAGCTTCATGACAGCAGTCGATGATCCTTCGCGCTTCAAAAGGTCGCGCGATGTGGCGGCGTATTTTGGCCTGACCTCGCGGCGCTGGCAGTCCGGCACGTCGATCGACGTGCAGGGGCGGATCAGCAAGGCGGGCGATGCCGACGTGCGGCGGGCGCTCTATGAGGCGGCCAGTGCGTTGCTGACCCGCTTCAAGCGCAAGGACAAGATCAAGACCTGGGGGCTTGCGATCGCCAAGCGCACCAGCCACCGCAAGGCGGTCGTTGCGGTGGCACGCAAGCTTGCGGTGATCATGCATGCGATGTGGGTCGATGGCACGTTTTATTGTGGCGATCCGGGCGCATCGAGGGCGGACGTGAGCGCCCGTGCCGCCGCCAAGGACCGCAAGCTGCTCGGAGCCCATGCATGACCAGCCCGAGCCAGTGGCAGATCAATGACCCGATGACCGCAAGGCTTTGAACACGGAGCTCCGCCACAAGCGGAAGAGACCTGGTGCAGATCAACGACGACGGAACGCACGCTATCTTGCCTGTGGCCACGCACGTGACGTGCAACGTGGACCACGCCGGACTGCCTGTGATGTGGCTCCGTCATGCCGATGGAAAGATGCGCCGCGACGGCGTCCGCGCTGCCCTGCTGCAGCGAGATTATGCCGTCGCTGAGCACGGAAGAGTGCACGGCGCACCGGGACTCGTGGCTGTGGTGGCGCAGCGCGTTCAAGCGTGGCGCAGAGGGCCTTGTCGCAAGCGAGAAAGGAAGCGAGAATGGGTGAGATCAGAGAGACGACACGACCGATTAAGAGGGCAGGATAAAAGCCGCAAGGTGCGGCCGGTCGGTTGGCGCAGGAAACGTCAGCAAATTCCTACGACGCGACAAACATTGCGAGAAGCCGGCACAACTTGCGAACCTCGCCAACGCGTCGTTGCTACTCAGCTTTTGACACCTTGCGTCAGATACGATGACCGGTAACGACGATTTCCGCATCCGTCCGGGCCGCATCCGCTCGACCCGCGCGCCACGGGCAAAATCGTTCTTGGCGCAGGCACTCAAGGCCGCGCAGAAGGCCGGCGGCCTCTCACGGGGGAGCCGCAGCCGTGGCAGCAAGTTCGGGCGCGGTCGCGCGGCGAGCCTTGCCGCCACCCGGCTCCTCAACAACCGCGCCCGGACCGCAATGGTCAAGGGGCGGGTGGTGCGCCGGATGCGATCGCCAGGCGCACTAAGGGCCCATATCGGTTACCTCCAGCGCGACGGCGTCACCCGCGACGGAGCGCCCGGCCGGCTCTTTGACGCAGCAGGCGATAATGCGGACGGCCGCGCGTTCGCCGAACGTTGCGAGGGTGACCGGCATCATTTCAGGTTTATCGTGTCTCCCGACGATGCTTCCGAGCTCACGAGCTTGCGCAGTTTCACCCGCGAGCTCATGGATCAGGCCTCCCGCGATCTCGGCACCCGGCTCGACTGGGTGGCGATCGACCATTGGAATACTGAGCATCCGCATATCCACGTCCTCGTGCACGGCCGCGCCGACGACGGAAAAGACCTCGTCATCAGTCGCGACTATATCGCGACGGGCTTGCGCGCCCGCGCCGGCGATCTCGTTACCCGCGAACTCGGCCCACGGTCGGAACTCGAGGTCCGCCGCAGCCTTGAAGCAGAGGTGACTACTGAGCGCTGGACCAGGCTCGACCGGGCATTAGACCGGGAAGCGGGGGCGGCGGACGGAGTGATCGATTTCAGGCCGAACCGGGATGCAGCGCGCGACCCATTCCGGGAGATCCGGATCGGGCGGATGCGGACACTTGAAAGATTGGGCCTGGCCGAACCCGCTGGTCCCGCGCGCTGGGTGCTGCCCGCGGATGCGGAGCTGCGCCTGCGTGCGCTCGGCGAACGCGGTGATATCATCAAGCGGCTGCACAAGAGCTTGGCCAATGATGGTGCGACCCGTGCGCCCTCATCCTGGGCGCTCGAAGGCGAACGGCATGGAGAGCCGGTGATCGGCCGGCTTATCGCGCGCGGGCTCGGCGACGAGCTCAAGGGCACCGCCTTTGCCATTGTCGACGGCATCGACGGGCGCGTGCATCACCTCAAACTCCCCGACATTGACGCGGCCGGCGACGGGCCGATCGGCGGGATCGTGGAACTTCGGCGCTTCGAGGACTCGCGCGGCCGAACACGTATCGCGCTCGCCGTGCGCTCGGACCTGAACATCGATCAGCAGGTCGCGGCGGAGGGCGCCACCTGGCTGGACCGGCAACTCGTGGCCCGCGAGCCTGCCGGGCTGTCGCGCGCTGGCTTTGGCGCCGAGGTCCGCACCGCGCTCGACCGGCGGATTGACGCGTTGGCTGAGCAGGGGCTCGCTCGCCGGGCAGGTGGAAAGGTTACGCTTGGCCGCAGCCTGATCGAGACCCTGCGGCGCCGTGAGCTTGATGCGGTCGGACGGCGTCTGGCCGAGGAGACGGGGCTTGCGCACTTGCCAAGCGAGCCCGGCGCGCCGGCGTCTGGAGTTTACCAGCGCAGGCTGTCCTTGGCCTCTGGCCGTTTCGCCATGATCGACAATGGTCTCGGCTTCCAGCTTGTCCCTTGGGCGCCTTCGCTCGAGCGCGAACTGGGGAAACAGGTGAGCGGCATCGCCGGTCCCGGCAGTGTCGACTGGAGTTTTGGGCGCAAACGTGGGCTATCGCTCTGAATCCGCCGATCTCCGCGCTACGGTGCGCGCGAATACGATGCCGAGGACGCTATGCTTGTCGCCCCTTGCGAATGGCCCCAACAGCTCCGCCATGTCCGCAACCAAGATCCTCTGGGGCCAGCTGATATCAGTCTCGATAGTCGTGTTCACGTTCCTGTGGGTAGCGACCGAGTGGACCGCCTGGCGCCTCGCCTTTCAGCCGCAGCTTGGACCACCTTGGTTCATGATCGGGCCTTGGCCGATATATCAGCCGTTCAGCTTCTTTGCCTGGTGGTTCAAGTTCGACGCCTACGCTCCGGCGATCTTCCTGCAGGGTGGGGTCATTGCCGCAAGCGGTGGGTTCGCCGCCATCGCTATCGCAATCGTGCTTTCGGTGTTGCGGGCGAAGGAGGCGAGGGACGTCACCACCTACGGCTCGGCTCGGTGGGCGGATGCCCGCGAGGTCAGGCGCGCAGGACTCTTGGGAAACGATGGCGTCGTGCTTGGCCGGTTTCAGGGCCGGTATATCAGGCATGACGGGCCAGAACATGTGCTCTGCTTTGCTCCAACGCGCTCGGGCAAGGGTGTCGGCCTGGTCATCCCAACCCTTCTGACCTGGCCCGGCTCGACGATTGTCCACGACATCAAGGGTGAGAATTTTGCCATTACCGCGGGTTGGCGGGCTCGTTTCGGGCCCGTGCTTCTCTTCGATCCGACGAACGGGGCGAGCGCCGCCTACAATCCGCTGCTCGAGATCCGACGCGGCGACTGCGAGGTGCGTGACGCCCAGAACATCGCCGACATCCTGGTTGACCCCGAGGGCGCACTTGAGCGCCGCAATCATTGGGAGAAGACCAGCCATTCGCTGCTGGTGGGCGCGATCCTGCATGTCCTCTACGCCGAAGCCGACAGGACGCTCGCCGGCGTCGCCAATTTTCTCTCCGACCCGTCCCGCCCGATCGAGGCGACGCTCAACGCGATGCTGGCGACCCCGCATCTTGGGATCAGCGTTCATCCCGTCGTCGCGTCGGCTGCCCGCGAGCTTCTCAACAAGAGCGAGAACGAGCGCTCAGGTGTGCTATCAACCACGATGAGCTTCCTTGGGCTCTATCGGGATCCCGTCGCCGCCAAAGTCACTGGTCGCTGCGACTGGCGCATCCGCGATCTGATGGACGGACCTCGACCCGTCTCGCTCTACCTCGTCGTGCCGCCGTCCGACATTGTCCGCACAAAACCCCTGATGCGGCTCATCCTCAATCAGATCGGGCGGCGATTGACCGAGAGCCTGGATCCCGACCGGCGCCGGCAAAAACTCCTGCTGATGCTCGATGAGTTCCCTGCGCTTGGCCGGCTCGATTTCTTCGAAACCCAGCTCGCCTTTATGGCAGGCTACGGGATTCGCAGCTTCATGATTACTCAGAGCTTGAATCAACTCGAACGCGCCTATGGGCCAAATCACGCAATCCTCGACAATTGCCATGTTCGAATCGCTTTCTCGACCAACGACGAACGGACCGCCAAGCGTGTGTCGGATGCTCTGGGGACCGCGACCGAGTTGCGCGCGATGAAGAATTATGCGGGGCATCGCTTAAGCCCATGGCTTGGACATCTGATGGTGAGCCGTCAGGAGACCTCTCGGCCGCTGCTCACGCCGGGTGAGGTCATGCAGCTCTCACCCAAAGAGGCCATCGTGATGATTTCCGGGGTGCACCCGGTGCGCGCCACCAAGGTGCGCTACTACGAGGATCCGCAGTTTCAGCAAAGGGTGTTGAACCCACCACGCTCCGAATTGATCATCTTGCCTGCACGACAGGACGACTGGTCGAGCCGTCCTCCAATTCTGCCTTCAATGGAGTTGCTCACGCGGCAGAAGGGCAGGGGCGGCGACCCGAATGGCGGTCTTCGCCGCGAGCCGGAATTGCCGCAGCATGAGGAGGTCGTGATCGAGACACCCCTCGCCGAACACGAGTTTGACGCCGGCCCTCATGACGGAGACGCCGATACTGTGCAGGCACTGGCGCTGAACCGGTCCATGCAAGGCATCGCGCGTGCTGTCAGCCTCGACCCCGATGATGGTATGGAGCTTTGAGCGGATCGAGATGAAAAAGGTCCAGCTCAGCATCTACCTCGATCCCGAGACCTTCAGGACGCTGGATGCCTTCGCAAAGCGCCGTGGCCAACCCAAGTCGCTGGTCGCCGAGGCCGCGATCGGCTCATTCCTTTCGCCTGACGAGTCCGACCGGCGCGAGGCCGCCATTGCCAAGCGTCTGGATCGGATTGCGCGGCTGCTCGAACGTCTCGAACGCAACGACACCGTGACGCTTGAGACGATCGCGCTGTTCATACGCTTCTGGCTGACGTCGACGCCAGCCTTGCCCGAGCAGTCTAGTGCCCCCGCGCGCGCGAAGGGCGCCGAGCGCTACGATCACTTTGTTGAAGCACTTGGACGGCGGCTCTCCAGCGGATCAACCGTCCTGAAGGAAGTGAGCAGCGACTTGCAGGCGTCTGGCACGCCCGAGTAGGCGATTTCGGCAGCGAGCTGCTTGGCAGGCAAGAAGTCTTCGCCGCGCCAAGGATCAACCCGCCATTTCCTTCTTTCGTTACGCCAGACTACGCCCTCGGACTTCCTGCAGTTGAAGTAGCGGCCTTCCTGCTCCTTCTGTCGTCCCATCGTCGCTGGGGCAATCACTGTCATCTGTCGCGAGTTTCGAGCGCACGCTTCGCATGCGGGCGCAAGATCTTCGTGCATTCGGGGAGGTCGACCGTGGGTATCGACGCTGAACTCGACGGAATAAACGGGGCAAGTTTGGGACTAGCCACTCTAGCCGTGCGACCAGCACAGGAGAGCCCTGCTGTAACCAAAAAGGTCACGGTTAAGCTCACCGAACAACTTATCAAGCGGCTGGAAGCTGCCACCGACCGTCCTGGCGTTGGCAAAAGCATGGTGGTGGAAGCTGCTCTCGAGCGGTTTCTTGATCCGGCCCCACCAATCGAAGGGCTCATTCACGAGGCTCTCGCGCGTATCACAAGCCAGCTCGAGCGTCTGGACGGCGACCTCCGGACCATTGCCGAAACGGTCTCGCTACACGCCCGATATCACCTGACCGTTACGCCCACCATGCCTCAACCACAACAGCGAGAGGCGTGTGCGGTCGGCCAGGAACGGTTCATTGCCTTGGCCGAGCAGGTCGACCGGCGCGTTCGGTCGGGAAGATCCTTGATGCGGGAGGCGATTGAGCAGGTCAATGCGCCTGGACCTGATGCCTCTCCGATTGACAACGCTTCGCTTGTGTCGGCTCATAGCGACCAGGAGGCGCCCCCTGCTACCGTCCCCTACGCAACTGCCGACCTGAACGCTGCCGTCGAGGAGGACGGCAGCAACCGCAACTTTCGGCATCTGCCAAACGCATTCTGCTAAATCGGCGAGCGCTTCCGATTGCATCGCGCGCGCCGCGATGAGGGCTTCACCGCTCAAGCAAAGTCACCCCGAATGCGAGCGACTTCCGACTTGGCGCCTGATCGCGTGTGTCTTTCTTCCTTTCGCCGCGGGGTACTATCTCTCCTACCTGTTCCGCACGATCAACACGTTGATCTCTGGGTCGCTCTCAGCTGAATTGGGACTCGATGCAGCCAACCTTGGGCTGCTGACGTCGGTATACTTTCTGGTGTTTGGAGCGGTTCAGATTCCAATCGGGGCGCTGTTGGACCGTTTTGGCCCACGTCGCGTACAGAGTATGCTCCTGATTGTGGCCGCCGCCGGGGCGGCACTGTTTGCGACGTCAACGAACCTTCTGGGGCTTCTGATTGCCCGCGCATTGATCGGGCTTGGGGTGGCTGCCGCATTGATGGCCGGGCTCAAGGCTATCGTCACCTGGTTCCCACGAGAACGCGTCCCCCTTATCAATGGCTACATGATCATGCTGGGCGCACTGGGTGGGGTGACGGCAACGGCGCCGGCCGAATGGCTAATGGCCCACACAGGCTGGCGCGGGCTGTTCGAGCTTTCGGCAGCCGCGACGCTCGCTGCGGCTCTCCTGATCTTCCTGGCGGTCCCCGAAGCTGCGCGTCCAGTAGTGACGCGGCGGCCGCCCCTGAGAGCGATCTACAGGGATCCCCGCTTCTGGCGAATAGCACCGCTTTCCGCAAGCTGTATCGGGTCCGCCTGGTCGTTGCAGGGCCTGTGGGCCGCCCCTTGGCTTACGGACGTCGAAGGTCTCAACCGCGAAGCCTTGATTATCCAGCTCTTTCTGATGGCAATCGGAATTTGTTTCGGTGCCTTGTTGCTCGGGACGATAGCTGACCGATTGCGCAGACGTGGGATAGCGATGGAGAACTTGTTCGCGGCGGTCGTAGGGTTGTTTGTGATTGCCGAACTCGCATTGATCGTGCGCCTGTCGTTGCCGTCCCAATTGCCGTGGTTTGTCATTTCGATTGTCAGCGCGGCAACAGTCCTCAGCTTTGCGATCATGGCGGAATACTTCCCAAGCGAACTCGCCGCTCGGGCCAATGGCAGCTTGAACGTGCTTCATTTCGGGTGGGCGTTCGTGGTCCAGTACGCAACCGGGCTCATTCTGGAGCAGTGGACTCCCCAGGACGGCCACTATCCCGCCATCGCCTATCAGGTCGCATTCGCTGTCAGCGTTGCTGTACAGATCATGGCATTGGCTTGGTTCGTGGTCCCATGGCTTCGTTCTATGGATTGGCGAGCGCGGGCATACTTTCTTCGCGATCTTGTGAGTAACACAGTCCCAGTTGAGGCACTTATTGCCTCGACTGAGATTGGTATGTTCGAACCGCATGAAAGCGGCGAGTGGTGAGGAAAGCCTCGCTACCTCGTTCACAATCGTCACCAATGGCGCAGCTCACGCGCCCGCACAGCGCATCTTGGCGGACCTTTCTTTTCCTACGCTAGCCTGCGAACACCGCACGCCCTTGTTGCGCCAATCGAGTGTCTGCTTTTTCTAATGATCCCCATCTGAGGGCGCTTTGGGACCCTCAGCTCCTTGGGGGTCTGGGTGACAATCCATTCGTTTCAGCCGGAGGTCAGCTCGCGCGGAGCACGCATGCTGCGCACGGCGCTTGGGCCCGCAATCGCGCGATTCTTGGAAGACCCGTCAATTGTCGAGGTGATGCTCAATCCCGATGGCCGGCTATGGATTGATCGGCTGTCGAGCGGGTTGAGCGACACTGGCGAAACCCTGACCGCCTCCGACGGTGAGCGGATCATTCGGTTGGTCGCGCACCACGTTGGCGCCGAGGTTTATGCTGGGGCGCCTCGCGTCTCGGCCGAATTGCCGGAGACCGGGGAACGATTTGAGGGTTTGCTGCCGCCGGTGGTTGCCGCGCCAGTGTTCGCGATCCGCAAGCCGGCAGTGGCGGTGTTCACGCTCGAAGACTACGTCGCGGCCGGGATCATGACCGCAGATCAGGCCGCCGCCTTGCGAACTGCAGTCATGGCGCGACGGAACATTCTGGTGGCCGGCGGTACATCGACAGGGAAGACGACGCTGACGAACGCGCTCCTTGCCGAAGTCGCCAAGACCGGCGACCGAGTCGTTCTTATCGAAGATACACGCGAGCTTCAGTGCAAGACGCCGAACCTGGTGGCTCTGCGCACCAAGGACGGCGTGGTCTCGCTGTCCGATCTTGTCCGTTCCTCGCTTCGCCTGCGGCCCGATCGCATTCCGATTGGCGAGGTCCGCGGGGCTGAAGCGCTCGACCTGCTTAAGGCCTGGGGCACCGGCCACCCCGGCGGAATCGGTACCATCCACGCGGGTACTGCGCTTGGTGCATTGCGCCGTCTTGAGCAACTCATCCAGGAAGCCGTCGTCACTGTACCGCGCGCGCTGATCGCCGAAACCGTCAACGTGATTGCCGTGCTCGCTGGCCGTGGTGCCGAGCGCCGCCTCGCCGAACTCGCCTGTGTAGCCGGGTTAGGGGCGTCGGGCGACTACAGCCTTTCAGCAATTGGAGATCGGTCATGAGCGTTCGATCCTTTCCCGGGCTCGGCATCCGTTCGGCCACGGCGATTGCAGCGTTCTGCTCGCTCAGTGTTCCGGCTTGGGCCGCCGGCTCCAACATGCCCTGGGAGCAGCCGCTCAACCAGATCCTGCAATCGGTTGAAGGACCGGTAGCCAAGATCATCGCTGTCATCATCATCATCGTGACTGGGCTCTCGCTCGCATTCGGCGATACGTCAGGCGGCTTCCGGCGGCTGATCCAGATCGTGTTTGGTCTGTCAATCGCCTTCGCCGCATCGAGCTTCTTCCTCTCGTTTTTCTCCTTCGGCGGCGGCGTGGTGATCTGATGGACGAGCAAGTACCAGGCTTTGTCGCGACCGTGCACCGCGCGCTCACCGAGCCGATCCTGCTGGGCGGCGCTCCACGCTCGGTCGCGATCGTCAACGGCACATTGGCCGCGGCACTCGGCCTCGGGCTTCGCCTTTGGCTGGCCGGCCTTCTGCTCTGGTTCATCGGCCACTTAGCGGCCGTTTGGGCCGCCAAGCGCGATCCTAACTTCGTCGAGGTCGTGCGCCGGCACGTTCGCATTCCCGGTCTCCTCAACACGTGAACTCTCCATGATGAACCTCTCCGAATATCGCCATTCGAACACCCGCCTTGCTGACTTCCTGCCGTGGGCTGCGCTCGTCGATGAGGGGATCATCCTCAACAAGGATGGCTCGTTTCAACGGACGGCAAGGTTTCGGGGACCGGATCTCGACAGCGCCGTGCCGGCCGAACTTGTCGCAGTCGCGGGGCGCCTGAACAACGCAGTCCGTCGTCTGGGCTCCGCTTGGGCGATATTCGTCGAGGCCCAGCGCCACTCGGCCGGCGCCTATCCCCCGGATACCTTTCCGGATGTCGCCTCCGCTCTCGTCGACGCAGAACGTAGGGCGCAGTTCGAGGAAGCAGGCAGCCACTTTGAATCGAGCTATTACCTGACTTTCCTCTATCTGCCGCCGGAGGAGGGGACCGCGATGGCGGAGCGACTGCTGTACGAGGGCAGCCATCGCACCCTAGGGGCAGATGCGCGCGAGGTGCTCAGCGGCTTTGTCGATCGGACCAACCGTGTGCTCCAACTCGTTGAAGGCTTTATGCCGGAATGTGGCTGGCTCGATGACGAAGCGACGCTCACTTACTTGCATTCCACGATCTCGACCAAACGGCATCGAGTCCGGGTGCCGGAAATTCCCATGTATCTCGACGCGCTGCTTGCGGATCAGCCGCTCACCGGTGGCCTCGAGCCGGCGTTGGGCGAAGCACATCTTCGCGTTCTGACCATAATCGGATTCCCGACGGCGACCACGCCCGGAATTCTCGACGATCTCAACCGGCTGGCATTCCCGTATCGCTGGTCGACCCGGGCAATCATGCTCGACAAGACGGATGCCACGAAACTCCTGACCAGGATTCGGCGGCAATGGTTTGCCAAGCGGAAGTCGATCGCGGCGATCCTGAAGGAGGTGATGACCAACGAAGCCTCTAGCCTTCTCGACACCGATGCGCACAACAAGGCAATCGATGCGGATGCCGCACTCCAGGAATTGGGCTCAGATCAGATCGGACAGGCATTCGTAACAGCTACAGTCACGGTCTGGGACCGAGATCCGCAGGCAGCCGACGAGAAACTGCGGCTTGTCGAAAAGGTGATCCAGGGCCGGGACTTCACCTGCATGGTAGAGACGGTCAATGCCGTCGAAGCCTGGCTCGGTAGCTTGCCGGGTCACGTCTATGCCAACGTCCGCCAGCCGCCGATCTCGACCTTGAACCTCGCCCATATGATTCCGCTGTCAGCGGTATGGGCGGGAGAGGTGAGGGATCAACACTTCAAGGCACCCGCGCTGTTCTTTGGCAAGACGGAAGGATCGACCCCGTTCCGGTTTTCGCTGCATGCCGGAGATGTCGGACACACCTTGGTCGTTGGCCCGACCGGCGCCGGCAAATCGGTGCTGCTCGCACTGATGGCGCTGCAGTTTCGTCGCTATCCCGACGCGCAAATCTATGCCTTCGACTTCGGCGGATCGATCCGCGCCGCTGCGATCGCCATGAGCGGCGACTGGCATGATCTCGGCGGCGCCGTTGCGGGAGAATCCTCGGATTTCGTGGCCCTCCAGCCGCTGGCGGGTATCGATGACGTCTCGGAGCGAGGTTGGGCAGCCGAATGGATCGCTTCGATCCTGGGCCGCGAACGGACCGAGGTGACGCCGGAGACCAAGGATCACATTTGGTCAGCGCTGACCTCGCTGGCTTCGGCGCCGGTCCAGGAGCGGACCCTCACAGGGTTCGCCGTCCTTCTGCAATCCAATGTGCTGAAGCGGGCGTTGCAGCCTTATTGCCTGGGTGGTCCGTATGACCGGTTGCTCGATGCCGAACATGAGCAGCTGGGGCATTCTTCCGTCCAGGTGTTCGAGACCGATGGTTTGATCGGGACTGCGGTCGCGCCATCAGTTCTTTCCTATCTGTTTCACCGGTTGGAGGATCGCTTGGACGGCCGTCCAACCCTCCTCATCATCGACGAGGGCTGGCTCGCGCTTGATAACGCCGATTTTTCCGGCAAGCTCCGCGAGTGGCTGAAGACGCTTCGCAAGAAGAACGCCTCGGTCGTCTTCGCCACGCAATCGCTGGCCGACATTGACGTTTCCACGATTGCGCCCGCCATCATCGAGAGCTGCCCAACCCGGATCCTCCTGCCCAACGACCGTGCGATCGAGCCGCAGATCATGGCGATCTACCGGCGCTTTGGCCTCAATGACCGCCAGATCGAGATCCTCGCCCGCGCGACGCCGAAGCGGGACTACTACTGCCAGGCCCGCAGGGGCAATCGGCTGTTCGAGCTCGGCCTTGGCGAGGTTGCGCTGTCCTTTACCGCGGCTTCGTCGAAAGCGGATCAGGCTCTGATTGAGGGGGTACTGGCCGAACACGGAAGAGAAGGTTTCGTAGCCGGCTGGCTCGAGGCCCGCGGCATTAGCTGGGCCTGCGATCTCATCCCACAGCTCGCCAAGGAAGGGGGCCTCTGATGATCCGCCTCCGCCCGCTCCTGACAGCGAGTTTCATCGCAATTGCCGCTGTCCAAGCTCCTTTGCAGGCCGCAGCGCAGTGGATCGTCTTCGATCCCAACAATTACGGGCAGAATCTACTGACCGCGGCGCGCGCACTGCAGCAGATCAACAACCAGATCACCTCGCTGCAAAACGAAGCGCAGATGCTGGTCAATCAGGCCAGGAACCTGGCGAGTCTGCCGTACTCGTCTTTGCGGCAGCTCGAGCAATCGATTCAGCGTACGCAGCAACTGCTCGGACAGGCGCAGCGCATCGCTTATGACGTCCAGCAGATCGATCGTGCGTTCTCCACCACCTACGCGCCGGCGTCTGCGAACCTGCCTGAGCAGGCACTTGCCACCAACGCACAAATGCGCTGGCAGAACGCTGTGGCGGGTCTGCAGGACGCGATGCGGGTGCAGGCGACCGTTGTCGGCAATCTCGAAACCAGCCGGACCCAGATGTCGGCCTTGGTGACAGCAAG
This sequence comes from Bradyrhizobium sp. USDA 4486, assembly GCF_054057995.1. Classification (NCBI taxonomy): domain Bacteria; kingdom Pseudomonadati; phylum Pseudomonadota; class Alphaproteobacteria; order Hyphomicrobiales; family Nitrobacteraceae; genus Bradyrhizobium; species Bradyrhizobium sp. USDA 4486. Next base: position 623,984 of record NZ_JBSRZV010000001.1, read on the forward strand.
CCAGGGCGCGACAGGCGCGCTGCAGGCAAGCCAGGCCGGCAATCAGCTTCTGGCGCTTCAGGCACAGCAGATTGCCGATCTCACCGCCGCCGTCGCGGCCCAAGGGCGAGCGCAAAACCTGGAGGCCACTCAAAGAGCTGCGGCCCAGGATCAGGGCAGGGAGCAGCTGCGACGTTTTCTGACCCGGGGTCAAGGTTATCAATCGACAGCAGTGCAGATGTTCCACCGATGATGATCAACAGGCTTGAACGCCTCCCGATGGCCGCAGCCGCCCTAATTGCTGTTCTGGTCGTCGCTGCCTGCGCGATCCGCCTGCGCGGCGACGAAAGTGATACCGAATCTTCCGGGTCGCGGGCTCCGAATTCTGACCCGATGGCGGCAAAGCTCGAGCGATGCCGCTCCGTCAGTTCCGAGCAGAGAGACGCTCTTGTCGAATGCCAAAAGATCTGGGCCGAGAAGCGTCGTCAGTTCTTCGGTCAGAACGGGTCCTTAACATATCCGGAGCCTAAGGCGCGATCTTTAACTCCAGTGCCGCCCAAGGACGAAAGCCGCCTTCCGTCGGGCTATCCATCCCTGCCAGCGCAAAGCGAGTGACCAATGGGCAGCACCGGCGTCATCGACATGTTCCTGGAAACCTTCACCCGCTACATCGATTCCGGATTCGGGCTGCTCGGAGGCGACGTCGGATATCTCGCCACCACGTTAGCCGCTATCGATCTCACGCTGGCTGGCCTATTCTGGTCGTGGGGGACTGATGAGGACACTATCGCCCGCCTCGTCAAGAAGACCCTCTTCGTTGGCGTCTTCGCTTACCTCATCGGTAACTGGAACAGCCTTGCACGTGTTGTTTTCGAAAGCTTCGCGGGATTAGGCCTGAAGGCCTCAGGCACGAGCCTTTCGTCCGCAGACTTTCTGCGGCCAGGACGGATTGCACAAGTCGGACTCGATGCCGGGCGCCCGATCCTCGAAGCTATTTCGGGGCTGATGGGCTATGTCAGTTTCTTCGAAAACTTCGTCCAGATCGCGGTTCTGCTGTTTGCCTGGATCGTGGTGCTGTTGGCCTTCTTCATTCTGGCGATTCAGCTGTTCGTAACGCTCATTGAGTTCAAGCTGACGACGCTTGCCGGCTTTGTGCTGATCCCGTTCGGCCTGTTCGGAAAGACGGCGTTTGCCGCCGAGCGCGTGCTCGGCAACGTGATCTCCTCTGGTGTCAAGGTTCTGGTGCTGGCCGTCATTGTCGGCATCGGCTCGACCTTGTTTGCGCAGTTCACGGCCGGGTTTGGCGGCAATCAGCCGACGATTGAAAATGCGATGGCGCTGGTGCTGGGCGCTCTCGCGCTGCTGGGCCTGGGTATTTTCGGATCCGGTATCGCCAACGGCATTGTCTCTGGAGGCCCGCAGCTTGGTGCCGGCGCAGCCGTTGGCACAGGGCTGGCGGCCGGCGGGGTGGTCGCGGCAGGAGCGGGTCTCGCGGCGGGCGGCGCTGGACTGGCCGGCAGCGCAGCCTCTGGTGCGGCAAGGGGGATAGGGGCCGTGGCCGGTAGCGCCTCGGGCGCGTTACGGGCCGGTGGCCTGTCCGGTGCTGCTGAAGCGGGCGCTTCAGCTACCGCAAGTCCCTTGCGCTCAGCCGCCGCCCGCCTGACTGGGAGCGGCCGCGGCGGCGATGTCGATGATCCTTCTTCCACGTCATCCGTGGGCACGCCCTCTTGGGTTCGGCGCATGAAACGGGCGCAGACCATCAGTCATGGAGCGTCAGCCGCGACGCAAGCGGTCCGTTCAGGCGATCACGGCGGAAGTGGCGGATCTGTCGACCTCTCGCAGAAGGACCAATGACTTCAGATTCTCGCATCCCGTTCTCAACCATGTCTTGAGGTCAAAGCATGTTCAAACGATCGGCCGTTCACTATGGACGTGCGCCCGAGCCGGCAACTCCCTATCAACGAGCCGCTCAGGTCTGGGATGACCGTATTGGGTCGGCCCGCGTCCAGGCCAGGAACTGGCGCCTGATGGCCTTTGGCTGCCTATTTCTCTCCGTCGGCTTTGCCGGAGCCCTGGTTTGGCAGTCAGCCAACGGAACGGTCACGCCCTGGGTCGTCGAAGTTGACCGGCTTGGTGAGGCCAGGAATGTCGCTCCCGCGAATGTAGCCTATCAGCCTACCGATCCGCAGATCGCCTTTCACCTCGCTCGGTTCATCGAGCATGTTCGTGGCCTGCCGATCGACGCCATTGTCCTGCGCCAGGATTGGTTGCGTGCCTATGATTTTACGACGGACCGCGGCGCGGTCGCGCTCAATGATTATGCGCGCAACAACAATCCCTTCGACAAGCTCGGCAAGACGCAGGTCGCTGTCGAAGTCTCGAGCGTCATTCGGGCATCTCCCGACAGCTTTCGATTAGCCTGGATCGAGCGTCGGTATGAAAACGGTCAGCTTGCCGCGACCGAACGGTGGACCGCAATTCTTACCATCATCGTGGAAATGCCGCGCGATCTCGACCGGCTGCGCAAGAACCCACTTGGCATCTACGTCAACGCGATCAACTGGTCGAAGGAGATGGGCTAACAATGCTGTCAGATCTCGTTCTTGCGTCACCGAGAGTTAGGTCGCGCCTACCGTTCGCTCTGCTGGTCTGTGTGTCTGCGCTTGGAGGGTGTACCGCGTTCAAGCCTCCGCAAATCAGCTATGACAGCGAAGTCCCGCCGCTGCCTGAGCCGCCAGCGCTTGCGGACGATCGTCCGCGACCACTGCATGTCCCGCCTTCCTGGAAGGCGGCACGCGGCGGCAAGAAAGGAGAGGCGAAGGAGCCGATCGAGCGAATTGATAACGCGAATGACGCTGCTCGTGTGGAGCCTCGGAAAGGGGGCTACTTCAATGCGGTGCAGGTGTTTTCCTATAGTCCGGGTGCCCTCTATCAAATCTACGCTGCTCCCGGGCAGATCACGGACATTGCACTGGAGCCCGGTGAGCAACTGATCGGCTCGGGGCCAGTCTCCGCAGGTGACACGGTGCGCTGGGTAGTCGGCGATACCGAGAGCGGAAGCGGTGATACGCGGCGTGTCCACATCATGATAAAGCCAACACGCCCCTCGATCGAAACCAATCTCGTCGTCAACACCGATCGGCGGACTTACCTGATCGAGCTTCGTTCCCGCGAAAAGTCCTACATGCCATCCGTTGCCTGGTTTTACCCGGAAGATCGGTCCACGCGCGATCGAACTCTGCCGCCGACGCCCTTCATCCCTGAGCAGGCACAGCGTCGCTATCGCTACACCATGGAGGGAGACAGCCCGCCCTGGCGTCCCGTCACCGCGTATGATGATGGCCGCAAGGTCTATATCGAGTTCTCGCCTGGCATCGGTCAGGGTGAGATGCCGCCGCTCTTCGTTATCGGACCTGATGGAGGCACTGAACACGTCAATTACCGTGCGTACGGCAATGTGCTGATTGTCGATCGGCTGTTCGCGGCCGCCGAACTCCGACTCGGAGGCGAGAAACAGGAGAAGGTGCGGATCGTTCGAAGTGACGGGAGAATCATGTGAGCGAGACCGGCGAGGCAAATGGCAAGCGTCACGATGCTTCTCCGCCGCAGCAGCCGGATGAGAGCGCCGTATCCCTAAGGCTGCGGACAGAACGGCCCCGAGTCACGCGCCTCTCCCGCAAGATACTCCTCAGCGGCAGCGCCATGGCTCTCGCGATCATTTGCGGTGCGGTGGTGTGGTCTTTGCAGGACAACTCAAAGCGGCTTTCGGCGCCAAAAGAGCTCTATTCGATTGATCACAACAACGTCGCGGACGGGCTTTCTACGCTGCCGAAGGATTATGTCGGAGTTCCACACGATGTACCCCGGCTCGGCCCACCTCTGCCGGGCGATCTCGGCCGTCCAATCGTTGCGGCACAGGTCTCATCGCAGTCCGGTCCGCTGGCCATCGATGCCGAACAGCAGCGGGTCAATCAGGAAGCTGAGGCAGCGCGCATAAGCAAGGTGTTTGCCAGCACCAACCTCCGGAATTCGCCCACAGCGCCGGCCTCAAGCGAGACATCTTCAAACGCGACAATATCCTACGATGAAGCATTCGCGCAGAACGCACAGGACCGAAAACTTGCGTTCGTCAACGCGCCTGTTGATCGGCGGACAACAAGCCCCGATCGCCTGGTAAGACCAGTATCGCCCTTCGTGGTGCAGGCGGGGACAATCATTCCGGCAGCTCTCATCACGGGAATCCGATCTGATCTGCCGGGCCAGATCACGGCGCAGGTGACGGAGAACGTCTTCGATACTCCGACGGGGCGAGTCCGCCTAGTCCCGCAGGGAGCAAGATTGATAGGGACCTATGACAGCCAGGTCGCATTCGGTCAGTCCCGCGTGCTCCTTGTCTGGACCCGGCTCATCATGCCGAGTGGACGTTCGATTGTGCTGGAGCGCCAGCCTGGCGCGGATGCTGCGGGCTATTCGGGCCTTCAGGATGAGGTCGACAACCATTGGAAAGAGTTAGCCGGAGCAGCGGCGCTATCGACGCTACTCGCCGTCGGCAGTGAGATGAATTTGGGCGCCGACGCTAGCGATCCAAACAGCGCCATTGTTCAGGCTTTACGACGCGGTACGGGGAATTCCCTCAATCAAGCCGGCCAACAGGTGGTCCGGCGCAATCTCAACATCCAGCCGACGTTGACGATACGCCCGGGATATCCGGTGAGAGTAATCGTCAATCGCGATCTGGTGCTTGAGCCCTACAAGGGATGAGAAGAATGGCTAACCTCAAACTTGGAGCAATCGAGGACGATAAGCCGGTCAAGCTTACGCACGAATTGCCGGCAAAGGTCCACCGCGATCTTATCGCTTATGCCGAAATCCTTGGGCGCGAAACCGGACAGCAGATCACCGATCCCGCCAAGTTGATCGCACCTATGCTAGCGCGGTTCATGGCAATGGATCGGAATTTCATCAGGGCGCGCCGCGCATGTCAGCGTGCTGGTCGAGGCGAGGGATAACGCTCAGACAGCAGCTTTAGGAAAGCATCGAGGGTGGGATTTTCATTGCTCTCTTGCCAGTAGGCGCAATAACCCAATACGCTGGGTCCAGCGCCGTCACGTAGTTCGCGAAATACTAGATCAGAAAAATTAGCCCCAATGTCTGATTCCAAGACAAGGCTAATACCGAAATTCATCGTGACCAGACTTTTTACAACGCCCCGACTGATATCATGACGTTCAATCTTAGGACGATCATCGGGCGAGACCAGTTTAGAAATTAAGAGATCTTCAATGTCGCGCTCTGGATCGTATTCGCTTAAGATGAGGGTCTCACCACGCAAGTCCGTCCAATAGATGATTTCTCGGTCGGCCAATAGATGTTCCTTGGGCAACACAACAAGGATGCGCTCATTCCAAAGCGGCTTTGTATTGCTGCTTAGTCGTGGACCACTGCCTGTTAAGATCAGAACATCGAGAATGCCATTACGAAGTGCAGTAGCCAAACGCGCTCGTCGACGTTCAAAAATGACAAGTTCGACCTGAGCGAATCTCCGCCGGAAATCCAGCAATGACGCTCTGAGGTTACCCGCCGTAAGAGATGTACAGAGGCCGATTGAGAGCCGACCGGCTTCGCCACGTCCACTGGCCTTTATAATCGTGGCGAGTGTGTCTAACTGCTCGACTATCGAGCGCGCCATGCGCAGAAACTGACGGCCGGTTGATGTTGCGCGCACGCCACCGCTCGTTCGTTCGAAAATCGAACTACCCAGCCTGTGTTCGAGGAGTCGAATTGATCGGCTGACAGTTGATTGTTTGATTGACAGCATTTCGGCTGCTTGCCGGAAGCTGCCGTAATCTGCTGCTGTGATCGCGTGTCGAAGCTGATCAAAATCCGGGCCAAGGTATCGTCCTCTCGTAGAAGGACTAGGCAGATTGGATCGGTTCATGGGTAACCCACCATTCAAAGGCCGGTGTGTTTATCAATCAAGCTGTTGGGTGCCACGCATGCGCCGACGTCACGTGTTTTCGTCACCGAAACAGTATGGCTCACAACAGCCGACTTTTGGTTGCAAAGATAGGCCCAAGAAATACTTGCGTTCGTAGATCGCTTGACGAATGCACTGGGCGTGGAGGGACATGCTCACAGAGGCTTTTAGGGCACCCCGGAGCGGCTTGGCGCGTCAGTTGAAGACCACTCGAGTGAGTCTATTCTCGTGGATCCAGCGGTCGCCTTTGGACTCTGCGCCATCACGATGGATCCCGCAGTCCGGACATCATGCTCAACAACGACCGGGCCTGGCGAATTGGCACGCTCGACCCCAGCCCGACCAAAAAGTTCGCTGGTATTGGTACGCAAATTTAGTTTGATCTTAGGCCTGCAGGCGGCCCTCGTCCGAGGTTATGTGTAGTGCATCGATCGGACAACGAGGGGGACCGTTCAATGGCAGTCGTCGAAGACGCGCAAGTCGACAACTCTTGGAGAGTCGGCAATCGCTTCGCTTGGGCCGCAGCGACGCCGGCTGCTTTCGCCCTCGTATATCCGCTTTTTGTCGACGGTTTCCACTGGGCTGTGGGCGATCCGGGTACTCCGCAGACGGTCCGTGGAATCGCGATCGCCGCGGTGATGCTCGCGCTCATGTTCGCAGTGCCGCTCTACGCCTTCTATCGGGTGTTCGCCGTGCCCATGTCGCCTACCGTACCCTTGGCGTTAGAGATCCGCGCGCGCAGGTTGGCCTACGCGGTCGTGGCCGCCCCGACGTTCTATTGCTTTGTGGGGGTCTCCAAGTTTCTCTTTTCAATCCCGCTGCCCGATGAGGCCACATGGGCAATTATCTGGGCGTCTGGCATCGCTTGGTCCGTCCTTGCTTCCCCTGGAGAAGTCAAGCGGGCGACCAGCGAACCAGCGGCGACACTGCGGGTGGCTCACGGCATATCGGCCCTGATCGTCGTGGTTTACGTGATCTTCCATCTTACCAACCACCTATTCGCGTGGGGAGGTGAACCCGCGCATGCGGAGGTCATGGAGATGGGTCGCAAGGTTTATCGTTCGCCGATCGGCGAACCGATCCTGGTGGCCGCAATGTCATTCCAAGTCATCAGCGGCTTCGTGCTGGCTTGGAAGTGGAGCGCGTTCCGAGGCGACTTCTACCGGACTTTCCAACTCGCAACCGGATTCTACCTCTCGGTCTACATCCTTGGACATCTGACCGCAGTGTTCATTCTGGCTCGAGCCTTTTTCGGCATTCCGACCGGCTGGGGCTTCGCGACCGGCGCACCCAACGGGCTTATTCATGACGCCTGGGCCGCCAGGCTCATCCCGCACTATGCGATTGGGGTCTTCGTCGTCATCGCTCACCTATTTTCGGGACTTCGTGTGGTGATGATCGCTCATGGCGCGCGCGAGGCGATTGCTTCACGCGTTTGGCTGGCCGGCACATTGTTCAGTGCTGCCTTGGCGCTCGTCATCATGCTCGCCATGTGCGGGATGCGGCTGGGTTGAGTGAGATCGGAGGACGAGTCACCAGCGGACAGCCATGAATCTCATTTGGTTTCGGATGGAATCCTTAGGAGTGCATGAACGACCAAGCGGCTACATCGTCCTGCGCCAATCGCCGGACCCAGCCATGCCTCCATTCCCCGAAGGCAATCTGTCAATAGCTGTACCCCCGTGGCGCGGCACGCGTCGTTACGAGTCGCTTATCGCGACAAGCGAATCTTGGTGCAGCGATGCATTCGAGACGCCGGCAAGACAATTTCGCAGAGCCCGCTGAACGGACTCGCTTGGGAAAAGTCACCATTTGCCAAGAGAGCGCCCTCGATGAGTGCGGCTGATATCGGCGGACAAACCTGCCTTACCGGCGCTTCCTTCCAGGCGCAGATCAACAGGTTCTTCTCCGTCAACTTTCACGTGGATCCGGCTGGTAACGATCGCTTCGTAGCCCGGATAGCGAGCCGCTATTGCAGATCGCTACCAGTCGCGCAGCTTTCTTCTTCACCTGTGGTGATCTCGCCTCTTTGTCACGCTGCCAGGCCCGCAAAATCCAAATACCTCCTGTCGTTGCAGCTGGAAGGCGCTGCAATAATCGGACAGGACGGGCGGCAGTCGAGGGCTGGGCCGGGTGACTTCTTTCTGACAGATACCGCGCGCCCCTTTCGAATTGAGTTGACAGATCCGTGGTCCGAATCGCTCTACGTCTCGGTCGGACAGCTACGAGAGACATTTCCTGAGGTTGATGTCTGCACTGCCGTAGCTGTATTGGGCGAAAGTCATGCCGGCCGCTGCGTCCGTGCAATTGTAGATGAGTTCTTGGACCTGGCTTCGGTACCAAACGAGATGAACGGTGACCGATTTGCCGCGGCGTTGCCGCATATTCTTTCGATTTCCTTCGAAAAGCATCTTCGAAGTGGGACGGCTGATCGATTTGCGGCTGCCATCCGCTTGGGCCGGGACAATTTTCAACGCGAGCGCGTTAGGGAATTTGTGTGGAAGAATCTCTCTGATCCCAAATTGGACGCCAAGATGATCGCGAAGCAAGTTGGACTCTCCAAAGGCTACCTTCATCGGCTGTTCATGAGGGAGCCTCGCACACTTATGAAGTGGATATGGGCGGAACGGTTGGCGCGCGCGGGCCGCGACCTCGCGGACGGAACACTTTTTGGCCGCCCTGTAAACGCTATCGCCTATAGGTGGGGATTCAGTGATCCGGCTCACTTCAGCCGCAGCTTCAGATCTGCTTTTGGAGTATCGCCGAGCCAGTACCGCGAGAGAGCGAGGATGCCCGACGCAATCACTGGTGATTAATCATGGCAAGATGGTCCGTTGAACACGTCTCGCCAGCGTCGCTGCGATTGTCGCAGCCGAGTCCCTGTTGGCGCCGGGGCGTGTCTATCGCCTCGAGCCGTATCTCGGATATGAACGAGTAAAGCCCGAAGCTATCAATGGCCGGCGGACGTTTCACGACAATCTGCTCGAGCAACGTGGACGTGACTGCATTTGACATCGCGGATACCTGGCTCACCGCTATAAGGGTGCCCTCCGATATGCGCATTTACTTCGCTCAAGTGATCGAGGAAGCAAGACCGCGTCACAAGAGATCAATCGGAGTGTACTTGGAAGCAAGAGATTTCGGCGGCGATTAGAATCTCGATCAGATAACGGTGTGTACCAAAGCCGACGAATGCAAGAACTCGGCGCGAACTGCGGACGTAAACCGCGGCTGGGAATCACATCAAGGGGACCGCTTCCAATGTCGCATCTTCTACGTACTGCCATGGCGGGAGCCATGCTTGTTGCTTCTTCGTGTACAAACTTGGGCTATGCGGCCGAACCAGCAAAGTCGCCGGAGAAGTCAGCCGATCCCGCTCCACTATTCCTAATCAACGACAATCGCCTGACTTACGCATATCAGTACACGGCCACGGATCCCGGCACGCTGAACAGGACAGCAAAGCAGGTTTTCGCCTTTACTCATTTCGACGCGTGGCAGTACGGTACGAACTTCATGAACCTGCTGCTGCAAAAAGCGGATAAGAACGACCCGGCCGGTCCTTGTCCTGGCTTCGGCACCGGCTGTGCTGGTCTTACGGAATTCTATGGCCTGATTCGGAGTACGTTCGGTTGGAATCAAATATTCAACACCAAAGCCTTCAGCGTCGGGCCGCTGCAAAACATCTCATTTGAGGTCGGCGTAGACGGCGAGACCGCAAATATGTTGTTGGCGCCCGCTAAACGGGCCGTCGTCGCTGGCCTCCAGTTTGCTTTCAATCTGCCCTATCATGGTTACGTCAACGTAGCTCCTCTGTACTACAAGGAGTGGGGTCACAGCGCGTTCGTGACTCCAGCGTTCGCGGCTCCGTCGCCAGGCATCCCGGATGGAAATCTGGAATACAAGGGGACGTGGGCGGTTGAAATCAACTACTATATGGATCTCGGTTTTCTACCTGCATGGGCACCACTTGCCATTAGCGGTCGCGCAGCTTGGTATGGTGCCAGGGGGACCGGTACCGGAAGCGTAGTGGTCCCGGGGGTCATTCCTACAAAGACAGAGTTTAATAGCGAGCCGATCCGGTTGACCCTAGATGCAAGCAAGGTTCTGTGGGGAGACAAGTACTCTCATTTGATGGACGTTTGGGTTGCGTATCGTTATTGGCAGAACATGTACGGACTGGATCACGCCAACAGCCCGGTTTGCACTGGTGCAAGAGCTGGAAGTTGCACTGAATCGACGTTGTATAGCGGCATCACTGTTAAGTTCTGACTTCGCGGCTCGAATGCTCTTGAAGTTTGGCGCCGGAAGGCGCCGAACCTTAAGCGTCAATCAGAAGTCACCGATAAGGCAAGATCGATCCACACCGCAAAGGAATTACTGAAAAGTCGCGAATCGTCTTGAGGATGAACTGGGTTCGGATTCCGCTCGATGTCGCCCAGCATTGAACGAACCCGCTACGCGGGAGTGGGGCAAGCCTGCTGAACTGAGGTGTCCTGTCTGAGAGGATGTTGGTCTTCGCACCACCCCTCTCAAGACAGGAGACCCAGATGGCTACGATGAGCCCTCTTCGGCAGCGCATGATCGAGGACATGACGGTCCGCAATCTGTCGCCGTCGACTCAACAATCCTATATCTATGCGATCGCAAAGTTTAGCCGCCATTTCGGCTACGCCCCGGACCGGTTGAGTTTCGAGCAGGTCCGCGCCTACCAACTGCATCTCATCGGTCAAAAGCGTTCGTGGTCCCACATCAATCAGGTGGCCTGCGCGCTGCGGTTCTTCTACGGCGTCACACTCGGGCAGACGGAGGCATTCGAGCGGATCATCGGTGGCCAGAAGCCCGACAGGCTCCCGCTCGTGCTTAGTGCCGAAGAGATCGAGCGCTTCCTGGACGCGGTTACAGGGGTGCGCAATCGCGTCGTGCTGGCGACGGCTTATGCGGCTGGGTTACGGGTTAGTGAAGTCGTCCGCCTGAAGGTGAGCTCGATCGACAGCAAGCGAATGTTGATCCACATCGAGAACGGCAAGGGCGGCAGGGATCGTTACGCGATGCTTTCTCCGCGACTGCTGGAGATTCTACGTACGTACTGGATGCGAGCCCGACCGGGACTGTGGCTATTTCCAGGCCAAGACCCAAGTGAACATGTCAGCGTCCGCTGCGTCCAGGCGGCCTGCCGCGCCGCCCGCCGCCGCGCTCGGCTTGCCAAGCCGATTACTGTCCATACGCTCCGGCACTCGTTTGCGACCCATCTCCTGGAAAGCGGGATCGACATTCGCATCATTCAAGTTCTGCTCGGACATGCCGACCTGGGATCGACCGCGCGCTACGCTCAGGTTGCGACCAATCTGCTCGCCCGCACGACCAGCCCATTCGATGGACTCTCCGTTAGGGTGATCCCACCCAACTGAGCTGCGCATATGCGCCCCGTGCTTGAGGTGGCGGACATCCTCCGCCGCCACGGCGGCGCGTTCCGTGCCGCGCAGGGTCCTCGGCTGTCCTCCGATCAGCGCCGTGTGATGGCGGCCATCGAGGCGTGTCGCACAGCGACGCTCGGCGGCCACGTCGAGCGGTGCGACGACTGCGGTCTGGTCCGCGTCGCCTATAACAGCTGTCGCGATCGGCACTGTCCAAAGTGCCAAGCGCTCGCGCGCGCCCAATGGCTCGCCGAGCGCCAGGCCGACCTGCTGCCGGTCCCCTATTTCCATGTCGTCTTCACCGTGCCGGCGCCGGTGGCTGCCATCGCGCTGCAGAACAAGACGGTGGTCTACGACATCCTGCTCAAAGCAGCAGCCGAGACGATCCGTCTCATCAGCGCCGACCCGAAGCATCTCGGTGCCGAGACCGGGATGATCGCCATTCTCCATACCTGGGGCCAGACCCTAACGCATCATCCGCATGCCCATTGCCTCGTGCCAGGCGGCGGGATCGCCCCTGATGGAAGCTGGGTTCATTGTCGCCCCGGCTTCTTCCTTCCCGTTCGCGTCCTGTCACGATTGTATCGTCGGCTGTTCCTGGAGCGCCTGCAGGCGGCGTTCAATGGCACCAAGCTCCAGTTCTTCGGCCATCTCGCGCACCTCGTCGAGCCAGCGGCATTCGCCCGCCATCTAAACGCCGTCCGCAAGGTCGAGTGGGTCGTCTATGCCAAGCGTTCCCTTCGGCGGACCAGAACAGGTTCTGGCCTATCTCGGGCGCTACACCCATCGCGTGGCGATCGCCAACGGCCGGCTCCTTACCTGTGACGAGGGCCACGTCCGCTTCCGGTGGAAGGATTATCGCGCTGGCAACAAATCCAAAGTGATGATGCTCGACACTGAGGAGTTCCTTCGTCGCTTTCTGCTCCACATATTGCCGAAGGGGTTTCGCCGCATCCGTCATTTTGGTTTCCTGGCGAACGCCTGCCGCGCCGCCAAACTCGCGCGCATCCGAGCGGCGCTTGAGGCGCCGCAGCCACCTCCGCCTGCCGAAGCTGTCAACTATCGTGAGCGCTGCGCCATCCTCCTTGGTCACCCCTCGACTTATGCCCCATCTGCGGAGGCCGCATGGTCGAGATTGGGCCTGTGCCGCGTGCGCCAGCGCAGCGACGCGCAGCACCTCGCTGCGACACATCATGACCGACGACCTCGATTTGTTCGCTCCCACCGCACACGCTGCCCTGCCGACGTTCTCCGTCGGAACGATCAAGCACGCTCACAACGCCCGGCGAACGGGCGATAGTCAGCCGCCTGGGCTTGACGCGCCGTTCGACGCTATCGACGGCGGCATCCTTTGCTGCCAACATCAGCGACAATCTGCGGCCACACTCGCTCGCGGGCCCGACATCGGGTCAATCGCGCCTACCGGCGCCTAGATCGAGCCCCATAGGTCCGCGCTCACAAGACGCGGCTTCGATCAATCCAGCTTCAAATAGGTCCCGCGCTGGACTTGCGGCGAGATCTGCGACGCGGGACCTATTTGAACCCTCCAGTATTCCGAGATGATCTCGCCCACCATTCCGATTTGAAGTCGCCCACCCGTTCCGAGATGATGTCGCCCACCATTCCGGGATGATGTCGCCCGGGGTATCGCAAGAGCGAACCCGGGTATCGCAAGAGCGAACCCGGGGTGACGAGGCCTCTTCTGGCTCCCATATGGGAGGAATATATCGCCGCCGAGCCCAGCGGATACCGGTACTCGCGCTTCTGTGAGCTCTACCGCGCCTGGGAGGGGCGCCTGTCAGTGACGATGCGCCAGGCGCATGCGGCCGGCGACAAATTGTTCGTCGACTACGCAGGCGATGGCGTGCCGGTGGTGGTCGACCGCCTCACCGGCGAGCGGAGGACGGCGCAGATCTTCGTCGCGGTGCTCGGCGCCTCGAGCTTCACCTACGCGCAGGCGACGTGGACGCAGGGGCTCGCCGACTGGATCAGCGCCCATGTTGGCGCCTTCGCGGCGATCGGCGGCGTCCCGGCGCTCTTGGTGCCTGACAACACCAAAGTCGCAGTCATCAAGGCGAGCCTCTACGACCCGCAGTGCCGATCGCGACAGCTGTTATAGGCGACGCGGACCAGACCGCAGTCGTCGCACCGCTCGACGTGGCCGCCGAGCGTCGCTGTGCGACACGCCTCGATGGCCGCCATCACACGGCGCTGATCGGAGGACAGCCGAGGACCCTGCGCGGCACGGAACGCGCCGCCGTGGCGGCGGAGGATGTCCGCCACCTCAAGCACGGGGCGCATATGCGCAGCTCAGTTGGGTGGGATCACCCTAACGGAGAGTCCATCGAATGGGCTGGTCGTGCGGGCGAGCAGATTGGTCGCAACCTGAGCGTAGCGCGCGGTCGATCCCAGGTCGGCATGTCCGAGCAGAACTTGAATGATGCGAATGTCGATCCCGCTTTCCAGGAGATGGGTCGCAAACGAGTGCCGGAGCGTATGGACAGTAATCGGCTTGGCAAGCCGAGCGCGGCGGCGGGCGGCGCGGCAGGCCGCCTGGACGCAGCGGACGCTGACATGTTCACTTGGGTCTTGGCCTGGAAATAGCCACAGTCCCGGTCGGGCTCGCATCCAGTACGTACGTAGAATCTCCAGCAGTCGCGGAGAAAGCATCGCGTAACGATCCCTGCCGCCCTTGCCGTTCTCGATGTGGATCAACATTCGCTTGCTGTCGATCGAGCTCACCTTCAGGCGGACGACTTCACTAACCCGTAACCCAGCCGCATAAGCCGTCGCCAGCACGACGCGATTGCGCACCCCTGTAACCGCGTCCAGGAAGCGCTCGATCTCTTCGGCACTAAGCACGAGCGGGAGCCTGTCGGGCTTCTGGCCACCGATGATCCGCTCGAATGCCTCCGTCTGCCCGAGTGTGACGCCGTAGAAGAACCGCAGCGCGCAGGCCACCTGATTGATGTGGGACCACGAACGCTTTTGACCGATGAGATGCAGTTGGTAGGCGCGGACCTGCTCGAAACTCAACCGGTCCGGGGCGTAGCCGAAATGGCGGCTAAACTTTGCGATCGCATAGATATAGGATTGTTGAGTCGACGGCGACAGATTGCGGACCGTCATGTCCTCGATCATGCGCTGCCGAAGAGGGCTCATCGTAGCCATCTGGGTCTCCTGTCTTGAGAGGGGTGGTGCGAAGACCAACATCCTCTCAGACAGGACACCTCAGTTCAGCAGGCTTGCCCCACTCCCGCGTAGCGGGTTCGTTCAATCCACGGGCGACTTCATATCGGTACGCCTGGGCGACTACGTCGGAATCCGCAAACTGGGAAGGCGCTCACTTGCCCGGATGCGCTTATCGCTGGCACCGTTGAGGCGCGCAAGGACCGCATTGGTAATCGTGTTCTCGTTGAAATTGCGCATGACGCCTCCAAATCTCGAAGCTCGGTATCGAAGCAGGGCTCTATCGCCCGGGAGCCATCGAGGCTGGCGGAGCGCCCAACCAGGCTCGTGCGATCAGATCTCGGATGCCATCGCGCTCGATGGCGCGGGGATTCCAGTAGGCATTGGATACTGCAAGGTCGGCAGCTTCGTCGATGCCGGCCTCGGGCATACCAATATTTCGAAGCGCCAGTTTTGCGCCGAGGCGGCGCGCAAGGTCGTATAGTCCGCGGGCGGCATCGTCGGTATCAAGCGCTCGGGAAATGCGCATCGTTGCGTCGGGCACGGCTGGCGCGTTGTAAGCCAGCGCGTGCGGGATAACGATGGTGTGCGTCTCAGCGTGGGGTAGGTCGAAGGTTCCGCCAAGCGTGTAGCAGAGCTTGTGATGCAGCGCCATGCCGACGGTGCCAAGGCACATGCCGCAGAGCCAGGCGCCATAAAGCGCCTCGGTGCGAGCCGCACGATCATCGGGCCTTTTGGAAATTGCCGGAAGAGCGCTGGCGAGGGCGCGGATACCGTCCTCAGCCATGAGAGAGATGACTGGATCGCGATCGCGGGCATACAGCGCTTCCACCGCATGGGCGATCGCATTGATGCCGGAGGTGGCGGCAACACCCACAGGCAACGACATCGTGAGATCGACGTCGTAGATAACGGTTTCGGGGAGCACGGCGTTATTGCGTACCGTTGTCTTCAGTCCGCCTTCGGTCTCTCCGAGTATCGGTGTCATCTCCGAACCAGCATATGTACTGGGGATGCAGAGCTGGTTGACACCGGTTCGCAAAGCCAAAGCTTTGCCTAGTCCTGTCGTCGAGCCGCCACCGAGAGAAACCACGCAATCGGCCTCGCAGCCTTCATCGCTGCAAGCGCCTGCTCGGTTACCTCTACGGGCGTATGCATTTTGGCACCCGAAAAGATGCCGGCATAACGCGGGCCCAGGCTGGCGCCCAGTGCAGCACCTTGTGCCTCTTGCTCCGGCCTGGTGAGCACCAGCGCCCGCTTGCCGCCGAAACGTTCGACTTCAGTCTTCGCCGCGCCAAGCGTGCCACTGCCGAACACAACCCGGCAGGGCAAATTCTCAAAGCTGAATGAACCGATCACATGCCGGCTCCTTGGATTGGATAGTCGACCTGAAAACGGGCACTGCGTGCGCATAGGTGCCTCGCGGCAAAAAAACGGCGTGCGAAGCACGCCGTAAGTCTTGGGAGGCATGAACCATCTGCGAAGTGCAGACTTTTCCTCGCCTCCCTGATTGCAGGAAGCGGTGCATCGCGCCACTATTGTCCGGGCTATTGAGGCTATTGCCTCTGGGCAATGACGGTCTTAACCACACGTTAGCCGAACCTCGCAGAACTTGTTGTCCGTACTTCAATGGCTGGAAGCTAAGGGGACAACATGCTCAAACTCAGCGTAAAAGTCTTGGCGGCGCTTGCGCTTATGGTGATCGTTCAGGGACCGGTTCAAGCCGCGACACCCGACGAAGCGAAGGCGCTTGCCGACAAAGCGGCTGCGCTCGTGGCAAGCGAAGGCGAGAAAGCCTTTCCCAGAATTAGCGACGCAAATGGTGAGTTTGTGCGGGGCGATCTGTTCGTAGCCGTGCTCGACCAAAATGTCGTCGTGCGCGCAATAATGAATCCGAAATTAATCGGGGTGAGCATGAAAGAAGCAACTGATCCCGATGATGTAAACTTCGCATATGAGTTGGTCAACATAGCGCAATCCAAAGGCTCCGGTTGGCTGACTTACAAGTACACAAACCCGATGACCAGAAAGATTGAGCCCAAGAAGACCTGGGTAGTCAAGGTGGGCGAGTTCTCCTGTTTTGCGGGGCTTACGTCGCGCCGTAGGGTTGGCGCGTCTCTTCCTCAAATACGCGATCGATCCAGGGGTTCGACCTATGGCCGGATGGCTCAATAACGTCTCGATTACACGCAAGCTCTTCATTGCCCCCACCATCGCGGTCTTGCTGCTTTCCCTGATGGCTCCGCTTGCGATCTATTCGCTGGACCAACAGGCAAACCTTTTGGAGGAGCTCACAACGGTCGATGTGGAGAAGGCGAACACGATGGCAGCTCTTGGGAGCGCCGTCCCGGAAGCAGGTAGAATCGTCAATCGCTTTATAGCACTGGCCAGCAATACAGATGATCCAGCCGCTCTTAGTCGCTTGGCCGGCGACATGGAACGGCAACTAGGGGAAGCTGCCTCGCTCTCCGAAAAGATTTCCTCTGCCACTCCTGCTGATGGCGACAGGAATGTCGTGGTTGCCCTCGAGAAGGCGTTGAAAGCATATACGGTGATCACTCGGCAGGTCGTCAACATGGCCGCATCAGACGCTGCGACCGGCTACCTGATGAGCAATAATGGCGAAAAGTCCTATGCCGAGTTGCAGTCGGCGCTCGACGCCTTGCGGGATCGCGAACGCAAGCGTGCCCTTGCCAAGCACGAGATGTCGATGGCTCAAGCATACGCCGCCCGGATCGGTATGATAGCTCTGTTCATCGTTGCCGTAGTCGCATCCATTATCGTGACGGTGGTGCTTTCGCGAATGATTAGCGGTTCGATCGCGCAGCTTACGACGTCCGCCATGAAGATCGCTGATGGAGATCTGACGGCGCAAGTGGAAGGTGGACGACGTCGGGACGAAATTGGGGCGCTTGCCAGCGCTATTGGCGTTTTGAGAAAACTTGATCGATAAGCAACGAATCGAGGAAGACCTACGCGTTCTCCAGCAGAATGCCTCTGCACGCCAGAATGCAATCGAGCAACACATTGCCACCTTTGAGGTCCAAGTACGGGAGGCATTGGAAGGCCTCGGCGTCGCGTCGGGGCAGATGAGCGGAACGTCAGTCGAAATGTCCGACACGGCGAAGCAAACCAACGACCAGATCGCAGCAGTGAGCGTAGCTTTCAATGAAGCGTCGAGCAACGTTCAGACGATTGCTGCAGCATCGGAGGAGCTTAGTGCCTCGATCTCCGAGATCAGTCGCCAAGTGAACAGTGCCTCCAGCATAATTGGCCGTGCAGTCGAAGAAGCGCGGCAAACGGACGGCACGGTGCAGGGACTGGCTGAGGTCGTTTCGATAATCCGAGACGTCGTGAGCTTGATTAACGACATTGCGGGCCAGACCAATCTGTTGGCACTCAATGCTACCATCGAGGCAGCGCGCGCCGGCGATGCTGGTAAGGGATTCGCGGTTGTGGCAAGTGAGGTCAAGGCTCTTGCCACGCAGACGGCAAATGCTACCGGGGAGATATCAACCCAGATCGAGGCGGTCCAGCGAGTGACCGCGGCAACTGTTGATGCGATGAAGCGAATTGACGGCACTATCGGCGAGGTGAGCTCTGTAGCGACGTCAATAGCAGCAGCTATCGAGCAGCAGAGCGCCGCTACGCTTGAGATCACTCGCAGCACCCAGCGAGCGGCGGAGCAGGCTCAGGAGGTTACCAACCATATCGTAGGCGTAAGCCAAGGGGCAGATACCACCGGCCGCGCGGCGCTTGGTGTCAGATCAGCGTCGGAGGGCGTGAGCCGGCGAGCGGAAAGGCTTCGCGATCAGGTCAACGACTTTCTAGGCAAGATTCGCGCAGCTTGAGCCATCGAGCCTATCTGTGTGTAGTCCGCAGCAGAGGCTTTAGGGTGTTCCAAGCTTGCTTCAC
This sequence comes from Bradyrhizobium sp. USDA 4486, assembly GCF_054057995.1. NCBI lineage: Bacteria > Pseudomonadati > Pseudomonadota > Alphaproteobacteria > Hyphomicrobiales > Nitrobacteraceae > Bradyrhizobium > Bradyrhizobium sp. USDA 4486. The sequence continues at coordinate 642,461 of NZ_JBSRZV010000001.1, forward strand.
CGTACCTTCTTGCAGGTTGGTAACGCCGAGCATAAGGCCGTGCTTTGCGACGGCAGGGTCGGCGTACCAGGGAGAAAGCGGAGTGGGCGACAAGCTACATGCAACCGCCCTGCGCGCGATATCTACGTCGCTTGTGCCGGCGGAACACCGTATCAGCACGGCCAAGCCTGCCATGATCGGACTTACTGCCTCACCGTTCATCGCACTTAGAAGAGCGTCTCTTCTTGCCGCATAGAGTCGCTTCATATGTCTGAGATGGCGCAGATAGTGACCCTCTGCGATAAATTGCGCCATAGCCAGATGTGTGGCTGCGGCCAAGGAAGGTGACAGGTAAGCCGCCGCTTCCCCGAATTTTGAAGTCATGCCGGCGGGAACGACGAGGAAGCCGATATTCAGCGATGGCTTCATTGTTTTGCTGAAGCTGCCGATATGAATGACCTTGCCGTAAGCGTCTTCGGAGGCCAGCGCCGGGGCTGCCCGGCCCTCGAGCTGAAGCTCGCTGAGATAGTCGTCTTCAATGATCCACCGGTCTCCTCGCGCTGCCCATTGAAGCAGTTGAACACGTCTCTCTCTCGACATGGTAACGCCCGTCGGGGCATGTTGTCCGGGCGTTACGAGTGCAAGGTAGGGGTCCAAACACCGTGGGGCAGCATTTACGTCCATCCCGTGCACGTCGACAGGGATCGGTAAGGCGTCCACGCCGGCCAGCTCCAGTCCCCACCGGACTGGTGGAAACCCAGGATCTTCAATTAGGGCGCTCCGTCCACGTGCCCCGAGGACATGCAGCACCAACGCAAGCCCAGCCCGAAAACCGTTAGTTACGATCACCTGGTCGGGAGCACAGCGAATACCCCGGGCGATGCCAAGATAGCTTGTGATCTGGCCCCGAAGCTCAAAATGGCCGCGCGGATCGGGATAGCTCGTGGAAGCACTCGCTTCTGCCCGGGCAGCACGCGCATGTACTCGTGCCCAGAGTTTTGCTGGAAAAGCATCTTGTGCCGGCACACCAGTCTGAAATGGGAGGACAGGCAGGCCGAAGCCGCGCACCAATGTTTCCATCGGCGGCGTAATCTCAAGCTTGGGGGGTCTAACTGTTTCGGCCGATCTACTGGAAACGAAAGTGCCTGCAGCGCCCGCAGTGACGACAAGATGTTCGTCGAGAAGCCTTTCGTACGCCACGCGGACTGTTCCTCGGGCAACGCCGAGTTGCGCAGCCAGGTCTCTCCAGGATGGGAGCCGTGACCCCGGCCGAAGGTTGCCATCAATGATTGCGGCACGAAGGTTCTTGCGGATCTGCTCTGCGAGCGTAAGCGATCCGAACCTGTCCACCTTGAGATCGAAAGCAGGAGAGCCTGACGGTCCATCCATAGCGCGTCACCTCAGTCCAATCTGCACTTCGACCTACCACTTCTACGTCCAGATTCACAGTAGTTGCTTTTACCCGCCGGGAACGTGACGGCGGGGCTGCGGCATTGCACGCTAGATGGCTGCGGGCGGCATTCGGTGAACTCTGAGCCAGCATGTCCTTCCATTCCTCGAAGGCAATACTGGTAATAGCCGCCGCCCCGATGGCGCGACGGGCGTCATTGCGAGACGCTGAGTACCAACAGAATCTTCGTGCGACCACGCATTCGAGATCTCCCGGCAGTTAGTGCCGGAAAATGAATGGAGAGGAAAATGCTTGAGCAGACCAACGGCCAGCTTGCGGCCGGTACAATCCCGGGCGTCCGGCCAATCGATGACGTTGGCTGCTCGGAGTGCGTTTCCGCCAACGAATTCCGCGAGGCGCTCTCGAAGCTGGCCACCCCTGTATCGATCGTTGCAACCAACGGGCCGCATGGGATCGCTGGTTTTACATGCTCGGCGGTGTGCTCGATTACGGACGACCCGCCAACCATCATGGTCTGCGCCAATCGGAAAAGTTACGCAAACTCAATCATCAAGGCGAATGGCGTTCTCTGTGTGAGCAGTTTGTCTGCTGATCAGGTTGCGTTGTCTCAAATGTTCGCCGGAGTTGGCCAGGTGTCCATGCCGGAACGCTTCGTTGGATCTGATTGGGGTGTGCTGACGTCCGGCGCGCCGTACTGCAAGCTGTCGCGTGTAGCGCTCGACTGCCGAGTCGCTGACGTTCGGGACGTCGGAAGCCACAGCATAATTTTGGCTGAAGTGCTCTCCACCGTCCACGCGACGAACGGTGAACCCCTGATCTATCACAGCCGCAACTACGCGACCATTCGACACGTCGCTTAATCCACCCCGTTAAGGAGTTCACATGCTACGCACCGGCGCTCAATATCTCGAAGCACTCAACGATGGACGGAACGTCTGGGTCGGTAACGAAAAGATCGACAACGTTGCCACGCATCCCAAGACCCGCGAGTACGCTCGCCGTATTGCCGAATTCTACGACTTGCATCATCGAAAAGATCTGCAGGACATCATGACCTTCGTCGATGAGGACGGAGTTCGGCGATCGATGCAGTGGTTTGGGCATCGAAACAAGGAAGAGGTGAGACGCAAACGCAAGTATCATGAGACCGTCATGCGCGAGATTGGCGGTACATCATACCCACGTCTTCCTGATACCAACAACTATCCGCTGCTTACCTATGTCGACGACCCGCAGCCGTGGGAAGACGCTTCGATCGGCGCCGAGGGACGCGGACTTGCCAAGAATGCCGTGGACTTCTTCAAGTTTGCCAGAGAAAACGACCTCAACTGTACGCCGCAATTCGTCGATCCACAGGCTGACCGCTCGACGCCCGACGCTCAGGCGAAATCACCGGCGTTGCGCATAGTAGAGAATAATGACGAGGGCATCATTGTTGATGGTGTGAAGGCAATCGGGACCGGTACCGCCTTCGGGGACTGGATTCACATCGGTGTATTTTTCCGTCCCGGAATTCCGGCAGAGCAGATCATTTACGCGATGGTACCCGTGAATACCAAGGGCGTCACGGTGGTATGCCGCGAAAGTACGGTCAAGGAAGATCCGGTCGAGCACCCGCTGGCGGCAGCAGGTGATGAGCTCGACAATATCACCGTCTTCGACAACGTCCTCATTCCGTGGAAGTATGTCTTCCACATTGGAAATCCCGATCACGCCAAGCTGTATCCGCAGCGCGTTTTTGATTGGTTGCACTATCACGCCATCATCCGGCAGATGGTACGCGCGGAGCTTATGGCGGGCTTGGCGATTCTCATGACTGAACACATCGGAACGAGCAAGATCCCGCCGGTGCAGGTCCGAGTCGCGAAGTTCGTCGGCTTCCATCAGGCAATGATCGCGCACGTTGTCGCGGCAGAAGAGCTCGGCTTTCTCACGCCTGGCGGTCACTACAAGCCGAACATTCTGATCTATGACTTCGGCCGAGCGTTTTATCTCGAGCACTTTTCTGCACTGATCCACGAATTGCTCGATCTCTGCGGACGCAGTGCCTTGCTGTTTCCATCGGAAGGCCAGTGGCAAGATTCAAAGATCGGTCCGTGGCTCAAGCGCCTCAATACTGGCCCAAATGGTGAGCCGCACGATCGCCTCAAGATCGGTCGCGTGGTCCGTGACCTCTACCTGTCCGATTGGGGCGGCCGCCTGTTCATGTTTGAGAATTTCAACGGTACGCCACTACAAATGATCCGCGCACTTACGATGCAGCGTGCCGAGTTTGCCGGCAACGGCGAGTACGTTCAGTTCGCCAGGCAGGTGTGTGGTGTCGAGCTCAAGTCGACAGCCAAGACTGAGTATCAGTCATCCGTGGCGTACGCTCGCGCTCAAGACGCGGCGCAAGCCGATGGCGAGCAGGGCGGCAAACGTGGTCAGCGCAAGGCCACTGATGCCGCCGTTGTTGATCCCCGTGTCTAGAAAATAGAGCACGGCCCGGCGACGCCTTCGCGTCGTCGGGCTGGCGCATTCTTGAGGTTGTCGGCGAAGTCAAGCCGGCCGTTTTCGGCTGCATTCATCACTTTGCGAGTGCGAAAGGAAATATCATGGATATTCCGGGGGCTGACAATTCGATCAAACGTATTGATGTTGCGGCCGCTATCGATTCTGCTTCGATCGGCTGGTTCACGATTTCGATCGTCGTGATGTGTGCAATCGTTGCGCTGCTCGACGGCTTTGATACGATTGCGATCTCATATGTGGCGCCGGTAATCGGAAAAGAGTGGAAATTATCGAAAGAGGCATTTGGACCAATTTTTTCCGCGCATTACGTTGGCGCGGCAATAGGCGCCGCTGTATTTGGCATGATTGCCGACCGGTGGGGCAGGCGCCTTGTTACCATAGCATCAACGACGCTGTTTGGCGTATCTGCGCTCTTCACGATTCTCGCTTACGATTTCAACTCGCTACTGATCGTCCGTCTCGTGACCGGATTGGGTCTCGGCGGCGCTCTGTCAACCGTGATTGCTCTCGTGGCTGAATACTCTCCGGCTCGCCATCGTGCCACGTTGGTGAGTTTGATGTATGCAGCCTTCCCGTTGGGTGGCGTACTGGGCGGACCGCTCTCTGCCTATTTAATACCGAACTTCGGTTGGCAAGCCGTATTCGTCGTCGGCGGTATTGCCCCGGTTGCTCTCACTCTGCTTCTTGCAATGGCGCTCCCCGAGTCCCTGCGGTTTCTCGTTTTGCGCAAGTCAGACCCAGATGGTGTGAGGAAGATTACGTCGCGTCTGTTTCCTGCACAGATGGGTGATTATATCGCATCTCCCGAAGCAAAACCGGAAGGCGTTTCCTCTGGGTTGCTGAGCAAGTGGTTCTCCCGCGATTTCGCAGGTCTGACTATCCTGCTGTCGTTGGCCTCTTTCGTGACTCAGCTGATAATCGTGTTCGTGTATACGTGGATGCCGACGCTGCTGACGTCGGCCGGTCTGCCCCTTAGCCAGGCTATCCTGGCGTCGGCCACGTTCTCCCTTGGGGGAATCATGGGCTCTCTCCTGCTTGCGCGTCTCATCGACCGCCAGAACTCATATGGATCGTTGGTGGGGGCCTATCTGGGCGCCGCCGTTGCTGTTGGAGCAATCGGGTTCACGTCCAGCACTGCCTGGCTGATGATTGCGGTTTGTCTCGCGGGGGTGACGATCGTCGGTGCCCAGATCAATCTGAGCGCCTACACCGCCGCCATCTATCCAACGGCTATCCGTTCGACAGGAGTCGGTTGGGCGGTTGGTGTTGGCCGGTTGGGTGCCATCGCTGGGGCCTTGCTCGGAACCGGCCTTCTCGCCGCGGGACTCGAACTGCATGCGCAGTATCTGATTGCTGGAGCGCCTGCGGTGCTGGCCGGTGTGGCCGTGGCCTTGACACGGGGCCGAAATCTCGCGGGAGTCGAAATGACGATGCGTGAGCGGGAACTCGCAAGTTGAACTCGCGCCCAATCATGCACGAAGGAGGTCCTAACAGCGCCATGCCCTATGTCACGGAAGCGACCATAACGGACATCGTGCTTGAGCGGTGGCGCGCTGTTCCCGATGCGCGGCTACGTCAGATCATGAGCGCAATGATCTCACATCTGCATAGCTTCGTTCGAGAGATCGAGCCGACAGAAGATGAATGGATGGCGCCGCAATCGAATGGTTGACACGGACCGGCAAGCAATCGAACGACAAGCGCCAGGAGTTCATTCTTGCCTCGGACGTAGTTGGTGTCAGTATGCTCGTCGATTGCATCAACCACCGCCTCGCGGGCGAAGCCACGCCGACGACCGTGACGGGGCCATTTCACGTTCATGGTTCGCCGGATCTTCCCGACGGTGCAGACCTAGCCAAGGATGCGCCAGGCGAACTCTGCTACATCTCTGGTTCGGTGCGTAACCTGGACGGCGAACCAATTGTTGGGGCTATCCTTGACATTTGGCAGGCCGATGGCGAAGGGCTTTACGACGCACAGCGTGGCGCGTTGGAGCCCTGGATGCGAGGTGTCTTCAAATCGGTCGAGGGAGGCCGGTTTGCGGTGCAGACCGTGTTGCCGGTCCCTTACCCGATCCCTATGGACGGTAGCGTCGGCGAGATCATGCGCCAGACCAATATCAGCGCAATGCGACCAGCGCATATTCATTTCTGCATAGAGGCGGAAGGGTACCGTCGTCTCGTCACTCATGTGTTCAGGAAGTCGTGCCCTTATGTTGAGACCGACGTGGTTTTCGGCGTAAAAGCGCCCCTGATTGCCGAGTTCAAGTCGATGCCAGCGGGTACCAAAACGCCGATCGGCAAGATTGCCGACCGACCGTTTTGGCTGCTTGAATATGACTTCATTCTCCAGCCTGCAGCGGAGTATGCCGAGTTGAAAAGGTGACTGGCGGGCCCGTACGCTTCTGCTCGCCTGCGCTTGTACAATTGAGCAAGGTTTCAAGAGATCGCTGACTGCGTCGAAGGCAGAGCCAAGGGCCGTAGACAGCCAGCGCCGGCTTCGTCAGGTGCAGGGCGGGAAACGGCTCTCCGTGCGCGGAACTGAGTTTTCATTAGTCTAGCGCTGGGGTGCGAAAGGATGCTGTGGAGTTCCGCTGCAAAGGGAGAGATATTTGTCGTCGACGACGATGTAACGACACGTGAAACGTTGACGTCGGTGCTCGAAGGAGCCGGTTACCGGGCTGTCTGCTTTGCAGACAAGGTAGCGCTCCTGTCCCAGATCCGGCTGCAGCTTCCGGTTTGCGTGATCCTGGAGGTCCGCATGCCCGATCGGGAGGGCCTTGAGATACTTAAGAAGCTGAATGCCGACGGCCGCCCGGCGCCGATCTTCGTGACATCTTTCGTCGGCGATATAGCCACGGCTGTCGAGTCCATCCGCAACGGAGCTCATGACTTTATCGAGAAGCCGATCGACGTCGCTGATCTACTCGAACGTATTGAGACGGCGATCGGATACAAGCATTCGACCATGGATGTGCTCTCGCACATCACGTTGCATGTTCCCGGCTGCGAACCCTTCACACGTCGGGAGCGCGAGGTATTGACGCGGATCGCCATGGGCGAGACCAGCAAGGAAGCCGCGCGGACGTTGGGTTTGAGTTCGCGTACGGTCGAAAGCTACCGGGCCGGCATCATGCGAAAGGTCGGCGTACGGAACACCGCTGAACTGCTAGGCCGCGTTTTGGGTCGAGGCAACACGACGTAACGTCCTTCTGCCCGTGAGGTCCGTTGCTCGGAAACGCCTTTTCTCGGCCATGCCACTACCGAAGGGCAATGAAATCTATCGTTTCCCGCCCGGAGGCTTGCCGCCGAATTCGGAGTAGACCACCGCCCGTAGCCATTGGTTGCCTGGGTCTCGGTCAAAGCGCTCGTGCCAATACTGGGCGATCTCAAAGGCTGGCAATTTGATAGGAGGTTTTGCGAGCTGCATGTCCAGTTCACGTGCGAGTAAGGCTGCCATGGGCCCCGGCATGGTCGCTACGGCGCCTGTGCTTTTGGCGAGGATAGCAGCCGTCGTGAAAGTTGGCACATGAGCGATGATGTTCTTTGCAGGTAGTTGCCCTTCCAGCGATCGTTCGGCTACCTGATGTGGATGACCAGTACCCGCCGCGGTGATGAAGATATGCCGCTCTTCCATGAATTCACTCAAGGAGGGTGATTTGCGCAGCCGGGGATGATCTTTCTGGAAGATGCACATGTGCTGTCCGGAAAATAGCTTCTGCCGGCGAATCCCTGGAACTAGCAACGGAAATTCACCGATCGCGAGGTCGATGTCGCCAGATTCCAGCGACTGGTGCAGACTTTGCATTCCCACCTGAGCAGCTCGCAGTCGCACACCCGGGGCCGAGGAGAGGAGGGTCTTGATGATGGGTGGTAGCAACACGATCACGCCGGCATCGAGCGTGAAGACCCGAAAGACGCGTCTCGACAAGGATGCGTCGAACCGAGTCTGTTCGCTACGCAGTCGCTGCAGGCCATCGAGTACGGCTCGGACGGGCTTCTCAAGCTCTAACGCCTTCGCCGTCGGCTCCATGTGCAACGCTACCCGAACGAACAACGGGTCGTCGAAATATCGGCGTAGCCGCGCCAGTGTCTTGCTCAATGCGGGCTGCTGAGTATGTAGCGCCTCGGCGGCGCGAGTTATGCTGCGCTCGCGAAACAGGACATCCAGAACCCGAAGCGCGTGCAGGTCGAGTTCTTCAGCGTGCTTACCAGCCGTACTGTCCATCGTTTTCCGCCGGGGAGCCTTGGCAACCATCTCGACGGCGAGGATAGCAACAGCCTTGCGGGATGCCAAATCTAGGTCGGGAGGGTACTGGCAAGGGAGGTGATCGGCACTTGGATCGCGAGGGTTGAGCAGCGTGTGCTGTCAGGTCGCAGCGGACGAGGGCCAGGTTCTTGGAGGCCCGCCCCTAACGGCCCGCGCCGCCAAATCGACACGCAAGCGGTCAGCGTTGGCCCAAGAAAGTGGGGCATCGCTGGAATGATGTTTTTCGCAGTGGTCTCGATATGACGCGCAAGAATTCGACAGGCGCCGTCGGCGTCACGTTTCAGGATTACCGAAAGCAGCTCTTCTGCTCGGCCGCAATATCCCGACGCGGTGGGTTTCTCGGCGTGACCGCCACCATCATTTCAGCACGCTAAAGGGCCGTTCTCTGAAATACGGAAACACTACCGAAACTGCAGTGAACTGCGCATGCACCCGACCGATCTATTCGACGGTACAACGGAGTGGGAGCTTCTTGGGTCTACCGACATATACGAACAGCCGCTTACATATTCCGCCGGCGCTATTGAAATTGCGAGAAACGAGAAATGGGTTCTATTCAAATTCCGCCAATTAGTCTTCTTGACAGATACACGGGCAAGGAGGTCCTGCCTCTCTACACGGCGCGAGTCAAGGTAACGGGTGGGGAAGCCCGCCACGGAAGAGCTTCAGGTGTAGCTAGATCCGACGATGGTGCGCTTAGTGTCGATCTACGTCTCCCGAAAGAACTTGGGGGGCGCGGCGATGGAACAAATCCAGAGCAGCTTTTTGCAGCGGGTCTTGCAGCTTGCTTCCATGGTGCTCTCAATTTGATAGCCTCCAGGGGCAAAATCCCGGTGCGAGATTGTTCAGTTCAAGTCAGTGTGACGTTTGGAAGAGACCCCTCTGATGGATTGTTTCTGCTGAAGGTCGATACGGAGGTCACCCTTCCTGGCATTGATCGTACGATCGCGCGGGAGCTCATTAAGGAAACCGAGCGAGTTTGCCCATACTCCAAAGTACTCCGGAAGGGGTGCGAGAACACCGTGTGGCTAACATGAGGGGTGCGTTGGACAACCGCTTTTGAATTGATATGACGCGAGCAACCGTCCGAAGGGCTCGATCCTTCTCTCTGTACAGTCCTGCCGTTGAGTACGGCTTACACTGTATCCTTTGGCTGATTGGGCCTAGACGCGACCCGATCAGCAGCCGCGATCTCGCAGACTTTCAGGGTGTCTCTACCGCGCTACTAGCCAAGGTGATGCCCCGGCTGAAAAAAGCGGGTCTTGTGCTTTCACAGGACGGAATTCGAGGTGGCTATCGTTTGGCTCGAGAGCCGCATGAAATCACGGTACTAGACGTGGTCGATGCTATCGAAGCCGGTCGACGCATCTTTGATTGCCGGGAGGTACGGCGAGGATGCGCGCTGTTCAACGGCGCTGTGCCGGTCTGGGCTACCATGGGGCCCTGCGCAATTCACGCAGCGATGAGACGAGCCGAACAAAGCATGCGCCTGGAACTGGCGCAAACAACATTGCTAGACCTGGCCAATCAGTTGGCGCCCCCGATTACCTTCTATGATGACGTGGGGAGATGGTTTGATCAAAGGGCGGTCGATCGCGAGAAGTCGCGCGTCGCTGCCGTACGGAACAGTGGCCTTAGGCGCCGATTGTAGGAGGTCAAGCGTAGGAACAGCTTCGGCTTACAAGATTCCGGACCTTTCAGCGTCGAGGCTAATCCGTTCGTCGGTTTGGAAAAGGTGGGCTCGACTGTCGAACCCACCTTTCCGCTGTCAGGCGACCTTCTGCGCCGGACGATCATTGTCTTCGACGGGATGTATGGCACGAAGTCCTATTTGGACCCGGTTCCAAACATTGATTGAGCCGATCATCATCGTCAGATAACCGATTTCCTTTTCATTGAACTGAGCTTCCAAAGCCGCGTAGTCCGCGTCCGGAGCTCCTGTCCCAGCGACTTGAGTGAGGGTCTCCGTCCACTGGAGGGCTGCCCGCTCTCGATCGGAGAATAGCGGCGACTCTCGCCAGGCACTCAGCATGTGCAGCCTCATATTGCTATCGCCGCCCTTAATCGCCTCCTTCACGTGCATGTTGATGCAGAAGGCGCAACCGTTGATCTGGGAGGCACGAAGCTTGACGAGCATTGCCAGACCAGGCTCGATTCCTCCGGAAGCAAGCGCCTCCTCAACTCCCATCAATGCCTTTACCACGTCGGGTGCAGCCTTAAAGATGTTCGACCGTGCTTTCATTGAGATCAATCCTTTCCTGATTTGGTTACAAAGGCGGCGTGATTATCGAGCAAACGTGGTGAGCTCTGCATCGTCGGTGTCGACGACGAATATTGCGAGGATCTTCGCAGGGTTCACCTTGCTCGCATTAGCGCTCACCTGATGGCGATCCCCGGGATTTTCGGTCCAGAATTCTCCGGCCTTGTACGTTCGCGGAGGCTGTTCATTTACGCCGCTTTGCACCTCGCCTTCCAAGACGTAGGCCAGGATAAATGCAGACTTGGCATGGGTGTGAGGCGGTGAAGACGCACCCGGTTCATACTTGACTACAACCGTCTTAAGCGACTTTCCCGGAAGATTTGGAATCTTGCCCGCGAAATCGATCATGACGGATGTTCCGGTAGCCTTGTTCTGATGTGAGTCATCAGCCATTGCGCTGCTGCCGATGAGTGCGAGTCCTACAGCGAGCGTTGCGAGGTGTCTCTTCATTTGATTGTCCTCTTGTCTACTTCGCTCCCGTCCCTTCGGACGAGAAAAAGGCTGCTCCCTTCCATCCAAGCTCAATTGGGCGGCCCTAACGCGTCTTTTATCGGTCCGCGTTAGAGCCGATAGTGCCAAAAGAGCTCTAAATGAGTGTACCAAGCTGTACGCCTCCGGCGGCGGCCGCCTTGCGAAGTGGGTTGAGGATTAAGAACCTGTCTCTATGGACAGTGATAGGCGCAGCGCCCAAGTCGAGCGGCTTCAGGTGGTGGACACAGGCCGGCGACGGCGCTGGTCTGAGGAGGAGAAGCTCAAGATCGTAGTGGAGAGCTTTCAGGGTCCCCGCCAGGTCGCGGCAACGGCACGGCGATACGGCCTTTCGCGGTCGCTGCTGCTGCGATGGCGCCGGTCTTTTCATCCCGAGCCAAAGGATGCCGCCGGCACACAATTGGGCTTCGTCCCAGCGAAGTTGGTCCCAGATCCAGAGGTGACGTGTCGCGCGGCGATCAGGATGGAAGGCGCATTGCCTCGCCCTAATTGTTACCAGATGCTGAGCCGTTGCCTCACGTAAATTGCTCCCTTGGATCGGGAGCGAGCGGGGGCGAAGATGGGCTGGCTAAGCATGGCAACGCGGAAGGAACTGACGGCGGCAGCAGGCGCGCGCTATCGGCGTTCGGATCGCGCGAAGAAGACGCGGATATTGGACGAGTTCGTCGACATCACCGGATTCCATCGCAAGCATGCGATGCGACTACTTCGAGGTCAGGAAGACGCGCGCCCAAGCCGAAGAGCGCGACGTCGAATGTATAATGAGGTAGAACACAACGCGCTCGTGCTCCTTTGGGAGGCGTCAGACCGGATCTGCGGGAAGCGGCTGAAGGCGTTAATGCCTGCGTTGATTGAGGCGATGGAACGGCATGGCCACCTCGACCTTACCCCCGAGATCCGCGACAAACTTTTGGCAATGAGCGCTGCGACGATCGACCGCGCATTGGTGGGGGTCCGAGAAGGATTAGGTCGCAAGCGTCGGCGGCACGCGACGCACTCGTTGCGTCGCAGTGTTCCAATAAGGACGTCGGCGGATTGGAATGATCCGGCGCCCGGATTCGTCGAGGCCGACCTTGTCGCGCATAGCGGTCCATCTGCGCGCGGCAGCTTCATCCAGACCCTCGTGCTCACCGACATTGCTACCGGCTGGACGGAGTGCGCTCCTCTGATCGTGCGCGAACAAACGCTGTTGAGCACGGTGCTGACGGAATTGCGCAAACAATTGCCGTTTGCGCTGCTCGGCTTCGATACTGACAATGATACGGTGTTCATAAACGAGACGCTGAAAGCCTACTGCGAGGCGGCCAACATCGTCTTCACGCGTTGCCGGCCCTACCGAAAAAATGACCAGGCGTTCGTCGAGCAGAAGAACGGCGCCGTCGTGCGCAGGATAGTCGGCTATCGTCGGTTCGAGGGCCTGGAAGCGGCCAAGCTGCTGGCTGAACTCTATCGATCGGCGCGGCTGTTCGTGAACTTCTTCCAACCCTCGTTCAAATTGATAGCCAAGCAGCGCGACGGTGCCCGTGTACGCAAGACATACAGCGCGCCGGCTACACCACACCAGCGCCTGGCAGCGGACGCCCGCACGCCTGACGCTGTCCGCCATCATCTCCAAGAAATCTATGCCGCTCTCGATCCAGTCGCGTTGTTGCGCGACATCCGCGACGTGCAGGAGCGCCTCGCGGCCCTCGCTGATACCCAACCAATCGGCCATCCTGCTGTGGCATCGCAACCGATCGATCGCTTCCTGGCAAGCTTGCGCACGGCCTGGAAGGACGGAGCCATGCGACCGACGGATCGGCCACTCGTGAAGGCGAAAAGAGGCCGACGTCGTCCCGACCCGCTCATCCGAGCAACGCCAGATTTGCGAAAATGGTTTGAAGCTGAGCCTTGGCGGACTGGCAGCGAACTGCTCTCGCGCTTGCAGATGGAATATCCTGGAGCCTATCCGAACAAGCTTCTTCGAACCCTTCAACGTCGGCTGAAATCCTGGCGCAGCGAGCAAGCGAATGCGCTGCTGTTCGCTCCTAGCGAGAAAATGCCGCCAGGGTACGAGGTCACAACACCCCAATGACGTGCGAGGTACCAGCGGAGGAGGCCGGGCGCTCCGAAACCCCGGCCATCTCCGCACCCGGCCTCCTCCTCAACTCAAGCCAGGAGCAAAATAAATGAGGCAACCGATCGCACCCGGGAGCATCAGTACATGAGGCAATACGAGCTCGGCGACAAGGTCAAGGCCAGCTTTGTCGCCAGCGACCGCACCTATGGCGCACGCCGGGTGTGGCGTGATCTGCTCGCTGACGGGGCGGATTGCGGCCTGCACCGGATTGAGCGGCTGATGCGCCTGCAAGGCTTGCGGGCGCGGCCGCGACGTCGGCGCTTGCCGAAGGATGCCGGCGATCGACAGCTTGAGGCCGTACCGGCGAACCTCCTTGACCGGCAGTTCGCCGCCGAGCGTCCCAACCAGAAATGGATCGCCGACTTCACCTATTTCTGGACGGCCGAAGGCTGGCTCTATGTCGCAGCGGTGATCGACCTGTTCTCACGTCGGGTGGTCGGCTGGTCGATGAGTGCCGCCATGACAGCACAGCTCGTCACGGACGCATTGTTGATGGCCGTCTGGCGACGCGGCAAGCCGGATGCGCTGTTGCATCACTCCGATCAGGGCAGCCAGTACACCAGCGAACAGTTCCAGCGCCTGATGGCCGATCACGGCATCGTTTGCAGCATGAGCCGCTCCGGCAACGTCTGGGACAACGCGGCGATGGAGAGCTTCTTCTCCTCGCTGAAAACCGAGCGTACGGCCAACAAGATTTATCGAACCAGAGACGAGGCACGCGCCGATGTGTTCGACTACATCGAACGATTTTACAACACGACCCGAAGGCACTCGACCATCGGCTATCTCAGCCCTGTTGAGTTCGAGCGCAAGGTGGGATTAGCTTAACCGGGTGTCCATCAAACCGGCAGCAGCTCATTCAAAGATCGGCTGCGAGAGATTTACCGGACGCTTGATCCGGTGGCATTGCTGGCACAGATGCAGGACGCTCAGAATGAGCTGGGTAAGCGCGTGGATCAACGGGCTGGAAGGCCAGCGATGACTGTCGCGCAGGGCCACAGCGACTTGGCGGCCTTTGCCCGAGAGCTCGGCGATGGATGGAAACAGGGTGAGCAGCGAGGCATTCATCGGCGTCGCTATGTGCGGCACAAGCCTGTGCCACGTCGGCCATCGATGCTCGACCCCTACACTCCCATTATCGAGGAATGGCTCGCCGCGGCTCCGCACTTGTCCGCGGTTGATCTTCTCTCCCGGCTGGAAGCGCATGCGCCGGGTCGGTTCAGCGGCCATCAGCGGCGCACGGTGCAGCGGTTGATGAAGAATTGGCGATCAAAGGCCGCTCGACAGCTTATCAGCAGCACAGAGATCACACTATCGGTCCAAGCTTCGCGCCTTCGTATTTAATCCTGACAGGTTCTTTCGCCGAAGCACCGCAAGCTGCTCGCTTGCTACGGCGTTCTGGAGGGCGCGCTTCGCGAGCGGCTTGCTCCGACTCGCGGCAGCCGATCGAGACAGACATCAGTGTGCGCTTCGGTAACATTGTCATCTGAGGCAATATGAGGGGGCAGTTTTCCATGGCGCGCGACATTGGAGCGAGAGCTCAAGTTTTTCAATCGGTTAGAGAGCGTCGTGTGCACGACGTGTGCACCGGGAGATCAAGAAAAATCTAACCGCGGCCAACGTGAGCAGCCTTGTGGCGCATGTGCATGATCTGAATTTGCGAGGGCAGGAGGCGGGCGAGTACTCACGTGCAGTCTCGGCTGTCGACGCGGGATAGTCGAAAATCGTGGGTTTGACTCCCACTCTCCCCGCCATTTGCACGATTTTTATGCCCAACTACGATTTTCTGCGACAATTCGCCGACCGATCATGCCTCAATCTTGGCGGCATGCTCCGGGCGGTGAGGCGCGATCGCGCTAACGATACCTCGTCGGGGCTTCATTACAAGGCTGGTGATCTCCAGAAAATTGCGGCGGCGTAGACCTGTACGCCTCGATCAGAACGCTGCGTCGAACTGAATGCGAGAACGCGACCGTCCTCGTACATGAGGGCATAGACGCGCGCATGAGCATCGACGCGGAGAGAATCCAGAAATCAACGGTCAGTTGATCATCGGCTGCAGCGCCAAGAGGGCAGTACTGTCTGATGGCACGAACGCTCCGACGAGCTTTTGTCAGGAAACGACGTGCGGCTGTCCTGATCCAAAGCATGCTGTTTCTTGTCCAAAACAGGCCCCATTGCGAAATTGGAGTCAGAACCATCCAAGGCCACGACAGTGGACCGTAATCATGGCGAGCTGAAAAGGAGCAGGTGAGATGACCCCCGACAGCTTCATTCCTCACGCTAGTCAGGAGCAAACTCTTTCAACAATGATGGCCTGGCGCGTTCACGAGTTCGGGTCACCAGAGATCATGAAGTTCGAGCGCATCCCGCGGCCCGGGCCCGGCCCTGGCGAGGTCCTGGTCAAAGTCAAAGCCGCCGGGGTCGGACCATGGGACGGCTGGATCAGAGCTGGGAAGAGCGCTTTGCCGCAACCGCTACCGCTCACTCTGGGTTCGGATCTGTCCGGTGAAATCGTTGCCATTGGCCCGGACGTCGCCGAGCTACGCGTGGGAGATCAGGTTTACGGTGTTACGAATCCGCAGTTTGTCGGTGCCTATGCCGAGTACGCTGTGGCGTCCGCTGGGATGGTTTCGAACAAGCCAACCTCGCTAACCCACGTCGAAGCCGCCTCCGTTCCTGTCGTTGCCATCACCGCATGGCAGGCATTGTTTGATCACGCCCAACTCAAAGCAGGTCAAACAGTGGTTATTCGGGGAGCGGCCGGTAATGTGGGATCCTATGCTGTTCAACTGGCTCGTCAGGCAGGGGTGCAAACCATCGCAACCGTATCGACGGGGGACATTTCCGCCGCGCGCGACCTCGGCGCAACACCGTCATTGATTATCGGACTCAGCGCTTTGAGGAAGTAGTACGCGATGCGGACGCTGTCATTGATCTGGTCGGCGGCGAAACTCAAGACCGCTCATTCCAGGTCCTTCGTCGCGGCGGCAAGCTGATCTCAGCAGTGTCCCGCCCGGATCAGGATCTTGCAAAGCGCTACGGTGTTGAAGCCACCTTCTTTTTGGTCGACGTCACGAGCCAATATCTGACGAAGATCGCTCGCTTCATCGATGGTGGAAAGCTGCGAACAAACGTCGCAGCAGTCTTACCCCTCGCGGATGCGCGCGAGGCTCATTTGATGCTGGAACGCGTGCGGCCTCAGCCGAAAGGAAAGATCGTGCTCGACGTCGGAGCGAGTTGATCAACATCATTTCGTCGTTGTGCCCGCGCGCAACGCGCAGCCAAGCCCACACTAACTCTTGAAAGGACGCAACAATGACAACCCCAAATCTCGCCCAGGCTCTCGTCATTCCCGATTCGTTGCTCGCGAAAGAGGCGACAGACATCCTGCGCGAACATTCCACCGATTTGCTGTTTAATCACTCGATCCGCGTCTACCTGTTCGCGGCTGAGCAGGGTCGTCAGAGGAATCTGCGCTTCGACCGTGAGCTCCTTTACGTCGCTGCCGCATTTCACGATCTCGGCCTGATCAAGAAGTTCTCGAGCCCAGACGAGCGCTTCGAGGTCGATGGCGCAAATGCCGCCCGACAGTTTCTTAGCACCCACAACATCGCTGAAGTTCAGGTGCAGACCGTCTGGGAAGCAATCGCGCTGCACACCACTCCCGGCATCCCGAAGTACATGGGTCCCGAAGTCGCGCTCCTCAATTCCGGTGTTCTTCTCGATGTCATCGGGGTGGGGTTCGATCAGTTCCCGGCGGAGCTGCGCGAGGAAATTGTCGCCAAGTACCCGCGCACAAATTTCAAAGAAGGGTTCATTCAGGAGTATTTTGCCGGTTTTGCGCACAAGCCAGCGACGACGTATGGCACCGTCAACGCCGCTGTCTGCGAACGTTTCATCCCGGGGTTCAAGAGCCCCAACGCCTGCGACCTGATCGCTGCGTCGCCCTTCCCGGATTCCCAGCACAAGGCTCACCATCATGACTAGGACCTATCCTGTGCTCCAGGAGCTCAATCCCGGTCGCGCACAAGCTACCAGCGCCGACTCGCTGGCCTCTCTCATCTGGCTGACCCTCGGCGCTTTTGCCATCGGCACCGAGGGGTTCATGATCGCCGGGCTGCTCCCGGCCCTGGCGCGAGACCTGAACGTCGGATTGCCAGCCGCCGGTCATCTGGTCACCGCCTTCTCCCTCGCTTATGCCATCGGCGCGCCGGTCATGGCCGTGTTGACGGCCGGGCTGGAGCGGCGTCGCCTACTGGTCGTCGCCATGGGCGGCTTCGCCCTGAGCAATTGGCTTGCCGCGCTGGCGCCGAGCTATGCCGGGCTGTTGGCCGCGCGGCTGCTGTTGGCCCTGTCCGCAGCAAGCTTCATGCCGACGGCCAGCGGATATGCCGCCGCGCTGGGCGGTCCGGAGCGGCGTGGCCGTGCCCTGTCCACGATCACCACCGGGTTGAGCCTGGCTATCATCGCCGGCGTGCCGCTGGGCGTACTGGTGGGGCAGGGCTTCGGCTGGCGCACCACCTTTTTCGGTGTGGCGGGGCTGTCGGTGCTGTCGCTTCTTGGGATTCTCGCCCGGCTGCCGTGCCAACGGCCTGGCGTCACCGCTGGCCTTGGTGAGCGTCTGGCGCTGGCCAAGCGCCGCGATATCCTCGGGGTGCTGATGACGAGCGTGCTGACCGTGGCCGGCACTTTTACCCTCTACACTTATCTCAGTGTGTTCATAGCCGGCATCGGCGGCCTTGGTCCGCAAGCACTGGCGCCGGTCCTGTTGGGCTTTGGCCTGGCCAGTGCAGTCGGCACCCAGCTCAGCGGCAGCGCGTCGGACCATTGGGGCGCGCGCAGTGTCGTGATCGTTGGTGGGGGGCTCACCTTGCTGGCCTATCTTGCCTTCTCGCTCAGCGCGGCTTTCGCGCCGGCGCGGGCAATGCCTCTCCTGCTGCCAGCCATCCTGATTTGGGGTTTGGCCAGTTGGGGGCTGATAACGGCGCAGCAAGCGCGGCTGGTGACGTTGGCTCCGGCACTGGCGCCGATCAGTCTCTCGATGAATTCCTCGGCCATCTACCTCGGCAGCGCGATGGGTGCCGCGGCGGGCGCTGTGGTCATTGCCAATGGCGCGGTGGAGCGGCTCGGCTGGGTAGCTGCGGGATTCGCTGTGGCAGCCCTGTTGTCGGTGCTGCTCAGCGGCAGCGGCACATCAGGCCGAAGTGATGGCGGCGGCGATGGCTTCTCATCGGAAGCTTCACCATGACCATCGGTTCAACTCTGCGTTCTGGTTTCAAGCAGTTGCGTGAGCTCGTTAGAAGAGGAGGTGCGATGATGTCGATCAGTGGATTTGCCTATCGGATTGATGCCGTATCAAACCCTCGAGGTATGTCTGCAAAAGCAGCGAGAGGAGCATTGCGGACGGCCGCCGTCCCGCTGATAGCAGCAGCGATCGCCCTGGGAGCTTCACCAGCGATCGCGCAGGACCGGGAGCAGGTGAAAGTGGCCTTCGCGCACGCACTGCCGAATGTCGAAGGAAAGAGGCTGGTTGCCGTGACGGTGACTTATCCTCCCGGAGCCAAATCGTTGGCTCATCACCACGCAGCGTCGGCATTCATCTACGCCTACGTGCTGTCCGGGACCATCCGCAGTCAAGTCGGCGAGGAACCCGGGAAGATCTATCACGCCGGCGAAAGCTTTTACGAAATGCCCGGTTCACATCACAGGGTCAGTGAGAACGCGAGTGACAAGGAGTCCGCCAGCTTACTGGCGGTCTTCGTTGTGGATTCCAAGGACGAGCCCTTGACCACGCCAGACAAGGCGCCCGGATCACAATAATGGCGCGAGAAATTCGCCGGTTGCCCTGACGATCTTTTTTGGACCTGCATGGGTCGCTTGGTTGGCCGCTGGAGAGCAAAATCGACCAATAGAAGTCCATAGCCCCTTGGTGACCCCGGATACACGGATGTTCGTTCTGTTGCCTCCCGGATCGCGCCAGGCCTTTTGCAGGGGCCGAACTCCCTGCATAATAAGGCTCCAGGGTGGAGAGGCAGTCACAGGTGCCGGTACAAGCTGTCGCGATCGTCGTCTGTGAGGGGGTCCAGGCCCTGGATGTGGCGGGGCCGATGGATGTGTTCAGCGAGGCGAACACGTTTCTCGGCAGCGCGGATCGCTACGAAACTGTACTGGTTGCTGCTCACCGCAAACCGCTGCGCGCGTCGAACGGCATACGCATGGTCGCCGACCTGACCTTCGAGGAGGCGGCGGGCGGTTTCGACATCGTTCTGGTGGCGGGCACTCCGACGCCACCGGAAGCGGAGCCCGAACCGTGCCTGCTTCAGTGGGTCAAGGAGCTGCCGTGGCGCTCGAGCGTCTATGGATCAATCTGCACAGGGGCTTTTGTGCTCGGCTATGCCGGACTCCTCGACGATCGGCGAGTCACGACCCATTGGCAGGATGCACAGGCGCTGGCGGCGAGATTCCCGAAGGCGAAAGTCGAACCGGACTTGATCTATGTGCGCGATGGACGGCTGATCACCGCGGCGGGTGTGACGGCTGGGATAGATCTGGGCTTGGCGCTCGTCGGGCAGCGGCACGGCGCGGAAACGGCACTCAAGGTTGCCAAGCGTTTGGTCGTGGTTGCGCAGCGCCAGGGCGGACAGTCGCAGTTCAGTCCCTATCTCACGGCACCTGCCGATCCTGAATCGCCGATCGCACGCATCCAGGACCATGTCATGGCCAACATTGGGGATCGCCATACGCTGGAGTCGCTTGCCGCCGTCGTCGGCATGAGCCCCCGGAACCTGGCCCGGCATTTCGGGCAGGTGACCGGGACCACACCGCACGAATTCATCGAGCGCGCCCGTATTGATGCCGCGCGCATGATGCTGGAAGCAAGCGACCGACCGCTGAAGGCCATTGCCTTCGATTGCGGCTTCGGATCGGCGGATCGGATGAGGATTGTCTTCAGCACCCGTCTCGGCGTGACCCCTGTCCAATATCGCGCCAGCTTCCGGCGAGCAGAACCGGAATAGTTCGCGAGCTATCCGAGGACGAAACTGCGGGCTCCTACTGCCCTGAAGGCTCCGAGCGGCCTTTTGTCAGGAAACGACGTACGGCTGTCCTGATCCGTGGCATCCCGCCTGTTGTCCGGAGCAGGGCTCTGTTGCCTAATCCCGACAAGCAACCAGCGTGTTATCCAACCGAGGAGATTGCTCCATGTCCGAGATCATCGCCGGCATCCGCGTGCCTGACAGCGCCATCGCGCGCGCAGCCACGCAGCTCGTGCGCGATACCGAAGATGACCTGCTCTACAACCATAGTCGCCGTGTCTTCCTGTGGGGCGCGCTCACGGGCGAGCGCCGCGGACTGAAATACGACCCGGAACTGCTTTACCTCGGCGCCATGTTTCACGACATGGGCCTCACCGAGAAATATTCGAGCCCCGATCTGCGCTTCGAGGTTGACGGCGCCAATGCCGCCCGCAACTTCATGAAAAGCTACGGCGTGCCCGAACGTGACATCGAGGACGTCTGGACAGCGATCGCGCTCCACACTACGCCGGGGATCCCTGAGCATATGCGCCCGACCATCGCGCTGGTGACCGCCGGTGTGGGGATGGACGTGCTCGGCATCGCCTATCACGACTTCACGCATGAACAGCGCGACCATGTCTGCATCCATCATCCGCGCGAGGCAAATTTCAAGGAGAATATCATCGATCACTTCGCCAACGGCATCATCAAAAAGCCGCTGACGACGTTCGGAAATGTGAAGGCCGACGTCCTGGCGCTGAAGGACATGAACTATGCCCGTCAGAACTTCTGCTCGATCATCCTTGGCTCAGCCTGGCCGCACTGAGCGCTCGTTGCTCCGAGCCGAGGAAGCCGAGATGGATACCAGCCGTACGAGCATGTCCGGTCCTGAACGAGCCGCCATCGGCACGAGTGAGGGAGATGTCGCTGTGCAGAGCCCGATGATCAGATTTTGGCCGGCCGATTTGCGTGCCGCGAGTTTTGCAACGCTCCAGTCCCGCGACGCACAATCGAGCAGATCCTCCGTATCGCAAGGTTCGCTCCCAGCGGTGCGAACATCCAGCCCTGGCACGTCTACGTGCTGGCTGGCGCGGCCAAGGACAGAGTTTCGACGGCGCTGTTGGACGCGCACGAAAGTTTGCGCGACGAGCACGTCGCGGAGTACAAATACTACGCCAGTGATTTACCGGACCCGTACCTCAAACGGAGGCAAGAAGACAGTTACTCCGTCTTCATCCGCCAGTGCGCTTAGGAGCGGGCACCCCGCAGCGCGTGTTCGACTGGCTGCATTATCATGCGATCATCCGGCAGATGGTGCGCGCCGAATTGATGGCGGGTCTTGCCATCCTGATTACCGAGCACATCGGCACCAGCAAGATCCCGGCGGTGCAGCCGCGAGTGGCGAAGTTTGTCGGCTTTCATTAGGCTATGATTGCCCACGTGGTGGCATCCGAGGAGCTTGGTTTTCTGACGCCGGGCGGCCACTACAAACCGAACATCCTGATCTACGATTTCGGCCGCGCCTACTACCTGGAGCATTTCTCTTCGATGATCTGCGAGCTGCTCGATCTCTGCGGCCGGAGCGCACTGCTGTTTCCGAGCGAAGGACAGTGGAGCGACGAAAAGCTCGGTCCCTGGCTGGAAAAGCTCAACACCGGGCCCAACGGCAAGCCGCATGACCGACTCAAGATCGGTCGCGTGATTCGGGACCTCTACCTGTCGGACTGGGGCGGGCGACTGTTCATGTTCGAGAATTTCAATGGTACGCCGCTGATGGCGATCCGTTCGCTGACCATGCAGCGCGCAGAATTCTCCGCCGGCAGCCCGTACGTTCAACTGGCGCGGAAAGTCTGCGGCATCGATTTGAACCAGGACTCCGCCACAGAATACAGCACCTCTGCGGCCTATGCCCGCGCGCAGGACGCAGGCGCACAGGCGAGTGCCGCGGCTTCAGCAGCCCGCCGTAAGAACGCGACTGAGGAGTTGATCGATCCGCGCATATAGAACACTGACCGCGGACGCCAGGACAGCTCTGGCGTCCGCTGACAGAACGGCCATCGGCGGGCCATGAAAGAACTGTGCCTGATACGTGGCCCTAGCGTACCAAGGAGATTGTCATGGCCTATGTCACCGAAACGACCATCACCGATATCGTGCTCGAGCGGTGGATGGCAGTTCCGGATCCGCGGCCGCGCAGATCATGCAGTCGATGATTACGCACCTGCACGCCTTCGTTCGAGAGATCGAGCCGACGGAGGAGGAGTGGATGACTGCGATCGAATGGCTGACCCGGACCGGGAAGCAGTCGCATGACAAGCGGCAGGAGTTCATTCTTGCTTCGGATGTGGTCGGCGTCAGCATGCTGGTCGACTGTATCAACCACCGTTTCTCGAGCGAGGCGACGCCGACTACCGTCACAGGGCCATTCCACGTGCATGATTCCCCGGAACTCGCCGATGGGGCGGACATTGCCAAGGGTGCGCCGGGCGAGCCTTGTTACGTTACTGGTTCGGTGCGCAACCTGAGTGGTGTGCCGATTGCCGGTGCCACGCTCGACATCTGGCAGGCTGATGGAGAAGGGCTTTACGATGCCCAGCGCGGCAGTGACGAGCCGTGGATGCGCGGCATCTTCAAGTCGGGCGATGATGGGCGCTTCGTCGTGCAGACCGTGCTCCCGGTGCCCTACTCGATTCCCATGGATGGCAGCGTCGGCGAGGTGATGAGCCGAACAGAGATCAGCCCGATGCGGCCGTCGCATATTCACTTCCTGATCGAGGCGCAGGGTCACCACCATAGGCGTTAAGTTTATTCTTGAGTGTTGGAATCACACGTGATTCCAAGGGGCATGGCAGACGAATCGCTTCTAAATGAGGACTGGACGAGAGTGGTTGCGCAGCTGGGTGGGGCTGAGCAGCTTGAGATAAGCGCGCGCCAGACGAAGGCTTTCGCGCGGCGGCGCCAAATTCCAGACGCGGTGGCGTTGCTTCGGCTGATGCTGGCCTATTGTTTAGGGGAAAGAGGATTGAGATCGACAGCTGTGTGGGCGGCTTCTGTTGGCCTTGCGGACCTCAGCAGCGTGGCGTTGTTCTATCGCCTGCGTCAATGTGGCGATTGGTTTGCAGTGCTGGTGGAGAGCTTGCTCGATGCGGCAGCGCCGAAGGCGAGCCGAGGCCGCCTGATCCGCATCGTCGATGCGACGACAGTACCTCAGGCCGGGCCGACTGCCCGCAGGAGCAGTGAGCTTTGGCGGCTTCATAGTGCATTTGATCTGCCAAGTGAGCGCTTTGGTCACTTCGAGCTAACGGATCAGCAAGAGGGCGAAACGTTTGACCGGATACCAGTAGTCAAGAACGAGATCCGCATTGCTGACCGCGCTTATCTGCAACCTGACCGCATCGCGGCTGTCCGCGCGGCTGGTGCCGACGTTCTGATCCGAGCAGGCTGGAAGAACGCGCGCTGGCTTGATGCCCAAGGCCTTCCATTCGATCTGATGGCCCAATTGCGTGCGGCAAAGGCACGCGGACTGATCGATCGGAGGATTTGGATCAAACGCAAGGACGGGGCGCCTCTGGCTATGCGTCTGGTTGCGGTCAAGAAGCCCACCGGTGCGGCCGCGGCTTCGCGTCGTAAAGCTCGGCGAGACGCACGCGACGAAAACCGCATCATCTCCAAAGGGACTCTGGAAGCCGCGGATTGGGTCATTCTGGTCACGTCGCTCGCACGGGACGAGTTCTCCGCCAAGGATGTGCTTGCACTCTATCGACTGCGATGGCGGATCGAACTTGGCTTCAAGCGACTGAAAAGCCTGATTGGTCTCAAGACACCGCCTGGAACTGATCAGCGTTCGGCGAAGCCCTACCTGCTGGCTCACCTCTTGATTATCCTGCTGCTCGAGCCGCTTGTCCGCGACTTCGAGGACTCTCCCCACTGGAAGCAGGCCGCCTGACGACACCTGGCGGTTGGCGTATCTTGCAACAACTCGTTGCATCCTTGCTGCAAGCAATCATTCCACAACCAACCATCCGCCGCTTGCGCCGCAGTAAGCGAGCGCTCGGGCGGCACCTGCGCGAGCCTCCCCGAAAACGTCAATATCAATCAATGCTTGCGCTACCTTAACGCCTATGGGGTCACCACCGCGTGGTCACGCATCTCTTCAAGAAATCATGTCCCTATATCGAGACCGACGTGGTCTATGGCGTGAAGGCGCCGCTGATAGCCGAGTTCAAGTTGATGCCGGCGGGCAGCACAACGCCGAAGGGCAAGATCGCCGAACGGCCGTTCTGGCTGCTCGAATATGATTTTGTACTGCAGCCCGCGGAGAATGCTTCGGTCGCGGCGCCGGCGAGCGCTGCGGCCTGAGGTCGAGTTCGCCACAGGGCGGAAACTAGCGCTTTCGTTCGGGCGGCTTGCCACCGAATTCGGCGTTGATGATCGAACGCAGCCATTGATTGCCGGGATCGCGGTCGAATCGTTCATGCCAATATTGCGCAATCTCGAACTCGGGCAGCTTGACCGGTGGCTTCGCAAGCCGCATGTCGAGCTCGCGCGCAAGCACGGTCGCAACCGGCCCCGGCATCGTCGCGACCGCATTGGTGCTCTTGGCCAGGATCGCGGCGGTGGTGAAGCTCGGCACATGCGCGATGATGTTCCTCGCCGGTAGCTGGCTCTCCAGCGATCGTTCGGCCACCTGGTGCGGATGACCGGTACCGACCGCGGTGATGAAGATGTGCTGTTCTTCGAGGAAGTCGGCGACCGACGGCAATCGGCGGAGCCGCGGATGATCCTTTTGGAAAATGCACATGTGCTGGCCAGAGAACAATTTCTGCCGCTTGATGCCAGGGATAAGCAGCGGGAATTCGCCAATCGCGAGATCGATCTCGCCGGACTCGAGCGAGGTGTGCAGGTTCTGCAGTCCGACCTGGGCCGCCCGCAATCGCACATTGGGCGCTGAGCCGAGCAGGGTCTTGATGACGGGCGGCAGCAGCACAATGACGCCGGCATCGAGTGTGAACACGCGAAACTCCCGTGTCGACTGCGACGCGTCGAACCGGCTCTGCTCGCTGCGCAGGCGCTGGAAGCCGTCAAGCAGTGCCCGCACCGGCTTCTCCAGTTCGAGCGCTTTCGCGGTTGGCTCCATGTGCAGCGCGACGCGGACAAACACGGGGTCGTTGAAATAGACGCGCAAGCGCGCCAGCGTCTTGCTCAGGGCAGGCTGCTGAGTATGGAGCGCATCGGCGGCACGCGTGATGCTGCGCTCGCGGAACAGCACGTCGAGGACCCGAAGCGCGTGCAGGTCGAGATCCTCAGTGTGCTTTGCCGGAATAGTCTTCATATCTGCCCAACGATAGCTTAGCCGCGCCTCCCACACTACGCTAGCGCGACTTGCGGAAGGGGCCAAAAGAAATGGATACTCGTATGAGGTCTTTCACCTTCGAAGCCTCTCCGGGACGCATCGTGTTTGGAGCCGGCGGCATCGATTACCTGCCGAGTGAAGTCGAGCGGCTCGGCGCGAGTCGCGCACTTGTATTATCGACATCCCAGCAAGCGAGGATCGCGAGCGATCTTTCGATGCGTCTGGGCGAGCGCAGTGTCGGCATCCATCCGCATGCGGTGATGCACGTGCCGATCGAGATCGCGCGCACGGCAATCAAGGAGGCTGGGCGGCTTGGTGCAGATTGCGTGATCGCGGCCGGCGGCGGTTCGACAATCGGGCTCGCCAAGGTAATCGCGCTTCAGTCCACTCTCCCGATCCTGACAGTGCCGACCACTTATGCGGGTTCCGAGATGACTTCCATCTACGGATTGACGGAAGGGGGACTGAAGAGGACCGGGAGAGACGTGCGGGTTTTACCCAAGACCGTGATCTACGATCCGTGTCTCACACTAGATCTGCCGCTGAAGATGTCGATCCCGAGCGGATTCAATGCGATCGCCCACGCGGCCGAGGCGCTTTAGCGAAGATCCTCGAGATCTCAATAGCCGCAGCGATTGCCTGTACGGCGCTTGGCTTTGCGGTGCGGTGCTGGGAATGTCCAATATGGCGCTGCATCACAAGCTTTGCCACGTGCTCGGCGGCACCTGGAATTTGCCACACGCGCAGACCCATACCGTCCTTCTGTCGCATGTGCTGGCCTACAACGCTGCCGCCGCTCCGGATGCGATGGAGCGGATCGAGCGCGCCATGAATACGCCGAACGCGGTCAGTGCAATACTCGCACTGATGCAAAGATTGGGCGCGCCAATGTCTCTAGAGGAGCTTGGCATGAAACGCGCTGATCTTGTGCGTGCAGCGTTGCTCGTCATGGAGCTGCCGTACCACAATCCGAGGCCAGTGACTTACGAGGGTGTCTTGGCTTTGCTCGAGGACGCGCTCATGGGACGTGTTGATTATTCCTGATCGGGTGCAACGTCGAGGGTGGAAGAATCAACGGCGTTTCTTATGCTCGGCTAGGGAATCATTTGGGATACGCTAGGCGAGGCCGTGTACCCATGAAGCTGGCCGGCAACGCAACATCTCGCTCTTTGTCCAAAACAGGACGACATCCGCCGCAGCAAATTGCTGGAGATCAACCGGGGGGAGCGCGCAGTTCGCGCGCTGCTGCACGGACCATTTCCGTGAGAGACGTCATGGTGTACGGCTTTTGCAGCCATCCAAGCGGTGCGGCGGGCTGAGCTCGCAAACGGGACTCGTGATCGGAATGCGCGCTCGCGAAAATGCAGCGGAGACCCAGCGAACGGAACAATTCGAGGGCCGTATCGATGCCGTCGCGGTCGCCGGCAATTCGAATATCCATGACCGCTAAGATAGGACCTTCCGCCTGCGCCAGTCGCAACGCTTCTTGGCCAGTTGTAGCGATACCGACGATTTCAAAACCGGCATCGCATAGGGTCGCCTCCATCTCGCTTGCAACGAGCAAATCGTCTTCAACGATAAGGATGCGGTCATTGTTGTTCGACGGCGTCTCCGATACGAGCCGGTCGTCAGGCGCAAGCACCGGCTCTCGCGGCCCATGCGGCGGGCCCGACGGAATTCCCCTGGTTGGAGCGCTGACGATTTCTTTGTTCACTAAGAATAGACCTATTGGAATCGAATTGTGCAACGGCTGGCGGGCTTCGCGACGACTTCAAGATGGCCGCGCAGTTGGCGCGCAAGCAACTGAACGAGCTTCAATCCGGACGAGCGGTCGCTGACCGACTGCAAATCGAAGCCCGGACCATCGTCTTCCACGTAGAGCTCAAAACCGTCGCCATTAGCCAAGCCGACGCGGATCTGACCTTCGCGGCCATGGCACCCGTACTTGGCGGCATTGGTCAGCAATTCGTTCAGGATCAAAGCGAGCGGCATAGCATCGTCATTGTCAAGGTCGCCGCTGGCGACCTCGCGAACGATTTTGAGATTTGGCGGAAATGCCTGCTGAGCGGCTTGACACACGGCATCGAGAAATTCGGTCGCACTGAACCTGTTCACCGCGCTCGCGCCGTAGAGCATCTGTTGCGCTGCCGCCATCGCGGCGATCCGGTTGGTCGCATCCTCCAGAACCTTTCTGGCCCCCTCATCTCTTGTCTGCCGCGTCGACATACGAAGCAATGATTGCAGCATCTGCATGTTGTTCTTGACGCGGTGATTCAGTTCACGGACCAGCACACGTTGTTGCGTCTCCGCCTGCTTACGTTCGCTGACGTCCACCAGCATGTTGATCCCCCCGATGACCTTGCCGGTGGAATCCCGGATCGGCGTCGGAAAGGGAATGAAAGGAATGCGAGTTCCATCCGGGCGTTCGGCAACTGCTTCCTTGCCCCTGATCGCACGTCCCTCTTTGAGGGTAATGGCCATGGGACATTGATCATGTGGCAATGGCGTGCCGTCAGGCCAATATAGCTTCCAGGTTACGCACCATCGGTCGCTACCGAGGGTCGGACGCCGTCCCGAAAACTCAACTGCGGCCTCATTGTAGTAGGTAATCTTGCCGTCGGCATCCGTCGTGTAGATGGCCGCGGGTATCGCCGCAAGCAGGTCTCGCAGGCGCTGTTCGCTTTCTTGCAGGGCGGACTCGGCGCGCTTTTGTAGGGTTATATCGCGCGCGATTTTTGAAGCTGCGATGACCCTGCCGGCCCTGTTCATCAACGGCGAGACGGAGAGAGAGATGTCGATGAGAGCACCGTCCTTGCGGCGGCGCACAGTCTGGTAATGATCAATCCGTTCGCCGCGGCGCAAGCGGGCGAGAATTCCGGGCTCCTCGTTTTGCTGCTCCGGCGGCATTAGAATCGTGACCGGCTTGCCCACGACCTCTTCAGCCCTGTACCCGAAGATGCGCTCGGCGCCGCTGTTCCAGGTTTCGATGACGCCGTCCAAATTCTTGCTGATGATAGCATCATCCGACGTCTCCACGATTGAGGCGAGCCGCCGCATGGCCTCTTCACCGTGTAGCCGTTCGAGGCCAAAGCCGAGTTGTCGGGCAATGGTGACGCCGGCATCGAGTTCCCGGGTGGTGAAAGCGTGCGGCGCATCGTAGTACGCCATGAATTTCCCGACGATCTTCCCGCCTGCAAAAACCGGAATGAACGCCAGCGCGGCGATCCCCTCGGCTCTGATCACTGCCTTTAGCTCTTCGGAAAGGTCCGCAGCCGCCTCGATGTCATCAAGGCATATCGGGTCGGCGACCTTGTCGCCCGGCTTCCAAGGCGAGTGGCCGTCGACAGCCATGCGATATTCGCCTGACAGCGCGCGCCAGGCGACAAACCGCATCACACCGCAATCGTCGAACAGGAGGATCGATGCGCGATCACATCCGAGGATGCGGATAATCGCATCCTGACTCGCTTGGTAAAGATCAGTGCTCGTCTCGGCGCGGAAGAGGCGGTCGGTCAGCGCGTACAATGCCTTTTCGGTCTGATGCAACCGTTCCAGCGCGCGTGCCTGTTCTGCACGCTGCGCTTCCAAACTCCATCTTTCGATTGCAATAGCAGCCTGATTTGCCGCCACCCGCAGCAATGTCTGCTCGGTCACCGTTGGAAAACTGGACCTGCTACACAATGCGATGAGTCCGGCCCCCGGGTGCCTGCCGATGGGCACACACGTTGCCCGCAGCTGACCGTTATTCCCGTCGTCGATCTCAAAATTCGAGTTCGGCCGATAAGTCTCGCGAACCCGTGCGAGGTCAATCGGCACTACGTGCGATCTCTCGTGGCAATGCACGGCTTCGAAATCGCGCACGAATACGCATGCGAACTCCACGTCGAGGATGCTCACCGTGAGTTGAGCAAGGCTGTCGGCGATTTGGCCTGCATCGGCTTTGATCCAAAGCGCGGGCAAGCTCGACAATGCGACCAGATCACGGATGCAGTGCCGCAGCTCTGTGTCTGATCCCCGGTCGTCAGAACTCTCAAGCAGTGCCCGCGTCGCAACCATTGCAGTCAGTGAGGCCGACGGTTCAATTCGGCAAGAAATTCGTCGGGTGGAACATAGAAGGGATTCTCCTGCAAAACGCCGCCAACAATGACCTGGGGGTGCGTGCGCATAATGTCTATAACGACGGGTGCGCTGAACTTGCTCAGGTCGTAGGTGCAGACGACCACGTCATTGTATTTTGGAAGAAAGTGGTTGAGCCGCGTTTCATATTCCACGATGTCATGGACGCCCGGCAAATCGTCCAGCGCCCATTCCATGTTCGCCCACAGACGGGTCATCGGAAACCCATTGGAGCGTCCGTCGGTGAGGACCTCCTGGATCAAATCCAGCATGGCGTATTGATCGAAGCGGTCTCCTCGCAGGTAGGCGTTCTCCCACGGCCGAATCTCGAGCTGTCGGTTGCTCTCCGCCTCCGCGACGTCGATGCCGACCTCCACCAACCTTCTTCGTCGCTCCTCGAGATGTGCCTTGTCGACGACTTGGAACAAGCGCTCGCCTGCCTCAGCACCGGCCTTCGAGAACGGCAGCAGCAGCTCGTATTCTTCGTCCCGACTGTGGAAGAAAGCGCAGGCGTGACAGGGGCAGCGGAACTCCGATTGCCCAATCCTGATGGCCCGACCGTCGGCGTCCCTCATATTCCCCTCCTTTGGTCGACTCGCAAACGCAAGGGCTCGCTAAGGGTTCCATCCTCCGGATCGGTGCATGCGATGTCGGGGGCAGGGCGCAGGGCGGGAACAGCCAGCAGCTCGACTCTCGAAAGGGTCCGTTTTCGGCGGGTCCATCGGAACGAGGTCGGCGCCGCCTTTCGGCCCGAGCGCCGATGCCGCGACCTATCTTGCCTTCGTCAACCCGCCTCAACCAAGCCATGGCTGCGACATGGTAAATCCGCGGCTTTGATCGTCTCGGTCCGTGCTGCTGCACTCCGTTTCGAGTGTCGGGAAAGGCCGATCTTGACGGCAACGAGAGCCGGCGCCGCAATGACAAACAGCAGGGCGACTGCGTTGAAGGCGGTATCGAAAGCAATCACGGTGGATTGGCGAATGAGGACGCCGTCCATCAGGGACGTCGAGGCCCGGCTGGCCAGCGTATCCATCCCTTCCGCGGCGAGCATTGCTGCCGTCATTCTCAGCCGCTCGCCGACCGCAGGAGCCCCGGCGGTCAGACTGGCCCCCAGCACCGTGACGTTGCCCGCGACGTTGTGCTCGATCAGAGTCTGGAGGACGGCCACGCCGATCAGGCCGCCGAGTTGCCGACCGGTATTGAAGAAGCCTATGCCGGACGCGCGGTTGCCTTGGTTGAGGTTGCTGAAGGCAATCAGGGTGATCGACAGAAACAGGAAGCCGAGGCCGAGCCCCCGCAAGAGGACCGCAGCCATCATGTCGTGCGCGCCGCTTTCGCTGGTCGAGCCGGACAACATCCACATCGCCACCATGATCGTCAGAATACCAAGGGGCACCGTGGCGACCGGAGGCACGCGGCGAACCTGCATCAGGAAGACGGCGACGAGGAGCGTGCCAACGAAGAACGCACCGCTTGGCAACAACAACAGGCCGGCGTCGGTGGGCCTGAATGCAAGCACTGAGACGGCAAAGGAGGGAATCAGGAACGCGCTGCCGAACAATGCGGCGCCGGCAACAAAACTGACAATGAACGCGAAGGAAAAATCTTCCGATTGAAATGGGGTGAAGTCGATCAGGCCGCGACCGCCAGCCATTAATTGCTGGCCGAGAAATGCCAGAAACGCGCCCGCTCCGGTCACTGTGAGCCAGAGGATTCCGGGCGCCTCGAACCAGTTCCAGCGACTGCCCTGATTGAGGACATAGGTCAGGCAGAAGAGTGCGATCGAGACCAATGAGAGGCCGATCCAGTCAAGCGGACGGCGGACGGGCTCAGCGGACCGCGGGTTGCCGGCGATCAAGAGCAGGCCGGCAGCCGCCAGCGCCAGCGGAACGACGCTGAAGAAAATCCATGTCCAGGACCGACTGTCGATCAACCAGCCCTGCAGTGCCGGAGCGGCGGTCGCGGGTGCCACGACCGATCCCATCGCAAACAACGCCTGAAGGATTGGCTGTTGCGATCGCGGATAGGCGCGGAAAATGATCGCCTGGCCGGCGACAAGCAGGAGGGCGCCAGAAAAGCCCTGCACCATGCGCAGCGCGATCAGCAGGTCCAGCCGGGCGCTAATGGCGGTGATGCCGCACGCCGCGCCCATGACCAGGGTTGAACAGATGACCAGGCGGCACGCATCGACACGCTGCATCAGCCAGGGAGCGGCTACGAAGCTAATCAGCTTCAGCGCTGTGTATCCGATATCGAGCCAGGCGAACTCATCGGGAGTGGTGTGGGTGTCTCCGATGATATATCCACGCCCGAGCGACAGCACGGTGCTCGCGATGGCATCCGTTAACGTGGCGAGCACAATGCCCGCGACGAGAAGGGGTCCTGCGGCGGATCGTCCGCGGCTTGGTATGGTGCGCGCGACCTTGATCATGAGCCGCTCCCGTGGTCGACATCGACGCGCGCGGACAGGCCGGGCACGAGCCGGCCGGGCAACGGATTGCTTGCGAAGCGGATCTTCACCGGCACGCGTTGAACGACGCGAACGAAGTTTCCGGTTGCGTTGTCTGTCGGCAGCATGCTGAAGGCGGAGCCGCTGCCGGGCGCAAAGCTGTCCACGACACCTTGTAGAGGCTGGTCCGAATAGCTATCGACGATGATGCGGACGCGCTGGCCGGGCCGGATCCGTTCGATCTGGGTCTCCTTGAAGTTCGCCACGACCCACACATCGCTGACCGGTACGATGTCGAGGAGGGAAGTGCCCGGCGCGACAAGGCGGCCCACACGGACCTGGCGGTTGCCGATTACGCCGTCGACTGGCGCATGCACAACGGTATTGTCGAGATCGATCTGGGCGAGGTCGCGCGCGGCCCGCGCCTGTGCCACGGCGGCCACCGCCGCCTCGCGCTGACTGGCGAGGACGGCGATGCGCTGCTTCTGCGCCTCCACCGTGGCGGCCGCTGCGGAGACAGCCGCTTCAGCTTTCGACAGCGCCGCATCGCTTTCGTCAACCTGGGCCTGGCTGACGGCGTTGGTCCGAATCAGTTCGCGACGCCGATCGGAGGCTTTGGTGGCCAGAGCCATCTCGGCCATACTCGAACGCTTCTGCGCCTCGGCCTGCCGGATCAGGGCATCCTGAAGCGGGATCTCCGCGTCGACGTTGGCGAGGCGGGCCTGCGCGGCCTCGACATTGGCCTCGGCTTGCGCCAGCCGCGCGCGGTAATCCCGATCGTCGATCCGGAACAGGACATCGCCCTTATGGACGGCTTGGTTGTCCCGAACCTCCACTGCCGTAACGTAGCCCGCAACCTTCGGCGCGAGCGAGGTGACGTCGCCACGAATATAGGCGTTGTCCGTCGACGTCTCGCCCGAATGGGCATAGGTCCATCCGGCCAGCATGGTCACGACCGAGCCGAGGCATAGCAACAAGCCGATAACCTTCTTCTTGTTGGGATGCGCCACGATGTCCTCCTACCGTTGACAGCTCTGCCGTTCTCGCGGCTACCGTGCGGTCCAGCCGCCATCGACAGAGATCGCCGTGCCGGTGATCTGGTCTGCTGCGGCCGAACAGAGAAAAGCGACGGTTTCGCCAAGCTGCTCCGGAGAAGCGAATTGGAGCGAAGGTTGTTTCTCCGCGAGGAGCTCCTCGGTCGCTTCCTGCTGGCTGATGCCTCGCTGCGCAGCCATGTCGCTGATCTGCTTTTCGACGAGTGGCGTTCGCACCCAGCCGGGGCAGACCGCGTTGCAGGTCACTCCGCTCCCGGCCGTCTCGAGGCCCACCACCTTGGTGAGGCCGACCAGGCCATGCTTCGCGGCGACATACGCTGCCTTGTGGGTCGAGGCGACGAGGCCGTGTGCCGAGGCGATGTTGACGATCCGGCCCCAGCCCTGCTTCTTCATCTGCGGCAGGGCCGCCGCGATGCCGTGGAACGGCGCGGACAGGTTGATGTCGAGGATGGCGTGCCATTTGGCGGGCGGAAATTCATCGACTGGCGCGGTGAACTGGATGCCGGCATTGTTGACGAGGATATCCACCCGCCCAAACTTCTCGATGGTGGCGTCGATGAGGCCACACACCGCCTCGCCCTTCGACATGTCCGCGCCGTCATAGATGACGCGCACGCCATGCTCCCGCGCGATGCCGTTGCGAATAGTCTCGATCTCGCCGGCGTCGCCGAAACCGTTCAGCACGATGTCAGCGCCGAGCTTGGCGAGTTCCTTCGCAATGCCAAGTCCGATGCCGCTGGTCGATCCGGTAACGATGGCTACCTTGCCGTTCAACATGGTATTTCCTTTCGATGAGCAGGAGATGAATTGGCCGAGAGCTCAGTCGCGGCGGTGAATGTCATGGGTGACGATGCCAAGCTCGGGTGGCGGCGGGTCGAGGCGACGGCCGTCGGCCAGCGTGCGGCGGATGTCTTCCAGTCCGCTCTGCCAGTGGGCGCGCATCGCGCTCAGTCCGAACTCGTAGTCTCTGGAATGACCCTCGTGGGGCTTGGTCTGATAGATCAGGTGAATGATGTTGTGCGAGCGATGGCGCGCCAGATCCGCGATGGCGCGGATTTCCGGGTCTTGCTTTGCGGCTTCCGGCAGTTTGTCGATGGTCCGCTGTAGCGCCTGACGCATCTTTTGCATTCGCAGCATCTGATCGGTGACCGCGCGCGTGCGGCTCGAATACTGGATGTCCTTCTGCCGGCTCGACACTTCCATCATGTCGTAGGGAACGCGACCCTTGGCCGACCAGAGGTCGATCTGGAACGCCAGCGTGTCGCAGGGTTCGCCGGAGAGCACGCGGGACAGGGGTGTGTTCGAAACTACACCGCCATCCCAGTAGTGCTCGCCTTCGATCTCAACGGCGGGGAATCCCGGCGGCAGGGCGCCCGAAGCCATGAAATGCCTCGGACCAAGCCGGCGCTCAGCGGTGTCGAAATAGGTCAGGTTGCCGGTGCGAACGTTGACCGCGCCGACGGAAACGCGGACCTCCCCCGTGTTGAGACGGTCGAAGTCGACGAGCCGCTCCAGCGTTTTCTGCAGCGGCGCAGTGTCGTAGAAGCTGGTCGCGGCATCACCTGAGAATGGCGACCACAATGGCGACGGGAAGCGCGGCTTGAAGAAGCCTGGCTGGCCCTGTACCAGTGCCCGCATCGCCGCGAGCGCGTTGCGTACCGAGTGGATGTCGAAAGCAAAGGGCAGGGCATTGGCCAGCCCCTCACCGGCGGGCCACTCGATCGAAAAGGCGCAGATGGTCTCCCAGAACTCGCGCAGCCGATCCACGCGCTCGGCCTCGGGCGAGCCGGCGATGATGGCGGCGTTGAGTGCACCGATCGAGATGCCGGCCAGCCAGTTCGGCCGGATGCCGGCCTCGTGCAGACCCTCATAGACTCCAGCCTGATAGGCGCCCAGCGCGCCGCCGCCTTGCAACACCAGGGCGACGACATCGTATGGCAGCGACCTTGTTTGCTGCAGCTCAGAACCGGTTTGCTCGCGCATCACGTTCAACATGGCCAAAACTCCCTGCATTGCGGCTCAGCCGGCGTTGCCTTCGATCAAGATTTCGGACTCGGTACCGCGTCGCCGTGAGACCGCAGCCGGTGACAGATAGTCGTGGACCACCGTGCCGAGGCCGAGGGTCAGGTCAGCCACCACGTGCTTGGCCGAGAGCACCTGCAACACCGGCAATTCGGCGACGGGGGCGAGCGCGTGGGAGTAGAGATCGAGCGCAGCAGGTCCGGTCCACGCGCCCTTCACCGTGATATCCTCGCAGTGGAAGCGCACGAGTTCGCAGATACGCGCCGTGCCGTCGACATGCGGGATGATCTTGAGCAGGAAATTGGGCGCGGCGAGTTTTCGCGCTTCAGTCGCGGCGTCGAGAGCGCGATGTTTGTAGCCCATGGTGCCAGTCGCGATGCGCACCGAGCCGTAGTTCAAGGTGCCGACCAGGGTGTCGATCTCAACGATGAGCTTCGGCTGCGCCAGCTTCTTGGGAAAACCCCATAGCTCGCGCCCGCCGGCAATCGGCGGATGATCGTTCAGGAACATCTGATGCACGAAGCTGCCGGCCTGGCCCTTGTAGCTCACCGGGACGACCTGGCCGCTTTCGGTGTAATCGCCGAAGCCGGTGGAATCGGGCATGCGGATGAATTCGTAGTTCACCACCGGCTCAGTGAGCTCCAGCGGTTCGGGCACGATCCGGCGCAACGCCTCGGGATCGGTCCGGTATTGAATGATGAAGTATTCGCGGTTGACGAACCGGTAGGGGCCCGGCGGAAAGGCCGGGTTCGTCAGCGGCATGGCGAACGCGTTCGCGCGCACGGTCTCATGTTTCATCGAAGTGACTCTGCTGGTGCTGTGATGTGAACGGGCCGCGCGCCTTGCGGGGCGCGACCAAATGCTGGTGATCTATTAGAGGATCGGTGACCGCTTCCGATCGGTGCCGCAGGCGCGAATTCGTTTTGCGCTGTGAGCTCGCGCTCTTCGGCTCCGACCATCCAGCTATCAGTAGTCCCACCAGGCCGGGACCCAACGAAAGAGCTCGCCGGCCGCCGCGACCCGGCCTATGGACGGGAACGGCATATGCGTGCCCACCAGCCACGAACCGGTCGCCACCAGTTCCCGCAGGAGTTCGAGCCGGACGCGGGTCGCCTCCTCAGGATCGTGCTCAAAGCCGTTGTGCCATTCGGGGTGGTCGAACGAGACCGGGAAGATGGCGTCGCCGGCGAACATGAGCCGATCGTCGCCGGAGGCCAGGCGAACCACGCTGTGCCCTGGGGTGTGGCCACCGGTGCGACGGACGACGACTCCGGGCGCAATCTTGGACTCCTCTTCGAAGAGCTGTAGCTGGCGGTGATATTCGTCCAGGAATTGCTTGGACGCCCGCCGAGCCAAATCTGCGAGCACCGGCGGCATGGCCGTGCGGGAGAAGTCGGGGGATGCCCAGAACTTGACCTCGGCGGCGGCCACGTGGATCCGCAGGTCCGGGCGCAGCCGCTTCTTGACGCCGTCGACGAGCAGTCCGCCAACGTGATCGAAGTGCATGTGGGTCAGCACCACGTCAGTCACCGAGCCAAGATCGATTCCGGCGGCCTCGAGTCGCTGGCCCCACTGTCCCGCCCGCGGAAAGTCCGGGTATTCCTCTCCCAGCCCAGCGTCGATGAGTATGGTTTGGCCGCCGCTGCGCACCACCACCTCGTTCAGTGCCCAATCGAACGCGTCGCGCGACAAGAACATGTTGTCCAGCCAGGCCGCCCGGACCGCCGGATCGGCATTGGTAGCCATGGACTCGGATGGTGGCGTGAGCACCCCATCGCTGATCACGAGCACCTCGATTTCGCCGATTCGCAATGCATAGCGCGAGGGAACCAGCTCGTCGGTCGCGGTTCGGCCGTGAGGGGAGGTGTTGTCGAGGTTCTTGATTGGCTTCTGTTTGATGCTGCGGATCATCTGGTTCATCTTCAAGACTCCATTGTTTGACGTTGAGGTTCGATCTTGATGGTGGATTCCGGATGGGCCGCGCTTCACGCCGAGGCGCGGCCCGTGTTGCGTCGGGCGCCTACAGCTTGGTGACTTGCTCCGGATCGGCCGAGGCGAGTGCGGCGGCGCGCTCGGGCTTGGGCGGATAGATCCAGACGCCGTTGATCTCCTGCTTGGTCTTCTTGGCGACAT
Source organism: Bradyrhizobium sp. USDA 4486 (assembly GCF_054057995.1). NCBI lineage: Bacteria > Pseudomonadati > Pseudomonadota > Alphaproteobacteria > Hyphomicrobiales > Nitrobacteraceae > Bradyrhizobium > Bradyrhizobium sp. USDA 4486. The sequence continues at coordinate 679,646 of NZ_JBSRZV010000001.1, forward strand.
CGCCGACCATCTCCACCGTGCGCTCCCAGCCGCGCGTGAACAGTGCGCCAGCCTCCCCGAGGTCGAGGCAGGTGACGTAGGCCTTCTGGTGGTAGGGCTTGGTCGGGACGCCAAGCAGTTCTGCCGCGGCGTTGTTGCCAGCGAAGGCGCCCATCCGCGTGGCGTGCTGGCACGACATCAGCGCATAGTTGCCCTCGTCGTCGCAGGCGGCGCGAGCGGCATCGCCGGTGGCGAACACGTCGGGCACACCCGGCACGCGCAAACAGGGATCGACCAGCAGCCGGCCGAAACTGTCGCGTTCAGCGGGGATCTGTTGCGTCAGTGGGGCGGCGCGAATGCCGGCCGCCCAGATCACGGTCTCCGCTTCGATGTGATCGCCGTTTGAAAGCGTGACGCCGGATTTGTCCAGCGCGCTGACGCCGACGCCGACCCGGGTCTCCACGCCGACCTTTCGCAGGGCTTCCTCGATGACGGGGCGGGGGCCTTCGCCCATGTCGGGCGCGATCGACGGATTGCGTTCGACGATGATGACGCGCGGCTTTGCACCGTTGCCCAGGATCGCGCGCAGTCGCGTGGGCATTTCGGTTGCAGCCTCGATTCCGGTGAAGCCGCCGCCGGCAACGACGACTGTGTCGCGACCATTCACCGCAGGCCGCTTCGGCAAGCTATGCAGATGTTTATCGAGGGCAACCGCATCATCGAGCGAGTCGACGCTGAAACCGTGTTCGGCGAGTCCGGGAATTTTGGGGCGGAACAGCCGGCTGCCGGTGGCTACGACCAGGCGATCGTAGCAAAGGGTCTTTCGCGTGCCTTTGTTGGTTGCGATCTGCACCATGCGAGACCTGGTGTCCACCGTCTCGGCACTGCCCTGCACATAAACGACGTCGATGGCTTTGAGGACATCGAGCAGAGGCGCGGTCATGGTTTCGGGCTTCGGCTCATAGAGCCGCGGACGAACCACCAGCATCGGCTCGGGCGCAACGAGTGCGATCTCGAGCTCTTCGGGCGAAACGCCCTTGATATCGCGCAAGCGCGCGGCAGAGAGGGCGGCGTACATGCCGGCAAAGCCGGCGCCGATGATAACTAGTCGCATGTGTTGGCTCCTGTGGTTGGACTTCCAATAGTCCGCGCGCTGCCGCTCGCTGCTTGTGCAGCGATCGATGACGACGCGAAGGGGTGAATGAGAGGTCTCGGTCCTTATGGACGGAGGCAGTCCGATACCAATGACATCGGCATGAAGGTCTCACATGCCGGCGCGACAGCCCGACGATCCCAGCGACCAACCGGAGCGAAGGACGATCGGTTGAGCGCCCTCCACCAGGTCCTCATAGGGAAGCCGCGGAGCGGTCCTGATCATGATGGACGTGACCGGCTTGATCATGTGCAGCGACGGCGTGGGCACTTCCTCGTCGCCTCCCGCTGCTGACGTGAACCGGACAGCCAACGAAAGTCCATACAAAGTTGCTGTGCTAAGGCCTCTGCGCTGTGACGTGACTGGCAGCCGGCTGACGAAGTTCCTCCAGGTCATCTTTAGTCTCCGTCTGTTGGTTCGGACATGATGATGGTCTAACCGATCAGTCCTGCCGCTGCCCCAGAGGGATTGCCGTCACTGTAGAGCGATTGCTGCTAACGCATGCGCCTCCGCCAGTCGCGCGGTGTCTCGCCGGTCATTTTCCTGAAGGCTGCAGCGAAGGCGGTCTGCGACGAATAGCCAAGCGCGGCTGCGATCAAAACGATGGACTCATTAGTGTCGCGCAGCATGTTCATCGCCTGTTCGATCCGGTGCTGGCGCAGCCAGGCATGCGGCGACAGCCCGGTGCTTTCCTTGAAGGCGCGGCAGAAGTGGAAGCGCGACAGACCGGCGTCCGAAGCTAGTGCTGCGAGGGAGACATCCGCCTCGGCATCCGAGCGCAGGCGTTCGACGGCGCGGCGCAGCGCCATCGGAGATAACCCACCCAATGTCGGCTGAATGGGCGCCGGCGTACCGGCGTGCGCAGCCAGCACCCGCGTGGCGAGAAGGTCGGTCATTTGCTGCCTGAACAGGGCATCGAGGGCTGCGCTACCGTCCATTGCGTCCACCGCGCTCGTGAGCAATCGGGATGTAATGAGATCGGGATGCCCGGTTCGCTCCAGGAGGTCACCGACGCCGGCCATCTCGGCTTCACCTGCGACACGCTCAAGCGTTCTGTGCGGTAGATAGAGCTGAACGACATCGACGTCTCCGGGAATATCCCATCGGGCGCTCGAGCCGGCTGGAATGATCGTCACAACCCCGGTGCGCGCCGTTCCGATCGCGAATGATTTTCCGCTGCGCCGCTCCAGCCGCTGCGTGCCGGTGGGATATGTCATGATGACGTGGTCGGCCATCGGCTCGACGACATCGTGCAGAGCGCCGTGCTTCCAATGGGCAATTGCGCCGCCAAATGGCTCCGACGCAATGCGAACCGGCGCGGTTCTTAGGACGCGCGCCATTTCGGCATCGGCGGAACGCCGTTCGCCGGTCGGCAGATTGCGATTGTGCATCTCGGGAGTGTCTGGGTGATTCTCGTAAAGATCGCGCTTGCTCGGCGTGCAGCTCATGGACCTGTCCTCGCCATTGAGAGGCATTTCGTTTGAGCGTTGGGCGCGCCTTCTACTGCTCTGCAGGTCTTCGGTCTTTCCCAAAACGGCGGTGCTTTGCCTGATTTTGCTCCAAGCCGCTATCACGTCTCTGCGGCCTTAATGCCGCTCAATAGATGCGCAGTGTCGCCCTCTGCTGATGAATGAGGCAATTGACGGCTCCGGCTGATGAGTAGCAAGGCTGTGAACGGATAACCCGGTGCGTTGTCACAAAATTGCCGCGACCAAAGGCCTCTAGACGGTCGTTCGCTCACGGCGGATAATGAGCTGATACCCCCGCGGACCCTGGGACAACCCCGGCTCGGCGCAAGTTCACGGATGAAATCGACGCATGGCACAGGCGGGCGCCTTCGGCGCGAAGCTCGGGCAACCTTTGAACCTTAAGGACGCGCCCTCGTTGATCACGCGCACCCTGCGCAGTGCCGAACTCGCGGTTGTCGAGACGCGGGATGACAATCCCGTGCCGGGCCTCTGCGGCGCCTTGCCTTCTGACGATGCTTATCTCGTCAGTCTCAAATTTCGCGATTACCCGGATTGCGAATGCTGGGAGCGCGGCCGCTGCGTCATCAAGGCGGATATCCGCGGCGGCGCGACGTATCTGTACGACTTGAAACGCGATCCGCGCTACGTCATCGACAAGCCGTTCCACTCCTTGTTTTTCTATCTGCCGCGCTCGGCGCTCGACGACATCGCCTCACAGAGCGGGGCGCCGCGCATTGGCGAACTCGCCTATCAGCCAGGCATCGGCCATGATGACGTGATTGTCCGCCATCTCGGCGCGTCGCTGCAGCATGCGCTGCATCGGGCAAATGAAGCCAACCAGCTTTTTATCGATCACATGATGCTCGCGCTGTCAGCGCATGTCGTGCAGGTCTATGGCGGGTTGCGGCGCAATACCGATCTCGCCCGTGGCGGCCTTGCACCGTGGCAGGCGAAGCGTGCCTGCGAACGGCTGGAGTCCGACCTCGGCGGAAGCCTTTCACTGCAGCAGATCGCCGCCGAATTCGACCTCTCGGTCAGCCATTTTTCCCGGGCATTCCGCATGTCCACGGGCCTGCCGCCGCACCAGTGGTTGCTGCACCAGCGCGTGAAGGCGGCCAAGCAACTGCTGTCGGTCCGCGACCTCCCGCTGTCCGAGATCGCGATATCGGCCGGGTTTGCCAATCAAAGCCACTTTACGCGCGTGTTTTCCTCGCTGGTCGGCGTCAGCCCGGGTGCATGGCGCCGCGAGAACCATGCCGGCTCGGAAAGCGAAACGTCATCCGCTTAGCCGCGCATTGTCTGCGAGATGGCGTAGGCGGCGCGGCGCACCTCGAAGATCTCGTCCAGGGGATGACCGATGCCTTCGGCGAGATTTGCCGGATTGAAGATCGCCTCGTCGCACGCCTCGTTGGTTTCGACTCCCGTGATGACAATCGTTCCCAGCCGCACCGCTTCGCGCTCGTCTTCATCCGGCCATCGGATGGTCACGTCCATGACTGGATCGCCGCTCCGGTCGAGGAGCGCCATCACGCTGAACCTCACATCGCGTGCAGCGATCCGCCGATCGAGATCGTCGCTCAGGAAGTCGGCAGACTTTCCCCTGGCCTCCTCCTCGGTCAGCGTAACCTCTCCGCCGACCGGCTCGACCTTGAATTTGATGAATCGTGTTTCGCCTTTTGAGTTCGTCGCGGGAAAGGCGTGCACGCCCCAGTAGGTCGTGCCCGCAAAGCTCCCCGGCAAAGGGCGCGCGGCGAGATAGTTTGCCTGAAACAGCGTTTCGGGATTGGCGGCGGAGAAAGCCTTGACCCGAGCCGCGTCGATCTTGCCATCGGACCCGGGAATGCGGGCCTTGAGGAAGGCCAGCATCTGATCGAGCGTCCTCGCATAATGTACAGGCGCGTTCTGAGTAAAGATCTCTGAGCGCTGGCCCTCGCTGCCGAGCCGGAAGGCGAAGCCGCGCAGCACGAGCTTGTCCGTGTCTGCCACATTCGGATGACCGCCGCCTACAGAGAAGCGCGCCAGCACGCGGGACGGCTTGGTGAAACTCCGGGATTTCGTGATCTCACTGGCCTGATCCGACGGGGCATAGGTGCCCCGCACGCACCGGCCCTTTGCAAAGCTCGCGCGTGTCCTCGGGGCACCAGCCACCGCTTTCAGGGCCTCGGCGATTGACGCGGCCGCGGCGGCGCTGCTCGGGAACTGGGGCATCCGTGGTCTTCGGCCTGATCTTGGGTCTCGTTGTGGGCGCTGCGGGGTCCGGTGTCTTCCCTGAATCGGCCGTGTCTTGTCCGATCCTGCTCAACGACTGGGATTGACAGCCGATCAAAGCCGCGACCGATGGCGATCATCTAGCGGATCAGCCGCGTCGCCGCGCCAGAGCGATTGACCTCATTCCAGAGCTATTGCTGTCAATCCGGGAACTCGCCCGCTCGCACGAGTAACGGAACGATCCGTTGCTGAAGGCAGATGGTTGGCAAACGATCAGAGCAGGGCCGTGTCCGATCTAGCCCCAATTCCTGCCCTGTGCTAACCGCGGGCAACGACGCGACGGCACAAGGGCTCGTCCGGGCGGGAGCGATCTTGATGCTGATGATCAAGGAGAAACGACCGGCGATCCGGACGCTGCACGGCTGGGCGATCTCCGTGCTGCAGGAAGCCGGCGCCATCCACGAATGCGAGGAGCACGGCTGGATGCAGGATCGCGCCGACCCGCACGCCCGAGATCGCGCTTATGATATCGCTCGTCGGATCCTCCGGCACTCGTTCCTCCCGACGAAGCCGCAGATGCGCACCGTCTGCGGACAGAGGTAGCCGCACCAGAGTCGGCCGGTCTATGGCGATGGAAATTTCCGTTTGAGAGCGCGGACGGTCTACTTCCGCGTTAGCGCCGATACTGGCTGCCCCAGCGTCGGCGCATCCTGTTCGGGACAGCTCGACGCTTGATTTCTCTTCACCTGGGAAGGGCCATCGTTCGGGCGTTCCCGCAGGATGTCTTCGAACTGCCGAAGGGCGCCTGAGAAGTCTCGCTCCCGATATTTGCGTAACGCGAGCGGGCAAATCGAACCGGGCTCGGACGGAGCATGCTTCGGTGGTGCTCGAGACGTCGAAGCCGTCAACCCGGCTGCTGCGGAAACGTGCCGGGGAGGACGCCCTCCGCGCCCTGAAGATCATGTGAAGGAATCCGGCTTGCCTGCGTGTCGTACGACGCCGCAGCCGTTCGTCGGTCAATCCCCTTAGGGTGATCAGTAATAACTGAGCCTCGCGACGACAATGACCGACACGCCAGTGGTCGGTCTCTCGTCCGCCCGCTCTGCTCAGAAGAGCAGACCGAACGGCGAGTTGCTGCGAAGAGCAGACTCGGGCCACTTGCGACCCCTGCATTGTAGCAATTGCAATTCATCCGATCACCTCACGATGCTGACGAACAGTGCCGGTGCGGTGATTAGCCGTTCGCAAACGCTTTTTTTTACTCCTTTTTCCGCGCGTGCTCGTCAAATACGCTCAGCACGGCGAGCGTCATGGCCGCAATCCCGGTCTCGATTGTCGGTCTCGGCACTGGCGCGAACAAAGGCGAGTGATTGGGCGGGAGCTGCGGACCTTCGCCCTCCTGCGCTGCGGCGACGCGCTCCGGCTCGTAGACGCCGATTCTGAAGAACATCGAGGGCACGCCAGAGCTGATAAATTCTGAATAATCCTCGCTGGGCGTGACGGGTGGCACATGCTTGAGCTTGTCGCCGAACGCCGCTCTCAGCACCTTCTCCGCGGTGTCAAGCACGCCCGGATCGTTGATCACGGCCTTGGGGCCCTCGGTGATCCTGATCACCGGTTCAGGCGCATTCGACATGGCGGCGATCGCCTTTGCGGTCCTCACGATACCCTCGAGCATCTTGGCGCGCACCTCCGTCTTGAAGCTCCTGACCGTGCCCAGCAGCACCACATCGTCCGGAATGATGTTTGCTCCGGTGCCGCCGTGGATCGAGCCCATGCTGACAACGCCAAATTCGGTCGGGTCCTTTTCGCGGCTGATCACACTCTGAACGTCGACGACGAAGCGTGCGGCCATCATCACCGGGTCGATCGTTGCCTGTGGTATCGCGCCGTGACCGCCGCGGCCGCGGAAGCTGATATAGAGACCGTCCGAACTTGAGGAGCCTACCCCGACGTTATAGAGCACCGTGCCATAGGCGAACCCGCCATTCGCATGCAAAGCAAAGCCGAAATCGGGCTTTGGAAATCGCGTGAACAAACCGTCCATCAACATCGCCCTGGGCCCCCGCACCAATCTCTTCTGCCGGTTGGGCGACGAACATCAGCGTACCGCGCCAGCGATCTTTCAAGCCGATCAGCATTTTGGCCGTCCCGACCCAGCTCGCCATGTGAATGTCGTGGCCGCAACTGTGGGCCACGAAGGTTTCACGCCCTTGCCAGCTCGTCTTGTCGTGGCTGGCGTAAGCAAGGCCAGTCTTCTCTTCCATTGGCAGCGCATCGAGTTCGGTGCGCACCATGATTGTGGGGCCTTCGCCATTCCTGTAGATCGCAACCAGCCCGGTCTTGCCGACGTGCTCCGTCACCTCGAAGCCCAGAGCCCGCATTTCGGCAGCTAACTTGGCTGCCGTCTTCTCCTCCTGAAACGCGATTTCGGGATGGGCGTGAATGTCCTTATAGAGCGTCTCGAGTTTTGGATACTCGCTCTCGAGTGATCTCGCGATAGCACCCTTCAGCCCAACGACGTCAAGTTCGGCATGCGCCGGAAGCGGCAGCCAATTGTACAGCGCACCGCACGCTAGTAGCGTCGCGATAAATCTAGTCATAGCAGTTCGCTCCAACTTGAACCCAAGTTGTTGGGAACCTAGCGGGCTTGGGATCGGTCTCGCTGTCTCTCGCCAAGATTACATATCTCCCGTCGTCGTAGGGGCTGGATCCTGACAGTTGTCGTCATCAGCTCATACTGCCGGGCAGGAAGCAGCGAACGTGCGGATGGCCATCGATGTAGTGCTTCCACACCATCGTCCGTCCAGCGAGATTGGGTTGCTTGATGAGAGCGCCGTCCGGAACCAGGACCCATTCGCCATCGATGCGAACCCGGAATTGCCCATGATCGGACTCCCAGTCCGGCTCCGAGACGACGTAGGCGTCGGAATCCTCGCAGCACTTCCCGAATTCGCTCTGCAGACTCTCGAACCAAGGCTTCAGTGGGGAATTCGCATAGCGCCCGTCATCTCGCGCAAGCGTCGCGGTCGTGAACAACTGCACTAGGCAGACCGGGATTGCCATCCGATTCATCGTTCTCATCAGCGCCTCGCTCATCCTGGAGCATGCTATCGAACGAGGGCCGCTGGCGTCGTCGGGCGGGACCGCACGAACACGAAGCGTGAGCCCACTGGTATGTCCGCATCGGGGCGACCATCCTGCCCGATGAGAATGAGTCCCGCTCCGCCATTTGCCACGGTCAGGATGGCCTCTTCACCCGTCCATGTTCGGATTGGCTTCATGCCGACGATCAGGAACTCACCGACGGGCTGGTCCAGATATTGGAGCCTAAGCTGCGGAGCGATTTCAGGCGAGGCAAGCTCGAAGCCCAGTTGCTGCGCGCGTTCGTAGATTTCCCGCAACGAAGCGGTCTCACGCTTGAAGCCCAGTTCCGCCGCCGACACCGTCAGAAGCGCTACCACTGTTCTGACGCCGCTGAGGGTAAATGCCGGCCGGGCAATAATCGCCGCAGCCGAGTCACCGACGCCGCAACCCATCGCACTTAGCGCGGTGAGAAGAGCAACCGCATCCGGGAAGGTCCCGATGGTTATCGTTTTCCAACCAGCAACATCCGAAACGGAGGTAACCGTATTCCGTGGAACAGTGGGCATTGCCTTATGTGTCAACTGCCTCTGCAACACATCACGCGCCGAGCATTGGGCGTTGGCGTGCTTCGCGGATGCGAGAATGCACACAGTACAGAGAACGAGCCTCGCCACGAGCGCCCAAGCTACCGCGCGATGTGAATTCGCGGCAGTTCCTTCCCCGGCGTCGTGGTCGGTTTCGCCGCTCGTTGCGGCCATCGACGCAACCATTCTCATTATGATGACCTCCCTCGACGCGGGATCGGCATGCCGTGCGTACCGCTCTGGCGCACGCCCAGGATGCCCTGAGGTCAGACGAAGTGCTTTACAAGCGACTTACATTCTTCTTACCGTCTGCTTACATCGCAACTCGACGAGCGGGGCGCTGACCTACCTTGGGAGGAAACGTTGCTTTACTCCTTTTCGGACTTCACGCTGGATACAGACCGGCGGGAGCTGCGGCGGGGAGCCGAGGCGATTTCTGTTACGCCACAGGTGTTCGACCTTCTGTACTACCTGATCCGCAACAGGGAGCGCGTGGTCAGCAAGGACGACCTTGTCCGCGAGGTCTGGGGAGGCCGCATCGTCTCGGATGCTGCGCTGACCACCCGCCTGAATGGCGCCCGGAGCGCGATCGGCGACACGGGTGAGAAACAGGATTTTATTAAGACATTGCCGCGCAAGGGTTTCCGCTTCGTAGGTGCGGTGCAGGAAGCACAGACGCTCGCAAACGAGACGGTTGGCTCACGCGGACGAACCGGCGACGCGCCGCCGCGTCTATCGATCGTCGTGCTACCCTTCGCGAACCTGAGCGGTGATCGTGAGCAGGACTATTTCGTGGATGGCGTAACAGAGAGTTTGACCACAGATTTGTCGCGCATCGCTGGCTCGTTTGTAATCGCACCGAACAGCGCCGTCTTATACAAAGGCAGAGCAGTCGATGTACGGCAAGTCGGCCGCGAGTTGAACGTCCGCTACGTGCTCGAAGGTTCAGTGCAACGCAGCGGCAAGCGGCTTCGGATGAACGTGCAGTTGATCGATGCCAATAGCGGCCAGCATCTTTGGGCCGATCGCTTCGAGAAGGCTGTCGTCGACCTCTTCGACATGCAGGACGAAATCGTATCGAGGCTCGCCAATACATTGGGTACCCAGCTCATCGAGGCTGAGGCGCGACGAGCCGAGCGTACGCTGCACCCTGATGCGATGGATTTGTACTTCCAAGGTCGGGCCTGGTTGATGAGAGGGTTTAGCCCTGAATGTATCGCGCAAGCGCGGAACTTCTTCGAACGCTCTCTGGAGTGCGACCCCGACAACGTCGAAGCAATGATTGGCTTGGCAGTCGTTGATACCGCGATTGGAGCCAGCTTTACGACAGATGATGGGCCTGCGCGATTTGCAGCGGCTGAGGCGATGGTGAACAGAGCATTGTCGATCAGGCCGAACCGTGCTTCGGCCCACCTGGCTCGGGGTCGGATCCAGATCTTTACCAGCCGGGCCGCCCAAAGTGTCCGTGAATTCGAGCATGCGCTGGCGCTGGATTCGAACATGGCCAACGCTCATGCTGCCCTTGGTCTTGCAAAATTCTATATGGGGCGTGCTGCGGAGACCGAAGGCCATATATTCGAGGCTTTACGTCTCTCCCCTCGCGACGTTGACGTCTACCAGTGGACGTGTTTTGTGGGCGCGGCCAAGCTACAGCTTGCTTTGGACATCGAAGCCGTCAGTTGGCTACGACGAAGCACCGAGGCGAACCGCAACTTTCCTCTCGCACATTTGTTGCTCGCCGCTGCGTTGGGCCTGAGCGGCGCGCTCGATGAAGCGCGAACTGCCGCAAGAACCGGACTTGCGCTCAGTTCGGGTTTCACCATCCGACGCTTCTCGCTCGCTGCTCAACAAGGCGATAATCCGGGTTACCTGGCTGCGTTCGAACGGGTCTGTGAAGGCTTGCGCCTCGCAGGCGTGCCGGAAGGGTAAGGAGCGCTTCGGGTCACACGAGAAGAGTTCAATGTGAACAATTCCCGTCCGCTAGACGTTGCGAAGCAGTGCTAAAGCGGGATGGGGTTAGGTTGGTCGATTTGGGATTCCCAAATCAGTCGGGTTCTGGTTCATCATGCTGGCTGGATGGAGGCCAGCATGGATGGGCAAGCCTTATTCGCTGGATCTTCGTAAGCGCGTCGTGGCTGCGATCGAGGGCGGGATGTCCCGCAATCAGGCGGCCAAGCAGTTTGGGGATCGCACTCGGCCTTGGCTCGTTCTTCTCGCTGGTTCTGGGCTGCGACTTGATGGCCTTGATGTTCTTCAGCAGCCGCCGAGGCTATGACAAGGCCGCGGATCCGTTCCGGAACAAGGACCGAAATAGATGGTGAAATGCTTCGCCATGTTTCTAAGCTTGTCTGCAGCTTCCCGTCCCTAAAATACCGAGCGGTGAAATCGCCCGCGACGGCAGCCCAGCCGTCACATATGCATTCCAACGAGCTTTAGGTTCCACGTGCTTGACAACAATCGGGAATCTCCGCCGCGTTGTCTTTGGCAAGTGTTGCAACCTGGCTACAGCAACGAGCAGGTCAAGCGATTATCATTTCTTTGCAGGTGGCGAACGCACCGGTTCACTGAAGTTCTTTCCTGGAGAGACAATGCGCATGAAGAAACTGTTTGCAGTCGCCGCTGGCGCCGGAGCGCTGGCTCTGGGCTTGACGGCTCCAGCCAGTGCAGCGGACTTGGCTGCACGTCCGTACACCAAGGCTCCGCCACACGTAGTCGCGACAATCTATGACTGGAGCGGCTTCTACATCGGCGTCAACGGAGGTTATGGCTCCTCGCATACCTGCGCCGACATCGTCGCGGTTGGCGTCGTCCCAGTCGCGCCGGCGGCTGCCGAGGGCTGCCACAACGCGACCGGTGGCACCGCCGGTGGTCAGATCGGCTACCGTTGGCAATCGGCCAATTGGGTGTTCGGCCTTGAGGGGCAGGGCAACTGGGCCGATTTCACGGGCAGCAACATTGGTCTTTTCACTGGGGCTGACAATCGCTCACGGATCGACTCGTTTGGTTTGATCACTGGCCAGGTGGGATATGCCTGGAACAATGTGCTGCTCTACGTGAAGGGCGGCGCAGCTGTGGTTGGAGATCGCTTCGACACTTACATTCCGCCTGGGTTCGTTGGAGCTGGCACGCTCTTGGCCTCTTCACGCGACACCCGTTGGGGAGCGACGGTCGGCGCTGGCATCGAGTTTGGTTTTGCGCCGAATTGGTCGGTCGGCTTCGAGTATGATCATATCTTCCTGGGACATCACGATACCGTTTTCACCACTCCGGCTGGCGGCGTTTTCGGGACGGCTCGCATTGGACAGGATGTCGACATGGGGCTGGTTCGGGTGAACTACCGTTGGGGTGGACCGGTCGTCGCGAAGTACTAAGCAGCGTCAGCTGAACGAAAATGATAGGCCGGCTCAGCGAGCCGGCCTTGTGGGTGGGCACCGAATGGGCTCCTGCAACAAGGCTGGAGTCAAACTGGTTTGCACTTCCTTGATGCGAGAGGTTCCGCGGCCAGCCCCCAAAATCAAAGCTGCCGGAGGACGGGCTGCTCAGAACTACCTCTAAATCGCAGGGAATGTGGCCATTCAGTCACAGGTGTCAGCGATAGACGTCTGCTAAAAAGCCCCTTCGTTATTTGGGAGTCCAGCATGCCAAATGATGTCGCTCAGAGCTCTGCGGGACGCAACGACCACACCAAGGTCGCTCCAAACCATGCTCCCGTGTCGCGTCGCTCGAAGGTGCCTGAAGCAGAACAGGCCGCCGATGATGCAGCTCCGTATGTGCCAAGCAAGTGGAGCTGGGGCCCGCCGAGCGCTACGTCCGAGTGGTAGTACCTTGGTCCGCGCGAACGGACTCGGATCGATAGCGGGAAATCTCACCGAGATGGGTTCTCTAGCGCGAAACCATTTGAATAGCACCGGACGCCGTGCCACACCGTGCTCTTGCGAGGGTGTCGGCGGCTGCGTCCACTAGCGGGTTATTCGCGGTGGCCGGCCGGGGGCGGTGCGGTAGAGAACGTCCGCTCCGCCTTAACTGGCGCCGCTCCTCTGGTCTCGAGCTACCCGCATTACCAGCCTCGACCCGTCCCAGACCTCGATGGTAGGATGTGCTTCTAAGAGCGCCGCCACACGAGATTTGAGCTCGGCTTCATCTACGCCTTCGATCTCATACATCGCCAGCGAGACGCCCCTCAAATCGACTGCATGACCATGTTAGACAACTCGATTGGCGGTGGCGCGTCTCCCGAAACATTCCGGCTCACCAGGCTCCTGGATGAATTCGCCTTCGTTAAGGCCACACTCTCCGATTCGCGTGCTCGCCTCACGCGGCAACATTGGGCTGGTAGCATTTTGCGCAGTAAAGTCGGCCAAGTCTGATGAATGGAAGTTCGGTTAATCTGTACATCGGCGCCGCGATGGCGACGCTGCAAAGCATACAGAGGGCGCCAATAAGCAGCGGCGGTAGGCCGTTGAGCACTCGAAACAGCACGCCAATCACGATCATGTGCCAAAGGTAGAGAGAATAGGAGATCTTTCCGAGAGAGAGCAGGGGGCGCCATTCAAGAGCCCTCTGGACATTCCGGTCTCAAATGCAGACCGCGCTCAAGGCAGCCGCTGCAAGCCCGACATAGACAAGCCCGATTAGTCCGGATTGTTGCGACGGGAAATCGGTAGGGCGACACACGGTGACGAGTTCGCCCTCTGTAACTTCGTGGCTTCCTGCGGATTCCGATGATCTCGCCCGGGTGTACCGATTTGATCTCGCCCAGGATTCCGAGATGATCTCGCCCACCATTCCGATTTGATGTCGCCCGGGGCGCGAGGCGTTCTGGCTGTCTGGTTTCTGGCATCGACGAAGCCGCGTGGTCAATCTTGAATCGCGACTCGAAGGACTTGTTTTTTGCTGCTCCTGCTGTGGGCATGTGGGCAACGCCCTTCGCGTTGTCCAAGCGCAGCGGCATGTCCACAGCGCCACGGGCTCAGGTCTTTCGGCCGGGCTTACGGGTTCGCCGCAGGCTCTCGCCGTTGAGATCGATCCGGTGAGCATTGTGGACCAGGCGGTCGAGGACGGCGTCGGCGTAGGTGGGATCGCCGATCAGCGCGTGCCATTGGTCGACGGGGAGCTGACTGGTGACGATGGTGGAGCGGTGGCCGTAGCGGTCCTCGAGGATCTCCAGCAGGTCGTGGCGGGCTGCGGCGTCGAGTGGCTCGAGGCCCCAGTCGTCGAGGATGAGGAGATCGACACGGCCGAGCGCGCGCAGCAAACGGGGATGGCGGCCGTCGCCGCGCGCCAAAGCGAGATCGCTAAACAGCCGCGGGACGCGCTGATAAAGCACGGAGCGATTGTCGCGGCAGGCCTTGTTGCCGAGCGCCGAGGCGAGCCAGCTCTTGCCAACGCCGGAGGGCCCGCAGATCAAAAGGTTGGCGTGGTCGTCGATCCATTGCCCTTCAACCAGCATCGTCAGCAGGCTGCGGTCGAGGCCACGCGGGGTGCGATAGTCGATGTCCTCGACGCAGGCCTGCTGACGCAGCTTGGCGTATTGCAGCCGCTTCGAGAGCCGCTTGTCGCGTCGCAGCGACGCTTCGCGTTCGAGCAGCAGCGCGAGCCATTCGGCGTGGCCGAGGCTTGCGGCATCGCCGCCGGCTTCGATGTCGGCAAAGGCCTTGGCCATGCCATGAAGGCCGAGCGCGTGGAGTTGATCGAGGGTCGGATGCGTGAGCAAGGCGTGATCTCCTAGTTGTAGTAGCGCGGCCCGCGGATGTTGGGATGAAGGATCGGCGCATCGTCCGCGGAGCGCTTGGGGGAAGGACGCCGATCGAGATTGTTGGCGAGGATCGATTTGACCGAGCCGTAGGTGCGGGCGCCGATGTCGATCGCCCGCAGGGCGGCGGCATCGAGCCGCTCTTGCCCGTAGGATCTGGCGAGCCGGATGATGCCGAGGCAGGCGCGGAAGCCCTGCTCGGGGTGCGTGCGTTCATCGAGGATCAGGTTGCACAGCGCCGCGGTGGCCGATCCGATCGAGGCGGCATCCTTGCGGATGCGCTCGATGGTCCAGCCGGCGTAGCGCCGATGACTGGACGCCATGTGTTCCGGCAGGGTGGTGTGCTTGTGGTTGCCGCTCATGCGCTGATGCGCGGCGATCCGCTCACCCTTGTGGAATATCTCGACGGTGCGGGCGGTGAAGCGCACCTCGACCTCGGCGCGGACGAAGCGATGCGGGACGCTGTAGTAATGCGCCTCGACCTCGACGTGATAATCGATGCTGACCCGGCAGATCCGCCACTCGGCGAACACGTAAGGGCTCTCCGGCAAGACCCTGAGTGCCGGCCGGTCGATCTCCTCCAGCAGCTTGCGGCGGGTCACGCCGAGCCGCCGGATCGGTCGCTCCTCGTTGAGCCGGGTCATTAACTCGGCGATCGCCGCGTTGACCTCGGCGAGGCTGTGGAAGGTCCGATGGCGCAGCCGTCCGAGCAGCCAGCGCTCGACCATGAGGACCGCCTGCTCGACCTTCGCCTTGTCCCGGGGCCGCCGTGGCCTGGCCGGCAGAATGGCGGTGCCGTAATGCGCCGCCATGTCGGCGTAGCTGCGGTTGATCTGCGGATCGTACAGGCAGGCCTTGATCACGGCGACCTTGGTGTTGTCCGGCACCAGCAGTGCCGGCACGCCGCCGATCGCCTCGAAGGCGCCGACATGGCCATCGATCCAGTCGGCGAGCCCCTGCGTCCAGGTCGCCTGCGCGTAGGTGAAGCTCGATGCGCCGAGCACCGCGACGAAGATCTGCGCAACTCGCCGCTCGCCGGTGAACCGGTCGATCACCACCGGCACGCCGTCGCCCGCATAATCGACGAACAGCTTGTCGCCGGCTGCATGCGACTGGCGCATCGTCACCGACAGCCGGCCTTCCCAGGCCCGGTAGAGCTCGCAGAACCGCGAATAGCGATACCCGCCGGGTTCGCCGGCGATGTACTCCTCCCACAGGATCGCCAGCGTCACGTGCTTGCGCCGGAGCTCGCGGTGCACCGCCGCCCAGTCCGGCTCCGCCTGCCGGCGATGGCCACGCCGGGTGCCGAGACCGGCTCCCGTGCTGGCGAACAACCGGGCTTCCAGCACAGCGTCGGTGATGTCGTCGGGCAATGGCCAGGTCAGCCCAGCCGCCTCGAACCGGCGGATCGTCAACCGCACCGTCGAAGGCGCTGTCCCCACCCGCCGCGCAATCTCGCGGGTCGGCATCCCGGCCGACTTCAATCTGATCACATCGCGCACATGGCGCATCGCAAACCTCTCCGTCGGCATCCAGGTCCCCCTTCGCAAAGCCGAAAGGCGGGACCGTAGCGGAGCCAGAAGAGGCCTCGTCACCCGGGCGACATCATCCCGGAATGGTGGGCGAGATCATCTCGGAATGGTGGGCGAGATCAAATCGGAACGGTGGGCGAGATCATTCCGGAATGGTGGGCGACATCGAGCGGAATCAGCAGCTTCCGATGTGCGCGCGGATAAGGTCTCATATTTTGAGGTTGGTGCGTGTTCAGTGTGGAAACGACTGCTCTCCTTAGAGCCGTGCATTCTGCGAGGATATTCCCGTCAGCGAAGTCGGCGTCAGAACGCACTTCGCCTCAAAGATCCTCGCGGCCGCGGCAAAGGGGCAACGTTCGACCGATGCAGTGAGAACAGCGGGTCGCAAGGCCCTGGAGTCACCAACGATGTGGGGTTGATCGTAGGCAGCCGCCGGCGCACGCTGCGGGCCAGTTGCTATACGCGTCCCATCCACGCTGCTTTTTGCTTCCGTTTGTGTTGCGGCGATATTCTCGATCCGAACGTCGGTGTTTCCAACTGTGCCGAGTCCCGCGATGGCGCGAGCGTTGAGACGCCGCCGGCTTCCTGGCGGCTCGGGCTTTTCGTGGCGCCTGGAAGGGCTAGAATGCCGTCGTGGCGGAGCAGGTCACAATCTTCTTCTATGGATTGTTTATGGATCCGGAGGCCCTCCAGGCGAAGGACTGCGGCCGCGCCAGGCTAGGCAGGCTTATGTCGAGCGTTTTGCGCTTAAGCTTGGTGCACGTGCCACGCTGGTCGCAAGGAGAGATAGCCGAGTCTACAGCACAATAATGCGGCTTACTCGCGCCGAGGTCGACCAGCTATATTCCGACCCCAGCGTCGCTGCGTACCGGCCCGAGCCAGTGCTGGCGAAGTTGGCGGATGGGACGGCTGAGCTCGCCCTTTGTTTCAATGTGCCGGGTTCGCCGCAGGGAACGACCGGTAATCCCGAATATGTTGATGCGTTGCAAGCGATCGCTCGGAAATGGGCTTGCCAGAGGCGTACGTCGCAGCGCTCGCGAGCTGAGGCGACCCGGCCGGTTCGATGAAGGCCGCAGCGAACTCAATCGCTGCGGCCCGCGCAAGGTCAAATGAACCGGGTGAAAACGATCTACGTGAACTATGGACCCAGCCCCGGCTTGCCGATTCTTCCCGGTAGCTTCAGTTCCGGCGACAACAAATGTGAACCCGCTGTGCCTTTTGGCATCGCCCTATTTACCAAACCAGAGCGCTACCCGGCCCGGCATTGCCAGCTGTTTCATAAAAATGCAATCCTTGAGGGAGCACAATCAAATTTGCATCCTGATAAAGAAGAGGAGGCAATGGTGAGTGAAAGAGGGGCTAGGGCAAGCAGATTTGTTGTTCGAATGGGAGGCACTGGTTGGATGGTTTACGATCGAGAGCGCAAGGGACCTGCGCTGATCGGGACCGATTGGGCAGCTAATCTGACGAAGGAGCAGGCAGAACGAGCATACCGAACTTTGTCCCGATCAGTTGGAGAGCCGGAAGGGCCACCGACTTAGTCAGTTCAGCGTCGCGCCTTTGCCAGCAGATCTTCCCCCCGGCGTCAGCAGCCGCACATAGGTCCCGCTCTCGTGCAGCTCGAGCCAGCCGCGATCGGCGCGGGCCTTCAACTTTGCCCTGTCTTGTGCGTTACCTTTGCACCATGGCCGTGACGGACGCAGAACTCTTCCGCAAGGAAGCCGAGGATTGCCTCCACCTGGCGGAGGAAGGCGAGCAGCGCCCTAGACAAGGAAGAGTGGCAGCGCTTGGCCGCCGAGTGGCTTAAGCTCGCACAGGAAGCTGAGAGTCGTGGAGGTCGATGGTTTCGCACCTGATATGCACGGCATCACGAAGTGCGACCTCTGGTCGTTGCCGGGTCGACTAATGATTGTTCGACGGTGCCAGCGCACGCAGGCCCGCCTGACGGATCTCGTATCGCTCGCAGCGAGGATCGCCGCGTTTCACCAGAGTGATCTCTTGGAAGTTGTATTTTGGTTCACAGTGCAATAGCCCATATTCCGACAAATACGGGTATGGTGCGCGCCAACATAGATTCACGCCCGCCGGAACGTCTTGTGGATACCCGCGTATCGTGTAGGTGCAGACCTCGCGGAGGCTAGGATCTGCCCTTCCGGACGTCTCGGCTCTGCCTTGAGCTGCCTCTTGTGCATGAGCCTGGAAAAGCGGAGCCAATGCGAAGAATACCACCAAAACGGCACGCATTTTGTTTCCTCTTGGTTTCAAAAGGCGCCCTCAAATTGCGACCATCAGGTTAATCATACGCTCCCGCCCCATTTGAGCTGCCAGGGCGCTTCGATACTGCACGCGATAACGGCCCCGGCGCGCGAGGCTGGCGGACACGCCGGAGCCGTTCGTCTCCGTGCGCTCCGCCGCGCGCAAAGCCACTGTACAGGGAAGGAGCGGCAAAGTGAGATGCGCTCCGGGAGTAACCCATGAGGCCATCTCAATGACCTTGACGGCGGATTCATCGTCGGAGTCTGATCGGGCGCCATGGGGCAGCACCAGCACGACACCGACAAGCTCGCGCGCATGGAGCGGCTTTGCCGTGGCGCGGTGCTGCCGCTGGAGCGGCCGGCCTGATCGATGTCGCCGGCGGCTTTGAGGCGGTAAACGACCAGGAGCCCGCTGGTCTAACAGCCGGCGGGCTTCTCTCTTGCGGCCCTCTTAAGCGACCAGTTTAATGGCCTCGATCACCGGGAGGATCGCAATGCAAAAATTGATTATGGCGGCTGTAATGGCCGCCGCACTCGTACTTGCAGCATGTAGCAGAGAACCTGGGCCAAAGGGAGATCCAGGACCCCAGGGGCCGGCTGGCCCGCAAGGTGCCCAGGGGATTCAGGGCGTGCCAGGTCCCCAGGGGGCAGCAGGCGCTCAAGGACCCCAAGGACCACAGGGGCCGAAGGGTGACAAGGGAGACAAAGGCGATCCGGCGTCGGTCAACATCCGAGCGTTGCAGGCGGACGGCGCCGTCAATTGCGACAGCAGCGAAACGCTTGTGTCGGTGTTCTGCCCCAGTGGTGGCAGCGCGGATGGCGGGAAGTGCGGCACTTCACCGACGATTGGCCTTTGCCTGAAAAAGTAAAACTGGAGTCAGACCCCGCCGGTTCATGCTGGCGGGCTTTGTGCTCGGGCTGATGACGGGGACCAAATCGTTGGAGTTGATCCGTACATTCTATTCGCGCCGCAGTCACAACTGGCGCGTGCATGCGGCATAATCGCATTGAGGTTGCTTTTCTTTGCGAAACATCTCAACAGGGTGTCTAATGATGGTTAAACTCTGAAGGTTTAGCATTTTGGGGTTCATGGTCATGCGCCACTTTTCGAGGCGACGACACCCCGAGAAACGCAAGCCACCCTCCAAGTGGGTCGTCGTGTACGGAGGCATGTCCGTGGAGTGTAGCGACGAGGCAAGCGCGAAGAATTTGGCGGCCAAGCTCCGTCGGAAAGGGTACCGGCTGGCGGCTCGAACGGCGGAGGGCGTGTCGCCTTCCTGCCGAATTGATCCCGAGGAGCTGGACGAGTGGCTGAGCCGGGAAACCAAACTGAGTTGATGGACAGGCCGCTTCTGCAGGGCAAGGCGGTGAAATACAAGACCCCCGCCTATTCACGCTGGCGGGCCTTTCTCAGCGTCGGGTTGGTGTGGGGAGCCAGTGAGGATTTCGTACGCTCGCTCTGCCTGCTCCTTCGTCAGATTGGCTGCGAACTCGGTCCCGACCACCGCCGGGCCTTTGCGCTCACGATCGTAGACCATCCAACCGAGGCCTCCCATGCGAACGAGAAATCTGTTCCGAGGCGCGGCGCTGTCAGTCAAGAGCAGTCCTCCTGATGCCCCTAACAAGTACGCCACGCCTATTCCTACGGTTATGTGAATCACCCAGGGAAAAATGGACGCATCTCTGGCCGCGTTCCTGGCGGGAACCTCGGCCAGTGTGCTCAAACGAACAGAGCAGCGCTCGGGCCGCCTCAGCCCGCGTCTTGGCGGACCGCGATCGCAAGCCGCTGATTGCCTCGTTCGAAGTCGGGCTGGACATCGGCACCGCGTGATCCGCAGGCTTGGCAGACAAACCGCGGCTCGAGATCGGACAGCCGACCATCGTCAGGCCAACGATCGGCACTCAGCGCGACGTGATGGCCGCAATGGCAGTAGATCGGGATCCCGCGTAGGCCCTCTCGCGCATCTCGCCGAACGTGATCTTAAGCGGCCGACCATCGGCCTGCGTTGGCGTGTGGCGTCGGACAGGGCGAGGCATGCCGCCATCAAAGCGGCATCATAAGTGTCTCGCCTTATCAATAGCTGGTGGTTCCGAGCGGGCGCGGGCTACTGGGCGCCGTGGGTGTGGAAAAGCGAAGTGTGTCGGTCACGCAGGGGGCGCGATCAAGGGCGCCGCTTATATCCAAAGGGGTACAGACCCGATTGCCGAATCACCCTAGACCTCGGCATGCCTCGGCGGCCCCCCATTACTGTCGAGGCCTCCAACAGCGGCTCCGGCGGGTTGTGCTGGGGCCGTTTTTTGACCTGCAAGCTGCCCTCACTGGCTATTTCGCATTGGCGGCAAGCTGCGGGTTGCTTCCAGCGACTGCTACCGAAGGACTTTGGGCAGCACGACGACAACCTCAATCACTTGTTTCAAGATCTCCGTAGCCAGATCCGAAATCACCAAGGCGAAGTCATCTTCGATCTCCGCGGCGATGCTTTCGTCCTTCGCATAGACGTACAAGAGGGGTCCATCCACTTCAGCAAATCTGACGCCAGCGAACACGCGATAGAACACAGTCGCGCCTATTACACCGGCTAGCTTTGCCTGAATCGCGTAGTCTTGGGTGTCGCTGAGATCCATAGCGCGGAGATAAAGTCACTTCCCGCGAAAACAAGTCTTAAAAAAACTTTCAGCAACCTATTGCAAGCGAGCTGGCGGGGACTCTTGCTGTCTGCGGGCGCGGTTCTCACGCACTCCGCCCCCCAGTTACCCAACCTCGCTTCCCGTCGATGGCAACTTAGGGCCGGCATCGCTGAGACGATGAACCAGGCTCTGCCCGAGGCAACAAAGTTGGCATGAGATACTCTGTCGTTAGCCTTTCGTCACCTGTGCGTACAGGCGATGTTACTCCCGGATTATAGATCGTCGCGAACATCCCGTCTGGGCGCTCCGGCAGGAGTCACCAACGCTGACGGTGACGTTCGCGGTCGGTTCTCCGGTGGAAACCAATTTCCCTGAGGAAAAACCTTCCACGAACGTTAGAACGAAGAGGGACTCTAGCGAACATGCCCGAGCGGCATGCCAAGCGTTCTGGCTTTCTGACGCAGGGATGCCTCGGTTCGCTTCATAGCTTTAGCGATCTTCGTGACCGGAGTCCGTGCCCTTGAATGGGCGCGCAACTCTTTGACGTCTGCCGCTGTGTACTCGCGCCGGACTCGCTTCTTCACTTTTTTGGACATAACGACTCCATTGACAAAAACTTCGCTCCCAGTAGTCGGAGATGTGGGCGCCGCAATGACCAAGGCATGTATTTTAGCAAGGACAAGCGTCAGCCAGCGACCTTGCCGGCGGCGCGAAGCCTCAGCGGCTCGGTAGCCGGTCCACAATACTGGACAACACTTTTGGTGGTAGCTTGATAGCAGAGAGTCTCCAGGTCGAGCCTTCGAAGTGCATGCTAACGCTTCCGGCGTCCTGACTCTCGCCAAGCCTCACGGAAAATTCGACGGGCTTCACTAGCGAGATCCGGCTTGCGAAAACGAAGAAGTTTGAGGCGTCGAGCTCGGCAAGTGAAGACATCGTCCCAAAAGTGATGTTCTCTGCTCCGTTCCGAACGGTACCACTCTTCAGTAGCACGGAGAGATTTTCAGACGTCATGAGCTTGGTCACAAAATCATCCGCGATCGTTGCGCCAAACGCGTTGATAGCCATTCGTTCGAACGCGCGTACAGGCCGCTTTTGGCCAAGACGATGGAGATAGGCCGATACTATTTGGTCGACGAGCGAATGGCGAACGCGCGGCAAATTCGTCCGAACCATCACCTCTGCAGTGTTTCCGCTCCGCACGGCCGAAACCAGGCTCAGGGCAGAAACAAAAGCGGATCCCGCGTATACCAGAAGGAAGATCAGGAAAGCCGTGACGATGCCCACAAGCCACTTCATGATGCGGCAATCGAAATGGTTGGGCTTCGTTCCAATGGCTTATGTCACAAGAAGACGGCAGCACTATGCGCCTGTATCCTCCGGCGAGAGCAGGAACTGACTGGTGGTGGCTGTGCTCGGCGGAGCTCGAGCACACGCCATTAAGGGGAGGGGAGCCGCCGGGATCTCGGGTCGGTCCGACCGGAATCCGCAACCATCCAGAACGCTGATCGCCAGGCGCTTTGGACGGCACCCAACGCTTCGAAGCCATCAAGCGTGCGGTACCCCCGTCCGTTGGGGCGCAGGCGTAAATTGGATCCACAGCCTCGAAAAGAACACAAGAGAGGCCAGGAACGCAGCGCTGGTTTGCTGGTTGCCGGTTTTTCCCGGACAGGGTGGAGTGTGGTCACGTGGATGGCGCGGAGCAAGCTGGCACCAAGACGGCGGATGCCTCTCAAAAAAGAGCAATGAAAGACATCGCCACAGAGGCGGGTTTCGGCGCAGTGGTACTGGGAGCCATGGCTGGCTGGCTTTACGCTTTGACCCGAGGCGTCATTCTCGCGATAAGCTGGATTGTTAGTTAGAGTCTGATAGCCGCTACGCTACTAGTGTCGCAAGCTTCAGCACCGCGCACATCAGCATTCCCCACATTGCGAGACTGATGAGCAGTCCGCCCAACATGCTGCGCCCTCCGGGCACTTGGTATCAATAGCCTGCTGCTGATTCGACGAATTTGCCAGAAATTCCCGTTGTGCGGTGCAATCACGGAGGAAGGGGGCGGCGGATCAGGGATGGCGGCTATGGTGAGGTTCCGGCATACATCAATAAATGGAGTTTGACCGCTTCGCCCAGCATGCAAACCGTCCGGAGGGGTGACTACCAGCCTCGGCCGGCTGAGCCCGGCTGGCATTGTCCGGCAACCGAGTTCGGCCGGGAAAGAGGTCGGGTCATCGGATGCTGGACTCCGTTCCAGCCAGCATCTTGAATCAAAAACCTGCCAAAACCGGAATCCCTGCTCCAGTTAGCAAGACCGGTTGGGGCTAACCTGCGTCGGCCTTCAGCCCGGCCGCCTGGATGCCAGCCACCGCGCAGGCCTCATCATTGTCGGAGGTGTCGCCCGAGACGCCGACGGCGCCGAGCAGAGTCATCCTGTCCATGATCAGCACGCCGCCGGGGACAGGGACCAGCGCGCCCCTGGCAATCGTGTTCACTGCGTCGATGAAATAGGCCTGCTCCTGCGCGCGCTGGAACAGGGCGCGCGAGCCCATGCCCATGGCGAGTGCGCCATAGGCTTTGCCGTGCGCGATCTCGGCGCGCATCAGGCTGGTGCCGTCCTGCGCCGCCGCGATCTTGAGCACGCCGCGCGCGTCCAGGATGGTGACGACCAGCGGCTTCAGCTTCAGCTCGACGGATTTTGCGAAGGCGGCGTCGAGGATCTTTCGGGCGGTGTCGAGCGTGAGCTCAGCCATGGCTGTTTTCCTTTGCAGCGGTTGAAGTGGAATTGGTTCCGGCGCGGTCGAGGCTCATCGCCAGCACGCGCGCGACGTGAAGCGCCTCGCGCTGGGCGCCGTCATGGATCTGGTGCCGGCAGGAGGTGCCGTCGGCGACAACCAGCGTGCTCTGGTCCGCGCGCCGCACCGCGGGCAGCAGCGACAGCTCGGCCATCTCGATCGAGGCATCATAGGTGTCCGCACCATAGCCGAAGGCGCCGGCCATGCCGCAGCAGCTGGACTCGATGGTTTCGACCGTGAGGTCGGGGACGAGGCGCAGCACCTGCTGGACCGGCTTAAAGGCACCGAAGGATTTTTGGTGGCAATGGCCGTGCACCATGGCCTTGTCAGCGACGGCGCCGAGTGGCAATTGCAGCCGGCCGGCCTCGGCCTCGCGCACCAAAAACTCCTCGAAGGTGAGCGCGTGGGCGCCGATCGCCTTGGCGTCGTTGTCCTGGCGCAGCGAGCCGAGCTCGTCGCGCAGCGTCAGCAGGCAGCTCGGCTCGAGGCCGACGACCGGCACGCCGCGCGCGGCGAAGGGCGCGAAGGCCGCGACGAGCCGGTCGAGCTCGGCCCTCGCTTCATCGACGAGACCAGCCGAGAGGAAGGTGCGGCCGCAGCAGAGCGGGCGGCTGCCGCTCGCGGGCCTTGGCATGTGCACGCGATAGCCGCCGGCCGCGAGCACGCGGAGCGCGGCGTCAAGATTCTCGCGCTCGTAGATGCGGTTGAACGTATCGGCGAACAGAACGACCTCACGGCCGCTTTCCGGACCGACGCTATCAGCGGGCGGCACGAACACGTCGCTACGGAAGGCGGGCAGGGCGCGGCGTGCGCTGATGCCGGCAAACCGCTCGAACAGCTTTCGCAGCAGCGGGCTGCGGTTGCGCCAATTCGCCAGCGGCGCGAAGCGCGCGACTAGGCCGGCATAGCGCGGCAAGTAGCCGACCAGGCGGTCGCGCAGCGTCAGGCCGTGGCTTGCGGCGTGCGCGGCGAGCACCTCGATCTTCATCTTGGCCATGTCGACGCCGGTTGGGCATTCGTGGCGGCAGGCCTTGCAGGAGACGCAGAGCTTCAAGGTCTCCATCATCTCGTCGGAGGCGAGCGCATCGGGGCCGAGCTGGCCTGATATCGCGAGCCGCAGCGTGTTGGCGCGCCCTCGCGTGACGTCCTTCTCGTTGCGCGTGGCGCGATAGGACGGGCACATCACGCCGCCCTCGAGCTTGCGGCAGGCGCCGTTGTTGTTGCACATCTCGACCGCGCCCTGGAAACCACCACCGGCGCCGGGATAGGCGGACCAGTCGAGTTTTGTTTTCAGCTCGCCAACGCGATAGTCGGGCTTGAAGCGGAACAGCGAGCGATCGTCCATTCTGGGCGCATCGACGATCTTGCCGGGATTGAGCACGCCGTCGGGATCGAAGCGCTGCTTCACCTCCCTGAAATCGGCGACAAGGCGCTTGCCGAACATCGTCTCGTGGAATTCGGAGCGCACCAGGCCGTCGCCATGCTCGCCGGAATGCGAGCCCTTGTACTCGCGCACCAGCGCGAAAGCCTCCTCGGCGATGGCGCGCATCGCCTTGACGTCCTTCTCCAGCTTCAGGTTCAACACGGGCCGCACGTGCAGACAGCCCTCGGAGGCGTGCGCATACATCGTGCCGCTGGTGCCGTGCTCGGCAAACACCTCGTTCAGCCGCGCGGTGTAGTCGGCGAGGTGCGGCAGCGGCACGGCGCAGTCCTCGACGAACGAGACCGGCTTGCCCTCCTGCTTCATCGACATCATGACGTTGAGGCCGGCAGCGCGGAAATCGGCGATGCCGCTTTGCAGCGCCGGCTCGGTGATCTCGACCACGCCGCCCCATTTGCGCGGCTCGTTGTTCCAGCCGAAGCCGAGGTCGCCCATCAGCTCGGTGAGCTGCTTGAGACGTACAAGGTTGTCCGCCTGATCTTCTTCAGCGAACTCGACCACCAGCACCGCATCCGGATCGCCCTTGATCGCAGCGGAGATGATCGGGCGAAACATCGCGATATCGCGGCCGAGCGCGATCATGGTGCGGTCGACCAGCTCGACCGCGATCGGCTTCAGCTTGACCAGGTGCTGCGCCGCATCCATCGCCTCGTAAAAACTGCCGAAATGGCAGACGCCGAGCGCCTTGTTGCGGATGACGGGCCACAGCTTCAGCTCGACCTTGGTGGTGAAGGCGAGGGTGCCTTCCGAGCCGACCAGCAGATGCGCCATGTTGTTCGGCGCATTGCGCGGCACCAGGGCGTCGAGATTGTAGCCGCCGACGCGGCGCTGCACCTTTGGAAAGCGCGCCGCGATCTCATCGGCCTCGCGGCTGCCGAGATCGAGCATGTCGCGGAACAGCGCGCGGGTGCTGTCGGGCACCTCGACGTCGGAGAGATCGCGCGAGACTTCGCCGAAACGGCTCAGCGTGCCATCGGCGAGCGCGGCCTCCATCGACAGCGTGTTGCCGCGCATGGTGCCGTAGCGGAGCGAGCGGCCGCCGCACGAATTGTTGCCGGCCATGCCGCCGATGGTGGCGCGCGACGCCGTGGAGACGTCGACCGGAAACCACAGGCCGTGCTTTCTGAGCTGGCGGTTGAGGTCGTCGAGCACGATGCCGGGCTCGACCATGCAGGTGCGGCCCTCGACGTCGAGCGACAGGATGCGGTTGAGGTGCTTCGAGAGATCGACCACGAGGCCGTCATTGACGGTCTGGCCGCATTGCGAGGTGCCGCCGCCGCGCGGGGTGACCTTCAGCCCCTCGTCGCGGGCGATCGCCAGCGCCCTCAAGGCCTCGCCCATGGTCTTCGGCACCACCACGCCCGCCGGCATGATCTGATAGAACGAGGCGTCGGTGGCGTAGCGGCCGCGGCTGAAGGGGTCGAACAGGACGTCGCCGGTCACTTCCGACCGCAGGCGCCGTTCGAGCGAGGAGGCGTTTGTCATTCCTGACTCCCGGACTGCCCCAGCGAGGCTCAGGCCTTGCTGAGTTATTCATTATGGCTTTTGACCGATTATATTATGAATTCAAAATGAGCAAGCCGGCCGCCCCTAGGGCGAAGCTGGTGCGTCCTCTTGGGGCTCGGTCAGGTGCTCGATCGCGGCCGTCCGCTTGTTGCGCAGGTGCTGGAACAGGATGTCGCTGAGCTCGCTGGCGGCTCTCCGGCGCAGCGCATCGAGGATGGCCTCGTGCTCACGCATCGCCTCGGCCCAGCGCTGCCGCTTGCGGGCGAAGTTGGCGGAGTAGCGGACGCGGCGAATGCGGCCGGCGAAATTGGCGTAGGCCGTCTTCAGCGTGTCGTTGCGTGCAGCTGCGACGATGCTCTCGTGGATGCGCTGGTTGGTCTGGAAATAGCCGTGCATGTCGCGATGCAGATAGTGGCCGTACATCTCGTAGTGCAGCTGCTCAATCGCGGTGATTTCTGTATCCGTAATGGCCTCGCAGGCGAGGCGCCCGGCGAGGCTCTCCAGTCCCGCCATGACGTCGAACAGTTCTTCCAGGTCGCGCTGGCTGAGCTGTCGCACCCGCGCGCCGCGGTTGGGCAGCAGCTCGATCAGGCCCTCGGCGGCGAGCACCTTGAGCGCCTCGCGCAGCGGCGTGCGGGAGATGCCGAGCATCTCGCAGAGTTGCCGCTCGGGAACGCGCGCGCCTTCCGGGATGTTGCCCTCGACCACGTAGTCGCGCAGCCGCAGCAGGATCTCGCCGTGAAGCGAGGCCTCCTGACGGTCGCCGCCATTGCCAGCCGGTGGGGCGATCGGAACCCCGGTATCGGGAATCGTGGATTTCATTTGCAGCACAGTAGTTTGCCGGGTCAGTCGCGTCGACGTCCACGATCGCATACCAGATTTCGATTGAAATGACAAAAAATGAATGCAAAATAGCCTCCGGAGCCGGCCAGAATCCGCCGACAGGGAGGTTTTCATGCATCAGGGACGCCATTTCCTTCAGATTCCGGGCCCGAGCCCGGTCCCCGAGCGTGTCCTGCGCGCGATGGACATGCCGGTGATTGACCACCGGAGCGCCGAGTTCGGCGAGCTCGGCAGGACCGTGCTCGAGGGCAGCCGGAAGATTTTCCAGACCCAAGGCCCGGTCGTGATCTTTCCGTCCTCGGGGACCGGCGCTTGGGAGGCTGCGATCGTCAACACGCTGTCACCGGGCGACAAGGTGCTGATGGTCGAGACCGGCCATTTCGCCACCCTGTGGCGGCAGATGGCGGGCCGCTTCGGTATCGAGGTCGATTTCGTGCCGGGCGACTGGCGCCGCGGCGCTGACCCCGCCGTGATCGAAGCAAAGCTGACCGAGGACAAGGCGCGCGCGATCAAGGCCGTCATGGTCGTGCACAACGAGACCTCGACCGGCGCGACCAGCCGCATCGCCGAGATCCGCGCCGCGATCGATCGCGCCGCACATCCGGCCCTGCTGATGGTCGACACCATTTCCTCGCTCGGCTCGGTCGACTACCGCCACGACGAATGGAAGGTCGACGTCAGCGTCAGCTGCTCGCAGAAGGGCTTCATGCTGCCGCCCGGCCTCGGCTTCAACGCGATCTCGGAGAAGGCGCTGGCTGCGTCCAAGACCAACAAGATGCCGCGCTCCTATTTCGACTGGGAGGAGATGCTCAAGCCCAATGCCAGGGGCTTCTTCCCCTATACGCCGGCGACCAATCTGCTCTACGGCCTGCGCGAGGCGATCGCGATGCTGCTCGAGGAGGGGCTCGACAACGTGTTCGCGCGGCATCAGCGGCTGGCGGCCGCAACGCGTGCCGCCGTCAATCATTGGGGCCTCGAAGTGCTCTGCCAGGAGCCGTCAGAGTTCTCGCCGGTGCTCACGGCAGTGCTGATGCCGCCGGGCCATGATGCCGACCAGTTCAGAAAGGTCGTGCTCGACAATTACAACATGTCGCTTGGCTCCGGTCTGTCGAAGGTCGCCGGAAAAGTCTTCCGCATTGGTCATCTCGGCGAATGCAATGCGCTGACCTTGCTCGGCGCGCTCACCGGCGTCGAGATGGGTCTCTCGGTTGCCGGCGTGCCGCACCGCTCCGGCGGCGTCGATGTTGCGATGAAGCTCTTGGAGCAGCGCCCAGAGGGCAACGCGTCGCCGCATCTGAAAGTGGTCGGCACTTAAAGCTGCGCGGGACACGCGGCTGACAATCACAACAAGCAATCAGGGAGGGGTGGAGATGGCAATTCGATTCAAGGCGACGCATATCGTGCTGGCGATGCTCTGCGCGATGTATTTCATCACCTATGTCGACCGGGTGAACATCGGCACCGCCGCGAGCGAGATCCAGAAGGAGCTGGGTCTGTCGAACACCCAGCTCGGCCTCGTCTTCTCCGCCTTCGCCTATCCCTACCTCTTGTTCCAGGTGATCGGCGGCTGGGTCGGCGATCATTTCGGGCCGCGCAAGACGCTGTTCTGGTGCGGCATGATCTGGGCGGTCGCCACCATAATGACCGGCTTCGTCAACGGTCTCGCTGCGCTGTTCGTCGCACGCTTCGCGCTCGGCTTCGGCGAGGGCGCGACGTTCCCGACGGCGACGCGCGCGATGCAATACTGGACGCCGGCAAACCGCCGCGGCTTCGCGCAAGGCCTGACCCATTCTTTCGCCAGGCTCGGCAATGCGGTGACGCCGCCGGTGGTGGCGCTGTTGATCCTATGGCTGACCTGGCGCGGCGCCTTCGTCGTGCTCGGCTTCGTCAGCCTCATCTGGGGCGTGATCTGGGTCTGGTACTTCCGCAACGAGCCGAAGGACCACGCCTCGATCACTGAGGCCGAGCTCGCAGCGTTGCCGCCGCGCCCGAGCGGCGAGCGGCCGCGCGTGCCCTGGGGCCCACTGCTCGGGCGGATGTGGCCGGTGACGCTGACCTATTTCTGCTACGGCTGGTGCCTGTGGCTGTACCTGAACTGGCTGCCGCTGTTCTTCAAGAACAACTACAATCTCGACATCAAGAACTCGGCACTGTTCGCCTCGGGCGTGTTCTTCGCCGGTGTGGTCGGCGACAGCGTCGGCGGTGTTCTCTCGGACAAGATCCTCGATCGCACCGGCAATGTCCGCCTGGCGCGGCTCAGCGTCACCGTAACAGGGTTTACGGGGGCGCTGCTCTCGCTGTTTCCGATCCTGTTCGTCCACGACATCACCGTCGTAGCGCTGTGCCTGTCGGCCGGCTTCTTCTGCGCCGAGCTCGTGATTGGCCCGATGTGGTCGATCCCGATGGACATCGCCCCGAAATATTCCGGCACCGCGTCGGGAATCATGAACACCGGCTCGGCCTTCGCCGCCATTGTATCGCCGCTGGTTGCCGGCTTCGTGATCGACATGACGGGCAACTGGTACCTGCCGTTCCTGATGTCGATGGGCCTGCTACTGCTCGGCGGCGTCTCGGCCTTCCTGATGCATCCAGAACGCCCGTTCACGGAGGCCGAGGGTCGCGTGCCCTCAGGCCGGGTGGTGGCTGCGGAATAGGGGCGTTCACAATTGCCCGTCGTGCCGGGGGCTTGTCCCGGGCATCCACGTTCTTCGTCCCATGGGTAAGACGTGGATGGCCGGGACAGCCCGGCCATGACGCTCTGGAAATAGGGCGGCGGAGGTCCGCCGGTTATGCATGGGAGAGGCCTTTAGGAGAGGGGACAAGCCGGTCAAATGGTGCTATTCGGCGGCCACCAAAATCAAGGCTAGACCGGGAAGGACGCCGATGACCGTGCATACTGGAAGGCATTTCCTACAGATTCCAGGACCGACCAACGTGCCTGACCGCGTGCTGCGGGCGATGGACATGCCGACGCTGGATCATCGCGGTCCGGAGTTCGCCGAGCTCGGTTTCGCCGTCCTCGCCGCAATGCAACGCGTGTTCCGCACCAAGCAGCCCGTGATCATCTTCCCCTCGTCCGGCACCGGCGCCTGGGAAGCGGCGATGGTCAACGTGTTCGCCCCCGGCGACAAGGTCTTGATGTGCGAGACCGGCCAGTTCGCCGTGCTGTGGCGCGGCATCGCCGACAAGTTCAAGCTCGACGTCGACTTCATCCCGAGCGACTGGCGCCATGGCGCCGACCTCGCCGAGATCGAGACGCGCCTTGCCGCCGACAAGCAGCACAAGATCAAGGCGGTCTGCGTCGTGCACAACGAGACCTCGACCGGTTGCGTGACGCCGCCCCTGGAGGTGCGCAAGATCCTCGACCGGGTGAAGCACCCGGCGCTGCTGATGGTCGACACCATTTCCGGCCTCGGCTCGATGGAATACGAGCACGACGCCTGGGGCATCGACGTCTCGGTCGCGGGCTCGCAGAAAGGCCTGATGCTGCCGCCGGGCCTCGGCTTCAACGCGGTCTCGGAGAAGGCGCTCAACGTCGCCAAGGCCAATCCGGGCATGCGCTCCTATTGGGACTGGCAGGAGGTCATCAGCTTCAACAAGCTCGGCACCTTCCCCTACACGCCCGCGACCAATCTGCTCTATGGCCTGCGCGAAGCGGTGAAGATGCTGGAGGAGGAGGGCCTCGAGAACGTCTGGGCCCGCCACAAGCGTCACAGCGCGGCGACGCGCGCTGCGGTCAAGGTCTGGGGCCTCGAGACGCAGTGCGCCGATCCCGCCGCGCATTCGCCGGCGCTGACCGGCGTGCGCGTGCCGGAAGGGTTCGACGCCGACGCCTTCCGCAAGGTGGTGCTGGAGAATTTCGACATGTCGCTCGGCACCGGCCTCAACAAGGTCAAGGGCAAGGTGTTCCGCATCGGCCATATCGGCCATTTCAACGATCTGATGCTGATGGGCACGCTTGCCGGCGTCGAGATGGGCCTCGATCTTGCAAAGATGCCACACCGGAGCGGCGGCGTGCTGGCGGCCATGGACGTCCTGAAGGGACGCGATGTGGTGCCGATGACCAAGGCTCAGGTGGCTTAAGGTTCAGGCAGCCTGAACCAAATTTAAGAAAGTGAGCGCGCGATGAACCTACCTGCGACTGCCAACGAAGACCTGCTCTACTCCGTCACCGACGGCATCGCGCGGATCACCTTCAACCGCCCCCAGGCGCGCAACGCCATGACATTCGCCATGTATGACCGCATGGCGGAGATCTGCCAGGAGATCAACGTCGATCGTTCGATCAAGGCGCTGATTTTGACCGGCGCCGGCGACAAGGCATTTGCCTCCGGCACCGATATTTCCCAGTTTCGTGCGTTCAAGACCGCGCAGGACGCGCTCGACTACGAGGCCCGTATCGACCGCGTGCTCGGCACATTGGAGCAATGCCGCGTGCCGGTGATCGCGGCGATTGCCGGCGCCTGCACCGGCGGCGGCGCCGGGATCGCGGCCTGCTGCGATCTCCGTATCGGCACCGAGACGACGCGGATGGGCTTTCCGATCGCGCGCACGCTCGGCAATTGCCTGTCGATGTCCAACATCAGCCGCGTCGTCGCGCTGGTGGGACCGGCCCGCACCAAGGATCTGATCTTCAGGGCGCGCCTCGTCGAGGCGCCGGAAGCGCTCGCGCTCGGCCTGCTCAACGAGGTCGTGCCCGACGTCGAGACGCTTCAGCGGCGCGCCGACGAGACCGCCAAGCTCGTTGCCAGCCACGCGCCGCTCACGCTGGAAGCGACCAAGGAAGCGGTGCGCCGCATCCGCCGCACGCTGTCGCGCGAAGAGGGCGAGGATCTGATCCTCAAGGCCTATATGAGCGAGGACTTCCGCGAGGGCATGGACGCCTTCCTCAACAAGCGCGCGCCGGTCTGGAAGGGCAAATAGCGCGCCTCCCGCGCTATCTTGCGCCGCGCGATGTGCGGCATCGTGACATCGGCATCACCGTATCGCGGGCAAGGTGCAGCATTGCATCACGAGGCGTAGGGATTCTGTCATGTGTTCGGAATAGCCTGCGACCGCATGATAGGCGAGGATGCTGCATGATGAGGAAAATTGGGGCCGATCAGGCTGCGCGCATCCGGCGGCGGCCGCTGCGACACATGCTCATGTCGCTCGGCGTCGCCGGCTGGCTGCTTGTGGGTGTCACCGGTGCCCACGCCCAGTCGTTCCGCCAGGGCGTCGTCGCGTTCCAGCGCCAGGACTATGTCACAGCCTCCCGCATCTTCATTCCGCTCGCCGAGCGCGGCAATGCGCCGGCGCAAACCTATCTCGGCTTCCTGTTCGAGACCGGCCGCGGCGTGCCGATGAACTACTCGGAAGCCGCCATGTGGTACCGTCGCGCGGCGGAGCAGGGCGACAGCCGCGCCCAATACTCCCTCGGCCTGCTCTATGACCGCGGCCAGGGCGTGCCGCAGGACATCGTCGAGGCCTCCAAATGGCTCAACCTGTCTACGGCCGCCGCGCCGCCGCCGGTGCGTGAATCCCGGGCCCGGATCCGCGATGCCGTCACCACCAAGATGACGCGCGGAGAGATCGCGCAGGCCCGGTTGCGGGCGCTGGAATGGGCGCCGAGCCGCGAGCACTGATCGCGGATATTCCCCCTGGCGCGCGGTGGCCATGGTGGCATTGTGCCAGTGTTTTGCCCGACGTGTCAAATTTTTTTCGTAAGATCCGAACGTGCCCCGCAAGGGCCGCTAGGTCATTGATAAAGCTGTCGCCGTCTACTGTGCATGGGGTTGTTTTCGAACTTTTGTACGGGCCGGCGGCCAATGGCGGTTGTCACACCTTAGCGCGGCCAGCCGCCGAGCCAGTTCACATACCAGGTCTCGCCCAGCCAACCGATCCAGATCGCCGGCGCCAGGAACAGCCCGAACGGCAGGAAGGCGGTCGCGCGCAGCCGCTTCCTTTGCAGCGCGGCGTTGCCGACATAGGCGCCGATCGCGAGCAGCGCCGCAAGCTCGATCACCACAATCACGGTGGCAAGATCGAGCCAGGCACCGCACACCGCCGCAAGCTTGACGTCGCCGAGCCCGAGCCCGTCGCAGCCGCGCCAGTAGCGGTAGACCAGCATCAGCAGCAGCAGCGGCAGCGCGACCGCCATGGCGCGTGCCAGCGGCCAGAGCAATGCCTCGATCCCGATGTCGGGCACGGACGCGCCGGCGCGCAGCAGGGCGAGGGCGAAAGCCGCGCCCGTCAGCTCGTTCGGAATGAGGTAGTGGCGGGCATCGTTCGCCGCGATCGCCAGCATCAGCGCGGCCAGGAAGGCGCCGTAGAGGCCTTCCGCGCCCGGCACGGTGACGAGGCTCGCGAACACGCCCAGCAGCAGAGCGATGGCGAGTGCGAGCGAAGGGCCCATCTCGTCGTCCGCCACCTGATCCGTCACGGTTGTGGTCTGGGCATGATCTCCGTGCAAACGCGTTCCGCGTTTGTCGCGAGGGAAAGCCGCGGCGCGCTTGCCCGGATCATGCGCTAGCGTGCCGCCTTGGGCGGGTTCACGGTGACCACGGGATTGCTGGTCCCGACCAGGCGACTGTTCATCTTGGTGCGCATCTCCTCGGCGATGACATGCGCATCGACGCCGTCCTTGATCACGGTCGGCCGGATGAACAGGATCAGCTCGGTGCGGGCTCGCATGTTGGTCTGATGCGAGAAGGCATCGCCCATGCCGGGAATCGAATCGAGGATCGGAATGCCCTGGCGCTGCCTGTTCTCGGTCTCGCTGATCAGGCCGGCCAGCAGCACGGTCTGCCCGCTCGTCACCGCGATCGAGCTCTTGACCCGGCGTTGCGAGATCGTCGGCGTCAGCGAGTTGGCACTGCCGGCAGCGACGCTCGAGATCTCCTGCTCGATGTCGAGCACGACGTTGCCGTTGGCATTGGCGCGCGGCAGCACGCGCAGGATGATGCCGGTGTTCTTGTAGTCGATGGTGTTGACCACGGTGTTGTTGGCGGTCAGCACCGTCGCGGTGCCGGTCGAGAACGGCACCTGGTCGCCGACCTGCAAAGTCGCAGCCTGGTTGTCGAGCACCACCAGCGAGGGATTCGACAGCACCTTGACGTCGGTGACGTTATGCAGCGCATCGAGCACGACGCGCGGCGAGTTTTCCGACCCGATCAGGAAATTGAAGCCAGGCAAAGCGCGCCCGAGCAGGGCGCCGGCGGCGGCGTTGACCGCGTTGCTCGCCGGCTCTGTGTTGCTGCCGATCGTGGCGCTGTTGCTGATGCCCGAGATGGTGTTGGAGATCGAGCCCTTCTGGCTCGCCAGGAAGAACTGCACGCCGTAGTTCAGCTGATTGTTCAGCGTCACCTCGGCGATGGTCGCCTCGATCGCGATCTGGCGCTGCGGTCGATCGATTTGGCGGATGGTCTGCTCGACGATGCGCTGGGCGTCCTGGTTGGCGTAGACGAGCACGGCGTTGTTGGTGACGTCGGCGGTGATCCGCACGTTCTGGAGGATGCTGTTGGCGCCGGGCTTCGCACCGCCGCCGCCCGACAGTCCGCCGCCGAGGCCGGTGTCCTGCGCCGGCGTCACCGAGGCGGCCGGAGCGGGACGGGCGCTGAACGCCGAGCCGGCGGGGCCGCTGACCGGCGTGGTGGCGCCGGCAGCGGCGGTCGGCAATGCGCTCAGTGAGGCGACGGGGTTGGTTGAGGACGACGTCGTCGTCGACATGCCCGAGCCGGGCGAGATCTGGCTCGAGGCGCTGTCGAGCGTCGAGCTGCTCGCTGAGCCCTGGTTGAGCAGCATGTCGTTCAGCATCGCCACGATCACCTTGGAATTGCCGTAGCGCAGCGGATAGGATTTCAGGTTCACCCCGTCGGTGTCGGAGCGGTCGAGCCGCGCGATCCATGTCTGCGCGCGCTTCAGATATTCCGGCTTCTGGCTCACCACGAGGATCGCATTGAGCCGTGCGATCGCCTGCAGCTTGATTACGTTCTGGCTCATTCCGCCTTCGCCGGAATCCATGATCTTCTCGATCTCGCTGATGACGGGCTCCGGCGCGGAATTGTGCACCGGGAAGATGCCGACGGATTGTCCGCGCATCCAGTCGGCATCGAAGGAGAGAATGGTGTCGACGGCTGTCGCCCGGTCGGAGCCGCTGCCGCTGACGATCAGGGTGTTGCGGGCGTTGTCGGGACGCATGGTCGAGGCCTTGACGCCGAAGGCGTCGAGCAGCTTGAAGATGTTCTGGGCCGAGACATAGCGCAGCGGCACCACCGAGATGCCCTGGCCTGCCGCGACGTTGGCGCGGTCGACGCCGCCGGGGCCTGCCTCCGGCGCCGGCAGCAGCCGATAGCCGGTGCGGTCGCGCACCATTGCTACGCCGGACATGCGCAGCGCGTTCTCCAGCACGTAGAGCGCATCCGCCTTGGGCACGGGGCGCACCGAGGCCAGCGTCACGGTCCCCTGCACGCGCGGGTCGATCGTATAGCCGACGTTCAAGACGTCACCGAGGATGACCTTTGCGACAGTCGCCACCGGCGCGTTCTCGAAGTTGAGATCGTAGCCGCTGCCGCCGCCATCATCGCGCTCGGCCACAGCACTGCCCTGCGGCGTTGCATCATCGCCGAGATAGATCGCGGGCTTGGACGATTTCGGCTGGCCGATGCCGCTTGCGCCGGCGTCGGCGGGTTGCCGCGGCTGCAGGTCGAGCGAGCGGATCTTGTCGGCAATGTCCTGGGCGCGCGGATCTTTTGGATCGGCTTCGATGGATTGGTCGGCGGTGACGATGCAGGCGCCGAGCAGGAAAGCAGACGACAAGAGCATGAGCGCTCCAGGCAACGCTGTGCGGAGGCGCAAAAGCGGCTGGAGTAGTTTGAATGAAATATGACGAGTGCCGCTTCGAGTGGCCGAAAAATGTGTCTGATCCGTCATGGATCGTATGCGCCGAAATTTGCGTCGCTGCCATTTCTTGCTAGTAAACCTATCGTGGACTCCATGGTCGTGAGCAGGCCAGATGGACGTGTTGCCAAGAAGCGCGGTGCGGTGAAGGACATGCAAGACGTCGCGGTCGACACCTTCAAACAGCATCTTCTTGCAAAGCACGCGTTACCGTCACGTACGCTTGCGCACCCTGTTGGTCCGACAGATGCCCGATCCGGTCGGTCGCTTCGCGAGCTGTGGGAGAGAATGGAGCTTTCGTCAGCTGAATTTGCGGACGAGGTCTCGGAATATTTTCGGCTGCCGCGGCTGGGTCTTCCGCAGTTACTGTCAATCACGCCTTGCCTCGACGGCTTCTCACATAGATTCCTGCGGGAATCGACCATATTTCCATTCCGCTCTTCGAGCGGAACTTATGGAATAGCGATTGCCGATCCTTTGGATGCCGCCGCCATCCGCGCCGCCGAGATTGTCTTCGGCACGCGGGTCGACATTGTCGTCGCGTCGTATGAAGATATTACGACAGCTCTCGACCAAAGGACCGGCGCAGCCGAAACAAGTGCGGACGAAGGCGTTCGGCTGCAGCAGCAGTCCGATAATGACATCGAGAGCCTGCGCGATCTCGCCAGCGGCGCACCTGTGGTGCGCGCGCTCAACGATCTCCTGGAGCGCGCGGTGGACTTGCGCGCCAGCGACATCCATGTCGAGCCATTCCGCGCCGGGCTCACGGTGCGCATGCGCGTCGACGGCCTGCTGCGCGCGCTGCCGTCGCCGCAAGGCATCCCGCCGCAAGCGCTGATCTCGCGCATCAAGATTCTCGCCAGCCTCAATATCGCCGAACGGCGTCTACCGCAGGACGGCGCCGCGCGCGTTCGCGCCGGACGCAGCGAGATCGACGTTCGCGTCGCCACCATGCCGACGCAGCATGGCGAGAGCGCCGTCATCCGTCTCTTGCCGCGCGACCGCGGCCTCTTAGAGATGAGCAAGCTCGGGCTCGGCGCGCGCGACGAGGGCGCGATGACGCGGATGCTGGCGATGCCGCACGGCATGATCGTCATCACCGGGCCGACCGGCAGCGGCAAGACCACGACGCTTGCGACCATGCTGTCGATCTTGAATGAGCCGACACGCAAGATCCTCACCATCGAGGATCCCGTGGAGTACGAGATCCCGGGCATCAACCAGTCCCAGGTCAAGCCGTCGATCGGGCTGACCTTCGCCTCGGCCATGCGTGCCTTCGTGCGCCAGGACCCCGACGTGATCATGGTCGGCGAGGTCCGCGACGCCGAGACCGCCCATATCGCCATCCATGCCGCGCTGACCGGCCATCTCGTGCTGACGACGCTGCACACCGAGACGGCGGCCGCGGCCGTGCCGCGCCTGATCGATCTCGGCATCGAGGGGTTCTTGCTTAAGTCCACCTTGCGCGCCGTGGTGGCGCAGCGCCTGGTGCGCATGCTCTGCGACCGCTGCAAGGTGCCGCACACGCTGACCGAGGTCGACCTTGCCAAGGACCCGCGCTTTGCGGTGATCGGTTTCAAGTGCGGCGAGGTCGTGCACGAGGCTGGCGGCTGCGAGCGCTGCGGCGGCACCGGCTATCGCGGCCGCAACGGCGTGTTCGAGATCCTCGAAATGTCCGACGAGGTGCGCGGGCTGATCGGGCCGCAGACTGACTCCCACTCCATCGATTCCGCTGCGATGCGTGGCGGCATGACCACGATGCTGGAAGATGCGGTCGCCAAATGCCGGGCCGGGTTCACAACCGTGCCCGAGGTCTTCCGTGTCACGACGGTGCGCTAGAACCCATGCCGAACTATCGCTACCGCGCGCTCAATGCCGACGGCGAACTGATCTCCGGCGCCATCGCCGCGCCCACGCCGGGCGACGTCGGGCGGCGGATCGAGCGGCTTGGCCTCGTGCTGGTCGACAACGTCACGCCGGAGGAGGGCGGCGCGGCCGCCGGTGTCCTCAGCCTCTTCAACAGGCCGAAGCCGGAAGACGTCACCATCTTCACCCGCGACCTCGCGCTGCTGCTGCGCGCCGGCGCCCGCATCAACGACGGGTTGGAGTTGCTCGCGGCAGATCCCGATTTCGGCCGGCTGCGCCCGGTCGTGGCCGACATCCGTTCGCGGGTCGTCTCGGGCGAGAGCTTTGCCGAGGCGCTGGCGCGACACGAGGTGCTGTTTCCGCCGATGTACATCGCGCTGGTCCGGGTCGGCGAAGCCTCGGGATCCCTGGATCAGGTGCTGGAGGTGCTGGCCGGCGAGCGCGCGCGCGGCGAGGCCCTGCGACGCCGGCTGTCGGATGCGATCCGCTATCCGATATTCGTGCTCGGTGCGGCCGGCTGCGTGCTGCTGTTCTTCCTCAGCTTCGTCTTGCCGCAGTTTGCCAGCGTGCTGCAGGATTTCGGTGCCAAGGTCGATCCGGTAGTCGGCGTCTTCCTCAACATTTCGACTTTCCTGCGCAGCAATTCCGATACGATGCTGGCCGGCCTTGCGGCGATGATCGCGGCCGTATGGCTGTTGCTGCGGCAGCAGCGGGTCCGCCGCGGCATCACCAATGCGATCGTGCGGCTGCCGGCGATCCGCAACGTGATGAGCGCGTACCGCACGGCGCTGTTCTGCCGCAATCTCGGCCTGCTGCTCGGCAGCGGGGTCAATCTCACGACCACGCTGCGCATCCTGATCGACATGATGGCGACCACCGGACCATCCACGGTCTGGAGAGATGCCGCCGATCGCGTTCGCCATGGCTCCAAGCTTTCCGACGCGCTGGCCGAGACCGAGGCGCTGCCGGCGATGGCGATACGCATGCTCCGGCTCGGTGACGAGACCGGGCAACTGCCGATGCTCTCGGGGCGCGTCGCCGAATTCTACGAAACGAAGTTGCAGCGAACGCTCGACCGTGCGGCCGGCATCGCGGGGCCGGCGGCGATCATCGCGATCTCGCTGGTGGTCGGTGGCCTGATCACGTCGGTGATGACGGCGCTGATGTCGGTGAGCCAGATTGTCGGTTAGAGCGGAGAAAGCGCGAGTAACGGGCAGGTAAGGGGAGAGACTTGAAGTGACAAAACACCCATCGTCAGGGCGCAGCCGGCGGCGCGCAGGCCGAGGCGAGGCCGGCTTCACGCTCGTCGAGATGCTGGTCGTCATCACCATCATCGGGATGATCATGGCGCTGGTCGGCCCGCGGGTGCTGAACTATCTCAGCGAGTCCAAGGCGAAGGCGGCGAAGATCCAGATCGAGAGCTTTTCCAGCGCGCTCGATCTCTATTACCTCGATCTCGGCCGCTATCCGACGTCGAACGAGGGCCTCACCGCGCTGACCCGCAGCAACAACCAGTCCGGCTGGAACGGGCCCTATTTGCGCGGCGGCATGGTGCCGAACGATCCTTGGGGCCACGTCTACGTCTATCGCTCGCCGGGCGCGAGCGCGCCTTACGAGATCATCTCGCTCGGATCGGACGGTCAGGAAGGCGGCAGTGGAACGGCAGCCGACATTGTCAGCGGCGCGCGCTGAGGGTCTCTTTGAGGCGCGCGGCTTCGCGCTGATCGAGATCCTGTG
This sequence comes from Bradyrhizobium sp. USDA 4486, assembly GCF_054057995.1. NCBI lineage: Bacteria > Pseudomonadati > Pseudomonadota > Alphaproteobacteria > Hyphomicrobiales > Nitrobacteraceae > Bradyrhizobium > Bradyrhizobium sp. USDA 4486. Next base: position 719,349 of record NZ_JBSRZV010000001.1, read on the forward strand.
CGTGCTTGCCATCATCGGCCTGCTCGCGGCGATCATCCTGCCCGCTGTCCCGCGCACGACGACGCGCGCCAAGCTGGAGAGCTATGCGGTCGAGACCGCGGCTCTGCTGAAAGCCGACCGCAACGCGGCGCTGCGCCGGCAGACCAGGGTGACGACCACGGTGGATGCCGAGGCGCGCGCGATCCGTTCCGGCGTCAACGGGCAAATCATCCGCCTGCCCCGCGACGTGGTCGTCGCGGCGACTCTGGCCTTGCGCTGTGCCGACAGGACGGCGGCGCAGTCGATCGACTTCTTTCCGTCGGGCATGTCGTGCGGCGGCACGATCGCACTGGCGCGGCCCGGCATGGGTTATGAGGTGCGCGTCAACTGGCTGACCGGAGGCGTCGAGATTGTCCCGCAGAAGCTGCTCTGACGGCGCCGCCGGCTTCACTCTGATCGAGGCGCTGGTGGCGCTTGCGATCATCGTGGCCGTGCTCGGCACCATCGGATCGGTCATCGCCACGACGGCGAAGGGCACGCGTTCGATCGACCAGCGCCTGGCGCTTGCCGGCACCGCCGAGCGATTGCTCGCGGATCTGCCTCCGCGGGCCTTGCTCAAGCCGGGACGGCAGAGCGGCGAGTTGGCTGGCAGCCGCTGGCGCGTCGACATTGCGCCGATGAACGTGGCGGGCGATGATCCCGCCGCCAACCGCTTCGTGCCGATGGCCGTCAATCTGCGCCTCCAGCGCGCCGACGGAGCTGCAGTCCATATCACGACGGTGAAGCTGGTGCCGAGGGCCACACAATGAAGCGCCTGCGCCGCGCGCTGGACGACGAGGCGGGCTTCACCCTGCTCGAATCGTTGCTCGCGACACTGCTGATGACGCTCATCCTGGCAGCGTTGGCGACGGTGACGGCGCAATGGCTGCCGAACTGGAACCGCGGCATCGCCCGCGTGCAGCGGGCCGAGCGTCTCGCGACCGGGCTCGACCGCATCGTCGCCGACTTGTCAGTCGCCGAGCAGATGACCGTGAACGGCGATGCCAAGGTGCCGCTGTTCGACGGCGCTGAATTGTCGGTAACCTTTCTGCGCACCGCGGTCGGCCCCAGCACGCGGCCGGGCCTCGAATTCATCCGCTTGATCGAGAAGGCGGACTCGCAGGGGCTGGCGCTGGTGCGCGAGCGCGGGCCGTTCCAGCCGATGCCGACCGACGGGCAGATCCGCTTCGTCGACCAGGTCGTGCTGGTCCGCGCGCCGTTTCGCGTGAGCTTCTCCTATGCCGGGCCGGATGGCCAGTGGCAGCCGACCTGGCGCGGCCAGCCGCAGCTGCCGGATCGCATCCGCATCACCGTGCGCAACAGCGCCACCGGGCAGGTGCTTGCGGTCTCGGCCGCGGTGATCCCGCGCATCACCGCGCCCGCCGAATGTGCGCGCGCCAAGAATCCTGCGACCTGCGTCGCGGCGCGCGGCGGGCCGCAACAGGCGCAGAAAGAGGAGCAGCAATTGTGAGCCGCCCGGCGCAGAATTGCGGAGAGCTGCGCGACTCCCGCGGCTTCATCGTCGTCGCGGTGCTCTGGATGCTGGCGGCGCTGGCGACGTTCGCGCTGATCTATCTGACCTATGTCACCAACACGGCCGCCACCGTCACCATCAACGTCGACCGGTTGCAGACCGATGCGCTGATCAATGCCGGGCTCGAGCTCACGGCCTACCGGCTCTCGGCGCAGAACGAAGCCGTGCGTCCAATCAGCGGCACCTTCAACGCTCGGGTCGGCGCCGGCCGGGTGAGCGTGACGTTCCGCTCGGAGGCCGCACGCGTCGATCTCAACATGGCGCCAAAGCCGATGCTGGCGGGCCTGATGACGGCGCTCGGCGTCTCCGCGAGCGACGCGCCGGTCTATGCCGACCGGATCCTCGCCTGGCGCACCTCGACGGAGGCCGGCCAGGACAATCCGGAGGATTCCTACTACCGCACGCTCGGCGCGCCCTATCTGCCGCGTCATGCGCCGTTCCCGCACAGTGACGAGCTCTGGCTCGTTCGCGGCATTCCGGCGGCCGTCATCGAGCGTGTGTTGCCCTTCGTCACCGTGTTCAGCAACATGCGCACGGTGAATCTGCTCGACGCCGCGCCTCAAGTGCTGGCGGCGCTGCCGGGCATGACGCCTGAGACGCTGCAACAGGTGCTGCGCGACCGCGCCGACCCCAAGCTCGATCCGCGCTCCCTGGTCAGCCTCGCCGGCAGCGCCAATGCAACGACTGACGGCTCGCGGGCCTACCGGCTGACCGTCGTGGCCGAGGCGCCGTCGCATCGGCGCAACTCGGCCGAGATCGTCATCCTTCTTCTCGAAGGCGGCGATGAGCCGTATCGTGTATTGTCGTGGCACAACGCCTATGACGGCTCTGCCGGAAAGCCTCTGTGAGATGAGTTCGCTCGATTCCCTTCGCGCCATTCTCGATGCCTGGACCGGCACAGTGGCTGCTACGGCGGTTGCCGGCCTCGAGCGGATGGTATCGCCGCGTGTGGTGCGGCTGGTCGAGACCGAGACCGGCGCTTTCGCGCTGGAGACGGCGAAACCGGAGAACGGTTCGAAGGAGATCGCGTTCGAGGACGGCAAGTTCGCAAGCCCCAACCTGGCGCAGATCGTCCACGGCAGGCGCGTCGAGATCGTGCTGCGGCCGGCGCGCTTCCTGTTTCGTCCGCTGGAGCTGCCCGCACGCGCGGCCGATTTCCTCGAGGGCATCGTGCGGGCGCAGATCGACCGGCTGACGCCGTGGAGCGCGGGGGATGCCGTGTTCGGTTGCAGCACCCCGGTGGCGCATCGCAGCGAGAGCATCATCACCGAGATTGCGGCGGCTCCGCGCAAGCTGGCGATAAGCTATGTCGAGGCGGTCGCGCCCTTCCATCCGGCCGCGATCGCGGTCGCGACGCAGACGGCCGAGGGCGGACGCATCAAGGTGTTCGAGCAGCGATCGCGCGGCGCGGTCGACCCGGCCCGGCTGAGCCGGACGCTGCAACTGGTGCTGGCCTTCGCCGCCGCCGCCGCGGTGATCGGATCGGTGGCCGCAGGTTATCTCGCCGACAGTCTCAGCGCGCAGGAAAGCGAGCTCGAACGGCAGATCACGCAGCGCCGCGCTGCGCTGCGCGGCGCCGACAGCGGCGAGCGCTCGCCGCTCGCGCAGCTGGAACGTCGCAAATACGAGACGCCTGCGAGCGTGATCGTGCTGGAAACGCTCAGTCGGATATTACCTGATCATACCTATGTCACCGAGCTGCATCTGGCCGGCAACAAGCTCCAGATCGGCGGCATCACCCGCGATGCGCCCTCGCTGATCCCGCTGATCGAGCAGTCCCAGCATTTCACCCGCGCGACCTTCTACGCCCCGACGACGCGCAGCTCGTCCGATCCCGGCGAGCGCTTCCACATCGAGGCGCAGATCGAGCCGAGGAACTTGCCATGAGCAGCGCCAAGGTCGCCGGCGGAAATGCGCTCACGCGGGCGCTCGCAAGCTCGCCCCTGATCGCGGTCACGCTCTATGTTGCGGTGGCCGGCGGGCTGCTGCTGATGGCGGGACTGTCGATCGCCGACGTCATCGCCCACCGCCAGGCGCTGGCGCAGACCTCCGACCTGCTCGACCAGCTGCGCGGCCGCAAGGGCGGCGCCAAGAATGCCGCGGCAGCCTTGGCCGAGCATCCGGGCACGCCGTTCCTGGAAGGGCCGACGGTGACGGTCGCGGGTGCCAACCTGTTGCAGCGGGTTGCAGCCGCAGTCGGCAATGTCGGTGGCTCGGTGCAGTCCTCGCAGGTCGACGTCACAGGCGCCCAGGTGAGGGATGGTTTCGTCGGTCTCGTCGTGAGCTGCGAGCTGGACCAGCCGGCGCTTCAGAAGGTGCTCTACGATCTCGAAGCCGGCATGCCGTTCCTCTACGTCGATCAGCTCGACGTCCAGGTGCCGCAAACCACTGCGCTGAACGAGGCCGGCACCGGCCGCGTCAGGGTGATCCTGGGTGTCTCCGGCCAGTGGCACGCCGGCAAATAGGGGCCTTGGCCGGCCGCCGGCTTCCGGTTCGCGGGTTGATGGCGCGGCGCATCGGAACTAGCTTGCTGGCATGAGCATGCCGCGAGCTTCCAAGGGAATTGCGATGTCCGGGTGGCTGAGATCGACAGGATGGGCTGCGCTGTGCGCGGTGGCCGCATGGGCGGCTCAGGGCATTGCCGAGAGCCCCGCCGCGACCTCCTCGCGCATGGATATCCTCTCCGACGATGCTGCGGGCAGCCCCGCTCAGAGCGTCGAGATCGGCGCGATGCGCCCGATTGCGGGTCCGGCGCAGCCTGTCAGCAAACCGGTCCCCCGCGGCAATCCACTGTGGGCGGTGCCGTTCTCGGCGCTGACGGCGACCCAGGAGCGCCCAATCTTCTCGGCCTTGCGACGGCCGCCGCCGCACGCGGTTGCCGCCTCTCTGGTCGAGGCGGTGCAGGCACCGCCACCGCCCAAGCCGGCCGAGGCGCCACCGCCGCTGCTGCTGGTCGGGGCCGTGGTGGGCGAGGGGGATGCGATCGCGATCCTCGTCAACCGCACCGACCAGTCGATCGTGCGCCTGCGGCAGGGGGATACGCTGGGCGGCTGGTCGCTGACCTCGGTGCAGCCGCGCGAGGTGACGTTCAAGCAGGGCGACCGCAGGGAGATGTACTTACTGCATCGGAAGGTTGAACCCGCAAGTCCACCCGTTGAATAGCGTTCTGCCTGCACGGTGCGTTCCTCTGAGTTCTTTGACCGCATTGCAAAAGTCCATCTCGCCGCCATCTGTTGCGACCGGAGCAAGGCCCAGGTGATTGGTGGCAAAGTAGTTGGGAAGCGGAGCGTCATCGAAAGAAGCTCTGCCATCCCTAGGCGACGCCGCGCCATCCGAACCCACTTGACGGGATAATGCGAGGCATCTCTCGGCAAGCGAAGGAGCGGCGATCCCAATGGGATCGTGAGACGTGCGATCATCGACTGCAGATTGGTGGCGGCCGCGGACCGCTCTTGGAAGATCGATTGCAACCAGACGCTTGCAATCCGTCTCATTCCAAAGTCATAAGCGCTGCGGCGCCGGCCCGGCTTGAACTGGCCGGTATTCGCCCGCACAATGCAATCCGCCAATACTTCGCGAATTGCCAATCCGAACAAGAACATAGGCGAAAACTTGGGGAAGACGCGCGTGGGACATGGAATGAAGGCCGCCATCACGCTGGCGGCCGCGCTTTTCGGCTCGCCGGCCTTTGCCGGCTGGGAACCGACCAAACCGGTGGAGATCGTGGTGGCCGCGGGCGCAGGTGGTGCCTCGGATCAGATGGCGCGGATGATGCAGGCCGCGATCCGGAAGAACAATCTGATGAAGCAGCCGATGGTGGTCTCGCTCAAGGGCGGCGCGTCGGGCGCGGAAGCGCTGATGTACATGAAGTCGAGCGAGGGCGATCCGAACAAGGTGCTGATCGCCTATTCGCTGATTTACATGCTGCCGCTGTCGGCGAAGATTCCGTTCAACTGGCGTGAGCTGACCCCGGTCGCGGTGATTGCGCTCGACCAGTTCGTGCTGTGGGACAACAGCGCAGGCCCCAAGACCGTGAAGGAGTTCATCGAGGCTGCGAAGGCCGCGAGCTCGCCCTTCAAGATGGGCGGCACCGGCTCCAAACGCGAGGACCACGTGCTGACCGTGTTCCTGGAGCAGAAGACGGGCGCCAAGTTCTCCTATCTGCCCTACAAGTCCGGCGGCGAGGCCGCGACCCAGCTCGTCGGCAACCACACCGAAGCCAACGTCAACAATCCATCCGAAAATCTCGAAGTCTGGCGCGCAAGCCAGGTGCGTCCGCTCTGCGTGTTCGACAAGGAGCGCATCTCCTACACCAGCAAGGTGACGGACACGCAGTCCTGGGCCGACATCCCGACCTGCAAGGAGGAGGGCGTCGACGTGCAGTATCTGATGCTGCGCGCGATGTTCCTGCCCGGCAAGGTCACGGCGGAGCAGCAGGCGTTCTATGTCGAGCTGTTCCACAAGGTGACGCAGACCGCCGAGTACAAGGACTACATGGAGAAGCAGGCGTTGAAGCCGATCTTCCTCACCGGCAAGGACATGGTGCAATTCCTCGAAGAGGACGATGCCCAGAACAAGGCACTGATGACGGAAGCCGGTTTCGTCGCGAAATAGCCGTCTCTTCTTCTGCCTCTTCCCGTTCTTACGGGAGAGGGTCGGGGGTGTGGGGCTCTCTCCACGGGTTCAACTCTCACGGTCCTTGCGGAGACTCCCCCTCACCCCAACCCTCTTAACGCGAGCGAAGCTCGTCGTGGTCCCGCAGGCGCGGAGAGGGAGAATTGATCGCACTCCGTCCCTAACAGAGCATGTCCCAAACCGAACTTGAAATCGTGGTCGACGATCCGACCGCCCCTGAAGACGACTCTCCCTCGGTCGTCTCCTCCGGCACGATCGAGATCGTCGTCTGCCTGGTGCTGCTCGCGCTGGCCGTCACGCTCGGCTATGACGATTGGCGCACCGGCGCCTCCTGGGATGCGACCGGGCCCGAGCCCGGCTATTTCCCGTTCTATCTCTCCGTCATCCTCGGCGGCGGCAGCCTCTACGGCCTGGTCATGGCGCTGATTGCCCACCGCAAGACGTCCGAGACCTTCGTGACGCGCGCGCAGGCGCGCCGCGTCATGGCGGTGTTCGTGCCGACGCTTCTGTTCTGCCTGGTGACGCAGTTCCTCGGCCTCTATGTCGCGAGCTTCCTCTTGATCGCCGGCTTCATGCGCCTTGTCGGCAAGATCGCGTTGTGGAAGTCGCTGCTCACCGCTTTCCTGTTCACGGCGATCATGTTCGTCACCTTCGACATCGCCTTCGACGTCATCATGCCGAAAGGGCCGCTCGAAGCGGCCTTCGGCCACTAGGCGGTCCGCGATGGAAGCTCTCGGTCTCCTCCTTCACGGCTTCGCCGTCCTGCTGACGTGGAAGACGCTCGTGCTGATGATGGTCGGGCTCGTGCTCGGCATCTTCGTCGGCGTGCTGCCCGGTCTCGGCGGGCCCAACGGCGTTGCGATCCTGCTGCCGCTGACCTTCACGATGGATCCGACCTCGGCGATCGTGATGCTGTCCTGCATCTACTGGGGCGCGCTGTTCGGCGGCGCGATCACCTCGATCCTGTTCAACATCCCGGGCGAGGCCTGGTCGGTCGCGACCACCTTCGACGGCTATCCGATGGCGCAGCAGGGCAGGGCGGCGCAGGCGCTGACCGCAGCGTTCACGTCCTCCTTCATCGGCTCGCTGGTCGCGGTGCTTCTGATCACCTTCCTCGCGCCGATGATCTCGTCCTTTGCGCTGAGGTTCGGCCCGCCCGAGTTCTTCGCGGTGTATCTGCTCACCTTCTGCTCGTTCGTCGGCCTCGGCCGTGAAGCCAAGCACAAGACGGTCATCTCGATGGCGCTGGGCCTCCTGCTTGCCGGCATCGGCATGGACACCGTGTCGGGCAATCTCCGCATGACCTTCGGCTCGTCCGAGCTGCTCCGCGGCATCAACTTCCTCGTCGCCGTCATCGGCCTGTTCGGCATCAGCGAGATCCTGCTGACGATGGAGGAGCGCCTCGCACTGCGCGGCCACGCCGCGAGCATCTCGCTCCGCGTGGTGCTCGGCGTCTGGAAGGACCTGCCGAAATACTGGGTGACGCTGCTGCGCTCCTCCTTCATCGGCTGCTGGCTCGGGATCACGCCGGGCGGCGCGATCGCGGCGTCCTTCATGGGCTACAACCTGGCAAAACGCTTCGCCAACGAGCCGGAGAGCTTTGGCAGGGGCCGCATCGAGGGCGTGTTCGCGCCGGAGACGGCGGCGCATGCCTCCGGCACCTCGGCACTGCTGCCGATGCTGGCGCTCGGCATTCCCGGGTCTGGCACGGCCGCGATCCTGCTCGGCGGCCTGATGGTGTGGGGACTCAATCCGGGCCCGCTGCTGTTCGTCGAGCACAAGGATTTCGTCTGGGGCCTGATCGCCTCGATGTATCTCGGCAATGTCGTCGGCCTCATGCTGGTGCTGACGACGGTGCCGATCTTCGCCTCGATCCTGCGCGTGCCGTTTGCCGCGGTCGCCCCGATGATCGTGGTGTCCTGCGCGATCGGCGCCTATGCGATCCAGAACGCGATGTTCGACATCTGGCTGATGCTGGGCTTCGGCGTCGTCGGCTATGTCTTCAAGAAGATCAGCGTCCCCTTGGCGCCATTCACGCTGGCGCTGGTGCTCGGCAACCGCGCCGAGGATGCCTTCCGCCTGTCGATGATCGGCTCCGGCGGAAATCTGAAGGTGTTCTGGTCGAACGGGCTGGTCGGATCGATCACGACATTGGCGATCGTGCTGCTGTTTTGGCCGGTCGTCGACCGTTTACTGGACCGTCTCGGCTGGACGCAGCGGCGCAGGCCGACGTCGCGCCAGATCTCTTGAAGAAGACGTTGTGAAATCAGATACATACGGGTTCGGCGGGTGTCTTCGCCGGGATGCCCATGTTGCTATTGCGGCACAGCTCTTGAACAGGTCCTCGCGTATATTCCGATCACGACATCGTGCGGAAGGGGATGAAGCGGATCGTGATTGGAATGGCAGCGGCGATGTCGCTGTTCGCGACGGGCGCACTGGCTGCTGACCTCGCGGCAAAACGCTACGTGAAGGCGCCGCCGATGGTCGAGCCGGTCTGGAGCTGGACCGGATTCTATATTGGCGCCAATGGCGGCTATAGCTGAGGCCGTTCGCGCACCGAAGTCTCTTAATTTCAGCTCGGCCACCGGCGCGCCGATCGTGGCGCCGGCCGGCTCCATCATCAGTGCGGCGTTCGACATGAAGGGCGGCGTAGCGGGCCGCCAGGCCGGCTACAATTGGCAGAGCGCCAATTGGGTGTTCGGTGTCGAGGGCGACTCCAGTGGTCTGGCGAGAAGTGCAGCGCGCTCTACTCGGCGTCGGCGTCGCGCCGGCCGGTGGTGCCCGTCTTCCCGGCCTGACCTTCCTTCTCGCCGGCACGACGCTGACGATCGACCAGAAGCTGCAGTGGTTCGGCACGGTCCGCGGCCGGGTCGGCATCCTGGCGACCCCGAAGGTGCTGTTCTACGGCACCCGCGGCCTTGCCTTCGGCGAAATCAAGACCACGGGCACCATGGGCGGCTTCACGCCCGGCGGCATCGCGGTCGCCTCGATCGGGCTCGACCTCAGAGACCCGCGCCGGCTGGACCGTGGGCGCTGATGTCGAAGGCAAAGTCACCCAGAACTGGAGCGCCTAGCTCGAAGATCTCTACATGGATCTCGGCCGCTTCTCGTCGTTCCGTTCACGCTGGCGCCGGGCTCGGCGATCAGCACCAGCGCGTCCTCGCGCTACACCGACCACATCCTGGGCGCCGGCATCAACTACCAGTTCGGCGGCCCGGTGTCGCCAAGTACTGAGCCAAGTACTGACTAACGCGAAGGCATCAACAGCAAGCAAAGCTCGGCCTCGCGCCGGGCTTTGTCATTGCCAACGATCCGCATTGGCTGAGGTGGTCACACAACCCTGGCGGCCTTGAGCGCGGCGATCTCGTCGGCACTGAGGCCGAACTCGGCGAGCACCTCGTCGGTCTGCTCGCCGAAGTCGGGCGGCCGCGCCACCATGCTGCTCGGCGTGCGCGACAGCGTCACGGGCTGGCCGACCAGCTGGATATGGCGGCCTTCATCGTTGGGCACGTCCTGCGCGATGCCGAGATGCTTGACCTGGGCGTCCTCGAACATCTGGTCGATCGCGTAGATCGGCCCGCAGGGCACCCCGGCCTCGTTGAGCTCCCAGACCCAGGTCTCGGTCGACTTCGTCACCGTGCGCTTCTCGATCTCGGCGTTGAGCGCGTCGCGGTTCTTGGAGCGGGCAGGGGCCGTTGCATAGTCGGGATGGCCATAGAGCTCCGGTGCGCCGATCGCCTGGGCGCAACGTTCCCAGATCCGGCCGCCGGTCGTGGCGATGTTGATGTAACCATCCGAGGTCTTGAACACGCCGGTTGGGATGCTGGTCGGATGGTTGTTGCCGGCCTGCTGGGCTACCTCCTTCTCCATCAGCCAGCGCGCGGCCTGGAAGTCGAGCATGAAGATCTGGGCCTGCAGCAGCGAGGTCTGCACCCATTGGCCCTTGCCGGAGACTTCGCGCTCGAGCAGCGCCGTGAGGATGCCCATGGCGCAGAACAGGCCGGCGGTGAGATCGGCGACGGGAATACCCACCCGCATCGGGCCGCCGCCCGGGGCACCGGTGATCGACATCAGGCCGCCCATACCTTGCGCGATCTGATCGAAGCCCGGCCGCTTGTGATAGGGGCCGTCCTGGCCGAAGCCGGAGATGCTGCCATAGACGATGCGCGGATTGATCGCGGCGAGGCTGTCATAGTCGATGCCGAGCTTCTTCTTCACGTCGGGCCGGAAATTCTCGACGACGACGTCGGCCTTGGCCGCGAGGCACTTGAACAGTGCGAGCCCGCGCGCATGCTTCAGGTTCAGCGTCATGGCCCGCTTGTTGCGGTGCAGGTTCTGGAAGTCGGAACCCCGTCGGGGGCCGCCCGGCTGCTCGCCGCCGGCATCCTCCGTCAGCGCGTCGATCTTGATCACATTGGCGCCCCAGTCCGCGAGCTGCCGCACACACGTCGGGCCGGAGCGGACCCGGGTCAAATCGAGCACGGTGAAGCGCGACAGGGCTTGCGAGGCGTGCGGGACAGGCATGTCGAGGCTCCGGGGAAAGCGAGGGTGAGCAAAGGAGGACAGTCACTCTGATCGGTCAAATCGAGCGCAAATTCAATGCCCCGGGTCGGGCGGGGGGTTCCTGAGCCTGTCGCAAAAATCAGGAGCTTTGCCTGAATGTTAGCGTATTGTTGGCGGTAGTTGGCCGGGTTGAATCGGCGGAGGCTTTGTGGACAAAGAGTTTCTGCCACCCTGCATTGTCGGTTCCATGAAATTGCAAATTAACGCGGGAGGACGAATCCTGACGGCTGAGTCTGATCGGGCCCGCGGCGATGCGGAGCCCCCTCCTGGCCTGGGTTGCGAACAGTCGACTAAGGCTCAATTCGAGATAACACCATGAGAACATCGACCAACGAACTGCTCTCTGACGATCCGTTCTACACAGTCGTCGGCAATAGCATTCAGGGCAGCTACATTCCGGCCACGTCGGATGGCTCGACGGGCGGCGGCTCGACCTCCGGCTCGGTCATGTCGGTCACCTCGGGCGGCATCACCATCAACCTGATCCTCGATGCCGCAGCTCAAGCCGCGCCGGCCAGCTTCAAGAACGGCTTGCAGCAGGCGGTCGCGATCATCGCCGCCAACATCACGGACAAGATCACCGTCAACATCACCATCGACTACACCGGGACCGGCGGCGGCGCTGCGGCAGGTCCGGATTCCGGGTACTACGAGAATTACTCCTGGGTGCGCTCGCAGTTGGTCAACAACGCGACCGCCGACGACACCACGTTCAACAGCGTGCCGACCGGGACCTCGATCCAGGGACAGACCAACGTCGCCGTCTGGAATGCACAGCTTAAGCTGTGGGGCGTGCTCGGCGCCAACGACACCACCACCGACGATGCGAGCGCGAATTTCGCCACCGACATCAAGCCCAACCTGCTGGTCGGCGTTGCGTTGCACGAGCTCACCCATGCCATGGGCCGCGTGCACTATGGATCGGCGCCCGACGTTTTCGACCTGTTCCGATTCACCAGCCCCGGCGTCCGCCTGTTCCAGGGCGGCGCCACCGCGCCTGCAGCGTATTTCTCGCTCGACGGCGGCGCCACCAAGCTCGCGGACTATGGCCAAAACTCGGATCCCAGCGACTTCCTCAACAGTGGCGTGCAGGGGCCCAACGATCCGTTCAACGAATATTACACCAGCACCACCATCCAGGGCCTGACCACGATCGACCTGGAGCAGCTGGACGCGCTCGGCTTCCATCTCGCGGTGAACTCGCCGACGACGATCGAATCCTACGGGTCCACAAGCCTGGTCCAGATCGGGAGCAATTACTATCTGAACTCGGCTGCCGGTGGTTCGGGCCCTGAGCTGATGTATCACGGTTCCGCGGTCGTAACAGGCCAGTTCAGTCCATGGAATTTGATTGGCGCGGAGCAAACCTCGACCGGCTATGAGATCGCCTTCAAGCAGCCCGGCACTAGCTATTTTACGATCTGGAACACTGACAGCTTGGGAAATTACCTGAGCAATCCGACCGGCATCGTGCTTGGCACGAGCTCCACACTTGAAAGTCTCGAGACTAGCTTTCATCAGGATTTAAACGGAGACGGCGTCATTGGACTTCCCACCGCGACGAGCACCGTTATCGAAGCGTTTGGCTCCACAAGCCTGGTCCAGATCGGGAGCAATTACTATCTGAACTCGGCTGCCGGTGGTTCGGGCCCTGAGCTGATGTATCACGGTTCGGCGGTCGTAACAGGCCAGTTCAGTCCATGGAGTTTGATTGGCGCGGAGCAAACCTCGACCGGATATGAGATCGCCTTCAAGCAGCCCGGCACTAGCTATTTTACGATCTGGAACACCGACAGCTTGGGAAATTACCTGAGCAATCCGACCGGCATCGTGCTTGCCACGAGCTCCACACTTGAAAGTCTCGAGACTAGCTTTCATCAGGATTTAAACGGAGACGGCGTCATTGGACTTCCCACCGCGACGAGCACCGTTATCGAAGCGTTTGGCTCCACAAGCCTGGTCCAGATCGGGAGCAATTACTATCTGAACTCGTCTGCCGGTGGTTCGGGCCCTGAGCTGATGTATCGCGGTTCGGCGGTCATAACAGGCCAGTTTAGCCCTTGGAGTTTGATTGGTGCGGAGCAAACTTCGACCGGGTATGAGATTGCCTTCAAGCAGCCCGGCACTAGCTATTTTACCATCTGGAACACCGACAGTTTGGGAAATTACCTGAGCAATCCGACCGGCATCGTGCTTGGCACGAGCTCCACACTTGAAAGTCTCGAGACTAGCTTTCATCAGGATTTAAACGGAGACGGCGTCATTGGGCTTCCCACAGCAACGGGCACCGTCATCGAAGCGTTTGGCTCCGCGAGCCTGGTCCAGGTTGGAAACAACTACTACCTGAATCCGACGGCTGGCGGTTCGGGTCCCGAGCTAATGTACCAAGGGTCGGCGGTTGCCTCGGGCCAGTTTAGCCCTTGGAGTTTGATTGGTGCGGAGCAAACTTCGACCGGGTATGAGATCGCCTTCGAGCAGCCCGGCACTAACTATTTCACGATCTGGAACACGGATAGCGCCGGCAATTACCTTGGCAATCCAACGGGCATTGTTCTGGGCACTAGTTCGGCTCTTGAAAATTTCGAGCCGAGCTTTCATCAGGATCTGAATGGGGATGGCGTCATCGGAGCTCCGGCTGGTACGGCGCCCGCGGTTCTTGCATCATCTCACAATTTCAACTTCGGTAGCTTAGCGTCCGCTGTAGTGGATGGGAGAGATGGAGCGAATCTGATCGACGTCGCACAAGCGTTGGCTGGTGGCGCGCGACACGATGCACTCCCGCTCTCAATCAGCCCTGCGCAAGGCGAACACGTGATCGGTGATCTATTTGGCATCCATGTCGCGGATTGGCACTGGGGTGATTTCATCATCCGATAAACTTCGGACGCGCGTATGGCAAATTGTGCCAAGCGGGGCGGCGACTCTCACTGTGATACCGATAATAACCTTTTGTACGTACGAGAACAGTCTCCCAAAAAGCCGTTGATGGATTTACGCTTGAAGTGCAACGGTTGATTTGAGTTCGAGAATGCCTCGGCGGGGGTTTTGAAGTCCAGACATTTGCGCGGGGTATTGTTGAGGCGGTGAGCGTGTCGCCTGAGATCGGCGGCCGTGAGGAGATTGAGATCTGTCTTGCGAGGCAGCCAGCGTCGCAAGCGGCCGATCGAGTTCTCCACGCCGCCTTTTTGCCACGGGCTGTGAGGATCACAGAAGAAGGTCAGGACCCGAGCGTAGTGTGAAGCCGATGGTTTTCGGCGAACGCATTGCCATTGTCGAAGCTGATGGTTTGGCGCTCGCCGGTGGCAGTTTCCCGAGCTGGTGGGCGATGGCTTGAGTCGTGGGAATAGCTTTTCGATCCGCGTAGCCGTGAACCAGATTTTGAAGCGGCTCTGTCGTTCGTGGAGAACTATTAGACTATTAGACCCTGGCCGGATCGGGAGAACATCATGAAATCGGCTTCCCAATGTCCCGGTGCCTGGCGGCTTTCGACCTCGATGGGCCGTTCTGCGATCGAGCGCCGCTGTCTGATGAGGCTTGCGGAGCTGCCGCCCCGTCGCCGGCGCCCACGCATCTTCTTGTGACGTGGCAGCCGACGGTGCCAGTAATTCTTCTGGGCCGTCCGATGATAGATGAAACGATAGATTGCTCATGGCTGACAATGACGCGACCATGCTCCCGCGCCAGTCGGCCGGCGATCTGCTCCGGCGAATGTCCCATCGCAAGGCTCTTGCGGACGTTTCTTCGCAGTCTGGCTGGCGCGGCAGCTTGAAGCGGCAATCCCACCGCCTCCGTCGTTCAGCTAGTTGCTGGGCGCGGACCGGCTGGTAGCCGCTGTCCGCCTGGAATTGCGCGCAAGTTCCCGATTGATCGTGGAAGGCGACCTGCCTAGGGCGGCCGCAATTTGGTTTTGAGATATCCCGCCTGCATGTAGGCGGTATATCTCAACGTGCTCCTCAGGCTGAGCTGGCCATAACGTCGTCCCATCCGCGAGTTCGCGGGCCACGCGCCGCCCCGAGATCGACGTGTCCGGAATGGCGCCCAGGCATTCCTTGGTGACGTCCTCGACGATGTTGAGGATGCGGAAGCGTCGACCATTGGCGAACTGGTCGTGGACGAAGTCCAGCGAGCAGCGGGCATTGGGCTTGGCCTCGACTAGGATCGGGGCCCGGCCCCGACGGCCTTGCGGCGAGTCCGCCGCTTGCGGACGGTGAGCCCTTCCTCGCAATAAAGCCGGTAGATCCGGTTGATCCCCGATGGCTCGCCCTCCCGCCGCAGCAGGACGAACAGGCGGCGATAGCCGAAACGCCGCCGCTCGTTGGCGAGATCGCGCAATCGGCCAGGCAGAACTGCGTCCGGCGGACGACTGGAGCGATAGCGGATCATCTTCCGATCCGCACCCACGATCGTAAGCTTCCGGTGATGCTTTCAATTACCCACAAATTCTACTCCGACCATCGCGCCCAGGGCGATGTCAGTGAGGCGTGACAGCCCGCGCCACATGACGGTATTGCCGGGCGGCGGATTGCTGGCGCGGGCGAGATAACCGCCGTTACTATCTCTGACTTCGATGCGATGGAGCCCTTTGACGGCGATCTCGTCCATTTCCTCGGCGATAGTGTGATCCCCATCTCCAGCCAAGCGGTCAACGCAGGTCCTGATCAGGAAATGAGTTCCGATCTCGTGTGCTGCGCAGAAGAGCTCGTAGATGTCACTCTCTCGATCACCGATATGGATGCATCGTCCCGGATGATCCAAAGAGTTGCGTAGACTGCTTGAGATTTTCCAACCACCGGACGCTTTCCTTTTTCTCGATGGGAATCCGGGTCGGATTGATCTTCTTTTTAAGCGCTGCCGTTCCCTTGAATTTCTTCCGGGTCCAGAACTTAACGGCCGCCAACCCCAGCGGCACCCCTTCAATTGTAACCGCGAGACTCGAATGCATCAGGATGCCGCAAACCGTGCGATCTGAGGCGGCCCGCCTTATCCCGTCCACTGTTCATGCTCTTGGTGATGCCGATCGCTTCTGACTTCTCGCGTTGATAGCTGAACTCGGTTGTCTCGTGCAGCATAAGAACGAGACCATCAGCGGTGGCGGCACGATCACGTGTTGATTGGAAGTGGCCGGCCAGAATGTCCGCTTCGCTGACCCGCTCATTAGAGAAGAAGCGATAGGCTGCCTTGGTATTTGCCCAATCCTGGCAGACGAGCGGAATGCTTTGTCCCATGGCGCTTCCAATCTGCGTGAGCAGTTTGCGGAATCTGCCGCCGAGCCGCGCGTCCCTAAACTCGCATCCACTACTCTCTCGATCAATCCAACATTCACCTTCCAAGGATCGCAAACGGCCTTTTGCGGATCGATCCCTTAGTCTCAGCCCCATAGAGCACCCCCTCGCGGAATCAGGTGCTCAGCAAGGAATCACAAGTGATTCAGTGATTCTTTCGACTCAAGGTTTCACCGATCAGCGGATCCGTCCGAGTGGTCAAAGTTATGGGTAATTGAAAGCCTCACCGGACGGTTACCCACGATCGAGCAGGCCCCGCCGTTCCGACCGGCTCATGACGGCCTGCAGATGCGCGACCGCAGCGCGTTTGGCGGCGGGCCCTACCATTTTTTTGAAAGGAGCTCGCGAAGTGCGGCTGCATCGAGCATCTGCTCGGCCAGAAGCTTCTTCAGCTTCCCGTTCTCCTCCTCCAGGGCCCTCAACCGCTTCGCCTCGGAAACGTCCATGCCGCCGAATTTGGCCTTCCAATTGTAGATCGTCGCCTCGGAGACCCCGTGCTTGCGAGCCAAATCGGCCGTCTCCGCCCCGGCCTCATGCTCCTTCAGCACCGCAATAATCTGCTCTTCCGTGAACCGTGCTCGCTTCATCTGTCCGTCCTTCTTCGGGCCGGACTCTATCTCCTTCTGGAGGAAATACTCAGCGGCAGGTCACTGCGGTGCTTGGCTACGGAACCCGTCCGCAGACCAAAGCCGAAAAATGTTGTCTCGGTTTCCCGCAAGGATCATTGGCGTTGATGATTCGTCCGAACTTCATCGCGGCTTAGCGGCCTGCCTATAGTCACGCTCCGGCGGCTCGGCCGAATACGAAAGCTTGTGGCCAAACGCTACCAATTTACTTTCTACGAATCGGTACGAGGCAGCGGACAGTAAAAGCGTGGCGAGCATGGCTGCTGCGAGCAGAGCCGCATCCGAAAAAGACCCCAGCTGTTCCCTTTTGTCCGCTGTGATGAAAGCTAATCCGATGAACAGGGGATGAAAGAGATAAGTCGTGTACGATATCGAACCAAGTTGCCTTAGCGGTTTGGACCGCAAGACGCCGGTGATCCTCGCTCCTGGAGTTTGTAGAACTGCTGTTAGCAGCAGCGAGTACAAGATCGTTAAATAGGTGTGCCCCCAGTAAAACATTGTCGCCGCCGGATTTCGGTGGAGCCCAAGGAGAAAGATTGGCACTAGGGCAATGAAGAACACAGTGCACTTTAAAATCATCAAGCGTTGAGCGCTCAATTTCTGCCAGACTTTGGCATCCCGACGTATTACCGCGAGAAGACCTCCAGCGCATAGCCCGTCTAGGCGCAGGCACGTCCCAACGTAAGGTGCATAGGGATTTTGAGGGGCTAGCACGAAGCAGCTTGCCCTCGCCACGATTGAGCAGAGAGCTATCGAGAGCAAGAGTGGAATGATGTAACGAGTGGGGGTCAGATAAACGATTATCGGAAAAACGAGGTAGAACTGCTCCTCGATTGCCACAGACCACGTGACCGATGATGCGGCCGGTCCCCAGCTGTTCATTTTAATGATGTACCAGTTCTGCGTGAACGTCGCATAACTCCACCATGGGATCTGCGTTCCAAAATAGTAGTTGTCTGAGACGAAAGCGGAAAGCATCCAAAAGATAATTAGTAGCAGCGTGTACGGCGGCAGTATTCGCAACGCGCGACGCGCGAAGAAGACCATGAAGTAATTGCTGCATTTTCGACGATCTACGAGGATTCCTATTATTAGGAAACCAGAAAGAACGAAAAATAGATCGACGCCCGTGCGACCAAAAATCAGAATCGCGCCCGTTGCTTTGGCTGCAGCCCCTAGCGTGGGGGAGATTACCGCCCCAACAAAATGCCACATCAGTACTAGCAGGACTGCAACACCTCGAAGTCCATCGATTTCGGAAATTCTAATCTCAGAGAGGGGGGGCAGTTCTGAGTTGCGCAATGCCGCGTGCGCATTGTCTGTTAATAATGCATGCATTTGAAGTCGCACGTAGGATCGTTGCCTTGCTGTTTGCTATGGTCGAAGGAAGCGGAAGATCTTATTGAGCCTGCCTGGTCCATCCCAGTCTGCGTTCAAGGTAAGAGCCCAGACGTCATTGAAATAGTCATAGTTCGATCCGGCAAAAATCCAAAGTCTGTCTGAAAAGCAGAGCGCTGAGTGTGCGAGACGTTGAGCCCATACTTTCCTTGCGAGGTACGGATACCAAGTCCTTCCATCTTCAGAGTACCAAATGTCGTTTGAACCATTTCGTTGAACCAAACCTCCCATCGTCCATAGGCGGCCGCGAAACGACGCGCTAGCCGCCCAGAGTCGACCCTGCCATTCTGCTGCTGTCGTCCTTCTTTCCCACGTGATCCCGTCGCTGCTACACCACACGTCGTTGAGGTAGATCGCGTCGTTGCCCCAGTGTCCGCCACCCAAGATCCAGAGCTGTCCGTCGTGAACGAGCGCGTTATGGAAAGCTCGAGGCTGCCAGGGCGCGTGCTGAAGGGCTTGAGTCCAAGTGATCCCGTCCTCGCTGAACCAAACGTCGTTAAGAGTCTGCCGGCTTGCTTCGCTTCTCAGGCTTTGAGCACCGCCAAGCAGCCATAGTCGTCCTTCGAATGCAGCAAGTACGCCTCCACCGCGCGCGGGCCACTCTGCATGTACTTTAGCACGGGTCCAACCCCTTCCATCCTGCGAGCACCAAATATCACCAACTGGAACGAAGGTGTTTCCACTGTGAAGGAAGCCACCCATTCGCCAGAGCCGTCCCGAGAATGAAACAACCATTGATTGGACTGTCGGCGTCCATGGACCCTGATCGAGTTCCTTTGTCCAGGTCAGGCCGTCCGGCGAACTCCAGCAATCCGTGAGGCCAGTCTTCTGGTCATTAGCAGTGCCGCCAACGAGCCAAATTCGGCCTTCGTGAACAACGAACCCTGCGCTGTCCCGGGGGGGCCAAGGAGCGTTCCTACTGGCCTGGGTCCAGGATGGATCTGAACTGGGGCGGTAGGAGGCCAGCCAAACTGCCAGACTGATGAGCCCGCCGCCAAGCACAGCTCGACGGGTGGGTAGATGGCTACGCATCGCTTTATCCTCTCCGGGCGGTAGCCGTTGCGGCACTGCGACAATCTCTGATTGAATCATAGTTCCCTTGCTATGGCCGAATGGATGCTGCTAGAACAACAGCGCATCATTTTGGCCTTGGGGTGGCCAAGCTATCTATCTGAGAAAACTAGGATAAGTGCGGCATGATTAGATTTGGCCTGCTTGGCTGTGGGCGCATAGCCAAGCGTCATGCGGACCTGCTGGGCGGCGGGCATATCCAGGGAGCTACTCTCGCCGCAGTTTGCGATGTGTTTCCTGAACGCGCGAATGCATTCGCAGCACGGTACCATGTGCCAGCATGTTACGACATCGCGGAGCTTCTTGCACGGGCAGACGTGGACGTGATCTCCGTCCTAACACCGAGCGGATTGCACCCCTCGCATGCCATAGCGGCGGCCCAGGCGGGAAAGCACGTCGTGGTCGAGAAGCCCATGGCGCTGCGGCTGCAGGATGCCGACGACATGATCCGCGCCTGCGACGAGGCCGGCGTGAAGCTGTTCGTGGTCAAGCAAAACCGCTTCAACGTTCCCGTCGTCAAGGCGCGCGAGGCGCTGGAGGCCGGCAGGTTCGGCCGGCTCGTGCTCGGCACCGTCCGGGTTCGCTGGTGCCGGGACCAGGCCTATTACGATCAGGACGCATGGCGCGGCACCTGGGCCTACGACGGCGGCGTACTCACGAACCAGGCCAGCCATCACATCGACATGCTGGAATGGTTCTTCGGCGACGTCGTGAGCGTTCATGCGCGGGCTACGACCGCGCTGGTGAAGGTCGAGACCGAAGATACCGCGGTGGCGACGCTGAAATTCCGCAACGGGGCGCTCGGCATCATCGAAGCGACCACGGCGGTGCGGCCGAAGGATCTCGAAGGCTCGCTTTCGATCCTCGGTGAGAAGGGTACCGTGGAGATCGCGGGCTTTGCGGTCAACCAGATCAGGCATTGGAATTTCGTGGACCCGTTGTCGAGCGATAAGCTCGTCGTAGAGAAGTTCTCTGTCAATCCGCCCAACGTCTACGGGTTCGGGCACCAGGCCTATTATCAGCACGTGGTCGATTGCCTGTTGCACCAGAGTGCCGCGCTGGTGGATGGCCTGCAAGGCCGCAAGAGCCTCGAGCTGATCTCAGCACTCTACGAGTCGATCGAGACCGGACAGGAAGTCGCACTCCGCTTCGAGCCGCGGCGGAGTAGGCTCGGAGTGCTGTCGTGAGCGGAAAGGCGCAGGTGCACCAGGCTGGCGTTCGCGACGTCAAGTTCGGTCAGCGCGTCAAGCTCGTCGAGCCCTGCAACCTCTACGGCTGCGAGATCGCTGATGATTGCTTCGTCGGCCCCTTCACGGAGATACAGTCCGGTGTCGTCGTCGGTGCGCGCACCCGTGTGCAGTCGCATGCCTTCATCTGCGAGCTGGTCTCGATCGGGGAGGACTGCTTCATCGGCCATGGCGTGATGTTCATCAACGACACGTTTTCGACCGGTGGGCCGGCGCGAGGACGCCGCAAATTGTGGCGCGCAACGAAGATCGGCAACCGGGTTTCGATCGGCTCGAATGCGACCATCATGCCCGTTTCGATCGCCGACGACGTCGTGATCGGAGCAGGCTCAGTGGTCACGAAAGACATCGCCAAATCCGGCATCTATGCTGGAAATCCCGCTCGCCTCCTCAAGAGCAAGAACTAAGGAATCCCATCATGCCGGTGCCTTACGCGGATCTTGGGCTCCAGTATCAGTCGATCAAGGACGAGATCGACGGTGCGATCGCCGCGGTCATCCGCGACAGCGCGTTCATCCGTGGACCGTATGTCGATGTCTTCGAACGCGAGTTCGCCGAGGCGGCGAGCGTCAAGCACTGCGTTTCCTGTGCCAACGGCACCGATGCGCTCTACCTCGCGATGGCGGCGCTCAAGGTCAAGCCCGGCGACGAGGTCATAACGACTGCGCATTCCTGGATATCCACCTCGGCGATGATTACCCACGCGGGAGCGCAGGTCGTGTTCTGCGACACCGACCGCGAGACCTTCACGATCGATCCCGCCGCTATTGAGGCCGCAATTACTCCGCGCACTGTAGGCATCATCCCCGTGCATCTTTACGGGCAGCCGGCCGACATGGACGCGATCATGGCTATCGCGAAGAGGTACGGATTATGGGTGATTGAAGACTGCGCCCAGGCGCATTTGGCGCGGTGCAAAGGACAGATGGTCGGGACATTCGGAACGGCCGCGAGCTATTCATTCTATCCCGGCAAGAATCTTGGTGCGATGGGCGATGCGGGCGCCATCGTAACCAACGATACGGTTCTTGCCGAGCGCATGACTATGCTAGCACGTCACGGTGGACTCGTGAAGCATCAGCATAGTGTAGAGGGCATCAACAGCAGGTTGGATGGGCTTCAAGCAGCGATTCTTTCAGTCAAACTCCGCCATCTACCGAAGTGGACAAAGGCACGCCAAGCGGCTGCACGAATCTATGACGCAGGTCTCAATCAGCTCAAGGATCTTGCAGTCCCACATGTCGCGGCTGGAAGAGAGCACGTCTATCACTTGTACACCGTACGGCATCCTCGTCGCGACGAGTTGGCCGCATATCTGAAGTCATACGGCGTGCAGACGGCTGTAAACTACCCAACCGCCTTGCCCTTCCTTGAAGCCTATCAACGTTTTGGTGCGCGACCCGAGCAATTTCCGAACGCGCACAATCATCAGAGCCGCATTCTTTCGCTTCCAATGTTTGCCGAAATTACCTCTGGTCAGCAGGCTGCTGTCATCGATCTGATCTATGCATTTAGCCGGTCATAGAGCCTCTGATCGTCTAGGAAGAAGCCTAATCGCGTCTGGAGTTGGGCCGTTCGCGTCTCAGGTCTTCGCCATTGCTCTTATTCCACTGCTATTCAGGCTTTACACGCCGAACGATTTCGGCGTTTGGGCGGCTATCCAGGCGGTGGCAATAACAGGGGGATCACTACTCTCGTTCCGCTTCGATCTTGGACTAATGCTTGAGCGGAATGTTGAAGCAGCGAGCCATCTTCTCATGGCAAGCATCAGTGTTGTTTGCCTCATGTCTGTCGTCCTTGGCGTCTTTGCCGGCATATACGTTACGGCGTTTGCGCAATTCGGCATCGGACCGATGTTCACGGTTCTAGGTTGGGCATGGCTATCGCTGGTCGGATTGGGGGTTGTGCTCCAGGCCTGGTTGATGCGCGACGGTGCTTTTGCGCTTATATCGATTGGTCTCTTGCTCAACACGACCGTAGCCAATCTCGTCCAGCTCGGCGGTGGTCTGAGTGGCAATGGCGCCTGGCTGGTCATAGGCAGTCTCGCTGGACAGGCCGTAGCTACGCTCTTTTATGCTCAAGGCATTCGGCGGTGCGCGGACCGGCCTATCTGCTCGATTGACCGGAAAGAAATGCTGTCGGCATTGGTCCGCAACCGGCGCTTCGTGCAGTTTTCATTGCCATTTACAGTGATGTCTTTGGTGCGTGAGCGCGTGCCCATTTTCATTGTCGGCGGTTTCTGTTCCGCGGCTTTGGTTGGCCTGTATAGCCAGTCGTGGAGACTGACGCACCTTCCCTCAGCACTTACTAGCGCTGCTTTGAGGCCGGTCTTCTTTCACCGCGCAGCTACGTACGGTGTTGCCGCGCAAGTTCAAGCTGTCGATCAAATCGTAAGGGGGCTGCTCATAGCAAGCAGCCCCTGGATTGCCCTTCTCGCTTTCGGGGGAGACGACCTCTTTGTTGTTGTTCTTGGAGATCAATGGAATGGAGGCGGTTGGCTCGCTGGTATGCTGTCTGTTCCTGCTGCTTTGTTTATGACAACCAACTGGATGGATCGGTTGCTCGATGTAATTGGCCGCCAGGATCTCAATTTGAAACTCGAGGCTATCGCCGGTCTCAGTTCCGTCGGAGGTCTTTGCCTCGTACTTGCGGCGGGACACTCGCTGGCTGAGGCTGTGGCGATCCAAGCCACAATGCTGACGTTGAGCTATCTCGCCTTCCTTGCTGTCTGCTATCAGGTGGCGGGCTGGCCGCGATTAGGCTTGGCAGCTGCCATTTCCGCCGCAAGCACACTGGGAGCAGTGATCTACCTTACGTTAAGTATTCTAGGCATCTTTCTTGAGAGGATGCAATTGCTTGGCATGGGCGGGACCGCAGCAGGTCTCATCACCGCCACCGTTCTATGGAAGGCCAGGAGAGCGATATGAACATCACGATTGTCAATTACGGAGTCGGAAATCCGGGTGCTCTCGTCAATATGTTCGAATTCATTGGTTTCGAAGCTTGGATAACCGATCAGCCTCAGGCCATTCTTCAGGCCAGCCACCTGGTGCTACCGGGGGTTGGTGCATTCGATGCCGCGATGCAAAGGCTGAGGGAATCGCGACTAATTCACACGTTAGAGAAAGCTGCTTTCGGACAGAGAATACCATTCTTGGGAGTGTGTCTCGGAATGCAACTACTTGGCCGCCGGAGTGAGGAGGGAACCTCCGCCGGACTTGGTTGGATTCAAGCCGACGCCGTAAGGATGTGTCCCGATCCCACGCTTAAGCTCAAGGTGCCGTTCATGGGCTGGGCCGATGTCAAAGCTACGCCACGGGCTAAGCTATTCAATAAAGACGATGAGAACCGATACTACTTCTCTCACAGCTACCGGATGCAATGTGACGACCACGACGATGTGGCTGCTACATATGAGTTCGATGGACCGGTGGCTTGCGCGGTGCAGCGCGAGAATATCTACGGCGTTCAATTTCATCCCGAAAAAAGTCATCGCTTCGGCATGCGGCTGCTAAGGAACTTTGTCGAGAGGAACTCGAAATGAGGCCGCGAGTCATTCCTGTTCTGCTGCTTGACAGTAGACGCCGTCTGGTAAAAACCCGCGGCTTCCGAGACGAGGTTTATGTAGGCGATCCATTCAACGTGGTTCGGATCTTTAATGAAAAAGAAGTGGATGAGATCTGCGTGCTCGATATCGATGCCACGGTCGACGGTCGGCAGCCTGACCTTGGCTTCATAAGGGAGTTGGCTAGCGAATGCTTCATGCCGCTGAGCTATGGTGGCGGAGTCAGGTCAGTGGCGGACGCAGCCCCCATATTTGCAGCCGGCGTCGAGAAAGTTGTGCTCGGTCGTGCCGGTAGTGATGATCGCATCATACGGGGTATTGCCGACAGTTTCGGATCTCAAGCCGTGACAGTTTGCATTGACTACAGGCGGGTGAATACGGACCTGCGGGTTGTAACGGATCGCGGCCGCAAGGTTACAGATTCCGATCCTGTCACAGGGGCAAGAAGGGCCGAGGCTGCCGGCGCAGGCGAGATCTTACTGCAAAGCTTAGACCGCGATGGCACGCGCGCTGGTTATGATCTGGACATGATCTCTAAAGTTGCGCAGGCAATCGAGGTCCCATTGGTAGCACTTGGTGGAGCAGGGAATGTGCGACATTTGGCGGAAGGCCTCGTTGCGGGCGCCAGTGCGGTGGCATCAGGGAGCAGCTTCGTCTTTCTTGGTCGT
Source organism: Bradyrhizobium sp. USDA 4486 (assembly GCF_054057995.1). Taxonomy (NCBI): domain Bacteria; kingdom Pseudomonadati; phylum Pseudomonadota; class Alphaproteobacteria; order Hyphomicrobiales; family Nitrobacteraceae; genus Bradyrhizobium; species Bradyrhizobium sp. USDA 4486. The sequence goes on from NZ_JBSRZV010000001.1 coordinate 743,959, forward strand.
CTTCGAGCAGTCCTATTAACCTATCCCGCTGGTCAAGAACTGGAGCGCATGCGCACGAGCGTGCGGGGGGAGGCCTAATGCTGCAGACTACCCGAAAGTATCAAGTCTGTTCGTTCTGCGTGATGGACAACCGAAATCCTGGCGTAATTTTTGACGAGCTTGGCCAGTGTGTTTGTTGCCAAGAGGCGCTGAAGCGCAAACCATATGAATGGTGGCCCACGAATGACGGCCGGAGGAGACTCAAAGAAAAGGTCGAAAGCATCAAGAGAGAAATGGCCGTTCGGCCTTATGATGTGATGATCGGCCTAAGTGGAGGTGTGGACAGCGCTTATCTGGCCCATTTTTTAAAGAGTCAATTCGATCTCCGTGTCCTAGCGGTTCACGTAGATGGAGGCTGGAACACCGAGGCTGCAGTCCGCAACATCGAACTGCTTGTCCGGAAACTTGATATTGACCTGTACACATATGTCGTTGAGTGGCAGGAGATGAAGGACCTTCAGCTGGCCTATTTGAAGGCTTCTGTGGTCAATCAGGATGCTCCGCAGGATCATGCCTTTTTTTCTACATTGTACCGCCTATCAAAGAGATTTGGTCAAAGGTACTTTTTTAGTGGCGTCAATTTTAGTGGTGAGAGCGTCCATGTTCCGGGAGCCGGTTATCCGGCAATGGATGCACGTAACCTACGCGCCATCCATCGCGCGCACGGCGTAGGTTCGCTTCCGACTTTTCCCACGCTAGGGCCCGTCCAATATCTTTGGATGTCGCGAATTCGCAAAAGCATCGAAATATTCAAGCCGCTCAACTACCTTCCTTATGACAAAGAAGATGCAAAGCGCGAGCTAGTCGCAACGTACGGTTTTGTCGATTATGGAGCCAAGCACCAAGAAAGCCGATTTACTAAGTTTTATCAGGAGATTTACCTGCCGGCGCGCTACGGCTTCGACAAACGACGGCTACACTGCTCGGCACTCATCGTCGCCGGACAAATGACGCGCGCTCGAGCTCTTGAGGAAGTTGAGCAACCCATAACAACTCCGGAGCAGGCGGCCCGTGACAAGCGGTTCGTTGCCAAGAAGCTTGGAATATCGGTGGCGGATCTAGATCGCTTCATTGCGCTGCCGCCAGTCGCGCATGAGAATTACGCAAATAGCCAAGCTCTTTACCGCGCGAACGGTCTGCTGCGTAGAGTCCTAAAGGTGCGCTCATGATGCTGTCGGCCACTTACGTTGTTGCAGCTCTATCGATGTATTGCGCAGCTCTGTATCTAGTTTATCGCCTGAAGTCGTATCTCACGACGAGCTCGTTTCTGCTCGCTTTCCTGCTGCTGGTTCATGGACCAGCTTATCTTGTCTATATGCTTTTTCGGGGATCCGGATCGGTTATCTACCAGCGTATTGCTTACGGGGCAAATTTCGAGTCGGTAGTCGTCTCGCTGAATGTGTCGATCGCATTGATGTTTCTTTGTGTTATCGTCGGCATTGAAGTTGTCGATCGCTTAATGCCAGCGGGGGTTAAGCAGCTTGGCCTCGGGCTCAGCGCTTGGAACGATCAGCGGCTTGAATCAGGGCCGCGTCAGCCCTGGCTGCTGCTGACGATCATTACACTAACGGCGGCGTACATGGCGGTTGTCTCTCTCAAAGAGCATCATTTGTCTGTCATAGCTGGCTATCTAGCCGTCGCCGGTGACGAGCTTGAAAAGATTGCTTACCGGCAGCAATTTGGAGGAAGCCAAAGCTACTCTTATAGGGTCCTCCTCGCTTCGATCGCGCCCATGTTGATTCTTTGGGGTGGGTTTTCGGCTTGGATCCAAAGGTGGTGGCCGTTGCTTATCACAACACTGGTGCTGGTCGCGCTGACACTGATTGGCAAGCTCGACACGCTCAGCAAAGCGCCGGCGGCTCTCTTCATAATTCAGCTTCTTCTGGTGGCGTACCTAGCTCGCCGGAACGATGTCACATTGAGGGTCGGCTTTGCAGGTCTCCTCATTGCGAGCCTTGTGTTCTATCCAGTCATTCGTGTGGCAGTCCCCGAGACTCAGGGCTGGGACGCCTTTGGCTTTCTTTACTATCGAATCTTCGATACCTCGAATGAGGCGGTATTAGAGTTTTTTGCAACATTCCCCGATCGGATGCCGCACACGTGGGGAGGAAATATCCGGCTTGTCGCGTTTCTTCTCGGGAAGGAATATACGCCTTCATACTTTGAAGTGCTAAGGCATTGGCATGGCGCCGGCGGATCAAGCGTGACCGGCATGTTTATTGCTGATGCGTGGGTAGATTTCTCGTATTTCGGAGTGATCTTGTTCAGCAGCTTGGCTGGAGCAATATGTAGGGTTATTGATATAGTTTTTCTGACGCGAGGCAAGACCGCCGTTTCTCTTGCAGTCCTCGGAAGTACATTCATCGGAGTTTACAATCTGACGATCTCCGCGCTTCCGGCAGCTCTTCTTTCGGGCGGCTTGGTGACGGGGCCTGTGATAGCGCTCGTGATCCTGAAGTTGCAGCACCTCCTGGAGGAGCGTTCGAAGATCGCAACTGTCGCGTCGAGCCGCACATCAAGCGCGGAATTGGGGTAGCTCAATCTTGAGGCGATTCAGCACATGAATCTGGACTACTGGGCTCAGCGCCTCCTGCGTCGCGCAACGTGCAAGCTCGACGTCGGAGTTCGGCTGACGAGTAAAGCGCGCGTACGCAACATTGCGGGCGACAGCGCGCTCATTACCATAGGCCGAGGCAGTATAATCCAGGGAGAGCTTCTCACGTTCGCACACGGGGGAAGGATAGGGCTGGGACAATGGTGTTACGTCGGCGAGCACTCTCGCATCTGGTCCGCGGCGGAAATCACTATAGGCGACAGAGTGCTGATTGCGCATTCGGTAAACATATTCGACAATCTTACCCATCCCATTCGTGCAGCGGCGCGTCACGCCCAGTTCAAGCAGATTGCCCAAACGGGCCATCCAGATGAACTCAACCTTGGCGAGAAGCCGGTCAGAATTGACGATGATGCCTGGGTTGGGGCGGGATCCTTCGTTCTGCGCGGCGTAACGGTTGGACGCGGAGCGATTGTCGCGGCGGGAGCCGTGGTAACAAGCGACGTCCCTGCTTACTGTATCGTGGCCGGCAATCCGGCTTCGGTCGTGCGGGAGCTCTTGGCTGATGAACGCTGACGGGAGCTGATGGATGCGTCTATTCCAGAATATCGGACTCGGCCCGGCCTATTCGAAGGTATTTCGTCAGTTCGCCTCTCCACGTTCGTTTGAAGAAGGTATGGGGCTCTTTCTGGAGCATCGCTATGGAGCTCCGCACATTCTCGAGCCGATCGAAATGCGGCAGCCGAACGCATTTTGCGCGTTGGGAGACGAGCCGCGCCTGCAATCATTGTGGTCCGCGAAACAGGGGTTGGCGACGAGAGATCTCGAGGAGATATTGCTCTCGCAGATCGAGCAACACAGGACCGAAGTTTTCTATAATCTTGATCCTATGCGTTACGGTAGCGCGTTTGTCCGAAGGCTGCCGGGCTGTGTAAAAAGGACCATCTGTTGGCGTGCTGCGCCATCCGGCAATGCCGATTTAAGCCAGTACGATCTCGTAGTCTGCAATTTTCCGTCCATATTGGAGGACTGGCGGAACAAGGGCTGCCGCGCCGAATATTTCTATCCTGCGGTGGACCCGGTCATGCGGGAGTATGGCTGCGGCGATCGTCCCATAGACGTGCTGTTTTTCGGCAGCTATTCGCGCCACCATAGGACGCGTGCCAAGGTCTTGGAGGAAGTGGCCCAGTTGTCGAGTGAACGGAAGATTGTCTACTGCCTGGATGCGTCTCGTTCGACACGGCTCGCAGAAGCCTTTCCGCCGGGGCTTATCGGATATCTTGACAAGTACCGCCGGCCACCGGCGATCGTGGCGGTCGCTCGGGCCCCGGTCTGGGGCAGACAGGCTTACGAACTCCTGGGGCAAGCAAAAATCGTGCTCAATGGAGCGATTGATATGGCAGGCAATGACCGAGGAAATATGCGCTGCTTCGAAGCGATGGGAGGTGGAGCGCTGCTGCTGTCGGATGCAGGCCAGTACCCGGATGGGATGCACGACGGCGATACGATCGCGACGTACCGGACTCCGGAGGAGGCCAGAACGTTAGCCCAGACCTACATTTCCGACACAGAGACTCGCTCGAAAATTGCGGAGCGTGGCCGAGAAGCCGTAAACAGGCTTTACAACAAGTCAGTGCAGTGGCACCGCTTCAACGAACTCCTATCGAACATGTAAACCGATGCACATTCACCCTCTGACCTTTCGACTTAAGCGGGCCGTAGATGCTGCGGCCATGCCGCTCTATCGCCTGCGGGGGAGGCGACCTTGGACCGCTGGTTATCATACGACCAAGCAACGCGCGATCGAAGCCGCAATCGATTCCGATGCGGTGAGTGTGGGCAAAGAGCTGCCGCCACTGTTCGGAGTAGCGCTAGACGAGCGGGTCGTCGAATATGCCTGGGTGTTTGGTCATCTTCGGCGGTCAGGGCCGATCGGCCGGCTCCTCGATGCGGGCTCCATCTTCAACCACGATTATCTTCTGCGTCGTCCGCCTCTGCAGGGAAGCGAACTTACGATCATGACGCTCGCGCCCGAGAAGCACTGCTTCTGGCACAGTGGTATTTCGTACGTCTTCGGTGACCTGCGTGACACTTACTTCAGGGACGGCGTCTTCGACACGATTGTCTGCATTTCGACCATTGAGCATGTGGGGCTCGACAACACCCTGCTTTATACGTCGGACCGCGAGCGGGATGAACGCGACGAAGGCGGGTTCGTTGCCGCGGCGCGGGAGTTACGCCGCATCATCAAACCGCGAGGAGCTTGCTACATTTCGTTTCCGTACGGGGCGCGGCGCAACCTGGGCTGGTATCAGGTCTTTGACGGGACGATGGTAGAGCAGATAGTCGAGGCATATGCACCCAGCGAGCACAGTATCGAATACTTCGCGTATGCGAGCCAGGGGTGGCGACGAGCTTCGGCCGCTGAAGTTGAGCATTCAATTCCATTCGACGTACATAGTGGAACCGGGCAGGGTGATGACCGTGCGGCGTCGTCGAGGGCAATTGCTTGCTTGCGGCTTGTGGCGTAGAGGCCACCCTTGATCCTCTAGATCCGAGAATGCCATGAGCATCGACCAGAAATTTTCGTCTTGGGAGGAGGCCGTGCTTTGGTTACGCGACCAGCCGGATCGCCGTCAGTTGGTCCTTGACGCTTATTACGACGACCCTCTGCTCGAGGCGGCTGAACGTTATCACGCGAGCGAAGAGTGGCATCACATATCCTCGTATTTGAAGGGACGAAGCGGAACCGCGCTGGACGTCGGGGCGGGACGGGGCATTGCCAGCTATGCTCTCGCGCATGAGGGCTTCCGCGTGGTTGCATTGGAGCCCGATCCAGGTCCTGTCGTCGGGGCAGGAGCCATCCGCGATCTGGCTCGCCGAAGCCGGCTTGCCATCGAAGTCGTCGAGGAATTCTCCGAGCGCCTGCCTTTTGACGATGGTTCATTTGATGTGGTCTTTGCGCGGGCGGTGTTGCATCACACCCGAGATCTGAATGCCGCCTGCAAGGAAATGCATCGGGTCCTCAAGCCGGGAGGGATTCTCGTCGCCGTGCGGGAGCACGTCATCAGCCGGGAAGCCGATCTCGAGGCCTTCTTGAAGCAGCATCCGCTCCATCATCTCTATGGAGGCGAGCATGCATTCTTGCTAAGCGACTATGTCGACGCTCTGAGGGGGGCCGGCTTTTGTGGGATCACCGTTCTCACGCCGCTTCGGAGCCCGATTAACCTCTTCCCCCATACGCTTGACACGCTCCGCGACATGATCGCCCAGAGGCTCTCCCAATTGCTTCCGCTTCGATCGGTGTGGCAGACGATCCTGGGATCGGATCGGTTTCTTCGTGTCATGCTATCACTTGCGGAACGTTTTGATCATCGTCCTGGCCGTCTCTATTCGTTCATCGCGCAGAAGGCGGCGGTATGACTGTCTGGGTCACTGGCGCGAACGGCTTTATCGGTCGATATCTGATCCGAGCACTCGCTGATGCCGACCAATCGGTATGTGGCGTGGGCCATGGCGCGCTCGGAGAGCCCGACAAGCGGCGTCTCGGTATGCGCCATTGGCTCAACGGCGAAATCGAAGCTGCCAATCTTCATGCATTGGCCGCCCAGACCGGTCTGCCGACGGTCGCTTTTCATTTGGCTGGCGGTTCCTCCGTCGGAGCGTCCATCACGCAGCCATATGAGGACTTTTCGCGTACTGTTGTCGCCACTGCACGTTTTCTGGATTGGATGAGAACCACCGCACCGGAATGCCGGCTCGTGATCGTTTCCAGTGCGGCGGTCTACGGTGCCGCACACGAGGGTCCCATTTCTGAAACTGCTGCTACGGAGCCGGTGTCTCCTTATGGAGAGCATAAGCTCATGATCGAGCACCTTTGCCGCAGCTATGCGACGACGTTTGGATTACGCAGCACGATCGTGCGGCTGTTCTCTGTCTACGGAGCTAACTTGCGCAAGCAACTCCTCTGGGATCTTTGCGTGCGTTTGCGTGACGGAGCTTGCACGTTGACTCTCGGCGGGACGGGCACGGAGAGGCGCGACTGGACTGAGGTGCGTGACGTGGCGCGGCTTTTGGCGCGCGTCGGCAGCAACTCTCCGGTGCAACCAGTTGATATCATAAACGGCGGCTCGGGAGTTGCCACCACTGTTGCGGATGTTGCACAATCCGTCGTCGACAACTGGGGCGGCGGAATTCGCGTCGAATTTTCAGGCTCCGTCCGGAGCGGTGATCCATTCAGCCTGGTTGCTGATCCTGCTCGCTTGAACGCTCTGCCCTTTGATTGGAGCATTCCTTACCACACGGGCGTTGCCGAGTACGTGGCTTGGTTCAAGGAGCAATTCCGTTGAGCCGATCGTCTCTCAGAGTTGCGTTCACGTTCATTCCGCCTCGCCTTCATGCGGGAGGATTCAACTATCTTCGAAATCTGTTTACGGCGCTCAATAGATATTGTCCCGGCCACCTGGAGCCCGTGATGTTTGCGGGCTTGTCGGACGACGACAATGAACTAGCTCCCTTTGCGGCTGTTCCGGGCGTCAGGGTCGTGAAGGACAGAGCCTTTGAACGTGGTCATGCTGGAGTACCGAACGCGCTCCTTGCCGGAATCGATTTAGCTGCTGCTGCGGCCTTTCGTTCGGAGCACGTCGACGTCGTGTTTGAGCACGCTCGCTTTTTCGGCTGGCGGCTTCCGTTGCCTGTCGTTGCGTGGTTTCCGGATCTGCAGCACAGGAGTCTTCCCCATCTCTTTTCAAGGGCCGCTTGGTGGCGTCGTGAGATTGGCTTCCGCGCGCAGCTTGTGTCGGGACGTTCAATCATCCTGAGCAGCGAAAGCGCCCTCAAGGACTGCAGGCGCTACTATGCGCGCGCTAGAAACCAAATGTCGGTCGTCAGGTTCGCCAGTCGCCCGACCGATGACCTTCTTGCAGCGAATCCTCGCGAGATTGTCCGTCTCTACAACCTACCTGAAGAATACTTCTATCTGCCCAATCAATTCTGGCGACACAAGAATCATCGATTGGTTATCAAGGCCTTGACGATCTTGGCGGCCCGGGGGGTAAAGGCTGTTGTGGCGGTATCGGGTGGTCCCGACGAGCCGCCTGCGTACTTCAACAGTATCATGCGGGAGGTTGAGGAGCGCGGGCTGAAGGAGAACTTTCGCTACCTTGGGATGATTCCCCTCGCGCATGTTTATGCGCTACTCCGGTCGTGCCGAGCCCTGATCAACCCCTCGCGCTTCGAAGGTTGGAGCACGACAGTGGAAGAGGCGAAATCATTTGGAGTGCCCATGATCGTATCGGACCTGGATGTGCATCGCGAACAGACCGGCGGCTCAGCTGCCTACTTCAACGTCGACGATGCGGCAACTCTTGCCGGCCACCTTGCTGAAGCCGCGGCCAAAGACGAGCCGGTCCACGTCAGGCAATTGGGATCTTCTGTCGAAAACCGTGTCGCTAAATTTGCCGAAGAATTTTCCGATGCCATCGAGCGGGCTGCTGCAGCCAGCGCTGTGCCCGCCCGCGGCGTCAAATAAGAACGCTTTTTTTCGGCCGGTCCCGGCATACGGCCACTCAGGGTCCTCATCGGCGTGGACCGAGCCGAGCGCTTTTCAGTTTTGGCACAATGGCGGCAAGGCCGACGACCTCAAACCTGCTTAAGAGCGGCTTGATTTGGATGGGCCTTTCGGTCGGGTGGACAGTTCCTTAATTTTTGAGATCGGACAAGAAGGCCTTATCTCGCCTTGTGTCGAACTGGCCGCTTCATTTGCCGGTATTCGGGCGGGCGAAAGAGTCCTCGCAACGATAGGCTACTTTGTCGCAATGCATCGTTACCATACTAGCAGAAGCAAGTTCATCAGGGGTAACATGTACCGATCCTGGCAAGGGATGAAGTCGCTATTCCGCCAGCTGCCGTGGCCGAACCTACTTCTAGTCCGGCTTAGAGGCGTATTGCACTCGGGCAGAGGAACGGGATCCTCCGGAGGGACGACCCAGCCGATGCCTCCTCGCCAAGTGCGAGTCCGGCCTCCGAATTGACTTCGGTGAGACGCCGGCGACATTGCGCTGGAAAGGATTGATCTACGCATCGGCTGCGGCGAGGACTTCGGCGAGCTGGTCCTCTGGCATGGGATCTAACAGGATCACGTTCTCTCCGAGTTGAAAGGTTTTCAGCTCGGCGCAGCCGACCCCCATCTGGAGAGCACGAAGTGGATACTCTGGTCGTGTTGCAACAACCGACGCAGCCTGGAATACGGTCCAAGGGGCGCGGGTAAAGCCGAGATCGCCGCAGAGGGCGACGGCGAATTGCGCCGGGCGGGACTTCCAGACGGCCGCACAGGTCGGGCTCGCGGAAGCCGATCGGGGGCAGCGTCCAGTTGGGCACGAAACGAATCTTGTCACCCATTTGGCAAGGCGCAGGGCGCGCGAGATGAGCGAATTGGGTTTGGCGATACCGGCCACCCCGAGCGCCTCCGGATAGAGCTCGCAGACAAGAAGTACGGTTTTGGCACCGGAAAAGCGCCATCGCGATCGAAGAAAATCGCGAGGCGCAGCACCCGGTCAATCGATGTGCTCTTTCGGTGTTGAGACATTCCGGCTCGACAACCACGCTCGCTCGGGGGTAAACCGCCAATGCGACCTCATCGTTCAGCGTGGTCAGTATCACGATTGTGTTCCAAGACCAACCTATCGCCACAGGGTACGCCTGGGTTGACCCGCGGATGACGATATGTCCAAGAAGAAGATACGTCCGGAATGCGCTTGGCTGAGCGCTCCATCCATTTCTAAATGCTGCGGGATTTAGTCTAGCTATGACCAAACGGATCGCTCTCATCGCCGGTGTGACCGGCCAGGACGGCGCCTATCTCGCCGAATATCTGCTGTCGCTCGGCTATATCGTGCACGGCATCAAGCGGCGCTCGTCGTCGTTCAACACCGCGCGCGTTGACCATCTCTACCAGGACCCGCATGTCAGCAATGTGCCGTTCCTGATGCATTACGGCGACATGACGGATTCGACCAATCTGATCCGCCTGATGCAGCAGATCCGCCCCACAGAGATCTACAATCTGGCCGCCCAGAGCCACGTCGCCGTCAGCTTCGAGAGCCCGGAATATACCGCCAACGCCGACGCCCTCGGCGTGCTGCGCGTCCTGGAGGCGATCCGCATCCTCGGCATGGAGAAGGAGACGCGATTCTACCAGGCCTCGACTTCCGAGCTCTATGGCCTCGTGCAGGAGGTCCCCCAGAAGGAGACGACGCCGTTCTATCCGCGCTCGCCTTATGGCGTCGCCAAGCTCTACGGCTACTGGATCACGGTGAACTACCGCGAAGCCTACGGCATGTTCGCAAGCAACGGCATCCTGTTCAACCATGAAAGCCCGATCCGCGGCGAGACCTTCGTCACCCGCAAGATCACCCGCGCCGTCGCCCGCATCGAACTCGGCCTCGAGAATACGCTCTATCTCGGCAATCTCGAAGCCAAGCGCGACTGGGGCCATGCCAGGGACTACGTCGAAGGCATGCACATGATCCTCCAGGCCGACAAGCCTGATGATTTCGTGCTCGCCACCGGCGAGACGCGCTCGGTGCGCGAGATGGTCGAGCTGGCTTTCGCCCATGTCGGCCGCCGCATCGCATGGCGCGGGCAGGGCGTCGACGAGACCGGCGTCGACGAGACGAGCGGCAAGACCGTGGTGAGAATCGATCCAACCTATTTCCGCCCGACCGAGGTCGATCTCCTGGTCGGTGACGCCAGCAAGGCACGCCAGGTGCTCGGCTGGAAGCCGAAGCGGACGTTTGCAGAGCTCGTCGAGGAGATGGTGGCGAGCGATCTGGCGGACGCAAAACGGGACGCCGGCCGTGGCAAGAACAGCGTTTGAGCTGAAAGGCAAGGGCGTCTACGTCGCCGGCCATCGCGGCATGGTCGGAGCTGCGCTGGTGCGCCGGCTCGAACGCGAGGATGCGAGGCTCGTCACGGTGGATCGCCGCGAGGTCGATCTCTGCAACCAGGCCGCCGTGTTCGACTGGTTCGCCCGCGTGCGGCCGCAGGTGATCTTCCTTGCTGCCGCCAAGGTCGGCGGCATCGTCGCCAACAACACGCTGCGCGCCGAGTTCATCTACGACAACATTGCGATTGCGGCCAACGTGATCCACGCCGCCTACCTGAACGGCGCCGAGAAGCTGATGTTTCTGGGCTCGTCCTGCATCTATCCGAAGCTGGCGGCGCAGCCGCTGCGCGAGGATTCCGTGCTGACCGGCCCGCTGGAGCCGACCAACGAGCCCTATGCGATTGCCAAGATTGCGGGCATCAAGATGGTGGAGGCCTATCGCAGCCAGTATGGCAGCGACTTCATCAGCGTGATGCCGACCAATCTCTACGGCCCCGGCGACAACTATCATCCCGAGATGAGCCATGTGGTCGCCGCCCTGATCCGCCGCTTCCACGAGGCGAAAGTTTCCGGCGCGACGAATGTCGTGGTCTGGGGCACCGGCACGCCGCGGCGCGAGTTCCTCTATGTCGACGACATGGCGGATGCCTGCGTGCACCTGATGAAGACCTATTCCGGGTCCGAGCTGGTCAACATCGGCACCGGCGAGGACATTGCGATCGCCGAATTCGCGCGTGTCGTGGCCGGGATCGTCGGCTACAGCGGCGAGATCAGTTTCGACACATCAAGGCCAGACGGCACGCCGCGGAAGCTGCTCGATGTCAGCCGCCTCAATGGGCTCGGCTGGCGCGCGACGACGCCGCTTCAGTACGGATTGGAGCGTGCTTACCAAGCTTATCTAGCGAAGCACTAGTCCGCGGAGCCACTCCGCCGCGGGTGGAATGCGATCAGGCTTTTGCTGAACGTGACTTCCCGCTTTTCTCGCTTGTAGGGAAGTATTATTTGCAACTTCAAAACGCAATCGGTTGTTCCCGGATATAGTCTCGACCAAAAAGCTGGTATCTTCGGATCTTCCTCGCACCACATTTGGCCGCATCGATGGGCAAGGCCGCATCTTCCCGCCACTGAGAAGATGCGCCGCGCCATTCAATATGTCCGTACGTCAAGAGCGGCAGCAGTATTCGACACAGAACCAAGCAGCTGTCATCGCCGCTATGCGCACGTGCGCATTCCGACGAAGTCGGCCGTAGATTCCGAGGGAAGCCGGCCGCCTGTACCGATTGAAGCCGATGATCCCGGCCGCCTGCCGAGGCGGGCTCTCGCGACGACGTCGTCATCAGGTCAGTTGGCGGGCTCGTCGTCAAGCGTCTGACGCTTGGCGGCGGCTTTGCGTAGGCTCTCGCCCTTGAGGGTGAGCCTGTGGGCGTTGTGCACGAGGCGATCGAGGGTAGCGTCGGCAATGGTTGGATTGCCGATGAGCTCGTGCCAATGCTCGACCGGGAGCTGGCTTGTCACCACGGTCGAGCCGCGGCCATGGCGATCCTCCATCATCTCCAACAGGTCGCGTTGCTGCTCGGCAGTCATCGGGGCAAGTCCCCAGTCGTCGAGGACCAGAAGCTCGACGCGGGCCAGGGTCCTGAGGAGGCGAGCATGCGGCCGTCGCCCCGCGCGAGGGTGAGCGCCTCGAACAGCCGCGGCAGCCGTTGATAGAGCACGGCGCGGTTGTCCCGGCAGGCCTTGTGGCCCAAGGCGCAAGCAATCCAGCTCTTGCCGACGCCGGTCGGGCCGATGATGAGCAGGTTCTGATGCCGGTCGATCCACTCGCCGGCGACGAGCTTTTGGAACAGCGGCTTGTCGAGCCCGCGCGGCGCCTTCATGTCGATATCCTCGACGACGGCGTTCTGCCGGAGGCTGGCGAACCGCAACCGAGCGATCAGCCGCTTGTTCTCGCGCTCGGTCGCCTCACGGCCGACCAGCAGTGCGAGGCGCTCCTCGAAGGCCAGCGTGGCGATGTCGGGCTGTCGCTGCTGTTCGTCGAGGGCCTTCGCCATGCCGTTAAGCCCGAGTGCGACGAGGCGGTTGTGGGTGGGATGTGTCAACATCGTCTCTCCTTTCTTCAGTGGTAGTAATCGGTGCCGCGGATATTGCCGTGGCGGATCGCTGAGTCGCCCGGCGACCTCTCGTTTGCGTAGGCGCGATCGAGCCCGTGCTGCAGGATCGACTTGATCGAGCCGTAGGAAGTCGCGCCGATGTCGTTACCGCGCCGGCAGGCGGCCTCGATGCGGGCCGAGCCGTAGCTGCGCGCGAGCCGCAGAATGCCGAGACAAGCCCGGAAGCCCTGCTCGGGGTGTGGCTTGGCTTTCATGATCGCCTCGAGGAGAGCGATCGTGGCGGGGCCGATCTTGGCGGCTTCTCGTTTGATCCGTGCTGGCGTCCATTCGGCATAGCGCCGGTGCGCGCTCGGCATGTGCTCCGGGATCGTGGTGTGGCGATGGGGCACGTCAGAGCGGGCGTGGCTGGCGACCCGGACGCCCTTGTGCAGGATCTCGATCGTCCGGTCGGTAATGCGCGCCTCAAGCTCCTCGCGGATCAGACGTGAGGGCACCGAGTAGTAGTGACCGGCGATCTCGACGTGATAGTCGGGCGCGACGCGCCACTTCTTCCACTCGGCGTACTGATACGGCAGCGGTGGCAAGGCTTTGAGCGCCGTCTTGTCGATCTGTGCGAACAACTCGTTGCGGCTCACACCGAGCTTGCGCATGATCCTGGCGTTGAGGTCGGCAACCGCCTCGCGGATGGCCGCGTTGAGTTCGTCAAGCGAGAAGAAGCGCCGGTTGCGCAGCCGCGCCAGCACGAACCGCTGGACAATTTGCACCGCCACTTCCACCTTCGCCTTGTCGCGCGGCTTCCTCGGACGCGCGGGCAGGATCGCAGTGCCGTAGTGCTCGGCCAGTTCCTGGAAGGTGCGATTGATGCCCGGCTCATAACGGCAGGTGGCAGTGACGCCGGCCTTCAGATTGTCGCAGACGATCGCCTTCGGCACGCCGCCGATCATGCGCAAGGCATTGACATGTAACCCGATCTAGTCGGCAGCCCTTCCGACCAGCGCGCCTCGGCAAAGGTGTAGTTGGATGCATGGGCCAGCCGCTGCACCCCGGTCGCGGCATCGAACACCGGCACGGTGTCGCCCGCGAAGTCGACGAACAACTTCTCTCCGGGCCCGTGCACCTGCCGCATGGTCGACGAGATCGTCTCGCTCCATTTCCGGTAGAGATCGCAGAACCGGCTGTAGCCATAGCCGTCGGCGTGCTCGGCGCGACATTCCTCCCACAGCAGGAGCAGCGTCACACCGCGCCGCTTCAGCTCCCGGTGCACCGCCGTCCAGTCGGGCAACGGCCGCGCCCGCTTCTCCCCGAATGTCGACGGCGTGAACAGCCGGCGCTCGAGCTCGCCGTCATCAATCTCTTCCGGCACCGGCCAGGTGATGCCGATCACGGTAGCCCGCCACAGATACTCGCCAACCGTCGATCGGCTGATGCCGATGGTGACCGCAATCTGCCGTTCGCTCACGCCAAGGGCGTGCCGCGTCTCAAGACTTCTCGAACCTTCCGCATCGGCGCTCTCTCGGCGGGCATCAGACCCCCCTTGCTTGGCCGCAAAGGAGGGCTGGTCCGCGATTCGATCGCCGTCTTCGAGAGCGTCAGGCCGGTCTCAACAGGGTGGCCGGCTTCGATCGGAATGGGTGGCCGACTTCCGTCGGAATCGGTGGCCGGATTGCATCGGATTACGCAGCGCACGCGCACAAGTTGGCATTGTGCAACGTACTCCGACGGAGGCGAAACCGGTGTAAAGATCTCGTTGATCGCTGATGGACACATCCTCGTCTACGACATGAGGCGATGGGGCCGCTTCCAAAATATTGATGAGGTCCGCGCGACACGACGGGGCAAGGGGGAGTCCGATACCAGCCGCAGGTCAAGCTCCACTTGGAGCCAAGCAAGCTGGCGTTGCGTGCCTCCGCTAGTGGGCGGGAAGGCAGATCGTTCGCTTCGGCCGATGAGAATGCTTCTTGTGATCCTCTTGTCTTGGCGGTGAGGTGATTCTCCGCCAATTCAGCCTCAATGAACCTCAATCTCGCGAGTCTTTGTTGACAAGCATTTTCAGCCGACGGTGCGGGAGCATGATCCACACCTTGTGCTGCAGCTGACCATATCTCTCGGCTCCGACTTCCTTGGTGAGGCCGGCATCATTCGGGTTCCCAACCGATGTCTGCGCGAACGGGGCGGTCGAAGGAGTCTGTCGCGGCCGCAATTCTCGAACGTCTTCGGCGAAAGCATGCCTTGCGGATAGGTCGTATTGATAGAATATTCGCCGGGTACCTGCCGCTGAACGGATCATGACGATCGTCGGCTTCGTCGAAAGACGCGATACGTCATCTGGACGCACGATGGCACCGCCAGCGAGGCCGCGAATATTAGGACCAGCTGCACGCGTTTGCCATTGATGTACTGGCGGCCACTCGTCTGATACGTGTCCTAATCGAACGAGATTGCAAGGCTAGACAGGTAAACAAGCTATGGGGATACAATATCGAGCTGACGTTGATGGCCTCAGGGCAATTGCGGTTGGCCTCGTGATCGCGAACCACGCCTTCGAACACTTCTGCCCTGGCGGATACATCGGCGTAGACGTGTTCTTTGTAATATCCGGATTCTTGATCACAGGAATCCTGGTGCATGAGATGTCGAGCGGCACCTTCACTTTGACTGGCTTCTACGCTCGGCGAGTTCGTCGGATTTTCCCGGCTCTTGTGCTCGTCCTCGCGACCGTATCGATCCTCGGCTGGCTATACATGATGCCGAATGAGCTTCTCTCGCTTGGCCGGAACGTGTTCGCGAGCGCTCTTTTCTCCGCCAACCTAATGCTGCTGTCCGAAGTCGACTATTTTGATCTTGCAGCAAGAAGCAAGCCATTACTTCATCTATGGTCGCTCGGTGTTGAGGAACAATTCTATCTCATCTGGCCCCTGCTGCTCGGCGCCCTGGCTGTCACTCGATGTTCATCGAGGAAGACTGTCTTCGCCCTCTCAGCAATCTCTCTTGCCTTAAGCATCTATCTCACACGAACGCACCCTGCGGCCGCGTTTTACCTACCAATGACTCGCGCCTGGGAGTTGGGCACCGGCGCATGTCTCGCGCTATTTCGGGTCGAAATCTCGCATCTGATGCGTTCACGTCTTTACCGCGAATTGGCAGGCAATCTGGGGATTGCGGCGATTGCAGCCGCCGCTGTCCTGTTCAACGGAAAGACGCCATTTCCAGGGGCTGCAGCAATTGTGCCCGCGTTGGGGGCCGCAATGTTTGTTTCGGCACTTGGGTCATTCTCGAATACAATTCTTTCAGCCCGCCTGCCAGTTTTCATTGGATTGATCTCGTATCCGTTGTACTTGTGGCATTGGCCTTTTCTTGTCTTTTCCGAGCTCGTCGCGCTGCGGCCCCTAAGCATGGGGGAACGCGCAATGTGCGTGCTCGCCAGCCTGTCCGCCGCGCTGCTTACCTTCCTTTTTGTCGAGAGACCGATCCGCCGCAGATCCCTCGCGGTCACGCCCCTCGTCGCGACAATGAGCATCATAGCGGTTCTTGGGATCACCACAGTCAAAGTTAATGGATTTCCGGACCGAATACCTGAAGAGATTCGCCAAGCGGCGGCAATTGTTCCAGGGCGTGACTTCATCCGGTACGGCGAGTGCCATGTATCCGCCGCGGACCACACTCAACTCTCTTCAAATTGCATCGAGAAGAACCGAAAGCCATTGGTGGCTGTTTGGGGCGACAGCACGGCTGCGGCGCTTGCAGCCGGACTTTATCAGCTCGATGATCGCGTCAGACCGGGGATCGCTCAGTTTACGCTGAATTCATGCCCTCCTGTTCTCGTAGAGGCTCTTGAGTTGCCACCTTCCTGCGTCGAAGCCAACACGGACATAGTCGCCCGCATCGTAAAGGCTAGACCGGATGCCGTGCTGCTGCATGCAATTTGGAACCTGTACTGGCAAGAATCGGTCATTGCGCCAACCGTTCGTTCGCTAGAACAAGAGGGAATTCGGACAATCCTCGTCGGACCGGTGCCTATCTGGGAGCAGCCTTTGCCGCGACTATATGCCGACTACTACGCCGCTCGAAGAACGGTTCTTCCGGCAAGGATCCCACGCTTTTTTCGACCTCTGGCCGCTGAGGACGGACTGCGGCAAACCGCTGAGAAGCTACGCGTCCAATACTATTCGCCATTAGCCGTCCTTTGCAGCGCAAGCGGTTGCCTGACTCGAACGACTCCGAATGTCGGTGACATCATTCAATCGGACATTGTCCACCTAACGCCAAAGGGTGCGAAGTTCTTGGCAAAGCAATTGATTGACGATCTTGGGCTTGCACAGCAGACTGAGTCGCCAGAAAGGAGCGGCAAATAATAGGCCGGCTCGACCATCATTCCTAATACGCCGCTTTTCGCCCGACCGAGGTCGATTTCCTCGTTGGCGGTGCCAGCAAGGCGCGCCAGAAGGTCGGCTGGAAGCCGAAGCGGACCTTTGCCCAACTCGTCGAGGATATGGTGGCGACCGATCTCGCCGATGAAAAGCGGTACGCGAGCCGTGGCAAGCGCAGCGTCTCAGTTGTCCGGCAAGAGCGTCTACGTCGCAGGCCGTCGCGGCATGGTCGGAAGCGCGTTGGTGCGCCGGTCCCGGAGGGCGGTAAGCTTCGTTCCGCTGACCTTCTCGCGGTACATCGGATAGGCGAGTTTCACGGCCTCTTTAAGTCGGAAGGACGGCGCGGCGGCTAGAGCATGATGTTTTTATACGGAAACATAGCCTGAGTTTTTGAAGTAGTTGGTGCACTCCTCCTGGGAGAAGAGATCGAGGAGTTCACCAACCTTCCGCCAGGTTGCCTCCACGTCACGAGGCTCTGCGGCTCGCATGAGGTGTTTGAGTTTGGCGAAGACCTGCTCAATCGGATTGAGGTCCGGGCTATATGGCGGCAAGAAGATGCGGTGGGCACCTCTGGCGCGGATGACTTGGCGAGCCGCTTTGCCCTTGTGGCTGCCAAGATTGTCGAGAACGACGATCTCGCCCGGTGCGAGGGTGGGTGCCAACACCTTCTCGACGTACAGGTGAAGAGTTCACCGTTGATGGGACCATCGATCACCCAAGGCGCACTGATCCGATCGTGACGCAGCGCCGCGATGAAGGTCATGGTCTTCCAATGGCCGAAAGGTGCAGAGGCTTGGAGGCGCTGCCCACAAGGCCCCCAGCCGCGCAGCGGTGTGGAGCCTCAACAGGTTGTTCCTGGTTAGGGCGAGTTTGCTGATGGGTGGCATCGGGCCGATACTGCCATGCGGCCGGGCCAATTGTAGCTGTGAAGCCATCTCGGCAGTTCAGCGGCTCTCTCGTCTGATGTGTTGTAGGCGCGAGCATAAGCCCATTCGCGCAGACTGGTCTGGATGAAGCGCTCGGCCTTGCCGTTGGTCTTCGGAGTATAGGGCTTGGTACGGATGTGTTTGAGACGAAGGCGCTTGCAGGCTTTGCGGAAGGCGATGGATTTGTAGCACGAGCCGTTGTCCGTCATCACCCGCTCGACCTTGATACCCAGGCTCGGGTAGTAGGCGATCGCGGCCTTGAGGAAGGCCACGGCACAGCCTCGTCGCTCGCTCTTCATGATCTTGCTGAAGGCGATCCGGGAAGCATCGTCGATGCAGACGTGGACGTATTCCCAGCCAAGCCCGTCACCGCGGGCCCGTAGGCTGCTCTGCCCTGTTCGATCGCCGGTGATGCGATGGCCTATACGGTTGAACTTGCCGAGTTTTTTGATGTCGATGTGGATCAGCTCGCCAGGATGTTCGCGCTCATAGCGTCGCACCGGCTCGGCCGGTTCCAGGTCGCGCAATCGGTTCAATCCGAGCCGCCGCAGGATACGGCTGCTCGCGGAAGCGCTGGACCCACTTGGCGACTGTCTTCGCAGTCACATTGAACTGGAGCGCGGCCGCGGCCTTGGTCAGGCCCCCCTCGATCACACTCCGCACCATGGCCTCTCGACCTTTCGGCGTCAGAGGCGCATTCTTATGGGTGTCCATTCGGTCCTCCGGGGATTGGCTAAAGCTTCGACAACTTCAGCTTCCTCGTTCCGGACCGGATGGACAACTTCCTGAAAGCTCACATCTAGAGGCGATCACGGAGCCGGGACGCCGTCGCTGATTCTCGAAAGACGAAGGAATCGTCGAGGAGGCGCTGGGTACTAGGCGCGGTCCTTCATTGCCCGGCGACACGGGGCGACCCCACAACCAGTGTTCTGTTTGGATCAGCCAAGCTCTCGCGCAAGAAAAGCGGCCTTGGCGTCTCTGCGGCTGGATTCTCCGGTACTGAAACCTTTACGAAGTTGTGGGCGCAATATCGGCCTGACTATTTGAGAACGCTTTTGCGGCTTCGTCCATCACAGTCGCAATCGCCTCTTGCACATCTGGCGGTGCTGTCTTCGCCAAAAGGGCCGCGTTCCGTTCGAGTTCGCTTAGCCGCATCCCGTTAACTTTTGGTTCGCGTTGCATGCCCAACTCTCCTACTATGAACCTAGCATCACCCCTCATTGAGTCAACCCGTGGTGGATTTCGACGCTCTCACCAACGCGAACCTACGGCGCTGGCAAGAAGCCAGCTGCCTATAACGCCCGCCGGTCCGAAGGTTGAACCCAAACTCGCTTAGCCATCCATCACGAGTCCGTAGAAAGCTCGATCAGCGAATTCATGGCAACGATGCTCGCAGGCCTTTTCAGGAACTTCAACCGATGATCGCGGCCGCGGTGGTGGATCCCATCAAAATTGAGTTGCAAGAAGACCGAATCGATCGACTGGACGAGAGGATTTTGACACTCACCAAAACGGCTTGTGCAGATTAAAGCGTCCAAGGAATTGCTTGGGCCGCGAAAAGTGGCTGCCAAAACGGTCGGGATGCGTGCCGAGGCAGCCCATTCGAACCTCACCCTCGAACACGAACCGATCGCGGGCGGATTGATCTCGATAGTACCTCAAGGTTCAAATGGTGGGTGCACACTCCGGCCGACTGCCGTTCTGGGAACAAAGATCTACTGAAAGCTGAAGGGTCATCGGGGTTCGGGTGCCGTCTTCTCGACGATAGGAAAACTTACACGATATGAGAAATATGCGGCAGTTGCATTTTTTGTGTCTGCAAGAACAAATTGCAAAAGTCGCAAGATGACGGGAGTTTTAAGACAACAAAGTTCTTCCCGTCATCTCAACACACTATCGTTCGTCCGCGATCACCTTGCCGTCATTCGGCAGCGCACCTAGCCCGACTAGCTCGACGCTTCCGCCGAGTTTCGTCACGCTGCGCAGGCTGACCGCAATCTCCTCGCGCAGGGCGTCGCTCGCAGCCGCCGTCTCCGCTTTCAGCGTCATCGCGTCGGTCTCGCCCTGGCGCGTGACGACGAGCCGCAGCCTCCCGAGTGCGGAATGGCGCTTGCCGATCTCGGCAACCTGCTCGGGCCGGACGAACATGCCCTTGACCTTGGTGGTCTGGTCGGCGCGGCCCATCCAGCCCTTGATCCGCACGTTGGTGCGGCCGCAGGGGCTGGTGCCCGGCAGCGCGGCGGTGAGATCGCCGAGCGCAAGCCGGATCCAGGGGTGGTGCGGATCGAGCGAGGTGACGACGATCTCGCCGACATCGCCAGGTACGACGGGATCGCCGGTGCCGGGCTTGACGATCTCCAGGATCAGATCCTCGTTCACGATCATGCCCTCGCGCGCTTCGGTCTCGAAGGCGATGAGGCCAAGGTCGGCGGTGCCGAAGGCCTGGTAGGCGTCGATGCCGCGCGCCTTGATCTCGGCCTGGAGCGAGGGCGGGAAGGCCGCGCCCGAGACAAGCGCACGCTTGATCGAGGAGACGTCCCGGCCCGCGGTCTCACCGGCATCGAGCAGAATCTTCAGAAAATCCGGCGTACCGCTGTAGCCGACGGGCCGGTAGGCCTCGATCAGCTCGAATTGCTGCTCGGTGTTGCCAGGGCCGGCCGGGATCACCGCGCAGCCGAGCGCGCGCGCCGAGGCGTCGAAGATGAAGCCGCCAGGGGTGAGGTGATAGCTGAAGGTGTTGAGCACGACGTCATCGGGGCGGAATCCGGCCGCAAACAGCGCCCTCGCGCCGCGCCAGGGGTCGGCCTGCCGCCCCTCCGGCTCGAAGATCGGGCCGGGCGAGGTGAAAAGGCGGGCGAACGATCCCGGCGCCGCCGCAACGAAGCCGCCAAAAGGCTGGGAGGCCTTGTGCAAGGCCGGCAGCTCCGACTTGCGCAGCACCGGCAAGCCCGCCAGTGCCGCCCGGGAGGTCACGGCAGTGGGTTCGATGCCCTTCAGCCGCTCGGCATAGGCCGGCGCTGCCATCGCGCTGCGCAACACCTCCGGCAAGCGGGCGAACAGCTCGGTCTCGCGCGCGACCGGTTCGCGCGTCTCGCGGGCGTCGTAATGGGCGGTCATGGCGGGTCTTTCCGGGTTGGCATCCGTTGCGCGCCGCCGCCGGCATGGGTATCAGACGGCCATTGGCTCGGCTTGAAGAGGACGCGATGGCGGACGAAGGAATGATTGCGGCGGACGTCGTCGCGCGCCTGAAGCTCCGCATGATCGAGGACGCGCTGCCGTTGTGGTCGACGAGCGGCTGGGATGGCGTCGCTGGCGGCTTCATCGACCGGCTGCACCGCGACGGCACGGCGGACGCAGCCGCTCCGCGCCGTGTGTTCGTGCAGGCGCGCCAGATCTGGTGCTACGCCAAGGCGGCGCAGATGGGCTGGTATCCGCAAGGCCGCGCCATCGCGCTGAAGGGGCTGGAGCATCTCCTGGCCAAGGCGAAGGCGCCCGACGGCAAGCCTGGCTATGTGCACCGGCTGACGCCGGAGGGCACGGTGCTCGACGCGCGGCGCGATGCCTATGACCACGCCTTCATCCTGTTTGCGCTCGCGGCTGTCTACTCGCTCGACCAGGACGCCCAGGTGCGCGCCGAGATCGACGCGCTGCTCGCTTTCCTTGATGGCCACCTGCGCTCGCCGCATGGCGGCGTCCACGAAAGCCTGCCGGTCTCGCTGCCGCGCCGGCAGAACCCGCACATGCATCTGTTCGAGGCGATGATCGCGTGCTTCGACGCGACCCACGATCTGTCGTTCCAGAACCGCGCCGGCGAATTCTTCGCGCTGTTCCTCGCCAATCTCTACGACAAGCAGAAGCGCATCCTGACGGAATATTTCGAGGAGGACTGGTCGAAGATCGAGCCGGTCAGCGTTGAGGCCGGCCATCAGGCGGAATGGGTCTGGCTCTTGAAGGGATTTGAACGCATTACGGGCTGCCCGACCGGCCAGCGCCGCGCCGAGCTGCTTGCGACCGCGCTCTGCTATCGCGACGAGGCGACCGGCTGCCTCACTGACGAGGGCGACGCGAGCGGCAACATACGCCGCGCGACGCGCCGGCTGTGGCCGCAGACTGAGATGGCGAAGGCGTGGATCGCGCAGGCCGAATCCGGCGAGGCGGGCGCCGCGGACGAAGCGCGCGCGGCGCTGATGCGGCTCGAACGGCACTATCTCAGCCATCCTGTCAGGGGCGGCTGGTACGACCAGTTTGATCGCGACGGCAAGTCGCTGGTCGACACCATTCCTGCGTCGTCGTTCTATCATGTTCTCTGCGCAGTCACCGAAGCGGAGCAGGTGCTCGAGTGAGTTTCAGAGCCACCGCTTGCGGCGCTTGAAACTCTTGAGGTTCTTGAAACTCTTGCGCTGGTCGCCGGCGCCGCCGAGGTAGAACTCCTTGACGTCCTCGTTGTCGCGCAACTCGTCGGCGGTGCCGTCGAGCACGACCTTGCCCTGCTCCATGATGTAGCCGTGGCTCGCCACCGACAGCGCGGCGCGCGCGTTCTGCTCGACCAGCAGGATGGTGACGCCGAGGTCGCGGTTGATCTTCTGGATGATGGAGAACACTTCTTTCACCAGCAGCGGCGACAGGCCCATCGACGGCTCGTCCATCAGGATCATCTTCGGGCGCGCCATCAAAGCGCGCCCGATCGCGAGCATCTGCTGCTCGCCGCCGGAGAGATAACCGGCAAGCCCAGTGCGCTCCTTCAGGCGCGGGAAATAGTTGAAGACCATGTCGAGATCGGCGTCGACCTCGCGGTCCCTGCGGGTGAAGGCGCCGAGCTTGAGGTTTTCCAGCGACGTCATATCCGCGACAATGCGCCGGCCCTCCATCACCTGGAAGATGCCACGGCGGACGATCTTGTCGGGGTCGATGCCGTTGATGCGCTCGCCCTCGAACAGGATCTCGCCGCGCGTGACCTCGCCGTCCTCGGTCTTGAGCAGCCCCGAGATCGCCTTCAGCGTCGTCGACTTGCCGGCGCCGTTGGCTCCCAGCAGCGCCACGATCGCGCCCTTGGGCACGTCGAGGCTAAGGCCGCGCAGCACCAGGATGACGTCGTCATAGACGACCTCGATGTTGCGCACGGCGAGGAGGGGCGGCGCGGGGACGACGCTGGGGGAGGGACGGGTTGCTTCGATGGTTTGGGACATGCGTCTTCATTCTCCGCTGTCGTCACCCGCCGAGGCGGGTGACCCAGTATTCCAGAGACGCCTGACGTTCCCCGAGAGGCCGCGGCGTACTGGATCCCCCGCGTTCGCGGGGGATGACAGTTGTCGTAGGGTGAGCGCCAGGCTCACCAGCCCAACAGTTCCGGCTTGCGCGGCAGCTCGACGGTCTTGACCTTCTCGAGCTTGATCGTGCCCTTGGCCATGAGGTCGTTGAGGTCGCCGTCGGTCGCGCCTGACACCTTGGTGCGATAGAGGTCGACCTTCAGCGTGCCGCGATGGTCCTTATCGGTCCAGGTCGAGGGATTGCAGACGCCTTCCATGCCGGCGGGCACCCAGTCCTTCTTCTGATAGAAGCCCTTGGCGACGTTCTCGCCGGTGGCGCCGCCGTTCTTGGCTGCCCAGTCGAGCGCCTCCTTCATGTACAGCGCCGAGCAGACCGCCGCGATGTAGTGCACCGGGCGATAGACCTTGCCGGTGGGGTCCGACATCTTGGAGATCTCCATCACTGTCTTCATGCCGGGCGCATCGCCGCCCCAGCTCACCGCGGTGCGCAGCGGGAAGATCACGCCATTGGCGGCATCGCCTGCGGTCTTGGCGGCGTTCTCGTCCATGCCCCAGACATTGCCGAGGAACTGGATGTCGACGCCGGCGGTCTTGCAGGCCTTCATCACCGAGATGTTGGAGGCCGCGGTGTTGCCGAGATAGGCATAGTTGGCGCCCGAGGATTTCAGGCTGAGGCACTGCGCGCTGTAGTCACCCGGTGAGAGCGCGAACACCAGCGGCGGCAGCACTTCAAAGCCGAGTTCCTGCGCCATGGCTTCGCCGGCGGCCTTCGGCGCGTTCGGATAGGGGTGGTTGGCACCCATGTGCACGAACTTGGGCTTGCCGGGCTTGCCCTTGGCCTTCCAGTCCTCGGCCGCCCACATCAGCATCGCGCGCAGCGAGTCCGAATAGCTCGGGCCGTAGAAGAAATTATAAGGAGCAGGCTTGGCCTTGCCGCTGACCCCTTCGGGGTCGGTCAACGCCGCGGCATAGGAGCCGGACATGTCGGGAATCTTGTCCTGCGCGAGGAAGCCGGTCAGCGCCTCGGTATCGGCGGTGCCCCAGCCCATGATCGCCGCGACCTTGCTGTCCGGCGCCGACCATTTCTTATACAGCGCGATCGCGCGCGGCACCTGGTAGCCATAGTCGTTGGTGTCGACATTGAGCTGCTTGCCATTGACGCCGCCATTCTTGTTGACCCAGGCAAAGGTGTCGGCGACGGCCTGGCCGTAGGGCGTGCCGACGTCGGAGGTGCCGCCGGAATAATCGGCGAGGTGGCCGATCGCGATCTGCGCCTGCGCGCTCGCCGAGAATGCGGCAATCGCGATCGCGAGCGATGCAGTGCTCAAAAGGTTTTTTGTCTTCATTGGTTGCCTCCTCCTGCTTATTCGTTGGTTCGTGAGTTTCCGTGCTCAGTGCGAGAACGGGGTAGAGTTTCCAATACGCCTTGATCTGCCGCCAGCGATGCGCAAGCCCGTCGGGCTCGAACATCAGGAACGCAATGATGATCAGCCCGATCGCGATCTCGCGCAGGAAGGTGATGTTGTTGTTGAGTGACAGCGCCTTGTCGATCGCGCCGCCTTTCAGATAGAGGCTGATGAACTCCATCGTCTCCGGCAGCAGCACCACGAAGGCGGTGCCCATCAGCGTGCCCATGATGGAGCCGGTGCCTCCGATGATGATCATGGCCAGGAACAGGATCGAGCGCTCGATGCCGAAACCCTCCTGCGAGACCACGAGTTGGTAGTGCGCATAGAGCGCGCCGGCGATGCCGGCGAAGAAGGCGGCAAGGCCGAACGACAGCGTGCGGTATTTGGTGAGATTGATGCCCATGATCTCGGCGGAGAGATAGTGGTCGCGGATCGCCACGAGCGCGCGGCCGTCGCGTGTGCGCATCAGGTTGGTGACGAGGATGTAGCTCGCCAGCACGTAGGCCAGCACGACGTAGAAATACTGTTTGTCGCCGCGCAGCGTGTAGCCGAAGATCGAGAACGGATTGGCGCTCGCCGGAACAGAGCCGCCGGAGAACCATTCGGCGCGCGAGAAGAAGTCGAGCAGGATGTATTGCGCCGCCAGCGTCGCGATGACGAGATAGAGGCCTTTCAGCCGCGCCGCCGGAATGCCGAAGATCAGCCCGACCATCGCAGTGATGACGCCAGTAAGCGGAATCGCGAAGAACACCGGGATCGGCGCGTTGTTGGAGATGTAGGCCGAGGTGAACGCGCCGAGCAGGAAGAAGGCGGCGTGCCCGATCGAGATCTGGCCGGTGAAGCCGACCAGGATGTTCAGCCCGAGCGCCGCAATCGAGAAGATGCCGATCTGGATCAGGATGCTGAGCCAGTAACCGGTGAAGAATTGCGGCGCGAGACAGAGCAGCGCAACGCCCACAATGGCGAAGTTGCGGCTGGTGGTGGTCGGGAAGATCGTCGTGTCCGCGGCGTAAGAGGTGCGGAAATCACCAGCGGGGATGAGGGCAGGGCCGGCCATGGGTCAGATCCGCTCGATGTCGTGGGTGCCGAACAGGCCGTAAGGCTTGATCATCAGCACGATGATGAGGACGTAGAACGGTGCGATCTCGTAGAGATTGCCCCAGTGCAGGTATTGGCTGTCGACATATTGGGCGACGTTCTCGAGCAGGCCGATGATGATGCCACCGAGCACGGCGCCGCCGACGGAATCGAGCCCGCCGAGGATCGCCGCCGGGAACACCTTGATGCCGTAGGCGGCAAGGCCCGAGGATACGCCGTTGACGACGGCGACGACGACGCCCGCGACAGCCGATACCGTCGCCGAGATCGCCCAGGCCATCGCGAACACGCTCTTGACCGAAATGCCGAGCGACTGTGCGACCTGCTGGTTGAACGCGGTGGCACGCATCGCAAGACCGTATTTCGAGGCGCGGAAGAACCAGGCCATGCCGATCATCATGGCGACCGAGACCACGAGGCTCATGACATAGACGGTCTGGATCTGGAGGCCGAACAGGCTGACTGACTGGCTCTCGAACACGCGTGGGAACGGCTGCGGGTTGACGCCGAACATCCATTTCAGCGTCGCCTGGAGCACGGTGGAAAGGCCGATCGTCACCATGATCACGGAGATGATCGGCTCGCCGATCATCGGCCGCAGGATCAGCACCTGGACCGCGATGCCGAACGCGAACATGAACACCAGCGTGATCGGCATGCCGATCCAGAACGGCACCTGGTACTTGGCGAGCAGCGCCCAGCACACCCAGGCGCCGACCAGCAGCAATTCGCCTTGCGCGAAATTGACGACCTGCGTGGCCTTGTAGATCAGCACGAACGACATCGCGACCACGCCATAGAGCGTGCCGACCACGAGGCCGTTGACCAGGAGCTCGATGAGGAACGCGGTGTTCATGTGATGCTATCCTTCGCCTTTCCCCGCTTGCGGACGGACAACCGCGGATGATCTAATAAATCCTCCACGGTGTCATGGCCGGGCTTGTCCCGGCCATCCACGTCTTCACTCCTGCAAAACAAGACGTGGATGCCCGGAACAAGCCCGGGCATGACGAGTTGGTGGAGCGATTTGCTACTCACAAGACACATCGAACTTGCAGCATTACGCATATGCGACAGCCCTGCCGCAAGCAGGGAGAGGCGCAGGGCAGCGCCGTTCGCGACGGATACCTGTGTCACTCCGCAGCCTCCGCCATGTGGTCTCGTCCGCCGAGATCCACCACGCGCAACGTGGTTCGCACCCTCTGCGTGGTGCCGTCCTGGAAGCGGATCACGGTGTCGACGGGAATCTCGGCATCGCCGCGGTAGATGGCGTCGATGATCCCTGCGTATTTCTCGTTGATGACGCCGCGGCGCACCTTCCTTGTGCGGGTGAGCTCGCCGTCGTCGGCATCGAGCTCCTTGTAGAGCAGCAGGAAGCGCGAGATGCGCTGGGCCGGCGGCAGCGTGGCGTTAACGGTCTCGACCTCCTTCTGCAGCAGCGCATAGACCTCGGGCCGTGAGGCGAGATCGCTGTAGGTGGTGAAGGAGAGGCGGTTCTTCTCCGCCCATTTCGAGATGATGGAGTAGCGGATGCAGATCATCGCCGCGAGCGCGTCGCGGCCGGCGCCCAGCACCACGGCCTCCGCGATATAGGGCGAGAACTTCAGCTTGTTCTCGATGAACTGCGGCGAGAAGCGCTCGCCGCGCGAGGTCTCGGCGAGATCCTTGATGCGGTCGATGACGACGAGCTGCTGGTTGGCGTTGAAATAGCCGGCGTCGCCTGAGCACATCCAGCCGTCCTTGATGTCCGCGACGCTGGCCTCCGGGTTCTTGTAATAGCCGAGGAACATGTTGGGGTGTCGCACCACGATCTCGCCGACGCCATGGACATCGGCATTGTCGATGCGAATCTCGACGCTGTCGGCCATCGGCACGCCAGTCGTGTCAGGATCGACCTTGCCCTCGGGATGCAGCGTGTAGGCCCCGAGCAGCTCGGTCTGGCCGTAGAGCGTGCGCAGCGGCACGCCCATCGCCTGGAAGAACTTGAACGTGTCGGGCCCGAGCGCGGCGCCGCCCGTGGCAGCCGAGCGCAGACGGGTGAAGCCGAGGCGGTCGCGCAGCGCGCGGAACAGGATCGTGTCGGCAAAGCCCGAGCGCTTGCCCTGTTCGAGCGCGGCGAGGCCCGACTTCATGCCGATGTCGAACAGGCGCTGCTTGAAAGGTGTCGCGTCCATCACCTTGGCGCGGACGTCGGCGGCGATCGATTCCCAGACGCGCGGCGCGAACAGCACGAAGGTCGGCGCGATCTCGCGCAGATCGTTCATCATCGTGTCGGGCTCTTCGACGAAGTTGATCTTCATCCGGCAGAGCAGGCCTTTGCCGAGCACGTAGACCTGCTCCATGATCCAGGGCAGCGGCAGCACCGAGACATATTCGTCGTCCGGTCCCTTTTGATCGAAGGCGAGATAGGTCGCGCAATGGCCGAGGACGCGGCCGGCGGCGAGCATCGCAAGCTTGGGATGCGAGGTGGTGCCCGATGTGGTGCAGAGGATCGCGACGTCCTCGCCCTTGGTCGCATCGACCAGCTTGTCGTAAAGCTCCGGCTCCCGTCCGGCCCGCGCGCGGCCGAGCTCGGCAAACTTCTCCGCCGACATCAGGCGCGGGTCGTCGTACTTCCGCATTCCACGGGGATCGGAATAGATGATGTGCTTCAGCTTCGGCACGCGGTCGGCGAGGGTCAGCAGCTTGTCGACCTGCTCCTCGTCCTCGGCGAAGACGAGCTGGGCCTCGCCGTAATTGAGGAGGTAGGAGGCCTCTTCGTCCAGCACGTCGCGATAGAGCCCGAGGCTCAACCCGCCGATCGCATGGGTAGCTACTTCCGCCGCGACCCAGTCCGGCCGATTGTCACCGATGATGCTGATGACGTCGCCGCGGCCGAGGCCGAGCTCGACGAGGCCGAGCGCGAAATCGCGCACGCGAGTCTGGTAGTCGTTCCAGGTGAAGACGCGCCAGAGGCCGAGATCTTTTTCGCGCAGCGCGATCTCCTTGCCATGCTCTCTGGCGTTGAGCCGCAGCATTTTCGGATAGGTATCGGCCTGCGCGACGCGGCCTGCATAATCCATCATGCCGCGCTCTCCTGTGCAGGCGGGGCATCGTCGGGATCGACCAGCACCTCGTCTTCTTCACCGAGGTAGGCGCGCTTGACGTGGGGATCGGCGAGCACGGCGGCCGGATCGCCCTCGGCGATCTTGCGGCCGAAATCCAGCACCATGACGCGGTGGGAGATGTCCATCACCACGCCCATATCGTGCTCGATCATCACCACCGTCATCCCGAACTCCTCATTGAGATCGACGATGTAGCGGGCCATGTCCTCCTTCTCCTCGAAATTCATGCCGGCCATCGGCTCGTCGAGAAGGATGAGGCGCGGCTCCAGCGCCATGGCGCGGGCGAGTTCCACGCGCTTGCGCAGGCCATAGGGGAGGGTTCCGGCGGTCGCCTTGCGGACCGACTGGAGGTCGAGGAAGTCGATGATCTCCTCGACCTTGTGGCGGTGCTCAAGCTCCTCCTTGCGCGCGCCGGTGAGCCAGTAGAGCGAGCCGGTGAGGAAGTTGTTCTTCAGGAGGTGATGGCGCCCGACCATGATGTTGTCGAGCACACTCATGTGGTGGAACAGGGCCAGATTCTGGAAGGTGCGGCCGATGCCGAGCGTCGGACGCGCATTCGGCGTCAGGCCGGTGATGTCACGGCCCTGGTAGAATAGCTGGCCTTCGGTCGGCTTGTAGCGGCCGGAAATACAATTCACGATCGATGTCTTGCCGGCGCCGTTGGGGCCGATGATCGAGAACAGCTCGCCCTCCCTGATGGCGAAGCTGACATCGGTCAGCGCACGGACGCCGCCGAATCGCAAGGACACGCCGCGCACTTCGAGACTGGTAGCCACCAAACAAATCCCTCCCGGTGATGGCGCATTCAGTGGCGCTCTTCGTCCGTTCGTCGGTGCGATCCTAGTACGGCCGAGCCGGCGAGGCCATGCAGCGATTGGTCTCGACCGGAGCCGCACCACTCTGGTCCCGCACGGGATCAAAAGCCGCATCGCTCAAGGTGGTTCTCAATAGGGGAAAGCGCTATTTTGAAATGTCTCCGGCCTGACAATTCTGCGACAAAGTTTTTCGGACCGAGGCGGCCTCCATCTTTCGTCGGATGGCGGCGGAATCAAATCATGTTGCATTGCAACAGAAGGGCGGAGTGACGACACGGTGCGGCTGGCCTCTCGATCATGATTTCAGAGGATCATCTGAAGCGCGTCGCCGCCTGGTCCCGCGAGCTCACGCCAGCGGAGATCGAGGTCGCCCGCGCCGGGATCACGGAGCGGTCCTACGGCACCGGCGAGACCGTGTTCATGCGCGGCGACACGTTTGCCTATTGGGCCGGCATGGTCAGCGGCCTCGCCCGCATGGGCGGGGTCTCGCGCGACGGCAAGGAGACGAGCCTTGCCGGGCTGACCGCGGGGGCCTGGTTCGGCGAGGGCAGCGTGCTCAAGAACGAACCGCGCCGCTACGACGTGGTCGCGCTGCGCAATAGCCGCGTCGCGCTGATGGAGCGCAGCGCCTTCATGTGGCTGTTCGAGAACAGCGTCGGCTTCAACCGCTTCCTGGTACGCCAGCTCAACGAGCGGCTCGGCCAGTTCATCGGCATGCTCGAGGTCAACCGCACGCTGGACGCCACCGCCCGTCTTGCTCGCAGCATCGCGTCGCTGTTCAACCCGATCCTTTATCCGGAATCGACCCGGCATCTGGAGATCACCCAGGAAGAGATCGGCGCGCTCTCCGGCATGTCCCGCCAGAACGCCAACCGCGCGCTGAACCGGCTGGAGAAGGAGGGCCTGCTGCGGCTGGAATATGGCGGGGTGACGATTCTCGATATCGAGCGGCTGCGCGGTTACGGGGATTAGAGAGTTTTCGAGCGAAGCGGATTTCCGGTTCGCGTCAAGAAGACGCGTCAAACAAAATCTAGAGCCCGGTTCCGAACCATCGAAACGGGCTCTAGCGCACGTTGGCGGGTGCGTGCACCGGCCAGAGGTCGGCGCGCCAGCGGATCGCGATCGCCAGCATCGCGACAAACCCCGCGGCGGCGTAGAGCGAGCCGGTCGCGGAATAGCCGATGACGTCGATCAGGCTGCCGGCCGCGAGCAAACCGATCGGCAGGCCGTAGATCACCATCATGCGCACGCCCATCACGCGGCCGCGCAGATGCGCGCTCGCGGTGCGCATCAGGATCACGGCCGCCGAGATCATCGACATGCTCTGGGCGATGCCCGCGAGCACGAGGCAGGCCATCGCTACCGGCATGGTCCTGATCTCGACGAACACGAGCAGCATGGCGTACCAGGCCAGCGTCGCGCCGATCAGCAGCCGGGCGATGCGCAGTCCGCTGACAAGGCTGAGCGTGATCGAGCCGATCAGCGAGCCGACGGCAAAGCTCGCCGAGAGATAGCCGAGGCCGGTCTGGTCGGTGTGAAAGATCTCCCGCGCGATGTAGGGCAATAGACCGCCGGTAAAGGGAAACGCGGTGAGATTGGCCAGGAAGGCGACGCACAGCGCCGCTCGCATGCCCGGACCACTCCAGGCGTAGACGATCCCTTCCTTCAGATCGCTCAGCAATCGCGACATCGCGTGGCTGTTCGCCGGAAGATCGCTCGAGGTGACGACCCTTTTGGGCCGGGTCAGGCAGAGCATGAGAAGCGCGGCTGCGAAGTAGAGGCAGGCGATCGCGACATAGACGAGGCCGATGCCGAGGAGGCCGAACAGCCCGGCGCCCGTCAAAGCGCCGGCGATGCGAGCGCTGTCCTGGGTCGTGCGTGCCACGCTGATGGCGCCCACGAGGTGCTCGGCCGGCATGATGTCGGCGAGCAGCGCGCCGCGCACGCCGAGATCGGAGGGGCGGATCAGGCCCATGATCGCGACGATGATCATGACGCTCAGCGGCGACAGATGATCGGTCAGCGCCAGAACCATGATGGTCGACGAGAGCACCGTGTAGGCGAGACGCATCACGACCAGAAGATCGCGATGACCGATGCGGTCGCCGATCATGCCGAACACCGGCGCGACCAGGGTCCCGACGAACTGGAGCGAGGCAAGCACGGTCAGCAGCAACACCGAGCCGGTCTCGACCATGATGTACCAGCCGAGCACCAGCGTCTCGACCTCGAACGCCCAGGAGGTGAGCAGGTCGGATGGCCACTGGAAGCGATAGTTGCGGATGCGAAATGGCGCGAACGCGGAAGGTCGTGCGGATGTGCTCAAGATGGGATGACGGGCTTCACGGTGATTCCCGGTCCTTATTATTTGTTCTT
Organism: Bradyrhizobium sp. USDA 4486; assembly: GCF_054057995.1. Lineage (NCBI taxonomy): Bacteria > Pseudomonadati > Pseudomonadota > Alphaproteobacteria > Hyphomicrobiales > Nitrobacteraceae > Bradyrhizobium > Bradyrhizobium sp. USDA 4486. Next base: position 775,913 of record NZ_JBSRZV010000001.1, read on the forward strand.
CTGTTCGGCAGGGTAGGCCCGGCGAAGCGTCTGTCAATTGGTGCTACCGCATGCCGCCATGCTTGCCGATGATCTACGGAGCGTCTGTGCGTCTGCAGCATTGCCTCGTTGTCCAGCCGATACGAAGAGGCAGACGAGCCACCGCTTGCTCTTCTGGCGCACAAAGCCCATTCTGGTCCGCATTCTGAGGCCTGTTTGCTTGCGTCAACAGATCGCGCCATCGCGGCTTCCGCGAGGTCTTGAGCCCATGAACTGCTCCGGTTGCGGTTTCGAGGTTCAGAGCGGCTTTGCTTTCTGCCCGAAGTGCGGCACGAAGCAGCCGAACGCGTGCCCGGGCTGTGGCTTCCTGTGTGCACCGGATTTCGTCTACTGCCCGAAATGCGGCGCCCTCGTCAGCGGGGCGACGAACAACGGTGGGCAGGCATCGACGCAGTCGAGTCCGGCGACACTCCCGACCCGATCGGCCTCGCCTCCGCTGCCGCAGCCGGTTCAGCAGGCATTTGGACCGCAGCGGGACAAGATCGACACCGAAGCAAACCGCCGCACCATCACCGTGCTGTTTGCCGACCTCAGCGGCTTCACTGCGATGAGCGAGCGGCTCGACCCCGAGGTCATGCAGACGCTTCAGAACCAGTTGTTCGAGGAGCTGACGGCCGCGGTGCAGAGCTATGGCGGCTTCGTGGACAAGTTCATCGGCGATGCGCTGCTGGCGCTGTTTGGGGCGCCGGCTGCGCACGAGGACGACCCCGAGCGGGCGGTCCGCGCTGCTCTCGACATGATCAGCCGGACGGCGCGCCTTAGCGAGCGCGCGATGGCCTATGCCGGTTCGCCGCTGCTGCTCCATGTCGGCATCAACACCGGGCACGTCGTCGCGGGCGGGCTAGGCGTCGGCGTTGCCAAATCCTATTCGGTGACCGGCGATACCGTGAATACCGCGCAGCGATTGCAATCGATGGCGTCTCCGGACGAGGTGCTGGTCGGGCCGTTGACTCACCGTCTGACGCGGCATGCGTTCTCCTATGACTCGCTCGGCGAGGTCTCGCTCAAGGGCAAGATGGGCAGCGTTCTGGTCCACCGTCTGAAGGGACCGCTCGAGACCCCCCGCGCGGCACGCGGCCTCGACATGCTGGGCCTCGATGCTCCGCTGATCGGGCGCGATGCGGAGCTTGCGCGCGTGATCGGCAGTCTTGATCGCGCGTGCGGCGGCGCAGCTCAGCTGGTGCGGCTGGTTGGCGAAGCCGGCATTGGAAAGACGCGGCTGGTCAACGAATTCGCCGCCCGCATCCGCGATGAGGATCGCTTCGCAGGCGTGGCGATCCGGCGGGCGGTCTGCTCGCCGCTCGGCGAGCAGTCCTATGGAGCACTCGCCGCGGTGCTGCGTAGCGCCTATGGCATCGCACAGAAGGCCGGTGCCGCAGAGGCAGAGACGAAGGTTGCGGAGGCGCTGTCGGAGCTTGGTCTCGCGGCCGAGGAGGCCGGCCGCCTGATGCCTTTTTACTTGCACGTTCTTGGCCTCGGCGATGCCAACGCCGTGCTCAGGCACGTCGAACCAGAACAGCTCCGCCGGCAGATCTTTTTCGCGATCCGTACCGTTTTCGAGCGCCGTCTCGTCTTGTCGCCGCTGCTGATCATCGTCGAGGATCTGTATTGGGCGGACGCGGTGTCGCTTGAGGCGTTGCGGTTCCTGATGGACCGGCTGGAGCGGACGCGGCTGATGCTGCTGTTTACGCACCGGCCAGTGCTGGAGCTGGACCCGTTCGGTTCGAGCAGGATCAGTCACACGACCATTCGGCTCCCTCCGCTGGGCGATGCTGACGGACGAAGCTTGCTCGCCGCGTATTTCGGTCATGGATGGCGTGAACCGCCGGGACATTTGTTCACCCGAATCCTCGAGCGCGCGGGCGGCAATCCGCTTTTCCTCGAGGAGATCATCCGCGGCCTCATCGAAGCCGGCGCGCTGCAGCGCGACGGTGCGCAGTGGCGGATCAGGTCGGATGAAGCTGCCGCCGATATCCCAGCGAGCATCCAGGCGTTATTGCTGGCGCGCCTCGACAGGTTGCCGCAGCAAGTGCGCCACTTGGCCCAGGAGGCCGCGGTGATCGGTCCCCGTTTTGAAGCGGCTGTTCTCGGTGCGGCAGCAACCGACCCGGCAAGGGTCGAAGCGGGGCTCGAACTTCTATGCGACGCCGAACTCATCGAGGAGGTCGCGGGCTCGAACGCGATGTCGCTGCGGACCTATCGCTTCACGCAGACCATGTTTCAGGACGTGATCTATCAAAACCTGCTTTTGCAGCGTCGGGTCGATCTGCACGGACGGATTGGTGCCGCGCTGGAGCAGCTCTATGGCAAAGAGCCCGAGCGACTCGAAGATCTCACATTGCTCGGACATCACTTCAGTCTGAGCGCGAGCAAGTCGAAAGGCGCGCGCTATTTGCGTGCGGCCGGCGATCGCGCACGCGCGAGCTATGCCAACGACGATGCCCTTCGCTTCTATCAGCAATCGCTCTCCGTGCTCTCGACCTCCGGCGAACGGGAGCCGGAGCGCCTGATCCTCTACGAGCGCGTCGCGGACCTCTGTTGCGTAGCTGGCCGTCGCAGCATCGCCGAGGAGCACTACCAGAGTGCGCTGGAAGGCCACCGCACGGCGGAGGACCGCATCGGCGAAGCGCGCATTCTTCGCAAGCTCGGCCGATTGCTGTGGGACGCCGGCAAGCGCATCAGGGCAGAGACGCATTATGCCGAGGCGGCTGAACGGCTTGGCGGGACCGAGGCTCTAATCGCATGGGCACACCTCTTGGAGTGGGCTCATCTCCAGCAAGAGCGTGGCCGTCTTGCGTTCCGCGTGGGCGATCACGTCGCTGCCGCGCGATGGGCAGACGACGCGATCGGCTACGCCCGGTCCGTACCGGCCGATGCTGGCGAGCAAGCGGGGGTCGAGGCGGCGCGCGCCATTGCGGAGGCGCTCAACACCAAGGCGGTTGCGCTGGCGCGGCTTGGGCGACACCAGGAGGCAGTGAAGGAGGTGGAGCAAAGTGTCGCGGCAGCTGAGGCCGCTGGCCTCCTCAACGTGGCGTGTCGCGGCTACACGAATCTTGGCGTGCTCTACACCATCGTCGATCCCGCGCGAGCCATGGAAGTCTGCCGGCGCGGCCTTGATGTCGCGCATCGTATCGGCGATCTCGGCTTCCAGGCGCGCCTTCTTGCCAACCTTGCCGTCGCCTGCTGCACCTTCACGGACAGATGCACCGAGGAGGGGGTGCCGGCTGCCGAAAAGGCGATCGAGATCGACCGCGCGCTCGATCAGCGCGAGCATCTCCCGGTGCCCTTGATCGTGCTGGGGCAGATCCATCAGTGCCACTTGCGCCCCGACATGGCCGCACGCTGCTACAATGAGGCCATCGAGGTGGCGAGCGAGACCGGCGAGCCGCAGCAGCTGTTTCCGTGCTATGATGGTCTTGCGACACTGAGCCTTGATCGAGGCGACATGCCTGAGGCCGAGCGGTATTTCGCGCTGGCCCATGACGTCTGCGCCCGGCACGGGCTGGATCCCGCAGGGCTGATCGTACTGCCGTTTCTTGACTAGCCAATGGGAGGGAGATCAACCATGTCAGACCGTCATGTCGATGGAACACTTCAGCCGGGCGATCGCGCACCGAACATCGTCCTGGACGCCATCACACGCGAAGGAAAGATCGCGCTCGAGGATTATCGCGGGCACAGTCCGATATTGGTAGGCCTGTTTCGCGGCCTGCACTGCCCTTTCTGCCGACGTCATATCGCGGCGCAGGCGCAGCTTGACGGCGCGCTGCGCGGGAAGGGCATCGAAAGTCTCACGGTCGTCAACACGCCGATCGACCGGGCGCGGCTGTATTTCCGCTATCATCCATTGCCCAATCTGCTCGCCGCATCCGACCCCGATCGGGTCTCGCACCGCGCGTTCGGCCTGCCAAATCTCGAATTCACGGAGAACGAGACCGAGTGGCCGCGCAAGGTGAGCATGCACGCGGTCATGAGTATGCTAGTGGATATGCCCGGCGAACTGCCCAGCCCGATGAACCGGCCGGCGGCGGCTGAGTACCTTAACAACAAGGACGGTTACGAGATGACGGAGGCCGATCAGCGCATGGCGGCAACGGGCCAGGGCCAGCTGTTCGGCCAGTTCCTGCTCGACCGGGAAGGGATCGTGCGCTGGACGTTCACCGAGGTCCCCGACGGCGGCCAGCGCATGTTCGCAGCGCCGAGCCCGCAGGAGCTGATGTCGGCCGCCTCCCAGGTGGCAGGTTAGGCATCTCGGCGATTAACTCGCCACCTTCGCTCGTTTCTCGGCGAGCGCTGCCGCCATCGCCGAGATCAGCGGGCGCATGAAATAAGCGTCCTCCGGAGGCGAGATGTCGGTGCGCAGGCCGTGCGCGGCGAGTTCGCCGGAGACTGCCGGTCCCACTGAGGCGATCAGCGTGCGCCCGAGACCGGCGCGCAGCTTCGCCTCGCTGCCATGGGCCTTCGCGGCCTCGACGAGACGGCGGACCTGGCCGAGATTGGTCAGTGCGATGGAATCGATTCGTCCCTGCGCCATGTCATCGATGGCGGCGATGATGTTGGCATCCGCGGCCTTGGAATCGTAGACGTAAGGAAGCACGGTGTCGACCTCGGCGCCTTGCGCGGCGAGCGCGCCGGTCAATGCGCTGTGGTCTTTCTCCGGATAGAGCTGGAGACCGAGGCGATGACCTTTCAGGTCGAGCTTGCCCAGCATCTCGATCACGCCCTCGGTGGTCGGCTTCTCCGTGGTCTGCTGCGCCTCAAGTCCAACCTCGCGCAGCGCCTTGCCGGGCTTGGGCCCACGGGTGAATTTTCGCGATTTGGCGAGCGCCGCCAAGAACGCCTCGTCGAGTCCGCGGGTACGCGCGAGCTTCATGATCCGCCGCAAGCCTTCGCCGGTCATCAACACGAGATCCTCGAACGGCTTGTCGATGGCGCGGCGGATCCACGCCTCGATCGGGGCGGGGTCCGGCGCGTCCTCGATGGTGAACATCGGACATTGCACGACCTCGGCGCCTTGCTCGGCCAGCAGCTTAGAAAACTGCGCCTCCTCGCGGGTTTCCAGGATCAGGATGCGAGTGCCGTTCAAGCGGTCGGCCATGGGCGTGCTCCGGTCAGTCAAATCGCAATGGACCATTCATCCTGACTCCGCGGTCGGGATTGGCGCAAGGGCAGGGTCGGTGTTAGAGCAGGGCGCAAATCACGGAGCGTTCCGCGGCCCGTGCACAAATCTTCATCAAGAGCCATGCCTGACCATCAATATGTGCTGACCCTGTCCTGTCCGGATCGCCCCGGCATCGTCTCGGCGGTGTCGACCTTCCTGGCCCATAATGGACAGAACATTCTCGACGCCCAGCAGTTCGACGACGTCGAGACCAAGAAGTTCTTCATGCGCGTGGTGTTCACCGCCGCCGATCTCGCCGTGGAACTGTCTGCGCTCCAGACCGGCTTTGCCGCGATCGCCGAGCGCTTTGGCATGGAGTGGCAGATGCGCGACCGCGCCGCGCATCGCAAGGTGATGCTGCTGGTGTCGAAGTCAGATCATTGTCTGGTCGACATCCTCTATCGCTGGCGCACCGGCGAATTGCCGATGTCGCTCGCGGCGATCGTCTCCAACCACCCACGCGAAGTCTATGCCGGGCTCGATTTCGGCGGCATCCCGTTCCACCATTTGCCGATCACCAAGGAGACCAAGCCCGAACAGGAGGCGCAGATCCTCGATCTCGTCGCCAAGACCGGGACCGATCTCGTCGTGCTCGCCCGCTACATGCAGATCCTGTCCGACGATCTCTCGGCAAAGCTGTCGGGGCGCTGCATCAACATCCACCACTCGTTCCTGCCGGGGTTCAAGGGCGCAAAGCCCTATCACCAGGCCCATGAGCGCGGCGTCAAGCTGATCGGCGCGACCGCTCACTACGTCACGCGCGACCTCGACGAAGGTCCGATCATTGATCAGGACGTCGAGCGCATCAGCCATCGCGACACGCCGGAAGATCTCGTCCGCAAGGGCCGCGACATCGAACGCCGGGTGCTGGCCCGCGCGATCCGCTATCATCTCGATGATCGCGTCATTCTCAACGGTCGCAAGACCGTGGTGTTCGTGGATTGAGGCACTGTCATTCCGGGGCGCCTCGAAGAGGCGAACCCGGAATCTCGAGACTCCGGGTTCGATGCTGACGCATCGCCCCGGAATGACGGGAAGAGCCTCAGCGTAACGTGCCGCCCGACGTCGGTCCCGTCGCGCCCTTCTGCGCCTGCTCTTCCTTCTCGCGATCGGCCGCCGGCATCAGCCGCTTGCGCTCGCGTTCCTTCATGTAGGCGTCGTATTGAGGTGTGCCTGGCCGCGGCGGGGCGTCGGCCGGCAGGCCGCCGGCCCATTGCGGAATGTAGTCGCCCATGCCGGCCGACAGTCTCTGGTTGATCGTGCCGCAGCCACATAGCCCCGCGGTGAGCACAATGAGGGCAAGGACGGAGCGGAAAGAGGGGCATTGTCGGAGAGCGGCTTCTGTCATGGGGCGTCAGCTCGGGCTGGCGTCGGGAGAATAGCCTTCAACAAGGTAAAATAGACTTATTCGAGATAGGTAGTTAGTTACCAGATCTTAACCGGCATCACCTCGCCGGTGTTCGAATCCTGCAAAAGCTAGACGAAATCCTCCATCCACGTCGCCGGTCGCGTTCTTAGAGTGCGGCAGCAGCCTCGCGACAAATTGGCTTGGGCAGCGGAAGGGCTTTTTCGTTGACAGGTCCATTTGATTTGTACAATCGTCCAAATGGAGGCGGGCGCGATCGGGAAGTTCAGGTTACCCCGACGTAACCGCAACGCCGCTCCTCGCTCTCGGCAATCGGAACGCTCGGCTTGCGCCGAAGGGTCGCCAAACGTCCGATTGACAATGAGGGCGCGGAAGACGCCATGTGGCGCGCGCTATCGCGCGTGCGTGAGCTAAACTGAGGCAAGGACCGGGCACTCGGTCCGGCGTACAAGAGGTCAGGAATGAAGGGGAGGGACATTTGATGTTCGAACGCAGAATGTTTTCGCGCACTGCAGCGGTGGCCGCTATCGCAGGCCTTGCGGCGCTCGCGCCGGCCAAGGCCGAGGACACCGTCAAGGTCGGCCTGATCCTGCCGATGACCGGCGGCCAGGCCTCGACCGGCAAGCAGATCGAAAACGCGATCAAGCTCTACATGCAGCAGAAGGGCGACACCGTCGCCGGCAAGAAGGTCGAGATCATCGTCAAGGACGATGCGGCGATTCCGGACAAGACCAAGACGGCCGCGCAGGAGCTGATCGTCAACGACAAGGTCAACTTCATCGCCGGCTTCGGCGTGACGCCGGCCGCGCTTGCCGCCGCGCCGCTGGCGACGCAGGCCAAGATTCCCGAGGTCGTGATGGCGGCCGGTACCTCCATCATCACCGAGCGCTCGCCCTATATCGTGCGCACCAGCTTCACGCTGGCACAGTCCTCGACCATCATCGGCGACTGGGCGGTGAAGAACGGCATCAAGAAGGTGGCGACGCTGACCTCGGACTACGCGCCGGGCAATGACGCGCTGAACTTTTTCAAGCAGCATTTCACCGCGGGCGGCGGCGAGGTGGTCGAAGAGGTCAAGGTGCCCCTGCAAAATCCCGACTTCGCGCCGTTCCTGCAGCGCATGAAGGACGCCAAGCCCGACGCGATCTTCGTGTTCGTGCCGGCCGGCCAGGGCGGCAACTTCATGAAGCAATATGCCGAGCGCGGCCTCGACAAGGCCGGCATCAAGGTGATCGGGCCGGGCGACGTCACCGACGACGACCTGCTCAACAACATGGGCGACGCCGTGCTCGGCACGGTCACGGCGCATCTTTACTCCGCGGCGCACCCCTCGCAGATGAACAAGGACTTCGTCGCGGCCTACAAGAAGGCGTTCGGCAATCGTCCGGGCTTCATGGCGGTGAGCGGCTATGACGGCATCCACCTCATCTACGAGGCGCTGAAGAAGACCAATGGCGACACCAACGGCGACAAGCTGATCGAGGCGATGAAGGGCCAGAAGTGGGAAAGCCCGCGCGGCCCGATCTCGATCGATCCCGAGACCCGCGACATCGTGCAGAACATCTACATCCGCAAGGTCGAGAAGGTCGACGGCGAGCTCTACAACGTCGAGTTCGCGACCTTCGAGGCCGTCAAGGATCTCGGCAAGACGAAGAAGTGACGCGCGAAAGCGCGTCATCCCGGGGCTCTCTCCGTGTGCTCGGCCGACCTCTCCCACTTGCGGGAGAGGTCGGCGCGAAGCGCCGGGTGAGGGTTCTCTCCTCTGGGGGAGTCTTCGTTGTTGAGGCACCCTCTCCCCAAACCTCCCCCGCAAGCGGGGGAGGGAGCGCAGCACGGCCCTCGGCCAAACTTGAGATGACCTTCGACGCTCGATGACCGCAATTCTCACCAACCTGTTCGATGGCGTTGCCTACGGCATGCTGCTGTTCGTGCTGGCTTGCGGGCTCGCAGTCACGCTGGGCCTGATGAACTTCGTCAATCTCGCCCATGGTGCCTTCGCCATGGCCGGCGGCTATGTCTGCATGCTGCTGGTGAACCAGCACGGCTGGCCGTTCTTCGCCGCGCTGCCGCTTGCCTTCGTCTCGTCCGCGGTGATCGGCATCGTGCTCGAGCGCACGCTGTACCGTCACCTCTACACGCGCAGCCATCTCGACCAGGTGCTCTTCACCATCGGCCTGACGTTCATGTCGGTCGCAGCCGTCGACTACATCCAGGGTTCCTCGCGCGTCTTCATCAACCTGCCGGCCGCGCTGCAGGGCCAGTTCGACGTGCTCGGCGTCGGCATCGGCCGCTACCGCCTGATGATCATCGTGATCTGTGGCCTGCTCACCATCGGCCTGCAGATGGTGCTGGCCAAGACCCGCTTCGGCAGCCGCCTGCGCGCCGCGGTTGACGATCCCCGTGCGGCCAGCGGCCTTGGCATCAACGTGCCGCAGGTGTTCGCCTTCACCTTCGCGTTTGGATGCGGCCTTGCGGGCCTTGGCGGCGCGCTCAGCGCCGAGATCCTCGGGCTCGACCCGTATTTCCCGCTGAAGTTCATGATCTACTTCCTGATCGTGGTCACCGTCGGCGGCTCGTCTTCGATCACCGGCCCATTCCTGGCCTCGCTCCTGCTCGGCATCGGCGACGTCGCCGGCAAATACTATGTGCCGAAGATGGGGCCGTTCGTGATCTACACCATGATGATCGTGATCCTGATCTGGCGCCCGAACGGTCTGTTCGGCCGCACCGCCGCGCGTTGAGTTCGCCGATGACCGCTTCCTCCGACGTCGGGTACCACGCCCAGCGCCAGGCGCGCTGGCACTACGGCGAAGTCGCCTTCTGGCTCATCGTGCTGGTCTGCGGCTTCCTGTTCCCCACGCGCTACCTGATCATGACCGACATCCTGCGCCTGGCGCTGTTTGCGATGTCGCTCGATCTGATCCTCGGCTATGCCGGCATCGTCTCGCTCGGCCATGCTGCGTTCTTCGGCGTCGGCGCCTATGCGGCGGGACTGTTGGCGCTTCACGGCATCGTCAAGGAGCCGGTTCTCGCGTTGATCGTCGCCGGTCTTGCCGCGATGGTGCTCGGCTTCGCCACCAGCTTCCTGGTGATCCGCGGCGTTGATCTCACCCGGTTGATGGTCACGCTTGGCATCGCGCTGCTGCTGGAGGCGCTCGCCGAGCGCTTCTCCAACATCACCGGCGGCACAGACGGCCTCCAGGGCATCGAGATGCAGCCGATCTTCGGCGAGATCCCGTTCGACATGTTCGGCAAGGCCGGCTTCTTCTATTCGCTGGCCGTCCTGTTCCTGCTGTTCCTATTCGCCCGCCGGGTCGTGCATTCCCCGTTCGGCCTCTCGCTGCGCGCGATCAAGAACAATCCGTTGCGCGCCGCCGCGATCGGCATCCCCGTCAACCGCCGCCTCATTGCGATCTACACGTTGGCTGCGTTCTACGCTGGCATCGCCGGTGCGCTGTTCACCCAGACCACCGCAATCGCCTCGCTCGACGTGTTCGCTTTCGAGCGCTCCGCCGATCTCATGCTGGTGCTGGTCATCGGCGGCACCGGCTATCTCTATGGCGGCCTGATCGGGGCGGTGATCTTCCGCATGCTCCAGGAAGTGTTCTCCACCATCACCCCGCAATACTGGCAGTTCTGGATCGGACTCGTGCTGGTCGTGATCGTGCTGGTCGGCCGCCAGCGCCTGCATCGCTGGGTGCTGTATGTGCCGAACCTCGTCATCAAGCAGGTGGCCGGGCGCAAGGCCGTCGTCGCCGTGCCGGAGAGCGACGCATGACCATCGCGCTCGAGACCCAGAACCTCGAAAAGACCTTCGGCGGTCTGCGCGTCACGCGAGACCTGTCGCTCAGGGTCGAGCAGGGCGCCCGCCATGCGCTGATCGGGCCGAACGGGGCCGGCAAGACCACGGTGATCAACCAGCTCACCGGCGTGCTGAAGCCGAACTCGGGCCGCATCCTGCTCGAAGGCCAGGACATCACGGACCTGCCCGTGCACAAGCGCGTGCTGCGCGGCCTGTCGCGCACCTTCCAGATCAACCAGCTCTATCCCGACCTGACGCCGCTCGAGACCATCGGCCTTGCCGTGTCCGAGCGCCTCGGCCATGGCGGCGACTGGTGGCGGCGGATGGGCACCCGCAACGACGTCAACGACGAGATCGCCGATCTCCTGACGCGCTTCCATCTGCTCGACGTCATGAACGAAGCGACCGTCACGCTGCCCTACGGCAAGCAGCGCCTGCTTGAGATCGCGGTTGCGATCGCCGCCAAGCCGCGCGTGCTGTTGCTCGACGAGCCCGCCGCCGGCGTGCCCGAGAGCGAGCGCCACGACATTCTTGCGGTCGTAGGTAGCCTGCCGCGCGAGGTCACGGTGCTGTTGATCGAGCATGACATGGACCTCGTCTTCTCCTTTGCCGACCGCATCTCGGTGCTGGTTTCCGGCGCACTGCTGACCGAAGGCCCGCCTGAGCAGGTTGCGCGCGATCCGCAAGTGAAGACGGTCTATCTCGGCGAGGAGGCGGTCAATGTCTGACCTGCTCGCAATTGACTCGCTTCGGGCCGGTTATGGCGAGGCGGTGGTGCTGCCGAACATGTCGCTGCGGCTCGCCGAGGGGCAGGTGATGGCGCTTCTGGGACGCAACGGCACCGGCAAGACCACGCTGATCAACTCCATCGTCGGCGTCACCCGCCGCTTCTCCGGCACCGTCGGGCTTGCCGGCACCGACGTCACGGCCTTGCGGCCCGATCAGCGGGCGCGCGCCGGCATCGGCTGGGTGCCGCAGGAGCGCAACATCTTCCGCTCGCTCACGGTCGAGGAGAACATGACCGCGGTGGCCCAGCCCGGCCCATGGACGGTCGAGAAGGTCTACGAGATGTTCCCGCGGCTGAAGGAGCGGCGCAGCAACTTTGGCAACCAGCTCTCCGGCGGCGAGCAGCAGATGCTGGCCATCGGCCGCGCGTTGACCCTCAACCCGAAAGTCCTGCTGCTGGACGAGCCGACCGAGGGCCTGGCCCCCATCATCGTCGAGGAGCTACTCAGGGCGATCGGGACGATCACCCGGGCCGGCGGCATCTGCTCGATCATCGTCGAGCAGAATGCCCAAAAGATTCTGGGGCTCGCCGACCGCGTTGTGATATTGGAGCGCGGAACGATCGTCCACGACGCCCCGAGCGTCGCGCTGAAGGCCGACCCTTCGGTCCTGGAGCGCCACCTCGGGGTCGCAGGGGCGGCGGCCCACTAGAAAATACCCGGGAGTACCAAATGCAGCGAACCAAAGCCCCCTTCCGCGCCGACGAGGTCGGCAGCCTCCTGCGTCCCGCCAAGATCAAGGACGCCCGAGCCAAGCTCGAGAAGGGCGAGATTTCGGCCGACGATCTGCGCAAGATCGAGGACATGGAGATCGAGAAGGTCGTGCACAAGCAGGCCTCGATCGGCTTGAAGCTCGCGACCGACGGCGAATTCCGCCGCTCCTGGTGGCATTTCGACTTCCTCGCCAAGCTCACCGGCTGCGAACTGTTCCACCCCGACACCGGCATCCAGTTCACGGGCGTGCAGACCCGTCACGACGCGGTGCGCGTGATCGGCAAGCTCGATTTTCCCGATAGCCACCCGATGCTGGACCACTTCCGCTTCCTGAAGAAGGTCGCCGACCAGGCCCACGTCACCGCCAAGATGACGATCCCGTCGCCGGCAGTGCTGCACTTCCGCGGCGGCCGCAAGTCGATCTCCAAGGACGTCTATCCCGATCTCGACGCCTTCTACGAGGACCTCGGCAAGACCTACCGCAAGGCAGTCAAGGCGTTCTACGACGCCGGGTGCCGCTACCTCCAATTCGACGACACGGTCTGGGCCTATCTCTGCTCGCAGGACGAGTTGCAGAAGGCGCGCGAGCGCGGCGACAACCCGGACGGTCTTCAGCAGATCTACGCCCGCATCATCAATTACGCGCTGGCCGAGAAGCCGGCCGACATGGTGGTGACGACGCACGTCTGCCGCGGCAATTTCCGTTCGACCTGGATCTCTTCGGGCGGCTACGAGCCCGTGGCCGAGACCATGCTCGCCGGCACCAATTACGACGGCTACTTCCTGGAATACGACTCCGACCGCGCCGGCGGCTTCGAGCCGCTGCGCTTCCTGCCCAAGGGCAACAAGGTCGTCGTGGTCGGCGTCATCACCTCGAAGTTCGGCGAGCTCGAGAAGAAGGACGACATCAAGCGCCGTCTGGAAGAAGCCGCCAAGTTCGCCCCGCTGGAGCAGCTCGCGCTGTCGCCGCAATGCGGCTTTGCCTCGACCGAAGAGGGCAACATCCTTTCCGAGGAAGAACAGTGGGCCAAGCTCAGCCTCGCGGTGGAGATCGCGAAGGAAGTGTGGGGTAATTGACGCGTAGCGTCATTCCGCCTAGCGCGAACCCGGAATCTCGCGATCCCGGGTCTGGTGCTTGCGCAGCATCCCGGGATGACGAGGCGCATGCGCGTCGTCACTTATCCGCCAAGTAAACCTCGCCCAGCAGCGACGAGTTCGACCACGGCACCTGCTTGTTCTTGGTGCTCGACACCACCTCGGCCCGCACCCGCGTCAGCATCTGCTGCACCTCCAGGCCCGGCGTGCCGATGTGGCGTGACAACGCCGCGGAGAACGGCGAGTTGGCGCCTTCGCCGTCGAGGGCGACCTGGCCCGGCGCGGTGGCGAAGGCGATCAGCGTGCCGGCGCCCAGCGTCGCACCGGCACCCAGACTCGTCGGCGCGGCAAGGCCGGAGGCGCCCTCGATGCCGCGATTGGTGCCGGCGCTCGCCACCTGTTGCGCCATCGGATTGCTGCGGCAAGCGTCGAAGATCAAAATGTTGGTGCGGACCTGGTCGTCGAGGCCGGCCATGATCGTGTCCATATCGATCATCGCCTCCGTCATGTTCGCGCCCGGCTTGAGCTCGACGTCGATGGGAATGAGGTAATTGCGGCCGTCCACCTGCACGCCGTGGCCGGCATAGTAGACCAATGCGACCAGCGCCCGTGCCGCGTCACGCAGGAAGTCGCGCGTCATCTTCTGCATCGCGGCGCGGTCGAGGTCGACGCCCTCCGACACCGTGAAGCCGATGTCGCGCAGGCTCTTGGCGACGGCACGCGCGTCATTGGGCGGGTTGGGCAGCGCCTTCACATGCGCATAGGCGCCGTTGCCGATGATCAGCGCCATGCGCGTGCCGCGAACGGCCGGCGTGGGTGCTGCGCCGGATTGCTGCGAAGCGGGGGCCGCCGGCTGTGTTGCGGGTGAGGGCGCATCGCGCGGGATCGGCGCGGTGGCATCGATCACCAGCGACAGTCGCACCTTTGCGGTGGCCTGGTTGGCCTTGCTGATGGCGTCGGAAGCCACGATCGCCAGCGTCGCGTTGTAGTCCTCGCGCGCGTGGGCGTAGTCGCCTTTCGCCTCATAGGCCAGCGCGCGATGGGTGTAGCCGGAGATCAGGACGCTGTTCGGCGGCGTCATGATGTTGACCGGCGGCTTCTCCTTGGCGAGCCGGATCGCCTCGCTGCCATCGGCGATGGCGCGATCGAGCTCGCCCTTGGCGCGCCAGATCGAGGTGCGGTTGATCAGCGGCTGCGGCAGCGTCGGGTCGAGCCGGATCGCCTGGTTGATGTCGGCGAGCGCGCCGTCGAGCTCGCCGAGCGCCTCCTTGGAGATGCCGCGGTTCTGGAACGAGAACGCCGATTTCGGATCGGCCTTGATGGCGGCATCGTAGTCGGCGATCGCCTTGGCGTAATCGCGCTTGCCGCGCCAGGCGTTACCGCGATTGTGGAAGATGATGCCGCTGGGAGGCCCGAGCTTGAGTGCATCGTCAAAGTCGGCGATCGCGATGTCGTAATCGCCCTTGTCGTAATAGGCCGATCCCCGCAAGTTGTAGACCGCCTGGCTCGGCTTCAGCCGGATCGCTTCGGTGGTGTCCGCAATGACCTTGGCGTAGTCGCCCTTCTTGTTCCAGCCCACCGCACGCCAGAAATAGACGGTCGCGAGCTGTTCGCCGTTGAACACTTTCAGGGCAATGATTTTGGTGCAGGCGTCGACCATCTGGTCCGCCGGCGTGCTCTCGGTGGTGCAGAGCGGGCCAAGCTGGCTGCGCGTCTGCGCCAGCGCGGGTGCTGCCCAAAGCGCGGCGGTGAGCAGGCAGAGTGCGGCGAGCGGGCGACGCATGACGGTGGTCCCATAAGAGAGAGGCGCCTGTTTGTTGCCCGGCGGTGCCCCCGGGTTCACGCTGTCGTCATTGGACGTGGAGTAAAGCACGGAAGGCTATTCCATCAGTGGGCAGAATTTGCTACGAGGCAAAGCCCAACGCTGCTGCCCACCACCTTCCCACCGATGAAAAACGACGAAATCCTGAGCCAGATCACCGACTTCTGCCGTAAGGCGGACATGGCGGAATCGACCTTTGGCCGCCGCGCGGTGAACGATGGGAAGCTCGTGCATCGCCTGCGCGAGGGCAAGCGCATCACCATCGACACGCTGGAGCGGATCCAGGCCTATATCGCGGCATCGACGACCGGCGGCCTGCCGCCGCCGCGTGGCCTCCAGGTGCCGCCGGAAAAGCGCGATCCGCGCGGCAATTTCCGTTTCTTCGAGAACCGGCAGAAATACCTGCTGTTCGTTCATACCTGCAGCGAGAAGCGGGTGATCGCCGAGCGTGTTGCGCTCGAGCTCTCCAGCATCCATCCGCGCCCGCCGGCGCTGCGCATTTTCGATGCGGGCGTCGGCGACGGCACGGTGCTGGCGCGGGTGCTGCGCGCGACGCACCAGCGCTATCCGCACATGCCGTTCTATGTCGCCGGCAAGGAGCTCAGCCTCGAGGATCTGCGCCTGACGCTGGAGAAGGTGCCGGACCGCATTTTCGAGCATCCAGCCTCGGTGTTCGTCTTCACCAACATGTTCTACTCCGAGGCGCCCTGGCTCACGCCGGCATCGCCCGCGGCGGCCGCCGCCACAGTCTGGCACGAGGTCCCGCTGCGCGGCGCTTCATCGGGCGAGTTCGAGCAGCAGATCGCCGAGCTCAGGCCGTTCCTGGAGCAGAACTGGCGCGCGGCCATCAGCCCACGCACGGCCATGCCGCTCTATGAGCGGCCCGTCGTCCTCGTGCTCTATCGCGAGGACCACCGTTTCCTGCTGGATTCGACCATTCCGCGGCCGGGCCAGACCGAGGCCAATTTCGACCTCGTGATTGCCTCCCAGCCTTACCGGGCCCTGTCCTCGGTCAATTTCCGGGCAAAACGGATCATTGCGCCCCTGGCGCGGGCGCTTCGGCCCGGCGGCAGGCTGATCGGAATCCACTCTCACGGCCAGGATCCGGGCATGGAAATGATCCAGGCAATCTGGCCCGGAGAAAACCCTTTCGCGGTCAGCCGCCATGAGATATTGCGCGCGGTTAAGTATGAGCTTGGATCGTTGGGCCGCGACCTAAATTTTAATGCATATGCGGACAACCGCTCGATCTTCAGGTATGATATGGAAGCGCTGCCCAACGAGGTAACGGGTACCATCGGAACCTCGACGGCCTTTGCAGCGTGGAACGCGGCGGTGTATGTGGCGCAGATCGAGGACGACCGATTGACAGAAATGACTCAAAACGGCCGCACTCTGGATGCCGCCCGGGACGTGCTGCGCAAGTATAACGGGCTCTGGTTTCTCGACGAATCCTACGTCATCTCGCGACGGCGTGATTGACATAATCCAAGTCTAAACATCGCAAACACCCGCTAGCTTAGCGGCGGCGGAACAAGGGGTTACTGATGCGCGCGTCCTATCTCTTCACCAGCGAGTCCGTGTCCGAAGGCCATCCCGACAAGGTCTGCGACCGGATCTCCGATGAAATCGTCGATCTATTCTACCGCGAGGGGCCGAAGGCCGGCATCGATCCCTGGCAGATCCGCGCCGCCTGCGAGACCCTCGCGACCACCAACAAGGTCGTGATTGCCGGTGAGACCCGCGGTCCGAAGTCGGTGACCAACGAGCAGATCGAGGGCGTCGTCCGCAACGCCATCAAGGACATCGGTTATGAGCAGGACGGCTTCCACTGGAAGACCTGCGACATCGAGATCCTCTTGCATCCGCAGTCGGCCGATATTGCGCAGGGGGTCGATGCGCTGCAGCCGGGTGAGGTCAAGGAAGAGGGCGCTGGCGACCAGGGTATCATGTTCGGCTACGCCACCAACGAGACGCCCGATCTGATGCCGGCGCCGATCTTCTACGCCCACAAGATCCTGCGTCTCATCTCCGAAGCCCGTCACTCCGGCAAGGAGAAGGTGCTGGGTCCGGACTCCAAGAGCCAGGTCACCGTGCAATACGAGAACGGCAAGCCGGTCGGCGTGCGCGAGATCGTAGTGTCGCACCAGCATCTAGTCGAGGACCTCTCGTCCAAGCAGATCCGCGACATCGTCGAGCCCTATGTGCGCGAGGCGCTGCCGGCGGACTGGATCACGCCGAAGACGATCTGGCACATCAACCCGACCGGCAAGTTCTACATCGGCGGTCCCGACGGTGACTCCGGCCTGACCGGCCGCAAGATCATCGTCGACACCTATGGCGGCGCGGCTCCGCATGGCGGCGGCGCGTTCTCCGGCAAGGATCCGACCAAGGTCGACCGCTCGGCGGCTTATGCTGCGCGCTACGTCGCCAAGAACATCGTCGCGGCCGGTCTTGCCGACCGCTGCACGCTGCAGCTCGCCTACGCCATCGGCGTGGCGCGTCCGCTGTCGATCTATATCGACACCCACGGCACCGGCAAGGTGTCGGAGGACCAGCTCGAGAAGGCTGCCGCCAAGGCGATGGACCTCACCCCGCGCGGCATCCGCACCCATCTCGACCTCAACCGCCCGATCTACGCGCGCACCTCGGCCTACGGCCATTTCGGCCGCACGCCCGACAACGAGGGCGGCTTCTCCTGGGAGAAGACGGATCTCGTCGAGCCGCTCAAGCGCGCGCTCTAGTTCTCTTGCGTCATTCCGGGGCGCCGCGACAGCGGCGAACCGGGAATCTCGAACCTCTGGATTCCGGATTCGCTCGTTTCATGGGCGCCCCGGAATGACGAGCCAAACAGACAGGAACCCCCTATGAACGCGAAGCCCGGCTTCACCGATTACATCGTCAAGGACATTTCGCTCGCCGATTTCGGCCGCAAGGAGCTCTCGCTGGCCGAGACCGAGATGCCCGGCCTGATGGCCACCCGCGAGGAGTTCGGCCCGAAGCAGCCGCTCAAGGGCGCACGCATCGCGGGCTCCCTGCATATGACGATCCAGACCGGCGTGCTGATCGAGACGCTGGCCGCGCTGGGCGCCGACATCCGCTGGGTCTCCTGCAACATCTATTCGACGCAGGACCATGCCGCAGCGGCGATCGCGGCCGCCGGCATTCCCGTCTTCGCCGTCAAGGGCGAGACGCTGAAGGATTACTGGGACTACACCGCAAAGCTGTTCGACTGGCACGGCGGCGGTCACCCGAACATGATCCTCGATGACGGCGGCGACGCCACCATGTACGTCCATCTCGGCTTGCGCGCCGAGAACGGCGACACCGCCTTCCTCGACAAGCCCGGCTCCGAGGAAGAGGAAGTCTTCTTCGCGCTGCTGAAGAAGCAGCTCAAGGAGAAGCCGAAGGGCTACTTCGCCGGGATCGCCAACAGCATCAAGGGCGTGTCCGAAGAGACCACCACGGGCGTGCATCGTCTCTACGACATGCAGAAGGCGGGCACGCTGCTGTGGCCGGCGATCAACGTCAACGACAGCGTCACCAAGTCCAAGTTCGACAACCTCTATGGCTGCCGTGAATCGCTGGTCGACGGCATTCGCCGCGGCACCGACGTGATGATGTCGGGCAAGGTCGCGATGGTCGCGGGCTTCGGCGACGTCGGCAAGGGCTCGGCGGCTTCGCTGCGCCAAGCCGGCTGCCGCGTGATGGTGTCGGAGGTCGATCCGATCTGCGCGCTGCAGGCGGCGATGGAAGGCTACGAAGTCACGACGATGGAAGACGCCGCGCCCCGCGCTGACATCTTCGTCACCGCCACCGGCAACAAGGACATCATCACCATCGAGCACATGCGCGCGATGAAGGATCGCGCCATCGTCTGCAACATCGGCCACTTCGACAACGAGATCCAGATCGCCGGTCTGCGTAACCTGAAGTGGACCAACATCAAACCGCAGGTCGACGAGATCGAGTTCCCGGACAAGCACCGCATCATCCTGCTGTCGGAAGGGCGCCTCGTGAACCTCGGCAACGCGATGGGCCATCCCTCCTTCGTGATGTCGGCGTCCTTCACCAACCAGACGCTGGCGCAGATCGAGCTGTTCGCCAACAACAAGGACGGCAAGTACGAGAAGAAGGTGTACGTGCTGCCGAAGACCCTGGACGAGAAGGTTGCGCGTCTGCACCTCGCCAAGATCGGCGTCAAGCTCACCGAGCTGCGCAAGGACCAGGCCGACTATATCGGCGTGAAGCAGGAAGGCCCGTACAAGTCGGATCACTACCGGTACTGATCGACCGGTTCGATCGACCATCGACGCGAAGCCCCGGAGCGATCCGGGGCTTCGTTGTTTCGGCGCATGGAATTCTACTCGCTTTGCAGTTGCGGCACGGTCGATTGGCGATTGACGGCCCGCAGCGGCAGGCGGACAATCCTCCTCGGCGGAGGAAATCATGCAACCAGAACATTTCGACGTCCTCATCGTCGGTGCAGGGCTATCGGGCATCGGCGCGGGCTATCACCTTCAGACCAAATGCCCGGGCAAGAGCTACGTCATCCTGGAAGGGCGAGACTGCATCGGCGGCACCTGGGACCTGTTCCGCTATCCCGGGGTCCGTTCCGACAGCGACATGTTCACGCTCGGATATTCTTTCAAACCCTGGACCGATCCGAAGGCGATCGCCGACGGGCCGCAGATCCTGAATTATGTGCGCGAGACCGCCGCCGAGAACGGCATCGAGAAGCACATCCGCTTCCATCATCGCGTCAAGCGCGCGGCGTGGGCGACGCCGGATGCGCGCTGGACCATCGAGGCCGAGCGCATCACGGGCGAGGGCGCGACCGAGCTAGTGCGCTTCACGTGCAACTTCCTGTTCATGTGCTCGGGCTATTACAGATACGAAGCGAGCTATACGCCGGAATTCAAGGGCACGGCGGATTTCGCCGGCCGCATCGTGCATCCGCAGAAATGGACCGAGGACATCGACTACGCGGGCAAGCGCGTCATCGTGATCGGCTCGGGCGCAACCGCGGTGACGCTGGTGCCGGAGCTCGCCAAGACGGCGGCGCAGGTCACGATGCTGCAGCGCTCGCCGACCTATGTGGTCTCGCGTCCGGCGCAGGATCCTGTCGCCAACAGATTGCGCCGAAATTTGCCGCCGCGGCTCGCTTATCACCTGATCCGCTGGCGTAACGTGATGTGGGGGATGTTCTTCTTTCAGCTCAGCCGGCGCAAGCCAGCGAAGGTGAAGAACCTGATCCTGATGGGGGTGAGGGCCGCGCTCGGTCCCGACTACGACGTCGCGACCCATTTCACACCCCGTTACAATCCCTGGGACCAGAGGCTCTGCCTCGTGCCCGACGGCGACCTCTTCAAGGCGATCCGCGAGCAGCGCGCCGCCGTCGTCACCAGCGAGATCGACACCTTTACGCGTAACGGCATCCGTCTCAAGGACGGGAGCGAACTTGCCGCCGATATCATCGTGACTGCAACCGGCCTCGTGCTCCAGGTTGTCGGCGGTCTTGAGGTCAGCGTCGACGGCCGCGCCGTCGATTTCGCCAAAACGCTCACCTACAAGGGCATGATGTATGCCGACGTGCCGAACATGGCCTCGGCATTCGGCTACACCAATGCGTCCTGGACGCTGAAATGCGATCTCACCTGCGAATATGTCTGCCGTCTCATCAACTACATGGACCGGCACAATTTCCGCCAGTGCATGCCGCACAACGACGATCCCGAGATCACCGCGCAGCCGTCGCTCGACTTCACCTCTGGTTATGTGCAGCGCTCGGTCGCAAAAATGCCGAAGCAGGGCTCGAAGCGGCCGTGGCGGCTCTACCAGAACTACGCGCTCGATATCGTCTCCTTACGCTTCGGCCGGATCGACGACGGCGTGATGCAGTATTCCTGATCACGCCGTCGCCTGCCTCGCCGCCGGATCATCGCCGCACGCACGCGGACGTGGCCTCCGCAGGCCGCGCGGCGAGCTCGAGATCGTGCCGGCCGGCGACGAGGATGTGGGAGCCGGCTCTCGGTGCCGAAGGTGCGGGCGTTCATCGACTTGGCCGTGCCGCGACTGAAGAAGCAGTTTGCTTTGCTGACACAGAGCATCAAGGCACGCTGAGCCGGTTCGCGCGCCCGCAATGCGCTGTTTTGCGTATACGGCGGGCCGGCTGAATCGGCGATGGTTCCCAAACGGTTAACGCGGATTTAACGGATGGGTCCTAGCCTGCCTCGGCCGGGGTTACTCGCAAGGCCGAGGTGAGCCCAATGGAAGCCCAGAAGATCGCGGTCGACGCCGTCGTCGCGCTGACCGATTGCGATCGCGACGCCGTCATCGCCTTTATCCGCCGACTTTATCTCGCCGGTGTCACCGATCCCAAGCGCCTGACCTTCAAGGGCCTCCAGGCGCTGTCGCGGGCTTGATTCGGTCGGGTTTCGGCCGTTTCAGCCCCAAGTTCCGCGCGAGCGCTCTCCCCAGCGTGATTGCAACCCACCGGCGAATATCTTGCCGCTTGGCCCGCGTCGGGCTACACGACAACCCGGCTGGGTCACTTGGGATTTGGGGAAATGCTGAGACAGCTTTTTGCGCCGCAACTTGTCGTTTTGTATGTGCTTGCGGCATCGACGATCTACGTCCACTTCCGCGGCAAGCAGCGGCTGCGCTTCGCGCGCCAGCTCGGCGATCACTCGACCTATCTCGCACCCTACAATGTGCTGATGTATGCGGGCTCCGCCGTGCCGAACAAGCCGGTGATCTCGGTCGATCAGTTTCCGGAGCTGAAGCCGCTCAGCGAGAACTGGGAGACTATCCGCGACGAGGCCGTGCGCCTGTTCGACGAAGGTTTCATCCGCGCAGCAGCAAAGAACAACGACTGGGGCTTCTACTCCTTCTTCAAGAGCGGCTGGAAGCGATTTTACCTGAAATGGTACGACGATTTCCTGCCGTCGGCGAACACGCTGTGCCCGAAGACGGTGCAGCTGCTCAAATCGATCCCGAGCGTGCACGGTGCGATGTTCGCGATGCTGCCGCCCGGCGGCAAGTTAGGGGCGCACCGCGATCCCTTTGCCGGCTCTCTGCGCTATCACCTCGGTCTCGTCACGCCGAACTCGAACAAGTGCCGCATCCTGGTCGACGGTGTCGAATGCGTCTGGCGCGACGGCGAGGCCTTCATGTTCGACGAGACCTTCATCCACAGCGCGGAGAACGCGACCGACGTCAACCGCATCATCCTGTTCTGCGATGTCGAGCGCCCGATGAAGTACGGCTTCATGACCGCGATCAACCGCTGGGTCAGCCATCACATCGTCAAGGCATCGGCGACCCAGAATGTCGATGGCGAAAATGTCGGCGTGCTCAACAAGGTGTTCGGCAAGCTCTACGAAATCCATCTCGGCAGCCGCAAGGTCAAGGAGTGGAACCGCAACGTCTATTACGCGCTGAAGTACTCGCTGACGGCGCTGATCCTCGGCCTGATCGTGCTCTCGGCCCTGCGGTGATCGGCGCTTGGCAATGAGTCCCTTGCCGACCGCGAACGCGGAGATGGCGCAGTTCTTCCGCGGATGGCTGGAGACCTTCGCGGGCTATGTCCGCGAGGTCGATTACGCCTCGGCGCGGCCGCTCTTCCACCCCGAAGTGCTGGCCTTCGGCACGCATAACGACGTCATCCCCGGCCTCGATCAATGGGTCACCACGCAATGGAACAACGTCTGGCCGAAGACGACCGACTTCCGCTTCGTGCTCGATCAGGCCTCTGTTCTGGCATCTGCCGACGGCGCGATGGGTGATCGCGCCTTGGACAAGCACGGGCTACTATCCCGATGGGAGCGCGTTTGACCGTCCCGGGCGGGCGACAATGGTGTTTTCAAGGAATGGCGAGGACTGGCTGTGCGTGCATTCGCACATGTCGCTCAATCGCGGTGTGCCGCAGGCGAGCCACGCCAACCGGCCGGTGAAGGCCTGGTAGATGCGTTCCGAATAAAAAAGCCCCGGACGTCCGGGGCTTTTTGATTTCCAAATGTTGTGCGGCCTATTCCGGCTGGCCGATGTTCACCTTCAGCGTGCCGATGCCGTCGACGCCGCATTCGAGCTTGTCGCCGGGCTGGAGCTGCGACACGCCGGCCGGCGTGCCCGTCATGATGATGTCACCGGCGGCGAGCTTCACCTGTTGCGAGAGCTGCCAGATGATCTCCGGCACGTTCCAGATCAATTCGGTGAGGTCGCCCTTCTGGGCTTCCTTGCCATTGACGGTGAGCCAGATCTTGCCCTTGGAGGGATGACCGATCTTCGCAGCCGGCTGCACCGCCGAGCAGGGCGCCCGAATAGTCGAACGACTTGCCGATCTCCCACGGGCGCTCCTTCTTGCGCGAGGCGATCTGGAGGTCGCGGCGGGTGAGGTCGATGCCGACGGCATAGCCGTAGATGTGATCGAGCGCCTTGTCGGCCGGGATGTTGAGACCGCCGCTCTTCATCGCGACGATCAGCTCGACCTCGTGATGCAGATCCTTGGTCAGCGGCGGATAAGGGATGGTGGCGCCATCGGGCACCAGCATGTCGGCGTGCTTGGCGAAGAAGAACGGCGGGGCGCGCTCGTCATTGCCCATCTCGCGGATGTGCTCGAGATAGTTGCGGCCGACGCACCAGATGCGGCGCACCGGATAACGGCCGGCTTCGCCGACGACGGGAAGCGAAGCCTGGGGCGGAAGCGGGATGACGTAGGAGGCGGCGTTCATGGAGCGGTCTCGCTGCTCTTGAGGTTGATGAGGAACTCTATGCAGTTGCGCTGATCGGCGCCAGAGCGCCGGCGTCGTGATGTTGCAGCCGGAAGAACGAGGCATAGCGCCCACCGCGGCGGAGCAGCTCGTCGTGGCGGCCCTGCTCGACGATCTCGCCGCCCTCGACCACCAGGATGCGGTCGGCATGCATGATGGTGTGCAGGCGGTGCGCGATCACGATGGTGGTGCGGTTCTGGCAGAGGTGCTCGATCGCCTCCTGCACCTGTCGCTCGGATTCGGAATCGAGCGCGGCGGTGGCCTCGTCCAGGAGGATGATCGGCGCGTTCTTGAGCAGCGCGCGCGCCACCGCGATGCGCTGGCGCTGGCCGCCGGAGAGCTGCGTGCCGTGCTCGCCGACCGGCGTGTCGTAGCCGAGCGGGAAGCTCATGATGAAATCATGCGCGCAGGCGGCCTTCGCGGCTTCGATGATCTCGTCTTGGCGCGCGCGCGGCTTGCCGAAGGCGATGTTGCTCCGGATGGTGTCGCGGAACAGATAGACGTCCTGGCCCACATAGGCGGTCTGCGCGCGCAGCGACTTGCGCGAGATCGCGCCGATCGACTGGCCGTCGATCACGATGTCGCCCTGCGTCACCTCGTAGAAGCGCAGCAGCAACGCCAGCACGGTCGACTTGCCGCCGCCGGAGGGGCCGACCAGTGCGGTGACCTTGCCGGGCTCGGCCGTGAAGCTCATGCGGTTGAGGACGGTCTCGCCGTTGCGATAACAGAAGCTGACGTCGCGCAGCTCGATGCGGGCATCGGTGAGCTTGAGCGCCGGCTTGTCGTCATCGGAATGCTCGCTGGCGGGGCTGTCGACGACCTCGAGCAGCATGCGGGCGCCGACCAGCTGGCTGTTGAGGTCGATGTTGAGCCGCGCAAGCCGCTTGGCCGGCTCGGTCGCCATCAGGAACGCCGTCATGAAGGAGAAGAATGCGCCGGGCGTGGCGTTGAGCGCG
The DNA here is from genome assembly GCF_054057995.1 of Bradyrhizobium sp. USDA 4486. Lineage (NCBI taxonomy): Bacteria > Pseudomonadati > Pseudomonadota > Alphaproteobacteria > Hyphomicrobiales > Nitrobacteraceae > Bradyrhizobium > Bradyrhizobium sp. USDA 4486. The sequence goes on from NZ_JBSRZV010000001.1 coordinate 800,424, forward strand.
ACCACGGCATAGCCGCCGTACATCAGGCAGCCGGCGACGGCGAAGCCGCCTAACATCTCCATCAGCGGATTGGAGCGGTTGGCGACGCGGGCCATCTTGTTGGCGTTGCGCTCCACGATCGCGATGTTCTCGTCGATGCGGCTCTGCATGGTCTCTTCGAGCGTGAACGCCTTGACGGTGCGGATACCTTGCAGCGATTCCTGCATCGTCTCCATGATATCGGCGGTGCCGGTGAACTGGTTATAGGCGAGGCCCTTGATGCGCTTGACTAGCTTGCGCAGCACCAGCATCGCCGGCGGCACCGCGACAAGGCCGATGAACGACATCAGCGGATCCTGCCACACCATCACGCCGATCATGGCAAGCAGCATCAAGAGGTCGCGCCCGACGGCGTTGACGAGCATGTTGAGCACGTCGGTGATGGACTTGGCGCCGGCCGTCAGCCGCGCCAGGAATTCGGACGAATGCCGCTCGGAGAAGAAGCCGACGCTCTCGCGCATCAACTTGGCGAACAGCTGGCGCTGGTTGGTGGCAAGAATCGCGTTGCTGATCTTGGTCAGGATCACCATGTGGCCGTAGGTCGCCACGCCCTTGATGAAGAGCAGGATCACCGTGATGCCGGAGAACATCGCGATGCCCGGGACGTTCTTGTCGACATAAGCCTGGTTGATGACCTGGCCGAGCACATAGGTCGCAGCAGCGGTCGCGCCGGCGGCGAGCGCCATCAGCGAAAAGGCAACCAGGTAACGCCGCCAGTAGACGACCCCCTGTTCCATGACCAGGCGGCGAATCAGGACCGCTGCCGCATAGGGATCGTCGGTGATTTTCTTTGGAAACTGGGCCATCCGGTGTCCATTGACGGCGCAGGGAAAAGCCTGCCCGCGCGTCAGGGATCGAAGGGCCTCTGTGCCCGCTAAAGCTCCGCTTTTCAAGCCCAATTAAGGACTTGCGTGGGGATCGATTTTAGGCCGAGGCGGCGTGGCGGACTTCGCCATGGCGCTCGCGGAACAGCTTGTCCTCCCAGGCCAGGGCATGGGCGGCGATGGTTTCGAGGTCGTCGTATTGCGGCTTCCAGTCGAGCAGGCCGCGGATGCGGCTGGTATCGGCAACCATGGTCATGATGTCGCCGGGCCGGCGCGCAGCATATTGCACGGCGAAGCTGCGGCCTGAGACGCGGCGCACGGCGTCGATGGTCTCCAGCACCGAATAGCCGCGGCCATAGCCGCAATTCAGCGTGGTCGAGGCGCCGCCGTTGCGCAGATAGGCCAGCGCGGAGCGATGCGCCTGCGAGAGGTCCGTGACGTGGATGAAGTCGCGGATGCAGCTTCCGTCCGGGGTCGGATAGTCTGTGCCGAACACGTCGATCTTGGCGCGCTGGCCGGTCGCGGCTTCCACCGCGATCTTGAGCAGATGCGTGGCGCCGACGGTGGCAAGCCCGATGCGCGCCTGCGGATCGGCGCCGGCGACGTTGAAGTAGCGCAGGGTCACGTACTGCATGCCATAGGCGGAGGCGACGTCGTGCAGCATGATCTCGGTCATCAGCTTCGAGGAGCCGTAAGGGGACAGCGGCCGCGTCGGCGCGTGCTCGGGCACCGGCACCTGATCCGGATTGCCGTAGACGGCGGCGGTCGAGGAGAAGATGAAGCGGCCGATGCCGCGCTTGACCGCGACGTTGAGCAGATTGCGCGCGGTCGTGAAATTGTTGCGGTAGTAGCCGAGCGGATCGCGCATCGAATCCGGCACCACGACTGAGCCGGCGAAATGGATGATGCTCTCGATGTCGTGCTGGGCGATCACGCCTTCGAGCAGGTTCTCGTCGCCGGCATCGCCGATGAACAGCGGCACGCCTTCGGGCAGGTAAGCGGAGAAGCCGGTCGAGAGATCGTCGATCACGACGACGTCCTCGCCGGCTTCCGCCAGCGCCAGGACCGTGTGACTTCCGATATAGCCGGCACCGCCGGTGACTAGCACAGTCATGATCTCACCCGTCTTCGATCAACGCGGGATGCTAGCGTTTGCGTGGTGAAGAGGGGGTATCGGCGCAGCCGAACTGGTCACTATGCTTAATGTTGCGTATAGGGGCTTTGCGAAACGGAGTGTGACGTGGCGAATTCCCCCGGCGACCTCGAACTGATCGTGCCAAATCTGCACAGGCGCTATTCCGGGGTCACCGCGACCAATCGGATGGTGGCGCCGCGGCTGGCGAAGCTGTTTCGCGCGGCCTGGTTCGGCACCGACGCGCCGGAGGGGATCGCGCGGATGAGCGGTGCCGATCTGCTGAAATTGTGGCGGCGCGGGAGGCCAATGATCTGGCACGCGCGTCGCAACAACGAGATGATCGCCGGCGTCGTGCTGCGCGCGCTCGGCTGGCCGTTCAAGCTCGTCTTCACCTCGGCGGCGCAGCGGCATCACACCTGGATCACGCGCTGGCTGATCCGCCGCATGGACGCGATCATCGCGACAAGCGAGATCTCGGCCTCGTTCCTGAAGGTGGACTCCACCGTGATCCCGCACGGCGTCGACACCGACGTCTATGCGCCACCGATCGATCGCGCTGCCGCGTTCGCGGAAGCCGCGCTCCCGGGCCGCTATGCCATCGGTTGCTTCGGCCGCGTCCGCGCGCAGAAGGGCACCGACCTGTTCGTCGATGTGATGTGTCGGCTGTTGCCGCGCTATCCGGATTTCACCGCCGTCATCGTCGGCCAGATCACGCCGGAGCAAACGTCGTTCGCAAACGAACTGAAGAAGCGCATCGAGTCCGCCGGCCTGCAATCGCGCATCGTCATCACCGGCGAATTGCCGATCGAGGACGTGCAGCGCTGGTATCAGCGGCTCACCGTCTACGCCTTCACCTCGCGCAACGAAGGTTTTGGGCTCACGCTGATCGAGGCGATGGCGGCCGGCAGCGCGCTGGTCGCCGCGCGCGCTGGAGCTGCCGAGCTGGTGGTCGAGGATGGCGTGACCGGCGTGCTGATCCCGACGGGTGACGCTGATGCGCTCGCCGCGGCGCTGGAGCCGTTGATGCGCGATGTGGCGGCGGCGACAGCGATGGGCGCGCGCGGGCGGGCACGGGTGCTCGATCAATTCAGCCTCGATGCGGAAGCAAAGCGGATCGGCGAGGTCTATCGGCGGCTGCTGTGAGGCCATCCTTCGCCGGCCGCGACAAGAAGTTCGAAAACAACCCCATGCACAGTAGCCGGTGCCTGCAGAATCAATGCCTTGCTGACTGTGATGCGGATTTTACGAAATCCGGTTGACGCGTCGGGCAAAACACCTGTAAGAAGGCAGCATCACAGGAATGCCTAGCGTTTCATCTGCTGGTGCTGGTGCTGGTGCTGGTGCTGCTGCTGCTGCTGCTGCTGCTGCGACTGCGCGCCGACCGTTTACCGCCGCTTGATCTGCGCAAGGACCTCGGTCACGAACGCGTCGAGGTCGCCGCCCGGAAAGAGAAAGCCGGGCAGTCCGAGCGCCTTGCCGGCCTCGATGTCGCGAGCCTGATCTCCGATCACGAAGCTGCCCTCGAGCTGCACCGGCCAGTGCTGGATGAGATCGCGCAACATGCCGGGCGCCGGCTTGCGCCAATCGTGCTCCTGGATGTAGCCGGCGACCGTTCCTTGCGGATGATGCGGGCAGAATCGGATGTCATCGACCCGCGCGCCTGCGCCCGCGAGCTCGTCGCGCATCCAGTTGTGTAGCGCGTGCACGTCGTCTTCAGTGAACAGGCCACGCGCGACGCCGGACTGGTTGGTGAAGACAAAGACCAGATAGCCGGCCTCATTGAGACGGCGAATGGCGTTGGCGACGTTCGGCATCCAGCGGATGCGGTCTCGCGTGCCGATATAGCTGTCGTCATGGTTGATGACGCCGTCGCGGTCGAGGAATGCGGCGGGCTTCGCCGCGCGGCCCTCAGGCATTTGCAAGTCCTTGCGTCCTGGCAAGCACGTCTCGTGCGATCTCGACCACCTCCGACGCCGCGATGTCCCGCATGCAGCGGTGGTCGTTCATCTTGCAAATCGTGCGCTGGCAGGGCTGGCAGGACAGCACGCTCTTGTCCTGCACCACGGTTGCGGCAAGGCCATTGAGGGGGGCCCAGAGATAGGGGCTGGTCGGGCCGAAGATGCCCATGGTGGGCGTGCCCAGGGCGGCGGCAATATGCATCAGGCCGGAATCGTTGCTGATGGCGACGCCGGCGGCCGCCATGGCGAGGACGCCGTTGCGCAGATCGTTGCCAGTGAGGTCGCGGACATCCGGCCCGCCCGCCGCGACGATCTCCTGGGCGAGGCCCTTTTCGGCGGGGCCGCCGACCACCCAGACCTCGAGCCCGCGCTCAACCAGCAGCCGCGCGGCTTCCGGATAGTAGGTCCAGCGCTTGGACACGCCAACCGAGCCGGGGGCCAGCGCCACGGCGGCACCGGCGCTCAGCCCATTGGCCTCGCGCCAGCGGGCGATCTCCTCGGCCGGAACCCGCAATTGCGGCACCGGCCATTCCGGGGGCAGGGGCGCGCCGTCGGGCTGGGCCAGGGCGGCATTCTCGTCGATGAAGCGGGGCAGCTTTCTCTCACCCCAGCGCCAGTGGTTGATCAATCCGAACCGGAACTCGCCGACCCAGCCCACCCGTTCGGGGATGCCGGCCAGGGTCGGCGCAATGGCTGCCTTCCAGGTTCGGGGCAGCACCAGGGCCGTGCCGTAGTTTTCCGCCCGCAGCAGCTTTGCCAGGCCGAACTGGCGGCGCAGTGCGAGCCGGCTGCGGGGCAGGTCCCAGACGATGCCCCGGCGCACCCCGGGCATGTAATCCACCAGCGGGGCGCACAGGGTCGTGGTCAGGAGATCGACCGGCCGGTTCGGCCAGCGCTCCCTAAGAACCCGGACCACGGTGTGATTCCGAACGAAATCGCCGATCCACATATAGGGAATGATCAGGATCGGGCGTGTGTCGTCCCGATTTGCATCTCCGCTAAGTTGCGAATCAATGTTCATTCGTTGATGGGGCCGGGATGAGCTTGGTACGGTGGTTCGGTTAGCCGCTCCGGGCCGGCAGGTAAAGCCGGGACAGTGCGGGTCCAAAACCGCTTACACTTTGGCGGATCATGCGCTAGGGCAGGACCCGGCCGCAAAAAATCGGGCAGGTAGGTGGAATGTTGCTGGTGACCGGCGGGGCCGGTTTTATCGGATCGAATGTCGTGGCCGCGCTCAATGACGCCCGGCGCAGCGACGTCGCGGTCTGCGATCTGCTCGGCAATGAGGGCAAGTGGCGGAACCTCGCCAAGCGCCAGCTTGTGGATATCGTCCCGCCGGCCGAGCTGCTCGGCTGGCTGAAGGGTCGCAAGCTCGACGCCATGATTCATCTCGGGGCCATTTCCGCCACCACCGCGAGCGACGGTGATCTCGTGTTCGAGACCAACTTCCGCATGTCGATGCGTCTTCTGGACTGGTGCACGGCCGGCGGCGTGCCGTTCATCTACGCGTCCTCGGCGGCGACTTATGGCGATGGCGAGGCCGGCTTTGACGACGACGACTCGTTGCCGGCACTTAAAAAGCTACGGCCGATGAACCTCTACGGCTGGAGCAAGCACATGTTCGATCTCGCGGTCGCAGGGCGCGTAGCGAACGGCGATCCGCTCCCGCCGCAATGGGCAGGGCTGAAATTCTTCAATGTGTTCGGCCCGAACGAGTACCACAAGGGCTCGATGATGAGCGTGCTGGCGCGCCGCTTCGACGAGGTCAAGGCCGGCCGTGTCGTGCAGCTGTTCAAGTCGCACCGCGAGGGCATCGCCGACGGCGATCAGCGTCGCGACTTCATCTATGTCGACGACGTCGTGCGCGTCGTGATGTGGCTGCTCGCGACGCCATCGGTGTCCGGCCTCTTCAACGTCGGAACCGGCAAGGCGCGCAGCTTCAAGGACCTGATGCTGGCTGCCTATGCCGCGCTCGGCACCGAGCCCAATATCGAATATGTCGACATGCCCGAGAGCATCCGCAACGCTTACCAGTACTTCACCCAGAGCAAGGTCGATCGCCTGCACCGCGCCGGCTATAACGGCGGCTTCACGCCGCTCGAGGATGCGGTGAAAGCCTATGTCGTGAATTATCTCGACCGGCCCGACCGCTTCCGCTGAGATCTCAGGACCCATGGCGACGCCCATTCTCGATTTCGATGCTCTCGCGCAAGCCATCTCAGGCCGCACGGTGCTGTGCATCGGCGACATCATGCTGGACGAGTTCGTCTATGGCGAGGTGTCGCGGATTTCTCCGGAAGCGCCGACGCCCATCATCGCGGCACAGCGCAGCGAGATCCATATCGGCGGCGCCGGCAACGTCGCGCGCAATGTCGCCTCGCTCGGCGCGCGCTGCGTCTTCGTCGGCCTGGTCGGCGAGGACGATGCGGGCAAGCGGCTCGCTTCCGCGCTCGCGGAGCATGCCGGGATCGAGAGCGCACTGGTGTGCGACTCCTCGCGGCCGACGACGCGAAAAGTCCGCTTCGTCTCCGAGCATTTCTCCACCCATATGCTGCGTGCGGATTGGGAGCAGGCGCTAACTGCCTCGGACGATGTCGAGGCCAGGCTGATCGAAACGATCCTGCCACTGATCGCACGCGCCGACATCGTGCTGCTCTCGGACTACGCCAAGGGCGTGCTGACCGCACGCGTGATCCGCCACACCATCGATGCGGCGCGACAAGCCGGCAAGCCGGTGATCGTCGATCCGAAGAGCCTGAACTGGGCGATCTATCGCGGCGCGACGCTGCTCACGCCCAATCGCAAGGAATTTGCGGAGGCGACGCGAAGCCGAGCCGACACGCCGCAAGACATCGTCGATGCCAGCGAGGACGTGATGCGGCTCGCCGATTGCGAGGCGATCCTGGTCACGCAAGGCGAGCACGGCATGACGCTGGTGCCGCGCAACGGCGAGGCGGTTCATGTTCCGGCTTTCCCGGTGAAGGTGCGCGACGTCTCCGGGGCCGGCGACACCGTCGCCGCGGCGCTTGCGGTGTCGCTTGCCGCGGGTGCGGATTGGGATACGGCGCTGCGCATGGCCAATGCGGCTGCGGCCGTTGCCGTCGGCAAGCAGGGCACCGCCAGCGTCAGCGCCGCCGAGCTGCGGCGCAAGATCCTGCCGCATGCCTATCTTGCGGCCGAGGAGAAGATCGTGCTCGAGCCAGGCGCGCTCGATGCGCAGCTCGCCGAATGGCGGCGGCAGGGGCAGCGCGTCGGCTTCACCAATGGCTGCTTCGACATCCTGCATCCCGGCCACGTCAAGGTGCTGACCGCGGCGCGCGCGGCCTGCGATCGCCTGATCGTCGGCCTCAACAGCGACGCCTCGGTGCGGCGGCTGAAGGGCGCCGATCGCCCGGTGCAGGACGAACGCGCGCGCGCGGAGGTGCTGGCCGCGCTCGAAGCCGTCGATCTCGTCGTCATCTTCGAGGAAGACACGCCGATCGACCTGATCACCCGCATCAAGCCGAGCGCGCTGGTGAAAGGCGGCGACTACACCCGCGAGCAGGTGGTCGGCCATGAGGTCGTCGAAGCCACGGGCGGAGTGGTCGTGCTGGTCGACATCCTCCAGGGTTTCAGCACGACAGCGCTGGTCCACCGCGCGCGGGGAGGGGCCAAGTGACCGCTCAAATGACCGCCCGGACGACTGCGCCGCCCGGCGAGACGACCGCCCAGATGCTGTCGCGCCGCTTGCGCAGCCCGGCAGCCTGGTGCGAGACGGCCGACCTGTTCGCGATCCTGACCGTGGTCGCGCTGCCCTGGTCGACCTCGCTGACCGCGATCTTCAACGTCGCGTTCCTCATCTGCATGGTGCCGTTCCTCGACGTCAGGGCATTCCTGCAATCGCTGACGCGTCCGATTTGCGCGGCGCCGATCGCGCTGGTGCTGCTCGCGCTGGCGGGCACGCTGTGGTCGGAAGCGGACTGGGGCGCGCGCCTCTATGCGCTCAGTCCGACCGCCAAGCTGCTCGTGCTGCCGGCGCTGCTCTATCATTTCGAGCGCTCGCCGCGCGGGCACCGGATCTTCATCGCCTTCCTGGCGTCCTGTGCGCTCTTGTCGGTGATGTCCTGGCTGGTCGCCTTCTATCCCGACCTGACGCTCAAGCCCGACCACTCCGAACGCGGCATCTTCGTCAAGAACTACATCAACCAGAGCCAGGAATTCGCGCTGTGCGCGGTCGGGCTGGCTTATCCGATCGTGATGCTGCTGCGCCAGAAGCGCTATTGGTTCGCAGGCTTGCTGACAGCGCTGGCGCTGAGCTTCTTCGTCAACATGGCTTTCGTGGTGGTGTCGCGCACCGCGCTCGTCACCGTTCCGATCATGTTCGGCGTGTTCGCGCTGCTGCACCTGCGATGGCGCAGCATCGCGATCATCGTTGTGGCGCTGCTCGTCGGCGCCGTTCTCGCCTGGCAGACCTCAACGCAATTGCGTAAGACCGTCGACACCTTCGCAAGCGACTACCAACTCTACACGCAGCGCAATACTCCGACGTCAATGGGCGAGCGACTTGAGTATTGGCAGAAATCAATCCGGTTTCTCAAGCAAGCTCCGCTCGCGGGGCATGGGACTGGCTCTATTCAAGGGCTGTTTGACAAGGCCGCCACGGCGGCCGACTGGCTCCCGGGAGCCAGAGTGTTCCCAAATCCGCATAATCAGACCCTTTCCGTCGCGGTGCAATGGGGTGTCATGGGCATCGGCGCTCTCTACGCGATCTGGATCCTTCATGTTCTGCTGTTCCGTGGCGACGGGCTCGCCAACTGGGTCGGCCTTCTCGTCGTGGTCCAGAACGTCTTCACCTCACTGTTCAATTCCCATCTGTTCGACTATCACGAGGGCTGGATGTACGTGATCGGCGTCGGCGTTGCCGGCGGCATGGTGATCCGGGCACAACAGGCCGAGGCGAAGCTGGGGGAAGTCGATTCCTGAACGGCCGCGCGGCTGGCAACTCCTGTCGAGATGGGTTATCAGCGCGATCAGGTTGTTACAAGTTGGATCTTCATGGTCGTCGGATGACGCGTCTTTCGCATCTCACCTTGCGCAATTTCCTGATCGCGCTTCACGACCTGCTGGCGACGACAGCAGCGCTGTTCGTGGCCTTCTATCTGCGCTTCGAAGGGGGCGATGGCTTTTACGACCGTTTGCCGCTGCTGTTCCAGATCCTTCCCTATTTCCTCGCCTTCAGCGTGGTCGTGTTCTTCCTCTCGAACCTGACGACGACGAAATGGCGCTTCATCTCGCTGCCTGACGCGCTGAACATCACTCGCGTCGCGACGGTGCTGACGGTTGCCCTGCTTCTGCTCGACTACATCTTCGTCGCGCCCAACGTCCGCGGCGCCTTCTTCCTCGGCAAGGTGACGATCGTCCTCTACTGGTTCCTCGAGATCGCCTTCCTTAGCGCGCCGCGCATGGCTTACCGGTACTTCCGCTATACGCGAGTACGGCGTCACGCGCGGGAGCAGGATGCCGCGCCGACCCTGCTGATCGGCCGTACCGCCGATGCCGAGGTGCTTTTGCGCGGCATCGAGAGTGGGGCGATCAAGCGCATCTGGCCGGTCGGCGTCCTGTCGCCGTCGCGGTCGGACCTCGGTCAGCTCATCCGCAATATTCCGGTGCTGGGCGGCATCGACGACATCGAGGACGTCTTCGCCGATTTCGCCAAGCGCAACAAGGCGATTGCACGCGTGGTCATGACGCCGTCGGCGTTCGAGCCCGAGGCGCATCCGGAATCGATCCTGATGCGTGCTCGCAAGCTGGGTGCGATCGTCAACCGCATGCCTTCGCTGGAGAGCGGCGATACGCCGCGCCTCACCCCGGTCGCGGTCGAGGACCTCCTACTGCGGCCGAGTGAGAAGATCGACTATGCGCGCCTGGAAGCGCTGATCAGGGGCAAGGCTGTCATCGTCACCGGCGGCGGCGGCTCGATCGGTTCGGAGATCTGCGAGCGCATCGTCGCCTTCGGGGCCGCGCGGCTGCTGATCGTGGAGAATTCCGAGCCGGCGCTCTACGCCGTCTCGGAGACGCTCACCGCGCGCGGGGCTGTGGCCGCGATCGAAGGACGGATCGCCGACATCCGCGACCGCGAGCGCATCATGCGCCTGATGGCCGAGTTCAAGCCTGACATCGTGTTCCACGCCGCAGCGCTCAAGCACGTGCCGATCCTCGAACGGGACTGGAGCGAGGGCGTCAAGACCAACATCTTCGGCTCGATCAACGTGGCTGACGCAGCGCTTGCTGCCGGCGCCGAGGCCATGGTCATGATCTCGACCGACAAGGCCATCGAGCCGGTGTCGATGCTGGGCCTGACCAAGCGCTTCGCCGAGATGTACTGTCAGGCTCTCGATCACGATCTTGCGGTGGCAAGCGGGGGCGCCAAGCCCTCGATGCGGCTGATCTCGGTCCGGTTTGGCAATGTGCTGGCCTCGAACGGCTCGGTGGTGCCGAAGTTCAAGGCCCAGATCGAGTCCGGCGGCCCGGTGACGGTGACGCATCCCGATATGGTGCGCTACTTCATGACCATCCGCGAGGCCTGCGATCTCGTCATCACGGCGGCGACGCATGCGGTCGGAACTCAGCGCTCGGACGTCTCGGTCTACGTCCTCAATATGGGCCAGCCGGTGAAGATCGTCGATCTCGCCGAGCGCATGATCCGCCTGTCCGGTCTCCAGCCGGGCCACGACATCGAGATCGTGTTCACCGGCATGCGGCCGGGCGAACGGCTGCACGAGATCCTGTTTGCCTCCGAGGAGCCGACCCGGGAGATCGGTGTTGCGGGCATCATGGCCGCGCAGCCGAACGAGCCGCCCATGCAGATGCTGCGCAAATGGATCGCCGCGCTGGAACAGGCGATCGCGTGCGACGATCGGGCGACCATCAGGACCATCCTGAAGGACGCGGTTCCGGAGTTCGGGTCGACCGCGGCGTGACCATGCAGTCCCAAGGCAAGATCGTCGTCGCGAGCCAGCACTATCCGCCCGATCCGAGCACGACCGCGGCGATTATGGCCGAAATCGCCTGCCGCATCGCCGGGGATCACGAGGTCGTCGTGCTATCGGGGTCGCCCGGCGCAGTGCCGGATTCGCAAACCGGCCCGGGCAAGCCGCGCGTCATCGCCGTCAAGAACCGGATGGCGGGCAAGGCGGCACTGGTGCGGCGCGGCATGTCCGAGCTGCTGTTCGCGGCGCGCATCTTCTTCGCGCTGATCCGGGAGTTGAGGCGAGGCGACGTCGTGCTCACCGTCACCGCACCGTTCATGCTGCCTTATTCGGTCGCCGCGGCAGCAAGGCTGAAGGGCGCGCGCTCGGCGTTGATCATGCACGACCTCTTTCCGGACGTGCTGGTGATGGCGGGCCTGCTCAAGCCTAGTGCGATCGTCACGCGGGCCATGCGCGCCGTCAACAGCATGATGTTCCGCGCGCTCAACGCGGTCATCACTATCGGCCGCGACGCCGAGCGGCCGCTGCTCAGCTATTCCGGCATGACGCGGAACAAGATCCGCTTCATCCCGAACTGGGCGACGCTCACACCCGGGGCGCGCCCGATCACATCGGACAATCCATTCCGCCAGGCGATTCCCGCGCGCTTCATCGTCGGCCTCTCCGGCAATCTCGGCTTCACCCATGATCCTGAGATCGTGTTCGAGGCGGCGCGGCTTCTGAAGGACGAGCAGGACATTTACTTCCTCCTGTCAGGCTGGGGCATCGGTTTCGAGCGGCTGAAGCAGTTGCAGGCTGAGGCGAACCTCGCCAATGTCTCCTTCGTGGGGCGGGTCGAGGATGCCGAGCTCGAGGCGTTTCTGGCATCCGCCAATCTCTGGATCATTCCATATCGGAAAGACGTTGCGGGCGTCTCGGTGCCGAGCCGGTTCTACAATTTGCTGGCGGTCGGCCGTCCGGTGGTGCTGGTCTCCGAGCCGGAGGCGGAGGCCGCGCTGACGGTCGTGGAAAACGGGCTCGGCTGGGTCGTCTCGCCAGGCCGTGCTGATCGGCTCGCCGAGGCGATCCGCGCGGCCTCCCGTTCCGACGACGGAGAGATGGCGGCGCGCGCGGTGAAGGCGGCTGCAAGATTCGACCGCGCGCGTGCGATGAACGACTATGCCGCCCTGATGGATGAATTGTTGCGCAACCCGGACCTATCGGAGCAGCGGTGAGCGCGCGTAAAGCTGTCGTATTGGTGACCGGAGCGAATGGCTTCATCGGCCGTCATGTCGTGCCCGCGCTCTCGCGCGCGGGATGGCTGGTGCGACGAGTGGTCCGCGGCCCTCTTGGCACCCACGACGAAGTCGTGATCGAATCGATCGGTCCCGATACCGATTGGAAAGCTGCGCTTGAGGGCGTCGACGCCGTCGTCCATCTTGCAGCGCGCGTGCATCACAAGCACGAGGAGCACGCGGTCCAGCTCTACCGCAACGTCAACATTGCCGGCACGCTGCACCTGGCGCGCTCGGCGGCTAGCGCGGGCGTGCGCCAGTTCATCTTCCTCAGCACCGTTCTCGTGCACGGCCGCAACAATGATGGCCGTGCGCCGTTCATGGAGGACGACATCCTCACGCCGCGCGGTCTCTATGGCATGTCCAAGGCCGCGGCCGAGGCGGGCTTACGGACGCTGGCGCGCGACAAGGACATGAAAATTTCGGTGATCCGGCCGCCGCTGGTCTATGGCGCGGGCGCCAAGGGCAATTTCGCGCTGCTGACGCGTGCGGTCAATCTGGGGCTGCCGTTGCCATTCGCCGCGATCCACAATCATCGTGCCTTCCTGGCCGTGCAGAATCTCTCGTCATTCATCCTGCGCCGGCTGTCCCGTCCGGATCCTGCGAGCAATTTCGAGATATTCTTGGTGGCCGACAGCGAGCAGGTCTCGACGCCCGAATTCATTGGGCGCCTGGCAAGGGCGTGCGGCAAGAGCCCGCGGCTGTTCGGGGTGCCGCCAAGGCTGTTGAGCTGGCTTCTCGGCGCGATCCGCCAGCAGGACGCATATGACAGCGTGATCGGCTCCCTCGAACTCGACGTCTCCAAGGCGATGTCGACGGGATGGCGGCCCGAGGTCTCCCTCGACGAGGGCTTGCGGCTCGCACTGACGGGTCAGGGCGCCTGAGGACGCGAGAACCTCCGCAGGACGAAGCCGATTGCGACCACGCCTAAAAGCAAGGCGATCGCGCTGACCGCCATCGAGCCGGCCTGAACGGTGAGGATGGCGAGCCCCGCAAGCACGAGGTTGAGCGCGAAGGCCTCCCCGGTCACCCGCGGGACGGTAAAGCCGTTTTCGGTTGCGCGCTGGTAGAAGTGCGAGCGGTGCGCCGACCAGAACTGCTCGCGGCGCGCGATGCGGCGGAACAGTGTGATGGTGGCATCCGCAAGGTAATAGCCTGGCAGCAGCAGCGCTGCCGCGACCTGTCCGTGCCAGGCAAGCTCCAGCAGGCACCAGCCGAGCAGCAGGCCGATCGGAAGGCTGCCGACATCGCCAAGGAAGACCTTTGCGACCGGCTTGTTGAACGGCGCGAAGCCGAGCATGGAGCCGCATAAAGTCGCCGCAACCATTGCGGCCGGCCGGGTCAGTTCACCAAGCCATCCAAGCAGCAGCAGCGCCGCGGTGATCGGCACCACCTCGGCCACCGTCATCAGGTCGAGCCCGTCCATAAAGTTGACGAGGTTCACGAACCAGACGCCGGCGAGCAGGATGAGCCCTCGTTCCAGCGCGAGCGGCAGCGCCGGCACGATGCGCGCGGTCTCGGGCGCGGTGAACACCACTGCGCCGACGCAGGCGGCCTGCAGTGCGAGCCGCACCAGCACCGGCAGCGACTTGATGTCGTCGGCGAACCCGACGATTGCGATCACGACGGTTGCAACGACGAGCGCCGGCGGAATCGCTAGGTTGGCCCAGGCGGCCCATGCCAATGCGACCAGCAGCGTCGCGGCGATGACCGCGATGCCCGCGCCCTGCGGCGTCGGAATGCGATGCGAGGAGCGTGCGTTGGGCCGCGCCAATGCGTAGCGCTGCAGCAGCGGACGGCTCGTCCAGGTGATGACGGCCGATATCAGCGCGGCGATCGCAAGGGCAAGCAGCGCGGGCACGACGGCAACGGCTTCGGCGGCCGGGTTCACTCGGGCACCCCAATCGGCGCCGATCCCTGCGCGGCCTTCTCGGCGCTGAAGATCCAGACGAGGCCGCCGATCGCACCGACGATGAACGAGACCGCGCCGAACAGCAGCGAGACGTTGACGCCTTCGCTGGTGGCGAGGCCGGCGAAGCCGAAGGCGAGGCCCATGGTCGCTTCGCGCACGCCCCAGCCGGCGATCGAGATCGGCATCAAGGTGATCAGCATCACGGGCGGGATGAGCAGGAAGGTCTGGCCGAAGCTGACCGGTGCTGCGATCGATTGCACGACGCACCAGGCGATAACGATGGCGAGCACGTGAATGAACAGGGACAGGATCGCGATGATCGGTCCGCGCCTGGCGTTGAAGATCACGCGGTTGGCGATCACGGCGCAAGCGTGGATGTGATGGGTGGCCCACCAGGTCTTCAGCCAGCGCCATTTCAGCGCGCCGAAGACCAGGAAGCCGAGCCCGCCCGCGAGCGCGGCGAGGTCGAGCAGCAGCAGTGCCGAGCGCCCATGCGGATCGGTGATGAGGCTGTAGCTCCAGGGCAGGCTCGCGACGATGAGGATCGCGAGCGCAATAAGGCCGATCGCGCGGTCGACGAAGATCGAGTAGGTCGCCGCACGCCATCCGGCGCCGGCGCGCGCGACCAGCCACAGCCGGACCGCATCGCCGCCGATCGCGGACGGCAGGGTCTGGTTGAAGAACGCGCCGATCACATTGTAGCGCATGGCCCGGCCGAGCTCGAGCGGCGCGCCGCATTCGGCGCTGATCTCGCGCCAGCGCAGCACACCGACGAAGATTTGCAGGAACGTGACCGCGATCGCCGCGGCGATCCAGAACAGGCTGCTCGCATTGAAGCGCGACAGAAGTTCGGACAGGTCGACTTTGCGCAGCGCCAGGTAGAGCAGCGCTGCGGAAATCAGGATCTTGGTCGCAGAAAGCAGGATTCGGCGCATCTCGCCCGCATGAACAGGGTTAGCTTACCCGACGCCAGGCGCCGAATTTGGCCGCTTTGGTATGGTTTTGGCGCCGATCTTGCAAGAGCGGTGATTTGGAGCGGCCACGAAGGCAACGGGCTCTTGCGACCCCCTCGCGACCGCGGCTAAAGAGGCGCCGTGAGCTGGGAACGCCGCGGGAACAGGATGACGGATCAGGCGATTTTGGTCACAGGAGCCGCCGGCTTCATCGGATTTCACCTCGCCCGGCAGCTGCTGGGCGAAGGCCGGGCCGTCGTCGGGCTCGACAATCTCAACAGCTATTACGATCCGGGACTGAAACAGGCGCGCCTCGCGCTGTTGCGGAACGAGGCCGGCTTCTCCTTCGTCGAGGCCGATCTTGCCGACCGTGACACCATCGCGGCGCTGTTTGCGCGGCACGGATTTGCGCAGGTGGTGCATCTCGCGGCCCAGGCCGGCGTGCGCTACTCGATCGAGCAGCCGCATGCTTATGCCGATTCCAATTTGGCAGGTTTTCTCAACGTGCTCGAGGGCTGCCGCCGTAACGGCTGTCGTCATCTCGTCTACGCCTCGTCATCCTCCGTTTATGGCGCCAACACTAAACTGCCATTCTCTGTGCAGGACCGGACCGATCATCCCGTGAGCTTTTATGCTGCGACGAAGAAGGCGAACGAGGTGATGGCGCAGTCCTACAGCCACCTCTACCGGCTGCCGGTCACCGCCTTGCGCTTCTTCACCATTTACGGCCCGTGGGGCCGTCCCGACATGGCCATGTTTCTGTTTGCGAACGCCATCATGCAGGGCAAGCCGATCCGGCTCTTTAACCATGGTAAAATGCGCCGCGACTTCACCTATATCGACGACGTCACCCGCGTATTATCCAAGCTGATCGATTTGGTGCCTGCGGCTGACCCGGCCGCCGCAAATGCGCCGTCCAAGGTCTACAATGTCGGAAATCACCACCCGGAGGAGCTGATGCATGTCGTCGCGCTTCTGGAGCGGGAGCTGGGCCGGACGGCGATCAAAGAATTGCTGCCGATGCAGCCGGGAGATGTTTTGGAAACGTTCGCGGATGTCGAGGACCTGATGCGCGACGCCGGCTTTGCGCCGTCAACGCCGATCGAGCAGGGGGTCCGAAATTTTGTCGCCTGGTACCGAGACTACCACAAGGTTTGAGATGACGATGGACAAACGCATTATCCCCCTGATCATGTGCGGCGGTGCCGGCACACGGCTGTGGCCCGCTTCGCGCGAGGTGCGGCCAAAACAGTTCCTGCCGCTGTTCGGCACGCGCTCGACCTTCCAGGACACGCTGCTGCGTGTCTCCGATGCCGCGCTGTTCGATCGACCGATCGTCATCACCAATGCCTCCTACCGCTTCATGGTGCTGGAGCAACTCGCCGAGATCGGCATCGAGGCCGACGTCATCCTCGAGCCGATGCGGCGCGACTCCGGTCCCGCGATCGCCGTGGGCGCGGCGTTCGCGCAAGCGCGCGCCAAGGAGGCGATCGTGCTTGCGCTCGCCGCCGATCACGTGGTGCAGGATAATGCCGCTTTCGTCGCCGCCTGCCGCGAGGGCCTTGTCGCCGCGAGCACCGGGCGCATCGTCACCTTCGGCGTCAAGCCGGAGCGGCCGGCGACCGAATACGGCTATATCAGCCCGGGCGAGGTGATCGCCGGCACGGTGCACGCGGTCGCGCGCTTCGTCGAGAAGCCGGACGCGGTGAAGGCGGCCGACTACGTCAATTCGGGCTATCTCTGGAACAGCGGCAACTTCATGTTCCCGGCGAGCGTGCTGCTCGACGAATACCGCAAGGTCGACGCGGCAAGCGTCGAGGCGGTGTCCAGTGCGGTCACCAAGGCCGGCCGCGATCTCGGCTTCGTCACGCTGGAGCCGAAGGCGTTCGGCGCGGCCAAGGCGATCTCGATCGACTATGCGGTGATGGAGAAGACCTCGCGCGCCGCCGTCGTGCCGGTGTCCTGCGGCTGGTCGGACGTCGGCTCCTGGCGCGCGGTGTGGGAGTTGTCGGACAAGGACGCGCAAGGCAATGCCGCGCATGGGACCGTGGTGTTCGAGGATTCCCGCAACTGCAACGTCAGCAGCGATCACGCCTTGGTCGCGCTTGAAGGCGTCGACGATCTCGTCGTGGTCGCCACCGCGGATGCGGTGCTGGTCTCGCGCCAGCAGGATGCCAACGGCCTCAAGCGGCTTGTGACCAAGCTGAAAGAGGTCGCGCCGAAGGTGACCGAGGAGCACCTCAAGGTGCATCGTCCCTGGGGCAGCTATCAGTCCGTCGACAACGGCGCGCGCCATCAGGTCAAGCGCATCGTCGTGAAGCCGGGTGGGCGGCTGTCGCTCCAGAAGCATCATCACCGAGCCGAGCACTGGATCGTGGTCCGCGGCGCGGCCCAGGTCACCGTCAACGAGACGGTGAAGACCGTGCACGAGAACGAGTCGATCTACATTCCGATGGGCGCCGTCCATCGGCTCGAGAATCCCGGCAAGATCATGCTGGAACTGATCGAGGTCCAGACCGGCTCCTATCTCGGGGAAGACGACATCATCCGGATTGAAGACGACTATCAAAGGTCGTAACCAGCAAACTCCGAATCACGCGACCCGGCCCGAAGGCGGTCTCTTCCGGCGCCCTAAGGCCCGGGAAACGTGTAATTTTTTGAATCAAATCGTGTCCGGGTGACTTACCCGGCATTCGCCACAAATGTGACGTCCGTGCTAGAAGCGGCCCGGGGATTTGCGTTGAATCGGGGTTCGATCAGATGAGTTCCAAAGGGTCTCAACCGGCAAAGGCCGGCTTGCGCGTCGGCGTGATTGGCGCCGGTGTGATGGGCAGCAACCATGCGCGCGTGCTGAGCGGTCTTCCCGGCGTCAGCCTGGTCGGCGTGGTCGATCCGTCGCCGACGCACCTGACCCGCACCACCGAGCTTGCGGGCTGCCAGGGCTTCGAGACGCTCGACCAGCTCCTCGCCGCGGGCGTCGATGCAGTCACCATCGCGGCGCCGACCCATCTGCATCACGAGGTCGCGCTCGCCTGCATCGCCAAGAACATCCACGTGCTGGTCGAGAAGCCGATCGCCTCCACGGTGGAAGAGGGCCACGAGATCGTCGCCGCCGCGCAGAAGGCGGGCGTGACGCTGATGATCGGCCATGTCGAGCGCTTCAATCCGGCGGTTGCCGCCGTCAAGCAGGCGATCGCGGGCGAGGACATCCTCTCCATCGCGATCACCCGCGTCGGTCCGTTTCCGCCGCGCATGTCCAATGTCGGCGTCGTCATCGACCTCGCCGTGCACGACATCGACCTGATCCGCTGGTTCACCGAATCCGATATCATCGAGGTGCAGCCGCAATTGTCGAGCGCGGTCGCCGAGCGCGAGGACATCGCGCTGCTGCAGTTCCGCACCGCCAGCGGCGTGCTCGCGCACATCAACACCAACTGGCTGACGCCGTTTAAGGCGCGCAGCGTCACGGTCGCCACCCGCGGCAAATATGTGATGGGCGATCTGCTCACGCGCCAGGTCACCGAATGCTTCGGCTTCAAGCCTGACGGAAGCTATTCGATGCGGCATCTGCCGGTCGGCCATGACGAGCCGCTCCGCGCCGAGCTGATCGCGTTCCTCAAGGCCGTGCGCCACGGCGAGACGCCGGCGGTCACCGGCGACGAGGGCGTTGCCAGCCTCGAGATCGCAACGCGCTGCCTCGAAACGCCATCTCGGCCGGCGGCCTCGTCAGCTGCCCGCCAGGCCCCGCGCCGGGTCGCCGGCTAAAACGCTTTCCATGTCGACCGCGCAAGAAGCCGCCAAGAACCAGACCATGAACCAGCACCTACGTTCCGAACCCATCCCCTTCATCGACGTCGCCTCGCAGCGCCGGCGGCTCGGCGCCTCGCTCGATGCGGCCGTCAAGCGCGTGATGGACCATTGCCAGTTCGTCAATGGCCCCGAAGTCGCCGAGCTCGAGAAGCAGCTCGCGGCCTATGCGGGCGCCAAACATGTGATCGGCTGCGCCAGCGGCACCGACGCGATCCTGATGGTGATGATGGCGAAGAATGTCGGGCCCGGCGATGCCGTGCTGTGCCCGTCCTTCACCTTCATCGCGACCGCTTCGCCCGCGGCACGGATGGGCGCGACCCCGGTCTACGTCGATGTCGACGAGACGACCTTCAACATGAGCCCGGACTCGCTCAAGCGCGGCATCGCGACCGCGCGCAAGGCCGGTCTCAAGCCTGTCGCAGTCATTCCGGTCGATCTGTTCGGCCAGCCCGCCGATCACGACGCCATCGCCGAGATCGCCAAGGCCGAGGGCCTGTTCGTGATCGACGACGCCGCGCAGGGGTTTGGCGCAAGCTACAAGGGCCGCAAGCTCGGCACCTTCGGGCTCGCCACTACGACGAGCTTCTTCCCCGCCAAGCCACTCGGCTGCTTCGGCGACGGCGGCGCGATCTTCACCGATGACGACGAGCTCGCTGACACGCTGCGCAGCATCCGCGTGCACGGGCAGGGCGTCGACAAATACGACAACGTCCGTCTCGGGGTCACCGGCCGGATCGACACCATGCAGGCTGCGGTGCTGATCGAGAAGCTGAAGATCTTCGACGACGAGATCGCCGCCCGCAACAAGGTCGCAGAGCGTTATGCGCGGGGTCTGTCCAACGTCGTCACCGTGCCGCGTCTGGCGCCGGGCAACACCTCGGTCTGGGCGCAGTACACCATCCGGCTGCCTGAGGGTACCGACCGCGGCGGCTTTGCCGCCGCGCTGCAGGCGCAGGGCGTGCCGACCGCGATCTATTACGGCAAGTCGATGCACCAGCAGACCGCCTACAAGCAGTATCCGGTCGCCGAGGGCGGCCTGTCTGCTTGCGAGAGCCTGTCGCAGGACGTCATCAGCCTGCCGATGCACGCCTATTTGACCGAAGCCGACCAGGAGCGAATCATCGCCGCCGTGCAAGGCGCGCTCGCGGGCTGATTTCGTCGTTCTTGCTGCGCTGGTCGTCATGCCCGGGGCTTGTCCCGGGCATCCACGTTCTTTGAGTGTGCGGCAAGGCGTGGATGGCCGGGACAAGCCCGGCCATGACGCTGGGGAGACCGTCGGCGCTCCAAGCGCACACTTCCCTCGCGCCTACCACCTAGACCTAATCGTGCCATGCTCTAAAACAGATGCATGCTCGGACGTATCTTCACTGTCGGTGGTTACACGCTGCTCTCGCGGCTGACGGGGTTTGCCCGCGACATCATGCTGGCGGCGATCCTCGGCGCCGGCCCGGTGGCGGACGCCTTTTTCGTGGCGCTGCGGCTGCCCAATCATTTCCGCGCGATCTTCGCCGAAGGCGCCTTCAACGCCGCCTGGGTGCCGGCCTATGCCCATGTCCATGGCGAGCGCGGGGAAGGGGCGGCAAAACTGTTTGCCGACCGCATCTTCACGCTGCTGCTGGCTTCGCAGGTGGTGCTGCTGATCCTGGCCTGGCTGTTCATGCCTCAGGCCATGAGCTTGCTTGCGCCCGGCTTTTCCGAGGATGCCGAGCAGCGCAAGCTTGCGATCGAGCTGACGCGGATCACCTTTCCCTACCTGCTGCTGATCACGCTGGTGACGCTCTATGGCGGCATGCTCAACGTGATGCAGCGCTTTGCCAGCGCCGCTGCCGCGTCGATCTTCCTCAATGTCGCGATGATGATGACACTGGCGCTGGCCGCCTGGTTTCCGACCGCGGGTCACGCCGCGGCCTGGGGCGTGCTGATCTCGGGCTTCCTCCAATACTTCCTGCTCGCCGGCGATCTCGCCCGCCATGGCGGCCTGCCGCGCTTTGCGCCGGTCAAGCTCGACGAGGATGTCCGCGGATTTTTCAAGGCGCTTGGCCCGGCGACGCTGGGCTCGATGGGCACGCAGGTCGCGATGTTCGCCGACACGATCATCGCGACCTTCCTGCCGGCCGGCGCGCTGTCGGCGCTGTACTATGCCGACCGGCTGTATCAGCTGCCGATCGGGGTCATCGGCATTGCCATCGGCACGGTGCTGCTGCCGGAGATGTCGCGGCGGATCACGGCGAACGACCATGACGGTGCGATGAAGTCGCAGCGCCGCGCCTTCGATTTCACGCTGCTGTTCTCGGTTCCATTCGTCGCCGCCTTCCTCACTGTGCCCCAAGAGATCATGCGCGCGCTGTTCGCCCACGGCGCGTTCTCGAGGGCGGACGCGGCCGCCGCCGGCGCGACGCTCGCGGCCTACGCGATCGCATTGATCCCCGCGGTGCTGATCCGCAGTGCGGTCGCGACCTTCTATGCGCGCAAAGATACGGCAACGCCGGTGCGCGCTTCGCTGACGGGCATCGCCGTCAACGTCGCGCTGAAATTCGCGTTGATGGGCACGCTCGCCCAGATCGGCCTTGCGCTCGCGACCGCGGTCGGGATCTGGACCAATCTGCTGCTGGTGCTCTTATTCGCCGTGCGGCGCGGCTTTCTCGTGCTGGACCGCGCCTGGCTGATGGCGCTCGCCAAATTCCTGCTGATCGGCATCGTTGTCGCCGCTGCCTTCTGGCTGATCGCGCGCGTCAGTGCTTTGGCTCTGGGCTCGATGCACTTCCACGATGAATTGACGCTGGTCCTGTTGGCCCTCGGGGGTACGATCGTTTACGCGCTCGCGATCCTCGTCCTGTTTGGCCGCGGCTGGCTGGTCTCACTGGTGCGCGGCTAAAGCGCGATGAGATTGGGATGAATCGTCATCGCGCTTTAGGATGTTGTTTGCGCATGATCTTTTCGGAAAACCTCTTCGCACTTTTCCGGATCATGCTTTTAGGCGCCGGAGCGCGGCGCGCTCGCCTCCAGGATGCAATCAACCTACGCACAGCCCTTAATTTTATGCGGTTGGCGTGGTACTAACGCCTCATGATCAAATCCGTGCGCAAACTGAACTCGATGAACATGACCCTCTTCGGCTGGGCCGTGGGAGGAGTCGCGCGCTAGGAATTCGACGACGACATCTTTCCACCAGGGCCCCGCCGGCATCGGACGGGGCCTTTTCATTGGCCACGCTCTCTGCCGGCACAACAGCAGGAGCGTGCGAGCTCAACTGACGGACAGTACATGCGAGACGGAAGGCGATGCCGTGAGGCGCGGCCTTGACCTCTCCATTGTCTTGAGCCCGCTCAAGCGATATTGGCGTGCGTTTCAGGACTGGCGCCGGATCCCACGGGTCACCTTGCAGGACCTCAGTGACAGGGAACTGATGGATATTGGCTTGACGCGCAATGAGATCGACTGCTTCACGCCTGAACGCGCGATCGACGCGCTAAGGGATAGCGTAACGGATCTCTGGAGCCGTCGAGGGATGTAGACGATGGCCGCCAGACACGGACGCGTGCTCGATAGCAAGCGGTCTGCATGGCTGCTTCCCACATGCGGTGGTTCATCCTATTGCCGCGGGATTAAACCTTGCGCGCTGTGGCGACGTATTGCGCCCCCAAGGGCAACCAACCCAGCTTGTTCTCAAACGGCCGCAGCCGCGCGAGGGCGCGAGGAAAAAAGAGGTTGTACTGGATGCGCGATGCGGCCCAGCCGGAGGCTTGCAGCCGCTTCGCAAGATCGCGAGCGTAAATCAGCCTGGCGTTCTCGTCAAATGGACAGGTGTTCACCGCATGCACCGTCAGCGGATTCACCGGATTATGCTCGAAGATGGCGATCAAGCCGCCCGGCCGAGTGATGCGATGCAGTTCTTGCAGCCACCGCAGGTGCTCCTCGTGCGGGATGTGATGAAACACACAGGCTGAAAACACCGCGTCGAAGCTGTCGGCCTCGACCGGAATCCGGTCGTTCTCGATCAGCACGCAGTTGCTGGCTTCGGGGTATCGCTGCCGGCCCAATGCGAGGCTCCGCTCGCTAACATCTGAGGACGTCAGCGCCGCTTCAGGAAAATAGCGCCGAAAATACGGAATCGAATTGCCGATCCCGGAACCAAAATCGCAAATCCGCTTCACCTCGATACGCGCGCGATTGACGATCTCGCGGAGCGACTTGATCTTGTATTCGGCGAAATATTCCGGGCCCTCGCCGGTAACGGCGATGTTCTCGCGATGCTGGTCGTCATAAGCGTCGGCGAAGCGATCGAATTCGGCCTTGTCCATACGGCGATCCAGCTATCGAGCGTTTAATTGGATATCGGTATCCGTCCGCTCGAATCATGCATCAACGGGTCTAAAAATTGATGAACAATTAACCGGACTTGGCCGAAGATCGGAAGCGGGAATTTGGACCGACCCACCCTCGGACAGAGACTGGCGGATAGATGGACCTTCAGGACGAGATGCCCCGACCTGGAAAGATGTTTCTGTCGATCGTTGTGCCCTGCTACAACGAGGAAGAGGGGCTGCGCGAATTCCATCGCCAGATGGTTTCGGCGGCGCGCGCGCTATGTGGCCCGAAGTTCGAGCTGATTCTGGTCGATGACGGGTCGACTGACGATACCTGGAAGATCATCAACGAACTTCTGGCGGAGGACCGCAACATCGTCGCGGTCCGGCTCGCACGCAATCATGGCCATCAACTCGCGCTCACGGCCGGACTTTCGACCGTGCGCGGCGATATCGTGCTTGTCATCGATGCAGACCTGCAGGACCCGCCGGAACTCCTGACGCCGATGTACGAGATGATGGTGCGCGAAGGCGCCGACGTCGTCTATGGCATGCGACGCAGCCGCGCCGGCGAAACCCGCTTCAAGAAGAAATCAGCGGAAGCGTTCTACCGCCTGCTTGCCAAAGTCACCCGCGTCCATATTCCCGTCGACACCGGCGATTTCCGCCTGATGAGCCGGCGGATCTCCGACCAACTCGTGCAGATGCCGGAGCATGACCGCTTCATCCGCGGCATGGTGGCATGGCTCGGCTACAAGCAGGTCGCCTACGAATACGATCGCCATCCACGATTCGCAGGTGTCACCAAATATCCCCTGGTGAAGATGATCGGCTTTGCTGCCGACGCGCTGATCAGCTTTTCGATGGTGCCGTTGCGGATCGCAACCTATGTCGGCGCGCTGTTGACGAGCTTGCTGACGTTTGTCGGCATCGTGGCGGTGGTAGGCTGGCTGTTCTCCGGCACTGTGCCCGGCTGGACCAGTTTGACGCTCCTGGTCGTCATGATTTCCTCTGTTCAGCTCCTCGTGCTCGGCCTGATGGGCGAATATATCGGCCGCATCTATATCCAGTCGAAGAACCGTCCACTGTTCTTGATCTCGCAGATCCACCGCCGCGGCCGTCTGCCGCACGGTGCGGAAGCCGCAACCGATCTGGAGCGGGCGCCGTTCAGGACATTGCTCGCGCAATCCGGACCGGAGGTGCGCGGCCAACTTCACGACCCGGTACCCTGATGAAGGCGCTGCTCAACCGTCCCGTCTCTGATTAGGTCTACCAGAACATCGGGGCTCGGAGCTCATGAGCCTGTCCTGAGAGGAAGCATCCCCGCGCCGGCGAGAGGAGCGCCCTTGGCAAACTGCTAAACCCATTTGCTTTGCCATTTTTTCCACGGCAATATGGTTCGCAAAACAACCATGAGAACGGGAAAAGACAATGGCGGCTCCCATCAAGTTCGGCGTTGGCCAAAGCGTGCTGCGCAAGGAGGATGACGCGCTCATCCGCGGCAAGGGCCGCTATACCGACGATTACACGCCGCAGGCCGCGCTGCGCTGCCTGGTGCTGCGCTCGCCGCATGCGCATGCCAAATACACCATCGATGTGAGCCGCGCCCGTACGCTGCCGGGCGTCGCGCTGATCCTGACCGCCGATGATGTCAAGGATCTCGGCAATCTGCCGTGCCTGTTCAACCTCGAGACCGATCCGTTCACCGGCCCGCCTTACCCGATCCTCGCTGCGGGCGAGGTGCGCCATGTCGGCGATTCCATCGCCTTCGTGGTCGCCGAGACCGTCGACCAGGCCCGCGACGCGATCGAGGCGATCGATGTCAAATGGAGCCCGCTGCCGGCGGTGACCGGCGTCGTCAATGCCGTCAAGAAGGGCGCGCCGCAGGTCTGGCCGGACAAGCCGGGCAACGTGCTGTTCGACGTCTCGATCGGCGACAAGGCCGCAACCGAGGCCGCCTTTGCCAAGGCACATGCGGTCGCCGAAATCTCGATCGTCAATCCGCGCGTGGTCGCGAGCTTCATGGAGACGCGCGCGGCTGTCTGCGAATACGACGCCAAGCGCGACCATCTGACGCTGACGGTCGGCAGCCAGGGCAGCCACCGCCTGCGCGACATCCTGTGCCAGAACGTGCTCAATATCCCCACCGACAAGATGCGGGTGATCTGCCCGGACGTCGGCGGCGGCTTTGGCACAAAACTGTTTCCGTACCGCGAATACGCGCTGATGGCGGTCGCGGCGCGCAAGCTGAAGAAGGCGGTGAAGTGGGCGGCCGATCGCTCCGAGCATTTCATGGGCGATGCGCAGGGGCGCGACAACGTCACCACAGCGAAGATGGCGCTGGCCGAGGACGGCAAGTTCCTCGCGATGGATTGCGACCTGATGGGTGACATGGGCGCTTATCTGTCGACCTTCGGGCCTTACATCCCGCATGGCGGCGCCGGCATGCTGCCGGGCCTCTACGACATCCAGGCCTTCCACTGCCGGGTGCGCACCATCTTCACCAACAGCGTGCCCGTGGACGCCTATCGGGGCGCGGGCCGGCCCGAGGCGGCTTATGTCATCGAACGTCTTGTGGACGCGTGCGCGCGAAAGCTCGACATGACGCCGGACGCGATCCGCCGCAAGAATTTCATCCCGCCGAAGGCGCTGCCCTACAAGACGGCCACGGGCAAGGTCTATGATTCCGGCGACTTCGCCGCGCATCTCAAGCGCGCCATGGAGATTGCCGACTGGAAGGAATTTCCAAAGCGCGCCAAGGCGGCCAAGAAGGGCGGCCTGATCCGCGGCATCGGGCTCGCCAGCTATGTCGAGATCTGCGGTGTGATGGGTGAGGAGACGGCCAATGTGGGGCTCGATCCCAATGGCGACGTCACCGTCCTGATCGGCACGCAGTCGAGCGGGCAGGGGCACCAGACCGCCTATGCGCAAATCGTCGCTGAACAATTCGGCCTGGCGCCGGAGCGCGTGCACGTCCGTCAAGGCGATACCGACGAGATCGCGACCGGCCTCGGCACCGGTGGCTCGGCATCGATCCCGTCAGGCGGCGTCAGCGTCGAGCGTGCCACGCGCGAGCTCGGCTCGAGGCTGAAGGAGATCGCGGCGCAGGCGCTGGAAGCCAGCGCCGGCGACCTCGAGATCTCGGAAGGCGTGGTGCGCATCGCCGGCACCGACCGCTCGATCTCGTTCGCTGATCTCGCCAAGCGGCCCGGCGTCGATCCGTCGAAGCTGAATGGCAGCGCGACTTTTGCCAGCGCCGACGGCACTTACCCGAATGGCACGCATCTGGCCGAGGTCGAGATCGACCCCGCCACCGGCATCATCAAGATCGTCAACTACGTCATCGTCGACGATTTCGGCAAGACGCTCAATCCGCTGCTGCTTGCGGGGCAGGTGCATGGCGGCGCCATGCAGGGCATAGGCCAGGCCTTGATGGAGCAGGTGGTCTATGGGGCCAGCGACGGCCAGCTGATCACCGCGACCTTCATGGACTACGCGCTGCCGCGCGCGGCGGATGGTCCCGCCTTCGTGTTCGAGACCCACAACGTTCCCTGCAAGACCAATCCGATGGGAGTGAAGGGCGCGGGCGAGGCCGGCGCGATCGGCTCTTGTCCGGCCGTGGTCAACGCCATCATCGATGCGCTCTGGCGCGAATACAAGATCGACCACATCGACATGCCGGCGACGCCCGAGCGGGTGTGGATCGCGATCAGCGAGCACCGCCGCCGCCACAGCCTGTAAGTTCAAGCCGAACCAAATCATCCCAAATGCGACGATTGATCGCCGCGCTTGGGATGGAATGAAATCTGTCAATCGGTGTTGGCCCCATTGTGGGGTCAGCACGATCCTGTCTCAGGAAAGGGATTTTGCGAATGAAGCGAGTGTTGGTTGTTGCGGGCGCGCTGCTGCTCGGGATGGGCGCCGTCTGGGCGCAGCAGGAGTCCGTCAAGGAGGTCCAGGCGCTCATGAAGGGCAATGGCAAGAACGCCGGCGCGGTCGCGGCGATGGTCAAGGGCGAGAAGCCCTACGATCAGGCCACGGTCGACGCGGCGCTGGCGCAGTTCGCGGACACCGCCAAGAAGCTGCCGAAGCTGTTTCCGGCCAGCGCCAAGGGCGTGAAGCTCGACGGCGATTATTCGACCTCTCCGAAGGTCTGGGAGGACAAGGCCGGCTTCGAGGCCAGGATCGCAAGCTTCGCCAAAACCGTCGACGAGGCCAAGGGCAAGATCAAGGATCTGGATTCGCTCAAGGCGAATTTCCCCGCGGTCGGCAAGGAATGCGGCGGCTGCCACGAGACGTTCCGCGTCAAGAACAGCTGAGGCGCTTCCGCCTTCGCTCTTCGCCCTCGGCGGACAACCCGCGCCATCCGGGCTACCAACCATCAACAAAAGGGCAGTTGCGCAAGCAGCCGCCCTTTTTCGCTGCCTCGCATGTCGCGGCTGGACGCAGCCTGACTTTCGTAGGACACTGCAAGCGAAATGCCTCTCGAGGTCCTTAACGTGCCGCGCCATGTCGTCTGCCTGTTCGCCGTTCTGATCGCTGTCCTCTCGGTGCCCGGCGCGAGAGCGGCCGATCTCAAGGTGATGATCTCGGCCGGCTTCTTCAACGTGTACAAGGAGCTCGGCCCCGCGTTCGAGGCGTCGACGGGGCACAAGCTCGTCACCACGCGCGGACCTTCGATCGGCGATTCGCCGGAGGCGATCCCGACGCGGCTCGCGCGCGGCGAGGATGCCGATGTCGTGATCATGGACGGCGTCGGTGTCGATCTCCTGGACAAGCGCGAGCTGACGCGCCCCGGCAGCCGGATTCAGCTCGCGCAGTCGTTCATCGGCATGGTGGTCCGCGCCGGACAGCCCAAGCCCGACATCAGCACGATGGATGCGCTGCGCAAGACATTGCTTGCGGCCAAATCCATCGCCTATTCGGACAGTTCGAGCGGCACCTATCTGTCGACGGTCGGCTTTAGAAAGCTCGGCGTTGCCGACGAGATCGCCGGCAAGAGCCGCAAGGTGCCGGGTCCGCCCTCGGGCGAGCCGGTGGCCGCGGTCGTGGCCCGCGGCGAGGCGGAGATCGGATTCCAGCAGGTCGCCGAACTCATGCATGTTCCGGGCGTCGATCTTGCAGGCACGGTGCCGTCGGAGATCCAACCGCCGACCTATTACGTCGGCGCGTTGCCGAAGAATTCGCAGCATGCCGAGGCCGCAATCGCCCTGCTGAATTTCCTCTCTTCGACGGACGCAGCAGCCGCCATCACAAAGGCCGGGTTGAAGCCGCTGCCGGCGCATTGAAGACTGGACCGGCGCGTCCGAGACGTCGTGTTTGCGTGATCCGGAGGCCGTACATTGCGTGCGATGAGTAACGGATGGCGTCGGGTTTGACGCGAGCCGTCGGAACCGGCGCGTCCGATTCCGATTGCTTCAGCATCGCGAAAAGCTCAGGCGCGGCGCGCATCTCGATCAGGACCAGCGAGGCAAGCCATGGCAAAACCGTTCCCGTCGAAGACCCACATCGCCAACCATATGCTGCATCCGGAAACGCTGATGCTGACCTATGGCTATGATCCGCAGCTCTCCGAAGGCGCCATCAAGCCTCCGGTGTTCCTGACCTCGACCTTCGTGTTCAAGACCGCCGAGGACGGGCAGGACTTCTTCGATTTCGTCTCGGGCCGGCGCGAGCCGCCGGAGGGGATGGGCGCGGGTCTCGTCTATTCGCGCTTCAATCATCCCAACAGCGAGATCGTCGAGGACAAGCTCGCGGTCTATGAGCGCACCGAGAGCTGCGCCCTGTTCTCCTCCGGCATGGCGGCGATCGCAACCACGATCCTCGCTTTCGTCCGGCCGGGCGACGTCATCCTGCACTCCCAGCCGCTCTATGGCGGGACCGAAACGCTGCTGACGAACACGCTGGCGCGCCTGTCGATCGGCGCCGTGGGCTTTGCGGACGGTGTCGACGAGACGGCGGTCAGGCAGGCCTCGGAGGAGGCGATGGGCAACGGCCGTGTCACGATGATCCTGATCGAGACGCCGGCCAACCCGACCAACGGCCTCGTCGACATTGCGATGATCCGGCGCGTCGCCGAGGCAATCGGAAAAGCGCAAGGGCACACGCCGGTCATCGCCTGCGACAACACGCTGCTCGGGCCGGTGTTTCAGCGGCCGATCGAGCATGGCGCGGATATTTCGCTGTACTCGCTGACCAAATATGTCGGCGGTCACTCCGACCTGATCGCGGGCGCCGCGCTCGGCAGCAAGGCGACCATGAAGGGCATCAAGGCGCTGCGCGGCGCCATCGGCACCCAGCTCGACCCGCATTCCTGCTGGATGATCAACCGCTCGCTGGAGACGCTCAGTCTGCGCATGGAGAAGGCCGATGCGAATGCGCGGCTCGTCGCGGACTTCTTGCGCGACCATGTCAAGGTGGCGAAGGTGCATTACCTTGGCCATCACGAGGAGGCCTCGCCCGCGGGGCGCGTGTTCGCGCGGCAGTGCCTGGGGGCGGGATCGACCTTCTCGTTCGACATCGTCGGCGGCAAGGACGCAGCGGTGAAATTCCTCAATGCGCTGCAGATCTTCAAGCTCGCGGTGAGCCTCGGCGGAACGGAGTCGCTCGCCAGCCTGCCGGCGACGATGACTCACTCCGGCGTTCCCGCCGACATCCGTCAGAAAATTGGCGTGCTCGATTGCACGATACGGCTGTCGATCGGGATCGAGAATCCCACTGACCTGATCGCCGATCTCGGACAGGCGCTGAACGCCGCCTGATCTGCGCGCAAAGGCGTTCCGCGTATGTCGCGAGGGAAAACCGCTTCGCACTTTTCCAGATCATGCTCAAAGCGGATTGGACATGATCGCTGCGGCCGCCTCGTTGCTCTGTGCACCGGAGGGCTGCCGCACGAGGCAGACAAGGCAGGAGTGCCGGAATTGCCAGACTGCGACATGCCGCTCGAATCGAAAAGCCGGACGCGCCTGCCGCGCGCCCGGCCTTTGCCGATGAAGGAGACTTGGCCTACGAAGCAAGCTTGCCTTACTTCGTCACCTGTCCGCGGATCTCGCCGCCCGGATTGGCCGCGGTGTGAATGTTGACGTAGAGCTTGCCGGCGAGGAGATCGGCGGCCTGGGTCTCGGTCAGCGTCGCCGAGCCCTCGACCGGGCTCGAGGCTGCATTCGGGATCGGCACCATGACGCCGGCGTTCTTGCCGGCCTCGGCCGGCCCATGGAAATGCGCGGCGGTGGCGGGACCGGACAGGCCGGAATAAGTGAGCTTCCAGGACAGCTTCTTGCTGGCGGCGTCATAGTCGAGATCCGCCGTCCCCGTGCCGCTGCTGGTCGTTGCCGGCACCTCGGACTTGCCGTCGAGCGTTGCCTTCAGCTTTTCGGCGCTGGCCGAGCCTGCAAAAGCCAAAGTGCCGAGCGCGAACACGGCGATCACGATCTTGTTCATGACATTCTCCCTGGTGATCTCGTTGGATTGCCAAACTTTCAACAGCCGCCGTTTCAGTTTATTCCCGTTGGCGCGCGGGACGGACTAAATTCTTCGTGGCTGGAGCCGCGCGGAGAGAGGTCTTAGGCTTGCCGCAACCGCGTAGATGGACCTGATGTTGCAACGAACAATGATCGCGGCGCTGCTCGCAGCAATCGCAGCGGGTGGCGTCTATTGGTGGCTCAGCGCGCCGGTGGTGGCGGCCGTGGGCCCCGCGCCGACCCATGTGGCGAACCTTGCCAATGGCGAGGTGATGTTCAACGCCGGCGGCTGCGCGTCCTGCCATGCCGTTCCCGGCCAGGACGATCGCCTCAGGCTCGGCGGTGGCGTCGCGATCAAGTCGCCGTTCGGAACGTTCTACGCGCCGAACATCTCGCCCGATCCGACCGATGGCATCGGCAAATGGCGAGAGGCCGATTTCGTCAACGCGGTGATGCACGGGGTCTCGCCCAGCGGGCAGCATTACTTTCCCGCCTTTCCCTACACCTCCTATCAGCATGCCAGGCGCGAGGACGTGCTCGATCTCTTCGCCTATCTGAAAACGCTGCCGCCAGTTGCAGGCAGGGTGCGCGACCATGACGTTCGCTTTCCCTTCGACATCCGCCGCAACATCGGTATCTGGAAATTCCTGTTCATGGACGGCAAGCCGTTCGTCGCCGACCCCAGCAAATCGCCGCAGTGGAATCGCGGCGCCTATCTCGTCAACAGCTTTGGCCATTGCGCCGAGTGCCACAGCCCGCGCAACGCGCTCGGCGGCATCATCTCGGGCGAGCGCTTTGCCGGCGGTCCCAATCCGGAAGGCGAGGGCTGGGTGCCCAACATCACGCAGAAACGGCTCGGTGAATGGAGCGCGAAGGATATCGCCTATTTCCTCAAGACCGGCGAACTGCCCGACGGCGACAGCGTCGGCGGCGCCATGACGCGCGTGATCAAGAACACCTCGCAATTGCCGGACGAGGATCTCGCGGCGATGGCGGAGTACATCAAATCGCTGCCGCCGGTGGACGGCCCGACGCCGCCCAAGCGCAAGGCAACAAGCTAAAGTGGGATGAGTTTTGGTTGTATCGATGCGGCTCAGGACTGAGCGCCGCGGCCCCTCACCCGGATTGCTGAGGCGCGATTGCGCGCCATAGCAATTCGACCTCCGACGGGGAGAGGTGCACTACAGACAGCCCGCCGAACCTAATTGCATCGTGCTCTGGCGCCGCCGTGCTAGCCCGTGCCGAACGCCTTGAAGGTGATGATGGTGAGGGTGTCCTGGATGCCCGGCAGCACCTGCACCTTCTCGTTGATGAAGTGGCCGATGTCGGTGTCCTTGTCGACGTAGAACTTCACCAGCAAATCGTAATGGCCGGCGGTGGAATAGATCTCGGAGGCGATCTCGGCTTCGGCGAGCGCATTGGCGACCGTGTAGGACTGGCCGAGCTTGCATTTGATCTGGACGAAGAAGGGAACCATTGCAGTCACTCCGAAGGCATAGTGTTCCGGCTAATAGGCCAAAAGCGGCCGGGATTAGCAAGCGGGCTTGTCGGCCGCGGGGACATGCCGCCCGCGGCCATCCTTCGAGACGCCCGCCTGCGGCGGGCCCTTAGGATGAGGTCCTGTTTCGCGGCGAGATATCAGACCTTCATGGTGAGGAGCCCGCCAAAGCGGGCGTCTCGAACCACGCAGGCCCGAGCACGTTCGGCAGCCTCCGATCGACGGGTCTACGTGATCACGGACGCCGCGGCGAATGCGTCCCTGAGCCGCTGCGCGAGCTCGGCCTTCCGATAGGGCTTGGTCAGCACGATCGCCTGCGTATGCGCGCGGCCCTGCTCGACCAGGGTCTCCAGCGCGTAGCCGGAGGTGAACAGGACCGGAAGACCTGGGCGAATCCGCCGCGCCTGATCGGCGAGTTCCCAGCCGCTCATGCCGCCGGGCATCACGATGTCCGTGAACAGCAAGTCGATGCCGGGATCGGTGCGCAGCCGCTGCAACGCCTCCTTGCCGTTGACCGCGGCAACGACGCTGTAGCCGAGCGCTTCCACCCGGCGGATGGCGGAGGAGCGGACGAACGGATCGTCCTCGGCGATCAGGATCGTCTCATATCCGCGTGGCGCTGCGTCCTCGCCATCCGCGACGTCAGCCTGCGATTGTCCCGCGTCGGCGCGCGGCAAATAGATCCGGACCGTCGTCCCCAGGCCCACCTCGCTGTAGATCGAGACATGGCCGTCGGATTGCTTGGCGAAGCCGTAGACCATGCTCAGCCCGAGGCCAGAACCCTTGCCGACCTCCTTGGTGGTGAAGAACGGCTCGAAGGCGCGTTCGATGATGTCAGGCGTCATGCCTTCGCCGTCATCGGTGACCGCGATCATGGCGTAGCTGCCGGATGCGACTTCGGGATGAAGGGCACGATAGTCCTCGTCGATCGCAGCCAGCTCCGTGCTCAGCGTCAGATGTCCTCCCGACGGCATGGCATCCTGCGCGTTGAGCGCAAGGTTCAGCACGGCGGATTCGAGCTGGGCGCGGTCCGCAAAGGCCAGAATCGTGCCGGGCCCGGAGGCGGTCCTGATCTCGATGTCCTCGCGCAAGGTGCGCTTGAGCAGCTTGAACATGGACTCGAGCAGGTTGCGGCAATCGATCGTCTGCGGCTGGAGCAGCTGGCGGCGGCTGAACGCGAGCAGCCGCTGCGTCAGCTCGGCGCCGCGTTCGCCCGACAGGCAGATGTCGTCGGCAAATCGCCGCAGGTCGGGCCTTGCCTTGAGCTGCTCGCTCAGATGCTCGGCGTTGCCGATCATGACGGTGAGCAGATTATTGAAGTCGTGCGCGATGCCGCCGGAGAGCTGACCGACCGTCTCCATCTTCTGCGCCTGCTGGAGCTGCTGCTCGGTCAGCTTGCGCGCGGTGAGGTCGTGGACGATGCCGACGAAGATCAACTCGCCATCCTGCCGGGCTTGGCCGACCGACAGGTTCATCGGGAAGGTCGAGCCATCCTTGCGCAGGCCGACGGCCTCGCCGCCGGTCGCAAACTGCCTCGCGCGGCGGTCGGGCGCCGCGTCCGCGCCTGAAATCAGCATGCTGACATTCCGGTTCATCACCTCGCCGGCCTCGTAGCCGAACAGGCGCTCGCAGGCCGGGTTGAACAGCAGGATGCGGTCCTGGGAATCGAACAGGATGACGCCGTCGACCGCGGTCTCGACGATCGCGGTGAGGCGCACCACGCTCTCGCGCATCGCGCGCTGGGCTTCGCTGACCTGCTTGAGCAGCAGCGTTGCGTCCCGGGTCTTGATCTCCTCCTCCTCGAGCGCGGCCTGGACCTGCCGCAGCTCGAACGGAGAGGGGATCGTCAGGATCTTCGGCAGCAGCGGCCAGAGCGCGCCGGCAGTGAAGATGGAGGCTGCGGCCGTGACCGCCTTGACGAGGCCCTCGATGCCGTAGACCGGGACCCAGAGCGTGTAGATCGCCAGCACGTGCGTCAGGCCGCAGGCCATGATGAAGATCGCGAACGCCCAATAGACCCAGCCGAATTTGAGGTCGCGCCGCTTGGTGACGAGAATGGCAAGGGCAAACGGGATCGAGAAATAGGCCGCCGCGATGATCGCGTCGGAGACGACATGGAGCCAGATCAGTTCGGGTTCCCACAGCAGGCAGATGCCGTGCGCCGCGAACATCGAGGAGTCGAGGATACGTTCGAGAAAGGCCCACACGGTTCCACCCCCAAGCTGGCATTCAACGCCCTCGCGGGCCGCGGCGGCCCGCTTCACTGGCGCCGTTGGACGGGTCCCGCCGCCCAACCTCTCACGCATGGACGCACACGCCGAACGCGAGACCATACCAAGGGGACGGCGCGGTTGCATTTTGCAAGCCCGCACGATTGCGGGGCGCCGATGCCGCGCCGGATCGGCTCCACCTGATTCGGGGGGCCGTCGGCACAGCGAATCACGACTGCCCGCGGCCCGCAACGCTTGCTGGCGTTCTCCGGCCGCGCTAGGACAGGCCATGGCGCTGTCCGTATCAAGCAGATGTCTCCCGCGATGACGACGCCGGTCGCGCTCACCATCGCCGGCTCCGATTCGAGCGGCGGCGCCGGCATCCAGGCGGACCTGAAGACCTTTGCTGCGCTCGGCGTCTACGGCGCCTCCGCCATCACGGCGCTGACGGCGCAGAACACGCGCGGCGTCACCGGCATTCACGCGGTGCCGGCCGATTTCGTCACGGCTCAGATCGACGCGGTGTTCTCCGATCTCGAGGTCGGCGCGGTGAAGATCGGCATGGTCGCCCAGGCCGCCAGCATCGCTGCGATCGCGGCCGCGCTGACGCGGTGGAAGCCCGGCCATATCGTGCTCGATCCCGTGATGGTCGCGACCTCCGGCGACCGCCTGCTGGCGTCCGAAGCCGTCGACGCGCTGCGCACGAAACTGATGCCGCTCGCCTCGCTGATCACGCCCAACCTGCCGGAAGCCGCCGCGCTGCTCGAAGAGCCGGTCGCGGCGAGCGAGGCCGAGATCGAGCGCCAGGGCCGCCGCCTGCTGGCACTCGGCTGCCGCGCGGTGCTGATCAAGGGCGGGCACGGCGAGGGCAGCGAGAGCATCGACTATCTCGTCGATTCCAGGAAAACGGTCGCACTTGCCGCGCCGCGCGTTGTCACACGCAATACCCATGGCACTGGCTGCTCGCTGTCGTCGGCGATTGCGGCCGGGCTTGCCAAGGGCGAGGCTCTCGAGCGTGCCGTGCAGAGCGCCAAGGCCTGGATCAGCGCGGCGATCGCCGCCGCCGACCGCTTCAGCGTCGGCCACGGCCACGGGCCGATCCACCATTTCCACAAGATCTATTGACGTCGCCCTCGTGCGGCGCGGCGGCTCCCGGCGTTAACCAACAGCGCCTTTGGGGTTCCGTAGCTTTGCGGGCGATCTCCACCGCTTCATGTCGCCTGATTGTCGCATGCGACTGATATTCGCGGAGAGGGCGAGGCATGGTTTGATTCGTATCTGAGGGCGCCTCAAAGTTTCAGTCGTCATCCCCCTGTCACGGGAAATTGTTACGGGCGGTCGCATGGGAAGTTACGATGTGAGTGACGAGAGCCCGGAGCGGCGCTTTCGCACGTTGTTCATCTCCGACGTTCATCTCGGAGCCCGCGGTTCGCAAGCCGATCTTCTGCTCGACTTCCTGCGCTACCACGATGCCGATACGATCTATCTCGTGGGCGACATCGTCGATGGTTGGGCGCTGAAATCGAGCTGGCACTGGCCGCAATCGCATAACGATCTCGTCCAGAAGCTGCTGCGCAAGGCGCGCAAGGGCGCCAAGATCATCTACGTGCCCGGCAATCACGACGAGTTCCTGCGCAACTATTACGGCACGCATTTCGGCGGCATCGACGTCGTCGAGAACACCGTCCACACCGGCGTGGACGGCAAGCGTTACCTCGTCATCCACGGCGACATCTTCGACCTCGTGGTGCAGAACGCGCGCTGGCTCGCCCATCTCGGCGACAAGGCCTACGACTTCGCGATCCAGATGAATCGCTTCGTCAACTTCTTCCGCCGCATGTTCGGCGTGCCGTATTGGTCGCTGTCGCAATGGGCCAAGCAGAAGGTCAAGAACGCGGTGAACTATATCGGCGCGTTCGAGCAGGCGCTCTCCGCCGAAGCACGGCGCCATGACGCCGACGGCGTGATCTGCGGCCATATCCACTACGCCGTGATCCGCGACGAGGCTGGCATCCGCTACATGAATTGCGGCGACTGGGTCGAGAGCTGCACCGCGCTGGTCGAGCACGACGACGGCCATTTCGAGATCATCACCTGGGCCGACCAGCTGCGGAAGCCGGCGCAGGTTCCGCAGGTGGCAGCCAGAGCTGCGTAACAGAGGCGGCTTGATGCGCATCCTGGTCGCGACCGACGCCTGGCACCCGCAAGTCAACGGTGTGGTTCGGACGCTGACCAAGCTCGCAGAGGCCGCCAAAGGGCTTAACGTCGAAGGTCTTAACGTCGAAGGTCTTTGCGTCAAAGGTCTTGGCGTCGAGTTTACATTCCTGACGCCGCAATCGTTCCGCACCTTCGCAATGCCGAGCTATCGCGACGTGCGGCTCGCGATGCCGCGACCGGCGCGGATCGCCAAGCTGATCGAGGAGGCACGCCCCGACAGCATCCATATCGCGACCGAAGGGCCGATCGGCTTGATGGTCCGCCGCTATTGTCGCCAGCGTAAACTGCCGTTCACGACCAGCTTCCACACCCGTTTTCCCGAATATGTCCGCGCCCGCGTGCCGGTGCCGGGCTCGCTGATCTGGCGGGCGCTGCGCCGCTTTCATGCGCCGAGCCGCGCCGTGATGGCGGCCACGCCGGCGCTCGCGTGCGAATTGACCGAGCGCGGTTTCGACAATGTCGTGCTGTGGCCGCGCGGCGTCGACACGCACTTGTTCCATCCGCGCGCCATCGACCTCTGCCTGCCCGCGCCGGTGTTCCTCTCGGTCGGCCGCGTCGCGGTGGAGAAGAATCTCGAAGCCTTCCTGGAGCTCGACCTTCCCGGCACCAAGGTCGTCGTCGGCGACGGCCCGGCGCGCGCCTCGCTGGAAGACGCCTATCCCGATGCGATTTTCCTCGGGGAGAAGCACGGCGAGGCACTGGCGGAGATCTATGCCGCGGCCGACGTGTTCGTGTTTCCGAGCAAGACCGACACGTTCGGTCTTGTCCTGCTGGAGGCGCTCGCAAGCGGCCTGCCGGTTGCGGCCTTTCCGGTGAAGGGCCCGCGCGACGTGATCGGCGATGCGCCGGTCGGCGCGCTCGATCACGACCTGCGCAGCGCCTGTTTTGCGGCGCTCGGCATCTCCCGGCAGGACTGCGTCGAGTTCGCTGCCAACTACACCTGGGAGGCCTCGGCCCGGGTGTTCATCGACAGCATCCAGGCGGTCGGCGCGGTGCTGTCAGACCGGAACGGGACGGAGACGGCACGCTTCGTTGCCTGAGGGTGCGGGTCCCTCGCGCGGAGGTGTCTTGCCCGGGGCTCATTGGCCGCGATAAAGTTCCGACATGACCGAACAGCTCCTCCCGATCGGCCCTGCCGACATCGATGCCGCAGCGCGCGTGATCGCGCCCTTCGCCATCCGCACCCCGCTGTTGTCCTTTCCCGTGCTCAACGAGCGCGTCGGTGCCAAGGTGTTCCTGAAGCCGGAGATGCTCCAGCGCACCGGCTCTTTCAAGTTCCGCGGCGCCTTCAACAAGGTGTTCTCGATCCCGCAGGACAAGCGCGCCGGCGGCGTGGTCGCGTTCTCCTCCGGCAACCATGCCCAGGGCGTGGCGGCGGCGGCAAAAATCCTCGACATGCAGGCGACCATCGTGATGCCGGCAGACGCCCCGCTGTCGAAGCGCGAGCGCACCAAGTCCTACGGCGCCGAGGTCGTGCTGTACGACCGCGACAAGGACGACCGCGAGGCCATCTCGCGCGGCATCGCCGAGAAGCGCGGCGCGACCTTGGTCAAACCCTATGACGATCCCTTCGTGATCGCAGGTCAGGGCACCGCCGGCCGCGAGATCGCGGAGGACATGGCGGCGCTCGGCGTTGCCCCCGACATCGTGGTCGCGCCGGCCTCCGGCGGCGGCCTCATCGCAGGCGTCGCAACCGCCGTGAAGGCGCGCTATCCGCAGGCCGAGATCGTGGTGGCCGAGCCCGAGGCCTTCGACGATCACGGCATCTCGCTCACCGCCGGCCATCGCGAGCCGCATCCACCCGCGGGCCGTACCATCTGCGACGCTCTGATGGCGCTGATGCCGGGCGAGATGACCTTCGCGATCAACAGCAAGCTGCTCGCGCGCGGCGTCACTGCGTCGGACAAGGAAGTCGGCGCGGCCGTCGGCTTTGCCTATCGCGAGCTGAAGCTCGTGGTCGAGCCGGGCGGCGCGGTGGGTCTTGCCGCGCTGCTGGCGGGTCGCCTCGATGTCGCCGGCAAGAACGTCGTCATCGTTCTCTCCGGCGGCAATGTCGATGCGGATCTGTTCGCCGAGCTGGTGGCTTGATCCTCTATTCGACGTGATCCACCTCTTCCCGTCGGGAAGCAATCGCATATGAGATGAGTGTTGGGCACGCTGATTGCGTCCACGGCGTCATGGCCGGGCTTGTCCGGGCTTGACCCGGCCATCCACGCCTTTCCTGACGGCACGAAGAACGTGGATGCCCGGGACAAGCCCGGTCATGACGACCTCTTCCAAGTCTGCAAGGGCTGCGAGAACCCGTGTTCCCCGACATGAAGAGGGCAGAGCGTTGCCGCTCTGCCCCTTTGTCGTGTGTGCGCTGTCCGTGCGATCAGTGCATGAAGCCGCCGCGGCGATTGTTTCCGACATTGTTCATGCTTGGCGCCTGATTCATCGACTGGCGGAAGTTGTTGCCGCCATTGTTGATCATGCGGTTGGTCGTGTTGAATTGCGGGCGGTTGCTGTTCTGCTGGTTGTTCTGCGCCTGCACCTTGTTCACCGGATTGTTGTTGAGCTTCACGATCGCGGTGTTGCCGTTGTTGATGTGGATCGGGTTGGTCTGCGTCTGGACGATTGGCTTCGTCTCGATCGTCGAGCCGCCCTTGCCGACATTGACCGGTATGCTCACGATCTTGCCGGGGTTGGCATTGTTGGTGCCGGCATTAGTGCTGCCATTTTGGTTGTTGGTCGCAGGCAGGGTGACGATCTTGCTGGTACCGCCACTATTGCCGGTCGTGTTGGTCGGCACAGGCAGGGTGACGATCTTGCCCGGATTCTGTGACGGCGCGCCGTTCGGCTGGTTGCTGCCGGCGGGCAGGTTGACGATCTGGCCGCCATTGCCGAGCTTGCCGATCACATTGCTGTCGACCGGCTTCTGCACGACCGGCAAATTGCCGTTCGCTTGCGCACCGCCATTGCCCTGCATCAGCGGCATGTATTTGGGCTCGCCGAGATTGCCGACCTTGAATGTCGGGGCAATGTTCTGCGGCGCGAGGAACTTGGTCGCCTGCATCAGCGGGATCTGCTTCGGCTGCGCTGCGAGCTTCAATGCGGACGAGCCATAGGGGCTATTGCCGTAGCTGTCGTAGAAACTCTGGTAGCCGAGCGGCGAGTTCGCCAGCACCGCCTTGTGCCAGGCCTGCGAGAGCAGGAGGTTCGAGAGCAGCCAGCGGATGTGGTCGCACAGCGGGTCGTGCGGATACATCTGGATGAACTCCTGATAGTACTCCGGCCGTCCCTCGGACACGACATAGTCATAGGCCTGGCGCGTCGAGCGGCTCGGCAGGTTGGAGGCCATCTGCACCACAGGCGCATTCACCGGCGCGCGGTTGGCGGCAACAGCGGTGTCGCCGAAGAAGGTGAAGTCAGACGTCAGCGAGGAGCTCTCCCAGGGGATCTGAGCGCCACTGGTGGTCTGGTTCACCTGCAGGCGCACGCGCTTGAACAGTTGCTCGATTGGCACGTTGGGCTCGCGGGCGATGTTCAGGAAAGCCTGGGTATAGGGGCTGTGGCCATTGGTGCCGTCGAGCGCTTCGGCGCCCGGCGCGGTCGAATAGCCGACGATCGATCCGTTCGGTGCATCGACGATGGCAAGGCCCCGGCCGGCGTCGTTGACGGAGGGGAAGGGGTTGTTGCGGCAGGCATCGAGGATGACGATGCGCATGCGGCTCGGGATCGACTCCAGCGTCGACATCACGTCGACCAGACGCACCGAATTGTTGACGAGCTCGGTGGGGCTGGAGACCTTGGCATCGACGGGCACGAGATAGTTCTCGCCGGCGAGCTGCACGCCGTGGCCGGCGTAATAGACCATCGCCACCGTGTTCGGGCCGCGCGCGGACACCTTGGCGGAGAAGTCCTGGACCACGCGAAGCATGTCGTTCTGGGTCAGGTCGGTCGCGGCAACTACCTCGAAACCGGCCGAGTTCAGGAACTGCGCCATCGACTGTGCGTCATTGTCGGGGTTTTGCAGCTGCGGCGCGTTCTGGTAGTTCGAATTGCCAATCACCAGCGCGACCCGCTGCTCCGGGCCTTGCAGCGCGGTGGGGGCGGCCTCCACGGGAGCGACTTGCGCGGAAACAGGGCCGCAGAGGAAGCCGAACAGGCTTCCCACGAGGCTAGCCGTCATCAGGAAAGGCTTTAGGCGGAACATGGCGTGCTCCTCTGGCACTGATCTCGATGCGAGATTGGTTGCGAGGCAGCTTGGCCGCGTTCGAGCCCGGCGACCGTGACCGCCGTCACCATGATAGGCTGCGTGATCTGAATCACGCTTGGAACCTGCTATGGTGAACAATGCCTTGAGAGGAGCGTCCGTCACATGCTGAAATCGATCGATCCAATCCTGACGCCTGACCTGCTCTGGCTGCTGGCCTCGATGGGCCATGGCGACGACCTCGTCTTCGTCGATGCCAACCATCCGGCCACCCGCATCGCGGCGAGCACGACGTCGCAGCGCCTGATCCAGCTGCCGGGCATCAGCATGGAGACGGCGATCCGTGCCATCATGTCGGTCTACCCGCTCGACGATTTCGATCCTGATCCGGTGCGCGTGATGGCGCCCGTCGACGATCCCGATCGCGTCCCCGACGTGCAACGCGCGGTGCTGGCGGAGATCGAGCGCGCGGCCGGCCGCAACGTGACGCCCGGCAAGCTCGCGCGTCAGGATTTTTACCGCGCGGCGGCGGCCGGCTTTGGCGTGGTGCAGGTCGGTGACAGCAGGGGCTATGGCTGCTTCCTGATCAGGAAGGGCGTGATCTAAAGCGCGATGAGATTGGGATGAATCGTCATCGCACTTTACGTTGTTGTTTGCGCATGATCTTCTCGGAAAACTGCTTCGCACTTTTCCGGATCATGCTTTAGCCGCGACCGACCAGATGAGCCGCCGAGCGCCAGGCGTGCTGCGACAGCGCTTGGAGGTTACGAACCGCCTCGACACGCTGCAGGGCAGCGTCGGCGGTCAGGCTTCCATTGGCAACTGCGCCGAGCGTCTCACGACGGTGCGCCGGCAGCATTTCACCGAGCTGTGCCATGCAACGCTCGAGCTCGGCGATCGCCTCGTCGGGCGGATTCGCGCGCGGACCGGCCATTGCATCGCCGGCGCGCGCGGCGGGCACGGACTGCGGCGCTCCATCGATGCCGGTTGACATTGCCACACCGCGTGCAATTGCGGCTGCGCTTCGCATGATTTCTGCGCATAGCTCTCGGGCGCGGATGTCCTCAGGTCCGCCGGCCACCGGGCCAGGATTGTCTCTTCCGTTGGCGAGGTCCGTCAGTCGAGATGCGTGGTCGAGTGCGTGCAGCGTGTTCGTGAGACGACGTTGCTCATCGTCGGTATCAGGAGGTCCGGCGACGTCCGACAGGAATATTTGCGCCCGGCTCACGGCATCGGCCGCTTCCTGCGTGGCGACGACGTCCTTCCCAAGGCGTATCGGTCCAGCGCGGCCAGCCAGTTGCGCCTCGACCGAACCGCACACCGTCAGGAGCACACGCGCGATCGCGCGTCGTACCACCTCCACCGCCACGATCGGGGTCTCGAGCGCCGACGGATCGAGGCATCGCGTCAGCGGAGAGCCGGGGTCGGGCAGAATCCGTTCGACCAATCGTGTGAACGGGTTGATCAACGGCAGCAGGACCGCGACGCCGACGACGTTGAACGCTGTATGATATCCGGCCAGCAGCGTGACGCCGTCGATCGTGTCCGAGGCGCGCAGCAGCAAGGGGGTCACGACGGGGAACACTGCGAGCGCGATGAGCGCAGCGATCAGCTTGAACAGGACGTAGGCGATGGCCAGACGTTTTGCGGTAGCGCTTGCGCCGATCGCGGCGAGCGCGGAGCTCGTCGCCGTTCCGATGTTCTGGCCGATGATCAGCGCGCAGGCCTGGTCCAACCCGATCGCGCCCGCGAAATAGCCGGACAAGGTCACCGCGATGGCGGCCGTTGACGATTGCATCAGCGCGGTCATGACCAACCCGATCACCACCAGCGCCAATATGCCGAATAATCCCGACCACCATGACACGCCTGGACTGCCGAGAACCGCGGGCAGGTCCGCCGGGTGCAATCGTTCTGCCAACCCGCCCATGCCCTGTTGCAGGGTCGTCAACCCGAACAGCACAAGTCCAAAGCCGGCGAGCGCGGCGCCAACGCCGGAGACCCGCCCCCTGGCGAGAAGCCTGGTCAGAGCGCCGACGAAGATCATCGGCAGCGCGGCGGCCGTGAGCGAAACGCGGACGCCGATGAGTGCGACCAGCCAGCCGGTTCCCGTGGTGCCGATATTGGCGCCGAAGACGAGGCTCAACCCTTGCTGGAACGTCAGCAGGCCGGCGCTGACGAGGCCGATCGTCGTCATGGTCGTTGCGCTGGAGGACTGCACCAGCAGCGTGACAATCGCCCCCCAGAACGAGCCGAGGAGGGGCGTCGAGGCCGCCTTGCCGAGCACCACGCGCAACGCAGAACCGGCCAGCGTCTTCAGGCCCTCCGTCATCACGGTCATGCCGAGCAGGAAGAGACCTACCCCGCCGAGCGTCGAGATCGCCGTGGACATGCGCGCGCCTTCTGTCAGGGCACCATGACTAGCGACCCCGACAGTACAGCAACAAAGCCCCGATGAGTCGGATCAATTATGGCGCGATAGGCGCGCTCGCCCCGTGTCGCCGGTCGCGACCATTTTGTTGCAGCTCCGCACCCGGATTTGAATGGCCTTCCTGCAAGCGATTCTCTATCGTCGATCCATGTCCCGCCTCATGTGTCTCTTCGTTGCTGCCATCCTGTCGCTGCTGCCCGCCGCTGCACCAGCAGAATCCACCAGGAAACAGCCGAAGCCGGTCTGGCATGGCTACGGCTTCCTGCCCGGCTATCGTCAGCCGCTGAGCAACAGCATTCCGCTCTACAAGCAGAAGGACGCGATGCGGCGGCTCGCGCGGACTGAACGCCGCCATTGGTACATTGACCCGGTGCCGGAGTACTATCGCTGGGACGGCGAGTGGCACTATTTCGGCCGGCCCGGTTTTGGCGGCGGCCGCTACAATGGCGGCAGTTTCGGTCCATGCTGGACGCGGACGCCGATCGGGGCGGTGTGGAATTGCGGCTGATGAGGCGTTGAGCGCGACTACGGTGCGGAGAGAGCTCGCATCGAATCCGACTCTCGTGCCCCGGACGCAGCGCAGCGCTCCTTCAGCGGTGCGCTGCTGAGCCGGGGCCCATGTTGCTGACGAGTGCGTGGCCTCTCGGTCCCGGCTCTGCGCTGCACCGCTGGCGCGTTGCAGCTTGTCCGGGACGTGGGTGCCGGGCTCTCACGAAAAGAACGCGATCTTCTCGGCCTGGGTCATGCGGCGGATCGGGGCGAGGGGATCGTTGGCGGCGGCGCGGGGCTTTTGCAGCATGCCGCTGGCGAGGATGGTGGCGCCGAGCGACGGCTCGGGCAAGGACGCCGACAAGGGCGAGGGCATCGGCAGCGTCGCGGCCGGCGCGGTGCCGAAATTTGCGGCGGCGGGCATGGCGGGTGCCGGCTGCTCCATCACCTCGGCGGCAGCCTCGGCGATTGCGTTGGTGAGGCGCGTGAGCGACTCCATCGCGATCGGCGCGTCTTCGGCGGGGTCCTCCGCGACCGGTGCGGCCGGCGTAGCAACAGTCGGCACCTCGGCCGCAACGGCAACAGGCGCTGCGCCGTCTGCGGCCATCGGCTCCGCAGCAGCCGCTGCGATCTCGACCGGCTCGATGATCTCGTCGAACTCTGGATCGGGCGCGGCCATCTCCAGCGCGATGGCCTCGAGTATGGCTTCGTCCTCGGCATTCGCGGCGGCGTCGAGCGAGAACTCGTCGGTCACCTCCGCGGCAACGGCGGGCTCGGCGACCGGCTCTTCAAAAGCGATCTCCGCAACCACGGCACTGTCGGGCGCGCTCTCGCTCTCGAGCGCAATCTCCGCTGCTGCTTCGCGCTCGGCAGCCGCCGCAATGTCCGGCGGTGTCTCCGCAAAAGCGACGGGCGCTTCGCTCGCCGTCGCGGCTGGTGCAGGCTCGACAGCCTGGGCCTCTTCGACAGCAGGCGGTGTGTCCTGCACGGGCGCCGGCGAGGGATCCGCGGCCTGCGGCATCGCGCCGCCCTCGGCCTGCTCGATCCGTTCCCTAA
The DNA here is from genome assembly GCF_054057995.1 of Bradyrhizobium sp. USDA 4486. Classification (NCBI taxonomy): domain Bacteria; kingdom Pseudomonadati; phylum Pseudomonadota; class Alphaproteobacteria; order Hyphomicrobiales; family Nitrobacteraceae; genus Bradyrhizobium; species Bradyrhizobium sp. USDA 4486. The sequence goes on from NZ_JBSRZV010000001.1 coordinate 845,160, forward strand.
GCAGATCGAATGCGGCCTTGAGCTCGACGCGGGGATCGATGGTGGAAATCTGCCCGCAGGCGGCCTCGATCGAGGCGAGCTGCGAATCAATGAGGTCGCAGATTCGCCCGTCGGCGCCGATCTCGCGCCAACGCCAGGAGATCTCCTTGATGATGCGCACCCCGCGCGGAATCGGGGCAAGGCTGGCCTCGATCGCGGCGGGATCGCATGCCGCGATCGCGATGGTCTCGGCCTCGCGGATGGCGCGGCGGATCTCGACCAGCGCCTCGGGCAGGCGGTCCTCGACGACGGGTTGTCGCTGCGCCGCAAGGGTTTCTTCGATTTTCGCGACCGCATCCAGCACCATGCGGGTGTCCGCATTGCGGTTGCGCTTGGCATATTCGCCGAGGAACCAGCGGCCGCGCGCGGTCTCCATGAAGGCTTCGCGGATCGCGTCGTAATCCTGCTCGTTCGGCTCGGCCGCGCGGGCAGACATGGGCGAAAGGGCGAATGCTTCGTTGGCCATGACAATCTCGTCGCGCAAATCACCGCGCGTTACACTAACGATCACCACGATATCGACCGAATCGCAATTGGTTTGATGCAGTCCGAATCACAAATCCCCACGCCAGCCGCCGTGAAGCGGCGATTCGCCGTCAGCCTGGCGCTGTTCTATTCGGCGGTGTTCGCGGTGTCCGGAACGCATCTGCCGTTCTTTCCGGTCTGGCTGAAGGCGATCGGCATCGATGCCGGTTGGATCGGCCTCATCAACGCGCTGCCGGCGATCACGCGCTTCACCACGCTGCCGCAGGTGACCGCCTTTGCCGAAAAGCGGCACGCGATCCGCGCCGGCATGATGCTGTCGGTGCTGGCCACCGCGATCGGCTTTGCGGCGGTCGGCTTGCAGCAGCAGCCGCTGGCGCTGTTCCTGATCTATGCGCTGACCTGCATGATGTGGACGCCGACGATGCCGCTGACCGATGCCTATGCGCTGCGCGGCGTCGCGCGCTACGGGCTCGACTACGGCCCGTTGCGGCTGTGGGGCTCGGCGGCCTTTGCCGCGGGCTCGCTCGCCTGCGGCTATCTCGTCGACGTCATCGCGGCGCGCGACCTGATCTGGGTGATCGTCGCGTGGGCCGTCGTTGCCATCCTTGTCAGCCTGCTGCTTCAGCCGCTCGACGATATCAGGCGCAAGACTGCCGAAGTGCGTGCCGACACGGCGCTGCTGCGCGATCTCGGCTTCTGGGCCGTCATCGCCTCGGCTGCGCTGATCCAGGGCAGCCACGTCGCCTATTACACGTTCTCGGCCATCAACTGGCAGCTCCATGGTCTCGGCGGGCTGACGATCGCAGGACTATGGACGCTGGGCGTGATCGCCGAGATCGTCGTGTTCGCGCTGTCGCCGCGCTTCTCGCTGCATCCGTCCACGATGATCGCGATCGGGGGCTTGAGCGCCGTCTTGCGCTGGATCGTCACTGCCAGCGAGCCGCCGCTCGCGCTGATTGCGCTCGCGCAGCTCGGCCATGGATTCACCTTCGGCATGACCATCCTCGGCACCATGAGCCTGCTGGTGCAGCGCGTGCCCCCGCATCAGATCGCGCGGGGGCAGGGCTACTATGCCGCCTGCAACGGATTGCTGGGCGCTGCGACCTCGATCGCCTCAGGCGCGATCTATGCCCGGATCGGCGATGGCCTCTACTACGTGATGGCTGCGATGGCTGCGGCCGGCGCGCTTGTGATCTGGTCGGCGCGTCACCGGCTGATCGCTCATCCCCAGAGCGAGGACTCCGGCGGATAGACCAGGCTGCCGTCGTAACGCAGCCCATGGTCGCGGTCGCGCGCCAGCAGCAGTGGACCGTCGAGATCGACGAAGCGCGCCTGCGGCGTCACCAGCATCGCGGGGGCGATCGATAGCGAGGTTGCGACCATGCAGCCGATCATGATATCGAAGCCGAGCGCTTGCGCATCATCGGCCATCGCGAGTGCCTCGGTGAGGCCGCCGGTCTTGTCGAGCTTGATGTTCACGGCGTCGTAGCGGTCGCGGAGCGCAGCGAGGGTTTCGCGCGTGTGCACGCTCTCGTCGGCGCAGACCGCGAGCGGGCGCTTGATCCGCGCCAGCGCGTCGTCCTTGCCGGCTGGCAGCGGCTGCTCCACGAGCGTGACGCCGGCGGCGGCGCAGGCGGCGAGATTGTGCTCCAGATTGCCCTCGGCCCACGCCTCGTTGGCATCGACGATCAGCTCAGACTGCGGGGCGGCCTTGCGGACGGCCGCGATCCGCGCGCCATCGCCGTCGCCGCCGAGCTTGATCTTGAGCAGGGGCCGGTGCGCGGCCTTGGCCGCAGCCGCCGCCATCGCCTCGGGGGTGCCCAACGAAATCGTGAAGGCGGTGGTGCGCTCGCCCGGCGAGGGCCGGCCGAGCAGGCTCCAGGCCCGCAGGCCCGCCGTCTTGGCTTCCAGATCGATGAAGGCGCAGTCGAGGGCGTTGCGGGCCGCGCCAGGCTTCATGGCCGCCTGGAGGGCCTGCCGGTCGAGACCGCCCCGGACCGCGTCCTCCATGGCCCGGATAGCCGCAAGGGTCGCCTCGGGGGTCTCGCCATAGCGGGGATAGGGCACGCATTCGCCGCGGCCGGTCAGGCCATCCCGGCTCAGCTCGGCCACGACGGTGATGGCCTCGGTCTTGGCGCCCCGGCTGATGGTAAAACTCCCGGCGATGGGAAAGCGCTCGATTCGCGCGCGAAGTGCCGGAACTTTGCTGGAAGTCATTTTGAACTCTGGCGAAATCTGAACCTGCTAGTTACCTCTAGCAACTAACAATGGCCAGTTGGGGATACCTTCTCTAGGTAAGGGCGCGTGCGCAACCATCTGATTTCCTCCGCCTCGGCACGGGAGCGGACATCTTGAACGGCGATCCCAAGCTGGAGCGGATTGCCAAAGGCAACGCGCTGGCCCTCTGCGCCACCGGAACCTGGACGGCGAGCTTCGCGCCGGTCCTGGAGCGGATCGTGGCCGACGCCGAGAAGCTCGCCGGCGGCCCGCAAAGCATCTTCATCGATGTCTCCGAGGTCGCCAAGCTCGACACGTTCGGCGCCTGGCTGATCGAGCGGCTGCGCCGCAGCCTGACGCAAGGGCCGGTCGAGGCGCAGATCGCCGGCCTTTCGGCCAATTATTCCAGCCTCGTCGATGAGGTCCGGCGAGTCAGGGCGACGCCAGTGATCGAGACCTCAGCGATCACCATCACCGGCATGCTCGAGCAGATCGGCCGCGCCGTGTCCGGCCTCGCTGGCACGGTGACCGGCCTCATCGACATGCTCGGCGCGGTGCTCGCCGCAGGCTTTCGCGTGCTGATCCATCCGCGCTCGTTTCGCCTGACCTCGACCGTGCATCACATGGAGCAGGTGTGCTGGCGCGCGGTGCCGATCATCGTGCTGATCACCTTCCTGATCGGCTGCATCATCGCCCAGCAGGGCATCTTCCATTTCCGCCGCTTCGGCGCCGACATCTTCGTCGTCGATATGCTCGGCGTGCTGGTCCTGCGTGAGATCGGCGTGCTGCTGGTCGCGATCATGGTCGCGGGCCGCTCGGGCAGCGCCTACACCGCCGAGCTCGGCTCGATGAAGATGCGCGAGGAGATCGACGCGCTGCGCACCATGGGCTTCGACCCGATCGAGGTTTTGGTGCTGCCGCGCATGCTGGCCTTGGTGCTGGCATTGCCGATCCTCGCCTTTCTCGGCGCCATGGCTGCGCTCTATGGCGGCGGGCTCGTCGCCTGGCTCTATGGCGGCGTCGATCCCGAGGCCTTCCTGTTGCGGTTGCGCGACGCCATTTCGATCGATCATTTCATCGTCGGCATGGTGAAAGCGCCTGTCATGGCCGCCGTGATCGGCATCGTCGCCTGCGTCGAAGGGCTCGCCGTGCAGGGCAGCGCGGAATCGCTCGGACAGCACACGACCGCCTCGGTGGTGAAGGGCATCTTCTTCGTCATCGTCATGGACGGCGTGTTCGCCATCTTCTTCGCCTCGATCGGGATGTGACGATGGCGCAAGAAATCCAAAACGCTGTTCAAAATCCCATCATCCGCGTCCGCGACATCACGGTGCAGTTCGGCTCGACGCGCGTGCTCGACGGCCTCAATCTCGACGTCAAGCGCGGCGAGATTTTGGGCTTCGTCGGCCCCTCCGGCGCCGGCAAGTCGGTGCTGACGCGCACCATCATCGGCCTCGTGCCGAAGGTCGCAGGCTCCATCGAGGTGTTCGGCGTCGATCTCGATTCCTCGAGCACCTCGCAGCGCCGCAATGTCGAGCGACGCTGGGGCGTGCTGTTCCAGCAGGGCGCGCTGTTCTCCTCGCTGACGGTGCGGCAGAACATCCAGTTTCCGATGCGCGAATATCTTCGCGTCTCGCAGCGGCTGATGGACGAGATCACCATGGCCAAGCTCACAATGGTCGGCCTCAAGCCCGAGGTCGCCGAGCGCTTTCCGTCGGAATTGTCGGGCGGCATGATCAAGCGCGTGGCGCTCGCCCGCGCGCTGTCGCTCGACCCGGACCTTGTGTTCCTGGACGAGCCGACCTCGGGCCTCGATCCGATCGGCGCTGGCGATTTCGACGAGCTGGTGAGGACGCTCCAGCGCACTTTGGGGCTGACGGTTTTCATGGTAACGCACGACCTCGACAGCCTTTACACAGCTTGTGACCGCATCGCCGTTTTAGGGAACGGTAAGATCATTGCTGCAGGGTCGATGGCCGACATGCAGGCCTCGCAGCATCCGTGGCTGCGGCAGTATTTCCATGGCAAGCGTGCCCGCGCGGTCATGGGTTGAGTAGCTGGGTCCAGTAGCCGGAGCACCTGATGGAAACGCGGGCGAATTACGTGTTGATCGGATCGTTCACGCTGGCGGTGATCGCCGCGGCGATCGGCTTCGTGCTCTGGTTCCAGTCGCTGCACACCACCAAGCAGCGCAGCCCGCTGCGCGTCGTGTTCGAGGGCCCCGCCGCGGGCCTGCGCAACGGCGGTAGCGTCAACTTCAACGGTATCAGGGTGGGTGAGGTTGTCTCGGTGAAGCTCGACAATCCGCGGCGGGTTGTCGCACTCGCCATGGTCGAGAACAACGCGCCGATCCGCAAGGACACGCTGGTCGGCCTCGAATTCCAGGGCCTCACCGGCGTTGCCGCGATCTCGCTCAAGGGCGGCGACGAGGCGGCACCGCCGCCCCCGCTCGACGAGGACGGCATCCCGACGCTGACGGCCGATCCCAACAAGCTGCAGGACGTCACCGAGGCGATCCGGGCCACGCTCCAGAACATCAACAAGATCGTCGCCGACAACCAGGAGACGGTGAAGAACTCGCTGAAGAACCTGGAGATCTTCACCAACTCGCTCGCGCGCAACTCCGAGAAGATCGACGGCGTCATGGCCAAGGTCGACGGTGTGATGCTCAAGGCCGACAATCTCATGCTCGGCCTCAACACGCTGGCCGGCGGCAAGGACGGCGGCGAGCTGTTCCAGGCGGTGAAGTCGATCCGCGAGCTCGCCGAGGATTTCGACAAGCGCTCGGGCGCGCTGATGACGGACGGCCGCCGCACCCTCGGCGACATCAGCCGCGCCGTGAACAACTTTGACCGCAACCCCACCCGCGTGCTGTTCGGCGCCAGCAACTCATCGCAAGCCGCCCCGCCGCCCGAGCCGCCGAAGCCGGCAGCGGCGCCGGAGCGCCGGCGGCAGTAGCCCGCGTTCGCAGGCCTCGTGTCCCGGACGCGCTGCAGCGTGTAGCGCCGCTGCGCAGAGCCAGCACCCAGAAGGCAACACGGTGCGTTGCCGTGACATGGCTGAAGTAGCGCTGCGCTGCGTCCGGGGCGCGAGAGCGAGGCTGATGCCCGAGCTCTCAACACCATGATCGCAACGGCACCCCCGAACAAAAACGGAGGCCGTGAGGCCTCCGTTTTCTATTCGTGTTGCGATCCGCGTCTTACCCCAGCCGGCCCGCCGCATGTGCGAGCAGCGTGTACACAAGGCCCGTCTCCGAGGTCAGGTGGCTGCGCAGCTCCTGTGGGCCGCGGCCGTCGCGGGCGACTTCGTCGAGCAGGCGCTCGAACTCGGCGACGTAGCGGTCGACCGTGCCCTTGAAGTTGCGGTCGGCGCGATACTTGCGGGCGACCTCGTCGAAGGCCTTCTGGCCGGCGGGCGTGTACAGGCGCTTGGTGAAGGCCTTGTTCTCGCCGCGCTGGTAGCGGTCCCACATCTCGGCGGCGAGGTTGCGGTCCATCAGCCGGCCGATGTCGAGCGAGAGCGATTCCAGCGGATTGCTGCTGCTCTGCGGGGCCTGGGGCTGCGGCGCGGGTGCGGCGCGACCACGGGAAGCCTCTCGGCCGTTCGGCGCGCCCTGATTGGCGTCGGTGCGGTTTAAGAGGTCCGACAGCCAGCCGTCACGGCCCTGGTCGTTGCCGGAAGGCGCGACCGGCGACGCTTCGGTGCGGCGCGAGGGCGCGGGCATGCCGAGGTCCGGCGGCGGCAGCGTCGAGGCGCTGCCGGTACCGCCCATCCGCGTCTCGGTGCCGCGACCGCCCGCAGCGGCCATGATTGGCTCGTCCTGGCGCTGGACCGCGACGGAGCCGCGGCCGGCCGTGGAGACGTCGAGACCACGGCCGTGCTGGGCCACGATGCGGTTGAGCTCGGCGAGGGCCTCGATCTGGTCGACAATCACCTTGCGCATCTGCGCAGTGCTCTCGGCGGCCTCCTGCGGCATCTCCAGCACGCCGCGGCGCAGCTCGTTGCGGGTGGCTTCGAGCTCGTTGTGCATCTCGAGCGCCATCTGCTTCATGCTGGACACGAGGTTGGTGAACTTCTCGGTCGACTGCTTGAACATCGCATCCGCCTCGTCCGTGGTCTGGCGGTAGATGTCATGCATGGCCTCGATGGTCTGCCGGTGCTCCTCTTCCGAGGCCGCGCGCACCGCCTCGAACTGGCGGGTGATCGCGGCCGAGCCTGCGCCGGCGGTCTCGGCCACGACGCGGGCGATGTCGCGGGCACGCTCCTCGGCGGCGGCCAGCGATTCATCGAGCAGCCCGGTGAAGCGCGACAGCCGCTGGTCGAGATCGGCCGTGCGCAGGTCGATCGTGGTGACGAGCGATTCCAGCGCCTGCTTGCGCTCGGCGAGCGAGGCGGTGGTGTTCTTGTTGCTCTGCTCGACGACCTGCGCGGCATCGACGAGCGCCTTGCCGTGGGCGTCGAACTGGGTCGACAGTTCGCCGAGATCCTGGAGCGCCTTCGTCGTCTTGCTGTTGAAGACGTTGAGCTGTTCTTCCAGGTTCTGCGTCGCAGCCCCATTGCGCGAAGTGACGTCGTTCATCGCCGACACGAAGTCGGCGACGCGCGTCACCAGCGCCCGCTCGAGCGAGTTGAGGTTGTCGTGCGCCCCGGTCAGCACCTCCTGGAGCAGGATGTTGCCTTCGCGCAGGCGCTCGAACAAGGCGACCGTGTCGGTGCGCAGGATCTTGCTGGTCTCCTGCATCTCGGTGACGGCCGCGATCGAGACCTGGCGCGACTGGTCGATCGCCGCGCGTGAGGCCTGTTCGAGGTCCTTGAGCGACTTGCCGACCGCGCCGGTGGCGATCTCGCTCGCCGCATTGATGGTGCGGGCGACTTCCGAGCCGTTGCCCATCATGGTCTGCGAGAAGGCGTGGCCGCGCGTCTCGATCGACTTCAGCGCGTCGGAGGTGACGCGGTCGATGTCGAGCGTGAGCTGGCTGGCCTTCGAGCCGATCGCGTCGACCAGCGCGCCGCGCTTGGCGTCGATCATGTTCGACAAACGGTCGGCCTGCTGCTGCACATATGTGACGATCTCGTCGGTCTTGCCGGTCATGGCCTGGCCGAAGCTGCTCGAGGCGGCGAGCACCGAGCGCTCGATATCCGCCGAGCTCGACTTGACCCGCGAGCTCGCCTCGTTGGAGGCGGAGATCAGCGCGTTCTGGGCGTTGAGGGCGCTGGTCTGGATGTCGTTGGTCGCATTCGCGGTGGCCGCGCTCAGCGTCCGCTCGATCTCGGTCGAGATCGTGCGGATCTGGCTCGCGGCATCCGCCGACGTCGAGGTCAGCGAGGTCTGCGCCTCCCGCGCGCTGTTGAGGATGGTCGAGGCGGTGTCGGCGCCGACCGCGGTCAGCGTGCGCTCGATGTCCGTGGTGAGCGACTTGATCTGGCTCGCCGCATCCGTCGATGCGGAGATCAGCGTGCCCTGCGCCTCGCGCACGCCGCTGGTGAGCGCTTCGATGGTGGCGCCGCCGGCGGTCGCCAGCGCGCGCTGCATCTCGGCCGCGAGCGAGCGGACCTGGCTGGTCTGCTCGGCGGAGACCGCGAGCAAGGTGCTCTGGGCGTCGCGGGCGCTGGTGGTGATCGTCTCGGCGGTGGTCTGGCCGACCTGCGAGAGCGAACGATGCACTTCGGCCGCGAGCGACTTGACCTGGCTCGCAGCCTCGGAGGAAGCGGTCACCAGCATGTTCTGCGCTTCGCGAGCGCCTGCGGTGATGGTTTCGGCGGTGGTCGTGCCGGCCATCGAGAGCGAGCGCTGCACTTCGGCTGTGAGCGATTTGACCTGATTTGCCGCATCCGAGGATCCGGCAATGAGGGTGTTCTGGGCCTCGCGAGCGCCGGTCGTGAGGATCTCGGCCGTCGAGGTGCCGGCCATCGTAAGCGAACGCTGCACGTCGGAGGACAGCGCCTTGATCTGGTTGGCAGTCTCGGTGGAGGCTGCAATCAGCGCGGTCTGCGCATCGCGGGCGCCGGCCGTGATCGATTCCGCCGTGGTGGTGCCGGCCAGCGACAGCGAGCGCTGCACGTCCGCGGTGAGCGTCTTGACGTGGTTGGCCGCGTCCGAAGACGCCGTGACGAGCGTGGTCTGCACCTCGCGAGCGCCGGCCAGGATCGAGGCTGCGGTGGCGGAACCGGCCGCCGACAGCGTGCGCTCGACGTCGGCTGCGAGCCCCTTGATCTGGTTCGACGCATCGCCGGATGCCGCGACTAGCGAGGACTGCGCTTCACGGGCGCTGGTCAGGATCGAGTTCGCTGCTCCGGTGCCGACCGCGGTCAGCGCGCGCTCGACCTCGGCGGAGGTCATCTTGAGCTGGGCGTTGATATCGGAGGAGACCGTCAGCAGCGACTGCTGGGCGGCGCGCGCACCGGTCTGGATCGTCTCGCTGGTGTTGACGACGAGGTTGGTGAGCGAGCGTTCGGCGTCCTCGACATGCGAGCGGATCGCGGTCGAGATCATCTCGGCGCGGGAGATCATGTCCTCGCTGGCCTGGCGGCCGCTGCTCTCGATGCGGCCGGCGACGGCCTCGACGCGCGAGCCGAGCAGGTCCTCGAACTGCGCCACGCGCACGTCGATGTCGTTGGCGACCGAGCCGACCTTGGTCTCGATGGCCTGCTGGATGTCCTGGAAGCGCGCGGTGACCGTGTCGGTCAGATGCGTGCTGCGGCCGTCGATGAGGTCGGCGACGCCGGTGATGCGGCGGTCGACCGCCTCGATCGCCTGCGCGGTGCCGTCGGTCAGCGTCGAGGTCAACAGGCCGAGGCGCGTGTCGATCGACTGCATGGCCTGCGAGGCGCCGTTGGTCAGCGCCGTCGTCAGATAGGTGAGGCGGGTGTCGATGGACTCGAGCGCCTGCGAGGCGCCGCCGGTGAGGGTGGTCGTCAGATGCGTCAGGCGCGTATCGATGGTCTGGATGGTCTGCGATGCGCCGTCGGTCAGCGACGTCGTGAGGTGGGTGAGGCGCGAGTCGATCGAGTGGATCGCCTGCGCGGCACCGTCGGTCAGCGAGCTCGCGAGCGTGTTGAGACGGCCGTCGATGCTCTCGGTGACGGACCGCGCACGGGTATCGAACGACTGCTCGAGCGCGCTGACGCGGCCACCGAGCTGCTCGTCGAAGGTCTTGATGTGGCCTTCGATAGTGCCGTCGAGGCTGGCGATCTTGTTGTTCAGCGAGGCGTCGAAATTGCTGACGCGTTCGCCGATCGTGGTCTCGAACTGCATCAGCCGCTGATCGAGCAGGGCCGTGATCTCGCCGCCGTTGGCGGTGAAGCGGCTGTCGAAATTGTCGACATAGGTCTTCAGCGAGTCATGGATCTCTTGGGTGCGCTGGCCCATGCGCTCGACGATCTCGCCGCCGAACGTCTTCACGGTGCGGTCGAACTCGGAGATGTGGCGGGTGATCAGCGCGCCCAGCGTGCCGGAGTCGCGGGCGAACTTCTCGACCAGCTCGGTGCCCTGGTTCTTCACCAGCTCGTCGAAGGCGCTCATCTGGAGCGACAGCGAGTCGTGCGCGGTCTCGGTCTGGCTGACGACCTTGGCGACGAGGGCGTTGACGGTGGCGTCGAGCGCCTCGCTCGCCTTGTCGCCGCTCGTCATGATGTGGCCGGCGAGGCGGTTGCCGGCGTCGTCGATCTTGGCGGAGAGGTCGTTGGAGCGCAGCTCGAGCTCGAGCAGCAGGGAGTCCGACGAGTTCTTGAGGCTGTCGTGCACCTGCTCGGTACGCTCGGAGATGCCGTCGACGATCGCGGCGGAGCGCTGCTCGAACTCGCCGGTGATGCGGTCGATGCGCTCGTTCAGCATCTCGTGGACGCGGTCGGCGAGGTCGACGAACTCGTCGTGGACGTGGCCGGTCTTGAAGTTGAGGCTGGTGGTCAGCCGCTCGCTGGCATCGAGCACGGCGCGCGTGGTCTCGTTGCTGGCTTCCTCGAGGCGGTCGAGCAGGTCGCCGCCGCGCTCGCCGAGCGCCAGGATCATGTTGTCGCCGGCATTGCTCAAGGCGCTGGTGATGTGGGCGCCGCGCTCTTCCAGCGCGCCGGTGATGGATTTCGCGACCTCGTCAACGCGCGAGGCGATCGCGTCCGAGATCAGCGCGATGTCGTGGCGCAGATCGATCTGGACGCCGGAGATGGCGCTGCGGACCTGCTCGGCCTGGCCGACCAGATTGTCGCGTTGATGCGCGATGTCCTGGAGCAGGGCACGAATGCGCACCTCGTTGTCGCTGTAGGCGCGCTCGAGCGCGGCGACCTCGTTGGCGACCAGCGTCTCGAGCTCGCCGGCGCGCGCGATCGCGCGCTCGATGCCGTCGCCCATCGCCGCGACCTCGCGGCGGATGGCCTGGCCGACCGTGACCATGGAATCGGAGGCCGAGCCTTCCGGCTCGGAGAAGCGGATCGCGACCTGCGCCATCGCCTGCGCGATCATGCGCATTTCCTGGCCGCGCCAGACGAGGCTCGCCAGGAAATAGAACAGCATGATCGGGGCGAAGAACATGGCGATCAGGCCGGCGATCACCAGCACGCCGCCGCTCTGGCCCATTGCGGCCTGGATCGAGGGCAGGAAGCCGACCGTCAGCGCCGCGCAAGCCGCGAGCCAGACGCCGGCGAAGATGGTGGCGAAGGTGTAGACGCTGCGGGCAGGGCGGCCCTTCTGAAGCGCCTGGAGCAGCTGGCCGATGGTCTCGCGGTCGTCATTGGCGGCGCGGCGCGCGGCGCGCGGCTCCTCGATCGAATCGAACACGGTGGCGCGCTCGTTGGCGGCCGGGCGCGGCTCGAACGCCGGCTCGTCGAACGCCGGAGTCGCCGGCGGCGTCACCGGAGGCGCGGTCTCGTTGCGCAGCGCGGCGTTGCGGCTGGTGTCCGCGGCCGTATCGCTGATGTTCAGGGCTTCCTGGATCGCAGAAAGCGCAACTTCTGTTGGGTCTTTGACCTTCTTGGGAGTGTTCGCCATGTTCAGTCCGAGCCCTCGTTACTTGTACACGCCCCCCGCGAGCCCTGCGCGCAACGCAAGCCCACAGACCGGATCATGCCGCTTGCGCGGATCCCCGAGCCGTGCCCACCCGGACGGCTTGTCCGCTAATTTCCGCAACATCCTATTGGCAGAGCGTCGCGAATGAAATGCCCGCGATTAAGACAATCTTAATCATCGTTAACAGGATCGCGCCGTAACGCCTTAGCAATAAATGCAATTCTCCACCGAAACCCGGCCAATTGCGGCAACTTTTCGTCAATAAACGGGCGGATTTGCGCAAAACGGCCCAAACGTTTCGTTAACCATTCTCATGCTTGGGTGGAGGTGAAGTCACCGCCGGACCGGCGGAACCATCGCGCGATGCCGGGGCCTGCGCCATGACGCCTGAACTGCAACGGATGGACTGGATGCCCTCGCCCCCGCTTGCGCCCGTCGACAGCCCGCTCGACCTCGACCACCTCTCCCGGATGACGCTCGGCGACGCCGAGCTGGAACAGGAAGTGCTCGCGATGTTCGCCGAGCAGTCAGTCCGCCTGCTCGCGGCGATGACCGCGTTGCCGGCTGAGACCGGCGCGCTCGCGCACAAGCTCAAGGGCTCGGCGAGGGGGATCGGCGCCTTTGCGGTCGCTGACGCCGCCGCCAGCCTCGAGATGGCGATCCGGACCGGGCACGACCGGCCGCACGCCTTCGCCGCGCTGAAAGAGGCTGTGGCCGAGGTCCGCGCCGCGATCGCGGCGATCCTCAGGCACTAGGCTCCACCTCCATCATTGCGGGGGCCGTGCGCATTGGCCTTCTGTTCGGACGCATTTTCCTCCACGCGAGCTGGGATCCACTTCGCTTGAAAACGCTATAGCGCGGCCCTGATCGACCCGTTATAGGACAGCCCGGATACTCCTTTTTCCCCAACATCGCGGCAGCACGAGCACACATGGCCAAGATTCACTTTATCGACCACAAGGGCGAAACCCGCACGGTGGAAATCGAGAACGGCGCAACCGTGATGGAAGCTGCGATCCGCAACAGCATTCCCGGCATCGAAGCCGAGTGCGGCGGCGCCTGTGCCTGCGCGACCTGCCATGTCTATGTCGACGAAGCCTGGCGCGAGAAGGTCGGCAGCCCGACGCCGATGGAAGAGGACATGCTCGACTTCGGCTTCGACGTGCGCCCAAACTCGCGCCTGTCCTGCCAGATCAAGGTCTCCGACGATCTCGACGGGCTGGTCGTTGCGACGCCGGAGCGTCAAGCCTGATCGTCTCTCGCCAGATCAAGCGCGCGGCGGCGCGACCTCGATGCCGCGCTTGTGCCAGGGCCTGAGCCTCTCGATCACCTCTGCGCTCAGCGGCACCGGCCGCCGCGTCGCCTCGTCGAGCAGGACGCCGACCGACGTCGCCGAGGCAATGCACTTCCCGTTCGAGAACACGACCTGCTCGAAGGTCACTGAGGTGCGCCCGAGCTTGACCACGCCGAGGCCGAGCTCGATCGTGTTCGGCCAGTGCAGCTCGGCGCGGAAATGAATGTCGAGCCGCACCATGATCCAGGCGAGGCCCGGCGGGGTCAGACCGTATTCGGGAAGCTTCATCAGCGTGACGCGGCCGGTCTCGAAATAGGTGGCGTAGACCGCGTTGTTGACGTGCTGGTTGGGATCGAGATCGCCGAAGCGGACATTGTCACTGAGGCGGTAGGGGTAGTTCTCGAGGCGCGGCGTCGTGTCGAGGCGGCTTGGTGCGTTCACCGGTTGATCTCCGTCATATCGCAGCCCGTTACAGCCCAGTTATCCTGACCCGGCAAGTGGGCGCGGCTGCGGGGCGCTCCCGCTTTTATGCCTTCCCTGATCCATCCCCGTTGGCTAGACAGGCAGGGTCACCTCTGCCCAACGGGCGCCGTCCAACCGATAACGACCGATAAAGAGACGACATGAGCGACGTGATCAAAACCGATGTGCTGATTATTGGCGCCGGCCCGTGCGGTCTGTTCGCCGCCTTCGAGCTCGGCCTTCTCGACATGAAGGCGCATTTCGTCGACATCCTGGACAAGGTCGGCGGCCAGTGCGCCGAGCTCTATCCGGAAAAACCGATCTACGACATTCCCGGCATTCCGCAGGTTTCGGGGCAGGGCCTCACCGATGCGCTGATGGAGCAGATCAAGCCGTTCCATCCGACTTTCCATCTCGGCGAGATGGTCGAGACGGTGGAGAAGATCGGCGATCCCATGTTTCGCTGCACCACAGATGCCGGCAAGGTGTTCGAATGCAAGGTGGTGGTGATCGCGGCCGGCGGCGGCTCGTTCCAGCCGAAGCGTCCGCCGGTGCCGGGGATCGAAGCCTATGAAGGCACCTCGGTGCACTACGCCGTGCGCAAGATGGAGACGTTCCGCGACAAGAACGTGTTGATCGTTGGCGGTGGCGATTCCGCGCTCGACTGGACGCTCAACCTGCATCCGCTGGCAAAGCGCATCACGCTCTTGCACCGGCGCGACGAGTTTCGCGCCGCCCCGCACAGCGTCGAGCAGATGCGCGCGCTGGTGGCCGGCGGCAAGATGGATCTGAAGCTCGGCCAGGTTACCGCGCTCTCAGGCGCCGACGGCAAGCTCGCCGGCGCGACCGTCAAGGGCAACGACAACAGCATCACCGAGATCGTCTGCGACACCATGCTGCCGTTCTTCGGCCTGACCATGAAGCTCGGCCCGGTCGCGAACTGGGGCATTGCACTGGAGAATAACCTGGTGCCGGTCGAGACATCCGCGTTCGAGACCAACGTTCCCGGCATCTTCGCCATCGGCGATATCAACACGTATCCCGGCAAGATCAAGCTGATCCTGTGCGGCTTCCACGAGGGCGCGCTGATGTCGCAAAAGGCCCATCGCTACGTCTATCCGGAGAAACGGCTCGTGTTCCAGTACACGACCTCGTCCTCCAGCCTGCAAAAGAAGCTCGGTGTCAATTGACTGCGAGGGGCGGGAACGCCATGCCCCATGTTTCTGGTGCTGGAACGGTTCGCGAAATCGCCGTAGTCTGCGGCCATTCCAGTTGCCGCTTAGCAAGGTGATCATAATGCGGAATCTCTTTTCCAGCTTTCGGCTGCTCCCGCTGCTCGCGATCGCGCTGTCGATCGGCGCGGTGAGCCCGGCTGCGGCGCAGGCGCAGCAGCCGACCGCCGCGGGTCTGTGGCAGAAGGTGGAAGACGGCAGGCCGGTGGGATGGTTTCTCTTCATCGACCACAACGGCATTTTCGAAGGCGTGATCGCAAAAACCTTCCCGCGGCCCGGCGACGATCCGAACGAGGTCTGCACCAAGTGCACCGATGATCGCAAAAACCAGCCGGTGCTCGGGCTTTCCTTCATCCGCGACATGAAGCGCGACGGTCTGAAGTATGAAGGCGGCAACGTGGTCAATCCGCGCGACGGCAACATCTGGAAGGCCAAGATGACGGTGAGCCCCGATGGCCAGACCCTGACCATGCGCGGCTTCCTCGGCATTTCCCTGTTCGGCAAGGACGAGACCTGGCAGCGCCTGCCGGACGCCAATTTGGCCCAGGTCGATCCCGCCATCGTCGCGAAGTATCTGCCTGCGCAGGCCGCCGCGACCAAGCCGGCGCCCACGCCTGCGGCGAAGAAGGGTGGCGCGATGATGGCGCCGGCGCCCAAGCAGTAAGCTATCTTCGCATCCCCCGAGAGGCGTCGCCCCGGCGATCTTGTCCCGACGGCCAGATTCGCCGAACGGCGCATTCCGTTGCGCCTTTCGGCCGTAGTTCCCCGGAATGCGCGTTGGCGCCGGATTTGCATAGCTCTCGCAAAGCTGCTGGGGGAACGAGTCGCAATGTCCATGCCTGCCTGAAGGCGTGGCCGGCGGGCGACGTCGTCTGTCCCTCGCGGCGCCATTATGATCCGCGGGAAGACGACATGCGATTTGCAACAATATGTGCCGCGACGCTGCTCACGCTGCTGACGAGCCCGGCGCTGGCGCGCGACGACGGCCGCTACGCCAACTCGCCGCTGAAACCCTGGTTCGAGAGCCTGCACAGCGAATACGGGCAGTGCTGCTCGGATGCCGACGGCTACGTCGTGGCCGATGTCGATTGGGAATCCGACAAGGGGCGTTACCGCGTGCATCTCGACGACGAATGGGTCGTGGTGCCCGACGGCGCCGTGATCACCGTGCCGAACAAGATCGGCCGCACCATGGTGTGGAAGCACTATGTCGACGGCCATCCGCGCGTGCGGTGCTTCATGCCGGGCAGCATGACGTAGAGCCGCAAGGTCGGGTCATCCTGGGCATCCACACGCTTCGTGCCGGAGCAAGAGCTGCTCAGCGGTTGCTTTCGCGTGCAGCCGGTGACTTACCGGCGCGCGGCGTTTGCGGCCATCCGGGATTCAGCGGTTGCACCGGTCAACCTGCTGCGCAGCGATCCGTTCAAGGAGCTGGTTCGCAGCGATGTCGCGCCGCAGTTGACGCGACGTTCGACGGTCCGGCTTCCAGCGAACGGCTGCGCGCGGCGATTGCGGACCTCATCACACGGAGCCTGCCGGTCACGTTCGGCGACATGCATCAGCTCGGCAGCCAGTGACCCTCAGGTCACCGGCGCCGGATTGAACAACGTGAGATCGTTGTGGATGCCCCAGCGGTCCGACCACGGCTTGGTGCGGCCGGAGGCGACGTCGAGGATCAGGCGGAACAGGTCCCAGCCGCATTCCTCGATGGTCTTCTCGCCGGTGGCGATGCTGCCCGCATCGAAATCGATCAGGTCCTTCCAGCGCCGAGCGAGCTCGCTGCGGGTCGCGACCTTGATCACGGGCGCAGCCGCAAGGCCGTAGGGCGTGCCGCGGCCGGTGGTGAAGACTTGCAGCGTCATGCCGGAGGCGAGCTGGAGCGTGCCGCAGATGAAGTCGGAGGCCGGCGTGGCCGCGAACAGCATGCCCTTCTGCGTCGCCTTCTCGCCGGGCGAGAGCACGCCGGTGATGGCGCTTGATCCGGACTTCACGATCGAGCCGAGCGACTTCTCGACGATGTTGGCGAGGCCGCCCTTCTTGTTGCCGGGCGTGGTGTTGGCGCTGCGGTCGGCGCCGCCGCGGGCGAGATAGGAGTCGTACCAGGCCATCTCGCGCACCAGCGCGCGGCCGACATCCTCGTTGATGGCGCGGCGCGTCAGCAGCTGGATGGCGTCGCGCACTTCGGTGACTTCCGAGAACATCACGGTGGCGCCGGCGCGCACCAAGAGGTCCGCGGCAAAGCCGACGGCGGGGTTCGCAGTGACGCCGGAGAAGGCGTCGCTGCCGCCGCATTGTAGGCCGATGACGAGGTCCGAGGCCGGGCAGGTCTCGCGCTTGCGGGTGTTGAGCACCTTCAGGCGCGCTTCGGCCTGGGTCATGATCGCATCGACGATCGCGCCAAAGCCGTCAAAGGCCTCGTCCTGCATGCGCACGATGGCGTCGTTGACGCCTTCCGGCACCAGCCGCTCGGGCGCGAGCTTCTCGCAGCCGAGGCCGACGACCAGAATCTCGCCGCCGAAATTCGGGTTGAGCGCGAGGTTCTGCAGTGTGCGGATCGGCACCACCGCGTCGGGCGCGGTGATGGCGACGCCGCAGCCATAGGCATGCGTCAGCGGGACGACGTCGTCGACGTTCGGATATTTCGGCAAGAGCTCGGCACGGATGCGCTTGACCGCATATTCCATCGTGCCCTTGACGCATTGCACGGAAGAGGAGATGCCGAGGATGTTTTTCGTGCCGACCGAGCCGTCCGGATTGCGATAGCCTTCGAAGGTAAAACCTTCGAGCGGCGGCAGCGGTGCGGGAACGGCGGTGGAGATCTCGAGCTTGTCGAGGGCAGGGGCCTCCGGCATGCGGATGCGCGCCTCGTCCACCCATTCGCCGGCGAGGATCGGGGAGAGCGCGTAGCCGATGATCTCGCCGTAGCGGATGATCGGGGCGTCTTGCGCGATATCGACCAGCGCGGTCTTGTGCCCCTGCGGCACGAAGGCGCGCAGCGTCAGCCCGCTGGCAAAGCGGGAGCCGGCGGGGAGCCCGAAATCATTGACCACGATCGCGACATTGTCGCGCTCGTTGAGCTTGATGTAACGGGGCTGTTCTTTCGCCGCGACGTCCTGGTCCATGAGGACTCCGAAGTGTAGGGTGTTAGCGTAGCGTAACCCACCAAGGTCTCAATCCGCGGAAGCAGAAGAGGTGGGTTACGCCAGCGGACCGCGCTTCGCGCAGCCGCGGCTAACCCACCCTACGAAGTCAGCCCGTCAACCCGGATAGGTATAAGCCGTCTTCACCGTCGTGTAGAACTCGCGGGCATAGGAGCCCTGCTCGCGGGCGCCGTAGCTCGAGCCCTTCCGGCCGCCGAACGGCACGTGATAGTCGACGCCGGCGGTCGGCAGGTTGACCATCACCATGCCGGACTCGCTGTTGCGCTTGTAGTGCGAGGCGTATTTCAGGCTGGTGGTGCAGATGCCGGAAGCGAGGCCGAACTCGGTGTCGTTGGAGATGGCGAGCGCCTCCTCGTAATTCTTGGCGCGAATGACGGCGGCGACGGGGCCGAAGATCTCTTCGCGTGCGATACGCATGTTGTTGTTGGCTTCGGTGAACAGCGCCGGCTGGAGGTAATGGCCGGGGTTCTCGCGCTTGAGCAGCTCGCCGCCGAAGGCGAGCTTGGCGCCCTCGTCCTGGCCGATCTTGATATAGCGCAGATCCTGGTCGAGCTGGCTCTGATCGACCACGGGGCCGATATGCACGCCGGCCTTGAGCGCGTCGTCCACCGAGAGGCTGTTCAGCCGCTCGGCCATCGCCGCGACGAAGCGGTCGTGGATGCCTTCGGTGACGATCAGGCGGGAGGAGGCGGTGCAGCGCTGACCGGTCGAGAAATAGGCGCCGTTGACGGCGACTTCGACGGCGGTCTTGAGGTCGGCATCGTCGAGCACGACGAGCGGGTTCTTGCCGCCCATCTCGAGCTGGAATTTCTTCATCGGGTTCGACAGCACGCAAGCCTGCGCGATCTTGCGGCCGGTCTGCACCGAGCCGGTGAAGGAGATCGCAGCGACGTCAGGATGATCGAGCAGCGTCTGGCCGACCACCGAGCCGGAGCCGACCACGAGGTTGAACACGCCGGCGGGAATGCCGGAGCGGGTGATGATCTCGGACAGCGCATGCGCCGAGCCCGGCACCAGCTCGGCCGGCTTGAACACCACCGTGTTGCCGTAGCAGAGCGCGGGCGCGATCTTCCAGGCGGGAATCGCGATCGGGAAATTCCAGGGCGTGATCATGCCGACGACGCCAACCGGCTCACGGGTGAGCTCGACGTCGAGGCCGGGGCGCACCGAGGCGCCCTTTTCGCCGATCAGGCGCAGCGCCTCGCCGGCGAAGAACGCAAAGATCTGACCGGCGCGCGCGACCTCGCCGATGCCTTCGGGCAGCGTCTTGCCTTCCTCGCGGGCGAGCAGGCGGCCGAGCTCTTCCTTGCGGGCGAGGATTTCGGTCGAGATCTTGTTCAGCGCGTCGTAGCGCACCTGCGGGGTCGACTGCGCCCAGGCGGGGAAGGCGGCCTTGGCGGCGGCGATCGCCTTCTCGGTCTGCGCCTTGTCGGCCTTGGCGTACTCGCCGACGAGATCGTTGGTGTTGGAGGGGTTGATGTTCTTGGTGACGCCGGACCCGTCGACCCATTCGCCGCCGATGAAGTTCTTAAGGATCGCAGTCATGTTGTCCTCCGAGATAATTTTTAACGCACGAGGCAGGGACGCTTGTCGTCGAAGGTCCAGCCGGGGATCAGATCCTGCATGGCCATAGCGTCATCGCGTGCGCCAAGTCCATGCTTCTTGTAGAGTTCATGCGCGGCCTCGATGGCGGTGCGGTCGATCTCGATGCCGAGACCCGGACGGTCCGGGACCGCGATCCTGCCGCCCCTGATCTGGAGGGGCTCCCTGGTGAGCGCCTGGCCGTCCTGCCAGATCCAGTGGGTGTCGATCGCGGTGACCTTGCCGGGGGCGGCGGCGCCGACATGGGTGAACATGGCGAGCGAGATGTCAAAGTGATTGTTGGAGTGCGAGCCCCAGGTCATGCCGTTGTCACGGCAGGTCTGGGCCACGCGCACCGAGCCTTGCATGGTCCAGAAATGGGGATCGGCCAGCGGGATGTCCACCGCCCCAAGCCGCAGCGCATGGGAGAGCTGCCGCCAGTCCGTGGCGATCATGTTGGTTGCGGTCGGCAGTCCCGTGGCGCGGCGGAACTCGGCCATGATCTCGCGGCCGGAGAAGCCGGACTCGGCGCCGCACGGATCCTCGGCATAGGCGAGGATGGCGTGCATGTCCTTGCAGAGGCTGATCGCTTCGTCCAGCGACCAAGCGCCGTTGGGGTCCAGCGTGACGCGCGCGTTGGGGAAGCGCTTTGCGATCGCGGTGACGGCCTCGATCTCCTGCTCGCCGCGAAGCACGCCGCCCTTGAGCTTGAAATCGGCGAAGCCGTAATGGTCGTGGGTGGCTTCGGCGAGCCGAACCACGGCCTCGGGCGTCATCGCTTCCTGGTGGCGGAGGTTGAACCATTCCGCCTTGCCGGTCTCGCCCGTGACATAGTCGAGCTTGCTCTTGCGCCGGTCGCCGACGAAGAAGAGATAGCCGAGCGTCTCGACGCTGGTGCGCTGCTGGCCTTCGCCGAGCAGGGCGGCGACTGGCAGGCCGAGATGCTGGCCGAGCAGGTCGAGCAGTGCGGATTCGACCGCCGTGACCGCGTGGATCATGACGCGGAGGTCGAAGGTCTGCTTGCCGCGACCGCCGGCATCGCGATCGGCGAAGGCGGTGCGGATGTCGGCCAGGATGTTGTTCATCGCGCCGACGGTCTTGCCGATCACGAGATCGCGGGCGTCCTGGAGAGTCTGCCAGATCTTCTGCCCGCCCGGCACCTCGCCGACGCCGGTGTGGCCGGCATTGTCGGTGAGAATGACGATGTTGCGGGTGAAGAACGGCGCATGCGCGCCGCTCAAATTGAGGAGCATGCTGTCGCGGCCCGCGACCGGGATCACCTGCATCGCCGTGACGATCGGTGCGCCGGAGATTTCCGTGTGGGCCATCGCAGGCTCCTCCCTGTTGTCGCCTGTTATTCTGCAGCCTGTTGTGACGATCGTGCGGCGGGCAGCTTCTTCACCAGCGCGGCCAGCTCCGCGATCTCCTGCTCGGTGAGGTCGGTCAGCGGCGGGCGGACCGGGCCGGAATCGCGGCCGATCACCTTCATGCCGGCCTTGATGATCGAGACCGCATAGCCCTTCTTGCGGTTGCGGATCGCGATCAGCGGCAGGATGAAATCCTTGAGCCCGGCGTGGATCGCCGCATGATCGCGCTTGCGCACGGCGGCGTAGAAATTGGTGGCGAACTCCGGCACGAAGTTGAACACGGCCGAGGAATAGGTCGTCACGCCCATGTCGAGATAGGGCAGGGCGAAGGTCTCGGCGGTCGGCAGGCCGCCGACATAGGTCAGGCGATCGCCAAGCTTGGTGTAGACGCGCGTCATCAGCTCGATATCGCCGATGCCGTCCTTGTAGCCGACGAGGTTCGGGCAGCGCTCGGCAAGACGCGCGAGCGTGTCGGGCTGAAGGATGGCATTGTCGCGGTTGTAGACGATGACGCCGATCTTCACGGAGGCGCAGACGGCCTCGACATGGGCGGCAAGGCCTTCCTGCTCGGAATGGGTGAGGTAGGGCGGCAGCAGCAACAGGCCGTCGGCGCCAGCCTTCTCGGCGCCAATCGCGATCTCGCGGGCGATCGCAGTGCCATAGCCGGTTCCGGCGAGCACGGGCACGCGGCCCTTGGTCTCGTCGACGGCGACCTTGACGACTTGCGGAACCTCGGTCGGGGTCAGCGAGAAGAATTCGCCGGTGCCGCCGGCGGCAAACAGGCCTGCAACGTCATAGCCGCACAGCCAGTCCATGTTGGCACGGTAGGTCGCCTCGTCGAAGGAGTAGTCCGCCTTGAACGGCGTGACGGGGAAGGACAGGAGGCCCGATCCGATCTTCCGGGCCATCTCCTGCGGGGTCATCTTGCTCATGGGCGCTGCTCCCTTGCATCGTGTTGTGGAGGACGCAAGCAGAAGGCCGCGCGTCCATGCGCCGTGGTTTAGGAGACCGTTCGATGCGCGTCCAAGCCAAAGCCTATATCGACCGATGCGGATTGAGCATCAATCTTCCATCACCTCCGCGGAGGACAATTCGCCGGCGATTTTGACCAGGGCCGAGAGCAGCGGATTCTCGTCGTCGCGGCGCCAGACCATGAACAGCTCGACAGGGACACGGGTGCGCAACTTGAGCGGCCGCAGCCGCACGTCGGAGATCTTCAGGCTCGCGGCCGCCGCCGGCACGATCGCAAGGCCGAGGCCGGCCCGCACCATGGCAAGGATCGAGTGAATCTGGCTGAGATGCTGGACGTAGCGCGGCAGCACGTCCGCGCGAGTGAACAGCGCCACCAGGAGATCGTGGAAGTAGCGGCTCTCATAGGGCGAGTACATCACGAAGGGCTGGTCGTCGAAGTCCTTGATGGTGATGCCGTCGGCGTTCGCCAGCGGATGCTTCTTCGGGATGGCAGCCAGCAGCGGCTCGGCGACGACGCGGCGGCTGGCGAGCTCGGGCCGCGCGATCGGCGGCCGGAGCAGGCCGGCGTCGATCTGGCCCGAGGTCAGCGCCTCGAATTGATCGCCCGACACCATCTCCTTCAGCGAGAAGTCCACTTCGGGCAGTTTTGCGCGGCAGGCCGCGACCAGCTCGGGCAGGAATCCGTAAGCGGCGGCCGCGGTGAAGCCAATCTTGAGCGAGCCGGTCTTGCCAAGCGCGATGCGGCGGGCGACCTGGGATGCGCTTTCGGCAAGCTTGAGGATGCGGCGCGCTTCCGGCAGGAAGCTGCGGCCCGCCGGAGTCAGCCGCACGGAGCGGCTGGTACGCTCGAGCAGCGGCGCATCGATGATGTGCTCGAGCACCTGGATCTGCCGGGACAGTGGCGGCTGGGTCATGTTCAGCCGCGCCGCGGCGCGGCCGAAATGCAATTCCTCCGCCACCGTGACGAAACAGCGGAGCTGGTTAAGGTCGAACATCGATACATGCCTTAGATGGATAAGGCGTTTCTCCGGCACTTCTAGCATCGATCACCCCCAAAACAAAGACGGCAGCTTTTGAGGGCCGCCGTTGAGTTGCCTGGTCAAGCTCCCATGGGAGCCCTCAGGAGGAACGTTTGAGCACCACCCGCTCGATCTTGCCGACGATCACCAGATACGCGAAGGCGGCCACCAGCGCGTTGAGGCCGACGAACACCAGCGCGCCGTTGAACGAGCCGGTCGCGGCCAGGATGTAGCCGATCACGATCGGGGTGGTGATTGAGGAGAGATTGCCGAAGGTGTTGAACAGGCCGCCGGAGACGCCGCCGGCTTCCTTCGGCGAGGTGTCGGAGACCACCGCCCAGCCGAGCGCGCCGATGCCCTTGCCGAAGAAGGCGAGCGCCATGAAGCCGACCACCAGCGCCTGTCCGTCGACATAGTTGCAGGCGATGATCGACATCGACAGCAGCATGCCACCGACGATCGGGATCTTGCGCGCCATGGTCAGCGAGCCGGTCCTGCGCAGGATCGCATCCGAGATGATGCCGCCGAGCACGCCGCCGATGAAGCCGCACAACGCGGGCAGCGTCGCGACGAAGCCGGCTTGCAGGATCGACAGGCCGCGCTCCTTGACGAGGTAGACCGGAAACCAGGTCAGGAAGAAATAGGTCAGCGTGTTGATGCAATACTGGCCGAGATAGACGCCGAGCATCATGCGGTTGGAGAGCAGCTGGCGGATATGGTCCCAGCCGGAGCCGGCCTCGGGCGCACGCCCGCGCAGCAGATCGTCCTTGGGCGCATCGAGGTCGACCAGCGCGCCGCCTTCCCTGATGTACTCGAACTCTGCCTCGTTGATCGAGGGATGTTCTTTCGGGCCGTAGATGGTCTTGAGCCAGACGAGGCCCATGACGACGCCGAGCGCGCCCATCACGAAGAACACGTAGCGCCAGCCGTAGTCGTGGGCGATCCAGCCCATCAGCGGCGCGAAGATCACGGTGGCGAAATATTGTCCCGAGTTGAAGAACGCCGACGCGGTGCCGCGCTCGTTGCCGGGAAACCACGCCGCGACGATGCGGGCGTTGGCGGGAAAGGATGGCGCCTCCGCGACGCCGACCAGCAGGCGCAGCGCGAACAGCACGGCGATGGCGGCGCCGGCACTGAGGAAACCAACCCAGCCCTGCATCAGCGTGAACAGCGACCAGACGATGATGCTGAAGGCATAGACGAGGCGTGAGCCGTAACGGTCGAGCAGCCAGCCGCCCGGCACTTGGGCAATGACATAGGACCAGCCGAAGGCCGAGAAGATCCAGCCCATGGCGACGGGATCGAGATGCAGCTCCTTGGAAAGCGCGGGGCCGGCGATCGACAACGTGGCGCGGTCGGCGTAGTTGATGGTGGTGACCAGGAACAACATGGTCACGATGAACAGCCTGACGCGAGACCTCCTCACGTCCGCTGCGGACACCACTGCGCTCATCAGGCGCCTCCTTTACAACTCGAAACGTTTCCTCAAGGCGACTCCTAGAGGCGCGCGCGCCAAAGTGTCCAACTTGAAGGGGGTATCGATCGATGCCCTTTTTGGATTGATGGAACGGCGGGTGCCACACCCACCGCTGTCATTCCCCGCGACCCGGCTACGCCAAGGATCCAATCACTGCGGTCACGGAGGTACGGGATCGCCCGCTCCAGTGCGCGATTGCGCACAAGGCGGGCGATGACGGCGCAGGTGTGGAGGCAGCGCGGGCTATTGCCGTGCGCTTGGCAGCAGCAGCGGCAGGAAACCGCTCGTCACGCTGGGCGGCACCGCATCGAGGCCAAGCACCGCGCTTGCCGCCGGCAGTGCCGCATCCGCCATCGCTGCATGGCCTTCCGCGCTCGGATGCACGGCGCCGCCATAGACCGCGGAGAGGACGCCCCAGGTGGCGTCGTGGATGTCAGTCGGCTGGCTCGCCGCCGGCAACCCTTGCGGATAGGTCATCGCGGCGAAATAGCTGTCGTTGGCGTCGCGGATCCAGCGCGCGCGGGGCAGGTAGGCGCGGTATTCCGAGGCGCCGCGGCCGCATAGCATCGGCTGGCTTGCTGCGCTCACGATGTCAGGGTTGAAGCTCTGGCCGTTCTCGGCAAAGCAGCTGCGGTCGAATTCGGGATCGTTGCCCGAATGCGCGCAAAAGCCGTGATCGGCGAACGCGGCCTGATGCGCATCGACGAAGGTCATGCGGTCGGATTCGGGATCGCGGCACAGCGCGCCGCGGGTGCAGGTGGCGAGCCCTTTCAGCTGCGGCAGGAACTCGGTGTCGACGAAGGTCGAGACGCGCGCGAGGCGCTGCGGGTCGGCATTGAAGGACGGGTGGATGTCGAAACCGGCGCGACCGCCGCGGCAGGGCACACCGCCATCGGCAAGTGCCGGATTGGCGTAGGAGACATAGACCACGTGCGAGAGGTCGCCGCCGACGAGCGGCTTCAAGGCCTCACGCAGGCGAACGAAGTTCTGCGGCAGCTCGCGCGCCAGCGCGTCGCGGGAATCATCGACGCTCGCCATTACGCCGGAGCGGCGGAACAGCGCGCGCTCGGTCGCGGTGTCGACGATGACGTCGGCGACGAGGCCGGAGAAATAGACGTCGTTGGCGCCGACCGACAGCAGCACGAGATCGAGCGTGCGATCGGGCTGGCGCTTCTTGGCCGCGGTGAGCGCTTCGCGCAATTCGGCGACCTGCGCGTTCACGCTGGTGTTGCAGACGCCGGTCTTGCCTGGCGGGCATTCGCGGGCGCGCTGCGAGCCCAAGAGCCCGTCGCCGATGCTGGCGCCGGTGCAGGCGAGCGGCAGGAAGGTCACCGCAATGTGAGTGTAGCGCACCGCGAGCGCGAGCGCGGTGCGGGCCTGGTAGCTGTAGAGCGAGCGGTGGCACGGCGCGTTGAACCACAGCGCGCTGTAGTGCTGCCAGTTGGCGAGCGCATCCGGTGCCTCGCAGGCGCGCCCGCCTTTGTAGCCGGCGCGGCTCGGCCGGTAGTACTGCGCACCGGCGGTGCCGAGATAGGAGCGGAAGCAGAAGCCTTCGTCCGACAGCGCCAGCGGCCGGTCCGGATTGCCTTCGCCCGAGGCGATGCTGTCCCCGAGCCCGGCGACGAAGATATCGCGGACCGCGATCTCGGTCTGGACGCGCTGGGTCGGATCGGAGCCGGAGGAGACGTCGACGGTGGCGACCGTCTGTTTGCCGTAGCGGACGCGCAAATTGACCGGCTCGGCGCAATCGAAGGTCGATTGTTGCGGCCCGTCGCCGTCGTCGAAGCTCCAGGCGCAGGTGGCACCGACCGGCACCGCGCCGGTCAGGCGCACGGTGACGGGGTGGTCGATCGGGGTGATGTAGTTCTCTTTGACATTGTCGCGGGTGCAGGGCTGGTTGACCCGGCCCTGCAAGTCGATGCAGAGCCGGTTCACCATGTTGCGGGCCCAGCCGCGGCCCTCGCTCTGGAGCTCCAGCGATTGTTCGGCGGCGAGGATGCTGCGGTTACGCGCGTTCTCGACATGGAGCAGGAAGTCGCGCTCCTCGCGGAACAGGCGGAAGCGGTTGCGCACCTCCCAATTGATTTGCATCGCGCCGGCCCCCTGCGCGGCAGCGCGCCCGGACGGCAAAACGGTCAAAATCCCGGCAAGCAGCAGCGCGCAGGCAGAGAGGGTGCGAAGGGAAGGTTGGATCATGGCCCGCGTCTTCAACGGCAAAGTTGAGGCGGAAATAAGAGAGCATAGCTCCCCCGCCCGCAACCTTTGTCTGCCGGTTTTGGGGGGCGGGCGCGGCTCAGCGCTTGCTGGCTTGCCGCACCAGACGCTCGCGCTCCATCGGCGTCACTTGCTTCGGCAGATTGGCCTGCGCGCAGGCTTCCGCCAGCCGCCGCCGCTCCTGCCAGGGCTCCACCACGTTCATCCAGAGCTCGCGGGTGCCCATGATGGAGATGGCGAGGCCGAACGGGATCACGAAATAGAGAATGCGGAACACCAGCAGCGTCGCCAGAAGCTGTTCGCGACCGAATTCGGGCAGCGCCACCAGCATGGCGGCGTCGAACACGCCGATCGAGCCGGGGGCATGGCTGGCAAAGCCCAGCAGCGTCGCCAGGATGAACACGACGGCAAGCGAGAGGAAGTCGATCGGCGGATTGGCTGGCACCAGGAGGTACATCGCCAGCGCGCAGAAGCCGAGATCGATCACGCCGATCAGGATCTGCACCAAGGTCAGCGGCGCCGACGGCAGCACCACCTTCCAGCCCTTCTGTCCGAGTTCGCGGCGCTTCTCGCCCATGCAGAGCCAGACTAGATAGGCGCCGATCGAGGCGAGGCCGCCGAACGCGATCAGGCGGTTGATGGAGGACGGCAGCTGATCCATGTACGAGGCGGCGTCGGGATGGATCGCCATGCCGATCGAGAGCACGAAGATGTTACCGAGCCAGAAGGTCAGGCCCGACAGGAAACAGATTTTCGCAACGTCGATCGCATTCAGCCCGTAATCCGAATAGATTCGGAAGCGGATCGCGCCGCCGGTAAACATGGTGGCGCCGATGTTGTGGCCGATCGAATAGGACGTGAAGCTGGAGAGTGCTGCGATGCGATAGGGCACGTGCTTCTTGCCGATCGTTCGCAACGCAAAAAAGTCGTAGAAGGTCAGCGTACAGAACGCGAAGACGACGCAGATCGCCGCGAGCCCGATATTTTCCCGGGGAATCTCGGTCAGCGCGGTCAGGATGACGCTGGTATCGATGCCTTTGAGGGTACGCACAAGCGTGGTGACCGCGAAGGCGATGATGAAGACGCTCGCGGCAATTCCGAGCCGTCGCCAGCCGATCCATCGTTTGAAGCCGCGTTTCAGCGCGGTCAGCAGTCCGTGCATTCATCCTCCCGGCAGGGGGCAAGATCGACAGGGCCAGGCATTGGCCGGTCGGCCGCGATCACGGCCTGTGGGCGTCGATCGCTAAGCATGATGTAGCTCATTTAAGGCAAAAACGGCGACTTGTGCAGCCCTTGACAAAGGTAGGTTCTGCTTTGGACCTGCGACCTTTGTCATACACGGTTCACATCCGGCGCGCGTTAAGCATGATGAGTCGGATGCGCGGCTTGGATCGCGCGTCCGGATTTTGCCACGGTTTCAAATCTTGGCGCCCGTTTCCTTGTTCCACCGCAAGCAATGCGGGCTTTTTTTGGAACGTCGATGCTGGGTGCCCGTTAGCGGCCCATCAGCAATCGAACATAGCGGAATAAGCGGCTTTTTCGTGCAAGCCGATGCCGCTGTGTTCCCAAAACCTTGAGAGGATCGGAACGATGGGACTGTTCACAAAAGACATCAAGACCATGAACGACCTGTTCGTGCACCAGCTCCAGGACATCTATTACGCCGAGCAGCAGCTCACCAAGGCGCTGCCGAAAATGGCAGATAAGGCTACCGATCCGCAGTTGAAGCAGGGCTTTTTGACGCACCTCCAGGAGACCAAGCAGCACGTCACGCGGCTCGAGGAAGTGTTCAAGATGCACGGCATCACCGTCAAGGCGATCGACTGCCCGGCGATCGACGGCATCATCGAGGAAGCCGACGAGACTGCCGGCG
Source organism: Bradyrhizobium sp. USDA 4486 (assembly GCF_054057995.1). Classification (NCBI taxonomy): domain Bacteria; kingdom Pseudomonadati; phylum Pseudomonadota; class Alphaproteobacteria; order Hyphomicrobiales; family Nitrobacteraceae; genus Bradyrhizobium; species Bradyrhizobium sp. USDA 4486. The sequence continues at coordinate 873,552 of NZ_JBSRZV010000001.1, forward strand.
AAGTGGCCGACAAGGCGGTGCTGGACGCCGCGCTGATCAATGCGGCGCAGGCCGCGGAGCATTACGAGATCGTCCGCTACGGCAGCCTGATCGCCTGGGCCAAGCAGCTTGGCCGCAACGACTGCGCCAGCGTTCTCGCCAAGACGCTGGAGGAGGAGAAGGCGACCGACAAGAAACTGACGGCGCTCGCCGAGAGCAAGGTCAATCTGCGCGCAGCGAGCTAGCGATCTAGTGTTGGTCTGGAGACGCCGTGCAGCCGCGCGGCGTCTCCTTCGTGTTGCGGCGCCTGCCCATCCCGCTATTTCAGTCCAGGTCATGTTTCGATCATGATCGAATCATGATGACGCGGTGGACGCGTATGCTTCGCATGGGGCTGCAAACCGAGGTGGCAGCATGCGAGCTAACACCATCAAATACGAAACCTTCAACGACGGAGCCGGCGCGCCGCGTGCCGGCGCGCATCTTGCGACCTCGCTCACGCTGGCGGCGATGAGCCTCGGCTATGGTGTGGTGCAGCTCGACGTCACCATCGTCAACACCGCGCTCGATGCGATGGGCAGGACGCTCGGGGGCGGCGTTGCCGAGCTGCAATGGGTGGTCAGCGCCTACACCATTGCGTTCGCCGCCTTCATTTTGACAGCCGGCGCGCTTGGCGACCGCATCGGCGCCAAGCGCATCTTCATGGCGGGGTTCGCGATCTTCACCGCGGCCTCGCTCGCCTGCGCGCTGTCGCCCAACGCCATCGTCCTGATCGCCGCGCGGCTGGTCCAGGGGTTGGCGGCGGCGATCCTGGTGCCGAATTCTCTCGCGCTGCTCAACCATGCCTATGCGGATGACCGCGCGCGTGGCCGCGCCGTCGCGGTCTGGGCCGCCGGCGCAAGTCTCGCGCTCACCGCCGGCCCGTTCGTCGGCGGCGCGCTGATCACACTGGTCGGCTGGCGCGCGATCTTCCTGGTCAACCTGCCGATCGGCCTCGCCGGCCTGTATCTGAGCTGGCGCTACGCGACCGAGACCACGCGGGCGCCCTCGCGCGAGATCGATCTGCCCGGCCAGTTTGCCGCGATCGGGGCACTCGGGGCGCTTGCCGGGGCGATCATCGAAGGCGGTGCGCTCGGCTGGAACCATCCAGCGGTGATCGCGGCTTTCGTCGGAGCCGCCGTTCTCGCCGTGCTCTTCATCTGGCGCGAGGCCCGCGCAGCGCAGCCGATGCTGCCGCTGTCGCTGTTTGGTCACCGCCTGTTTACCCTGACCACGATCGTCGGCCTGCTCGTCAATGTCGCGATCTATGGCCTGATCTTCGTGCTCAGCCTGTACTTTCAGAGGATCAACGGGCTGTCGGCGTGGTGGACGGGTCTGGCCTTCGTGCCGATGATGGGGGCGGTGCTGCCGGTCAACCTGCTGGCGCCGCGTCTTGCCGAACGGATCGGCCCGTGCCCCACCATCGTCGTCGGCGCCTGCATCTCGGCGTTCGGCTGCCTCGGTCTGATCTGGATCGAAGCCGGGACGAGCTACTCCGCGATCTTTGCGCAGATGATCGCGATCAGCGGCGGGCTCGGCCTGCTGGTGCCGCCGCTGACCTCGACCTTGCTGGGCAGCGTCGAGAAGGCGCGCTCCGGAATAGCGGCGGGCGTGCTGAACGCGACGCGGCAGACCGGCAGCGTGCTCGGCGTCGCCCTGTTCGGCTCGCTGGTGGCCTCCGAAGGGGCATTCATGACGGGGCTGCACCTTGCGCTGGTCATCTCCGCGGCCGTCCTGCTGCTGGCCGCCGCGCTGATCGGTGTCGGTGCGCCCGCGCGGGGATGAACAATGTGAGCGAACCCACACATCTTCCGTTCACCAATCCCGAAACAGGCACATAGCCAGTTACGGATCGTCCACCTCTGTCGTTTCAAGTGCAGCGCGATAGAGGCTGGCAATGTATCAAGTTCTTTACTGTCTTACCGACGAGCATGATTTGCGACTTGTTGCGCTCGGCGGCGCGGTGTGTCTGCTCGCGAGCGCTGCGGCGATCAGCTTGTTTCACCGGGCGCGCGCGGCGCGTGGGAGCGCTCGCGTGGCGTGGATCGCGCTCGATGCTGCCGTTGCCGGCTGCGGCATCTGGGCGACCCATTTCATCGCGATGCAGGCCTACGGCCCCGGCGCCGGCGGCGCCTACAACATTCCCGTGACGGTGCTGTCGCTGATCTTTGCGATCGCAGTCACCTTCATCGGTCTCAGCATCTCGGTGTCGACAACGCGAGGATCCCTGGTTGCGCTCGGCGGAGCTGTCGTCGGCGGTGGCGTTGCGGCCATGCATTATACCGGCATGATGGCGTTCGAGATCCCAGCCCATGTCGGCTGGGCAACCGGCGCCGTGACCGTCTCGATCCTGCTCGGCATCCTCTTCGGCTCGCTCGCCCTGTTTGTCGCGGGACGGCGCGACGGCGTGTCCGGTGCCCTAGGCGCGACGGTCCTGCTGACGGTCGCCATCGTCTCACATCATTTCACCGCCATGGGCGCGCTGGAGCTGACGCCCGATCCGACGCTCACGGTCAGCGGTCTTTCGATCCCGCCGGCGTCTTTGTCGATCCTGACCGCCAGCGCGGCGGCTGCCATCATCGCGATCGCGCTCGCGGCCGCCGTGCTCGACCGTCGTGCCAAGGGCGAACTCGGACGCCAGCAGGTTGTGCTGGATACGGCGCTCGAGAACATGTCGCAGGGCTTGTGCATGTTCGATGCGGACGGCAAAATCCAGCTCTTCAACGAACGCTACGCCGCCATGCTCGGCCGCACCGGCATTCCGCTCGCCGGCCGGCTCCTCGTCGACGTGCTGCGGGAGGAGCAGGCCAAAGGCCAGTGGCAGGGCGATGCGGAGGAGTTCTTCGCGCGCCTCGTCGCCGATGCGCGCGAGGGCCGCACGACCAGCCAGATCGTCAACCGGCTCGGCCGCTCCATCCGCGTCGTCAACCAGCCGATGCAGGGCGGCGGCTGGGTCGCGACCTTCGAGGACATCACCGAATGGCTGGAGGCGCAGGCCAAGATCTCGCACATGGCACGCCATGACGCGCTGACCAGTTTGCCCAACCGCGTGCTGTTCCACGAGCAGCTCGAGCAGGGACTGCGGCGCACCAAATCTGGCGACCAGCTCGCGGTGCTCTGTCTCGATCTCGATCATTTCAAGGACATCAACGACTCGCTCGGCCATCCCATCGGCGACGCGCTGCTCAAGGAGGTCGGCCGCAGGCTGAAGGCCACCGTCGGCGAAAACGACACCGTGGCGCGGCTCGGTGGCGACGAGTTCGCAGTGGTCCAGATCGGACGCTCCGAGGAAACCGCGGCCAGATCGCTCGCTGGCCGCCTCGTCGAGGTGATCTCGGCGCCTTACGAGATCGACGACCACCAGATCGTGATCGGCGTCTCGATCGGCATCTCGCTGTCGCCGCAGGACAGCGACAATCCGGACGAGCTCTTGAAGAACGCCGATCTCGCTCTGTACCGCGCCAAGGCCGATGGCCGCGGCACCTATCGCTTCTTCGAGACCGGCATGGACGCGCGTGCGCAGGCGCGGCGGCTATTGGAAATGGATCTGCGCGCGGCGCTGCAACGCGATGAATTCGAGGTGCACTATCAGCCGATCCGCGACGTCGCCAGCGATCGCGTCGTCGTCTTCGAGGCGCTGCTGCGCTGGAACCATCCGCAGCGCGGACTGATCTCGCCCGTCAACTTCATTCCGCTGGCCGAGGAGACCGGCCTCATCGTCCAGCTCGGCGAGTTCGTGCTGCGCGGCGCCTGCGCCGATGCGGCCGCCTGGCCCGCCGATATCGACGTCGCCGTCAACCTGTCGCCGGTACAGTTCAAGAACCCGAACCTGATCGCGTCGGTGACTGCGGCGCTCGCCGCCTCGGGACTGAGCGCGCGCCGTCTCGAGCTCGAGATCACCGAATCCGTGCTGCTCCAGAACAGCGAGGCGACGCTGACCACGCTGCACGAGCTGCGCGCCATGGGCGTGCGGATCTCGCTCGACGATTTCGGCACGGGCTATTCGTCGCTGAGCTACTTACGCAGCTTCCCGTTCGACAAGATCAAGATCGACCGCTCATTCGTGTCGGAGCTGGCGACGCGCCAGGATTCCATGGCGATCATCCGCGCCGTGACCGGCCTCGGCCGCAGCCTCGGCATCGTCACCACCGCGGAGGGCGTCGAGAACGATGCCCAGCTCGAGCTCCTGCGGCGCGAAGGCTGCACCCAGGCGCAGGGTTATCTGTTCAGCAAGCCGCGGCCTGCCTCGGACGTAGCGTTGATGCTGGAGCGTCCGCGTTTGCGGGCGACCGCCTGAACGATCAACTGCGGCGCAACGAGAAATGCGCGCCGCAGAACGCCATCACGGCACCGAGGCACAGAGCGGCGAGCCCGGCGAGCACGACCGAGACGGTCGGGATCGGGCTCGGTGCCGAGGCGGCCTGGCCTGCGCCTGCGAGCAGGAGCACGCCGACCGCGATCAGGAACTGCCGCATCCGCTGCGGGATCTGGCCATCGACGGCGCTCTGCATCAGGCTCGCCGTGAAATAGCCGCCGGAGAAGCCGACGGTTGCGATCAGCCACCACGCGATCGCCGCGCCCGCAGGCATGAACTCGTGGGTGTCGGAACGCCAAAGACCGCCGAGGTCGAGCCCGTAACGCGCGCCCAGCATGTGCACGGCGAGCGCGAGCAGCACGCCGGAGATCACGGCGGCGCCGAGAATCAGGCGGCGCGGAAAGAAGGTCGTCTCAGCCATGGCTCGCTTGTAGGATGGGCGAGGGCGGTCGCGCAAGCATATCGCAGACGGGATTGAGTGAGGGATGCAGGTTTCGGGAGCTGAGGCGGCTGCGGCCACGAGCTACGCCTACAAGGCGTCGCTAATCGGCTCGGCGCATCGCTTCGAGCTGACGCAGGAGGGCCTGTCCTGGCACATCGCCGGCCGCTCGGGCCTGTGGCGCTATGACGAGATCAGTGCAATCCGCCTGTCGTTCCGGCCGGTCTCGATGCAGCAGCACCGCTTCCGCGCCGATGTCAGCCACCGCGGCGGTGGCCGCATCGCAATCCTCTCGACGAGCTGGCAGACCGCCGCGCTGATGGCGCCGCAGGACAATGGCTTTCGCGACTTCATCCTCGAATTGCATGCGCGGATGGCGAAGGCGGGCAGCCGCGCCGAATTGACTGCAGGACTCGGTCGCAAGACCTATGCCGCGGTGCTGGCGTTTCTGGCGGTGCTGACGGTCGCGATGGCGGGGCTCCTGATCCGCGCGCTCATGATCGGCGAGTTCGCAGGGGTGCTGTTCATCCTCGGCTTTGCCGCGCTGTTCGCCTGGCAGGTCGGCGGCTTCGTGCGCCGCAACCAGCCGCAGAGCTACAGTTTTGATCACGTGCCGAAGGCACTGCTACCTTAGTCCCCCAACGCGCTACTCCGTCGAATCAAAATCCTCTTCCTTGGTGCCGAGCAGCGACACGATCGTGCGCAGGCCCGAATCGAGCTGCTCGAAGCTGGGTGGGGCGAGGGCGAGTCGTACCGCATTCGGCGCATGGCCATGCGCGATCGCAAAGGTGGAGGACGGCGTCAGCGCGATGCCGCGCCGGGCTGCGGCGGCGACGAACGTCTGCGAGCGCCAGTGCGGCGGCAGCGTCAGCCAGAGATGATAGGAGCGCGGGTCGGCGGCGTGCTGGTAGCCGGCGAGCAGCCTTGCCGCGGTCTGTTGGCGGCGCGTGGCGTCGATGCGCTTCAGCCGCGTCAGCTCGGCGACCGTGCCGTCGGCCATCAGCCGCTGCCCGGCCGCCAGCGCATGACCGGAGGCGGTCCAGCCGCCGGTGCGCACCGCGCTCATCACGCTCTCGCGCAAGTGCGGCGGCGCGACGAGGATACCGAGCGCGAGGCCCGGCGCGACCTTCTTGGACAGGCTGTCGATGACGATGCAGCGGTCCGGCCCGAGCGCCGCCAGCGGCGTGTCGTCGGCGAGGAAGCCGTAGACGGTGTCCTCGATGATGGTGAGATCGAGCTTCTCGGTGACGCGCATGATGTCGGCGCGCCGCGTCGCGTTCATGGTGACGCCGAGCGGGTTCTGGATGATGGGCTGGAGGTATAGCGCCGACAGATGCGCCTCGCGATGCGCCTTCTGGATCGCGTCGGGCCGCGCGCCATGCTCGTCCATCGGGATCGGGACCAGCGTGATGCCGAGCCGCGCGGCGATGCTCTTGACGTAAGGATAGGTCAGCGCCTCGACGCCGCAGCGGCCGCCGGTGGGCACGAGCGCGGCGAGCGCTGCCGCGAGCGATTGCTTGCCGTTGGCGGTGAACACGATCTGCTCGGCCTGCGGCGCAAAATCCTTGCGCGCGAGATAGGCCGCGGCGGCATTGCGTGCGCTCTTGGTGCCGGTGCTGGTGGAGACGCGCAGCGCGGATTCGAGCGCATCGACGCGCTCCAGCCCTGCAAGGCTCTTGGCGATCATCGCCCATTGCTGCGGCAACAGGGGATAATTGACCTCGAAGTCGATCCGCGCATCGCGCGGCTCGCTTATGGTCTCGACCTCGCGCCTGACGTCGCCGGAGATGAAGGTGCCGCGGCCGACCTCGCCGACCACGAGGCCGCGGCGGAGCAGCTCCGTGTAAACCCGGCTCGCGGTCGAGACGGCGATGCCACGGTCATAAGCAAAATTGCGCTGCGGCGGCAGCCGGTCGCCGGGCCTTAACGTGCCGTTAGTGATATCGGCCGCAATGGCATCGGCAAGCTTCACGTATTCGAACTTGGACATTATTGCACCGAGAGCAATGTTTTACTTGCTCCGAGGAATGTACTGGAGCATTTAAGTTCCATCAAGTTCCGCGATTGAGCCGAGGAAAGCGAGAGCAATCCGATGGCAAATGAGGTGCAGGCGCTGACCGCGTCTGCGCCAACGGCACCTGCTTCGCCGCGCGGGACAACAGGCCGGAGAAGAAGAATGACCACGATCTCGCAAACTGCCGGGCGGAGTTTACGCCCATCCTCGTCGAGCGGATTTTTGGGCACGCTCGTCAACGCCGCCTATGCGCTGTTCGACCGCTTGGAGCGCCGCTCCGCCGTCAAGACGCTGAACGAGCTCGACGACCGCGCCCTGCGCGACATCGGGATCAACCGCAGCCAGATCGAGGACGCCGTCTACGGGCAGTTCAAGGCCGAGCTGTCGCGGTATCTGTGAGGCCGCGTGTCCCGGACGCGCTGCAGCGTTCTTACGCTGCTGCGCAGAGCCGGACCCAAAAGGCCACGTACGCGCTGCTGCATAGGCCCCGGCTCTGCAACGCACCGCTGAAAAAGCGCTGCGCTGCGTCCGGGGCACGGGGACTGTTGCTGAACTGCAGACACACCTTCGCATCCCCGCGGCGCATTTCGCCCGAGCTTTGCCTCGTCACTCCACCCTCAATTGAGAAGAGGGCGCAGGCAAGACCGAGGCAAGACCGGGTGCCGGTCCACTGCGCGAAAGGTGGCAACAAGAAGCTGCACAGCGGCATACAGGTGGAGCCGAGCAACCGGCCTTCCCTGCGCAGTGGTTGGAACGGCATACGTCGTGCTCTCCCCCGGGAGCGATGTACGATTGCCCCCGTCGCCGTGCGGATGGCTGATGCGCGTGTCCGGTTGGACTGCACACATCACCGCAAGACTTGGCGCACAGACCCCGGGCGCCAGGACCACACGATTTGGCCGTACGCGAACCACACCTGTCGTTGGCGCGACGCTCTCGCTCACGGCTGCCCGCCCTGCGAAACTTGTCGCGCCGATGTGGCCCGCGTCCACCGCCGCCCGGCCCGCGTTCGTGACGATCGCGATCCGCCCCTCTTCCTTGGGCCGGGTTTGCGGCGACATATGCGCGATTTCCGAATTTCGGTGAAGCGGAATATTTTGGAGATGGTGGCTTGACCGAACGCTTGGGTGTTTTGCCCGCGGGCAGCGCAAGGTCTTGTAGCCCGGTGCAGAGGGATCAGGCGAAGGCGGCCTGGTCCCACGTTCCGCCGAATGCTCGATCGTCTTCGCACTGGTCGGGCTTGCGGCGAAGCGCCGGCGCCGAACCCGCGCCGCGCCGCTGCCTGGCGTCGATCCGCCGCATGCCGGTGCGAAGGCGGGCAAGCAGTGCCTCCGCGCGGACAGCGGCCCGCTTCACGAGAAACGCGATCGTGGTGGCCCGGCTCAGGACGCTGAGCATCAGCACCACCGAGAAGACGTCAATATAGGCGACGAGGTCCCCGACCAGCATCAGGGCGGGAGGCAGCGGCACGCTGTGGTAATAGGCCAGCAGAAGGATGGCTACCGGGACGAGGGCCGCCACCTTTCGCCAGGTCAGCCGGTCCAGCAGTGCCGCAAATTGCACGACCAGGATTTCCCACAGCGCATCGCCGATCGCGAGCGGGATTTCATAGCTCCACTTGCGCCACCAGTTCTTCACGGCATTGCTCCGCGTTCAGTGCCTGACCACCAGAACCGAGCACTTCGCGTAACGCACGACGTGCCCGGCATTGGAGCCGAGGAAATAAGTGCGCATCGCCGGCCGGTGCGAGGTCATCACGATCAGATCGGCCTTCATGTGCACGGCTTCCTCTAGGATCTCGTGATAGATGCCGCCCTGGCGTACCACGCTGGAGATGCGCTCCGGCTCGATGCCGGACTCGCGCGCGACGATGGCGAGGGCTTCCTCCGAAGTCTGGCGCTGCTGCTCGTCGAAATCCGCCGGCACGTATTCGGCCAACATCACCGGCGTCATCGGCAGGACGTTGAGCAGGCGCACCGTGCCGTTCCAGGTCTGCGACAGCGTTGCGGCGGTCGCGATCGCCGGCTTCGCAAGGTCGGTGTCGGCGAGGTCGATGGGCACGAGGATGGACTTGAACATCTGCGCCTCCATTTGAACCAAGCCGGATCGACCGGTCGAGACGGCGCCCGCGCGTCTCTAACCCGATCGAAGCAGCTTGGGGCTGACGAACAGCACCAGTTTGCCGCGGCGGTACGCCACGTCGCTCCAATCCTTGACGTCAAAGTCGAATATCGCAAGTCCCGCGGTGGGCAGATTGTCCGCGAGCGCCTTGGCGCCGGCGGGATCGCCGCCGCCCGTCAGCATCAGGGCGATCTCATGCATGCCGGGATTGTGTCCGACCAGCAGCAAACGCCTGGGGTCGGCGGGGGCGGTTGCAGTGCGAATGGATTCCAGGATCTGCGCGGGATCGGCGCCGTAGAGTTCCGGCAGGACCTCGACCTCAGGCGCCGCGACGCGGTCCTTCATCGCCTCCCAGGCGATGTCCCAGGTCTGCCTGGCACGGACGGCATGCGACACCAGCACGCTCTCGGGGAAGGGGGGATGCGCGGCGATCCAGTCGCCTATCTGGGCGGCGTCCTTGTGGCCGCGGTCGTCGAGCCGGCGGTCCTGGTCACGGCCGCTCGGCGCGTCAGTCTCGGTCTTGGCGTGACGCAGCAGCATCAAACGGCGCATGGCATTCCCGAATCGTTCCACGTCCAGAATAATCTACAGGCGCCCGTTAAGGACAAGGTGACAGGCGCCCGATCGGTCTTTAAAGCGCGACGAGGAATAGAACAAATCGTCATCGCGATTTAAGTTGTTGTTTTGAACGTGATCTTTTCGGAAAACCGCTGCACACTTTTCCGGATCATGCTCTAAGAAAACTGCATGAGCGAGACTTTCACAAGCGTGTCCCAGCAGGAAGCCGGCTTTCGCGACCGCGTGCGGCTGTCGTTCGATCTCGACGCCGACATCTGCGTGATCGGGGCCGGGCTGGCCGGACTGTCGATCGCGCTGGAGGCGGCCCGGCTCGGAGCCAGCGTCGCGGTGCTCGAGGGCCGCCATGTCGGCTGGAACGCCTCCGGCAACCAGCTCGGCACCGTGACGCCGGGCTTCGCCCTGCCGCTCACCGACTTGATCGAGCGGATCGGCTTCGAGGACGCGCGCGAACTGTGGACACTGTCGAAGGAGGGCGCCGAGTTCGTCCGCGCCAACGCCAGCGAGGCGAATATCGCGGGCATGGGCCTCAGCGAAGGCGTGCTGGAGGTCTCCAACGTCGATGCCGGCGACCGGCTGATCAGCCGGCTGCAGATGCTGAGCGAGGATTTCGAGACCGAGGTCGAGGGCTGGCTGGTCGATCGCGTCCGCGAGACGCTCAAGACCGATCGTTACTTCCACGGCGTGTACTATCCGAGGGCGTTCCAGGTCGATGGACGCAAATATGTGCACGGCCTTGCGGCATTGGCGCGGCGGGCAGGGGCACGCATCTTCGAGGAGACGCCGGTGGTCAGCATCGATCATTCCGGCCTCCGCAAGCGCATCGTCACGCCTTCGGCGCGGCTGCGCGCGACCCACATTGTGCTCGCCGGCAACATCCATCTCGGCGCGCCCTTGCGGCGGCTGTCGGAGACGCTGCTGCCGGTCTGGCGCTATGCCGGCATTACTGCGCCGCTCGGCGAGCGCGTGCACGAGATCATCGCGTTCAAGGGGGCGGTGATGGATTCCGACGGCGTCGACCATTTCCGCATCATCGACGGCGACCGGCTGATGTGGGAGAGCCCGGAGACCACCTGGGCCGCGCGCCCGCAGCGCTTTGCAGGCAGCGTCAGGCGGCGCATCCGCAGCATCTTCCCCGCGCTGGGCGATGTCGAGATCACCGAGATGTTCGGCGGCGCCACCGGCCAGACCGTGCACGGCATGCCGCAGATCGGCCAGTTGCGCAAGGGACTGTGGGTGGCGAGCGGGTTCGGCCGCCAGGGCATGAACACCTCGGCCATGGCCGGGCAGCTGATCGCGCGCAGCATCCTGTGGGGCGATGAACGCTGGAAGCTGTTCTCGCCGTTCGAGCTGGTCTGGGCGGGCGGCGTGACCGGTCGTGTCGCCGGCCAACTGGTCGGGCTCTGGGGCAGGGCGAGTTCCGCCGTCGCGGGGTCGCTCGCGCGCTATCGCGAGCGTGCCAGCGTCAAGGACCGGGAACGCGAGGCACGGCTGGCCGAAGCCAACCGCGCCGCCGGCACCGGTCCACGCCGTCTGTCGCCGGGCGTGCGGCCTCGGCCGGCCCCGGCACCGAAACCTGCGCCGGAAGCCGTGGAACCGGTTCCGGAGGACACCAGCGTCTCGCAATAAGCCACGCGAAAAATTCCGCTCGGACGTGTAACGTCGGTCGGGAGAGCCCGTATCTCAGGGCGTGGACTCCCGCGCACGGAGAATGAGATGTTTGACCGCCGCATCCTGCTAACGACTGCCGCCGGCCTGTTCGGCCTTTCCGCCTTCCGCTGGCTGAGAGGATCTCCGGCCGAGGCAGGCGAGAAGGCCGCCGAAAAGTTCGAGATCGAGAAGACGGAGGCCGAATGGCGCGCGCAGTTGACGCCGCAGCAATATGAAATCCTGCGCAATCACGGCACCGAGCGGCCCGGCTCCAGCCCACTGCTGAAGGAGCACCGCAAGGGCATTTTCGCCTGTGCCGGATGTGACCTGCCGCTATTCGCGTCCGACACCAAATTCGAGAGCGGCACGGGTTGGCCGAGCTTCTACCAGCCGATCGAAGGCAATGTCGGCAAGACCGAGGACCGCACCTACGGCATGGTGCGCACCGAGGTGCACTGCCGGCGTTGCGGCGGCCATCTCGGTCACGTCTTCGACGACGGTCCGAAGCCGACGGGACTACGCTACTGCATCGACGGTTTCGGGCTGGTTTTCCACCCGGCCGCGGCGTCGGCGACGTAGCTCTCGGCGCAGTCATTCCGGACCGATGCGCCAGCATCGAAATCTCGAGGTTCCGGATTCGGTCCTGCGGACCGGCTCCGGAATGACCCCATCTCCCGGCAATTGTTGCCGGTCCCGGCAATTGTGCCCCGGTCATCGGATCGGGGCTTTTTCGTTAAGTCGTTGATTTCATGAAAATACCCGCATTGGCATAGCCCTTGCGACTGTCTCTTCCGACTGCGGCCATGGTCGACCGGCCGCCGGGATCGGATTTGGAGACAAAGGTATGGGTATCTTCGATGCAATGAACACCTCGGTGGGTGGCCTGCAGGCGCAGTCCTACGCGCTGCAGAACATTTCAGGCAACATCGCGAACTCATCCACCACCGGTTACAAAGGCATCGGCACCAGCTTCGTCGATCTCATTCCCGACGCCTCGGTTCCGAGTAAGCAGGTCGCGGGCGGCGTGACGGCCAACGCGAAAGCGACCATCACCACGCAGGGCACGATCTCGTCCTCCTCCGTCGCCACCAACATGGCGATCACCGGCGATGGCTTCTTCTCGATCCAGAAGGCAACCGGCGTCGTCGACAACGTTCCGGTGTTCAGCGGCGTCACCTACTACACCCGCCGCGGCGACTTCCAGCTCAATGCCAACGGCAATCTGGTCAACGGCGCCGGCTATTACCTGATGGGCACCACGGTCGACCCCAAGACCGGCAACCCCACTGGCAACGTCGCCACCGTCCTGAAATTCCAGAACAACTTCATCCCGGCGCAGGCGACCACCTCGATCCAATACGCCGCGAACCTGCCGAGCGTGCCGAACACGGCGGCGAGCTCGACTGCCGCGAGCGGTACGCTGCTGGCAGCCGGCGGGCTGAACCCGTCTGATTTCGCCGCCAGCCCGCTGATCGTCGGCACGCCGCCGCCGCCGTATACGAATGCGACCATCTCCGGCGCAGCGGCGACCGGCAATCTGCGCTCAGCCTATACGGCGACGACTGCGACCGGCACCGTGGCGCTGCAGGACAGCGCTTCGGCTGCGGCAACTGGCAGCACGTCGCTCGATTCCGCCGTGTCCCCGCATCTCAACACCAGCCTTCTCACCAATCTGGCCGGCAAGTCGCTGACGGTCAACGGCCAGAGAATCGACTTCGACAACACCGTCTCGGGCACTTCGACGGCTGCAGGCCCTCCTGTAGTCACCACAATTGGTCTGAAGTCGCCCACCACCTCGCTGATGTCGGATGTCCTCAACGCGATCGCGTCTGGAGCCGGCGTTCCCGCCGCGAACGTGAGTATCAACTCCAGCGGTAACATCCAGATCACAACCAGCACCACGGCCGACGTCACGATCAGCGGCACCGCGGCAAGCTTGCTCGGCGTCAGCAGCGTGACGCGCGGTGGTAACGTGCTGTCCACCCCCGCGATTACGGGCGCTACAGTGCTCGGCGGTAGCGCGACGCCTGGCGGGCCGGAAGTCCTCTCGACGCCCTTCGTGGCCGGCAACACGATCCAGGTCAACGGCACGGCAGGCCCCAATACGATCACCTTCGTGAACTCCGGCGCCACCAGTTCGACCCCGAACCTGATCAACGTTACTGACGACATCGCGACCCTGCTCCAGAAGATTGACGCGCTCAGCGGTGCGAGCGGTTCTTCGATCAGCAACGGCGTGATCACCCTGAATACCGGCATCGCCAATCCCACCTTGACGGTGACCAGCAACAACAGCAGCGCCTTCGCGGCGCTCGGCTTCACGTCGTCCATCTCCAAGAACCGCGGCGGTGGCGGCACGGCCGGCACCGGCGGCGTGATCGGCAACGACATCGCGACCTTCACCAAGGAATCGATCAGCGGCGGTGCGGTCACCGCCTACAACGCCGCGGGCACGCCGGTGAACCTGCAGCTGCGCTGGGCCAAGACCGACAGCGCCTCGCTGGGCACCGGCCATTCCGACACCTGGAACCTGTTCTACCAGACCGATCCGAACGCGACCGGCACGACGGTCGGCTGGGTCAATACCGGGCAGGCCTTCACCTTCGCCGCCGACGGCTCGCTGACCTCGCCGAGCGGCTCGGGCGTCACCATCAACAATGTCAGCGTCGGCGGCCAGTCGCTCGGCTCGCTCGCCTTCAACATCTCCTCGGGCGGCCTGACGCAATATGCCTCGACCAGCGGCGCAGTGACCATCAACACCATCACCCAGAACGGCTACGCCGCCGGTCAGCTCCGCTCGGTCGCCGTCAACAACAACGGCCTCGTGGTCGGCACCTTCTCCAACGGCCAGAACCTCGACCTTGCCCAGGTCTCGTTGTCGCACTTCAACGGCACCAACTATCTCAAGGCTCTCGACGGCGGCGCCTATGCGGCGACCGAGCAGTCGGGGCCTGCGATCGACGGCGCTTCGGGCACCATCAGCGGCTCGTCGCTGGAAGGCTCGAACACCGACATCGCCGACGAGTTCACCAAGCTGATCGTGACCCAGCAGGCCTATTCGGCCAACACCAAGGTGATCACGACGGCCAATTCGATGGTGCAGGACCTCCTGAACGTGTTGCGCTGATCGGCGCGTGACGTAACCAAAGGCGGTAAGTACACATGGGTTTGAGTTCAGCCCTCGCCAGTGCGATGAGCGGTCTGCGTGCCAACCAGGCCGCGCTCTCGATCGTCTCCTCGAACGTCGCCAACTCGCAGACGCCGGGTTACGTCGTCCAGACCCCGAACCAGATCGAGGTCACCACCGGCGATTTCGGTTCGACGGCGATGACGACCGGCGTCAGCCGGGAGCTCGACACCTATGTGCTGAACCAGCTGCGCACCGAGACCGGCGGCAGCGGCTATGCCGACCAGATGGCGAACATTCTGAAGCAGCTTCAGAATGTCTACGGTACGCCCGGCAACGACGGCACGCTCGAAAGCGCGCTCAACAAGTTCACCTCCTCGCTCCAGGCGCTGTCGACGAGCTCGGGCGCGTCCTCGGCGCAGACCGTCGCGCTGAGCGCCGCCCAGGCGCTGGCGCAGCAGCTCAACGTCACCACCAAGGGCATTCAGTCACTGCGCTCCAATGTCGAGCAGGATCTCGGCAATTCGGCGCAGGCGGCCAACGCGGCGATGCAGAAGGTCGCCGACATCAACACCAAGCTCCAGGGCCTTTCGGCCAACGATCCCTCCGCCGCGACGCTGATGGATCAGCGCGACCAAGCCATCAACACGCTGTCGAAATATGTCGACGTGCGCGTCACCACCGACGGCTCCAACCAGGCCAACATCTACACCACCACCGGCATCCAGCTGGTCGGGGCCGGGCTCGCCTCGCAATTCTCCTTTGCTTCCGCCGGTGCGCTGTCGGCGACCTCGCTCTACAACACCGATCCCGCCAAGTCCGGGGTCGGCGCATTCAACATCAAGCTGCCGAACGGCTCGCAGCTCGACGTCGTCGCCAACAACGTGGTTTCCTCCGGCCAGATCGCGGCCGATCTGAAGCTGCGCGACCAGACGCTGGTGCAGGCGCAGACCCAGATCGACCAGCTCGCTGCCACGATGTCGAGCGCGCTGTCCGACAAGACCACCGCCGGCAGTGCGGTCTCCGGTCCGCCGGCCGGCTTCGACCTGGACCTTGCCGGCGCGCAAGCCGGCAACACGGTCAACATCACCTACACGGACACGGCGACCAACACCCAGCGCCAGATCACGCTCGTCAACGTCACCGATCCGGCGGCGCTGCCGCTCCAGAACGCCACCAATGCCAACCCGGTGCGGGTCGGCGTCAATTTCTCCGGCGGCATGGGTGCGATCGCCTCCGCGCTCAACACCGCGCTGTCAGGCTCGCATCTGTCGTTCTCCGCCGCGCCGCCGCCGGCGACCGCGACGACGCTGCGGGTCACCGATGACAATACCGGCCTTGCCAAGGTCAATTCGGCCTCGACCTCCAAGACGATGTCGGCGCTGGCCTCGGGAAATCCGCAACTGGCGCTGTTCACCGACGGCGGGCAGGCGCTCTACACCGGCGCGATCACGGCATCGGGCTCGCAGATGACCGGCCTTGCCGGGCGCATCGCCGTGAACACGCAGCTGGTGGCCGATCCGACCAAGCTGTCGGTCTACAACACCTCGCCGGTGACGCCCGCTGGCGACACCACGCGCTCGGACTATCTCTACTCGCAGCTCACCAATGCGGTGTTCTCCTATTCGCCGACGACCGGCCTCGGCTCCGCGAACCAGCCTTTCACCGGCAGCGTCTCGAACTACCTGCAGCAATTCCTGAGCATCCAGAGCAACGCCGCGACGCAGGCGACCCAGCTCCAGCAGGGCCAGAGCGTCGTGGTCTCGACGCTCCAGGCCAAGTTCAACTCGACCTCCAGCGTCAACCTCGACTCGGAAATGTCGAACCTGATCCAGCTTCAGAATGCCTATGCCGCCAACGCCCACGTCATGTCGGTGGTGCAGAGCATGATGAATACGTTGATCCAGGCTCAAGCGTAGCAAGTAACAGGGCTCTGAAAGATGTCGATCAGCAGCATCAACTACTCCTCGTCGGTCCTCGGCGCGCAGATCCGCAACATCAACCAGCAGCTCACCGATCTGTCGACGCAGCTCTCGACCGGCAAGCTGTCGCAGAACTATTCCGGCATGGGCACCAACGAGGGATTTGCGATCGCCGGGCGCTCGCAGCTCTCCAACATCGCCGCCTATACCGACACGATCACCAACGTGAACGTCAACATCAACCTCGCCAATACCGCGCTGCAGTCGCTGACGACCATTCGCACCAACACCCAGACGGGTTCGGCCAGCACCGCGCAGGATCTCAACGTCAACGGACAGACGGTGGCGCAGAACACGGCCGCAGCCCAGTTCGGCTCGATGGTCGGCGTGCTGAACACGCAGTCGGGCAACCGCTATCTGTTTTCCGGGACCGCGTACAACACCCAGCCGGTCGCCAACGCCGGGGACATCATCAACGGCACCACGACGCAGGCGGGCTTCAAGACCGTCATGGCCGAGCGCCAGGCCGCCGATCTCGGCGCCAACGGCATGGGGCGCCTGGTGCAGACGCAGCCGACGCCGAGCTCGGTGAAGGTGGCGGAGGACGCCGCCGGGTCGCCGTTCGGGCTCAAGATCAAGGCGGTGTCCTCGACGCTGACTGGGGCGACCGTCACCGGCCCGAGCGGCTCGCCGGTGTCGTTCTCGGTCGATCTCAACGGCGTCAATCCGAACAACGGCGACAAGCTGAGCGTCCAGTTCACGCTGCCGGACGGCACGACCGAGCAGATCGACCTGACTGCGTCGTCGGCGACGCCGACGCCGCTCGGCAGCTTCGCCATCGATGCGAGCGTCCCGGTCAACCCGAACAATACCGCGGCGAATCTCAACACGGCGCTGAACACGGCGATCAAAAAGCTTGCCAACACCTCGCTTGTGGCGGCCTCCGCTGTCACCGCGGGTGACAACTTCTTCAACACGGCAAGCTCGGTGACCGGAACGGCGGCGGTCACCAATCAGGTGGTCCCGCCCGCTTCGAACATCGCCACTGGCGCGACGGCGCTGTCCGGCGCAAGTGGATCGGACTCGATCACGCCGGGCTTTTCCGCCGGCGACACCATCACCGTCAACGGCACCACGCTGACCTTCGTCAATTCGGGGGCGACCGGCAACCAGCTCAACGTGACCGACAGCATCCAGACGCTGATGAGCAAGATCGACCAGATCACGGGCACCTCCAAGCCGTCGACGATTCATGGCGGCGTGATCACGATCAACACCGACGACGCCGCCACGTTGAACATCTCGAGCCCAAATGCGGCAGCGCTGACTTCGCTCGGCTTCCCCTCGTCACCGATCACGGCCACGCAGCCGCCGCTGCGCGTCGGCTCCTCGCCGGCGAGCTCGGCCACCACTCTGGTGAACGGCTCGGCCAACACTATCAAATGGTACCAAGGCAATGACGGGCCGGGTTCGCCGCGCTCGACTGCGGTCGCGCGGGTCGACGATTCCGTCACGGTGCAGTATGGCGCGCAGGCGAACGAGGACGCGATCCGCCGGCAGTTGCAGGCGATTGCCGTGTTCGGCACGTTTTCGACGACCCCGGGCGGGCAGTATTCCGGCGGGCAGGTCGCAGCGCTGAGCCTGCGCACGACCCAGGCGTTGACCCAGCAGCCGGGGCAGCAGCGCATCGAGGACATCCAGACCGACATCGCGATGGCCCAGAACACGATGAAGAACGCGACCACGCGCCAGACCCAGGCCAAGGCGCAGCTGCAGTCCATTATCGACCAGGCCGAATCGGCCCCGCAGGATCAGGTGGCGAGCGAGATCCTGGCGCTCCAGAATGCGCTGCAGGCATCCTACCAGGTGACCTCGAACCTCGCTCAGCTCTCGCTCGTCAAGTTCCTGTAAGGAAGCGTTAAGGCGTCGTTAACCATGCCTCTTTACCTCTTGGTGAGGATTGGAGCGGGGCGGAGCGGCCGATGTCGGGGAGGATGCAGCTGGTGGCGGCGACGCCGTGCTTCGGCGGCCAGGTCTCGAGCATCTATGCCAGCTCGATCTTCGCGCTCCAGCGCGCCGTGCACGGCATGTCCAATCTCGATCTCAAGGTGCACCTGCGAGACGGCGATGCGCTGATCACACGCGCGCGCGCCAATCTGGTCGCGATGTTCCTGGACGATCCCAAGGCGACGCATTTCCTGTTCATCGACGCCGACATCGGCTTCAGGCCGGAGCAGGTGTTCCGGCTGATCGAGTGCGGGGCGGACGTCGTTGCCGGCTGCTATCCGATCAAGCGGGTGAACTGGGACAAGGCGAAGCGGGCGATCGAGGCCGGCCGCACCGACGTGCCGGCCGCCGCCCTCGACTACGTGCTCGAGGTCGAGGACCCCGACCGCATCGTGGTCGTCAACGGCTTTACCCGCGTGCGCTACGCCGGCACCGGCTTCCTGATGATCCGCCGCCACGTGCTGGAGGCGATGTGCCGTCATCCGGCCTACGCAAATCTGCAATTCTTCCGCGAGCATTCCCACGATGCGCTGGCGGCGAGCCAAAACCGGTTTGCGCTGTTCGAATGCATGATTGATCCCGCGACCGGCACGTATCTCTCTGAGGACTTTGCCTTCTGCAAGCGCTGGACCGACATCGGCGGGGAAATCTGGGCCGACATCCAGAGCTCGCTCGACCATGTCGGGCCATCGGTGTTCCACGGCGACATCGCCTCGCAATTCGCAGCCGCGCCAGCGGCGGCGGCCGACGCGGCATGAGCCCTGCGGGATGAGCACCGGCGCATCCCGCCTGTCAGCTTCGGAACGCGCGCCCGATGGCGGCTCGCGCTATCGCTTGCGCGATCTCTTCACGTCGTTGGACACGCTGCTGTCCTCCGGCGGAGACCCGCGCCTTGCGCTCGATCCCGGGGATCGCCTCAACGCCTATGGCTGTGCGGCCTCGCCCGAGCCGGAGATCTGGAATTTCGCGTCCTCGACCGCGTCGACGATCTCGCAAGCGGCCTATGACCGTGCGGCGCTCGCGCGCGAAGAGCTGATGCACAGGTGCCTGTTCGACGAGGTCGAAATCGCCTTCGATGCGCGCTGCGAGAGCATGCGCGAGGAGCTGCGCGGCCATCTCCAGCTCTCGCCGCGCGTCGACATCGTGTTCTCGCCGTCCGGCACCGACTCCCAACTCCACGCGCTGTTCCTGGCTCACGCGGTGCTCGGCGCCTCGCCGGTGACGATCGTGGTCGGCGCGGATCAAACCGGCAGCGGCACGCTTCATACCGCGCGTGGACACCATTTCAGCGCGATGACGGCGAGCGGCGTTGCGGTGCGCAAGGATGCTGCGGTCGCCGGTCTTGCCGGCGACAGCATCGCGGTGCCGCTGCTGGATGCCGCTTCCGGCGTCGCGATGCGCCCGGATGCGGATGCTGCGGTCATGCGCGCCATCGAGACCAGCCTCGCGCAAGACCGCTGCGTTCTTCTGCACATCATGGATTCGTCAAAACTCGGCTGGCGCGCGCCGAGTGCTGCCTGCCTCGATGACATCGCGCGGCGCTGGCCGCGCAAGGTTCAGGTGGTCGTCGATGCCTGTCAGGCGCGGCTCGGCCGCCGCCGGCTACGCTGCTACCTCGAGCGCGGCTACATGGTGCTGATGACCGGCTCGAAGTTCTTCGGCGGACCCGCCTTCAGCGGCGCGCTGCTGGTGCCGAAAGGCCTGTCGCGGTCGATCGACCGGATCGGCGCAATCGCGCCGGGCATTTTCGACTATGCCGCCCGTTGCGACTGGCCGACGGCCTGGACGGCACTGCGCTCTCGCTTCGAGCGCCGGCCGAATTTCGGTCAGTGGTTGCGTTGGGAAGCAGCGCTCGCCGAAATCTGCAGGTACTACGCCGTGCCCGGCGCATTCCGCGCCAGGGCGCTGGCCGAGCTTGCGATCGGCATCGACAGCATGCTCGCGCTGTCGCCGTCGCTGCGTGCCATTCCGGCGGCAACCGAGAACATCGGCGCGGATGACGAGGAATTCGCCCACGCCACGATCTTTCCGTTCACGCTGCTGCGCGACGACAAACCTGTCCCGCTTGCCGAGACCAGTGCCGTTCATCGGGCGCTGGCGCGCGACATGGGCGAGGAACTGAGCGGCAGCGCGGCGGACCGGCAGGTCGCCGCACAACGCTGCCTGATCGGCCAGCCGGTCCGGCTGGAGCGGCAGGGCGAGGCGCCGCAGGCCACGTTGCGGCTCTGCGTCGGCGCGCGGCTCATCACCGAAACCTGGTCGGCGGATGCCGTGCAGGCGCAACGTAATTTGCAGCATGTGCTCGATCGCATCGCGCACGTTCTGGTGAAGATCGAGCTGCTGCTTGACCGCGCCACGGCTGCGCCGGGGAAGTTTGTGCTCGAGGGTTGAAGATGCTGCATCCTGTTTCCGCGCCTGATAGCGTGACCACGCCGAACTATTCCGACCGCATCGGCTTTGCGCAGTTGACGCGACGGGCCTTCGAGGGCGGCGATCTGCATCCTTTGCGCGAGCATCTGCTGGCGAGGATCGCAGAGGGAACGGCGGAGGCGGGCGAGGGCCTCGATCTGTCGCTGATTGCCCAGCTTCTCGGCGAGAAGGAGGCCGGGCTCGTGATCCAGACCGAGGTGCTCGCCTTCCACCAATTGTTTCGCACGCCGTGCGCGGTCGCCAAGCCGCGCCTGCGCGTGCTCGCGCTCGCGGCCGATATCGACATGGGCGGCAACACCCCAATCGAATTCCTGCTCGAAGGCTCCGACATCGAGCTGCTCACGCTTTATGTGGTCAAGGGCGTCGGTCTGCCCGAGACGTTGCCCGATCACGACGTCGCCATCGTGGTCGCTTCCGATTCCGAGGAATGCCGCGAGACACTCGCGGTGATCGAGCAGGCGGCGCCGCGCTGGCCGCGGCCGCTGCTCAATCGCCCCGAGCTCATCGGCAATCTCGATCGTGACAAGCTGTACCGGCTGCTGGCAGATATCCCCGGTCTCGAAATTCCCGTTACCGTCCACACGACGCGCGCGCAATTGTCGGACCTACTCGAAGGCAAGATCGCTTGCGCGGACATCACGGGCGAGCTGCGCTTTCCGATGATCGTGCGGCCACGCGGCACGCATGCCGGCGTCGGGCTCGTGAAGGTCGACGATGCAGCGGCGCTCAAGGCCTATCTCGCCGAGCGGCAGGAGCAGGACTTCTTCGTCGCGCGTTTCGTCGATTATGCGAACCCCGACGGGCTCTATCGCAAATATCGTCTCGCCATGGTCGACGGCAAGCCTTACGCCTGCCACATGGCGATCGCCGACCGCTGGGACATCTGGTATCTCAACGCCTACATGGCGTTCAGCGAAGAGAAGCGGGCTGAAGAAGCCGCCTTCATGCTCGACTTCGACAACGCTTTCGCTGCGCGTCATCGCGGCGCGCTCGACGAGATGTGCAAGCGCGTCGGCCTCGACTATTTCATCGTCGATTGCGCCGAGAATCGCGATGGCGAGCTGCTGGTCTTCGAAGCCGACAACACCGCCGTCGTGCACAACATGGATCCGCCGGCCGTGTTTCCCTACAAGCCGCCGCAGATGCGCAAGATCTTTGCCGCGTTCACCGCGATGCTGTCGCGGCACGCCAAGGCCGGCGCAGAGCGTGCAGCATGAACGAGATCATCCGCAACACGCAGAGATCCGTCACGAACGGCTCGCTCGATCCGCAGGACTGGAGCGAATTCCGCGCGCTCGCTCATCGCATGCTGGACGAGACCATCGACGGCATCGCCAACATTCGCTCGCGCCCGGTGTGGCAGCCGATTCCCGACGAGGTCCGCGCGGCCTTGAAGAGCGACGTGCCACGCGGGGCGAGGGAGCTCGCCGAGGTCTATCGCGAATTCGCGGCGCATGTCGCGCCCTATACGACCGGCAACGTCCATCCCGGCTTCATGGGCTGGGTGCATGGCGGCGGCACCGCAGTTGGCATGCTAGCGGAGATGCTCGCGGCCGGCCTCAACGCCAATCTCGGCGGGCGCGACCACATGCCGATCGAGGTCGAGCGCCAGATCGTCGGCTGGATGCGTAGCCTGTTCGCCTTTCCTGACAGCGCGAGCGGCATCTTCGTCACGGGCACGTCGATGGCCAATCTCATGGCGGTGCTGGTGGCGCGCACGGCAGTGCTCGGTACGCTGGCGCGGCAGCACGGCATCGGCAATGACGGCGCGCTACTCACCGCCTACACTTCGCGGGCCGCGCATGGCTGCGTCTCGCGGGCGATGGACATCGCCGGGCTCGGCACCGATGCGCTGCGCAAGATTGATGTCGACGCCGATCATCGCATCGGCGTCGCCGCGCTGCGCGCGCAGATCGCCGCCGACCGCGAAATTGGCTTCAAGCCGTTCCTCGTCGTCGCCTCCGCCGGCACGGTCGATATCGGCGCGATCGACGACCTCAGGGCGGTTGCGCAGCTATGCCGCGATGAAGGCATCTGGTTTCACGTCGACGGGGCCTTCGGCGCGCTCGCGATCCTCTCGCCCGAGCTCGCGCCACTGCTCTGCGGCATCGAGCTCGCCGATTCCATCGCGCTCGATTTCCACAAATGGGGGCAGGTGCCCTACGATGCCGGCTTCCTGCTGGTGCGCGACGGCGAGCAGCATCGGCAGGCCTTTGCGCAACCGGCGGCCTATCTCAGCCGCGAAGCGAGGGGGCTTGCGGCCGGCACGGTCTGGCCCTGCGATCTCGGCCCCGATCTGTCGCGCGGCTTCCGCGCGCTGAAGACCTGGTTCACGCTGAAGACGTTCGGCACCGATCGCCTCGGCGCGGTGATCGCGCGAAGCTGCGCGCTGGCAAAATATCTGGAGGCGCGCATTCTGGCCGAGCCGCGGCTGGAATTGCTGGCGCCGGTGAACCTCAACATCGTCTGTTTCCGCTATCGCGCAGGCGACGCAGTCAACCGCGACATCGTCGCCGACATCCAGGAGTCCGGCGCCGCGGCACCGTCGAGCACGACGGTGAACGGCAGGTTCGCGATCCGCGCGGCGATCGTCAATCATCGCACCGAGGAGACCGACATCGATGCGCTGGTTGCGGCCGTGCTCAAGTTCGGCGCGCAGCGCGGCGGCGTGATCGAGGTCGAGGCACCACCGCTCGCGTCGCAGTGACATCAAGATCGCTCAAGACAAAACGTCCCGGACCTGGTCCGGGGCGTTTTGCTTTCAGATGCGCGAAGCGCTCAGGCGGCCGAGCTGACGTCGCTCTTGATATCGTTCTTGGGATGCGTGGCCTCGTACTGGTCGCGCAGCTTGTCTTCATAGGCGATCAGCTTGCGGGCCTCCTTGAGGGCCCGGTAGAGATCGCCGCTCATGATGTTGTTGTTGATGCCCTCGATGATCGGCCAGGAGCTCGGCACCGCGGTGACGATGTCACGCACGAGGTTGAAATAGGTGCCGTGCTGGGTCTGCGGATCCGGCGAGATGTACATCAGCTGGACCGCCAGATAGACGAGCTTGGCGGGGGTGTCGGCGGTCTCCGGCGTGAGGATGTCGCGCTCGCGCAGGATCGGCACGTTCTCGCCATCGATCAGAAGACGCGCGCGCTGGTCCGTGTTGGTGATCACGGAGTTACCGACGATGATGCGTTCGTGCGGTTTGAGCTCGACCTTGAGAGCCATGCCTGTTCTCCATCAACCCTTTTGTAACGAGCGGCGCGCGTCCCAGTGAACGACAACTGCCGGCCCTGATTTGGGTCCAATCCTTGCTGAATGTGGTTAACGGGTCGTAAAGATTCGCGCCCGCGTTGAAGAACGTAGCGATGTCAATGGCTTGGGTGGTTGCAAAGAGCTGCGCTGCAAGCGTGCGGGACGACGCTTGGGGCCCGACGCGGACAAACCGGCGGCTTCATTTCACGGATTGTTAGAGGCTCGAAGGCACCGTCCGGCCGTCGTTTGATCAATCTCGGTCA
The DNA here is from genome assembly GCF_054057995.1 of Bradyrhizobium sp. USDA 4486. Lineage (NCBI taxonomy): Bacteria > Pseudomonadati > Pseudomonadota > Alphaproteobacteria > Hyphomicrobiales > Nitrobacteraceae > Bradyrhizobium > Bradyrhizobium sp. USDA 4486. The sequence goes on from NZ_JBSRZV010000001.1 coordinate 897,677, forward strand.
AGCAGGACGCGTAGCTACCAGAAAGGTAACAGTATGTCCGGTATCGTTCTCTCCGCATCGGTTCGTCAGAACCTGCTCTCCCTCCAGTCCACCGCCGACCTCCTCGCCACCACCCAGTCGCGTCTGTCGACCGGCAAGAAGGTGAACTCGGCGCTGGATAACCCCACCAACTTCTTTACGGCCCAGTCGCTCGACAACCGCGCCAGCGACATCAACAATTTGCTCGATGGCATCGCCAACGGCGTGCAGGTGCTCCAGGCCGCCAACACCGGCATCACCTCGCTGCAGAAGCTGCTCGACTCCGCCAAGTCGATCGCCAACCAGGCGCTCCAGACCACGGTCGGTTATTCGACCAAGTCGAACGTCTCGACCACGATTGCGGGCGCGACAGCCTCCGACCTGCGCGGCACCACGACCTACACCAGCACGACCGCTCTCTCGAACGTGGTGTTCGACGGTAGTGCGGGCGGTACCACCGTTGCGACCGGAACAACCACGCTCGGCGGCGGGTCCGCTTCGCTGGTCGGATCCGCGGCGCCTGACGGCGCAGGAACTGCGGCCAAACTGGCTACGACCCTGACGCTCGCCGGCACCCCCTCAGCGACAACCATTGCCGCCAAGGGCGCGCCTTCGGACGGCGAGACGTTGACGGTCGATGGGCACACGATCACCTTCAAGTCGGCCGACGTTCCGACCGCGGCGCCCTCAGGCTCCAGCAAGGTTGGCAACATCGTTACGGACGGCAACGGAAACTCTACCGTCTACACGGGTGCCACGGCTCCGACCGGCTCGGTGCAGGACCTGCTCAATGCGATCGATCTGGCGACCGGAGCTGGGAAACTTAACGCCGGTGGTACTGCCGTCGTCGCCGGCTCGGGCACTTTGGCTTCCGTTAGCGCAGGTGGTGTTCTTACCCTCACGACCGGTACCGGTGCTGATCTCAGCGTCACTGGCCGGGCCGACCTTCTGAAGGCCCTGGGCCTGACCGGGGCGGCGGGCAGCGGTACCGTCACTGTGACCCAGGCGCGCTCAACCGCCGCAGGCACACTCGGCACTTTGATCCAGGACGGCTCGACGCTGAACGTGGACGGCAAGACGATCACGTTCTCGAACGCGGCGACGCCCACCACAGTCGCAACGGGTTCCACCCTGGTCGGCAATTTGGTCACGGATGGAAACGGCAACTCGACCGTTTACCTTCAGGCCGGCACCGTCAACGACGTTCTGAACGCCATCGATCTTGCGACCGGTGTGCAGACCGTCAAGACGGCGGGTGCTTCCGGTGCCCTGCAGACGACCGCAGGCGCCAAGAACTCGTCGATCGTGGCCGGCGCGCTCAACCTCTCGACTGGTGCGAACGCGGATCTGTCGATCACGGGCACCAAGAATGCGCTGTCCGCGCTCGGCCTGACCGGCTCCACCGGCACCGGCACCGCCTTCACCGCGAGCCGTGCCGCCTCGGCCGGCGGCATCTCGGGCAAGACCTTGACCTTCTCCTCCTTCAATGGCGGCACGGCGGTCAACGTCACCTTCGGCGACGGCACCGGCGGCACGGTCAAGACGCTCGATCAGCTCAACACGCAGCTGCAGGCCAACAACCTGACGGCCACGATCGACGCCAACGGCCTGCTCACAGTCGCGGCGACCAACGACTACGCGTCCTCGACGATCGGATCTGCCACCGCCGGTGGTACGATCGGTGGTACGATCACGTCGGCCCTGACCTGGTCGAACGCGACCGCGCCGGTTGCTGATGCGGTTGCCCAGGCCACCCGTTCCAACCTGGTGAACCAGTACAACAACATCATGACGCAGATCGACACCACGTCGCTGGACGCCTCGTTCAACGGTGTCAACCTGCTCAATGGCGACCAGCTCAAGCTGGTGTTCGACGAGACCGGCAAGTCGAGCCTGAACATCACCGGCGTGACCTTCAACTCGAAGGGTCTGGGTCTGGCTGGTCTGGTGCAGGGCACCGACTTTATCGACAACGCCGCGACCAACAAGGTGCTGACCAAGCTGAACACGGCCTCGAGCACGTTGCGTTCGGAAGCCTCGACGCTCGGTTCGAACCTGTCGGTCGTGCAGGTTCGCCAGGACTTCAACAAGAACCTGATCAACGTGCTGCAGACCGGCTCGTCCAACCTGACGCTCGCCGACACCAACGAGGAAGCGGCCAACAGCCAGGCGCTGTCGACCCGCCAGTCCATCGCGGTCTCCGCGCTGTCGCTGGCCAACCAGTCGCAGCAGAGCGTGCTGCAGCTGCTCCGCTGATAGCGGCTGACATCGCGATCAAGTCATGGCGGCGGGGCTTCGGCTCCGCCGCTTTCTTTTTGCATCGAGAGGTGCTCTGGCGGCTCTAAAACTCTAAAAGTAACTGTCGGTTATGGTTAACAGGGAGTAAACGCGGGAAAAACGTGAGGAGTTTCAGCTTGATCGTCACCGATCTTGACCCGCTTTCTGAGCCTTATGGTGAACCGGCGCTTACGGCTCGCGAGCAGGTTTCACCCTTTGTTAGCCATGTCCGCGCAGGCTGTGCCCGTCACTCGATCCGAAGCGATCGAACGAAGACGCGTAAACCAGAAGGGTAAGAGTTATGTCCGGTATTGTTCTCTCTGCGTCGGTTCGCCAGAACCTGCTCTCTCTCCAGTCCACCGCCGACCTCCTCGCCACCACCCAGTCGCGTCTGTCGACTGGCAAGAAGGTGAATACGGCGCTGGATAACCCCACCAACTTCTTTACGGCCCAGTCGCTCGACAACCGCGCCAGCGACATCAACAATTTGCTCGATGGCATCGCCAACGGCGTGCAGGTGCTCCAGGCCGCCAACACTGGCATCACCTCGCTGTCGAAGCTGCTCGACTCCGCCAAGTCGATCGCCAACCAGGCGCTCCAGACCACGGTCGGTTATTCGACCAAGTCGAACGTCTCGACCACGATTGCGGGCGCGACAGCCTCCGACCTGCGCGGCACCACGACCTACACCAGCACGACCGCTCTCTCGAACGTGGTGTTCGACGGTAGTGCGGGCGGTACCACCGTTGCGACCGGAACAACCACGCTCGGCGGCGGGTCCGCTTCGCTGGTCGGATCCGCGGCGCCTGACGGCGCAGGAACTGCGGCCAAACTGGCTACGACCCTGACGCTCGCCGGCACCCCCTCAGCGACAACCATTGCCGCCAAGGGCGCGCCTTCGGACGGCGAGACGTTGACGGTCGATGGGCACACGATCACCTTCAAGTCGGCCGACGTTCCGACCGCGGCGCCCTCAGGCTCGAGCAAGGTTGGCAACATCGTTACGGACGGCAACGGAAACTCTACCGTCTACACGGGTGCCACGGCTCCGACCGGCTCGGTGCAGGACCTGCTCAATGCGATCGATCTGGCGACCGGAGCTGGGAAACTTAACGCCGGTGGTACTGCCGTCGTCGCCGGCTCGGGCACTTTGGCTTCCGTTAGCGCAGGTGGTGTTCTTACCCTCACGACCGGTACCGGTGCTGATCTCAGCGTCACTGGCCGGGCCGACCTTCTGAAGGCCCTAGGCCTGACCGGGGCGGCGGGCAGCGGTACCGTCACTGTGACCCAGGCGCGCTCAACCGCCGCAGGCACACTCGGCACTTTGATCCAGGACGGCTCGACGCTGAACGTGGACGGCAAGACGATCACGTTCAAGAACGCGGCGACGCCCACCACAGTCGCAACGGGTTCCACCCTGGTCGGCAATTTGGTCACGGATGGAAACGGCAACTCGACCGTTTACCTTCAGGCCGGCACCGTCAACGACGTTCTGAACGCCATCGATCTTGCGACCGGTGTGCAGACCGTCAAGACGGCGGGTGCTTCCGGTGCCCTGCAGACGACCGCAGGCGCCAAGAACTCGTCGATCGTGGCCGGCGCGCTCAACCTCTCGACCGGTGCGAACGTGGACCTGTCGATCACAGGTTCGGGCAACGCATTGTCCGCGCTCGGCCTGACCGGCTCCACCGGCACCGGCACCGCCTTCACCGCGAGCCGTGCCGCCTCGGCCGGCGGCGTCTCGGGCAAGACCTTGACCTTCTCCTCCTTCAATGGCGGCACAGCGGTCAACGTCACCTTCGGCGACGGCACGGGCGGCACGGTCAAGACACTCGATCAGCTCAACACGCAGCTGCAGGCCAACAACCTGTCGGCCACGATCGATGCCAACGGCCTGCTCACGATCTCGGCCACTAACGACTATGCATCCTCGACGATCGGATCTGTGATCGCTGGTGGCACGATCGGGGGCACGATCACGACCTCACTGACCTGGAGCAACGCGACGACGCCGACTGTCGACCCGGTTGCCCAGGCCACCCGTTCCAACCTGGTGTCCCAGTACAACAACATTATGTCGCAGATCGACACGACCTCGGTCGACTCGTCCTTCAACGGGGTGAACCTCTTGAACGGCGACCAGCTCAAGCTGGTATTCGACGAGACCGGCAAGTCGAGCCTGAACATCACCGGCGTGACCTTCAATTCGAAGGGTCTGGGTCTGGCTGGTCTGGTGCAGGGCACCGACTTCATCGACAACTCCGCGACCAACAGGGTGCTGGCCAAGCTGAACGCAGCCTCGAGCACGCTGCGTTCGGAAGCCTCGACGCTCGGTTCGAACCTCTCGGTCGTGCAGGTTCGCCAGGACTTCAACAAGAACCTGATCAACGTGCTTCAGACCGGCTCGTCCAACCTGACGCTGGCCGACACCAACGAGGAAGCGGCCAACAGCCAGGCGCTGTCGACCCGCCAGTCGATCGCGGTCTCGGCGCTGTCGCTGGCCAACCAGTCGCAGCAGAGCGTGCTCCAGCTGCTCCGCTAATAAGCGTCTGAAATCACGGAACTAAAACCGGCGGCGGGGCTTCGGCCCCGCCGTTTTTTGTTCGTGAAAGGGCTCGATGGAGCCGACGTTCCGAGGCGGGGAGGGCGCTAACCGGGCATTAACCCTAACCCTTAAGTCGCCGTTAACCATACTTTAAAGGACAGCCCCTAAAACTCGACAAAAGCCCGCTTTCCAGATCGGCGAGCCCGATTCGTATCCGGTTCAAAAGGAAGACCGCCAATGTCCAACATCGTTCTCTCGGCGTCAGTTCGCCAGAACCTGTTGTCGCTGCAATCAACGGCCGACCTGCTGGCAACCACCCAGTCGCGCCTATCGACCGGCAAGAAGGTCAACACGGCGCTCGACAATCCGACCAACTTCTTCACCGCGCAGGGGTTGGACAACCGGGCGAGCGACATCAGCAACCTGCTCGACGGCATCAACAACGGTGTGCAGGTTCTGCAGGCGGCCAACACCGGCATCACCTCGCTGCAGAAGCTGATCGACAGCGCTAAGTCCATCGCCAACCAGGCCCTCCAGACCACGGTCGGCTACTCCACCAAGTCGAACATCTCGACCACGATCCCCGGCGCGACGCCGGCGGATCTGCGCGGCACCACGAGCTACACTTATGCGACGGCGACCGGCAACGTCGTCACCAACGGCACGGCCGGCGGTACGACTCCGATCACCACTGGCACCACGCTCGGTGGCATTTCGCAAGCGCTGACCGGTAACGCCGCCCCCGACGGTGCTGGCACCGCGGCAAGCCTTGCGCCGAATCTCAAGTTGCTCGGTACGCCGAGCGCCACCACCATCGCGGCGAACGGCGCGCCATCCGACGGCGATGTGCTGATTGTCGACGGCAAGACCATCACCTTCAGGGCCGGGGCTGCGCCTGCGATCGCCAACGTGCCCGCCGGCTCCGGCAAGAACAACAACGTTGTCACCGATGGCAACGGCAATTCCACGGTTTATCTTGGAACGAACGCCGCCCCGGCTGCATCCGTCCAGGACGTGATGGACGCGATCGATCTTGCAAGCGGTGTGCAAACCGCAGCAATCGCGGGCGGCACCGCAACGCTGTCGAACTCTTCGGGCACCAACGCCGCCATCGCCGGTGGCCAGCTCACCCTCACCACCGGCACCGGCGCCGATCTCAGCATCACCGGCAAGGCCGACTTCCTCAAGGCGCTGGGCCTGACCACCGCGACCGGCTCCGGCAATGTCAACGTGACCAAGGCGCGTCTGACCAACCCGTCGACGCTGGGCACGCTGGTTCAGGACGGCTCCACGCTCAACGTCGACGGCAAGACGGTCACGTTCAAGAACGCGGCCGTCCCTGCCGCCGCGCCGACGGGGTCGACCAAGATCGGCAACATCGTCACCGACAACAATGGCAATTCCATAGTCTATCTCCAGGGCGCAACCGTCCAGGATTCGCTCAACGCGGTCGACCTGGCCTCGGGCGCCGGCATGGTCAGCGCCGGCGCCGTGGTCGCGGCGAGCGGTTCATCGCTGTCCTCGGTCGTCAATGGTGCGCTCAAGCTCAGCACCGGCACGACCGCCGATCTGTCGATCACTGGAACGGGCAACGCGCTGTCCGCGTTCGGACTGACCGGTCCGACCGGCACGGGCACCGCCTTTACCGCGGGCCGCGCGCCGGGTCCGGGCAGCATTTCCGGCAAGACGCTGACCTTCACCTCCTTCAACGGCGGCAAGCCCGTGAACGTCACCTTCGGTGACGGCACCAACGGGACGGTCAAGACGCTCGACCAGCTCAACAACCAGCTTCAGGCCAACCACCTGACGGCGACGATCGACGCCAACGGCGTGCTCACGATCACCACGGTCAACGAATACGCCTCCTCGACGCTCGGCTCGGTCACCGCCGGCGGCGTCGTCGGCGGCACGATCACCAGTACGGTTGCCTTCACCACCGCGCAGCCGCCGATCCAGGATCCCGTGGCGCAGACGGCGCGCTCCAATCTTGTCAACCAGTTCAACAACATCCTGGCGCAGATCGACACCACCTCGCAGGACGCTTCGTTCAACGGCGTCAACCTGCTCAACGGCGACACTCTGAAGCTCGTCTTCAACGAGACCGGCTCTTCGACGCTCAGCATCAACGGCGTGGTGTTCAACGCGGCCGGCCTCGGTCTCAGCAATCTCGTCAACGGCGTCGACTTCATCGACAACGGTGCGACCAACAAGGTGCTGGCGAGCCTCAATGCGGCCTCGAGCACGCTGCGCTCGGAAGGCTCCGCGCTTGGCTCGAACCTCTCGATCGTGCAGGTGCGTCAGGACTTCTCGAAGAACCTGATCAACGTGCTGCAAACCGGCTCGTCCAACCTGACGCTCGCCGATACCAACGAGGAAGCCGCCAACAGCCAGGCGCTGTCGACCCGCCAGTCGATCGCGGTGTCCGCGCTGTCGCTGGCCAACCAGTCGCAGCAGAGCGTGCTGCAGCTGCTCCGCTAAAGCCCGATGAGATTTGGATGAATCGTCATCGCGCTTTAGGTTGTAGTTTACGCATGATCTTTCCGGAAAACCGCTTCGCACTTTTCCGGATCATGCTTTAGTTTCGTGGCGCAGGAAATTGAATCGTAACGTCGCGGCGGGGCTTATGCTCCGCCGTTTTTATGGAGATCGCTAAGGCAGGATTAGCCGAGATCGATGCGCATCGTGCGAAGCGTGTTTACAGCGCGCATGTGTACATCTAGCTTCGCGATGACGAAGGACTCCGTGACCGTAATAGTCCGGAGGGCTTCCAAGCAGACACGTAAGCAAATCTTAAGCGGTGCTGCCTAGGGTTGGGAAAGAAATCCTTAAGCGCGTTCAACGGGCTAGGTAAACCTCCAAGGTGTGATTGATGTCGAATTCCGCTGCCTCGGCCTACGCGCGTGTCGCAACGACCACCGCCTCCCCCCGCGACATCGAAGCGCAGACCCTGCTGAAGGCCGCCAACAAGCTTCAGGATGCCGTCAACAGCGCCGATCCCCTCAGCGAGCAGACCATGCAGGCGCTGATGTTCAATCGCAAGCTCTGGACGATCTTCCTCAGCGAGGCGATGCGCGACACCAATCCGCAGCCGCTCGACGTCCGGCAGAAGATCGCCAACATCAGCGTGTTCGTGCTGAGCCAGACTGCCGCGCTCCAGATGAGCCCGCAGTTCGATCACTTCCGCCCGCTGATCGAGATCAACCGCAATATTGCTGCCGGTCTGTCCGGCCGTCCGTGAGGACGTGACGGTCGTCGGCCTTGGCCGACAGCCTGAGCCAATCAGGCGCTGAGGTCCGTATTGAGCGGACGCGAGGGCTGGGCCTTCAGATCCTCCGCATGGAAATAGGCCCGCCGGCGTAGCATCGCCTCGTCGGGGAACTGGTTGACCACTGCGTCGGTCTTCTCGTTGACTACCTGAAAAACGAACGAGGCGGCCGCCTGGTCGAACACGACCTGTCGCGAGATGTTCTGATTGTTCTGGAGATCGTTGCGCGCGGCCGCGCTGGTATCGCTCGCGGCGACCGTCTGGCTCACCGGCAAATCAGTTTGCACGGCCTCGTTCGCCGCCGAATTCGACGTCGGGACGATCTGCGCGGGGGCCGGGATCCCCACCGGCCGGATGCTGAAATCTGTACTCATGGCAGCCTCCTGGTTGCCTTACGTGAGTCAAATCCCAACCCCTCTCAATGCGCAACCATGGAACACCAGGATTAAAGACCGGGTAAGCAAACGTGCCTAACCGCGCGACGATGTCGCCGCGCGGGTTTTCGTAAAATTGTCAATTGTTGTTGCGCGCGCTCAGAGCGAGCGGCTGACCGCGAGCGGCGTGATGTGGCGCGGCCCGGGAGCGGCGCGGCGTCCTGCAGCCGTATAGGTGTTCGGCACGTTGCGCTTCTGGATCTCGGCGTTGACGCCGCGCACGACGCTCTCTGAGACCGCGTGCGCCGTCGCAAGCACCGTGAGATTGACCTGGAGCATGGCGCGGAACGCATCGTGGTGGCGATGCAGCGTCGAGAGCAGCTCGGGCGCGGATTTCGCCAGCTGGGCCTGGTTGGCCTTCAGCTCGCTGACAGCGACGACATAATTGCGCGACAGCTCCTGCTTCCTGCTCTCGAGCGTCATTGCCTCGCGGACCTTGCCGGCGCGAACTAGCTCAGTCTCGCGTTCGATCAGGCCGAGCAGGGCGTTCATCGCATCCATCAGCTTCTCGGCGAGCTTGCGCGCTTCAATGCTGCCGGGCGCGCCGTTCGGGCGCTGCGCTTGGATCGGCTGACGTGCGGCGGTGAATTGGTTCATCTCGTTTGACCTTATGCCGTGCGGATCGTTTTCGCCTGCTGCATGATCAGGGTGCGGTAGACCTCGGTGGCGACGCCGACGCCGCCGGCCTTGGCGAAATTCTTGGAATATTGCTCGGTCAGCATCGAGCGCCACACGCCGGTGCCCGGCGTGTCGCCGAACGGGCCTTCGCCCTTCAGGCCCGAGGTCATCTGCGAGAACATGCTGTTGAGGAACATCGCCTCGAAGTCGGTGGCGGTCTTCTGCGCCTTGACCTGTTGCTGAGGCGAGACCTTTTGCAACGCGGCGGCGAGCTCGAAGTCGGGGCGACCGTTGCGGCTCTCGACGGAGAAGGCCGGGGAGTACGGGGTGAGGTGCGGGGTATTGATCGTGCTCGTCTGCATCACATCACCTCGATGTCGGCTTCGATCGCGCCGGCGGCCTTGATCGCCTGGAGGATGCTGATCAGATCGCGCGGACCGATGCCGAGGCCGTTGAGGCCGTCGACGAGCTGCTGGAGCGAGACGCCGTCCTTGACGAGGGCTAGCTTCCTGCCGTCCTCGGTGACGGAAACGCTGCTGCGCGGCGCCACCACGGTGCGGCCGCGCGACAGCGGGTTGGGCTGGCTGACCTGCGGGCTCTCCGAGATCGTGACCGTGAGGTTGCCCTGCGCCACCGCGACCGTGGCGACGCGGACGTCGCGGCCCATCACGATGATGCCGCTGCGTTCGTCGATGATGATCTTGGCCGCGAGATCAGGATCGACCTGGAGCTGCTCGATCTCGGTGAGGAAGGCGACGACGTTGCCCTTGAACTCCGGCGGGATCGAAAGCTGCACCGTTGAAGGATCGATCGGCTCGGCGGTCTTGACGCCGAGATAGTCGTTGATCGCCGCTGCGATCCGCTTGGCGGTGGTGAAATCGGCATTGCGCAGGGCCAGGCGCACGTTCGGCAGCCGGTTGAGCGCGAACTCGATCTCGCGCTCGATGATGGCGCCGTTGGCGATGCGTCCGACCGTCGGCACGCCGCGCACGATCTTCGCCGCTTCGCCTTCGGCCTGGAAGCCGGAGATCGCGAGCGAGCCCTGTGCCACGGCGTAAACGTTGCCGTCGGCGCCGAGCAGGGGGGTGACGAGGAGGGTGCCGCCCTGAAGGTTCTTGGCATCGCCGAGCGCTGAGACGGTGACGTCCATGCGCGTTCCTTGCGTGGCAAAGGCGGGCAGATTGCCCGTGACCATCACCGCGGCGACGTTGCCGGTGCGGATGGTGGCGCCGCGGATGTTGACGCCCATGCGCTCGAGCATCGCTTGCAGCGACTGCTTGGTGAAGGGGATGTTGTTGAGCGTGTCGCCGGTGCCGTTGAGGCCGACGACGAGGCCGTAGCCGATGAGCTGGTTCTGGCGGACGCCTTCGATGTTGGCGAGGTCCTTGATGCGCGAGGTCGCAGCCGCCGAACTGAGCGACAGCGCCAGCGCCGAGAGCGCGGCGCAGGCCATCCCAACAATCCTCACCCAACGAACGCCTGGCATTTTCTGCTCCCCAAGGCCCCTCAAAAAGCCTCCTCAAATCGAAGGACCATCTGCGACACTCCCATGACGAGCTGGTCCGACGCTTTCCTTGCGAGCGTTGTGCCAACCCCGGGCTATGGGCTAGGCCGCTGAATAGGTTGAATAAATCTGTTTCGACTGGTGTCAGCGGCCGTTGTCCCTGAGGCGCGAAACTGCCGCATGGCGGCAGATTTTGCCGGGCTGTTTACGGCCCGTTAACCATAAAACAGCGAAGGTGAGGGATCGATCACCCGGATTGCTTCCGATGCGCATCTACGGACCGAACGGCACCACGCTTGGAGCGCCGGCCAGCCAGGCCCGGCGAACGGGCTCGGGCACCTTCGTGCTGCCCGACACCTCGTCAGCGCAGGAGACGCGGAGCGCCGCCGCACCGAAGGCTGCCGCCAATATCGACGCGCTGATCGCGCTGCAAGGCATCGAGGAGGATCCCGCCGAGCGCCGCAAGCGCTCGGTCGCGCGCGGCAAGACCGCGCTCGACGTGCTCGACGATCTTAAGATGGGGCTTCTCTCCGGCAATCTCGACGCCTCCACCGTGATGCGGCTGCGCGATGCGGCGGCGAATTTGAAATCGTCCTCGGGGGACGCCGGTCTCGATGCCGTGCTTGCCGAGATCGAGCTGCGCGTCGAGGTCGAGCTGGCCAAGGCCGGGCAGGCGTAGTCAGGTAGGCTGTCGTCACCCGGCTTGACCGGGCGACCCAATATTCCAGAGAAAGTCGTTATTGAAGCGATAGGCCGCGGCGTACGGGATGCCCCGGTCAAGCCGGGGCATGACGGCGGAGGTTGGAGCGAAGCCGAGCGTCGCTTCGCACGCGCCTAAGCGGCTTCATCCTTCAGCTGCGCGTCGTAGCGGCGCTGGGCGGCGAGGACGTCTTTCAGGTTCTGCTCGGCCCAATCGCGCAGCGGATCGACGGCTGCAGCGAGCGTTATGCCGAGCTGCGTGATCGAATATTCCACGGTGACAGGCACGGTTGCGATGGCGCGGCGCTTGATCAGCCCGTCGCGTTCGAGTGATTTGAGAACCTGGCTCAGCATCTTCTGCGAAATGCCTTCAATCGTGCGCCGCAACTGATTGAAGCGCATTGGTTCCTCGCGCAGCAGCAGCAGGATCAGCACAGCCCATTTGTCGCCGACACGATCGAGGATCTGGCGCGTGGGGCAGTTCGCTGCATAGACATCGGGCTTCATCGTCGAGTCCTCGGATCCGTTTGATTGTCCGCGCTGAGGCGGGTTACTCCGGCGTAATCAGGTAAGCACAAAGTGCTCTCTTAACACCAGCATTCTTTGCGATATCTAGTCACCGCTAGTTACCACAGAAGCAAAGGAGCCTTCCATGAAAATCGCAGTCGCCGGCGCCTCGGGCCGGGCCGGGTCGGAGATCACCAAGGAACTGTCCCGCCGCGGTCACGCGGTCACGGCCATCGCCCGCAATCCCGGTAAGATCGCGGTTCTGCCGAATGTCACGCCGACCAAGGGCGACGTGCTCGACCAGGCCGGCCTCGCCAAGCTGTGGGCAGGGCACGATGTCGCCGTGAGTTCCGTGCACTTCCTCGCCAGCGACCCGCTCAAGCTGATCGGCGCGGCGAAGCAGTCGGGCGTAGGCCGCTACCTCGTCGTCGGTGGCGCCGGCAGCCTTGAGGTCGCTCCCGGCGTTAAGCTGGTCACAACCCCCGGTTTTCCCGCCCAGTACAAGGCCGAGGCCGAAAAGGGTTCCGATTTCCTCGACCTGCTGCGGCAGGAGAAAGACCTGAACTGGACCTTCATCTCGCCGTCGGCGCTGTTCGTCGAAGGGGAGCGCACGGGCAAGTTCCGGCTCGGGACCGATCAGCTTCTCGCAGATGCGAACGGGAAAAGCTGGATCACCTTCGCTGACTACGCCATTGCCCTCGCGGACGAGATCGAGCGCCCCGCTCATCTGAGGCAGCGCTTCACGGTCGGCTACTAGGCTTTGGGCCGCTTCCAGGCCCTGCAGGATAAACCTTCCTGTGCAAGGGCTTGGGAGCGGCGCCTGGGCGATCAGGACAATATTGTCTGTCACAGGAGGCCACTATATAAGGCCCGGCTCAACGGACCCGTTTCCGTTGCGAGTCGTTGCTTAGACAGATAGGCCGCCCTTGGAAAAGTTGAAAAACTACCGACCGACCGAAAAAGAGCCTTTCATGAACGACCGGCAGAAGGAGTACTTCCGTTTGAAGCTCCTCGCCTGGAAGGATGAGATACTCAAAGAGTCCAAGCTCACCCTGCAAGCCTTGCAGGAGGAGAACGTGAACCACCCCGATCTCGCCGATCGGGCATCGTCCGAAACCGACCGCGCCATCGAACTCCGCGCCCGCGACCGCCAGCGCAAGTTGATCGCCAAGATCGACGCCGCGCTCCAGCGCATCGAGGACAACACCTACGGCTATTGCGAGGACACCGGCGAGCCGATCTCTTTGAAGCGGCTCGAGGCTCGGCCCATCGCGACGCTCTCGGTGGAAGCGCAGGAGCGCCACGAGAAACGCGAGAAGGTCTACCGCGACGAATAGAGCCCGAGCCGCAGAGTTGCGGCTCTTTGTTTTTGGGAGACAAGGCGTCGTTTCGCGCCGGGACTAGCTTTTGCCTATCGCCTGCGGCCACGCACGTCAGCGTGCGAGCGCAATCGCGAAAAGTGAATCGCGATCAATGCGCTAGAGTCACTTCCTCCGAGCTCACGTGAGTTCGGATGAGAAACAGCCTTCACTTCAGGTGGGGGAAGATTTCGCGAGGCGCATCAACGAGATCGACTCAAAGCATGCGGCGCGGATCGAGCTGCTCACGCATCTGCAATCAGGCCTGTCGCGACGCCGCAAGGCGCGCGTCGCCATAGAGCCTAGACCAGCTCAATATTTCCTTAAACGCCGGCAATAGGCCGTAAGCCGCATCCGTCAGCTCGTACTCGACCCTTAAGGGTTTTTCCGTAATGACGGTGCGGGACACCAACCCGTCCTGCTCGAGCTCGCGCAGTTGCGTCGTCAGCATGTGCTGGGTGATGCCGCCGATCGATCGCCGCAACGCACCGAAGCGAACCGCGCCGTTCACCAGCGCGAACAGGATCTCCAGCTTCCACTTGCCGCCGAGGGCGTGGATGGCGCGCTTGAAGTCGGCGAGCAAAGCAGGGCCCGGGCTGCAATCGCGGTCGCCGTCGCAAATGCTGGTCAGGTTTTCCATACCGGTCTCGAAATCCATTCTACTTGTTCCCTGCTGAGATGGTGACCAGATGCGGCCTTGAGCAGGGCCATGCCGAACCAAGTCGCCGGCCTGTGCAGCGAAGGGAATGTGGCAATGAGCACTGTTCTGGTCACCGGCGGTTCGGGCTTCGTCGGCGTCCATGTCGTCCTGCAATTGATGGCCGCCGGCCAAACGGTGCGGACCACGGTGCGCCGGCCGGACCGGCGGGACGACGTGCTGGCGATGCTCCGCGAGGGCGGGGCGGCAGCGCCGGAGAGCCTGTCTTTCTTCACGGCCGACCTGACCGCGGATGATGGTTGGCGCGAGGCGGTCGCCGGCTGCGATTATGTGCTCCATGTCGCCTCGCCCCTGTCGACCCGCGTTCCCAAGGATGAGAACGAGATGATCATCCCGGCCCGCGACGGCACGCTGCGGGTGCTGCGCGCCGCGCGCGAGGCCGGCGTCAGGCGGGTCGTCATCACCTCGTCGCTGGGGGCGATCGGTTATGGCCATCCTCCCCGTGAAAAGCCGTTCGACGAGACCGACTGGACCAATCTCGAGGGCGCCGACGTGCAGCCCTACATCAAGTCCAAGACCCTGGCCGAGCGTGCGGCCTGGGATTTCGTCGCGCGCGAAGGCGGTGGGCTCGAACTGACGGTGGTCAATCCCGCCGCCATTTTCGGTCCCGTGCTCGGGCCGGACTTCTCCGGCTCGATCGAGATCGTCAAATCGCTGCTCGACGGTGCCATGCCGGCGGTGCCGCGGGTTTATTTCGGCGTGGTCGACGTCCGCGATGTCGCCGATTTGCACCTGCGGGCGATGACGGCGCCCGACGCGAAAGGCGAGCGCTTCATCGCGGTCTCCGGCGAGACGATGTCGATCCTCGATATCGGCAAGGTGCTGCGGCGGGAACTCGGACCGCGGGCGCGCCGGGTTCCGCGCCTCCAAGCCCCCGATTGGCTGGTGCGGCTGGCCGCAAACCGGGTGCCGCTGCTGCGCGCCGTGGTGCCGATGCTCGGACGTGGTCAGGCATTCCACCAGCGCCAAGGCGAGGACCGTGCTCGGCTGGCAGCCCCGATCCAATGACGAGGCGATCCTCTCCACCGCCGAAAGCCTGCTCCGGCTCGACCTGGTCAAGGGATGAGGCCGCCCGGGCGCGCTTGTCACGCCCCGGCGGGGATGCTGAAGTGCTACCCTCGATTGGGTAGCGTGGGAGGGCGGCGCCGATGGACAGGATTCTCGCAGGCGCAAAGGCGATCGCGCTGGCGCGCCGGAACCATGCGCCGCTCGCGGCGCTGGAGCGTCCTCCCGCCGACGAGGCCGAGGGCTACCGGGTCCAGCGGGCGCTGCACGATCTGCTGCTGCCGCATGTCGGGCCGCTGGTCGGCTACAAGATCGGCTGCACCAGCCAGGTGATGCAGGACTATATCGGTATCCCGCATCCTTGCGGCGGTGGCGTATTCCAGAAGGGTGTGCATGACAGCGGCGCGAAGCTCGCCGCCAAAGATTATGTCCGCGTCGGCGTCGAATGCGAGATCGCGGTGCGGCTGCAGCGAGACCTCGCCGCCGGCGAGGCGCCGTTCACGGCCGAATGGGTCGGCGAGGCGGTCGAGGCCTATCATCCCGCGATCGAGATCGTCGACGACCGCTATGTGAAGTGGGAGACGATGGGCGCGCCGACGCTGATCGCCGACGATTTCTTCGCCGCCGGCTGCGTGCTCGGCGAGGCGGTGCCGCGCTCGTCGGTGCCGGACCTGAAAGCGGTCAAGGGCCGCGCCATCGTCAACGGCGAGGAGGTCAGCCACGGCACCGGCGCCGACGTGCTCGGCCATCCCCACAACGCACTTGCCTGGCTCGCCAACCACCTCGCCGCGGAAGGCAAGGGTTTGCATGCGGGACAGCTCGTGCTCACCGGAAGTCTTGTGAAGACGCTGTGGCTGAAAGCCGGCGATAAGGTGCGGATGGAGCTGGACGGGCTGGGGACCGTGGAAGCGGAGTTCACGTGAGCTCTCCGCGTCGTCATTGCGAGCGCAGCGAAGCAATCCAGAATCTTTCCGCGGTCGCAGTCTGGATCGCTTCGCGGAGCCTGTCATCGGGCCGCGCTTCGCGCGGACCGTTGGCTCGCAATGACGGAGTGCAGGGCCTGCGGCGTCGGCACGATTGCGCGGACCTGATGCGCTGATACAGCCACCGCAAAACAGATGCGGCCCTCGCCAGGGGAGCTAGCGAGGGCCGCGTCGTACACCGTCGTTCGCGCCTAGGTTCGCGAACACGATGTGGGAGCTCGGGAGAGACTTAGAAGGGCAGCAGCACGTCCATGACTTGCTGGCCGTAGCGCGGCTGCTGCACGTCCGTGATCTGGCCGCGGCCGCCATAGGCGATGCGGGCCTGCGCGATCTTGGTGGAATCGATGGTGTTGTCGCTCTGGATGTCCTCGGGGCGGACGATGCCGCCGACCACGAGCTCGCGGATCTCGTAATTGACGCGGATCTCCTGCTTGCCTTCGACCACGAGGTTGCCGTTCGGCAGCACCTGGGTCACCACCGCGGCGACGTTGGTCTGCAATGCTTCCGTTCGGTTGACCGAACCCTTGCCGTCGCTGGAGGCGGTGGAGTCGGCGGTGAGGATGCGGCCGGGCAGAATCTTGTGCGCCTGCGTGATGGTCTGCGCGCCGATGAAGTCGCTAATGCCCGAATTTTCCGAGTTGGTGCGGCTGCGCTGGGTCTCGTTGGCGATGTTGGCCTTGTCGGTGATGTTCACGGTCACGGTGAGCAGGTCGCCGATCTGATGGGCGCGTTGATCCTTGAAGAAGGCGCGGCTGCCGTTGCGCCACAGCGAGTTCGGATTGTAGGAGGCGACTTCCGGCTTCGGCATCGGCATCTGCACCGGCTTGTAGCCGGGCTGCGTCGTCGGATTGTCGATCGCCGACAATTTCGGCTGCTCGCCGATCTGCGACAGACGGTCGATCGAGGAGCAGCCGCCCAGCGCGCTAGCTGCCAGCAGCAGGGCAGAGACCGCGATGCGACGAAGACGGGAAGCCGAACTGAACGAGGACATGACTTACTCTGACTTGGCTGGAGCTTGCGAGATGCGGGCTTGCGGGATCTGGACTTGCGGGATCTGGACTTGCGGGATCTGGACTTGGGCGACTTGAGCCTGTGCTGCAGGGGCCTGGACCAGGTTCCGGACGAGAGCCGCGGTGTCGACGGGTGCGGGCGCTTCATCCCGCTTCAGCGAGGAGGTCTGCTCGACCGCAGGCGCCATCGGCGCGGATTGGCTCGCGCCCTGGACCGTCACCTGGCCGCGGCCGGTGACCACACCGGTCAGGGTGCGCTTGGTCTGGAGATTGAGGACGGTCACGGTGTCGCCCTCGGCGCCGCTCTCGATCGCCTTGCCGCGGGTGGTGAGATAGATGCCGGGGACCTGGTAGATGACGGTGACGCTCTGGTCGCGCTGCACGAAGTCGGGCTTGACGATGTCGGCGACGCGGATCGGCGTGCCCGCGCGCATCGGCCGGCGCAGCTGCATGCCGATGGTGCGCTCGCGCGAGGCGGGCTCGCCGGTGACTTCCGCCTTGGGCCGGCGCTCCAGCGAGATGTCGGAGGATTTTAGCAGGTCGGCGCGGTCGATGTCGCGCGTCAGCACGGCCACTTCCACCGTCTCGACCGCGGTGCCGGTGAAGCGCAGCTTGGTCGGCGTGGAATTGCTGTCGTTGCTGACCTCGAACGCGACGTCGAAACGGCCGCTGCGGGCGTCGTAGCGGGTCGCCACCGGCTGGAGCGCGCCGGTGCTCGAGGCATCCAGCCGCATGTCGGAGACGCCCCGGTCGAAGGTCACGGTGATGTTGGCGGCCTCGCCAAGGCCAAAGCGGCGCTCGAGCGCCGAGGCGACCGCGATCTCGAGATCCTTGCTCGCGAGCGTGCGCGCGAGGCGGGTGACCTGGACCTCCCTGATGTCGCCGGTCATCACGCCAATCACCTGCTTGGCGCGGAGCACGCTCAGCACTTGGGCGACCGGCAGGGCGCCCGTAGTGCCGAGATCGGGCGAGCGGTAGACCGGGATGAATGCGGCAGAGCCGGCATTGTCGATGAGATCGCCGATCCGCACCACGTCCGAGGTGACGGTGACGCTGGCGCGCAGCGTCGGCGCCGCGATGGCGTCGTCGGCGGCCTGCGCCGGCAGCGCCAGCATCAGCAGGGTGGAGATGGTGGCGATTGTGGTGCGGATCATCGTCATCACCTCAGCGGAACAGCGCCGTGGTCGATTGCATCATCTGGTCTGCGGCGCTGATGACCTTCGCGTTCATCTCGTAGGCGCGCTGCGCGGCGATCAGGTCGCTCATCTCCGAGACGACATCGACATTGGCCTGTTCGAGGCTGCCTTGGGTGATCTTGCCGTAACCCTCGGCATTCGCAGTGCCGTCCTGCGGCGGACCGGAGGAGGGCGTCTCGGTGAACTGATTGCTGCCGACCGGCTGCAGCCCCGCCTTGTTGATGAAGCGGGTCACGTTGATCGTGCCGACGATCGAGGAGGTCGACGAGCCCGGCAGCGTCACCGAGACCTGGCCCTGCTCGCTCACCGTGATGCCCGAGGCGTTTTGCGGGATGGTGATGGTCGGCTGCACCGGGTTGCCTTGCGCGGTGACGACGCGGCCCTGATTGTCCATCTGGAAGGTGCCGTCGCGGGTGTACTGATAGGTGCCGTCGGGCATCAGGATCTTGAAGAAGCCTTCGCCCGAGATCGCGAGGTCGAGGTCGTTGCCGGTCTGCGACAGCGTTCCTTGCGTCATGCTGCGCGGCGTGCCGACGGTCTTGACGCCGCCACCGATGTCGACGCCGACCGGCAGGATGGTGCCCTGGTCCGAGGCCTGCGCGCCGACGCGGCGAACGTGCTCGTAGATCAGATCCTGAAACGCCGCGGTCTGCTTCTTGAAGCCGGTGGTGCGGAGGTTGGCGATGTTGTTGGAGATCACCTGAACATTGAGTTCCTGTGCCGCCATTCCGGTCGCTGCGGTGTGAAGCGCCTGCATGCCAGTACTCTCCTAATCAGGCCGGAACGTCGGCGAGCTTCTCGATCGCCGATTTGTGGAGGTCGCTCTGCTGCTGGAGCAGGTTGGCGATGGCGGTGTAGCTGCGCATGACCTCGACCATGCGGCTCATCTCGCCGACCGCATTCACGTTCGACTTCTCGATGTAGCCCTGCTGCACGGTGGACTTGGTGTCGGCCTGCTGGGTCGCCGATCCCGCGCTGTAGAGATTGGCGCCGAGCTTGCTCAGCTTGGCCGGATCGTCGAACGACACCATGCGGATCTTGCCGCGGATCGAGTCGGTCTTGGCGGTGCCCTCGAGCACGGTGATCGTGCCGTCGGGCGCGATGTTGATGTCGTGGTCGGTCGGCTGGAACGTGATCGGGCCGCCGGTGCCGAGCACGAGGTTGCCGTCGGAGGTGACGAGCTGGCCGGTGCTGCTGAGCGTGAACTTGCCGTCGCGGGTGTAGCGCTCGGCGCCGTTGGCCTGCACCGCGAAGAACGCGTTGCCGGAGATCGCCATGTCGAGCGGATTTTTGGTCGGCTCCATCGGCCCCTGGCCGACGTCGCGGAAGGTGCCGCGGTCCTGCACATAGGAGACGCGGCGGTCCGAACCGATGAAATTGTCCTCGCGCGCGTTGGAGCTGAGGTACTCCTCGAACAGCGAATGGTCGGCCTTGAAGCCGTTGGTGTTGGCATTGGCGACGTTGTTGGCGATGACATCCATCTGCCGTTCCAACGTCATCTGCCGCGACAGGCCGATCAGAAGCGCGTTCTGCATCGGAAATCTCCCCTGAGGGGGCCTGCCATCTCGCTCTCCCAAGCGCCTTGGCGGACCCGTGAACGAGACTGTCAGGTTCTCCCAAACCTTCCGGTCCCGGCCCTCTCTCAGCGAAAGCCGTGCCAATTCAGGAACATTATATATTACAATGATTTGCAGGTTTTTCAGGCGCGCCGCCGGGCGGCAGAAAGGTTCTGTTAGCCATGTTTGCCCGGCAGATTTTTCCTAGCAGAGGCCCAATCGAAAGATTCCATTAACCATTATTACCGTAGCGTTTGCGCGTAAGAGGAGCGCATCGCGCTGGGGCATTTGTATCGCGTCACTGTCTGCCAGGAGGCTTCGCTCTTTCGATTCCTTTGAGAGATGAGCCGGGCGACCATGGCAGAGAATGAAGCGGAAGGCGGCGCAGCCACTGAGGGCGCAGAAGCCGCACCGCCGAAGAACAAGCTGAAGCTCATCATCATGGCCGTCGGCCTGCTCGCCGTCCTCGGTGGCGGGGCTGCGACCTGGTTCTTCTTCTTCCGCCATGGCGAGGACGAGCATCACGCCGAGGCGGCGCCGCCGCCCAAGCCCCCGGCCTTCGTCGACGTCCCCGACATGATGGTCAACCTCGCCGGCGCTCCGGGCGAGCGCGTGCAATATCTGCGGCTCAAGATCGTGCTGGAGCTGAAGGAAGAGAAGCAGATCGAGGCGATCAAGCCGACGATGCCGCGCGTCACCGACATCTTCCAGACCTATGTGCGCGAACTGCGCCCCTCCGACCTCAACGGCTCCGCCGGCATCTTCCGCCTCAAGGAAGAGCTGACCAAGCGCGTCAACGCGGCGGTCGCGCCGATCCAGGTCAGCGCGGTGCTGTTCAAGGAAGTCGTGGTCCAGTGAGGATGCTGCGGAAGGTAATGGGCTAGCTTCATGGCCGGCAACGAGCAGATGGACCAGGATGCGATTGCCGCCCAATGGGAGGCGTCGCTCGATTCCGAGGATCCCGCGGAGGCCGCGAAGGCCGCTGCCGAAAACGAACTATCGGAGACCATGGCCCTGCAATGGGCGGCCATGGTCGAGGACGGCAGCCGCGATCTCGGCAGCGGCAAGAATTCCGGCGAGCGGGTGCTGTCGCAGGAGGAGATCGACAATCTCCTCGGCTTCACCGTCGGTGACGTCACACTCGACGACCATTCCGGCATCCGCGCAATCATCGATTCGGCGATGGTCTCCTACGAGCGTCTGCCGATGCTCGAAATCGTCTTCGACCGCCTGGTGCGGTTGCTGACGACATCCTTGCGCAATTTCACCTCCGACAACGTCGAAGTCTCGCTCGACCGCATCACCTCGGTGCGCTTCGGCGACTACATGAACTCGATCCCGCTACCGGCCGTGCTCTCGGTGTTCAAGGCCGAGGAGTGGGAAAACTTCGGCATGGCGACGGTCGATTCCAATCTGATCTACTCGATGATCGACGTGCTGCTCGGCGGCCGTCGCGGCACCAGCCAGCTGCGCATCGAGGGCCGGCCCTACACCACGATCGAGACCGAGCTGGTCAAGCGGCTGGTCGAGGTGGTGCTGGCCGACGCCGAGCAGGCGTTCCGGCCACTGTCGCCGGTGACCTTCACGATCGACCGGCTCGAGACCAATCCGCGCTTCGCCGCGATCAGCCGTCCCGCCAATGCCGCGATCCTTGTCCGCCTGCGCATCGACATGGAAGATCGCGGCGGCAATATCGAGCTGTTGCTGCCTTACGCCACCATCGAACCGATCCGGGGCGTCCTGCTCCAGATGTTCATGGGCGAGAAATTCGGCCGCGACCCGATCTGGGAAGGCCATTTCGCCACCGAGATCGTGCAGGCCGAGATCGCCGTCGATGCCGTGCTCTACGAGGCCGACATCCCGCTCAAGCAGCTGATGCGGCTCAAGGTCGGCGACACGCTGCCGCTCGACATGCGCGCCGACGCCAACGTCACCGTGCGCTGCGGCAACGTCACGCTGACCGAGGGGCGGATGGGGCGGGTTGGCGACCGCGTCGCGATCCGCGTGACGAAACCCTTGCGCAAGCCAAGTACGACACTTGCGATGTTCGAGAAGGTGGACGAGCAGAACAAGATGATGGAGGCCCCATGAACCACTCCCTGGGAATGGCGATCGAGATGCTGGTGGCTATCCTGCTGATGCTCACGATCGGCTACTGCATCCTGCTCAATAAGCGCCTGACGCGGCTGAAGGCCGACGAGCATTCGCTGAAGGCCGTAATCGCCGAGCTGATCACCGCGACCGAGATCGCCGAGCGCGCGATCGGCGGGCTGAAGCTCGCCGTACGCGACGTCAACGAGAACCTCGGCAGCCAGCTCGCCGCGGCGACGCAGATGTCCGACCAGCTCTACAAGCAGCTCGGCGAGGCCGACAATGTGGTGCGGCGCCTGTCCAAGATCGCGATCGCCGCGCGCCCCGTCACCAATCCGGACACGGCCGCCGCGCCCGCAGCCAAGCCCGCGTCGGCGAAGGCGGTGGCGGCGGCGGCTGAAGCCTTTTCCGAGCGCCGCCGATCCAACGGCCTTGCCGCATGAAGTCAGGGTATGAAGTCCTTTCGTAACATCCGCGTCATTCCGGTCGTCCTGGTTGCCGTCGCAGGTCTCGCCACGCTGAAGGTGGCGGGCCTCGTGATCAATGGCGGCTACGTGTTCGACTACCAGCCGAACCCGACCAAGAAATCCTGGGCCCAGGAGAATCTGAACTTCCCGACCGGCCGCGAAGACCCCGACATCACGGGATCGACCCACGGCGCGCCGAAGGAGGCGCCAAAGCCCGCCGCTCCCGAGACCAAGGCCGAAGGCACCGTGGTCAAGGTGGAGGAAGCCCAGCCGCAGGTCTCCGCCTCCGAGCGCGCGATCCTCGAGCGCCTGCAGGCGCGCCGCCAGGAGATCGAGGCCCGCCAGCGCGAGATCGACATCCGCGAGAGCCTGCTCAAGTCGGCTGAGAAGCGCATCGAGAACAAGGTCGAGGAGATGAAGGCGGTCGAGACCCGCATCTCCGCGACGCAGGCCGAGCAGAAGGCCGCCGAAGCCCAGCGCATGAAGGGCCTCGTGACCATGTATGAAGGCATGAAGCCCAAGGACGCCGCGCGGGTGTTCGACCGGCTGGAGATGGGCGTATTGATCGAGATCGCCTCGGCGATCGCGCCGCGCAAGATGTCGGACATCCTCGGGCTGATGTCGCCGGAGGCCGCCGAGCGGCTGACGGTCGAGATGGCCCGAAGAGCCAATGGCGGCGGCGATCTCTCCGCCTCGGCCGGCGACCTGCCCAAGATCGATGGCAAGCCGACGCAAAAGCCGAATTGAGGGCTCATACTTAAGAAGTCCTTAATTGGCAAAACCTACATTCGAAGGCAGGGGCCGGCCTTGGTGCCGGCGTGGATCGTCGAAGCCGGAAGACATGCCGCCCATGGCGCGAGAGGCTGGATTGTTGTCGCGAGCCCGCGCTGTGGCGCGAGGGCTGTCGCGTCATGTCCGCAAGGCGCCGGTGCTGGTGGTCTGCCTGGCGATCGGCTGCGGCGGCATGGCCCGGGCCGCCGATCCGATCCGGGGCGAGGCGACCTTCTCGGCGGGTGGCGGCTTTGCCCGTCTGGTGATCAAGCTCGGCGAGGACGTTCCCTCCGAGGTGACGACCGCAGGCTCCATCCTCATCGTGCGGTTCGACCGGCCGGTCGACGTTCCGGTCGACCGCGTTCCCGAAGGCGCGCCCGACTACGTCAATTCCGCCCGGCGCGATCCTGATGGCAGCGCCATCCGCCTGTCGCTGGCGCGGCGCGTCACCGTCAACACCATGAATGCCGGCGAGCGCACCTTCATCGATCTCCTGCCCGAGGGCTGGAAGGGACCGCCGCCGAGCCTGCCGATGGAGGTGGTCAAGGAACTCGCCGAGCGCGCGCGCGTGGCCGAGCGCGCCCTGCGTGCGCAGCGGGCCGCGGCCGACAGCAAGAAGCGTCCGCAGATCCGCGTGCGCGCCTCGGTGCAGCCGACCTTCGTGCGCTTCGTGTTCGAGATGCCCGACGGCGTCGGCGTCTCCTCCGTGCTCAACGAGCAGAAGCTCACGCTCGCCTTCAATGCCAACCTGAATTTCGATCTTGCGGACGCCGTCGTCGCGGCACCGCCGAACGTCGCCTCGATCAAGCAGAAGGCCGACATCGACCAGACCAATGTCGAGATCGCGCTGATCGGCGATTCCGACGTGCACTCCTTCCGCGACGACAAGAATTACGTCGTCGACATCTCGTTCCAGCCGGAGAAGGGCAAGACCGCGGCGACCGCGGAGTCCGTGATCGCGCAGGCCAAGCCTGGGGCGCAAGGGCATGGACCGGCGCCTGCGCCGGAAAAGCCTGTAGCCGAGAAGCCGAAAGAGGCCCATCGCGAGATCGCGCCGCCGACATCGGAGACGATCGCGCGCGAAGCCAAGATCGAGGTGAAGCCCGAGGTGAAGCCGGAAGCGCCCGCGGCGATGCTGCCCGTCGAAGCGCCGAAGCCGGCGGCTGCTCCCGCGGTTCAAGCCGCGCACGCAGCGGAAGCGCCCATCGTGAGGGAAGCTCCGAAGCCCGCGCCACCCGCCGCCGAAGCTCCAGCTGCGCCCGCAAAGGCGGAGGTTACCGAAGCGCCCAAGGAGGTCGCGAAGGAGCCGGTCAAGGCTGCACCTGCCGAGGCGCCCGCCGCGCCGCAGCTCGCGACTGCCAGCGTCGATGCGCGCCGCGACAGCGACGGGCTGCGCGTGACGTTCCCGATTCAGGTCGCAACGGCTGCGGCGGCGTTCCGTCGCGGCGACACGGTCTGGCTGGTGTTCGACACGCCGAAGCCGATCGATGTCGAGGCGATCCGCACCAGGGGCGGCGCGATGATCGGCGAGGTCGGCCGCGTGCCGCTCGACAAGGGGCAGGCGGTCCGCATTCGTCTCACCCGGCCGCTGGTCTATTCGCTGACCAGCGAGGAGGTCGGCAAGGAGACCAACTGGCTGCTCACGCTCGCCGACAAGATCCCGGCGACGCCGCTGCCGCTGATGATGTCGCGCAACATCACCGATCCCGCGCTCGCCAACATCGCGATCCCCTTCGCCAATCCGGGCCTCCTGCACAAGCTGACCGATCCCGATGCGGGCGACACGCTCTATGTGGTCACCGCGCAGCGCCCGGTGCGCGGCTTCATCAAGCGGCAGGATCTCGTCGATCTCTCGCTGCTTGAATCCGCGCACGGCATCGCGATCCGTCCGAACTCCGACGAGGTCGGCGTCGAGGTGGGGTCCGACAAGGTCATCCTCGGCAAGAAGGGCGGATTGACGCTCTCGCCGGTCGACATCTCGGCCGAGCGCGCGCCGACCGCGGTGCGTCCGATCTTCAGCCCCGAGGGCTGGCGCAAGGGCCAGTCGGAGAATTTCTGGACGCGCCAGAGCGATCTGGTCACGGCGATCTCGGCGGTCGAGCCGGGGCAGCGTTCGTTGCCGCGGCTCGACCTTGCGCAGTTCTACATGTCGCGCGCCATGTACCACGAAGCCAAGTCCGTGACCGACGTGATGCTGAGCGATCCCCTCAACAAGGAGGAGAGCGGCGCGCTGATCATGCATGCGATCGCGAGCATCCTGATCGGCCGGCCGGCGCAGGGCCTGAAGGACCTCGCCAATCCCGTGATCGGCAACAGCCACGATTCCCAGCTCTGGAAAGCGCTCGCCTATGCGCGCCAGGGCAAATGGGCGGACGCCCGCGAGAAATTCAAGAATGTCGAATTCGCCATCGCCTCGCTGCCGCTCGACATCCAGCGCATCGTGACGATGGAGGCCATGCGCGCTGCGCTCGAGGTGAGGGACTATGCCGGCGCCTCCAAGCGTCGCGGCGAGATCGAGGTGGTCGGTGTGCCGCCCGAGGCGGCGCCCGGCTTTGCCGTGCTGCGCGGCCGGCTCGCAGAGGCGCTCGGCCACGACAAGGACGCGCTCGACGACTACAAATTCGCGGTGGCCTCGAACGACCGCCAGGCGGCCGCCGAGGCCAAGCAGCTCGAAGTGGCGCTGCTCCAAAAGCGCGACGAGATCAGCAAGGAAGACGCGCTGCGCGATCTCGAGACGCTGTCGATGACCTGGCGCGGTGACTCGATCGAGGTCAAGACGCTCCAGATGCTGTCGAAGATGTATGCCGAGAGCGGGCGCTATCGGGACGCGCTCGCCGCGGCGCGCACCGCGACGAAGCTCCAGCCGAACGCGGAAGCCTCGCGGCAGGCGCAGGACCTCGCCTCCGACCTGTTCACGCAGATCTTCCTGGGGCCGAAGGGCGACGAACTGCCGCCGGTCGAGGCGCTCGGGATGTTCTACGAGTTCCGCGAGCTGACGCCGATCGGCCGCCGCGGCGACGAACTGATCCGCCGGCTCGCCGATCGTCTCGCCTCGATCGACCTGCTCGACCAGGCTGCCGAGCTGCTGCAATACCAGGTCGACCACCGCCTCGAAGGGGCTGCCCGTGCGCAGGTCGCCGCGCGCCTGTCCATGATCTATCTCGCCAACCGCAAGCCCGACATGGCGATCACGGCGCTGCGCGCGAGCCGCATCAGCGATCTCTCCGGCGAACTGCGGCAGCAGCGCCTGTTGCTGGAAGCGCGGGCGCAGAGCGACGTCGGCCGTCACGATCTCGCGCTCGACATCGTCTCCAACGTCTCCGGGCGCGAGGTGCTGCGCCTTCGCTCCGACATCTTCTGGGCGGCGCGGCGCTGGCGCGAGTCCGCCGAGCAGATCGAGCTCTACTACGGCGACCGCTTCCGCGATTTCAAGCCGCTCAATGCGGTGGAGAAGAGCGACATCATCCGCGCCGCCGTCGGCTATGCGCTCGCCGACGATTCGATCGGCCTGTCGCGCTTCCGCGAGAAATACGCACCGCTGATGAGCGAGAGCGCCGACCGCGTCGCCTTCGACATCGCCAGCAGGCCGGCCGCGGCCTCCAGCGCCGAATTCGCCGAGATCGCCAAGTTAGCGGCCAGCGTCGACACGCTCGACGGTTTCCTGCGCGAGATGAAGCAGCGTTTCCCGGACGCCACCGCCCGCGCGCCGGCCGCGCCGCAGGCCCATGACGAGAACGACCACACCGGCTCGCTGCCCACGATCCCTGTCGTGCGGCAGATCAAGATGACGCGCTAGGAACCCTGCTACCTCTCTGCCTCTCGACAGGTGCCGCGCAAGGCGGCAACTTGTACCCCTGCATGCCGGGAGAGCGTTGAAATGAGCAAGCCTGCCAAGACCGAAGCCGAACTCATCGCCATGGCGCGGGCCGAGTTGAGGACCCATGCCGATGGCCCGGACGACCTCGCCATCTCCATCGTCCGCGACGGCGACAGCTGGGAGTTCCGCGCCGACGCCGATCAGGCGACGCGAGAGCGGCCAGGCTTCCCCGAAAGCGTTGCCATGCTGGTGCAGATCGGCGATCACCTCAGCAAGCAGTATGACGTGAAGGGGTAGGGCGCGAACCGTAGGCGTCGTCTCACCGTGCCCCACATTCTCGGTGTCATCGTCCGCGACGGCGGGCGATCCAGTACTCCGAGACGGCCGTGATTGACTCGAGAAGCGGCGGCGTACTGGATGCCCACCTCCGTGCGGAATTGCGCACGGCATGACAGCGGAAGCCGCTCCCGCTATCCCCCGTAACTCTGCACCAGGCTCCCAGCCACCAGCGACCAGCCGTCGACCAGCACGAAGAAGATCAGCTTGAACGGCAGCGAGATCGTCGCCGGAGGCAGCATCATCATGCCCATCGACATCAGCACGGAGGCGACGACGAGGTCGATGATCAGGAACGGGAGGAACAGCAGGAAGCCGATCTCGAAGGCGCGTTTCAGCTCGGAGATCATGAAGGCGGGGATGAGGATGCGAAGTGCGAGCTCGTCCGGGGTGGCGGGCGGCGGTTCGCCGGAGAGATCGAGGAACAGTTTGAGGTCCTTCTCGCGCACGTTCTTCTGCATGAAGCCGCGCAAGGGGACGGCGGCGCGCTGGAGCGCATCCTCGACGCTGACCTGATTGGCAACGAGCGGGCGGATGCCCTCGTCGTAGGACTTCTGCAGCACCGGTCCCATCACGAAGAAGGTGAGGAACATCGCCAGCGCAATGATCACCGAGTTCGGCGGCGCGGTCGCCGTGCCCATTGCGGTGCGCAGCAGCGACAGCACCACCACGATGCGCGTGAACGACGTCATCATGATCAGGATCGACGGCGCGATCGACAGCACCGTGAGCAGCGCAATGAGCTGGATCGCGCGCTCGGTAACGCCGCCGCCGCCAGCACCGCCGCCGAGATTGATGCTGATGTCCTGCGCATAGGCAGGCATCGCGAGCGAAGCCGCGCCGATCAGGACAGAAAGAAAAACAACTCTACGCGGAAGGGCCGGCAGCCTCACGAAGACGGCTTCGGACGGCCGAGCAGGGAGGCCATCTCGTCTTCGAGATTTTCAAAGCTGGTCTTCTCCGCGGCCGGCTTCGGTGACGGGACCGGTGGCGCCGGCGGCTCGCCGCGGGCTGCGCGCAGGGGCGGCGCGGACGGCTCGGGCGCAACCGGAGGCGCGACGGTCTCGCCGGCCGGTCGGCGCAGCGCAGCTTCGAGACGCTGCGCCATCTCGGCGAGATTCTGCTCGGCGCTCGAGGGCGCAGCGGCGGGGGCCGGCGGCGGAACGGGCGGCGCCTGCGGCACGGGCGGCGGCGGTGCGGCCGGACGCTCGGCGCGGACCGGCGGCACTTTCACGGGCTCGCTCTGGCGGGGCGGACGCGGCATCAGCGGTGGCTCGCTGCGGGCAATGCGCGGCGGCGGCGGCTCGGGACGCGACTCGCGCTCGGGACGCGGGGCGATCGGCTCCGGCGGAAAGCCGGGCAGCGACGGCTCGCTGCGGCGTTCGGCCAAAGCGGGCGCTGGCCGGCGCACTTCGTCGGCAAAGGATGGGCGCGCGGGTCGCGGCGGCGGCTCGGGCATTTGCGGCTCGGGATGATCGAGCAGTTCGGGCCGCGGAGCCTCATCGGTCCAGCCGCCGGCATCCGGCATCGGGGCGAGGCGGGGCGGTTCGGCGTTGGAACGCTGCGGGAGCTGGTCGCGGCCGGATGCCGCGCGAACGATGTTGGGTTCGACGACGATGTCGGTCGGGCCGCCGATCATCAGGAGGTGCTCGACATTGTCGCGCCGGACCAGCACCAGGCGGCGCCGGCCGTCGACCGCGGCAGCATCGATCACGGCGAGCCGGGGCATCCTGCCGCGCTGGGTGTTGGCGCCGAGCCGGTTGCCGGCGAATCGGCGCACCAGCCATGCAGCGACGCCGATCAACGCCAGAACGACGATGAACGCGAGGATGAAGGTGATAGGGCTGCCTTGCATACTTGTCCCCGACAAATGGCGCTTTTCTTGCGCCCATGGTCAGATGCGCCAACCACCGGCGTAGGATGCCCCAAAACTGCGATCTCTTAACGTCCCACGGCAAGTTTTGCCGTCCCCAACTCTTAATAACCCATGAATCGCCCGATCCAAAACGACTTCTTGGCCTGTGTGCGCCCCCGCCAAGCGGTTGGGTTAATGCCACTTTTGGGAACGTAGAATCACGGAGGCACCAAATTCGTGTCCCGGCAAGGGACAAGCGAGCGTCAGGCGTCCCCGGCATCCTTAACCACCTGTTAACCATACACGCGGCAAATTCTGCCTAGCTTCGGACACACGTCCGACGGCGGAAGGAGCCGCAACGATGTCCATCAACGACCTCCCGGTGCTGTCGGCGCTTCGCACCAAGATGCAGTGGCATCAGGAGCGCCAGCGCGTCCTGTCCGAGAACGTCTCCAACTCCGATACCCCCAAATTCCGGCCACGTGACCTGGTCGAGCCGAAGCTCGACAAATCAGGCGCGGTGACCGGCTCGATGGGTCCGCTGGCGCTGACCGTCACCAGCCCCTCCCACATGACGCCGTCAGGCGCGGCCCCCAGCTTCGACCAGAACAGGAATGCGGGCTTCGAGACCCGCCCAGCGGGCAATGCCGTCAATCTCGAAGAGGAGATGATGAAGGCCGCCAGCAACCAGATGGATTACGCGGCGGCGACCTCGCTCTACTCGAAGAGCCTGCATCTGCTCAAGACCGCGATCGGCAAGGGCTAGCACTAAAGGAAGCAGATCATGGCGAATGACAGCAGCGACTTTGCCCGATCGATGGCGATCGCGACCTCCGGTCTGCGCGCGCAGGCGGGGCGCATGCGGGTGATCTCGGAAAACATCGCGAACGCGGACTCGACCTCGCAAACGGCCGGTGGCGATCCCTACCGGCGCAAGGTGCCGACCTTCTCCTCCGCGCTCGACCGCACGCTCGACGCGCAGGTCGTCACGCTCGGCAAGATCAAGCCCGACCAGTCCAATTTCCGCGTCAAATACGAGCCGAATAATCCGGCGGCGGATGCGAGCGGCAACGTTAAATATCCCAACGTGAACTCGGTGATCGAGATGACCGACATGCGCGATGCGCAGCGGTCCTACGAGGCCAACCTCAACATCATCAGTGCGACGCGCCGGATGATCCAGCGCACGCTCGACATCCTCAAGAGCTGAACAGGACATTTGAGCCATGGCATCACCGACAATCGCCGCCAATGCCTACGCCAACCTCGCCCGTGTGCTGGAGAACAGCGGCGCCGGCAAGGGCAGCGAAGCGAGCGGGCAGTCCTTTGCCTCGCTGCTGAAAGATGCCGTCGGCAGCGTCATGGAGTCCGGACGCAAGTCCGACGCGCAGACGGTGGCGATGGCCGCCGGCAAGGCCAATGTGATGGATGTCGTGACCGCGGTCGCCGACACCGACGTTGCGGTGTCCACGCTGGTCTCGGTTCGCGATCGCGTGATCGCGGCGTATGAAGACATCATGAAGATGCCGATCTGATTTTTGGGCATGTCATTCCCGGGGCAGTGCGAAACATCGAACCCGGAATCTCGAGATTCCGGGCTCTCGCTGCGCGAGCCCCGGAATGACGGAAGAAATTACTGGAAGCGAGAAATCCAAAATGACCGGACCCGAGACCCTCGACGTCGCCCGTGATGCGATCTGGACCATCGTGATCGTGTCGTCGCCACTGATGGTGGTCGGCCTCGTGGTCGGCGTCATCGTTTCGCTGTTCCAGGCGCTGACGCAGATCCAGGAACAGACGCTGATCTACGTGCCGAAGATCCTGGCCATCTTTGCCACGATGCTCTTGGCGTTGCCGTTCATGGCCGACTCGCTCCACGCCCACATGCTGCGGATCTCGTCGCGAATCATCGGCGGCTGAGGCACAATGCGCCGGCCGGTGGAATTGACATTCGCCTTGGGGGCTCCGCGAGCTGCGTTGGCGAATGTCAAATCCGATAGCCGAACGGCTATTGATATTTGCGAATGCCTCTTTGGCTCCAACATTCGCAAAAGTGCCTGCCGCCACGGCGTGCGAATGTTGGAGCCGAGGCATCCGATTATGCGCATCGACGTCTCGCTGCTGCCGGCGCTCGCCGCCTCCTTCATGCTCGCCTTCGCCCGGGTCGGTGCGATGGTGATGCTGCTGCCCGGCCTCGGCGAGACCAACATCCCGACGCGCATAAAACTGTCGGTCGCGCTGCTGCTCACGCTGATCATTCTGCCGTTGCACCGCAATTCCTATCACGTCGACATGGGATCGCTCGCGCCGCTTCTGGTGCTGATGCTGCATGAGATCGTGATCGGCATCGTGCTGGGCGCCACCGCGCGCGTGACGCTGTCGGCCCTGCAAGTCGCCGGCTCCGTCATCGCGCAACAGATGGGGCTTGGCTTCGTCACCTCGGTCGATCCGACGCAGGGGCAGCAGGGCGTGCTGGTCGGCAACTTCCTGACCATGCTCGGGGTCACGCTGCTGTTCGCCACCGACAGCCATCATCTCGTGATTGCGGCGCTGAACGACAGCTACTCGATCTTCTCGCCGGGCGAGACCGTGTCGAGCGGCGATGTCGCTTCGCTGGCGACGCGCGCTTTCGCCGCCGCGTTCCGCCTGGGCTTGCAACTTTCCGGGCCGTTCCTGGTGTTCGGCCTCGTGTTCAACATCGGGCTCGGTGTGCTGGCGCGGCTGATGCCGCAGATGCAGGTCTATTTCGTCGGCGTGCCGCTGTCGATCTTCGCCGGCTTCCTGGTGCTCGCCGTGGTGCTCACCGCGATGATGGGCACCTATCTGGATTACTTTATCGGTGTGATGCACCAGATGATGCCACTCAAGTAACGAGGGATCGATGGCGGAAGACAACGATCCCGAAAGTCAAACAGAAGACCCGACACAAAAGCGCCTCGACGAGGCGCTCGAACGCGGCGACGTTGCGAAAAGCCAGGAGATCAACACCTGGTTCATGATCGCGGGCGGTACGCTCGTGGTCTCGACCTTTTCGGGATCGGTCGGCAGCGGGCTGGTGACGCCGATGCGCAACCTGCTCGCCAATTCCTGGATGATCAAGACCGACGGCAGGAATCTGCTCGCGCTGATGCAGCAGATCGAGTTCGCCGTGCTCGCGGCGGTCGGCGTGCCGCTCTTGATGCTGGTGCTGGCGGCGATTGCCGGCAACATGCTCCAGCACCGCCTGGTGTGGTCGGCCGAATCCCTCAAGCCCAAGTTCAGCAAGCTCTCGCCAGCCGAGGGGTTCAAGCGCATCTTCGGCAAGCAGGCGGCGGCGAACTTCCTCAAAGGCCTCGGCAAGCTCGTCGTGCTCGGCGCGGTTATGACCATAGTCCTATGGCCGGAGCGCCATCGCATGGAGGCGATGGTCAGGCTCGATCCGGCCGCCATGCTGGGCGCCACCACCAGCATGACCGTCCATCTGCTCGGCGCGGTGGTTGCGGCGCTCGCGATCATCGCCATCGGCGACTACTTCTTCCAGTATCGCAGCTGGTTCCAGCGGCAGAAGATGTCGCTCCAGGAGATCAAGGAGGAGTTCAAACAGTCCGAAGGCGACCCGCATATCAAGGGCAAGCTCCGGCAATTGCGCCAGCAGCGCTCCAAGAAGCGCATGATGGCGGCGGTTCCCAAGGCCTCCGTGATCATCACCAACCCGACCCACTATTCGGTGGCGCTGTCCTACGAGCGCGGCATGTCGGCGCCGATCTGCGTCGCCAAGGGCGTCGACAACCTCGCCTTCAAGATCCGGGAGATCGCGCGCGAGCACGATATCCCCATCGTCGAGAATGTGCCGCTGGCCCGCGCGCTCTACGCCACCGTCGATATCGACCAGGAAATCCCGACCGAGCACTACCATGCGGTCGCCGAGGTCATCGGCTACGTCATGCGGCTGAAGCGCGGATTCGGCGCCGGGCGGGGATAAAATACCCGAAAAGTACCGGAAATGGCCGTAATCTGGGAATCAGCGTACGTTTCGCCCCCGCTGCCCTTGCGCCTGCGGGTCCGATTGAGGCAGGGAAGGCCCCGCGCGCGCGAAGGCGCGTTGATTCTCTGCCGACAGGCTGCGCCGGCTTGATATGACTGCTGAGACCGACCACGACCTCACACGCGAGCCCGTTACGGCGCACGAGCCGTCGCCGCGCTCGGGCAGCATTGCGCTGGTGCTGCTGGTGGCCGCCGGTCTCGTCGCGGTCGCCGTCGGACTGATGACGCTCGGGCGCGCGCAGGCGCAGCCCTACATCCTCGGCATCCTCGCCGTGCTGGCGATGGTCGGCCTGTTCAACCTGTTCGCCTTCGCCGCCGGCATCATCCGCTTCGCCGACCGCAACCTCGACGATCCGATCATAGCCCGCATCTCCGATCATGCCTTCGATGGCCTCGCCGTCACCGATCCGCGCGGCCATGTCGTCTATTCCAATGCGGCCTATCTGACGTTGACCGGCGCTGCCGGCCCGCAGGACGTGCGGCCCGTCGAGCGCGTCTTCATCGGCAACCCCGACGTTTCCGAGGCCGTGTTCCGCCTGCTGAAGGCTGCCCGCGAAGGCAAGCGGCAGCAGGAAGAGGTACGCATCTCCGGCCATGAGGGTAGCCAAGGCCGCTGGCTGCGGATGCGGGTACGCCCGCTCGGCAGCGGCAAGCGCGAGGCGAAATATGCGGTCTGGTCGATCGCCGACATCACCCGCGACCGCGAGCGCCAGGAGGACGTGTTCCAGGAGCTCCAGCACGCGATCGAATATCTCGATCATGCGCCATGCGGCTTCTTCTCGGTCAATCCGGCCGGCGAGCTTGCCTATGTCAACGCGACGCTGGCGAACTGGCTCGACTACGACCTTGCCGAGATCGGTTCCGGCGGCTTGAAGCTCACCGACATTGTCTCCGGCGACGGCGCCTCGTTGCTCACCGCGATCGTGGCAGTGCCGGGCGAGGTGAAGACGGAAGTCTTCGATATCGACCTGCGCATGCGCACCGGCAAGACCATGCCGGTGCGGCTCTATCACAAGCTCGCCTTCGGCGCCAACGGGGCGCCGGGACCGTCGCGCACGCTGGTCATCAGCCGCGCCCGCGACGAGCGCAGCGACCCCGATCGTGCCGCCGAAGTGCGCTTCATGCGCTTCTTCGACCACACGCCGATGGCGATCGCGACGGTCGATCGCGCCGGAAATGTCGTGCGGGCGAATGCCCGCTACGCCAAGCTCGGGCAGGCGCTCGGCTTGGACAGTGCCTCCAAGTCGATCTTCCGCGCGGTCAATTCGCGCGACCGTCACACCTCCTGATCGCCGCCATCAACCAGGCCGCCGACGGCCAGGCCGACATCGCGCCGGTCGAGGTGGCGCTGGAAGGCACCAAGGAGCGCTGGGGCCAGTTCTTCGTCACGCCCGTGGATGCCGCCGAGAACGAGGCGGAAGCCGCCATCGTGCACATGCTCGAGACCACCGAGCGGCGCGCGCTGGAGAACCAGATCAACCAGTCGCAGAAGATGGAGACGGTCGGTCAGCTCGCCGGCGGCATCGCCCACGATTTCAACAACGTGCTTTCCGCCATCATGATGGCGAACGATTTCCTGCTGAACGCGCACAAGCCGACCGATCCGTCGTTCCAGGACATCATGCAGATCAAGCAGAACGCGACGCGCGCCGCCACATTGGTGCGGCAGCTGCTGGCGTTCTCGCGGCGCCAGACGCTGCGGCCGCAAGTGCTCGATCTCGGCGACGCGCTGTCCGACCTCGCCATGCTGCTGCGCCGGCTGATCGGCGAGAAGGTCAAGCACGAGACCATCCACGGCCGCGATCTCTGGCCGGTCAAGGTCGACGTCTCACAGTTCGAGCAGGTCATCGTCAACCTCGCGGTCAACGCGCGCGACGCCATGCCCGACGGCGGCAAGCTGATCATCCGCACCGCCAACGTCACCGCCGAGGAAGCGGCCAAGCTCGCCTACAAGGGCATGCCGGCCGCGGACTATGTGCGGATCGAGGTCGCCGACACCGGCACCGGCATTCCCGCCGACATCCGCGACAAGATTTTTGAGCCGTTCTTCTCGACCAAGGAAGTTGGCAAAGGCACCGGCCTCGGCCTCTCCACCGTCTACGGCATCGTCAAGCAGACCGGCGGCTTCATTTACGTGGACTCCGAGCCGGGACAGGGCACCTCGTTCCACATCTTCCTGCCGCGCCATCATCCCGAGGCGGAGGTGCAGGTCGAGCAGCCGGCGGCCGCGGTCAGCGCCACCAATGGCGCCGCGAAGGAGGCCGCGCCCGCGGCGGCGGAGGCAAAGCCACGCACGGATCTCACGGGGCAGGGAACCATCCTGCTGGTCGAGGACGAGGAGGGCTTGCGCGCACTCAACGCCCGCGGCCTGCGCTCACGTGGCTACACCGTCGTCGAGGCCGAGAACGGCGTCGAGGCCATGGAGGTGCTGGACGAGCAGAGCGGCGCAATCGATCTCGTCGTCTCCGACGTCGTGATGCCGGAGATGGACGGCCCGACGCTGCTCAAGGCGATGCGCGACAAGAATCCCGACATCAAGTTCATCTTCGTCTCCGGCTACGCGGAGGACGCCTTCGAGAAGAGCCTGCCCGAGGGCCAGCAGTTCGACTTCCTGCCAAAGCCCTTCACTCTCAGCCAGCTCGTGGCGGCGGTGAAGGAGACGATGACGAAGCAGGGGTGAGGCCGCCCCACACCGCTTGCTGTCCATACATGACGGTGGTGACAGCCGCACGCCAATGACGAGGAAAAGGCGGCAATATCACCGCGAGAAGGGCCGGTAATGGGCGACCACGGTTCCGCGCGCACCCCGGCCAAGCCCCCGCCAAATATGGGTTTTTGCCACATCCCCGCGACTGAGGGCCGCAGCTGCGGGTTTCGAAACCGACTTCACTTTTCGGGAAGTCTGCCCATCTTAGGGGCACGTCCCCATGCCGGGGATTTGGGAAACACACATGAATTTCTCGCAACGCTCCCGCAGTCTCTTCAAGACAATCGCCGTCGTGCTGGCGCTTGCACTGCCGACTGCGCTCGCGATCTCGTCTGCCGACGCGCGCGTCGGTGGCGGCATGTCGTCGGGGTCGCGCGGCTCGCGGACCTTTTCGGCGCCGCCGTCAACCACGACCGCCCCGGGCTCGACCTCGCAGTTCAACCGCACCTACACCCAGCCGGGCGCAGGCATGAATTCGGCTGCAGCCGCGCCGGCGCGCGGCGGCCTGTTCGGCCGCGGCGGCGGCTTCCTCGGCGGCCTCGCGGCCGGTTTCCTCGGCGCAGGCCTGCTCGGCATGCTGTTCGGCGGCGGCCTGTTCGGCGGCCTCGGCGGCCTGTCCTCGATCCTCGGCCTGATCATCCAGATCGTGCTCGTGGTGTTCGTGGTGCGGCTGGCGATGTCATGGTGGCAGCGCCGTCACAGCCCGCAGGCGGCTTATGCCAACGCTGACGCAGGTACCGGTCCGGGGTCTCAGACGAACTATCGCAGCGGACTTGGTGGTGGTCTTGGTGGTGGTCTTGGCAGCTTCGGCTTCGGCGGCAACAACAATGCGCCCCTCGAGATCAAGCCCGATGACTATGAGGCGTTCGAGCGCCTGCTCGGCGAGATCCAGACCGCCTGGTCGAACGAGGACGTAGCCAAGCTGCACACGCTCGCGACGCCGGAGATGGTCTCCTATTTCGAGCAGGATCTCGCCCAAAACCGCGCGCGCAACGTCGTGAACAAGGTGACCAACGTCAAGCTGCTCCAGGGCGACCTCGCGGAAGCCTGGCGCGAAGGCGAGACCGACTACGCCACGGTGGCGCTGCGCTTTGCGCTCACCGACAAGACGGTGGACCGCAACACCGGCGCGATCGTCGCCGGCAGCGAGCAGCCGGGCGAGGCGACCGAAATCTGGACCTTTGCCCGCCGCCCGAACGGCGGCTGGGAATTGTCGGCGATCCAGCAGACCAACTGATTGCGGACGAGATGAGAAACCAGGGCGTCGTGCTTCGGCACGGCGCCCTTTTCTTTGGCCGGTTCCGCAGCGCGGGATCGGAATAAGCGGGCCCGGCTCGGGTTGAAGTCAGGCGGCGAACCAAAAACACTCCTGGGAGGACAAGATGATACGTATCGAGAGATCCGTGACGATTTCAGCGCTCGCGCTCGCGCTGGCCTTGCTCGCGGCGCCATCCGCGCACGCGCAGTCAGCTGACATGACGTTCTTCGTGACCTCCAGCGGCCCGGGCAAGGGCGCCGATCTTGGCGGCCTGGAAGGAGCCGATGCGCACTGCGCGAAGCTCGCTCAGGCCGCCGGCGCCGGCGCCAAGACCTGGCGCGCCTATCTCTCAACGCAGGCCGCCGACGGCAAGCCGGCCGTCAACGCCCGCGATCGCATCGGCAAGGGACCCTGGCAGAATGCCAAGGGCACGGTCATCGCCAAGGACGTTGCCGACCTGCACGGTCCGGCCAACAATCTCACCAAGCAGACAGCACTCAGCGAGAAGGGCGAGGTCATCAACGGTGCCGGCGACACGCCAAACCGGCACGATATCCTCACGGGATCGCAACCCGACGGCACCGCTTTTGCCCCGGGAGACGACAAGACCTGCAAGAACTGGACATCCAGTACGCAAGGCGCGGCGGTCGTCGGCCATGCCGATCGTAAGGGCCTGCGCGACGACGAGCCGTCAAGGTCCTGGAACAGCTCTCACCCCTCGCGCGGTCCCGACGGCGGCTGCTCGCAGGCCGATCTGAAGAGCACCGGCGGCGATGGGCTGCTGTACTGCTTCGCGGCGAATTGAGACTCCGGTCGTTGCGAGAGGGTTCCGTCTCACCCGACGGAACCCTGAGGCGCATGCTACATTGGTTCCGCAGCATTCACGCTCACGGACCCTCCCATGAAATACGAGCTCTACTACTGGCCCGAGATCCAGGGCCGCGGCGAATATGTGCGGCTGGCGCTGGAGGAGGCGGGAGCGGCTTACGTCGATGTCGCGCGGGGGCCGCGCGGCACCAGTGCGATGATGAAGATGATGGAGGGGGGTGGCGGCACGCCGCCCTTTGCGCCGCCGTTCCTGAAGGCGGGCAAGCTCGTCATCGGCCAGACCGCCAACATCCTGCTCTATCTCGGCAGCCGTCACGGCCTCGCGCCGAAGGCGGAAGCAGGCCAGCTCTGGGTGCACCAGCTTCAGCTCACCATCACCGATCTCGTGGTCGAGATCCACGATACCCATCATCCGCTCGGACCTTCGCTCTATTACGAGGACGCGCGGCCGGCGGCGAAGAAGCGCACGGCCGAGTTCTGGGACGAGCGCGTGCCGAAATATCTCGGCTATTTCGAGCAGCTGCTCGCCAACAATGGTGGCGCCTACGTGACGGGCCGCCGGCTGACTTACGTCGATCTCTCGCTGTTCCAGATCGTCGCGGGGCTGCGCTACGCGTTCCCTAAACGCATGAAGACGTTCGAGACGGATATTCCGGGGCTCGTCGGCCTGCATGACCGCATCGCCGCGCGGCCGAACATCAAGGCCTATCTCGCAAGCGAGCGACGGATACCGTTCAACGAGCAGGGCATCTTCCGCCGCTATCGCGAGCTCGACAGTTAAAGCGCGATGATGCTTTAGCCGGCCCGGACTTAGGCTGGCGGCAGCCCCCGTCCCGGACCGGCCGTTTCGGACGCGATCAATCGCCCGAAAACCTGATAGCTTCCCGCAAGCTGCGAGCGCTCGTGACCAGGCCGCTCACTTGAATCAAGGGGCTCGCGCTCGTCGGGAGAGGGCGGCTTGCAGAACATTGTCGCGTCCATGGCGAGGAACACGCGCAGCTCGGTCGGCGTCAGCTTGAACAGCTTGCGGATGAGGTCGGGCGCGACGATCGTATCGATCGCTGCCTTGCTGATGGCGGACCGCGAACAGTGGCGCGCCGCCGCGATGAAGAGGGTCGTTGTGCCGCGTGGGGCGCGTGGTCAACCGCGCTCGATATCGATCCAGCCAGCCGGCAACGATGCGGCCGGAAACGCGAAAGGCCCGATCGATCGGATCGGGCGTTTCAACTTGGGAAGGGCCTGATCAGGCGAGCTGATCGATCCGCGTGCCCTGGCCCGGCGGCAGCGGTGCGGGCGGCTGCGGCTTGTAAGTCGGGTCATTGTCTTGAGTCTTGGTCTGGTCGTCCTGCTGCTTGGTCGTGTCGTAGCTCGGCACCACGATCGCGATCGGCGGCGGCGCAACGGTCGAAACGCTCATCCACAAATCCTCACAGATGGAAACAATTGACCTTGCTCCGGGAGGACCGAAATTTCCTTCAAGACAATCGTTAAAATGCGAGGGAATGGGGCAGTGGCGGAAGCTGCCGTTGCGACGAAAGCAATCCCAGTCTGTCTTCGCGGAAAGACGCTGGATTGCCTCGCTTCCGCCGTCGCTCTTCGCTTTCGCGGACAAGGCGCTCGCAATGCCGGGGTGTGTGGCGGTGGCGCCGCGACGCGCACGCCGCGGCGCCCGTGGAAAGAGCAGGTGCCCCTCTATTCGTCCTTGCCGCGCGTAATCGCAATCGACGCGTCCGTCTTGGTACGCGTGCATTCCATGTTGAGCCGCCGGTAGCGCATCGTGATCTTGTCACCGCGCAAGAGACCCATCCGCTTCAGACAGCGCGTCGCGCCGGTCGTGGTGTCGTCCTTGGTCACGGTGAACACGATCGCCGCCATCGAGCCCACCAGCGTCAGGAACTCCGGCGTCGGCTTGCGGTCGCCCTTGGCATAGAGCTCGATCGAATATTTATCGCCGCGGCACCCGACCGACAGCTCCTTGGCCGAGGGATGCGTCAGGTATACGATGTTGGCGGCGCGGAAATTCACCTTGAGACGGTCGATCTGGTCCGCCAGCTCCTTGGCGCTGTCGTCGCAGCGGTCCGCGCGCGCGGGCGAGGTGAGGGTCACAAGGCCGGTGATGGCGGCGGCGACCAGGATCGCGCCGCGGATGGTCGGTTTGAAAATCATGATGAAAAGCCCCTGAGGGCGCGCATTGAACCTTCGTCACGACCGGAGCGCAAGGGGTGCAGCCCGGTCTTCCCAGGCATCATGATGGCGACGGGACTTCACTGACATCGCTGGAACAGGGTGGTCAGGGTGTCGAATCCGGATGCCCCGACCGCGCCAGAACGCCTTCCCTTTACGTCAAAAAAGCTTAGAACGCTTCTATGCTAGGGCCCGCCAGGGCTCCAAAACCCCGAGATTTGCCTCATGAACGCTCCCACCGCCTTCCCCGATCAGTCAAAGCCCGTCCCGCCCTACAAGCACACCCCACTGTTTCCACTGGGCAAGGACGAGACGCCTTACAAGAAGATTTCGTCCGACGGCGTCAGGGTCGAGAAGGTCCTGGGTAAGGACATGCTGGTGGTGTCGCGCGAGGCGCTGCGGGCGCTGTCCGAGGCGGCTTTCGGCGAGATCAACCATTATCTGCGGCCCGGCCATCTGAAGCAGCTTCGCGCGATCTTGGAGGACGCCGAGGCGAGCCCGAACGACAAGTTCGTCGCACTGGACTTCCTGAAGAACGCCAACATCGCGGCCGGCGGCGTTTTGCCGATGTGCCAGGACACCGGCACTGCGATCATCATGGGCAAGAAGGGCTGCAACGTCATCACCGACGGAGACGACGAGGCCGCGCTGTCGGAAGGCGCGCGCGACGCTTACTTGCGCCGCAATCTGCGCTACTCGCAGGTCGCGCCGCTCTCGATGTACGAGGAGAAGAACACTGCCAACAACATGCCGGCGCAGTGCGAGATCTACGCGGAGGGTGACGACGCCTACAAGTTCATGTTCATGGCGAAGGGCGGCGGCTCCGCCAACAAGAGCTTTCTGTTCCAGGCGACGCCCTCGGTGCTGACCAAGGACCGGCTGCTTGCTTTCCTGAAGGAAAAGATCCTGACCCTCGGCACCGCCGCGTGCCCGCCTTATCACCTCGCCATCGTCATCGGCGGCACCTCGGCTGAGCTCTGCATGAAGACGGTGAAGCTCGCCTCCGCCCGCTATCTCGATGCGCTGCCGACCCACGGCTCGCCCGACGGCAACGCCTTCCGCGACGTCGAGATGGAGAAGGAAATCCACAAGATGACGCAAAGCCTGGGTGTGGGCGCGCAGTTCGGCGGAAAGTATTTCTGCCACGACGTGCGCGTGATCCGCATGCCGCGTCACGGCGCCTCGCTCCCGATCGGGCTGGGCGTGTCCTGCTCCGCCGACCGCCAGGTGTTGGGCAAGATCACCAAGGACGGCATCTATCTCGAGGAGCTCGAGCACAACCCGGCGCAGTATCTGCCGCAGGTCGAGCAGTCGCTCGGCGGCGAGGTGGTCAAGATCGACCTCAATCAGCCGATGAAGGACATTCTGGCGACGTTCTCGAAGTATCCGATCAAGACCCGCGTCTCGATGACCGGCACCATGATCGTCGCGCGCGACTCTGCGCATGCCAAGCTGCGCGAGCGGCTGGAGAAGGGCGAGCCGCTGCCTGACTATTTCAAGAACCATCCGGTCTATTACGCCGGCCCCGCCAAGACGCCCGAAGGCTATGCCTCCGGCGCGTTCGGTCCGACCACGGCGGGCCGCATGGATTCCTTTGTCGACCAGTTCCAGGCCGCGGGCGGCTCGATGGTGATGGTGGCCAAGGGCAATCGCGCGCCGGCCGTGCGCGAGGCCTGCAAGAAGTACGGCGGCTTCTATCTCGGCTCGATCGGCGGTGCGGCGGCGAACCTCGCCGAGCACTGCATCAAGAAGGTCGAGGTGCTCGAATATCCCGAGCTCGGCATGGAAGCGATCTGGCGCATCGAAGTCGTCGACTTCCCGGCGTTCATCATCATCGACGACAAGGGGAACGACTTCTTCAAGGAGTTGAATCTGGGCTGAGCTGTCATGGCCGGGCTTGACCCGGCCATTCATCGTTCTTCAAGCGAGATGGATACGCGGGTCATGCCCGCATATGAATGCCGCGCGGTGTTTACGCCCGCGCGCCGGTGAACGGGAAGCTGCCCATCGGGCCGATGCCCATTTCGCCGCTCATGCTGTCTCCGGTGACCGTGCCAGTGAATTCGAGCGTGAGCCGCATCGGGTTGGTGATCGAGACCTTCCAGTTGACGTTCTCGCCAGAGACGGTGCCGTCGAAGATCTCGGCGGTATTGCCTTCCGCACCCTGCGTGCCCGTGAGCGTGCCGCCGGTAGCCTTCAGCGTCAGCGTCGCCTGACGTTCGCCCATCGGCGTCGTCATGGTCAGATTCCAGTTGCCGTCCACGGCCATTCCCATCTCCCGAAACAAATCCCGGCGGGCCACGACGATCCGCGGCCAGTCCTGGAGGAGCCTATAGCCCAACTCGCAGCGCCTGCCTAACCCTGCATTGGAGGCATTTAGGCGCGGGCAGCGGCGCGCCGGCGGCTGGTGACGATGAGCCGGAGCACGACGTACTGCACGGCAAAGGCCAGGATCTTGGCGCCGCCCGCGACCACCGTGATGTAGAACGCCCACAGCTTCAGATCGCCGGTCGAAGCCACGAAGATCATGCCGGCGCCGATCGCGAACATCAGCGCGGCCCAGGCATAACCCGCGGCGGTCACATATTCTGGAACGGTCTCGGCGACGATCGGCGGCATGTAGCGCAGCATCCAGCCGCGCTTGAGCATGATGGCGCCGATCGCGAAATGCGCGATCGAGGGTTTTGCCAGCATGAATCGCGGGTCATTGGTCAGCAGCGTGACCGTGCCGAGCACGACGACGAGCGCGAGGCTCGCATAGGTCATGTAGTTGAGCTGCCTTCGCTTGACCCGGGCATAGATCACCTGCGCCACCGCGCCGGCAATTGCCACCGACGTCGCCAGGATGACGTTGTCGGTGATGAGATAAATGACCAGGAAGACGATCGCGGAGAGGAAGTCGGAGGCGAGGCGGGCGAATACGTCCTTCATCGTCGGTCCTGTTCAGCGAGGGGCGGGCAGTGCGCCGGACGGCGTACCGTACTTGATCTGGCGATACTCAGGATACCACTTTGTGAAGTAGATGGCGCTGTTGCGGGCGGCGAAGGCGACCGCAAGGCTCGACCAGAGCGGCAGGCCTGGGATGTAGAGCAGCACGAGATTGGCAGCCGCCATCAGCAACGCGGCCGTGGTCCAGGCGCCGGTGATGACGTAATTAGCGTAGCGGAAGCCGGGCATCGCTGCGGTCTCGGCCGGGACCGATTCAAGCGCATATTGCAGCGTGAAGGGACGGCGGACCAGCATCGAGCCGAGCGAGATGACGAAAATTCCGATGTCGACCGACAGCTTGACGCCGAGCGTCCCGAGCGCGGGGTCGAGCAGCATGAGATAGAGGCCGATCGCGGCGAACATGATCGCCGAGCCCGTGGCCAGGATCTTCGCGGAGCGGCCGCGCAGTACAT
Source organism: Bradyrhizobium sp. USDA 4486 (assembly GCF_054057995.1). Lineage (NCBI taxonomy): Bacteria > Pseudomonadati > Pseudomonadota > Alphaproteobacteria > Hyphomicrobiales > Nitrobacteraceae > Bradyrhizobium > Bradyrhizobium sp. USDA 4486. Next base: position 941,108 of record NZ_JBSRZV010000001.1, read on the forward strand.
CGATCGCGATGGTGGCGAGGCAGATCGCGGATGCCGCGAACACGCTGACCGCGGCCGACGTCACCAGCATCAGGAAGGTGAAAGCGCCGTAGGGCGCGAGGATCAGGAAAATCGCCATGGGCGCCTCGGTCAGGTCGATCTTTACGATGTAAAGATCAATAGTTCAGGAGCGACCGCGGGTCAAGCAAAATCTTTACAGTGTCAAAATGGTGTAGGCAATTTCTAAAAAGTGAAGGGCTGTAACGGCTTGGTCGGACGCCTCGCCGGCCAACTCCGCCCAGGGCAGGCGTGCCAGGAGCGGCAGCGCGGAGGCAGCCAGGAGGCCGGCAGCGAGCAGAATGCCTCCGTTGAAGATGGCATGATGCTGTTGCCGCAGCCGGATCATGCAGAATGCGAGCGCTGCGCAGGCCATGGCGAGAACGACCAGGGAGTCCGCGGTGATCGTGGACATGTAAATCTGACTCCTCTCTCCGTCATTCCGGGCTCGCGACGTCGTCGCGCCCTGCAACGACGGCGGGGCTACGCCGCCCCCACCCAATTGCCGTGGAAGCCATCCGGCACGCGGTGGGCGAGCTGCACCAGCGCGACGGGCCCGACCTCGATATCGGTGGCGTTGAACACCGCGAGGTCGCTGCGGTTCTCCCGCGCGCGCCAGATCACGGCGAGCAGCCAACCGTCGCCCTCGACCGCATCTTTCGAGCGCTCGACGAACACCGGCTCCGAGATGGTGTCGCCAGTGGGCAGCAGATAATGGCCAAGCCGCCGACCGTTGTCGTCGACATGGACGATGCCCGACAGCGCGCCGAACGTCGGCAGTTTCGGATTGGCGCAGGCGTACCAGCCGTGACGGCTCTTCAGCCCGGCACGGCGATCGTCGATGCGCGGGAATTCGCCGGTGAGATCGTCCAGGTACGTCTGCTGGAAGCGGTCGGTATTTCCTGACAAATCGAACGTCCAGCGGCAATGGCGGGCGCGTGATTTCTCCGGATCCGTCGGCCGGCCGTCGGGATGTGGAAACAGCGGCGCTTCCTCGAACTGCATGACGTCGGCGATGATGCGATCGCCGTCCTCCCATGCGTTCATGACGTGGAAGACGTAGCAGGCCTCAGCGCGAAACCAGGTGATGTCCTTCGCCGTGCCGCTGCGCTTCATTACGCCGACATAGGCGCCCTTGTCCGGCTCCCAGGCATAAGGCGGCCGTCCGCTCATCGCGCGCTTCATGCTGCCGGTGATGGGCAGGATCGGAAACAGCACATAGTTCGCGGTGACGATGAAGTCGTGCACCATGCTGGCATAGGGCGCCTCGAACCGTTCGAAGCGCGTCGCCTGGCCGGAGGCGTCTATCGATCCGTAGGAGAGGGCAGCTGTCAGCGGCCCTGCGGCGTTGTAGCCGAAGAACACGAGCTCGCCCGTGACGGGATCGACCTTCGGATGCGCGGTGAAACTGCCGGCAAGGCGGCCCTGGTAGTTGTGATAGCCGCGTGTTGCGAGTGTGGCCGGCTCGATCTCGGTCGGCAGATGTGCTTCCTCCAGTGCGAGCAGCTTGCCGGCATGGAAGATGATGTTGGTGTTGGCGACGCCGCCGTCGGTGAGGTTCGCAGGCGCATCCGGCAGCTTGCGGCCGAAGCCGCCGAACAGCGCGCGGCCGGCATCGTGCTCGGCGAGCCATTTCGGCGTTCGGACCCAGCGGTTGCGATAGCTGGCACGGCCGTTCTCGAGGTGGAAAGCGTGCAGCATGCCGTCGCCGACGAACCAGTGCGCGCCGGGCGAATCGAACTGCGGGTTGGGGCCATTACGATAGAGCGTGCCGTTCAGCTCGCGCGGCAATTCGCCGACGATCTTGAGGAAGGGGGCGTCGGCCTCGAATGGGATCGGGCCGAGATTGTGGCGGCGCTCGGCGATAGCATCCTGCTGCACGGCGTGGCCTCCGTATCTTTACATCGTCAAGATCGATTAAGGCTAGTCGCGCCTTCCGTCAAGTGAAATCTTTACACTGTCAATATTGCGTCATATAGCTTGCAAATGGCCAAGAGCGACACCAAGGGCGAAACAGCGCGTCACCCACGTGCCCCCAGAAGAACAACGTCGACCGCTGCGCCGCGCCCGGCGCGCCGCGGAGCGAGTGCGAAGACCGAGACGCGCTATCATCACGGCGCGTTGCGGGAAGCGCTGCTCCAGGCTGCCGAACGGGTGCTGGAGCGCGACGGGCTTGGCGGCCTGACATTGCGGGCGGTAGCGCGCGAGGCCGGCGTCTCGCATGCCGCGCCGACGCATCATTTCGGCGATCTCACGGGGCTGCTCAGCGAGCTCGCCGCCGTCGGCTTCCGCCAGTTCAACGCGGCGATGGCCTCGTCCTGTGAGGCCGCCGCCACGCCACTCGAGCGCGCGCTGGCGCGGCCGAAGGCCTATGTGGCCTATGCGCAGGCGCATCCCGGCATGTACGGCATCATGTTCCGCACCGAGCGGCTCGATTATTCCAGACCGTCGCTGCAAGAGGCGGCTGAGGCTTCGTTTGCCGGACTTGCCAATGCGATCGGTGCGATGCGGCAGGAGCAGATCAGCGGCGATACGCTGACGCTGAACCAGGGCGCGGCGATCGCGCGCGCGTGGTCAATGGTGCACGGCTTCACCATGCTGCTGCTCGACGGGCGCCTTGAGGACATCTTGGAGCGTATGCCCGAGGGCACGACTGCCGAGCGCCTGCTCGAGGCGATGCTGACGGCGCCCGTCACGAGCAGGCTGCCAGGGCCCTGATCGGCCGGGCTAGCGCATCGTTGCGAGCTCGACGGCGCGGCCTCTATTGCCGATGATCTTCACCTCGTCCTTGCCGCAAGTGAAGCTGCGGGCGAAATCGTCGGCGGCCTTGCGCGCGAGCCCGTTGGCGTCGGGATTGGCGATCGCATCGACATAGGCGACGTGGCAGACCGGGCCCGGCGGCAGCCGCGTCACCACCAGCATCGCCTTGGTGTTCGGCCGTCCCCGCTTGTTGGTATCGTTATTGTCGGCGATGTGCCAGCGCTGGATGATCGCAAACGGCTTTGTGCCCGCAGCGCGCCATTCGACGGTGGCCTCGGACGAATTGAACGGGGCGAACCAGCTCTGTGCCGCCGGTTCCTCCGCGGCGACGCTGCGGCTGTGGCCGACCGAGACGATCTCGCGCAGATCGTCCTCGTCGATCAACACGATCAGGCCGCCCTTGCCCGGGCAGACCCGCGTCGTGCTGCCGTCAAGCTCGCTGGGCTTGCCGATCTGGCGGCAGGTCTTCGGTGCGGTCGAGGTGTAGGTGCTGCCGAGGGATTGGGCGGCGGCACCCTCCAGACCGGTGCACATCAGCAACATAGTGAGGCATGCGGTGGCAGTACGGATCATGAGGAGACCTCGATGCGAGCGGAACTCTCCCATCAGACGTCTTGATTGTGGGCAAGGTTCGAAACAAGATTGTGAGACACCTGACAGCGCCGCGGAATCGTTCTAGAAGAGCGGCTTCGCTTCGGCTCATCCGGCCGCGTCCTCGTTCTTTTGATCATGCCAGCCACACCGTCGAACAAACCCTATCGCGTCGGCCGCTCCAAGACCGGACTCGGCCTCTTCGCCACCAAACCGATCAAGAAGGGAACCCGGATCATCCGTTATTTCGGACCGATCCTGGACTCGCGCATTCCCGAGCAGGACGAGATCGAGAACAAATACCTGTTCGAGCTCAACGGCCGCTGGACCATCGACGGCTCGGTGCGCAAGAATCTCGCACGCTACATCAACCATTCCTGCCGGCCCAACGCGGAGTCCGATGTCCGGCCGCGCGAGCGCAAGGTGTTCATCCGCGCCATCAAGAACATCGAGCCCGGCGACGAGATCAACTACGATTACGGCACCGATTATTTCAAGGCCTATCTGAAGCCGATCGGCTGCAAGTGCGACTCCTGCGAAAAGAAGCGCAAGAAACTGCGCGCCGAGGCGCGGGCCGAACGCGCCAAGGTGAAGGCGCGCACGGAAGCCAAGGCCAAGAAGGCGCCCGTCAAGGGCATCAAAAAGAAGAAGCTGAACGGTCACGCGTTCGGCAAGTCCCGCGCGCGGGCATAGTCTCCGCTGTCATGCCCACGCGAAAGCGAGGCCATCGTCAGGTGTGATTCCGGATCTGGTGCCGACGCACCCGATCCGGAATGACGGTGAGCTGGGCCTCACGCCGCCACCACGTTCCCGCTCTTCCGCAGCCCCACATATTGCAGCTCGGCGAACACGCCTGTTGCGATCGCCTGCGCTACGATCATGAGCTCGCCGGCAAGGTTCGGCGACACTGCGCCCGAGAACAGCAGCGCAATGCTGCCAACTGTCCACGCCGCGTTGCCGATCACGACCAGCAGCACGAGCGGCTTTGCAAGGCAGGCGCGCGAGGCGAGCCAGCCGACCAGCGCGGTATAGGCGATTAGGAACAGCCCGGTTTCGCGCAGCAGCGCTTCGGGCAGATCGAACAGCGCAGCAAACGCGCTTGCGCCGAACGCGAAGCCGAGGGCAGCAATGCCGCTGAAGATGGCGTCGGCGAGCAAGGCGCGGCGCAGGAAGGCGGATGCGTCGATCATCGTAGGTCTCCTTGGCTGGTTGGACTCGGGGTGGAATTCAGCACAGTCCGCGCCACCAGGCGCGGACCAGGCGGGCGAGGCGGAACGGGCAGAGGCTCCTGCCGACGCCGTGCTCGAAGGCGATGACCTGCGCGACGACATAGTCGCCGGTCGAATGCAGCAGCGGCTCCGGCACGTTGAGGCTGCGCGCCAGCATGCGGCTGGCGAGGGCGATCGCCCAGGGAAGAAGGTGGTCCGTGACGGTCCGGTAGAGCAACAGCGCGATCATGGTCATCTCCCTATTGCGACCGAAGATGCGCGCGCCCGCGCCCCAATTCGATTACCTCGCGGGTAACAACGGGGCGTGTTCGGGACGGTTCTAATATGTTCAATGCCGTTCGCGATGTGCCCTGAATCCCTTGAAAAACAAGAGCTTCTGCGTACATACGTGTCCGTCACTGTTTGTTCTCATTCGCCTCCAGCCGCTCGACTTGTTGGTATTTTTGTTGGTATCGGGAGAGCAGATGTTCTCGGTGACTTCCGATATTCCGAGTAGGAGGAAATCTAAAGCAGATGCGAAGCGACAAGGACAAACAATCCAACCCAGAGCAGATCAGGACCGACGTTGACTGCCGTGCCGCCAAGCCCAAGTTTGAGCACGGAGTGTGGAAAGCTAGAAAGATTTCCGACGCGACCGGCGGCGGTCTCTATCTCTTGATCAAGCCGGATCCAAACAAAGCGGGCAAGGCAGGATCCAAGCTCTGGCGGATGGCCTATCGCTTTCACGGTAGGCAGAAGACCTACTCCATCGGGCCTTATGGAAACGGTAGCGACGGCACCATCTCGCTCGCCGGGGCCCGCCAGAAGCGTGACGCCGCAAAAGCCCTGCTCGCACAAGACAGGCCGGTCGATCCCTCGATCGAAAAACAATTCGAACGGCACCGCCACGCAGCTGAGCGTCCTTTCGGCATGTGGATCGACGAATGGCTTGCGGACAAGAGGACCGAAAAGATCAAGCGTGGTAGGCTCGTCACCGTGCGCAGTCCTGAAACAATCGCACTTCTCGAAAGATGGGCCGGCTATTTGAAGGATCGCTTCGGCAGGCTCTATCGGCCGGACATCAAGCGTCCCGATGTGCTCGCCTTCTTTCGGGGTATGCAGGTTGAAGGTAGATTGGAGACCCGTGATCGAGTCCACAGTATCGGTGAGCAAGTCTGCGACTACGCTGACCTGGAGGGTGATGGATATAATCCGTTCCGGACCTGCAAGAAGCAACTCAGTGTCAACCTCTCAACGCCACGGCCCGGCGTCACCGAGCTGCAGGACGTGGTTCGTTTGTTCCGGCTGATCATGTCGCCATGGGAGAAGGCCAGATTTGGCGATGTGGTCGGTGATGCCCTTCGAGTCGATGCGTTGACGATTCCCCGTCCGGGCATGATCAACTACATGGAGTGGACTGAAGTCGATTGGGATACCAAACGCTGGACCATCCCAGCAGCGAAGATGAAGACTGGATGGGATCACGTCGTGCCTTTGTCGCGGCAAACCCTCGCGATTCTTCAGCGAGTGCAGCGTATCACTGGGGATCGGCGTTATGTGTTTGCTTGTGCTAAGGACGCACCGCTTTCCAGCAGAACGCTCTGTCATCGGTTGCGGGCGCTCGGCATCGACACCAAGACCGAGCATTGCGCCCACGGTTTCCGCACTACATTCTCGACGCTTTGCCACCATGAGGAAATCGACGAAGCAAAGGCGTGGGACAGCGATGTAGTAGAGCTCCAGCTAGCGCATCTCGAAAGTGGCTCGGTAAAGGCGATCTACAAACGGCACGGGCCGCTTGCACTGATCGGCTCGCGCACCAAGTTGATGCAGCATTGGGCTGATCGAGCTGATAGCTTTGCCGATCCAAGAAAAATTGTGGTGACCTCGGCGATTCCTGCCAGCACTGCGACAGGCTAAGCTGCAGCGCTTCTCTTCATGTGCTCGGCTCAATGCGAGGAAGGGATCTATGATAGGCGTCGAGGGAATCGGCATCGACCATGGTCTGCCCTCCCATCTTGTAAGCGAGGATTCTTCCGTTCTTGATCAGTTCGTATGCCTTGGTTCGACCGAATCCACCCCGCTCCAAAGCCTTCTTCAATGGAATCAGGTTGCGTTTCTGACTGGGCGCGCCGCTCATCGTCGTCGATTCTTCCCGTGCTAGACTACTCATCGTTGCCCCGCCGCAAAAAGACGGCGCTGCGCCAATTCAATTCATGGCTTTGGTCTGCGGTCTAGTGAAGGCAGAGAAGGCTTCGAGCATTATGGGTCGGCAGAAGGATCCGTGATTCATTGTGGGCCAGCGAGATCGAATGAGAGCATAGGGCTCATTTTACGGTGATTGGCCTTTCGCATCGTCGTTCGGAATGGCGAGCTCTGTTGGGCGCACACTTGTTGCGTTAGGCCGCTCAAGCCGACCCCAGATGGATCGAGCTGGCTGATTCAAGCTCGCGTTGGGCGTTGCTCATAATGTGAGCTCGAGGAGCATTGAGATGGCCTGCGGACGGGCTCATTTCAGAGCTTGATGGGCTCATCGCGGCCGGGCTGTTGTTCCGGCAGGGTGCTGCACCCGACGCTACCTATTGGTTCAAGCACGCCCTCGTACAGGATGCCGCATATAACACGCTGCTGCGGGAGCCAAGGCGGGCGTTGCATGCGCATATTGCCGAAGCACTAGAACGCCGCTTTGCCGAGATCGCCGAGAGCCAGCCTGAACTTGTGGCGCGCCACTACACCAGCGCCGAATTATTCCAGAAGTCGGCACGGCTTTGGGGCAAGGCCGGTTTGCGTTCACAAGAGCGCCGCGTTAGCGGAGGCAGCCGAACAGCTTGGCCAAGCGCTCTCGCAAATGGCAGCTATGCCCAGCACTCCGGAACTGCGTAGAGAGCAGATAGTGCTGCAAGTGGCACTGATGAACACGCTCATGCACGTGAAAGGATATGGCTCGGCGGAGACGAAGGGTGCAGTAGCTGAAGTGACGAGGCTCATCGATGAAGCCGAACGGCTGGGGGAACGCCTCGAAGACGACTCCTTGCTTCTCTCGGCTCTGTTTGGCCAGTGGATCGTCAACTTTATTCGTTTTGACGGTGACGCTGCCAAAGAGATAGCGGCCCGGTTTTTGGCCCATGTCAGCAAAGCAGAATCATTACCCCTAGTTGTCGGGCACCGCACGATGGGTAGCACGTTAGCGCTAATCGGAGATCTCATTCAGGCGCGTTGGCATTACGATCAAGCACTCGCACTTTACCGCCCGACCGAGCACCGGCGCTTTATGACGCGCTTCGGCCAAGATCTCAGGGTCCCCTGTCTCGGCTTTCGCTCGATGGCTTTGTGGCTGCTCGGCTATCCTGACGCAGCACTCAATGACGCAGATTGCGCGTTGACGGAAGCTCGTCAGATTGGCCATGGCGCTACATTGATGTTCACTCTGAATTTTCCGATAATTGTGAATACCTATTGCGGTAACTACGCCCGGGCTAACGGCCTTGTGGATGAACTGGTAGAACTGGCGGATCAAAAAGGGGCAGCATTCCGACAGGCCGAAGGAGTGCTGAGACGGGGCTATATAGCCACGCTAGCCGGCAGCTCTAATGAAGCGGTGCGAATGGTAAGCTCTGGCATCTCGCTATGGAGATCGGCCGGGTCGACGATATTTGCGCCAGAGCAAGAGACCATGTTGGCATTCGCTTATGCCAGGTCAGGTCAGTTCGATGCTGCCTGGCGCTGTGTCCGTGACGCTATCGCCGTCATGGAACGCACCAACGAAAGATGGTGCGAAGCAGAGGTTTACCGTGTGGCGGGCGAAATCACGCTTTTGTCGCCGGAGCAAGATGTATCGAAGGCCGAGGCATATATGAAGCGCGCTCTCGAGATATCTCGATCTCAGCAGGCGAGATCATGGCAACTGCGTGCTGCCACCAGCATGGCTAGGCTCCTCTGCCGGCAGCATGAACCGAAGGCGGCATATGAGGTGCTTGCTCCCGCGTATGACTGGTTCAAGGAAGGGTTTGGCACGCGCGATTTGCAAGATGCCAAATCGCTGCTATCGAACCTTCAGTGAACCGACCGAGACTTCAGTCATGGACTCCGCCATCGCCTGGCGCACCGGTCCAATGCCCATGACGACATGGGCGACGAAGTTGCGAAGATGCCGGGCGGCGTGGTTGTGCAGCGTGGCCGTCTTCGTAAGCCGGCCCGTCGAGTGGATTACAGCGGCGCCTACCGCCCTGCGCTCGACACTATAGCTGTCGAGCAGTGCAGGGGCGGTCGAGATACCATGGCAAACCAGCGCCAGCTTCAGGCGAGGTTGAAAGCATCCTGCATCCCGGTGTTCATGCCCTGACCGCCGGCAGGACTGTGGACATGCGCGGAATCTCCCGCCAGGAAAATCCTGCCCGAACGGTAGTTCGCAACCTGCCTTTCATTAATGCGGAAAGCGGTCGTCCAAAGTGATTCTTTCAGTACAAGTCCGCCGGGCCCCCGCCGATCGACCAGCGCCTGGAACTGTTGGAGCGTCGGCGCGGCAGGCGTTTCGCCCGTCGAAGGTCCGAGACTGGCGATGAGCCGATAGCGGCCGGGCCCCATCGGGAAGAATACGAGGACGCCATCTTCATGCCAGTAAGTGACGAGCTCCGACAGTGCGAACGGCCATCCGGTTATGTAGAAATCGCCGAGCGTCCAGTCATTGCCCATGGTGTCGCCACTGAACTCGAAGCCGAGCCGATGTCTGATCGGGCTATGAGCGCCGTCACAGCCTATGAGCCAATCGAAACGCTCGGTCTGCTCTCGTCCATCGGCCAAGCGGATCGTCGCAGAGACTCCATCGCCATCATGAGAAAAGTCGATCAGTTCGACACCGAGCTCCGACTTTACGCCGAATCGTTCGAGGTGGCGCTCAAAGACAGCTTCCGTATCGCACTGCGGAACCATTAGTGCGAAGGGATAAGGCGACTGAACGTCCGCGAAATCGACGCGCCCGATCAGCCGACCGTCAGCCAATATGTTTGCGGCGGATACCTTGTTGCCGATTGCCAGCAAATCGTCGGTGGTACCTGTACGATCCAGAAGCTCCAGAGTGCGACTCCAGAGTGCGACCGCCCGGGATTTGTCGCTGCGCATGGTCATCTTGTCGATGAGACGGACCGATACACCATATCGCGCAAGCTCGAGAGCCATCGTCTGGCCCACCGGGCCTGCGCCGACGACGAGAACGCTGTCTGTCATTTTCGTATTCCTTGTAAATCCATGGTTAGGCGGCAAGAGCTGTCTTGGGGCGCGGCACAGTTCGACATAGGTCTCTGCCCCTGATGGATCGTATTCCGCGCAAAACGGCACCTGTCGAATTGCGCGTGGCCGTGGCTCGATCAATCGCCGGCCACGAGCGATCCTGCGAAGATGTCTCGATTACTTCCAGGAACCGTTTGGCAGTCGACCGTGATACGGCGTGTTGCGACAATGACCCCACGGCCCGCGCCAGTATCCGGGAGGGCAGCCATTATAGGCTTGCCGAAACTTCCATTCGCCGTCGGGCAGTCGGCCATAATAGGGAGTGTCGCGACAGTGGCCCCAGGGCCCGCGCCATGCCCCGGGGCCGCATCCGCCCGCTGCTGCGGCAGGCTGCGTAACCAGTAGCGATGAACCCAGCGCCAGCACGGCAAGCGCGCCGAGCGCGATATGTGACTTCAGCATTGCGATCTCCTCTTCGATCTCTCTTCTGACGTATCGCCATGACATCCCGATCGGCTTCGACCGTTGCATGACGCGGTGTCATCTGGATCGGCAGAAAGCCGATCCGACGGCTCGCGGTATGCATCTCGCGGAGACGCAGAACAAATACGAGTTCGCTATGCTGGTATCGCCAACCGATATGACCGCCGAATTTCCGTGAAGGCAGCAGCTTGCCGAAGCTTCATAGCTGCAGAACTGCTGCTGCAGCTTCACTGCCGCCTCCGAACCCCTGTAGCCCATAGGCTGTCGCGATAGGTGCATAGCGACACGGTATTTGCCGTCTAAGCGCGGATGAGGTTTCTGCGCGTCGCACCGCCACGAGCGGATAACTCAGCCAAGGAGGACAAGATGAAAGTATCCAGACCATCCGGCACGGCCATTGTCGGCAGCGTCTTGACGCTGGCGATGACGCTCTCGATCGCCGGCCCGGCGCTGGCGCAGGGCACAGCGCAGCAGCGATCCGCCTGCATGGGGGATGCTTTCAGGTTCTGCAGCTCGGATATTCCGAACGTTGCCAGGATCGAAGCGTGCCTGATCCATAACCGGAGCCAGCTGCATCCGGCGTGCCAGGCGGAATTCCGGGCTTCCGGCAATACCCACCTGCACCCCGAGCATTTCCGGTAACGATGGCCGAGGGTGGGTCCGTGAACGACCTTGCGAATGCCTTCCTCCTGGTCTTTGCGGGCCTGTTTCCCGTGGTCAACCCGATCGGGGCCGCACCGCTGTTCCTGCGTCTGACCGCGGGCTGCACGGAGCGAGAACGCGGCCGGCTGGCATTCTGCGTTGCCTTCAACGGATTCTGGCTTCTTCTGGGAACGATGCTGTTCGGCTCTTTCATCCTGGAGTTCTTTGGCATAACGGCGCCCGTGGTTCGCATAGCGGGCGGGCTACTGGTTGCCGCGATGGGATGGCAGCTGCTTAACGACGACAGCGGTTCGAAGCACGGCGGGGTCACTGAGGCTGGCGAGGTCAAAACCATTCGCGACGGCTTCTACCCGTTGACACTGCCGCTGACCGTTGGACCCGGGTCGATCTCGGTCGCGCTGACCATGGGCAGCCATCGTCCTCACGAGTTCACCGCGAATGCGATGCTGCTTGCCGGCTCGGCGCTAGTGGGCCTGCTCGCGGTCGCGCTCGCGATCTATTGCTTGTATCGCCTTGCCGCGCCGATGGTCCGGCATCTGGGGCCGTCCGGAGTCAACGTCCTGATGCGCCTGGCTGCATTCATACGCATCTGCATCGGGATCCAGATCGCCTGGAGCGGGGCGCGTGTGCTGATGAGCGAGCTGCAGCGTGCGCCCGGACTGTTCTGAGAGAAATGGCGGTGTCGACTGGACGTCTTCGACGCAGTCCATTCGCTCGCGCAACCCCTTTTCTGAAGGATCTCACATGAATACCGGACCTGCCCCAATTTACCTGGACAAGCTTCTCGCACGGCTCGAACGCGCCGGCCGGTCGACGGTCGTCCGACATCAGGGCTCCGATCTCTCCGGCGAGGCACTCCGTGCCATGATATTCCAGTACGCCCGAGTCCTGTATGACGTCGGGATCACGCGCGGTAAGCTGGTGGCGATGTTTGCGCCCAATCGCCCGGAGGCGATCGCCATTCGTTATGCCGCCCACATTCTTGGCGCAGGCGCCGTTTACCTGTCCGTTCCGCCCACGGAGGAGCAGCGCCAAGCGTTGCTCAAGCAGATGGCGCCGGATCTCCTCGTCGTGTTTCCCGAGACCATACATTACTGGCACGCGAATGCCGGTGTGCGGCTCGCGACGGTGGGCGTCGACTGCGCTGCGTCCTGTGGTCGGCTCGATGTATTGGCCTCATCGGCTTCGGACACTCGGCTCGATGTCATGGCTTGGCCGGAGGACCTCGCCGTCATCATTTCCTCCGGCGGCACCACCGGGGTACCAAAAGGCAGTTGCCGCAGCTTTGCGGCCTACACTGCGATGGTAAGCGTGCCAAGCGCCAGCGACCGTCGTCAGCTTGTCAACGGTCATCTCGCATATCTCTCGCAAGTCCTCGTCGATATCACGCTGCTTGGAGGCGGGTGTGTCGTCCTCGAAGGCGCCTTCGAGGCAGCCGATACCCTTGCCACGATCGAGGCGGAGCGGATTACAGATCTCTTCCTGGTCGAGCCGCAGCTCTTCGAGTTGATGGATCATCCCGACGTCTGCCGCCGAAACTTGTCATCGCTCCGAACGCTTACCCACATCGGCGCGTCCGCACCGCAAACGCTGCGCTTGAGAGCACGAGAACGACTTGGTCCGGTCATCGCGCACACCTATGGCGCCAGCGAAATGGGTATCGTCAGTATATTGACGCCGGCCGAGCACGATCTCTCGCGCCCCGATCTCTTCACCTGCGCCGGCCGCATTCTGCCGGGTGTCGAGGTTCGGTTCCGCCACAAGGATGGCTCGCTCGGCGAGCCCGGGGACATCGGCAGTATCGAGGTCCGATCGCCGGCGATGGCCAGCGGCTACCGCAACAGGCCCGAGCTCGAGGCAGCGAATTTCAAGGCAGGTTGGTATTGCTCGGGGGATCTCGGTCGGCTTGATTCGGACGGCTATCTCCACACCCAGGGTCGTGCGGCTGACGCCTCCGAGGTCAATGGCATCCTGGTGACGCCGACACTGATTCAGGATGTTTTGTGCGGGCTATCGTCGGTGCGCTACGCTGTCGTGGTGATCGATAGTGAAGCACGAGTCACCATTGCTGCCGTGAGCGCCTGGACGGGCCTCTCCATCGGGGCTGAAACATGCCGTCAAGCGGTCGCTGAATATTTCGGTCAGGAGACCGCTGCATCGCTGGTCGTCGTTTCACTCGATCGGATACCGCTCACCGAGCAGGGTAAGCCCAATCGTGCTGCCATCAAGGCGCTGGCTCGCTCACGATCGCTGCTCGATGGCGCCTGACTGCGGCCACACCGGCACTCTCGACGGTCGCAAATTCGACCTGCGGAAACAGCTCTCCTGTAGTCGAGCAATGTCGTGCGCAAGTTTCCCGCTTCTAGCGAAGTGCAACAGCCGATGACGAAACGACCCGCGCTACCAAGCGATTGTACGCCAAACTGCGCTTTGGTTCGCTCCCGCAGGGCGCGATGGGCAGCGCAGGGTGAGCCGAACGGCCGTTGCTTTGGGAACCGCGCATCGGCCGCGCACCCCGCTGGGATGCCCATATAGCAGATGGTCAAAGCGACGAGGCCTTGGCGAGCGTCGTCGCGTAGATCGGAATGTTGAGGTTCTCGACGGCAGTCTGCTGCTGCGCTCCGAAAACGTCGCGCTCGTCGACTGATGCCGAGATGTTCGGCCGGTCGATCGAGATCTTGATGGCGTTGCAGGTATCGACGAAGAAGGTGCCGACAACGTGCTCGCGCGGCAGTCCTAGAAGCTTCGCAATATTGCAGCTGGAGAAGACATTGGAGTGCAGCGCTGCCTCGTAGTGCTCCGCAGAGGTAAAGATGATATCGAAGGTTAGGCGGTTGATGCCTGCGTCCTTGCTGCGGATCACGACGGCCATGTCAAGCAGACGGTTCGATCTGAGCAGCACACCCGTCGTCGGCGGCGCATCGGCGATCAGCGATAGTGTGCGATCGTCGAGATTGCCGGTGTATTTAGTTTCCCCGATGTCCTCATAATGCGGACGAGCGTCACCTTCCCGCGTCCACGACGCGCCGTCCGCTCGGAAATAGGTGATGCCGAACATCACGTTCTTGATGACGTGCTCGTTCTGCAGCAGATGATAGAGCGACCATTCGTACGCGTCGGGCGCATCGAGGTTGAGCCGCGAAGTGGCTTTCGGCTTTGCAAGCTGTGTGATTCGCTCGATTTCGAGGGCATGCCGTGCGGCCAGCCGCTGCGGATTGCGGTCGACGGTCCGCAGCAGGATCGCTGGATTGGCCGCATCTGCGTCGGTGATCTTGAAGTTCGCATTTTCTAGCGCATCCGGGAATTCGTGCTGAATCAGGTTGATGACAGCCTCCTTGATCTTCGGATAGTGCTCGAAGAACACCGGATCGCGCGTTCCGCTCGGCACGATTGCGCCGAACAGCCCGTCGTCGCGCCGGAAGCTCACCAGATTGGGGGACAGCGGATAGGCGATGTTGCCGGCCGTGGCTTTGCGGCCCGGATAGCCGTAGTGAATCAGATAGTGCGTCAGCAGGCTGGCCAGCAGCACGGCGGCTTCCTCCGTCTTTGCCGCGGTTTCGATGATGATTCCAAGCTCGCGCTGGCCGTCCTGAACGGGATTTGCCTGCACGCCGTTACGACCATAGACCAGTACGTCGACTGGGACCTTCGTGAGGTCCGCGGGATCGATATAGATCATCGAGACCTTGCGGGCCCCGAGCCGTCGCGATCCTTCCAGCTTAATGCTCCACGGCCAGGGCTTGCCTGTGCGAACAAACTTGCTGTTGCGGATGCCCGCTATACCGGCGCTGCGCGAGAAGAACTCCGTCTTCTCCATCGCCAACACGCCTTCGGGATAGAACTGGAGCTGCGGATGGCTCTCCTCATACAGCGAGTGCGCCGCGATCGAGTAGGCGGTGCAGCGTCGCGCCGGATTCGGAGAAACGAAGAGGGCTGAGCCGTCGTCATAGATCTCGGCGACCAGGCAGTCGGACGGCGAGCCGGGATCACAGGCAAGTGCGCCACATTCCAGAATGTGGCCGACATGGTAGGCGAGGCCTGCATCGATGCCACGGCGGATCATGTCGGAGGCGAAAAGGGCGACATCGCAAGAGCGACCGGCCAGCACGTATTGTGCGCCGTCCTCCAGCGCGGTGATCAGGGGATGGATGCCCATCTGCCCGACGATCGTGCTCTCGCGCAGCGCTTCCTCGCTGAGCTCGGGGCCGGCGCCGGTTGGACGCAGGGCTCCCTTGCGAAACTCCTGGATGACGATTTCGGGATCGAGTTCGGATCGGATGACAGCGACCTTCGCATCTCTCACCTCGAGCTCACCGAAGACTTCCTTGGCGACGCCGATCATCCAATCGAGGTTGCGGTTGCCGCCCGCCATGCCGGAGGATCCCAGGATCACGGGGCAGCCCAGCCTCTTGCCCGCGTCGACCATGTGACGGAAATCCGCCTTCACCGCTTCATGCTCGAAGTATTCCGTGCCGGTGCCGAGATAGTAGGGGCCAGCATCCATCGAACCGCCATCGCAGATGATCGCATCGACGCGGCCGCGCAACGCGTTTTCCAGGGACTCCCTTGGATAGCCGTAACCAAGAGCGCCGCAGGCGGAAACGACCCGGTAGATAAGCCTTGTCATGATGTGCATCTTTCCTGAAAGGGTGAAGCCTTCTCGGTTCACCGCTGGTGCTCGCCGCCACACTGGTCGAGGAACTCGGCGAAAACAAATACGGCTTCAGTATGCGGGTATCGGTGCCAGCTATGGCCTACGTCTGTTCAGCGATTGTCGTAAAGCTGGCTGCCGCCGCGATCATCGCGGCGGCGAATCCGCCAGCGCCTATGATTTGTAGAGGGTTGCCACCGCATCGTGCAGCTTCAACGCCAGCGGCGATGCTGCGTAGGCATCCGTCACGACCTCGATGTAGGCACCGGTTTTGGACCTGCCGGCCTCTTCCAGCGCCCGGTCGAACTCGTCGCAGGTGGTGACGCGCGCCGTTAGCCAATCATCATTGCCGAAGGCCTTCGCCAGGTCCGCGTAGTGCCACGGGGCGATATCGTTGTACGCGATGCTCGGCTCCTTGCAGAGCAGGCGTTCGATCAAGTAGCCGTTGTTGTTGAGCACGAAGATGATCGGCGTCAAGCCGAGGCGACCAAACTGGCTGATTTCCTGCACGGTAAGCTGGTGCGCTCCGTCCCCCGTCACCAGGACGACGCGTTTATCCGGGGCGGCAACCGCGGCGCCGAATGCCGCCGGTGTCGCCCAGCCGATCGAGCCCCACAGGGTCTGATTGTGGAAGGTTGCGCCGCTTGGCAGCAACGCGAACCCCAGCCCCATCGAGACGGTGCCCGTTTCAACGACGAGGATGTCATCCGGCTTCAGGAAGCGTTCCCACCGCGAATAGAGGGCGGGAGCGTCGATCGGGTCGTTATCCTTGCCACTCACTTTGCCGAGGGATTTCGCCTTGATTCTGGCCCAGCCGCGTTTCGGCAGGTGATTCGAGAGAGCGACGAGCAAGTCGGCCATCTCCACATCGTTGAATCTCTTGCCGCCGACCTGAACATGGTGGTGATTGATCGCGATGGTCTTTTCCGGGGAAAGCCGTGCGGTGAAGGCGCCGGTGTTGAAATCCGTCAGCGGCGCACCGACCAGCATCACGCAATCGCGCCCTTCGACGAAGGTACGCACCTCGTCATTCATCAGCGCTCCGTTATAGATGCCGACATAGGACGGATGCTGCTCGTCCAGCGCGGACTTGCCCATCAGCATGGTGCTGAACGGCAGTCCCGATGTATCGATCAGGCGCCGCAGCACCTCGCGCTGGCCGGTCCGGCTGACGAGAATGCCGGCGATCACGCATGCCGTGCGCGCCTTGTCGAGCGTCGCTGCAATCGCCTTGAGGGCCGCAGCGAGATTGTCGGGGTTGCTACCCGGAGCAGCGAACGGCGTCGCCTCGCCAAGCACCGGCTGATTGGCAAGGTCAGCCGGAAACGCCATGTACACCGGGCGGCGATGATAGAGCGCTTCGGCGATCAGCCGCTCGGTCTCGTAAACGGCATTCTGCGGCGTCATCACGGCATGTGCGCAAACGACCGGTTCTGTCATCTGGCGGAACAGGTCGTATTCGCCGTTGCCGAGCGTATGATGCATCGGCGCGCGGGCGGCCCGCGTCGCCATGTTCGGACTGCCCACGAGGTGAAACACAGGCAAGTGCTCGGCATACGCGCCGGCGATGCCGTTGATAGCGCTGAGCTCGCCGACGCCGTAGGTCGTGCACAGCGCCGCCGCACCCTTGATGCGGGCATAGCCGTCCGCCGCATAGGCCGCGTTGAGCTCGTTGCAACATCCGACCCAGCGCATGTCCGGGTCGTTGCAGATCGCATCGTTGATAGAGAAGGCGTAGTCGCCGGGCACCCCGAACACGTCGGTGATGCCGATGTCGTGCAGACGGGAGAGAACGTATTGGATGACAGTCTTGGTCATGATGAGCTCCGATTGACTTCGATGGGAAGGAGGCGATTGGAATTGGGCTGGAGGACCGATGCACCGCGGCAATGCAGCAGGAACAGGCTCGTATTCCACGAGGCCGAGAACGTCAGCCCTAATGCAAGGGCGGTCCATTTCCCGAGCGGTACCGCAAGCAGGTAGACGGTCACGAACGCCAGGGATATGCCGAGGAAACCTGCAAGGCTGTTGGCGATCACGGCGGCCGCCGCGGGCCCGCCGAGTCGGCGCTGCAGGATGATCATCAGCGAGAGATAGAGGACAGGCGCAGCAGCCAGCACGCCCGTCCACATCGGAGTAGCCACAAGGCCGAGGACATCGATCGCACCGACCAGCAGTGCAACGGCCAGACTTCGCACGATCAGATCACTTGCGTGCTGCCCCGGCGAAGACGCCGAGGCCGACGCGTGACGATATGGCCGGACGAGGACGATGCAGAGTGGGAAGACGCATGCGCCGAGTAGGAGCGCAGTGGGCAAGCTCGAGTCTCCCCAGAGCGATAGCGCAAGATAGACGAGCCAGACGCACATTGCTCCGCCGACGCTGACAGTCGTCGACAGGCGTTGTGCCAGCAGCACGTAGGACGTCGCGAAGATAGCGGTCGGAATGTTTTGGGCAAAGGTCGACAGCGCTGTCTGCGAGATGAAGGCTGCGTCGTGGTCCTGCGCCAGAAAGAAGAAAGCCGGGCCCGACGTGACGGGCAGCGTTGCGAGCAATGCGCCAATCACGGGCCCTGACTTTTCGGCAAGAACGGTGACGGATACGGCGATCAGCGCCGAAAGCCCCATCTTGAGCAGCAGCGCGAGCACGAATCCTTCATGGATGTGAACAGCAGCGAATGACATGTGGTCGCCTCCGGAATGGTGTGCACTCGCCGCCGTGTGCGAGCGGCGGGACCATCTCTCAAGCGAGCCCCGGTAACAAATACGGTTTGGCTATATGGCTATTGGTGCGCCAAATGGCTGGACACCTCCTGCGTCGACGCCGGAGCCAGCAAATTCATTGCAATAGTCTTAAAGAGCTAGCTTGCCGTGATCCGGCAGACCGTATGGACGATCTTGCCACGAAGCGGATTCACGCGGTCACTTCAGCGGTCGAGCCGCCGATCGGATCTACAAGCGACTCGCGTCGCATGGGCCCGCTCAGCGAAAGAATGACGGACTCAAATCAGAGGTGGAAGATATCGTCCATCCAGCCTGTGGCCTCTTGGGCGAGGCGAAGCCGATTGTTGACCTGTACGTGGCCGTCGGCCCCGGAAGCCGCATCGAGTAGAACTAACGCTTTCCGGGTCGATTTGATGTCGCGGTGCCAGGCGTGAGCCTGCGCCGCGAAGACGGGCGAGTCGCCCGCGCCGAGGATCGACAGGAATGGAACAGTGACCAAGGCAGGGTCGGCGATCATGTTCGACGTGCGCGCCAGGAAGTCCTGCGGGCTGCTCGCACCGGCTTTCCATAACGTGACTTGCGCGCTGCGCAGTGCAGATGCCGAAGGCGGCCGCGCTGACTTCGCCTTCTCTTTGACCGCCAGCGCGAACATCTCGGCCGGGTTCGGAAATGGCGTGCTGGCGATCACGGTGGCAAAGCGTTCATCATGGCCCGCCGCGCGCGCGGCGAAGTACCCGCCCAGACTGAGCCCGATCAAAGCAATACGGCCGGGCTTCGCGCCGAAACGGCTGACGAGCAGATCGACAATCGCAGCGATCGGCTTCTCCGCTTCAGCTTGCCAATAGAGTCCGTCCGCCTGCGTGATGCCTTGTCCGGGAAGGTCGGCCAGGGCAACGGAGTAACCGCGGTCGAGAAGATTGCGGCCGACGGTCAAGAACAGATCTTCAAAGCAAGTGTCGGCACCGCCTATCACGAGCACCACGGGAGCATTCAGATTCGCATTCTGGAAATAGGCGCCCGGCAGTTGCTTGCCCGCGAAAGGTACCTCGAAATGAGACGCGGGGAGCGCAAGCTCCTTCATGGCTGCGACAAAGGCAGTCTTGTGTTTGACCACGAGGGACTTGAACAGATCGCCGGGGCCTGCGAATTGCCAGGCCGAGCGGTAGCTCGCGAACGCCTTGAGCCGGACCTCACCGGCGGCACGCTTTCGGCCCTGCGCATTCCAGCTGTCTGCCTGGGTATTCATGGCGTCCCCATAATTCGAGAAGGCCCGCACCCAGCTGTCGGCATCGCCATCCGTAATCTGCGAAGCGATGTAGAAAGCCTGCCCGATATCGAGGCCGCCCGCGGGACCCCAGCCGAGCGCCGCGACAAAGAAGAGGTCCATGTCCGGATCGGCAAAGCGATAGGTTTGGCCAAGACGCTGATCGGGCCGTTTTTCGGTAGGACTGGATTGCGCCATTGACCCCTCCGTGGCCAAAGTTGCAGCAGCGAGGCTCGCTCCAGCGACGATTATCGTTCTCCGATCCATTGCTCAACTCTGTTCTGAGAAAGGTCTCTGAAACTGACGACCGTTGCGATAATATGAGTATTGCTCACATCCTCAACTCGCGTTTGGCGCCACGGGCGATTCCCAGTGAAACCGACATCAAAACAATCAGTTAAACGCAGGACGCCGCAGCAGGCTCGTGCCCAAAACAAGGTCGACCTCATATTGGAAGCTGCCACGCGGCTCATTCAGCGAGGCGGCATGGACGGCCTGACGACGAATGCAATTGCTGAAGCGGCCGGAGTCAGCATCGGCACGCTGTATCAGTATTTTGATAACAGGGACGCGGTCCTCGAAGCGTTGTCGGGGCGAGAGCTGGAAGGACTGTCAAATCGTGTGATGCAGGCGATGACAACTGCACGCGCCGGGGCGACGGGAGAACGCATTCGGATCATCGTGCATTCCATACTGACGAGCTATGGCGGGCGGCGTCGGGTCCACCGAGTTCTGCTTGAACATGCGTTGTCGCGCGGACCTGCTACCAGGCTAAACCCGCTCCTCAAGAGCCTGACCGACATGCTGACGACAGCCGGCCCGGACGGCTCGGGTGGCGTGAGAAGACCTATGCGCCCGGCGGACGCATTCGTTCTTGTCTACGCCTTCGCCGGCGTGATGCGCGCGGTGGTGGCGACGGAAAATAAACAGGTGCCGCAGCACGAGCTGGAGCAATCGCTGACCAGGCTCATCGCCGGCTTTGTCGAGGGCAGCTAGAGGAGGCTCGCTCGCGGCTCGGCGCGGGTCTAGCCGTTTCCATGACGCGACACCTGCGAACTTGACAGCTCGGCGCCTTTGTTAGCACTTTGCAACCATCGGTTTACCGCTGCAGGAAGACGAAGGATGCAGTACCGCCATCTCTATTACTTCGTGAAAATCGTCGAAGCCGGCAGTTTCTCTCAGGCTGCCAGGACCATTCACGTGGCGCAGCCGGCCCTGAGCCAGCAGATCGGCGAACTGGAAGCGTCGCTAGGCGTCGCATTGCTGCATAGAAGTGCACGGGGCATCAAGCCGACGGCTGCCGGGCAGCGGTTCTATGACGAAGCATCCTCGATCCTGCGCCGATACGAGAATCTGCCGGCCCTGGTGCACTCCAAGATCGGTGAAATCGAAGGACCGGTCAGCCTCGGGATGCCGGCTTCCCTTTCCACAACCTTGGTCGGGCCGTTCATCGAGCTGTGCCGGGCTTCTCATCCAAAAATCACCTTGAGATTTGTTGACGGCGATAGCGAATTCCTGCGCGAGGAAGTCGAGAAGAGCCGCCTGGACCTCGCTCTCATTTTTGAAGATGAGTTCTTTCCCACGGTGCAGCGGCAGCCGCTGTTCCGGCAGGACCATTATCTCGTCCGCGGCAAGCATTCGGCTCCGATCGTTGGCTCAACAATCCCGATTAAGGAATTATCGCAGATCCCGCTGATCCTTCCGGGGCAATCGAATGCGCGACGGATCGTTATCGACCGTGCTTTCGCCAAGGCCGCCATCTCGGTGCAGCTCGCCGCGGAAGCTGCCAATATCTCGAGCGAGCTTTCGGCGGTGCGCTCCGGCGCTGCCAGCACCATCCTGAATCTGGGTGACATGTCAGGTTTCTCGCTCGCCGACTTTGCCGAGCCGGTGCTGATTACGCCGACTTTCCACCTTACCTGCTGCCTGATTTGGTCGAACCAGTTCGCACTGACGCTGGGCGCCGAAGGCGTGAAGAAACTCCTGATCGAATTTCTGAAGGAGCAGGTCGAGGCCTCCAGGAAGCCGGGAGCGGTGTGGCTGGACTAAATATCGACAGGCAGGCACCGGAAGGTGCCTGCCGCTCGTCCGACTAGCGGCCGCCGCCGCCATGCTCGTCGGCAAAGGCGACGCCGGCCTGGGTCTCTTCGATGGCCTGGCGGACCAGCTCCACCGCGCGTGCGCGGTGACCGCCCTTGTTCGCAGTCGCCTCCTGCAACGACTGCAGCGCTTGATGCAGCGATGCAAGCGCACGCTCCATGTTACCCTGATAGGCCTCGGCTGATTGCGCGGTGGCCGCGAGCAAGCCGATGCTCGCAACACCAGTTGCGACAGTTGCGGCGAAGCCGCGGCGCGTGAACTGAGAATCGAGTTTCATTTGCTGTTCCTTCGTTCGGTGGGAAAATGCCAGACGCCCGGTCGTTTCCTCATGACGAGGCGACAGCCGCTTCCGTGATCGATCCATCTCTCCGCGGCAAATACCGCTTGAATATGCGGGCATAGCCGTGGCCGATGGCGACGAGCCGGTGTCGTATTCGCTGATAAGGTCGTAGAACGTAACGCCTTCGTGAAGCGACCACCCAGTCGACATCGACGCATGTAAGGGCGCGTCTGCGCCGAGGCACGCATGCGAAACGTAACGCATTGATAGATCGCACCAAAGGCCAGCCGCGTGGGTAGCTTCAGGACGAGCCGATCGGCACCGAAGAACGAACCTATAGGCCGCGCAGATACCTGCATATGGAAGCTGTATTTGTCCGGGATGCCAGCGTGGATCATTAGTCGCGCCCGTCAAGCGGAGCCTGACCGGATCACTCCCTCGCGAAAAGCTGTTTCAGCGACGCTGAGGGCGTAGCACGAGCTGGGCCTGGACCGAGAGTAAATGCCAGCAGATGAGGGGCTCCCCGAGGAGTCAAGCAATGAGCCATGTCGAATCGACTGTCGATAAGAGCACGAAGCCAAGCGCTCGCATCTCACATTCTGCCGGTCTCGGCCACAATGATCGGTGTTTGCGCGACGTTGATCGGTCTCGTCAAGTTGGCCGAGGCCAAACATGGATCGTCGCATGTCGACGAATACGCCGCTCTCGCATCGGTCATGTTCCTGGCGAGTGCGCTGACCTCATACCTTTCAATTCGATATTCGCACCGCGCCGGCCTGAGCTATCGCATCGAGCAGATCGCCGATCTGATCTTCCTTGGCGGTCTGATCGGGATAACGCTCGTTGCGACGCTGTTTGCCTATGAAGTGATCTGACCAACAAGGCTTCGCCAAGGGACCACTAGGCGAGCTGAGGCGGTGGTGCGTCCGGAGATGCACCCAGAAAGAGAATAGATTCGTTCAATCAACCAGAAGAGAAGGCCAATGTATCGCAAATCAATCAAGCTCGCCGCCGTTGGCGGCATCGTCCTGACGCTCGCCAGCAGCGCGGCGTTCGCGGAAGGCACAGCAGCTCAACGGCAGGCCTGCACGCCGGACGTGTTTCGGCTGTGCAGCCATTTCATCCCGAATGTCGGCGAGATCGTTGCCTGCCTGCGGGGCAATGAAGCCCGGCTGAGCGAGGCGTGTCATGAGGTGATGTTCGGCCGTCAGGTTGAGCCGGAAAGATACTCGCCGGCCCGCTCGCAGGCGGCATGGACCCGATGAACGGCCCGGGCGCTGGCAACCAAGATGCAAGTGAGGCTCTCATGAATATGTTGAAGCAGATGAAAGCACCGTCGGTCCTGAGGCGCTGCTTGGGCGCAATCGCTGGCGCAGCCGCATTGGCGCTTTCAGTCGTCGCCGCAGATGCGCAAACCTCTTTCTATGATGCATCCCGCCAGGAGATTGCCGGACGTCCGGGAACGCTGATCCGCTCAGAGCCGATGAGCTTCGCGCCTGCAGGCGCCCAGGCCTACCGCGTGCTCTATCGCTCGACCGGCATGCACGGTGAGCCGATTGCGGTGTCCGGCGTCATCATCGTGCCGCCGGGCCCGGCGCCCGCAGGCGGGCGGCCCGTGGTTGCCTGGGCGCATCCGACAACGGGCGTGGTGCCGCACTGCGCGCCGTCGCTGGCGATTTTCGTGTTTCAGCAGATGGCGGGCTTGCGCCAGCTGATCGAGCAGGGTGCGGTGGTTGCCGCAACCGACTATCCAGGCCTGGGGACGCCAGGCCCTCATCCGTATCTCGTCGGCGACAGCGAGGCGCGAGCGGTGATCGATTCCGTGCGCGCCGCGCGCAACCTGCCAGGCGCCGAGACCGGCAACAGCTTTGCCGTCTGGGGGCATTCGCAGGGCGGGCAGGCCTCCCTCTACACCGGTCTGATCGCCAGGACTTATGCGCCCGAGCTCAACCTGGTCGGTGTTGCCGCGGCGGCGCCCGCAACTTCGCTGGTCACCTTGATGGGTGACGATTTCAAGACCTCCGGTGGCAAGAACCTGACCGCGATGACGTTGTGGTCTTGGTCGCGCGTTTATGGCGCGCCGATCAACAAGGTCGTGTTGCCGGAAGCCATGCCGGCCGTGGACCAATTGGCGAACGAATGTATCGAATCGATCTTCGACATTCTGGCGCGACGCCGGACGGAGAAGCCGCTCGAGGAACATTTCCTCTCGGTGCCGAACATCGCGACCGTCGAGCCCTGGCGTTCGCTGGCGGCCCGCAACACCCCGGGCGCGCTGCCGCCGAGCATTCCGCTCTTTCTCGCGCAAGGCACGACCGACGATATCGTGCGCCCCGAAGTGACCGCGAGCTACATGCAGCGGCAATGCAAGGCAGGCAGCAAGGTGCGGATGATGTGGGTGCAGGGCGTCGGACACGGTTTCGTCGCGCGCGACAGCGCCGATGCTGCCGTCACCTGGATGATGGATCGCTTTGCCGGCCGGCCAGCGCCAACCGACTGTGGCAAGTCGCTGTCCAGCACCGCTGATGCGGAATCACCGGCTCAGTAATCGGAGAAGAAGGATGTCTCGTCTTGTGATCGATCTGCTGAGACCCTATCGCGGTCGGCTGACGATCGTATTTCTCGCCATGCTGATCGAGATTGCGATGAGTCTGGCCGCGCCCTGGCCGTTGAAGCTTGTCCTGGACGATGCGCTCGGCAGTCACCGCTTGCCCGAATGGTTGAGCTGGGCCCACGAATATGGCGGCTTCGGCAAGCATACGCTGGGCGTAGCGCTTTTTGCCGGCGCGGCGACTCTGGCGATCGCAGCCGTCGCGGCGGTCGCGAGCTATTTCGACAGCTACTTCACGACCAGCGTGGGGCAGTGGGTCTCCAACGATTTGCGGCTGCGCATCTACGAGCACCTGCACCGGCTCTCGCTCCGCTACTACGATCATGCCAAGATCGGCGCGCTGGTATCGACCATAACCAGCGACGTCGCCACCATCCAGGATTTCGCGTCCTCATCCACCCTGGAAATAGTCATCGACCTGCTCACCATTGTATTCATGGTGGGAGTGATGTTCTGGCTAGACTGGGACTTCACTCTGATTGCAGTCGCATTCACGCCCGTCCTGCTGCTCTTTGCGTTCCAGCTCAAGAGAGCTGTGAAGGCGGCTACTCGCGCTCTCCGGCACCGGCAGGCAGAGGTGCTCTCGATTGTCCAGCGCGGACTTGGATCGATCCGTTTGACAAATGCGTTTGGAGGCCAGGCCCTGGAGGTCGCACACCTGGAAGCCGCAAGCCGCGCTTCCGTCGCTGCAGCGCTTCGTGCCCGCGGCATCAAATCGCTGATGTCACCCATGGTCGGCATCGTGGTCGCGATCTGTACCGCAATCGTGCTCTGGAAAGGAACGTCCCTGATTATCACCGGCACGATGACAGCGGGCGCGCTAACCGTCTACCTCGCCTATCTCAAGAAGTTCTTCAAACCGGTGAAGGATCTCGCCAGCATGACCAGCACCATCGCGCAGACAACAGTTGCGCTGGAGCGGATTCAGGCGATCCTCTCGGCTGACGAAATCGTCCGCGAGCGTCCGGGCGCGATCGATCCGGGCCGGGTCCACGGGGCGATCCGCTTCGACCGTGTCACCTTCGGCTATGAGGCGGACAGACCGGTGCTGCACGAGGTATCCTTCAGCATCGAGCCGGGAGAGGTGGTCGGTATTGTCGGTCCGACCGGCTCTGGAAAATCGACCGTGCTGAGCTTGCTTCCGCGCTTCTACGAGCCCGTGCTGGGCCGTGTGCTGATCGACGGCATCGACATTGCAGACTACAAGATCGCCGCGTTGCGGTCGCAGATCGGCTTCGTCTTGCAGGATACCGTGCTGCTTCACGGTACGATCAGGGAGAATATCGCGTATGGGCGGCCCAATGCGACCGAAGCTGAGATCATCGAAGCCGCCAGGATCGCAAATGCCGATGAGTTTATCAGCCGGATGCCACAGGGCTATGATTCGGTTGTTGGCGAACGGGGCGAAATCCTGTCGGGCGGCCAGCGTCAGCGCATCGCGATCGCACGCGCGGTGATCCGCAACAGCCCGATCCTGATCCTGGACGAACCGACAGCTGCTCTCGATCCTGAATCCGAGCACCTGGTGATCGAAGCGCTGCGGCGGCTGATGAAAGGCCGGACCGTGATCATGATCGCGCACCGTCTCACTACCCTCGTCGATGCCGACAAGATCATCGTGCTCAAGGACGGCGTGGTGGTCGAGCAGGGTACCCATGAGGCGCTGATTGCCGGCGGCGGGCTCTTCTCCGAACTGCACCGGATCCAGTTTCAGACGGCGCGACACGTTGCCGACGCTGCCTAGAGGACGACAAGCCAGATGTCACATCGATTGATCGTTCTTCCGGACGACACCGCGAGCGCCATCGTGGATCCGATCATGTCAGCGCAGCACACGCTGAACATCCGCATGTTCCTGTTCACTGATCCGACGCTGCTCAATGCCGTCATCGCGGCGCGGCGCCGCGGCGTGCATGTTCGGGTGATGCTCAATCCGGCAAGGCGTGATGGAACGAGCGACAATGACGCGACGAGGGCCATGCTGCTCCAGGCGGGTGTGTCTGTTCGCGACAGCAGCCCACAATTTGCCGTTACCCACCAGAAGTCGATGGTGATCGACAACCGGGTCGGTGTCGTCGAGTCCCTGAACTGGGAGACGCGTGACCTCACCGAGACCCGTGACTACGCGGTCGTGACCACGGAGGCGGCGGAAGTTGCAGAGATGGTGCGATGCTTCGATGCCGATTGGGAGCAGCGGCCGTTTGAGCCGACAGCGGGCTCCAGCCTGATCTGGTGTCCAAACAACGGCCGGCAGCGTATCGCGAGCTTCATCGACGGCGCCAGGGAAACGCTGTGGCTGCAGAACGAGCGCTATCAGGACATGGTGATCATCGAGCGCCTGGTCCGCGCGGTCAAGCGTGGGGTCCACGTGCGGATCATGTCCCGTGCGCTTCACAAGCTCAAACGCAAGAAGCTGTTCGAGGGTGTAAGCGGGCTGCGCATCGTTCACGACGTCGGCGCCAAGGTCCATGCGCTCAAGAAGCTGAAGCTGCACGGCAAGATGATGATTGCTGACAACAAGCGCGCCATCGTCGGTTCGATCAATCTCAGCCCGGGCAGTTTTGACGACCGTCGCGAGCTTGCCATTGAAACGTCGTCGGCCCACGTGGTGAGACGGCTCGTCGAGACGGTTGAGCACGATTGGAAACATTCGTGCAAATTGCCATTATCCGATGAAGCCGTGTTCGCTGATTTGACGGGACACGGAGTGAAGGACGTGAGCCGGCTTGCTCTGGCTCAAAAGGACCGATGAACCGTATCCTTGAAGCGTACTTCAGTCGTTCCCGCCGTTCCGGACGTCACCGTTCCGGTAGGCGCTCCGCTCCCACTATACTGCCCTCGCTGAGCCGGCGTTCAAGAAACTTGGCGAGCGCATCGCGGACCGCTTCGCTGGCGGCAGTGAGTGGAAAATCGGCAGAATAGGCAATGGAGCAGGTAAAATAGATCGGTGGCTCGATCAACGTCGGCTTGGCGAAAGCGTGAGGCCCAAAATTGGAGAGATCACCTACCGGAAGTATGGTGCAACCCACCCCATTTCGCACCGACCACATTTCACTTACCAGCGAATCTGCTTCGAGAACGACGTTTGTCTTTAGGTTCGCTTCGGCGAATACGCGTTCGATCAAGGCACGACGGCCCTTGACGTTCCCCGGCAGCACGAGGGGCAGCTCCGCGATGCGCTCAAGAGAGATCGGGTCTCCGTTGGTTGTTATCGGCTGACGCGAGACAACGAACAGCTTCTGCCTATACAAGGGTTTGCGCATCAAAGCCGTCGTAAATTCGACCTCATGAAGGACGGCGAGATCGACCAATGACGAGGCGATCTTGTCTTCCAGGCCGAGGCTGTCTCCATCCGAGAACCGGATCACGACCTTCGGAAATGCTTCCCGGCACTCATCTAGAAAGCCTACGAGTACCGGCGCGAGGGAGGATATGAAACCAACGTTGACCACCCCTTCTGGCTGGTCACGGTCCGAACGAACGACTGCGGGCAGCTGGTCGAGTTGATGCAAGATCGCGGAAGCTTCCTTGTAGAAGATTTCCCCTGCTGCTGTCGGCCTAACGCCCCGCGCACTGCGCTGAAGCAAGGCCACTCCCAGCCTTTCCTCCAATTCGGCAACCTGCTGGCTCAGCGCAGGTTGGGCAACATGAACGATGGACGCTGCGCGGGAGAAGCTGCCTGCCTCGACGATCTTGACGAAATATCGAAGTTGACGGAACTGCATGTTGTCCTGCCCATACCGGGGCCGCACATCATCGATGAGATCGCCGCACTGGGCAACCCGACCTGTGACCCATCAGCCTGATGCCAGCGGTCGGAGAAGGTGGCGGGTGCCGGTTGTGGTACACGATCATGTGAGGCATCCGAGTATACTAGCTGAGGTTGCGCCGTCCAGAGCCTCCGTTTCCTTGCTTTTTCCGCCTGATTTTGGATGCGCGGCTGGCCATATGACGAGGCGATACCTGCATATTGAAGCGGTATTTGTTTTTAAATCGTCGCCGAGCCATTTCTCCTCGTGTTGAGGACGGGGCAAATCGCAGCCCTTGAGTCCAGCTTCCACCTTCGCATGGCGACCCTCTGCCGGGGCATCGAACGATGTCGCGCGCCGATTTGTCGCGAAAGGAGACTTCCCATGAACACAATCACGACGAACTCCCGCATCTCCGCGCTCGCGCGTTTCAAGCCGAAATATGCGGCCGTCGCAGTGGCGAGTGCCCTCGGCGTCCTTCTCATGGTGTCCGATGCCAGCGCAATGAGCTGCGTCAGGGGCGTGTATCGCGCGGCCTGTACGACCCGGTACGGCAGCTTCGCCGTGGGCCCCAATGGTGCGATTGGCGTTGGACGCTACGGCAACGTTTACGCCTACCGCCGCGGCTCCGGATGCTTCTGGCGCAACGGCCAGCGCATCTGCCTCTGAGCACCGGAGCCCATCAATGCGGCCGCGCGCAGACGCGCGGCTGCAGAAGGAGAACAGAGATGTCCAACAAGATTGCAATGACAATGCGCCGTTTCGCACTATGTGCCGCGCCGCTCGTGCTCGTTTCGAACCTCGCGACCGCACCCGCCAGCGCGCAGGATGCGACTGCTGCGGCTCCAATGCAGGCCGAGACTCAGGACCAGGCGGCGTTCTCGCAGGCGCAGATCGCGCAGCTCGTCGCGCCGATTGCGCTCTATCCGGATTCGCTGCTCACGCAGATCCTGATGGCTTCGACGTATCCGCTGGAGGTGGTCGAGGCGGCTCGATGGTCGCGGGAGAACCCGACGGTCAGGGGGCAGGCGCTTGAGAACGCGATGCAGACCCAACCCTGGGATCCCAGCGTCAAAGCCCTGACAGCAGTGCCGCAGACGCTTCAGATGATGAATGACAAGCTGGACTGGACCCAGCAACTGGGCGACGCGTTTCTGGCGCAGCAACAGGACGTGCTCAATGCGGTTCAGAACTTGCGCGCCGAGGCGCAAGCCGCTGGTAATTTGCAATCGACCCCGCAGCAGATTGTCACCGTCGCTCCGCCCCCGGCCGACGGCGCCAGTTCGGGAGTGCGGCCGATCGTGATCGAGCCCGTGAATCCCGACGTCTACTACGTTCCGGTCTACAATCCAGCCCAAGTGTATGGCGGCTGGGATTACCCTGGCTATCAGCCGTTCTACTGGTCGCCCCCTGGCTTCGTCGCCAGCAACATCATTTCCTTCGGCGCGGGGATCGCCGTCGGCGCGGCGATCTGGGGCGGCTGCGACTGGTGGCACAACAACGTCATCATCAACGTCAATCGATATAACCTCTTCAATCACGCCAACATGAACATCGGGAACAATGTGTGGGTCCACAATCCCGCGCATCGCGGCAACGTTCCCTATGCCAACGCTGCGCTGACGCAGCGCTTTGGCCGCAACAGCGACATGGCGGCCCGGAATGCCTTGCGCAATGATCTGGCACACGACGATCTCCTGCGGGATCGCTCTGCCTTCGAGCAACGTGCCATCCCTCGGGATCGGATCGATGCGCCACGTCCCGATGCGTTTCACCGTCCGGAGGGCGATGTCGCAAGGAGGATCGAACCGGAGAGGCCCGGTGCGCGAGAATCCGAGATTCGACGCGAGGCCGGCGAGGCGTTCGAGCGACATGAGGCACTCCCAGAACGTGACGTCGATCGCCCGCGAACCGGAGAGGGCGCAGATCTTCTCCGAAGGGGCTTCGCCGGCGAGGACCGGCCGCGGGAAGGCGCGTTCGGCGAATTTCACCGGCCGATGGGACGACCCAGACTCTGACCCAGAGACCTTCAGCATCTTGAATGCAACAAACAATCCGTGAGGTAAATGTCATGAAATTCCACCTGAAGCCGTTAGGTAAACGCCACGGGGTGCGAGCAGGACTCGCCGCGCTCGGCATGGTCGGGCTCTGCTCGTCTGCAATGGCGGCGGAGAGGCCGCCTCTCGCTCCCGATACGGTGGCGCCTTTCAGCACGCAGTCGCGCATCGCCGCGACCATCGAATTCGGTCTGCCAGCCCTTGCAGAGGAGATCGAGCGAGACATTCCCCGGCGCCTTGCGACCATCGACGAACGTGTGAGCTGCGTGCATCGCCGGGTGCTGTTCTTCCGGGTCAACGCCAATTGCGACATCTACGGCTACGTCGAGCGGTCGGGGCCGGTGTCGCTCTATGGTCGCGGCGGTCGTCTCTATGGTTCGGTGCCGATCTACGGCGCGTTGGAAGGGCAAGGCGCCAACCGTTTCACGGCCCGCATCCATGGAGAGACCGAGGCCAGTGCCACGATCGAGGCCGAAGCGCGGCCGGAACTCTCGCGTGACTGGTCGCTCGACCTGAACTTAAGCGACGGCTTTCGCTGGAGCGAGCCGCCCGTTCTGCATGTGATGGGCCGCGAGATTCCGCTCGCCAACTATGCGGAGCCGCGGATCAGGACGGAGCTTGCGCAGGTGAGGGGGCGTGCGCTTGCAGCTGCCCGCCGTCTCGATCTGCACGACAAGGCTGCCACGGCCTGGCGCCATGCGTTTGAGCCAGTTCAGCTCTCGGCGGACCCTGAAGTTTGGCTGCAGTTGACGCCCCAAAGTGCCGCGTTTGCCGGCGTACATGCCGAAGGCAAGGTGCTCAGCGGATCGCTCGAGCTGGCGGGCGCCGCCGAAACCGTGATCGGACAGCATCCGGCGGTGACGCCGACCGCACTTCCGGCCCTCGGGCGGGAGGTCACCTCGCCCGGCCAGTTCGATGTGATCCTGCCCGTGCGCATCAGCTACGACGTGCTGAAGGGCAAGATCCAGCAGGCCCTCGGCTCAATTGCGCCGGCCGCTGGCATGTCTGTCCGGGATGTTGAAGTCTATCCTTCGTCCGGCAAGCTCGCGATCGGTCTGCGCGTCGCCAAAGCGTCCGACGCAGATCCGAACGCCGGTGAATGGACCTATCTCACCGCTGGTCTCCAGGTGGATGCCGATGGTCATGCCGTGCGGCTTTCGGATCTCAGCGCCTCGACTGACAATGAGGGCGTGGCCGCGATGATCGATCCGATCGTGAGTGGACTGCGCGACAAGATGAGCGTGGACTATGGCGTCGCCTATGAGAACTTGCTCAACGCCGCGAACGCGAAGTTGAACAGGCCGCTGAAGGACGGCTTCCGCATGGAAGGACATCTTTCCTCGGCCACGCTCGAGAAGCTGTATCTGCCTGCGGACGGAATCGAGATCGCCCTTCGCGCCAGCGGCGCACTGAAGATCCTGTATGGCATGTGAGTGAATGGCGATCTGCAGTTGCTCGCCTTGGATGCGCCGCAAGTCTTTCCTTGCGGCGCATCGCCAAAGCGCTCGATGCGTACAGCAGATCGCAATGCGGTGATGCCCTCCGCTCGCCCTTTCAAAACCTGAAATCCTATTTCCTGGACCGCTGCCAACCAATAGAGGCCGGCAAATGCTGCGTGCAATCAGACCATTTGGCCCAATAGCAGGAATCATTCTATCCGGGGTGTTGGTGCTGGCCATGATTCCGCCCGCCAACGCCCAGCTTGGCGCGTCCAGACCACCCGCCGTTGGAGTCATGGAGGCCGTCACGCGGCCGATCACCCCGACCAATGAGTTCCTGGGGCGAATCGAAGCCACCAATCGCGTCAACGTAGTGGCTCGCGTCACCGCCTTTTTGGAGAAGCGCAATTTCGTCGAGGGCTCCGAGGTCAAGAAGGGCGACCTGCTCTATCAACTGGAGCGAGGTCCCTTCGAGGCCGACCTGAAATCGAAGCAGGCGCAAGTTGCGCAGTTGGAGGCAACTCTGGCGAATGCAAGGCTGACGACGGAGCGGGCAAAGGCGCTGCTCGGCGGGCCAGCCGGCCAGCAATCGACCTATGATGCGGCGCTCGCCAACCAGCAAAGTCTTGAGGCGCAAGTTCAAGCCGCGCAGGCTCAGGTCGAGCTGTCACAGACCAATCTCGATTACACCGAAATTCGCTCTCCGATCGACGGCAGGATCGGCAACACAACGGTGACCGAGGGTAACGTCGTAACGCCGAGTTCGGGCGTGCTGACCACCATCGTCAGCCAGGATCCTATGTACGTCACCTTTCCTGTTTCGGTCCGTGAGGCATTGAGCCTGCGCGAGCGCTACGCGGCGCGAGGCGGCTTCAGCGCGGTCGTCATCAGAGTTCGTCTCCCGGACGGGCGTCTCTATGGAGAGCCCGGACAATTGAACTTCGTCAACAACACGATCGCGCAGAACACCGACACCATCATGCTGCGGGGGACCATTCCAAACCCCGTCCTGAGAAATCTCTCCCTGCGCGAACTCACCGACAACGAATTCGTGACCGTGTTGCTGGAAGGCGTCGAGCCGGTCGAGGTGGTGGCGATCCCGCGCTCGGCCGTGTTGTCGGATCAACAGGGCGAGTATGTCTATGTCGTCGCCGCGGACAATAAGGCCGAGCAGCGTCGCATCAAGCTGGGCCAATCGACCTCCACGATCGCCGCCGTGACAAGTGGCCTCGCGCCCGGAGAGAAGGTGATCGTCGAGGGGCTTCAGCGTGTGCGGCCAGGTGAGGTCATCGCGCCCGGCCCCGCCAGCGCGCTCATCCAATCCAGCATGAATGCTCAGGAGGAAGGGACCGCGAAAAGCGCGCTCCGAACGACCCCGTCGGGAGTAACCCAATGATTTCGTCCATTTTCGTTGATCGGCCGCGGCTCGCTATAGTCATCGCGCTCGTCATCACCATTGCCGGCGCTCTCGCGTTGATGCGCATACCTGTCGCGCAATTCCCGGACATCGTGCCGCCGCAGGTGACGGTGACTGGGAACTTCCCTGGAGCCTCCGCCGAAGTGGTGGAGTCGAGCGTCGCCCAGCCGCTCGAAGCCGCGATCGTCGGCGTCGACAAGATGCTGTACATGAAGTCGACGAGCGGTAATGACGGCAGCTATACCCTGACCTTGTCGTTTGCGCTCGGCAGCGATCCCGATATCAACACCGTCAACGTCAACAACCGCGTCCAGAGCGCGCTGGCGCAACTGCCGACCGAGGTTCAGGCCCAGGGCCTCGTCGTGCAGAAGAAGTCCTCGGCTGTGCTGCAGTTCCTCGTGCTCTACAGCAAGACCGGCGCACAGGACCCGCTGTTCATCACCAATTATGCCATCATCAATGTGCTGGACGCGATCTCCCGCACGCCGGGCGTAGGCCAGGCGACGCTGTTCGCCAAGCTGAACTACTCGATGCGCATCTGGTTTGATACCCAGCGTCTCACCGGCCTCAATCTGGCGCCATCGGACGTGGTCGCAGCGATCCGGTCGCAGAGCGTGCAGGCGCCCGTTGGACGCATCGGCGCCCGGCCGATCAGCGACGATCAGCAATTCCAATTCAACGTGCAGACGCAGGGGCGGCTCACGACGTCAGATCAATTTGGTAACATCGTGTTGCGCGCAAACCCGGACGGCTCGGTGCTCCGGATCAAGGATGTCGCCCGTGTCGAGATCGGCGCGCAGAACATGGACAGCGAATCCCGGATCGACGGAAATCCGGGCGTGCCGATCGGCATCTATCTCGCCCCGGGCGCCAACGCGGTCACCACGGCCAACGCGGTGCAGACGACACTTGCCAAGCTCTCCGAGCGGTTTCCGCCGGGTTTGACCTATCTGGTGCACTACGACTCCACCACTTTTGTCGCCGACACCATCAAGGAGGTCCTGAAGACGCTGGCCGAAGCCTTCGTCCTCGTCGTCATCGTCGTGTTCCTGTTCCTTGGCAGTTTGCGCGCCACCATCATTCCCGCGATTGCCGTGCCTGTCAGCCTGATCGGCACTTTCGCGGTGCTGCTCGCGATGGGCTATTCGGCCAACACGGTCTCGCTGCTCGCGATGGTGCTCGCCATCGGAATTGTGGTCGACGATGCCATCGTCGTGGTCGAGAACGTCGAGCGCGTCATGGAGGAGGAGCCGAACCTTTCCCCCGCCGAAGCGACCAAAAAGGCGATGGCGCAGATCACCGCGCCGATCATCGCGATTTCGCTGGTGTTGCTGTCGGTCTTCGTTCCGATCGCTTTCATTCCGGGCATCTCTGGAACGTTGTTCCGCCAGTTCGCGGTCACGATCAGCGCGGCGATGGTGATCTCCGCCCTCAACGCACTGACCCTGTCACCAGCCCTGTGTGCCGTGTTCCTGCGCCATCGCGGGCCCAGGCGCGGCGTCATGGGGCGCGTGCTCGCCGGCATCGACTGGGTCCGTGACGGCTACGCCAGCCTGGTGCGGCGGCTCCTGCGGCTCGCCGTGTTGTCTCTTGTCGCGGTGTTGATTTTTGCAGGCGGAATCTTCGGCATCTCGCGGCTCACGCCGACCGGCTTCCTTCCCGAGGAGGATCAAGGTGCCTTCTTCGTTGCCGTGCAATTGCCGGACGGCGCTTCGGTCGCTCGCACCAGCGAGGTGACGAAGCAAGTGGAGGAGCTTTTGAAGAAGGAGCCCGCGGTCGACCACGTGCTCTCGATCATCGGCTTCTCCTTGCTTGATGGTGGCAACGAACCGAATTCGGCCTTCATGGTCGCGCGCCTAAAGCCATTCGCGGATCGGCGCGCGGCAACGGATACGGTGCAAGCGGCGATCCGGCGAACGTTCGGCGTGGGCGCCCAGATTCGCGAAGCCAACGTCCTCCCGTTCAACCTGCCGCCGATCATCGGGCTTTCGACCTCCGGCGGGTTCGAGTATCAGCTCGATGCGCTGGAAGGGCAGGATCCGGCTGCGCTGAGCAACGTGATGAGTGGACTGGTCAACGCGGCCAACCGCGATCCGCGCCTTGCGCGCGTGTTTTCGACGTTCACGGCCAGCAATCCCTCCGTCCATCTGGACATCGACCGTGCCAAGGCTCAGGCGCTGGGCCTCAACATGAGCGATGTGTTCACCGCCTTGCAGGCGACGCTTGGTGGTGTCTACGTCAATAACTTCAACCTGTTCGGCCGGACATGGCAGGTCAATGTGGAAGGCGAGGCCGCCAACCGCGGCGACATTTCTGATCTCTGGCAGATCTATGTGCGGAACGCGATCGGCGACATGGTGCCGCTGCGCTCGATCGCAAGCGCGAGGATCGTCACCGGACCGCAGGTCATCACCCGCTACAACAACTACCGCTCGGTGACGATCAATGGCGGCCCGGCGCCCGGCGTCTCCTCGGGAACGGCAATCGCGGCGATGGAGCAGCTCTCCAAGACAACGCTGCCGGCCGGCTATTCCTACGAATGGACCGGCACGGCCTATCAGGAGCAGGCAGCGTCGGGGCAGACCGGAATCATTCTCGGCCTGGCAATCCTGTTCGCCTATCTGTTCCTGGTCGCGCTGTATGAGAGCTGGATGATTCCAATTCCTGTCCTGCTTGCGGTCGCGGTCGGTGTGTGCGGCTCCTACCTTGCCATCAAGATCGCAGGGTTGAATCTCGATCTTTATGCCCAGATCGGCCTCGTGGTGCTGATCGCACTTGCCACCAAGAACGGCATCCTCATCGTCGAATTCGCCAAGGAGCAGCGCGAGGCGGGCATGTCGATCATGGATGCCGCTGTGCTGGGGTCCCAGATGCGCTTCCGCGCGGTGATGATGACCTCCGTCGCATTCATCCTCGGCCTCGTACCGTTGGTCACAGCCACAGGAGCGGCCGAGATCAGCCGAAGGGCTGTAGGTACGGCGGTCTTCGGAGGCATGCTTGCTGCCAGTTCGATAGGCATTTTCCTGGTGCCGATGCTCTACGTGACCTTTCAGAGATGGCGGGAGCAAGCCAAGAAGCTTTTCGGCAGCAAGCGTGAAGCGTTGTCTCAATAGACGCGAAATTCGATCTTCGCTGACAGTCGGCATCCCACCAGGCCAATGGCCAATTGCCCTAAGGTCGAGGCCTCGTTGAAGTTGGCCGGCAGGCGGTTGCTCATGCAGAGGCGTTGCCGGCGGACTTTCGCATCGGCCATAGCGCTCGCCGATAGCAGCATATCGAAGCTGTATTTGTATTCGGCCGCCAGCCGGATCATTTGTCCGGCGCGACGCGATCGTACCCCGGCAATATGAGAGGGTTTGGTGATGACTGACATGGCGAACTGCACTCCGGCGCAGACTGCACGGATCGACCAAACGGGCCCAACGCGCATTTTCCCGCTCCTGCCGCTCTATCTGCTGATTTTCATCGGCTTTTGCGGCTACTCGCTCATGATCACTTTGTTTGCGCCTATGCTGATGGGAAACAATGGATTTCTACCGGATGGCGCGACTGTCGGGCAGCGGAGCATCGTCCTTGGTCTGCTGCTTGCAATTTACCCGCTCGGTCAGTTCGTGGGATCTCCGATCCTGGGCGCCTTGTCCGACCGCTACGGCCGCAGACCTGTCCTGGTCAATTCGCTCGTGGTGACCGTGCTTGGATATGTCGTCATAGCTCTCGGCATCGAATGGCGATCTCTCGTCCTGCTGGGAATGGGGTGCTTGATTGGCGGGCTGGCGGAATCGAACATCGCCATCGCGCAGAGCGCGATTTCCGACATGAGCAGCCCAGATGAGCGCCCGCGTCTGTTTGCCTGGACGTACTCCAGCTCTAGCCTCGGCTATATCGCCGGCCCGATCCTCGGCGGCCAGATGGCCCTGCATCTCGGCTGGAGCGTTCCGTTCTGGTTGATGGTGCCGCTCCTCGTTGCGACGCTGATTTGGGCCTGGTTTCGCTTCGCCGAAACGCACGCAACTGACAGGCTGGCGGATTTCAGCATGATCGCCGCGATCACAAATCTCATCAGCATCTTTACCGACAAGCCAATCCGGCGGCTCTATCTGCTCAATTTCCTGATCTATCTTGCGCTATTCGGCTACTTCCGGATGGTACTCGTCTATTTGGTCGATCGCTGGGATACCGGCGTCGATCAAACCACCTTGATCTATTCGGGGCTGGCTCTGATCTCGGCAATCACGAGCTTCTTGATCATGGCCCCATTGGCCCGCCGGATTGGCTTGAGCCGGCTCGCCATCACCGCCTGCATCGCCGCCGGGGCCGCGATGATTGCGATTACAGTGCCGTCTCAAATAGGCTCGATCTGGATCACCGGCGGTCTCACAACCATGATGGGGACAATCGCGCTTGCCGCATGCCCGACGATCCTGTCCAACGCTGTGTCCTTGGAGCGGCAAGGCCGCGTCATGGGCAACAACCAGGCACTCCAGGTGGGTGCAGAATCCCTGAGCGCCATGATCGGCGGCGCGCTGGCGGCTGTCACGATTCCGCTGCCACTGGTCGCGTTCGGGATATTCCTTATCATCTGCGGAGGCTTGTTGCTCCGGGATTTCGCGGCTTGAAGCCGGCAGGCGCATGGGAGACTGTCGGCGACGGGAACAAGCGCGCGGGTATCGCGTTCGCCGACGGCGTCTCGAGCGGGTAGTGTAATGACAGAGCGCGCAAATTTGACGTCAGGAGTGAGCAGGTCTTATCGCACGGATCGCATCACACATATCAGTCCTCTGATCAAGGCTTTCATGATCGTCAGCATCGTCGCCGGAGCGGTCCGGGGGCATCTTGCGGATGGTCTCGCTCAGTCCGGAGCAGGCGCCCTCCGAGGCGCGTTAACAGGCGCAACTGTCTGCCTCGCCGTGTTGGCGATTGAGTTGTTCGTCTTCGAGAACGATCGTGTCAATCGTTTGCGCAAGCTGCCGTTCTCGGTCGCGATCATGCTTCGCGCCCTCGTCTACATTGCAATCATCCTAATCGCCTTGAGTATCGTGCCCGCGCTGATCTCGGGCGCGCCCGTCGCGCTTCCTCGGCCCCGAGATGTGTGGCTGGCGATCGCGCTCAGCATGCTCTTCAACGCGCTGGTCGGCATCAACCAGCTCCTTGGACAAGGCGTTCTCTTCTCGTTCATCGCCGGTCGTTACCATCGGCCGCAGATTGAAGAGCGCATCGTCTTGTTTCTGGATATGGCATCGTCCATCAGCCATGCCGAGCATCTTGGTGAGCTACGCTTCCTCGATTTCCTGAACCGATTCATCGCCGATGTGACGACGCCGATTGTCAGGGAAGGAGGAGAAATTCACAAATACGTCGGCGACGAGGTGATCGCGACGTGGCCGCCCGGAAATGCGACGGCCAATA
Source organism: Bradyrhizobium sp. USDA 4486 (assembly GCF_054057995.1). Lineage (NCBI taxonomy): Bacteria > Pseudomonadati > Pseudomonadota > Alphaproteobacteria > Hyphomicrobiales > Nitrobacteraceae > Bradyrhizobium > Bradyrhizobium sp. USDA 4486. Next base: position 979,772 of record NZ_JBSRZV010000001.1, read on the forward strand.
TAAGGTGTGTGACGGCATGCTTTGACGCGCTCAGGACATTGGAGGAGGCGGCTGCCACATATAGCGCGGAATTTGGCGTTGTGCCGCAATTTCGCGCGGGCTTGCACATTGGACCCGTGGTGGTGGGAGAGCTCGGCCTTTTCAGGTTGGAGATTGCGCTGTTGGGGGACACGATGAATACGGCCGCGCGTATTCAAACTGCGTGTCGAGAAACGAAGCATTCCGTTCTTGTTTCACGAGACCTGATGGAGCGGATTGCTCCATTGTCTTCGAGTGTCTCGGCTCTCCCTTTGGGGCGCTTGCAACTGCGGGGGAAACAGTCCGAATTGGAAGTAGTGGCCTTAACAAATGCACCGCCATAGCCCTGCCGGGGCCGAGAAGGACTTCAAAACGCAGTGTAGGCACCAGGAGAGGCCGGATAGACCGAGAGCAGTAGCGTTGATTCTAACCTTCGCATCGGTCAATCAACGCGCTTTCATAGAAATGCGCCGGCCGATGCCGGACGGCGGAGTGAGGCGCTGATGAAGCTGGACAACCGCTTGCAGTCGATCCTTGATTTCGGAAGGGAAAGCAACGACCTTGCGGGTGTTGAGGTCAACGTGAAGCGACATGTTTTCCGACGTCGCGGCCAAGCTGCCATCCGAACGATAAAGTTGACGAAATGTATGCAGGCGCTTCTCGTCCGCGCCGATCAGGAATATTGCAGTGCGCACCTGATCCTTCAAGTGAACTTCCCGAAGATAGCGAATGTGGCACTCGGCCGCGAAAGTCGAGCAGCGCGTGGTCTCGATGTATCGTGGACCCAATCCCAGCGACACCCAGAATTCATCAGAAGCGCGGTCGAGAAGCACGTGATAGTAGGCCATATTGAGATGACCATTATGGTCAATCCAACTGGGCTCCACGTGCATTTCCGAGGAAAGAAAGGGAGCGCCTCGACTGACGTCCATATTCGCAACCTGGAAGAAATCGGGATCTCAATGGCGGGATCGAATGCTTGCTCCGAGCGAAAGCGCCTTTCCTAAGGCCGCGGCGGTGTCACGCAAGATCTGCAGGCGCTGGGACATCTTCTTGTCCATGACCCTCTCTTGGGGGCCGCTTATCGCGACCGAATAGAGGACGCTGCCTTCCGGCAGCATGATGGGACATGCGATTGCGGCCGATCCTTCGTATATTTCTCCTACGCAGGTCGCATATCCCTGCTCGCGAACAGTCGCGAATTCTTTCTCGATCCAGCGCCGGCTCGTTTGAGCGAGGTTTGTGGGCTTTGGCAGGTCCTGTGAAAGGGCCTCGGAGATGAGCTCCTTTGACTGGTAAGCCATGATTGCTTTGCCCGAAGCCGCAGCGTTGACGGGCATCTCAAGGCCCTCTGCCACGTGCTGTATCCATTTCATGTCGGGCGCCTCGGAGACAGCTACGAAGACATGTGAGCCCACAAGGCGGGCCAGAAAGCACGCTTCGGATGTTGCCTCGGACAGTGCACGGAGATGCGGGCCCGCAAGCGATGAGAGCCAACCTTCCTCCGCGCTCGCATGAAGAACGCGCGTGACGCGTTCGCCCAATTGGTACGTCCGACCACCATCCCCCTCCTTTGCGAGATTGGATCGGACAAGGCCCTTCAGCAACCTATGAGCCGTCGCTTTGGGAAGCCCAAGGAGCGACGAAACGTCTCCAAGCGTTAGCGCGCCGGGAAACGAGGCGATGAGTTCGAGGACATCGAAGTACCGCGTGAGTGGCCCAGGAGAGGGGTCTTTTTCCGACATTCTTTGGATCGCATCTGGGTGGTGAGACGGGTCAGTAGGTCAATTTTCCGCTGGTCGCAACCTCCCAATACGGTCGGAGAGGTCTTCCCGAATGCCCTCGTACTCGATCGGGTTGCAACTCCGGACCAGCCTCATCGCTGATGCGACTTGACTCCGATTCCGGCAAGATCTAGTGTTTCGTAATTCGAGATTTTGTCTCGAAAAACGAGACGATTCCAAAAGTGGGAATGGAGCTATGGGAATCTCGCGTAAGGACTTCCTCAAGTCGATGGCTGCGATTATCGCGGCTCCGCTCGCCGGCGTCCCGGTTCGCGCCGAGGAGACAGATATCCTGATTGGCGCGACCGTTCCGATGACCGGGCCCTTGTCTTTGACGGGACTGCAGTATCTCAACTCGCTCAAGATGGCAGAGGAGGACATCAACAAGGCGGGTGGCATCCGGGGCCGCAGGATCAAGATCGTGTTCGAAGACACGCAGGGATCGAACAGCACGGCTGTAAACGCCTACGTCAAGCTGGCACAGGAAACCAAGCCGTCATTCTTCTTTCTCTCGAGCTATTCCACCCAGAATCTTGCCGTGTCGCCGGAGGTGAAGAAAGTGCAGGTGCCGGCGATGTATGCCGGCGGCGTCGATGCAATTGCGGAGGGTGGCAACGAATGGATGTTCCGTCTTCGGCCTGCAGACAGCTTGGCTGCCTTAGGTATGGTCGATTGCGTGACGAGCGTGTTGAACGCAAAGCGGCCCGGGATTCTGTATATCCAGAATGACTTTGGCCAAGGTGGCGCGCAAGCCGCGGCCAAGGCTCTCGCGGCGCGCGGCGTAGGTGTCGTCGGCTCAGAGGCTTATGGTCAGAATGACAAGGACTTCTCGGCGCAGATCGTGAATTTGCGCAACAAGAGCGCGGACGCAGTCTTGCTGTTCGGTTACCCGCAAGACATGGCGTTGGCAGTTCGGCAGTACAAGTCGCTTGGTATGAAGGCCCCGCTCATTGGTTCGTCCTCTCTGTATGTGACGGCCACGCTGCAATTGTTGTCGGCCTCCGACATCGAGAACACGTTCGGGGTGTTGGACGCCCTGGTGGATCCGTCGACAAGCCCAAAAATGAAGGACTTCATCGACCGATATCAGGCCAAGTTCGGGAGCGCCCCGGATCCCTACGGTCTGGCCTATTACGATGGAGCTTCCCTCATGGCGGACGCGATGCGTGCTGTTGGACTTGAGCCTGTCGCACTTCGGAACTGGCTCTCGGCGCAGAAGGGCTGGGACGGCATCGGTCACGTCTACAGCTACGATGACAAAGGCAATGGCGTCCACGATGTGGCGATCGTCAAGCCGAAAGCGAACAGCAAGACGCTCGAGCTGGTGAAGAAGGTCTCGATCAACTGAGCTCGTCTGCGAACGGCAGTATCGGAGGACTTGTGGCAGACTTCTTCCAGCTTGCGATCAATGGTTTCGCCATCGGCGGCGTCTACGCATTGGCCGCCATGGGGTTCGTGATCGTCTACGAGACGACCGGGGTTGTGAACTTCGCGGCTGGCCAGTTCGTGATGTTCGGAACGTTTGCAGGCGTCGCCGCTCTGGTGAACGCTCACCTGCCATGGCCCATCGCCTACGGCGTGGCGCTGCTTGCAATGGCCGCCTTCGGAATCGTGTTCTTCGCGCTCGTCTATCGGCCTCTCAGAGCCAGTCCAGCGGTAACGGTCATCATCGGTACAGTCGCGATCAGCATCACCATGCAGAACGCGGCACTGCTGACATTCGGCTCGTGGCCGGTGCGGCTCGCGTCCCCGATCGAGGGGATGACGGTGGAGCTCGGTGGCGCGATCATCTCGGTCCATGCCTTGATGACGGTCGGAATGACGGCCCTGCTGGTCGCGGGTCTTTGGGTTCTCCTGCACCGCACCAGCTTCGGGATCGGCATGCGAGCCGTGGCGCAGGATGTTCAGGCCGCCAAGCTGATGGGACTGAAGGTCAACAGGCTCCTGGCCATGTCCTGGGTTCTAGGTGCGCTGCTCGCCGGCGCAGCCGGGCTGCTGCTCGGACCAATGTGGTTTGCCGACGTCAACATGGGCGATCCCGTCGCACTGAAGGCGTTCGCCGCGACGATCATCGGCGGCTTCGGTAGCCTGCCGGGTGCCGTGGTCGGCGGCATCTTCGTCGGACTGAGCGAGGTGCTCGGCGCAAGCTACATCTCATCGGCCTACAAGGATCTGATCTCATTCGGCATCATGATCGGCTTCTTGTTCGTACGTCCGCAAGGCTTGTTCGGCGAAAAGATTCAGGATCGGGGCTGACGGGATGTCTACCTTTCGATCATCGGTCCTGGTCATCTGCATTCTCGCACTTGGCGGATCTCTCTCGCTGATCCTTCCCGAATATTACCTTCGGCTCCTCAACCTCTCCGTGATCTCTGCGGTCTCTGTGGTCGGGCTCAACATCGCCTTCGGTTACGCCGGCCTCATCTCGCTGGGACATGCTGCATTCGTGGGGCTCGGTGCGTACGTGTTGGCGATCCTGACCACGCGGAGCGGGGTGTCGCCGTGGTTGGCAATGCCTGCGGCCATCGCCGTAGCCGTGGTGTTTGCAATCGTCATTGGGCTGCCGCTGCTGCGCTTGAGAGGACACTATCTCGCGCTCGCGACGTTAGGGCTCAACGTGTCGTTCGTGATCGTCACCTCGAACTGGCTCAGCCTGACCGGTGGAACCAATGGTATCTCCCGGATTCCGCCCTTCGAGGTCTTGTCCTATCCGCTAACGACTGAGCGCGGCTTCCTGTGGCTGGCCCTCCTTAGTCTCGCGATCGTGGTCCTGCTCGCGTCGCTCTTGCATCATTCGCGGTACGGCCGCGCCTTGATTGCCGTGCGCGATGATGAGCTCGCTTCCGAGATGACCGGGCTCGATACCCCGCGTCTGAAGCTGCTAGCCTTCACGCTCTCCGCCGCCTGCGCCGCCCTGGCGGGATGTCTGTTCGCCTGTCATGTCCGCTTCATTTCGCCGGAAGACTTCTCCTATGCGAATTCAATAACCTATCTTGCGATGTTGATCGTCGGCGGAGAGAGCTCCATCGGCGGCGCAATTCTCGGGGCGGTGCTGCTTACCTTCCTGCCCGAGTGGCTGCGGTTCCTGGGCAACGCCTATCTCGCACTGTTCGGAATTCTGGTGTTCGTCGTTCTGGTGTTTCTGCCCAGCGGCGTCATAGGACTGCGAAGCTTCTTCCGTCTGCCCTCGCGGGCTCCCGTTGCCAAGCCCGCCGAAGCGAAGTCATGATGATTCTCGAAGCACGCGGCATCAGCAAACGATATGGTGGGCTTGCCGCGCTGAGCGATGTCGCGATCGCGGTCTCGCCGGGCGAATTCGTCGCGATCATCGGACCTAATGGCGCGGGCAAGTCCACCTTGCTCAATGTCCTTACTGGACTCGTTGTTCCAGACGCCGGCTCCGTGCTGCTCGCGAACCGGGATGTCACGCGCTTTGCGACCAGCAAGCGAATCCGTGCAGGCCTCGGTCGTACGTTCCAGCATGGGCGCACGTTTCCGCGTCTGTCGGTTCTCGAGAACGTCATGGTCGGCGCGGCGATCAATCCAAAACTGGGAGAACGTGAACTACGCCGCCAGGCCATGCAAATCATCGAACAGATGGGACTGGCCGACATCGCCGATCGGTCGATCAAGACGCTGTCCTACGGGCGGCGACGGATGGTCGAGCTCGCCCGAGTTGTCGCTTGTGAACCGAAAGTGCTTCTCTTGGATGAGCCGGCCGCTGGCTTAAACTCGGCCGAAGTCGAACAGTTAATGCTACGCTTGTCGTTGCTAAGGAAGCAGCACCAACTGGCGATCGTCCTGATCGAACACAACATGGGCATGGTGATGCGGCTTGCGGAGCGCATTCTCGTGCTGAATTTCGGCTGCAAGATCGCGGAAGGAACGCCGGCCGAGGTTCAGTCCAATCCTGCTGTACTTTCAGCCTACCTTGGTGTGGGATACGTCCATGCTCGCATGTAGCGACCTGACGATCACCCATGGTGACATCACTGCCGTCTCTGGCGTCAATATGGAAGTCCGGGCCGGCGAGACCGTCGCATTGATCGGCGCAAACGGAGCCGGCAAGACGACGTTGTTGCATGCGATCTCCGGGCTAAACAAGGTGCGCCGGGGCGACATCGCCTTTGACGGCACGTCGATTCTGAAGCTTCCGACTGATCGGCGCGTCGCGCTCGGAATTGCGCAAGCGCCGGAGGGCCGGCGCATTTTCCCGGGACTGACGGTGGAGGAGAACCTGGTCGTTGCGACCGCCAGCTGGAAGGGCTTGACCGGGTCTTGCTCGGACGAGCTCGACCGTGTCTTCCAGCTCTTTCCCAGGCTCAAGGAGCGCCGGCGCCAGCTCGGCTGGTCGCTTTCCGGAGGCGAGCAGCAGATGCTCGCGATCGGGCGTGCGCTGATGGCACGCCCCCGGCTGCTCCTTCTGGACGAACCTTCCCTCGGCCTCGCCCCGCGGTTGGCTGAGGAAGTTTACGAGCGGGTCAAGATTATCGCGAGCGCCGGCCTTACCATTCTGGTCGTCGAGCAGAACACTGTTCTGGCGCTTGCAGTGGCCGATCGCGCCTATGTGTTGGAAGCCGGGAAGATCGTGCTGCATGGGGTTGCTGCCGACTTGAAGGACGATCCCCGGGTCCGTGAAGCCTATCTCGGTCGATAAGCCAAAGGAATTCGAATGTACCCTCAATCACATCGCCGATCCGAGCCGCTTCACGAACGGGCGGGAGCGCATATGCCCGGCGGCTAGACCAGAAACCTCAAGGCTTCCGATGATGCCCAACGTGACAAGTAGTATCGACCCGATCACCCGATCCGTAGTTCAGCACCGCCTCACCTCGATCGTGACGGAGATGGGCGAAGCAATGCTTCGGACGTCCTATTCTCAGATCCTCAACTCGAGCCGCGACTTCTCCATTGCAATTTGCGACACAAAGGCGAGGCTAATTGCACAGGCCGACCATATTCCGATCCATGTCGGCGCCTTACCTTGGGCGACGAGAGCGGTCGAGGAGAGGTTCAACGACGTCGTTCCGGGCGACGTCATACTGCTGAACGATCCTTACCACGGCGGCAGCCACCTCCAGGACATGACGATCTTCGTGCCGATCTTCGATCGTGGCCGGCGATTGTTTTGGGCGATCGTGCGGGCGCATTTCAGCGATGTCGGAGGTGCCACCTATGGCGGCTACAATCCGCACGCTACTGAGATTTGGCAGGAGGGCCTGCGTGTGCCACCCATCAAAATCTACGATGCTGGCAGACGGCGCGACGACATCGTCGACATGTTGGCTCTTAACGTCCGCAATCCGCGCGACTTTCATGGCGATTTTTCGGCGATGATCGGTGCCGCCCATCTCGGTGAACGCCGTTTGGCGCGCCTGTTCGACGAACTGGGCCCCGATGTTGTCGAGCAAGCGATCGAGCTCCTTCTCGACTCCGCCGAGCAGAAAGCCCGGGACATCGTCTCGACCTGGAAGGACGGCGTGTTCTATGGCGAGTCGTTCCTCGACGACGACGGCCGGGGCCGGGAGGATATCAGGATCGCCGCGAAGGTGACCAAGACCGGCTCCAACATCGAAATCGATCTCTCCGATTCCGATCCGCAGACGTTGAGCTTCGTCAATTCCTCCTACGCCAATATGCAGGCCGGCGTTGTCATGGCTTTTGCCTATTTGATCGACGCCGACGTACCGAAGAACGCAGGCGCATTCCGGCCTCTCAGCGTCATCGCCAAGAGGGGAACGGTCGTGTGGTCGGATCCGGGCCTGCCGGTCAGCTTTTGTACGTCGCATCCGTCAAACGAAATCATCGAGGCGATCATCAAGGCGCTGTCCCAATGTTGTCCAGAACGGACGATGGCGGGTTGGAGCCGTCGCTTCCGCATCGCAATTCAGGGCGAAAATCCACGAACCGGCCGTCATTTCATCTGGCACATGTTCCAGGCGCGCCCGGGCGGGGGAGCATCGTCCGGCGGCGATGGCTGGTCCTCGATCGGCGAATGGCATTCGGCAGGTGGCATCAAGTTCGGCAGCATCGAAGTCGCGGAAGCGCGATTTCCGCTCCACTTCCGTCATCATGAGTATCTCACGGATTCCGGCGGCGACGGTCAGTTCCGCGGAGGCCTCGGCGTCGCGCTTGACTTGGTGGTGCAAACCGAAAAGCCAGCGATGGCTAACACCGCTGGCGAGGGGGTGCGTCACGGCGCCTGCGGACTGCTCGGCGGATGTGATGGCGTCCCGCATCGCTATCGTTTGGTGTCGCCTGGCCGGCCGCCTCGCGTGCTGCGGACCAAGGAGGTCGGCATTGAAGTTTTGCCGGGCGACTGCCTCGAGATTCGTTCCTCCGGCGGTGGCGGATGGGGGCCCCCCGAGAAGCGCTCGAAACAAGCGCGGCAAGCTGATCGCGAACTCGGCTTTGTCAGCTAACCCTCAGCAGAAAGCAGGTTCGAAACCATGTTGACCATCGGAATCGATGTCGGCGGCACGTTCACCGATCTCGTGGCCATCGACCAGAGCGGCCGAACTGCGTTTGCGAAGTCCCCATCCACTCCGCAGGACCAGTCAATCGGGGTTATGGCCGGCCTCAAAGAGTTGGCGCGGAGATTGGGATCATCACGCGCTGAAATGCTCGGAAAGACTGTGCGTATTGTGCACGGCACGACTGTCGCAACCAACGCGCTGCTTGAGCGTAAGGGCGCCAAGGTGGCATTGCTGACGACCGCGGGGCATCGCGACGTGATCGAGATGCGGGAGGGGTTGAAAGGCGATCGCTATGATCTGCGCTCGCCACCGCCGGCGCCGCTGGTCCCGCGCAATCTGCGCTTCGGCGTTCGGGAACGGATCGGGCCGATGGGTGAGGTGATCGTTCCCTTGGACGAAGCGTCATTGGATCAAGCGATCGAGGCTGTTCGCGGATCGGGCGCGACGTCAGTTGCGGTGTGCTTCCTGCATTCCTACAGCAATCCATCGCATGAGATCGCTGCCGCTGAGCGCCTGGCATGCGCGTTGCCCGGTGTCAGCGTCTCGCGTTCGTCCGACGTTCTGCCGCAGATCAAGGAGTACGAGCGGGTATCGACGACGATCGTCAACGCCTATGTGAGTCCGGCTGTTCGCCACTATCTGAAGGGCCTGGAGCAGCGGCTGGGGGAGGCCGGCTTTACCGGCAGCCTCTTCATCATCCTTTCCCACGGCGGAGTGGCGCCGGTCGAGGAGGCGGCGCGGCTCGCGGCCGCCACCGTGCTGTCGGGTCCGGCTGGCGGCGTGTCGGGAAGCAAGCGATGCGCTGAACTGCTGGGTCTGCCCAATCTCGTGCCGTTCGACATGGGGGGGACCAGCACGGATATTTCGTTAATCGCCGACGGTCGCGCCGCCCTGTCGGCCGACGGAGGTCTGGCCGATCAGCGGATTGCCCTGAGCAGCCTCGATATTGCGAGCATTGCCGCCGGGGGCGGATCGATCGCCAGCGTCGATGCGACGGGCTCGTTCCGCGTTGGTCCGGAAAGCGCCGGCTCGGTGCCCGGACCTGCATGCTACGGCAATGGCGGCCAGGCACCGACGGTGACTGATGCCAACCTGATCCTCGGCTATCTCGATGCCGCCACCTTCATGGGCGGCCGCCGTCCTCTCGATCAGGGCGCTGCGGAGGTCGCACTTGATCGGCTGGCAGCCAAACTCGGTCTAAATCGGGAGAAGACCGCAGCGGGAATCTTCCGGCTGGTCAATTTGAAGATGGCTGATGGCATCCGGCTCATGACCCTGAGACGTGGCGTCGATCCGCGGCGATTTGCGCTCCTCAGCTTTGGTGGTGCCGCCGGGATCCATGCGGTCGAGGTGGCGCGAGAGCTGGAGATCAAGCGCATCATCATTCCGACCGAAGCTTCAGTTCTTTCCGCCTGGGGCATGCTCACCAGCGACCTGAGATATGAGGTGAGCCAGACATACTACAGGACGGGTAAGGCGTCGTCGCAGGCGCAAGTCCGCGACATGTTCGTGAGATTGCAGAAGCAGGCCTTGGACCGTCTGCGCGCATGGTTCAGCGGACCGATCGAGATCGAGAAATCCGCAGAGATGCGTTACGGCGAGCAGGTGTTCGAGGTGGACGTTCCGTTGTCGGACGTGGATCTCGACGCCGCAGATCTGAGCGATCAGATCGAGCAGCGCTTTCACCGCGCGCACAAAGACCTGTACACGTATTCGTTGCCCGATGAGGAAGTCGTTCTCGTCAACGGCAGAGTCGCGGCCGTTGGTATGGTTGCACGGACAAAGAAGTCGATATCTGTCGTATTGTCGAACTCCTTGGTGACAGCTCGCAAGCGCAAGGCCTATTTCGGCGAATGGAGAAACGTCGACGTTTATGCCGCCGAAAAGCTCCAGCCCGGTGAATTCATAGAAGGGCCCGCGATCGTCGAGGCGGAAACCACCACGGTGATCCTCAACGTTGGTGATCAGCTCACCGTCGACGAGCGCGGCTGGCTGGACATAAAGGTTGCGACAGCGACGCGCGCTCAGCCAGAGCTCGCACTCTCTGCCTGATCAAGAAGAATCCCGTGGAGGAAGCAATCGTGAACTTCTCACGTCCGACCATTGTCACCTGCGCCGTCACCGGCAATTTGGCTCAGCCAAGCCAAAGTCCATATCTTCCCATCACGCCGGCGCAGATTGCGCAGTCGTGCATCGAAGCTGCGGAAGCTGGCGCCGCAATTGTCCATATTCATGTCCGGGATCCGGAAACTGGTGCGCCCTCGATGGACACCGAGCTTTATCGGCAGGTCGTCGACCGTATCAAGGACAGCGGAGTGGACGTCATCATCAACCTCACGACGGGGCCCGGCCAGCGCTTCGTCCCTGGCAAAGAGGACCCGGCTGTAGCCGGCAGAGGAACGTCGCTGATGCGCGGGGAAGCCCGGGTGGCCCATGTTGAGGAGCTGCGCCCTGAGGTCTGCACACTCGATCTCAACACCATGTACTCCTTCGGCTCCGTCGTCATCAACACGCCCGACTCGCTTCGCGTGATGGCTGCGCGGATCCGAGCCGCGGGTACCGCGCCGGAGCTCGAAATCTTCGGCCCTGGCGACGTCATTCTGGCACGTGATCTCGCAGCCGAGGGCGTTCTGCCCAAGAAAAATTTCCTGCAGTTTGTGCTCGGTGTGAAGTATGCGGCGCCGGCTAGTCCGGAAATGCTGTCGGTTCTCGCGAGCATGCTGCCGGATGGCTGGGAATGGAGCGCCTTCGGAGTTGGCCGCATGGCTTTTCCGGCGATCGCGATGTCGGTTTTGCAGGGGGGCCATGTACGGGTCGGCATGGAGGACAATCTGCAGATTGAGAAAGGCCGACTCGCGCGCAGCAATGCCGAGTTGGTCGCCAAGGCTGTTCGCATCCTGTCCGATCTTGGATCCCGTCCGGCTACACCAACCGAGGCCCGCGATATCCTCTCTCTCAAAGCTTACAAGAATTGATATCGGAGAATGCCGACATGAGCTTATCCCTAGCCGATCCTAGGAATTCAGAAGGCGACATCGATAGTGCGCTGGCGGCCGCACGTACGAACTATACGGCCCGGAATGGCAAAAGCCTCGAAGCGTTTGGTCGCGCCGCGGAGTATCTTCCGGGCGGAACGACTCGGACTGGCCTTTTCAATTCGCCGTTTCCGGTATTCATCGCGCGCGGCAAGGATGCATATCTTTGGGATATCGACGGCAAACGCTATATCGATGCGCTTAGCGAATACACGGCAGGGCTGCTCGGTCACTCCAATCCCGTCGTGCTCCGCACCATCCGGGAGGCGCTCGACAACGGGCTCAGCTTCGGCGGCCAGATCGAAGCCGAGGCACGTTTCGCTCGCCTGATCGTCGAACGCTTCCCTTCGATCGACAAAGTGCGGTTCGCGAACTCTGGCACCGAAGCCAATCTCTCGGCTCTTGCGACGGCACTGCATCGTACGGGGAGGTCCAAGGTCCTGGTGTTCGAGGGGGCCTATCACGGTGGCAGTCTCAACTTTCCGGTATCCGGTCCATCGCCCCTCAACACCAGGCTCGACGTCGTACAGGCGCCCTACAATGATCCAGACGCGACAAGGAAGGTAATCCGGCGGGAGGGAGACAAGCTGGGGGCCGTGCTCGTCGAACCGATGCTTGGCGCCGGCGGCAGCATACCTGCCGAGAAGTCGTTTCTCGTCATGCTTCGAGAGGAGACGGAGCGCCAAGGTATCGTCCTGATCTTCGACGAGATCCAGACCTCTCGCCTCGCTCCCAATGGGTTGCAGGGCTATTGGAACGTCACACCCGATATGTCCACGCTCGGAAAATACATGGCCGGCGGCCTTTCATTCGGAGCGTTCGGAGGTCGCGAGGATATCATGGCCGCTTTTGATCCCAGAAAGCCGACATCACTGGTGCTTTCCGGAACGTTCAACAACAACAGCCTGGCTATGCCTGTCGGCGCCGCTGTCCTGTCCGAAGTTGTAACCGCGACCGCTTTGGTGCAACTGACGGCGCGCGGCAACGATTTGCGTGAACGCCTGAACGCGATGCTCGAGAAAGCCGGCATCGCGGCCCAGTTCACCGGCTTCGGCTCCATCATGGGCATCCACTTCATCGCTGGACAGCTCCGGAACGCGAAGGATGCCGCGAAGACTGATCCACGGTTACGCGAGCTCTTCTACTTTCACATGCTTGAAGAACAAATCTGGATTGCGAGGCGGGGTATGATGGCGCTGTCGCTGGCCATGTCCGACCGCGATCTCGATCAGGTTTTTGCGGCGGTTGGAACGTTTGTCGACCGGCACGGGCATCTGCTGCCAAGGCGATGATCCACTTACTCTTCGATCGATACGGAGAATATCATGAAGCTTCCTGGTAAAACGGCATTGGTGACGGGGAGTAGCTCCGGTATCGGTCGCGCAATCGCATTGTTGTTTGCCGAGCAGGGAGCGATTGTAGGCGTGGTCGCCAGCTCGGATCTCGGCAAAGCGGAGGCCGTGGTCGCGGAGATCGAAGCAAGGGGCGGCAAGGCGCGGGCCTATGCCGCGGACTTACGCCATGTGGCTGAAATTGATCGGCTGGTAAATGCTTTTGCCTCCGACCATGGTCGCATCGATATCCTGATCAATTGTGCCGGAGTCTATTTTCCGACCGCGCTTGGTGAGACCACCGAAGAAGCATTCGATCTCATGGTGTCCGCCCATCTGAAGAATACGTTCTTCATGGTTCATCGCGTGGCGCCGCTGATGCAGCAGGCGAGGTATGGCAAGATCGTCAATGTGAGTTCAGTGGCGGCGTTTAAGAGCGTTCCGCAGTACGCGCTCTATGGCGCTGTGAAAGCTGCAATCGTGATGCTCACGAAGTCTTTCGCGGCCGAGCTCGCCGGCTACGGTATCGCCGTCAATGCAGTCGCGCCGGGCAATACAGAGACGCCACTCAACGCGAGCGACCGGACCGGACCAGGCTCGGGAGAAATCCTTTCCCGCAAGGCGCTTGCGACTCCCAGCGGACGTACATATTCGCCGCCCGAGGAGATTGCGCAGGCGGTCTTGTTCTTGGCGTCGGACGACGTCAAGGCGATGCACGGTTCTACCGTCATCATCGATGAGGGCCAGTTGTCGGCGGCGCGTTAGCATCGACCGGCGCGCATTAAGTTACTCTCGACGGGGTGTATCGAGACGGATCTTGATGCACGCCAACGAACAGCAACCTGAACCGATCTTGTGGCTTGGAGACAGCTCGTGTCTGGACAGAAACAAAGGGACTTTGCGGCGCTCGCACTCATCTGTTGGCTCGCCCCGTGTAGCCCGGGCGTAGCACAAGCAATTGGCGCCAAAGGCGCGAAGGATACGGTTGTGCCCGGCGAAGCCAGCGTTGCCGCTACAGAGCAAAAGGCGGTCGACATGGTCACTGAGGCGATCGTCTACGGTTTGCCGCTGGTGATGATGGACCTGACGAGGAGGCGGATGACCAACGTTGCACGTCCGAATGCCATGGCAGCGCCTGTGAACCAGTTCGCTCATGCACCCATCTTCCCGCCGGCCACGTTCAAGAACGTGGTACGCGCCAACGTGGATACGCTGTACTCGTCCGCCTTCCTTGATCTTTCAACGGAGCCGATGGTCCTGTCGGTGCCCGAAACCGGCGGCCGCTACTATCTCCTTCCCATGCTCGACGCGTGGACCAACGTGTTTGCCAGTCCAGGCTCGCGTACAACCGGAACAGGGGCCGGCAACTTCGTCATTGCCGGACCGAACTGGAGCGGCAAGCTCCCGGCTGGGATGGAGCTGATAAAATCGCCGACAAATATGGTCTGGATTCTCGGGCGTACTCAGACAAATGGCCCTGCCGACTATTCAGCCGTGCACGCGATCCAAGCGGGATACACCCTTACTCCGCTGTCGAAGTTTGGTCGGCCGTATTCGGCTCCCGAGGGAGCCGTCGATGCGCAAGCCGACATGAAGACGCCACCTGTTGAGCAACTCCGGCGCATGAGCGGCGCCGATTTCCTCGCCGCGCTGGCTAAGTTGCTGACCACGAATCCTCCGCCCTCAGGCGACGCGGCGATGCTGGAGAAGCTGTCGAGGATCGGGATCGTCCCGAGGCAGCCGTTCGACCGGACGAAGCTCGATTCCGACGGAGACAAAAGCCTGGACGAAGCGGTGGGGCGGACGCTCGCCTATTTGCAAGAGCGAGCCAAGCAGATGGGCACGTTGGTCAACAGCTGGCACATTCCTCCGAGCAACATTGGAGCCTTCGGGACGGATTACGAGACTCGGGCTTACATCGCGCTCATCGCGCTCGCTGCGAACCTTCCCGCAGATGCCCTCTATCCGACAACGTTCGTGGACGGAGACGGCAAACCTCTGAACGGCAATAACCGATATGTCCTGCACTTCGGGCCAGGGCAGATGCCGCCGGTCAACGCATTCTGGTCGGTGACCATGTACGACCCGCAGTCCTTCTTCGTCGAGAATGCGATTCATCGCTACGCAATCAGCAGTTGGATGCCGCTGCAGCAGAATAGTGACGGGTCAACGGATATCTATATCCAGCACGAATCGCCAGGACCCGGCAAGGAAGCAAACTGGCTACCAGCCCCGGATGGCGGCTTCAACCTGACAATGCGGATGTACTGGCCCAGACAGCAGAGCCCCTCGATCCTTGACGGAAGCTGGAGCCCGCCCGCTGTGACGAAAACGCCGTGACGTAGGCAAACGCTCGAATAGTGCCAGGATGCTTCCAAGTGCTGGGCTCACGCGATCGGCGTTGACCACGCGCCGATATGGGGGGTCGAGATTCTGAGCTTGGGGATGTAGCGGCTAGGTGATCCGGCAGACCGGCGCGGGATCCTGTGAGTACAGTTACCATTCTGCTGGCATTCCGCCGAGTGCCAGCATCGACACGATCTTCTGAGTTCAGCTGTCTACAATTTGATTCCGGAGCGGTTCTCCTGCCAAATTCGGCGGTCGGAGTACGTGGGAACGAGGACAATACGCCCTTATGGGCGCGCGCTTCACTACTGAGCGCGGGGGTCCTCGTAAGCCGAAAAGGGGACACGGCACGACGCCTTCGCTTGTCGCGCCACACCCCCCCGACCATATCGCTCGCCGATACCTGCATATTGAAGTTGTATTTGTATTTGTGCACCCCCACGCGCACATCTCGCGCCATCAGATCACGCCTGTCCGACACACAACTCGATACTTGCAATCCGGGGTCGGAGGGAGGTCAGGCAACGCATGGAGTCAAAGATGGCTGACGAACCTTTCAAGCGGCTGATGTGCCTCGGCTGCGGCTTTTCGTACGACGAAGCTCTTGGCCTGCCTGAGCACGGCTTGGCTCCCGGCACCCGCTGGGCGGACATTCCGGACGATTGGGTGTGCCCGGACTGCGGCACGCCAAAGCACATGTTTGAGATGGTCGAGATCGGCTACGCCTCCGGCGGCCCCGATCTGGCCCCGCGTCGCCTGACTCGCCCACACAAGGATACACCGCCATGAGCAATTCATTCACCATTCGCGAAGCGGAACGTGGACACGACCTCATCAGATCCGATGGATCGCGATCTTCCTACATCGCCGGCCATCCCGACGGGTTCGTCACGCGGGCGTCCAGCTTCAACTTCCATGAATATCAGGCCGGACGGCCAGGCTTCGGTCCGGTCCGTGTTTTCGGCGACGAGATCTTCCACGGCGCGGGCTGCGGCTACAACATGCATCCGCACCACAACTTCGTCATCTGCGCCTTCGTGTTCGAGGGCGAGCTCACACACATCAACACGGCGGGCGAGGGCATGGTCGACCGGCTGCAAGCCGGCGACTATTACGTCTTCTCTGCAGGCTCGGGCGGCAAGCATTCCGAGCTCAGCGTCACGCCGGAGGACATGCATGCCATCTACCTCTGGCTGCTTCCCGAACAGCTCTATCTTCCGCCGACCTATCATCGCGCCCATTTCGACTATCGCCGCCGGCGCAACGAAATCGTGCAGCTCATCGGGGACGCCGACGGCGCTCTGCCGATCCCCCAGGATCTGCGTGTCTCCCGCCTGATGGCCGATAAGGGCCGCTCGTTTTCCTACAAGCTGCGTACCGCATCGCACGGGGCATACGTGTTCGTGCGCGAAGGATCGATCCGGTGTGGCGGCGCTGTGCTCGATCGACGCGACAGCATGGGGCTCTGGTCGACCGGCTCAATCAACATCGAGGTCCTTCAGGAAGACACCGACATGATGATCGTCGAGACGATCATGATCGACGACGAGAACATCAAGAGGTGGGAGAGTGAGCATGCCGGCCACTGAGACCGCACACGAAGTCGCATCCTTCAGTCCGGCACGCGAGCCCGTGCCGATCGCTGAAATGGTCCAGCGTGCAGAGCACTCCCGGCCCTGTGCCCGCCGCGACATCTGCCGCTCAGTACTCTGCCAAACCAACCGCACCGGCATGGACTGCCCGGGCAGTCGAAAGGGAAACTGATATGCCCATCATGAAAGTCTACTACGGTGCCGGTGATCTTGACGAGACGAGCAAGGCCGATCTCGCCAGGAAACTCACAGACGTGATGATCTGCATGGAGGGCGGAGCCAACACGAGGGGCGGCCGTGCCTTTGCATGGGTTCTGTTCGACGAGCTGGCTCGGGGCGACTGGTGGGCCGGTGGGGAGACTGGAAACGGTTATGTCTCGCCGCCCGGACGGTTCCTTGTCCATGTCAGTATCCCGGAAGGTTACATGAACGCCGGGCACAAGAGCGAGGTGCATGCATGGGTGACCGAAGCGATCCTCGCCGTTACGACGGCCTCGGGCGAAAACGTCGGCCACAGCATTCAGGTCATCATCGACGAGGTGCCTGAGGGCAACTGGGCCGCCGCCGGGCACACGATCAGCCTCGCTAGCATTGCCGACAGCGTCGGCCTCTCCAAAGCAGGCAGCCGGTTTGCGTGGTCGAAAAACTACTTCGCAGCCAAAGCCCGCGCTCATGCCGCTGCCGGCTTCCCTGCCGATACCGGAGGCCTGTGGACCGATCGAGCCAGCTGATTGGGATTCCTATCAATTAACGAGCCACAAGAGAACGATTCCCATGCCGTGCCATGACGATCTAACATGGAACTGCGAAGATACTGGCAACACTTCCCTTCAGCAGGAAGAGGAGAGGATCAGTATTGACCCGCCGATTTGTACCGCCAAGACAGTCAATCACATCGCGATCTCCGTCTCCAACCTCCAGCGCTCTAAGGATTGGTACTGCCGTGCATTCGGGGTGCGGATCATCCGGGAGAGCGCGACAAGCGTGCTGCTCGGCTTCGGGGAAAGCATGCTGGTGCTGCGCGAAGAAGGGCAGCCCGGCACGATCTCTCATTTTATGTTCGGGATCGACGGCTACAACGCCGCCTGGCTGCAAGCTCGCCTTGCCGCGATGGGGCTGGACCCGCAGCAGGATAGCAACAGTTTCCACGTGCGGGATCCGGACGGGCTAAACGTTCAGGTCGGCGACCGCGATCTCGGCCTGTCTTCCGGTATCATCGAGAACGGCTTCACAATGCGGTAGACTCTCTGGCTCGTAGGTTTGGTTGGTGTGTGTAAAAGGCGGTAGACGTTTCGGATGTGTCGATCCGACAACATGACGCGCTCTTGTGGTTGGATGTTTCGTTGTAACCCATTGATCTCAAATAGTCGGATCTTGGCTCAGTTCGAGAAAATCGGTTGAGAAATCAATAGTCGCAGCGTGTCTCTTTATTAGCGCTCGGTCGATTTCAGGGGCTTGCTTCAAGCTGCCCCAGATCTCGAGCAGTTCTCGTTCACGTCCAGGACGCCGCAACGAAGCGGGATGAAACGACCGTGAACAGAACGCGGTCGATGCGTCAATTACCTAAAGAGACGGCCGCTTCCGGCAGGTGAGCTGACCAAATACATGCAAGCTGCCGAGGGCAGCCTTTGAAGTCAAACCCGACGTCTCAGGGGCCAGAATTTAGATTTCTGACCATAACCGTCTCGCCAATGTCGAAGCTCATCAGGTCTTCGCCGACAACAAGCGGTCCGGCATAAGTCTCGCGGGTCGCCGCGATCAGATCGCCAGCGCTTGGTGCCGTCACGGAGTCACTGGCGAGCATGACCAGATGCGTGAATACGGCGAGCTTCGGCCGTGTCTGCGCAAACACGCATCCGGCTTCCTGGGGCGAGGTGTGATGATTGATGATGCGCTGAATGTCGGCTTGGCCCAGCAGTTCCGGCGGAGCCATCGCAACCTCGTGCACCAGCAGATCGGCGCCCTCGCCGTACCGCAGCAAGTTCATGTTGTAGCGAGTGTCGCCGGAGATCACCGCGACCCGGCCCTGATACTCAATGCGATAGCCATATGCCGGCTTAATGGCGTCGCCATGATCGACCGCGAAGGCGATGACGCGCAGATCGCCGGTCTGATAGACGACGCCATCCTCCGCAAACTCGCTCACCGTGATCGCGACATGCTCGCGTGCCAGCTTCTCATCCTCGACGCGGATCTCGATGTCGTGGGCGTAGGCCGCTTCGAGGTGGTGCATCAGTTTGGCTGTGCCAACCGGGCCGATCACGTTGAATGCACGCTGGCGGTTGCCGAAATATGAGCTCAGCCAGCCCGTCAGCCAGAGGTCAGGAATGCCGACCGTGTGATCGGAATGAAAATGCGTGAGCAACAGCGCATCGATCCGGCCGATCGGAACGCCGAGCTGAAACAATCGCATTGCGGCGCCACGGCCGGCATCGATCAGCACAGTGTGACTGCCCGCTTCGATCAGCGTGCTCGGGCCAAAGCGATCGGGACGGGGGATTGGTGTCCCCGTCCCGAGGAACGTCACTCGAAAATCTGATGTCACTGTTACTGGACCTTAATGCCGGCGTCGGCGACGACCTTGTGCCAGTGCGAAACCTGATCGCCGACCAGCCGGCCGAATTGCTCGGGCGTGCCGCCCGCCGGTTCGGCGCCGATCTTTGCCAGCGCCTCGCGCACTGACGGCTTCTCCAGTACCTTGTTGATGGCGGCGTTGAGCCGTGCGACCGTTTCCTTCCGCGTGCCATGCTTGACTGCGAAGCCGGTCCAGTCCTCGACCACCAGTGAAGGATAGCCGGCTTCGACGATAGTCGGCACATCAGGAAGAAGCGGCACACGCTTCGGTCCGGTCACCGCAAGCGCCCGCAGCTTACCGGTCTTGATCAGGTCGACGACCGGCAACATGGTGATAAACATGAAGGCGTTGGTGCCGTTGAGCAGGTCGCCGATCGCCTGCGGGAATTGCGCATAGGGAACGTGCTGGGCCCGCGTGCCGGTCCGCTGCTTGAATTGCTCGCCGATCAGGTGGGCGGGCGTGCCGAAGCCGCCGGACGAGAATGTCAGCTTGTCGGGCTGGCTCTTCAGCAATGCCACCAGGTCCGCGACCGTCTTGGCCGGCACCGAGGGGTTCACCACCAGCACGTTGTAGGAGACTGTCGCCTTGATGACCGGGTCGAAATCCTTGTCCAGATTAAACGAGATGTTCGGCACCAACGACGGAGCTGCAACCGACGGCACCGACATCGCATAGAGGCTGTTACCGTCCGCCGGCTGGGTCAGCACATCCGTCGCTGCGATGGTGGTCACGCCGCCAGGCCGGTTCTCGACGATGACGCGCCAGCCTTCGGCTTCGGTCAGCTCCTTGGAGACGATGCGGCTGATGATGTCGGGCGGCGTACTGGCCGAGAACGGCGCCACGAAGCGGACCGTCCCCGTTGGGAACGAGGTCTGCGCCGATACTTGTGGTGCCGAGGCTGCGAGCAGGGCCACTGTCGCAACGGAGAATGAGGCGCTGCGGAAGAAAAGGTGGGGTCTCATGGAAAGCTCCATCCAACGCTGGGTTTTCAATGCCACTTCCAAAGTTGCAACCTGCAGGCACGCCAGCTTCGGACGCTCTGGCTGGATTTGCCAGAAAAATCGACGTACGTTCCACGTTGTGGAATGTTGCGTTCCACAATGTGGAATGGAGAATGGTGGTGGTGGGTCCGAAAATCATCAAGAGCCTGGAGCGGGGCCTTCGTGTCCTGCAGGCTCTGCAGATGCAGCCCGATTCCTCGCTGCAGCAGCTTTACGTCTTCACCGGTATCTCCAAGCCAAGCCTGCTCCGCATCCTTCACACGCTGGCACGGTCCGGCGTGGTCACCCGGCGGCTTGCGGATGGGAGTTACCGCATCGGCGCCACGCTTTCGCGCGCGCCGTCTCGCCGGCAGCGTCGCGATCGGATCGCGGAAGCCGCTGCTCCGGTGCTCGAGCGGCTGTGTCGGCGCGTTTCGTGGCCTTCGGATCTCATGGTGCCGGCAGGAGACCACATGGAAATCCGTGAGACCACCCGTGCGCGCAGCCCGATCCTGTTGCAAGAGGAGAGGGTCGGTCTACAGGTGAACTGGTTGCTGACCGGTGTTGGACGAGCCTATTTGGCCTATTGTCCGGCCAAGGAGCGGCAGGAGATCATCGAAATGCTGCGGACTTCGAACAAGGCCGAAGATCGTTTGGCGCGAGAGCCCGCGCGTCTGAATACGATTCTCGCGGAAGTGCGAGCACGCGGCTACGCGACGCGCGACCCCACCCACGTCGGCGGCTGGTATGGCAAGCCGCCGCATGCGGACGGCTTGATCTCAATTGCTGTTCCCCTGCGCGATGGCGCGCGCGTTCTGGGCTCGATCAACATTGTCTGGCTCAGGACCGCCTTTTCGGTGGAGGTCTTCGCCGCCCGGCATCTCGAAGAACTTCAGGACGCTGCAGCGGAAATTGTCAGTTCGGTGCGAGGTCGCAGAGCGCGCTGAGGGCGGCTTTTGGTTCAGAACGATCTTTAAGGCGTTGAGCACTGAGGACGGTGTCAGCCAGAACTGGCGCCCGGGAACTTTGCTCGTAAGTCAAGCGGTCGCATCGTCCGGGCCGTCTGAAAAACTTCACGAAGTTTGTTGGTTCGCTGAAGCCTAGCTCTGCGGCAATTGCTTCAACCGTGCGGCCGGTGTGTGCCAGCAAGCGTTCGCTTCCAAGATCAGGCCTTGCTCTATCAGAGCTTTGGTGAGGAATCGCTCGCCATCATGCAAACCCGGCGGAGTGACTTCGCCGAGCATCCAATAGCATCCCCGTAGTATTCAACGGCCCGCGTCTTTGCGAACTTCGCGTCGCCTCGTCATCATTAGCCCAATCCAGCTCATGCACGCCGGTGATGCGCCCCTCATCATCAAGGATGTAAGCGCGGTAATCCACGTCCGCCGTTCCCCAGGCGGAACGAATATACGGCCAGAATCACCGAGAAGGGGAGACACTCCCTCGGACAGCACCACGCAGGGTTGAACATTACGTGAACATCGTGACCGTTCATGCTATTCGCGAACTAATTGACGACTACTCAGGAACCCGCGGACTCTCCGGACGTTAAGCAGGGTTCGGCGGGCCAACGGGGGTGTCTGCCTATATCCTTTTTCGAACAGGGGTTCCGACCTCCGCCTCTCGCCCCGAGAGCAGCTTTCATGTCGAATGTCGAAGAATTTCCGCTCTCTGCTCGCCGGCAGCCGACCGAGTTCGAGGCGCTGGTTGCTGCCGGTGGTGCGGCTCTCGATGCCATCCCGGGTGCGGTGTACCTCTGTGACGCCAACGGGGTTCTCGTCGGCTACAACACCGAGGCCGTTCAATTGTGGGACGAACACCGGATATCTCCAAGAAGGAGCGCTTCTGCGGGTCGCATCAACTTTATCTGCTCGATGGAACGCCGCTAGCACACAACGACTGTCCCATGGCCACGGCGGTTCGTCTAGGTACGCCCACGCGCAATGCCGAAGTTATCATGGCGCGGCCGGACGGCTCTCGGTTTACGGCCTTGGTCAATATCCGCGCGTTGCGCGACCACTCTGGCGGAATCCAAGGCGCCATCAATTGCTTCCAAGACATCACGGGCCGCAAGCAGGTCGAGGACGAAGTACGCCGGCAGACGCTGGATCTGGAGGACTTTTTCGAGAACGGTGCCGTGGGCCTGCATATCGTCAGCAGCGAAGGGATTATCCTTCGCGCCAACAAAGCCGAACTGGACATGCTGGGGTACAGACCCGAGGAGTACATCGGCCGCCATGTGGCGGAGTTTCATGCCGATGCTCCGATTATCGGCGATATCCTTCAGCGCCTCTCATGCGGCGAGCGGCTCGACCGCTATCCTGCCCGGCTTCGCGCGCGTGACGGCTCCGTCAAACATGTGCTGATTACGTCCAACAGCCGCTTTGTGGAGGGCAAGTTCGCCAACACGCGTTGCTTCACCATTGACGTGAGCAAATTGCATGCTGCTGAGGAAGCGCGACAAGCGAGTGAAGTCCGGCTTGCTGCAACTTATGAGGCGGCCAGCGTCGGAATCTCCGAGACCGACGAGAACGGCCGCTTCTTGCGGGTGAATGACTTTCTCTGCCGTATCGCCGGCCGCTCACGCGACGAGCTGCTCGGAATGACGTTCTTCGATTACACCGATCCCGATGACCAGGCTGAGGATGCTGAGCTTTACGCGCGGCAGGTGCGCGGCGACATCGCGAACTACACCATTCGCAAGCGCGCACTCCGGCCTGATGGGTCAGTGCGGCATCTCGATATTTTCAGTTCGTCGGTGCGCGATACACAAGGTCGCTTTCTGTACGGTGTACGGGTTGCCCAGGATGTCACCGCCACCAAGCAACTGGAAGACCGTCTGCGCGAAGGCGAGCAGCGCATGCGCGATCTTCTCGAGGCGTTGCCGGCTGCGATCTACACGACCGATGCAAAGGGCCGGATCAATTTCTACAATCGCGCCGCGGTGGAGATGGCTGGGAGAACGCCACAGCCGGGCGACGAGTGGTGCGTGACCTGGAAACTCTATTGGCCTGATGGCTCGCCGCTGCCGCACAACGAATGCCCGATGGCCGTAGCGCTCCGTTGCGGACACTTCTGCTCCACCCCAAGCTCTGAATACGTGGGCAGCGACAAGTGCGTCTATGACAAATTGGGAGGCCAGCCCGGCGCCAGCCAACGAAATCGGCCAACGTCGACGATAGTTTCGACAAGGGGCCCACCGTCAAGCTGCGAATGCACCTGAGGTCTCTGGTTCGAAAAGGCGCGGCGGTAGAGCCAAAGGTTGCCCACCGAGGTCGATATCGAAGCGAAATCAGCGGGCGAGAAGGGCCGCCACCAAACTTCAAGGGTCTGCGGGAGGAGCTTTGATTGCCACAGGCGGCCGATAGTCCGCAGCGTGTTGTAAGTGTTTCGCTGCGAGCCGCATGAATAATCGTGCGGACGCAGCCTCCAGCATAAGCGCCTGCTGAGCCAAGCGGAGCTTCTCAATGCCGTCGCGGAGAGCTTTCCTCCGCCCGCGCAGCTTTGCCATAGCTGTTCGGCTTTCGTGTCGCCGCTGCCGGGCCTCTGACATAGTCATTTCGGCGCGAGCCAGGAGCTCAGATCCTTCAGCCGGTGCTTTGGAGTGACGGGTTGCGCTAGAGCAAAGAAGCAGGAACAGCGCGCGATCGGCCTTGTATCGCGCTTCCGCGCGCGTACGCTCTGAGCCGCACATAAGGACTTGTCCCGTCGCTGCGTTAACGGCCCATGTCCAACGGCGTCGTCCGCGCTTTTTCAGCACAACCGCGAAATAGGCGAACCCGTCGCAACGCTGGCCACTCTGCGGAGGATCCTCCCGCATGCCACGCCCCCAGGACTTGCTTCAGCAACAGAATTTACAAGACTGGTTCAGTGGGGCAAGCGACTTTGTCGCAAAGATTTTCGTCCGAACCGCACGCCTCGCCGAGGCTGCATTGCCAAACCGTCTTGATCAGTCCGCCTTTGCGTCAAGGACATCGCGGACCTTTGCCGCTAACTCGGTAAAGCTAAACGGCTTGACTATCAGCTGCACCCCCTTGTCCAGCCGGCCATGATGAATGATGGCATTGCGCGCATATCCGGTCGTGAACAGAACCTTCAAGGTGGGGCGAACCGTTTTCGCTTGAGCTGCGACCTGCGCGCCGGTCAGCCCGCCGGGTAGGACGACGTCGGTGAACAGAAGGTCAACCCGAGGCTCCCGCTCAAGCAGGCGTAAAGCCGCTGGCCCGTCGTGAGCTTCGATGACGCGATAGCCCAATTCACGGAGGGTGTCGACGGAGTATGCCCTCACATCGTCGTCGTCCTCCAACACAAGGATGGTCTCTTCCTGTGCGCCTTCGGGACTAGGGAGCAAACCGGATTCCTCTGCGGTCAATCCCTCGCCTGCAATCCGCGGCAGATAGAGCTTCACCGTCGTCCCCTGTCCGACTTCGGAATAGATCTTCACGTGCCCGCCGGACTGCTTCACGAAACCGTAGACCTGGCTCAAACCAAGTCCCGTGCCTTTTCCGACCGCTTTCGTCGTGAAGAAGGGCTCGAAGGCCTGCGCAACCGTCTTGGCATCCATGCCAACACCGGTATCTGTGACAGCGATGGCGACGTATTGGCCGGGAACGACTTCGCTGTGTGCGGCGACGTATGCTTCGTCGATATGGGCGTTGCTGGTTTCTATGGTGACGCGTCCGCCGTTCGGCATTGCATCACGGGCATTTACCGCGAGGTTGATGATCGCGGCCTCCAACTCGGCCGGATCGACTTCGACGCGCCATACTCCTGCACCGAGCACGGTTTCCACCGAGATCGTCTCGCTCAAGGTGCGATGCACCATCTCGGATAAGCCGTTGACCAGCACGTTCACGTCGAGCGGCTTCGGGTCGAGTGGCTGCCGCCGCGAGAAAGCCAGGAGCCGTTGTGTCAGTGTGGCCGCACGTTGCGCCCCGTTCATGGCGTGCTTGGCGGCGCGCTGCAGTCGGGCGGATTCCTCTGGCAGATTGCGCTTGATCGTGTCGAGATTGCCGATGATGACCTGAAGCAGATTGTTAAAGTCGTGCGCCACCCCGCCTGTCAGTTGGCCGACGGCTTCCATCTTCTGGGATTGGCGAAGAGCCTCCTCGTTCTTTCTAAGTTGTTCGGTGCGCTCCACTACCTGCTTTTCGAGTGTGGCATTCAGTCCGACGAGAGCCTCCTGCGCCCTTTTCCGCTCGCCGATCTCGCGCTGCATCGCCTGCGAGAGGCGGACGTTGTCTATCGCGACGGCAGCCTCCGCCGCGAGGCCTGCAAGGCCCCGCTCGGATCTCTCGGTGAACACGCCAGTCTTCGCGTGTCCAAAGAATAATCCACCCAGAACCTCGCCGGTGCGGGATACGACCGGTACTGCAAGATAGCTCCGGACCGGCAGATGTCCTTCGGGCATGCCTTGTCGTGGAGCATTCTTGCCGTAGCGAGGATCTTTGGTGATGTCGTCCGATCGAACGATCCCCTCGCCGTTGAACGTCGGAGAGAAGACCTCCGTATTCCTGGGCATCGGGAATTTCGAGAACGCCTCTATGGGAGCTCCCGACAGGGTATAGAGCGTGTAGCTCTCTCCAGCATCGTTCAGGAGGTTGTAGAAGAAGGCGCCGAATTCAGCGCGCGAAAGCTCCACTCCCGCGTCCGTGACGATCTGCACAAGCTTGTGGAGGTCAGTCTCAAGAGCCAGCTCCGAACCAGCGCGGTTAAGGACTTCGAGCGCGTGGCGCTCTTCCTTGATGATTTCTTCAGCGTCCCGCTGCGCCGTTCTGTCGCGCAGGATTTTTATGAAACCAACGACGTTCGCTCCATCACGGATGGGGCTCAGTTCGCCTACGGCCCAGAATCGGCTCCCATCTTTCCGGAACCGCCAGCCCTCCTCGCCGCCGCCCTTGCCGACAGACATCGCGTCTTCAATCTCGTGGGCCAGTTGGGCCTGTTGGTCTTCCGCCGCGAAAATGCGGCTGAGCGACTTGCCGAGCATCTCGGCCTCGTCCCAGCCTAGGATGTTCACAGCCCCCGTGTTCCAGCTTGTCACCGCACCGCGGACGTCAGTCGTGATGATGGCTGTATCGGTCGCCCCATTGACGATTTGCCGCCATTGCCAAGCGGCTATTTCGGCGGCTGGATCCGCATGGCTGTCTCGGGTCATATCACCCCCAATTCTCGGCGCAGCCGGGCTGATTGACGACTGGCCGCCGCTCGTCACTGTGTTTTTCGATGAGGAAAAGCCGACTTTGGCCAGCGGGCAAACGCGATCTCGGGGCGCGAGTTCCAGCAGCTCCCTCTAGCTGCATATCGGCTCTTCGAGCCCTTTCCAACTACCTGAATTTTATCGGTTCCGGCTCTGGAACAAAAGTCATGGATCCTTCTTCTGTGGAGTCAAGGGCCCTAATGGCGCTCCGGTCGTGGTGCAAGGAGCAGCGATATGCAGAAGCGGCGGCGTTTCAAGCAGACGGTTTCTCTTGCCGACCGTCTCTCCAGGTTCGCGAAAGAAGCCTGTGATAAGGCGTCCCGTCTTCCCCCGGGGCCGGTTCGGGAGGAGCTGTTGAAGAAGGTTCGCCAAGCCGAGACGGCGCTCCGGTTCGAAGGCTGGACCGCCCCGGAAAAGGCGCCGCCGGGTCGCGCCGCCGACGATGAGCTCCAAACAACGAGGCATCCATGACTCAGCTCGACGACCGCACCTTGGCGAAGCTCGACGTTGTACTCGAGGACGTCTGCAGATCCTTGCCCCACGGTGGCAATCACGAGCTGAGAAAGAAGATCGCTGAAAGATTGCTGGACAGCGCGATCCAAGGCAACAGAACCCTTTCCGGACTGACCGAGGTGGCTAAGGCTGCGCTCACGGAGGCAACGCAGAAGTCGGCCTAACTTGCAAACGTGTTCAGGACTGCTGAGGCAGTTTTCTCTCCTGCCGAAGGATACTCCGGAAGGGGCAAACAGTCCGGCGACCAACTGTGCGACGAAGCACCGGAGGCGAGACTTCAATCACCAATGGAAACCCGGCGCGATCCGTCGTGGGCTTTGCTTTGCAACGCAATTGCGGACGCTTGAGCTGTGCTCCGTCCGCGAGCAAGTCTGTAGCGACCGATGATCTCTCGACGGCGGCTACCTTGGCCGCAGGGGCCGCTCTGGTACGGCTCCTGCGGCCGGTGCCGCGCCTTTCCGCGCGATCAGCGCGGCACGGGACGCTAGCACGAAAGCGCGGCAGCGTGAATCGGCGCCAGCACGCCAGGAAGTCAGCGATGGAACCAACTAAGTTCGCGAGGATTACGTTCCCTGACCGGGGAAGTCCATGGCCAATGAAACTTCGACAATCGGGGAGGCTGAGGGGGCCAGCTCGCCCCGGGCCTGTTGCTGCGGGTGAGCGCGGACCCGAAAAATGAAGCTCCTCGGTCGGCTGCGGCAAGCTTCACTCTGGTCATGGCAGCCACCGTCTTGGGAGCGCTCTTCGTTCTGAGCGTCGCGAGCCTGGAGCACTACAGGTTCGTCTCGACGTCGGCCAACGAGCGGATCAGTCGCTCGCTCGACATCGCCGTGGAGCACACCAACAAGGTGTTTGAAGAGATCGAAATCCTTTTTGCCAGTGTCGAAGGAATAACCCGCAAACACAGCAGCGAAAGTCTGAAGGCGGACCAGGAGCACCTCCACGAAGCACTAGAGGAGATGATCGGGAAAGCGCCGGATCTCCAGGCCATTTGGCTGTTCGACCAGTCGGGCAGACCATTGGTCACATCGTCCGTGTTTCCGGCTCCTGACTTGAACAACTCTGACCGCGACTACTTCATAGCACAACAGGACCCCAAAACCCGAACGTTCATCGGGAAAATTCTGATTCCAAAGATCGGCGGTCCGGCGTTCTTCTCGGTCAGCAAGAAATGGCACGATCAGACGGGAGCCGTCGCTGGAATCAGCGCCGTCGTCGTACCGCCGAGCGCATTCGAGAAGTTTTTTGCCACCCTTAGCGCCGGCGCGTCCGCCAGCCACGCTATTATCCGGGAGGACGGCGTCGTCCTCGCGCGCTACCCAGTGCCGGCCGCTCCCGAGATCGTCTTGTCTGAGAACACCGGCTTCCGCCGAGCCACGGCAGCGCAAGGACGCACGGCGAAATACACCACGGTCTCGGCGGTGGATGGACTGAAGAGGCGCTTCGAGGTCCGGCACCTTGCGAATTTGCCGATATACGTCACTTCCAGTCTCGAAGTGATGTCGATCTGGCGCGAATGGAGCCTATGGCTTCTTATTCAGCTCGCGTTCGGCGCGCCAACGCTCGGCCTGATCCTGTGGCTTGAATACCTCGCGTTGCGGCGGACCAACCAGTTCTATGCCGAAGTTCGCCGGCGCCAAAGTGCGGAGGCCGTCGTCCGCCAGTCGCAGAAGCTGGAGGCGATCGGTCAGCTCACGGGGGGGATCGCCCACGACTTCAACAACCTACTCTCGATTGTCATGGGCAATCTGGAAGCTATCGTACGCCGTACGACGGAGGACGAGAAGACCCAGCGGCAGGCCCGCAACGCATTGAGTGGAGCCGAACGGGCTGCGCAACTCGTTCGCCGCCTGCTCGCCTTCTCGCGGCGGCAGCCACTCGACCCAAAGCCAATTGACGTGAGCCGGGTCTTGACTCAAGTCGCCGGTCTATTGATCAGGTCGTTGGGAGAAAAAATCCATATTGACACGTTTCGAGCTACCGACCTCTGGATAACAGACGTCGATCCGGTCGAGCTGGAGGCGGCCATCATCAATCTCGCCATCAACGCTCGCGATGCGATGCCGAAGGGAGGAAGGCTAACGATCGAGGCAGGCAACATTGCCCTCGACGCCGACTTCTGTGCCAACGTGGAAAGCCTCGCTCCCGGCGAGTACGTTGTCATCTCGGTTGCCGATGAAGGAACGGGCATGAAGCCCGAAGTGCTCGAGCGGGTGTTCGAGCCGTTCTTCACGACAAAAGGTCCCGGAGCTGGAAGCGGTCTTGGTCTCAGCCAAGTGTACGGGTTCATCAGGCAATCCGCGGGGCACGTCGTGATCGACAGCCGGGTCGGCAAGGGTACGACGGTCAAGTTGTATCTGCCCCGCTCCAAAGCGACGAGCCCTGTCCTGCTGGAAGACCCTAGCCGCGAAATCCTGCGGGGACGGGGCGAAACAATCCTTATCGTTGAAGATGATCGCGGTGTCCGCGAGCATCTCTCCGAGCTGTTGGGTGAGATGGGCTATTCGGTCCTAGTGGCGGAGCACGCTGAGAAAGCTCTGGAGTTCATCGACAACCGTGCCTTGGGAATTGATCTGCTTTTGACCGACATCGTGATGCCGGGCATGAACGGCCGGCAGCTCGCTGAGCGCGCGCTCGCCGATCGACCCGGACTGCAGGTCCTCTTCATGACAGGGTATGCGCGAGACGCCATCGTCCATCAGGGTCGCCTCGAACGGGGCGTCATTCTGATTCAGAAGCCCATCTCGCCGCCAGAGCTGTCGTCGCGATTGAGATCGATGCTCGACAGCCAGCGGATACATGCGTGAGCGACGTCAGGATCGCGAGGAGGAGGCTGCGGTAGCTATCGCATGGTCGTGATCTCCGGACCGCACAGAGGGCTTGTGGGTACGAACGGATCACTTGAAGAAGGGGCAACGCCCCGCAGCTGACCCGTGGCGGACCTCTTGGGCATACCGATATGCGGCAGTCCTAACTTGAACTCGGCGGTGCGCTGCTAACTCCCGTTGGAGCTTGTGTGCACTTTCATCGAACAGACGAAGCGGGTCAGCACATGCCCGTCGTCCGGGCCTGCGCGATGTGCGATGAACCCGGCGTTTGCCCTTGCCCTGGGCCACATACCCGGTCAATGGCAGAAACAGAGCGGGCAAGACCGGAAGAGGATCTTCAAAATATCTGAAGCGCGGTTTGCACGGCGTTCCTATCGCCCGGCTGACAGTCGCTCGACATTCGCTGCGACGATCTTCCTGTAATGGTCAAGAACGTGGCCGCAGTCGCCGCCGCGCATGAAAATCGAACCGGCCTCCGAGGCGGCGTCTAGCTTCTCGCCACCATGAGAAACATTTCGTCAGACGTGCCGTTTCCCACGGCCATCTGCCGGAGGCGCATATCCATGACCTCGAGGGCATCGGACATGAGTGTCAGTGCTGAAAACCAAAAAAGCATGCCCACTCCGACTGGCTTTGCTGGGGCTCCTGCAGCCCCGCCTGCCGAAGGTAAGCATCCGCTGCGGGCTAGGTTCCTAAGTGGGATGGGGGGCCCTCCGTTTGGGCTGGAGGGCGCCAGCATGCGATATAGAGCTTGCGCATTATCAGGCGCATGAGCGTCGTAGTCGTTGTTGAAATAAATCCAGGCTCTCTTAGCGCCGCTCCCCCGGATCCTGCTCGCCCATTTCAGAAGTTCTTCGTCCGAGTAATTATGGTGATACCAGCGCTCGGGTCCATGGAGACGTACGTAAACCTCATCCGCTGTCCGGACGAGTTCGTCAGGAAGGCGCGGACCGCCGCAGGAGCAGAAGATGATCCCGGCATTACGCAGGGCACGATAGACTTCCTCACACCACCAGCTCTTGTTCCTGAACTCGAGCGCGTTGCGGCGCTTAGGATCAACGCTGGCTCACGATCGCCGCGAGGCGGGCCTTCGTGTATCGGTAGCTCGGCGGGAGCTGGAACAGAAAGCAGCCCATCTGCTCGCCAAGGATATCCGCGATAATGCCAAAATCGCGGATCAGCGTTTTCGTGCCCTTGAACTGTTTGACATGGGTGATGAGTTCGCAAACCTTTACGGTGTAAACCACTCCCTTGCCGCCGGGCTGGCGGCGCTAGGCGTGAACGTTCGCGATGGTCGGCCATGAGTAAAAGGACGCATTGATCTCGACCGTATCGAAGACGGAGGCGTAATGCGCGAACCAGTTCGGTTGCGGCACTGATGCGTAAAATGAATCCCGCCATTTCCAGTAGCGCCAGCCGGAACAGCCTACGAAGACCGTTTTCTGCAAATCAGGCGGTGGCGGAAGCCCCTCGCTCTCCATCTTTAGCCTAACGCGGTGCATCTTTGCCGCGCGCAGGATGTTATCCTCGCGCTGCTTTTCCCGGCGAACCGGCGCCGCTCGCGTCTTTCATCCGATGTCAGGTCTTTCGGAGCAGGAGGCACTAGCGTCCGTCGGGAAGAATGCTGAGCAACTGTAGCGGGTTGGTCCATCTAACCGGATAGAGGCGTGTCGGCGATATCCAGCAGCGCGCCGAGGCCCTGCCGTAGGCGCCGCGTCGCGACATTATCGTTGGCAAGCCCGAATACCAACAGGGACCGTCCGGTAACCTCGTAAGCGTGCCCGAACTCAAACTCCGCCATTCGCGCGTCTGGCCGGTTCGTGTCGATCAGGCCCAACCAGCTGAGACCGTCGGCTACCTGCGGAAGGGTGAAGTTTACGACATCATGGTGCGCGTTGTAGACCAGAAGCATCGTTGCATCCGACCCGCGGCGCTTGATGCCGGTCTCCTGAGCACGTCCGTCAAGCAGCATCCCGAAGCACTTGGAGTTTCCGTCCTGCCATTGCTCGTCCGTCATCTCATCGCCAGAAGGTGACAGCCAGGTCACATCCTTGACGTCGAGCTCTTCATTGTGGGAGCCGACCAGGAACCGGCTGCGATAGAGGATCGGAAAGGCCTTGCGCGTCGCAATCAGCTTGCGCGCGAATTCACGAAGGTTGCGGCCGTTCGCGGTGATACCCATCCAGTTTAGCCAGGTCGTCTCGTTGTCCTGGGCATAGGCATTGTTGTTGCCATTCTGGGTGTGCCCCAACTCATCGCCTGCGAGCAGCATCGGCGTGCCGTGGGACAGCAGCATCGTCGCGAGCAGGTTCCTCTTCTGACGTTCGCGCAACGTAGTGATTTCATGGTCGTCCGTGGGACCTTCGGTGCCGCAATTCCAGGAATGGTTGTTGCTGTGTCCGTCGCGATTGTCCTCTCCATTCGCCTCGTTGTGCTTCTCGTTGTACGAGACGAGGTCGTTGAGGTTGAAGCCGTCATGCGCCGTGACGAAGTTGACGCTGGCCCAGGGTCGCCGTCCGCGCTTGTCGAAGAGGTCGCCGGACCCTGACACGCGCTTGGCAAGGTCTGGCAACGTGCCTTCATCACCCTTCCAGAAGGCGCGCACGGTATCTCTGAACTTGTCGTTCCACTCGGCCCAGCCGGGCGGAAACCGGCCGACCTGGTAGCCGCCGGGGCCGATGTCCCAGGGCTCTGCGATCAGCTTGACGCTGGAAAGCACCGGATCCTGGCGGCAGGCGTCGAGGAAGCCGCCGCCTTCGTCGAAACCATAGGGCTCGCGCGCAAGGATGGTGGCGAGGTCGAAGCGGAAACCGTCGACCCGCATCTCGGTTGCCCAATAGCGCAAGGAATCCGCGACCAGCTGGAGCACGCGTGGATGCGACAGGTTCACGGTATTTCCGGTGCCGGTATCGTTGATGTAGTAACGTTTCTGCTCCGGCAGCAGGCGATAATAGCTGGCGTTGTCGATGCCCTTGAACGAGAGCGTGGGTCCGAGTTCATTGCCTTCCGAAGTGTGATTGTAGACGACGTCGAGGATGACCTCGATGCCGTGAGCGTGGAACTGGTTGACCATTTCCTTGAATTCGTTCGCAAACGGCGTCTTCAGGTAGCGCGGCTCCGGGGCGAAGAACCCGATGGAATTGTAGCCCCAGTAGTTACGCAGGCCCTTGTCGACAAGGTAGCTGTCGTCGACGAAGGCATGGATCGGCAGCAACTCCGCGCTGGTGATCCCGAGCGAGCGTAGATAGGCAGGAATTTCCGAATGCGCCAGCCCCGAGAAGGTGCCGCGGTCTGCCTCGGGCACCAGCGGGTGCAGCTGGGTAAAGCCTTTCACGTGCATCTCATAGGCGATCGTCCGATCCCACGGCACTTCGGGCTTGCGCGCCGCCCCCCAGGTGAATGCGGGGTCGATGACGCGGCATTTCTGCATCAGTGCCGCGCTATCGCGCTCGTCAAAGGACAAGTCCTTATCGGCGTGATCGAGCTGATAGCCGAACAGCTCGGCGCCCCAGCGCAGTCGTCCCACGAGCTGCTTGGCATAGGGATCGAGCAGGAGCTTGTTGGGATTGAAGCGGTGCCCGGCGTCAGGCTCGTAAGGGCCATGGACGCGATAGCCGTAGACGGTGCCGGGGCGGGCCGAGGGTAGATAGCCGTGCCAGACTTCGTCGGTGTATTCCGGCAGCTCGATCCGCTCGAGCTCGGTTTCGCCCTCGTCGTCGAATAGGCAGAGCTCCACTTTGGTGGCGTGGGCCGAGAACAGCGCGAAATTGACGCCAAGGCCGTCCCAGGTGGCGCCGAGCGGAAACGGTTTGCCCTCGCTGACGCGGGATCGGCGCAGGCTCGACGCCGCCCGCGTCAGGGCGTCGTCAGATTGCGTTTTTTGGTCCATATCTGCCCCCGATGACAATCTGGTCAGGACGTCGGCGCTGGTGTGGGTATCTCGGCCGCCGCCTGCTCGGTGGCCCCAGCCGAGGCGATCACAGCCGTAGGCGGCACGTGAGCCTGGTTGGTCAGCGTGCTGGCGCGCTGCTTGGCGACTTCCTTGCTGATCGCGGAGATCGAATTGCCGATACGCTCGGCGATCGCGGTCAGCTCGGCATCGGACAGACCCAGACGTTTTCTCAGGAGGCGCATCTGAACGCCGTCGGTCAGGTCGAGCTTGTTTCGGATGGGCTTGGGTGTCGAGCGGCGCATGGCGGCAACTCCTCTGTCTTCTAACCGCCGCTCGCTGATTCCGTTCCTGAGGATGTCAGCCAGCCGCGGCGGCGGCGATTTCCAACCGGCGGAAGGTGTCGGAATGCTGATCTCGCTGTTGCTTTCAAGACTCCGAGCCCGTCCACTTGCCGTCTTTGCTGAAGGGCCAGTAACCGGCGATAGGCGGTCAGATAGTCGCTCGCCATTCGCTCCACCGTGAAGCGTTTTTCGGACTGCTTGCGGATCGCCGCTCGATCCAATGTACCGACTGCGTTCGCCGCCGCGACCGCCTCCTCTACGGTTGCACGACAAACCCGCTTAGGCCATGGTCGATGATTTCCGGCGCCGAGCCGTGGGAAGGGGCAATCACAGGCGCGCCGCAAGCGATCGCCTCGATCATGACGAGACACAGAGGGCTCCGGCCAGCACCGGTAGCGAGCCAGTTGACCGGGGCATCGGATGGCGTTGTGCGTCCGAAGTCGAGACCGGCTAAGGTTCGGGGAAGGCGGAGTAGAAAGGCTTCAGATCGGGCAGATCGAGACGTCCATACCATGTCCTGACAATCCGATCCACCCAGCGCCGCATAAGGGATAGCGCAAATGATCGACCTCTGAGACCTGGCGGGCAGCTCTCCGCAAGCGGAGCGGTTGCGCGATTTTCATGATCTGTGCTCGATATCTTCTAGATCGATGATCGGTAGATATCCGCGTAGGACTTGGCCGATTGCCTCCAGTCGAAGGCCTGCGCCATGGCGGCTCTGCGCATTCGATCGAGGCGGTCCTTCATGCCGAACGTCGAGAAGGCGCGGCAAAGACTGCCGAGAAAGCCCGGGGCCGACGCCTGATCGAACAGGAAGCCGGTCTCGCCGTCGACGATCGTCTCGGCAAGACCGCCGGTGCGATGGCCGATCGGCAAAGAACCGAAGCGCTGGGCATACATCTGGCTCAGCCCGCAAGGCTCGAAGCGCGAGGGCATCAGCGTGAAGTCGCTGCCGGCGAAGATCTTGCGCGCCTCGGCATCGTCGAAGCCAATCTTGACGGCAATCGACTGCGGGGCTCGCTCCTGCGCCTGGAGCAGGGCTTCCTCGAAGCGGGGTTCGCCCTTGCCCGTGACGACGATCTGGCCGCCCGCGTCGACGATTGCCTGCGCGCTCTCGATGACGAGATCAACGCCCTTCTGATGGACCAGGCGCGCGACCAGGGCGAACAGCGGACCGCGAGACACGGCAAGACCGAACTGGTCCCGGACATCGTCGGCATTCATCGCCCGATCGGCCCAATCGCCGGCCCCGAACGGCTGAAACAGCGACGAGCACGTCCGCGGATCCCAACTCTCGTCGATCCCGTTCAGGATTCCCGACAACTGATCGCGATCGGCCCGTTTCCGCAACAATCCCTCGAGACCGCACCCGAACTCAGCGGTGGTGATTTCGCGGGCATAGGTTTGGCTGACGGTGGTCAGGTGAGAGGCGTAGACGAGGCCAGCCTTGATGAAAGACAGGCGATTGTAGAATTCCACGCCATCAATGTTAAAGCTGGTCTCCGGAATGCCGAGCGGCGCGAGCGAACTGCGGTCGAAGACGCCTTGATAGGCGAGATTGTGGATCGTGAAGACCGTGGGAATGTGGGCGTAATGCCATTCCAGATAGCCCGGGATCAGCGCGCATTGCCAATCGTTGGCGTGGACGAGATCGGCCTGCCAATCCTTGTCGACCAGGCCTCTGGCGAGCTGCGCGGCAGCGTATGAGAAGGTTGCAAAACGGACGTTGTTGTCGGACCAATCAGCGCCACGCCTATCTCCATACGGTGTTCCGTCCCGTTCGTACAACTCTCGGCAACGAACGACATAATAGCTCAAGCCATCTGCGGTATGCCCAAGACCGACATCGAATGCCGGAAGAGCAGCGAATGGTTGGCATTGACCGATGATCTTGAGATCCTTGAGCCCGCGCAGAACGGCCGGATAGCCGGGAATGACGACCCGTACGTCAGCAAAATTGCGCAAGGCGCGTGGGAGGGCCGCCGATACCGCAGCAAGACCGCCCACTTGAACGAAGTCTGATACTTCGGGGGTAGCGAACAGGATTCTCATCCGCTACGCCCGCCGGCCGAAGTGGTCTACGCCAACCATCTTTTTGGATTCCAGATGCGCTTCCCCAATGAAGCACTATCCAGAAATTCTGCGCCGCAGCAATGGTTCCTAAGTGCTACAATAAACTACGCCTTTTTCTGTGCTCGGTCGAAAAGTGTACAGAAGCCCTCCCGGCTGAGAGGCGCGAGTCTTTGTCCGACGCTCCCGCCAACCAACGCTACCTAGGAACGAATGCACCGACGCAAGCTTCTTCGTCCTCACGCATTGCTTAAGCGAACGTAAAGCGCGTTGAGATGCCGCAAGGACTCGCCAAAGCATGCCGAACAAGAACATGCAGCGTGAAAGGCGAACGGCTTGTCTCAAAGGCTAGGAGCAGTCGGGCAGATCCGGCGTCACGGTCCTCAGATCGTGGATCATGGGGTCGCCTTCAATCTCTGGGCGCCGACCGCACGATCGGTCGAATTGCTCGAGGCCGACCGACCGCCGCGGCGGATGCCACGTGACAGTGAGGGTTGGTATCAATTGTTGAGCCCTACCGCTCACGCCGGCACACGCTATCAATTCAGAATCAATGGAGACCTGGTCGTCCCCGATCCTGCATCCTTCTTTCAGCCGGACGATGTCGGGGAACCGAGCGAGGTTGTCGACACGGCGACGCTTCGTGACCCAGTTCTCTATCCAGGGCGTCCCTGGGAGGAGATGGTCATCTATGAGCTGCACATTGGCGCCTTTAGCCAGGAAGGGACCTACGCCGGTGTTGAGAGCAGGTTGCCCCACCTGCGTGATCTCGGCATTACGGCCA
The DNA here is from genome assembly GCF_054057995.1 of Bradyrhizobium sp. USDA 4486. Classification (NCBI taxonomy): domain Bacteria; kingdom Pseudomonadati; phylum Pseudomonadota; class Alphaproteobacteria; order Hyphomicrobiales; family Nitrobacteraceae; genus Bradyrhizobium; species Bradyrhizobium sp. USDA 4486. The sequence continues at coordinate 1,016,536 of NZ_JBSRZV010000001.1, forward strand.
TCGAGCTCATGCCGCTCAACGACGTCCCTGGCCGGCACAATTGGGGCTATGACGGTGTGCTACTGAACGCACCAAATGCGCGTTATGGCCGGCCGCAGGATCTCAAGCGGCTTTTGCGGGCCGCTCACGCGCTCGACATCATGGTCTATCTGGACGTGGTCTATAACCATTTCGGACCGCAGCTGAATTATCTCCACAGCTATGCGGAGAGCTTCTTCACGACGCATCATACGACCGGGTGGGGACCTGCGGTTAACCTGGAGGGACGCGAGGGCGCGTTTGTCCGCGAGTTTCTGATCGAGAACGCGCTGATGTGGCTGCGCGACTACGGCTTCGACGGCCTCCGCTTCGATGCGGTCCACGCGCTCAAGGACGATTCGGAGCGACACTTTCTCATCGAGCTCGCCGAGACGGTGCGTCATGAATTGCCGGGCCGCCGCGTGCATCTGATGCTGGAGAATGAAGCAAACCAGGCTCATCTACTTGAGCGCAAGCTGGGCCAGGCGAGGTATTATGACGCGCAGTGGGGTGATGATTTTCACAACGCGCTGCATGTTCTACTGACGGGGGAGGATGAGGGCTATTATCGTGCGTTTGCCGATAAGCCGCTCGAGCATCTCGCACGATCTTTGACGGAGGGATTTGCATACCAGGGTGAAGTCTTTCCACTTCACAACGAACCGCGCGGCGAGCCGAGCGCTCACCTTCCGCCCGAAGCCACCATCTTCTTTGCGCAGAACCATGATCAGATCGGCAATCGAGCCCTCGGGGAGCGTTTGTCGAAACTGGTCAGTCCGGAAAAACTCACTCAGGCGCTCGCGCTCGTTCTGCTCAGTCCGCACATCCCCATGTTGTTCATGGGTGAGGAGGCAGCGGCCGACACCCCATTCCTGTTCTTCGCGGATTGGTCCGGCGAAGCGGCCGAATTGACGCGCGAGGGACGACGGAAGGAGTTCGCGCATTTCAAGGCGTTCGCGACGCCTGAAATGCGAGCCAGGATTCCGGACCCGTGTGACGCGCAAACGTTTCAATCATCGAAGCTCAATTGGAAGACCATCGATAGCTCTCCGGGCACCCTCAAGTTCCGCGCCCTAACGGCCCAATTGCTGCGGATCCGCCGCGAGAAGATCGTCCCGTTGATTGGGACCGGCTTTGTCTCGGCCGAGCGAAGGCTGCTTGGAAAGAGCCCGCGCACGGGAGGATTGGACATCCGCTGGAAGACAACAGCCGGAGATACGCTACAGATCGTGGCAAATTTCGCCGAGCATGAATTGCCGGCGCCGAATCTCATCGTCGGCGAGACGTTATGGCGGCTGCTGCCCGCCGATGCACAAATATTTAAGGCGAGCGACATCATCGTTCGGCTGGGACGTCAGCTCTGAAGCCATGACGGGGCGGCTGATCGGAAAAGTTTCCCCGGCGTTGATCCACCTTGCGTTGGTGAACACCGTCCGCGATCTGGCGCGCGATCGGTCGACGTGCATCGGAGACACGGGAAGCTTATGGGCGGCCGATGTCGTTGGTCAGGGGCATCGGGGAGCCGTAGACCACCACGGAGGTCTGGTCCGGCTCGGCTTGGACGCGGCGGACAACGTCACCGGCACTGCCACTGGGGGTGCGGTCGGCAGCTGATCGGCGTGAATGCAATAGAGCTGCATCAGTTCCCAGCAAAGAAAGGAGCTCTGCAAGTGGTAGACCACGGGAGACCGACCGGCCTCTGCGGCGCCTGCTCGCGACGATCGCGAAGAAAGTTCACCGGGGTCGGCCTCGTCGCTCCGCCATCCGGCCGAACATGTATTGAGAATTGGACCTACGCCCTCGAATGACCTTGCGCGAACGAGCCGACGCTGCTCGCGACGCTCAGGCGCAGCAATAGCGGCTAATCTCGGCCTGCCTATGCAATGAAACGACCCCAGGCCTGGACGTTGGCCCAGGGCTGGGGCCGCTCGGGCTATCCGTCGGAGAGCCTCATGCGTCGGAAACGCACGAATAGCCAAGACTCGCCTTGGACCATCGTTCCTACGGTGAGAACCCCAGATTCGCCTCGTCGACTTCTCCAGCCGCGGCCCTAGGCGATCAGTTACCCACTTTTGTTGTCTGACGGGCGGGGGAACTCCACATCGCCAAACAGGTTGCCTTCGCAAATTCGGAGTTCTGGTCCCGGCAGCCGGTACAATGGCACTTGACGCGGAGCAAGGGAGGATGAAACAACATGTCTCACGTTGATTTAGAGGACATACGAGCCCGCGCCTACAAGCTTTGGGAGGAAGCTGGTAGGCCTGAAGGCCGAATAGACGAGTTCTGGTTCGAGGCGGAGCAGCGCCTCAAGGAAGAAAGCCTCAGCCTGGACCCCAAAAGACCGGACAATCCCTGAAGCCACAGTCTATGCAGAGTGGGTTGATTAATCACTTCCTTCGGCACCGGACTGCAGTTTTCCGGCATCTCTCCTCCTGTCAGGAGAGAAGGCTCGGCTGCTGCGCCGTTCCTATTGAAGAGCACTGCTCCACTGCTCGACACGCGTTCCTCCGACCTCGACTGGTCAGGTGAGTCACCGGGTCGCTCAGCATCGGCTCCTCCTCGATCTCATGGCCGTGCAGATGATCGAGCACCTGGCCGAGGTCGCGCATGTCGAACAGCTCGCCGCAGATCGTGCAACGGATGTAGTGATCGGCTTCGCAAAGCGGTTGCAAGGAGCCAACGGGCTTTCCTTTGTCAGGCATGATTGACCCTCAATGGCAGCGCCAACTGCACGCCGATCGTGCGGCCGAGATGACTCTCGATAAAATCCTTCAGGCCATCCGTGATCTCGTCGCCCCTCTGCTGCAATGCGGTGCTCGAGCTCGCGCACGACGTTCTCTGAGGCATCCCTGGACCATCCCTCGACGGGATTGAAAGCAACCACCCACAGCACCTTGCCGTACTGCCCGCTGAGGAGGTCCTCGATGAGCGTGGCGTGGTCGATGCCTTCGTCAGTTTCGCGGAATGCTGCACCGTCGCGGAAGTCTTCCAGGACAAGGTAGAAATCCTTGTCGAGCCGATCGTTCGGGATGATCGAGGGCGAGGCCATACGCAGAACTCCACTGACCAAGCCACAAGGTAGGAGTGGCAGACGGCGAAAGCGAATCACGCTTGCCCGCTTGGGAACAATTGTTCCTTTTCCCACTTAGGGACCTAGCCGAGGTTGGCTCGGTAATTGCAAGTTAGGGTCATCTGTTTCATAAAAATGCAATCTCTGAGTGAGCACAATTGAGTTGCGTCCTATTGAGGAAAAGTAGGCAATGGTGAGTGAAAGAGAGGCTAGGGCAAGCAGGTTTGTTGTCCGGATGGGAGGCAAGGGTTGGATGGTTTACGATCGAGAGCGCAAGGGACCCGCGCTGATCGGCACCCAATGGGCAGCCAATCTAACAAAGGAGCAGGCAGAACTAGCCTACCGAAGTTTGTCCCGATCAGTTGGAGAGCCGGGAGGGCCACCGACTTAGGCCGTGTACTCATTAAGCGGCTGGCCGCCGCCTGATGTCCGCTCAAGTCCCAACAGCGGCGGAGAAGCAGCAATTGTACAATGTCGCTGAAGGGCCATTTCCGGATGTCAAACGCCATCCGGAACTGCCCCCTTTGCGTCACGAAGAACTGCCCCCACCATCGGGATTATGATCTCGGTTGAAGGTTGTTTCCGCCGGTGACGGGCCGGAGGGAGGCGGAGCCGACCGGAGGGCCGTCACCGGCGGTCGGCGTCTTGATAAGGCCGCTTTTGCGCTTGGCGCGGAGCCGGTAGCTGTCGCCGCGGATCGTCAGCACGTGGCTGTGATGCAGGAGCCGGTCAAGGATCGCGGTGGCGACCACGGGATCGGCGAACACCGTACCCCATTCGGCAACGCTGCGGTTCGACGTGATCAGCATCGCGCCGGTTTCGTATCGCCGGCTGACTAGTTGGAAGAACAGATGGGCCGCGTCAGGTTCCAGAGGCAGGTAGCCGAGTTCGTCGACGATGAGCAGCTTTGGCTTCGACAGCGCGAGAAGTTTCTCGTCTAGGCGTCGCTCGCCGTGCGCCTTGGCAAGGCCAGCGACCAGCGTCGTCGCCGTGGTGAACTGTACCGTGTATCCGGCCAGGATCGCCTCTCGCCCGAGCGCGATCGACAAGTGCGTCTTACCTACGCCTGGCGGGCCGAGCAGCAGCACGTTTTCTCCGTTGGCTATCCAACGTGATGCGGCAAGATCACGGATCTGCTTTGGATCAATTGACGGCTGCGCCTCGAAGTCGAAGCCAGCAAGCTCCTTCACCGCCGGGAAGTGTGCGAGCTTCAGCGCCATCTCTATGCGGCGATGGTCCTTGCGTGCGATCTCGCGCTCGCACAGCAGGATCAGCGTCTCACGCGCCGACAGGTTCGCGCGCGCCGCCTCGTCGAGCAGGCTGTCGAGCTGATCGCGGATACCGGAGAGCTGCAGTCGCGCCAGCATGGCATCGAGCGGATCGGTCGTTGCTTCCATTATCTTCTTTGCCCGCGCCATCAGAAGCTTCCTCCGACCACGGCTTCGTATTCGGCAAGAGGGCGCAACAACGACGGCGGTGAGGACGGCCCCAGCACCGCCGCCGCGATCTCAGCCCGGCGGACCGCGCCGCTGTGACCAGCAACACCATCGAGATGGGCGGTGTCGATGATCCGCAGCCGGCGTCCATCCGATTGCTTGTGGATCGCAACCTGGTGCAATCCATGGCGGATCCGCACTTCCCCGGCCGCGATCGTTACCGCCACGCGCTCGCCAATCAGGCGCCACGGCACTGAGTAGCTGTTCGTGTCGATCTCGACGGCACAATCATGGCCGACGACGCGGGTCAGTTCACGCAACGATCCGAACGACGGTTGCCCGCTAAGCGGCTTCAACCGGTGGGCCTCGTCACGCGCAAAGCGAGCAATCGGCGCCTCGCCGGTCGTGCCGTGGATTCGCACGTTCGCCACCTCACGCTCCCACCCGGCCAGATGCGCCTCGAATGCCTCCCAGCTCGCGAAGGAATGCCCCGCGATCGCGTTCTTCTTCACGTAACCGACGCCATTCTCCGTCTTGCCCTTCGTCCGCGCCCGATACGGCGCGCAGGCGCGAGGACGGAAGCCCCAATGCTTCGCGAACGCGATGAGCTTGTCGTTAAATTGGACCGACCGGCTCACTGCGTCGTGGCGCACCACCAGCGCGCGTGGATTGTCCATCAGCACTTCCTCAGGCACACCGCCGAGGGTCGTGAATGTGCTCTCGAGCCCGGCAAACCAATGCTCCTGCTTCTCAGCCCGGAACGCACGCACATGGAGCCGCCGCGAATGTCCGAGCGTCGCCACGAACACGAACGCTTTTATCTTCGCCCCGCTGATCTCGACCAGACGCTCGCCGAAGTCGATCTGCAGCTGCCGGCCCGGCGGCGTCTCGAACCGCGTCGTCGCCAGCGCCTCCGCCTTCAGCGCCTGGCGATACGGCTGCACGGCCCGTTGTAGGGTTCGCCGGCTGACCGCCACGTCTTTCTCGGCCAACAGGTCCTGGCGCACCACATCCGCATTGCCCCGATGCCTGATGAACCGCTCGCGCAGCCAACCTTCAAGGCCGTCGAGCCGCTTCGCCCGCTCAGGCGACTTGAACGGCTTCACACCGCCCGCCGCCACGTAGCCCTTCACCGTGTGATGACTGCAGCCCAGCTGCCGCGCAATCCGCTTCAGACCCCACCCGCACGCCCTCAGGCGCAACATCTCCGCCACGTCATCCGGCGTCTTCATCACCTGCCCCCGTGGATCAATCCACGACGAGCTTTCCGCGATTCGTTCCTCTTTCATTCACTCTCTCCTCGGCTATCCAAGGAGGGGGCAATTCCTCATGACGCCGAGGGGGCAGTTTTCCATGGCGCGCGACACCGGACCTGCGCGCGTGTCCCTATTCAATCACCTCATCGGCGCGACCGAGTAGTGTCGGTGGCATTTCGAGGCCGAGCGCTTTGGCGGCCTTAAGATTGATGACGAGCGCGAATTTGGTCTGCTGATAGAAAGGAATATCCCCCGGATTGGCACCTCCAAGAATTTTTCCGATGAGGGTGGCTAGGCGGCGAAGAGTGTCTACCATGTCGATTGAGTAAGCCATCAGTCCGCCAACTTCGACAAAATCACGGATCGGATAAATTGCAGGAATCCGCGCTTTCGCGGCCAATTCGACAATCGTCTCGCGATTAGTGGCGTTCTCGGGTTCATCAGATACCATGAACGCATCCGCTCGATCTTGTTCCATCGACCTGAAGACGCGTTGGTACTCTGCTTCGTTAAAAGCGCTCAGCATAGCCGGAGACAACAAAACGCCTGCGTGTTTGGCCGCTTCTCGAACTGTCGTGCCTCTTGGATCTTCCCAGAATGGTTGCGATGCAACGTAGCCGACGGTGGACAGTTTTGGCACCGCCTCGACCAGCAGACCCAAACGCTTTCCTATGATTTCCAATCCCCCGGCAATAGCAACGCCTGTGATATTGCCGCCCGGCCGCGCTATGCTTGTCGTAAGTCCCATTGCAATCGAATCGAGGATTATCGTCACGATCGGGATCGTGGTCGTCGCCATTTTGAAATCCAGCGATAGACGGCCGCCCGAAACCACGATCAAGTCGGGATGCGTGTTGACGACATCGCGGGCCAATTCGGCGTAGCGCGCTCGCCCTTCTCCTGAGTAACGCTCCACCCTGAGCTTTTGGCCTCAACATGGCCAAGGCGACTTAGCTCTTCGAAAAAAGCGCGGAAAGGCGGTGGACCGCTCACGCTGACGCGGCTGGCGTTACCGCCCGAGTTAACGAAAGCAATCCGTTTCATCTTCGCTGCTTGCTGCGCGCGCGCTGCGAGCGGCCACGTAGCCGCAACACCGAGTGTGGTGATGAAATGGCGCCGTTTCATCTATCCCTCCGGGGGAAAGCTCATCGACGCCTCAGCCTAGCACTTTGCGACGGGTGCGAAAGGGCGCCCAATCGACCCTGGACGCTGCGACCCGATGTCCGACTCGGGTTAAAGGCTGTCCTCGGCGTCTCCATGATGGCTCTCCGCTCAGCCCTTGGAAGCGGACTGCGCGAGGCCAAGAAGGGAAGTCAGCCCACGGCCAACTGCGGACGAATTATTTAGCTTCGGCGCGGAAACGGGTTGGCCATCCGACACGGACCAGAGTTTCATCTGGATCAGACATGGCAAATTCGTACATCCCCCACGGCTTGTCTTCGGGTGACTGTTGAAATTCGCGCGCCGCAGCGTCAACACTCTCCAGATAAAGGTAAAGCCCAAAAGGGTTTCTACCCGGTGTTAGCCACCCCTCGACCGCATCCGTCAGATCCAGGTATCCGCCCTTCCCGTTCGACAGCATGCGATAGGTGTCGGGCTCCCCCGGAGGAGGCCTTTCATTGTCCAGACGCGCAAAGCCCAACCGATTGTAGAACCGCTCCGACGCATCAAGGTCATTACACGGTAGAATCGCGATCAAAGCTCCCGAAGGGCTCATTTGTGCACTCCGACTTCCTGGACCAATTTCCGTCCACTCTCCTCTATGTACGGGTTGGTGTTCGGAATTGGGAGAGGCATGCGACCTCTATCTGGTCCGGTCTACCTGTCAGAACGGACATACAGGCGACAAACCGATTTCGTTGCGAAGGGCCACAGCACAAAGTCGCTGCGCTCCAGCCCGCTGCGCGGGAGCAAGAGCCGAGAGGCCGGTAGCCAGTTGAGAGGATAGTGGTAGCACTGGAGAGCCCCCGTCCTGAGAATCGAGGTGTTGCAACCCTCACTCAGGAAGGAGCTCTCCATGAGCGATACCAACACAGTCAGTCCGCTGCGTCAGCGTATGATCGAAGACATGGCTGCGCGCAAGCTCAACCCGCACACGCGGCGTGGCCACATTTACAGTTGCAAGCGGTTCGCCGCCTGGCTCAAACGTTCGCCCGATACGGCAACCCCCGACGAGGTGCGCCAATTTCAGCTGCACCTGATCGAGAGCGGGATGAGCATCTGCAACCGCAATCGGATCATGACCGGGGTGCGGTTCCTGTTCCGCGTCACGCTACGTCGTCACGATCTGGCGGCCGAGGTCTGGCACATCAAGGAGCCCGAGAGGTTGCCGCCGGTGCTAAGCCCTGAGGAGATCAAGCGTGTCCTGACCATGGCGACGAGCCTGAAAGCGCGAGCGATGCTAACGCTGGCCTATGGTTGCGGATTGCGCGCCGGCGAGGTGGTGCGGCTGCGGGCGGGCGACATCGATAGCGAGCAGAAGATCATCCGCGTTGTGCAGTCGAAGGGCCGCAAGGACCGGCACGTGATGCTGCCGCCGGAGGTCCTGAAGCTGTTACGGCAATGGTGGAAGGCGGGGCCGACCGCGTCCAACAACGGCGTCGCGCCCGAACAGCGCTGGCTGTTTCCCGGTCGCAATCAACGTCAGCCACTGACCACGCGTCAGTTCAGCCGGTTGTTCAAGGAGGCCGCCAAAGCCGCGGGGCTGCGCAAGACGGTCCCGCTGCATTCGCTTCGCCACAGCTTCGCGACCCACCTGCTCGAGCGCGGCAGGGACATTCGCGTGATCCAGGCGTTGCTCGGACATTCCAAGCTTGAGACGACAGCCCGCTACAGTCGCGTCGCGATCGGACTGATTGCCAAGATCGAGAGCCCGCTCGAGGGCCTAAGCGCCTCGCGCCGCCGCCGGCGACAGCGAGACAGTGAGGAGCCGCCAGCGCCCTAGCGCCGCCGGCGGTGGCTCGGCCAGTTCTGGAGGTCGCGGACATCCTCCGCGATCACGGCTCTGCTTGGCGTGACGCCAATCAGGGGCATGTGAGCCTCGGGCAATTGAAGGTGATGAGTGCGATCGAGCGCTGTCGTACGGCAGCACTCGGCGGCCACGTCGCACGCTGCGAGAACACAGCGTGCGGCTATACCGAGATCGCGTACAACTCCTGCGGCAACCGGCATTGTCCGAAGTGCCAGGGTGCGGCGTCACGCCGATGGCTGGCCGACCGCGAAGCGGAGCTATTGCCGGTGCCGTATTTTCACGTCGTCTACACGCTGCCGAGCGAGTTGCGTGACATCGCCTACCAGAACAAACGCGTGATCTATAACCTGCTGATGAAGGCAGCGGCCGAGACGACGCTCGCCATCGCAAGCGATCCCAAGCGCCTCGGTGCGCGGATCGGTATCACGGCCGTGCTGCACACCTGGGGCTCGGCGCTCACCCACCATCCGCACGTGCATATGATCGTGCCGGGTGGAGGGCTCTCGCTCGATACCACGCGATGGATCGCCGCGCGCTCCAACTTCCTCGTCCATGTCAACGTGCTGGCGCGCCTGTTCCGGGGCAAGATACTGGCGATGCTCATGGATGCGCATGACGCCGGCGAGTTGAAGTTCTTCAACACCCATGCCGGATTTGCCGACAAGACAACGTTCAAGCGCTTCATCGCCCCGCTGCGCAGCATCAAGTGGGTGGTCTACTGCAAGGCCCCGTTCGCGGGGCCCGCGCAGGTGCTGCGCTATCTCTCCCGTTACACCCATCGTGTCGCCATCTCCAACCGCCGCCTCGTTGCAGCCGACGAGGAGGCGATTGCGTTCCGCTGGAAGGACTATCGCGTCAGCGGCCCCGACCGTTGGAAGACCATGCGGCTTCACCCGCACGAGTTCATCAGGCGCTTCCTGCTGCACGTGCTGCCCAAGGGTTTCCACCGCATCCGCCACTACGGGCTCTTTGCCTCAACCAACCGTGCCGAGAGCATCGCAACCGCCCGCGCACTCCTCAATGTCGTCCCGTCTGCCGCCGATCCCCAACAAGAGCCGGATGGTGCGCCGGATGCACCGCGGGTGCTGCCGTGCCCATGTCCCCGCTGTGGCGCGCGCATGATCGTCATCGAGACCTTCGCACCCGGCTGCGCGCCGAGCTGGCGACCAACACCGATCAGGATCGACACGTCATGACCAACACCGCGTGTAAGCCTTGCAGTTTTCCTGGCCCGATATGCCGGCTCCACGCCGGTAGCGCTCTCGCTCAACCCAATGGCATCCAGCAGTGCCCGGATCCTGCGTTGATGCACTCCGAGCAGCCGCCGAGATGCCCATTGCATGCTCCCAATCTCGCCCGCGACCCTATCCGCAGGTCACATCCTGCCTCCGTCGCGTCCACCATCGAGGTCGGCGCCGCCGTCAAATCCGCATAGCACTCGCTGCCCGGCCAGTGCCCAACTTCCCGCGGCTTCGTGCCTTGGCGCTTTTTGGACGCCGGCTAGTTGAGCGTGCGGAGCGTCTCTCGTTGCCGGCGTCCAAAAACCTGCACAGCAGCGGAAGTCAGCGGGCTGAATGAAGGAGGCCTCTATCTGAGGCGGCCCTCACTTTGCCAGTTCACCTAACAGGCGCTCAATATCCCGCTCATGCAGTTCTTGCGTGCGCCTCAACGTAGTGAGCACGCTCATGGCGGCCATGGTGTCGTGGCCGCCCCGGTCCAATTCTGCGATTAGCTGCTCCTGCCGGGCAAGGTGATGCTCACCCATCGCGGCATGTCGTCGGGCTTGGTTTAGGTGCTCTAAAAGGATGGCGCGGTCCATGCCGCACCATACACCTTAATCGTCCCAGATGCGCTCGCCGCACTGGCATTGGAAGAGCCGGATGGTCTTGCCCTTCCGGGTGTCGAGCAAGGATTGGGTCAAACGGGGGAAGGCTGCGCAGGTTGGGCAACGTGGGCCATGGTCCTGCGTCTGTTGTTTTTGAAGCTCCGCTTCCTTGTCGTCTGTCATGACTCACCCTGCCAAAGGCGAGTCCCTAAGTCCTAAAGTGGGCGTTCCATTAACGCGGAATCATTCTGCCGTGTCCTGTACAGAACGGATCAGCTTCGCGCGTCGCGCCAACTCGTCATAGTTCTTGGCTACTTTGCGGAGCGATTGCTTTACGGCGTCGTGCTCGCAGTTGTCAGCCTTAGCCCGGAACTCCTCCGCGCGATCCCGCCAGTACTTCGGCCGATGCATCTTCTCCATGCCCATGCTTCCTCCGCGACTGCTCCTCCGAGGTACCTACTTCCTCATTCTGAGTCCTTAACGAATGTGGGTCCGTTGCGGAGGCGCATTTAGGGGGGTCCGAAAATTAGGACGCCAGGGTCGAATATGGACAGCATCTCTTGGTTGAATCGGGAACAAACGGCGACCCAGGACGGAATTAGAAAGGTCAAAAGTCCGCTCAGGGTCAAAATGCGAAGAACTCAGGTTGAGCAAATCTGGTCACCTTTATCGCGATGAGCGGACCTTCGACAGACGCGGTCCGACTTCGCAGATGGGCCAATTGCTGACGTGACAGGAAGCTCAGCAGCCGCTAGCACGGCCTTTCGATTATGGAGAGAGCATCATGGCGGCATACCGGGGAAGCTGCATCTGTGGCGAGGTGGTGTTCGAGGTCGATGGCCCCTTTGACCGCTTCCTGAATTGCCACTGCTCGCGCTGCCGCAAAGCGACCGGCACTGCCCACTCCTGCGAGGTGATCGTGAAAGCATCGGCCTTTCGCTGGCTTAGCGGCGAGAGTTCGGTCACTCGATTCGACCTCCCGCAGGCCCGCAGTTTTGCAACTACCTTCTGCACACAGTGCGGCTGCCCGATGCCGCATCTGACGCGCAGCGGCCGTGAGGTGATCATTCACGCGGGCGCCTTTGACGATCCGCTTGACGCGATACCGGACCGGCATGTGCATTGGGCGTCGCGCGCCAACTGGTACGTCCATGGCGAGGGCTTGGTTGTGGAAGACGAGTGATCCTCGTGAGAAACTCACGCGTCGGCTTCGGGTCAAAGGCTGCCCTGGGCAGCGCCACGATGCTATTCCGCTCAGCTCTCGGAAGCGGACAGCGCCAGGCCAAGAGCGAAAGTCAGCGACGGGCCAGAAGCCGAAATGGCGGCCTTGCCCAGCTCGGCCCGTTTTAGTTCTGGACGTCAACATCGGTTCGTCAAACATTCCAGTCTTTCCGGGATGCCTCAAAAATACGGCGCTTAAGAGCTGATTTAGGTCAGGATCGACATTAGCGATGAGGCCGGCCCACCACGATGGGCCGGCATCATGTAAATCCTCAAGCGCCGACCTTCTTGGCGGCAGGAACTGTCCATGTGCCGTTGATGATCGACGGGTCTGTTTCCTGCGGCCAGTACATGCGCAGCATGAGGATGAAATCTCCCGCTGGCGCTGGAAGCCAGTTGGACTCCTTATCTTTGCCAGGCGGGTCCCTCTGGATGTAAAGCTCGGTTGAGCCGTCCGGGTTTTCCTTTAGGTCCTGGCGCGCGCTGATCGAGTAGCGGTTGAGCGGATTGTTCACAAAGAAGTAGCTGCTGTCGTACATCGTGAGCGACCAGAATCCTTCGGCGGGAGGCAGGTGGCCCTTGGGAAAACGCATCACGTACTTGTTCGCGCCATTGTACTTTTGACCGTCTGCATCCTTCTGCGAGGTCGGATAAACCGCATCCTGCGGGCGGTTGGCGCCGAGGCCAATCGCGGTGACCAAGGCTCGCATCAGATAATCGGTGCCGTAGATGCCGGTTTTCGTCGTGAAGGCAAAGCCATTCTCGTCCCTGATGGCCTTGTTGACCTTGAATTGAAGCATAATCCTGTCGAACGACAATTCCGGTACGCGCTTCAGGAAATCCGCCTTCAGCTTGCTCTCGTCAAAATCCTGTCCGGGGACGATGCCGATGCGCGCGAACTTGGCAAGCTGGGGCACGTCGGCGGCGTAAGGCGGGTTGGCTTTCATAAGCTCACAGAGCAGCTTGAAATACGCTACTGCATCCATGCGGTTGACCTGTTCGCGTACGGCCGTCTTCATGTCGATCGAGGGATCGACCTTTCCCGGAGGCGGTGTGTACGGCTTGCCATAGGCACTTAGCGGAACGAGCTTGCACTCGTCCTGCAGCTTGTGCACGGCTGCATAATCCTCCTGCGTGCCGGTACAATAGATGCGGCCAAGCAGCCACACGATGTTTGTCTGCGACTTGTACTCCTTCACGCCATCCGGCAGCATGCCTTTCCATCCAGGGCCGGTGATCGCGTAGGTCTGGGCCCCGGTGCCGGTGGTGCGTTTGCCGGGCACCTGGAAAACCGTCGTCCAACCGTCCAGCATCGGCATCAGGAAATAGCGTCCCTTCATGTCTGGGATGCTGAGGACCCATGGTTCTTTCCCGACGTCGAAAAACGAAGTCGTGTAGAGGGTGTCCGCGTTCGGTGCCGTGACGTCCTTGAACGAGGCGTCGGGATAGTGGCGCAACTTGATGATGTGGCCCAACGGCCCACGCGTACCCACAGGTTCGGCGACGTTGGTTATGATCCGCCGGGTCATCTCCATCGTCACCAGCGGATAGCCGAATACATAGGCGTCGCTTGCGAGCCAGAAATCCTCCAAACCTTCGCCTACGCCAAGGAACGCATCCTGGGCCAAGGCCGACCGTGCCGCAGTCACTCCTGGCAGCAGTCCTATTCCGCCAAATGCCACGGATCGACGGGTGAACTTCATCGCATTTCCTTTCCTGAAATCAACTCACACTGACCGCAGTGATCTCAGGCTCGGCTAGCCCGTCACGGACTTCTTTGATCTGGATCAATGAGAGGTTGCAAGAGGGGGTTGCCCCGCGCGGGGCTACGATGGCGAGTGTTCTACGCAGCTCAATAACCAGATGGATAGGGCGACTTCCGCTCTGGGTCAAAGGCTGCCCTGGGCAGCGCCACGATGCTATTCGCTCCGCTCTCGGAAGCGGACAGCGCCAGGCCAAGAGCGAAAGTCAGCGACGGGCCAACAGCGGAAGTGCGAGCTTTCGTCGCTGTCCGGCGACGCTTGTCAAACGGGCGCCCCGGGCTTGGGGCGCCCGCTGGTCGCGTATCCTATTTGCCAGCGTGCGACTGCATCGCTTTCTCGATCTGCTCCTTAACGGCTTCCAGGCTGAAGCTTGCACCCTTCTGCATCGGTGGAAATTTGATCGCCGTCTGGGCAAGCTTCCCGACCTCCTGCTGCACGAACTGGAACCGCCAGAACTCGTAAGCAAACCAGTTGTAGAATGCCAGCGACCCCTGCGCGCCGTTGGGCAAGTTCGTACGTTCGAAGGGATCGAGGCGGATATTGGTGAGGATCGGCCAATCAACCTTGACCGCGCCTCCCAACCAGCCGCTCGGCTGATCAGTGAAGCGGTACTTGAAGTCGTCGATGCGCACCGCACTCAATGTGCCCTCAGTGAAGTAGAAGATCGAGTGGCGGGCAGATGGACCTTTTCCGGTAATCAGATCCATCTGGTTGTACCCGTCGAGGTAGACCTTGTAGGTCTTGTCGCCGAGCTGCTTTCCCTTCCTCAACTCGTCGGCGATATTCGGATTGCCGGCGGCTGCGACGAAGGTCGGGAACCAGTCTAGTCCGGAGATTATGCCGTTCTCGACCTTGCCCGCCGGCACCTTGCCCGGCCATCGGATCATGCATGGCACACGGAAGCCGCCTTCCAGCGCCGTTCCCTTGCCGCCCGCAAATGGCGTCTGTCCGCCATCGGGCCAAGTGAAGTTCTCCGCGCCGTTGTCCGTCGTGAACGCGACGATCGTGTTATCGTCGAAGCCCTCGTCCTTGAGCTTCTTCATGACGGCGCCGACGATGTCGTCGAGCTGGGCGAACCCACCCTCGGAAACCGACCAGCCGTTGTCCGAGTTGCGCATGTTCTCGTATTTTTCAGAGAGGTGAGTGACGACGTGCATGCGCGTCGGGTTGAGCCAGACGAAGAATGGCTTGTTGTCCCGCTTGGCCTTGTCGATGAAGGCGAAGGTGGTTTGCAGAATCTCGTCGTCGACCGTTTCCATCCGCTTCGGATAAAGCGGCCCGGCGTCCTCGATCCTTTGCTTGCCGATCTTGCCCCAGCGCGCCTGCACCGTCGGATCATCGACGTCGGTCGCCCAGGAATGAACCATGTTGCGGGGACCGACGGTGGCCAAGAGCGCCTGTGGGTACCTGCTGCGGTTCGCAGAAGATTTGGGGAAGAGGTAACCGCGCCTGGGAAAGGGAGCCGTCATTATCCTAGCTCCGGGGCTCGGGCCGCAGGGAGGAGATGCAAGGGCATTGGCCGCACTGCGGGGATCTCAGTCGGGTGATCTTCTGGCGCCGGTCTGTCGCGGTCTACTTCGAGTGGAGGATCGGTCTATTACTCTGGAGTACGAACGGCCCCGGGCATCTCTGGGGCTGGAGCGAGACGCCGAGACCGCCCGGACGCACCAGATTAGATGCGGCGCGCCGTTGGCATCCTCCCGCTCGGTATGCACTTCTGCAGTCCAAAAAGATACAGTGTGATAAATTTAACCGGGGCAGCGGGCTGTCGCTCGTTAGGAACGACCGCCCCTGCCGCTAGTTCGACGATCAGTCTTGCGCGCCATCTCGCAAGACCGACCTGTTGCAGACAACTAAGCTCCAGCCCGTTCCTCCCCGCGGGCTGGTTCTTTTTTGCCTCGGACTCACAAATATGAATCCCTCCGGGATCGTTTTTTGGGACGAAGCTGCGTTTGTCGCTTTTTGCCGAAGGCGGCAGATCCCTCGGTCCCAGCGCGTTTTTCGATCCGGAAAAACTTCCAGGCTGGGGCCGATGTGGTCAGTGCTTTTTAAATTGGGGAGAGAGATTCACATTCGTTATGCCGGAACCGGTGACGTCGGGAAAACTCGGCAATGCCGGGGCTGGCGAAGGGATTTCATTTCGGAATCATTAGACCCGGCAGCGTGAGGGACCGCTGTCAAACGACAGCGGTCCTTTGCTTTGCGATGCATCGCAGCATCTGAGCCTCCCGTTCGCAACGGCGATAATCCAGCCCTTGATTTATCTCAAGTAGCCCACGCGAGCCGCCCCTACACGCCTGAAGATCGAGAGAAGGGTCTGCCGAACCGGGCCCTGGCGACAGCCGCCGAGACCGGGCGCTTCGCCTCCGAAGGCTGGCGAGTCCGGAAAGATGGCAGCCGGTTCTGGGCGCTTGTCGTTCTCGACGCCATCCGTGACGAGGAAGGCCTCCTAGGTGTTTTGTCCCAGACTTTGATGGTGCATCCTTATCGCACGATTCGAAGGAAGCGCTATGGGACAAGTTTTACACGGCTGCGTCACCACGACGGAGGCAGTCCGTCGAGCAATACAGAATAGTCAAGAGAGCCTGAGAGCCCTCGCCAAGCGCTACGGGATCAACCAGAAGACTGTCGCGAAGTGGAGGCAGCGCGGGACTGTCGCCGATCTCCCGACAGGCCCCAAGGAAGCTAAGTCGAGCGTCCTTTCCATTGAGGAGGAGGCGATTATCGTTGCCTTCCGGCAGCATACGCTGCTGCCGCTCGATGATTGCCTCTATGCACTGCAGCCGACCATCCCGCATCTGACGCGGTCATCCCTGCATCGCTGCCTCCAGCGCCATGGCATCAGCAGATTGCCGGAGGTCGAAGGCAGCAAGCCCTCGAAGAAAAAGTTCAAGGCTTATCCGATCGGCTATTTCCACATCGATATCGCTGAACTCCAGACCGCCGAAGGCAAGCTCTACCTCTATGTAGCCATCGATCGCACCAGCAAGTTCGCCTTCGTCCAGCTGGTCAGGAAGACGGGACGGACCTCCGCCTCGGCCTTCCTCGAAGCTCTGATCGCGGCCGTCCCCTACAAGATCCACACAGTTCTCACCGACAATGGGATCCAGTTCACTTTCCCACCGCGCTACGCGGACGGCCCGACGGCAAGATACGCGACACATATGTTCGACATGCGTTGCCAAGAGAACGGGATCGAACATCGGCTGACCAAGATCAAGCATCCCTGGACCAATGGCCAGGTCGAGCGCATGAACCGCACGATCAAGGAAGCGACCGTCCAACGCTACCATTACGATCGACACGATCAGCTCGAAGCTCACCTTGCCGACTTCATCAACGCCTACAACTACGCGCGGAGGCTGAAGAGCCTGAAGGGCCTCACGCCTTACGAATACATCTGCAAATCCTGGACTTCCCAGCCAGAACGATTCAAACTCAATCCGCTCCAGAAAATGCGGGGACTAAACACCTAGTCGGGTTTGCGAAGGTGACGCCGGACATCACCGAGCGGCAGCAGGCCCATAGCGACCTTCTGGAAAGCGAAAGACGATACCGCCGGCTTGTGGAAGCGGTCGTCGACTACGCGAGTTTTCAGCTCGACCCTTCTGGGAATGTCGCAACCTGGAATCCAGGAGCCGAGCGCATCAAGGGCTATCGGCCGGAGGAGATCATCGGCCGGCACTTCAGCACGTTCTACACGCCTGAGGATCTCGAAAGAGGGGTGCCGAAAGCGGCCCTAGCGGAGGCCACCGAGAAAGGGCGGTCGAAGCCGAGGGCTGGCGCATGCGCAAGGACGGAACGGCTTCTGGGCATCGGTCGTCATCGATCGAATTACGGACGAGAGTGGCGCGATCATCGGCTTTGCGAAAGTCACGCGTGATCTGACCGAACGCAAGCAGGCACAGGACGAACTTCAACGCGTCCAGGAGCAGCTCGTTGCCGCGCAAAAGCTCGAAGCGGTCGGACAGCTGAGCGGTGGCATCGCTCACGACTTCAACAATCTTCTGATGAGTTGACCGACTATCTCGGCCGCCCACCGAGGGGCGCAGACAACAGCGCGCCCGCAACCACCGTCGGCACCGGAGTTCCGACGCAGCGTGAGGCGATGAGCACAACTGCGAAGCAGGATCCCGCTGGCGTCGAAGAGTCTTCAGGCAAGCGCGCGCGGGAAATTTCAACAGAGCACTGCGCCTGCGACAGTCTCCGATCAACAGCGCCAGCAGCTTCGCTCGATCATCTCGTCAGCGCAAGGGCCCGCGATGGATCGTCCCAATTTCGAGATGATGGTCGGCACATCCGTCCCGCAACAGACCGGGACCGCTGATCTTCCGGCGGAAGCCACGCAGGTGCTCAACGGATTCTGGGGCGATCAGTATTTGCTTGCCGGCAAGGATCTCGTCATCGTCGATCAGCATTCCCGGCGCGTCGCCGCCATCATCGCCAATGTGCGCTGACCCTGTGCATCTCAAGGCTCACGATTACAAATCCGTAAAATGATTGAAACGCGATGTGCGTGAACTATCTCTGTGACAGGCGGCAGCGTAACAAGCCGCCCTTCAACTGACCCGGCCAACAGCCCCAGACCGGGCCCTTCTTATTCTCCTATGATCTAAGCCTTGCCTCGCCGGCCTCAGAGGCGCTGACCATGGCTGCCCGCACCTATGACCACCAACGCTGGTCGGAAGACGACGACCGCCTGCTTCGCACCATGTGCGAAACCGGAAAGAGCCTGACCTTGATGATCGTGAAGCTGAAACGGCCAATTGCGTCGATCAGGTCCCGTGCCATCGAGCTTGGGCTTTGCCTTCCCGGCACTCGCATTGGATTGCGGCGCAAGCGCAAGCGGTCGGCGTGATCGGCAAGCTCGCCGCGTGCATCAATTCGCGTATCAATCAATTTTGCATTCATCCTGGGCCGATCTGCGCAGGCGCTGCCTGATTCAGCGATACGCCGGATGCGGGCGGCTCTGGTCACGAGCCGCCAACTCTGCGCCGTGAAGGGCGCTCCAGGCCCGCTGCATGCTTCATCTTCTCGATAAGTTCGGAGGCTTCGGCCTTGGTCAGCTTCTCCTTTGGGACGGGCTTGTGGGCCTGCTCCGCCAGCGTGGCGAGATAGGATTCCTGCGCGCCCGTCATCGGATCGTCGCCGGACACCCAATCTTTCGGGTCCTTCTGCGTGTTGTCAGCCATGACAAACCTCCTTTTAGAAATCTCCTTACAAACGTTGGTCTCGGCTCTTAATTCCCTTTTTGTTCTTTTGTTCCCAAAGTTCTTGGGACGGCGGTGGCAGAGCATCGTCTCTAGACCCCGCACCGCTGCCGAGTTCTTGACGTCGCTCAGGATCAGGATGTCGGCTTGTCCGGCGTCCAATCGAGATCTGCATCGTCGTGGGGGATCGGGTCGGCCGAACAAGGCTTGATCGTGAGATCGTCCTCGAGCACGGGCTGGCCCTCGGGGTGCTCGACCAGCCCGGCCTGCTCTGCTTTCTCCAGAGCTTCCTTTTTGGTTGGAAACGTCCGGCTCAGCTTTTCCTCGTCCTTGAACAAAGCGTATGCCATGGCAGCCTCGTTTCTGTCCCCCGCTACGCCATTTCCCTGAGACTGCTCAGGATGGCGAGATGCCGCTGAATGATCGGAAGGGACATCTGCGCGACCTGCTGCTCCTGCGCGTTGCCACCTGTCCGCAAGTACGAATTGTTGAGAGCCAACAGTTCGCGATGACCTCGGATTTGTCCTTGCACATACATCCGGTCGAACGGGCCGGTGGGCGTGGCCTGAAGTCGCTGCAGCACCATGGCATGATCGGGACGCAGGGGCGCAGAGCCTGGGGCGGCGCCCAGCGCAGTTGCCACCTGCACCTGTTCTGCAATTTCGGCGTTCGCAAAGTTGATAAGGTCCGGATTGCCGGTGCGGGTCAGCGCGAGCTGACTCGTCTGCATGGCGAACGCGCCGCCCATGAGATCGGCTGTCCTGAAATCCCGCTGCGGATTTGTCCGGGCCTGAACGGCGCAGGTCGAAAGTCCGAGCCCTCCTAGGGCCAGCAAGAATGATCTTCTCAGCATGTTCATCTCCAACGTGTGAGCGACAGACGCTTCGCTGCGTTTAACGTTCCTATCGACCGATCAAGATGGCGGCGCGGCGCTGGTTCTGACCGTGAAGCCTTCCTTCGACTTAACGCATGTTATTGCCTGCGTCGCAGGACCCAAAAATTTCATGAGACTGCACAGCGCGTGCTGCTCCCGATAGGAACGGCTGCCATGAAGACGCTTTGTTCTCGCTTTCACATCACCGCCCGCAAATGAGTTCGTCAGATGCTAGACAGCAGAGCAGCCAACTTTCCCACGTCCGCAGGCGTCTTTCTCGGACTCGGCCTCGGCGCCTTCTTCGACGGCATCGTCTTCCATCAGTTGCTGCAATGGCATCATATGTTAAGCGGCTGGTATCCGCTCAATTCCCTCGACAATGTCAGTCTGAACACGACGTGGGACGGCATCTTTCACAGCGCGGCGTATGTTTTCGTGCTCGCAGGGCTCTACCTGCTCTGGCAGCGGGCGCGCGGCAGCGAGCCGCGGTGGACGAGCCAGCAGTGTATCGGCGCCGTGCTGCTGGGATGGGGCATTTTCAATCTGGTCGAAGGCGTGGTCGATCACGAGATACTCGGGCTGCATCGGGTGAACGAGACTGTGCCCGAGGGGCAGCGCATTTTCTGGGACATCGCCTTCCTGTTATGGGGTGCGGCGATGATGGTGATGGGCGCCGCCATGGCGCGGGCCGGCGCGCGGGAGGACGTGCATGCGGAAGGTCGCCTACAGGCTCGTTAGAAACACGCCACCCGTGGCGGTCTACCTGATCTTCCTGCTGCTGCTCGTAATGGCCATGGCGCCGACGCTTCGCATCGTCATGTTCGGTCTGTCTTTGGATGATCTCCTGCAGTTGCGTTGCTTTGCGGCCGGCTGACCGGCACAAAAGGAACCACGGCTTCGGCGATTGCTTATCACCTCACTGGAGGCGCTCGATGGGCAAGAAACAATTCGCCGCTCTGCCGTTTCGTTTGGACAACTCGGAGCTGCGGGTGATGCTGATCACGACCAAACGCAAGCGCAGGTGGAGCGTCCCCAAGGGCTCACTGATCCGCAATACGTCGCCCCATCGCACGGCCGCGCTCGAAGCCTACGAAGAAGCGGGCGTGATGGGCGCTATCGCAAAGCGCGCATTGGGCAGCTTCAAGCATCGCAAACGCAAGGGCGAGCGCACGCGGACCATGGACGTCGCCGTCTTCCCCATGAAAGTGCATGGGCGCGAGCGCTGGTGGCCGGAGAAGGGCGAGCGCGAGGCCGTCTGGGTCTCGACCAAGAGGGCGGCGCGTCTGGTGCACAAGGCCGAGCTGCGGCAGCTGATCAAGCGCTTCGCAGCGCAAACGGAGAACGGCGAGCTCGTGTCCTGAGCACATAAGCGGCAGCTCGCAGGGCATTAGGAACGCGCAGACGATCCCGTCATTCAAGCTAGATGAACCAGCAGCCAACCGGTCTGGTATCCGAAGAGCGCCCGCCACACGAAGTCCTGGCCGCTGCGATCAAGCGGCGTGGTGCGACCCTCTTTGTCGGCGCGGGCGCCTCTATGGCGGTGGGGCTGCCCTCTTGGCAGTCCCTGATCGACCATCTGCTGGACGATCTCGACCTCGAGCGCAACGTCATCGACGGGATGCATGGCGGCTACCAGATGCTCGCGGAATATTACCGGCTGAAGCGCGGCGGCATTGGTCCATTGCGCAGCTGGCTCGATCGCAATTGGCGCGTTGACGCCGAGAGGATCGCCGCCTCGGAGCTTCACCGGCTGATCGTCGACCTCGGCTTTCCAGTCATCTACACGACCAACTACGACCGGAATCTCGAAACCGCTTTCGAGGTGCTGAAACGTCCCTTTGCGAAGATCAGCAATGCGAAGGAGATCGCGGGCGCCACGGCGGGCATCACGCACATCATCAAGTATCACGGGGATTTCGACGATGACGCATCGCTCGTGTTGACCGAGACCGACTTCCTCAACCGGCTTGCATTCGATTCACCGCTCGATGTCCGCTTTCGAGCTGATGCTTTGGGAAGCACACTGCTGTTCATCGGTTACAGCATGTCGGATCCGAACATAAGGCTCCTGCTGCACCGTATCTGGCAAACCTGGGATGAATCCGGACACCGCCAGGACCGGCCAAAATCGTTCGTCTTTGTCGGGCAGCGCAATCCGGTTCAGGAGGCCGTGTTGGCAAACTGGGGCATTACCACCATTGCCCCGGCTGATGGCGTTGCCGCCGATGAGGGCCTGATCAAGTTTCTCCGCGATATCCATCAGTGCATCGATGCAGACGGCTGACGCCGTTCGCACGAGACCGCATCACTTTGCCCGGCGCACGCTACAGATGCCGCCACGGCTGTCAGAAAGGCTCGCGGTATGCTGCATGTCCTGGAAGCCAGCTTGCCATCTTTGGGCCATCGCGGACTCGGACAGATCGAAGGATTTCTCGGGGCCGGCCTCTTCCAGCCCCGGCCGGTAGCTCAGGAGATAGACGAAGTCTTCGCGCGCCAGACCCTGGAGCTCGGCGCGAAGCTGGCGAGCTTCCAGCGCGTGGCGCAGCCGCTGGAAGGTCTGGTTGCCGAAGGTGAGATCGCTCTTGCGTTCAGCTGCGGATTCGAGGCCGTCGGGGACCTTGCCGTCACGGGCGAAGAGATCGATGATAAAGAGGCTGAGTGGATCCTCGCTTTCGAGCACCGGCTCGAATGGCGCGTTCAACGAGAAGCCGCCATCGACGAGCCAGCGGCGATTGATTTGGACCGGCGCGAACTCCGGCAGAAATCCGCAGCTGGCCAGGATGTGATCCATCTCGATCCGGTCGGACGACGAGTCGAAGAGTACGGCGTCTCCGCTTTCGACATCGGTGGCGCAGACGGTGATGCGCGGCTCGCCCGCGTTCAGCCGTTCGAAATCGATCAGCCTTTGCAGCCGCTCGCGCGTCGGGCCGAGATCATAGAGGCCGCCGAAATGAGCCGTCGGAATTGGAAGCCTCGGATGGAAGAAGCCGGCATGGCCGAACAGCCGCGTGCTGATCGAACTTAGCCAGGCGAACGGATGTCGGCCGGGGTTGGCCCCTGTAGAGATCTCACCGGCACCATGCCAGTAGCTGCGCAAGCCTTTGAGGCGATCGGGCCCGGGGCTTCCCGCGATCAGCGCGGCGCTGATCGCGCCTGCCGACGAGCCGGCGACCCAATCGACCGGCAACGCGCGACAAGCGAGTGCCTCGAATGCCCCGCCATGATAGGCGCCGAGCCCCAGGCCCCCCGAAAACACGACCGCATTGATAGGCCTGTTGGAAGCCGTCACGTCGTTCGGCGCCGCGCTCAGCCGAGACATGGAAACCACGTCACCGATATCCCCGGTAGCGGCGCGCATAAGCATAACGCGGATTGATGCCGCAATAGGCATTGGTTCCCGACGCGCTGGCCATGCACTGCGCGTAGCTGGCGAACTGGCAATTGCCGGGATAGCCCCAAATCCGGCCCTGAAGGCAATAGCGATCCTGCGCGAGGGCCGCGGTTGACGCTCCGAGGCTTGCCATCAGCGAGAGCGCGGCGGCAGCCATGAGCGAACGATGCTTCATTACAAATCTCCAATCTAGACAATGAACGTCGTCGACAAGCCGGCGTTCCAAAGCCGCGCTCAGCGCGCAGCTCCATGATTTGGCAAACCGGTTAACCTGTGTGAAGCCGTGTCGCCCTGATCGCGGTTAGGGTGACGATTGCAATGTCTCCGTTCGATCGAAAGCGTGATGGCTGAACAGCCTCCGAGCCTCAGAAACTTCACCATCAACTTTGGCCCACAGCATCCCGCTGCTCACGGCGTGCTCCGGCTCGTCCTCGAACTCGATGGCGAGGTCGTCACCCGGGTCGATCCGCATATTGGACTGTTGCACCGGGGCACCGAGAAGCTGATCGAAGCCAAGACATATCTGCAGGCGATCCCTTACTTCGACAGGCTCGACTATGTTGCTCCACTAACGCAGGAACACGCCTTCTGCCTTGCAATCGAGAGATTGATCGGGCTCGAAGTCCCGCGGCGAGGGCAGCTCATCCGGGTACTCTATCACGAGATCAGCCGGATCCTGTCTCACCTTCTGAACGTCACCACCCAAGCCATGGACGTCGGTGCCCTGACGCCGCCGCTATGGGGCTTCGAGGAGCGCGAAAAGTTGATGGTCTTCTACGAGCGCGCGTCGGGCAGCCGGATGCACGCGAACTATTACCGACCGGGCGGCGTACATCAGGATCTGCCCCCGAAGCTCATCGATGACATTGAGGCTTGGTGCGATCCGTTCCTGCGTGTGGTGGATGATCTGGACCGGCTTCTCTCGCTCAATCGGATTTTTCGGGCCCGCAACGTCGACATCGGCAGGGTCACACTCGAGCAGGCCTGGGCCTGGGGCTTCTCGGGCGTGATGGTGCGCGGGTCCGGTGCGGCGTGGGACCTGCGAAAGGCGCAGCCCTATGATTGCTATGCGGAAATGGACTTCGATATCCCGATCGGCAGGAACGGCGACTGCTATGACCGCTATCTCATTCGAATGGAGGAGATGCGGCAGTCAGTCCGCATCATGAAGCAGTGCATCGGGAAGCTGAGATCACCCGACGGAAGAGGCCCGGTTCTCGTACAAGACAACAAGGTCGCGCCGCCTCGGCGCGGCGAGATGAAGCGCTCCATGGAAGCGCTGATTCATCATTTCAAGCTGTACACGGAAGGTTTTCACGTTCCGGCCGGCGAGATCTACGTTGCCGTCGAAGCACCAAAAGGCGAGTTTGGAGTGTTCCTGGTCTCGGATGGCACCAACAAGGCCTACAAATGCAAGATCAGGTCGCCTGGGTTTGCCCACCTCCAGGCGATGCACTTTCTCTGCAAGGGGCACTTGCTCGCCGATGTCTCGGCCATTCTGGGCTCATTGGACATCGTGTTCGGCGAGGTCGATCGTTAAGAGGTCGTGGTACATTGGACACAACGTCTTGAGCCAGTGCCTTGTCGAATGGATCTCCCTTTGGCGTTCACTTCGACGCGACGTCACCGGGAGGCAGTTTCGACCCAGAGGGCACCGGTGTTGCGAAAGGCCGTTGCTCCCGAGCCTTCTTCGGCTCATCATTCCTCACGGTGAAATTGCCGGTCTCCGTTGAAGTCCTTAACCACTTCGTCACGTCGCCGATCGCTTCCCGCGGCGAGCGGCCGAACTTCCTCAAGCTGCGGAAATATTCGAGCTGAAGATGCGCCGAAGTGCCGCGCTTCGGGATGCTCTTGAGATGCTGGATGTCGTCTTCCACCCCGAGATGCTCGATATCGGGAGCCAGCATGGCGATCACCGCGTCCAGCCAGCTTCTGAACGAGACAGGCTCCAACGACACCAGATCGATGTATGTGCCATCGGTGCCGTAGCGCTGGGCGCGCCAGCGGTTCTCCTCGATCAGCGCGCGGTGCACCGCCGAATGGTTCGCATTCAGATCGGGATGATGCACGGCGTGCCTCACCAGCGCACGAAACAGCGCCGCGATCGCGACCGAGTCCGCAATCGCCGTGCAGCAGTCGGTGATACGCAGCTCGAGGGTGGGATGCTGGAGGGAGGGCCGCAAGGCCCACCAGACATAGGTTGCGTTGGGGACGATGCCCGCGTCGACCAACGTCTTCACGTAAGTCTGGTACTCGGCGAGATTGCGAAACATCTCGGGAAAGCCCGTGCGGGGCAGAGCGTCATTGGCGGCGTTGCGATACCCCAGCAACCCTGTTGGATAGCCGCACCAGAACGGCGAGGAGGTCGACAGCGCCAGCAGAAGCGGGAGGAACGGTACCAGACGGTGCATGATCTCGACCCGCAGGTCGGGCTCGGGTACCTCGACGTGAACATGTAGCCCGCTGATGGGGTTGCCGAGGCCGACCATCCCGAGATCGCTGATGACCTTGCTGTAGCGGCGCTTGCGCGTCATCCGCTGCTGGTGCGGCTGCGCCAGCGGGTGCGTGCCGGCGGCAATGATGCCGATACCGTGGTCCTTGCCGACTTCGGCGAGGACCGAGCGGTAACGCGAGAGCTCGGCCAGCGCTTCGGCCGATTCGGTCAGCGGCGGGGTCGCGACTTCGATTTGTGATTGAAGTATCTCGGTGGTCAGTCGCTCGCCAAGACGCTTCTGAGCCGCCGTCATATAGGCCTTCGGCAGCTCGGACCGCGGCGCTGCGGATTGGCGGTTGACCAAGAAGTATTCCTCCTCGATACCGAAGCGGTAGCGGTGCATGGTCCTAAGGTGTCCTTTTCGCCTTTGCATGCAAGCGAACCGCGTCTCCGAATGCGGAGAGAATCCGCGCCGACGTATGATCTGTGCTTGCCCAATAGTCCGGGGTGAAACAGCGTGCCGAGCGCAAGGGCGCCAGCGCCCGCGATGCTGACGGCCTCTATCGAGCCATCCTCCGCCATCGCTTCTGCGATGAGTCCCGGTGCGAGATCCTTGATTAGGAAGCTGTGCAGCGAATTCACTGTGACGGCATCTTCGCCGCAGATCTGTTGCAGGACACCTCCTTCGCGAAGCGTCACCTTTTGCCGGAGCCGGTAGCGCGCATCTTCATTGTCCGCGTCCGGCGTGCCGTGGCGCTGGTCTTCGGGCAGGCCATCCGGCTCCTTCGCCAGCGTACCCCCAAAAGCGACGTTCAGCTCCTGAATGCCGCGGCAGACAAGGAGCGTGGGGACGCCGCGTGCCAACGCGCGCGGGATGAGATGGAGCGCGACTTCGTCGCGGAATTCGTCGAACGGGCCGTCGCGAGCCTCGTCGACCATTTGGCCGTAACGCGAGGGATGAACATTGGTCTGCCCGCCGCCGACAAAAAGACCGTCGAGGCCATCGAGATAGGCGTCGATGTCGGCTTCGCGCGCCGCGGGAAGGATCCGCGGCACGGCACCTGCGACCAGTCCGATGGCGTTCACGCAAATCATCGCGACCGATGAGAGCTGCTCGCCGCGTGCGACGATCGTATCGGAGAGAATGCCCACCTGCGGCGCGCCGGCGCGCGCCTGCCACTGCCCGCGTGAGGTGCTGTGCCGCCACTGCTGAAGGCCGTAGGCCACCGCATCCGCGGCGCTACCGAATTGATGTATCGCAGCCTTGAGCTCCCTGACGTTCGTTCCCAAGCGAAGCGCCCATCGACTGCAGGCGGCGGGGTCGTGCGGATCGATTGTGGGACGGGGCTCGTGCAAATGTCTCGGCTGCCTCTATTCGTGTGTCTCTGCTTGGTAAAACAGCAATTGTGCAGAATGGTTGCTCTGCTTAGTTGACGGTCAGGCTTCTAACATTTGTTAGGAAGCGGGTGTTGGGACGAAAGCCGAAGCACGATCAACGAAGATCCAAGACCGCGCCAAGTCGTCAGAGCAAGCTCAGTAAGCAACTCAACAAGCCCACGATGGGCGGACATTCCTTCGCCGAGAGCCTCTGCCGTTCAACGATCGTACGAGATTAACCTGTGTTGTGGGCGCCTCGCGCCCAATTGCATATCCTCATCAAATCAAGAAAAGGAAATGCGATGGGATTGAAGCGCAGGCGGATCAAACAGACGACCTCTCTTGAGGACCGCTTGGCTCAATTCGCGGAGCACATGAGGAAGCGAGCTGACGCCAAGCCGATCGGGGCTGAGAAGGACGAACTTCTCAAGAAGGTCCGCAACGCGGAGCAAGCCTTGGACATAGAGCGGCAGCTCCGGCAACCGCATTGAAGTTCACTCGGGCGGATGTACCCCAGTGAGCCAGAAGGCCTCCGGTCCGACCCCGGAGGCCTTTTGCTAGTGCCTAAATTGAAGAAGATCAGCGGCCGCTATTCGACTTCAGCTCAGCGCGTTCGTCACGGGCGGCTCGTTCATCTGCTCCAACTGAGCGCCGCTGTCAGGCCGTGCGGGTCCAAGCACCGGCTCCTGGCCCAGAGGCTCGAAACCGCCGCGGAACGTGAACGTCCCCTTGCCGTCGAGAGAGGGGCCTTCGCAATAGCGTCCCGTTTGCAGCGAGTCGCCGCCGCGTTCGGTACCCATGAACATGTAGCTGAACTCGGTCGCTTCCTTGCTGCGATCGAAGCTGTTCGGAATCGGCAGCGACGCCTTGGCTCCGATCTCCTCGATCACGGCGAGCCATTGCTGCTGGTGCATGGTGTCGCGGGCGATAAGGTAGCTGAGCATATCCTGCATGCCCCGGTCGCTCGGTGAGTTGTAGAGACGTACGGCCAGCGTACGTCCGGTGGATTCGGCCGCCACGTTGCAATACATGTCTGCCGCGACATTTCCGCTGGCGTAGATGTGCGAGCAGTCGAACGGCACGCCGTCGCAATTGGCGGGGAATGCCGACAGTCCGGTGGACAGCAGATGCCGATGCAACATTCCCTCGATGACATGCCGCGGCCTTTCGCCGCCGTTCATGACGGCACCGACGAGGGGATTGGCCTGCATGCTGCTCTCTTGCATCGTCGCCGGCGCTTCCTCGAGATTCAACGCAACGGCCGTGGCGAGCATCTCGATATGGCTGATCTCTTCGGTCGCGGTGTTGAGAAGGACGTCGCGATATTTCGCAGGGCCGCGGGCGCCCCAGGCCTGGAAGAAGTATTGAAGGCAGACGCGGATTTCGCCCTCGACGCCGCCGATGGCCTGTTGCAGTTGGCGTGCGAAGATTGGATCGGGCCTCTCGATCTTGACGGGATATTGCAAGCGTTTGTCGAAGTAGTACATGCGCAGCTCCTTTGCGTCCTGGTACGTGGGTGCAATCGAAGCTGGCTGGTTGTGTTCCTAAAACAATTCCCGCATTGCTTGGATGCGTTCTAATTCCCGGCACATCATTCTGCAGAAACGAATGCGGCCCCGGCGCAAGGGAGGGTCTCGCCGGGGCCGCTCTCGCGCGCACATCTGGAAGGAAACGGACCGAGGCGCGCGTTGATGATTTGATCTAGCGCCGGGGTAGGGTGCCGTTCGATGGCGGAGTCGTCTCGTTGCGCATGCCCGCAGAGCTCGAAGCGCCCTGTCCGCCGCGCTCCGAGTGAGTGATGCCGCCGCCGCCCGATCCGGCTCCGCCGGAGCCGGCGCCATCGCCCGATCCCGTACCGCCTGCGCCACTGCCCGATCCCGCACCACCAGCTCCGGCGCTGCCGCCAGCCGC
This sequence comes from Bradyrhizobium sp. USDA 4486, assembly GCF_054057995.1. NCBI lineage: Bacteria > Pseudomonadati > Pseudomonadota > Alphaproteobacteria > Hyphomicrobiales > Nitrobacteraceae > Bradyrhizobium > Bradyrhizobium sp. USDA 4486. Next base: position 1,045,293 of record NZ_JBSRZV010000001.1, read on the forward strand.
TCCGCCGGCTCCGGCCCCACCTGCGCCTGCTCCGGCTCCGGCACCAGCTCCAGCGCCGCCGCCCGCGCCACCACCCGCTCCACCACCTCCGCCTTGCGCAAACGCTGCGCCGACCGAGGTGCCGGCCAGCATCGCGGCGATGAGGACTCTCAGAATTGTCTTGTGCATGTTGTATCTCCTGGGGTTGAGCACGGACCAATCACCTGTGGCCTTCGCCGTTCCTCGCCGTTGCATCTTCGGCAGCACCGTTGTGGGGAATGGCGACTTCGTCAAAACGGACGGCAAGCGTCTCCAGTGCCACGCGCATCTCGGGCCCCTGCATCGCGGCGCCATGGCCTGTGATGACGATCTCCGGCGCGAGCGCGGCCAGTTCACGCACTGAGGCCTTTGCGCTCGTCCAATCCGGCGTGAAATACATCGGCGGCCCATGCATCTCCGGCGCTTGCATGACCGCCGAGTAAACGGACTCCTGACGCGTGGTGATGAACGCGTCGCCCGCGATCAGCACACGATCGCGCTCGCGCCAGAGCGAGACATGTCCCGGCGTATGACCGGGGGTCTGAATCCAGTGCCAGCCTTGCAGGAATGGCACGCTGTGATCGCCGGGAAGATCATACAGGTGCGATGCGACGTTGACTGGCATCGTCGGAAAGAGCGGCGAGATCAGGGCGAGCAGCCCGCCACCGACGCCCGGATCTGCCGGCGGATAGGAGCGACTGCCATCGAGATAGGGATGTTCCGCTGCATGCGCATAGACGGGCACGTCCCACTCACTCGCAAGCGTTTCGAGCGCGCCGACATGGTCGAAGTGACCATGCGTCATGATGATGCAGGCAGGCCTGCCGCCACCGCCGAAACGCGCGGTCGCCGCGGATCGGATCACCTCGGCCGAACCCGGAATACCCGCATCTACCAGGACCCAATTGCCGTCGCCCGCATTCTGATCGCCGACGGAAATCACATTGACGATGGCGAGCTGCTTGTAGGCGACGTCGGCGACGATCTGACGCGTATGGTCGTTACGGTCGAAATCGAGCTTTGGTTGCTCGGCGCCCGCCGTGGAGGGGAGGAGAATTTGCGTCATGTCCTGCCAGCCCGCTGTGGTTCTATCGCTCAATCGTGCCCATCCGCCGGATTTTCTTCTGAAGCAGCATGACACCATAGAGCAGTGCCTCGGCCGTCGGTGGGCAGCCGGGAACGTAGATGTCGACGGGAACGACGCGGTCACAACCGCGTACGACGGAATAAGAGTAATGGTAGTAGCCGCCGCCATTGGCGCAGGACCCCATCGAGATCACGTAGCGAGGCTCCGGCATCTGGTCATAGATCTTGCGGAACGCCGGGGCCATCTTGTTGGTCAACGTGCCGGCCACGATGATCACGTCCGATTGTCGCGGCGAGGCGCGTGGCGCGAAGCCAAATCGTTCCGCATCATATCGCGGCATCGACATCTGCATCATCTCAACTGCGCAGCAGGCGAGCCCGAACGTCATCCACATCAGCGAACCCGTGCGGGCCCAAGTAATCAGTTCCTCCGCCGTTGCGGTGAAAAACCCCTTGTCAGCGAGATCATCGCGAATCTGCATGAAGTACGGATCGGACGCGTTCGCTGGCGACCCCTCGCCAGGTCGCCTCAGATCGTGGGGAGTATCGGTCTGCGGAGGAGTGTCACTCATTGGGCCCTCGGTACGCAGTCGGCGCAAGCGACAATGTCACACTGCGGAGAACAGGCGTTCTACAAGAGCGTTCCTGCATGCGCCGATGTGTTTGATGTTCGCCTATCGCATGTTAAGCGCCGGGTGCTGTTTCGGACGGGGAAGCTAACAGGCAGACCAAGGAGCGAATGCGGCTTTGGAACGATCGCTGCGGGCCGCTGTTGCGGCAAAGAAGCCAGTCAAAAGGAGGACAGCACATGGCTAATGCCGCACGCGACACATTCGTGGTCGGACTACGCAATGCACATGCGATGGAGGTTCAGGCGAGGGAGTTGATGGAACGGCAATCGGAGCGGCTGGACGAGTATCCGGAGGTCAAGGCCAGGCTTGCAGCTCACCTTCAGGAGACCAACGAGCAACTGAAACGGCTCGAGCGGTGCCTGGAATCGTGCGGCGAGAGTACGTCCAGTCTCAAGGACACAGCGCAGTCAGTGATGGCCAACATGCAGGCAATGGCGCACTCGGCTGCCAACGACGAGATCCTCAAGAACACCTTCGCCAACAATGCATTCGAGAATTTCGAGATCGCGGCCTACAAGTCCCTCATTGCACTCTGCGGCGCCGCCGGAGTCAACGAGGCCAAGGCAGAACTGGAGGCATCTTTGAAGGAAGAGCAGCGTATGGCTGCGTGGATCGACTCAAACGTCGAAAAGGTGACGATGGAGTTTCTGGCGCATCAGCGGCAGGCGGCATAGTAGCACGGGAGCGCAGAGATCGCCGGTTTACCTTGCGCCGGTCGAGATGTCGTCGCTCGCTGCGGCGGGCCAAGACCTGTTCGGCTTACCAGATCTTACCCGCCGCATGGATGGCCGACCAAACTTTAGAGACGAGGTCAACAGAGGCAATGACGGCCGATCGCTATTGCGAACATTCATGGTGGAAGTCCGCCGTCATCTACGAGATTGCGCTGATCTCGTTCCAGGACTCCGATAGCGACGGCAAGGGCGATCTCGCCGGCCTGACCTCGCGCATCGACTATCTGAAATGGCTCGGCGTCGATGCGGTGTGGCTGACGCCGATCTACAAGAGCCCGTTCCGGGATCTCGGCTACGACATCTCCGACTATTGTTCGATCGATCCCGCCTTCGGCAGCCTGGATGATTTCGACCGCCTGCTCGAGGCGCTGCACGCCGAAGGCATCCGCCTCATCCTCGATCTCGTTCCCAATCACACCGCGAACGATCACGCATGGTTCGTCGAGAGCTCCAGCTCCCCCAACAGTTCCAAGGCCGACTGGTACATCTGGGCTGATGCTGCCGGGACTGGTGGGCCACCCAATAACTGGCTTAGCCGTTTCGGGGGCAGCGGCTGGGAATGGTGCGAGGCGCGGCGGCAATACTATTATCATTCCTTCCTGACCGAACAGCCCGACCTAAACTGGCGCAATCCTGAGGTGCAAAAGGCGATCGCCGATGTGATGCGCTTCTGGCTAGATCGTGGCGTTGACGGCTTCCGCGTCGATGCCAGCGCCGTCCTGATCAAAGACGAGTTGTTGCGCGACAATCCGCCGAACCCGCACGCCAAGGGCAAACCGCCACCGCAACGGCAGACACCGGTGTTCACCGACGACCGGAAAGAGACGATGAATTGCATCGAATTCATGCGCGAGGTGATCGATAGCTGCCCCGATCGGCTGCTGTGCGGCGAGGTCCAGGGCAAGACCGACCGGATCGGTCATTTCTACGGTGACGGTCGGCCGCGTCTGCATCTGCCGCTCAATTTCGCGCTGCTGGACGCGCAATGGCAGGCTCTGTCGCTGCAAGCGGCCATCGACGCATATCTCAATGCGATCCCTGACAAGGCCTGGCCGGTCTGGCTGATCGGCGGGCACGACAAGCAGCGGATCGCGAGCAAAATCGGCACCGCGCAAATGCGCGTGCTGGCAATGCTGCTCATGACGCTGCCGGGAACGCCATTCCTCTACATGGGTGACGAGATGGGTCGCAAACGCGTGCCTATACCGGACGATCGCGTTCGTGATCCTTTCGAGAAGCTGGTACCCGGGCTATGGGCTTTGCCGCGATCCCGAGCGCGCGCCGATGTGCTGGGATGACAGTGAGAGCGGCGGCTTCACCACGGGCCGGCCATGGTTGCCGCTGGAGCCGGGCGATGCGCCGAACGTGGCCGAGCAGCAGCGGGACGACCGTTCCGTCCTTGCGCTGTTTCGCGCGCTGATCGCGCTCCGGCGCGAGCATGCCTGCCTGCGCGAGGGCAGCTACGCCCCGCTGCGATCGCGGGACGATGTCCTCGCCTTCAAGCGCGTGGCGGGCGGGACCGAAATGCTAGTCGCGCTCAACACCACCGCCGAGCCCCGGAAATGGCACTGGCAGGGCCGCGGCCGCGTGCTGATGACGACTCATCTGGACCGGCCGCACGAGCCATTGCCGGACGCGACAATCCTGCTTCGGGGCAATGAAGGCGTAATCATCGCATTCATTCCCGATGATAACTTCGGAACTCCGAACCTTTGATCGGTTCCTGGAGACGCCAGCCAAAGTCGCGCATTGGCCCAATCCGACCACTGCTACTTGATCCGGCGATGTCAGCAAGTGTACCCCGCGCTATAGGCGACACCGATTTATGAGCTTGATGGCTCGGCCCGGGCCGCGCCAGCCAAGAAATTCGAGCTTTTTGCTTTTGAGAGCGTTCGTGGCATCGAAGAACTTTTCCAATTGTTCGGTTGCGGTCGCTGGTAGGTTACGAACATCAGGCAAATCACCAGCAAAGAAGGAGTGCTGAGGCACCGCAACAACCCTGTCATTTCGCTTTCTTTTGCGTTCGGTCACCTGAAGGGCCTTGGCCATCAAGGCCTTCGAAAGCGTAAACACCCGCAACTCACGATCGAATTCCAATTTGCAGCAACTCCAGCGAGGAGTCTCAACCACCGCTAAAATGTTCTCTTTGTCGGCCCAGGTAGGCAGCTTCAAATAGTTGGTCATCTCACACGTCCTCTGTTTGAAACGTGCGGTCAATTTCCGAGTTTCTATTTGACAAAGACGCAGGCGGGAACCCGCAGACCCAGTGGCCCTTGCGACGGACGAAGTCGGCGTCAGGGCAGGACGGCGTCTCTTAGAGCCGTGACGATCGATCGAACAACTTCATGTTAATCCCAGTACGGGATTGCCGGGCGGGCGATCATCAGCCAGAAGATAGCTAGCACGGCTGCGAACGCCGGAAATCCGAAGGTGAACCACCACCAGAAGAGACGGTAATATTCGGCGGGCAGCTTGGCGTTGGTCTCGATCGCGCGAACGGCAAGGTCGCGCAATCGCATTTGCATCCACACCACCGGCAGCCAGAAGACGCCTGTCACAACGTAGAGTGCGATGGACGCCGCAATCCAGCCGTCGCCAAGGGAATATCCGCTCGACCAGGCGAGCCATGTGCCCGTGATCGGCTGCAGGATCACGGCGCTCGCCGTGAACAGGAAATCGGCCAGCACCACTGTCCGCGCGACCCCCGCGATTTCGCGCGGGTCGCCGCGGAGATGAGCCACCAGCATGAAGAAGGCGATGCCGGCACCCGTGCCGAGCAGGACCGCAGCCCCGATGATGTGCACCATCTTCACGAGGAAGTAGAACATCAGCGATCCTCTCTGATCGCCATGGCGACGAGATTGAGCATGATGACCGGCCAGATCTTCAGCATCGGTCCAAGCGGATCGGCCCACAGCCGCGGCACCAGCGCCGTACCGATCACGGCATAGCTGAGCGAGATGATCAGTGCTGCCCATAGGCCATAGCGGCTCAGAGGGCGCCAAAGAATTGCAAGACCAATGACGATGTCGGCGAGCGCGCCAGCGACGACTGTGAGAGCCGCGACATATCCTTGCAGCCTTCCTTCCCGCAGCAACGACATTCCGATTTCCCAGCCCGGACCGAGCGAGATGATCCCCGTGCCGATCCAGAACAGGCCGAAGACGCCGAAAATCAGCGGCTTGAGCACATAGAGCCGGGCAAACCAGCGTTCCTGCACTGAGGCGGGCTCGCGTGCGAGCGCAGCTTCGATGTCGCGCGGTCGTATGCCCGTGATCTGACGCCAGGGCCCAGCATCGCCGGTCGCGCCGCGCCGCATTTCTGCCTGCGCGGTCGAGTTGATGGGTGTTGCCCAACCCAGCATCTGCGCAACGTCACCCGCGCGATAAGCAGCCGAAGCCAGCCAAGTTGGCAGGTGCAGGCGGTAAGCCGGCCTCCAGCGCAGCCACGAGCGAAACAGTGCAACCGCGTCGCTGAAGGCAATCCGTTCTGGACCTGGCAGATCAAGCCCGACGCGGGCGGGAGCGCCCGGTCGCAGGAAGAACATCACCGTCTCGACCACGTCGTCGAGATGCACCGGTTGAATAGCTGCGGTGTCCGGCATGACCGGTAGAATTGGAAGGGACGCCAGCCCTCGCAACAGCGCGCTGCCACCATAAGCCGGCCGGCCCACCACGACCGAAGGCCGCAGCACGACCCAATCGAGGTTACTCGCCATCAAGACGGCTTCGCCGTCCGCCTTCGTGCGAGAAAAATCGCTACGCGCGTCGCGATTGCTGCCGATGGCCGAGAACAGGATCACACGGCGGATGCCCGCGCTTTCACAGGCTGCGTAAAGCGCCGCGCTCCCGGCGACATGAACGGCTTGCATGTCCTGCCCCTGCAGGGCACCCGCCGCGTTGACGACGGCATCGATGCCTGCAAGAAGCCCCTTCCATTGCGAAGCGTCGGTGGTCCGGGCGACATCGAGGGTAATGTGGTTCGTATCGGATGCCGCTGCCGGATGACGCGACACCAGTACGCATTCATGCCCTTCGACCGACAACCTGGCCCGGATTGCCGACCCGATCAGTCCCGTAGCTCCGACAAGAAGGATGCGCATAGACCCAGTCCTTCGTTCATCTCCGGCTATCCGAAAATGGCCGGTCCGAGATGCCCACGAATAAAGCGAGTCTATTGTGATCGTTCCTGGCGGTGGAACCGATGAGGTCGTCAGCAGCCCCTGGTAGCTGCCTGGCACCTGGCCTTCGAGACGCTCGCTAACCGAAGGCCTGCCTGACGCCACACCCGATATGATTGCTAATGGTTGAGCCCGTGCGCGAACGTCCTCTCGTCATGCGGGCGGCCAGCCGGTGGCAGACCAGCGCGCGTACAAGAAGCGGGAGTGGGTGCATTAGCTGGCCATAGCGATAGCTCCTGCTTCGAAGCAGCCGCCAGCTGACCCGTCCGCATGCCTCCGCCAACACGAGGAACGTTCACCGCCGCATCAGATGGGTTCACAGACCATTCGCCCAGGAGCGAAACTCCACAGGCCCGCGACCGGGCGCGCAGGGTAGTGAAGCTACGAATGAAGGAAGCCGATCCGGAGAACGATGTGGCGGGGCTGGCGAAACAACAAAGACAGCCGTTTTTAAGAGACCGTCGTTTCGTCTCTTGCTTCTGGATACTTCGGTGAGCGTACTCGACTTCATTCTTGGCAGACGGTTAGCCAATCGCGAGTTCAACGAGCGGAAAATCGGCGCCTTCGAAGGGCTGCCGGCGATGGGACTGGACGGGCTCGGCTCGTCCGCATATGGACCCGAAGCCGCGCTTTCGATCCTGATTCCGCTCGGAGCGGGTGCGACATCGTATATCGGCTGGGTGATGTTGCCGATAGTGGCCCTGCTGGCGATTCTTTTTGCTTCATACTGGCAGACGATACGCGCCTATCCCAGTAACGGGGGTGCGTACATTGTCGCGAGAGACAATCTCGGCACGAACGCCAGTCTCCTGGCCGCCGCTGCGCTGATGGTGGATTATGTCCTCAACGTCTCGGTTGCCTGCGCGGCACCTTGGATGCCGGCCGCGTGTTCGCGGTCCCAACCTACCTCTTCGTTGTGAGCTTCGGCTTCGTTCTTATTCTAGGTGTCTTTCGCGGGTTCGCATCCGGCGGTCATCCACAAGCGGTCGTGCCGCCGCCAGCAATGGGGGAGGCCACCGAGGCGGCGACGCTGTGGTTGCTTTTGCGCGCGTTCGCCAGCGGCTGCACCGCCATGACTGGCGTCGAAGCCGTTTCTAATGGCATGACGGCCTTTCGGGAGCCCGCAGTGAAATACGGGCATCGAACCCTGACCGCCATCGTCGTTATTCTGGGCGTGCTTCTGCTTGGGATCGCGTTTCTCGCCCGCGCCTATGGGATCGGTGCGATGTCTCAAGAGCACGACGGATATCGCAGCGTCCTGTCCCAGATCTCAGCCGCGGTGGTGGGGGAAGGCGCTCTTTATTACACGACAATAGGATCGCTGCTCTGCGTGCTGGCCTTTTCGGCCAATACCAGCTTCGTGGATTTCCCTCGCCTGTGCCGGGTTGTCGCTGAAGACGGTTTTCTGCCGAAATCATTCGCCATCGCAGGCCGCCGTCTGGTCTTCGATGTCGGGATCCTCTACCTGGCTGTGACGTCCGGAATTCTGTTGACTGCATTCGGAGGGATTACCGACAGGTTGATCCCGCTCTTCGCAATCGGTGCTTTCCTGACGTTCACGATGTCCCAGGCTGGGATGGTTTGGCATTGGCGCAGGAGCATAGCGGCCGGACATTCAAGCAGGGAAAACAAGACCCATCTTGCCTTGAACACGGCGGGAGCGCTCACGACAGGCCTAGCTCTGATCGTCATCGTGGCTGCAAAATTTCTTGAAGGGGCCTGGATTATAATTCTGGTGCTTCCGATCGTCATCGTTCTGCTCAAGGGCATACGAAGCTATTACGATCAGCTTTTCGATGAGCTTCGTGCCGCAGCGCCCATTGAGCTAAGCACGTTGAGCGCACCGATTGCCGTGGTGGCGTTCGAGAGCTGGACCAAGCTGACCGAGAACGCCCTGATGTTCGCGATGAGCATCTCGCCGGACGTGACAGCGATCCATCTTCTAAAGCTCTCTGGGCCGGATCAGCAAGAAGAGCGGCGGAGACTGGAAGAACGCTGGCGGACTCAACTGCAAGAGCCTTTGAGCCGAGCAGGGATGTCGCCGCCCCGACTCGTGATACTGCAATCCCAGTATCGAAACCTGCAGATCCCCATGGTCAAGTTGATCAATGAGATCAAAACCGAACATCCGGGCAAGCGGATTGCAGTCTTGATTCCAGACGTGGTGAAGGATCGATGGTACCAGCACCTTCTGCATACGCATCGGGCGACCAGGTTGCGCTCACGGCTGCTCCGAACGGCGGATGAAGACCTGACGGTAATCAATGTGCCGCTTCGCATACGGCATGGAGCGAAACACGATCACCCGGAGTAATGCACCACGCAAGCTAACGCGATTTGCCCGTCGCTGGCGAACAAGCAGAAGTGCTGGGCGAGCTGAAAGGGGCCGGCGTAGAGACAGCAGGCAAGCTTTAAGGGGGGTGGCTGATCTTGGCGGGCCTCCTTATGAATGCAATGAAACGACCCCAGGCCTGGACATTGGCCCAGGGCTGGGGCCGCTCGGGCTATCCATCGGAGAGCCTATGCGTCGGAAACGCATGCAGAGCCAAGTCTCGCCTTGGACCATCGTTCCTATGGTCGGATGCATCAGGTTCGTCTCGTTCACACCGAGACCCAGCCGCGCGGCCCCGTGGCGGTTACCCACCTGCGTAGGTCTGGCCGGCTGGGGAACTGCGCACCGCCACACAGGTTTCTTTCGCAATTTGGGAGTTCTGGTCCTGGCGGACAGTACGTGTGGCAGCTGACGTGCAGCAAGGGAGGATTAGCAACATGTCCCAAGTTGATTTGGATGACGTACGTGCCCGCGCCTACAAGCTTTGGGAGGAAGCCGGTAAGCCGGAGGGCCGAATAGATGAGTTCTGGTACGAGGCGGAGCAACGCCTGAAGGAAGAAAGCCTCAGCCACGAGCTTAAGACACCGGACAATCCCTGAGGCCGTTACGGTTTATGCAAAGTGCATTGATCGATCACCTGTCCGAACTTCGGCGGCTCGAACATCAGCTTCGATTGGCTCGTCGGGCAGTCGCGCTCATAACCGATGAGACGACCGCGAAGCGTCTCGAAGTGCTCGCTGGTGAGATCAGCGGCAGACTTCGGAGACTGAAACTTGAGGGCTTGGTAGACGAGACCAGACGACGCGCGTACGAGCTATGGGAGCGTGCGGGGCGGCCGCAGGGTAGAGATGCCGAATTTTGGCTCCGAGCGGAACGCGAAGTGCTGGACCAAGCAGAGCTTTGGAGTTGCGAAGGTTGAAAACCGCATCTGTTTTTTGAAACTCGACCACCCGTTACCACGCTGGCAAGTAACGCGCAGGACATGTCGAGGGATCTCCGATTGACGGGGCATGCGCCAGCTTGCGGGGCGGTCGTTCGTCCGTTCGTGCCGATGCTGAGAATTACTCAGGAACAATTTGCCGCTAGGGACGTTGAGGAGGGTTCGGCGGCCCGATGGGGGCGTCCACCCATATCCTTTCTCGAACAACCGGTTCGGACCGGGCCCTCCGCCTCTGGCCCCGAGAGCAGTCTCCATGTCGAATGTCGAAGAATTTCCGCTCTCCGCTCGTCGTCAGCCCACGGAGTTCGAGGCGCTGGTCGCTGCCGGTGGTGCCGCTCTCGATGCCATTCCCGGTGCGGTGTACCTCTGTGACGCCGAGGGGATCCTCGTAGCCTACAATGCCGAGGCCGTTCAACTTTGGGGACGAACACCTGATATCGCCAGGAAGGAGCGCTTCTGCGGTTCCCATCAACTTTATCTTCTCGATGGAACGCCGCTCGCCCACAGCGACTGTCCGATGGCAACGGCCGTTCGTCTCGGTGCGCCGACGCGCAACGCCGAGGTGATGATGGCGCGGCCGGACGGCTCTCGGTTAACAGCCTTGGTCAATATCCGCGCCTTGCGCGACCACTCAGGCCGAATCCAAGGCGCTATCAATTGCTTCCAGGACATTACGGGCCGGAAGCAGGTCGAGGAGGAAGTCCGCCGGAAGACGCAGGATCTGGAGGACTTTTTTGAGAACGGTGCCGTGGGCCTGCATATCGTCAGCAGCGAAGGGATCATCCTTCGCGCCAACAAAGCCGAACTGGACATGCTGGGGTACAGATCCGAGGAGTACATCGGCCGCCATGTTGCGGAGTTCCATGCCGACGCTCCGATTATCGGCGATATCCTTCAGCGCCTCTCATGCGGCGAGCGGCTCGACCGTTATCCGGCCCGGCTTCGCGCGCGTGACGGCTCCGTCAAGCATGTGCTGATTACATCGAACAGCCGCTTTGTGAAGGGCAAGTTCGCCAACACGCGTTGCTTCACCATTGACGTGAGCAAATTGCATGCTGCTGAGGAAGCTCGACAAGCCAGTGAAGCTCGGCTTGCTGCAACTTATGAGGCGGCCAGCGTCGGAATCTCCGAGACCGACGAGAACGGCCGCTTCTTGCGGGTGAATGACTCTCTCTGCCGTATCGCCGGCCGCTCACGCGATGAGTTGCTCCGACTGACGTTCTTCGACTACACCGATCCCCAAGACCAAGCCGAGGATGCCGAGCTGTACGCGCGGCAGGTACGCGGCGACATCGCGAACTACACCATTCGCAAGCGCGCACTCCGGCCCGACGGGTCAATGCGGCATCTTGATATTTTCAGTTCGTCGGTCCGCGATACGGAAGGTCGCTTTCTGTACGGTGTACGGGTTGCCCAGGATGTCACCGCCACCAAACAGCTGGAAGACCGTCTGCGCGAAGGGGAGCAGCGCATGCGAGATCTTCTCGAGGCGCTGCCGGCTGCGATCTACACGACCGATGCAAAGGGCCGGATCAATTTCTACAATCGCGCGGCGGTGGAGATGGCTGGGAGAACGCCACAGCCGGGCGACGAGTGGTGCGTGACCTGGAAACTCTATTGGCCTGATGGCTCGCCGCTGCCGCACAATGAATGCCCGATGGCCGTAGCGCTCCGGGAAAACCGACCGGTTCGCGGTGCCGAGGCAGTGGCCGAGCGCCCGGACGGCGGACGCGTGCCGTTCATTCCTTATCCGACGCCGCTGCGAGATGCCGCGGGCAACCTGGTCGGGGCTATCAACATGCTGGTCGACATCAGCGAGCGCAAGCGCGCTGAGAACGCTCAGAAGGTCCTCATCGACGAGTTGAACCACCGTGTGAAAAACACTTTGGCAACGGTGCAGTCTCTGGCGAGCCAGACCGCGCGCCATGCCGCTGATCCGGAAGAGTTTTTGCCGACCTTCACGGGACGGCTCCTTGCGCTTGCCCGGGCGCACGACCTGCTCACTCAGCGAAACTGGCAGGATGCTCCTTTCGAAAAGTTGGTTGATGATATCGTCGCTCCGGTGTCCGGCGGGCGGGTAGAGACGGAAGGGCCGCAGGTCGATCTGGACGCGCGCACGGCGCTGAGTGTCACTATGGTCTTCAACGAGCTTCTGACCAATGCGGCGAAATATGGCGCGCTGTCCGTGCCGGATGGATCAGTGTCACTCACCTGGCGGGTGGGCAGGGACGACCAAAGCACGCTCGAGTGCGAATGGCTCGAACGTGGGGGACCACAGGTTATGCCTCCCAAGCGGCGTGGATTTGGCACCCGGCTGATGGAGCGTTGCATAGAGCATGACCTGGCGGGCGAGTTCGATCTGGTCTTCGAACCAGAGGGCGCACGCTGCCGCATGGTTTTTCCCATTATGCTTCCGGCATCCAATGGCTGAGATCTCGGGTATCAGAGTTCTCCTCGTCGAAGATGAAGGCTTAGTCGCCCTCATGATCGAAGACATGCTCGAGGAATTGGGATTGAAGGTGGTCGCCTCAGCGGCGCACGTATCAAAGGCCTGCGAACTCGCGACAAAGACATCCTTCGATCTGGCGCTCCTTGACGTGAATCTCGCTGGAGAGCGTGTTTTTCCCGTAGCTCGCATCTTGCGTGATCGAAAAATCCCGTTCCTGTTCAGCACGGGCTATGGCGGACCTCCGCTGGAGGAGGAGTTCCGGGATGCGCCCGCACTCGGTAAGCCGTTCTCCGTCGAGCAATTGAGCGAAAAACTGCGGACACTTCTGCTTCACCCCAAGCTCTAAAGGGCGGGGTCGGTTGCATCGACTGTCGGAAGTTGCTTCGTCCAGGCTCCGTGTCTCTCACACAAAGGCTCCACGAGGTATCCGAATTTCAAGCGATTCACGGGCTTTTCGCCAGGATCGACCGGGCTCGCTCCGCCTGCGGACGATGCACGGCCATCGATATACAGCGGGCGAGCCGTGCGTCGCGCGGAGGGGCCTGTCTGGCGCGATGTCAGTCCTGCGCGTCCCGCGCGGAACGGCATCTCCTGCATGTGGTTGGCGGGCTATGGACCTACAAATTAGGGAGCCGTAGCGATGCTGGATACGAACGACCCGTTGGTGAAGTGTCCCCGATGCGATGCATGGCCGATGGCCATCGGCTCCGGGAAGGACACGTTCTCGCAGCGCGAGATCGCCTTCAGATGTCCCAAGTGCGGGTTCGAGGAAGAGGGGCGGCTCCGCCGTGCCGCCCTCTCGCCGGTCTCCTCGCAAAGTGGTCGCGACGCCGCCTGAGTCAGTTCGCGACGGTTCCCGCAACGGGCCTCTTTCCAGCGACTTGATCCGGCGGACAAATGCAGAAGTGGGGGAGACCATGAAGCCGATCCTAGCCGTCTGGTGCCTGCTCGCGCTCGCGTCGTTCTCGCCGGCGGAAGGGAAGGGCTGCATCAAGGGAGCCATCGTCGGTGGCATCGCGGGGCACATGGCCGGACACGGCAAGCTCGGCGCTGCAGCAGGCTGCGTGATCGGGCATCATGAGGCCAACAAGCAGAAGAATCCGACCGACTCGAATGCCCAGGCGCCGTCGGGGCGAAAGTAGCCGTCGGACTCGGCGTCGAGACGTGCCGGATGACCGCGCATGCGAGTGACTTCGTTGCGCACCCAGTCGAGCTTCACAGCGCGCTCAGGTCGTCGGGCACATCGCCGAACTTCCGAATCAGCCTGGCGTCGCTGAAGTCGCCGCTCGACGGGTCGCCGGTCCGGGAGAACGCGACGGCCCCGGCATGACCGGGTTTCCGGGACAGTGCCTCGGCCCGCATGACCGCGGCGTTGGCGCTGAGGCACTCGACCGCCTCGCCGGCGGCCACCCGTCCGGAGAAAACGAACGGCAGAGCGACGAAGTAGGTCACATCAGTCATCTGGGCCACCTCTCTGCTCGCGCGACCCTGGCAGCCGTCCCCGGGCGTACCCCGCCGAGACCTTCGGAGCTCTCCCAGGTGGGCCTCAAGGAAGTCGTTAGCCACGATCAGGGCGTTCACGGCTTCCCGGGCGTCGCCTCCGCAGGCGGCAATGGCCTGGTCGGCGGCGGCCTCAGGGTCGCTGGGGACCGGCACGGCCTGCTCTGAGGTAGCGTTCATCGGATTTTGTTCCCTTTTCGTTCTAAAAGAGTCAAGGATCCTCTACGGAATTCCCATGGCGCAGCGGCGGGCGCGGATGAATCTTGGGGAGCACTGTCGGACATGTCGGAACCGGTCGTGCCTGTTCGTCTTGAGTCCGAGCCGTTTGAACTGGAGTTCTGCGCAAATGGCCCCGCGCGCCAACTGGAAAGGCTTTTTGAGGCTCTCGCTGGTCACCTGCCCCGTGGCGCTATTTCCGGCCACGTCCGAGAGCGAGAAGATCAGCTTCAACCAGCTCAACCTGCAGACAGGCCACCGCATCAAGTACCTCAAGGTCGACGCCGACACCGGCGACGAGGTGCCGAACGAGGACATCGTCAAGGGTTACGAGCTCGACAAGGGCCAGTACATCGAGGTCTCGAAGGAGGATCTCGAAGAGGTCGCGCTGGAATCGACCCGGACCATCGAGATCGACGAGTTCGTCGACAAGACCGACATCGAGCCGCGCTACCTGATCCGCCCCTATTATCTGCGTCCGGACGGCAAGGTCGGCCACGACGCCTTCGCAGTGATCCGAGAGACCATCCGCGAGATGGACAAGGTCGCAATCGGCCGCGTCGTGCTGACCAACCGCGAGCACATCATCGCCTTAGAGGCGCACGACAAGGGCCTGATCGGCACGCTGCTGCGCTATCCCTACGAGCTCAGGAGCGAGCAGGAGTATTTCGACGAGATCCAGGAAGTGAAGGTCACTAAAGACATGCTCGATCTCGCCAAGCACATCGTGAATCAGAAGGCGGGGCGCTTCGATCCGGAGAAGTTCGAGGATCACTACGAAAGCGCCCTCGTCGATCTCATCAGAAGCGGGCCGGCAAGGTCATCCGTCCGACGGAGTGGCCGAAGGGCGAGAACGTCGTCGATCTGATGGACGCGCTGCGCAAGAGCGTGGGTCGGGAAGCCGCGCCAGCGAAAGAGGCAAAGCCCGCTAAGAGGCCGAAGAAGGCCTCAGCCGGTCAGAAGGAAATGCTCATGCCGATAACCGGGAAGAAGTCGGCCAAGGAGGCCGCCGCGAAAAAACCGACGGCGGGGGTGCGGCGGAAGTCGGCGTGATGTTGTGAAAGGCGCGGGTGACGGTAATTACGGACCGACATGGAAGAGGACGCGCACGTCAGGCTGAACTGCGGCTCGGCACAGCGGGATGGAATGTTCCGCAAATCTGCAAGGAAAGGGTTGGCGGGGCAGGCAGTCACCTTGAGCGATACGCACGGGTATTGAACGCCACCGAGATCAACTCGTCATTTCATAGACCACACCGGCGTTCGACCTATCAGAAATGGGCGGACGTGACACCGGATGATTTCCGCTTTTCGGTGAAGGTGCCGAAGTCAGTCACTCATTCCTCGCAGCTTGCGCTGAGTGAACTCGACCGGTTCATCGAAGAGAGCGCCGGACTTGGCGCGAAGCTAGGGGTTTTGCTCGTTCAGTTTGCGCCGCGCAGAGCGTTCGTTGAGTCCGATGCTGAAGTGCTATTCAGCGCATTGCGGGATAGAAGCTCAGCCGCTCTCGTTTGCGAGCCACGTCATGCCAGTTGGTTCACGTCCGAAGTCGGTGCTTGGCTCAACGAGCGCCGGATTTGCCGCGTCGCTGCGGATCCGGCGCGGGCGCCCGAGGCCGACCTGCCGGGCGGGTGGCTGGGCCTGCGCTACTTCCGACTGCATGGAGCTCCGCGCATTTACTACTCCGCTTACGACGGGGCATTTCTTCGAACGCTGAAGACTCGGCTGAATTTTGCGTCATCGTCGGATGAGACCTGGTGCATCTTGGACAACACCGCCGCTGGAGCCGCGCTCGAGAACGCACTCGACTTGCTGGCTTGACGGGCCTTAGTCGGCTGATCTGGATGGACCGCCCGGCGCAGGGGACGCCAACTTTCGCCTAGGAGGGCCACCTTTTCTTCGTGAAAACAAGCGAGCGGGTCATCGACTCCCCTAGTGGAGCGGTGCCGTCCCCGCCGCGCCCGCTGGTGCAAAGGCTCCTCCCGTTCGATGGAGAACGATTGCGACGTGCGCCGTCCCGAGACGAAAAGCGGATGCCCCACTCAATTCCACCCCGGTGGGAGCGAATGCCCGAGGAAGAAGCGCAGCATTTCTCTCGTTGCGTCCGGTCCGTTCGGATCGGTGTAGGAGCCGGCGGGACTGCCTCCGGACCATGCGTGTCCGGCTCCGTGGATTTCCCAGTGTTCGAGAATTTCGCGGCCGCCGGCGTCGGTGTGGACCGTGCGGGTGTAGGCATGCCCTCCAGGTACCCGCCCGCGAAGCACCTTCGTCTTCGTGCGGGATCCGCCGATCGACTGTCGGACGATTCGATCGCCGTTCTTGGAATGCACGGTGGTGTCGCGATCGCCGTGGAAGATAATTGTGGGCACCGGCGGGCCGTCGCTCGGCATTGCGTCAGGTCCGCCGCCTTGCTTCATGGCCATGAGCGCGGAGGGAAGGTCGCTGGCGGCCCCGCAGGCCAGTCCGGAGTGTATGCCGATTGCTGCGTACAGATCGCCGTACGTTGAACCCATGACGGCCGCGGCCGCGGCCCCGGCGGACAGTCCGGCGACGTAGACGCGTTCCGGATCGACAGAATGGTCGCGCATGATCTGGCGGGTGATGCCGGCGATGAGCGAGGGCTCGCCGCCACCGCGTTGCTGATCGGCCGGCCGAAACCAATTCCAGCATTTCGCCTGGTTCGCTTCCGCCCGCTGCGCGGGATAGACAACGAAGCAGGTCTGTTCTTCGGCGATGAAGTTCATCCGCGTGCCAGCGGCGAAATCCTCCGGCGACTGCGTGCAACCGTGGAGCATGACCACCAGCGGAATGGCCTGGCCATGATACCCGCTGGGGATGAAGAGCCGGTAGGAGCGGCTTCCCGCGGCGTTTGCGTAGGTGCCTTGGATGAACCTGGCGCCGTGCGGCACCATGTCCGCCAGAGAAGGCGGAGCGCGCCTCAGCGATCCGCTCAGTCCGAGCCCTTCGAGGCTCTTGGCGAGATCCACGGCCGGCCCGGCCGTGCGACGCGGACGCCTCGTTTCGGCAGCATTTACCTTGGCGTCGATGGTCGGCGGCTCTCGTCCTGCAGCAAGGGTGCGATGACCGGTTGCCGGTGTGGTTGCGTCCGAAGCATGATCCCCCCGAAGCATGCGCTGGAGCAGCGCGGTGGCCTCGACGATGTGGCCCGAGCGAGTGAGGCGTGTGGCTTCGCGAATGATGTCCTGGTTCAGCATGGCCTTACCTCGTTCTGTCAGCGAGAGCAGATTTGACGGCCGGACTGGCGTGCAGCGCTCCTAGCACCGAGACCGATGCAATCGTCGCGCGCGCAAGCTCCGGCGTGACGTCCTGCGCGATGGTCGCAAGACCCAAAACATTGATGTGAAGCATCTCGCCCGCCCGCCGCGCTGCTTCGAGATCTTCACGGCTGTAGTTGCGCAGCCCGAGGTCAAGGCTCTTTCGCGCTGTGGACTGCTTGACCACGTCGGCATGGCGTTCGAGCTGGTTGCGGATGGCGGTCCGGATGAAATCAGTACGGTTCGAGTAGAAGCCCTCCTGCACCATCAAGTCGACCTGACCGAGATCGACGAAGCCAAGGTTGATCGTGATTTTCTCAGAATCGGAGGGCCTTGGCCGGATTTCGTGCACGTTACTGGACATCGCTATTACCATCCTCCTTCCATCCCTCTAGATGGCATATGGATGGTATTCATCGCCCTGCAAGACCGCACCTTCCAGGTTTTTGCGCAAATGTTCCGGGGCCAGCGATTGCTACCGGCTTCACCTCCTGCAGTAGCAGCGAGCCCGCGAGGCGGCTGGTCCCGAGCCTCAGGAGCTCATCGGGCAAATTAGGCGATCTTAGGCGGGACGCTTTTGGAGGTTAAGACCGCGGCGCGACGACCGAGGGTTTTTAGTCCGGCTCGATTTCTCAACGACCTCGAAGCCGGGACCATTTCAGATGAGAGTGCCCTATCGCTCGCGCGAGTAGGTTACGCTGCCCTCGAATGGATAGGGCGAGTTGGACGCCGCGCAGCGGGAGCACGAAGAAGGCCTCGAAGCCGGCGCGATATCGAGAAGGGAATCAAGGCCGAAGACACCCGCTGGAAGAGGGAAAGAGAAAGGCTCCAGGACACGCTGCACCGGGCCAGGGAATAGGCCGGCAACGCTTGATTAACCCTCCGAAGTCCTTGCTAAAAATTTCGCGGCGGCCCCTTGAAAGTCTCTCCGGACTTCCAGATTCTTTCGGCGTCGTCCTACGACGATCGGGATGCCGTCAGGGTCCCGCCAAAATTGAGACGGGCACCGGTCGTGTCCGGTGCCGCTCGTAACCATTTTGCTCCGAGGAGGATCTGGCTATGCGCACTGTTGATTTTTCGCCCTTCTTTCGGTCGGCCATCGGCTTCGACCGTCTCTTGGACCTCGCCGAAGCCGCCCAGCGCGTGGGCGAAGAGAGCTACCCCCCTTACAACATCGAACGGCTCGACGAGAACCGCTTCCAGATCTCGGTGGCGCTCGCCGGCTTCACGCCAGATGAGGTCGCGCTGACGGTCGAGCAGAACGTCCTGACGCTGGAGGGCCGCAAGGCGGACAAGGAGGGCAAGACCTTCCTGCACCGTGGCATCTCGAACCGCAACTTCAAGCGCCAGTTCACCCTTGCCGATCATGTCGAGGTCAAGGGCGCCCGCTTCGAGAACGGTCTGCTCGTTATCGACCTGCAGCGGGAGATTCCTGAGACGATGAAGCCGCGCCGCATCGAGATCAACAGCGCCGCTTCCAGCAACGTGACCCAGATCGAATCCAGGGCCGCCTGACCGGACACAGGGCAAGGACCTCGATCGCCGGCCGCGCGGATCCTCCGCGCGGCCTTCCCTCACCTCGTCTTCAGAATGGAGCAAGCGATGCGGCCGACGACCGCCCCCGCCGACAACGTCGTGGACATCAATGCCCTGCTGCCGCCCGGCACGGCGACCGAACATCCGAGTTGCTACGATATCAAGTTGAAGCCGCGCGGCCGCGGCCGGTGGAAGTGGGCCGTGCGCGGGGCTGGCGGAGAAACTTTGATGTCGGGGTCAGAGTGCAGCCGCGCGGCCGCGAGGTACAAGGCCGAGCGGGCGCTGTTTCTGCTGCTGAACGCCAGCGCATCGCGCGCGGCGTTCATCGGGGGAAGGCCGCCGGACTGGCTATAGGAACTCTCGACCTCGCTGGCCGGTTGTCCGCCTTACGATCCCTGGCGCGGAGGACAACCTTGGAAAGCACGATCATCGGAGAATTCGCCACGCGGCGCGAGGCCGAGCTGGCCGTAGAGCACGTCGTCCAGCGCGAGCAACGCCTGCTGCATCGAACGCGTACGCAACATATCCCATCGCAGTTCCCAGTTTGACGAGATTCGCTATCATGATTCATTTGCGGCTTGATCGTTCCCGCACAATCTCAGTGCTCCTTCTGAGCGTGCTCGGCCTCCACCGCGCGGATCAGGGCGGCAAGGGTGGGATATTCCACACCATTGCGAGCGTAGCGATTGACGCGCTCGACGTAGCGGGCCGATCCGTCGGGCTTGCCGCGCCAGCTGAATAGCAGCACGGCGCTGTTGTGCTGGCGCAGAACGTGGCCCGCTCCATTGCCGAACGACTTGCTCAAGGGGTGGCGCTTCATGACCGCGCCTCCGCCTCGTCAGCTTCGACTCGTTCATTTCCCGGATAAGCATCCGAAACGGAGACGTTCCATACTGGCCAGGAGATATTCGGCGAGGGCGAGCAGCTTTACGCAAGCCCGCTCGCTAAGCATCCGTCCTTCTCGAAGGCGTAGGCGCTGCCGGCCCCCCTTGAACTGCCTTTAAGGTGTAGGGGTGCGTTGATCTTCTCGATGTGGGTGCGGCCGTCGATCGGCTCGGCCGAGAGGGCCATCGAACGGAAGGAGAGACGGCCCCGGCTCGCAGGGGCTAGGGGTATGGCAGGGGCCGCTCCGTCGGCTCGGCGGCGAGCCAGCCCAAGGCAATCCGACAGCGGTTCCTACTGCGGGGCTAGCTCAGTGCTGATCCATCCAGACGAGGCGGCTGCAGTTCGAGCACTGGTAGACGGCAACCTGGCGGCCGTTGTGCGGGTCGAGGATCGTCGATCGCAGGGACGTCACGACGTGGCAATCCTCGCACCGGGGCCGCAAATCGATCACCGCCGGCTCAATCCCCGCAGTTTGCTCACGCATGTGATTCTCCCCGACTGAGGGGATCAGATCCCGAATCCGCGAGCAATAGCTTGGGTTAATCCAACCTCACATAGGTGTAGCTCGAGCCAGCCGCGTCTGAGCACGCGGGCGATCTCTAGGCGGATGTCTCGTCGGATCGCCCCCTGATTTCCCGCTCCGCCTCAAGCCAGAAGTCCAGGTCGCGCCCCGCAGGGCGGCCGGCGGTGCTCCCAGAGCTCATGCGCTCGCATCTTGATCTGTTGATGGCGAGTGGACGGGAAAAGCCTTTGCCTTAGTTCGTTGGCAAACCGTCTCAAGCGGGTGGCAGTGCTCTCGTCCCGAATATAGGCGGCCGCCTTTGTGGCCAGTTCGATCTGGTGCTCCAGCTTCGCCCGCTCGTCCATCTGAGCCGCTCCCGTCCTCCTTTGTTGAAGATGACTCCATTGGCGCGCGATTGTTTCGCCCGCAGGCCGACTTCTACTATGTCGAACTGTGAGTTCACTTTTGCACACAAGGGGGCCCTTAACCCCTTTAAGGCAATGCCCTGTACCTGCGGGGAAAGCCGACATAGCTTCCCTTTGCTGGTCGCTATAGAGAGGCAGGGCATGAGCGAGTTTGAGGAACGAGTTCAAGCGAACATGGACGTCGTCTTGGAACAGGTCTGTGCGGAATTACCGAATGGTGGGGATCACGAAAGCCGAAAGTATATCGCCGAGCAATTGATGCACGCGGGGCGTGCAGGAAAGACTTCCCTCGGCGAGCTGACCCCCGTCGGCCGTCGCGCCCTCGTTCACCTGAAGAACACGCCAAGGTCAGCCTAGCTGTTCCGGAGCGTATGGCCCGAAGTGGCGAGTTAAGCGATCCGTCCCAAACCGATGCGGGAGAGAGGCGCACCGGTTCCTGGCGGAACATCTCCGGCGGTAATGCATTTGCCGGCCAATGCAGAGGTACTACTTTCATTTTGAGGGAAGTCGCCCTCACACGGATGAGGCTGGCGAGCTCCTAAAGAGCGATGAAGCGGCCTGGGATGCTGCACTCCGGCTGGTGCGCGATGTTGAGAACGGGTTGCGACCAGGTGATCAGTGGACACTTTGTGTGTTCAGCGAGGAGACGCCCGTGTTTATCCTCAGAATGACAACAGAACGCTGCCGCGAGTAGCAAGACGTCGTTATCTTTGGGCTCCCGCGAAAACTTCAGCAAAGTGCTTCTTGACCCACCTGTTGCATGAGCATGATCTGCGATGAAGTGCTTGGAGATTGCGGACGGTAATGGTGCCACGAGCGGTCTCGAGAACGTCGGCAGCTTTGAAGTCCTGTAGGACGCGGCTCGCATAGCTTCGACCCACTCCAAGTATTCCTGCAAACTGCTCATGGGTGAGCGGAACGAAAGGCTCGCCGGTATGTTCGACGAGATCGATTAGCCATTTCGCGGCGCGTTGCTCGATGGAATGCGCCGCGTTGCAGGCAGTCGATTGAAATGACTGCGCTACAAAGCAATCGCCATACTTCGTGAGCAGTTGGCGGAGCCCATGAGATTCTTGCTGCGCCTCATGCAACTTGCGAGCAGGGAGCCTGACCAATGGACCGGCCATCTTGACTGTGATGCGAGAATAGGCTGGCAAAAGGCCGCGACTGACCGCGCCGCCCGCGGCGCCTTCGCGTCCGATCAGGAGTACTTCGATCTCTCGATCATCATCAGCCGTGACGGCAAAGGAAACCAAGGTGGGACCACAAGGGAAATAGACATTCTCCACTGTGTCGCCTGGGTGGTAGAGGACTTGCCCCTTTGTCCCGATCATCTCTTCCATGTATGGTCGCAGGACCTTGAGGTCTTGAGCGCGAAGTGATCGCAGCAGATCGTTGTCGGGCGCGTCGCCTTTCTTCCGTTGTTCCGAACGCATCGCGCCTTCTCACTGATTCACAAGCGAGCGCTCCTTTAACGTTCCCGTTCAGGAACCTACCGTCCGAAAGTGCACACAAGAGCGCGCTGGGCACTCTTTATTTTGGGTACGGGGAGGGAGCAGGCCTGCTCAGTGCCAGCAGGTGACAATGGCTCGCAGGAACTCCCGGTTCCAGATTTGACCACCTGAGCCGCCGTCGCACAGCGCATTCGGGTGAGGCAATGTTGTCTGAGGACGAAAAAGCCCCGGTGATGCCAGGGCCTTCTCGTTTGTCGGCATGCGATGCACCTAGCATTTGGCGACAACCGGGCCGCCGAACTTGTAGGACCTGCAACCCGCGCAACGTTCAGCCCAAGATCGCTTGGGCTCAAAGTGAAGGAGCAGGCGTCGGCAGTCCACAGGTTGCATTATTTGATGGGGTTGTGAAGCTGCTGCTCGGCAGGTGGATGTAGAGATACTCGCCGCGAAGAACCAAATTCTGCCATGGCCCACTCACGCCAGCACCTTCGACCCAGCCCATGTTCACATTGGTGCTGGACCTGAGGGACTGGTTCGTCGCAAGTGGGTTACCGCCAGGTGGTCAAAGCTCTCGGAGTAGGTGTGTTGACTCGGCCATAGGCGACCCGGCTTCGGTTCGGCCGCTCGCCCGTGCCCGGCATAAACAACAGGCCGGCGCGCATGGTGGAAGCCGGCGTGACGACGGGAGCTGCGGGCCCGCGCCTGATCACCACGTGTTCCCGCCGGAACAAGCGCATAGGGGCCGCGTCCGCAACGTCATGCTGACCTCCTGCGACTTCTGCGAGCGCGAAATTCCGTCGGGCGCGTGATCAAATCACATCTCGTCCGTGCCCCGGCTGTACCCCGAGATTTCCCGGGCACACGCGGCGGGAGATGGTCAAATAAGTCACTGATTCTCTTGCTTTAATGGTGGGCGCACAAGGGATCGAACCTTGGACCTCTCCCGTGTGAAAGAAATCAAGTGCGCATGTATGGCTGCTGGATTGCCTTGGCGTACAAAAAGGACGGTTCGCTTCGATTGATCTGGGACGTGCCCTAGCCGCGATTGTCGCTTCATTCCGGCCTTCGGCCTCATGACCTAACGGTCATACGTTCAAATTCTATCCCGGATTTGAAGAGCGTCAGGAGAATCTCATGATATCTGGCGGATGAAAGTTCCGCCGCGATAGGTCTTAGCCAGACGCGGTGCATAGAGAGGTGTTATTTTGCCCCGATGTTGCTCCAAAGCGGATCCTCTGCCTACGGCCGCGCGGAAGGTGTGCAAGTGGCGACGCATCCGAACAAATCGACGCGCGCTGTCACCGCAACTGTAGCCTCCAACGATCTGCTCGCCCTCGGCGTCCTCGATGCCTTGAAGGAGCGGCGACTGCGTTGCCCGGAGGTTGTCTCGTTCGTCGGCCATAACGACATGCCCATAGTAGACGTGGTCTCGCCCCCGCTCACCACGGTACGACTCAAGCACAGGGAAATTGGCCGGATTGCCGCCAAGATGCTCCTTGACGCGATCAAGAGCGGCTCGTCCGAACTCCAGCACGTCGTGCTCCGCCCGGAACTCGTTGTCCGAGGATCGACCGCCGGCCGGCGAAGGGGACGGTCCTGACTTTTCCATTGTATAAGCCTAAATGTGGTTCGCCGCGTGTGCGGCTCGCCAAGCAGATGATTAAAGAAGATGGCTTAAGTTGCGCGTAGCGAAGTGTCCTCCGAGCGCAGCGCCGGTCCCCGACAGAACGAAAGCAAGCCAAAACAATACCGAGCGCGGTACGTGCGTGTACAAATAGAGCCCGATGGTCGACGCGATGCCGAGCCCGATTGCGGCGACAGCCGCGCGCGACGACGGGCCGCCGGGGTCGGCGATCCAGTCCGCACATGTGTTGGCGAGGGCTTGGGTGAGCAGTGCTGTGGCCCAGAAGAAGCCACGGATATCGAGCTCCTGCGTCGGGCCAGGGAGAATTCCCCTGAGGCGATAGCAAATCACGAATGAGAAGATCAGAAGAATGGCGACGAGCAAAATCGCGCCGATGTCGCCACCCCCCATCGAGATGTCGGTTGTCCGAGCCAGCACCGCAGCTAAGAGATTCAGCAAGAATGCGGCCGACCAAAAGATCATCCGCGGAAGCCGTCGGGTCGCCCCCTGCAATACCGACATCGCAAGAAAGCACATCATAAGCGCGACGATCACCCTTCCCGAGCGGTGAAGGTAGATGTGATTGAGTGCATGGCCCGCGATCTCGCCAGCCATGGCCGCGAGCACCCAGTTGATCCAAAACGCAGCCGAGACCTCCGGAACGATGCGCGTGCCGACGGACGGTGTGCCGCTTCGAGCCTTTGTGCCATCCTCTGTCCTGGGGCTCATCGCGCAAGCTCCGGTTTGACAGCTGGCAGAGGAGAGCGGCGCATCGCGCGCTTGCGGGCGAACCAGTCGCTGGCGTTCTGGAGGTAGATGTAGACCACCGGCGTCGTGAACAGCGTCAGGAGCTGCGAGACGATGAGACCGCCAACGATCGCGAAGCCCAGGGGTTGTCTCAATTCCGATCCGGTCCCCGTGCCGATCATCAGCGGAACGCCGCCGAGCATCGCGCACATGGTCGTCATCAGGATCGGACGGAATCTGACCTTGCAAGCTTCCAGCGCGGACTGTTCTGCCGAAAGTCCCCGTTGGCGCTCGGCGTGAAGCGCAAAATCGATCAGCATGATGCCGTTCTTTTGCACGAGGCCGATCAGGAGAATGATCCCGATCAGCCCGATGACGTCGAGCCCGAAGCCGAACGTCCAGAGCGCCATGAGCGCACCGAGTCCGGCGGACGGCAGTGTCGACAGGATCGTAACCGGGTGGATCGTGCTTTCATAGAGCATACCGAGGATCAGATAGACCGCGACGATCGCAGCCAGGATCAGGACAGGCGTGGAGGCGAGTGCGGACTGGAACGCCTGGGCGTTGCCCTGAAAACTCGTCGCGATGGTCGACGGCATATGCAGCGCGGCCGTCTCCTGTTGCACGGCGGCGACCGCCGTGCCGACGGCGGTGCCGGGCGAAAGATTGAAGCTCAGCGTGACCGACGGAAACTGGTTCTGATGGTTCACCGCCAGCGCCGCCGAGCCATATTCGACGGTCGTGAACTGGCTGAGCGGTACCACCGATCCGTTCGACGAGCGGACGTAGATGCGGTTCAACGCGTAGGGGCCGGACTGGAAAGACGGATCGACCTCGAGGATCACGTAATAGGTGTTGAGCGTCGTGAAGAGCTGGGCGACGTGACGCTGGCCGAACGCGTCGTACAGCGTGTTGTCCACCGCCGCGGGATCGATGCCGAGGCGGGAGGCGGCGTCGCGGTCGATCTTGAGCTTGAGCTGGCGCGCGGCATTGGCCTGGTCGCTGGCGAGGTCGGCGAGTTCCGGCCGCTTTTTCAGTTTCTCGAACAGCTTGCCGCCCCAGCTGTTGAGCTCGTCCTGGTTCACGTCAGTGAGCGTGAACTGGTACTGGGTCTTGGACAGGCGGCTGGCAAGATTGATGTCCTGCGTCGCCTGCATGAACACTGCGATCCCCTGGAGCTTGGCGAGCTTGGTATCGAGCTGCCGGATCACATCGTCGGCGCTGAAGCTGCGCTCGTTGCGCGGCTTCAGCAGCACGAATAGGCGGCCGTTATTCTCAGTCACGGTCGGTCCGCCCGGACCGATATAACCCGTGGCGTTGGCGACTGACGGGTCCTTTGCGATGACGTCGATCACGCTCCGTTGCAGCTGCGCCATCTCTGCCGGTGAGACGTCGGCCGAGGCTTCGGTGATGCCAGTGATCATGCCGGTGTCCTGCTGGGGGAAGAACCCTTTCGGGATGCCTGCGAACAGCACGCCGGTTGCCACGATGCTTGCAAGCATGACCACCATCGTCGCGAGCTTGAAGCGCAGCGCAACTGACAGCACAGCCTCATAGCCGCGCTGGATCGCCACGAATCCGCGCTCCAGGGTCCGCGATACCACGCCGGCGCCAGCGCCGTGGCTGGAGAGCAAGTAGGCGCACATCGTCGGCGTCAACGTCACCGACACAAGCACGGAGACGGCGATCGCAACGCACACGGTGACCGCGAACTCCTGGAACATCCGGCCGATCACGCCGCCCATCAGGAGCAGGGGAATGAACACCGCAACCAGCGACACCGAGATCGAGATGATGGTGAAGCCGATCTCGCCGGTGCCCTTCAGCGCGGCCTCCAGCGGCGACAGTCCCTCCTCGATGTGGCGCGAGATGTTCTCGATCATGACGATGGCATCGTCGACGACGAAGCCGACCGCGATCGACAGACCCATCAGCGACAGATTGTCGAGGCTGTAGTTCAGGAGATACATCACGCCGAACGTGCCGACCAGCGAGATCGGCACCGAGATCGCGGGGATGATGGTTGCCCAGATATTGCGGAGGAACAGGAAGATGACGCCGACCACGAGGGCGATGGTCAGGAGCAGCGTGAACTGCACGTCAGCGACACTGGCGCGGATTGTCTGCGTGCGGTCCGATGCGATCGTGGCCTTGATGTCCGAGGGCAGGCCCGCCTCCAGCTGCGGCAACAGCTTCTTGATGCCGTCCACCGTGTTGATCACGTTGGCGCCCGGCTGGCGCTGAATGGCGAGGACCACCGCCGGCTTGTCGTTGAACCAGCCGTGCAGCGTCAAATCCTCCGCCGCGACTTCGGCATGGCCAATGTCGCGGAGCCGCACCGGCGCGCCGTTCCGATAGGCGATGATCAGATCTTCATAGCCCTTGGCGGTCAGCACCTGGTCATTGGTTGCGAGCGTGTAGGCCTGTTGATTGCCGTAAAGCACGCCCTTGGGCTGGTTGACCGTCACGTTGCCGAGCGTCGTGCGCAATTGCTCGAGATCGATGCCGGCCGCGGCAAGCTTTGCCGGATTGACCTGGACACGGATCGAAGGCTTTTGCATGCCGCCGATCGTGACAAGGGACACGCCCGGCACCTGCGACAGTTTCTGCGCCAGGATGCTGTCGGCATAATCGTCGACCTTGGTGAGCGGTTCGGTGTCCGACGTCAGTGCGATCAGGAGCACCGGCACGTCGGCCGGATTGACCTTCCGGAAGATCGGTGGCGACGGCATGGTTTTCGGCAATTGTCCGGCCGCCGCATTGATCGCAGCCTGCACGTCCTGAGCGGCCGCGTCGGTGCTGCGGTTCAGTGCGAATTGCAGGGTGATCTCGGTATTGCCGAAGCCGCTCGACGAGGTCATGGCGGTCAGGCCCGCAATCTGCCCAAATTGGCGCTCCAATGGCGTGGCGACCGACGAGCCCATGGTTTGCGGATCGGCGCCGGGCAGTTGCGCGGTGACCTGGATCGTTGGCGTGTCCACCGACGGCAGGGCCGAAATGGGCAGGCGGGAGAAGGCGACAAGGCCGATCAGCGTAATGGCGATGGCGAGGAAGGCGGTGGCGACCGGTTTGCGAATGAAACCTTGGGAGATGCTCATGGCAGCATGCCTGCGCTTGCAGTAGTGGCGTTCTGAACGATGTCCTTGCGACTATCCGGTACGACTTCGACCGACGTCCCGGGCTTCAGCCGGTACTGACCGGCGGTGACGACGGTTTCGTTTCCCGACAGGCCCTGGTCGATCAGCACTTTGTCCTCGCGCGACTGGCCGGCCTTGACCTTGCGTGCGCTCACGACATGGTTGTCATCGATGACGTAGACGAAGGCGCCGTCAGGTCCCTGCTGAACAGCCGTCAGCGGCACGGTGACGGCGTCATGGCGGAGCGCGACGGTGAGATGGATGTTGACGAACGATCCCGGCCAGAGGTTCTTCCGTTCGTTCGGAAACGACGCTTTGAGCCGCACCGTGCCGGTGGACGCGTCCACCTGGTTGTCGATCAGCATCAGGCTGCCATGGTCGAGCATCTGCGTGTTGACCGCGTCATAGGCATCGACCGACGCCGCGCCGGATGCGATCGCTTTCTGCACCTCGGGAATGTCTGTCGAGGGCAGGGTGAAGATGATCGAGATCGGCTGGAGTTGCGTGAGGATGACAAGCCCGGTCGCGTCGGTCGGATGCACGATATTGCCGGGATCGATGTGGCGGATGCCGGTGATCCCGTCGAAGGGCGCGGTGATCGTGGTGTAGCTCAACTGGGTCTGCGCAGCCTCCAGCGCCGCCTTGTCGAGCGCGACCGTGCCCTGATCCTGCACCACTTGGGAATCCTGGGTGTCGAGCAGCTGTTGGGTGGCAAATCCACGCGCGGCAAGCGGCTGCGTCCGCGCGAGGTTGACCTGCGCATTCTTCAGGCTCGCCTGATCGCGGGCGAGGGCGGCCTCCGCCTGATCGACCTGCGCCTCGAACACGCGCGGATCGATTTTTGCGAGCACGTCGCCGCGTTTCACGTCCTGCCCCTCGACGAAATCGACGCTGTCGAGCGTGCCCTGGACCTGGGTGTGGATGGTCGCGGTGTTGATGGGCGTCACGGTGCCGAGCCCTTCGAGCACGATGGGCACATCGCCCTTGTGCGCATGCGCGGCCGTCACCGGAACGGGCGGCGCGGCCGCGGGTGTGGCGCTGGGCTCAGGCCGCATGGCTTGGCGCGGGAGCGTGCAGGACATAGGCACCGGTCGCGGCTCCGATCAGGAGAACCGTGCCGGCGAGCAGAAGAGTCTTTCTAGGCAGCATCGCTTCAAACTCCATGATGATGGTGTCGGCGGCTCGAATTTGCGACCAGCTCGAGGATGAAGGTCTCGGCGGCGTTCGCCGCGGTTCGTGCATCGTTCGCAGCGCCCGAAGTGAATCCGATGATCCGGGTATCGATGTCGGCGGCGCGCAGCTCGCTGATGAGATCGACCGGCCCGTCCTCGCGATCTTGGCGACCCACGACCAGCCGAATGGCAGCATCGGTAGGGACGATGCGAAACGGCAGTGCGGCGCAAGGAGCGGTAATTGCAAGGAGGCCAGCGCAGTCGATGGCTCCTTGCAGCACGAGTTCGAGCGCGGCGCGGGCCGCTTGGCCTTCTGCAAGCAGGATCAGCCGATCCGCATCCACGTTATGTCGCGCCAGCACGGAGGCAACGTCGTGCAAGACCTCATCGGGATGAGTGCCGCGCACAGGAACGGTGGTCCATCGGGCGAGCGGTGTCAGGCACCACCAGAGGCCGAGTTGCTCGGGGGTCATGACCAAGGCGGCGCCCGGTCCGGCAATGACGGCGACGGTGACCCTTGCGGCGGTGCGCGCCGGCCGCACGGCGATCCTTGATGGTGAGCGCGTTGACATGGCTTGAAGTTGGACGCGGCGGGTTTATTATTCAAATGAATTGACATAATTTGCTAATTCACGATGTGCATCGGACTCTCATGAGACTTCGCAACCTGGATCTCAACCTGCTTCTGGTGTTCGACGCGGTGCTTCGCGAGCGCAGTGTCGTGCGCGCCGCGGACAGCCTCGCCATCAGCCAGCCGGCCGTCAGTCATGCGCTCAACCGGCTGCGCCATGCGTTGAAGGACAAGCTGTTCATCCGTACGCCCGCAGGAATGAGCCCGACCCCGAGAGCCGAGCAGCTCGCGCTTCCCGTTCGCAAGGCGCTCAACGAGCTGCAACTCGCGGTCGAGGGGGATACTTTCGACCCATCGACAGCCGACCGACGGTTTACAATCGCGGTGAACAATTATGCAGCCGTGGTCGCGGTGGGGCCGATCTTGGCCGCTGTGCGCGCGCAAGCGCCGGCGGTGCACCTGTCACTGGTGCCAAGCGGCACGCTGAATCTCAGAGATCGACTGGACCGGGGCGAACTCGATTTCGCTTTATCGGGACAGGCCCTCGAGGGAGAGCGGTTCGGCGCGCAACGGCTGATCGAGGATCGCTTCGTAGCCGTGCTTCGTAGCGGTCATCCAGCGCTGCGAAAGCGCTTGACGGCGGCATCCCTGGCCGAGCTGCGGCATCTAGCGATCAGCTCGAGCGGAGAGAATCTGGAGTTTCTGGATACGTTCCTGAAGACGCGGAAGAGCGCCCGCCTGATCGCTTCCGAGGTGCCCTATCTCTCCGCTGGGGCGGTTCTGGTGCAGTCGAACCTGGTCGCCATCCTCGGACGCAAGCTGGCGATGGAGTTCCGTCGCGCGCATCCGATCGAGATCAGGGAGCTGCCGTTCGAAGCTCCGGTTCTGCACAGCGTGATGAGCTGGCATCGGCGCTTTGACGATGTTCCCGCCCACCGGTGGCTGCGCAGCACCATCATCGAAGCCGCCACCACGCTATGAGCCCTGAACGCACCTCGGGCATTTTCATCTTTCGATATCCGCACTCCGCTCGCCGTAAGGCGCACGAACTGCCTATGTGTAAGATTGGATCAGATATCGTAGGTTTGGCTGGTGTGGGGAAAGGCGGTAGCGCTCCAGCGACTCGAACCCCCGACAACTCCAAGAACTCATTCAAACTCAAGCTGCTCTTCGTCGAGAGTTTGCTACCGAGCCATTCCGACAAGGGTAAAACCTGTTGGGGGTTCAATGCAGGATCGAGAGAGGTTTGTCGGAATAGCTACTGATTTTACTAGGAAATCATACGCCCCTTAATCAGCGGGTCCCAGGTTCGAGCCCTGGTGCGCCCACCATATAAATCAAGCACTTAGCAGCAGGTGTGACGCGGTGAGGTGGCCTCATTTTACAGATTGTTCTCGCTTCGAGCTTCGGCACCGCAGCTTCGGCGAGCTGAGTATCGCGACCCAAGTAATGTGCGGCAAGAATATCTGACGGTTCTATCAACGCTGCCCATCGCCTACGGAGATGTCGGACGCTGCGAGTCCGCCGATGCGCGCGTAAGGCCGGCCGCCGGTCGCCATCACGAGCCCGAAGGCGATCTCGTCGCGACGTGGCGCATCCCACAGCGTCATCTCGGCGGTGCCGAAATGGCTGCGAACATAGGCAGCGTGGATATGACCGAGCGGCACCATCAGCCGCGTACCGGGCCCGCCGATCGTCTTCGCCGCCGGCACGATCGCCTTCGGTTGTCCCAGCACCTCGCGCATACCGTGGCCGCCGGCCTCGTGCCAAACGGCGCCATGCTCGAGCTCGCCGTCTTCGCCGACGATGATGCCCTTGCCATAGGCCTCGATGCGCGATGCGCCGCCGAGCTGCGCGATCAACGCGCTTGCGAGCTCGCGCCCGAGCAAACGCAAGGACGCCTGAAATGGCATCAGGTCAGGCTCATAGCGGCCGGCGAAGGGATTGCGGATCACCGCAACAGCCGTTCCGACCAGCAGCGGCTTCTCCAGGCGGGGGCCGCGCTCATGCAAGATCGTCTCGACGCTGAGTGCGGACTTGCGGATGTCATACATGCGTGGCTCTAGGCCTCGTCCACGACGGGATTGCTGAGCACGCCGATATTCTCGATCTCGACCTCGACCACGTCGCCGGGCTTGAGGAAGACCGGCGGCTTGCGGGTGAAGCCGACGCCGGCCGGCGTGCCGGTGGCGATGACGTCGCCGGGGACCAGGTCGAAGATGGTCGAGCAATATTCGATCAGTCGCGGGATCGAGAAGATCAGCATCGAGGTGTCGGAAGACTGCACGGTCGCGCCGTTGACGCGCGTCTCCAGCTTCAGCTTGGTGGGATCGCCGATCTCGTCCGGCGTGACCAGCCACGGTCCGAACGGGCCGGTGCCGACGAAGTTCTTGCCCGAAGCGATCTGTTGCGCGTGGCGTTGCCAGTCGCGCACGCTGACGTCGTTGTAGATCGAGTAGCCCGCGACGTGATTCCAGGCATCAAGCTGGCTGATGTGGCGGCCGCCTTTGCCGATCACGACGGCGAGCTCGCCCTCCCAGTCGAAATTGTCCGAGACCTTCGGCCGTATCACCGGCGCGTTGTGCGCGACCTGCGAGCGCCAGACCCGCAGGAAGATCGGCGGAAACTCCGTGATCTCGCGCTTCATGCCGAACGCCACCGCCTCGTTGTGGTGGTCGAGATAGTTGCGCACGGCGCAGACGATCTTCTCGGGACGCGGGATCACCGGAAGGTATTTGATATCGCCGAGGGCCAGGGTGGGCTTGTGCTGAGCGACGATGGCCGCGCGGCGCGCAAAGTCGTCGCTGCCGAGGAAGTCGGCCAGCGTCGGGTATTGGGGCAGGGCGCGGCCGAGATCCACGACGCCGTTTTCGACAACGGCGCCCCAGCTTTCCCGATTTCCGTCCAAGAACGACAGCAGCTTCATGGTTTCGCCCCTAGGGTCAAAATTTTCGATATCTATATTATTTTCGAAAATCAGCCGGGACGCAAGCCCGCCCCGCATGAAAATGCGGGCGGCCTATTCGGTGTCGAGCAGATGCCCGGCGTAGGCCGCGACGTTGTCGGAGGTCGAGCGGATATGCGCCTCGATCAGCTGCACGGCGAGATCGGCGTTGCGGGAGATTGCGGCCTGCATGATCGCTTGGTGCTCACCGGCCTTGTCGCGCGGACGCGGTCGGAAATTGGCGGACAGGTGCCGGTAGCGCTCGGCGCGGTCGAACAGCTCGGCGCGAATGGCGAGCAGTGTCGCGGAGCCGCAGGCGGACACCAGCGCCTGGTGGAACTGGCGATGGGCGATCTTCCATTCGGGATCGCGCAGGGGATGTTCGGGATCACGCTGCTCGATCCGCTTCAGGCGGTGCAGCGTCGAAATGACGGCGATTTCCCAGTCATCGTCGCCGCGCTCGATCGAGCGGCGGATCAATTCCACCTCGATCAGCACCCGGGCGTCGGTGACCTCCACCAGATCCTGGCGGCTGACCGGCGCCACGCGAAATCCGCGCTGCTCCTGGGCGTCGACCAGGCCTTCGGCGGCGAGCGCGGTCAGCGCCTCGCGGAGCGTCGTAAAGCTCGCGCCGAACCGCTCGCGCAGCACGTCGAAGCGCAGCGGCTCGCCAGGTGCGAGGCCACAGGCAATGATCTCCTCGCGCAGCCGATGCGTGATGTCGGCGGCGATGGTCTTGCCGAATTCCTTGCGGGGGCGAATGGCGCTTTCGGACATGGCTCAGCCAATGAATCGATGCCTCAACATGCCGCGACAACGACCATCTTGCAATAATTTTCGTAAACGGTATTATTTTCGAAAATATCGGGCTGGGAGGCCGTGACATCATGAGGGCAGTGCTGGTGCGTCAGCCGGGTGGGCCGGATGCCCTCGAGGTGGTCGAGCTTCCGGTGCCTGTGCCGGGCGCCGGCCAGGTGCAGATCCGGGCCGAGGCGTTCGGGGTCGGGCAGCCCGACGCGCTGATCCGGCGCGGCGTCTACAAATGGATGCCGCCGCTGCCGGCCAATCCCGGCAACGACGTCGCCGGCCGCATTTCCGCGCTTGGGCCCGGCGTCGAGGGATTTGCAATCGGCCAGAAGGTGCTGCTGAGCGCGCGTGATCTGTCCCAGCGCGGCGGCTGCTACGCCGACTATGTGGTCGCGCCCGCGGACGCCGTTCACGCGCTGCCCAACCATGTCGATCTGCAAGCTGCTGTGTGCCTCTCGAACTACCAGGTCGCTTGGGCACTGCTGCATGAGTGCCGCCATCCGCGCGCACCCAGCAGCGTGCTGGTGATCGGCGCCGCCGGCGGCGTCGGCACTGCGCTGGTGCAGCTGGCGAAGCTCGCCGGGATGACCGTGATCGGCACGGTCTCGACCGAAGAGAAGGCCGCATTCGCACGAAGCAACGGCGCCGATCACGTCATCTTCTATCGCAGCGAGGATGTCGTGGCGCGGACGCGCGAGCTGACGAAGGGCGAAGGTGTCGGCCTCGTGCTCGACCACGTCTGTGGGCCCGAGTTCACCGCCTATCTCGGCGCGCTCGGCAAATGGGGCACGCTGCTGTCATACAACGCCTTCGCCGGATTGCCGGAAGAGAATCTGATGGCGGCGATGCGCAATCATCTCGACATCTGTCCGGCCGTGCGCTGCTTCTCCTTCCACATCTACGACCATGATCGCGACGGCCGCCGCGCCCTGATGCGCAGCGTGATCGAAGCGCTGGGCCGCAATGCCATCAAGCCCGCGATCTCGGCGGTCTTGAGGCTCGACGAGGTCAGGAAAGCCCATACGCTGCTGGAGCAAGGCTCCGCACTCGGCAAGATCATCATGACGCCGTGAGGGGATGGACCGCACGATGACACAAGCACCCATTGCACGCTTCACCCGGCTGCGGCACGCGACCTTCACCTCGCCCGATCCCGAGCGGCTGCTCGACTACTACCGCGGCGTGATCGGTCTTGGCCTGGTTGCCCGCGACGGAGGCCGCCTGTTCCTAGCCAACGACTCCGAGCAGCTGTCGCTGGTGATCGAGCGAGGGGACGCCGCGCTGAAGAGCATCGCCTTCGAGATATCTCCCGACGTCCAGCTGGAGGCGCTGGGCGCCGCGCTGAAGCAGGCTGACTTGCGGCCCGAGCTCCACAGCGATGCCCTGCCTGGCGTGTCCCGGCTGCTGTCCTTCAGCGACCCCGAGGGCACGCGCTTCGAGTTGATCCAGGGCTGGACGCCGACGCCCGCGCAGGAGCGGATCGGCGCCCTCGCTGTCGCCAAGCTCGGCCATGTCGCGCTGCGCACGCCCGATCCGAAAGCCGCTTCGGAGTTTTACGCCAACATGATGGGCCTGCGGGTTTCCGACTGGATCGAGGATCGCTTCGTCTTCATGCGCAGCGGCTTCGAACATCACACGCTGAACTTCGCCCGCGCGCCCACGCGCAGTCTTCATCACTTCGCCTTCGAGCTGCGCGGCCCCGAGCACATGCATCGCGCCTGCGATCATCTCGCGCGGCACAAGCTGCCAGTGCTCTGGGGGCCGGTTCGTCACGGCCCCGGCCACAACACAGCGATCTACCACCGCAATCCCGATGGCCATCTGGTCGAGCTGTTTTGCGATCTCGACCGCATGACCGACGAGGCGCTCGGCTATTTCGAGCCGCGGCCCTGGCACCGCGATCGTCCGCAGCGGCCAAAGGTCTGGGTTGGTCTGCCGCGCGATATCTGGGGCATGCCGCCATCGCCTGAATGCACGGAGTTCGCGCGCTAGCGCGATCGCGACTTGAAGACGCCGCACGCGCTGCGGTCAACGATAGAATAGTCAAAGGGAGAGAGCATCCATGCGTCGGATGAAGCGGCTTGCTGCGTCCATTTTTCTGCTGGGCATTTGTCTCGCAACCACCTCGGCGCCGGCGGAGACCTATCCGTCGCGTCCGATCCGCCTGCTTCATGGCTTTGCCGCGGGCGGTGCGGCCGACACGCTGTCGCGCATCATCGCCGATGGACTGTCGAAGAAGCTCGGCCAGCCGATCATCGTCGAGGCCAAGCCTGGTGCTGGCGGCAATATCGCGGCGGACGCGGTCGCAAAGGCGGCACCGGATGGTTACACGCTCGGGCTCGTCACTGGGGCGCATGCGATTTCCGCGGCGACCTACAAGAGCCTCGCCTATCAGCCGGCGGAGAGCTTCGACATGATCTCGACACTGGTCTATTACGCGCTCGTCGTCGCCGTGCGCAGCGATTACCCGGCAAAATCGCTCGGCGAGCTCATCACGATCGCGAAGGAGAAGCCGGGCGCGCTCAGCTTCGGATCGGTCGGCTTCGGCAGCACGCATCATCTGGCGGGAGAGCTGTTGAACGCGACTGCCGGCGTCGAGATCGTGCACGTGCCGTATCGCGGCGATTCGCAATCCATCACCGCGCTGCTCGGTGGCGAGGTTCCGGTCATCGTCGGCACGCCCGTGTTGCTCGCCCCGCAGATCCAGAGCGGCGCGATCCGCGGCCTCGCGGTGACGTCGCCGACGCGCACCGCGTTGTTGCCCGATGTTCCCACGATTCAGGAAACCGGCATCAAGGGCTATGACGTGCGCACCTGGGCGGGCCTGCTGGCGCCGAAGGGCACGCCACCTGCGATCGTGGCGACGCTCAACGCGGCGACGCTCGATGTGATCAAAGATCCCGAGATCAGGCAGCGCCTGGAGACGGCGGTCGGCGGTGAAGTCCGCGGCAGCTCGCCAGCCGAGATGAAGGCGCTGATCGAGACCGAGATCGCCAAATGGACGGGCGTCGTGGAGGGGGCGAAGATCCCGAAGATCTGATCGCGAGCAACACCTCACGATGATCAGGGGAGCCGCCGAAACGTCGTGTTGCCGCCAGCAGGCGTTTGGCACAGCAAGTCCAAGGGGAGTCAACGTGTCAGGGGACCTTCGCTTTCGGCGATTTGATCTTCGGTGAGGTGTCTCACTCAGTCCGAACATTCTCGAAGGACGTGATGCCGACGGTTCGAGAAGCGAACTCCGCCGTGAGGCACAAATTTGAAATGGCCGCATGAGGTGTCGTATCGACGACCTTGCGGCAGGACGGCGACGAAAGGCGCGCTGGTGCGATTTGGGATGGCCAAATGTTTGATGATAATCGCACGCGTCGAGTGACAAGGCTGCTGAACTGTACCGCCTCAGAGGGGGCGTTGGACGAGCATCAGTTTCCCGGTTTCCCGAACGGTCTTTCCCAGGCTCGATCACCTATTGGTCCGCCAGTTGCAGCCGCAAGCTGGCGGACCTGTCATTTAAAGATCTCTCAGGCGCCGGGCCGCTGTCCCAGCCAGCCCGGACTCGGCTCGCCTCTCACTTCGCCAAAGTAGATCGCAAAAGTCTGGCGCCACCTCTCGACCAAGGCTCGATCTTCCATGAACCGCGGAAACTCGGCGAAATGGGAGTTTGCATAGTCCCATACCGGCTTCAGGCCGCCTTGCGGCTGCACGTCCGTGCGAACCGACCAGCCGTTATAGGCCTTGCGCTGATTCTCCTCCGAGATCTGCCAATTCATGTACAGCTTGGCAGCAGCCTTGTGAGGCGCCTCCTTGGGGATCGCGGCTCGTTGCCCCCAAGCAAGGAATGGATGTCCGTCTGCGATGGCCCATTTCACCGGCGCGTTGGCCGGTGTCGTCAGCGATCCGGATCCGCCGAGACCAACCGCTTTCTGATGCTGGGAGACGGCGAGGCCCGGCGAGTGCGTGCCGCGCGCGAACTGCAGGCCCTGATCTGCCAGCTTCTGGATCCAGTCCCAGCCATAGGTCTCCGCATAAAGCTTGTAGAGAAAGAGCACGGCGTCGTCGTCGCTCGGATATGAGGACGCAATGCGCCCGCGCCATTCTGGATTTGTCAGCTCCTTCGGCGATGCCGGCGGCTTTCCATCCACGGCGGACGGGTCATACATGTAGCTGAATGCGATGACGCCGATTGCCATCCAGGCGCCGTCCGGATCCCGAAGAGAATCGTGAAGTTTCGAAAACCCGGCAGGTTTGTAGTTGAGGAGGTGTCCCTCCTTTTTCCAACGCGCAAAATTCTGCAGGGTCTGCAACTGTACGACGTCGGGGACGACTGAACGGTCGGCAAGCTGACGATCAAGACGGACATCGTGATACTTGCTGTAGTCCACGATGATCGAGATGTTCATTTTGGGGAAGCGGGCAAGAAATCCCTTTTTGTTGTTGTCCTGCTGTGTCGGCGTATCGCCGCCCGCGTAAACGACGAGGTTGCCGCCCTCCGCCAATGCATCCTGATACAGCTCGTCCAGGCTGCGCGTCTCCGCTCCGCCACGCCCGGTGGCGGCCGGCGGCGCGGCCAAAGCGTGATCTGCGGCTATCGCCACGGGTACCGCCAGAGCCGTCGTTAGCAGCCTTCGTCGATCGAGCAGGGCCGGTTGTGCTTTCGCGTCCATTGTATCTCCACAAATTGGTTAGCAAAATTAGCATGTTAGACGATCTGTTGCGGTGCAACTCAAATGAGCTTGGGTATTGTATCGAATTGCTTTACAAATGAGACGTGAGCGAGCTTCGGGAGCTTGAGGCATTTGTGCTGACTGTGGAGCGCGGCAGCCAGACGTCGGCGGCCGCTGCGCTCGGTATTTCCCGCATGGCGATCAACCGGCTGATCGGCCAGCTCGAAGCGCGGGTGGATGGTCCGTTATTGATACGCACAACACGCAGCCAATCATTGACCGAAGCCGGCGAGCGTCTGCTCCGCGAAGCACGGAACATCCTCGATGATTATGACGGCGCGCTCCGCGGCGGCGCCGGGACGCATCAATCCAAAATTCGCCTCGGTGCGCCAATCTCATTCGGCTTGCGCTGCCTCATGCCGATCCTCGGGCAATTCAGTGAGATGTTCCCAGAGATCGAGATCGAGCTGATGTTGAGCGATCGACTGGTCAATCTCGCGGAAGAGGGACTGGATCTCGCAGTGCGGGTCAGCAACCGGCTCGATCCCGCGCTTAGCACCAAGCTTCTCACTCATTCGCGAACGGTGATCTGCGGCGCGCCCTCCTATCTCGC
Source organism: Bradyrhizobium sp. USDA 4486 (assembly GCF_054057995.1). Classification (NCBI taxonomy): domain Bacteria; kingdom Pseudomonadati; phylum Pseudomonadota; class Alphaproteobacteria; order Hyphomicrobiales; family Nitrobacteraceae; genus Bradyrhizobium; species Bradyrhizobium sp. USDA 4486. The sequence continues at coordinate 1,083,732 of NZ_JBSRZV010000001.1, forward strand.
CCGCGCCGGCACGCCCCAAATTCCGACTGATCTGAGCAAACACAATTGCCTGCGCTATACGTCGGCGGAACACGGCCACGACTGGGTTCTTCGCGATGCCGATGGGAAATCCCATCGGGTGCCTATCCGAGGCACGCTGAGCTGCAACAATGGCGACGCCCTGGTGGCGGCGGCAGTGGCCGGAACAGGACTAGTGCTTCAGCCGAGCTTCCTTGTGGCCGACGAAATCGCGGACGGTCGACTTGTACCGGTGCTCGCGTGCTACAAGACGAGACAGTTTTTCGTCCAATCGCTCACGATTCCGACCGCTCGCCCCCGCAAGGACATTGCAAAGCTTTCGGAGTTTCTATTCGAAACGATGCGGCTTGAGAAATACTAGCGATGCCCGAGGCTGGCGTGGGTCAGATGTCAGTATGCCTCCGGATGTGAAACCTGCAATCCGAACCGTGTGAAATTCTGACCAGAGACACCGCGTCCTACCACACGACAGCGGCATCGAAAATGCGTTCGCGATCCTTCGCGACAAAGGCCGCTTTCACCCGACTGGTAGCCCGAGATCTTTCAGCATTCCCCTGCATGAGCGTAAAGCTGCGCTTACCCCAGGGTCCACGAACTGCCCTACGCGTAAGTTTGGATGAGATATCGTAGGTTTGGTTGGTGTGGGTGAGCGGCCCGAGACATAGGTGACAGAACGTACCGGACACATGGGTTACACTTTCCGCTTTGGTTCTGCGGGAGGTGTGGATGCCGTGGAAAGCGAGTTCGAAGCCCAGCGGCACGCCGCTTTTCGCCTAACAGGCAAGGCAAGGCCATGCTTCGTGCCGATCGCGCCGATCGTAATCTCCGTCCGATCAGACGTCGATGCTGGCCCATAGAGCGTGAGGCCATTCGTCGGATTATCAGAAGTGTGCCCGTGCGCAAATTCGCCAGCCAGGCAAGCGGACCCTTACACCTCCACTATCCCATCAAAGTCGCGCTCAGGACCGACCGGCACGATTCCGGTTGGGTTGAGGAAGTTGTGGCTGCCATAATAGTGTGCCTTGATGTGTAGGAAACTGACGGTCGGCCGAATATCCGGATGCTGATAGAGGCGCCGGGTGTAAGACCATAGCGCCGGATAGTCGACGAGCGCGCGCAAATTGCATTTGAAATGCCCGAAGTAGACGGGATCGAAGCGCAGCAAGGTCGGCAGCAGGCGGATATCGGCCTCGGTCAGCTGCCCTCCAACCAGATAGGATTGCGTCGCGAGCCGGTCCTCGAGCCAGTCGAGCGCGTCGAAAACGGCCGCGACTTCGCGCTCATAGGCTTCCTGGGTACTGGCGAAGCCCGTCTTGTAGACGCCGTTGTTGAGATTGTCATAGACGCGGACATTCACGGCGTCGATTTCGGCCCGCAGCTCGTCGGGATAGTAGTCGCCGGCTTTTGCACCCAAATGATCGAACGCCGAGTTGAACATTCGGGTAATTTCGGAAGATTCATTCGAGACGATTGTCTTCTCTTGCTTGTCCCAAAGGACGGGAACCGTTACCCGCGACGTACAGGAGGGGTCAGCGAGGGTATAAAGCTCATGGAGTTTCGTGGCGCCATTGACGACGTCGGGGACGACACCGGGTCCCGGCTCGAAGGTCCATCCATCATCGAGCATGAGCCAGTGAACGACCGAGACGCCGATCAGATCGCCCAAACCCTTGAGTTGTCGCATGATCAGCGTTCGATGCGCCCATGGGCACGCGAGCGAGACGTAGAGATGGTAGCGGCCTGCCTCGGCCCTGAAGCGTCGTTTTTCCCTCGGCGGCGTCCCCGTCAGGTGTGATCCAGTCGCGAAATATCGACGGCCGACGCTTGATCGTCCCACTCGACATATCGGCGCTTTTTGAGATATCGCCGCCCAGATCTACCTTCTGCCAGACGCCATTGATCAGTTCACCCATGCTATCTACACTTTCCGGTCTGGCGCGTCTCGAAGCAGTGGCACGACTTTGGTGCCAAGGAGCTCGATCGATCGCCGCATAGCCTCTGTTTCGAGCGCGGCGGTGCTCATCTGAAAGGTGATGCGGGACACGCCGCCCAATGCTTGGATGCAAGCCTTTATCTTGGCAGCGACCGTGTGCGGACTGCCGATCAGGAAGGCCCCTGCGGGACCGCACATCGCCTCGAATTGCGCCCTCGTCGGCGGCAACCAGCCCCGCTCCTTCGCGCCGGTGCTAAATGCCTGGAGCCAGCCGGGAAAGAAAGCCTCTCTGGCCGCCTCGTCCGTGTCGGCGACAAAACCCATGGCATGGACACCGACTTTTTGTTTGGCCAGCGGATGACCCGCGGCCCGCCAAGCGCGCCGGTAGAGGTCGACAGCAGGCCGGAAGCGCTCGAAACTGCCGCCGATAATGGCGACCATCAGCGGCAGGCCAAGCGTACCGGCGCGGGCGAACGAACCTGGCGTACCGCCGACGCCGAGCCAGATCGGCAACCGTTCCTGATGCGGGCGAGGATAAATACCTTCACCATTCAGCGCTGGCCGGAAACGGCCATTCCAACTGATATGAGGCGCATCGTTGAGCTTGAGCAGGAGGTCGAGCTTTTCGGCAAACAACGCATCATAGTCGCGCAGGTCATAGCCAAACAGCGGATAGGCTTCGGTGAAAGACCCCCTGCCAACCACAAGTTCGGCTCTGCCTTTCGAAATAAGATCGAGTGTCGCGAACTCCTGAAACACCCGTACCGGGTCGGCAGCGCTGATGACCGCCACAGCGCTTGTCAGCCTGATAGTCTTCGTGCGCGCCGCCGCAGCCGCGAGAATAACGGCAGGCGCCGAGTCGAGCGCGTTCTCCCGGTGATGCTCGCCCATGCCGAAGACGTCCAGGCCGACTTGGTCGGCCAGCTCCATTTCTGCAAGCACGCTTTCCATGCGATCAGGGGCGGACTGCAAATGGCCTGTCCTCGGGTCGATCGCAAGCATCGCAAAACTATCGATACCGATCTCCAATCTTCATTCCTTTCGAGGCGCGATGCCGAGAACTTGCGCGATCTGTAACCTCGACCTGCGATGTTGATCTTCAAGAGTGCCTGTTTTGAGCCCGACTTCGGTTTCAGCCGTGGTTCTGGAGGACGTTGGACAGACTGCGGCGATGCAGCCATGCGACAGTCGATGTGATCGCCAGCAGCACGATAGCCGGGAGCGGGCTCCCGCCGATCAGCGCCAGGTGAGTGAACACGGCGCAGACCATGGTAACAGCCAACAGAACGGCGCCGAACGCCGCCGTCGCCGGGACCAGAATGGCAATACCGCCCACGATCTCGACCACGCCAGTGAGGATCCTGAACCACTGGCCGGCCCCGATCTGCTCGAAAATAGCAACCATCATCGGCACGCCCGCAAGCTTGGCGCCGCCGGCAGAAATGAATGCAGCCGCACTGAGCAGGCGAAGAACCCACGAAGTGATCGTGACAGCTTTGGTGGGAGTCTGTGAGTTTTGCGATGATGGCATAGAGCACCTTGAAACTGAGTGTTGGGGGGAAACTGCGCAGTCCAGACGAGTTTCCGCGAGGTAAATTTGCGAGGGCATGAAAGCTGATCGCGACATCACTTTTCTCGCGGTCCTTGCCATCTGAAAAGCCGTTATTATAAGATACATACCATCGGCCAATCCGATGGTTCATATCTCATGCTGGACGGTTTATCGCTTGATCAAGTGCGCACCTTCATTGCTGCGGTCGACGAGGGGAGTTTTTCCGCCGCCGCCCGCAAGCTGGGTCGCGCCCAGTCCGCCGTCAGCGAACTCGTGCGCCGCTCTTGAGCATCAGTTGGGGGTGGAGCTCTTCGACCGGACCGGTCGCTACCCTCAACTCACGCCAGCCGGAAGCATGCTGCTCGCGGCCGCGCGCGATGTGGTCGCCAAAGTCGATGCGTTCAAGTCGCAGGCGAAAGGCATGGCATCCGGGCTCGAACCCGAGCTGTCGGTCGTCATCGACGTGTTCTTCCCCATCAGCGTCATTGCCGGGGCCGCCCGGGATTTTCGGGAGCAATTCCCTACCGTGCCGCTGCGGCTCTTCGTCGAGGTCCTGGGTGGCACGGTTCTGCCGATCCTTGATCGCCGCGCTCATTTGGGCATCGTCGGCACCTTGCCTGTCATGCCGCCCGGCATCAGCACAGAGCCGCTCGGCGCCGTGGACTTTGAAGTCGTGGCCGCTGCCAACCATCCGCTTACCGCGTTCGACGCGCCGATCCCGCGCGGTGAACTCAGCAACCATATCCAACTCGTCCTTACCGATCGGACCGAACTTTCCCAGGGGCGGGAGTTCGGGGTGCTGTCGTCACAGACCTGGCGGCTGGCGGATCTTTTCGCCAAGCACACGTTCCTGCTCAACGGCCTCGGCTGGGGCGGCATGCCCGGCCATGCCGTGAGGGCAGATATAGAGGAAGGGCGGCTGTCCCGCCTGCGCATCGAAGGCGTCGCCGCCAGCGATCTCAAACTGCCGATGTCCATCGCTTATCGCGCCGATGATCCCCCGGGACCGGCCGGCCGATGGCTTATCCAGCGATTGGGAAAATGCGCGCATCACCAGACAGATTCCTGACGAGGGCGAAGTGAAACGTCGCAATTCTATCGACGACGTCATTGCTTCGCGAGCGATGGCGACGCGAAAATTGCCCGTCCCGTTCCTCTGCTCGAATCATCTGGATCGCCAACACCGGTTAGCAAGGTGCCTAGCAGTCAGGGAGAACACGCTGATGTGTACGGCTACAGCCCGAAAACACCGCACAGCATTCTGAAACGAGTTCGACGGCTGATAGGCCGTTTGTCAATGGAAGCGTGTCCCCCCGTTTGGTCCTCACGATGGTGCCGCCGGATCTACGATCGAGCGGCGAAACTATGGCGAGTCGGATATGGAGCGGTAGCTTGCTGGCTGCTGAAGTATGGAAAGCGAGCGCGCTCGTCACCCTGGGCGTTTCTTGGACGAGAGCCGCTCGGCCTAGCCATCAGGTCCTTCAATTCAGCCGATCCACCTCTCGTTCTATTCAGCATCGGCCACAAGGCGCCGAGCATCCAACATCTGCTCGCGGCATCGGGATTCGTGATCAGCCAAGCGGATAGCGTCGGTGGTGCCACGCCTAATTCCCGACCGAGCCCTCGATCACGGGACCGAACCCGACCCATCGCACGCCATCGAATCGTTGCAACTGCATCTGTTCGATTGGGAAATGATCCGTCGTAGAGGTGTTCAGCCTGATGGTCGGTAGCAGGAGATCCAAGTCGACGTCTTTGAGGCTTTCTGCCTGCCGTAGAACATTTTCGCGCGTGAGCGTATCGCCACACATCTCGAGCACCTTCACTATCGTCTGTGCTGCGGTGTATCCGTAGGCCACGTAGGCGTTGTTGGTCTCTTCGTTCGGCAGATATTTTGCGGCGAATGTCAGGTATCGCTGCATGCCAGCGTCATCTTTCCATGCCGGGTCGTCCGGGTCTTTTATGTAATTAGCCGTGATCGTATCCTTGGCGTTTTCAAGGCCGGCAGGTTTCAGAACCGCGCTGATGGACTGCGAATTGCCGTGTAGGATATGGATCGGGCGCCAGTTCAATTCAGCCGCCTTCTTGATCGCTTGCGCGGCAAACTTGGCCGAAGCAAAGTTGACGAAGATGGTCGCGCCGGACGATTTCATTCTGACCATTTCCGAATCGATCGTCGGAGCGCTTGTGTCGTAGGTAACCTCAGCCACAATATTGCCTACTCTTGCGCCAAGCCCGTCCTTCAATCCCTTGATGTTGTCCCGACCGAAATCATCGTTCGAGGACAGCACCGCAATCTTGGCATCGGGATGGTTTTCGACGATGAATGTCCCGAATATGCGCGTTTGGCTCTGGTAACTCGGCGCAAGAGGCATGGTCCATGGGTACACCTTGAAATCTCCGAAGCTCGTCGCACCGGTCGCCAGGAAGAGTTGAGGGACCTTGCTGCTGTTGACGTACTTTATGACGGCTGCATTTGTCGGAGTGCCGAGTTGGTTGAACAGAAGGAGGACCTCGTCGTTTTCAATCAGCTTGCGGGTCTGTTCGACGGTCTTTGGCGGGCTGTAGGCGTCGTCATAGGAGACGAACTCGATCTTCCGGCCGTTGATGCCCCCTCGTTCATTGATCATCCTGAAGTAGGCAGCTTCGGTCCGAGGCACGGCGGCATTGGAGGACAAGGGACCGCTATAGGGAGCGGTATTGCCGATCTTGATCGTCGTGTCCGATGCACCTGGTCCATAGGCCTTCGAGCTCTGAGCCTGTGCCGCAGGCGATAGCATACAATAGATTGCCGCAGCCGCGCTGAAGAAGGCGCGCGATGTCTGTCCGATCCTGTGAGACATGGATGCTCCTGTCATGCGCGAAGAACTGCCGGAACTATTGGCGTCTATACCGCCCGGAAGTCGAAGTCGAAGCGTGTGTTCCAGGTCGTGAGTTGTCCCAAGGGCCAAACACGCGGCCGCTGTGGAAATGCGTCATGCCATGGGCGCGGTTCAAATATGTCGAGTTCGGGAATGACGATATCCATGTCCGTATAGCACTCGACGAGGAAGTGGCTTGGATCGAAATGATACGAAGCAAGATTGTGGCCCGCTGTATGCCGGGACGGTCCCCACACGATGCCGTGCCCCTCGGTCGCGAGGAAATCTGCGACATCATGATGAGCGGCGCGACTGCGCAGCTCGTACGCCAGATGATGCAGCTTGTTGAAGGGCGCATTGACCACGTTGAGTACGTGATGCAGCCGATTGCAGGTGAGAAATGTCGCTGTTTCCTCAAACCAGTCCGTGGCGCGAAATCCGATCGCGCTCAAGAATTTCACGAGTTTTTCGGCTTCACTTGACATCACAGCCAGGTGCCCAAGCTGTGTCGGAACGATGCCAGAATGGCGGAAGCCCACGCCGGTCATGGCCATGTCCGGCACCAGATGGAACGTTTGCCCCCCAAGGTCCACTTCAACGAGCGCGGAAACACCTGGGCGCGAATCGCTTTTCGACACGCCTGACAGGCCTAGTCGTTGAAGATGCGCAAGTGTATCCGCAATCGGCTGTGGTTCGATCCGCAAGCCGATTGCCGCCAAGCGTGGGGTCGGTGCCGCTTTGAGGCTGATGTTATGATGGTCGAGGCCGAGACTGAAATAGGCGCGATCGCTGGCGACGGCTTCAACTGCAGTCGCACCGATGATTCGTTGATAGTAGCTTATCTCCTCGTCAAGGAGGTTTGTCTCGAGGTCGACGTAAGCAAGCTGATAGGCACGCGTCATTGAACACCTCCTCGTTACGCCGTCACCGGCGTGATATCTTCGGCGTCGTAGCCAAACAGCCTGTCGGCGACCTGGGGCCCGCCGCGACCGCCAATATTTCGATAGGATGCATCCCTGGCGCGCTGCTCGGGGCCGTCGCGGAGATGGAACGTCAGCGAGTTGGCTCTGGCTGCTTGCTGTACCCACGTCGTTCGGGGCTGACGGGCCAGCACATAGGCTTCAATGGCCTTCTCAATGTCGGCTCGGCCGACTTTGCCGACATAGGCGGCGAGGCAAGCGCCGTCTTCAATCGCCTGAGCCGCGCCCTGCGCCATGTACGGCAACATCGGGTGGCAAGCGTCGCCGACAAGAACGACGCGTCCGGTGCTCCACCGCGGAAGAGGATCGCGATCAAACAGCGCCCATTTGAACGTTTCATCGACGGCGCGCAGAATGGTGGCGATCTGCGGATGCCACCCGTTGTAGCTATCGACGGCATCATCGACCGAACCGCGATCGGACCACTGCTCCCGCTGCCAGTTGCTCTCTTCGGTCACGGCAACGAAATTGAGGTAACGACCTCCGGCAACAAAATAGTGAACGAAATGGCCGCCCGGTCCCACCCAATTCGTGGCCTCGCGCGCGAGCTTCAGATGCGCAATTCGTTCGGCCGGCACGAGGCCACGATAGGCGACATTGCCGGAGAAGCGTGGCTGTTCAAACCCAAAGAGTTGTTCCCGGACTTTCGAATGAATTCCGTCCGCACCGACAAGGAGATCACCCCGGGCGATCGCACCGTTGTCAAAATGCGCAACGACGCCGCGCTCGTCCTGATCGAGGCGGGTTAGCCGATGTCCCAGCCTGATATGCTCTTTGCCGTATTTCTGCGCCAGCAGCTCGATCAGGCCAGCGCGATGGAAATGGTAATACGGCGCGCCATATTTGTCGGCGATTGCGTCGCCGAGCGGCTGCCGAGAGAGTTCGCTTCCATCCTCCCAGCGCCGGTGCACGACCGCAGAGGGCCGCACGGCCACCCGCTCCATCGCTTGGCCCAAGCCAAACCGGTTCAGGAGCCGCGATGCGTTTGGGCTGATTTGGATGCCGGCTCCCACTTCACTGATTGTCGAGGCTTGCTCGAATACCGAGACATCCAGGCCGGCTCGGCGCATCGCGATGGCGGCCGAGATTCCGCCGATCCCGCCTCCGATGACGAGCGCGTGCAGGCCACTCATTGGCTTTCGCCCCAGCCGGCCGCCATTCCCAGCACCCGGTCGGCGTTTTCTGTGGTTGGTCCGCGCCAGGCGATATGATGGTCCGGACGGACAAGAAGCATGCCATTGCCGTAGACCCCTCGTGCGGCGGCTTCCTTGACGGTAAAGATCGACAACGGCACGTTTCGCCGTTTTGCAGCAGATGCAAATGCAGACGTGTCATGACCGCCAAAATCGAGAAGCGTGAAATATGGCCCTAATTGATCGTAGAGGGCCTTGCCATCCTCGAGGAAGATGCTCGGCAGCCGAGCGCCGGGTCTTGTCGTGGGGCTTGTAGGTTAGCGGGTCAAAGGGAAATGCCTCGGTATCGTCGTCAGCCACGATCGGTGAGTCGCTATAGATAAAGCCATGCTCGATGCCGAAGCTTTCGTTTTCAGCATTGCCGAGGCGGGAGATATGCGCGCCCACCTCGGCACGGCTCACGGTGTTGCCATCACCATCCTCAGGTATCGCCGCGCCGTAGGCTTCCGCGATCTTGATACGAACCTGCATGTGCCTGCCGGACGCCTCGCGGTTGCGGGCACCAACGGGTCGACGTTCGATCTCGTAGGATGGCAGCAGCTTCGGACCGCCCCATCCTGAAAGCGTCGCAGCAAGCTTCCACCCGAGGTCGACCGCGTCGCCAATCCCTGTATTCATTCCATAGCCGCCGGTTGGAATGTATTGGTGGGCGGAATCTCCGGCCAGGAAGACTCGATGGCTTCCATAGCTTTCCGCCAACAGCAGATGTGGCGTCCACGGATTTGCGACGAGCACCTCAAAGTCGAAAGAGCGACCGACAAACCTTTCAACAAGCTCTCGCGGGTTCATCGATGCCGGATCCTGGTCCGGTTTGACCCGGAAATGGATCGTCCAGATGTCCTTGTCGTTCTGCGCGATCATTGTTCCGAAGGGGGACTGATAATGCCAGGCTGTGCCCCACCGCTGTAGGATCTCGCGCTCGTTCGAGCGGAAATGCACCATGTAAAGGACGCCAATGCGCGCCTGTCCTTCAAGCTTGATTTTTGAAATCTCGCGGACGCGGCTCGACCCGCCATCGCACCCCACCAGGAATTCACAACGAATCCTCTCTTCCGTTCCGCTTTCGCGTTCACGCACCGTTGCGACGACACCTTCATCGTCGCTCTCGTAGTTTTCCAGTGCGACGCCAAACCGGACGTCGACATTCTCGAGCTGATCGATTGCCGCTTTCAGTACCGGTTCGATCTCGACTTGAGAAACCCGCATGGGCGGCTCGCGCGTGAAGGTTCCGTCGTTGCGGATGCGGCTCCGGGCTCGGTACTCCTGCGGGCTTGGATAACGAAATCGATGCAGTTCGTAGCCGGACAGATTGGTCATCCACGCGACATCAAACGGATGGCTTTCTGGCACCGCGACACGGCGCAGCGCGTCTGCAAGACCGAACCTTCGGAACAGCTCCATGCTGCGGCCGTTGGTGATGTCCATCTTGGGATGACGCGTGGTCCCGGGATTGCGCTCGACCAGCATCGATGGGATGCCGAAATGAGCAAGCACATTGGCAAGCGTCATGCCGACCGGGCCGCCGCCAGCGATGAGAACGGGAACCGACTTCATTGATCACTCCCAACGTTTTATGCGGCCGCCCTTATTTCGAGCGTTGTCGCCGACGTTCGCGAAACTAAGCGGCGATGGTCGCGGAGCTTTCAGATTCCTGAATCACGGGATTGCGAAGGATGCCGAGGCCTTCAATTTCGACCTCGCATACGTCGCCGGGCTTCATGAAAACCGGCGGCGTGCGTGCCGCGCCCACTCCTGCCGGCGTGCCCGTTACAATCAGGTCACCGGGCAACAACGTCATGCCCACGCTGATAAGCGCGACCAATTTTGCGACGTTGAAGATAAGGTCATCGGTCGATGCTCTCTGCATCACCTTGCCGTTGAGGCGCGTTTCGATCTTCAGTCCGCACGCTCCTGGCGGCAGCGCGTCAGCCGTTACGAAGGCCGGCCCGAATGCACCAGTGCCGTCAAAATTCTTGCCCATGGTCCATTGCGGGGTGCGCAGCTGATAGTCACGAATGGACCCGTCATTGAAGATCGAATAGCCGACAACGTGTTCAAGGGCTGTCTCTTCGGGAATGTGCCGGCCCGCCTTGCCGATGACGGCAACGAGCTCGCCTTCATAGTCGAAGCGGTCCGAGGCATTGGGTCGAATGAGTGGAGCTCCATGCCCGATGAGGCCCGATGCAAATCGTGCGAACAGGGTCGGATAATCCGGCTGCTGCTGTTTACTCTCAGCGGTATGATCGGCGTAGTTCAGGCCGACGCAAATGATCTTGCCTGGTGACGGCAACGGCGGCAGGCACGCGGCCCTCTGCAGGTCTATCAGCTCGCCGTTGAGAAGCGCCTGGGCGAGGTCCCGCAGCACCGCCGTGCCGCTCGCGATGGCGGCCTCAAGCCCTATGTCCAGCTGCGAGCTTGGCAAACCTCGGTACGACTCGTTCTGGTCAGCCGCAGCCAATCCCTGAATGCCATCGATTTCATAGGCCAGAAAGCGCATCGGCGTGCCGTGCTCCTGTTTCCTCAGATTGTCCGATAACGAGCTTCTGTGCATAAGTCAAATAAAAATGCATTTTATTTTTGATTGTGCATGTTACAACATTATGCCAGCTCGGTGTCAGGCGATCCCTTCTTCACGGCGGTCGGTGATGCCCGGTGTGAGCCGTGGGCAAGAAGTCCAGGATTCGTAGTGCAGGGAGCTTCAAATCGATGTCGACCGACGAGGGTCTATTGCGTCAGGGCGGCGCGAACGAAAGCGCCCGGCTGACCCCGCCGGACAGCCATGCGATCGACTCGTCTTCAAGTCTTACCCAGGGTGCTTATGCGCGCCTTAGGTCAGAGCTCTTGAGCAGCCGCTTCGCGCCCGGAGAGAAGCTGAAGATCGACGATCTATGCGAGCGGTTGAGTGTAGGCTCGAGCGCAGTCCGTGAAGCGCTATCGAGGCTCGCATCAGAGGGTTTTGTCGTCAGCGAACCGCAGCGCGGTTTTCGGGTTGCGCCGCTATCGATTGATGTTCTGCGAGATCTCACCGACGTACGCTGCAAGATCGAAGGTCTTTGTTTGCGTGGGGCCATAGAGAAAGGCAGCATCGAATGGCAATCGCAGGTGGTCGCCGCCCTGCATCGCTTGTGTCACACGCCGATGAAGCCCGGCAAGGATGGCGCCTCCTTCAACGGCGAATTCGCAAAGGCGCATGCCATCTTCCATGAGGTGCTTGCGGCCGGATGCGGAAGTCCATGGCTCATGCAGCTCAGGCAAATCCTCTTCAACCAATCCGAGCGATATCGGTGGTACGCGACGGCCATTGCCAAAGAGAAGCGCGATCTTGAGAAAGAGCACCGGGACATTGCTGCGGCCGTCCTGGCCGGGAATGCCGATTTGGCGGTGCAGCTGATGAATGAGCATCTCTGGAAAACGGCCGACATTATCCTCGCTGCGGGTGGGAATCCGTTTCAGGCACGCACGACGAGCCGTCCGCGCAGAAATCCACGTGCACAATCGCCTGGGTAAAGCGCCGCAGCCCGATCCGAAGCCCTCAAGGCGGATTCGGTTTATCTCTCAATGACTAGACATTAGCCACTGCGTTCGGGACGCAGGAAGCCCGCTGGTCAGATCACCACCTGATCGGAATGTCCGTATCGGTGGTTGCGCCTCCGGGATTTGAACCTGCAATCCGACTCGTTTTATGAGTTGATGAGAATTGGGCGCATCGGCACGACAACGATCGGACGTCGGCGACTACTCGCTCATGCCATCAGACACGCAGAATTCGGTCCGTTTTCGTCTGTCCGCTTGCACTTGGAGGTAGGGTGCGGACGGCCAATCGGGCACCGCCAAAAAATAACATCATGTTAAGTTCGTGTAATAAATCGATAATTGTACTAGGTCAGTAACACGCTATCGTCGCGCAAGTCGGGCCTCCGCATTGGCGTTTTCCCGAAGGGCAGCGAACCGCTCATGAGTCACTGCAGCCGACCGCCTCGGCGACAGCCGCTTCCTGACTGGCCTGATCGGCGCGGCTGCCGCGCATTTCGGCGTGGCCCGTGTTGGATGGACGATTGCGAGCTCGTCTACGTGTCGTTTCCCGCGCTTCTTTTCGAGATCGTCGAGCGGCGCAACTATCTGCCACCGATGTCGCTGTCCGGCTCGCCGCGCCGACCCGCGAGTCGCGGCCCCTGACAATGCCGATCATGGATTTGGCGGCTCCAGGCTGCCAACACAAAACAATAAGCGAGGGGAGAGAACCGATGCCGATCGCGCGAAGGAATTTTTGGGCAATACTGCTGGTGGCTGCGACTTGCCAGGTCACATCGGCGTCGGCGGAGCCGATGGCCTGTGACGACGGCATCAAGGCTGCCTTCCATCCCGACGAGCTCACGACCGTGATCGCGGTCCGCCAAGTCAAGAAGGGTGAGGAGTTGTTGGCGCCCGATGCGCCGAAGCCGATCACGGCGGCGGCCGATCTTTGCCTCGTGAAGCTCCTGGTCGGTCCCGGCGTCACGGCCGAGAAAGACAAGACCGCCCGCTCTTATTCAGAAGGTATCGGCATCGAGGTCTGGCTGCCAACGCAGGCTAACTGGAACGACCGCATCCGCAATTATGGCGGCGGCGGCTGGGTCGGCGGCGGCCATCGCTATGCCGACAAGATCGGCAGCAAGGTGCCGGCGATCGTCAATGCCAATATCGGCTATGCTTCCGGGACAACGGATGCCGGCCAGCCCTGGTATCAGGACGGCTCGTTCGCCTTCCTCTCAGACGGCAAGATCAACGTCGAAGGCTTCCGCGATTTCTCGGTGCGGGCGATGGTTGAGCAGGCGGTCAAGACCAAAGCGCTGGTCAACCTCTACTATGGCAAGACGCCGAAATTCGTCTACTACGACGGACACTCGCAGGGCGGCCGCCAGGGCCTGAAGATCGTGCAGGAATATCCCGAGCTCTATGACGGCTACATGATCGCGCAGCCTGCGCTGAACATCCCGAAGTTCGGCACCACCAGCCTCTATCCGCAGATCGTGATGAAGACCGAGCTCGGCTTCACGGCAATCAACAAGCCGGAGGCCGCCGCTTTCGCCGCGAAGGTCGAGGCCGCCAACAAGCGCGCCGTGGCGACCTGCGACAAGGCCGGCCTCGGCTTCCTGCTTGATCCCTTCGCCTGCGACTACAATCCCGCGCGTGACGCAGCGCTGCTCTGTGCGGGCGAAGCGGGCGACGGCGTCACTGGCAGCAATGCCGACAAGGCGGCCTGCATGAGCCCGAAGGAAGCGGGTGCACTCAACAAGATCTGGTACGGCGCGACCCGCGATGGCAGCGTTGATCCGGCCCAGACGGCGGAAGCCCGTAGCGGCAAGGCGCTCGGCGTGAAGCAGCTGTGGTGGACTTTTACCAAGGGCACGTCGATCTCGATGCAGATCACGAGCGCCTCGACTGACAATTTTGCGCTCGGCGTGCAGGACGTGAGCTACGCCGCCGATGCCAGTGCAACGTCAGCCATTCCGATCACCAACGCCTCGACCGCCAAGCGTAACCGCTGGCTCGAGCTCGACTATGCAGACCTCGCCGCTGGCGTCGACAAGAACGTCGCGCTGCAGGCCACGCTGTTCAGCAATCTGATCACTGACAAGACGGATCTCTCCAAGCTGCGCGATCTCGGCCGCAAGGTGATCGTGTGGAGCGGACTTGCGGATGATGCGATCCCGCCGGCCGGCAATGTCAACTATCACGAGAGCGTTCTTGCTGCGATGGGCGGCAATGCCGAGGTCTCAAAATTCATGCGGATGTATCTGGTGCCGGGGGTCGCGCATTCCTCGCAGGGCCGCCCGTACACCGTGACCGGCAAGAACGAAGCCGTGCCGCTGCCGAAGCTGCCGGGCAACGCCAACCAAACGCCGACCCGCGACCAGGACCAGTTCTTCTCCGCATTGACCGATTGGGTCGAGAAGGGAGTTGCGCCGGGCGAGATCACGATGACTTCGCGCGATGGCAGTGTGAGCTATCCGGTCTGCGTCTATCCGCAGCGGACGACGTGGGATAGCCACGGCCCGGCGACGCAGTCTTCGAGCTTCAGCTGCCGCTAGTTCCTGAAGCGTTGCCGGCACCGAAACCTGATTGTTGCGATGTGACGCAGGCGTTCTCAGTCAATCGCCTGCGTCCCAACGGTTCTCCGGAAACCCTTGAGCGATCCCCTCAATCGCAAGCAAATGGCCGGCTTCGGGTTCGCTGCTCAACTGCTCTGCGTTGAGAAACTTTTGCGCGCTGGTGACGAACATCGTCTTGTAGTCGCTGCCGCCGAAACAGACGCAGGTCGGATTGGTCACGGGCAGCGGGATGATCGTATCGATCCGGCCGTCCGGCCGGTAGCGCACCACGCGGGCTCCAGAAAAGAACGCCGTCCAGAGTCCACCATCGGCGTCGACACAGGCGCCGTCGGGCCGCTCCCCGGAAGCCGAATAGTCCGCGAACAAGCGCCTGTTGTCGATCGCGCCGTCGTCGAGATCGAAGTCGAACGCCCAAGTACGGTACCGCCGGGTGTCCGTGAAATAGAGCGTACGGTTGTCCGGCGAGAACGCGATGCCGTTCGTGACGATGACGTCGTCGAAGAGCCGCGCCACCTGACCGTCGCCGGTCACGCGATACAGCGCGCCGTTCGGACGATGCAGCTGGATGTCCATCGTGCCGATCCACAGGCGGCCGCGTGCGTCGACGCGTCCGTCGTTGAGCCGGTTGTTCAGCCCCGTTTCGACCTCGCAGATGCGGCCTGTCAGGCCACCCGTGGCGTCGCGGCGAAACAGGCTAAGATCCATCGCAAGGAGGTGCGAGCCATCTGCCGTCAGCCCCTGACCGCCGAGGAATTGGCAGTCGTAGGACGTAACCTCATGGGCGCCCGTCGCCGGGTCGAAGGATTGATGCAGCCGGCCATCAATGTCGACCCACCACAGCTTGCGGGTCCGGTCGCACCACAAGGGCGTCTCGCCGAGAATATCGGTGCTGGCGACGGCGGTCTCAACCTTGTTCGAGGGAATCGAATTCACGGTCATGCCGGAATCCAGTTCCAGCCACGGGCGCCATCACCAAAGGCCTGATATCCGTTCGCGGTCACCGCAATGGTGTCCTCGAGCTTGATAAAACCCCGTCGTGGATGCGGCAGCGTTGTTTCAATCGAGATGACCATGCCTGCTTCGAGCGGCGCGTTGGCATCGTCGGCGGGATAGGGGATCGGACCGCCCGCCGTCAGGCGTGGCGCTTCATGGCTGACGATGCCCATGCCGTGCGCGACGAAATTCATCCGCTTGCCGTGAGGAGACCGTGACAGCGCTTCATTCGCGGCGGCATAGATTTCATGGCCGATGAGACCCGCGCGGATCGGCGTGCGGGCCGCCTGCTGGATCACATCGATCTCGTCGAGCAGATCGACAAGCTCGCCGTCCGGTGTCCCGTGCACGGCCATCCGGCAGAGATCGCCGATATAGCCCTTGTAGTTTCCGCCCGAGTCCAGCGAGATGATATCGCCGCGCTCAAGCGGTTGCTCTGACGGTGCCCGGTTGAGGCTCGTCCCCATTGTCATCAGCGCATACTCGAAGATCATGTCGCGCGAGAGTTCGGCGTGGCGCAGATGCGCGATGATCTCGCGCTTGGTCTGGCCGAGGCAGGTGCGGCTGGCTGCATCCATCATCGACGCAACCACGCGTTCCGATGCCTCGCGGAGGATCTCCAGCTCCGCTGCGGTCTTGATCGAGCGCAGTTGTTCCAGCGGCCGCATCGCTTCGATGAGCCGACAATGGGGCAAGTCCCTGCGCAGCAAATCGGCGGCGTCGGCTGGCAGGAACGACAGCTCCGCACCGATCCGAAGCGAGGTCGTTGCGATCGATTTGATGTGCTTGAGCGCAAGCGTCATCGCCTCGACCGAGGTTGACGATCCGAACACTACCGGCGGCATCCAATAGCCGGCGTCGGCTCTATTCTGCACGCTGTCCCGCTCGTTGCGGTTGGCGATATAGGCCGACTTGTCAAGATCTCCCTTCACGTACACGAAGACGGGGAGATAGCGGCTGATGCCGATCGCTTCCATGTAGTCGAACTGGAAGTGATAGTAGCCGCCGAGAAGATACTGGATGTTGTGCTTGGAGGTGACGACCAGGATGTCGATGCCTGACGCATCGAGCAGGCCGTCCAGCCTGGCCGTGGAGAAGGGAATCTTGGCGTGCATTGATCGTTCTTCTGCGTCGACGATTTGCTTCTGTTACAGGCGAGGGCGATCAGGCATCCTTCCAGGACGACAGCGCATGCGCGACGCAGCCGTTGATGTGGTCAGTGAGCACGGCCCGGGCGTTCTTGATGTCCCGCTTCAGGGCGCATTCCAGCAATGCCTTATGCTGGTTGATTGTCTCGTTACCGCGATAGCGCAGCGCGTAGCGGAAGTATTTGTCGAACACGATCGCGTGGGTGTGCATCAACTCGCGCGACCCGCAAGCCGAAATCAGCGCCTGGTGGAATTCGCCGTCGTAGCGCTTGCGTAGCTCGGGATCGTCGCCTTCCTTCTGGACGGTGCGTTCGGTCGCTGCCAGCTTGTGGTGCGCCGAGACGACGCGGCCCTCCCATTCGACGTCGCCGGCGCGGAACGACTCGGCCATTGCGTGATGCTCGAGCAAGATGCGCAGCTCGGCGAGCTCACGAAGGTTCTGGATCGAGACCGGTGCCACCTCGAAGCCGCGCTGGCCTTCGGCAACGACAAAGCCCTCTGACGTCAGCCGATTGAGGATCTCGCGCAACGTCGAGATGCTGACTCCGTAATCCTCCTTCATCGCATCGAGCTTGAGACGCCCGGAAGGCGTCAGCACGCCGAAAATGATGTCGGCGCGGATGCGCTGATAGCCGCTATCGCCCGCCGACATCGGTCGTTCCTCGAGTGCCGTCATTTCCTCTGATCCCGCTTTTCTGACCGCCGGCTGCCGTCCGGGCGTCCGAACCATCAATATTGCCAGAACTATAGCAGGCTTCGCACATCAGACGTCTACAATAATATCATATAAAACGTTTAATGTCGTTTGACTTCGAAATATATGTATGATGTGTAAATAACCTGAGGGTTCGGGAAATGAGCGCGCTTAAGCCGCCGTCCGGTCCCCTAGGAACAGGGAGGAAACGATGAGCTTGTGGGTACGGGCGCTGTCTGCGACGGCGATCTGCGTGGCGCTGACGGTCAGTGCATCCGCCGCTGACGACATTCAGGAGCGGACGATCAGGTGGGGGCACCTGAACAACACCGATCACCCCGTCAGCTTTGGCGTGCAGAAGTTTGCCGAGATCCTGCTGGCGAAGAGCGGGGGCAAGATGAAGGTCCGTGAATTCGCGGCCTCGCAGCTCGGCAACGAATTGCAGCAACAATCGGCGCTGCGCGGTGGCACCCAGGAGATGCTGTCGGCCTCGACGACGTCGCTCGCAACCGTCATTCCGGAGTTCGGCCTCGTCGATTTCCCATTCCTCTTCAACACGGTCGAGCAGGCCGACGCGCTGGCGACCGGCAAATTCGGCACGGCGATGCTCGATACATTGCCGTCGAAAGGGCTGATCGGTCTCGGCTATTGGGGCCTCGGCTTCCGCAACGTCACCAACAGCACCCGTCCGATCACGAAGCTCGAGGATTTCAGCGGGCTCAAGCTTCGCGTGATTCCGAACCCGGTCTATCTCGAAACCTTCGGCGCCTTTAAGGCCAATCCGGTCCCGATGGCTTTCGGCGAGCTGTATTCGGCGCTGGAAACCCGCACCGTCGACGGCGAGGAGAATCCCTACACGGTCATTCTCTCGAACAAGTTCTACGAGGTGCAGAAATACGTCTCCGCCACCAACCACACCTTCACCCTGAACATCATCCTGGTGAGCAAGGCGTTCTGGGACAAGCTGTCACCGACCGAGCAGCGGCTGATGCGCGAGGCCTATGAAGAAAGCCGCGGCTATCAGAAAGAGCAGACCCGTCTTCAGACCGAAAAGGCGCTCACGGAATTGCAGGCCAAGGGCATGCAGTACAACACAATCGCGCCCGAAGAGACTGAGCGCATGCGCAAGACGTCGCAGCCGGTCGCGGACAAGATCTCAGCCGGTTTTCGTCCCGAGACGGTGAAGCTGTTCAACGACGAAGTCGAGCGCATCCGCAAGGACGTGAAGTAGTCGATCTCTCCATCACGCAGGCGGCGGAGCCGGCACATGGCCGGCTCACGCCCCTCATTTGCCCGGACGTCACGCATGGCGCGAGCTCTCGATCTCTATTGCACCTTCCTGAAGGCCGTCATCGCCGCGTGTCTCGCGGTCATGGTGGTCCTTGTTTTCGGCAACGTGGTCCTGCGTTACGGTTTCAACTCCGGAATCACGATTTCGGAGGAGCTGTCGCGCTGGCTGCTGGTGTGGCTGACATTCCTCGGCGCGATTGTCGCGATGCGCGAGCACGCCCATCTCGGCGTCGACACGCTGATCCGCAAGCTGCCGGCATCCGGCAAGCGTATCTGCTTTGTCCTCAATTATTGTCTGATGCTGTTCGCCGACTGGCTGCTGCTGTCCGGCAGCTGGCGGCAGACCATCATCAATCTGGACGACCGCGCGCCGGCCACCGGCCTTTCGATGGGTCTCTTCTACGCTGTCGGCGTGATCTTCGGCGTCTCGACGGCAATCATCCTTCTCTACGACCTGTACCGGGTGATCAGCGGGCAGGCGAGCGAGGAAGATATGGTCGCCATCAGGGAATCGGAGGAGCAGTGACATGACAATCGCGGTCTTCACGTTCTCCCTGCTTGGCGCAATGGCGCTGGGCATGCCGATCGCCTTCGCGCTTCTCATCTGCGGCGTCGCCCTGATGAGCACGATCGACATGTTCGACTCCCAGATCGTGGCGCAGAACGTCATCAACGGCGCGGACAGTTTTCCGCTGATGGCCATTCCGTTCTTCATGCTCGCGGGCGAGGTCATGAACAAGGGCGGGCTTGCCAAGCGCATCGTCAATGTCGCCCTCGTTGCGGTCGGACATTTTCGCGGTGGACTTGGCTACGTCACGATCATGGCAGCCTGCATCCTGTCGTCCCTGTCAGGGTCTGCTGCCGCCGACGCCGCCGCGCTCGCCGCTCTGCTGGTGCCGATGATGGTGGCCGCCGGGCACAAGAAGACTTACGCGGCAGGCCTCGTAGCCGCCGGCGGCGTCATCGGCCCGGTTATTCCGCCCAGCATCGGTT
This sequence comes from Bradyrhizobium sp. USDA 4486, assembly GCF_054057995.1. Lineage (NCBI taxonomy): Bacteria > Pseudomonadati > Pseudomonadota > Alphaproteobacteria > Hyphomicrobiales > Nitrobacteraceae > Bradyrhizobium > Bradyrhizobium sp. USDA 4486. The sequence goes on from NZ_JBSRZV010000001.1 coordinate 1,103,479, forward strand.
TCGTGATCTTCGGTGTCGCGGCCAATGTGTCGATCTCCAAGCTGTTTCTGGCCGGCATCGTACCCGGATTGTTCCTTGGCTTGGGTCTTTGCGGCGCCTGGTACTGGGTCGTGCGCAAGGAAAACCTGTCCCCGCCGCCGCGGGCCTCGCTTCGCGAAATCCTGCACGCCATCATCGACGGCTTCTGGGCGTTGATGCTGCCCGGGATTATCATCGTGGGCCTGCGCTTCGGCATCTTCACGCCGACCGAGGCGGGTGTCGTCGTCGCCGTCTACTCGCTGTTTGTCGCGACCTGCATCTACCGCGAGCTGAAATGGTCAGAGGTCTACGCGGTGATGGTGTCGTCCGCGGTGACGACGAGCGTCGTCATGTTTCTCGTCGCGGCGGCGTTGGTGTCGTCGTGGCTGATCACGGTATCCGAGATCTCTGCCCAGGTCGTCGATCTCCTGAAGCCCTTCATGGGTAACAACACGATCCTTATGCTGGCCATTATGGTCGTGGTGGTGATCGTGGGAACGGCGCTCGACATGACGCCGACCATCCTGATCCTGACTCCGATCCTGATGCCGATCATCAAGGCGGCGCATATCGACCCCGTCTATTTCGGCGTGCTCTTCATCATCAACAATTCGATCGGCCTCATCACGCCACCGGTCGGCATCGTGCTCAACGTCGTCTGCGGCGTCTCCAGGATCAGCATGGAGGATATCATCAAGGGCGTCTGGCCCTTCATGATCGCGCAGCTGATTGTCCTGTTCGCGATGGTACTCTTCCCGGGGCTGGTCACGATCCCGGCGAGATGGCTCGGCGGCTAGTCGCACCGGACATAATTGAAGGAGCAGGGCAATGGCCGCAAAGATCATGATCCTCAACGGACCCAACCTCAATTTCCTCGGCATCAGGGAGCCGCACATCTACGGCCGGACGACGCTGAAGGAGATCGAGGCGAGCTGCCAGGCCTTGGCCGACCAGCTCGGCGTGTCGATCTCTTTCCACCAATCCAACATGGAGGGCGAGCTTGTCGGACTGATCCAGTCCGCGTATGGGAGCGCGGATGCGATCATCGTCAACCCGGCGGCCTATTCCTTCACCTCGATTGCGCTGATCGATGCGCTCAAGATCTTCGAGGGCGTGAAGATCGAGCTGCATATCTCGAACATCCACGCCCGCGACGAGCTTCATCGGCATTCGATCACATCGAGCGCGAGCACCGCCGTCATCTGCGGCCTCGGTCCTTACGGCTATCTCGCCGCTATGCTGGCGGTCGTCCAGCGGCTCGGACAATTGCCTGCAACGATCCCGCCGGCGCTGCACGGGCTTAAGACCTAATACGGAGGGGCATCATGCGCGGATCGGGATTTCTCGCCATCTGGAGTGACGTCGCGGCGCAGGATTGGACCGATTACCGGCACTGGCTGACGCGCGAGCACACCACCGAGCGCGTGACGACGAGGGGCTTCCTGGCATCGCGCGTGTTCCGCGCTGTCAGGGACGACATCAACCGCGTTTTCATCCTGTACGAGCTGGAAGCACCGGAAGTGCTCGACGGTGAAGCCTATCTGGCGCGGCTTAACGCGCCGACGCCGTGGTCGCAACGGATCATGCCAAGGCTCGGCAACTTCAAGCGGGGCGGCGGTGTCATGGTAGCGCGGGCAGGGCGCGGTGAGGGGGCCACGATCATGGCGCTGCGGATTGAAAAACTGCCGGGAAACCCGCAACAATTGGCAGACGCGCTGGGTGTCTGCGACGGGATCGCCGCCGTGCAAATCGGAGCAACCGACGAGGCGCGGACATCGGTGTCGACAACTGAAAAGGGCATGCGCAAGGAGGAGGGGTTCTTCTCTGGTCTTCTCTTGATCGAGGCGCTCGACGGCGCCTCACTGCAAGCTGCCCTGCAGCAGGCGCGCACGCATGCGCCTGATGTCCTCAACCGGGCAAGCGAGCCGGAGGTTTATCAAAGCATGTTTACGCTCGACGCCCGCATCGCGGATTTCGGCTGATGGCCACCTTCTCGCTCGCCGCGCTGACCGTGCTCGAGCTGGCGCCACCCGAGATGGTCGAGCTGGCGGCGCGCTGCGGCTACGAGAAAGTCGGGCTAAGGCTACTGCCGGCAATGCCGGGCGGGATTGCCTATCGCCTGATGGATGATGCGGCGCTATTGCGGGAGACGCTGGCGCGACTGCAGTCGACGGGTGTGACCGTCGCCGATCTCGAGGTCGTGGCGTTCAGACCGGAGACTGATCTCGCGTCGTTCGCCCCGTTCTTCGAGACGGGCGCGCGGCTTGGCGCCAGGCACATCCTCGTCGCGGCCTACGATCCGGATCTGGCGCGATTCTCGGACCGCTTCGGGCAGTTCTGCGATGACGCCGCCAAATATGGGCTCACGTCGGATCTCGAATTCATGCCCTGGACCAGCGTCCCGGACCTCAAGACAGCCATGCGGATCGTCGCCGAGGTCGATCATCCCGCGGCCGGCGTGCTCGTCGACGCGCTGCATTTCGATCGGTCGCAGAGTTCGCTTGCGGACCTCCACACCATCCCGCGTCATCAGTTGCACTATTGGCAGCTCTGCGACGGTCCGGCTGAGCGTCCCGCGACAACCGAGCAGCTCATCCACGCCGCGCGCGAGGACCGGATGTTTCCGGGCGAGGGCGGCATCGACCTAGTCGGATTGACGCGGGCGATGCCGGACCATCTCACGATCAGCATCGAGGTCCCGACCGTTCAGCTGGCGAAGACCGTGGATGCCGAAACGAAGGCACGCCGGGCGCTCGCGGCGGGCAAGTCCGTGGTCGAAAGGGCGCGCGCGAAGTCCTGAGGGAAGGGTGCTCCGGATGCCGCAAGGCAATCATTCCTGGGACATCGAGACCGACCTGCTGGTCATTGGCGCAGGCGCGGGCGGCATGACAGCGGCGCTGGTCGCAACCCTTGAAGGGCTCAACGTCATCCTCTGCGAGAAGTCGGACATGGTCGGCGGCACGACCGCGACCTCGGCCGGGACCGTCTGGATCCCCGGCAACCGGCAGGGACAGCGTGCCGGCACGCCTGACACGGTTGAATCCGCCAAGGCCTATCTGGCGGCCATGCTAGGCGCGCACACGACAGACGAGCGCCTGGAGACGTTCCTGACGGCCGGCCCGATCGTTCTCGACTATCTCGAGCAGAAGACGAGCGTGCAGTTCGCCGCGCCGGCCGTCCATCCCGACTACAAGAACCTGCCGGGCGCTGCGATCGGCGGTCGGGCGCTCGGCGCAATTCCGTTCGACGGCCGAAAGCTCGGCAAGGACTTTGCCCGCGTCAGGCCGCCACGCCGGGAGTTCATGGTTCTCGGCGGCATGATGGTCGGGAAGGCGGACATTGCGCCCCTGCTGGCGCCCTTCCGCAGCTGGGCAAACTTCATGCACGTTGCCGGCCTGCTCGCACGGCATGCGCTGGATCGGCTCACGCACAAGCGCGGGACGCGCCTGATCATGGGCAATGCGCTCGTCGCCAGACTGTTTGACAGTGTCCTCCGCGCCGGCGTCGAGGTGCGGTTTGAGAGACGTCGCTTCGCGAGATCATTCGCGAGGGCGAGGACATCACTGGGGCCATCCTGTCGTCCCCAGGCGGAGAGATCGCCGTCCGTGCCAATAAGGGTGTGGTGCTGGCGACAGGAGGCGTCGGTTGGAGCCAGGACCTTCGCAACAGGCTGTTTCCGGATGCCGCCCGCCGGCTCTCGCTTGCGCCATTATCCAACACCGGCGACGGCATTCTGGCAGCCGAGAGCCTTAACGCCGCTGTTGCGTGCGACCTCGAAAGCCCGGCCTTGTGGATGCCGAGTTCGGTTATGACGCAAGCCGACGGCCATGTTTCGGTCTACCCGCATATCATGCTGGATCGCGCCAAGCCGGGGCTGCTGGCCGTGAATAAATCTGGCCGCCGCTTTGTCAATGAGGCCGACTCCTATCACGACTTCGTCGCGGCGATGTTGGCGACGTCAGCGACACCGGCGTTCCTGATCTGCGATCGTAGCTTCGTCAGGGATTTTGGCCTCGGGCTGGTTCGCCCCGGGGCCAGGGACTTAAACGGCTTCTTGGGCGCCCACTATCTGGTGGAGGGCGACACGATCGAAGCCTTGGCGCGCAAGATCGGCGTCGATGGCGACCAGCTTGCGCGAACAGTCGCGCGATACAACGGCTTCGCGGACACCGGCCTGGACGAAGACTTCGGCCGAGGCTCCAGCGAACTGAATCGATTCAATGGCGATCCCCAGAGCCAGCCGAACCCCTGCCTGCGACGGATCGGGCCGGGGCCGTACTATGCGGTGGCCGTGTGGCCCTCTGATCTCGCCAGCAGCGCTGGCTTGCGCACGGATTATTGCGGCCGGGTCTTGTCTGGTGACGGGACGATCTTGGCTGGGCTGTACGCTGTCGGGACCGATGCATCCTCGATCTTCCGCGGCACTTACCCGGGACCTGGCGCAATGATCGGCCCGGCCATTGTCTTTGGCTGGTGCGCCGCGATGGACGCTGCAGGTACTCTGCCTAACCTCCCGCAGTCAGGTGCTTGAATTGGGGAGTCCTGCTGGCCGCAACGCGTCAGTTCGGCGGCATCAGATCGTCATGGTGGCGGGGACGGCGCCGATCAGGGCGAAGAAGGTCCGCTACTACGAGGATCGGTGGTTCACCGAACGGGTTCTGCCTCCGCCCGATCCCGCGAGCGCCGGCCGGTCATCGCGAACGGACGGATGGTCAGCGCTCGGACCGCTGAAGCCGACGGCATGCTCAACTGCTGCGGAGGCCGAGGAAGACAGGGCGAACGGCGGGCTCCGTCGGGAGCCCGAACTCTCCGATCACGTCGCGATCGCCAAGGAGGTGCCGAACCGACGCTTGCAGAGGAAGTTGCCGCCGTTCTTCATGATGACGAGGATCCCGTCCGCCAGTCTCGGCTTATGCGTGACGGCGTTAGATCAAGGCAGAATTGGTGGATGGTAGGTGAAGGTCGTCATCAGGATTGCAGCCAGGATCATCACAATCGGGAAGTGTACGAAGAACTGCACGGACGTGTAGCCGATCAGGTCTTTTGACTTCAATCCGAGCACGCCCAGCAGAGGCAGCATCCAGAACGGGTTGATGAAATTCGGCAGCGTCTCGGCGATGTTGTAGACCATGGTGGTCCAGCCGAGATGAGCTCCGACTTCGTTGGCCGCCTTCATGATGTAGGGCGCCTCAATGAACCATTTTCCGCCGGCTGACGGTATGAAGAAACCCAGCGCCGCGGAATAGAGCCCGATCAGGAACGAGAACACGGTTGAGTTGACCGAGACGTTTGCGAACCAGTGCGCGACAGTATCGGACAGCGTCAGGCCGCTGCTGTTCGGAACCTTGGTCAGCATATGCGCAATGCCGGCATAGAAGGGAAACTGCAACAACAGGCCGGAGATGCTCGGTGTTCCCTTGGAAAAGGCCACGAGAAGGCTGCGGGGGCGCCAATGCAGGAGGATGCCGAGCACCAGAAACACGAAGTTGTAGGTATTCAGGCCCGACAGGGTGATCAGCGGATTGCCGGATTGAAAGGTCTGCCAGAGCCAGCCCGACGCCAGTGCGACGATCAGGATGGTCAGAACGGGGCTGAATTCGAGAAAGTCGCCCGGCCGGGCCAGCTTCTTCGGCTCGATCCGGTCGTCGTCGAGAGACACACCGAGATCTTCTGCGGTTCTGGTCAGCGCCTCGTTTGGCGCCGTCAGATAGCAGATCGCCGCTGATAGTGCAGTCACGACGACGATCGTGACGAGGTTCTGCCATGTCAGGATCGTCTCGGAGAAGCTGATGACGCCGGTGATCGGCAATAGCGAGGCCGGAATGCTCGCCGCATTGGCCTGGAGCTGGGCGACCGATGAGGTGATGCCGAGCGTGAAGCCGCAGCCAAGGCCGAGGTAGCCTGCCGCGCCGGCTGCGCGATAGTCGAGCTTGATGTCCTTGCGCCGTGCGATCTCGCGCACCAGAAGGCCCGAAAAGATGAGGCTCAGGCTCCAGTTCAGCAATGACGCGGCAATACTCAGCACGCCGACGAAGACCACGGCGCCGCGGGCGGTGGAGGTACGTTGGCAAGCCGTCGCATCAGCGCAGCGACGGGCGGCGACATCGCAACCACGTAGCCCGCGACCGCAGCGAGCGCCAACTGCATCGTGAACGGAATGAGATTCCAGAAACCGTCGCCGAAGGCGCGGCTGACCGCGAGCGGCGAGCCGCCATGCACGATGGTGCCGAGTGCGATGACCACCACGGCGACGAGAACGAACACGTAAGCATCGGGGAACCAGCGCTCCGCGAAGCTGACCATGTGCTGGGAGAATCTCGCAAGCACATTGGCCTTTGTCGGCGTCTCATCCAGGAAGATGGTTTTATCCGTCGTGTCGGTCATTGCGGCCCCATAGTCGCGTTGGTGTTGCGTTCGTTTCATTGCTGTGGATCAGAGTGCGAGCGTGAGTTCCGAGAGCGGAACGGATTGGCAGGTCAGGCACTGATCGGGCGTGCTCTCCTCGCCGCCGAGCTGAGCGACATGGCCGTCGACGACGCGCATGAGGCAGCTCTCGCATTGGCCGACACGGCAACCGCTGGGCAGGGACAGACCGGCTGCCTGAGCCGCGTCGAGAAGGGTCCCGAGCTGCGGCGTCCAGGTGAAGCTCCTGTCCCTGTCGACGATGTGGACGGTTTGCGACTTCAATGTGCGCGGCACGACCGGCGGCGAAGCGAAAGCTTCCGAGAAAACATCGTAGCGCGGAACGCCCCGGTCGATCAGGCGGGCCGTCATCGATGCCGTGAAGTCCCGCGAACCGCAGAGATAGGCGAGGGGCCTTTGCGGCAGCAAAGGATCGATCGCCGAGAGGTCCAGCCGTCCCGCGTAGTCGTAGGCGCGGGGGCAACGATCCTGTGCGCGCGGCGCCGAGTACGCCGTGACGAGATCGAGCTCCGGCAGCAGGTCCGCCAGCTCTCGCAACCGGCCGGCAAATGGATGTTCGCCGCCGTTGCGGCAACCATGGAGCAGCAGTACCCGAGCGACGCGTTCGGCAGGCTCCAGCCTCGCCAGCGCTTCGAGATGACCGATAAACGGCGTGATACCGATTCCGGCGGCAAGGAAAATCAGCGGCCGGCTTCCCTGCAGCGGCGGTGTGAAGATGCCCCTTGGTGCCTCGATCCGAACGTGATCGCCAACTGCCAGACGATGAACGTGATCGGAAAGATGAACCGTTTCGTCGGCTAGTCCTGAAGCGTCGGTCCGCCGTTTCCTGACCGCGATCGACAGACCATCGCGGCCGTCCTGGCCGGTCAGCGAATAGGCGCGGGCAACATCGAGGCCCGGCAGGCTCAGCATGACGTGCTGTCCGGGAAGAAAGGTGGGAAGCGCGCCGCCGTCGCGCGGCGAAAGCTCCAGGGCGACGACGTCGTCGGCCTCGCGATGTACGGCCGAGACCGCGAAGTCGCGTTTGCCGGTCCAGTGGCCGCGGCTTGCGGTCGCATCCTTGCGGATGTTGCAACTCGTGGCGCGCAGCGGTACCGAGCCGCTCACGGGATCGCGAGCCGCGTCGTTCAGGGCATCGTTCATGTTCGACGTCGATCGTCCCGCAGGCGGCATCGCGTCTCGTCCGAGCGGCGGACAATCCTCCCACCAGCCGAACTCGGCGACGGCGACGCGATCGTCGAGGGCCTCGTTCAACCGCACGCGCAGCCGGACCTCGCTCGTCGAGGTCATGACGATGGCCCAGTCGCCATCCCTGAGGCCACGCGCGGCTGCGAGCGTCGGGCTGATCTCGATCGCCGGATCTGGCGTTTTCTTGCGAAGCGAAGCGACGTGACGATGCGAGGAGTGGACGAACCAGCCGCTCTTGGCCGTGGTGAGCACCAGTGGAAAGCGGCCGTCGGCGTGGTCAGCGAGCGGACTCTCGGCGGGCTCGATGTGGCCCGGCAACGGCGCATAGCCGTGATCAAGCATTAATTCCGAATAGATCTCGACGCGCCGCGTCGCGGTGGCAAAGCCGGCAATCGTGCCATCCCTTTGCGCGAGCGCATACTTCTCGTAACGAAGGCGTTGCGGGTCTTGCGGATATCCCCGAGCTTCTCGGCAATCTCGTCCAACGCCTCTTCCCAGGAGATTTCGCACCAGCCGGGATCGGCTGCGTCCCTGGGCACGGTACGGCGAAGCGGTTTGGTCAGGCGGCGCGGGCTGTGCACCATCTCGGGCGCGGCCCGGCCCTTCGCGCAGAGCGCGCCGCCGGTCGGATGGCCCTGGCGACGATGCGGCGTGCCGCAGCGGTTGGCGTCAGTGCTAATCGTATCACGCTGTTGCGCGATAGCGATGGTGACGGTGTTGCGGAGTCTCGTGAGACATTCATCGAAGGGTTAAGCCAACCGTTCGGGATGGCACTCGTAGATGAAACGTTTTATGTCGGTAACACGGATGGCGTCGTAGCGTTTCCATACGTTCCAGGCGCTGACCGCATCGCTGGGTCTGGACACAAGCTTCTTTCGTTCAGGCCTGGTGGCATTGGACGCGAAGCCTGCTGCCGAGCCCCGATGGCCGCAAGCTCTATGTCGGTGTTGTTTCTCTTACCAATATCGGCGAAATGGGAATGGCCGTCGAAGAGGGGCGGGCCGCCATCTATGAACTTGATCTTGTAAATGGGGCTTACCGCATCTTTGCCAGCGGTTTACGCAATCCGGTTGGTCTCGCATGGGAGCCAGAGAGTAGCGTGCTCTGGACGGTCGTCAATGAACGCGATGGCCTTGGCGACGAGACGCCGCCTGATTATCTGACTTCGGTGCGAGATGGTGGATTCTACGGTTGGCCGTATTGTTATTGGGGACAGATCGTCGACGATCGCGTGCCGCAGGATCCGGCACTGGTTGCCCGCGCGCTCACGCCGGACTATGCCCTTGGCGGGCACACGGCATCGCTAGGCTTGTGCTGGATGCCTGCAGGCACCTTGCCCGGATTTCCAGACGGTATGGCGATCGGACAACACGGTTCCTGGAATCGGAGTACATTGAGCGGCTATAAGGTTGTTTTTGTGCCGTTCAAGAATGGCTACCCATCTGGTCCGCCGCGGGACATTCTGTCGGGTTTTCTTTCTTCCGACGAAAAGACCTCCTATGGCCGACCAGTTGGCGTCACACTCGGTCCACGTCGCTCGCTTTTAGTCGCCGATGATGTCGGCAATGTTATTTGGCGTGTCACCGGGGCGTCGAGATGACTAAGGACGAGTGCCGGTGCCCAGCGATACGCTGGTGCAAGCGTCTGCCAGCGGGCATAATACCAGGCGAACCGTAGTCTCTCTTTGTTATTGTCAGAGCTTGGCCGATGCCAACGCTCTCATGGCGTTGCAGCATCGCTGGGACGTGTGCCGCCATATCAGCGCAGTGCTCGACCAGCCGATCGCACGTTTTCATGTGAGTTGCCCGTGAGATCCCGAGGTGAGCCGGGCGACATCAAGCTATTCACGAACGAAGGACGGATGACCATTGTTGGTGTGGTTGGTCGGACGCGCCAAGACTAGTCTAAGTTCCAGTTGGTTGAACTGATATTTCTCGACCGTACGTTCAACTGCCGCTTGGATTGGGGTTAAATGGGCGATTTGCTGTCATCGGCCACCGCGGCGCACGGTGGGTTGGAGCACTGGCGTTCTCTGATGTCGCCTACAGCGAGGAGGATGAGCCGAATCACTACAACACTAGATGAGGCCGATTGCGGTGACCGTGCGTGACGCGGGGCGATGGGAATACAGTCGCTGGAGAGGAAATCCTCAAGAAGGTCATCTCCGCAAGCATATGATCGACAATGATCGCGGATATCCAAAACCTCGCATCGATCTTGCATAGCGCTGGCGTTCCGATGACTTCGTCGTCGGACCGGAGGTCCGGCGCTGTTGCTGCCCACCTCCCGATTACGCATTCCCTCCACCCGGCCAAAGGCCATGCGGCTCGGCGCCAAACGTTTAGGGGCCTCAGTCGCTTCAAGGAGTGTCGTTATGCGGAGAAGCGAAAGCTAATCCAATCGGCCTCATGTTGGCGAAAACGTCAGACAAATTCTGCGCAACCATCGCGAGCGTATGTCGCAGCTCACGCTTGAAATGTTGACCATCATATGAAATTGTCAATATGCGGTGTACGGAGGGTCCAGTGAGATATGTAAGGGGACACGCAGCAACGACGAAGCAGCACATCTTGAACGTTGCATCGAAACGTTTCCGCAAAGATGGAGTGAGCTTGGGTATCGTCGAGGTGATGAAGACAGCCGGACTGACGCATGGCGGATTCTACAGTCACTTCGATTCGAAAGAGGATTTGGTCCGAAGCGCTGTTCTGGAGGCGTCTGCAGGACAGCGGGAGCGGATGAACGCCGCTGCAGAACAAGGGGGGTTGGAAGGCATGCTCCGGGAATACTTGGGACGCGCGCATCGGGACCGTCCAGAGACGGGCTGTGCTTTTGCCGCATTGGGTTCGGAAATTTCTCGTCTGTCCCGCAAATCGCGGGGCGCGCTAACCCGAGAATTGGGAGCCGTTTTTGACTTGATTGCAAGACAGTTGCCGGAGCAAACTCCGGCCGAGGGGCGCCGAAAGGCGATGCAGATACTCTGCATCATGGTCGGTTCGCTTCAGCTCGCCCGAACCGTCGAAGACCCGGATCTTTCGGAAGGAATACTAAGTTCTGGGCGACAGGCGGCACTAGCGCTGGCGCTGTCAGGGCATGAGTCCGAAGGCGAGATGCGCTTCGCGTTAGCTAGACGTATTCCGGATGCGAGAGATCGGCTGGCCGTTCGAGCGGCCAGAAGCGTGAAAAGCCGTTGTGCGCGCGACCAATCATGAATTCGCGGTTTACGGACGTCTCACGCGCATTGCTAGGCGCGATCTCGACACCTACGTCGCCGATTGAGAACGCAGGCCAGATACCGGCCGTGCCAGTTCGAGATGCCGGTCAGGTCGCTTCGCATCGCGCCGCTTAGGACCGCGCGCCCATCGCCTGGAGTGCCCCGAGACGCTGGGAGATAATTGCCTGAGCTTCGTTCATGATGCGGTCCAGCAGCTCTTTCACGGTGGGGACGTCTCTAATCAGGCCAACCACCATGCCGCAGCTCCAGCCGCCCGCGTCCATCTCGCCTTCTTTCATGACCTTCGGATAGACGCCGGCGACTTCTGGCGCGATGTCCGCAAACGTGATCTCGGTGCCGAGTTCACGCTCTTTTTGCAGCAACCGCTCAACGCCAGCGTTCTTGAGCACCCGTTCCGTATTGCGAAGGGGGCGCATGATGAGCCGGGTATCCAGTTCCGTGGCGGCAAGGATTGCCTCCTTCACATGAGGATGCACAGGAGCCTCTTTGGTTGCGATAAAGCGCGTACCCATGTTGATGCCGTCCGCCCCCATGGCCAATGATGCGACGAGACTCCGGCCATCGGCCATCCCGCCGGAGGCGACGAACGGAATTTTCAGTTCATCGGCTGCGCGCGGTAGAAGGATGAAGTTCGGAACGTCGTCTTCGCCCGGATGTCCGCCGCACTCGAATCCGTCGATGCTGAGGGCGTCCACACCAATGGCCTCAGCCTTCAATGCATGTCGTACGGACGTGCATTTGTGGATGACCTTGATGCCAGCCTCCTTGAGAGTGGGCATCCACTTCTGGGGATTATTGCCTGCCGTTTCGACGATCTTGATGCCACCTTCAATGATTGCGCGCACGTAGCCGGGGTAGTCCGGCGGGTTGACGGCCGGCAAGAAGGTGAGATTTACACCGAACGGTTTGTCGGTCATCTCTCGACACCTGCGAATCTCTGCCGCGAGGTGGTCCGGCGAAGGCTGGGTGAGCGAAGTAATCAAGCCAAGCCCGCCGGCATTAGCAACGGCGGCAGCCATTTCAGCGAAACCAACGTAATGCATGCCACCCTGAATGATCGGGCGTTCGATTTCGAAGAGTTCGGTGATGCGGGTCTTCATGAGCATTCTCTTTGTCTAGGGACACTTTGCCCGGCAAGCCGTCGGGCGGGAATGGCGTTGTTAGGGAGTCTGCGCGCGTTAGAGCTATCCGCACACCTAGGCATCGTCCAATCAATTGCTGTCGTGGTATTATTCAAGGATGAATGGCGACGGCGCGACCTTCGGCGCGAGGCGATGGCAAGGGATCTAGCGGCCCTTGAAGACCGCGGCGCGGCGCTCGACGAATGATTGGATGCCCTCTAACATATCTTGGCTACTGAAGACGCGGTCCTTGACTGTCGGGATGTAGTCAATCGCCGCGCGTTCGCCAGTCTCGATGAATTTCAAGGCGGCTTCCTTGGTCACCTGAATGCCGAGCGGAGCGTTCTTGGCTATCGTCTGCGCAATCTCCATTGCACGCTCGATCTGTTTGCCTGGTTCAACGACTTCCTGAACGAATCCAATCTTGTGCGCGCGCTCGGCGTTAAATTCATCGCAAAGCAAAAGGTGATACATCGCATCACCCCAACCCGCCCGAGTCAGGTAACGAAAATGCGCTCCGCCGAGCGGGGCGATGCCGCGCTTGGCTTCCATTTGGCAGAAGCGGCTGTCGGAGGCTGCCACGACAATATCGCCAGCCATCATCATTTCGATTCCTATGGTATAGACGATGCCTTGCACTGCGGTAACGATCGGTTTGCGGCAGCGCCTTTTGAGTGCGAACGCGTCAATGTTGTCGGGCTTCTCCTTCAGCTTCTCCGCTTTCGGGCCAAAGAACTTCGGCATGTCGAGGCCGGCTGTGAAGTCGTTTCCCTCGGCGCAAATGACCCCCGCCCAGTAGTTCTCGACGCGATCCAGCTGCGTCACGGCGTCCGAGAGTTGCGACATCATTTGCGGACTGAATGCGTTCTTCTTGGTCGGATTGTCGATGATAATCTTCAACACGTGCCCATGCTCTTCGGTTCGAATCTGGCCGGGCTGAACCTTTTGTTCACTCATCTCAATCCTCCATTGTCGCATTGTCGTTTGCCGGATCTCTGGGCGAGTACGGGAGACCGTAGTCGTTCTGCCGTACGAGATCGTTGTTGTGAGTTGGTCTCCATTCGGATCCGTTCGCGGCTCTCGCAGAACCGTCGTGTGGGCGGTCAGAAGGCCTCCGCAGGTACGTCGATGACGTTTGTTCCGCCGAGTTCGATGCGGCGCAACAAGAGTGACGTTTCTGGCAGGACCCGCTCGAGGTAGAATGCCCCGGTTGATAGCTTCGTGCGCAGATAGTCCGATGGCTCGCCGGAGGCGATTTTGTCCCGAGCAGCTAACATCATGATCGCCCACATGTATCCCATCGCGACCAACCCGACGAGGTGCATATAGTCGGTGGAGCCGGTGAGGGCGTCGTCAGGGTTCTTCGTTGCGAGGCGCATCAATGCCGTCGTAGCCGTTCTCAAATCGGAAACGCCCGCATGCAGGGCAGGGATGATGTCGGAAGCGCCGTTGCGCCTCGAATTCTCTCCAATGAAGCGTTCGAGCTCAGCAAGCCACGTATAGATGGCACGGCCGTTATCCCGCGGCAGCTTACGCGCGACTAGGTCGAGGGCCTGGACACCATTGGCGCCTTCGTACAGCATCGTGATCCGGGCGTCCCGAACGAACTGCTCCGCTCCGGTTTCTACGATATAGCCATGACCACCAAAGAGTTGTTGCGCGGCGACCGTATTGGCAAACCCCCGGTCGCTCAGCGCGCCTTTGATCACGGGTGTGATCAGAGCCATATAGTCGTCGTTGGCTTGCTTTAAGTCCGGATCGTCCGTACGGTGGGCGACGTCATTGCGAAGGGCGGTGAACAACACAAGCGCGCGCGCGCCTTCATTGAAGGCGCGTATGTTCTGCAGTGTGCGTCGGACGTCCGGATGTACAATGATCGGGTCGGCAGGCTTGTCCGGCTGCGCAGCGGCGGCAATGGCCCGGCCTTGCAGACGTTCTTTCGCGTACTTGGAAGCATTTTGATAGGCGATTTCGGCCTGCGAAACCGCCTGAAAGCCGATGCCGAGACGAGCCTCGTTCATCATAACGAACATCGCTTCCATGCCCTTGTTTTCACGGCCGACCAGCCAACCTGTTGCGCCTTCATAATTGAGAACGCAGGCCGGATTGCCTCGGATTCCCATCTTGTGCTCGATCGAACCGCAACTCACGGCGTTCGCTTCACCCAACGAGCCGTCCTCGCGCACGAGCCGCTTCGGAACCAGGAACAGCGAGATTCCTTTGATGCCCGGTGGGGCTCCTTCGATGCGGGCCAGGACAAGATGGATGATGTTTTCGGTGATATCCTGCTCTCCGCCCGAAATAAAAATCTTGGTCCCTGAGAGCTTGTAACTGCCGTCGGCCTGCCGGGTTGCCCGCGTGCGCATCATGCCCAGATCGGTGCCGCAATGCGGTTCGGTGAGGTTCATTGTTGCGGCCCAACGTCCCGAGAGCATATTCGGGATATAGGTGCTTTTCTGGTGCTCGGTGCCGTTGGCCAACAACGCCGAGACGGCCCCTCGCGTCAGGGCGGAAAAAACCTCGAGGGCCATGTTCGCAGATGAGAACATCTCGCTGACCGCGCAGGAAAGCGCGGTCGGAAGACCTTGTCCGCCGTAGGCCGCCGGTGCCGTCAAGCCAATCCAGCCGCCTCGTCCGACTTCCGCATAAGCCTCTCGAAATCCTTTTGGCGTTGTGACGCTGGCGTCCTCATTCCGCACGCAACCGAGGTCGCCCCGAGCGTTAAGGGGATGTAGAATATCCTCCGCAAGGCGCGCGGCCTCAGAAAGAATGGCCTTGCGAACGTCGCGCGATAGGTCGGAGAAGCCCGGCAGGTTATTGTACCGATCGATCTTTAGCACATCGTCCAGGAGGAAATGGATGTCCCCGACGGGGGCGCTATAGACAGTCATTGTCGAACCTATTGCGCTGAGCTGGAACGGAGGGCGCGGGCGAAATCGTAGCCTGCCAAATACGACCTGTTCCAATTCTCCTTTGAATAACTGCTTGTCACATTTCGACCTACCGGAGCCGATAGCGGGCGGCCCAACCTAGGCGAATAGAAGCTAAGCTGCGCGCTACGGGGAGGGAGACACCATGGCCATGTCAGCCGACAGTTTCGTCGATCGGCAACCGCATTCAATCGCGGAGGCTGTACGCAAGCACGCTGAGCTGAGCCCGGGCAAAGTGGCGATTACCTTCGAGGATCGGCACATCACCTACGGTGATCTTCACCGAGGATCGAATCGAGTGGCCAACGGTTTAGCTGCGCTTGGCGTCGGAGCATCCGATCGAGTTGCGATTATCGACAAGAATTCGGAGCGTTTCTTCGAAATCTGGGTCGCCGTCTCGAAATTGAACGCGGTTATCGTCCCCGTCAATGCGCGCCTTGCAGCCCCTGAAGTCGAATATGTCGTGAGTGATGCCTGTGCAAAGGTCCTGTTTGTCGGCGAATCCTTCCTTGAACTGCTGGACAAGATCCGGGTCCGCCTCAGTAGCGTGGTGAGCATCATCGTTTTGAACGATGACTACGAGGAATGGCGGCAGGGCTTTCCGGTTGAACATGTCGGGCCGTCGAACTCCGCCGATGCCGTGAGCATGCAGCTTTATACCAGCGGCACGACCGGTCATCCAAAGGGGGTCCTGCTCGCGAACCGGAATCTGTTTAGCACAGCGTCGAGCGCTGTGGTCGAGTGGGGTAACTGGACGGCCGACGACGCCTGCTTGGTGGTAATGCCGTTGTTTCACATCGCCGGTTGCGGATTTGGATTGCTGAGTCTGATCGGTGGCTTGCGGATGGTAGTGGTACGCGAATTCCGATCGCCGCAGGTGATCGGGTTGATCGAGCGCGAGCGCGCTACGATTGCGTTTTTCGTTCCAGCGATGATTATGGCCTTGCTGGACGAGCCCGGCATAGCCAAGGCGGATACGAGTTCGCTGCGGCGAATTATTTACGGGGCTTCTCCCATTCCGTCAAAGCTTCTGCAGAGGGCGCTTGATCGCTTCGCGGGTACCGGCTTCGTCCAGACCTACGGCCTTACCGAGACCAGTGGTGGCATCACGTCTCTTTCGCCGGAGGATCATGCCGACCCTGACCATCCCCGAATGAAATCGTGCGGTCGCGCCATGCTCGGCGTCGAACTGCGCGTGGTGGACTCCTCTGGTGAGGAGGTCGCGGAAGGCACGGTCGGCGAGGTTATCTGCCGCTCAGCCAGGAACATGAGCGGGTACTGGAATCGCGAGGACGATACCGCGCGCACGATTCGTGACGGTTGGCTTCACACCGGAGACGCCGGTTATCTCGACCGAGAAGGCTATTTGTATATCCATGATCGGGTCAAAGATATGATCGTATCTGGGGGCGAGAACATCTATCCCGCCGAGATCGAGAGCGCGATGTTCGGACACCCAGCGATCGCCGATGTGGCCGTGATAGGTGTTCCTGACGAACGGTGGGGAGAGGCAGTTAAGGCAATCGTGGTCCTCAAGCCGGGGGCGAGTGACAGTATCGCGGATATTCTCGCCTATACTCGTGAACGTATAGCTGGATATAAAATTCCCAAATCAGTTGAGTTTGTCGATGTTCTTCCGAGGAATTCGACTGGTAAGGTCTTGAAACGACAGTTGCGCGAGAAATACTGGAAGGGTTTCGAGCGGCACGTCAATTGAGGGCGCATGCAGTCCGAGCGCGCTGCCACGCTTCAGGACTGCGAGGACAGGCAGTGTTCTCCTTTTGTAAGCTTAGCGCTACCTCGACCGGCTGCGCCGGTCCGAACGGCATTACGGCGTTGGCGGATTGGCGCGACCGCGAAACCCGTCCCTTGTTTCTGCGCCTTCTAAGGACATTCGCCTTTGGCCGGCGCAGCATGCGATGCGCGACGTTTCGACAGTAGGAGCGACCATGGAGAAGCGGATTTGTGTCATTTCCGGCGTCGGGCCCGGTACGGGTTCGGCGTTGGCGAGACGATTCGTCAATGGTGGCTATCACGTCGCACTTCTCGCAAGAAATGAGGAACGACTGGCTGCCTTGGCGAAGGAGCTCGGCACCGCGGTAGCATTTCCATGCGACCTGTCAGATCCGGAGCAGATCGAAAAGTCAGCGGCTGCCATTGAGCGACAACTCGGCCACCCTTCCGTCCTGATTCACAACGCCGTAGGCGGAGCCTTCGGGTCGTTCCTAGAGATTGATCCGGAGATCCTCAACCGCAACTTTCGCGTCAACACAATGGGGCTTCTCCACCTCGCGAGGCGCTTTGCTCCGAATATGATCGACGCAGGTCGGGGTGCCATCGTAGCGACCGGCAATACGTCCGCGTTGCGCGGAAAAGCCAGTTTTGCAGGTTTTGCCCCCACAAAGGCAGCGCAGCGGATTTTGGCCGAGGCGATGGCGCGCGAACTCGGTCCGAAGGGGGTACATGTCTCCTACCTGGTCATCGATGCGGTGATAGATCTGGCCTGGACCCGTGAACGCTTTCGAGGGAAGCCTGACGACTTTTTCATAAAGCCCGCCGCAATTGCCGAGGAGCTTTGGCATATCGTTCATCAGGACCGCAGTGCATGGTCCTTTAATGTCGAGCTGCGTCCGTTTGGGGAGGCATGGTAAGCGCGCTCTCCAATCGACCCCAGGCTTGCCGGGCGTAATTGCTGCCATGACTCGCATCAGGCTGTGTCTGTCGGATCGGGTCGAGAGATGCGCGCGCCTACTTCGCAGCCCATTGCCCTGGTACTAATTTAGAGGGAGATCCACAGGACGGCGACGCTTTAGCTAGCCTACGGAATGAAGCTTGCCGACTCGGAACGCCAAAAATGGATGCGATTTGCGATAGTCGCACGCGCCTTGTCCATGATGGGGCGCCAATCGGCAGGTGTGCGCGAGCTTCAAGAGCCCTACGACGGTGTTCTCTGCCTCGCTTTAGCTCCCGCGGAACGCTGGTCGTCGCTTCTCGACGAAGGCGCGGACGGCTTCCTTGTGATCATAGGTTTGTGCCGCCATCACGAGATTTTCCGCTTCATAATCCAGCGAATCGAGCAGGTTAGACGATAGTGCGTGCTCAAGATTGTCCTTGATAAATCCAAACGCCAATGACGGACCTCCGGCAAGCTCCTTTGCCAGCTTGAGGGCAGCGCCGCGCAATTCGTCGTCAGGCACCACACGATTGACCAGACCGAGAGCCTCACAACGCTGGGCGTCAAGGCGCTCGGACAGGTACATCAACTCCCGCGCGCGCGCCGTTCCCGCCAAACGGGTGAGCAGCCAGCTGATGCCGTAGTCTCCGGTCAATCCAATGCGGGAATAGCCCGTCGTCATGAACGCCGATTGAGCTGCGATCCGTATATCGCAGGCGAGCGCGATGGCCATGCCGGCACCGGCAGTTGCCCCGGGAAGCGCAGCTATTGTCGGTTTTCGAAAAGCGGCAAGTGTGCCCGTCAAGGTTCGCTGGCGCGTGCGCAATGTCGCTATGCGCTCATCGATGGATGTCTCGACAGGCGACCCGGCGGAGCCCATTCCCTTGACATCGCCTCCGGCGCAGAAGGCCGAGCCAGCACCCGTGATCAGAAGCGCTCCAACCTCCGCTTCGTCAACTGCCAGCTTAATCATTCGGCGTAGGGCAGGCGTCAGATTATCGGAGAGCGCATTTCGTGCCTCCGGACGGTTCAACGTTACGACCGCAACGCGGTCGATGATGTCGCAAAGCAACTCGTTCGTCCCGGTGTCGATGGAGTTGGCGGGCATCGATGGAGGTCTCCTGGCCGACGATCAGCCGCTCGTCCCAAGGGAATGGGCAGGCATGGAAGATAAGGCGGACGGAGTGAGACAAAAGCGGCTTTACGATATGTATAAGTCTCAAAATAGAATTGATCAATAGATCACAAGCACGGACGATTATCGCGCATGGTAGATTGACAGTTCTAAAATTGAACTATAACGGTTCGAGTGCGCCAAGGCGCGCAAACAAATAATTCTAACGGGCTGGGCCCGACTAAAGTGGAGGCACGGAATGACAAGGGCATGGGCGCTCGCGTGCGCGTTGATTGCGGTCTTGGGAACGTCCGCGCGGGGCGCCGATACGCCTGGTATCACGGCGACGGAAATCAAAATTGGCGGAATTTTTCCGTTTAGCGGGCCTGCTTCATCCATCGGGCTGGTGGGGAGAGGTATCCTCGCCTACGTGCAGTCCATCAATGATCGCGGGGGCATCAATGGGCGCAAAGTCAACTACATAGCCTATGATGATGCTTATAGTCCGCCCAAGGCCGTCGAGCATGTCCGTAGGCTGGTCGAAAGCGACGAGGTTGCGTTCATTTATAGCCAGCTCGGAACGCCGGGTAACGCGGCTGTTGCAAAATACCTGCGCGTGAAACGTGTCCCTACGATCGGGATCGTCTCGGGGGCAAGCAAGTTCACCAATGTTGAGGAGTTCCCGTTCACGACCACAAGCCTCGTCAGCTACGACACCGAGGGCAAGATCTACGCGAAGTTCCTGACTCGGACGCTGCCAACGGTGAAATACGCGATCCTTTATCAAAATGACGATCTCGGCAAAGACTACGTCAATGCGTTTAAGGCGGTTTTGAAAAGCGATTTCGACAACAAGGTCGTTGCGCTGCCTTATGAGGTTACTGAACCAACCGTGGACGCTCAGGTCGTCAATCTGAAGAGCTCCGGAGCAGGCGCGCTCCTGGTCGCCGGTACACCGAAATTCGCGGCGCAAGCCATCCGCAAGGCGCACGAGCTCAATTGGAAGCCGCTCATCGTTCTGAACTATCCGTCCAGCTCCGTGGGTGCAACCCTGAAGCCCGCAGGCCTGGACGTCTCAAAGGGGGTCGTTGTCGGGACCGTCACTAAGGATGCGAGCGATCCGAGCTGGGAGCAGGATGAAGGTGTGAAGGGCTTCAAGGCCTTTGCCGCGAAGTACATGCCCGGGATCGACATCTCCGACAACAACTACCTTTTTGGCTATACCCAAGGTTTGCTGCTTGAGCAGTTGATCACGCAGTGCGGCGATGACTTGTCGCGCGAGAACATCATCAAGCAAGCGCGCAATTTCCAGAACGTCGTTTTGCCAACTGTACAGCCGGGCATCAAGGTGAACACGTCGGAAAAAATCAACATGAACTACACACAGATGCGACTCCAGCGCTGGACGGGAGCGAATTGGGATCCGTTCACCGATGCGATCGACGCGGCGTCCGACTGACAAAGAACTGGTGCGAGGAGGGAAATCGGATGAAAGGGTTGATGCAGAACCAGCCATTGTTGCTATCGTCCCTCTTGCGGCATGCGGAAATAGTATCGCGAACCGTGGAGGGCCCGATACATCGTTACGGCTATGGGGAGGCGTCGCGTCGCGCGCGGAAGCTGGCAGACGCGCTGCGCCGCCAAGGCGTTGGGCAGGGAGAGCGGGTTGCGACTCTGGCCTGGAACACCTATAGGCACTTTGAGATCGAGCATGGCGTTACCGGCATGGGGGCGGTCTGGCACGCGATCAATCCGCGGCTGATTCCGGCCCAGATTTCGTACATCGCCAATCACGCTCAAGACGCGGCGCTCTTTGTGGACGCGACCTTCTTGCCGATCGTGGAAAAGCTCGCCGGCGAGATCGGCTTTATTCGCCTGATCGTGTTGTTGACCGATCGGTCGCATATGCCCGAGACGTCGTTGTCCAACCTCATCTGCTACGAGGAACTGATTGAGGATGGTGATGAAAACTTCGAATGGCCCGTCTTCGATGAATTGTCGGCGTCATCGCTGTTTTATACGTCGGGCACGACCGGCAATCCGAAGGGCGTGCTTTACTCCCATCGTTCTGATCTCCTGCATTGCCTCTCGATTGCCGGCGCCTATTCGATCGGATTTGCCGCGCGCGATACCATTCTTCCCATGACGCCGATGTTCCACGCCAACGGGGCCTGGGGGTTCACTCATGCGGCGCCGATGGTGGGTGCGAAGCTGGTGCTGCCGGGGCCCAAGCTCGACGCCGTCTCGATCGCGGAATTGATCGAAAGTGAGGGCGTTACAGTCGCGGCCGGGGTGCCAACTCTCTATTCAAATCTGCTTCGCCACCTTGAAGGGGAAGGGGCCGGGGCGGGCACGCTCGAGCGCATAGTCGTTGCGGGCTCTGCGCCGGCGCCGAAGATGATTGAGAGTTACGAGCGCCTGGGTGTCACGGTTCAGCACGTCTGGGGAATGACGGAGGCCAGCCCATGCGGCACGAGTTCGCAACCGTCGCGGCGCTCCTCCGCAGCGACAGGGCAGGAGCGACTGCGGCGT
This sequence comes from Bradyrhizobium sp. USDA 4486, assembly GCF_054057995.1. NCBI lineage: Bacteria > Pseudomonadati > Pseudomonadota > Alphaproteobacteria > Hyphomicrobiales > Nitrobacteraceae > Bradyrhizobium > Bradyrhizobium sp. USDA 4486. The sequence continues at coordinate 1,124,714 of NZ_JBSRZV010000001.1, forward strand.
AAGACCGGTCAGGGACAGCCGATTTATGGGGTGGATGTCAAGATCGCGGAGGACAACGGCGACGAGATGCCAAGGGACGGGAAATCGAGCGGCCGTTTCATGGTGCGTGGTCCATGGATCATTTCCGGCTACTACCGAGAGGAAAAGCCACTGCTCGAGGATGGATGGTTCGACACCGGCGATCTTGCCGTCATGGATGACGACAACAATATCCCACTGACCGATCGCGCCAAGGACGTCATTAAGTCTGGGGGTGAGTGGATCAGCTCGATAGATGTCGAAAATATCACGATGGGTTGCCCGGGGAGTAGCGGAGGCGGCCGTCATCGGTATCCCGCACCCAAAATGGGAGGAGCGGCCGCTATTGGTTGTGGTGCCAGGACCGGGCGCTGCTTTGACGCCCCAAGCTGTGACCGGGTATCTCGAAGGCAAGATTGCCAAATGGTGGATACCCGATGACGTCGTCTTCGTGGACGCCTTGAGCTATGGAGCCACCGGCAAGGTCCAGAAAATGGACCTGCGCCGCGCATTCGCCGGACACTACTCGACCGTGGCGGCGAAGAGCACGTCCGGCTAAGCGGCGCGGCGGCCCGCCCTTACCTTCGCTCCCTTGGGCGACTCGGGAGCACGATCGCTTTTCGAGCGAGCGCCCGGTCCTGGATGCGTCGTGACTTCCTTAGCCAGCAATGGCTCATTGCATTCCGAGCACACCATGATCGGATTGAATAGCTTTCCGCATTTTTTGTGCTCGTGCAGTAACGGTCGACCACGCTCATCAACCATGTGTGTGTCGCCCCAGTGCACCAGCGCCATCATGATTGGATAGAGGTCCAGTCCTTTCTGGGTCAGGATATATTCGTGGCGCTTAGGCGCTTCCTGATAGGGAATACGCCGCAACACGCCCGTGCGCACCAACTTCTTCAGCCGTTCCGCCAGCAGATGGCGCGTGATGCCAAGCGTGGACTGAAACTCCTCGAACCGGCGGACCCGGAGAAAGCATTCCCGCAAGATCAGCAGCGTCCACCGGTCGCCGACCACGCTGATTGTGCGTGCAAGCGAGCAGGGCTCTTCCTCGAGGTCTTCCCACTTCATTTCAACTCTCCACGCGCGAGTCGAACATAAGCTCGAATCGGTAAGCAACACTGGCATATGCCATTCTAAATCGGTACGAACGGTCTTACAAGCGATCTAATAATGATGCTGATACAGCAAAAAGCTGGATAAATAGTGGGTCGTTGACAGTTCTAATTTGGAACTATAGAACACGGCCATTGACCCGGCAAGGGAGGAAGTGGTGCGAAGTCCGCTCAAAGTTGAGTTCCAGTTCGATTTTGGTAGTCCGAACGCTTATCTCGCCGAACTCGTAATCCCCTCGATTGAGCGGCGCACCGGCGTGAAGTTCGAGTATGTGCCGGTCCTGCTCGGTGGCATTTACAAGGCTACTGGCAACATGTCTCCCGGGGATGCGCTTCGCGGAATCAAGAACAAGCCGGAACACATGGCATTGGAGACGCAGAGGTTTGTTCGCCGTCATAACATCACGAGCTTTCGGCAGAACCCGTTCTTTCCGGTCAATACCTTGATGCTTATGCGCGGCGTCGTGGCGGCCCAGTTCGAGGGGATGTTCGAACCATACTTCCGCGCTGCCTATCATCATATGTGGGAAGAGCCGAAAAAGATGGATGACGTCGAAATCTTCCGAGCCGCATTCAGATCCTCTGGAATTGATATCGATCGCTTGATGAAGCGCGCGCAGGAGGATGACGTTAAAAAGCGCCTCATAGATCTGACGAATGACGCGGTTGCCCGCGGTGCGTTTGGCTCTCCGACGTTCTTCGTCGGCCGCGAGATGTTCTTCGGTAAGGATCAGCTCCGCGATGTCGAAGAAGAAATTGAAGCGCAGAAAGCCGAGCTCGCGAAAGTCACCTAGCGCGAGCGCTCGGCCTGCGTTGCCTTGTCAAACAGAACAGGGAGAATCTATGCCTGGTCCACTCAGCGGTGTCAGTGTTCTTGATCTGACGGGCGTCGTATCCGGCCCGTTCGCAACCATGTTTCTGGCCGATCAGGGCGCCGACGTTCTAAAGATCGAGCCGATCAGCGGAGACATCACCCGCCGAAGTCGTGCAACAATCGACAAGAAGGGCGAGTTCTCGGCTCTCTTCATTTCTTCCAACCGGGGTAAGCGCTCGCTCTCCATTGATATCAAGAGTGACGCCGGGCGCGAGGTGCTGGCAAAACTGGTGGCCAATGCGGATGTGCTGGTCCAGAACTTCCGCCCCGGCACGATGGAGCGTCTGGGTCTTGGGGTGGAAGAGTTGCGTAGGCGTCATCCGCACCTCATCTATGTGTCGATCAGTGGCGTGGGGGAGAGTGGTCCTTACGTCAAGAAGCGGGTTTACGATCCGATCATTCAGGGCCTGTCCGGCTTCGCCGATATTCAGTCGCAGCCGGTGACCAACCGGCCGCAGATGATCCGCACCATCGTTTGCGACAAGACCACCGCCGTTGTGACGGCACAGGCTGTTGCCGCTGCGCTCTATGCCAGAGAAAAGACCGGCCTGGGGGATCACATCCAGGTCGCGATGTTGGACACGATGATATCCTATCTGTGGCCCGAAGGCATGATGCAATATACGGTGGTTGGCGCCGAAGCCAAGCCAAGTGACCCAAATGACAGGCCGGATCTCGTCTTCAAGACGAGCGATGGCTATCTGACATGCGGGACGATTTCGGATTCCGAATGGCAGGGGTTCTGTCGCGCCACCGGCGATCCCAACTTGGCCGACGATGAACGCTTCGCAACCCCGACAGCGCGGAACGTCAATGCGACCGCTCGGATCAATAAGATGCAGGAATATATTGGCCGGTACACCACGGCCGAATGGCTCGATCGCCTTGACGCCGCCGACGTGCCCTGCGCGCCGATCCTCCGCCGATCGGAAATCATCCATAATGAGCAAGTCGTGGCGCGAGGTCTGATCGCCGAAATCGATCAACCTACCGTTGGCAAGGTTCGGCAGCCGAAGCCGGCGGCGCGCTTTGAGCTCAACGGGTCGACGATCGCGGGACCTGCGCCCCGAATCGGCGAGCACTCGCGCGACGTTTTGGTCAAACTCGGTTATGACGAGACGGCCATTCGCAAGATGGCCGAGGATAAGGTCGTGCGCCTAGTAGACTAAAGCCCGGCGCGGTTGGCCTGATCAGAGCAGGTGTTCGTCGCACGGGCCGACCGAACCGGCTCTACCGGCTCGGTCGTAGACTTGTGAGCTTCAGATCACCTCAACGTTCCGCACATCGATCGAGATCGCAACGCGATCGAGAACTGGCAGGTTGTTCTCGCCGATTGAGTAGACGCGGCGCTTGGTCGGGAATACGAGCCCGCCAAATGTAACGTGGTCGCTCGAGTAGTGGCAGCTGTTTGTTCCGCCCATGATCTCGACGCTGTAATCGTGCCGCCTGAGCAGCCCGTCGGCATTGAAATAGAACGTCTGCACGGTTGAGTGACTGTGAATTTCTGCCGGGAATGTCACCTTAAGCCGGCGCCATGTTTCGCCATTCTCGCTCCAAGGATCGATTTCCTCGGTCTTGAAACCAGGAAGTTTGAACAGGAAGGGTGTCGTGAGATATGTCCACATCGCATAACCGGTAAAATAGACCAGTTGCCGGGCATCCCAAGGCGTCATTACGGTGTGGCCTGCGAACGAGTTTCGGGGAGACTCAAGCTTTTCCATAACTTCGCCGGTCGCGGAGACGACTGAAGTCTGGCCGGGCTCGAAAACGCAATGCTGACCACTCTTGAGGAACGGCGTGAACTCAGTGTGCTGTTTTCGCGTATCGATCGAACAGTGAATATCAGCATAAGCGTTCGGAAAGCCTTTGATCGGAAAGACGGCGCCGCCTGCGGCGATATGGGCTTTGATTGCCTTGGTCTGTTGCCACCGATCCCAGCCTCCATGGGCCTGGATCGCACGTTCCAATAGATCGCTCATCATGTTCTCCCGGTGACGCCAGCTATCGAGCTTGGCGGTTTAATTTTGCAACCATTGAAGTATGCCGACATAGTTTAACTTTGCAACCGAATAGTGGGTGACGATCAGCATGAAGACGCCGTCATTAGGATTAGGTTCGTGGCGAAAGCTCCAGCGTGAAAAAGTAGAGCGCCTTGGATTTCGCCTTGCGGGCCGGGGGAGGACCGTGCCGGTGCGAAGCCATACTCGGAGGTCGGTGGTGCAGGATATTGACGTGCCGCACCAACGCTGTCAGCCAGTGCCGTCCGCGCTTCGCGACAGCACGGCAAACCGCTGTCAAAGATCTCCTGTCCGACATCTCGTCGGTCGATTGCGCGCAAACTATGATCTCGACCTTTTGGGCCAGATTGCAGATGGCCGGGCCCTCGCGTCGCTTGTCGGACCACGATCGCGGGTAGCTCTCGCCACCCGCGATCGATCGCTCATCGAGCCCTAACCCCCCGTTGAGGGCTCTCAGAAAAAAAGAGCGAGATTTTGCCGGGCCACAAGGATCGGCTTACCATCCATCGACCACATCGTCATCGACTGACTGGAATAACCTTCCTTTACAGTTTCAGCATTGGTACGGACGAGCAGCCAGCCGTCGTCGGTCTCGTAGCCAGTCGTCAGCATGTCGATCGACCATGTCATCGTGCTTATGATGCCTTTCTGCCTCGCGAGAATAAGCGCTGCCGGCACGGGCGCGTCGGCGAGTGCGATCACGTTCGTTATTGAGGCGCCGTGCGACCTGTCACGAAAGCGTATCCACGTCATTGTATCCGGCGTGTTCCCTTGGAAGGGACGATCTCCAGATGCCAGCCTCGCTTCAAGGTGTTGCGTGAAGGCAAGCCAAGGCGGTGCGTCGAGGAAAGCATTCGGGCATTCGGCAGGCTTGTTCACCTTTGGACAGGCAAGCCCATCGAAAGAAAGTGACGATGAGCGGCTTGCCGCAAAGCACAAGGTTGCCTGGGTCGCAAGACCCGCATCATCGAGCAATTCAACCCGGAAGAATGCAGCGGATTTTCCCTGTCTGAGCAGTGTCGGGCGCAGCCGAAGACGTCCGGTTACAGGTCCTATAAAGGCGAATTGCGCCGAGCGTAGTGGAGCTAAGCCCTTGTCGGCACGCCGGCAGGCTTCGACGCAGAGCGCCGCGCCAAGACCTCCATAAATCGTCCGGCCCTGCAGCCAGTCTTTGCCTACGTCGACTTCCCACTCGCCACCCTTGGCTTGCATGCTCTCTAACAACGTATTGAACGTCGGCATTTCGATCCAACCTAATCTTCGGCGCACCGGCCAGCGTCGGCAAACGCCGGCGGTCGTCGCTAATCGAATAAGATTCAACCTCGCAGAACGATTGACGCGAGATCAATCGGCCCCGACCGCCTCCAGGCTCGGATAGTCGGTGTAACCGGTCGAGTCACCGCCATAGAACGTTGGCCGGTGCCACGGATTAAAGGCCGCGCCGATCCGCACACGTTCGACCAGGTCGGGGGTCGAGATGAACGCGCGGCCGAATGCCACCGCATCACCATCGCCGCTGCTGACCGCACGCTCTGCAGTGGGACCATCATAGCCACCCGCGACGACCAAAACTCCTGGCCAAGACCGGCGGAATAGTTCGCTGGCGGACGGAACGTCAGAACGCAGTTCGTCTGACTTTGCTCCCCCAGCCACGCGCGGTTCGATCAAATGGAGATATGCAAGGCCCATCGGCGCGAGTGCGCTGATGGCAGCCTGGTAAAGCGGGACGGGATCATCTTCACCACTTCCGTTGGCAACCCCGAACGGAGACAAGCGGACGCCGACCCGATCTGAGCCCACGACCCGACAAGTGCTTCGGTTACTTCGATCAGAAACCGAATGCGGTTTTGAATTGAGCCGCCATAGCGGTCGGTGCGTTGATTGGAGCGCGATTGCAAGAATTGTTCGACCAGGTAGCCGTTGGCCCCGTGCAATTCAACGCCGTCGAACCCGGCAGCGAGGGCGTTGCGCGCGCCCTGTCTATAGGCATCAATGATGCCGGCGATTTCGTCGATTTCCAGCGCTCTTGGCGTCGTGAACGGTTCCATCTTCCAGTCTGAGGTGAAATGCTTGCCGTTGGCGGCGATAGCAGACGGTGCCACCGGCAATGCCCCGTTCGGTTGGAAACTCGGATGCGAGACACGACCAACATGCCAGAGTTGAAGGATTATCAAGCCACCACGCGCGTGCACGGCCGAAGTCACTTTTCGCCAACCCTCGATTTGGTCCTCAGAGTAGATCCCTGGAGTTTGCGGATAGCCTTGACCGCTCGGCGAGACTTGAGAGGCTTCGGCGACAATTAGTCCGCCCTCCGTCGCGCGCTGCGCATAGTACTCCGCGTTCAGCGCGTGTGCCGCGTTCGCGGGCACTTTCGCGCGCATGCGCGTCAAGGGTGCCATAACAATCCGGTGCTTCAAGGAAAGCGCGCCCATCTTGAGGGGAGAGAGAAGTGCAGAAGTCATGAGAAGTTCCTTTCCGGCACGGCTTTGACCAATCCGTGGGTTTCATTTTGAAGCGGTCGACAGAATGGCGCATGTGGTTTAAATTTGCAACCGCTGTTGATTGGAGGACGGGGTAATGAAAGCCGGACGGCCCAATGTGCTTCAGGAGAACTGTGCAATAACGAAGTCGCTACGCACTATCGGCGACTGGTGGTCGCTTCTCATCATCCGCAACGCCTTTGAGGGTGCACAGCGCTTTGGTGAGTTCGAGAAAGGCCTCGGAATCGCAAAGAATATGCTGTCAGCGCGTTTGAAGAAGCTCGTTGCGAAGGAGATCTTTCGGCTCGAGCCGATCCAGGACACGGCATTCCACCGTTACGTGCTCACAGAAAAAGGTAAGAAGCTAGCGGTCATACTGGTCGCGCTCTGGAAATGGGGAGCGGAATTTTGCTTCGAACCGGGCGAGCGGGAGCACAATCCAGTCGATATTGGTCCGTCAGCGGAAAGCAGATTCTTGCTCGAAGGAGAGCGCCGGGCGACAATCGGACCGGCTTCGTCGAGATCAGTATCGAAGCCAATCACGCCGGTATAACGTTGATCGAATGGCAATCGCGAGATTGGGCACCCCTTGCGATGCCGGTTGGCTCGGCCAGGGCAGACTGAGAGTCTCTCAGCCTGCATCATCGTGGGCAAGGCTTGTCGCTGAGTATTTCGCTATGCGCCGACTCTAGGCCTCGCGCTTGCGTCGTTCGACCGATGCCGGCGGACAGAACCACACGCTGGCAACCAGATTCGCACGAACTGCTGATCTCTCTCAGGTTTTCGCCGGCCCCGGCGTAATTGGCGCCAATGGCCGGTTCGCTATCAGTGCCCGCTGATAAGCTGGGCGCTGGTGAATGCGATTGAGATACGGATGTGCATTATCGCAGATCCGTAGGCGATCGCCCAGTCGAGGCAAGTTGTGAGCAGGATGTCGGCGCTCGTGAAGTGCTCACCCATCAAATAGGATCGCCCGTCGCTCAGTGCGACTTCCACATGCCGCAGCTGCTCGCGAAAATATTCGCCAGCCTTCGCGACGACCTCCGGCGCAACACCATAGATCGGTCCCAATGCGTCGGCGCTATGTCTGCGCATCACGTAGAGGCTGGTCGAATCGAGTTCGGTGACGATGAAGAAGCACCATTCAAGCCAAGCGGCCTGTTCCTGCGATGTTTCGGGTACAAGGGTCTGATTGGGCCTTCCATAGGTGCATGATAGATAGGCAACGATCGCGGCGCTTTCGCCGAGCCGAAAATTGCCGTCCTGCAACAGCGGGATTTTCTGACGAGGATTAAGCCTGGTATACTCCTGTGACTTAGTCTCGCCTGTTCGCGGACCAATTGGCTTGGTCTCGTAAGCTAGGTCAAGTTCGTGAAGTGCCCAGTGTGGCCGTATCGTCCGACTAGTTCCGACGCCCCATAGCGTCAGCTCTGGCCTGACCATCATCACCATTTCTCCACGGCAGGCCGAAGGTCAAGCTCGTGCGTCCAGCCGTCCCTTGTTTGCTGATGGGCAAACCAATAGGCCTCAGCGATGGAGGCCGTCTTGGTGAGGCTGTCAGCCGCGATTTGGTTTGCCTCGATGCCCTTCGCCTTCAGCCTCTGATGGATCGCCTCGCTGTCGACACCCGCATCTATGATGAGGTGGACGACATGGATATTCTTGGGCCCAAGTTCCCGGGCCATTGCCTGGGCGACCGCGCGCAGCCCAAATTTGGCCGATGAAAACGCGGAAAAGCCTTTGCCGCCGCGGACACTGGCGGTCGCGCCTGTGAACAGGATAGTGCCCCTGTTGCGCGGAACCATGACGCGCGCGGCCTCCCGGCCGACCAAGAAGCCGGCATAGCAGGCCAGCTCCCAAGCCTTGAAGAACAGTTTTTCCGTCGTTTCGGTCAGCGCTTTGTTGACGTTTGACCCGGCGTTGAACAGGCAGACTTCGATGGAGCCAATTTCGTTCTCAACCCTGTCGAAGAGTTTCTGAACTTCAATTTCCTGCCGGGCATCCACGCTGATCGCGTGCGCCGCGTGACCTTCGGCGTGGAGCTCATCCATAAGCGCCTTTGACTTAGCGGCATCGCGCCGGCAAATGCAGACGACATAGCCGCCCTTGGCAAACCGTCGCGCGACGGCTGCCCCGATCGCGTCGCCCGCGCCGACCAATATTGCTACGCCGCGCCTCCCGGCCATCGTGATCCTCCCATGGTTCTATTTTAGAACGAAATAGTACTTGTCAGCCTACTGTTGTAAACGAGAAATGTTTTGGGAAGTGCAAAAATGGAGCTCGGGGCGGCCTGCTTTTGGCGCTTGACAAGTTCTAAAACAGAACGATAGTTTTCTGAAACACGATGGCCTCACGGGCCGCAGACAACCATTTCCAGGGAGGAGCGCTGTGGCGGAAGTCTCGGAGACGGTCGACATCGGTCGAATCGTCGCATCACTGCCGCGCCGTCTTCATGAAGTGATTGAGAGGCACGTCGCCCACGCGCCTGACAGTGTCGCTCTGGTGGAAGGCGCGCTGGCTTGGAGCTATCGCGAACTCCATCAGCAGCTCGGTGAGGTCGCTCGCCATCTCAGTTCCCTTGGTGTGAGGCCTGGTGATCGTGTGATGATCGTCAGCGAAAACTGCATCGCTCTTGCCGTTCTGCTGCTCGCCGCCAGTCGGCTCGACGCTTGGGCGATTGTTGCCAATCCTCGCTTGTCAGCGCGCGAGATCGATCAAATCCGAGATCACAGCGGCGCGCGGCGGCTTTTCTTCACGACCGTCACTTCCACCGAAGCTGCGGCGCATGCGGCTCGTCTTGGTGCGGAGGTGCGTCATATTGGTTCGCTTCAAGGAATTGGCGTCGGTAGGCTGAATTTGGCGACGCTTGCCGAGCCAGTGGAGCATGATGCCGCCAAGCAGATTGCGGTCTTGATCTACACGTCGGGTACGACTGGTGACCCCAAAGGCGTTATGCTCTCGCATGAGAATCTCCTCGTCAGCGCCGCAACCACGGCGCACTTTCGCAAGCTCGACGAGCGCGACCGAGTATACGTCGTGCTCCCGATCTCACATATCGTCGGGATCTCACTGCTCACAATGACGCTCCTCGTTGGCGGGACGGTGCAGCTCGTCAGCAAATACGATCCGCCCGCCTTGCTGAAGGCGATTGCAGAGGAGGGCGTCACGGTCGTGAATGGCGTACCGGCAACCTATCAGCGGTTACTGGAGTACAAAAAGCTTGCGCGCATCAAGCGGCTGGACCGGGGTTCCCTGCGCTTGATGGCGGTGGCAGGTGCGCCCCTTGATGTGACTCTAAAGGAGCGGATCGAGGCCGAGTTCGATCTGCCTCTCTTGAACGGCTACGGTATCACCGAATGCGCGCCTGGCATTGCCGGCGTCCGGTTCGATGCGCCACGTTCCGACAATACGGTGGGCACGATCTTGCCCGGCGTCGAGGCGCGCGTCAGGACGCGGGATGGATTGCCGCTCGAGGATGGAGAGGTCGGCGAGCTTCACGTGCGCGGGCGCAACGTTATGAGAGGCTACTACCGCGCCCCGGAGTTAACTGCCAAGGTGATCGATGGTGAAGGGTGGTTCAACACGGGGGACCTTGCGCGCTTCGATCGCGATTGTCTCTACATCGTTGGACGCACAAAGGAAATGATAATCCGCTCGGGGTTCAACGTCTATCCAGCCGAAATTGAAGCGGTGCTGAATGCGCATCGGGAAGTGCTTCAGTCGGCGGTGGTGGGGCGGCTGGTCGAAGGCAACGAGGAGGTGGTGGCCTTCGTTCAGTTGATCAAGGGGTCGACGGCCCGGCCAGCCGACCTGTCCGCGTACCTGAAAAATCAACTGACGGCCTACAAGCGGCCGTCCGAAATCATTGTGCTGGAAGCCTTGCCGGCCAGCTCGACTGGAAAAATCCTCAAGCACAAGCTGTCGGAGTCCCTCAAGGGCTCCCCAAATATTGCCGCGGCCGAATAGGGCGCGGTTACACACGACGGAGATAGGCTTTGTCCAAGAGAAACGCGACCGTAGCCGTGATCGGAGCTGGTGACTTTATCGGCGGCGAGATTGCCAAGAAATTCGCGGCAGAAGGCTTTAGCGTCTTCGCTGGCCGGCGCAATGGCGCAAAGCTCGAACCGCTGGTCAAAGACATCGAGGCCGCAGGCGGCGAAATCCACGCGCGTTCGCTCGATGCGCGCAAGGAGGAAGAGGTCATCTCCTTTCTTACGGACGCCGATAAGCACGCGCCGCTCGAAGTTTGCATTTTTAACATCGGCGCAAATGTCAATTTTCCCATCCTGGACACGACCGAGCGCGTGTTCCGCAAAGTATGGGAGATGGCTTGCTATTCCGGATTTCTCGCCGGCCGTGAAGCCGCCAGGCTCATGCTGCCTCGCGGCAAGGGCAACATCTTTTTTACTGGGGCAACGGCATCGCTGCGCGGCGGCTCGGGGTACGCGGCGTTCGCCAGCGCGAAATTCGGGTTGCGTGCAGTTGCACAGGCGGCGGCGCGCGAGCTGGGACCCAAGAACATCCATGTCGCTCATCTGATCATCGACGCCGGCGTTGATACCGAGTGGGTGCGTCAGCGCCGAATTGAGGCGTTTGGGCCGAACGCGCTAGACGACCCTGATCTGCTGATGCCCCCCAAATCGGTGGCGGAATCATATTGGCAGCTCTACCAGCAGCCGAAGAGTGCGTGGACATTCGAGCTCGAAATCCGCCCCTTTGGCGAGAAGTGGTGAAGGGGGAGCCCGTGGAGCTTGCGCTGTCGAAGGAAGATGCTGCCTTTCGTGACGAAGTTCGCGCCTTCATCGCCGAAAACTATCCCGCTGAAATGCGCGTCCCGAATCCGGAAACGGATCTGACAAAGGACCAGTCGCTGCTGTGGCATCGCATCCTCTACCGCAAGGGTTGGATTGCGCCTCTGTGGCCGAAGGAATATGGCGGCCCCGGCTGGTCGATCACCCAGCGCTTCATTTTCGAACAAGAGACCTCGCGCGCCGGAACGCTGCCGCCGCTCGCCTTCGGCATCACGATGGTCGGCCCCGTCATATACACGTTTGGCGACGAAGCCCAGAAGAAGAAGTTCTTGCCGCGAATTCTTTCCGGTGAGGATTGGTGGTGCCAAGGTTATTCCGAGCCGGGTTCAGGATCCGATCTCGCGTCGGTGCGTACCAAAGCGGTCCGCGACGGCGATCACTATGTGGTGAACGGTCACAAGACGTGGACCACCTTGGCACAGCATGCGGACTGGATCTTTTGCCTGGTCCGTACCGATCCCACAGCCAAGGCGCAGGCAGGCATCTCGTTTCTTCTTATCGACATGAAGTCGCCGGGCGTGACGGTACGTCCGATCATCACTATCGATGGGTCACACGAGGTCAACGACGTCTTTCTCGAAGATGTACGGGTGCCGGTCGCAAACCTAATTGGCGAAGAGAACAAGGGCTGGAGTTATGCCAAGTTCTTGCTCGGCAACGAGCGCACGAGCATGGCAGGCATCGGTCGCTCGATTCGCTCGCTTGAGAATCTGAAACGGATCGTTCGTTCCGAGATGGACGACACCGATCCGGCCTATTTCGAATTCTTCAAGGAGATCGCCCGCATCGAGCTTGACGTAATGGCGCTGGAGGCGACCGAACTTCGCGTGGTTGCGCAGATGGCGCGCGGCATCGAACCAGGTGCTGCGGCGTCCTTGTTCAAGATCCGCGGTACCGAGATCCTCCAAGAAATCACCGACCTGACGCATCGAGCGATCGGCAGCTACGGCCTTGCGCTTCGCGAGCATCCGGCGGGCAATAACCACTTCATGCCGGGACCGGATTACGCGCACACCGCCTCGGAGCATTATCTGAACTCACGCAAACTGAGCATCTTCGGCGGTTCTAATGAGATTCAGCGCAACATCATCGCGAAAGCCGTGCTCGGTCTTTAGGCGAAGAGGAAAGTCCGATGGACATTCAGTGGACGGAGGAACAGGAACTGCTTCGCGGCAGCCTCCAACGGTATCTGAAGAATCAGTATGACTTCGAGACGCGTCGTAAGATCGTTGCATCCGAGGAGGGATGGAGCGTTGCGCATTGGCGCGCCTTTGCCGATCTTGGATTGTTTGCGGCTCCCTTTCGTGAGGAACACGGTGGCCTAGGTGGCGGAGCCTTGGCGACGATGATCATCATGAACGAGTTCGGTCGCAATCTCGTGGTCGAACCGTTTTTCGAAACGGTGGTTCTCTCGGGCGGTCTGATCGAAAGTGCCGGCTCGGCCGAGCAGCGTGAGCAATTTCTATCGCCGGTCATCGCAGGCCGGTCGACATGGGCCCTGGCTTGGACCGAGGCGAAAGGCCGCTACGACCTCAACTGCGTCGCGACGAAGGCGAGGCGGGAAGGTGGTCACTACGTCTTGACCGGTGCCAAGACCGCGGTAATTGCCGCTCCTTGGGCCGATCGGCTGATCGTTTCCGCGCGCACCTCAGGCGAGAAGCGCGATCGCGAAGGCGTCAGTCTGTTCATTGTAGACCGTCATGCGACGAACCTCGATCTGCGCGGCTTCAGGACAATCGACGGCCGTAGGGCTGCCGAAGTGACGCTCAATAACGTACGCGTGCCCGCCGATCATCTGCTTGGGGGCGAAGGCGAGGGCGTCCGCCTGCTCGAAGGGTGCCGTGATCGGGCGATAGGTGCCCTTTGTGCCGAGGTGATCGGCGCTATGCGAGAACTCAATTCGGCGACCCTTGAGTACAGCAAGACGCGGAAGCAATTTGGGGTGCCGCTCGGCACATTCCAGGTGCTGCAGCACCGAATGGTCGACATGTTCATCGCGCTGGAGGAGGCGGCCTCGCTGGCGCAATATCTCAATCTCAGCTTATCGACCGGCGAGCGCAACATCTCGAAGATCGCGTCCGGCGCAAAGACCAAGATCGGCTATGCCGCAAAGTTCGTTGCCGAGCAAGCTATCCAGCTTCATGGCGGGATGGGCATGACGGATGAGTTGAACATTGGCCACTATTTCAAGCGCATCGCCTCGTTGAACACACAGTTCGGTGACCCGGCGTTCCACTTGGCCAGTTTTGCCAGGCAGGACGACGCGGCGGCTGCTTGATTGGCAGAACCCCGTGCAAGCGCCGAAGCGCCTACGCGCAGTTGCACGAGGGATTCAGTAGGAGAAAGCGCAATGAGTGAACATGTGAGAGCGGAACTCGATGGCAGCGTGTTGGTGGTCACGTTGCAGCGCGCAGACAAGAAAAATGCGATTACTGGTGCGATGTATCATGCGATGTCCGACGCGCTCGCTCGCGCGGAGGCTGAGGACGCAATTAAGGTTGTGCTGTTCCAGGGCGACGGCGACAGCTTTACCGCCGGAAACGATCTCGCCGACTTCAAGGCTCGGTCGACTGCAAACACCGAAGATGAATCCCCGGCGTTCCGTTTCATTGGAGCCCTCGGCAGGGCGTCCAAGCCAATCGTCGCGGCCGTCCAGGGCAATGCCGTCGGGGTCGGAACGACCATGCTCTTGCATTGTGACCTGGTGTACCTCGCCGAAGATGCGCGGCTTGCGACGCCATTCGTCAACTTGGCCCTCGTGCCCGAAGCTGCCTCGAGCTGGCTGCTGCCACTGCGGATTGGTCACGTCAGGGCCTATCAGATGTTTGCTCTTGGCGAGCCAATCGATGCCGCGGCCGCGGTTGCTTCAGGGCTTGCCAACGCGGTCGTGCCCGCGGCCGAGCTCAGGGCCAAGGCAAAAGCCGCCGCCGACGTGCTGGCAAAGCGACCCGCGGGCGCCCTGAGTGCGACCAAGCGCCTGATGCGCGACGTGGCGCGCATTCAAGCACAGATGGCGGATGAGGGCGAGGCCTTCAAAGTGCGGCTTAAGACTCCCGAAGCGCGAGAGGCTTTCGCGGCCTTCGCGGAACGCCGCCCGCCTGATTTTACCAAACTGTCCGGGTGAGAGGCCATCTCATCCAGGAAGACGATACCGCAGCGATCAACGCGCCAGATCGAGGCTTCAGGTGACGGAACGCGATTGCCAATAATGGGCGACACGGTGCCGCGCTTTGGCGGAAAGCGCTGACCCGCTCATTCGTCATACGGCTGCTTGATCTGGCAATCAAGCACGATCAATTTGCTCGCTTGATGTCCGGCACAAACGTCGGAACGCATCAACCGAGGCGAGGGTCAGAGGGGGCGTGATGACCGAGGCACCACGGAACACTCAGGAGCAAACCAAGGACGTCGCCTTGATCGTCGGGGGAGGTCCCGGCATCAGTTCGAGTTGTGCGAAATTGTTTGTGCGGAGTGGCATGCGCGTCGCCGTAGCGGCCAGGAATCCGGAGAAACCTGTACTTGAGTCCTTGAGAAGATGCACGGCGTGCGCCGATACGCATGTGATGCCAGCAATCCCGCGGACGTGTCGCAGATGTTCGGGAATGTCGTTCAGGACCTCGGTGCTCCGACCCTTGTCGTCCATAACATCGATGGCCGCGTGCCCGGCATTTTGCGCAAGAGTATCACCGAGGCGGACCCCGCCCTGGCATTCGAAACTATCAAGAACGCGACCTTTAGCGCTTTCTTGGTTGGGCAGCATGCAGCTCGTTTGATGCTTGGAAATCATTTGGGTGCCAACGGCGCAAAGGGGACGATTATTTTCACCAACGCAAGCGCAGCACTCAAGGGCTATCCGGCTAGCGGAGCCTTCGCCATGGCTTGCCACACCAAGGCAGGCCTTGCACAGAGCATGGCACGGGAGCTGATGCCGCAGGGTATCCATGTGGCGAATGTACCCATCGACGCGGCGATCGGATTTGAGCAACAGGACGGAACGCGCGCACACCGTCTGGCTGGCACGACCGTCGACGACAACATGGCTCATCCAGACCATATAGCTGAAACCTATCTGCAACTGCACCGTCAGCATCGCTCGACTTGGGCTGTCGAAATCGTACTGCGACCGTGGCTTGAGAAATGGTGACGGACTCCAGTTTTCATGGCGACTCTGGCCGTGAGGTTGGACGGATGCCGGCATCGAACCTGAACGTCTCAAACCGACCGGTGTGATTGGCTCGAAAGCCGGCGCACCGCCCTGAGTGCGAAAAGGCGACGGCGAAGATCTGCCGTAGTGACGAACCCGCCCGCAGAGCGCTGCCGTTTGGCAGAGCGCTCAGCCCGGGCCCAAGTTTGGGTCAGCGCCGCAACGGGTCGGGAAGCGCCCGGTTGTGTCGACGAGTAATTTCCGCGGTTCGATCATTTCCTCGTCCGGCCACCATATCTAACTTGCAAAATGCAAGTCATGATGTATGTTGCCGTTGAGAGGCGAGGAAACGCTCGCCAGCATGGGAGCACGCGGGTGAAGCTTGCGACATATCGCGCCAACGGTCGAGAGAAGGTCGGCCTGGTTCACGAGGGTGACAGGAAGCTGTTCGATCTTGCTTCCGCAGCCCTCCGCGCAGGCAGGGACGATCCCTCGTTTAGCTCAATGCTCGCGCTGATCGATCGGGGCGACGCAGCCTTGGAGGAGGCGTCAAAGCTGTTTGATCGCTTTGAAAAAGACCAGGAACTGTCGCATCCTATCGACGCATCCGAGATTCTGGCTCCGTTACCCGAGCCACGTCAAATGCGCGACGGCATGTCGTTTCCGTTGCACATTGTTCAAAGCCCGATCGGGCATCTGAAGCTGAAGGCTCGAAAGGCGGGGGACATTGCGGAGCTTGCGCGTCTGCAAGCCGCGCCGTTGCCGGAGTTGCCGGAGGTGTATCGCAAGCAACCAATCTACTACATCACGAACCGGTTCAGCGTGAACGGAACCAACACGACGATCAAGTGGCCGCGTTACAGCCAGGTAATGGATTACGAACTTGAGTTTGGGATCATCACAAAGGGCAAGGCTGCGAATATCACGGTGACGAACGCGCGCGATCACATATTCGGCTACACCATATTCAATGACTTTTCCGCGCGTGATGCGCAACGCGTCGAGATGGAGGGGCGTCTCGGGCCTGCCAAAGGCAAGAGCTTCGACGGCGGAAACGTTCTCGGGCCATGGATCGTCACGCCGGATGAGATTGGAGATCCCTACCAGCTCAGAATGGAAGCCAGGGTCAATGGCGAGGTGCGGTCGCAGGGTACGAGCGAGGGCATGCTGTTTTCGTTCGAGGAGATCATCGCTCACGTGTCTCGCGATGAGACCTTGATGCCAGGCGAATTCATCGGCTCCGGAACGGTGGGAAATGGCTGTGGCCTTGAGCTCGGGTGGTACCTTGAACATGGCGACGTTGTCGAGTTGGAAGTCGAGAAGATTGGTATCTTGAAGAATAGAGTCGAGCGCCAAGGTCCCTGAGAGGCGTCTGCGTGGCGCTCCTGCGGCGGCCTCGCGAGAGCGTCTCGCCGGGAAAGTGCGAAGACTGTTTGAAAATTGGGAGGTGACGATGTCCGACAATGAACTGGTGTCCCGTGAACAAACCGGCCAAGTCTCGGTGTTGACGATGACGTACCGGCCCTACAATCTACTTGGCCCAAAGCTGATCAACGCAATTGTGGAGCAGATCGAGGCCGCACAAAAGGACGGCAGTCGGGCGATTGTGATCCGCAGCGGCTTGCGGCATTTTTCTGCCGGCGCCGATCTCGATATTTTCGACAAACGGATCGAGACGGGGAGCTCCAGCTCGGCGAGCGAGAATAGGCGGCTCACTGGTGTCGAATTTCTTCGGTTCATGGAGCTGTTGCCAATCCCGATCATCGCAAGCGTCCATGGCGTCTGTTTGGGAGGCGGGCTCGAGCTTGCGCTGGCCTGCGATTACATCATCTCAGCCTCGTCGGCCAAGATTGGATCGGTCGAGGCGACACTCGGCCTTCATCCTCTGTTGGGAGGAATTCAACGCCAAGTACAGCGGATCGGGGCACAGCGCGCCAAGGAGATGTCGATGCTGGCCAGGCGCTACGATGCACCAACTCTGGAAAAATGGGGGTTGATCAATCTGACTGTACCCGAGGAACAATTGGCCCAGGCTACGATGTCTATCGCGCAGGAATTTGCGCAAGGGCCAACCTTGGCGCATGCAGCGACCAAGGAACTCGTCCATATTGCCGTCAACGAGGGGGTCGGCGCCGCCGACGAGGCGATGGCGCGCGTGCAGGCGCCGATCTGGGCTTCCGAGGATCTAAAGACGGGGCTTGCGTCATTCCGCAAGAACGGCCCCGGTCTCGCGAAATTCGTGGGGCGCTAACATGAGCGGACCTCTCAGCGGACTTCGCGTCGTCGACTTCTCCCGCGTGTTGGCTGGCCCCCTGTGCGCCCGGACTTTGCAGGATCTCGGAGCCGAGGTCATCAAGGTTGAGCCGCCGAGCCCGGATGTTTCGCGCTTTGCGTTTCCGTCGACCGACGGGATGTCGGGCTACTATGCGCAGCAAAATGCTGGAAAGCGCAATGTTAGCATCAATCTCAATATTCCGGGTGCCTATGAGCTCGCATTGAAGCTCTGCGACACTGCCGACATCATCGTCGAAAATTTCCGGGCGGGAACGCTTGGCTTCTTCGGTCTCGACTATCAGACGCTGTCAAAGCGCAACCCGCGTCTGATCTATGCGTCCATCACCGGCTATGGCCAGGGTGGCCCCTGGCGAAGCCGAATGGCTTATGCGCCGACCGTGCAAGCCGAGGCCGGGTTTACCGACAATAGCATTCGTCACTACGGTTCTGCTCTGACAGAGCCGAGAACTGATAGCCTGTCGCATGCTGACGTCTACGCTGGATTGCAGGCTGTCATCGCGATTCTTGCGGCCGTCAATAGCCGGGAGAAGACCGGGCGTGGTCAATACATCGACGTCGCGATGGCAGCGACGCTGTTGGCTGTAAATGAGCGCGCTCATGTCGATCTATCCGATGACGATATCGGTGCCGAGCCTGCCGTATTAGGGGCGACGGACTGCTCGTTCTTCACGGGACCGCAGGGAGAGCATTTTACTGTGGCGACCAGCATCATTGGTAGCCGGACCTTTCCGTCGTGGATGCGCGCCATGCGCCGGTCCGACCTCATCGATGATCCGCGTTTTGGCAGTGCGGCGGCGCGTCGCTTGAACTTCGGCGCGCTTCACCAGATCATCCAGTCGTGGATTTTGACGTTTCCCGATATGGCGACGTTGGACGCCCAGTTCGACGAAGCCAAGATTGCTATGGGCGAGATTCGCTCCATCAAGGAGATTGCTGCCTCGGAATGGAGCGATTATTGGGGAGCCGTTCAGCGCGTTTCCGACCGCACCGGTGGGGAATATGTGCTGCCGGGCAGACCTTGGCAGTTTTCCGGCGAAGAGTTGACGCCAATCGGAACGCCCGCATTTCAGGGTGAGCACAATCGGGCGGTGTTTAGCGAACTCGGCGTGACGGAGGCTGAGTTGAAGCGGCTGACTGAGGTCGGAGCGCTCGTAACCCATCGTCGCGCGCTTGAGCCCGACGTCGCCGTAAAGCAGCCGGCGCTCAGGACACAGGCTGGCCCGGGCCAGGCCGCATGACTGCTGAGATCGATTGGTGGAGTGCGGGGCGGTCGGGTAGATGCCGCACCGCGAGAATCCGCCTGCGAGGTAGACAACACATGCGTATGCCGTCGAATGGAAAAGCGCTCGCCTTTACGGCTGTAATGGCGATCGTCGGTGCTATTCCGTCATTGGCGGCGGATACGAAATACGACCCCGGTGCCAGCGACGGCGAGATCAAGGTCGGCAATACCATGCCATATAGCGGACAGGGGTCGGCGTGGGGGCTGCTCGGGAAAGCCGAGGCCGCGTACTTCGAAAAAGTAAATGCCGAAGGTGGCGTTGCCGGGCGCAAGATCAAGTTCATTAGCTACGATGATGGCTATAGTCCACCAAAGACGGTCGAGCAGGTCCGCCGTCTTGTCGAAAATGACGAGGTGCTGTTGGTTTTCAGCCCGTTTGGTGTTCCGACGAATACGGCAATTCATAAATACATGAATGCCAAAAAGGTACCGCAGCTATTCGTGGGGGGCGGTGGCTCGAAGTGGAATGATCCCAAGAACTTCCCATGGACAATGGGATTTCAGCCCTCGTTTCTGATCGAAGGCAGGGCCTATGGCCAGTACCTTGCGAAAAACCATCCGAATGGCAAGATAGCGGTGCTGTATCAGCATGACGATTACGGGAAAGATATCCTCAACGGGCTCAGGCAGGGATTGGGTTCGAGGACATCTATGATCATCGCCGAGGCAAGCTACGAGGTCTCGATGCCGACGGTCGATTCTCAGGTGGTGCAGCTGAAAGCTTCTGGCGCCGACATATTTATGAACTTCGCCGGGCCGAAATTTGCCGCGCAGGCGATCCGAAAGGCCGCAGAGCTCGGTTGGAAACCGGTGCATATTCTGAATATCCCAGCAGCATCGATCGGCGCCGTGATCAAGCCGGCGGGCTTTGAAAACTCACAAGGGATCATCTCCGGCGGTTTCCTCAAGGATGCGAGCGACCCCGCCATGGCCAATGATTCCGGTGTTCAACGATACCTCGACTTTATCCAGAAGTATTACCCTGGAGCTGACGTAACCTCGACGGGCAACACGCAGGGATACGTCATGGCGCAGGCCCTGGTACACGTCTTGAAACAAGCTGGAGATGATCTCACGCGCGAGAACATCATGCGGCAGGCTGCTGCCATCAGGGGGCTCGAGATCGACATGTTGATGCCTGGCATCAAGGTCACGACCGGTCCCGATGATTTCGCTCCCGTGGAATCGATCCAACTTCGGCGCCTTGTCGGCGAGAGATGGCAGGCGTTCGGTCCCGTCATCGAGGCGGCAACCGACCCCTAGGACCGAGCAAGTACCAAGGCAGCTTCAAGCTGCCTTCTGGACCTGCATGCGGCTTGACGGTATGATTTAGGGTCACTCTCAACCCGGGAGAGCCATGCCAGGTTCGCAGCAAGGACGTCTCGCCAACAAAGAATGCTCCATGGCAAGAGCCATGGAGGTCGTCGGCGATCGCTGGTCGATCCTCATCTTGCGCGAAGCCTTTTATGGTGTGAAGCGCTTTGATGAATTTGAATTCTACATCGGTATTGCGCCAAATATCCTGAGCAACCGGCTAAAGAAGCTTGTCGACGCGGGGGTGATGACGCGCCACTCATTGCCCGAGCATCCCAGACGTTACGAATATGTGCTCACCGAGAAGGGGCGCGACTTCTTTCCGGCCTATCTCGCGTTGAAAAAATGGGGAGATGACTGGCTTGCCGAACCGGCAGGGCCGCAGGTAGTCTTTCGCGAACGCCACAGCGGCAGTCCGATCGAATATCCGAGACTGCAGACGAAGAACGGCAAGTTGCTGAGTATCGACGACGTTGAAGTGATCGCCGGCTCGGGGGCTGTTCCCTTCAACCGCAAGCGCTTTGCCGGCGCTGGCTCCAGTGCTTCTGATATCGTCGCCCCGGCCTCACGACGCAAGCGCAAGTAGCGCGCGCCGCACTTCCGTGTTGATCAAGTTCGCGCGGTATTCCGCCGATGCGTACCGATCGGACAGGCACTCGGTGGTTTCGCTGATCAGCCTGGCCGCGTGGTCGATATTGTCGCGCGACAACGCTTTGCCGATCAGAAAGTCTGCAGCCTCTTGACTGAGGAAGGCATGATTCGCAGCGCCGGTGATGCCGACTGACGCTGCCTCGACGGTGCCATTCTGGAGACATAGGCCGGCAGCGACACCCACCACGGCAAACCCGCTCGCGGGATGACGGACCTTGCGATAGGTGAAGCGCGAACCCGGCGTTGGCTTACGGATATGAACAGCCACCAGGATCTCATCCGGCTCCAGGATGGTCGAGAAGATGTCGACGAAAAAATCCTTCGCCGCAACACGCCTTGACTTGTTGAAAGCCGCGATTTCGACCTCGGCCTGCAACGCAACGATGATCGCTGGCCAATCCGCCGCAGGATCGGCATTTGCGAGTGAACCGCCGATCGTTCCGCGGTTGCGCACCTGCGGGTCAGCAATCAGACGTGCAGCCTCGCGAAAGACTGGCAATTCCGCGTTCAGGGCCTGAGAGGCAAGCAGTTCAGCATGCGTCGTCAGCGCGCCGATCTTGATGCTGTCGCTGCCTATCTCGATTCCCTTCAGCTCGGCGATTCCGCCGATATCGACCAAGCGGTTTGGAGCTGCCAAACGCAACTTCAGGGCCGGCAGTAGGGTGTGGCCCCCCGCGACGAGCTTTGTCCCGTCTGGATCGTCGCGCAGCATGCCAATCGCTTCTTTCAGCGTCGAGGCACGAACATAGTCGAACGCTGCGGGAATCATCGGGTTGCTCCATTACGTGCATTGCTGATCGCCGCCCAAACGCGAGGCGGCGTCAGGGGCATATCGAGATGCATGATGCCAAACGGTGCTAAGGCATCGAGCACGGCATGAACCATGCAAGGCGGAGCTGCGATGGACCCGCTTTCCCCGATGCCCTTGACCCCAATCGGGTTGGTGGGCGAGGGCGTAACCTGAAACTCCGAACGAATATTCGGTACGTGTTCGGCGCGCGGAACTGCGTAGTCGAGCAGCGAGCCCGTCAACAACTGCCCATCGTCAGGATCGTAGCTCACCTCCTCATAGATCGCTTGCGCGATACCCTGCACAACGCCGCCATGGATCTGTCCGGCGGCCAGCAAAGGATTGACCACGGTGCCGACGTCATCAACGGCAACGTAGTCGAGGATATCGACGACTCCGGTTTCCGGATCGACTTCGACATAGGCAAGATGGATCCCTGAGGGGGAGCCCATACCCATTGGATCATAGAACACTGTCTCGTCGAGCCCTGGAGCGACATCATTCGGAAGCTGGTGACCTACAAGGGCCATGCGCGCCACATTTGGAAAGGTGACCGGCTTGATATCGGTGCCGGGAACGCTGAATGAGCCCGCCGAATATGAAACGTCTTTTTCGTCGACCTCCAGCATGCCCGCCGCGATCTTCTTCGCCTTGGCGACGATGCGCTGCGCACAGACGTGAACACTCGAGCCACCAACCGCCATTGAACGCGAGTTGAAGGTACCATGGCCAGCCTGGACTTGACGCGTATCACCTTGAACCACGTCGATGTTTTCGATGGGGATCTGAAGAACATCCGCAGCGATCTGTGACAATGATGTCACGTGACCGTGTCCTTGACTCATCGACCCCGAGAAGATGGTGGCCCGACCGCTGGAATCGATCGCGACGCGTGCGCTCTCCCAGCCGCCGCGATCAAACCCGATCATCGACAGGCGCCGTGAAGGCGCCATGCCGCACATATGCACATAGGCGGCGAGGCCGATACCCCGGTAAACGCCCTTGGCCCTGAGGCTCTCCTGCTCGTTGCGACGTCCCTCATAGTTGAAGGATGCGAGCGCTTTCTCGAGCAGTCCCTGATAGTTTCCGCTGTCGTAGATTACAGCCTGGCTGCCATAGGGCCGGTACGGGAATTCGGCTTGCCTCACGAAGTTCCTTCGCCGGATTTCGACCTGATCGAGCCTGAGATGGCGAGCCACAGCGTCGATCGCGCGCTCGGCGATATATCCGCCTTCGGGGCGACCGTAGCCGCGATAGGCGTCGACCGGAACAGTATTAGTGACGACAACGCGAGACGTCGCCTCATAGTTGTCAATCTTGTAGGTGCCGGTTCCGAAATTGACGGTATTCACGGTGGGACCGCCGCTCGCCATGTTGGACAGATACGCACCGACATTGCCGAGCGTATCAACCTTCAAGCCAAGAATAGTGCCGTCGTTCTTGAAGGCGACTTCAATTTTCTCGGTGTGGGCGCGACCGTGGCTGGTCGACTGATGGCTTTCCGAGCGGCTCTCCCACCACTTGACCGGCACGCCCAGCTCCCGTGCGAGGTGAGGACAGAGCAGATCCTCCGGATAAAGATGCATCTTCGCGCCGAAGCCGCCGCCAATGTCCGGGGCGATGATCCGCAATTGATGTTCGGGAAAGCCGATCGTCTCGGCAATCCAGCGTCGATGCATGTGCGGGACCTGGCTGCCGATATAGACCGAAAGCGTACCATCGGGGTCAGGGGCGGCTACAATAGCGCGCGTTTCCATGCAGGTTGGAATCAGACGATTGTTGACGACCCGCAAACGAATAACCTGATCGGCCTCCTCGGCGGCCTTCTTGTAGTCGCCGCCGCGCACCTTGTAGATCGTCGTGACGTTGTTCGGGACGTTTTGGTGCAGTTGCGGCGCGCCCTCGCGCACAGCGGCCTCTTCGTCGGTGACGACGGGCAAAACTTGATAATCCACCTCAATCAAGCCGACCGCATCGTAGGCTTGCGCCAGCGTCTCGGCGACGACCAACGCGACACACTCGCCGACAAAGCGAACGCGCTCAGTCGCAACGACCGGCCGGAACGGGACCTTGCTGCCAGGCATGATCCAGTTCGGCATAATAGGGCCGAGCTTGCCGACGAGCTCTTTTCCGGATAGCACAAGCCGTACGCCGGGCGCGGCTTTGGCGGTGTCTAGATCGATGGCCTTGATCTCGGCATGCGCATGGGGAGACCGCAACACTGCCATATGCAGCATGCCCGGAATTCTGATGTCATCGACGTAGCGGCCCTTGCCGGTCAGCAGCTTGAAATCTTCGCGCCGTTTGACCGGCTGGCCGACGTAACGGGTCACGGTCATGTCGTTCATGGGTTCGATCCCCTCGATGCAACCGATTCAATGGCTCGAACGATGTTGTTGTAGCCGGTACAACGGCAGATATTACCGCCCAGTCCGTGGCGGATATCCGCTTCGCTCGGAGCCGCATAATCCCTAAGGACTTGTCGAGCGCTCATTACCATGCCCGGCGTGCAGAAGCCGCATTGCAGGGCGTGATGTTCATGGAAGGCGGATTGCACAGGATCAAGCGCGGCGGTGGCGGTCGACAATCCCTCGATCGTCGTAATTGAGCGACCATCCGCCATCACCGCGAGGATGGTGCAGGACTTGACCGCTTGCCCGTCCATTTCGACAGTGCAGGCGCCGCATTGAGAAGTATCGCAGCCAACATGGGTTCCTGTCAGGCCGAGATCGTCCCTGATGAGGTGAACGAGAAGCTTGCGCGCCTCAACGTCCACGGTTTCATGACGACCATTGATGGTCACTGTTACTGAGTGACGCCTGTCGGGCTTGGACATTTATCCTCCTGCGGACCGTTGGTGTCCAAACGGCCTTTTGCTTTGAGTTATAACTCTAATAATAAGAGTTGCTGATGGCAAGTGATTTTTGTAGGCTTGTCCGCGTCGCCCAGTCCTATTTCCAAGACACGCGCATTCTGGCAGTAAAGCGGTGGTCGGAGGCCGATACAGGTGAAGTCCAAGGGATTTGAAGGAATGACGTGCTCGATTGCCGGCGTGCTCGATGCCGTCGGCGACCGGTGGGGGATGCTGATCCTTCGTGATCTATCGCTGGGGTTGAAAAGATACGACGACCTGCGCAGATCCACCGACATAACGCATGCAACGCTCTCGAGCCGGCTCAAGCATTTGGAGGAAAATGGCTTGATTGAGCGGCGGCAGTATCAGACGCGCCCCGATCGATTCGAATATCTACTAAGCCGGAAGGGAAGGGACGTCATTCTGGTCCTTCAGGCCTTGGCACAGGTCGGAGATAAATGGGCGATCACGGGAGATGCGGGGCCGCCCCTCCGATTTGTGGACAGCACCAATGGCCGTTCGGTGAGGCTTGCTATCGTCGATGAGAAGTCCAGCCGCCCGGTGCGAGCCAAGGACATCCGGCCGCAGGCGGGCCCCGGAGCCGACGACCTGGTTCGTTGGCGGCTGACGAAGTTTGATGGGTAAGTGCTTCCAATCGTCTGCAGGGATCGGTCCTGCTCTTGTCTGGCGACGGGTGGCCGTAGGTGCCACCCGTCAGACCCTCGTGTGATGGATCAGTGAGCGACGCGCTCGATGGCAATCGCGGTCGCTTCGCCTCCGCCGATGCACAGTGACGCGATGCCGCGCTTGAGATTGTTGGCTTCCATCGCGTGCAGCAACGTGACGATCAGTCGTGCGCCCGTGGCCCCAATCGGGTGGCCAAGCGCACAGGCGCCGCCATTGATGTTGAGCTTTTCGCGAGGAATTCCGAGATCGCGCTGGGCCGCCATCGCGACGACCGCAAAGGCTTCGTTGATCTCAAACAGGTCCACGTCACCGACGCTCCAGCCGACCTTGTCGAGCAGTTTGCGAATTGCCGGGATTGGTGCAGTGGTGAACCACTGTGGCTCCTGGCTATGGGTGGCATGACCCTTGATCTCGGCACGCACCGGCAGACCGTCGCGATCGGCAAGCGCGCGCTTCGCAAGAATCAGTGCCGCGGCGCCGTCCGCATTGGCGGAGGACGCGGCCGGCGTAATCGTGCCATTGGCACGAAATGCCGGCTTTAGGCCCGGAATTTTCGCGGGATCCACCTTCAGCGGATGCTCATCATTGGCAATGATGCGGGGTCCGGCCTTCTCAGTAATCGTAATGGGCGCGATCTCCGCCTTAAAGGCGCCACTCTCCACGGCCCTGCGGGCGCGGGTTAACGTCTCCATCGCATAGGTGTCTTGGTCGGCCCGGGTAAATTGGTACGCTTCCGCCGTTGCCTCACCGAAATCTCCCATAGAGCGGCCCGTCTCGTAGGCATCTTCCAGGCCGTCCATCATCATATGGTCGATGATGCGGTCGTGGCCGGCGCGATAGCCGCCGCGCGCCTTTTGCAAGAGATACGGCGCGTTACTCATGCTCTCCATGCCGCCCGATAACACGATCTCAGCCGAACCGGCGTTGATGATGTCATGCGCCAGCATGGTCGCCTTCATGCCCGAACCACAGACCTTGTTCACTGTCGTGGCGCCGGTGGCGTCCGGCAACTTTGCCCCGCGCGCGGCCTGACGGGCGGGAGCTTGGCCCTGCCCGGCGGGCAGAACATTGCCCATGAACACTTCGTCGATCCGTTCAGGCGCAAGCTTTGCTCGTTCGAGCGCTGCGCCCATTACATGCGCGCCAAGCCTGTGGGCGGAAAATGGCGACAGCTCGCCCATGAAACGCCCGAGGGGAGTGCGAACAGCAGAGAGAATAACAACTGGGTCGTTGACGCTGGACATGGGCAGTTTCTCCTGATGAGAACGTTGGTTATATGACGATAGTCATGCAAAACTCGCAAAATTGCAATGCCGTGTGGTCGCTCCACATGTGGCGGCATTGAGGGCGCCGTAAAGAAATCAAACGCATCGCCAGAACACTGTTGCGGCGCGCCGGCGGCTATCAAGCGGCTGAAATTCTTCATGTAAGCCGAGACCTTGTCTCAAAGCGTCCCCCGTTCAGCCGAGATCGCACTCAGAGCTGCAGCAGGCGCGTCGGTCGTCGGCACTCCTCGCCATATTCTATGCGCCGGCGCCCGACACGATGGGATTGGCGCTCGCTTGAATGGTTTGCAAATGAGCGGTTGCAAATCGAGACCGGCTCTGGCAAGCTGCGGCGAGGTTGCAAAGTTAAACCATTCTGATCAAGGTGCGAGTCTCCCGAAAGAAAAGGCCCGTTTCCGGGAGGGGTTATGATGTTTGGCTTGCTCGGTCGAATAAGTGCGAGAAGATCGAGGTGGAGGAGCGTCCTGCCGGCGGGACGGTGAGGATTGCGTTGCAACCCGAATGGAGCTGCGGCGCCTGAGTTCGCATTCGTCTCGATACAACGGCATCCGGTTGAGCAATATCTGGTAATTTTCGCTTAGGAGTGTGATCGATGAAGGTGGCGCAACTACACCAGTATGGTGGTCCGGATGTCCTCGTCTATGAGGACGCACCCAAGCCCCAGGCGGGTCCGGGTGAGGTATTGATCAAGGTCGAGTCAGTCAGCGTCAATTTCGCCGATGTGGTGAGACGGAATAACGATCCTTATCCCTTTCCCTCGCCGCTTCCGTTTATCCCAGGGAGCGAAGTGGCCGGCCTTGTGGAGGCAGTCGGCGACAAGGTGGCGAACATCAAGCAGGGCATGACTGTTTTCGCCTCGCTCGAGAACGGCGGAGCTGGTGGATACGCACAATATGCCATAGCGAAGGCTCCCAAGGTCATTCCCTTGCCGGAGGGACTTTCGCCTGATCAGGCATGTTCGCTGGTGGTGGCCGGAATGACCGCTTTGCAGACGCTCACCGATTGCGCCCATCTTCAGTCCGGCGAGAGCGTATTGGTACAGGCAGCAGGCGGCGGGGTGGGAACTTATGCTGTGCAGCTTGCCAAGCAGCTCGGCGCGAGTAACGTAATCGCCGCCGCAAGTACACCGGCCAAGCGCGAGCTCGCCTCGAAGCTCGGAGCGCACCACGCGATCGACTACACCAAACCGGGTTGGGTCGAGGAGGTGCGCAAGCTCACGAATGGAAAAGGCGTCGATATCGTGCTTGAGGCGACCGGCAGTGACATTCTCACGCAGAGCATCCAGGCGATGGCAGCCTTCGGGCGCATCGTTGTCTATGGAGCTGCATCCCGCGAGCGCAAGCCAGTCAATCCCTATGCAATGCTCGGTTTCAATCAATCACTCATCACATACTATGTGGGCGGTTGGTTTCAGTTGCGGCCGCAGAAGGCCATCTCAGCGCTTGAGCGTCTGATCGGTTTAATCAAATCCGGGAGCATTCAGGTGCAGATCGGTCACGTCTTGCCGCTCAGTCAGGCGGCCGAGGCGCACCGGATCCTGGCCGCCCGCGAGAGTGCCGGAAAGATCATTCTCAAGCCATGGCTGTAAGGCAATGATCAGAGGTGGCTAACGCGGCAGGTGACCGAGAATCCGCTTCAGCTTGCTGCGCGCTCAACGTGGCGCCTGCTAGAGACTTTTCTTTGGACGCCGCGTTCAGCCGCTCGGAAGCCCGACGTGATTTTGGCGATGCGCCCGCGATCGGTGCTGTACGCGGGGAGGCCTAAGGTCCTGGATGCTGGTTCACGGATAACGTCCGGCCGCGTCGCCCTTGTGCCGTGCAAATTTGCCAACTGTCGCGAGGTGCACCCACTGGCGGTCCGCGCCTCGCGCTCTGCCGCATGGCATCTGTGATTAAGTCCTCGACATTTCAGCGCAGCTGGTTTAAGTTTGAAACTTACTTGCTATCGACTGAGAGAAACGGATGAAGGGTAAACGAACCAGCCTCGATCGAGCCAACTGCGGGATCGCGCGTAGTCTGGAGATCGTTGGAGACTGGTGGTCGCTTCTCATCATCCGCAATGCATTCCAGGGTGCCAGCCGATTTGGCGAGTTTCAAAAGAGCCTCGGCTTGGCAAAGAATATCTTGTCATCACGCCTGAAGAAGCTAGTCGAAGCCGACATCTTTAGAGTCGAGCCGGACGACGTCTCGCCGTCGATCAATCGTTACCTTCTGACCGATAAGGGTGAGAAGCTTTACGTGGTCCTGATCGCTCTGTGGCAGTGGGGCGAAGAGAATTGCTTCAAGCCTGGTGAATTGAAGCACGTGATCGTCGATACTCGTAATCGAAAGCCGCTTGAGAGGTTGCAGATTAGAGCGAAGGATGGCCGCTCCGTCGGCCCACGTGACTTTCGTACGATCAGAACCGAACCAGAGCGACACAAGGCTCGGTAGGCTGAAGGTATCGCCAGGTCCGTAGCCCAGGCGCTTGTACCAGCGTCCGTTGCCGGATGCGGTCGGTTCGATCGGATGCGCTGCGTGGGCCTTCTCAGCGAAGCGCCGCGAATTCTTGCTCGAGATCCGGAAATGTCGGGACTTGTTCCAGAAGAGGACGCTGATCGCTGCCACGTCTACGCTGAAGGCGCCAACGGCCTGAATGTCGCCCGCGCCGCGGTCAGGCGATGATATCCTCGATTAGTTCGTTGAACGAAACGTCGAAAACGTGGCTGTTGAGGAGCTTCTCGCGGTTCAGCGTCACCGCCCCATGCAATCCCGCCCAAATCCGGAGCGCCCTGAGCTTGCGCGTCCGCGATGGAGCGAGCGCTCCGACCAGCATCGCAAAGCTTTCTCGTGCGTGAATCTTGACGTCGTCGTTCTCGGACGCGTTTGCGACGATGCCCGAGGCAAACATGAGATTATACAGTCCTGGCCGCGCCGTGCCAAATGCGACGTACGCCTTGGCCATGGCCGACACGGCACGTCTTCCAGAAAGACCCTCGGTCGATTTCCGCAGCGTTGCAGCGAACATCCTAAAACCGTCAGCAGCCACCGCGGCCAGCAATCTGTCTCTGTCTTGAAAATGCCGGTATGGTGCCGATTGAGATACACCGAGCTCACGCGCCAACGCCGCCAGGCTGACCGCTTCTGGTCCGGATAGCTCGATCTGCGATAGCGCCAGATCTAGCAATGTCTGTCGAAGGTCGCCATGGTGATAGGCCTCGGCGGGTTTGGCGGAGCTTCGTTTCATCCTCATCCGGCCATCATATCACGATCCTGCCGCTCGAAAACAGAACGGATCGCCCCTTTCCCCACGCCGGTCCCTACAAGACGATCGCCTTGATGAACGTATCCTTCCGCTTAATGAGCCTGCCCTCGAACAAGTAGAGGTCGCAGCCAAGCCAGTCTTGGCGCGTCCCGTCCGCAGCAGTTGCCCTTCGGCGCCATTGAGTTACGGCGCGATCGCCGCAAATCCAATCTTCCTCAACCCGATCCCATCTGACGTCCGGCGACATCTGAAACAGGCGGGTAAGGAAAACTCGAAGCGCCAGCCTCCCGCGAAAGATGTCGGTTGCTAGCTGAGGCCCTCGCGCATTGACGAAAACGCCGTCCTCCGCGAAGAAGTTCGCGATATCATTCACACGGCGCTCGCGGAAAGCCATTGCGATTGCGGTCAACAGCTCCTGGGTAACCTCTCCTGTACACATGGTATCTGCCTCGGTACTGCGTGGGGGAGCTTCGATACGAAGGAGCGCAGGACTAGATACTGGGTTTGCGATATTTCGCGCTGAGAAAGAACTCAGCCACGATGATATTCGGGACCCAGCAGGCAAATGCGATGAACTGGTAGCCAGCAACGAACGGAACCGGCAGCAGGAGAAGGATTGGAATGTAGAGCCGGAGCGTCACGGCTGCAAATGTCAGTGCAAACGAACGGATCATCCAGGCCCTATGGTCGGCAATTCGCCGTTGCATTGCCGCGCGCCATGCAAGGGCGGTGGCGAGCAGCCAAACGACCGAAAGCGAACCAAAGCCCATTGCCGAAACGGGCCCGGTCGAGATGCCGAATGCGAGCCAAAGACCCGAAATGCCGCCAACAAAGCAGCTCGCGACATAAATCCGTCCGGTCCAGCGGTGGGTAGAGATAGCGCGCTGCCTGATCTTGGACGAAAATTGAAAGGGGCCGATCAAGAGGGCGGTCGCTGCGCTCGCAACGTGTACGACCAGCCAAGGATATCTAAACGCGTTCGAGCCGACGATCGGTGGGACAAAACCGATCGCGGCAACGTAGCGATAGGAATACAAGGCCACGCCCATACACATCAATGCAGCAACGACCGCAATGATCGATTTGAACCGATGTTCTGTCTGAATCGTATCGACGGTCTGCGTCATAGCTAGCCTCTCTGCTCAATGTACTAGTATAGTACATTGAGCTTGCGAGGACTGCCAGATGTTCTTGACGCCCTAGTCCAAAAAATGTACTAGGTTAGTACATTGACACAAGGAGGAGCGTTATGCTCACGATGCCTACGGCGGAGAGCAAGCAAGGGAGCCTTCCTCTTCGTCAATTGCTGAAGGTACAGAAGGCTGCTTTTGCGGCGGAGGGTCGGGTGAGCGCCGCCACGCGCATCGACCGGCTGAACCGGCTAATTGCGTTGACCGCGGACAACGGCGAGCGGATCCTGGATGCCATCTGCGCCGACTATGGCGGCGAGCGGTCCCGGCACACGACCGTGTTGACGGAGATCCTATCGAAAGTGCAGGGCATGGAGCACGCTCGCGATCATCTCGAAGGCTGGATGCAGCCCGAGCGACGCGCCAGCAATCCGCAGTTCGAGGCGTTGGGTGCGGTGTCAACGGTCATGTTTCAGCCGAAGGGGGTGGTCGGCATTATATCGCCCTGGAATGTACCATTCGGGATCACTGTTGCGCCTCTGACATTCGCGATCGCTGCTGGCAATCGTGCGATGATCAAGCCGTCAGAGCATACGCCGCGAACGAGCGAGCTGCTGGTCGAGATCTTTCCAAAGTACTTTGCGCAGGAAGAGATCGCGGTTGTCGTTGGCGGAGCCGAAGTCGGTGCGGCATTTTCGGCGCTTCCCTTCGACCATCTGCTGTTCACGGGCTCCACTGCGGTTGGTCGCCATATTATGCAGAGCGCAGCCGAGAATCTCGTTCCGATCACATTGGAGCTAGGTGGTAAGTCACCCGTGATCGTCGGTATCAGTGCCGACATGCAGAAAACGGCGGCGACTTTGGCATTCGGCAAGCTCTTGAACGGTGGGCAGCTATGTCTGGCGCCGGACTATGTGCTGGTGCCGCGATCGGCCGAGGAGGGCCTGGTTGCAGGGATCGTTTCAGAGGCGCGGTCGATGTATCCCTCGGTGCGGGACAACGTGGACGTCACCGCCATCGTCAACGATGTGCACCGATCGCGTCTGCTGGCGCATATCGAGGACGCGCGGGAGAAGGGCGCGAAAATTACGGTTGTTGGCGACTGGGACGGTCTTTCAAGTAGCCGCTCGCGGCGTCTTCCGTTGCACATTATACAGGCGGCAACGCGCGAGATGACGGTGATGCAAGAGGAAATCTTCGGGCCTCTCCTGCCGGTCGTGACGTACGATCAGATCAGCGAAGCCACGCGCTACGTCGCCGAAGGAACCAAGCCGCTCGGTCTTTACTATTTTGGAAGCGATGCAGCCGAGGAAGCATACGTGCTCGACCACACGCAAAGCGGCGGCGTGACCGTCAACGACATCTTGATGCACTATGCTCAGGAGGATCTGCCCTTTGGCGGCATAGGCGCCTCCGGCATGGGAGCCTATCACGGTCGAGACGGATTCTTGACCTTCTCTCATGCGCGGGCGGTTTATCATCAATCAAAGCAAACAATGGCCGACGCATTGAGGCCGCCGTTTTCATCAGGCTTGCTCGAGCATTTCCTGTCTGATCTGCGCCGGCGTTCTTCGCGGCCTCGCGCGAGCTGAGCTGGCTTGCGATCCTGTACAAGGCAGAACTCTCCCCAGTTTCAACTCTTTCTGAGCCGGAGTTCGCTGATGATGCGCCCGCTCCGTCGAGCGGGCCGGCTTCAATTGGCCGGAACATGCCTTTCAGCGGTCTATTGGCGGGGTTTTGCCGCAGTTGGACGCCTTTTCGGTGTTGATAGGCGAACGGCGGCATCAACGCGGAGGTCAAGTTTCGGCAAAGGGATTTTGTCGTAGCCGACTAACTCGAGTCTGTGCCGATTTTGCTCCTGCTCTTGTGATGAGGACTCTGGCAGTAAATTGGCGTCGAATGGTCAATAAGGATGCTCGTCATGGACGGCCGGTGAACGTTGAGGAGGTCTGAGAGCACGACAGCGCGCCACCCACTCTCGCGATGGCGAAGAGACGCTGTCACGCCAAAGAGGAAGCAAGGTGCAGGTTGTGCTCCACGGCGAAAGCTGCGCGAGCGCCGCGCGTGATGCTTGGCCAAGCCGGCCTGCGAATATCAATTTTGAATAAGTATCAAACAGGAACGGATAACGGATTGGCGCGATCAACCGCAGGGAAGCCACGCGTCTGATAGGGGGCCGCGAGGGCGGCCCATTTGTGCCTCAGGAAAAACTCAAAATGTCGGCCGGTCCCTGCGAGGTCGAGCGAATTGTTCACGCCTCACGGTGTGCCTTTCAACTTGACGAGTTCTAAAAAAGAACGATAGTCCACGCCGTAGCGAGTTTGAGGCGCCGAGATCCGTGCCGGATACGTGAGGAGAGTAAAATGGTAGACGCAGTAATCGTTTCGACGGCGAGGACCGCGATTGGTCGTGCGTATCGGGGTTCTCTCAACAATGCCGAAGCTCCAACCATGGCCGGCCACGTCATCCGCGAGGCCGTTCGGCGCGCGGGCATCCAGCCCGAGGAAGTCGAAGATGTCGTACTGGGTTGCGCCATGCAGCAGGGCACCGCGGTCATGAACGTGGCGCGCAAGGCCGCCATTCGGGCCGGTTTGCCAGTGACCGTCGCCGGGACCACCATCGACCGGCAGTGTGCCTCCGGTTTGCAGTCGATCGCGGTCGCCGCGAGGTCCATCATGCTCGACGGCGTCGAGGTTGCTGTTGGAGGCGGTGTGGAATCCATTAGTCTTGTGCAGAACGATCATATGAACAAGTTTCACGTCGTCGACGAGGAACTGATGGCAATGAAGCCAGAAATCTACATGTCGATGCTTGAGACCGCTGAAGTCGTGGCCGAGCGATACAAGATCGGAAGAGAACGGCAGGACGAGTATGGGCTCGAGAGCCAGCGCCGCGTGGGTGCCGCGCTGCAGGGCGGTCGGTTCAAGGACGAGATCGTCCCGTTCACTACCAAGATGGCGGTCGTGGATAAGGCGACCGGTCAGGTGACCTACCAGGAGGTAACGCTCGCAGCTGATGAAGGCCCCAGGCCGGACAGCACAGCGGAAGGTCTTGCGAAAATCAAACCGGTATTCGAGGGAAAGACAATTAGCGCCGGTAACGCAAGCCAGCTGTCAGATGGTGCTGCCGCTTGCGTTCTCATGAGCGACAAACTGGCTGCGAAAAAGGGGCTCAAGGCGCTTGGTGTATTTCGTGGCTTTGTTGCAGCGGGGGTCGAGCCAGATGAAATGGGCGTCGGGCCCGTGGCAGCGATTCCGCGCCTGTTGAAGCGTCATGGCCTGAAGGTCGACGATATCGATCTGTGGGAGTTGAACGAAGCTTACGCGGTACAGGTGATCTATTGCCGCGACAAGCTAGGCATCGATCCGGAAAAACTGAACGTCAACGGCGGCTCAATCGCGCTGGGACATCCCTACGGTATGACCGGAGCGCGATTGACCGGCCACATCTTGCTTGAGGGACGGCGGAGGAAGGCAAAATATGGAGTGGTAACCATGTGCGTCGGCGGCGGCATGGGAGCCGCGGGATTGTTCGAATTCGTTCATTGAGCCGGTGTCGCTGGCTCATCTGCCACGGTCGTCACTGCTTGAAACCGCTAGGACTGCAACCCATGCCGAATCTTTTCGACCCGCTGAAGCTAGGAGACCTGCTCCTCCCCAATCGGGTGATCATGGCGCCACTCACTAGGTTGAGGGCGGGTACCACCAAGATCCCCAATCATCTGATGGCTGAATATTACAGCCAGCGAGCATCGGCGGGTTTGATCATATCCGAAGGAGTTCCCGTCTCGCCGCAGGCGGTCGGCTACAAGGGCGTGCCGGGCAACTGGGCGCCTGAGCATGTCGAGGGTTGGAAGAACGTCACGGCCGCGGTGAAACGCGCGGGTGGACGAATGTTTATGCAGATCTGGCACGTGGGCCGTATTTCTGACCCGAGCTTCTATCACGGCGAACTGCCCGTCGGACCAAGTCCGATTGCGGCAAGTGGCAATGTCAGCCTTCTGCGCCCCGAGCGTCCCTTTGTGACGCCCCGTCCGTTAGACACAGAGGAAGTTCGCGGGGTCGTGGAATCATTCCGACGTGCCGCGCAATTCGCACAAATGGCTGGGTTTGATGGCGTCGAACTACACGGCGCGAACGGCTACCTGCTCGATCAGTTCCTGCAAGACGGATCCAACCGGCGCGACGACGAGTATGGAGGGCCGATCGAGAATCGGGCGAGACTCATGCTGGAAGCAGCGGATGCCGCCATCTCGGTGTGGGGAGCGTCACGCGTGGGGATGCACCTGGCGCCGCGAGGTGACGTGTATTCGATGGGAGACAGCGACCGCACCAAAACATTTACCTACGTCGCTCGAGAGCTTGGGCGTCGCAAGCTCGCGTTTATCTGTGCGAGAGAAAAAGTGGCGCCGGATAGCATTGGCCCGAAGCTAAAGGAGGCCTTTGGCGGGATCTTCATTGCCAACGAGGGTTTCACGGCCGCGTCGGCCGAAGCGGCTCTGTCCGATGGATGGGCTGATGCTGTGGCCTTCGGAAAAGCGTTCATTGCCAACCCAGATCTGCCAGAGCGATTGAGGATCGGCGCTGAGCTAAACCGACCGCAACCGGCCACCTTTTATGGGCCCGGGGCCGAAGGATATACGGACTATCCTGCCTTGACGAAAGCCCCCGAGGCCGTCGCTGCGAGCGGGCCTTAAAACTCTTGATTTTCATTAGCGGCGTCGCGACCCGCGTGCCTGCGCGTTGTTATCGATAGAACTGCGATGGGCGCGCCCTGTTTGGGCGCGCACGCTGGCCACCGCTCTTCGGGCCGGGTCGCCAGATCCGCCAAACGGGGCGCCGAACATCGAGTAGCTGGATCACACCCGACCGAATTTGCGCTCGCGGAGCATTTCGGGCCCTTCGAGGGCGAAGCACGCACCAGTCGTGCTGCGCAATATAGGAATGCATAGTGAGAGTTACCTCGATGCCCCGTATCATTTCTTTTCGCGATGAACCATCGCCTTTGAAGCGGGGCTGGGAGCGGAGTCCCAGAATCGACGAGGAGCCGCTCGAGTGATGTTTCCTGCCTTCCGTCAAGCTCATGTCCGTCATTTCGACAGCGGCTAGGTCACCGGGGGCCAGGCCGAACTTGCGTGCAGGTCATCGTCTTCGTCCACCCAAAATCGTTTGGCCAGATAGGGGAAGTGAGCATTTGACCACGCCGATGCCCGTTCTAGGGGGAGGACAGACGGTGGCTTTCTGCAAGGGACCTCACCCTGGTCGGCACTTGGAGGCCGCGGTAGAAAGATCGCTCCCGGGCCCGCGGTGCGCGCTAGGACCGCACGCTCACTTGGCGACGGTCGCGATATTGGCCTCGGACCGGGGCTGACCGCCGACGCCGTAGCGTTCAAATATAAGTTCGAAAATAGAATGAATGACCCGAGGCCAAAAAGAAAGGCCGCCACAGGGACGGCCTTATAGCAGTTTGCGGCTTCAGACGAGGAAACCGCGTCTCCGGGAGGAGAGACAAGTTTGTATGACACTCAACAGGAGATCAATGTCAATACCGAAAAGGAATTCACGACCGTCCGGGATAAAGTAAGGAGTTTCTGAGGCGGTGAGATCGACTCCATCAGAAGGACGTCCGCGCGGGTGCGAGCCGTTTTCTAATGCCCTATGACGGCGACCGTTGTTTGCCCCGTCAAGGCGACTTTCGGCGACAAACTCAGATTGAGTGATCTGCATCCTCCGATTGGTTGCGAGATCGTTGGAGAAGCAACCGGCGGTATTGCGGTTTTGCCGAGAGCGGCGCGACAATCGAGCTGGAGGCTGCCGGGTGGAGTGAAGCGATCCTGCAGTATCAGTCTGCGCACGGATTGAAAGCGCGCTCGCCTAGCTTCCTCGGCCGCTTGATCGAAGTGCCGCGAAGAAGCCTGCCGGCGAGTTCTTCAGCAAGTTTGGCGCGTCGTCGCCGCGCTGTAGATCGCGCATCAGGGATTCTTCAGGTTTGAATAAGGTGAAACTGCCGGTGGTCGGGGCTGCCCGCCTGACCACCACGAGCAGGCCTGTAATCAAGTTAAGGGATGCCGAGATCGCTCAAAGAGCCGCTAAGCACCTTGCTCTTCTAGCGCGGAGAATGCGTCGTAAACGCCCCTCGCGAATTGACGATAGGTTCCTGTCAAACGCGCATCGAGGAACGGAAGAAGCTGGGTAAATAGCACGCCGGTCACGCGCTTCGCGGGGTCCAGCCAGCATTGCGTATTGGCTAAACCCACCAACGCCAAGCCATCAGCGCTCCATTTTCTCGGCTCGTCCCACGGCTCAAGAACGTCCGGACCTCGCCACGAGAGAAGCGCCGGTGGCCGGTTCTTAGCAATGAACTCCACCATGGTGGGGCTGAGCACTTGAAGCCCCATGAACGAGCCATCATGCAACAACATCTGCATAAAGGTCAAAAAGTCCCGCACCGTGCTATAGAGAAGATCGCTCCCGGACACAGTTGGTACCTGGAACGAAGAGCTGACCTCATGGAGCAAACCATCGGCCCTGCGAACATGAACGCTTGCCAAGCGGCGGATATCTGTCGGCACAAATGCCGTATCTTTCATGTCCAGCGGACGGAGGATATGATCTTGGAGGTAGCTCTCCACGTCCTTGCCGCTGGCCTTTTCGATGATTCTTGCTAGGTTCCCGAGACGATCCCGTCTCTGGAGCTTGGCATCTGGATCTTTTTGCTGGCAGCGGAAACCGGTCCCGGAGCTCGCGCGTAATTGATGCCCCCTGAGTCCGAGAACCGACCCTGGAGAACGCTCGATCGTGTCAGAAACTGGTGCAAGCTCACGGATGTCAACCGAACATCCACCAAGGCATGTTCCGGCAACAGGCGAGACATTGGCTGTTCAAGCCCGATCTTACCTGCTTCAGCCAGCTGCAGTAGGCCAACGATCATGACCAGCTCGGTCAGCGAGCCGATCCAGAAAATCGAATCAAGATCCACGGAGGCAGTTTGAGATATCCCGAGCGAACCAAATGCCCCGCGATATAGGATCCCATGCTCGGATGCCGCTGCCGCGACGACGTTCGGCAAATCTCGCTGGGCGATTGCCCTCAAGAGCCCGCGATCGATGGCATTGTGATGAGTCGCACGTGTCCAAGCGTCCATGAGAAGCCGTCATTGCAAGCGAAGACGATGGTGCGATGCCTTCATTGGTCTTAGAGCTCAAGGTGATTTTTATCGCGCTATCGATAAGCGAGAGGATTCCTTCCTAGGAGCCTGTTGGTCTATGAGGCTGCACGTGCTCCACTACGAGCGTCGGGATGTTGCACGTACCGTCCCGAACAGTGAAGACCCTCGTGCCGGGCTTTGCGCCGTCCTTCACTAGGGAGACGTTACGCCCAAGTGCATTTAACCGAGCCCGACTGGCTTCCGCATCGGCAACTGTCCAGCCCAGTCCCCAAATCGCGTCAGGCTTACCAGGCGAGCTTCTGGCCGGCACATGCGTAAGTTCAATCAGCATGTCTCCGCATGCCAATTGAATCAACCTGTCGCCTGTACCGGCGTTTGTCCTGTCGAATAGAAGCTTAAGATTGAAACGTGCGGCGTAGAGGCCGAGAGCACGCTCGGGATCGGCGGTCTGGATGACGACCAGGTCCATTCGTGAGATTGCGGCATCGGCGCACGCTTCCGAAATGGGCAAGAGCATTGGAGATTGGACAAAGCGTATGGTCACGCCGTTCGATAAGCCGTTGTCCAGCTCAAGAATTCTCCAACTGAGGTCGGCATTCTCTCGTAGCAAGTTAGGCGCCGAAAAATCATGGATGTCGCCCAGTGGGAGAGAGATCCGCTTCAACGCCTGCCTCGTTCGTTCCACGTCGTTAACGAGAAACGCAAGATCGAAGAGTGCGCCCTCCTTCAAGGATAGCGTTTTGCGGATGCGATCGGCGACCGGGCCGGTACCCCTTGGTGATGCAATGCGCAACGTCCCGTTGTCGAGTACGAAGTATGCGCAATCGGCACCGTCTTCGGTCGTTCGTGCGGACGGTTTCCGGCCCAGCAGGTCGCAGTAAAGATCAATACCAGCCTGTAGATTGGAATAAGACAATGAAACGTGGTGGAGCCCGATAATCATTGCATCGCCTGATTGTGGAGGGGATGTAGCTTTGTGAGTACTGCGCTCATGGCAGGTTTCGCCGGGGAGGAAGCCTGATATGGCCCACCCGTGCCGAAATCTCAGCGTGCAATGGATGGCCGGCGGCTAAGAAGCTCTTTTGGATAGGTGTCTCCCGGTTGTAGTGCATCTTTTGACCATCATGGGACGTCATAACGCCGCCTGCTTCCACCACGACGATATGAGCCGCCGCCAGATCCCAGTCATTCTTTGGGTTGAGACCGAATGCGGCATCGGCGTTACTGCTGGCGACAAGTGCGATGCGGTAAGCCACGGAATCACGCTGTATGATCTGCATTTCGGGCCAAGGTTCGCGCCACGCTGGGTGCCGGAACATTGGCGCAAATGCAGCCATGCGACACCCAGCTATTTCAGAGCGCGCGCTGACATTGATCGGTCGTCCGTTTAGTTTGGCGCCACGGCCTGCCAATGCTTCATAAAACTCATCCGTCGCGGGATTATATAACGCGCCCATGATTGGCCATCCGTCTTCGACCAGGGCGACCGAGTGACAGAAGTGAGGGAGACCTTCCAGGAAGGCACGCGTGCCATCGATCGGGTCGACAACCCAGACCCGGCAACGAGTCAGTCTTGCGTGATCGTCTTCGGTCTCTTCAGACAGCCAACCATATTCGGGACGCGCATTTGTCAATCGTCCTCTCAGGAAGGCGTCGACAGCGAGGTCCGCGTTGCTGACGAGCGTACCTCCTTGCTTTTCCCAGGCTATGGGGCTGGCACCGAAATATCGCATAGCTAGGGTGCCGGCGTCCCGAACCGCGGCGATCAGAAGTGCGTAGTCATCGCTCAAATCGCTCATTGGGGGTCTCGAAGGGCGTGTCTTGTCGGGGCCTGCTACGGTGCAACTTGCCGAGCTGCAATCTTACTTGGCCACGCACTTGCGAGCGTCCAGGTGAGCTTATGCGAGGCACCAGCGGATTCGTCCCGCGTTCGCACGCACGAGAAGTCCTCACAGTCATTGGAAGCACCCGGAGCAACCGCATGTTCTGAAAGGTAGGTCCCGGTGTCCTTGGATCGCCACAGCCAAATCTGAATGAGGGGTATTCAAATGAGGCGATCCCAGCCATGTGGGCCGCCGAGGAATGGGAATGCAGCTTCCTCAACAACGAAAGCTCGAGCACCTAGTTGCCATCTGCGTCCGGCCCTGTTTGCTCCCCCGATCAGGGCACTCATGTGGAGCCGAACATTTTTTCACGGCTGCTGCAAAGGGGGCGGGGACCGCCGCCAGGTAAGGGTGACCTCTGATCCCCGCGTGAAGCGACTTCACTCGCTCCGGCCAATGTTGCGATTTCCAGGACGTGCTCGGATGGGCTGGCTGTGCTTTCCCCGAGGAGACTCACTTGTTGGCTCGGCCGCCCGACCCGGCGGCAGGCATTCCGCACATTCCGCGGGCCCCGCCGGGCCAAGGAGACAGCTCCGGTTCCGCAAAATTAGATGATGAACGTCATTTCATATTGGTATAACATGTATTCAGAATTGGTCACGCGGCCGCGGCCGGAATTCAAGAATGGCCAGGTTCGGGGAGAAGACGTGCGCCGTCTGGCAACAGGGAGATCTGACCAAATTGAGCGAAGTCGTCGAGAGATCGGATCGCAAGCTGGGAGGTCCCAAATGGGATCTCTTTCCACTGTTCTCGGTCGTCGCTCGAACCGGGAGCATAAATCGTGCTGCCGACGAGCTCGGGATGAGCCAGCCAACCCTGAGCCGGCGCCTCAAGGAATTGGAGCGCTATGTCGGGGCACCCTTGTTTTTCCGCGTGTCCTCGGGGGTTCGCCTCACCCAGGAAGGCAAAGACTTGCAGCGCTCTACGAGCGCCATGATGACGGCGTTCGAAGGACTTCACGATGATCTGCGGTCTAGACTTGGACAGCGTTCGCAATTGGTCAGGATCTCCGCCACCGAGGGGCTAACCAAGCACTGGTTGCTGCCACGCATTGAACGCCTACGGAAACTCCACAACCGGCTGCGACTTGAATTGTTCGCGACCGTTCAACAGCAAAATGTCTCGTCCAACGATCTCGATATCGTGATCAGGATGGGCGATCCTCATGACAAGGATCTCGTCGGCAAGCGGGTGGCGGCGATCGCGTTTGGCATTTTCGCGTCTGAGAAGTACCTGGCGAGACGTCAAGCCCCTCAATCGCTCGCGCAGCTTTCCGACCACGATCTCATTGGGGTAACCAATGATTTTCCGAGCCTCCAAGGCGAGCCCTCCGGTGATAATCAGCTCTTCGCGCGGTTCTTAGCCGCCGCTCAATCCGGGAGCGCAGTTCGTATTTCTCCAATCATAAATCATTTCGCGGCGGCATCCGAAGGATTGGGATTGGCACTTCTCCCCGTGCCGTTTGCATTAGCGGAAGGGCTGACACGGGTGCTTCCGCAGCACTCGGCATCCCTGAACATTTGGCTCTTGCGCAGGCGCGAAAGCGATCTGCGCAAGATGACGAGAGACGTTCGCTCATTCCTCGAGCGAGAGTTCGCGAAGTCAAGGGAGTGGCTTGCGAGTGAGTGAAAAGCCAAGCGGCGGCCGCCGTAACGCCCGCACCTGAATGAGATCCCAGCCGGATTTGCAGCGCGGTTGGTCAGCGCAAAAAGCGCCCTTCAATACTTCTGAGTGGACATTCGCCGGCTGCACTAGGCTGCGAGAAGCGCCTTGGCGGCGAGGTATTCGTGCTCAAGCCGACTTACAAATTCGCCCACGGGCCGAACCTCCTCGATGGCGCCAATTCCTTGGCCTGATCCCCAAATGTCCTTCCACGCCTTCATGCCCATGTTGCCACCCGAGCCGAAGTTCATTTTCGAGGGATCGCTCTGAGGCAAATTCTCCGGATCCAGGCCGCTTGCGGCGATGGACGGGCGTAAATAGTTCCCGTGCACGCCGGTAAACAGATTTGAATAGACGATATCACTAGAGTTGCAGTCCACGATCGCCCGCTTATACGCCTCGGTGGCGTTCGCCTCCCTCGTCGCGATGAAGGCCGAGCCGATATAAGCGAAGTCAGCTCCCATTGCCTCGGCGGCGAGAACCGCGCGTCCTGTCGCGATCGCCCCCGATAGCGCGATCGGTCCGTGGAACCATTGCCGCGTTTCCTGGACGAAGGCGAAAGGCGAGGTCGTTCCCGCGTGCCCACCGGCGCCGGCAGCAACAAGGATCAGTCCGTCTGCGCCTTTGTTCACTGCCTTTCGCGCGAACATCTGATCGATGACATCGTGGAAGACGACACCTCCGTAGGAATGCACTTCTGCATTGAGATCCTCACGCGCCCCCAGCGACGTAATGACGATCGGCACCTTGTACTTTGTGCAAACGTCGACGTCGTGCGCGAGCCGGTCGTTTGATCGGTGCACAATCTGATTGACGGCAAACGGCGCGGCGGGCCGATTCGGGTGCCGCGCGTCGTACTCCTCCAATTCGGACGTGATACGCTTCAGCCATTCTTCCAGCACGGGCGCGGGCCGCGCGTTGAGTGCAGGAAAGGAACCGATGATTCCGGCCTTGCATTGGGCAATCACGAGGTCCGGATTTGAAATGATGAACAAGGGTGATGCAATCACCGGTAGCCGTAGCAAACGTTTAAGATCCTTGACCTTCGACATGCCACCCTATCCCGTTTGTGAGGCGTGCGTGCGCCTCGCTGGGTATTCAGCTACGTTCAACGTAAGTTCAATTTTGGAACCGTCAAGCACTGCACTTGCTGCGAGGAAGTCAGGCTTATTTGGACGCCGTGAGCACACTCAATTGCGCCGGCGACTGTCGAACTGACACTGAGGCTGAACGGGAGAGAGCGAATGAACCAGATTGTCGAAGTTCATAAGAAGGATGGAATTGCTGTCCTGTCGATCACAAATCCGCCTGTGAACGCCCTGAGTGTCGCAGTTCGGGTCGGCCTCGTCGAGGCGCTCAAGGCTGTTGCGTCGGACAATGAGGTGAAGGGTATCGTCATTGCGGGTACCGGTCGCTCGTTCATCAGCGGAGCGGACATCCGTGAGTTTGGCAAGCCCCTCGAGCCCCCGCTGCTTGATGAGATCATCGAGATGTTGGAGAAGAGCGCCAAACCCGTCGTCGCCACCATCCATGGCGTGGCTTTAGGCGGCGGCTTGGAACTGGCAATGGGATGTCATTTCCGGATCGCACGAATCGATGCAAAGCTTGGCCAGCCGGAGGTGAAGCTCGGGCTGATTCCCGGCGGTGGAGGCACGCAACGTCTGCCGCGCGCGATCGGGCCGGAGAGAGCGGTTCAAATGATCGTCAGTGGAGAGTCAATCGACGCAAAGCAAGCCTTGGACATCGGCTTGATTGATGATCTGTTTGCGGGGGACGCAGTTGCGGCGGGACGCGAGTTTGTTGCGAAGCTTGTCGCCGAGAAGAGGCCACTTCGTCGATTGCGCGACGACGAATCTAAGATGTCAGCGGCTCGCAAGGACCGGTCGAATTTAACGAGGCGGCTGCTGCGGCGAACAAGCGAACGCGTGGTCTCGAAGCGCCTCTCGCTTGCGTTGAGGCCGTTGGATGGTCGTTGGATCTGCCCTTTGAAGTCGGGTTGAAAAAGGAGCGCGAGACGTTTGTGCGCTTGATGAATGGCGACCAGTCACGAGCGCAGCGACACGTCTTCTTCGCCGAGCGCGAAGCCGGGAAAATCGCGGGAGTGCCGCTCGATACCCAACCGCGAATGATCGAGAGAGTGGCGATCATCGGAGGTGGAACCATGGGCGGAGGTATCGCCATGGCTTTTGCAAACGCAGGGATTCCTGTCACTTTGATCGAGGTCGGAAACGAGATCTTGGCGCG
This sequence comes from Bradyrhizobium sp. USDA 4486, assembly GCF_054057995.1. Taxonomy (NCBI): domain Bacteria; kingdom Pseudomonadati; phylum Pseudomonadota; class Alphaproteobacteria; order Hyphomicrobiales; family Nitrobacteraceae; genus Bradyrhizobium; species Bradyrhizobium sp. USDA 4486. Next base: position 1,168,665 of record NZ_JBSRZV010000001.1, read on the forward strand.
CGCCTTGGGCAATATCCGCAAGAATTATGAAGCGACTGCAGCCCGTGGCGGAATCTCGGGAGCCGAGATGAACCGCCGAATTGGACTGATCGATGGGGCCGTGGGTCTTGAGCAGCTGGGTGACGCAGACCTGGTCATCGAGGCCGTGTTCGAGACCATGGAAATCAAGAAGCAAGTATTTTCTGCCCTCGACAAAGCTGCCAAGCCTGGCGCAATCCTCGCAACCAATACGTCTTATCTCGATATCAATGAGATCGCAGCCGTCACAACCAGACCGGAAGACGTGGTCGGGATGCATTTCTTCAGCCCGGCCAACGTTATGAAGTTATGCGAAATCGTTCGTGGCAAAGAGGACTGCGCCCGACATCGTGGTCACCGCGAGTACATTGGCGCGCCGCATTGGCAAGGTCCCGGTCGTGGTGGGGGTATGTCACGGCTTTGTCGGCAACCGGATGCTGGAGGTCAGGATCAGGCAAGCGGACAAACTGTTGTACGATGGCGCGCTGCCGCAGCAGGTCGACTCGGTGCTGACGAAATTTGGCATGCCAATGGGCATATTTGCGATGGCGGACCTGGCGGGACTCGATATTGGTTGGCGGTCCCGCAAAGACCGCGGCGAGAAATCTCCCATTGCGGATGCGTTGTGCGAATCCGGGCGGCTGGGGCAAAAGACCGGCAAGGGTTATTACAAATACGAGAACGGGGCGCGAGCGCCCTTACCTGACCCCGATGTGGAAGCCCTCATCCTGGAGACCTGCCGCGGGCTGAACATTCGCCGACGCTCCATTAGCGACGATGAGATTTTCGAGCGTATGATTTATCCGATGATCAACGAAGGGGCCCGTATCCTGGAGGAAGGGGTTGCAGCCCGAGCGGGCGATATCGACATCGTTTGGATCTATGGGTACGGCTGGCCGATTTTCCACGGGGGGCCGATGTATTATGGCGAACAGATCGGCTTGCCGCGTGTCGCGGAGCGACTGACGTACTACGCGACGATTGACCGTGATCCGATGCTGCGACCTACCCCCCTGCTAGAACGGCTGGCATTCGCAGGGGAGTCATTTAGTAGAGCTTCAAAAGCATAAGGCAGAAGCCCGCTGATTATTTTCCCGTGAAGGAGACGGTGCCGCGGAAGTTCTTCGAGCCGAGCCGCGCCACCGCATCGACTCCTGCTTTGAAATCTGCGGAGTCGAAAATCGGCGGGCTGAGATCCAACAGGATTGCGTCCGCTGCCCGCACGCCCTGATCCAGAAAGGCGCGGATCATACGCTTGGTTGCGGAATGCGCCATCGTCGGACCATCGGCCAGGCGCTTTGCCCAGCGCTTAGCCTCGCTCTGAAGCGCAGAGCGCGGCACGACCCGGTTGATGATGTTCCAGCGCTCGAAGCTCGCCGCGTCGTATTGCTCGCCCGAGAAGCAAATCTCCCGAGCACGCGCGGGACCGCAGCGCTCCGCCAGAAGATGTGCACCGCCCAGAAAGGTGGCCGCTCCGATGTGCTGTTCCACCTGCGCGAACTTGGCATCCTCGGCCGCCACGATAACATCACATCGGAGCGCGATTTCGAGCGCAGCCGCCAGGCACAGCCCCTGAACGGCACATACGGTGGGAAGGTTCAGAGTTTCCATTCGCGTGACCATCTCGATGCCCCGACTGAGCATCTTTCGACCGGCTCTCCCGTCCAAACCGACGAAGGTCGATTTGACGTTCACGCCGCATCCGAAGTGATCACCTTCTGCCTGCACCAGGAGCGCCCTGACCCCGGATGACTCTGCTCGATCGAGAGCGTCAACCAGCGCGGCAAACATAGGGTTGTCCGCCAGGTTAAGAGGGGGACTATCGATCGTAATGACTCCAAGATTGTCTTCAGGCTCAAATCGAACAAGCGCCATGCACTTTCTCCCGCTGTTGCCTGGTCAGGTAAGCCCGGCAAATCGACCCCTGCCAGTCCAAGAATGAAACGGCGCTATTCATTGCCGTGGGCGTCTGGCCGCTGGCTCCCTATTCACACAGGAATAGCCCCGAACCACAATCTGTGTTGCAGGATTGCGCCCTGGGTTGTCTTCATTTCAGTTAGACTTCAAACAATCGAGTGGGAGTGAGCAAGGTGGGAAGCGTAAAGAAGGCTTTTGACCTCGAAGGCAAGTCAGCATTGGTCACTGGCGGCTCACGAGGTCTCGGTCTCCAAATCGCTGAGGCTCTCGGCGAGCTCGGAGCGAAGATTCTCCTTTCATCACGGAAATCGTCTGACCTTGAACAAGCGCAGAAGCATCTGCTTGGCTTGGGTATCAAGGCTGAATGGATAGCTGCTGATAATTCGCAGGATCACGATGTTCACCGGCTGGCTGAGGAGGCGGTAAAGAGGCTCGGACGGGTGGATATCCTGGTCAACAATGCAGGCGCGACGTGGGGGGCACCGACAGAAGACCATCCCATCGAGGCTTGGGACAAGATCATGAATCTCAACATACGATCGTTGTTCTTGCTCAGTCAGCAAATCGGTAAGCGGTCCATGATTCCCAACAAGTATGGGCGAATCATCAATGTTGCGTCGATCGCCGGCCTGCTGGGCAGCAGCGGTGAAATGCAGACGATCGCGTATAACACCAGCAAGGGCGCCGTTGTTAACTTTACCCGGGCGTTGGCGGGCAGTTGGGGGCGACACGGTATTACCGTGAATGCGCTGGCTCCCGGCTTCTTTCCCTCCAAAATGACGAAGGGCGTGATCGAGAGTGTGGGGGTCGAAAAACTCGCCTCCGGCGCGCCGCTGCAGCGCATCGGCGACGGCGACGATCTGAAGGGTGCGGCTGCTCTGTTTGCGAGCGACGCCGGCAAACACATCACCGGGCAGATCCTAGCCATTGATGGCGGCCTGACTGCGGTGCTGTCTTCATCATAAAAGCTAGGGCGCGTTCCAAGCGGACCGATCTTTTGTGGAGGCAGTTCCGTCCGATTGGAGTAGCTAACGCAAGATGGCGCTACTTCAAGAACGCGATCGGTCGAACAAGAAGCGGAACTGAAAATGTCTGTCATTGGTATGAATGAGTTCGTCGCTCTAGCGGGAAAAGAAATCGGGGTCTCTCGCTGGTTCGAAATAGATCAATCTCGGATAAGCGAATTTGCCGATGTCACGGAAGATTGGCAGTTCATTCATATCGACCCCGAACAGGCCGCGCGGACGCCATTCGGCGGTACGGTCGCGCACGGGTTCCTCACGCTCTCGATGCTGCCGGCTATGGCTTATGATGCAATGCCTCAAATCGAGGGGAGGGTCATGGCTGTGAACTATGGGTTTGAAAAGTTGCGCTTTGTTGCACCCGTGCGCGCTGGGAGCCATGTAAGAGCAAGGTTCAAGCTCGACCAAGTGACGGCAAGAAGTCCCAAGGAATTTTTGAGTAAGTCTGAGGTCATTGTCGAGATCAAGGGCTCGGACAAACCTGCGCTAGTGGCTGAATGGCTGGGTCTCTCGTATTTTGCTGAGCCGGTCACGATTTAGGCGCGCCTAAGGGCCGCGGCCTGGATGCGCGGCCTGCTTTCCACTGGATCATCCTGAGCTGATTGCGCTATCCGTATTGAACCCCGCGGCAGAAGCGACCCGGGGTGCGCTCGTCGGCCATTCTGAAACCGGATCAGACTTCGCGACGCGCGATAAAGGCAAGTCGCTCGAACAGGTGCACGTCCTGCTCGTTCTTGAGCAGCGCTCCGTGCAGCGGCGGGATCAATTTGCGCGGGTCGCGCTCGCGAAGCTGCTCGACACTCATGTCCTCGTTGAGCAGCAGCTTGAGCCAGTCGAGCAGCTCCGAGGTCGACGGCTTCTTCTTCAGCCCGGGCACCTCGCGCACCTCGAAGAAGATGCGGAGCGCTTCCTCCACCAGGCGTTTCTTGATGCCGGGGAAGTGGACGTCGACGATGCGGCCCATCGTTTCGGCATCGGGGAACTTGATGTAGTGGAAGAAGCAGCGGCGCAGGAAGGCGTCCGGCAGCTCCTTCTCGTTGTTGGAGGTGATCATCATGATCGGGCGCTGCTTGGCCTTGATCGTCTCGCCGGTCTCGTAGACATGGAATTCCATGCGGTCGAGCTCGAGCAGCAGATCGTTCGGGAATTCGATGTCGGCCTTGTCGATCTCGTCGATCAAGAGCACCGGGCGCTGCTCGGCGGTGAAGGCCTCCCACAGCTTGCCGCGCTTGATGTAGTTCTTGATGTCGGACACCCTGCTGTCACCGAGCTGGCTGTCGCGCAGGCGCGACACCGCGTCGTATTCGTAGAGGCCCTGCTGCGCCTTGGTAGTGGACTTGATGTGCCAGGTCAAAAGCGGCGCGTTCAGCGCCTTCGCCACTTCCTCGGCCAGCACGGTCTTGCCGGTGCCGGGCTCGCCCTTCACCAGGAGCGGGCGCTCCAGCACGATCGAGGCATTGACGGCGACCTTGAGATCGTCGGTCGCAACATAGTCCTTGGTGCCCTTGAACTTCATGACTTCGTTCTGATCCATCTTAGATTGGAGGTTGCTTGATCCGCCATCAGTGAGCCAGCTCCTTCATCGCATTCTCCAGCCCCTCGATCGTGATCGGATACATCCGATTGGCGAAGATGCGCTTGATGATGGTGGTGGATTCCGAATAGTCCCAGTGCTTCTGCTGCACCGGGTTCAGCCACACCGTGTGCGGATAGGTGCGGATGATGCGGTCGAGCCAGACCGAGCCGGGCTCCTCGTTGACGTGCTCGACCGAGCCGCCGGGCACCATGATCTCGTAAGGCGACATCGAGGCGTCGCCGACGAACACGACCTTGTAGTCGTGCGGGTATTTGTGCAGCACGTCCCAGGTCGGCGTGCGGTCAGTGAAGCGGCGCTTGTTCTGCTTCCACACGCCCTCATAGAGACAGTTGTGGAAGTAGAAATACTCCATGTGCTTGAATTCGCTCTTGGCCGCCGAGAACAGCTCCTCGACCTGCTCGATATGCGCGTCCATGGAGCCGCCGATGTCGAAGAACACCAGCAGCTTCACCGCATTGCGCCGCTCGGGGCGCATGTGCACGTCGAGATAACCGTGATTGGCGGTCTCGCGGATGGTGGTGTCGAGATCGAGCTCGTCGGGCGCGCCGGTGCGGGCGAATTTGCGCAGGCGTCGCAGCGCCACCTTGATGTTGCGGATGCCGAGCTCGACATTGCCGTCGAGATCCTTGAACTCGCGCTTGTCCCACACCTTCACGGCGCGGTTGTTGCGGTTCTTCTCCTGGCCGATGCGGACGCCTTCCGGATTGTAGCCGTGGGCGCCGAACGGCGAGGTGCCTGCCGTGCCGATCCATTTCGAGCCGCCCTGGTGGCGGCCCTTCTGCTCCTCGAGGCGCTTCTTCAAGGTCTCCATGAGCTTGTCCCAGCCCATGGCCTCGATCTGCTTCTTCTCTTCTTCTGAGAGGTATTTCTCGGCGAGCTTCTTCAGCCACTCTTCGGGGATCTCCGCCTTCTCCATGGCGTCGAGCAGGCTTTCCAGCCCCTTGAACACGGTGCCGAAGACGCGGTCGAACTTGTCGAGATTGCGCTCGTCCTTCACCAGCGAAGCGCGCGACAGGTAGTAGAAATTCTCGACCGAATAGTCCGACAGGTCGGCGTCGAGCGCCTCCATCAGCGTGAGGTATTCGCGCAGCGTCACGGGGACCTGCGCATCGCGCAGAGAGGTGAAGAATTGCAGGAACATGGCGCGCCTTAGGGACAGTGGGCGGCAACTTAGATCGAAAGGGACCCGAATGTAGAAAGAAGAATGAATAGCAGTTGCACACTACCGAATAACGAAATGCCTGGGTTTTCAGTCGTCCTCGCGAGCGACCGGCAGGGCCGTGGCTTGCCTTTTATAACTCTGATAATTAGAGTGACACGAGTTGCATGGGAGGACCAATGTCAAATCTCAGAGATATCCTGTTAGAGACTCACGGCGGGGCACAGTGGAAACGCTACCGGCGCATCCACGCAGATATGTCGGTCGTCGGATCTCTGTGGGCCCGAAAAGGCTGGCCGGAGGCGCTGAAGGGCGTTCACGTAGAGGCCGATATCGCAAACCAGCAGCTTAGTTACAGCCCCTTCACGGCCCCGGGCCTCCGTAGCTTCTATAGCCCTGATCTCGTCGCAATCGAGCGCATCGACGACGGCACTCGACTGCGAGAGCGAGCGAATCCCCGCAGCTCGTTCGAGGGCCACACGCCGGCGACTCCCTGGGATGATCTGCAGTTGGCCTATTTCAGCGGCTACGCCATGTGGAACTATCTGAATACGCCTTTCATGTTCGCTCTTCCGGGATTCGTCACTGAAGAGATTGAGCCGTGGAATGAGAATGGGGAGTTATGGCGGCGCCTCAAGGTGAGCTTTCCAGCATCGGTCCCGACGCATTCGTCGGTTCAAGTATTCCACGTCGGCAGTGAAGGACTCATTACGAGAATGGACTATTTCGCCGACGTGACGGGAGGAGTGCCGACCGCCCATTACATGTCAGACTACCGCGAGTTTGACGGCATCAAGATTCCGACCAAACGTCGCGCCTACCGTAGGAACGAGGATAACACGCCCATGGCGAATGGTCTTGGCGTCTCGATCGATATCTCAGACGTCAAATTCTCTGAGACTTGAGGGCCTATCGGATCGGTTCGTCTCACGGGTGCACGCCAAGGACGTCGCGCCCGTTGATGCTATCAAAAAATGAAGCGCTCCGGAATGAAGTCAGACAGCGTAGGCCGAATTCATCACAGCTCTTGGGAAAAAGCGACAATGGCGGTACGGAAGATCGAAATAGAACGCCTGACGATCGTTTCCTCTAAATCATTTGAAGCTGCAATCTCGGCTGTGGAGGCCGCGGTTGGGCGACCCGATATGAGAGAGTTCAGCAAATCGGTGAGAGAGGCGGCTAACTATGCTGAACTCAAGGCTCTGGTGGACCGGAGCGTTAGCGATCTCGGCCTGATGTTGTTCATGAAGCTGGATCTTGGTGCGGTGCTGCGCAGGGAAAGCGGTAGGGACGTGAAGGCCGTGCGTTTCATCATCGGCAACCCCTTGGTCATGAAGGAGATGGTGAAACATGTGCCCGATGCCGGGAGCTATGCGCCAGTCTCCGTGCTCGTGGACGAAAGACCAGATGGGGTGAACTTCAGCTACGATAAAGTGGAGAGTGTTCTCGCTCCGTATGGCAACGCCGAAGGCCTCGCTATTGCGCGCTCGCTGGATGATAAGGTGGAAAAACTAATGCGCCATGCAGCAGGCTGAAGGAGATCGCGCAGTAACGCGCCCCGACCCGGAACTCATGTTGGCCCCGCAAACGGAAGTCTTCCGAGCGGAAATAGAGCCGTGGCAACTTGTCCTTGCACTTGGCTCCATTCTGGTTGGCTTACTTGTTCTGATGCTTGATCTCCCAAGGGACAGATGCGCTGAAAGCCCAAAATGCGAGCCTGGTCGCTTGATCAGTCGTGAATAGCTAGCGAGCTTCCCTGGTCGTCGAGTGTTCCTGCATCGACACAGACCCAAACGCATGTGCGCGAGTGCCCCGGAAATCTCGCTCAGCGTGGCGCGAGGCCTTTTCCGGAACGGTTCACATAGAATGTTTCCCATGGAGAGCACATTTCAGGAGTTCGTGGATGCAATTCAGACAGCAGACGATGCACGTGCCTTTGAGCGGATCGCGACACGGCTGACCCAGAAACTCGGATTTGAGCGCTTCGCCTATTTGCGTCTGGACGGCGAAGCGCCACTGTTGATCTCGTCCTACCCGAGATCATGGACCAGCCGTTACTTTCAACTCGGCTACCAGCAGCTCGATCCCGTGATCCTTCGTGCCCGGGCCGAGCGGGATTTGTTCTGTTGGGGAGGTGCGGGGCGCATCGCTGCCGGAAACCGAGCGCAGCGCCAGTTTTTTGACGAGGCGACAACATTTGGAATCCGGTCCGGAATCACCGTCCCGATCAGAGGCGCATTCGGGCGCATGGCCGCATTCACGTTGGCGACCAGCCGTTGTCAAACCGAGTTCGATCAACTCGATGGTATCTGGAAAGACGTTGTTCACCAGGTAGGCCTGTACTTCCACGTCCACGTCGATACCAGGCTTGAACCCACGCTGCCCTCGCGACAGCGTGTTGGGGGCGAGCTCACCCAGCGTGAGCGTCAGTGCCTAGCGTGGACGGCGCAAGGAAAGACGGTCGCCGACATTGCGGTTCATCGACTTGATGCTCATTCATAGCCCGCAGCCCTGGACCGAATTCCGCAAGGGCGAGCACTATTTCGCAGGCAACCTCGAGGCTTGGCGCGCGCTCGAGGAAGGCCATGCCGCAGGCAAGCTGCGCGCGATCGGCGTTTCAAACTTCGAACAGGTCGATCTGGACAACATCCTCGAGAATGCGGCCGTGAAGCCCGCGGTCAACCAGATCTTGGCGCACGTCGGCAACACGCCGTTCGACCTGATTGATCACTGCCGCAGTCGCAATGTGCTGGTGGAGGCCTATTCTCCTGTCGCTCACGGCGCCGTCCTGACGAACTCAACACTGGCCGCGCTGGCCGCCAAATATGGTGTCTCCGTCGCGCAGCTCTGCATTCGGTACTGCCTGGAGCTCGGGCTCCTGCCGCTGCCAAAGACCGCCCGCCCCGAACATTTGCGCAGCAACATCGCCGTCGACTTCGAAATAACCGCCGAGGACATGGCGACGCTAAAGGCAATCGAGCACGGCGACTACGGCGAAGCGTCCAGGTTTCCGGTGTTCGGGAAGAGCCGATGACCGTCGCAAATTCCGCCCGCTAGGCTTGTACGATAGGAGAGCATGATGAATCCCCGCTACGATTTCGACGGCCAGGTCGCGCTGGTCACAGGCGCCGCTAAGGGCATGGGGCTGACAACCGCGCGGATGTTCGCTGAGAGCGGTGCTTCCGTCGTTCTTTGCGATCTGGACGGCGACTTAGCCGCACAAGCCGCGGACGAGATCGTCCGCAGCGGAGCCTCGGCGCTCGGATTGAGGTGCGATGTCTCCGACGAAGCGCAGGTTGCGGCGGCTGTCGATCGGGCGGTTGCCGAATACGGGCGGCTCGATATGGCGTTCAACAACGCTGGGATTCAGGTGCCGTCGGATGCCGCTGACGAGCCTATCGAGCAGTTCGATCGCGTAGTCGCCGTCAACCAGCGGGGCGTTTGGAGCTGCATGAAGCATGAACTCCGGGTCATGCGCAAACAGGGCTCGGGCGCTATCGTGAATTGCTCCTCGCTCGGAGGCCTCGTCGGCTTGCCGCAGCGGGGGGCCTATCATGGGACCAAGCATGCGGTGCTCGGCATGACCAAGAGCGCCGGCGTGGAATATGCGCCGCGCGGCATCCGGATCAATGCTGTTTGTCCGGGTACGATCGACACTCCGATGGTTGCGGACATGCTGCAAGGTCAATCCGATGCCATGGCAGAGGTCATGAAGCAGCAGTCGATCGGACGGCTCGGGCGCCCGGAGGAGGTCGCCGCGGCGGTACTCTGGCTGTGCAGCCCGGCCGCGAGTTTCGTCATCGGCATCAGCTTGCCTGTAGACGGCGGGTTCACTGCTCACTGATTGCGGGAACAAGTTATACTGATTTCCGTCCCTTCCTGGTCCTTAACGGTGATCGTTCGGGTGCGTCCCATGAGTCCGGTTGTGGCCCATCGCAGCCGCATTCCACGTCCGGGATATGTCGGCGGTTAGGGGTAGACCGGACCTGACTTAAACCGGGCCAAACCGTCACGATTGACCCGATTCAGACATGGGCGGCCAATCTTTGTTGTGACGCACAACACAGCCCCTCATGCCAATGATGCGCGCTCCCAGCCGTGCCAATGACATTCGTATCATCGGTCGCCATCCGCTCGCCTCGATCGGAAGCTTTCAGCCTTCAAGGATCGTGAACATTGCAGTAGCGTTGCGCGGTCACTCTGAATGGCAGCCCGGCGCAATCGTCCTGCCAAGATAGACGGCGACCGGCCCGGTTAGCGCCATGCCGCGCAACTCGCTCGGTGATATCAATCGTGCGTCGATGATCTCGCGGTTGTCGAGCCGTATCTCGGGCAGCCGATCCAGCCGTAGTTCAAAGAAATGCACTCTATCGTTTCGCCCTTCCCACAGGCCTCGGGCGTCGCCCATGGCGACCAGTGGGAGTGCTCCGGCGAGGCCGATCTCTTCTGCCAGCTCGCGGCGAGCTGCTACTTCAGGCGTCTCACCCTGCCGCACACTGCCGCCGGGGAAGTTCCACTCGACTCTATACGACGAGCGCACCAGCAGCAGTGCCTGACCGACGTAGACAGCCACAAGTGCCCCTTCATGCTGCTGGTGTCGCAGTCGCCACCAAATGCGGGCAAGCGGGAAACCGACGCGGTATGCTGTCCGCCAGGCAGCATCGAGAAGCGTGGAACGTCGAGTTTGTCCAAGGTCTGACATGGATCAACCTCTACTATCTTTGCCGGTAAGAAGGACAGTTTTTCACTGGCTCTCGGGCTGTTGTCCCAATCTTTTGGTGACCCTGAAGCCGAGCCCTCGACATTCGAAAGATGCCCACGTCCATATTGGTGCGAGCTGACAAAGGAGATCGAATAGCACTTGCCTGCTGGATCGTGTCCCCGGGCGTGGTGTAGCTGAGTGCGGTCACCGCATTCGCCGGCATGGGCCGGATCGGTCAGGTGGCGATTGCCGGGAAGCTGACGGCGGGATCATCGCCCAACGGGGCGATGGTTTCCAGTGTCATGTAGCGGCCGCGCTGGACCGCCCACTCGTCGTTCTGCTCGAGCAGGATCGCACCGATGAGGCGGACGATGGCGTCTTCATTGGGGAAGATGCCGACCACTTCGGTTCGGCGCTTGATCTCGCCATTGACCCTTTCGAGCGGATTGGTCGAGTGCAGCTTGGCGCGGTGCGCGGCCGGGAAGCTCATATAGGCGAGCACGTCGGTCTCGGCCTCGTCGAGGACGGTGGCAAGCTTGGGCAGCTTGGGGCGGAGCTGGTCGGCGATGCGCCGCCATTGCGCCCGTGCCGCCTCCGCGTCGTCCTGGGCAAAGGCGGTGGCAATGAAGGCGGAGACGACGCGCCGTCCGCTCTTGCCGGCATGCGCCAGCGCGTTGCGCATGAAGTGCACGCGGCAGCGTTGCCAGGTGGCGTTGAGAACCTTTCCGACCGTGGCCTTGATCCCCTCATGGGCGTCGGAGACGACCAGCTTGACCCCGCGCAGGCCGCGGCGGGCGAGCTTGCGTAGGAACGCGGTCCAGAACGTCTCGGCTTCGGACGGACCAATATCCATGCCGAGCACCTCGCGCCGGCCGTCGCTGTTGACCCCGACTGCGATGATCACTGCGACCGAGACGATGCGCCCGTTCTGGCGCACTTTCACATAGGTGGCGTCGATCCACAGATAGGGCCAGTCACCCTCGATCGGGCGATTGAGGAAGGCCTTCACCTTGTCGTCGATCTCACCGCACAGCCGCGACACCTGGCTCTTGGAGATGCCGCTCATGCCCATCGCCTGCACCAGATCGTCGACCGAGCGGGTGGAGACGCCCTGCACATAAGCCTCCTGCACCACGGCAGTGAGCGCCTTCTCGGCCATCCGTCGCGGCTCGAGAAAGCCCGGGAAGTAGGAGCCTTTGCGCAGCTTGGGAATGCGCAGCTCGACGGTGCCGGCACGCGTCTCCCAGCTCCGATCGCGGTAGCCGTTGCGCTGGACCTGCCGCTCCTGGCTCTTCTCGCCATACCCGGCCCCGGTCAGGCCCTCGACCTCCCGCTCCATCAGCCGGTGGGCGGCAAAGCCGATCATCTCGCGCAACAGATCGGCATCAGGGGTCTTCTCCACGAGCGCGCGCAGGTTCATCATGTCGTCGGTCATCGGTGGTTCCTCGAATCAGGTTGGTGTCGCAACCCAAACCTTACCGACGAATCATCGGTGACCACCCGCAAAGCCGCTCGCTCGCTACGGCGCTATGTGGGGGCGCGCGTCGCGAGCGGCTTCGCTAATCAGCTACACCACTCCTTGGGACACGACCGAGTTTGCCGTAGCCGACTTGTGCGCCCGCCGAGGCGATCGAATAGAGCTGTTTCCTGCTATGCGTGTCCGTTCGGGGTCCCTGAGGGGACCTGCCTCTGCGCCTTGGTGTGCTGTGTCGATCCGAGCCTATCGAACCGATAACAACCAGGCCGAGAATGCGCGAATGATCTTTTCGCGGGGATGGCTTGGCCTGCGGACGACGTAGAACTGATATCCGGGTAAACTGAGGTCAAACGCCTTTACAAGCGCGCCGGACGCGAGCTCGGCCGCCACGAGCACATCGCTAAAAATCCCGACACCTTGGCCTGCGACGACCGCCTCGATGGCGTGAAGCTCCTCTCGGAAACTCAGATGTTGCATGTCCGTGAAATCGGGCAGGTTGCGCCACCTGCGCCTGGCCACCGAGAGCCATCGCTGCCAGCTAGGTGGGTCTATGTCAGACGGAAACCAATAGGAATGAACGAGGACTTGCTTTCGAAGATCGGCCACATTCTTCAGCCGGCCTCTGGCGGAAAGCAATTCAGGGCTGCACACCGGCCAATACGTGTCGCTCAAAAACTGTTCTGCAATGCCTTCTCGCGGCGCTTGGCGGGACGTGGCATAGCGGATTGCGACATCCGCATCTCCCGCAGGTAAGTCAAGAACACTGTCGGTGCCGATGATATCGAGCGGTGCATCGGGACGCTGTTTTCTCCAGTGCGGCAGGCGCGGCACGAGCCATCGAGCGGCAAATGCGTTCGTTGTCGTGATGCGAAGGGCCTGCTGATCGTCTTTGCGCCTGATCGTGCCGAGCGCAGTGGCGAACGCCTCTAGACCATCGCGCACGACCGGAAAGAGCCGAGCGCCGGCATCCGTCAACGACAGGGGTCTCGGTCTGCGCCGGAATAGTGCCTTTCCGCAATATTGCTCCAACAAGCGCACTTGGTGGCTGATCGCAGTAGGCGTTACGCCGAGTTCGGAGGCGGCCTTCTTGAAACTCAGGTTGCGTGCGGCAGCCTCAAAGGCCCGTAGTTCGATAAGCGGCGGCAACTTGGTCATGCCCCAGCCTAGATGAATAATATTCATCTTCAAGTCAAATTCTTTGAATTTGCCTTTCGCGCAATGAGGGTGTGACAACTGACGAGGCGCAACGAAGGCATCGCACATGACGACAGTCCGATCGGTAGCTGCTGAGGCGGCGGAATTTGGCAAAACCTTCCGTGGCTTACTTATGCGGCCGGACGATGCGGGCTACGAGGAGGCAAGAAAGGTCCACAATGGGCTGGTCGACAAACGGCCTGCGCTCATCGCGCAATGTCGCGATACCTCCGATGTAACCGATGCGATAAGGCTCACCCAACGACTTGGTCTCGAGGTGGCGGTCCGTGGCGGCGGACACAATGTAGCAGGGCGCGCCACGATCGACGGCGGCGTGATGATCGATCTCTCGCAGATGAAAAGTATTGAGGTCGACCCGGAACGTCGAAGGGCACGCGCACAAGGCGGCGTGACCTGGGCAGAGCTTAATCGCGAAACTCAGCGACATGGTCTGGCGGTCACTGGGGGAGTCGTTTCGAGCACGGGCATCGCGGGGCTAACCCCATAGGCGTTAAGGTAGCGCAAGCATTGATTGATATTGACGTTTTCGGGGAGGCTCGCGCAGGTGCCGCCCGAGCGCTCGCTTACTGCGGCGCAAGCGGCGGATGGTTGGTTGTGGAATGATTGCTTGCAGCAAGGATGCAACGAGTTGTTGCAAGATACGCCAACCGCCAGGTGTCGTCAGGCGGCCTGCTTCCAGTGGGGAGAGTCCTCGAAGTCGCGGACAAGCGGCTCGAGCAGCAGGATAATCAAGAGGTGAGCCAGCAGGTAGGGCTTCGCCGAACGCTGATCAGTTCCAGGCGGTGTCTTGAGACCAATCAGGCTTTTCAGTCGCTTGAAGCCAAGTTCGATCCGCCATCGCAGTCGATAGAGTGCAAGCACATCCTTGGCGGAGAACTCGTCCCGTGCGAGCGACGTGACCAGAATGACCCAATCCGCGGCTTCCAGAGTCCCTTTGGAGATGATGCGGTTTTCGTCTCGTGCGTCTCGCCGAGCTTTACGACGCGAAGCCGCGGCCGCACCGGTGGGCTTCTTGACCGCAACCAGACGCATAGCCAGAGGCGCCCCGTCCTTGCGTTTGATCCAAATCCTCCGATCGATCAGTCCGCGTGCCTTTGCCGCACGCAATTGGGCCATCAGATCGAATGGAAGGCCTTGGGCATCAAGCCAGCGCGCGTTCTTCCAGCCTGCTCGGATCAGAACGTCGGCACCAGCCGCGCGGACAGCCGCGATGCGGTCAGGTTGCAGATAAGCGCGGTCAGCAATGCGGATCTCGTTCTTGACTACTGGTATCCGGTCAAACGTTTCGCCCTCTTGCTGATCCGTTAGCTCGAAGTGACCAAAGCGCTCACTTGGCAGATCAAATGCACTATGAAGCCGCCAAAGCTCACTGCTCCTGCGGGCAGTCGGCCCGGCCTGAGGTACTGTCGTCGCATCGACGATGCGGATCAGGCGGCCTCGGCTCGCCTTCGGCGCTGCCGCATCGAGCAAGCTCTCCACCAGCACTGCAAACCAATCGCCACATTGACGCAGGCGATAGAACAACGCCACGCTGCTGAGGTCCGCAAGGCCAACAGAAGCCGCCCACGCAGCTGTCGATCTCAATCCTCTTTCCCCTAAACAATAGGCCAGCATCAGCCGAAGCAACGCCACCGCGTCTGGAATTTGGCGCCGCCGCGCGAAAGCCTTCGTCTGGCGCGCGCTTATCTCAAGCTGCTCAGCCCCACCCAGCTGCGCAACCACTCTCGTCCAGTCCTCATTTAGAAGCGATTCGTCTGCCATGCCCCTTGGAATCACGTGTGATTCCAACACTCAAGAATAAACTTAACGCCTATGGGGCTAACCCTGGGCGGGGGTATCGGCTGGCTGATGGGAAAATATGGTCTGGCTCTCGACAACCTTACCTCGCTCGAATTGGTCAACGCCCAGGGCGAATTGATGCGCGCCAGCAAAACGGACGAACCGGACCTGTTTTGGGCTGCTCGTGGTGGCGGCGGCAATTTTGGTATCGCCACCACGCTAGAATATCAGCTTCACCCAATAGGGCCCACCATCACGGGTGGTCTGATCGCGCACCCGTTCGATCGCAGCCGCGACGTGCTGTCGCGGTTCCGCGAAAGCACATCATCGCTTCCGGATGAGCAGATCCTTGTCGCCACATTGGCGCATGCACCTGATGGCTCGGGCATGAAACTGGCGGCGATGGCGACGTGTCATTGCGGTCCGCTCGCAGCCGGTGAATTGGCAGTGCGTCCGCTCAAGCAATTCGGCACTCCAGCATTGGACGGCATCGGTCCCATGGACTACTGCGAGCTCAACAGCATGCTGGACGCAGGCTATCCCAAGGGGGCGTTCAACTACTGGAAATCCACCTTCCTGCGAGAGCTCAGCGATGACGCGATAGGGACCATGATCGCCTGCTTTGCCCGCTGCCCGACTCCCATGGGCCAGCTTCTTGTCGAGCACATCCATGGAGCCGCAGTGCGCGTCGGCGTCGAGGAAACGGCGTTCCCGCATCGACAAGAGGGCTACAACTTCCTGATCTTGACCCAATGGCTGGACGCTGCGATGACCGACCGGTGTATTGCCTGGACCCGCGATACCTACGCACAGATGGAGCCCTTCGCTGCGACTGGCAAATACGTGAACTATCTCGGGGAAGACGAAGGCATCGATCCCGCTCCCGCGGCCTACGGATCGAATTACCGTCGTCTTCGCGAGCTGAAGAGCAAATACGATCCCAAGAACTTTTTCCGCATGAATCAAAATATCAGGCCATTGGTCTGACTGAAATCGTGTTAGGGGCTCAAAGGGGCAATGTGGTCCATGCCTGACTAGGCGATGGCTCATTCGACCAAGCGCGTCACAGAGCCCAATGACTCCCATAGTTGGCGGCCGCTAGGTTCGCCGAACTGTCATCGCCACCAAGTCAATGATTTGCGCTGGGCCACTTCCGGTAATGGCCTATCGGCGAAGTGGCTGCACGTCTCGCTAAGGTCGGCCTAGCGGAGTACAGCAGACCGGATTTGCTCACGGTGATCTCTTCACGTTTTGACCCCAATGTATGGTCCGGCCGCGCGTTGCAAGAGGTTTCGTCAACCTGGCAGATGCGGTCTTGCATCAATGTATCCGGCCTCTGCTTGGAGCATGTGGTGCTCCGGGCCATCATGGATATCAGCGCGCATGCGAGCTGATTAGCGGACAGGCCTCGAACGGGCCATTTGGGTCACCAGTGTTCGCATGCGCCGGGAAGACTGATCCTCCATCGTCATCTCATCCTCTCGCAGACCTCGGCGGGTAAGGGTGTTGGTTACGTCATCGATCGTTCCTCACTTCGCCCTGTTCCTTTGTTCGTGCCTGGCGGTCGTTCCTTCGTCCCGGCCCGCGGGTGCGAAGGTGCGCCGCGCGCAAGGGCCGTCAAGGCCGGGCCGTCGTGCTGTCCCGACGTCTGGCGCTACCGCTGCCAGGCTGCGCCTTGACGGCCCCGAGCACGGCGCGAGGATCAGGCAGGTCGGGACGCCGTTTCATCCGTCTTGACGCATTCGAAGGCGCGTCCCTTGTTGAGGACCGACCACGCGATCCGGGCGAGCTTGTTGGCGAGCGCATCCTCTACAGCGAGCATCATGAAGGAGATGGGCAGGCGCTGTTCGAGGCCGCGAGCAAGCTGAAGTACGAGGGCATCATCTCCAAGCGAGTTGATGCTCCTTACCGGTCGGAGAGGGTGGAAGCCTGGCAGAAGATCAAGACCCTGCAGAAAGGCAAATTCCCCGTGGTGGGGTTCATCAAAGACCCGTCGGGTGTCGCTGCGCTCTACCTAGGCAAGAAGGAAGGGAAGGATCTGGGCTACATGGGCAAGGTCGGCACGGGTTGGAGCCGGACCACCTCGCGCATCAGGGATGCGCTCGACACTGTAATCAGCTCGAAGAGTAAATTGAGTAAGCAACTCAAGAAACCCAGAGCCACTTGGGTCGAGCCGAAGTTTGTTGCTGAAATCGCGTATCGCGACATAACCTCGGAAGGACTGCTACGCGCCAGCTCGTCCAAAGGTTTAACCCGGAAATAACTTATGTTCCTGCGGTGATCTGCACGCGGACGTACAATCAATACCCATCAGCAGAAGGAACATGCGATGGGATTGAAGCGCAGGCGATTCAAGCAGACCGATTCTCTAGAAACGCGACTCGAGCAATTTGCACAGGACATGCGTGAGCGGGCGGATGGAAAGCCTCCCGGCGACGAGCGCAACGCCTTGCTCAAGCGAGCACGCAATGCAGATCAAGCAATCGATATTGAGCGGCAACTTCGTCAGGACCACTAGGAGCGCCCGGAAAACTCTTGCCACCGCTGCTCCCGGGCCGAGGGCCGTTTCGGCAGTCGCCGCTTGATTGTCAATCGGCCATGTTGACGATCCGACCCTCCGAGCGCGCCGATCGCCGCGCTCACTGGCCGCCGGAAGCTCCGTTGTTCTTGCTAAGGTCAAACAACAAATGGGAAGAGGCGCCAGGGCCCTTCCTCATTATGACTGGCGAATGTACGAGTGGCACTGGGGGCACTTCCCCATTAAGCCACTGCTGCTCCTCGGCCAAAGCGCGCCACGCCGCCTCCATCCTCTGGAAGCGGCGCGCGGCGGGGGAGGTCTCGGCCTCCTCCGCCAGCTCGGCGCAGTTCTCGGCGCACTCCAGGTACTCTCTCGTTTGGTACATCACGCTACTCAGGCCTCAGTGGGTGTTGGACTCCAGCCATTTCTCAAGATCGAGATCCGGGCCGGTCCGGCGGAAGTTGGTCCTTTTCGGGGTTGCCCGTCCACGGTTTGTTGGTCTGCCTGTGGGTGGGCTCGTCGGTCTGCTGCCGAGGATCATCCGTCGGCGTCTGGCGGGGGTCTCGGTCGTTGGGGGCGTTTTCCATAGGGCGATAATGGGTGAACGCCACCCTCCGTTCCTAGGCGATCGGCAACCAGCCCGACCAGGCGTTTAAGGGTATGCAGCGCATTGCGATATTGGCTTTCGTGCTGGCAGTCGCCGTAATGCTCCGCCCGATGGGGCGGGGATGGCGGCGTGCAGAGCGCCGAACATGCCGAGCCAGAGAGACAATCGTCGGGCAGCGCCGGTAACGCGCCTCGTCCGTTGTTCAAAGGTTTCTGCGTCGAGAAGAAGAAAACGGCCAAAAGGCCGGCGGGCCAAGAGGGGTTAATTCGGGTCACGCGGTCGTTTTACGCGAGACTTGTTTCGAAGAAGCGGCCTCATGATCTCGGTCGTCGTGAAACTTGTTTCGAAATCCTCCGGCAACAACGGCAGGTCGTTCGGGTCGGCGCCGTTGCAGATGGGCAGGGAGCGCCGGCTGCTCCACAACCGCAAGCCAAAGGTCCTTCCCAAGGCCGGTCGCGATGGTTCTCGCAAACCCAGTGGGTATCGGCGCAACGTACGCACGCCACTTTCGTTCTCCTCTAATGCTTCGTCGGCTCTTCCTCGATCTCCTGGCCGTGCAGATGATCAAGCAGTGGTCAAGCTCGCGCATGTCGAATATCTGACCACAGATCGTGCAGAGGACGTAGTGATCAGCTTCGCGTTGCGGTGGTCGAGCCCCGACGGGCTTTCCTTTGTCAGACATGGCTATCGATCCTCAGCGGCAGAGCCAGCTGCACGCCGATACGTCGGCCGAGCTGGCTCTCGACGAAATCATTTAAGCCGTCGGAGATATCTCGACCTTCGGCGGCCATTCGCCGCTCGATCTCTCCGGCGATGTCTTCAGATGCATCTCGTGACCAGCCCTCAACCGGGTTGAAAGTGACGATACGTAGTACCTGACTGTATTGACCGGCAAGCAGGTCTTCGATCAAGGCCGCGCGGTCGATGCCCTCGTCAGTCTCACGAAACACAGCCCCGTCCCGGAACTCCTCCAGCACAAGGTAAAAGTCCTTGTCGAGGCGATCATTCGGAACGATGGAAGGGAAGGCCATACGCAAAACTCCAGTGCCCAGAGTCCAAACTAGGAGGCGCGCAGGGAGAAGGCGAATCACTGCGCGTATGCCTTCCAAGAAGGTCGGAAGCGACCCCGGGCCGCCAGGGTTATGGGAGGACACGGCCATGGGGTCGCTCCGCCAGTCCGGCGGCGAGCGTGAGCAGATAGGCCCGGCTGCGTCTTGGTCTGGAGGGTCCAAACGGCTAGGGCCGATGTCTGCCGGAGAGATCCGCCGCGGCAGCATGCCAAGGGTGCACATGCTGCTCGAGCTCTGCATTAAACCAAGTGAAAAAAATGGACACGTCCGCCTCGCCGCTTGTGGAACAACTGTCCAATTTAACTTTCGCGGCGTGAAAGGCGGGGCGGGCGACGCGAATGCTTCGGCTGGAAAGGCTTCTCATCTTGACGCTCGTTGGTGGCGCTCTCGTTGCGATCATTGTCGCGATCTTCGAATGGCGCGCGCCGCCATCGACAGGGATCGTCTCAACAGGCAGTAAACGATTGCGATATATTCGTTCGTCAGGCTGCGAACCTTCTGCCTTCGAGGCTCAGCTCGTACCGCAACCCGACCTTTATAAGCAAACCGGCCTCGATCATCTGCTGCGCCAAGAACAAGCTGCAGACTGGGTACGCCCCGCCCGGATGGTAGAGCCACTTACCTCGCGCGACCAGATGCCTATAGAGCAGCGCGAGCCGCAGCGGCCTAAGCATTCCCGGCGAGACATTCGACATTCCTGCAAAAGTGTCCGGAAGCGACGTCGTTCCTCGGTAGCGCTGCTCTGAGCCGCAATCAGGAACTTGTGCAAAAGAAGCCGGTTCGTGCGAGCGGGGGCATGAAACGAGCCGCGCGATGTCGTTCTCCGATTGCATCTTGCCGTCCTGTCCGCAGTGCGGGGCTTGGCCGATGGCAGTCTCTGGTCCTGTGTCAGGCTTCTACCGGCTAGTCCAGTTTCAATGTCCGCGCTGCTTGCGTTGCGAAGTATTCGATACCGGCGGCTCAGAGGCCACTGGTGGCGAGCATTGGCCAGCAAAGGCAGGACGAAGTCGGGCGCGACGCCTTCGCAGCCAAGGATGTGCAGCAGGTTAGTTATTCGAGCGAGCTTGCCCTGGCCTCAGCAGCCTCACGTAACTTCCGCTCTCGCGCAGCTCGAAGCAGGGTGCTCGACAACCAAGGCCGCAGCGAAGTCCATCGCTGCGGCCCGCGCAAGGTCAAAGAACCGGGTGAAACGATCTACGTGAACTATGGAGCCAGCCCCGGTTTGCCGAATCTTCCCGGCGTCGTTAGTTCCCGCGATCACAAATGTGAATCCGCCATGGCAATAGTTAGGAAGCGGCGCGCTTCGCATTCGTGTTAGCGTATGTCGTGTCGCGTCTTTGCCCCCATTGGCGTGGCGCGCGCCGCGGGCCTGTTCCAGAGCAGAGCCTGCGGCTTTTTTGTGGGCACTTTTGGCCCGCCTATGCATTTTGCGCCCATGGAAGACATCACTGCCAGATACCTCCGCGAAGCGAAGGCTTGCTTTGATGAGGCAGAGAAAGCCACTCGCACTGCCGACAAGCAGGCATGGCTAAAGCTGGCTGAAGAGTGGATGGCGATGGCGGAGAAAGCACAAAGGCGGACCTCTCGCGAGCATTAAGCGCCGCCGTCCCCATTCGATTCCGAGTGTTGAATTGATTTGCCAGCGTCCTGATTGGCCCTAAGCTAGTTCCTGAGGGGAACGCGCCATGAAGGACATGCTCGAACACCTCGCCACGTTGCGCGAGCAGATCGTAAAATGCGAGCAGTTGAGAGATACGGCCAAGTCGCAGATCAAGCGAGCGGCGTTCGAGCGGGTGGTCTCTCACTACAAGTTCCTCGCTACAGAGCTCGAAAGAGCGATCGAGCAAGTAAAGGCCGAGAATGACTAAGGCCGAGGGATCTTGCACACATTGTCGAATGTACACTTTGTAACACAAGTGATGGACGCGAACCGCATCGAGGGCCACGGTGCTCCTGATGCATCCTCGATCCGAGTCATATCGGTCGCTTGAGGCCCTCTGCCGCCATCAGGCGGCCGTCTCAACTACCCCGGCGGCCAAGCTGGAGCTGTTGGAAATGGCTCGCGAATACAAGGTCTTGGCGGATTGGTTGGATCGCCACTGGCCTGAGCAATAAGTTCAGTTCTGAACCAAAGCAATTCGGGGTAGTTTACCTTCCATCACCGGCCAAGCCTCTGCCGGAGGCGTCGTTGGCTGAGAGACCGAGAGCGCTCCCGCCTGCAAAGCGAAGGGAGCGCCGTCATGGCTACTCACGAGCAAATACACGGACTGGCTTCCGAATCGCAGAAGAGTGCGCTCGCATTCGATAAATGACGGCGCAAGCGGCTGAAGCGCTCAAGTTGCCTAAGCCAGACACGTTCCTAAGTCGCAAGCCCACGAGCCGTTCCCCATGCAGCGGAGACTTGATTTATCTCAAGCGGCGCGTGCGTCCGCCGCGGACCATCGAGCCATGCCCGACCCCGACAAACAGATTGAGGGTAAGGAAGCCAAGCCGTCCCGGCTGGACGAGGCGCGGCGCATCATTGAGGAGTACGCCGCCGACCTCCGAGAGATCATCCAGAGGCTGCGCCGCAAGATGAACTAGCCCGCTTAGTTGGCGGCTCTCGATTTGTCAGTAGCCGCACATAGGTCCCGTGCAGCTCGAGCCAGCCGTGCTCGACTGCATACCTGATGCCCGCGACAAACTCCGGGACTTTGGCGGTGATCACGAAAGGCCGCAGCGAAGTCCATCGCTGCGGCCCGCGCAAGGTCAAATGAACCGGGCGAAACGATCTAGGTGAACTATTCAACCAGCCCCGGTATGCCGAATCTTCCCGGCACCTCCAGTTCCCGCGACAACAAATGTGAATCCACCTGGCAGGCGGACAGCAAGAGTGATCGCCTTACTGTCAGGAGTGTGGAGAAGCTAAGCATGTGGTCAGAGAGCGCGATCAGAGCGCTGCTTATGTCCAAAGGGATACAGACCGGATGGCCGAATCTTCCTAGACTTTAGCTACCTGGGCGGCGCCCCCCATTACCGTCGAGGCTTCCAACGGCTCCCGCGGATGTGCTGGGGCCGTTTTTTTGCTTGCAGCGCACAACCTGAAGAGCAGCTATCGGAACGACGCGTGTGTTGTGGTCGCCTCAATTGGCGGCCTAGACGGGCCTTTGCTTTCCTACTGGTCGTGGGTAGGAACCAACCTTTCGGGCGATGCGTTTACCGTGCGCTTCTGGCCCCCGCGTCCCCAACCCGTGGCCAGAAGAGGAAATGGCGGCTCCAGTGTTGCCCAACCTGGAGCCGTAGTTATTTGTGCGCCAGCTCCCTGGCGTGGCGGCCGTGGCCATAGCCCCAAGCTTTCTTCACCACTCGTCGTGTGTGGATTTGGCCACACTTCTGGGAATGCAGAGCAATCCAAGGAACCCAGGGGCCAACATCCGCTTGTGTTGCCGGTGACGGCCTCAGTCCCACGAGGCAAGAGCCTGTCCGGAGGCCCGAGCATCATCATGCCCCCCGGCCCGATGCTGGGGCCGCCACGACTTCAGTTTCTGTACGAGGCGCGATTGGACAAGACTGGAGAACCGCTGCACGGAGAAAGGCCAAAGCCTTCGGGCCGGCTTAGCAGCGTGGATCTTCGCACTCTCGCGAGCGCAAGGAATGTCACTCGGTAGTAGTTGAGGGGTAGCCAATGGCTTCGGTGTTTTTGGTGGAGGATGAAGTACTCATCCGCATGATGGTGGCCGACATGGTGACGGATCTTGGCCATACCGTCGCGGCCGAAACTGGTGATTTGCCTTCGGCGTTGGAGCACGCCAACAACGCGGTCTTTGACGTGACTGTGCTAGGTGTAATGCTAGGGCGTGACAGCATTGAGCCTGTGGCGAAGGCTCTCGCAAATCGAAATATCCCGTTCGCATTCGCAAGCGGCTTTGGCGCGGACGGAGCGCCAGAACAATTTCGCGAACGGCCGCGGCTGCAAAAGCCTTTCGAGCAGCTTGAACGCTGCATCGCTCGATTGCTGGCCTAGTTTGAAAAGACAACAGACCGCGCCCGCCCTCAGTTAGCGGAGGATAGACGCGCTATTTCTGACGGGCTTGGTGCAGGAAGGCCATAATCTTTCGCTCGTTTGGCGGCAAGCTTGCGATAGGCTTGCGCCTGTGTAAGCAGTTGCTCTCTGAACATCAGATCGCGTTCGCTTGCTGCCAATCGTTCAAGCTGAACAGCTCGCTCTAGATATTCGACCAACAGCTTCATTGCGCGCGCCCTCCATGGGCCGTCTAACTGGCCAAGCGCAGCATTTGTTCCTATGCCGGAACGCGCGCGATCATCGAAAAGTCGACATCGGTCAATCGCGACGGTTTCGCCCTGTTTAAGTTAGGTCGGGTCTATCCCTGACAGCCTACATATCCTAGGCCCTGGGGCGTGGCAGCCATGGGGCCACATGGAGACCGGTCACAGCGTCCGACACGGGCATCACAGCCAGCGGATAAGTATGCGCCTTATGGCATTCGGTATATGGGCTTGGCCGAGTGAAAATCAAAGACTTCGCCAATCGACTGGCGCAGAGAATCAGCTGGATACCCCGGCCAATCTCTGTTTCTCGCGGAGGAGACGCTCGTATGTCTTTTGACCCGATGGCCGCCGCCGTCGACTGGCTCGATGCCTACCGCGCAGGCGATATCGAAGCGCTGCTCGAAATGTACGCCGAAGATGCCATGGTCTACTGCGATTGTGACCAATTGGCGATCTCCGGCAGAGAACACCTGCGAGGCTACTGGACTATCCATCTGCAGGAACACCCAGCTGCCGAGCTGGACGATCTTCAGCCCTCGCACGGTGGCGCGATGATCTCGTACGTCAGCGGGGAAAACGTGGTGCACGCGGTCTTGGACTTTAATGATGCGGGGAAAATCAGGACCCTGAGCTGCAGGCCGACACATCAGGCCTCGTCCAGCTCCTGCCAAGACGAAGTCTGCTAAGGGTCACGGGTCACGAGCGGCGGTCGCCGCCACTATCGTACAACGTCTGGTCACCTGCGGACAGCAGCGCCCGCAACTTTTCGTTCAACTGGTCTACAGAAAAGGGTTTACCGATCGCGGGCGCATCTCTGAACTCCTCCTCCAAACGTGGAGCGCCATAGCCCGTGCTGAACAGGAATGGGATTCTTCGCTCGCGCAATATGCGCGCTACAGGGAAAACCTGCTCTCCAGCCAGATTGACGTCAAGGAGTGCCAGATCGAAAGACGCGGTAGTTGCAAGCTCGCATGCCTTTTTCACATGGGCTGCGGAGGCAACCACCTTCAATCCCAATTCGTCGAGCATGTCTTCGACCATGAGCGCAACTAACGCTTCGTCTTCGACGAGGAGAACCCTGGTGCCGGACATCTTAGCCATGCTCCGCCTGAAGCATAACGGGAAATACAATGGTGCAGCGTGCGCCCTGCTGATCGAAGATCAAATCGAACTCTCCTGCGAGGTCATGTTCCACACAGCGCTCCATCAGTCGCGTGCCGAATCCACGCCTCTTGGGCGGTGTCACAGGGGGCCCCCCACGTTCGAGCCATTCGCATTCAAGAGTGCCTTGCGATTGGTCGCCGCCACGAATCTTCCAAGTGAGTGATACGCATCCATCCGGCGCAGAGAGCGCACCGTATTTTGCCGCATTGGTCAGAAGCTCGTTGAAGACCATGGTGACGCTCAGCGCTGTCCGTGCATCCAGGTTGACATCGGGCCCGCTCGCCACGACCCGTCCGCCCGAGACCGGCCCGACGATGTCATGGATTAGCTTTTCGAAAGGCGCGTCTTGCCAGTTTCGCAGCGTGAGCAGATCATGCGCACGAGCAAGCGCCAACAGCCTACCGGTGAACGTTGACACAAACTCATCCAGGTCGGCAGCATGCCGAGCAGTTTGGCTCGCGAGGGACTGCACCGTCGCGAGGGTGTTTTTTACACGATGGTTCAGCTCGTCAATGAGCACCTTCTGGGCATTCTCCCCTCGCTTGCGCTCGCTGATGTCGACGAGCATGTTGATGGCACCAATCAATTTTCCGTCTGCGTCGCGCAGCGGCGTCGGGTAGGGAATAAAGGGCACCCTTCTTCCGTCAGGTCGCTCAGCGATTGCCTCAGCACCGCGAACGGGACGGTTTTCACGCAAGGCCACTGCCATCGGACATTCATTGTGCGGCAGGGGTGAACCGTCAGGCCAGTAGAGTTTCCAGGTGACGCACCATTCGTCGCCTGGCTGCGGTGTCCTGCCCGCCATCTCGACTGCGGCCCTGTTGAAGAAATTGATGCGCCCCTCAGCATCGGTCGTGTAGATCGCAGCGGGCAAGGCCTCAAGCAGATCGCGCATACGCTGCTCGCCTTCCCGCAAACGATCCTCGAGCTGTTGGGTGGCAGTGACATCCTGGGCGACGCGCACGCCATAGAGAAAGCGGCCTTCCGCATCGCGCACGGACGAGCTGAAAATATCAAGATGTCGGACGGAGTCGTCGGGCCGTACGACCCGCTTGCGAATGGCATAGTTCGCGATCTCACCGCGTACCTGCTGCGCGTATAGCTCGCCATCCTGCAACCGGTCGTCGAGATCGGTGTAGTCGGAGAAAGTCGTTCCGAGCAGTTCGTCGTGGGAGCGTCCCGTGATTCGACAGAGGGCATCATTGACCCGCAAGAACCGGCCAGTTTCATCAGTTTCCGAGATGCCGACGTTTGCTGCCTCATAGGTAGCCGCGAGCCGCGCTTCGCTGGCCTGCCGCTGCTCTTCAGCCGCACGCAATTGCGTCACATCGACTGTGAAGCAGCGCGTGTTGGTAAATTTGCCGTCCACAAACCGGCTGTTTGACGTAATTAGCACATGCCTCACGGAACCGTCGCGCGCCCGCAACCGCGCCGGATAAGCATCGAGCGCCTGCCCACACGAGAGGCGGTGCAGGATGTCGCCAATCACCGGCGCGTCGGCATGAAACTCTGCAATGTGGCGGCCGATATACTCTTCGGACCTGTACCCCAGCATATCCAACTCGGCTTTGTTGGCGCGAAGGATAATTCCTTCGCCACTAACGAAGTGAAGCCCAACGGCCCCATTCTCGAAGAAGTCCTCCAGATCCTGCGTTTTCCGGCGGAGTTCGTCCTCAACCTGTTTGCGTCCGGTGATGTCCTGAAAGCAATTGATGGCGCCCTGGATATGACCGGAATGGTCACGCAGTGCGCGGATGTTGACTAGTGCCGTAAACCGAGACCCGTCCGGCCGCGCCATGATGACTTCGGCATTGCGCGTGGGCGTGCCAAGCCGAACCGCGGTCGCCATCGGACAATCGCTATGGGCAAGCGGGGTACCGTCGAGCAGGTAGAGTTGATGCGAACCGCAGAAGCGTTCCTTTTTGGCAGGGTCGGGCGTTCGGCCCCACGATTCCACGGCCTCGGTGTTGTAAGCGACCAGGAGTCCCTCGTTGTCGCAAAGATAAACCGCCCCAGGAATGGCATCGAGCGCGGCACTACCGGCCGCCACCAGCGCCTCGAACTCCGTAGGCCGTCGATGGACGGAGAGCGGAAATTCCTCGACATTGGACATAAATGCATCTCTCGGGGCGAGAGGGGGCCCGACATCGGGCGATTCTGTTCGGAAATGGCGGACTCCCCCGTTGGGTCGCCGAACAAGCCCTAACGCGTTAGAGAGCTGATGGTTCCCCTGTGCCCTACTCAGAGCCGCCTGGCGATGCTCGACTGGTGCGAGGTCTCGCGTCCAGCCCCGGGTGGTGTGGCTCGAGGGGAATCCAGGCGGGCGCCTGGTTATTCTCGATGAAGTTCCCCCTGTCGACGCCAGGCTCACGCCACCGTCTGCGCTTGGGCACCTGACAGCAAAGGCGACGCGCGAAATCCGATGAAGCTGCTGACCGAGTATCTTGAGCGCGCAGTGCAACTTGAACAGCTTGCGGCAAGACCTGCATTCCCTGCGCGCCGAGTTGCCGGGTACCCGCCGAGGTCTGCGAGAGGATGATACGACAGAGGATCGGTCTTCCCGACGCATGCGAACACTGGTGACCCTGATGGCCCGGTCGAGGCCTGTCCGCTAATCAGATCGCATGCGCGCTGATATCCATGTGGCCCGGGAGCGCGCGCTTCAATCAGAGGCCGGATACATTGATGCAGGCCGTTCTCCGCCGGATCGACGAAAGCCTCTTGCAACGCGCGGCCGGACCATACATCAGGGTCAAAGTCTGCCTTACTCGCATCACCCTGTTCGGGTCACCTACGGGAAGCAGACCTCGCGACGCTTTGACTTAAGGTCAGCCTCGGGCCAATGACTGCCCTTCGCGTTAGAAATGCTGACTCATTTCCAACCGCCTTTATCTCGGCGCGCGACTTTTTGCCTCATCGCCTGAACTTTGGGATCCGTCGAACAAACACAGATATCTGACGGGAGTTAAGACTCCCGCAAGGTTCACATCAGCGGATACGTTTGTATGAGTCGCAATGCGGCTCGCAATGCGAACTGACGACGCACCTTGTGCGGAAGAGCCCAGATCCGAGTCATCCAGAGGTATCGCTGCCTTCCAGGGAAGGAGGAGACCTCATGCAACTCAAGCAAACCACAATCCGCATGTTTGTCGCCGCGTGTCTCACCTGGACCACGTCAGTTTTGGCGCAGCCAAGCGAACCTCAGGACCCAAGAATCAAGGCGGCCATGGACCTCTTGGTGTCGATCGCGGCCCAGCTTGGTCCGCCAAGGATCGAAGGTACCGAACCCGTTGCCGGCAAGGAGGTACCTATCATTTATTTTGGTTCGGCAAAGATGAACAATAGTTTCGAGCTAGTCGACGAGGTCGTGAGGAAAGCGCAGGGCACCGCCACAATCTTCGTCAGAAACGGTGACGAGTATGTTCGGGTCGCGACTAACGTGAAGAGAGATGATGGCTCCCGAGCGATCGGAACCATTTTGGATCCTAAGGGCAAGGCGATCGAGTCCATCAAGAAGGGCGAACCGTTCTATGGCGAGGTCGACATCCTCGGCAAGCCCTACGTCACCGGCTACAAGCCTATCCGGGATGCCTCGCAAAACGTGGTCGGCGTCTACTACGTCGGCTATTTGAAGTAGATCGCCTCTGCCGTCTGTCGCGCGGCCAACGTGCCTCAACGTCCATGCCAACCGCGCTTGGCGCGCGGTGAGGGTACGAAACGCTTGCATCGGTGACTACATTTCTCAGTTCGCGCTTCCCTGGAGTTGCGGAATGTCTGCCTTGGGCAAAATCGGCTGTGGACGTGGGCCCTGCCGTTTGTCTGGTCGACCGAAGAGCAGACGCGACGACGATCAGGCTCAAGGGCAGCAACGGGCCCAGGCTGTGTGAAAACGCCAACGCGCTCAATCGCGATAGAAGAAGTTATTCGTTCAAGACCGCTTCAGTCGCTCAACGCGCAAGCTGGTTAAACTTAGGGGTGGGACTGAAAAATTTCATTCTTCGCTGCGTTTCGATTTTTGAGTTTTTACACAGCCTGGGCCCAGTTGCAGACGTTTGTTGCGGCCGACGGTAAGGCGACTTTCAGAGTTCGAATAGCGGGAGGGAGACGACTGTCGGGCTTTCAACGAATTTGGCCCCGGTGAGACACCAGGGCCACAACCGAGCCGTCGGGCACAATGACGACAGCGACTTAGCTGGTCGCGACTTTTCGGACCGGCGGGACCGTCCAGGTTCCATTAATAATGGAAGGAGACTTCTCGTTCGGCCAGTACATCCGTAGCATCAATACGAACTTGCCAGCCGGAGCCGGGAGCCAGTTGCTCTCCTTGTCGGAACCCGGCGAGTCCTTCTGGATGTAGAGATCGACGGATCCGTCGGCGCTTGCCTTCAGGTTCTGACGCGGGCTGATCGAGTACCTATTGATCGGATTCGGCACGAAAAAATAATCGGCATCGTACATCGTCAACGACCAGAACCCGCCGACCGGCGGAAGCTGGCCCTTGGCAAAGCGCATCACGTATTTGTTCTTGCCTTCGTAGTCGCGGCCATCGGCATCCTTTAACGAGGTCGGATACACGGCATCCTGAACGCGATTTGCACCAAGCCCGATTGCGGTCACGAGAGCCCGATTGAGATAGTCGGTGCCGTAAATCCCGGTCTCGCTGTCGTAGGCCCACCCGTTCTTGTTCCGGATCGACTTGCCAATCTTGAACTGAAGCATGATCCGGTCAAACGCGAACTGCGGTATGCGCTTGGCGAGCGCTGGGTCGAACTTGCTGGTGTCAAATTCCTTGCCGGGTACGAGGCCGATCTTAGCGAACTTCGCCAGCTCTGGAGCATCTGCTGCCGCGGGAGGGTTTCGCTTCATAAGCTGCGCCAGCAGGGTGAAGTAGGCGACGGCATCCATCGCATTCACCTGCTCACGGACGGCCGTCTTCATGTCGACTGAGGGATCGACCTTGCCCGGCGGCGTGGTATATGGCTTGCCATACGAGCTGAGCGGAACAAGCTTGCACTGATCCTGCAGCGCGTGGACCGCCGCATAGTCCTCGGGCGTCCCCGTGCAATAGATGCGTCCCAATATCCAGACGATACTGGTGGGCGATCTGTACTCCTTCACGCCGGATGGCAACGTGCCTTTCCAGCCCGGGCCGGTGATGGCGTAAGTCTGCGCCTTATCGCCAGTGGTCCTCTTTCCAGGTACCCGGAACACGTTGGTCCACCCGTCCAGCATCGGGAAAAGGAAGTAGCGATCCTTCATGTCGGGAAGGCTAATGACCCAAGGCTCGTCGCCGACATCAACGAATGCCGTTGTGTACAGTGTGTCGGCGTTGGGTGCCGTTACATCGCGAAAGCTGGCGTCCGGATACTGACGCAATTTGATGAATTGCCCCATCGGGCCGCGCGTACCGATGGGAGAAGCGACGTTGGTAACAATGCGCCGGGTCATCTCCATCGTCACGAGCGGGTAGCCGTAAACGTATGCATCGGTCGCCAGCCAGAAGTCGTCGCCAGCCTCCGCCGCCCTCAATAGCGGGCCTTCAAACTCGGCACGGGCCGAGCGGGCAAGAGCGAGGGTGGAGACGGCGACAGCGAAAGTGGCGAGTGCCTGACGGCGGCTGACGATCATGGATATTTTCTCCCTGAAAAGAAATCGTCCAAGCAATCTGCTATCGCTATCTTAGATAGAACTTGACATGGATCAACAGCATCCCAGTTTGGCCCTCGTCAGCTTCAGGTCATTCGCGTCGGTCAAAACACGACAGGACCAGAGCGCCCCCGTGCGTTCTGAGCTTCATGATTGCTTCCCTCAGTGTTGGCTGCTGAAGCCCGGGCCGCAGCTTTGCCCACTCGAGCCGACGGTCCTTGGCCAGTCGCTTCAGGCTCATTCAGGCTGTCGGTCGCCTTTGTGTGCGACAAACTGTCCGAAGCGCACTCAGTGCGCGATGCAGTTCCGGCAGGTGTTCTCACGGCGGGATCACAAAGTAGTGCCAACCGCTTTGCATTGAGCGAGCCAAGTCATTGCACGGTCCCAATGACCGGTTTGGGTCAAAGCGCGAAGAACTCAGTTGAGCAAATCTGGTCTGCCCTGCCGCGATAAGCGGACCTCCGTCAGGCGCGGCGCAACTTCGCTGATGGGCCACGAGCTGACGTTCGCCTCCATGCGGCTTGCGCTGGCTCGGAACCTGTCCCAAGCTTTTAAGTTGGTCCCACTCCCTTTCGAGTTCCAAAAATGACCGCCGTCGGGGATGCCGGCAGCCTCGAACTGATGGTCAACGCGATTGTCGATTACGCGATCTTCATGCTCGATACGGAGGGCTTGCCGAGATGTTCGGTTGGCGGTTCGCGAGACACTCCAGTACGCCTATCGTACACAGTGACCATTGAAGCGATGGGCCGTACAAATAAACTGGGATATCTCTCATTTTCACGTCGCCGGTTTCACCATCTCGAACCGTATCGATGCGATATGCTCGGCGTTCGTTGAATTTCAGTTCATGGCCTCCACCGCTGATTAGGTCGTGAGAGTTGCCGCCGCGTGCGGCGACGCGGTCGATGCCGTGCTCATTAGAGTTTCTCGCCATGTGCAGGTAATTCAGCAGCGGGTCTATTCTTCGCTCATGTTTCTGCCGGCCGAACCACGGCGCGCTCTCGGTACCTTTGGCTCCTTGCTCCAGTTTCGAATAGATCGCCGATGATGCGATTAGGAAATCGGACCACGCCTTCAGCGGTCTCGAAATTGTCGGCTGCCTTTCTAGAGCAGCCGGAGTCTAGTTGGACTTGTTCAGCGAGCGTCATTGGCTCAACGAGCATCACTGGACAAACAATTTGATTGGGTTGAGGGCTCGTCACCGGCTTTGCTGGCCGATGACAAGTCAGCCCATCGGAAATTTTTCCGCCGTCGGTCGTTGACTCCGAAATGTTGGTATTTTTGTTGGTATCGCGCGTGACCGCCGCAAAAAAACAAAGCAATTTCAGGTTGTTAAGTGCCAATTTCCATTACCTCGCGGGTAATGGAAGGGCTGAAATCCGCATGCTAGGTTTTGGACCATGAACGCACACGCATCCACGGCACAGGCCGAACGCAGCCAGCCGGTCCATATCGGCGATCATTTGCGCGAATGGCGGCAGCGCCGCCGCATGAGCCAGCTCGATCTTGCCGGCGAAGCGGAAATCTCGGCGCGGCACTTGAGTTTTGTCGAGACCGGACGCGCTGCGCCCTCGCGCGACATGGTGCTCAGGCTCGCCGAGCGGCTCGACGTGCCCTTGCGCGAGCGCAACGTGCTGCTGGTCGCGGCGGGTTTCGCGCCCGCGTTCCCGCAGCGCCCGCTGGAGGATCCCGCCTTGAAATCAGCCCGCCAGGCAATCGACCTTGTCCTCAAAGCGCATGAGCCCAATCCCGCGCTGGCGGTCGACCGGCATTGGAACCTGGTCTCCGCCAATCGCATGGTCGCGCCGCTGCTCGACGGCATTCCGCCGCGGCTGCTCGGCCAGCCCTTCAATGTGCTGAGGCTTGCCTTTCATCCCGAGGCGCTGGCGCCGCGCACCGTCAATCTCGCGGAATGGTGCGGACATCTGCTCGAGCGGCTGCACCGGCAATGCGAGGCGACGGCCGACCCTGAGCTGATCAAGCTCTACAACGATCTCAAGAGCTATCCCATTCCAGCGCGCTCGGCGCCGTTGTCCAGCGACACTGTCGCGATTCCCTTCAAGCTGCGCCACGATGGAGAGATACTAAGTTTCTTCTCCACCACCATGGTGTTCGGCACGCCCGTGGACATCACGCTGTCCGAGCTGGCGCTGGAGACGTTCTTTCCGGCGGATGAACGCACGGCCGAGCGGCTCAAGCAGATGGCAGCAGTCATGTCCTAGCGGCCATATCGGGCGCCCTTGCCTCGGGACGGGTTCGGCTTATCTTGGAGCGAACTCGCACCGCCCGAAGGAGGCGCCTGACATGAGCACGCTCAAACCGCTCCAGATCGACGTCGTCTCCGACGTGGTGTGTCCCTGGTGCTATATCGGCAAGCACCGGATCGAGAGCGCGCTGGCGCTCGTGCCTGACGTTCCGGTGAAGCTGAATTTCCGTCCCTTCTTCCTCAATCCCTGGGTGCCGCGCGAGGGCATCAGCCGCGAGGCCTATCTCACCCAGAAGTTCGGTTCGGTCGAAGCGTACAAAGGCATTGCCGGGCGCGTCGTTGCGGCTGCAAGCGAAGAGGGCCTCGTCTACAAGCCCGAGCTGGTAGCGCGCCAGCCCAATACCACCGATTGCCATCGCCTGATCCTGTGGGCCGAGGCGATCGGCAAGGCGCCCGAGATGAAGCAGCGCCTGATGGAGCTCTACTTCCGCGACGGCGGCGATCTCACTGATCTCAATGTGCTGGTGCAGGCGGCCGCCGATATCGGCCTCGACGCCGAAGACGTGCGCAAGCGCCTCGCCACTGACGAGGACGTTGCACGCGTGTCTGCCGACGCACAGGAAGCCGCCGAAAAGGGCATCTCAGGCGTTCCGACCTATGTCTTCGCGCAGAAGTATGCCGTCTCCGGTGCGCAGGATCCGAATCTGCTCGCCCGTGCCATCCGCCAGGTCTCGGAGGAGATCAACGCGCAAGCGGCGGAGTAGTCTTCGCTACGTTCGGAGGCGGTGCACCACGCGTCGCGCCGCCTCGTGAGCAGCGTTGAGGCCAGCCAGGGTTGCGTGAATCAGCGCGACGATCGGATCGTTTCGCCGCAGCGGGATCAGCACGTCGCCGATGGCGAAGCGTCCGCGCCAGATCGGATTGATCATGGGATGGTCGGCGCTCGCGGTGGAATCCGCACTCGCAATGGCCGGATCGGCGCAGAGATGGCGGGTGAGGTCGAGCGTGAGCTGCACCCCCGGCGAAAGTTTTGCAAAATGCTCGTCGATGCCGAGCTTGAAGAAGAAGGCGCGCTGCTGATGGCGCAGCACGATGCCGGCCGCGATCGGCGTCGTGCCGGCACGCAAGCTGACGATCTCGCACTGTGCAGTTTCCGCCAGGGCCGGCACGGCGCGGCGGATGAAGGTTTCATCGCCCGGATGCTGGATCAGGGCGGTGCCGCGCTTGCCTTTCCAGCCGCTGGCTTCGAGCTGCAAGAATGTTTCGAGCGCAAGCCTGATTTCGTCCGGCTTGCGCGCGACTTCGAAGGCGACGGGCCCGTGCTCTTCCAGACGATGACGCTGGCGGCGCAGCTCCTTGAGCTTCTTGGTGCCGAGCGCCTCGCGCAGCAGCATCTCGCCATCCTGCGTCGCATCGAGGCTGGCGCGGATGTAGCAACTGAGCACGCGAGGCTTCAGGCTGTCGCGATCCAGAACCTGTTTGAGCGCATTCATCGCCGCGCCGTCGAGCGCGACGTCGTTCAGCACGAGCGCATGCGCGCCGGCCTCACGCGCCTGCTGCAACAGATGCGCGGCGGCCTCGATCGGGGCGTCGCGGTCGATCAGCGGGCTGCACAGCGTGCCATAAGGATGCGCGCTGACCAGCGCGGGGAGGGGGATCTTCCAGGCGCGCCGGAGCGAGATCACCGGCATCAGCCCGATCAGCCGCACCGAGGATCCATCATATGCGGCAAGCGCGGAGGCATCGGTGCGGCTGCGCGCACTCGCGCTGACGGCGAGCTCCCAGGCAGGCAGATAATATCCGTTCGGCTCGACCGCGCGCTGCGCCAGCGCGCGCCACTGGCTGACGTCGATCGCAGTGAGCGGGACGCGCGCGGCCATGGCCGCGGCGTGCCTTGCCGATGCCGGATTGATCGCAGCCTGGTGAGCGATGTCGACCACGTCCCGTTGTTCCCCGTTCAGGAGGTTATGCTTAGCGCAAAGATTGGAAAATACCGTTGGGACGCAGCTTCAATTCGAGTGGTAATATTAACACCCCGTTCAGCATCCGGGCCGACGATCGCCGGCCGTATTGATGGACGAAGGATTGCTCTCGCCCCGGAGGATCACCATGATCGCGACATCATTCACGCCGATTGCTTCGCTCCTAGGTGGCGCGTTGATCGGTCTGTCCGCCGTGCTCCTGATGTGGGCGACGGGGCGTATCGCCGGGGTCAGCGGCATCGCGGCGCGGCTGTTTCCGCCTTATGAGGACCGCGAGTTCGCCGGCCGGCTGGCCTTCGTCGCGGGACTCGTCGCCGCACCTCTCCTGGTTCTGCTTGTGACCGGACGCCTGCCGGCGCAAGCGATCGCCGCGACGATTCCGGCGCTGATCATCGCCGGATTGCTCGTGGGCTTCGGCTCGGTGTGGGGCAGCGGCTGCACGTCCGGCCATGGCGTCTGCGGCCTGTCGCGGCTGTCGGCGCGCTCGCTGGTTGCGACCATCACCTTCATGGCGACGGGCGTCGCCACCGTCTTCGTCCTGCGTCACTGGAGCTGACGACGATGACAATCCTCGTTCAATTCGCGATCGGCCTGATCTTCGGTCTCGGCCTCATCATCTCCGGCATGTCCAACCCGGCGAAGGTGCTGAACTTCCTGGACGTCGGCGGCATCACCGCGGGCACATGGGACGCCAGCCTCGCCTTCGTGATGGCCGGCGCGGTCGCAGTGACCTTCATCGGATTCAGCCGTGTCCTCAAGCTTCCACGTCCGTTTCTCGCCGAGCGCTTCTATGTACCGACCCGAAAGGACATCGACTCCAGGATTGTCGTTGGTCCCGCGATCTTCGGCATCGGCTGGGGATTGGCGGGCTTCTGTCCCGGTCCGGCACTCACCGCACTCGGATTCGGTTCGCGGTCGGCCTTCGTCTTCGTCGCTGCGATGTGCGCTGGCATGATGCTCGCGCGCTTCATCGCGAACCTTCCGTGGTCGGCGCGCGTTGCCGCGGCAAGCGATCCGCTCGAGACCTGAAACGACGAGACCGGGCGAATTGTCTCGCCCGGTCCCGCCCATCATCACTTCATCGATTACCAGCGGTCGCCGACACCGACGCCCACGCTGACGCCCGGCGTGTGAATGCCGACGCCGGCCCGCGGACCATCGTCCCAGTCGCGATAGGTGCGACGCTCGTAATAGCGCTCACGCGGCATCCTGGCGTAGGAGTCGCGCACGACCACGCGCGCGCCGCCATGCGTGCGATAGCAATTGCCGGCATCGTCGCACACGAGCCGCACTTCCTGGATCAGATCCGGGCTGGCGTATTCGCTGGTCGTATAGATGTCAGCGGCCTTTGCGCCGCTTGCCGCTGCCAGGGCTCCGACGCCAGCCAGCAGTGCAATCGTAAACGTCCTCATCACGTCCTCCTCGATACTGCCCTCGGCGGTAACAAGAAGCGGAGGCGGGGATCGTTCCGGCCCATTTACAGGTTTTTCCCGGAACTGCGCGAGGCGTCTTGGTCCCAGGTCTTGGTCCCAGGTCTTGGTCCCAGGTCTTGGTCCCAGGTCTTGGTCCTAGATAGGCTCGTAGGTTTCCGTTCCACACATGTCGTCGGCTTCGGCACGCCGGCGATCGACGACCTTTCCGCTTGATATCGTCACAATGTAGGTCTGCATGCCGAGCGCGGTGCCGGTCGCCGAGGTCAGCTGTGCGCGGACGCAGGCGGTCCAGCCGGGTCCTCGCACCTGATGATGTGGCGGTGCCACATGCACCTCGCGTGGATAGGAGGTGTTAAGAAAGACCACATCGAGCTGCTCGCGTACCACGCGTTTGACGTCGGGGGGCGGCTCGGGCGGCGGCGGCTCGGCTTCCTTCACGCGCATGAACTCGGGCAAGGGCGCCCGGCTGTCGGCAAAGCCGCAGGCACCGAGCGCGAGTGCGCCGCCGAGCAGCGCCGCATGAGCAATGATCCGCAACATCCCTGGAGGTCCCCTGCGGGCGAACAGATAGGCACGAATGCGATCTGGCGAAGTACCGGCCGATCAACATTTGCTGAAGGCCGGTTTGCTGAAAACATGCGCCGCGCGGCATTTGCTATTATGGGATTGCAGACTAGTTTGTCCGCCAGAGGTGGGGGATTGCACCAATGAAGATTTTGGTCATTGCGGCCGCCGTGCTGGCGCTGACGGCTGTCTCGGCCGAGGCGCAGGGCCGCGGCAGAGGTCAGCCCAATGAAGGCGGCCAGAAGGCGGACAACAAGCCCAAGCTCGACGACAAGGCCTACAAGGCTGCGCTCGAGCGCATTCCGGAGCCCAAAGAAAAATATGATCCGTGGGGCGGGGCCCGCCCCACCGAGCCCGCCAAGAAGCCGAAATAAAGCGAGACGGGCGTTGCGCTTGCGCATCCGCCTGCATATCGCCGGCGCGCTCATTGCGCTCTTGTGTGCCGCGCCGCCGTGCTCGGCTTGGGAGAGCTGGGGCGGCGATGCCGGCGGCTCGCGCTTCTCGCCGCTACGACAGATCACGCCCGACAATGTCGGCCAGCTCGTCCGTGCTTTCGAATATCACACCGGCGATCTCGCCGCGCGCGCCCCCGAGGTGATGCGGCGAACCAAATTCGAGGCGACGCCGCTGTTCGTCGAGGACAG
Organism: Bradyrhizobium sp. USDA 4486; assembly: GCF_054057995.1. NCBI lineage: Bacteria > Pseudomonadati > Pseudomonadota > Alphaproteobacteria > Hyphomicrobiales > Nitrobacteraceae > Bradyrhizobium > Bradyrhizobium sp. USDA 4486. The sequence goes on from NZ_JBSRZV010000001.1 coordinate 1,205,657, forward strand.
CCTGATCTTCTGCACGCCGTTCAACGAGGTGATCGCGCTCGATCCCGGCACGGGCGCGCAGAAATGGCGCTACGATGCGAAGATCGCGACCAATCAGCGTCCCGCCAATCGCTATGTCTGCCGCGGCGTCACCTGGTGGGTTGACGATCAGGCGCCGCCAGATGCCGCTTGCCGATCGCGCATCTTCATGGGCACAAACGATGTCCGCCTGATCGCGCTCGATGCGAAGACCGGCATTCCCTGCGCCGGTTTCGGCAGGCACGGCGAGATCAAGCTCGATACCGGCATGCGGCTGGATTGGCCGGGCGAATTCCAGATCACCTCGCCACCGGCGGTCGGCCACGGTATCGTCGTGGTCGGCTCCGCGATCGCCGACAACAGCCGCGTCGATGCGCCGAGCGGCAGGGTCCGCGCGTTCGACGCGCGCAGCGGCGAGGCGCGCTGGACCTTCGAGCCACTCCAGCGTGACGGCATTGAAGCCGGCCACGCCAATGTCTGGGCGCCGATGTCGGTCGACGAGACGCGCGGGCTGGTTTTCCTGCCGACGACCTCCCCGTCGCCGGACTTTTGGGGCGGTAGGCGGCCGGGCAATAATGAACACGCCAATTCGGTCGTCGCGCTGCGCGTCGAAACCGGGGAGCTCGTATGGGCATTCCAGACCGTGCATCACGACGTCTGGGATTACGATCTGGCGGCGCAGCCGACGCTCGCGCGCCTCGACACCGGCGAGGGCCTACGCGATGTCGTGATTCAGGCGACCAAGCAGGGCTTTGTGTTCGTGCTCGATCGCGACACCGGCAAGCCGGTCTGGCCGGTCGAGGAGCGCGCGGTGCCGCAGGGCGGCGCCGAAGGCGAAAGATTGTCGCCGACGCAGCCGTTCCCGACGCATGTGCCGGCACTGACGTCGCAAACGATCTCGGCCGATGATGCGCTCTCGCTCCTGCCCGGGCTGGGCCGCGCGTCTTGCGAGCGGCAGTTCGCCGAGGCGCGCAACGAGGGGCTGTTCACGCCGCCTTCGGTGCAGGGCACGCTGGAATTTCCATTCACCGGCGGCGGGGTGAACTGGGGCAGTGCGGCGTTCGATCCGGCTGGTCAGATCCTCTATGTCAACACCAGCCGTGCCGTTCATCTCATCAAGCTGATCCCGCGCGCGGAGGCGGCCGGATTCAATCCGCCGCCCGGTCATGATTTCGGCCGGCAGCGCGGCGCGCCATTCGCGATGTCACGCGCGATGGTGACCTCGCCGCTCGGCATGCTCTGCAACAAGCCGCCATGGGGCGAGATGGTGGCGGTCGATCTGAAGGGCGGAAAAATCCTCTGGCGCGCGACGGTCGGCACCACTGAGGATCTTGCGCCATTGGGCGTGCCGCTGCCTTGGGGCGCGCCGCTCCTCAACGGGCCGGCGGTCACCGCCGGCGGTGTCGTCTTCACCGGCGCGATGGATGCTTATCTGCGTGCCTTCGATGCGCGCAGCGGCGCGGAGCTCTGGCAGGGCCGGCTGCCGGTGCCCGGCGTCGCCAATCCCATGACCTATCTCTGGAAGGGCGAGCAATATGTCGCGATCGGCGCCGGTGGCCACTCCGAGGCGGGCACCTCGATCGGCGACAGCGTCGTTGCGTTTCGTCTGGCACGGCCCGGCGAAGCGCTATCGTTATGGTCGCGCACGATCGATCGTCCGGGCGGACGATTTGTTGCGGCATCGACGACGATCGCTCTCGCGATCATCGCGCTTGTGACCGCGGCGCTGCGCTGGCGACGCCGTCGTCGTATCACGCCCTCTTGATCGCGATGTGCATGCGATGCGAACGCTTGTTCACATCGCGCGAATTATTGCACGAAGCCGAGGCCGACGCGCCGGTCGCTACGCCATACGGGGCGGCAATTGCGCACGAAATTATCGCGCGCGATGGAGAGCGTGAATGATTGCGGCAGTGTGACGGGTGAATCGAGGTCGATCGCCGCGCCGCCTTCAGACATGTTTCGCACCGTGCACGCGATGCCGGTGTTTTCAAAGGTGATCGTCCCTCCCTTGAAAACACGGTGACGCTGCGCTGCACGCTTCTCGATCATTGGGATTCATCCAAAACGACGATAGTGAGATAGTGCATAGAAATTACGTTGAACTAAACTCAATACTGGCGCTACTTGTGCAACACTTCAGATTTCGTTTACGACGTTGAAGCGGTGGGTCACTTGCTCGCCGATTTTCCGACAAGCTTTATGGCCTTACGCTCCGATGGAGATGGAGAGCCGCGGCGCTTTGCGCTCTCGCGGCTCTCTTCTTTGCCGGCCAATGCTCAGCCCGGCAGCATCGCGAACGCGCTCGACACCATCGCGACCTGTTTGTTGTCGGCGGCCGAGAGCAGCGTGACGCGGCCAAAGCTCATGGAGCGTCCGAGTCGCACCACGCGCGCATCGGCCAGCACGTCCGACGAGGAGACGGCGCGCATGAAATGCGTGGTCTGGTCGACCGTCGTCATCGGACGGTAGCCGCGATTGGCGGCGAGGTTCGCGATCACCATCGCGGTGTCGGCGAGCGCCATCAGCGCCTGGCCGCAGACCACGCCGCCGTTGCGGCACAGCCGCTCCGAAAACGGCATTCGCAGCAGCGCGCCGGGCTGCCAGTCCGGCACGTCCGCCGGCTGGATGTGCTCGATGCGCTCGACGGCGAGGTTGAGATCCTGGACCCAGGGCGCAAAGACCTCGCCGAGGATCCGTCTCGCATCAGCGATGCCGAACTCGGCTTCTGGCTGCGTTTGCATTGCTGTCGTGTCCTCCATCGTTGCCGGATGTCTCGGCGCATTCTGCGCGGATCGGCGCGGCAAAGTCACCCGTCCCGGCGCTGGCCCCGTCGGCTTGAAAATGCCTGACTTCGCCCGGTATGATAGCGCGCTTGGGAGCGGGTGGACGATGTTGCGTCGGTGTGTCCTCGTGTTTTCGCTGATGGCACTTGGCCTCGTACTGGAGGGCTGCACCAGATGCGGCCCGATCTGGGACGATTGGCTGCACACGCCGAAATCGTGCCGGTCGGACCGGCTCTAGCGCGCCGTTCGGCCCCGAGCGGCCGTTGACAGGGATGACTAGGCGCGGTTGATCCGCCCCTGATTGAATGATCGAGGAGTGAGTGATGAAGCTTTTCCGTATGGCGGCGGTGCTGCTGGCCGTGGTGGCGGGACCTGCCTACGCGCAAATGCCCAATCTCAATCTGCTGCAGGAGGGCCCGGGCAAGACCCCCGAGGAGAAGGCCGCGGACGCCGAACGTGAGAAGGCCTACAAGGAAACGCTGAAGAAGATTCCGGACGCCAAATCGTCCAGTGATCCCTGGGGCGGCATGCGCTCCGACCCGCCGAAGCAGCCGGCGGCGCCGAAGGCCTCGGCCGCAACCAGCGCACCGAAGAAGGGCAAGATGGGTACCACGGCCAACTGACTGCGACGTCCGTCGGAGGCCGCAACGACGCCTCCGGAATAGGACTCCTCTTCCGGCAACTCGCTCCCTACATTGAGCCGGTCAGTATTGCGTAGAGGAGGGCGGACATGGCCGACCGGCCGAGGGATCTCGCCGAACGGATGGCGCGCCGTCGCAAGACCGGCGGCAAGCCGGGCGCGACCACCGGCGACGGCTATCTGCGCGAGACCTTCATCCTGCCGCGCCCGGCGGCGCGGGCGAGGGCGGAGGCCTTCTTCGCCCGCTACCCCAAGGCCGGCTATATGAGCGCCGTCGAGACTTGGCGCGAGCTGCCCGGCGGCGAGATCGAGTTCACCATGCGGCGGCTGCCCAGCGCGGATTAGGGCGGGCCCCTATTCCAAGGTTTCTGCGACGATGCGGATCCGGAACACGGGCTCCTTGGCCTCGTCGAGCAGCTCCATATGCCATTCAGAATTCTGCTGGAGCTTGCGGGCGATGCCGGCCGCCATGTCGGCGCAGACGCTGGTCATCTCCCGCCAGGCCGAATCGCGATCGACAAATTCCGTCGCCTGGTCCGCACAGCCGGAATAGCGGCCGTTCCGGATTCGAAAGAAGTAGAGCGGCATGGCTGGCACCGATCATGCGTGACGGCCCCGCCCCCCAAGGCCACGGGCGCGCAGTGCAGTCCCAAACCATGCCCAGATCAATTCCGGGTGGCTACGGAATGGGCCCCCGTCGAACCGCGACGGCATGCTGCGCCGAGACCGGCCCGCCGCCTTGCTCAAGTCGTGTTCCGAAACAGACGAGGTCGAATTTCGAAAGAGGCCATCCGCGAGAGGCGGTACTCCGTGGTTCTCCGACCATGAACAGAGTTCCGAACCGGCGCGCGACACTGATCGACGCCGGCGCGCGGCAGCGCGCATCGGGCCGCATCTCTGCGGGCACCGGCATGTGCCTTGCTTGGCCTCACGACGGCAGCAACAAGCAACGACATGGGCGAATCATGCTCGGCATCCCTCGCCGCTACAGTCATTTCGTCTTCGGCGTCGTCCAGTCCGGACTGACCTCGCTGATCGCGGCAGGGATCGCCAGCTTTCCCGCGGCAAGCGCGACGCTCTTCCTGCAGCACTGGACGCTGTCGTGGCTGGTCGCATGGGCTGCGATGCTGCCGATCGTGCTCGTGGCCGCACCCGCGATCCGCGCCTTCTCGCTGCGGCTGACGCGGGAGGAGACCGCCCCGCGAACGGGCGGGCAGGCCTGAAAAAACCCGCTTGGGGAGAGCCAAGCGGGTTAGAGGTTATTGGAGGCTGAGGTGCTGGGCTGCAACACCATAGCCCGACGACCCTAGCGGCCTCAGCTTACGGCAGCCTGACATTCCGGCAGATCGCGCCGCTTGCGTGTCGTGCAACGAGAAAACCCCGCTCGGTGCCGAGCGGGGTCATCGACTGGTATGGAGGCCCGGTGTTGGTCCACCGGGCGAGACGAAATTAGGAGAGTCGGCTTACAGGCGCCTGACGGCTGTCCTGAAAGCGGCGCGCCAGGAGGTCGCAGACTGGCCCCGCACCGGTCCCAATTTGGCCATCCGATCGCACAACTGGAGCCACACCGGCGGGCGAGATTCCGTTCCATCGGCGAGGCCATGGGGGAAACGTGGCGCGCCGAGAACGGGGTGGCATCATGGATAACGTAGAGCGGTCATTTGCCGCCGCGACGGCGGCTGGCTTCGTGGTGCTGGTCATCGGCGTCGCGCTGCTGATGCTGCTGTAGGGCGGCGTCAGGCGCAGCCGCAAGCGGGCCCGAGCCATCGGATCCGCACAATGGCGGCTTTCAAGAACCGAAAACAACCCCATGCACAGTAGGACGCGGGGAGATGTCGCTGCGGAATCAACGGCTCGATTTAGGTATTTAAGTACCTATAACGCCGCTTTGTCCCGAGCCATTCCTGGTCGAATGCGGGACAGGCACGGGAGCGGCGCCGGTAGAAACCGGGTCAGCTTCCGAAACGGTCTTGGCGAAAAGGTCCTGGCGAAAAAGGTCCCGGCGAAACCAGCTCCTGCCGCGGCCTAATGAACCTTGATGGGAAGGCGCAGCTCGGCGGCGCGCTCTTCGCGGTCCTTCCTACGGAACTCGTTTTCCCTGCGCTCGAACTTCGCCATCTCCTCGAGCGCCGCCTCGAGGAGGTGATTGCGCCTCGTCGCATCGTGGTGCGTGTTTTCCGTCATGGAGATCCCCGCTGTGGCGGCCCCGCTACCCGACAAAGCCGGTGGCCCCAGAAAGTTCGGTGCCGCAGCATTGCGGATTTATGACGGCGCCGCGGCTGCGTCTTTGCTGTGGATCAGCTTCAATCGAACAGAGGCACGGCCAACAAAAACGCCGCCCGCTTAAATTGAGCGCGGGCGGCGGCTTTCCAGCCCCGGGTCGGAACGAGCAATTCCCCGGTGATGAATAGTCTGCACGATCTGTGCCAAGGTTTTGTGTCACGTGGCGGGACACCCGCTGAGGCGGATCAGGCGGCTTGCACACGGCGACAATCAACTTGGGACACCGGGGGTCAAATACGGACAGTACTCGACCTGTGGTGCTGTCCCCGACCTGTGAAAAGAACATATTGCGAACATAGAACAGATGGTGTACATTGCTTTTATCGCCGAGCGCCTCGCCAATCGTTTGTCCCACACGCGAATCCTCGCCATAAGGAGCACGACCCAATGTCCGCCACTGCCCTGCGTATCGTCGAAGGATCTTCCATGGACAAGAGTAAAGCCCTGGCCGCCGCGCTCTCCCAGATCGAGCGCCAGTTCGGCAAGGGATCGGTGATGAAGCTCGGCAAGAGCGACCGGTCGATGGACATCGAGGCGGTGTCCTCCGGCTCGCTCGGGCTCGATATCGCGCTCGGCATCGGCGGCCTGCCAAAGGGGCGCATCGTCGAGATCTACGGGCCGGAATCCTCGGGAAAAACCACGCTGGCGCTGCACACGGTGGCGGAAGCGCAGAAGAAGGGCGGCATCTGTGCCTTCATCGACGCCGAGCATGCGCTCGACCCGGTCTATGCCCGCAAGCTGGGCGTCAATATCGACGAGCTTCTGATCTCGCAGCCCGACACCGGCGAGCAGGCGCTGGAAATCTGCGACACGCTGGTGCGCTCGGGTGCGGTGGACGTGCTGGTGGTCGATTCGGTTGCGGCCCTGGTGCCGAAGGCCGAGCTCGAGGGCGAGATGGGCGATGCGCTGCCGGGCCTGCAGGCGCGTCTGATGAGCCAGGCGCTGCGCAAGCTGACGGCCTCCATCAACAAGTCCAATACCATGGTGATCTTCATCAACCAGATCCGCATGAAGATCGGTGTGATGTACGGCTCGCCCGAGACCACGACCGGCGGCAACGCGCTGAAGTTCTACGCCTCCGTTCGTCTCGACATCCGCCGCATCGGCGCGATCAAGGAGCGCGACGAAGTGGTCGGCAACACCACGCGCGTGAAGGTGGTCAAGAACAAGCTGGCGCCGCCCTTCAAGCAGGTCGAGTTCGACATCATGTACGGCGAGGGCGTCTCCAAGATGGGCGAGATCCTCGATCTCGGCGTCAAGGCCGGCATCGTCGAGAAGTCCGGCGCATGGTTCTCCTATGACAGCCAGCGCCTCGGCCAGGGCCGCGAGAACGCCAAGGCGTTCTTGAAGGGCAACCCCGACATCACGGCCAAGATCGAGACCTCGATCCGCCAGAACTCCGGCCTGATCGCCGAGCAGATTCTCGCCGGCACCCCCGAGCGCGACGCTGACGGCGAGGAGCCGGCCGAAGAGTAAGACCTAGCGAATTTTCGCGAGGAGCGGGCACTGAGGACGTTGAGTTGCCGACGTCTTCGGTGTCCGTTTCGTTTTGGCAGGACTAAACGAGAGCGGGTGATCTCGTTGACCCGGCTCATTCTGACAACAGAATCGTCCGCCGCCGGCGCTCTGCAACGCGCCGGTCTCGCCGATCTCGTGATCGCGATCGAGCGCCGGCTCGTCTGGGGGGCCGCTGCCGTCCGACTCCGAGCTCGAGGCATTCTTCGCGGCGCGTACGACCCAGCAACCTCACCTGCATTGGCTGGACGATACGCCAGCCTGGCGTATTGAGAAATCGGGCGTTGGCGGGCGGGGATTGATCGAGCTGCTGTCGGAATGCGACTCGGCTGAATTGTGGATGGGGCCAGAACCAAATGGGCAATTGGTTCTGCTCTGGCTGCTCGATCACTGCAGCAGCGACAGAGCGGCAATCTCCAAACTCATGATACGTCGCCTGGACATTGCTGTTGGTGGTATCGAGCCAGATCGACTTGCGCAGCTGGATCCGCCTGTTATCAAGCCCGCGCAAGGTCACCTGCAGCTGGCTGGTCATGCGTGGCGGGCCTATCGCGCGCCGACGCCACAGGCTTGGTTCGACCTCCTCAAGGCGGATTTGAAACCGCTTCCGCAGCTTGAGCGATGTGCCCTTGACCTGCTCCAAGAGCTTCCAAACCTCACCACAGGTCTTGGAGCCACAGAAACGCGGATACTCGAATTAGTCGCGGCGGGCGACGTGCAGCCCTTTGACGTCTTCCCGGGCTATCTGAAGCGCAACGAGCGTCGCGTGTTCGACTACTGGGAAGTCGGCGCGCTGCTTGATGGCCTCGCGCGATGTGCGGTGCCGGCCGTAGCCGGTTGGAAGAGGGACCATTCTCGCTCGATATGCATGACGATGCTCTCCGTCGCGCACGATACAAACAATCCCGCTTGTCGTCACTGAACTCGGGAAATCGGTGCTGGCAGGGGACGAGGATTTCCGATTCTACAACCCGATCGAGCGTTGGTGGGGCGGTACCGAACTGACGAACGAATGGCTCTGGCGGTGGGATCGCGAAAGCCGATCGTTGGTCGCGCCTTAAACAAGCGTTCAGTGCCGTAGGATAGGCAAAGGCACGCAAGCGCCGTGCCCACATCCTTCATCGCATGCAAAGATGGTGGGCACTTCGCTCTTCGAGCTACGGCGGACAAGCCGCTTTGCCCACCCTACGAAACCTCCGTTGCGTCTTACTCCGCGGCTTCCGCGTAATCGCTCACCGGCGGGCACGAGCACACGAGGTTGCGGTCGCCGTAGACATTGTCGACCCGGCCCACAGGGCACCAGTATTTGTCGGTGCGCGAGGTGCCCGCGGGGAAGCAGCCCTCGGCGCGAGAGTAGGCGCGCTTCCAATCGTCGTCGGCGATGTCGTGCACCGTGTGCGGGGCGTGGCGCAGCGGCGAGGCCTCGATCTTGAAGCGGCCGGCCTCGACCTCGGCGATCTCTTTCCGGATCGCGATCATGGCATCGCAGAAGCGATCCAGCTCGGCCTTGGATTCCGACTCGGTCGGCTCGATCATCAGCGTGCCCGGCACCGGAAAACTCATGGTCGGGGCATGGAAGCCGTAGTCGATCAGGCGCTTGGCGATGTCGTCCACCGTAACACCAGACGTCGTCTTGAGCGGACGGGGATCGACGATGCACTCATGCGCGACGCGGCCTTTGGCGTTCTTGTAGAGCACCGGGAAGTGCGGATCGAGGCGCGCTGCGACGTAGTTGGCGTTGAGGATCGCGATCTCGGTGGCGTGCTTCAAGCCTTCGCCGCCCATCATCAGGATGTAGATGTAGGAGATGGTCAGGATCGAAGCCGAGCCGAACGGCGCGGCCGAGACCGGGCCGACCGGTGCATCTGCCTGCGTCGCAGGATGACCGGGCAGGAACGGCGCGAGATGCGCCTTGACGCCGATCGGGCCCATGCCGGGGCCGCCGCCGCCATGCGGGATGCAGAAGGTCTTGTGCAGATTGAGATGGCTGACGTCGGCGCCGTAATCGCCGGGCCTGCTAAGGCCGACCTGCGCATTGAGGTTGGCGCCGTCCAGATAGACCTGGCCGCCATGGCCGTGCACGATGTCGCAGATCTCGCGAATATGCTCCTCGAACACGCCATGGGTCGAGGGATAGGTGATCATGACAGCGGCGAGGTCGCTCGCATGCTTTTCCGCCTTGGCGCGGAGATCGTTGACGTCGACGTCGCCGTTCTTCTCGCAGGCGACCACCACCACGTCCATGCCGACCATCGCGGCCGAGGCGGGGTTGGTGCCGTGCGCGGAGGAGGGGATCAGGCAGATCTTGCGGTGGCTCTCTCCGCGCGCGGCGTGATAGCCGCGGATGGCAAGAAGTCCGGCGTACTCGCCTTGCGCGCCGGAATTCGGCTGCAGCGAGATCGCGTCATAGCCGGTGATGTCGCAGAGCCATTTTTCCAGCCGCGCGAACAGCGTGTGATAGCCGGCCGCCTGCTCGCGCGGCGCGAACGGGTGCAGCGAGCCGAACTCCGGCCAGGTCAGCGGCATCATCTCGGTGGTCGCGTTCAGCTTCATCGTGCAGGAGCCGAGCGGGATCATGGCGCGGTCGAGCGCGAGGTCGCGGTCCGAGAGCTTGCGCATGTAGCGCAGCATCTCGGTCTCCGAGCGATGCGCGTGGAAAACGGGATGGGTGAGGAAATCGGTCGTGCGCTTCAGCGCGTCCGGCAGCGCCTCGCGCGTGGTCGCGTCGATCTCGGCATAGGCAAGCTGGCCGCCGAAGGCGCGCCAGACAGCTTCCACCGTCGCAGGCGTCGTGGTCTCGTCGAGCGCGATGCGCAAGCTGGTCTCGCTGACGCCGAGATTGATCTTCTCAGCTGCCGCGCGCGCGACGATCTCGGCGCGCCTGGCGCCGGCATCGACGCTGAGCGTGTCGAAGAAGCTTTCCGATTGCAACGCAAGGCCGAGCTTGCGCAGGCCCGCCGCGAGCACCGCGGCGCGGCGATGCACGGTGCGCGCGATCTGCGTCAGGCCCTCGGGGCCGTGATAGACCGCATACATCGAGGCGATCACGGCGAGCAGCACCTGCGCGGTGCAGATGTTGGAGGTCGCCTTCTCGCGGCGGATGTGCTGCTCGCGCGTCTGCAGCGCAAGGCGATAGGCCGGTGCCCCGCGCGAATCCACGGAGAGGCCGACGATGCGCCCGGGCAGCGAGCGCTTCAGCGCATCGCGCACCGCCATATAGGCCGCGTGCGGGCCGCCATAGCCCATCGGCACGCCAAAACGCTGCGCCGATCCGATTGCGATGTCGGCCCCGAGCTCGCCGGGCGAGGCGAGCAGGGTGAGTGCCAGGAGGTCCGCCGCAACGATCGCGAGCGCGCCCTTGGCCTTCAGCGCCGCGATTGCGGGCCGCAAGTCCCGGACCGCGCCCGAAGAGCCCGGATATTGCAGCAGGGCGCCGAGCACGTCTGATTTGTCGAGATCGGTGAGGGGATCGCCGACGACCAGATTCCAGCCGAGCGGCTCGGCGCGGGTGCGCATCACCGCCAGCGTCTGCGGATGCACGTCCTTGTCGACGAAGAAGGCCTTGGCCTTCACCTGCGAATGCCGCTCGGCGAGCGCCATGGCTTCGGCCGCAGCGGTTGCCTCGTCGAGCAGCGAGGCATTGGCGACGTCGAGCCCGGTGAGGTCGCAGATCATGGTCTGGAAGTTGAGCAGCGCCTCGAGCCGGCCCTGGCTGATCTCGGGCTGATAGGGCGTGTACGCCGTGTACCAGGCCGGATTCTCCAGGATGTTGCGCTGGATCACCGCGGGCAAAATCGTGCCGGAATAGCCTTGGCCGATCAGCGAGGTGAAGACCTGGTTCTGTCGGCCAAGCTCGTTCATATGCGCGATCGCCTCGGTCTCGCTGAGCGGCATGCCGAGATCGAGCGGGGCGGCCTGCCGGATCGAGGCCGGCAGCGTCTCCGCCATCAGCGCGTCGACGCTTCTAGCGCCGACAGTTTCGAGCATGGCGGTGACATCGCGGGCCGAAGGGCCGATGTGGCGGCGGACGAAGGCGGCGGTGTCGCCGTTGGATTTGCGGTGCGCGGTCATCATGGGTCCTCGCTTTAGATTTCTCTGTCATGCTCCGCCTAGTGCGCAATTGCGCACGGGGGCGGGGCATCCAGTACACGCAGGCGTCACGTCTTGAACCGAGAAGCTGCGGCGTACTGGATCGCCCGCCTTCGCGGGCGATGACACCGAATATGAGCTCAGAGTTCGCTTCATCTCACGCCGTATGGGCCTTGTAGGCGGCTTCATCCATGAGGCCGCCGAGCTCACTCTTGTCGGCAATCTTGATCTTGAAGAACCACGCCTTGCCTTGCGCGTCCGTGTTCACCAGCGCCGGCTCGGCGGCGAGTTCGGGGTTGGTCGCGAGCACTTCGCCCGAGATTGGGGCGTAGACGTCAGAGGCGGCCTTCACGGATTCCACGACGGCGGCGGCTTCGGCCTTCTTCAAGGCGCGGCCGATCTTGGGCAATTCGACGAACACGACGTCGCCGAGCTGCTGCTGCGCATAGTCGGTGATGCCGACGGTGGCGATATCGCCGTCGATGGCGAGCCACTCGTGATCGGAAGTGTACAGCGTCGTGGTCATGTCGATCCTCAGCGTTTGTAGGTGTTTTTCACGAAGGGCATGGCGGCGACGGTGAGCAGCAAACGTTGCCCGCGCACCTCGGCGAAGATTTTTGTGTCGAGCGCGCTCAGGGACGTGGGCACATAGCCCATCGCCACGGGCGCATTCAGGCTCGGGCCGAAGCCGCCCGAGGTGACCTTTCCAATGGGCTCGCCGGTTGCGTCATCTGCAAACAGCAGCGCGCCCTCGCGCACCGGCGCGCGGCCCTCGGCCCGCAGGCCGACCCGGCGGCGGGATGCGCCGGTGTCGAAGTGAGCGAGGATCTTTTCAGCGCCGGGAAAGCCGCCGGCGCGCACACCGCCGGTGCGGCGGCTCTTCTGCACCGACCATTCCAGCGCGGCTTCGACCGGTGTGGTCATGGTGTCGATATCGTGACCATAGAGGCAAAGCCCGGCCTCGAGCCGCAGGCTGTCGCGGGCGCCAAGGCCGATTGGCATCACGTCCGGGTTTTCCAGAAGCATCTTGGCGAGGCGTTCGGCGTCAGCAGCGGCGACCGAAATCTCAAAGCCGTCCTCGCCGGTGTAGCCCGAGCGGGAGACGAAACAGGCGAGGCCGGCGACCTCATGCGGGCCGGCATCCATGAACTTCAGGGCAGGAGCCTCTGCACATAATTTCGCCAGCGCGGCCTCAGCCTTCGGGCCCTGGAGCGCGATCAGCGCGCGATCGGCGAGCGAATCGATGATGCAGTCGCCCGAGAGATGCGCGCGCAGATGGGCCTCGTCCGCGTCCTTGCAGGCGGCGTTGACGACCAGGAACAGGTGGTCGCCGAAATTGGCGACCATGAGATCGTCGAGGATGCCGCCATCTTCATTGGTGAACTGGGCGTAGCGTTGCCGGCCGGGCGCGATCGCCACGATGTCCTGCGGCACCAGCCGTTCCAGCGCGCGGGCGGCGTCCTCGATCCTCCCGGATTTCGGCCGGAGCGCGATCTGGCCCATATGAGAGACGTCGAACAGGCCGGCAGATGAACGTGTCTGGAGGTGCTCCTTCAGCACGCCCGCGGGATACTGCACAGGCATGTCATAGCCCGCGAACGGCACCATCTTGCCGCCGAGCGACACATGAAGGTCGTAAAGGGGGGTACGCTTCAGGGAGTTCTTGTCGTCTGGAACAAGCATCACAGGGGCCCTCGGCGGTTCCCCGGGGACGATTCCCCGAGACAAACCAGTCGAAGCCCCATCTGTCGCTGTGCCTGAGAGTATTATCCCGTCGGCGGACGCTATCCGGGCCCTAAGCCCGCCGGCGCCTCTTTCCAGATGTCGTCAAAGCCACGCGGTCCTTTTGCCTGAGAGTTTCCGGGGCGGTTGCTCCTTCGGCGCCGGCAATGAAGCCGGTCTCTCCCGACGTGGCCGTACGATACAGATGGGTAGAGACCACAGGGGAGCCAAGCCTGTCAACGCGCTCCTTTTGGCTTTCAACGGGATTGCGCGCCTGCGGCAACCCACTGATCTCTCTGCACAGTTTCTGGACAGCGAAGCTGGCCTTGTCTAAAAGCGCATTGGCCCGCAGATATCAGCCCAATCGACAGGTTTGGATGGCAAATCGGCGGGTCCAAGCACACCCGATTGGATGAACATGAGCGGCGTCAACGACATCAGGTCGACCTTTCTGAACTTCTTTGCCGAGAACGGCCACGAGATCGTGTCGTCCTCGCCATTGGTGCCGCGCAACGATCCGACGTTGATGTTCACCAATGCCGGCATGGTGCAGTTCAAGAACGTCTTCACCGGCGTGGAGAAGCGGCCCTATCAGCGCGCCACCACGTCGCAGAAATGCGTGCGCGCCGGCGGCAAGCACAACGACCTCGACAATGTCGGCTACACCGCGCGCCATCTCACCTTCTTCGAGATGCTCGGCAACTTCTCCTTCGGCGACTACTTCAAGGAGCGCGCGATCGAGCTCGCCTGGAAGCTCATCACGAAAGATTTCGGGCTGAAGAAGGACAAGCTGCTCGTCACCGTCTATCACACCGACGACGAGGCGCATGGCCTCTGGAAGAAGATCGCCGGCTTCTCCGACGACCGCATCATCCGCATCCCGACCTCCGACAATTTCTGGGCGATGGGCGACACCGGCCCGTGCGGGCCGTGCTCGGAGATTTTTATCGACCGCGGCGATCACATCTGGGGCGGACCTCCGGGCTCGCCGGAAGAGGACGGCGACCGCTTCCTCGAGTTCTGGAACCTGGTGTTCATGCAATATGAGCAGGTGACGAAGGAGGAGCGCGTCGATCTGCCGCGTCCCTCGATTGACACCGGCATGGGCCTCGAGCGCATGGCCTGCATCCTGCAGGGCGTCGACAGCGTGTTCGAGACCGACCTGTTCCGTCATCTGATCGACGCGACCGCGTCCGCGCTCGGCAGCGGACCGACCCAGCAGAACGCCGCCTCGTTCCGCGTCATCGCCGACCATTTGCGTTCCTCGGCTTTCCTGGTCGCGGACGGCGTCCTGCCTTCGAATGAGGGCCGCGGCTACGTGCTGCGCCGGATCATGCGCCGCGCGATGCGCCATGCGCAGCTACTGGGTGCCAAGGAGCCGCTGATGCATCGGCTGGTCTGGGCGCTGGTCCGCGAGATGGGCCAGGCCTATCCCGACCTGATGCGCGCGGAAAACCTGATCGAGGAAACGCTGCGGCTGGAAGAGACCCGCTTCCGCAAGACGCTGTCGCGCGGCTTGGCAATTCTGGACGAGAAGTCGGCGTCCTTGAAGAAGGGCGACATGTTCGACGGCGACGTCGCCTTCACGCTCTACGATACCTACGGCTTCCCGCTCGACCTGACGCAGGACGCGCTGAAGTCGCGCGGCATCGGCGTCGACCAGGCCGCGTTCACCGACGCGATGGAGCGGCAGAAGGCCAAGGCGCGCGAGTCCTGGAAGGGCTCGGGCGAAGCCGCCTCCGAGGCGATCTGGTTCCCGCTGCGCGAGAAGCTCGGGGCGACCGAATTCCTGGGCTATGAGACCGAGAGCGCCGAAGGCGTGGTGTCCGCGCTGGTGAAGGACGGCACGGAGGTCGCCAGCCTCAAGGCCGGCGACACGGGTTCGATCGTGCTGAACCAGACGCCGTTCTATGCGGAGTCCGGCGGCCAGGTCGGCGACACCGGCGTTCTGACCGGCGAGGGCGGCGTCAAATTCCGCGTCACCGACACGCAGAAGAAGCTCGGCGACTTCTTCGTGCATATCGGCACCGTCGAGAGCGGCGAAGTGAAGGTCGGCAGCGCGCTGCAGCTCGAGGTCGATCACGGCAGGCGCTCCTCGATCCGCGCGCATCACTCGGCGACGCACCTCATCCACGAGGCGCTGCGCCAGGTGCTCGGCGACCATATCGCCCAGCGCGGCTCGCTGGTGGCGCCGGACCGCCTGCGTTTCGACTTCGTGCATCCGAAGCCGATCACGGCGGAGGAGCTTGCCCGCGTCGAGGACATCGCCAACGACGTCGTGCTGGAAAATGACGAGGTGACCACCCGCGTGATGGGGGTCGACGAGGCCCGCGAGGCCGGCGCGCGCGCGCTGTTCGGCGAGAAGTACGGCGACGAGGTCCGCGTCGTCTCCATGGGCAGGACCGCGCGCGAGCGCGGCTCCAATGCGCTCGGCTGGTCGGTCGAGCTCTGCGGCGGCACCCATGTCAAGCGCACCGGCGATATCGGCCTGATCACGCTGACCAGCGAGAGCGCGGTCGCCTCCGGCGTCCGCCGCATCGAGGCGCTGACCGGCAATTACGCGCGCAAGCACGCCAACGACACCATGGCGCTGGCGAAGACTGCGGCCAACGAGCTGCGCACCTCGCTCGACGACGTCCCGGCGCGCATCGCCGCGCTGATGGAGGAGCGCAAGAAGCTCGAGCGCGAGCTCTCCGATGCCCGCAAGAAGCTCGCGATGGGCGGCGGCGCCTCGGCCGGCGGCAATGGCGCAGCGGCAAGCGTGCGCGAGGCCGGCGGCGTCAAGCTGATGGCGCGCGCGGTCGAAGGCATCGAGATGAAGGATCTCAAGAGCCTCGCCGACGACGGCAAGAGGCAGATCGGCTCGGGCGTGGTCGCGATCGTCGGCGTCACCGAGGACGGCAAGGCCGGCGTCGTGGTCGGCGTCACCGCCGACCTCACCGCGCGCTTCAACGCCGTGAACCTGGTGCGCGTTGCCTCCGAAGCGCTCGGCGGCAAGGGTGGCGGCGGCCGGCCTGACATGGCCCAGGCCGGCGGCCCCGACGGCGCCAAGGCGACCGAGGCGCTGGCTGCGATCGAAAAAGCCATGGAGGCTGCGTAAAGCACCATGCGCCTCGTTCCGCGAGGACGTGGGCTTTCCGATCCCGACTTGAGGGATCGCCTCTACGAATTGTTGGAGCACGATCCGCTGGCCTATTCGGTCGGATCGCGCTTCATCCAGCTCATCATCGGCGTCATCGTGCTCAACGTCGCCGCAATGATTTTGGCTTCGGTGCCGGAGCTGGACGCGCGGTTCGACACGCTGTTCAGCGCGATCGCCGTCTTCGCCGTGATCGTGTTCGCGCTGGAATATCTGGCGCGGCTGTGGACGGTGGCGGGGCACACCCAGCGCGAGGGCTCGGCGCTCTCCGACCGGCTCTCTTATGCCTTCTCCGCGCTCGGCATCATCGACCTCCTGGCGTTCCTGCCGGCTGCGATCGTGCTCGCCACCGGCCGGCACGCGACCCTGGCCGGGCTCGGCGTGCTGCCGTTCTTCAAGCTGATCCGCTACTCGCCGGCGATGCGCTCGCTGCTCGCGGCCGTCCATGCCGAGCGAAGGGCGCTGATCGGCTGCGTCGTCATCCTGTTCGGTGTGGTGCTGACGTTTGCCTCGCTGCTCTATGCCGTCGAGCGCGACGTGCAGCCGGACAAGCTCGGCACCATCCCGCAGGCGATGTGGTGGGCGATCGTGACGCTCGGCACCGTCGGCTATGGCGACGTCGTGCCGGTGACGCCGCTCGGCAAATTCATCTCGGTGTTCGCGATCATCTCGGGCTTTGCCATGATCGCGCTGCCGGTCGCGATCATCTCCTCAGCCTTCGCGGAAGAGGTGAGGCGGCGCGATTTCGTCGTCACCTGGGGCATGCTGGCGCGGGTGCCGCTGTTCTCGCATCTATCCGCCGCCGAGATCGCCGACATCATGCGCCTGTTGCGGGCGCGCACCATCGAGCAGGGCGAGGTGCTGGTACGCCGCGGCGACGTCGCCTCGTCGATGTATTTCATCACCGCCGGCGAGGTCGAGATATCGCTGCCGAGCCAGCAGGTGCGGCTCGGCGACGGCACCTTCTTCGGCGAGATCGCGCTGCTGCATAAAACCAAACGCAGCGGCACGGTGACGGCGACGCGCAAGACGCGGCTCCTGCTGCTCGACGCCCAGGACTTTCACGCCCTGATCGCGCGCATGCCGACGCTCGCCGCTCACGTCCACGAAACCGCAAAAGCGCGGCTGGAGGAGACCGGCGATCTTGCGGCGGCGGAACTGGCGCAGGCGGAGAAGGAAGGGACGGACGGCTGAGCGGCCAGCCTTTCTTCTTGAAACGTAGCCGGCGTCTCCGCAATGGCTCTCGAAAAAGAAACGGGCCGCGCTTTTGGCGCGGCCCGGGATGATGTCTGGCCCAGTCGGGCGAAAATTGCGGATGGCAGCTTACGCCGCCATCGCCTTGACGAGGTTTTCCGCGACCTTGTCCAGGAAGCCGGTGGTCGAGAGCCAGCGCTGGTCGGCGCCGACCAGCAGCGCGAGGTCCTTGGTCATGTAGCCGGCCTCGACGGTGTCGACGCAGACCTTCTCGAGGGTCACCGCGAACTTGGCGAGCTCGGCATTGTTGTCGAGCTTGGCGCGGTGCGACAGGCCGCGGGTCCAGGCGAAGATCGACGCGATCGAGTTGGTCGAGGTCTCCTTGCCCTTCTGGTGCTCGCGGTAATGGCGGGTCACCGTGCCGTGGGCAGCTTCGGCTTCCACGGTCTTGCCGTCCGGGGTGAGCAGCACCGAGGTCATCAGGCCAAGCGAGCCGTAGCCCTGCGCCACCGTGTCCGACTGCACGTCGCCGTCGTAGTTCTTGCAGGCCCAGACATAACCGCCCGACCACTTCAGGGCCGAGGCCACCATGTCGTCAATCAGGCGGTGCTCGTAGGTCAGGCCCTTGGCATCGAACTCCTTCTTGAACTCCTTGTCGAAGATCTCCTGGAAGATGTCCTTGAAGCGGCCGTCATAGACCTTGAGGATCGTGTTCTTGGTCGAGAGGTACACCGGATAGCCGCGCAAGAGGCCGTAGTTGAACGAGGCGCGGGCGAAGTCGATGATGGAGTCGTCGAGATTGTACATCTCCATGGCGACGCCGGCGCCCGGCGCCTTGAACACTTCCTTCTCGATCACGGTGCCGTCCTCGCCGACGAACTTCAGCGAGAGGGTGCCCTTGCCCGGGAACTTGACGTCGGTGGCGCGGTACTGGTCACCATAGGCGTGGCGGCCGATGATGATCGGCTTGGTCCAGCCGGGAACGAGGCGCGGCACGTTCTTGCAGATGATCGGCTCGCGGAAGATCACGCCGCCGAGGATGTTGCGGATGGTGCCGTTCGGCGACTTCCACATCTGCTTGAGATTGAACTCCTTCACCCGGGCCTCGTCCGGGGTGATCGTGGCGCACTTGACGCCGACGCCGACCTTCTTGATCGCCTCGGCGGCGTCGATAGTGACCTGATCGTTGGTATGGTCGCGGTACTCCATGCCCAGGTCGAAATACAGCAGCTCGACGTCAAGGAACGGGTTGATCAGCTTGTCCTTGATGTACTGCCAGATGATCCGGGTCATCTCGTCGCCATCGAGTTCGACGACGGGATTGGATACCTTGATTTTTGCCATGATCGGGGAAGCCCTCTTGGGAACGGCGCTAGTGGCGCGCCAACGTGAAGATCCGCCGCCTCTTAGCACCTGATAGCAGCGGGCGAAAGCCAAGGGAT
This sequence comes from Bradyrhizobium sp. USDA 4486, assembly GCF_054057995.1. Taxonomy (NCBI): domain Bacteria; kingdom Pseudomonadati; phylum Pseudomonadota; class Alphaproteobacteria; order Hyphomicrobiales; family Nitrobacteraceae; genus Bradyrhizobium; species Bradyrhizobium sp. USDA 4486. Next base: position 1,224,485 of record NZ_JBSRZV010000001.1, read on the forward strand.
TATGCACTTTTAGCTCATCCAGCTTCCACAGATGGGGGACGGGCGGGGTCTACCGGCGGGAGCGGATGAAGTTTCAGGGGAGATTCAAAAGTCGAATCTAACCCCGTTATTTCTCTTGAGAATTTCGTCAGGACAGGCAAACGACAGGCTGACGGCCATGGCCGGCCCTGCGTCCGGCCTTGAATCTATTCCTGAGAGCGCCTTGCCAAGGCCTTGAGAGACAGTGTGAAAGCGAAGCGAGATGTCGGGGACTGACAAGAGCAAGGCGGGCCTGTCCCTCGATGGTCCCATCGTCATCCTGGTCGAGCCGCAGCTCGGCGAGAACATCGGCATGGCCGCGCGCGCCATGGGCAATTTCGCGCTGAGCCGCTTGCGCATCGTCAATCCCAGGGACGGCTGGCCGAATATCGCGGCCCAGCGGGCCGCGGCCGGCGCCGACCATATTCTGGAAAACGTCGAATTGTTCGACACGGTGGAGCAGGCGGTTGCCGACCTCGACCTCTTGTTCGCCACCACGGCTCGCCCCCACGACCAGGCCAAGCCCGTGGTCGGTCCGGAGGCCGCAGCGAGCGAAATCGCCGGGCACGTCGCGACCGGCGGCAGGTGCGGTATCCTGTTCGGCCGGGAGCGCTGGGGGCTGACGAACGAGGAGGTCGGGCTCTCCAACCGCATCATCACCTTCCCGGTCAATCCGGGCTTTGCCTCGCTCAACCTTGCCCAGGCCGTGCTGTTGGTCGGCTATGAATGGTTCAAGCGGGCCACCTCCGGCGCGCTGCCGCATGCCATGCCGGAGCGTTCCGAGCGCGCCTCGCAGCACCAGATCCAGGCCTTCTTCGAGAACCTCGTGCGCGAGCTCGACAAGGTGGAGTTCCTGCGGCCGGCCGAGAAGCGCGACACCATGCTGGTCAACCTGCGCAACATCTTCACCCGGATGGACCCGACCAAGCAGGACATGCACACGCTGCACGGAGTCGTCATGGCGATCGCCGAGGGACGCAAGGGCCCGGCCAAGGGCGGCGTGCTCGACGGCGAGCAGGCGACGCGCCTGCGCGCGCTGCTCGCCGAGCACGGCCAGGCCGGCGGCGCCTCCGACAGCGCCTCGACCGTGCGCGGGCTCGCGCGCCTGCTCCGCCGCAATCCTACCGATGCCGAGCGCCTGCTCTGGCAGGCGCTCACCCGCGACCGCCGCTTCGCCGGCCAGTTCAAGCGCCAGACCCCGGTGGGGCGCCACATTCCGGACTTCGTCTCGTTCCCGCACCGGATCGCGATCGAGCTGGTGAACCCGGGCGAGGGTGAGAGCATCGCCGCCGACCGCGCGTCGCGGCGGGCGTGGCTTGAGGCGCGTGACTATCGGGTGCTGGATATCCGAGCCGCTGACGTGGAGCGCGATCTGGAGGCGGAGCTGGTGCGGCTGCAGGGCATGGTGGAGCAGAGCGCGTAGGTCTTGTCGCGCACAGGGCTCATAGGGTGGGCAAAGGCGCGCAGCGCCGGGCCCACACTTTGTGTGTCGCAGAGATGGTGGGCACGCTCCGCTTTGCCCACCCTACGAGATCACGCCAGGATCACACCGTCTCGAGCTGATCCGCCGCGCGCTTCTTCTTCGCCTTAGGCTGCCCGAGCAGGGGGCCGGCCGTGAGCGCCGCCGTATCGGCCACGCCCGGGTCGCGCGAGATCATCGCCGCGACGATGGCGCCGTCGATGATGAGGCCGAGCTGGTGCGCCAGCACTGCGGGCTCGCTGGAGCCGAGCTCGCCGGCGAGCTTCTCGATGTGGCCGAGCACGATCTTTTTGTGCTTCAGCGCGATGTTGCGGAATTGCTTGGCGTCCTTGTCGTGCTCGCCGACCGCATTGATGAAGGGGCAGCCGTAGAAACGCTCTTCGGCGAACCAGCTCTTCAGCGCCGGAAAGATGCGCGCCAGCTTCGCCTGCGCGTCGCCGCCACCCGCTTCCATGGCGCCGATGAACCATTCGCGCCACTGCTTGCCTTCGCTCTCCAGCACCGCGTTGACCAGATTGGTCTTGGAGCCGAACAGTTTGTACAGCGTGGTCTTGGCGGTGCCGGCTTCCTCGATGATCGCGTCGATGCCGGTGGCGTTGATGCCGTTCTTGCAGAACAGATGCGTTGCGGCGCTGAGCAGGCGCCCACGTGCGGACTCGTCGTCGCCTGCGCCCGAATGCGGCGCGTTTGCAGTCTTCTTCGAGGAAGCTTTTGCCATAAGTCCAAACTTAGCCGCAGCCGCGCCGCATCAGCAAGCCGCATCTGTTCCGCGCTGAAAAGATTCGCAGAGGCTCGCCCATCTGCATTGCCCTTGAGCAAGCGGGCGCTGGTCAATCGGCAGGCAGCGGCGGCTAAGCGGCTCGAATGCTTCGCATTTCGTTCTCGGGCTGCTCTGGCACGCTCCATGCAAGAAAACAGACCGTTCGGTATCCTGCCGATTTTCACTTCTGCCAGGGAGAAGAAGATGACTGCCGTCGTTCAGAAGACCGTGCTGACGGGTTGCCTCGCGCCGATCGACAAGAATGGCCTCGAGCAACTGATCGCCAATGGCAAGGCGAATCCGAAGGTCATCAAGACCTTGAAGTGCAAGACGGTCGCGGAAGGCAAATTCCGCCACGCCAACTACATCCGCAACCTGCCGCCCTACATCGTCGACGAGCCGCCGGGGTTACTCGGCGACGATACCGCGCCCAACCCGTCGGAGGCTTCGCTCGCCGCGCTCGGCTCCTGCCTCGCCGTCGGCCTGCACGCCAACGCCGTGCATCGCGGCTGGACCGTCAACAAGCTCGAGCTTGAGCTCGAAGGCGACCTCAACATCACCGCAGTCTGGGGCACCGGCGACACCTCCGACAAGCCGGTGGGCTTCACCGATGTCCGCGTCAAGGTTGACATGGAATGCGAGGGCATCTCGCCGGACGAGATCAACGCGCTGGTCGGACATGTGAAGAAATGGTCGCCGGTCGCCAACACCTTCACCCGCCCGGTCAATCTCGAGGTCGGCATCTAGCGGCGGACAGGCAGGACAGGGTGCGGGAGACGATCATGGGTTCACTGGCTTTATCGCGGGCCGCCGTTCTGGATCAGCCCGCACCGTCCATCACCGGCGAGGTGGCGCGGATTGCGCGGGAGCGGCTCGCGCCGCTCGCCGCAGGCATCGACGACGGATCGGTCTATCCGTCCGAGGTGCTGCGCGAACTCGGCACGGTGGGCGCCTGGGGCAGCCACGTGCCCCATGAAGGTCCCGCTGATCTGCGCTGCGCCATCCAGGCGATGGCGGCGATCGGCGAGGTCTGCGGCGCCACGGCCTTCATGGCCTGGTGCCAGAACACGCTGGTCTGGTACGCAGCGAACTCGACTAATTTGAAGCTGGCCAAACGCTTCGGCGATGCCTTCTCGACCGGCCGGGTGCTCGGCGGCACCGGGCTGTCCAACCCGATGAAGAGCTTCTTCGGCATCGAGAAACTGAAGCTGAAGGGGAAGAAGGTCGACGGCGGCTACATCGTGCGCGGCGCGTTGCCCTGGGTGTCCAATCTCGGCCCCGACCATTTCTTCGGCACCATCTTCGAATGCGAGGAGGATCAGGGCACGGTGATGTTTCTGGCCGATTGCTCGGACCCCGCGATCACGCTGACGCCATGCAAGCCGTTCCTCGCGATGGACGGCACCGGCACCTATGGCGTGCAGTTCCGAGACGTCTTCGTGCCGGACGAGCTGATCCTGGCCGATCCCGCCGAACCCTTCGTCAAGAAGATCCGCGCCGGCTTCATCCTGCTCCAGGCCGGCATGGCACTCGGCGTCATCAGGGACTGCATCAACATCATGGACGAGGTCGATGGTTCCCTCGGCCACGTCAATCGCTACCTGCCGCAGCAGCCCGTCCATTTCCGCGATCTCGCCGCCGAGCTCGAGAGCGAGACCATGGCGCTGGCGCGCGATCCCTACAATGAGGAGGAGACCTACTGGCGCAAAGTGGTCGCGCTGCGCCTGCGCGCCGGCGAAGCCAGTGTCGCGGCGGCCCATGCCGCGATGCTGCATTGTGGCGCGCGCGGCTATCTCAAAAGCCATCGCGCGCAGCGTCGCCTGCGCGAGGCCTATTTCGTTGCGATCGTCACGCCGGCCACCAAGCAGCTGCGCAAGATGCTCGCCGATGCCTGATCTCTACGAGTCCACCCCAAGACGACCCTCGTGACCACCCACCTCAACGGAGAGGCTTCCATGACTGACGTTCTGATCAATGCCGTCGAACTCGCCGATCTCTTGAAGACAGAGCCATGTGTCATGATCGACACCCGCAATCCCGACGCCTACGCGGCCGGACATCTGCCGAACGCCGTCAACGTGCATGAAATCTTCACCTTCCTCGCAACCTCGACGCCGGATGGCATCGCCGAGCTGAAGACCAAATTCGCCGATGCGTTCGGCGCTGCCGGCCTTTCGGGCAAGGAGACCGCCGTGGTCTACGAGCAGTCGATGAACTCCGGCTTCGGCCAGTCCTGCCGCGGCTATTACCTGCTCACCATGCTCGGCTATCCCAAGGTGAAGGTGCTGCATGGCGGCTTCGACGCCTGGTCGACGGCGGGCTTGCCGGTGACCAAGGACGTGCCGACGCCAGTGAAGGCTTCGTTCGCGGTCGTGCCTGAAGCCGGTGAGATCCTGATCGACGCCAAGACCATGCTCGCCGCGGTCGGCAAGCCGGGCATCGCGATCCTCGATGTGCGGGACGTCGACGAGTGGATCGGTGACAGCTCCTCCCCGTACGGCAAGGATTTCTGCCCGCGCAAGGGCCGCATTCCGGGCGCGGTGTGGCTGGAATGGTATCGGATGATGAAGCCGACAGCCGAAGGCCCGCGCTTCAAGTCCAAGGACGAGATTCTGGCCGAATGCGCCACGGTCGGCATCTCGCAGACCACGCCGGTCTATCTCTACTGCTTCAAGGGCGCGCGCGCCTCGAACACGTTCCTCGCGCTAAAGAACGCCGGCGTGAAGGACGTGCGGATGTATTTCGGCTCCTGGAACGAATGGTCGCGCGATCCCTCGCTGCCGATCGAGCAGGGGCTGCCGATGGCAGGTGTGACGACCAAGGCGGCTTGAGCGCGCGCCTCGTCCTTCGAGACGACCGCTTCGCGGTCTCCTCAGGATGAGGCTAAGCGGCATCGGTGCCTGTTGAAACTGCTGCCGCGCACTCCGCCCTCATCCTGAGGAGCCCGCCTAAAGCGGGCGTCTCGAAGGATGGGCCGCTTGGGGACGAGGCGCGATTCCTAGCGCCTTGATCCGCGAGGCCAGCGTGGTCGGCTTGATGTCGAGCATCTCGGCAGCGCCGCCGGGGCCAAAGACTTTTCCGGCGCAGGCCTCGAGCGCGGCCAGAATGTTGGCGCGCTCGTGGTCGCGCATCTCCGACGATGTCATGACGGCGGGGCGCGCGTCGGCCTTCTGGCGGGTGGCTCCGGCCGGAGCTTGTGCGCCTAATGTATCCGGCAGATCGATGCGCAAGCGGCCATTCTGCGACAGGATCGCGGCGCGCTCGATCACGTTCTGCAGTTCGCGGACGTTGCCGGGCCAGTCATAGCGGGTCAGCCGCCGCGCATCGCCTTCCGACAGGCGCAGGTTGGACTTCAGCGCCTTGCTTTCGCGTGTCAAAAAATGCTGGGCGAGCAGCGGGATGTCCTCGCGCCGCTCGCGCAAGGGCACCGTCTCGATCGGGAATACGTTGAGGCGGAAATAGAGGTCTTCGCGAAAGCGGCCGCGCTGGACCTCCTGCTTGAGATCGCGATTGGTCGCGGCGATGACGCGAACGTCGACCGCGCGGGTGCGCGCCTCGCCGACGCGCTCGAAATGGCCTTCCTGCAGCACGCGCAGCAGCTTGCCTTGCAATTCGAGCGGAATCTCGCCGACCTCGTCGAGGAACAGCGTGCCGCCGTCGGCGAGTTCGAAGCGGCCGATGCGGTCGCGCGTTGCGCCAGTGAAGGCGCCGCGGACATGGCCGAAGAACTCGCTCTCGAACAATTCGCGCGGGATCGCGGCGCAGTTGACGCGGATCAGCGGGCGGTCGCTGCGGGTGGAGTCCTCGTGGATGGCGCGCGCGATCAGCTCCTTGCCGGTGCCGGATTCGCCGGTGATCATCACCGCCGCGGTGGTCGGCGCCACCAGCTTGACCTGGCGCAGCGTCTTCTGGATCGCCTCGCTGCCGCCGATAATGCCGCGCGGATTGGTCTCGATGCGGATTTCCTCCTGGAGGTAGGCGTTCTCCAACTCCAGCCGCTCGCGCAGACGGTCGACCTCGGCCAGCGCTGCGTGCAGCTTCTCGTCGGCCTCGCGGCGCTGGCTGACGTCGCGAAACACCACGACCGCGCCGACCACGACGCCGCGATCGCGGATCGGTGTCGAGGTGTATTCGACCCAGGCCGGCGAGCCGTCCTTGCGCCAAAACACCTCGCCGTCGACCTGGTGCACGGCGCCGTCTCGGAACGCCGCATAGATCGGGCAATCATGATTGTGATAGTGCCGGCCGTCGTGGTGGGTGTGGTGGACGATCGGGTGGATCTCCTTGCCGACCAGCTCTTCGGCGGTCCAGCCCAGCATCCGTTCGGCCGCTGGATTGACGAAGGTGGTCTTGCCTTCCGCGTTCACGCCATAGATGCCTTCGCCGGCCGCGCGCAGGATCAGCTGGTTCTCGCGCTCGATGTCCTGGAACACGCGCTCGACCCGCTGCCAGGTCGAGATGCCGCCGCGCATATGGTCTTCGGCGGCGGCATCGACATTGCGCCGGCGGCGCGCTTCGAGATCGGTCAGCGTCAGCAGCAGCAGCGTGCGGCCGCCATGCGGAAGCAGGCAGCCGGCATATTCGAGCCGGAGATCTTGTCCGGTCGCGTGGCGGGGATTGAGCGCCGTGGTCCAATAGGCGCCCTTGTGCAGCACGGCCTGGGTGAAGACGGTGAGGGCGGCAAGCTCGCCGGCGTGAAGCGTGCTGGCCCTGGTCTGCCGCAGCAGGGCGCGGTCGTAGCCGAGCAGGGCGCAGGCGGCGGGATTGGCATCGACGATCTGGTCGGCGAAAGGATCGACCAGCAGCGTCGCCTCGACCGAGGATTCGAAAGCTGCGATGCGCGGGTCGATGACAGGAGCCACATCGTCGTGGACGGAGATTGGCGTCGTTGCCATTGCGAAATCTCGTAATTGAACTACGAAATCTCGTTTATCACGAGTTTTCGTAGCGGCCAAGCGCGGGCGAAAGTGCTGCGTCGTCAAGGCACTGGACGCCCGAAGGGGCATGGCATGCTCCTTGCGTAATTGCTCCTCGCAACGACGCGCAGGAGGGCCGATGTCCACGTTCGACAATCCGTTTGATCCCGATCGCAAGCTTCGAGCCGGCTGTGGCTGCGGCCAGCATCGTTCCGCGGCTGAGCACGAGCAGGCGACGTCGCTGCATTGCGAACCGCTCGCGAGCGCGGAGAAGCGTTACGAGGGCGTGGTCGCCTCCGCCGTGATGCGCGCGATGTTTCCGCAGGACGTGGCGCGGCGTGCCTTCCTGAAGTCGGTCGGCGCGTCGACTGCGCTCGCGGCACTGTCGCAGTTCTTCCCGCTGAAGACGGCGACCGAGGTGTTCGCGCAAGCCGGCGCGCCCGAGAAGAAGGACCTCAAGGTCGGCTTCATCCCGATCACCTGCGCGACGCCAATCATCATGGCGGCGCCGATGGGGTTCTATGCCAAGCACGGTCTCAATGTCGAGGTGGTCAAGACCGCCGGCTGGGCCGTGATCCGCGACAAGACCATCAACAAGGAATACGACGCCGCGCACATGCTGGCGCCGATGCCGATCGCGATCTCGCTGGGGCTCGGTGCCAACGCGATTCCGTTCGCCGTGCCGGCGATCGAGAACATCAACGGGCAGGGCATCGTGCTGGCGACCAAGCACAAGGACAAACGCAATCCTGCGGACTGGAAGGGCATGAAATTCGCGATTCCGTTCGACTATTCTATGCATAATTACCTGCTGCGCTATTACCTCGCCGAGCACGGGCTCGACCCTGACACCGACGTGCAGCTGCGCTCGGTGCCGCCGCCGGAGATGGTCGCCAATTTGCGCGCCGACAATATCGACGGCTTCCTTGCGCCGGACAATATCTGCCAGCGCGCGATCTATGACGGCGTCGGCTTCATGCATCTGCTGTCGAAGGAGATCTGGGACGGCCATCCCTGTTGCAGCTTCGCCGCCAGCAAGGAGTTCATCACGTCAGCGCCGAACAGCTTTGCGGCGCTGACGCGCGCCATCGTCGATGCCACGGCCTATGCGTCGAAGGCGGAGAACCGCAAGCAGATTGCGGAAGCGATCGCGCCCGCCAACTACATCAACGCGCCGGTCACCGTGCTGGAGCAGGTCTTGACCGGCACCTACGCCGACGGCTTCGGCGGGGTGAAGACCGATGCCAAGCGCGTCGATTTCGATCCGTTCCCCTGGCAATCCTTTGCGGTGTGGATGCTGACGCAGATGAAGCGCTGGGGCCAGATCAAGGGCGATGTCGACTACAAGGCGGTCGCCGAGCAGGTGTATCTCGCCACCGACACCAAGAAGCTGATGACCGAGATGGGCCTGTCGCCGCCGGCAACCGCCTACAAATCGTTCGCCGTGATGGGGAAGACGTTCGACCCGCAGAAGCCTGAGGATTACGTCGCGAGCTTCAAGATCAGGAGGGCGTCGTGATGTCCGCCGCTCTCGTGTCCCGGGCGCGGCGCAGCGCTTCGTGCTGCATCGCGTCCGGGACACGCGTGGCGGAGGTTGCGTCATGACGTCCTCCCTCCGTCTCCGCGCCAGCCTCCTCTCCATCGTCTTGCTCGCTGCCTTCCTCGGCATCTGGCATCTGGCTACGCGCTCCACCGCGCCGGTCGCGACGATGAGCCCGGAATACGCCAAGCTGATGGGCCTGACGGCAACGCAGGGCAAATCCGCGATGCCCGGGCCGCTCGATGTCGGCGCCAAGCTCTGGGAGCATCTGAAGCGGCCGTTCTACGACAACGGCCCCAACGACAAGGGGCTCGGCATCCAGCTCGCCTATTCGATCGCGCGCGTCGGCACCGGCTATCTGCTCGCCGTGCTCGTCGCCATTCCGCTCGGATTCCTGATCGGCATGTCGCCGCTGCTGAGCAAGGCGCTCGATCCCTTCATCCAGGTGCTGAAGCCGATCTCGCCGCTGGCCTGGATGCCGCTGGCGCTCTACACCATTAAGGACTCTTCGGCCTCCGCGATCTTCGTGATCTTCATCTGCGCGATCTGGCCGATGCTGCTCAACACCGTGTTCGGCGTCGCGAGCGTGCGCAAGGAATGGATCAACGTGGCGCGCACGCTGGAGGTCGGCACCGTCAGGCGCGCCTTCACCGTCATCCTCCCCGCGGCGGCACCGACGATCCTGACCGGCATGCGCATCTCGATCGGCATCGCCTGGCTCGTCATCGTCGCGGCCGAGATGCTCGTCGGCGGCACCGGCATCGGCTACTTCGTCTGGAACGAGTGGAATAACCTCTCGATCACCAACGTCATCATCGCCATCCTCCTGATCGGCATCGTCGGCATGCTGCTCGACCAGATCCTGGCGCGCTTCACGCGCATGGTCACGTTTCCGGAGTAGGGCTGTGGGTTCAATGACCATCACTCCCGTGTCCCGGGCGCACTGCAGCGCGCAGAGTTGCAGTGTTGAACCGGGACCCATTGTGGCGACATGGGTCCCGCATCTGCGGCGCACCGCTGCACGCTGCACCGCGTGCGGGACACCAGACCTGACATGACCGACAAATTCATCTCCATCGAAGGCATTGCCAAGCGCTATCCGGGCGCGGGCGGCGCGACGACGATATTCGAGAATCTCTGGCTGTCGATGGCCCGCGGCGAGTTCTGCTGCGTGATCGGCCATTCCGGCTGCGGCAAGACCACGGTGCTCAACATTCTCGCCGGCCTCGATGCGCCGAGCGAGGGCGCCGTCATCGTTGACGGGCAGGCGATCGCGGGCACCAGCCTCGACCGTGCCGTGATCTTCCAGAGCCACGCGCTGCTGCCCTGGCGCACCGTGCTCGGCAACGTCGCCTATGCCGTGAGCTCGAAATGGCGGAGCTGGGATCGGGCGAAGGTGAGGGCGCATGCGCAGACTTTCATTGACCTCGTCGGCCTCTCCGGCTCCGAGCACAAGCGTCCCTCCGAGCTGTCAGGCGGCATGAAGCAGCGCGTCGGCATCGCGCGGGCGCTGTCGATCACGCCGAAGATGATGCTAATGGACGAGCCGTTCTCGGCGCTGGACGCGCTGACGCGCGGCACGCTCCAGGACGAGGTGCGGCGGATTTGTCTCGAAACCGGGCAGACCGCGTTCATGATCACCCATGACGTCGATGAGGCCATTTATCTCGCCGACAAGATCTTCCTGATGACCAACGGCCCGGGCGCGGTGCTGGCCGAGGTCGTCGAGAACCCGCTGCCCAGGGATCGCGGCCGTACCGACCTGCACCGCCATCCGCTCTACTACGCGCTGCGCAACCACATCATCGATTTCCTGGTGACGCGCAGCAAGAGCTTTGCCGCCGAGACGCCCGATCACGATCCGCGCAACGTGCCCGTGGTCCACATCGGCAAGCCCGGGCTGACGATCGCATCAGATGCGAAGCTGGAGCCGCCTGGAGAGACGTCATGGCCTGGCTTGTCCCGGCCATCCACGTCTTCTTGAACCACGGCCAAGAACGTGGATGCCCGGGACATTCTATTTGAAGAGGCGCTTTGCGCTTTTGCCCGGGCGCACTGACATCCAACGAAGAGGAGACCCGAGAATGAAACGCGAAGACCTCACCGAAAAGCTGCTCGACATCAAGCGCGAGAAGGGCTGGAGCTGGAAACACATCTGCGAGAAGATCGGCGGCTACTCCGAAGTTCTGATCGTCGGCGCGATCCTCGGCCAGATGAAGCTGACAAAGCCGCAGGCGGCGAATGCGGGCGAGCTGTTCGGCCTGTCGAAGGCGGAAGTTGCGATGCTCAACGAGGTGCCGATGCGCGGCACCGGCACGCGGATGCCGCCGACCGATCCCTTGATTTACCGCTTCTACGAGATGGTGATGGTGAACGGTCCGGCCTGGAAGGCGCTGATCGAGGAGGAATTCGGCGACGGCATCATGTCGGCGATCGACTTCGACATGGCCATGGAGCGCGTCGCCAACCCGAAGGGCGACCGCGTCAAGATCACGATGAGCGGAAAATTCCTGCCGTACAAATATTACGGTGCCAGCGGCAATGTGCCGGAGTACGGCTTCAAGGAGGAGTGAGGGGGCGAACGGCGAATTGCGAGTAGCGAATGGACTTTTCCTATTCGCTACTCGCCACTCACTATTCGCTTACAAAATCGCGCCCGGCGCGTAGCTGGCCGCCTCGGGCTTCGCTTTTGCCAGCGCATCGACCTGCTCGGCGAAATGATCGACCTGCGCGCCGGCATCGCCGGAATTGGCGCGGCCGTGATCGAGCACGCGCTGCAGCTCGGCTTCGCTGAGGCCAAGACGCTGGTCGGCAGCGAGACGCTGCAACAGGTCGTTCTGCACGATCTTTCCGGTGCGCAGGTCGCGGATGGCCGCGACCGCATGCTCCTTGATCGCCTCGTGCGCGCCTTCGCGCCCCGCGCCCTTCTTCACCGCTTCCATCATCACCGTGGTGGTCAGCAGGAAGGGCAGATAACGGTTGAGCTCGGTCGCGACGACCGCGTCGAAAATCTCCATCTGGTCGAGCACCGAGAGCAGGGTCTCGAGCAGGCCGTCCATGGCGAGGAAGGCGTCGGGCAGCATGACGCGGCGGACCACGGAGCAGGAGACGTCGCCCTCGTTCCACTGGTCACCGGAAAGGCCCGCGGCCATCGCGAGATAGCCCTTCAGCACCACATGCAGGCCGTTGATGCGCTCGCAGGAGCGGCTGTTCATCTTGTGCGGCATCGCGGAGGAGCCGACCTGGCCCTTGGCAAAACCTTCGCTGGCGAGCTCATGGCCGGCCATCAGGCGCAGCGTCTTGGCGAAGCTGCCGGGGCCGCTGGCGAGATCGACTAGCACGCTGACGGCGCGGAAGTCGAGGCTGCGCGGATAGACCTGGCCGACGGCATCGAAACTCCTGGGCAGGCCGAGATGGACGAGGATGCGCTGTTCGAGGGCGCGGGCCTTGCCGGCGTCGCCGTTGAACAAAGTGATCTGGTCGAGCCGTGTGCCGACCGCGCCCTTCAGGCCGCGCGCGGGATAGGTGTTCAGCACGTTGACGAGGCTCTGATGCGCCAGCAGCATCTCTTCGCCGAACATCGCGACGCGCTTGCCGAGCGTGGTGACCTGCGCGGCGACGTTGTGCGTGCGCGCCGTGAACGGCACGTCGCGCAGCTGCTTTGCGTGCCTGGCAAACCGGATCAGCGCGGCGATGCTCTTGGTCTCGATCAGCTGCAGCCCGCGATAGACCTGGAGCTGCTCGACATTCTCGGTGAGGTCGCGGCTGGTCATGCCCTTGTGCAGGTGCTCGTGACCGGCGAGATCGCAGAACTCCTCGATCCGCGCCTTGACGTCGTGGCGGGTGATGCGCTCGCGGCGCATGATCGAGGCGAGGTCGACCTGGTCCTTGACGCGCTCGTAAGCCTCGATCACGCCATCCGGCACCGGGATGCCGAGATCGCGCTGACCCTTCAGCACGGCGATCCAATAGTCGCGTTCGAGGCGAACCTTGCCTTCGCCGCTCCAGATGGCGCGCATCGCGGGCGAGGCATAGCGTTCGGCGAGGACGTTCGAGATTTGATCCTGAGGCATGCCGCTCATTTGGCATTGACCGGGCCTTGCCGCAAGTTGTTATGCGGGAGGCGGCGAACGGGGTTGACAACGTCGTTCGCCGCTTCCTGTCGCCTTATGTCCCGGCTTTCACCTCGGCGGCCGCGACCGCGAGCAGCTCGCTCATCTTGGCCCGAATCGCCTGTTCGGTGATCGCCACGTTCTTTGCGGCGAAATCGCCCATCACCTTGCGCAGGACGTCGCCATCGCCGGCCTCCTCGAAATCGGCTGCGACGACCTCCTTGGCATAGGCCGTGGCGGCCTCGCCGGTGATTCCGAGCCTTTCGGCCGCCCACAGCCCAAGCAGCCGGTTGCGGCGGGCTTCCGCCTTGAACTTCTGCTCCTCGTCGAGGGCGAACTTCTTCTCAAAGCCTTCCTCGCGCTTGTTGATTTCGCTCATGCCTCTTCCAATTCCTTCGCTTTCCGGGCCCCGGTCCGCCTCGTTGCGATGGCCCACGTGCATGCCTAGATAGAGGGCAGGAATCGGCAAAACAACGAGCCGTTAAGCCGCAGGCAAGGCGGTATAAGTCAGCGTCGGATGGACCGGATCGATTGTGCTGCGACAGCCAATCGGATAGGTTGCCTGAAGGCTTGGTTCCCGTTCTGTTTCCTCAGGTTTCCTTGGGGTTATAGACTGGTTCCCGGCCGTTCACGGCAGCTCCGCTGTGGGTCGTAACCTGGTAACCGGAGCACACCAAATACATGGATTTCAACAAAACACGGTACATCCCCATGAGCCGTCGGCGTCGTATTTATGAAGGCAAGGCAAAGGTACTCTATGAAGGTCCCGAGCCCGGTACCCTGATCCAGCACTTCAAGGACGACGCCACCGCGTTCAATGCCAAAAAGCATCAGGTGATCGAGGGCAAGGGTGTCCTCAACAACCGGATCTCGGAGTACCTGTTTCAGCACCTCAATGACATCGGGGTGCCGACCCATTTCATCCGCCGCCTCAACATGCGCGAGCAGCTGATTCGCGAGGTCGAGATCGTGCCGCTGGAAGTGGTGGTGCGGAACGTCGCCGCCGGCTCGCTGTCGCAGCGCCTCGGCATCGAGGAGGGCACGCAGCTGCCCCGCTCGATCATCGAGTTCTATTACAAGAACGACCAGCTCAACGACCCCATGGTGTCGGAAGAGCACATCACCGCCTTTGGCTGGGCGACGCCGCAGGAGATCGACGACATCATGGCGCTCGCCATCCGCGTCAACGACTTCCTCACCGGCCTCTTCCTCGGCATCGGCATCCGCCTCGTCGATTTCAAGATGGAGTGCGGCCGCCTGTTCGAGAACGAGATGATGCGCATCATCGTCGCCGACGAGATCTCGCCGGATAGCTGCCGTCTGTGGGACATCAAGTCGAACGAGAAGCTCGACAAGGACCGTTTCCGCAGAGATCTCGGTGGCCTGCTCGAGGCCTACACGGAAGTCGCAAAGCGCCTCGGCATCCTCATGGAGAACGAGCGTCCGCAGGGCACGGGTCCCGTGCTGGTGAAGAGCTGAAGAGGATTTTGACGTGAAGGCACGTGTCACCGTTACCCTGAAGAACGGCATCCTCGATCCGCAAGGCAAGGCCATCGAAGGCGCGCTGAAGTCGCTCGGCGTCGACGGCGTCGCCAGCGTCCGCCAGGGCAAGGTGTTCGACATCGAGCTCGCCGGCGCCGATAAGGCCAAGGCGGAGGCGGCGCTCAAGGAAGCCGCCGACAAGCTCTTGGCGAACACCGTGATCGAGAACTACGCCATCGAGATGAAGGCATAGGGACCGGCAGCATGGCCGACGTCACACCGGAATTGATGTTCGAGGTGATGAAGTCGATCCAAGCGCGGCTTACGCAGGTCGATGGAAAGATCGACGACCTCAAGCAAGAAATGCAGCCCATGCGAACGTCCCAGACTGGCATCCGCCACGAAATCACCAGCGTTTTTCAGGAGATTTCGAGCATTCATGCCACCCTAGTCCGCCACGAAACTCGCTTGGACCGTATTGAAACTCGCCTCGAACTGAATGACGCACCCGCACAATGAAAGCCGCCATCCTCGTCTTCCCCGGAATCAATCGCGAGCGCGACATGGCTCGTGCGCTGAAGCTCGTCTCTGGCCGTGAGCCCGCGATGGTCTGGCACGCCGAGACGTCGCTGCCGGCGGGCACCGATCTCGTCGTCGTGCCGGGCGGGTTCTCCTACGGCGACTATCTGCGTTGTGGCGCGATCGCGGCGCGGTCGCCGGTGATGGATGCGGTGCGCGATTATGCGGGCAAGGGCGGGCTGGTGCTCGGCGTCTGCAACGGTTTCCAGATCCTGTGCGAGTCCGGCCTGCTGCCGGGCATCCTGATGCGCAATGCGCGGCTGAAATTCATCTGCAAGGACGTGCATCTGCGCGTAGAGCGCTCCGACACGCCGTTCACCCGCGGCTACAATGCCGGTCAGGTGATCCGCGTGCCCGTCGCCCATGGCGAGGGCAATTACGAAGCAGATGAAGAGACCATCAAGCGGCTCGAAGGCGAGGGGCGGGTGCTCTATCGCTACTGCTCGGCCGACGGCGTGGTCGACGAGGCCAACAACATTAACGGCGCGGCGCATTCCATCGCCGGGATCATCAACGAGGGGGGCAATGTGCTCGGCATGATGCCGCATCCCGAAAATCACGTCGAAGACATCATGGGCTGCACCGACGGCCGCGGCCTGTTCGCCGGCCTCACCGCACACCTGGAAAAGGCCGCGTGATCCCGGTTCGTGTTGAAGCGGCTGTCGGCCGCCGCCGTGGTCATTGCGTTTGCGACGGCGGCATTCGCGCAGGACTTTCCCAAGCGTCCGATCACCATGATCGTGCCGTTCGCGGCCGGCGGCACCTCGGACGTGATCGCGCGCACGGTGGCCGAGCAGATGGGCATCGCGCTCGGCCAGACCATCGTGATCGAGAATGTCGCGGGCGCCGGCGGCTCGACCGCGCTGGCCCGCGCCTCGCGCGCCGAGCCTGACGGCTACACCATCGCGATCGGCAATGCCGGCACCAATGCCGCGACCTACACGATCTATCCAAAGCTGCCATTCACGCCCGACTCCTTCGTGCCGATCGCAATGGTGGCGAAGACGTTCGGCATCATCGCGCTGCGCAAGGATTTTCCGGCGAAGGATCTGAAAGAGTTCATCGCCTATGCCAAGGCCAATCCCGGCAAGATCAATCTCGGCCATGCCGGGGTCGGCTCCTCGAATTACCTGATCTGCAAGAGCTTCGTTACCGCGGCGGGGATCGACGCGACGCTGGTCGGCTATCGCGGCGCCGCGCCCGCGCTCACCGATGCGGTCGGCAGCCAGATCGACGGCGTCTGCGACGCGGCGGCCTCTGTCTCGCAGTCGATCAACGAGAAGCTGGTGAAGGGTCTGGTCGTCGGCTCGACCGTGCGGCTCGCGACACTGCCGGAGCTGCCGACGTCGGCCGAAGCCGGGCTGCCCGACTTCGAGGCGCAGGGCTGGAACGGCCTGTTCGCGCCGAAGGGCACGCCGCCCGCCATCATCGCAAAACTCAATGCTGCCGCCCGCACCGCCGTGGAAACGGAGGCGGTGAAGAAGCGCTTTGCCGACCTGTCGACCGTCGCGCCGGATCCCGACGAGCACACGCCCGAAATTCTCCAGAAGCTGGTGATGCGCGACGTCGAGAAGTATCGCAAGATGCTGGCGGATGATGCCAAGCAATAGGCGGCTCCCGCATTGGCGGGAAGCGACCTTACGCAGCTGAAGGAATCCGGGCGACGACCTTGATCTCGAAGTCGAACCCGGCAAGCCAATTCACGCCGACAGCCGTCCAGTTCGGATAGGGCGCGTCGCCGATCTCCGCGCTACGGACAGCCATCACGGTTTCGATCTGCTTCTCAGGATCGGTGTGAAACGTGGTGACGTCAACCACATCGTCCAGCGTGCATCCGGCCGCTGCGAGCACGGCGCGCAAATTGGCAAACGCACGCCGGACTTGGTGCTGGAAAACCGGCTCGGGTGAGCCGTCCTCGCGACTACCGACCTGCCCCGAGACGAACAGCAAGTCGCCGGACCGGATGGCAGCCGAGTAGCGGTGCGCTTCGTAAAGTGCATGGCGGTTAGCGGGAAAGATGGCCTCGGGCTGGGGCATGTTTTGAGCCTTTCGAAAAAACACCGGAAAGACGGCCGAATTGCCTTACGGCGCCGGCCGTGGCATCGTTCATATACGCTTCGTATGCGAGATATCACTCACATACGTGGCGTATGTCAACTGGAAAATGGAGCGAGCATGGCCGAGGGAAAGCGCGCCGCAGCCATGGCGGAAAATCGGGCCAAGCTCATCGGCGCCGCGCGTAAGGCATTCGCCACGCAAGGTTATGCAGACGCTTCGATGGATGAGCTGACGGCCTCGGTGGGGCTGACGCGGGGCGCGCTGTATCACAATTTCGAAGACAAGAAGGGGCTGCTCTGGGCCGTCGTCGAGCAGATCGATGGCGAAATGGCGGAGCGGCTGCGCGCGGTACGGGAGCAAGCGCCCACCTTGTGGCAAGGCCTACTCGCAGAGGGCTCCGCCTATATCGAAATGGCGCTCGATCCTGAAATTCAGCGCATCATGCTTTTGGATGGACCCGCAGTACTCGGTGATCCATCGAAGTGGCCCGGTGAGAACGCCTGCCTAGATATCACCATGCGAACGATCCGGTCACTCATCGAAGAGAGGCTCGTGAAGCCGGTTGATGTCGAAGCGGCAGGACGACTGCTGAACGGAGCCGCGCTGAGCGCAGCGCTATGGGTCGCCGCAGCCGACGATCCGCCATCCGTGCTGAACAAGGCCGTTGAAGCCTTTCGGGAATTGGCCAGCGGATTGTTGCTCAAGCCCATTTGACGCCTGGTGATCTCCAGGCTGGGAAGATCGAGTTGATCAACTGCCAGGTCGCGAGCGGTTCGGCTCTTCGCGTCGGTGGGTTATTAATTGCTTCGCATCCGGGCGCGCAAAGGGAAGGCGTCGCGCGATGCGTTTGCCTGCTGTTACGCCTTCCGCTTCATCCGCTTGATCGTGCCCGAGAAGGTGAACAGCGCCCGTCCGCCGGACATCATCTTGCCGCGCAGGAAGATCAGCGAGCCGCCGGCCCGGCTCACCTCACCGGTGCATTCGATCAACTCGCCCTCCCGTGCCGCATCGAGGAATTCGCAGGCGAAATTGGTGGTCACGGCCCTGCCATCCAGCTCGTGGGTGGCGATCGCGAACAGCGAATAGTCGGCAAAGGCCATGTAGCAGCCGCCGTGGACGTTGCCCGAGCCGTTGAGGTGCTTCTTCTCGACCCTGAAGGCACAGCGGACGCTGCCATCCTGTTCGATCCGGTGCCAGAAGGGCCCGACATGGGACTCAAAACTGTCGCGAATCCAGGTCCGCCAGCCGGCAAACTCCCCCTCGGCGGCGACGTGGAGGTCGGGGCGGCGGGGCGGGAGCGGTTTGGTCAATTCGTGCAAGGAAATAGGCCTTCAATTGCGGGTCTTGAGCCCTTAGATCCGATCCGTTCGCGCAATGCAATTCCTGTTCCCGAGAAGGCCCTCGGCCGCAAAACGTGGGACAGCGGGAAAATGCGTCATAAAGGGCTTTTCGAAGCCATCCGATGTTCCTAAGAACGGCCAAACGCCGCCGAAAGCCCCTGAAGCCATGAAGAATGAACCGAAGATCACCCCCGAACTGGTTGCCGCCCACGGGCTCAAGCCCGACGAATATGAGCGCATCCTGAAGCTGATTGGGCGGGAGCCGACCTTCACCGAGCTCGGCATCTTCTCGGCGATGTGGAACGAGCACTGCTCGTACAAGTCCTCGCGCATCCATCTGCGCGGCCTGCCGACCAAGGCGCCCTGGGTGATCCAGGGGCCCGGCGAGAATGCCGGCGTGATCGACATCGGCGACGGCCAGGCCGTCGTCTTCAAGATGGAGAGCCACAACCACCCGAGCTACATCGAGCCCTATCAGGGCGCGACCACCGGCGTCGGCGGCATCTTGCGCGACGTCTTCACCATGGGCGCACGGCCGATCGCCTGCCTGAATGCGCTGAGCTTCGGCGCGCCCGAGCACGCCAAGACGCGCCATCTCGTCTCCGGCGTGGTCGCAGGCGTCGGCGGCTATGGCAATTCCTTCGGCGTGCCGACGGTCGGCGGCCAGGTGCGCTTCCACACCCGCTATGACGGCAACATCCTCGTCAACGCGATGGCGGTGGGCCTCGCCGACGCGGACAAGATCTTCTATGCGGCCGCCTCCGGCGTGAATATGCCGATCGTCTACCTCGGCTCCAAGACGGGGCGCGACGGCATCCACGGCGCCTCGATGGCCTCGGCCGAGTTCGACGACAAATCCGAGGAGAAGCGCCCGACGGTGCAGGTCGGCGACCCCTTCGCCGAAAAGCTGCTGCTCGAGGCCTGCCTCGAGATCATGGAGAAGGGCTGCGTCATCGCGATCCAGGACATGGGCGCGGCCGGTCTGACCTGCTCGGCGGTGGAGATGGGCGCCAAGGGCGACCTCGGCGTCGATCTCGATCTCGATGCGGTGCCGACCCGCGAGACCGGTATGAGCGCCTACGAGATGATGCTCTCGGAGAGTCAAGAGCGCATGCTCATGGTTCTCAAGCCCGAGAAGGAACAGGAAGCCGAGGCCATCTTCAAGAAGTGGGGCCTCGACTTCGCCGTGGTCGGCTACACCACGCCGAGCAAGCGCTTCGTGGTCAAGCATGGCGGCGACGTCATGGCTGACCTTCCGATCAAGGAGCTCGGCGACGAGGCGCCGGTCTATGACCGCCCGCATATCCCCTCGGCCGCGCTGCCGATCGTGCATGCGCGGGACGTACCGGCGCCGATGGGTGTCGGTGCTGCGCTGGAGAAGCTGATCGGCACGCCCGATATGTGCAGCAAGCGCTGGGTGTGGGAGCAGTACGATCACGTCATCCTCGGCAACACCGTGCAGCGTCCTGGCGGCGATGCCGCGGTGGTGCGCGTGCAGGACGGTCCGAAGGGCCTCGCGCTCACCGTCGACGTCACGCCGCGCTATTGCGAGGCCGATCCGTTCGAAGGCGGCAAGCAGGCGGTGGCGGAAGCCTGGCGCAACATCACCGCGGTCGGCGGCAAGCCGCTCGCGATCACCGACAATCTCAACTTCGGCAATCCTGAGCGGCCCGAGATCATGGGCCAGTTCGTCGGCTGCCTGAAGGGCATCTCGGAAGCCTGCCGCACGCTGGATTTCCCGGTCGTCTCCGGCAATGTCTCGCTCTACAACGAGACCAACGGCCGCGCGATCCTGCCGACACCGTCGATCGGCGGTGTCGGCCTGCTCGACGACTTCACCAAGTCGGCCTCGCTCGCGTTCAAGGCCGAAGGCGAGGCGATCCTGTTGATCGGCGAAACCCACGGCTGGCTCGGCCAGTCGGTTTATTTGCGCGACATCTGCGGCCGCGAGGAGGGCGCGCCGCCGCCGGTCGATCTCGCCGCGGAGAAGCGCAATGGTGACTGCGTGCGCGGAATGATCCATGCGGGCACCGCGACCGCCGTGCACGACCTCTCCGACGGCGGCCTGCTGATCGCGCTTGCCGAAATGGCGATCGCGGGCGGCATCGGCGCCAAGCTGCTGGCGGCGCCGACCGCGCTGGTCCCCCAGGCCTATTGGTTCGGCGAGGACCAGGCGCGCTATCTCGTCACCGTGCCGGAAACGGAAGCCGGCCGCGTGCTCGCCAAGATGCGCGGCTGCGAGGTGCCCTGCGTGCGCATCGGCACCACCGGTGGCGATGCCATCGCGATCGCGGGCGAGGCGCCGGTTACGATCGACGCGCTTCGGAAGTCGTTCGAGCGCTGGCTGCCTGAGTATATGAGCGGGAAGGCGGCCTGAGGGTCATTCCGGGGCGCGCGAAAGCGCGAACCCGGAATCACGAGATTCCGGGTTCGATGCTACGCATCGCCCCGGAATGGCTAGGCTCAATCACAGCACGTTCGTTGCCCCGGGGATCTGGCGCAAGGCGCGCGTTAGCGCCCAACTGAACGCGACTGTCAGCACGAACCCGATCGTCGCCTTGGCGATCGCTGGCAGATCATAGTCGAACAGCCAGTATTGCAGCCACAGTGCGATCGGATAGTGCACCAGGAACATGCCATACGCGTCGCTCTGCATTGGATCGAGCAACTTGGCTGAACCTGATTGCTTGAACCTCTGGAAAAAGGCCAGGATCAGAAACATGATGGCTACGCTGAAGACAGTGAAGCAGATGGCATAGAGCGCTTCATACCAGTCCGGCAACGGCGTCGGATTGCCCAGTATTTCGCGCTTGATAAAGATCAGTCCCCACAAGAGGCAATACGGAACGATCGTCAGCACCATCCAGTCCCAGCTGACCTTCGCCATCCGGCCGTCGACGGCGAGCAGCCCGCGATCCATTTGCGCAACGCCAATGCCGGCACCGAAAAAGAAATAGGTCGCGTAGAGCATCACGCGCCCGTGCTGGACCGAGAACGGCCCGAACTCGAACCAACTGCTTGCTCCGAAGTGAACCCGCCCGGGAATGTAGAAGGCCGCGGTCACGGCAAGCATGACTGCGAAGAACGCGGCGGGCCGACGGCGACCGTATAGCGAGAGGCGATTGATTGGATCGAGCAGATTGGGCGACAGCCGGTACAGCAGGCAGGCAACCAGGTCGAAGCCGAATAAGACCCAGAGAAACCAGACCGGACCGCTCGGCCACGGGCCCTTCGTGATCATATTCCAATAATATTCCGAAAAGCCGATCTCGGGATGCTGCCGAAGTGAGATGGCGTAATAGGCGAGCGGAATAACCGTGAAGGCGCAGATCACGAATGGCAGCGCGAGTCGAAGCAGGCGATCCTGCAAATAGTTCAACGGTCCCTTCCGGGCGATACCGGACCAGGCGAACAGTCCCGACAGGAAGAAGAACATCGCCATGAAGAAACTGTCGGTGGCGAGCACGATCATGTCGAAGCCGAAGAAGTACTTCGGATCGGTATGACCGAAATAGGTATAGGGGATCACCGCGTGATGCAGCAGCACCACCAGAGTGAGGAAGGTGCGGGCGCGATCGATCGCCAAATTGCGCGCCTTGCTCTTCGGCGCGGCATGCACCTCTGCGCCGATCGTCGCTGAATGTGACATCGTCATCGTGGCCGCCCCGATCGCGTTCCTGCTCCCGGCTGGACTGTGCCGCCGGGAACTCGATTCAGCAAGGGCAGTTTAGGCGGTAGGTCAGCCCGTGGCGACATTAGGAACCAGTTCCGGGCAGCGAAGTTAGCCTTCGCGAATGGGCTTGACGGGGCCGCGACGAGCGGCAGCTATTTCGGAGCTGGCAATGACGATCCTGAAATGGGCGCTGATTTTCCTACTCGTCTCGATCGTGGCCGGCGTGCTCGGCTTCACCGGCATCTCGGCCGCCTCCGCCGACATCGCCCGCTTCCTGTTCTATATCTTCGTCGTGATCTTCCTGGTGCTGCTGATATTAGGGCTCACGGTCTTCAGGGCCTAGCAGGGTTGCGTGGGCGCAGCCGGTCTGCGTCAGCACGCTCAGTCGTCGTGCCCGGGCTTGACCCGGGCATCCACGTCTTATCGATTGCGGCCAAGAATGTGGATGGCCGGGACAAGGCCCGGCCATGACGGCGGCGTGCGAGGCAATTACCCCACTTCCTCGATCTTCACCTTGTCCGGATAGAAGGCGAGATGGCCGGAAATCTCGGTCATCGCGGGGTAGGGCGTCTCGTAGGTCCAGATCGCGTTGTCCAGCGTCTTGCCGTCGGCCTTGACGCTGTAATAGTTCGCGTCCCCTTTGTAGGGGCAGTGGGTGACGCGGTCGGTGCGCTCCAGGAGCGCCATGTTGGTGTCCTCCCGCGGCACATATTGCACTGCCGGATATTTCGCCTCCTTCAGGGTCAGCGCCCTGCTGGTCTCGGCGATCACGATATCGCCCGCCGTGACGCGGACGCGTCGGGGGTTTTGGCTGATGGTGATGGGGTGGTCGGGCCCTGGAAGCTTCATGATTTCACGCCTTTTCGATCAATCTGCCGCGCGGCACTTTGTCGTGCCTTTATCCTGATGGCACGAGGGATATAGTGCCGGAACGCGTGACGCAGAAGCCCGATCACGCTAAGTTTGCCCTTGCCGGCGAGGGGACCCCGGCAGCGATTCGACGGTGAGGCTGATCCAAGCCGAGATTAAGGAGCTAGACCCGAATGCCCATGGACGCCCACGATATCGAGGCGATGATCAAGGCAGCAATCCCCGATGCCGAGGTGACCATCCGTGACCTCGCTGGCGATGGCGATCACTATGCCGCGACCGTGATCTCCGAATCCTTCCGCGGCAAGTCCCGCGTCCAGCAGCACCAGATCGTCTATCAGTCCCTGCGCGGCCAGATGGGCGGCGTGCTGCATGCGCTCGCGCTGCAGACCGGGGTGCCAAGTACTTGACCGAATTGCACCTGACCTGATTTCGCGACCGAGGGCACGATGATGGCTGCGGACAATCCGCGCGGCGCGATGTTTCGCGTCATCGTGCCGAACCAGCACAGCCGCGTCACCAATGCCGAGCTGTTCTTCGACCTCGTCTTCGTGTTTGCGATCACGCAGGTCTCGCACACGCTGCTGCACCATTTCACGCCGCTCGGCGCGGTCGAGGTCACACTGCTGTTTCTGGCGGTATGGTGGGTGTGGGTCTACACCGCCTGGGTCACCAACTGGCTCAATCCCGAGCTGACGCCGGTTCCGCATCCTGCTCTTCCTGATGATGCTGGGTGGGCTCGTGCTGTCGACGACGATCCCGACCGCGTTCGAGGGCCGGGGCCTGTGGTTCGCGCTCGCCTACGCGACCATGCAGGTTGGACGCACCGCGTTCTGGATGTTCGCGACCCCGCGCCACCGCACCGCGGTGCGGCACAACGCGATCCGCATCCTGGTCTGGCTCTGCGGCTCCGCGGTGTTCTGGATCCTCGGTGGCCTCGCGCACGGGCAGCAGCGGCTGTGGTTCTGGATCGCGGCGCTGACGATCGAATACGTCTCGCCGGCGGTCCGCTTCTGGGTCCCGAAGCTGGGATTCTCGTCGGTGGAGGCCTGGGCCGTCGAGGGCGGCCACATGGCCGAACGCTGCGCCGGCTTCATCATCATCGCGCTCGGCGAGGCCATCGTCGTCAACGGCGCCACCTTCGCCGAGCTGGAGTGGACCGCCGACAACATCCTTGGCTTCGTCTCGGCGCTGGTCGGCAGCATCGCGATGTGGTGGGTCTATTTCCACAAGGGGGCCGAGGCCGGCTCCGAACGCATCTCGAAATCCGCCGAATCCGGCCGCCTGGCCCGGCTCGCCTACACCTACCTGCACACGCCGATCGTCGCCGGCATCATCCTGACCGCGGTCTCGGACGAGCTGGTGCTCAAGCACCCGACCGGCCATTCCGACGTCCGCACCATCGTGAGCACGATCGGCGGTCCGCTGGTGTTCCTGGTCGGCACCATCCTGTTCAAGCATTCGATCCGCGGCTTCCTCCAGCTCTCGCACGGCATTGGCATCATCCTGCTGCTGGCGCTGTGGTGGTTCGCCGCCGATCTGTCGCCGCTCTGGCTGTCGGTTGCGACCAGCCTGATCTTGATCGTGGTCGCGGTGTGGGAGTCGGTGTCGCTGGGGTCGAAGGCGGAGGAGGTTGAGGACTCGGAACCCGCGTGAGCAAGCGCCTCGTCCTTCGAGACGACCGCTGAGCCTGACACCGGGCCACGCTTAGCGCGGACCCGGTGGCGGTCTCCTCAGGATGAGGCTAATTCGCGTCAGCGCCCGTTGAAGCTGCCGCCGCACACTCCGTCCTCATCCTGAGGAGCCCGCCTAAGCGGGCGTCTCGAAGGATGCGCCGCAGTGTCCGAGCGTCTACTCCGCCACCTCCAGCGCATGCACCGAAAACATCTTGGCTGCATCCGTCCAGCTCTCGCGCACCCGCCAGCCGGCGCCCTGCGCCAGCGCGGCGAAGCGCTCGATGCTGTATTTATAACTGTTCTCCGTGTGGATGCTCTCGCCCGGGCGGAACGAGAAACTGGTGCCGAGCAGGCGCACGGTCTGGCTCTTCTTGCTGATCAGATGCATCTCGATGCGGTGCCGCTCGCGATTGTAGATCGCGCGGTGGGTGAAGGCGGAGAGGTCGAAATTGCCACCGAGCTCGCGGTTGATGCGCACGAGAACATTGAGGTTGAAGCGCGCGGTGACGCCGGCAGCGTCATTATAGGCGTCGAAGAGCACGCGCTCGTCCTTCTCGAGGTCGGCACCGATGATCATCTGGGCGCCCTTGCCGAGGATCTGGCGGGCGCTCTTCAGGAAGCCCTGCGCATCATGAGGCTCGAAATTGCCGATGGTCGAGCCGGGGAAGAAGCCGACCTTGGGCATCGTCGCGACCGCCTTCGGCAGCTCGAATGGCGTGGTGAAGTCGGCTGCGACCGGATAGATGCCGAGCGCCGGAAAATCCCGCTTCAGGCCGTTGACCTGCGCCTTGAGGAAGTCGCCCGAGATGTCGACGGGCACATAGGCAGCGAACTTGCAATGATTGAGCAGCAGGCGGACCTTCGTGGTCGCGCCGGCGCCGAACTCGACCAGCGCGGCATGCTCCGGAATGATTTTTGCGATCTCGCTGCCGCGCTCCTTCAGGATCGATAGCTCGATGCGAGTCGGGTAATATTCCGGCAGCTTGGTGATCGCCTCGAACAGCTCCGAGCCGGTCGCATCGTAGAAATACTTCGGCGACAGTTTTTTCGGCTGCTGCGAGAGGTCCTCGATGGCCTCGCGGGCGAAAGCGGTGGTCTGCTCGTCGGGCAAATGGGCTTCGGCCAAAGCGCTGGCGTGCACATTCATGATACTCTCCTGAACGCGCTGTCCGGCGCGCATTGTCGTCGGATAAGAACTAGACGTAATCGGCGAGCCGCAGCCCCGTGAACTGCCAGCGGTGGTGCGGATAGAAGAAGTTGCGATAGGTGATACGGCTGTGGCCCTCGGGAGTTGCAAGCGAGGAGCCGCGCAGCACCAATTGGTTGACCATGAACTTGCCGTTGTATTCCCCGAGTGCGCCTTCGATGGCGCGGTAGCCGGGGTAGGGCGAGTACGAAGATCGCGTCCATTGCCAGACGATGCCGAACGCATCATTGAGCTGGCCCGTGCGCGCCGCGACCTCCCATTCCATCTCGGTCGGCAGGTGCTTGCCGGCCCAGCGCGCGTAGGCATCGGCTTCGTAATAGCTGACGTGGCAGACCGGCGCGTCGGGATCGACCGGCTTGAGGCCGGCGAGGGTCATCACCTGCCATCCGCCATCGACCTCGCGCCAATGGCCAGGCGCCTGCCAGTCTTCCTTGCTGGCCGCCGCAAAGCCATCCATCAGCCACAGCGTTGCGGTCCGATAGCCGCCCTCGCGCATGAAGGCGAGCCATTCGGCGTTGGTGACGAGATTGCGGGCGATCTTGACCGGGCCGACGAGGGCGCGGTGCGCCGGCTTCTCATTGTCGAAATGGAAGCTGTCGTCGACATGGCCGACGGTGTGGATGCCTTCGTTGAGCGTCAGCCAGTCGTCGCCGGTGCGTGTCGCAGGCGGAAAGCGCCAGTCCGGATCATAGGCCGGGTAGACCGGGTTCTGCGCGAAGGCGTGGAGGATATCGGTGAACATCAATTCCTGATGCTGCTGTTCGTGGTTGAGCCCGACCTCGACCAGCGGCGCGACGGAGCGAAGCTTGTCCTCACCGGCCTCGCGGAAGAATTTGACGACCGCCGCATCGACATGGCGGCGGTAGGCGCCGACCTCGTCCGCGCTGGGACGGGTGATGTCGCCGCGATGATTGCGCGCATGACGCGGGCCGGCGCTGACGTAATAGGAATTGAACAGGAACGCGAAGTCAGGGTGGAAGGGCCTGTAGCCAGGGACATGCTCGCCGAGCAGAAATTGCTCCCAGAACCAGGTGGTGTGGGCCCGATGCCATTTCGCCGGGCTCGCATCCGGCATGGATTGGATCTGCTGGTCCTCGGGCGATAGCGGGCCGGCCCGGCGCTCGGTTTCGTTGCGGACGGCCGCGAACGCGTCCTGGAGCCGCTGGGCGAGGTTGCCGGGGGCGGAGGACGGTGACGAAAGCGGGGTAGTGGCCGTAGCGGAGGCTGTTTTCGTCACGTTTTTCTCCAGACAGAACAAGAGAACGTTGTTGGCGTTGGCCGGTTCCAAAACCGAGGTTCGTCCTAGATGGGGCCTCCGTTACGGGATAAAAGTCCTCCTCGCCGTTAATATTAGTGTCATCAGCCCATCGGCCGGGAGCCGGTTCGGCCGGCCGTCGCCGCCATTTTGCTTTGGATGCACAACGGTTTGGGCTACATATATAGCCAAGGATCGGGTTAGATCGGCTGAGCCGGCCCGAGGGAATCGTTGAGGGCTCCGCCCCAGAAGGACACGGATATGAGCATCGAGGAATTCATCGCCAACGAAGTGAAGTCGAACGACGTGGTTCTGTTCATGAAAGGCACGCCGCAATTTCCGCAGTGCGGTTTCTCCGGCCAGGTCGTCCAGATCCTCGACCACATCGGCGTCGGCTATAAGGGCCTCAACGTTCTCGAATCCGCCGAGCTGCGCAACGGCATCAAGGAATATTCGAACTGGCCGACCATCCCGCAGCTCTATGTGAAGGGCGAGTTCATCGGCGGCTGCGACATCGTCCGCGAGATGTTCCAGGCCGGCGAATTGCAGCAGCTCTTCACCGAGAAGGGCGTCGCCGTCGCGGCCTGAGGTGTGACCGCGCTGACGCGCCGGATTGGCGGCGCGGAGCTTGAGGTGATCGTCGCTGACATCACCACGCTTGGCGTTGACGCGATCGTCAACGCCGCAAATTCTTCGCTCCTTGGCGGCGGCGGCGTCGATGGTGCGATCCATCGGGCCGCCGGGCCTGAGCTTCTTGCCGAGTGCAGGACGCTCGGCGGATGCCCGACCGGCGATGCCAAGATCACCAAAGGCTACCGGCTCAAGGCTGCGCATGTGATCCACACCGTCGGGCCGGTCTGGAACGGCGGCACAATCGGCGAGGACGACCTGCTCGCCTCCTGCTATCGCCGTTCGATCGAGCTGTGCGGCGAGCACGAGCTGACTTCGGTGGCATTCCCCGCGATCTCGACCGGTGTTTATCGCTTCCCGGCCGACCGGGCCGCGAAGATCGCGGTCCATGCCACCATAGAAGCACTTCCGGCTGCGCCGGCGGTCACCCGCGTCATATTCTGTTGTTTCTCCGAGGCAAGCGCCGCCCTCCACGCCGACGTTCTGGCGCGCTACGGCAGCCCTTGTGCCTGATGGCGCGGCCGGTACACTCCGGCTGGTCGGGTTCCGGGGAGGGGATATGATTTCAAATTCTGGACTGCGTGCGCTGGTTTGCAGCGCGCTGGTGTCGCTGAGTGCGATGTCGTTCGCGCGCGCCGAGGGCACCTACGAGATTCCGGCCGGCGCGCATTTCAACCAGGAGAAGCTCGGCAGGATCAGCGAGTTCTTCAAGAACGAGGTTGCGGCCGGCAAGATCGCCGGTGCAACCGTGCTGATCAAACAGCACGGCAAGCCGGTCTATCGCGAGGCCTTCGGCGTGCAGGACGTCGTCAGCAAGGCGCCGATCACCGACAAGACGATCTTCCGCCTGTTCTCGATGACCAAGGCGATCACCTCAGTGGTCGCGATGCAGCTGGTCGAGGACGGCAAGATCAACCTTGACGACCCCGTCTCGAAATACATTCCGTCCTTTGCCAATGTGAAGGTCGGCGTCGAGAAAAAGGCCGAGGACGGCACCAGGTCGCTCGAGCTGGTGCCGCCGAACCGCCCGATGACGGTGAAGGATCTGATGACGCATACTTCCGGCGTCACCTACGGCTTCTACGGCGACAGCCTGGTGCGCAAGGCCTATCGCGACGCCAAGATCTATGACGGCGATTTCGACCTCGCCGAGTTCGCCGAGCGCATCGCCAAGCTGCCGCTGCACAATCAGCCGGGCGCGCTCTGGCAATACGGCCACTCTACCGACATTCTGGCGCGCGTGATGGAAGTCGCGGCCGGCAAGCCGCTGATCGACATCATGCGGGAGAAGCTGCTCGATCCGCTCGGCATGGTCGATACAGGCTTTTTCGTCACCGCTCCCGAGAAGCAGAAGCTGCTGGCGCAGCCGGTGCCGAACGACAGCGATTTCCGCGTCGGCCGCATCAACGATCCGACCGTCGTCAAGAAGATCCAGTTCGCCAGCGGCGGCATGGTCACGACCATGGCCGACTATGAGCGCTTCGCGCAGATGCTGCTCAACGGCGGCAGTCTCGATGGCAAGACCATCCTCAAGCCGGAGACGTTCAAGCTGATGGTGACCGACCAGATCGGCCCGAAATCGGGCGTTGATCGCGACTATTTCTATTTCCCCGGCGACGGCTTTGGCTTCGGCCTCGGCCTTGCCGTCCGCACCGATCCCGGCAACGCAAAGCCGCCGCCGCCCGGCGATCTCGGGGAATTGAAGTGGGACGGCGCCTCCGGCTGCTACTTCGTGATCGACCCCAAGCAGGACATGTTCTTCGTCCTGCTCGAGCAGACCCCCACCGAGCGCCAGCGCGTGCAGCGGACATTGAAGCAGTTGGTCTATGAAGCCATGGAGAATTGACACGTTCGGGCGCCGCACGCTGATTGCGGCGCTCGTCCTTTTGTCTTGTGCAGTCGGTGCGCAGGCGGGCTCGGTGGGGCGCGTCGCGCACAATCTCTCGCCCGAAGGTTTGGCAAAGGTCTCCGACTACATCCGGAGCGAGATCGCCGCGGGGACGTTTCCGGGCGCGATCCTGCTGCTCCAGCAGCACGGCAAGCCGGTCTATTACGAGAATTTCGGCGTCCGCGACGTTGCGACCGAGCTGTCGATGAGCGCGGACACGATCTTCCGCCTCTACTCGATGTCGAAGCCGATCACATCAGTCGTGGCGATGATGCTGGTCGAGGAGGGCAAGCTCTCGCTCGACGATCCCGTCGCCAAATATATTCCGGCCTTTGGCAAGATGAAGGTCGGCGTCGAGACGAAGGCCGAGGACGGCAAGGTTTCGCTGGTGATGGAGCCGGTGAATCGCCCGGTCACGATCAAAGATCTGATGCGCCACACCTCCGGGCTGCCTTACGGCTATGTCGGCGGCGGCATGGTGCGCGAGCTCTATGCCGAGGCCAATCTCTTCAACAGCAATCTCAGCAATGCCGAGTTTGCCGCGAAGATCGCCACGCTGCCGCTGGTCGAGCAGCCCGGCACGATGTGGGATTACGGCTATTCCACCGACGTGCTCGGCCGCGTCATTGAGGTGGTGTCAGGGAAGACGCTGCTCCAGTTCGAGAAGGAGCGGCTGCTCGATCCGCTCGGCATGAGCGAAACCGCGTTCTTCGTCGCCGATCCCAAAAAGTTCGCGCGCATTGCCGAGCCGATGCCGGCGGATCGCAACATCAATCCGACGACGCAGGTTCGCGATATCCGGCTGCCGCTGAAATGGGAATCGGGCGGCGGCGGCATGGTCGGCACGATCGGTGACTACGCCCGTTTCGCGCAGATGCTGCTGAACCGCGGCACGTATGACGGCCGGCGCTATCTCAAGCCCGAGACCATCGCGCTGATGACGTCGGACCACATCGGCCCCGAGACCAGGATCGGGCGCGACCAGAACTATTATCCGGGCGGGACGAGCGGCTTCGGCCTCGGCTTCGCGGTGCGCACCTCGGTGCC
This sequence comes from Bradyrhizobium sp. USDA 4486, assembly GCF_054057995.1. Taxonomy (NCBI): domain Bacteria; kingdom Pseudomonadati; phylum Pseudomonadota; class Alphaproteobacteria; order Hyphomicrobiales; family Nitrobacteraceae; genus Bradyrhizobium; species Bradyrhizobium sp. USDA 4486. The sequence goes on from NZ_JBSRZV010000001.1 coordinate 1,255,016, forward strand.
ATCAGGCACCTCATGGCCGCTCGGCGAATATCGCTGGGACGGGGTCGGCGGCACGTTTTTCTTCATCGATCCCGAGGACGATCTGTTCGGGATCTTCATGGTGCAGACGCCGTCGCAGCGCGGCCGGATCCAGCTCGCACTGAAGACGCTGATCTATCAGGCGATGGGGCGGTAGATTCTTGCTTCGACGCGTTTTCTTGACGCGAACCGGTAGCTTGAAAACGCTTTGGCTACGCCGCGCGCACGATCTCGCGGACGTGCCCGATGGTCTCCTCGACCTGGCTCGCATTGACGTCGAGATGGGTGCAGGCGCGGATACGGCCGTCCATCATCGCGAGCGCGACGCCGCGCTGGCGCAGCGCCGCCACCATCTTGTCGCCGGGAATGCCCGCGCCGTCAGGCTTGAAGAACACGAGATTGGTCTCGGGCTCCTGCACCTCGATGCCTGCGATCTGCGACAGACCGCGGGCGAGCGTGCGCGCATTGGCGTGATCGTCGGCAAGGCGCTCAACGTGATGATCGAGCGCATAGATGCAGGCCGCCGCGCAGATTCCGGCCTGCCGCATGGAGCCGCCGAGGCGCTGCTTCCACTGCCAGACCGCATCGATGAAGGCGCGCGTGCCCGCGAGCACACCGCCGATCGGCGCGCCTAAGCCCTTTGAGAAGTCGATCCAGGCCGAATCCCAGCCCGCGGTCATGTCGCGCGGGGAGATGCCGCTCGCGACCGTGGCGTTGAGCAGGCGCGCGCCGTCCATGTGGGTGATGAGGCCGTGCTGCTTCGCGATCGCGACGATCTCGTCGAGTGCGGCCTTCTTCCAGATCGTGCCGCCGCCAATATTGGCGGTCTGCTCGACACTGACCACGGTCTGCGGCGGCTGGTAGCGCGTGCGCGGGTGCAACGCCTCGCGAAAGGTCTCCGGCGTGAACTGGCCGTCGGGGCCCTTGAGCTGCGTCACCTGAAAACCGCCGATCGCGGCATGCGCGCCGCCTTCGCGGGCGATGATGTGCGCGGTCTCATGCGCCAAGATCTCGTCGCCAGGACGGCAATGCACCAGCGTCGCGGTGACGTTGCACATCGTGCCGGAGGGCATGTATACGGCCGCTTCCTTCCCGAGGAGGTCCGCAACGCGCTCGCATAGCGCATTCACGGTCGGATCGTCGCCGACCTGCTCGTCACCGACCTCCGCCCGCGCCATCGCCTCGCGCATCCCAGCCGTTGGTTTCGTTTGCGTGTCCGACAGCAGATTGATGCGCACCGGCGGTGCCTTGGGATCGATGGGGGGAGGGGTGTAGAGCATGCGACGCCTCCTGAAGGCATGAAGGCCACTCAAGTGTGGCTCTTAATCGGGATAGGGGGGAGTCTCGCGACTCCTCCCCTCCCACACCACCGTACATACGGGTCCGTATACGGCGGTTCGGCGGATTATGCAGGCCACTGTCCCGTGACGGAAGCCAAGCCGAGCGAAGCGAAGAAGCTGTTTGGCAGAGCAATGGCGAGCGCGGGGCTGTTCGCGAGCCGCCAAGGGCCATGCGGGGCGCCGGCAGTTTGCGCTGCCAGATCCCGGCCGACGCCACGGCGTCGCAGCTCGGCGAAGCGAGCGGGTCCATACTTCCATTGCTTCCAGACGACGGCGCGCAGCCGCCGCCTGATCCACCGGTCAAGCACGCGCAACACCGACGGGGTTTGGCAGAAGCCGAAGTAGCCGCGCCACCCGATCAGGTAGGCTGACAGCTCCTTGGTAATCTGCACGAGGCTTCGACCGCACGTGCGTCGCGTCAGCTCCAGAACTTTTACCTTGAAGCGGGCGAGCGCCTGCGGCGCGATGCGCCGTCGCGGTGGTTCACTTCCGCCGGTAAAGCTGAAGCCCAGGAACTTGCGAACGCTCGGTTTGGCGACCGCACTCTTGGCCTTGTTGATCTTGAGCTTGAGGTGCTTTTCGAGGAACCGTTCGAGGCCGGCCAACACCCGCTCGCCCGCCTTCTGACTGCGTACATAGATATTGCAGTCGTCGGCGTAGCGCACGAAGCGATGGCCGCGTTTCTCCAGTTCCTTGTCCAGCACATCCAGCATCAGGTTCGACAACAGCGGCGAGAGCGGTCCGCCTTGCGGCGTACCCTCCTCCGTCGGGCTGACCAGCCCTGCCTCCATCACACCCGCAGTCAAGAAGCCACGGATGAGCTTGAGGAGGCGCTTGTCAGCGACCCGTTTGGCAATGAGCCCCATCAGGATGTCGTGGTTGACCCGGTCGAAGAACTTTTCCAGATCGATGTCGACGACGACGGCGTAACCGGATGCGATGTAGGTCTGCGCCCGTTCCACCGCCTGATGCGCCGAGCGGGTCGGCCGGAAGCCGAAGCTCGCCTCGGAGAACGTTCCGTCCCAATCTGCCTGCAACACCTGCATCACCGCCTGCTGGATGAAGCGGTCGAGCACCGTCGGGATGCCGAGCGGCCGCAGGCCGCCCGACGCCTTCGGTATCTCCACCCGCCGCACCGGCTGTGGCTTATAGGTGCCGTCAAGCAACTGGGCGCGGATCGTGAGCCAGTGCTCCTTCAGATAGGCCGATAGCTCGCCGACGGTCATCCCATCGACGCCTGCCGCACCCTTGTTGCGCTTCACTTGCGCCAATGCTGCTTGCAGATTCTCACGCTCGACGACTACTTCCATCGACGGTCCTGCGACCGCCGGGCGTTCGAGGCTGGCTCTCACCGCGCTTGCTTCGGTCTCTCCGGCGGCGGAGCTTGCGGCTTCACCGCCTGCTCCGGTGCCCAAGTTCAGTTCGACCTGATTCTTCTGCCGCATGGCTCGCGCGAGATCGTTGCTCTACTAACCACTTCCACCGTTCGGGCCTTCGGCGGCACACGCCACCTACTATGCCCTCAGCTGACTTCTGCGCTGCGGTCGGGCCGCCTTACGACGACCTCAGTCCCGTTGCCGGGACACAACGCAGACCTCCCGAGGTAAGACCGACCGCCTTCACCGCGCGCCCGCCGAATTTACCACCCCGACCCTTGATGACCCTGGACTTCGCGATCAGTTGCTCGCTCGTCCGGCCGGGTAGGCCTCGTTATCCGGTGTTTGTCCATCGGGCCGCGGCTTTGCTCCACGCTTTCTTCAGACCCCACCTCGCGGTGACGCCCTTGCGCTTCGCTAATCCTTCGCCGCCATCAGGCTGGATAGAGGACTTCCACCTCCAAGCTGTCGTTCATACTCGGCACACAGCAAAAAGGCCCCGGCGAACCGGGGCCTTTCGATATTCAGATCTTAGCGCGAATAGAATTCGACGACCAGGTGCGGCTCCATCTGCACCGGGAACGGCACGTCGGAGAGGCCGGGGATGCGCGTGTACTTCGCGGTCATCTTGCCGTGGTCGACTTCGAGATAGTCGGGGACGTCGCGCTCGGGCAGCTGGCTGGCTTCGAGCACGTGGGCGAGCTGCTTGGAGGCTTCCTTGACCTCGATCACGTCGCCGACCTTGAGCTGGTAGCTCGAGATGTTGACCTTGCGGCCGTTCACCTTGACGTGGCCGTGGTTGATGAACTGGCGGGCGGCGAAGATCGTGGAGACGAATTTGGCACGGTACACGACCGCGTCGAGACGCCGCTCCAAAAGGCCGATCAGGTTCTCGCCGGTGTCACCCTTGAGGCGGCTCGCCTCGACATAGATGCCGTGGAACTGACGCTCGCTGATGTTGGCGTAATAGCCCTTCAGCTTCTGCTTGGCGCGCAGCTGCACGCCGAAGTCGGAGAGCTTGCCCTTGCGGCGCTGGCCGTGCTGGCCGGGGCCGTACTCGCGGCGGTTCACGGGGCTCTTCGGGCGGCCCCAGATGTTCTGGCCCATACGGCGATCGATCTTGTACTTCGCCTCACTGCGCTTAGTCATCGCGTCCTCTTCGGTTGCATGGTTTGAGGAAACGCGCCCTCCTGTGTGACGGGATGATCCCGGCACCGACAGGTCTGATCCCCAAAGCTGGAGGGAGCGGACCACGGGTCGCGAAACGCTTCGCGGGCCGAAATCGGCCCGCGAGCAGGCGGCTTTTAGGGGAAGGTGGGGTTTGTTGTCAATTGTTTAGCCCTGTCGTTCCGGGGTGCTAGCCCGTCATTCCGGGGCGCCCGCAGGGCGAACCCGTAATCTCGAGGTTCCGGGTTCGGCTCTGCGAGCCGCCCCGGAACGACGGTACTTAGGTCCCGACCGCCCGAATCGGCTTTGGCCCCGCCGCCCGTAATTCGGTTGCGATTTCAGTGTTTAGGACCTGTTCCAGCCGGGTCAGGACCCGGGCGATGGGCGCCGCGTCGGTCACCCGGTGGTCCCAGCGGATCACGACATGGATGGTCTGTTCGCCCTCGACCACCCCGTAGCTGAGAATGAAAGGACCGGGCGTGACCGGGTGCAACTCGCCGCCACCATAGGCGGCCACGGAGCTCACGGCGAAGCTACCGAACCAATTGCCGCGCTGCCGGCCGAAATTGAGTCCCACCGCCCAGCACAGCCGCCGCAACGGCAGTGGCAGGCGGGTGGCGCGCATGACCTTGCGGAACATGGGAACGTCGTCGACCGGGGCCGACTTGGCGCGCCGGATCTCGGCATCGACCGCCGCCAGCGTCATGGCCTCAGGGGCCGCGATCCGCTGCGGCATCACGCATGCCTCGCCGTCCTCGACTCGGGCGATCGCCACGGACGCGACACTCTGGGGGAGCTCATAGAGCGTCGGCCAAGGCCATTTGGCGTAGACAGTGCGCAGGACCGGCTCGTCTCTGGCGACGAGGGCGAAGGCCTTTACGAATATCGCCGCCCAGCCGGCGGGCGCCATCGCCCCCGCGCGGGCCTCCAGAAGGGGACGGATATTGAGCGAACGGGAGAGCGAGACGAACGGCACGTCCATCGAGGCGTGCATGAGGTCGCAAATCAGGCGGCGCGGCAGCGAAATGGTCTTGGGCGTCCCGCGCATCGGCTCTTTTGGTTCCCGTGGATGAAAATTTGGGCAGCGAGCGGGATCACGCTCGCCGCTCCACCACGCTCTAGCACGAACCAACCCGCTTGGGGCGCGGTCGGTTCGCCGCATCAGGGCGCCGGCGAGGCCAGCGGCTTGGTCTTGTCGACGACGTAAACTCCAAGCACTTTCATGGCCTTATCGCCATGAGCTTTGGCGTCGTGCACGACCCCTGCCGGGATCTGATAGGAGTCGCCGGCCTTCAGGGTTTTCTCGGGCTGACCGTCGATGAGGAGATTGAGCTCGCCTTCCAGCACATAGCCGGTTTCGACCCCGGGATGAGTGTGGCGTCCGGCCGAGCCGCCAGCGGGGACTTCCGCGATCGCGGTGACGGTGGCGTAGCCGTCTGGGAATTCGACTTTCTGGAGCGGGGTGCGCTTGATGCCGGGCTGCTGGGCGAAGGCCGCAAAGGCAAGGCCTGCGAAGGACAAAGCGAGCAAAGTCTTTTTGAGCATGGTTGTTTTTCCTCCTGGGAGTCGCCGACCCTAGCAGCGCGGGAGTTCCCGGCAAGGTGGTAATCGGCTGCTCAGCGCCTGATGCCGTTGAAGGCTGTCATGATGCCGCGCTGGAACAGCGACCAGTCGAAGCCGAGCGCGATCGCGCGGTAGCCGCGGTCGATCAGCTCGTTGGCCTGGTCGGCGGTACGGGCGACGCCGCCGATCGGCACGCCGCTTCTGAGAATGCCGGCCTCGGCCCGGGCGACCAGCTCCAGCAATTCCGGATCATCCATCCGGCCTCGCTTGTTGATGGAGGTCGCGAGATCGCCGGGGCCAATCACGGCGACGTCGATGCCGGGCGTCGCCATGATCTCGTCGATGCGGTTGACTGCATCGATATGCTCGATAGTGACCATGCAGATCATCTCGTCGTCGGCAGAGGCCATGTATTCGGGCATCGACTGGCCCCAGCGGAACGGGGCGTGGAACGGACCCCACAGCCGATCGCCGCGCGGTGGATAGCGCACGCTGCGCACGGCCTTCTCGGCCTCGTCGCGATTGGTGATCATCGGGAAGTTGATGCCGAAAGCGCCGACGTCCATCGGCGCTTTCGCAAGCCACGGCTCGTTCGCTGCGATCCGCACCAGGGGCATGCACGGCGTGCCGGTGGTCGCCGCGATCATCGCATGCGCTTCGGTGAGGCCGATCGGACCGTGCTCGAGATCGACGATGATCCAGTCGAGCGAGCGCGCCATGATCTGCACCAATTGCACGCTCGGGATGGTCGCGATCGCGCCAAAGGCGGGACGGCCCTCGCTCCACAATTGGCGGAGGCGATTGAGCGGCTTTGCGGGGACCGGCATGGGATGACCTGCGCAGGGATGACGACGGCAAAGCCTAGCAGCGCGCCGTGTTTCCGAAAAGTCAGACCACCGCGCGGCCGCCGAAGAACGGCGTCAAGGTGGCGGAAAGGCCATGCACACGGTTCGAGGTGAAGAACATCTCGGCACCCGACTGCGCGATGCCGCTGACGCTCGCGCCGAGCAGATCCGAGACGCGGCGGGCGATCGCCGGCGCGGGATCGATCCACTCCACCGGCCACGGCGCGAGCTTCTTCAGCCGGTCGAGCAGCAGGGGGTAATGCGTGCAGGCGAGCACCACCGTGTCGGTGCGCGAGGTCGCATCCGCGGCATCGCCGACGAAGCAGGGCACGAGTTCGGCGAGGATATCGGCGTCGCTGATCGGATGGCCGCCGAGCTCGCGTTCGGCAAGCGAGGCGAGCTCGGGCGAGCCGACCAGCGTCACCTCGCATCCTTGCGCGAAATCGCGGATTAGGGCCTTGGTGTATTCGCGCTTCACCGTGCCCTTGGTGCCGAGCACCGAGACGCGGCGGGTCTTGGACTGCGCGCAGGCCGGCTTGATTGCCGGCACCGTGCCGACGAAGGGCAGGGAATAGGCGGCGCGCAAGTGCGACAGGACCAGGGTGGACGCCGTGTTGCAGGCGATGACGACGAGGTCAGGATCATGGGTGCCGATCAGCTCTCCCATCAGCGGCACGACACGGGCGATGATCTCGTCCTCGCTGTGGTGACCGTAGGGGAAGAAGGCATCGTCGGCGACGTAGACGTAATGCGCGTCCGGGCGCGCGGCCACGACCTCGCGGAGCACCGTGAGCCCGCCAAGGCCGGAATCGAACACCAGGATGGTTGGAGGATTGGTCACAGCTTTACCCTAGCCCCTCATGGTTACCATTCGGTTTTTAGGGCGATTTTGCGGCGTCGGGCTGGTCGGAAGTTGGAATGCTCAATTTTCGCTTTATCCGATATTCTTCATGGGGTTTGGCCGAGGCGTCCGCTTGCAGGTTGACAGCCCCCTCCAAGCCGCGGAACAAAACGGCGTCTCGCCGGAAGGCGATCTCGCAGGGAAAGCAACATGCTTACAGTCCACCATCTCGGTAAATCGCAATCCGAACGCATTGTCTGGCTCTGCGAGGAGCTCGAAATTTCTTATGAGATGAAGCGCTACACGCGCGATGCCACGACTATGCTGGCCCCGGCCGAGTACAAGGCGCTGCATCCGGCCGGCACGGCGCCGGTCATCACCGACGGCGAGCTGGTGCTTGCGGAATCGGGCGCCGTCGTCGACTACATCGTTGCAAAATACGGCAACGGCCGGCTTGTGCTCGGTCCCAATGATCCCGCCTTCGCGCAATTTCTGTATTGGGTTCATTTCGCCAACGGCACCTTGCAGCCCGGCATGGGGCGGATGATGATCCTAAGCCGGCTCGATCTCGCCAGGGACAACCCGACCCTGCTCGCCATGAAGGGTCGCCTCGACCGCGCCTACGATCTTCTCGACGCACGGCTTCGCGAGTCCGAATATCTCGCGGGCAGCGCCTTCACCACGGCCGACATTATGACCGTGTTCTCGCTTACCACGATGCGCTACTTCCAGCCTTACGATCTGGCGCGCTGTCCGAACGTGGTCAAATATCTCGACCGCATCGGTGCACGTCCGGCCTACCGGCGCGCAATGGAGAAGGGCGATCCGGGCATGGCGCTGCTCCTTAGCTGAGCAGCGATCACGCGATCCTGTTGGTGGTGGCCGCCCGCGCGCTGGCCAGCTGCTGCTGCAAGCGGTCGATGTTCTGCAACAGGCGCTGGCTGGTCAGCACCAGGAAATAGTAGCCGAACTGCGGGTCCTGGAAATAGATCTCGAGCAGGCGGTCATAGGTGATCGTCAGCACCTGTCCGTCCTCGATGCATTCGATCGTTCCGGTGCGCCGGTTGTCCGGCGTGAGGAAGCCGAGCTCACCCATCAGCGCACCCGGCAAAATCTCGACATTGATCTCCTTGACCAGGAATTTGCCGGTCACGGTGAGGAGCATCTCCTTGGCGGGATCGCCCAGCTTGAACAGCGTGTCGCCGCGGCGATATTTGCGCTCGGTCATGAATGGCTTCAGCCATTCGATCGACATGTCGCCTTCGGCCGCATGCCGGGCCTTCTTGACCAGCTTGAGCATCTGCCGCAGGCGCAGGGCGTTGATCGGAAGCAAGAGCAGATAGAGCAGGAAGGTCGACACGTTGGCGGAGAGCGCGCCGAAAACGGCAAAGAACGCGCAGCCGATCATGTTGGCCACACGCAAGGGCACCATCGTCCGCATCAAGAGCGTGGCGACGAAGAAGCCGGCGCCGACCGCGGCGAACAGATTGGCGAGCGTGATGTTGTGGACGAAGATCTCCAGCAGGCGGTTGAAGATCGCGTCGTAGGTGACGTTGTTGGGGTCGAGGCCCATCTGGACCAGGATCTTCGCGATCCTGAGATTGTCCGTCGCCGCGTCGAGGATGCGGTCGAGGATCGACGAAACGTCTGCGCTGCCGGACGGCATGGTACTAACCCCGCGTAAGGCCTTCAGTCCCGGTCGGTATTCGCGGCAGCTATAGCCGAAATCGAATGACGACCGGTTGAAATGAAGCCTTCGGTCGCCCTGCCGCAAGAGGCAAATTTTAGCCTGATCGAGCGTTTCGGCAATTGCCCGTTGGTTGGGCGTATGGCTTTGACGCGCTCGTGATTCGGATCCCGGTGGGGCCGGCGTGCACGCCGAGGCGGGCGCCAGGCGATGTTGGCGTTAAGGCTTGGCGGCGGGCTGCACGACCTGCTGCTCGACCAGGGCAAGGTGACCCGGCAGCGCGCCGGCGCGCAGCAGCATGGCGACGCTGCTCGCTTCCTCCAGCGTGAAATTGCCGGAGATCTGGCCCGAGCCGCCGGTGATGGGCTCGCGGATCACGGGGGCGGAGATCACCTTGCCGTCAAGCACGATAGCGAACGGCTTTCCGACGTTCTCTTCGGTGACGTGTGCGAAGCGGCGCGTGCCGCGGCCGTTGAAGCGGAACGAGGCGATCGGGTCCTTCGTGCCGCTCGCAAATCCCGGGCCGGCATAGCTGATGTCGTCGCCGTCGATCGCGCTATCCTTGGCAACCAGATAGGGACGCTTGTCCTTGAAACCGAGCAGGACTTCCGTGCCCGCAGGCGGCGTGCCCGATTGCGCCTGCTCTGCCGACATCGAGAGGTCGACCATGCGGAAGCTGACCTTGACCTTCGTCGCGAAGATCGCGGTCACGCGCTCCGGTTCCATCAGTCCCGGGATGAAGATGCGGATGCGGTCAGTCCCGTCGGGCTGGACGTTCGCGAGGTTGATGTCGGCGTCCTTAAGGCGCTGCTCGATCATTGCGATGGAATCCTCGACGAACTCGCGCAGCCGTGCGGCGGAGGCGGCATCGGTCGGCGCGAGCCTGACCAGCCCGTCGCCGCCGTCTGTCACGGCGAGCGCATGCGACGGTAATCCTTCCGCGGCTGCGGCGAGCTTGCGCCTCAGCTCTTCGCGGCCCTTGGCATCGGCAATCTTCACCTCGACGGCGCCATCGCGGATCGCGAGGCCGGAGAACGCGATCTTGCCCTCGCGCAGGATCTTGTAGAGGTCATCGCGCAAGTCCGCGACCACGCTCTCGCGCAGGCCGTCGGTGTCGACCTTGTAGACGATGCGCGAGCCGCCCAGCTTCTGCATCTTGTCGCCGACGAAGGCGGCGATCCTGGCGCGCATCTTGTCGAACTGGCTGTCCTCGGCGAGCGCGGCGCGGGGCAGGGCGATCGCCGATGCCGTGATCATCGACGTCGCGGCGAGCGCGGCGAGCAGCCGTGTGATGCGGCCCCGCGGGGGCGTGGTCATGATCACCTCAAGTCTTGCGGCAGGACGCTGACAGGCGAAGCCCAATGCTTGTTCTTGGTCCCCCGATCCGCTGCGGAGGTTCAAACGCCTCGAACCCGAGTGCCACGACCGTAGCCGTTAAGCCATGGACGAACGCCAAATCATCCATCATTCTGTCCACGCTCGACCGGCCATCGGTCGAGGCTCCGCCTGAACCAAATGTCAAAAGACAGCGGGCGGGGACATGCATCTGAGGGAGGACGGAATTCCATGGCGGGCATCCACGCGCTCGATCGGTTCATCGGCGACGACTACCCCGACTTTTCAACGGACGCGGAGGTTCGGGCTTTCGAGCAGGTCTCCTATGCCGGTCGCGTCGCCGCGGCGAGCACCTATGACGCCGTCAGGCTCGGCGCGGCGCTCAATCCGGACGGTGCGGCGATCCAGTTCCTGCAAAATGCCGATCCGGCCGATACGCCGGTGGTGGTCACCTATCGCGATCTGATCGCACGCGTGACCCAGGCGGCGAACATGTTTCACACGCTTGGCGTGGGAAAAGACGACGTCATCAGCTTCATGCTGCCGCTGGTGCCCGATGCCTTCGTGACCCTGCTCGGCGCGGAGGCGGCCGGCATCGCCAATCCCGTCAATCCGCTGCTCGAGCCGCATCAGATCGCGGAAATCCTGGAGGCTGCGAACACCAAGATCCTGGTGGCGCTCGGGCCGGTGCCGGGCACCGATATCTGGCAGAAGGTGGAGCAGATCCGCCCGCAGCTAAAGCATCTCAACGCGATCGTGCAGGTGTTCGGCGGCGGCGATCCCGACAACGGCATCTTTGCTTTCAACGATCTGATCAAGCAGCAGCCCTCCGATCGGCTTGTCAGCGGGCGCAAGATTCTGGGCAGCGACATCGCCGCCTATTTCCACACCGGCGGCACCACCGGCACGCCAAAACTGGTGCGGCACACCCACGCCAACCAGGTCTATCAGGCCTGGGCGCTCAACCTTATGCTGAAGGCCAGGCCTGGCGCCAATCTGCTGTTCGGCATGCCGCTGTTTCACGTCGGCGGATCGCTGACGCAGGTGCTGCTGACGCTGTCGAGCGGCGGGTCGCTCGTCGTGCTGTCGCCGAGCGGCTGGCGCAATCCGAACTCGGTGAAGAACATCTGGCGACTGGTCGAGCGCTATAGGCCCGAGGCGCTGTCGAGCGTGCCGACGGTGCTCGCGGCAGCGCTCGGAGTGCCGCCCGGCAATGCCGATATCTCAAGCCTGAAATATGCCGCCGGTGGCGGCTCGGCGATCCCCGTCGCGGTGGGCTCGGCGATCCAGGACAAGCTCAAGCTTCCTGTGATCGAGGTCTACGGCATGACCGAGACCTCGAGCGTGCATACGCTGGCCTATCCCTCACGGCCGATCCGGCTCGGCTCCGTCGGCCTTCCCATGCCTTATGCACGCGTTCGCATCGTGCAGTTAGATGCCGATGGCCGCCTGATCCGGGACTGCAAGCCCGACGAGATCGGCGTCGTCATCATGGCCGGGCCCGGCGTGTTCGGCGGCTATCTCAACGACGAGCACAACAAGGGCGCCTTCGTCGACGAGGTCTGGGTCAATTCCGGCGATCTCGGGCGCCTCGATGCCGACGGCTATCTCTGGATCACCGGCCGCGCCAAGGATCTCGTGATCCGCGGCGGCCACAACATCGATCCGGCGCCGATCGAGGAAATCATGTTCCGCCATCCCGCGGTCGGCTTCGCCGCGGTGGTCGGACAGCCCGATGCCTATGCCGGCGAGCTGCCTGTCGGCTACGTGCAATTGAAGCCGGGCGCGAGCGTCGAGCCGGGCGAGTTGGAAGCGTGGGTGCGCGAGCGCACGCCGGAGCGCGCCGCCGTTCCGGTGCAGGTCATCCCGATCGATCCGATGCCGGTCACCGGTGTCGGCAAGGTGTTCAAGCCGCAACTGCGCTGGGACGCCGCCCAGCGCGTGTTCACCAAGGTGCTGACGCCCATCACCGAACGCGGCATCGACTGCAAGGTGAAGGTCGGCCCACACGGCAGCCACGGCTCGATCGCGACCGTGACGCTTGCGGGCCTGCCGGCCGACCAGCGCGAAATCGTCGCCGGCGAGGTGCACGCGCTGCTCGCGCCGTTCGTGATGAGGCACGAGGTGGTGCATGCCTAGCTGAAGGTTTGCTGCGAGGTTGGCTCGATCTAGCTAAGGGCTAGTGAAATTAGGTTCGGCGGACTGTCCGGGGGCCCCTAGCGGGAGAGGTGAACCGAGTCCTGAACGCGCCTCGATTCAACCAAAACTCATCGCGCTCTTACCCCGCCGGCATCCGGGTCTCGACCAGACGCGCCCAGAACGACGCGCCGTGGCCCAAAATGTTGTCGTTAAAGACATAGGCCGGGTGGTGGCACTCGTTGCCGTCGCCCATGCCGACCAGCACCATCGCGCCGGGACGCGCTTCGAGCATAAAGGAGAAGTCCTCGGCGCCCATCATCGGAACGAACTTGTCGTTGACGCGCTCGGCGCCGACGATGTCGCGGGCGACGTCGGCGGCAAGGCCGGCCTCGCGCGCATGATTCATCGTCACCGGATACATCCGCGTGTATTTCGTCTCGGCCGAGCCGCCATAGGCGCGGGCGACGCTGTCGGCGACCTCACCGATGCGGCGCTCGACGAGATCACGGACTTCAGGATCGAGTGTGCGCACGGTGCCGGCGAGTTCGGCGACCTCCGGGATGATGTTGAAGGCGGTGCCGGCGTGGAACTGGGTGATCGAGATGACGGCCGATTTGAGCGGATCGATGTTGCGCGCGACGATCGATTGCAGCGCGCCCACGATCTGCGCGCCGATCAGCACGCTGTCGACCGCCTTGTGCGGACCGGCGCCGGCGTGGCCGCCCTTGCCGTGAACCGTGATCTGGATGTTGTCGGAGGAGGCGAGCATCGCGCCCGCGGTCGTGGCGAAATGGCCTTCGGGCAGGCCGGGCATGTTGTGCATGCCGTAGACCTCCTCGATGTTCCAGCGCGTCATCATGCCATCCTCGACCATGGCCTTGCCGCCGCCGCCGCCTTCCTCGGCGGGCTGGAAGATCAGAACCGCGGTGCCATCGAAATTGCGCGTCTCGGTCAGATATTTGGCAGCGCCGAGCAGCATCGCGGTGTGGCCGTCATGGCCGCAGGCATGCATCTTGCCGGGGACTTTTGAGGCGTAAGGCACGCCCGACGTCTCCATGATCGGCAGCGCATCCATGTCGGCGCGCAGGCCAATGGTTCTGCCGGAGGCGGATTTGCGGCCGCGGATCACGCCGACCACGCCGGTGCGGCCGATGCCCGTCACCACCTCGTCGCAGCCGAACTCACGCAGCTTGTCGGCGACGATGCCGGCGGTGCGGTGGACTTCGTAGAGCAACTCGGGATTCTCGTGGAAGTCATGGCGCCAGGCGGCCATGTCGTCGGTGAGGGCGGCAACGCGGTTAAGGATGGGCATGGGGTGGGAATCCGTTTCTGTGGTCTTCTTGGCGCCCGCATGAGCGAAGCGGCTTTTTACGCCCTGATTTGGCAGAGGGGGAGGGCGAAACCGATGGCGGGACGAGGTTTGGCGGGGATGAGCGGGGCCGGCGGGCCGATCGCCCATCCCGGGGAGACGCGCGAAAATTAACTGTCAATCACGGATCATTGACTGACAGATATTGAAATCTGTCAGCGAGACGTGTATATCCGTTCGCGGACGCTCCGATTGGGCGTTCCCGTGGTCATCCCGTCCCGGGGGCCCGAGGTCCGAAACACTGGCGGATCGAGGGGCGTAGTTGGGATGGGGACCGTGGACGGAATGGAGACTTAAGAAAATGACGACCGAAATCCTCAATTTCACCGGCGCGATTGGGCATTGGCTCAATTTGCTGGTGGCGCGCCAGATCGCGGCGCAGGCTGCAAAACTGCCTCATTAAGGCGAGAGCTTTCCGAAACGACCGGCACGGGCGCTTCGGAAGCAGCCCTATCGCCGGTGAACCCTGAACGGGAACAAGGTGCTGGCATGAATGAAGCCGTTGTCTTGACGCCGGAGCGGATCCTCGAAGTCACCGAGGACGTTCTGCGGCGCTACGGACTTGCCAAGGCCACCGTGGTCGACGTTGCCCGTGCGCTCGATGTGAGCCACGGCAGCGTCTATCGCCATTTCCCCAGCAAGGCCTCGCTCCGCGAGGCAGTCGCCAAACGCTGGCTCGACCGCATCGACGCGCCGCTCCTGGCGATCGCCAGGGAGCAGGGCCCTGCGCCCGACCGGCTCGATCGCTGGCTGCGCACGCTGTTCGCGGCCAAGCGTTCGCGTGTGCTCGACGACCCCGAGATGTTCGAGACCTATCTGACGCTGGCGCGCGAGGCCTGCGCAGCCGTGAAGTGCCACAAAGATGCGATGGTCGACCAGATCGCTGCGATCCTGTCCGACGGCGTCAAGCAGGGCGAGTTCGCCGTGGACGACGTCAAGACCACGGCACGCGCGCTGTTCGATGCGACCTGCCGCTTCCATCATCCGGCCCATGCCGACGAGTGGAAAGACGCCGAGCTGCCCGCTCGCGTCGATGCGACGCTCGCGCTATTGCTGCGCGGGCTGAAGGCACGATAGATCGCCGCGCCTCCTTACCGCGTGCCGATCAGCCCCTTGCCTTCTGAAGAAGCCCGCCATTATGAGTGGCCGGCGAGGCCGTCGGGCGCCTCCGCGCATGAAGGGTCGGGCCCGGCGATGGCACGACTGGCGGACTTTCCGGATATGCATTGACCGCGATTTCGACGCTGTCCTTTGACCGCTTGCGGAGCCGGTAGAAGGTCAGCTCCTGATCGAGCATGGGACAGCGGAAGTGGACGACTGCGGTGTCCGGCAATCGGCATAGCTCGTCGATAAGCTCGCCGACGGTGATGATGGGGGGATGGGCGACCGGGTTGTGATGACCCTTGCTCATGACATTCTACTCCTTCACTCTGCTACCAATCGGAACCGGATGGTGTCCGTTCCAATCCCCTCGAGGTCGCCTGAACGCAAATGCGGCAGATTTGCTGCTATATCTGCGTCAACCCGCAAGCCGCTGCCAGCCGCACGAGCTGCGCATCCGTGCGCGCACCGGTCTTGGTCTTGATCAGATAGTGATAATTCTGCACCGTCTTGACGCTGAGATTGAGATGCGCCGCGATCTGCTCGGTGGTGGCACCCCCGGCAAACTGCCGCAGGATCTCGATCTCGCGCTCGCCCAACTGGTCCAGCGCCGAGCCCGATGACAGGCTGTCCTCGGCGAGGATATGCGCGATGTCGTCGCTCATGGCGCGCTCGCCGCGGGCGACGCTGCGGATCGCGGTGACGACCGCAGATGGCTCGTTGCTCTTGGTGACGAAGCCGCTCGCGCCGGCGGCAAAGGCGGCTTTCACCAGCACGGCCTCGTTGTGCATGGTGAAGACGAGGATGCGCGCGCGCGGACTGCGGGCGCGGATGTTGCGGATCGCCTCCAACCCGCTCGCGCCCGGCATCGAGATATCGAGCACGACGACGTCGGGGTCGTGCGCCTTGAAGGCGCCGTAGGCATCCGCGGCATTGTCGGCCTCCGCCACGACATGCAGGTCACCCTGGCTCTCCAGCACGCGCCGATAGCCTTGCCGCACGATCGGATGATCATCGACCAGCAGCACGGAGATGCCTGTTGCCGCGACCTCGCTCATGACGGCCTCATGCGGCGAGCGGGATGGTGGCGGCGACGCTGAGGCCGCCGCGCGCAGGCAGGATCGACAGCGATCCGCCGGCGGCCGTGACGCGCTCGCGGATGCCGGTGAGGCCGAAGCCGGCGGACCGCGTGACGCGTTCCGCATCGCCGCCGCCGTCGTCCTCGACGCGGATCAGCAGTGCATCCTCATCACCGGCACGGCGCTCGATCCGCAAGCTGATCTCGCGCGCGGAGCTGTGGCGGAGCGCGTTGGTCAGGCATTCCTGCGCGACGCGATAGGCGGTGGTGGCGGCCGGGCCGCTGATGTCGGTGAGATCGCCTTTGACGTCGAGCTGGATGGTCGGCCGCGCCGCGCTCTGCGAACGCCAGCTGTCGACGAGATTGACGAGGCTTGCTTCCAGCCCAAGCTCCTCGGGCAGAGGATTGCGCAGCCTCTTTAAGGCATCACGCAATGATGCCATCAGATGATGGGTGGCCTGCGAGATCATGCGGGCGTCCTGCGCGATCCCGCTGTTCTTGCCCTGCTTCGCGCTCGCCGTCTCGATGGTGTTGGCGAAGGCGAGGATCGCGGACAGATTTTGCCCGAACTCGTCATGCAGCTCGCGGGCAAGCGCCCGGCGCTCGTCGTCGCGGATCTCGATCAGGCGCCGCGTGAGCGCCGCGCGCTGCTCGGTGGCTTCCTCCAGCCGGCCGCCGAGCTCGCCGACGGCGCTGCCGATCATCGCCAGCTCCATGGAACGGAAGCGCGGCAGTTTGGTGCGATATTGGCCCCGTGCCATGCGCTGGAGCGCGGTAACGATCGCACGCGCCGGCGCCAGCGCATGCGCGATCGCAAGCGAGGCGAGGATCGCGATCGCCGCCGCCATCAAAAGCGCGACGTCGATCACGTTGAGGATGTACTCCCAGGCGAGCGAGATCGCGGCCGCCGCATCCGGCGTTGCGACGACGGTGCCGGCCGACGCCGCGCGGGGGCTGACCGGCCGCACCACCTCGGCATGGCTGCCCAGGAAGGTCGGCACGATCGATGCGAACCAGCGCGGCGGCGTCTTGCCTAGCCCCTCGCTCTGGCCGCAGAGCGGCTTTTCGAACGCGATGGCCGGCTGGAACTCGACGCACACGCCAGGCGAGATCAGCTTCATCGTCTCCAGCGTGCGCCATTCCGGAACCGGCAGAAGCTGTTCGCGCGTTCTGCTGCTGCGCAACAAGAACTCGTGCCAGTATAGTGCCTGAAGCGCCTGCGCGACCCGCTGGGCGGACGCCGCGGTCGCCCGGTCGACGCTGCGATAGGCGTCGAACGTGGCCCATACGGTCGCGGCGCCAAGGCACAGCACCACAATGAGAAGCAGACGGGCGACAAGCTGAAGCACGAGGCGCATGCGATCATCCCCGACGTTTGGTAAGGTCAGCCTAACAATGCCGCCGCGCCTTGCCAATTGCAGGGTTTGGACCGGATCGTAGCTCGGGCAAATTTCCCAATCCGGATTGGGCATGGCTCTTTGGACCGGGCGCGGCGACTTTGATCTAATCGCGATGGAATCGTTGCAGGCCAATCGTTGCAAGGTGAGGAGCGGTGCAGCATGAGTTCGATGACGATTGGACCGATCGCGGGGTCTGCTGCCGACCCGTCCGAGCGTAGCGCGCTGCTGTTCTGGATGATCTTCACCGGGCTCTCGGTCTTCGCCGTCGTGCTGCTGTGGCGGTTCGGCCTGATCCATCTGATGCTGACCTCGGACCGTACCTACATTTCCAGCGTCATCGCGGTGCTCTATGTCCTGACCTGCGGCCATTGCTTCCTGCGCACACGGGCGATCGCGCGGGAGGGCGCGGCGGCGCGGCGCTGCCGGGCTGCGCTCGCGGCGCCCGACGGCAGCAAGGTGCTCGATGCGCGCGCGGCGGCGCTGCCGCGCGGGCTGGTGCGCGATCACATCGAAAGCCTCGTGACCAAGGCCGCAGCGCAGGACTACCGTCCGGTGGACCAGACGCTGTTGCTGCGGACGCTCGCCGATCGCCTTCGCGGCTCCAACGGTTTCGGCGCCTTCGTCTCGGACACGCTGATGAAGCTCGGCCTGCTCGGCACCATCATCGGCTTTATCATCATGCTGGCGCCGATCGCGGGACTGGATGCCGCCGACAAGGTCGCGATGCGCTCCTCGATGGGCTTGATGAGCGACGGCATGGCAGTCGCGATGTACACGACGCTTGCCGGCCTCGTCGGCTCGATCCTGGTCCGCATCCAGTACTACATGCTGGATGCCGCGACCCAGCGGGTGTTCTCGGATGCGGTGATGCTGACCGAGACCTATGTGACGCCGGTCCTCGAGCGACAAGGCGCTGGAATCAAAGGCGCCGGAACTCCGTCATGATGGATGATTTCGGTCTCTATCCGCGGGAGGAGCCGTTTGATCCCCTGGGCGTGATGCTGTTCAAGGCGCTCCAGGTGATCGCGTTCCTGTTCTTCCTGGCGCTGCTCGCGGTCTCGCCCGATGCCAAGGACGGCAAAATCGATTCCAAGGCCGAGTTCATGATCACGCTGGACTGGCCGGACAATCACCCCGACGATCTCGACCTGTTCGTGCAGGATCCCGCCGGCAACATTGCCTGGTATCGCCACCGCGAGGCCGGCTTCCTCACGCTCGATCGCGACGACCGCGGTGGCGCCAACGACTTCATCATGGTCGCCGGCAAGAAGATCGCCTCGCCGATCCGCGAAGAGATCGTCACCGTGCGCGGCATCCTCGCCGGCGAATACACCGTCAACGTCTCGCATTTCGTTGCGACGACCGGCGAGCCCGTGACGGCCAATGTGAAGGTGCAGAAGCTCAATCCGACCGCGCAGGTGATCTTCGACAACAAGTTCACGCTCGACCACACCGGCGACGAGAAGACCGCGGTGCGGTTCCGGCTCGATGCCGAAGGCAAGGTGATCAACGTCGACCAGCGGCCGAAATCGCTGCTGGAGACGTTTCGCAGCAGCTGGCGCAACGGCGCCGATGTCGATCCGAAGACCCGGGTGAGGGTACGCCGTGAGTGATTTGCAGACGGTCATCCTGACGCTGTCGATCGCCTACGCCGTCATCGGGGCGCTGCTGCTGGTCGTGCTGGTCTATGCCCGGCTGCACTGGTCGTTCAAGGCGGTCGCGGTGGTCGTGACCAGCGCCTTCTATGTCGTCAGCTTCACCGAGATGCGCGGGCTGCTCGGCTGGCCCAGCACGGACCGGCTGCCGACTACTTTCAAGCTGCTGAAGTCGCGCATCGTCGAGCCGCATTCGCTCGAAGGCGATCCCGGCTCGATCTATCTGTGGGTCGAGCAGCTCGATGAGGACAATCGCCCGAGCGGCATCCCGCGCGCCTTCCGCGTGCCCTACAATGACCGGCTTGCCGACAAGACCCACGCGGCGGAGAACGAGATCGCCGCCGGGCATCCGCAAGGCGGCCGCGCCGCCGATTTCGGCGGCGGCGATGGCAGCCTGATCGACATGGTCCGGGAATATGTGACGCCCAAGACGATCATGGAGACCAGCGGCGGCGATTCCTCGACCGGCGAGTTCGTTGCCCCGCCCGCCGGCGCGCAGGGCGCCGTCTTCACCCCGATTCCGCCGCCCCGGATGCCGCCTAAGGACGAGCAATAGGCCCTTCACCATCGCATCAGGGCCGCGCTGGAAAACCGCACCCAGCTGGCGCATCTTGTTGACGTCCCTCAAATTGGCTTTATCGGCTCCCAATAAGGTTTGAGGGTGGAGGGTGCGTGCTTCTCGCGGTCTTCTCGGATATCCACGGCAACCGGCAGGCGTTCGAGGCCTGCCTGAAGGCGGCGCGCGCAAAGGGCGCAGAGCGGTTCGTCCTGCTCGGCGATTTCGTCGGTTATGGCGCCGATCCGGAATGGGTCGTGGAGACCGCGATGGCGCTGGTTGCCCAGGGCGCAGTCGCCGTGCGCGGCAACCACGACCAGGCGGTGAATTCCTCGACTGAGGCCATGAATGCCGAGGCGCAGATCGCGATCGAATGGACCCGCGGTCGGCTCGACGCCGCGCAGCGGCGGTTCCTGGCTGACCTGCCGATGCTGGTGGAGGACAGCGACCGCCTTTACGTCCACTCGGAAGCCTCCAGCCCGCAGCGCTGGCACTATGTCCGCTCGACGGCCGATGCCGCAAAGAGCCTGATCTCGACGCCCGCCCATGTGACCTTCTGCGGCCACATCCACCGTCCGGCGCTCTATTCGATGTCGGTCACGGCGAAGATGACGAGCCTCGTACCCAGGACCGACGTCTCCGTGCCGCTGCTGCGCGGCCGGCAATGGCTCGCCGTGCTCGGCTCGGTCGGCCAGCCCCGCGACGGCGATCCGTCCGCGGCCTTCGTGCTGTTCGACACGGCCTCCTACGAGATCACCTATTGCCGCGCGCCTTACGATATCGAGGCGGCCGCGAGCCGGATCCGCGACAACGGCCTGCCGCACTGGCTGGCCGACCGGCTGTCGCAGGGGCGTTAGCGGCCGATGCCCAAACCCCTGGTCAAGACAGGCGCCGTCATCGACGGCTACACCATCGGCGAATGCGTCCATGCCGGCGGCATGGCGACGCTGTGGACGGTCACCCATCCCGGCATCGACGTGCCGCTGCTGATGAAGATCCCGCGGGTGTCGGAGGGCGAGGATCCCGCCGCGATCGTCTCTTTCGAGATGGAGATGATGATCCTGCCGCGGCTTGCAGGGCCCCACGTGCCGTCGTGTTTCGGCACCGGCGACTTCGCGCATCAAGCCTATGTCGTGATCGAGCGCATCGCCGGCACCACGCTCTACAAGCGGCTCCCCGATCTGCCGCTGCCTTACGACGAGGCGCGGCAGCTCGTCGCCAAGGTCGCGACCGGGCTTGCCGACCTGCACCGGCAGAACGTGATCCATCACGATATCAAGCCGAGCAGCATCATGTTCCGCGAGAGCGGAGAGGCGGTGCTGATCGACTACGGCCTGTCGCATCATGACCATCTGCCCGATCTGTTGCAGGAGGAGTTCCGCCTGCCTTACGGCACCGCGCCCTACATGGCGCCGGAGCGGCTCTTGGGCGTGCGCGACGATCCGCGCAGCGATCTGTTCTCGCTCGGCGTGCTGCTCTATTTCTTCACCACGGGCGAGCGCCCGTTCGGCGAGGGCGAGACGCTGCGCGCGATGCGGCGGCGGCTGTGGCGCGATCCGCATCCGCCGCGGGCATTGCGCGCCGACTATCCGCCCTGGCTCCAGGAGATCGTGCTGCGGTGTCTGGAGATCGAGCCGGTGTGGCGCTATCCGACCGCGTCCCAGCTTGCGTTCGATCTTGCCCATCCGGACCAGGTCAAGCTCACCGCGCGCTCGGAGCGGCTGAAGCGCGATCCGCTGAGCGTCGCCTGGCGGCGCCGCTTCAATCAGGGCGTAATGCGGCCGCGCGCCAAATCTGACGTCGCGGAACAGATCGCATCGAGTCCGATCCTCGCGGTGGCGCTCGATACCGCCGAAGGCGCGCCGGAGCTGAACGAGGCGCTGCGCATTACCACAGAGCGCATTCTGGCGACGTTACCTTCGGCGCGACTTGCCTGCGTCAATGTCCTCAAGCTCAACCGCATCGCCATTGACAAGACGCTCGACGAGCAGGGCTCCAACAAGCACATCGACCGCCTGGTGGCGCTCCGGCATTGGGCGACGCCGCTCAAGCTCGACGAGAGCCGGCTGTCGGTTCACGTGCTGGAGGCGGTCGATCCCGCCATGGCGCTGCTGGAATTTGCCGAGGTCAACCAGGTCGACCACGTCATCATCGGCGCGCGGCAAAATTCGTTCAAGCGTACCTGGCTCGGCAGCGTCTCGGCCAAAGTGGCCGCGGAGGCGACCTGCACGGTCACGGTGGTGCGGCCGCCGCGGATGGCCGCGGCCAAACCAGACGCCGGCGTGGTGTGGGGCTGAGGCGCGATGAGAGTTGGATGAACATCAGCGCGCTTTAGGTTGTTGTTTGAGCATGCATGATCTTTTCGGAAAAGCGCGGCGCACGTTTCCGGACCATGCTCTAAAAGCGCGATGAGAGTTGGATGAACATCATCGCGCTTTAGCTTGTTGTTTGCGCATGATCTTTTCGGAAGACCGCTGCGCACTTTTCCGGATCATGCTTTGGGAAAGATCACACCGCGTGAGCGGTGTGGACGGCGCGCTTGCGGCGGACCGGCCAGGAGAAGTGCGGGCCGGTTTCGCAATGATCTGCGCCGCCGCCAAAGTACTGGATGATCTCGCGGCAGGGCTCGCAATTGTAAAGGCTACGCGACGCGGATGCCTTGGTCATTTCCTTCAGGCAGTTCGGGCAGTGCGGGTTCATGGGGTCGTTCCGGAAGAAGGAAGTCTCAGTGGTGACGTTGGTCGAGATCCGGATTGTCGAGCCCGGCATCGTCGTCCAGCGTGCCATCGGTGCATTCGAGGCGACCGAAGAAATGGTCGAGGCCCGGATGCGGCCGACGCGGGATCCGGCACCTGCGCTTTGGCTGGCGTTTCACGAGCGTGATCTGCACGGCGCTCAGCTCCGGCGACGATGATGGTGGATGATGCGGGCGGAAGCCGCAGCCCTCACCGGTCGCGTCACGTAGATGCAGCGAGCCGCAATCGCAGCATTGAACCCGAGCCACAACGCCACGCCAGTCCAAACCAGGGTCGTCGTCATGATGTGCTCCCGTCAAAAGCAGACAGGACTCAGTTGGGGTGATTTGCGCGAATCAGTGAAGTCCGGATGAGTACGGATCGAAGTTGCAATTTTAGGCATTGCGCGCTGCAACACCCATAGGAGCCGCGGGATTTTTCGTAGCCGCGGCGCCTCCTGATCAGCTCAGATCGCTTCGCCGCGGGCGCCGAGCGCAGCGTTACGGATCGCGGCGATGTTGGTCCTGTAGGCGTCCTGCGTGCCGCCCTTGAACACGGAGGTGCCGGCGACGAAGGCGTTGGCGCCGGCTGCTGCCAGCGCGCCCGCAACGTCGGAGCCTACACCGCCGTCGACCTCGATGTCGATCGGGCGGCCCGCCGTCATCGCGCGGATGTCGCGGATCTTGCCGATCGCGGATGGGATGAAAGCCTGACCGCCAAAGCCGGGATTGACCGACATCACCAGCACGAGGTCGACGAGGTCGATGACGTATTCGAGCACGCCGATCGGGGTGGCCGGATTGAGCGAGACGCCGGCCTTTTTGCCGAGTGCGCGGATCGCCTGAAGTGAACGGTGCAGATGGGGGCCGGCCTCAGCATGTACGGTGATGTGGTCGCAGCCGGCTTTCGCAAAGGCCTCGAGATAGGGATCGCAGGGCGAGATCATCAGATGCGCATCGAAGATCTTCTTGGTGTGCGGGCGCATCGCCTTGATGACATCGGGACCGTAGGAGATGTTGGGAACGAAGTGCCCGTCCATCACGTCGAGATGGATCCAGTCGGCGCCGGCAGCGTCCACCGCGCGCACCTCTTCGCCCAGCCTGGAGAAATCCGAAGCCAAGATCGAGGGCGCGATGGCCAGAGGGCGGGGGGCGAAGGCTTGGGTCATGACGCGGTTTCCCGTGGCGGCCGTAGGAAGATCAGGCTCCGCCTAACATGGGCATCTACGCCGGGCAATGCAGGGGAGGCGTGCTTCCTGTGGGCGGAAATTTCTGCCGCGACCGGCATGAATTGCCGGTGTTCCCGCACCCCGCCAGGTGCGGCGCGGGCGGATTTCATTGAGCTTTTTACGCTGGCACGACGCTTGCTGACTTCACCGCCAGAACATTGGCCGCGGCATGCCGCATCGGTTGGAGTTGTGCAATGTTGTTCGCCCTTGGTGCCGTATCGAGCGCGCTCGATGCGATCCAGTCGCTGACAAACTCGAAATCATCCACCTCGACGCAGAAGACCGGATCCTCGCAAAGCGCGGCGATTAATCCGTTTGCGATCGACAGCGGCAGCGGCAGCGGCACGAGCAGCGGCGCGACCTCGTCGGTCAACTCGGGCAATTGCGCACAGATTTCGCCGGAGACGATGAGCGCGCTGATCGCGGCGCAGAGCCAGTCGTCGGACGCGACCGGCAGCTCGGCTTCGTCGGGCTCTGCCTCCTCGACGTCGACGAGCCGGGAAGCGGCGCTGAAGGACCTGTTCTCGCAGATCGATGCGGACGGCGATGGCAACATCACCCAGTCCGAATTCGAGAACGCGCTCGGAGCCGGCGGTACCAATCTGGCGCAGGCCGATGACGTCTTCTCCAAGATGGACACGAATTCCGACGGCAGCGTCAGCATGGACGAGATGTCGAAGGCGCTGAAGAGCGGCCATCACGGCCATCATGCGCGTGGCGCGAGCGGCGCGGGCGAGGCATCCGGCGGCTCGGACTCCTCGTCCTCGTCGAGCGGCGGATCGACCTCGACCACGACGACCAATGCCGACGGCTCGGCCACCACCACCGTCACCTATGCCGATGGCTTCAAGATGTCGACGACGGTGCCGGGCGCCTCCCGTTCGTCCAGTGCGAATGGCGGCGGCAACTCGCCCTATGACTGGTTCGGACAGATGATGCAGCGCCAGGCGCAGCCGGCGGCGGGGTCCGCGGCTTCGTCGATGTCGATGAGCGTGTGAGCTTCGTCCTAGTCGGAGTATTTGCGCGTGATCTCGCGACAGGCATAGCGGTCACGGATCTGCTGGTTGAAGAACGTTCCCTTCGAGCGCACGCCCCTGAATGCGGCGACGGCCTCGGGCGGAACATCTTCGTAGGCATAGACGCGACCGCTGACGAAAGTCACCTTCAGCTCACGTGTGTCGGGTGCATAGCGAAAGAAGCTGATCACGGAAGACGGCATGATGGTGCACCTTGGCCCATCAGGGAAACGCCAGATCCGCCATTTCGTTTCTAGCCGAACCGATCCTTCCACGCCGGCTGCGCGCCCGGGAACGGCAGGGCATTCGCGCTGTAGACGCCGCGGGCGATCGCGCGCGCGACCACGTTGGCGGCGACCATGCCGAGCTCGGTGAGGCCGACGAGCGGCTCGACCGGCTTCTCGCCGGTCGCGGCGGCGAACAGCACGTCGCCGTCGTTCGGCGCATGCACCGGATAGATCGCGCGGGCAAAACCCGTGTGCGCGATCATGGCAAGGCGTTTGGCCTGGGGCTTGGTCAGCGTGGCGTCGGTGACGACGACGCCGATCGTGGTGTTCTCGCGCTCGGCCGCGGCGGGGCCGCCCTTGATGCGCATCCGGAGCATGTCTTCCGTGAACTTGTTTGGCAGGCCGCGTCCGCCGAACTCGCCGCCCATCTCGAATGGCGCCGCCCAGAACCACGGGCCGTCGCCGATGGTGACGCTGCCGACCGCATTGACGGCGATGATGGCCGCCACCCTGGCGCCGCTGCTCGTGATGGCGGACGCCGAGCCGAGCCCGCCCTTGAACGTCGCCGTCGTGGCGCCAAAACCGGCGCCAACGCTGCCGAGCGCAAAATCGGATGCCGCCGAGGCCGCCGCGGCGTAGCCGAGGTCGCGATAGGGCGCAAAGCGCCCCCAGGCCTTGTCGCCGCCATTGAGCAGGTCGAACAGGATTGCGCCCGGCACAATCGGGATCAGCGCCTCGCGGACGCGGAAACCGCGGCCCTGCTCGGCGAGCCAGGCCTGGATGCCACCGCCGGTCTCGAGTCCGAAGGCCGAGCCGCCGGACAGCGCGATCGCATCGACGCGCTCGACCGTGTTGGCGAGATCGAGCAGGGCATCCTCGCGGGTGCCGGGGCCGCCGCCGCGCACGTCGATCGCCGCAACAGCCGGCTGGTCGAACACGACCGCCGTCACGCCCGAGGCGATTTTCGTATCTTCGGCGTGGCCGACGCGGACGCCGGCGATGTCGGTCAGCAGGTTGTTCACGGCGACGGTTCCTCACGTTCGATTTTTGCGATGCGAAGGGCGGCATTATCCGCCGGCGGAAGGGCCCGTCAATCGCGGTTGCGCCGCGAGCTTTCGTCGTGTTGAAATGATTGACGCCGCGCAAGGCATCCGCGCCGGTCAACTCGCCAGCGCCGTCCTGAGCATCTTGGCGAGCTCGGACTTGCGGTAGGGCTTGGCCAGCAGCAGCACGCCGGAATCGAGCCGGCCGTGATGCACGATGGCGTTCTCGGTATAGCCCGAGGTGAACAGCGTCTTCAGGTCAGGGCGCCGCCGTGCCGCCTCGTCGGCGAGCTGCCGGCCGTTCATGTTGCCGGGCATGATGACGTCGGTGAACAGCAGGTCGATGTTCTCGTCGGCGTCGATGATGGCGAGAGCTTCGGCCGCATTGGCAGCCTCGAGTGCGGTATAGCCGAGGCTCTTGACCTGGGTCACGACGTACTGCCGCACCAACGCGTCGTCCTCCACGATCAGGATCTTCTCGTCGCCGCCGGCGATTGGCACGTTCTGGAGCGCCTCGTACTCGGTCTCTTGCACGCCGCTCGACCGCCGCAGGTAGATCTTCACGCTGGTGCCGTGTCCTTCCTCGCTGTAGATCTTGATGTGGCCGCCGGACTGCTTGACGAAGCCGAACACCATGCTGAGCCCGAGGCCCGTGCCCTTGCCGACATCCTTGGTGGTGAAGAACGGATCGAACACGCGGTCGATCAGTTCAGCCGGAATTCCGCTGCCGGTGTCGCTGACCGCAATCATCACGTAATTGCCGGCGGCGACGTCGGGGTTCATGCTGGCATAGCCGTCGTCGAGGAAGACGTTGCGGGTCTCCAGCACGAGGGTGCCGCCGTCGGGCATGGCGTCGCGCGCGTTCAGCGCGAGATTGAGGATCGCCGTGGAGAGCTGGCCCGGGTCGACGAGCGTCGGCCAGGCATCCTCGGTCAGCTGCGGCATGATTGTGATCTGCTCGCCCAGCGTTGGATGCAGCAGCTTGGCGGCTTCGAGCACCAGCGCATTGACATCGATCTCGCGCGGCTGGAGCGGCTGCTTGCGGGCGAAGGCGAGCAGATGCTTGGTCAGTTGCGCGCCGCGCTCGGCGGCATCGTCGATCAGCTTGGTGATGGCGGCGAGCTCGGGCCGGTCGGCGACGGCATCGGCCAGGATGCCGATCGTGCCGGTGATGACCGTCAGCACGTTGTTGAAGTCGTGGGCGACGCCGCCGGTCAATTGGCCAATGGAGTCCATCTTCTGGACCTGCCTGAGCTGGGCCTCGGCGGCCTGCTTCTCGGTGAGGTCGCGGCCGATGAAGAAATGGCGCTTCACCGGCTCGGACCAGGTGCCCATCCAGTTCAGCGTCACCTCGTGCCCGTCGCGGTGATAGTAGCGCGCCTCGAAGCTGCGCTTGACTGCGCCACGCCTGGCCGCGCGCATCTCGTTCCTGGTCTTCTCGAGGTCATCGGGGTGGATGAACTCGACGGCGCTGTGCCCGACCATGTCCTCCGGGCTGAAGCCCAGGATGTTCTTCACGCTGGGGCTGACCTGGATGAAATTGCCGAAACCGTCGGTGACCAGGATGAGGTCCTGGGAGGTCTCGAAGATGCGCTGACGCTCCTCGATCTCGCGGTTGAGCGCGGTCTCGGTCCGCTTCCGCTCGGTGATGTCGCGGGCCACCTTGGAGGCGCCGATGATCTTGCCATCGCTCGATCGCAGCGGGACCTGGCTCAGCACCACGTCGATCGGCTGGCCGCTCTTGTGCAGCCGCACCGTCTCCTGCTGGTCGATGACCTCGCCGTTGCGCGTGCGGGCCAGGTTCTCGGCGACTTCGTCGCGCTGATCCTCCGGCATGATGATGTCGATGGAACGGCCGATCGCCTCATCGGCGGAGTAGCCGAAGACGCGCTCGGCCGCACTGTTCCAGGTCGTAATGGTGCCGTCGAGCGACTTGGTGATGATGGCGTCGTTGGAGGATTCGACGACGGCGGTGAACAGCCGTTCGCGCTCGACGTGATAGTTGCGCTCCTCATCCGATCGGCGCTTCAAGGCGTCGACCATGCCCGCGGTCTGCGCCTGCAGACGGACATTCTCGATCAGCAGCACGGCGAGGACAAAGGTTGCGGCGCAGAGGCCGTAGAGGCGGCCGGCGTAGAAGCCGAGATCAAAGCGGGCGTCGTTCACGATGGCCGAGAGCGCGATGTCGAACAGCCAGGCGCACATGACCACCATGAGCCAGACGTCGATCACCGAATGCGGCCTGCGGAACCAGAGCGAGACGAGAGCGGCAAAGCTCAAGGACCACACGAAGGACACGACGCCGATCATGGCCGGCGTGTAGCGGCCGTCGCGCAGCAGGACCGGCAGCAGATCGTGATGAGCAGTCACGATCCAGGCGAACAAGCCCATCACGGCGATGACGCCGAGGACGCTCGCATAGATGGCGGCGCTCATCGTGCTCTGGACCTTGGGACCGCCGTCCTTCTCCTTCAGCCAGGCATAGCCCAGCACGAACAGCGGGAAGCCGCCGTGCCAAATCATGTAGAGCCAGACCGTGGTTTGGCTGCCGGCGCCGAATAGGCCGGTCGGGGCGAACAGGCCCGGGAAGGTGAGGGCATGGAGCAGCGCGGCTGCGGCGGTAAACAGGTAGCCGGTCGCAAGCCATTGGAGTGCGCGGGTCCGCAAGACCGCGAACTGCGACAGCAACAGCACGGCCGTGACGATGTCGCTGACGGCGAGGGCGGATTGATAGCTTGCCACGAAGGCTGGGACCGGCAACAGCGGGATACCCGCGAAAGGCACGGCCAGCGCGAACAGGACCGAGGACACGCCGACGATCCACAATGCTGCGCTGCGGTCAGTCGAGGTCGCCGGCAGGGTCGAAAGGAATGTGCTTCGGTCTATCGTTGCGGGCACGTCCACCTCTCGCCGACCGGTCTTCGCCATCTTCGCCGACTTCATCCGGAGTCCCGCAGCCTTGCTCCATGGTAGCGGGTTCTGGGCTCGATTCCCGAGCCGTTGTGACCGCGACTCAACCGAAGGTTAGAACTTACTTAACTGGGATGGGAACACGGAATGGGCGGCGGGTAAGATGCGCTTTACTGGACGGTGTCATAATGCCCGTCCGCCGCGGCGGGTTCCAGGTTTAAATCAGACGATTTCGATCCTGATTGTCGGGAGTTGGCCCCCATGCCCCGCGTTCTCATCATCGACGACCAGAAGGACGTCCGCGCGATGATCGCGATCGTGCTGCGGGTCAATCGTTTCGAGGTCGTGGAGGCGGAGAGCGGTGCTGCGGGGCTGAAAGCCTTCGCGGACGAGCCGTTCGATGCGGCGATCATCGACATCTTCCTTGGTGACACCAGTGGCGTCGACGTCATCGCGACCCTGCGCGAGCGTGCGCCGGGCCTTCCCGTCATAGCGGTGTCCGGGATGACGGCCCTCGACTTCATGGAACAATCGTCCCACCTCGCCAACGTGGTCTGCCTGCAAAAGCCGTTTCGCCCGAACGATCTGCTGCAGGCGTTGCGGAGGGCCCAGGCCGCCGCCTGCGGCGAGCTGCCCGCGGCCGTCTGAGCTTGCCGCAAGAAGAAACGCCCCGGGCGAGCCGGGGCGCGTTGATAATCGGGATAGTGGCCCTCAGGCCCGGCGAGCGCGGTTAGGTGCCGTTACCTTTGATCTCGGCGTAGCCGCCCTTGGCGTCCCATTTGTAGACGACGTAGTCGATCTGCTTGATGTCGCCCTTGGCGTCATATTCGATCGGGCCGATCACGGTATCCCACTTGCCGGCCTTCATCGCTTCCATGACCTTTTTGGCGTCGGTGCTGCCGGCCTTCTTGGCGGCCTGCGACCAGACCTGCATCGCCGCGTAGGTGTAGAGGGTGTAGCCTTCGGGATCGATGCCCTTGGCCTTGAAGGCGTCGACGATTTTCTTGGCGGTCGGCTTGTTGCGCGGATCGGGGCCGAAGGTGAACAGAGTGCCTTCGCCGGCGGGGCCGGTGATCGAGGCGTACTCCTTGTCGGCGAGCGCGTCGCCGGCCATCAGCACGGTCTTGAGACCCTGGTCGCGCATCTGGCGCAGGATCAGGCCGCTCTCCTGATGATAGCCGCCGACATAGACGAGATCGATGTTCTCGCGCTTCAGGCGCGAGACGATCGCGTTGAAGTCCTTGTCGCCCTTGTTGTAGGACTCGTACATCTTCTCGGTGATGCCGGCCTTGTTGAGCGCCTTCTTGGTCTCGTCCGCAAGACCCTTGCCGTAGGTGGTCTTGTCGTTGAGGATGGCGATGTTCTTGCCCTTGTAGTTCTTGGCGATGTACTGCGCCGCGATCAGGCCCTGCTGATCGTCGCGGCCGCAGACGCGCGCCACGTTCCAGAGCTTGCGCTCGGTGAACAGCGGGTTGGTCGAGGCCGGGGTGATCTGCAGCACGTTACCGTCGGCATAGGCTTCCGAGGCGGGAATCGACGACGACGAGCAATAATGCCCGGCGACGAACGGCATCTTGGCGCTGGCGATCTTCTCGGCCACCGAGCGTGCCTGCTTCGGATCGCAGGCATCGTCCTCGACGGAGAGCGCGAGCTTCTTGCCATTGACGCCGCCGGCGGCGTTGATGTCGGCCACGGCCATCTCGGCGCCGTTCTTCATCTGGCGGCCGAAGGCGGATTCGCCGCCGGTCATCGGGCCAGCGACTGCGACGGTGACATCCTGCGCGAATGCCGCGCTCGACAGCGCGAGCGATGCGCCGAATGCCAGACCGATGAGCTTCAGTGATTTCATGAGATACCTCGCGGGTGGTCGGCCTGTGGAAATTGCCGGGCTAGCCCGGTCCAAACCGGCGCCATTCTTGAATGAATTCGAGGAGAAGTCACCGGCAAAATACGGGCATGTGCGGAGATATCTCGCCACATTCCGCCGCAAGCGGTCCGCCTCAAGCCCGGTCAGCCGTGCCGGCCGCCTTCCAGATACGCGGCGCGGATCTCAGGGCGCTGCAGCAACTCTGCGCCGGTGCCCGCCAGCGTGATCAGGCCATTGACCATGACATAGCCGCGATGGGCGAGCTTGAGCGCGTGGTTGGCGTTCTGCTCGACGATCAGCACGGTGAGGCTGTCCTGCCGGTTCAGGGTGCGGATCGCATCGAAAATCTGGCGGGCGATCAGCGGCGCGAGCCCGAGCGAGGGCTCGTCGAGCAGGAGCAGGCGGGGCCGGCTCATCAAGGCGCGGCCGATCGCCAGCATCTGCTGCTCGCCACCCGACAGGGTTCCACCGCGCTGAGCGTAGCGTTCCTTCAGCCGCGGGAACAGCGTGAAGACGCGTTGCAGCGTCGTCTCGCGTTCCGCGTCCGTGCATCCGGTGGCATCGGCACCCATCTGGAGGTTCTCGGCAACGCTCATGCGCGGGAAGATGCGGCGTCCTTCCGGCGATTGCGCGATGCGCAAATGCGCGATCTCGTGGGTGGGAACGCCGGTGATGTCGCGGCCTTCGTACAGGATCTGGCCCGAGCGGGCGCGGGGCTTGCCGAAGATCGTCATCATCAGCGTCGACTTGCCGGCGCCGTTGGCACCGATCAGTGCCACGATCTCGCCGGCATTGATCTCGACGTCGACGCCCTTCAGCGCCTCGATCTTGCCGTAGGCAGCGCGAAGGCCTCGGATCGCGAGCAGGGGAGTGGGCGACGTCACGACCCGCTCTCCATCACCGCCGCCGCCTCCTCCTCGTCGGTGCCGAGATAGGCGGCGATCACCTTGGGATCGTCGCGGACCTCGCGGGCAGAGCCTTCCGCAATCTTGACGCCATGATCCATCACCACGATGTGGTCGGAGATCTCCATCACCACCGACATGTCGTGCTCGATCAGCAGGATCGAGGTGCCGTCGTTGCGGATCGAGAGCAGCAGTTCGCTGAGAGCGGCGCTCTCGCGCGCGTTGAGGCCGGCGGCGGGCTCGTCGAGGCATAGAAGCGCGGGCTCGGTGCACATCGCGCGCGCGATCTCGAGCCGGCGCTGGTCGCCATAGGCGAGATTGCCGGCAGCGTCATCGGCGCGCTCGAGCAGATTGACGCGCCTGAGCCAATCGGTGGCGAGGTCGATTGCCTGCTTTTCGGCCTCCCGGTAGGCGGGCGCGCCGACGAGGCCGAGCAAGGTGAAGCCGGAGGCGCGCATCAAGGCGTTGTGCTGCGCCACCATCAGGTTCTCCAGCGCAGTCATGCCGGGAAACAGACGGATGTTCTGGAAGGTGCGCGCCACCTTGGCCTGCTTGGCGATGCGGAAATCGTTCAGCCGTTCCAGCGCGATCACCCTGCCATCGTCATGGGTGAGGCGGATGGCGCCGCCGGTCGGCTTGTAGAAGCCGGTGATGCAGTTGAACACGGTGGTCTTGCCGGCGCCGTTCGGTCCGATCAGCGCGGTGATCTTCTTGCGCTCGGCCGCGAGGGACAGGTCCTGCACCGCGACGATGCCGCCGAAGCGCATGGTCAGCCGGTCAACACTGAGGATCTTGTCGCCGCTCATCCGTGCCCTTCCTTGACGAGGTCGGAGGAGATCGCCTGCGCCTTGGTCAGGTACACGGTCGGGGCGCGATGGCCGATCAGGCCGCGCGGCCGCCAGATCATGATCAGCACCATCGCCATGCCGAACACCAGCATGCGGTAGCCCTCCAGGCTCCGGAACAGCTCGAAGCCGCCGATCATGGTGAGGGCGGCAAGCGCAACGCCGAGCTGCGAGCCCATGCCGCCAAGCACGACGATGGCGAGCACCAGCGCCGATTCCTGGAAGGTGAAGGACTCGGGACTGATGAAGCCCTGGCGCGTCGCGAAGAACGCGCCGGCAAAACCGCCGAACATTGCGCCGGTCGCGAACGCCGTGAGCTTTGTCGTCGTCGTGTTGATGCCGAGCGCGCGGCAGGCGACCTCGTCCTCGCGCAAGGCTTCCCAGGCGCGGCCGATCGGCAGGCGGCGCAGCCGGATCGTGACCCAGTTGGTCAGCAGCGCGAGCGCCAGGATCAGATAGAACAGAAAGACGATGCGATGGGTCGGGGAGTACTCGATGCCGAGCTTTGCAGCGAGCCCGTCGTCGCTGTTGTCGAGCGGAATGCCGAAGAGAGTGGGGCGCGGAATGCCGGAAACGCCGTTGGGGCCGCCGGTGAGCTCCTGCCAGTTGATGATGACGAGGCGGATGATCTCGCCGAAGGCGAGCGTCACGATGGCGAGATAGTCGCCGCGCAGGCGCAGCACGGGAAAGCCGAGCAGCACCCCCCAGAACGCGGCGAGAATGCCCGCGAGCGGCAGGCAGATCCAGAACGACCACCCGAAATTGGTGGCGAGCAGCCCGTAGGAATAGGCGCCGACCGCATAGAAGGCGACGTAGCCGAGATCGAGCAGGCCGGCGAGGCCCACCACCACGTTCAATCCCCAACCCAGCATGACGTAAGTGAGGACGAGGATGGCGAGGTCGAGGATGTAGCGCTGGTTATAGAAGATGACGGGCACCAGCAACGTGAAGATCAAGAGCGCCGGCGCGAGATAGCGGCCGATGAACGAGATGCTGCTCTGCACGGCTGGTGGTACCAGCTTCTCGGCGCCGGTTGGGCCGATCCATTGCCGCAGCAGCTCGATCACGATCGAGCCGCCGAACACCGCGGCAACGAGGGATGCAAGCTCGCCGTAGCGCGTCCAATAGGTGAGCTGGCCCTCGGAGCCCGCCTCGGTGCGGATGCCGACCATCAGCGAGAACATAACCAGCGCGATCAGTGCGTTGACGAAGGCTGTCTTCAGAAGGGGGAGAATGCCGGAGGCGCGACTTGCGGATGTGGTATCTGGCGAGAGGACTGTCACGCGCGGACCGTCAGACTTTTTCGACTTCGGGACGGCCGAGCAGGCCGGTCGGCATGAAGATCAGCACGACGATCAGGATCGAGAACGCCGCGACGTCCTTGTACTCGACCGAGAAATAGGCTGACCAGAACGTCTCGATCAGGCCGATCGCAAGGCCGCCGAGCATGGCGCCGGGCAGCGAACCGATGCCGCCGAGCACGGCCGCGGTGAACGCCTTAATGCCGGCGACGAAGCCCATGAAGAAATCGACCAGCCCGTAATAGAGCAGGTACATCAGGCCAGCGACCGCGGCGAGCGCGGCGCCGATCACGAAGGTCATGGAGATGGTGCGGTCGACGTCGACACCGAGCAGCGCCGCCATGGTCTGGTCCTGCTCGCAGGCGCGCATGTCGCGCCCGAGCCGCGTGCGTGAGACCAGCCAGGTGAAGATCGCCAGCAGCACGATGGTGGTGATGACCACCATGATCTGGATGTTGGAGAGCTGGATGACGAAACCGTCCGGGCTCTCATGCAGGGTGTAGCCGCCGGTGATGAATGGCGGGATCGGTTTGACGCGCGCGCCTTGCGCAACTTGCGAATAGTTGGTCAGAACGAACGACATGCCGATCGCCGACAACATCGGGGCCAGGCGGAAGGAATGGCGCAGCGGGCGGTAGGCGATGCGCTCGATGGTCCAGCCATAGAGTGCGGTGATGGTCATCGAGACCAGGAGCACGACGAGCAGAATGACCGGGATCGCGGTCAGGCCGAGCGAGATCAGGATCAGGAAAGTGATCAGCGCGATGAAGCCGCCGATCATGAAGATATCGCCATGGGCGAAATTGATCATGCCGACGATGCCGTAGACCATCGTGTAGCCGATGGCGATGAGGCCGTAGATCGAGCCAAGCACGAGGCCGTTGATGAGCTGCTGGGCGAAATAATCCATGGACTGCCGTACCAACCTGACGCGGCTCAAAGGGAGCTCTTGAGAGAGTTCTTGGGCCCCGGCAGCCCTTGAGCGTTCGTCTCGTTTTCTAACAGGAGGGAACTGGCCGCCGCAACAGCCGAGGCCTTGGCATCGAGGCTTGTACAGAGGTCATTTCGGCTACGAACGCCATTTCGGCGGTTCCGCAGGTGCGAGGAACCGGGTTCCTGGGGGCAACCAAAATGCGGGCGGCCGGTTATCTCCGCTCTGACGTCCAACAAGGGAGTTTCCCCGAATGACGAAGCAGCAGAACCAGAATCCGGGCCAGCAGAGTCAGAATCCCGGCCAGCGCACCCCGCAACAGCAGCAGGGCGGCGGCCAGAAACCCGGACAGCAGCAGCAGGATCCGATGCGCCAGGGCGACCGCCCCGGCCAGCAGAGTGGCCAGCGTAGTCAGGAATAAGTTTTGGGAGCCCAAGGGAGTCCACCAAGGGAGTCCAGGGGTGAAGGGGAGTAAAGGGGGTCCCGCCGAAAGGCGGGGCCTTTTTTTCTCCGGCGGGCGATGCGCCGGGCCGGTTAAGGTAAACAAAGGGTTTAAATTGCCGCCACAGTCTGATGCGAGTTAGCTCCCGGCAAAGCCTTCCCAACGAAGGCGCGTGGCAGGCGAAGCGGGAAGCGGCATGTTCAGGAATTGGCGGATCGGCTCGGTCAACGGCGCGCTGTTGGCGGCCTATTTCATCCCGGCCTGGGCCCTCGTTGCCTTCAACATCGTGATCTCGCCGGTGCACGGCCTTTACGAGCGGCCGAGCGTCGCGGTGGCCCTGTTCCTCAGCGACCATCTCCTGATGGCGGGGATGGAAACGGTGCGCGCGGCCTGGCTGCTGGCGCTCGGCCGGGCGACCGTGGTGGCGTTCTTCGCGATCTATCTCGTGCTGCTGTGCATTCCGCGCACCCGCAAGAGCGGCAGCGGCGACGAAGCGCTGGGCATCGCGCTTGCAATCGGCAGTCTGATCTCGTTCGCGAGCATGGTGATGGCCTCCAAGGTCGGCGAAATGGCCGCGCTGCGGCTGCACGCCACCGAGCTCCTGCTCCTGCTTGGCGCCGCGATCGTGGTGGTGATCGAGAAGCCGGCGGCAGCGCCCAAGATGGTCCAGAAGGCCGTCGAGGCCCCCGCGCCGTTAGCTCTTGAGCAGGCCGAGCTCCTGCACAATCGCTGAAGCCTCCTTGACGGCGTGGTTCGCCGCCGGCACGCCACAATAGATCGCCTGCTGCAACAGGATTTCCTTGATGTCGTCGGGTGTGAAGCCGCCCTCGGCCAGCGCCGCGCGCACGTGCAGGCGGAATTCGTCCCATTGCCCGAGCGCGACCATGGTGCCGATCACGAGCACGCGTCGCGTGCGCTCGTCGAAATGCGGCCGGGTCCAGATCTCGCCCCACGCGTATCGCGTGATCAGGTCCTGGAAGTCGGTGTTGAAGGCATTGCGGTTCGCGATCGACTTGTCGACCCAGGCATCGCCCAGCACCTTGCGGCGCACATTCATGCCGGCATCGCGGCGCTTCTGGTCGTCCATAATGTTTCCTCCAGGCAGTCATTCCGGGGCGATGCGAAGCATCGAACTATGGTGCGCAATTGCGCACCTGAGAATCTCGAGATTCTGGGTTCGCCTCTTCGAGGCGCCCCGGAATGACGGGGTAGCTAGTGCTGTGTCAGAAAGCCGACCACCGCCTCGGTGAACGCGTGCGGCTGCTCGACATTGGAAATGTGCGCGGCGTCGATGATGGTCATGCTAGCGCCGGGAATGTTGGAGCGGATCAATTCGCCCGCCGAGATTGGCGTTGCCATGTCGTGGCGGCCGGCGATCACAAGCGTCGGGCTCTTGATCTTCGGCAGCAGCGCGCGCTGGTCGAGCGTCGACAGCGCCTCGCAGCAGGCGAGGTAGCCCTCCACGGGAGAGGCAAGTAGCATCGACCTCATTCTTGCGGTGATCTCAGGCTCGCGCTCGCGGAAATCCGCCGTCAGCCAGCCCGCGAGCACGGCATCGGCCACCGCTGCGATGCCGCCTTTCTTCACAGCGTCGATGCGCTCCAGCCATTTGGTCGGCTCGGCATAGTAGCAGGAGGTGTTGGCGAGGATCAGCTTGCCGAAACGCTCCGGCGCATTCGCGCCCAGCCATTGTCCGACCATGCCGCCCATCGA
Organism: Bradyrhizobium sp. USDA 4486; assembly: GCF_054057995.1. Classification (NCBI taxonomy): domain Bacteria; kingdom Pseudomonadati; phylum Pseudomonadota; class Alphaproteobacteria; order Hyphomicrobiales; family Nitrobacteraceae; genus Bradyrhizobium; species Bradyrhizobium sp. USDA 4486. The sequence goes on from NZ_JBSRZV010000001.1 coordinate 1,291,649, forward strand.
CAGGCCGCACCAATGCACCTTCTCGATATTGAGGTCGTCGAGGATCGCGAGCACGTCGCGGCCGAAGCGCTCCATCGTGTAGGGGCCGGGCGGAACGTTGGACTTGCCGTGGCCGCGGCGATCGTAACGGATGACGCGGAACACCTGCGTCAGCGCCTTCATCTGCGGCTCCCACATCTGCAGCGTGCAGCCGAGCGAATTGGAGAGCATCAGGGTCGGCCCGCCGTCGCGGCCCTCGACGGAGACGTTGATCAGGCAACCGTCGGCATCGATCATGGGCATGATATTTTCCTCGTCATGCGCGGGCTTGACGCGCGGATCCATCTCGAATGCATGTTTCTCCGATGATGGATTGCCGGGTCAAGCCCGGCAAGGACATCAGGAGATATCCAATGAATCGAGCAGGCGGTCGATCAGGGCTTGCGAAGCTCCCTGATAGGCCATCGGCTCGAACAATGCCGCAATTTTTTCCGGCGCAAGGTGCGCGGTGACCTGAGAATCTGCCGACAGCACCTCGCGCAGATGCTTCTTCTCGGCAACCGCGCGCTTGCTCGCGGCCTCGATCAGATGATGCGCATCGCTCTTGCCGATCTCTTCGGCGAGCGCAAAGGTGACCGCTTCCGCCATGATCAGTCCGTGTGTGGCATCGAGGTTGCTGCGCATCCGCGCGGCATCGACGTCGAGGCCTTCGGCGATGTCGACGATCGCGGCAAGCGCGCCCGAGGCGACCAGCATCAATTGCGGCAGCGTCGGCCATTCCGCGTGCCAGGGGCCGGCGCTGCGCTCATGGTCCTGCACCTGCGCGGCAAACATCGTCGCGGCGAGTTGCGGCGCCATGATAGCGGCGCCGAGCGCGCTGGCGGAGGCGACCGGGTTGCGCTTGTGCGGCATGGTCGAGGAGCCGCCGCGGCCTTCGCCGGCCGGCTCAAACGCTTCGCCGACATCGGTCTGCATCATCAGCGAGACGTCGCGGGCGATCTTGCCGCAGCTGCCGGCGAGAATCGCAAAGCTCGAAGCCGCCTCGGCGATGCGGTCGCGATGGGTGTGCCAGGGCGCTTCCGGTAGCGGCAGGTTCAGCTCCTGAGCCAATCGCTCCGCAACGACGAGTCCCTTGTCGCCGAGCGCGGCGAGCGTGCCGGCGGCACCGCCGAATTGTAGCGCGAGGCCCTCGCGGGCGAGTCGCCGCAAGCGGCAGCGCGCGCGGGCAAGGCTTGATGCGTATTCCGCGGCCTTCAGGCCGAACGGCATGGGCAGCGCGTGCTGCAGCCACGTCCGTGCCACCATCGCGGTGTCGCGGTGCTTGCGCGCGAGCGCGGCAAAGTCCTTGATGGCGCGGCTGAGGTCGGCGTCCAGCGCGTCGACGCCGGCGCGCAAGCTGAGCATGGTCGCGGTGTCGATGACGTCCTGGCTGGTCGCGCCCCAATGGACGTAGCGGGCGGCCTCTGCGTCGGCCTTGGCGACGTTGGCGGTCAGCACCTTGACGAGGGGAATCGCGAGATTGCCGGACCGCGTCGCGGCCTCCGCCAGCGCGGCCATGTCGAAGGCATCGGCCTTGCAGGCGGCTTCGATCGCGCTGGCGGCGGATGTGGGAATCACGCCTGTTGCGGCCTCTGCGCGTGCCAGGGCTGCCTCGAAATCGAGCATGTTCTGGAGGGTCGACCGGTCGTCGCAGACCACGCGCATGGCCGGGCTCGACAGCATCGGCGCGAGCAGGGGGGAGAGGGATGTGCTCATATTATGCGTGACCTAACCACCAATGACCCGCCTGTGCCAATCCCAAACCATCGACGCAAGTCTTTTGCAGTTGCGAATATGCATTGCACGTGACCGGGCACCGCCCTTTCCTTTGCGGCCTCCGTGCGTTACTTGAGCAATATTATTCTGATCCGATCCAAATCTGATATCCCCGGGAGGCGCCCCATGGCCATGACGATGAACGGCGAAGTCCAGCTTGCAGCGCCACGCGAGGCCGTCTGGGAGAAGCTCAACGATCCCGAGGTGCTCAAGGCCTGCATCCCCGGCTGCGAGGAGCTGGAGAAGACCGAGGACGGCGGCTTCCGTGCAACGGCAAAAATGAAGGTCGGGCCGGTCTCGGCGCGCTTCAAGGGCAAGGTCATGCTGAGCGATCTCGACCCGCCGAACGGCTATAAGATATCAGGTGAAGGCGAGGGCGGCGTGGCCGGATTCGCCAAGGGCGGCGCCGCGGTCAAGCTCGCCGAGAAGGACGGCGGGACGCTGCTCTCCTACGATGTCGAGGCGCAGATCGGCGGCAAGCTGGCGCAGCTCGGCCAGCGCCTGATCAACGGCACCGCCAAGAAACTGGCCGACGAGTTTTTCGCGAACTTCGCCAAGGCGGTACAGGGCTGAGGCCTATCGCCTTTCGGCATGGCGGCTTGCGTCCGGGGTGATGTTGCCCCAGGGCACAATGGCCCATATGATGGGTTGGAATAATTATAAGAACGCTTCGACGGGACCCGTCGGGGTGCTGATAGAGAGTGCTTATGGCAAAAATCTCCCTCATCGTGAACGGCAATCCTGTAACGGCCAATGTCGATCCCCGCACGCTCCTCGTGCAGTTCCTGCGCGAGAATCTGCGGCTGACCGGCACCCATGTCGGCTGCGACACCTCGCAGTGCGGCGCCTGCGTCGTGCATCTCGACGGCAAGGCCGTGAAGTCCTGCACCACGCTTGCCGTGATGGCCGACGGCCATGAGGTCAAGACGATCGAGGGACTGGCTGCCGACGGCGCGCCGCTGCATCCGATGCAGGAGGCCTTCCGCGAGCACCATGGCCTGCAGTGCGGCTTCTGCACGCCCGGCATGATCATGACCGCGATCGACATCGTCTATCGCAAGGGCCATGAACTCGACGACCACACGATCCGGGAAGAACTAGAAGGCAATCTCTGCCGCTGCACCGGCTACCAGAACATCGTCGCCTCGATCTCCGCCGGCGCCAAGGCGATGGCGAAATCAGATCTCGCCTAACCCGCGCATCCCGCGATCAGGACATTCAGATGTACGAATTCAAATATCACCGCCCCGGGACCGTGCGGCAGGCCGCCAACCTCCTGGTGAAGAACGAGGACGCCAAGGTGATCGCCGGCGGCCACACGCTGATTCCCGTCATGAAGCAGCGTCTCGCCAGCCCCCCACATCTGGTCGACCTCTCCCATATCGAGGGGCTCAACACGATCGAGATGAAAGGCCGCTCGCTGGTGATCGGTGCCACCGCCAAGCACGCGGAGGTCGCGACCTCCGCCATCGTCGGTGAGGCCATCCCGGCGCTGGCAAGCCTTGCCGGCGGAATCGGCGATCCCGCCGTGCGCCACCGCGGCACGATCGGCGGCTCGCTCGCCAATAATGATCCAACCGCCGATTATCCAGCCGCGGTGCTCGCGCTCGGGGCGACCATCGTCACCAACAAGCGCCGCCTCAAGGCGGAAGAATATTTCCAGGGCCTGTTCTCGACCGCGCTCGAGGCCGACGAGATCATCACCAAGGTGATGTTCCCGCTGCCGAAGAAGGCGGCCTACGTCAAATTCCGCAACCAGGCCTCGCGCTATGCGCTGGTCGGCGTGTTCGTGGCACGGCGCCCGTCGGATGTGCGGGTCGCGGTCACCGGCGCCGGCTCCGAAGGCGTGTTCCGCGTCACCGCGTTCGAGGAAGCCCTGAAGAAGCGCTTCGCGTCGAAGGCGATCGAAGGCATCGAGGTGCGGGCCGACGGCCTCAACAGCGACATCCACGGCAGCGCCGAATATCGCGCGCATCTGATCGGGGTGCTGACGCGGCGTGCCCTCGACGCCGCCAACGCCAAGGCGTGAGTGAACCTCACGCCTCGGCCAAACTTGTCCCTGGTGGGGGCGTAGCGAGACTGGCTTTTTCATGAATTCAGCGGCCAATTCTTCCGGTGCTTTGCCGGCATCGGTCGATGCGATGCTCGAACTTCTGACCTCGCGCGGCTATCTCGCCGAGCGGTCGCTGGCGACGGTGACCTATCTGTCGCTGCGCATGGGCCGGCCGCTGTTCCTGGAAGGCGAAGCCGGCGTCGGCAAGACCGAGATCGCGAAGGTGCTCTCGATGGCCCTGGGTCGGAAGCTGATCCGCCTGCAGTGCTATGAGGGCCTCGACGTCTCTTCCGCGGTCTATGAGTGGAACAGCGCCGCGCAGATGATCGCGATCCGGATGGCGGAAGCCGCCGGCGATACCGATCGCGATCAGCTCTCGAGTGACATCTTCGCCGACCGCTACATGATCAAGCGGCCGCTGCTCCAGGCGCTGGAGCCCGACGTCGCCGGCCCGCCGGTGCTGTTGATCGACGAACTCGACCGCGCCGACGAGGCGTTCGAGGCGTACCTGCTCGAGATCCTCAGTGACTTCCAGGTAACCATCCCCGAATTCGGCACCGTGAAGGCGCCGCATCCGCCGATCGTCATCATCACCTCCAACCGTACCCGCGAGATCCACGACGCGTTGAAGCGGCGCTGCCTCTATCACTGGGTCGATTATCCCGCGGCCGAGCGCGAGCTCGCGATCGTCAAGACGCGCGTGCCCGGCATCTCGGCAAAACTCTCGCGGCAGGTCGTGCGCTTCGTACAGGCGCTGCGCGACCAGGATTTCTACAAGTCGCCGGGTGTCGCCGAGACCATCGACTGGGCCACTGCGCTGTCGGAGCTCGATGCCCGCTCGCTGACCCCGCAAGTGGTTGGCGACACACTGGGCGCGCTGCTCAAGTACCAGGACGATATTACCCGGATGCAGGGCGATGCCTTGCAGAAGGTGCTGAAGGAAGCGACGAACGAGAATTGATCGTCGTCGTTCCGGGGCGATGCGCAGCATCGAACCCGGAACCTCGAGATTCTCAAGTGCGCAATTGCGCACCATAGTTCGTCGCTTCGCGACGCCCCGGAATGACGGAGCGAGGATAGACCATGGCCATCAACCACCTTGCCCCGGAGCAAACCGAGCTGTTCGCCGACAACATCGTCGGCTTCGCCCGCGCGCTGCGCGCTGCCGGCATGCCGGTGGGCCCAGGCGCGGTCATCGATGCCATGAGCGCGCTGCAGGTGATCGAGATCGGCAACCGCGCCGACGTCTTCACCACGCTGGAGGCGATCTTCGTCAAGCGCCACGAGCATGCGCTGATTTTCAGGCACGCCTTCAACCTGTTCTTCCGCGCCTCGGAGGAGTGGAAGCACATGCTGGATTCGGTGCCGCTGCCGGATCAGGCCAAGAAGAAGCCGCAGGCCGGCGCCCGCCGCGTGCAGGAGGCGATGTCGCAGCCGCGCATGACCGAGACGCCGCAGCACCAGGAGCAGGATTTGCGCCTGTCGGTCTCCGACAAGGAGATCCTGCAGAAGAAGGATTTCGCGCAGATGAGCGCGGCGGAGATCAGCGAGGCCTTGCGGGCGATCGAACGGATGCACCTGCCGCAGGCCGAGCTCCTGACGCGCCGGCACCAGCGCGATCCGCGCGGGCTGCGCCTGGACCTGCGCCGCACGCTTCGCGCGTCGCTGCGCACTGGCGGCGACATCATCGACATCCATCGCCTCGGGCGGATCGAGAAGCCGGCGCCGATCGTCGCGCTGCTCGACATCTCGGGCTCGATGAGCGAGTACACCCGCCTGTTCCTGCACTTCCTCCATGCCATCACCGACGCCCGCAAGCGCGTGTCGGTGTTTCTGTTCGGCACCCGTCTCACCAACGTCACACGGGCACTGCGCCAGCGCGACCCGGACGAGGCGCTGGCGAGCTGCTCGGCCTCGGTCGAGGACTGGGCCGGGGGCACGCGGATCTCGGCTTCGCTGCACAACTTCAACAAATTGTGGGCGAGGCGGGTGCTGAGCCAGGGCGCCATCGTGCTCCTGATCTCGGACGGGCTGGAGCGAGAGGCCGATTCCAGGCTGGCCTTTGAGATGGACCGGCTGCACCGCTCCTGCCGCCGCCTGATCTGGCTCAATCCCCTATTGCGCTTCGGCGGCTTCGAGGCCAAGGCCCACGGCATCAAAATGATGCTCCCGCACGTTGACGAATTCCGCCCGGTACATAATTTGAGTTCGATCCAGGAGCTGATCACGACGCTCTCCCAGCCGCTGCCGCCGCATCACCGCAGCCTGATCCGCTCCGCAGCTTGAGAGGCAACCCATGCTCGATCGCGACGAGGATATTCTGAAGGCGGCGGAGGACTGGCAGAAGGCTGGCCGTGGCGTCGCGCTGGCGACGGTTGTGGAGACCTGGGGCTCGGCGCCGCGCCCGGCGGGCTCGAGCCTCGTCATCAACGATGATGGCACGTTCTTGGGGTCGGTCTCCGGCGGCTGCGTCGAGGGTGCCGTGGTGACCGAGGCCATGGACGTGATCGAGAGCGGCAAGCCCAAGATGCTGGAATTCGGCGTCGCCGACGAGACCGCCTGGAATGTCGGTCTGTCCTGCGGCGGCACCATTCGCGTCTTCGTCGAGAAGGTCGGCTAGCCGTGAAGCTCGCGATCCTGCACGAACTCAATGCCGAACGCGCCGCGCGCCGGCCGGTCATTCTGGTGACGGACACCGAGAGCGGCGAGCAGCGCCTGGTGAAATCAGCCGATTTCGCCAAGGACCCGCTGCGCGCTGAGCTGGAAAAGCAGCTTCGCATGGGCAAGAGCGCCATTGTCGAGGCCGGCGGCAAGAAGCTCTTCCTCAACGTCTACGCGCCGACCGCAAAGCTCGTCATCGTCGGCGCGGTCCATATCAGCCAGGCGCTGGCGCCGCTGGCACGCTCGCTCGGCTATGACGTCACCGTCGTCGATCCGCGCACGGCCTTTGCGAGCCCCGAGCGTTTCCCGGACATTCCGCTCGTTGCCGAATGGCCGGATACGGCGCTGCCGCCGCTCAATGTCGATGCCTACACGGCCTTCGTCGCGGTGACGCACGATCCCAAGATCGACGATCCCGCGCTGCTGCACGCCTTCGAGCGCAACTGCTTCTATATCGGTGCGCTCGGCTCGCGGAAGACGCACGCCAAGCGCGGCGACAGGCTGCGGGCACAGGGCGCCAAAGAGAGCGACATCGCGCGCATCCACGCGCCGATTGGTCTTGCGATCGGCGCGGTCTCGCCGTCCGAGATCGCGGTAGCGATCATGGCCGAGATCACGGCGGTGCTCCGCCTGCCACCCAAAGAAAAAGAAGAAGCGGCATGAAGTTCGGACCGGCGAGCCCCAAGGATGCGATCGGCGGGGTGACCGTCCACACCCTGCGCCAGGGACCGCTGGTGCTGAAGAAGGGCACGACGATCGGGCCTGCCGAGGTCGAGGCGCTGGAGCGCGCCGGCATCAAGGACATCGTCGTGGTGCGCATGGAGGACGGCGATGTCTCCGAGGACGTCGCGGCCGCCAGCATCGCCCTTGCCGTCGGCGGCGAGGGCATCCATGTCGAACGCGCCTTCACCGGCCGCGCCAATCTGTTCGCGGCCCGGCCCGGCGTGCTGGTGATCGACCGCGCCGCGGTCGACCGCATCAACAATATCGACGAGGCCATCACCTTCGCCACGCTCACCGCCTACAAGCCGGTGGTCGAAGGCGAGATGGTCGGCACCGTCAAGATCATCCCGTTCGGCGTCGAAGGGACCTTGCGCGATGCCGCGGTGAAGGCCGCCGGCAAGGACGTGCTGAAGGTCGCACCTTACGTCATCAAGCGTGTCGGCGTAGTCTCGACGCTGCTGCCCGGCCTCTCTTCGAAGGTCGTCGACAAGACCCTGCGCGTCACCGCCGAGCGGCTCGCGCCGGCCGGCGCCAGCATCATCGCCGAGCGGCGGGTGCAGCACGACGAACGTGCGCTGTCGGCGGCCATCACGGAATTGCTCGGCTTAGGGGCCGAGCTTGTCATCGTCTTTGGCGCGTCCGCGATCGCCGACCGCCGCGACGTGATCCCCGCCGCCGTCACCGGGATCGGCGGCGAGATCGAACATTTCGGCATGCCGGTCGATCCCGGCAATCTCCTGCTGATCGCGCGTGCCGGTGGCGTGCCGGTGCTGGGCGCGCCGGGCTGCGCGCGCTCGCCGGTCGAGAACGGGTTTGACTGGGTCTTGATGCGGCTCCTTGCCGGCATCAAGGTGACCCGCTCCGAGCTGATGGGCATGGGCGTCGGCGGCCTCTTGATGGAGATCGTGACGCGGCCGCAGCCGCGCGCCAAGCCCGAGACCGAGGGCAACAGCCAGGTCGCGGCCATCGTGCTCGCGGCGGGCCGCTCGACCCGTATGGGTGGGCCCAACAAGCTGCTCGCCGAACTCGACGGCAAGAAGCTGGTACGGATCGCGACCGAGCAAGCGCTCGCCTCCAAGGCCTCCGAGGTGATCGTCGTCACCGGCCACCAGGCCGAGCTGGTCGAGCAGGCGCTCGCAGGCCTGAAGGTGCGCTTCGTCAAGAACCCGGATTTCGCCGGTGGCATCGCAAGCTCGGTCAAGGCGGGCATCGCCGCAGTGCCGGAGACCTGCGACGGCGCGATCGTCTGTCTCGGCGACATGCCGCTGATCGATGCCGGCCTGATCGACCGCCTCATCGATGGCTTTGCGCCGGATCGCGGCAATCTGATCGTCGTACCCGTGAGCGAGGGCCGCCGCGGCAATCCCGTGCTGTGGTCGCGCCGCTTCTTCAAGGAATTGATGACGCTCGACGGCGATGTCGGCGCGCGGCATCTGATCGCCAAGCATACCGAGGCAGTTGCCGAAGTGCCCGTTGATGGCGAGAGCGCCTTCCTCGACATCGACACCCCGCAGGCGCTGGAAGCGGCACGCCGCGGATGACGCTGCCGTAGTGCCGTAGGGTGGGCAAAGGCGCGCAGCGCCGTGCCCACCATCTCTCTGCGCGATGTCGCGGAATTGGTGGGCACGCTTCGCTTTGCCCACCTTACGGCACAGTTTGCATGGTGACACATTACAGATCATCGATTTCAATCCTCCGTTCACCAAGTGGAAACGACCGCCGCTTAGAGTTCCCTCCACCTGCCTTGGGGGGAGGGGCTTTCCATGACTTCAAACGTCATCGCGCGCCGTTGCGCGATGTTTTTCTTTGCGCTGTCGGTTTGTGTCGCTGGCGCTCGCCACATTACGGATGCGCACGCGGCTGGCGCCATTGCGGTCGGCAAGTGCGGCGCCTACGGCCAGGCCTATGACTACGGCGCCGAGCACGAGGCGCGCGCCGCGGCGCAGAAGCAGTGCAAGGGCGAATGCACGACGGTCACGATGAAGCGCGCTTGCGCGGCGATGTCGGTCGATCTCGCCAATCCCTGCGGCGCCTATGGCTATGCGGTCAAGCCGAAGATCTCCGCCTCGCTCAATGCCGCTACGCGCGAATGCTACAAATATGGCGGCAAGGAATGCGTGATCCGCGCCTGGGCCTGCGACGCCAAGGGGTGAACTTCTCCGCCGTGATTCCGGGGCGTCGCGCAGTGACGAACCCGGAATTCGTGCAATAATCTCCAGATTCCGGGTCTGCGCCTGACGGCGCATCCCGGAATGACAATTTGTGGAGACATGCATGCAATTCGAGACCAAGATCGCCGTCGTAATCCGCACCGATCTTCAGGCCTGGCAGAAGCTCAACGTCGCGTCCTTTCTCACCAGCGGCATCGCTGCCGCATTTCCCGAATGCATCGGCGAGCCCTATGAGGACGCCTCAAGCACAAAATATCTTTCGCTGATCGGCCAGCCGATCCTGATCTACGGCGCCGACGGCCCAGCGCTGTCGCGGGCGCTCGATCGTGCGCTCACGCGCAACGTGAAGCCGGCCGTCTATACTGAGGACATGTTCAAGACCACGCATGATGCCGCCAATCGCGAGGCGGTGCGGGCGGTGGCGCGCACCGATCTCAATCTCGTCGGAATCGCGATGCGCGCCGAGCGCAAGGTGATCGACAAGATCGTCGATGGTTTGAAGTTTCATAGCTGACGTGACGTCAACTAGCCTACGTCATCACGCCCCTGTCATCATATGTCTGCGGCGCATAAAGTTGCGCCGTTTGACCCCAATCAAGGGCGCACCGCACGGCATCGCTAGTCTGCTCCAATTCTTGCAATGGAGCAGACTCATGCCGACCATGAAAGCCGCCATCGTCAAACAATTCGGCAAGCCGCTGGTGATCGAGGATGTGCCGGTGCCGCAGCCCGGTCCGGGCGAGGTCCTGGTCAAGGTCAAAGCGTGCGGCGTCTGCCACACCGACCTGCACGCCGCCCACGGCGACTGGCCGGTGAAGCCGGTGCCGCCCTTCATTCCCGGCCATGAGGCTGCCGGCATCATCGCCGCGCTCGGGCCCGGCGTGAAGAGTCTGAGGGTCGGCGATGCCGTCGGTGTCGCCTGGCTGCACGATGCGTGCATGGCTTGCGAATATTGCCAGACCGGCTGGGAGACGCTGTGCGAGCACCAGCACAACACCGGCTACAGCGTGAACGGCGGCTTCGCCGAATATGTCATCGCCTCGGTCGCCTTCGCCGCCAAGCTGCCGGTGACGATCGATTTCGCCGCCATCGCGCCGATCCTGTGCGCCGGCGTCACCACCTACAAGGGACAAGGAGACCGACGCCCGGCCCGGCGAGTGGGTCGCGATCTCAGGCGTCGGCGGGCTTGGTCATGTCGCGGTTCAGTACGCCAAGGCGATGGGGTTCAAGATCGCCGCCATCGACGTCGCCGAGGACAAGCTTGCGCTCGCACGCGAGACGGGCGCCGACCTCGCGGTCAACGCGCTTGCAGCCGATGCGGTGGACAAGGTTCTGACGGCAACCGGAGGCGGGGCCCACGGCGTGCTGGTGACCGCGGTGTCGACCGCCGCGTTCGCGCAGGCGCTGAAGATGGTGCGCCGCAAGGGTACCGTCAGCCTCGTCGGCCTGCCACCGGGCGAATTCCCGACGCCGATCTTCGACGTCGTGCTCAAGCGCATCACGGTGCGCGGCTCCATCGTCGGCACGAGGCGTGATCTCGACGAAGCCATCGCCTTCGCCGCCGACGGCAAGGTCAAGGCCGAGGTGACGAAGGTGCCCCTTGCGCAAATCAATGACGTCTTCGACCGGATGAAGGCCGGCAAGATCGACGGCCGCATGGTGCTGGATTTTGCCTAAAGCGTTTTCGAGCGAAGTGGATACCGGTTCGCGTAAAGGAAAGGCGCCAAGACAAGAATCTGGCGGCTCAGCCCGGCGGCATGCCCGCGAATGTCGGCAGGTCAGGATCGAGGCGATCCCAGTCATGGCCGCGTGCGGCGTAAGTCACGGCTTGCGGCTTGTAGCGGGCGGGCTCGTCGAGGCTCGCGGCGCGGATGGTGAAGATGTTGGGCATCGCTGCGAAGGTCATGTAGACGGGCAAGCCGCAGCGGACGCAGAAGCCGCGCGTCTTCACATTGCCGCTGTCGCCGACCATGTCCCAGTGCTTCGCTTCGCCGGTCAGCGTGACGCCGGCGCGCGCGAAAGTCGCGTACGAGCCGTGGCCGCTGCCGCTTTCGCGCTGGCAGTCCCGGCACTGGCAGTGGTTGCTGAACAGCGGCTCACCGACAATCGAATAGCGGATGGCTCCGCAGGCGCAGCCGCCGGTAAAGGGATTGGTCATCGCGATAACTCCTCACTTCTCGCCGCAGATGTCGTCGAGCTGGCGAACGACCTTCTTCCAGCCGCCGCTCATGACATTGTAGGCCGACTCGTTCCTCGGCAGGACGAAACCGGCATGAACGAGCCGGATCCGCGTGCCGGCCTCGACCGGGGTGAGGGACCAGGTCACGACCGTGTCGAGCGGCGCGCCGTAGCCGGTGTTGCGCTCGTCGCCGCCCTTCCAGGCATAGACGAGGCGGCTGAAAGCCACGACTTCGAGAACCCGGCAATGGATGACGCCATCCCAATGGCCGCCCGGCGTGGTCTGGAATGTAAAGGTCTTGCCTTCGACCGCTTCGAAGCCGGTCGGCTGCATCAGCCAGCGCGCGATCAGCTGTGCATTGGTCAGCACCTTCCAGACCGTCTCCGGCGCATGAGGGAGCACCTCGTCGATGACGATGTCCTTGGTTTCGGCTTGCGATGCGGCTGCACTCACGGGTCGATCTCCTTCAAGAGGTCACGCAGGTTCTGGAAACGCTCGCGCCAGAACACGCCGTAATGGTCCATCCAGGTGACCAGCGGCGCGAGGCCTTGCGGCGCGGCGCGGTAATAGACGTTACGGCCCTCGGCGCGCTCGGCGACGAGGCCGGCCTGTTTCAACGATTTCAGGTGCTGCGAGATGGCCCCTTGGGTGACTCCGCTGCCGCGGGTCAGCTCGGCAACACTGATCTCCTTGCTCTCGAACACACGTTCGAACACGGCGCGGCGGGTCGGATCGGCGAGGGCGCGCATCACGGTGGTGACGGGGTTTGGGGCGGGCTCAATCATGTGAGTTAAACTAGCGAATGCTAATGCATTAGTCAATACTAATTCGTCGGACGAACAGGACCGAAGCGTCACTTGACTATGACTGACTAGTCAGTCATATATTGAGGATGCCAAAGAAGTCGATCAAAGCCACCACATCGTCCGCAACTCGCGCCAACGCGAACGTCCCCGCAGCGAGCGAGGAGGGGCCTGCCTCGAACCGTGCCACACGCGCGGCCGAGCGGCGTGCGGCGATCGTGGAGGCCGCAATGGAGGAGTTCATCGCGCGCGGGTTCGCGGCGACGCGGCTCGACGACATCGCCAAGCGCGCCGGTGTCGCCAAGGGCACGATCTACCTGCACTTCAAGGACAAGGAATCGATGTTCGAGGAGCTGGTGCGCATCGTCATCGTGCCCGTGGTGGCGCGGCTGACGGAGTTGCCGCCGCCGGCGGGCTCGGTGCGCGATCTCGTCGAGGCCTTCGCCCGCAATTTCCTGAAAGAAGTGATCGGCACCAGGCGCGGCGATCTGGTGCGCTTGATCGTGGCGGAGGGGCCGCGCTTTCCTTCCGTCGCCGACTTCTACTACCGCGAGGTCGTCTCGCGCGGCATCGCCACGATGCGCACCCTGATCGAGCTTGGCATCGCCCGCGGCGAGATCCAGGAGAAGGATCTTGCGCGCTATCCGCAGATCCTGGTCGCGCCCGCGATGATCGCGGTGATCTGGCAGAGCCTGTTTGCGCGGCACGCGCCCCTTGATGCGCAGGACATGCTGCGCGTCCATCTCGATTTGATTTTTGGCGAACGGAGGACGACATGAGGTCGTCGCGGGTATTTTTGACGTTTGCATTGACCCTCGTGCTCGCAACCGGGCTTGCCGGCTGCAACGAGAAGCGCGACCCCGGTTTCCAGGGCTGGGTCGAGGCCGACATGATCTTCGTCAGCCCGGATGAAGCGGGCCGGGTCACGAAGCTGAACGTGCGCGAGGGCGACGAGGTCAAGGTCGGCGACCACCTCTATTCAGTCGACGATGATCTCCAGCTCGCCGACCTCAACCAGAACAAGGCGACGCTGGCGAATGCGCAGCAGACCTATGATCGCGCGGCCTCGCTGAGCAAGACCGGATCGGGCACGCAAGCCAATCTCGATTCGGCTGTGTCGGCCTTGCGCGTTGCCGAGGCGCGGGTGGCGACGTCGGAGACGCGCATGGCGCGGCGCAAGGGCTTTGCGCCGGTCGCCGGCACCATCCAGCAGATCTACTTCCGCGAGGGCGAGATGGTAGCGGCACAGCGGCCGGTGCTGTCGATCATGCCACCCGGCAACATGAAGCTGCGCTTCTTCGTGCCGGAGACCGAGCTGCCGAAGCTTGCGATCGGCGACACGGTGCGCATCGCCTGCGACAATTGCGCCGCGGACCTTACCGCGAAGATCTATTTCATCGCGACTTCGGCGGAGTACACGCCGCCCGTCATCTACAGCCTCGAGGAGCGCAATAAGCTGGTCTATCTGATCCAGGCGCGGCCCTCGCGTCCCGACGCCTTGCGCGTCGGGCAGCCGATCAACGTCTATCTCAACCCCAAGACGCCGGTGGCGGACAAGCGATGAACGACCGCAGCGACATCGCAATCGACGTCAAGGGCCTGACCAAATCGTTCGGCGGGCGCGAGGTCGTGCACGATCTGTCGATGCAGGTGAAGCGCGGCTCGATCTACGGCTTCCTCGGGCCGAACGGGTCGGGCAAGACCACGACCATCCGCATCCTTTGCGGTCTGCTGACGCCCGACAGCGGCCAGGGCACCTGCCTCGGCTACGACATCCTTAAGGACGCTGAGAAGATCAAGCGCCAGGTCGGCTACATGACCCAGCGCTTCAGCCTGTATCAGGACCTCTCGGTGCGCGAGAACCTCGAATTCGTCGCGCGGCTCTATGGTCTTGCCGATGCGCGCGACGCCGCGCGCGACATGATCACGCGGCTCGGGCTGTCGGGGCGCGAGGAGCAGCTCGCTGGCGAGCTCTCCGGCGGCTGGAAGCAGCGGCTGGCGCTGGGTGCGTGCACGCTGCCCAGTCCAAAGCTGCTGCTGCTGGACGAGCCGACCGCCGGCGTCGATCCCAAGGCCCGGCGCGATTTCTGGAACGAGATCCACGCGCTCGCAGCTGAAGGGCTGACCGTGCTGGTCTCGACCCACTACATGGACGAAGCTGAGCGCTGCCACGAGATCGCCTATATCGCCTATGGCCATTTGCTGACCCACGGCACGGTCGAGGAGGTGATCGCGGGATCCGCGCTCTCGACCTACACCGTCACGGGCGAGCGCCTGAACGGCCTCGCGGCCGAGCTCACCGGCAAGCCCGGCATCGATATGGTGGCGCCGTTCGGAACCTCGCTGCACGTCTCGGGCCGCGACGTCGCCGCACTTGAAGCCAGCATCGCGCCCTGGCGCGAGAAGAGCGGCTTGCACTGGCATAAATCCTCGCCCTCGCTCGAAGACGTCTTCATCGAGCTGATGAGCCGCTCCAAGGACAATTTCCAATGAGCGCTGTCGACCAAGCCGCACCACGGCACGAAATCCGCGAGCGCTTCGGTTTCTGGAAGCGCTCCTATGCGATGCTGATCAAGGAGTTCATCCAGCTGAGGCGCGACCGCGTCTCGTTCGCGATGATCGTGATGCTGCCGGTCATGCAGCTTCTGCTGTTCGGCTACGCCATCAACACCACGCCGCGCAATCTGCCGAGCGCCGTGCTGCTCCAGGAGGATTCCGATCTCGCCCGCTCGATCCTGAAGGCGCTGGAGAACACCGCCTATTTCCGCTTCATCTACGAGGTGCACGACGTCGACGATTTCGACAATCTGCTGAAATCCGGCAAGGTGCTGTTCGGGGTCGAGATCCCGCGCGGCTTCGAGCGGGCGGTACGGCGCGGCGACAAGCCGGCGCTGCTGGTCGCCGCCGACGCGACCGACCCGGTGGCGGCCAGCTCGGCGCTCGGCTCGCTCGGCATGGTGGTGCAGACTGCACTCGCACACGATCTCTATATCGGCGATCCTCCGGAGATGCCGTTCGAGATCCGGGCGCATGCCCGCTATAATCCGGCGGCGGCCTCCAGCCTCAACATCGTGCCGGGCTTGGTCGGCACCATCCTCACCATGACCATGCTGATCTTCACCGCGCTGTCGGTCACGCGCGAGGTCGAGCGCGGCACCATGGAGAGCCTGTTGTCGATGCCGATCAAGCCGGTGGAGGTGATGTTCGGCAAGATCATCCCTTACGTGCTGGTCGGCTTCGTCCAGGCCTTCCTCATCATCGGCATCGGCGTGTTCCTGTTCGGCGTGCCGGTGCTCGGCAATCTCGTCCTGCTGGCGCTGCTCTCGACACTGTTCATCACCACCAATCTCGCGATCGGCTACACGATCTCGACCGTGGTGCAGAACCAGCTCCAGGCCATGCAGATGTCGATGATGTTCTTCCTGCCGAGCATTCTGCTGTCCGGCTTCATGTTCCCATTCGCAGGCATGCCGGCCTGGGCGCAATATCTCGGCGAAGGCCTGCCGCTGACGCATTATCTGCGCATCGTCCGGGCGATCATGTTGAAGGGCGCGACCATGCAGAATCTGCGGTTCGACGCCCTGGCGCTGGCGGCCCTGATGCTGCTCGCCATGGTCATCGCCGTGACGCGCTTCCGCCGCACGCTAGATTGAGGCAAACTAACTCTTGAGAGTCATTCCGGGGCACGCGTAGCGTGGACCCGGAATCTCGAGATTTCCGGGATCGCGACTGCGTCGCGCCCCGGAATGACCAGGGGGTGGAATGGCCAAGTTCGCGAGCAGGAAGGCGCGGCAGCACGCCGGGCTCTCGGAAGATTTCGAGCGCGAGCTCACGCGGGAGGTGCTCCGTACCGAACTGTTGCGGGTGCGGACGCTGATCACGACGGGCTGCGTCATGATGGTCCTCCTCACCGCGATCTACCTGGTGGATCCTGCCGTCGTGAACCGGGTCTGGCACGGAACGAATGGGCTCGTCGGCGAATACGGCCTGCTGGCCGGTTTCATCCTGCTGGAGGTCTGGATCCACGCCCAGATCCGTCGCAACCTCCGGCTCAATCGCGACGTCCCGGTTGTCAGGCGCTATGTCGGTGCGCTGATCGAGACGTCGCTGCCGACGCTCATCCTTCTCCTCCAGATCCACACCATGGGCGCCAGCGCGGCGCTCGGCTTCGCCGTGCCGCTGATCTACTTCATCTTCGTCATCCTCTCGACCCTGCGGCTCGACTTCTGGCTCTCCACGTTCACCGGCCTCGTCGCCGCCGCTCAACTGCTGACGGTTGCGTTGATCTACGATCCCTCGAGCGGTATCGGCGAGCCGCAGGCCTATTTCCACGCAGTGCGCAGCCTCATCATCTTGGTCTGCGGCGTGCTCGCGGGGACGGTCGGCGCGCAGCTTCGCCGCCAATTTGCAGCGAGCATTGCGGCGGCAACCGCGCGCGACCGGGTCACCAACCTGTTCGGCCAGCACGTTTCGCCGCAGGTCGTGGAACGATTGATGGCGGAGGGCACCAGCGCCGGCGGCGACATTCGCCGCGTTGCCGTGATGTTCGTCGATTTCCGCGGCTTCACCGCCGGGGCGCAGTCGCGCACGCCGCAGGAGGTGGTCGACCGCCTCGACGGCGCCTTCGCCGTGCTGGTCGATATCCTCGACCGCGAAGGCGGCATCGTGAACAAGTTTCTCGGTGACGGTTTTCTCGCCCTGTTCGGCGCGCCGCTGGAGGCCTCGGATGCCGCGCATCGCGCGGTCGCGGCCGGCCGCGAGATGCTGACCGCGATGGACCGCATCAACGCCGAGACGAACTGGCCGCTGCGGATCGGCATCGGCATCCATTTCGGCGAGGTCGTCGCCGGCAATATCGGCTCGCCCCGGCGCAAGGAATACACCGTTATCGGCGATACCGTGAATTTCGCCTCGCGGTTGGAGGCGCTGAACAAGGAGTTCGGCTCGCAGCTGTTGATCTCTGCATCTGTGCGCGAGGCGCTCGGCGATGACGGCAAGGATGCCGTCGCGCTCGGCGAAGTCGAGGTGCGCGGCTACGAGCAGCCGGTGCCGGTGTTTCAACTGGGGTAGACTGCTCGCATTTCGTTGAACGCGCGTGATGAAATATCCCGCCTCGTTTTGCGCTCTCGCACTCAGGAAGTCGAAAGCTCTTGGCTTCCGTTTGCCATGCGGAGAAGATCCATGTCTCGATTGACCCTTGTCTCAGCCATCCTCATCGCTGCGGCCGCCTGCCAGATGCAGGCCGCCGCCGCCCGCGACGCGGTCCCGCGCCACGCCCAGCCCCCGGCAACTGCGGATTGCGTGAGAGCGCCAGCGGCAGGGGCGTTTGCGTCGGCGCCTTACAAGCGGCCGCCCTGCATGCCCAAGGCAGCGAACTGACGCTCCGAGCGGCGTCGGGCCGGCAGGTCTGCCAGCCCGACACCCGCTTTTCCGCCCTCTCGCCGTGCGTGGTATTATCGTAGCGCTTGACTCCGATTTCATATAGTCATCTATATGACTATATGAATGCAGCTCCGCACGACGACCGCCTTCCACGCTACCAGCGCCTGCGCGACGATCTCGCCGCGCGGATCAACCGCAATGAGTGGCGGCCGGGAGAGCCGATCCCGTCGGAGGCCGAGCTCGGTGCGCATTACGGCGTCGCCATCGGCACCGTGCGCAAGGCGATCGACCAGCTCGTCAGCGATGCCGTGTTGGAGCGTCAGCAGGGCCGCGGCACCTTCGTGCGCCGCGCGCGCTTCAACTCCTCGCTGTTCCGCTTCTTCCGCTTCCAGTCCGAGAGCGGCGAGCGGCGTGTGCCGAAGAGCCGCATCATCCGCCGCAAAAGCGTGCCGGCGAATTCGGCCGTCGCCTCCGCGCTGCGCATTCCCGTCGGCGAGCCCGTGATCAGCCTATCGCGCCTGCGCCTGATCGACGACGTGCCGCTGCTCGCCGAAGAGATTTGGCTGCAGCAGTCGCGCTTCGCGAAGATCCTCGAGATCGACACCGCCGAATTCGGCGACTTGCTGTATCCGCTCTACGAGGAGCGCTGCGGCGAGATGGTGGTTTCCGCCGAGGAAATCCTGACGGTCGAGACTGCAAATGAGATGCAGGCGCGCCTGCTCAGGCTCGAGACCGGCGCGCCGCTGATCGTGATCGAGCGCCTCGCGCTCGACCTCGAGCGGCGGCCGATCGAATGGCGCCGCTCGCGCGGACCGGCTGACCGCTTCCGCTACCACGCCGAGATCCGCTGACGCGGCTTTTTCGACGACATCAAGCAATAACGAGTACAGGGAGAAAACATGTCGAACTGGTACAGCGAAAGCTCGCCGCTGGAGCGGCGCACGTTCTGGGCAAGCTTTGGCGGCTGGGCGCTGGATGCGCTCGACGTCCAGATGTTCGGCCTCGCCATCCCCGCGCTGATCGCGGCCTTCGGCATCAGCAAGGCCGATGCCGGCCTGCTCGGTTCGATCACGTTGTTCTTCGGCGCATTTGGCGGCTGGATCGGCGGCGCGCTCGGCGACCGCTTCGGCCGCGTCAAGGCGCTGCAGATCACGGTCGCGACCTTTGCGCTCGCGACTTTCGCCTGCGCCTTCGCGATGACCTACACCCAGCTCCTGATCCTCAAGGCGATCCAGGGCCTCGGCTTCGGCGCCGAATGGGCCTGCGGCGCGGTGCTGATGGCCGAGATCATCCGCCCCGAGCATCGCGGCAAGGCGCTCGGCTCGGTGCAGAGCGCCTGGGCCGTCGGGTGGGGCGCCGCCGTGCTGCTCTCGGCAGTGGTCTTCACCTATGCGCCGGCCGATATCGCCTGGCGGCTCTTGTTCGCACTCGGGCTGTTGCCGGCGCTCCTCATCATCTTCATCCGCCGCGGCCTGAAGGAGCCGCCGCGATCTGTGGCCGCAGAGAAGACGCCGTTCTTCGCCACTCTGTCCGGCATCTTCCATCGCGACGTGCTGCGCTCGACGCTGATCGGCGGCCTGTTCGGTATCGGCGCTCATGGCGGCTACGCCGCACTCACCACCTTTCTGCCGACTTACTTGCGCGAAGTGCGGCAGCTCTCGGTGCTGGGCTCCAGCGGCTATCTCGCCGTCATCATCGCCGCCTTCTTCTGCGGCTGCGTCGCGAGCGGCATCATCAGCGACCGGATCGGCCGCCGGGCCAACGTCGCCTTCTTCGCCAGCGCCTGCATCATCACAGTGCTGATCTACATTTTCGCGCCGCTGACGAATGGGCAGATGCTGGTGCTGGGCTTTCCGCTCGGCTTCTTCTCGGCCGGCATCCCGGCCAGCATGGCGGCGCTGTTCAGCGAACTCTATCCCGCCGGCGTGCGCGGCACCGGCGTCGGGTTCTGCTACAATTTCGGGCGCGTCGTCTCCGCGGCATTCCCCTTTCTGGTCGGCTTCCTCAGCGATCACATCGGGCTTGGACCCGCGATCGGCATCGATGCGGCCTTCGCCTATTCGCTGGTGCTGATCGCGGTGCTGCTGCTGCCCGAGACCCGCGGCAAGGTGTTCGAGCAGGCCGCGTCAACGCCTGCGTGATGTGGGATGGGGAGTAGCTACCATGACATTTGCCCAGCGCGGCCTCACGCGCCGCCAGTTCGGCACGGGTCTCGCGTCGCTCGCCACGGTGGGTGCGAGCACACTCAGGAGTGAGCCGGCCTTGCCGACCATCGACACCCACGCCCATGTCTTCCACCGCAGCCTCAAGCTCGCACCGGGCCGGCGCTATGCGCCGGACTACGACGCGCCGCTGGCGCTCTATCTGGCGCAGCTCGATCGCAACGGCATGACGCATGGCGTGCTGGTGCAGCCGAGCTTTCTCGGCACCGACAATTCGTGCCTCGTCGAGAGCCTGAAGCAGGCGGCCGGGCGCCTGCGCGGCATAGCCGTGGTCGATCCCACCGTCACGGCGGACGAGCTGCGCGCGCTCGACCGCACCGGCGTGGTCGGCATTCGTCTCAATCTCGTCGGCCAGCCCTTGCCTGATCTCGCCGCCGTCGAATGGAAGGCACTGCTCGCAAACGTGAAAGCCATGGGCTGGCAGGTCGAGGTCCAGCGCAATGCGTCAGATCTCGCCGTGCTCGCGCTGCAACTGCTCGATCATGGCGTCACGGTCGTGCTCGATCACTACGCGCTGCCCGATCCTAAGCTTGGTGTCGCCGATCCCGGCTTCCAGTCGGTGCTGAAGCTCGGCGCCGCGAGGAACGTCTGGGTCAAGATCTCGGCACCGTATCGCAACGGCGCGGCCGGCGAAGATTTTGCGAAAGCGGCCTATCCGCTGTTGCGCGACGCCTACGGCGTGGATCGCCTGTTGTGGGGCAGCGACTGGCCGCATACGCAGTTCGAGGCTTCGCAGAGCTACCAGAAGAACCGGCAATTTCTCGACACGCTGATCACTGATGCGGCGGTGCGGGCGCAAGTATTGGCGTCACCACGGTCGCTCTTCCGCTTTTGACTCCCGCTTGCGCCATTGCTCCGATTGCTCCGAATTTTGGGACATGACGGACGATGTCGTAGGCCTGTAGACTGCCGCGCGATGCGGCCGGTCGTGGCCGCGACTTGCATGGGGAAGTGACGATGCAGCGCCGCTACATCACCGTCGACGTGTTCACCGACCGCGCCTTCGGCGGCAACCAGCTCGCCGTGGTGCTCGACGCCGGCGGGCTGTCGACCGCGCAGATGCAGGCGATCGCGACCGAGTTCAACTATTCCGAGACGACCTTCGTGCTGCCGCCGCGCGACAAGGCCAATGACGCCGAGGTGCGTATCTTCACGCCGGTGCAGGAGATCGCCTTTGCCGGCCATCCCAATGTCGGCACCGCCTTCGTGCTGGCCTCGATGGCAAAGGAGCCGAAGCCGCGCCTGCTGTTCGAGGAGAAGGCCGGTCTCGTGCCGGTCGAGATCGTACGAGAGCAGGGTCGGGTGATCAGGACCGAGCTCACCGCCCCGCAGCCCCTGGCGCGGTATGCGCCGTTGTCACCGGCTGAGGCCGCGAGCTGCATCTCGCTGAGTGCGGATGACATCAAGACCGACAACCACGCACCGCATGTCGTCACCGTCGGAAACGCGTTCCTGGTGATGGAGCTGCATTCGCGCGAGGCGCTCAAGCGGGCCCGGCCCGATGCTGTGGCCTACAGCAAGGTCTTGCCGCGCGACGGTGCCCGCTCTGTGTGGCTCTATACGTGCGACGTGCCGCCAGCGGAGGCGCCCTGCGAACGGCAGGCGCGCATGTTCATGCGCGGCGCCTCCGGTCTCGTCGAAGACCCCGCCACCGGCAGCGCCACGGTCGCCGCCGCGGCGCTGTTCGCCGATCTCGATCCCATTCGTGATGGCGAATTGAAGCTCACCATCGGCCAGGGCTTTGACATGGGGCGGCCCAGCATCCTCCGGACGCGTGTGCGCAAGCGGGACGGCAAGATCGTCTCCGCCCATGTCGGCGGCAGCTGCGTGCAGATGATGGAGGGGACGTTCAAGCTGGCGGGGGAGGGGTAGGTTGTCATTCCGGGGCAGCGCGAAGCGCTGAGCCCGGAATCTCGAGGTTCCGGGTTCAGCCCTGCGGGCTGCCCGGAACGACAATCAGACTTGCCGTCCAGCCAAATTTTTCACCGCCACTCCATCGCGCGCCTCGATGATCTCGGCGATCATCTGGCGGTGGCAGTGGGTGTGATCGCGCTCGTAGCAGAGCAGGCAGACGGGCCCGGCCTTCTTCACCAGAGCCGAAAGCTCGTCCATCGCTTCCCTGGCTTCAGGCGCCTTCAGGTGCTTCGAGAAGATCTTCTCCAGCACGTCATATTGCCCGCTGCGCGCGGCAAGGCGCCCTTCCTTGGGCGTGCCGAGCGCTGCGAGATGGACATAGGCAATGCCGCGCTCGTCTAAGCCGGCAGCGAGCTGCTTCTTGGAAAAGCCCGGCCGGCGCGATGAGGTGACCGCGCGCACGTCGACCACGAGCTTGACGCCGGCCTGCTCCAGCTCGTCCAGCACCGCCTTGGGCGGCGTCTGCTCATAACCGATGGTGAAGAGCTTCTTCGCTTTGGCCATGAGACACCTCAGGTCACGACACGGGAGGTCGTCATGCCCGGGCTTGTCCCCCATGACGCTGTGGAAGCTTCCGTGGCCTTAACTGAGAGTGTCATAGGCGGTAGCCCGCTCAGCTCACGCGCGCGATGAGTTCCATGGCGCCGTGCGGCGCGCGGACCTTGCCCTCGTGGATGACATAGGCGAACACGTCGCGCGGCTCCTTCTTTGGCTTGGCCTTGTCAACCTTTGGCAGGTCATCGGGTTCACTGCCGGAGGCCCAGGCCTGAAAGCGTTCGGCCCAGGCATCGAGCTGCTTCGGCGGATAGCAGGTCTTGATCTCGTCGTTGCCCTTTTGCAGCCGCGCATAGACGAAGTCGCTGGCGACATCGGCGATTGCCGGATATTTGCCGTGCTCGGCGAACACTACCGGCGTCTCGAACTCGCGGATCAGCGCGATGAAGTCAGGCGTGCAAAAGCTGTCGTGGCGGACCTCGACGACATGGCGCAGCGCGCGGCCGTCGAGCTTGCGCGGCAGCAGCTCCAGGAACTTGCCGAAATCGGCGCCGTCGAACTTCTTCGTCGGCGCGAACTGCCAGAGCACCGGCCCGAGTCGGTCGCCGAGCTCCAGCACGCCGGAATCGTAGAACCGCTTAATGGAATCGCCGGCTTCCGCGAGCACACGGCGATTGGTGGCGAAGCGCGGCCCCTTCACCGAGAAGACGAATCCGTCGGGGACTTCGCTCGCCCATTTGCGAAAGCTCTCCGGCTTCTGCGAGCCATAATAAGTGCCGTTGATCTCGATCGAGGTCAGCTTCGAGGCGGCGTAGGACAGCTCCTTCGCCTGCGCCAGCTTCTCCGGATAGAACACGCCGCGCCAGGGCTCGAAGGTCCAGCCGCCGATGCCGATGAAGATGTTGCCGGATTTTTTGGACGCGGTTTTCGCTTTGGCCACGGGAGGGATCTCGCATCGACGGGAAGGGACCTCAATCCTAGTCAAACCAGATGTGATTGGCCAGTTGCCGCCTCCGGTCTAAGCTTGCGAGGTGACCCGCGAAAAGGAGATCAAGATGCGGATGCTGGTGGTGGGAACGGCGCTCGTCATCATGACTTCTCCTGCCATGACATCTTCGGCCATCGCGAATGACGACGACGCAAAGAGCGCACAGAAGCTCGCCCAGCAGGGCCGAGACGATTATTGGCATTGTCTGGCGCGGGAGTACTCGCGCGACAGCAATCAGGGCCTGTCGGAACAGGATTTTGGCCGCTCGGTTGCCGGCGCCTGTCCGTCGGAGCGGCAGTACTACCGGGTAGCGCTACTCGACTATCTCACGACGCAATACCCGGGCATCGATTCCGCCGCGCATCTCGCCACCGCGAACAGGGCCGTCGAATCGGCGCAGAAGGATATCGTGACGGCCTTCGTCAAGCGCCGCGCGCCCACGAAATAGGGGAGTGGCGAATCGCTCCTCGCGGTGCGCCTATCGCTATTCGCCCCGGGGCCTTTCGGTGCAGCGCGCATCCGTGGTATCACTCACTGCATCTGGAACAGGGAAGGGTCCCATGTCGTCTGAGTCGGTGGGGGGCATTCTGGGCGCGATCGTCGCGGCGATCGTGCTTGCGGTCGCCGTCGTCCTCGGGCCGATCGGCCAGTACGGCAAGCCGCCCAAGCCGGCGAAGGTCGAGCCTGCCCCGGCGGCACCCGCAGCCCCCGCGCCGCGCGGCCCGGTGATCAAGGAAGTCCCCAACCAATAGGGCGGAAAATCAACCCTTTCGCCCCTTGCGAAGCCGGTTTGTCGTTCCTATCTAGCATTTAACGGCGACGTTGAGCGAAAACTCCGGCGCTGGGACGACCTTGGAATAGCTTGGGCCTGCGCCGGATGTACGCGCGGTCCGCCGTTCCGGGGTCGTTGGCATTTTGGGGCCCCTTCGGGCCCAGTCCCAGAGAAAACCCCGGCTTGGCAGCGCAGGACGCGGCGGATATACGCTGCCGTCATGAATGAAGCGATCAGACCGGGCATCGACAGCCCGCCACAGGCTCACGAGGCGCCGGAACTGTCGGTCATCGTCCCGACCTTCAACGAGCGCGACAACGTCACGGTGCTGTACCGGCGGCTCGAGGCGACCCTCGCCAACGTCCTCTGGGAGGTCGTGTTCGTCGATGACAATTCACCCGACGGCACCTGGGACGTCGTGCGCGCGCTGGCCCAGTGCGACAGCCGCGTGCGCTGTGTCCGCCGCATCGGCCGCCGCGGCCTGTCCGGCGCCTGCATTGAGGGTATCCTGGCCTCCAGCGCGCCCTATGTGGCCGTGATCGACGCCGACCTCCAGCACGACGAGACGCAGCTGCCGAAGATGCTGCTGCTGCTCGCGAGCGAGCAGGCCGAACTCGTCGTCGGCAGCCGCTACATCGAGGGTTACAAGAGCGAAGGCTTCAACAAGCAGCGCGCCGGCGCCAGCGCGCTGGCGACCGAGCTCGCCAGGAAAGATGCTGCGGGTCGAGATCGCCGATCCCATGAGCGGCTTCTTCATGATGCGCCGCGACCGTTTCGAGCAGCTCGCGCCGAAACTGTCGGTGCACGGCTTCAAGATCCTGCTCGACGTCGTCGCAAGCGCGCAAGGCGGCTTGCGCACCGTCGAGGTTCCCTACACCTTCGGTGCCCGCCAGCATGGCGAGAGCAAGCTCGATTCCATGGTCGCCCTCGACTTCCTCGGTCTCCTGCTGGCCAAGCTCACCAACGACATCGTCTCGCTGCGCTTCATCCTGTTCGCCATGGTCGGCGGCATCGGTCTCGTGGTGCATCTCACCACCCTGTTCATCGCCCTTCAGCTGTTCAAGGCGCCGTTCGCGGAGGCGCAGGCCGCCGGCGCCATCGTCGCCATGACCAGCAACTTCGTCCTCAACAACTTCCTCACCTATCGCGACCAGCGGCTGAAGGGCTTTGCGCTGCTGCGCGGCCTGATCGCGTTCTACATCGTGTGCAGCGTCGGGCTGCTCGCCAACGTCGGCGTCGCCTTCTCGGTCTACGACCAGGAGCCGATCTGGTGGCTGGCCGGCATGGCCGGTGCGCTGATGGGCGTGGTTTGGAACTACGCGATGTCCGGACTGTTCGTCTGGCGCAAGAAATAGCGCAAGATGGGCGGGGCAGACGCGCGGATCGTCCGCAACACCGCGCTGGTGATCGTCGCGCTGGTCGCCTTGCGCCTCGTCGCGGCGGGGTTCACGCCGATCACCTTTGACGAAGCCTATTACTGGATGTGGTCGAAGAGCCTGGCCGGCGGTTATTACGACCACCCGCCGATGGTTGCCTTTGTGATCCGTGCCGGCACCATGATTGCCGGCGACACCGAGCTCGGCGTCCGTCTGGTCTCGATCCTGCTCGCGCTGCCGATGAGCTATGCGATCTATCGCTCCGCCGCGATCCTGCTCGGCGGGGCGCGCGTGGCGGCGACCAGTGCCATCCTGCTCAACGTGACTATGATGGCCTCGGTCGGTACGCTGATCGTCACGCCGGATGCGCCGCTCCTGGTGGCCTCCAGCTTCGTGCTGTTCTTCCTCGCAAAAGTGCTGGAGACCGGCCGCGGCGTCTGGTGGCTTGCCGTCGGTGCCGCGGTCGGCGCGGCGCTGCTGTCAAAGTACACCGCGATGTTCTTTGGCGCGGCGATCCTGATCTGGCTCGCTGCGGTGCCGAAGCTGCGGCGCTGGTTCCTCTCGCCGTGGCCTTATCTCGGCGGCCTCGTTGCGCTCGCGCTGTTCTCGCCGGTGATCCTCTGGAACGCCGACCATCAGTGGGTCTCGTTCGCAAAGCAGCTCGGCCGCGCCAAAATCGAGGACTTCCGCCCCGTCTTCATCGCCGAGCTGATCCCGACCCAGATCGCATTCGCCACCCCACTGGTCTTCATCCTTGGCGCGATGGGACTACACGCACTGACCTGGCGCCGGGCCGGCGCGCTGGCCTCGCGCGTGCTGATCGAGACGATGTTCTGGACCATCGTCGTCTATTTCGTCTGGCACTCACTGCACGCCCGCGTCGAGGCCAACTGGTTCGCGCCGGTCTATCCGCCTTTCGTCGTCGCCGCGGCGGCAGCCGCCAATCTCGTGCAGTGGCCGCCGCGCCAGCGGCGCCTGGTGGATTTCTGCCTGCGCTGGGCCGCGCCGGCCGGCATCGTGATGTTTGCCGCGCTCATCGTGCAGGCCAACACCGGCTGGCTGTCCGGCTATCGACGCGATGCGACCGTGCGCAGCGTCGGCGTCGGCTGGCGGGAGCTTGCGGCCGAGATCGAGGCGGTGCGCGTCCGCACCGGCGCCGCCTGCGTGCTCGCGCCCGACTACGGCA
This sequence comes from Bradyrhizobium sp. USDA 4486, assembly GCF_054057995.1. Classification (NCBI taxonomy): domain Bacteria; kingdom Pseudomonadati; phylum Pseudomonadota; class Alphaproteobacteria; order Hyphomicrobiales; family Nitrobacteraceae; genus Bradyrhizobium; species Bradyrhizobium sp. USDA 4486. The sequence goes on from NZ_JBSRZV010000001.1 coordinate 1,318,368, forward strand.
CGACGAGCTGGCTCGCCTTCTACCTGCCGCGCGGCACCTGCGTGGCGCAGCAGAACCAGCGCATTCGCTGGGTCAACATGGGCGAGCCCGATCCAAAGCTGCTGGCCGGCAAGCTGCTCTTCGTCGATGAGCTGCGCGAAGGCGACCATCCCGCTCTCAACGACCTGTTCGCGCGGGTGACACGGGTTGCGCAATTGCAACGCAAGCGCGGGCCGCTCGTCGTCGAAACCTACGGCATCGATCTGCTCGAAGGCGCCAGGGGCGACGCGCTGGACCGCTCGCCGCCGCCTGAACTTGTGCCTTGAGCGATCATGTTCGGGCTGACGTCTATTTTCTCTTGTGCTTAAGGCTTGTTCGCGCCACGGGACGATTGGTGCACGTACTGCAGGGCGGCGACGATGAGATCGCACTCGTCATCGGTCATGTCATTATAAACGGGCAGCGCAATCACGTTGTAGGCAGTTCGCTCCGTGACGTCCAATTTCAAGTCGTTCTGAGTCCTGTAAGCCGTCATGTGGTGGCATGGCGGGCTGTAATACTTCCGGACGAAGACGTTACATTTCTCGAGCGCCGATGCCAGCGCTTCACGATCGAGTCCGAACTGCTCGGCGTCGACAACCACCGGCAGGAATAGCCAGTTCGCCTCTACACCTGCGGGCTCTCGCCCCACCAGCAGGCCGGGAATTTCGGAAAGCCCGCGGCGCATGCGCTCGACGGCCCGACGGCGTGTCGCAACGGCGAGCTCGAACGTCTTGAGCTGCTCGATGCCGATGAGGGCCGATATTTCCAGCATCTTGCCGTTCAGGCCCGGCTCACCACAATCGGAACTGTCGATTTGCCCGAAGTTGCGTATCGCTTTGACGCGGGCGAGCAATTCCGGATCGTCGCTGCAGACGCATCCGCCCTCCATGGTCGAGAAGGTCTTGGTGGCGTGGAAGCTGAACATCTGCGCGTCCGCGAATCTCCCGACCGGCTGGCCATTGACGCGGGTGCCGAACGAGGGCGCGCCATCGACAAGAAATTTGAGCTTATGGCGCCTGGCGATGTCGGCGAGCGAAGCGTAGTCGCTGGCTACTCCGTAGGCGTCGACGGCAAGGATGGCGACGGTGCGATCCGTAATCCTGCGCTCCACGTCCTGCGGGTCGAGGCGCATGGTCAGATCGTCAAGGATATCCGCGAAGACCGGTTCGGCGCCCACCCATTCGACAGCATGAGGTGTGGCGCAGAACGTGAATGACGGCACGATCACTTCGCCAGAGGTGACTCCAGCGCCCCGCAGCATGGCCATCAACCCGATCTGACCATTGCAGAAGACGAGGGAGGGGACACCCAGATATTCGCTCAAACGTCTCTCAAATTCGACGACCCAACGGGAATTGTTCGCGACCTGGCCGGTTTCCAGCGCCGTCTCAAAGGCGGCCAGGAACTGCTCTGTTTTTGGAAAGCCTGGACGCACGATGTTGAGAGGATTTTGTGCCCGGGGCATCGGAAATTCAGGCACCACCGCGTCAGCCCCCTCCAGTCTACGACGAATAGCGATATAGTCCTGCAACTTTGGCTCCATGGTGATGTGACATGCCCACGCCACGGGTACTCGCGACCGACATCAGCTCGCGGCAACCATGCACATTCTAAGCCGCTGCGGGTTTGATGCACTCGCAGTTGAGGCAACTTCCCCTGCAAACACAGCCAAACAGGGAGGCAGGTCGACTAGTGATACTCTTTCTTTCCTGCCGCCGACGTGATCGGGATTCTCCGCAGCCAAAGCTGCCGCGACCACCGCTCCGTATTCTCGCGATACCAATCGATCGTCCGGTTGAGGCCATCCTGCCAACTAAAGCTTGGTTTCCAGCCGAGCACGCGATTGATCTTTGACCAATCACCGGTATGCCTCACGACCTGCCCGGGCCGGTCGCCGACAAATTCGATCTTCGCGGGCGAATAATTCATCTTGGATATGATGTCGTGGGCGATCTCGTTGATCGTGCGGTGTTGGCCGGTCGCGACATTGAAGACTTCGCCATGGACGAGCTCGTCGGGGGCCTGAAGGACAAGATCGATCGCGCGGCAGGTATCCTCGACGTAGACAAAATCGCGCGCCGCGCAGCCGCCGCCATGAACCGTCAGCGGTTCGTCGAGCATCGCGCTCGTGATAAAGCGAGGAACGAGCTTTTCGAGGTGCTGCATCGGGCCGAAATTGTTGAAAGGCCGAACGATCACAACGGGAATATTGTAGGTAGCCCAATAGGAATAGATCAGCCGGTCGGCACCGCATTTGGCGCTTGCGTAAGGGCTCATCGGATTCAGCGGATGATCTTCATCCATCATGTCCCTGACCGCATTTCCATAAACCTCGGACGTCGAGACATGGACAAAGCGTTTGATGTTGCGTCCGAACCTGGCGACCGCATTCGCAAGCGTCTGAGTTCCGAGCACGTCAGTTTGAAAAAACTGGAGGCTATCGTGAATCGAGCGCGTGACGTGGGTCTCTGCCGCAAGATGGATCACCACATCGGCTTCTGCCACAAGCGTGTCGACCAGCGCGGCATTGCAAACATCGCCGTACCAGAGCACCCCGCGGGAGTCGTGCGAGCGAACCATATCGGGCGGAAGATTTTCGACGGCGCCCGCGTAGGTCAGCGCGTCAAGGACAAGGATCCTGTCGAGGGGATACTTCTCCATGAGGTAGTGAATCAGATTTGCACCGATAAACCCTGCACCCCCGGTAACCAGAACGGTTCGCATTCGGAATCCTATTCGCAACGCGTTGCAAGGCCATGAAAGCCCGAGTTCTAGGCTGAACGCCACGTCGCCCAATGTCATGCATGGCGGCAGCGTCAGTCATATCGAATCCACGATGTCTACTGGTCACCGATATCGTCCCTAGCTTGCGCGAAGCATGCCGCGCCGCGCGGGTTTTCCGAAAACACGCACATTTGGAATGGTGCGGGTATGGCGAATCAGGGGCGACTGCTGGCTAATGGATCGCATCGGCATCCGCCTTAACGCCACGGTTGAAAAAAATGAAGAACTTCGTCGTCAATCTCGATCGCCAGCCGGAGAAGTTCGAAAGATTCCTGAAACGGAATGAAGGCTGCGGAATTGCCTTCGAACGTTTCCCAGCGGTTGACGGATTGAAATTGACCGAGGAGGAAGTCATGGCGATGGGGATCGTCGCTCCCGGTTCGCGGTTCGCCCCGGGCGCCGTCGGTGGTACCGCCTCGATGTCGCGGATATGGAAGATGGTCGCCGAGCAGGATGAGCCGGCCCTCGTGTTTGAGGACGATTGCACGATCCGTCACGACATTCTCGCGCGCCTGGAGACGCTTCTTCCGTCCCTTGGCGACTGGGATATTCTGGTACTTGGCTGCAATACGGACTCGGTACTCGATATCGAGCTGGCGCCAGGCATGAAGTCGATGATGATCTTTCGGCCGCAGCGCCCGGATGACGTGAGCGACGCCGCTTTCCAGCGAGCGACGTCCCAGGTTGCGGCCTTCAGGTTGAACTGCTGTTTTGGGCCGGGCGGGTACGTGTTATCCCCTGCAGGAGCGCGGAGAATGTATCCGTATTGGCTCCCGATGGACAATCGGCTGGTGACCATCGAGGCACTTGGCAACCGCGCAGTGACGACGATGGGGGCCGATATGATGGGCAACAGCATCTATCGCTTCGTCAAGGCGTATGCTTGTTTGGCGCCCCTTGTAGTGCCCCGCAACAATAATGCGACCTCAACGACTCTAAGTCATGTCCCGAGTGCCGCGCGGACTTGGGGGTAAGATTTCGGGTTAGGACTTGGCGCCAGATGCACATCACCTTTACGCGGGTGCAGAGCTGATGACCGCAGATCGAGAGCCGGTCATCATTGCCTGAGTGCGTTTTGCGCGGCTCGGCGGGCGGCTTGCCTGCCGGTTGACCCCAATATGGATTCGGCGGTGGCGGGCGAAGTTTGCGAATGAGCTTCTTCAGGTGGCAGGGCGTTGCACAAAATGAAACTCGCGATCATGCAGCCGTATTTTCTTCCCTACATCGGCTACTATCAGCTCATTGCTGCGGTCGATGTGTTTGTCGTCTACGACAACATCAAATATACCAAGAAGGGATGGATCAACCGCAACCGGATGCTGGTCAACGGAAAGGACGTCCTGTTTTCACTTTCGTTGAAGAAGGATTCCGATGCCCTGGATATTCGTGACAGAGAATTGGCGGCCGATTTCGATCGTGCAAAGCTGCTCAACCAATGGCGGGGAGCCTATCGCAGCGCGCCTTTCTTCAAGGAGACCTTTCCGCTTCTGGAAGAGATTGTCGGTTTTCAGGACCCCAATCTGTTTCGCTATATCTTCAATTCGCTGCGCATGACTTGCGAGCATCTGGGCTTAAAGACCGCCTTCAAGATCTCGTCCGAGATTCCCATCGACCATTCGCTCAAGTTTCAGGACAAGGTCCTTGCATTGTGCGAAGCGATGGGGGCACGACAATATATCAACGCGATCGGCGGCCTCGAGCTCTATGATCCAGATGCTTTTGGAGCCCGCGGAATCGAATTTAGGGCTCTCCGAACGAGGCCGTTTCCCTACGAGCAATTCGGCCAGGCCCAGGTGCCGTATCTTTCGATTGTCGATCTGCTGATGTTCAATTCGGTTGCGAAGCTCCGGGAAGCCATAGCCGGCAACTACGACCTGGTTGGAGGCGCTTGCCCCGAACCGCCGCGCTTACTCTCCCAGATGTAGAAGGCTGTTTGGCTGAGCCGGTGCTTGCAGCGCAGATCGACCGCTTTCGCGCGGCGTGCGCGCCTGCATGAAAAATCCCGCCATTGGGTAAATGGCGGGAGCCGGCCCTGTCGCTAAGCCGAGGAGAAACCGTCGGCGTCAAGCCTTCGGTCGTCCGGGTTCGCAAACCAAGAAAATGCTCGAGCAGAGATCCGGATACTGCTGGCCCAATTTGTAGGCTCCCTCGAGATAGGCTTCCGAAATGATGTCCGTCTGCAGCAAGCGATCCCACTGGAAGTTGGCCAAGGCTTTAAAAAACACGCCGGAGCGATGGATCACATTGAGACCCGCCGCAACCGCATCCCGCTCCAACGTATCCAACGAATAGGTGATGCGATGGCCGTGCTCTGCTTCTGCAGGAGTAATGGCGGAGTTGTGCGAGATCAGTCCCATCTTGACCGCAATCTGCCTCGATGGGGCATGCGCATTCGGGCATGCCAAAAACAATCTCCCATGTTCCGAAAGCCACTTTTCGTTGATCAAGCGCAAGACAAGTTGGGGATCGTCAAGATGCTCGAGAACGTGGGTCATCACGATATTGTCGTATCGCCGCGGCAATTGCACCGTTTCAAATGTCGAGTTGATGAAGTGAATCCTGGAACCGAAACGGCTCTTGGCTTCCGCAATCGCGACATCCGATGCTTCGACGCAGGTTATATCTTCGAAAAACGGCAGAAACCTCTTGGTGAATTCGCCGGTGTAGCTTCCCAATTCGAGAAGACTTTCGCCTCTGAAGAAGGGCGCAAAGGATCGGATCATGAATGGCTGCATCACATCGAAATCGAACTGGTACGCGTATTTCTGATTGTCCACGTTGCCAGTGTCGTTCAACTCGCGATTGTAGTCTCTCATTTGCGACATAAGGGGTCTTTCGAAGCTTCCGCGTTTATATCAATTCGGCCAATCCAAAACCGAATCTGCCAAACTCGTTTCCATTGTAGAGCATGTAGACTCTGTCATCGCAGGCGAAAACATGCGGATAGCATTGCATCTGCGAATCCCAGCCTTCCTGCGAAAGATCTATGCCTGCCTTCGAGTCGTCGCGCGTCCAGTTGATCAGGTCCTGCGAATAGGCGTATCCGAGACGATAGCTATTCCTGCCTTTTTCCCGGAAGCCATGGCAGGGACGGAAGCAGAAATACATATGATAGACGTCATTCCGGCTGAATACCGTCGGCAAGGCCTGGCATTCATCGTCGCCGATGCGATCAGCGATGATTTGCTTTGCATTCCTTTGCCAGTTGATTGCATCTGTGGATGTGGCGCAGGCGATCTTGTAGACCCTGTCGGGTGGGTCGGTCTCGGAGAACGATTTCCATCTCGTTCCGAAAATATACCACATGTAGTAAAGTCCGCCGATCGACATCACGAATGAATCGGCGATCAAAAAGGGTTCGTGCAGAGAGGCGGTCATGACCGGACCCGGTCCGTGCTTTTGAAACGTCCGCCCGCCGTCCGTGCTTACGGCAAGGCCAATCGATGAATCCGCGCTGACCGAGGCCTTTCGATTCCAGCCGGTGGTGAATCCTAGCACTCTGTCGCCGTCATCAAAAACATGCATGGGGAAAATGCCATGCTCGTCGAAGGCTCCGAGCTCGCCGAGCTCTATGACCGTGTGGTCGCAGACATCGAGGATCTCGCCCATGTTCCTGGCGAAATCCACATAGGCGACGTGGCTCAGATATTTCCCGACCTCGTCTCGTCTACGAGTTGAGAAATAGACCCGCACCCGATCCTTCAGAACCAGCGCTTGCGGCGACTGGGCAAACTCCAAGCAATCGTTTGGCAGCGTATGTTCGGTGGGATCGAAAATCTTTCCGAGCTTCCTCCACCTCATGGCTTGAACCAATCCGGGGAGTTCTGCAGGCGAGCCAAACCGATGCCTGCGCGGCCCATCTCATTTCCCTGATAGATCATGTACGTCTCGCCGTCCAAACCGAACACGTGGCCATAGTTCACCATTTCAGAATCCCAGCCTTCGGCGGAAACTTCCATTCCCGCGACCTCGTCTTTCCTGTTCCAGTTCGTGAGATCTTCGGAAACAGCGTAGCCAATGCGATATCCGCCATCCCGGCCTTTGTAGTTTTGGCTCTGCCGATAGGAATAGAACATGTGAAAACGGCCCGCCCGTTCGATGACGTCGGCGCCCGCCTGGCATTCGTCTTTACCCAGCTTGTCTTCGATCAAGTCGAGGCCGGCCTTTCGCCAGCTCAATCCGTCAGAGGAGGTGGCCATGCGAATTTTGTAGACCGGCTCGGGCCTGCCCGAAGTCTTCAGCCACCGCTTGCCCGCGACGTACCAGAGGTACCATTGGCCGTTGAATCTTCGAATCCGCGGGCTTCCGAGGAGAAACGGTTCGTCCGGGGTGTATGCAAGGACCGGTCCTTTGCCAATTCTCTCAAAGGAGTCGCCATTGTCCTTGCTGATGGCGATGCCGATGGCGGCGTTAAAGGGGACCGACTCGCATCGCGTCCACCCCGCATAATACGCACGGATCTGGTTGTCGTGCCGGATCACCGAGACCGGATTCGTTCCGAATTCGTCAAAGGTTCCGCACCCGCCGAGTCTCATCACCGGTTCGTTGCAAATTCGAACCACCCGCGTCGGCGTCCTTCGGTCCAATTCGATGAACGCAATGTAGCTCTTGTATTGGCCGAGCTCGTCCGGCGCAGGCCTGGAGCAAAAATAGACTCTGACGACATCGTCGAAGATCAGGACGCTTGGAGATTGCGCGAATTCGCGCATCCAAGGATGATCCTTATGGTCGCGGGGGTCAAAGAGCTTTCCAAGCTTTTGCCATTGCAGCATGGTCTGATCTCAATCCTCGAGCCGTCGAAGCCGGTTCGCGCCGGTCTTCAGTCCGCCGTAGTAATGGTCGTTGAAGCCTGCGGCTTCCATCAGCTCGAATACTTTCGGCATGTTGTATTCGACCCGATGCAGTTCGAAGCTCTCGCCGTCGAACGTTGCGAACGCCGCGCGTGGATCGCCGTCGCGCGGTTGCCCGACCGATCCGGGATTGCAATAGGTCTTTCCGCCGAAGTGATGGACACCTTGCACATGGGTATGGCCGCTTACAAACATGCTGCCGGGCAGTCGCGCAAAATAGGCTTCGTCGGGCTCCCTGATGTATTCATCGATCGGGTCCGACCATCCGCCATGTACGACTTGAGCGTCCCCCGCTTGCATGTGCACCTGAAACGTCCTTAGCCAGTTCAGATTCTCGGGCGTGATCACCTTGCGCTGATAGGCCAGACATTCGTTGACGCTCTTGGATCGGATGCAAAAGCCGCCAAAGCCCAGGTACCAGTCGTGGTTGCCAAGAAGGCTTTTGATGCCGCGCCTTTTCAGCTCGTCGCAGCATTCGTTCACCTGGGAATAGTATCCGACCACGTCGCCGACGCAGAAGATCTCGGTCACGCGCATGCGGTCGAGTTCGGCGAGAACCGCCGTCAGCGCCTCGAAATTCCCATGGATGTCAGAGATGAACGCTGTTTTCATAGAAGATGTGATCCTCCGTATAGCGGACGGCTCGACCGCGCTTGATGTCCGGCTGGACCGGCATCCGGTTCTCGACCGCCATGTCAACCGCCATCAGTGCTTCGTTATATCCAAAGGCGGCGCGTATCGACGTGGACGAGGAGATCCTCGGATTGATCTCGAGCAGCTTCAGGCCGTGATCGGTCCTGCGAAACTGAAAGTTGGTCGGTCCGACGGGAGAGAACGCCTGACATAGATCCCGAACCGCTTCGTAAAACTCCGCCTCATCGACGACCTCGGCCTTTTCCGTGTACCCGTCCTTGGAGAGTTTTCGTCGAAGCGCCATGATCGCCGAATAGCTCCCACGGCCATCGCAAAACGCGGACACCGTGAATTCCTCGTCATCGCGTCCGACGATAGGTTGGGCCATCAGTATCGGCCTTGTCGCGGGATCAATCCCGGCAAATTGCTCCGCAGTTGCGACCACCACGATTCCCTTGGAGCCGAAACCCCGGCGAGGTTTCAGCAGGAACGGCAGGCCGCATTTCTCTTTGAGAAGGTCGAAGTCCATTTCCAGATGGCTCGGGATCGCATAGGGCAGCTTCAGTTCGAGCTGGCGCTGGTAAAACGCCCATTTGTCGGAGCATCTGGAGATCAGGTCGGGTGAATTCAGGACGACCCTGGTTCCGGTCGATTCAATCTCGGCCAGTCGGTCCGCCCATTTGTACATGTCTGCATCGATGCCGGGGATCGCCACGTCGACGCGATGCTTGCGCAGCAACTCGAGAAGGCAATCGAGGTAGTCCGGCGCATCCGTCCTTGGCACCCGTTCAAAGACGTCGCAGAATCCTGATGCCACCGAGTCGGCATAGATCGACGTGCCGATGAGCTTCGTCGGGTTGTTCGATCTTTTCAGGGAGCGCAAGATTCCGTAGCCGACAATTCCCGCGGCGCCGGAGACCAATATCGTTCTCATGACGCTTGCCTTCGATGCGCCGCTTCCATCTGCATTCCCCGCGCCATGGAGATGCGGGGAAAGTAGTCGAGCAGTCGGAACAGCGTCTCGTCACAAGCAAAGCCATTGCTCGGGATGTCAGGCTTGTCTCTCAGGAAGGTGACCTTGCTTTTGCTCTCGAAGGCGGAGATGGCCGCCGCCGCAATTTGCGAGTAGGTGACATTGTCGGGGTGCACGCAAGGGTAGGTGCCTTCAATCTTCGTCGCAATGACGGCCGAGATGATTTTGGCTACGTCCTGCGCGTGAATGAAGTTCCGCAACGGGTCGTTCGAGCCAAGCAGATTGATGTCTTGATGGCCCTGGGCCTTGTCCATGATGGCGTACAGGAATGGCTGGTGCCTTCGAAACCCTGGTCCCACACCATAAATCTGCGAGGGCTTCAGGATCGCGACCGGCAGGTGGAATTCCCGGCTGCAAAACCGCGCGACGTCTTCCGAGTGCCTCTTTGAGAGCGAGTAAGCGCCGAAGAAGGGAGACGCGCTCCCGAGATCCGAAAAAATGCTGGAGATGTGCACGAGGTGCTTTGCACCTGCCTCCGAGGCGGCATGGCAGAGCTTCATCACACCAAGCACGTTAACATCCATCGCTTGCAGGATGTCGGTCGGTTCCCTGCCGCCGAAAGCCGCGGCCACGTTCACGACGCAGTCGATCCCGTCGGGAATTTGAAGGTCGCGCGAACTCAAGTCCAGTTCGACATCGCAGCCCTTGCGCCCAGCCGTCAGCAGCTCGCACCGTTCACGAAGAAGCGGGATGAGCGTCTGAGCCAGCGAAGAGGTCCCCCCAACGAGCAGGACTCTCATGATCGTGGCGGATCGACTGGAGTGAGCTGGGCCAGCATTCCACAGGACAGTTCCGGGTAGTCAATTCCGATCTCGCACATGGCCCGAATGATGTTGTCCGCGAGATTCAGCGACAGGAGCTGGCTGGTTGCGAGGGGCTTTAGATAGATACCTTCCAGTTTTTCAAGTTTGTAACCGGCATCGCTCACCAGCTTGGCGAGTGAGCTGACCGTAAAGTAGCGCTGATGCCCGAGGAGGAGATCGTTCTCCGAGAGAGCCTCCATGTCGGGCAGCATCCCCGCTAGATGGCCCACCCTCCGGTTCATGACCTCGGCGTTCGGGACCGCTACAAAAAGCTTGCCTGTAGCTGTCAGGAACTTTCTAAAACGCTTCAAGATCAAAAGGGGGTCGTCGACATGCTCGAGGATGAACCCCATGACGATGAGATCGAATCGTTCCTCGGTATCGAACTCCTCGAAGTAGGTTTCGATGACTTCGCTTCTGTTGTCCGGAAATTTCAGCTTGAAGTTCTGGATGACGGCGGGAGAGCCTTCGAGAACGACATGGCGCGCGCATCGGTCCGAGAAAATCTCGGTGGCAAAACCATGGCCCAGTCCCAGATCCAGAACGGAGCGCGGATCCTTGACGACGTGAGCAATCCGTTTCGGATACCAGGTCAGCAGAATTTCGTTGTCGAAATCGTAGATGTTCTTGCCTTGATAGGCCGCGACATGGACGTCCAGTTGATTGCTCGTGGTCAAATGACCGTCCTCTCCACCGAAGACCGGATCGAAAGACCGGACAAGGTGCGCCGGTCGCTATTTGCTGCCATACCAGCGCCCCCTTTGATTCGCCACGCGGCGCGGCGATGAGGCGAAGGCGGTGTCAAGCTTCGTGCAAGCTACAGGCCGGATAGTCGAAAGGCGGCGAGCTTTCCGAAGAGTTGGGAGGCGGGTTGCTGCCTGCTGTCCCATGATCTGGAAGGTCCCCGATGAATTATCACGACGGCACTCTCGCAACAGCAAACGAGATCTCGATGGAGCCGCGGTCGCTGACGCGGGATGAACATTATCAGATCTGCCTGCGGCACCTGAAGACGGGCGAGCTTGCACAGGCCGAAGCGCGTTGCCGGGAAGGGCTGGCCGCAGACGCAAACCAAGCCGGCTTGCTTCATCTGATGGCCGGTGTGTCGCTGCTCAACGGCGACTACGATGCCGCGATCCAGTGGGCCGGCCGCGCCCTCACGAACGAGATGAAGGCGACGTATCTTGCGACGTTCGGGGCCGCCCTGCAGGGCAAGGGGATGCAGGAGCAGGCGCTGGAAGCGTTTCAGCGCGCGGTGGAGCTCGATGCCGTCGATCCGTCAATCTGGGAGAACTATGGCCACGCCTTGAACAGGGCGGGGCACGGCAACCAGGCGAACCTGTGCTTCGTGATCGCGCGGGCCTACCAAAAAATGCCGTTCCTGGCGGAATGCCGTTCTGCTCGCCGCGGCGGCTGGAATGCCCTGACGGAGCAATTCAATCCTCACCTTCGCAACCTGGCGCGATCGGATGCGGCCCGCGATCCCATTCATTGCTTCTGGTCGGACATGCTGCTGAACGAGATGTCGTATCTCTCGCTTCAGTCGATGATCCGCCAGGGCCATCCGGTCAAGCTGTACACTTACGATGACGTAGCCATCATGCAGGCGGTCGTGCCGCCTGGAATCGTGGTGACCGACGCGGAGAGCGTCGTGCCGAAGTCGACCTACCATCATGCCCTCGTGCACAGCGAGGTCCGCTACTTCGGCGACATCTTCCGCTATGCCGTTCTTCAAGAGTTCGGCGGGTGGTGGCTCGATGCGGACATCGTCCTCCTCAAGCCATTGGATTTCGCATCGGAGCACGTGTTTTCCACGCAATGGTCGGGAGTCGAGAACGGCCATGTCTGCGTCGGCGGCGTGATGCGCGCGCCCAAGGGCTCGTTGCATATGGCCAATCTGTATGCCCTGTCGCTCCAGCGGCTTTTCAACGAGCGGCGGGTCGAATACGGCGCGGTGGGGCCGTTGCTGCTCAGCGAATATCTGCTTCTGTCTGACGACGAGCAGCTCCGGTCGTCGATCCTGCCGCCGACGGCCTTCAATGCGATCGACGGCTGCGAGATCGACTTGCTGGTCTCCGAAGGCCGGGACGGCTTCGAGATCTTGAGCGACCCCCGTGTTTCGGGCGTCCATCTCTGGGGAAAAATCTGGGCCGAGCGAGGGCTGCGCGTCGATGCTGTCCCCGACCAGAGCGTGGCGGCTTATCTCAAGAGGCTCGTACGCGAGCCGAATTAGTCGGTAGAGCTCGCGGCGCTTGGGATGCTGAGGCGCAAGGCGCAGCGGCACTAAAGCATGATCCGGAAAAGTGCGAAGCGGTTTTCCGGAAAGATCATGCGCAAACAACAACCTAAAGTGCGATGACGATTCATCCCGATCTCATCGCGGTTTAGTCGATCATCTCGGCCTTGGTGCTGATCTGGTTCGGCCCGTTCCGGTCGCGCCAGAACCAGACGGTCACGACGCCGGAACGGCCGCGCACCTGAGTGAGCAGAGGGCCGGACAGGATGCCCTCTGGAGCGCCCTGGAAGTCGGCCGCATCTAGCAGCGTGTCGGTCAGCGCGAGCCGCGCACAGTTCTGCGCGGCCACTTCCATCAGGCGGCTCGCGACATTGACGGTGTCGCCCGTCGCGGTGATGTGCTGATGGCTTTCGCCGAGACGGGAGGCGATGATCGGGCCGAAATGCGCGCCCATCTTGAATCCGAGCTGACCGCGGATCGCCGATGGCAGCGCAGCGATCCAGCGATCGACGCTGCGATAGATGTCAATCGAGCACTTCAGCGCGCGCGCCGCATCGTCGGGCATCGCGCCGGGCAGGCCGAACAGGATCATGGCGCCGTCGCCAAGGAATCCGGTGATCATGCCGCCGCAATCGACCGCAGCCCTGTCGATCAGCGCGTGAAATGCCCTCAGCAGATCCTGGAGCTCGTCCGGATCGATCTTCTCGCTCAGCGTCGTGAATCCGGAGAGGTCGATAAAGACAACCGCCGCGTCTTGCCGGACCGGCTTCAACAGGAAATTCGGATCGCGTGCCAGCCACTCCTGCACGGCGGGTGCCTGCAATTGCGCCAGCGACTGGCTCTTGGCGGCGAGATATTGCGTGCGGCGGCCGCCCGCCCACAGCTGCACGCCGGCAAACACCGCAAGCGGCGGCACCGCGGCGGCGAGCGTGGTTGCGGCATTCAGCCAGATGCCGTGCGTGAACGCGAACAGATTGAGCCCAGCCCAGGCGATCATCACGATAGCCGCCGCCATGATGCCGAGCGCGCTGCGCCGCCAGGCGAGCAGGCCGACCAGCAGCATCGGCAGCAGGATCGCGGTGAGCGCGTCGGCGATGTGGACCTTGCGGTCGCGCACGATGCCGTCGCCGGCGACGAGATGGGTGATCGCGGTCGAGACCACCTCGACGCCGGGCATCAGGGAATCGAACGGCGTCGGATAGAAGTCGCCGCCGCCGGCGACCGCGGCGCCGATCACGACGATGCGGTTCTCGATCGCGGCGCGATCGAGCGTGCCGTCGAAGATGCTCTGCGCGCTGACGGTGCGGATGGTGCGGCGCGGGCCGTAATAGGTGATCGGCAGCGCAAAGTCGGTGTCGGTCGGCACCGCGCGGTCGCCGAGCATGAGATGGTCCGGCGCGATCGTCAGCGGCTTGTCCAGCGCGCGCGTCGCCACGCGCAGCGGGAACGACAGCTCGACCGTGTCACGCGTCCGGAACAGCATTGGCACCGACAGCGGCGAGCCGGATTGGCCCGTCGCGACATTGACGACGCCGACCTCGGCATGGTTGGCGAAGGCGGGCAGCGGCAGCAGGAAGCGCTCGGCCTGCGGCAGGACGGCGAGAGGACCTTCGCTGCCGGACTCCACGGTCTCGCTGGCGGACGGGAAGATCGCGGCGGCGGCGAGCACGATCGGGCCCGTGGCGAGCGTGTTCGCCAGCGTGGCATCGCCGATCGCGGCGCTGCGGTCGACCAGCAGCAGGTCGATCGCGACCACCTTCGGCTTGAACTGCACGATGGTGTCGACGACGCGGGCGAGATCGGCGCGCGGCAGCGGATAGCTGCCGCCGCGCTTGATCACGGTGTCGTCGATCGCGACGATGGTGACGAGATCGGGCGGATGCTGCACCCCGCGAACCTGGGTCCGCAGATCGGTCAGCGTTGCCTCGATCCGGTCGAGAAACTGCAAATGGCCGCTGGCGTGAGCAGCATAGATGCCCGCGCCCCACAGCGCGGTGAGAACGAGTGCCACCAGGATCTGAACGCGTCGGCTACTCATGCGGTCGCTTTGCAATCTTCTCTTGTCCCAAATCTCATTTGCCGGCCCTACCGGCCCAGGCCTTTCGTCCGGACCTTATTGTCCGAGTCTTGCCATCAGCGCGTCGACACGCGCCTGGCCCCACGTCTTGACCGTCAGCGGAGCGGTTGCCTCGACATCGACGCCTTCGCCGGGGCCTAAAACGACGCCGCGCCCGCGAGCTCTGGGGCTCACGCCGACACGGCCATCCGCAACGAACACGGAGGTCTTGGCCTCGGCGACATCGACCGCCCATTTGGTGCCACGCACGGCGGCGATCGCCTGCGGCGTCAGCACCTTGAAGGGGTTGCCGCCGGGTTTCTTGGGCACCTCGACCAGCAGCGCCTTGCTGCTCAACTCCAGGGAGTCAATATGTCCGTCGCGGTTGGCGTCCTTAAGTTCAAATCTGGCGCCATTTTCCGCAACGATGGTGATGCCGTTGTCGCAACGCCAGAGTTGCGTGCCGGCGGCCGCTGGCGATGCGCTGCAGCCCGCACGGGCTGCAGGCTGTGCAATCGCGGATCCAATCGACAGGAACGACCATGCCAACGCCAAAAACCCGGCGCGCGAAAACCTTCTCATGCCAGCCTCCGTTTTGCGTGCTTGGCACAGTTCAAGGCGATGTTCGATACGGCACCGTATCACACGCAGAGGCTGCTGAAAAGTGCCGCTCTCGCAGCTATTTTCTCGCTGCGGTATTTTCCAGTGCGGCACGATCAACTTTCAGTCAGGGCGCCGTGTTGTGTGAGCACTCAATCTCCTGTCTCTCCCCGTACTCACGGAGAGAGGGTGGGGCGAGGGGCTGTTTCCGCGCATGCGGTAAGAGTTGAACTCGCGGAGGCTCCCCTCACCCGCAGGCGCGGGAGAGGCGAAGATCGAGATAGCGCGCACCAGCCTCGCGCAACGCTTCTCCGCTATTGTGCGGGTATTGAAGACCACGAAAAGGACTTGGTTGGTGCGTTTAGAGAGGCGGCCTGAAGAGGTCCGCTGACCGCGCCGATTAGGCCGAGAATTATGGTTAACAGACGCGCCTAAGTCCGTAGTTCTGCGGGCGTTTTTCTCGAAATGGCACAGCGTTAACGAGTTGCCCCATATCTGCCCGAACTTAATCCGCATTTAACTAAAAGTCGCCTTAATGACGCTCCGACCTCCTGCGAGATGCTGTTCCCGGATCGTGACCAGCGGCACTTCGAAGGGGGACTGAGTGACACCGTCCTGGACGCAAGGCGAATGAGTACGAGTATCGCTGCGCAGAGTAACGCGGCACGGAAGTCCAACAATTCTGGCAAGCATTCACATCGGAAGCCTTCCCGGAAAATGACCACCCAAAACGTGCTTGGCGCGGCTGTGATCGGCTGCGTCGTGCTTGCCGGCTGGACCGTCTACAACAACATCTTCGCCGCCAGCGTCTACCCGTCCGTCGGCAGCGCCGGTTACAACGAGCCCGTGATCAAGCGCGCGCCCAAGGTCGCGATGCGCGAGGCGGGCGAGGCCATCAAGGAAGCTTTTGCGCTGCTGCCCGACCGCTTGCAGGTCGCAGCCCCGATCTCGCGCGAGATGTTCAACGAGCGCTTCGCCGCGGCTGCCACGCAAGGCGTGGAGTCGAATGCGGCCAGTGCCGCGCCTGAGACCAAGGTCGCCGAGGCCCCGAAGCAGAGCGTGATCGCCAAGGTCGCCGAAGCGCTGAAGCCGGCGGCTCCTGCCAAAACTGCGGATGCCGCGAAGGCCAAGCGCGCCACGGATGCACAGATGCAGCTGGCTTCGGCCGATCCGGCCGAGATCGTGCCGGCGCCCGAGGCCAAGCCGAAATCGTTCGCCGACCGCGCCAAGGCCGCGGTGATGTCGATCACCGGGCCGCGGCAGTCGATGGTGGAAAAGCTCTGGGGCAAGCGTGAACCGTCCGGCGGGCTGCTCGCCTATGCCTCCGCCGATGCCAGCGTGACCGCCGTCATCGCGCCGAAGGAGCAGAACCCGATGTTCGGCGGCGCGCCGCCCTATGAGCGCGACACGGCGGTCTACGACATCACCGCCAAGACGGTTTACCTGCCCGATGGCACCAAGCTCGAGGCGCATTCCGGCCTCGGCTCCAATCTCGACGATCCGCGCTCCTCGAAAGTCCGCATGCGCGGCGTGACGCCGCCGCACATCTACACGCTGAAGCCGCGCGAAGCGCTGTTCCACGGCGTGCCGGCGCTGCGCCTGACCCCGATCGGCGGCGAGAGCGCGATCTACGGCCGCGACGGCCTGCTCGCGCACACCTTCATGCTTGGGCCGAACGGCGACTCCAACGGCTGCGTGTCGTTCAAGGACTATTACGCGTTCCTCGACGCCTACCGCAACAAGGGCATCCGCAAGCTCGCGGTGCTGGCACGGGTCGACTAAAGCCTGATCCGGACCCGGAGGGCCGCGTTAGCGCAAAGTGCGAAGCGGTCTTTCAAAGCGCGATGCGCTTTAGGACGTTCAAGTCATCGTCTTGCGCAGCGCCATCTCGATCGCGATCGCCTCTTTCATGGCAGGCCGCGCCTGCATGCGCGCAAGATAAGCCGCCAACGACGGCCATTGCGCGATGTCGATCCCGGCGGGGCGGAGCAGCAGCAAGGCCCAGGCGAGGTGCGCATCGGCGACGGTGAACCTGTTGCCGACCAGGAATTCGCGCTCCGTCAGATGCGCTGACGGCACCTGCAACGTCTGCACGATCCTTGTCCGCGGCTTCGCCAGCGAGCCGTCGTCCTGATACCAGAAGGTCGGAAACAGGAACGCCTTGTGGATCTCGGCGCCGGTGAAGCTCAGCCATTCCTGCAGGCGGTAGCGGTCGGGCTCACTGGGGCGGGGCGCGAGACCCGCCTCCGGCTTCAGATCGGCGATGTACTGCAGCACCGCCGCGCTCTCGGTCAGCCGCTCGCCGTTCTCCAGCACCAGCACCGGCACCGCGGCCTTCGGTGAAATCCTGTGGAAATCGCCGTCGTCAACGACCTTCTTGGTCTGGAGCTGCACCAGATGATAGCGCGCCTCGAGGCCCGCTTCCATCAGCGCGATCCGGCTCGCAAGCGAGCAGGCCATCGGCGAGAAATAGAGTTGCAGCATCGCGTTGCTCCATCATCTCAGCGCGTCGCCGCGCGCGATGATCGCGAAGCGGTCGGATAACTCGGCGAGCGCGACCTCGTGGATGGTCCGGGCGTTGAGCGTGCCGCCGAAGCCGTCGGGCAGGTCGCGCGTGGCACAGGCGTCAGCATCGATCGTGGTGCGAAAGCCGAGGTCGAGGGCGGCACGGGCGGTGGAGGAGACGCACATATGCGTCATGAAGCCGGCCAGCACGATGTTCTTCCTGTCGGTTGCGGCAAGGCGCGCCTGCAGATCGGTGCCCGCAAAGGCGTTCGGCAGCTCCTTCTCGATCACCAGCTCGCCGGCACCGGGGCTCAGTTCGGCGACGATGGCGCCGCGATCGGCGCTGCGGTCGAACAGGCCGCCCGCCTTGCCGCGATGGGCGATGTGGATGATGGCGGAGCCGGCCTCGCGGGCGCGTGACAGCAGGGCGCTAGCCTGCGCGATCGCGGGCTTGGCGTCGGGCAGGGCGAGGGGCCCTGCGAGATATTCGTTCTGGATGTCGATCAGCACCAGTGCGGCCTCGCCAAGACGCGCTGGGTTGAGGTCGGCGTCGGCGAGCTGCAGCAGGGTCTTTGCGGTCGTCATGATCTCTGAAATCTCCGGAGGCAAGATGCTTTCGGAACATAGCGCCGGCTATGCCTGCTGTTGTGCAGGGATATTGCAGCGGGCGGCTGCGATATTGCAGGCAGGCGCGGGGCGATATAGCCTCGAACGATGAACTGGGACGATCTTCGCATCATCGCCGCCGTCAGGGACGAAGGCACTTATGCCGGCGCCAGCGCGCGGCTGCGCATCGACGAGACCACGGTCGGGCGCAGGCTGTCACGCATCGAGCGTGCGCTTGGTCTCCGTCTGTTCGAGGCGGCCGACGGCGCCCGCAGGCCGACGCGCAGTTGCGAAGCGGTGCTGGCGCATGTCGAGGCGATGGCTGCACATGCCGCCGAGATCGGTCGTCTCAGTGAGAGCCTCGAAGGTCCGGTGGGACGCCTGCGCATCGCCTCCACCAACACGGTCGCCGAGGAGGTGCTGTCGCCGCGCGCGAGCGAGTTCCTGCGCGCCAATCCCGGCCTGACGCTGCAATTCCTCACCTCGAGCGAGAACGTCAGGTTCTCGCGCTGGGAGGCCGATCTCGCCATCCGCCTGCGCAAGCCCGACAAGGGTGATTTCGCGATCTCGAAGCTCGGCGAAATTCGCATTTACTATTTTGAGCCCGTCACGACCGAGGGCGAGCCGATGTTGTGCGCCTATCCGGACGAGCTCGGCGCCATCCCCGAGACGCAATTCCTGCGCACCAGGAAAGCCCGCGCGCGCTGCGTCACCGACAACGTCCGCGTCATCCGCAACCTGATCCGCGCGCATCAGGCCAGCGGCGTGCTGCCGGAATATGTTTGCGCGGACCTGCTCGGTGATCGCCGCCTGCGCGCGACGCTGCTGCCGAAGCCGCGCGACGTCTGGCTGCTCGTGCAAAATCATCTCAAGCGCGACGCCGCGACACGCGTCACCATCGACTGGGTGAGGGCCTGTTTCCAGGAGACGTCACGGAGTTGACGTCGCCGGCTCGGCCTGCGGGACCGACGATGCCACGAAAGTCAGGCGCTGGCGTGAGACGCTGCCGAACGGCGCGTCCTACGTCACCTATGACTGCACCGACAACGGCCATCTCGACAACACCAACGTCTTCACCGTTCCGCCGGGCCATTTCTTCGTGCTCGGTGATAACAGAGACAACTCCAGCGACAGCCGCATGGCAGCGATGGGCTTCATCCCCATGGACAATCTCGTCGGCAAGGTAACGCGAATCTTGTGGTCGCTCGACGAAAACGGCGAGCCGCACATGGAGCGGCTCGGGAAGGTGTGGTGAATGACCGCCATAAACAAAAACCCCGGCATCGCTGCCGGGGTTTCGCAAGTCTCGAGGTGGTTGGACCTTAGAAGTCCATGCCGCCCATGCCGCCACCGGGGGGCATCGCCGGGCCGGCGCCGCCCTTCTTGGGCAGCTCGGCGACCATGGCTTCCGTGGTGATCAGGAGCGCGGCCACCGAGGCAGCGTTCTGGATCGCGGTACGGACCACCTTGGTCGGGTCGATGATGCCCTTCTTGACGAGGTCGGCATATTCGCCGGTCTGGGAGTCGAAGCCGTAATTGTAGGCCTTGTTCTCCAGGATCTTGCCGACGATCACCGAGCCGTCTTCACCAGCGTTGATCGCGATCTGACGAGCCGGTGCCGACAGCGCCTTGCGCACGATTTCGACGCCGGTCTTCTGATCGTCGTTCTTGGTGCGCAGGCCCTTGAGCTGCTCGGAGGCACGGAGCAGGGCGACGCCGCCGCCCGGGACGATGCCTTCCTCGACAGCCGCGCGGGTCGCATGCATCGCGTCATCAACGCGATCCTTGCGCTCCTTCACCTCGACCTCGGTCGCGCCGCCGACGCGGATCACCGCGACGCCGCCCGCCAGCTTGGCGAGACGCTCCTGGAGCTTCTCACGGTCGTAGTCCGAGGTGGTCTCCTCGATCTGCGCCTTGATCTGGGCCACGCGCGCCTCGATGTCGGCCTTCTTGCCGGCGCCGTTGACGATCGTGGTGTTCTCCTTGTCGATCATCACCTTCTTGGCGCGACCGAGCATGTTGAGCGTGACGTTCTCGAGCTTGATGCCGAGGTCTTCCGAGATCGCCTGGCCGCCGGTCAGGATCGCGATGTCCTGCAGCATGGCCTTGCGGCGATCGCCGAAGCCCGGAGCCTTGACGGCCGCGACCTTCAGGCCGCCACGGAGACGGTTCACGACCAGGGTCGCGAGCGCTTCACCCTCGACGTCCTCGGCGACGATAACCAGCGGCTTGCCGGTCTGCACCACGGCCTCGAGCAGCGGCAGCAGCTCGTTCAGCGAGGACAGCTTCTTCTCGTTGATGAGGATGTAGGCGTCGTCCATCTCAACGCGCATCTTGTCGGCGTTGGTGACGAAGTAGGGCGAGATGTAGCCGCGGTCGAACTGCATGCCCTCGACCACGTCGAGCTCGGTCTCGAGCGACTTGGCTTCCTCGACGGTGATGACGCCCTCGTTGCCGACCTTCTTCATGGCGTCGGCGAGGAACTTGCCGATCTCGGCGTCGCCGTTGGCCGAGATGGTGCCGACCTGGGCGATCTCGTCGTTCGAGGTGACCTTCTTCGAGTTCTTCTCGAGGTCGGCCACGACGGCCTCCACCGCGAGGTCGATACCGCGCTTGAGGTCCATCGGGTTCATGCCGGCGGCAACGGACTTCGCGCCTTCCTTCACGATCGCCTGGGCGAGCACGGTGGCGGTGGTGGTGCCGTCGCCGGCCGCATCGGCGGACTTGGAAGCGACTTCGCGCACCATCTGGGCGCCCATGTTCTCGAACTTGTCGTCGAGCTCGATCTCCTTGGCGACGGTGACGCCGTCCTTGGTGATGCGGGGAGCGCCGAACGACTTGTCGAGCACGACGTTGCGGCCCTTCGGACCGAGCGTGACCTTCACCGCGTTGGCGAGGACGTCGACGCCGCGCAGCATCTTGTCGCGCGCTTCAACCGAGAATTTGACTTCTTTGGCTGCCATCTGGAATTTTCCTTGAGGATGTTGACTGGAAGGGGAGAGGGGCTCTTAAGCCGCCTTCTTCTTGGAATCGCTGACCTCGAGAACGCCCATCACGTCGCTCTCCTTCATGATCAGCAGGTCCTGACCGTCGATCTTGACCTCGGTGCCGGACCATTTGCCGAACAGCACGCGGTCGCCGACCTTCAGGTCGATCGGGGTCAGCTTGCCAGCTTCGTCGCGGCCACCCGGGCCAACAGCGACGACTTCGCCCTGGGAGGGCTTTTCCTTGGCAGTGTCGGGAATGATGATGCCGCCAGCGGTCTTCTCTTCTGCGTCGATGCGCTTGACCACGACGCGGTCGTGAAGCGGACGGAATTTCATGCAGTCCTCCTAAACATTTGCACGAGTTGAGGATTTTGAGTTGTTAGCAGTCGTTGCCCGTGAGTGCTAGCACGGGCGACGCTGAAATAGGACAGGAATTTTGCGGGGGCAAGGGCTTCTAGCAGAAAAATCAGCACTCGAAAGCGCGGATTGCCAGATATTCTTTACCATCGTTAACCGGCCGCAGAGCCGCGTGGAGGCCGTTGGCGGACCGTATTAGCACGGAGCCGCATCTGCTGCTAACGCTTTGAATTTCAACAGCTTGTTAAACTTTTGGGCTTGAGATGGATTGTCAGTTTGCGTCACATTTCTCTCATGTGAGCGCATCGTTTCCGGGTGGCTCCCGGGGCACCGATCAAGCCACTCCCGAATGCGCTCCTGCAAAGGAGGTTTGGCATGGGACTGCGCGTTGGGGGCGTTTCCGAGGATTTCCGGAAACAGATGCTGGGTTACGGGCTGACGACGGCACAAATTCTCTACCGGATGCCGGATCACCCGTCGCTGCTCCAGACCTATGTCTGGCAGAACTACGATATGTTTCCGAAATTCCCGGCGCTGACCGACTTCCTGGCCTTCTGGCAGGAGAAGCTCGACGGGCCGCTGCACTCGGTCACGGTCGCGCATTCCAAGCTGATCAAACCCGCCGAACTGCGTTCCGTGGACGGCGTGTTCCGTCTGCATTGAGGCGAGCACCGGGCTTGTAGGGGGCAAAGGCGCGTAGGCGCCGTGCCCACCATCTCTCAGCGATCGCAACTGACATAGGTGGGCACGCTTCCGCCGTCGCTCTTGGAGCAATGGCGGACAAGTCGCTTTGCCCGCCCTACGGCATCTTGTTCTGTGCTAGCCTTTTCCCATAACAACAACGGGAGGCGGCCCATGGCCAAGAAGGCGAAATCGCGCAGCGCAGTCCAGACCGCGGTGAAGAAGCGGAGCGGCGCCAAAGCCGCTGCGCGATCTCCCGCGCGTAAGGCAGTGAAGACGAAAGCCCGCACGGTTGCGCCGAAAAAGCCTGCCCGTCCCAAGCAGCGCATCGCCATCAGCCACCACCGCGAGGAAGATTTCAAAGCCGACGGCCTGCGCGCTTACGCCAAATACCGCGACCTCGGCATCGCAGATGCCACTCACGGCCTGGCGCAAGCGCATGTGATCCGCCTGCAGGGTCCGTGCAATCCAGCGGAGGTGTCGAAACTGCATTTTCACGACGTCGAATTCCAGATGGTCTACGTGCTCAAGGGCTGGGTGAGGACCTACATGGAGGGGCAGGGCGAGACCCTGATGAAGGAAGGCAGCGCCTGGACCCAGCCGCCGAAGATCAAGCACATGATTTTGGATTACTCGGACGACGCGGAGCTGCTGGAGGTGATCTTGCCGGCGGAGTTCAGGACGGTCGAGTTGAAGGCGTAGGCACGCTCTCTCAGCCGTCATTCCGGCGCGCCCGCAGCGCGAACGCCACCGCCCCCAGCAAACACGTCGTCAGCGTTCCCGAGCGATCGCTAAAAAGCGACCGATCCGCGAAACCGCGAAGTTACCGATCGGATGGTTTCAGCCGCCCGGGAGGGCGGCGCTAACCAGTCGAAAACACCTCTTGCGTCAACTCAGGGCTGTGAACATGCAGGACATGCTTTCATGGCGACCAACACTTTTGGCCGACGCGGCGTCGTGGCGCCACCACCAAGTGGATCGTTTCAACGCGCATCGCTTCAACCCGTGGCCGCGCCGATCGCTCCTCGGCCCTTGCCCAGTGAGGGGACGCTCTTTGCCGACAACAAGCTGCTGGCCGATATCCCCTTCCTCACCATTGGCCTGATCTTCGGTCTGTTGCTGATCTTCGCCCTGCAACGCAGCCTGGCCATCGACGTTGCGCGCGACGGCTCACTCGATGTCCGCTCGCTGATCGCTTATGGCGCGACCAGCTATGATCTGGTGGTTGGAAGGGGAGAGTGGTGGCGGATCGGTCTCGCGCCGCTTCTGCATGGCAGCGATTGGCACCTCATTGGCAACTGCATTGCGCTGTTCATCGTCGGCGTCAGGTTGGAGCCTCTGATCGGCCGTGGCTGCTTTGCGCTGATCTTTGTTGCCAGTGCGCTAGCCGGCGAGGCCGCCTCGCTCCTCGGCAATGCGCCCGGCCAGCCGGGCGTCGGTGCGTCCGGCGCCATTACCGGCCTGATCGCCGCGCTGTTCGTCTCGAGCTTCGATCCCGAAGCGGACGCCGATCAGACGATGTCGAGGCTGAAGACGTCGCTCTTCTTCGGTGTTCCCGCACTGCTGCCGCTTGCCTTTGGCGCCTCCGGCAATGTCGACTATTTTGCCCATGCAGGCGGTGCGCTGGCCGGCGGCGCGCTTGCCGTCATGCCGTGGCTGCTGTTCTGTTCCTATGACAGCCTGCCGCGGAGCGCGAGCATGACGTTGCTTGCAGGATGCGTCGGATCTCTGATCTGCGCCGGCTTCGCCGCCGCTCATTTTGCGTCCTACATGGCCGACGCCAGACAGTATGTCCGGATCTCGGAATACCCGGACAAGGCTGGCGAAATGGCTGCCCGGTCCTTCGATCTGGTCACGCGCTACCCGAAAGACCCGAGGGCTCATTTTTTCCGTGCGGTCTACTTCCTGGAGCAGGAGAATCTCGGTGCCGCCGAGGTGGAAGTGCGGGCCGCCATGTCGCTCGCAGCCTCGGATGTAGCGGGCGGGCCGGTGCGCTCCGGGGCGCAGGGTTTGATGGCGGTGTTGCTGATGGTGCAGGGACGGACCGGCGAGGCGAAAGCCATGGCGGCCGAACCCTGCCGCGCCAAGATGGCTGACGTGCGTCGCATCTTGCAGAAGCAAAAATTGTGCGGTTGAGCGCCTCGGAATGACGGCGGAGCGACCTACGCGAGCACCCCCACCACCGCGCCCATCAGACACGTCGTCAACGTCCCCGATACGATCGACTTCAGCCCGAGCGCGTTGATCTCCTCGCGCCGCTCCGGCGCCATCACTCCCAGGCCGCCGATCATGATGCCGAGGCTGGCGAAATTGGCAAAGCCGCACATCGCATAGAGCATGATCAGGCGCGAGCGCGGATCGAGCGCGTCGGGCGGCAGTTTTGAGAGATCGACATAGGCGATCAGTTCGTTGAGCACGGTCTTGGTGCCCATCAGGCTGCCGGCGGTGATCGCCTGGTCCCAGGGCAGACCCATCAGCCAGCACACCGGCGCCATCACGAGGCCGAGCAGGCGCTGCAACGAGATCGCGGCGCCGCCGATATCCGGCAGTAATCCGAGCGCGGCGTTGACGAGGTAGACCAGCGCCACCAGCACCAGCAGCATCGCGACGATGTTGAGCAGCAGCTCGAGGCCGGCGGTGGTGCCCTTCACGATCGCGTCCATTGCGCTGGCGACGTCCATGTCAGGATCCTCCAGCGCGCCGCCGGTGCGCCTGTCACTCGTCTCCGGCACCATGATCAGGCTGACCAGGATCGCGGCGGGTGCGCCCAGCACCGAGGCGATGACGAAATGCGCGGCGGCGTCAGGAATCAGCGGTGCCAGCAGCGTCGCATAGAGCACCAGCACCGTTCCGGCGATGCCGGCCATGCCGCCGGTCATCACCAGGAACAATTCGCTGCGCGTCATCTGTTTCAGGTACGGCCGCACGAACAGCGGTGCCTCGACCATGCCGAGGAAGATATTGGCGGCGGTGGACAGGCCCACCGCGCCGCCGACCCCCAACGTACGTTCGAGCAGCCAGGCCATGCCGCGCACGATGGGCGGCAGCACCCGCCAGTAGAACAACAGCGTCGTCAGCGCGCTCATCACCAGCACGATCGGCAGCGCCTGAAAGGCCAGGATGAAATCGGCGCCCGGCGCCTTGAGGTCGAAGGGCAGGGGGCCGCCGCCGACATAGCCGAAGACGAAGGCGGAGCCGGCGCGGGAGGCCGCCGAGATCGCGCCGACCGCGTCGTTGATGGCGCCGAAGGCGTGCGCGACGACGGGCAGCTTCAACAGCACGAGCGCGGTGACGAAGGTCACGGCGAGGCCGATCCCGGCCTGCCGCAGCGAGAGGGCGCGCCGATTCTCCGCCAGCGCATAGGCGAGCAGCAGCAATGCGAAAATGCCAAGTGCCGATTGCAGCCGCAGCATGATGTCCCCAAACCCTCAATGATTATGGCCGCGGGTGCGTTGCAAACGCAATGCCGGATGGCCCTGGGGCCCGCCCGCTGTTGACAAGCTGGTCCGCGTCAGCCACGCGGGGCATCGTCAATACCAGGCGCGGATGGTCAGGAAGGTGAGCCAAAACGCAAGCGAAGCGCAGCCGTTACAGGCCAGTGCGCCGGTGACAGCCGGCCAGCTCCTCGCCCACCGCGCATTCCTATTCTTCCTGCTATCGCGCAGCCTGTCGCGATTCTCCAGCCAGATCGCGGCGGTCGCGATCGGCTGGCAGATCTACGATCTCACCGGCTCGGCCTTCGACCTTGGCATGGTCGGCCTCGTGCAGTTCCTCCCCACGGCGCTGCTGGTGTTCGTCGCCGGCCATGCCGCCGACCGTTTCGAGCGCAAGCGCGTGGTCCAGCTCTGCCAGCTCGCGGAAGCCGCGACCGCGCTGTACCTCGCTGTCATCACTTATCTCGGCGCGGTCGGCGAGGTGCAGATCTTCGTCGCGACCTTTGTGCTCGGCATCGCTGGCGCATTCGAGAGCCCGACCACCGCGGCGCTGCTGCCGCTGATCGCGCCGCGGGGCTCGCTCCAGCGCGCCACGGCCGTCTCCAGCGGCGCGGCACAGGTCGCGACCATCACGGGCCCCGCGCTCGGCGGCTTTGCCTACGCCATCGCGCCGCATCTGGCCTACGCCGTCATGGTGGTGTTCTGGATTTTGGGTATGATCCTGACCGGCTTCATCCGGCCGCGTCCGCAGGCGATCGCCGAGGAGGGGACGGAGTCTGACAACATCTTTGCAGGTGTTCGCTTCATCCGCAGCAATTCGGCGATCCTCGGCACCATCTCGCTCGATCTGTTCGCTGTGCTGTTCGGCGGTGTCACGGCGTTGTTGCCGATCTATGCCCGTGACGTTCTTCAGACCGGCCCGGTCGGGTTAGGGGTGCTGCGCGCGGCGCCCGCGGTCGGTGCGCTGCTGATGACTATGGTGCTGGCGCGTCACGCCATCTCCAGGCATGTGGGCTTGCGCATGTTCCAGGCCGTCATCGTGTTCGGCGTTGCCACGATCGTGTTCGCGTTGTCGCAGTGGATGTGGCTGTCGGTACTCTCGCTCGCCGTGCTGGGCGCCGCCGACACGATCAGCGTCGTGATCCGCTTCTCGCTGGTGCAGCTCGCCACCCCCGACGAGATGCGCGGCCGCGTCGGCGCGGTGAACTTCCTCTTCATCAATGCCAGCAATCAGCTGGGCCAGTTCGAGAGCGGCCTGACGGCCGCGCTGTTCGGCGCGATGCCCGCTGCCGTGCTCGGCGGTGTTTGCACGGTCGCGGTGGCGCTGCTCTGGATGAAGCTGTTCCCGAGCCTGCGGCAGGTGGAGAGTTTGGAGTAGGCGAAGGTCTCGTGTCCCGGACAAGCTGCAACGCGTCAGCGTTGCGGCGCAGAGCCGGGCCCCAAGGCCAATCACGAGATCGCTAAGGCATGGGCCCCGGCTCTGCAGCGCGTCATTGCATGCCGCGCTACGTCCGGGGCACGAGAGCGGTTCTGGACTAGCCCCGTCCCACGAACGGCATCTTCGTCGCCATCACCGTCATGGTCAGCACGTTGGCATCGAGCGGCAGGCCGGCCATGTAGGCAACGGCATCGCCGACCGCCTTCGCGTCCATGCGCGGCTCGTGCTTGGTGGTGCCGTCGGGCTGCAGCACGCCGGGGCCGTTGACCATGCGGTCGGTCATTGGCGTTGCGGCATTGCCGATGTCGATCTGGCCGACCGCGATGTCGTACATGCGGCCGTCGAGGTTCGAGGCCTTGGTCAGGCCGGTGATGGCGTGCTTGGTCGAGGTGTAGGCCGCCGAGAACGGCCGCGGCGCATGCGCCGAGATCGAGCCGTTGTTGATGATGCGGCCGCCGCGCGGGTTCTGGTCCTTCATGATGCGGAAGGCGTGCTGGGTGCACAGGAACGGGCCGGTGAGGTTGGTGTTCACCACCGCCTGCCACTGCTCGAGGCTGAGGTCCTCGAAATTGACGGCCGGCGCGCCCATGCCGGCATTGTTGAACAGCACGTCGAGGCGGCCATAGGTCGCCTTCACCTTGTCGAACAGCGCGGCAATGGAATCCGGCTTGGTCATGTCGGCGGTGACGCACAGGCTTTTTCCCGCGGGGCCGAGCTTTGCGGTCTCCTCGAGCATATCGAGGCGGCGGCCTGCGAGCACCACGGTGAAGCCGGTGTTCATCAGCGCCAGCGACGCGGCGCGCCCGACGCCGGTGCCGGCGCCCGTCACCAATGCGATCTTTTTCGCTTCACTCATCGTTTCCTGCCTTTTCTCTTGCTGTCAGGTTTTGGGTTCTTTGTCGTTCTTGTAGGGCGGCCGCGGGATGTTCTGATGCGCCGCGCGCAAGGCCGCCGACCAGCGCGAGCGCAGGTCGTGGAAGTAGGGCTCGCCCGCCTCGATGCGGTGGTTGAGATCGGCATCACAGGCATCCGAGCGCACCACCAGCACGTCGATCGGCAGGCCTACGCCGAGATTGGAACGCATCGTCGAGTCCATCGAGATCAGGCCGGTCTTCAGCGCCTCGTAGAGCTCGACGTCGTAATGCATGGCGCGGTCGAGCACCGGCTTGCCGTATTTGTGCTCGCCGATCTGAAGGTACGGCGTGTCGGTGGTGCACTCGATGAAATTGCCCGCGGTGTAGACCATGAACAGACGCATCCGCGCGCCCTTGATCTGGCCTCCGAACAGGAAGGAGACGTCGAACGATACGTCCTCGGATTTCAGCGCCGGACCTTCGGTGGCGTGGACCGCCCGGATCGCCCGGCCGATGCGCTGGGCGGCCTGGAACATGGTCGGCGCGTTCATCAGCGTCTCGATCTCGCCCGTGTTGGGGTCCTCGAGGCCTTCGGTCAGGGTAGACAGCACCGACTGGCTGATGGCGAGGTTGCCGGCGCTGGCGATCGCCATGATGCGCTCGCCGGGCTTTGAGAAGATGTGCAGCTTGCGGAAGGTCGAGACGTTGTCGAGTCCGGCATTGGTGCGGGTATCGGCGATCATCACCAGACCGTCCCGAACCAGGATTCCGCAGCAATAGGTCATTTCCAGTCCCCGAACGCGTTTGCGCGGAATTACTAGCCAATTTCGGGGAGGCATGAAACCCCCGATTCCCGCGGGCTAGGCTGGCGCTCCGGGGCGCGCGCAGCGCTAGCCCGGAATGCGTTGGGGCGCAGAGTTCGCGGATGAATGGATGCTCAGGTGCGCAATTGCGCACGGTGGTTCGCGCTACGCGCGCCCGGGAATGGCACCTAGCTCTGCCGCTGGGACTGCGATTGCGACTGGCCGCCGCGGCCGGCCTGGTCGACCTTGACCGCCACCGTCAGCGTCTCCGTGCCGCCGCCATAGCGGGTGCCGCGCACGGGGGCTGCGCCGAGATAGTCGAGCCCGATCGCGACGCGGACATGGGCCTCGGTGGCGCAGATGCTGTTGGCGGGATCGAAGCCGACCCAGCCGAGGTCGGGCACATAGGCCTCCGCCCAGGCGTGGCCGGCATCCTGATGCACCGTGCCGTCGGCGCGCAGGAAATGGCCGGAGACGAAGCGTGCCGGCACGCCGCCGGTGCGGGCGCAGGCGATGAAGATGTGCGCGTAGTCCTGGCAGACGCCGCGCTTGAGCGTGAACGCTTCGGCCGCAGAGGTGCCGCTGTTGGTCGGGTCCTCGTCGAAGGTCATGTGCTCGCTGATCTGCGTCATCAGCGTGTGCAGGAAGCCGAGCGTGTCGCTCTCGGCCTCGCTGCGCAGCTGGCGCGCCACCGCCGTCATGGCCGGATTGACCGAGGTGAGGTCGGTCGTGCGCAGGAACATGCCGGCCGGAAAGCGCTCGTCGGCGCCGCGCAGCACGCCGCCAGTGTCGTGAGTCTCGATCAGCCCCTCGGCGGTGATCTTGATGTCGCCGACGGGGCCGCAGGACAGCACATGGGTGACGTTGCCGAACGCGTCTTCGTGGGTGTCGAGCTTGGTGTCGGTCGAGACGTCGATCTGCCACTCCGCCACATATTGCCCGTCATGGCTGCCGGGCGTCATGCGCAGGATCTGGATCACGCTGGTGGCCGGCGGCTCGTAGCGATAGGTCGTGGTGTGCTGGATTCGCAGGCGCATGGTTTTCAATTCCGTCATTCCGGGGCGGTCGCAGGACCGAACCCGGAATCTCGAGATTCCGGGTTCGCGCTGCGCGCGCCCCGGAATGACGATGAGTGAGAGTTCCTGTTCGACTAGATCAAATACTGCTTCGTGATGATTTCGCCCAGCCTGGAATTATCCGCGATGAATTCCTGAATGAATTCATGCACGCCGTGCTGGAAAATGTCGTTCATGTTGCTGTGTTCCAGCCGGTTGCGGATGCCGCGGGCGTGGCGCTGGGCCGGACCCTGGCGGCCATAGGCGACGCCGATCTGGTCGAGGTTGCGTACGAGATTGCCGTAGCAGCTGGCAAGCGAGCGCGGCAGCGTGTCGTTGAGGATGAGCAGGTCCGCGATCAGCCACGGCTTCAGCGTCTCGCGATAGACCCAGTGATAAGCCGTCAGCGCCGAGACCGAGCGCAGGATGGAGCTCCACTGGTAGAAGTCGAGCGGTCCGCCGACATGCTCCTCTTCGGGCAGCAGCACGTGGTACTTCACGTCGAGAATGCGCGCGGTGTTATCGGCGCGCTCGAGATGCACGCCCATCCGCGAGAACCAGTAGGCGTCGTTACGCAGCATGGTCCGGTAGGCCGAGCCGTCGAAGCGCAAGGAGGTCTCCTGCACGAAGCGCAGGAACTTTGCGAGATCCTCGCGCGTCGAGGTGCCCTTGCTCCACACCGCCTGCAGCTCGATCCAGGCCGAGTTGATGGTGTCCCACATCTCGCTGGTGAGCGCGGTGCGCACCGAGCGCGAGTTCAGCCGCGCCGCCTCGATGCAGTTCCGGATGGACGACGGATTGTCGGCCGAGAACGAGAGGTAGTCGACGACGTTGTGCTCGTTGGCTTCCTCGTAGGTCTGGTAGAAGCTGGCGGCGACGCCGGCGGTGAGCAGCGCGGAGTCCCATTCGTTGGTCTTGCCGATATAGGCGGCCGGCAAGGCGGTGACGCGCAAGGTCGCATCGATGGTGCGCGCGAGATACTCGGCCCGTTCGACGTAGCGGGCGAGCCAGTAGAGGTTTTCGGCGGTACGCGACAGCATTCTCTCTACTCGTCCAAAATCCAGGTGTCTTTGGTGCCGCCGCCCTGGCTCGAATTCACCACGAGCGAGCCTTCCTTCAACGCGACGCGCGTCAGTCCGCCCGGCACGATCGTGGTGCGCTTGCTGCCGGTCAGCACGAAGGGCCGCAAGTCCACATGGCGCGGGGCAAGGCCGGAGGCCGTGCAGGTCGGGCAGGTCGAGAGCGCCAGCGTCGGCTGGGCGATAAAGCCCTCCGGCTCGCGCTTGAGCTTTTCGCGGAACGCTTCGATTGTCGCCTTGGTCGCGGCGGGGCCGATCAGCATGCCGTAGCCGCCGGAGCCGTGCACTTCCTTGACGACGAGCTCGCTCAGATTGTCCAGCACATAGCCGAGATCCTTCGGCTCGCGGCAGCGCCAGGTCTGCACGTTCTTCAGGATCGGCTCCTCGCCGAGATAGAATTTCACGATATCCGGCATGTAGGAGTAGATCGCCTTGTCGTCGGCGATGCCGGTGCCGACCGCGTTGGCGAGCGTGATGTTGCCGGCCGCATAGGCCGACATCAGTCCGGGGACGCCGAGCACGGAATCGGGACGGAAGGTGAGGGGATCGAGGAAGTCGTCGTCGACGCGGCGATAGATCACGTCGACCCGCTTCAGCCCTTCCGTCATCCGCATGAACACTTCGTTGTTCTTGACGATGAGGTCGCGGCCTTCGACCAGCTCGATGCCTAGCTTGTCGGCCAGGAACGAGTGCTCGTAATAGGCGGAATTGTAGACGCCCGGCGTGAGCAGCGCGACGGTCGGCTCGCTGGATGCGCTGTGCGGCGCGACCGAGCGCAAGGCCGCGAGCAGCTCGTCGGGATAGCGTTCGACCGGCGCCACCTTGTGGCGGGCGAACAGGTCCGGAAACAGCCGCATCATGATCTCGCGGTTTTCCAGCATGTAGGACACGCCGGAGGGCGTGCGCGCATTGTCCTCCAGCACGATGAAGTCCTCGGCGTCGACCCGGACGATGTCGATCCCGGCGATGTGCACGTAGACATCGTGCGGCACCTGCTGGCCGTTCATCTCGGGGCGGAACACCGGGTTCTGGAAGATCAGATCGTCGGGGACGACCTCGGCGCGAAGGATGTCGCGGCCGTGATAGATGTCGCGCAGGAACATGTTCAGCGCCTTCACGCGCTGCTTCAGGCCCTTCTCCAGCAGCGCCCATTCCTTGCCGGACATGATCCGCGGGATCACGTCGAACGGGATCAGGCGCTCGGTGGATTCGGAATCGCCATAGACCGCGAAGGTGATGCCGATCCGGCGGAACAGGAGCTCGGCTTCCTGCCGGCGATATTCGAGCGCCTCGGGAGGCGTCTCCTTGAGCCAGCGTGCCAGCTCCTGATAGGCGGGGCGAAGGTCCCCGCCGGGAATATTCATTTCATCAAACGCGACTGCCATAGATCCCGACTTGTCTCCGCAAGGCGTTGCGCCATTCGACAGGTCGCGAGGCCCTTGGTGAAGACCACAACGTCCTGGCCATGCGGCAAGAGTGCATGACTTTCATGTGGTAGCAAGGGCCGGGCCAGCGCGATAAGCATGGTGGAGGGGCATTTGCCGGGATGACTGGCGGCTTGCCTGAAAAAATGGCTGAGGGCTGCTTATTTCGGCAGCAAAACCGCGTGACTTCAACGCGTTACCTCGGCAAAGTCGGGACCACAGGTGAGGGACTGAAGGCATGAGCGAGATCGTCACGGCGGGCATTCTGGTCATCGGGGATGAAATCCTGTCCGGCCGTACCAAGGACAAGAATATCGGCTTCATCGCCGAATACCTGACCAACATCGGCATCGATCTGAAGGAAGTCCGGATCGTCTCAGACGACGAGGCCGATATCATCGCCGCGTTGGATGCACTGCGGCATCGCTACACCTATGTCTTCACCACCGGCGGCATCGGGCCGACCCATGACGACATTACCGCCGACAGCGTCGCCAAGGCCTTTGGCGTCGGCATCGACCATCACCCCGAGGTGGTTGCCCGTTTCCGCGAGCGCTGGAGCGAGCAGGATCTGAACGAAGCCCGCCTGCGCATGGCCCGCATCCCCGACGGCGCCGAGCTGATCCAAAGCGCGACCATCCTGGCGCCCGGCTTCAAGATCGGCAATGTCATCGTGATGGCCGGCGTGCCCTCGATCATGCAAGCGATGATGGACATCGTCGCGCCCAAGCTGAAATCTGGCGTGCGCATGCTCTCCGAATCGGTCCGCGCCAATGCGCGGGAGGGCGACATCGGCGGCCCGTTGCGGGCGATCGCGGCCGCTCATCCCGACACCATCATCGGCAGCTATCCGTTCATGGACGAAGAGCAGAGGCCGAACACCAACCTGGTGGTGCGCTCGCGCGATGCGGATAAGCTGGCGGCCGCGATGGCAGCCGTGAAGGAAATGCTGGCGGGATTGAACATCACCCGCTAGCAAACTGCCCGCGGACCAATGGCAGGAGACGACAATGGCTGGTGAAGCACCGGAACTGAATGCGCAGGAGAAGGCCGGCAAGGCCTTCCCGGTGTCCTGGGACCAGTTCCACCGGGATTGCCGAGCGCTGACCTGGCGCCTCAACGAGGTCGGCCCGTTCCACGCGGTGATCGCGATCACCCGCGGCGGCCTGGTGCCGGCCGCGATCGTTGCGCGCGAGCTCGGCGTGCGCGTGATCGATACGGTCTGCATTGCCAGCTACGACCACAACAAGCAGGGCGAGCTGCAGGTGCTCAAGGGCATCTCGGAAGCCGCGATGAAACTGGGCAATGGCACCGGCAAGGGGCTGTTGATCGTCGACGACCTCGTCGACACCGGCAAGACCGGCCGAATGGTACGCGAGATGCTGCCTGATGCGCATTTCGCCACGGTCTATGCCAAGCCGATGGGACGTCCGCTGGTCGACACCTTCATCACCGAGGTGTCGCAGGACACGTGGATATTCTTCCCGTGGGACACCGCGCTGTCGTACCATCCGCCGCTGCGCGACGGGGCGGCGTAGTTTTTCTTCGCCTCTCCCCGCGTGCGGGGAGAGGCCGCGCCGAAGGCGCGGGTGAGGGGGACTCTTCGCGAGTCCAGCTCTCACCGAGTTTGCGGAGGCTCCCCCTCATCCCGACCTTCTCCCTGCACGCGGGGAGAAGGAGAAGAGTTGCGCCCCATGCCCCTGCAAAACCGCGTCACTCCCACCGGCGACATCATCGCCACCCCCCATCGCGGCATGTTCACCGGCAATCGCGGCATCATCCATGATCCCGCCACCAAGACGCTTCTGAAGAAGCGCTGGTCGTCACCGGCTTGGCTCACCTGCACCTGCGAATTCCGCGGCCGCCATCGCGAGGTGATGGCGCAGCGAAGCTGGACCGAGCTGTTCTTCCTGGACGAGGCTACCGCGCTCGCTGCCGGTCATCGCCCCTGTTTCTATTGCCGCCGCGACGAGGCCAATCAGTTTCGGACCGCATGGGAGAAGGGCAACCATGTGCATGACGTCCGCATGCACGACATCGACACGGTGCTGCATCACGAGCGGCTCGACCAGGGCAGGAAGCGGCTGCATGCGCTGCTGGTGCCACTCGACCAGCTCCCTGACGGCGCGATGGTGCAGCAGGGCGAGGAGAGTTTTCTGGTGGTGCAGGGCAGGGCGTTCCTGTGGTCGCCGGCGGGTTATGTTGCCGATGCGCGCGAACTTGAAGGCGCCCAGTTGCTGACACCACCTTCGACGCTGCGCGCCATGAATGGCGGCTATCAGGCCACACTACATCCGAGTGTACGGTGCGCTCCCTCCGCTGCAAGGGGGGAGGGAACGTAGCGCGGCGCGTGGCCTATTTGAGCGGCCGTCCCTGTTCGTCGACCGTCGTGCGCGCGTCGCGCAGCGCCCATTCGCGGATGATCTGGCGGCAGCGGGTGAGTTCGGCCTCGCTGACGCTGCCGGCCGCCTTTTCCGCACGCTCCACCATCGTCTTGCAGCTGAGCATCACGGAGCGATCCTCCGCGTGCGCAGGCAAGCTGATGGCCGCAAAGGCTGCGGCGACGAACAGCGTCCGAGCGTCCACCATCAGCCGAGCTTCTTGCGCGCCAGCGCGGCGCCGGCGCCGAGCGCCATCAGCTTGGCTTCGGCGATCTCGCGCCGCATCGGCGCCATGCCGCAGTTGGTGGTGGCGATGATGTTGCTCTTGGGCACGAACTTCGACACTGCCTCGATCACCTGAACGACGTCCTCGGCGGTCTCGACCGTGTCGCTGGCGACATCGATGACGCCGGCCTGCACGATCTTGCTCTTGAGCAGCGCGAGCAAGTCGAGCGGCACTTTCGAGTTGCGGCACTCGATCGCGACCTGCTGGATCGGGCTGGCGTCGATCGCCGGAAAGATCTGCTCGTACTGCCGCCATTGGCTGCCGAGTGTCTCCTTCCAGTCGGTGTTGGCCTTGATGCCGTAGCCGTAGCAGATGTGCACGGCGGTGGTGCAGGTCAGGCCCTGCGCCGCACGCTCCAGCGCCTTGATGCCCCAGTCGTTGACCTCGTCCATGTAGACGTTGAAGGCGGGCTCGTCGAACTGCACGAGATCGACACCGTCGGCCTGCAATGCCTTGGCTTCCTCGTTCAGCAGTTCGGCGAAGGCGAACGCCATCTTGACGCGGTCGCCGTAGTAGCGGTCGGCGATGGTATCGATGATGGTCATCGGGCCGGGCAGAGTGAATTTCAGTTTCTTCTTCGTGTGCGTGCGCGCCACTTGCGCCTCAAAGGCGTGGACGCGGCCCTTGAGCCGGAGCGGGGCGACCACTTGCGGCACCATCGCCTTGTAGCGGTCTTTGCGGATGCCCATCTCGACCTTGTGGGCGAAATCGATGCCCTCGATCTTCTCCAGAAAACCGTGCACGAAATGCTGCCGGGCCTGCTCGCCCTCGGTGACGATGTCGATGCCGGCGTCTTCCTGGACCTTGAGCCAGATCAGTGTCGCGTCGCGCTTGGCGCGGATCAGCTCGTCGCCTCCGGACTTCCAGGGCGCCCAGAGCATATTGGGCTCGGCGAGCCATTCCGGCTTCGGCAAGGAGCCGGCGATCGTGGTTGGAAACAGCATGGCGGCCCTCCCGGCAGGTTGAGTTGCGCCCCTTCCTGCCATGTCTTAACGTCGCGGTACAGAACGACGAAAGTCGGCCGCAGGTCCAGGCGGGAAAGAAATGGGCCTCCGCTCTCTCCACGTCGTTGCGAGGAGCCCTTGCGACGAAGCGATCCAGAGTGCTTGGGAAAAGTCCGGATTGCTTCGCTTCGCTCGCAATGACGGCGGAGAGAGCGAGTCAAATGACAAAGGAAAACGCCATGATC
Source organism: Bradyrhizobium sp. USDA 4486 (assembly GCF_054057995.1). Classification (NCBI taxonomy): domain Bacteria; kingdom Pseudomonadati; phylum Pseudomonadota; class Alphaproteobacteria; order Hyphomicrobiales; family Nitrobacteraceae; genus Bradyrhizobium; species Bradyrhizobium sp. USDA 4486. The sequence continues at coordinate 1,354,463 of NZ_JBSRZV010000001.1, forward strand.
GAATTCTTCTTCGATTGCTCCAGCCCCTGGACCTATCTCGCGTTCCACAACATCCAACCGCTGGCAAAGGAGCTTGGCGCGGAGATCGTCTGGCGGCCGATCCTGGTCGGCGGCATCTTCAACACGGTCAATCCGAGCGTCTACGCACAGCGCGAGAAGCCGGTGCCGCTGAAGGCACGCTACATGAAGAAGGACCTCGCCGACTGGGCGCGCTCGGCGGGGCTCGCCATCAAGATGCCGCCGACGGTATTTCCCGTGAACAGCGTCAAGGCAATGCGCGGCTGTATCTGGTTGGCTGCGGACATGGTGCCGTTCGCGACCGCCGTGTTCGAGACCTATTGGGGCGAGGACAAGGACATCTCGCAGGACGTGGTGCTCGCCGGGATCTGTAAGAAAATCGGCATCGACGAGCAGAAGTTTTTCGCGGGCATTTCAGAGCAGGGCATCAAGGACCAGCTCAAGGCCAATACCGAGGAGGTCGTGGCGCGCGGCGGTTTCGGCTCGCCGACGATCTTCGTGAACAAGACCGACATGTATTTCGGCAACGACCGCCTGCCGCTGATCCGCGAGGCGCTTCTGCGCACCAAGGCGAGCGCGGCCTGATGGTACGGGCCGTCGTCTGCCGCGCGCTCGGCGCGCCCGAGACCCTGCGGCTCGAGGAGTTTCCCTCGCGCGCCCTGAAGCCGGGCGAAGTCCGTGTCGCGATCCGTGCCGCCGGGCTGAATTTCCCTGATGTGCTGATGGCAGCCGGCGAATACCAGCTCAAGCCGGAGCTGCCGTTCACGCCGGGCATGGAGGCCGCCGGCGACGTGACCGAGGTCGGTGCGGAGGTGAGCGGTGTTGCCGTCGGCGACAAGGTCATCGTCAAGATGCGACACGGTGCGTTCACGAATGAGGCAGTGGTTATGCCTTCACAGCTCACGCCGGTGCCGTCGACGTTCGACTATGCGGAGGCCGCGACCTATCTCGCCGGCCACGGCACCGCCTATCACGCACTGATCGATCGCGGCCGAGTCGAACCCGGCGAGGTCCTGCTGGTGCATGGCGCCGGCGGTGGTGTCGGGCTCGCGGCGGTCGAAATCGGCAAGATGCTGGGCGCAACCGTGATCGCGACGGCCTCGAGCGACGAGAAGCTTGCGATCGCGAAATCGCGCGGAGCCGATCATCTGGTGCGCTACGATCGCGAGCCGTTCCGCGATGCCGTGAAGCGCATCACCGACGGCCGCGGCGCCGACGTGGTGTTCGATCCCGTCGGCGGTGAGGTCTTCGAGAATTCGATGCGCTGCATCGCCTGGGGCGCTCGGCTCTTGGTGATCGGTTTCACGGGTGGCATCGGCTCGGCCAAGACCAATCTGCTGCTAATCAAGGGCGCCAGCGTGCTCGGCGTGCGCGCCGGCGAAGCGGTGCGGAAAAATCCCGCGCTGGGCGAGGTGCGGCTGAAGGCGCTCTTGCGATGGGCGGAGGAGGGCAAGCTGCGCCCGAACGTCTCGCACCGCCTGCCGCTGGAGGATTGCGCGAAGGCGATGCGGCTCCTGATCGACCGCAAGGCGATCGGACGCGTGGCGCTGGTGATGGAGTGAGGTCGTCATGCCCCCGCCTTCGCGGGTGATGACGGTGCCGTAGGGTGGGCAAAGCGAAGCGTGCCCACGATTTGGTTTTGGTTACTGACAGATGGTGGGCAGGGCGCAAGAGCGCCTTTGCCCACCCTACGAGAGCGCTATTTGTACTCCCGCTCCGTCCACCACGGGAAATAATCCGGCATGTCGCTCGACACCTTGTTCTTGAACTGCGCCGGCCGCTTCTCCAGGAACGACACCACGCCTTCCTTGACGTCGTCCGAGCGGCCGCGAGCGTAGATGCCGCGGCTGTCGACCTTGTGGGCCTCCATCGGATCGTCGGCACCCATCATGCGCCACATCATCTGGCGGATCAGCGCCACCGACACAGGTGCGGTCTTCGCCACGAACTCCTTCGCGAGAGCGCGCGCAGTCGGCAGCAGATCATCGGGGGCCACGACCTTGCTGACGAGGCGGCCGGCGAGGGCCTCCTGCGCCGGGAAGACGCGGCCCGAATAGCACCATTCCAGCGCCTGCGAAATGCCGACGATGCGCGGCAGGAACCAGCTCGATGCGGCCTCCGGTACGATGCCGCGCTGGGAGAACACGAAGCCGAACCGTGCGGCATCCGAGGCGATGCGGATGTCCATTGCGAGCTGCATGGTGACGCCGATGCCGACGGCGGGGCCGTTCACCGCGGCGATCACGGGCTTGAGGCATTTGAAGATGCGCAAGGTCACTTGACCGCCGCCATCGCGCACCTGCGGATCGCTGTAATCGACCTTGCCGTCGGCGAACCGCTTCACCGGCCCGCGCCGCGCATCGCGATCGAACGTATCGGCGCCCGACGACAGATCGGCGCCTGCGCAGAAGCCGCGGCCGGCGCCGGTGACGATGATGGCGCGGACATTGTCGTCCTTGTCGGCGGCGTCGAAGGCGTCGATCAGCTCTGCCTGCATCTGCGCGTTGAAGGCGTTGAGCTTGTCGGGCCGGTTCAGCGTGATGGTGAGGATCTGCTCGGCGACCTCGTATTTGATCGTCTCATACGCCATGGGTGGTTTCCTTCCCTTGTCATTCTTGAATCAATTCTGTCATTGCCGGGCTTGACCCGGCAATCCATCTTTTTTGAAGAGGATGGATGCGCGGGTCGAGCCCGCGCATGACGATTTGTGCTGAGACGCTAGATGCGCGTTTACCGCGCCGGCGGTTTCGGCCAGGGCCGCTGCGCGCCGCGCAGGCCTTCAAATGCCTTGGCCATGCCGAGCACGCCGATATCGTCGAAGCGGCGGCCGACGATCTGCACGCCGATGGGAAAGCCCTTGGCGTCGAAACCACCGTTGATCGAGACCGCGGGGTTCTCCGACATATTCCACGGCACGGTATAGGCGATGTGCTCGAACGGCTTCATGGGATCATTGATCGGTGAGGCCCATTCCGCCGGAAAGTTCACGTTCGGCGCGGTCGGCGAGATCACGTAGTCGAGCTCGCAGAACAGTTTTGACGCCGCCGCGCGGATCGCCATGGTCTGGTTGAAGCCGCGGATGACGTCGACGCCCGAGAGCTTCGCGCCGGACTCGCCCCATTTGAAAATATAGGGCAGCACCCTTGCCTGCTCGGCCGGCGTCAGCTTGGACAGATCGTCCCACATCCGCGCGCGCCAGAAATTGTCGAGGCCGTCGAGCATCTCGCGGGTGAGGATCCCGTCGACTTCGGCCACGACCGCGCCTGCCGACTCGAACGCCTTCGCCGCCTTCACCACGACCTCGCGCACCGGCTTTTCCAGCGCCAGGCCACAGCCGGGATCGAGCATCAGGCCAATGCGCAGCTTGCGCGGCGATTTCTCCAGCCCTTTCCAATTCAATGGCTCGGCGGGCAGGCTCATGCCGTCGCGGCGGTCGGGCTTTGCGATCACGCTCATCATCAGCGCGCAATCATCGACCGTGCGGGTCATCGGGCCGGCGACGCGGCCGACATAGGTGGGATCGATCGGCACGCGGCCAAAGCTCGGTTTCAGGCCGACAAGGCCACACCAAGCGGCGGGCAGGCGTACCGAACCGCCAATGTCGGTGCCGAGATGCAACGGACCATAGCCGGCCGCCGCCGCCGCGCCTGCGCCCGCGCTGGAGCCGCCGGGATTCTTGGAGAGGTCCCAAGGATTGCGCGCGAGCGCATGGAAAGAGGAAAGCCCCGAGGACAGCATGCCGTAATCGGGCATCGTGGTTTTTGCGAAGATCACCGCGCCTGCTTCGCGCAGCCGCGCGGCGGGCGGGGCGTCCTTCTCGGCCGGCACCAGCTTGACGCTGGCAGCACCCAGTGGCACCGGCACGCCCTTGGTGGCGATGTTGTCTTTCACCGTGACAGGCACGCCGTCGAGCGGGCCTGACGGTTCACCGCCGGTCCAGCGCGCGGTCGAAGCCCTGGCGGCCTCGCGCGCGCCGTCGGGATCGAATGCATAGAGCGCCTTCAGGTGCGGCTCCCACGCAGCGACATGCGCGAGCACGTCCTCCAGCACCTCGCTTGGCGAGAATTGTTTTGCGCGATAGCCCGCGATCAGGTCGACCGCAGAAAGATCGTGCAGCGAGGTGACGGCTTCGTCGACGCTCTTGTGCATTGCTAGCTCACCGGCATGCGTGTTTCGATGATCCGGGCGAACATGCTGGCGCCGATCGGCAGGATCTTGTCGTCGAGCACGAAGCCGGGATTGTGCACCGGCACCGAGCCGTCATGGCCGACCCAGAAATAGGCGCCGGGAATGGTCTGCAGCATGTCGGCGAAATCCTCGCTGCCCATCTTCGGCTGCGCGCGGGTGATCACGTTGGCGGGATCGACGACAGTGCGCGCGACCTCCTCGACCACCTTGGACTGCTCGACCTGATTGACCAGCACGCCGAAGGTGTCGCGGATGTCGGCCTCGATCTCGCACTGATACGCGGCCGCGATGCCGGCGCAGATCGTGCGGATGCGTTCGGCGATCAGGGCGCGGACTTCGTTCGAGAAGGTCCGGATGGTGCCGCACAGATGCGCATCGCCCGGAATGACGTTATAGGCCGAGCCGGCATGGATTTGCGTGATCGAGATGACGGCGGCCTGCAGCGGCTCGACATTGCGGCTGACGATGGTCTGGATCGCCTGCGCCAGCGTAGTGGCGATGATCACCGCGTCCTTGGAGCGCTCGGGCATCGCGCCATGCGCGCCATAGCCGGTGATGCGGAGGTCGAAAAAGTCGGCGCCGGCCATGGCCGGACCGGGGAGGATCGCGATCTCGCCATGGTTGAGGTCGGGCGCGTTGTGCAGGCCGTAGAGCTCGTCGCACGGAAACTTCTCGAACAGTCCGTCCTTGATCATCGCGCGGGCGCCGCCGAGGCCTTCCTCGGCCGGCTGGAAGATCAGATGCACGGTGCCGTCGAAATTCCGGGTCTCGGCCAGATAGCGCGCGGTGCCGAGCAGAATGGTGGTGTGGCCGTCATGGCCGCAGCCGTGGAAGCGGCCGGGGATCTTCGAGCTCCATTTCAGATTGGTGTTCTCTTCCATCGGCAGCGCGTCCATGTCGGCGCGCAGGCCGATGCGCTTGCTGCCCGTCCCCTTGCCCTTGATGACGCCGATGACGCCGGTGCCGCCGAGACCGCGATGCACCTCGATGCCCCAGCTCTTCAGCTTGTCGGCAACGATGCCGGACGTGCGCACTTCCTCGAAGCCGATCTCGGGATGGGCATGGAGGTCGCGCCTGATAGTGGTGAGTTCGTCGGCATAGCCGTCGATGCGGTCGATCGTGGGCATGGGTTCCTGTCCGGTTAGCGTGAAGGAGGATTGAAGACGGGGCCGTTCGGCTTGATTCGGATGCCCGGCCTCAGCCGCGTCCAGGGTAGCGACGCGGTGTCGGCCGGCATGGCGCCGGGCGCGGCGCAGATCATCAGCTTTTCCGCGATCGGCTCGAAGTCGGCACGGAAATGCACCGAGCTCTTGTTGACCAAAATCTTCTCTTGCGTCGGCTCGATGCCGACATAGCGGTACATCGCCTGGTCTGCGAGCTGTGCTTTGTGCGAACTTACGACGACGCGGACGTCGCCGATGCGCAAGGCTGCGGACGGACCCATCTCCATCTCGCGGCCGCCATAATAGGGACCGGGCGCGATGAAGCGGCCGTCGGAGAGTTGTTCGACGACGAAGGTCTCGCGATAGGGCTCGTCGCCGGGAATGCCGGACTTGCCGCCGAGCGCCAGAGTGACGGTGGCGCCGACACCGGCCGCATGCGCAGCCCTGGCCGATTCCGGATCGTAGATCGCGCCGGTCGCGGCGCTCGCCTTGTTGCGCACCAGCGCGCGCAGCATGCCCGTGGTGTCGGAATCGCCGCCGGCGCCGGGATTGTCCTGGGTGTCGGCGATGATGATCGGCTTGCTCGCGGTCCTCGAGAGCTCCATGGCGTGGCGCACGCCGTCGTCGGGCGTCCAGATCTTGCCGTCGAAATCGTCCTCGTGGCTTTCGATCAGCTTGACGATGGCATCCGCGGCACCGTCGGCGTCCGCTTGCGTCCTGCCATAGGCGAACACGCTCGGCCCGCAGTCGCGGAAGTCGGCGGCGGGGAAGCCGGGCGCGAAGGAGAGGGTGGGAACCGCGTCGTTCTCCAGCGCGGCAAGCTTCTCGTAGATGCCCTTGGTCGGCTGGTCATTGGTGCACTGCCAGCTGATCGGGATCAGGAACGGCAGTTGCCGGAACGCCTTGGCAAAACGCTGCCTCGTCTTCAGAAGCAGCGCGAGATGGCGCGCGGCGGCGCGGCCGGTGTCGGCCATGTCGACATGGGGATAGGTGCGGTAGGCGATCAGCGCGTCCGCGTGCTCGATCATCTCCGGTGTGACGTTGGCGTGCAGGTCGAGGCTTGCGACCAGCGGAACATCCTTGCCGATGACGCGGCGCACGCGCGCCAAAATCTCGCCTTCGCCGTCGTCGAGATGCTCGGTCACCATCGCGCCGTGCAGGTCGAGATAGACCGCGTCGATCGGGCCGGCGGCCGCAATACCGTCGATCATCACCTTCACGATGCGCTCGAAGGCATCCTCCGTGACATGCGCCGACGGGCTCGCGCCGCAGGCAATGGTCGGAATGAGTTCCCAGCCATTGGTCTCAGTGCTGTCGGCGAATCCGGCGAGACCGACATTGATGCGCCGCATCACCTTGAGCACGTCGGCGCCCACAGTCATCGCCGGCCAGCCTCCGCCATGCTGGAAGTCGGCGAACGTCGCCTTGGTCGGGGCGAAGGTGTTGGTCTCGTGCAGGAAGCCGCCGACGGCGATACGTGTCATTGATTCAGGTCCAGTGGATCAAGAAGACGCGACGTTAGCCTCGGCCTTGCGAGGAGAGCAAGGCGCGAAGCAATCGCGCCGCGCATAGGGTCAAGCTGTTTTGGGAATGCTGCGGATGCGGTAGTTGTTGTGAGTGGCGGCGCATCCAAACTCTCAGTGTCGTCCCTGCGAAGGCGCACGCCCCGGGACGACGCCGTGAGTGTTGCTACACCGCGGCCCCCACGCCCTCCGCCACCGGCCGGAAGTTCGCAAAATCCCAGTTGCGGCCCGGTGCCGCATCCAGCAGCGCCCTGGTGTAGGCCTCCTTCGGATGCGTCAGCACTTCGGCGGCGGGGCCCTGTTCGACCACGCGGCCGTGCTGCATCACCACGACCTCGTCGCAGATTTGCGCTGCGACGCGCAAATCGTGGGTGATGAACAGGATCGCGATACCGAGCCGCTTCTGGATCTCGTCGAGCAGTTCCAGCACCTGCGCCTGCACGGAGACGTCGAGCGCGGAGACCGCTTCGTCCGCGACCAGCACGTCCGGATCGAGCGCGAGCGCGCGCGCAATGGCGATGCGCTGGCGCTGGCCGCCGGAGAACTGGTGCGGATAGCGCGACACCGCATCGGCGGGCAGGCCGACCAGCTCGAGCAATTCGCGCGCCCGCTTCATCGCATCAAGGTGCGAGACGCCGTAATTGATCGGCCCCTCCGCGATGCTCTCGCCGACGGTGACGCGCGGGTTGAGCGAGCGGTAGGGATCCTGGAACACGATCTGGATCTTCTGCCGGTGCGGCTGGAGCAGGCGGCGCGAGATGTCCGAGATCTCGCGGCCGGCGAGGCGCACGCCGCCGGAGGTCGGATCGATCAGGCGCACGATGCAGCGCGCCACGGTCGACTTGCCCGAGCCGCTCTCGCCGACGATACCGAGCGTGCGGCCCTTGCGCAGCGTCAGCGTCACCCTGTCGGCGGCGACGACCTCGCGGCCTTTGCCGATGAAGGCGCGCTCCTTGTATATCTTGCTGAGCTCGTTGGTCTCCAGCACGACAGGCTCGCGGCTCTCCTCGCGCGGCGACCGTGGCACCAGGCTCGGCACCGAGGCCAGCAGGTTGCGGGTGTAGTCCATCGATGGATTGCGCAGCACGGTCTCGAGAGGGCCGGTCTCGACCAGCCGGCCCTGCCGCATCACCGCGACGCGGTCGGCGATCTCGGCGACCACGCCCATGTCGTGGGTGATGAACAGCACGGCGGTGCCATGATCGCGCTGGAGGTCGCGGATCAACGTCAAGATCTGCTTCTGCGTGGTGACGTCGAGCGCGGTGGTCGGCTCGTCGGCAATCAGCAGCTTCGGCTCCAGCACGAGGGCCATCGCGATCATGATGCGCTGGCGCTGGCCGCCGGAGAGGCGATGCGGGTAGGAGGCGAAGATGCGCTCGACCTGGGGCAGGCGCACCTGCTCCATCATGTCGAGGATGCGCTTCTTGCGTGCTTTCGCATCGAGATCGGTGTGGGCGCGCAACACCTCGTCGATCTGGCGGCCGACCGGCACGACCGGATTGAGCGCCGTCATCGGCTCCTGGAAGATCATCGCCATTTGCGTCGCACGCAGCTGGCGCAGGCGGCGGTCGGTCGCGGTGAGCAACTCCTCGCCGACCAGCTTGATGCTGCCGGAGGTCGGCACCAGCGTGCCCTTGGGCAAGAGGCCCATGGTGGTGAGCGAGGTCACCGACTTGCCCGAGCCGCTTTCGCCGACGAGGCACAGTGTCTCGCGCTGGCGCACCTGGATCGAGATGCCGTCGATGATCTTCGCGCCGCCCGGCTTCTTGCCGACAGAGACGACGAGGTTGTTGATGTCGAGGACGGGATTGGTCATGCAAGGTCTCCACCGTCGTTCCGGGGCGCGCGGGAGCGCGAACCCGGAACCTCGAGATTCCGGGTTCGGCTCTGCGAGCCGCCCCGGAATGACGGACTAAATGGGATCACTTTCCGCCCTCCCGCTGCTTCATGCGGGGATCGAGCGCGTCGCGCGCGGCGTCGCCGATCAGGTTGATGCTTAGGATGGCGATCGAGAGCAAAAGGCCCGGCCAGAAGATCAGCGACGGCTTGATCTGGAAGTACTGGCGGCCCTCGGCCATGATGTTGCCCCAGGTCGGCGTCTCCGGCGAGATGCCGGCGCCGAGGAAGGACAGGATGGCCTCCGTCAGGATCGCCGACGCGCAGACATAGGTGCCCTGGACGATCAGCGGTGCGATCGTGTTCGGCATCAGATGGCGCCACATGATCTTCGGCAGCGACGAGCCGACCGATATCGCAGCTTCCACATAGGGCTCCTCGCGCGCCGACAGCACGACCGAGCGCACCAGGCGCGCCACGCGCGGAATTTCGGGAATGGTGATCGCGACCAGCACGGTCCAGATGCTGGCGCCGGACAACGACACCACGGCGATCGCGAGCAGGATGCTCGGCATCGCCATCAGGCCGTCCATGATGCGCATCATGAGGGCGTCCACCAGCTTGAAGAAGCCGGAGACGAGGCCGATCATGAGGCCGATGGCGATCGAGAGGATCGCCGAGCCGATGCCGATCAGCAGCGAGACGCGGCCGCCATAGATGACGCGCGACAACAGGTCACGGCCATAGGCGTCGGTGCCGAGCAGGTACTGCGCCGAGGACGGCTTCAGCCGCTGCGAGGGCGCAAGCTGGATCGGGTCGTGCGGCGCGATCAGCGGCGCCAGGATCGAGATCAGCACGATCAGCGCGAGCAGTACCGTGGCAGCCGCGATGATCGGCGTCGAGGTGAGGAATCCGAACCGCGGCCGCAACGGCGAGGTGACCGGAATGGAGGACCGGGGCAGGCTATCGATAGACATTGTTGTTATCCTTAGCCCTAGTACCGGATCCGGGGATCGAGCAGCGTGTAGGCAACGTCGATCAGGAGGTTGACGACGACATAGATCAGCGACGTCAGGAGGATCATCGCCTGGATCACCGGATAGTCGCGCGCCAGCACCGCATCGACAGTGAGGCGGCCGATGCCGGGGATGTTGAACACGCTCTCGGTGACGACGACGCCGGAGATCAAGAGCGCAAAGCCGGTGCCGATCACGGTGATCACGGGCACGGCGGCGTTGCGCAGCGCGTGCCGCATCATCACGGCGACCTCGTTGATGCCCTTCGCGCGTGCCGTGCGGACGTAGTCCTCGCCGAGCACGTCGAGCATCGCGGCCCGCGTCATGCGCGCGATCAGCGCGATGTAGATGAAGGAGAGGGCGCAGGTCGGCAGGATGATGCGCTCGAAGAACGGCCCAAAACCGTTCGTAATGCTGCGGAAGCCCTGCACCGGCACCCAGCGCAGGTCGATGGCGAAAATCTCGATCAGGATGTAGCCGACCACGAACACCGGCACCGAGAAGCCGAGCACGGACAGGCCCATCACGAAACGGTCGATCCAGGTGCCGTGCTTCCACGCCGCGATCACCCCTAAGGGAACTGCGACGATGACGGCGAGGATGATGGTCGACAGCGCGATCGAGATCGACGGCTCGACGCGCTGGCCGATCATCTTCATCACCGGCAGGTTGGAGATCAGCGATGTGCCGAGGTCGCCGTGCAAGAGCTTGTTCACCCAGGTGATGAACTGCACGATCAGCGGCTCGTTGAGGCCGAGCGAGGCGCGAATGCGCTCCAGCCGTTCCGGCGTCGCGTTGTCGCCGGCGAGAATCGCGGCGGGATCGCCCGGGGTGAGGCGGAGCAGGAGGAACACGAACAGCGCCACGACGCCCATCACGGGCACGGCGGCGAAAATTCGGCGAACGAGATATCCCAGCAAGTTGGATCCGTCAGATTAGATTAGAGTCAATTGCGGCAGGGCCTTCGGCAGGTTGCCATCAGCCTAACATTTCAGCAATTCCCGTGCCATCCGGGCCCGGTTCCTAGGTGATCGTCAAGCCCCGGCCATGACGGGCGCGCGGTGCATCACTCCAGCGTCGCCAGCAGCCCCGCCATCAGCCGGCCGCGTTCGGCCAGGCTCTCGACCTCGATATACTCCTCCAGCGTGTGGGCGTTGCCGCCACGCACGCCCAGGCCGTCGAGCGTCGGAATCCCCATGGCGCCGGTGAAGTTGCCGTCGGAGCCGCCGCCGGCGCTCGCATGTGGCAGCTCGGCGCCGAGCGATTTGGCAATGCCGCGAGCCTTTTCATAGAGCGCCATAGTACCGGCATCCGGTTCCCACACCGGACGCGTCACGCCGCGCGTAACCTTGAAGGTCACATCGTTCGTGGTGCCCGACAGCGCCAGCATCCTTTCGACGCCGTGATCGAGATCGGCCTGGCGTTTGGCCATGGAGAGTGCTTCGCCGGTCGCCGTCGTGGCAACGCAATTGACCCATTGCCCGCCATGCACGACCCCGACCGAAAAGGTGCAATCCTCCGTCGTCATCGCGTCGATGGCGAGGATCTGCCGCGCCATCTCGCGGATCGCCGAGCGTCCCGCCGACAACGTCGCGCCAGCATGGCTCGGCCGGCCCGTCGCCTCGAGATTGAATCGTGCGATGGCGTAACGTCCGGTGGTGACGCCGTTGTCGGCGCGGCCGGGCTCGGGCACCAGCACATATTTGTTGCGCGAGGCCTCCGCCTCGATGATGTCTCGCGTCGAGGGCGTGCCGACTTCCTCGTCCGGCGTGAACAGCACGGTGATCGGCAGCGGTGTGGTGAAGGCGGCGCGCGCCAGCTGCCGGATCGCTTCCAGCGTAAGATAGTTGCCGCCCTTCATGTCGTAGATGCCGGGGCCGTAGCATTTGTTGCCCTCGCGCCGCCATTTCAGCTTCTCGATGGTGCCGATCGGATGGACCGTATCCATGTGGCCGGCGATCAAGATACCGGGCTCGCCCTGCTTCGGGTGCGGGAAGCGCGCGCGGACGACGCCGCCAAAGCCCTGGCGGCCGGCGATGCGTTCGATCGTCGCACCCATGATCGCCATATCTCGCGCTGCGATATCGAGCATGCGGTTCACCGCGTTCGCGTCCCAGGTCGGACTTTCGCACTCCACCCAGGTGCGCAGGCCCGCGAGCATGGCCTCGGAATCGAAAGGAAGATTGGCTGGATTCATCTCAATGTCTCACAGGCTTCGAAAGATGGAACGCGCATTGCATCGGTGTAGCGGGACGAGCGGAGAGAGTTGTAGAGCCAAACCGATCCTTGTGGAGCCCGTGCGCGCGCCGCCAGGGCTTGCAATGAAACCGGATTGACGCGCTCAAGACTGTCTGCAAGTCTCGAAAAGATAAAGGCATTGCATGAGGTTGGTTCGCCCAAAGAACGGACCGGATGCTCAACCAATAACCTGCCTTTGAACAGTTTCACGTCAGGAGAAACTTTCCATGTTCCACTTCATGCGCCGGGGGTCTCGCGCGTTCGCCTCCAAACTCGCGCTGTCGGTCGTCGCGCTTTCGGTCGGCCTGGCGTCGCCAGTGCTTGCGGCCGGCAAGACCATCACTGCGGTGATGCATTCGGATCTGCGCATCACCGATCCGATCTTCACTACGGCCTATATCACACGCGACCATGGCTACATGGTCTACGACACGCTGGTGGCCACCGATTCGAACTTCAAGGTCCAGCCGCAGATGGCGGACTGGAAGGTCTCCGACGACAAGCTCACTTACACCTTCACCTTGCGCGACGGCCTGAAGTGGCATGACGGCGCGGCAGTGACGGCGGAAGACTGCGTCGCTTCGCTCAAGCGCTGGGCCGCGGTCGACGGCATGGGCCAGAAGCTGATGGACTTCACCGCGAGCCTCGAGGCGACCGATGCCAAGACCATCACGCTGAAGCTGAAGGAGCCCTACGGCCTCGTGCTGGACTCGATCGGAAAGCCGTCCTCGCGCGTCGCCTTCATGATGCCCAAGCGTCTCGCCGAGACGCCGCCGGACAAGCAGATCCCCGAGCAGATCGGCTCCGGCCCCTTCAAGTTCGTGCAGTCGGAATTCCAGCCGGGCGTGAAGGCGGTCTACGTCAAGAACGCCGACTACGTGCCGCGCAAGGAGCCGTCGAGCTGGACCTCGGGCGGCAAGGTGGTGAAGGTCGACCGCGTCGAGTGGATCACCATGCCGGACTCGCAGACGGCGGTGAACGCGCTGCAGTCGGGCGATATCGATTTCATGGAAAATCTGCCCTACGACATGCTGCCGGTGCTGGAGGCGAACAACGAGCTGAAGATCGAGGTCTCCAACAAGTTCGGCTTCCAGACGCTCGGGCGGATGAACTTCCTCTATCCGCCGTTCGATAACGTCAAGGTGCGCCGCGCTGCCTTCCTGGCGATGAACCAGAAGGACGTGCTCGACGCGCTGATCGGCAACGCCAAATACCAGAAGGTCTGCGGCGCGTTCTTCGTCTGCGACACGCCGCTTGCGACCGACGTCGGCGCCGAGACCCTGATCAAGGGCAACGGCATGGCGGAAGCCAAGAAGGCGCTCGCCGAATCCGGGTATGACGGCACGCCCGTGGTGATCATGGCGCCCGGCGACGTCACCACGCTGAAGGCGCAGCCGATCGTGGCGGCCCAGCTCCTGCGCGAAGCCGGCTTCAAGGTGGACCTGCAGGCGACCGACTGGCAGACGGTGGTGAGCCGCCGCGCCAGCCAGAAGCCGCCGAAGGAAGGCGGCTGGAACATGTTCTTCACCAACTGGGTCGCGGCCGACGTGTCGAACCCCATCGCCAATCTCTCGATCGGCGGCCAGGGCAAGAAGGGCGGCTGGTTCGGCTGGGCGGAAGACGCGAAGATCGAGCAGCTCAAGGACGCCTTCGTCCGCGCCGCCTCGGTCGACGAGCAGAAGAAGATCGCGACCGAGATCCAGAAGGAAGCCTATGACCAGGTGATCTATATCCCGCTCGGTCAATATCTGCTGCCGAGCGGCTGGCGCAAGTCGCTGACCGGCGTGCTCGATGGCCCCGCAACTCCGGTGTTCTGGAACATCGACAAGTCCGAGTGAGGCGAGGACGCGTTACCACGCCGTCATCCAGATCGTCGCGCGGCGCCGCTGTCACCAGCGGCGCCGCTCGTCAGCAGAACTTGCCGGCGGAACGTCCCAGAGAACTTCCCAAGCGAGCCTCCGAAGAAAACTTCCCTTCGGTCGTGGCGCTTTCGGCACTGGCCTCGCCAGCTCTTGCCGCAGGCAAGACCGTCACCGTGGAATATGAGCAAGTCTGACTATTGGGCGCTCCACATGTCGCTCATCCCACAACAGCGGCACAGGCAGCAGACATCGTCAAAGGTTGCGATGGGTCAAGAGGCGACATCATCTTATTCGATCACCTCGTCAGTACGTGTCAGCACCGAGGGAGGTACGATGAGGTCGAGCGACTTCGCAATTTTCAAGTTCAAGGCAAACTCAAATGACGTCGGCCGCTCGATCGGAATGTCACTGGCCGCGATGCCGCGAAATATCTGAGCAATCTGGTCGGCCATGCGCTTTCGCAGTTCTACGCGGTTAGGCCCATACCCAATTAGACACCCCATGCGCGCCATTTCCGCCCATTCGCACACCGTTGGGAGTCGAGCTTCCAGTGCAAGACCCGCCAACTGCCTGCCATCCCGCAATAATTGCGGAAGCGCGCTGATTATCAATGCCTCAGCACCTTGAGCCCGCATCGCCGCAAAGGCAGCCGGATATTCGCTTGGTGCGGCGACCGGAAATACTAGCACTTCAATACCAAGCTCCGCCGCCGCCTTTCTCACGATCTCACTCGCTCGGCTCAAGGCTGGAGTCAGCGCCGCAATCCGCCGGCGATTAGGCACTGCTTCGAGCAGAATGGAAAGCCGCTTTGCTTCTAGCTCGTCCGCCGCGATCACGACGCCAGTGACATTGCTTCCCGGCCGCGCGTAACTCGCGGCGAGGCCAAGTACGACCGGGTCGTTACCGAAAGCGACGACCGGCACAGTACGTGTTGCTGCGGCAGCAGGCTTTAATGCGGTACCGATGGCGACGATTGCGTCTGGCTGACCGGCGAGCAATTCACGCATTAGCGCCGGCATCGAATCCAATTCGCCGACACGCGCATCGAAAATCAGGTTGCGGCCTTCAACGAAGCCATGCCTTGCAAGTTCTGGCAAAGTTATCTGGCGGGTCAGCGCTTCGGTTTCCGATGTGGCCGCAAGATGCCCGAGGCGGTACATGCGGCTCGCCTTCTGAGCGTGGGTCGCCAGCGGCAATGCTGTCGTAGCCACCAAACCAGCAATGAACTGCCGTCGTCGCATGGCCTCCCCCAAACAGTTGGCGGTAAGGTTGCACAGAGGACATCGCATTTCAGCAGAAATCTTCGGGAGTCGCTGATGTCCGCATCGGGTCGGAGACGCAGCCCCCACAAAACTAGGCGATAAACTCCGCTTGTCGGCCACGAGCAGACGAGAGACCTCTAGCGAACGAATGTTCCGCAGCGTAAGCTGCCAACACCAGCCCTCCAGAGGCTGGACAAAAATTTAGGGAGAACGCGAAGATGTCCCGTAACAATGCCATAGGATTATTTTTTGCGGCCGCCATGCTGCTTAGCACGAGCTTTAGCACTGGGCACACGAAGCCATTTATGATCGTGGGACTTGATGAGAAGCTTCTGTGGGACGAAAGCGGCAAGCCCGTTCTCTCTGCACCCGGCAAGGATCAGGTTCTCATCATCGATCTCGCCGCTCCCGAAACCCCCAAGATCGTTGCTGCCCTGCCGCTGAAGAACTCCGTGGTCGGACCGCCCGTCAACGTCGCGATCGATCCCAGCGGAACGATGGCGCTGGTCGCCGACTCCGTCGATGTCGTCAAGGACGGAGAGGTGCTGAAACAGGTGCTCGACAATAAGATCTACGTCGTAGATTTGCAGGCCGATCCGCCCAAGCTGGCCGCGACGCTCACTGGCGGGAAGCAGCCATCCGGGCTCAGCTTCAGTCCAGATGGCAAGATGGCGCTCGTCGCTAATCGCGGAGACAATTCGATTAGCGTCCTATCCGTGAATGGCACTGACGTGAAGATCACGGATACCGTTGCGATGCCCGACAGTCCGTCGCACGTGACGTTCACCCCGGATGGCAAGAGAGCCCTGGTCGCCCGCTTCCCTGCTCACAAGATATCAATGCTGGACATCGCAGGCGACAAGGTGACGTACAACAAGATTGACTTGCCGGCCGGCCAGTGGCCCTACAATGTTGCGGCCGCACCCGGCGGGAAAATCGCCCTGACTTCGGACAACGGCAACGCAGGTGCCTCCGATGGAAGCGTGGATACCACGAGTGTCATCGACCTGGAGGCCAATCCGCCGCGCATCATTGATCGCGTGGTGGTGGGCGACGGTCCGGAGGGTCTTGCAATCAGTCCCAAGGGCGATGTCGCGGTTGCCGTGATTCTGCGTGGCTCCAACATGAAGAACGCATACTTCTACGAAAAGAACGGCAGCATCACCGTGCTGAAGATTGACGGAAAGAAAGTGACCAAGCTCCAAGATATCGAAGTCGGTGGGTTGCCGGAGGCTGCGGTATTCACTCCTGACGGCAAATACCTTCTCGTCGGCAACTATCTGACACAGGACTTCTCGATACTGAAGGTAGATGGCACGAACGTATCGGATACGGGCAAGCGCTTCCAGGTGCCGGGGCATCCCGCCTCGGCCAGGATGGGGCCGTAGCGCTGGGACCAATTGTCGAGCGCTGAGAAGTCGAGGGCCCGCTTCAAATCGGGCCTTCATTCTGCGCCCTGGGACAAACCCGACGAGCAAAGGGTGCATCTCGCATCTTCCGTTCCGAATGTCGAGCGACGTTGCTGTCATCAACGGTGCCGTTTTACTTGGTCAAGTCTGTGTCAGCTTTTAACCCTTTCAGTTTCCAATCATTGCTATTTGTTTCTGTTTTGAAATAGATGTGTGCAGCTGACATATCACTTTCCTTCATTCGAATCCGGTGCCGATCGATTTTGCATTCCAGGCGATGGCCGAACGGTCCGATCGCGCGCCGGCGCGATGGCGCCGGCCGTTCCTGCGCTGGCTCGACGCTGTCGAGACAGGCTGGGCCGTGCCGCTTCTCATTGCGTGCTTCGTTGCGATCTGGACGCTCTATCTTGCCATCGCCTATGCCGGCAGTGGCCTGCATCCCGACACGCTCGAGGCCTGGACGGTGGGCCGGAGTTTCGCCTTCGGCTATCACAAGCATCCGCCGCTGATGGGCTGGGTTGCCGCGAGCTGGACCTCGGTCTTTCCGCTGAGCGACTGGTCACTGCAATTGATGGCGATGGCCAATGCGGGGCTCGCGCTGTTCTGCGTCGATCTGGTCGCGCGGCAGTTCGTGACCGGGCACAAGCGCATCCTGGTGCTGCTGCTGTTGATGCTGACGCCGGCCTATCAATTCCACGCGCAGCGCTTCAATGCCAATTCGGTGCTGCTCGCGATCTGGCCGCTCGCGACCTGGTGCTTCCTGCGTGCGTTCGAGACGCGCACCGCGCCGTGGGCGTTGGCCACGGGATGCACGACAGCGCTGGCGATGGTCGGCAAATATTATTCGATCTTCCTGGTCGCGAGTTTCGCGTTTGCCGCGCTCGCTCATCCGGCACGGCGCGCTTATTTCACCTCGGCTTCGCCCTGGATATCGGCGGTGACCGGGCTCGCCGTGCTGTCGCCGCACATCTACTGGCTCGCGACGACGGGCGCCTCGACCTTCACCTATGCGCTGGCCCACGCCAACGGCAATGCCGCAAGCTCGCTCATTGAAGTGAAAAACTTCGTGTTGGGCCTGGCGGCGGCCATGGGCGCATCGGCCGTGCTCTGGGTGTTGATCGCGGGGACGCGGCTCAAGCAGTTTCCGGCCGACTTCGCGGCCATGAGTCCGGGCCTGCGGCTTCTCTTCTACGTCGCGATCAGCACGATCGTGCTGCCGGTGCTGACGTCGCTCGCGATGGGAACGGATCTGCCCTCGCTATGGGCGCTGCAGGGCTTGTTCCTTTTCGTCGTGCTCATCGTCTGCGGCGCGCGCTATCCGATCGAGCGCTTCTACACCGTCAATGTCACGGTGATCGTCATCGGCGTTGCGCTTGCTGCCGTCCTCGTCGCCGCGCCGATCCACGCCGTCTATCGCAACAATCACGGCTACGAAGAGGGGCGGAATTTCTATGCGCCGGCGGCAAACGAGCTGACGCGGCAATGGCGCGAGCTGACCGGCGAGCCGTTGAGTGCGGTGAGCGGCGACGATTCCCTGGCCTTTGCCATTGCGTTCTACAGCGCCGACCATCCCCGTTACGCGCGGCCATTCGAGTATCAATACAAATGGGGCCTTCCGCGCAAGGCGACACTCGACCGCGGCTGGGCTGCGCTGTGCTTCAGTGACCAGGACTATTGCAACAGCTGGATGGAATCGGTGTCGGGGCGAGCCGGGCACTTCGTCCGGCGCGAGTTCACCGTGCAGGCGACGCTGTGGGGCAGGCCCGGCGTGACGCGGGATGTCGTGGTGCTGATGGTGCCGCCGCGCGACCACAGCGCGGCGCCCGAGAGTGCGGTCGATGAGTTCGGTGCGAGCAGGCGTTCGGCGCCCTAAGCTTCAGCAGTGACTGTCGCGTACCTGCTCGAGGCCCTCGCTCGCGAAGGGCGGAGCGGATGCCGTCCGATCGGCGTTCGGCGCTGATTGCTCCGCCGCCTGCGCATCCTGGTCGGCACGGTCTTCGCGATGTTTTGGTTCCATTGAGCAGCCTTTCGAATTGCTGCAGGACAACATCGAGGCCGCCGGGAAGTTCCTCAACCGATGGGACGATGATGCGGCCGAAACAGCCGTCCCTTTTCCGCTACCAGCACGATCGCGAGCGCGGCGAGCGTCGATAGGAAGAAGCCGATCGAGAACGGCAGCAGCGTGCCGTCGAAGCTCTGGCCGATCGCCATGCCGACAACGATGCCGATCAGGGTCGTGATCGAGCCGTAGAGCGAGGAGGCGGTGCCGGCGATGCGGCCCTGCGGCTCCATCGCGAGCGCAGTGAAGTTGGCGACCATCATGCCGAACGAGAACATCATCAGGGCCGAGAGCACCATGAACAGGGAGAGCGGCAGCACGCCGAGACTTTCCGTCAGCAGCATGACGCCGGCCACCGCGGCATAGAGGCTCAGCGCGCCGTGCGAGATCACGCGCATGCCGAGCCGTCCGACCAGCCGCGAATTGAGGAAGCCGGCGACCGCCGTGCCGGCCGCGATCGCGGCGAAGGCGAGCGGGAAGTAATGGCCGAGGTGGTAGACGCCGGTGAACACCTGTTGGGCGCAGAACACATAGGCGAACAGCGCGCCGATGACGCTGCCGGCGGCGGTGGCATAGCCGATGGTCTGGCGATTGGTGACGGTCTGCCGGAACGCCGAGAGCACGTCGGCCGGCGCCAGCGATCGGCGCTCAGACTCAGGGAGGGTTTCGGGCAGCCGCAGCACGCACCATGCGAGCGCGAGCAAGCCGTAGAGCATCAGCACGACGAAGATGCCGCGCCACGCCGTCACCAGCAGCACCGCCTGTCCGAACGAGGGCGCGATCACGGGCACCGCGATGAACACCATCATGGCCAGCGACATCACGCTCGCCATGCGGCGGCCGACATAGCAGTCGCGCACGATCGAGGTCGCGATCACGCGCGTTGCCGAGGTGCCGAGCCCTTGCAGCGCGCGCGCCAGCAGCAGCGTCTCGAACGAGGGCGCGGCGACCGCCAGCACGCTCGCCACCGCATAGACGGCCATGCCGCCGAGCAGCACCGGGCGGCGGCCGAAGCGGTCCGACAACGGTCCCATCACGAACTGGCCCGCGCCGAAGCCGATCAGGAAGGTCGACAGCACGAGCTGGAGATGGTTGGCGACGGGAATCTGAAAGGCTGCCCCGATATTGGGCAGCGCCGGCAGCATCATGTCCATCGCAAGCGGATTCAGCGCCATGATGGACGCGATCACGATGACGAATTCGGGAAAACCCATGGGGCGGTGTCCGGAGGACACCCAATCGTCGGCATTGACGTCGGACAAGCAGCTCACCTCTGAAAATCAGAGGCTGTTCTAGTGGTTATGTTGCGATGCACAACCCATGTTTCGGGATGGCTGGCAGGCGGAGGCGGACAAGACTTGGTGATCGGCCTCAGGCGCGACCCGTCTTCCGAGCCGCCTCGACCAGGCTGAGGGCCAATTGCCCGGCGGTCTCGACATAGGCGAGATCGCGGTGGATCAGCATCACGGTGGTGGCGCCATCGAGCAGGATCAGGAGCTGGCGTCCGAGCGCCGCCGCGCCGGGGACGCCGTGCTGCATCAGCTCCGCCTCAAGCCAGGCTTCGAAGCGCTTCTTGTGCTCAGCGCCGGCCTTGACCGCCGGATGGGCCGGCGTGTTGGCGAGCTCGGCGATGGTGCGCAGAAAGCCGCAGCCGCGCAGCGCGGTGTGTCGACAGAGCGCCCTAGCTTTGTGAAGAGGCCGCGGACCTTGTCGGCCACGGTGCCGTTGGTCTCGGCAAACCAGCGCTTGTAGAGCTCCAGCGTCGGCTGGTCCCTGGCGGCGATGGTTGCGGCGACGAGCTCGTCCTTGCTGGTGAAGTGATAGTAGAGCGTCTTCTTGGTGACGCCGGCCTTTTCGGCCACGGCGTCCATGCTCACCGCGCGGATGCCCTCGCCATAGAACAGGCGCGTCGCCGCAGTGACGATCTGCTCGCGTGTGCTGTCACCCTTTTCGGACATGCGCCATGTATACTGCCTAGTGAGTTTGAGTATACACGACAAGGCCGCTGTGGCTGACTTCCAGACCTGTTCGACCTGGAAGGAGCGGCACTTGTCCGACTTGATACTCTGCGAAACGCGCGGCGCCGTCGCGCTGCTGACGTTGAACCGTCTGAGCAAGCTCAATGCGCTGAGCTACGCGCTGATCGACCGCCTGATGTCGATCCTCGACCGCATCGAGGACGATGCGAATATCCGCGGCGTCATCCTGACCGGCGCGGGCGAGCGCGCCTTCTCGGCCGGCGCCGACATCGCCGAGTTCTCGCAGAGCGTGAAATGCGGGCCGGATGCGGCGGTAAAGGCGTTCGTGCGGCGCGGGCAGGGGATGACGGCGCGCATGGAGGCGTTTCCGAAGCCGATCATCGCCGCCGTCAACGGTATCGCCTTCGGCGGCGGCTGCGAGATCACGGAAGCCGTGCACCTCGCCGTTGCCAGCGAGCGGGCGAGTTTCGCCAAGCCCGAGATCGCCATCGGCATTACGCCGACCTTCGGCGGCACGCAGCGCCTGCCGCGGCTCGCGGGCCGCAAGCGCGCGATGGAATATCTTTTGACCGGCGATTCCTTTTCCCCACAGCGAGCCCAGGAGATGGGATTGGTCAACCGCATCGTGCCGCATGAGCAGTTGCTGGACGCAGCTTTCGCACTGGCGGACCGCGTCACGCGGCACTCGCATCTTGCGGTCGCCCGTATCATCACGGCCACGACGCGGGGCCTCAATAGCTCGATCTCGGAAGGCCTCGCCATCGAGAGCGAGCAGTTCGCCCGCATGGCGGCAACGCGGGACACCCGCGAGGCGCTGGACGCCTGGCTCGCCGCCCGCGCGCCGCGGTAGATGCCGCCGGTTCGGCCGGTTCCGTGCGATCCGGATTGCAGGCTGGCAACCAGGGATTCACCATAACAGCGAGGGTCACGCATCGGAGAGATGAATCGGCAACCCATCCTCTCCATTGTGACCGGATGGGTGCCCTTGCTGGCGCCAGCAGAATTCTCGCCGTACAAGGTACCCGATTGTGTCCGATCTCACCGGTGCAGCACGATGGTTGGAACCCGCGGCCGATACGGCCGCGCGGCGGAACGTCTGGCTCGCCTGCCTGATCGCGCTGACCGCGCTGCTCGTGTTCGGCAATCTCGCCAACGACGCCGTGCAGGAGATGAAGTATGGCTGGGACGTTCGCGTCAATTGCGCCGCAGTCGATGCGTATGCCAGCGGGCTTGATCCTTATTTCGTCAAGAATCTGAAAGGCACCAAGCTCTCTTACCCCTATTTGCCTGTGACGCTGGACGTGTTCCGGCCCCTGTGCGGCGGCGGCTTCCTCGTCAGTCACTACAGAGCCATCCTGCCGGTCCTCGCCGTGCTGTGCGGGCTGCTCTTGCCCGGCCTTGGCCGAACACGGTCGCGCGCGCGCGATGTCGCGCTCAGGATGCTTTGCGCGCTCGGCGGGTTCATCGGTTTCGAATGGGTGGAGGCGTCGGGCAATTTCGCGATCCTGAGCGGCCTCTTCACGGCGATCGCGCTGCTGCTTCTGTTGCCGCCGCCCGCGCCCGGAGCGTCCAATGATCCGAGCTATCGCCTGCGGCTCGCCGGCGCTGCGCTGCTCGGCCTCGTGACCTCGTTCAAGCTGGTGTTCTTTCCGGTGCTGGCCGCACTCTACTTCCTTCCGCTGCCGCGCGGCCGCAAGCTGACGCTGATCGCGGTGGCGACGTTGTCCTTCGCACTGCCGATCCTGATCTCGCGCTTGTCGTATCCCGATCTGTTCGCAAGCTGGCAGCTCGCGATGGCCGGAAAGATTCCCGCCCAGCACTTCGTCGATCTGTTCGAGATCAATCCCTCGCTGCTGCTGCTGGCGCATGATCTCATCGACGCCGCCGGCCTCGGTGACAGCAGGCCGGCGATGTTCGCGGCCTATGCGTTGGCAGTTCTCGCGCTCGTGCTCGGCCCGTTCGCCCAGTCCGTCCTGCGCGCGGTCACGCGCCAGCCGGCAGGGGAAGGGGAATCGCTTCCGAAGCGGCTCGACCGCTGGCTGATGGATCATCCGCGCGCGGCGATGCGCCTCACCGTGTTTGCGATGTTTGCGCTCTATCTCAGCTCGCCGCGGCTCAAGGAATATGCCTTTTTCGAGCTCGCGATCTATGCCGCGATCCTCGTCGTGGACCTTCCCGCCATGGCGCTCGCAGCCTTCCTCGCCGTCGGCCTTGCCTTTCCGGCGCTGATTTCGATCCTGGGGATGGCGTTCGAGGGCAGCTTCATCCTGCTCATCATCGGCCTGATCTGCTTCTGGATCCTGCTGCTCGACTTCCGCGCCGAGCCGGTGCGGCTCGAGACGAAACGCGCGGACTGATGAGCATCACCGCGTTCGCGACGACGCGCACCGCCTATTTGGATCCCTCGCGCGCGGCGCTCTGCGGCCTCGTGTAGAAGCTCACATAGACGCCGGTGTAGTCTTCCTTCCAGCCTCTCTCGCCAACGAGGAATTGCCGCAATTGCTCATGTCCTCTGAGCCAGAGCACGGCGTCGATCTTGTACTTGCGGATCAAACTGTCCCAGGCAGCCGGGTCGATCTCCCACCGGACCAGCTTGCGATAATCATACAGCAGCTCGTCCGGATAGGCGGTCGCCGCGCGGCCGTCCACGAACAATGGCACCGCGCCGTGGGTCCGGAAGATCAGGAGCCCGCCGAAATTCCAGTGGTTCAGCACATGCGCATGCGAGGCATGTGCCCTGAGATAATTGGCATCCTCCTCCGACAGCATGTCGGGCAATGCCAGCGCCGGTCTCACGTGCATGAAGGTGAGCGGCAGCAGCAGGACGCCGATCGCGCCTGCCGTCAGCATCGCGCGCCGGACTTCGAGGCCCGACAGGCGCTGCGGCAACAGGCGGTCGATATGAAGCGCCATCGGCACGCTGGCGAAGATGAAGAAGAACGCGGCGTACCTGAACTGATGCAGACCCAGAAACAGGAACAGCCACGCAAGCAGGCGTGCCTCTAGCGGAACGCCCGTCGTGTTGCGGTAGCAGATCTCGAGCGCGACGAACGTCAGGGCATAGGCGATGCCGGGAATGCTGCCCGGTATCTGCATGTTGAACCAATAGGAGCGCCATTCGCCGATATCGGCCTGGACGAAATGACCGAGCGTCGCCGTCACGCCCTCGTAGACATGCCATCCCAGCGGGTTGACGAAGATCGCAGCGAAACATCCGGCGCCTGCGAGGACATAGTTCCGGAAGTTCGCCCAGTCCCGCCGGAGCAGGGCGACGCCGCAGAACACGCCGATGATGGGAAAAGCCAGCATGAAGCCGCCATGGAGGTTGACCCAAAGCACCATCATCGGCGGCAGCAGCAACCATCGGCGGCGTCGCAGGCATTCGGCGTAGAAGATGACCGCGAACAGCATGGTCGCGATGTTCGGCGAGGCCGCCACATAGATGTTCGGCACGGCCTCGTAGCAGGGATAGAGCAGGCAGGCGGCGAACACCGCGATAGAGACCGCGGGGGCCGATGCGCCGCTGCTCAAGCCGCAGAAGGCGAGATATGCCGCGATGATCACGCCTGAGGCGACGACCATCAGGACGATGCCGGCAAAGCCGGCGTGCTGATACAGCACGCTGGCAACGACGTCCCAGAGCCACGACAGATTGTACCAGCGCTTGTTGCCGAGCGTGAACGCCCAGGGATCCTGAAACGGAATCTCGCCGCCCTGGCGGATCAGGTCGCCGGCGGCAAGGTGCCAGCCGAGATCATAATGGCCGAGCAGCAGCGGCCCGTTCGACAGGTAGAACACGCCGAGAAAGGCGATCAGGAAGATGTAGACCTCGAGCCCGGGCAGGCGCTGTCCGGACGCCGCAGGCGCACCGCCAATCCCGGATCGGGACCAATTTTCGCGCGCGTCCATGGGAGCTCTCACCAACGATGCCAGCCGCGCCAGGCCTCTTCCCGGGTCTGCGTCGACAGGCAGGTATCGTCCGCTTTAGGCGACGACGGCCTAAGGCGGGGTAAAGGTGGGGCGCACAGCGCGCGTTCCGGACTGGGAAGGGCGTGTTGGTGAATGGATGGTTGCGCGGGTGGCGCGACGTTGCCGTCTCTCTTTCGCGGCAGTCTACGCCTTCAGCTCTGCTGGTGCGGGCAGCCGGGGTCGAACCGGCACAGCGCTTGCGCACCGAGGGATTTTAAGTCCCTTGCGTCTACCAATTCCGCCATGCCCGCTTGATCCAACGAGATCAAACACTTAAGTCCACCTCCGGCGGTCTGGAATCGGCACTTGCGCAGCCGGAGGGCCGGTTCTTCCTTAAGCGAGCCGGGCGCACAAGGCAAAGCCTCAATCCGGACATCTGTTGCTGCTTTAGGCAATCTCAATCCACGGGGACTATTCATCCGGCATGGCTGCTTCGTTTTCCCACCGCCTGCGCTGCTGCGGCGCGCTTGTGCTGCTCGCTCCGGGTGCCGCGTTGTCCGGCTGCGCCGGCATGAGCGAGACGGTCGCGCCGGCCTTTGCCGATCCCGGCAAGTACGAATTGTATGATTGCAAGCAGCTCGAGACCGAACGGAAGGCGCTTGCTGTCCGCACCGCCGATTTGCAGAGGCTGATGGACAAGGCGGAGACGGGGGCGGGAGGCGCCGTCGTGTCCGAGCTCGCCTATCGCAACGACTACGTCGCTGTGCGCGGCTCGGCGCAGCTCGCCGACGAGGCCTGGCGCCGCAACAGATGCCGGGAGACGCCGCCGAATGCGCCGCAGCAAGTCACGACGCCGCAGCCGCCGGTCATCAAGCCCGCCCCGAAGCCTGGCAGCGCCGCCCGCTGAGCCCGCGCAAGCGAGTGCATCAGGGCCGCCAGCCGTAGATCCAGTCCTGCCGCGCCAGCATGCGCTCCGGGCCGAGCGCGCGGATGGCAATATCGCGCGCGAGCGCAAGCGGCCCACCCAGATGGTAGATGCGGCCCTGCTGCCGCGCGGTCCGCTGCACCCGCCGCACGCGCGCCTCGCGCGCGCGGCCATATTGCTTCAGCGCGGCGGTGATACCGGCCGCGCTCTCGGCAGCTTCCGGACTGAGATGTTGCGCCAGCACGGCGGCATCCTCGATCGCCATGCCAGCGCCTTGGGCTGCGAACGGCAGCATCGCATGCACGGCATCGCCGAGCAGCGCGACCGGACCCTTGCTCCAGGGGCAGCCGTCGGGCACGCCAAACAGCGCCCATTTGCGCCAGCTGTCGACCGCGGCGAGCATCATCCGCGCGGACGGCGGCCAGCGCGGCGCGGCGAAGGCGTCCATCACCTCGATGGAATCGCCGGGCGTGCTCCAGCCCGGCCTGTTCCAGGTGCCCGGCAGCACCGCGACCACGTTGATCTGGCGTCCGCCCGTGATCGGGTAGGCGACGAGATGGGCATTCCGGCCCATCCAGAGCTGCACCCGGCGGGCGGTGTAGTCCTTTGGCAGCTGCGTGGCGTCCAGCGTGCCGCGCCAGGCGATCAGGCCGGAGAAGCGCGGCTGCACCTCGGGGAACAGATGCTGGCGTACAGTCGACCAGATGCCGTCGGCGCCGATCAGCGCGCTGGCGGGATCGCTGCGGCGGATCGTGCCGCTGCGATGGACCACGGTCAGCCCCTTGGCGTGCGGCGCGACGTCCTCGAATGTCGCACCCAATTTCAGGTCGATGTCAGGATGATCGGCCACAGCGCCGGCGAGCGCCGATTGCAGATCGGCCCGGTGCACCACCCAATAGGGGGCGCCGGCGCGCGCGGACGCTGCTTCACCGAGCGGCATGCGCAAGAGCTCGCCGCCGGCGCGCGCGCTCATGATCGAGACCGCCTCCGGTGTCACGGCGCGCAGCTTGAGGCGCTCGGTGAGGCCGAGCTCGACCAGCACGCGGCTGGCATTGGGGGAGAGTTGCAGGCCGGCGCCGACTTCCTCGAGCCGCTCGGTCCTTTCCAGCACGACGATGCGGAAGCCGCGGGCTGCGAGTGCCAGCGCGGCCGTCAGTCCACCGATTCCGGCACCGGCGATGACAATCGTTCGGGAGAGGGCCACCCCTGACCGATGGGAACGGTCAGGCCACCTTGTCCTTCAAGACGCATTCCGGCGGGCGGGCTTCGCCCGCCTTCAGGTCCGCCGCGAAGCGGTACAGCGTCGAGCAGTAGGGGCAGATGATCTCGTTGTCATTGCCGAGGTCCAGGAAGACGTGCGGATGGTCGAACGGAGGATTAGCGCCCACGCACATGAACTCTGGCGAGCCGATCTCGATGACCGGAACACCGGCATCGTTATGGAAGTGCGGGACGACATGGTCGGACATCGTAGTTCATCCTGGAGTGGCAATGGCGGCAGACACAATCAAGAACTGACGCGGCATCTTTAAGGCGCCGCGGACCATAATGGTGGGTGCTGATGATTGCTAGTCCAGCGGAACCGAAAGGTTCGCAATGCCCCATGCTCATTTGCTCATGCAAATTCGACACAATCTTGCGGCCTGAGAGAAGCCCTTCTTTCGTCGGGGACGTTGTGTCGCAATTTTGGCATACTATGTCTGTGGCAAGCGCAGGTTGCGACGAAAGACGAACCATCAGGCGCGAGACGATTTTCAGGACGTCCAGGCTTTCCGCATGAAGTGGCTGCGAATCACCACAGCGTTGACCGGGATCGCGGCATGCGGGTTCATGCTCGTGCAGGTCGCGCCGCATGCCCGCGAGGCCGGTGCGATTCTCACTGCCCAGGATGATCCAGCCGCGCTCTCCGAGCTCAAGCTCGATGCGCTGCTCCGGCAGAACGACCACCTGGTTCAGGACAATATCGAGGCCGCGCTCGCCGCCGGCGATGCCGATCTCGCCGACAGTTTCGTTGCGCTCGCGCGTGACCGCAACGTCGCGCTGCCCGACGACCTCATCAATCGCGTGAGCGATGCGGTCAAGGCCGAGAACTCCACTTCGCATTTCGCCAAACGGTTTGCCGCGGGCCTCGTCACAGGCAACGCCGACGATGTCGCGAGCCTGTCCGGAACCATCGCCGGCGATCTTTTCGTGATCGGCGACATCAGGGATGTCGTGCGCGAGGGCAAGCATCTGGCGATGGGCGAGGACACCGACCGTCTGGTGCTGGGCCTTGCGACCGCGGGTCTTGCGGTGACGGCCGTGACCTACGTCTCAGTTGGCGGTGCCGCGCCGGTTCGCGCCGGGCTCACGCTGGTGAAGGATGCGCGCAAGGTCGGGCGGCTCGGCGAAGGGCTTGCTGCATGGGCCGGCCGGTCCGCACGCGAGGTGGTCGATGCGCCGATGCTCCAGAATGCCGTTGCCAAGGGTTCGGTGTTCCGCCCTGGCGAGACCGTCAGCGCGATCAAGGCTGCATTCCGGGCCGAGAAGGCCGGCGCGCTGGTCCGGCTCGGCAAGGACGTCACGCGCGTTGCCGAGAAGACCGGCACGCGCGGCGCCATGGATAGCTTGCGGATCGCGCAAGGCCCCAAGGACGTCGCGCGCGCGGCGCGGCTTGCGGAAGCGCAGGGCAGCAAGACCCGCGCGATCATGAAGCTGCTCGGCCGCGGCGCGTTGCTGCTGGTCGGCGGCGCGTTCGATCTGGCGCTCTGGCTGCTCAGTGCGGCGCTGACGCTGTTCGGCCTGCTGTCCTCGATCAAGGCGACCACCGAGCGCCTCACGCAGGCGTGGTGCGATCGCAGACGGGCGCGGCGCCTCCGCCATGCCCAGATCGCAGCCCAGGCTGCTCTGGCGAACACGGCCGTCACGGCCTGAAGTCTAACGCGTTTCAGCCTATTCTTTGAGCATGATCTTGCCGGAAAGCCGCTGCACACTTTTCCGGATCATGCTCTAAGATCACCCTCTCCCCCTCAAGATTTGCGGAACTGATGATGCCGAGCTTTCACAACGGCGCCGTTGAAATTGCCTATCTCGACGAAGGCGAGGGCGATCCGATCATTCTCGTGCACGGCTTTGCCTCCAGCAAGAACGTGAACTGGGTCTATCCGACCTGGGTCTCGGAGCTGCGCAAGAACGGCCGCCGCGTGATCGCGCTCGACAATCGCGGCCACGGCGAGAGCGCAAAGCTCTACGAGCCCGCGCAATATTCGATTCCTATCATGGCCGGTGACGTGCTTGCGCTGATGGACCACCTCGCCATCCCGCAGGCCGATATCATGGGCTATTCGATGGGCGGGCGGATGACGGCCTGGCTCGCCCTCAACGAGCCGCAGCGCCTGCGCTCGGCGATCCTCGGCGGCATCGGCATCGGCGGGCTGATCGAAGGCACCGGCCCCGGCGAGAACGTCGCCAAAGCACTGGAGGCACCTTCGCTCGATGACGTCTGCGATCCCGTCGGCCGCACCTTTCGTGCATTCGCAGACCAGACCCGCTCCGACCATCGTGCGCTCGCGGCCTGCCTGCGCGGGACGCGCGAGTTGATGACGAGACAGGAGGCCGCACGCATCGACGTGCCCGTGCTGATCGCCGTCGGTTCGACCGACGATGTCGCAGGCTCCGCCAGCGCGCTCGGCGCCATCATCCCCGGCTCGGAAGTGCTCGATATTCCGGGCCGCGACCACATGCGCGCGGTCGGCGACAAGGTCTACAAGACCGGCGTGCTGGACTTCCTGTCACGGCGGGGATGACGTGACGTTGGCTGAGGCGATCGGGTCATTGCCCTATTATCCTGAAATGCCCCAAGTCAGAGCTATCCACTTCCTTCGGGGCGACCGTCAACGCCTTCATGCGCAGATATCTGCAGTCCGCTAAGGGCGCTGATGAGACGAGACGTCGACTCGAAGCTGCAAGGAACGTCGGCATAGGGGCCATAACCGGAAGCCAGCTAAATCTGTTACCTCTTGGCGATCAGAACGCCATGGTGTCAGCGCGGGGAACATCACCCCAGCACTGTTCACGGCCCGAGCGTCCCTAGCGAACGGGCCGGTCCAAGTATGACAATGGCGTGACAGGCGACATGCGCCAAAGGCTGACTGACCCTCATATTCGACATGAGTGGAACCAAAAATCGATGCTACGCATGGCGGGTGAGAAGAGCACCTTTTGCCGCTTTCGAGCTGCAACTGCATCGATACTGCCGTTTGCACTGACTCTCTTCCCTTACTCGCCGCGCTCATGTCGCAGGCAAGCCCCCAAAATTGATCCGTTCGTGTCTATGAGGACTCAAACTTGAGCCGACGTACAGTTGGAATGTCCGAGTTTGCGAGTGAGTTGGATCTCAGCGCGAGTAGCGAAAGCAGATCCAAACAGATGTTAAGGCCGCCGTTCCGCGCCGCCCGGAATGAAGAAGGCGGAGGATCCCTCACCGCGGGTCATCTCCAGTGACGCATCCGGACGGAATGCGTAACTGCCTTCTGGCAACACTGCCGGCATCGGATCTCGATCTGTTGCGGCCCGCGCTGGAGACGGTCGCGCTCGATCAGGACTCGATCCTTGCGCGAGCGGGGGACGAGATCGACTATGTCTTCTTCCCTCGCAGCGGCGCCGTCTCGCTGATGATCGACATGGCGGACGGGGAGACGGTCGACACCGCTGTAGTCGGGCGCGAGGGGGCACTTGGCCTTCTTTCGATGTTCGGACCGTCACCTTCGGCCACTACCGCGGTCGTTCGTGCAGCGGGCACCGCCTCGCGAATCCCCGCGTCGCGATTTCACGCCGCTTTCAACCGGAGCCCTGCGATCCGGCACGCGGTCAAGATTCACGCCACAGCGATGCTGATGAAGTTTCAGCTCGGCATGGCCTGCAGTGCACTGCATCCGGTCAAAGCTCGCATGGCTTGCTGGCTACTCCAGTTTTGCGACCGCATCGGCCACGACGTTCTTCCGCTCACCCAGGAGGCACTGTCGCAAATGCTCGGTGTGCGACGACCGACGGTGACGCTCCTGATGCGCGACCTGCGCGCATCAGGAGCGATCAAATCTGATCGACGAGGCCAAATCGAGATCGACCGGTTGCGACTCGAGGCCGCGGCGTGCGAATGCCACCGCACTATGCGTCTCGGATTCGAGAAGATCTTCGCGATGAATACGGCCCGACCTGGCTGTGCCGGATGAAGGGCATATACGCTGAAGGGAAGCGCGGTTTTGCATCACAGTAAATCCAGTTGCCCATGTCGCAGATGGGCCAGGGCACAAAGTCGCTGCGCTCCAGCCCGCTGCGCGGGAGCAAGAGCCGAGAGGCCGGTAGCCAGTTGAGAGGATAGTGGTAGCACTGGAGAGCCCCCGTCCTGAGAATCGAGGTGTTGCAACCCTCACTCAGGAAGGAGCTCTCCATGAGCGATACCAACACAGTCAGTCCGCTGCGTCAGCGTATGATCGAAGACATGGCTGCGCGCAAGCTCAACCCGCACACGCGGCGTGGCCACATTTACAGTTGCAAGCGGTTCGCCGCCTGGCTCAAACGTTCGCCCGATACGGCAACCCCCGACGAGGTGCGCCAATTTCAGCTGCACCTGATCGAGAGCGGGATGAGCATCTGCAACCGCAATCGGATCATGACCGGGGTGCGGTTCCTGTTCCGCGTCACGCTACGTCGTCACGATCTGGCGGCCGAGGTCTGGCACATCAAGGAGCCCGAGAGGTTGCCGCCGGTGCTAAGCCCTGAGGAGATCAAGCGTGTCCTGACCATGGCGACGAGCCTGAAAGCGCGAGCGATGCTAACGCTGGCCTATGGTTGCGGATTGCGCGCCGGCGAGGTGGTGCGGCTGCGGGCGGGCGACATCGATAGCGAGCAGAAGATCATCCGCGTTGTGCAGTCGAAGGGCCGCAAGGACCGGCACGTGATGCTGCCGCCGGAGGTCCTGAAGCTGTTACGGCAATGGTGGAAGGCGGGGCCGACCGCGTCCAACAACGGCGTCGCGCCCGAACAGCGCTGGCTGTTTCCCGGTCGCAATCAACGTCAGCCACTGACCACGCGTCAGTTCAGCCGGTTGTTCAAGGAGGCCGCCAAAGCCGCGGGGCTGCGCAAGACGGTCCCGCTGCATTCGCTTCGCCACAGCTTCGCGACCCACCTGCTCGAGCGCGGCAGGGACATTCGCGTGATCCAGGCGTTGCTCGGACATTCCAAGCTTGAGACGACAGCCCGCTACAGTCGCGTCGCGATCGGACTGATTGCCAAGATCGAGAGCCCGCTCGAGGGCCTAAGCGCCTCGCGCCGCCGCCGGCGACAGCGAGACAGTGAGGAGCCGCCAGCGCCCTAGCGCCGCCGGCGGTGGCTCGGCCAGTTCTGGAGGTCGCGGACATCCTCCGCGATCACGGCTCTGCTTGGCGTGACGCCAATCAGGGGCATGTGAGCCTCGGGCAATTGAAGGTGATGAGTGCGATCGAGCGCTGTCGTACGGCAGCACTCGGCGGCCACGTCGCACGCTGCGAGAACACAGCGTGCGGCTATACCGAGATCGCGTACAACTCCTGCGGCAACCGGCATTGTCCGAAGTGCCAGGGTGCGGCGTCACGCCGATGGCTGGCCGACCGCGAAGCGGAGCTATTGCCGGTGCCGTATTTTCACGTCGTCTACACGCTGCCGAGCGAGTTGCGTGACATCGCCTACCAGAACAAACGCGTGATCTATAACCTGCTGATGAAGGCAGCGGCCGAGACGACGCTCGCCATCGCAAGCGATCCCAAGCGCCTCGGTGCGCGGATCGGTATCACGGCCGTGCTGCACACCTGGGGCTCGGCGCTCACCCACCATCCGCACGTGCATATGATCGTGCCGGGTGGAGGGCTCTCGCTCGATACCACGCGATGGATCGCCGCGCGCTCCAACTTCCTCGTCCATGTCAACGTGCTGGCGCGCCTGTTCCGGGGCAAGATACTGGCGATGCTCATGGATGCGCATGACGCCGGCGAGTTGAAGTTCTTCAACACCCATGCCGGACTTGCCGACAAGACAACGTTCAAGCGCTTCATCGCCCCGCTGCGCAGCATCAAGTGGGTGGTCTACTGCAAGGCCCCGTTCGCGGGGCCCGCGCAGGTGCTGCGCTATCTCTCCCGTTACACCCATCGTGTCGCCATCTCCAACCGCCGCCTCGTTGCAGCCGACGAGGAGGCGATTGCGTTCCGCTGGAAGGACTATCGCGTCAGCGGCCCCGACCGTTGGAAGACCATGCGGCTTCACCCGCACGAGTTCATCAGGCGCTTCCTGCTGCACGTGCTGCCCAAGGGTTTCCACCGCATCCGCCACTACGGGCTCTTTGCCTCAACCAACCGTGCCGAGAGCATCGCAACCGCCCGCGCACTCCTCAATGTCGTCCCGTCTGCCGCCGATCCCCAACAAGAGCCGGATGGTGCGCCGGATCCACCGCGGGTGCTGCCGTGCCCATGTCCCCGCTGTGGCGCGCGCATGATCGTCATCGAGACCTTCGCACCCGGCTGCGCGCCGAGCTGGCGACCAACACCGATCAGGATCGACACGTCATGACCAACACCGCGTGTAAGCCTTGCAGTTTTCCTGGCCCGATATGCCGGCTCCACGCCGGTAGCGCTCTCGCTCAACCCAATGGCATCCAGCAGTGCCCGGATCCTGCGTTGATGCACTCCGAGCAGCCGCCGAGATGCCCATTGCATGCTCCCAATCTCGCCCGCGACCCTATCCGCAGGTCACATCCTGCCTCCGTCGCGTCCACCATCGAGGTCGGCGCCGCCGTCAAATCCGCATAGCACTCGCTGCCCGGCCAGTGCCCAACTTCCCGCGACTTCGTGCCTTGGCGCTTTTTGGACGCCGGCTAGTTGAGCGTGCGGAGCGTCTCTCGTTGCCGGCGTCCAAAAACCTGCACAAGAGAGGTCTTCGCCTCTAATCCCTGGGACCTGGAGCTCGGTTTCTTGGCGACCAAATTCCGGTGACGCCGTTGCTTCACGCTGCCTCGTCGCTGAACGCGGCGGGAAGCGTTTTGAGGAACGACATGACGCGCTGTGTGCGCAGGGGCGGGCGGCGGTCGGAGGTGCGCAGCATCCATAGCGATTCCCCGGACACGCGCCAGGGCGCGAGCACTTCGACCAGCCGGCCGGTGCGGAGGTCTTCGTTGACGAGCCACGCCGGCCCCCAGCCGACCCCAAACCCATCGGCGATCAAAGCAAGCGAAGCGTGCGCGTCGTCGCAAATGTGCTTGGGCTTGGGCGTGACGCGAATGGGTCCTTTGCCGCGCGGGTCGGCGAAGCGCCAGGTCAGGATCTGACCGGTCGCGGGATTCCGGAAGCCGACGTGGTCGTGCGTGGAAAGCTCGTCAGGAGTCGCCGGCGCGCCGCGCGCGCTCAAATAGGCCGGCGAGGCACAAGCGATCCATGAGAAGGTGCAAAGCCGCCGCGCCTGATGGCCGGGCGCGCGGTCGAGGGGCCCTGAGCGGATCGCGACGTCGACGCCTTCCGCCGCGAGATCGAGAATCTCGTTGCGGAATTTGACCTCGATCTCGATTTCCGGCCGTTCCCGCAGGAAGGCGGGCAGTCGCGGCAGGATGCAGGCGCGCGCGAACGAGGCGGGGGCGGTCACGCGCACCCGTCCGCCATCGTCGCGCGCGACTTCGCCGAGCGCGGATTGGACACGGGCGAGACTTTCGGCCAACGCGCGTCCCGCCGCCATCAGCCTGTCACCCTCTTCGGTCAGCGCCAACGAATGGGTGGAGCGATGCAACAGCCGCAAGCCGCGAGCCTTTTCGAAGCGGGCCACCGCCTTGGACATCGCCGAGGTGGTCGTCCCCGCCCGCCGCGCGGCTTCGGCGAAGGAGCCCGCCTCGACGACGCGGACGAAGGCGAGGAGACGCGAGACGTCGGGAGGTAAAGTCGTTGTGGACATGCGGTCCACATAATCATGGCTAAGCAGTCACTACAAGAACTCCTCCCGAGCGGCTAGACAGGGAGCGTCAGCGCGCATTCTGCGGCGCTGGAAAACGCGGGAAGTCCCATGAACTTCGTCGAAATCACCCTGCAAGCCCTTGACGCCGCCGAGCGCGCGATTCCACCCGGCCAGCCGATTTATATGCTCAATCTGCTGCGCTACCGCGCGTATGCGCGGTACGAGGACGGCTTCGACGCCGCGCCCTGCTCGGGCCGTGAAGCCCTTCATGAACGCTATAGGCCTGCATTCCGGCGTCTTGCGGCCGGTAAGCCGCTCGTGCGGATGTTTTCCGGGCCGGTCCTAACGAGCCTCGTCGGCTCGCCAGGCGAACGCTGGGACGAAGCGGCGATCAATGAATACGGCGATTTCGCCACCTTCCGCTCGATCGTCGACACCGAGGTTTACCGTCGCGAAGTTGCCCCGCATCGGCACGCGGCGCTCGAGGATTTCCGGCTGTTCGCGCTCGCCAAAGCTATGTGAACGCATTGACCCGACGGCCTCTGTTCGTCTGGGCGTGAACCAAGTTCTGGGAGCCGTGTGCCGCGCGCAACCTCTACGTCTCGCCCTGTTTCATCATGGCGAGGCGCACATTGAGCGGACGCCGATCGGTGCTTCATCCCATCGTCCGAGCATGGCTTGCTCCATCCAGATGAGATTGTCACGCCGCTACCAGCGGCATTGAAAACCATTTCGCTCGACCTGCGTCTGAAAACGATAGCTGCTCGGGACGAAACGAATCGCGATGGCTCTTCATCCTTCGTTGCGCGTAGGCTCCTCGCCAAAACGCCGCGCCGCGGCCATCAGCACCACAAACGTCGCGACCCACACCATCCGCGCGCCGTAGCGGTCGTGCGGGCCCGAGATCACGCCGCAGATGAAGGCGTTGCCGAGCAGCGCCAGCGTCACGGTCGCGGCCAGCAGCGTCAGATCGTCGAGCCGGCGGTTTGCGAGCGCATGCGCGAGCAGTGCGACCAGCGTCAGCATCGAGACCAGCGCGACAGGGACATGCAGCCAGTTCACGTAGTCGAAGTTGAGGCCCCAGTTCTGCTGGCGCGCCGCGCGCATCTGCCCGACCTGTGCCGGGATGTAGCGCTCGATGATGCTGCGGGTGTGCGGGATCCAGCCGTTGGTGCCTTCGCCGGTCGCCACGTGCAGCAATTGCTGGCCCATCGCTCGGAGCGCTGCGCCGGCCTGCCAGGCCGGATAGTCGGCAAGCGAATGCACGACGATGTAGCTCATCTCGTCGTTCATGCCTTCGAAGCGGCCGAGCGTGTTGAACATGCTCTTGCCCCACAGGAACTCGTCGGCGCTCGCCGGCAGCTCGTGGCGATACGGGCAGAGCTTGAAGCGTTCGCGCGGGCAGTGATCGCTGAGAAAGCGTGCGACGATGCCGTCCTGCATCATGCGGCCGAAGGCGACGCCATAGCCGCCAGGCGTCCAGGTCCATTTGCCCGATAGCGCGTAATTCGCCGACACCAGCATCACGCCGCCCGCGACGATGGTAAGGCTCGCCTGCGCTAATCCGGCAAGCGGCAGGCGAGACTTAAGAAACGGCCGCGCCATCCAGCCGGCGGCGCAGAGTCCGAGCAGCACGCCGAGCGTGGCACTGTGGGTCGCGGCGGCAAAGGCGGTGAAGACGAATAGAGAGATCTTTTCGAGCAGCGACGTGCGCGCTCCGCCGGCGACCAGCAGGAACAGTGAC
The DNA here is from genome assembly GCF_054057995.1 of Bradyrhizobium sp. USDA 4486. Taxonomy (NCBI): domain Bacteria; kingdom Pseudomonadati; phylum Pseudomonadota; class Alphaproteobacteria; order Hyphomicrobiales; family Nitrobacteraceae; genus Bradyrhizobium; species Bradyrhizobium sp. USDA 4486. Next base: position 1,390,540 of record NZ_JBSRZV010000001.1, read on the forward strand.
AATATCGACAGGCCGGCAAAGATGTCGGTGAGCAGCATGCTGGCGAGCCAGGGCAGGGCGGTCGACAGGATCAGGAGCAGGCTGATCGCGACGAAGCGGAAGGTCTGCATCATCGAGAGCACGCGCAGGGTGAGCTGAAGCAGCCACAGCGTTGCCAGCGACTGGACCGCGAGGTTGATCCAGAAGCTGAAGCTCTCGCCATAGTGCAGGTAGAGGCCGAACACGGTGGAGCGGCTGGGGACGAGATAACCCTCGTACCAGCGCGCCAGATAGCCACCGGTATCCCACTGCAATAGCGGGTAGCCGTTCCAGAACGCCGGCGCGATCATCAGGAGGGGCAGGGTCGCCGCCGCCAGCCGCAGCCAAAACGTATCAGCGGCGCGCGCGCGCAATTGATCGGTGGTGATGCTCAAGATTGCTCCGTCGTCCCCGGGGACCATGCCCGCAATAACGGTCGAGGCGGAATTCACCAATAGTTTGACGCCGCCCGGCTTGAATTTGGCCAAACCCTGACCATTTTGAGCCGACCTTGCCGCTTGGGCGGGCGTCAAAAGAAACCGTTTGGTTTCAATAGGTTGGCATGTTTTCGCGGGGCAAGGCGCTGTTCACTCTCAGGCAAGCCCGTCAGGACTTTGTCGCCTAGACTGTGTTATAGAGCCAACTAAACCAGCCCATTCGAAAGAGCAGATCCCAGAGAGAAAATCATGGCAGTGCATCAGGTCAATCCGGGAGGAAAGCTCGCATCGCTCGATCCGATTTGGGACCGGATTCGGAGCGAGGCGGAGGACATCGTCCATCGCGAGCCCGAGCTTGCAACCTTCATCTATTCGACGGTGCTGCATCACAGCCGCCTCGAGGATTCGGTGATCCATCGTCTCGCCGACCGGCTCGATCACTCCGCACTTTCGGGCGATCTGGTGCGCCAGACCTATGACGAGGCGCTGCGGGACGATCCCGATCTCGGCAACGCTTTCCGTGCCGATCTCGTCGCCGTCTACGACCGCGATCCCGCGACCTCGCGCTTCATCGATCCCTTGCTCTACTTCAAGGGCTTTCACGCCATTCAGACCCATCGCCTGGCGCACTGGCTCTATCTGAAGGGCCGCAAGGACTTTGCCTATTACCTCCAGAGCCGGTCGTCGGCGGTGTTCCAGACCGATATCAATCCGGCCGCGCGCATCGGCCGCGGCATCTTCCTCGACCACGCCACCGGCTTCGTCTGCGGCGAGACCGCTGTGATCGAGGACGACGTCTCGATCCTGCACGGCGTCACGCTCGGCGGCACCGGCAAGGAGAACGAGGATCGTCATCCGAAGATTCGCCACGGCGTGTTGATCGGCGCCGGCGCGAAGATTCTCGGCAACATCGAGATCGGCCATTGTGCGCGCATCGCCGCCGGCTCGGTTGTGGTCAAGCCGGTGCCGCACAACGTCACGGTCGCGGGCGTGCCGGCGAAGATCGTCGGCGAAGCCGGCTGCGCCGAGCCGTCACGCACCATGGACCAGATGATCAACGCGATGGGGCTTTGAGTTTACGAGCAAGCGCCGGATTGTCCGGCGCTTGTCGTCCCCAAATTCTTTGGCAATTCATGCTGGCGGTTCGTCGCGTCACGTCTTAAAACCCGCCGACAAATTTCGATCGGAGACTTGCCGTGGACGTCAAAGAAGTCAGAAAGTTAGATGCCTATCTGAAGCGTGTATTCGGCAATCCCAAGATTCGCGTCGTGCCGCGGCCGAAGAAGGATGACAGCGCCGAAGTCTATATCGGCGAGGAGTTCATCGGCGTTCTCTTCGTCGACGACGAGGACGACGATCGCTCGTTCCAGTTCCAGATGGCGATCCTCGAGGACGACCTCGTCGATCAGGAATAGTTGTTGTTACGCCGTCGCGCGAGCGAAGCGGAGCCTTCGCTGCGCTCGCATTGAAGCCGCGCGGCGACTGCCCAGCATTCTCTCGTGTCCCGGACGCACGGCAACGCCCCATAGCGCGTCGAAGACGCGCGTAAACGCGCTTACGGCGTTGCAGGGCAGAGCCGGGACCCAGAATCCAAACGGCCCATCTCTACAACATGGGCCCGGCTCAGCAGCGCACCGTCGAAGAGACACTGCGCTGCGTCCGGGGCACGCAGGCGCGCTCCCTCCACATTCTCATTGCGAGCCAGGCAGGAGAGGTGTTGCCGCGCCGTTCACGTCGATCGCCCATACTGACATCATGCCACTGTTTTGCCCGACGGGTCAAGTGTGACTTCGAAAAAGGCGAATTTTTGAAAACGCGAAGCCATCACAGGCCGCCCGGCTACTGTGCATGGTTGTTTTCGATTTTTTGTTCGGGCGGCTCCGGATTCGTCCCGCGGGTGAGGCAGAGAGGGCGCTCAGCTCTTCGGTCCGCGCAACTGCGCCGTCAGCTTCTCCATCGCCTCGGCGACCTCGCGCCATTGCGACAGCCAGCTTCGCGGAAAGCGGAAGGTGAGGTCGGCGCCGCCGACGCGGCGCTCGGAGAGGCACATGCCCGGGGTCGCCGCATCGCGGGTGCAGCGCGCGGTCAGCGCCGGGCTTGCGGCAGTGTAGAGCTCCTCGCTGCCGTAAGGCGTCTCAGCGCGGAACATCCGTATCGTCAGCCCGTCCTCCGGCTGGGTTGCGGCCTGGTCGAGATAGCGTGGATAGATCGTGCTGGTGCGCTGCTCGGGCGAGAGCGCCTCGTGGTGGGCCGCGATCGACAGGAAGATGCGGTCGATCGATTGCAACGCCACGTCCACGGTGTCGGCGGTGACGTGCTTCGGCGCGCCGGGCGGCTCCAGCGAGGGATAGAGGAAGTCGAGATCGATGCGCTCCTGCGGCCCGGTGTGCCGCTGGATCTTCATGCGGATCGCCGCCGCCGGCAGGTTGAACAGCGTGCCCCCGACGCTCACCGGCAGCTTGTCCGGCGCGTTGGCGCCGCCCGTGCCCCAGGTCGGCCACAGCAGATAGGCCACCAGCGCGACCGCGCACGCCGCTGCAGTGCCGCCGAGCATGATCGGGACGACATGTGCCCGGGGGCGCGTCCGGGGGGACCTGAGGGAAGCTGCCGAAAACATCGTCATGGGTTGCGCGAGCCGGAGGTCGGCCGCTGGCCGACGAATCAGCGGCGAATATGCCATGCGGCGACGATTTCGCGCAGCGCTCCCCGCCTGCGGGGAGCGGGGAGGGCCCTGCGCCGGCGAGCCGGCGGCGTTAACCTTCTCTTAAGGATAATGTAGCGTTAACCAGCACTTTTTGTCACAGGAAGGCTGCTCGCGTTTGCGTAAGGGCGGACTGTTCCGATGACACCAGAAGCTCTCAATACCTTCTTCTCGATCTGCATCGGTTTCGCGCTCGCCGGCGCGCTCGTGAACGGATATCAGGCCGCCACGCAGCGGCCCGCCGGGTTCGGCCTGTTGCAGGCCGGCGTGGCGCCGAAGACCTTCGCGGCGGTGCCGTTCCTGGTGTTCGCGGCGCCCTTCATCATCATGCGCAACACGCTGCGCGGCATGCGGCTGGAAAGCCGCCGCCTGGAATTCGTGATGATGGCGACGCTCATCGCCGCCTTCTGGAGCATGATGAGCGGCACCTTCTTCCTGATGACGCTGCGCGCGGCCGGCGTGCTGGTCTGACGCCGTTCCGCAGGGCCGCGCGGCGGCCCTTTGCCTCTTCGCCGTCGTTTCGCTATGCCAGGGTCAACCTGACAGGAGACCTCCATGGCGATCTACGAGCTCGATGGGCAGGCGCCCGATCTTCCCGCCGACGGCAATTATTTCATCGCGGAGACCGCGACCGTGATCGGCCGCGTGCGCCTGAAGGCGGGCGCCAGCGTCTGGTTCGGCGCGGTGCTGCGCGGCGACAATGAGTGGATCGAGATCGGCGAGGGCGCCAACGTCCAGGACGGCTCGACCTGTCACACCGATCTCGGTTTTCCGCTTGTCATCGGCAAGAACTGCACCGTCGGTCACAACGTCATCCTGCACGGCTGCACGATCGAGGAGGGCGCGCTGATCGGCATGGGCTCGATCGTGATGAACGGCGCGAAGATCGGCCGCAACAGCATCGTCGGCGCCGGCTCGGTCATCACTGAGGGCAAGGAATTTCCCGAGCGCTCGCTGATCATCGGCTCGCCCGCGCGCGTGATCCGCACGCTCGATGACGCCCAGGTCCAGAAGATGGGAAGCGCGGCGAGGTTCTATGTCGCCAACGGTCCGCGCTTCAAGAAAGGCCTGAAGCGGATCGGCTAGCTGCCTTCGGACTCGCGGGCCTCCATGGCGCTTGCGACTTTCCCGTGCCCCGCCGACCACAGCGCATGCTCGTCGCTGCCGTCTGGGTAAGGATTGGCTTCGGGCGGAATGTTCTCGCGTGCGGCGCGTTCGCCTTCTGCAAAAGGATCGCGATCTGTCATCGTGACTTTGCCTTCCCATTATTCCGGCGGCGCGGTGATCAGCGCGCGTGGGCGCGCCTGTCGGTTCAAGCTGATGGGACCTCATTTGTTCCGGAACCGGTCTTTGCCGGGGTGGTTGATCAGTCAAAGGAGCGTGCCTGATGGCCAGATTGCCAACCGCTACAATGAAGACCTTGATCGCGATCCTCAGTCTCGCGGCGATGCCGGCTGCATCGTTCGCGCAAGCAACCGGCGGCACAGGTTCTACCGGATCAACCGGATCGGCCGGCGGTGTCGCCAATTCCCCAGCTCCGCCGCCCGGGACCAATAGTTTGGGTACGGCTCAATCATCCGGCCCGGGCACGGGAGCTACCACCGGGACCGGCAGCGGTGGATCGACCGATGCCGCCGTGAACGCCGAGAACCGGATGCTCGACAAGAAGCTCAAGAGCATCTGCCGCGGCTGCTGATGCTCGCGCGGAAGTGAGACAGTGTGGCTGTCGGGAATGCCCAAGCGACGGTAGTAGCTTGATCCTGCTTTGAAGCGTGGAGCTGTCCACGCGGAGGATCGAGCGATGTTACGCAAGATGATCATGGCGGCGCTGGCCGTCGCGGCAGTCGGACTGTGGGCGCCGCAGGCAGCTCAAGCTGCGGGCGGTTTCGGACATGGTGGCGGATTCCACGCCGGCGGCTGGCATGGCGGTGGCGGCTGGCACGGTGGTGGCGGCTGGGGCCATGGCGGCCACTGGCATGGCGGCGGCTTCTGGCCCGGCGTTGCTCTCGGGGCAGGACTTGCCGGCGCCGGCCTTTACGGCGGCTATTATGGCTACGGCTACCCTTATTATTACGGCGACCCCTATTATTATGGGACCGGCTACGACGACGGTGGTTATGGTGGTTGCTACGTCGTGCGCAAGCGGGTGATGACGCCTGCGGGATGGCGATACACCCGCGTCGATATTTGCGAATAGCCGGCCGGCCGGCCGAACCCACAAAAGAACAAGGCCGTTGACGCAGTATACCGTCAACGACCTTGCCAGCCCCGGATATTGAAATCGGCTCACGCCATCCGGTGACGGCGAGCATGGCGTGGAATCACACGCGGGAATGTGATCCAGTTCACAAGTGCCGAAAATAAAGTCGGGTCGCGGTTAATCAGCCGCGCGAGCGTTTGCGGGCGCTGGCGTGCACGCGGTGCCGTGCCGGTTTCCGGCGGGTAACCGAGGGCGTCTCCGCCTCTGTCGCCCGCGCGCTGGCGAAGGACTGCCGCAAGCCGTCGATCGATTCGTTCAGCGTTGCGACCTGCTCGGAGAGGCGCTTGGTGTCCGACTGCTGCGCCGCCATCAGCCGCTTCATCGTCTGGAGTTGGTCCTGCACCACCTGGAGCTGGTCGATCGATTCCTGCTGGGTGGCCTCCAGCCCCTTGGTCTTCTCGACCAGCTGCTCGGAGGCCTGGGCCGTGCGGGCCTGGAGCTGCCGCGACGTCACCACCCGGTCGCTCTCGGGAGCTGCGCCGGTATAGGCGCGCCAGATCGCGACCGAGGTCACGCCGGCAATCAGCAGCAGAAGGGCGGCGGCGGTCAGCACGATAGGCTGGGCGCCGAGACGAAGGAGGGGGGTGGACGATGTGTCCTCGGCGAGATCGATCATCGCTGACAAAACCCAAATTGAAACTTGGTCATTGGCGAAGACCGGCAACCCGAGAACGCAGACCGGGGGGCGGCCGGGAGGTCCCGAAAACGTTACGTTTCCGGAAGGAATGGGACCAAAAAGAGGCCGTGAGCCGGAAAACGTAACTATGCCAAGCCCCGGCGGCCTTCCGGAACCGGGATCGGCGGGCAAAAAACGGCTCTTAGCACGGGGTGGCCCGAAAATAGTGTGCCGGTCGGCCGGCCAAGGCTCACGGCTGGAACGGCGCGAACGGGCCGGAATAGGTCTTCGATCGCGGCGCGGCGTAGGGCCCGAGCCGCGACGTTTTCAGCCCGAACCGCACCAATCCTTCTGCCAACGTCACCGCCGCGGCGACGCCGTCGACCACAGGCAAGCCGTGGGTGGCGGCGAGTTCAGCGGCGAGATCGGCCATGCCGGCACAGCCGAGCACGACGGCTTCGGCACGATCGTCGCGGATCGCGGCGGTGATCTCCGCGGAGATTTTTCCAAGTGCATCACCGTTGCGCTCCTCGAGCGCGAGCACCGGCACCTCGGCGGCGCGGACCCGGGCGCAGCGCTCGGCGAGGCCGTATTTCCGCAAGTTGTGCTCGATCGGCACGATGGAGACACCGAGCGTCGTCACCACGGCAAAGCGCGCCGCGATCAGGCTCGCCATGTGGAAGCCGGCTTCGCCGATGCCGATCACCGGCGCTTTCGCGGCCGCGCGCGCGGCATCCAAGCCGGTGTCATCGAAGCAGGCGATGATGTGCGCATCCGCGCCATCGCGGTCGGCCTCGCGGATGCAGCCGAGCATGCCCGGTACTGCGAAGGCTTCGTCATAAAAGCCTTCGATCGAGGCCGGACCCATCGTCGGTTGGCGCGCATCGATCACGGTGCCGGGCAGCGCCACGCTGCGCGCCGCAGCAGCGATCTTCGCAGTCATCGACGCCGTGGTGTTGGGATTGACGATGTGCAGCCGCATCGCGATCAGACAAGCCCCTTCTCAGACAAGTCCTTTGCCGGCGTCCGAGCCCTTGGCCGCCTGCCGCCTGTTGAGCATGTGGATGGTGCCGAGCGCAAGCGCGATCACCGCGAACGACACCGCCGAGATCACGGTGCCGAGCGCGTAGATATCGGGCTTGGTGACGGTGGTGGTGAGGCCCTGCAGATCGAGCGGCAGCGTGTTCACCGGGCCGATCGCCTGGCTGGAGCGGGCCAGCTCGTCCCAGGACAGCGTGAAGCCGAACAGGCCGATGCCGATCACAGATGGCAGGATGATCGGCAGCACGACGTAGCGGAAGGTCTGCCACGGCGTCGCGCCGAGATCGCGCGCGGCTTCTTCGAGGCGCGGGTCGAAGCGGTTGAAGATTGCGAACATGATGAGCAGGCCGAACGGCAGCGTCCAGGTCAGGTGCGCGCCGAGGCCCGAGGTGAGCAGGCCCATCGAGGTCTCGAATTTCTCGTTCCAATGCGCCTTGATCAGATCGTCGATGATGCGGAATTCCAGGGAGATGCCGAGCGAGGTGATGATCGAGGGCACGATGAGGCTCGCGATCGCCGAATAGAACAAGATGCTCTGCGCCCTGAATTTCCTGCGGAACGCCATGCCGGCGGCAACTGACAGCACCACGGTGACGGCCATCACCACGAGGCCCAGCAGCAGCGAGCGGCGGAAGGCGGCGCCGAGATCGACGATGCCGGTGCCCTCGAACAGCTTTGCCAGCCAGAACGTCGAGACGCCGTTCATCGGAAAGGTGAGGCCGCCCTGCGGCCCCTGGAACGACAGCACGTAGATCGCGATCATCGGGCCGTAGAGGAACAGCACATAGGCCGCGAAGAAGATCGCGAGCAGATAGAACGAGCGCGGGCGTCCTTCCTTCATCACAGCTCCTTCCTGATGTCGACGATGCGCGACATCATGGTGATGATCAGGAAAGTGATCGCGAGCAGGATCACGGCATTGGCCGCCGCGGCGGGGAATTGCAGCGCGTTCAGCCGCGTCTCGATGATCTTGCCGGCGGCGGCGATCTGCTGGCCACCCATCACGCCGATAGTGATGAAGTCGCCCATCACGATGGTGATGACGAAGATCGAGCCGATCACGATGCCGGGTTTTGCCAGCGGAATGACGACGTTGACCAGCGTCTGGAATCCGCTAGCGCCGGCATCATAGGCGGCCTCGATCAGCGACTTGTCGATGCGCACCATCGAATTGAAGATCGGCACCACCATGAAGAAGGTGAAGAGGTGGACCAGCGCGAGCACCACGGAGAATTCGGAGAACAGCAGCCATTCCACGGGATGGTTGATCAGACCGGTCTTCATCAGGCCAGAGTTGACGAGACCGTTGCGGCCGAGCAGCGGGATCCACGCGATCATGCGGATCACGTTCGAGGTCCAGAACGGGATCGTGCAGAGCAACGACAATCCCATCTGCCAGGTCTTGGACTTGACGTGGAAGGCGAGGAAGTAGGCGACCCAGAAGCCAATGAAGAGCGTGATCGCCCACACCAAGAAGCACAGCTTCAGCGTCTTCAGATAGGTCTTGCCGATGGTGCAGAGATCGGGAAGCTGCGCGATGCAGCCCTCGAACGTGTCGGTGTAGCCGCGGCCGGAGAAGGCCGGCAGCAACTGGTATTCGTTGTAGTCCCAGAACGAGACGATGACGACGAACACGAGGGGAATGAGGAAGAAGGCGAGAAACACCAGCATCATCGGCCCGGCCTGGAGCCAGGAGACGAAGGAGGGCGGCAGGCGCGTCGGCTTCGCGGCGCGCGCTGTGCCCGCCCCCGGGATCAAGCCCGGGGACGCCTGTTGCAAAACCTCTTCCGACATATCCATTACGCCGCGATGAACTCGTTCCACTTGCGGACCATGTAGTCGTTCTCGTCCATCACCGCGTTCCAGCACGCGACCGCGCCCATGCGGTCCTCGTAGGAGCCGCCGTCGCGCACCGCGCCGGCCTTTTCAAGCAGCGAGCCGTCGGGCGCCTTGATGTCCTTCTCGGCCGGCTTGCCTTCCATCCAGTACGCCCACTCATACGGCTCCATATGTGCCTTCGCGGTGGAGAGCACGGCGGAGTAATAGCCCTGGCGGTTGAGATAGGCGCCGGCATAGCCGGACAGGAACCAGTTGACGAACTCATAGGCCCAATCGAGCTTCGCGCCCGACACGCCTTTCGACACGCAAAAGCCCGAGGCCCAGGAGCGATAGCCTTCCTTCAGCGGCTGGAAGGTGCAGGCGATCCCCATCGAACGCACCTTCGTCACCGCCGGCGACCACATCGACTGGATAACGGTCTCGCCCGAAGCCATCAGGTTGACGCTCTCGTTGAAGTCCTTCCAGAAGGCGCGGAACTGGCCGGCCTTCTTCGCCTCGGTCATCACCTTCATGGTGAGATCGATCTCTTCCTTGGTCATGTTGCCCTTGTCGGCATATTTGTATTTGCCCGAGGCTTCCACGACCATCGCCGCATCCATGATGCCGATCGATGGGATATTGAGGATCGATGCCTTGCCCTTGAATTCGGGGTTGAGCAACTCGGCCCATGTGCTGATCGGCCGCTTGATCAAATCGGGGCGGATGCCGAGCGTGTCGGCGTTGTAGACGGTCGGGATTAGCGTGACGAACTCGGTCGCCGACGTCGCGAACTTCTTGGAGTCCTTGCCTTCGAGATACAGCACCTTCCAGGGCGCGGTGCCCTGGCCGCCGATCTTCTTGCCGCCGGGCGTTTCGCCCTTGGTGAAGACCGGCGTGATGTTGTCGAATTCCTTGATCTTCTTGGCGTCGAGGGCAAGGATGTTGCCCGACGGCACGATCTTCTTCAGCGAGAAATATTCGGTGTCCAGCACGTCGAAGGAGTTCGGCTGGGTCATCACGCGCTTGGTGACGTCGTCGGTGGTCGCGGTGATGTATTCGATCTTGATGCCGGTGTCCTTCAGGCACTGCTTGGAGATGTCGTCGCCCTCGTTCACGGCGGTGCCGAGATAGCGCAGCACTTTCGGCTCGGCCGACATCACATAGGGAAACCCGGTGATCGCGCCGGAGCCGGCGGCAAGGCCGGCGAGACCCGCGCTGCCCTTGAGCAGGGTGCGGCGGCTAAAACCCTTCTTGGTCGTCTCGGTCATGTCAGTCACTCCTCTGTTGCGCATTCCAGTGATCGATCGGCGCTATTGCAGGCGCTGCGCCTTGGCGGGATCCCAGGTGGCCAGCACGCGATCGCCCGGACGGAACGGGTGAACGTCGAAGGCGGCTTCCGGAATGTGGGAGAACAGGGCGGTGCCGTCGTCGAGCGTGAGCGAGACGGCGATGTAGGAGCCCTGGTACTCGGTCTGGGTCAGCAGCGCCGGCGCGCCGAACGCGCCCTCGGCGAACGGCACGATGCCGAGCTGATCGGCGCGCACGGCGATGAGGTTGCCGGCGTCGCTGAGGACGTTGTGGCCGCCAACGAAGCGCGCCACGAATTCGGTGCGGGGATGGTGGAAAATGTCGCGGGCTGAGCCTTGCTGCTCGATCCTGCCGTGGTTCATCACCACGATATGGTCGGCGAGCGCCATCGCCTCCTCCTGGCCGTGGGTGACCTGGATGAAGCTGATGCCGAGCTCGCGCTGCAGCCGCTTCAGCTCGCCCCGCATCTTGACGCGCAGGAACGGGTCGAGCGCGGAGAGCGGCTCGTCGAGCAGCAGGATCTGCGGCTCGGTGATCAGCGCGCGGGCCAGCGCCACGCGCTGCTGCTGACCGCCGGAGAGCTGCGCCGGCAGCCGGCCTGCATAGGGGCTCATGGCCACGAGCTCGAGCAGCTCGCCGGCGCGCTTGTGCCGCGTCGCCCGGTCGACGCCGCGCATTTTCAGGGCAAACGCCACGTTGTCGAGCACGGTCAGGTGCGGAAACAGCGCGTAGGACTGGAACATCATCGCCGTGCCGCGCTTGGCGGGCTCGAGATCAGTGACGTTCTGCGCGCCCAGAATGATGTCGCCTTCGCTGACCGCCTCGTGGCCCGCGATCATGCGCAGCGTCGAGGTCTTGCCGCAGCCGGAGGGACCGAGCAGGCAGCAATAGGTGCCCGCCGGGATCTTCAGGTTGACGTTGTCGACCGCGAGTGTCGTGTCATAGCGCTTGGTGACGGCGACCAATTCGAGAGCTGCGGGAGTGGCCATGGCGTGTCCAAGGGGAGGGCGATGCTTTCCGCCTCTCTCCGCAAGGTCCGTGCCAACAGGCTTCGGTCCGCCAAATCCCAAAAACTGTGCTGCTGAGTCAGATCGTTAGATCGAATCCCGCGCATCCGGTCTGCCTGGCGCGCGCGCAGACACCTGCACACAAAACGGGCGAAGATTGTATAAAGTTTCGCCTGTGATTGGATACAGCTCGTCGACTAACATTTGGGCCCGATATTCGCCGATCGAGCCCTCGAACCCAAGCGCCTCCAACTGATGGCCGCCAAGACCCGCCAAAAATCCGATGCGCCAGATGCGAGCGATCGCGTCAGCCGGATCAGGGCGGGCGTGACTGCAGCTATCCTCGAGCACCGTCTGCTGCCGGGTACGAAGCTCGGCGAGGACGAGATCGGCGAAATCTATGGCGCGAGCCGCACGCTGGTGCGTACCGCGCTGCAACAGCTCGCGCATGAAGGCATTGTCAACATCGAGAAGAACCGCGGCGCCTTCGTCGCGCGGCCGACACCGGCCGATGCCCGCGAAGTGTTCCAGGCGCGCCGTCTGATCGAGCCGACGATCGTCGATCGTGCGATCGATGCGGCGTCACCTGTCTGGATCGATCGTCTCCAGCAACATCTTACCGAAGAGCGCGAGGCCGAGCTGCGCGGCGATGCTCGCGCCTCCGTCCGCCTTTCCGGCGAGTTTCACCGTCTCATTGCAGAGATGAGCGGCCACAGCATCTATCTCGGATTCCTGAAGGAGCTGATCGCGCGCTCCTCGCTCATCATCCTGCTCTACCGCCGCCACGACACGCCGGCCTGCGGCACCGATCATCACGCCGGCATCGTCGCCGCGATCCGCAAGCGCGACAAGCAGGCTGCGCGTGCGCAGATGCTGTCGCATCTGAACGAGATCGAAGCCGAGCTGTTTTTAAAGGATCCCGCCGCCGACGAGCTGCGGCTCGCCGACGTTCTGGGTGCATAAGCGAACCGCGCCGGCTGGCTATGGCAGCGACGATCCGTCGTTTCGCCTGACGATCTTCAGCACCAGCAAGACAGCGCCCAGCACCAGGAAGAGAACGCCGACGAAAGTCGTTCCACTGGATTCAAAGGTCACGCCGACCGCGGTCAGCAGGCATCCGATGATGATTGCGAAGAGTCCGCCGAGCTTCTTGACCAGCAGAATGTGTCCGTCACTCGTTTGCGCCACCATGTCACGCCTCGTCGTTCAGATCTCGCCCCTCGCTTTCAAGCCGTTGTCCCGCCCATCCCCGCGGGACCATGGCCGCGATCGTACTCTAGCGTGGCGCGGTTGCAATCTTTCGTTGACCGCATCTGCCGCGCGAACGGTTGCCATTTGACTTGAAGTCGATGCAAGCGGGCAGCCCTGCTTACCAGAGAATAATCATCTCCTATCGTACGAGATGGCTGAAGTGCTAAATCGCCCTTCGGTTGTAAATTGACTCGATGCGGAGTCTGCGGGCAAAGTGATCGTGCGTATCGAGCTCTAGAACGGAGCTGACGTTGAGCTCTTCAGCTGAAGTCGTCTTCGGTTGAAGTCCGTTCTGCGGAGTGGTGCGATGGCGTTGCGTTCGGTCGCCGATCAGCGGGAACCGGCTTACGTATCGACGGGCCATCTGCCTGGACCGGACTTGGTGCAGGCGCTCGTGGACGACGCGCAGCGACGGTTCAAATCAAATCGCGACGGCAACAATTCGCAGGTCTATCCAGCGCTCGCCCGGGTTCCGAGCGAGCTGTTCGGCGTCTGTGTCGTTGGAACCAGCGGGCGCGTCTACGGCGCCGGCGACGTCGATTACGAATTCACCATCATGAGCGTATCAAAACCGTTCCTGTTCGCGCTGGTCTGCGAGGCCATCGGGCCCGAAGAGGCGCGCGCCAAGCTTGGCGCCAATGCGACCGGGCTTCCCTTCAACTCACTCACCGCGATCGAGCAGGGCAGCGGCCGCACCAACCCGATGGTGAATGCGGGAGCGATTGCGACAACCAGCCTCGCGCCGGGCACGACTGCGGAAGCGCGCTGGAGGTTTATCCATGACGGGCTCTCGCGTTTTGCCGGCCGCAAGCTCCCGCTTAACGAGGAGGTCTACGCGTCAGCGTCGCAGACCAATTTTCGCAACCGCAGCATTGCGCGGCTGTTGGAGAGCTATGACCGCATTTATAGCGACGCAAAGGAAGCGACCGATCTCTACACGCGTCAGTGTTCGCTCAACGTCAGTGCCCGTGACCTTGCCGTGATGGGCGCGACGCTCGCCGACGGCGGCGTCAATCCCGTCACCAGGCAGCGCGTGGTCGATGCATCGGTGTGCCACTACGCGCTCGCCGTCATGATCACCGCCGGGCTCTACGAGACGTCTGGCGACTGGCTCTACGACATCGGGCTGCCCGGAAAGAGCGGGATCGGGGGCGGCATCGTCGCCGTGTCGCCCGGCAAGGGCGGTTTCGGCACTTTTGCGCCGCCGCTCGATGCCGCCGGCAACAGTGTGCGGGGACAGCTGGCCGCAAAATTCCTGTCGCAGCGGCTGGGGATGGATTTGTTGGTATCGCAACCGGAACAATGAATGGTCAAAGGGATCGGCGGCTCTTGCCGACCGATCGCAACGCTGATCAAGCCGGAGGACGCCATGGTCACGCAGACAATGTCGATCGGCGGCATTCACCAGGAAGAGCGCGCGTCCTGGATTCCCATGATCGCGATCGCGCTGGGGCAGATGATCATGTCGTACAATGTCGCGTCGCTGCCTGTGGCGATGGGCGGCATGGTCGCAAGCTTCGGAGTGCCGCCGACCACGGTCGCGACCGGGATCGTAGCCTACTCGATGCTGGTCGCGGGTTTCGTGATGCTCGGCGCCAAGCTCGCCCAGCGTTTCGGCGCGTTGCAGGTGTTCCGCGTCGCGGTCGTGCTGTTTTTCATTTCACAGCTGATGATGACGTTCAGCCCGTCCGCTTCCGTCATGATCTCGGCGCAGGCGCTCTGCGGCGCCGCAGGATCGGTGATCGTGCCCTCGCTGGTTGCGCTGATTGCCGAGAATTATGCTGGCAAGCAGCAGGCAACCGCACTTGGTGCGCTTGGTTCGGCACGTGCGGCCGCCGGCGTCCTTGCTTTCATCATCGGCGGCGTGCTGGGGACCTATATCGGCTGGCGGCCGGCGTTCGGTATCCTGATTGCAGCGTCCGCCATTGTGTTCCTGCTGAGCTTCCGTCTCAAGCCCGATCATGGCCGGCCCGATGTGGAGATCGATCTCGTCGGCGTCCTGCTCGCCGCCAGTGCGATCGTCCTCATCAGTTTCGGCTTCAACAATCTGAACGGATGGGGCCTTGCCGTTGCGACGGCGAACGCGCCGTTCGATCTGCTCGGCCTTTCGCCCGCGCCGGTGATGATCGTGCTCGGCATCGTGCTGGGCCAGGCATTCCTGATGTGGACGCACCGGCGGCAGGCGGCCGGCAGGACACCGCTGTTGGCGCTAGCGGTGATCGACTCTCCCGAAGAACGCTGCGCCGTCTATGCGCTGTTCGCGGTGGTGGCGCTCGAGGCCGCCTTGAACTTCACCGTGCCGCTCTACATCCAGATCGTGCAGGGACGCACGCCGCTCGCCACTGCGATCGCGATGATGCCGTTCAACCTCACCGTCTTCTTCGCCGCGATGCTGATCGTCAATGTCTACGACCGGCTGACGCCGCGCCAGATCGGCCGCTACGGCTTTGTCTTCTGCACCGTCGGGCTGGCCTGGCTCGCGTTCGTGGTGCGTAACGACTGGAGCGAGGTTCCGGTGCTGTTCGGGCTGGTCCTGTTCGGCATCGGCCAGGGCTCGCTCGTGACGTTGTTGTTCAACGTCCTGGTGACGTCATCGCCGAAGATACTCGCCGGCGACGTCGGGTCCCTACGCGGGACGACGCAGAACCTGGCCTCTGCGGTTGGAACGGCCGTTGCGGGTGCGCTGATGGTCGGTCTGCTCAGCACGATCGCGCTCGGCAGGATCACGGCGAGCCCGGTGCTGACGCCCGAGCTCCAGGCCCAGGTCGATCTCGACAACATCACCTTCGTCAGCAACGACCGCCTGCGCAGCGTTCTGGAACGCACCAACGGCTCGCCGCAACAGGTCGCCGAAGCCGTACGCATCAATACCGACGCGAGGCTGCGCGCGCTGAAGATCGGGCTGCTCATCATGGCGGGCCTCGCCCTGATCGCGATCATCCCGGCCGGCCGGCTTCCGCATTATCTGCCGGGCGAGATTCCGAATGATGAATCCGCTGCAAAGACGTGAGTTCGTGGGCAGGAGGCTTGGTGAAGGAGAGCCCGATGAATGAAATGGATCGCCGCGCTGCACTGCGCACGCTGTTCGGAGGCGTGATCCTTGCAGGCGCGGGCGCGAGCCTGTGGTCAGGGGATGCTGCGGCTCTGCCTGAGGCCTCACCGACCGACCGTCCAGCCCCGGGCCGGCGCGATCCTGCCGGCCAGATCTATGCGCAGGATGCCCGTCCGTTGCCGGACACGGTCAACCGCCCATCGCATCGTCCACCACACCGACCGCCGCACCGTCCACCACATCGGCCGCGGCCGCGGTATCGCAAGCGGCGGCGCTGGGTATGCTGGTGGCATCGTGGACGCCGGCATTGTGGCTGGCGTTGGCGTTAATCGAGGGAGGACGTCATGACGACTTACGACCATAGCACGCCGATGGGCTCAACCGGCCTACCGCAACCATCCCGCTGGGTGTGCGTCCTGCTGGGTCTCTTCATGGTGTTCGCGGGACTGATGGTGCTGGGCGACGTTGCGTTCTTCACCGTGATCAGCGCGCTCTTCATCGGCTGGATGGCGATCGCGACCGGCGCCTTCGAGATCTTCCACGCATTCTGGACCAAGGGCTGGGGCGGGTTCCTCTGGCAGGTGGTGCTCGGGATTCTCTACATCGCCTTCGGCATCATTCTCGTCAGCCAGCCGCTGACTGGCGTGCTGCTGCTGACCTATGCGCTCGGACTGGCACTCTTCATCTCCGGTGTGGTGCGCATCCTGATCGGATTTGGCCGCTGGCAGCAGGGCGGCGGCATCATGCTGGCGTCCGGTCTGTTTGGCGTGCTTGCGGGCCTCGTCATCCTCACGGGGTTTCCAATGACCGGGCTCTGGGTGCTCGGAATGCTGCTCGGCATCGACCTATTGTCGCACGGCATCGGCTGGCTGACTCTGGCGTGGCGGCCCAAGGCTGCAACGGCGTAGCGGCGTCGACGCGCGGAGATTGACCATGCCGGGATTGAGTATGCTCGCCAGGCTGGCCGTCCTGCTGGCGGCGATTGCTTGCAGCGCGCTGCCCGCAACGGCTCAAGACAATTCTGCCGTCCTGTTCCGCAACATCAGGATTTTTGACGGAAAGAACGCCGCGCTTTCCGCCGCGTCCAATGTCCTCGTCAAAAACGGGACGATCGAGAAGATCGCGACCGCGGACATCGCGGCCACTGGGCAGGTGATCGACGGCGGCGGGCGCGTGCTGATGCCGGGGCTGATCGATGCGCATTGGCACGCGATGCTGGTGCGCCCGACGCCGATGGCCGCGCTCGCAGGCGATATCGGCTACAACAATCTGCTCGCTGCCAGCGAGGCAACTGCAACGCTGATGCGCGGCTTCACCACGATACGCGACATGGGCGGACCGAGCTTCGGCCTGAAGCAGGCCATCGACGAAGATCTGGTCGCCGGTCCGCGCATCTATCCGTCCGGTGCCGTGATCACCATCACCAGCGGACACGGCGACTTCCGGCAGCTCTCCGATCTGCCGCGCACGATCGGCGGCATGCTGAGCCGCATGGAGATGATCGGCGCCAGCATGGTTGCGGACAGTCCGGACGAGGTGCGCGTGCGCGCGCGCGAGCAACTGATGCAGGGCGCCTCGCAGGTCAAGCTCACGGCGGGCGGCGGCGTCGCCTCGCCATTCAGCCCGCTCGACGTCTCGACCTTCACCGAGTCCGAGCTGCGCGCGGCGTTCGAAGCCGCCGACAGTTGGGGCACCTACGTTGCGACGCACGCCTACACGCCGGCCGCGATCCAGCGCTCGATCGCGGCCGGCGTGAGATGCATCGAGCACGGTCATCTCATGGACGAGGCGAGTGCGAAACTGATCGCAGAGAAGGGCATCTGGCTCAGCACGCAGCCGTTCCTCGACCTGTCCGGTGCCGCGGCGCTCGGGCCCGCGGAGCAGGACAAGATGCGGCAGGTGGTCGCCGGCACCGATCGCGTCTACGCGCTCGCGAAGAAGTACAAGATCAAGACCGCGTTCGGCACCGACGTCCTGTTCTCACAGGCATTGGCGGAGAAGCAGGGCTCAATGCTCGCTGCACTGACGCGCTGGTACACGCCGGCTGAAGCATTGGCCATGGCGACGTCGGCCAATGCGGAATTGTTGAGCCTCTCGGGCTTGCGCAATCCCTATCCCGGCAAGCTCGGCGTGGTGGAAGAGGGCGCACTCGCCGATCTCCTGCTCGTCGACGGCAATCCGCTCGACAGCATCGCGCTCGTCGAAGATCCCGCGAAGAATTTTGTCGTGATCATGAAGGGCGGCCGGATCTACAAGAACAGTCTTGCACATTGACGCGCATGGCGCATCGCGGCCTTGCGACATTGGAGCGCTTCTAGTTGCGATCGTCGGGTGCCGGCTTCTTGCGCGGCGAGGCCGACGCAATCTCCGGGATTGCAGGCGGCCTCGCAGGGCTTGTCACAATTTCGGGCCGGTCATCGGATGCGTGACTTCTAAGCGTCTCCAGAACCAGGAAGAATTTCTCGGCTAGCATTGAGTCAAGCTCGCTGACGCGTTCATCTCGCTTTCGAGAGTGACGAGATTCGCTGTCAATTCGATCACTTGCCGGGTCGCACGGCAAATTTAATTCGTGGGCGTCAAGCCGATTGTGACAAGCTTTGCCTGAATTTGCGTCCTGAACGTCGTGTGGACGATCATGCGCTGCAGCGTAACGTTACTATTCCTCGCGCACGGCACCCGCTATATGCTGACGTTCTGTCATCGAACTGTCATGTCATCGTAAAATGCTAAAGTCAGACGCAACGCCGGCCCGCAAGACTCCGGGCGCGCCGGACGGGAATCCTGTTCCAAAGGACAACAAGAGAACGCAAGTCGTCGCCGGCTTCCACGGCCAGATTGATCCGGCCGAGCGGGGCGCGGATTCAGAGACCGTCGAGGGCGCCGTGAGTGATCAGACGCCGCCGCTGGATGCGCTGCCCGCGCCGGAACCAGCCCAATCGACTGTCGCCGCGCGCGCCGCGGGCGAGATCGAGCTCAAGCTTCTCGTCGATGCAGAGCGCATGGCGCATTTCAATGCCGCGCCGATCATCGCGAGCAACGCGCGCAACAAGGGGACGCGCAAGCATCTCAAATCGGTCTACTACGACACGCCTGAGCGCGCGCTTCGGAAGAGCGGCCTCAGCCTGCGCGTGCGCCAGAACGGCGCGCGTTTCGTGCAGACCGTGAAGACCGACGCTGCGGACGATCCGCTGCGCCGCGGCGAATGGGAGGCGAGCGTTCCCTCGCTCGCGCCGGATCTCGCTCTGGCGATGCCCTTCATTCCGGAGAAGCTCCGCGGGCAGCTCGAGATGCAGCCGCTCGAAGCCGTCTTCACCGCCGACATCCATCGCCACGCACGGATCATCGACCTGCCGTCCGGTACGGTCGAGATCGCCTTCGACCAGGGCGAGCTGATCGCCGGCGAGCGATCGCTGCCGGTGAGCGAGATCGAGCTTGAACTCAAGAGCGGCAGCGCCAGCACGATCTACGAGATCGCACTGCGTCTTGCGGAGCACGGGGCTGTGAAGCCGTCGATCCGGAGCAAGTCGGCGCGCGGCTTCGACCTTGCCGCCGGCAGGCCGCCGTCGGCACGCCGGCCGCGCAGGCTTCAGCTCGACCCGGCGGTGACGCTCGACGAGGCCTTCGAGACCATCCTGCGCTCCTGCTTCCACCATTTGCTGCAATCGCTGCCGGCGGCCGAGGATGGCCGCAATCCGGAAGGCGTGCATCAGCTCCGCGTCTCGCTGCGGCGGCTTCGCTCGGCGCTCGATCTGATGCGATCGGTCGGCGCGCTCAGCAATCTCGATGTGCTGCGCTCGGAAACCAAATGGCTGGCGCAGGACCTGTCCGCCGCGCGCGACTGGGACGTGTTCCAGCTCGACACCTTGCCGACGATCGCGGCGGCTTGCCCGGCGTTCGCGGGTTTCGAAACGCTGGGGCGGGCCGCGGCCAGGCGCCAGTCCGAGGCCTATCGCAAGGCGCATCGCGCGCTGGGCGATCGCCGCTGCGCGCTGTTCCTGATCGGCCTCGGCGGCTGGATCGAGACGCGGGGCTGGCGCAACGACGTCGCCGCCGAAGATCTCGGCCAGCTCGCCGAGCCCGCGGTCAATTTCGCGCAGCGCATCCTGTCGGAGCAGCACGCCAAGGTGCTGAGGCGCGGCCGCCGCTTCAAGTCGCTGTCGGCCGAGCAGGTGCACCGGGTGCGGCTCGCGGCCAAGCGTCTGCGCTATCTCAGCGAGTTCCTGCTGCCGCTGTTTGCCGATCGCAAATCCGCAAGACGCTACTCGCGCCGGCTCGCCGGCCTGCAGGAGGAGCTCGGCGCCTTCAACGACATGGCCGTCACAGCCTCGCTGCTCGAAGGGCTCGGTGGCGAGTCCCCCGAGAGTGCCATAGCGGCTGCCGCGATCGCCGGCTGGCAGGCGCGCGCCTCGGTCGGCGTGCAGCCCACCTTGCAAAGCACGTGGCGCGATTTCACTGCCGCGCGCGTGCCGTGGGCATCGCAAGGCTGATCGCATCCCAAAAAAGATGCGCCCAGCCATTGGGGGATGGCTGGGCGCGCGCGAACCGGTCTGGGACGGGGAGGGGTGGGGATGTGACCGGGTCGCGTAACTCGTTGTCTCGTTCCTAATCTCGTGCGCTGGCGGTGGAGATCGCCGGCCTGGTATCGCCCAGCGAGACCCAGACGTTGGGATCGCTCTGCGACTGGCGTTTGACGAAGCGGTAGCCGGTCTCCGTCCAGGCGACGACGTTCTCGTTCTGGTTGTCGAGAACGAACTCGCCCTTGTCGGTCTTCACCGTCAGCACCGCGTGGCCTTCGCCCTTCTTGTCGCGCACGACGGTGATGAGCAGGGCCTCGCGCGGCCATCCGGCATCCATCAGCATCTTGCGCTTCAACAGCACGTAGTCTTCACAGTCGCCGTAGCCGTCCGTTGGCAGCGACCACTTTTCGATCACGCCCCAGTGCTCCTGGTCGGTCAAAGGCTTCACGGTCTCGTTGACCCAGCGATTGACCTTGACGAGGTCGCGCCATGCCGTCTGCGACATCACGATATCGCGCGGCTGCGTCGGCCCGCCCTGGCACTGCGCGGCATTATCCGCACAGAACTCGACCCAGCCGATCGGCGCACGCGTGGTGTCGCCGAGGCTCGCGTAGAGCAGACGGCCTTCGCCGGCCTGCGCTGCCGCGTTGATCCCGAAGAGCATGGCGGCGACCGCCAGCCCTTTCCCCTGTCCCCTGAAGTCGAACATCGTGGCCCCCGTTTCTTGTTGGGACCACATTTCGCATGGAGCTTTTGAGTTGCCGCTAAGTCGACCAAGTCAAGTCGAGATGAATGCAAGTAAAACTGCGGGCGAATTCGATCTATACTTGAATCGATTTCGAATAAAGTTTGAGAATATTGCAATTGATTCAAATTTTAGCGGTTAACGCGGAAACGCTGACGGAACTACCGTTTCCGCGCGCCCGCGCGCCGGCGTTAACCCGGTCACGGCGCACGAAAAAGGCGGCGTCCGCATCGCGGAGGCCGCCTCTTGGGCTGGAAAAACAGTGGTTTTGCTGCGCTCGCGCTTTACCGCGCGGTAACGCTCTCTTCGAGTGTCTCGGCCGGTTGCTCGTGCATGAACTCCAGCGCGAAGCCGTCTTCGAGGTTGCGGACCACACGGCCCTGGACCCGGCCGAGGAAAACCGTCGATCTCAGCGGTGGCCGGTTCTCCGCCGCAATGGCAGCACCGGACAAAGACAGGTCGATGATGCGGCAGGTCATCTTGGTGCCGTCCTCGAGCGTCAGCACCGCGATTGGGTTGCGCGGCACGATACGGTCGTGGCGGCGGTCCTCGGGCAAATTGAGGATGTCGCGGTTGGCGAGCCAGGTCAGCTGCGCCGCAAGCTTGTCGCGCTTTCGCGGCGTCGCGCCGATCGTCATGGCAAAGCCATTGTCGATGATGCGGGTGATCTTGCCTTCGACGCGGCCGATATGGTCGAGATAGGCGACCACGCGGTCGCCGACATTGCCGATGCCGGGCGCGAGCAGCGCCAGGCCGCCCGGCGACATGTTGATCACCTGGCAGGGGAATTCACGGCGGTCCGGCAGCATGTAGCGGCCGAGCAGGTGAACCTTCACCCGCTGGAAACGCCGACGTTCCTCGGCGGCCGGAAGAAATTTTTTGTTCGCCAACGCCATTTTCACTACCCGACCCCCCGCCTGGCGGAGTCCGGCACGACCCTAAGGTGCATAGGGTTAATGCCGCGTTAGGATCGCGCGGCGATGGCGGACAGACACAATGCGCTCGAAAAGCCACATCAAAGGCGGGCAGGCCAAGACCGTCAGCGCGCCGAGGTCGAGCGCGACCGCGGCGGTGCCGGCCGATTTGGCGAGCCGGCCCGCAATGGCCGGTCCCAGCATCATCGCGGCATAGAACAGAGTGTAGAACACGCCCATCCCGATCGCCCTCGTCTCCGGGGCGAGCACGCGGGCGGCGAGGCTCATGATCGGGCCGGCCGGATGGCCGCCGATCAGGCCGATCAAAACGAGGATGGTGATGACGGCCTCCGACCTCGGCAGCCAAGCCAGCAGCAGGGCCACCATGAGGCTTGCCGCGATCGCCAGTGTAAAGGGTCGCTTGAAGCGGTCGGCGAGATAGCCACCTGTAGGCACCGAGATCACCGACAGCCACATCACCACGCTGATCGCCGAGCCCGCCGCGGCGATGCTCCAGCCGCGCTCGACGAGGAGGGACGGGCCGAACGAGAAGATCATGGCGAAGCCGACATTATAGAGACCCCAGATCGCGCCCGCGACGATCACCGCCAGCAGCGCCAGGGGATCGAGCCGGCCCGAGCCGGCCGGGCCGGCCGTTGCTCCTGGCGGCGGCTGATAGAATGCGATCAGGACAATGCCGATCGCGGTCAGGGCGGCCGCGGCAAGGAATACGCTGCCCGCGCCATAGCCAGTGCCCAGCGCCGGCAATAGCAGCAGCGAGATCCCAACGCCGGCCGGCCAGGAATTGACGAAGATCGCCATGGCGGTCGCGATCTCCTTTCCCGTGAACCAGTCGGTGGCCATCTTGGTGAGCTGCACGGTCAGCAGCACGCCGCCGGCGCCGGAGGCGAGCCGGCCCGCCAACTGCCAGCCCCAGATGTCGGTTGAGGCCATGACGAGGCTGCCCGCCGTCATCAGCACCAGCGCGGCGATCGTCGTGGGTTTGTCGCCGAGCGCCCGGCCAATCGCGCCGCCCGGCAGTGCCAGGACGATGCCGGGTGTGAAATAGAGCCCGATCAGGATGCCGATGTCGGCGATGCCAACGCCAAAGCTTTGTTGCAGCAGCGGCGCGACCGCGGCCACGCTCTGGAATTGGAACGCGATGGTGAGGCGAACCAGGAACAGGATCGCAAGAATGCCCCAGCGATTGCGCAACGCCTCGTCTCCCCGTGTCCCTCCGCCGAGCGTGCGGTGGGAAGGGGCGGGAGTCAACCGGCCGCCTTCCTCGCCGCGCGCCCATAGAGCAGGCGCAGCACCGCCAGCAGCACCGCGGCCGAGAGGCCGAGCGACCAGTGGATGCCGATCGCAGCGCCGAACACGCCGACGGTGATGCCGCTGAACGCCCGCATCCCGAGTCCGGCCATGTTGTAGAGCCCGACGACGCGGCCGCGGATGTCGTGCGGCGCGTTCAGTTGCACCAGCGCCTGCGCCATGGTGTTGAACGACAATTCGAAGAAGCCGGCAAAGAACAGCAGCACGATCGCGACCGGATAGATCCGCATCGCGGCGAAACCGAGCAGTGCGGCGCTCCAGAGCATCGCGAGCATGATCGCGGTGCGCGGCGTGCCCTTCAGGCGCCCCCAGGACTCCAGCGCGATGCCGGCGAGCAGCGCGCCGGCGGCGTCCGCCGCGAGCAGTACGCTGTAGGAGACGCCGGGATCGCCATGGCCGAGATCGCCGGCAAAGCCCGGCATCTGGGCGTGATAGGCATTGCCGATCATGAATGAGGTGAGGCCGGCAAGCCAGGTCATCGCCGTCAGCACCGGCTCGGTGCCGATGGCGCGGATGGTCAGCATAATGTCGGCGAGGCCGCGGACGGCGAAGCGCCGCACCGCCACGCTGCTGTCGCGGACCGGCGCCCAGAACAGCCAGAGCAGCATCGGCAGGTAGAACAGCGTGTTGAAGATGATGCCGTGCGAGGTACCGAGCGTCAGCATGATGATGCCGCCGACCGCAGGCCCGACCAGGATGCCGAGATAGCGCGCCATCGCATTGAGCCGCACCGCGCTCGGCAGATCGGCGGGGCCGACGAGGTCGTAGAGCAGCAACTGGTTCGGTGTTTGCCAAAGGACCGCGGCGCAGCCATGGATCACCAGCAGCAGCATCGCGTGCCACATCTGGATCGTGTCGGTGAGGAAGAAGAAGCCCCAGCCGGCGGAGGCCGCGATGAACAGCAGCATGCCGCACTGGATGATCCGGCGCGGATCGAACCGGTCGGCGAGCCCGCCGACCGCGACCGAGAACAGCAGGAACGGCAGCCAGTGCGACAGCACGGCAAAGCCGCCCAATGTCGGCGAGTGCAATTTCTGGAACACCACCCAATAGCTGATCACATGCTCGATATTGTCGGCCATCATTGCCAGCACATAGGCGATGAACTGGAGCCGGTACCGCACGGACTTCATCGCCGCGAACGATCCGGACGCGACCACGGGAGAATGGGGCAGGGGATTCAAGGGGGCACCTGGATGGGATTTCATCCGGCCATACACGCTGGCAGGTGAGTGCTCAAGGCACTTGGACGTGCTTGCGCATCTGCCATGCACAGTTGCCACACACTCCGTCGTCATCCTGAGGTGCGAACCTTGCGATGCATTCGCACGCAAGGAGAAGCCTCGAAGGATGAGCCACAGGCGCTAGCAGCCCATCCTTCGAGGCGCGCAAGAGCGCGCACCTCAAGATGACGGCGGTGGTTGTGGTCGCAAGCTACGCGGCCAGCGCCTTCACATAAACCGCATACGGCACGCCCAGAATATCCGGGCCTCGCCGGCCTTCACGAATCCCATGCGCAGATACATCGGCAGCGCGACCGTCATGATCGGGGTCGTATGCAGGGCGATGACGCCCGCCTGGTCGCGCTCGGCGCGGCGCAGGCACTCTTCCGTCAATTGCCGGCCGACGCCCTTGCCGCGCGCGGCGGGATCGACCACGAGCATGCGGATGACCGGCCACGCCGGATCGAAGAACGCAGGCTTCGTCGCTTTCGGACCGATATAGGCGACGGCACCGACGATGCGTCCGCCATCTTCGGCGACGATGATCTCGCCAGTCCGGGCAAGCCCCGGCATCTTCGCGACATTGGCGTTGAACAGCGGCCAGTCGGAAAAATGCGGCTCGAACTCCGCGAATGCGGCGAGCGCGACGCGTACGATCGCTTCGCGTCTGTCTCACGGTAGTCGCGCAGCATCGGCACCATCCGATCGTAGCCCCGGATGAGCGCAGCCATATCCGGAAACAGCCGGCCCAGCATGTCGCTTCGCTCATGGAGGCTGCCGCACCTTGGCATCCAGGCGCATCTCACATACGCTTCGCGTCAGCCCGCACCATAGTCATAATAGACGGGCAGCGAGGAATTCGCCATGGACCAGATCCGCGTCTGCACCCACGCAGGCCCCGGCAGCGAGCCCGTGATCAAGACCGTGCCCTGGCCAAAGCTCGGCAAGAAGGCCGCGCTGATCAAGGTCGGCGCCTGCGGCGTCTGCGGCACCGATCTGCATATCCTGAAAGGTCACTGGCCGAAGCCGCTGCCCTGGCCGTTCACGCTGGGCCACGAGCTCGGCGGTGTCATAGTCGAATGCGGCGGCGAGTTCACCGAGGACTTCATGAGCAAGCCGCTTGCAGTCGGATCGAAGGTGATGATCCCGCCGCTGATGCCCTGCGGGCGATGCTATTATTGTCTCCATTATCCGCAGACCGCCAACAAATGCCTGACGCCGGTCTATTACGGCCGCTATCTCGGCTTCGACAAGGCGCCGCACCTGTGGGGCGGTTGGGCGGAGTATGTCTATGTCGATCTCGACATGCTGCCGGGCACCAAGATCTACAAGCTGCCCGACGACATGTCGCTGCGGCTCGGCGCGCTGTCCGAGCCGCTGACGTCCTGCATCCGCGCCTTCAATCGCGCGACCCGTGCTGGTGGCTTTTCCTGGGGCGACACGGTGGTGATCCAGGGCTCGGGCCCGATCGGCATTCTGGCCGTCGCGGCCGCCAGGGAGATGGGGGCAGGGCGCGTCATCTGCGTCGGTGCGCCGGAGGCGCCGCGGCTCAAGCTCGCGCGCGAGTTCGGCGCGGAGGCGACGGTGAACATCGAGGTCCAATCGCCGCAGGAGCGCATTGCGCGTGTGCGCGAGATCGTCGGCGGCTTCGGCGCCGATCTCGTGATGGACTGCTCGGGCCATCCGACCGCCGGTCCCGAAGGCATCGAGATGCTGCGTGACGGCGGCACCTATGTCGAGATGGGCCAGTTCACGGACGCCGGCTCGATCGATACCTCATGGCACCGCATCTGCACCAAAGACCTCAACGTGCTCGGATCCTGGGGTTTTACCGGCAACGATTTGCCGCTCGGCGTCGACATGCTCTACCGCACGGCAGGCAAATATCCCTGGCTGAACATGCAGACGATCTACCCGTTCACGGAACAAGGCGTTGCGCAGGCGGTGAAGGACGCGATGGCCATGAAGACGGTGAAGTCGACCATCGTGCCGTGGCTGGAGCTGGTGGAGTGAAGACGTTGCCCGGATCCGGGGTTCATGTGGGCCGGGTTGTCCCACATCGCTCCGCTCATGCGGGCTAAATTGCGGCATTTGGAATGAAGACGTCATGACAGACGAGCAGACAGCCGAACCAACTCCACACGCCCGCTCGCCCTTCCATGCCATCCGCGCCATCGACTACACCGTCATCTTCGTGCGCGACATGGCGGCGATGCGGCGCTTCTACCAGGATGTCCTGGCCTTCCCCCTGCTGCGCGAGCTCTCGCCGAACTGGATCGAATACGGGATCGGTAGCAACACGCTGGCTCTGGCGAGGCCGAGCCGCACGGCGTCCGATGCGCCGGTGCCGGCGGGGACGGCCTCGCTGCAACTGGCCTTCAAGGTGTCCGCGGCCGAGGTCGATCAATGCGCCGACGAGCTCGTGCGCCTGGGCGTGGCGCTGCTGTCGCCGCCCACCGATCAATCCTTCGGCCACCGCACGCTGTTCTTTCGCGATCCCGACGGCAATCTGCTGGAAATCTATGCGGAGATCTGAGCGGGAGCCCCAAAAGTTCCATGCGAATATCCCCGACTTATCCATTCCGAGGTGAAACTTAGGCCCAAGTTCCGGCTTTCACTTCACGGGAGAGGTCTCGTGAAGCGAATCCTGAAACCCGTCACTTACATCCTGGCCGCCATCTACTTCCTGGTGGATGCGGTCTTCATCGCCGTGGCGAGGCCGATCGCGCGCTGGATCGGGCGGCATCTCGAATTCAGGCGGTTGCGGGAGTGGATCAAATCGCTGCCGCCTTACCCGTCGCTGGCCTTGTTCTCGGTGCCAGTGATCATCCTGGAACCGATCAAGCCGGTGGCGGCTTACCTCGCGGCGACCGGCCAGATCGTGAGCGGCGCTGTGACTTTCATCATCGGCGAGCTGCTCAAGCTCGTGCTGGTCGAGCGTCTGTTTCATCTTACCCGCGACAAGCTGATGCGGATTCCGGCGTTCGCCTGGACGTATGGGAAGTTCGCCGAGGTGAGGGCATGGCTGCAAGCGACCGAGGCCTGGCGCATGATCCGCGCCCTGAGCCGCGCGGCAAAGGACTATGTGGTGCGGACACGGGCAAGGCTGGTCGGCAGCTTCAACAGGCTGGTGACCTCCAGGGATTGAAGCGCTTCAGGCCAGCTTGCGCGCTGCGGCGGTTGCCTTGTCGCCCGTGTTCGGTGTGCCGGCCGGCTCGATCAGCACCAGATGAACCTCCTCGCGCGCCACCGGGCGATGCTCGACACCTTTTGGCATGACGTAGAGCTCACCCGGCCCGAGCGTCACGGTGTGATCGCGCAAGAGCAAAGCGTGCAATCGCCGCAGGCGCGTTTGATGGAAGACGTCACGCGGTCGTCCCCTTGGGAGCCGATCGGCTTCAGGTTAATCAAGGTGGCCGCAAAAGTTCGCTGCAACCTTCAGGCGCGGCTCTTGTCGAAAAGCCATGCATCACAGGCATGGTGATTTCCCGGCGCTTGGCGTAAAGAGCCCTCAATCACATCGCCAGCGTGTGGCCGGGCCGATTGCCGCGCACGCCAGCTCAGGTCCGCCGGTTCACCATTCCGCGCCTGAATCAACCAAGGTTTCCTATCTCGTGTCTCTTCCGGCCCTGACCCCGCCGCTCGCCCGCGCTTTGGCCGAGCGGAACTATGATTCACTGACCCCAGTCCAGCTCGCGGTGCTCGCGCACGAAGCCGCCGGCCGCGATCTTCTGGTCTCGGCCCAGACGGGCTCCGGCAAGACGGTCGCCTATGGATTGGCGATTGCCAAAAATCTGCTCGATGATGCCGAGCAGTTCGCACCTGCAGCCGCACCGCTCGCTTTGATCGTGGCGCCGACCCGCGAACTCGCGCTTCAGGTCCAGCGCGAGCTGGCCTGGCTATATGGACATGCCGGCGGGCGCGTCGTCTCCTGCGTCGGCGGCATGGATCCGCGCCGCGAGCAGCGCGAGCTGGCCGCCGGCGCGCACATCGTCGTCGGCACGCCCGGCCGTTTGTGCGACCACCTCCGCCGCGGCCGGCTCGACATCTCCGAACTCACCGCGGTCGTGCTCGACGAGGCTGACGAGATGCTCAATCTCGGCTTTCGCGAGGACATGGAGTTCATCCTCGAGACCACGCCGGAGACGCGCCGGACGCTGCTGTTCTCGGCAACCTTTCCGCGTGGCATCGTCGCGCTGGCGCGGCAGTATCAGCGCGACGCCTTCCGGATCGAGGTCGCCGGCGACGCAGGCGGTCACGCCGACATCGAGTACCGCGCGATCCGGATCGCGCCGGGCGATGTCGAGCACGCGGTCGTCAACGTGCTGCGTTTCTTCGAGGCGCCGAGCGCGCTGGTGTTTTGCAGCACGCGCGATGCCGTCAGGCATTTGCAGGCGGCGCTGCTGGAGCGCGGCTTCGCCGTGGTCGCGCTGTCGGGCGAATTGACGCAGAACGAGCGCACGCTGGCGCTGCAGTCGCTGCGCGACGGACGCGCCCGCGTCTGCGTTGCGACCGACGTTGCCGCCCGCGGCATCGATTTGCCGAGTCTCGACCTCGTCATTCACGCCGACCTGCCCAACGACGCCGAGGTCATGCAGCATCGCTCGGGCCGCACCGGTCGCGCGGGCCGCAAGGGGACCAGCGTCCTCTTGGTGCCGCCCGCGCGGCGGCGGCGCGCGGAGCTGCTGCTCAACCTCTCCGGCATCGATGCAGCCTGGGGCACGGCGCCGCAGGCGGAGGAGATCCGCAAGCTCGATCACGAACGCATGAAGGACGTGCTGTTTACCGAGGAGACGACCGCCGACGATCTCGCGCTGGCGCAGGCGCTGCTCGCCGAGCGGTCGGCCGAGGATATCGCAGCCGCGCTGGCGCGGCTTTATCGCGCGCGGCTGCCGTCCCCGGAGGACATCATCGATCCCGGCGAGCGCAGCGGCCGGCCGGATCGCGGGCGCGACAGGTTTGAAGGTGGCGAGGATCGCGCCAAGCCGCGATCGAAGTCCGGCAAATCGTCTTCGAAACACGGCATGGCCGAGGGCAGCGTGTGGTTCCGCGCCGCCATCGGGCGGCGCAAGAATGCTGAGGCGCGCTGGCTGCTGCCGATGATCTGCCGCCGCGGCGGCATCGACAAGCGCGACATCGGCGCCATCAAGATCATGGACACCACCACCGAGTTCGAGATCTCCGAGCGGGTCGCAGACGCCTTCACCGCGAAGATCAAGCGTCCGGACAAGGAAGACAGCATCCGCATCGAGCCGATGGCCGATGTGCCGCAGCGGCAGGCGCCTTCGGAGGAGCGGTCATACGCGCCGCGGCGCGAGAAGGACGACGGCGATCATCGTGCAGGTCAGGGCGATCGCCCGCGCGACGCACGGGAGTCCAAGCCGCGCGGCAAGGCGCTCGGCGAGCGCGGGCCGCGATTCGACGCTGCGCCTTCGTTCGGAGCGAAAAAGAAGCACAAGAACAGGCCCGGGCACGCCGAGCCGTCCGTCACACCGTGGCCGGTGAAGGGCGCGCCGGGCAAGAAGGCGAAGAAGAAACGCCGCGGCTGATCGGGCACCATTCAGCGTGAACAGCAATGATGCTTTATGTCGCAGCGAGGTCGCGCAGCATGTAGGTGGCAGCTTCGCCGTAGGATGCGAGC
This sequence comes from Bradyrhizobium sp. USDA 4486, assembly GCF_054057995.1. NCBI lineage: Bacteria > Pseudomonadati > Pseudomonadota > Alphaproteobacteria > Hyphomicrobiales > Nitrobacteraceae > Bradyrhizobium > Bradyrhizobium sp. USDA 4486. The sequence continues at coordinate 1,420,421 of NZ_JBSRZV010000001.1, forward strand.
TTGGCGCGCAATTGCTCATCCGCGGTGACGGGGCGAAAGCCGAGCCGTTCCCATAGCGGCCGCGTGGCATAGACTGAGACCAGCGCGAGCCTCGTGAGGTCCAAGGCGCGTGCCAGCGCCTCGATCGTCGTGACATAACCGCGCGCAGCGCCGCCGCGGAAGTCGGGCAGCACGGCGACATCGTGCAGGTAAAGGCAGTCCGCATCCTCAGGCAATGCTTGCAGCAAGCCATCGAGCGGCGGAATGTGGTGCTGCGTCCAGGGATGCGCGAGTCCATAGCCGGCGATCGCATCGCCGGCGATCAGCACGCGGCAGCCGTCGGGACAGAGCCGCATCTTCTCGGCGAGCACCTGGGGGCGTTCGGGCAGATCAGGATGGATGCGCGCCGCGATCATGCTGATCGCGGGCAGATCCGATGCGCGGGCGGGACGCCAATGCGGCTTGCTCATCTCGGTCCGTCGTGTCCATCTCGATCATCGCAATCTATTTCTCCGAGACGATGCGCGCAGCGAAAAACATCCTCGCAGTAGCCTTTCTTTGCGAGAGCACCGTAAACTGGAAGGCGTCACTGCGGTGGCGCGCATCCCATGCCGCAAGGCCGGCGTCGCGGGCGATCGCCTCGGCCCTGCCGCGGCCGGCGATGGCCTCGATTGAGGGCCATCGGCATGGACGCGGTGATGCCGGTCGTGGTTGCGACGCCGCGGTCAACGACGAGCCTGCGGTCGGCCGCATAGGTTGATGGCGATGAGGGGACGCTTTCGCTTCGGTGGTTTCAGCGCGGCAAGCGTCGCCTCGGTCTCCTCGCTCGATATTGCGGGTGCGGCTCCCCGCGCGGGCGCGCCGGGCAGCAGCAGCAACCAGGTTCCGCCGATCGCCGCGAGCGCCGCCAGGCCTCCGAGGGCGCCCCATGCCAGAATGCGCCAAATCATGATGTCACCCGATCGCGGTTGCCTCATACGGCGCGGAAGCTACCCGCTCGCGGCGGCATCGGGAACGACGCAAATCCGGCAAAAAGGGCCATGCCGCAAGCGCGATCGTCTGCCTCACGAGGGGAGTTGCTGCGGTGATCTCACGTTGGCGCATGCGCATCGCAACAACTTCAAAGATGCATAGCGCGGTCGCGCCGTTTTCGACGCATGAACTGAATAAATTCAAGCGGAGAGTCCGAAAGCGAACCGAACCCACGACTTTCGTCTGGCATAGTTGGTGTCGTAAAGGGGGCGGGGGCGGTTATCCGCAGCAATCCACCGCATTGAAAGTCGGAGTACTGGTGTCCCGGTGCGGCATGCACTGCGACCCCATCGGGGAGTCTTCAATCCGTTATCTAGTTTTCGCTTGAAAGGATGAAAGCCCGTGAGTGATGCCAATGTGAAAGTCGATACGAATGCCGCGCCGCAAGACGCGGGGGGCAACGGAAGCGCAAAGTTCCGGTTCGACGTACCCTTCTTCAACATGCAGACGATCTTCGGCGGTCTCGCCGAGCAGGGCGCCACGCGGGCCCAGGCAAACTTTGCGCAGATGAGGGCAACTTCGGAGGAGATCACTGCAGCCGTCTGCGACGCCTGTTCGACCAATGCCAAGCGTGCCTCCGATTACGGCATCAAGCTCATCGAAATATCCCACATCAATACCAGCTCCACCCTGGACTTCCTTTCCCAGCTCGTCGATGCGAGGTCGTTTGCCGATCTCGTAGACCTCTCCACGGCCCACAGCCGCAAGACCCTTGAAGCAACTTCGGCCCAAAACCGCGAACTGTGGGAACTCGCCCAGAAGGTCGCGACCGAAACGGCCGAGCCGATCAAGCAGAGCTTCAACCGGGTCCTGCGTAAGGCTGCTTGAGTCGAAGCGGTTGGCCGCGCGGATCGGCTGGACGAGCGTCTTCGCAAGAAGAGACGCCGTCCAGCCGATTGCGGCCTCCCTCACTGCCGAGGTGACGCCAAGCTGGAGGAAATCAGGATGGGTATGGTGATGATCAAGTGCCCGGAAACCGGAGACGCCATTCCAACCGGTATCGAGATGGATCGCGAAAGGTTTCGGTGCACTGCGGTGTTCTTTTCCCGCACCTATTGCCGGATATGCGCAGCGACGCACGAATGGTTTGCCAGGGAGGCCTGGGTCTACGAGTCGGTCTCGGCGAAGGGCGGGTCGGGCGGTAGGCAGCCGATCCGCGCCGGCGCGGTGTGAAGAACCCTCGGCGCATCCTGCGAAACGATCCGATCGATCCTGCGGCTCATCACCCTGTAGCACTCACAGGCGATGACCTCGAGGCGGCGCCTGTCGATCTCGAGCTGGCCGCGCCGGTTGGATTTGATTGCCCGTGACGTGCGCAACGCGCTCACCACGTGCGTGACCGTGGTGCGCCGGACGCCAAGCAATTCCGACAGCGTCTCCTGCGTCAAGGGCAGGATATCGCCACCATCGGTCCGGTCGTGGATGTGCAGCAGCCAGCGGGCGAGGCGCGCTTCGACGGAATGCAACGCGTTGCAGGCCGCGACGTGTTGGAATTGCGTCAGCATCGCCCTGGTGAGAAGCTGGACCGAACTTGCGATGGCGGGGCTGCGCTCGAGCGCAATGTGAAATCGCGCGGCCGAGATCTGCAGTGCCGTTCCGGCCACGCGGACGGTTGCAGTCATGGGTGATCGGGTCGGGCCGAGCGCCGTCATGATCCCGACGCCACCGTCGTTGCCGATCACGGCCGTTGCCGCCGTCTGTCCGTTCGGCAACTCCATGATGAAGGCGATCGCGCCGCTGCAGGGAAACCAGAGATGCTCGACCTTGTCGCCTGATCGAACCAGGACATGGTCGTGCTCGAGTGGTACTTTTCGCAAATGAGGGGCAAGCAAAGCGAAATCGGCCGGCGGTAGCGCAGCTAACAATCGATTACCAACTCTGGTCGCGTGCTCCATCACGGGAATCGTCCCTCGACGGAGGCCCGGCAGACGCATTTTCACCAACCGAGCCGCGTTGTTGCTTGCCACGGCAATGGCCAACGCATCCTGAAAGCTAAGGTTCCTCTGATGGATTGGCAAGCTCGCACGCGGGGCGCGTCTGAGCGCGATCAGGCTTTCCAAGATCGGCAGCGGCGTCAGCAAAGCTGCGCGTCAGACGCGAAGGCTGCTTCTAGCGCAGCCCCTCATACACCATCAGCCCGCGGGCGATCTGCAATTTGCGGATGGCGCGCGGCAGCAATTTCTCCGGTTGGTGCAGATAGCGCCAGGAGGTGAGGGTGAAGGGGCCAAGCGCGCCGCATTCGTCGTCGAACGGCGCGAGCACGCCGGTGACGCTCACCGGCGTGTGGGGACGGGCGTTGAACGGCAGCAGCAAGAGCTCGAGACGCGCCTTGCTGCCGTCCTCGCGCGCGGCGGTGACGCCGGCGATCGCACCCAGCGTCTCGTCGGCGACCACGGTCGTGATCTCCTCGATCTCGCCGCGGCTCGCCTCGCCAAACAGCGCCGCGAAGCTCGCGTCCTTGAGATCCGCTCCCGCCAGCGCGCAGACCCGTGTGCCGGCGACGCGGAAGGGGAAGCCGAGCGTGGGGTCGCAGGACAGCACGAAGATGTCGCCGAGCAGGCCGCGGACGGCGGCCGGATCGATGTCGGCCCGGTCAGGGGCCCGTGCAGCGCCGCGCTTGTTGTCCCAATACGCGAAGAATGCGCGGCTCGACGGATGTTTCATGACTGGACGCTTACCCCGGGGCGCCACCTCGCGGGACAGACCTGTCCCGCTTCAGTGCACCCGCGATCCCTTTCGTTGTTGTGCAGGAGGGGACTAGCAGCGTCCATGCCGGAGCGGCGTTTTCGCCGCTCTTAAGCCGGCCTTTGCGGCGTTAACGTTAAGTTAACTATGCGCTTGGCGTCGCCCGCTCGCCTGCTATGGTCATCGCGGTCGCAAGCCTCGCCGCTTTCATCCAGGTTCTCGGCGAGGCCTGTACACAGGCGTCAAACAGTTTGCCACGGGCCGGGGAGGGGTGGGGATACACCTTCATTCCTCCGGTATCGGAAGGTCGACACGGACAGGCAGGGCTTTCCCAGGGCCCTGCCTTTTCCTTTTGTGCACTTGCGCAAGGCCGGCAAACGCGACTATCTCCAAGCGCAACGCTCCGATCGCGCCTGAAAGCGAAGCTGCCTTGGATTCCCCGCCAAATTCTCCACATGACACTCAGCCGGCCGTGCCGGCCGCTGCCGAGCAAGCTTCGCACGAGCCGGTCCTGACGCTGCCGGTGGCGCTGACGGCCTATATCCTTCTGCTCGCGGTGATCCATCTGCGGGTGCTGCTGCCGCCGGAGCTCGAGAACTGGACCATCGATGTCTTCGGCTTCATCCCCAAGCGCTACGATGCCTCGCTGCTGAATCTGCAAATTCCGGGCGGGGCCGGCGCCAAGGTCTGGAGCTTCGTCACCTATTCGCTGCTGCACGCCAACTTGACCCATCTCGGCTTCAACGTGCTGTGGCTGCTGCCGTTCGGCAGCGCGCTGGCGCGGCGCTTCGGCGCGGTCAGGTTTTTCGTGTTCATGGCGGTGACGGCGGCGGCCGGTGCGCTCGCCCATCTCGTCACCCATGAGCATGCGGTGGCGCCGATGATCGGCGCCTCGGCCTCGGTGTCCGGCGCGATGGCCGCGGCCATCCGCTTCGCCTTCGTCCGCGGCAGCTTCCTGTCGTTCAGCCGATCGGACGCCGATACCGCGGCCAAGGTTCCGGCGCTGCCGCTGTCGCGCGCGCTGCGGGACGGGCGAGTGGTCGGCTTCCTCGCGGTGTGGTTCGGCGTCAACATCATCTTCGGTGTTGGCGCGATCGGCGTCGATGCCGAGACCACGAGCGTCGCCTGGCAGGCACATATCGGCGGCTTCTTCGCCGGCCTGCTCTTGTTCGCGCTGTTCGATCCCGTGCCGCGCGTGCGAAGCGATGCTGCGGATGCGTCATCACAGGACGTTTCAGACCGAATTTGAAGCGGCGCTTGCGGCGCGGCCCGAATTCATCCATCATTTGTGCCGAAGAATGTTCCGAAGCGACAAGGCCGTAGCGGCAACGCTTCGACAAGCGCGCGAGCGTGAAACCCGCGCCAAAACTCTTAGTTGAAGACTCGCGAACAAGTCCGGACCGCGCAAAGCGGAGGGCTCCGATTCAGGGAGGCGACAATGACGGTACGTTCCATTCTCAACACCAAGGGCCACCAGATCATGAGCGTCGAGCCCGACGCCAAGCTCTCCGACGCGATCAAGCTGCTCGGCGAGAAGAAGATCGGCGCAGTGCTGGTGATGAACCAAAGCCGGCTCGAGGGCATCCTGTCCGAACGCGACATCGTCCGCGTGCTCGGCGAGCGCGGCGCCGCCGTGCTGGAGGCGCCGGTCTCGGAGGTCATGACCCGCAAGGTCGTGACCTGCAAGGAGACCGACACGGTCGCCGAGCTGATGGAGATAATGACGACAGGCAAGTTCCGCCATCTGCCCGTGATCGACAACGGCACGGTGGTCGGCCTGATCTCGATCGGCGACATCGTCAAGCGGCGCGTCCAGGAATACGAGAGCGAGCAGGAAGCCCTGCGCGACTACATCAAGACGGCCTGATCGGCCTCAGGCGTCCGCTCCTTATTCGCCCGCTTTGGGCGCGTTGCCCGCGGGCGCCGGCGCCAGCACCTCGATTGCCTCCTGGATCGACTCCAGCGCGCGCTCGGCGGCGCGCGTGCCGTGAGCTATCAAATCCTCGGCTCGGTGGAAGTCGAACCAGCCGAACTGGCCGACCCGCGGCGTGATCAGCATATCAGGCGGATCTCCGGCGAGGCGCGCGCGGGTGATGCGGTCCTGCATGATGTTGAATGCGTCGACCATCACCGAGGAGATGCCGGGCCGTCCGCCGCCGCCGAAGAACTCCCGCTTCATGGTTTTCTCGGGCGAGAAGAAGCGCGGAAAGCGCCGTTTGGCGACGGGCTCCTCGGCAACGGGCGCGACCGGCTCCGGCATCGCGCCGTGCGCATAGATCGTCGTGGAATGGGTGAAGATGTCGCTGGAAAGATTTGCAGCGATGACGATTTCGGCGCCGAGCGCGCGCGCCGCCGAGACCGGCACCGGATTGACCAGCGCGCCGTCGACCAGCCAGCGGTCGCCGATCAGCACGGGCGAGAAGATGCCGGGCAGCGCGTAGGAGGCGCGCATCGCATCGACCACGCGGCCGCGCGTCAGCCAGATCTCGTGTCCGGTGCGGACCTCGGTCGCGACAGTCGCAAACTTGATGGGTAGCTCCTCGATCAGGGTCTGGCCGATCGCCTCCTCGAGCCGGGTCGCAAGCTTCTCGCCGCCGATCAGGCCGGAGCCGTTGAGGCGGATGTCGAGATAGCCGAGGATGGTGCGCATGCCTTGCAGGCTGCGCCCCCAATCTTCCAGCGTATCGAGCTGGCCGGCCGCATAGGCGCCGCCGACCACGGCGCCGATCGAGGTGCCGACCACGACATCAGGCACGATGCCGTTGGCGATCAGGGTCCTCAGGATTCCGATATGGGCAAAGCCGCGCGCCGCGCCGCCGCCGAGGGCAAGGCCGATGACCGGCCGGCGGATGCTACCGAGGCCGACCTTCTCGCCATTGGAGCCGTTCGCGCCGCGGCCCTTCAAGATCTCAAGCACCGAAACTCTCCTACCCGGGCCAGCCCCCACACCAGAATGGGCGCCGTATATCCGCTCCGCCAGAACGAAGGCCAAGCATGGTTTATACCGTTCGGGAAGCAGGGGGCAGGAGTGTGGCAAGGCCGGCTGCCTTTGGTCTAATCACGCAGGCGCCAGCCCGGTTCCAAAGTCCGTATTTCCCAGGCTTCCCAATCCTTGAATATGCCAAGGCTTGAATATGCCAAGGCTTGAATTTGCCGCGTTTTCGGTGAAAAGCAGGTGACATGACACGCGGGGGTGACGGCATCATCAGATGGCGGCGCAGCGGCACGCTGCTGCCGGCGCTGATGCTTGCCGCGTGCATGCTCAATTTGGGCCAAAATGCCGCGCAGGCGCAGCTTTTCTCCGATCGTCCGCCCCCGGTGCCGCCGGCGTCGGTGCCCGAACCCGGTAACGCCATCCAGCTGGCGCCGTCCGGGCAGGCCGCCGGCCCACCAAGCCTGCCGCCGACCCTGACCCAGCCGGTGACACCCAGCATGCCGCCACCCGCAGTCGCGACCGTGCCGCCGGCCGCGCCGCTCAATGCGGCCGTGCCCGGCCAGGGCGTGCTGTCGCTGACCGCAAAATACGGCAAGGACTCGGCTGCGATCACCAGCGGCCTGGTTTGGCGGGTGTTTGCCGACCGTCCCGACGAGAACGGCACCTTCAAGCTGATCAAGGAAGATCGCAACGCCACGCCGAACATCGTGCTGCCGCCCGGCAATTACGTCGTGCACGTCGCCTTCGGCCTCGTCAGCGCGGTGCGCACCGTCAGCCTGAAGGCCGAGACCGACCGCGAATCCTTCGTGCTGCCGGCGGGAGGCCTGCGCATCGAAGGCCGGGTCGGCGCCAGCCGCATTCCGCAGAACCAGATCTCGTTCGCGATCTACAAGGGCAGCCAGTTCGAATCCGGTGAGCGTGCCTCGCTGGTGCCGAACGTCGCCGCCGGCGACGTCGTGCTGCTGCCGGAGGGCACCTACTACATCATCTCCAACTATGGCGACGCCAATTCGGTGGTGCGCTCGGATATCCGCGTCCAGGCCGGCAAGCTCACCGACGTCACCATCACCCACCGCGCCGCGGTCATCACGTTGAAGCTCGTCAGCGACCGCGGCGGCGAGGCGCTCGCCAACACCGCCTGGTCGGTGCTGACCCCCGGCGGCGACGTCATCAAGGAATCGATCGGCGCCTTTCCCCGCGTCGTGCTCTCCGAAGGCGAATACCGTGCCATCGCCAAGAACGAGGGCAAGGTCTACGAGCGCGGCTTCAACGTCGTGAACGGCGTCGACGGCGAAGTCGAGGTCGTCGCGCGCTAAAGCGGGATGAGTTTTGGTGGAATCGGTTCACCGCTCCCGACGGGGAGACATGAAGCACGGACAGGCCGGCGAACCATATTTCATCATGCGCGAGCGCTCTTGCGGCAACGCCGCATGCGGCCGCCGTCGAGCTTCGTACCCGGCATGATAATTCTCATCCGGCGCACGAACGATCCATCTTCCCCCGATCTCCGTCGTGCTCGTGTCGGAGTGAGCGGACGCTCACCGCCGCCTGCTTGTGTTCGGCGCTGAATATCGCTGTGAGCGCTGGCAAGCTGCGGCTCGGGGGTGAGAAAACACCGCTGCCAACGGCTTATTCCACGGCCGCTGCGACGTCGTCACGGCCGGCGCAGGAGGCAGTGGAAGATACGTACGTCCGATATTCAATTTTATTCTCTTTCCGTCCTGCTGCGTGATATGTCGGACATCCGTCCAATGGGGGAGGCCGGCGCAAGTGATGAACCTGCGGGACCGGCAGGAGCAGGGGACCAAGCCCGTCGGCATGTTCGAAGTCATCCTCACCAGGCGCAAACGGTTCGGTTGGCGGTGGCAGGTGTGCGACCAGTCCGGCAAGAAATTTGCCGACGGTTTCGAGCGCACCCGGCCGGCCGCCAAATACCATGGCGAGCGCGCATTGTTCTTCCTGCTGTCGCAGGCCTATTTGCGCAATCCCTCCGCGGCGTCCAGCGAGGACTAAAGCGCGATGAGATTGGGATGAATCGTCATCGCGCTTTAGGCTGTTGTTTGCGCATCATCTTTTCGGAAAACCGCTTCGCACTTTTCCGGATCATGCTTTAGCGCAGCTCGCAGCCGGACGGAGCACACTCCGGCACCGCTGCACCCGCCTATGCGATCCCGGATTACGGGGCGCACCATCCAGGTTACAAGTCCTCAGGCTACAAGCTCTTGCGCTGCCCGTCGGGCAAAACACCCAAGCGAACGGTCAAGCCGCGATCTCCAAAATATTCCGCTTTACCGAATTTCGGAAATAGCGTATGTGTCGCCGCAACCCGGCCCAAGGAAGAGGGGCGGATCGCGATCGTCACGAACGCGGGCCGGGCGGCGGTGGGCGCGGACCACATCGGCGCGACAAGTTTCGCAGGGTGGGCAGCCGTGAGCGGGAGCGTCGCGCCAACGACCGGTGTGATCTCGCGTACGGCCAAATCGTGTGGTCCTGGCGCCCGGGGTCTGTGCGCCAAGTCTTGCGGTGATGTGTGCTGTCCAACCGGACACGCGCATCAGCCATCCGCACGGCGACGGGGGCAATCGTGCATCGCTCCCCGGGGGGAGCACGACATACGCCGTTCCAACCACTGCGCAGGGAAGGCCGGTTGCTCGGCTCCACCTGTATGCCGCTGTGCAGCTTCTTGTTGCCACCTTTCGCACAGTGGACCGTGGGTGCCCGGCCGGCACCCGGTCTTCCCCATAGGCGTTAAGGTAGCGCAAGCATTGATTGATATTGACGTTTTCGGGGAGGCTCGCGCAGGTGCCGCCCGAGCGCTCGCTTACTGCGGCGCAAGCGGCGGATGGTTGGTTGTGGAATGATTGCTTGCAGCAAGGATGCAACGAGTTGTTGCAAGATACGCCAACCGCCAGGTGTCGTCAGGCGGGGCCTGCTTCCAGTGGGGAGAGTCCTCGAAGTCGCGGACAAGCGGCTCGAGCAGCAGGATAATCAAGAGGTGAGCCAGCAGGTAGGGCTTCGCCGAACGCTGATCAGTTCCAGGCGGTGTCTTGAGACCAATCAGGCTTTTCAGTCGCTTGAAGCCAAGTTCGATCCGCCATCGCAGTCGATAGAGTGCAAGCACATCCCTGGCGGAGAACTCGTCCCGTGCGAGCGACGTGACCAGAATGACCCAATCCGCGGCTTCCAGAGTCCCTTTGGAGATGATGCGGTTTTCGTCTCGTGCGTCTCGCCGAGCTTTACGACGCGAAGCCGCGGCCGCACCGGTGGGCTTCTTGACCGCAACCAGACGCATAGCCAGAGGCGCCCCGTCCTTGCGTTTGATCCAAATCCTCCGATCGATCAGTCCGCGTGCCTTTGCCGCACGCAATTGGGCCATCAGATCGAATGGAAGGCCTTGGGCATCAAGCCAGCGCGCGTTCTTCCAGCCTGCTCGGATCAGAACGTCGGCACCAGCCGCGCGGACAGCCGCGATGCGGTCAGGTTGCAGATAAGCGCGGTCAGCAATGCGGATCTCGTTCTTGACTACTGGTATCCGGTCAAACGTTTCGCCCTCTTGCTGATCCGTTAGCTCGAAGTGACCAAAGCGCTCACTTGGCAGATCAAATGCACTATGAAGCCGCCAAAGCTCACTGCTCCTGCGGGCAGTCGGCCCGGCCTGAGGTACTGTCGTCGCATCGACGATGCGGATCAGGCGGCCTCGGCTCGCCTTCGGCGCTGCCGCATCGAGCAAGCTCTCCACCAGCACTGCAAACCAATCGCCACATTGACGCAGGCGATAGAACAACGCCACGCTGCTGAGGTCCGCAAGGCCAACAGAAGCCGCCCACGCAGCTGTCGATCTCAATCCTCTTTCCCCTAAACAATAGGCCAGCATCAGCCGAAGCAACGCCACCGCGTCTGGAATTTGGCGCCGCCGCGCGAAAGCCTTCGTCTGGCGCGCGCTTATCTCAAGCTGCTCAGCCCCACCCAGCTGCGCAACCACTCTCGTCCAGTCCTCATTTAGAAGCGATTCGTCTGCCATGCCCCTTGGAATCACGTGTGATTTCAACACTCAAGAATAAACTTAACGCCTATGCGGTCTTCCCTGCGCCCTCTTCTCAATTGAGGGTGGCGTGACGAGGCAAAGCTCGGGCGAGATCAGCCGCGAGGATGCGAAGGTGTGTCTGCGACGAAGATGCGAATGATGAAGCGGCGTCCTTGCTCCAAGCACCGTCATTGCGAGGAGCCCTTGCGACGAAGCAATCCAGACTGCCTGCGCGGAAAGACTCTGGATTGCTCGCTGCGCTCGCAATGACGGTGTGGAAGCAGTTGTATCCGAAAACTCCGCTCTCGTGCCCCGGACGCAGCGCAGCGCTTGTTCAGCGGTGCGCTGCAGAGCCGGGGCCCATGGGGACACGAGAGCGGCGCATTTCAAACGCCTGTCATAGTCTCTAACGCTCACTAACCAACACCTGACTTAAAACTGTCATAATCACTCAATGGGACCCGCATCTGCGTCCTTTTTACACGCCCTTAAGCGCCGCTGCATTGGATGCGCGGGGAATGTGCGTTGGGGACTACAATGAGTGCCGCGAAGAGAACGTCGGGGAAACCGGCCACCGAAATGTTCGACGACATCCCGGTGCTTCAACGTAAATGGCGTGCCGCGTTGAAGCCGGGGGACCGGTTGCCCCGCTACGAAGACGTGATGCTGGGCAGCCTGGGACGGCTCGCCGACCACATCGCGCTGCTGAGAAATGACGGCGCGCTCGAACTGTCGCGCAGCGGGCGCTACGTGCAGAAATGGCTCGGCGAGGAGCGCTGGGATATTCCGGTCGCCGAACTGTCGCCCGATTGCGCCACCGCGCTGTCGGAAGCGGCGGCGAGCGCGCTCGCGAACGGCCGGCCTCACCAGGCCAGCGCGCATTGCGTGCGCGATGGCATGGTCCGGACCTACGACGTGCTGGCACTGCCGACCGCCTCGCGCTGGGGCGCGACCCTGATCGGCGCCTATGTCAACGAGCGCGGCGCGCAATACAATCTGCTCGATGCGATCTTCTCCTCCACCGACGATGCGGTGGTCTCGCTGGCGACGTTGCGTGATGCCGAAGGCAAGCCGTTCGACCTCCAGGTCGTGCACCACAACAAGAGCGCGAGCGCGCTGCTGAAGGTTGCGACCGGAAACCTGTTGTGGCGGCGGATCGGCGAGGGCAGCACGTTGCTGGCTGCCCCCGAGATCATGGAATTCCTGCTCAAGGCCGTTTCGGGCGGCCGCGGAGAGCAGCTCGAGATCGAGAACGAGGGTCGGTACCTCCGCCTCAGCGCCACGGCGTTCGCCGACGTGGTCTCGCTGACGATCTCCGACGTCACCGCTCTGAAGCGGCGCGATGCCTCGTTCCGCCTGCTGTTCGACAACAACCCGATGCCGATGTGGGTGTTCGACGCCGAGACCAAGCAGTTCCTCGGCGTCAACGACGCCGCGGTCCAGCATTACGGCTACAGCCGCGCCTCCTTCCTGCGCATGAAGCTGCACGAGATCTGGCCGCAGGACGAATGGGAGAGCCATGCCGAGGCGCTCGAACGCGTCGGCGACACCTATCACTCCTCGCGCAACTGGCGGCACTTGCGCGCCGACGGCAGCGAGATCGAGGTGCTCACCTTCGGCCGCCGCGTCACCTTCGATGAACGCGACGGCTATCTCGTCGCAGTGGTCGACATCACCGAGCGGCGCAAGGCCGAGGCGCGGATCGCCCACATGGCGCACCATGACGGGCTCACGGATCTGCCGAACCGCGAATATTTCCAGGAGCGCCTCAAGCAGGCGCTCGAGCAGGCTGGCGGCAAGCGTGTGGGGGTGCTCTATATCGATCTCGACCTGTTCAAGAACATCAACGACTCCTTCGGCCATCCGTCGGGCGACCGCCTGCTGAAAGAGGTTGCCGAACGGCTCACCACCGCCGTCCGCGGCGCCAATCTCGCGGCCCGGCTCGGCGGCGACGAGTTCGCCGTGATCCTGGCCGCCGACGTCTCGCCGAACGAGGCCAGCGCCTGCGCGACCTTGCTGATCGACATGCTGCGCGCGCCTTATGAGATCGACGGCCAGGAGATGGTGATCGGAGCCAGCATCGGCATCGCGCTGTCGCCGGGCGACGGCACGACGTCGGAGGAATTGATGCGCAACGCCGACATGGCCCTGTACCGGGCGAAGTCCGACGGCGGCGGCGTGCACCATTTCTTCGAGCGCGAGATGGATCTCCAGGCGCAGAAGCGCCGCGACATGGAGGTCGATCTGCGCCGCGCATTCGCCAATGGCGAGTTCGAGCTGCACTACCAGCCGCTGGTGTCGATCGCCTCCGACCGCATCTCGGGCTTCGAGTCGCTGCTGCGCTGGCGTCATCCGGAGAAGGGCATGATCTCGCCGGCGGAGTTCATCCCCGTTGCCGAAGACATCGGGCTGATCACGCAGCTTGGGGAGTGGGTGCTGCGCGAAGCCTGTGCCGAAGCCGTGAAATGGCCGAGCGATGTCAAGGTTGCGGTCAATCTCTCGCCGACGCAATTCCGCAGTCGCAATCTGGTTCAGGTCGTGATCTCGGCACTGGCGCAGTCCGGCCTGTCGCCGAAGCGGCTCGAGCTCGAGATCACCGAGTCGATCTTCCTCGCCGAGACCGATGCCAATCTCGCGATCCTGCACCAGCTGCGCGAGCTCGGCGTCGGCATCTCCATGGATGATTTCGGCACCGGCTATTCCAGCCTCAGCTATCTCCGCAGCTTCCCGTTCGACAAGATCAAGATCGACCGTTCCTTCGTCAAGGATCTGGCGCAGCGGCCCGATTGCGGCGCGATCGTGCGCGCGATCTCGGGTCTTGGCCGCAGCCTCAACATCACGACGACCGCGGAGGGCGTCGAGACCGAGGATCAGCTCGACTGGCTCCGTGCCGAGGGTTGCAACGAGGTGCAGGGCTTCCTGTTCAGCGCGGCGCGGCCTGCCGCGGAGATCGCAAAGCTGCTTGCCGATTTCGGCCAGCGCGCCTCACGGGCGGCGTAGCGCTTCAGGATAGCAGTCGTAGACCAGCGCCTTGAATGCGGGTGTGATGCGGCTGCGCTCGTTCTGGGTCTGCTGCATCATGAGGTAGACCATGTCGAGTTTGGGATCGACGCCGAAATAGGTGCCGCTCCCAGAGTCCCATTTCAATTCGCCGAGTGAGCCCGGCGGCGGCGGCCTCGCATTGCCGGGATCGGTGCGCACGGCAAGGCCGTAGCCATAGCCGAAGCCATCGCCCGGAAAATAGAAATAGTCGCGTCCGACGCCGGAGCCAGGCCCGATGTGATCGGTCGTCATCGCCTTGAAGGCGGCCGGGCTCAGATAACGCTTGCCCTCGAACTCGCCGCCGTTGAGCAGCATCTGCGCAAAGCGCTGATAGTCGGTGATGGTCGACAGCAGCCCGCCGCCGCCGGACTGCCATTCGGGATGGTCGAGGCGGTCGCGCTCGCCAGCGAGCAGGATGAAATCGTTCGGCAGCGGCCGCGCCATCCGCGCCAGTTCGCCTTCCGTCGCCAGCGCGAATTTGGTGCTGGTCATGCCGAGCGGATCGAGGATGCGCTGCTTGAGGAACTCGTAAAGCGTCTGGCCCGAGATGATCTCGATGACGGCGCCGAGCACGTCGGTGGAATGGCCGTAGCGCCACAGCGTGCCCGGCTGGCGCGCCAGCGGCAGCCGCGCGATGCGGTCGGCGAATTCCCTGTTGTTGAATTGACCCTCGAAGATGTTGGCGGCCTTGTAGGCCTGCTCGACCCATTTGCCGCCGATATAGTCGTAGCTGATGCCCGAGGTATGCCGCAACAGATCCTCGATGTTGACGGCACGGACCGGCGGCACCAGGTCGAGCTTCAGCTTGCCGTCCGGCTCGGTGACCTCGATGCCCACCTTGGTGTCGGCGAAGAGGGGGACGTATTTCGAGACGGGATCGGTGAGGGCGAGCTTGCCCTCCTCGATCAGCATCATCGCGCCGAGGCACGTGATCGGTTTGGTCATGGAGTGGATGGCGAAGATCGTGTCCGGCGTCATCGCAAGGCCGGTCCTGGTGTCGCGCACGCCGAAGGTCTTGAGGTACACCAGCTTGCCGTGCTGCTGCACCAGGATCACGGCGCCCGGCAGCCGGCCGCTCGCGACCTCGTTGTCGAAATACGCGCTGATGCGGTCGAGCCCCTCGGGCGAGGGAGCGGGGATATCGGCGGCGGCGCGGCTTCGCGTCATCGTGCCGGCCAATAGCGCGGCCCCGACCAGAAATTCACGGCGTTTCATCCGCGCCTCCTCCCTCGCGGGAGGGATCAAAGCCGCAAGACGTCGAGGCCGTCAACAAGCCTTCGACTAAAATCGCGTCACGATTTCGGAAAGGAACGGTCGCGGACGATCCTCGCTCGGCCTGGTCGGCTTGCCGATATGGATGAAGCCGGCGAGCTTCTCATCCGGCTTCAGGCCAAGTCCGTCGAGCACGTCGCGGTCGAACGAGAACCAGCCGGTCAGCCAGCAGGCGCCGTAGCCGAGCGCGGTTGCGGCCGTGACGATGTTCATGGCGCTCGCGCCCGCCGACAATTCCTGCTCGAACGCCGGCACCTTCGGATGCGGCCTGGTGAAGCTGACGACGCCGATCACCAGCGGTGCGTCCATCAGGCGATTGCGCTCGGTCTCGATATCGGCCGCCAGCGCGCCGGGATGCTTCCGCGCGAAGACCTTGGCGATCACCTCGCCGGCGCGCTGGCGCGCATCGCCTTCGAAGATGATGAAGCGCCAGGGCGCCAGCTTGCCATGGTCGGGCACGCGAGCGCCGATGGTGAGGATGGTCTCGAGCTCGGCCGGGGAGGGACCAGGGCCAGTCATCTCGCGCGGCTTGACCGAGCGGCGGGTCTTCAGGAGTTCGATGGCGTCGGGCACTGCGGTTTCCTCATCGGCTGGCCGTGTTGGGGCGTGCACTCCCCAGATGGGGATGCACGCCCGCAACCGAAAGCGAGTTTAGATCGATTTCAGGGGTCAGACGGCGCCGCGAGCCCGCCGGACATCCGGCGGGGTCGCCTCGTCGACCAGCGCGGCGATGGCCTCCGCGGTGGTCATCACCTTCTGGCCGTCGCTGCCGAGCCGGCGGACCGACACCGAATGCGTCTCGGCCTCCTTTTTGCCGACCACGAGCAGCGCCGGGATCTTGGCCAGCGAATGCTCGCGGACCTTGTAGTTGATCTTCTCGTTGCGCAGGTCGATCTCGGCCCGGAGCCCGGCGCGCCGCGCCTGCTCCAGCACAACCTTGGCGTATTCGTCGCCTTCGGAGGTGATGGTCGTGACCACCGCCTGCACCGGCGAGAGCCAGAGCGGGAAGTTGCCGGCAAAGTGCTCGATCAGGATGCCGATATAACGCTCCATCGAGCCGCAGATCGCACGGTGCACCATCACCGGCGGCTTCTTGCTGCCGTCATGGTCGATGTAGAACGCGCCAAACCGCTCCGGCAGGTTGAAGTCGACCTGCGTGGTGCCGCACTGCCAGTCGCGGCCGATAGCGTCGCGCAGCACATATTCGAACTTCGGCCCGTAGAAGGCGCCTTCGCCCGGATTGATCTCGGTCTTGATGTGGTTGTTTTGCGCCTGGATCTGGCTGAGCACGGTCGCCATCACGCGCTCGGCGTGATCCCACATCGCGTCTGTGCCGACGCGTTTCTCCGGCCGCGTCGACAGCTTCACCGTGAGATCGCCGGTGAAGCCGAAATCGGCATAGGTCGACAGGATCAGCTCGTTGATCTTCAGGCACTCGTCCGCAAGCTGGTCCTCGGTGCAGAAGATGTGCGCGTCGTCCTGGGTGAAGCCGCGCACGCGCATCAAGCCGTGCATCGCGCCCGACGGCTCATAGCGATGCACCACGCCGAACTCGGCGAGACGCAGCGGCAGGTCGCGGTAGCTCTTCAGGCCGTGTTTGAAGATCTGCACGTGGCCGGGGCAGTTCATCGGCTTCAGCGCAAACCAGCGCTTGTCCTCGGCCTCGTCGCCGGCGGACTGCGCCGCGAACATGTTCTCGCGGTACCAGCCCCAGTGCCCCGAGGTCTCCCACAGCACCTTGTCGAGGATCTGCGGCGCGTTGACCTCGTTGTAGTCGCCGGAGAGGCGGCGGCGCATATAGGCGATCAGCTGCTGGAAGATGGTCCAGCCCTTCGGGTGCCAGAACACCACGCCCGGACCTTCCTCCTGGAAGTGGAAGAGGTCGAGCTCGCGTCCGAGCTTGCGATGGTCGCGCTTCTCGGCTTCCTCGATCTGCTTGAGGTAAGCGTCAAGATCCTCCTGCTTGGCGAAGGCAGTGCCGTAGATGCGGGTCAGCATCGGGTTGTTGGAATCACCGCGCCAATAGGCGCCGGCCACCTTCATCAGCTTGAAGGCGTTGCCGACCTTGCCGGTCGAAGTCATGTGCGGGCCGCGGCACAGGTCGAACCAGTCGCCTTGGTAGTAGATCTTGATCGGCTCGTTGCCGGGAATGGCGTCGACCAGCTCGACCTTGAAGGCCTCGCCCTTGTCGCGGAACACCTGTTTGGTCTTCTCGCGGTCCCAGACTTCCTTGGTGAAAGGTTTGTCGCGCGCGATGATCTCGCGCATCTTCTTCTCGATTGCGGCAAAATCTTCCGGCGTGAACGGCTCGTTGCGGAAAAAGTCGTAGTAGAAGCCGTTCTCGATCACCGGGCCGATGGTGACCTGGGTGCCCGGCCACAGCGTCTGCACGGCTTCTGCGAGCACGTGGGCACAGTCGTGGCGGATCAGTTCGAGCGCGCGCGGGTCGTCGCGATTGACGAGCTCGATCTTGGCATCGGCGTCGATGGGATCGTTGAGATCGGCGAGCACGCCATCGAGCGCCATCGCCACCGTGCGCTTGGCCAGCGACGGCGAGATGCCCTTGGCGATATCGAGCCCGGTAATGCTCTTGTCATATTGGCGCTGGGCGCCGTCGGGGAAAGTGAGAGTGATCTTGGGGGCGGGGGTCACGGGCTTCAGATTGGAGAGGCTGTACTGGAAGCCGGACTCGGATTTGGGCTGGTCGGACATTGCTTTTCTCCTGAGGCTCACTCCTGCGAACGAGCGCAGGTAAGCGGGAACGAGCGATATATCAGGCGATTCGGCCTGTGCAATCCGGCAATTCCAAGAAAGTCGCGCGCAAAAAAAGGGGGGCCTTGCACCAAGTATTTGGCTCCGTGCCCTTTAACTCGTCACAAGCCGCGCTACATGCGTTTGCATGAAAAATGCCGCCGCCCGGCGCTTTGCGCCGACCGCCCTGATGCTCGGCAATCTCGTCACCGGCTGCTCGGTGTTGGCGCCCGCGGGCATGCTGCCCGAACTGGCGAGCGGGCTCGACGTCACGATCCATGCGGCCGGCCTCCTCATCACCTTCGGCGCGATCACGCTATGCGTCGGCTCGCCGCTGACGGCGTGGCTGACCAGCCGGATCGAGCGGCGGACGCTGCTCACCGTGACGCTCGCCGTGCTCGCCTTTGGCAATCTGGCCTCGGCCTTTGCGCCGGACTACGCCAGCCTTCTCATGATCCGTCTCGTCATGCTCGCGGTTGGCGCGCTCTACACGCCGCAGGCGGCTGGCACCGCGGCGATGATCGTGCCGGTGGAGCGGCGTGGCAGCACAATCGCCTACATCTTTCTCGGTTGGTCGCTCGCCGCCGCCGTCGGCCTGCCGCTGATCACCTTCATCGCCAGCCGCTATGGCTGGCGTTCGGCCTATGGCGCGATCGGCGTGCTCGGCTGCATCAGCTTCGTGCTATTGCTGATGCGCTTGCCGGGCGGCTTGAAGGGCGTGCCCGTGGATCTGAAGACCTGGGTTGCGGTCGGCCGCAGCAAGGCGATCCTGCTCCTGCTTGGGATCACCATGCTGCAAATGTCCGGGCAGTTCGTCGTGTTCACCTTCATGGGGCCGCTGCTGAAGAAGCTGACCGAGGCAAGCCCCGATGCGATCGGCATGGTATTCGCCATCTATGGCGTCTGCGGTTTCCTCGGCGTCGTGATTGCAACCCGCATCGTCGACACCTGGGGGCCGTTCCGAACCTCGCTGCTGTTCACCTGCCTGCTGCTTGCGGGCATTACGGGCTGGGCGCTCGGCGCTGGGAGTTTCGTGCTGATGACCGTCGCGGTGGCGGTCTGGGGTCTCGGCTTTGCCTCGACCAATTCGATGCAGCAGGTGCGGCTGGTCGCGGCTGCGCCGCCGCTGGCATCAGCGACCGTCGCGCTCAACACCTCCGTCCTCTATATCGGCCAGGCCGTGGGCTCCGCCGTCGGCGGCCTGCTGTTCGCCCGCGAGCTCCTGCATACCCTCGGCTTCGTCGCGGTCGGCTTCGTCGTGCTGGCGCTGATCCTGGTGGTCCTGACCCGGCCCCGGCCGGCTGCGGCCGCCACGGCCTGAATTCCAGCGTTTTCCTGTGCGCAAGGTGCTTGGCAAACCGCGCGCGGGAGCGCTAGAAGGCCGGTCATGGGGACCAAAGAGAGTTGACTGAGATGAGGATGATTCTGGCGGTTGCCGCTGTGCTCTATTCAGCCTCCGCGTTTGCGCAGACCGACAAGCCACCCATGGTGGGGGACAAGCCGCTGGTGCAGGTCAAGCCCAAGGGGACCAAGGCGGCAGCAGCTGCTACGGCCGCGCCGGCGCCGAAGGGCAAGCCGCAATCGGTCGCGGCGCGGCTCCAGGCTTGCCTCGACATCGACGACGGCACCAAGGACCGCCTCAACTGCTACGACGCGGTGATCCCGCCGGCGCCGAAGCCGAAGCCGGCGAAGCCCAAGGGCTACGCCGATTGCCGTTTCTTCAAGGAAGAGGACGAGCGGCTGGCCTGCTTCAACGGTTTTGCCGAGAGCATTCCGAAGCTGCCCAAGAGCTGATCGGCGAAGAGCTGGTCGGCCAAGAGCTGGTCGACCAAGAGCTGCGTCCGCTTGTCGGCCATCAACATCACATTTTGAGCAGGGCTTGAGACAATTGCCGGCAGCGCAGCCCAATACCGGCTGGCGCAATTCTCAATTTGACGCGTTTCATTGACGCAGACCGGTATCGAATTCGCTTGGAAGCGCTGCCCTAGCGGCTCGGTGCGGAATTGGTGGCGGCAACGCGCGTCAGGGCCAGTGCGGGCGTTGCCGACATCTTCACCAGCACGTCCTTGAGCGGATCGCGCGTCCAGGCACGCGTCACATAGTCACGATGCGTGATGCCCTCGCCGGTCTCCACGAACACCACGCTGCCGGGGCGCAAAGGGCCGTCCATGTCTTCGGAGACGCCGATGCCCTTCTGCCTGAGCATGCTCATCAGCCCGCGATCGCGCCGCGCGGTGTAGCGGGTGTAGGAGCTGACGAAGAAGCCGGAGCGATGGCTCTCGATCCAGGAGGCGAACTTGTCCATCTCGCCATAGACGGCGTCGAGCAGCACGACGCCGCGGACGCGGTCACTGATGCCGCCGACCTCGAGGCTCCAGGCCGTCGGCAGGAATCCGCCGCTATAGCCGACGATCAGGATCGGCATGTTGGCAAAGGCGCGCTCGCTGTTGGGATCGCCGGTGAGGCGGGCGAGGTGGCTTGCCGATTCCTCCATGAAGCGCTTGAAGCCGCCGGTCTGCCAGAACTTGCCGGCGCTGGAATCGGCGGCATCGACCGCCATCTGCGGCGCGAGCAGCACGGCATTGGCACCGGAATCGGTGACCTGCTGCGGCACCAGCTGCCGGTCGCGCACGTCGCGTTCGAGCGTCGCGCCATTGCCGTGGAAGAACACCACGATCACGCCCGGCTTGCGCACGTCGAAATGCTCGGGCACGTGCACCAGCACGCGGCTGTCGCTGTAGGTCTCGTCCTGCCAGTAGACGCGCCCCGAATAGCTGCGGTGGCCGCGGCGGTCGCCCTTGGAGATGTTGAGGAACGGTGCGTCGGAGGCAGGGTTGTTACCGAAATAAGGAAACGCCGACGATTTCATGCTGACGAGCGTCGTCAGGTCGTCACGTGCGGGGCGCTTGAAAGGGACCTGAGGCTCAAGCGAGGCGACCTTGTAGGGGGCCTGCTCCGACTGCGGCGGCTGCTGCACCGCGCGCTTGGGCGAGAAGTCCGACATCTGCCGTTGCAGAAAACTCTCGCTCGCCGACGGGAAGCGCTCCGTGAACTGCGGGGCAGGGAAGCGATCCTCGAAGGTGTCGCCGCCCGCTACTTGCCGATTGGAGGCCTGCGGATTGGTCTTGGCTACGACCTGATTGACCTGAACATTGGCCTGCGAGTTCGCCGCGAGCGCTGCCGGATTTGGCGCCTTGCCGCATTGAACCAGCGCGAGCGAGAACGGCACCAAAGCCGAGACCAGGCCGATCCGGAGCGCACGACCGTGCCGACCGGAATTCGTCCGATCGGCACGCGTGTCAGCTCTCACGTTCGGAACGGCCCCGACCATCCACCCATGACCCCAAGTCACTTCAAGTCAATCGGCAAGCTTAAGGTAATTGAGCCGACCGGCGTTTAGGTGACGTTAAGCGTCCGGAAAAACTTCCCCACATCCGGAGCGCTTAAAAGGGACCATGCAATCGTGTCCTGATTGTGGGGGAGGGGAACGGGATTTGCCGGTGTTTGGGCGGGTTTATTGCCCAAGACCAAGCATGAAAGGTGCCAAATTACCAATTCCGTTCGCCTCATTTAACCCTTGTTAACCCTGCTTGAATTGACTGGATCGATCTGCACGATGCCTCCCAGGAGGCGCGACGCTTTAAGGACCCCGATGACGGCATCAGATGCGGGTACTGCGCCCTGGACTGGCCGGCTGACCGGAAGCGGGTCGGGGGTCTCCGCTCTGGTCGCGACCGCCATCGTCGTTGCTGACATGATCGGGGTCGGCGTCTTCACCAGCCTCGGCTTCCAGGTCAAGGACATCCCGTCCGGCTTCTCGATCCTGCTGCTGTGGACTGTCGGCGGCATCGTCGCGCTGTGCGGCGTATTCGCCTACAGTGAGCTCGGGGCGATGTTTCCGCGCTCGAGCGGCGAGTACAATTTCCTCGGCCGCGCCTATCATCCCGCCTTCGGTTTTCTCGCCGGCTGGGTCTCGGCGACCGTCGGCTTTGCCGCGCCGGTTGCGCTGGCGGCGATGGCGTTCGGCGAGTACGCCAAATCGGTCATCCCCGATCTGCCGCCGATCCCGCTCGCCATCGGCGTGGTCTGGCTGGTCTCGCTCGTGCAATTAACGGGCGTCAGGCACTCCTCGACGTTCCAGCTGATCTCGACGATCCTGAAAGTCGTGCTGATCGTCGCCTTCCTCGTCGCAGGCTTCATCGTCGGCGTGCCGCAGCCGATCGCCTTCACGCCGCAGCCGGGCGATCTTGCGCATATCGTCAGCGCACCCTTTGCGATCGGGCTGGTCTTCGTGATGTACTCGTTCTCGGGCTGGAATGCGGCGACCTACATCATCGGCGAGATGAACACGCCGCAACAGAGCCTGCCGCGCGCGCTGCTCGCGGGTACGCTGATCGTGCTGGTGCTGTATGTCGCGCTCAACGCCGTGTTCCTCTACTCAACGCCCGTCAGTGCGCTTGCGGGTCAGCTCGACGTCGCCAGCGTCGCCGGCAGCGCGATCTTCGGCGGCCTCGGCGGCCGCATCGTCGGCGCGATGATCTGCGTCGGCCTGATCTCCTCGATCAGCGCGATGATGTGGATCGGCCCGCGCGTGATGATGACGATGGGGGAGGACATTCCGGCGCTGCGCGTGTTCTCAAAGCGATCGGTCAGCGGCGCGCCGGCCTATGCCATCCTGTTTCAGCTCGCGGTGACCAACCTGCTACTGTTCACGCGCAGCTTCGAGGCGGTGCTCGACTTCATCCAGTTCGCGCTCTTGTTCTGCTCGTTCTTCACGGTCGCCGGCGTCATCAAGCTGCGCATTACCGATCCCAAGCTGCCGCGGCCCTATCGCGCCTGGGGATACCCCTTCACGCCGTTCGTTTTCCTGCTCGTGACCGGGTTCATGATGTACTACCTGTTGACCGAGCGGCCCATTCAGTCGCTCTCGGGCATGCTCGTCATGCTCTCGGGCCTGTTGATTTATGCAGTTTTCCGCAGGCGGCCGGTCGCCGCTGGCCATACATCACGTCGCGAATAGACATGTTTCGTCCCATGAGACTTGCGGCCGTCGCTCTTGCCCTCCTCGTTGCGGCCATCTCATCGGCGCGTGCCGCCGAGGTCACCTTCGACGACACCGCGCGTTTCCTGGCGGGCATGCAGCCTTCGGCGGACTCGCCGCTGGTGCCGCTCACGAGGGACCCCGGCTGGCAACGCCACGCAAAATTCTTCGACGGCGCCTTCGCCCAGCTCGAGCAGCGACAGCTCTCGAAGATCCGGAGCTGGGCCGACGTCAATCTGGCTGCACCCAGGCCGACGATGTTCTATTTGTTCAGCGGCCCGGATTTCCTCTACGCCAACGCATTCTATTCCAAGGCGAGCACCTATGTGCTTGGCGCGCTGGAGCCGGTCGGCGCCGTGCCTGATTTGACGCGGCTGCCGCGCCCGTCGGTCGGGGCCGCACTCTATAGTGTCGAGCGCTCGCTGGGCTCGATCCTGAGCTTCTCCTTCTTCATCACCAAGCAGATGAAGGTCGACCTGCACACAAACCAGGTCAACGGCACCTTGCCCATCCTCTATGTCTTCCTCGCGCGCTCCGGCAAGACCATCCGCAACGTCGAGATGGTCGCTCTCGACGACAAGGGCGGGATGCATGTCGGCAACGACAATCCGGGACCGAACGCGACACGCGGCGTCCGCATCACCTTTGCCGGCCCCGATGGCGAGGCACGCACGCTCTATTATTTCTCCGCCGACCTCTCCAACGCGAGCGCGCGCTCGACGGGCTTCCTGAAGTTCTGCGAGACGCTCGGGCCCGGCAACAGCCTGATCAAGAGCGCGTCCTATCTGCTGCACTCCGGCAACTTCACCGTCGCGCGCGACTGGCTGCTCGCCAACAGCGCGACCATCATCCAGGACGATTCCGGTATTCCGCTTGCGAACTACAGCGCGCGGCAATGGCGGTTCTTCCCGTTCGGCCGCTATCTCGGACCGATCGACGAGTTCCCCGGCCGCTACCAGGAGCGCTACGCGGCATTGTTCACGCGCGCCCAGCCGATCGATTTCGGCGTCGGCTATCGCTGGCGCATGAATGAATCGAATCTGCTGCTCGCGGTGAAGGTGCCGGGCAGCGAGGTCGCGCCGGCCGTGGAAGCCACGTCATCCGCCGAGCCGCCGCCGAGACCGCCGCGCCCGAAGCGGCCGCGTCCGCCCGAGCCGATTCCGCCGCCGCCCGGACGCTTCTTCTGGTTCCGCTAATTTAGACTGTTTGCTGAATCAGGCGTCAGGGCGTCTGGGCCACCACGACCAGCACTTCGGCTTTCTGTCGGCCGAGGCTCCTGACCTCATGCGGGGTCTCGCCTGAGAAATACAGGCAGTCGCCCTTGCCGAGCGTCAGTTCTTCGCCGTCGAGCTTGATTGCAATCTTGCCGTTGATGACGAACAGCAGCTCCTCGCCAGCATGCGAGGCGCGCGTTGCCGCCTTGTGCGGGGGGCTCAGCAGGAACGGCTCCATCATCTTGCGGGTGCGGCCGGTCGCCAGCGGCACGACACCAAACGTGTCCTGGAACAGCGGGACGTTGCCGCCTTCGCGGCGGAACAGCGTGTAGCGCGGCGCGGGCTCGGCGTTCGGATCGAAGAAGTTCGCGACATTGACCTCGAGGGCCGCGGCCATGCGCAGCAGCGCTGCGAGTGAGGGGATCTTGAGGTTGCGCTCGACCAGCGAGATGTAGCCGCGCGTCAGATCGCTTTGCTTGGCAAGCTGGTCCAGCGTCAGGCCCTTGGCAATCCGCGCCTGGCGGATATTGGCCCCGACCGCTGTCGCTTTGCTGACGTCAAGCACGCAGGAATCTCCCGAACTGCTGGGGCTACTTTTGCAACAGATGCCGCCCGACTGCCAGTCCGACGGCGCGGATCGGCCGGCCCGGCCGCCTGCAGGCGTATTCCGGCAGAAAACTCTTGCGCAGAAATTTCGGGCAATACCGCGGATAATGTGAGCAGGTCTGCTGGTATATCGCGAAGATAAGCCAAAAATTGATGCATTTTACGCCCTTTGCCGCGATCGGCGGCAGTTGCCGCATTTCGTGGCGTTGATTTCCAACAGTAAACATGATCGATTTTACCGTCCTGGTTGCCGATGGGC
Organism: Bradyrhizobium sp. USDA 4486; assembly: GCF_054057995.1. Classification (NCBI taxonomy): domain Bacteria; kingdom Pseudomonadati; phylum Pseudomonadota; class Alphaproteobacteria; order Hyphomicrobiales; family Nitrobacteraceae; genus Bradyrhizobium; species Bradyrhizobium sp. USDA 4486. Next base: position 1,445,261 of record NZ_JBSRZV010000001.1, read on the forward strand.
TCCACGGACGGAACCAACTGCTTTTCCTAGGCGCCGGTACCTTTTGGAGAGATCGATGACCATAGCAGACGACGCAACCCTGAGCGTAGCACCGGACGAGGCGGCGAGCTTGCGACGGATCGTGTGGTCGAGCGTGATCGGCACCGCGGTCGAATGGTACGATTTCCTGATCTACGGCACGGCGACCGCGCTGGTGTTCAACAAGGTCTTCTTCGCCGCCGGCAATCCCACGCTCGCCACCATCGCGGCCTTCGGCACCTACGCCGTCGGCTTTTTGGCGCGGCCGCTTGGAGCGGCGATCTTCGGTCATTTCGGCGACCGGGTCGGCCGCAAGGCGATGCTCGCGATCACCATCATGGTGATGGGTATCGGCACCTTCCTGATCGGTCTGCTGCCGACCTATCATCAGATCGGCATCGCCGCGCCGCTGCTGCTGATCGGCCTGCGTTTCCTCCAGGGCATCGGCCTCGGCGGCGAGTGGGGCGGGGCCGTGCTGATGGTGGTCGAGAACTGCCCGACACATCGCCGCGGACTGCTCGGCAGCATGGTGCAGGTCGGCAATCCCATCGGCAATCTCGCCGCGATCGGCATGTTCGCGCTGGTGGCGAGCCTGCCGGAAAACGATTTCATGGCTTACGGCTGGCGCATTCCGTTCCTGATCTCGATCCTTCTGGTCGGCGTCGGTCTCTACATCCGTCTCAACATGGAGGAGACCGCCGCCTTCCGTCAGGTCCAGGCCAAGAAGGAAGTCGCAAGCATGCCGCTGGTCGAGATCTTCAGGCATCACCGCAGGCCGTTTTTCACTGCGGTCGGTCTGAAGATCTCCGAGATCGCCTATGCCAGCATCGGTGGCGTGTTCGTGATGTCTTACGCCACGGCCAATCTGGGGCTGCCGCGCGCGGTGGTCCTGAACGGTGCGTTCGCCGCATCGCTGGTTGCGCTGTTTGCCATTCCGCTGTTCGGCTGGCTGTCGGACCTCGTCGGCCGCAAGACGATGTTCTATGCGAGCTGCGTGTTCTCCGCACTGTTTGCCTTCCCGCTGTTCTGGTTGCTCGACACCCGCGATCCCGCCATCGTCGTCTGCACCATCGTGGTCGCGATCACCTTCGGTCAGATGGTCATGTTCGGCATCGGTGCGCCCTGGTATTCCGAGTTGTTCTCCGCGCGGCTGCGCTACAGCGGCGCCTCGCTCGGCTTCCAGGTCGGTGCGGCCCTGAGCGGCGGGTTGACGCCGCTGATTGCGGCATTTCTGATGGCCTGGAGCGGGGGCGCAACCTGGCCGGTCTCGCTCTTGCTCATTGCCTGCGCCGCGGTCACCGCGACCGCAACCAGTTTCGCGCCGGAGATGGCGAACAAAGAACTGACCTGATCCCGCGGCGCGTCGCTGCCGGCGGCGCGCATCGCTCACCCAAGGGGAATTGTCATGCTCGATACCATCAGCGCCGGCTCGACGCAGGGCGCAGCACAGCTCGGCTGGACCGGCGTGGTGCGCTTCCTTCATTTCACCCCGCGTGCGTTCCTGCCGATGCGCGCAGCGGAGCGGATCAATCTCGTCGCCGGCCGGGGCATCGAAGGCGATCGCTACATGATCGGCAACGAAGAGGGGTTTTACTCGCACAAGCCGGAAGAGGGCCGGCAGGTCACCCTGTTCGAGCTCGAGACACTGGTCGCGCTCAAGCGCGACGCCGGCATCGAGCTGAGACCCGAGGAACACCGACGCAACGTCACGGTCGAGGGGGTGCCGTTGAACCATCTGGTCGGCCGGCGCTTCTGGCTGGGCGAGACGTTGCTGGAGGCGACGCGGCTGTCGGTGCCGTGCCGGCACATCGAGGAGATCACCGGCAAGGCGATCTTCGATCCCCTGATCAACCGCTCGGGCCTCAACTGCAAAATCCTGCAAGGCGGCGTCGTGAAGGTCGGCGATATCGTGCGGAACGCAGCATGAAGGCGCGCCCGATCACGACGGTCAAGACGGTCGTCGCCGACATCGAGGAGGCAGGCAACGGGATCAAGCTGTTCACCCTGGTCGATCCCGATCGCTGGGAACTGCCGCCGTTCAGGCCCGGCGCGCATATCGATCTGCATCTGCCCAATGGGCTCGTGCGTACCTATTCGTTGTGCAACGAGCCCGCCGACAACGCGCGCTATATCATCGCCGTGAAACGCGAGGCAGAGGGGCGTGGCGGTTCACGCGCGCTCCACGATGATGTCAGGCTTGGCGATGTCATCGGCGTCTCGCTGCCGCGTGGCGGGCTCAGGGCAGGCGCCGACGTCGGACGTCACGTCTTCGTCGCCGGCGGCATCGGGGTGACGCCGTTTCTGTCGATGGCGCGGCACCTCGTGCGGACGGGCGAGGCCGACTTTGTGCTGCATCTCATCGTGCGCGATGAGGTGCCGCTCGCCGCGCATCTCGGCGTGCTGATCGAAAAGGGGCGCCTCGTCGTGCACCGAACGTCCCGGACCGGGCGTCCTGATCTCGCGGCGCTCGTCGGGGAGCGTAGATCGGACACGCTGGTCGCCTGTTGCGGCCCGGAAGGCATGATTGATGATTTCGCGCGGCTGACGGCAGCGTGGCCCGCGGCCAATGTTCATGTCGAGCGCTTCGTCGCGCCACGACCTGTGATTGAACCAGATGCAAAGCCCTTTACGCTGTTGCTGGCGCGGTCCGGCATGGAGATCGAGGTGCGGGCCGGCCAGACCATGCTGGCTGCGTTGCAGGAAGAGGGCATCGACATCGCGACGTCCTGCTGCGGCGGCATCTGCGGCGCCTGCAAGGTCGGCTGGATCGAGGGCAAGCCGGTGCACCGCGACCGCATCCTGTCGTCATATGAGCGCGAACGCTATCTCATGGTTTGCGTCGCCGGATCGGACGCCGATCGGCTGGTGCTCGACCTCTGACGTTGAGCTACCAGTGCACGCTCTGGCTCGGCACGATGAAGGCCGTTGAACTCGGCGGCGTGGCGAAGCTCGTCGCGAGATACCAGCCGGAGCCGGCCGCGAGCACCAGCAGGGCGATGATGGCGAGCATGTCGAGGGTTCTGGGATCGTGATGATGTCCGCCCGCACCGTGATGGGGACCAGGCCTGACGCGAGGGCTGATTTTCCAGCGCATTGTTGTTTCCTCCCGTGGGAGCATCACGATAAAGCGAGGAAGGGGGCGGGAGGTTCCACTCAGAGCAGCGATGCGCAAAGCGTCGCAGCAAACGCCCAGAATGATCCGCAAAAAAAGCGCGCGCTACGGCGCGTTGACGCCGCGCCAGCGACCGTAGCGCCAGGGCAGATACCAGCGCGCGCCCAGCGGCGCGTTGAGCGGCACATTGTCGATGCCTGACGTGCCGAACGGATTGCAGCGGAGTAGGCGCGCGAGCGTCATCCAGCCGCCGGCCCAAAGCCCGAACCGCTCGATCGCTTCGTCGCCGTAAACGGAGCAGGTCGGCAGGTGCCGGCAATTGTAGCCGACCAGCGGCGAGAGCGTGTGGCGGTAGAGCCAGATCAGCGCACGGCCGAATCTGCGCGGCAGCCGAAGCGCGCCCTCGACCGGATTGGAACAATGCTCGCAGGCTGAATGCTTCATGTGCGCTTTGCTGCGACGTTGGGCGAGGTGTTGCACGGTTCCGGTGCAGGGAACCGTAAGCTGTTGTTTCTGCGCCATATTTTGTATGCTTTTTGGGAGCAGTGCAGCAAGTATCTGTGGACGATCTGTATTCGCCCGGATACCATTTTTATGACGCCCGTGTGTAGAAGCATACGCCTGTATGATGGACTCAGAAGGCGCTACCGGGGATTGTTGGGGGACCTTTGGGGCTTGGGGAAGGAACCAGATTGAGACTTCTGAACTCCCTTGATCTTCGCGGTTGGTTGTTGCTTGGGGCCGCCGCGCTTGGTGTCGCGCTGTCCGGCGCTGTCGCTACGACCGGCACTACGGCCCGTGCCGGCGCTGCGCTTGAAGAGCGCAAGCTGCCGATGAAGTTCAGCTGGGTCGCCTGCGAGCCGAATTGTCGTGGCTGGGTCAGCGCGGTCGGGATCATCACGTCCGATACTCCCAAGGATTTCGAGGAGTTTGCGCGCGGACGTCAGCTCGGTGGCGCCACCGTCGTGCTCGATTCCAGCGGCGGGTCCGTCAACGACGCGATCACGCTCGGCCGGCGCTTCCGCAACCTCGGCCTTATGACCACGGTTGGGATCAGCGTTCAGAACCGCAGCGGGCAGTCGGCGCGCCCGGCGGTCGCGCCTGAAGCCTATTGTGAATCCATGTGCGTGTTCCTGCTGCTGGCGGGCAAGAAGCGCTACGTGCCCGATGCGGCCCATGTCCGGGTTCACCAGATCTGGATGGGCGACCGGGCCGACGACGCAAAGGCGGCGAGCTACAGCGCGCAGGACCTGATGATCGTGGAGCGCGACATCGGCCGGCTCGCCAAATACACCTTCGACATGGGCGGTGCCGGCGATCTGTTGTCGCTCGCGCTCAGCGTTCCGCCGTGGGAAGACCTGCACGAGCTCGACCCGGGCGAGCTCAAGCTCACCAATCTCGTGACGACCGATCTCGTCGCCGATGTGCTGCCGCATGTGGACGTCAAAACGCCGGCAGTGGCGGAGCTGGCGCCGAAGACGCAGGCGAGGTTCGGTGCGGAGCCGGAGCAGGCGCCGCAGGCCGCCAGGTCGACCAAGACGGCGGAAGCCCTGGTGCCGACCGGCAGCGCGGCCACGCCGGCTGCGGCGGTGCAGAAGTAAGCTCTTAAATCCTTGCAGTCATTCCGGGGCGCGCCTTCGCGCGAACCCGGAATCTCGATCGGCAAGCTCTGGATTCCGGGTTCGTCGCTTTGCGGCGCCCCGGAATGATGAAGGAATCAGCCCTGGGCCGCGGCGGGCTGCTTCGCCTTCGCCTCGATCTGGCCGATGGCATCGACGACGGCGTCGAAGGTCAGCAGCGTCGAGGCATGCCGCGCCTTGTAGTCGCGCACCGGCTCGAGGAACTTGATCTCTTCCCATTTGCCTTCGGGAGGAGCGCCATTCTCCTTCAGCATCTTGCGAACGGTTTCGCGTAACGCGCGGAGTTCGCTCGCGGTCGAGCCGACGACGTGACTTGCCATGATGGATGAAGAGGCCTGGCCCAAGGCGCAGGCCTTCACGTCATGGGCGAAGTCGGTGACGATGTCGCCCTCCATCTTGAGATCGACCTTCACGGTCGAGCCGCACAGCTTTGAGTGGGCGGTGGCGGTGGCATCGGCGTCCGATAACCGCCCGAGCCGCGGAATATTCCCGGCCAGCTCGATGATCCGCTTGTTATAGATGTCGTTCAGCATGTGATGGAGTCCAGCACTTACCTACCGGATCGGCCTTGGCGGCCGCCGCCCACGGTCCTATATAGGGACGGAACTGGCGGAAAAACAGTCCAGCGGTGCGGTGGGGATGATCCAGATCTGCGCTGCCAGCGTGATGACGCAGGGGCCTTTTTCGTCAAAACTGTTTTCTTCAGGCGTCCGGCGGCTTGCCGCCCCGTCTGCCGGTGACACTCCGGCCGTTGAGGCCGTCGAACGGAGAAGATATGGACGCGGCAATCAAATCCATCCGCCCCAACAAGCCCGCTGACCGGCAGCCCGAGAGCCGCCCGGCCGAGCTGGACCCTGCCGAATTCCTCGCGGTCGCCGTTCGCGCCGACCAGCCGCGCCCCGCGCGCGCCGAGGCGGAAGCGGCAGTGAAGACGCTGCTTGCCTATATCGGCGAGAATACCGAGCGCGAGGGCCTTTTGGACACGCCGCGCCGCGTGGTCGAGGCCTTCGACGAGCTCTATCAGGGCTATCACCAGTGCCCGGCCGAGGTGCTCGACCGCACCTTCGGTGAGACCGCCGGCTATGACGACTTCGTGCTGGTGCGCGACATCGAGTTCACCTCGCAGTGCGAGCACCACATGATGCCGTTCTACGGCAAGGCGCATATCGCCTACACACCGGTGGAACGCGTCGTCGGCCTGTCCAAGCTTGCCCGCCTCACCGATATCTTTGCCCGCCGGCTCCAGACCCAGGAGCATCTGACCGCGCAGATCGCTGCGGCGATCGATGAGATCCTGAAACCCCGCGGCGTTGCGGTGCTGATCGAGGCCGAGCATACCTGCATGTCGGTGCGTGGCGTCGCCAAGCATGGCGCCTCCACCTTCACCAGCCGCTTCACCGGCATGTTCCGCGACAATCCGGCGGAGCAGGCCCGTTTCCTGTCCCTGGTGCGAGGCCTGCAGCGCTGACCTCGCGAATGACTGGCGAGAGTTGCTGTGTCCGCTCACTCCGATGAGATCGAGGAAGGCCTGGCCTTTCTCCCTAAGTTCGACGCGAGCGGCCTCGTGACGGTCGTCGCGACCGACGTCGTCAGTGGCGACGTGCTCATGGTCGCGCACATGAACGATGAGGCGCTGCGCAAGACGATCGCCACGGGTGAAGCCTGGTACTTCAGCCGCTCCCGCAATGCCTTGTGGCGAAAAGGTGAGACCTCAGGTCAGACCCAGCGTGTGGTCGAGATGCGCACCGATTGCGACCAGGACGCGGTCTGGCTCCGCGTCGAGCAGATTGGCGCGGCATGCCACACCGGGCGATGGTCGTGCTTCTATCGCAAGATCGAGGCCGCGGGCGGTGGCGCCAGGCTGATCTTCGTCGATGCCGGCCGGCTGTTCGATCCGAACGAGGTTTATAAGAAGTAGCCCCCCGTCATTCCGCGGCGCGCGCAGCGCGAGCCCGGAATCCATGGTACGGCATAAGTGCGGTGGAATGGATTCCGGGCTCATCGCTTCGCGATGCCCCGGAATAACTCGGGATGGACGGCGAAGCCCAGTTAACGCCACATTAACCATACCTGTCCCACGGTGAGACGACAGGGCGCCGAATTGCCGGCGCCGCTCAACGCCGCGCGGGGCGGGCACTTCATCATGTCGGTCGACAATTCCAGTGCCATGCAGACGGTCGCTCTCGACCCGACGCGGGCGCGCGTCGCCGGTGCGATCAAGGACGTCTCCAACCGGACCGGCGTCAGCTTCCAGTACATGCTGACGACCGCGAAGATAGAATCGGATTTCGATCCGACGGCGGGCGCCACCACATCGTCAGCGCACGGGCTCTACCAGTTCATCGATCAGACCTGGCTCGGCACCGTCAAGGAGGCGGGCGCCCAGCTCGGCTATGGCAATTACGCCAGCGCTATCACCAAAACGTCCTCCGGCAGCTACACTGTCGACGATCCCTTCATGAAGCGGTCGATCATGAAGCTGCGGGACGATCCGCAAGCCGCATCCAGCATGGCGGCGGCGCTGACGCAGTCGAACAGCTTCAAGCTCACCGGTCTGCTCGGCCGCAGGCCGTCCGACAGCGAGCTCTACATGGCGCATTTCATGGGCGTCGGCGGTGCGGCAAAACTGATCGCCAATGCCGAGGACAATCCGCAGGCCGTCGGCGCGCGGCTGTTTCCGAATGCGGCCTCCGCCAACCGCTCGATCTTCTACGCCAGGGACGGCCGCGCCCGTAGCGTCTCTGAAGTCTATACGGTACTCGATGCGCGCTACGCCAGCGCGGCGAATTCGAAACTCACCCGCAGCGCGATGGCGATGTATGGCGATACGCCCTCGACCACGCAGGTCGCAAGCGCCAACGGCGTGCAGCCGATCGCGCCTGTTATCGACAACGCCGCTTATCTCCAGACTTTCCCGGATGCACGCGGCGTAACGGCGGTGAGTGCGACGTCTTCGACGGTCGCGGACAATGCGCCGATCGCACCCGCATTCCGCTCGATCTATCAGCCAGGCGACGTCACGCAGCCGGTCTCGACCACGGTGCAGACATTGTGGGGCAACAACGCCGCGCTCACCTCCGTCGCTTCCGCGACGCCTGAGGTGCGTCCGCCGCAACCGCTCGATCTCTTCAGCGATCGCAGCGGCACGTTCTCGAGCTAGTCGGCGCACCTCTACGTGCTGCGCAGCGTGCGGCGACCGCCTTTGTTCCCTTAACAAAACGTCAATGAAACCAGCCAGTTATGGTGAACGCTTTGTTAAGCGTCGTGGTTTATTTTGTGTTGCACGTGACGAGCCGTCACCATTTTGTTTGTTGTGTAAGCCGGAAGCAGCATGATCGTTCGGCAGTTTATCAATTGGATCAGGACGGCGCCCGCCGGCGAGCGGGCCGAGGCGACACGGGCGTTGGCCCGGGCCTGGCTGATCTCAGACCTTTCGACAGACGACCGCGTCGCCGCCGAAGGCGCGCTTCTGATGCAGCTCGATGATCCCTCGCCGCTGGTGCGGCAGGCGATGGCCGAGGCGTTTGCGCGCAGCCTCGATGCGCCGGCTGCGATCGTGCGGGCGCTGTCGGCAGACCAGCCGACCGTCGCGCTGCCCGTGCTCGAGCATTCGCCGCTGCTGATTGACGCCGATCTCGTCGACATCGTTGCCACCGGCAATGACGAGGTGCAGTGCGCGGTCGCCCGCCGCATCGCGCTGCCGGTGTCGGTCTGCGCCGCCATCGCCGAAGTCGGCTGCGCGGCGTCGGCGCTCGAGCTGATCGAAAATCCCCATGCCGAGCTTGCGCCGTTCTCGTGGAATCGTATCGTCGAGCGTCACGGCCATCTCGCCGCGATCCGCGAGGCGATGCTGGTGCTGGAGGATCTGCCGGCGGCAACGCGTGCCGCGCTGGTGGCAAAGCTTTCCGAGACGCTGGCGCAATTCGTCGTCGCGCGGAACTGGCTGAGCGCCGACCGCGCCGAGCGCGTGACGATCGAGGCGCGCGACCGCTCCACCATCAACATCGCGGCGCGCTCGCGCGGCGACGATATGCAGGGGCTGGTGCATCACCTCCGCGTCACCGGCCAGCTGACTGCCGGTCTCATTTTGCGCGCGCTGCTGTCGAGCAATCTCGATTTGTTCGACGCGGCGCTGGCTGAACTCGCCGATCTGCCGCTGGCGCGCGTCTCCGCGCTGCTGCACGACCGCCGCGGCAACAGCCTGCATGCGCTGCTGCGCCGCGCCGGCCTGCCCGAGGCGACGTTCGCCGCGTTTCAGGCGGCGCTCGATGCCTACCACGAGCAGGGCTTTGTCGACAGCGCCGACGGTGCCGCGCGGCTGCGCCGCCGCATGGTCGAGCGCGTGCTGACCCATTGTGAGACCGACCGCGGCGCCACCGAGCCGCTGATGGTCCTGCTTCGCCGCTTCGCGACGGAATCGGCGCGTGAAGAGGCGCGGCTGTTCTGCGACGAGATCGTCGCGGATGATGCGATCGATCCGGTCTACGACGATTTGATCGCGGCCTAGCGAGATTCCATAGAGTGGGCAAAGGCGCGCAGCGCCGTGCCCACCATCCGTCAATGATAGCGACGGATGTCGGCACGCTCCGCTTTGCCCACCCTACGATACTTATCGTAGGGATGGAGCTCTCCGTCTTTGCGAGCGCAGCGAAGCGATCAAGACTGTCCCCGTGGCGGGATTCTAGATTGCTTCGCTGCGCTCACAATGACGAGGAGAGGGCTACTCCACCGGCACGATGCTCGGCGCGAGGATCGCCTCAAGATGCTCGGGCCGGTCGCGGTTGACCTGGGCGAGATAATCGTCGGCGACCTTGCGCAGGCGACGGCTGAGCTCGGCGGAGACGCTGATCCTGTCGAGCTGGGTGTTCTCGTGCGCGATGGCGAGGATCGCGTTGATGTGGTGCGTGAACAGCTCGGCCGGCACCTTCTCCAAATCGGGCGCGTGCTCGATGACCCGGCACAGGCTCTCGGCGATTCCGGCCGCGGCGGGATAGCCGAACGTCGCGGCGTCACCCTTGATGTCGTGCGCGGCGCGGAACAATTCGTCGCGCCGCTCCTTGGTGAAGCCGTCATGGCGGATGGCGACGTAGGCGGCCGACAGCCGGTTCACCTCGGTCGTCATCCAATCCTCGAACTCGCCGGAGAGACCTGCGAGCGCCTGTTCGGCGCGGCCGATCGGATCGTCAATGTCCTTGTCTTCGACCCGGCGCAGAACCTTGCGCAGCGGGTTGGGCTGCGTGATCACTTGGTGCGTGGCGAAGGCCGTGACCTCGATGTCCTTTGCGCTGTTCTTCGCCATGATGCCGGCCTCGTGTGAGACGTTGCGCTAGATGGAGGAGCGGGCCTTGTCGAGCAGCGAGGGCTGCTGCAGCACCTCGTGCTTTTCGCCGACGCGGCGCTCGGGACCCATATAGGCGGAGTTGGTGTTGCGGCGCCGGTCCGGACCGAAATAGGTCTTGGTCTTGATGAAGGGCCGGGGATTGGCGACGACGTTGAGGATGCGCTGGTACAGGCCTTTCGCGGAGATCGGCTTGGCCAGGAATTCGGTGACGCCGGCATCGCGCGCGACGGTGACGCGGCGCTTCTCGGAATGGCCGGTCAGCATGATGATCGGCGCGTAAGGATTGCCCTTGGATTCCGGCTGCCGGATCATCTGCGCGAGCTCGAGTCCGTCGAAGATCGGCATCGCCCAGTCGGTGATGACGATGTCGGGGACGTAATGGCTGTACATTTCCAGCGCGGTGGCGCCGTCTTCGGCCTCGTAGACTTCGCGCGCGCCGAACGAATGCAGCAGCGTCCGCAGGATGCGGCGCATGTGCGGATTGTCGTCGCAGACGAGGAAGCGCAGCTTGTTGAAATCGATGCGGAACATGACGCCCGGGCCAAAGCGGTCAACCTTCGTTAACCATATCGCGCCGGGGGTTAATGAAGGGTTGCGGTTGTATCTTGCGGCGTATCGGGCGGGCGGGCGTCTGGATATCGTAATTCTGCCATTTTTTATCGCAAAACAATAAAATATTCCGCTTGAACGGAGCGTCGTCCAATGAGCGTCATCGTGTTTCCTTGCCCCGTGCCGGCCGAGCCGCGATTGCGGCGGATCGGACGGATCGTCGCCGTCGGCGCGCTCGTCTGCGTCGCGGGCGCTGTGATTGCGGTGCCGTTGCTCTGGTCGAGCGACGAGGTGCTTCGGCACTGGATCGCCACTCAATCCCCGCTGGGGGCGCGGCCCTTCACGCTCAATCCCGGCACGCGCTTCGCCGGCGCGCTGATCAGCCTGATCGGGCTTGCGCCGGTGATCTACGCCTTGTTGCAACTCTCGATGCTGTTTTCGTGTTTCGCGCGCGGCGACGTGTTCGTGGCCGACAACACCTGGCGCATCCGGCGGATGGGCCTTGCTTTGATCGCCAATGCGCTGATCTCGCCGCTGGTGCAGATGCTCACGGCGATCAATCTGACGCGGGCCAACCAGCCGGGTCAAATCGTGGTCATGTTCGGCATCGACCAGTCGCACGTGCTGTCGGTGCTGAGCGGCCTCGCGCTCATCGCCTTCGCGACCGTGATGGGCGATGCCGTTCGCCTCTGGCACGAGAACAGCGAGATCATCTGACCATGCCGATCGTCGTCAATCTCGACGTGATGCTCGCCAGGCGCAAGATCAGGTCGCGTGAGCTCGCGGCCCGCATCGAGCTCACGGAAGCGAATGTCTCCCTGCTGAAGTCGGGCAAGGTGCGCGGCATCCGCTTCGACACGCTGGAGCGGATCTGCGCCGTGCTCGACTGCCAGCCCGGCGACATCCTGGAATACGTCCCCGAAAATGCGGACGGCGCGCGAGAGCCTCGCGTGGCCGGCCGGAAATCGGCCTAGCCGGATCCCGTTTCAAGGTTAGTCTGGAGAAGCCTGCGATGAACCGCCGGTTGCGCGTTCTTTCGAGCGCGGCAGCGCTCATGCTCGCCGGATGCGGCTCGATGCCGCTGACGTCGATCCGGCCGCTCGCCCGCATCGATGCGAGGACGACGGATCTGTCGATGCTGCGCGTCGCCGTGCAATTGCCCGACGCGCTGCGGCCTCGTTCGGGCGGGGTCAAGCTCGACGTCGTCACCAAGCTGTCGGGGGAGGCGGAGGCCAAGATGAGCTTCGCCATGATGGAGCTGAGCGCGCGCGAGCGGAGCGGCCTGCCGGCCCCGCCACAGAACTCCTCCATCTACGCCTATCGCTTGTCGCCAGAAGATGCCGCGCGCTTCGAGGCGTTGCGCGCCTCGATGGTCGAGCAGGGGAAGAACGGCAAGCGCGGATCGATGGGACTTGGCGTGGCCGCCAGGGAATTCTGTCGCGCGAGCGCAGGCCCGTCGGACTCGCTGCTAGTGACGATCTATCTGATGACATCGGAGACGAAAAGTTTCGTTCCGGTGGTCAGGGATTTTGACTTGCTGAGCGATCCCGCCATGGCGGGAGGCTTGGAAGCGATTCAGCCCTGCGGCCAGTGAGCCGGGGCTCAGTAGCCGAACTGCTCGCGCAGGATGCGCTCTTCCAGGCTGTGGCCGGGATCGAACAGCATGCGCATGGAGATGGACTTGTCTGAGAGCACCTCGACGCGGCGGACCCTGCGCACCTCCTCATGGTCGGCGACGGCCGCGACCGGGCGCTTGTCGTCTTCCAGCACCTCGATCACGACATAGGCGCTGTTGGGCAACAGGGCGCCGCGCCAGCGCCGTGGCCGGAAGGCGCTGATCGGTGTCAGGGCAAGGAGCGCCGCGTTGATCGGCAGGATCGGGCCCTGCGCCGACAGGTTGTAGGCAGTCGAACCTGCCGGCGTTGCCACGATGATGCCATCGGCGATCAGCTCGGACATGCGCTCGCGCTCGTCGATCAGGATGCGCAGGCGTGCGGCCTGGTAGGTCTGCCGGAACAGATAGACCTCGTTGATGGCGTGATGCAGGTGCACGCGGTCGTTGGAGTCCGTGGCGCGCATCAGAAGCGGGTTGATCTCGGACTCGTGTGCCGCCGCGAGTCGCGCGCGCAGATCGTGCGTCGAATACTCGTTCATCAGGAAGCCGACGGTGCCGCGGTGCATGCCGTAGATCGGTTTTCCCGTGCGCATGTTCCGGTGCAGCGTCTGGAGCATCAGCCCGTCGCCGCCGAGCGCCACCACGACGTCGGCATCACCAGGATCGCAATTGCCATAGTCCTTGGTGAGCTGGTTGAAGGCGGTCTGCGCCTCGTTGCTTGGGCTCGCGACGAAGGCGATCCGGTCGTATCGCATGGGCTTGGTCATGGCTTCCGGCAAGGCCGCTGGCTAGAGAAAGTTCCGCCGGGCTCGTCTATACGACCTGGGCCCGCATTGTCGAGGAGGACCGCTCGGCAAGGCAAACGGACGATTGTCCATCTCGATTTCCGGTCAAAATCCGCTCGATCTGAGCCCGGCCGGCCTCCTCGGGCGCCGCTGGACCGGCGATCCCCCAAACCGTCGCATTTGCTCGCTAGCCTTTGGATGTGCACCGGCTCCTCATAGCCGGGCAGGGAGGACGATCATGGACACGAGCTTGCCGGCCGCGCGCTGCGCGATCCTGGTGCTGGCGCTGTCGATCTTCGCGGTCGCAGGCGTTGCGCACGCGGACGATCCACCGCAGCCGCGCGCGGAGACGGCCGCGCCAGCCGGTCAGAAGGGCGGACGCGGCAGCGGTCCGCAAACCGCGTCACAGAATTCGTCGTCGCCTGCCGAACTGCACCGTCTCCCGGCGGACTCCACCACGCAGCAGACGCTCGATCTGCCCGGCCGCACCCTCAACTTCGCTGCGACCGCTGGTTCGATCCGCGTGTTCGACGGCAAGGGCGAGCCGCTGGCCGACATCGCTTACACCTCCTATGAGCTCGATGGCGCCGATCGCGCGACGCGCCCCGTGACGTTCCTGTTCAACGGCGGACCGGGTGCATCCTCGGCCTGGCTCCAGTTCGGCGCGGCCGGGCCGTGGCGGCTGCCGCTGCACGGCGAAGCTCTCTCACCGTCGGCCTCGCCCGAGGTGAGGCCGAACGCGGACACCTGGCTCGACTTCACCGATCTCGTCTTCATCGACCCCGTCAGCACAGGCTACAGCCGCTTCGTCGCCAGCGGCGAAGACGCGCGAAAATCGTTCTACTCGGTCGATGGCGACGTCAACGCGATCGCGCTGGTGATCCGCCGCTGGCTGGAGAAGCACGACCGGCTGACCTCGCCGAAATACGTCGCGGGCGAGAGCTATGGCGGCATCCGCGGGCCGAAGGTCGTGCGCCAGTTGCAGCTCCAGCACGGCGTCGGCGTCAGGGGATTGATCCTGGTATCCCCGCTCCTCGACTTCCGCGAGTTCACCGGCACCAGCCTCCTGCAATATGTCGCGACCCTGCCGAGCTACGTGGCGGTCGCGCGCGAGGCGAAAGGACCGGTCACGCGCACCGATCTCGCCGACGTCGAGGCTTATGCGCGCGGCGAATTTCTGACCGACCTCGTCAAGGGCGAGGCGGACCGGGAGGCTACCAACCGGCTCGCCGACAAGCTCGCCGAGTTCACCGGCATTGACCAGGCGGTCAGCCGCAGGCTTGCCGGCCGCTTCGACGTCGGCGAATTCCGCCGCGAGCTGGACCGCAAGAACGGCAAGGTGACCGGGCGCTATGACGGCTCGGTGCGCGGCCTCGATCCCTATCCGGATTCGAGCAGCTCGCGGTTCGGCGATCCCTCGGGTGACTCCCTCCAGGCGCCGCTGACGAGCGCGGCGGTCGACGTGCTGACGCGCAAGCTGAACTGGCGGCCCGATGGCTCCTACGAGGTCCTGAATGGCGCCGTCGAGGGCCATTGGGACTTCGGCCGCGGCATCAACCCGCCGCAATCGGTGTCGGAGCTGCGCCAGATCCTCGCCACCGATGCGAGGCTCAACGTGCTGGTCGGACACGGCCTGTTCGATCTCGCCACACCCTATTTCGGAACCAAGCGGGTGCTCGACCAGCTCCCGGCCTTCGCGACCCAGCGCGTCAAGTTCGTGGTCTATCCCGGCGGCCACATGTTCTATTCGCGCGACGGCTCACGGCAGGCGTTCCGCAGCGAGGTCGAGGCGCTGATCAGGGAGTAGCCGAGAAAGCAGGACGGGCACAACCGCAAGGTTGCGCCCGTTCGCCTGATGCAAAGATGCGACTTTTCAGTAGACGAGCGTCGCGCCGGTCGGCTTGTCGAGCGCCGCGGCTAGCGAGCGATATTCGGAGCTGTCGGTGCCGGCGAGCGAGGCGATCTTGTTGAGGTGATATTGCGCCTGCTCGCGGTTGCCTTGCTCGAGCTGCCAGAGGCCGTAATACTGCCAGGTGCGGACGTGGTTCGGATCGTCCTTCAGCGCGATCTCGTAATAGACCTTCGACGACTGGTAGTCGCCGAGCTTGCGATAGGAGTAGCCGATCAGGTTCGCAACGTCGGCGACGTCGTCGCGCTTGAGCGATTTAAGCTGGCTGATCGCGCCGGTGTAGTCGTGGTTGTCGTAGATGGCGGTATAGGCGGTGCGATAGGCCGCGAGGAATTTGGGATCGCTGACGGAGGAGCTCTTCTTCTTGCCCTTCTTGGACGAGGAGTCCGACTTCGGCGGCGAGGAGGGCTCGTCACTGCCCGCGGCATAGGCGCTGGACAGCACCGGCGCGGCCGCCAGCGTCATGGCGAGCAGTCCCGGCACAAGAAGCATTGAGAGTTTGCGCATCTAAGTTCTCCCGTATGGAACGTGGCGATCCTACACGATTGCCCGAAGACCGGAACACCCATTGGGCGAAAACATTCCCGCTTCGCACGAGCCATTCCCCTCGAGGCAGATGACAAACTTGTCATCGAGATGAACGGAAGCCTGCAACCGGCTTCAGACTGGGTTCAGTGCGTGGCGCCTAGGCTCCCACCTACGATCGAAGGGTCGGCGAGAGGGCGCCGCCTCAAGATCCTTCCAAGAGGAGACCACCATGCTGAAGACCATTTCCGCAGCCTTGCTCGCAGCTTCCGTGATCGCAGCCCCGGCCTTCGCGGCTGAGGCCGGCAAGACCACCACGACCGCCCCGGTGATCAAGGCGGACCAGAGCCAGACCAAGTCGACCACAGCCGCGAAACCGGACGCCAACGTCAAGGCCAATACCAAGGCCGCCGACGTCAAGTCGGATGCCAAGGTCGACACCAAGAAGGCGATGAATGCCAACGCGGCCGTGACGCCCGACGAGCACAAGACCGTGCGCACCCATCGCCATCACCACAAGCACCTGTCGTCGAAGAAGTCGCTGAAGACGCAGCCGGACGTCACCAAGCCGATGACGACCGACAAGCGCAGCTAACGACTGATCCCGCGCGGCGGCATCCCTGGCATTGCCCTGTCGCCGCGCGCGGAATTCAGGCCCGACCCGTTCGTCATGCCCCCTCGCGCAAGCAGACGGGGTGCTGGCGGCGGGCCGGTGCGCGTATTGGCCGGATTGCGAAGCGAATTCCCTTTGCGCAACCTCGGAGCCAGAACGTTTTGGAGCGAAGTGGGCGCCGGTTCGCGTGAAGAAAACGCGCCAAAACAAGAATCTGGAGCTTCGGTTCTATCAGAACCGAAAATGCTCTAGAACATTGTCCGAGTCTGTCTGGCCGGAGAATGTGGTAACTTGGGGCGATTGACGAAACGTGCGGCGATCGTGGTGCTGCCGCTGGCGCTCGCGGGCTGTTTCGGCAGCGAGGGTGACCGTCCGACCCTGATGGACGGAGCCCAGGCCGGAGGGCCGCAGCCGTTTCCCGACAATTTCCGCAACGACACGCTCGCCTTGATGCGCACCTATCTCAACAATCCGGTCGGTGTGCGCGAGGCCAGCATGGCCGAGCCTGTGCAGCGTGAGGTTGGCGGCCGGCAGTTCTATGTCAGCTGCCTGCATTTCACCCCGCGCGAGAGCGACGGCAGCTACAAGGCCATGCGCGAGCGCGCCGTGATCTTCGTCAATGGCCGCGCCGACCGCGTCGTCGACCGGACCAGCGAGCTCTGCACTGGTGCGGTTTACGCTCCCTTTCCGGAACTGCAAAAGATGACGCGGTAGCGCAAAGCCGGCCTTCATCGCGGGCGTGCTAGAGCAATGGTTGCCGGAGCAGCCGGATCACATTTTGGCGAGCTTTGAACGGGGTGGTTGGCCTTGCGACAGATCGTTACGGCGGGTCTCGCGCCGACGACAAGATTTGTCGGCGCAGCAGACGTGACGGAACATAATCGCGTTGTTGTCACCCCGTCACAGCCGCCAACGATCAACGTTCCGGCATCACCGCGAAGCAACCCAATTCACGCCACGTTGTTTCCAGAGTGTCGTATGAAAGAACGGGGATGACCATGAAGACGATCTTGCTGGGTGCAGTTGCCCTGCTTGCGCTGGCCGCGCCGGCCGCAGCAGCGGACATGCAGCCGCGCACCTACACCAAGGCGCCCGCCTATACGCCGCCGCAGGTGATCTACAACTGGACCGGTTTCTACATCGGCGGCCATGTCGGCGGCGCGTTCGCCGGCGACAGCAGCTTCCAGTCCAGCGATGGCCGTTTCCTGGGCGGCGTGCAGGGCGGCTTCGACTACCAGTTCGCGTCCAATTGGGTGGTGGGTGTCGAGGCCCAGTATTCCTGGCTGCCGACCAACAACAACGGCGTGACGTTCCCGCTGGGCACGCAGGTGACCTCCAACACCGACCAACTCGGCTCGGTGACCGGCCGCGTGGGCTACACTTGGGGCCCGGCGCTGCTCTATGCCAAGGGCGGTTATGCCTGGCGCAATGGCGGTCTCGGCGTCAACATCGCCGGCGTGCCGCAGGCCTTCACCGCGACCGGCAACAACAAGGACGGTTACACCGTCGGTGCCGGCCTCGAATACATGTTCGCCCCGAACTGGTCGGCCAAGGCCGAGT
The DNA here is from genome assembly GCF_054057995.1 of Bradyrhizobium sp. USDA 4486. NCBI lineage: Bacteria > Pseudomonadati > Pseudomonadota > Alphaproteobacteria > Hyphomicrobiales > Nitrobacteraceae > Bradyrhizobium > Bradyrhizobium sp. USDA 4486. The sequence continues at coordinate 1,462,928 of NZ_JBSRZV010000001.1, forward strand.
ACCAGTACTACAATTTCGGCAGCACCACCTTCACCTCCGGCCCGGCCGACCTTGTCGGTGTTCGCGGCCGGGAGGACGAGCATACCGTCAAGGTCGGTGTGAATTACCGCTTCGGCTGGGGCGGCCCGGCGGGCTCGCGCTACTGATCCCAGCCGCCGCCATCCAGGATTTGACAAAGGCCGGCCTCGCGCCGGCCTTTCGTTTGCCAGCCGCCGTTGTTTGCATTGTGTGAACCATCTGGCGCGTCATTTGCAGGCAAACATTCGGGCGCGCGCCTTCTCACGTGCGTCATGGGACTGAGGTAAAGCAAAAATAATTTTTGCCGCTTACGGAACTCGCGCTCCGGGGCGCGTTATCTGGGATTACCGGGCTGGTGGGACGACGGACATGCGTATCTTTGTGTCGGCAGTGGTGCTCTCGTGCTTCACCTGCCTGCCGTGCTCTGCACAGACAATCCTCAAATCCGAGCCTCTTATGTTGGCACCCTACGAGGTGGCCTTCGTCAAGGCTGCGGCCTGCCCGTCGGGCAAGGTGCTGAAGGTGACAGGCGCGATCCGCGGGCTGCATCGGCGCAAGGCCTGCGTCGCCCTGGGCGGGTGAGCAGGCATCGCTGGCGACCGCGACTCCCTGATCTCTTCTTGGGATCCTTTGGGCTTCCGGCCGGATCCCAAAGCATGATCCGGAAAAGTGCGTAGCGGTTTTCCGAAAAGATCATGCGCAAACAACAAGCTAAAGCGCAATGACGATCTTTCCTGATGTCATCGCGCTTTAGGAATTCAGTTCAAGCTCCATGCGGGAGTCCCGCTCGGCCTCAGCCTTGTTCCTGGCGGGGTCCTCGCCTTGCGCTGCCCGGCAGGGCTTGATCTCGTAGTCATTGTCGAGCACCCGACGCGGTCCGGGTCGCTCGTCGTCCGTGCTGACATCGACGACCAGGCCGCTCCGCTGCGCGATCTTCCAGACGTCGGACTCGTCTGGATAGGCTTTGCTGATCTGGGCGTCGTTGCAGAACAGGGCGTAGGGCATTCTTTCCGCTCCGGGAAAGCCCGTTAACGATTGCGCCGCGGGCGGAGTTCCGGCCGACGGACGATCACGGCGCCGTGATCGGGGCGGCCAAGCCTTGAGTCGTAAACGAGTCCTGAATCCCGGAAAAAAGAATCCCTGGGACTCTCCGGCCGGAATCAGCGGATGTTTCGGTCATGACGAGCGACCTGAAAACCTGCTGCGGGCACATGCTGCTGCCGTTGACGCTGGCACTGTTCGGCGCCTGCGCAGCCAATCTCTGGTTGGTATGGTCTTGGCTGTAGGTCCCGGCGGACGGGCCGGCGGTTACCTTTCGGTCGGCGGACGGGTAGAGCCGTCGCGGATGGCGGCGCGCAATTTGGTCAGGGTCGCCGCACAATATTCCTCACGCTCGCGCTCGAACCGCTCTTGATGTTTGCGGAAATTCGCGATCCGGGCCTGCATCTCGATGCGGAAATCGCCGCCTATGCGAGGCGGCGGGACCTGCAGACTCGCAAGAGGGGACGGCGGAGGAGATGCGGCTGGCGGCTCGGGGTCGACCGCGACCGTCTGGACGGTCGTGATCTCTGGCGTTACCTCGAAAGCAGTAGGCGGACGCTCCGGCGGATGGAATTCATCCTTCTTGCCGGTTACGGATTGGACGAAGGCCAGTGTCTGCGCGATCAGTGCGTCGCGCTCCCTGATCCACTTCATGGGCCACCCCACCCTTGCTGCTGCTATTTCACCAAAGCTCGCGGGACGAATCAAGAAGGTGGCCCGCAAGGGATTGCATATTTTTCCCGCCCGCCCGACAGTGGGCGAATGGATGCCGGAAAAGACGGACAAGAACAGCTGGACGAGGTGGAGGGCTTGAGGCTGGTCCGCGCCTTCCTCTCGCTGCCGCCCCACAAGCGGGCGGAGGTGATCACGTTTGTCGAGGAGCTGGCCCGCCTTCACGCCCAGGCCGGAGAAGGCGAGGGCGCGCCAGCGAGGTGAGTGCTATCGCTCGCGCGGGTTGACGTTGGGCACGAAGGGCGCACCAATCACCCGGACCGGGGCTGCGCTATCGATCGGCCCTCTGTCGGCGTCCGCGACCTGCCTCTCCCGCGGTTGTCGCTCCGGCCGCTGTCCGAAGACGGGCTCGAGCAGCGCAAGCGTGCCGGCCACGATAGCGCAACAAAGCGTCACGGCCCCCAACAGAAACATATTTCGATTTTCTTCCCGGATCCGCATGGGCCGAAAACAATCGACGCGCGCAATTCGTTCCGGGCCTGGGCCGCGCCAGGTGGCAACGCATGCAGTGAAGCTTACGCGGAGCTTACGGATCAGCAGCAGAAGGTTATCTTTACGTAAGACTACTCGGGTTATTTGGCATTAATTTTTAACGATGCGCGGTTCCAATGCCGGTGCTGGGATTACGCCCTGACCGGAAATCATTGGACGGCTGAGATGAGCTTTTTGAACAACCTGAAGATCGTGTGGAAGGTCGCGGTGATCGTGGCCGTGATGGGCTGCGCGATGGTCGCGGTCGCTGGCTTCGGCATACGCGAACTCTCGGCGACCGTTGACGGGTTCGCCGAGCTTTCCGCCGCACAATCCTCGGCGCTCAATCTGACCCGGGCCCAGCGCCGCGCCGAGACCTACCATGCCGCGCTCTATGCGGTCTTCACCGAGGCGACCGAAGCGGGCAACGCCGCTCGCCTCAAGACCGCAAATCAGAACCGTAACGAAGTCGGCCAGTACCTCGATGCCGCCGTGCAGGACGACCCTGCTCGCGCGAGCCAGGTCAAGAGCATCGGCGACCAGTTGAAGGCCGCGTTCACCAGCTGCGATCCAGTGCTCCAGGCCGGTGCACAGGCGAGCAGCATGGAGGACAATGCCAAGGCCGCCGACCGCGCACACAAGGAGTGCGACCCGGTGCTGGACGCGGCCCTCGCGCGCATCGTCACCTTCGTGAGCGAGACCGCACAGGCCACGAGCAAGCGCAAGGAAGCTATCGCGCGCGACGCGAGGTCCGCGACCTGGACCGTGATCGGTGTCAGCGCCGGCGGCCTGGTCCTCGGCATCGCGATCGCGCTGTTCATCGGCTTCAACGCGATGTCGCGGCCGATCGCGCGCCTCAAGCTCGCGATGGAAGGCCTCGCCCGCAACGATCTCAAGACCGAAGTGCCCGAGAAGGACCGCCACGACGAGATCGGCGAAATGGCCAAGACCGTCGAAGTGTTCAAGACCAACGCGCTCGAGGTCGAGCGCCTCAAGACGGCGCAGGCCGAAGCCGAGAAGCAGGCCGGCGAGCAGCGCCGCCGCGACATGATCAACCTCGCCGACGGCTTCGAGCGCGCGGTCGGCGAGATCATCGAGACCGTCGGATCGGCGTCCACCGAGCTCGAGGCGTCGTCCTCGACGCTGGCCACCACCGCGCATCGCGCGCAGGAGCTGACCTCGGTCGTCGTCGCCGCGTCGGGCGAAGCCACCGGCAATGTGCAATCGGTTGCGACCGCGACGGAAGAGCTGTCGTCCTCGGTCAACGAGATCAGCCGTCAGGTGCAGGAATCCGCGCGGATGGCAGGCGAAGCCGTCACCCAGGCGCGCACCACGACCGAGCGCGTCAGCGAGCTCTCGGTCGCGGCCACGCGCATCGGCGACGTCGTCGAGCTGATCAACACCATCGCCGGCCAGACCAACCTCTTGGCGCTGAACGCCACCATCGAGGCGGCGCGCGCCGGCGAGGCAGGCCGCGGTTTCGCGGTCGTCGCCTCCGAGGTCAAGACGCTGGCCGAGCAAACCGCGAAGGCGACCGGCGAGATCAGCCAGCAGATTTCCGGCATCCAGACCGCGACACAGGAATCGGTGAACGCGATCCGCGACATCTCCGCGACGATCGAGCGGCTGTCGGAAGTGTCCTCGACCATCGCAGCCGCCGTCGAGGAGCAGGGCGCCGCGACCCAGGAAATCTCCCGCAACGTCCAGCAGGCCGCCCACGGCACCCAGCAGGTCTCCTCGAACATCACCGACGTGCAGCGCGGCGCGGCCGAGACCGGCTCGGCTTCCTCGCGGGTGCTCTCGACCGCAAAGATGTTGGCGACCGACAGCAACCGCCTCAAAGACGAAGTCGGAAAATTCCTCCGGACCGTGCGCGCGGCGTAAGGGCGCGCGGCGGCTCTCGTCCGCCGCGCCGATCGCGCCTATTGCGGCAGCAGCAACGCAAGCGCGATCACGAACAGCATGGCCGTCTGCCCGACACGATCGGCGTTGCCGTCGGCGCCATGGCAAACCCGGATTTTCCGGCGCCTGTCCGATCGGTGTTCGAGCAATCGAAACATGCCTGGGTCGACATCGCTGGCCGAGGTGTCGAGCACTTCGAACAGAGCAGCGCGCGCAAGAACTCAGGCTGAGGCCGAGGCTCGCTCAGGGACGCTGCCGACTATTTGCGTTAGACGGCGCTCCCGTCGTCGGTATCGGCTCACCGGGAGCACGGTCCAGCGGCGGGTGAGGCCGAGCGAGTCCAACCGTGCCAGGAGGTGCGTCGTTGCTGGCAGTACGGGTATTGACGCGCTCCAGCGTGACTGTCGATGCAACCACAAGGGCGATCGCCCAAAGCGACAGCGGATAGGGCCAAGGCTACCCGATCATTCGGGTCCATCGCTAGACCTCCGCAAGACGGCTCTCTGCTGCGACGATAACGCCGAACTGATGATTTGGTTCTTGCGTCAGGCCACGAGGCGGTGTCGGCTAAACGAATGGTGCCGGCTGAGGGGATTGAACCCCCGACCTTCGGTTTACAAAACCGCTGCTCTACCGCTGAGCTAAGCCGGCGACGCTGGAAAGCGGGCAGGGCCCGGCCTGCGCCGGAGCCGTCGGCCCGTGCGCGCCGCAATATCAGACTTGGCTGGAAAGTGCCAGAACCCGCGACCTGTCGCGAATACGAAACAGGCGGCTCGCGGGCCGCCTGTTCCGTTTGATCCGACTTGTGCCGCCTTATTGGCACATGTGCCGGCGGCCGTCCTCGCCCTTCACCCAGGTGCCGGGCCGGCAAACGATGCCGTTACGGGCCGCATAGGTATCCCAATTGCCGTACCAGCCCATTTCGCTGCGGTCGTAGCTGCCGTTATATCGGCCGGAATTGTCATAGGCGTACGAATTGTCCCATCCGCGGAACGGTGCCGACGCAACGGCTGCCGCGGTGCCGACCGCGGCACCAGCAACTGCGCCCGCAGTGTCCAGCGGCCAGAAGCCTGATCGCGTCCCGTCATTCGGGTTCACTTGCTGCCGGGCCATGTGCCGGCGCCGATAGGCGCGATCTGTTGCGGGATTGCCGGCGCGGAGATTCTGGCAGTTGGGATCCTGGAAGGGTCCGGTGCAGCGGCCCGAATTGTCGACCGTGCTTTGCGCGAAGGCCGGTGTTGCCAGCGTGGACGCGACGATTGCGGCCAAGCCAAGAAGCTTCAGGCTCGTCATGGCATTTGCTCCATGTTGTTGAGACCTGTGCTAAGTGCGACCTCCGGCGCTGGTTCCGCGGTTTCTCGCCGGCAGGGTCACATCGACGTGAGCCCGCCGAGGATGTGTAATTTGTACGACGCAACCCTGCGCCGCTTGGGCACATGTGGCGAGTTTGCGCCACGTTAACGCTTCGCTAGCGCGCTTTGCAGCATTTGACCGGCGCGCAATCCTTACACATTAGGCTTACCGAAATTGGGCGAGCGGGCCTTAACCCTCTCTGCGCCGCTATCGGATAGGTTGTGCTCCTGATAACCGGGACCTCCTCATGCGTGCCACGGCGCTTGCCGCCTTTCTGATCGGACTGCCCGCAACGGCGTTGGCCGGCGGCGGCTTCGACATCGTCGTGCCCGGCCGTCCCGGCGTGCCGATCATCATCAACAATATCGACGCGTCCTACAGCGTCGTCGAAGGTGTCTGGGGCCTCGGCAAGAACGTCCAGGTGCAGCCGACGATCTATGGCGGGCGTTACATCGCCGAGCGGCAGCCCGACGATGTCGGCCATTACTACCCGACGCTGGGCCTGCGGCCTGCCTATGGCCGGTTCGAGGTCGAGCCGCCCGCGAACCGCAAATTGCCCAAGCCCGCCGAGAGCTATCACCAGAGCTGGGGCGCGCAATCGGCGCCGCTGCCGCCGCAGATGGACGTGCCGGTCGATCCGCCGCCGATGATCTACGCGCCCGAGTTCAACGACCATCCGCGGCCTCATCCGCCGCGACCGCGTGCAAACATTCCCGGCAGGCCGCCGGGTTAAGAAACGTCAAAATCCAAAAGACGAAAATCAACAGGAGAGAGTAATGCGTCAAATGATTTCGGGACTGGTTGCGGCGGCTGCCGTGATGTTCGTCGCGACCGCGCCCGCCGCGGCCTGCGGCTTCACCACTTGCGCGTCCGTCGCACCGGTCTATTCCGGCTGCAACACCGGCTGCGGTGGTTATGGCTATGGCTATGGCTATGGCGCCTATGAGCGTCTCGCCGAGCCGACCACGCAGTACTATTACGTCAACCAGGGCCCGACATATACTGGTCCGGGCGCCTTCGCGCCGTATCCGACCTATCGTGAGGACGCGGTCGTTGCGCCCGCCAATTACGGCTACGGCTATGGCTATCGCGCCGCTGCCTATCCTTATCACCGCCCGTACTACCGTCCGTATCGCTACGGCTATGGCCCGCGCTACGGCTACCTGCCGCGCACGCATTACGGCTATGCTCCGCGCTATGGCTACGCTCATCGCCACGCGCCCTACTACTACGGCGGCCATCGCGTGCTGCGCCGCTATTACTGATCGTTCGATCGGTTGAGTTGACGAGGCGCCTGTCCGCGCGATGCGGGCAGGCGTTTTGTTTTAGCGCGTGCGTTGCGTAGCAGCGATCGCGAAGAGTCGCTCAAGGAGAGACGTTAAAGCTACGATTGCTTGGTGCAGTGAAAGGCTGGTGGGGGAGGCAGGACTCGAACCTGCGAAGCCATGAGGCGGCTGATTTACAGTCAGCTCCCTTTGCCACTCGGGACACTCCCCCGCTCGACGGCAGCACAATCGGGCCGGACCTTGCCGGCGGACCGAAGACGGCCATGGAACGTGAAGGCCGCGACAGCCCGGATGGGGGCGCGACCGGGCGCGTTTATGGGCGAAGCGGTAGGGCAAAGTCAACCGAGGCGAACAGCTAAAATCGCCCCCATTCGCACCCAAATTGCCATATTCCGGGACCCGTGACACAAGCGCCCCATGAAGGATCGAAAATTTGCACCGAAGGGCCCGCGCGGCGGCGCTAAGCCCTTCAACCGGCCCGGAAAACCCGTCGGCCGCCCGTCCTGGCGGGACCGCGATTCGCACGCCGACGGGCCCGTCATCCTATATGGCTGGCACACCGTCACCATGGCGCTGGCCAATCCGGCACGGCGGATCCGCAAGCTGACGCTGACCGAGAACGCCGCCCGCCGGCTCGCGGAAGACAACATCGAGACCCGTGTTACGCCCGAGATCGTCCGGCCCCAGGAAATCGACCGCCTGCTGTCGCCCGACGCCGTGCATCAGGGCCTTCTCGCCGAAGCCGATCCGCTGCCTTCGCCTGACATCGAAACCCTGAAGCAGGAAGGCATGGTGCTGGTGCTCGACCAGATCACCGATCCGCACAATGTCGGCGCCATCCTGCGCTCGGCCGCGGCCTTCGCGGTGAGGGCAATTGTCACCACCGCGCGTCACAGTCCGGAAGCCACCGGCGTGCTCGCGAAAGCCGCCTCCGGTGCACTGGAGCTGGTGCCCATGGTGACCGTGCAGAACCTCGCCCGCGCGCTGACTGCGCTCAATGAACGCGGCTTCCAGACCGTGGGCCTCGACAGCGAGGGCACCGAGAACCTGTCGGACGTCGCACTGCGCGAGCCGCTTGCGCTGGTGTTGGGGGCTGAAGGCAAAGGCCTCAGGCAATTGACCCGCGAGACCTGCAGCGTCGTGGCGCGGCTCGATATGCCTGGCGAAATCAAGAGCCTCAACGTCTCGAATGCCGCGGTGCTCTCGCTCTATGTCGGCGCAAGCCGGCTCGGGCTGATGAAGTAGTGGCTGCCTCGAGCGCTACCCCATCATCTCCCGCACCATCGGCACCACCTTGCGCCCATAGAGCTCGATGCTCTTCATCAGCTTCTCGTGCGGCAATGGTCCCGCAGAATACTTCAACTGAAACCGCGAAATGCCGAGCGCCTTCGCGGTCTTTGCGATCTTGCGCGCCACCGTTTCCGGCGAGCCGACATAGAGCGAGCCGCGCTCGGCCTCGCTGACGAACTCGTCGCGGCCCATTGGCGGCCAACCGCGCTCCTTGCCGATGCGATCGCGCATGGTCTTGTAGTCGGGCCACAGCGCCTCGCGCGCCTCTTCATCCGTCGCGGCAACGTAGCCGGGTGAGTGCACACCGATCGGCTGTGCCGGGCGGCCGAACTCCTTGAAGGCGCGGTGATAGAGAGCGACGTAAGGGGCAAAGCGCGCGGGATCGCCGCCGATGATCGCGAGCATCAAGGGCAGGTCGTAATGGGCGGCGCGCACCACCGATTGCGGGCTGCCCCCGACGCCGATCCAGCTCTTGAGCCGGCCGTTCTCGACCGGCGGATAGACCAGCTGATCCTTCAGCGGCGGGCGGAGCTTGCCCTGCCAGCTCACCGGCTGCTGCGACAAGAGCGCGGCGAACAGGTCGAGCTTCTCCTCGAACAGCTCCTCGTATTTGCGTAAGTCGAAGCCGAACAGCGGGAAGGATTCGGTGAACGAGCCGCGGCCGAGGATCACCTCGGCGCGCCCGTTCGAGAGCGCATCCAGCGTTGCAAAGCGCTGGAACACGCGGATCGGATCGTCCGAGCTCAGCACCGTCACGGCCGAGCCGAGATGGATGTGCTTCGTGCGCGATGCGATCGCAGCCAGCACGGTCTCGGGCGAGGAGATCGCGAAATCGGCGCGGTGATGCTCGCCGAGCCCGATGAAATCGAGGCCGAGCTCGTCGGCCAGCACCGCTTCGTCGACGACATTCCGGATCACCTGCGCATGCGCAAGCAAGGCGCCGGAGGCGTCCCGGGTGACGTCGCCAAAAGTATCCAGTCCGAATTCGAGCGGTGCGGTCATCGATGCGGGTCTCTATGGGGTGATCCGCCAGACTTAATGGACCGCAGTCACGCAACAAGGCGGCATTCGGAAATGCTCGGTTTCCGTTTTACCGCCACATCCCGCGCATCTTTGTCCCGATGTCGATCTTCGGGCCCTGTGCCGCGCTGCGGGCTGCGCCCGCCGTGGCCTTCGGCCAGGCGGTGCGCTCGAACAGATAGACCAGCTGCTCCGGGATGAAGCGGGTGCGCGAGGCGTAGACGTGGCGGTCGCCCTTGGCTTGCTGGCCGTGGGTGAAGAAGCGCTGTGGCACGACCAGGTGCAGATCGTCCTTGGCACGTGTCATCGCGACATAGAGCAGGCGGCGCTCCTCCTCGAGCTCGGCGCTGGTGCCGGCACCGAGATCTGACGGCATGCAGCCGTCGACGACGTTGAGCACGTAGACCGATTTCCACTCCTGGCCCTTGGCAGAGTGGATGGTGGAGAGGATCAGATAGTCCTCGTCGCGCAAGGGCGGACCGGACTTGTCGCTGGTCGCGTCCGGCGGATCGAGCGTGAGCTCGGTCAAGAACTTCTCGCGCGAAGCATAGCCGCTCGCGATCTGCTCGAGCTGCATCAGGTCGGCGCGCCGCGTCTCCGAATCCTCGTGGATGCGGTCGAGATGCGGCTCGTACCACAGCCGCACGCGCTCGAGATCGACAGGCCATTCCGAATAGCGCAGATTCTGGGTCGTGCGGACGAAGTCGGTCCAGTCCGCGCCCGTGCGCGGCGGGACCGGGAGCTGCGAGAGCGTGTGCAGCGGGTCGGTGCTTTCGGCCATCTGGTCGAGCACGCGCTGCGCGGTCGCAGGTCCGATGCCAGGCAAGAGGTGCAGGATGCGGAAGCCGGCGACGCGGTCGCGCGGGTTCTCGGCAAAGCGCAGCAAGGCCAGCACGTCCTTGACGTGAGCGGCGTCGAGGAATTTCAGCCCGCCGAACTTCACGAACGGAATGTTGCGGCGGGTGAGCTCGATTTCCAGCGGGCCCGAATGCGAGGCCGTTCGGAACAGGACCGCCTGGTGCTTGAGCAGCGCGCCTTGCTCGCGGTTGGCCAGCACCTGTTCGACGATGTAGCGGGCCTGGTCGGCCTCGTCGTGCACAGTGACGAGCTGCGGCTTCTGCCCGGCGCCGCGATCGGTCCAGAGGTTTTTGGTGAAGCGTTCGCGCGCCAGACCAATGACGCCGTTGGCTGCCGCGAGCACCGCTTGCGTCGAGCGGTAATTGCGGTCGAGCGTGATCATCTCCGCGCGCGGCGAGAAGCTTTGCGGGAACTCCAGGATGTTGCGCACGGTCGCGGCGCGGAACGAATAGATCGATTGCGCGTCGTCGCCGACCACGGTGAGCCCGCGCCCGTCGGGCTTGAGCGCCAGCAGGATCGAGGATTGCAGGCGGTTGGTGTCCTGATACTCGTCGACCAGCACGTGATCGAAGCGGCCGCCGATCTCCTCGGCAATCAGCGCATCGCTCATCATCTGCGACCAGTAGAGCAGGAGATCGTCGTAATCGAGCACATGCTGGGCCTGCTTGGCCTCGACGTAAGCGGCGAACAAGCCCTTCAGCTCGGCGGCCCAGCCGGCGCACCAGGGATAGTGCGCCCCGAGCACCTTCTCGATCTCCATCTCGGCATTGACGCAGCGCGAGTAGATCGACAGGCAGGTGCCCTTGGCCGGAAAGCGGCTCTCCGTCTTCGACAGGCCGCGCTCGTGCCGCACCAGATTCATCAGGTCGGCGGAATCCTCGCGGTCGTGGATGGTGAAGGCGGGATCGACGCCGATCCGCTCGGCATATTCGCGCAGGAGCCGCGCGCCGATACCGTGAAACGTGCCGGCCCAGGTCAGCGCATCGCGCATGATCGCGGCGTTGTTCTCACCCAGCACCTTGCGCGCGATGCGCTCGACGCGGCCCGCCATCTCGGCCGCGGCGCGGCGCGAGAACGTCATCAACAGGATGCGACGCGGGTCGGCGCCGGCGACGATGAGATGCGCGACGCGATGGGCCAGCGTGTTGGTCTTGCCGGAGCCCGCGCCGGCGATGACGAGTAGGGGGGCGCCCACGGTCGCACCATCGGCGACGCCATGCTCGACGGCGCGGCGCTGCTCCGCATTGAGCGTGTCCAGATATGTCGCCACGAATCGCCCCGGTGAAAGGCGACAGGGTCGGCGATCCCAACGCGAATCGCAATGCGGCTGGACGGAACCGGTGTTAAGACCTAGGGACAACACAGCCCGAAGTTCCAGGCTCGAAAAGCGCGCAACCGGCATGACCGAGCTCAAGCCCGACCAGTTCGAGATGCGGCGGCTGGAATCGCTCAGCAACACCATCTTCGGCGTCGCCATGACGCTGCTCGCCTACGACCTGCCCAGGGCCGCGGTGTTCACCAGCGCGCCCGGCTGGGGCGATCTCGCCCAGGCCTATTCCGGCAAGCTCGCGGGTTTTGCGCTCAGCTTCATCATCGCCGGCCTGTTCTGGATCAGCCATCACCGCCGGCTGGCACGCCAGGCGGTCGGCACCCGCGGCGCGGTGATCCTCAATCTGTTCTTCCTGCTCTCGATCGTGCTGCTGCCGGTGACCAACGGCCTCTACACCAATTACGCCATGAGCAGCGCGGTGGCGGTGCTCTACGGCCTGCATCTGACCGCGATCGCCGGCCTCAATGCGTGGCTGTGGTGGACGATTCTGGGCGGCTGGCGGCGTGAGACGATGGCCTCGCTGTTTCCGCTGCTGGTGTTCATTCCGGGCACGATCGTCGCGGCATTCGCGCCGCACATCGCGCCCTTCCTGTGGTTCATCGCTTTCGGCGGGATTTTGATTCGGCGCTTCTATGCCGCGCCGGCGGACCAGGGTTCCTAAAGCGCGCGCCCGTCACCCGCTGTCGCGCCGAACCCGTCGGCCGGCACGTAAAGCTTCACCGGACGGATCTCGTAGACCGCGGTCGGATTGACGGCGCGCAGCTTCCGCGCGGCCGCGATCGCCTCATCCTCGGTCTCGCATTCCATGAGGTGAAAGCCCAGAAGCTGCTCCTTAGTCTCGGCAAAGGGGCCGTCCAGCACCATCCCTGCGCCGGGGCCGCGCAGGGTGCGGGCCTTTCGGGTCTCATCCAGCCGTGCGGCCGGTCCGAACTGTCCGCTGGCCCGCAGCGGCGCCTGGACCGCGATGACCTTGGCCACGACCGCAGCGTCCTGCTCCGGCGTCCAGGACAGGACCTCGTCTTCCACATGGTAGGCCAGGATGGCGTAAAGCATCGTCACCTCGTTGATTCTGCTGGGCGCGTCCAAAGGACGTATCACCACAGCCTGCGCCGACAATGGCGGCGTGGAAAGTATTGCATCGCCGGGCGCGGCGACGAAACCGTCCGGAAACCCGATTGCCGCTCCCCGTCGAAAGCCGCCGCGGCAAGCGGCCCCGCGCCCAGAACCTCTGCGGCTTCTAAGCCCCACGCCGCGATCGGCGCGAGCCAATGAGCGCCCTACAGATATCGACCGCCGCAATGCCGTTCCTGCTCTCGCTCGCGAGCCCGACCAGCAAGGTGATCGCCCCGTGCCTGCTCGCCAGCGTCTTTACCGGGCTGCTCGGCGACGAGCCGGCACTTCCGAGCAAAATCCCAAAAGAAAAGGCGCGGCGGGGAGGCCCCGTCGCGCCCGATTTCTTGCTCGCTGGTCCAGGGCTGAGAGCGCCCCGATGCCAAGCCTTGGAGCTTAGCGGGCGATCCCAGCGAGGTGACAGCGCTTGAGATAAGACACTGGATCACCTCCTTTCGTTGGTTTCGGGAGCCTCAATATAGGGAGAAACCGCCCCGCGGTTAAGAGGTGGGGCGAAGTGGCCGGGAACAAGGGCGTTTGCGGGGCGGAATGGCCGGTCAGGGCCAGTTGAGACCGCCGCCGGGCCGTGTTAGGGGATCGCCAACGCGGGTGTAGCTCAATGGTAGAGCAGCAGCCTTCCAAGCTGAATACGAGGGTTCGATTCCCTTCACCCGCTCCAATGTTTTCAGTTGCTTAGTGAGCTTGTTGGTTTTCATTCCGACAAGGGTTCACTTTTGGGCCGCCTGCTTGATCCGCTTCATTTTTGCGTCCTGCTTCTCCTCATCATCGTGATGAAGATGCACCATCGCTTATCGATGACCTTTTCACGGCGCGGGGCGCGGAACCGTCACTCGGGCTTGATGGAAGCGACCATGTCGGCAAAGAGGTTGCCCCCGACGATGATGTGAGCGCGCATCGATTGCTGTGCGTCACTTTCGCTCCCTGTTTCAATCGCCCTGACGATCAGAGCGTGCTCGCCGAATGATGCCGCCAGGCGGGCCGGTCGCGACAAGCTCTGATGCCGGAAGAACCGCATCCGAAGGCGGGTTTCAGTCACGAGATCGGCCAAGGGCGTGTTGCGCGCGCCAGCGTAGATGGCTTGGTGAAATGCGGTGTTGAGTTCGACGTAGCGCGCCGTGTTGCCGGTGTGCACGGCTGATGCGCACTGCTCGTGGATCTCACGCAGGTCGGTTCGTTCGGCGACAGTCATTCGGCGCGCCGCCAGACCGGCAGCCTCCGCTTCGAGCGCAGTGAGAATTTCCACCATGCCGATCGCTCGCTGAGGTGTCATGCTCGCGATGGTTGCGCCTTGGCGCGACCTGAACTTGACGAGACCTTCATTGGCCAAGCGAAGCAGCGCTTCCCGCGCTGGCGTGCGCGAGACCGAAAAGCGTCTGGCGAGGCTCTGCTCGTCCAGCTTGTCGCCGGGGAGCAGCCGTCCCTCGGCGATATCGCTTTCGATCCGTCGACAAAGCTCATCGGAGACGCGAACCCGCATTGGCTGCCCTTATGTATACGCTTATGCCTTTATGTATACGTAGACCTTTTAAAAAAATACATATAATCCGGGCATAGAACAAGGACAACTGGAAACGCCGATGACTTGCGTGGATTTGAGCGGCGCGCCTTTGCTGAAGACGGATGGGCCTATCGCGACGATCAAGCTCAATCGCCCGCGGCAGATGAACAAGATCACCGCAGCCGATCTCGCCGTGCTCTCGGGGCACTTCGCCAGCATTGAGAAGGCAGGTGCGAGAGTTCTCATCCTGACCGGCGAAGGACGCGCGTTCAGCGCTGGATACGACCTCGGAGACATCGCTGCGCGAAACTCGTCTAAGGAAGATGTTCATGCTTCCGGTTTTGCGAACGTCGTCGATCAGCTCGAAACTCTGGCGATACCGACCATCTGCAGACTGAACGGCGGAGTCTATGGCGGCGCGACCGATCTTGCGCTCGCCTGCGATTTCAGGATCGGCGTAGATAGTGGCGAGATGTTCATGCCGGCCGCGCGCCTCGGGCTTCACTATTACAGCAGCGGTCTCATGCGCTTTGCGGCGCGCCTCGGCGTAGCGGCGACAAAGAAGCTGTTCCTCACGGGCCTGAAACTGGACGCGGCCGAGATGCTGCGCATCGGCTATCTGGATGAAGCCGTTCCTGCGGGCAGCCTCGATGCGCGCGTGAAGGAGCTCGCCTCTGTTCTCGCTGCCAATGCGCCGGCCGCCATGCGTGGCATGAAACGCGCCATCAACGAGATCGCCAGAAACTCGTTCGATCGTGCTGCTGCCGATCAGCGTTACCGTGACAGCCTCGTGGGCGCCGAGCTGCGCGAGGGCAGCGCGGCTTTCGCCGAAAAGCGTCCCCCGCGCTTCGGCGCCGACCTGGACGGCCGATGACTGGACCTCACTCACCACCGGCGTCCGCGCTGAAGCCGCGGTCAAAGGGGCCACTTGCTGGACTGATCGTGATCGATCTCACCCGCGTGCTGGCCGGACCGTATTGCACCATGATGCTCGCGGATCTCGGCGCGCGGGTCATAAAGGTCGAGATGCCGGGCATCGGTGACGACGCGCGGCACATCGGCCCCTTCATCTCGAACGCCGATGGCTTGCCGAGGTCAGGCTATTTCTTCTCGATCAATCGAAGCAAGGAATCGATCGCACTGAACCTCAAGGATGCTGCCGACCGCGCGATATTCGAGCGACTATTGCTGGAAGCCGATGTCCTCGCGGAAAATTTTACGCCCGGTACCATGGACCGTTTCGGCTACGGCTGGGAGGCGCTCAGCTCGCGCTTTCCCCGGCTGGTTCTGGCGTCGATATCTGGCTTTGGTCAGACGGGACCCTACCGCGAACTGCCGGCTTACGACATGGTCGTGCAGGCCATGGGCGGTGTCATGAGCTTGACGGGCGAGGAGGGAGGTCCGCCGACGCGCGTCGGAGTATCGATCGGCGACATCGCCGCGGGCACTCATGCGGTGATCGGAGTTCAGGCGGCGTTGATCGAGCGCGCCCGCACCGGTCGCGGTAAGCACGTCGATATTTCCATGCTCGATACGCAGATCTCTCTGCTCGAGAATGCCCTTGTTCGTTATCAAGTCGAGCAAGTCGTTCCGGGGCCTATCGGCTCCAGGCACCCCTCTATCACGCCCTTTGGCGTCTTCAAGAGCAAGGTCGGGCATCTCATCATCGCCGCCGGCAACGACCGGAAGTTCAGAGATCTTTGCGATGTGCTGCAGATGCAGGACGTCAAAGCCGATCCGCGATTCGTCTCCAATTCGTCGCGATGCGAACATCATCGTGCTCTCGCCGAGCGGATCGAAGAGGCGCTGGCCGCCAGAACCGCCGAGGAATGGCTTCCCATCCTGACGCAAGCCGGGATCCCATGTGGACCGATGAACGACATCGCCGCCGTACTGCGTGATCCGCAGCTCAATGCGCGCGACATGTTCGTCCCGTTGGAGGCTCCCGGGGGCATGGTGTTGAAAACCGCGGCCTGTCCCATCCGGTTCGCCGGCGAGCAATTCGCAAACTATCGGCCTGCGCCAGAGCTCGATGCCGATCGCAACGCTCTCCTGCAAGAACTCGGACTGGTCTGATCGGCTCCGCGAAGAGGATTTGAAGCTCGACATGCTTCTTCCGGGAATAACGATCAACACGTCACCGACGGACTTTGCGCCGATCAAACAGGAGCAACTCATCCGGTTCGACGGGGAAAAATGGGAGCGGTTTGGGCCGGATGCGGAGAATATGAGGTAAAAAGATTTCGATTCCGCCAATCGGAGGCTCGATCCATCTCCAGCTAGATGCAACGTGGTGCATCATGAGGACAAATACCTCCGCTTCGTGGCCTTCGATTCATTTGGAAACTGAGGGTGGACCTCATACTCGCTCAGCGAGACTGGCCGGCTCGCGACTCCTCCAGGTAGGCCAGAACGGCCTCCATTTGATAGTCGGAAGGCCTCGTGGCGTCGCCTGGTCTGGTCCGAGGGCTAACAGCTTGCCTGCCAAACAATCGTTCCGCTGCGACCGGCTGAGCCGGATGAGCTGTGCTCAATTCGCGAGACACGTTGCCACCCGTACTTCATGGATTTCCATAGACTAGGAGACCGTTCGGGAAAACTCGCACGACCATTCCGACAACGGGAAATTCCCTTGTGATCTCAAGGGTCCGGAGGGCTGCAGAATGTCGGAACCGGCCTCGCGCGGATTGCGAATTTTGTGACTTCCAAGCTGAGGACGGCGGTTCGATTCCCTTCACCCGCTCCAAATCCCCTTTGGTCCCATACGAAGTTGACGCTGACGGCCGTTCTGTCCAAGAAGGGCGTCAAATCGACGGATGCCACGTACGCGCGGACCGCCCGTGTCGGGTGGCCGCCGGGAGCTTAAGGGCCATATGACTGAGCGGATCGCTCTCATCACCGGTGTGACCGGCCAGGACGGCGCCTATCTCGCCGAATATTTGCTGTCGCTCGGCTATGTCGTGCACGGCATCAAGCGCCGCTCGTCCTCGTTCAACACCGCGCGCGTTGACCATCTCTACCAGGACCCGCATGTCGGCAATGTGCCGTTCCTGATGCATTACGGCGACATGACGGATTCGACCAATCTGATCCGCCTGATGCAGCAGATCCGCCCCACAGAGATCTACAATCTCGCCGCCCAGAGCCACGTCGCCGTCAGCTTCGAGAGCCCGGAATATACCGCCAACGCCGACGCCCTCGGCGTGCTGCGCCTCCTGGAGGCGATCCGCATCCTCGGCATGGACAAGGAGACACGGTTCTACCAGGCCTCGACTTCCGAGCTCTATGGCCTCGTGCAGGAGGTCCCCCAGAAGGAGACGACGCCGTTCTATCCGCGCTCGCCTTACGGCGTCGCCAAGCTCTACGGCTACTGGATCACGGTGAACTACCGCGAAGCCTATGGCATGTTCGCAAGCAACGGCATCCTGTTCAACCATGAGAGCCCGATCCGCGGCGAGACCTTCGTCACCCGCAAGATCACCCGCGCCGTCGCCCGCATCGAGGTCGGCCTCGAGAATACGCTCTATCTCGGCAATCTCGAAGCCAAGCGCGACTGGGGCCATGCCAGGGACTACGTCGAAGGCATGCACATGATCCTCCAGGCCGACAAGCCTGATGATTTCGTGCTCGCCACCGGCGAGACGCGCTCGGTGCGCGAGATGGTCGAGCTGGCTTTCGCCCATGTCGGCCGCCGCATCGCATGGCGCGGGCAGGGCGTCGACGAGACCGGCGTCGACGAGACGAGCGGCAAGACCGTGGTGAGAATCGATCCAACCTATTTCCGCCCGACCGAGGTCGATCTCCTGGTCGGTGACGCCAGCAAGGCACGCCAGGTGCTCGGCTGGAAGCCGAAGCGGACGTTTGCAGAGCTCGTCGAGGAGATGGTGGCGAGCGATCTGGCGGACGCAAAACGGGACGCCGGCCATGGCAAGAACAGCGTTTGAGCTGAAAGGCAAGAGCGTCTACGTCGCCGGCCATCGCGGCATGGTCGGAGCTGCGCTGGTGCGCCGGCTCGAACGGGAGGATGCGAGGCTCGTCACGGTGGATCGCCGCGAGGTCGATCTCTGCAACCAGGCCGCCGTGTTCGACTGGTTCGCCCGCGTGCGGCCGCAGGTGATCTTCCTTGCTGCCGCCAAGGTCGGCGGCATCGTCGCCAACAACACGCTGCGTGCCGAGTTCATCTACGACAACATCGCGATTGCGGCCAACGTGATCCACGCCGCCTACCTGAACGGCGCCGAGAAGCTGATGTTTCTGGGGTCGTCCTGCATCTATCCGAAGCTGGCGGCGCAGCCGCTGCGCGAAGATTTCGTGCTGACCGGCCCGCTGGAGCCGACCAACGAGCCCTATGCGATTGCCAAGATCGCGGGCATCAAGATGGTGGAGGCCCATCGCAGCCAGTATGGCAGCGACTTCATCAGCGTGATGCCGACCAATCTCTACGGCCCCGGCGACAACTATCATCCCGAGATGAGCCATGTGGTGGCCGCCCTGATCCGCCGCTTCCACGAGGCGAAAGTTTCCGGCGCGACGAATGTCGTGGTCTGGGGCACCGGCACGCCGCGGCGCGAGTTCCTCTATGTCGACGACATGGCGGATGCCTGCGTGCACCTGATGAAGACCTATTCCGGGTCCGAGCTGGTCAACATCGGCACCGGCGAGGACATTGCGGTCGCCGAATTCGCGCGTGTCGTGGCCGGGATCGTCGGCTACAGCGGCGAGATCAGTTTCGACACATCAAGGCCAGACGGCACGCCGCGGAAGCTGCTCGATGTCAGCCGCCTCAATGGGCTCGGCTGGCGCGCGACGACATCGCTTCACGATGGTTTGAAGCGCGCCTACGCGGCCTATCTGGCCGACCTGGACATGACGGCGCAGGTGTAGGAACCTTCGCTGCAAGCACGAGTTGGCCGGTCGGGCAGGGCGAAAGTCACACGAGGCCAACCGTGCAAGAAGCTGTGCGCGTGCGCTCTAGCGCGCAAATCGCCGGCCATCCGATTCATCCGATGCTGGTGCCGATCCCGATCGTGTGCTTCATCGGTGCGCTCCTCACCGACATCGCCTATGTCGTCAGCGCCGAGATGATGTGGGCGAATTTCTCCACCTGGCTTCTGCTGTTCGGCGTCGTCTTCGGCGTGCTGGCGGCGATCGCGGGCCTGACCGACTTCCTCGGCAACCGTCTGGTGCGGGCGCAGTCGCCGGCCTGGCCGCATCTGATCGGCAACGCCGTGGCGCTGGTCCTGGCGGTTTTCAACCTGCTGATCCACACGCGTGATGCCTGGACCTCGGTGTGGCCGACCGGGCTCGTTCTGTCCGCACTCACCGTGCTGATCCTGCCGGTCACCGGCTGGCTGGGCTGGGCCATGGTGTACCGCCACGGCGTGGGAGTTGCGCGATGACATCCTTGATTGCCCGCACGCTCGTATGCTCGTCGCTGTTGTGCCTCGCCGGCTGCAACGACGGCAGCGGCGATCCAAAGGCGCAGATCGGCGCCAACCCGAAGCTGCCTGACATCCAGCAATATTTGCTGCCGCCGATACACATTGCGCGCATCGTCGGCTGGAAAAAGGACGAGACGCCGACTGTCGCGCAGGGGCTCCAGGCCAAGGCCTTTGCCACCGGCCTGCAGCATCCGCGCTTCCTCTACGTCCTTCCGAACGGCGACGTGCTGGTGGTGGAATCCAAGGCGCCGAAATCCGCTCCGATCAAGCGGCCCAAGGAAATCGTGATGGGCTATATCGAGTCGTGGGCGACATCGGGCGGCGATACAGGACCGAGCAATCGCATCACGCTGTTGCGCGACAGCAACGGCGACGGCGTGCCGGATACGCAGAGCGTCTTCCTCGACCATCTCAACTCGCCCTTCGGCGTCGCACTGGTCGGCAACGATCTCTATGTCGCCAACACCGACGCGATCATGAAATACCCCTACACCGAAGGCGACACCAAGATCACCGCGCCAGGCACGGTGCTGACTGAGCTGCCGGGTGGGCCGATCGATCACCACTGGACCAAGAGTCTCGTCGCGAGCCCCGATGGCTCGAAGCTCTATGCCGGCGTCGGCTCCAACAGCAACATCACCGAGAACGGCATGGAGGCCGAGCACAATCGTGCCGCCATCCTCGAGGTCGACCGCGCCAGCGGCCGATGGCGCATCTTCGCAAGCGGCCTGCGCAATCCCAACGGCCTCACCTTCGAGCCGCAGACCGGCGCGCTGTGGACGGTGGTGAACGAGCGCGACGAGCTTGGTCCCGACCTCGTGCCCGATTACATGACGTCGGTGAAAGACGGCGGCTTCTATGGCTGGCCCTATAGCTATTACGGCCAGCACGTCGACCCCCGCGTCAAGCCGGAGCGGCCGGATCTGGTCGCCAAGGCGATCGTGCCTGATTACGCGCTGAGCTCGCATGTCGCCCCGCTCGGCATGGCCTTCTACACCGGCACCAGCCTGCCGAGCGACTATCGCGGCGGTGCCTTCGTCGGCGAGCACGGCAGCTGGAACAGGCAGAATCTCAACGGCTATAAGGTCGTCTACGTGCCGTTCGCGGACGGCAAGCCGAGCGGCCCGGCGCAGGACGTCGTCACCGGCTTCCTCGACAACGACGGCCACGCGCGCGGCCGCCCGGTCGGCGTCGCCATCGACCGGACCGGCGCGCTCTTGGTTGCCGACGACAGCGGCAACACGGTGTGGCGCGTGACCGCCGCGCATCCGCAGCTCACGCAGCGATAGACACGGATGAGAGAGACGGAGGAGGAAACCATGGGCCTTGCTCAATACGCCATCGTACCGGTGCGGGACGAATGGGGCGTGCTGCATGACGGCGACGTCAAGAACACATACGCCACCAAGGAAGCCGCGTTCGAATCCGCCGTCGCGGCAGCGTCCCTGGCGCTGCGCGAGGGCCACGAAGTCCATGTCAGCGTGCCCGGCCGGGAGGCCGGCGAGAACGCGCTCGGCATTTGAGGCGTCGACAGCAGACCTGCAAAAAGAAGGAGCTCATGATGACCAAGCCTCGTGAGCCGAACGGCGTCGAACCTTCCCGGTCCGAAGACGACATCCAACGTGAGCAGTTGGGGCCCCGCGGTGTGCCCGACGCACCCGACCCGGCGAAGATGACGCCTCAGCGTGACAAGAAGACGCCAAAGCAGGTCGATCCCGGCCACACCGCCTAGGCCGGGGCCGCCTGGAGGTTAAGGCCTCCGCGTAAAATAACATCATGTTAGGTTTATCGCATAACTGGGTAATTGTGTTACCCAGGCGAAAGCCTATTGTCGCGACCAATCAGACACCCATCGGCAGTGACGAGCGCTCGCGAGGCTTTCGCAGAGCGGGCGGAGAGTGCTGCCCAATGTCTCCAAGAAGCCCGGCAACGGGACGTCAAAAGACCGAGTGGAGGAATCTTGAGATGACCGCGACCCGTCAGACGAGTCAGTCCAGGAAGGCTGCTGCCAGCGGCTGGATCGGTTCGGCTCTCGAATATTATGACTTCTTCATCTACGCCACCGCCGCCTCGCTGATCTTCCCGCAAATCTTCTTCCCGTCGGACAATCCCACCGTCGCCATCGTCGCATCGCTGGCGACCTACGGCGTCGGCTATGTGGCCCGGCCGATCGGCGCGTTCGTGCTCGGACATTGGGGCGACACACATGGCCGCAAGACCGTGCTCATCGTCTGCATGTTCCTGATGGGCATCTCGACCATGGCGGTGGGTCTGCTGCCGACCTATCAGCAGGTCGGGATTTTGGCGCCGATCCTGCTCGTCATCCTTCGCCTCGTGCAGGGCTTTGCCGTGGCCGGTGAAATCTCCGGCGCCAGTTCGATGATCCTGGAGCACGCGCCGTTCGGACGGCGCGGCTTCTATGCAAGCTTCGCGCTTCAAGGCGTGCAGGCCGGACAGATCCTTGCGGCGGCGGTGTTCCTGCCGCTGGCGGCCTATATGCCGACCGAAGCCTTCAACAGCTGGGGCTGGCGGATTCCGTTCCTGCTCAGCTTCTTCGTCATCGTCGCCGGCTACATCATTCGCCGCGAAGTCGACGAGACCCCGGCCTTTGCCCGCGAGGGCGAGCGGGGAGAAACGCCGCGGGCGCCCATCGTCCAGGCCATCAAGCTGAGCTGGCGCGACATGCTCAGGGTGATCTGCATGGCCCTGATGAACGTCATTCCCGTCGTTGCGACCATCTTCGGTGCGGCATATGCGGTGCAGCCCGCCTATGGCATCGGTTTCGCCAGGGACGTCTATCTGTGGATCCCGGTGCTCGGAAACATGCTGGCCGTGTTCGTCATTCCCTTTGTCGGCCATCTCTCCGACAAGGTCGGCCGCAAGCCTCCGATCATCGTGGGCGCGCTGCTCTCCGGCCTGCTCGCGTTCGGCTACCTCTATGCCATCAGCATCAGGAACGTGCCGCTCGCGATCCTGCTCTCGCTGCTCATGTGGGGCGTGGTCTACCAGGGCTACAACGCGATCTTCCCGAGCTTCTACCCGGAGCTGTTTCCGACGCGCACTCGTGTATCGGCAATGGCGATCTCGCAGAACATCGGCACGACCATCACCGCGTTGCTCCCGGCGCTGTTTGCGACCGTGGCGCCTCCCGGCTCGGCCAACATTCCCTTGACGGTCGGGGCGATCGCCTTCGGCATCACCGTCATCGCGGCGCTGGCCGCCGTCACGGCACGGGAAACCTACCGGATCAGCATCGACGATCTCGGTGATCCCAAGGCCGTCCCGATGGCGCGGGCCGATTACGAGCGGCAGCGCGCGGCGGCGAGCGGTGCGGCCGCAATTCCGACCTGACGAGAGCGCAGGGAAGCCCTGCCGCTGCGACCGGTGGAGTTTGCAGCGGCAGGCTTAACGCGTTACGTGATGGCCTGGTCGAACCTTCTGCGCGCGAGCGCGATCATCATGAGGTCAAGGGATGAACCCCGTCGTCGTTGCTGTCGCTATCACCGGCTCCGTTCCGCGCAAGAAGGACAACCCGGCGGTGCCCATCCTGCCGTCCGAACAGATCGAATCGACGCAGCAGGCTTTCGAGGCCGGCGCCACGCTGGCCCACATCCATGTTCGCAACGATGACGAGACGCCGTCCTCCGACCCCGAGCGCTTTGCCCTGGTGCAGGAGGGCATCAAAAAGCATTGCCCGGGAATAATCGTTCAGTTCTCGACCGGCGGGCGAGGCCGCGATCCCTCGGCGCGTGGATCGTCGCTCTATTTGAAGCCCGACATGGCCTCGCTGTCCACGGGCTCGGTGAACTTTCCGACGATCGTCTACGAGAACAGTGCCGCGCTGGTCGAGACGCTCGCCACCGGCATGAAGGCGAATGGCATCCGGCCGGAGATCGAGATCTTCGATCTGTCGCATCTGCATGGCGCGCGCCGACTGATCGAGGCGGGGCTGATCGATGCGCGTCCGCATGTGCAGTTCGTCATGGGCGTCAAGAACGCGATGCCGGCCGACGAGCATGTCCTCGACATCCTGCTGGGAGAGTTGAAGCGGCTGATCCCGCAAGCGACGTGGACCGCCGCCGGGATCGGGCGCCACCAGGCCGAGGTCATGGGCTGGGCTCTCGCGCGGGGCGCTGATGCGGTCCGCACCGGCCTGGAGGACAATATCCGGATCGACAAGACGCGCCTCGCCGCCAGCAACGCCGAGCTCGTGACCGTCGCCTGCGAGGCTGTCGCGCGCCACGGCCGGCGCGTCGCGACCGCGGCCGAGGCGCGATCCCTGCTCGGGCTCGCGGGGTAGGGGCTACTGTCTCCTGCTGACATGCTCCCGGCTGCATTCTGCCATTCGGCGGCCGGCGTTCCCCTGCGCTGAGTCTCCGGCTAAGACGGGCGGCACAGGCGTGATCGGCGCCTGCCGGGCAGGCGAGGGAATGCGGTTCTTGAAATCTGACAGCAGGCTCATCGGCGCCCTGCTGGTGCTCGCGATCACCCAGCTCATCGGATGGGGCACGATCGGGCTCCCCGCCATCGTCGGGCGGGATCTCGCGGCTGACCTCGGCATGAGCCTGCCGGCGGTGTTCGGCGGGACCTCCGTTCTCTATGTCACCATGGGCCTGTGCGCGCCCTGGCTCGCAAAGGCATTCGCGCGGCATGGCGCGCGCAAGGTCATGATGGTCGGCACGGTCCTCACCGTGCCCGGCTTCGTGCTGCTGTCCTTCGCGCGCGAGCCGGTGCTCTACTTCGCCGCCTGGACCATCTTCGGCGTCGCCGGCAGCGCCACGCTCTCGACCGGCGCCTATATCATGCTGAACGAGATCGCGGGGCGCCAGGCCAAGAGCGCGATCGGCGCGCTCATGCTGGTGACGGGCCTCTCCAGCAGCATCTTCTGGCCGGCCACGTCGTTCCTCAGCGGCCATCTCGGCTGGCGCGGGACCTGCCTCGTCTATGCCGCCATGCTGATCCTCGTCTCGCTGCCGCTCTATGCCTTCGCAGCACCGCGCCGGCCCGTCGCGAAGGACGACAGTGCTGCGCCGGCGAAGCGCGCGGAGGCGCCGCGAATTGCCCGGGGCACGTTCGGCCTCGTGGTCTCCGCGATCACCCTCAATGCCTTCGTCAATTTCGGCCTCAGCGCGGTGTTCATCGAGCTGCTGCGCGCGGAAGGGCTGGCGCCCGCGCAGGCGATCGCGTTCGGCTCCATGCTCGGCGTGATCCAGGTCAGCGCCCGCGGCCTCGACTTCCTCGGCGGCGGCCGCTGGGATGGCATCACGACCGGGCTCGTCGCCGGCACAGCGCTGCCCGTGGCGATGCTGCTCTTGATGCTGAGCGAGGGGGCGACCTGGGCGGTCGCCGTTTTCATCCTGCTGTATGGCGCCGGCAGCGGCGCGATGGCGGTGGCACGGGCGACGATCCCGCTGGTGTTCTACGACCAGGCCGAGTTCGCCAAGGCGATGTCGATGATCGCGCTGCCGCTCAATCTCGCCTCCGCGATCTCCCCGCCGTTGCTCGCCGGCCTGCTCACAGAGTTCGGCAGCCGCGGCGCGCTCGGTCTCACCTTCGTGTTCTCCTGCGCCACGGTGCTGATCCTGGTCCTGCTCGGCCGGCGCAGGCCGCATGTTGCCGCGGCGGCCGTGACCTGACGAGATATTCGCAGCGCGGAAATTCGCCGCCGCCGTGGCGGGGTGGCGATATGCCCGGAGCGCAGTGCTCGCAGAACGAAAATAGTGTATCCGCAGGAAGCGCGGCCTGGCGCGGCCCGCCGCGCCAATATCCAGTTCCCCGGAGGAAACTTAAATGTCGGCCCTGCCGCTCTCAGGCATCAAGATCCTTGACCTCACCCGCGTGCTTGCCGGTCCCCTGTCGGCCCAGATGCTGGGCGATCTCGGCGCGGAGGTGATCAAGATCGAGCGGCCGGGCACCGGCGACGACGCGCGCGCCTTCGGCCCGCCTTATCTGACCGACCCCGAAGGCAAGGCGAACAACAACAACTCGTTCTATCTCTGCGCCAACCGCAACAAGAAGTCGGTCACCGTCAACATCGCCAAGCCCGAGGGGCAGGCGATCATCCGCGAGCTCGCCAAGGACGCCGACGTCTTCATGGAGAACTACAAGGTCGGCGATCTCAAGCGCTACGGCCTCGACTATGAGACCATCAAGGCGATCAACCCGAAAATCATCTACTGCTCGGTGACCGGCTTCGGCCAGACCGGCCCTTACGCGCCGCGCGCCGGCTATGACGCCATTCTGCAGGCGATGGGCGGCCTGATGAGCGTCACCGGCCATATCGACGGCGAGCCGGGCGAGGGCCCGATGAAGGTCGGTCCCTCGATCGTCGATTACATGACCGGCATGAACGCCTCGATCGGGATTCTCTCGGCGCTCTACAATCGCGACGCCAATGCCGGTCAGGGACAGCACATCGACGTCTGCCTGTTCGACACCGTGATCGCCTCGCTCAGCCACTGGCTGCAGATCTTCCTCGTCAACGGCAAGGTCCCCCCGCGCCGCGGCACCTGGGGCAATGGCGGCATGCCGGCCGGCGTGTTCCGCTGCACCGACGGCGAGCTGATGGTGGTGGTCGGCAATGACGGCCAGTTCCAGCGCACCTGCGCCGTGCTCGGCGAGCCCGGGCTTGCCAGCGATCCGCGCTTCATCAAGAACAACGACCGCGTCGTGCACGGCAAGGAGATCATGGCGATCTTCGCCGGCCTGTTCCTGAAAAAGCCGGTGGCCTACTGGCTGGAGAAGCTCGAGGAGGCCGGCGTGCCGTCGGGGCCGATCAACAATTTCGAGCAGGTGTTTTCCGATCCGCACGTGCAGTCGCGCGGCATGCGCGTGAAGGTCGATCATCCGTTCCAGCCGGACCTGTCGCTGATCCGGAACGCGCTGACCCTCTCGGAAACTCCGATCAAGACCTACCGCGCCCCGCCGCTGCTCGGCGAGCATACCGAGGAGGTGCTGGCGGGCAAGCTCGGCTATGATGCCGGCAAGATCGGGGAGCTGAAGCAGCAGGGGATCATCTAGTGCCCTTTGCCCCTCCTCTGGAGGGGACGCCGAGGCTCTTCAAAAATGCCGGCGGCGTGCGCGACCAGTTCGGGTTGCTCTTCGCCACCGCTGCGACCGCGGAGGACGCGCGCGATGCTGGGGCTGGCGGAGGCCGCGGATTGCTGCGCACGGATTGGTGACCTCAGTGTGGCGCTGGCCGGGCCTTGCGTGGAGCTTGCGCGCAATCCCCAGATAAACCCGGTCCGTAGTCGCACAGGCTTCCGCTTCGCGCCCGAGTCTGATCTCCTCCCATAAGTCGGGAGGGAAGCGCATGTCCTATACGATCGGGTTCCAGGCCAAGGACCAGAAGGCAATTCTGGCGACAGAGGCGGCCACCGCAAATCAGGCCGTCGCCATCATCGCCGCGCTGCGGCAGAGCGCCGACGAAATCAAGTTCATCCGCTCGCCGCAGGAAGGCGAGATGGGCATCGAGATGCTGCTGCTGCTCGCCAAGGAAGAGGCCGAGGAGATGCCGCAGCAGGGCAAAGCATGATCCGGAAAAGTGCGCAGCGGTTTTGCGGAAAGATCATGCAAACAATAAACTAAAGCGCGATCCAATCGCGCTTTAGCCCGCGCACCACACTTCGAGCTTTAGCGAAGCATGCCGGCTGCAGAATAGTGTAGTCAGGCCCCAGTCTCGCTTGAACCGAAGGTGGTCCATGAAACGCGAAGCGCTCCGCGTCGAACCGATCTCGTCCTTTCTCGATCGCTGGAAGGCGCCGACCTCGCCGGTGACGCGCGCCGGCAACATGATCTTCGTCGCCGGCCTGCCGCCATTCAATCCCGAGACCGGCGAGATCGCAGAAGCGCCGATCGAACGGCAGAGTGAGATCATCATGGAGCAGATGAAGCTGTGCCTCGAGACGGCCGGCGCCAGCCTCGACAATGTCATGAAGTGCAACGTCTACTGCACCTCGACCAAACACTTCGCCGCGTTCAATGCGGTCTATGCGCGCTATTTCCCCCATGATCCGCCGGCGCGGATCTTCGTCTGCACGCCTGAATGGTTCGCTCCCTTCGACGTCGAGATCGACTGCATCGCGATGATGTGACGCGCGAGCGGTTACTTCACCTCTTTCCGCTCGCGCGGAACCCTCTCCGCGTAAGAACGGGGCGAGGAAGCGTAGCGCCGGCGCGGTGAGGCTCGTTCCAAAGCATGATCCGGAAAAGTGCGCAGCGGTTTTCGGAAAAGATCATGAGCAAACAACAAGCTAAAGCGCGATGACGATTCATCCTGACCTCATCGCGCTTTAACGTGCAGCAACCTTCGCCGGCACCTTCGTCTCCGCCCGTCCGGCCGTCAGTGCCATCGTCGCCACGCTGACGACGCGCGCGATGACGTCCTCGACATCGTCGAGATCGCATTTGCCCTCCGACAGCTTGGTCAGGCGTTCGCTCTCGCGGATGGTGTGGTGCGCCATCGCGAGCGCGAAGTTCAGGCCCCAATAGATCTCGACCTCACTGCGGTCGGGCAGGGATCTGCGCATCGCACCGACGAATTTGCGCAAATGGTCGATCTCGCGGTTCTTGATGCGGCGGATCGGCGGCACGGATTCGATCGAGGCGCGGATCATGAAACGTGCCGCGGTGGAGCGCTGGTTCTCAGGTCCAAGGCAGCCGCGCAAGGTCGGGCCGACCAGCGCATGCAGGATCCCCTCGATCGGCGCGCGGCCGCCGCCTTGCTCTTCGGCCGCCTTCAATTCGCGCAGACGCTCGCGGTTGGTCGCGATCGAGCGGGTGACGAACAGTTCCGCGATCAACTCGTCCTTCGAGCCGAAATGATAGTTGACCGCGGCGAGGTTGACGCCCGCCTCCGCCACGATGTCACGCAACGTGACATCGCCAAAGCCGCGGTCGGCATAGAGCCGCTCGGCGGCGGCGAGAATGGCGGACCTGGTGTGATCGCTGGCCATGGCTTGGATCTCGGCTTGGGACCTTTGTCATTCCGGGGCGCGATACGGTCGCGAACCCGGAATCCCGCGCCGCAATCTCTGGATTCCGGGTTCGACGCTTTGCGTCGCCCCGGAATGACGTGCGAGGCACGAAGCGTCGGGAGTTGCAATTCAAACAGTTGTATGAAACTATCGTTTGAAGGCCGGTAAAAGTCAATCCGCAATCGGGACTCGTTCGCAATTTGCGGGCCGGTTCCGCAAAACGCCCGCACGTCGCGCTTGCGGGCCGTGCGCGGCGGGAGGACAGTCCGGCGCAAAACGACCAGTGAGAGAGAAACGAGGAGCGTCCCATGGATTTCGATCTGTCGCCGAAGCAGAAGGAATGGCTCGACCGCGTGCGGTCCTTCATGGCCAAGCACGTGCGCCCGGCGGTGCCTATTTATGACGAGCAGGATCGCAGCGGCGAGCGCTGGAAGGTCATCCCGATCCTCGAGGACCTCAAGAAGAAGGCCAAGGCCGAAGGCCTGTGGAACATGTTCATGCCGCCGAGCGAGCATGAGGACGACGAATTCCGCGGCGCGGGATTGACCAATCTCGAATACGCGCTGCTGTCGGAGGAGATGGGCCGCATCACCTGGGCCTCGGAAGTGTTCAACTGTTCGGCGCCCGACACCGGCAACATGGAAGTGTTCATCCGCTACGGCACCAAGGAGCAGAAGCGCAAATGGCTGCGCCCGCTGATGGACGGCGAGATCCGCTCGGCCTTCCTGATGACGGAACCTGCGGTCGCATCATCGGATGCGACCAACATCGAGACCCGCATCGAGAAGGACGGCGATCACTACGTCATCAACGGCCGCAAATGGTGGTCGTCGGGCGTCGGCGATCCCCGCTGCAAGATCGCGATCCTGATGGGCAAGACCGATCCGTCGGCCGCCAAGCACCAGCAGCAGTCGCAGATCTTGGTTCCGCTCGACACGCCCGGCATCAAGGTCGAGAAGATGCTGCCCGTGTTCGGCTTCGACGACGCGCCGCATGGTCATGCCCAGGTGCTGCTCGAGAACGTGCGGGTGCCGAAGGAGAACATCCTGCTCGGCGAAGGCCGCGGCTTCGAGATCGCACAGGGCCGCCTCGGCCCCGGCCGCATCCACCACTGCATGCGCACCATCGGCAAGGCCGAGGAGGCGCTGGAGAAGATGGTGAAGCGGCTCGCCTCGCGCACCGCCTTCGGCAAGAAGATCATCGAGCACAGTGTGTGGGAGCAGCGCATCGGCGAGGCTCGCACCGACATCGAGATGAACCGCCTGTTGTGCCTCAAGGCCGCCGACATGATGGACAAGGTCGGCAACAAGACCGCGCAGCTCGAGATCGCCATGATCAAGGTCGCAGGTCCCAACATGGCCTTGAGGATCATCGATCAGGCGATCCAGGCCTTTGGCGGCGCCGGCGTCTCGGATGAAGCCGGCCTTGCCAAGGACTACGCCCACATCCGCACGCTCCGTCTCGCCGACGGTCCGGACGAGGTGCACAATCGCGCCATTGCCAGACTTGAACTTCGGAAGTATGCAAACTCTCCCGCGCACTAAAAATCTGGGAGAGCTGCGTGCTCCCCGCACCGTCGTTCCGGGTTCTCGCTACGCGAGCCCCGGAATGACGACATGAGAAGAGGGAGCGTCACCGTGGCTGACGGCGTCAGGAAAGACGAAGAGTTCTCGGGCACCAAGCCGGTCGAGGAGCGGCATCGTTTTGACGAGCTGCGCCTGGAAGCCTGGATGCGCGAGAACGTCGAAGGTTTTCAAGGCCCGCTGGTCGTGCTCCAGTTCAAGGGCGGCCAGTCCAACCCGACCTATCGCCTCAACACGCCGAACCGTTCCTACGTGATGCGCCGAAAGCCGTTTGGCAAATTGCTGCCGTCGGCGCACGCGGTCGATCGCGAATATCGCGTCATTGCGGCCCTTGGAAAGCAGGGCTTTCCGGTCGCACACGCCTACGCGCTGTGCCAGGACGACAGCGTGATCGGCGCGGCCTTCTACATCATGTCGATGGAGGAGGGCCGGGTGTTCTGGGATCCGACGCTGCCGAGCCAGGACGCCGACGCGCGGCGCAAGATCTTCACCAGCAAGATCGAGACGTTGGCGAAACTCCACATGTTCGATCCCGTCGCGATCGGGCTCGGCGACTTCGGCAAGCCCGGCAACTATTTTGCACGGCAGATCGATCGCTGGACCAAGCAATATCGCGCGTCCGAGACGCAGCACATTCCCGAGTTCGAGAAGGTCGCCGAATGGCTGCCCAAGACCGTGCCGGAGCAGGCGCGCGTCTCGATCGTTCACGGCGACTATCGTCTCGACAACATGATTTTCCATGCGACGGAACCGCGCGTGCAGGCCGTGCTCGACTGGGAGCTGTCGACGCTCGGCGATCCCATGGCCGACTTCACCTATCTGCTCATGCAGTGGATCATGCCTGGCCTGCAGGGCGTCGATCTCGAGGCGCTGAACATCCCGAGCCTGGAACAGGCGGCACAGATCTACTGCAACGTCACCAGGATGAGTGTGCCGGATCTCAATTGGTATTTTTCCTACAATCTCTTTCGCCTCGCGGGCATCACGCAAGGTATCGCCGGCCGCATCCGCGACGGCACCGCCGCCAACGCCAAGGCGCTGGAATCCGCCAAGCGCACCGTGCCGCTGTCGAAGGCGTCATGGGAGTATGCGCAGAAGGCGGGCGCGGTTTAGGAACGACGGAGGCGCGGCCGATGGTCGCGCCTTTTGCTTGTTTGCCGCTCTTGTGTCCCGGACGCGGTGCAGCACGGAGTGCTGCGCCGCAGAGCCGGGGCCCTGTCACGCCGCCAAGGTATTCAGTTCATCAGTGAGATCGCGCCAATCCGGATTGAGCTTCTCGATCAGCTCGAGCTTCCAGGCGCGACGCCAGCGCTTCAGCGAATGTTCGCGCGAACGCGCCTCGAGCACCGACTCGAAGGTTTCGAAGTAGACCAGCAATGTCACGTCATACTGTCGCGTGAAGCCAGGAATGAGCTTTGCCTTGTGCTCGGTCATGCGGCGAACGAGATTGTTCGTCACGCCGATGTAGAGCGTGCCGTTTCGTTTGCTGGCCAGGATGTAAACGAAGAGGGACATCGTTGCGCAACCGGCGTCGATGGGGTGACGTAATCTAAGGTTGCATGTTTCGGCGCCTTTGCCGAGCGCTCTGGGTCCCGGCTCTGCGGAGCGTCACTTCGTGCCGCACCGCGTCCGGGACACGAGACCGGATTTCCACGTCTGTGATTCCCGAGCAATCAAGTGCATGCTCTCGTGTCCCGGACAAGGCGCATCACAACGTGATGCGCCGCAGAGCTGGGACCCAGCTGCGCTGTTCGAGTCCTAAAGCACCCGCGGGTCACGCCTTCGCACAATGCGCGATCAGCCTCTCGACGAACCCTGCGCATTTCTCCAGCTCTGCCATCTCGACGAACTCATCCGGCGTGTGCGCCTGCGCGATCGAGCCGGGGCCGATCACCGCCGAGGGGATACCGGCCATGCTGGCAAACAGGCTCGCCTCGGTGCCGAAGGCGACCTTGGCGTGATCGTTGCGCCCCGCAAGGCTCTTGGCGAGCGTGACGATCGCCGCATCGGCGGCGGTATCGAGCGCGGGATAATCGAGGATCTCTTCGAAATCGATGCCGCACTCCGGGTGTCTCGCCTTCATCGCCGGCTCGAGCTCGGCTTTGGCCCACGCGACGATCGCGTCCGTGACCTCGCGCGACTCGGTGATGCCGATGCCGCGGCATTCGAAGTCCACCGCGCAGGTGTCCGGTACGATGTTCAGCGCGGCGCCGCCATGCACGATGCTGGTGAGCAGCGTCGAATGCGGAACGTCGTAGAGGCTGTCCGTCGACCGCGCGGCCGCGAGCTTCTCGGCGCGGCGGCGGATCTCGACGATCAATTCCGCGGCATATTCGATCGCGTTGACGCCGTCGGGCGCGATCGAGGAATGGCGGGCGAGGCCATGGAACGTGGCGCGCATGCCGTGCTTGCCCTTGTGGCCGATGATGACCTGCATCTGGGTCGGCTCGCCGATGAAGGCACCGAGCGGCCGGACCTTCTTCCTTGCCACCTCGCGCAGCATCGGCCGCACGCCGACGCAGCCGATCTCCTCGTCATAGGAGATCGCAAGATGAATCGGCGTCGCCAGTTTCGCCTCCAGCATCTCCGGCACCATGGCCAGGCACACCGCGACAAAGCCCTTCATGTCGGTGGTGCCGCGGCCAAAGAGCTTGCCGTCGCGTTCGACCAGCTTGAACGGATCGTGGCTCCAGTCCTGGCCGATAACAGGCACGACGTCGGTGTGGCCCGATAGCACGAAGCCGGGGCGGTCCTCGGGCCCGACCGTGACCCACAGCGAAGCCTTCTGCCCGGTCTCGTCGATGATGCGCTCGCCCTTGATGCCGAGGAAGGCGAGATAGCTCTCGATGTGCGCGATCAGGGGCAGGTTGGTGCGATCGCTGATCGTGTCGAAGCCGACGAGGTCGGTGAGAAGGTGGCGGATGCGATCGGCTCTGGAGCTCGGGAAGATCGGGTTCGGCATTGTTACTTCGTGTCGGGGATTGCAGAGGCTGAAATTGCTTGCATGAACCATACCAACGTGGTGGGCGGTCGGGCAAATCAAGATCGCAGCCGCCATTTCGGGGCGATGCGGAGCATCGAGCCCGGGAATCCATCGGGCCGCATCACGTGCGGCGAAATTGATTCTGAGTTCGCGCCTTCGTCGCGCCCGGAATGACGAGGGAGAGCTGCCACATCTTGTACTGTCGAGCGAGCGAAACACCAAAGGTTCGGTCAAGCCGCGATCACCAAAATATTCCGCTTTACCGAATTTCGGAAATAGCGTATGTGTCGCCGCAACCCGGCCCAAGGAAGAGGGGCGGATCGCGATCGTCACGAACGCGGGCCGGGCGGCGGTGGGCGTGGACCACATCGGCGCGACAAGCTTCGCAGGGCGGGCAGCCGTGAGCGAGAGCCTCGTGCCAACGACAGGTGTGGTTCGCGTACGGCCAAATCGTGTGGTCCTGGCGCCCCGGGGTCTGTGCGCCAAGTCTTGCGGTGATGTGTGCTGTCCAACCGGACACGCGCATCAGCCATCCGCAAGGCGACGGGGGCAATAGTGCATCGCTCCCCGGGGAGAGCACGACATACGCCGTTCCAACCACTGCGCAGGGAAGGCCGGTTGTTAGGCTCCACCTGTATGCCGCTGTGCAGCTTCTTGTTGCCACCTTTCGCACAGTGGACCGTGGGTGCCCGGCCGGCACCCGGTCTTCCCCATAGGCGTTAAGTTTATTCTTGAGTGTTGGAATCACACGTGATTCCAAGGGGCATGGCAGACGAATCGCTTCTAAATGAGGACTGGACGAGAGTGGTTGCGCAGCTGGGTGGGGCTGAGCAGCTTGAGATAAGCGCGCGCCAGACGAAGGCTTTCGCGCGGCGGCGCCAAATTCCAGACGCGGTGGCGTTGCTTCGGCTGATGCTGGCCTATTGTTTAGGGGAAAGAGGATTGAGATCGACAGCTGCGTGGGCGGCTTCTGTTGGCCTTGCGGACCTCAGCAGCGTGGCGTTGTTCTATCGCCTGCGTCAATGTGGCGATTGGTTTGCAGTGCTGGTGGAGAGCTTGCTCGATGCGGCAGCGCCGAAGGCGAGCCGAGGCCGCCTGATCCGCATCGTCGATGCGACGACAGTACCTCAGGCCGGGCCGACTGCCCGCAGGAGCAGTGAGCTTTGGCGGCTTCATAGTGCATTTGATCTGCCAAGTGAGCGCTTTGGTCACTTCGAGCTAACGGATCAGCAAGAGGGCGAAACGTTTGACCGGATACCAGTAGTCAAGAACGAGATCCGCATTGCTGACCGCGCTTATCTGCAACCTGACCGCATCGCGGCTGTCCGCGCGGCTGGTGCCGACGTTCTGATCCGAGCAGGCTGGAAGAACGCGCGCTGGCTTGATGCCCAAGGCCTTCCATTCGATCTGATGGCCCAATTGCGTGCGGCAAAGGCACGCGGACTGATCGATCGGAGGATTTGGATCAAACGCAAGGACGGGGCGCCTCTGGCTATGCGTCTGGTTGCGGTCAAGAAGCCCACCGGTGCGGCCGCGGCTTCGCGTCGTAAAGCTCGGCGAGACGCACGCGACGAAAACCGCATCATCTCCAAAGGGACTCTGGAAGCCGCGGATTGGGTCATTCTGGTCACGTCGCTCGCACGGGACGAGTTCTCCGCCAGGGATGTGCTTGCACTCTATCGACTGCGATGGCGGATCGAACTTGGCTTCAAGCGACTGAAAAGCCTGATTGGTCTCAAGACACCGCCTGGAACTGATCAGCGTTCGGCGAAGCCCTACCTGCTGGCTCACCTCTTGATTATCCTGCTGCTCGAGCCGCTTGTCCGCGACTTCGAGGACTCTCCCCACTGGAAGCAGGCCGCCTGACGACACCTGGCGGTTGGCGTATCTTGCAACAACTCGTTGCATCCTTGCTGCAAGCAATCATTCCACAACCAACCATCCGCCGCTTGCGCCGCAGTAAGCGAGCGCTCGGGCGGCACCTGCGCGAGCCTCCCCGAAAACGTCAATATCAATCAATGCTTGCGCTACCTTAACGCCTATGCGGTCTTCCCTGCGCCCTCTTCTCAATTGAGGGTCGAGTGACGAGGCAAAGCTCGGGCGAAATGCGCCGCGGGGATGCGAAAGTGTGCCTGCAATTCAGCAACAGTCCCGTGCCCCGGACGCAGCGCAGCGCTTCTTCAGCGGTGCGCTGCAGAGCCGGGGCCTATGCTTGTGGCACTTTGGTCCCGGCTCTGCGCCGCAACGCTTGCGCGCTGCGTCGCGTCCGGGACACGAGAGCGTATGAACTAAATCGGCTTCCCCGTGTACGGCATCGATGCCGTGAGGCCGCCGTCCACCGGGAATGCCTGTCCATTCACATACGAGGCTTCGTCGCTCGCCAAAAACAGCCCCATCGCGGCGAGCTCATGCGGCTGGCCGGCGCGCTTCAGCGGATTGAGCTGGCCGATCTTGTCCTGGGTGCCGCGCTCCTTGGCGCGGTCGAAGATGGGCTTGGTCATGCCGGTTTCGATCAGGCCGGGGCACACCGCGTTGATGCGCACGCCGGTGCCGGTGAGCGAGTAGGCGGTGGTCTGCACCAGAGAGATCACGCCGGCCTTGCTGGCCGCGTACGGATGCCCGCTGGCACCGGCCTTGAGGCCTGCGACGGATGCCGTCAGCACGATCGCGCCGGACTGCTGCTTCACCATGTGCGGCATTGCGTATTTCACCGCGAGGAACGGTCCGATCAGGTTGACGCGCAGGATCTCTTGCCAGTGTTCCACCGTCTGCTCGGCAAGCGGGACGAGCCCGCCCGAGACGCCGGCATTGGCCCAGATCACGTCGAGGCGGCCATGCGTCTTCACCGCCTTGTCGATGACCGCGATGACGTCCTTTTCGGAGCCCGCGTCCGCGACCATGGCTTCAGCGACGCCGCCGGCCTTCTTCACCTCGTCGACCGTCTCCTTCACCGCCTCGGTACGATCGACCGCGATCAGCTTGGCGCCTTCCTTGGTGAAGAGGAGTGCAGCCGCGCGGCCGATGCCGCTGCCGGCGCCGGTGATGATGACGGATTTGCCTTGCAGGCGGCCCATGCGCTTCTCCTTTTGGTTCGTGCGCGACGCTTGCCGCGCGACGGAATTTCAAACAGAATTTGAAACAGTAAAGTGTCTTGAGACACGTTCGCTACTCACGTACAGCGACATCACACGGGATGGAAGGGTTTCGATGGCAGCCGCAGACAAGCCGAAAGTGGTCACGACACGCTGGTGGTGGGTTCGCCACGCGCCGGTGCGCAATGACGGCGGCAACATCTACGGGCAGAGCGATATCGCCTGCGACACCAGCGACACCTATGTGTTCAACGCTGTTGCCAAGGTGCTGCCACGCAAGGCGGTCTGGTATTCGAGCAATCTGATGCGGACGCATCAGACCGCCGAAGCGATCTGGGCGGCGGGCTTCCCGAAGCCGGCGTCGATGAAATGGGAGGCGGATCTCGCCGAGCAGAATCTCGGAAAATGGCAGGGCATGAACCGCGCCGAGTTTGTCGCCAGCCGCCCGGTCGGCGCGAGCTGGTTCGCCGACATCAACGAGCCGGCGCCTGGCGGCGAAAGCTTCATGGACCTCTACAACCGCACGCGCCGCACCATCGAGCGGATCAACAATGAGGCGGCTGGCCAGGACATCATCGTGGTCGCGCATGGCGGCACCATCAAGGCAGCAGTCGGCCTCGCGCTCGGCGATCTGCCGGAGCAGGGGCTCGCGTTCGACATCGACAACGTCTCGGTGACGCGGCTCGATCATTTCGCCAGCCCCGAGCGAAGCGTCTGGCGCTTGCCGATGGTGAACCAGCAGCCCTGGATCGCGGACGATGCGCATGCGGCGATGCATCAGCCGGCCGGACCGGAAGTCAAGAAGCTCGCGTGAGTACGCTGTCATTCCGGGACGGTCCACAGGACCGGACCCGGAATGACGTTCGATACGAAGATCAATCTTGGGAGAGAAACATGACCTTGTTCGACATGAAGGGGAAAGTCGCCGTCATCACCGGATCGACGCGCGGCATCGGGCTTGCGATCGCCGAGCGCATGGCCGAGCACGGCGCCAAGGTCGTGATCTCCTCGCGCAAGGCCGATGTCTGCGACCAGGTTGCCAAAGGCATCAACGACAAGTTCGGCAAGGGCACCGCGGTCGCGATCGCCGCCAACATCTCGTCAAAGGAAAATCTGCAAAACCTCGTCGATGAGAGCAACCGCGCATTCGGCAAGATCGACGTGCTGGTCTGCAACGCCGCGTCGAACCCGTATTACGGTCCGCTCGCCGGCATCTCCGACGATCAGTTCAGGAAGATTCTCGACAACAACATCGTCGCCAACAACTGGCTGATCTCGATGGTGGTGCCGCAGATGATCGAGCGCAAGGACGGCTCGGTGATCATCGTGTCCTCGATTGGGGGCCTCAAGGGCTCGACCATCCTCGGCGCTTACGCGATCTCGAAAGCCGCCGACATGCAGCTCGCGCGCAACCTCGCTTGCGAGTACGGCAAGCACAACATCCGCGTGAACTGCATCGCACCGGGCCTGATCAAAACCGACTTCGCCAAGGCGTTGTGGGACAATCCCGAGAACCTGAAAGCCTCGACCTCGCGCTCGCCGCTCTTGCGCATCGGCATCCCCGACGAGATCGCGGGCGCCGCGGTGTTCCTCGGCTCCAAGGCCGGCGACTTCATGACCGGTCAGACCATGGTGATCGATGGCGGCGCGACGATCAGTTGACGCGATAGAGCGTCATCCCGGGGCGCGCTTAGCGCGAACCCGGGATCTCGAGATTCCGGGCTCGGTCCTGCCGGACCGCCCCGGAATGACCCTTCGGGTCAATCCACTGCCGCGTAAACCAGATCGCGCACCAAGGTCCGCGTGAAATCACGCTGTCCCGGGCCCTGGCTCATGAACACCGCGAACAGATCCTCCTTCGGATCGATCCAGAAGAACGTCCCCGCAATGCCGCTCCAGAAGTAAGTGCCGACGCTGCCGGGGAAGGGCGCGATGCCGGCCTCGCGGCGGACGGCGAAGCCGAGACCGAAGCCGTGGCCGGGCGACAGCAGCGTGCCATTGGTGACGACGTGCGGCCCGAGATGATCCGATGCCATCAGCTCCAGAGTTTTGCGGCCGATGATCCTGTTGCCCTCGAGCGTGCCGCCATTGCGCAGCATCAGCGCGAAGCGGGCATAGTCCATCGTGGTCGAGACCAGGCCGCCGCCGCCGGATTCCATCACCGGCTGCTCGAGCATGTTGAACAGCGCGACCTTGTCGCCGGTCCAGGGATCGGTTGCGAACGCCTCGGCGAGCCGGCCAGCATTGCTCTCAGCGGTCGAGAAGCCGGTCTCGGCCATCTGAAGCGGCACGAGGATGCGCTCGGCGAGGTACGCGCCGAGCGATTTGCCGCTGATGATTTCGATGATGCGGCCGAGAATGTCGGTGGAGCGGCTGTAGTTGAACTCGTCGCCGGGATGGCAGACCAGCGGGAAGCTCGCCACCAGCGCGGCGTGCTCGGCATTGCTGATCTTGCGGCTGCGGACGCGGGACTCCTGATAGAGCTTGTGCACGGGGCCATCGCCCTGGTGCTCGTAGGTCAGTCCAGAGGTGTGCCGCAGCAAGTCCTGTACGGTCATCGCCCGCTTCGGCGGAACCAGCTCCAATTTACCGCCGCTGACCACGGCGACCTTCTGGTCGGCGAACTCCGGGATGAATTTTGCCACGGGATCGCC
Organism: Bradyrhizobium sp. USDA 4486; assembly: GCF_054057995.1. Lineage (NCBI taxonomy): Bacteria > Pseudomonadati > Pseudomonadota > Alphaproteobacteria > Hyphomicrobiales > Nitrobacteraceae > Bradyrhizobium > Bradyrhizobium sp. USDA 4486. The sequence goes on from NZ_JBSRZV010000001.1 coordinate 1,501,586, forward strand.
GAGCAGCAGATGGCCGTCCTCGACCAGCGCCATGATGCCGACCGAGACGATCGGCTTTGTCATCGAAAAAATCCGGAAGATCGAATCACGCGCCATCGGCGCGGACCCCGCCGGGCTCTGCTTGCCGAGCGCCTCGAACCATCCGACCTGACCGCGCCGGGCCACCAGCACGGTCACGCCGGGCACGGTTCCCTTGTCGATCTCGCGCTTGAAAGCATCCGACATCGCCTGGAGGCGGGGCCGCGACAGGCCCAGCGTCTCGGGCTTGGCTTCGGGCAGAGGCGGGGTTGTCGGCGCGGTCGAGGGGCGGGCGGCGGCAGTCGCGGTCATGTTCACTCCCGGGGGCACATTATTGTCGGGAATGGACTGTGACCCAGAAGGCGCGGCACAAACAAGCGAAGCCAGCGCGCTTCACCCTTGCAAACCAGCCGCCCCCTGTGCTTGAAAGCGCCCCTGATCCGCGTGGCGACGCGAGGGTCCGTAGGAGTGTAGCTCAATTGGTAGAGCACCGGTCTCCAAAACCGGGGGTCGCAGGTTCGAGCCCTGCCACTCCTGCCAGATAATTCAATGGCTTAAGCGGCTATTTGTCTCGAACAGAGGCTGAACGGGACCCAAGATGGACCCAAGCATTTAGTCGCTATTGCGCATCCGAATTGGCTGGGGCTCCGAACGCGCGCGAGCCACTGCGCCTCGTGGGTGTGGAAAAGCTCCGAGGGCGGCGGTCCATATAGAGGGGCTAACGGATCCGCAGGGCTCACGGGGTTATGAGCGCGTGCCCGTGCCGCCAATTTTTGAGCACGTGCCCGTTCCAACACTCATGGCGCTTTTGGGCGAAGCCAATCGAGGCCATGACAATTAAGGCTACGATGACAGACACGGCTACGAGTTATGCGTCATTGACGGATCTCGTATCGGTCGCAGCGAGGATCGCCGCGCTTCACCAGAGTGATCTCCTGGAGGTTGTATTTTAGTTCACAGTGCAAGAGCCCATACTCCGACAAATACGGGTATGGTGCGCGCCAACAGAGATTGACGCCCGCCGGAACCTCTTGCGGATACCCGCGTATCGTGTAGGTGCACACCTCGCGGAGGCTAGGATCTGCCCTTCCGGACGTCTCGGCTCTGCCTTGAGCTGCCTCTTGTGCATGAGCCTGGAATAGCGAAGCCAATGCTAAGAATGCCACCAAAACGGCGCGCATTTTGTTTCCTCTTGGTTTCAAAAGGCGCCCTCAAATTGCGACCACCAGGTTAATCATACGCTCCCGCCCCATTTGAGCCGCCAGGCCGCTTCGATACTGCACGCGATAACGGCCCCGGCGCGCGAGGCTGGCGGACACGCCGGAGCCGTTCGTCCCCGTGCGCTCCGCCGCGCGCAAAGCCACTGTATAGGGAAGGAGCGGCAAAGTGAGATGCACTCCGGGAGTAACCCATGAGGCCATCTCAATGACCTTGACGGCGGACTCATCGTCAGAGTCTGATCGGCGCCATGGGGCAGCACCAGCACGACATCGACGAGCTCGCGCGCATGGAGCGGCTTTGCCTTGCGCTGGCCGACGACAGCACCTTACCGCTGGAGCGCGCCGCTCTAGTCGAGATGCCGGCAACTACCGGGCCGAGGCTGCTCAGGGCGAGGGGAAGATTCTGGGGACCCGAACCCGGACCCGAAGCCGAAAGTACAGGACCGAACCAGACGGACAGGGCGGATTGTGGGTCGGGCAGGGTGGCCTGTTACGCAAAGTAACAGGGCGGCACCGGATGGTGCGATGCCGCTCGGTCTCCAAAACCGCGGGTCGCAGGTTCGAGCCCTGCCACTCCTGCCAGCTTAGGCAGCCAATCAGGATAAAGCCAGGTCGGGTAACCCATTGATCCCGATCAGGTCCGCGCACGGTTGCCGCGGTCATCGGGTTCGGCCACACCTTGACCTTTGGCCCCATCCGCAGTATCTACCCGGCACTCGCAGCCGGCCCGTTGAGATGCGGATATCCGGCGCGGCTTTAAATCCCCGAACAATCGAGCCCGGTTTCCGGCTCATCCTTCGCGACAGAGGGCTGGGTCAACGGCGGCTGTTCGGGTCCCCGAAATTCATGCGCGTCTGGCGACGGACGTTGGACATTCAAACGATGGCAGTCAGCCCGTTCAAGTTCTTGCAGGAAGTGCGCTCGGAGACTGCCAAGGTCACCTGGCCGACCCGTCGTGAGACCACGATCACCACCATCATGGTGTTCGTGATGGTCGCCGTGGCCGCCGTCTTCTTCTTCGCCGCCGACCAGATCATCCGCTACCTCATCACCTTCCTCTTGGGCATTCACTGATGGCAACAGCAGCCGCAACCCAATCGTCCGACAAGCGCTGGTACATCGTCCACGCCTATTCGAATTTCGAGAAGAAGGTCGCCGAATCGATCCGCGAGCAGGCCAAGCAGCGCGGGCTTGAGGATTTGTTCGAGCTGGTGCTGGTTCCGACGGAGAAGGTCACGGAAGTGCGCCGCGGCCGCAAGATCGACGCCGAACGCAAGTTCTTCCCGGGCTACGTGCTGGTGAAGATGAAGCTGACCGACGAGGCGTTTCATCTGATCAAGAACACGCCGAAGGTGACGGGCTTCCTCGGCGCGGAAAACAAGCCGATGCCGATTTCGGAAGCCGAGGCGATGCGCATTCTGCACCAGGTGCAGGAGGGCGTGGAACGGCCGAAGGCGTCGGTGTCGTTCGAGATCGGCGAGAACGTCCGCGTGGCCGACGGCCCGTTCGCCTCGTTCTCGGGCGTGGTCGAGGAAATCGACGAGGCGCGCTCGCGCGTGAAGGTCGCAGTGTCGATCTTCGGCCGCGCAACGCCCGTCGAGCTGGAATTCGGTCAGGTCGAGAAGGTCTGATCGAGTAACGCGCGAGACTGAAGAGCTTCGCGCGAAGAGAGGCCGTGGGAGGGAGAGAGCGGTTGCCAGCCGCATCCGACCCAGACCACGAACCTGAAACCGCCGGCCACGGCCGGCACAACAGGAGTGATACATGGCAAAGAAAGTGACCGGATACCTGAAGCTTCAGGTCCCGGCCGGTGCGGCGAATCCCTCGCCCCCGATCGGTCCCGCGCTCGGTCAGCGCGGTCTCAACATCATGGAGTTCTGCAAGGCGTTCAACGCCCAGACCCAGAAGGAAGAGAAGAACACCCCGATCCCGGTGATCATCACCATCTATGCGGACCGTTCCTTCACCTTCGAGATGAAGACGCCGCCGATGTCCTACTTCCTCAAGCAGGCCGCCAAGATCCAGTCCGGCTCGAAGGCGCCGGGCCGTGACAAGGCCGGCAAGGTGACCAAGGCGCAGGTGCGCGAGATCGCCGAGAAGAAGATGAAGGACTTGAATTGCGACACCATCGAATCGGCCATGAAGATGGTCGAGGGCTCCGCCCGTTCGATGGGTCTGGAAGTTGCGGGGTAAGCGGTCATGGCAATCGGAAAGCGTTTGAACAAAGCCCGCGAAGGCATTGACCGCGAAAAGCTTTACCCGCTCGCGGACGCCATCAAGATGGTCAAGGAGCGCGCGAAAGCGAAGTTCGACGAGACCATCGAGGTCGCGATCAATCTCGGCGTCGATCCGCGTCACGCCGACCAGATGGTCCGCGGCGTCGTGACCCTGCCGAACGGCACCGGCCGTACGCTCCGCGTCGGCGTGTTCGCCCGCGGCGCCAAGGCCGATGAAGCCAAAGCCGCCGGTGCCGACGTCGTCGGCGCCGAGGATCTGGTCGAGAAGGTGCAGAACGGCACGATCGATTTCGACCGCTGCATCGCCACCCCCGACATGATGCCGCTGGTCGGCCGTCTCGGTAAGGTGCTGGGCCCGCGCGGCCTGATGCCGAACCCGAAGATCGGTACCGTGACCATGGACGTCACCGGTGCGGTGAAGGGTGCCAAGGGCGGCTCGGTCGAGTTCCGCGTCGAGAAGGCCGGCATCCTGCAGGCCGGCGTCGGCAAGGCCTCGTTCTCCGAGGAGAAGCTGGTCGAGAACATCAAGGCTCTGGCCGATGCCGTCTCGAAGGCGAAGCCGGCCGGCTCGAAGGGCACCTACATCCAGCGCGTTGCGGTGTCCTCGACGATGGGTCCGGGCGTGAAGGTCGAGCCGGCCACCATTCTCGGCTGAGGTTTGGAAATTGTATGAGGCGAGGGGCGGAATCGGGCGACCGATTCCGCCCCTCGTCGTTTGTGGCGGCGCTGACCGGAAACAACAACAATGGCTGACAAGGTCCTGATCTACTCGCGCTTTCCCAAGACGATGATGGCGCGCTTCGCTGAACAGTTCGAGCTGCTCGACACCGGTGGCAGGCCCGCGCACGAGGTGTTTCCCGCCGACGAGCTCGGCGACGTCCGCGCGATGCTGACCGCTGGCGGCTCGCCGCTCGGCGCGAAGGCGATGGACCGGTTTCCGAAGCTCGGCGCCATCATCTGCTACGGCACCGGCTATGATGGCGTCGACCTGAAGGCGGCGGCTAGCCGCAACATCGCGGTCGGCCACAGCCCGGGCGCCAACGCCGCCTCGGTTGCCGACATCGCGATGACCCTGATGCTGGCGACGACGCGCAGGATCCTGGTCGCCGACCAATATGTCCGTAGCGGCGACTGGGCGGCGTCAAAGCAGTCGCCGATGATGCGGCCCCAGGCCGGCATGCCCGGCCGCCGGATCGGCGTCTACGGCATGGGCGAGATCGGCCGCAAGATCGCCGCGCGCTGCGCCGCCTTCGAGAGCGAAATCGGCTATTTCAGCCGGACCCAATACGATCTGCCCTATCATTATTTCCCCTCGCTGCAGGCGCTCGCCGACTGGTGCAGCGTGCTGATGATCGCAGTCCGGGCAGGGGCGGAGACGCAGCACGTCGTGGGCGCGGATATCCTGAAGCGCCTCGGCGCGGACGGCTATGTCGTCAACGTCTCCCGCGGCTCTGTCATTGACGAGAAGGCCCTGGTCGCGGCGCTCACCGACAAGACCATCGCCGGCGCCGGCCTCGACGTCTTCGAGGAGGAGCCGCACGCACCCGACGCGCTGACCGCGCTGCCCAACGTGGTGCTCGCCCCGCATATCGGCGGCCACACCCTGGACTCGCACGTTGCCATGCAGAACTGCGTGCTCGCGAACCTCACCGCATTCTTCGCGGGCAAGCCGCTGCCTTATGCGGTCAAATCGGCCTGAATCGGCCCTTGTCGGCCCGGATCAAGCCTCGCCGGCATCGGATCGCAACTGGTGTGAATTTGGCCTTGGCAAGCCGGCAGAGAGCGGTTAAAGAACCGCCTCCGGACGTGCCGGCCTCGGCTGGCGCGTTCGTGCATGCATTCCGAAAACCCGACACGGCAGGAGATCATTCCTTTTCAGGACGTCCGTCAGGATTTGCCCGAAGAGGAAGGAAAAGCTGTCGGCCGGTAGGGATGCGGGCAGAGGTCGGGCGGTTCGCCGGCTGACCTTGTCCTGTCCAAGACTGCAGGCGCCTGCGGGGAATTTCGATTTCTCAACGGCTTAATCGCATGGCCTGCATAGACGGGTGAAGACCGGATTTCACTTCGCACCCAGCTTTAAGGGCTGGCTTTGCGAAACGGGTCTGGTTCGGACCTCGACACGCCGTGGACCTCTAAGGGGTTCCCGGAGGGCAGGCTTTGAATTGTCGTCTTGCCCGGCGTGTCCTGGGGGATTTGGCCCCGAGGTTCAGGTTTGGGCGGGACGATGGGTGCAACCCGGCGGTCCCGCTGTCGCGATGACCGCCAACCGGAGAGAGCTTGCTGTGGAACGAGCGGCAAAAAAGGAAGCGGTCGAACAGCTCCATGAGGTCTTCAAGACCACGGGCGTCGCGATCGTTGCTCAATATTCCGGCCTCACCGTCGCCCAGATGCAGACTCTGCGCAAGCAGATGCGGCAGGCTGGCGCATCGGTGAAGGTCTCGAAGAACCGTCTCGCCAAAATTGCTCTTGAAGGCACTGACGTCGTTGCCATCGGCCCCATGCTGAAGGGACCGACCGTGATCGCGACTTCGAACGATCCGGTAGCGGCGCCGAAGGTCGCCATCGACTTCGCCAAGGCGAACGAAAAGTTCGTCATCGTCGGCGGATCGATGGGCAAGACCGTCCTGAATGTCGACGGCGTGAAGGCGCTTGCCTCGCTGCCGTCGCTTGACGAACTGCGCGGCAAGATCGTCGGCCTCATCGTGGCCCCGGCGACCAAGCTGGCCCAGCTCGCCAACGCGCCCGCGGGCAAGCTCGCGCGCGTCATCCAGGCTCATGCCTCAAAGGGCGAAGCGGCCTGACGCCCTTCGCAAAACTCAAACCCGAACCAGACACATACGTAAGGAAACTGAACAATGGCTGACTTGCAGAAGATCGTTGACGACCTCTCGAGCCTCACCGTGCTCGAAGCCGCTGAGCTGGCGAAGCTCCTCGAAGAGAAGTGGGGCGTTTCGGCTGCCGCGGCTGTCGCCGTGGCCGGCCCGGCCGGTGCTGGCGGCGGCGCTGCCGCTCCGGCGGAAGAGAAGACCGAGTTCACGGTCGTTCTCGCCTCTGCCGGCGAGAAGAAGATCGAGGTCATCAAGGAAGTCCGCGCCATCACCGGTCTCGGCCTCAAGGAAGCAAAGGACCTCGTCGAGGGTGCTCCGAAGCCGCTGAAGGAAGGCGTGAACAAGGAAGAAGCCGAGAAGATCAAGGCCCAGATCGAGAAGGCTGGCGCCAAGGTCGAGCTCAAGTAACGCAATTTACTTCAGCGAAATCCCGGGCTCGCGAAGCGAGGCCCGGGACCTCGTCCCAAGATCGTGGATGGCCGGGCCAAGCCCGGCCATGACGATCGGAAAGACGAGGCGGATGCAAAAGGCGTGCGACGGAACGATCCGACGCAGGCCGAACACGAAAAAGTGTGGGGATTTACGGGTTTAACCCTCGAATCTGCACTATTGTCGCCCCATATCGGGTCGGCAGCACGAAAGCGCGGTGGGCAGGGAGGCCGGATTTCCCTGTAAGCCGTTGGGAGAGCAGGCTATTTCGGGCTTTTGCAGTCCGTGAAGACGATCGTTGTGACGGGCGGGCGCGCAGCAGCGCCCCGCGCGTCGTTTTGCGTTTTGAAGGTCTGAAGAACAGATTCAGGACATTCCCGCCTGAAACTGAGTTTCCGGCCCCCAAAACGGGTTCGAAAAATTCAACCCGGAAAGCGGTGGCAGCCGCGTTCCGGACGGCGCGCCCAGAGCGGGCGACGAAATGAGAGGCCACGATGGCGCAGCAGACATTCACCGGTCGCAAACGCGTTCGCAAGTTCTTCGGACACATCAAGGAAGTCGCCGAGATGCCGAACCTCATCGAGGTTCAGAAGGCGTCCTATGACCAATTCCTGATGGTCGATGAACCCACTGGCGGCCGTCTCGACGAGGGTCTGCAGGCAGTGTTCCGCTCGGTGTTCCCGATCTCGGATTTCTCGGGCACCTCGATGCTGGAGTTCGTCCGCTACGAGTTCGAGCAGCCGAAATATGACGTCGACGAGTGCCGCCAGCGCGGCATGACCTTCGCGGCTCCCCTCAAGGTGACGCTGCGCCTCATCGTGTTCGATATCGACGAGGAAACCGGTGCGAAGTCGGTCAAGGACATCAAGGAGCAGGACGTCTACATGGGCGACATCCCGCTCATGACGATGAACGGCACCTTCATCGTCAACGGCACCGAGCGCGTCATCGTCTCGCAGATGCACCGTTCGCCCGGCGTGTTCTTCGACCACGACAAGGGCAAGACCCATTCGTCGGGCAAGCTGCTGTTCGCCGCCCGCGTGATCCCGTATCGCGGCTCCTGGCTCGACATCGAGTTCGACGCCAAGGACATCGTCTATGCGCGTATCGACCGTCGCCGCAAGATTCCGGTGACGTCGCTGATGTTCGCCCTCGGCCTCGACGGCGAAGCGATCCTGTCCACGTTCTACAAGAAGATCCTCTACAAGCGGACCAAGGACGGCTGGCGCGTTCCGTTCGACGCCAACCGTTTCCGCGGCTACTCGACCGTCAACGACCTGATCGACGCCGACACCGGCAAGGTCGTGCTCGAGGCCGGCAAGAAGCTCACCGTCCGTGCCGCCCGCCAGCTCCAGGAGAAGGGGCTGAAGGCGCTGCGCATGGCCGATGAGGAGCTGGTCGGCAACTACGTCGCCGAGGACCTCGTCAACCCGAAGACGGGTGAGATCCATGCGGAAGCCGGTGAGGAGATCACCGACAAGCTGATGAAGGCGCTCAACGAGCAGGGCTACAAGGAGCTGCCGCTGCTCGACATCGACCACGTCAATGTCGGCCCCTACATCCGCAACACCCTCTCGGCCGACAAGAACATGACGCGCGAGGACGCGCTGTTCGACATCTACCGCGTGATGCGTCCGGGCGAGCCGCCGACGCTGGAATCGGCGCAGGCCATGTTCCAGTCGCTGTTCTTCGACGCCGAGCGCTATGATCTCTCCGCGGTCGGCCGCGTCAAGATGAACATGCGCCTCGACCTCGATGCGCCCGATACCCAGCGCACGCTGCGCAAGGAAGACATCCTCGCGGTCATCAAGACCCTGGTGGACCTGCGCGATGGCAAGGGCGAGATCGACGACATCGACCATCTCGGCAACCGCCGTGTGCGCTCGGTCGGCGAGCTCATGGAGAACCAGTACCGCATCGGCCTGCTGCGCATGGAGCGCGCGATCAAGGAGCGCATGTCCTCGGTCGACATCGACACGGTCATGCCGCAGGACCTGATCAACGCGAAGCCCGCGGCTGCCGCCGTGCGCGAGTTCTTCGGCTCCTCGCAGCTCTCGCAGTTCATGGACCAGACCAACCCGCTCTCGGAGATCACCCACAAGCGTCGTCTCTCGGCGCTTGGACCGGGCGGTCTGACCCGCGAGCGCGCCGGCTTCGAAGTCCGCGACGTGCATCCGACCCATTACGGCCGTATCTGCCCGATCGAGACGCCGGAAGGTCCGAACATCGGCCTCATCAACTCGCTTGCGACCTTCGCGCGCGTGAACAAGTACGGCTTCGTCGAGACGCCGTACCGCAAGGTCAAGGACGGTCGCGTCACCGACGAGGTCGTGTACCTCTCGGCGATGGAAGAGGGCCGCTACACGGTCGCGCAGGCCAACGTGCCGCTCGACCCGAAGGGCCGCTTCACCGAAGACCTCGTGGTCTGCCGTCACGCCGGCGAAGTCTTGCCGGTGACCCCGGACAAGGTCGACTACATGGACGTGTCGCCGAAGCAGCTCGTTTCGGTCGCCGCGGCGCTGATCCCGTTCCTCGAGAACGACGACGCCAACCGCGCGCTGATGGGCTCGAACATGCAGCGCCAGGCGGTGCCGCTGGTTCGCGCCGAGGCGCCGTTCGTCGGAACCGGCATGGAAGGCGTAGTTGCGCGAGACTCGGGTGCCGCGATCGCGGCGCGCCGTTCGGGCGTGATCGACCAGATCGACGCCACTCGCGTCGTCATCCGCGCCACGGAAGACCTCGATCCGACCAAGTCGGGCGTCGATATCTACCGTCTGATGAAGTACCAGCGCTCGAACCAGTCGACCTGCATCAACCAGCGTCCGCTGGTGAAGGTCGGCGACGTCGTCAAGAAGGGCGACATCATCGCCGACGGTCCGTCGACCGATCTCGGCGAGCTCGCTCTGGGGCGCAACGTGCTGGTCGCGTTCATGCCGTGGAACGGCTACAACTTCGAAGACTCGATCCTGCTCTCCGAGCGGATTGTGAAGGAAGACGTCTTCACCTCGATCCATATCGAGGAGTTCGAGGTGATGGCCCGCGACACCAAGCTCGGACCTGAGGAAATCACCCGCGACATTCCGAACGTCTCGGAAGAAGCGCTGAAGAACCTCGACGAAGCCGGTATCGTCTACATCGGCGCGGAAGTGCGCGCCGGCGACATCCTGGTCGGCAAGATCACGCCGAAGGGCGAAAGCCCGATGACGCCGGAAGAGAAGCTGCTGCGCGCCATCTTCGGCGAAAAGGCCTCCGACGTCCGCGACACCTCACTGCGCGTGCCTCCGGGCGTGCAGGGCACGATCGTGGAAGTGCGCGTGTTCAACCGTCATGGCGTCGACAAGGACGAGCGTGCGCTGGCGATCGAACGGGAAGAGATCGAGCGTCTGGCCAAGGACCGCGACGACGAGCAGGCGATCCTGGACCGCAACGTCTACAACCGTCTTGCCGAGTTGCTCGAGGGACGGCAGGGCATTGCGGGCCCGAAGGGCTTCAAGAAGGACACCAAGATCACCCGTGCGGTGCTCGAGGAGTACCCGAAGTCGCAGTGGTGGCTGTTCGCTTCGCCGAACGACAAGCTGATGGCCGAGATCGAGGCCATGCGGAAGCAGTACGACGAGTCGAAGAAGGGGCTTGAACAGCGCTTCCTCGACAAGGTCGAGAAGCTCCAGCGCGGTGACGAATTGCCGCCCGGCGTGATGAAGATGGTCAAGGTCTTCGTCGCGGTGAAGCGCAAGATCCAGCCCGGCGACAAGATGGCCGGCCGCCACGGCAACAAGGGCGTGGTGTCGAAGATCGTGCCGATCGAGGACATGCCGTTCCTCGAAGACGGCACGCACGCCGACATCGTGCTCAACCCGCTGGGCGTGCCCTCGCGCATGAACGTCGGACAGATCCTCGAGACCCATCTCGGCTGGGCCTGCGCCGGCCTCGGCAAGCGTATCGGCCAGACGGTCGATGCCTACCTGTCGAAGCAGGACATCAAGCCGCTGAAGGAAACCTTGAAGAAGGTCTACGGCGAGGACGAGACCATCAAGACGCTCAACGACAACGAGCTGCTTGAACTCGGCCATAACCTCAGCCGCGGCGTGCCGATCGCAACCCCGGTGTTCGATGGCGCCAAGGAAGCCGACATCGAGGAGATGCTGAAGCTGGCCGGTCTCGACGCTTCGGGTCAGTCGACCGTCTATGACGGCCGCACCGGGGATGCTTTCGATCGCAAGGTGACGGTCGGCTACATCTACATGCTCAAGCTGCACCATCTGGTCGACGACAAGATCCATGCGCGTTCGATCGGTCCGTACTCGCTCGTCACCCAGCAGCCGCTGGGCGGCAAGGCGCAGTTCGGTGGCCAGCGCTTCGGCGAAATGGAGGTGTGGGCGCTCGAGGCTTACGGCGCGGCCTACACGCTCCAGGAGATGCTGACGGTGAAGTCGGACGACGTCGCCGGCCGCACCAAGGTGTACGAGGCGATCGTGCGCGGCGACGACACGTTCGAGGCCGGTATTCCGGAATCGTTCAACGTGCTGGTCAAGGAAATGCGCTCGCTCGGCCTCAACGTCGACCTGCACAACTCCAAGATGGGACCGGCGCCGACGTCGGAAGCGGCCGAGTAATTCGACCTTTCATGCCCGGCCTTCGACGGCCGGGCATCGGCGCCCGGCCTGAGGCCTTGAGGGCAGGGCGCCCTGCACGAGTGATTTTCGAATTTGCGGCCGGAGGCGACCGGCACGCGAGGAGAAGACGATGAACCAAGAAATTATGAATCTCTTCAACCCGACGACGCCGGCTCAGGTCTTCGACCAGATCCGGATCTCGATCGCGTCTCCAGAGAAGATTCTGTCCTGGTCCTACGGCGAGATCAAGAAGCCGGAGACCATCAACTACCGTACCTTCAAGCCCGAGCGCGACGGCCTGTTCTGCGCCCGCATCTTCGGGCCGATCAAGGACTACGAGTGCTTGTGCGGCAAGTACAAGCGCATGAAGTACAAGGGCATCATCTGCGAGAAGTGCTCGGTCGAGGTCACGCTGTCGCGCGTCCGGCGCGAGCGCATGGGCCATATCGAGCTCGCCGCGCCCGTCGCCCACATCTGGTTCCTGAAGTCGCTGCCCTCGCGCATCGGCCTGCTGCTGGACATGACGCTGAAGGATCTCGAGCGGATCCTCTACTTCGAATACTACGTGGTGCTCGAGCCGGGTCTCACCGCGCTCAAGGACCGTCAGCTGCTGTCGGAAGACGAGTATCTGAAGGCGCAGGACGAGTACGGCCAGGACAGCTTCACCGCCATGATCGGCGCAGAAGCGATCCGCGAGCTGCTCAAGGGCATGGACCTCGAGAAGCTCGAGGCTTCGCTGCGCGTCGAGATGCAGGAGACCGACTCCGACATCAAGCACAAGAAGCTCGCCAAGCGCCTGAAGATCGTCGAAGCGTTCCGCCACTCCGGCAACAAGCCGGAATGGATGATCATGACCGTGGTTCCGGTGATTCCGCCGGATCTGCGTCCGCTGGTGCCGCTCGACGGCGGCCGCTTCGCGACCTCTGATCTCAACGACCTCTACCGCCGCGTCATCAACCGCAACAACCGCCTGAAGCGGCTGATGGAGCTGCGTGCGCCCGACATCATCATCCGCAACGAGAAGCGCATGCTTCAGGAAGCGGTCGATGCGCTGTTCGACAACGGCCGCCGCGGCCGCGTCATCACCGGCGCCAACAAGCGTCCGCTGAAGTCACTCGCCGACATGCTCAAGGGCAAGCAGGGCCGCTTCCGTCAGAACCTGCTCGGCAAGCGCGTCGACTATTCGGGCCGTTCGGTGATCGTGGTCGGTCCCGAGCTGCGCCTGCATCAGTGCGGCCTGCCGAAGAAGATGGCGCTTGAGCTGTTCAAGCCGTTCATCTATTCGCGGCTCGACGCCAAGGGCCTGTCCACCACCGTGAAGCAGGCCAAGAAGCTGGTCGAGAAGGAGCGGCCCGAGGTCTGGGACATCCTGGACGAGGTGATCCGCGAGCATCCGGTGCTGCTGAACCGTGCCCCGACGCTGCATCGCCTCGGCATCCAGGCGTTCGAGCCCGTGCTGATCGAAGGCAAGGCGATCCAGCTTCACCCGCTGGTCTGCTCGGCGTTCAACGCCGACTTCGACGGTGACCAGATGGCCGTGCACGTCCCGCTGTCGCTCGAGGCGCAGCTGGAAGCGCGCGTCCTGATGATGTCGACCAACAACATCCTGCATCCGGCGAACGGTCAGCCGATCATCGTGCCGTCGCAGGACATCGTGCTCGGTCTCTACTACGTCTCGATCATGCGTGAAGGCCTCCCCGGCGAGGGCAAGGCGTTCGGCGACATGGCCGAGCTCGAGCACGCGCTGCACGCGAAGGTCATCCACCTCCACACCAAGATCAAGTACCGGTGGGAAGGCATGGACGAGTCCGGCAAGGTCTCCAAGCGCTGGATCGAGACCACCGCCGGCCGCGTCATGCTCGGCAACCTGCTGCCGAAGAACCCGCGCGTCACGTACGAGATCATCAACAAGCTGATGACCAAGCGCGAGATCTCGGGCGTCATCGACCAGGTCTACCGCCATTGCGGCCAGAAGGAGACGGTGATCTTCTGCGACCGCATCATGGCGCTCGGCTTCTACAACGCGTTCAAGGCCGGCATCTCGTTCGGCAAGGACGACATGGTCGTGCCGCACGGCAAGTGGAAGATCGTCGACACCACCCGTACGCTGGCGAAGGATTTCGAGCAGCAGTACAACGACGGCCTGATCACCCATGGCGAGAAGTACAACAAGGTTGTCGACGCCTGGTCGAAGGCCACGGAAGAAATCGCCAAGGCGATGATGAAGGAAATCTCCGCCACCAAGAAGACGGCGAGCGGAGCCGATGCCGACATCAACTCGATCTACATGATGGCCCACTCCGGTGCCCGCGGTTCGCCGGCCCAGATGCGCCAGCTCGCCGGCATGCGCGGCCTGATGGCCAAGCCGTCGGGTGAGATCATCGAGACGCCGATCATCTCGAACTTCAAGGAAGGCCTCTCGGTGCTCGAGTACTTCAACTCGACCCACGGCGCCCGCAAGGGCCTCGCGGACACCGCGTTGAAGACCGCGAACTCGGGCTACCTGACCCGCCGTCTCGTCGACGTCGCGCAGGACTGCATCATCACGCAGAGCGACTGCGGTACCAAGCTCGGCATCAAGATGCGCGCCATCGTCGATGCGGGCACCGTGGTCGCCTCGCTCGGCTCGCGCATCCTCGGACGCACGGCCTGCGAGGATATCCGTGACAGCTCGGGCAAGGTGATCATCAAGCGCGACACGCTGATGGAAGAGAGCCATCTGGAAGCCATCCAGCAGGGTGGCGTGCAGGAGGTGAAGATCCGTTCGGCTCTGACCTGCGAACTCGTCAACGGCATCTGCGGCAAGTGCTACGGCCGCGACCTCGCCCGCGGCACGCCGGTCAATCACGGTGAAGCCGTCGGCGTCATCGCGGCGCAGTCGATCGGCGAGCCGGGCACCCAGCTGACCATGCGCACCTTCCACATCGGTGGTGCGGCGCAGCTCAACGAGCAGTCGTTCGTCGAAGCCAATTTCGACGGCAAGATCGTGATCCGGAACAAGTCCATCGCCCGCAACAGCGAAGGTCACCTGATCGCGATGGTACGCAACATGGTGGTGGCGATCGTCGATGCCGACGGCACCGAGCGTGCGACGCACCGCGTCCAGTACGGCTCGCGCCTGCACGTCGACGAGGGCGACAACGTCAAGCGCGGCCAGCGTATCGTCGAGTGGGATCCCTACACCCGTCCGCTCCTCACCGAAGTCGAAGGTACGATCGGCTTCGAGGACCTGGTCGAGGGGCAGTCGATCTCGGAAACGCTCGACGAGGCCACCGGCATCGCCAAGCGCGTGGTCATCGACTGGCGCTCGACCCGCGGCGGCTCGGACCTGCGTCCGGCCATCGTGGTCAAGGGCAAGGACGGCAAGGTGCTCAAGCTCCCCCGTGGCGGCGATGCCCGCTACATGCTGTCGGTCGACGCCATTCTCTCGGTCGACGTCGGCGCCAAGGTCAATCCGGGCGACATCCTCGCGCGTGTCTCGACCGAAAGCGCCAAGACGCGTGACATCACCGGCGGTCTGCCGCGGGTGGCGGAGCTGTTCGAGGCACGGCGTCCGAAGGATGCGGCGATCATCGCCGAAATCGCGGGCACCATCCGGTTCGGACGCGACTACAAGAACAAGCGTCGCATCTCGATCGAGCCGATGGACAAGACCGAGGAACCGCGCGAGTACCTGATCCCGAAGGGCAAGCACATCCACCTTCAGGACGGCGACGTCGTCGAAAAGGGCGACTTCATCGTGGAAGGCAACCCGGCGCCGCACGACATTCTTGCGGTCAAGGGCATCGAGGAGCTTGCGGCCTATCTGGTCAACGAGATCCAGGAGGTCTACCGGCTCCAGGGCGTGCTCATCAACGACAAGCACATCGAGGTGATTGTCCGTCAGATGCTCCAGAAGGTGGAAGTCACCGACCAGGGCGATACGGACATGATCTCCGGCGAGCAGGTCGACAAGATCGAGTTCGACGCGCTCAACGAGAAGGCCAAGGAAGAGGGCAAGAAGCCCGCCACGGGTACGCCGGTTCTGCTCGGCATCACCAAGGCGAGCCTGCAGACCCGCTCCTTCTTCTCGGCGGCCTCGTTCCAGGAGACCACCCGCGTCCTCACCGAGGCGGCGGTCAACGGCAAGATCGATCCGCTCGAGGGCCTCAAGGAGAACGTCATCGTCGGCCGGCTGATCCCGGCGGGCACCGGCGCGTCCATGGCCAAGATCCGCGAGGTCGCGATGAAGCGCGACAAGCTGATCCTGGACGAGCGCGAGAAGCAGGCAGCTGTGGTGTCGCCCGCGCCGGAGGCCGAGCTTCCTGCGCTGCCGCCTGCGGAATGATCGTTCACCCGTAAGAATACCGAGGACAATGAAAAGGCCGGCGCGAGCCGGCCTTTTTGCTGCTTTGATTGCCTGTTGCGGTGCGAGATCAACCTTTGTTCATCTTTCCTTCAGGCGCAAAAGCGCTTCTGCTAGTGCAGCTTAGACCGGTGGATCCCGTGACGGGGGCAGGGCCGGAGACCACGGAACTGACATGCTTGATCTCGCAATCGTAGGCGGCGGCCCCGGCGGGCTGATGAGCGCCTGGTATCTGAAGCGTAAGCTTGGCGACCTCTGCCGCGTCACCATCTTCGAGGCGTCCGATCGGCTCGGCGGCAAGATCGTCACGCGCAAATTCGATTCGGCGCCGGCGATGTACGAGGCCGGCGTTGCCGAGATCTACGACTACTCGATGACGGGCCCGGACCCGCTGCGCGAGCTGATTCAGCATTTCGGACTTCAGACCATTCCGATGGACGCCGAGCAGGTGCAATTCGGCGGCGAGCTGCTCGACGACGTCGCGGGCATGCGCCGCAGATACGGCGCCAAGACCGCGGCGGCGATCGAGACGTTCCGCAAGCGCTGCACCGAGGTGATGTCGCCGATCGAATATTACGAGGGCGTCGGCGCGCACGACAACGAGAACCCCTGGGCCTACAAGACCGCCGAGCAGGTGCTCGACGAGGAGGTCGAGGACGAGACCGCGAAGCGTTTCTTCAAGGTGATGGCGCGCTCGGATATCGCCACCGAGAGCCACAACACCAACGGCCTCAACGCGCTCAAGAACTACCTGATGGATGTGGACGGCTATATCGGCCTCTACTCCATCCAGAACGGCAACGAGCAGCTGATCGAGTGCCTGCAGTCGGAGGTCAATGCCGACATTCAGCTCAATCACCGCGTGCTCACCGTCGGCAAGGCGCCGACCGGCCGCTACCAGCTCAAGATGATGAACGGCAAGGGGCCGGAGACGCGCGACTTCGATCTCGTGCTGATGTGCCTGCCGCATTCCTGGCTCGCCACGATGGGGTGGGAAGGCGAGCAGCTGCGCAAGTCGATGGTCAAGCACATCTCCTATTTCGACCGTCCGGCGCACTATTTGCGCGTCTCGATCCTGTTCGACACCCCGTTTTGGGGCGAGAAGATTCCGGGTGCCTGGTTCATGTCGGAGGCCTTCGGCGGCTGCTGCGTCTACAACGAGGGCGCGCGTCACGACGTCGGCAAGCACGGCGTGTTGAACTGGCTCATTCCCGGCTCCGACGCGCTGGCCTTCGCCAACCTCTCGGACCAGGAGCTGATCGACGCCGCGCTGAAATCGCTGCCGGCCTCGCTCGGCGATGCCCGCGCCCATTTCATGGAAGGCAAGATCCATCGCTGGCTGTCATCGGTGAACGCGCTGCCGGGCGGCCTGCCCGTGCGCGACATCATGACCAATCATCGGCCGGAGCCGAAGGAACATCCGGGCATCGTGGTGGTCGGCGACTACCTGTTCGACTCCACGCTGAACGGCCTGCTCGACTCCTCGGATGCGGCGACCGACATCATCCTGACCGAGATGATGCGCCTGCGCCGCGAGCGCGCGCAGGACGGCCGGCCGGTCTCGGACAAGATCGACCGCGATTATTTCGAGAATTATCGCGGCCTCGGTCCCTATCACGAGGCGTGGAAGCACTTCACCGATCCCGATTATCTGACAAAGCTGATCGGCATCGTCTGGGGCAATGCGAAAGGCGCCAAACTGCTGGTCGCGGGCTCGGCGAGCGGCGAGCTGGTCGGCGCGCTGCGCGATCGCGGCATCGATGCCTGGGGCATCGAGAACAACCGCGCCATCCACGCCAAGACGCCGAAGGCGCTCAAGAAGTACAACAAGCTCGGCTCGATCACCGACATGCCGTTCAAGGGCGGCAGCTTCGACTTCGTGTTTGAGACCAGCCTCTGCCACGTTTCCCCGAAGCAGGTGGTCCGCGCGATCCGCGAGTTCAACCGCGTGGTCAAGACCGGCCTCGTGTTCGGCTCTGTTACCTCGGACATGGCCTCGGCAGTGATCGACCGCTACGATCTCCTGCGCGGGGTCAAGAAGCTCGGCACCTGGTGGGAATGGTCCGAGCTGTTCTTCGGCAACGGCTTCGAGCTGTCGATGCACCGCAAGGACTGCACCGACGCGCTGTGGGAGGCGACGCTTGCCGCGGGCAAGGGCCCGGGTCAATGGTACGCCGACGCCGACAGCTTGCGTTATTCGTTCTTCGACAAGGTCGAGGACGAGGACGACGACTAGCGTTCAAGGATCGGGTGAATTCGCCAATTGTTTTGCCGAATTCATTTTGATCGCATAGAATCGGTGCGATAGCGGCTCTCCGCTATCTCCTGCTTTCTCTGCGGTCATGCCGGCCGTCAGCATCGGTTGGTATCATGGCGTCCAAGCCTCTCTCGCCCGACAAACAGAAGCTCACCGCCGAAGATGCGACCGAGCTCGACGACAAGCTCGCCATCGCCGCCAAGCCGGACCTCGAGGACGACGAAGACGAGGAGGATGACGAGCTGGAGCTCGATGACGACGATGAGGACGAGGACCTCGTCGTCTTTACCGCGCGCGAGGCCGCCGGCGCGCTCGCCACCATCCTGGGCTTCGTCAAGCCCTTCCTCACCAACTACAAGCGGATGCTGTCGTTCGTGGCGTTCGGCGTCGTTGTCGAGACGCTGTTCAACGTCATCATGCCGCTCAGCCTGAAGTACCTGATCGACGACGCGCTCGGTGAGGAGGATTTCCAGGCGCTGTACAAGATCCTCGGCGTGCTCGCGGTCGCCGGCATCCTCACCTCCATCATCGCGGTCTGGTACGAGCGCTGGGACGCGCGGCTGGCCGCCTGCATCATCTCCGACGTCCGCAAGCGCCTGTTCGAGCACGTCCAGGAGCTGCCGGCGGCTTATTTCGGCCGCACCAAACGCGGCGAGATCCTGTCGCGCTTTTCCGTCGACCTCTCGGCGTTCGAAGGCTCGGTGAAGACCTTCGCCAACAGTGCGGCGCTGCCGTTCCTGGAACTGGTCGCCGGCATCATCCTGATGTTGTTTTTGAACTGGCAGCTCGCCGTGGTCGCGCTGCTGGTGTTCCCGATCACCCTGATTGGCCCGCGCATCCTCACCCCGAAGGCGGTGCAGGCCAATTACGAGCAGAAGCTCAACGAGAGCGCGCTGCTCGGCATGGTGCAGGAGAACGTGGCGGCGCAGGCCGTGATCAAGGCGTTCAGCCTGCAGCGCAAGATGTTCGGCTTCTTCCGCTTCCGCAACGACGAGACCCGCAACAGGATCGCCTCCGCCGCGTTTCTGTCGACCATGGTGGAGCGGACGGTCACCATCTCCGTGCTTTTGCTGCACCTCGTGGTGCTCGCGATCGGCGCCTATCTCGCGACCAAGGGCCAGATTACCATCGGCACCTTCGTGACCTTCGAGAGCGCGTTCTGGGAGGTCTCCTACAACATCGCCCATGTGATGCACTTCATCCCGGTGTCGATCTCCTCGGCCGCCGCGGTCCGCCACATCCAGGAGCTGCTTGACGAGCCGACTCGCGGCGCCGATCGTCCCGGCGCGCCCGACCTGCCGCGCATCACCAACGACATCACCTTCGATCACGTCACTTTCCAGTACGAAGGCAGCCAGACGCCGGTGCTGGACAATCTCAGCCTCAAGCTCAAGGTCGGCAGGAGCATCGCCATCGTCGGTCCCTCGGGCTCCGGCAAGAGCACGCTGCTCAACCTGATCCTGCGGCTCTACGTGCCCGACGAGGGCCGCGTCACCATCGATGGCGTCGACGTCCGCAAGGTGACGCTGGATTCGCTGCGCCGGAGCATGGCGGTCGTGTTCCAGGAGAACATGCTGTTCAACATGTCGATCCGCGAGAACATCCGCCTCGGCAAGGAGGGCGCGACCGACGAGGAGGTGGAGGAGGCGGCGAAGAAGGCCGAGATCCACCGCTACATCATGAGCCTGCCGCAGCGCTACGACACGCAGGTCGGAGAGCGCGGCGACACGCTCTCGGGCGGCCAGCGCCAGCGCATCGCGATCGCGCGCGCGATCATCCGCAATCCCTCGGTGCTGCTGCTGGACGAGGCCACCTCGGCGCTGGACCAGACCACGGAAGCGGCGATCAACCGCACGCTGCTGAAGGTCGCCAAGGGCCGCACCATGATCTGGTCGACCCATCGCCTGACCTCGGTGGTCGAGATGGACGAGATCATCGTGATCTCAGGGGGCGGGGCGATCGAGCGCGGCTCGCATGCCGAGCTGCTTGCCAAGAACGGCACCTATCGCAAGTTGTGGAACGACCAGATGCACCAGCCGCACAGCGCTGCGGCTCAGGCCGATGACGACAGCGAGGATGACGACGAGGAAGACGACGACCTCGCGGATGATGAGGACGAGGGCGACGAGGAGGAGTGACCGAGGAAGTTCGGTTCCAGGGCGAAGGCGCCTCCGAGCGGCCGCAATAGCCCCTGCACCGACCAGGCCGAGATCGAATGGCGGGCGCTGACGACTTTCCGCGCAATGCCGAGCTGGTGGCGCAGGCCGACATTGAGACCGTTGGCGAGCACGACCAGACGGGCCGAGATCGTCTCGCCATTGGAGAGCGAAACCCTCTGCCGCTCCGGGCTGGTCTCGACCGTAGTCGCCTTGGCGCAGATGCGCTCGACGTTCCCAGGGATATCGCCGCGGACGGCGTTGACCAGGGAATCGTAGATGATGTTGAACTGTCGGCTTGGCGCCTTATCGGGCAGACGGCCGAAGCGCGCGATCCTGTTCTCGCCAGCAAAGGTGGCGCGGCGCAGGACCGATTCTCCAATTCCGGTCTTTAGGAATCGCTCGACCTGGACGTGACCGCTGATTCTCGACGCGAAAATCCGCCGGATAGCTCTGATGCGGATCGATCAGCGCGGTCGAAATGCCGGCCCGGCCGAGCACCGCGGCGGCGGTCGAGCCGGACAATCGCCCGCTGATGATGGAAATCTCGGTGTACCGCTTGGCGCAAATCTCTCCCGAAGACGGCAGACTGCCGCATCAACAGGAAGAAAAGCCTGAGCACGGGACATAAAAGTATATTTCATCCGGATGTAAATAGGTCGCTGGGGTAGCGGAGCAGGGGCCTCATGCCCATATCCGGACGGCGCGGTGAGTGCGGCAAACAGCGATTTCGACAGTCGTGAGAAGCGTTTTCTGACTGTCGTTTCACCTTGACTTGACCGATTCTCACTTATAGAAAGCGCCTCACTTAACGACAGGCGGTGAGCATCGCCAGCGTCGGAACGGGCCACCCGTTGATCCCCACGGACTAGCTCCCCAAGGGTCGTTTAAGGCGGGCACCAACCTCGACGAATGCCGCTCAAACGCTGTCGATCATAGCTAGGCAATGCCAGTGCGATTTTAGTTCTCTTGAGCTTGTTCTCTTGAGATCGAATTCGGATGCATGACCTCGGTGCGCGGGCCGCAGCTTGACGCTGATCGGCCTCAATATCGCGGTCCTCTGTGGCGTCGAAGCGCTTTCCGCTCGTTGATGGAGCGGTTGGCGCAATTTCGCTTTGCGCGAATTGTTCCGCAAAGGCGGCCTCGTCGGGTGGGTAGCTCGAGAAGAATTTGCGGTCCCGGCGACGGGCCGCGTCAAGACAGCGGGTCCGGAAGGGGTCGCGACAGAACAAAGGGTAAGGCCAGGATGCCGACGATCAACCAGCTGATCGCTCAACCGCGTGAAGTGCAGAAGTCGCGCAAGAAGGTGCCGGCGCTGCAGCAGTCGCCGCAGAAGCGTGGCGTTTGCACGCGCGTCTACACCACGACCCCGAAGAAGCCGAACTCGGCGCTTCGTAAGGTTGCCAAGGTGCGCCTGACCAACGGCTTCGAGGTGATCGGCTACATCCCCGGCGAGGGCCATAACCTCCAGGAGCACTCGGTGGTCATGATCCGCGGCGGCCGCGTCAAGGACTTGCCCGGCGTGCGCTATCACATCCTCCGCGGCGTTCTGGATACCCAGGGCGTCAAGAACCGTAAGCAGCGTCGTTCGAAGTACGGCGCCAAGCGTCCGAAGTAAGCGGGAACCAGCTCAATGTCTCGTCGCCACTCAGCGGAAAAGCGCGAAGTTCTCCCGGATCCGAAGTTCGGGAACATCATCGTCACGAAGTTCATGAACTCGGTGATGTATGCCGGCAAGAAGTCGGTTGCCGAAGGCATCGTTTATGGTGCGTTTGGCATCATCGAGAGCAAGACCAAGCAGAACCCGCTCGGCGTGTTCGAGCAGGCGCTCGAGAACGTCATGCCGACGATCGAGGTTCGCTCCCGCCGCGTCGGCGGCGCGACCTACCAGGTTCCGGTCGAGGTTCGTTCGACCCGCCGGCAGGCGCTTGGCATTCGCTGGCTGATCGCGGCTGCGCGCGAGCGCAACGAGAAGACGATGACCGAGCGGCTCTCGGCGGAGCTCTTGGACGCATCGAATAACCGGGGGAACGCCGTCAAGAAGCGTGAAGACGTGCACCGGATGGCGGAAGCCAACCGCGCCTTCTCGCACTATCGCTGGTAACGGCGAAACAAACGGACTCGCAAGGAACACCCTATGCCCCGCCAACATGCCATCGAGGACTACCGTAACTTCGGTATCATGGCGCATATCGACGCCGGCAAGACCACGACGACCGAGCGCATCCTGTACTACACCGGCAAGAGCCACAAGATCGGCGAAGTGCACGAAGGTGCCGCGACGATGGACTGGATGGAGCAGGAGCAGGAGCGTGGCATCACGATCACCTCGGCTGCGACCACCGCGTTCTGGAACGGCAAGCGCCTGAACATCATCGACACGCCCGGCCACGTCGACTTCACCATCGAGGTCGAGCGCTCGCTGCGCGTGCTCGACGGCGCCGTCTGCGTGCTCGACTCCAACCAGGGTGTCGAGCCCCAGACCGAGACCGTCTGGCGCCAGGGCGACAAGTACAAGGTTCCGCGCATCGTCTTCGCCAACAAGATGGACAAAATCGGTGCCGACTTCTTCAAGTGCCTGTCGGACATCGTCGACCGTCTGGGCGCCAAGCCCGTCGCGATCCAGCTCCCGATCGGCGCCGAGAACAATTTCAAGGGTCTCGTCGACCTCGTGAAGATGAAGGGCGTCATCTGGAACGATGAATCGCTCGGCGCGAAGTTCGATTATGTCGACATTCCGGAAGACCTCGTTGACCAGGCCAAGGAATACCGCGAGAAGATGGTGGAAGCCGCCGTCGAGCTCGATGACGACGCCATGGCCGCCTATCTCGACGGCAAGGAGCCGGACGAGGCGACGCTGAAGAAGCTGATCCGCAAGGCGGTGCTGACCGGCGCGTTCTATCCCGTGCTGTGCGGCTCGGCCTTCAAGAACAAGGGCGTGCAGCCGCTGCTCGACGCCGTCGTCGACTACCTGCCGTCGCCGCTCGACGTGCCCGCGATCAAGGGCACCGACGACAAGGGCAACGAAGTCGTTCGCAAGGCGGACGACAAGGAGCCCCTGGCGCTGCTCGCATTCAAGATCATGGACGACCCGTTCGTCGGCACCATCACCTTCTGCCGCATCTACTCCGGTATCCTGCAGAGCGGCACCGGCGTCGTGAACTCGACCCGCGAGAAGAAGGAGCGTATCGGGCGCATGCTCTTGATGCATGCGAACAACCGCGAGGACATCAAGGAAGCCTATGCCGGCGACATCGTCGCGCTGGCCGGCCTGAAGGAAGCGCGCACCGGTGACACGCTGTGCGATCCCGATAAGCCGGTGATCCTCGAGAAGATGGAATTCCCCGAGCCGGTCATCGAGATCGCGATCGAGCCGAAGTCCAAGGCCGACCAGGAGAAGCTGGGCGTGGCGCTGGCCAAGCTCGCCGCGGAGGATCCGTCCTTCCGCGTGTCGACCGACCACGAATCCGGCCAGACCATCCTCAAGGGCATGGGCGAACTCCACCTCGACATCAAGGTCGACATCCTCAAGCGCACCTACAAGGTCGACGCCAATATCGGCGCGCCGCAGGTTGCGTTCCGTGAGCGCATCACCAAGCGGGTCGAGCACAGCTACACCCACAAGAAGCAGACCGGCGGTACCGGCCAGTTCGCGGCCGTGTCGTTCATCGTCGAGCCGAACGAACCCGGCAAGGGCTTCGAGTTCGAATCGAAGATCGTCGGCGGCGCGGTGCCGAAGGAATACATCCCCGGCGTCGAAAAGGGCCTGGAGAGCGTGCTCTCGTCCGGCGTGGTCGCGGGCTTCCCCGTGGTCGATGTCAAGGTGCAGCTCGTGGACGGCAAGTATCACGACGTCGACTCGTCGGCGCTCGCCTTCGAAATCGCCTCGCGCGCCTGCTTCCGCGAAGCGCTGCAGATGGGCAAGTCCGTGCTGCTCGAGCCGATCATGAAGGTCGAAGTGGTGACCCCGGAAGACTACACCGGCTCGGTCATCGGCGACCTGAATTCCCGGCGCGGTCAGATCCAGGGGCAGGACATGCGCGGCAACGCCAACGTCATCAACGCGATGGTGCCGCTCATGAACATGTTCGGTTACGTGAATAACCTGCGCTCGATGAGCCAGGGTCGCGCGACCTTCACCATGCAGTTCGACCACTACGCAGAAGCGCCGGCGAACGTGTCGGCAGAAGTCCAGAAGAAGTTTGCCTGATTGTCGTCGGTCTCAAGCTGACGATTGAACGGAGAGTCAAATGGCCAAAGCAAAGTTTGAACGTAACAAGCCGCACTGCAACATCGGCACCATCGGTCACGTCGACCATGGCAAGACGTCGCTGACCGCGGCGATCACCAAGATCCTCGCCGAGACCGGCGGCGCGACGTTCACCGCGTACGACCAGATCGACAAGGCGCCGGAAGAGAAGGCTCGCGGCATCACCATCTCGACCGCGCACGTCGAGTACGAGACCACGAACCGCCACTACGCCCACGTCGACTGCCCCGGCCACGCCGACTACGTGAAGAACATGATCACCGGCGCCGCCCAGATGGACGGTGCGATCCTGGTCGTGTCGGCCGCTGACGGCCCGATGCCGCAGACCCGCGAGCACATCCTGCTCGCCCGCCAGGTCGGCGTGCCCGCGCTCGTCGTGTTCCTCAACAAGTGCGACATGGTCGACGATCCGGAGCTGCTCGAGCTCGTCGAGCTGGAAGTCCGCGAGCTGCTCTCGAAGTACGAATTCCCCGGTGACAAGATCCCGATCATCAAGGGTTCGGCGCTCGCCGCTCTCGAAGATTCGGACAAGAAGCTCGGCCACGACGCCATCCTCGAGCTGATGCGCAACGTCGACGAGTACATCCCGCAGCCGGAGCGTCCGATCGACCAGCCGTTCCTGATGCCGGTTGAAGACGTGTTCTCGATCTCGGGCCGCGGCACCGTCGTGACCGGCCGTGTCGAGCGCGGCGTCGTCAAGGTCGGCGAGGAAATCGAGATCGTCGGTCTTCGCGCCACCCAGAAGACCACCGTCACCGGCGTCGAAATGTTCCGCAAGCTGCTCGATCAGGGCCAGGCCGGCGACAACATCGGCGCTCTGCTCCGCGGCACCAAGCGCGAGGACGTCGAGCGCGGCCAGGTTCTGGCCAAGCCGGGTTCGGTCAAGCCGCACACCAAGTTCAAGGCTGAGGCCTACATCCTCACCAAGGAAGAGGGCGGTCGCCACACCCCGTTCTTCACCAACTACCGTCCGCAGTTCTACTTCCGCACCACCGATGTGACCGGTGTCGTGCACCTGCCGGAAGGCACCGAGATGGTGATGCCGGGCGACAACATCGCGATGGAAGTGCACCTGATCGTGCCGATCGCGATGGAAGAGAAGCTCCGCTTCGCGATCCGCGAAGGTGGCCGCACCGTCGGCGCCGGCGTCGTCGCCTCGATCATCGAGTAATTACGAGAATAGGGACGGCGAGTAGCGAGTGGTGACATTCGCTATTCGCTATTCGCCACCCACTGAAGAGAGACCACGGCAATGAACGGCCAAAACATTCGTATCCGTCTCAAGGCGTTCGACCATCGTATCCTCGATACGTCGACCCGCGAGATCGTGAACACGGCGAAGCGCACCGGCGCGCAGGTCCGCGGACCCATTCCGCTGCCCACCCGCATCGAGAAGTTCACCGTCAACCGTTCGCCCCATGTCGACAAGAAGAGCCGCGAGCAGTTCGAGATGCGCACGCACAAGCGCCTGCTCGACATCGTCGATCCGACCCCGCAGACCGTCGATGCTTTGATGAAGCTCGACCTGGCCGCCGGTGTCGACGTCGAGATCAAGCTCTAAGATTTTGGATCCCGTTCGCGCAAGCGGACAAAGAGAACAGGAAGCAAGCCGATGCGCTCCGGAGTGATCGCACAAAAGGTCGGGATGACGCGGGTCTTCACGGAGGCCGGCGAACATATCCCCGTGACCGTGCTGAAGCTCGGCAATTGCCAGGTCGTAGGCCACCGCACTGAAGAGAAGAACGGTTACGTCGCGCTCCAGCTTGGTTCTGGCAGCCGCAAGACCGTTTACATGCCCAAGGCCGAGCGCGGCCAGTTCGCGGTCGCCAAGGTCGAGCCGAAGCGCCGGGTCGAGGAATTCCGCGTCACCGCGGATGCCATGATCCCGGTCGGCGCCGAGATCCAGGCCGATCACTTCGTCGTCGGCCAGTTCGTCGACGTCACCGGCACCTCGGTCGGTAAGGGCTTTGCCGGCGGTATGAAGCGCTGGAACTTCGGCGGCCTGCGCGCCACGCACGGTGTGTCGATCTCGCACCGCTCGATCGGTTCGACTGGTGGTCGTCAGGATCCGGGCAAGACCTGGAAGAACAAGAAGATGCCCGGCCACATGGGTGTCGATCGCATCACCACGCTCAACCTTCGCGTCGTCCAGACCGATGTTGAGCGCGGCCTGATCCTCGTCGAAGGCGCCGTTCCCGGCTCCAAGGGCGGCTGGATCCGCGTGCGCGACGCCGTCAAGAAGCCGCTGCCGAAGGAAGCTCCGAAGCCCGGCAAGTTCAAGGTCGCTGGCGACGCGGACGCCGCTCCGGCTGCGCAGGAGGCGTGAGATGGAACTGAAGGTCACCACCCTCGAAGGTAAGGAAGCGGGCTCCGTCCAGCTGTCCGACGCCATCTTCGGTCTTGAGCCGCGCGAGGACATCATCGCGCGCTGCGTGCAGTGGCAGCTCAACAAGCGCCAGGCCGGCACGCACAAGGCCAAGGGCCGCGCCGAGATCTGGCGCACCGGCAAGAAGATGTACAAGCAGAAGGGCACCGGCGGTGCTCGTCACGGCTCGGCCCGCGTGCCGCAGTTCCGCGGCGGTGGCCGTGCCTTCGGTCCGGTGGTGCGTTCGCACGCCACCGACCTGCCGAAGAAGGTCCGCGCGCTCGCGCTCAAGCATGCGCTTTCGGCCAAGGCCAAGGACGGCGATCTCGTCGTGATCGAGAAGGCCGCGCTGGAGGCTGCCAAGACCAAGGCGCTGCTCGGTCACTTCTCGGGTCTCGGGCTCACCAACGCGCTGATCATCGACGGCGCCGAGCTCAACGACGGCTTTGCCGCCGCGGCCCGCAACATCCCGAACATGGACGTGCTGCCGATCCAGGGCATCAACGTCTATGACATCCTGCGCCGTCAGAAGCTGGTTCTGACCAAGGCCGCCATCGATGCGCTGGAGGCGCGCTTCAAATGAGCAAGAACATCGAGCCTCGGCACTACGACGTGATCCTGTCGCCGGTCGTGACCGAAAAGGCGACGATCGCCTCGGAGCACAACAAGGTGCTGTTCAAGGTGGCCGCGAAGGCGACCAAGCCGCAGATCAAGGAAGCGGTCGAGAAGCTGTTCGACGTCAAGGTCAAGAGCGTCAACACGCTGGTCCGCAAGGGCAAGATCAAGGTCTTCCGCGGCAATCTCGGTTCGCAGTCGAACAGCAAGCGCGCGATCGTGACCCTCGAAGAGGGCCACCGGATCGACGTCACCACCGGTCTGTAAGGTCGTACGACGATGGCACTGAAGACATTCAATCCCACGACGCCGGGCCAGCGCCAGCTGGTGATGGTCGATCGTTCGGCCCTGTACAAGGGCAAGCCGCTGAAGGCGCTCACCGAGGGCAAGAAGTCCTCGGGCGGCCGCAACAACACCGGCCGCATCACCGTGCGTTTCCGTGGCGGCGGTCACAAGCAGACGCTGCGCACCGTCGACTTCAAGCGTGAGAAGGTCGACGTTCCCGCGACCGTCGAGCGGCTCGAGTACGATCCGAACCGCACCGGCTTCATCGCGCTGATCAAGTACCAGGACGGCGAGCAGGCCTACATCCTAGCGCCGCAGCGCCTGGCCGTGGGCGACACCATCATCGCCGGCAACTACGTCGACGTGAAGCCGGGCAACGTCATGCCGCTCGGCAACATGCCGGTCGGCACGATCATCCACAACATCGAGGTCAAGATCGGGAAGGGCGGTCAGCTCGCCCGTTCGGCGGGCACCTACGCCCAGCTCGTCGGCCGCGACCAGGATTACGTCATCATCCGCCTGAACTCGGGCGAGCAGCGCCTGGTGCACGGCCGTTGCCGCGGCACGATCGGCGCGGTGTCGAACCCGGACCACATGAACACCTCGATCGGCAAGGCCGGTCGCAAGCGTTGGATGGGCCGCAGGCCGCACAACCGCGGTGTCGCGATGAACCCGATCGACCATCCGCACGGCGGTGGTGAAGGTCGCACTTCGGGCGGTCGTCACCCGGTCACCCCGTGGGGCAAGCCGACCAAGGGCAAGAAGACCCGCACCAACAAGTCGACCAACAAATTCATTCTCCTAAGCCGCCACAAGCGGAAGAAGTAAGGAACGCCGGACATGGTTCGTTCAGTCTGGAAAGGCCCGTTCGTCGAGGGTTCTCTGCTCAAGAAGGCAGATGCCGCGCGCGCGTCCGGCCGTCACGACGTCATCAAAATCTGGAGCCGTCGCTCGACGATCCTGCCGCAGTTCGTCGGCCTGACCTTCGGCGTCTACAACGGTCAGAAGCACGTGCCGGTGGCGGTCAACGAGGAAATGGTCGGTCACAAGTTCGGCGAGTTCTCGCCGACCCGGACCTTCCATGGCCACTCCGGCGACAAGAAAGCCAAGAAGGCTTGAGGATTAAACGATGAGCAAACCTAAGCGCGAACGGAGCCTCGCCGACAACGAGGCCAAGGCGGTCGCCCGGATGCTGCGGGTGAGCCCGCAGAAGCTCAACCTGGTCGCCCAGCTCATTCGCGGCCGGAAGGCGTCTGCTGCGCTCGCCGACCTGCAGTTCTCGCGCAAGCGGATCGCGGTCGACGTGAAGAAGTGCCTGGAATCGGCGATCGCCAACGCCGAGAACAACCACGACCTCGACGTCGACGATCTCGTCGTGGCGCAGGCCTTCGTCGGCAACGGCCTGGTGATGAAGCGCTTCGCCGCCCGCGGCCGTGGCCGTTCGGGCCGTGTCTACAAACCGTTTTCGCAGCTGACGATCATCGTTCGTCAGGTCGAAGCTGAAGCCGCCGCTTAAGGGCGCAGGAGAACACGATGGGTCAAAAGATCAATCCGATCGGTCTGCGCCTCGGCATCAACCGGACCTGGGATTCCCGCTGGTTCGCCGGCAAGCAGGAATACGGCAAGCTGCTGCACGAGGACGTCAAGATCCGCGAGATCCTGCACAAGGAGCTCAAGCAGGCGGCCGTCGCCCGCATCGTGATCGAGCGTCCGCACAAGAAGTGCCGCGTCACCATCCACTCGGCCCGTCCGGGCGTGGTGATCGGCAAGAAGGGCGCCGATATCGACAAGCTGCGCAAGAAGGTCGCGGACATCACCTCGTCCGACGTCGTCATCAACATCGTCGAGATCCGCAAGCCGGAGCTCGATGCGACGCTGGTGGCGGAATCGATCGCGCAGCAGCTGGAGCGCCGCGTGGCGTTCCGCCGTGCCATGAAGCGCGCCGTGCAGTCGGCGATGCGTCTCGGCGCGGAAGGCATCCGCATCAACTGCTCGGGTCGCCTTGGCGGTGCGGAAATCGCGCGCATGGAGTGGTACCGCGAAGGCCGCGTGCCGCTGCACACGCTGCGCGCCGACATCGACTACGGCGTTGCGACCGCGTTCACGACCTTCGGCACCTGCGGCGTCAAGGTCTGGATCTTCAAGGGCGAGATCCTCGAGCACGATCCAATGGCCCAGGACAAGAGAATGGCCGAAGGCGAGACCGGCGGCAGCAGCGATCGCGGTGGCCGTCAGCGCCGCGAGACGGCAGCAGCCTAAAGCCAGACAGGAATTTGAGGGCTTAAAGCCATGATGCAACCTAAGAAAACGAAGTTCCGGAAGGCGCATAAGGGCCGCATCCACGGCGTCGCATCTTCGGGCGCGACGTTGGCGTTCGGCCAGTTCGGCCTGAAGGCGACCGAGCCTGAGCGCGTCACGGCGCGCCAGATCGAAGCCGCTCGCCGCGCGCTGACCCGCCACATGAAGCGCGCCGGCCGCGTCTGGATCCGTGTGTTCCCCGACGTTCCGGTGTCGAAGAAGCCGGCCGAAGTCCGCATGGGCTCCGGCAAGGGTTCGCCGGAATTGTGGGTGGCGCGCGTCAAGCCGGGCCGGGTGCTGTTCGAGATCGACGGCGTCAACACCCAGACGGCGCGTGAGGCGCTGACCCTGGCGGCCGCCAAGCTGCCGATCAAGACGCGCTTCGTCGAGCGCATTGCGGAGTAATGCCCATGGCCCAGATGAAGATCGAAGACATCCGCGCGATGAGCCCCGACCAGCAGGATGACGCCATCCTGAACCTGAAGAAGGAGCGCTTCAACCTGCGCTTCCAGCGCGCCACCGGGCAGCTCGAGAACACCTCGCGCCTGCGCGAGGCCCGCCGTGACATCGCCCGGATCAAGACCGTCGCCGCGCAGACGCGCGCGAAGAAGAAGTAAGAGGCTTACGAAGATGCCGAAACGTACTTTGCAGGGCGTGGTCGTCAGCGACAAGCAGGCCAAGACCATCGTGGTGCGCGTCGATCGCCGCTTCACGCACCCGATCTACAAGAAGACGATCCGCCGTTCGAAGAACTACCACGCGCACGACGAGAGCAACGAGTTCAAGCCGGGCGACATGGTGTGGATCGAGGAATCGAAGCCGATTTCGAAGCTGAAGCGCTGGGTCGTGATCCGGGGCGAGCACAAGAAAAGCGCCTGATCTGTTGGCTTTAGCCGACTGACTTCAGGGAAATGTTGAGCGCCGGCTGGGCTGGCGCAATAGAAAGAGGACGAGGTGCATCAATGATCCAGATGCAGACCAACCTCGACGTGGCCGACAATTCTGGCGCACGCCGTGTCATGTGTATCAAGGTGCTCGGAGGCTCCAAGCGCCGCTACGCCACGATCGGCGACATCATCGTCGTCTCGATCAAGGAAGCGATTCCGCGTGGCAAGGTCAAGAAGGGCGACGTGATGAAGGCCGTCGTGGTGCGCGTCCGCAAGGACATCCGCCGCGCCGACGGTTCGGTCATCCGCTTCGACCGCAACGCCGCCGTGCTGATCAACAACCAGTCCGAGCCGGTCGGCACCCGTATCTTCGGGCCCGTGCCGCGCGAACTGCGCGCCAAGAACCACATGAAGATCATCTCGCTCGCGCCGGAGGTGCTGTAATGGCTGCGAAGATCCGCAAGGGCGACAAGGTCGTCGTGCTGACCGGCCGCGACAAGGGCCGCACCGGCGAAGTGTTCGAGGTTCGTCCCGACGCCGGCACCGCGCTCGTGCGCGGCATCAACATGGTCAAGCGTCACCAGAAGCAGACGCAGGCCCAGGAGGGCGGCATCATCTCGAAAGAGGCGCCGATCCAACTGTCCAACATTGCGTATGTCGGCAAGGACGGAAAGCCGACCCGCATCGGATTCAAGATTCTGGCGGACGGCAAGAAGGTCCGCATCGCCAAGAGCTCGGGAGCTGAGATCGATGGCTGAGGCCGCTTACACCCCGCGCCTGCGCGCGGAATACGACGCGAAGATCCGCACCGCCCTGACCGAGAAGTTCGGTTATGAGAACGTGATGCAGGTTCCGCGCCTGGACAAGGTCGTGCTGAACATGGGCGTTGGCGATTCCGTCAACGACCGCAAGAAGGCCGAGACCGCCGCCGCCGAGCTGACCCAGATCGCCGGCCAGAAGGCGATCGTGACCTATTCGCGTATCGCGATCGCGACCTTCAAGCTGCGTGAGAACCAGCCAATCGGCTGCAAGGTCACGCTGCGCAAGGCCCGCATGTACGAGTTCATCGATCGCCTGGTGACGGTCGCGCTGCCGCGCGTCCGCGACTTCCGCGGCCTGAACCCGAAGAGCTTTGACGGCCGCGGCAACTACTCGCTCGGCATCAAGGAGCACATCATTTTCCCCGAGATCGACTTCGACAAGGTCGCGGAAGCCCGCGGTATGGACATCACCGTCTGCACCACGGCCAAGACCGACGAAGAGGCGAGGGCCTTGTTGACCGCTTTCAATTTCCCGTTCCGGCAGTGAGACGCTGACCTAAAGCCTCTCAAACGCGGATACCCAGGAGCCAAGCATGGCAAAGAAGAGTTCAGTCGAGAAGAACAACCGACGCAAGCGGATGGTGAAGAACGCCGCCGCCAAGCGCGAGCGGTTGAAGGCGATCATCGCCGACAAGAAACTGCCGATGGAAGAGCGTTTCGCGGCGACGTTGAAGCTGGCGGAAATGCCGCGCAACTCGTCGGCGACCCGCATTCGCCTGCGCTGCGAGCTGTCGGGCCGCCCGCGCTCGAACTATCGCAAGAACAAGCTGTCCCGTATCGCGCTGCGCGAACTTGGCTCCAAGGGCATGGTCCCGGGCCTCGTCAAGTCGAGCTGGTAAGGAGGGTCGTTTAGATGTCTACGCACGATCCAATCAGCGATCTGATCACCCGCATCCGCAACGCGCAGATGCGCTCCAAGACCAAAGTCTCGACGCCCGGCTCGAAGATGCGCGAGAACGTGCTCGAGGTGCTCAAGTCCGAGGGCTACATTCGCGGTTACGCCACGCTCGAGCACCCCTCGGGCCGCAGCGAGATCGAGATCGAGCTGAAATATTTCGACGGCGAGCCCGTCATCCGCGAGATTGAGCGCGTTTCCAAGCCCGGGCGTCGCGTCTACGCCTCGGTGAAGAACCTGCCGCGGGTCAACAACGGGCTCGGCATTTCGGTGTTGTCGACCCCGAAGGGGATCATGGCCGACCACAGCGCGCGCGACGCGAATGTGGGCGGTGAAGTCCTCTTCACGGTGTTCTGAGAAGGATTTTTGATCCATGTCACGAGTTGGCAAAAAGCCTGTGACGGTTCCGTCGGGTGTCACCGCGACCGTCGATGGGCAGACCGTCAAGATGAAGGGGCCGAAGGGCCAGCTTCAGTTCGTCGTCCATGACGACGTCGAGGTGAAGCTCGAGAACGGCCAGGTCAAGGTCAAGCCGCGCGGCGAGACCAACCGCGCCCGCGCCCTGTACGGCACCGCGCGCGCCCAGGTCGCGAACCTGGTCGAGGGCGTCACCAAGGGCTTCGAGAAGAAGCTCGAGATCACCGGCGTCGGTTACCGCGCCGCGATGCAGGGCAAGAACCTGCAGCTCGCGCTCGGTTACAGCCACGACGTGATCTATCCCATCCCGGAAGGGATCACGATCACGGTGCCGAAGCCGACCGAGATCACGGTGGCGGGCAGCGACGCCCAGCGCGTCGGCCAGGTCGCCGCCGAGATCCGCGCCTACCGCCCGCCGGAGCCCTACAAGGGCAAGGGCGTGAAGTATGTTGGCGAATTCATCTTCCGCAAGGAAGGCAAGAAGAAGTAACGGAGCCGGTCATGTCCAAAGCCAAGGTTACCAATGCCCGGCGCAAGCGGAGTGTGCGGCTGAAGCTGCGCCGCTCCGGTGGCGGCCGCCCGCGTCTGTCGGTGTTCCGCTCGTCCAAGCACATCTACGCCCAGGTCATCGACGACCTCAAGGGCGAGACGCTGGCCTCTGCCTCCTCGCTCGAGAAGTCGATGCGGGACGGCGGCAAGACCGGCGCCGACATCGATGCGGCGAAGGCGGTCGGCAAGCTGCTGGCCGAGCGCGCGGTCGAGAAGGGCGTCAAGGAAGTCGTGTTCGATCGCGGCGGCTACCTCTACCACGGGCGCGTCAAGGCTTTGGCCGACGCGGCGCGTGAGAGCGGCCTGAGCTTCTAACGGAATTCGAGGATTGAGGCGTAAGCCTCTGAAGGATTGGAAAAACAATGGCAGCTGAACGCGAACAACGTGGTGGACGCGATCAACGCGGCGGCGGACGTGAACGCAAGGAGCGCGAGGAGCGCGACAGCGAGTTCGTCGACAAGCTCGTCCACATCAACCGCGTGGCCAAGGTCGTCAAGGGCGGCAAGCGCTTCGGTTTCGCAGCGCTGGTCGTGATCGGCGACCAGAAGGGCCGCGCCGGCTTCGGTCACGGCAAGGCACGCGAAGTGCCCGAGGCGATCCGCAAGGCGACTGAATCCGCCAAGCGCAATCTGACCCGGGTCTCGCTGCGCGAAGGACGCACGCTCCATCACGACATCGCCGGCCGTCATGGCGCAGGCCGTGTCTACCTACGTGCCGCTCCGGCCGGTACTGGCATCATCGCCGGCGGTCCGATGCGCGCCGTGTTCGAGACGCTCGGCGTCCAGGACGTGGTGGCCAAGTCGATCGGCTCGTCGAACCCGTACAACATGGTTCGCGCGACGTTCGACGCCCTGAAGCAGCAGGATTCGCCGCGTTCGGTCGCAGCCCGCCGCAACATCAAGGTGTCCACTCTGCAGTCCCGCCGCGTCGGCGGCGATGCCGAGGCGGCTGCCGACTAACGGAAGCTTTCGGAGTAGACTCCCATGGCCAAGGACGCCGCTAAGTCCAGCAAGACGATCAAGCTCGAGCAGACCGGCAGCGCGATCCGCCGCCATCACTCGCAGCGGTCGACCCTGATCGGGCTCAAGCTCAACAAGATCGGCCGCACCAGCGAACTGCCGGATACCCCGGCCGTGCGCGGCATGATCAACAAGGTTCACCATCTCGTTCGTATCGTCGACGAGAAGTAAGCAGGGCGCATGATCCCGAAACCGGGTGCCCGGTTTTCGCTGACGATCACGCGCAAGACACAAGGAGAAGGGCGATGAAGCTCAGCGATATCGCCGACAACGCCGGCTCGCGCAAGAAGCGCATGCGCGTCGGCCGCGGCATCGGTTCGGGCAAGGGCAAGCAGTCCGGCCGCGGCGGCAAGGGCCAGACCGCGCGTTCGGGCGTGCGCATCAAGGGTTTCGAAGGCGGCCAGATGCCGATGCATCGCCGTCTGCCCAAGCGCGGCTTCAACAA
The DNA here is from genome assembly GCF_054057995.1 of Bradyrhizobium sp. USDA 4486. Lineage (NCBI taxonomy): Bacteria > Pseudomonadati > Pseudomonadota > Alphaproteobacteria > Hyphomicrobiales > Nitrobacteraceae > Bradyrhizobium > Bradyrhizobium sp. USDA 4486. The sequence goes on from NZ_JBSRZV010000001.1 coordinate 1,536,555, forward strand.
CATCTTCCGCGTCGAGTTCGCCGAGATCAATCTCGACCGGCTCCAGGAAGCGGTCGATGCCAAGAAGATCGACGCCGGAAGCGTCGTCAACGTCGAGGCCCTGGTGAAGGGCGGCGTGCTGCGCCGCGCCAAGGCCGGCCTGCGGCTGCTCGGCCGCGGCGAGCTCAAGTCCAAGCTCAACATCGAAGTGCATGGCGCCACCAAGACCGCGATCGCGGCGGTCGAGAAGGCCGGCGGCTCGGTGAAGATCCTCGCCCCTGCCAAGGAAGAAGGCGAGGCGGCGTAACAACTGCGTCATTGGCCCGCGCCTCGCGGGCCTTTACGCATGCGGGACGATGGACTTATCGAAGCCGAGCCCCAGATAATGTCCGGCGTCCGCTAAAGCATGATCCGGAAAAGTGTGAAGCGCTTTTCCGATAGGATCATGCTTAAAACGACAACCTGAAGCGCGATGATGGGGCATCCTGATCCATCGCGCTTTAGTAGCCCGGCCGCGGGCATGACGGCGCAACAGGCGGCGGGAGAAAGTCCAAGATGGTCTCTGCAGCGGAACAACTGGCAGCCAATCTCAATTTCGGCGCGTTCGCCAAGGCCGACGAACTGAAGAAGCGCATCTGGTTCACCCTGGGTGCGCTGCTCGTTTATCGGCTCGGAACCTACATCCCGCTGCCGGGCATCGATCCCAACATATGGGAGCAGGTGTTCAGGTCCCAGGCGGGCGGCATCCTCGGCATGTTCAACATGTTCGCCGGCGGCGGCATCCACCGCATGGCGATCTTCGCGCTGAACATCATGCCGTACATTTCGGCCTCGATCATCATCCAGCTCCTCACCACCGTCTCGCCGCAGCTCGAGGCGTTGAAGAAGGAGGGTGAGGCCGGCCGCAAGACGCTGAACCAGTACACCCGCTATCTGACGGTGATCCTGGCCGCGTTCCAGTCCTACGGCATCGCGGTGGGCCTCGAAGGCGCCGGCAATGTCGTCAGCGACCCCGGCATGTTCTTCCGCCTGTCGACCGCGATCACGCTGACCGGCGGCACCATGTTCCTGATGTGGCTGGGCGAGCAGATCACCTCGCGCGGCATCGGCAACGGCATCTCGCTGATCATTCTCTCCGGCATCGTCGCCGAGCTGCCGGCGGCGCTCGCCAACATGCTCGAGCTCGGCCGTCAGGGCGCGATGTCGACCGGCCTGATCCTGGTCGTCATCATCATGGCCGTCGCCGTGATCGCCTTCATCGTGTTCATGGAGCGCGCCCAGCGCCGGCTGCTGATCCAGTATCCGAAGCGCCAGGTCGGCAACAAGATGTTCGAGGGTCAGTCCTCACATCTGCCGCTGAAGCTGAACACCTCGGGCGTGATCCCGCCGATCTTCGCGTCCTCGCTGCTGCTGCTGCCGACCACGGTCGCGAACTTCAATGCCGGCAGCGGGCCGGAATGGTTCCAGTGGATCACCACCCAGCTCGGCCACGGCCGCCCGCTGTTCCTGGTGCTCTATCTCGCGCTGATCGTGTTCTTCGCCTTCTTCTATACCGCAATCGTGTTCAACCCGACCGAGACCGCGGACAATCTGAAGAAGCATGGCGGTTTCATCCCGGGCATCCGCCCGGGCGAGCGCACGGCGGAATATATCGACTACGTGCTGTCGCGCATCACCGTGCTGGGCGCGATCTATCTCGCGATCGTCTGCTTGATCCCGGAGATCCTGATCTCCTACGCCTCGGTGCCGTTCTATTTCGGCGGCACCTCGCTGCTGATCGTCGTCAGCGTGACCATGGATACGGTGGCGCAGGTGCAGGGTTATCTGCTGGCCCATCAGTACGAAGGCCTGATCCGCAAGTCGAAGCTGCGCGGCCGCCGCCGCTAAGCACAGAGTCCTCCGAAGACGGCGCTACGGCGCCGCCGATTCGGCGCGCGCGCAACGCGCAGCGCCCGCGGGAGCGACCGGCCGGACGTTCGGTCGCATCGGCAGAGCTGCTCTCACCGCCACACAATCACTGATTTCAAAGGCCTTCTTGGCGTCCGGGCATGCCCTCCCCTATGATATGGGTAGCGGTGCGGCGCCGATTATGGTTTGCACTGTTGCCGAACTTTCAAACACAGGTGCGCGACGTATCGCTCACCAATCCGGGGGGCGTACGCCGATGAGAATTATACTTCTGGGACCGCCGGGGTCGGGCAAGGGGACCCAGGCGCAGCGCTTGGTGCAGCGCTATGGCATCGTCCAGCTCTCGACCGGCGAGATGCTGCGCGCGGCCGTGGCGGCTGGAACGCCGGTCGGGCTGAAAGCCAAGGAGATCATGGCCAGCGGCGGCCTCGTCCCCGACGACGTCGTGGTCGGAATCATCTCCGATCGCATCGATCAGCCGGACGCCAAGGCCGGATTCATCCTGGACGGCTTCCCGCGCACCGTGCCGCAGGCCGAGGCGCTGGACGAGCTCTTGAGGCAGAAGCATCTCAAGCTCGACGCTGTGATCGAGCTCCGCGTCAACGAGAGCGCGCTGCTGAGTCGCGTCGAGACCCGCGTTGCCCAGATGCGCGAGCGCGGGGAGGAGGTCCGGGTCGACGACACCCCGGAGGTCCTGACCAAGCGCCTGGCCAGCTACCGCAGCCAGACCGAGCCGCTGATTCACTACTATTCCGAGCGGCGGAAGCTCTCGACCATCGACGGCATGATGGCCATCGACGAGGTCACCCGCGCCATCCACCGCCAGCTGCTGGCGCTCGGGGCGGTGGAACCCAAGACCCATGCCCGCAGCGCGGCCAAGGCAGGCCCGGCCAAGAAGGCCAAGGCACCCGAGAAGATGGCCCCAAAATCGGCGAAAGCGGCTAAAAAGGCGGCAAAATCAGCCAAGACCGCCAAAAAAGCGGCCAAAAAGGCTGTGAAGAGCGCGAAGAAGACAGCTAGGAAGACCGCCAAAAAGACGGTCAAAAAAGGTTCGATGAAGGGACCAAAAAAGGTCACGAAAAAGCGAGCCAAGCGCTAGCAGCGGTTGACGAAAGCCCCTGGAATCCCCTAATAAGCCTCGCATCCAAGTCGGATAGTTTCAGACGATGCCGGGCCCCAGGAAGACCGGGGGTGGGCGTCGTGTTCGCGTTTGTGAACACCTGCCCGAGAAAGCAAGCACTTAAAGCCCGGTCCCTGACGAGGGATCGGCAACAGGAGAGAAGGCCGTGGCCCGTATTGCCGGCGTGAACATTCCCACCAACAAGCGCGTGCTGATCGCGCTTCAGTACATCCATGGCATCGGCCCGAAGATCGCCGGTGACATCATCGAGAAGGTGAAGATCCCCGCGGATCGTCGCGTCAATCAACTCAGCGACGCCGAAGTGCTCCAGATCCGCGAAGTGATCGACCGCGACTATCTCGTCGAGGGCGATCTGCGTCGCGAAGTCGGCATCAACATCAAGCGCCTGATGGACCTCGGCTGCTATCGCGGCCTGCGTCATCGTCGCGGTCTGCCGGTGCGCGGTCAGCGGACCCACACCAATGCGCGTACGCGCAAGGGTCCGGCCAAGGCCATCGCCGGCAAGAAGAAGTAAGTTTTCGAATCCAATCGCGGCGTGTGGCGAAAGGGGGCACCCGTTCGCCACGCGCTTTTCGTTCCACAGGTGTAGCCGCTGGCATTACGGCGGCGTTTGAGATCTCCAGGAAAGGTCATCAATGGGCAAGGAAGCCACCCGCGTTCGCCGTCGTGAGCGCAAGAACATCGCCTCCGGCGTTGCGCACGTGAACTCGTCGTTCAACAACACGACCATCACCATCACCGACGCGCAGGGCAACACGATTGCCTGGTCCTCCGCCGGCACGATGGGCTTCAAGGGCTCGCGCAAGTCGACCCCCTATGCGGCGCAGGTGGCCGCCGAGGACGTGTCCAAGAAGGCGCAGGAGCACGGCATGCGCACGCTGGAAGTCGAAGTCGCTGGTCCCGGTTCGGGCCGCGAGTCGGCGCTCCGCGCGCTCCAGGCCGCGGGCTTCACCGTCACCTCGATCCGTGACGTGACCACCATCCCGCACAACGGTTGCCGTCCCCGCAAGCGTCGGCGCGTTTGATACCAAGTTGCGGGTACATCGGCCCGCAATGACTTTGTACCAAGCCGCGGGCGCGACCTGCGGCCTTTCCTCCAACGCCAGTGTCTGCAACGGCAGTTCGACTGGCCTGTATGGGTGAAACAGTGACGATCCAGAAAAATTGGCAAGAACTGATTCGGCCGAACAAGCTCCAGGTCACGCCCGGCAGTGACCCCACGCGTTTCGCGACCATCGTCGCCGAGCCGCTCGAGCGCGGCTTCGGCCAGACCCTCGGCAACGCGCTGCGCCGCATCCTGCTGTCCTCGCTCCAGGGCGCGGCGGTGCAGTCGGTGCACATCGATGGCGTGCTGCACGAATTCTCCTCGATCGCGGGCGTCCGTGAGGACGTCACCGACATCGTGCTGAACATCAAGGACATCTCGATCAAGATGCAGGGCGAAGGCCCCAAGCGCATGGTCGTGAAGAAGCAGGGCCCGGGCGTCGTCACCGCCGGCGACATCCAGACCGTCGGCGACGTCACCGTTCTGAACCCCGACCTGCAGATCTGCACCCTCGACGAGGGCGCCGAGATCCGCATGGAGTTCACGGTCTCGACCGGCAAGGGCTACGTGCCCGCCGAGCGCAATCGTCCCGAGGACGCGCCGATCGGCCTGATCCCGGTCGACAGCCTGTACTCGCCGGTCCGCAAGGTCTCCTACAAGGTCGAGAACACCCGCGAGGGCCAGATCCTCGACTACGACAAGCTGACCATGACGATCGAGACCAACGGCGCGATCTCGCCGGATGACTCGGTGGCTTACGCCGCCCGCATCCTGCAGGATCAGCTCAACGTGTTCGTCAACTTCGAAGAGCCGCGCAAGGAAGTCGCCCAGGAGATCATCCCGGACCTCGCCTTCAACCCGGCCTTCCTCAAGAAGGTGGACGAGCTCGAGCTGTCGGTGCGTTCGGCCAACTGCCTGAAGAACGACAACATCGTCTACATCGGCGACCTCGTGCAGAAGAGCGAGGCGGAAATGCTCCGCACTCCGAACTTCGGCCGCAAGTCGCTGAACGAGATCAAGGAAGTGCTGGCCCAGATGGGTCTGCACCTCGGCATGGAAGTGCCGGGCTGGCCGCCGGAGAACATCGACGAGCTCGCCAAGCGCTTCGAGGATCACTACTGAGAATTCGTCGTTCCGGGGCGATGCGTCAGCATCGAACCCGGAATCTCGCGATTCCGGATCGTCGCTTCGCGCCGTCCGGAATGACTGAGAGCATGATCCCGCAAAAGTGCGAGGCCGTTTTGCGATAAGGATCATGCTCAAACAAGAAGAGCGAAAAGCGCCTGGCGCTTTCGCGGGCGAACGCAGGCAGCCCACCTGAGCAACATGTCCGACGAACCGTCGCGGCAGTTTTAACGTAAGGACTACTCACATGCGTCACGGCAAGGTTCATCGGAAGCTCAACCGCACGGCCGAGCACCGCAAGGCGATGTTCGCCAACATGGCGGCCGCGCTGATCAAGCACGAGCAGATCGTCACCACGCTGCCCAAGGCCAAGGAGCTCCGCCCGATCGTCGAGAAGCTCGTCACCCTCGGCAAGAAGGGCGGTCTGTCGCTGCGTCGCCAGGCCATCTCCGAGCTGCGCGACGTCGACATGGTCAAGAAGCTCTTCGATACGCTCGCGACCCGCTACAAGGACCGCCAGGGCGGCTACACCCGCATCATCAAGGCCGGCTTCCGCTACGGCGACAACGCCGCGATGGCCGTGATCGAGTTCGTCGATCGCGACGTCGATGCCAAGGGCCAGGACTCCAGTCCGGTGCAGGAGAAGGAAGCCGAGGCGGCGTAAGTCGACCCGCAGAAAGATTCCGGAAAGCGGCGCCCTTAGGCGCCGCTTTTTTTATGGTGCTCACGCGTCGGTGAGGGCTGATTGCGCCGATCCGTGCTGTGCACGATATCTCCATCAGCCTCAATGGAGACGACGCATGAAGATCGATCTGTCCGGAAAGACCGCCCTCGTGACCGGCTCGACCGCCGGCATCGGCCACGCCATTGCCAAGGGCCTGGCCGCGTCTGGCGCCAGCGTCGTCATCAACGGCCGCGGCCAGGCCAAGGTCGATGCCGCCGTGCGCAAGCTGGAAGGGACGGGTGCCAAGGTGCGCGGCATCGCCGCCGACGTCTCGACTGCTGCTGGCTGCAAGGCCCTCGTCGCGGCGCTTCCCGAGGTCGACATCCTCATCAACAATGCCGGCATCTTCGAGCCGAAGGACTTTTTCGAGATCCCGGACGAGGACTGGAACCGCTTCTTCGAGGTCAACGTCATGAGCGGCGTGCGGCTGTCGCGCGCTTACATGAAGGGCATGCTCAAACGCAATTGGGGCCGTATCGTCTTCATCTCTTCGGAGTCCGGGCTCAACATTCCCGTCGAGATGATCCACTACGGCATGACCAAGACGGCCCAGCTCTCGGTCGCGCGCGGCCTTGCGCAGCTCACCCGCGGCACCGGCGTCACCGTCAATTCCGTGCTGCCAGGCCCCACCTTGTCGGAAGGCGTCGAGACCTTCGTGAAGGATCTCGCGAAACAGAACGGTCAATCGGTTGACGAAGCCGCCGCCAACTTCGTCAAGCAGCATCGCCCGAGCTCCCTGATCCAGCGCTTTGCCAGCGTCGACGAGATCGCCAACATGGTGGTCTACGTCGCCTCGAAGGAGGCATCCGCGACCAATGGCGCCGCGCTACGCGCGGAGGGCGGCATCGTCAACACCATCGCGTAGAGCATGATCCGGAAAAGTGTGATGCGGTTTTCCGACAAGGTCACGCTCAAAACAGTAGGGCCGCGTCCATGCCGGCCTATGTGATCTCCGAAGTCGAGATGCGCGATCTCGAGGGCTTCGAAGCCTATCGCACGCTGGCCGCGAAGACTATCGCGCAGTACGGCGGGCGTTATCTCGTTCGCGGCGGCAAGGCCGAGCTTGCGGAAGGCAAGCTTCCGCCGAAGACCATCGTCATCGTCGAATTTGCCTCGATGGCGCGGCTGAAGGAATGGTACGCCTCGCCGGAATATGCCGAAGCGCTGAAGATCCGCGCCGGTGCGCTGGAGCGTCGGCTGCTGTTCGTCGAGGGTGTGGCGCCGTAACGGCGCTCGTCATGGCCGGGCTTGTCCGAGGGCTATCGCCTATGAAAAAGGCGTGATTTTTGGCGCTACCGTTTCCACATCGTCATGGCCGGGCTTGTCCCGGCCATCCACGTCTTCACTCCTGCAAAACAGGACGTGAATGCCCGGGACAAGCCCGGGCATGACGGAGTATGTAGCGCCTACCATCCTTCCAGCACGATCTTGCCGCGCGACTTGCCGCTTTCGAGCAGCGCGTGAGCGCGCTTGAGATTGGTCGCATTGATCGTGCCAAAGGTCTGGTCGAGCGTGGTGCGCAACACGCCCTTGTCGATGAGATCGGCGACATCGCCCAGCAAATGATGCTGCGCGATCATGTCGGGTGTCTGGAACGAGGAGCGCGTGAACATTGATTCCCAGTGGACCGAGATCGCCTTGCCCTTGAAGGTGCTCATGGTGAACTCCGGGGGATCATCGATAAGGCCGAACCGGCCCTGCGGCGCCATGAGCTCGGCGATGCTCTTGTAGTGCTGGTCGGTATAGGTGAGGCTTGCCACCAGCGCGACTGGGGGCAGCTTCAAGCTCTCGATCTGCTCCCTCATCGGCTTGCCGTGGTCGATCACGGCATGCGCGCCGAGATCGAGGCACCACTTCTGCGACTCCGGCCGCGTCGCGGTGGCGAGCACCGTGAGGCCGGTGAGCCGGCGCGCCAGTTGGATCAGGATCGAGCCGACGCCGCCGGCGCCGCCGGTGATCAAGAGCGTGCGCGGATCGACGCTCTTGCCGGGCACTACGCCGAGACGATCGAACAGCAATTCCCAGGCGGTGATGGAGGTGAGGGGAAGGGCGGCGGCCTGAGCGAACGACAGGCTCTTCGGCTTGTTGCCGACGATGCGCTCGTCGACCAGATGGAATTCGGCATTGGTGCCCTGGCGCAGGATCGAGCCCGCGTAGAACACTTCGTCGCCCGGCTTGAACAGGGAGACATCGGGGCCGACAGCATCGACCACGCCGGCTGCGTCGTAACCCAGAATCTTCGTCTCGCCTTCGGGCGGAGCGGCGCGCTTGCGCACCTTGTAATCGACTGGATTGGCTGAGATCGCCTTCACGGCGACGCGGATGTCGCGTCCCTTGGGATCCGGCTTTGCGGTCTCGAAATCGATCAGTGAATCCGCGTCCTCGATCGGAAGCGACTTTTTGTAGCCGACGGCCTTCATGGCTTGTCTCCATCAGTTGGCGCGCAGCTTGCGACATGCGCCTGGCCTGCTAACTGTCCCGCTGGCCTCCATTTGGCAAGTACTGTAAATTCGGGGATATAGTCCCTGTTTGGATACTATTGGGGAAAACACGCATGAAACGGCGCGATTTTGCCCGCCGGCCGGGCTGCTCGGTCGAGGCGACGCTGGACCTGATCGACGGCAAATGGAAGGGCGTGATCCTCTACCACCTGCAAAGCGGCACCCAGCGCTTCGGCGAATTGCGCCGCCGGATGCCCGGTATCACCCAGCGCATGCTGACCAAGCAACTCCGCGCGCTGGAGGAGGATAAGCTCGTCATCCGCAAGGTCTATGCCGAGGTGCCGCCGCGGGTGGAATATTGCCTTTCCGAGCTCGGCGAGAGCCTTCGGCCGGTCATCGACATCCTAAAGGCCTGGGGCGAGAGCCATCAGCAGCGGCTGTCCTGCGCGCCGCCGCCGGCGGTCGCGAAGAAGCCGAAACGGGCGGCATGATTCTGCCGCGAAGTTGTTGCGGCAATCTCAGTGTCATCCCTGCGAAGGCGGAGCGGGTGGGGACCCACAACCCCGGGAAGAAGTTTGGCGCGAGCCGGCAACTCCGAGTCCTCGCCAGAACTCCAGCTTGTGGCTATGGGTCCCGGGTTCGCGCCCCGGGACGACAGCGAGGATCAGAACGCAAATTGCGTGCGCAACGCGACCGCGTCGAACTTCGAGCCAGTGTCCGCCGCCGACACCGCTGAGGCTTGCTTCGACACCGTGCCATGCAGATAGTCGAGCATGAAGCGCACATTGCCGTTGACGTACCAGTTGAGCGCCAGCGTGTAGACGGTCTGCCGCCCGCCGGCGACGCCGTTGGCGGTCGCGAGTTGATCGTTGAGGTCGATGGTCGAGAAGCGCCCCGCGACTTCCCACGCGCCCCAGCCGCCGCCGTCGAGTGAGAACGGATGCGCCGGCTTTACGCCGTTGTAGGCCGCGTTCGCCGCGTTGTAAGTCCGACCTTCGCCCGTCAGCACGTAGCCGGCCTGCGCATAGCCGCCCTGGAATTTCAGGCTCGGCAAGCCGGTCGGTAGCACCGATGTATTCGCACTGCGGTCGATATTATACCAGAAGTACTCGCCCTGAACGATGAGCGGACCGTAGGTCGCCGCCGCTTCGACGCTGTAGACCTGCGCGCCCGAGACATTGGCCATCGCGCCGGTCGAGATCAGCGTGGTCGGATCGATGCGAAGCTCCGGACGATCGCTGAGCGTCAGCGTCTGTGTATTCGCGATCAGATTGCGCGGCGGCTGAATCAGCCATTCCGCATCGACGCCGATATGCACCGAGTAGTCTTTGCCGCTGATCGGATTGCCTGCAACACGCGCAACGGCGCCGTATTGCTCGATGGTGCCCGCCGGCGTAGCGCTCGAGGCGGAGTGGATCGCACCCGTGGACGGTCCCGTGACATAGCCGCCGATCCAGAGCTGGTCGTTGAACCAGCGCGTGCCGGCTGCTGAACGGAAATCTCCGGCGGCGATGTTGGTCGCGATCACGCCGGGCGAGGCGCGCTCCAGGAACAAGATGTCGTTGGAGCTCGTGGCTTCATCCAGTGTGTAGGGCAGGTCCATGATGCCGGCCTCGATCGCCATTCGGCCTCCGAACGGCCTCAGGCCGGTGTAGCTGAGATAGGCGTTCTCGACGCCGGACACGCCGCCGCCCGGGAGCGATCCCGGCGCCGCGCCGCCAAATCCGTCGGAGGAGCCGCCGAAGTCGTAGATCAGCGCGAAGTTCCAGTCGTTGAAGAATTTCCCGGTAACGCCGATGCGCGCTCGGCGGACGTTCTCGCCGCTGTCGAGCTTCTGCGGCACGGTGCCCGCCGTGTTCGGGCGATAGTCATAGCCGCCGACATCCCAGTGCAGGCGGCTGGTGAGGGCGACGCAATTGGCCTGGTCTGCGGTGCAGATGGTCGGCCGGTTGTTCGGCATGGTCACGACCACGCCGGGTGCGGGTGCCGGGCCCTTGACGGGGATCGCGGCATTGGCATTGACGACCGCCTTCGCCTCCGACCGCGCTTCGGCTTTGGCCTCGGCCTTCGCTTCGGCCCTGGCCTTCGCCGTGGCCGCGGTGTTCGCCGCGGTCTGGCTCTGGAGCTTGTCGAGCTTCTGCTCAAGCATCTTCAACTGTTGCTTCAGCAGCGCAATTTCCTGCTCGCTGTTGCTTGCGGATTGAGCCTTTGCCTGCGAAGCCGCCAGCGCGCCGGCGAGACCAATAGCCGTGGCTGCAATTCTTGTTCTGCTCACGTCACGCCTCCATCGTTTGACGAACTTCCCCAAGTCGTAACGGGAGAGCCTAGGTATGATCGATGACTGCCCCGCGACGGCGCCCCGGTTGCGCGGGTTCCCACTGATGCAATTTCGTCGCAACCGAATCCGCCACCAAGTAGCATGCTGGATGACGCGCATCATGCCAATACACTACCTCAGGCGGATCGTCATTTCGCCCGCCGTGCTTGCAGGCCGGACACACCGGAGAGGGCATATTTGCCCCCAGCGCGCCCTTCTATTGGCCGGCGAACGCGCCTATATTCCGACGTCTTTTCCGAGAGGTAGGAATGTTTCGATCGATCCGTCCCGCAACTGTCGTCACGGCATTGTGCATAGCGTTTTCAGCCCATTTCAATCCGGCCGCCGCGCAGGACCGCCGTGTTCCATCCTCGCAGGCGGAGCTGCGGCTGTCCTATGCGCCGATCGTGCAGCGGGTGCAGCCGGCGGTCGTCAACGTCTATGCCGCCAAGGTGGTGCAGAACCGCAATCCGCTGCTCGATGACCCGATTTTCCGCCGCTTCTTCGGCGTGCCGGGCCAGCAGCCCGAGCAGATGCAGCGCTCGCTCGGCTCCGGCGTCATCGTCGATGCCTCCGGCCTCGTCGTCACCAACGTCCATGTCATCGAGGGGGCGGACCAGGTGAGGGTATCTCTGTCGGACAAGCGCGAGTTCGAGGCCGAGATCCTGCTGAAGGACCCGCGCACCGATCTCGCGGTGCTGCGGTTGAAGGACACCAAGGAGAAGTTTCCGACGCTCGACTTCACCAATTCCGACGAGCTCTTGGTCGGCGACGTCGTGCTCGCGATCGGCAATCCCTTCGGCGTCGGCCAGACGGTGACGCATGGCATCATCTCGGCGCTGGCGCGCACGCAGGTCGGCATCACCGACTACCAGTTCTTCATCCAGACCGATGCGGCGATCAATCCCGGCAATTCCGGCGGCGCGCTGGTCGAGATGAGCGGCAAGCTCGCCGGCATCAACACCGCGATCTATTCGCGCTCCGGCGGCTCGCAAGGCATCGGCTTTGCGATTCCGTCCAACATGGTGCGCGTCGTCGTCGCCTCAGCCAAGAGCGGCGGCAAGGCGGTGAAGCGGCCGTGGCTGGGCGCCAAGCTGCAGGCGGTGACGCCCGAGATCGCCGAGAGCCTCGGCCTGCGCTCGCCGACAGGCGCGCTGGTCGCGAGCGTGGTCTCGAATAGCCCGGCGGCGAAGGCCGGTTTGAAATCCTCGGACCTCATCACCGGCATCGACGGCCAGGCCGTGGATGATCCCAACGCCTTCGACTACCGTTTCGCCACCCGTCCGCTCGGTGGCGCCGCGCAGATCGACGTGCAGCGCGGCGGCAAGCCATTCAAGCTGACGGTGGCGCTGGAGACCGCGCCTGACTCGGGGCGCAACGAGCTCGTCATTACCGCGCGTTCGCCGTTCCAGGGCGCGAAGGTCTCGACCATCACACCGGCGGTGGCCGACGAACTGCATCTGGACGCCGACACCGAAGGCGTCGTGGTCACCGACCTCGGCAGCGACAGCGCGGCCGCGAGTGTCGGCTTCCAGAAGGGCGACATCATCCTGGCGGTCAACAACCAGAAGATCAGCAAGACCGGCGACCTCGAAAAGGCCGCGGGCGAGCGGCCGCGGATCTGGCGCATCACGCTGGTGCGCGGCGGCCAGCAGATCAACGTCACGCTGGGCGGATGAGTCCGAAACGACCACAGGAGACGCCGACTCTCTTTGCCGCGGCGGGGCTCGACCACGAGGCTCCGCATCCGCTGCCGGACCGGCTGCGCCCGCGTGCGCTGTCGGAGGTCGTCGGTCAGGATCACATCCTCGGGCCCGACGGCGCGCTGACGCGCATGCTGGAGACGCGCACGCTGGGCTCGCTGGTGTTCTGGGGACCGCCCGGCACCGGCAAGACCACGGTGGCGCGGCTCTTGGCGGACGCCACCGATCTGCATTTCGAGCAGATCTCCGCGGTGTTCTCCGGCGTCGCCGATCTCAAGAAGGCGTTCGACGCCGCGCGGGCCCGCCGCGAGATGGGCAAGGGCACCCTGCTGTTCGTCGACGAGGTGCACAGGTTCAATCGCGCCCAGCAGGATTCGTTTCTGCCGGTCATGGAAGACGGCACGGTGGTGATGGTCGGCGCCACCACCGAAAACCCGTCGTTCGAGCTCAATGCGGCGTTGCTCTCCCGCGCGCGCGTGCTGGTGTTTCGCTCGCTCGATGCCGCCGCGATCGAGAAGCTGTTTGCGCATGCCGAGGCGGTTGAGGGCAGGAAGCTGCCGCTCGATGCCGAGGCGCGCGCCGTGCTGGTGCGCATGGCCGACGGCGACGGCCGCGCCTCGCTGACGCTTGCCGAAGAGGTCTGGCGTTCGGCACGGGCGGACGAGATATTCAATGCCGCGCAGCTGCAGGACATCCTGCAGCGCCGTGCGCCGATCTACGACAAGTCGGCCGACGGCCATTACAATCTGATCTCGGCTCTGCATAAGTCGGTGCGCGGCTCCGATCCCGACGCCGCGCTGTATTATCTCGCGCGCATGCTGGATGCCGGCGAGGACCCGCTGTTCCTGGCCCGCCGCGTGGTGCGGATGGCGGTGGAGGACATCGGCCTTGCCGATCCGCAGGCACTCGTCATCGCCAATGCCGCCAAGGACGCCTTCGACTTCCTCGGCCATCCCGAGGGCGAGCTCGCGATCGCGCAGGCCGTCGTCTATCTCGCCACCGCGCCGAAATCCAACGCGGTCTACACCGCCTTCGGCACGGCGATGCAGGTCGCAAAACAGGCCGGCTCGCTGCTGCCGCCAAAACACATCCTCAATTCGCCAACCAAGCTGATGAAGTCGGAGGGCTACGGCTCAGGCTACGAATACGACCACGACGCCCCCGACGCCTTCTCCGGCCAGGACTACTTCCCGGAGGCGCTCGGCCGGCAAACCTTCTACGACCCGCCCGAGCGTGGCTTCGAACGGGAGATCCGCAAGCGGCTGGATTACTGGGCGAAGCTGCGCAAGGAGCGGGGCGGCTCGCGCTAGAAACGGCCATTTCGTCGTGACGGCAGCCGGCTTTTAGGGTACGCAGGCAACCATGAGCCGCCGTATCAAGAGAACCAATCAAGAGCCCCGTTCACGCGCCGAGCGCAAGGAAGCGCGCCTGCATCAGGCACGGAGCGCGCAGAAAGCCGGAGCGCGTCCAGGCGGCAAGCCCGGCAGCAAGCCGCCGCGCTTTGCGGGTGAGCGTGCCGAGCGGCGTCCGCCCAAGGCCGCGCTGGAGAAAGCCGCGCCGGCGAAGCCCGTCGAGGCGCTGCTGCCGACCAAAGTGCAGACCGTCATCGTCACGGCCGACGAGAACAATATGCGCGTCGATCGTTTTCTCGAAGCGCGCTTTCCGGGTCTGTCGTTCTCCCACATCCAGCGCGTCGTCCGCAAAGGCGAGCTGCGCGTCGACGGCAAGCGCGTGGACAGCAAGGATCGCCTGGAGGAAGGCCAGAGCGTCCGCATTCCGCCGCTGAAGCTCGATGCACCGAAGGTGGTCGGAGAGCTCTCCGAGGCCGCGCAGAAGACGCTCAAGGCGCTGAAAGAGATGACGATCTGGGAGGACGACGACGTCCTCGTGCTCAACAAGCCCGCCGGCCTTGCCGTGCAGGGCGGCTCGGGCATGACGCGCCACATCGATCAGATGCTGGAGGTGATGCGCGATGCCAAGGGCCAGAAGCCCCGCCTCGTGCACCGCATCGATCGCGAGACGTCGGGTTGTCTCCTGATCGCCAAGACACGCTTTGCCGCCTCGCATCTGACCGGCGCGTTCCGCTCGCGGTCGGCGCGAAAGATCTACTGGGCGCTGGTGCCGGGCCTGCCGAAGCCGAAGCAGGGCCGCATCTCGACCTTCCTCGCCAAAGAGGAAGGCGAGGACGACACCATCATGCGCATCGCCCAGCATGGCGACGAGGGCGCGAGCCACGCAGTGACGTACTATGCGGTGGTCGAGACCGCCGGCAACAAGCTGACCTGGGTGTCGCTGAAGCCGGTGACGGGCCGCACCCACCAGCTACGCGCCCATATGGAGCATATCGGCCACCCCATCGTCGGCGATCCCAAATATTTCAACATCGAGAACTGGCAGCTGCCGGGCGGCCTGCAGAACCGGCTGCACCTCCTGGCACGCCGCATCGTCATCCCCCATCCGCGCGGCGGCGTGATCGACGCCACCGCGCCGCTGCCGCCGCACATGCAGCAGTCGTGGAATCTGCTGGGGCTGGATGCCAGCCGGTTCGATCCGATCGAGAACGCGCCGGAGGAGTAGGAGGCGCACTGCTAAGCACCACCTCAATGTCATCGCACGCCCTGTGCTCAATTGCGCACTGGGGCGGGCGCTCGCAGGTTCCCTCATGCCGCCACTCGCTTTATCGGCCACAGGTCTTGTCGTAAAAGCGTAGCACTCAGCGACCGGGACCGAGCACTCACATGCGCGAATTGTTCGAAGAAGCAGCAAGCCAGCCCCTGCCGGATCCGCGGGACTCGGCGCGTGCCTCTGCGCGCACGCCGCTGCGCAAGCGCTTCT
The DNA here is from genome assembly GCF_054057995.1 of Bradyrhizobium sp. USDA 4486. Taxonomy (NCBI): domain Bacteria; kingdom Pseudomonadati; phylum Pseudomonadota; class Alphaproteobacteria; order Hyphomicrobiales; family Nitrobacteraceae; genus Bradyrhizobium; species Bradyrhizobium sp. USDA 4486. The sequence goes on from NZ_JBSRZV010000001.1 coordinate 1,551,773, forward strand.
ACAAGGAGGCCGGCGTCACCGAAGCCGAGGGCGGTTTTGCCATCGCGCTCGACGGCAAGCCGATCCGCACGCCGTCCGGCCGCCAGGTGGTGATCCCCTCGCGACCGCTGGCCGATGCCGTGGCCGGCGAGTGGGCGGCGCAAGGCGAGGCGATCGATCCCGTAACCATGCCGCTGACGCGGATCGCCAACAGCGTGGTCGAGGGCGTCGTCGACCGCGTCGAGCTCGTCAGCGACGACCTCGCAAAATACTTCGAGTCCGATTTGCTGTTCTATCGCGCCGGCCACCCCGAGGGGCTGGTCGCCCGCGAGGCCGCGCATTGGGACCCCGTGCTGTTCTGGGCCGCGGAGACGCTGGGCGCGCATTTCATCCTCTCCGAAGGCGTCATGCACGTGAAGCAGCCGGACGAGGCACTGCGGGCCGCGCGCGCCGCACTGCCGGGTGATCCCTGGTCGGTCGCGGCGCTCCATATGGTGACGACTCTGACCGGCTCGGCGCTGCTGGCGCTGGCGCTGGCCCATGGTGTGCGCGATGCCGGCCAGGTCTGGGCCGCTGCCCATGTCGACGAGGACTGGAATATTGACCAGTGGGGCGTGGACGAGGAGGCGGCCGCCCGCAGGGCCACGCGCCTCAGGGATTTCGAGGCCGCCGTCGCGGTTCTGGAGGCTGTTAAGGCGCCCGCGGCCAAAGGTCCTTAACGACAGGTTTACGACGGCGGCCTTAGGGTGGCGCGAGCATTCCCTGGGCCCGCCGAGATGCCGACGCCGATCAGCTCGATCCTTCCGGTCAGTGCCGCCAGCATCATCGCTGATGCGGCGACGCCCGATCTCGTGCTTCAGGCCGGCAGCGTCGTCGACGCCAAAGTCGTCAGCGTGCTCGCCGACAATCTGGTGCGGATCGCGATCGCCAACCTCTCGATGGACGTGATGTCGGAGGTGTCGTTGACCCCGGGGCAGAATCTCCAGCTCGCGGCGTCGCAGAACGACGGCACCATCCGGCTCGCCGTCATGAACGGGGCAGGCGAGACGGCTGCCGATCAGATCACGCTGACGCCGGCTGCGGCCTCGCTCGTGGACAGCCCGTCGCTGGCGCCGTCCGCAACCGCGGCACGCAATTCGCTGACGCCCTTGGAGCAGGTCGCCGTTACTGCCGCTTCGGCCGAGGCGGTCAAAATGCAGGGCAGCCAGGCGCCGCTGTTCGCCAACCTCGCCTCCGTCGTCACCGGCAGCGATCTGCCTGTTGGACTGAAGCAGGCGGTGCTGGACGTGCTGGCGCAACAGACGCCGCTCAACACCGCTCTCGACGGCGGCGATATCGAATCCGCTTTCCAGAAGTCCGGCCTGTTCCTTGAGGCTTCACTCGCCGCCGGCGCAACGCCGTCCTCGGGCAACGTGCCGGACCTGAAGGCCGCGCTGCTGGTGCTGCGCCAGACGCTGGCGACGCTCGAGACCGCCGCGCCGCGGGCCCAGGGTGGAACGATCCCGGCGAACGCCGCGGCGACACTGCAGGTCGCCGCCGCGCCGTCGGCGCCGACGGCAGGCGAGACCCCGCAGGCCGCATTGCCTTCGACCGCGCCTGACATCGCGCAGCCGCAGCAGATGCCACGTGCCGCCTGTCTCGCTGCGGCAGTCCTGGCTGATATCGTCCCCGACGTGTCGCAGGCCGCGCTGCCGCGCACCCTGTCGGCCGGCCTCGCCGCGAGCCTGCTGCAAGAGGCCGCGCAGAACCTGCCGCGCCTGACCGGTAACGTGCCGGGCTCGAACAAGACCGCGCCCGACGGCCGTATCTTCGAGGCCGCCGCGCGCATGACGCCGCCGCCGTTCCGCGGTGCGCTGCCGGCAGCGCAGGCCATCGCCTCGCCGTCGCTGGCGCCGGATACGCCGCTCTCCGCAACAGTGCATCGCCTGCTCGACGACACCGATGCCGCGATCGCGCGGCAGACATTGCTGCAAGTCGCTTCGCTTCCCGACCGCACCGATGCATCCGGCCATCGCATCGAGCCAACCGTGCCGCAATGGAATTTCGAGATTCCGTTTGCGACCCCACAGGGCACCGCGATGGCTCAGTTCGAGATCTCGCGTGACGGCGGCGATGGGTCCGCCGATCCCGCCAAGCGCGCCTGGCGCGCGCGCTTCACGCTCAATGTCGAGCCGGCGGGACCCGTACACGCGCTGATCACGCTGAACGGCGACAAGACTTTCGTGCGGATGTGGGCGGAGCGGCCGGCGACCGCGCAGCAGCTCCGCGCCGGTGTCAGTGAGCTCAACCAGGCTTTGGTGCGGGCCGAGCTCAAGCCCGGCGACATCCTGGTCCGCGACGGCACGCCGCCGCAGCCCGCACCCGCCCGCGCCGGCCATTTCCTGGATCGTGCGACATGAGCGACCCCAAGCTCGCGATCGCGCTGCATTACGAGAAGGGCTCGGGCGCGCCGGTCGTCGTCGCCAAGGGCAAGGGCACGATCGGCGAAAAGATCGTCGAGATCGCGAAAGCCAACGACATCCCGATCGAGGAGAACGAGATCTTGGCCGGCGCGCTCTCCAAGGTCGAGCTCGGCGAGGAGATCCCGCCCGACCTCTACAAGGCCGTCGCCGAGGTGCTGGTGTTCCTGCTGCGGCTGTCGGGCCGGGGGCAGTAGGGCATGATCCGGAAAAGTGTGTAGCGGTTTTCCGGAAAGATCATGCTCAAGTAGTTACCTGTCATGGTTTCACCGCGTAGCGGCTGCATGGTCGCGGTCACTTTCATCATTTTGCGGACATCACCCTTGCTCACCCGCCGTTCCACCCTCGGCCTTCTCGCCGCCACCGCGATCCTGCCGCAGCGCGCGCTCGCCCATGTCGCGCCGCCGCGCAACGAGATCCGCGACAGCCTGGCAAAACGTTTCACCGATCTCGCCACGTCAGGCACTTTCGTTGGCTACAAGGTCGAGGACTATCTGATCGTCGCCAGCGACAAGGAGCGCTCGGGCGAGGCCAAGCTGCCGGCCTCGACCTTCAAGATTCCGAACTCGCTGATTGCGCTCGAGACTGGCGTTGTCGCCGACCCTGACAAGGACGTCTTCCCTTGGGACGGCGTGAAGCGGCCGATCGAAGCCTGGAACAAGGATCACACGCTGCGCAGTGCGATCGCGGTCAGTGCGGTGCCGGTCTATCAGGAGATCGCGCGCCGGATCGGCGAGGTGCGCATGCAGAAATATGTCGACGAGTTCGACTACGGTAATCGCGACATCGGCGGCGGCATCGACCAGTTCTGGCTGACCGGCAATCTGCGCATCGACCCGGTCGAGCAGATTGATTTCGTCGACCGGCTGCGCCGCCGCGCGCTGCCAATCTCAAAGCGCAGCCAGGATCTCGTCGCCGACATCCTGCCGATGACGAAGGTCGGCGACAGCGTCATCCGCGCCAAATCAGGCTTGCTCGGCGCCGAGCGCGGCGAGCCGTCGCTGGGTTGGATGGTCGGCTGGGCCGAAAAGGGCGAAGCGCACACGGTGTTCGCGCTCAACATCGATTGCAAGGAGCCGCGCCACATCGAGGCGCGCATGAGCCTGACGCAAGCCTGCCTTGCCGAGATCGGCGCGATCTGACTCGCGGCGGAGGTCGGGCGAGCCGGCCCCGCAGACGGGACCAGCCCGGGCATGACGATCCGTCCCGATCAGCGCGGCGGCGCGCAGCAGCGTCTCGCCGTTCCCCCCGACACCATGCGGGCCATGCGCCGCAGGAAATCGACGGTTTCGGACGATGACTTCGGCGGCAGTGGGACGACCGTCGCGGACATGGGTGATGCCAGGGCGTGATGACCGCCGCCGTACCGACTTTTGAGGTCAGACGCCCCTTTGCCGGCCGATCCGGCCGAGATGGGTGAAGCCGAACCCGGCCGAATATTTCAAGCCATAGCCGAGCGCCCGGTCGATGCCGATATGGGCGAGCCAGATCAAGGCGATGGAGAGGGTGAGGGGCGAGGCGAGGCCGAAGCCCAGCGTCAGCAGCGCCACCGGCGCCATGTAGCTGTGGGCGGCGTTGTAGACCATCGCGCCGAATTTGGCGTCGGAGAGGTAGGCGAGGAAGCTCAGGTCGGGCACGAAGAACAGCACGGCAAAGACCAGCCACGAGCCGTCCCAGGCCGCGTAGAGCATCACCATGCCTGCGAACAGGGTCAGGCCCTCCAGCCGCAGCAGGATGTTGACGCCGCCCGTCACGGAGCCGGTCTCGGCAGCTTGTTCGTCCATCGTCGCCCTCCAGGCAAAAACTTTGCAATTCCTTGCGCTTTCGCGCTGCTTCAGGGCAGCCCTGCGGCGCCGAAAGCCGCTTTCCGGTCCGCAAAATGGCGTGTTAGAACCCCCGGCAAACGTGGCTTAGTTAAGAACTGGCGGGAGCAAATGAAACACATCCTGGACGCCCTTGAAGAACGTCGTGCCGGCGCAAAGCTCGGCGGCGGGGAGAAGCGCATCGAGGCGCAGCACGCCCGCGGCAAGCTGACCGCGCGCGAACGTATCGAGCTTCTGCTCGACAAGGGATCGTTCGAGGAATTCGACATGTTCGTCGAGCACCGCTCGATCGAGTTTGGCATGGAGAAGAGCAAGATCCCCGGCGACGGCGTCGTCACCGGCTGGGGCACCGTCAATGGCCGCAAGACCTTCGTGTTCGCCAAGGACTTCACGGTGTTCGGCGGCTCGCTCTCGGAAACGCACGCGCTGAAGATCACGAAGCTCCAGGACATGGCGATGAAGGCGCGGGCGCCCATCATCGGCCTCTACGACGCGGGCGGCGCGCGCATCCAGGAAGGCGTCGCCGCGCTGGCCGGCTATTCCTACGTGTTCCGCCGCAACGTGCTCGCCTCGGGCGTGATCCCGCAGATCTCCGTCATCATGGGCCCCTGCGCCGGCGGTGACGTCTATTCGCCCGCGATGACGGACTTCATCTTCATGGTGAAGAACACCAGCTACATGTTCGTCACCGGCCCCGACGTGGTGAAGACCGTTACCAACGAGGTCGTCACGGCGGAGGAGCTCGGCGGCGCCTCGGTGCACGCGACGCGCTCCTCGATCGCGGACGGTGCCTTCGAGAACGATGTCGAAGCGCTGCTGCAGATGCGGCGCCTGATCGACTTCCTGCCGTCCAACAACACCGACGGCGTGCCGGAATGGCCGAGCTTCGACGACACCGCCCGCATCGACATGTCGTTGGACACGCTGATCCCCGACAATCCGAACAAGCCCTACGACATGAAGGAGCTGATCCTGAAGGTCGTGGACGAGGGCGACTTCTTCGAGATCGCGGAAGCCTTCGCCAAGAACATCGTCACCGGCTTCGGCCGCATCGCCGGCCGCACCGTCGGCTTCGTCGCCAATCAGCCGATGGTGCTGGCCGGCGTGCTCGATTCGGACGCATCGCGTAAGGCGGCGCGCTTTGTTCGCTTCTGCGACGCCTTCAACATCCCGATCGTCACCTTCGTCGACGTGCCCGGTTTCCTGCCGGGCACGGCGCAGGAATATGGCGGCCTGATCAAGCACGGCGCCAAGCTCTTGTTCGCCTATTCGCAGTGCACCGTGCCGCTCGTCACCATTATCACCCGCAAGGCCTATGGCGGCGCCTTCGACGTCATGGCCTCCAAGGAAATCGGCGCCGACATGAACTACGCCTGGCCGACCGCCCAGATCGCGGTGATGGGCGCCAAGGGCGCGGTCGAGATCATCTTCCGCTCAGACCTCGGCGATCCCGACAAGATCGCCGCCCGAACCAAGGAGTACGAAGACCGCTTCCTGTCGCCGTTCATTGCGGCGGAGCGCGGCTACATCGACGACGTCATCATGCCGCATTCGACACGGAAGCGGATCGCACGAGCGCTGGCGATGCTGAAGGACAAGAAGACGGAAATGCCGGCGAAGAAGCACGACAATTTGCCGTTGTGAGACGGCTTAGCCCGGATGAGCGAAAGCGAATATCTGGATCTTTGTCCAGGTCCCGCATGTCGCTTCGCTCATGCGGGCTGCTAGTTTCTTCTGATTTGGCATCATCGATCCAATGACCGTATCCGACCGGACCGACGAAATCTCCGACATCGAAGACCGGATCGAGCGGCTCGCCGAGATCGCCGAGCGATGCCGGAAATACATCCTCGCGTCGAAGATCGCCATCGGCAGCGGTGGTGCGCTGCTGCTGATCACCATCCTCGGCCTGTTCGGGACCGGCCAGACCGCAGCGCTCGGATCGATTGCCCTGGTGCTCGGCGGCATCGTCTCGCTCGGCTCGAACATCAGCACGCTGCGGCAGACAAATGAGGCGATCAGCGCTGCGGAGGCGCGGCGCGCGGCGCTGATTGGGACCATCGACCTGCGCGTGGTCGCCGATGCGCCGCTGAAGCTGGTCTGACGCGCCGCGTCATGCTGCAGCCCGCAGCGTCAGCACCATCAGCTCCGCGCGGCATTCGGCCGCGAAGGCTTGCAGCCGCTCCACGGTTTCCTGGTCGAGGATGGTCTTCGCCAGACGTTCGGCACGGGCAACCTGCTCTTTGAGATAGTCGATGCGGGCCATGTGTCACCTCTGGCCGGAATAATTTGAAGCAAATTGCTTCGTTCCGGGGGTGGTGGGGACATGGATAACAGCGGGTTAATTGTGTGCCGCGAGTGACGCCCCGTGCGCCTTATCCGCCGCGGCAAAATGCGCCATCTGGTCGGCGTGGGCTTTGACGAAGGCCGGACGGGCCGTTGCGCGCGCAACGTAGTCGCGGCAAGCCGGGTGCTCCGACAGGCCGCCGAACTTATCGACCACGCGCAGCACGTCCGACATCGCGATGTCCGCGACTGAGAAGGACCCCGCCAGCCATTCGCGGGCCGCCAGCACCGTCTCCATGTGCTTGAGGCGGAGTTTGAGGAAGTCGTCGACAAACTTCACGGCGGGTGAGGCGTCGAAACTGCCGGTGAACTTGAACATCGTCCAGGGCAGGGCCGGCATCTCCACCGAATTGAGCGCGGCGAACACCCACTCCATCGCTTCGTTACGGCCACGGGGATCGGTCGGCATCAGTTCGGGGTTGCGCTGACCCAGATGCAGCAGGATCGCGCCGCTCTCGAAGATCGAGAGGTCGCCGTCGGTCAGCCACGGCACCTGTCCGAACGGCTGGTGCGCGAAGTGCGCCGCATCGCGCGGACTGAACGGCACGCTCGCGACGCGGTAGGGCAAGGCGGCTTCCTCCAGCGCCCAGCGCACGCGAAGGTCGCGCACGAAGCCGCGCGGCATTTCGGGAACCCAGTCGAACGTGGTGAGGATGAGATTGGGCATGTGGGGCTCCGTGTTGTCCGAGCAGAGGACGTATGAGGGGAGGGAGTTCCGACAATGGGCACATGTTTTTTCCCGCGGGCAGAGAGACCGCAGATTGGGCGGTGCGCGTGGGGCCGCGCGGGCATTTTGTTGCCGCCACTATATCCATCTGTGCTGAGGCCAAACAACGGGAGGAGCCGCGATGCCCGCTGCCGATTTCAACTGCAACTCGCCTGACGTGAAGCGCACGCGCGAGACGCTGGTGCTGGCGCAGGAGTTCGTGACATAGGCCTGCGGCAGCCATCACCTTCGCAACGAATCTGAATGTGCGATTCAGCTCTGGTTCATGTCATGACCGCGACACTCCCTCTGCATCACTGGCGCGAAAGATCAGAGGACACGTCATGGAGCGTCGGAACTTTTTGAAACTTGCGTTGGGTGTGACGGCGGGCGCCGCCGCCTTCGCAGCGACCGCGCAGGCCGCGCCATTGTCACCGCAGCCGCTCGGCCCGGCCCGCAGGCCGGAAGGCAATCCCGAGGCCCATCCTGCCCTGACCAGCAGCGATGAGGCCGCGCAGCTCAGGCCCGAGCAGGTTCGTTGGGGCTACGGTCACGGCCATTGGCACCGCCGCCATTGGGGTTGGCGCCACCGCCATTGGGGCTGGCGTCACCGCCATTGGGGCTGGCGCCGCCGGCACTGGCGTCGTCATCATTGGTAAGCTTCGCGCAAGCCAGGCCTTGGAGGGGGATCGCGGTTCGCGGTCCCCGTTTTGATTCGAGGCCGTGGCGAGATGATGGGAGGGCCTTCAAGAACAACATGGCCGCGCAGGCTGGTCTTGCGCGGCCACGTCGCAGTGCGAAAAGACAAGATCAGATCGGGCGGCAGCGGCCGGCCCACCAGCGGAAGCCGTAGGGGCAAACGCGCGGTCGCACCACGACGACGGGTGCGGGCGCCGGCGCGACGACGACCGGCGGGCGTCCGGCCATCGGACGGCAGCCGCCATAGGGGCCGCGATACCAGCCGGGGCCGCAGCCGCCAGCGGCGCTGGCCCCTTCGCTGAAACCGACGACCGCGCTGGCGAGCATGACGGCGGCGAAGAGATATTTCATTTGGTCTTCCTTCTCGTCCTTGGGGCAGGGCTTTGGGGGCGAAGCTTCAGGGCTTTGCGCTTGCGGCGCACAATGAATCAAAAGACACAATTCGACACGTCAAATGGGAAGGCAACGTGCATCGCGATGCCAACCTGCCCATCATGACCTGAATACGGCATGAACGTTCCCCGCGTACGGCTCAGGCAATACGCATCTGCCGTTAGCGGCCGAGAAACCCCAGCACCAGATCCCTGTATTTCTCCGGCGCCTCCAGGAAGACGAGATGGCCGGTGTCCGGGATCATCTCGGCCCGCGCATTCGGCATCTTCGCGGCGAGTTGCGTGGCGAGCTCCGCATTCTGCCCCATCTTGGCGCGCAACGCCTCGGGCGCGAGCGGCCGGCCCGGTGCGTTGTGGTCGTCGGCGCCCATGATGAACAGCGTCGGCTCGGTAATGAGCGGAATCTCATGCGCAACCGGCTCGCGATAGATCATCTGGCCGGACGAGACGAAGGCGCGCAGCCAGCGCGGATAATCCGGGCTGCCCTTGATGTTGAAGCGGGCGTCGATGAATGGCGTGATCGCATCCGATGGCAACTTGATCGCGTAATTGGTCTGGAGCTGCTTGCGGTAGCCGTCGGCGGTGAGCTTGTCCTCGGTCTCGATGATCTTCTCGGTCGGCGTCGGCGGCACGTAGAGGCGGTAGTCCTCGAGCCCGATCGGTGCGGTCAGCACGAGATGGCTGACGCGTTCCGGATAGGCGCGGGCGATGCGCACGCCCAGCATGCCGCCGAGTGAATGAGCGATGATATCCGCTTTGCTGATCTCTAAGTGATCGAGCAGCGCGATGGTGTTGCGGGCCAGATTGTCGAAATGCAGCTCGCCTGCCGGCTTGGAGGATTTGCCGAAGCCGACCTGGTCCGGCACCACGACACGATACCCGGCCTCGCTCAACATCTTGATGACAGGTGCCCAATAGCTCGACGGGAAATTGCGCCCGTGCAGCAGAACGACGGTGCGGCCGTTTGCTTGCACTGGCGCCACGTCCATATAGGCCATGCTGAGCTGCTCGCCGTCATTGACCACGGGGAGCAGTTGCACGGGATAGGGATACGCAAAGCCCTCGAGTGCGATGCCGTAGGGTTCGCGTTGAGGCGTGTCGGCGGCGTGTGCGGAGGTGAGCGGGGAAGCGAGAAGGGCAGCGGCGAGCGCGGCGAGGATGAGGAGGCGGGTCATTGGCGTCTCGTATTTGGAGCCGTCATTCCGGGGCGCGTCGAAGACGCGAGCCCGGAATCTCGAGGTTCCGGGTGCGATGCTTCGCATCGCCCCGGAACGACACTGCGCTTAAAGCGATGGATGGCCGGGTCAAGCCCGGCCACGACAACAGTGGGAGTTCACACGCAATTGTGTGCCGTCACGCACCTTGCGTGACTAATCCTTCCCGTTTCCGAACAGCGCCGCGAACTGCTTCTCGCCGCTGCGGGTGAAAATCACAACGCGGCTGCCGGGCGTGGGATCGCGCGCGGCCCATTTCAATTCCGCGAACCGCTGCATCATTGCCGCGCCGAGCGTGCCGGCGAGATGGTGGCGCCGCTCGCTCCAGTCGAGGCAGGCCTTGCAGACCGGGCGGCGCGGATGGCTGAGCATGTCGGGTGAGATCTGCAAATTCTTGGCGAGGAAGCGCTCGCCTTCGGCTGTCAGCTCGATCTCCTGCTTCTTCTGCCTGACCAGCTGCCGCTCGCGCATGGTGTCGAGCATCTGCACGCCGAGATCGCCGGCGAGGTGGTCGTAGCAGATCCGCGCGCGACGCAGCGCGGGGTCCTTCGGCCCGGTGCGCACGCGCATGTGGCCGGTGCGTGCGGCAAGGCCGGCAAGGCCTTCGAGCACGCCGGCGACGTCGTCGTCGGTGAGGCGGTAATAGCGGTGGCGGCCCTGCTTCTCCGGCTCGACGAGACCGCCGGCCTCGAGCTTTGCCAGATGCGAGCTCGCGGTCTGCGGCGTGATGCCGGCCTCCTGCGCAAGCTCGCTCGCAGTGAGCGCGCGGCCGTTCATCAGCGCCGTGAGCATGTTGGCGCGGGCGGGGTCGCCGACCAGCGAGGCGACCATGGCGATGTCGGGACCTGATTTCATGCTTCGATGGTAGCCGAAGCATTACGGTCGGGCAAGGGCTTAGCCTCTCACGACGCCGTCATTGCGCCCACTCTACGAAACCCGTGCTCGCAACGACGGAAGACACAGGAGCCGACCATGTCCGTCACCGTCTTCATCCGCTACCAGCTCGATCCGTTCAAGCGCACGCAGTTCGAGGAATATTCCAAGAGCTGGCTCACCATCATCCCGAAATGCGGCGGCGACCTCATCGGCTATTTCATGCCACATGAGGGCACCAACAACATCGCCTTCGCGCTGATCACCTTCGAGAGTCTCGCCGCTTATGAGGTCTACCGCGCGCGGCTGCGACAGGATGCGGAAGGGATGGCGAATTTCCATTTCGCCGAGGAGAACAAATTCATCCTGGTGGAAGAGCGCACCTTCCTGCGCAAGGTGGTAGTGTAGGCTACGCCAGCATGATCCGCAAAAGTGCAACGCGGTTTTCCGCAGGAGATCATGCTCACATAAGAGGAGACGCCCATGATCGCCGTGATTTTCGAGGTCTGGCCCAAGCCGGAACACCGCCAGGACTATTTCGATCTCGCTGCCGATCTGAAGCCGCTCCTGCAAACCATCGATGGCTTCATCTCGGTCGAGCGCTTCGAGAGCCTGACCGAAAAGGGCAAGATCCTGTCGATCTCGTTCTGGCGGGACGAGGCCGCAGTCCAGGCCTGGCGCAACACCATGGAGCATCGCCGCACCCAGGCCAAGGGCAGGGCGCAGATCTTCGCCGACTATCACCTGCGCATCGCCAGCGTCATCCGCGACTACGGCATGAATGATCGCGAGCAGGCGCCGAAGGACAGCCGCGCGGTGCACGACGTGCACTAGCGCCGGCCGCGACGCATCCCCATCTCTGCGCGGCCAACAAGGGAGAGAGACATGCATGTGACGACCGCCGACAAGCGCGCGACGTTCAGGAAGCTGCACGAGAGCGGCTGCTTCATCCTGCCCAATCCGGTCGATATCGGCAGCGCGAAAGCCTTGCAGCAACTCGGTTTCAAGGCGATCGCATCCTCGAGCGCCGGCTTTGCCGGGACCATCGGCAAGGCCGACAATCACGTCACCGTCGAGGACGTCTGTCAGCATCTGGCAGCATTGAGCTCGGCGGTCGACATTTCCGTAAATGCGGATTTCGAGGGCGGCTTTGCGGTCGAGCCGGACAAGGTCGCCGACAATGTCGAGCGCGGTGTGCGCACCGGTGTCGCGGGCCTCTCGATTGAGGATTCCACCGGCGACAAGGACAAGCCGATCTATGAGCGCACGCTCGCCGTCGAGCGCATCAAGGCTTCGCGCAAGGCGATCGGCGACAGTGGCACGCTGCTGGTCGGCCGCTGCGGGCTTACTTGTGGGGCGTGACCGACCTCAAGCTCGTCATCGACCGGCTCACCGCCTATGCGGACGCCGGCGCGGACTGCCTCTATGCGCCGGGCCTGAAGACTCGCGAGGACATCGCCGCGGTAGTGAAGGCTGTCGCACCAAAGCCGTTCAACCTGCTGATCGGCGGCTCCGGCCTGTCGCTGAAGGAAGCCGAGGATCTCGGCGTGCGCCGCATCAGCGTCGGCGGCTCGCTCGCCCGTGCCGCCTGGGCCGGCTTCATGCGCGCAGCCAAGGAAATGGCGGAGAAGGGGACGTTTGCGGAGCTCGGCGGCGGCTATTCCGGCGCCGAGCTCAACAAGATGTTCAGCTAACGCATGATCCGGAAACGTGCGACGCTGTTTCCGTAAAGATCATGCTCAGACAACAACCTAAAGTCGATGACGATTCATCCCAATCTCATCGCGCTTTAGACGAAAGAAGAGCAGCGGGATTTTTGTCCCACCGCTCTCTTATCCTCCCGGTGTCATGCTCCGCGAAAGCGGAGCATCCAGTACGCGGCGGCTTATCGATTGAATCACTGCCGTCTCGGAGTACTGGATCGCCCAGTCAAGCCGAGCGCTGACAGTTGCGTGTTACGCAATGACGTCGTTACTTCGCGCCGTCAGACGGCGTCTGCGTATCCGGGGCCGGCTTGCTCGGCGCGGCGCCCGTCGTCACGCCCGGCGCGGCGTTGTTGCGCGGCGTCACGTCGCGCATGCCGGGAGGCGCGGCCGGATTGGCGGGCTGCGACTGCTGTGCGGTCTGCGTCGACGGCGTGTTGCTCGCCTGGTTGCCGGTGGTCGTGTTGTTCAAGCCGTAGAACACGGCGCCCAACACCAGGGCGACCGCCACCGCGAACAGCGCAATCTTGCCGCTGGAGGCGGGGCCTTCGCCAAGCTCGGGATCGGCCTGAAGGTCGGTATCCCGGCGCGCCGCGCGAAGATACTCATCGTCGGCGAGGTTCGGGCGGTACGGATCGTTGGGAAAACGGTCGTCAGCCATCGATTGGTCTCCTCGGTTATGACCCCGGACAACCCATGGATGCGAGATTCAGTTCCGGGCCCTCTATGCTTTCGTCGCATGTTGCTCCGGCTGCGGGAATCGGGAACCTGTTCACCGGGAACATCGAGCGTGAGTTCCACCCGCGGAGGAAGGGAATAAGATCATGTGGAGCCTGCCGCCGAGCGATAGCGTGCTGCATCTCCTGTCGCTGGTCGCGGTCGCAGCGCAAGGCATGACCGCCGCGCTCGCCGCCGGCCGCCGCAGCATGGACTGGCTCGGGGTCTGCTTCCTCGGCTGCATCACCGCGCTCGGCGGCGGCACGCTGCGCGATCTCTTCCTCGGGCACTATCCGCTGGTATGGGTGCAGCACCCGATCTATCTCGCGCTCGCCGGCGGCGCCGCCTTTCTCACTATCCTGACCGCACGCCTCGTGCACCGGCTCAAGGTCGCCTTCATCGTGCTCGATGCCATCGGCCTCGTCGTCTTCACGATGACCGGTTGCGACGTCGCTTGGCAGATGGATGCCTCGCTGCCGATCGTCATCGTCTCCGGCATGGTGACGGGCTGCGCCGGCGGCGTCCTGCGCGACGTGCTCTGCAACGACGTGCCGCTGCTGTTCCGCTCCGAGCTCTATGCCAGCGTCTCGGTGGTGACTGGCCTGTTCTATGCCACCGCGTTCGGCTTGAAACTCAACGCCGAGCTCTGGACCATTCTGACATTCGTCCTCGGCATCAGCTTCCGCCTGCTTGCCGTGCGCTACAAATGGGAGATGCCGAAATTCGTCTTCACCGAGGACGAGGGGAGATAATTGCTCCGTCGCCTCATTCTGTCCGCTACGTCATGGCCAGGCTTGTTGTCCCGGCCATGACGATCTCATGAATTCGGAGAGTGCCAACTACGGCTCTTGCCTGCGCGCCTTCGCCACCTGCGACGGCGTCACCAGCGGCGCCGCATTGCCCCAGGAATTGCGAATATAGTTCGTCACCGCCGCGATCTCGTGGTCCGACAGCTGCTTGGCATAGGCAGGCATCTCGCCAGTATTGGGTGCGCGCGGTGTCGTCACGGTATGGGCACCGTCGAGGATGATGCGCAAGGTCGAGGACGGATTGACCGATTGCAGCAGCGCATTGCCCGGCAGCGGCGGATAAATCCGCGGCGCGCCCGAGCCGTCGGCCTCATGACAGGCGATGCAGAGCCTTGCGTAGACAGCCTTGCCGGCTGTCATCTCGGCCTCCCCGGGTGGCGTCACGATGGTCTCGCGCCGCGAGGGCGGCAGGCTCTTCAAGTAGAGCGCGATCGCCTTCACGTCGGCATCGCTCATCTTCGAGGTCGAGTTGACGACCACCTCGGCCATGAGCCCACCGGCATGACTCCTGGTATTGCGGCCGCTCTGGAGATATTCGGTGATCTCCTCGACGCTCCACGATTTCAGCCCGGTGCGCGCGGCGCCGTCGAGTCGTGGCGCGTACCAGCCGCCGACCTCGTTGCCGGAGAGCGCCTGCGCGGCCTTGTCTGCGCCGAAATAGTTCTTCGGCGTATGGCAGGCGCCGCAATGCGCAAGGCCGCTGACGAGATAGCCGCCCCTGTTCCATGCCGCGCTCTGGCTCTGGTCCGGCTCGAACAGGCCGGGCTTGAAATAGAAGGCGTTCCAGACCCGCATCAGGCGGCGATAACCGAATGGCCAGCGCATCTCCGGCGGCTTGTTGCGGTTCGCCACCGGTGCCAGCGTGCCGAGATAGGCGCGGATCGCCAGCGTGTCGTCCTTCGTCATCCTCGTGAAGTAGGAATAGGGGAATGCCGGATAATAGTTCGAGCCATCGGGTGCGATGCCGTAGCGGAGCGCGCGGGTGAAATCGGCATCCGCCCAGGCGCCGATCCCGCTATCGCGGTCGGGCGTCAGGTTCGGCGCATAGACCGCTCCGAAGGCCGTGTCGATGCGCTTGCCGCCCGCGAACGGCCGCGCCGGATCGGCGGTGTGGCAGCCCGCGCAGCCGCCGGCCTCGACCAGCGCCTTGCCATAGGCGATCAGCTCCGGCGACGGCTCGGCGGCGAAAGCCGCGCTTCCAACTGCACTGCACAACGCGATCACTGCCAGAATCGTCCGCATGCTCGGTCTCTCCTGCGACCAATGGCCCGCATCCCCGCAGGATGGGGCATCGATTCATTTCGCGACGACGGGGGTATGGTGACACAAATTGAAAATCCCCAGTGTGCTTCCGGCCACGAAATTGCGATTTTTACCCGGCGCTCCCTTTGGTCCAGATTTGTGATGCGGAGCGTGAAATATCCGACATAGAGTGGCGAAGGTGGTCGGCGCGCCCTAGCTAAAAACAACGGGCAGGCAACGGCTTAAGCGACCTAAAGCAACAAGGGCCTGAACAGGGCGGCAAAACGAGGACAGCATGGGCATCAACCAGGGTCCGATCAGTCTCGACCAAAAATACACCCAGCAGACCGGACATGTCTTCACCACGGGCATCCAGGCTCTGGTCCGCCTTCCCATGGCCCAGATCCGGCGCGACCGCGCCAACGGCCTCAACACCGCGGGCTTCATCTCCGGCTATCGCGGCTCGCCGCTCGGCGGCTACGACCAGCAGCTCTTCGCCGCCCGCAAGCATCTCGAACAGTACAACATCAAGTTCCAGCCCGGCGTGAACGAGGACCTGGCGGCCACGGCCGTCTGGGGCTCGCAGCAGCTCAACCTCTCGCCCGGCGCCAAATATGACGGCGTGGTCGGCATCTGGTACGGCAAGGGCCCCGGCGTCGACCGCTGCGGCGACGTGTTCCGCCACGGCAATGCCGCGGGCTCCGCCAAGAACGGCGGTGTGCTGTGCCTGGCCGGCGACGACCACGGCGCAAAGTCCTCCACCGTCCCGCATCAGTCCGACCATGCCTTCATCTCGGCGCTGATGCCGTATCTTTATCCGTCCAGCATCCACGAGATGATCGAGATGGGCCTGCTCGGCATCGCGATGTCGCGCTATTCCGGCTGCTGGGTCGGCATGAAGGTGATCACCGAGACGGTAGAGACCACCGCCGAGATCGACCTCACCGACGAGATGAAGCCCTTCATCATCCCGACCGATTTCGAGCTGCCGCCCAGCGGCCTCAACCTGCGCTGGCCCGACGACCGCTTCGAGCAGGACCGTCGCCTGCAGGACTACAAGGGCTTTGCCGCGATCGCCTTTGCCCGCGCCAACAAGGTCAACCGCATCACCATGGACTCGCCGAACGCCCGCTTCGGCATCATGGCCTCGGGCAAGAGCTATGAGGACGTGCGCCAGGCGCTGCGCGAGCTCGGCATCACCGAGGAGATCGCCGCGAAAATCGGCCTTCGCCTCTACAAGATCGGCATGCCCTGGCCGCTGGAGCCGGAGGGCGTGCGCAGCTTCGCCGTCGGTCTCGAAGAGATCTTTATCGTCGAGGAACGTCGCGAGATCGTCGAGAACCAGGTCAAGCAGGAGCTGTTCAACTGGCGCGACGACGTTCGCCCGCGCATCGTCGGCAAGATGGATGAGCACGACAAGCGCTTTTTGACCTTCGCCGCCGAGCTCAGCGTCGCCTCGCTTGCGACCTCGCTCACCGAACGCCTGCTTCGACTTAATCTCAACCCCGAGATCGCGGAGATGCTCCGCGCCAAGGCCGACTGGTTCAACGGCCGCCAGGCCACGCAGATGCAGGCGGTCGCGCCTGTCTCCCGCACTCCGTATTTCTGCTCCGGCTGTCCCCACAACACCTCCACAAAAGTCCCCGAAGGCAGCCGCGCCATGGCCGGCATCGGATGTCACTTCATGGCGCTGTGGATGGATCGCTCGACCGAGACCTTCACGCATATGGGCGGCGAGGGCGTGCCGTGGGTCGGCATCGCGCCCTTCACCAACGAGAACCATATCTTCGCCAATCTCGGCGACGGCACCTATTTCCACTCCGGCATTCTCGCCATCCGCCAGGCGGTGGCCTCCAAGGCCAACATCACCTACAAGATCCTCTACAATGACGCCGTCGCCATGACCGGCGGCCAGCGCCACGACGGCGATCTCTCGCCGCAGCAGATCACTCATCAGCTCCACGCCGAAGGCATCCGCGAGATCTACCTGGTCTCGGAGGCGCCCGATGCCTATCCCGCCGACACCATCGCGCCCGGCGTGAAGAAATATCACCGCGACGAGCTCGAGAACGTCATGAAGATGTGCCGCGAGTTCAAGGGCACTTCGGCGATCGTCTTCGTGCAGACCTGCGCCGCCGAGAAGCGCCGCCGCCGCAAGCGCGGCCTGATGGAGGATCCGGCGCGGCGTGTCATGATCAATCCGGCCGTCTGCGAAGGCTGCGGCGATTGCTCGGTGCAGTCGAACTGCATCTCGGTCGAGCCGCTGGAGACCGAGTTCGGCCGCAAGCGCGCCATCAACCAGTCGTCCTGCAACAAGGACTATTCATGCCTGAAGGGCTTCTGCCCATCCTTCGTCACCATCGACGGCGGCGCGCCGCGCCACCGCGCGCCGGCCGAGCTCGCCGACATCGGCGAGCTGCCCGAGCCCGCCTCGCGCCCGACACTCGACAAGCCCTACAACATCGCGGTCGGCGGTGTCGGCGGCACCGGCGTGCTCACGATCGGTGCGCTGCTCGGCATGGCGGCGCACATCGAAGGCAAGGCCTCGATGATCCTCGACATGTCGGGCCTGGCGCAAAAGGGCGGGGCGGTGCTCAGCCATGTCCGCCTCTCGGACCACCCGGCCGAGGTGACGTGCTCACGCATCGTCACCGGCACGGCCGATCTCGTGCTTGCCGCCGACGAGGTGGTCGCGGTCGCCAAGGACACCATCTCGCTGTGTGATACCAGCCGCACCCGCGGCATCATCAACAGCCACCTCATTCCCACCGCCGACTTCATCCTCAACCGCGACTTCAACTTCCAGACCCGCAAGTTGAACGGGCTGTTGGAGACGGCGCTGCACAAGGATTCCGTGTTCTTCGACTTCACCAAGCCCGCCGAGCAGCTGCTCGGCGATGCCATCGCCACCAACATGATGATGATGGGCTACGCCTATCAGAAGGGCCTGCTGCCGCTCTCGGCCGAGGCGATCGAGCAGGCTATAGAGGTCAACGGCGTCTCGATCAAGATGAACAAGGAAGCCTTCCGCCTCGGCCGCCTCGCGGTCGCCGATCCCGCGCGCCTTACGGAGATGCTGAAGGGCAGCGATGAGGTGGTCGCGCCGAAGACGCTCGATGCCATGACGCTCGACGAGGTCATCGAGCACCGCGCCAAGCATCTGACCGCCTACCAGAACAACCGTCTCGCCAAGCGCTATCGCAAGCTGGTCGATCAGGTCCGCGATGCCGCCAAGCAGGGCGGCTATGGCGAAGCGCTGCCGCGCGCCGTCGCGGTGAATTACGCCAAGCTCCTGGCCTACAAGGACGAATACGAAGTCGCGCGCCTGTTCACCGACGGCGCCTTCGAGCAGCAGCTGCGCGACCAGTTCGAAGGCGACTTCAAGTTCAGCTTCAATCTCGCCCCGCCGATCCTCAGCCGCGGCGTCGATGCGCTCGGTCGTCCGAAGAAGCGCGCCTTCGGCCCGTGGATGCTGAAGGCGTTCCGCGTGCTGGCAAAATTCAAGTTCCTGCGCGGCACCCCGTTCGACATCTTCGGCCGCAGTGCCGACCGCAAGCTCGAACGCGACCTGATCGCCGGCTACGAGAAGGATGTCGCCACCGTGCTCGGCCTCTTGTCGCCCGTCACGATCGACACAGCGGTCGAGCTCCTGTCACTGCCCGACCGCATCCGCGGCTACGGCCCGGTGAAGGAGAAGGCGGTGCAGGACGCCAAGAGCCGCTACGCCCAGCTCGCCGCGGATCTCGCCAACCCGCCGCCCGCGCCTCGGCAGATCGCGGCGGAGTAGGGCGCTCTCGTAGGGTGGGTAAAGGCGCAAAGGCCGTGCCCACCATCTCGCCGGATGGCACAAAAGACGTGGGCACGCTACGCTTTGCCCACACCATGCCTTGTGCTACCCGTTGCGCAAAACACCCGCACATGGGTCAACCCACATCTCCAAAAACATTCCCCTTTACCGAAATTCGGAATTGTCGTATCTCTCCGCCACCTCATCCCTCTCAGAGGGGCGTATCGCGATCGTCACAAAACGCGGGGTGAGCGGCGGTGGACGCGGGCTGCGTCGCGCGAGTCTCTCGCGCGCACGACGGGCGCGGTCTCGCGTACGGCAAAATCGTGTGGTCCTGACGCCCGGGGTCTGTGCGCCAAGTCTTGTGGTGATGTGGCGGCCCGACCGGGTTCGCGCATCAGCTATCTGCAAGGCGACGGGGGCAATAGTGCAACGCTCCCCGGGGAGAGCACGACATAAGCCGTCAACCCATTGCGCAGGGAAGGCCGGATGTCTGGCTCCACCTGTATGCCGCTGTGCAGCTCTTCGTAGCGCAATCTTCGCACAGTGGACCGTGGGTGCCCGGCCGGCACCCGGTCTTCTCCCCGGTCTTCCCCTGCGCCCTCTTCTCAATTGAGGGTGGCGTGACGAGGCAAAGCTCGGGCGAGATGTGCCGCGAGGATGCGGAGGCGTGCCTGGCCGTCATCGCGAGCGCAGCGAAGCAATGCAGAAATGCATCCGCGGAAAAATTCCTGGATTGCCTCGCTGCGCTCGCAACGACGATGTCGAGACAGCCAGCCCTGCATAACCGTCATCCTGAGGTGCGAGCCTCTTCGGCGAGCCTCGAAGGACGACGGCCCGGCTGTTGCGGCGCGGGCGTCGAGATAGCTCAGCCGTGCATCCTTCGAGGCTCCCGGCGCAATGCCTTGCATCGCGCCGCTCGCGCCTCAGGATGACGGGGCCAGAGAGTTGCGCCAACCCGCTGCCCTCTCGCGGGGCGGAATATTTCCGCGCTTGCCAATCCGCCTACTGCGGTTCAGAAAAACAGGGCAAGAAGAAACGCAAGCGGAGACCTCTGTTTTGACCATCAAGGGCAAGGCCTACATTGCCGGGATCTACGAACACCCGACGCGGCATGCGCCGGACAAATCCACCGCCCAGCTCCATGCCGAGGTCGCCAAGGGTGCGATCGAGGATGCCGGGATCAGCAAGGACGATGTCGACGGCTATTTCTGCGCGGGCGATGCGCCCGGCGGCGCCTGGCCGATGGTCGACTATCTCGGCCTCAATATCAAAAAGCTCCGCCATGTCGATTCCACCGAGACCGGCGGCTGCTCCTACATCATCCATCTCGGCCATGCCGCCGAAGCGATCGCAGCGGGCAAGTGCTCGATCGCGCTGATCACGCTCGCGGGCAAGCCGCGCACCGGCGTGATGCCGCCGCGCGCGGCCGGCGCCGAGGTCGATTTCGAAACCGCGTATGGCGCGACCACGCACAATGCCTATGGCATGTGTGCCATGCGCCATATGCACGACTACGGCACCACCTCCGAGCAGCTCGCCTGGATCAAGGTCGCAGCTTCGCATCATGCGCAATACAATCCGCATGCGATGCTCAAGGACGTCGTCACCGTCGAGGACGTCCTGAACTCGCCGATGATCTCAGATCCCCTGCATCGCATGGATTGCTGCGTCGTCTCCGACGGCGGCGGCGCGCTGATCGTGACGACGCCGGAGATCGCCAAGAGCCTGAAGAAGCCGCTTGTGCGCCTGATCGGCCATAGCGAGGCGATGAAGGGGCCGCGCGGCGGCAAGGATCTCGATCTCACTTACTCCGCCGGCGTCTGGTCCGGCCCGCGCGCGTTCGAGGAAGCCGGCATCACGCCGAAGGACATCAAATACGCCTCGATCTATGACAGCTTCACCATCACGGTGCTGATGCAGCTCGAGGACCTCGGCTTCTGCAAGAAGGGCGAAGGCGGCAAGTTCGTCGCCGACGGCAATCTGATCTCGGGCGTCGGCAAGCTTCCGTTCAACACCGATGGCGGTGGCCTCTGCAGCAACCATCCGGTCAACCGCGGCGGCATGACCAAGATTATCGAGGCTGTCAGGCAGCTGCGCGGCGAGGCGCATCCGAAGGTGCAGGTCAAGAATTGCGATCTCGCCATCGCCCACGGCACCGGCGGTCTCCTGGGTGTTCGCCACGCCGCCTCGACGGCTATTCTGGAGCGCGTGTGATGAGTGAAGTGAAGAAATATCCGGCCCCGGTCACGAATCCGGAGACCGCCGCGTTCTGGGATGCGGCCAAGCAAGGCAAGTTCATGATCAAGCGCTGCACCGCCTGCGGTGAAGCGCATTACTTCCCGCGCTCGATCTGCCCGTTCTGCTACTCCGACAGGACAGTGTGGGAGGAGGCGTCGGGCGAGGGCACGATCTACACCTACAGCCTGATGCGGAAGTCGCCGACGGGTCCCTACGCCATCGGCTACGTCACGCTGAAGGAAGGACCGTCGGTGCAGACCAATTTCGTCGACTGCGATCTGGAGAAGCTGAAGATCGGCCTGAAGGTGAAGGTGGTGTTCAAGCCGACCGACGGCGCGCCACTGCCGTTCTTCACGGTGGCCTGATTTCTTCCTTCTCCCCCTTGTGGGAGAAGGTGGCGCGAAGCGCCGGATGAGGGGTATCCCTCCGCAGAGACAACTTTCGATGCGGAAGCAACCCCTCACCCAAACGCGTATGTGGCCGGCACATCGTAGCACTCTCCCACAAGGGGAGAGGGCACGTAAATGAGCGCCGGTGAAATTCCGGGAGGCAACCAGAGAATGTCCGCCAGATACGACGAGCTCAAAGGCCTGAAAAACCTCGGCCAGCAATACGCCTACACCGATCGCGAGGTGATGCTCTACGCCTACGGCATCGGCCTCGGCTCAGACCCGATGGACGAGAACGAGCTCGCCTTCGTCAACGAGGGCACGTTCACGCCGCGGCCGCTGAAGGTGGTGCCGACGTTTGCGTCCGTCGCAGCCTGGGGCTCGGGGCCGGGCGAGATGAACCTCAACCGCGTCATGGTGGTGGACGGCGAGCGCGACATCACCTTCCATCAGCCGCTGCCGGTGGCTGCCAACATCACCGCAGACTCCTCGGTGCTCGAGGTCTACGACAAAGGCAAGGACAAGGGCGTCGTCATCAGCCACCAGACCGTGCTCAAGAACGAGAAGGGCGAGAAGCTCGCAACGCTGGTCGCCTCGCGCTTTGCCCGCGGCGACGGCGGCTTCGGCGGGCCGAACCTGACCCAGCCCGATCCGCACAAGATCCCCTCGCGCAGCCCCGACAGAACCATCGATATCCCAACGCGTCCGGACCAGGCGCTGGTCTATCGCCTCTGCGGCGACCGCAACCCGCTGCACTCGGATCCCGAGTTCGCCAGGAAAGCCGGCTTCCCGCGTCCGATCCTGCACGGCATGTGCACCTACGGCATCACCTGCCGCGGCGTGCTCCAGACCTATGCCGACTACGACGCCAGCGCGTTCCGCCAGCACGTCGCGCGGTTCTCTTCCCCGGTCTATCCCGGTGAGACCGTGACCATGGACCTCTGGAAGGACGGCAACGTGATCTCGTTCGAAGCCAAGGTGAAGTCGCGCGGCGTCACCGTGATCAAGAACGGCAAGACGGTGCTTGGTTAGCACCCTCCGTCATTCCGGGGCAGCCCGCAGGGCTGAACCCGGAATCCAGATGTTGTGGCACGAAATTCCGGGTTCGCGCTTCGCGCGCCCCGGAATGACGATAACGAACAGGGAGAAGCCACCATGGGACTACTCGACGGCAAGGTTGCGCTGATCACCGGCGCGGGCGGGGGGCTGGGTGAGGCCTACGCAAAACTGTTCGCGCGGGAAGGGGCCTCGGTCGTCGTCAACGATCTCGGCGGGCCTCGCGACGGCTCCGGCGCCGACACCTCGATGGCCCAGAAGGTGGTGGACGCGATCAAGGCCGAGGGCGGCAAGGCCGTCGCCAACGGCGCCGACATCTCCACGATGGAAGGCGGCCAGTCGGTGTTCGACGACGCCATCAAGCACTTCGGCCGCGCCGACATCCTCGTCAACAATGCCGGCATTTTGCGCGACCAGACCTTTCATAAGGCCAGCGAGGCCGACTGGGACAAGGTCATCAAGGTGCATCTGAAGGGCACCTTTTGTTGCACCATGCCGGTGTTTCGCTGGATGCGGGAAAACGGCGGCGGTGTCATCGTCAACACCTCCTCGACCTCAGGCCTGATCGGCAATTTCGGCCAGACCAATTACGGCGCGGCCAAGGGCGGCATCTGGGGGCTGTCCAACGTGCTGGCGATCGAGGGCCGCAAGTACAACATCCGGATCTGGACGCTCGCCCCGGGCGCCCTGACCCGCATGACCGCAGACCTGCCCCGCTATAAGGAGAACCCCGGTGCGGCGCTGGGGCCGGACGGCATCGCGCCGGCCGTGCTATACATGGTCAGCGATTTGTCGGGCGACCAGACCGGCAAGGTGCTGGGCGTGTCCGGGCCCTGCGGCGTGCGCGAAATGCGGATGATGGAGATGGAAGGCTGGAAGCCGCCGCATTCGGGCTGGAACGCCCAGGACATCGTCGATCATGCCAAGGAGATCTTCTTCTCCGAGGAGGATGTGAAGCGTTGGTCGGCGAGGCGGTTTTAGCTGTTGTTGTCGTTCCGGGGCGGCTCGAAGAGCCGAACCCGGAACCTCGAGATTCCGGGTTCGCGCCTGCGCGCGCCCCGGAATGACGGAGAAAGAGAGAGCTTGATGAAACTCACCGCCGACGCCAAGGGCACCTTCGCAATCGCGCCGACGCCGTTCCACGATGACGGCCGGATCGACGAGCGCTCGATCGACCGCCTGACCGATTTCTACGAGGAGGTCGGCTGCGATGGCGTCACGGTGCTCGGCATCCTCGGTGAGGCGCCGAAGCTGGATGCCACTGAAGCCGAGCAGGTGGCGGTGCGCTACGTCAAGCGCGCCAAGAAGATGCAGGTGATCGTCGGCGTCTCCGCGCCTGGCTTTGCTACCATGCGCTCGCTGGCGAAGGCCTCGATGGGCGCAGGCGCCGCCGGCGTGATGATCGCGCCGCCACCCTCGCTTCGCACCGACGACCAAATTGTCGGCTATTTCAAGCAGGCGGCCGAGGCGATCGGCCCCGACATTCCCTGGGTGCTGCAGGACTATCCGCTGACGCTGTCGGTGGTGTTCACGCCGGCCGTGATCCGCAAGATCGTCATGGACAATCCGAACTGCGTGATGCTCAAGCACGAGGATTGGCCGGGCCTGGAGAAGATCTCGACCCTGCGCGGCTTCCAGAAGGACGGCTCGCTCCGCCCGCTCTCGATCCTCTGCGGCAATGGCGGCACGTTCCTGGACTTCGAGATGGAGCGCGGTGCCGACGGCGCGATGACTGGCTACGCCTTCCCCGAGCTTTTGATCGACGTCGTCAACCTCTCCAAGGCCGG
Organism: Bradyrhizobium sp. USDA 4486; assembly: GCF_054057995.1. Classification (NCBI taxonomy): domain Bacteria; kingdom Pseudomonadati; phylum Pseudomonadota; class Alphaproteobacteria; order Hyphomicrobiales; family Nitrobacteraceae; genus Bradyrhizobium; species Bradyrhizobium sp. USDA 4486. The sequence continues at coordinate 1,575,995 of NZ_JBSRZV010000001.1, forward strand.
CAAGCGCGATGCCGCGCATGACATCTTCGACGCCCATCTGCCGCTGATCCGCTACGAACAGCAGCCCGGCGTCGGCCTCACCGTACGCAAATACGTGCTCCAGAAGCGCGGCATCATCGCCTCCAGCGCGCAGCGCAAGCCGGGCGCGACGATGACGGCGACGGCGAAAGCCGAGGTCGATTACCTCTTGTCGCGCGTCGCCCGTTTCGACAAGCGCGCCAATCTCGGCCCGCAATCCAGCGCCGCAGGTTAATCGAATGCCCGAGACATCAGCGTCACGCCCAGCCTCGACGATCCTTTTGCTCCGCGATGGCGCAAAGGCCGACGGCAAGGGCCCCGGCGAAATCGAGGTCTTCATGATGGTCCGCCATCATCAGATCGAGTTCAACTCGGGCGCGCTGGTGTTTCCCGGGGGCAGCGTCGATGCCGGCGATCAGGAGATCGTCGCCCGCGCCGACCTCTATTCAGGCGGCGAGGGCTTGAGCGAGGCGGACCGCGGTTTCCGGATCGCCGCTATCCGCGAGACTTTCGAGGAGAGCGGGATCCTGTTGGCGCGGTCGAAGGACACGGGCGCCGCGGTCGATGCCAAACGCGCCGGCGAGATCGCGGACAAGCATCGCGTTGCGCTGAACGAGCACAAGATCAGCTTCCTCAGCATTCTCGCCGACAACGGCCTCCAGCTCGCGCTCGACACGCTCGTGCCTTACGCGCACTGGATCACGCCGGAGGGCATGCCGAAGCGGTTCGATACCTGGTTTTTCCTCGCCGCCGCGCCGCCCGACCAGCTCGGCGCCCACGACGGCCGCGAGTCCACCGATTCGATCTGGGTGTCGCCGCGCGAGGCGGTCGAGGGCGGCGAGACCGGCCGTTTCAAGCTCCCGTTCCCGACCACGCGCAATCTGATCCGGCTTGCCAAGCAGCCAAACGTGAGCGCCGCGATGGCGCACGCCCGCGGCCTGTCCATCGTCACGGTGATGCCTGTGATGACCAAGACCGAAACCGGCCGCCAGCTCCGAATTCCCCGTGAGGCCGGCTATGATGGCGAGGTCTTCGAGGTTGGCGCGGTCGGCTAATACACTTCGACACGCAGCGAAGTATCGGCGAGCGCGGACGCGCTAGGTTCCGTCCATTGCGGAATGGACGGGACGCACAATGAACATCAGGCAAGATACCAACATCGCCGTCGAGCTGGCACTGCTGGTCATGCTGGCAACGCTCTGGGGCGGCTCCTACACCTTCATTAAGCTCGGTGTTGCCACCATCCCGCCGATCACGCTGATTGCGGCGCGCACCGCGATCGCGGGCCTGCTGCTGCTCCTCGTGATGTGGGGGCGGGGCATCCGCATGCCGATCGATGCCGCGACCTGGCAGCGCTTCGCGTTCCAGGCCGTGCTCAACAGCGTCATTCCCTGGACGCTGATCGCCTGGGGCGAGCGCCATGTCGATGCCGCGCTCGCCACCATCCTCAACTCGGCGGGGCCAATCTTCACCTTCCTGCTCACCGCAATCGTCACCCGTCATGAGGCGACGACCCCGCGAAAGCTGTTCGGCGTTATTGCGGGGATGGCCGGCATCCTGCTGATCGTCGGCGTCGATGCCGTCCATGACATCGGGAGCGGGATCATTGCAGAGGCGGCGATCGTCGCCGCCACGATCTGCTATGCCTGTGCCGCGATCTTCGGCCGCAGCTTCAAGGGCCTCGATCCCATGGCCCCTGCCGCGGGCTCGCTGCTGGCGGGCGCGGCTGTGCTGATCCCGGCCTCGCTGCTCGTCGAGCAGCCTTGGACGGTAACGCCCTCGCTGAGCTCCGTGCTGGCGCTGCTTGCGCTCGCCGTGTTCTCGACCGCGGCGGCGTTCGCGATCTACTTCCGCCTGATCCAGACCCTGGGCTCGGTCGGAACCACCGCGCAGGCTTATCTGCGTGTCCCCATCGGGGTCACCCTCAGCGTCGCCTTCCTTGGCGAGACCTTGAGTCGGACCGCCTGGATCGGCCTCGCCTGCGTCGTCCTCGGCGTGGCCGCCATGACGATCCCGGCCCGCCGGCCGGCCAGCGCCAAGGCCTGATCAACGCGAGGCGGAGCAGGGCGGCAGGCGAAATATTAAGGATATCCGGCGGCCCCAGGCATGTTCCCCCGCGCCTGCAATACGTCGTATATTGGGCTACCAGTAGCCCGGTCCTCAAAACACCAATGTCCGCCGAATTGACGCCGACCCCCGAGAAAAAGCGTACATTCTCGCTCTCCATCGGCCAGCTCACCTTCGGCAGCTTCCTCCTGGTGCTGGCGGTGATCATCGTCACCTCGACGGCCAGCGTGATCGCGATCCGGCACATCGACACGACTTTCGCCGAGCTGCAGCGGCTCCAGAGCGTCGGCGACCTCGCCGAGGACATCGACCGCCGCATGAACGAGCTGCGGCTCGCCGCGCGCGACTTCGTCACCGATCCCGGTGCCGGCATCCAGTTCAAGCAGGTCGGCGAGGCGGCCTCGACCCTCAGCGACATCCTGAAGAAGACCCGCATCGAGCTCGCGCCCGAGCAGCAGGACATGATCGACGGCGTCACCGAACGCCTGGCGACCTATCGCAGCGGCCTCGAGCGCATCTCGACCCTGATCGACCGCCGCGCGCAGCTGCTCGCCGGATTGCCGCCGCTGCGCGACCGGTTCGACGCCGCGGTCTCCGCCACCGCGGACCGCGAGCTGGCGTCCCGCCTGTCCGAGGCGCAGAGCCGGATCGCGCTCGGTCTGCTCGCACGCAATCCGTCCGCGGCCGAGCAGGCGGCGCAGGGCATGCGGACGATGGACATCGCCGATAGCGGGTTGAAGGCGGCCGTCAATGACTACGCCGACGCCATCATCGCGGTCGCGGTCCGGGAGCGGCAGATCGTCGACATCGACCGCGAGGTGCTGGGTACCGAGGGCCGGCTGATCGGCCGCGTCACCGAACTGCTGCGCGATGTCAGCGACCGCCGCGGCCACGTGCTGTCACGCGACTTCGCCCGGACGCTTGCCGAGGCGCGGTGGCAGAGCATCGTGCTCGGCAGCGTCGGCGTGCTGATCGGCATGGTCGCTGCCGCCTTCGTGGTGCGGCGGACCGTGCGGCCGCTGGCCAAGATCGCGCGATCCATTCGCGCGCTCGCGGCAGGCGAGAAGAACACCTCTATTCCGTCTGCCGACCTCGACAACGAGATCGGCGACATCGCGCGCGCAGCCGAAGTGTTCCGCCGCGCGCTGGAGGAGGCCGACACCGCACGCGAGGCGGCGGTGCGCGCGCTCACTGAGCAGCGCCTTGCGGAGGAGAGCTACCGAAAGCTGTTCGAGGGCTCCGTCGACGGCATCTACGTGACGACGCCGGGCGGAGACCTCCTCAATGCCAATCCGGCGCTGGCGCGGATGATGGGCTATGACAGCCCGCAGCACCTCATCGACAGCATCAGCGATATCGCCCATACCATCTACGTCCATCCCGAGGCGCGCGACGAGTATCAGCGGCTGATGGCGCGTGACGGCATGGTGCGCGAGTTCGAGTACCAGGTGCGCCAGCGCAGCGGCGACATCCTGTGGCTCTCCGACAGCGCCACCGGCGTGCGGGACGAAGCCGGCAACATCGTCCGCTACGAGGGCACGCTGCGCGACATCACCGACCAGAAGCGGGCGGAAGACGCCATCGCCGAAGGCCGGCGCCTGCTCCAGCAGGTCATCGACACCGTGCCGGCGGTCATCAATGTCAAGGACCGCGACCTGCGCTACGTGCTGATGAACCGCTACATGGCCGGCATCTTCGGCATCGAGCCCGGCGATGCGCTAGGCCGCACCACCGCGGACCTGATGTCGCGCTACGGCGCGGCCAAGACCGACGAGAACGACAAGCGCGTGCTCAGGCTGCGCAAGGGTCTGGGTTTCTACGAGGAGGAGTACAAGGACGCCTCCGGCAACATGCGGCAATGGCTCGTCAACAAGCTGCCGCTGCTTGACGCCGAGGGCGAGATCGAGCGGATCGTCACCGTGGCGCTCGACATCGGCGAGCGCAAGCGCGGCGAGCAGGAGATGCGCAAGGCCAAGGAAGCCGCCGAGACCGCGCTGCGCAATCTGCGCGAGACCCAGGCGTCGCTGATCGAGGCGGAGAAGCTCGCGGCGCTCGGACGACTCGTCGCCGGCGTCGCGCATGAGGTCAACAACCCCGTCGGCATCAGCCTCACGGTCGCCTCCGCGCTGGAGCGCAAGACTGCGACGTTTACCTCCGAGGTCGAGCGCGGCGAGCTTCGCCGCTCCACGCTCAACGACTTCCTCAACACCAGCCGCGATGCGTCCTCGCAGCTCGTCTCCAACCTCAATCGCGCCGCCGAGCTGATCCAGTCGTTCAAGCAGGTCGCGGCCGACCGCAACTATTCTGACCAGCGCACGTTCGATCTCGGCGACCTCACCGAGCAGGTGGTGATGAGTCTGCGGCCGGGCCTGCGCAAGCACAATCTGACGCTCAACGTCGAGTGCCAGCCCGATCTCACCATGAACAGCTATCCCGGTCCCTACGGCCAGGTGCTGACCAACCTGTTTCTCAATTCGGTGGCACACGCCTTCCCGGACGGCCGGCCGGGGACGATCGACATCCAGGTGCGCGAGTCCGGCAAGGACAATGTCGAGGTCATCTTCTCGGACAACGGCTGCGGCATGTCGCTCGACGTCCGCCGCCGCGCGTTCGATCCGTTTTTCACGACGCGGCGTGACCAGGGAGGCACCGGTCTCGGGCTGCACATCGTCTACAGCATCGTGACCAACCGCCTCGGCGGGCGCCTCGACCTTGATTCCGAGCCGGGCGGCGGCACACGCATCCAGATGATTCTGCCGCGCACCGCGCCACTTGAGCAGGCAGCGGAATAGCTAGTCGGCGTCAGCCAGCCGGTGCAAGGTGGCGCCGAAGATCTGGCTGGCCTTGCCGACGAGAGCCGTGCCGGTCATCTCAGCGCGGGTGTCCGTGAACGTGCCGCTGACGCCGATGCCGACCGGGGCAGGGCCGCCGAACAGGGGATTGTCGTCGCCCCGCGGAGAGGTGTGGCGCTGGACCAGCACCTCGCCCTTGAAGGTGTTGTCCTTCACGGTGTAGCTGCCAGTGTAAAACAGGTACGCGTCGCCGCCCAGAATCCTGCCGTCGCGAAAAAGAATCACCCCGCTGCCCTTGCTGACTCGACCATCGAGCAGACACACGTGAATCGAATAGAGGCCGTTCTTCATAAAGCCCCGCAAGCCGGCCGCCATCGCCCAATGGCGCAACCGGTAGAGCTTTTATGCCAAAGCACAATCCCGCGCGCAACGCGGCAGTTTGCCAGCCGCCACGCTGTTCCCGTCCTGCAGACCGTAATTGTCCCGGCTTGTCTGTGACACTGATATGACGGTCTCATTATGAGGCGAGGCCAGTCATTGCGAATCAAGTTGGCCCGCGAAATGCATAACCATTGTTGCACTGGCCGCGGGGTGCTGGAGCAAGACAAACGTGAGCAACTGGATCGATTCCGGCGGCGATGAGCCGCGTCTGCACAGTGCGCGTCCCACGATTTGCAAAGACGAACGATGGCGGATTGGCAGCGCGGCACGCTGGCAAAGCGTGACGAAGCTGGCTTGCGCCGCGGCTCTGATTGCGCTCGCAGCCCCTTTCGGGCACGCGCGCGACCGCGGCCAGTTCGTCAACACCAATGCCGATCTGAAGGCCTGGTTCGACGGCCTGCGCAGCGGTAAGGGGCCGTGCTGCTCCGATGCCGACGGCTCGGCGCTCTCGGATACCGATTGGGAGAGCAAGGACGGACACTATCGTGTCCGCATCCCGCGTTCGGGCTCCATGCTCGATCGTCAGCAGCAGCAGGAGATGGTCTGGGTCGACGTGCCCGAGGAGGCCGTGATCTCGGAGCCGAACCGGGTGGGGCGCACCATGGTGTGGCCGATCTACGGCTACATGGGCGTGACCATCCGCTGTTTCATGCCCGGTAGCATGACGTAACCGCACCGAGCGGTTCTCGCCCGGCGGCTGTTGCCTGATGCGGCTTGCGTCAGGCGTATTTCTTGTCGCGCTCGAGCAGCTCGATGGAGATGCCCTCGGGACCGCTGATGAAGCAGATGCGCACGCCGGGGCGGATCGTGGTCGGCTCGCGCGTAAAGGTCACTCCCTTGGCCTTGATCTCGGCCGCAACGGCGTCGATGTCCTTCACCGTCAGACCGAAATGGTCGAGGCCCTGGTGCGGGTGCGGGGGCGGCGGATTGACGGCGTTATCGCCCTCAAGCGGTGCAATGAAGATTTTTGCGCCGCCGAGGTTCACGTCGATCCGTCCGGGCGCGCGTACGATTTCGCCACCGAGGATGTCGCGCAGCCAGGCCGCCGTGGCCTCCGGATCGGGGCTGCGCAGATGGACGTGATCCCAGGTAACGACGACTGGCATTCCTTGTTCTCCCGACAGGGTCTTTCGATGTTGCAGCGCATGTTAACGCGCTCGGGGAGTGATCGCCACCGCCCCTGCCGACTCGCATGAAGCGCGGGAACCTTAGTTCGTCTGCCGGATTAGGGTAAATAGCAGCCAGATCTGTGGTCGGACGCGCTGTGGTCGCTATCGGTTCACCATGAACGCCAGGCTTGATCGTATCGGACTGGGACGCTTCGCCGGGACCGGCGAGCGGGTGGCGCGGAGCGTGACGATCGCGAGTGTCTCATTCGGCCGCAGCCTTTTATGGCTGCTGGCGGCCATCATCGTCGGCTGCGGTGTCTGGATGCTGCTGCCTCTTTCCAAGGGCAACAGCGCCGAGCCGGCGAAGCCTGAGCTCGCATCCGTCGAGCCGGGGTCCTCGGGCGATGCATCAGCGGCGGTCACGCCGGCTTCTGAAGCCCAGGCGTCGGCAATGGCCGACCTCGATCATCTCAGGATTTCATCACAGACTTGGCGCCGCGGTGGCCTCGGCTCGAAGGCGCTGGTGACGTTCACGCTGCGAAATGACAATGACTATGCCGTAAAGGATGTCGAGATCGTTTGCGCATTCGCACGACGCGACGGCAGCCATCTCACCGACCGCATCCGCGTGCTGACCGAGCCGGTCAGCATGAAGAGCCGCAAGACGTTTGCGCGCGTCCCGATCGGCTTCGTCAACGTGAACGCGGATCAGGCGAAATGTTCGCTCCTCGCAGCACGGCGCGCCTGAAAGACAGCGCTCTCCGATAGCGGAAAAGTTACCGTCCGCAGCCCTTGGTCAAAAATCTTGGCGATGCCATTTGAACCAAAGGGCTGAGCTAGGAACCAATTAAAGGATCGCCCGTTGAGGCGGAGAGCCCACGCGGGGATGCGGGGGGCGGAGCGTGGCCAATGCCCATCTTTCGGTACTTCGTTTATGTCGGTGGAGCTTTGCTCGCACTGTTGTTCGCGGTGAGCTACATGGTGCCGGTGGCACCTGTGGCGCAGGCTGTTGCCACCGCGAGCAATGATCAACCCCTGATCCGGATCAGGTCGGATCGCCACCTGCCTGAGCGTGTCGTGCTCGACACCACCCAGCCGACGATTGCGGCGCCCGTGGTGAAGACGGCCGCGGCCGCGCCTCAGCCGCCGGACGCCGCGTCGGCAGCCGCCCTGGCGGAGATGTCGGCCAAGGCGCGGGTGCGCGAGACATTTGCCCAGTTCACCCCTGGTTCGAAGCCCGACGCCGCCAAGAAGTCGCAGGCCCAGGCTCAGCCCAAGCGCAAGGTCGCCAGAGTGCATCCGGCCCCGCCGTATTATGGTGGGCCACAATATGGTGGGCCGCAGTATGGCCGGCCGATGATGGTGGCACAGCAGCCGCATTTCGGCCTCTTCAACACGACCTGGTGACAACCCCGCTGTGACCCGCCTCCGGGGAGGCGGGAAGGGCTTTTTATTGGTCAATCTCTCTGCTAATTCGAAGCCGTCCGAACGCCGCCTGCTGCGCTGGTTCGCCAGCCGCGGTCCCGGCGCTTCTCGGTTGCGGCCCTCCAATGGGCCAGGGCGCTCGTAGCTCAGCTGGATAGAGCATCGGATTTCGATTCCGAGGGTCGGAGGTTCGAATCCTTCCGAGCGCGCCAGCAAAATCAACAGCTTAACGTCATTTTCAATCGGTGGATTTTGCGTTCGGGAAACCGGCGGGATACCTCCACTTGTCGGGCGAGCCACGGCAGCGCGCTTCGGGGAAGGGGGCCCCCGGCGCGATATTTTTTGTTCAAGAACAACGGCGCGCCGTCTACATGCGTCGTGCGAAGGCCGGAGACGGCCAGAGCCGCTCGGGTCTGCCTTAGACTGTCTTGCCCCTTAAGTTGACCCCCAGAACCGAGCCGTGAGACCTTCTGCCTAACGGTCCTAAACGATAGCTCGCGCGCGGATACCCTAAACCGGCGCACTTCGCGAGACCGTTCCAGACCAAGCACCATCGCCCGCCTGCCGGGCGTCATCACTGACACGCCTCCGGAGCAACCAGCTCGCCGGGGAAGGAGGAGTCCTGCGCCATGACTACCGCACTGCCGCCCAACCCGCTCTTATCGTTCTCAGAGCGCCAGGCCCCCAAATGCAGCCTAGCGGCTCTATCGGGCGAAGCTGCCTTAACCGTCGAGGAAGTCTGCACGGCGCTTCGAGTTACCCGGCCTTGGCTTTACTCCAAGGCTGGCCGCTCCGTTGCTGGTGACGGCTTCAAGCTCGGAGGCTTCCGCCGCTACCGCGCCAGCGTCATCGCTTCCGTCCTGGCTGCCTAACGAACTTCCGCGAGAACCCGAATGCAATCATGTTCCAACCAACCGGCCGCGGCTTCGCGACCGCGGCTGTTAGCTCTGTCACCGGCTGAGCGCGCCGAGGCGACCCGTCAGGCAAACGGCATCCTTGGGGTGACGTTCGACTACGTCATCCCCCTTGCGCCGGACGGGGAGGGGTTTCAAGCCTATCGAGCAGACCTTCAGTCCTATTGAAGACGAAAGCGAGACGACGATCCGGGCGATTGCCGACAGACGGCAGGAGTGCGCATCCGATGGGAGCGAACTTAACGAGCTGGAGCGTTCGGCTGAGCGTGCTCTGGACAGGATGCGACGCCAACTCGAGGACCGGCGCAAGCTGCTAGCCGAGCTTTGCCGCCCCATAGTATCGACGCCTGATGCTTTGGAGCGCGCGAGCCGTTACCTTCGCACTATCGGGCGAACGCGCGGCAAGATCGATAAAGCGATCTTCGTTGCCGCTGCCAGTGAGAGTCTCAAGAATCAAGGACTCAAGAAGCACCAGCAGGATGTCGACGAGAAGACTGCATTCCTGGCGAACGGCGGCACTGAAGAGCGGTGGGCCGAATGGCAAGATAAGCTGAGCGGGAGCGCGAGCAGCGGATTTCCAAAGCTGAACGCCAGCGGTCGCTTGACGCTGGCGAGACGACTGAAGAGAGCGAAGAGCGCCGGGACAATCAGTCTATCGGTAAGCAATCTAAGATCGCGTACATCGAAGACATTCGCAGCGCGGAGCCTCGCCACCTCGATTGGTGCGGGAAGTTCTTTATCGCTAGAGGCACGACTTCGATTGTCTCGGGCTTGTGGAGAGCCGGTAAGACGGCTGTCTTCAGTGGGGGGCCGTGCGGGCTCTATGGTGCGGACGGAAAAGCGACCGCCGACGAGAAGGAGCTGATCAGGATCGCCAAAGAAACGGGCGAGCACTACGGCATGCCGGTGGCGATGATTATCATCGATACGCTCAGCCAAAGCATCGCTCCTGGAAATGACCGCGAGCATGGCGGCATTTTCGTTGTCGCCATGCAGCGCATTTCATTGGCAACCGGCGCGAACGTCGCAAGCCTGCAGCACCCCACCAAAGCAGGAGAGCACGTGCGTGGAGACGGGCAATTGCAGGGCAACGTCGACACCGTGATTGAAGTTTCGCGCAACGCGAAGACGGGACGCGGCACTATCGAGGCGGGCTCGAAGTTCAGAATGCGTGTTTCGGCAATTTCCGGACACCGATTTCGGTAATTCGCGGACAGCGATTTCAGTAATTCCGGGACAGGGATTCCGCTAAATCGCGGACAGTTGCGGGAGGTTGGTTTTCGGGAGCGCCGTTCAGGCAATGTTCTCTCTCAAGCTGAGTTTGAGAGGGGCAATGCCGAGACGGAAGCAAGCGAAACGAACCACTGTGAAGGACCTACGATCGATCCTGAGGCTGACGTACGAGCAGGGCCTGTCGGTTCGGGAGATCTCGGAACGGCTGCAGATCAGCAAGAGCTCGGTTGCCACCTACCTGCTGCGGGCACGCGAGGCGGGCTTAAGCTGGCCGTTACCGCCGATTTACGCGAGCGAGGCGGCGTTGCAGCGGGCTCTGTTCCGGCGGGTCGGGCGGCCTCCGCAGGACTTGAGTGAGCCTGAGTGGCCGCGGGTCGCGCAGGAGCTCAAGCGCAAGGGCGTGACACTGACGCTGCTGTGGCAGGAATACCGGACGGCGCATCCCGAGGGCTATGGTTACACGTGGTTCTGCGAGAAGTTTGACGTTCTATCGGCGCCGGGCGAACCCGACCTTCCGTCATCGCCACGCGGCGGGTGCAGTTATGCAGACCGACTATGCCGGTCCGACGGTGGAGGTGATCGATCCGCAAACCGGCGAGATCCGTCAGGCGCAGATATTTGTCGCGGTGCTCGGGGCCTCGTCGCTGACCTTCGCTATGGGAAGCTTCGGTCAGCGACTACCAGATTGGATCGAAGGCCAGACCCGAGCCTTGTCGTACTTCGGCGGAGTTCCCAAGGCGATCGTCTGCGACAATCTGAAGGCCGGGGTCGTCAAGGCGTTGTGGTTCGAGCCGACGCTCAACCAAACCTTTGCCGCCATGGCCGAGCACTACGACACGACGATTTTGCCGACCCGCAGCCGCAAGCCCCGCGACAAGGGCAAGGTTGAAGGCGCGGTGCTGATTGTTGAGCGCTGGATTCTGGCACGGCTGCGCCATCGGCGGTTCTTCAACCTGACCGATCTCAATACTGCGATCGGCGGTTTGCTGGAGGAGCTGAACCATCGGCCGATGCGCCATATCGGCAAATCCCGCCGGCAGCTGTTCGAGGAGATCGAGCGCGCTGCGTTGACGCCGCTGCCGAGCGAACCATTCGAATACGCCGAGTGGAAAACCGCGAAGGTCCATCCCGATTATCACGTCGAAGTCGACAAGACCTTTTACTCGGTGCCGCACCGACTGATCGGCCGTCGGGTGGACGTCCGGCTCACGTATCGAGCCGTCGAGATCTTCCAGGATCACACGCGTGTCGCCAGCCATGTGCGCCGCTCTCAGCGCAGCGGCCATGTCACCGTGAACGAGCACATGCCCAAGGCCCATCAGCGTTACGCCAATATGACACCGGCGAGTTTGATCAAGATGGCAGCGCGGGTCGGCGTCAACGCCGCCACCCTGGTCGAGCGGATGATGCGTGAGCGCCCGCATCCCGAGCAGGGTTATCGCTCCGCCATGGGGATCATCGCCCTGGCGCGGCGCTACGAGCGCAATCGGCTGGAAGCGGCCTGTGAGAGGGCGCTCGCCATCAACGCGATCAATTACTCCTCCGTGAGCGCCATCCTCAAATCCGGGCTGGACCGCGCGAGCCCTGCCGCCGAGCCCATCAAAGCCACGCCCTCCCACGCCAACCATCCGTGGCGGCGCCTATTATCAATGAAGGAAAGGAACATCGCGATGCTGACCCACCCGACCCTCGAGCAGATGCAGGCCCTCGGCCTTGCCGGAATGGCGGCCGCTTACAGGCAACTAGCCGAACAGGACAATGCCGCCGATCTCAGCCGGGATGAGTGGCTCGGCCTGATGCTCGATCGTGAAGCCGCCATGCGTGCCGACCGGCGCCTGACCAATCGCCTCGCCGCAGCCAAGCTGCGCTTCGTCGACGCCTGTATCGAAGACGTCGACTTCGCATCCCGCCGCGGCCTTGACCGGCGCAACACCCTGCAGCTGGCGCAAGGCGCTTGGCTGAAAGCCCATGAGAACTTCATCATCACCGGCCTGACCGGGACTGGTAAAACCTGGCTGGCGTGCGCCTTCGGACGCCAGGCGGCCAGGCTCGATCATTCCGTCCTTTATTTGCGTATGCCGCGCCTGTTCGAAGACCTCGCCATGGCCCGTCTCGATGGTCGCTTCCCGCGCCTCATCGACAAGCTCGCACGGGTCCAGTTGCTCATCCTCGACGACTGGGGCACCCACACCCTCAATGATCAGCAGCGCCTTGCTGATTCCGCTCGATGTCGCCCACCATTCCGGAATGATCTCGCCCACCGTTCCGATTTGATCTCGCCCACCATTCCGAGATGATCTCGCCCACCATTCCGGGATGATGTCGCCCGGGTGACGAGGCCTCTTCTGGCTCCGCTACGGTCCCGCCTTTCGGCTTTGCGAAGGGGGACCTGGATGCCGACGGAGAGGTTTGCGATGCGCCATGTGCGCGATGTGATCAGATTGAAGTCGGCCGGGATGCCGACCCGCGAGATTGCGCGGCGGGTGGGGACAGCGCCTTCGACGGTGCGGTTGACGATCCGCCGGTTCGAGGCGGCTGGGCTGACCTGGCCATTGCCCGACGACATCACCGACGCTGTGCTGGAAGCCCGGTTGTTCGCCAGCACGGGAGCCGGTCTCGGCACCCGGCGTGGCCATCGCCGGCAGCCCGAGCCGGACTGGGCGGCGGTGCACCGCGAGCTCCGGCGCAAGCACGTGACGCTGGCGATCCTGTGGGAGGAGTACATCGCCGGCGAACCCGGCGGGTATCGCTATTCGCGGTTCTGCGAGCTCTACCGGGCCTGGGAAGGCCGGCTGTCGGTGACGATGCGCCAGTCGCATGCAGCCGGCGACAAGCTGTTCGTCGATTATGCGGGCGACGGCGTGCCGGTGGTGATCGACCGGTTCACCGGCGAGCGGCGAGTTGCGCAGATCTTCGTCGCGGTGCTCGGCGCATCGAGCTTCACCTACGCGCAGGCGACCTGGACGCAGGGGCTCGCCGACTGGATCGATGGCCATGTCGGCGCCTTCGAGGCGATCGGCGGCGTGCCGGCACTGCTGGTGCCGGACAACACCAAGGTCGCCGTGATCAAGGCCTGCCTGTACGATCCGCAGATCAACCGCAGCTACGCCGACATGGCGGCGCATTACGGCACCGCCATTCTGCCGGCCAGGCCACGGCGGCCCCGGGACAAGGCGAAGGTCGAGCAGGCGGTCCTCATGGTCGAGCGCTGGCTGCTCGGACGGCTGCGCCATCGGACCTTCCACAGCCTCGCCGAGGTCAACGCGGCGATCGCCGAGTTAATGACCCGGCTCAACGAGGAGCGACCGATCCGGCGGCTCGGCGTGACCCGCCGCAAGCTGCTGGAGGAGATCGACCGGCCGGCACTCAGGGTCTTGCCGGAGAGCCCTTACGTGTTCGCCGAGTGGCGGATCTGCCGGGTCAGCATCGATTACCACGTCGAGGTCGAGGCGCATTAGTACAGCGTCCCGCATCGCTTCGTCCGCGCCGAGGTCGAGGTGCGCTTCACCGCCCGCACCGTCGAGATATTCCACAAGGGTGAGCGGATCGCCGCGCATCAGCGCATGAGCGGCAACCACAAGCACACCACCCTGCCGGAACACATGGCGTCCAGTCATCGGCGCTACGCCGGCTGGACCATCGAGCGCATCCGCAAGGATGCCGCCTCGATCGGATCGGCCACCGCGGCGCTGTGCAACCTGATCCTCGATGAACGCACGCACCCCGAGCAGGGCTTCCGCGCCTGCCTCGGCATCATCTGGCTCGCCAGATCCTACGGGCAAGAGCGGCTCGATGCCGCCGCCCTGCGGGCGATCGACATCGGCGCCCGCACCTACGGCTCGGTCAAATCGATCCTCGCCAACAATCTCGATCGGCGTCCTTCCCCCAAGCGCTCCGCGGACGATGCGCCGATCCTTCATCCCAACATCCGCGGGCCGCGCTACTACAACTAGGAGATCACGCCTTGCTCACGCATCCGACCCTCGATCAACTCCACGCGCTCGGCCTTCATGGCATGGCCAAGGCCTTTGCCGACATCGAAGCCGGCGGCGATGCCGCAAGCCTCGGCCACGCCGAATGGCTCGCGCTGCTGCTCGAACGCGAAGCGTCGCTGCGACGCGACAAGCGGCTCTCGAAGCGGCTGCAATACGCCAAGCTGCGTCAGCAGGCCTGCGTCGAGGACATCGACTATCGCACCCCGCGTGGCCTCGACCGCAGCCTACTGACGATGCTGGTTGAAGGGCAATGGATCGACGACCACGCCAACCTTTTGATCTGCGGACCCTCCGGCGTTGGCAAGAGCTGGCTCGCCTCGGCGCTCGGCAACAAGGCCTGCCGCGACAATCGCTCCGTGCTTTATCAGCGCGTCCCGCGGCTGTTTAGCGATCTCGCTTTGGCGCGCGGCGACGGCCGCCATCCCCGTTTGCTGCGCGCGCTCGGCCGTGTCGATCTCCTCATCCTCGACGACTGGGGCCTCGAGCCACTCGACGCCGCAGCCCGCCACGACCTGCTGGAGATCCTCGAGGACCGCTACGGCCACCGCTCCACCATCGTCACCAGTCAGCTCCCCGTCGACCAATGGCACGCGCTGATCGGCGATCCCACCTACGCCGACGCCGTCCTCGACCGCCTGGTCCACAATGCTCACCGGATCGATCTCAACGGCGAGAGCCTGCGGCGAACCCGTAAGCCCGGCCGAAAGACCTGAGCCCGTGGCGCTGTGGACATGCCGCTGCGCTTGGACAACGCGAAGGGCGTTGCCCACATGCCCACAGCAGGAGCAGCAAAAAACAAGTCCTTCGAGCCGCGATTCAAGATTGACCACGCGGCTTCGTCGATGCCAGAAACCAGACAGCCAGAACGCCTCGCGCCCCGGGCGACATCAAATCGGAATGGTGGGCGAGATCATCTCGGAATCCTGGGCGAGATCAAATCGGTACACCCGGGCGAGATCATCGGAATCCGCAGCGCCTTGATCTCCTCGAAATCTTCGAAGAGCGCTATAGGCGCAAATCGACCTTGATTACCGCCCAGCTGCCCGTTGCGCAATGGCACGACATGGTCGGCGAGCCGACCATCGCAGACGCTATCCTCGACCGGATCATCCACAACTCCCACCGCATCGCTCTCGAAGGCGACAGCATGCGAAGGAAAAAAGCCGCGCGCCCCCTTGACCGACGTCGAAAACAGCGAAACGAATACCAACTGACTTCAACAACCAGGCAACCAAAAGCCAGCGCCGCCACGCTGTCCGCGATTTAGCGAAACTGCTGTCCGTCAGTTAGCGAAACCACTGTCGCGTTTTTGCGAAATACGCATTCAGAATCGGAGATCCTTCCAAAGTTCGCTTTGGGTAGCGGCTCAGAGGCGTCGAGATCGGCCGCGATGAGGACTGAGCTGCTGCCGGTTTGATGGACACCGAGATTGGGTGTTTTATCAAGCCGGAGGTTGGTCATGCAGAGACGGAAGTTCAGCCGAGAGTTCAAGATCGAAGCGGTCAAGTTTGTCAGGGAGCGCGGGGTGTCGGTGGCGCAAGCCGGCCGCGACCTGGGGGTTCATGAGAACGTAATGCGCAAATGGGTGAAGGAGTTCGGCTCTGACCCGGTTCAGGCCTTTCCCGGCCATGGTCAGATGAAGCCCGAGCAGCAAGAGATCGAGCGGCTGCGCCGCGAGGTCGCCAAGCTGAAGGCCGAGCGGGATATCCTAAAAAAGGCCGCAGCCTACTTCGCGAAGGAAGCGACATGAAGTTCGCCTTCGTCGCGAAGCACCGGACGATCTGGCCGGTGGCATGGCTATGCGATGCGCTGGGAGTGTCGCGGTCGGGCTTCCATGCCTGGCTGAACCGCTCTCCCAGCGCCAGATCCCGCAGCGACGAGGAGCTCGGCGACAAGGTCAAGGCCAGCTTTGTCGCCAGCGACCGCACCTATGGCGCACGCCGGGTGTGGCGTGATCTGCTCGCTGACGGGGCGGATTGCGGCCTGCACCGGATTGAGCGGCTGATGCGCCTGCAAGGCTTGCGGGCGCGGCCGCGACGTCGGCGCTTGCCGAAGGATGCCGGCGATCGACAGCTTGAGGCCGTACCGGCGAACCTCCTTGACCGGCAGTTCGCCGCCGAGCGTCCCAACCAGAAATGGATCGCCGACTTCACCTATTTCTGGACGGCCGAAGGCTGGCTCTATGTCGCAGCGGTGATCGACCTGTTCTCACGTCGGGTGGTCGGCTGGTCGATGAGTGCCGCCATGACAGCACAGCTCGTCACGGACGCATTGTTGATGGCCGTCTGGCGACGCGGCAAGCCGGATGCGCTGTTGCATCACTCCGATCAGGGCAGCCAGTACACCAGCGAACAGTTCCAGCGCCTGATGGCCGATCACGGCATCGTTTGCAGCATGAGCCGCTCCGGCAACGTCTGGGACAACGCGGCGATGGAGAGCTTCTTCTCCTCGCTGAAAACCGAGCGTACGGCCAACAAGATTTATCGAACCAGAGACGAGGCACGCGCCGATGTGTTCGACTACATCGAACGATTTTACAACACGACCCGGAGGCACTCGACCATCGGCTATCTCAGCCCTGTTGAGTTCGAGCGCAAGGTGGGATTAGCTTAACCGGGTGTCCATCAAACCGGCAGCAGCTCAGACGGTGACATTATGGATGTGGTGCTCGCGATGGAGGATCACGACCCGAGTCTCGCGGTCGCAGATGGGGAAGGTGGGGAGGTCCCGCCTATCAAGGTTTCCGACCGCCGTGAGGATCGATTGGACATGTTCCTAGAGACCGCCCGTACCCGAGGCCGAACGCGGGGCCGCGGAGGGCGAGCCGCTCGATGAGATCGCTCTGGACCTACCTACGCTGCGCAGAGCCATCAACGCGGAGCGCGGAAATCTATGCGACCTCGAACGGAAGCCTCTCGCAGCGCTCGACCTGAGAGGCGTCTGGTGTGTGGCACAGGCAACCGTGAAGGCGGAGCGCCTTACCGCCAAGGCCTCGAAGTACTTTCTGGTTATCTAAAGCGGGCATGGCAGTTGCCATGGCACTTTGGGCACTGCCATGGCTTCTGCCATGGGTTTTTCAGGGCTCAGTGCCATGGACGTGCCATGAGGCGCCCCGCCTAAAAGTCGCGCAGGTACAACAGGATGAGCGGTGCCATGGCAGTCTATGGCACCTGCCATAGAGTTGGTCCATCCCGACTTATGGCACTTCCCCCGGCCCTATAAGGGCCGGGGTGCCATAGGTGGACTGCGAACGGAGCGAGCGGGGATAAACGACCGAGTACCGAGAAGTTTGCGCACGGCGAAGCGAACCCACAGGAGGGCGTAGCTTCCTTGCCCGGCCTCACCCGCCCCCCCCAGCTCCCTGCGGATTATGTCGCGGTGCTCCACATGAGAGGCCCGAAGCAGCCGATACGTGGCGAGAATATCTAGAGCTAGGTCGGTCAAGCGGCCCGCATGTTCCAGCGCGTCAATGATCTCGATTTGACGGGCAATATGCTTATCGCTGAGCGCAACGTGGCGCTCAGCTTGAGCTAGGTGCTCGCGGATCATTCGAGGGTCCATGCTTGGACCCTACGCCTAAACCCGACATTCCCAAAATGAATTAGGAGAGGATGAATTTAACTCAGAAGCTCAAAGGCTTACCGCTGGAGGCCCGAAGTTACGCAAATCGAGAGGCCTAATAGGTGAGGGCCGTGCGTAGCGGGCGTCCGGCTCTCGGTCCTATCAGGTATGCCGCGCGGTCCATCTGCCGCGCGGCAGTCCGCCTGGTGGGCGCAGCCGCCGTGCCGGTCCTTTATCGCTTCGGGTGGGAACGGCGCGGCGTGCTATCCGCCTCGCTCTAAGTGAACTTGCTAAATGTACAAAGCGGCCGCCATGGCCCGCTGAAACTGTCGCAGGAATCATTCGCCACTTTCGGCGGGCTGCGGCGCAGAAGGAAGGTAACGCCACAACGTGTTTCCTTTCTCCATACGACGCGGCAGATGAAGATTACGGAATGGCCGCTGAACGATAGCACAAATTCGTTCGCAAACACGTAGTAGGGCGTGGAGATACAGGCTCCGAGAGCGTTGATGTCGCGCACCATGCACGGATGCGTTCCCTGAATTTCACCAAATGACAGCCGCGCAGCCCGGTTGATCGGCATGCGCTCCATTGCACGACGTTCGATCATGGCGAGATGCTCCAAATGGAGAGGTAACTTCAATCAATCGCACTTTACGAAGTCAGTTTCGGGGGCTCCGCCGACACCCCGGAAAACGGCAATACGCGCATGTTGAGCCGCTTGCGCGTACGCAACAAGCAGTGTCGCTGTCCATTTAAAACTGGATCGAAGCTAGTAATTAACCCGGAACCGGCAACTCAAAGAAGGACAGCATGACAAATCAAACTGACCAAACCATCGGACTGACCGATCTACTCGCGCTATCCGAAGACGCCCGCCTCGGACGTGCCGCCGACGCGCTCGAAAAGATCGCGGCCGCCGCGCCTCAGCTCGAACGCCTCGCCGATGCCGTCGAGACGCTAACCGCGTTGCTCGCAAGCTGCATCGGCGTGGGCTCAGCCCGCTGCTATGTCGGAGCAGGGAAGCCGGAACGTACCGCTGAATTATCTGCGCAGCGGCAATGGTGCGATGCCCTTTGCGTGCGACGCGGACAGTCCGGGGATTGGCGGTGAGTGATCGCGCCACCATTGAGGCGCTCAACGTGCTTGCGGATACCCTGAACGAAGCCGCTGCAAAGCTGGACTCGATTAGCCGAAGCGCTTTCACTAGTGGACTTGTCCCCGGTTCGCCCGTGGCCCGCATGGTCGAGCAGGGCGAGCGGTTCGCCAAGATCACGCCGCGGTCCGGCGAGCCCACAAAGTGGCAGCCCCCGTATGTCGGGCATCGAAGTAAAGATTGACGCGTCCAAGCTCGAAGCCTGGGCGCGCGAGTTATCGACTCGGGGTTTTTGTAACGCCATACGGCGCGCTGTCGACAAATCCGCGACGGCTGCGCGGAGACTGGCTCTCACCAAGATCGCGGAAGACATAGGGGTATCGAAAGCGCGCATAAAGGGCGCTGTCCGCCAGGCTCGGCACAAGCATGCAAGGTCCCGGCGACAACGGTACGAAACCGAGCCAAGGCGCAACGATGGGAGCACAATAATGGAACGTGTCCAATACGCCCCGCGCCAAGGCGCGACCTATGAGCCGTCCCTGGACATCTTAGTCCCCGCGCTCGCGAAGCTCCGCGAGTGCGAGGACTCTTTGAGCGCGCTCATTCTTCTTGATAGCTTGCCTGAGATGATCTTGCCCGGCTTGGCCTACGCGGCGTCGCGCCGACAGTACATTCCGCACGCGGCGGTGCAGGCCGTCGTGACGTACTGCGGCCCATTGTTCTTGGAGCATTGTTTGGGAAAGAAACGAAGCCGCGAGCTTCTCAGGCGGTATCCAAAGCGTGCAGCGCTCTCAGGACTGGTCAGGTATAACGCCTGACCAGTGCTGTCGCGGGGCTGCCGCTTTTTCAAGAGCCAAAGCCTTGTCGATTTCTTGAATGACCGCTGCTTCGGCGGCTTGGCGGTTGGCTGCCGTCCCCGTCCGTTGCAAACGTGCGCTTAGCCTTACAGTCCAGTGCCATTGGCCGGACTCAGCGGTTTCCGTGATGTGGTAGGTGCGGTCACGATACTGCACAACGAGTGGACCCGATAAAATATAGTTTGAGCGGGCGCGGCAGTTATATATGTAAGCTTACAAGTATAACAATCTGTGGGTGAAACAATGCCACCCATCGCTTGCGCGGTCAAGCTAGCAGTATACCGGACTTCCTGCACGTTGAGAGATTTGCCACGCTGTATTGATAGCGGCGCACCTTATGCCGCAATCAAAGGGGCTGGGGAATGAAGATGAGGTTCACCGTAGCTACTCGGGTTTATATGGACGAGTCGACGGGCTTGATCTGTCGAGATCGGCTCGTGCGGGCAGGGCGCAACAAGTTCTATCTGATCGAAGAGCCGGACAGCGCGAGCGGACGGGAAGTCTCTCGGCCGCTCAGTCTCGACGACGTGTTTGATTGGTATCGGATTGAGCCCTGGCAAATCACTCGCACCCTGGTCAGCTATCAGCGAGCGCATGACCGACAACGAGGTGCCTCCTGATCTCGCACGTCTGAGGCAGTTGGTGGTAACCCGCCACGTATGGGGAAAAAGGGCTTTCAGCGGAGGCAATGCGGGAAAAGCTGGCGTCCGTTCTCGATGCTGGCCGGAAGCACTTTGTGTCAGTGCGGACTCTTGCGAGCGGTCGGCTTGAGGTCGAGTTTGACGCGAGCCTAGGTGATGTCGGACGGGCCTTTGAAGAGGCTTCGAAGGCGTCCTCCCGCAAGCTTAGTTAATCATGCCAGCGGCTGAAGACCTGCGATCCGATCATGCACGAATATTATTCGTCGCTCGATTATCGTCAGCGCTGTGACCGCCCTCTGAACGTTGGCCTGCGGTTGAACGCTCGCCGACGCTGTGCGCGCGACAAGCTCGGCAGTCTCGCGAACTGGCGCGTCCAGTTCTTTTTCCCAGTCCATTTGGCTTGGCTCCCCGCCACATTGTGGAGAGCGGGCGCAAGGCGTCAAACAGTCTTGTAAATATGCGGGCTCACCTTCGGGAACCGCTCATCATGAGTCGGGTTAACCATTATAGGCGGGCCTGCTACTAGCCCGAAGGACAAGCGCCCGCCGCGTATGGGTGCCGCCATGGGTCAAGCAGAATTAAACGAGATACGCGCCCGCGCCTACAAGCTTTGGGAGGAAGCCGGGAAGCCTGATGGCCGGATTGATGAGTTTTGGTTTCAGGCCGAGCAGCAACTGAAGGAAGAAAGAATCCGCCGCGAGCTGAAGACACCGGACACTCTCTGACCAGCGTGCGAGTACGCAATGGAATACTTGCCCGAACTCCGGCGACTTGAGCATCAGCTCGAATTGGCCAATCGGGCCGTCGCGCTCATTGCGGATCGGGTGATCGTGGCTCGGCTTGAAGATTTCGCCGAGGAGATAGGCGACAGACTTCGCAGACTGAAAGCCGAAAGCGTAGAAGAGGCGATCAGGAGGCGGGCGCACGAGCTTTGGCAGGGAGCGGGGCAACCTGTCGGCCGCGATCTGGAGTTCTGGCTTCGCGCGGAACGCGAGGTTAAAGACCGCGAAACGAAGTCCTAAGATCAGGAGAGCACCTAACGTGGCGATTGGTATCGTGAAGTGGTTTAACCCAACCAAGGGATACGGCTTTATCAAGCCGGAGGACGGCGGACCGGACGTGTTCGTGCATATCAGGGCGGTGGAGAAGGCGGGATATACTCAACTGCTTGAGGGTGCTCGCATCAGCTACGAGCCGCGCGCGGGACGTAGCGGCAAAATGTCTGCCGAAAATTTGCGGATAGGCTGAAGGCCACCGCAGCCGAGCTATGCGGCCTTTGCGCATCTTTGTGCCGCAAGGCGCGAATTATGTACTCCGCAATCGCCTCTACTGCCTGCCGCTTCTCTGCCTGCATATCGTAACGGTCATAGGTCTTCCCGCTGCCAACAATGGCGTGATGGGTGAGGGCCTCCGTGGTGTCGCGTGCGATACCCATTGCCCGCGCCCACGTCCTGGCTGACCGTCGCGCATCGTGCGGGGACCATTCGCCCATTTTCAGCTTTAGCCGTAGTCGGCGGACCGCCTGAGACAGAGCGTGCCGGTCAATCGGCTTGTCCCCTTTGCCCCGAGTGGACGGGAAGACGTAGGGGCTATCGTCGTACAGTCTCTCAGCGAGCGCCTGCTTAACGAGTTTCACGGCCTCTGCGCTCAGCGGGACCGAGTGAGGCTTGGGGCGCTTCATTCGGGAGGCAGGAAGGTCCCAGCGCGGCGAGGGGCCGTCGAGGTCGGCTAGCTCGTCAAGGCGCATCCCCGAGACCTGCAAGGGCCGCTGTGCGGTCAGGAAAATCAGGCGAACGGCAATCCCCACCGCGACCGAGAACACGGCATCGGGCGGAGTGATGAAGGCGGGCCAAACGGCTCTCAGCTCGTCATCGCTCAAAACGCGATCTTCCTCACGCTCTTTTCCGCCAACCTTGGGGATGCGGGCGAGGGCGTTGATGATCGTTTCATCTTCGAGGTTGACCCATTGTACATGGTGCAGATGGACGCCTGGGTCTTATTGGCATTGCGCACCGAGGTGGCGGCGAGGCCGCGCAGGAACACGACCAGTTCTTTGCGGGTGATCGTCGATACGATGCGGGGACCGAATTCGGCCTTCGCCCGCTTCAAGACCCACTCGTCATCCTTCCACGATTTCTTGCGAGGCTTCGCATATTCGTTGACGTAACGGTCAGCCAGCCGATTGAAGGTCAGCTCGTCAGCCCCCACCGAGGCTTCAGCGGCCTCGCGCTGGGCCTCAGCGACGGGATTGCGGCCTTCGTGCAGGTCCGCATATCGGCGGTTTGCCGCGATCACGGCCTGCGCGAGTGTCATGAGAGGATATTCCCCCAAGGTGAAGCGCGGAGGACGGGGCGAGGGTGTCGAACAACATACGTCTGCCGGCTGCTGCAAAGTGACAATCAAATGAACGTCGGTACTTGCCATCAATGGCGAAACATCGGTCTCAGTAAACCCGATTCCGAGCCGTAGTATTGCGGACATCATGCTAAGAGGCCGGTTGGGTCAATGTCGCCGTCAACGTTCCCGGCTCATCGGCTGGCCGGAGGCGAGGTCGATGAAATGCAGCCGCGTGCAGGCGGGACAGGCGAAGGACGCAAAGCTGGCCCCTCCTGCTTCTGCTGCCTCTCCAGGTGCGTCTGGACATTCATGCCCGTCTGCGGGCAACGAAAAACGATCAAATCGGCCATCGTCGCAGCATGACGGCCTGGTGGATTTCCACTTTGATCTAGATCAGTTTTGTAAACGCTCCAGGCGACCGCGCCGCCCGCAAAAGCGAAGGGGCCCCGAGGGCCCCTTCGAAATGTCACCAGCGGCGATAGCCGTAATAACCATAGTAGCGCGGGCCGTAATAGCGAGGCGCATAATACCCGTAATTGGGCCGCGGCCCGTAATATCCATAGTAGTTCGGGCGCCACCAGCACCGTCCCCAGGCGTTGCAGACCATGCGGACCTGCTCGACGCCGGAGACCTGCGGTGTCGCAGGCGTGGGCGCAACGGGCATGGCGAACGCCGCCGGCGATGCCGCGAGAGCACCGAACAGGGACGCGGCGACGAGGCCAGTCTTGAGATTCATGATGTCTTCCTCCGCTTACGCGATGCAGGATATCGAAGTCGTTCTGATCAAATTGTGGCGGAACCGAAATGTAATGCTGATGAACAAATCTTCAGCCAGCCGCCCTAAGCCTAACCTTCTTTTGTCTTGCCAGACTATCCCAGGTTCGCACGCATGACCAATGCTGCGTCTGCGCTGCTGTTGGCCCGCAAGACCTCCCGGTCATGCTTGATCTTGCGCAATTCATCGACGCGGCTTCGTCCCTAGTCTTGTCGCCGTGGCCAGTCTTTCGAAAAACGCGAGGACAGGCGCGCAAGATCCTTAGAGCCGTGCCTTGGAGCTGTGCAATGGACAAGATGACGCAAGGGTGATTGGCTGGTGGTGTGCGACGGGCGCAAGGCGCTCATTCTGGAAAATCGCGGCGACGGGATGTTTCCGAACCTTCACACCAGGGAGGTGCACGAGCAGCCCAATCCAGCGACCAGCGCGCAAGGGAGCGATGCGCCCGGTCGATTGCATGGTGCGGCCGGCAGTGCCCGCAGTTCGGTCGAGCAGACCGATTGGCACGATGAGGCCGAGCGCGCCTTCCTGCGGAGCCTCGCCGGCCGGCTCGATGCTGCCGTCAGTGCGGGCGAGACTTCGGCCCTGACCATGGTGGCCTCGCCCCGCGCGCTCGGGATGATCCGCGCCGACTATTCGGACGTCTTGCGCAAGGCGCTGCAAGGCGAGGTCGGCAAAGACCTCGTCAAGCTGCCGGTCTACGAGATCGAGAAGCAGTTGCTGCGGTCGGGCGCCGGCCGATAGCGAAGCCCGCGCTGGCATCCCTCAGAAGCAGGGGTGCCGGCGGCGGTCCTGGCCGACATAGGCGGCGGCGCCCCGGTAGCAGTGGTTGGTCGACGGGCCGTCGTAAAAGGCGAAAGTGCCGGGGGTGATGCCGGGGCCGTAATTGTGCAGATAGCTGATCGAGTAGGGCAGCGGGTTGGCGTGATAGTGGTGGTACCGGTGATGTCCCCGCGCCTCTGCAAGGCCAGGGACCAGGATTGCGGCCGACAGGGCAGCAACTGCGGCTACAAGGGTCAACTTGCTCATCTCGATTCTCCGGAACCGGCGCGAATAGGTCGCTCATCTATAGCGATTTCGGGCCGCCGGGGCACCCGTCCGGAGGCCCGAAAATGGGGCCGATCCCGCAGATTCTGGGGAGGGTGTGACAGAATTGCCGGAAATGGCTTCCAAGGCTGCCCATTTTTGGCCTTTTCGGGATGCTTAACGAATTCCCCACACAAGTATGACCAAAGAGAATTCGATAAAGAATGCTGCCGCCGGCCTTATGGGGCTCCTTTGAGGCCGGTCCATCCCTCAAGGCTGTCGTCGTCACGCCGCCATGCGCATCACGCTTCTGAGTCTGCTGTTGCTCTGCGTCGTCGCCGCCCCGCCGGCGCGGGCGGAGCTGCACATCACCCGCGATCACGGCGGCTATGTCGAGGAATATAAGGCCAAGTACAAGCGCGTCCGCGACAAGGGCGAGCGCGTCATCATCGATGGCATCTGCAACTCGGCCTGCACCCTGGTGCTCGGCATCGTGCCAATGAACAAGATCTGCGTGACGCCGAAGGCGAGCCTTGGCTTCCACCAGGCCTATTACGACAAGGCCTTCACCTTCGGCATCAAGGTCACCAGCGCCGAGGGGACGTCCGACCTGATGTCCTACTACCCCGATACGGTGAAGGACTGGATCCGCCGCAATGGCGGGCTCACCACCGACATGAAGAAAATCAAGAACGGCGTCGAGCTCTGGAAGATCATCGACCCCTGTCCGGAAGAATGGTGAGCGGCTGAGCCGCGGCCGCAGCGCAGCACTGCTCTGGTACAAATTCGCATTGCCGCACGGGGCCCCATGGGGCATGAGGGCGGCAATGAATCATAATCAAGAAGCCCTGACCGCCCGCGCAGCGCCGATCCTGTTCGTAGTGCTCTGGAGCACCGGATTCATCGGCACCAAATACGTCGTCAACAACGCCGATCCCTTGACCTATCTCGCCATCCGCATGGCGATCGTGGTCGGCCTGATGGCGATCATCGCCGGCATCGCGCGGCCGAAATGGCCGGACCGTGCCGGCATTGCCCATAGCGCAGTCGCCGGCATCCTCGTCCATGGCTTCTATCTCGGCGGCACAGCGATCGCGATCGCGCATTCGATACCGGCCGGACTCTCGGCGCTGATTCCGGGCCTGCAGCCGATCCTGACCTCGACCATCGCCAACCGCTGGCTCGGCGAGAAGGTGACGCCGGTGCAATGGGGCGGGCTCGTGCTGGGTCTCGGCGGAGTGGTGATGATCCTGCACAACCGGCCGATGACCGGCGAAGCCGGGCTCGGCTGGCTCGCCTCGGTGGTATCGCTGATCAGCATCACGCTGGGCACGCTCTACCAGCGCCGCTACTGCAACCACATCGACTGGCGTGCCGGCAATCTCGTGCAATACGTCTCCGTCACCGTCTTCTTCGCGGTCGGCGCCTTCCTGTTCGAGGACCGCGTGGTGCACTGGACGCAGGAGTTCGTGCTCGCGCTGGCTTGGCTCGCGGTGGCGCTCTCGATCGGATCGATCGGATTGCTGTATTGGCTGATCCGCCGCGCCGCCGCGACCTCGGTTGCGAGCTTGTTCTATCTGGTGCCTGCGGTGACCGCGCTGATGGCCTATCTGTTGTTCGGCGAGAAGCTCGATGCGCTGGCGATTGCCGGCATGGTGATGTGCGCAGCCGCGGTGTTCGTGGTCAACCGCCGGTTCTAGGCGGATGGTGGTGAGGTGCGGCGGAATACATCCCTGACGTGCGCCCCGCATCCGTGTTAGGGTGAGCACATTTCAGCTTCCCTTTCGCAACGGTGATTTCCATGAAGAAGGCGAGACGTGCGCTGCTCGGCCGCTCCCTGAAGCCGGTCCGGATTGCCTGCATCAACTACGCGGAGGAGTCGATCAGCGGCCGGATGATGAGCAGGCTCACCGCGGCACTGCAAAAATGTTACGACAAGCACTTCCTTCCTGTATGGGGCTATCCGGTCGATCTCTATGTCACCCAGCAGCCGAAGGCGGCCGACTGGCAGCTGGTCTATTTCGACGATGCCTCGCACAAGAACATGCTCGGGCGCCACGAGCTGACCCATCGCGGCCAGCCGATCTCCAAAATCTTCGTCAAGGCGCTGGGCGAGGAGCCGGTCAGCGTCGCCGCCTCACACGAGCTGTTCGAGATGGTGCTCGATCCCATGGCCAATCTCTGGGCCGACAAGAATCCGAATACCCAGTATGCCTATGAGGTCTGCGACGCAGTGGAGGAGGATTCTTTCCGCGTCAACGGCTTTGAGATGTCGAACTTCGTCTACCCGTCCTGGTTCGAGCCGTTCAAGCACCCCCGCGGCACCAAGTTCGACCACAAGGGAACGCTGACGGAGCCGTTCTCGATGACCGAGGGCGGCTACGTCATCAAGAAGGTCAACGGCAGGAAGGTGATCAAGGCGTTCGGCTCGCCGGGAAAGCGGCGGCGATTCAACGCCGAGGACCGGCGCGGCCATCGCAGCGAATTCCGCGATCCGCAAGGAAAGCATCACCCGGGCCGGCGGGCGATCAAACGTAGAGGCTAGGCATTGCCGGAGCCCTCTCCGGGCGTGCGCACCCGGAGAGATGCTCGGCTTGCGATCAGCGCTTGGACTTCTTGGCCTTCTTTTTCTTTTTTGCGGCCTTCTTGCCGGATTTCTTCACCGCCTTCTTCGCGGTCTTCTTGGCTGCCTTCTTCGACGACTTCTTCGCCTTCTTCGGCGCTACCTTCTTCGCGACCTTCTTGGCGGCTTTCCTGACCTTCTTGACGGCAGTGACTGCGGCATCCCTGGTCGTTTCCACGGCGGTGGTGATCGTCTCCATCGCTTGTTCGGTGATCGGCTTCTCGTCGTCCATATCGTCCCCCACGGCTTGTATGGAGCGATGACGATAGCGTTTTCCATGATTGTGTCAAAGCACCGCTCAACCTTTGCGATCCTTGCGCAGCGCTCGGCGTGCTCCTCGTTAACGCTCCGGCAAGCATGCTGCGCGCGGCGGCGGTGAACCGTCGTTAATGCGGCCGTAAGCGGATTGCACGAATATGCAGCAATTACGGGGGTCATTCCAATCATGTCCAGACTTTCAACGGCGAAGTTCTTGCCGCGGTTCAAGCTCGGCACCAAGGCCGTCCTCTGCGCGGTGCTGCTGATCGCCGTGAACACGGCGCTGGTGGTCGGAGCCGGCTATTGGTCGCTCACCTCCGCCTTCAATGATCGCGCGCTCCGCGGCATCGAGGTCAATCTGCGCACGCTCGCGCTGGCTTTCGCCGAGATCGTTCCCGACGCCAAGATCACGGTGAGGGACGGCGCGGTGGTGCGCGCCGAGATCCCCAAAATGCCCGAATTCAGCGATCACGCCATCGTCGATCGCGCGGTGTCCTATGTCGGCGGCAATGCGACGCTCTTCGTGTTCGACGATGCGAGCGGGCAGTTCGTGCGCCGCTCGACCAATGTGAAGAAGGAGAATGGTGACCGCGCCGTCGGCACCCAGCTCGCCGCCGACCATCCGGGCCAGGCGCTGTTGCGCCGGGGCGAAGCCTATAAGGGGCCGGCCACGCTGTTCGGCAAGTCCTTCATGACCGCCTATTTCCCGGTCGTGGATACCGCCGGCAAGGTCGCCGGCATTCTCTATGTCGGCATCCCCATGGCCCAGTTCGAGAGCATGCTGGCCCGGGCGATCGAGAGCATGGCGGCCGCCGCCGGGCTTGCCGCGCTGCTGGTGCTGGTCCTGACCCTCGTGATCGTCCGCCGCGTCACCCGGCCGCTCACCTTGGTCGCGCGCTCGCTCACGGCGCTGGCCGAGGGGGCGAGCGACGTCACGATCGAGTGCGAGGATCGCGCCGACGAGATCGGCGAAATCGCCCGCACGGTCGCGGTGTTCAAGAGCAATTCGCTGGAGCGGGCCCGCCTGCGCAGCGAGCAGGCCGCGGCCACGGCTGCCGCGGCCGAGCAGCGCAAGGCGGAGCTGCGCAATTTCGTCGAGCAGTTCCGCGGCAGCGTCGGCGGCATTCTCGACAAGGTGCTGACATCGTCAGGCGAATTCGAACGGGTGGCGCGGCAGCTCACCGACACCGCACGTTCGACGGCAGAGCTGTCGGCGCAGTCAGCCGGGGCATCCGAAAGCGCCTCCGAGCACGTGCGCTCGGCCGCATCGGCCTCAGACGAGCTGTCCCAGTCGATCTCCGAGATCACCCGGAGGGTGCAGGAATCCAACGAGATCTCCGCCGAGGCGGTGCGCCAGGCCGAAGCGACCGATCAGCGGATTGCGCAGCTCTCCGAGGCAGGCGCGCGGATCGGCGACGTCGTCAAACTGATCACCTCGATCGCCGAGCAGACCAACCTGCTGGCGCTCAACGCCACCATCGAGGCCGCGCGCGCCGGCGATGCCGGCCGCGGCTTTGCAGTGGTGGCCCAGGAGGTCAAGACGCTCGCCGGCCAGACCGCGAAAGCGACCGACGAGATCTCGAACCAGATCGCGAGCATGCAGCTTGCGACCGAGGAATCTGTCGCTGCGGTCAAGGGGATCGGACAGACCATCGAGCGCATCAGCGGCATCGCGAGCTCGATCTCGGCTGCGGTCGAGCAACAGCGCAGCGCGACCCAGAACATCGCGGCCAGCGTGCGCGCCGCGGCTTCGGGCACGGCGGAGGTTGCGGTCAATGTCCGGCACGCCGCCAAGGGCGCGAGCGAGACCGGCGAGACCTCGAGCCGGATGTTCGCATCGGCCCAGGCGCTATCGAGCGAGAGCGTGCATCTGAAGGCCGAGGTCGACGGTTTTCTGGACCGCGTGCACGCGGCTTAGTCTAACGCCGTCATCCCGGGATAGTCCGCAGGACCAGACCCCAGGTGCGCAATTGCGCACCGGGGGATCTCGAGATCCCGGGTTCGATGCTGACGCATCGCCCCGGGATGACGTTTTGCAGTTGCTATCGGCGACCTCAAAAAGTCACTTCGGCTGCGGCACGATGCGGATGTAGGGCTTCGGCTCCTTCCAGCCCTGCGGGTAGATCGTCTTGGCCTCGTCGTTCGACACCGAGCCCGCGATGATGACGTCCTCGCCCTGCTTCCAGTCGGCCGGGGTGGCAACGCGGTGCTTGGCAGTCATCTGGAGCGAGTCGATGACGCGCAGGATCTCCTGGAAGTTCCGGCCCGTGGTCATCGGATAGACCAGCACGAGCTTGATCTTCTTGTCCGGCCCGATGATGAAGACGTTGCGGACGGTCTGGTTGTCGGCCGGCGTGCGGGTGAGGGGATCGCCCGAGGTCGAGGCCGGCAGCATCTCGTAGAGCTTCGAGACGTTGAAGTCGGTGTCGCCGATCATTGGATAGTTCGGAGCGGCGCCTTGCGTCTCCTTGATGTCCTCGGACCATTTGGCGTGGCGATCGACCGGGTCGACCGAGAGGCCCATCAGCTTGACGCCGCGCTTGTCGAATTCCGGCTTCAGCTTGGCGAGCGCGCCGAGCTCGGTCGTACAAACCGGCGTGAAGTCCTTGGGGTGCGAGAACAGGAGCGCCCAGCTGTTGCCGATCCAGTCGTGGAACTTGATCTTCCCTTCGGTGGTCTCGGCTTCGAAGTCGGGGGCGGTGGCGCCGATCGGAAGTGTCATGGTTCTACCTCATCTCATTGAATTTATTTGCAAATTCGTCCTTGGCCGTCCGCATCAGTATAGGCTCTGACCAACCTCAAGTGAACGGGGCTCAAGTAAAATGTGAATTCCTTCTCTGAAGGGCCGATCTCTTAGCACTTTTCTGTTACAGGGGGCCCCTGCGGCGAAACATCTCCACGGAACCACACGGTCTCGATTGCCCCGATAAAGCCTTTTATGACCCGCATCACGCTCGCCCGACGCTCTCCGGAACCGAAATGGTCCTCATAGCGACCAATCGGCAACCATTGAGAAAAGTCGCGATCCCCGTAGTCAATCATTAACCACCCCTTTACGTCCGCATGAAAATGCTGGTCGGTCAGAAGAAATCTGGAAGTGAACTATGTCTGCCGCTGCGCCCAAGTCCGCTGAAAAGTCTCAGTCGCCGTCCCTCGAACCGTCCTGCCGCGATACTTCGGCCCATGCACTGACCATCGTGCGCGACGGCGTGATCACGGGCGAAGGCCCGACCACCAAGGGCCGGGTGCATTTCTCCCGCTCGCTCGACGCCGACGACACAGCCTGGTGCGTCCGTATCCTGACCGCCGCCGCCGTCAACGACCAGCCGGTCAGCCGCGCCGAAGCCGAAGTCCTGTTCGAGATCAACGAGGCCGCGACCGAGCGCACGGATGGCGGCCGCTTCGACGACCTCCTGGCCAAAGCTGTCGCCCATTACGCGGCCAGCGCCTCGGGCCTGAAAGTGCCGCCGCGCAGCGTCGCGCTCTCGGCCGATACCGACATCGAGAGTTGGGCGCCGGCCTACGCCTCCAAGGTCAACAGTGAGATGCTGGAGTGGATCGCCGGCCAGATGCGCGGCAGACGCCACAACAATCGTCGCCTGATGGCGATGGTGGCGACGTTCCTCGGCGCCACCGCGCTGCCTCTGGCGGGCCAGCTGCCGAACGTGTTCGACATCGGCATGTAAGTCTTCCCCCTCTTGATGAGGGCGAGCGAACGGCGGGGTTACTTCCCCGCCGTTTTTTGTTGTGTGCCGAGTATGAACGACAGCTTGGAGGTGGAAGTCCTCTATCCAGCCTGATGGCGGCGAAGGATTAGCGAAGCGCAAGGGCGTCACCGCGAGGTGGGGTCTGAAGAAAGCGTGGAGCAAAGCCGCGGCCCGATGGACAAACACCGGATAACGAGGCCTACCCGGCCGGACGAGCGAGCAACTGATCGCGAAGTCCAGGGTCATCAAGGGTCGGGGTGGTAAATTCGGCGGGCGCGCGGTGAAGGCGGTCGGTCTTACCTCGGGAGGTCTGCGTTGTGTCCCGGCAACGGGACTGAGGTCGTCGTAAGGCGGCCCGACCGCAGCGCAGAAGTCAGCTGAGGGCATAGTAGGTGGCGTGTGCCGCCGAAGGCCCGAACGGTGGAAGTGGTTAGTAGAGCAACGATCTCGCGCGAGCCATGCGGCAGAAGAATCAGGTCGAACTGAACTTGGGCACCGGAGCAGGCGGTGAAGCCGCAAGCTCCGCCGCCGGAGAGACCGAAGCAAGCGCGGTGAGAGCCAGCCTCGAACGCCCGGCGGTCGCAGGACCGTCGATGGAAGTAGTCGTCGAGCGTGAGAATCTGCAAGCAGCATTGGCGCAAGTGAAGCGCAACAAGGGTGCGGCAGGCGTCGATGGGATGACCGTCGGCGAGCTATCGGCCTATCTGAAGGAGCACTGGCTCACGATCCGCGCCCAGTTGCTTGACGGCACCTATAAGCCACAGCCGGTGCGGCGGGTGGAGATACCGAAGGCGTCGGGCGGCCTGCGGCCGCTCGGCATCCCGACGGTGCTCGACCGCTTCATCCAGCAGGCGGTGATGCAGGTGTTGCAGGCAGATTGGGACGGAACGTTCTCCGAGGCGAGCTTCGGCTTCCGGCCGACCCGCTCGGCGCATCAGGCGGTGGAACGGGCGCAGACCTACATCGCATCCGGTTACGCCGTCGTCGTCGACATCGATCTGGAAAAGTTCTTCGACCGGGTCAACCACGACATCCTGATGGGGCTCATTGCCAAACGGGTCGCTGACAAGCGCCTCCTCAAGCTCATCCGTGGCTTCTTGACTGCGGGTGTGATGGAGGCAGGGCTGGTCAGCCCGACGGAGGAGGGTACGCCGCAAGGCGGACCGCTCTCGCCGCTGTTGTCGAACCTGATGCTGGATGTGCTGGACAAGGAACTGGAGAAACGCGGCCATCGCTTCGTGCGCTACGCCGACGACTGCAATATCTATGTACGCAGTCAGAAGGCGGGCGAGCGGGTGTTGGCCGGCCTCGAACGGTTCCTCGAAAAGCACCTCAAGCTCAAGATCAACAAGGCCAAGAGTGCGGTCGCCAAACCGAGCGTTCGCAAGTTCCTGGGCTTCAGCTTTACCGGCGGAAGTGAACCACCGCGACGGCGCATCGCGCCGCAGGCGCTCGCCCGCTTCAAGGTAAAAGTTCTGGAGCTGACGCGACGCACGTGCGGTCGAAGCCTCGTGCAGATTACCAAGGAGCTGTCAGCCTACCTGATCGGGTGGCGCGGCTACTTCGGCTTCTGCCAAACCCCGTCGGTGTTGCGCGTGCTTGACCGGTGGATCAGGCGGCGGCTGCGCGCCGTCGTCTGGAAGCAATGGAAGTATGGACCCGCTCGCTTCGCCGAGCTGCGACGCCGTGGCGTCGGCCGGGATCTGGCAGCGCAAACTGCCGGCGCCCCGCATGGCCCTTGGCGGCTCGCGAACAGCCCCGCGCTCGCCATTGCTCTGCCAAACAGCTTCTTCGCTTCGCTCGGCTTGGCTTCCGTCACGGGACAGTGGCCTGCATAATCCGCCGAACCGCCGTATACGGACCCGTATGTACGGTGGTGTGGGAGGGGAGGAGTCGCGAGACTCCCCCCTATCCCGATTGCCTGGATCCGGCTCGAGGCCGAGCGTGCGGCCCGGGAAGCCTGCGGCGTCGAAATAACGCTGGCTGCCGACGCGCTGGACGTTGAGCACGGTCTCAAGACCGTTCTCGGACTTCTTCTTCGAGCGCTCAACGGTCTTATAGGCCTTCGGCACGACGCCGTTCGGCAGCGCCTCCGACATCACGCGGCCGACGAGGCCCCCGTTGCCCGAGCTGCGCAGACCGAGGAGCTGGGCCGCGGTCATGCCGACGTCGGCATTGCTGACCGGGATCTCGCTGACATAGGCGGTTTTGAAGTCCGGACCGATGGCGGCCATGAAGTTCATGGTGTCGCCGCGGCTGAAGCTGCCATGCATGCCCTGGCCCTGGCGCAGCACGGTGTCGGCGACCTGCACCGAGCAGTTGGTCGGCGCCTCGCCGCAATCGCTGGCATAGGAGCGGAAGTTGACGACGATCGCCGGCGTCGGCGTCGCCGACTTGCCGCGCAGGTTGATGCTCGACAGCGGCAGGGTGCCGGGGAAGCGGCCGAGGGAGTCGTCGACGAACAGGCCCGAGACGTAGTCCTGCTCGAGCAGCGCCTTGATCGTCTTCGCGGCGAGCTTCTTGTCCTTGCTGGGCAGATAGATCAGGTCCGAGCCGCCATTGGTGGCGATGACGAGGTCGGGCTTCTCCGGATTGGTCCCGAGCACGCCGTTGCCGGCCTTGGGATGCTTGTTGCCTTCTATCTTCGCATTCTTGTCGTTGGGGTCGAACAGCGGCAGGTCGAGCGCTTTCGCAAGGTCGATCGCAACGAAGCCCATCGGCAAGAAGTCCTTCGGCGTATCGTCATAGCTGAGCTTGGCCGAGGGGCTCGTCTTGCTCTCCTTGGAGATGGTCGAGAAGCCGTGGTCGGCCTGGATCATGATGTTGGTGTTGGCGGCGAGCCCTAGATCGTCCAGCGCCTTGCGGAGCTGGGCGAGGTTGTTGTCGGCGTTCTTGATGCTCGCCATCGTGCTCGGCCCGTTGATGCCCGGCATGATCTGGTTGAGGCTGTCGCCCTGATTGTGCTGGGTGCCGTCAGGGTCGCGCGACCAGAACACCAGGACGAACGGCTTGTTGCGCGCCTTGAACATCGGCAGCACGACCTTGGTGGCGACGTCGGCGAAATAGGCCTGCTGGGCGACGTTGGCGACCGTGGTGCCCGGCGTCTTGGCATCGCCGGCCTTGCCGTTGTCGCCACGGCTCGGGGTGGTGAGGGGCAGGTTCGCCTTGGTGAGCGCGTCCTTCATCTCGTCCGACAGCGGGACACCGTTCTTGCCGCCGGTGGAATCGTCGATGACGATCGAGTGCTGGCCCGGCTTCTCCGGATGGTCGGTGTGGTCGAACTGATAGGTCGGGCCGACCTTGCCGATCGCGGCGGTGCTGAGGCCCTTGTCGCGGGCCATCTTCAGGATGGTTTCCTCGTTGAGATAGTCGCCCTTGAAATGCTCGTCGATGTCGCCGAGCACGGCGTCGTTCTCGATGAAGGGGACGACCGTGTCGCCGGCTGGACCGGAGGTGTAGTTGGTCCAGATCGTGTTGGAGAACACGCCGGTATCGCCGAGATAATGGCCGGTCGACATCGCCGAGCCGTTGGCCATGGTGAAGGTCGGGAACAGCGAGTGCGGGTTCTTGAAGTTGACGCCCTTGTCGCGGACCTCGGCCATTGCCGGGGCCGTCTCGGGCGTCACCTTCAGCGCGCGCAGGCCGTCTGGAATGAACAGGATCAGGTTGTGGGGCGTGTTGTTCTGGGCGGAGGCAAATCCGGTGGACAGCACTGTCAGTCCGGCGGACAGCAACACCAGTGAACGGCGCATCGAAGTCTCCTAGCGGTGAGGCGGCATGGCCGCCGACCGCGGCCCCGCCTTCGTTTAGTTTTGCTGTATGACAGTTTTGTTACAAGGCCTTTTGCGGATGCAGGCGGGCTGGGGAGGGGGCCTCAACCTCACGGACAAGTCGTTGCGGGGGAAGATATCTTTCCCGTCATCCTGAGGTGCGAGGCTTGTGATGCAAACGCATCGCAAGCCGAGCCTCGAAGGATGAACGGCCGAGGTGCAGCCGGGCCGTCGCCCCTAGAGGCTCGCTCGCGCTGCTGCGCACCGCGGGCTCGCGCCTCAGGGTGACGGTCAGAAATTGGTGCTCGCCGCAGCACCGGCAGTTCGATCTCCAACGACAGACACACTTTCGCATCCTCGCGGCTGATCTCGCCCGAGCTTTGCCTCGTCACGCCACCCTCAATTGAGAAGAGGGCGCAGGGAAGACCGCATAGGCGTTAAGGTAGCGCAAGCATTGATTGATATTGACGTTTTCGGGGAGGCTCGCGCAGGTGCCGCCCAAGCGCTCGCTTACTGCGGCGCAAGCGGCGGATGGTTGGTTGTGGAATGATTGCTTGCAGCAAGGATGCAACGAGTTGTTGCAAGATACGCCAACCGCCAGGTGTCGTCAGGCGGCCTGCTTCCAGTGGGGAGAGTCCTCGAAGTCGCGGACAAGCGGCTCGAGCAGCAGGATAATCAAGAGGTGAGCCAGCAGGTAGGGCTTCGCCGAACGCTGATCAGTTCCAGGCGGTGTCTTGAGACCAATCAGGCTTTTCAGTCGCTTGAAGCCAAGTTCGATCCGCCATCGCAGTCGATAGAGTGCAAGCACATCCTTGGCGGAGAACTCGTCCCGTGCGAGCGACGTGACCAGAATGACCCAATCCGCGGCTTCCAGAGTCCCTTTGGAGATGATGCGGTTTTCGTCGCGTGCGTCTCGCCGAGCTTTACGACGCGAAGCCGCGGCCGCACCGGTGGGCTTCTTGACCGCAACCAGACGCATAGCCAGAGGCGCCCCGTCCTTGCGTTTGATCCAAATCCTCCGATCGATCAGTCCGCGTGCCTTTGCCGCACGCAATTGGGCCATCAGATCGAATGGAAGGCCTTGGGCATCAAGCCAGCGCGCGTTCTTCCAGCCTGCTCGGATCAGAACGTCGGCACCAGCCGCGCGGACAGCCGCGATGCGGTCAGGTTGCAGATAAGCGCGGTCAGCAATGCGGATCTCGTTCTTGACTACTGGTATCCGGTCAAACGTTTCGCCCTCTTGCTGATCCGTTAGCTCGAAGTGACCAAAGCGCTCACTTGGCAGATCAAATGCACTATGAAGCCGCCAAAGCTCACTGCTCCTGCGGGCAGTCGGCCCGGCCTGAGGTACTGTCGTCGCATCGACGATGCGGATCAGGCGGCCTCGGCTCGCCTTCGGCGCTGCCGCATCGAGCAAGCTCTCCACCAGCACTGCAAACCAATCGCCACATTGACGCAGGCGATAGAACAACGCCACGCTGCTGAGGTCCGCAAGGCCAACAGAAGCCGCCCACGCAGCTGTCGATCTCAATCCTCTTTCCCCTAAACAATAGGCCAGCATCAGCCGAAGCAACGCCACCGCGTCTGGAATTTGGCGCCGCCGCGCGAAAGCCTTCGTCTGGCGCGCGCTTATCTCAAGCTGCTCAGCCCCACCCAGCTGCGCAACCACCTCATTTAGAAGCGATTCGTCTGCCATGCCCCTTGGAATCACGTGTGATTCCAACACTCAAGAATAAACTTAACGCCTATGGGGAAGACCGGGTGCCGGCCGGGCACCCACGGTCCACTGTGCGAAAGGTGGCAACAAGAAGCTGCACAGCGGCATACAGGTGGAGCCGAGCAACCGGCCTTCCCTGCGCAGTGGTTGGAACGGCGTATGTCGTGCTCTCCCCGGGGAGCGATGCACTATTGCCCCCGTCGCCGTGCGGATGGCTCATGCGCGTGTCCGGTTGGACAGCACGCATCACCGCAAGACTTGGCGCACAGACCCCGGGCGCCAGGACCACACGATTTGGCCGTACGTGAACCACACCTGTCGTTGGCGCGAGGCTCTCGCTCACGGCTGCCCGCCCTGCGAAGCTTGTCGCGCCGATGTGGTCCGCGCCCACCGCCGCCCGGCCCACGTTCGTGACGATCGCGATACGCCCTCTTCCTTAGGCCGGGTTGCGCAATATCTAACAAAAATCCGAATTCGAATAAAGAGAATTATATTGTCGCCATGCCGTTGACCCGGATCTGGGTGTTTCGCCCCGACGTGGCGCAAGAAATTGCGGTCAGGACGGTCAATCCGGCGCGGTCGGCACCCGCGGTTGTGCGAGCACCTGCGCCGAGCCTGTCGCCGTCGCATAGTCGCCGTCTTTGGCGAGATCGCGGCGGAGCGATGGGGGTGCCGTATGCAGGGCGTAGATGATCGCGACCTGGGTCCGGTTCTGGAGGCGGTATTTTCGCATGATGTTGCCGATATGCGCCCGGACGGTGTTCTCGGAGATCTTGAGCTCGTAGGCGATGTTCTTGTTCTGCAGTCCCCGCGCGATCAGCATCATCAGCTCGCGCTCGCGCGGTGTCGGCACAATCAAATGCTTCGGATCCCGGCTCATGGCTTGCTCCTCCCTTGGCCTGTGAATGGATCTTGGCCCCCCAACATCTTCTCACTCCGTCTTGAGCGCCTCGATTGGGCTGAGCTTTGATGCCTTGTGGGCGGGGTAAAAACCAAAGACGAGACCGGTCGCGATCGAGAAGACGAGGGAGAGGCCGATCGCCTGGCCGTCGATCGAGGTGATCCACCCGGCCATGCGGGCGACCGTCATCGAGAGCGTGACCCCGCCGCCGACGCCGATGGCGCCGCCGAGCAGGCAGAGCACGAGCGCCTCGCAGAGGAACTGGAGACGGATGTCCCGCATCCGCCCGCCAAGGGCGCGGCGGATGCCGATCTCCCGGGTGCGCTCGGTGACCGACACGATCATGACGTTCATGATGCTGATGCCGCCGACGAGCAGCGAGACCGAGGCGATGGCGACGAGCAGGAGCGCGACGGTGCGGATCGCCCCCTGCTGCGCTTCCATCGCGGCGGCCGGATCCTGGACCTTGAAGTCGTCCTCCTGGCCGGCGGGGATCCGGTGGCGCTGCCGCAGCAGGCCTTCGATCTCCGATCGCGCTCCTGCCATCTGTCCGTCCGCAGCGACCTTGGCGATGATGTAGGCCACCGAATCCCTGTTGATGTTGCTCGCGCTGCCAAGGAAGCGCAGCTTGGCCGTGGTGAGCGGCACGAAAGCGACATCGTCCTGCGCGGGTCCCTTGCGATCGAGCACGCCGACCACTTCGAGCGGGACCTTCATGATCCTGACCTGCGCGCCGATGGGATCGTCGCCCGGCGCGAACAGCTCGCGCGCGACCGTGCTTCCGAGGATCACGACCTTGCCGGCGCCGGCCTCTTCAGCTCCGGAAAAATAGCGCCCGGTCGCAAGCTGCCAGTCGCGCACCATGAAGTGTCCGGTCGTGGTGCCGTTGATCGTCGTATTCCAGTTCTTGCCCTCGTGGATCACTTGCGCGGTTCCGGCAATCGAGCCGGCCGCGGCCTGGACTTCCGGAATCTGCTCGAGGATGGCCTGCACGTCGCTCTCGGTCATGGTCAGCTTGCTGCCGTCCTTGAGGCGCACGCCGCCCTGGTAGACCGCCCCGGGGGTGATCATCAGCACGTTGGCGCCGATCGACCGGATCTGCTCCTGAAGGCGGAGCTGCGCGCCCGACCCGATCGCAAACACGGTCACGATGGAGGCGACGCCGATCACGATGCCGAGCATGGTGAGGAAGCTGCGCAGCGGATTGAGGCGCAAGGCGTGAAGGGCGATCTGAAAGCCCTGGAGCATCGTCATGATGTGGCGCTCCGTTTCGGCAAGGTTGGAGCCATCATTTCGTCGGCGACGACCTCGCCGTCATGCAGGCGGATCGTTCGCCGGCACTGGGTCGCGATGCCGGGATCGTGCGTGATCATCACGATGGTCTGGCCGGTCCGGTTGAGCGCGGCGAACAGCGCCAGAATCTCGGCGCCGGTGCGGCTGTCGAGCGCGCCGGTCGGCTCGTCGGCGAGCACGATCAATGGAGAGGCGATCAGGGCGCGGGCGATCGCGACACGCTGCTGTTCGCCGCCCGAGAGCTGCCGGGGGAAGTGATGGGCCCGGTGCAGCATGCCGACAGCCTCCAGGCTTTGCTCGGCGCGCGCCAGGCGCTCCTTCCGGCCGACGCCGCAATAGATCAGCGGCAGCGCGACATTTTCGATCGCATTGTGGCGGGCGAGCAGATTGTAGGACTGGAACACGAAGCCGATGCTGCGGGCGCGCAAGGACGACCGGCGGTCTTCCGAGAGACCGGCGACGTTGGCGCCTTCGAGGAAGACCGCGCCTGCGCTCGGCAGATCGAGCAGCCCGATCATGTTCATCAGCGTCGACTTGCCGGAACCGGACGGTCCCATCACGGCGACGATCTCGCCTTGCGCGATATCGAAGCTGACATTGCGCACGGCAGCCACCGCGATGCCGTCGGTGCGATAGGTCCTGGAGACCGACTGGAGGCTGATGAGGGGCGGAGAGGCGGTCATGATCCGAACCTGATGCCGAAAAATTCCATGCCTGTCGGACGGATCGCCTGGCCGACGGCAACCTGGCTGCCCTCGACCAGGTCTCCGCTCTTGAGCGCGACCTGTTCGGTGCCGGCCGCCCCGACCGTCACGGCGACGCGCTGCAGCGAGCCGCTCGCGGTGCGTACCCATACTCCACTGTGCGCGGCGTCCGGCCGAGTGCCGGAGGGCTGGAAGCGTAGCGCGGCGAGCGGCACTTTCAGCACATCGTCATGCCGCTCGATCACGATCTTCACCAGCGCGGTCATTCCGGGCAACAGCGCGCCATCCAGGTTGGAGGTCGCCAGCACGACCGTGTAGGTGACGACGTGCTGCTGGTTCTGCGGCGCCTTGCGCACCTGCCGCACCACGGCCTCGAAGCGCCGGTCCGGGTAGGAATCCACCGTGAAATAGGCGTGCTGTCCGGAGGCAATGCGCCCGATATCGGCTTCGTCGACCTGGGCGTGAATCTCCATGTCCTCGAGACGGTGCGCGACCACGAAAGTGGTGCGCGATTCCAGCCCGACCGCGAGCGTCTGGCCCTCGTTGACGAACCTGCCGACGACGACGCCGTCGATCGGCGAACGGATCACGGTGCGGTCGAGATCGGCCTGCGCCGCGGCGAGAACGGCCGCCTTCTCGGGCACGGCCATGCGCATTTGCTGCAGTTCCGCCTCGATCCGGCGGACGTCGGCCTGGGCTCCATCCACCGAATAGGAGTTGAGGGACATCATCACCTCCGCCTCGCGCTCCTGGGCGAGGCGGGCGGTGAACTCGGTCTGCGCATCATCGACCGTCGTCGTCGCCACCACGTTTTGCGACTGCAGCGCCAGCTTCCGCTGCAAGGTCTTCTGCGCCGAGCTCTTGACCGCTTGCGCGCTCTCGAGCTTGGCGGCGAGCACGTCGCGGCTGCCCTTGGCGTTCTGCAGATCGATCCTGGCGCGATCGAGCTTGGCGCGCGCGACGTCGACCAGCGAGTTGGCGACCGCCAGCGAGGCCTTGGCCTCGTCCACCTTGGCCGCGAAGCTGCGTGGATCGATCAGGGCGAGCGGCTGATCCTTGACGACACTGTCGTTAAAATCGACGTAGACCCGCGCGAGCTGTCCGGACAGCTGAGATCCCACCTCGATCGTCTTGACCGGCTGCAGCGCGCCGGTGACGGTGACCGTCTGCTCGATGCTGCCGCGTTGGATCGAGGCGTAGCGGAACAGAGGCGCATCCACCCCGAAGGTCGGGGCCTCGCGCCCAACAGGCACGAGCAGGCGTTTTGGTCGATTCGTAGGCGCGGGCGGCTTTCTCGGCGGCACTGCCGGCTGCGCCGCTGATGGCGGCCGGCCCGGCGGCGGAGAGCGCGGCGAGGCCGCATGCAGTTCCGAACAAGGCAATAACTGGCACAAATCGCATATCAAAACCCGCCTGTTTGAAATGGTTGCGGGGGTATGGCGAGAAATCGCGCTATGGTTGTAAATCTTCCAAGCGATCCTGATCGTCTCGGCAGTATGTCGCCGATCCCGGGCTGACGGTCGGGCACGTTTCATCATCCAGAAGTAAAGCCTGAGGTTGCGACGTTTCGTGATTTGCTGGGATCATATACCGGGAGTATTCCATACGACGCGCGCGGTACCGAATTCGATAAGCTGACTGCACGTCGCGTCTGGTCTGCCGAAAGCGGCGACCAGCCGGCGTTGACGTCGGCACATGGATGGCGACACCATGACGCAGTTGGCGATACCGCGCTCGCGGCCGGATGGTGGCATCCGCGATACATGCCCCGCCGTGATGCCTGTGGCTGGCTCTATTCCCTGTAATCACGAAGTTCGAGATGTGAACGCCTTCACTCGCCTTGGGCGAGTATTGGCTCTAAGACATCCCGTCGGTGGACCGACGCTCTTCGCTCGATCCGCTGCAACTCATCCAAGCACCTTGTTTGCGGTCACAAAAGAATGGACGGTTCGTTACCTGGTCATCGGGCCCCAGGCTGGGGAGTTTGTTGTCATGAGTTCAGATCAAGCCACAGTTTATGTCGTTGACGACGAGATTCAGATTCGAACCGCGATTGGGAGTCTTTGCGAGGAGACCGGACACAAGGTGAGGTTGTTTGCGTCGACGGACGAGTTCCTTGCCGAGAGCATGTCCGAGGGACCGTCGTGCCTCGTGCTCGATGTGCGCTTCCCGGGCACTGCGCCGACCGGTCTCGAGCTTCAGCGCCGGCTCGCGGAGACTGGCGTGCCCATCCCGATCGTCTTCATCAGCGGTCATTCCGACGTCCGCGTCTCGGTCGAGGCCATGAAGCGCGGCGCGGTCGAGTTTCTTCCAAAACCCTTTCGCGAGCAGGAGATCCTCGACGCGATCCGGCATGGCATCGAGCGCGACCGCAGGCGGCTGGCGCGCGAAGACACCATGCGCGAGGCGCGTCAGCGCGTCGAGACGCTGACGGCGCGGGAGCGCGACATCATGCTGCTGATGGCCGAAGGGCTCGTCGCCAAGCAAATCGCGGCACGGCTCGGGGTGAGCGAAGTGACGGTGAAGGTTCATCGCGCCAGGATGATGCGAAAGCTGGAGCTGCGCTCTCCGATCGAGGTGGTGAGATTGATCGACAGCATCGGCCGCGAAGCGGAGGCGACGTGAGCTCTCGCGAGCTCCGAGCCTGCGGACGGCGAGATCCCGGATAACGTCTAGTCCGTACCGACTAGCATGAACTGCAGTCTGTCGCACGAAGCGCGATCGGTTCAGAGTCATCCCTACGATGTCGGCCTTCCTCAAGACCGCATCCAAACCCAGTCAGACAACTCGGCTAGAAAGGGATTTCCATGCGCAAATTGTTTTTTGCTTCCGTTGCCGTGCTCGCTCTGTCTTCCGCGGCGCAGGCTGCCAACACCGCAACTACGGTGCAAGTCGGGATCGTAAACGGCTCCAGCGTGAACCAGCAGGGCCACGTGAACGACTCCTCGACCACCGCCCAGTTCGGTTTCGTGAATACCGCGATCACCCTGCAGGGCACGACCACTCCGTCGCTCAACAATGCGAGCTCGGTGACTCAGGTTGGCGTCTTTGGCAACTCGGCCACCACTGGGCAGGTTGCCACGGGCAACAACACCAGCTCGATCAGCCAGTCCACGCTCTTCGGCCTCCCGCCGAACAACGCTGCCGCCGTTGGGCAGTTCGGCTTCGGCATCAACTCCAGCACCATTACGCAGCACTAAGCCAGCCCCGTATCGGCCCCGGGCGCGTCCACCGAGCGGCGCGTCCGGGTGATACTCGACAGACCATACTCGAAATCACCGCGATCAGGTTGCCTGAACGGGGCGGCGGGTCGGCGGCTGACATTTCGCGGAGGATTATGACATGCGCAAATTTTTCGTCACGACGGTCGTCATGCTGAGCGCGCTGAGTGCTGTCGATGCCCAAGCCGCCAACTCGATTAGCGTGTTGCAGTTCGGCACGACAAATCTCTCGTCCACAGTGCAGACCGGCCCGGTGAACAACACCGCGACGACGCTGCAATTCGGTGCGACCAACACCGCATCGAGCTTGCAGTTGGGATCGCTGGCTTCGGCCAATTCGGCGACGATAGGACAGGGCGGCACGACCCCCACCGCGACCAATAACGCCGCAGTCGGTCAGGTCGGCGGCGCCAACACGAGCTTGATCGGCCAGATTGGCCTGAACAACGCTGCCGGGGTGTCCCAGCTTGGCATTCTGAACGGCTCCACGATTTTGCAGCAGGCTCCTTAACCCGAGATCGTGTTTTGGCTCGGCACAGATAGTGTGGAGGCATATGATGAATAGGCATCTTCTGGTCGTTGCGACGGCGATCCTCCTCTCCTGTTTTGCCGCGAACGGCCCTGCGCGGGCGCAAAGCGCTGACATCAAGACGATCGTCTCGGTCAACGGGCCGCCGGTCGTCTTGAACCAGAGCAGTTCGACCAACCTGGCCGGCGTGTTCATGAGCGGCGGTAACACCAGCGCGACTGTCACCCAGAACGGCTCGAATAATGCTGTCGGCATCCTGCAATTCGGTGGGGCGACATCGGCTTCGGTCGGGCAGACCGGCATGACTAATTTCGCCTTCGTCGGCCAGACCGGTCAGTCGGCGACGAGCGTCGTGTCGCAACTCGGCAGCATGAATACGGGAGCGATCGCGCAGTTCGGCAGGATCAACTCGTCGATGGTTGTTCAACACAGCCCGTAGCACGCGAGCTCGCGGGAATCGACAACGAAGCGGAGACGCGTGATGCAATGGGGCAGGGCTGTGTTGAGGCACGTGTTGGCCGCGGCGGCGTTGCTTGTCGCCGTCGGCACGGCGACGCAGGCGCCGGCGGGATCCGTCCAGCGGAGCTTCACGAACCGGAACGTGAGCGTCGAAACGATCGTGCAGTTCGGCGACAATGTCGAGCCTGTCACGATCGAGGAGAACAGCCGCATCAACATCGCGCGGGTGATCCAGATCGGCGGGACCGGCACGGTGGACGCGACGATCATCCAGAACGGGGAGCGCAACTATGCCAACGTGATCCAGGTGGGCGGTACCACCAATGCGGCGGTCGGCCAGTCCGGCCTCAGCAACACTGCCGACATCACCCAGATCGGCAATTCCACCAATGCGCTCCTGCTCCAGATCGGCGACATGAACACGGGAGCGGTACGGCAGTTCGGACGTTTCAACTGGATGGCGATCTTCCAGTTCAGCCGATGAAGGAGTGTGACATGAGATTATTCCTGCTCGCATCCGGCATAGGGATCATGAGCGTGATCGCGGCGGCGCCGGCCGGGGCTGCCGACGGTCACACCACGGTGGTCCAGGACGAGAACGGCACCTCCGTGATCACGCAGAGCGGCGATCCGGCGCAGGCCGAGGTGAAGATCGAGAAGGAGCCCGGGCGTACCACGGTCTACCGCCGCAGCGGCGGAAACACGGCCATTGTCTCCCAGGGTACCGGCAACGCGCAGGACATGCTCGACTGGCTGCGCAAGCAGCGGGGCCGCTGACGCGCGAAGGCCCACCGTCCGCGAAGGAACGATGGGCCTTGGCCGTGAGCGCACACTACCAGCGATAGACGCCGGTCAGCGTGCCATTGTTGTTGCCGTCGGGGCCGACATCGCCCTGTGTCGAGCTCGGCGCCGGATGGTTGCTGCCGTTGAGCGCGCCGTATGGCCCGGTGACCCCAGGATAGTACGCGCGCGGCTGAACCGTCTCATAGGCGGGAGCGTCCCAGCCGGCGCGCGGTCCGTTCCAGCCATAGCCCTGGGCCGATGCGGCCGTGGTGCCCGCGATGAGCGATGCCGTGATCAGGCAGACGAGTTTTGACGTGTTCTGCATTGAGGATGCTCCTTTTCTTGTCGGGGCCAACGACAGCGATGGGGGAGCGTTCCGGACGTATTTTGAGGGTGCCGATCAACTCCGATCAACTGGTTATGAAGTGCCGCTCGTGGAACGAAGCGCCT
The DNA here is from genome assembly GCF_054057995.1 of Bradyrhizobium sp. USDA 4486. Lineage (NCBI taxonomy): Bacteria > Pseudomonadati > Pseudomonadota > Alphaproteobacteria > Hyphomicrobiales > Nitrobacteraceae > Bradyrhizobium > Bradyrhizobium sp. USDA 4486. The sequence continues at coordinate 1,620,697 of NZ_JBSRZV010000001.1, forward strand.
GAAACGCGTGGGGAATTCGGGCGTTTGGCCGCACCCTGTTCCCCGTTCATTCCGCGCCTTAACCAACAATTAATTATACGTTTGCGGGCAGGTGACGGCCCGGCCTAGCGTGCGGCGGGGAGCCGCTTTTCGCGAAGCCAAACGAGTTGGTGCGTATCATGATGTCCAGATCATATGGGGCGTTATTCGCCTCGCTCAGCGCAGCCGCGCTGCTCCTTAGCCCCAGCGAGACTTTTGCACGACCCGGCGGCGCCGCGCCGCATGGCGTGGTGAGCGCTGCCGCGCGGCCGGCCGCGGTGGCGCGTCCGCCGATCGCACCCGGTGCCAGGTTCCGCGGCCGCAACACGCCCTGGGTCTACTGGCCGGGCGGCGGTGGCTTCTTCTACGACGGTGCGGGCTACAGCAGCCAGCCCTTTGCCGACCTCGGGCAGCCGGTCTCCACGGACGTGCGCTACACCTACACTTATGACGTTCCCTGGGACTGGACGCATCGCTTCCCGCCGAACGTCGTGCCGTCGGACCGGCCCTATGTGCCGAGCTGCCCGACCGAGCAGGTGACGGTGCCAGGCCGCGGCGGCAGCGAGCACACCGTCAACATCATGCGCTGCTACTGAGCATCTTGAGCATGATCTTTTCGGAAAACCGTTTCACACTTTGCGCTAACGCGGGCCTTCGGGTCCGGATCATGCACTAGCTAACCCAGCTCAAAGCTGGTCACGCCGAAGACGCGGTCGATCCGCAAGCTCCGGATCGGCCCGGTATACATCCGCGCCGTCTCGAACACCGGCTTGAGCCCGAGCTGTTCCGCCAGAGCAATTGCCTCGCGGTTGACGGCGGGGACATCGAGAAAGATCTCGCCGCCGCCCGCTGTTGCCAGCAAGGCCTGCACGATCGCCTCCGCAGCGGCGCGATCATCGGCGACGAGCGGGCCGATCTTGCAGCCGCTCCGGCAGGGCCGGATCACGCCCCATGCGGCGAGCTTGCCGTCGCGCATCAGCGCGCGGCCGATATGGCCCGATGTCCCGATCCAGGCGCGCAGGAACGCGCTGCGCCGGGCCGGGAAGACCGTCGCATCGTCGGCTTCCACCAGCGCGAACGGGACCGTGTCGAGCGCAACGGCATCGGCTCGCGGCGACGGCGCCGCGATGACGCCGCCATAGCGGATGTTGGCGTAGGCGAGCTGGAAGCCGGACTTTTTATAGTTGTCCTGCTGCGCCACGACGCCGTCGAGCCCGATCACGCGCGCGCCCGCATGCGCGATTGCCGCGTTCCAGATGCTGAGGCCGTGGCCTCTGCCGCGAAAGCTCGCGCGCACGATGTAGAAGCCGAGAAAGGCGAAGCGATCATCGTAGTTGACGCAGGAGACGGTCGCGACCGACTCGCCCTCGATCTCGCCGACGAAGAAACCCTCCGCGTCGGGGATCGAAAAGCAGGCGGCATCGGAGAGGCCCGGATTCCAGCCCTCGGCCGCGGCCCAGTCGGCGGCGAGGGAAATTTCGTCAGGGCGCAGATTGCGGATCTGCAGGTCGCTCATGGTGGATTCTCTCGGCGGATGCTCTCGGCGGTGGACCTGCCGGCAGCTCCGGCAGTAGAAGGCCTCATGATAGGCCGGGCCTGCGGCTCGCCTCAACACAGGGACCATGGTCATGGCAGCAGAGAAGGTCGCACTCGTCACCGCCGGCGGCAGCGGCATGGGGGCAGGGGCCGCGCGGCGCCTTGCGGCCGACGGCTTTCGCGTCGCGATCCTGTCGTCCTCCGGCAAGGGCGAGGCGCTGGCCGCCGAGCTCGGCGGGTTCGGCGTCACGGGCTCCAACAAGTCGAACGATGATCTAAGGCGCCTCGTCGACGGCGCACTGGCCAAGTGGGGCCGCATCGACGTGCTCGTCAACAGCGCGGGCCATGGGCCGCGTGCGCCGATCACGGAGATCACCGACGAGCAATGGCACGCCGGCCTCGATACTTATCTCCTCAACGTGATCCGTCCGACCAGGCTGGTCACGCCCATCATGCAGGCGCAGAAGGCGGGCGCCATCATCAACATCTCGACCGCCTGGGCGTTCGAGCCGAGCGCGATGTTTCCGACCTCCGCGGTGTTCCGCGCCGGGCTCGCCGCTTTCACCAAGATCTTCACCGACACCCATGCCGCCGACAACATCCGCATGAACAACGTGCTCCCAGGCTGGATCGACAGCCTGCCGCAGCAGGACGCGCGGCGCGACAGCGTGCCGATGCGGCGCTACGGCAAGGTCGAGGAGATCGCCGCGACGATCGCGTTCCTGGCCTCCGACGGCGCGGCCTATATCACCGGCCAGAACATCCGCGTCGACGGCGGGCTGACGCGCTCGGTCTGAGCCTAGCCGAGCGCCGGATACTGAGCTTCATCCCGTTCCGGATCTGGCGTGAAAGCCCCCGGCTCAGCCGGGGCTTTCTGATTCGAAGCTAGCCGCCATGCGAGGCGATCAGATGCGCCAGCGCGGGCAGGATCTTGTAGCGGGCGATCTCGTGCGGATATTCCCCGCGATTGGCGAGCAGGACGATGCCGATCCGCCGCGTCGGCACGAGACCGAGATAGCCGGAGGCGTTGTTGAGGCCACCCGGCTTGTCGACGATGAGGACGCCGGGCAGGCGTACATTCTCCCAGGCCATGCCCTGTCCGAATTTCTCGTCGACGCGGAAGACCTCGTGTTGCGTCATCCGCAATGCCTCGCGCAGATCCGGGTCGATCGACCGGCCGTCGACTGAGGCCCCGACGAAGGTCGCAAGGTCGCGCGCAGACGAAAACATCTGGCCTGTGCCGGGAAAATCGTAATAGCTCTGCTGGTTGCCGGGCGGGCCGATCGCCATGCCCTGATCCGAATAGCCTTGCACGACGCGCTGCATCCAGGCCGCGTCCATCACGGCGCGATCGTCCGGCCCGCGCTCGGGCACGGAGGTCGCGGTCATGCCGAGCGGCCTGAAGATATTTTGTTCGAGCAGCGTCGCGATCGGGGCGCCGTAACAGCGCTCGAGCACGAGCTGAAGCAGCACATATCCGGCATGGCTGTAGACGCGCTGCCTGCCGGGCGCTTCGCCGGCCTGCGGTTCCCATGCGTTGAGCATCTCGATGAACTGCGCCCGGTTGAAGGAATCGTTTGGCCATGGCGGATGATCGGTCGCAAGCAGCAGTCCCGACGTGTGCGCGGCGAGCTGACCGACGGTGACGCGGCCGACATAATCGCCGGTGAGTTCAGGCAGGTATTTCGGCAAGGCATCGTCGAGCCGCAACTCGCCGCGTAGCGTGCCGAGCGCGACCAGCGTCGCCTCGAACGGTTTACGCAGTGAAGCGATGTTGAACAGCGTGTCAGGTGTGACCGGCCGGCGGCTCGCCTCGTCCGCAAAGCCGAACGTGAAGAACTCGACATGGCGCCCGGCATAGAGCGCGGCGGCAAGACCGCCCGGATGATCCGGCCTCGAGGTCGGCGCGAGTTCGGCGGCGACGATATCGCGCATCTGCGCGATCATGTCTGAGTCCGCAAATGTGCGCCGCGGGGAAAGCGCGATCGCCAGCGGAACAAGCGCAGCCCGGGCGAAGCTTCGTCGGGTGATCGGGAGGGATGTGACAACAGGCGGCACGCGCTCTAGTGGATCTGCTTGTGCACCCCCGGGCATCTTTTAGCGGGGAGGGCGCGATGCCCCAATTCACGATTGCGCGTTGTGGGTTCCGTTGGTCACCGTTTACTTAGCCAATAGGCTAACGATTGTTGACATCCGGCATTTGCCGTGATTAGTTAGCTTCATGGCTAACCAATTATCCCGCCTCGACCAGATTTTCGCGGCGCTTGCCGATCCCACCCGGCGGGCGATCGTGATGCGGCTGTGCGCCGGCGAGGCGTCGGTCGGCGAGCTTGCCGACCCCTTCGACATGGCGCTGCCGAGCTTCATGAAACACATCCACGTGCTGGAGACGAGCGGGCTCGTTCAGTCGGAGAAATCCGGCCGCGTGCGCACCTGCCGTCTCAGTCCGGATGCGCTTGTCGGCGCCGAGGACTGGTTCCAGCAGCAGCGCGCAATCTGGGAGGCGCGGCTCGACCGGTTCGAGGCCTATGTGATGAAGCTCAAGAAGGAGAAGGAGGCGGCCGCCGCCAAGCGGCCGTCCCGAACCACCAAACGGAAAGGTGCCTGACGATGACGAGTTCTGCCAATCCCGCTTTGTCGCAATGGTCGCTCGACCGCGAGATCGTGATGTCGCGCGTGATCGACGCGCCGCGCGAGCTGGTGTTCGAGGCCTGGTCCGACCCGAAACATCTGCCGCAATGGTTCGGACCGAAGGGATTCAAGGTCGAGACATTCGAGATCGACGTCCGCGTCGGCGGCGTCTGGCGCTTCAACATGATCGGCCCCGACGGCACGGTCTATCCGAACCGGATGAGCTTCCGCCGCATCGAGCGGCCGTCGCTGATGGAGATGGATCACGGCACCGACCAGGACGATGATCCCGGCATGTTCCGTTTCACCGTCACCTTTGCCGAGCAGAGCAACGGCAAGACGGTGCTGATGATGCGGCAACTGACCTCGAGCACTGCGCAGCGCGACGGCATGATCGGCTTCGGCGCGGTCGAATACGGCTACCAGACGCTGGACAAGCTGGCGGCCTATGTGTCGCTGATGAAGCGGTGAGGCTTTAACATGGAGCGGCCCCAGCGAGGGGAGGATCGCGCTGGGGCCGCTCTTGCGCGTGCGCCATGAAAAGGGACCGGCTTCGATGCGCGATCCGTGGTCAGCTAGCGCCGCGGCGTGACGCCGTTGGAGGGCGGAGTCGTTTCGTTGCGCATGCCGGGAGGGCTCGAAGCACCTTGTCCGCCGCGTTCTACATGGGAGATGCCGCCACCGCCACTGCCGGCACCTCCGTCTCCGCTCCCGCCCGAACCGGATCCGCCTGAACCCGCGCCAGCTCCGCCTGCTCCAGCGCCGGCACCGGCGCCAGCGCCGCCACCGGCTCCTCCAGCACCGCCTCCGGCACCGCCGCCCGCACCTTGTGCGAACGCTGCGCCGACCGAAGCGCCCGCGAGCACCGCGGCTGTGAAGATCGTTAGAACTGTCTTACGCATATTGCTTCTCCTCGAGGTTTTCGCACGTGACCAATCGCGTGCGACGCTGACCCGTTCCTATGCGAAGCGTGGTCGGAGGTCGTTGGTGCGGACACGTGGCAACCTCGTCGAATGTTCAGCGAGGAGATCAAGCGCAGCAGGCAAAACAAAAGCGGCCGCGCGACTCCATGTTGTCGAGAACAACTGTCCAAGGGCGGCGTTCCTACAAGCGCAGGTGGTTTGATGTTCGGCTATCGCAGGTTAGCGTCGGGTCCGAACATCGGAACAGCGGCCGATCAGCTGCGGCAAACCGGCCTGATTTCCTGGAGGAACGATCCTTACGAGCTGCGGTTTGCGGAACGAGGCCAGTCAATACGAAAGGACAGGACAATGGCTAACGCAGCTCGCGATACGTTCGTGGTGGGATTACGCAATGCACACGCGATGGAAGTTCAGGCGCGAGAGTTGATGGAGCGCCAGTCGGAACGTCTGGACGAGTATCCGGAGGTCAAGGCGAAAGTCTCCGCCCATCTTCAGGAGACCAACGAGCAGCTGAGGCGACTGGAGCAATGTCTGGAGGCCTGCGGCGAGAGCACGTCGAGCCTCAAGGATACGGCGCAGTCAGTGATGGCGAACATGCAGGCCATGGCACACTCGGCGGCCGGCGATGAGATCCTCAAGAACACCTTCGCCAACAATGCATTCGAGAATTTCGAGATCGCCGCTTACAAATCTCTCCTCGCGCTCTGCGGCGCCGCAGGAGTGCCGGCGGCCAAGGAGAAGCTCGAGGCCTCGCTGAAGGAAGAGCAGCGCATGGCGTCGTGGATCGACTCCAACGTCGAGAAGGTGACGATGGAATATCTGGCGCATCAGCGCCGGGCAGCCTGATCCTCGAGCCATTCTGCCGGGATCAGGCCCACCGGCCCGCAGCGCGCGGCCGGTGGTCTTGCCATGCCGCCGCACCGGCGGCATGGACCGAAGACCGGCAGGAACGATCGCGGCCGTCTCGCTTTGGCGATGATGAGACATGTTATCTTCAGCGACTACCGCAATCCGGCCGCCGAGGAGGCTTACGAGATCGCCTGGGACTTTCTCGCGCGGACCGGCGCCATTCGCGACGAGTTCGAAGCCTGGGTGTTCCTGGCGCAGCGGATCGCCGCGATGGTCGACCAGGGCCAGACCAACCGTATCCGCATGGCCAATCGCGCGATCTCCGAATACCAGCGCCACGCCGATGAATGCGACGATCTCGTCTGCTGCGGCGGCTGCCGCGGCGAGGGGCGTTGAGCGCCGGTATCCGATGCGCCATGTCCGGGACGCCGGCGCGGCGGCGGCACGCTACTCGCCCTTGAGGCCGGCCTCGCGGATCAGCGCGCTCCACTTCTGCGTCTCGTTGTCGATGAACTGGCCGAAGGTGGCGGCATTGGCCGGCCGCACCTCCAGGCCCTGGGCTGTCAGCTTGTCCTTGATCGCGGGTTCGGCGAGCGCACGCAGCACCTCAGCCTGAAGCTTGTCAACGATCTCACGCGGCGTGGTCGCGGGCGCCATGAAGCCGTACCATCCGGCGGCGACCACGTTGGGAAAACCCTGCTCGCGCAGGGTCGGTGCCTGCGGGTAGAGCGCGCTGCGTTCGGCCGAGGCGACGCCGAGCACGATGAACTTGCCGCTTTGGATGTAGGGTAGCGCGGTCGGCAGCGCCGTCAGCGTGGCGTCGACGCGCCCGGCGAGCAGCTCGGTGTAAGAGGCCGCATCGCCGCGGAAGGGGATGTTGAGGCCCTTGACGCCGGCGTCGCGGAACAGGAGCTCGCCGGCAAGGTGCGGCTGCGAGCCGGCACCGGGCGAGGCAAAGGTCAGCCCATCCGGCTTCGACTTACCATAGGCGATCAACTCGGAGAGCGACTTGAACGGCGCCTCCGCGCTGATGATCAGGAACAGCGGCGCGATCACGGCCATGGCGACCGGCTGAAGATCCCGGCGCTCGTAGGTCAGCTTGCCGAACAGCGCTTCCGCGGTGGCATAGGGCGCGGCGACATAGAGCAGCGTGTAGCCGTCGCCCGGTGCGTGCGCGACCGTGTCATTGGCGATGCGCGTGCCGGCGCCCGGCTTGTTCTCGACGATGAACTGCTGATGCAGGTTGCGGCCGAACTCTTCGGCGAGCAGGCGCAGCGAGATGTCGTTGGAGCCGCCCGGTCCGTAGGGCGAGATCAGCCGCACCAGGTGCGAGGGCCAGGCGTCCTCAGCGCGTGCGGCGAATGGGACGCAGGGTAGGGCAAGCGCAGTCCCCAGCAATGTTCGGCGCGTGATGGTCATGTTGGCCTCCCGGGTGTGGAGCGCCGGTTTTATTGTTCATCGATTGGCGCTCTTCTTGTTCGATTTTCGCCTCTCGACGGCGGGCTCCGCCGCATGGACCACTGCGCGGATGCTGTCGGCAAGGGCGGCGATCCGCGGGCCGATCTCTCCTTCCAGCTGACCTGGCTGGAGCCGGAATGCGGGGATGCCGCAATTGATCGAGAAGGACTGATTGAGCTCGCGCGCGTGAAACAACGGCGCAGCGACGGCATGGATCGAGGCGATGTACTCGCCAATACAGGTGCAGAAGCCGCGGCTGGCGCATTGGGCGAGGCCGGTGCGGTATTTGTCGCGGAAGGCTGCCCACAGCTCGGCGTCTTCGGCTGCGATCTGCCGTTCAAGCCGCTCCGCGTCGGCCGGCGGCAAGATTGCTGCCGCGGCGCGGCCCATCGCGGTCATCACGACGGGAATCGGCATGCCGACGTCGGGCACATGCGGACCGACATCGCCGGAGCGCGCGGTCTCGACGTAGATCATCGAGGTCGCATCGAGCAGGCCGATCGAGACCGTGCCGCGCACGCTCTGTGCCAACTCCTGCATCATCGGCCGCGCCATCTGCCGGAACTGCATGTCGGCAAGCAGCGGGTGCGCCATCCGCAGCGCACGGGCCGCGAGACGGTATTTCGTCCGCACGGCTTCGTAGCGGAGGTATCCAAGCTCGGCCAGCGTGTGCGTCAGCCGCGCCACCGTCGGCCGCGGGATGCCGGTCAGCTTCGACAGCTCCATGTTGCCGAGCAAGGTGGTGCCGGCCTTGAAGGCTTCGAGTACGACGAGACCTTTTGCCAGCGTTGTTGCGAAGGCCGCGTCATCGGTGCTTGTCGCGAGCACTGCGGCGGCGGTCGCGTGCGGAAGACGGCGTCTAGCTAGGGAAGTGCGGACCATGCCCGAATATCGAACGCAAGACCCAGACTTGTCCAATAAAATCGGATATGGCTCCGATATCGTCCACCATGCGGACGCTAGTTCGCGGTTGTCGCTGCCGCCGCAACCGCGCCGGGAACGTTCAAGCGCACAAAATTTTGTCGCGATCGCGTGGCGTCTTGTGACATTATTGTTACGAAGACATGTCACATCGATTACAGCGGAGCGATTCATGTTGCGGTGGCAGGCACGTTCAAATCCCCTCGCGTGGTGGTGGGGGTCCTTAACGCTGGTCAGCGCTGCAAACATTCTCGTCTGGTTCATGCTGTACCGCGAGTTCTATCCGACGGTCGCAGGCAGCGTCGGTGGCGGCTCGGATATCGGCCTGATGTTCCTGCTTTGCGCCGCCTATGTGTTCGGCTGCGCCTTCCGCTCGGTGCTGCCGCGCGCCGATGTGCAGCGCATCTGCCTGTTCGACACCTGGCTGTCGAGCGTGTTCGTCGGCCGCACGGTCGCGACCGTGGCCGAAGTCTGCTTCGCCGCGCAATGGGCCATCATCCTGCACCAGTTCGGCACCATGACCGGCGCGGAGACCGCGGTGACCATCGCGTGGTTGATCGTGCCCGAGATCATCGTCGCGGAGTGCTTCTCCTGGTACGCGGTCGTGACCACCAACTTCCTCTACAACGCGATCGAGAACTCGCTGTGGGCGGTGACCTTCTTCCTCGCCGGCATCGCGCTGTGCCGTCTGATGCCGGAATTCCAGGGGCCGGTGCGCTGGGCGCTGATCGCCGGCATCGTCGGCATCGGCTGCTTCCTCGCCTTCCTGGTCACCATCGACGTGCCGATGTATCTCAGCCGATGGCGGGCAGGGCATGCCGAGGGCAACAGATTCCTTGGCCTGCTCGAAGGCCTGCATGACGTCTCGACGCGCTGGGTCGTGACGCACGACATCGCGCACTGGAAGGGCGAGCTGACCTGGATGTTCCTGTATTTCAGCGCCGCGGTCTGGTCGAGCCTCGCGCTCTGCGCGCTCTATGCGATGGAAGGCTATCTCACGCGGTATCTCGCCTGAGGTTGCCTCTTATTTGAGGCGTTTTTTTACGCGAACCGGTATCCACTTCGCTTCAAAACGCTCTATTTGCCGACCAGGGTGCATTTGCTGCGATCGAGCGGGCGGAAGGCCTGGTCGGGTGGGATCGTCGCGACCAGCTTGACGAAGTCCCACGCGCCTCTGGATTCCTCCGGGGTGTTGACCTGCACCAGATAAAGATCGTGCACCATGCGCTGATCCTCGCGGATGCGGCCGTTGGTGGTGTAGGCGTCCGATACCGGCGTCGCCTTCATTTTGGCCATCACGACGGCGCCCTCGTCGGAGTCGGTGTCCTTCACCGCCTGCAGATAGTGGCGTACGGCGGAATACACGCCGGCCTGGATTTGCGAGGGCATCGCCTTGCGTCGTGCGTAGAACGCGTCCGAAAATTTTCGAGCGGCGGGCGAGACGTCCTCGAAGAAGGAGGTGACGATGAGGTCGCCGCGCGTCGCCTTCAGCCCGACCGCGTCGATGTCGACGTTCTGGAACGACATTGGGACGATCTTCATGCCTTGGCTGGCGAGCCCGAATTCCTCGGCCTGCTTGATCGCGGTCGCATTGTCGCCGGCAACGTTGATCGCCAGGATCTTGGCGCCCGACGACTGCGCCTGAAGCAGGAATGAGCTGTAATCGGGCGTGCCGAGCTGCGCCTTGACGCTGCCGGCGACCTTGCCGCCGAGCGCGGCGATGCGCTCGCGCGCGGTCACCTCGATCGAATGGCCGAAGGCGTAGTCGCCGGTGATGAAGAACCAGGGCTCCTTGCTGGTCTGCATGATGCCGGAGACGACCGCTGTCGCGGTGGAATAGGCGTCCTGGGTCCACTGCACGCTGGTCGGCGCGCAGGCATCGTCGGTGAGCTGGTTAGCGCCGGCGCCGGAGACGAGGAATATCCTGCCGTTGCCACGCACCAGCTCCTGCACCGCGAGCGCGGCGCCCGAGCTGCCGCCGTCGGCGATTGCCTGGACGCCGTCGCTGAACCATTTTCGCGCCAAGGATGCGGCGAGATCCGGCTTGTTCTGGTGGTCGGCCTGCAAGATCTCGATCGGCTTGCCGTTGATCCTGCCGCCGAACTCTTCCGCCGCCATGCGCGCCGCCTCGACCGAGCCCGGGCCCATCGCGGTCGCGAACACGCCGTTCATGTCGGTGAGCACGCCGATGCGGATGGCATCGCCCTTGATCTCGGCACGCGCGGCGGGGCCCGCGAGAGCCAGAGCGGCCAGCAGCATGGTGGATGTGGTGCGGAGGGGATTCATGGCGTTTCCTGATTTTATCGTTGATCGGTCTGGGCGGTCAGGCCCGTTCGGCGATGACCTTGTTGCGCAGGATGCCGATGCCGGAGATCTCAACCTCGACGGTGTCGCCCGGGCGCATCCACAAAGGCGGCGTGCGCTTGGCGCCGACGCCGCCTGGCGTGCCGGTGACAATGACGTCGCCGGGGACGAGCGGGCAGATCGTGGAGATATAGGCGATCAGTTCGGGGATGCCGGTGATCAGGAGATCGGTGGTGGTATCCTGCACCACCGCGCCGTTGAGCCGCGTCTGCAAAGTGAGCTTCGACGGGTCCGGAATTTCGTCCGTCGTCACCAGCCACGGGCCGAAGCTGCCGCTCTCCGCAAAGGTCTTGCCGGAGAGGAATTGACTGGTGTGGCGCTGCCAGTCGCGGATACTGCCTTCATTGTAGCAGGCATAGCCGGCGATGTGGTCGAGCGCACGGCTCGCGGGAATGTGCCGGCCGCCCGTGCCGATGACGAGCGCGAGCTCCCCCTCATAGTCGAAATCATCGCTGACCTCAGGCTTCACGATCGGCTGAAGATGGCCAACCTGGCTGCAGGGGAAGCGGACGAACAGCGCCGGCTTCTCGGTGACGGTGCGCCCGGTCTCGGCGACATGGTCGCGGTAGTTGAGGCCGACGCAGATGATCTTGCCGGGATCGGGGATGACGGGGGCGAAGGCGATCTTGTCGAGAAGATGATCGGGTGCAGCGGATGCGACGATCTCGGCCGCCTCGGCAAGGCGGCCGGCTTCGAGCAGCTGGCGCAGCGTGGCGCAGGGTGCCATGCGCCTGCCGAGATCAACGACGCCATTGTCCTTGAGGGCCCCGAACGAGGCGTGTCCGCCGGCAACGAATGAGAGCAGCTTCATGAGATGTCCTTGAAAGTGGGTTCGGTCAGGCCGCGGACGGCACTTGGGCTGAAGGAATTTGGGTTGGAGGATTGATGGCGGCGATGAGCCGCTCGAGCTCGGACTCGTTGCGGGCGGTCCCGCGGATGTAACGGTCAGGACGAACCAGCGCGGCGATGACGCCGTGCTCGCGCAGCCAGTCTCCGACGCCTTCGACATCGTCGCCGGCGAGGATCTCGATCCCAGCCTGCGACAGGGTGAGGCGCGACGGCAGTGCGGCCGCGGTCTCGACGAGCAGCACATGATGATAGCCGGTCCGGTCGTCGCTGCGGCGTCCGTCGCTCAGCATGAATTGCGGTGCGAGATGTCCCGCGAGCGGCAGGTCGCCGAACGCGAGACCGGGGCCGAGCAGGGGCTTCTTCACTTCCAGCTTGACCGGCGCGTTCTCGCGCGCTTGGCCGGCGGCAAGGCCGGCCTCGATCGCCTTTGTGTTGATGACACCGCCGAGGCGAATGGCGAGCTCGATGAACTCGCGCACATGCGGCAGCCGTTCACTCTGATAGGTGTCGAGCAGATCGGCGCTCGCGCCAGCGCGGATGACGCTGGCGAGCTTCCAGGCAAGGTTGGCGGCATCGCGAATGCCGGCGCACATGCCCTGGCCGAGAAAGGGCGGGGTCTGGTGCGCGGAATCGCCCGCGAGCAGCAGCCGGCTATTGCGCCATTGCTGCGCGATCGCCGAATGAAAGGTGTAGACCGCGGCACGCTCGATCTCGGCATCGTCGGGAGTGACCCAGCGCGACAGCAGCTCCCAGACTTTCGCCGGCTGTGCCACGTCCTGTGAGTCCTCGTCCGGAAGCACCGTGATCTCCCAGCGCCGGCGCGTGCCGGTGCCGCGGACGTAAGTCGCGGGCCGCCGCGGATCGCAATGCTGAATGCTGTAATCGCCGAGGTCGTCGCGCTCGCGCTTGAGTAACACGTCGATCACCAGCCAGCGTTCGTGGAAGCCGAGATCGTCCATGCCGGAGCCGATGAAGCGGCGCACCAGCGAGCGGGCGCCGTCGCAGCCGATGACATAGGCAGCGCGGACCTCGGTCAGCTTGCCGTTTGACAGGTCCTCATAGCGGACGCGCACGCCGGTCTCGTCCTGATCGAGCGCGAACACATCGCAGCGGCTGCGCAAGGTGACGTGCCCCCAGCGCGCGAGACCAGAAATCAGCACGTCCTCCAGATCGGGCTGATGGAAGCGGTAACTGAGATTCCAGCCCATCGGCGTCAGCGTCTGTGGCCGCGACCAGTCCAGCAGCATCTTGCCGTTCGCATCAAGGAAGAGCATGCCGGGACTGAGGATGGTTTGCGGCAGGATCGCGTCGGCAAGCCCGATGGTCTGGAACACGCGCATGCATTCATCGTCGAAATGCACCGCGCGCGGCAAATGATAGGTCCGCGCTTCGCGCTCCAGCACCAGCGTCCGCACGCCGCACAGGCCGAGCAGGTTGGCGAGCGTGGCGCCCACCGGCCCGCGGCCGACGATGACGACGTCAAACTCTTCAGGGATGGATTTATCTTGCATGGGGCATCTTTTCCCATGCGGGGCCGGCCCTTCAACGCCGGCGTGCCAAGTGTCCGCCCAGCGGACGGCCTCTATCCCGCGACATGAATGGCCGACGCCGCCTCCATCAGCTGGCTCGCGAACTGCGCGACCGCTTCCTCGATCCCCAGCGCCGAACGGATCCAGATGATCGAGATGCAGCCGAATACGGCGCCGTCCCGCACGATGGCAACGGCAATCGAAGCCGTCTTGGGATTGTATTCGCCCTCGCTTCGAATTGCGTAACCTCGCGCGGCAGTCTCGGCGATCATGCGGTCGAGCCGGCCCTGGTCGAGGAAGGGGCGGTCTTCGGCCTCATCGATGCGGCGGAGATGATTGATGATGAGATCGCGTTCGTGCGCAGGGCAGGCGGCGAGATAGGCGCGGCCCGCAGACGTGCGCAGCATGGGCAGGCGTTTACCGATCATGCCGCGGTCGATCGAGAGCGGGCTGCGAGAGTGCGTGGTCTCCTGCACCACCATCGCCGCGTTCTCATAGGTGGAGAGATCGACCGGCCAGATCAGCTTCCTGCTGAGATCTGCGAGATAAGGCGCCGCCGCCTGGCAGATCACCACTCCTGGATCGTAGCCGTCGCCGAGGCTCAACGCGCGCCGGGTGACCCGAAATCGGTCGTCGCTGGCGCTGCGCGCGATGTAGCCGAGCTCCTCCAGGGTTTCGAGGAGGCGGTAGACGGTGGGTCGCGGCAGGTCGAGCGCGCGGGCAACGTCGCCGGCGCGGATGCCGCCGGAGCGGTTGACCTCGTGCAGCACGTCGAGCCCGCGCTTGAAGGCGCGGACGCCCTCAGACTGCCGCGGCTGGCCGTTCCGCGTCCGCTCCTTGGACACTCGGTATTTCCTCCCTTGTGGCACGTCCCGGCGCGCCTATTGTCGTCGCTGACGCGAGGCGATTGCGGGACGCCACCGTAGGATCGCGCGCGGCCGGTATCAAGCTCGCCGCAATATGGCGACCACGATGCTTCGGGAGGAATTCGATGGAAATCGCAGCGCTCGGCTATATCGGAATCAGTTCATCCCAGCTCGACCAGTGGAGCCGGATGGCGACCGGGCTGCTCGGCATGCAGCAGGTCGATCGCGGTGGCAAGATGCGCGCCTTCCGCATGGACGACCGCAAGCAGCGGCTGATCGTCGACGGCGGCAGCGATGCCGGGCTGGCGGTGATGGGCTGGGAAGTTCCGTCGACCGCTGAGCTGGATCAGTTGGCGGGCCGACTGGAAAGCCACGGCGTCAAGGTCACGCGCGGTTCGCGCGCGCTCGCTGACGAGCGGCATGTCGCCGAGCTGATCGCGTTTGCCGATCCCGCCGGCAACGGGCTGGAGGCTTTTTGCAAGCCGGAGCTCGCGAGCGAGCCGTTCAAGCCGGGCCGCCCGATCTCGGGGTTCCGTACCGGGGCGCTCGGCATGGGGCATGTCGTGCTCAATGTGGAGGATGTCGAGCCGCTGTTGCCGTTCTATCGCGACGTGCTCGGCTTTCACGTCTCGGATTTTGGGCTGAAGCCTTACGGGCTCTATTTCTTCCACGTCAACGGCCGCCACCACTCCTTTGCGATGGTCGGCTCGGGACGGAAGGCGATGCATCACTTCATGGTCGAGCTCGGCTGCCTCGATGATGTCGGGCAGGGCTATGATCTCGCGCAGATGGACGAGGGACGCATCGCCTACACGCTGGGCCGGCACACCAATGACCACATGACCTCGTTCTACGTGAATACGCCGTCCGGCTTCTTCATCGAATACGGCTGGGGCGGACGCGTCATCGATCCCGAAACCTGGCAGCCGCACGAGACCTTTGACGGGCCCTCCCTGTGGGGCCACGAGCGGCTCCGCATGCCCGAGGAGCCGCGCAAGCGATTGCGTGACATGCGGCTCGACGCGGCTGCCCGCGGCGTGCGCGTCGCCGACCCACGCGTGCCGCCGCTCAACTGCGCGTGGCTGGACTCAGTGGTCGCGCGGGAATGATCTTCGGCCACGTCGCGATCACGTCTCGCGGAGATCGACCTCGGTCAGCAGTCCCTGACGCAGTGCCAGCCGGACCAGCTCGATGTCGGAACCGACGCCGAGCTTGTCCTTGATCAGCGAATGCAGGTTGGCGACCGTCTTCGGGCTGACATGCAGCGTCTCGGCGATCTCCTCCGTCGTGTTCTCGGCGAGCAGCAGCCGCAGCACCTCGAACTCGCGCGGCGTCAGCACGTCGGCGGCCGAGCTCTCGCCGCTGATCCGGCTCAGTGCGAGCTCGTGGTCGATGTCGGGGCTGATGGCGATCTTGCCGGCCAGCACGTCCATCACCGCGCGCACCAGCGTCTCCGGCGGGCTCATCTTGGTGACGTATCCGCGCGCGCCGGCGCGGATCGCCTGCACCGCGAAACCGGCATTCTGGTGCATGGTGAAGACCAGGATCCGTGCGGTCTTGTCCCATTGCCTGATGCGCCTGACGGCCTCGATGCCGCCGATGCCGGGCATGCTCAGATCCATGATGACGAGGTCGGGCGCCTCGGATTTGAACAGGCGGTAGGCCTCGGCGCCGTCGGACGCCTCGGCCACCACGCGCAGGCCCGGCTGCTTCTCGAGCACGGAGCGGTAGCCTTCGCGCACGACGGAATGATCGTCGACCAGCAGAATCGTCGCGGTCATGCCGCGTGCTCCAGAACCGGCCGATCGGCGGCCGCCAGCGGGATGACGACGCGCAGCGCCGAGCCGCCATTCGGTCCCGGCTCGAAGCTCAGCCGGCCGCGCAAGGCCGCGACGCGTTCGCGCATGCCGAGCAGGCCCATTCCGGATTTTCCGGCGGGATCGGCCGAGCGGCCGTCATCGTCGATCGCGAGTGCGATCTCGTCGGGGCGCATCGTCAGTTCCAGGCTGACCTTGGTGGCGCCGGCGTGCTTGGCGGCGTTGGTCAGCGCCTCCTGCACGATGCGGTAGAGATTGGCGCTGATGGTCGCCGGCAGCGTCTCGAACGTGCCGTCGAAACGGATCGCAAAGCGCGTCTCGCCGCGGCTGCGCCCGTTCCACCCCGCGACCAGGCCTTCCAGGCTGGCGACCAGCCCAAGCTCCTCGACATCGGGCGGGCGCAGCCGGAACAGCGCCCCGCGCAGCGTCTCCATCATGCCGGTCGCGGTTCGTGCGATGCCGTCGCATTCGCCGAGCAGGGCAGGGCAGTCCTGCGCGGCGGTCTGGCGGGCCGAGGAGGCGAGCGCGCGGATGGCGGCCAGCGACTGGCCGAACTCGTCATGAAGCTCGCGTGCCAAATGACGACGCTCCTCGTCCTGGAGCGCGATCAGTTTCCGCGTCAGCTCGTTCCGCTCGGCGAGCGCAGTGTCGAGGCTTTCGGCGAGATGATTGAAGACGTCGCGGATGGCGGACAGCTCGGCGAGGTCGAACGGCGGCAGCCGCGCGGTGAGGTCACCGGCGGCGACCTGTTCGAGGCCGGTGCGGATCATGTGGGTCGGGCGCAGCGCCCGCGCCAGCGCGGCATAGACCAGGACGCACAACAGCGGCAGGGCGATCGCAAGCGCCAGCATCAGACGGCCGGCCTCATGCCAGGCCTCGGCCGTCTGCACCGCCGGATCGAGCCAGACCACGGCATCGCCGAGCTTTGCTCCGCGCACGATCACCGGCCTTGCCGCCTCGCGGCCGGGGTCGAACAGGCTGCGATAGAACGCCGTGAAGGCCTGCGGCGGCGGCGTTGCCGGAGGCACGCCACTACAGAATCGCTGGAGCATGTCGCCGCTGGTGCCGCGGACGGCCAGACACAGGCCGGGCGTCATCACATAGGCCGCAACGGGATCCAGATTCGGAAAGTCCGCGCGCGGCCCTGCCACCCACTGGATCTTGCCCTGCTGCAGCTCCAGCGACTTCGCCACGATGCCGGCGATACTGTCGATCCGCGCATGGGCGGCGCGGTCGGCCGTGATGAGGAAATAGGCGGAGATCGCGGCGAAGCAGGCGGCCGATATGGCGGCCACGCGCAACGTCAGTCGGACCTTCAGATCGAACCTCGGACGGTTCCACATCGGCGGGCACCTGGCGAACGGATTTGTCGCCTGCGCATTAAACGGCAGAACGCAAGCGGCGCAAAGCGTTACGCTTCACTGCAGTGCAATGACGTGAAATTTTCCCGGCGCTGATCGGGATCGCCGCGGCTGCAGGGCGCAGGGCGGCCCGCCAGATTGCGGCGCCGCTCCACCTCATGAGGCCCGCATGCGCCGCACCCGATCGATCCTCTCTGCGCTTTTCCTCCTGGTCCTCCCGGCGGCCTCTTCGCCGGCGACTGCCGAGGCCGCCATTGGCGTGGCCATCGACGATTTCAGCTATACCGACACGTCGGCCGAGCCCGCGGACCAGACCGCCGCCCACGAGCGTCGGCTGTCGGCGTTCATGGCGGCGCTGAGGCGGGATATTGGCGCGGATGGCCGTTACAGCCTGGTGCCGTCGGCCCAGGAGGGCGCAGCGTTCAAGGTCATCGGCGGCATCCAGAAGACCAGCACGCTGGTGCAATGGGCCAAGGTCGCCGTGATCGACGTCGGCGCCAAAAAGCTGGTGATGGACAAGCTCTACACCTTCCGCGGCGACAATGACCAATCATGGGAGCGCGCCGAGATGTTTGTCTCGCGCGAGGTGATGGCCGCGCTCGCCGCGCCCGCGCCGGTCGCGCTGGCGGTGTTCGATTTCGAGCTGGAGGACACGACCGCTGCATCAGGGGGCGCCTCAGCCACATCGGATGCGTCATACCTCGCCGAGGTCACCGCCGGCGTGCGCGAGTTGCTGGGACAATCCGGCCGCTATCGCGTCATCGATGTCGGCCGCGAGGCGAAGGCGCATGCCTTGCGCGACTGCAACGGCTGCGAGGCGGCGATCGCGCAGAAGCTCGGCGCGGACCAGTCGTTGATCGGCGTGGTGCGGCGGGTCAGCCGCACCGAATACACCCTTGGCTTCCAGGTCCGCGATGCCAGGACCGGCGCGGTGTTGGCGCGCGGCGATAGCGGTCTGCGCATGGGCGCGGACTATTCGTGGAAGCGTGGCGCGGTGCGGCTGGTCAGCGAAAAACTGGTCGGAAGCCAGTAGCCAGAGTTTATTGTTTGAGCATGATCTTATCGGAAAACCGCCGCGCGATTTTCCGGATCATGCTCCGAAAGTCAGTTGGACCTTCATCGATTGCGAGCGGTCGCTGGCGAGCTCGAAGGCAGCGACCGCGTTCTCGAACGGCATGGTCGCCGTGATCAGCGGCTTGACGTCGATCAGGCCGTCGCCCATCAGCCGCACCGCCAGCTCGAACTCGGGATCGAAGCGGAAGGTGCCGCGCAGCTGCAACTCCTTGGCGACGATGGAGTTGATCGGCAGCGTCATCTCGCCGCCGAGGCCGAGCTGGACCAGCGTCGCGCCGGGCCTCAGCACGTCGAGCGCAGTGCGCAGCGCCGCTTGGTTGCCCGATGCTTCGAATAGCGTGTCGAACACGCCCTTGCCGGCGCGCCAGAGATCGAGCGCGGTGGCATCGCTCGCGACGTTGATGGCATGCGTCGCGCCGAGCTTTTTCGCGACCGCGAGCGGAGCGTCGGCCACATCGGTGACCACGATTTCAGACGCGCCGCCGAAGCGTGCGACCAGAATCATCAGCGCGCCGATCGGGCCGCAGCCGGTGATCAGCACGCGCTTGCCGAGCAGGGGGCCGGCCTGCTTGCCGGCATGCAGGCACACTGCGAGCGGCTCGGCGACCGCAGCTTCCGCCAGCGATAGCTTGTCGGCGATCGGCACGGCCTGCGCCGCGTCGACCGTGATGAACTCGCGAAAACCGCCCTGCACATGGGGAAAGCGCATCGCGCTGCCGAGGAAGCGCATGTCGAGGCACTGGTTGCGCATGCCTTCCCGGCAATGCAGGCACGCTCCGCATGGCTTGCTCGGATTGACCGCGACGCGGGTGCCGGCCTTCACACTGGTAAGGCCGTCACCCACCGCCGCAACCACGCCGGCGATCTCGTGCCCCAGCGCCATCGGCTGCTGGATACGCACCACGCCGAAGCCACCGTGGTGGTAGTAGTGCAGGTCGGAGCCGCAGATGCCGCCATTGGCGATCTTGACGCGGACTTCGCCCGGGCCAGGCTCCGCATCAGGATAGGTATCGATCCGGAGGTCTTTCGGAGCGTGGATGACGATGGCGCGCATGGCTGGTTCCTTTTTCGCGATTACATCGCGGCGATCATGCCGCCATCGACATAGATGATCTGGCCGTTGACATAGGTGGAGGCGTCCGAGGCGAGAAAGATCGCGGCGCCCACCAGCTCGTCCGGCTTGCCCCAGCGTTTTGACGGGATGCGCCCCATCAGCCAGTTGTTGAAGTCGGCGTTGTTGACCAGCGCCTCGTTCATGTCGGTGAGCATGTAGCCGGGGCCGATCGCGTTGGCCTGGATGCCGTGCTGGGCCCATTCCACCGCCATCGAGCGCGTCAAATTCTTGATGCCGCCCTTGGCAGCGGTGTAGGGGGCAATCGTCGGGCGCGCGAGCTCGCTGCCGAGCGAGCCGATATTGATGACCTTGCCGCGCTTGCGCGGGATCATGCGCTTGGCCGCCTCGCGGCCGATCACGAAAGCGCTGGTGAGATCGGTTTCGATCACCTTGCGCCATTCGTCGGTGGTGAACTCCACCAGCGGCTTGCGATGCTGGATGCCCGCATTGTTGACGAGGATGTCGACCGCGAGCCCTTCGCGGTCGAAGCGCTCGAAGGCGGCGACGATCGCGGGCTCGTCGGTGACGTTGAACGCAGCACCTTCGGCCTGGTGCCCGGCGGCACGAAACTCGGCAACAGCCTGCTCGACGCGCTTGGCATCGATGCCGTTGATGATGATCTTCGCGCCGGCCTTGGCCATGCCTTCGGCGATGGCGCGGCCGAGCCCGCGGGAGGAGCCGGTCACGAGCGCGGTGCGGCCGGAAAGGTCGAAGAGGGCGGTGCTCATCTCAAGAATTCCTCAGACGTTGGAGCGGCGCACGGTGAGATCGGTGCGCTCGAAAACGGCGGGCAGAAGGTCAACGCCAAGGCCGGGGCCTTCCATCGGGAAGACGTAGCCGTCCTTGATCACGGGCATCGTCGTGACGAGCTCATTGTACCAGCCCTTGTAGAAGGCGCGCACCGATTCCTGGATCAAGGTGTTGGGCTGGCTGAACGACATGTGGATGGCGGCGATGAAGCCGACCGGGCCAATACAGTCATGAGGAGCAAAAGGCCGGTGGTAGGTCTCGGCCATCGCCGCAATCTTGCGGCCTTCGGTGAGGCCGCCGGTCCAGCACAGGTCGGCCATCACGACATGCATGGCGTCGCGGTCGAGCATGTCCTTGTAGGGGAAGCGCGAGCCCAGCGTCTCGCTGGCGCAGACCCAGACGTCGGTCGAGCGGGCATATTCGGCCAGTGCCTGCGGCGAGTTCATGCGGATCGGATCTTCGTACCAGGTCGGCTTGTAGGGCTCGAGCGCGCGGGCGATCTGCTTGGCAGTCGGCAGATTCCACAGCGAGTGGAGCTCGACCATGATCTCCATCTTGTCGCCGACGGCTTTGCGGATCTTCTCGAACGGCTCGATCGCCTGCTTCATCTGCGCGGCGGTGATAAAGAGACCCTTGTTCTCCTGCGCCGCCGGATCGAACGGCCAGATCTTCATCGCGGAGATGCCGCTTTCCAAGAGGCTTTCGGCGAGCGCATCGGCGCGGTTCATGAAGCCGTCGAGGTCTTCATAGGGACCCTTGGACGCACCGAGATTCCAGTTCGAGACCGGGCTGATATTGGTGGAGCGGACATATTGCGTGCCGGCGCAGGTGTTGTAGATGCGCTGCTTGTCGCGGCAGAGGCCGCCGAGCATCTGATGCACCGGCTGATTGCAGACCTTGCCGAACAGATCCCACAGCGCGATGTCGATCGCCGACGCTGCACGATATTCGACGCCGGTCGAGGACTGCGCCATCGGCAGGTTCAGCATGTCGCGATGGATCGCCTCGATGTGCAGCGGATTGCGCCCGAGCAGGCGGCCCGCGAACGTGTCGTGGATCTGCGCTTCGACTGCGCCCGCGCCATAGAAGGTCTCGCCGAGACCGATCACGCCGGCATCCGTGTGGATGCGTACCCAGATGACGTTGGAGAATTCCCCGGTGCGCAGCGTCTCGATCGCTGTGATCTTCACGGCCATTGTCCTCCCATCGAACTTGCGCCGGCGCCAACTTTTCATTTTGCGCTGCAACATGTTGCAGGTCGCGCGGACGTCTTACGCCTGCTTGTAATATATCACAACATGTTTTAAGGGTGCCACAAATATGGCGCCACCGCGCAACGAGCGCGCGGATCTAACGGGAGAGGACGACATGGCACGCCGCAAGCGCGCGCTCGAGGTGGTGAGAAACGACGACGACGGCGAGGGCAAGCCCTCGCGGCGCAACCGGCTCAATTTCTTCGAGCTGGCCTATCAGAAGATCGAAGAGCTCCTTGTGCATTGCGAGCTCAAGCCCGGACAATTCATGACGATGCTGGAGTTGCAGCAGATCACCGGTTTCGGCCGCACGCCGGTGCATCACGCCGTCAATCGTCTGTCCGCCGATACGCTCATCATCATCCGGCCGCGCCACGGCTTGCACATCGCGCCGATCGATCTTGCGCGTGAGCGGATGCTGCTGGCCTTGCGCCGCGACATGGAGCGTTTCGTCATTCGCCTCGCGGCGGATCGCGCCAGCCTTTCCCACCGCAGTCAGGCGCTCCACATCGAGCGGCTGCTGCGCGAACGTCGCGCCACCTTGACGCTCGACGAGTTCAACAGCCTCGACCGGCGTATCGACGCGCTGGTGCTCGAGGCGGCCGGCGAGCCGTTCCTGGTGCACACGCTGCGGCCGCTGCACACGCTCTATCGCCGCATCGGTTACATCCACCACCGCTTCATGCCGGGGCAGGCCGATCTGTCAGGAACGATCGATCATCACCTCGGCATTCTCAACGCAGTCGCGAACCGCCGCGCCGAGGATGCCGTCAAGGCGAGCGATGCACTGATCGACTACATGGGCTCCATGTTCACTGGCATGGAGGCGGGGATCGATCCGCGCCTGCTCGATTGCAGCATCGAGCCGCTGCTCGGCACGTAAAGAGTTCAGAAGAAAGGAAGAAGAATGTCAACGATGGCGATGCCACAACCGAGCGCGAGCGAAGCCGCAGTCCGCTACCTCATCACGAACTACAGTCCCAAGGGCAACAAGGTTGGCTGGCTGATGATGGCCTCGATCCTGGTCGAGGCCTGGGACCTCTATTCGATCGCCTTCGTGCTGATCTTTATCCGCGAGCAGTACAATCCCGATCCGCTGATGCTCGGCCTTGCCGCGGCGGGCACGCAGGGCGGCGCGCTGATCGGCGCGCTGCTCGGCGGCTGGATGTCCGACAAGATCGGCCGACGCGTCATGTTCCTGGTCACGATGGTGCTGTTCATCGTGCTGGCGCTGGCGCAGGCCTTCGTGCCGAACGTTACGTGGCTCGTCGTGATCCGCTTCCTGCTCGGCATCCCGCTCGGTTCGGACATCTCGACCGGCTACACCTACATCATGGAATCCATGGCCAAGGGTGAGCGCGAGGTCATGGGCAATCGCTGGCAGTTCATGTTCGCCGTCGGCGAGGTGCTGACCATCGGGGTCATCGTGATCTTCCTGCTGATCGACATGCAGCACGAGATGCTGTGGCGCGTGACGCTCGGCCTCGGCGCGGTGCCGGCGCTGATCATCCTGATCATGCGCCACGACGTGCCGGAGACGGCGGTCTGGCTGGTACAAAAGGGACGCTACCGCGAGGCCAAGCAGGTCGCGCGCGAGATGTTCAACGACAGTCTCGACATGCTGCCGGATCAAGACGTGGAGGTGCCGAAGGTCTCGACTCGCGCCTTCCTCGCCGACCTCAAGAAGGACCCGATCCGCTGGCGCGCAACCATCTACGGCTGGATCGCCTGCTTCGCGCAAGGCAGCGAGTTCTCGACCTTCGCGTTCTACCTGCCGGTGCTGTTCGTGATGGTCGGCGTGTCGAGCGTGCTCGGCAACAACCTCGTCACGATGGCGCTGTTCTGCTTCGCCGCTCTGTCCGGCTGGGTCGGCCCGCTCCTGACGCCGAAGATCGGTCATCGCGGCATTGCGATCGCCGGTTTCGGCATCGTGCTGGCCTCGCTTTTGGTCGCCGCCTTCGCGCTCTACACTGACAACAAGATGCTGCTGCCGTTCGCGGCCGCCGCCATGCTGTGGGGCCACTACTGGGATGCGTCGAACTGCATGACGATCCCGACCATGGTCGCCAAGCCGAAATATCGCGGCACCGCCAGCGGCTTCGCCTACATGTTCGTGAAATTGCCGTCGTTCCTGGCGATCTTCCTGTTCCCCTCGCTGTTCGCGGCGATCGGGCAGGCCAATGCCACGCTGTTCGTCGCAATCTTCCCGCTGATCGGATTGCTCGCCGCAATCTTCATCCTGCCGGAAGTCTACGGCTACGAGAACGACTAGAACATGATCCGGACCCGGAGGACCGCGTTAGCGCAAAGTGCGCAGCGGTTTTCCGATAAGATCATGCTCAAACAATAGAGTCTGAACGCTACCTGATTGCGGCCGCAAGGGCCGCGATCAGGGCCGGCGGCGTCACGAGAAGTCCCAATTTGAGGAAGGGCCAGGCGCCGACCTCGATCTTCTCGCGGCGCAGCGCCACCAGCCACAGGATGGTGGCGAGCGATCCGGTGATGGAGAAATTCGGCCCCAGGTCGACGCCGACCAGGATGGCGCTGCCGACCGACGTGGGCAGGTGATCGGCGGCCACGATCGAGCCCGCGACGAGGCCAACGGGAAGATTGTTGGCGACGTTGTCGGCGATCGCGGTGGCGATGCCGACGCTCCAGGCGGCTTTCGGCACGGATTGGGCGACGGCCTGATGCAACAGCGCGCTGAGCTGCCCGATCACGCCGGTCTTGATCAGCGCTTCCACCATCACGAACAACCCGCCGACCAGCGGCAGCACGCTCCAGGACACGTGCTTGAGCACCGGCACGGGCGACTGACGGCTGAGCAGCAGGACGAGGCCGGTCGTCACGGCGCCGCAGATGAAGGTCGGCAGGCCGAGCTGCTTGTCGAGCGCGGAGGCCGTGACCAGCACGACGCCGATCGCGGCAATGCCGATCGCGGTCAGCTTGCCGCCGCGGCTGAGCACCTTGTGCGGCACGCGGCGCTCGATGGTCTCCTCCTTCAGCGCGCGATGCTGGGTGAGGCGCAGTACGACATAGGTCAGCACGATCGAGGTAAGCGAGGGCAGAGCGAACTGACGCAGCCATTCGGTCAGATGCGGCATGTGCGAGCCGAACACCACGAGATTGGCGGGGTTCGAGATCGGCAGCACGAAGCTTGCGGCGTTTGCAATGAAGGCGCAGACAAAAAGATAGGGCAGCGGCTGGGCGCCGGCCGCACGCGTTGCGGCATAGACCGCCGGCGTCAGCACGATCGCGGTCGCGTCGTTCGACAAGAGCACCGTGACCATCGTGCCGACAAGATAGATCAGCAAGAACAGCCGCTGCGGCGAGCCGTCTGCATACTCAACCGCGAGCGCGGCAAGATAATCGAAAAGGCCTTCGAGCCGGGCGAGCTCGGCGATCAGCATCATGCCGATCAGGAAGAGATAGACGTCGATGCCCTTCTCGATGCCGACAAGCGCGTCTTGCCAAGGCAGGAAGCCGAGCAGCACCAGCGCCGCGGCGCCGATCACGGCCCAGATCGCCTCTTGAAGACGGAACGGGCGGATAATGACGCACGCGGTCGCGGCGACGATGATGCTCCAGGCCCAGATGGCGTCAGACGGCACTTTCAGTCCTTGAGGCGGAATGGGTTCATTCGGCAGCGATAGCGGAAGCCGGAGCTGCTGTCTTCCTCCTGTGCCCGCACGGGCCTTTTCCAACGGGAATGAGATCGGCGCGACAGGGAAGCCTCAAAACTTCACGGCCAGCAGCACGGCGCCGGCACCGATCATGGTGATCCCGACCCAGCCCTGCGCGGTCGGCCGTTCGCCGAGAAAGGCGAATGCAAACAGGGCGACCAGCACGACGCTGAGCTTGTCGATCGGCGCGACCAGCGTGGCGGGGCCGAGCTTGAGTGCGCGGAAATAGCACAGCCAGGAGGCGCCGGTCGCGAGCCCCGACAGGATCAGGAACAGCCATGTCCTCGACGAAGCCGCCGAGGGCATGGCGAATTGGCCGGTGAAGAACAGCAGCACCGAGAAGGCGAGCAGCACCACGACGGTGCGGATGAAGGTGGCGAGGTCCGGATTGATGTTCTCGACGCCGACCTTGGCGAAGATTGCGGTCAGCGCGGCAAAGCAGGCGGAGAGGAGCGCCCAGGTCTGCCAGGCGGAGAGGAGGGCGGATTTCATCGGGGTGCCGGATCAAGTTTTTGCGAGGTGACGGGGCAGACGCTGCGGGCCAACACCGCTGTCGTCCCGGACAAGCGAAGCGAAGATCCGGAACCCATACCGCGGAATCTGTCTTGAGGCACATGCGTCGTCGTTCTTCGCCAAACCCAATCCTGTGGTTATGGGTCCTCCGGATCGGCGCGCGCTTGAAGCGCGCTTGTCCGGGACGACAGCGTTTTACTTGGTTCACAATCACCTCGCCACCGACAGCTTCTCCGTGATCGCCTTGCGCAGGATGCGCGACAGCGACTCCACCGAATACGGCTTCTGGATCAATTCAAATCCGCGATGGGCGTTTTCGGCGAGCACGTTGCTGTAGCCGCTGGTGAGCACCACCGGCAGGCCCGGATAGCGCTCCCGGATCACGCCGGCGAGATCGACGCCGTTCATGCCGGGCATGATGACGTCGGAAAACACGAGGTCGACGGCGAATTCGTTCTCGCCGAGGATTGACAGTGCGGCATTGGCGTTGGCGACGCGGCGTACCACGTAGCCGAGGTCTTCCAAGAGCTCGGTCGAGAACTGGCCGACATCGTCATTGTCCTCGACCACGAGCACGCGGTAGCCGCGCCCCGTGGTTGCGGCCTCGCTGGTCAGCGCTGCGGCTTCCTTCTCGGCGGTGGGCGACTGCGCCTGCGGCAGGTAGATGGTGAAGGTCGCGCCCTTGCCCTGCGTGCTCGTCACCGCGATGTCGCCCTCGGACTGCTTGGCGAAACCGAAGGCCTGGCTGAGGCCGAGCCCGGTGCCCTTGCCGACCTCCTTGGTGGTGAAGAACGGCTCGAAGATGGCGTCGATGTTTTCGGGTGCAATGCCGCCGCCAGTATCCGCGACCGAGATCGCGACATAGTCGCCGCCGCGCGCCGATTGCGCGCGCAGGCTGGGAATCCCGGAGACCTTGCGCACCGCGATGGTGAGACGGCCTTCGCCCTCCATGGCGTCGCGGGCGTTGATGGCGAGGTTGATCAGCGCGGTCTCGAACTGCGCGATGTCCGCCACTGTGAAGCAATCGGTGTCACGCACGTCGACGGAGATATCGATCCGGCCGCCGACCAGCGGCCGGATCAGTTGCGCCACGCCCTCCACCTGGCCGCCGACGTTGAAGATCTGCGGCTTGAGCGGCTGCCTTCGTGCGAAGGCCAGGAGCTGTGCGGTCAGCTTGGAAGCGCGCTCGACGGTGTCGGAGATGGCATCGACATAGCGACGGCGGCGCTCCTCCGGCAGCTCGCGCCGGCGCAGGAAGTCGGTCGCCGAGCGGATGATGGTGAGCAGATTGTTGAAATCGTGCGCGACGCCGCCGGTGAGCTGCCCGATCGCCTCCATCTTCTGCGACTGCCGCAGCGCTTCCTCGCCGCGGCGCCGTTCGGTGATGTCGACGGCCTCGGGCACCGCGCCAGTGATGTTGCCGTGGCGGTCGAGCACGGGACGCATGCTGAACTCGAAATCGCGCTCGCCGATCGGCAGGCGCAGCCGCATCTCCAGCCGTACAGCGTCGCCGCGGAGCACAGTGTCGAAGGCTTCGCGGACGACGGCGCTCATGCCGTGGGTTCCGGTGAACCAGGGCGTTTCCCACAGCAGCTTGCCGATCACGTCCGCGGGGCTCGCCTTGATGCCGTCAAGCGCGGTGTTGTTGGCGTAGAGGAGCGCTCCCTCGAGATTGACCAGGCCCTGATACTGGTTGCTGGTCTCCAGGATCGCGCGCAGCCGCGCCTCGTTGGACTCGAGCTCGGCGGTGCGCTCGACGATACGCTCTTCCAGCGTCTCGTTGAGCCGGCGCAGCTCGATCTCGGCCTGCTTGGCGACGGTGACGTCGTGGGCGACTCCGATGAAGCCGATATGCTTGCCGGTCGGGTCCCAGCGCGGCTGCGATTCCGAGCGCAGCCAGCGCCATTCGCCGCTGGCGTTCTTGTAGCGCGCCTCCAGCACGAATGGTTTGAGCGACGCCTCACCCTGGACGGATTGCTGGAGCACATGCGGCAGGTCGTCCGGATGCAGCACCTTGCGCCAGTCGAAATCGATCGCCTGGTCATAGGGCAGGCCGACGAAATCGACATAGGCCTGGTTGGCAAAGGAACGCTTGCGGTCGAGCTTCGTGACCCAGATCGGCACTGGCGCGCTGTCGGCGATCAGCCGGAAGCGCTCCTCGCTCTCGCGCAGCGTCTCGCGGGCCAGCGCCTGGTCGGTGATGTCGATATGGGCGCCAACGAGGCGGATGGCGCGACCGTCGCCGTCGCGCTCGATCTTGGCGACGACGCGGATCCAGCGGGTCTCGCCGTCGCTGGGGCGAATGATGCGGTACTCGGCTGTGTAGTCCTCACTGGTCCCGGCCAGTGCATCGAAGAAATGCTTGACGGTCGCATCGCGGTCGTCGGGATGGATGCGATTGATCCAATCCTCGTGTGTCTCGTCGGCCGCCTCGGGAGGCAGCCCATGGATCATCAGATATTCGGGCGAGCGGCGGTTCCGAAAACCCTCCCGGAAGTCGACCTCGAGGCCGCCGACCTTGCCGATGCGCTGGATGCGCGCCAGTTCGGCCTCTCTCTCCTGGAGCGCACGATATGCTTCATCACGCTCCCTCGCGATGTCTTCGAGGTGCTGGCGCAGCCTTTCGGCAGCAAGGGTCTCGGAAGTATTGTCGTTCAAGGCGTCGGCCGTTGTGATGCGAGAGCGCACGTGCCGGGCCGATATTCACACAGACGAAGCGTGATGACCATTGCCTACGGAGGAATATGTCGGAAAGCGCCATCAAATTGCGTGGCAGCTGCAAAGCTCCAAGACCCAGCAGATGCGTCTTTGACCATCTGGTGGCCCCAGGTGGATGCTGCCGGCTATGAACGAAACCTGGCGTCTGGCAATTTGTTCCCGACAGTGGAACGATAGGCCCTGCGGGCGCGTCTTCGCGAGGCGCCCCAACTCTCATTCGCAAAACTCCCTTTCCCGAGAGGCTAAATCTTGAAGCTCTTTGTCTGTCAGGCCTGCGGCAACGTCCTCTATTTCGAGAACCGCGCCTGCGAACGCTGCGGCCATCGGGTCGCCTTCCTGCCCGAGAAGGAGACGATGTCGGCGATCGAGCCGGACGGGGAGGCTGAAGCCAAGGCCTGGGCCACGCTCGCCGACAAGGGGAGGGGGCGTATGCTGTGCCGCAACGCCGAGTACGACGCCTGCAACTGGCTGACGGATGCAGGCGATGCCACCGGCTATTGCCGCGCCTGCCGCCACAACGGCATTGTGCCTGACCTCTCCGATCTCGCGCAGCTCGCTCGCTGGCGCGAGCTGGAAATCGCAAAACACCGCCTGTTCTATTCGCTGATCCGCTGGAAGCTGCCGCTCCAGACCCGACAGGACAATCCCGAGCACGGGTTGATCTTCAACTTCCTCGCCGACGATCCCAGCAGCGGACAAAAGATCATGACCGGCCATGACAACGGCCTGATCACGATCGCGCTCACCGAGGCCGACGATATCGAGCGCGAGCGGCGGCGGCTGGAGATGGGCGAGCCTTACCGCACCCTGCTTGGGCACTTCCGCCACGAGGTCGGGCACTATTTCTGGGACGTGCTGGTGCGCGACGGCGGCAAGCTCAGGGAATGCCGCGCGGTGTTCGGCGATGATTCCGCCGATTACGGAGAGGCCCTGCAGCGCCATTACGCCGAGGGCGCGCCGGCGAACTGGCAGCAGAACTACGTCTCGGCCTATGCCACCACACATCCGTGGGAAGATTTCGCGGAGACCTGGGCGCATTATCTCCACATCGTCGACACCCTGGAGATGGCCGCCGAGTTCGGCTTGGAGGTGCGCCCCAAGGTCGACCGCGACGGGGAGCTGTCGGCGCGCATCCGCTTCGACCCGTACGAGGCCAGGGACGTCCAGGCGCTCGTCGACGCATGGCTGCCCTTCACCTTCGCCATGAACAGCGTCAACCACGCCATGGGCCTGCGCGACCTCTATCCCTTCATCCTGTCGCCGGCCGTGGTCGCCAAACTGGGCTTCATTCAGAGCCTCGTCCGGGGCGTGGACGGCAAGCCGTAGGCGACCCCGGGGGCGCGTCCGGCCGTTTCGGTCTTGCGCTGGTACGCCAGAGGGGCCGGATTTAGACCGTTGCCTCCGGCTCATTTTAATGTACCACGGGAGCCACACGGCCCGTTCCCATAGGCTGCAACGGTCAGGAAGGGGTCCCGCCCAAGGTCGAGACTCAAGAAAAGCATGTTCAATCGCATTCTGATCGCTAATCGCGGCGAAATCGCCTGCCGGGTCATCAAGACCGCTCGCCGCATGGGAATTCAGACGGTCGCGGTCTATTCCGAGGCCGACCGCGACGCCCTCCATGTCGAGATGGCCGACGAGGCCGTTCTGATCGGCCCGCCCGCGGCGGCCGAGAGCTATCTGGTGATCGAGAAGATCGTCGAGGTCTGCCGGAAGACCGGCGCCGAGGCTGTCCATCCCGGCTACGGCTTCCTGTCCGAGCGCGAGGCGTTTCCGCGCGCGCTGGAAGGCGCCGGCGTCGTCTTCATCGGTCCCAACCCGGGCGCGATCGCGGCCATGGGCGACAAGATTGAGTCCAAGAAGGCGGCCGCCAAGGCCAAGGTTTCGACCGTGCCCGGCTATCTCGGCGTCATCGAGGACGACAAGCACGCGGTGCGCATCGCCGACGAGATCGGCTATCCCGTCATGATCAAGGCCTCCGCCGGCGGCGGCGGCAAGGGCATGCGCATCGCCCATTCCAAGGCCGAGGCCGCTGAGGGCTTCAATCTGGCTAAGGCCGAGGCCAAGGCCTCGTTCGGCGACGACCGCGTCTTCGTCGAAAAGTTCATCGTCGATCCCCGCCACATCGAGATCCAGGTGCTGGGCGACAAGCACGGCAACGTGATCTATCTCGGCGAGCGCGAATGCTCGATCCAGCGCCGCAACCAGAAGGTCATCGAGGAGGCGCCGTCGCCGCTGCTCGACGAGGCTACGCGCCGCAAGATGGGCGAGCAGGCCGTCGCGCTGGCCAAGGCGGTGAATTACGATTCGGCCGGCACGGTCGAATTCGTCGCGGGGCAGGACAAGAGCTTCTATTTCCTGGAGATGAACACGCGCCTCCAGGTCGAGCATCCCGTCACCGAGCTCGTCACCGGCGTCGATCTCGTCGAGCAGATGATCCGCGTGGCCGCCGGCGAGAAGCTCGCCATTGCGCAGAAGGACGTCACGCTCACGGGTTGGGCCGTGGAATCGCGCCTCTATGCGGAAGATCCGTTCCGCAACTTCCTGCCTTCGATCGGGCGCCTCGTGAAGTATCGTCCGCCGCCGGAAACCAGCCAGGACGGCATCACCGTGCGCAACGACACCGGCGTGCAGGAGGGCGGCGAGATCTCGATCCATTACGATCCGATGATCGCCAAGCTCGTCACCCATGCTCCATCGCGCGCGGCCGCGATCGAGGCCCAGGCGACCGCGCTGGATTCGTTCTATGTCGACGGCATCAGGCACAACATCCCGTTCCTGTCGGCGCTGATGCATCATCCACGCTGGCGCGAGGGAAGGCTGTCGACCGGCTTCATCGCCGAGGAATTCCCGAAGGGTTTTGCGGTGCGCGCGCCCGAAGGCGAGGTCGCGCGGCGAATCGCTGCGGTCGGCGCCGCCATTGATCATGTGCTCGGGGAGCGCAAGCGGCAGATCTCGGGCCAATTGGGCGGCAGGATCGTGCAGCGCGAGCGCCGGCGCGCGGTCTGGCTCGACCGCCAAGAGATCTTGCTCGAGGTCGGCCGCGAAGGCGATGCCATCGCGATCCGCTTCATCGATGCCGAAGGCAAGGCCGGCAACGCGCATTTGTTGCAGTCGCCATGGAAGCCGGGCGATCCGGTCTGGCAGGGCACCATCGACGGCCACCTCGTCGCGGTACAGGCGCGGCCGATTGCCAACGGCATCCGCCTCGCGCATCAGGGCGTCGAGGTGCCGGTCTATGTCTGGACCGAAGCCGAGGCGGCCTCCGCGCGGCTGATGCCGGTGACGGCAGCCTCCGACAGCGGCAAGAAGCTGCTCTGTCCGATGCCCGGCCTCGTTGTCTCGATCGCGGTGAGCGAGGGGCAGGAGGTCAAGGCCGGCGAGACGCTCGCGGTGGTCGAAGCCATGAAGATGCAGAACGTGCTCCGCGCCGAGCAGGACGGCACCGTGAAGAAGATCCACGCCAGCGCCGGCGCGACGCTCGCGGTGGACGCGCTGATTTTGGAGTTTGCGTAAGGAGCGTGAGTGGGGCTCTCGCCCGTCCCCACAAGCACCGTCATTGCGGCCGCGTCGCAATAGTTGAGAGGACACCATGGCCTTTCGTTCCCGCCGCGAGAAACTGCGTTCGATCCTGTCGGGCTCGGCTTGCGTCCATCCCGGCTCGGTCTATGACGCGATCTCGATCCGCATCGCCGAGGATCTCGGCTTTCCGCTCGGCATGTTCGGCGGTTCGGTCGCATCGCTCGCGGTGCTTGGCGACCCTGATGTCACGCTGATTACGCTCACCGAACTTGCCGAGCAGATGCGGCGGATGTCGCGCGCCGCCGCGCTGCCTGTGCTGGTCGATGCCGACCATGGCTATGGCAATGCGCTCAACGTCCGCCGCACGGTGCAGGAGCTGGAGACGGCGGGCGCCGCCGGCCTCACCATCGAGGATACGCTGCTGCCCGCCGCCTTTGGCGAGCCGAAGACGCAGCTGATTTCGCTGCAGGAGGGCGTCGGCAAGATGAAGGCCGCGCTCGATGGCCGCAGCGATGCCTCGCTGGTCATCATGGGCCGCACCGGAGCTGCCTCGATCACCTCGCTCGACGATGCGATCCGCCGGGCGCAGGCCTATGAGGCCGCCGGCGTCGATGCGCTGTTCTTCACCGGCATCAAATCGCGCGCGGAGCTGGACGCGATTGCGGCTGCGACGCGCCTGCCGATCGTGCTCGGCGGCGCGCCCGAGGACTTGAGCGCGCTCGATTATCTCGCCGGCCGGCGCGTGCGCATCGCGCTTCAGGGACATGCGTCGATCGCGGCGGCGATGCAGGCGGTGTACGAGACGCAGAAGGCGCTGCGCGAGGGCGCGGCACCGAAAGCGCTGAGGGGATTGCCGTCAGCAGAACTGACCAATCGCGTCATGCGCGACGCCGAGGTAAAAGCGCGCAGCGCCGATCTTCTCGGACTGAAGAAATGAGCCGGGCGATCCTCCAGGTCATGATCCGTGGGCGCGTGCAGGGCGTCGGCTATCGCGCCTGGGTCGAGTATCAGGCCGCCGCCAGCGGCCTCGAAGGCTGGGTCCGCAACCGTCGCGACGGCAGCGTCGAAGCGCTGTTCGCGGGAACGCCGAAGCACGTCGCCGACATGGTCGCGCTGTGCCGGCACGGACCGCCGTCCGCGCGCGTGGACAGCGTGACGAGTGAGACTGCCAGTGCGGACGAGCTCAATCTGCGCGGGGCAGGGGAGAAGTTCTCGGTGTTGCCGACGGTGTAGGCGATCTCACAAGAGGTCGTCATGCGTGTCCCGCCTGCGCAGCCGAAGCCGGTTCGGCGAGGCGAAGGCCGGGCATCATCGTTCTTCGTGCAACCGGGCCAGGCGGGGGTGGCCGGGCCAAACACCAAGCCCGGGCCATGACGGCGCCGAGGTGGGAAGGTGAACAATCACCTCGGCAGCTTCGAAATCGCTTCGCTCAGCTCGTGGATCTCGTACGGCTTGCGCAGAATCGGGAAATCGCCGCGTATACCGGAGGCGACGTCGCTGTAGCCGGTGGCGAGCAGGACCGGCAGGCCGGGGCGGATCTGGCGCAGAAGATGGGCGAGGCCGAGCCCGTCCATCTTGCCGGGCATGACGATATCGGAGAACACGAAGTCGACGCCGTTCGTCTCGATCTCGCGCAAGGCCGCTTCGGCATCGGAGACGCGCCGTACCTGGTAACCGAGCTGCTCCAAAAGGCCGATGCTGACGAGGGCGACGTCCGGATTGTCCTCGACCAGCAACACGGTGCCGCTGCCGCGGAACGATCCACTTCCCGTCGCCTCGCGCGCTGGCGCCCCTTCGGCGCGCGGCAGGAGGATGGTGAAAGTCGTACCCTTGCCGAGCTCGCTCGCGACCTTCACGGTGCCGCCGGCCTGATGGGCAAAGCCGTGCACCTGGGACAGGCCGAGGCCGGTGCCCTTGCCGATCGGCTTGGTCGTGAAGAACGGCTCGAAGATCTTGTCGAGAACGTCCGAGGGAATGCCGAGCCCGGTGTCGGCGATGTCGATCGCGACGAATTCGCCGGCGAGGGACGCTTCATCCAGCACGACATTGCGCGCACGGATCGTCACCGTGCCGCCGTCGGGCATCGCGTCGCGGGCGTTGATGACGAGATTGAGCAGCGCAGTCTCGAGTTCCGAGACATCGGCCTTAATCGGCCAGACGTCGCGGCTGACGTCGTAGGTCACGCGCACGGAGCTGCCGACGCCGGCATCGAGCACCTCGCGGATCGCGCCGATGCGGTCGGCGAAATCGATCGCCTGCGGATTGACGCTCTGCCGCCGTGCGAAGGTGAGAAGCTGGTTGGTCAACGCTGCGCCGCGCTTGGTCGCCGTCTCGATCGCCGAAATTGCGCGTTCGAGCTTGGCTTCATTATCGGCGCCCCGCTTCAACACGTGGAGGCTGCCGCTGATGATCATCAAGAGGTTGTTGAAGTCATGAGCGACGCCGCCGGTGAGCTGGCCGAGCGCATCGAACTTCTGGGACTCGGCGAGCTGCTTCTGCATCGCCTCGAGCTTGAGCTGCGCGTTGCGGCGCTCGGTGATGTCGCGTGTGATCTTGGCGAAGCCGACCAGCTCGCCGTCCTCGTAGATCGGATCGATCACGACGCTGGCCCAGAGGAACGTACCGTCCTTGCGGACGCGCCAGCCTTCCTCCTCGTAGCGGCCCTTTTCCCTGGCGATGCCGAGCGCACGCGCGGGCTTGCCATCGGCGCGGTCGGTCTCCGTGTAGAAGCGGGAAAAATGCTGGCCGAGGATTTCCTCGGGCGAATAGCCCTTGATGCGCTCGCCGCCGATATTCCAGCTGGTGATGATCCCGTTGGGGTCCAGCATGTACAAGGCGTAGTCCGCGACTCCTTCAACCAGCAGCCGGAAACTGCGCTCGCTCTCGAACAAGTCTCTCTGCCGACTGAACTTTTCGACCATTCCGGAACCCTGCCTGAACGGGGGCAAACGCCACAGCTCGGCAAATTGTTCCCGTGCCTGGGACATTTTTAGGCAAATCTCGCGGGCGGTATGCAGGGACGGCCCGGCCGCTCATCGCGCTTGACAATCAATGTTATTTATCAGATGTTTCTGTTATGACAGAAATAACCGGAAAGAAGAAACTCCCTGCCGCCGCCGAGCGCTTCATCCTGCATTGGGGTGACATGGGGGACGGGTGGGGCGTCAATCGCTCGGTCAGCCAGATCCACGGGCTGCTCTATCTGGCCGAGGCGCCGATGACGGCCGAGGACATCGCCGACACGCTCGGCATGGCGCGGTCCAATGTCTCCAACTCGCTCAAGGAGCTGCTCGCCTGGAACCTGATCCGGCGGGTGCCGATCCTCGGCGACCGCCGCGACCATTACGAGGCCGAGACCGACATCTGGGAGGTCGCTGTCCGCATCGCGGCGCGGCGCAAGGAGCGGGAGATCGATCCGGCCATCGTCGCGCTCAGGGCCTGCGTGTCCGCTGCGACGGATGATCCGACCATCAGTCCGGTCGCGAGCAAGCGGCTGAAGGAGATGCTCGCCTTCACCGAGCTCGCGGACCACTGGTTCATGCAGATGCTGAAGGTGCCGCGGCCGCGGCTGGTTGCCTTGATGCGGCTTGGCGAGAAGATCGCCAACCTGCTGCCGCCGGGCAAGGCCAAATAGAGGTGAGGAGGTTGCGATGACGTCGGCGAGATTATCAGGCTCCAACGTACCAACCTCCGCTCACACCAAACTGCTCGATGATCGCCGCTTCCGCAGCCTGCTGTCGGACGAGGATTGGGGCCGCCTGCCGCTCGCGACCTGGCGGCGCTTCTCCAAACGCGTCGCCGACGGCGACAGCGTGGTCTATGTCGGTGTCGTCGACGAGGTCGCCTTCAGCGACATCGGATGGTGGCTCGCACAAGTCGCGCGGCTGATCGGCGGGCCGCTGCCCACGGGGCGCGACACCGGCGTGCCCATGATCGTGACTGTTACCGAGGACGGCGCGACGGGAGGTCAGACCTGGACCCGCATCTGCTCGCGCAAGCGCGGTTTTCCGCAGGTGATCCATTCGGCAAAACGCTTCGCCGGTCCGACCGGGCTCGAGGAGTATGTCGGCTTCGGCGTGTCGATGGCGCTCCGTATCGCGGTCGAGGGACAGGCGCTGACGTTCCGCAGCGCCGGTTATGGGCTCCAGCTTGGACGTCTCTGGATCCCGCTGCCGCAATGGCTCACGCCGGGCGATCTCACCGTGACGCACAGCGATCTTGGCGAGGGCGCGTTCCGCTTCACCCTCGATGTCATTCATCCGCGTTACGGCGCGCTGATCCACCAGTCCGTATTGTTCAGGGAGGCCGTATCATGACGCCGCTCTTGTGGACGCTCATCGCCATCCAGATCGTGATGGGCGTGTTCGACACCTTCTATCACCACGAATTCACCGAGCGCCTGGCCTGGCGTCCGTCGCAGCGTTTTGAGCTCAAGCTGCACGGGATCCGCAACATGCTCTATGCGCTGCTGTTCCTGCTGCTCGGCTGGCTCGAGGTCTATGGCGTGCTGGCGCTGCTGATCGTCGCGGTGCTGGTGGCCGAGATCATCATCACGCTGATGGATTTCGTCGAGGAGGATCTGAGCCGAAAGCTGCCGCCGAGCGAGCGCATCAATCACACGCTGCTCGCGATCAATTACGGCGCCATCCTGGTTCTGCTGCTGCCGGTGCTGATCGATTGGGCGATGCAGCCGTTCGGCGTAAGGATGGTCTATCAGGGCCTGCTCAGCATCGCCGCGACCGGCTGCGCGGTTGGCGCGTCGCTCTGCGGCATCAGGGATTTTGCGGCCATGCGGCGGCTCGGCCGCATGCGAAGCGTTCCTGCCGAGGGCCTGGTCGAAAAGTTGCCCGGCCGCAAGACCGTGCTGATCACTGGCGCCACCGGCTTCATCGGCAGCCGCCTTGTGGCGAGCCTCAGCGGGGCGGGGCATCACGTCATCGCGCTGATCCGTAACCCCGCCAAGGCCGAGATGTTGCCGCCGCCGGTCACGCTGATCACCAGCCTCGATCAGCTTGCCGCGGATACGCCAATTGACGCCATCGTCAATCTCGCGGGAGAGCCGATCGGCAACGGCCTGTGGACTGAGGCGAAGCGCGCGAAGATCATCGGCTCGCGCATCGACATGACCGGCGAAGTCGTCAAACTGATCGCGCGGCTCGAGCGCAAGCCCGAGGTGCTGGTCAGCGGCTCCGCGATCGGCTGGTACGGCCTCTGGGCCGACCAGGTGCTGACGGAATCGGCCAAATCTCACGCCTGCTTCAGCCACGAGCTGTGCGCGGCCTGGGAGAAGGCGGCCGGGCCGGCCGAGGAGCTTGGCGTCCGCGTGGTGTACTTGCGCATCGGCCTCGTGCTCGGCACCGAAGGCGGCTTCATTACACGGATGCTGACGCCGTTCGAGTTCGGCCTTGGCGGTCCGCTTGGCACCGGGCGGCAGTGGATGTCCTGGATCGAGCGAGACGACCTCATCCGGTTGATCGCCTATGTGATGGCAACGCCGGATCTCACCGGGCCCGTCAACGCCACCGCGCCGATCCCGGTCACCAATGCAAAATTCACGGAAGAGCTCGGCCGTCGTCTGCATCGGCCCGCGGTGTTCCGTATCCCGGGCGGGCTGTTGCGCAGGATCGGCGGCGGCTTTGCCGACGAGCTTTTGCTGGGCGGTCAGCGTGTGCTGCCGAACAAGGCGCTGAGCCGCGGCTTTGTCTTTCGGCACGAAACGCTGCGCAGCGCGTTCGAGGCAATCCTTTGAGGTTTCAGGTGGCGGCTGCACTTCGAAACGTTGCCGTCACTGCGCGCAACGCTGCCAGTTTTACGGGATCGCTGACCTTCGAATGCAGCATCACTTTCGAGCTGCCGAGCTTCGGCAGTTTGTGCGCGGGCCCGATATCGATCAGCCCGGGAGGCGCGATCCGCCGCGCCAGCGGCGCGATCGCGAGGCCCGCCAGCGCAGCGGCGACAACCGCGGTGACACCGCCGCCGACAAAACGCTCGCGCCAGGCGACACTGGCCTTGTCGAGCGCGCGCACCGCGATGGCGCGGACGCCGCAGGGCGGGGCGAGTGTCGCGAGCGGCAGTGGCTCGCCCTTCGGCAAGGCGAAGCGCCGTGACGCGAACCAGCCGAATTCGTCCTCGGCCAGCTCTTCGCCGCCACGGCGGCTGCCTTCCTGGCGGACGATCACCGCATCCAGCTCGCCTGCATCATAGGCATCCTGCATCTCGCGCGAGAAGCCGATGGTGACGGCGAGGGTGAGGTTCGACGACATCGCATGCAGGCGTTCGAGCAGAGGCACCAGTTCCGGGCCTGCCGCGTGGTCGGAAATGCCGAGCGAGAGCGACTGTGTAGCCGGCGCCTCGCCCGAGAGCGCGAGGTCATGCGCGGCCATCAGCGCCCGGGCGCGATCGAGGAAGCTGGCGCCGTCGGCGGTGAGCCGGACCGCACGCGGCGAGCGCTCGACGAGGCGTTTCCCTAGCAAGGTCTCCAGCCGTTGCAGCTTGAGGCTGACCGCCGCCTGGGTCGTGCCGAGCGCCTCGGCGGCGCGCGTAAAACTCTGGAGGTCGGCGACCAGCAGGAAGGCCTGGACGGTGGCGATGTCGAGTGTGGCTGTCATTTTGATTATTTATCATTCGTATCAGCAGAGATAAGGTACCAAAATGACAGGAGTAGGTCTAGCTTCTCACCAACGCCGCGCAAGACCTGCGCGACATCTCGAGGAGAACGACCATGCCCCTGATCACCGTATCCTACACGTCGTCCCGCCAGTCGCCGTCGCTGAAGGCCGACATTGCGAGCGCAGTCTCGGAGCTCACCGCAAAGATCCTGCACAAGGATCCCGCGGTCACCGCCATCATCGTGAAATCGGTCGATGCGGGCGATTGGTTCGCCGGCGGCAAGTCGCTCGCCGAGCAGAAGCTCGCCAGCTACTGGATCGACATCCATGTCACCGAAGGCACCAACACCAAGGACGAGAAGGCGGCCTATCTCGCCGCGATGTTCGAGCGCATGGCCGAAATTCTGGGCCCGCTGCATCCTGAGACCTATCTGCATGTCGACGAGGTCAAGGGCGATGCCTACGGTTTTGGCGGCCTGACCCAGGAGCGGCGTTACATCGCCGGCAAGCTCGAGGTTTCGCTGAAGCGGCGTGAGGCCGCAAGCCGCGGGTGAGCCGTCTCACCCGCGGCCGCGTCGGTTGGATCAGCTCGCCGCGCGGAACTGAACTTCGGCGTTGTTGATGAAGCACGTCTTGTCGAACAGCGTCAGTCCAGCGGGTTCGGCAGCCTGACGTCGCTGAGATCAGGACAGGGCTTGATGGAGGGATCGTAGGACCGGTACTGCGAGATGAAGACGACGATCAGTCCCTTGTCGCGCGCGAAGGATTTCAGCGCGCGCACCTGAACGGTCAGGTCGGGGTTTTCCCGCCGCTGGTCAAGCAGTTGCAGATAATCGATCACGACGATTGCGCCGCGAGGAGCCGTCGCCATCTGCTTCACCACGTAGTCGGCGCTGATCACGTCGGAGCAGTCGACCTCGAGCATGTCCGCGAACTGCGCCGGCTCCACGCCGATCGTGCGCAGGCGATCCAGCACATCCCTCTCGGTATATTCGAGCGAGAAGAACGCGGCGCGACGGCCTGACTTCATGGCTTCGACGGCAAGTTCGAGGCTCATCAGCGTCTTGCCCTGGCCGGGACGCGCGCCGACCAGCACGAGGTCGCCAGGCTGAATTTGCGGGAACAGCTTGTTGGCCGGAGTCATCGCCGCCGCCTTCGCCGCGAGCATGCTCCAGGCGGAAAACCGTTCCGTCGCAGCAATGCGGTCGAGCGCAGCGTGCAGCGGAATGCCTTGCTCGCGCGACAGGCGCTTTGCTTTACGCTTCAGATGATAGATCGGCGCAGAAAGTCTCATCGTCAAAACCTCCCATTGCGAGCAGAAAGCGCAATCCCTCCTTATGCCTGGCGCTCGAACAGTCGGTCCGATGTTGAATAGCCCGGCATGATGTCTGCTTTCGCGGCGGAGGGGGGAGGCGTGGGCGGCACCGGAATCGAGCATAGTTGATTCCGTGGCGTGCGGAGAACACGCGCGGTCGGGCTCAGGGAGAAAAATGTTAGACAGCTGCTTCCGGCACCAACGCTTTGGTTGGCCCGAACAGCTCCTCAAACGCCTGCCGAAGCGCGATGTCGACATCGGCCATGGTTGCGAGCTGGCCGAGATCGACCAGCGAGGTGACGCCATAGCGGGGATCGGCGACGCCGCAAGGAACGATGCCGGCGAAATGCGACAGCTCCGGCTCGACATTGATGGAGATGCCGTGGAACGAGACCCAGCGCTTCAGCCGAACGCCGATCGCGGCGATCTTGTCTTCGTGCTCAGGCCCCTTGTCGGGCCGCTTCACCCAGACGCCGACCCGGTCCTCGCGCCGTTCGCCGCGGACGTTGAAGGCGGCGAGTGTCCTCAGGATCAGCTCCTCCAGGCTCGCCACATAGGCCCGCACGTCCGGCCGGCGCCGCTTGAGGTCGAGCATGATGTACGCAACCCGCTGGCCGGGCCCGTGATAGGTCAGCTGCCCGCCGCGCCCGGTGGCGAAGGTCGGGAAGCGGGGATCGAGCAGGTCGCTTTCCTTGCCCGAGGTGCCCGAGGTGTAGAGCGGGGGGTGTTCCAGCAACCAGACCAGCTCCGGCGCCTCGCCGGCCGCGATGGCGGCGACGCGCGCCTCCATTTCGGCGACGGCGTCCGGATAGGGCACCGGTGCGTCCGAGATGCGCCATTCGGCGGGCTCACCGCCTGAGACGGAAAACGACGTTAAATCGAGCTCTTGACGTTGGTTTGGGCGGGGGTTTTGAGGAGAATTAACCATTGGCTAACCATAACGTGGTGATCATCGCGGGAGCAAATGCCAAGCTCTTTGGCCCCAGTCCCAAGTTGCGGCGGTCCTGACAGTGCCCACTCTCGATAAAGTCACCGTGGATCTCATGGTCGTCCTCGGGACGACCACCATGCCGATCCATCAAGTATTACGTCTTTCCCGCGGCGCCATCATCGAACTGGACGCAACCGAGGCCGACGAGGTCAAGGTTCTCGCCAACAATCTGCCGGTGGCCTCCGGCGTCGTGCTGGTCGACCGCAATCGGATCGCGGTCGAGGTCAAACAGATGCTGCCGCGCTCGCCTGGGACCCGGTAGGGCCCGTGGCACAGCGGCCCCCCGGGGGCAGCCCGGTCGGGCAGGCACGGAACATTTTTGTCCCAAGCTTGTGGAAGTCAGGGCTTCAGCAGACTTGTACCCCACTGATGGATTTGTTAGATCGGCGCCGTTGATGCGGCGGGCCTTCAAGCCTCAAGCCGGCATTCCCAAGCGCTCGTGGCGGAACTGGTAGACGCGCTGCCTTGAGGTGGCAGTGAGTAAAATCGTGGGGGTTCGAGTCCCTCCGAGCGCACCACTTCCCTTGAAATTACTGATGTTTTTGGCTCGCGGGGGCGCGCTTGGCGTGACCTCTCCACAGGGTATCCACAAGGATATCCCCGGGGAGGTTCACAGTTTGCGTTGGTCGGATTGGCGTCGCCGAGGGCTTGGGTCGGGCGTGGAATCACGGGCAGGCCCCGGAGAGAGGCTCCCTAAAACGCGATCAGGGCCGCACAGTGCGGCCACCTATTGAGTCGATTGCCTCGCTAAGTACGAACGCCGCGGGGCGCGCGTGCCGGTTCAACCGCGAAGTCGGGCCGGATGGCTGAAGATCTCGAATGTGTCTCCCCGCGCGACACCGACGAGCGTGATGCCGCTGGCCTCCGCCGTTCGCACGGCAAGCGCGGTCGGCGCCGATATCGCGACGACAACGCCGGCACCGATCGCTGCGGTCTTCTGCACCATCTCCACCGAGATGCGGCTGGTGAGGATGACGGCGCCTGTGCGCCCGGATGTGCCTTCGAGCGCGAGGGCGCCGGCGAGCTTGTCGAGTGCATTGTGGCGGCCGACGTCCTCGCGCACGATCATGGTTCTGCTGCCTGGCTCGAAAAATCCGGCGGCGTGGGTGGCGCGTGTCATGTGATTGAGGATTTGCGACTCGGAGAGCGCCGCGATGGCCGAACTGATCTGCTCGCGCGTGAGGCCCGTCGCCCGCTCGACCGGCGGCGCGATGCGGCGCGCTTCGTGCAGGCTGTCGATGCCGCACAGGCCACAACCGGTCGGTCCGACCAGGTGCCGCCGTCGCTGCTTCAGCCGGCGTCCGGCGTCTGGCCGCAGCCATAGCCGCAGCTCGATGCCGTCGGCGCCGGGAACGACCGTGAGTTCCTCGATCTCGCCGATGTCTGTGATGATCCCCTCGGTCAGGCTGAATCCGAGTGCGAGATCGGTCAGGTCGCCGGGGCTCGCCATCAGCACGGCAGTCGTCGTGCCGTCATAGACGAGCGCCACCGGAGATTCCTCGGCCATGATGCGTGCGTCGTGCGTGCCGCTCGACGTAAGCCGGGGCATTTTCACCGAGGCCGCGGGTGTCGAGACGCGATCGCGTGCGCTGAACTGGGAGCCGTGCATGCATGCTTGCCTTACGTCTGTTCATCGACGCGCGAGCGTGAGCAAGGTTCCCAAACGCCTAGGAACTTGCGATGGCATCTCGGGTTCTTCGCGTTCAGGCTTGCACGATCGAAGGACATGTCATGCGGCAAAAGGCAAAGGTCGAGACCTACGATGGTCCGGCAGGTGGCTGGGGCTCGCTCAACGCCGTTGCTCACATCCTGACGCAGGAAGAGGTCGCGATCCTCGGCAGCGAGATCCTGCTCAAGCAGAACAAGCCCGATGGCTACATGTGCGTGAGCTGTTCGTGGGCCAAGCCGGCAAAACCGCGTCCGTTCGAGTTCTGCGAGAACGGTGCCAAGGCAACCGCCTGGGAGATCACGCGCAAGACCGTGACGCCGGAGTTTTTTGCACAGCACAGGCTGGCCGAGCTGCAAACCTGGTCCGATCACCAACTGGAGGAGCAGGGGCGCCTGACGACGCCGATGCGTTACGATCGCGCCAGCGACAAATATCTGCCGGTTGGCTGGGACGAGGCCTTCCGGGAGATCGGCGCGGAGCTGAACCGGCTCGATCCGCATTCCGTCATCATGTACACGTCCGGTCGCGCCTCGCTCGAGGCGAGCTACATGTACCAATTGTTCGGCCGGATGTACGGCACCAATAATTTCCCCGACAGTTCCAACATGTGCCACGAAACCACGTCGGTGGCGCTGCCGGAGGTAATCGGAGTTCCCGTCGGCACCGTGTTGCTGGAGGATTTCGAGACCACCGATTGCATCTTCTTCTTCGGTCACAACACCACGACCAATGCGCCGCGC
This sequence comes from Bradyrhizobium sp. USDA 4486, assembly GCF_054057995.1. Lineage (NCBI taxonomy): Bacteria > Pseudomonadati > Pseudomonadota > Alphaproteobacteria > Hyphomicrobiales > Nitrobacteraceae > Bradyrhizobium > Bradyrhizobium sp. USDA 4486. The sequence continues at coordinate 1,663,769 of NZ_JBSRZV010000001.1, forward strand.
ATGCTGCATCCGCTCCAGGAGGCGGCGCAGCGCGGCGTGCCGATCGTCGTGTTCAATCCGCTTCGCGAGCGTGGCCTCGAGCGCTTCGTGAACCCGCAAAATCCTGTCCAGATGATTGCGGGCGGGACCCGCATCAGCTCGCAATATCATCAGGTGCGAGTCGGCGGCGACGCTGCGGCGATCATCGGGATCTGCAAATTGGTGATCGAGGCGGATGATCGCGCCGTAAAGTACGGCGAGCCGCGCGTGATCGACGTCGATTTCATTGAGCAGCACACCACGGGATTTGAGGAGTTCGCGAGGTTCTGCCGCGAGCAGGAATGGAGCGAGATCGAGCGAGCCTCGGGTCTGCCGCAGTCGGCAATGCTCGCGGCCGCCAACACCTACATGGCGGCGAACGCCGTGATTGCGAACTACGGCATGGGCCTCACCCAGCACAAGCACGGCGTCGAGACGACAAAGATGATCGTCAATCTGCTGCTGCTCCGCGGCAATATCGGCAAGCGCGGGGCCGGGATCTCGCCGATCCGCGGCCACTCCAACGTCCAGGGCCAGCGCACGGTCGGCATCTCCGAGAAGACCAAGCTCGTGCCGCTCGATAAGCTTGCCAAGCTCTACGGTTTCGAGCCGCCGCGATGGGATGGTCTGTCGACGGTGGACGCCTGCGAGGGCATCCTGAAGGGCGAGGTTCGCGGCTTCGTCAGCCTCGGCGGCAATTTCCTCCGTGCTGTTCCCGAGCGGTCGTTGATGGAGCCCGCATGGTCACGTTTGCGCCTGTCGGTGCAGATCGCGACCAAGCTCAACCGCACCCATCTCGTGCCGGGAGAGATCACCTATCTGCTGCCGTGCCTTGGCCGGATCGAGATCGACGAGCAGGCCAGCGGCGCGCAGGCGGTGTCGATGGAGGATTCCACCGCCTGCATCCATGGCTCGCGCGGCCAGCGCAGGCCGGTGGCCGAACATCTTCTGTCGGAGCCGGCGATCATTGCCGGTCTCGCCAAGGCGACGTTGAAGCCCAATCCCAATGTCGATTGGGACGCCTGGGTCGGCGATTACTCGAAGGTTCGGGACGCCGTCGAGCGCACCTATCCCGATCAGTTCAAGGACTTCAATGCGCGGATGTTCGAGCCCGGCGGTTTTGCGCGGCCGCTCGCGGCGCGCGAACGGAAGTGGAAGACCCCGAACGGCAAGGCGAACTTCACGGTTCCGAAGGCGGCCTTCGCGCCGCCGCGCGAAAACGACGGCGTCTACGAGCTGATGACGATGCGTGCGGACGGGCAGTTCAACACCACGATCTACACCGAGGACGATCGCTTTCGCGGCATCGCGGGCAGCCGCTATGTCGTGTTCATGAACCCTGCCGACATGGAGGACGACGGGCTGAAGGCGGGAGACACCGTCACGCTGGTGACGGAAGCGGGCGACGGCGTCGAGCGCAGTCTGAGCGAGCTCCAGGTCGTGCCCTACGCCATCCCGCGCAGGAACATTGCGGGCTACTATCCGGAATGCAACGTGCTCGTGCCGCTCTGGCATTACGCGGAGGGCAGCAAGGTCCCTGCGGCCAAATCCGTTCCGGTACGCCTGTTCAAGGACGTCCTTCCCGAGATCATCGACGGTGCAGAAGCCCCGATTTCGGCGAGTTGAACGCGAGCTGGCGGTGACGGAGGATGAGGGACGGCACGTCGAAAGTTGCTGATATCACCAGCGCCGCCCACCTCTGCATCGACATGCAGAACATTTTCGCGCCCGGCGGCCTATGGGCGACGCCGTGGATGGAACGGGTGTTGCCGACGATCGCCGCGATCGCGTCGCGCTATCGGGAAAGAACGATCTTTACGCGCTTCATCACGCCGCAGGATCCGGAAGATCGCCCCGGCCAGTGGCAGAGTTATTTTCACCGTTGGCGTGAGGCTACGCGCAGGCACCTGCCGCCCTCCGCGCTCGACCTCGTGCCGGCGCTCGGCCGGCTCGTTCCGCCCGCAGCGGTCGTCGACAAGCCGGCCTATTCGGCGTTCAGCAATCCCGCTCTTGCGCGCCTGCTGGTCGCAAAGCACGTCGGCACGGTCGTCATCACCGGAGCGGAGACGGATGTCTGCGTGCTGTCGACGGTGCTGAGCGCCGTCGATCTCGGGTTCAGGGTCGTCATCGTCGAAGACGCGCTGTGCAGCTCGTCCGACGTCGGGCACGATGCGCTGATGACGATGTATCGCACCCGCTTCCACGGCCAGGTGGACCTCGTGACCGCAGAAGAGCTTGCGGAGTTCTGGCGCGCGTAGAAGGCGCGCCTCGAAGCGGCTCAAGCGAGCGCGACGGCCGGCACCGCTCTCGGGTGCGGCAGCCGCGCATCGCTCCTTGCGGACCGCAGACCAAGATAGGCCGGATCGAAGCCGGCGAGCCGGACCAGTCCCGGCCAATTGGTGATCGTGATGGTCTTGCCCTGCCATTGCAGCAGCTTGCAGCGGCGCAGCTCCTGGATGGTGCGATTGGCGTGCACCGCGGAGATGCTGCAGGCGGCCGCGATGTCGGACTGGGTAAAGGGCGAGGACAATCTGAAATCCGTGGCGAGACCCACGATTTGCAGACGCGTGGTGATCTCGCAGATCAGATGCGCCACGCGCGTCAATGCATCGCGGCTGCCGAGATTGACCGTCCAGTTCCGCTGCACGGCGTGATCGGCAAGCAGCATCAGCAGCAGGGCGTGCGATATCGCCGGCGACCGCGCCGCCATCTCGCGAAAGAAGCGGTGCGGCACGAGCGCGACGACGGCGGGGCCGAGCGCGATCAGATTGCCGTCGATGCGCGGACGATAGAGCGTGTGCAGGTTGGCGATGTCGCCGGCCACGCAGATCGACGTGATCTGCCCGTCCTGGGTTTCGGTATTTTGCCAGGAGAGATAGCCTTGCAGCACCAGGCAGCATTGGGTCGCCTCGTCGCCATGCCGCAGAATGGCCTGACGTGCGCCGACATGCGCGATACCGCTCGGCATGTCCGCGAGAAGCCCGAGATCGTCGGCGGTCAGGTCGGCGAGGCTCGCCAGACGATCGGCGAGCCTGGAGTAAGCAAATCCTGCTTGCATGCGATGTCCGATGCCCACCGCCCGTGCCGGACTTTGACTGAGAAGGACGGCCGAACGCATTAACCTTTGATACGTTTGCCTCGGCGAATGGGCCGTTTGGGAATTGTGTTCGCCAATCGGCTCGCCGAGCCGATGTTCCCAGCGCGCAATTGACGTTGTCACCGCGCATGTTGCGGAAGGCGGTGATGACAGCGGCAACGCCATTCACGCCTTGCATGAGCGCGATCTCGCCCTGCTGCTCGTGGCGAATGGCATGGGCCATGATGCGCAGGCGCAGATCACCGCGGCTGTGCCACATCTGGTCAGCCATCCTGACCGCGCCTCTGTGATGCTTGCTCATCGCTGCGACGAACAGCGCGTCGAACTGGTCGGCCGGCGCGCTCTTGATCTGGCGCATCTCGTTCGGCGTCAGGAAGCCCGGCATGGCGGCACGTTCCTCTGTGCTGCAATCCGGCATGTCCGTGTCGAACCAGCTCAGCCACCAGGTCTCGAAAATCCTGTTCTCGCCGGTCTGGCTCGCGACCATCAGCATCGCGAGCTTGCGCAGATGCGGGTCGCGGGCGCGTTCGGCGCCGATCTGCGCGAGCTCGATACCCTGCGCGTGGTGCGTCGTCATGTGGCGAAGATAGGCCTGGTCGGCATCCTTGTCGCGGCCCATCCACGGCAACTCGTAGCCGACGCTGCCGAGCAGCGCGATGGTGCCGAGCATCGCAAGCACGGCAACCGCGCCGGTGATCCAGGCATTGGTGAAGCGCACGTCTCGTGCCGGCGCGTTGCCCGGCATCCAGCGCAGTCCGGCGAACAGGGGATACATCACGGCGGAAGAGCCGTGGACGAGCAAGCCGATCCAGTAGGGCTGTTGCAGCGTGAACAGCGGCTGCCAGAACGGAAACAGCGGCGCCAGCACGAACCATTCCATGGCCGAGGAGAACACCGCCCAGGGCAGCGCGAGCAGCAGGATCGTCAGCGGCCGCAAATCGGCGGTCCAGCGCCCGAGCGCGCCGAAGAAGACCAGCGCCCAGGAAAAATCCGCCCATTGGTGGAAGGCGATGCCGGTGAGGATCGCGCTCCACGACGGCTCGGCGCTGATCGCCCAGTCGCGCGCCGGAATGGCCGCGACCGTCATCCAGTCGACCGCCGCATCGCGGCCAATCCGGGTGGCGAAGAGCTGGCTGACGATGGTCGAGAAGCTGCTACTGATCAGGCCGAGCGCGGCAGCGGCGATCCAGCGTGAACGCCGCGACCGTGCGGAGAGCAAAGAGATGCTTCCGCCGGTGTGTTGAAGGGAGACGGCCGGCTGCACGGCGGTTCACGTGAGTCGCTTGAGCTTCTTCAGCGGATTGAGCTCGCTCGGCTGACCCTGCTCGTCGCGGCCGCGCTCGGCTTGCATCTTGCCCTCGTCGTGGAGATCCTGGTCGCCGATGATCTCGCCGACGGCTTGCCTCGTCTTGCCGACGATCCGCTCGCGAAGATCCTTGGTCTTGCCCATGAGCTGCCTCCGATATGACCTGCCTCCAGGCTCACGCCGCGAGCCCCGGCGCTTGAAGGTGGGAGCGCCGGGGCTGCGGTCTGGTGCGCTTCCGGCAGCGGGGGGACGCCGGAAGCGTTGATGAGACTCGCCGGCGCGCCGATGGTTCCTGCGGCGATCACCGGGTCTCCAGCGCGATGATCACGCCTTCATTGCCCCGGAGCAGCACGGTGGCGTCCGGCAGCGCCGCGGGCGGCCGGTCGAGATGCGTCGACATCAGCAGGCGGCCATGGCCTCGCCAGTGCCATTTGCGCGGCTCGGCGGCGATGTTGAGGGCGACCAGGATCTCGTTCCGGCCATCGGTTCGCCGGTAGGCAAGTACGTCGTTTTGTGCGCGCAGCGGCTTATAGCCGCCCTTTCGCAGGCACGCATGCTCACGCCGCAGCGTCATCAGCGCGCGAAACAGCGCCAGGATCGAGCGTTCGTCGTGCTGCTGCGCGGCCACGTTGAGCGCGCCATCACGCTCCAGCGGCAGCCAGGGATCGCCGGTGCTGAAACCGCCATTGCCGCTGTCATCCCACCGCATCGGCGCGCGTTCGGGATCGCGGCACAGCCCGTATCCTGGCACCAGCTTCTCGAAGGGATCGCGGACGCGATCGGGCGGAATCGGCACCCGCTTGCGGCCGATCTCGTCGCCCATATACAGGAACGGCGTCCCGCGCAGCGTCATCAGCAGCATCGCCAGCACGCGCATCTGCGCTTCGCCGATCTTGCTCGCGATCCGCTGCTTGTCGTGGCCACCGATCAGCCAGACCGGCCAGGCGTGGTCGGGCAGGGCGTTATAATAGGCGTCGATCGCCGCTTGCAGCGACAGCGCATCCCAATGCGCGTCGAGCAGCGCGAAGTTGAGCGGCAGATGCAGGCGCGGCCGGTCGTTGCCGTAGAAGTGACCGATGCGGTCGGTCTTGCCCTGCACCTCGCCGCAGAGCAGCCGCTCCGGATAGGCGTCGATCACCTCGCGGATGAACTCGATGCAGTTCATGGTCTCCGGCCGGTCGTCGGTGAAAACAGGCGTCTGACGCTGCGGCGGCGGTTTGCCCTGGGCCTGCGGGTTTGGTGGATTGTCGCGCAGCAGCGCATCTTTCATCAGGACCGCGCTGGCATCGACGCGAAAGCCGTCGACGCCGCGGTCGAGCCAGAACCGCATCACATCGGCGATCGCGGCGCGCAGCTGCGGATTGCGCCAGTTGAGGTCAGGCTGCTCGACCAGGAAGGAATGATAGTAATATTGCCGCCGTGCCTCGCACCATTCCCAGCCGCTTCCGCCGAAGCGGCTCAGCCAGTTGTTGGGCGGCCCGCCGGTCTCGGCCGCATCGGCCCAGATGTACCAGTCGGCCTTGGCGCTGTTGGGCGAGCTGGAGCTCTCGACGAACCATGCGTGATCGTCCGCGGTGTGATTGGGAACGAGATCGAGGATGAGGCGGATGCCTTCGGCGTGCAGCGCCTCGCGCAGGCGGTCGAAATCATCGAGGCTGCCGAAGGCAGGATCGATCGAGCAGTAATCCGAGATGTCATAGCCGAGATCCCGGAACGGGCTCTTGTAGATCGGCGTCAGCCAGACCGCGTCGACGCCGAGCCATTTCAGATAATCGATGCGCGACATCAGGCCGGCGAGATCGCCCTTGCCGTCGCCATTGGAGTCCTGGAAGGAGATCAGCGCGATCTCGTAGATGACGGCGGATTCCCACCACGCACCTGCTTCACGGGACCGTTCAGTCATCGTCTCGCTTCACCTCGTCATGCTTGGCGTGCGCGGCGATCTGCTTCGCCGCGCTGCGAGCGTTCTCGATGCCCTTGGGGAAGCCGCTGCGGTTCGGATAGAGCTTGCGGCGTGCATCGCGCGGCGGCCGGCGCGGCTTGGTGTCCTGCGCCGCGCGGTAGTCGAGCATGGCGATGCCGCCGACCATCAGCAGCGCCAGGGCGATATTGCCCTTCCTGGGATTGTCTGATGTCAGCCCCGAGAGCAGCGCGGCGGCATCGAGGCCGTCGCCGCCCACGCGCGCCCACAGGCCAGCGTTCTTGTCGACCGAGAGCGACATGATCCCGGCCAGGATCTCGCGCACGCCGAAGGCACGCACCAGCGTCTCGCGGCCTTCCATGCCCAGCGTTTCGGTGACGCGTCGCGGCGCGAAGAATTCCACGACACCGAGGCCGATGCTGAACCAGCCGAGCGCGCGGGCGAGCTGGTCTTCCGGCCGTTTCAGGCTCGGCCCACCCTCGATGATCTTCGGATCGCCCTTGGTGCGCACGATGTTGGAGAAATGAAACATGAGCTTGCTCCTCAGGGCCTCAGCATGACCTTGACGCAGGAGTCGCGCTTGTCGCGAAACACCTGGTACATCTCGGGGCCTTGCTCGAGCGGAACGGTGTGGGTGATGACGAAGGATGGATCGATCTGGCCTTCCTCGATGCGGCGGAGCAGATCATCGGTCCAGCGGTTGACGTGGGTCTGGCCGGTCCGCATCGTCAGACCCTTGTTCATGAAGGCGCCCATCGGCAGCATGTCGGAAAAGCCGCTGTACACGCCCGGCACCGAGAGGATGCCGCCGGGCCGACAGACATAGATCATCTCGCGCAGCACATGCGGCCGATCGCTCTCCGCCATCACCATCTGCTTGGCTCGGTCGAGCAGGGTGTCGGGCAGGGAAGCCATCACGTGGGATTCCATGCCGACACAATCGATGCACTTTTCCGGCCCCTTGCCGTCGGTCAGCTCCTTGAGCCGCTCCAGCACGCTCTCGGTCTCGAAGTTGATTGTCGTGGCGCCGCCGGCTTCCGCCATGCTGAGACGCTCGGGCAGGCAATCGATCGCGATCACCTGGTTGGCGCCGAGCAGGATAGCGCTGCGGATCGCCATCTGCCCCACGGGGCCGCAACCCCAGATCGCGACCGTGTCGGTCGGAACGATGTCGCATTGCACGGCGGCCTGCCAGCCGGTCGGGAAGATGTCGCTGAGAAACAGCAATTGCTCGTCGGGGACGCCGGCGGGCACCTTGATGTGGGTGGCGTCGGCAAAGGGCACGCGCAGATATTCGGCCTGGCCGCCGGGATAGCCGCCGGTCAGATGCGTATAGCCGAACAGGCCCGCCGTGCTGTGCCCGAACACCTTGTCGGCGAGATGACGTTTGCGGTTGGTGGTTTCGCACACCGAAAAATTGCCGCGCTTGCACTGGTCGCATTCGCCGCAGATGATCGTGAACGGCACGACGATGCGGTCGCCCTTCTTCAGCTTGCCGTTGACGCCCGAGCCGACCTCGACCACTTCGCCCATGGTCTCGTGGCCCATGATGTCGCCGGGCAGCATGCCAGGAATGTAGTTGTGGAAGAGATGCAGGTCGGAGCCGCAGATGGCGCAGCTCGTGACCTTGACGATGGCGTCGCGCGGGTCCTGGATTTCAGGATCGGTGACGGTGTCGCACCTGATGTCCTCCTTGCCATGCCAAACCAGCGCCTTCATGTCCGTCCTCCACGGCTAACCACGAGGCATCTAAGTCCAGCAATGAACGATGGTTGCTATGCGGCGCGCAAATTGTTCGCACCGCACTGGCGCGTGCAAATAGGAACGAGACCGCAGGGCAGTGATTGGGCGTGATCATCCCGCCTCCAAGAATGACGTCGAAGGAACACGCTCATGCCCGCCAATCAACTCGCCGTCGTCACCGGCGCCTCCACCGGGATCGGCCTGGAGCTCGCCAGGTGCTGCGCGCAAGCAGGTTTCAATCTGGTCATCGCGGCGGACGAGCCCGAGATCGAACGGGTGGCCGTCGATCTGCGCAGGCTCGGCGGCAGCGTCGAGCCGGTCGAGACTGATCTCGCCACCACCGAAGGTGTCGACAAGCTCTGCGCGGCCGTGGGCGACCGGCCGATCGACGCGCTGCTTGCCAATGCCGGCGTCGGCCTCGGCAAGGCCTTCCTCGATCAGGATTTCCGGCGCATCAGGCACATCGTCGACACCAACATCACCGGCACGCTCTACCTAATTCATCGCGCCGGCAACGAGATGCTGCGGCGCAATTCCGGGCGCATCCTGATCACGGGATCGATTGCCGGCTTCACGCCGGGCAGTTTTCAGGCGGTCTACAACGCCAGCAAGGCGTTCCTGGATTCGTTCTCGTTTGCGCTGCGCGAAGAGTTGCGCGGCAGCGGCATCACCGTGACCTGCCTGATGCCAGGCGCCACCGAAACCGAATTCTTCCGCCGCGCCGACATGATGGACACCAAGGTCGGCACCGAACCGAAGGATGGCGCCTATGACGTCGCCAAGGCCGGCTTCGATGCGATGCTGCGCGGCGACGCGGACATCGTCACCGGACTGAAGAACAAGCTCCAGACCACGATCGCCAACGTCACGCCGAACGAAATGCTGGCCAGGCAGCACCGCAAGATGGCCGAGCCGGGCACGGCGAAGTCGTAGCGCGCCGTCGGCGCAATCTCTGAGAAGCGGGATGGCCGATTCCGCGGCCCGACAAAGCCTCGCGCGGATTCACATAGCCTAATGCGCAGGACCTCCGAAGCCGTCAGATTGCACGAGGTGGTAGGTGGGGGCTGCGATGGCAATGGATCGCATCGAACAGGCCTTTGTGGCGACTGCAATCACGGGCTTTCTCGTGATGCTGGTAGCCATCGTCTGGATGATGATGAGCTGAAGCGGGGAGGCCTGTCTTGCGCGTCGCGCTGCCTTATGCTGCGGTTCTCCTTTGCCTGGCGGTGACCGCTTGGCTCGCTTTCGCGCATTTGCTCTGATCGGCGAATGGCGCCCTCGAATCACAGGTCGTCACCGGCCCGCTTGTCGTCGCGGGATGACGACTCGTCGTGATCCTCCTCCAATCCGTCGCGCAGGCGCAGCGCGCTCACGAGATGATCGCTGCTGCGTAGCAACGCCATGGCCTCGCGAACGAGCTGGCGCGAATGGCTCAGCAGTTGTTTGTCGGCGGTAATGTCGGGTGCGTAGATCATCGAACGTTCCTTTTGTCTTGCTCCTTTTGCAATGACGGCGAAGGAACACGCCTCGTTGCGTGTCAGGCCTGCGCATCGGCGATGAGCGCGACCAGCTTTTGTACCATCGCCGGGAGATCGATCGGTTTCTCCAGCAGCGGCACGTCCTGGAATTCAGCACCGACGGTGACCTTGTCGTATCCCGTGGTGAACACGAAGGGCACCTTGCGCGCCTTCAGCTCGCGGGCGATCGGAAAGATCATCTCGCTGCGGATGTTCACGTCGAGCACGGCGGCATCCAGGACACTGCCGTCGTGCAGGATCTTCATCGCGTCCGCGAGGTGACCGACGGGACCGGCGACCTCGGCGCCAAGGTTGCGGAACGTCCTGCCGATGTCATCGGCGAGGAAATATTCGTCCTCGACGATGAGGATGCGGCGTCCCGTGAGCGGCGCGCGCCGATGCGATGACGCAGATAGGGCCGCCATGGTGCCTCCGGTTGCTTCAACTCTGTAGGAACATAAGACCTTGTCCCGCCTTGGTGCAAACTTCAAACGATGCAATCGGAGGCCGGTTCCATGAGCAACCGCGACATCATTGTCATCGGGGGCTCGGCCGGAGCGACCGCGCCACTGAAGCAGATTCTGGGCCGTCTGCCGGCAGATCTGCCCGCGGCCGTCTTCGTCGTCCTGCACATTCCGGTGCAGGGCATCGGCATCCTCTCGACGGTCGCCGGCAGTGCCGGGCCGCTCCCGGTCCGGCAAGCCCAGAACGGCATGAAAATCGAGCCAGGCCAGGTCTACCTGGGTGCGCCGGACCATCATCTGCTGCTGTCCGGAGATCACATTTTCCTGGGCCGAGGACCGCGGGAGAACATGGTGCGGCCGGCGATCGATGCCCTGTTCCGCTCCGCCGCCCTCTATCACGGCCCGCGGGTGATCGGCGTGCTCCTGAGCGGCCTGTTGTCGGACGGCGCGGCCGGCCTCAACGCCATCAAGCGCTGTGGCGGCATGGCCGTGGTTCAGGACCCTGCGGACGCAATTTCGGACGAGATGCCGCGGCGCGCAATGGAAGCGACCACGGTCGATCTCTGCGTTCCCGGCGCCACGATGGGCGACGTGCTGTCCGAGCTCGTCAGGGAGCCGGCTGGCGCGGCGCTGCCGATCCCGCCCGAGATCAGGCTCGAGGTGGAAATTGCCGCCGGGGAGCGCGTCGGCAGCGACAATCTCGGCGCGATTGCCGAACCTGTCGCGCTGACCTGCCCGGCATGCGGCGGCGTGCTCTCTGAGGTCAAGGAAGCGCGCCCGATGCGCTTCCGCTGCCAGGTGGGGCACGGCTTCACCGCCGATGCACTCGCCAAGGAGCAGGAAGGGCGGGTCGATGAAGCCTTGCGCGTCGCGCTGCGCATCATCGAGGAGCGGGCGGAGCTGGTGCAGCGCATGGCCGCCGACGGCCGGCGCAGCGGCCGGGCCGCGGTTGCCGAGATGTATGAGACGCGCGCGGCCGAATACCGCGAATATGCCGACATGATCCGGCGCGTCGTGCTACAATCGCTCGACCCCCCGGTTCGCAAACGGGAGGCGTGAAGGCTCCGCCATGGCCATCTCCCTTGCTGAACGCACCGCGCAGCTCAATGCCGAGCAGAGCCTTTTGGTGAAGGCCGACCACGACATTGAGGAAGGCTGGCAGCGCATCCGCGACCAGGAAGAACGCGTTCGTGAGCTCATAGCCGGCGGCCACGACACGCGTCAGGCGGAGCGGCTGGTGCAGTTGCTCAGGCAGACTCTGGTGGAGTGGGAGCGCCATCGCGTCCTTATCGAGGAGCGCGTGGCATATCTCCAGCGAGAGGTCGATCCGGGCGCTTGACGGCTTTCGGCCTCAATCGGGCACTTGCGCTGCCGCATCGGCGGTCGTTGTCGTCGCACTGCGGCGTTGTCGAGCCGGCACGCCTGGATTCCCGGACCGGAACCTCGCCACGCCCCGGCGGGCTGCCCAAAACACTTCGAGACATTTTTGCCTTTGATCTGTTGGGGTAATATCGATTTCTGCTATTTGCAGGAACCGGTCCCCGTTGGTGCCGGTCGGTGAACGAAAGCTGCCAGAGCCATGAATGAAATCGGCGACCAGCCGGTCGATGGAGAGCGCCAGATCAAGTCCCCTCTGATCATCGGGGTCGGCGCCTCGCCGGGCGCGATGGACAGCATCGAGCGCTTTTTCGCCAAGCTGAGTCTGGGCGCGGATCAGGCTATCGTGCTCGCGCTTCAGCATCACGAGGCATTTGACGAGTCCCGGCTTCGCGGGATCGTTCAGGGCTCCAATGGCGGCAGGGTCGCCGATGTCGGCGATGGCCACGCCATCGAGGGCGGTACGGTCTATCTGTGCCCGCCGGGGACGATCACCACGATCCAGGGTGACAGGTTCGCGATCCGCAAGGCCGAGCAGGCCCCCGGTGAGCGGGCCACCATCGACAGCTTCCTGGTGTCGCTGGCGGAAGAGCGCGCCGAGCAGTCTATCGGCGTCATTCTCGCCGGCACCGGCGGCGACGGCACGCTCGGCACCGCGACGCTGAAGGATCATGGCGGCCTCGCCATCGCCGAGAAGGTCGTGAACCAGGAAGAGGCCGACCACCTGCACGACAGCAACACGCCCGCCGCCATCGCCGACTATGTGCTGCCGCCCGAGGACATCCCGGAACATATCCAGGTCTACGCCCGTCATCTGCGGCGCCTGGACGAGAAGCAGGGTTTTGACGAGGTGCTCGCGGCGGCCGCGACCTCGCTGTCGCGCATTGCCGACATCCTGCGCAACAAGACCGGGAATGATTTCCACGGCTACAAGCAGAACACCTTCCTGCGCCGCGTGCAGCGGCGCATGCAAGTGGTCCAGATCGACGAGATTCCCGCCTATGTCGATTTCCTGCGGAACGACAAGGACGAGGCCCAGCACCTCTTCAACGACCTCCTGATCGGCGTCACCGAGTTCTTCCGCGACAAGCGCGAGTTCGAGGTGCTGGAGAGTAAGATCATCCCGAAGATCTTCGAGGGCAAGACTGCGGGCCAGCAGGTCCGCGTCTGGGTGCTCGGCTGCGCCACCGGCGAGGAGGCCTATTCGATCGGCATCCTCCTTCGTGAACACATGACGCGGATGGACTCGGCGCCGCAGGTGCAGATCTTCGCCACCGATATCGACGGGCGGGCGCTGGCGACCGCGCGTGTCGGCCGCTATCGCACCAACATCGAGGCCGATATGACCAGCGAGCGCCTGGCGCGCTGGTTCGTGCGCGAGGGCGACACTTATTGCGTGGTCAAGGAGCTACGCGAGATGTGCATCTTCTCCCAGCACAACGTCATCAAGGACGCGCCGTTCTCGAAGCTCGACCTCGTCTCCTGCCGCAATTTGCTGATCTATCTCAATGCCGAGTTGCAAAACCGGGTGATCCCGCTGTTTCATTTTGCGCTGCTGCCCGAGCGCTATCTGTTCCTCGGCAATTCCGAGAACGTGACGCGGCACCCGAAGTTATTCGCGCCGATCGACCGCCGCGCCCGTATCTTCAAGAAGCTGGAAACCGGAACACGGCTGCCGCCGGAATTTCCGATCACGACCGCTGCGGGCAGGCAGGCGGTCGAACTGCCGCCGGTGCGCTCGTTCGGGCCCGACGTCGGCCTGGAACGCCGCGCACAGCGGATCGCGGAGCGCTATGCGCCCGCCTATGTCATCACCGACGACAATTTCCAGATCCTGCACTTTTCGGGGCGCACCGGCCGCTACATCGAGCCGACGGCGGGCGCGGCCACGCTCGACCTCCTGCAGCTCGTGCATCGCGATCTCAGGCTCGAACTGCGCACCGCGCTCAGCCGCGCAGCGGAGACGGGCGAACCGGCCCATGCCGAGCAGGTTCAGCTCGGCGTGAACGGTCACCGCGTCCTGGTCGACATCACCGTCGAGCCGATCCAGGAGGGCGCCGGCGCCCAGCGCAATTTCGTCGTCCTGTTCAAGGACGGCCCGGTCCGTGCCATCGAGGCCAACCAGGGCAATCCGAACGTGCTGGTGCGCACCGAACATGTCGAGCGGCTCGAAAGTGAGCTGCGCGCCACGCGCGAGCGCCTCCAGGCGACGATCGAGGAGCTCGAGAGTACCAACGAGGAGCTGAAATCCTCCAACGAGGAATATCAGTCGCTCAACGAGGAGCTGCAGTCAGCCAATGAGGAGCTCGAGACCTCGCGCGAGGAGCTGCAGTCGGTCAACGAGGAGCTGACGACCGTCAACGGCGAGCTGGCGCACCGCGTCCAGGAGCTGACGCGCGCCACCAGCGACCTCAAGAATTTCCTCGAGAGCACCCAGATCGCGACGGTGTTCCTCGACAACGATCTGCGTGTGATGAACTTCACGCCGGCGATCACGCAAGTCCTGCATCTCGTCGAGACCGACACCGGCCGGCCGATCGCGCACATCAAGGCGCGCATTCCGATCGAGGAGCTCTATGACGACATCCGCCGCGTGCTGCGCACGCTCGCCGCCGCCGAGCGTGAGCTGAGCGCGCCGGACAGCGGCACGCGCTACATCGTGCGCATCCTGCCCTATCGCAGCATCGACAATTTCATCGCGGGCGTCGTCATCACCTTCATCGACGTCACCGCGATCACCCGCGCCGAGGAGCGGCAGCGCCTGTTGCTGGCCGAGCTCCAGCATCGGGTCCGCAACACGCTCGGCGTGGTGCGCTCGATCGCCCGCCGCTCGGCCGATTCCAGCACCACCGTCGAAGAATACGCCTCACATCTCGACGGTCGGCTCAACGCATTCGCCCGCACCCAGGCGCTGGTGACCCGCGATCCCGAAGGCGGCGTTGACCTCGAATATCTCGTGGTCGAGGAGCTGCTCGCATATAACGCCCGCGAAGGCGAGCAGATGCGGCTTTCCGGCCCCAAGGTGCGCTTCCAGCCCAAGGCGGCGGAGACCTTCGCGCTCGCGATCCATGAGCTTGCGACCAACGCGCTGAAATACGGCGCCCTGAGCCAGCCGACCGGGCGCATCGAAATCTCCTGGCGCCTCGACGAGAGCACGGAGCCGGCGGAGCTCGTGTTCGAATGGCGCGAGCGCGGCGGGCCAAAGGTCACGCCGCCGCCGCGCAAGGGTTTCGGCACGGAGCTCCTGGAGCGCACGCTGGCATTCGAGTTCAAGGGGCAGACCACGATGGCATTCAATCCGTCCGGGCTGCAATGCACGATCACTATTCCCCTCAGCAGGCGCGCATTCCACACACCCGTAGTGGCTGGCTGATGACCCTGTCGATCTCCGATCGAAGCCTGGTGGAGCCGGTCATTCGCCGGCTGAGCGCGCTGAGGCCGTTGTCGGCCGAAGCCCGCGCAGCGCTCGAATATGCCATGCTCGAAGGCCTGCAGCGCGCCGGAGCGGGCGAGGACCTGATCTCGGAGGGCGATTCCGTCGATAGCGTCCGCATCGTGCTGTCGGGCTGGCTCTGCCGCTACAAGACGCTCGAGGACGGCCGGCGCCAGATCGTCAATTTCATCTTCCCCGGCGAGAGCTGCGATGCGCATGCGTTCCTGCTCTCGGTGATGGATCATTCCATCGCGACGCTGACGCCGGCGGTCTATGCCGAAATCAAGCGTCCGCGGTTCGAGAGTCTGGTGGCGGGCGATCGGGCGCTCGCGGACGCATTCTTGTGCGAAACCCTGGTCAATACCGCCATCCAACGTGAATGGGCCATCAATCTCGGTCGCCGCGTCGCGCTGGAGCGCGTGGCGCATCTGTTCTGCGAAATCTTCGAACGGCTTCGCCCCGTCGGCATGATCGACGGCAATTCCTGCATCATGCCGATCACGCAGATGGATCTCGCCGACGCCACCGGCCTGTCGGTGGTCCACCTGAACCGGACCGTCCAGGAGCTGCGCGCCTCCGGCCTGATCGTGCTGCGCGATCGCATGCTGACCATCAACGATCTCGACGCACTCAAGGACGCCGCGCTGTTCTCGCCGAGCTATTTGCAACTCTATCGGCGCAGCTGACTGATTTATGTTCGAAGGGCGGCGCGCCAATTCCCGATCTTGATCCAGGTTAGCGGGCGCGAGAGTTTTGAGCAGATGATGTCGTTTGAGTAACTTACGCAAAGGCGGGATGCGGCTGCTGCTCCTATGACGGGCCATGCAAAACGCGCTCTTTGCCCGTGCGGCCCGCGCCATCGAAGCAAGCCGCATTCTCCGCGACCAGCACAGGCAGGTGACGCAGCAGCACGACCGGACCTTGGCTGCAGCGCGACTTGCGGTGATGGACAGCGCGATGGTGCGTTCCGAGATCAAGGCCCATCGCGACAATCGAGAAGAGACGAGCCTGATGAGGTCAAGGCAGACTAATCGCGGAACCCGAGCAACCGTTCGGTGCCCGGGGCGTTGATGATCCGCCATGCCGATCCGGCGTTGGCGACCACCAGTGACAGGAACGCAACGGCGCGCTCCGCCTCATGGTCACGGAGAACGCCTCATGCTGACACGGCGTCGACACAGACAAACGGACTTGCTGGAAACGCGCCTGGCTGCCGAAGCGGAGCGGCTGCGCGAACAGGCCAAATCGCTTCCGCCCGGGGCTGCGCGCGATGAGATCTTGCGCAAGGCACGCCAGGCGGAGACGGGGTCGCAGATGAGCGAGTGGCTGCGCTCGCCGGGATTGCAGCCGCCGGACTGAACTCCGCGGTGCCAGGGCTGGGCCCCCGGTCAACGCCGCGTCGCCACTTTGGTCCGCCGGTTGTAGGGCGAGCGGTTGATGGGTTTCAGCGAAATCCCTTCGCGTTGCGCCTTGCTGCGAATGGCCGCGACGGGGCGTTGAAGCTTCATGCTCATCACGCCCGTCGGGGTGTTTCCCTTCGCGAGCTGCTTCAACTTGCTCACATCCGCAGGCGTCCACGGCTGGCGCGTGCGCCGCTTGTACGCGGGATTGGCCTTGCGTGGACCCTTGCGGCCGATCGGTGAGCCCGGCCGTTTCCATGCTGCTTTCGCCATGATGATCCTCCTTCAAACCCGTCGTGAACAGGCGAATCAGCATTTCGGTTCCGGCGCATTCGTTGTCGCAATGCGCCGCCGCCCGGCGCGCATTCGTGCTGTCCCCGGACCAGTGCTGCGGTGCGCCAACCCTTTGTAAAATCATGCGGCGTTAACTTACTGAAATGCCGGAACCCGAGATCGCGGCGGAAGCTACAAAGGCTGCCGGACAGGGCCGCCCCTGACCCGGCAGGCGACTCGACTGACAGACGACTTGGGCCCCGGCGCCCGATCCCCCGCCGGGGCCGATTTCCTCGATCCGAAATCATCGCGATAGGCCAAATGACCGCAAAGCGTAATCGTAGGAAACAGACCCAATCGCTCCAGGAGCGGTTGACCGCATTCGCCGAAAGCGCCCGCGAGCGCGCGCGCAGCCTGCCGCCCGGCAAGGAGCGCGAGATGTTGCTGCGACGCGCCAAGCAGAACGAGGTGACCTCGAACCTGACGGACTGGCTCAGCGCGCCCGTCTACCCGAGGCGAGGAGAATGACGATGCGGAGCATCAAGCATTATCGCGCCTTCCAGATCGATCCGGACGGGCATGTGTTCGGCTGCATCAATCTCGTCTGCGACAATGACGAGCAGGCCAAGCGCGAGGCCGCGGCGCTCGTTCTGGTCCACCGCATCGAGCTGTGGCGGCTGGACCAGCGGATCGCGCAATTCGATCTGCCGCCGGAGGTCGTGCGCCAGTAGAGCCGAGCGGAACCGAGCGCGGCGCCCCGGGTTGGTCGCATCAGACCGACTTCGCGAGGAGCCAGCATGACGGAAGCCGACATTCGCAAGGGGATGCCGCCGGTCAAGCTGTCGCGCGAGGAGTTCGAGCACCGTTACAAGAGCCAGTTCATCGATCCCGCCTTTGCGCCGCTCGGGCGCGAGCTCGACGCCATCGTCAGTGCCGCCTGGGACGCCTACAGCCATTCGCGCAAGGCGCCGCTGACGCGCAAGGCCGGCCCCGGATTTGCCGATCCCGACTACGATATCGCCCTCGACTGGCTCGATGCGCGCGCCGCCGTGCTGGCGGCGCAGCGGCGGCATGACGATGCGAACGAAACGCCGCGCATCCTCATCATCAACGGCTCGGCGCGCAGCGAGCATACCTGTCCCGGCGAGATGTCGAAGACATGGCGCCTCGTCAAGCTGGCCGAGCCGGTCTTCACCGAGATGGGGTTTGCCGTCGACATCCTCGACCTGTCGCGCCTCGCTTCCGAGTTCGGCAAGACCATCCATCCCTGCAAGTCCTGCGTCGCGACCGCGATGCCGCTCTGCCACTGGCCGTGCAGCTGCTATCCGAACTATTCGCTGGGTCAGACCAGCGACTGGATGAATGAGATCTATCCGCTCTGGGTCGCGGCTCACGGCATCCTGATCGTGACGCCGGTGAACTGGTATCACGTGCCCGCCGGGCTCAAGGCGATGATGGACCGCATGGTCTGTGCCGACGGCGGCAATCCCGATCCGACCTCGACCCACGGCAAGACCGCCAAGGAAGCCAAGGCGATCGAGTTGAAGGGCTGGTCCTATCCGCGCCATCTCGCCGGCCGTCACTTTGGCCTGGTGGTTCACGGCGACTCCGTCGGTGCCGAGGGTGTGCGCCGGGCGCTGTCGGACTGGCTCACCGACATGCACCTGATCTCGGCAGGCCGCTTCGCCGAGCTCGACGGCTATCTCGGCTACATGGAGCAATACGCCACCTCGCACCGCGAGCTCGACGAGGACAGTGAGTTTCAGCGGCAGGTCGTGAATGCGGCGCGCGCGCTCGGCAATGCGGTCAAGCTGGCGCGGAGCGGGCGCCTTGGGGAGCCCGGCGCCGGCCTTCAGGATCCGAATCCCAAATGACCGGTGCACAATCGATCGATTGCCTGATCATCGGGGGCGGCCCTGCCGGAATGATGGCCGCGATCTATCTGGCGCGCTTCCGCCGCCGCGTCTTTGTCGTGGATAGCGGCGCGAGCCGGGCGGCGCTGATCCCGCGCAGTCATAACGTGCCCGGCTTCGTCCACGGCCTATCCGGCGCCGAGCTGATCGCGCGCATGTCGGCGCAACTGGACGAGCTCGCCGTCACGCGTGTCGAGGCCGAGGTCACGGCATTGGACCGGCAAGCGCACGGTTTTCGGGCGAGCTGGCACGGCGGCGCGCATGAGGCCGCCACCGTCGTTCTCGCCAGCGGCATCGTCGACACCCATCCGCCGTTCGACGAATGGCGCGCCGCCGTTGCGGAGGGGCAGTTGCGGTATTGTCCGGTCTGCGACGCCTTTGAGGCGCGCGGCTGCCGCATCGGCGTCGTCGGCCCGCTCGGCACCGCCGCCGGCAAGGCGCTGTTCCTACGCGGCTACTCGCGCGACGTGACGCTGCTCGCAATCGAGCAGAGTGACGACGAGGCCGCGATGTCGCGGCTGACTGAAGCCGGTGTGAAGGTGGTGTTCGCGCCCGACCTGCGCCTCAGGCGGACGGCGGACAGGATTGAAGCCGTTTTCGCGGACGGAAGGACGGCGCAATTCGAATTGGTCTATCCCGCGATGGGCGCAGAGGTGCGCTCAAAGCTCGCTGTGTCGCTCGGCGCCGAGCATACCGCAGACGGTTACTTGAAAGTCGACGATCATCAGCGCTCCTCTGTCAGCGGGCTCCTAGGCATCGGCGACGTCGTCACCGACCTGCACCAGATCTCGGTCGCGTTCGGCCACGCCGCAATTGCCGCCTGCACCATCCACAACAGCCTGCCGCCGCGCCTGGCATGAGAAGCGCGGCCCTGCGCCAGCAATGCGCGGTTCCCGCAGTCACAATCGGCCGACGGGCAGGAACGATCGAAGCCGCGCCTTGGTTGAGCGTGAGCGGGCAGGGCGGCATCGAAGGCGCAATTGGAGAGAACGGATGGCTCAATCCGAACAGATGACCCGCTGCATCGCGCTCTGCATGAGCTGCTACCAGACCTGCCTCGGCACCGCGATGAACCACTGCCTCGAGACCGGCGGCAAGCACGTCGAGCCAAAACATTTCCGCCTGATGATGGCCTGCGCCGAAATCTGCCGAACAGCCGCGCATTTCATGCTGATCAACACGCCGCATCACCGGCATAGCTGCGGCGAATGCGCGGAAATCTGCAACGAATGCGCGGATGATTGCGAGCGGATCGGCGGCATGGACGAGTGCGTCGCGATGTGCCGCTCCTGCGCGCAATCCTGCCGCGCGATGGCGGCCTGAGGGACAAGCCCATGCTGGAAGAGAAGCTCAAGGAAGCCATCATCAGCGAGCTGGAACGGCAGGCGGCGAACCGGCCGCAGGCGCTCAAGGTCCAGGGCGGCAGCGAGGCGAAAGGCTCGGAGGAGCTGATCGTCAACGGCAGGATCGATCTTGCCGCGCTCGCCATGGTGATCGCAGGGTCGGTTGCGGGCGGACCCTAAAGCATGATCCGGACCCGAAGGGCCGCGTTAGCGCAAAGTGCGAAGCGGTTTTCCCTCGCGACAAACGCGGAACGCGTTTGCGCGGAGATCATGCGTAAACAACAACCTGACGCGCGATGACGATTCATCCAAATCTCATCGCGCTTTGAGGCGCGATCGTTAAGCGCTTCAACTCGCAGCCGACGCGTCCGTACCGCGGCGCGCGGGCCTCAGCCATATTCCTCGCCGATGCCGTATTCGCGGTAGATCTCCAGCGGATCGAGCTCGGGAAACAGGCGGCATTTGGCCTGGGCGAGGTGCAGGCTCACCGCCGCCGGCTCCTTGCCGTTCGACAGCATCTTGCGAAGATCGTCCATATGCGCGTTCGGCCTGTGCTTGGGTTCGAGCTGCTCCAGCGCGACCAGCGCGGTCGCGAGCGCCTCGGTCAGAACCCATTCGTCGTGGCCCGTGATTCCCTTCTTCGGCATCGGCAGACCCCACATTTGGCGGGGCCAGTCTATCGCGAGTTCGGCCAAATCTCCATTGGCGGCGGCCGGGCTCCCGGCTTGAATTGTGGCCGCGCGCGGCTAAAAGGCGGCGGGTTGCGGGGCCGTGGTATCTTTGTTGAAACGAAGTTGGCGTAGACGGACCTGCACGGCGTCCAGGCCGGCTGTTCCGCTCTGGGTCTTCCTGATCCCGTAACCGTAAGCCGATCCGGTTGCGCACCCCTCAAGGCTCGAGCCAGCATGGTCTTCCTCAGCTTCGTCTACCGCTTCGTCACCAATTTCGCGTTCCTGGCGATGGTCTATTTCAGCCTGAATTTCATGGAGAAGTATCCGAACCGGGCGATCCTGGCGATTCTGGTGCTGGTCTATTCCGGCATGCGCGCGGCCTCGACGCTGCGCGCGTTCTACTTCTTCCAGAAGATCGAGAAGCTGGAGGCCGAGACGCGCCGCCTTCAGGCGCCGATCAACGACGGCTCGGGCGGAACCGCGGCGCGCAAGCAGATCGTCGCCGACGTCGCACGGCTGCGGCGCGACGGCGAGCTCAAGTCCTACATGGATCTGTTCTTCCTGGCGCTGATCGTGCTGCTCTGCGTCGCCGCCATCATGCGGCAATAGCAACTCAAGCGCGCTTCTTCAGGCCGGTCGCAATCCGGGTCGCGCGGGGCGTGGTGCCCTTGGCCTGCGCCGCACGCTTCGGTGCGGCCTGCGCCGCTTGCGCGGTGTTGCGCCCCAGCGGCTTTGCGGCGGTGTCCTTCGCAGGACCCATGGCCGCACGCCCCTTGGCCGCACGCGGCGTCTCGGCTGCCATCGCCAGCCGCGTCGCGGCGCGCCGCGACAAGGTCGTCGACAGCAGCACCTCGACCGAGCCCTCGGGGATCGCGAACAGATCGCGGCCCGGCGCGGCGAGGGTGGATGCGACATCCATCTGGGCCCTGGTCCGGTGCGGCAGCAGCGGCTCATGCGCGGCTTCCGGGTTCAGATCGGCGAGCGAGGGCGCCGGCAGCATCTTGCTCTGCGTGAACACGAAGTTCGGAACGGCCGGCCAGCGCGCGATCGGCGTCGTCTCGGTCGGCGGATGCAGCAGCCATTCCACCGCGGTGGTCGGCGTCGCCGGCTGGTCCGCACTCGCCGGCACCACATGCACGATGCGATAGCCCTTCGCCTTGAGGTCGCGGATGATCTTCGGCAGCGCCGCCACCGTCCGCGCCTGGATGTCGTGCAGCAGCAGAATGCCCTTGCCCTTGGCTTCCAGCCGCTGCATCGCGAGCTGGTAGACTCGATCGGAGGACACATGCCGCCAGTCGTCGGCCGGGAAATCGGCGCTCCAGACCTGGATGCCGCGCGAGATCAAATAGTTCTCGACGCCCTCGGCGCGCATCAGCCCGGGAATGCGGAAGAACGGCGCGAGCTTTGACGGATCGGTCATCGCCGCCGAGGTCCACTGGATGCCGCCGTTGATCTCGGGCTCGAATTTCTCGGCCGGCATCCGGTCGAAGGTCAGCGGATGGTTCATGCTGTGCGTGCCGACGGTGTGGCCCGCCGCCACCAGCTTGCGCACGCCTTCGGGGTTCGCCTTGGCCTGCTGGCCGATGATGAAGAAGGTCGCCTTGATGCACTCGTCGGCGAGGATCTGGAGCACCTGGTTGGAATATTTCGGCAGCGGACCGTCATCGAAGGTCAGCACGACCTCATGGTCCTTCAGCGGCAGCGTCTCGCGGTATTGCATCGTGCCGATGCGCGGATGCTCGCGCGGATCGACCACGAGGGTGCGCGAGGTCCCGAGCGCGCCCGGATGTCCGGGGCATTCGGCCGCCAGCGCCGGCGCTGACGCGGTGCTCAGCAATGCCAACACTGCGCCAAGGACGGCCGACGATCGCGTCCGGAAAACAACGCTACGCCCGATCATGAACTCGGTCTGCCTCATTTGCGATTGCCGCCATAGTAGGTCGGAGACGCTCCAACAACGGTTCAGGCGCAAGTCCCTGCCATCTTTGCATGGCTTAGCATGAACAGAGTGTTAATAGGACTCAAATCACCCCTTTTTGCGCTGCCGTGACATTCCGGCATCAACGCGCGTCGGCGTTTTTCTGTGATGGGCCCGCCGGGACCACGTGAACCACGCGATAGCCGTTCTCCCTCAGATACCGCAGGAAGGCCGGCATGATTGCGGCCGTGCGCGCCTTGGGATCGTGGAACAGGATGATGCCTTTGCCGGCAGCGGCGAGGCGCTCGGTGATGAGCTTCAGTTCCTGCTCCGGCGTCATCTCGTTCCAGTCGCTGGCCCAGAGATCGGCGCCGAACACGACGATGCCGCGCGACTGGAGCAGGTCGAGCTCGGCTTGCGTCGCTTCGAAATAGGGAAAGCGGAAGAACGGCGTCGAGGGCGTCGTGGTCGAGATCCCGTGCAGCGCCATCTCGTCGGCCGCAATCCCGCGGTCGATCTCGCTCTTGGCCTTCTCGAACGGGATCCGCGCCATGAACGGATGCGAGAAGGTGTGATGGCCGATGGTGTGGCCCTCGCGCGCGATGCGCTTGACCATCTCGGGATGCTCGGCGGCGTGCAGGCCGATCAGGAAGAAGGTCGCGCGTACGCATTCCTGCGCCAGCGCGGCCAGCACCTTCGACGTCGTCGGCGGATGCGGGCCGTCGTCGAAGGTCAGCACGACCTCGTGATCGGCAAGCGGCAACGTCTGCGGAAAGCTCTTCAGCCCGACGCGCGGCGTGGCTTTGGCATCGACGCTCAGAATGCGCGAAGTACCGAGCGCATCCTTGCGCGGGCAGTCGGCGGCCTCGGCCGAGGCGATGCCGGCGAGGGCCGCGAGGACCGCGCCCAGCGACATCGAGGTCCATCGCTGTCGAAGCATCTTTGTCATTGCGCTCGGAGTTGCCTTGTGGGTATTGCCTGAACCATCAGCTCGGATCACACGTTCCAACCTGTCAAACGGCGAGGCGCACCATGGATGAACATATGGACGGTGCTGCATCCGCCGAGGCCTCGGTACTCGACCACGTGCCGATGCGCAATGAAGACGGCGAAATCCGGCAGGAATTCGTCGAGGAAATCGCCCATGCGATCGAAGCCGGCGACAGCGCCGCGCTGCGCGCCTGCGTCGCCGAGCTGCACGAGGCCGATCTCGGCGACCTGATCGGCGCGCTCGAGCCCGAAGACCGCGTCCGCCTGGTCGAGCTCACCGGCCGCGACTTCGACTTCTCCGCGCTGAACGAGGTCGACGAGGCCGTGCGCGAGGAGATCCTCGAGGAGCTGCCGCCGGAGACAGTCGCCGAAGGCGTCCGCGAGCTCGAATCCGACGACGCGGTCGAGCTGCTGGAGACCCTCGACCAGGCCGATCAGGAGGAGATCCTCGAAAAGCTGCCGTTGCAGGAGCGCGTCGCGCTCGAGCGCAGCCTGCTGTATCCGGAAAATTCCGCCGGCCGCCGCATGCAGACCGAGTTCATCGCGGTGCCCCAGGATTTCACCGTGGGGCAGGCGATCGACTACATGCGCGAGACGCCGAATCTGCCCGACCGCTTCTACGAGATCTATGTCGTCGACAAGGACCAGCACTGGCAGGGTGCGGTCCCGCTCGACGTGCTGTTGCGCGCACGGCGCCCGGTGCCGCTCACCGAATTGACCGACGAGGATCGCCGCCGCGTCTCCGTCCTGGAGGACCAGGAGGAGGTCGCGCGCATGTTCGGCAAGTACAATCTCGTTGCAGCCCCCGTGCTCGACACCCAGGACCGCCTCGTCGGCGTCATCACGGTGGACGACGTCGTCGACGTTATCGAGGAGGAGGCCGACGAGGACCTCAAGGCGCTCGGCGGCGTCACCAGCGACGAAGAACTGTCGGACACGTTCCTGACCATCGCCCGCGGCCGCTTCAACTGGCTGCTGGTCAATCTCGCCACCGCGTTCCTCGCGTCCTCCGTGCTCGGCCTGTTCGAGGGCCAGCTGGAGAAGATGGTCGCGCTCGCCGTGCTGGCGCCGATCGTGGCGAGTCAGGGCGGCAATGCCGCGACCCAGACCATGACGGTGGCGGTGCGGGCGCTCGCGACGCGCGAGCTCGGCTCCGCCAATGCCTGGCGCGTGATCATGCGCGAGACGCTGGTCGGCCTCGTCAACGGCCTCGCCTTTGCCGTGATCACCGGCATCGCCGCCGTGGCCTGGTTCAAGATCCCAGGCCTCGGCCTCGTCATCGGGCTCGCCATCATCTGCAATCTCGTCGCCGGCGCGCTCGGCGGCATCCTGATTCCGATGGCGCTCGAACGCGTCAGGGCCGATCCGGCCGTGGCGTCCGGCACCTTCGTCACCACGGTGACGGACGTGGTCGGCTTCTTCTCCTTCCTCGGCATCGCGACGCTCTGGTTCGGCTTGAAGTAGGGGGCGTCTTTCTCTCCTCGTGATTGCGAGCGAAGCGAAGCAATCCAGAACCCCTGCGCGGCGGCGGTCTGGATTGCTTCGTCGCAAGGGCTCCTCGCAATGACGGGGAGAGAGCTGCAGAACCGGGGCCCCTGACTTCCCGGGCGAGAGGCGGTTGTCTTTAATCCGAACTTAAGCGACCTGCCGCATCATCAGGCCCGCTTGGGGGAATGGACATGCGGTTGCGGCTGAAGGCGGACGGACGGATCGTCGAATTGCGGGATGGGCAGGAATATCCGGTCGAGCCGAGCGCCAATGCCGCAGCTGGCGACACCGGCTCGCTCGCCGTGCGCGACCTGCGCCGCCGCGCCTGTCTGACCCAGATGGAGTTCGCCGCCAAGCTCGGCGTTCCCGTCGAAACCATCCGGAATTGGGAGCAGGGCAAGCGCGCCCCGCGCGGACCCGCCCGCGCGCTGCTCGCGGTGATCGCGCACGCGCCGGAGACGGTGTTTCAGGCGCTCGCCAAGGCCTGATACGAACCTCCCGTTAGCATTGCGCCGAAGATCCGGGTCGCTGGCCGTGGACTTCCGTTGGCACCATGACGGACGAGGTCCATAATCATCGCCGGGCTGCCGCAACAGAGGGGATTCCTCATGCTGTTCGTCGAGGCCAGTGGCGCAAGAATCCCGGCGATCGGGCTCGGGACCTGGGAGCTGGAAGGGCGCACCTGCGCCCGCGTGGTCGAGCAGGCGCTGCGGCTCGGCTACCGCCACATCGACACCGCCCAGGTCTACGATAATGAGCGCGAGGTCGGTGACGGCTTGCGCGCCTCCGGCGTGCGCCGCGACGACGTCTTCCTCACCACGAAGGTCTGGACCAATCATTTCGCGCCCCACGATCTCGAGCGCTCGGTCAAGGAGAGCCTGGCGCGGCTGCGCCTTACTTCCGTCGACCTGCTGCTGTTGCACTGGCCCAATCCGCACGTGCCGCTGGCGGAGACGCTGGGCGCGCTGTCGCATGCCAAACGCATGGGCCTCGCCCGCCACATCGGTGTCTCCAACTTTACGGTGGCCCTGATCGAGCAGGCGGTGGCGCTGTCATCAGAGCCGCTGGTCTGCAACCAGGTCGAATACCACCCCTATCTGAATCAGGCGAAGGTGAGGGCGGCCTGCGCGCAGCATGGCCTTGCACTGGTCGCCTACAGTCCGATCGCCAAGGGCCGTATCAAGTCCGACCAGAGGCTCGCCGCCGTCGGCCGCGCGCATCGCAAGACGCCGGCCCAGGTCTGCCTGCGCTGGCTGGTGCAGCAGAATGTTGCGGCAATCCCGCGCACCTCGCGCGTCGAACGCCTGTCGGAAAACATCGATATCTTCGATTTCGAGCTGTCGGGCGACGAGATGGCGGAGATCGCCGCGCTGGCGAGCCCGAAGGGCCGCCTGACCGATTTCGGCTTCGCGCCGAAATGGGATTGAGGGGCCGTTCCGGTGTGATAGGAGCAGGGCGGCAACCCAAGATCGGGCGATGGAACTGCGGAAGATCATACGGACGGACGTTGCGGCGTCAGCGATTGCGCATCTGATGCTGGTGGCGCTGATCATCTTGATCAGCGAAGTCCATCCGTTTCACGCCGCCGCGCCCGAGACGGTCTCGATCGACATCGTCACGCCCGAGCAGGTGAAGCAGGAAGAGGCCAGGGCCGAGGAGAAGGCCCAGGAGGAGCTGAAGGAGGCAAAGGAGAAGGCGCAAGAGCCGCTCCCTGATTTGAAGCTGCCCAAGCTGGATTTTACCGACAAGGACAAGCCGGAGGTGGCGCCGAAGCCCGCGGCCAAGGAGAAGGCGACCGCGGCATCGCCGAAGCAGCAGGTATCACCCGAACCGCAGCAGAAGCAGGTGCAACCCTCGCCGGAGACGAAGCAGCGCGAGGCCAATGTGCAACCGCAGCCTGAGCAGTCGCAGTCTTCGCAGCCACAACCGCAGCCGTCGCAATTGCCGCCGCTGCCGCAAATGCAACCTCAGCCGCAGCCGCCGCCACAAGCGCAGCCGCGGGCCGCGCCGCCGCCGGCCTATCAGGCGCCGGAGCCCGACGTCACCGTCAAATACGGCGTCATGCTGGGCCTGCCGCCCGAATTGCCGGCCGAGCCGAAGAACGCCCCCAAGGACGACGGTGGCGATGCCAAGGATTCAATCGCGGCCAAGCTGCCGCCCGAGGTCATCGCCGAACTGCGCCGTCATTTGCGAAGCTGCGCAAAACTGCCGGCCGGGCTCACGCCGACCGACAATGTCCACATCAAGCTGCGCACGGTGTTCGCCACCGACGGCACCCTGGCGCGAGAGCCGATCCTGATCGAAGCCCCGCCGTCGGCGAAGGGCGTGGCCCTGGTGAAGTCCGCGATGGCCGCGCTCCAAGCGTGCCAGCCCTACAAGATGCTGCCAGCGAATTTGTACGGGGAATGGAAGGTGATGGACCTGCCGTTTTCGCCGCGGGATTTCGGGTCTTAGCTCACCGGGATTGGTCCCGGATTTGCCCGACGGGCAAAACACCTGCGAAGCTGTCAATTCGTCCTTGCAAATATATTCCGCTTTGCCGAAATTCGGATTTGTCGTATGTGTCGCCCGTCCCGGCTCATTCTTGAGGGGCGATCATGAGGTCGTCATGTTTGCGAGCCGGGCGTTGCGGTGGACGCGGCAGCGTCGGGCGCGAGTGGCCAGGGGCAGGGCGGATTGCTCTCCGTGAGCCCTTAAGGCTTCGCGCGGACGGACGGCGCTGTCAGGTTCGTCGTGCCAACATGTCGATGGCAACGTGCACAACGCCATCGGCCGCTGTGGCGCCAACGAGCCGCGCGTACGGCAAAACCGTGTGGTCCTGGCCGTCGTTGCTACGGTCAAGCCCTGGCGGATGCGGCAGTCGCGTCAACCGGCGTGCTGCCGGCGACTTCTGTCAGGATGAGGGAGGCCAGAACGAACTCGGCTCCCGGGAGAGCGCGGCATAAGCCGTCCGACCATCGCGCAGGGAAGGCCGTGTGTTGGGCTTCACCTGTATGCTGCTGTGCGGTTCTTTTGCGCTACCTGTTCGCGCAGCGGACCGCGGGTGCCGCCGGCACCCGGCCTTCCCCATAGGCGTTAAGGTAGCGCAAGCATTGATTGATATTGACGTTTTCGGGGAGGCTCGCGCAGGTGCCGCCCGAGCGCTCGCTTACTGCGGCGCAAGCGGCGGATGGTTGGTTGTGGAATGATTGCTTGCAGCAAGGATGCAACGAGTTGTTGCAAGATACGCCAACCGCCAGGTGTCGTCAGGCGGCCTGCTTCCAGTGGGGAGAGTCCTCGAAGTCGCGGACAAGCGGCTCGAGCAGCAGGATAATCAAGAGGTGAGCCAGCAGGTAGGGCTTCGCCGAACGCTGATCAGTTCCAGGCGGTGTCTTGAGACCAATCAGGCTTTTCAGTCGCTTGAAGCCAAGTTCGATCCGCCATCGCAGTCGATAGAGTGCAAGCACATCCTTGGCGGAGAACTCGTCCCGTGCGAGCGACGTGACCAGAATGACCCAATCCGCGGCTTCCAGAGTCCCTTTGGAGATGATGCGGTTTTCGTCTCGTGCGTCTCGCCGAGCTTTACGACGCGAAGCCGCGGCCGCACCGGTGGGCTTCTTGACCGCAACCAGACGCATAGCCAGAGGCGCCCCGTCCTTGCGTTTGATCCAAATCCTCCGATCGATCAGTCCGCGTGCCTTTGCCGCACGCAATTGGGCCATCAGATCGAATGGAAGGCCTTGGGCATCAAGCCAGCGCGCGTTCTTCCAGCCTGCTCGGATCAGAACGTCGGCACCAGCCGCGCGGACAGCCGCGATGCGGTCAGGTTGCAGATAAGCGCGGTCAGCAATGCGGATCTCGTTCTTGACTACTGGTATCCGGTCAAACGTTTCGCCCTCTTGCTGATCCGTTAGCTCGAAGTGACCAAAGCGCTCACTTGGCAGATCAAATGCACTATGAAGCCGCCAAAGCTCACTGCTCCTGCGGGCAGTCGGCCCGGCCTGAGGTACTGTCGTCGCATCGACGATGCGGATCAGGCGGCCTCGGCTCGCCTTCGGCGCTGCCGCATCGAGCAAGCTCTCCACCAGCACTGCAAACCAATCGCCACATTGACGCAGGCGATAGAACAACGCCACGCTGCTGAGGTCCGCAAGGCCAACAGAAGCCGCCCACGCAGCTGTCGATCTCAATCCTCTTTCCCCTAAACAATAGGCCAGCATCAGCCGAAGCAACGCCACCGCGTCTGGAATTTGGCGCCGCCGCGCGAAAGCCTTCGTCTGGCGCGCGCTTATCTCAAGCTGCTCAGCCCCACCCAGCTGCGCAACCACTCTCGTCCAGTCCTCATTTAGAAGCGATTCGTCTGCCATGCCCCTTGGAATCACGTGTGATTCCAACACTCAAGAATAAACTTAACGCCTATGCGGCCTTCCCTGTGCCCTCTTGGCTTCGAGGGTGGAGAGATCAAGCAAAGCTCGGGCGAATTGCGCCGCGAGGTCGAATACGTATGTCTGTAGCCACACACTCGCCGTCATCGCCCGGCTTGACCGGGCGATCCATTATTCCGAGGCGCTCGTGATTGAATCGATAGGCCGCGGCGTACTGGATTCCCCGCCTTCGCGGGGAATGACAGCGTCACTTAGAGCATGGGCCCCGGCTCGGCGCAGCAACGCCCTAAGCGCGTTTACGC
Source organism: Bradyrhizobium sp. USDA 4486 (assembly GCF_054057995.1). Lineage (NCBI taxonomy): Bacteria > Pseudomonadati > Pseudomonadota > Alphaproteobacteria > Hyphomicrobiales > Nitrobacteraceae > Bradyrhizobium > Bradyrhizobium sp. USDA 4486. The sequence goes on from NZ_JBSRZV010000001.1 coordinate 1,693,307, forward strand.
GCGTCTTCGACGCGCTAGGGGGCCTTGCGGCGCGTCCGGGACACGAGAGTCCTTCAACGACCACGTTTCCCCTCATCGCCCGCGGCTATCTCCGGCGCCATCGCTGCCCAGGCGCTGGAGGCAAACTGACGCCGCCAGGTCACGACCACCACCGCCGCGGTGGACACGAACAGCACCCACGGGCTGACGAACCAGCCGAGATAGCCGAGTGCGAAGAAGAAGGCGCGCTGGCCGCGGTTGAAATGGCGGCCGGCGGATTCGAACACGCGCGAGGTGCGGATGACATGGGCCTCGGCTTCGGGCGTGCCGCGCTGCGAGGCCGGCGGCATGCCGCCGAACAGGATCGCGACATAGTTGAACAGGCGATAGGCCCAGGCGAACTTGAAGAAGGCATAGACGCAGATCAGCACGAGGCCGACGCATTTCAATTCCCACATGGCGGGCGAGGTGCTGAGATCGATCGGCAGCTTGCCCAGAATGGTGATGGCGTCGTTGGTGGCATGCAGCAGCGCCAACGCGCCGCCAAGCGCGAACAGGCTGGTGGAGGCGAAGAAGGCGGTGCCGTTCTGCAGCGAGGCCATGATCTGCATGTCGACCATGCGCGCCTCGCGATCGAGCAGGCGGCGCACCCAGACCTCGCGATAGCGGTTCATCCGCGCCGACAGGCTGTCGCGTCCATAGGCCGAATGCTCCAGCGTCGCGGCATAGACCAGCCATTCGATGATGAAGAAGCCGACGGCGGTGATGTCGACCCAGTGCCTGCTCATGTCTCTCTCCTCGCGGAGCGGCAACGATTGCCATGCATGACGAGGCGCAGCAACGATTGATTGGCGGCAGGCGATGGCGGTAAAAGCGGCTGCATCCGGAAGACTCGGGAAGGACCAGTGACATGGCAGCGCTGAAACTCGCAATCGGCAACAAGAACTACTCGTCGTGGTCGATGCGGCCCTGGCTCGCACTCCGCGCCAACGACATCCCGTTCGTGGAGACCGTGATCCCGCTCTACACCGACAATCCCGCGGACAAGGAGCAGATTCTCTCCTTCAGCCGCGCCGGCAAGGTGCCGGTGCTGGTCGACGGCGACATCACCGTGTGGGATTCGCTCGCCATCATCGAATACATCGCCGAGCGCTACCCGGAGAAGAAGCTGTGGCCGGACGACGTCGCGGCTCGCGCCCATGCCCGTTCGGTGTGCGCCGAGATGCATTCCGGCTTCATGGCCCTGCGCAACGAATGCGGCATGAACCTGCACCGCCCGGTGCGCCCGGTGACGCTGTCGGCGGACGCCAAGGCCAACATCGCGCGGGTGCAGGAGATCTGGCGCGAGTGCCGCTCGCGCTACGGCGCCAACGGACCGTATTTGTTCGGCCGCTTCGGCGCGGCGGATGCGATGTATGCCCCGGTCGTGCACCGCTTCCGCACCTACGCCATCGAGGTCACACCGGAGACCAGGGCCTATATGGACACGATGATCGCAATGCCGGCGTTTCAGGAATGGACCCGCGACGGTATCGCCGAAACGCTCGTCATCGAAAAGTTCGAGACCGTGTGAGCATGATCCGGAAAAGCGGGGACCGGTTTCCCGATAAGGTCATGTTCGCTTAACTCATGAATGTGATCGAGCGCCGCTTGACGGCCTGCGCGAGGGCGGCGCTCAATCGCGAGGGAATCCAAGGAGAGGCATCGTCATGGGAATCCTGGACTCGCTGGAGAACAACCCCGCCTTGCGCAGCGCGCTCGGCCAGCTCGGTGCTGCCGTGCTCCCGGCCGTGCTGAACGAGGTGCTCGGCAGCAGCAATCAGGGCGGCCTCAGCGCGATCGTCGCAAAGCTTCAGCAGTCCGGCTTCGGCGAGCAGGTCAAATCCTGGCTCGGCAACGGGCAGAACCTGCCGATCTCGGCCGATCAGCTCCGGGCCGTGCTGGGCAACGACACCGTCCGCCAGCTGGCCGCGCGCTACAACATTCCCGTCGATCAGCTCGGCGAGATCCTCGCCCAGGAACTGCCCAAGGCGGTGGATCACGCAAGTCCCGACGGCCATTTGCCCCATACCGCCTGAAGCGAGCCGTTCCGGCGGTATCGTCGGCGCCCGGTTCCCCGGCCATCATCCTGAAAACGCTGACAGATCGGCGTGTTTGCCATGGCTGTATACTGCTGGCCAAAGCGGCCCGGCGCGTGCTATACAGCGGCCCGGGTTTAGCCGGTCCGTCGCAGTGGGACCCTGGGCACGGCCGGCGCTGTTTGAGTGATGGAGATGGGCGTTGAAGCATAAATTCCCCGTGGGAGCGCGCGTACTTTTCACGGCCAGCAACGTCGCGCGCCCCGCTGCCAGCGGCTCGTACGAGATCATCCGCCTGCTGCCGACGGAAGGCGACGACTGCCAGTACCGCATCAAGAGCTCGACCGAAGCCTTCGAGCGCGTCGCCAAGGAAAGCCAGCTCGCGCTGTCCTGAAGGCCACCGGCGCCTTGTCGCGCCTCAAGGAATTTGTATCCTGCCGCCGTCAAAAGGCCCGCTTCACCTCCAAGGTGAGCCGGGGCCAGTTGCCGACTCGCGGTGCTCGCTTGACCATTCGCTCTCAACTCGCGTGAGGGGACGTCGCGCATGGACTGGGCTTGGGCCACTACGCTCGACCAAATCTGGCGCTCGCCGGCCTTCCTGATGTGGATGACGCTGGTCGCTGCCGTCGTTTTCGGATTGATCCTGCTGTTCACGCTGCTGCGCGCCGAGAGAACGGTCGCCAACGGCGCGCTGGCCGCCATCTCGCTGCTCGCCATCATCATCGCGGTCGCCGCCACCATGCGCCCTTATGGGCCGATCGGACACGAGACGCCGGTTGCTGAAGGTCGCACGCAAGCCGCGGTCGTCGCAGGCTTGCCGGCGCTGTCCTGCCTCGACGAGCTCGCCGGAGAGACCGTGGCCGCCGGCTGCGAGAAGGCGCTGTTCGGCGCGCCCGACGCGGCGGCCGCCGCCGTCGCCTACACTGCAAGCCGGATCGACCGGCTGACCGCGCTCGGTGATGCCGCAACCGCCGAGAAGAGCCTGACACAGGACATGAAGATACTGCGCAAGACGCTGGAGCACGATCGCTACGGCCTCGTCGCCCAGGTGCTGGTCGCGCGCGACGGCTGCACGCAGTTCGATTGCCCGGCGTTCCGCTCGCTGACCGATCAGCAGCAGGTCGCCGCCAACATGGATTCCCATCTCTACGATCAGCTGGTCGCACGCTACGCGCCGACCTGGAACGCGCCCGCAACGGTGCCGGGGGCGCTGCCCGCAACTGCTGCGCTTGCCGGGCTGCCGCCGTCGATGCCGACGGGCAAGCCGACCAATGCGGAGTTCCCGAGCGCCTCCTCGACGCCGCCGGTCAGCATCATGACTCCCGAACCGGCGACGCCGGCGACGCGCCAGGCCGCGCCTGCCGCAAACGCCGCTCCAGCCCCGCGCGCACCCGCGGCCGCCTCGGCGCAGGCCGCTGCGCCTGCGGCACCAGCCGCGGCCGCCAAGAAGCAGCCGGCCCCCAAGCGCGCGCCAGCCGCCGCTCCGGTTCCGCTTGCGCCGCCGTCCGCGACGCCGACGCCTCGGGCTGCGGATAACGAGTAGATCGGCATTCCCAACGCGTGGCCGCCCGGCTAATGCTGGGCCATGCCACTCCATCTGATCAAGCTCGCCGTCGGCTGCGACTCCGTCAAGGAATTGAAGGGGTGGGTGGCCGAACGGATGCAGACCGCCAAGAAGAAGGGTCTGCCGCAACATCACATCCACATCACGCGCATGGTGCCCAAGCGCGACGCCGAGATTCTGGCGGGCGGATCGCTCTACTGGGTGATCAAGGGCGAGATCGCCGCGCGCGAAAAGATCATCGGTATCGAGCCGTTCCGCGACAAGGACGGCATCGGTCGCTGCCGGATCGTGATGCAGCCGAAGGTGATCTCGGTGTCGCCGCGGCCGATGCGCCCGTTCCAGGGCTGGCGCTATCTCACCAACGATTCCGTGCCGCCCGATCTCGGCAAATCCGCCGCCGGTTCGATCGCGGCCATGCCCGAGCCGATGCGGCGCGAGCTGCGCGATCTCGGGCTGCTCTAAACCGCGATATTGTCGATCAGCCGCGTCGTGCCGAGCTTGGCTGCCACCAGGATCCGCAACGGACCGTCCTCGCGCGAGGTGACCGGCGCCAGCGTCTCGGCGTGGCGCGCCTCGAAATAGTCGAGCGCGAAACCGGCCGCCTTGATCGTCTCCGCACCACGCGTCATCGCGCTTCCGAGGGCTTCGCCGGCGCGGATGCGGCCGGCGCTGTCCTTCATGGCGCGGTAGAGCGTGGTCGCGGTCTGCCGCTCCTCCGCCGAGAGGTAGACGTTGCGCGAGGACATCGCGAGCCCGTCGCGTTCGCGCACGGTGCGGGAGCCGATCACCCTGACGCCAAGGTCGAGATCCCGCGCCATCTGCATCACCACCCGCAGCTGCTGAAAGTCCTTCTCGCCGAAGATCGCAACATCCGGCCGGCACTGCGTGAACAGCTTGCCGACGACGGTGGCGACGCCGCCGAAGAAGTGCGGCCGGAACCGGTCCTCGAGGCCGGCGAGCGCCGGTCCCTCGGGCACGATGCGGGTGGCAAAGCCGTCCGGGTACATGGCCTCGACGCCGGGATGCCAGACGATGTCGACCTCCTCGGCCGCGAGCTTGGCGATGTCGGCCTTCCAGGTGCGCGGATAGGCGCCAAAGTCCTCGGTCGGCGCAAACTGAGTCGGATTGACGAAGATCGACACCACGACGCGGCTGGCGCGCCGCTTGGCGAGGCGCACCAGGGACACATGCCCGTCATGGAGTGCCCCCATGGTCGGGACCAGCGCGATCGTGGCCTTTCGCTTGCGTAGATTGTCGACGGCGCGTCGCAAGGTGGGGACCGTGCGGGCGATCAAGGGGCTTCGTGACATCGGGACTCGACGGGGTTGGGAATCGGAGGGGGGCGCGGCCCGACGGCCGGCAGGCCAACCTTAACAAGCGGCGGTCGTGGACGCCATGCATCCGGATGCGGCACAGCAATTCGCGTCGAGCCGCGCGACATTGCGAGTGTGTGGGCTGCATCGCAGACGCGCAGCTGCACTGCTCTTCATGATTAGAACCGCGCGTTGCGATTTGCGTTACCTGTCACGCATTTCACTTGACCGCAGACGTGGTCAACTCGAAGATATTCGTTAGGGGTGTTGAGGATCGCAATGCTTGTGCAAGCTAGCCAAGGCCAATCCGGCTCGGCGCATGTGGTCGTGCTCGGCAATGAAAAGGGTGGCTCCGGCAAGTCGACGACCGCCTTGCACATCGCCGTTGCGCTCCTGAAGGCCGGCCAGCGCGTCGCCACCATCGATCTCGATTGCCGCCAGCAAAGCTTTACCCGCTACATCAGCAACCGCTCCGCCTGGGCCCGCCGCACCGGGCTCGGCCTCGAGCTGCCGGTGCATCGCTGCATCAAGCTCGGCGAGACCATGCAGATCGCGGAGAACGAGAACTCGGAGTTTAAGCAGTTCATGGAGGCGGTCGCGGCGGTCGAGCGCAGCTTCGACTTCATCGTCATCGATACGCCCGGCACCGACAGCTATCTAATGCGGCTTGCGCACTCGATGGCCGACACCCTGGTGACGCCGATCAACGACAGCTTTCTCGACTTCGACGTGCTCGGCACCGTCGACCCCGCCAACTACGCGGTGACGGGCGAGAGCCATTACGCGGAGATGGTGCGTGACGTCAGGCGCAAGCGCCGCCAGCTCGACGGGGCGACCACCGACTGGATCGTCGTCCGCAACAGACTGTCGATGCTCGGCTCCCGCAACAAGCAGCTCGTCGCCGACGGCTTGAAGGATCTGTCGCTGCGACTCGGCTTCCGCTACGTTGACGGCTTCGCCGAACGCGTCGTCTATCGCGAATTCTTCCCGCGCGGCCTGACTGCCCTGGACGAGATCGACGAGGCCACGCTCGGCATGCGGCCCAATCTCGGCCATCTCACTGCGCGCGAGGAGGTAACGAGCCTGCTCCGCCAGCTCAAGCTGCCGCTCGACGAGCGCGGTCGCCGCCGCGCCGCCAACCGCGCCGAGTGGTTCAGTCAGGTCGACAAGCCGCTTGAGGTCCACGACATCCTGGGCGCTTGACGCGGTATAGAGCTACTTCCGCATCGATCCGCATGCCGGTTCCCGGGGGAACCGGGCGCGCATTCGCTCGTTTTCATCTACGTTCACTGCGAAATTGAACCCGATCGAGATGGGTTGCGTCCGATCCTGACCTGCACGCTGACGTAGCGCACGAGTCCGGGCTGCCCAAGAATCGTGTGCGGCGCACAATGAAAGGGCTGTCAGGTCACAATATTTACGCTTCCTGTCACGTGGCTGTGACATATATTAGGGAATAGGCGACAAGGGGACAAAGAGCCCCGGAAGAACACGATTTTCAACAGGGATTCAGGCCGTAAGAGCCTGAGGCTGAGGACGAAAATGAAGCGTGGAATTGCCGTTCTGGTTTCAGTGAGTGCGCTCTGCGGCATCGCCTATTTCACGGCGAGCAAGTGGGCGATCAAGCACGAGACCATCACTTTCTACGACGCTTCGCGGGACAACCGTCCGGTTCCCGTCGACATCGCGATCCGCCGCGACAAGGAAATGCAGGCCAACGCCGGCATGATCACGCTGCCGGTCGCGGTGATCAATCACGGCAACACCGTCAAGAACACCGAGTACGGCTTCCTCGCCAACATCTTCGCCGCGCGCGGCTATCTCGTCGTCAGCCCGCAGCACGATTTGCCGACCGATCCTCCGATGGTGACCAAGCCGGGCGAGCTCTATGTCGGCCGGCTGCCGCAGATCCTGCGCGGGGTCGCCAACATTCATTTGGCCATGCAGGAGATGAAGAAGGTTCAGCCCAACGCCGACTATGACAAGGTGACGATGGTCGGCCATTCCATGGGCGGCGACATCACGATGTACTTCGCCAAGCAGTACCCGGACGAAGTCAAGAAGGTCGTCACGCTCGACAATCTTCGCGTGCCTTTCGTCACCGCCGGCAAGTTCAAGATCCTGTCGTTCCGCTCCAAGGATCCTCAATTCAAGACCGATCCGGGCGTGATCCCCACGGACGAGGAGTGCGAGAAGGCGGGCATCCAGGTCGTGAAGACCGAATTCCAGCATAACGACATGCGTGACACCGGTCCGGACGACGCCAAGAACTCGATCCAGAGCATGCTGGACAAGTTCCTGAGCTCGACCGACAGCGAGGTGGCGCCGGTCGACACGCAATCGTCCCCGCCCAAGATTCTCGAGCCCGGTCCGGTCGCTCTGATGGCGCCGGCCAAGAGCTGACCTCTCGCTCCGGTCGATCCGATCCTCGAAGCCCCCGTCGGCGCCAGCTTGCGGGGGCTTTGCACATTGACCGGGCCATCGTCGCTGACCACATTAGCTGCTCACCGCGAGGCGAAGAGCAGAGATGTCGGGCGAACCGATCAAACCCCGTGGTGGCGATGCCGTTTCGGCGCAAGCGGACGGCGCGCTGCCGAAGACGAGGACATCGACCTCGGAGGACATCGCCGCCTTCGTCGCTAAGGCGCGCGCGCTGTCGCCGCATGCGCCCGGCGCGAAGGGGCGGCTGATCTTCGCGCTGGATGCGACGATGAGCCGGCAGCCGACCTGGGACATGGCCTGCGCGCTCCAAGCCGACATGTTCCGCGAAGCTGCGGCGCTCGGCAGTCTGGACATCCGGCTGGTCTATTATCGCGGTTTCAACGAGTGCCGCGCCACAGGGTGGATCTCCGACAGCAGCAAGCTTGCGAGGCTGATGAGCAAGATCGATTGCCGCGGCGGTGACACCCAGATCGGCAAGGTGCTAGGCGAGGCGCGGCGCGAGGCGGTTGCCTCTGGCGTGCGCGCCGTCGTCTTCGTCGGCGATGCCATGGAGGAGAAGGTCGACGACCTCTGCGCCAAGGCCGGCGAGCTCGGCATGCTCAAGGTGCCGGTGTTCCTGTTTCAGGAAGGCGATGACACCGTGGCCGAGCGGACGTTTCGCGAGATCGCGAGGCTGACCGGCGGCGCCTGGTGCCGGTTCGATCCTGGCGCGGCGGCGCAACTGCGTGAGCTGCTGCGCGCTGCCGCGGCCTATGCGGTCGGTGGTCGCGAGGCGCTGCTGAAACTGGCGAAGGGCGAGAGCGGCGCGGCCAGGCTGATCGGCCAGATGAAATAGGCCAGAGCATGATCCGGAAAACTGCGCAGCGGTTTTTCGAAAAGATCATGCTCAAGAAGCTAAAACGCGATGACGGTTCACCTTGATCTCATCGCGCTTTCGGCCGCCCAGACCATGGACGCGAGACCGAGCAGGATTTCGCCGTGCGGGGAATGATCTGGACAGGGTCGCTTATTGCAAACGAACGTCTCGTGTCATCAGCCGGTCGTGGACGTGAACGAAGGACGCCATGCTTTTTGACAACAGGACGACTATATTCAGGCCATGACCCTGATCGCCGGCGCTGTCGCCGTTATCACGCTCTATCTGCTGCTCCAGATGTTCCGCTCCGCCAATCCGGCGGTGCTTGCGCGCACCATCAAGTTCGGCGGCGGCGTCGTGGCGCTGGCGGTCGCGGCCTTCACGGGTCTGCGAGGCGAGTTGGCGGTGGCGATCCCGCTCGGACTCATGGGAGCCGGACTGCTCGGCTGGACGCCGCTGGCGAACGCCGGCATCGGCAATGTTGGCGGGCTGTTCGGCGGCGGCGCAACGCGCCCGACAGGTCAGGCCTCGCGCGTGCGGTCGCAGTTCCTGGACATGCGGCTCGATCACGATTCCGGCCAGCTCGCGGGCCGGATCGTCGCCGGGCCCCACGCGGGGCGCGATCTCGATGAGTTCGATCTCGCTGGCCTGCTGGCGATGGTACCGGCGTTCGACGCCGAGAGCGTCGCCTTACTTGAAAGCTATCTGGACCGCCGGTTTCCCGCTTGGCGTCAGAACGCGCAGGGCGATGCGGCAGGGCGGCAGCGCAGCGCGGCGCCGGGCGGCAAAATGACGGCGGAGGAAGCCTATCAGATCCTTGGCTTGCAGCCGGGGGCGGGCCGCGACGACATCAGCCGGGCTCACAAGTCCCTGATGAAGAAACTCCATCCCGACCAGGGGGGCTCGACGTATCTCGCTGCCCGTGTAAACGAGGCCAAGGATACTCTGCTTCGTACGCATAACGTCTAACTCCGGCACCACGCCACAAACGCCCGTACCGCGTCAGCTCCGCTTCTCCGTTCGCCGTCGCCCTGGTGCCCGCCATTGTCGGCGTGGTCGATCCCTTGCGTAAAGTTTTAACCGTAAAGTCTTGACGAGAGGTTGTCGTGGAACAGCCTTGGGCCTCATCCGAATCCCAAACGAAAAATGCCCACGCAGGGCGCGGGCATTGGCTGTGGGAAAGATCCGCTCGATCAGTTGCGGACGGTGATGCAGGAGATCTCGGCGCGCTTGAGGGCGCGGCAGACGGCCTCGGCCTGGTCGCGCTCGAGCCCGGCGAAGCGGGCGCGGTAGAGCTTGCGATTGTCCTTGGCAACCACAGGCTCGGTGAACGGATCGGCCTTGCTGAGCAGGCCGCGGGCCGAGCTGCGCGCCGCATCGATGCGCTGCTGGGCTTCGGTCTCGCTCTCGAGCGCGCCGACCTGGACGATCCAGCCGCTGTGGGTAACGACCGGCTTGGGGGTGGCGCTCATCTGGGCGGGCTGCGGCGCCGGATCGGCGGACGCGAGCTTCGCAGCCGCCGGGGCAGGAGCGGCGGTGGTTGTGGCCGGCAGCACGCCGAGGATGCCGTTGCCGGTACCAAAACCCGCCGGCTGACGCGGCAGTTCGGTGCGGGCGACCTCGGCAGGCTTCGGCGCTTCCGGCTGGCTCTGGGGCTCGGGCTTGTTAATCAAATCGGCCCGGGCGACGACGGCGCCGGAAGTTTCCGCAACGTCTGAACGGGCGGCAATCGTGCTCGTGACTTGCGGAGCGACCGGAGCCGGGGTGGCGGAGGCGACCTTCACAGTGCCGGCCTTGACTTGGACGGTCTTGACCCGGACAGGCTTCATCGGCTCGGACGAGCCGGGAATGATGGAAAGCGGCTGGCTCGAGATCACGCCATTGGTGAGCGGCGCCGGCTCGATCTTGGATTCAGTCGGCCGGACTTCAGGCTTGGGCTGAGCCGGCGGCATCGCCGCGGTCGCAGCGGCAAGCGTCGACAGGCGCGAGGCGAGACGCGACGGGGCTTCCGGGGCGGCCGCGGCCTGGACCTGCGGCGCGGGACGGGCCGGCGTATCCGAGGCATCGGCCACGTCGCTGCTCGCGTCTGCACCGTTGCGCTCGGTGACGGCGGCCACGGTGTGGGTGGTCGCGCCCTTCTCGAGGTTCTCCGCGAGCAGGTTGCGCATGATGGCGTCGCGCGAGCCGCCGCTGCGGCCGCCAAGCACCACGCCGATCAGGTGGCGGTTGCCGCGCCGCATCGAGGTCACGAGATTGAAGCCGGAGGCGCGGGTGTAGCCGGTCTTGATGCCGTCGACGCCCTCGACGCTGCCGAGCAGGTGATTGTGGTTGCGGATCGACTGGCCGCGCCAATTGAACGTCGAGGTCGCGAAATAGCGATAGTAGCGCGGGAAGCGCTCCTGGATGGCGCGGCCGAGCGTGGCCTGGTCGCGCGCGGTCGTGACCTGCTCGTCGTTCGGCAGACCAGAGGCGTTGCGATAGACCGTCTTGGACATGCCGAGCGAGCGCGCCTTGCGCGTCATCATCTGCGCGAAATCGTCCTCGTCGCCGCCGATCGCTTCGGCGATCACCACCGCCGCATCGTTGGCCGAGCGGGTGACGAGACCCTTGATCGCATCCTCGACGCGGATGGTCTGGCCGGGGCGCAGGTTCAGCTTGGTCGGATCCTGATCGGCGGCGTGCTGCGATACCGGCATCTCGGTGTCGAGCTTCATCTTGCCGGACTCCAGACGCTCGAACAGCAGATAGAGCGTCATGATCTTGGTCAGCGAGGCGGGATGGCGGAGACCATCGGGGCTGTTTGCCTGGAGCACGGCGCCGGAATTGCCGTCGACGATGATGGACGCGAATTTCGGGCTGGAGCTCTCGGAGACATCGCGCTGCACCCGATGGCTCGCGTAATGGCGGCGATGGCGCCGCGCCTCGGCCGCGTCGGTGGTGAAGATGGCTGCAGTGGTGACTGTAAGAAGCCCGAAAACGCCGACGCGCGCCAAGCGCGAAGAAGACAAGCTTTTACGAAGCATGGAACCCCGTCCCCGTTTCTGACTTGATCACCGGCTCGTGAGGCGAAATTGTGCCCACTGGAGCCGGGATCATTACCTGCTCAGGCTGTCCCTCCGCTGGTGTTCGCCACGGGAGACGTTGGGCCTGAGCCGCTGTTCTGGCTAAGGTGATGTTCTCAAACGGCTTTGACCGCGTGCGGAAGCTGAACACGTCCAGGGAATCAGGGTACGGGGCTGCGGTTTCCAAAAGCTTAAGGAACCATTGCGGGAAAGCGCGGGAATTTCCGCGACTTGCATCTATTTTGGCATCCGTTTTTGTGCGTCGCACAAGATTCTTGACATTTTTGTGCGTTGCACTAATTGTGGGCAGAGTCAGGGAGCCGGGGCTTCCGGACGAGAGCCAGGGAAAAGGATTGCGAAATGTTCAAGGTTGAAGACTTTCAGAACTACGGGAAAGAGCAGTTCGAGCAGTGCGTCGCCTCCGCGACCTCGGTGCAGCACGGTCTCCAGGCGATCGCCAGCGCCTATGGCGACTACACTAAGAAGTCGTTCGAAGACACCAAATCCTTCGTCGAGAAGCTTTCCGGCGTGAAGTCGCTGGACAAGGCCATGGAAGCCCAGACCGACTTCGCCCGTTCCGCCTACGAGACCTTCGTCGCGGAATCGCAGAAGATCGCCGGCCTCTACAGCGACCTCGCCAAGCAGGCGTTCAAGCCGGTCGAGACCATCGTCTCGAAGTTCACCCCGGCCGCCAACTAAGCGCTCCCTCACATCCTGGAATCAAGAAGCCCGGCTGATCCAGCCGGGCTTTTTTCTGTGTTGTGGCGGGTGGTCTCAGCGCGCCACGCGCAGCTTGGACAGCGAGATGCCGATGTCCTTGAACACCGACACGGTCTGGTCCGCCGACTTCACCAGATAGAACTTGTCGGTGCTGCTCGCGCAATATTGCAGCACGCTCGAGGTCGGATCGTGGCCGGTGTTGACCTGCACCGTGTAGATTGTGATGTTCGCGGCCTTGGCGTTGTCGCACGGCTTCTGCCGCGCGTCGATCTGTGAGGCATTGTTGTGCCGGCGGTTCTGCGTGTTCAGACCGCAGCGTCATCCAGCCCAGGCGAGCCCGATGCCCTGGTTGGTGTTGCCGGTCGGCTTCATTTTGTCGATCACGGTTTTGAGCGAGGACCAGTCGTAGCTCAGCGGCATGATTGGTCGCGGTCGACCACGCAACCTGTCCAGGCGTTGTGATTGGCCGGAGTCCACGCGGCATCCCAATCCGCGAAGTCGATCCAGTACTTGTAGTTGCTGGCGCCGATATTGACGGCCTTAGCGAACGGCACGATCGAGATGTAGACGTCGCCATTGGTCTTGGCGAGCGGGTCTTGGCGAGCGCGCTGAGTTGGTCCATGAGGTTCTTGGCGGCGGTCTGCATCGCCGGCATCTTGCCATCGTCGACCATCGATGCGGTGTTGTCGAGCACCATGGCGACGCGCATACGCGCCAGGCCCCAGGCACTGGTGGACGAGGTAGATAACGGGCAGGCGAAACATGATGATCCCCGAAATCCGTTCGCGCCACCCCCTTGGACGGCAGGTAATGGGACCGTAGAAAACCGGAGATAGCCCGCGCGAAACCGTCGCAGCCACGCTGCGACCCGGTTCCTGGTCAACAGGCTCTGAACGGGCGGGCGGAAATTTTTGTCAAATCGATCCGGATTGATTAACCTTGGTCAGGATCGCCGGACCGGGACTCGGGACCGCCGCGGCCGCATCGGCCAGACCTTTGCACGCTTGCGGCGAGCCAGGGGCAGGCCCATATTGCTAGCGAATGATCCGGCTTGGACCGGATCCGTCGGGAGCGGCGATCCAACAAGGCGGCGCGCCAGCGCGAAGCTCCGGAGGGCGGGGTTGCGCAGCGAGCTGTCATCCGCTCCGTTGGGAATTTGAACGCCTGAGCCATGCCGCACCTGTCTTCCAGCCTCGACCTGTCCGCGCCAGCCGCTGCCCATGCCCCGCGTATGAGCAATGACGACAACCGCTCGGGCGGTCCGACCGGGCCGAGCACGTCGGTGATCACCAAGGTCAAGCCCAAGACCAAGCGGCCGAACCTGTATCGCGTGCTGATCCTGAACGACGACTACACGCCGATGGAATTCGTCGTCCACGTGCTCGAGAAGTTCTTCCAGAAGGACGTCGAGGCTGCGACCAAGATCATGCTGCATGTCCACCACCATGGTATCGGCGAGTGCGGCGTATTCACCTACGAGATCGCCGAGACCAAGGTGACGCAGGTGATGGACTTTGCCCGCAAGCACCAGCATCCGCTGCAATGCGTGATGGAAAAGAAGTAGTCGTGCGTTCGAGTTCTTTTTAGAGCGGTTCTGTTCGCGTGCTGTGTGATGGCAGCACATCCTGCTGCATGATCCGGCGAACATTGGCAGCGGCGTCAATCCTGCCCAGATGGGCAGCTCTGCCCAAATCGGAACAGGTTTTGCATCGAAAATACCGCAGGCGTGTCGCCGCCGGGTCGCGGAACCGGTCTTTCGCCGCGGTCTTGTATAACTATATGTGACAAAGGTTGTTGTTGCCTGACCGGGCGATGGCGATCATGATGGTGGGGGCCATAGAGGACGCGAATGCCGACTTTTTCCCAAAGCCTTGAACAATCCCTGCATCGTGCACTGGCGATCGCAAACGAGCGTCATCACCAATACGCGACGCTCGAGCATCTTTTGCTCTCTCTGATCGACGATTCCGATGCAGCTGCGGTCATGCGCGCCTGTAGCGTCGATCTCGACAAGCTCCGTACGAGCCTCGTCAATTATCTTGAGACCGAATTCGAAAATCTGGTGACGGATGGCGCCGACGACGCCAAGCCGACGGCCGGTTTCCAGCGCGTGATCCAGCGCGCGGTGATCCACGTGCAGTCCTCCGGTCGCGAAGAGGTGACCGGCGCCAACGTGCTGATCGCGATTTTCGCCGAACGTGAAAGTCATGCAGCGTATTTCCTGCAAGAGCAGGACATGACGCGCTATGACGCCGTCAACTACATCAGCCACGGCATTGCCAAGCGGCCTGGTGTCTCCGAGGCGCGTCCGGTTCGCGGCGTCGACGAGGAGACCGAGACCAAGGGCAACGATGACGCCAAGAAGAAGGGCGAGGCGCTCGAGACCTATTGCGTCAACCTCAACAAGAAGGCGCGCGACGGCAAGATCGATCCGGTGATCGGACGCAATTCCGAGATCAACCGCGCGATCCAGGTGCTGTGCCGCCGGCAGAAGAACAACCCACTGTTCGTCGGCGAGGCCGGCGTCGGCAAGACCGCGATCGCGGAGGGCCTTGCCAAGCGCATCGTCGACAGCGAGGTGCCGGAGGTTCTGGCGGCAGCGACGGTGTTCTCGCTCGACATGGGTACGCTGCTCGCCGGCACGCGCTATCGCGGTGACTTCGAGGAGCGCCTGAAGCAGGTGCTGAAGGAGCTCGAAGCCCATCCCAACGCCATCCTGTTCATCGACGAGATCCACACCGTGATCGGTGCGGGCGCGACGTCGGGCGGGGCGATGGACGCCTCGAACCTGCTCAAGCCGGCGCTCGCCTCGGGCACCATCCGCTGCATGGGCTCGACCACCTACAAGGAATACCGGCAGCACTTCGAGAAGGACCGCGCACTGGTGCGGCGCTTCCAGAAGATCGACATCAACGAGCCGACGGTCGAGGACGCGATCGCGATCCTGAAGGGCCTCAAGCCTTATTTCGAGGACTACCACCGGCTGAAATACACCAATGAGGCGATCGAAGCTGCCGTGCAGCTGTCCTCGCGCTACATCCATGACCGCAAGCTGCCCGACAAGGCGATCGACGTGATCGACGAGTCCGGAGCGGCGCAGATGCTGGTCGCCGAGAACAAGCGCAAGAAGACCATCGGCATCAAGGAGATCGAGACCACGATCGCTTCCATGGCACGGATTCCGCCGAAGAGCGTCTCCAAGGACGATGCCGAGGTGCTCAAGCATCTCGAGCAGACCCTGAAGCGCACCGTGTTCGGCCAGGACAGGGCGATCGAGTCGCTGGCGGCTTCGATCAAGCTCGCCCGCGCCGGCCTGCGCGAGCCGGAGAAGCCGATTGGCTGCTATCTGTTCTCAGGGCCCACCGGCGTCGGCAAGACCGAGGTCGCAAAGCAGCTCGCGGCGACGCTCGGCGTCGAGCTCCTTCGCTTCGACATGTCCGAATACATGGAGCGGCACACCGTGTCGCGCCTGATCGGCGCACCTCCGGGCTATGTCGGCTTCGACCAGGGCGGCCTGCTCACCGATGGCGTCGACCAGCATCCGCATTGCGTGGTGCTGCTCGACGAAATCGAGAAGGCGCATCCCGACCTGTATAACGTGCTGCTCCAGATCATGGACCACGGCCGGCTGACCGACCACAACGGCAAGCAGGTCAACTTCCGCAACGTGATCCTGATCATGACCACGAATGCAGGCGCGGCGGATCTCGCCAAGCAGGCGTTCGGCTTCACGCGCTCGAAGCGGGAAGGCGACGACCACGAGGCGATCAACCGCCAGTTCGCGCCGGAATTCCGCAACCGCCTCGATGCCATCGTCTCGTTCGGCCATCTCAGCGTCGAGGTGATCGGCACCGTGGTCGAGAAGTTCGTGCTTCAGCTCGAGGCCCAGCTCGGCGATCGCGACGTCACCATCGAACTGTCCGAGCCCGCCAAGGCCTGGCTGGTCCAGCATGGTTACGACGAGCAGATGGGCGCACGTCCGATGGCACGCGTGATCCAGGAGCACATCAAGAAGCCGCTGGCGGACGAGGTGCTGTTCGGCAAGCTCAAGGCCGGCGGCCACGTCCGCGTCGTCCTCGTCAAGGACGAGGCCGACGAGACCAAGGACAAGATCGGTTTCGAGTTCGTCGAGGGGCCGGTCACGCCGAAGCAGGAAAAGCTGCCCGGCACCCGCAAGCGTCCGCCGGGCAAGTCCAAGCCGGGCGGCGGCCCCGGCGGCTCGAAAGGGCCGATCTCGAAGGGCCCGCTGGTCAAGGTTTGATCGCGAGCAACATGGATCGAAAAGGCCGGCTGAAAAGCCGGCCTTTTTTTGGCGCAGCGGGCAGCGCCGTCGTCTGAAACCCGAGCGTCCCGCGCTCAATCTCCCTTCATCCGCTGTCCGTCCTGCACCCGCACACGCTCGGCGCCGCGCGCGCCGGCGGGCGACAGGCGCAACATGCTGAGCAGCGCACCGCATAGCGCAAAGCCGACGCCAGCCAGCAGCGCGATCCTGGTTCCCTCATGCGGATAGCGCCCGAGGAACAGCGCGACCAGCGCGGCGCCGGCGGTCTGGCCGAGCAGGCGGGCGGTGCCGAGCATGCCGCTGGCTCCGCCGGAGCGCTCGCGTGGTGCGGCCGCGATCATGGTGCGGTTGTTCGGCGTCTGGAACAGGCCGAAGCCGAAGCCGGCCAGCGCCATACGCCAGGCGATGTCGAAGGGCGCCGGGCTCGGCCGGCAGCATCGCGAGCGAGGCGAGCCCGCCTGCGAACAGCAAGAGGCCGATGCCGCCGAGCAGGCCGGCGGGATAGTGCTCGACCAGCCGCCCGGCAAGCGGTGCGGCGAACGCCACCGTGATCGGCCAGGGTGTGATCAGCAGTCCCATATGCACGGCCGAATAGCCGAAGCGGCTTTGCAGGTAGAACGGGATCGCGACGAAGGACAGCATCTGGGCGCAGAACGAGGCGATCGAGGTCGCGATCGACAGCGCGAAGATCGGGATGCGCAGCAGGTCGACCGGCAACAGCGGCGCGGCGACATGGGTCTCGCGCCAGATCAGCGCGGCGCCTGCGACGGCGGCGACGGCGAATTCGATCAGGCAGGTGAGCAGCGGCTCGCCGTGGCCGACGCTGTCGACCGCGAAAATGCCGACGCCGAAGGTGACAGCGCTAAGCCCCGCGCTCTGCCAGTCGAACGAATGCGCCGCCAGGCGCGTGTGCGGCAGGCACCGTGCGCCGAGCGCAACGGCGACCGCACCGATCGGCACGTTGATCGCGAACAGCCAGGACCAGCTGCCTACGGCCAGGATGCCCGAGGCCAGCGTCGGCCCGATCGCGGCCGACACCGCCACGACGAGCGCGTTGCGCGCGATGCCGCGCCCGAGCAGCGCATGCGGATAGGTGAAGCGGACCAGCGCGGTGTTGACGCTCATGATGCCGGCTGCGCCAAAGCCCTGGATGATGCGCGCGATCGTCAGCATCGGCAGCGATTGCGCGACCGCGCAAAACGCGGAGGCGAGGGTGAACAGCGCAAGTCCCGCCAGGTAGACGCGCCGGTAGCCCACGATCTCGCCGAGGGAGGCGAGCGGCAGCAGCGAGATGGTGATGGCGAGCTGGTAGCCGTTGACGATCCAGATCGAGAAGGCCGGGCTTGCCTTGAGATCGGCCGCGATCGTCGGCAGCGCCACATTGGCGATGGCGCCGTCGATCACGGACATCGTGATGCCCAGCGCGATGGTGAGGATGGCCCATCGGCGCTGCGGCAGCGGCAGGCCGTCGGCCTGCTCGATCGTGACTGTCGACATTTGTGAGCGGCGTCTGCTTTGGCGAATCGAACGTGCCAGGTGACGGAGTATTGCGCCAACCGGACAGGACCGCGATGGTTCCGGAACCCAGCCGTTACCAACGCGCTCGCCTTGGCCCCGGAGGAGCACGACAATACGGGCCTCGAGCGGCGAGGCAGATCGACCGGCTGCTAAACCGCCGGCGGATTGCGGTCCGTGAAGGTCACGCGCTGGTGCCAATAGGGATAGGGCAGCGTCACCTTGCTTGCGTCATCGAGCTTGGCGATCTGGTCCTTGGTCAGCGACCAGCCGACCGCGCCGAGATTTTCGCGCAACTGCGTCTCGTTGCGCGCGCCGATGATCAGCGTCGACACGGTCGGACGCTGGAGCAGCCAGTTCAGCGCGATCTGCGACACGCTCTTGCCGGTTTCCTTCGCGACCTCGTCGATGGCGTCGACGACGCGATAGACGTGCTCGTCGGACACGGGCGGGCCGAATTCGGCGGTCTTGGGCAGGCGGCTCACCTCGGGCTTCGGCTGGCCGCGGCGGATTTTTCCGGTGAGGCGCCCCCAGCCGAGCGGCGACCAGACAACGGCGCCGAGCCCCTGGTCGAGGCCGAGCGGCATCAGCTCCCATTCATAGTCGCGTCCGATCAGCGAATAGTAGGTCTGGTTGGCGACGTAGCGCGGAAAACCGTGCTTGTCGGCAACGCAGAGCGACTTCATCAGGTGCCAGCCCGAAAAATTCGAGACGCCGACATAGCGGATCTTGCCGGCGCGCACGAGCACGTCGAGCGTGCTGAGCACCTCCTCGGGCGGCGTGAAGGCGTCGAAGCCGTGGAGCTGGAACAGGTCGATGTAATCGGTGCCGAGCCGGCGCAGCGAGGCATCGATGGCGGTGAGCAGATGCTGCCGCGACGAGCCGATGTCATTGGGGCCATCGCCGAATCGGAACGTCGCCTTGGTCGAGACCAGCACCTTGTCGCGGCGGCCCTTGATCGCCTCGCCCAGAACGCGCTCGGACTCGCCGAGCGAATAGACGTTGGCGGTGTCGAACATCGACACGCCGGCCTCGAGGCAGATATCGAGAAGGCGCCGCGCTTCGGTCGCATCGGTCGTGCCCCAAGCGGCAAGGCGGCCGACGCCGCCGAAGGTGCCGGTCCCAAGGCTCAAAGCGGGCACCATCAGGCCTGACCGGCCCAAGCGTCGGTATTCCATCGATCTGCTCCTCGGCTGGCCGTCAGTTGATCGTTGCGGCCCTCGGGAGCGATGGTAGTGCAAGCGGGCGCCTGCGTCCTGTCACGCGCTCACATACCGGCCTTGCCCGGACGTGGCCTAGTCGTGCAGACGCATGTCATCGAATGCCGCATCAGCAATGCGGGGGCCGGCTGTCTTCGTCGAAGACTGCGCCTCGATCCGTATCGCGGCCGGCGGGAAACAGGCGACCTCAGTGTCACGCGCCTGCCGCGGCAGGAGCGTCAGGCTCCAGCCCACCAGGACGAGGACCGCGAGCCGGATCGCGATCACACCCAGCAGCAGCTCAGATCCGCTTATCGTGCCGTGAGTCCTCATGCGCGCCAGCCTGATCCAGGCCGCGAGGCAAGACAATCTGGAATTGGCGAGCATTGCCTTCGCCCGGGGCGAAGGCTCGAGGTGATGGCTGACTGTCAGTGCCGCAACTGGCTCTGCCGGAAGTCACGCGGCGACATTCCAAAATGCTCGCGGAAGACGCGGCCGAAATGTGAGAGGTCGTTAAAGCCCCAGGCGAACGCGATCTCGCTGATATGGCGATGCGCGAGCACAGGGGAGGCGAGATCGCGCTTGCATTGGGCTAGACGCTCGGCAAGGACATAGCGTTGGAACGACATGTCTTCGTCGGCGAGCAGATCATTGACGTAGCGCGGCGAGATGCCGATTGCGGCGGCGGTTTCCGCCGGCGAGAGGTCGGGATCGGCGAGGTGCGCGCGGATGTGCGCCTTCAGCCGGTAGAGCAGGGCGGCGCGATGAGTTGACGATGGCAGCGATGCCTTGCCGAGCCGTTCGCCTAGCGCCATGGCCAACAGATCGACAGCCTGCTCCGACAAAGCCGCAGCATGATCCGGCGCAAGTTGGTCCGCGCTCTGGCAAAGCCGGAAGATGAAATCGTAGGCGAGCCGTTCGAGCGGTGCGTCAGCTCCGAACGACATCGCAGTGAGCGTCTCGGTGGCGCCGAGCCGCCGCTGTAGCATTTCCCGTGGCACCTTGAAGATGGTCTGCGTGAAGGCCTCGTTGAACTTCAGCTCATAGGGCCGCGTGGTGTCGTAGAGCGCGAACTCGCCGGGATGGATTACGGTCTCGCGGCCATCCTGCACCACGCCGCCATAGCCGCGATTGCCGAGCGCAATGAGAACAAAATCCTGATCCGAACGCGCGATGCGCGAGGGTGTGCGGTACACGTGCTGGCGGTCGGAGCAGACCTCCGAGCATACGGCCTTGCCGAGCGGGGCCTGCGTGACCGAGCCGCGAAAGGCGCTGCCGAGGTCGGATTTGCAGTCGAGCCCGACGAAGACGTCGCACACGATGTCCTGCCACAGCGCCAGCCGCCGGTAGGCGGGGCTGCCGTCTGTCGTGAACTGGATTGGCATCGGCAAGCCTCCCTTTCACATCCTGCAAAACTGCATGCGGCACCGGATCGAGCCTTGGCGGAGGCAAATTCCGTACCGAGGCGGCGCTGCCGTCCAGTCGAGTTTTTGTTCCGCCGCGGTCGAGCGCCCCGCCGTCGGCTTGGCCAAATAGACTGCATCGGACGTGGCTTCCGATCAACCGGCAAGGGAGGCGGGAATGGGCATCGAACATCCGAAATACAAGGTCGCGGTGGTGCAGGCAGCGCCGGCCTGGCTCGATCTCGATGGCTCGATCGACAAGTCGGTCGCGCTGATCAGGGAGGCCGCCGAGAAGGGGACGAAACTGATCGCCTTTCCCGAAGCCTTCATCCCCGGCTATCCCTGGCACATCTGGATGGACTCGCCGGCCTGGGCGATTGGCCGCGGCTTCGTACAGCGCTATTTCGACAATTCGCTGGCCTATGACAGTCCGCAGGCCGAACGGTTGCGCGAGGCCGTGCGCAAAGCGAAGCTGACGGCCGTGATCGGCCTGTCCGAGCGCGACGGCGGCAGCCTATATCTCGCGCAATGGTTGATCGGACCCGACGGCGAGACCATCGCAAAGCGCCGCAAGCTACGCCCGACCCATGCCGAACGCACCGTCTATGGCGAGGGCGACGGCAGCGATCTCGCCGTGCACGCGAGGCCCGATATCGGCCGGCTCGGTGCGCTGTGCTGCTGGGAGCATCTCCAGCCGCTGTCGAAATACGCCATGTACGCCCAGAACGAGCAGGTCCACGTCGCGGCCTGGCCGAGCTTCTCGCTCTACGATCCCTTTGCGCCGGCGCTCGGGGCCGAGGTCAACAACGCGGCCTCGCGGGTCTATGCTGTCGAGGGCTCCTGCTTCGTGCTCGCGCCCTGCGCGACGGTCTCGCAGGCCATGATCGATGAGCTTTGTGATCGGCCGGACAAGCACGCGCTTCTGCATGCCGGCGGCGGCTTTGCCGCGATCTACGGTCCCGACGGCAGCCAGATCGGCGACAAGCTTGCACCGGATCAGGAGGGGCTTTTGATCGCCGAGATCGATCTCGGGGCCATCGGAGTTGCCAAGAACGCCGCCGATCCCGCCGGACATTATTCACGGCCCGACGTGACGCGGCTCTTGCTCAACAACAAGCCCTACAAGCGCGTCGAGCAGTTTGCGCTGCCGGCCGACACCGTCGAGGCCACGGACATCGGCGCGGCGGCGAGTTGATCGCCGAGAGCAAGGCAGGGCACGATCATGGAATCCGCAATTCCTCTGCATCTCGAAACGGTGCGCACGCGTCACAAGCGCGTGCCTGATGACTACCAGCCGCCATATCCGTCCTTCGTGGCGCGCTACAAGCCGGCCGTGAGCCGCGTGGTGATGGCTTATTTTGGCGTGCAGCATCGTGGGTCGGGGTCGGCGGCGGCGACTGAGGCGCTCGCGGAGATCGCCGGACGTTTCGCGGGCGAGGGCGGTCCCTCGCATTGGGACCGCGCGCATTATGTCGACCAGGCCGGCTATGAGACCATCGTCTCGGTGGCCTATTGGGATGACGTCGCGCGCTTCGACGCCTGGTTTGCGCCGGCGCGCGAAGTGTGGACCGGCAAGCCGCGGGAAGGCATCGGCACCTTCATCGAGGTGCTGCGTCCCGCGCTGGCGCGACACGAGACACTGTTCTCCTCACGCGACCGGCCCGAAGGCGTCGCCGTCATCGCCGACGGCATGAGCGGCCAGGTGCAGGAGCACGCTTATTGGGGCGGCATGCGCGATCGCATTCCACTGTCGCAGACCGATCCGATGTCGCCGACCGGTACTCCCGAGCTGATCCGCGATGGCGCGCGCCTGCGCGTCAAGGCACACGACAATCTCTGCCTGATCCGTTCCGGGCAGGACTGGAGCGATACCGAGGGGTCCGAGCGAAAACTTTATCTCGACGACGTCGAGCCGGTGCTCCACGAGGGAATGGATTTTCTGCGCGACGACGGCCTTGCGATCGGCTGCTACGCCAATCGCTACATGCAGGTGCTCGCGGCTGACGGCAGCGCGAGCAAAAAATCCTACGGCCAGAGCTGGTGGAAGAGTCTGGCCGCACTGGAACGATGGGCGGAGTCGCATCCGACCCACGTCAGGATCTTCGGCGCGGCGATGAAGTACCTCTCGACGCTCGGGCCCTCGGCCAAGCTGCGCTTGTATCACGAGGTCACGGTCGCGGCTGCGGACGAGCAGTTCTTCGAGTATCGGAGCTGCCATGCAAAAACCGGCATGCTGGCGGCGGTGGAGACCGTCAGCGCCTAAGCGACGCAGTGGCCGAGCAGCTCAGGATGCGCGGCGCAGATGTGATGTGCGCCGGCATCCCGGAGCTCGGCCTCGCTGCCATAGCCGTAGAGCACTCCGATCGCGGTCATGCCGTTGGTGCGGGCGCCGACCACGTCGTGGCTGCGGTCGCCGATCATGATCGCGCTGGCGGGATCGACCTTGGCTTGTTCAAGGGCGTAGCGCAGCAGCTCGCGCTTGTCGACGCGCGTGCCGTCGAGCTCGGAGCCGAACACGCGCTCGAAATACGGCTTCAGGCCGAAATGATCGACGATGCGGTTGGCATAGACTGCCGGCTTGCTGGTCGCCACGAACATGCGCTGATGCGTCGCGGCGATCGAGGACAATGTGTCCTTGATCCCGCCATAGGCCTCGTTCTCGAACAGGCCGACATCGCTGAAGCGCTCGCGATAGAGCAGCAGCGCGCGGTCGGCGAGTTCCGAGCTGCCTGTGAGCTTCTCCAGGCTGGCATGCAGGGGCGGGCCGATGCACCAGGTCAACTCGTCCTCGCTCGGCACTGCGACGTTGAGCCGCTCCAGCGCGTACTGGATCGAGCGGGTGATTCCGGGTTTCGGGTTGGTCAGGGTGCCATCGAGATCAAAATAGATTGTCGTCATCAGGGCGGAACCAGCGTTGAGACTGCCGCCCGTTGCTAGCCGGATCAGGCGTCAAGTCAAGGTCCGGAAGGTCATTGCTGCTTCGTCCATTCGACGATCGCTGTGGCCTCCGGGCCGGCCTGGGTTTCCCAGGCTGCGATCGTGCTGGTCGCGGCGTTGCGAAGCGCTCCGATGAGAGATTGCGGCGCGGG
The DNA here is from genome assembly GCF_054057995.1 of Bradyrhizobium sp. USDA 4486. Lineage (NCBI taxonomy): Bacteria > Pseudomonadati > Pseudomonadota > Alphaproteobacteria > Hyphomicrobiales > Nitrobacteraceae > Bradyrhizobium > Bradyrhizobium sp. USDA 4486. The sequence continues at coordinate 1,716,809 of NZ_JBSRZV010000001.1, forward strand.
CTCAGCGATGCTGACGCCGTTGTCGCGCATGCGTGCGTAATTCTCGGCGGTGCGATGGGCGAGCAGCGCGAACTGGCTCCGCTCGGTCTCGGCTGCAGCCGCCATGACCTCGCGCTGCATCGGCTCGGACAGTTCTGCGAACGCCTCGCTGCGGACGAAGGCGATCGAGATCGGCATCGCATAATTGATGGCCGTGAAATGCGGCAGGTAGTCCCAGAGCTTGCGTCCCGCACCGCCATCGCCGGAGGTGAGGAATGCGTTCAGTTGGTGCTCCTTCAGTCCGGCAAGCGCCTTGTCCATCGGCAGGAACAGCGCATTTGCTCCGGCGGTACGCATCACCGCGCTGGAATTGGCGTCGTAGGCGCGCAAATTCAATTTCGGCAGATCGTCGGCGCCCGCGAGCGCATGATCGGACCAGAGGCCCGTCGCCGGCCAGATCGTGAGATAGAGCAACTTCAGACCGCGCGCTGCGAAGGCCTTCTCGTAGAGCGGACGGGCCCGCGCATTGGTGGCGCGCGCGACATCGAGCGTTTGCACCAGAAAGGGCAGGGTGGAGAGGCCGAGCACCGGGTCGAGGCCGGACAGCGCACCCGCGAAGGCATCGCCGCCGGCGATGCGGCCATCCAGCGCAGCCCGCGGCATTTCGCCCGAATTGATCTTGAGCTCGTTGTCGAAGGCGCTCGTCACGGTCACAAAACCGTTTGTGCGCGCCGCGACGTGATCGGCGAAAGTGGTGAGGCCGATGCCCGAGATGTTGTTTTGCGGATATTCCGTGGCCATCAGCCAGCTGACCTGCGCCAGGGCCGGCGCGGCGGACAGAACGAGGGCAGCGAGGGCCAGGATTGCGCGGATCCGTCGGGCGGGGGAACGCATTGGGAGAAGCAGGTCAGGCAACATATATTGGCAACTCGTCGAACCATGGCACGATGCCACATGGCAGAACAACTTGTCGCATGCCGCGCCGGCACGCGCCACAACGATGCTTGGGCAAAGTTGGCGCGAATTGCAGCATTTATCCTTGTCGCGCTGGCCGCGCCGGCGACGCAGGCGGCTTGGGACAGCTCACCCGCGAAAACGAACATAGCCGTCCCCAGTGTCGAAGAGCTGGCGATGCCGCCGCAAAAGCCCGCAGACGCACGCGAGAGCGACACGCGTGAATCCATCTGCCTGATCGTCGAGGCCGCGGCACGCGACAATAACCTGCCCCTGGAGTTCTTCGCCCGCGTGATCTGGCAGGAGAGCCGCTTCCAGGCCGATGCGGTGGGGCCGATGACGCGCAGCGGCCAGCACGCCCAGGGGATCGCGCAGTTCATGCCGGGCACCGCGAGCGAGCGCGGGCTGCTCAATCCCTTCAATCCGGTGCAGGCGCTGCCGAAGTCCGCGGAATTTCTCAACGAGCTGCGGAACCAGTTCGGCAATCTCGGCCTTGCGGCGGCTGCCTACAATGCGGGACCGCGCCGTGTGCAGGAATGGCTCGCCGGCACCGGCCCGATGCCGGAGCAGACCCGCAACTATGTCTATGCCATCACCGGCGCGAGCGTCGATGCCTGGGCCAAGGCCGGCAGCACCGGCAAGGGGCCGCCGAGCTCGCCGCCGACGAGCTGCCGCGATCTGATGGCGCTGCTCAAGCGCGCGCCAAATCCGTTCGTGGCCGAGCTCGAGCAGCATGTGGAGCTCGCCGCCGCAAAGATCTGGGGCGTGCAGCTCGCGGCCGGCTTCGACCGCAACAAGGCGCTGGCGATGTATTCCCGGGCCGTCACGAAGCTGAGCACCGTGATCGGCGAGCGTGATCCGAGCCTGCTAAGGTCGGTGATGCGCAGCCGCGGCACGCGCGCGTTCTACCAGGTGCGCATCGGCGCGGATACGCGGAGCGAGGCGGATGATCTCTGCAATAAGATCCGCAAGGCCGGTGGCGCCTGTTTCGTGCTGAGGAATAGGGGTGTGAGCGGGTAGGGCACACGCCTCTCTGCTTGTCATTCCGGGGCGATGCGAAGCATCGAACGATGGTGCGCAGTTGCGCGCTGGCCAGCGTGCCCGATGCCTTGCGCGACGGTGCGGTCGGCCCCTGCCTCGTCGTCTTCCTGCTGACCCGCCGCTCGATTTTCGCCGGCGTGGTGACCGGCGAACTCTTCATGCTGGCCGGGAAATGGTGGTTGGGCTAAAACTGCCGGCGAACAGCTAAGGAACTGGAAATATGGTTCGCGAAAACGAGCTCCGCGAGGGTGAGGTCGCCATCGAGTTGCCGCCCGTGGAGGATGCCGGCCTCGTCTTCATCGGCCGCATCCGCACGCCCTGGACCTCGCGGCTGGAGACGCCGCGGCAGGGCCGCCATGACGGCCCGATCTGCCGGCTCGAGATTTTTGAACCGTTCGTGCCCGCGATCAAGGGCGTGGACTTCTATAGCAATCTCGAAGTGCTGTACTGGCTCGACAAGTCGCGCCGCGACATCATCCTGCAAAGCCCGAAGAACAACGAGAAAACCCGCGGCACATTCTCGCTGCGCTCGCCGGTCAGGCCCAATCCGATCGGGACCTCGATCGTGAAGCTGGTCGGCATCGAGGGAAATGCGATTCTGGTACGCGGGCTCGACTGCATCGACAACACGCCGCTGATCGACATCAAGCCTGATCGCTGCGAGTTCACGCCGCTGGCCGCGCCGCAGCCGGGGGATTTCCAGACGGAGTGACGTTCAGCTCTTCAGCGCCGCGATCAGCTTCGCCGCATGGTCTTCCAGCACCTTGTCGTCCTCCTTGCGGCTGGCGGGCGGCAGCATCGCCACGCCGTCGTGGCGGGGCATCACGTGCATGTGCAGGTGAAACACCACCTGCCCGCCGGCTGGCTCGTTGAACTGCTGCACCGTGATGCCGTCGGCCTTGAACGCCTTCATCGCGGCCGCCGCGATCTTGTGCGCGCCGCGCGCGACATGGGCGTAGTCGTCCGGCGTGATATCGAGGATGTTGCGGACAGGGACCTTGGGGATCACGAGGGTGTGGCCGGTCACGCGCGGCATGATGTCGAGGAAGGCGAAGACGTGCTCGTCCTCATAGACCTTGTGGCAGGGCAGCTCGCCACGCAGGATCTTTGCGAAGATGTTGTTGGTGTCGTAGGCGGTCATGACGGCTCCCTCGGAATTTTGCGCTTACTGTCACCAGCGACGGCAAACCGTCAAGGCGCCTCGCCAATGCCCTTGCGGAACGGGCCGAGCTCGGCAAGCTCCCGTCCGGCCTCGGCCACATAGGCCCGCTCGCGCTCGAGGTAATCGTCGATGGCGCGGCGCAGGCCGGGATCGGCGATGAAATGGGCTGAATGCGTGGTCCGCGGCAGGTAGCCGCGCGCGATCTTGTGCTCTCCCTGAGCGCCCGCCTCGACATGGGTGAGGCCGCGCTTGATGGCAAAATCGATCGCTTGATAGTAGCAGACCTCGAAATGCAGGAAGGGATGATGCTCGACCGCGCCCCAGTTGCGGCCGAACAGCGTGTCCGAGCCAATGAAGTTGATCGCGCCCGCGATCCAACGGCCGTTGCGGCGAGCCATCACCAGCAGCACGTCCTCTGCCATGGTTTCGCCGATCAGCGAGAAGAATTCGCGCGTGAGATACGGCCGGCCCCATTTGCGCGAGCCGGTCTCCATGTAGAATTCGAAGAACGCGTCCCAGGCATCCTCGGTGATGTCTTTTCCGGTGAGCCAGTGGATGGTGACGCCCGCTGCTAGCGCGTCGCGCCGCTCGCGCTTGATCGACTTGCGGTGGCGCGAATTCAGCGTCGCCAGGAAGTCCTCGAAGCTGGCGAAACCCTGGTTGTGCCAATGGAACTGCTGGTCGGTGCGCTGAAGGAAGCCGTGCTGGGCCAGCAGCTTCCACTCGGCTTCGCGAGCGAAGGTGACGTGGACCGAGGAAGCCTTGCTGACACCGCACAGCGCGACCAACCCGCTCGCCAGCGCTTCGGTGATGTGCTCGCGGTCGACGCCGTCGCGCACCAGTAGCCGCGGACCCGTGGCCGGCGTGAAGGGAACCGAGACCTGGAGCTTCGGATAGTAGCGTCCGCCGGCGCGCTCATAGGCGTCCGCCCAGCCGCGGTCGAAGACATATTCGCCTTGGCTGTGCGATTTTAGATAGCAGGGCACGACGCCTGCGACGCGGCCGTCGAGCTTGGCCACGAGGTGGCGCGGTGCCCAGCCGGTGCGGATCGTTGCCGAACCCGATTTCTCGACGGCGGATAAAAACGCGTGTGAGACGAACGGGTTGTAGGCCGGTCTTGAGAGGCCGAGGGAATCGCCTGGAAGAGCCGATGAGGTTCCCGCGCCAAGCCCGTTGCACTTGCCACCGGGATTGGCGCAGGCGTCCCAATCCTCCGGCGAGACTTCGCCAATGGACGGGACGGCCTCGAGCGTAATTTCGGATGATGCCATTGAGCCCAAGATCGTGCATTGCAGCAGCGACTTCAAGGGTGGGAACATCATGCCTACGGCACGAATCCCTCAAAGATCATCTGGTCGGCATATTGCCCGACCCGCGTGCGCTGCTCCGGTGTGCGGACGGTCCAGCCGAGCAGGGGGCAGCCGAAGACGTTGCGGGCGATCCAGGGGGCGGGGGCCGGGAGGTGGTCGACCTTGAAGGCGACGAAATGCGGCTGGGTCTGAAAACCGTGACGCAGGTACAGCATGCTGTCGCGCTGCTCCTGCGTCAGATAGCCCCAGTATTCGTCCTCATAGGTCCGCTGCGCGACGATGCCGCGCGGGCGGCTCGGCAACAGCTCGCGGAGTGCCAGCACCTGGTCGGGATCGAAGGACATGCCGACGGCGGGGCCGTCATAGGACGCCAGCACCTCGGCCATGCGCCTCACTAGCCTGCGGTCGCCGCCAAAACGGCTCTTCACCTCGATCACCAGCGGCACGCGGCCGGCGACCATGGCGCAGAGGTCGGAGAGCGACATCATCCGCTCGTTGGTGTCCTTGAACTTGATCGCCCTCAGCTCCGCTGCGGCCTTCGAGACCACCTCGCCGGTCGCCTCGGTGAGACGGCCGAGCGCGTGGTCGTGGTGGACCATCGCCTCGCCATCGGCGGAGAGCTGGATGTCGACCTCGATTGAGAAATTGCCCGCGATCGCAGCCTGCACCGCGCCCGGCATGTTCTCGACGATGCCGCGCGAGATGTCGTGCAGGCCGCGATGGGCGACCGGCCGGGCTGTCAGCCAATCCGGAGCGCGCATGCGCGTCAGGCGACCTCGAACACGCCTTCGACCTCGACCGCCGCATCCGCGGGCAGCGAGGCGACGCCCACGGTGGTGCGGGCGTGGCGGCCCTTGTCACCGAAGGCGGCGACCATCAGGTCGGAGGCGCCGTTCAGCACTTTCGGCCCGTCCAGAAAGTCGGGCGCCGAGTTGATGAAGCCGCCGAGGCGCACCACGCGCACGACCTTGTCGAGATCGCCGAGCGCCGCCTTGACCTGGGCCAGCAGGTTGACCGCGCAGCCGCGCGCCGCCGCGGCGCCGTCCTCGATCGAGACGCCGGCGCCGAGCTTGCCCTTGGCGATCAGCTTGCCGGCGGGATCGAAGCAGACCTGGCCGGAGACGAACAGCAGATTGCCGGTGCGCACGAACGGCACGTAGTTGGCGACGGGGGTAGGGGCCTCGTGCAGCTTGATGCCCTGTTCCGCCAGTTTCTGCTCGACCGTGCCCGCCATGTTCGACCTCGTTGCCAGGAATTCGTAAGCCGGGCGCAATCTGTTGGCCCGGCGTGTCTGTTTCGCCCATCGTACCGCCACATGCAAGCAACCCGGAGTCACCGCAATTTGTTGAGGCAGGGCAGGCGGTTCAACGCAAGGGCCGCAACTTTACGTGAAACGGCCTCAGTTGCGACGCAATGGAACAGTCATTAAAATGTCGAATCTGCGCTTTCGCCAAGGACGCGTCCCCAAGGAACAGACATGGTGCACCTTTTCCGGACTTCGCTCGGTGTGATGGCGCTCGCGGCGGCCAGTTTCGGCCCGGGCTGCACGGCGCAGGCCGCCAACGGCCCGTTCCTCGCCCACCAGGCGCTGTACGATCTGAGCCTGGTGAAATCGCGCTCCAATTCGGTCAACAGCGCGCGCGGCCGCATTCTCTACAACTTCACCGGAAGCGCCTGCGAGGGCTACACCTCGGAATTCCGCCAGGTCTCCGAGCTCGACAGCGGCGAGGGTAAGGTCACGCTCAGCGACCTCCGCTCCAATTCCTGGGAAGATGCCGCGGGAAAAAGCTACCGCTTCAACATCGAGACGCGGATGAACGAGGCCGATGCCGGTCGTGTCGACGGCTCGGCGGAGCGCGACGGCGACCACATCAACGTCAAGCTGAAGCTGCCGGCACCCAAGACCTTCACCCTCGACGGCAAGATCGTGTTCCCGACCGAGCAGATCCAGCGCATCATTGCGGCGGCCAAGGACGGCAAGTCGCTGCTCGAGCTCTCCGTCTATGACGGCTCCGACGACGGCCAGAAGGTCTACAACACGCTGACCGTGATCGGCCAGCCGATCCCCGCCGACCGCACCACCTCATCCGATCCGTCGACCTCCGACGAGCACATGAAATCGCTGAGGCGCTGGCCCGTCACCGTCAGCTATTTCGATCGCGACGTGGAGCAGAAGGAGGGCGAGCAGACGCCGGTCTACGCGATGGCGTTCGAGCTCTACGAGAACGGCGTCTCCCGCCAGCTCGTGCTCGATTACAACGATTTCGTCATTTCCGGTGCCATGGGCAAGTTCGACGTCAAGGACAGCAAGCCCTGTAATTGAAGGGCAAGGCTAGCACCCAACGCCATCTCCGGTTACGCTCCCTCCCAACCACAAACTCGGGGAGCCAGCCCATGCCCACGCTCGACCATCTCCGCCCCAGCGGCCTGCATCACAATCCGGCCTATTCCCACGTCGTCACCGCCTCGGGCGCGCGCACCATCTACATCTCCGGGCAGGTCTCGGTGGACGAGGAAGGGCGGATCGTCGGCGAGGGCGATATCGCCGCGCAGACGACGCAGGTGATGCAGAATCTCGGCCTCGCGCTGAAGGCCGCAGGCGCGAGCTACGCCAACATCGTCAAGATCACGACCTTCGTCGTCGGCTACAAGCCGGAGCTGCGCCCGATCATCGGCAAGGCGCGATCGGTATTCTTCGAAGGCATGGAGCCGCCGGCCTCGACGCTCGTCGGCGTCTCCGCGCTGGCTGCGCCGGAATGGCTGATCGAGATCGAGGCGATCGCGGTCGCGGATTGACTGGGCTTCACTTGCCGCGGGCGACGCGCCGTCCTTGCTGGGCCGCGTCCGCCCGCGTTTTCGCAAAACGTGAAAACAACCCCATGCACAGTAGAAACGCAATTGCGGAACGGTAGGCTATTTCGTTTTTTTAGAATTTTCTTTGACGCGTCGGGCAAAACAGTGGTACTGTGCCATCGTAGCCATTCGAACGGCCGATCGAGACGGGCGAGGCAATCCACGCCGCGCGATATCCTTTCTGCGGGCAAACAGCGCTACGCTCGCCAGGCGGTTTCGAACGGGAGGGAAGACCATGTCGCGGGAGCTTCGCATCGGAGAGGTCGCCAGCCTAACGGGCCGCAGTATCCACACCATGCGTTGGTATGAAGCTCAGGGTTTGATCCCCCGCGTTATCAGGGGGCGCGGCGGACGGCGCATCTACAGCGATTTTCACGTTGGCTGGTTGGATCTGATGGAGCGGCTGCGCGGCACCGGCATGTCGGTCAGGCAGATGCGCGAATATGCAGCGCTTGCGAAACGCGGCCAAGCAACGCTGACCGAGCGTCACGCGCTGCTCGCAGCCCATCAGCAGCGTGTGCAGGACAACATTCGACGTTGGACGCAGGCTTTGGCGCTCATTGAAGCCAAGATCGAATTCTATGAGGAGTGGATCGTCGGAGGGGAAAGACCCGCCGTGTCGCCGCATGGACGCCTCAAGGCTGCGTCGGCCTCATTGGCTGCCGGGCGGCCTTAGAACCCTCTCGACCAATGCGGTGTCCATGTACTCGGTCAGCTCGCGCAGTTTTCCGTCCGCCATGCGAATGACGAAGCAGTAAGTATTTGCGTAGAGGTCGCCGGCAAGCGTCGTCGCATTGCCCCGACACTCGGCAACGACGTAATCGCCTTCTGCAATGATGCGGGATACCGTGAGTCTGGTGGGAGCGGTGAATTGTCGGTGGAGCGGCTTCATCAGGCGCTCCAGCACGTCGGCCTTGCCGACATACTCGCCGGACCAGGCCGTCGAGCCGGTGATCCGCCAGACGAAGTCATCTGCCATTGCGGCGATGAACGGGTTGGGGTCGCGACGTGCGCGCGCATCCATGATGTCCTGAATGAGCGCCTTGTTGTCGGTCACTGTCATGGGCTGTCTCCTTGAACCGAGGCCAGCCATCTCTCTACAGGCTAGAGCATGCTCTAGATCAAGCGCAATCACCCCCGTTTCGGCGTAAACGTGCATGCAAGAGAGCCATCGCTTCATCGGCCCGGTCGGCGGGCACGAAAAGATGATCGTGGTGGAAGGCCGACACGGCGTTCACGCTGATACCGGCTTCGGCCAGACGTGCCGTGATCGCCGCCAGAAAGCCCACCGCATCGAGCGCGGAGTGAAGCGTCAGGGTGATCAGGCGCGAGGGGAATGCGTAGCTTAGTCCGGCACGTTCAGCCTCCTCGCGCAGGATCACCAGCGTAGTTCCTTCGCGTTCGCGGAACGTCAGCATCGGGCTGATGGCGGCTGGAATGCTCGCGCGCGGCGCAAGCGTGCAAAACACGAAGATGTCGTCCAGGATCTCCGGCTTCATGTTACTCAGCAGCGCGTCGAGATTGCGTTCGCCTGTCACCATGCAAGACCTATAGCCCCCGAGTTGCTGTTGAGACCGCGACCAGCATACCTTTGTATATCTCCTCTAATCTTTCTAATAGGCCGAGCTTACGCCAGTACAATTGAGCGACAGCGGAAGATGCCTACAATTTGAGTCCACGCGGGTCACTGCGAGGCGGCTTAATGAACGTTGTCATTCGAAAGCTCAACGGCTTGTGGCACCTCATCGTCGGGGCTTGTCAGATCCGAACTCCGTTCCTGGAAACTCAGGATCGGCAGTTGGTCGTTCGATATGCCAGGCGTGCCTATCCGGGTGCACGGATCTACGAATGCGACTGACTTGAGCAGGACACGGTCACTCCTGCGCCTTCTCCGGCCCGTCATACGCGATGCCGCGGATCACGGCGGCGCTTCCGAACTTCTTGCGCAGACTGTCCACGGCGCGTTCAGCGTGGGCGGCGCGGCGGTCGAGCATGTCGGTGTCGTCGGCGGGCGAGCCCTCGCGCAGCGCGCTGACACCGGCGCCCATCAGGCGAAAGGCGGTGCCGTCGATCTCCTTTGCCAGCATCTCGCGGCAGATCGAGAAGATCTTTGCGGCAAGCTGCGTCGGGGCTGCAATCGACTGCGAGCGGGTGCGCTGGCGGAAATCGGCGGTCTTCAGTTTCAGCGTGACGGTCGAGCCGGCGAGCTCGCTGCTCTTCAGCCGCGACGAGGTCTTCTCGCACAGCCGCCACAGGATTTTTTCCAGCGTCGCGAAATCGCGGATATCGGTCTCGAAGGTGGTCTCGCTGGAGATCGTTTTGGCGCCGCGATCCGGCTCGACGCGGCGGTCGTCGATGCCGCGGGCGAGCCGCCACAGCCTGCGGCCGTCGCTCGGAAATTGCCGCATCAGCTCGATCTCGTCGGCCTTCTGCAGATCGGCGATGATGCGGAAACCGCGCTGCACGAGGCGCTCTTGCGTCGCCGGTCCAACCCCGAAGATGAAGCCGACCGGCTTTTCCGCCAGCATCGTGCGGGCTTCCTCCTGGTCCAGCGTGGCAAAGCCGCGCGGCTTGTCGAGGTCGGAGGCGATCTTGGCGAGGAACTTGTTGCAGGACAGCCCGACCGAGACGGTGATGCCGACATCGCGCTCGACGTTGCGGGCAAAGCGCGCCAGCACCTTTGCCGGGATCATGCCGTGGACACGCTCGGTGCCGGAAAGATCGAGGAAGGCCTCGTCGATCGAGAGCGGCTCGACCAGCGGCGTCAGCGCCTGCATCGCCCGCCGCACCTCGCGCCCGACGCGGACATACTTCGCCATGTCGGGCCGGATCACGGTCGCGTGCGGGCAAGCCTCGAGCGCCTTGAACATCGGCATGGCCGAGCGCACGCCATAGGTGCGCGCGATGTAGCAGGCGGCCGACACCACGCCACGCTTGCCCCCGCCGATGATGACGGGCTTGTCGGCGATATCAGGGTTGTCCCGTTTCTCGACCGTTGCATAAAAAGCATCGCAGTCGATGTGGGCGATGGTCAGGCTCGACAGCGCGCGGTGGCGGACGAGGCGGGGGGATCCGCAGGCGGAACAGCGCCGCACGCCCATATCCAGATCGGCCAGACAATCCCGGCAGAAGCAGCGGGGCCCCGCCGTATCGGGAGTGCTCACGGCACGTCGCGCTCCCAATTGGGGTCACCGAGCGCATCGCCAAGGACCTGCCGCGCCGCGGCGACGTTGGTCGGGTGCAGTTCCGCGGCCTTGGCGAAGGCCTTCACGGTGCCGTCATCGCGCAGCACGAAATCGAGCACGCTGAGGAGGAAATTGGGGTCCGAGGCGGCGTTGCGCAGGGTCTCCGGACCGACCCCCGTCTCGGCCAGGAACAGGCCCAGCCGCTCGGGCTCGCTCGCAACGAAGGACAGCGCCTGAATCGCAACGATTTCAGCGACTTCTCGGGGGTTGTGAACAGGCTTTTTCAATGGCCCAGTTTGCCTTTCCGTTAACTTTCGGTGTCTACTTTGAGATCATGCCCGAGTCTCGGCCCCGAGTCTTGCAGGCCCGGCGACAAGCAACTGGAAACCACATCGCAGAAAGTGGGCCCTCGGGTTTAACGAAACTAGAGCGAATCTGAGGCTAGTTTGAATCCAGTTTTCGAAGCGCCGGAAAGAGGCGCCTGAGGCGTCACATGTATCGGTCTTTCGGACCAAGCAGGAGGGCGGGATGGCCAAGACCGTCCTGATCGTGGAAGACAACGAGCTCAACATGAAGCTCTTCCGCGACCTGTTGGAGGCGCACGGCTACCAGACCTCCGGCACCAGCAACGGCTACGAGGCGCTCGACCTCGTGCGCAAGATGCGGCCCGACCTCGTGCTGATGGATATCCAATTGCCGCAGGTCTCCGGCCTCGAGGTGACGCGCTGGATCAAGGACGATCCGGAGCTGCGTGCCATTCCCGTCGTCGCGGTCACGGCGTTCGCGATGAAGGGCGACGAAGAGCGCATCCGCGAGGGCGGCTGCGAAGCCTATTTGTCCAAGCCGATCTCGGTCGGCAAATTCATTGAGACGGTCCGGCGTTTTATCGGATAGGAAGTGAGTTCACAGTGTCCGCGCGTATCCTGGTTGTCGATGACGTTCCTGCCAACGTCAAGCTGCTGGAGGCCCGCCTATCGGCTGAATATTTCGACGTGATGACCGCCTCGAACGGCGCCGAGGCGCTGGCGATCTGCCGGAGAGCCGAATGCGACATCATCCTGCTCGACGTCATGATGCCTGATATGGACGGCTTCGAGGTCTGTCGCCGCCTCAAGACCGATCCGGCGACGCACCACATCCCCGTCGTGATGGTTACCGCGCTCGACAGCCCCGCCGACCGCAACCGCGGCCTGGAGGCCGGCGCCGACGATTTTCTCACAAAGCCCGTCTCCGACGTCGTGCTGATCGCGCGTGTGCGCTCGCTGACGCGGCTGAAGATGATGACCGATGAGCTGCGCATGCGCGCCATCACCTCGCTCGAGATCGGCATGCAGGCGCCCGAGCGCAGCGCCGTCGCCGACACCGGCAAGGGTGGCCGCATCCTCCTGGTCGACGACCGCCAGTCCTCCTATGAGCGGCTGGCGACGACCCTCGCCGCCGAGCACACCATCGACGTCGAGCCGAACCCGACGGAGGCGCTGTTCCACGCTGCCGAGGGCAATTACGACCTTCTGATCGTCTCGCTCGACCTCAACAATTTCGATGGCCTGCGGCTCTGCAGCCAGGCGCGCTCGCTGGAGCGCACGCGCCACGTGCCGATCCTGGCGATCGCCGACGCCGAGAACTCGATGCGGCTGCTCCGCGGCCTCGAGATCGGCGTCAACGACTATCTGCTGCGCCCGATCGACAAGACCGAGCTCCTGGCCCGCGCGCGCACCCAGATCCGCCGCCGGCGCTACACCGATCATTTGCGCGACAACGTGCAGAACTCGATCGAGATGGCGATCACCGACGCGCTCACCGGCCTGCACAATCGCCGTTACATGGAGAGTCATCTGGCGACCCTCGCCGAGCAGGCCTCGATCCGCGGCAAGCCGCTCGCGCTGATGATCCTGGACATCGACTACTTCAAATCCATCAACGACAATTACGGCCACGACGCCGGCGACGACGTCTTGCGCGAATTCGCGGTGCGCGTGCGCAAATCGATCCGCGGCATTGATCTCGCATGCCGCTATGGCGGCGAGGAGTTCGTCATCGTGATGCCCGAGACCGATCTGCACGTCGCCGGCATGGTCGCCGAGCGCCTGCGCCGCTCGATCGCAGGCGAGCCCTTCGCCGTCCAGAAGGGGACCAAGCGCATCGAGGTCACGATCTCGATCGGCCTCACCACGCTGGAGCAGAAGGGCGAGGCGGTCGCCGACGTCCTCAAGCGCGCCGACACCGCGCTCTATCGCGCCAAGCACGACGGCCGCAATCGCGTGGTGTCGCAGGCGGCGTGAGGCTGCCTGACACCGAGTAACGCGGTGGCAGTGATCACCGCGGCGAGTGCTTGTCCTTCACCGGCTTTGCATCTCCACCCACATCAACCCCCGCATTCCGCAATAGCACCTTCGCCGCTTCCTTCGCGGCGCGGGCCATTGCGGGATCGTCGCGGACGAGGTCCTGCGCGATGGAGCCATCGACGAGGAGCACGAGCTGGGTTGCCAGCGCATCCGCATCCGCAACACCGAGCTCGTTCAGCCGATCACGAAACCACACGCGGCGGCTTTCCTTGAAGGCAATCGCGATCTTCTTCACCGCGCGATCTGCAGGCCCAAGCTCCGCCACCGCATTCACGAACGGGCAGCCGCGAAAATCCTTGGCCGCAAACCGCCGCTCCAGCGAATCGAAGGTCGCCAGGATCTGCTCGGCCGGCGGCTTGTCGGAGGGGCGCTGAGCGACAAAGCGGCGCTCCAGATACGCCGCGATCAGCGCGTCCTTGGACGGAAAGTGGTTGTAGAGCGTGCGCTTGCTGATGCCCACCTCGGCCGCGATCGTGTCGACGCCGATGGCGCGAATGCCTTGCAGATAGAACAGCTTGTCGGCGGTCTGAAGGATCCGCTCTTTCATGGTCTGTGGGGCGGGCGGGGGAGCCATGCGGTAGCGTGCATCCTGTTCGCTTGACAGCTTCGTCTATCTATAGCCTAAGTACACAGGTCTGTGTAACCAAAATCAACTGATATCGCAGACGGCGGCTGTCGCGCCGCGCCCAAACGGGAGAACAAAAATGCCCCTGTTGCAGGTTTTGCGTCCGACATTGCCCATCCTGATCGGCGCCTCGATCATGCTGACGCTGAGCATGGGGCTGCGGCAGAGCCTGGGCATCTTCATGCAGCCGCTGACGCAAGACATCCACATTTCGATCTCGGATTTCACGCTGGCGCTCGCCGTGCAGAACCTCGCCTGGGGCTTCCTCCAGCCGCTCGCGGGCGCGATGACGGTGCGCTACGGCTTCCGGCCCATCATGATCGTGGGTGCGCTGATGTACATCGTCGGCCTTGCGCTGATGGCGACCGCGAACGGCCTCGTCAGCATCATGATCGGCGCCGGGGTGCTGATCGGCACCTCGCTGGCCTGCACCGCTGCGGCGATCGCGATGTCGGTGGCGGCGCGTGCGGTGCCCGAAACGGTGCGCTCCACCGTGCTCGGCATCGTCTCCGGCGCGGGCTCGCTCGGCGCGCTGTTGTCGGCCCCGATCGGGCAGATGCTGAACGAGGGCTTTGGCTGGCGCATCGGGCTTGCCGGCTTCGTGATCATGTCGGCGCTGATGATCCCGGCGGCGTGGTATGCCGGCCGCGTCGACGCCATCCCGCTGCCGAAGGCGGCCGCCGACGACATCGGCGATGCCACGGCTGCGTCGGTGACGAGAACGGCGTTCGGCAACGCATCCTTCGTGGTGATGACCTGCGCCTATCTCGTCTGCGGCATGCAGCTCGTCTTCCTCACCACGCATCTGCCGTCCTATCTCGCGATCTGCGGCCTCGATCCGATGCTGAGCGCGCAGACGCTCGGCATGATCGGCGGCTTCAACGTCTTGGGCTCGCTGTTCTTCGGCTGGGCCGGCCAGCGCTGGAACAAGCTGGCGCTGCTTGGCGGCATCTACATCCTGCGCTCGCTCGCGCTCGCCTGGTACTTCATGCTGCCGGCCACGTCGTTCTCGACGCTGCTGTTCGGCGCAATCATGGGCTTCCTCTGGATGGGTGTCGGCCCGCTGGTCGCGGGCGCGGTCGCCGAGATGTTCGGCTTGCGCTGGCAGGCAATGATCCAGGGCCTTGCCTTCATGAGCCACCAGATCGGCAGCTTCCTCGGCGCTTACGGGGGAGGGCTGCTCTATGACGCGCTCGGGTCCTACACCATGGCCTGGCGCATCGGCGTGGCACTCGGCCTTGCCGGCGGCATCATCCAGGTCGCCTTCGCGCTGGTCAGGCCGTCGCAGCCGCCGGCGCCAGTGCTGAAGGCGGCGTAGGCGGAGTGGATTATAACCCCAGCGCGACCTCGGCCCATTTCAGCATGCGCTCGCTATTGAGGAACGCCAGCACTGCCGGCTCCAGCGACGCGGGCGCGCCCGGTCCAACCAGAGCCGTCGCGGCCACCATGTCGCAGCGCTGATTGAAGGCGAGCGAAAGCGCGGTGTTGCGATTGCCCTCGAGGCGATAGGCCCGGCTGCGGCCGCGCATGGGACCGACGATGATCTCTCGGCCGGCACCGCTCGGCGTTGCCTTGCCGATCAGCACCAGGTCGCCCATCTGCTCGAGATCGCGATCGTCGGCGATGCCGGTGGCGCAATTACAAAAGCCGAGCTTGGCGCGAACGTAGAGCTCGACCTCTGCGCCGCAATTGTCGGCCTTGCAGCGGAAGGCCTTTCCTTTGCCCCAGGGATCTGCGGCGAAAGGCCAGTCGATTTCCGTCCACACCGGGCGGACCTCGCCAGATGCCACAGTTGTGCGCGCCGGTTCGCCGGATCGCGAGATCCAGACCGCGGCGGCGGCGCAGAGCAGGGCGATGGCTGCGCTGATCGCAACGGATTTGCTTGTCAGGCGCATGAAAGCTGCCGTGGCGCTCTTGCTACTTGTGAGCCATGAGTTGTTAGTTCTGAGCCATGAACTTTCGTGCGGCCGCGAGCTCCTCCCGCGAGGAGTCGCCATTTCGCGCCATGTCGACGACTTTCGCATAGTACTGGCGTGCCTTCACGGCATCACCCGCTTTCTCGGCGGCGTGCGCGGCGCCGATCGTCGCGCCAAAGCGGTTCGGCTCCTTGCGCATGGTGCTTTCGAACGCCGCCAACGCCTCCGTCGCCATGTCGCGTTCGAGCAGCATGGTTCCGTAGAGCTCGCGGGCCGGGGCGAGCGGTCCCGGCGTCACGATGGATTTTTCGGTCTTGTCTTCGGCGTCGGCGGCAAGGCGCATCGCTTCCAACGCGTCCGCCTGTTTTCCCTGGGCGTTGAGCTGCCAGGCTGTGGCGACCTGCCGCTGAATGTCGACGATCTCGGCCCAATAGGCGTCCTTGTCCTGCTGCAGCTTGTCCCGCAGCTCCGTCAGCTTGGCGATGTCCGCCGTCGCCGCGTCCGCATTGCCGGAGCGCGCCGCGCCAAGCGCGCGGGCGAAATAGGTGATTGCGTCGACATAGGCAAACCGGCTCGGCTCGACCTTCAGCGCGGCGGCGCCCTGCCAATCGCCGCGCTCGACCATATAGCGCGCCTGACTGGCCGCGATCGCGTAGGGACCGGCACGGACAGCCGGGGCATAGCCCGTGGTCGCAGCCATGTCCGCGATGACGTCGCGGGCCCGGCCGTCCTGCGCAAGCTGGAGCAGGGCGTAGACCATATAGTCCTCGGCGTGCAGCTGCTCGCTGGGATCCTTGCCCTCCTTGGCTGCCTTGGCTGAACGGCTATTGGCCTCGATGGATTCGTTCCAATAGCCGACGCGCGTGAAAATGTGCGAGGGCATATGTAAAGCGTGCGGCGCCGCCGGCGCGATCTCGGAATAGCGCTTGGCAGCGTCGAGACCTTGCTCTGCGATTGCGGGATAGTCGTAGAGGTGGATCAGGTAATGCGCAACGCCGGGGTGCCGCGGCTGCCGCTTGAAGATCGGCTCGAGGATGGCCGCGCCCTTGAGCTGGTTGGCATAGGTCTTGTCGTTGGGTGACGCCGTGACATTCAGCGTGATGGCGTAGGCGATCTGCGCCTCGTCATCATCGGGATAGCGCGCGGCGACGGCTTCGGTCGCCTTGAGATAGGCCTGCGTGCGTTGGCCAAACGTCGTCTTCTCGTCGCCCGAATAGAAGGCCAGCAGCGCATCGACATAGTCGCGTTCACGTTGGCTCTTGGCGCCGAGGGCCTTGGCCTTCTGCAGCGCGGCGAGACCCTCGGCGAGGTTTTCCTTCGGCGCGGGAAAATGCGGATTGTACAGCAGGCTCAGCGCAATGCCCCAATAGGCGATCGCGCATTCCGGATCGGCCTGCAACGTCTCCTCGAAAATCTCTTTCGCGGGCCGGTACCAGAACGAGTGCTGATAGCGCATCCCGCGGTCAAAGCGGCGCTGCGCCACCTCGTTGCAGGACGTCTGGAAGTGAACCTTGCCGAACTGCTCGTCGGTCGCGTCTTCCGCGCGTGCGGCAGGCGAGGCGGAGATCGCGCAGAGGGTAGCGAGGGCGAGAAGAGAGACGGTTTTCAAGGCGAGCGCGCGCATCGGCCCCTCCGCTTCTGTTCGGAAAAAGTTTGGTCAGATGGCGCCGATAAACGCCGGGCGCCGAAGTCAGTAACTCTGAGATTGACAATGGCAATTACGTCGTTCGAAGGATTTGCCCATTCGCGATGCGAGTCAATAGGACGGGGCTGATTTGCGTTAGGGAAGCAGGCCTGTCAGGCCATCATGCAAGCTGCCGGTCGCAGCCGTTGATCCGTTGCGGACGTTGGCACTCTTCCGCAAGTCCGCACGTGGCCCATTGCGGGCCTCGATCAAGCTCGCGGCTCTAGTGTGAGGGATGGCAGTTCAGTTCCTTGATCCTCCCGGTGGCGTCAAACGCAAAAAGCGCGCTCATGACACCGGCATCGGTGAGGTATGAGATAATGGTTCCATCGTTGTGCGAGGGGTTGAGATCGTCCAACTTGCCTGCCGGATGCTCTCGGAGGCGATCGATCCAATAGGCGCGAAGTGCCTGGCGGCTCGTAATGGTTCTGACGCCGCCGCAACCGCAGCTGCAGTGAACCACGGCATCTTCGGCATACATGTCCAGGATCGCCTCGATATCACCCGCGCGGTAGGCGTCGAGCCAGTCAATCGCAGCCGCCATCGGGTCAAATGTCATATTTCTTCGCCCAAATGCCTCAAAGCTCGCGGTTCCAACGTAACGTTAACGCCGCTAAGCCTCTTTCTTCGTTCGATTAATTGTATTTTAATGCCTCGCCTGGTCTCGGCCATATGCCGAAATACATAGATGGCCGGGCCGAGGCAGTGTCCATGTTAGACGTGTCTGCGAAGCAAGGCATATTTCAGCGCAATCGGATTGTGATCGTCGATCCACAGCCGATCGTTCTGCAGGGGCTGAAATCGATACTCGGAGCACAGCAGGACTTCGACGTGGTCGCATCATGCCGCGATGCGGCAAGCGGCCTCGAAGCCATCCGGAATTTGACACCCGACGTCGCGCTGATGGCCGATACGCTGCCAGACCTGACGGTCACCGAGATCCTGGCGATTGCGAGAGCCGAGAATGTTCCGACGCGCCTGGTGTTCTTCACCGAGACCGAAGCCAACCACGAACTCGCCGCCGCGATTGCTGCCGGCGCCTGCAGCGCAATTTCGAAATACGTCTCCCCCGACACCATGCTGCGAGTGCTGCGGCTGTTGACGAAGCACAGTGTGTCGCCCCAGCATTTCGATCTCTCGCCAATCAGCAAGGCGACTGACGGCACCGGCCAAATTGAAACGAAGCTGGAGCTGTTGACGCACCGGGAACGTCAAATCGTTCGACTGGTGTCGGAAGGAATGTCGAACAAGGAGATCGCGCGCCAGCTGAACCTTTCACCGGGGACAGTCAAAGTTCACCTGTACAACATATTTCAGAAGCTCGAGGTCACCAACAGGACGGTGCTCGCGACTCTCGCATTGCTGAAACATCCCTCCGGCTTCGGCACGCTTGCGCTGGCCTTTCTGGCGGTCGCCATCGCGGATGAACTCAAGGCGTCGGAAGCGAACGACATGCTTCCGGATGACGACGGCGCCGGCGACGCGGCAGAGCACGCCGAATATGAGCCTTGGAAGAAAGCCATTCTCCGGCACCTCATGGTCTATGAATCCGGCGAGACGCACCTGCTTAGCCAGACAGAGTTTCTGGCCAAGCTGGGCCAGGTCGCGAACGCGCCGGCGGCAATGGAAGCGTTGCGCGTGGCTGAGCAATCTGCCGGCTCGAAACCGTGGAAATACGACGGTCCTGTTGGCTCGGGCACGCCCAATCTTCCGACGCCTCTCCTGCGAGCAACCAGCGACACACATCTGGGAGGTGAGCTGACCGCGGAGCATCAATTCCCCCGGCTTGCTTCCAATCCGATGTCGGTTCAGGGAAAGTATGGCACCTTCGCCACTCTCGCCGGTGCGTTGATCTACGCACTGCACGATCCGCATCTTGCCGCGCAGGCGCATGAATTGGGTCAGGCGTCGAACGACGGCTTCGTGAGCGTCGCCGGAGAGCAGGCGGCCACAAAACTGGCCGCGATCCCTCATGCCGGTGTCAATCATGTCGACAACCCAGCCACGGGCTTGCCTTCGCACGAGTCTCGCCTGTCTTCCGCGCATGTGACCACTGCAATCGAGAGCGTCGCTGCAGAAGACGCTCGGACCCAAGTGAGCCATGGCGCGAGTGATGGCGTCGGGGGTGACGCACAAAAACCTGTTGCCTCGGTGGACGCTGCTCACGAGGCCAGTGCGGGCGGATATGGCCGCGATCAACTGATGGCCGGCGGCAACGGTGATGGAAACGTTGTTCATCGCTCGCCGACCGATTCCAACTCTACATCGTCCCAATCCGGCTTCGATTTCGCATCCGGGCCGGGCAGGCTCAATCTTGCGGCGTTCGGCGCGCTTGCGTGGCTGCATATGACGGCGGCGAGCAAGTCGATCCCGCCACATACCCTCGCCTGGATCTACGACGCCGCAAGCAATGAAACGATCGTCTACGTGAATCCGACCGATCGGGTCCTTGATATCGGCGATCGCGGCCTGCTGGAGATCCACCTGCAGGGGATCGTATCCGTCGCGGAAGCGGATGTCGCCGATCAGCGAGAAGCCTTACCTGTCGCCATCACCCTGGAGAAGCTCGAACAAGTGCTGACACCGGCGAGCGCCATCGATGGGACCGTTCTGAGCAAGGAGAGTGGCGACGCCAGCACCGGGGCGAGCGAGGGCACGCTCGGGACGGCCGGAGTTTGGGCCATCCCGGCCGACGACGGCTCGAGGCTCCAGTTCGGCCAGACTAGGACCGGCTCGGGAGGGACGGAAAGGTTCAGAACCTCCACGGGCGAGACAGCGAATGCGACGGAACAGAGCGGTGGTGCATCTGCCGAGCCGGTTCGCGTATCATCGATCGTGCCTGCTCATAGCGCGACGGCTCCGGCAGTTGGAAATGCCACATCGAACAGTGGTCCGATCAGTGCGGAAACCGGCCATCCGTCGACGGGGCTGAACGTGACCGTCCAACCGAGCCTCGCAATGGCCGACAGCGCGGACCGTGGTAACTCGCAGCACAGTTCGGAGCAAGGGCCTGCAAAGGCGGCAGCTAGGGAATCGACTGAAGCTGACTCCAAACCGGGCAACGGCGTCGACAATGGTGCCGAGCATCAGGCTTCGGATTCGAACGTTCCACCAGGGCTAGCGAAGAAAGCGGACTCAAGCGAAGCCGAACATGGCAACTCGGAGCACGCAAAATCTGCAACCGGATCGGACGCGGTCGAAGAGAGCGGACCGAGCGCCGAAACTGCTGCCAGCGCGGGCCACGGCAAGTCGCACCACGCTTCGGAGAAAGGGTCTGCAAAGGCGGCAGCGCCGGAGCCGACTGAAGCTGATTCCAAACCGGGTCACGGCGACGGCAATGGCGCCGGGCATCACGCTTCGCATTCGAACGTTCCGCCAGGATTGGCGAAGAAGTCAGAATCAAGCGAAGCCGAGCATGGCCACTCGGGGCACTCAAAATCTGCAGACGGATCGGACGCGGCCGAAAACGTCGTATCGGCCGACAGCGCGGGCCACGGCAAGTCGCACCACGCTTCGGAGAAAGCGTCTGCAAAGGCGGCAGCGACGGAGTCGACTGAGGCTGACGCCCAACCAGGCAATCGCGACGGGCATCACGCTTCGGGCTCGAACGTTCCGCCAGGATTGGCGAAGAAGGCAGAATCAAGCGAAACCGAACCCGGCAACTCGGGGCACTCAAACACTGCAAACGCGCCGGACGCAGCCGAGATCGATCCGGTCGTCGCAATCGCCGCCAGCACAGGCCATGGTCATTCGCAGCACGCTTCGGAGAAGGGGTCTGCAAAGTCGGCAGCCACGGAATCGACTGAAGCTGACTCCAAACCGGGCAACGGCGTCGGCCATGGCGCCGAGCATCACGCTTCCCCTTCAGACGCTGCGGGAACGTCAGCGGCAGTGAAGACGGCAGAACCGGGCGCCGTGGAGCACGGCAACTCGGGGCACGATGTACACGCGACCTCTGCAAACGCACCGCAAGCAAGGGATATCGTCGATCCGGGCTTCGCAACCGGTGACAACGCGGGATGCGGCAACTCGCAGCACGCTGGGGGGCCGGGGTCAGCAAAGGCTGTGGCGACGGAGTTGACCGACGTTGCTGAGCAACACGCTTCGGCTTCCGACGCGGCGAGCGCCTCAGCGGCAGTGAAGACGGCAGAGCCTGCGGCCGCTGAGCACGGCAATTCGGAGCACGCAGCCGCGGCGAACGCACCGCAAGCGGCCAACATCGTCGATCCGAGCGTTGCGACCGGCGGCAACGCCGAATGCGGAAACTCGCAGCAGGTTGCGCAACCTGCTGCAACCGAATCAGAAGACACGCAGTCGGCCAAAGCTGCGTCCGTGACCGGCGGTGCAGATCAAGAACAGGTGTTCCGGTTCGATAGCGAGACAGCTCCTTCCACCCTCGTCGCGATCATCGCGCCCAAAGTGCTTGATAGTCCGATCGATCCGCACGTTCCCCCCGGTCAGAAAGAGCACCTCGAGATGATCGTCAAAGCGGTCCCTTATGCACCGGATGAACACGCGGCCAACCACGGCAATAGTGGTGCGCATCACGCCACTATACCTGCGCATCATGATCTGCTGATTTGAAGCGCTGCATCATCATGATTGAAATGGGCAGGCGCGGGATCTGGTCTTAGCCGCGAGTTTAGCTATCGCTGCCGCATCGATTGCATCCGCTTAGCGCGCAGCTCAGGATGACCGGTCAAAAAAGAAGCGCAGCGCAGCTTCAGCGGGTGCGACGCAGAGCCGGGCACGAGAGAGCCCAAACGAAACGGGGCCCCGAAAGGGGCCCCGCAAAAGTCTTTAGCGTCCGCGATCTTACTTGATCTTGGCTTCGCGGAATTCGACGTGCTTGCGCGCAACCGGGTCGTACTTCTTCTTGACCAGCTTGTCGGTCATGGTGCGCGAATTCTTCTTGGCGACGTAGTAGAAGCCGGTGTCAGCCGAGGACACGAGCTTGACCTTGATGGTGACCGCTTTGGCCATGTTCTGAACCTCAGAAAATTGGGGAATCTGGAGCCGGCCAAACGGCCCGCGTTGGGCGGCAACCTAGCCAGAAACCGGGGGAAGTCAAGGTTTCGGAGCGCTTTCGAGCGAAGTGGGCAGCGGTTCGCGTCAAGAAAACGCGTCAAAACAAAGAGCGAGAGCCCGGAATGGGGCTCTAGGGCTAAAATCCACCCAAATCGGGCCGATCAGGCCTCGAAGAAGCGGTTTTTCGGCCGTGGCAGGCCCAGATTCTCCCGCAAAGTGGCCCCTTCATACTCTTTCCGGAAAATCCCGCGCCGTTGCAGCTCCGGGACCACCTTGTCGACGAAATCGTCGAGGCCAGCGGGCAGGAACGGGAACATGATGTTGAAGCCGTCGGAGCCGCGCCCGACCAGCCATTCCTCCATCTGATCGGCGATGGTTTTGGCAGTGCCGACGAACGACAGTCCGCCATAGCCGCCGACGCGCTGGGCGAGCTGGCGCACGGTGAGCTTTTCGCGGGCGGCGAGATCGACAATGCGCTGGCGGCCGCTCTTGCTGGCGTTGGTCTCGGGGATCTCGGGGAGGGGCCCATCGGGATCGAATCCGGACGCATCGGTGCCGAGGATGACCGAGAGCGAGGCGATGGCGCTGTCGTAATGGACGCGGCTGTCGAGCAGCGCGCGCTTCTCCTTGGCTTCATCGACGCTGTCGCCGACCACGACAAAGGCGCCCGGCAGGATCTTGAGATGCTCAGGATCGCGCCCGATCTTCTCCATGCGGCCCTTGATGTCGGCGTAGAGTTTTTGCCCGTCGGCGAGGCTGCCGCCGCCGGTGAAGACGGCTTCCGCCGTTTCGGCGGCGAGCTGCTTGCCGTCCTCCGACGCGCCGGCCTGCACAATCACCGGCCAACCCTGCACGGGGCGGGCAATGTTGAGGGGACCGCGCACCTTCAGATATTTGCCCTTGTGGTCGAGCGTGTGCAGCTTCGAAGGATCGAAGAACAGGCCGGATTCCACATCGCGCACGAAGGCGTCGTCGGCGAAGGAATCCCACAGGCCCGTGACGACGTCATAGAACTCGCGGGCGCGCTTGTAGCGCTCGGCATGCTCCATGTGGTCGTCGAGGCCGAAATTCAGCGCCGCGTCCGGGTTCGAGGTGGTGACGATGTTCCAGCCGGCACGGCCGCCGCTGAGATGGTCGAGCGAGGCGAAGCGCCGCGCGACGTGATAGGGCTCGTCGAACGTGGTCGAGCCGGTTGCGATCAGGCCGATGCGCTCGGTGACGACCGAGAGCGCCGACAGCAGCGTGAACGGCTCGAACGAGGTTACGGTGTGGCTGCGCTTGAGCGCATTGATCGGCATGTTCAGCACGGCCAAATGATCGGCCATGAAGAAGGCGTCAAACTTGCCGGCCTCGAGCTTCCTGATCAGCGTCTTGATGTGGCTGATGTTGAAATTGGCGTCGGGCCAGGCCCCGGGATAGCGCCAGGCGCCGGTGTGGATGCTGATCGGGCGCATGAACGCGCCAAGCTTGAGTTGCCGTTGTGCCATCGCCCCGTATCCGTTCTGGGTGTCGTTCGCAAAGACATAGGGACGCGGCGGAACTCTGCCATTGGGAGGGCTGGGAAGAATTTTTCGTTTTTCGATCAACTCTCAGAACGTTCGCGTCATTCCGCAAACTGACGCGAGCGGCGCTACTGCCCCCGTGCCCTTTGATCGAACGCGCTCAGCACGGCGAGGGTCATCGCGGTCACGCCGGTCTGGATGGTCGGTTTCGGCACCGGGGCGAATTGCGGCGAGTGGTTGCCGGGAAGCGGCGGGCCGCTGCCATTACGCGCGGCGGCGACGCGGTCGGGCTCATAGACGCCGATGTTGAAGAACATCGACGGCACGCCGGCATTGACATATTCCGAATAATCCTCGCTGGTCGTGTTCGCCGGGCTGACGTTGAACTTGTCGCCGAAGGCCGCCTTCAGCACCCGCTCGGCCGGGCCGACCACGGCGGCATCGTTCACCACCGCCTTGGTCCCCTCGTCGAGATGGATTTCGGGCGCCGGCGCATCCGCCATCGCCGCCACTGCCTTCGCCGTCCGCTCGATCCCGGCCAGCATCCTGGCGCGCACCTGCGGCTTGAAGCTGCGGATCGTGCCGATCACCCGGGCCTCGTCGGGAATGATGTTGCCCGCGGTGCCGGCGTGGATCGCGCCGATGGTGACAAGGCCGAATTCGGTCGGGTCCTTCTCTCGGCTGATCACGCTCTGCACGTCGACGACGAAGCGGGATGCCATCATCACGGGATCGATGGTCGCCTGCGGTATCGCGCCATGGCCGCCCCGGCCGATGAACTTGATGAAGAGGCCGTCCACATTCGACGATCCGACCCCGACCCTGTAGGTGACGGAGCCGTAGGCTCCGCTGCCGTCGTGCAGGGCAAATCCCGCATCGGGTTTCGGAAAGCGGGTGAACAGGCCATCATCGATCATCGCCCTTGCGCCCGCGACCTCTTCCTCGGCGGGCTGCGCGATGAACATCAGCGTACCGTGCCACTGGTCCTTGATGCCGACCAAGGTCTTCGCCGTGCCGACCCAGCTCGCCATGTGGATGTCATGGCCGCAGCTATGGGCGACGAATGTCTCGCGGCCCTGCCAGATCTGCTTGTCACGACTGGCATAGGGCAGGCCGGTCTTCTCCTCCATGGGCAGCGCATCGAGCTCGGTGCGAACCATGATGGTGGGACCGTCGCCGTTCCTGTAGATGGCGACAAGACCGGTCTTGCCGACGTGCTCGGTGACCTCAAAACCGATCGCGCGCATCTCGGCAGCGAGTTTCGCCGCGGTCTTCTCTTCCTGGAAGGCGATCTCGGGATGGGCGTGGATGTCCTTGTAGAGCGCGTCCAGCTTCGGATAGTCGCTCTCGAAGGAGGTCTCGATGGTCTGCTTCAATCTGGCGACGTCGAGCTCCGCATGGGCCGGCAGCGACAGCAGGCTGCACAACGCGACGGAAGCGAGCAGAGGTCTTGCGAACCGCGTCATCCGACCCTCCAGTCGATTAGGCGACTTTGCTTCACCTAGCACATCTCGTCGCATCTTGCCGCCATGGAAATGGAAGAACGGCACTGGCACGTCGAGGGGAGGCCGGTCGCAAGGCGTGGGCGTGCCTCTTCGAACCAGTCCGCTCCTAGCCCCGACCAAGCCGAGACCCGTAAGGAGGCCAGACATGACCGGCGCAATGACAGTGGATGGCGGCATGGTCCGCATAGATCGGCCCATGCCCTGGGTCGGCCGGCTGCTGTCGCTGCCGCTGCTGGCGGCGAGCGGCTATCTCCTGTGGAATGTCGCGCTCGGGCTGCGCCAGGATTTTTCCGGCTTCGGCCGGCTCGCCGACGATCTCGTGCCGGTGCTGGTGTTCACCGGCCTCGGGCTGGTTGTCGGCATTCCCGGCCTGATCCTGCTCACATTCCGCACCTTCGTCGTGCTCAACGAGACGCTGCGCCAGATCGTCATCACGAGCCAGTTCGGCCCGCTGAATATCCGGAAAGAGCGCGATCTCGCCGACTACCATTTCATCAGCATCACCGACGATTACGATCGTGAGCTGACCACGTATGACGTCAACCTCTGCGGCAACAAGGGCACCGAGCCGATTACGCTTCAGAGTTTTACCAGACGTGAGGAGGCGGACAAGCTTGCGAAAGAAATCGGCCGCGTCCTCAAGCTTCCGGCGCGCGACTACGTCGGCACCGAGCCGGATGAGGAATAAAGCACTCTGCTCATTCCGGGACGCGCCTCTTGGCGAACCCGGAATCCATCCATCGTCAATCGCTGCGGCCTAATGGATTCCGGGTTCGCGTTACGCGCGCCTCGGAATGGCGAGGGTAGCGATCAGCTCAGAATATCCTTCTGCATCTTGCCGCCATAGAAATGGAAGAATGGCACCGGCGCATCGTGCCGCAGCGGGCCGGTGGCAAGGCGGGTGTCGAGCTCGTTGAGCACGTTGCGCGTCATCGGATGCAGATCGGCGAGCGGCTTCGAGCCGAGCTCGACCCAGACCAGCTCGACCAGCTCCGCATCGGCGTGGATGACGCCCTCGACGCGATGGGTGATCGCGGAGGCATCGGCGGTGAAGAAGCGCGTGTCGAACCGCTTGACGCGGCCGGGCGGGGTGATCGCGCGCGCGATCAAAAACAGGCTGGAGGGATCGGGCAGCAGGCCTGCATCCGCAAAGGGCTTCCACGGACCCTCGAGCCTGGCCTTGCCCTCGACCTTGCGGCCGAGGCAGAGGCCGGTCTCTTCGCAGGCCTCGCGGATCGCGGCGATCGCCAGCGATTTTGCGCGCGAGGCCGGCGTCCTCGGGCTGCCCTTGGCGAGATTGGCTTCGAGCTCCGGCGTGATCGGCGCCGCACAAGGCACGCGATGATCGTCCTTGTCGACGCGGCCGCCGGGGAAAACGAACTTTCCGGGCATGAACACGACCTTGTCGTGGCGCTTGCCGACGAGGACTTTCGGGATCGCGCCGCTGCGGTCGACCAGGATCAGCGTCGCGGCATCCTTTGGCCGGAAGTAGGGATGGTGGTCGGCTTCCTTGCCCTCGTGAATCTTGGCCTTCTCTTCGGCCTGCGAAATATCCGTCATGTCCTCACCCAGACCGTTTTTTGCTTATTGCTTACACTGGCGGAATACCATCCGGAGGGTTCTCGTCAAACCCGTGCATGCGCAGAGCCCATTGCAAGCCGACCACAGCTCCCTTAACGGGCTGGAGCAGCCCGAGCGAAGCGAGGAAGGTGAAGGGCAGATAGGCCACGAAGGTCAGCCAGACTGGCGTCGTGTAATTTGTCTCGATCCAGAGGATCGCCGGCACCGTGACGTGGCCGACGATGACGATGACGAGATAGGCGGGCAGGTCGTCGGCGCGGTGCGGCGTAAAGTCGAGGCCGCATGCGCTGCAATTGTCCGCGGTCTTCAGAAAGGCACGGAACAGCTTTCCCTGGCCGCAGCGCGGGCAGCGGCTGCGAAAGCCGCGCCTCATCGCGGTCCAGACGTCGCGCTTCTCGACGAGACCGGTCTCGCGCGTCCAGATTTTCGGGGCCGTGCTCATCGTCACCACGCCTTGCCCTTCTTGCTCTTTCCCTTGCCCTTGTTCTTTCTCGACGTCTTCCCTTTGCCGGACTTTTGCTTCTCCGGCTTGCGTTTTCTCTCCGGGCTGCGGCCGGGAGCCGCCTTGGATGATTTGCGCTGGCCGCGGAACGGCCGGCGCTCGCGCGGGCCGCTCTCACTCTCCGAGGACAATAGCTCGAAGCGCAGCGCGCCTGCGATGGGAGCCGCTTCGATCAGGCGGACGTCGACGACGTCGCCGAGCTGGTACATAGTGCCGCTACGCGTGCCGACCAGCGCATGGCGGCTCTCGTCATAGTTGAAATATTCCGTGCCGAGGGACCGGATCGGGATCAGCCCGTCGGCGCCGGTCTCGGAGAGCTTGACGAAGAGGCCGGCGCGGGTGACGCCGGAGACGCGGCCCTGGAAGCTGGCACCAATCCGGTCGGCGAGGTGATGGGCGATCAGGCGGTCGACGGTTTCGCGCTCCGCCTTCATGGCGCGGCGCTCGGTCAGCGAAATATGTGCGGCGACTTCGCTTAAGGTTTCCGGCGTCTCGCTGTCGGGCAGGGCGCCTTCGCCAAGGCCGAGCGCGCGGACCAGCGCGCGGTGCACGACGAGGTCGGCATAGCGGCGGATCGGCGAGGTGAAATGCGCGTAGCGGCGCAAATTCAGGCCGAAATGACCGTAATTTTCCGAGGAATATTCCGCCTGCGCCTGGGCGCGCAGCACCACCTCGCTCACCAGCGGGTAATAGTCATGGCCTTCGAGCTGGGCCAGCACGCGGTTGAACAGCGTGGGCCGCAGCGCGCCCGACTTGGTGAAGGGGACGTCGAGCGTCTCCAAGAATTCCGCGAGCGCGTGAACTTTCTCCAGCGTCGGCTCGTCATGAACGCGGTAGATCAGCGGGAGCGATTTCTTCTCCAGCATCTCGGCTGCTGCGACATTGGCGAGGATCATGAACTCCTCGATCAGCTTGTGCGCATCGAGCCTTTCAGGAACGACGACTCGGTCGACCGTGCCGTCGCTCTTCAGAAGGATCTTGCGCTCGGGCAGATCGAGATTGAGCGGATCGCGCTCGTCGCGCGCACGCTTGACGCAGGCATATGCCGCATAGAGCGGCCTCAATATCGGATCGAGCAGGGGGCCGGTGGTGTCATCGGTGCGGCCGTCGATCGCGGCCTGCGCCTGTGCATAGTTCAGCTTCGCGGCCGAACGCATCAGGATGCGATGAAAACTGTGCGAGCGCTTGCGGCCATCGGGGCCGATCACCATCCGCACCGCGAGCGCGCCGCGCGGCTCGCCCGGCACCAGCGAGCAGAGATTGTTCGAGATGCGCTCGGGCAGCATCGGCACGACGCGGTCGGGGAAATAGACCGAGTTGCCGCGGTCGAGCGCGTCGCGGTCGAGCGCGGTGCCCGGCCGGACGTAGAAGCTGACATCGGCGATGGCGACGTTGACGATGAAGCCGCCCTTGTTGTTGGGATCTTCGTCAGCCTGCGCATGCACCGCGTCATCGTGATCCTTGGCGTCGGGCGGATCGATGGTGACGAGCGGGACGTCGCGCCAGTCCTCGCGGCCCCTGAGATTGGCGGGCTCTGCCGCTTCCGCCTCGCGCTCGGCGGCGGAGGAGAATTGCAGCGGGATCTCGTGGGCGTAGATCGCGATCAGGCTGATCGCCTTCTCGGATTTGACCGAGCCGAGCTTCTCCTTGACCCGGCCGGAGGCGAGGCCAAAGCCGCGGGTGCGGACGATGTCGACGCTGACGAGATCGCCGTCCTGCGCGCCTGATGTATCGGCCCTGGCGATGTTCAGCTCGCGGTCGGCGAACTTCTTGTCGACGGGGACGAGCCGGCCGCCGCCTTCGGGCAGGCTGCGAAAGACGCCGAGGATGCGGCTCTTGGCCTTGTCGATGACCTTGATGATGCGGCCGCGATAGGCAGGGCCTTCGTCCTCATCGGAGCGTTCGACGCGCAGCAGCGCGCGGTCGCCGATGCCGGCGGCGGTGCCGGGCTTGGCCCGGCGGGGCATCTCGATCAGGATTTTTGGCGGCTCGCCGCTCTCCACCTCGTCCCATTCGGCGGGGGAGGCGATCAACTCGCCGTCGGCGTCGCGCCCGGTGATGTCGGCGAGCAGCGTCGGCGGCAGCGCGTCCGGCTCGGACACCTTGTGGCGCTTCTTCTTGATGACCCCGTCGTCGGCGAGCTCGCGCAGCATGCGCTTGAGCTCGACGCGATCGGCGTTCTTCAGGCCGAACTCGCGCGCAATTTCGCGGGTTCCGACCTTTCCCTGGTTTGCCTTGATGAAGGCGACGATGGCTTGCCTGTCAGGAAAGCCATGGTCATGTTTGCGTTTCACTTAACCTCTAATTCTTGATCTTAAGTCTTGCCGGCACTCTTCTTGGCCGGAGCCTTGGCGGTGGCTGTCTTGGTCGGCGACGTTTTGGCGGTCGACGACACGGCAGCGCGCGCCTTGCTGGTGGATTCGGTTTTCGATTTGGCCGCGGCTTTCTTCGCGGCCGGCTTCTTCTTCGGCGCGGCGTCCTCGCCACCGGCGGATTTGGCTGACCTAGCCGGCTTCGCCTTCTTGGCGGCCTTGGCCTTGCCGCCGCCCTTGGCCGCGCGCTCGTCGAGCAATGCGATTGCCTGCGGCAGCGTGATGGCGTCCTTCTCGATCTCGCTCGGAATCGTCGCGTTGACGCCGCCCGCGGTGACATAGGGACCGTAGCGGCCGGCCTTCACCGTGACCGTGCCGAGCGAGGGATGATCGCCGATCGCCTTGCCGGGATCGGCGCCGAAGCGGCGGCTCGGGCCCTTCGCCGCCTTTTCCGCGATCAGCGTCACGGCGCGGTTGAGGCCGATGTCGAAGACTTCGTCGCCGGCTTCCAGGCTGGCATAGGTCTTCTCGTGCTTCACAAACGGCCCGAAGCGGCCGAGGCCGGCGATGATCGGGTGGCCGGTCTCGGGATGCTTGCCGATCTCTCGCGGCAACGACAGCAGTTTCAGCGCAAGCTCGAGATCGACATCGCCGGGCGAGGTGCCCTTCGGGATGCCCGCGCGCTTCGGCTTCTCGCCTTCCTCATAGTCCTTCTGCTCGCCGAGCTGGATGTAGGGGCCGAAGCGGCCGGCCTTGACCCAGACATCGCGACCCGTGTCAGGATCCTGGCCGAGCGAACGGTCGGCGCTGGCTTCGCCGTCGGCGGCAAGCTGGCGGGTGTAGCGGCACTCGGGATAGTTCGAGCAACCGACGAAGGCGCCGAACTTGCCGGCCTTCAGATTCAGCCGGCCGCTGCCGCAGCTCGGGCACTGCCTGACGTCGCCGCCATCGGCGCGCGGCGGATAGATGTGCGGCCCCAGCATCTCGTCGAGCACGTCGAGCACCTGCGCGACGCGCAAATCCTTGATGTCGTCGACCGCGCCGATGAAGTCGCGCCAGAAGTCCTTCAGCACCTGCTGCCAGGAGATCTCGTTGTTGGAGATGCGGTCGAGTTGTTCTTCCAGCGCTGCGGTGAAGTCGTATTCGACGTAGCGGCTGAAAAAGCTCTCCAGGAACGCGATCACGACGCGGCCCTTGTCCTCGCCGTGCAGGCGCTTCTTCTCCAGCTTGACGTAGCCGCGGTCCTTGAGAACCTGGAGGATCGAGGCATAGGTTGAGGGCCGGCCGATGCCGAGCTCTTCCATGCGCTTGACGAGGGATGCTTCCGAAAAGCGCGGCGGCGGCTCGGTGAAGTGCTGGGTGACGGCCAGCGACTGCCGCTTCAACGCGTCGCCCGAGCTCATCGCCGGCAGACGGCGGGAGTCCTCGTCCTCCTCGTCGTCGCGGCCTTCCTGATAGAGCGCGAGGAAGCCGTCGAACTTGACGACCTGGCCGGTCGCACGCAGCTCCAGCGTGCGACCGCCGGCCTTTGCCGTAATGTCGACCGTGGTGCGCTCCAGTTCGGCCGCTTCCATCTGGCTCGCGATGGTGCGCTTCCAGATCAGCTCATAGAGCTTGGCCTGCTCGGCATCCAGCTTGCGGCTCATGCTGTCGGGGCGGCGGGAGAGGTCGGTGGGGCGGATCGCCTCGTGCGCCTCCTGGGCGTTCTTGGCCTTGGCCTGGTACTGGCGCGGCGCGTCCGGCACGTACGCGTTGCCGTAATCCTCGCCGATCACCTTGCGCGCCTGGGTGATTGCCTCCGGGGCGATCTGCACGCCGTCGGTACGCATATAAGTAATGAGTCCGGTGGTCTCGCCGCCGATGTCGATGCCCTCATAGAGGCGCTGGGCGATGCGCATGGTGTGCGCCGGCGCAAAGCCGTATTTGCGGCTGGCTTCCTGCTGCAGGGTCGAGGTGGTGAACGGCGCCTGCGGATTGCGGCGCGCGGGCTTGGCATCGACCGCGGTGACCGCGTAGGTGGCCAGTTCCAGCGCCTTCTTGAAGTCCTCGGCTTCCGCGCCGGTGCCGATGTCGAGGCGCTGGATCTTCTTGCCGTCGGCGCCGACGAGGCGCGCCTCGAAGGCATCGCCGCGGGGGGTGAGCAGCGTTGCGATCAGCGACCAATATTCGCGCGGCACGAACTTCTCGATCTCGAGCTCGCGGTCGCAGACGAGGCGCAGCGCCACCGACTGCACGCGGCCGGCCGAGCGGGCGCCCGGCAGCTTGCGCCACAGCACGGGGGAGAGGGTGAAGCCGACGAGATAGTCCAGCGCACGGCGCGCCATATAGGCGTCGACCAGCGCACCGTCGATCTCGCGCGGGTTCTTCATCGCTTCCGAGACCGCCTGCTTGGTGATCGCGTTGAACACCACGCGCTCGATCTTCTGATCCTTCAGCGCGCGCTTCTCCTTCATCACCTCCAGCACGTGCCAGGAGATGGCCTCACCCTCGCGATCAGGGTCGGTGGCGAGAATCAGGCGGTCCGCGCCCTTCAGGGACTTGGCGATATCGTTGAGCCGGCCGGCCGCCTTGGGGTCGACCTCCCAGATCATCTTGAAATTGGCGTCGGGATCGACGGAGCCGTTCTTCGCGGGGAGATCGCGGACATGGCCGAACGAGGCCAGAACCTCGTAGGACGAGCCCAAATATTTGTTGATCGTCTTGGCTTTCGCCGGCGACTCCACAATGACGATATTCATGTAGTTCCAGTAACTTACGGGAAAATCTTAGGCCGAGAACGAAAGGACTCGGGTCGGCCGTTTCGACCCGAACATGGGTGGTGAGGCGGTCCCTGTCAAATCGAGGGGTGTTGAGAGGGCTCCAAATGGGAAAAATTTCATATCGAGAAAGTTGCAAAATACCACCTTGGAGTTGCGCTCGCTCTCGGCGTAGAGTCCCCCCGGGGCATGGATTCGGGGTTGGGTCGGGTGACGAAGCCGGGACGGAAACGGGCGCGCGCCACATCACGTGCGCCGCTGCGCGCGCGCAACGAGGAACCGGGGGAAGGCGGAGCCGATGAGGCGGTCGCCTTCATATCCGAGCAGGCCGGCGCATTGCGCAAGCTCGCCGAGCGCCACAAGCTCGACGTGCTGCATTATCTCCTGGGGATGACAAAGCTGGAGGCCGACGAACATTTGCGGCTGCGGAGCAAGCGCAAGCTGTCGTGAGGGGCCTGTCGCTCCACAAGGGCCGTCATTCCCCGCGAAGGCGGGGAATCCAGTACGCCGCGGCTTTTCGGGGAAGCAGGGCCGCCGCTGGAATACTGGATCGTCCGCCTTCGCGGGCGATGACATCCAATGTGTGGTGACAGCTTGCCAAAAAGTCACTAACGCGACGATTATCCCGCCGACCGCCGCCGCGGCGCGGGGCGCGGCTTCAGCGTGGTGTCGGAGGGGCTGAGCAGGCGGCCGTCCTCCGCACGCATTTCGAGCTTTTTCACCGGGCGGCCTTTCTCGCGGTCGACCAGGATGGTCGCGATCTCCTCGGGATGATCGTCGAACTCCTCGCTCCATTGGCGCAGCGCCACGAGGATGGGGAAGACGCCGCGGCCCTTCGGAGTCAGGACATACTCTTGATAGGCGCTGCCATCCGAGGCGGGAGCGGTGGCGAGAATGCCGTGGTCGACCAACGACTGCAGCCGGACGGACAAGATGTTCTTGGCCATGCCGAGCTTGCGCTGAAACTCGCCGAAGCGGCGCAGGCCGAACAGCGCCTCGCGAATGATCAGCAGCGACCACCAGTCGCCGATCGCCTCCAGCGACCGCGCGATCGGGCAGGAATCTCCCGCAAAGCTCGTTCGTTTCACCATCGTCCGTCGTCCTGTCGCATTCGCACGATTTCGGCGCCGATCACGCGCTTGTGTGGTTGCATCATAAAACCATGCGCTCTAGATGGCAACTTAGTTTCATCATGCAACCACTGGAGACGAGCGTGAGACTGAAGAACAAGACGGCCCTCATTACCGGCGGCAATAGCGGCATCGGCCTTGCGACGGCAAAGCTGTTCGTCGCCGAGGGCGCCAAGGTGGTCATCACCGGGCGCAACAAGGAGACGCTGGCGGCCGCGGCGAAAGAGCTCGGCCCGAACGCGCTCGCGCTCGTTGCCGATGCCACCGACATCGCCGCAACGGAAGCCGCGATCAGGAAGGGCGCCGAGAAATTCGGCAAGCTCGACATCGTGTTCGCCAATGCCGGCATTCCCGGCGGCACGCCGCTCGGCTCGGCGACGCTCGAGGTGTTCGAGAAGGTCATCAGCACGAACCTCACCGGCGTGTTCTTCACTGTGCAATCGGCGCTGCCTTATCTCAACGACAATGCCTCGATCATCCTCAACGGCTCGGTGATCTCCGTGCTCGGCATTCCCGGCTACTCCGCCTACGGCGCGGCGAAGGCCGGCGTGCGCGCGATGGCGCGGATCATGGCTTCGGAACTGTCGCCGCGCGGCATCCGCGTCAACGTCGTTGCGCCCGGCGCGATCCGCACGCCGATCTGGGGCGCGGCGGTCGCAACGCCTGAAGCGGAGAAAGCATTCGAGAAGCGCATCGCGCTGTCGACGCCGCTCGGCCGCATTGGTGAACCGGATCACATCTCGAAGACAGTGCTGTTCCTCGCCTCCGACGATGCCGCTCATATCCAGGGCCAGGAGATCTTCGTCGACGGCGGTGCAGTGGCCTCGCCGAGCGGCGCGCCGATCTATCGTGGTTGATCAAGTGAAGTGAAAATTGAATCTGTCGGCCGGCCTGCCGTGGTTGAGCCGACAGGTTCCCACGTCTTGCGGGATGTATTTCTTGAACCTCGTGTGAGGCGTTGAACCTTCGCGCATGCTGCCGAGACCTTCTTACGGGCAGGGGTCACAAGACTCATTTTAAAGGAGCCCGTGATGCCAAAGGCAGCTCGCATTTTTTCGTCGATTTCAGCACCGCGTATTTACACTGAACGGTCCGCCACATCAGCCAAACGCTCAGATACGGCCGAGTTCATCGGAGTGGCTCTGTTCTCCGGCATCGGGCTGTTGATCTCGCTCGTCGCCGTTATTCTCGGCATTCAGGGCATCTGGTTTTAGGCGGTCGGTCAGCCGCCGCCGAAAGGCCGGCAGCGGCTGTTGTCAGTGCGAGCCTTACGCCGCGCGCAGGCTGGTGGCGGCCGCAAGCGCACCGGCGAGCGCCTTTTCGCGATGCTCGGGGCCAACCTGGATGCCGTCGGCAACGATGAATTCGGGGCTGGTGATGCCCATGAAAGCGAACACTCCGCGGAGGTAGCTTTCGAGATGCTCCAGCGAGGCGGCCGGCGTGCCCGGGCCGTAATAGCCGCCCCGCGAGATCGCCACGATCACGCGCTTGCCGCCGGCAAGGCCCTGCGGGCCGCTCGCGCCATATTTGAAAGTCTTCCCCGCAACGAGGACGCGGTCGATCCAGGCCTTGAGCTGGCTCGGGATGGTGAAATTGTACATGGGCGCGCCGATCACGACGATGTCGGCATCGAGGAACTCGTTGAGCACCGCCGCGCTCGCGGCAAGGTCGGGTCCGAGTTCCGCAGGCGCCGGCGCGCCTTGCGCGGCCGCAAGATGCGAGCCGGAGAGGTGGGCGAGCGGGGTCTGGGTCAGGTCGCGATAGGCGACATCAAGCGAAGGCGTCGCCTGCCTGAGCCGGTCGACGATGGCGGCGGAAACCTGCCTGGAGACGGAGTGGGGGCCGAGCACGCTGGAGTCGATATGGAGGAGTTTCATTGGGGTCACCCATGGTATAGATTTGTAACCCGCACTACATGAGTGACTGCCAAAATCCCCGCAAGAACGCACTTTTTTGAGCCATGGACACATTATTGAAACCGACACACCTCGATTTGCCCACCTCAAAGCGGCCGGATCCGGACCATGCGGACTGCCGCGGGGTCGCCTCCGTGCTGTCCCGAGTCGGCGACAAATGGAGCGTGTTCGTCATCATGATGCTCGGCGACGGGCCAAAACGCTTCAATGAGCTCAAGCGCATGATCAACGGCATCTCGCAGCGGATGCTGACCCTGACGCTGCGGGGCCTGGAGCGCGACGGCCTCGTCACACGCACGATCTTCCCGACCATTCCGCCGCGGGTGGACTACGAGCTCACCGATCTCGGTCGCGGCCTGTCGCGGCCGGTGAAGGCGCTCGGCGACTGGGCGATGGAGCACCTGCCGCAGATCGAAGCCGCACGGACGCAGTTCGATCGGCGCAACGGCGGCGGCTAAAGAAGCGAAACCAGACCACCCCCGTGGCGCTCGAGGCGGCCGGCGAGCTCGAGCTCCAGCAGCACGGTGCGCACGATCGCGGGCGAGGCGCCGGACATCCGGACGAGATCGTCGATCGAGATCGGCGCTGGGCCGAGCAGGGCGGTGATCTGGTCGCGGTCGCGGCCTTGCGGATCGCTCTCGAACGGCTCGCTGTCGGGCTCGCTCGCAGGACTCATCAGCGGCCGCTCCATGATCGGCTGAACCGCGTTGATGATGTCGGCAGCTTCGGTGACGAGCGTTGCACCCTGCTTGATCAAATCGTTGGTGCCGGCGGCGCGTGGATCGAGCGGCGAGCCGGGGACGGCGAACACTTCGCGGCCCTGTTCGGCGGCCATGCGCGCGGTGATCAGAGAGCCCGAGCGGTGCGCGGCTTCCACCACGACGACGCCAAGCGCGGCGCCGGAGATCAGCCGGTTACGGCGGGGAAAGTCGCGGGCGCGCGGCTCGTGGCCGAGCGGCATCTCCGAGATCGCCGCGCCCGCGTGATCGAGGACCGCGGTCAGCAGGTCGCCATGCTCGGGCGGATAGATGCGGTCATGGCCGCCGGCGAGCACGGCGATCGTGCCGCTCTCCACGCTCGCGCGATGCGCGGCCTGGTCGACGCCGCGCGCCAGCCCTGAGATGATGATGAAGCCGGCTTCACCAAGCTCGCGCGCAAGCTGGCCGGCGAATTTCAGACCTGCACCTGAAGAATTGCGCGAGCCGACAATGGCGATCATCGGACGCATCAAAGATGCGTTATCGCCGCGCACGGCGAGCAATGGCGGGGCATCGTCAATCATCGCCAGCCGCGCCGGATAACCGTCCTCGCCGGGCGCGAGCCAGGCGACGCCGAATTTGCGGCTCGCGGCGAGCTCGGCCTTCGCCTCGTCGGCGCTGCAAATGCGCCCGGACCGCTGTGCGCCGCCGCGACGCGCCAGATCCGGCAGGCGCTCCAGTGCGGCGCGGGCGCTGCCGAAATGATCGACCAGCGAACGGAAGGTGCGCGGCCCGACGTTGTCGGAGCGGATCAGCCGCAGGCGGTCGATCCGCTCGGCTTCAGTCAGCTCCACGCTCGGATTGATGGCGTCCACGGCGGCGGCTCCTTGTGGCAGCAGCATGGAACAACCTGAGGGCGTTGCGCAACAGCGACGTTTGCTTGCGCGACCTCGCCCCGATGCTAAAAGCGATCCCAATAAGAAGGATTCTGCCATGATCTCACTCGCCGACCTCCAGCGCCGCATCGAAGCGGGCGAGCTTTCGCCGGATGCCGCCATCGCCCAGTCGCTCGCGGCGATCGAGAGCAAGGAGAAGGACGTCCGCGCCTTCGTCCGCTACGACAAGGCGGCAAAGGCGCAAGCCTCCGGCCCGCTGCGTGGCATCGCGGTCGGGATCAAGGACATCATCGATACCGCGAATTTCCCGACCGAGATGGGCTCGGAGATCTATCGCGGCTGGCAGCCGCGCAGCGATGCGCCTGTCGTGATGATGCTGAAGCGGGCGGGCGCCACCATCATCGGCAAGACCACGACGACCGCGTTTGCCTCGCGCGATCCGACGCCGACGCTCAATCCGCATAACCTCGGCCATTCGCCGGGCGGCTCGTCCTCCGGCTCGGCGGCTGCCGTCGGCGCCGGCATGATTCCGCTGGCGCTGGGCACCCAGACCGGCGGCTCAGTGATCCGGCCCGCCGCCTATTGCGGCACGGCTGCGATCAAACCGTCGTTCCGGATGCTGCCGACAGTCGGCGTGAAATGCTATTCGTGGGCGCTGGACACGGTCGGCCTGTTCGGTGCGCGCGCGGAGGACCTTGCGCGCGGACTGCATGCCATGACGGGCCGCAGCGAGTTCTCCGGCATCGTACCGGCGAAGTCGCCGCGTATCGGCGTGGTCAGGCAGGAGTTCGCGGGCGCCGTCGAGCCGGCCGCCGAGGAGGGCCTGCAAGCCGCGATCAAGGCGGTCGAGAGTGCCGGCGCCAGCGTGCAGAGCATCGATCTGCCGGAAGCGATGCAGGAGGCCTGGCGCATCCACCCCGTGATCCAGGAGTTCGAGGCGCATCGCGCGCTGGCGTGGGAATATTCCGAGCGTCACGACGAGATCGCGCCGATGCTGCGCGCCAGCCTCGATGCGTCGGTCGGGTTGACGCCGAAGGACTACGACGAAGCGCGGCGGATCAGCCGCCGTGGCCGCCGCGAGCTCGGCGAATTGTTCGAGGGCGTCGACGTGCTGCTGACCTATTCGGCGCCGGGCACGCCGCCGGCCAAGGAGCTCGCGACCACGGGCGATCCCCGCTACAACCGGCTGTGGACGCTGATGGGCAATCCTTGCGTCAACGTGCCGGTGCTGAAGGTGGGTGGCCTGCCGATCGGCGTGCAGGTGATCGCGCGCTTCGGCAACGATCCGGGCGCGCTGGCCGCGGCCTGGTTCCTGGAGAACGCGCTGGCGAAATCAGGCTAGCGCAGGTTCTGCGACGGAAACGGCGCGTTGAGCTTCGGCTGTCGCGTCCTGTCCGAGCCAGCGCTCGGCGGCTTCGCGGCCGCTCCGGTGCAGCGTGCGGATGAAGCCGCGGCCGAGATCGGTGGACGAGCGCTGCGCAAGGCCGTCAACGGAATCCTCGGCCGCGATCCGGGAGAGCCGCAGCGCAGGTGCTGCGTGCGACTGCGCCCATGCGATCGCGGCGATCTCGGCATTGAGCGCGGCGTTGGCCGCGATCTGGTCGAGCCGGCGGTCGATCGCGGCGAGCGTGATCGGCACGTAGCTGTCGCGCGCCGGCGTGACCTGGACCAACAGCAGATCGGACGTCGCCGATTCCTGCACCAGCCGCACCAGCGGCGGATTGCCAC
Organism: Bradyrhizobium sp. USDA 4486; assembly: GCF_054057995.1. NCBI lineage: Bacteria > Pseudomonadati > Pseudomonadota > Alphaproteobacteria > Hyphomicrobiales > Nitrobacteraceae > Bradyrhizobium > Bradyrhizobium sp. USDA 4486. Next base: position 1,755,417 of record NZ_JBSRZV010000001.1, read on the forward strand.
CAAAACCGCCGTCCCAATAGGCCTCGCCGTCGATCTCGACGGCGCAGTGAACCAGGGGCGGACAGGTCGAGGCGAGCGCGACATCGGCGGTGATTGCCTCGTTGCGGAAGACCTGCTGCTGGCCGTCGCGGATGCGCGTCGCCGCGATCAGCAGCTTTGGGCAGGTCGCATCGCGCAAGACGTCGAAATTGATGTCGCGGGACAGCGCCTGCCGCAGCGGATCGAGGTCGAACGGGTCGAACTGTCCGGAGCGCAGCGTCGGGCCGAACGCGACCGAGCTGCCGGCCGGCGAGAAGCCGCCGAGCAGCATCAGCGAGCGGAACGAGGCCTCGTGCATCAGGCGGACCCAGAATCGGTTCAGCCGCGCGCGGGCCGCTTCGCGTCCGCCTTCCGCAAGGCCGCAGGCGAGGAGCAGCGCATTGATGGCGCCGGCACTGGCGCCGCTGATGGTATCGATCTCGATGGATGGCTCTTCCAGCAGCCGCTCCAGCACGCCCCAGGTGAACGCCGCAAAGGTGCCGCCGCCCTGGAGCGCCAACGAGAGTTTTCGCGGCGGCCATTGTTTGGAGCGGACCTGATCGCGCACGACGGGTGCGGTCGCGGTCATGACCTCGACGGGAGCGACGGCTTTCGCGGGAGCAGGCGCCGGTGGTGGAGGAACAGGCTTAGGAGGCGGCAAGGGCGCCTCGGACCAGATACTCGTCATCGAGAGCAGCCGGCTTGCCGCGGTGCTGGAAGCACCTTGCAAACCGCCGCCGTCATGCGTGCCGACAATCTTCTCGCTCATTCTGAGCAACCGCCTAACGCCATCTTCTCCGTCAGGATGACAGGCATGGAACTCGTTCGCCACTCCGGCCGCGAGCAGCTTCGGAGTTGCGAACAGGATTTGGCATATAATGCGGAGGGGGTGCGGCGGTATCCGTACTTTTTCCGGCCTTAGATTTTGCTTGAAGCGTTTTCTTGACGCGAACCGGTATCCACTTCCCTCGAAAACGCTCTACTAGGCCTTCTGCCCGATCCGGCTTTCCTTGCCCGCTTGCAATCGCTTGATGTTCTCGCGATGCGCGTAGAACAAGAGCAGCGTGAGCACGGCAAACAGCGAGGCGAGCGCGAGATGGCCGAACCACCACAGGAACATCGGCGTGATGAAGGATGCCACCAGGGCCGAGAGCGAGGAGTAGCGGGTGGTGAAGGCGGTCGCCAGCCAGAGCAGACAGAACACCAGTGCGGCCGGCCAGAACAGGCCGAGCAGGATGCCGATGTAGACGGCGACACCCTTGCCGCCCCTGAACTTGAGCCAGACCGGGAAGAGATGGCCGAGGAAGGCGCCGAGCCCCGCCACCATCGCGGCATTCGGCCCCGCGATGTGGCCGGCGATCACGACCGCCACGGTGCCCTTGAGCGCATCGAACAGCAGGGTGCCCGCGGCAAGGCTCTTGCGTCCGGTGCGCAGCACGTTGGTTGCGCCGATGCTGCCGGAGCCGATCGAGCGGATATCCTGCGTGCCGGCGAGCCTGGTCAGGATCAGCCCGAACGGAATCGAGCCGAGGAGGTACCCGATGACGAAGGCCACCGGCAGAAATGCTTCAAGCCCCATCGTTGCAAGGTCCCTGGCCGCCGCTACGCACGTCAGACATGCTCGTACACCGTCCGTCCGCTGACAATGGTGCGCACCACGCGGCCTGTAAAGCGGGCCTCGTCGAACGGGGTGTTCTTGCAGGGCGATTTGAGATCGGCGGGGTCGACGATCCAGGGCGTATCAGGATCGATCACGATGACGTCGGCTGGAGCGCCGGTGCGCAGGGTTCCGCCTGGCAGGCCGAGCAACTCCGCCGGCCTGGTTGACATCGCCCGGATCAGCGTCGCCAGTTCCATCTCGCCATTGTGGACCAGCCGCAAGCCCGCCGGCAGCATGGTCTCCAGGCCCACGGCGCCAGGAGCGGCTTCCGCGAACGGCAGGCGCTTGACCTCGACGTCCTGCGGATTGTGATCGGACATGATGACGTCGACGAGGCCGGAGGCCATCGCCTCCACCAGCGCGCGGCGGTCGTCCTCGGTGCGCAGCGGCGGCGACAGTTTCAGGAAGGATCGGTAGGGGCCGATGTCGTTCTCGTTCAGCGCGAGATGGTTGATCGACACCGAGGCGCTGACGGCGAGCCCGGCGTCGCGGGCACGCTTCAGGATCTCGAGCGAGTCGATGCAGGTCAGCGAGGCCGCGTGGTAGCGGCCGCCGGTGAGCGCGACGAGACGCATGTCGCGCTCCAGCATCACCGCTTCGGCGGCCTTCGGGATGCCCATCAGGCCGAGCCGCGAGGCGAACTCGCCTTCGTTCATGACGCCTTCGCCGACGAGGTCGGGGTCTTCGGTGTGGTGCACGATCAGCGCGTCGAAATCGCGGGCGTAGGTCAGCGCGCGGCGCATCACCTGCGAATTGGTCACGCTCCTGTCGCCGTCGCTGAACGCGACCGCGCCGGCGGCCTTGAGCAGGCCGAACTCGGTCATCTCCTCGCCGCGCATGCCCTTGGTCAGCGCCGCCATCGGCTGGATGTTGACGATCGCGGTGTCGCGGGCGCGGCGCATCACGAAGTCGACAGTCGCCGAATTGTCGATCACCGGCGAGGTATCCGGCTGGCAGATGATGGTGGTGATGCCGCCGGTCGCCGCCGCCTGGCTCGCCGAGGCAAAGGTCTCGCGATGGCTGAAGCCGGGCTCGCCGACGAAGGCGCGCATGTCGATCAGGCCCGGTGCGACGATCTTGCCGGAGCAGTTGACGATGTCGGTACCCTCGGGGACGCCGGCCGCGCCGATGCCGCGGCGGGTCTCGCGGATGATGCCGTCGGCAATCAGGACGTCGCCGAGGCCGTCGAAATCCCTGGAGGGATCGACGACGCGGGCGTTGGCGAGCAGGACGGGGCGGCGATCAGTCAGCATCGGCATCACGCGTTCGGCAGGTTGCGGGCGAGCGCTTCCAGCACCGCCATGCGCACGGCGACGCCCATCTCGACCTGTTCGCGGATCAGGGATTGCGCGCCGTCGGCAACCGCGGTGTCGATCTCCACGCCGCGGTTCATGGGGCCTGGATGCATCACGAGTGCGTCCGGCTTGGCGTAGGCGAGCTTCTTCTGGTCGAGCCCGAAATAGTGGAAATATTCCGACGATGACGGCACGAAGGAGCCGTTCATGCGCTCGCGCTGCAGCCGCAGCATCATGACGATGTCGGCGCCGTTGAGACCCTCGCGCATGTCGCGCGCGACCTCGACGCCCATCCGCTCGATGCCGGGCGGCAACAGCGTCGAGGGACCGACGACGCGGACGCGGGCGCCCATGGCGTTGAGCAGGATGATGTTGGAGCGAGCGACGCGCGAATGCAGCACGTCGCCGCAGATGGCGATGACGAGCCCCTCGATCCGGCCCTTGTTGCGGCGGATGGTGAGCGCGTCGAGCAGCGCCTGGGTGGGATGTTCATGTGCGCCGTCGCCGGCATTAATCACGGAACCGTCGACCTTGCGCGCCAAGAGTTCCACTGCGCCGGAGGCGTGATGGCGCACCACCAGGATGTCCGGGTGCATGGCGTTCAGCGTCATCGCGGTGTCGACCAGCGTCTCGCCTTTCTTGATGGACGAGGAGGACACCGACATGTTCATGACGTCGGCGCCGAGCCGCTTGCCCGCGAGCTCGAACGAGGACTGGGTCCGGGTGGAGGCCTCGAAGAAGAGGTTCACCTGCGTCCGTCCCCGCAGGACGGTGCGCTTCTTGTCAACCTGGCGGTTGAGCTCGACATATTCTTCGGACAGGTCGAGGAGGCCGGTGATATCGGCCGCGGAAAGGCCCTCGATGCCCAGCAAATGCCGGTGGCCGAGGACGAAGGTCGATTTCGATGTCATTAAAGCGAGAGCTATAGGCGCGGATGGCGAGGGGAGCAAGGGCCAATGCCGGGGCGGGGAGTTATCCCCTGATCTGTCGCCGCCGCAGTCATTCCGGGATGGCGCGCGAGCGCCAGACCCGGAATCTCGAGATTCCGGGTTCGGCTCTTCGAGCCGCCCCGGAATGACAGGGGAGAGCGAATGCGCTTGATCAGAACGTTTTTGATTTCATTTCTCGCGATTACCTCAATCTCATCCGCCCACGCCCAATCGCTCCCCGGCGGCTTCGTCTATCTGCGTGATATCGATCCCAGCATCATCCAGGACATCCGCTACGCCACGTCCAACAATTTCGTCGGCCGTCCGCTCGCCGGCTATGGCGCCGGCGAATGCGTAGTGAAGCGCGAGGTCGGACTGCGGCTGAAGGCGGTTCAAGCAGAGCTGGCGGCGCAAAACCTGTCGCTGAAGATGTTCGACTGTTACCGGCCGGCGCGGGCCTCGCGCGACATGGTGAAGTGGTCGCAGAACGGCAACGAGACCGCCGCCGAGCGGCGCTACAATCCGAAGATCCCGAAGACTGAGCTGTTCCGGCTCGGCTACATCGCGAGCCGCTCGCAGCACTCGACGGGCGCCGCGCTCGACCTCACTTTGGTCGATCTCAAGGCCGACAATTCCGCAAAAATCGATCCGTCGAGGACCTATGCCGATTGCACGGCGCCGGTCGCGGCGCGGCTGCCGGAAGGCAGCGTCGACATGGGCACCGGCTATGACTGCACCGACACGAAAGGCCATACCGCGGCACCGTCGATCACGGCCGAGCAGCGCGCCTGGCGCAAGCGGCTGGTGGCTGCGATGGCGAGGCAAGGCTTTGTGAACTATTCGAAGGAGTGGTGGCATTTTTCCCTGCCGGAGGCGGGCGGGGCGGCCTATGATTTTCCGATCCAGCCGCGAACAAGGTAGAGTTTCATTGAAGCAGATGCAGCCGCGAGTCGGGTTACCTCTCCCAAGGGGAGAGATGGCATCACCCGTGACGGGACAGATTTGATCGGAAACGCGATGACCCAGCCCAGCTTCGCGACCCACGAGGTCTTCAACCAGTCGCCGCCGTTCGAGGACGTTGATCTGTTCGCCGTTGACCGGCCGCTGGTGGAGGCGGTGAAGGCCAATGGCGGCGCTGTGGCGGAACGGCAGCTGTCCGAGTTCGGCAAGCATTGGGGCTCGGCGGCAATGGCCGATCGCGGGCGCGTGGCGAACGAGAACCCGCCGAAGCTGCGCACCTTCGATGCCAAGGGCAATCGCCGCGACCAGGTCGAGTTTCATCCCGCCTATCACGAGCTGATGGCGCACAGTGCGCATGCCGGCGTGCACAATTCGACCTGGACGGCGGACGGCAGGCCGGCGGGCGATGCCGCCGAGGTCATCCGCGCGGCAAAATTCTACATGGCCGCTCAGGTCGAGACCGGCCATCTCTGCCCGATCACGATGACGCGCGCCTCGGTGGGCGCGCTGGCGATGCAGCCGGAACTGCTCGCCCGCGTGATGCCGGTGCTGTCGACGAAGAGCTACGATCCGAGCTTCGCGCCATGGTCGGAGAAGCGCGGCATGACGATCGGCATGGGCATGACCGAGAAGCAGGGCGGCACCGACGTGCGCGCCAACATGACGCGCGCGGTGCGTGACGGCGAGGCCTATCGCATCACCGGCCATAAATGGTTCATGTCGGCGCCGATGTGCGATGCGTTCCTGGTGCTGGCGCAGGCGGATAGCGGACTGACCTGTTTCTTCATGCCGCGCTTCGCGCCGGATGGATCGGTCAATGCGATCCAGTTCCAGCGGCTGAAGGACAAGCTCGGCAATCGCTCCAACGCATCGTCGGAGGTCGAGTTCGTCGGCGCCTATGCCGAACGGGTCGGCGAGGAGGGCAAGGGCATCCGCACCATCATTCAGATGGTCCAGCTGACGCGACAGGATTGCGCAATCGCGTCCGTCGGCCTGATGCGCTCGGGGCTCGCGCATGCGCTGCATCACGCCCGTCACCGCAGCGTGTTCCAGAAGCTTCTGGCCGACCAGCCGCTGATGCAGGCCGTGCTCTCGGACATGGCGTTGCATGTCGAGGCGAGCACGGCGCTGGTGATGCGGCTCTGCCGCGCCTTCGACCGCACGCCGCATGATGCGGCTGAGGCCGCTTACATGCGGCTGCTGACGCCCGCGATCAAATACTGGACGTGCAAGAGCGCGCCCGCGTTCCTCTACGAGGCGATGGAATGCCTCGGCGGCAACGGTTATGTCGAGGACGGCATCTTGGCGCGGCACTATCGGGAATCGCCGGTCAATGCGATCTGGGAGGGCTCGGGCAACGTGATGTGCCTCGACGTGCTCCGCGCGCTCTCGCGCGAGCCGGAGGCGGCGATGGCGGTGCTGCAATCGCTGGCGGCCGAGACGAAGGGGCTGCCCGGCGCAGGCGAGGCGGCCGCGTTCATCGTCCAGACATTCCGCCGGGCCGACGGCGAGCGCGTCGCGAGGCTCGCGGTCGAGAAGCTTGCGCTGCTCGCCGGAGCCGCCGCGCTCAACGGCGTTTTGCCGCGCCACGCCGAACTGTTCGCCGCCACGCGTCTCCCTGCCAATCACGCCAGCATGTATGGCGCGGTGGAGCTGGACAGCGGCGATATACGCGCCCTGCTGGAGCGGGCGCTGCCGTGATTATTGATTCCGTCATTCAGGGGCGCCCGAAGGGCGAAACCGGAATCTTGAACTTCCGGGCTCGATGCTTCGCATCGCCCCGGAATGACGGTGTGAACCCAACGAAAGCCTCCTGATGGACTCCCTCAATCCCGACCATCCGCCGCTGATCGAGACGCCCGCGCCGCCGCGCGTCTGGAGGTTCTGGGGCACGGCGCTGTGGGGCCTCTTCATCTTCGTCGCGATGTTCGTCGGGCAGATCGGTGCGGTCGTCCTGCTGGTGGCGCTGCGCGGCCTGCCGATGGATCTCGCCTCGCTCCAGTCGATCGGTCACGAGCCCCAGGCGCTGGCGCTCTCGGTGATCATGGGGCTGCCGGCGACGCTGGCGACGGTGTGGCTTGCCATCCGCATCAAGAAGGCGTCGTTCACCGATTACCTCGCGCTCCATTGGCCGTCCTGGAAGCAGCTCCTATTCGGCGCGGTCGGTCTCGTCCTGATCGTGCTGGCCTGGGAGGTCGTGTCGCGATCGCTCGGCCGCGAGGCGACGCCGGGCTTCATGACCGATCTGTTGAAATCCGGCCGAGACAAGGGCGCGGCACTCATGCTGCTGGTCGCCTTCAGCGTGGCAGCGCCGATGTCGGAAGAGTTTCTGGCACGCGGCTTTCTGTTCCGCGGCTGGTCGGCGAGCTTCCTGCGCGTGCCGGGCGCGATCATCCTGTCGTCGCTGGTGTGGACGATCGTTCATCTGCAGTACGACTTCTACTTCCTTGCCGAAGTGTTCACCATCGGCCTGTGGTTCGGATACATGCGCCACCGCGCCAACTCGCTCTGGCTCACGACCATCCTGCACGCGCTGAACAATCTGACCGCGGTGGTGCTGACCATGTGGCTCGGGAGCTAGGCCACCAGCGCGATCGTGACCGGCATCGTGATCGCTGCCAAAATCGTTTGCAGGGTGATGATCTGGGCCAGCAGCGGTGCGTCGCCGCCCATCTGGCGGGCCAGCACATAGGCGCTGGGCGAGGTCGGCACCGCCGCGCAGATCGCGACGATGGCGAGGCTGTTGCCTGTCAGCCCGAACCAGGCGGCGAGCACCAGCGCGAGCACGGGCATCAGCACCAGCTTGAATGCGACGCCGATGGTCGCGCCCATGCTCGGGCGGAGCAAGCCCTTGAGCTGGAGGCCCGCGCCAGTGACGAGCAGGCCGATCGCGAGCGAGGAGCGGCCGAGTGCATCGGCCACCTCGTGCCAGATTTTCGGCAGCGGCAAATGGATGACGTTGATGACGAGGCCGATGGCGCAGGCCCAGATCAGAGGATTGCGGATCACCGTCATGACGATCGCGCGCGCGGACCGCCTTTCCGGCGCGGCATATTGCGCGAGCACGGCGACGCTGAACACGTTGACCAGCGGAATGATCGCGACCATGGCAACGGACGCCAACGCCAGCCCGACATCCCCGAACATGTTGGCGGAGACCGAGAGCGCGACATAGGTCTGCCAGCGGGTTGCGCCCTGGAAGATCGAGGTGAAGGCGGGACCATCGATGTCGAGCCGTGACAGGGCCGGGCGGAGCGCCAGGCATAGCAGCGACATCGAGAGCGCGGACAGCAAGAGGGCGCCGCCGACGCCGGCGACCGGCACTTTCGACAGGTCCGCCTTCACCAGCGTCTGGATCAGCAGCATCGGGAACAGCACGAAATAGGTCAGCCGCTCCAGCCCGTGCCATTGCGTGTCGAGCCGCATCAGCGTGCGTTTCAGCACGATGCCGAGCACGATGAGGATGAACACCGGCAGCAGCGCCGCGATCACGACCGCCATGGCATCAGCCAGCGCGCAAGTTCGCAAGGCGGTCGAGCGCGCCCTGCAGGATGAAGATCGCGGCGTGCTCGTCGATCACCTCGGCGCGCTTGGCGCGGCTGACATCCATGCCGATCAGCTCGCGCTCCACGGCCGCGGTCGAGAGCCGCTCGTCCCAAAGGCCGATCGGGAGCGCGGTCAGGTTCGCAAGATTGCGGGCGAAGGCGCGGGTCGATTGCGCGCGCGGGCCCTCGCTGCCGTCCATGTTGATGGGCAGGCCGAGCACGAAGCCGACCACTTTTCGGTCGGCGGCGATCGCGAGCAGCCGGGCAGCGTCCTGCTTGAACTGCTTGCGCTGAACGGTCTCGACGCCGGTCGCGAGCCGCCGGTCCGGGTCGGACACGGCAACGCCGATGGTTTTGGTGCCCAGATCGAGGCCGACCAGCGCGCCGCGTTCGGGCCAGTGGATCGCAGCATCGACGAGGGGCAAGATAAGAGCCGGCATGGATTTAGCGCATATCATGCCGCGATGATTTCGTCGTCCGTCTTCAGGCAGGCGATGAAACCTTGAAGCGCGCTGTATTGATGTCCGGCGCGGCGTTGGATGAAGAGTGTCTCGACCCGCGCATGCGCGGCGCTGAGCGCGTGAATCGACACGCTGCCGTTCATTGCGCTGCGCTCGACGACCGCGCGCGGCAGCAGCGTCACGCCCATGTCGGCGGCGACGCAGCCGATCATGCCGTCGAGCGTGCCGAGCTCGAAGCGCGCGGCCGACGGCCAACCGAACTCGACGAACACCTGTTCGAGCCGCTGGCGATAGGTGCAGCCGGTGCGGAACACCAGCGCGGTGGGGCCCGACTCCGGCGTGCAGGCGCGCAGCTCGGCGAGCGAGGTCCAGCGCCGCGCGCTGACCAGCACCAGCTCTTCGCGGAACGCGCCGGCCGCGGTGAGGTCGGCATGGGCGATGGGACCTGCGACGAACGCACCGTCGAGCGCACCTTCGAGCACGCCGGCGACGAGGTCGGCCGTCGTCGCGGTGCGCAAGGAGAGACGTACGGCGGGAAAACGGCGGTGGAAATCAGCCAGCAGCGGCGGCAGCCGCACGGCTGCCGTCGTCTCCATCGAGCCGATCGCGAGCGGTCCTTTCGGCTCGCCGTCGTCGCGCGCGGCGAGCAGCGCTTCGCGCGACAGCGCCGCCATCCGTTGCGCATAGGGCAGGAGGCGCTTGCCGGCGCCGGTCAGCGTCATGCCGCGGCTGTGGCGCTCGAACAGCGCCGTGCCGATCTCCGCCTCGAGCGCCTTCACGCGCTGGGTGACGTTGGACTGCACGGTGTTCAGCTCTTCCGCGGCGCGGGTGATGCCGCCGGCGCGGGCGACCGCGGCGAAGGTCTGGATGTCGCTGAGTTCCATGGCGTCGTTTCGCTTTCGAGATGGCTACGTTCGCAACAATTCATTTTTCGAGAATGCTAGTCGGCCCTAGTCTTGCTGTCCAGATCGGAGGAAGCGCCGTGCCAATGACGACCTCGCTGACCACGCTGCTGGAGATCAGGCATCCCATCCTGCTGGCGCCGATGGACATCGTCGCCGGCAGCCGTCTGGTGACGGCGGTGAGCCGCGCCGGCGGCTTCGGCATTCTGGGCGGTGGCTATGGCGAACGGGCGTGGCTGGAGCAGGAGACGGCGAAGCTCGCCGATCTGTCAGCACCGTTCGGCATCGGCTTCATCACCTGGAGCCTCGCGAAACGGCCGGAGCTTCTCGATATCGCGCTCGCCGCAAAGCCGTCCGCGATCATGCTGTCGTTCGGTGATCCCGCGCCGTTCGCGCGCAGCATCACCTCATCAGGCGCGCGCCTGATCTGCCAGGTGCAGGACGAGACGATGGCGCGGCAGGCGCTCGATGCCGGCGCCGACATCCTGATCGCGCAGGGGACGGAGGCGGGTGGTCACGGCGCCTCACGCGCTACCATTGATCTCGTGCCGGCAATCGTCGATCTCGCCGCGGGCCGTGTGCCTGTTGTCGCCGCAGGCGGCATCGCCGACGGACGCGGGCTCGCTGCGATGACGATGCTTGGCGCAAGCGGCGTGCTGCTCGGCACACGCTTCTATGCGAGCCGGGAGGCCGATGGCGCCGAGGAAGCCAAGCGGCGCATTTGCGCGGCGAATAGTGGCTCGACGGTGCGCGGCATCATCTTCGATCTCTCCCGCAACAATGTCTGGCCGGCGCCGTTCACGGGACGGTGTCTTGTCAACGATCATGCCAGGCGCTGGATCGGGCGCGAGGTCGAGCTGATGCAGAATGTCGCCGCGGTCGCGGCCGAGTATGCTGCGGCGAAGGCCGCCTGCAATTTCGATGTCGCGGCCGTCATTGCGGGCGAGGCGGTGGGCCTGATCCATGATATTCCTCCCGCGGCCGAGATCGTCGAGCGGATTGTGGGGGAGGCAGAGCAGCTGCTCGCTGGGCGGAGAAATTCGGTGACAGCGGCGTAGACTTTTGACCCTCCCCTGGAGGGGGAGGGTCGCTACGCATGTAGCGAAGCGGAATGCGTGGCGGGGTGGGGTGATCTCTCCACACGAGCAGATTCTCCGTTGAGAGACTGTCACCCCACCCCGCTCGCGCTTCGCGCGATCGACCCTCCCCCTCCAGGGGAGGGTAAGAAAGAACGAGAGAGAACAACCATGTGGCCTGACCGTCGACTGATCGACCTCTTCAAGACCGAATTCCCGATCGTGCTGGCACCGATGGCCGGCGTGATGGATGCGGAGCTGGTGATTGCCGCCGCAGAAGGTGGTGCGCTGGGCTCGCTGCCCTGCGCGATGATCTCGGCGGAGAAGGCGCGCGAGCAGGTTGGTCTGATCCGCCAGCGCGTGAAGGCGCCGGTGAACATGAACTTTTTCTGCCACACGCCGGTCGAGCTCACGACTGAAGCCGAGGCGCGCTGGAAGCAGCGGCTTGCGGGCTATTACACCGAGCATGGCCTCGATCCGGCCGCGCCGATCAATGCCGCGAACCGCGCGCCGTTCGACGCCGCCTTCTGCGAGGTCGTCGAGGAGCTGAGGCCGGAGGTCGTCAGCTTCCACTTCGGTCTGCCGGAGGCGGCACTGCTCAAGCGCGTCAAGGCGGCCGGCTGCATCGTCATTTCATCCGCAACCACGGTGAAGGAGGCGGTCTGGCTCGAGCAGCGCGGCGTCGATGCCATCATTGCGCAGGGCGCCGAGGCCGGTGGTCACCGCGGCATGTTCTTGACCGACAAGATCGCCGAGCAGCCCGGCACGTTTGCGCTGGTGCCGCAGGTCGTCGATGCGGTGAAGGTGCCGGTGATCGCCTGCGGCGGCATCGCCGACGGGCGCGGCATTGCCGCGGCGTTCGCGCTCGGCGCCTCCGGCGTGCAGATCGGCAGCGCCTATCTGCGCTGTCCGGAATCCAAGGTCAGTGCGGGAGGCCGCAAGGCGCTCGCTGAAGCGCGGGACGATTCCACCGTCATCACCAATGTCATGACCGGCCGGCCGGCGCGGGGTGTGCAGAATCGCCTGATGCGTGAGGCCGGGCCGATCTCGCCGGATGCGCCGCCGTTCCCTCATGCCGCGACCGCGCTGGGGCCGCTGAAGGCGGCTGCCGAAAAGCAGGGCAGGGTGGATTTCACCAATCTCTGGGCGGGACAGGCGATTGCCCTCGGCCGCGAGGCCCCTGCGGCCGAATTGACCCGGGATCTGGCGAAATCGGCGCTGGCCCGGTTGAAAGCGCTGGCTGGATAGGCCTCTGGGGCCGGTTGCGGCGCAAAAGCGGCCTCTGCTATACGGCACTTAGGTTTTGCCGTGAGAGGCCTTATATAATGTCCGTCGACGCCGCTACCGTCCGCCGCATCGCGCATCTGGCGCGCATTGCGGTTTCCGAGGACGAGGTTCCGCACCTTCAGGGCGAGCTCAACGCCATGCTCGCCTTCGTCGAGCAGCTCTCGGAGGTCAATGTCGAGGGCGTGGAGCCGATGACCTCGGTGACCCCGATGCAGATGAAGAAGCGGCAGGACGTGGTCGATGACGGCGAGATCGCCGACGATATCGTTGCCAACGCGCCCGCGACCGACGGGCATTTCTTCCTTGTGCCGAAGGTCGTCGAGTAGCATAGCGTTTTCGAGCGAAGTGGAGCCCGGTTCGCGTGAAGAAAACGCGTCAAATAAAGAGTCTCAGGACGAAGTCCGATGTGTCTGCTTTGCGACGATGAGAAGGCCTATCAGGCCTACATGAACTACCTCGACAAGATGGAGCGGCAGGGCAAGGCTGCCGATCCCAATGTCGCCGTCAATGCCGTGCTCGACGAGCTCGAAGCCGCCGCGAATGCGGCCGCCAAAAAAGACGACCCGGCCAACGACAAGACACTGTCTCCGTTCTTCTGCAGCCCGATCAATAAATGACCGATTTGACATCGCTGACGCTCGCCGAGGCCCGCAAGGGTCTCGCCGACAAGACTTTCACGTCGCTCGAGCTGACCGACGCGCACCTCTCCGCGATCGAAGCCGCACGCGTGCTCAATGCCTTCGTGATGGAGACGCCGGACCAGGCGCGCAGCATGGCGCGCGAGGCGGACGCAAAACTCGCCAAGGGCGATGCCGGGCCGCTCGCGGGTATTCCGCTCGGTATCAAGGATCTGTTCGCGACCAAGGGCGTGCGCACCACGGCGTGCTCGAAGATCCTCGGCAATTTCGTGCCGACCTATGAGTCCACCGTCACCTCGCAGCTCTGGCGCGACGGCGCGGTGATGCTCGGCAAGCTCAACAATGACGAGTTCGCGATGGGATCGGCGAACGAGACCTCGTGCTTCGGACCGGTCGGCAATCCGTGGCGGCGCGAGGGAAGCAACACGACGCTGGTGCCGGGCGGCTCGTCCGGCGGCTCGGCCTCGGCCGTGGCGGCGCTGCTGTGCATGGGTGCGACCGCAACCGACACCGGCGGCTCGATCCGTCAGCCGGCGGCGTTCACCGCGACCGTCGGCATCAAGCCGACCTATGGCCGCTGCTCGCGCTGGGGCATCGTCGCCTTCGCCTCCTCGCTCGACCAGGCAGGCCCGATCGCGCGCAGCGTTCGCGATTCCGCGATGCTGCTGCGATCGATGGCGGGGCACGATCCCAAGGACACGACCTCGGTCGACATTCCAGTGCCGGACTACGAGGCCGCGGTCGGCAAATCCGTGAAGGGCATGAAGATCGGCATCCCCAGGGAGTATCGTCTCGACGGCATGCCGGCCGAGATCGAGAAGCTTTGGGAGGCGGGCGCGGCCTGGCTGAAAGCTGCGGGTGCAGAGCTCGTCGAGATATCGCTGCCGCACACCAAATACGCGCTGCCGGCCTATTATATAGTGGCCCCTGCGGAGGCGTCCTCCAACCTCGCGCGTTATGATGGCGTTCGCTACGGGCTGCGCGAGCAGGCCAAGAACATCACCGAGCTCTACGAGAACACCCGCGCCGAAGGTTTTGGCGCGGAGGTGCGCCGCCGCGTCATGATCGGCACCTATGTGCTCTCGGCCGGCTATTACGACGCCTATTATTTGCGCGCCCAGAAGGTGCGCACGCTGATCAAGAAGGACTTTGAGGATTGCTTCGCTGCGGGCGTCGACGCGATCCTCACGCCGGCGACGCCGTCGGCCGCCTTCGGCATCGGCGAGAAGGGCGGCGCCGACCCCGTCGAGATGTATCTCAACGACATCTTCACGGTGACCGTGAACATGGCGGGCCTGCCCGGCATCGCCGTGCCCGCCGGCAAGGATAGCCAGGGCCTGCCCCTCGGGCTGCAGCTGATTGGGCGTCCGTTCGATGAGGAAACGCTGTTCTCGCTCGGCGAGGTGATCGAGCAGGCCGCCGGCCGCTTCACGCCCGCGAGGTGGTGGTGAATGTCGCTGGCTTCATCGCGAGCCTCGACGGCGCGGCGCCCGCGCCGGAGCTGAGCGCGCCGCTTAGAGGTCTCTGGTGGGCCGCCAGGGGCGACTGGGACCGGGCCCACAGGATCGTTCAGGACGAGAGCAGCCGCGAGGCGGCCTGGGTGCATGCTTATCTGCACCGCGTCGAAGGCGATCTCGGCAATGCCGGCTACTGGTACCGCCAGGCAGGCCAAGTCGCGGCGAAGGATTCATTGGAAGCGGAGTGGGAGCGGATCGCTGCCACGCTGCTCGGGAGCAAGACATGAGCACGGCCACGCACAAGCTTCTCAAAGGCGCCACCGGCGATTGGGAGATGGTCATCGGCATGGAGATCCATGCCCAGGTGACTTCGAACGCCAAACTGTTCTCGGGCGCATCCACGGCGTTCGGCGGCGAGCCGAACAGCCACGTGTCGCTGGTAGACGCCGCGATGCCGGGCATGCTGCCTGTGATCAACGAGGAATGCGTCAGGCAGGCTGTCCGGACCGGGCTCGGCCTCAACGCAAAAATCAATCTGCGTTCGGTGTTCGACCGGAAAAACTATTTCTATCCGGACCTGCCGCAGGGATACCAGATCAGCCAGTACAAGTCGCCGATCGTCGGCGAGGGCGAGGTGATCGTCGAGCTCGAGGGCGGCAGGACCGCTACCGTTGGCATCGAGCGGCTGCATCTGGAGCAGGACCCCGGCAAGATGCTGCACGACCAGTCGCCGTCGCTGTCCTATATCGATTTCAACCGCTGTGGCGTGGCGCTGATGGAGATCGTCTCCAAGCCCGATATCCGCGATGCGGAGCAGGCCAAGGCCTATGTGACCAAGTTGCGCTCGATCATGCGCTATCTCGGGACCTGCGACGGTGACATGGAGAAGGGATCCTTGCGCGCCGACGTCAACGTCTCCGTGCGCAAGCCCGGCGGCCCGCTCGGCACGCGCTGCGAGATCAAGAACTTGAACTCGATCAATTTCATTGGCCAGGCGATCGAGTATGAGGCGCGGCGCCAGATCGAGATCATCGAGGACGGCGGTGTGATCGAGCAGGAGACGCGTCGGTTCGACCCCAACAAGGGTGAAACTCACTCGTTGCGGTCCAAGGAAGAGGCCCACGACTACCGTTACTTCCCCGATCCCGACCTGCTGCCGCTGGAGTTCGGCCAGGAGTTCGTCGACGCGCTGAAGGCGAAGCTGCCCGAATTGCCGGACCAGAAGAAGGCGCGCTTCATCGCTGATTTCGGCCTGTCGGCTTACGATGCGAGCGTGCTGGTCGCCGAGCGCGAGAGCGCGGTGTTCTACGAGAGCGTGCTCGACAAGCTCGCCAACCGCGCCCGCGATGGCAAGATGGCGGCGAACTGGGTGATCAACGAGCTGTTCGGCCGTCTCAACAAGGAAGGCCGGGATATTGCGGGCTCTCCCGTGAACGCCGAGCAGCTTGCCGCGATCGTCGACCTGATCGGCGAGGGCACGATCTCGGGCAAGATCGCCAAGGACCTGTTCGAGATCGTCTGGCAGGAGGGCGGCGATCCCCGCGCGCTGGTCGAAAGCCGCGGCATGAAGCAGGTGACGGATCTTTCGGCGATCGAAAAGGTTGTCGACGACATCATCGCGGCCAATCCCGACAAGGCGGCGCAGGTCAAGGACAAGCCGCAGTCGCTCGGCTGGTTCGTCGGCCAGGTGATGAAGGCGTCCGGCGGCAAAGCCAACCCGCAGAGCGTCAACGAGCTGCTCAAGTCCAAGCTCGGCATCTAGCCTCGCGCGTTCGAACGAGGTGACGGACACGCGCTCGTCACCTTGCTTCGGCTCGCGATGCTCGCGCATCATCGACGGCTGTCTATCGCCCGCTCGAGGGCGCGTAGCGCCACCGAATCGCGACCCGCGCGATTCGCGCAAAGCGGCGACTTGCACGCGCTCCGACGAGCGCTTCCGCCGTTAAGCATGAAAATAATTTCGTTGCCAAAATTCGCGACTCAGAGTCCGCGACTCTGCCCGGCGACGCGATCGCGCGCGTTGCAGCGCGCATCATCGCATCGATCGCGCGTGACGTGCGTGCGCAGAATATTACTTGCTGCATAGGGTTTTCTTGCAATCGCTGCGCTTGCCGAGGACGATGCTGCACGAAGCATTTGCGATCGCGCAGGCGTGTCTCTGCTGACACGCAAATCAGGCGCGGCTGGCGCACGCGCACTGCGCCGTCAACACTTCCTTAAGTCAGAAGATGTTTTTTTCGTCGTGTTGGTGTATTCGGGGTGAGTGCATTCGATCCCCGAATGCGCACAGCGATTAAAGCCATCTCACACATCGGAGGGCAACATGGCCAAGAAAGCGAAGAAGGCGAAGAAGGCGAAGAGCGCAGTGAAGAAGACTGCGAAGAAGACCCGCAAGGTCGCGAAGAAGAAGAAGTAACTTCGCTTCTGAAGTTGCCGGCTCCTAAAGCAGCCGGCACGTCATCAGTGCCTCCCAGAGGTTCTGGTCGACGATAGAGGGTGTCGGCGAGACATCAGGTCAACGGTCGGATCGTTCTCTTTGACGATCCGGTAGAAGAAACGAGTTTTCTTCGTTCGGTGCGGTTCTCCCCAAGGGGCTCCGCAATTTCACAAGCGCCCTTCGGGCCGACGTGAAATCTGGTCCTGACGTGTTCGCCGACGCCCTCGTTCTGTTTGAGGCCGGGGTATTGCCGGCATTCCCTTTCCCCACATTGCTGATCTGATCGCGACGTCGCCGCGCTGTCTTGGCTGCACTGCCTTTGGGGCAGGTGAGGCTGCGGTGAACTGTCGTTTGCGCGACGGTGTTCGCATGGGCTCGGGGCAAAGCGAGCGCGATGCTCCCGTCTCGGTCGTTACGCCGGCCGGGACCCCAGGCGCCGGTGACGCCGCACGCGGCGGCTACTTCTTTCCTGCGATCCGCCCCCACAAACTGTAACCGCAGCACGCATGCCACTGCGCGCGATGGTTATCGATGTCCCAAAATCCCACGGTAAACCGAATCTGACGAATCGCAGAAGTGCCTGCAAAACAGGAACTTCTTGAATTCCGCGCGCACCCGGCCGGCGCTCGCGTTTACGTCTGCTTCATCGCAATACTTAAACTGCCATTCAAATTTGCCCGCCATCATCGCCTCCAACAAGCCGGCAAACGGCATTGGGCAAGAAGACTCGGGGATGAGTTGAACAGTGCACGATTCCGGAAGGGTCATGCACATCAGAGTTGGACGGGAGCCGCGCTCGATGAACGAGGCGGCATAAGAAAAAAGGGGATGCGTTATGTTTCAGGGTACTTTCGATCTCGATACGGCGACGCCGATCGATGCGAGCGCGCTGTCGGACGTGCTGTTCGAGCGCGGGATCTATTGGGCGAGCGGCCGCTCCGGCCTCGTCGATCTCGTCGCCGCGCACAAATGGTTCAATCTCGCCGCGCTGAAGGGCCGGAAAGACGCCGTGGCGCTGCGCCAGGAAGTCGCCGGCCAGATGTCGGATGCCGAGATCGCGGCCGCCCAGCGCGATGCGAGGGCGTGGATTTCGGCTCACTGAACCCTGCATCGCAGCCGGCGCCGTGGTTCCACGGGGCGATTTGGTTGCGCTGAATCAAGCCCTGCATCGTGCCGCCGCTTAGGATCCCGCGCGGCATGAGCAACCCCGACCAATATGACTCCGTAACGGGTCACTGGCTGCCGATTCAGATCGCGCCCGACGATTGCGATCTGGTGCTCGGACGGCCGCACAAGACCGGCATTTTGCCGCTCACTTTTCCCTGCCGGCGCAGGGCCGGTGTCTGGTTCAATATCTGGGCCGGCGAGGCGGTGCTGATCTCGCCCTCTCATTGGCGGATCTGGCGATCCCGCATCTAGCCGCGCACACATATATAAGAGAGCGCGAATCGGCTGAGCTCAGCCGCATCCTTGCGCCGAGCTTGCGCGCCGGCGCCGCGAGCGCCTTCGGCTGAAAGAACCGGGCCGGGCTGGACAGTCGCTGGGTGGCGGAGAGGGAGGGATTCGAACCCTCGATACAGCTTGAGACCGTATGACGCTTTAGCAAAGCGTTGCCTTCAGCCACTCGGCCACCTCTCCGGTGCGAGCCTTATGCATCTAATTGCTTGGGCTGGTCAATTTCGAAGCGCGTGTTTTCGTTCGAATATTCCCAGTGATCTTCGGAGCGAGAGCGCGATTGCGCGAGAATGGACGCAGAGCTGAGACGTCGGGCTTTCGCCGCATGGATTGTTGCCCGCGCGAAAGCCGGCTTTTCTCGAACAAGCGGCTGAACTTCCTGACAAATCCAGCGTGGCGGCGTGCGCGGGAGAAGGCCGGGCCACTTGTCTCGATCCTGATGATCCCGGTTGTTCATATAGAGTGCTTGCAGCGTGCGCGGCGGGCCTAGCCGTGACTGCACAGCAACAGGCTCGCGAACCGGAGGCGCGCCTTCTCCTTGAGTCTCCTTCCGATTCTACGATTCGAGTGTCCCAAAGCGGTTTCGGGGCGAGGTCTCGCCTCGGCCGCCTCATGTGCGGAACTTTGAGGGCAAAAAGAACCGTCTCGAAAATTATAATGTAAACAATGGGTTACGAGGGCGTTCCGATCACATCTGCGTGTTATTTGTGCAACACTCTTCCGGAAACGCGCTCCATAGGCCCGTTTCGGAGCGTTCTCTTGTTGTGTGTGCAAGGACGTTCGGTAATTGTGACCGAGCGACGGAGGGGGGCATCCCGAAGTCGTCCCGTTTAGGTCATTCGCTTAAGTCCCTCGCGTTCATGCGGGTGTGTCCGAAGGCGCGAAGGGGCCGAAAGCGGTGATTTAGAGGGGTTGGGGAATTGGCCGTCCGGTCAGTGACCTTCCCTGAAGAGCAACTTGGAGGTTTAACATGAAGTTGGTTAAGAGCCTTTTGCTCGGCTCAGCGGCGGGTCTGATCGCCGTTGGCGGAGCGCAGGCAGCCGATCTCCCCGTGAAGGCCAAAGCGGTCGAATACGTGAAGATCTGCTCCCTGTACGGTGCCGGATTCTACTACATCCCGGGCACTGACACCTGCATCAAGCTGGGTGGTTATCTGCGCGCTGAAGTCGCGCTGAACACCAACTCGGACTTCAGCGGTCAGTTCAACGTTTCGAGCCAGGGCGCCAACGGTGCCCGCAACCGTCTGACGAACTACTACACGATGCGCGCTCGTGAAGATCTGAACATCGACACGCGCACCGCAACCGAGTACGGCGTCGTTCGTACCTTCTTCGACGCCGTGTTCTCCTGGACGACCGGAAACTACGTGGGCACCAACAGCGGTTCGGGTGCGACGCAGTACTCGGGCACCCTCGGCGCGGGCACCAACCCGTTCACCGGCGCTACCACGCTGTATGGCTCGGGCTCCGGCGCGGTGAACTCCACCGACGGCAACACCTCGGGCGGTTCGCTCGGCGTGTACTATGCCTTCATCCAGTTCGCCGGCTTCACGATGGGTAAGGCCGTGTCGCAGTTCGACGCGCCCTGGACCAACTATCCCGGCAACAACTTCGACGGTCTTGTCGGCGGTTCCGGCACGGTCACCGGTGTCAACCAGTTCACCTACACCGCTGACTTCGGTCAGGGCGTGACGGCCGCCTTCTCGGCACAGGATCCGACTCAGTACACCCAGGCGGGTAACCTCAACCTGTCCGGTGGTTCGTTCTACGGTTACTTCAGTGGGTCGATCGCGAACACCGGCAGCGTCGGCGGTTCCCGTTCTCCGGACCTCATCGGTATGGTGCGTGTCGACCAGGCCTGGGGCCTCTTCCAGGCGTCGGTGGTTGCGCATGACAACCATGTTGGTTATTACGGCGCGACCGAGACCACCGGTCACCCCGACGACAAGTGGGGTTGGGCGGTTCAGCTCGCTCTGTCGATCAAGAACATCCCGACCGGTGCGGGTGACGTGATCAACATTTCGGGCGTCTACACCGATGGTGCGACGCGCTACAACTTCCAGAACCTCGCGGGCAGCACGTTCGCGATGTATGGTACATCCAATGTTGCCTATGGCAGTCTTGGCTTTGCTGCTGCTCCGGACACCGTGTTCCTCACGGGCTCCCAGCAGGAGACGGTCAAGACCTGGGGCTTCCGCGGCGCTTACACGCATAACTGGGATCCGTATTGGAACACCGCGATCTACGGTGCCTACGCTCAGGCTCAGTTCGGTTCGCTCGCCAAGGGTGCGATCTGCGGTCCGGCCGGTATCGGTGGCGGTCTGATCGGCGGTGCAGCAGGTCTCACGGGTTGTAACCCGGACTTCGCTGTCGGCCAGGTGGGTATCATCACCCGCTGGACCCCCGTCAAGAACCTGACGTTCTCGGCTGATCTGTCCTGGACCCATCTCGATCAGAAGTATTCCGGCATCATCACTCCGCCGGCTCTGGTCGCGGTTCCCGCCAAGCCGGTCGCGACGTACGAGCTGAAGGATCAGGACACGCTCGTTCTGCTCCTCCGCGCTCAGCGCAACTGGTAAGTTCGGTCTAACGACCTGACAGAAGCCCCGGCGGGAAACCGCCGGGGCTTTTCTTTTGTGGCGGTCTTTTCTCTTTGGGAAATGCTGCGCGAGCGCTGCTCGTGGAACATTTGTCGAGCAAGCAAATCGTCGTAATGGCGCTCTCGGGGCCCGCGAACGGAGACGGCCTCAGACGTTCCGAACGGCAACCGTCCTCATTTCAGGTCCAGAGCACGGCAGTAATAGGCGCTCTCGACGCTGGTCCAGCCCCGGTCTCCTGTTGCTTTGGCACTCGTAGAAGGTTTGAAGCGCAGAACCTCCTGCAGTTCTGGACTGCGGTGCCATCACTGGTGAGTGAGATGGTGCGCTTCCTCTTGAGGGAAGCGGGCTATTCGACGCTGCCGGTGCCGCGGCGCAAATCGGCCTCGATCTGCAGCCGCGTGCCGCCGCCGAAGCGGGCGCGGTAGACCTGAAGGTTCTCCATGATCCGCTGCACGTAGTTGCGCGTCTCGGAGAATGGAATGAGCTCGACCCAGTCGACCGCGTCCACCTTGGGATCGCGCGGATCGCCGTAGCGCTCGACCCATTTCTTCACGCTGCCGCGGCCGGCATTGTAGGCGGCAAAGGTCATGATGTAGGAGCCGCGATAATCCTCCAGCAGGCCACCGAGCTCGGCCGAGCCGAGCGTGGCGTTGTAGACCGAATCGTTCTTCAGCCGCGCCAGATCGTAGGTCGCGCCGTGCCGCTTGCAGACATAGCGCGCGGCGTCCGGCGTCACCTGCATCAGCCCATAGGCCTGCGCCGGCGAAACCACCGAGGGATTGAACGCGCTCTCCTGCCGCGCGATCGCGTAGACGATGCTGCGCTCGACCTCGGGGCCGATCGGCGTGAAATGCGGAATGCCGTTGACGGGATAGGCGTAGAAATCGAAGGGCAGGCCGCGGTTGAGCGCAGCCTTGCCGAGCAGCAGCATGCCGCGCGCGTCGTTGTAGCGCTGGGTGAGCTCGCCCAGGCCCGCGAGTGCTTCGGGATCGCCGTTCTCGCCCATGTCGGCGAGCAGGGGCACGGCGAGCTCACGCTCGTCGAGCTCGTAGAGCAGCTGCGCGGCGCGCACGATCTCCAGCCGCTCGGCGCCGCGGCCGCGCGGCTGGCTGTTGAGTTCGATCTGGGGCAGGCCGAGCTTGGCGCGCGCGAGCTGGCCGTAATAGCTGGTCGATTGCTCGGCCGCGCGGGCATAGGCGTTGCGCGCCTCCTGCTGGCGGCCCGCGGCTTCCGCGGCGCGGCCCTGCCAATAGCCGGCGCGCGCCAGCGTGGTCGGGTTGACGCTACCGACGCCGATGCGGGCGAAATGCTGGGCGGCGGTGGTGGGATCGTTGAGGAAGCGCAGCGCGATCCAGCCCGCGGTGAATTCCTGCTCCGTCTTGTAGATGTCGCGCGAGGGCAGGGCGGCGTCGCGCGCAATCAGGTAGGCGCTGCGGAATTCCTCGTTGTCGATCATCTTGCGCGCCAGCAGGCGCCGCTCGATCCACCATTCGTCGAGATTGTAGAGCCGGCCCGGGTCCTTCGGCGCCGACAGCATCAGCTGGGCGGCCTCAGTGAACTTCTCCTCGCGGCGCAGGAGCTGGATCTTGCTGAAGATGAAGCCGGGATCGTTGTGCAGCTCGCGCGGCACGGCGTCGAGCAGCGCGCGCGCGTTCGGTGCTTTCTTGACGGCGGCGATGCGGGCCTTGGCGAGCGCAACATAACCGGCGCCGAGGCGCTTGGCAGCGCGCATCGCGGCCTCGTTCTCGCTGCCGTAGAGCAGGGTGTCCATCCGTGCCTTCTGGTCGCCCGGCGTCAGCAGCGCGCCGAACTGGTCAAGCGCGTTGTTCTCGGTCTCCTCCGACATCGGATCGCTGCGCCAGGCCTCGCGCACCAGGCGCTCGGCATTGGCCCGGTCGCCGCGCGCCAGCATCGCCTTGGCGAGCGTGAACCGGCCCTTGGCGGAGATCGGCGATTCGTTCTCGAACCACGACCACGCCACCGAATCGTCGCGCCTGTCGTCCCACATCGCGGCCTCGAGGCGGCGGCGCAGGAAGGTCTGCGACGGCCAGCTCGGATTGGCGGAGAGGAAGGCGCGGTAGCGCTCAACGCTCGCGCCATTGTCCTCGCTGCGCAGGATGACCCATTCGGCGAGTTTTCGCGCGACAGGATCGGAGATCGAGGCGGCGTAGTTGGTGGCGTCGCCCGCCTTGCGCTTGCGCACGAGCTCGATAACGGTCTCCAGCGTGTCCTTGTCGGCTTGCGACGTCGAGGAGGTCGCAGCGACCGCGGCCGGCGTCACCGGCTTGCGCGGCGTGGCATGCTGGCGCGTCGCCGGAGCCAGCACGGGCGCGGCGATCGGTTTGGCGGGCGCCGGGGCGTTCGGTCTGATCGTGGCCGTCAACCGCCGGCGCGGATGCGGCCTTGGGAGATGAACTGCCGGCGGTCGGCGCTGATTTTGCCGTGGGGGCCGCTGCGGCAGGCTTGGGCTTGTCCTTCGTGGGGCCCGTGCTGACGGTCTTGCCTGCGTCCTTGGTCGGCTTCTTCGACGCATCCTTGGCAGGGGTGTTCGCCGCACCTTTGCTCGCGCCCTTGGCTGCGTCCTTTGAAATGTCCTTCGAACTGTCCTTGCCGGTTCCTTTATCTGTTCCCTTGTCTGTTCCCTTGGCAGGTGCCTTCGGCGTGTTCTTGGCGGTGTCCTTGGCGGCCGGTTTCGCGCTGTCCTTGGTACCTTCCGCGCTCGTCTCGTTGGACTTGGCGAGAGCAGCGCAGCCGACCGAGAGCCCTGCGGTCAGGCACAGAACCAGGCCAATGGATCGCCACATGGCACGCGGAAAGGAGATCACGGCGTTTCGTCGCCCCGAATCAGTCAGTTGGCTCAAGATCTAGCTGTATTTGATTGAATATGCGGACAAAATACCAACAGCCGCTTACCTCCGCCCGATTTGCACCAGCACCGCGGCAAAATCGCGGCCTAAACGGTGCGTCCCGCGGCAGCGGCCCTTTTACCGGCGGGATAGACCCGATATGTATGGGGCTCGCTCTCAAGAGATCGCCGCGTACGGAGGAAGTCCATGGCAGCCAAGACGAAATTCCGGGGGTCGTTCACCGCCTTGGTCACGCCCTTCAAGAACGGCTCGGTGGACGAGGCGGCGTTCCGCTCCCTGGTCAACTGGCAGATCTCCGAGGGCACCAATGGCCTCGTCCCGGTCGGCACCACCGGCGAGAGCCCGACGCTGAGCCATGACGAGCACAAGAAGGTGGTCGAATGGTGCATCGCTGAGGCCAAGGGCCGCGTGCCCGTCGTTGCCGGCGCCGGCTCCAACTCGACCAAGGAGGCGATCGAGCTCTCCCAGCACGCCGAGAAGGCGGGCGCGGATGCCGTGCTGGTCGTCACGCCCTACTACAACAAGCCGACCCAGGAAGGCCTCTACCAGCACTTCAAGGCGATCAACGACGCGATCGGGATCCCGATCATCATCTACAACATCCCGCCGCGCTCGGTGATCGACATGTCGGTCGACACCATGAAGCGGCTGTGGGAGCTGAAGAACATCGCCGGCGTCAAGGACGCCACCGCCAGCATGGTGCGCGTGTCGCAGCAGCGCGCGGCGATGGGCGAGGATTTCAACCAGCTCTCCGGCGAGGATGCCACCATCCTCGGCTACATGGCCCATGGCGGCCACGGCTGTATCTCGGTGACCTCGAACGTCGCGCCGCGCCTGTGCGCGGAGTTCCACACCGCCTGGCAGAAGGGCGACACCAAGGCGGCGCTCGCGATCCACGACAAGCTGATGCCGCTGCACAACAACCTCTTCATCGAGAGCAATCCGGCGCCGATCAAGTACGCGATGTCGCTGCTCGGCAAGTTCGACGAGACGCTACGGCTGCCGATGGTTCCGGTTTCCGAACCGACCCGCGCCGCGGTGCGCAGCGCCATGGTGCACGCCGGCCTGATCAACTGATGTGCTGACAAATCGGGGAGCTGTCCATGAGCGTCGACGAAAAGGGCAGGCAGATGCTCAAGGAGTTCCGCGAATTCGCCATGAAGGGTAACGTCGTCGATCTTGCGGTCGGCGTCATCATCGGCGCGGCCTTCGGCGCCATCGTCACGTCGCTGGTCGGCGACATCATCATGCCGATCATTGGTGCGGCGACCGGCGGCCTCGACTTCTCGAACTACTTCGTCCCCTTGTCGAAGTCGGTCACCGCCACCAACTTAGCGGATGCGAAAAAGCAAGGCGCAGTGCTTGCTTACGGCAGCTTCCTGACACTGACGATCAACTTCATCATCATCGCCTTCGTGCTGTTCCTGGTGATCCGCGCCATGAACACCTTAAAGCGCAGGGAAGAGACCAAGCCCGCTGAGCCGCCCAAGCCGTCGGCCGAGGTCGTGCTGCTGACCGAGATCCGCGATCTCCTCAAGAAGTGACGCGCGCGCTTCACCCAAACTGTTAGCTTTGCTGCGCATCCCGATCAGGTTTTGACTTCAGGTTTCACTTGCATGGCCGACAAGAACGAACGTCCCATCAAGGTCATGGCGGAAAATCGCAAGGCCCGCTTCAACTATGCGATCGAGGACACGATCGAGGCGGGCATTGCGCTGACCGGCACCGAAGTGAAGTCGATCCGCAACGGCAAGAGCACGATCGCCGAGTCCTACGCGGATTCGAAGGACGGCGAGATCTGGCTGATCAACGCCACCATTCCCGAATATCTCCAGGGCAACCGCTTCAACCACGAGCCGAAGCGACCGCGAAAGCTGCTGCTGCATCGGCGGCAGATCAACAAGCTGATGGGCGCGGTCGATCGCGAGGGCATGACGCTGATCCCGCTCAAGCTTTACTTCAACGAACGCGGACGGGCCAAATTGCAGCTCGCTGTTGCGAAGGGCAAGAAGCTGCACGACAAGCGCGAGAGCGAGAAGAAGCGCGACTGGAGCCGCGAGAAGGGCCGCCTGATGCGGGCGAAGGGATAGCGGCAAACGGATCGCGGCAAGAGGACGGCGAGAGGACGGGATGTCTCAGAAGAACCTGCTCGAGGTCGATTGGAGCCAGATTCCTGCGCCGGCCGATGACGGCGGTGCCGCGCATCTGAAGGGCATGACGCTGCCGGCGATCAGCCTGCTCGCAACCGACGATACGTCAGTGACGCTGTCGGCGCTCTCCGGCCGCACCGTGGTGTTCGCCTATCCGCGCACCGGCGAGCCCGGCAAGATCGCGCTGGTCGACGATTGGGACATGATCCCGGGCGCGCGCGGCTGCACGCCGCAGACCTGCGCGTTCCGCGATCTGTTCGCCGAGCTGAAGGCGGCCGGTGCCTCGCACGTGTTCGGGCTCTCGACCCAGAGCAACGAATACCAGACCGAGATGGCCTCGCGGCTGCATCTGCCCTTTCCCGTGCTCTCGGACGAGAAGCTGGCGCTGACACGTGCCTTGAAACTGCCGACCATGGAGGTCGCAGGGCTGACCCTGATCAAGCGCCTCGCGCTGATCATCGACGATGCCCGCATCACGCATGTGTTCTATCCGGTGTT
Source organism: Bradyrhizobium sp. USDA 4486 (assembly GCF_054057995.1). Taxonomy (NCBI): domain Bacteria; kingdom Pseudomonadati; phylum Pseudomonadota; class Alphaproteobacteria; order Hyphomicrobiales; family Nitrobacteraceae; genus Bradyrhizobium; species Bradyrhizobium sp. USDA 4486. Next base: position 1,781,651 of record NZ_JBSRZV010000001.1, read on the forward strand.
TCCGCCCGACCGGAATGCCGGGGACGTGCTGGATTGGCTGAAGGCCAATCCAGCGAAGAGCTAATCCAGATCCGCCTTCACCTTCGCAAACACGGACCGGAACATGTCAGGCGTCAGCACGCCGGTGTTGGTGTTGTAGCGCGAGCAGTGATAGCTGTCGTAGAGCCTGAGCGCACCGGCCTGATGCACGGCGCCATGGCCGAAGGGGGCTTGCGAGCCCTTCAGGTTCAGCGGCTTGAGCACGCTGTCGTGCGCAATGCGCCCGAGCGCGATAATCGCGCGCAGCTTCGGCATCGCCGCGAGGTTGGCGACGAGGAACCGGCGGCAGGTATTGATCTCGATCGGCAGCGGCTTGTTCTGCGGCGGAACACAATGCACGGCATTGGCGATCCGGCAATCGACCAGCCTCAATCCGTCGTCGGGACGGGCCTGATAGCTGCCCTTGGCAAAGCCGTATTCGAGCAGCGTGGCGTAGAGCAGATCGCCGGCATAGTCGCCGGTGAAGGGACGGCCGGTGCGGTTGGCGCCCTGCATCCCCGGCGCCAGCCCGACGATCAGAAGGCGTGCCGTGATATCGCCGAAGGGGGCGACCGGCGCATTGTGCCATAACGGCTCGCGCGCCCGGTTGGCCTCGCGAAAGGCGACCAGGCGTGGACAGAGCGGACAATCACGGTCGGGGACGACGGTGAGAGGCTGGCGGCTCGACCGGGCCGCCTCACTCCTCGAAGTCGTCATCGCCCCTCGGCGCCATCGTGGTTGCGCGCTGGAGGAATTGCGGGGCGTGGTGGCGTCCCTCGCCACGCTCGCCGCGGTCACGCGGGGCGGGGCGTTCGGACGGGTCGCGGCCGAGCTTGGACTGCAGCTCGACGAGGTCGGTGAAGACGTCGGCCTGCCGGCGCAGCTCGTCCGCGATCATCGGCGGCTGGCTGGCGATGGTGGAGACCACGGTGACCCGCACGCCGCGGCGCTGCACGGCCTCGACCAGGGAACGGAAGTCGCCGTCACCCGAGAACAGCACCATCTGGTCGATGTGCTCGGCGAGCTCCATGGCATCGACCGCGAGCTCGATGTCCATGTTGCCCTTGACCTTGCGGCGGCCCGAGGCGTCGATGAATTCCTTGGTCGCCTTGGTCACGACCGTGTAGCCGTTGTAGTCGAGCCAATCGATCAGCGGGCGGATCGAGGAGTATTCCTGATCCTCGATGATCGCGGTGTAGTAGAACGCCCGCAGCAAGGTCCCGCGGCTCTGAAACTCCTTCAGCAGGCGCTTGTAATCGATGTCGAAGCCCAGGGTTTTCGCCGTGGCGTAGAGATTGGCCCCATCGATGAAGAGCGCGATCTTGTTGGTAGGGGAAGGTGACATTCAGTTGCTCGCGTAGTGTTCGTGATTGATCGTTTATTGTTGGCGCGGCGGCAGCACGCCGCGCACTTCTACAGTGCTGCCGAAGCCCGTCGAAACCGCAAATCCGGAGAAGTCGGGGCAATCAAGGTATAGTTATGGCGGTCATGCATACACCCGGCGCTGCCCCGTCCGACAGCCCGGAAAATCACTCGACCCAGCCCCAATGTGGGGGTAGCAGAGCCGTTTGGCGAGGCCAAATCACAATTTGGCCTTGCGAAATTGCCCCGGCCCCTATAACTAGCCCCGATCATCCACATATTTCGTCCCAACCACAACGGAGCGGCAGTCCATGGCTCGCGTCACCGTAGAAGATTGTATCGACAAGGTCGACAACCGGTTTGACCTGGTCCTGCTGGCCGCACACCGTGCGCGCATGATTTCGTCCGGTTCACAACTAACGGTTGACCGCGATAACGACAAGAACCCTGTTGTGTCTTTGCGCGAAATTGCTGACCAGACGATCTCGCCGGAGGACCTCCGCGAGGAGCTGGTGCATTCGCTCCAGAAGTTCGTCGAGGTCGACGAGCCCGAGCCGGACACCGTGCCCTTGATCGGTTCCGCTGGGGCCAGCGTCGATGCGGACGATACCGAAGTTGCCGTCGAGCGCATGACCGAAGAGGAGCTCCTGAAAGGTCTCGAAGGTCTCGCGCCGCCTGAGGAGCAGCCCGAGGAGGACGAGTAACTCGTCCCATCGCAGTCATCGACTTCTTGTGATCTTATCAAAGGCCCGAACCGTTGTTCGGGCCTTTGCTTTTGTTGGCGTTTTCGTGGTTACCATAGTGTTGCCGGTTCGCGCCGCGCCCTGTCACTGAATTGATGAATTGATCGGGACCCGCGCGGGATCGGAGCTAAGATGTATACAACGGGCTCTCTCGTGGTCCGTTCGAAGGCAGGATGGCATGGTGTATCGGCGCCGCAGACCAACGCAGATGCTGGCCGCAACCGAATCGGTTGCCGTGGCCCCGACTGCGCCGGTGGCCCGTCCGGCCAAGCCCCGCGCGCGCATGATGCGTCAATATGACCTCGTCGAGCGGGTCAGGTCCTACAACCCCAACACCAACGAAGACCTGCTGAACCGCGCCTATGTCTACGCCATGAAGGCGCATGGCTCGCAGACCCGCGCCTCGGGCGATCCATACTTCTCGCACCCGCTCGAAGTGGCGGCGATCCTCACCGACCTCAAGCTCGACGATGCCACCATCGTCGCCGCGCTGCTGCACGACACCATCGAGGACACCGAGGCGACGCGGGCCGAGATCGACCAGATCTTCGGCCCCGAGATCGGCGTGCTGGTCGAGGGCCTCACCAAGCTGAAGCGGCTGGAGCTGGTATCGCGCGAAGCCAAGCAGGCCGAGAACCTGCGCAAATTGTTGCTGGCGATTGCCGACGATGTCCGCGTCCTGCTGGTGAAGCTCGCCGACCGCCTGCATAACATGCGCACGCTGGACTTCGTTCCGACGGAATCGCGCCGTCGCATCGCCGAGGAGACGCTCGACATCTATGCGCCGCTCGCCGGGCGCATGGGCATGCAGGAGATGCGCGAGGAGCTGGAGGACCTGTCGTTCCGCACCCTCGATCCTGAGGCCTATTCGGTGGTGATGCAGCGGCTCGACGCACTCGCCGAGCGCAACCGCAATCTGATCGGCGAAATCGAGGACCAGCTCTCCAACAATCTGCGCCACCGCGGCTTGGGGGCGCGCGTCTATGGCCGCCGCAAGAAGCCATTCTCGATCTGGACCAAGATGGAGCGCAAGTCGGTCGGGTTCGAGCAATTGTCCGACATCTTCGGCTTTCGACTGGTCGTCAACGACATCGAGGCCTGCTATCGCGCGCTCGGCATCGTCCACACCACCTGGCCGGTGGTGCCGGGGCGCTTCAAGGACTACATCTCGACGCCGAAGCAGAACGACTATCGCTCGATCCATACCACGGTGATCGGGCCGGGCAACCAGCGCGTCGAGCTTCAGATCCGCACCGAGGAGATGGACCAGATCGCGGAGCGCGGCATCGCCGCGCACGTGTTCTACAAGGAGGGCGTCGGCTCGCCGACCGAATTCCTCAAGCGCGAGTCCAACGCGTTCGCCTGGCTGCGCCACACCATCGGCATCCTCTCGGAGAGCGCCAATCCGGAAGAATTCCTCGAGCACACCAAGCTCGAACTGTTCCACGACCAGGTGTTCTGCTTCACCCCCAAGGGCAAGCTGATCGCGCTGCCGCGCCATGCCAACGTGATCGACTTCGCCTATGCGGTGCATACCGACGTCGGCAACAGCGCTGTGGGATGCAAGATCAACGGCAAGTTCGCGCCGCTGTCCTCGGAGCTCCAGAACGGCGACGAGGTCGAGGTGCTGACCTCGGAGGCGCAATCGGCACCGCCCTCGGCCTGGGAGACGCTCGCGGTCACCGGCAAGGCACGCGCCGCGATCCGCCGTGCGACGCGCACCGCCGTGCGCGATCAATATGCCGGTCTCGGCCGCCGCATCGTCGAGCGCCTGTTCGAGCGCGCCAAGATCGAATATGCCGACGACAAGCTCAAGGGTGCGCTGCCGCGGCTGGCGCGCACGTCGATCGAGGACGTCATGGCGGCCGTCGGTCGCGGCGAGATCAAGGCCTCCAACGTCGCGCGCGCGATGTATCCCGACTACAAGGAGGAGCGCGTCGCACGCTATGGCGTCAAGAAGGGCCTTGCCGCCAAGCTCAAGGACAGGTCGTCCGAGTCGCCGCGCAGCGCCGTCGCGATCCCGATCCGCGGCATCAATTCCGACCTGCCGGTGAAGTTCGCGCCGAACGGCGGCGCCGTGCCGGGCGACCGTATCGTCGGCATCGTCACGCCAGGCGAGGGCATCACGATCTATCCGATCCAGGCGCCGGCCCTGAAGGATTTCGAGGAGGAGCCGGAGCGCTGGCTCGACGTCCGCTGGGACATCGAGGACACCGCGCCGCAGCGCTTCCCGGCCCGCATCAAGGTCGAGAACGTCAACGAGCCCGGCGCGCTGGCGCAGATCGCGACCGTGATCGCCGAGCACGACGGCAACATCGACAATATCAGCATGCAGCGCCGCTCGCCCGATTTCACGGAAACGACGATCGATCTCGAAGTCTACGACCTCAAGCATCTGAGCGCGATCCTGGCCCAGCTGCGTGCCAAGGCTGTCGTCGCCAAAGTCGAACGTGTTAATGGATAGACGCTGCTTGCTACGTCTGCCTCTGATTTCGTGAGTCCTGAAATGCCCGCTTCTCCGCTCCGCCTCGGCGTCAATATCGACCATGTCGCGACCGTGCGTAACGCGCGCGGCGGCCGCCATCCCGATCCGGTGCGCGCCGCGCTGCTGGCGATCGAGGCCGGCGCCGACGGCATCACCGCCCATCTGCGCGAAGACCGCCGGCACATCCGCGATGAGGACATGGCGCGGCTGAAGGCCGGGATCTCCAAGCCGCTGAATTTCGAGATGGCGGCGACCGACGACATGATGCGCATCTCGCTGGCCACCAAGCCGCACGCGGTGTGCCTGGTGCCCGAGCGCCGCCAGGAGGTGACGACCGAAGGCGGGCTCGATGTGGTCGGCCAGCACAATGCGCTCGCGCCCTACATCGCGCGGTTGAACGATGCCGGCATCCGCGTCTCGCTGTTCATCGCCGCCGACCCTGCGCAGATCGAGATGGCGGCGCGGCTACGCGCGCCCGTGATCGAGATCCACACCGGCGCCTGGTGCGACGCCGTCGTCGACGGGCACACCGACAAGGCGGAAGCCGAATGGCAGCGGATCGTGGCGGGGGCGAAGCTCGCAAAACAAGCCGGGCTCGAGGTTCACGCCGGCCACGGCCTCGACTATGCCACGGCGGAGAAGATCGCCGAGCTGCCGGAGATCATGGAGCTCAATATCGGCTACTACATGATCGGCGAGGCGCTGTTCGTCGGCCTTGCCGAGACGGTGCGCAGCATGCGCGCGGCGATGGATCGCGGCCGGAGCCGGGCATGATTATCGGCATCGGCTCCGACCTGATCGACATCACCCGCGTGGCCAAAGTGATCGAGCGCCACGGCGAACGCTTCCTCGACCGCATCTTTACGGCGGCCGAGCGGGCCAAGGCGGAGCGGCGTGCCAAGAGCGAGAGGATGGTGATGGCGACCTACGCCAAGCGCTTCGCCGCCAAAGAGGCCTGCTCCAAGGCGCTCGGCACCGGCATCAGGCGCGGCGTGTGGTGGCGCGACATGGGCGTGGTCAACCTGCCGGGCGGGCGGCCGACCATGCAGCTGACCGGCGGCGCCCTGGCCCGGCTCGAGGCCCTGACGCCGGTGGGATTCGAGCCAAGAATCGACCTGTCGATCACCGACGACTGGCCGCTCGCCCAGGCCTTCGTCGTCATTTCGGCCGTCCCGCTCGCCAAGCCCTGACCGTTTCGCGCCCATTTTATAATTCGTATTCAAAATCAATACCTTGTGCAGTTTTGATGCGATCCTTGATTGCGTGGCCTCCGACAACCGTCTAAAAGTCGCGACGCAAATCAGGCTGGGCGAATTCGGCTTTACGCCGGAATTGGCCCTCACTATCAGAATCAGGACAATCTCCTTGGGCCGCGAGCGATGGGCTGTTCGCGGGAGGAGGGCGCTCTGTGACCGCCGGCCGGAATTGAGAGAGCAATGAGCGTGACTTCGGGAACGAAAACTGAGAGCGGCGTCGGCGAAACGATCCGGGTCGTGATCCACGCTCTCCTGATCGCGCTGGTGATCCGCACCTTTCTGTTCCAGCCCTTCAACATCCCCTCGGGTTCGATGAAGGCGACGCTGCTGGTCGGCGATTATCTGTTCGTCTCGAAATATTCCTACGGCTATAGCCACTACTCGATCCCGTTCTCGCCGCCGCTGTTCTCGGGGCGCATCTGGGGCGCGGACCCGAACCGCGGCGATGTCGTCGTGTTTCGCCTGCCGAGGGAAGACTCCACCGACTACATCAAGCGCGTGATCGGCCTTCCCGGCGACCGCATCCAGATGAAGGACGGGCTGCTCTACATCAACGACGTCCCGGTGCAGCGCGAGCGGTTGAGCGACTTCGTCGGCGAAGACCCTTGCAGCTCGTCCGACACGGAGCGGGTCACGACGGCGCGGGTGAAGCGCTGGAAGGAGGTGCTGCCGAACGGCGTCTCCTATGAGACCCTCGATTGCGTCGATAACGGCTTCTACGACAGCACCAGTGTCTACACCGTGCCGCCCGGCCATTTCTTCATGATGGGCGACAATCGCGACAATTCGACCGACAGCCGCGTCCAGTCGGCGGTGGGCTATGTGCCACAGGAGAACCTGATCGGCCGGGCCCAGATGATCTTCTTCTCGATCGGCCAAGGCGAGCATGCCTGGATGTTCTGGCGCTGGCCGTGGTCGGTGCGCTGGAATCGCTTCTTCAAAATCGTCCGATGAAAGACGAAGCCAAGGACATCGCGACCCAATCGATCGAGGCGCAAGCCGCTCCCGAGAGCGAAGCTGCAACGAAGACGCCTGCCAAGAAGAAGCGGGCGCGGAGCAGCAAGAAGGCCAAGGCGAAGGCGGCGGATGCCAACGCTGCGCTCGAGGCACGCATCGGCCACGCCTTCACTGACCCGAACCTGTTGATGCAGGCGATCACGCATGTCTCCGCGCTGAAGTCGGGGCGCAAGCGCGGCGACAGCTATCAGCGGCTGGAATTCCTCGGCGACCACGTGCTCGGCCTCGTCGTCTCCGACATGCTCTATCACGCCTTCCCGAACGCCGACGAGGGCGAGCTGTCCAAGAGGCTTGCCGAGCTGGTGCGGAAAGAGAGCTGCGCCGACGTCGCAAAATCGCTCGGCCTGCTCGACGACATCAAGCTGGGGTCAGTCGGGTCCAGCGCGGATGCCCGCCTGCGCAAATCCATCCTCGGTGATATCTGCGAAGCCGTGATCGGTGCCATCTTCCTCGACGGCGGCCATGCGGCGGCGTCCGAGTTCGTCAAGCGCAACTGGACCGAGCGCATGCACAAGCCGCGGCGTCCCTTGCGCGATCCCAAGACCGTGCTGCAGGAATGGGCGCAGGGCAAGGGATTGCCGACCCCTGTTTACCGCGAGGTCGAGCGCACCGGCCCGCATCACGATCCGCAGTTCCGTGTCGCGGTGGACCTGCCCGGACTGGCGCCGGCCGAAGGCGTCGGTGGCAGCAAGCGCGCGGCGGAGAAGGTCGCGGCGTCGGTCATGATCGAACGCGAAGGCGTTGGCGGCGGCAATGACGGCTGAAACAAGCGGCGAGATGCCGACCGCGACGCGCTGCGGCTTCGTGGCGCTGATCGGCGCGCCCAATGTCGGCAAGTCCACACTGGTCAATGCGCTGGTCGGGGCCAAGGTCACGATCGTCTCGCGCAAGGTGCAGACCACGCGCGCGCTGATCCGCGGCATCGTGATCGAGAACAATGCGCAAATCATCCTCGTCGACACACCCGGCATCTTCTCGCCCAAGCGCCGGCTCGACCGCGCCATGGTGTCGACCGCCTGGAGCGGGGCGCATGATGCCGATCTCGTCTGCGTGCTGTTGGATGCCAAGACCGGTATCGACGAGGAGGCCGAGGCGATCCTTGCCAAGGCCGCAAGCGTCAATCACGACAAGATCCTTGTCATCAACAAGGTCGACCTGGTCCAGCGCGAGAAGCTTTTGGCACTCGCGCAGGCCGCCAACGAGCGGATGACGTTCGCCAAGACCTTCATGATCGCGGCGATCTCGGGCGACGGCGTCGACGACATCCGCACGACGCTTGCCGAGATGGTGCCGCCAGGTCCGTTCCTCTATCCCGAGGACCAGATGTCGGACGCTCCGATGCGGCAGCTCGCGGCCGAAATCACGCGCGAGAAGATCTATCAGAAGCTGCACCAGGAATTGCCCTACCAGTCCACGGTCGAGACCGACAAGTGGGAGGAGCGCAAGGATCATTCGGTGCGCATCGAGCAGACGATCTTCGTCGAGCGCGAGAGCCAGCGGAAGATCGTGCTCGGCAAGGGCGGCGCCACCATCAAGTCGATCGGTGCCGACTCGCGCAAAGAGCTGATGCAGATCCTGGATGTGCCGGTGCATCTGTTCCTGTTCGTCAAGGTGCGCGAGAACTGGGGCGACGATCCCGATCGCTACCGCGAGATGGGCCTGGACTTTCCCAAAGAATAACCAAGAAAAGATCGGTATCGGATGAGCGTGCCCAGTAACGTCCGGCGCTTCGAAGCGCTGCTCTATGCGTCACTGATGCTGGATGCCTTGTCGGTCGCGGTGCAGGACCGCACGCCCAATGCCGAGACGACCGAGCAGATGATCATGACGGCGACCCTGCTCGCCGGCGGCATGATCCTGCTGCTGGTCTATTTCGTCTGGCTGGCGGCGCGTTGGCGCAAGAACTGGCCGCGCTGGGTGCTGGCGGCAGCGCTCGTTCTCTCGGTGATCTCGCTCGGCCAGATCATCGGCGAAAAGGGCCTGGAACTCGATAGCGCCATCGAGATCGTCTCCTGCGCGCTGACGGCGATCGGACTGTATTTCTCGTTCACCGGCGACGCGCAGGGCTGGTTCAACGCGTGAGGGTCTCGTGTCCCGGACAAGGTGCAGCGCGTCAGCACTGCGCCGCAGAGCCGGGACCCAGGAGCGCGCGGAGAGATGGGCCGCGGCTCGGCAACGCATCGCTGGCGCGCCGCGTTTGGTCCGGGGCACGAGTGCGTGCGAGAGGCACCGGAATCCTGTAGACTCACTTCCATGGAATGGACCGACGAAGGCATCGTGCTGGGGGTGCGGCGGCATGGCGAGAGCAGCGCCATCGTCGAGCTCTTGACCCGCGCGCATGGCCGCCATCTCGGGCTCGTGCGCGGCGGTGCCAGCTCGCGGCTGCGACCTTTGCTCCAGCCGGGCAACAGCGTCAGTGCGGTGTGGCGGGCGCGGCTCGACGAGCATCTCGGGACCTATGCGATCGAGGGTCTGAAGCTGCGTGCAGCGACGCTGCTGGGGTCGTCCCACGGGGTCTACGGCGTCACCCATCTCGCCTCGATCGCGCGGCTGCTGCCGGAGCGCGATCCGCATGAAGACATCTTTGCGCTGCTGGAGCATTCGCTCGACGATTTCGACGATATCGGCAGCGCCGCCGTGCATCTGATCCATTTCGAGCTGGCGATGCTCGCCGAGCTCGGCTTCGGGCTGGCGCTGGAGAATTGCGCGGTGACCGGCGAGACGACGGACCTGATCTACGTTTCGCCCAAATCCGGCGGCGCGGTGTCGCGCGGCGCGGGCGAGCCGTGGCGGGACCGGCTGCTGCGCCTGCCGCCGTTCCTGCGCCACGGCGAAGCCGCGAGCGAGCTGACCGAGCGGGATCTCCAGGATGGCTTCCGGCTCACCGGTCTGTTCCTGCTGCGCCATGTGCTTGAGCCGCGAGGCCAAGGCCATTCCGACGCGCGCGCGGGCTTCATCAATGCGCTGATGCGGCAGCAGGCGAGAGCTGCAATTCCGGCGCCATGAGTTGATCGCGCCTGGCTTGCCCGCCCAGTTTCGGTTCCCGGGGAACTAAATCGAGTTCGCCCCGCAGGGTTCCACAACGGGGGACAGCCCAAATGTTGATCAGGGGATTTGCCTTGTCCGCGGCGCTGGTCGCGCTCGCGCCTGACGCAACGGCCGGCGAACCGCAGCCGGGTGTGTTTCGGCGCGCCTCCTGCACTCTCGTCCGGTATTATGTGGCCAAATATTCCGCTGCAGCCGCAGAGACATGGGCGCGATCCCATGGTGCCACGGAGGCCGAGATCGAGGCGGCCCGCCGCTGCCTGACCAACATGCCAGCCCCGGCGCCGGCCAAGACCCCGCCCGTGACGGCCGGCTGGGCAGGCCAATAGGCTGCCCACAGGGAACCATTCGATCCTTGCCCGATTCGCTTCCACGGTTTAACCGGGCGGCATGGGAAAGCGAATCGTTCCGCCGGAAGAACCGGCCGAAATTCACGAGGTGCCGCTGCGTGAGGCGCTCGAAGAGCGCTATCTCGCTTATGCGCTCTCCACCATCATGCACCGTGCGCTGCCCGATGCGCGCGACGGCCTGAAGCCGGTGCACCGGCGCATCCTCTACGGCATGCGCCTGCTCCGCCTCGACCCGGGCACCGCCTTCAAGAAGTCCGCAAAGATCGTCGGCGACGTGATGGGCTCGTTCCATCCGCATGGCGACCAGGCGATCTACGACGCCATGGTTCGTCTCGCGCAGGATTTCTCCTCGCGCTATCCGCTGGTCGACGGCCAGGGCAATTTCGGCAATATCGACGGCGATAACCCCGCCGCCTACCGCTACACCGAAGCGCGCATGACCGACGTCGCGCGCCTGCTGCTCGAAGGCATCGACGAGGACGGGGTTGAATTTCGCGCCAATTACGACGGCCAGTCGAAAGAGCCGGTGGTGCTGCCCGGCGGCTTCCCGAACCTGCTCGCCAACGGTGCGCAGGGAATCGCGGTCGGCATGGCGACCTCGATCCCGCCGCACAACGCCGCCGAGCTGTGCGACGCAGCGTTGCATCTGATCGAGAAGCCCGACGCCAAATCCAAGGCGCTCTTGAAGTGGGTCAAGGGCCCGGATTTTCCGACCGGCGGCATCATCGTCGATTCCAAGCAGGCCATTGCTGAGGCCTACACCACCGGCCGCGGCTCGTTCCGCGTCCGCGCCAGGTGGTCGCACGAAGAGGGCGCACGCGGCACCTGGGTCGTCGTCGTCACCGAGATTCCGTTCCTGGTGCAGAAGTCGCGGCTTATCGAGAAGGTCGCCGAGCTGCTGGATCAGAAGAAGCTGCCGCTGGTCGGCGACATCAGGGACGAGTCGGCCGAAGACGTCCGCATCGTGATCGAGCCGAAGTCGAAGAACGTCGACCCGGCGCTGATGATGGAATCGCTGTTCCGGCTCACCGAGCTCGAAAACAAGATTCCGCTGAATCTGAACGTCCTGATCAAGGGCAAGATCCCGAAGGTGGTGGGGCTCGCGGAGTGCTTGCGCGAATGGCTCGACCATCTGCGCGACGTGCTGATCCGCCGCAGCAACTACCGCAAGGCGCAGATCGAGCACCGCTTGGAGGTCCTCGGCGGCTTCCTGATCGCCTATCTGAACATCGACAAGGTGATCAAGATCATCCGCACCGAGGATGAACCGAAGCCGGCGTTGATCAAGGCGTTCAAGCTCACCGAGGTGCAGGCCGAAGCCATCCTCAACATGCGGCTCCGCTCCCTGCGCAAGCTCGAGGAGATGGAAATCCGCACCGAGGACAAGAACCTCCGTGCCGAGCTCAAGGGCATCAACGCGGTGCTCGCCTCGGAAGCCGAGCAATGGAAGAAGGTCGGCGAGCAGGTCGGCAAGGTCCGCGACATGTTCGGACCGAAGACGCCGCTCGGCAAGCGCCGCACCACCTTTGCCGATGCGCCCGAGCACGATCTCGCCGCGATCGAGGAGGCCTTCGTCGAGCGCGAACCGGTGACGGTCGTCGTCTCCGAGAAGGGCTGGATCCGCACCATGAAGGGCCATGTCGAGGATCTCTCGGGGCTCGCCTTCAAGCAGGACGACAAGCTCGGTTTCGCCTTCTTCGCCGAAACGACGTCGAAGCTGCTGCTGTTCGCGACCAACGGCAAATTCTACTCGCTCGACGTCGCGAAACTGCCCGGCGGCCGCGGACACGGCGAGCCGATCCGCCTGTTCATCGACCTCGAGCAGGAGGCCGCACCCGTCGCGCTGTTCGTCCACAAGGGCGGACGCAAATTCCTGGTCGCGAGCCACGAGGGCCAGGGCTTCGTCGTCAACGAGGACGATTGCGTCGGCACCACCAAGAAGGGCAAGCAGGTCCTCAACGTCGACATGCCGAACGAGGCGCGCGCGATCGCCGAAGTGCTCGGCGACACCGTCGCGGTCATCGGCGAAAATCGCAAGATGCTGATCTTCCCGCTCGAGCAGGTGTCCGAAATGGCCCGCGGCCGCGGCACGCGGCTGCAGAAGTACAAGGACGGCGGTCTCTCCGATGTTGCTGTGTTCGACGCCAAGGCGGGTCTGACCTGGAAGGACTCTGCGGGTCGCGAATTCTCCGCGAGCATGAAGGAGCTTGCCGAGTGGCAAGGCAATCGCGGCGATGCCGGCCGCCTGCCGCCGAAGGGCTTCCCGAAGTCGAACAAGTTCGGCAGGGTGATCGGGTAGGGCGGTCTCGTGTCCCGGACGCGCTGCAACGCGTGAGCGTTGGGCATGCCGGACTTTGGGAATGTCGAGAAGTAACGCAATGTACGATGTCATTGTTGTCGGCGGCGGCTCCGCCGGCGCCGCTGTGGCCGCCCGGCTGTCCGAGGACCCTGCACGGCGCGTCCTGCTGTTAGAGGCGGGGCTCGACTGGCGCGCCGACGAGGCGCCCTGGGAGGTGCGAACGCCGAACCCGATCCCGATCATCCACAAGCGCGAGTACCAGGAGAAATGGCAGTGGCCTGATCTCCTGACGCGCCGCGTGGCGGGGCAGGAGCCGCGCTTCTACTGGCGCGGCAAGGGGCTCGGCGGCTCCTCGATGATGAATGGCCAGATCGCGATCCGCGGCGTTGCCGATGCCTTCGACGAATGGGCCGCCAATGGCTGCACCGGTTGGTCGGCCAAGGACGTGATGCCGCTGTTCTCGGTGATCGAGGACGATCTGGAATTCGGCGACGCCGAAGGCCATGGCCGCGGCGGGCCGCTGCCGGTCTATCGCGCGCCGCCCGAACAATGGGGACCCGTCGATCGCGGCCTGCGCGATGCGGCGCTGGCGAGCGGCTATCCCTGGTGCGCCGATCTCAATGGCCCCGACGGTGAGGGCGTTGCCTGCTACCCCATCAACAGCCGCGACAGCCGCCGCATCACCACCAACGAGGGTTATCTCGAGCCCGCGCGCGGCCGCGCCAATCTGGAGATCCGCGGCCACGCGCTGGTCGATCGCGTGCTGATCAGTGACGGAAGGGCGACCGGCATCCGCGTTCATAGAGAGGGGCAGGGCACCCACGAGATCAGCGCGCGTCAGATCGTGCTGTGTGCCGGCGCGATCCACAGTCCGGCGATCCTGCTGCGTTCCGGCATCGGGCCGGCCGAAGAGCTGAAGGCGCTGGGGATTGCGGTCGAGCGCGACCTGCCGGTCGGCCGGCATTTTTTCGACCATCCGCTGTTTCGCGCCACGATCCAGCTCCGCGAGAATCTGCGGCCGACCGATCCGGACACTCGCCACACCAATTGTTGCGTGACCTATTCATCGGGCCTCGCCGACGGCGGCAAGCGCGACATGATCCTGATCGCTTTCAACCATCGTGGTATCGGCGTGCCCGGGGCGATCGGCGCCGGGCTGTTCAACGCCTATTCGCGCGGAACGCTGAAGCTAGCTTCAACCGACCCATCCATCGATCCCGTCGTCGAGGAGAACATGCTCGCCGATCCCCGCGACATGCTGCGGATGATGGACGCGGTGAAACGGCTGGCCGTGATCACGTCGCAGCCGGCGCTATCAGGCATCGCCGACTGGATCAGGCTGGCCGACACCGATTTGACGCTGCCGCAGGCCACCAGCCTGCCGGATCGCGAGCTCGATGCGTTGCTGCGGCGAGAGACCGGCGACATCCAGCATGCCGCCGGCAGCTGCCGCATGAGCGGCGTCAACGACGGCGACGGCGTGGTCAATCCCGATGGCACCGTGAAAGGGATCGGCGGCCTGCGCGTCGCCGACGCCTCGATCATGCCATCCGACTGCCGCGCCAACACGCATTTCACGACGGTGGTGATCGGGGAGGCGATCGCGCGGATGATGATGCGGTAGCGCGACAACGAAGGTGTCTTGCCCCGCCGAGGCACCAGTGGGTTCGCACAATGTCCGCTGCGGAGTACTGGATCGCCCGCCTTCGCGGGCGATGACACCGAGGGAGAATGAGCCAAGACTGGCCACCGCTCCGTTATACGTTTCAAACAGCGGGCGAGCGTTCGCGTTCTCGCGGCTTAAAGCGCCCGAGTTCTACCTCTCGCAACGCCCTCGTAAGACAAGGGCGCAGGGAAGGCCGGGCGCCAGCTGGCACCCGCAAGTCCGTGCGCTCGGAAAAATGCACACGGGGTGGACCACAGGTTCGCCGGATCGCCCGGCCTTCCCTGCGCGAATGGTTTTAACGGTGTCCTTCGTGCTCTCCTCGGGGAGCGATGCACTATTGCCCCCGTCGCCCTGCGGATGGCTGACGCGCGCTGTCCGGTCGGACCGCCACATCACCGCAGGACTTGACGCACAGACCCCGGGCGTCAGGACCACACGACTTCTCCGTCCGCGCACGCCTTCGCTGAGACTCCAGGAGCTGGCGTGTGCTCACACCCGAAGCCATACGAAGACGCTGCCAGCGTCGTGTCGTACGCGCGAAGGCAATTGCTCACAGCGAAAGCCGCCCTGCAATGCCGCTCGCGCCCGACGCCGTCGCGTCCATCGCTGCCCAGCCCGCGGTTCGTGACGATCGCGATCCGCCCCTTGTCTCGGGCCAGGGTGTTTTGCTTGTACGGCAAATCAGAATTTCGGTAAAGAAGAATATTTGTGAGGGGCGGACTTGACAAGCCATGAACGGATGCGTCGCGACTGTTTTGCCCGACGGATGGGAGCCGTGTCCGGGGCCGAGGCCCTGCGGCTTACCTACCTTTCGACGGCCAGGCCGAACAGCGGCCGGAGGTGCGTTCCCAGGATATTGCCGATGAAGGCCGCGACCAGCCAGCACCAGCCGTGCAGGCTGCCGGAGGCGATCCCGCTGAAATAGGCGCCGATGTTGCAGCCATAGGCGAGGCGCGCGCCGTATCCGAGCAGCAGGCCGCCGACCATGGCGGCGAGCAGGGAGCGGGCGGAGATGCGCCACGTCGGACTGAACTTGCCGGCAAGGCCCGCCGCCAGCAGCGCGCCCAGGATGATGCCGAAATCCATGACCGAGGTGATATCCGCGAAGATGCTTTGATGCAGCGAAGCGGCGCGGGCGCCCTGCCAATAGGGCCACGACGCGACGTCGACGCCGAAGCCCATCAGGATCTTCGATCCCCAGAGCGCGAAAGCGGAGGTGATGCCCCATGGTCGCCCGGCAAGATAGAGCGTTGCGAAATTGCCGATCGCGAGCAGGATCGCGCCCCACAGCAGCGGCCACGGTCCCTGCATGAAGCGGCGCGCGCCTTGCAATCTGGTCCGCCCGCCCGGCTCGAGCTGGCCATGCCACGCGAGTTCGGCCCTGATGGTGAACAGATAGATCGCGGCCATCACGACCCAGCAGAGCAGCAGTGCCGGGAGCCATCCGAACCGCTCGATCAACGACACGGCCCCGATGTTCGGCAGCGCGCTCCACCACGGCAGATGCAGCGCGCCGATCGTCGATCCCGCGATGAAGGCCGCCAATGTCACCAGCATGCGGGTATTGCCGCCACCGGCGGTGTACAGCGTTCCGGAGGCGCAGCCGCCGCCGAGCTGCATTCCGAGCCCGAACAGGAATGCCCCGATCACCATGCCGATGCCGACTGCGCCGAGCTCGCCATGCACCGCCTTGCCGAACAGCGTGCCTTGCGCCAGCGCCGGGAAGAACAGGGCTGTCGCCAGCGCGAGCATGACCATTTGCGCGCGGAGCCCCGCGCCTCTGCGCGAGAGGATGAAGACGCGCCAGGCCGAGGTGAAGCCGAACAGCGCGTGATACAGCGTCAGACCGAGCGCACCGCCGAGCAGAAACAACAATCCCTGCTGCCAGGAGATCGTGCCAGACAAGGCCGCCGCGCCGGCAATGAGGACAGCCACGGCGATGGCGACGATCGTGAGATTGGCGCCATGCCGATCATTGTCAGGAGCAAGCAGCCGCGCATCGATGGACAGGTCAGTCATGCTCTCATCCCGGGGAAAGAGGTCCTCGTGGCAATGAATGGGAGCTAACCAGGGCGAACAGGCGCCGTTCCAAACGTCTCACCCTTTCGAGGGCGGGACGCTTGATCGGGAACTGCGCTGTTCCATCAGAACCTAGACCGTCGCTAGATCACCCCCGCCAACCGCAGCGCCACGCCTGCGGCGCAACTGCCGGCCAGCACCGTGAGCATGCCGAGCTTGAAGCGGAAGATCGCGGTCGCAGCCGCGATCGACAGCACGAGTGCGGGAATGTCGACGCTTCGCAGCACCGGCATGTCGAAATCCAGCGGGAAGGCGTGCACCGGCACGGTCTCGCGGAACAGCGTGTGCAGCGCGAACCAGATCGAAAGATTGAGGATGACGCCGACGACGGCGGCGGTGATCGCGCTGAGCGCGCCGGCGAGACCTGTGTTGCCGCGCAGGCGCTCGATATAGGGGGCGCCGACGAAGATCCAGAGGAAGCAGGGCGTGAAGGTGACCCAGGTCGCGAGCAATCCGCCGACGGTCGCAGCAAGCATCGGCGACAGCCCGGCCGGATCGCGATAGGCAGCCATGAAGCCGACGAACTGGAGCACCATGATCAGCGGGCCCGGGGTGGTCTCGGCCATGCCGAGACCATCGAGCATCTCATGCGGCTTCAGCCAGTGATAATGCTCGACCGCCTGCTGGGCGACGTAAGCCAGCACCGCATAGGCGCCGCCGAACGTGACCAGCGCCATCTTGGAAAAGAACAGCGCGATCTGGCTGAACACGTTGGCCTCGCCGAGCGCCAGGAGCAGTGCGATCACTGGCACAAGCCAGAGCGCCAGCCACATTGCGCCGGTCCGGATCGCGCGTCCGGTGTTGGGCCGCACATGCTCGGGCACGGCTTCGCCGAGCATACTGTCGATCGCGGCGCTGCTGCCGCCGTGGTCGTGCGCGGCCGGGGCGAATTCCGGCCGGCCGGCTCGTGCACCGACATAGCCGATCAGGCCCGCGGCGATGATGATGATCGGGAAGGGGACCGCGAAGAAGAAGATCGCGACGAAGGCGATGGCCGCCAGCGCGATCATGATGCGGTTCTTCAGCGCGCGCTTGCCGACGCGTACCACGGCCTCGACGACGATGGCGAGCACGGCGGCCTTCAGGCCGAAGAACAACGCCTCGACGAAGCTGACATTGCCGTAAGCGGCGTAGATGTAGCTGAGGCCCATGATGGCGATGATGCCGGGCAGGATGAACAGTCCGCCCGCCATCAGCCCGCCGGCGGTGCGATGCAAGAGCCAGCCGACATAGGTCGCGAGCTGCTGGGCCTCGGGCCCCGGCAGCAGCATGCAGTAGTTCAGCGCATGCAGGAAACGCCCCTCAGAGATCCACTTCTTCTCCTCGACGAGGATTCGATGCATCACCGCGATCTGGCCCGCGGGCCCGCCGAAGCTCAAGGATGCGACGTGGAGCCAGACGCGGAACGCCTCGCCGAAGCTGATGCCGTGACCGGCATCAGCTCCCGTTTGATTGGCGCGGGTGTCCATCACGCCTTCACCTTGTTGGTCGGCCAGTTGTGGGTCTCGGCCGTGGCATCGCGGCACCAGCGGTAGAAGGCGTCGTAGAGTGTCATGCCTGCCTCGAGCTGCTCGAGATCGTCGTCATACATCCGCGACAGCCCGAGCGAGGCGGCGAGCAGGCCGGAGGCCTCCGGCGCCAGATCCGGCCGCGCGGTGTCGGCACCGCGCACCAAGGTCGCGAGCCGGAGCAGTGGCGGCGTGGCAATGCCGAATTCCTCGATCATCACGTCGAAAGTGCAGAGCTCGCCGCGGTGGCTCCAGAACACGTTCTCGATGTCGAACGGGGCGGCATTGAAGTGCTCACCGACGGCGACCACCTCGGACGGCGCCACATAGAGGAACACCGCGTTGGGATCGACGAAGCGGCGGATCAGCCAGGGACAGGCGATGCGGTCCACCTTCGGCCGTGCCCGCGTCACCCAGACGGTGCGTCCCTTGGCGTCGCGCGGCGGCAGTTTTCGCGTGTCGAGCAGTGGCAGCTTGGCTGCCTTCCAGCCCTCGAAGCCGCCATCGAGCGTCTCGGCTTGCACGCCGAGCTGGCGGAGCCAGGCCGCCGTGCCCTGCGCGAGCTTGGCGCCGCGCAGGCAGGAGACGATGGCGGAGCGGCCGGCAAATTCGCCGCCCCATTCCGCGACGGTCTCGTGGCTGAGCTTGATCGAGCCGGGGATCAGCCGCCGGTCGGCGGCGAAATCCTCCTCCGTGCGGACGTCGATCAGGACAGGAGCATTGGCCGTGCCGATCAGGCGCGCCAATTTGTCGGACGATATGGTCGTGAAAGTGGTCATGTGGATGCGTCCTCGTAGGAACGAACGGGACGCGATACTTGGGCATGTCGCCTCGTGGGGAGATCGCTCAAATCCCCATGGGCCGATTACAGCGAAACTAATCGGAACTGTCAATGCGCGAGGCGATTGGGCCTTAGAAAATTGGGCTTCACCGGTCTATAGTGCGCTCCAATAGACCTGAATCTTCTGGAGAATTCGATGCATTCCCACTCCATTGAACAGTGGACGCATGACCACGCCTTCCTGGGCGAGAAGCACGACGAGAACGAGCGGCGCACCTGGTTCGTGGTCGTCCTCACGCTGGTCATGATGGTCGGCGAGATCGTCGCCGGCACGCTGTTCGGCTCGATGGCGCTTTTGGCCGACGGCTGGCACATGGGGACGCATGCGGCCGCGCTGGGCATCGCCGCTTTCGCTTACCGTTTCGCGCGCCGGCACCTCGGCAATGCGCATTTCACCTTCGGTACCGGCAAGTTCGGCGATCTCGCGGCCTTTTCCAGCGCGATCATCCTCGGCCTGATCGCCATCGAGATCGCCTATGAGAGTGTGCTGCGGCTGATCACGCCAGTGCCGATCGTCTATGGCGAGGCGATCGCGGTCGCCGCGCTCGGTCTCTGCGTCAATCTCGTCAGTGCGTGGCTCTTGCGCGACAGCCACGATCATCACCATCACGGCCATGATCATGGGCACGGCGACGCGCATCATGATCACGACGATCACGACCACGACCATCGCCACCATCGCCACCATCATCACGACAACAATCTCCGCGCCGCCTATGTCCACGTCATGGCGGATGCCGCCACCTCGGTGCTGGCGATCGGCGCGCTCGCGGTCGCGATGTATTCGGGATGGGTCTGGGCCGACCCGGCCGTCGGCCTGATCGGCAGCGTCGTGATCGCGAGCTGGGCGTTCGGTCTGATCAAGTCATCCGGCGCGGTGCTGCTCGACGTTCGTGCCGACGAGAAGCTGGAGCGGGTGATCCGCGCGCGCATGGAGGTCGGCGAGGATCGCGTCACCGACCTGCATCTCTGGCAGATCGGTCCGGGTCATTGCGCCGTGCTGGTCTCGCTGGTGTCGGACAAGCCGAAGCAGCCCGCCGTCTACAAGAAGCGCCTCGCCGGCCTCAAGAGGCTCAGCCACGTCACGGTCGAGGTCGAGACTTGCCCACATTGACGTGATCCCAGCGAACGGAATTCAGCGGCACGGCCGGGGTTGATCCTCGGTCGCAGCCGCTCCAATCGCTTGCCCCAGGAGGGACCAAGATGATGCCCAGGCTCAAATTTGCTCTCGCCGTTGCCGCCCTCGCCTTGTCGGGCCAGGCCGCTGTCGCGCAGGCCGGCGTCGAAAAGCTCTACGTCCTCAATTGCGGCGAGGGCACCGCCGGCGACATCTCGCGCTGGACGCCCGGTCTCAACGAAGGCAAGACCATGGACTTCGCCGACAGCTGCTATCTGATCAAGCACGCCAAGGGCTGGTTCCTGTGGGACACCGGCATCGCGGACTCCGTCGCGGCCATGCCCAATGGCCTTGCGCCGGCCGATCCCAAGGCCGTGACCTGGCGGCGGCCGAAGACGCTTGCCGCACAGCTCGACCAGCTCGGCGTCAAGCCTGACGACATCAAGACGATGGCGGTCTCGCACACGCATCCCGACCATGTCGGCAATGTCGAACTGTTCCCGCAGGCGATACTCTACGTCCAGAAGGCCGAATATGACTGGCCCGGCGCCAACAACGAACCGCGGTTCAAGCCGTCGCATCCTGTCGAGCTGCTGACGGGCGACAAGGACGTGTTCGGGGACGGCAGCGTGACCATCCTCTCGACACCCGGTCATACGCCGGGACATCAGTCGCTGCTGGTGAAGCTGCCGAAGACCGGCGCGGTGGTGCTCTCCGGCGACGCCGTCCATTTCAGGGACAATTGGGACAACCGCCGCGTCCCCACCATGAACGCCAGCAAGGAGATGAGCGTGGCCTCGATGCAGAAGATCGCCGACACGCTCGACAAGGAGAAGGCGCAGCTCTGGATCAACCACGACAAGGCCCAGCGTGATGGCCAGAAGATGGCGCCGGAATTTTACGACTGAGATGCGTCACGCTCCTGCTGCCATGATGGTGGCAGCAGGGATGTGCTAGCCGCCCTCGAGGCTCCGAAACAGGAGACGAAGCGTGGGCGAGTGGCTCGGGGTTGCCATTGCGCTGCTATCGAGCAGCATCGGCGGCACCGCGGCCGCGATCACGCGCTATCTGGTCGGCGGGGCCGATCCCATCCTGCTTGCGATCCTGCGCTGGGGCATCGGCTTTCTCTGCCTGCTGCCGTGTGCGCTCGTGCTCGGCGTGCGCTGGCCGCAGCGCGCCGACTGGCCTTCCGTGGCGCTGCTCGGCATCTGCTTCTTCGGCCTGTTCTTCATCCTCTACAACATCGCAGTGTCCTACACGACCGCGGCTCGCGCCAGCCTGGCGCTGGCGACGCTTCCGCTCCACACCATGGTGGTCGGCGCGATCCTGGGCGTGGAGAGGCTGACAATGCGCAAGATCACGGGCGTTGCCATCGCCGTGCTCGGGGTCGCGGCGGCGCTGGCCGCGGGCCTGGCGCAGAGCCCGCCCGGCGCGTGGCGGGGCGAGCTGATCATGACCGGCGCGGTGTTCTGCATGGCCTTCTACAACGTGCTGTCACGGCCGCTGATGCAACGCTCCAGCGCGCTTGGCTTCCTCACGGTCGGCATGGGCTCGGGCGCCCTCGTGCTGGTGCTGGCGGGCCTGGCGAAGGGCAGCTTTGCCGCACTCGATCACTTCACGACGGGGCAGTGGATCGCCGGCATCTATCTCGGCGCCGGCGGCGGCGCGCTCGCCTTCATCCTCTGGGTCATGGCGCTGGCGCGGGCGACGCCGACCCGGGTCGCCAATACGATGACGGTCAATCCGATCGCCGCGACCTTGCTGGCGGCGCTGCTGATCGGCGAGCCGATCACGCCCAATCTTCTGGTCGGGCTGATCGCCGTGTTCGCCGGCATCTGGATCGCGACCAGCGAGGCGAAGACGAATTGATCAGCTCCGCGACGTGCGAAGGTTGAAATGTCGCTTCCAACGCAGCGTTCGTCGTGCCGGCATGCGCAGGCCGATGCAGAGCGCAATTTGGGCGATCCGGACGCCGATCTCCGCTGTTGCCGATGCTGTCTGGTTCGCCCGTGAGCAAGGCGGCCACGGAAACGGGCATTGCGGCAAGCGAGGTGCTGAGCGCGGCAGACGGCCTGTCGCGACAGGCCGAGCAGCTCACGAACGAAGTCGGCAGCTTTGTCGAGGACGTCCGGGCGGCCGGAGGCGCGATATGCTTTAGCGTGGGGCCGTGACCGGCGGCGGGCTCGTCTCCGGCGTCTTCTTCGGCTTCAGCGTGCCCGCATAGAACGACAGCAGCCACACCAGCAGGAGGGCGAGGAGATAGACGCCCCAGGCCTGCGGCGGCGTGGTCGCCCAGCGCAAAAGACCCTTGAAGGTGCGGGGCGGGCTGTTGTCATCGGTCATGGGCCGCTTGTGCGCGAAAGCGGCGGCGTGGTCAATCCGGCCGCCGCCCGGCGCGGATCAGGAACAGCGCCGCCAGCGCCGAGAGGCTGAGCGCGGAGGAGACGATCAGCACCTTGGCGCCCATGACGTCGATGAGCAGGCCGAAGGCCAGCGGCGCCGCCGCTTGCGCCATCCTTGCGGGGGCCCCGATGATGCCGAGGCGGTAGCCGAAGTCCTTGGGGCCGAAGATCGACAGCGGCAGCGTTCCGCGGGCGATCGTCAGGATGCCGTTGCCCGAGCCGTGGAGCAGCGCAAAGGCGCTTGCGCCGGCACCCCCGAAGATCGCCACGACAGCCGCTCCAATCGGATGGGTGAGGCAGGCGAGCCGGGTCGACCACAGCGGATGGAAGCGGCTGAGGAGGCCGGCTTCGAGGACGCGCGCGGCCACCTGGGCCGGGCCGATCAGCGCACCGGCCGCGATCGCCTCGACATGCGTCGCGCCGGCTGCTTCTGCGATGCGCGGGAAATGCACGGCCATCGCACCGGTGACGGTCCAGGCCGCGGCGAAGACGAAGGCGAGCAGGATCATGGTGCGGTCCAGCGGCACATGCGGCTTTTCCGCCGTCGCGGCCGCCTGCCTCGCCCCCTTGATCGCCGGCAGCACGAAAAAGTTGAGGGGAAGGCCGATCAGGATGTTGGCGGCGGCCCAGGCAAAGCAGGTCTCGCGCCAGCCGATATGGGCGAGGCCCCAGGCGGTGAGAGGCCAGCCGACTGTGGAGGCGAAGCCCGCCATCAGCGTGATGCCGGTGATGGGCCTGCGCGCCTCCGTGCCGTAGATGCGGCCCAGCGCAGCGAAGGCTGCATCGTAAAGCCCCATCGCCATGCCGATGCCGAGCACGAGCCAGGCAAACGCCATCACCGCGACGGATTGCGAGAGGCCGAGCAGGACGAGGCCGGCGGCGATGGTCAGGTTCGAGGCCGACAGCACCTGTCGTCCGCCGACCAGATCGATCTGCCGCCCGATGCGCGGGCCGAGCATGGCCGAGATCACGAGCGAGGCGGAGAACGCGCCAAAGACCCAGTTGGAAGAGACGCCGAGGTCGTGCGCCATGGGATCGGCAAGCAGCGCCGGCAGATAGTAGCTGGAGGCCCAGGCCAGGGTCTGCGTGGTGCCGAGCGCCAGGATGATCGGAAGCTGGCGCTGGCTCATCTGCGCATGCTTCCGATTTTGGCCGACCAATTGATCATCGCAGGCATTTGCCGCTCGCAGCGTGAACCCGTCAACCGCAGCCGCGGCATATTCGACCTGCGAAGGGCGGGAGCCTTGCGCACGGCCTGCGCGTAGCAAACGCCTTTCGCTCGTCACGAATGCGCGCCATAATGGCCTATGCAACTCAATTCCCGTCTTGCGCTGATGAACTGGCTGGCCGGCCAGGGGCTCACCGGCCTTCCCGAACCCGACCTGCTGCGTGGCTTCTGCGAGCGCTGCTGCGCCGAAGGGCTGGAACTCTCGCGCGGGCTCGTCGTCATCGACACCCTGCACCCGATCTATGAGGGCCGTGCCTTCCGCTGGAGCGATACGCCGAGCAACGAGAGCGACGTCGTCGAGTACGGCTCGACGGCGGAGGGCGATGCGGCCAAGAACTGGCGTCGCTCGGTGTTCTATCACTTGCTCGAGCATGGCGAAGACGAGATGGTGATCGATCTCGCCGACGCGCCCTCGCTGGATTTTTCGCAGATCGGCGAGCTCGCCGAAAACGGCCATCGTCACTATCTCGCCTTCGTGCACCGCTTCGGCGAGACCGGCGCGCTCGGACAGATGGATTGCCTCTACTCCTGCTGGACCACGCGGCGCGAGGAAGGGTTTCGCGATGCCGAGCTCGCCGCGATGCGCGATCTCGTGCCGGTGCTGGGGCTGGCGATCAAGTCGGCGCAGCAGGTCGACATCGTGCGCACGCTCGGCCGGGTCTATCTCGGCCGCGATGCCTCCGAGCAGGTGCTGCGCGGGCGCATCTCGCGCGGCGTGACCGAGCGCATCAACGCCGTGCTGTGGTATTCGGATTTGCGCGGCTCGACCCAGATCAGCGAGAGCATCGGACCGGACGAGATCATCCCGTTCCTCAACGACTACGCCCAGGCCGTGATCGACGCGATCCACGACGCCGGCGGTGACGTCCTGAAGCTGATCGGGGACGGCGTGCTCGCGATGTTCACCGGCGAGGACATGGCCGATGCCCGCCGCGCGGCGCTCCGCGCCGAGCATCTGTTGCGCAAGAACGTCGCGGCGCTGAACGTGCGTCGCACCGCCGACGGCCGTCCCACCACCTCGGCCTATATCGGCCTGCATGTCGGCGAGGTCTTCTACGGCAATATCGGCAGCGAGGACCGGCTCGACTTCACCGTGGTCGGCCCGACCGTGAACGAGGTCAGCCGCATCGCCTCGATGAGCCGCTCGGTCGACCGCGAGCTGCTGGCTTCAGCAGAGTTCTACAAAGGCCTCGATGCCGCCGGCCGGCGCTACCTCGTCTCCACTGGCCGCTATGCGCTACGCGGTATCGGTCGCGCCCAGGATCTCTACACGCTCGATCCGGAAGTCGACGCGAGCGAGCCGGTGACCGGGAGCTACGAGCGCTATCTGGCGAATTAGGCCCGCTGTCTCAACTTTGTAGCTAGCAGCGCGCTGCTGCTTCGTCCCCCACCATCGCCGGCTGCCGGTCGAGTGCCACCGCCGGTGACAGCAGGATCACCAGCGCCTGCGCGCCGAACACAGCCGCCGCGAGGTAGAGGCACGCTTCCGCGCTCCAGAGGCCGCCGACGATCGCGCCCAGCGCTGAGCCCAGCGGGCGGGCGCCATAGCTCATAATGTTGATGGCGGAGACGCGCCCCAAGAGGCGCGGCGGCGTCACCGACTGGCGCAAGGTCGTGGTCGAGATCACCCACAGGATCGGACCGACGCCGAGCAGGAAGAAGCTGAGACCCGCAAGCCAGGGCGAGGGGACGAGCACCGTCAGCGCCATCACCACGGCGGCGACGAAGCCGGTGACCGGGCCGAGGCCGACCACCGTGCCGAACGCGATGCGCTGCATCACGCGCGTGGCAAACAGCGCGCCGATCACCATGCCGACGCCGTACATCGTCAGCACGGTGCCGACGCCGGCGGCAGTCAGGCCGAGATGGCGTACGGCATAAGGCACGAACACGGCGATCTGGAGGAACCAGCCGGTGTTGAAGATGAACTGGGTGATGAACACCGGCCGCAGCAGCGGATGGTGAAACACGAAGGCTGCGCCTTCGCGGATGTCCTGGAACGGATGCCGCCGCGGGACGGACGCGCGCGAAGGTTCGCAAATGCCGGAGAGCAGCACGACCGCGATCGCCGACAGCGCCGCGGCAAAGCCGAAGGCCAGGCTCGCGCCCCACCAGCCCACCAGCGCGCCGCCGAGTGCAGGCCCGCTGGCAAAGGCGATGGTGCGCGCGAGCTCGATCCGGGCATTGGCCGCCGGCAAGAGGTCCGCGCTCACCAGCGAGGGCACCAGGGCCGGCGCGGCCACGCTGTAGACCACGGTGCCGCACACGGCGGCAAAGCCGAGCAGTGCCAGCAGCGGCAGATTGAGCGCGCCGAGCGCGAGCAGCAGCACGATCGCGGCGAGCGCGGCGGCCCGCAGGGCCTCGGCGGCCGCCATCAGCGAGCGGCGGGAGATGCGGTCGGCGAGCAGGCCGGCGGGAATGGCGAACAGGACGAAGGGCAGGGTGAGGGCGGTTTGGAGCAGGCCGGTCTGGCCTTCGGCGACGCCCAGCGTCAGCACCGCGACAATGGGGGCCGCCGCCAGCGCGATCTGCTCGGCCGACTGCGCCGCAAGATTGGACCAGGCAAGGCGGTTGAAGGTGTTGGGGAGGCGGGGCGGATTCGACATGGCTCATTTCCTGCAAAGTCGGATTGGCGCCAGTATCGGCCCTCGCGGCCAGCCAAACCCACCCGCTTCCCGACAAGCCCCGGGCGCAAACGGCCTACGGGAACCGATCGGGCTAGATGCAGTTGCAAATGAGTTGCAATAAGCTTCGACTTCGGTATTCTCACCGCATGGATGCCCGATCGCCCGACCTGACCTCCGACGCCGCCGGCTGGCGCGCCGATGCGCCTACCACCAAGAGCCTCGCCGAGGTGAATGGCACGGTTGCCATCCCCGCCGCGGCGGTGTGGTGGCGGCGGCTGCTCGCCTTCGTCGGGCCCGGCTATCTTGTCTCGGTCGGCTACATGGACCCCGGCAATTGGGCAACCGACCTCGCCGGTGGCTCCAAATTCGGCTACACGCTGCTCTCCGTCATCCTGCTCTCGAATTTGATGGCGATCCTGCTGCAGTCGCTGGCGGCGCGGCTCGGCATCGTCACCGATCGCGACCTCGCGCAGGCCTGCCGCGCGACCTATTCGCCGGCCGTGAACTTCCTGCTCTGGCTCGCCTGCGAAGCCGCGATCATCGCCTGCGATCTCGCCGAGGTCATCGGCACTGCGATCGCGCTGAAACTGCTGTTCGGCATTCCCCTGATCGGCGGTGCGCTGCTCGCCGCCCTCGATGCCTTCCTGCTGCTGCTCCTGATGAACCGCGGCTTCCGTTTCCTCGAAGCTTTCGTCATGGCGCTGCTCGCGGTGATCGCGGTCTGCTTCGCGGTCCAGATCGTCGCCGCAGCCCCGCCGATCGCGGAAGTGCTGCACGGCTTCGTGCCGAAGACCGAGATCTTCACCAATTCGGAGATGCTCTACATCGCAATCGGCATCATCGGCGCGACCGTGATGCCGCACAATCTCTATCTGCACTCCTCGATCGTGCAGACGCGCGCCTATGAGCGCGACGACGCGGGCCGCCGCGAAGCGATCAAATGGGCGACCACGGATTCGACGATCGCGCTGATGCTGGCGCTGTTCATCAACGCCGCGATCCTCGTCGTAGCTGCTGCGACCTTCCACAGAAGCGGCCATTCCGATGTCGCCGAGATCGGCCGGGCCTTCGAGCTGCTCTCGCCCTTGCTCGGCCTCGGCATCGCCTCGACGCTGTTTGCGGTGGCGCTGCTCGCCTCCGGCCTCAATTCGACGGTGACCGCGACGCTCGCCGGCCAGATCGTCATGGAAGGCTTTCTCGACCTGCGCCTGCCGAGCTGGGCGCGCCGCCTGCTCACGCGCGGCATTGCCATCGTCCCGGTGATCATCGTGACCGCGATCTATGGCGAGCGTGGCACGGCCGATCTGCTCGTGTTCAGCCAGGTCGTGCTGTCGATGCAGCTACCCTTCGCCGTCATCCCGCTGGTCCGCTTCGTCTCCGACCGCCGCAAGATGGGCAAGTTCGCGATACCCATGTCAGTTGCCGCGGTCGCCTGGATCGTCGCAGGCGTGATCGTGGTTTTGAACGCGAAGCTGCTGGCGGATACGCTGTTTAGCTGATCCAGGACCGCTGTCATCGCCCGCCTTGTGCGCGCTTGTGCACTGGGGCGGGCGATCCGGTATTCCAGCGACAGTTGTTGTTGATTCGAGAAGCCGGCGTACTGGATGTCATGACGACGAGTGTGTCGAGATCAGTCCTGCGGCTCGGTCGCCGTATCGCCTTGTGCGTCGATGCGCAGCCAGCCTGAGGGAGCGAGGCGCTGCTGCGGCAGGAAGCGGGCCTTGTAGTCCATCTTCTTGGAGCCCTCGATCCAGTAGCCGAGATAAACGTACGGCAGGCCTTGCCGGCGGGCGCGGGCGATGTGGTCGAGGATCATGAAGGTGCCCATCGAGCGGCTGACCTGGCTCGGGTCGAAGAACGAATAGACCATCGACAGGCCGTCGCTGAGCACGTCGGTGAGCGCGACCGCAATCAGCTCCTCGCCGCGGCCGGTGATGCCGCTGTCGGGGCCGCGCTTGCGGTACTCGATGATGCGGGTCTCGACATGGCTGTCCTCGACCATCATGGCGTAGTCGAGCACGGTCATGTCGGCCATGCCACCATGGCGGTGCCGGGCGTCGAGATAGGCGCGGAACACCGAATATTGCTCAGAGGTCGGCACCGCACTGCGCTGCTCGCCGATAATGTCGGCGTTGCGCGCGAGCACCTTGCGGAAGTTGCGTGAGGGACGGAACTCGTTGGCGATCACCCGGACCGAGACGCAGGCGCGGCACTGGTCGCAAGCCGGGCGGTAGGCGATCGATTGGCTGCGGCGGAACCCGCCATGGGTCAGAAGGTCGTTGAGGTCGCCGGCGCGGTCACCCACGAGGTGCGTAAACACCTTGCGCTCGTGCCGGCCCGGCAGATAGGGGCAGGGCGAGGGCGCCGTGAGGTAAAATTGCGGGGTATCGCGCGAGTGCTGGGTCAAGGGACGTCGTGGGCCTCCGAACTGGATCTCAGCATCGCGCTACCAAGGCTTCCGGTCAATCGGCCTGCGCGGCAGGACAGGTTCGCCAGACTAGCAGGCACATATTGCCAGCTCCTCACCATATGGCTCACAAGGTACTCACCAAGTCCTGGCCGCCTGCGACACCGGCGCGCGGACGGAATTGTTGATGACGACCGTTCCCAAGACGAAATCGTGCAACAGACGCCGGCGGCCGTTGAACAGGCCGACCAGCACCACGAAGGGCGACAGGAACGAGACGGTGACCCAGAACAGCACGGCGTGGGTGGCGCCGAGCACGAAATAACCCGGCGCGCCGTACCAGGTGCGCAGTTCCAGATCCATCACGCGCATGCCGATCGTCGCCGAGGACGGACCGCCGATGCAGGCGCCATAATAGACGATGGCCCAGATCACCGAGGCGGGCCAGGCCAACCAGAACAGCGCCCAACCCAGGCCGAGCGTCACCAGGCCGAACAGCGCGATGAAGAGGTAGCCGAGGATGACAGGCACCGCGATCACGATCATGTCGATCAGGAAGGCAAACACCCGCCGCGTCGCGACGCCGCGGAACAGTTCCGGATGCAGATAGGGATCATAGGCGTGCGGCTGGACCGCGCCGTCATTGCGCCAGGCGCCGCCGTCATTTGGCGAACCCGAAGAATAAGACATGAGCTTCCCTTCCGCTTTCGGCTCTCTCACCCGCAGCACATGGGAACAGTCCGGCCACACGCCAAGGCTGTTGGCTCCTCATGAGCGCAAAATATTCCGGCGATTCGGCGGCCGAGGGCGCTTGCGCGCTCCGCGATTTGCACCATGCTGGGCGGCAGGACCCGCACAGAGACACTTTCGATGGACCGTCAGCTCGAACTACGTTGCCGCTGCGGCGGAGTCCGTGCCGTGGTCACGCGCGTGTCGCCGCGGACCGTCAATCGTGTGGTCTGCTACTGCGACGACTGCCAGGCCTTTGCCCACCAGCTCGGCCGCGCCGATCTGTTGAATGCGAAAGGCGGCAGCGACATTGTCCAGATCGCGCCGTCGACGCTTACGTTTGTGCAGGGACAGGATCGGATCGCAGGGCTGCGACTGAGCCCGAAGGGCCTCTATCGCTGGTATGCAAGCTGCTGCAACACACCCGTTGGCAACACGCTCTCGCCGAGCGTTCCCTTTGTCGGCATCATCGCCGAGGCGTTCGCGGGCGGCACGCCGGCAGTGGACGATGTCGCGGGAGCGCCGATCGGCGCCATTCTCGGCAAGTACGCGGTCGGCGGGCCGCCCGCGGGCTCAACGGGACTTAACGTCTCCATCATCCTGCGCGCCATCGGCAAGGTGCTTGGCTGGAAGCTGCGGGGAAAGACATGGCCGCACCCGTTCTTCAAGCGCGAGGCACGCGAGCCGATCTATCCGATCACCGTGCTGTCGCGCGAGCAACGCGAGGCGCTGCGTCCCTTATGTGGGCCTCAGCCGGCGCCGCAAGCGGCGGGGTGAGTGTTGCAGCGTTGCGCAACTCCGCGCTCGTGTCCCGGACAAGCGCCGCAAAGCGGCGCGCAGAGCCGCGACCCAGAAGGCCAGAAGCGAGATCGCGGTGAGATGGGCCCCGGCTCTGCAACGCATCACGTCGCAAGAGCGCCGGGCTGCATTGCGTCCGGGGCACGAAGGAACCGTTGCGTGGGCAAAGGCGCCTAGCGCCGTGCCCACGATTGCTCGGCCTCGCGCGATGTTGGTGGTCACGCCTCCGCCTTCGCTCTTCCAGCTACGGCGGACAAGTCGCTTTGCCCAGCCCACGAGACCTACGTTTGCGTGCGCAGCTTCTCGGCCGCCTTCGGCGCGAAATAACTGAGGACGCCGTCGGCGCCGGCGCGCTTGAAGGCGAGGAGGCTCTCCATCATCGCGCGCTCGCCGTCGAGCCAGCCGTTGCCGCTTGCCGCCGCGATCATCGCGTATTCGCCGGAGACCTGGTAGGCGAAGGTCGGCATCGCAAACGTGTCCTTCACGCGGCGGACGACGTCGAGATAGGGCATGCCGGGCTTCACCATCACCATGTCGGCGCCCTCGGCGATATCGAGCTCGATCTCGCGTAGCGCCTCGTCGGTGTTGGCGCTGTCCATCTGATAGGTGCGCTTGTCGCCGGTAAGTGTCTTGGCGGAGCCGATGGCGTCGCGGAACGGGCCATAGAAGGCGGAGGCGTATTTTGCCGCATAGGCCATGATCTGCACGTCGAGCAGCCCGGCGCGATCGAGCCCCTCGCGGATGGCGGCGACGCGGCCGTCCATCATGTCCGAGGGCGCGATGATGTCGCAGCCGGCCTCGGCCTGCACCAGCGCCTGGCGCACCAGCACGGCGACCGTCTCGTCGTTCAAGATCTTGCCGTCGGAGATCAGGCCGTCATGGCCATGGCTGGTGAACGGATCGAGGGCGACGTCGCAGAGGATGCCGAGGTCAGGGAATTCCTTCTTGATCGCGCGCACCGCCTTGCAGACCAGATTATCCGGATTGGTCGCTTCAGAGCCTTCCTCGTCGCGCAAGGACGGATCGGTGTAGGGAAACAGCGCGATGCAGGGGATTGTCAGCTTCATCGCGCGCTCGGCCTCGCGCAGGGCCTGGTCGACGCTGAGGCGGTCGACACCCGGCATTGAGGCGACCGGCTCGCGCTTGTTGTTGCCGTCGATCAGGAACAGCGGCCAGATCAGGTCGTCTGTGGTGAGCACATTCTCGCGCACCATACGCCGGGCCCATTCGGCCTTGCGGTTGCGGCGCGGGCGGACGGTCAGATCGAGGGCATGGGGCGACGAGGTACCGGTCCCGCGCGACACCTCGCGCAATTCGATCGGACGTCCGTATTTGATCGCCATCACTCTTCCTCCGGCTGGAATTATTCTTATACCAGCTCGCATGGTTCCTGCCACCGCGGCTTGACCTGCCGCAATGGATGGCAGCCGATTGATTTTGCGGGGCAAAGCAGCCAGAAGGGGGCATGTCCGAGATCTCCACCCGTGAAGCGGCCCGCGACAGCGCCCTTGCCAGGGACGCTGCCCGCGACCATGCGATCTCCGTCGCGGCGATCTCGTCGGACCGATCCGAGTCCGACGACAATGTCTGGACGCGCCGGCTCGTGCTGTTCCTGCGGGTGATGGCGCTGCTCTCGATCCTGAAAGGCCTCTATCACTGGGCGCAGGTGACCGGCTTCGTCGGTGGCGAGGACGAAGCGTTCGAGAATCAGGCGATGGCCTGGCAGGCCGCGACCGTCTACTTCGCCGTGATCGAGCTCGTCGCTGCGGTCGGTCTGTGGCTGGCAACGCCGTGGGGCGCGGTGGTGTGGCTCACCACCGTGGTGTCGATGGCGGTGATCGAGCTGATGTTCCCCGGCATCTACGGAGGCAGCCTGATCGTCGTCGGGGCCGAGGCGTTCATGCTCGCCGCCTATCTCGCGCTCGCCTGGATGGCCGCACGCGAGCGGCCGCCGTAGCGGGACGTCGTCGCCGATATCGAAATACTGTCGTGCCCCGGACGCAATGCAGCACGCCGCGTTTGCGGCGTGGTGCATTGCAGAGCCGGGGCCCATGTCTCCTCGATCTCGTTTGTGGCTTGCTGGGTCCCGGCTCTGCGCTTCGCTTGTCCGGGACACGAGAGCTTTCACGCGCGATTGGTTGACGCTGGATGCCTAAAATTCGCGGTAAGTTTTCATTGACCAGTCTGTTCCGCCACAGCTGTTACGCAGCCGTTTCGAAACGGGGCGGGGCTGTTCTGGAATGCGACAGATGTGGCGGACGGAGGGTGAACAGGACCTTGCGAAGGTCAACAGAGGGTTGCGAAAAGTCCTTGTGGCACAGGCTTAATCCGCAATTCACTGTCTTAAATTCATGATCTCTTTATTCTCTTATTTAAGCCGATCTTCAAACGCCCCCCTTAAGTTGCCCCTATCAGGCGGGACACAAGTTTCGTCGAATAAGTGTCGATAAAAACGACAACAGGGGAAGTGTCATGATGAAAGCCGTCGCAACTGCGGCAGATACGGCAGAGCGCGTCTCCGGCCAGCAAGGTTCGGTGCAGTCGCTCTATCTGGAAGCTTTGACTCTGGTGGAGCGGCTGCATCGCCGTCTCCTCGACGTCATCAAGGACGAGTTCGATCGCCGCGGCCGCGCGGACATCAATTCGGTGCAGGCGCTGTTGCTCTACAACATCGGCGACAAGGAGCTGACCGCTGGCGAGCTGCGCACGCGCGGCTACTATCTCGGCTCCAACGTCTCCTACAATCTGAAGAAGCTCGTCGAGCTCGGCTTCCTCGATCATCAGCGCTCCCGCGTTGATCGCCGCTCGGTGCGCATCCGCCTGACCCCGCAGGGCCAGGAAGTCCGCCGCATCGTCGACGCGCTCTATCAGAAGCACGTCAAGACGGTCGAGCAGGTCGGCGGCATCTCGGGCGAGGAGTTCTCCACGCTCAACAAGTCGCTGCACCGTCTCGAGCGGTTCTGGACCGACCAGATCCTGTACCGGCTCTGAGTTTTCCGAGGGATCAAGGCCAAGCCGGCCCGCAACAAGACCGGCAAGCCTCCCGAACGTGCCTCAACTTCCCCAAGCGCGCCGGCCCGGCTTCCCGCCGGACCGGTGCGTTTTGCTTTTGTGCGCTTGCGAAAAAAATCGGCCGGCGCGGCGGAACCACGGTCAGGCTCAGCGCTTATCTCCTTCAGATCGGAGAAATGTCGATGCTGGTCGAGCGCGGGCTTCAGGCGATGAACGTGGAACTCGTGAGCGAGGCCTACGCCATTGCCGCGAATTACCTGCGCCGTTCCGGCGCGATCCCCGACTCCCTCGTTACCGACGAGCGCCTGCTCGGGATCATCGTCAAGCTGCTCCAGCACGGCGAATTCAACAAGATCAGGCTCGCCAACAAGGCCATCGTCCGGTTCGAGGCCGAGGCGCGCGCGGTTGCCTGATCAAACCTCCCCGAAATTGGAAGAACCAGAGGGTGCCATGGAAGCTGCCATCGATCGCATCATGCAGACCTATGACCTGCTCGCCAACCGCACCGCTGCGGCCAGCGAGGAGGCGCGCATGAAGGTGACGAACTACCTCAATATTCTGGTGGAAGCCGGCGAGAAGGACACCCACAGGTTGACGGTATGCGGCCTGACCTATCTGCGCCAGCTCGACGGCAGCGTGGACCCGGTGAAGGCGGGATATACCGGACTTTAAGGGGGCGATCTGGCCCTCATCGGTTTGGACCGGCATGGTGGATTCAAGGTCCAAAGCGGCCTCTTCGGACAGATCGGCAAGGGAGCGGTTTCATAGAAGTCGCCTTGGGGCGGAAAACCTTCAATCCCCACCATATCTTGCATAAATATCGAGCCCGACCCGCAAAAGCTTGGCCTATTGCGGGCGATGTGGTAGATCGCGCGTGCTTCCGATCGTCACACCAGACCCGCCCGTAGCCTGCCAAAAGGCTGCGGCGGTGGAGATATTCGCAAGATGACCCTCGCCAAAACCGCCTCTGCGCCCGATTCGTTTTTCACCGCCTCGCTCGAGCAGGCCGATCCGGAAATCGCCGCCGCCATCAAGGGCGAGCTCGGCCGGCAGCGCCACGAGGTCGAGCTGATCGCCTCCGAGAACATCGTCAGCCGGGCCGTGCTGGAAGCGCAGGGTTCGGTGATGACCAACAAGTATGCAGAGGGTTATCCGGGCGCGAGGTATTATGGCGGTTGTGAGTGGGTCGACGTCGCCGAGAACCTCGCGATCGATCGCGCCAAGAAGTTGTTTGGCGCCAACTTCGCCAACGTGCAGCCGAACTCCGGCAGCCAGATGAACCAGGCGGTGTTCCTGGCGCTGCTGCAGCCGGGCGACACCTTCATGGGTCTCGATCTTGCCGCCGGCGGCCATCTCACCCATGGCTCGCCCGTCAACATGAGCGGCAAGTGGTTCAAGGCCGCGCACTACACCGTGCGCCGCGAGGACCAGATCATCGACATGGACGCGGTCCAGAAGCAGGCTGAAGAGGTCAAGCCGAAGCTGATCGTCGCCGGCGGCTCGGCCTATTCGCGCGCCTGGGACTTCAAGCGCTTCCGCGAGATCGCGGACAGCGTCGGCGCATACCTCCTGGTCGACATGGCCCACTTCGCGGGCCTCGTCGCCGGCGGCGTGCATGCTTCGCCAGTGCCCCATGCCCACGTCACGACGACGACGACGCACAAGTCGCTGCGCGGTCCGCGCGGCGGCCTGATCCTCACCAACGACGAGGTGCTCGCCAAGAAGCTCAACTCGGCGATCTTCCCGGGTCTGCAGGGCGGCCCGCTGATGCATGTGATCGCGGCGAAGGCGGTCGCCTTCGGCGAGGCGCTGCGTCCGGACTTCAAGGTCTATGCGAAGAACGTCGTCGAGAACGCCAAGGCGCTGGCCGAGGCGATGAAAGAGCCACGGCTTCGACATTGTCTCGGGCGGCACCGATAACCATCTGATGCTGGTCGACCTGCGGCCGAAGGGCCTGAAGGGCAATGTCTCGGAGAAGGCGCTGGTTCGCGCCGCCATCACCTGCAACAAGAACGGCATTCCGTTCGACCCCGAAAAGCCCTTCGTCACCTCGGGCCTGCGTCTCGGCACGCCTGCGGCGACGACCCGTGGCTTCGGTGTCGCTGAATTCCAGCAGGTCGCAGGAATGATCGCCGAGGTCCTCAACGCGATCGCACAGTCCGACGACGGCAAGGCGCCGCTGGTCGAGGCAGCGATCAAGGAACGGGTCAAGGCGCTCACCGACCGGTTCCCGATCTACCAGTAAGGTCAAGGCAAACGGATGCGCTGCCCGAACTGCAACAGTCTCGATACGCAGGTAAAGGACTCGCGTCCGACCGAGGATTCTTCCGTCATCCGCAGGCGGCGCGTGTGCGTCGCCTGCAATTTCCGCTTCACCACCTTCGAGCGCGTGCAGCTGCGCGAGCTCACGGTGATCAAGCGCAACGGCCGCCGCGTGCCGTTCGACCGCGACAAGCTGATGCGCTCGGTGCAGATTTCGCTGCGCAAGCGGCAGGTCGAGCCGGAGCGGGTGGAGAAGATGGTCTCCACCATCGTGCGCGAACTCGAGACCGGGGGTGAGGCCGAGATCTCGTCCGAGGTGATCGGCGAGACCGTGATGGAGCATCTGCGCACGCTCGACGACGTCGCCTATGTGCGCTTCGCTTCCGTCTACCGCAATTTCCGCGAGGCCAAGGATTTCGCCGACGTGCTCGGCGAGCTCTCCGGTGAGGAGGAAGCGCGGCTCGCCGCGATCCGCAAATGATCTTCCGCATCCTGGAAGATCAGTTCGCGCAGAAGGCCCGCGAGGCCAAAGACGCCGATCGACGCTTCATGGAGCTGGCGCTCTCGCTCGGCCGGCGCGGGCTGGGGCGCACCTGGCCGAACCCGGCCGTGGGCGCCGTCATCGTCAAGGATGGCGTGATCGTCGGCCGCGGCTGGACCCAGCCCGGCGGACGGCCGCATGGCGAGCCTGAAGCGCTGCGGCGCGCCGGCGAGGCGGCGCGCGGCGCCACACTCTACGTCACGCTGGAGCCGTGCTCGCATTTCGGCAAGTCGCCGCCGTGTGCGGACGCAGTGATCGCGGCCGGCATCAAACGGGTGGTGGCGGCGATCGAGGACCCCAATCCGGAAGTCGCAGGCCAAGGCCATGCGCGGCTGCGCGCCGCCGGTATCAAGGTGGATGTCGGCCTGTGTGCGGCGGAGGCCGCGTTCGATCACGCCGGTCATTTCCGCCGTATCCGCGATCACCGTCCGCATGTGATCCTGAAGCTCGCGGTCTCGCCCGACGGCAAGATCGGCGCAGCCGGCGGCAAGCCGGTCGCGATCACCGGCGATGCCGTGCGCGACCGCGTGCATCTCTTGCGCGCGCAGAGCGACGCCATCCTGGTTGGCATCGGCACGGTGCTGGCGGACGATCCGCAGCTCAACTGCCGCCTCCCGGGCATGGCGGCGCGCTCGCCGGTGCGCGTGGTGCTGGACCAGAGCCTGCGGATTCCCGCATCGAGCCAGCTCGTGCGCTCGGCGCGCGAGACGCCGCTTTGGGTGGTGGGCTCGGAGCTTGCCGAGGCGGCGGCCGCGACGCGGCTTGGCGCAGCCGGCGCGCAGATCATTCGCGTCGCCGCGGGCAGCGCGTCCGGGCTCGATCTTCCCCCCGTGCTGCATGCGCTGGCCGAGAAGGGCATCTCGCGGCTGATGGTCGAGGGCGGCAGCCGCGTCGCGGCGTCTCTTGTGGCGGCCGACCTCGTCGACGAGATCTGGCTGTTCCGCGGGGCGGAAGCGGTCGGTGCCGACGGCGTGGATGCGCTCGATGCAATGCCCCTGTCGAAAATCACGCAGTCGCAGGCCTACAAGGTTCGTGCTAGCGAGACCTTCGACAAGGATACTCTCACCATCTACGAGCGCGCCTAACATGTTCACCGGCATTGTCACCGATATCGGCGAGATCGTCGGCTTCACGCCGACGGCGCAGGGCCAGCTGCACCGGCTGCGCATCGCCTGCAGCTATGATCAGACCACCATCGCCGACGGCGCCTCGATCGCCTGCAACGGCGTCTGCCTGACCGTGGTCGCTTCCGGCGGCGCAGGCGGCAAAACCTGGTTCGACGTCGATGCCGCCGCCGAGACCTTGGCGCTGACGACGGCCAAGCACTGGAAGGTGGGCACGCGGCTGAACCTCGAGCGTGCGCTGAAGATTGGCGATGAGCTCGGTGGCCATATCGTCGCGGGCCATGCCGACGGCATTGCAACCCTCGTCAGCCGTGAGGACTTGCCTGACATGGCGCGGTTCGAGCTCTCGACCACGCGGGAGCTGGCGCGGTTCATCGCCAGCAAGGGCTCGGTCACCCTCGACGGCGTCTCTCTGACGGTCAATACCGTGAAGGACGTGACCTTTTCGGTGCTGATCATCCCGCACACGCTTGATGTCACGACCATCGGCGGCTGGAAGGCGGGCGACGAGGTCAATATCGAGGTCGATCTGATGGCCCGCTACGCGGCGCGGCTGACGGAAATGACGGCGTAGCCGTCATTCCGGGATGGTCCGCAGGACCAGACCCGGAATCTCGAGATTCCGGGTTCGGCTCTTTGAGCCGCCCCGGAATGACAGCGCTTTAAAACTTGGCTTATAGGCCTGCGGCGACTACATAGCGCCAACCCCAGAATAGGACGGATTGACCAATGGCAGATGCGCGGCGCGCACCCCTGAAGGACCAGACCGACATCTCCGGCGCGCGCGCGCTGATTGTCGAGGCGCGGTTCTATGACGATCTCCAGGACGCGCTGCTGGACGGCGCGGTCGCCGAGTTGAAGGCGGCCGGCCTGACCCATGACGTCATCACGGTTCCTGGCGCGCTGGAGATCCCGGCGGCGGTGGCGATCGCGGTCGATGCGGCGGCGGCGAACGGCAATCCCTATGACGCGGTGATCGCGCTCGGCTGCGTGATCCGCGGCGACACCATCCATTTCGAGATCGTCTCGCAGGAATCCTCGCGCGCGCTGATGGACCTCGCGGTGGCGCGCAAGCTGCCGCTCGGCAACGGCATCCTCACCGTCAACAATGAGGATCAGGCCTGGGCGCGGGCGCGCGCCAGCGAGCTGAACAAGGGCGGCGACGCCGCGCGCGCCGCGCTTGCGATGCTGCGCATCAAACGCCGTCTGGCGCGGGCCTGAGCAATGGCTGACAACACCAAAAAGCCGGCTTCTGCCACCGAGAAGAAAGCAAACCGGCGTGGTGCTGCGCGGCTTGCCGCGGTGCAGGCGCTGTACCAGATGGATATCGCCGGTGCCGGCATCAACGACATCTTCGCCGAGTTCGAGAGCCACTGGCTCGGCAACGAGGTCGAGGGCGACACCTACCTGCCGGCGGAAGCCGCGTTCTTCCGCGATGTCGTTTCCGGCGTGGTGCGCGACCAGAAGAGGCTCGATCCCTTGATCGACGACGCGCTGTCCAAGGGCTGGCCGCTGAAGCGGATCGAGGCGATCCTGCGCGCGGTGCTGCGGGCAGGGGCGTACGAATTGGAGCATCGCAAGGACGTGCCGGGCCGCGTCGTGGTGTCGGAATATGTCGACGTCGCCAACGCCTTCGTCGATCGTGAGGAGACCGGTATGGTCAATGCCGTGCTCGATCAGATAGGCCGCCAGTTTCGCGGTGACGAGTTCGGGCGGGGGTAATTTCCCGCAAGGGCGGTGAATTGATGCGAGACGGCTGCCCCATACTCCGCTGTCGTCATCCGCGAAGGCGGGTGATGAAGTACGCCGCGGCCTATCGATGTCACACGACTGTCTCTGGAATACCGGATCGTCCGCTCAAGCCGGGCGATGACAGCGGAGAGTGGGGTTAGGGCAAGTGGCAAACCAGCACAATCCCTCCGCCGAAGACTCCCTCATCGCACGCTATTTCAAGCCGCTGGCGACCGATCCCGGTGCGTTCGGGCTGATCGATGATGCCGCGGTCCTGTCCTCATCCGGCGACGACATCGTCGTCACCACCGACGCCGTCGTTGAAGGCGTGCACTATCTTGCCACCGACCCGCCCGACACGATCGCGCGAAAAGCGCTGCGGGTGAACCTGTCGGACCTCGCCGCCAAAGGGGCTGTGCCCGCCGGCTTCGTACTGACGCTGGCGCTGCGCAGCCAGGAGGATGCATGGCTCCGGCCATTCGCGGATGCGCTCGGCGAGGATGCAAGAACCTTCGCATGCCCGCTGCTCGGCGGCGACACCGTGTCGACGCCGGGGCCGCAGATGATCTCGATCACGGCGTTCGGGCGCGTGCCGAAGGGCCGGATGGTCGGCCGCACCAGCGCGAAGCCGGGCGACCGCATCCTGGTGACGGGGACGATCGGAGATGCCGCGCTCGGCCTCGACGTGCTTACGGGTGGGGCTGCGGCCGGCGCGCTCGCGTCCGATCCCGTGGCAAGGGAAACTCTGATCTCTCGTTATCGCGTGCCGCAGCCGCGCAATATTCTGGCGGAGAGCATGCGTGACCACGCGTCGGCGGCCATGGATGTCTCCGACGGGCTCGCCGGCGATCTGACAAAGCTCTGTGCGGCGTCCGGCGTTTCGGCCAGGATCGACGTCATGAGCGTGCCGCTGTCGGCGGCGGCGGCAGACCTGGTCACGCGCAATGCCGTTTGTGTTGAGACGCTGCTTGCAGGGGGCGACGACTACGAGGTGCTGTGCACCGCGCCGCCTGCCCACAGCGATGTGCTGATTGCCGCGGGACGGGCCGCCGGGGTAGCGGTTACTGCGATCGGCACGATCGTCGCCGGCCATGAGCGGCCGCGCTTCCTGAACGAGCAGGGCACGGAACTGACCTTGCGACGGCTGTCCTATAGCCACTTCTAGGAATTGCTCGAAACGGCGGCCAGGCTCTCGGAAGCAGGCCTAAATACTTGCCGAGATCGGCTTCTTAGGCCTGATCCGGCGTTGCACCCTCAATTTGATTTTGGCAAGCTCGCTGGCGACTGAGGCCGCCCCCTTCGGGCAGGGGGCGGCCTTGTTCAAAATCAAGGCGCTGCACCGCATGACGGACAACAAAAGGCGCCGGGGGTACATCAAGGATCTGAGGCAAAAAATCACATGACAGCATTATGGTTGATAGTGCTCTGCGGAGTGCTTTCCGTCGTCTACGCGATTTGGGCGACGTCTTCGGTGTTGGGCGCGGATGCGGGGTCGCCGCGCATGCAGGAGATCGCAGCTGCCGTGCGCGAAGGTGCACAGGCGTATCTCCGGCGCCAATACACCACGATCGGGATCGTCGGCATCGCCATCTTCTTGCTGCTTGCCTATTTCCTTGGGCTCTATGTCGCGATCGGTTTTGCCATCGGCGCCATCCTGTCCGGCGCCGCAGGCTTCATCGGCATGAACGTCTCGGTGCGCGCCAATGTGCGCACCGCGCAGGCGGCGACGACCTCGCTTGCCGGCGGTCTCGAGCTCGCCTTCAAGGCCGGCGCGATCACGGGCCTGCTTGTGGCCGGTCTCGCGCTGCTCGGCGTCACCCTCTATTTCGGCTTCCTGGTCCACTCGCTGAAGCTCGCGCCCGATAGCCGCACCGTGGTCGATGCCATGGTGGCGCTCGGCTTCGGCGCTTCGCTGATCTCCATCTTCGCCCGTCTCGGCGGCGGCATCTTCACCAAGGGTGCGGACGTCGGCGGCGATCTCGTCGGCAAGGTCGAGGCCGGCATTCCCGAAGACGATCCGCGTAACCCTGCCACGATCGCCGACAACGTCGGTGACAACGTCGGCGATTGCGCCGGCATGGCCGCCGACCTGTTCGAGACCTATGCGGTGACCGCGGTCGCGACCATGGTGCTCGCGGCGATCTTCTTTGCCAAGACGCCGATCCTCGCCAACATGATGACGCTGCCGCTCGCGATCGGCGGCATCTGCATCATCACCTCGATCATAGGCACCTTCTTCGTCAAGCTCGGGCCGAGTCAGTCGATCATGGGCGCGCTCTACAAGGGCCTGATCGCAACCGGCATCCTGTCACTGATCGGCATCGGCGGGGTGATCTACGCCCTGATCGGCTTCGGCAAGCTCGAGGGCGTCGACTACACGGGCATGGCGCTGTTCGAATGCGGCGTGGTCGGCCTCGTCGTCACCGCACTGATCATCTGGATCACCGAATACTACACCGGCACGGACTATCGCCCGGTGAAGTCGATCGCCCAGGCGTCGGTGACTGGTCACGGCACCAACGTGATCCAGGGTCTCGCCGTTTCGATGGAGGCGACCGCGCTGCCCGCGATCGTCATCATCGCCGGCATTCTGGTCACCTATAGCCTCGCCGGCCTGTTCGGCATCGCGATCGCGACCGCCACCA
Organism: Bradyrhizobium sp. USDA 4486; assembly: GCF_054057995.1. Taxonomy (NCBI): domain Bacteria; kingdom Pseudomonadati; phylum Pseudomonadota; class Alphaproteobacteria; order Hyphomicrobiales; family Nitrobacteraceae; genus Bradyrhizobium; species Bradyrhizobium sp. USDA 4486. The sequence continues at coordinate 1,822,943 of NZ_JBSRZV010000001.1, forward strand.
TGCTGGCGCTCGCCGGCATGATCGTCGCGCTCGACGCCTTCGGTCCGGTGACGGACAACGCCGGCGGCATCGCCGAGATGGCGGGCCTGCCGAAGGAGGTGCGCAAGTCGACCGACGCGCTCGACGCGGTCGGCAACACCACCAAGGCGGTGACCAAGGGCTACGCGATCGGCTCCGCCGGTCTCGGCGCCCTGGTGCTGTTTGCGGCCTACAACCAGGACCTCAAGTTCTTCGTTGGCGACAGCGCGCATCACGCCTACTTCGCCGGCGTCAATCCGGACTTCTCGCTCAACAATCCCTATGTCGTGGTCGGTCTGCTGTTCGGCGGCCTGCTGCCCTATCTGTTCGGCGCGATGGGCATGACCGCTGTGGGCCGCGCGGCCGGGGCGATCGTGGAGGAGGTGCGGCGTCAGTTCCGCGAGAAGCCGGGCATCATGCAGGGCACGGACAAGCCCGATTACGGCAAGGCGGTCGACCTGCTCACCAAGGCGGCGATCAAGGAGATGATCATCCCCTCGCTGCTTCCGGTGCTGTCGCCGATCGTCGTCTATTTCGTGATCTACGCGATCGCGGGGGGCGGCGCGGCCGGCAAGTCGGCGGCGTTCTCGGCGGTGGGCGCGATGCTGCTCGGCGTGATCGTGACGGGCCTGTTCGTCGCGATCTCCATGACCTCCGGCGGCGGCGCCTGGGACAACGCCAAGAAGTACATCGAGGACGGTCATTTCGGCGGCAAGGGTAGTGACGCCCACAAGTCCGCGGTGACCGGCGACACCGTCGGCGATCCCTACAAGGACACGGCCGGCCCCGCCGTGAACCCGATGATCAAGATCACCAACATCGTGGCGCTCTTGCTGCTGGCGATCCTGGCGCACTGAGCTGGCCAAGGCTGCACAAGACAAACCCCGTGGCGCAAGCCGCGGGGTTTTTGCTGTGTGCCGAGTATGAACGACAGCTTGGAGGTGGAAGTCCTCTATCCAGCCTGATGGCGGCGAAGGATTAGCGAAGCGCAAGGGCGTCACCGCGAGGTGGGGTCTGAAGAAAGCGTGGAGCAAAGCCGCGGCCCGATGGACAAACACCGGATAACGAGGCCTACCCGGCCGGACGAGCGAGCAACTGATCGCGAAGTCCAGGGTCATCAAGGGTCGGGGTGGTAAATTCGGCGGGCGCGCGGTGAAGGCGGTCGGTCTTACCTCGGGAGGTCTGCGTTGTGTCCCGGCAACGGGACTGAGGTCGTCGTAAGGCGGCCCGACCGCAGCGCAGAAGTCAGCTGAGGGCATAGTAGGTGGCGTGTGCCGCCGAAGGCCCGAACGGTGGAAGTGGTTAGTAGAGCAACGATCTCGCGCGAGCCATGCGGCAGAAGAATCAGGTCGAACTGAACTTGGGCACCGGAGCAGGCGGTGAAGCCGCAAGCTCCGCCGCCGGAGAGACCGAAGCAAGCGCGGTGAGAGCCAGCCTCGAACGCCCGGCGGTCGCAGGACCGTCGATGGAAGTAGTCGTCGAGCGTGAGAATCTGCAAGCAGCATTGGCGCAAGTGAAGCGCAACAAGGGTGCGGCAGGCGTCGATGGGATGACCGTCGGCGAGCTATCGGCCTATCTGAAGGAGCACTGGCTCACGATCCGCGCCCAGTTGCTTGACGGCACCTATAAGCCACAGCCGGTGCGGCGGGTGGAGATACCGAAGGCGTCGGGCGGCCTGCGGCCGCTCGGCATCCCGACGGTGCTCGACCGCTTCATCCAGCAGGCGGTGATGCAGGTGTTGCAGGCAGATTGGGACGGAACGTTCTCCGAAGCGAGCTTCGGCTTCCGGCCGACCCGCTCGGCGCATCAGGCGGTGGAACGGGCGCAGACCTACATCGCATCCGGTTACGCCGTCGTCGTCGACATCGATCTGGAAAAGTTCTTCGACCGGGTCAACCACGACATCCTGATGGGGCTCATTGCCAAACGGGTCGCTGACAAGCGCCTCCTCAAGCTCATCCGTGGCTTCTTGACTGCGGGTGTGATGGAGGCAGGGCTGGTCAGCCCGACGGAGGAGGGTACGCCGCAAGGCGGACCGCTCTCGCCGCTGTTGTCGAACCTGATGCTGGATGTGCTGGACAAGGAACTGGAGAAACGCGGCCATCGCTTCGTGCGCTACGCCGACGACTGCAATATCTATGTACGCAGTCAGAAGGCGGGCGAGCGGGTGTTGGCCGGCCTCGAACGGTTCCTCGAAAAGCACCTCAAGCTCAAGATCAACAAGGCCAAGAGTGCGGTCGCCAAACCGAGCGTTCGCAAGTTCCTGGGCTTCAGCTTTACCGGCGGAAGTGAACCACCGCGACGGCGCATCGCGCCGCAGGCGCTCGCCCGCTTCAAGGTAAAAGTTCTGGAGCTGACGCGACGCACGTGCGGTCGAAGCCTCGTGCAGATTACCAAGGAGTTGTCAGCCTACCTGATCGGGTGGCGCGGCTACTTCGGCTTCTGCCAAACCCCGTCGGTGTTGCGCGTGCTTGACCGGTGGATCAGGCGGCGGCTGCGCGCCGTCGTCTGGAAGCAATGGAAGTATGGACCCGCTCGCTTCGCCGAGCTGCGACGCCGTGGCGTCGGCCGGGATCTGGCAGCGCAAACTGCCGGCGCCCCGCATGGCCCTTGGCGGCTCGCGAACAGCCCCGCGCTCGCCATTGCTCTGCCAAATAGCTTCTTCGCTTCGCTCGGCTTGGCTTCCGTCACGGGACAGTGGCCTGCATAATCCGCCGAACCGCCGTATACGGACCCGTATGTACGGTGGTGTGGGAGGGGAGGAGTCGCGAGACTCCCCCCTATCCCGATTGGAGAGGCCGATATCAGCCATCCCATCATTGCGCAGCTTCAACCTCGCCATCGTCGCCCGCGCAGGCGGGCGATCCAGTATTCCAGAGGCGATGATGGCATACGGATAAGGCGCGGGGTACTGGATTCCCCGCCTGCGCGGGGAATGACAGCGGTGTGTTGCGCGCTCTCCTTGTGCCGACCTCTCTTGAGCGCGCCTACTGCACGTCCATCTGCAGCCCTTCCTTCTGGATGATGCCGGCGAACTTCTTCGTCTCGGCGTCCACGAAGGCGGCGAACTGCTGCGGCGTGCCGTAGTCGGCGCGGGCGCCCATGGCGGCGATCTGCTTCTTGATGTCGTCGCGCTCCAGCATCGCCTTGACCTGGAGATTGAGTGCGTCGAGCACGGGCGCGGGGACGCCCTTCGGCAGGAACACCGAGAACCAGGAAGACACGTCGAAATTGGCGAGCTCCGGCGCGCTCTCGCGCATGGTCGGCAGGTCCTTCGCGAGGTCACTGCGCTCTGGCGTGGTGACGCAGAGGCCCGTGAGGGTGCCGTTCTGCACCTGCGGCAGGCTCGGATAGAGATTGTCGAACAGGATCTGGATGTCACCCGCAAGCGCGGCCTGGAGCGCGGGACCGGCGCCGCGGAACGGGATGTGCGTCATTTTCAGGCCGGTGAGCTGGAGAAACCAGGCGCCGGTGAGATGCGGGCTCTGGCCGACGCCAGAGGAGGCGTAGCTGAGCTTATCCGGATTGGCCTTCAGATACGCGATCAGCTCGGCGATCGACTTGATGCCGGTCTTCGGATGCGCCGAGACGATGTTCGGGATCCGGATCATGTTGGAGACCGGTTGGAGCTGGTCCGGCTTGTAGGTGAGGTTCTTGAAGATGCTGTAGGCGATGGCGTTCGGCCCGGGATTGCCGATCAGGATGGTGTGTCCGTCAGGCTTGGCGCGGACCGCTTCGGCCGTGCCGATCGTGCCGCCGCCGCCGGAGCGGTTTTCCACGACGGCCGATTGGCCCCAGACGGTTTGCAAATGCGCGGCCAAGAGCCGGCCCATGACGTCGGTCGAGCCGCCGGCTGCGGCCGGCACGATGATGCGGACGTTCTCGGTCGGCTTCCAGTCGGCGAGGCTCGATCGCGGTAGGATCGCCGCAGCCGAAAGGCCGGCAGCAGCGGTCAGCACGCGACGGCGGGACAACAAACGATTGGGCACGAATCCACTCCCTGCTTCTTGTTTTACAGGGAGCGTAGGGAAGGCTGCGCGCAACGGCAAGTCGCGGGCGGCGGCGAGCGCCGCGCGGACAGCGACAGGACGCCGCAGGCTGAAGGATCAGTTAAAGCTCAGCAGCTTGAACAGCGGCGCGAGGTAGCTCATCTCCTGACCCGACGTCGCCGTGGTGCGGCTGATGAAGTCGAAGATCTTGCCGTCCTGGAGGCCGTAGTTCGCCAGCCGACGCACGCGCCGGTTCTTGTCGAAATAGATCGCGATCACGCGTTGATCGACCACCTTCTGGTTCATGAAGGCGACGGGACGCTCCGAGCGCTGCGAGATGTAGTAGAACACTTCGCCGTCGAGGGTCGCGACCGTGGAGGGCGTACCCATCACGATCAGCACCTGGTCCTGGCTTGCGCCGATCGGAATCTGCTCCAGCGCGCCGGGAGGAAGGATGTAGCCCTTCTGGAATTGCTCGCCGGTGCAGCCCACCAGCGCCAGGCCGACCAGAGCCACGGCGGCAGCCATGCGCAAGCCGCGCCAGCGTGCATGAAGGCCGCGCGGCTGGCTTGCGCGCGGGCTGGTCTGGTTCGTTATCGTCATAGCGGAACTGATTCCGTCCCCTTGCGTCGCGCGAGGCGCTGAAGTACCGGGCGGAGGCTCTGAATGCAACACGCGCGCGCCCGCTTGCGGAAACCACAATGCTTTGGCCGTTCAATCACTTCAGGAAACCCCGGCTAGCCCCGGCCGGCACCATTGAAGCCATCTATGGCATGATCGTGACGCAGGCGCGAGAACCCATATTTTACCGCGACTTGGGCGTGTCCGATACGGTTAACGGGCGTTTCGACCTGTTGCTGCTGCATCTCTGGCTGGTGCTGCGCCGGCTGCGCACTGTCCAGGGCACCACCGAGCTGTCGCAGGCGCTGTTCGACCGCTTCTGCGAGGACATGGACGACAATCTGCGCGAGATGGGGGTCGGCGACCAGACCGTGCCGAAGCGGATGCGGGCCTTCGGCGAGGCGTTTTACGGCCGGGTGCAGGCCTACGACCAGGCGATCGAAGCCGGCGGCGAGGCGCTGGCGGCGGCGATCTGCAAGAATATCTTGAACGGGTCCGGTCTGGACCAGGCGCGGCGGCTCGCGGCTTATGCCCTAGCCACGGAGGCCGATCTCGGCCGGACCAGCGAGGCCGCGCTGCTGCGCGCGTCGTTCAAGTTTCCGCCAGCGCTTTCCGAGGATGTCAAACCATGAGCCGACCGCACACCGGAGCCGCGCCCGATCCCTGGCGGTCTCCCGTCATCGTCGCGCAGATTCCCGACACCGGCGTGTATCGCGAACTCGAGGCGTCGGCCGCCGAACGGCAGGCCATGGCCGAGCTCGCCGGCCTTCGCGAGATCCTGTCCGCCAAGGCCAGCTTCGACGTCGTGCCGAAAAGCGGCGGCCGCTATCAGGTCACCGGCCAAGTCCGCGCCCGGATCGGCCAGACCTGCGTCGTGACGCTCGATCCGATCGAGAACGACATCGAGGAGGAGGTGGACCTGATCTTCGCTCCCGAGGCCGAGGCGCGCCGCCTTGCCGACCTGATCGAGGAGGGCCAGGACGACGAGGAGCCTCCGGAGGTCGTCGATCCGCCGGAGGCCATCGTTGGCGGCATCATCGATCTCGGCCGGCTCGCCACCGACGCGCTGTTCCTGGCGATCGATCCCTATCCCCGCAAGCCCGGGGCCGTGTTCGAGGCGGAAGTTACCGCTCCCGACCCGGAGGATCATCCGTTCGCGGCGCTGAAGGCGCTCCAGGACGCGAAGAAGGGCCGATAAATCGGCATTTCAAGGTGATCGCCTTGCGAGGGGGTGCGAGGCGTTTGTCAGGATGGTTTGAGGAATAGTCATATCTATTTGAATTTATTGTTGTTTACGGCGAATTCGATCACCTGCCAGCTGATCGTCCTGAATACAAAAGGCTGGGGGCAAGAGGTTGTTTCGGGATAACAAAACGCTATTGTCGCGCCGCGGTCCGGGTGCGGCGTGGCGCTTGGCCGGTCGCCAAATCGTTGGCGAACCCATTTCGCGGCCCCGCTCGTTCAAGACCGCACCAGACCAGGTTTCCAGGACTTTCATGCTAAGCAAGATTCGCATCGCGCTGGACGCCATGGGGGGCGACGCCGGCGCCGCCGTGGTGATTCCAGGCGCCGCCATCTCGCTTGGCAGGCATCGCAACACCGAATTCCTGCTCGTCGGGGACCGCGCCAGGATCGAGCCCGAGCTCGAGAAGCATCCCGCCCTCAAGGCCGCCTCGAGGATTATCCACACCGAGGTTGCCGTGAGCGGCTCCGACAAGCCGAGCCAGGCGCTGCGGCGCGGCCGCAAGACCTCCTCGATGTGGCTCGCCATCGACGCAGTGAAGAAGGGCGAGGCGGATGTCGCGGTGTCCGCCGGCAATACCGGCGCGCTGATGGCGATGTCGCGCTTCCACCTGCGGACGCTGCCGGGCATCGACCGCCCGGCCATCAGCGCGATCTGGCCGACCAGGCGCGGTGAATCCGTCGTGCTCGACCTTGGCGCCACGATCGGCGGCGATGCGCGGCATCTGGTGGCGCTCGCGGTGATGGGCGCGGCCATGGCGAGCGTGCAGTTCAACAAGCCGCGCCCGACGGTCGGCCTGCTCAACATCGGCACCGAGGAAATCAAGGGACACGAGGAGATCCGCGAGGCCGGTGAAATCCTGCGCGCGCGGAACCTGCCGGAACTCGACTATATCGGCTTCGTGGAGGGCGATGGCATCGGTAAGGGGGTGGCCGACGTCATCGTGACCGAAGGCTATAGCGGCAACATCGCGCTCAAGGCCGCCGAGGGAACCGCGCGGCAGATGGCGGAATTACTCCGCAACGAGATGCAACGGAGCTGGCTGTCCAAGCTCGGCTATCTCTTTGCCCGCAGCGCCTTCAAGGCCCTGCGCGACAAGATGGACCCCAACAAGTCCAACGGCGGGGTGTTGCTGGGGCTCAATGGACTGGTGGTCAAGAGCCATGGCGGAATCAACGCCGAAGGCTTTGCCTATGCGATCGATGTTGGCTATGAGATGGCTCACTACGATCTCCTGAACAAGATCAATCAGATGCTCAACCGCGAGGGCGGTGCACTCACTTCCGTGCAGTCCGCGCAGGAGGCTGTTTCGTGACTCAAATTCGTTCGGTCGTGCTCGGCTGCGGCTCCTACCTGCCGGAGCAGGTGGTGACCAATGCCCAATTGGCGGCGCGTATCGACACGTCCGACGAGTGGATCGTGCAGCGCACCGGCATTCGTGAGCGGCACATCGCGGCCGAGGGCGAGTTCACCTCGCATTTGGCGATCAAGGCGGCGCAGGCCGCGCTCACCGATGCCGGCATCGATGCGCAGTCGATCGAGCTGATCGTGCTGGCGACCTCGACGCCCGACAACACGTTTCCCGCAACGGCCGTCGCCGTGCAGCATGGACTCGGCATCAATCATGGCGCCGCGTTCGATCTCCAGGCGGTGTGCTCGGGCTTCGTGTTTGCACTTGCCACCGCCGACAATTTCCTGCGTACCGGCGCCTTCAAGCGCGCGCTGGTGATCGGCGCGGAGACCTTCTCGCGCATCCTCGACTGGAACGACCGCGGCACCTGCGTGCTGTTCGGTGACGGTGCCGGCGCCGTGGTGCTGGAGGCGCAGGAGCAGCCGGGCAAGGCCGCGACCGACCGTGGCGTTGTGACCACGCATCTGCGCTCCGACGGCCGCCACAAAGCAAAACTGTTCGTCGACGGCGGTCCGTCCTCGACTCAGACCGTCGGCCATCTGCGCATGGAGGGCCGCGAGGTCTTCAAGCATGCGGTCGGCATGATCACCGACGTGATCGTCGATGCCTTCGAGGCGACCGGGCTCAATGCCGACAGCATCGACTGGTTCGTGCCGCACCAGGCCAACAAGCGAATCATCGACGCCTCCGCGCACAAGCTTCATATCGCACCGCAGAAGGTGGTGCTGACGGTGGACCGTCACGGCAACACCTCGGCGGCCTCGATCCCGCTGGCGCTGTCGGTGGCGCGCAAGGACGGCCGCATCAAGCGCGGCGACCTGGTGCTGCTGGAAGCGATGGGCGGGGGCTTCACCTGGGGCTCCGCGCTGGTGCGCTGGTAGCGTCGATAAAATTTTGCCGGAATCAGCGCCGATTATCGATGCGTCTGCATTGATGAGCGCTGTTGACCGCCGTGCCGTAAGCTCATAATTTCAGACAACAATTGTTCGCCGTGATGTGGGGCAGGGCGATGACCGATCAAAGTAAAACCGTAACGCGTGTCGATCTCTGCGAAGCCGTCTACCAGAAGGTGGGGCTGTCGCGCACGGAATCATCTGCCTTCGTGGAACTCGTGCTGAAGGAGATCACCGACTGCCTGGAGAAGGGCGAGACGGTGAAGCTGTCCTCGTTCGGTTCCTTCATGGTGCGCAAGAAGGGTCAGCGCATCGGCCGTAATCCGAAGACCGGTACCGAAGTGCCGATCTCGCCGCGGCGGGTGATGGTGTTCAAGCCGTCGGCGATCCTGAAGCAGCGCATCAACGCCCAGCATCGCACCAACGGCGACGCCAGCAAGGCTCAACCCGAGGCGTAATTCGCCCGTCGGATAAGGATTTGGCATTTGGACAAGGCGCCGGATGCGTTCCGAACCATCAGCGAAGTAGCGCAGGAACTCGACATTCCGCAGCACGTGCTGCGGTTCTGGGAGACCCGCTTCTCGCAGATCAAGCCGATGAAGCGCAGCGGCGGCCGCCGCTACTACCGCCCCGACGACGTCGACCTGCTCAAGGGCATCCGCAGGCTGCTCTACGGCGAGGGTTACACCATCCGTGGCGTGCAGCGGATCCTCAAGGAGCATGGCGTCAAGTCGGTGCAGGGCCTCGCTGACGGTGCGGCCGCCGTCTCGTTCGGGGCCATCGAGGACGCCATCGGCCAGAGCCTGATGGAGCCGGACGACGAGGCCCCCATCACGGGCATCACCGACGCCGATGATGACGACTACCAGGGGGATGAGGAAGAGGGCATCGACTTCCGCTTCACGGAGGTCGACGACGAGGAAATCCTCACCACCTTCCGCAAGGGCGGCGCCGCGCCCTCCGGCCCCAGCGCGCTGGATCGCGAGCGGCTGGGCCGGGCGCTCGCCGACCTCGTCGCCTGCCGTGAGATGCTGGATCAGGCGCTGAAGGACGGGTGAGGGCGCCTTTCGCCGACTTTGCGGACAGTTCCCGGGACATTGGCCCACGGCCTATTGGACCGAACCAGCAAAATGGTGTGACCTCGCCTTGCGCAAAGCGGCGATCCTAGCTAATGGAACGGCATTCGGAGCGTGGCGCAGCCCGGTTAGCGCACTAGTCTGGGAGACTAGGGGTCGGAGGTTCAAATCCTCTCGCTCCGACCATTTTCTTCTCAAATGGACCGAAGCTTTGCGCGATCGCGGCGCTGTGCTGGCACTGCGGCTCGGGCAGCGGCTTGCCGCGGGTCCAGGTCCGGACGGCGAAGGCGAGCTGGCGCGGTCCCACCACATCCACGATGGACGCCCGCGCGCTTTCGAGGCGCTTGGTGAACCCGCTGGCGCTCAGGTCGAGCGTTGCGTCGGCGGCCAGCAGGGACACCGACAGGAGCGCAATCGCTCCGGCAATGGCCATCGCCTTCCATTCTGGTGACTGCATTAGCTGACTTTCTCAGGTATTTTGCCGCTCGCCGGATAGGTGGGGCTTTTCTGCCAAGTTCAAGACCTCGACGAGGCTCGCGCACGCGTTCTTGAAGTGCGACAAATCTGTAACAGATGACGCGTGCTACCCGGATGGACGCAAATAGCCCACTACCATCCTTGTGGTCTCGTCGACCAGCGTCTTCACCGTTTTCTCCGACAGCATCTCGGCCTGATGCAGCACCGTGTTGTGCGCCACCGCCTCGATCGCGCTGACGCAGATGAAGGTTGCCATATCGAGGTCTATCTTGCGCATCTCCGTGCGACGGCTCTCGAAATAGTCGCGGACGAGGGCGTGGACCTCGTGATTGAAGGCCTCGACTTCGGCGAGCCGCCCCGAGCGCGGGATCTGCTCGGCGAGGACGCGATGCAGGTCCGGATCGATGTGATGGGCCTCGATCGCGACGGTGACGAGCCGGCGCACCGCTTTCTCGACCGGCATGTCCGCGACCTCGACGAAGGCGGCGCGGACGATGTGCATGATCTCGTCGTTGTGACGGTCGATCACGGCGGCGACCAGCGCCTCCTTGCTCGGAAAATACTGGTAGAGCGAGCCGACGCTGACGCCGGCGACCTCGGCGATGCGGTTGGTGCTCGTCTTCTCAAAACCTTCGCGGACCAGAATGCGAGCGGTTGCCTCGATCAGCGCGTCGACCGTGGCGCGCGAGCGTGCTTGCGAGGCATTTTTCCGGGGTTTTGTCGGCGGCTTGCGCGCCATGGCGTCGAATCCGAATGCGAGTAGAAAAAACGAGCGTTCGCTCGCATTATATCGGCGAAGCGCGGCCTTCCGGCAAGCTGCTTCGTCGCCATATGGATGCAGCCAGGCGGAGGACGGACCATGAGCGTTGCAAGACTTGTATCGGCATTGCAGCTTTGCCCAGGCGGTTGCGTGTTCGGTGCTGGGGCGCCGCGCGATCCCGCGCCAAGCCTGCAGAGCCGCGCCTTCAACCTGCTGCTGCGGCAGCTTCCGTACAAGGAGCAGCTCGCGTCAGCCGAGGCGGTGCAGGCCCATGTGCAGAAGCTCGCGCTGCAGCCGGCATCGTTCGAGCCGACGGGACTTGGCCGCGGCGTCGAGGCGACGCTGACCAAGATGGGCGGCTGGCCGGTCTATTACACGGCGCCGTCGTCGGGCCATGAGGGCTGCAACTTCGTCATGTTCCTGCATGGCGGCGGCTACATCAACGAGATCGTACCGGCGCATTGGCGCTTCATCGGCCAGATGACGCGCAAGGCGCGCGTCGTCTGCGTCGTGCCGATCTATCCGCTGGCGCCGCGGGCCACCGCCAAGGACGTCGTGCCGGCGACGGCCGAGCTGCTGCGGATGCTGCTGGAGGATGCCGGGCCGGCAAAGGTCACGGTGGTCGGCAATTCGGCCGGCGCGGGCCTCGCGCTCGCCGCATGCCAGTGGCTGCGCGACCGCGGCCATCGGCAGCCGAACCGGCTGATGCTGATCTCGCCTGCGGCCGAGGCCTCGGTCAGCCGCCCGGAGCAGGTCGAGATCGCGGCGCGCGACCCGATCCAGGACATTCCCGGGATCGTCGAAGCCGGGCGCCTCTATGCCGGCGAGCTCGATGTCGGCCATCCCTTCGTCAGCCCGCTCAACGGCGCCTTCCGCGCGCTTGCGCCGATGACCATTTTCTCGGGGACGCGCGATCTGCTCTACCCCGACAGCGTCGATCTTGCGGAGCGGGCGAGGGCGGTGGGCGTGCCGGTCGAGCTGCATCTGCTCCGTGACCAGCCGCACAATTATGCGCTGATGCCGACGCCGGAGGGGCGGCAGGCGCGTGCGATCATTTTGCGAGCGGTAGCTTGAGGGGAAGCGTGATCATTGTCACGCGAGGCGCCGTCTCGATGAGTCCGGCGCTGGCAGTATGCGCGCGGAGGGACAAGGCAGCCCCGGGCGTTTCCTCGATGGACGTCGTTTTGCGGGGCCTTAGGCGTGGCCCTTGATCTCGTAGTGGCCCGGCACGCATTTGTAGCGCTCGAGCCGCCAATTGGCGTGATAGATCGGATGCTCGCCCATCCATTTGGCAAGCGGAGCCTGTGCGCCGACCGCACACTGCATCATCGACATCTCGGGCGTCATGTTGCTGTCGGTCACGATCTCTTCGACACAGCCGCCTGTGGCGGATGCACCAAGCCGGCAGAGCACGGCTACGACGGTCACGAACATTCCAGTCACCTCATCGGTAGTTTCTGACCACGAAGGGGATGCAAGCGGAGTGCCAGAGCCTGTGACACAAACAACACGTGGCCTGGCCGACTCGACCCAGCGTCCGGATTCCATGTGGCGATTCGGATTGTAAAAAAGCTGCCCTTAAACCGAAGCCGGACAAATACGGGGAACCGGCGGGATAAACCGCGTGTGGCGGGCGCGCCACAGCGGCCACTGCCGCGATACGCCCCCGGTGCATCGCCTGGTCAGCCGGCAGCTGCGGTTCGTGCCGAGATCGTCACGGCTCGGATTCGCGCGGAATAGTCCGTGCCTCGAAATAAGGCGCGATGTTTGATCGGCGCGCCGCGTCGATCAGCTTTTGCGTGCGGATGCGGCGCTGCTACATTTTGCGCGCGCCGTTGTCGGCGGCGCCAGCTGTAAAGAAACAGACCGACAAGGGGAGGGCCCGAAGTCCCATGAAGGATTTTACAGGAAAGATCGCCGTCATCACCGGCGGCGGCACGGGAATGGGACGCGAGCTCGCCCGGCAGCTGGTTGCCGAGGGCTGCAATGTCGCGATGTGCGACGTCTCGGAAGCGGCAATGGCCGAAACCAAACGGCTCTGCGAGCTCGAGAAGCTGCCGCAGGGACTGCGCATTACGACGCATGTCGCCGACGTTGCGATCGAGGATCACCTCAAGCGTTTTCGCGACGAGCTCGCCGAGCAGCTGCAGACGGACCGGATCCATCTTCTGTTCAACAATGCCGGCATCGGTGGCGGCGGCAGCCTGTTCACCAACACGCGCGAGCAGTGGGAGCGCACCTTCAACATCTGTTGGGGCGGTGTCTATCTCGGTGTTCGCACCTTCCTGCCGATGCTGGTCGCGGCCGACGAGGCCCACATCGTCAACACCGCGAGCGTCAACGGCTTCTGGGCCTCGATCGGCATGAACCAGGCGCACACCGCCTACAGCTCGGCCAAGTTCGCGGTGAAGGGATTTACCGAGGCGCTGATCAACGATCTGCGCCTGCATGCGCCGCACGTCAAATGCTCCGTGGTGATGCCAGGCCACATCGGCACCTCGATCGTTTCGAATTCGCGCAAGGTGCAGAGCGCCGACGGCTCGGAACGGCTCAACCCCGACGAGGTCGCGCTGACCCGCAAGCGCATGGTCGCGGCCGGCGTGCCGGATGCCGACAAGATGTCGGACGAGGATATCCAGGCGGTGTTCGCCGAGCGCGCCCGCAGCTTCCTCGAGGATGCGCCGACGACCGCCGCGCAGGCCGCCAAGATCATTCTCGACGGGGTCAAGGCGGAGCAATGGCGCATTCTTGTGGGCGAGGATGCAAGGCGCCTTGACGAGCGCGTCCGGGCCACGCCGGAGCAAGCCTATGACCGCGCCTTCTACGAAAGTTTCACGCAGCAGGTCGGCTGGCGTCTCGGCTGAACCTGCCTGGCCGACACCGTCAACGATGGCGCGCGGATGTATGTATGATGCGCGTCATGGCAAGAGGTGCGCCGGTGATTTTGCGTGCCACCTCCTGCCAATGTTCGGCGCCTTATGACGAATTGGAATGTCACGCATGCGACGCGGCCGCTCATCAAGCATCGTTCAAGCGATGGTGATGTCAAACGGGTCTCATTCGGCGCACGGCGGCTTGGTCAAGGAACCAAAATAGTTTAGTGAATCAGGGGTAACGCGACGATAGAGCGTAGCTCCCGATGATACCCGCATGCCTCTCCGACGACTGGACCCTTTGCCCGGAGAGAGAGGACATCTCCGCTGAATTCACGCGGCTCCTCACCGCGGCCCAGGAGGGCGGCGCCACGATCGCGGAATGTCTGATGATCGCGCGGCGGCTCAAGCGTGGTGACGAGCAATCCTGGCATCGCGAGTGGAAGAAGCTCGCGCAAGTGAACCGTCAGCGTGCCGAAGCCGCCTTCGCCGAAGGCCACATGGCGACGGCGCAGCGTAACTGGCTGCGAGCGATGAATTACTATGGCGCGGCGGCGATGCCGCTGGATCCGGCCGACGAGCGCCGCTGGGTTGCGGTGCTGGCGATGCAGGAATGCGCCCGTCGTTATCTCACGGCGCGCAACCCGTCCGGCGAAGTCGTGACGATACCATGGGTCGAGGATCATGCGTTGCAGGGCTACTTCCTGCCCGCGGCGGCAGGCGGGCGGGCGCCGACAGTGATCTGTATCGGCGAGCCCGGCCACCGCAAGGAGGAGTTCCTGTTCAAGCTCGCGCCGCATGCGCGCGAGCGCGGCTTCTCGATGCTGGCGCTGGACCTGTTCGGCGACCAGCGCGACGATTATCTCGACGTGCTGTTGCGGCGGCGGGATCTCGAGAGCGCGATTCCCGGCGTCATGGACTATCTGGAGACCCGCCGCGACGTCGATTTCGATCGCGTCGCGATCGTCGCCGATGGCTGGGGCTCTTCCTTCGTGGCGCGCGCCGTGTTGCAGGAGCCGCGCCTTGCCGCCGCCGTCTGCGACGGCGGCCTGTGGGACCTGCACGAGCGCGCCTTCTTCGCCAGCCGGTTCGCGATGAGCGACGTCAGCATCGTCCCGGTGCCCCATGCGCCGCTGATGGCGTCCAGCGCCGATTGTCCGGTGCTGATCACGCTGGGCGAGGACGGCTGGCTGAAGGCCGATCGGGCCCGTCAGATCGTGCAGAACTCGCGGCTCGGCAGCTCGGATGTCATGCTCAAGGTGTTCACCGCGACGGAGACCGGCGCAGCGCAGGCGCATGCGGACAACCCGAGCCTTGCCAACGAATACATCTTCGACTGGCTCGAATCGCGGCTCGGCGGCGCGCGCATCTAGCGGCGGCAGCCCGCTCAGAAGTCGAGGCTGAGACGGACGCAGGCCTTTTCCAGGCGGGTCTTCAGCGTCGCGAGCTTGGCGGTGAATTCGGTGAGCTCGTTCTCGTCGAATTCCTGGAAGACGAATTCCTTGATGGTCTTGTACTGCTCGTTGAGGCTCGCCAGGTGCTTCTGCGTCTTCTCGGTCAGGGAGAGGCGGACCACCCTGGCGTCGGTCGGGGAGGGACGACGGCGCAACAGGCCCTTCTTCTCGAGCAGCTTGGACTGGGTCGTGACGAAGGACGGATCGACGTGGAGCAGCTTGGAGACGACGTTGACCGGGATGCCGTCGTCCTTGTCGAGGTCGGAGATCGCCATCAGGATCAACCATTGCGGCCCGCTGATGCCGAGCGTTCTGGCCCAGAACTGACGCAGTTCTTCCAGATACATGTTGATCGACGATATCTCCCAGGTGAAACGCCGGATGATATCGAGATTTCCGATGGAGCGCAGACGCGCTCCTTCCTTCCTCGTTGCGGACACAGCGTCACTCCCGTGATCTGATCTTCTGGCTGGTGTCGTAGAAGGCCATAGTCCACGCAAGCCTGCTCTGACGCAAGTGCAGAGCAGGGTAATTTTGTCACTAAAATTACAAAGATGACCGGCTCAGCAGATCAGTCGACCCGGGTGTTGCCCGCGGAGCACAGGTTTAGTGAAACTACAAAGCTGAGCAGATAAAGTATTTTGATTAGCGGAACGGCGCAGGCATATTGCTCCGTGACGGTGGGGGTACTCGATCGTCCCGTTGCAGGTGGTTCGCTCACGTCCCTCGCGTCGAATGCGGGTGTGTCCGAAAGCGCGAAGCGGCCGAGCGGATTTGAAGAGATGGGGATCTGGGGGGCCTCACGGTCCGGTCTCCGTAAAATGAGAACTTGGAGGTTTTCAATGAAAGTGGTGAAGAGCCTTTTGCTCGGCACTGCGGCGGGTCTAATCGCCGTCGGTGGAGCTCAGGCGGCTGATCTTCCGCTCAAGGCCAAGGCGGTCGAGTACGTGAAGGTCTGCTCGCTTTACGGCGCGGGTTTCTACTACATCCCGGGCAGCGACACCTGCATCAAGCTGGGCGGCTATCTGCGTGCCGAAGTGGCGCTCAACGCCGGCGGCAACTACAACGCCCAGTACAACAACGTGTTCGCGGCGAACAACCGCCTGACTAACTACTACTCGATGCGCGCTCGTGAAGACCTCAACATCGACACGCGCACCGCGACCGAGTACGGCGTGGTCCGCACCTATTTCGACGCGGTCTTCACCTGGACGACCGGCAACTATGTCGGCACGGGTTCGGCCACGGGCGCGACCCAGTACAGCGGCACGCTCGGCCTCAACGCTGCGGGCACGGGCCTCGTCGGTTCGACCAGCGGTGCCGTCAACGGTACCGACGGTGCGATCTCGGGCGGCGCGCTCGGCGTCTACTACGCCTTCATCCAGTTCGCCGGCTTCACCCTCGGTAAGGCCGTGTCGCAGTTCGACGCGCCCTGGATCAACTATCCCGGCAACAACTTCGACCAGCTCGTCGGCGGCAGCGGCACCACCAACGGCGTCGTTCAGGCCACCTACACCGCTGATTTCGGTCAGGGCGTGACGGCGGCGTTCTCGCTTCAGGACCAGACGCAGGTCTTCCAGACCAACATCTGGAACACTGCCGGCATGAGCACCACCGGCGTGCTGGGTGGCGCTTACGGCTCGAACAACCTCGGCGGCAGCCGTGCGCCCGACATCGTCGGCATGGTCCGCGTCGATCAGGCCTGGGGTCTTTTCCAGGCGTCGGTCGCCGCGCATGACAACCACGCCGCCTACTACGGTGCGACCGAAGCCACCGGTCACCCTGAAGACAAGTGGGGCTGGGCCGTTCAGCTCGCCTTGCAGATCAAGAACATCCCGACCGGCGCAGGCGACGTGATCAACATCTCCGGCGTCTACACCGACGGTGCGAGCCGTTACAACTTCCAGGAGCTGGCCGCGACCAGCTACTCGATGTTCGGCAGCTCGAACGCGGCCTATCAGAGCATCGGCTTTGCCGGCGTGTCTGACGCGGTGTTCGGCCCCGGCGGCGGCATGGAGCTGACCAAGACCTACGGCTTCCGTGGTGCCTACACTCACAATTGGAGCCCGTACTGGAACACGGCGCTGTACGGCGCGTGGGCTGCGGTCAACTACAGCGGCACGGCCAAGGGCCTGATCTGCGGCAGCGCCGCGTTCGCCACCCTGACCGGCACCTGCAACCCGGACTTCAACATCGGCCAGGTGGGCGTCATCACCCGCTGGACGCCGGTGAAGAACCTGACCTTCTCGGCTGACTTCACCTACAGCCACCTCGACCAGAAGTACTCGGGCACGATCACGACCGGTGCTCTGACGAGCGTCGCCAAGCCGGCGGCCACCTACGAGCTGAAGGACCAGGACACCTACAGCCTGCTGCTGCGCGCCCAGCGCAACTGGTAAGCTCGAGGTTCTCTCGGATCCGACCTTAGCCCCGGCGGGAGACCGCCGGGGCTTTTTGCGAGAGCCTTGCGGCAGGATCTGCTTTCGGAAAATCCGGCAGCCTCTGCGGACGATGAAGAGGAGCCATGCGATTCGATCGTCCTCAAACTTATTTACTTACCTGAGTTGATCAGCTATTCTCTCTTTAGCCGATTACGAAAGTCACGGCTCTTAGCTTCACGCTAAGCCTCCAGAGACCTCCGGTGATGCCCCGCCGGAGGTTTTTCGTTTTGGGGATGGCGTTTTCAAGCCAACCGGATACCGGTTCGCGTCAGGAAAACGCGCCAGACAACAAGTTAACCCCGCATCATGCGGGCACGCGAATTCGGCCGGTAGGCGAGGCGGCTGTGGCCGGCGCAATAGGACCGGCCGTCGGGCGCGGTGTTGCCGCAGAAGCAGAAATCCTCTTCGCCCGGCGTCGAGATCGGCCAGCGGCAGCGGTTCTCGGACAGCTCCAGCAGCGAGCAGCGATTGGTGTTGTCGATCGGCCCGGCCATCACGGGCGCGTCGGTCGCGCCGTAGATCGTGGCGAGCATCTCATACTGCAGGCGCGGTACGGCGCGTGTGGCGCGGGCGTGTGGCGCAAGGCTTCGCTCGAGTCGGCGCTCTTCGACCGCGCGGCTGCGCGTCAGATTGAGCCGGGACAGCTTGCCAATGACGGCATTGCGGCTGACGCCGATATCGGCCGCGATCTGGCGGCAGGAGAGCCCGGCTTCGAAATGCTGCTTCAGAAGTTCAATTCGTTCGTCAGTCCAAGTCGGCGAAGAAGTCGGTGAGAGAACAGGCATTGTATCGGTCCCAGGTTGCAGATGCCGGCCATCCGCTTCGCAAGATCCGTCCGCATCACGTCGGGCGCGCCCTCACGTCCTGCCATTGTCGCGAATCGACAAAAGCCCGTCCTTGATGGCGAGACGGATGCCTTCCTCGATCAATGTCCGTGCGACGCCGGGAACGCTGGTGCCGTGGGTGCCCTGTCTCACCAGTTTCTCCAGATAGTTGATGGTCGAGAGCGCCAAGGTCACTGGAATGCGGTCAGTCTCGGCTTTTTCGGTGGCCATGGCCGAACGCTAGCCTCTTACTCGGGTACATAAAAGTAACGATAAAGACTCTATTTAGGTTCAAGGGTGGAAGTCAAATTCAGGCTGAGTTCGTTGCTCAGCCCGTTGGAATCACACATAAAATTTGGCACGACGTTGCACGCCGCGCGGGAGGCCGGGCGGCGACGTGGCGTCAGCAGGTCAGGGAAGCGGGCGCAGCTCAGCCGTGCGCGATCGCCTTTTCGATCATGCAATGGATGCCCTTGGCGCCATTGACGGTCTGGGTCACCCGCAGATCGGCCGCCAGGCTGCACAGCGTGTAGGCATCCTCGCGCGACAGGTTTCGCACCTCGCCGAGCAGCACGATCATGTCGCGCAGCGCGCGGACCGCGCATTGGTCGAGGTCGGGGTCCATCGCCATGGTGATGTAGTGCGTCGCCGTCTCGGCGCGGGGATAGTCGAACCTGAGATCCTTGCGCAGGGTCAGCCGAAAGCGGCCCCGGAGCCCGGTCTCGATCGCGGTGACGCAGACTTCGCCGTCGCCCTGCACGCCATGGCCGTCGCCGCAGGAGAACAGCGCACCCGGCACGAACACCGGCAGGTACAGTGTCGCCCCCGCGCCAAGCTCCTTGTTGTCGAGATTGCCACCCATCGCGCGCGGGACCAGCGAGGAGATGCGGCCCCAGGCCGGCGGCGGCGACACGCCCATCACGCCGAAGAACGGTTTGAGGGGCAGGTCGAGGCCCCACGGCATGCGGCCGACCATCCGCGTCCGGTCCAGCGGGATGTTGAGGATGCGCGTGGCGTGGAAATCGTCGGGCAGGGTGCCCGACAACGGCTTGATCATGTTCCAGCCCCAGTCCTGCCGGAGCTGGACGTCGAGGATCTCGACCGCGAGCACGTCGCCCGGCTCGGCGCCCTCGACCGCGATCGGGCCGGTGAGGATGTGGCCGGGCAGCATGCGCTCGTTTTTGGCATGGACCTCGTGCATCTCCGGCGGAATGTGAAACTTGTCGCGGTCGGGCAGCACGTCCGGGCCCCCGCTGATGGTGTCGACCGTCACCTCGTCGCCACTCGCGATGGTGAGGACGGGCTTGAGGGCGGCTTCGAAGAAGCCCCAATGGCAGGTCTCGGGGCTTGAATGCAGGTGATGATGGGTCATTGTCCGTCCGGTTGCATCAGAGCTCGTCATGAGAACCTGCTAAGCCCGGGCTTGACCCGGCGATCGATCCTCTTTCAAGAAGATTTTCTGAAGAAGGATGGGCCGGTCAAGTCCGGCATGATCATTCCAGCGAGGCTCCCCTGTATTTCGTTCTTTCCAAGACGCTCGGCACAGCGCTGTTGCCGATCAATCTGCTGGTCGAGCTCGGAATCCTGTCTCTGCTGCTGATGATGACGCGCTTTGCATCGCTCGGCCGCAAGCTGGCCGTGGCTACGCTGGTCCTGCTGGCGCTGTCTGCGTTTTCGCCGCTCGGCAATCTGCTGCTGTATCCCTTGGAATCGCGGTTTCCGGCGTGGGACTCCTCACGCAGCGCGCCGGACGGCATCATCGTGCTCGGCGGCTCCGTCGATACCGATTTGTCGGCTGCGCACCGCACGCCAGTGGTCTCGCACGCCGCCGATCGCTTCTTTGCGCCGGCCGAGCTGGCACGCCGTTATCCGAATGCACGCGTCGTCTTCACCGGAGGCTCGGCGAATCTGATCTCGACCGGACCCAGGGAAGCCGATTACTCCGCGCCGATCCTGGAGAGTCTCGGCATAGCGAAGGAGCGGCTGATCGTCGAGCGCGAGTCCCGCAACACCTGGGAGAACGCGGTCTTCACGAAGCAGCTGGTGATGCCGAGGCCGGGCGAGCGCTGGCTCCTGGTCACGTCGGCCTTCCACATGCCGCGCGCGATGGGGGTCTTCCGCAAGACCGGATTTGACGTCGAGGCCTACCCCGTCGACTGGCGGATGGGCGGGCGCGACGCGGTTTTCGCCTTCACCCGCAACGGCGCGGAAGGCCTCAGCAAGACCGATGTCGCCATGCGCGAATGGATCGGCCTTTTGGCGTACCGCGTCACGGGACGGACCGCCGAGTTGCTTCCGGGACCGGGCAAGGACTAGAACGGGAGCTGCAAAACAAGAACACAGCACCGGCGCGCGATTGCCGGCCCGGAGGATGCCATGCAGCAGCAGAGCGCAGACAGGATCGATCTTGCCGGCCTCGTCGCCGATCTCAACAGCCTGTTGCGGCTGAAGACGACAGTGATCGGCATGAAGCTGTTCGCCCAAGCCGCCGAGATGGAGGCGATCCCGAAAATCCGGCGGCCGAACGCGATCCATACCACCGACCAGATCGTCAGCATGGCCGCGCGTCTGGGCTGGACCGTCGGCATCACCGGCGACGATCTGGTCGGCGCGCAGTGCCGCGCGGTGATCGGCCTCGCGCCGCAGGACGAAAAATGGCTCGCCGGCGAGAACTATGTCGGCGTCTGGCACGGCACGGCGGAAGATGCGCGCAAGCGCCAGGAGGCGCTGGACGTCGTGCCGTTCGGACAGTATCAGGCGCTCGCGGTCAGTCCGCTCCAGAGCGGCCGGCTCGATCCGCCCGACATCTGCCTCGTCTACGCGACGCCCGGGCAGATGATCATCCTGATCAACGGCCTGCAATATACCGGCTACAAGAAGTTCGAATGGGGCGTGGTCGGCGAGACCGCTTGCGCGGATTCCTGGGGCAGGGCGCTCAAGACCGGCGAGCCCAGCCTGTCCTTGCCATGCTATGCCGAACGGCGCTATGGCGGCGTGCCGGACGAGGAGATGCTGATGGCGCTGAAGCCAACACATCTGGCCAAGGCGATCGAGGGCATGAAGGCGCTCGCCAAGAACGGCCTGCGCTATCCAATCCCGCCCTATGGTATTCAAAGCGACGTCCGTGCCGGCATGGGCGTGAGTTACGCGAAGAAGTAAGGGACGACCATGAGCTCTCAAGAATTCGACATCGTCGTGTACGGCGCAACCGGCTTCACCGGCCAGCTCGTCGCCGAATATTTGGCGGCGCATTACAAGGACGACAAGCAGCTCAAATGGGCGATGGCAGGCCGGAGCCTCGATAAGCTGAAGTCGGTGCGCGATGCGATCGGCGCGCCCGCGGAGACGCCGCTGCTCGTCGCCGATGCGTCCGATGCCGCCTCGCTGAAGACGATGGTGGCACGGACGAGGTCGGTGATCACGACGGTCGGTCCGTATCAATTCTATGGCGAGGACCTGCTCGCGGCCTGCGTTGCCGGCGGTACGGATTATTTCGATCTCTGCGGCGAGCCGGTCTGGATGCGCCAAATGATCGACAAGTACGAGGCGGCTGCGAAAAAGAGCGGCGCGCGCATCGTGTTCTCGTGCGGCTTCGATTCCGTGCCGTTCGAGCTCGGTACGTTCTTCGTGCAGGACGAGGCGAGGCGCGTGTTTGGTGCACCCGCCGCGCGCGTGAAGGGGCGCGTGCGCCACATGCGCGGTACGCTCTCGGGCGGCACGGCGGCGAGCGCGAAGGCGACCTTCGATGCGGTCGCAAAGGATATCAGCCTCGTCGCGATCCTGAACGATCCGTTCGCGCTGACGCCGGGCTTCACCGGTCCGAAACAGCCGAAGGGCAACAGGGCGGTGCTCGAGGAAGACCTGCAATCCTGGGCCGCGCCGTTCATGATGGCGCTGATCAACACGCGCAACGTCCACCGCTCCAACATGTTGATGGGGTTCCCCTACGGCCAGGACTTCGTCTACGACGAGATGGTCCTGACCGGTCCGGGCGAGAAAGGCGAGGCCAACGCGAAGCGCGTGATGGCGGCCAACGCCGAGAAGACCGGCCCGAACGCGCCGAAGCCCGGCGAGGGGCCGTCGAAGGAAGAGCGGGAGAAGGGTCTCTTCAATCTGCTCTATGTCGCGATCGCACCGGATGGCCGTCAAGTCCGTGCCGGCGTCACCGGCGACCGCGATCCCGGCTATGGCTCGACCTCGAAGATGATCGCCGAATGCGCGATCTGCATGCTGCGCGATGCGACGGACGTCGCCGCGGGCTTCTGGACTCCGGGCGCAGCGATGCAGCACAAGCTCATCAAGCGGCTGGTCGATCACGCCGGGCTGAGGTTTGAGGTGGAGGGATAGACGCTCCCTTCGCCTCTTCCCGCTTGGGGGGAGGCCGACACGCGGAATGCGTGGCAGGTGAGGGGGAGTGTCCGCGAGTTCAGCACTCATCGTTTTCGCGGAGAGAGCCCCTCACCCAACCCTCGCCCCGCAAGGCCGGGGAGAGGGAGAGAAACGAGCTATATCGCCCGCGCGTCATACGCGTACATGAAATCCATGCCCTTCGCACCCAGCGGCAGCAGCCACTTCATCATCTGATTGCGGATCCACGCGCCGGCGGCGCTGAACTCGCGCTTGCTGTTGCCGTTGCGGCGGGCGATGGCGACAATCTTCTCCGCGCGGGGGCGCCGCTCGGCCTCGAAGGCCTGGAAAGTGGCGGTGAGCTCCTGGCCGTCCTGCATCAGGCGCGCGAGCCTCATCGCATCCTCGAGCGCGAGCGAGGCACCTTGACCTGCATGGGGGCTGGTCGCATGCGCGGCATCGCCGATCAGCAGCGAGCGCTTGCGCGACCAGGTCGGCAGGGTCGCGACGTCGAGCGTGTCGGTGACGACGATGTTGTCCGCGGCTTCGATGATCTCGGGGATCGGATCGTGCCAGCCGCGATGGAAGTCGCGGAGATGCTGCTTCAGCGTCGCCTGGTCGAGCGCGCGGAACATCGCCGCATCCATGCCGTGAACGGGCTGCGTGCTCCACCACATTACGCCGTCGGTCGGATCGGGGCTGCAATAGCCGTAACCGAAGAAGCCGCTCTGGCCGAACGTGGTCTCGACGTGCCGGCCGATCGGCCGGCCATCGAGCACGGCGTGCGGCACGAAGCCGCCAAAGCCGATCAGGCCGGTGTTGAACGGTTGCGGTCCGTCCGGCACCACCTGGCGCCGGGTGATCGAATGCACGCCGTCGGCGCCGATCAGGAAGTCGCCTTCGGCGGTGGTGCCATCGGCGAAATAGGCAATGATCGGCTGGTCGCCGCGATCCTCGATCTTGATCAGGCGCTTCTCGAAATAGAGCGAGACGCAAGAGCACCAGGCCTTGTCGATCAGCATCTCGTTCAGCGTGCCGCGGCAGACATTGACCGCCGGTTGGCCGAAGCGCCGTTCCATGTCGCGATTGATCGAGCCGAGCCGCTCTCCGCCTTGCGAGTAGAAGTCGAAGGATTCCGCGACCGAGCCGCGGCTGATCAGCTCGCCCGCAAGGCCGATCTCGTCCATGACTTGCATGCCATTCGGGGCGATCTGAAGCCCGCCGCCGATGCCTTTCGAATAGGGCCAGGCCTCGTAGATGGCGGATTCGATACCGGCGCGGCGGAGCAGGATGGCAGTGACGGGCCCGGCGATGCCGGCACCGATGATGAGGGCCTTGCGTGGACGATAGGACATGGCTTGCTCGCGACGTTTCCGTGGTGCTAGGAGAAATTACGGTCGCTAAATCTCTTAGGGACTAAGATATATATTGACTAAGATATGAGGGCGGCCTTGTCAAGGACGAAAGCGCGCGCGGCATTGTTGCAGGAGCTTGAGGAGGCGATGCGCAGGTCGTCCGCGCAGGGCGTGCTCTATGGCCAGACCGTTGCGAACGTTGCCGGAATTGCCAATTCCGACCTCGAATGCATGGACATTCTGTATCTGGAGGGCCGCGTCACCGCGGGCCGGCTTGCCGAGGTCACCGGCCTGACCACGGGCGCGATCACCGGTGTGGTCGATCGACTCGAGAAGGCTGGCCTCGTGCGGCGCGAGCGCGACGAGAAAGATCGGCGCAAGGTCTTCATTTCGGTCGTGCCGGAGAAGGCCATGACGATCGGCCAGCTCTACGTGCCGATGCAGCAGGCCATGGAGAAAGTCTTCAGCGCCTATTCCGACGAGGAGCTGCGTCTACTGCTTCGCTTTGCAAATGAGGGCTACAAGGGCGTGCTCGCGGCGACCGCTGCATTGAAAGGTCTGCTCGACACGCCACCGGAAAAGCGGCCCGAGCTCAAGCTGAAGAAGCGTCCTCGTCCGTAGTCTTGTAGGCCTGCGCGGCGGCGATCATGCCCCACATCGCGCCGAGCATCATCCAGAAATGCCGCCAGTGGTCGGTGTCGATTACGAAGCTCTCGCCGACGGTACCGACGAAGGCGGAGAAGATCGCAAGATAAGCGCGCTGCCAGGGTACGCGAACGAAGACGTGGCGGAAGCCCACGATGACGGTGGTGAAGACCAGCGCGGGATAGCACACGCCGGAGAGCCAGCCGCCCGACATGAAGGCGTTGAGATAGGAATTGTGGGTGTCCTCGGGAAAGAAGCGGTGGAATTGCAGCGGACCGATGCCGAGCGGCAGGTCCAGTGCCATCTCCGCGCCGAGGATGTGCCGGCCGAACCGGCCGAAGCGGCCTTCGTCATAGCTCTGGTCGAAGCTGGCGCGCTGCTTGAACATCTCGGCAATGGAGTCGAATGACAAGAGCACGGCAATCAGCGCGAGGCCCAGCACCGCCGCGACGATCGCCATGATGATGATGCGCGAGCGCTGCGCGTTGGTGCGGCTGGTCAGGACCATCAGCGCCAGCATGAAGGCGGAGGTCAGCACCAGCCCGCCCCAGGCGGCGCGGGAAAAGGCGAGCAGGATCGCCAGCGACATGATGCCGAAGGCGATGACGTTGCGGAACGCCTTGGCCAGCTTGTCGGAGACCACGCTCTGGAGCGCGAACAGCGCCGGCAGGATCAGGAAGGCGCCGAGCACGTTCGGATCCTTGAACGTGCCGCGCGCGCGTCCGTAGAGGGTGAGGAGATCGTCGCCGCCGGGAATCAGGTGGAAATAGCCGGCGATCGCCGCGAGCGAGGCAACCATCGCGCCGACAACGAGGCCGCGCCGCAGCATGTCGAGGCGGGCCGCGGTATCCTCTGAAGTGACCATCGCAAAGAACAGCACGGTGACCGCCATGTACCAGGACGTCGCGATCCAGCTCACGACCTCGCTCTGCTCGAACAGCGGGATTGCGCTGATGGTGTAGCCGACATTGAGCAGGACCAGCATCAGCACCAGCGGCATCAGCACGAGCTTCAGCCGCAGGCCGGTGGCGAAGAAGGTCACGGTGGCAAGCAGCGTCGCGATCTCGTAGGGGCTCGGCTCGATGAAGACGATAGCGCCGAAGGCGCCGACCAGCCACACCAGCGCGCGCTGGAGCGCCAGCACGCCGGGCGCAGCCGGTGCGGCCAATTTCACTCCCCCGGCTGTCGCCGCATACGCCATTACACGCTCATACGCTTACGCAACTTGCACGCCACAAACACAGCTGTCATTACCCGGCTTGAGCGGGCGGGATGCCCGCCTTCGCAGGACTTGACAGAGCACCTCAACTCAATACGCGTTCTCGTTCTTGGTCAGCAGCGAGATCGGCGTCTTCAGCAGAATGTAAAGGTCGAACAGCACCGACCAGTTCTCGATGTAGTAGAGGTCGAATTCGACGCGCTTTTGGATCTTCTCTTCGTTGTCGATCTCGCCGCGCCAGCCGTTGATCTGGGCCCAGCCGGTGATGCCGGGCTTGACGCGATGGCGGGCGAAATAGCCGTCGACGGCTTCGTCGAACAGGCGGCTCTGCAGCTTGCCCTGCACCGCATGCGGGCGCGGCCCGACCAGGGAGAGATTGCCGGAGAACACCACGTTGAAGAGCTGCGGCAGCTCGTCGAGGCTGGTCTTGCGGATGAAACGGCCGACGCGGGTGACCCGCGGGTCGTTCTTGGTCACGACCTTCGAGGCGGTCGGATCGGCCTGATGGTGGTACATCGAGCGGAACTTGTAGACGTCGATGCGCTCGTTGTTGAAGCCGAAGCGCTTCTGGCGGAACAGCACGGGGCCGGGGCTGTCGAGCTTCACCGCCAGCGCCACCAGTCCCATCACCGGCAGCGCCGCGAGCAGCGCAAGGCTGCCGACGGCGCGGTCGAACAGCCATTTCATCACCAGGTCCCAGTCGGTGATCGGCGCCTCGAACACATCCAGCGTCGGCACCTCCCCGAGATAGGAATAGGAGCGGGGCCGGAAGCGAAGCTTGTTGGTATGGGCGGAGAGGCGGATATCGACCGGTAGCACCCAGAGCTTCTTCAGCATTTCCAGGATGCGCGTCTCCGCCGAGATCGGCAGCGCGAACAGCACGAGATCGACGCGGGTGCGGCGCGCGAACTCGACGATGTCATCGACCTTGCCGAGCTTGCGAGCGCCGGCGCAGGTGTCGAGCGCGCGGCTGTCGTTGCGGTCGTCGAACACGCCGAGCACGTGAATGTCGGAATCTTCCTGCGCCTTCAGCGCCTCGACCAGCTCCTCGCCGTTGCGGTCGGAGCCGACGATGATGGTGCGGCGGTCGAGCCGGCCCTGACGGGCCCAGTTGCGCACCAGCGAGCGCAGCAGGAGACGTCCGCCGATCAGCGCGGCGAGGCCGAGAAAGAAGAAGGCGGCAAGCCAGAGCCGCGACGTGTCGCTGCCGATCTTGGCGAAGAAGGAGACGCCGATGAACAGCAGGAAGACGAACGACCAGGACGAGATCATCCGCGTCATCTGCCGCAGATGTCCGCGGAACAGCTGCACCTGGTACATGTCGGCGGCCTGGAAGCAGACCACGGCGGCGATCGCGACGGCAACGATCTGCGCAGGATAGATCCAGCTGAAGCCGGACAGCGGCATGACATAGCCGACATATAGTCCGGCGCCGACAAGGCTCAGCAGCGTGAAGTCCGCCGCGCGCACGAAGCCTGTGATCACGATCGGCGAATAGGCGCGAGCGACCTTCTGGTTGACGACCTCGAGCGCGGCCGGCGAGAGCCGGCGGCGCCGTTCGACGAAGGGCTTGTCAACCGGGCCGGCGGCGCTGGTCGCGGCATCGAGCATCGAGCGTGCGTTGAGCGGTTCCACGGGCGTCCACGTCCATTCCAAAAACCCGCGGGCAGCGACCTTGCGCCCCGGGTGAGCATCCCCTGGCGCTTCGATTATCGAACAAATCGGAAGATTCTCTAAAGCGGGCCGAACAATGGTTAATGATTGGCAAATGCGTCGCGATAGCCTGCGAGCACGCCGTCGACCATCGCCTGCTGAGAGAAATGCGCGGAGATGCGCTCGCGCAAAGAGGATGCACGCTGCGCGGTTGCTTGTGGATCGTCCAGCGCGGCTGCAATTGCTTCCGCCATCGCTTCGGCGTTGCTCGGCGCGAACAGCGCCGGATTGTCGGCACCAAAGATCTCGGGGATGCCGCCGACCCGGGCCGCGATCATCGGAATACCGGCCGCTCCCGCCTCGATCACGACATAGGGCATGGAATCGCCGCGCGAGGGCACCACCAGCAGCCGGCCCTTGGAGAAGCCGTAGCGCGCCTTGACGTGGCCGATGAAGCGGATGGCACCGGCGAGGCCGAGCTTCTCGACCTGCGCCTTCAAGGCCGCGGTTTCCTCACCATCGCCGCCGAGCGTCAGCGTGACCTTTCTGCCGCCAGCGTGCAGACGCGCCACCGCGTCGACCAGCAGATCCGCGCCCTTGATGCGCCTGAACTCGCCGACATAGGCGAGATCGGTGGCGTCCTCCGCAATGACGATTGGCTCGAACTCCTCCGGCGTCACGCCGTTGAAGACGCAGTGCACCACGCCCTTGGGCGTGCCGACAATGCGCTGATAGGTGTTGCGGGCAAAGGCGCTCTCGAACAGGAACAAGTCCGTCGCATCCATCAGCGCGCGCTCCAGCCGCGCGTAGAATTCGCCCTTGAACGTGTGGAGAGGGTAATGCAGCGAGCCGCCGTGCGGGGTATAGATGCGAATGGTGTCGTCGGAGCGCCGCCGCATGCGGACGAAGGCTCCGGCCTTGGCTCCGTGACCGTGCAGGACGTCGGGCTTGAGGGCGGCGATCAGGCGGCGCATCCGCAGCCACACCAGAAAATCATCGGGCGACGGTTCGCGGCGGATCGCAAGGCGATGCACGCCGAGCTTCAGCCGCGGGGCGAGCTCGGCAAGTGCCTTCTCGGCGCGCTCGCCGCCGGTGAGGCTATCGGCGAGGATGCCCACATAATGGCCGCGGTCGACCTGGCCGTTGGCGAGGTCGAGGATATGACGGAAGATGCCGCCGACGGGCGCGCGTACGGCGTGCAGGATGCGGAGCGGCCGGTCGGGAGAGGGGGGCATGATCAGAACCAGCGCGCGAACCCGATGCTCGAACAATTCTCGAAATATCGAGACGGATTAAGAGCCCTCGTGGTTAACAAACGGTGACGAGCGCGAAGCTGCCAGCCGCTGCGCCGCGCGATTAACCCAGCGGCAACCTTAATGGAGTGTAATCCCCATGGTTGAGGTAGAGTCGCAGCATTGCCCTGCGGGAGTGTTCGATGCGTTTAGCGTTCTGGCGTGCCGGCAAGGACAAGGCTGTGATCGAGCGGGCCGTTTCGAAGCCCAAGGCCGAACCTAAGGCGGCCGAAGCTGCAGTGGAAGAGCCTGCGTCCAGGGTCGAAGCAAAGCCTGCGCCCGTCGTCCCGAAGCAGGCGCCAGTCGAATCCGGTGACATCGACCTGCACGCGCTTGGCGCGGCGCTGGCGCGCAAGCGCGGCTGGATCATCGTGCCGACGGTGCTCGCGCTCGTCGCCTCGATCGCCGCCGTCAATCTCGTCACGCCGCGCTACAAGTCCGAGGCCCGCATTCTGATCGACGGCCGCGAGAACGTGTTCCTACGGCCGAACAGCGACCGCACCGAGGAGCGGCAGGCGCTGGACGCCGAAGCCGTCACCAGCCAGGTGCAGCTTGTGCTGTCGCGCGATCTCGCGCGCGAGATTATCAAGAAGAACAAGCTTGCCGAGCGGCCCGAATTCGATCCGGTGCTGCAAGGCGTCTCGCCGCTGAAATCGCTCGCGGCGCTGGTCGGCATCGGCCGCGATCCGTTCTCGATGACGCCGGAAGAGCGCGTGTTGGATGCCTATTACGAGCGCCTCCAGGCCTACGCCGTCGACAAGTCTCGCGTGATCGTGGTCGAATTCCAGTCCGCCGATCCGGACCTTGCCGCGCGCGTCGCCAATTCGATCGCCGATGGCTATCTGGTGCTCCAGCAGGATGCGCGCCAGGATCAAGCCAAGAACGCGAGCCAGTGGTACGCCAGCAGGATCGACGAGCTCAGGCGAAACGTCTCCGAGGCGGAAGCCAAGGTCGAGGATTTCCGCTCCAAGTCGAGCCTGTTCGTCGGTACCAACAACACCACACTGTCGAACCAGCAGATGGGCGAGGTCAACACCCAGCTCAACAACGCGCGCGCGTTGAAGGCCGATGCCGAAGCCAAGGCGCGCCTGATCCGCGAGATGCTCCAGAGCGGCAAGCCGATCGAGGCCTCCGAGGTGCTGAACTCGGAATCGATTCGCGGGCCATCCCAGCAGCGCGTAGCCCTGCGGGCGCAATTGGCCGAGCAATCCTCGACGCTGCTCGGCAATCATCCGCGCATCAAGGAGTTGAAGGCGCAGCTTGCCGATCTCGACAACCAGATCCGCGACGAGGCTGCCAAGATCGCCCGTTCGCTGGAAAACGACGCGCGCTTGGCCAGCGGCCGGGTGCAGGAATTGTTGGCGAGTCTCGAGCAGCTCAAGAAGCAGGCGACCTCGACCAACGGTCAGGACGTGCAGCTGCGCGCACTCGAGCGCGAAGCCAAGGCGCAGCGCGACCTGCTCGAGACCTATCTCGCCAAATACCGCGAGGCCAATACCCGCGAGACCATCGACACCGCGCCGACCGACGGCCGCATCATCTCGCGTGCCATCGTCTCGAACACGCCGGCCTATCCGAAGAAGCTGCCGATCGTGCTGATCGCGACGATCGCGACCTTGCTGCTCTCGTCCGGCGTCGTCGTCACCGGCGAGCTGCTGCGCCAGACCGCGCCCCGCGCGGTGGCGGCGATCGTCCCGGCACCGGCGCCGGTGCGCCAGGAGCGGGTCGTCGAGCCGGTCATCGAACCGCTCGTCGATCCAGTGATGGCGGAGCCGGCGCCGCTCCAGCCGGAGATGACGGCCGATGCCGATATCAGCGAGTTCGCCGAGATCGAACACCTGGCGGACCGTCTGCGTGCCGCTGGCGGAGCGGCCAAGAAGATTACGGTGCTTGGCACTGCGCCGGGCGAGGCCAT
Organism: Bradyrhizobium sp. USDA 4486; assembly: GCF_054057995.1. Lineage (NCBI taxonomy): Bacteria > Pseudomonadati > Pseudomonadota > Alphaproteobacteria > Hyphomicrobiales > Nitrobacteraceae > Bradyrhizobium > Bradyrhizobium sp. USDA 4486. The sequence continues at coordinate 1,853,449 of NZ_JBSRZV010000001.1, forward strand.
CACGCTGTCGACGCTGACGCTCGCCCGGCATCTGGCGCGCGAGGCGCGCGTCGTCATGGTCGACCTTGCCGGGTCGTCGCTGACCATCGCCGCCGTATCCGTCGACACCACAGCGCCTGGCCTTGCCGAGCTGATGCAGGGCGAAGCCTCGTTCGCGCAGGTCATCACCCGCGACAAGCTCTCGCGGCTGCACCTGGTCATGGCCGGTCGTCCCGGCTTCGATCGCAGCCTGCTGCAATCGCCGCGGGTGACGCTCGCGGTCGACGCGCTGCTCCGTGCTTATGACCATGTGCTGCTCGACGCCGGCAGCGCTTCGGATCTCCCAGCAGAACTGCTGACGACGCATGCCCGCGCTGTCGTGGTGCCGGATGCCGCGATGGCGCAGGATGCCCGTGCGCTGATGTGCGAGCAACTGAGGGGCGTCGGCTTCAGCGAGGTGACGATGCTGACTAGGCCGGTGCGGCCTTCCAATGCACCGGAAGCGCCACGTGTCGTGGCGGCGTGACGGGCGAGGGCTATCTCTCCGCGAAATTTGAATCGTAGGGTGAGCAAAGGCGCACCGCGCCATGCCCACCATCTTCCGATTGAAACGCAGCTGGTGAGGACGCTTCCGTCCTCACTCTCGGAGCTATGGCGGACAACTCGCTTTGCCCACCATATTTGAGGTCGTAGCGTTCTACCCGAATGCCTGGCGCACCCGGCGCGCCAAATCGAACAGCATCTGGTTCTGCTTCACCAGTCGCTTGCCGTGGCTGAGCGAGGACATCGCCATCGCCGCGAGCTTGCCGCGCGAGGTCAGCGGGATGAAGCTGTCGAAGATGTCGTCATCATCCTTGCAGAACATCCGCTTGTAATCGTCCGAGCCGATGCCAAGATCGAGCGAGCGGTAGCCGCGCTCGCCGTAGCGGTCGATGATGTAGCGCATCAGGATCAGCCCGGGGCTGTAGCGGGCGTGCTCGGACATGGTGTAGGTGTTGAACATCATCGAGAACCGCTGACCGTCGCCGACGCCGGCGAAGATCGCGATCACCTCGTCGTCGCATTCGAGCGCGTGGATCTCGATGGCGCGGCCGTCGCCGCGCGGGGCGAGGCACGCGCTGCGGATGAACGCTTCGACGCCGGGCTCGGCGAACACGTTCGGCAGCTTCTGCTCCGCCATCCGCGCCGGCTTGACGCGGAAGAACCAGTCGAGCAGGCGGGTGACGTCCGCATCCGTGGTGGCGAGATGATAGCGATAGCCGGCAAGCGCCTGGAGCTTCTTCTCCTTGCTCTTGAGGCGGCGGCGGAGGGAGTTGCTGATCCGCGATGCGGGTGGGCCACCCGGCTCCATCACCAGTAGCGGGCAGCCATTGATTGCGGTCTGCCGCGGCAGAGCCGCAAACGGGTTCTGCTGGTCGTTCCAGCGCAGCGGCTGCTGCGTCAGCGAAAGCACGTCGACATGCTCGCGCAGCGGCGCAAGCAATGCGTCGACTTCGGCGATGGTGGCTTGCGCGGCAAATTCGGCGTTCCACAGGCCCATGTTGAACGTCGTATGCTTGCCGCCCATGAAACAGGCCGTGCGCACGCCGTGACCCTGACGCAGCGAGAGCGGCAACAGCAGAAGCGGTTGGCGCTCGGCGTCGCGGGCAATGACGATGAAGGGGCGCGAGCCTTCGCCGCCGGCCAGGCGCTGCCACGGGCCCAGCAGGTCGAAGCGCTGGTAGGGCGTGAAGAGGTGGCCGGGCTCTTCGAATGCGCGCCAGGTTGCCTCGGCCTCGGCAAGATCGGTGACGATGTCGACATGCGCGATACGGCTCGCTTTCGACCGCGCTGGCGATCCTGCCGTCCGGCTTTGCATCGCCGCAGCCATGGTCATTCGCGAAACCTGTCGAGAAACGAAAAAATGCGTAATTCGGCCTGTGGCCGACCTTTGCAAACAAACGTCAACAAAGGGTAATGACAATAGCTGCGGGAACGGGCTGCCGGCGAACGCGAAGGTGGGATATTGGCCTCGGACGACAGATGGCTGGAGCGGCTGCGCCTCGAGCTGGCCTGGTTCACTGGGCAGGCCGCGCTGCGCCGCCGCGGCGCCGGCGCCATCCTGCGGTTTTCGCGCGTGCGGCCGCGGCGGCGCGGCGGATTCCAGCCGCTGCGAGCGGACGAGATCACGCCGCAATTCCTCGACCGCGCCATTCGCGCGCTGAAGCGATGGCGCTATGACTTCCTCGGCATGGACGAGGTCTGCCGCCGCGCGGTGACGCTGCGGGAGAAGCGCCGCTTCGTGGCGCTCACCTTCGACGGCGCTCCCAAGGACCTCATCAGCTTCGCCTATCCAGTGCTGGCCCATCACGCCGTTCCGTTCACCGTCTACGTTCCCACCGGCTTTCCCGACGGTGTCGGAGAAGCCTGGTGGCTCGGGCTCGAGCAGGTGATTGCGCGCGAGAGCCGCATCAGCCTGATGATGGGCGAGAAGGAGCAGCGTTTCACCGTCACGGGCAATGCCGAGAAGCGAGCGCTGTTTTCGCATCTCGAAGACTGGCTGCGCTCGCTGCCACCGGCGGAGCTGTCGGTGGCGATGGCCGATCTCTGCACGCGCTACCGGATCGATCTGGCCGCGCTCTCGCGCGAAGCATCGATGGATTGGGAGGATCTGGCGAGGCTGGCTGCCGATCCGCTGGTGACGATCGGCAGCGCGACCGTAAACTATCCCGTTCTTGCCAACATGAAGGATGTGGCCGCGCTGCGCGAGATGACGATGGGCAAGGCTGTCGCGGAAGCCGCCTTCCGCCGCGACGTCAGGCATCTCGCCTTTCCGTTCGGCGACCGCGCCTCGTTCCGGCGCAGCCACGTCCTGATGGCGGAGGAGGCCGGTTTTGCCAGCGCGGTGTCGACGATCCCGGGCATCGTCGATGCAGAGGGCCGCACCAATCTGCGTGCGCTGCCGCGGATTTCCTGGGACGGGCGCGTGCAATCGCTGCGCATGCTGCGCGTGCTGATGTCGGGTGTCGCCTTTGCGCCGGTGAAACCGACGAGCAGCGTCACGAGCTCGATTTGATCCGGTCGGGCCGCTGCATCCAGCTCACGATCGGCATCGCCGGCAGCACCCAGCCGATGCCGACCACCACGTAGTAGACCGCCTGCCGCCAGCCGGACTCGGCGATCCACGGCATCTGCGCGAAGGCCATGCCGAGCAAGGCCCAGACCGTGGCCAGCACCAGGAGCAGGATGGCGCCGAGGAACTTGCGGGTGCGGATCGTCATGGCGCTTTCGCGTAACTTGCGCTGCGGGAGCGGGGGACTATAAGGGGCACGCAGTCCGGTTCAAGTCTCTTAGCTACAGACCTGGTTTAGCCCCTGAAATGACGCCGATTTCCGCCCCGTCCGAGCCGCATCGTGCCGTGCGCTGGTGGCTGATCTCCGTGGCCGCGCTGATCGCGCTGATGGTGCTGGTCGGCGGCGCGACGCGCCTGACGGAATCCGGGCTCTCGATCGTCGAATGGAAACCGGTTACGGGCAGCGTCCCGCCGCTCTCGGAAGCGCAGTGGACCGAGGCCTTCGAGGCCTACAAGAAGATCCCGCAATATCGCGAGCTCAACGCCGGGATGAGCATGTCCGAGTTCAAGGAGATTTTCTGGTGGGAATGGAGCCACCGGTTGCTCGGTCGGTTCATCGGTGCCGCCTATTTCCTGCCGTTCCTGTTCTTCCTGTGGCGCGGCAGGCTGTCCGGTGAGCTGAAGCGGCGGCTGTGGCTGCTGTTCGCGCTTGGCGGACTCCAGGGCGCGGTCGGCTGGTGGATGGTGGCCTCGGGCCTCACCGAACGCGTCGAGGTCTCGCAATATCGGTTGGCGACGCATCTGATGCTAGCGCTCTTGATCTTCGCCGGCATCGTCTGGACGGTGCGGCGGCTTAAGGAGCGGCCGCGGATCGCAGCGCCCGTGCGGCTGCGCTTCACCAGCGCGCTGCTTCTCGTCATGACCTTCGTGCAGATCTATTTCGGCGCGCTTGTTGCGGGCCTGCGCGCGGGCCGTGCCTACAACACCTGGCCCGAGATCGACGGCGCGTTCATTCCGTCGGGCGAGCGGCTCTGGTTCGAGACGCCATGGTGGCGCAACATGTTCGACAACGTGCTGACCGTGCAGTTCGAGCACCGCATGACCGCCTATGCGCTGTTCGCGCTGGCGGCGCTGCATGCCTTCGATTCGGTGCGTTCACGCGCAGGTTCCGCTACCAGCGGTGCGCTCTGGCTGTTCGCAGCGGTGAGCCTGCAGGCGCTGCTGGGTATCCTGACACTGCTCAACCAGGTGCCGATCGGACTTGCCCTGACGCATCAGGCCGTTGCGATCGTGGTGCTCACGCTTGCGGTGATGCAGGTGGAGCGGCTCGCCGCGCGGCAATCGACGCAAGCGCAGCCGCGAGTGGTTCCGGTCAGCCAGGCCGGCTGATCACTATCAGCCGCCTGATCAGCAATAGCCGTAGACGCCGCACGCATAGGGCAGGCGCCAGAAATAGTCGACCTGCTTCCCGCCGTAATATGCGCCCTGATAATCGTAGCTCCAGGGACGGCCGTAATAGCCCGGCAAAGTGCTGGAGCCGGGCAACAGCGGCGTCCCCGGCAGATTGCTGATGTAGCTGCCGATGCCGTAGGCCGGCGAGATCAGCGCATCCGGATCGGTCTCGACATAGACCGTTGGCGGTTCGGGCGGCGCAGCGACCGCCCGCCGCTTTGGCGTAGCCGGCAAATCGGCGGCAACAGCGGCCGAAACCGTCAGCATGGCCGCGAGGGCAGGCAGCGTCCAGCGCAACATCGTCGGCTCCGAATCAAAAGGGTGATCCAGAGACGATGTATGGGGCAGATATGGTTAATGACTGTTAACGGCGTGGTTACTAAGAAGCCGCCGCTGTGATTCCGGGATGGTCCGACAAGACCAAACCCGGAATCCAGAGATGGCCAGACAACTTCGAGATTCCGGGTTCGTGCTACGCGCCCCGGAATGACTCAGAGGGGCGCTCCCAGCGCCTGCTCCAGGTCCGCGATCAGGTCTTCCTTATCCTCGATGCCGATTGAGAGCCGCACCACGTCGGGGCCGGCGCCGGACCTGACCTTGGCGGCATCATCGAGCTGGCTGTGCGTGGTCGAGGCCGGGTGGATGACGAGAGAGCGGGTGTCGCCGACATTGGCGAGGTGCGAGAACAGCTGCAGCTTCGAGACCAGGTTGACGCCGGCGTCATAGCCGCCCTTGAGGCTGAAGGTGAACACCGCGCCCGCGCCTCGCGGCGCGTATTTACGCGCGAGCTGGTTGTACTTGTCGTTTGGCAGGCCGGCATAGCTCACCGACGCCACTGCCGGATGGCCGGCCAGGAATTCGGCGACCGCCTTGGCGTTGTCGCAGTGCTTCTGCATGCGCAGCGGCAATGTCTCGATGCCGGTGAGGATCATGAAAGCATTGAAGGGTGAGAGTGCGGGCCCGAGATCGCGCAGACCCAGCACGCGGCAGGCGATCGCGAACGCGAAATTGCCAAACGTCTCCTGCAGGCGGATGCCGCGATATTCCGGCCGCGGCTCCGACAGCATCGGATATTTGCCGCCGGTCGACCAGTCGAACGTGCCGGCATCGACGATGATGCCGCCGAGCGAATTGCCGTGGCCACCCAGAAATTTCGTCAGCGAGTGCACGACGATGTCTGCGCCGTGGTCGATCGGACGGATCAGATAGGGCGAGGCCAGCGTGTTGTCGACGATCAGCGGCACGCCCGCCTTGCTGGCGACCGTCGAGATCGCCTCGATGTCGGTGATGCTGCCGGCGGGGTTGGCGATCGACTCGATGAAGATCGCCTTGGTGCGCGGCGTCACCGCGCGCTCGAAGCTTGCGATGTCATCGGGATCGGCCCACACCACGTTCCAGCCGAAGCTCTTGAATGCATGCGTGAACTGGTTGATCGAGCCGCCATAGAGCTTGCGCGCGGCAATGAATTCGTCGCCGGGCTGGAGCAACTGCTGCAGCACCACGACCTGCGCGGCGTGGCCCGAGGCGACCGCAAGCGCGGCGGTGCCGCCCTCGAGCGCGGCGACGCGCTCTTCTAGCACCGCGTTGGTGGGGTTGCCGATGCGGGTATAGATGTTGCCGAATGCCTGTAGGCCGAACAGCGAGGCGGCGTGGTCGGCGTCGTTGAAGACGAAAGACGTCGTTTGATAAATCGGAGTCGCGCGCGCACCGGTGGTCGGATCGGGCTGTGCACCGGCATGCACGGCGAGGGTTGAAAATCCCGGAAGGCGATCGCTCATTGAGGGCGTCCTGTTCTTGTGGCCTAAAATTCGCGGGGCATGCTGATGGCCGCGGTGGCCGCCGTCAAGCTGCCGCTTCACGTCAGAATGATTTGGGGACGATCTTGCTACGCATTGTCGTGTCCGCGAAAAGAAACCTTCGCGATTGTCTCAGCTTTGCTCGGTCTTGTTTTTGGCGGCGCGGTCGGAGGCCGCTGTGTCGCCGCCGCCAACGCTCATCCGATTGAGGGAGAGCCGCATGCCCTGCATCGGCGCCGGCGGACGCTTGGAACTGAGCGTGCGCGAGTTCACGCCCATCCAGGATATTTCGGACGAGAGTCGGCCATATTCGATCTTGGGGCAGCGGTTCATCACGACCTTGATCCCGGCCGCTTCCGCTTTTTCCGCAGCGGCATCATCACGCGCGCCGAGCTGCATCCAGATCACCTTCGGCAGCGGATCGAGCGTCAGCGCCTCCTCGACGACAGGCATGATGTGGCTGGAGTTGCGGAAAATGTCGATCATGTCGACCGGGCGTCCGATGTCGGAGAGCGAGGCGACGAAGGGTTTTCCGAGCAGCTCCTTGCCGACATGGCCGGGATTGATCGGGATCATGTCATAGCCGCGCTGCGCCAGATATTTGAACGCGAAATAGCTCGGCCGCACATTGACCGGCGAGGCGCCGACCATCGCGATCGACTTCACGCTGTTGAGGATGCTGCGGATGTAATTGTCAGGATAGGCGTCGTGATTCATCTTTTTCTTTCGTTCGTCATTCCGGGGCGATGCCCAGCATCGAACTATGGTGCGCAATTGCGCACCTGAGACTCTCGAGATTACGGGCTCGGCTCTGCGAGCCGCCCCGGAATGACGATGTGGGTTGAGCAGCGATGACGCCGCCCATTACTCATCCCGCCATGTCGGCTGACGCTTCTCGATAAACGCGCCGATGCCTTCCTCGGCATCGCGCGCCATCATGTTCGCGGTCATCACCTCGGCGGCATAGCGATAGGCATCCGCAAGGCTCATCTCGGCCTGGCGGTAGAACGCCTCCTTGCCGAGCTTGACGGTGTAGGCGGACTTTAGCGCGACCTGTTGCGCAAGCTCGATCGCGGCGCCGAGCTCGGTGCCGGCGGGCACCACGCGGTTGACGAGGCCGATCTCGCGGGCGCGGTCGGCGGTGATCGGCTCACCCGTGAGCAGCATCTCCATGGCCTGCTTGCGCGGAACGTTGCGCGACAGCGCCACCATCGGCGTCGAGCAGAACAGGCCGATGTCGACGCCGGGCGTGGCGAACTTCGCGTCTTCCGAGGCGATCGCAAGATCGCAGCTTGCGACGAGCTGGCAGCCGGCCGCGGTCGCGATGCCCTGGACGGCAGCGACCACGGGCTTGGGCAGACGCACGATCGCCTGCATCATCGCGCTGCAGGCGTGCATCATCTCGGCGAAGAAGGCGCGGCCGCGATCCGGGTCAGTGCGCCGGGCGGTGAGCTCCTTCAGGTCGTGGCCGGCGGAAAAGGCCGGGCCGTTGGCCGCGATGACGGCGGCGCGGATGCGCTTGTCCTCGGAGATTGCGTTGAAGCTCGCATGCAGCTGGCCGATCATCGCCTCCGACAGGCTGTTGCGCGCTGCGGGGCGGTTCAGCGTCAGCACGGCAACGCTGCCGACGATCTCGCGCAGGAGGATCGGCGGGTGCGGGGAGGGGGCGCGGGCGGCCTGAACGGACATTGACGCGGTTTCCGTTGGATGATTGCAATGGGATGACGCAGATAACTTAATGTAACAGGGCAAGTGAAGCGAGGGTGGGGAACAGCATGGCGGCAGCGAAAATGACCGTGGCGGAGGTCGAGCAGTTTCTCCGCGACGAGTTTCCCCAGGCCTTCAGCGGCGACGACATCACGATTGAGAGCGCGGATGGTCAGACCTGCCTGTTGCGCCAGCGTTTCAGCGAAAGGATGCTGCGGCCGGGCGGAACCGTCTCCGGCCCGACTCTGATGGCACTGGCCGATTTCGCCATGTATGTGGTGCTGCTGTCCGCGATCGGACCGATCGGGCTCGCCGTGACCACCAATCTCAACATCAATTTCCTGCGCAAGGGCCAGCCCGGGCAGGACGTGCTGGCGGAAGCCCGGCTGCTCAAGCTCGGCAAGCGTCTGGCGGTCGGGGAGGTGAACCTGTTGTCCGGCACCTCGCCCGATCCGATCGCCCATGTCACCTCGACCTATTCCATTCCAAATGTTTGAGCTTTTCGCAGGTAATATCGCACCATATTTCTAACCTACTGTTTTGGATGGCATAATTTTGATCTTCGGGCATTGACCGTGGCGCGTCTCTTCTCTAGAAAACCGCGCAGTCCGGTGCGGTGTTCGCGCCGAAATCTCCCGTCCACGGAAACTCCGACATGAAAACCTTTTCGGCAAAGCCGGCTGAGGTGACGAAGAAGTGGGTGCTGATCGACGCCAAGGGTCTGGTCGTCGGCCGTCTCGCCACCATCGTTGCCATGCGCCTGCGCGGCAAGCACCTCCCGACCTACACCCCGCACGTTGATTGCGGCGACAACGTCATCATCATCAACGCGCAGCATGCGGTTCTCACCGGCCGCAAGCGCGAGCAGAAGACCTATTACAAGCACACCGGCTATGTCGGCCACGTCAAGGAGCGCACCGCGCGCCAGATCCTCGAGGGCCGTCATCCCGAGCGCGTGCTCGAGAAGGCCGTCGAGCGCATGATCCCGCGTGGTCCGCTCGGGCGCGTGCAGATGGGCAACCTCCGTGTCTACGGCGGCGCCGATCATCCGCACGAGGCGCAGCAGCCCGAGAAGATCGACATCGCCAAGTTGAACCGCAAGAACACGAGGGCCGCATAACATGGCCGAATCCATCCAGTCGCTCGACCAGCTCTCGCAGCTCAAGACGGCGGCCGCGCCCGAGGCGCCCAAGCACGAGAAGAAGGTCGACAAGTTCAACCGCGCCTACGCCACCGGCAAGCGCAAGGACGCGGTCGCTCGCGTCTGGATCAAGCCGGGTGCCGGCAAGGTCACGGTCAATTCGCGCGAGGTCGAGGTCTATTTCGCCCGTCCCGTGCTGCGCATGATGATCGAGCAGCCGTTCTCGGTGGCCCAGCGTTCGGGCCAGTACGACGTGATCTGCACCGTCGCCGGCGGCGGCCTGTCCGGCCAGGCCGGCGCCGTCCGTCACGGCATCTCCAAGGCGCTCACCTATTTCGAGCCGGAGCTTCGCTCGGTGCTCAAGAAGGGCGGCTTTCTCACCCGCGACTCGCGCGTGGTCGAGCGTAAGAAGTACGGCAAGGCCAAGGCCCGCCGGTCCTTCCAGTTCTCGAAGCGTTAATCGCTTCGGTCACATTCGCCGCGAAAGCGGCTTCATTGAAATGCAAAAGGGCGCTGATTTCAGCGCCCTTTTTATTGTTCGTTTGTACGCAAATTGATGGCGTGTTTCCTGAAAACTTAGGCTCGCGCGACAACCTGAATGGAACTCGCGGGACATAGCGTCGCATTCGGAAGGGCGCGCAAATCGGATGTGCCGATCGCGTAACTGCTATGTTCTCAAGGGGGCCGACATGATGTCGCTCGATAGCATCACGCTCTATTTGGTTGCCACCATGGTTGCCGCACTGCTCGGCGCCATGATGGTATTCTTTGGCAGGCAGGAGAACAGTCCTGCGCTGAAATGGTGGGGCACCGCCTATCTGCTCGGTGCCGCCTCCGTCGCGCTGTGGACGGCGGCCGGCGACAAGCTCGGGCCGCATCTCTATCTGGCATTAAACGCGGTCGGATTCGTCGCCTGCGGCATGGTGTGGAATGCCGCGCGCGTCTTCCATGGCCGCAAGCCGAACTGGCCGGGTCTTCTCGTCGGCGCGCTCGCCTGGGTCGCCGCCGTCTCGCTGCTTGATCCCGCAGCGTCCATGCTGCGCATGATCGTCGGCGCTGCAATCGTCTCGGTCTATGCGGCGCTGACCGCGAGCGAGCTCTGGGTCGAGCGGCGCAAGAGCCTGCAACGGCGCTGGCCGGCTTTCGTGGTGCCGGTGATGCACGGCTGCGTCTTGATGCTGCCGATCCTGCTCGGCAGCTTCCTGCGCCCGCACGATGCGGGCTTCTCGTCCAGCATCTGGGTCACCGTGTTTGCGGTCGAGCTGATCCTCTACGCCGTCGGCACCGTGTTCGTGATCTTCATGCTGGTGTCCGAGCGCACCGTGACGGCGCACCGGACCGCTGCATCGACCGATCCCTTGACCGGCATGCTCAACCGCCGCGGCTTCTCGGAAGCCTGCGGACGCGTGATCGAGCGCGAGGCCAAGGCCGGGCGTCCTGTGACCGTGATGATCTTCGACATCGACCATTTCAAGTCGATCAACGACCGCTTCGGCCATCCGGCCGGCGACGAGATGCTGAAACTGTTCTCGACCGTCGTCATCAGCAACTTACGCATCTCCGACCTCTCGGGCCGGATCGGCGGCGAGGAGTTCGCTGCGCTGCTGCCGTGCTCCCTCGAAGAGGGCGTGCTGGTCGCCGAGCGCGTCCGCGAAGCGTTCGAGACCTCCGGGGTCGTGGTCGATGAAGGCCCGGTCGACACCACCGTCAGTATCGGCGTTGCGGGCGGTCCGGCTGGTACCGAGCTCGAGGTGCTGCTGGCCTCGGCCGACACCGCGCTCTACCAGGCCAAGCGCGGCGGCCGAAACCGCGTTGAGGCGGCGGAGGAGCTGCCGCTCTCGCTGGAGAACTGGCGCCGCCAGAGCGCCGCGCGGACCGGTGCGCAGCAGGCGCGTCCGGCCACCATCTGAGGCGCGGGAGCGCTTGCGCTAAGCCTCTGTTTACCATTCGATCCCTACCATTGCGGCCATGGAATCGATCCGTCGACAGAACCCGCAGGCTGCCCTGATGTCGCTCGAAGCCGCCGCGAGCTCGGCGCGCGGCGGCTTCGCCTGCCTGTTCTCCACCGCGGATGAATACGAGCGCGCGTTGATCACCGAGCGGCGTGCGCAGGGGCGCTATGCGCAGGGCCGCAGCTACTGGCCGGTCGCGCTGTTCATCGGTTGCACGCTGATCGTGGCAGGCACCGCGCTGCTGTTGGCCTGAGAGCGACGCATTTCTGGCCGGGCAGGGCGCCATTTCGGCGCCTTTTTCTTTGCCTGCGGCTGCGGTAGACACGGTCATCGAACAAAGAAGGGTGGAAGCTGATGATCACCGAGATCGCGCAAATCGACGTCAAGCCGGGCAGCGAAAAGGACTTTGAGGCCGCCGTCGCCAAGGCCAAGGCTGCGTTCGGCCGTTCCAAGGGCTTCCACGGTTTCGAGCTGCACAAGTCGATCGAGAAGCCCCAGCGCTACCGGCTGATGGTGAAGTGGGCGACCCTGGAAAATCACACCGTCGATTTCCGCGGCTCGGAGAATTTCACCGAGTGGCGCGGCCTCGTCGGCCAGTATTTCGCCGCCCCGCCTGAGGTCGAGCACACCGAGACCGTGCTGACGACCTGAGCGACCTCAAGACGCCTTACGCCGCCTCCGCCAGAGGCGGCGCCTCATACGTCTTGAAATGGTCGATCATGACCTTGGCGATGGCGACGAGAGGCAGCGCCAGCGCGAGGCCCCAGAGTCCGAACACGACGCCGAGCAGGATCTGGAACGCGAACAGCGTGGCCGGCGGGATGTTCAACGCCTGCCGCTGCAGGATCGGCGTCAGCACGTAGCTCTCCATGGCGTGGACGCCGAGGAAGAGCAGCAGCGCCGACAGCGCCGGGATCCAGCCCGAGGCAAGGCTCGCCAGCACCACGACGACGCCGGCAATGATGGCGCCGACGGTCGGAATGAAGGCGAGCAGGCCCGCCTGGATTCCCAGGATGAACGAGCCGGGGATGCCGATGATGGCAAGCCCGATCCAGGTCACGGTGCCGACCGCTATCATCACGACGATCTGTGCGATCAGCCACCGTTCCAGCGTTTCGCCGATACCGCCGACGATCAGGGCGGCGCGGCTGCGGTGCTTCGCCGGTGCCAGGAACAGCAGGCCATCGTGATAGACGCTCGGCTGGGCCGCGAAGGCGAGGCCCAGAAACAGCACGATGAAGATGTTGCCGACGGCGCTGATGGCGCCGAACAGCAGCTTGAAGGTCTGGCTGACGATCGCCCCGCCGCTCGAGGCCAGTGCGCCTGCGCCCGGCAATCCGCTGTGCGAGGGCGGGCTCGGGGCGGGCGCCGGCGCTGCATCGCCGGTGGCGGCAGGCGCGGCATTGCCGAGATCGAACACGCTGGTGTCGATGCCGTGGTTCTCGAGGAAGGAGCGGACATTGGTGATCTGCGACTTGATGGTCTTGCTGAGCAACGAGGCCTGCTCGGCGATGGTGGCGCCGCCGAGATAGGCGACGCCCGCGAGGAGCGCCGCGAGCACGACGCAGACGATCGCGAGCCGCACCGCATGCGGCAGCTGCACGCGGCGGCCGAGCGCGCCCGCCAGCGCATTGAGGCCGACGCCGAGCAGCATGCCGGTAAAGATCAGGAGCAGGGTGGCAGCAAAATACCAGGCGAAGGCGAGGAGAGCCGTGAACAGCACGACGCTGATGCCTCCGACCGAGATCGACCAAGCCAGATCGGTGCGGGTCCGGGGCCGTTCATCTCTGGACATGGTCACATCGGCTCCTTTTCGGCGGCTGCACGCGGGGGCACTCTTTCGCGAAATTCCACCGGGGATCAAGTCGGGCCAAGTGCCGATTGGATGCGTTTGCGGCCCGCAGCCAATGCTGCTGGAGCGAAAGGGTGCCCGGCCAGGCGCATTTGCGCGAAAATAGCATTGCCGTCCCGCGATCACCTCTGTTGAATTTGTTCCATCCCGAGGGCATGTTTAGGGAATCTTTTTCTGCGGGAGGTCGGAACGGGAGATGAGAAAGCCGGTCGTCGGCGTGATCGGGAATGCCTATCGCGTCGAAAATCGATTTCAGGTCCAGATGGTCGGCGAGCGGAATTTGCGCGCCGTGGCCGAGGTCTCCGGCGGTCTGCCGGTGATGTTCGCGGGAGCGCCCGACATCACCGACATCGGTGCGCTGCTCGACACTGTCGACGGCATTGTCCTCACCGGTGCCCGGGCCAATGTCCACCCGACCCGCTTCAACGTCGACCCTTGCGAGAAGCACGAGCCCTACGACATCCACCGCGACGAGGTCGCGCTGGCGCTCTCGGTGGCCTGTGTCTCCCGCGGAATTCCGTTGTTCGGCATCTGCCGCGGCCTCCAGGAGATGAACGTGGCCTTCGGCGGCTCCTTGCATCCGGAGATCCGCGAGCTTCCCGGCCGCATAAACCATCGCATGCCTAGGCTCGAGAACGGCGAGATCCATCCCGATCCGACCGTGGTGTTCGCTGACCGCCACGACGTCGATCTCACGCCCGGCGGCGCGTTCGCAAAGCTGCTCGGCTGCGAGAAGATCCGGGTCAATTCGCTGCATGGCCAGGGCATCCTCGATCCCGGCAAGCGCGTGCTGATCGAAGGCGTCGCCGAGGACGGCACCATCGAGGCCATCCGCATTGCGGAAGCGCCGAGCTTCGCGCTCGGCGTGCAATGGCACGCCGAGTACGATCCCCAGCGCAACCCCGTCAACCGCAAGCTGTTCGAGGCCTTCGGCGAAGCCCTGGTGGCGCGGCAGAAGGCGGCGGCGTAGCTCACGCTCCCGCGATCAATAGCTTGCGGTCACGGCCCCGGGCAGCGGATTGAAGTGATAGTTCACGCCGAGCTTGAACAGATGCAGATCCTGCGTGATCCAGCTGTTGAAGGCGGCCCCGTGACGTGGCGAAGCCGGTCTGATCGAAGGGGCCGCTCTGGCTCGCATGCTGGTTGATCATGCGGATAAAGTCGTACTCACCCTTGATCGACCAGTTGCGGGCAAGCGCGTATTCGAGTCCCGCACCGATCACACCTCCCGAGTGTATTGTCTTGCCTTCGGCCGCGGTGCTCATGCTGAAGGCCCCCGAGGCTGCCGTACCATTGAAGACGTGGCTTTCATTGGCAATGGCCACGCCTGCCTTAGCATAGGCAAGCAGGCGATCGCCGACCACGAAACCGGCCCGGCCGCTGGCGATCGCAAGCCAGTCGATCGAGGTTCTCAGATCAGCCGTAGCCGAGGTACCAAACAGGGGAAACGCCGAGAACCTGCTACCCTGCATACCGGTCCACATCCATTCACCTTCGACGCCGAAAACCAACGCGCCGGACTGCACGTTGACGCCCCCATCAAAGCCGGCGAGCCATCCGCTTGCATCGAAGCTGCCACTGCCCGGCAGAGGCGAGCGGTCCTGATGGCGCCACTCGCGACCAACACCATAACCGGCCTGCACGCCGACGAAGCCGCCGGTCCAGTCCGTGCCGGACGCCGCCTTGACCGGCGGATATTTGGGATCGGCCGCGACTCCGCCAATTCGGTAGTTCGCCCCCAGTTTGATCAGGTGGATGGAGTCCTGCGCGATCGGGACATCCCCAGCGAGGGGAGTCGTCACACCGAAAGACGTGGCGCTGCCGCTCATCGCGACCTGCCGAGTGCCGAAATGCAGGTAATCGTATTCTGCTTTGACCGACCAATTTCCGTCCAAGGCGTATTCGGCGCCAAATCCGACCATCGGCGCCCAGCGATATTCACGCCCGCTGAGGTTCGAGGAAAAGGCACCGAAGCCGAAATCGCCGGCTGCGTTGCTGGTGTGCCTTTCCCAACCCCCGGCAAGTCCGAATTTTGTGAAGGCGAACCAGCGATCGGCCGCCAGCCCGGCGCGACCGGCAACTGTAGTCAATGCCTCAATTCTCGAAGTGGTGGTGCTGGTCACGTCGCCGAAGAACGGGAAGCCAAGCCGCAGCGTCTGCGATCCGCGGATGTTCGCCCAAGAGCCGTCCAGTTCAAGGCCGAAGACGAGACTCGCGATCTGCTTGTTGATGCCGATTTGGGCGCCTGCGAGCACGCCATTCGCGGCATAATCGGCGGTCGGTTCGTTCGGGTCGTTAATCCACCAGTCCGCCATGCCGCCGCTATAGCCGGCATGCACGCCGACATAGACACCGCTCCAATCGACAATTGGAGCCGGAAGCGCAGCCGCCTTGACGGGAAGATCCGCGGCGGAAGCCGCCTGTGTCAATGCCAGACCAAGTGTAGCAGCCGAAAAGATCTTTCCCGTGATGGCCATTGAACCCTCTGCAACGGCGCGCGCAATTTCGAGCGACGTCAGGGAGCTATACCGGGAGTGCGGCGCGTTCGGCTTGGGGCACGCGCTACACCGATTTGGACTGATCGACACAAGTCCGACGATTGCCATTCAGTGTGATCGCTTTGCCACATCGGCAGGCGCCTCAGTCCGGAGCCCGCGTCGCATCAAGCAGCGCTAGAGCGCCGCGCCATCCGAATTGGAGGCAGCATGAAAGTCCTTTGAACGCTGCGACATTTCCTGCGACAAAAGGACCGCCGGGCGATCTTACACTTACGGAGCGGTGCGTTGGATAGTGGCGACGAATTGATCGCATTGGAGCTGTCGAGCTCCGCCTTTGCCGAGCGCGACAGGATCGAAGCCTTTCATCAGATCTACGGCCGTGAAATTCTCAAGCTGGAGATCGAGCCGTTGCCGGACGCGGCCCTTCAGATCGACATGAAGCTGCGGGCGTTGCCCGGAATGTCCGTCGCGGCCGCGACCGTTTCTCCGATTTTCTGTCGCCACACCGAAGCGATGATTGACAACGACGATCCCGTGATTGTGTTCAACCTCGATGGTGCGGCCATCCACAATCAAAATGGCCACGAGACGCATCTCGGTCCGGGCGAGGCGGCCCTGACCACGAATGGATTGCCGGGAACCGCGACCAATTACACGACGAGGCGCGTGGTCACTTGGCGGATCAGCCGCGCGCTGATTGCGCCTCTGGTCAGCAACTTCGATGACGCCGTCGGCAGACCGCTCGACAAACAGAATCCAGCGCTGTCGCTCTTCCTGGACTATCTCGGCATCGTCAATGAGAGACAGACGCTCGCGAACGCCGCAATGCGGCGGGCCGTCGTGAACCATATGCTCGATCTCGGCGCCCTGTTGCTGGGTGCCAGGCCGGATGCCGCCGAGATGGCGAACATGCGCGGCCTTGCAGCCGCCAGAATGCGGAGCATCAAGGCCCACATTCGTGCGCAATCCGGCAATCCCGGGCTGAGCCTGGACTCTGTGGCTGCCAAGCAGGGCATTTCGAAATCCTATGTCCGACGGCTGTTCGAGACCGAAGGTACGAGCTTCACCGAGTTCGTCCTCAGCCAGCGGCTCGCCTCGGCCTACAAGATGCTGACGGATGTCAGCCTCGCAGGCCGCTCGATCAGCGACATCGCGCACCGGTCCGGCTTCAACGACATCTCATATTTCAATCGGACCTTTCGCCGTGTCTATGGCGCGTCCCCGTCGGAGATCCGCGCCCGCAAATGAGCTGCGGACGATCGGCCGCTCGCTCCGCTCCAGGATCTCCAAACTGGAATTGCATCCCGATGATGCGCAACACGGTCGCTGCCGAAGACCAGCTCCGTCGTGCTTTGCGACGACAAGGCCGACGACGATGGCGCCATGTGCCCAATGCGCAATCCAAATCTCGCTCGGAATAAACCAATCAGTAGGAATTGCTCCGTTCCTATTTTCCCGGCTCTGATTTGTTCTTTGAGAACGAAGTGGAGTCAGATCCAGAACGAAGGCTGACGGGCGTGGGCAAGCTCTATGTTTGAGCGCGGTAGCCGCGCCTGACGCGGTGCGGATCCAACTGTGACCTGGTCCGCGGCTGCCTCTGCTCAGCCGATCACATCGATATCCTGTGTGGCGATTTGCATTGCGTTGCACAATCGTGACGTTGGCCTCCACGCGCAGCATTGAGGTTCCCGAGAGGACCACCATATGCTCTGCAAGGGAGCACTGCCGTGCAGACCATGAAGGCGGCCCTCGTTGCGGCGATTGGCGCCGTGGTTTTGATCTGCGGCCTCCGTCCCAGTCCAGCGGAGGAGAACAGCCGCCTTGCACTGGTGGTTTCGATCGACGGGGCCATTGGCCCCGCGTCGGCCAACTACGTGAAAGAGGCGTTGGCCAAGGCAAGCGAACGGCGTGCCGAGGTGGTGCTTCTGAGAATGAACACTCCCGGCGGTCTCAACTCCAGCATGCGCGAGATCATTGCCGATGTGCTGGCCTCGCCGATTCCTGTCGTTGGCTACGTCGCTCCCTCCGGCGCCCACGCGGCGAGCGCGGGGACCTATATCCTTTATGCGACCCACGTCGCGGCGATGGCGCCGGGCACCAATATCGGCGCTGCGACGCCGGTGCAGATTGGCGGGCCGCTGCCGGGGCTGCCGGGCGGTGCGCCGGACAAGGGCGGCAAGGACAAGAAGGACGGCGACCAGCAGAGCGAGCCGAAAGATGCCATGACGGCAAAGGCGACCAATGATGCGGTTGCTTTCATTCGCAGCCTTGCGGAGCTGCGCCATCGCAATGCGGACTGGGCGGAAAAGGCGGTCCGTGAGGCTGCCACGCTCTCCGCCAACGGCGCGCTGGAGGCACATGCCACCGATCTCGTCGCGCGCGATCAGGCTGAATTGCTGAGGCAGCTCGATGGCCGTGAGGTGGAGGTTGCAGGCGGCAAGACGCAGCGCCTCGCGACAAAGGATGCCGTGGTTGAAGCCCTCGACCCCGGATGGATATCCCGCCTTCTGGCGGTCATCACCGATCCCAACGTGGCGTTCATTCTCCTGATGGTCGGCATCTACGGCCTGATCTTCGAGTTCATGTCCCCCGGAGCCGTCGCCCCTGGAGTCGTCGGCGCGATCTGTCTGCTGATCGGCCTCTATGCGCTCAATTTGCTGCCGATCAGCTATGCCGGCCTGGCCTTGATGCTGGTCGGCATCGTGCTTCTCACCATCGAAGCCTTCAATCCGACCGTGGTGATCGGCCTTGGAGGGATCATCGCCTTCGTGCTGGGAGCGCTGATGCTCTTCAGGGTCGAGGCGCCCGGCTATCACCTGTCATGGTGGGTGATCGGCATCACCGCGGCTGTGTTCGTCGGCTTTGCGCTCGTCGTGCTTGGTTCGCTTCGGCGCGCCGCCAAAGCTCCCGAACGGGTCGGTGTGCAGGCCATGCGAGGCTTACCCGCCGAAGTCCTCGATTGGAACGGGAGCGAAGGTCATGTCTTTGCCCATGGCGAGCGCTGGCAGGCGCGCGGCGCCGAAACGTTCAAGCCCGGAGAGACGGTCGAGGTCACCAACGTCATCGACCTGACGCTGCTGATACGGCGCGCACCAGCCGGCGAGGGAGGTCCATCATGATGCTGGAATACATGACTTATGCGGCGCTTGCGCTGCTTGTCATCATGTTTCTATCCCAGGCTATTCGAATTCTGCGCGAATACGAGCGTGGCGTCATCTTTACGCTCGGGCGCTTTACCGGCGTGAAGGGCCCGGGCCTCATCCTCCTCGTTCCGATCGTGCAGCAACTCGTCAAGGTCGACCTCCGGGTGATGGTGCAGGTCGTGCCGCCGCAGGACGTGATTTCGCGGGACAACGTCTCCGTCAAGGTCAACGCCGTTCTGTACTTCCGCATCGTCGATCCCGAGCGCGCCATCATCAAGGTCGGCGATTACATGGCCGCCACCAGCCAGCTCGCGCAAACGACGCTTCGCTCGGTGCTCGGTAAGCACGAGCTCGACGAGATGCTTGCCGAGCGCGACAGGTTGAACGCCGATATCCAGGAGATCCTCGACAAGCAGACCGACGTCTGGGGCATCAAGGTGACCGGCATAGAGATCAAGGACGTCGATATCAACGAGACCATGGTGCGCGCGATTGCCAAGCAGGCCGAGGCGGAGCGGTTGCGGCGGGCCAAGGTGATCAACGCGATGGGCGAACAGCAGGCTGCCGAAAAGCTCGTCGAGGCCGGCCGGATTCTCGCGCAGGAGCCTCAGGCGATGCAGTTGCGTTACTTCGCGGCCCTGCACGACATCGCGGGGGAACGGTCGTCGACCATCGTCTTTCCGCTGCCGACGGGATTGCTCGACCATTTGATGTCGCGGGGGGAGACGACGTGATTTCTCTCGCTCTGTCGGGGCGGCGGCATCGATCGCGAGGTCGTAGTCGCGGCCAGGAGGACATGGGCGGAGCGAAGGGTGCGCTGTCGTCTCAGGGGCGCCGTGGGTCAAGCTCGTCAGGGCAGTTAGATGGTCTTCGATGAACGAGATCCAGGTGACCGTTCCTGGTGTGGTCGTGCTGAACGGAGAGCGAGCGCGGTTTGAAATCGCCGGCGGCAATTTCCGCCTGATCGTCGCATTCGCATTCAAGCATCAAATCGCGTTTATCAAGTTCATCGGTGCACATGCCGAATATGACAAGATCGATGCGCTGACGGTTGCGATGTACTGAGGAGGCAACATGGAAATCCGTCCTATACGGACAGAAGCAGACTACGATGCCGCTGTTGCCGAGATTGAGCGGCTCTGGGGTGCGGAGCCCGGGACTGATGATGGCGACAAGATCGATATCCTGGCAACGCTTGTCGAGAAATACGAGGCCGCGCGTTGGCCGGTCGACACGTCGCGTCTCGATCCCATTGATATGTTGAAATATTTGATTGATGAGGGAGGACACACCCAGGCAGAACTTGCGGAGCTGTTGGGCTCTCGCTCACGTGCGTCCGAGATATTGAACAGGAGGCGCGCGCTCACCGTGGAGATGATCTTTCGGATCGGCGAAGCTTGGAAAGTGCCTGCCGAGCTATTGATCAAACCGTATCGTCTGGACGCCGCATAGCTTGTCGCGGAGAGTTTTACCTGTCCCACGATAAGCGTCCCCACGCTCCACCCATTCTACAGGTCAATGAACATGTCGGACAGGACCGACTCACAAGCAAGCCTGCTCGGAACGCGTGCGACGTTTGTATGAATGTTAGCGCGTTTGTGTTGGCTTCTGTCATCACGGTCGAGGCGATGTATATCCAGCACGCGGACCTGGGCACGTAGTCGCTGGCGACATTCTCTTTTGTTTCGTTCCTGTCATTGCCATGTTTGTCATCAGGAGCGAACCGTTCTCCTTTTTCCATCTGCTGGCTCATCTTGGCATTTCGATCGGGCTGTTCTCGGGCGCGCTAGGGGTCTTTGCTGGCACCGTCAAATTGAGCAAAGCGCATAATCCATTCTTCCTTCTCGTATTATTCACAATGCTGACGATTGTCTGCGTGGCCGCGTATGTAGTAGTTGCTCTGATTAAGCTGACCTTTTCGAATCTTTCGTCGGAGCGCGCGCGGCGTAGGTGGATTCGCCGAACACGTAGTCCGTCGCTCCCATTGCGGTTAACGGGTCGTGCAGCTGCGGCGATGGATTCGCAAGACTTCAACCCACCGCAGGAGCCCTCAAACGAAAAGGCGCTCTCATCGGAGCGCCTTTTGCTTGTCGTGTAGAGTTCGAGCCGCCTAGCCCGAATAATACATCTCGAACTCGACCGGATGTGGGGTCATCTCGAAGCGTTCGACTTCGGTCATCTTCAGCTCGATATAGGCGTCGATGAAGTCGTCGTCGAACACGCCGCCGTTCTTGAGGAAGCCGCGGTCCTTGTCGAGGTTTTCCAGCGCCTCGCGAAGCGAGCCGCAGACCGTCGGGATCTGCTTCAGCTCTTCCTTCGGCAGGTCGTAGAGGTCCTTGTCCATTGCCGGGCCCGGATCGAGCTTGTTCTTGATGCCGTCGAGGCCGGCCATCAGCATCGCGGCGAAGCCGAGATAGGGATTGGCGAGCGGATCGGGGAAGCGCACCTCGACGCGCTTGGCCTTCGGCGAAGCGGTGTAGGGGATGCGGCAGGAGGCCGAGCGGTTGCGCGCGGAGTAGGCGAGCAGCACGGGAGCCTCATAGCCCGGGACCAGACGCTTGTAGGAGTTGGTCGAGGGGTTGGTGAAGGCGTTGATCGCCTTGGCGTGCTTGATAATGCCGCCGATGTAGTGCAGGCAGGTTTCCGACAGGTCGGCGTATTTGTTGCCGGCGAACACCGGCTTGCCGTCCTTCCAGATCGACTGGTGCACGTGCATGCCCGAGCCGTTGTCGCCATAGACCGGCTTCGGCATGAAGGTGGCGGTCTTGCCGTAGATGTGCGCGACCTGGTGGATGCAGTACTTGTAGATCTGCAAGTGGTCTGCCATCAGCGTCAGCGTGTCGAACTTCATGCCGAGCTCGTGCTGGGCGGAGGCGACCTCGTGATGGTGCTTTTCGACCTTGACGCCCATCTTGGCCATGGCGCCGAGCATTTCGGAACGCATGTCCTGCACCGAGTCCTGCGGCGGCACCGGGAAGTAGCCGGCTTTGGTGCGGACGCGGTGGCCGAGATTGCCGCCTTCATATTCGGTGTCGGAGTTGATCGGCAGCTCCGACGAATCGAGCCGGAAACCGGTGTTGTAGGGGGTGGCCGAATAACGCACATCGTCGAACACGAAGAACTCGGCTTCGGGGCCGACGAACACGCTGTCGCCCACGCCCATCGACTTCACCATGGCCTCGGCCTTCTTGGCGATGCCGCGGGGGTCGCGGTTGTAGGGCTCGCCGGTGGTCGGCTCGAGCACGTCGCAGGTGATGACCATCGTGGTTTCGGCGAAGAACGGATCGATCGTCGCGGTCACCGGATCGGGCATCAGGCACATGTCGGATTCGTTGATCGCCTTCCAGCCGGCAATCGAGGAGCCGTCGAACATCGTCCCTTCGGCGAAAATGTCCTCATCGATCATGCTGACGTCGAACGTCACATGCTGCCACTTGCCGCGCGGATCGGTGAAGCGCAGGTCGACGTATTTGACGTCGTTGTCCTTGATCGATTTCAGGACGTCTTTGGCGGTCTTCATGCATACCCCTTTTGGCTCTGCGGGTCGGTTTCCAGGTGAGCAGATTTGTTCTCGCTTTCGGCGAGTTGGCGCAACCGCACAAACGAAATCAGGCCGCCGAAGCAGCCTTTTTTCTTTCAGAGTGTCGCAAAATTCGGGATAGCACCCGGCTCAGATAGCGTCCAGCCCGGATTCGCCGGTCCGGATGCGGATCGCCTCTTCGATATTGGAGACGAAGATTTTTCCGTCGCCGATGCGGCCGGTCTGCGCGGCGCGGCGGATCGCGTCGATCGCGCGCTCGACCAGATCGTCGCCGATCACGATCTCGATCTTCACCTTGGGCAGGAAGTCGACGATGTATTCTGCGCCGCGGTAAAGCTCGGCATGACCCTTCTGCCGGCCGAAGCCCTTCGCCTCGGTGACGGTGATGCCTTGAAGGCCGACTTCCTGAAGCGCTTCCTTCACCTCGTCGAGCTTGAATGGCTTGATGATGGCTTCGATTTTCTTCACTGCGCGCCTCCCGGTCTTTCGATCAAATAGCAACGTCTTCGTCAGGATGCGCTTTTCTCACGCACGATATTGTCTTCGCTATGCCGGGATCCCTGACCAGTCCGGCAACAACGGCCGGCCACACCCTGATAATTGCCAGTGAGCACGACAAACCGAAGCGGCTTCCTCGAAAGCAGGGTCTATGCCAAGTTGCAAATGCCCTGATTACTGGAGCGTTATCAGCCTTTTACGAGCATCTCTGATAGATTGCGCCGACCGGCCCAAAATACCGAAGACTACGAAATAGGCAAACGGTTCAATATGTGTGCAGAAAGCTGTTCCGGGCGTCCGATCAGCACCGAATATGCCTGTTGAAGAGGCGTTTGTACCAGGGAAGTGGCATGGAAGTACTGACCAACGCCGAAATGCAGCGTGCCGACCAGCTCAGCATTGCCGCCGGCACACCCGGCTTCAAGTTGATGCTCAGCGCAGGTCAGGCGGTCGCCGAGACCGCCAATGCGCTGGTGGAGGATGGCCCGATCCTGATAGTGGCCGGCCCCGGCAATAACGGCGGCGACGGGTTTGTCGCAGCCGCCGAGCTCGCCGCACAGGGGCGCGAGGTCTCGGTGATCCTGATGTGCGAGCGCGACCAGCTCCAGGGCGATGCGGCCTCCGCCGCGCGGGGCTGGAAGCATCCCGTGCTGCCGTTCAATCCGCAGGCGATCGGAAGACCCGCGCTGATCATCGATGCCCTGTTCGGTGCCGGCCTCAGCCGGAGCGTCGATGGCGAGGCACGCGAGATGATCGAGGCGATCAACGCCAACGGCGCCCCGGTGCTCGCCGTCGATCTGCCGAGCGGCATCAACGGCACCAGCGCCGCCGTGCTCGGTGTGGCGGTCAACGCCACCGAGACCGTCACCTTCTTCCGCAAGAAGCCGGCGCATCTGTTGCTCCCGGGCCGGATGCATTGCGGCCGCGTGCGCGTCGCCGACATCGGCATCGAGGCGCCGGTGCTGGACGAGATCAGGCCGCAAGTCTTCGAGAACGATCCGGACTTCTGGGGCACCGCCTTTCCGGTGCCGCGCATCGACGGCCACAAATACGCGCGCGGCCATGTGCTGGCGGTCTCGGGCGATGCCGCCGCGACCGGCGCGGCGCGGCTTGCCGCGCGCGGGGCGCTGCGCGCCGGTGCGGGCCTAGTGACGCTGGCAACCCCGCGCGAGGCGCTCGCGATCAACGCGAGCGCGCTGACCGCAGTAATGGTCCGCCCGGTCGACACCGCGATCGAGTTCGGCGAGCTGCTCGGCGACCAGCGCTACAACACCTGCATGATCGGCCCCGGCGCGGGAATCGGCGATCGCACCTGCGATCTCGTCCGCACCGCGCTGAGCGCGCAGCGGCGTCTGGTGCTGGACGCCGATGCGCTGACGAGCTTTGCGGCCAATCCCGAGCGGTTGTTCGAATCGATCAAGTCCTCCCAGGACAATGCGGTGGTGCTGACGCCGCATGAAGGCGAATTCCCGCGCCTGTTCTCCGATCTCAGCAACAAGCATCCGGGCCGTTCCAAGCTCGAGCGCGTGCGTGCCGCCGCCGCGCGATCCGGCGCGGTCGTGCTGCTGAAGGGCCCGGACACCACGGTCGCCGCGCCCGACGGCCGCGCGACCATCGCCGCCAACGCGCCGCCCTGGCTCGCCACGGCCGGTGCCGGCGACGTGCTCGCCGGCATCATCGCAGGACTGCTGGCGCAGGGCGTGCCGGCCTTCGAAGCCGCCAGCATCGGCGTGTGGATGCATGGCGAGGCGGCCAGCGAGGCGGGGCCGGGGCTCATTGCGGAGGATTTGACCGAGACGCTGCCGGCCGTGCACCGGCGCATCTATGATGCGCTCGGGGTGGAGTACTGAGCCTTTAGGTCGGATGGGTAGAGCAAAGCGAAACCCATCATCTCAAATCTTGGCGCGATGGCGATGGGTTCGCTCTGCCATCCTACAAAAGCTCACTCCACCTCGTACCACCGCACGAGCCGCGGCGCGGCCCAGTCGGTCGCGACGGATTCAAGCAACCATCGTCCGGGCGAGGTCGCGGCGAAGGCGATGCGCTGGGTCTGGCCGGGTTCGATCGCGAGCGTGTCGAGCCAGTAAGGCTTCCAGCCGTCGTCGAGCTTGTCGAGCAGACGGAAGGGATGGCCGTGCAGGTGGAAGACGGTCGCGATGGGGGCGGGGTTCTTCAGGGCCAGCGCGACGGTGCGGCCGGTCTTGGCGCGGAAGGCGGGGGCCGAGGCGGTGGAGAAGTTTGCAGGCTTGATCCAGCCGGCCTCGGCTGCGCCGAGCGCGACATCGAACCGCAGGGCACCCTTCAGGTCGAGCTTCTCGGGGAGATCGTTCGACGGGAGGGGCTGGGGCGATGACAGCGCCGCTCGCCGGTCCAGTCGGCCTGATATTTTGAGGATGCCCACCTGACGCGCCTCTTTGCCGTCATGCAGCAGGAAGGCGGCCGATGTGGCCGTATCCACAAACGTATCGGCACGTCCGCCCGGGGCGAGCACGAGGGCGCCGTTGCGCGCGGGGAACGGCTCGGCCGGCTGGCCGTCAAGGGCCATCACCCGGACTTCATGGCTTTCCAATTTGATCGCCAGAACAGAGCGTTGTGAGCCGTTGATAAAGCGCAGCCGTAGCCGCTCATTGGCCGCGGCTGATAGTTCGAATGAAGTCGTTCCATTGATCGTATAGAAGGGCGTCGCGCCGCCGGGGTCGCGGCCCGGCGGAAGCGCAGTCCCGTCCGGCCGCAGGCGCCATTCCTCGATCAGGAGGACCACGTCACGATCGACGGCGATCCGGCTCGGTTCGGCGGCGATGATCGGAAGTGGACGCGCGGGCTGCTTCTGGACATCTTCGAAGAGCCGAAAGTCGGCCAGCAGGGTTCCCGCATGAGCTATTGAAATAATTGACGTTTCTGTCGTGTCCGGTGCCGGCGGCGCGCGACCCCTGAGCGGATCGGCCCCCATCGGGGCATTGAGGCCGTACCAGACGGGCGCAAGCGGCACTGGCAGGTCATTCCGGAACACCACTTGGCAATTGTCGAAACGCTTGAGACGTACGTCTCCAAGGTGGCTTACCGCGGCCAGTTCCCAAATTGGTGTAGCCGGCTGCTCCGGCCTGAGAGCCAATGTTGCCGCTCTGGCCTGAAGCGCGAGCTGGGCGGTCACGAGCGGGCCGGCGCCGCCGGCGAACAGCCCGGCCGCCGAGGCGCCGAGTGAGGCGCCAATTGAGGCGCCGAGCCCGGCCAGAACGTCGCGCCGATCGGGGGCAGATATCCGGGTTTTCATGCGCGATCCGGATCATGCCGCGCTGGATAAGTCCAGCCATCGTGCCTACGTAAAGCTTGCCTCCATCAGGCCATTTTTTTGCTGCGAACGATCAGGCACATGGTATAAGCCCGGCCGCCCGCGGCATCGCGGCCGGTCTTGATGCAAATTCACGCGGGCGTGGCGGAACTGGTAGACGCGCTGGATTTAGGTTCCAGTGACGAAAGTTGTGGGGGTTCGAGTCCCTCCGCCCGCACCAAGCGCTTATCGCGTTTGCACGGATTGCGAGGACCTGCTTCTCGTGGACGTTTGTCTGCGAAAGGCCGGTCCGATGAACCACCGGCGTTGAGGCATTCGCCTTGCGCCGGATCGATTAATGACAGCGTCTCGGCGCGCAATGTGCCGGGACCGAACGAAAAGAAGATTGGACGCCATGCAGGTCACAGAAACCCTCTCGGAAGGTTTGAAGCACGAGTTCAAGATCAGCGTTCCCGCGTCTGATCTCGACGCCAAGGCCGGCGCCAAGCTCGTCGATCTCAAGGACAAGGTCCGCATCAACGGCTTCCGTCCCGGCAAGGTGCCGGTCACGCACCTGAAGAAGGTCTATGGCCGCTCCGTGATGGCCGAGACCATCGACCAGACCATCCGCGACACCAACACGCAGCTGTTCTCCGAGCGCGGCTTCCGCCTTGCGACCGAGCCGAAGATCACCATGCCGACCGAGCAGGCCGAGGTCGAGGAGCTGCTGAGCGGCAAGACCGATCTGACCTACACGGTCGCGATCGAGGTGGTGCCGTCGATCGCGCTCGCCGACTTCAAGAGCTTCCAGGTCGAGAAGCCCGTGGCCGAGGTCTCCGATGCCGACGTCGACGAGGCGATCAAGCGCATCGCCGATTCCAACCGCACCTATGCCGCCAAGGGCGAGGGCGCCAAGGCCGCCTCGGGCGACCGCGTCACGATCAACTTCAAGGGCACCATCAACGGCGAAGCCTTCGAGGGCGGCACCGGCGAGGGCATCCAGGTCGTGATCGGCTCGAACACCTTCATCCCCGGCTTCGAGGAGCAGCTCATCGGCATCGGTGCCAATGAGACGCGCACGCTGAAGGTGTCATTCCCCAAGAACTACATGAACGACAAGCTCGCCGGCCAGCCGGCCGAGTTCGAGACAACCGCGACGCTGATCGAGTCGCCCCAGGATCTCGCGATCGACGACGAGTTCGCCAAGACGCTCGGCCTTGAGTCGCTCGACAAGCTGAAGGAAGCCGCGCGCGAGCGTCTGGCTGCCGAGTTCGCGACCGCGACGCGCCAGCGCGTCAAGCGCGCGCTGCTCGACCGGCTCGACGAGGCGCATCGCTTCGAGGCTCCCCCCTCGCTCGTCGAGGAGGAGTTCAACCTGATGTGGAACTCGGTCAAGGCCGAGATGGACTCCGCCGGCAAGACTTTTGCCGACGAGAACACCACCGAGGAGAAGGCGAAGGAAGAGTACCACAAGATCGCCGACCGCCGCGTGCGCCTCGGCCTCGTGCTCTCCGAGATCGGCGAGAAGAACAAGATCACCGTGACCGACGACGAGGTCGGCCGCGCCGTGATCGAGCGTGCCCGCCAGATGCCCGGCCGCGAAAAGGAAGTCTGGGATTTCTATCGCAACAACGCCCAGGCATTGGCCCAGCTTCGTGCGCCGATCTATGAGGACAAGGTCGTCGACTTCATCCTCGAGCTCGCCAACGTGACCGAGAAGAAGGTCTCGCGTGAGGACCTGTACAAGGACGACGAGGCGGAAAAGACCGCCGCCTGAAGGCTCTGGAGCATTTTCGAGCGAAGTGGATCCCGGTCCGTTCCGATTCCACTCGCAATGGGATTTTGGAACAGCCTTCTATTAAGGATGATCAGCGAAGGGGCCCAGCTAGCCAGATGGTCGGCTGCGCCTCTTTGCGCGAATCAGCTTCAACTGCCTGATTGATTAGGCCTTAATTCGTTCGGGACTTGTCTGGCACGAATTGGGCTATATCTGTCGCTAGCTCTTCTACGAAAGTTCCTGCATCACGGGACGTCCATCGGCCTTCCGGCATATCCAGTCTAAACTGGCAGCCAAGACTGGCGATGTTCGCCTCTCAAACACCCTAGGTGACTCATGCGCGATCCGGTTGAAACCTACATGAACCTCGTGCCCATGGTGGTCGAGCAGACCAACCGTGGCGAGCGCGCCTACGACATTTTCTCGCGCCTTCTGAAGGAGCGCATCATCTTCGTGACCGGCCCGGTCGAGGACGGCATGTCGACGCTGATCGTCGCGCAGCTGCTGTTCCTTGAGGCGGAAAATCCGAAGAAGGAAATCTCGATGTACATCAACTCGCCGGGCGGCGTGGTGACGTCGGGCCTTGCGATCTACGACACCATGCAGTTCATCCGTCCGCCGGTCTCCACGCTCTGCACCGGCCAGGCGGCCTCGATGGGCTCGCTGCTGCTCGCCGCCGGCGAGAAGGACATGCGCTTCTCGCTGCCGAACGCGCGCATCATGGTGCATCAGCCCTCCGGCGGCTTCCAGGGCCAGGCCACCGATATCATGCTGCACGCTCAGGAGATCCTGAACCTGAAGAAGCGGCTCAACGAGATCTACGTGAAGCACACCGGCCAGACCTACAAGTCGATCGAGGACGCGCTGGAGCGCGACAAGTTCCTGACCGCGAACGACGCCAAGGAGTTCGGCCTGGTCGACAAGGTCATCGACAAGCGCGCCGAGGAGCCGGCGCCGGCGAAGGCCCCGTAACACTACCGGGCCGCAAGGGAGATCCCCGGGTGAATCCCCTGGGGATCGCGGGCACCGTCAAGGCGGTGTTGACGTTGAGGACGTTTGTGCGCGTCGCAAAAGCGCTGTTTTGCGCGCTGCGATGGGCGCAAAGTTCCGCTTTCGTGCTTGTTTTCGTGGCAATCCAGCAACGCCGGGGTGATTTCCATCACTTCGCTCGTGCCAAGACCGGAAATCACGGTATTGTCACGGGTAGCCGGCGACCCCCGATTAGCGAATTCTTGATAGTCGGGTGACAGCATGGTTGGCTACGCATGATCGGCTATGATCGCGGGAGAATCGAGTGACCGTGATTCGCACGGGATGTAGCGCATAGGGTCTTTTTTGGTACGGAATTTGCTCTATTTGAACTTCATACCGGCCATTCGTGCCGGAAATGGAGCGATCGAGCGAGACGATCGAACCGCGGACGGAGACATGAATGAGTAAGGTTGGCACGAGCGACTCCAAGAACACGCTATATTGCTCGTTCTGCGGCAAGAGCCAGCACGAAGTCCGCAAACTGATCGCGGGTCCCACGGTCTTCATCTGCGACGAGTGCGTCGAGCTCTGCATGGACATCATCCGCGAGGAGAACAAGTCCTCGCTCGTGAAGTCGCGCGACGGCATTCCGACGCCGAAGGAAATCTGCAAGGTGCTGGACGACTACGTGATCGGCCAGAGCCATGCGAAGAAGGTCCTCTCGGTCGCGGTGCACAACCACTACAAGCGCCTCAACCACCAGACCAAGCACAACGACGTCGAGCTCGCGAAGTCGAACATCCTGCTGATCGGCCCGACCGGCTCGGGCAAGACGCTGCTCGCGCAGACGCTCGCCCGCATCCTGGACGTGCCGTTCACGATGGCGGATGCGACCACGCTGACCGAAGCCGGCTATGTCGGCGAGGACGTCGAGAACATCATCCTCAAGCTGCTTCAGGCCGCCGACTACAACGTCGAGCGCGCCCAGCGCGGCATCGTCTACATCGACGAAATCGACAAGATCAGCCGCAAGTCCGACAATCCCTCGATCACGCGTGATGTGTCGGGTGAGGGCGTGCAGCAGGCGCTGCTCAAGATCATGGAAGGCACGGTGGCTTCGGTCCCGCCGCAGGGCGGCCGCAAGCATCCGCAGCAGGAATTCCTGCAGGTGGATACCACCAACATCCTGTTCATCTGCGGCGGCGCCTTCGCCGGTCTCGAGAAGATCATCTCGGCGCGCGGCCGGTCGACCTCGATCGGCTTCGGTGCCCAGGTGCTCGCGCCGGAGGACCGCCGCACCGGCGAGATCTTCCGTCACGTCGAGCCTGAGGACCTGCTGAAGTACGGCCTCATCCCCGAATTCGTCGGGCGCCTGCCCGTCGTGGCGACGCTGGAGGATCTGGACGAGACCTCGCTGAAGAAGATCCTGACCGAGCCGAAGAACGCGCTGGTGAAACAGTACCAGCGGCTGTTCGAGATGGAGAACATCGAGCTGACCTTCGCCGACGAGGCGCTTGGCGCGGTTGCCCGCAAGGCGATCGAGCGCAAGACCGGCGCGCGCGGCCTGCGCTCGATCCTCGAGGCGATCCTGCTCGAGACCATGTTCGACCTGCCGGGCCTGGAAGGTGTGGAAGAAGTCGTGATTTCGCGCGAAGTCGTGGAAGGCACGGCCCGTCCGCTCTACATCTACGCCGATCGCTCCGATCGCGCGGTCGAGAACGCCAGCGCCTAAATTGCGGCGCTGGAACGCTCCGAACGTCTCATCAGTTGAGGGCTGCGGAAGCTTTCTCCGCAGTCCATGTTGCGTCGCTTACATGTGTGCGTAAGCGCCTGATGGCGCGCGTATTTCAGTGACTTGACACCCCCCGGGTCGATAGCCACCTAATGTCGGCGGCGAGCGAGAATTCCGTGCAAGATTCGCCGCTGTTCCGATCCGGCAAGTCTGGTCCAACCTGCGAATGGTAGACCGGTTCTGTCGATCACCTCGGCACCTTGTGGCGGTTGCGCATAAGCCGGCGGGCTGCGTGCAAGGGGGCAAAGCAAAAGGAAAAGGCCATGACTAATCCAAAACCGCGGCCAACCATCGTCCATGGCGAAGCGCACGCTTATCCCGTGCTGCCGCTGCGCGATATCGTCGTCTTCCCGCACATGATCGTGCCGCTCTTCGTCGGTCGCGAGAAGTCGATCCGCGCGCTCGAAGAGGTGATGAAGAACGATGCTCTGATCATGCTGGCGACGCAGAAGAACGCGTCCGACGATGATCCGGCGCCCGATGCCATTTACGAGACCGGTACGCTTGCCAGCGTGCTCCAGCTCTTGAAGCTTCCGGACGGCACCGTGAAGGTGCTGGTCGAAGGGCTCGAGCGTGCGCGCGTGCAGAAATACACCGATCGCGCCGATTACTACGAAGCCACCGCCGTCGCGCTCGCCGACACCGATGCGAAGTCGGTCGAGGCCGAGGCGCTGGCGCGCTCGGTCGTGTCCGACTTCGAGAGCTATGTGAAGCTCAACAAGAAGATCTCGGCCGAGGTCGTCGGCGTCGTGCAGGCGATCACCGATTTCGCCAAGCTCGCCGACACCGTTGCTTCGCATCTCGCCGTCAAGATCGCGGACCGCCAGGGCATCCTGGAGACGCTGTCGGTGACCACGCGCCTCGAGAAGGTGCTGGGCCTGATGGAGAGCGAGATCTCGGTGCTGCAGGTCGAGAAGCGCATCCGCTCGCGCGTCAAGCGCCAGATGGAGAAGACCCAGCGCGAGTATTATCTCAACGAGCAGATGAAGGCGATCCAGAAGGAACTCGGCGACGACGATGGTCGCGACGAGCTCGCCGACCTCGAAGAGAAGATCTCCAAGACCAAGCTCTCCAAGGAAGCGCGCGAGAAAGCGCAGCATGAATTGAAGAAGCTGCGCCAGATGTCGCCGATGTCCGCGGAAGCGACGGTGGTGCGCAACTATCTGGATTGGCTGCTGTCGATCCCGTGGAACAAGAAGTCCAAGGTGAAGAAGGATCTGGAGGCGGCGCAAGCCATCCTGGACTCCGATCACTACGGTCTGGAGAAGGTCAAGGAGCGCATCGTCGAGTATCTTGCCGTGCAGTCGCGCGCCAACAAACTGACTGGGCCGATCCTGTGCCTGGTCGGGCCTCCCGGCGTCGGCAAGACCTCGCTCGGCAAGTCGATCGCGAAGGCGACGGGGCGCGAATTCGTGCGCGTCTCGCTCGGCGGCGTGCGCGACGAGGCCGAGATCCGCGGTCACCGCCGCACCTATATCGGCTCGATGCCCGGCAAGATCATCCAGTCGATGCGCAAGGCCAAATCGTCCAATCCGCTGTTCCTGCTGGACGAGATCGACAAGATGGGCGCCGACTTCCGCGGCGATCCGTCCTCGGCTTTGCTCGAGGTTCTCGACCCCGAGCAGAACGGGACGTTCAACGACCACTATCTCGAGGTCGACTACGATCTCTCCAACGTGATGTTCATCACGACCGCGAATACGCTCAATATTCCGGGCCCGCTGATGGACCGCATGGAGATCATCCGGATCGCGGGCTACACCGAGAACGAGAAGGTCGAGATCTCGCGCAAGCATCTGATCCCGAACGCGGTGTCCAAGCACGGTCTGGACTCCAAGGAGTTCTCGATCGACGACGACGCGCTCCTGCTGCTGATCCGCCGCTACACCCGCGAAGCGGGCGTGCGTAACCTGGAGCGTGAGCTC
The DNA here is from genome assembly GCF_054057995.1 of Bradyrhizobium sp. USDA 4486. Taxonomy (NCBI): domain Bacteria; kingdom Pseudomonadati; phylum Pseudomonadota; class Alphaproteobacteria; order Hyphomicrobiales; family Nitrobacteraceae; genus Bradyrhizobium; species Bradyrhizobium sp. USDA 4486. The sequence continues at coordinate 1,885,794 of NZ_JBSRZV010000001.1, forward strand.
TCCACACTGGCCCGCAAGGCGGTGAAGGAGCTGATGATCTCCAAGAAGAAGTCGGTCAAGGTCACCGAGAAGACTCTGGAAGAGCTTCTGGGCGTGCCGAAGTACCGCTTCGGCGAGATCGAGAGCGAGCCGCAGGTCGGCATCGTCACCGGCCTTGCCTGGACCGATGTCGGCGGCGAGCTGCTGACGATCGAAGGCGTCATGATGCCTGGCAAGGGCAAGATGACCGTCACGGGCAACCTGCGTGACGTCATGAAGGAGTCGATCTCGGCGGCGGCGTCCTACGTCCGCTCCCGCGCGATCAACTACGGCGTCGAACCGCCGCTGTTCGACCGGCGCGACATCCACGTGCACGTGCCGGAGGGCGCGACGCCGAAGGATGGTCCGTCCGCGGGCGTGGCGATGGCCACCGCGATCATCTCGGTCATGACCGGCATCCCGGTCCGCCACGATGTCGCGATGACCGGCGAGATCACGCTGCGCGGCCGCGTGCTGCCGATCGGCGGCCTCAAGGAGAAGCTGCTGGCTGCGGCCCGCGGCGGCATCAAGACGGTGCTGATCCCCGAGGACAACGCCAAGGATCTCACGGAGATTTCCGATGCGATCAAGGGCGGCATGGAGATCATCCCGGTCTCCCGCCTAGACGACGTCGTCGCCAAGGCGCTGGTCAAGAAGCCGGTGCCGATCGTCTGGGAAGAGGACACCAAGGTGACCGTGAAGCCGGAGGGCGATGAGGCCGCCGGCGGCCTGACCGCTCACTAACGTTCAACGAAAGATGATAAAACGGCGCCGTCGGGCGCCGTTTTTGTTGTGTGCCGAGTATGAACGACAGCTTGGAGGTGGAAGTCCTCTATCCAGCCTGATGGCGGCGAAGGATTAGCGAAGCGCAAGGGCGTCACCGCGAGGTGGGGTCTGAAGAAAGCGTGGAGCAAAGCCGCGGCCCGATGGACAAACACCGGATAACGAGGCCTACCCGGCCGGACGAGCGAGCAACTGATCGCGAAGTCCAGGGTCATCAAGGGTCGGGGTGGTAAATTCGGCGGGCGCGCGGTGAAGGCGGTCGGTCTTACCTCGGGAGGTCTGCGTTGTGTCCCGGCAACGGGACTGAGGTCGTCGTAAGGCGGCCCGACCGCAGCGCAGAAGTCAGCTGAGGGCATAGTAGGTGGCGTGTGCCGCCGAAGGCCCGAACGGTGGAAGTGGTTAGTAGAGCAACGATCTCGCGCGAGCCATGCGGCAGAAGAATCAGGTCGAACTGAACTTGGGCACCGGAGCAGGCGGTGAAGCCGCAAGCTCCGCCGCCGGAGAGACCGAAGCAAGCGCGGTGAGAGCCAGCCTCGAACGCCCGGCGGTCGCAGGACCGTCGATGGAAGTAGTCGTCGAGCGTGAGAATCTGCAAGCAGCATTGGCGCAAGTGAAGCGCAACAAGGGTGCGGCAGGCGTCGATGGGATGACCGTCGGCGAGCTATCGGCCTATCTGAAGGAGCACTGGCTCACGATCCGCGCCCAGTTGCTTGACGGCACCTATAAGCCACAGCCGGTGCGGCGGGTGGAGATACCGAAGGCGTCGGGCGGCCTGCGGCCGCTCGGCATCCCGACGGTGCTCGACCGCTTCATCCAGCAGGCGGTGATGCAGGTGTTGCAGGCAGATTGGGACGGAACGTTCTCCGAGGCGAGCTTCGGCTTCCGGCCGACCCGCTCGGCGCATCAGGCGGTGGAACGGGCGCAGACCTACATCGCATCCGGTTACGCCGTCGTCGTCGACATCGATCTGGAAAAGTTCTTCGACCGGGTCAACCACGACATCCTGATGGGGCTCATTGCCAAACGGGTCGCTGACAAGCGCCTCCTCAAGCTCATCCGTGGCTTCTTGACTGCGGGTGTGATGGAGGCAGGGCTGGTCAGCCCGACGGAGGAGGGTACGCCGCAAGGCGGACCGCTCTCGCCGCTGTTGTCGAACCTGATGCTGGATGTGCTGGACAAGGAACTGGAGAAACGCGGCCATCGCTTCGTGCGCTACGCCGACGACTGCAATATCTATGTACGCAGTCAGAAGGCGGGCGAGCGGGTGTTGGCCGGCCTCGAACGGTTCCTCGAAAAGCACCTCAAGCTCAAGATCAACAAGGCCAAGAGTGCGGTCGCCAAACCGAGCGTTCGCAAGTTCCTGGGCTTCAGCTTTACCGGCGGAAGTGAACCACCGCGACGGCGCATCGCGCCGCAGGCGCTCGCCCGCTTCAAGGTAAAAGTTCTGGAGCTGACGCGACGCACGTGCGGTCGAAGCCTCGTGCAGATTACCAAGGAGTTGTCAGCCTACCTGATCGGGTGGCGCGGCTACTTCGGCTTCTGCCAAACCCCGTCGGTGTTGCGCGTGCTTGACCGGTGGATCAGGCGGCGGCTGCGCGCCGTCGTCTGGAAGCAATGGAAGTATGGACCCGCTCGCTTCGCCGAGCTGCGACGCCGTGGCGTCGGCCGGGATCTGGCAGCGCAAACTGCCGGCGCCCCGCATGGCCCTTGGCGGCTCGCGAACAGCCCCGCGCTCGCCATTGCTCTGCCAAATAGCTTCTTCGCTTCGCTCGGCTTGGCTTCCGTCACGGGACAGTGGCCTGCATAATCCGCCGAACCGCCGTATACGGACCCGTATGTACGGTGGTGTGGGAGGGGAGGAGTCGCGAGACTCCCCCCTATCCCGATTTGAGGATTGGTCATGCAGGTCGACGGACAGTGCCATTGCGGGAAGATCACGTTTGAAGCCGAGGTTGATCCCGACGCGATCTCGGTCTGTCATTGCACCGACTGCCAGACGCTGACCGGCTCGCCGTTCCGGGTCACCGCGATCTGCACCAGGGCCGACGTCAGGCTCACCGGCGGTACCCCCAAAGTCTACGGGAAGCGCGGCGACAACGGCCGGGTGCGCTTCCAGCACTTCTGCGCCGATTGCGGGTCCCCGCTGTTCACCAGCGGCGAGGGCGACCAGGCCGACGACTGGGGCATCCGCTGGGGCAGCATCCGCCAGCGCGATCAATTGCGTCCTGTCAGGCAGATCTGGTGCCAGTCGGCGGCGGTGTGGATCGACGCCGTGCCGCTGCTGCCGGGAAGGCCGCAGGATTGAGGCTCCTCGTTGGGACTGGGGTCTTGCCCGTTCGGGGCCCGTAGGGCTAAAGAGGCGGCGAGGGCGGTTAGCTCAGCTGGTTAGAGCATCTCGTTTACACCGAGAGGGTCCGCGGTTCGAATCCGTGACCGCCCACCAGCCTTCGAGCTCGGCAGGCCGGCTTAGACATCCAGGCCAGCTCAAACATCATTGACGCGACGCGAGTGAAGGCCGCCGCGCCGGAGCCGAACAGCCGAAAGCCGGGCTTTTGCCAGGGCATCCGGTGCCCTGAAAGAGACCCGTGGCGGGTCCAAAATTGCCTTCCTTCGGTCATCTTTTCGATCGCACCGCGAACCAGCGTTCCAGTTCCCTTGGTTTGCGTGGAGTATCGCCGTGATGAGTGATCTTCGCACGAAGTTGGAAAGGTACGAGGCCAAAGCCGCTCACTGCATGAAAGCAGCTCAGGAAGCGAGCGACGAAGCCGGCAAGGCTTTTTATGAGGAGCTTGCCCGCTATTATGACGAGCTGGCAACCGACTTCCGCCGGGTTCTTGCGAAGCGAACTGGAGCCGCGCTGGCGGCCGAATGACTTTGCGTAGCGCATTGGCGTAGCGCAGCTCGGCAGTAGGTTCTCTCACCGTTCGTCAACCTGTGACGCCGTGCAACGCGGCGAGAATGGAGGCATGTCTCGCCGACAGGCGGACGGAGCAGCCCTGGTTGACGGCGGCATTGCTTTTCGGCATCGGAGTCTTTCGACCGAGCTGCCAGAGGGGCATCCATGGAACGGCCCAGCGTACACGAGCAAAACGCCGACCAGATCGCCTATTGGAACGCCCCGAGCGGGCAGCGCTGGGCGGACCGCCATGCGGTGCAGGAGAAGCTGCTCGGGCCGATCGCCGACGTCCTGATCAACCGTGCCAAACCGAAGCCGGGCGAGCGCGTGATCGACGTCGGCTGCGGCTCGGGTGCGACGACGGTCGCGTTCGCGAAGGCGGTGGCGCCCGACGGTTTTGCGCTCGGCCTCGACGTCTCCGAGCCGATGCTGTCGCAGGCGCGCGCGCTTGCGCCAAAGGGCCTGCCGCTCGATTTCGTGCTGGCGGACGCGACCGTGCATCCGTTCGAGCCGGCGAGCTTTGACGTGCTCGCCTCGCGCTTCGGCGTCATGTTCTTCGCCGATCCCATCGCGTCCTTCACCAATCTGCGCTGCGCGCTGAAGCTTAGCGGGCGGCTTGCCTTCGTCTGCTGGCGCGAGCCGAAGGAAAACCCGTGGATGATGGCGCCGCTGATGGCCGTCTACAAACACGTGCCGAAGATGCCGCCGGTCGGGCCGGAGGAGCCGGGCCCGTTCGCCTTCGCCTCGGAGGAGCGCGTGATGCGCATCCTGAAAGGTGCGAGCTTCGCGGATGTCGGGATGGAGCCGCACGATCTTCCGATGGACATCGCGATCGGCGGCGGCCTCGATGCCGCCGTCGACGGCTCGCTCCAGATCGGCCCCGCCAGCCGCGCGCTGCAGGGCCATCCGCCCGAAACATATGAGGCCGCCAAAGCCTCGATCCGCGAGACTCTTGCGCCGTTCCTGAAAGGGCAGAGCGTGGCGCTGCCAGGTGCGATCTGGATCGTGACGGCGAAGGCGGCCTAGGGCTCCGTCATCATGCCCGGGCTTGTCCCGGGCATCCACGTCTGGCCTCACTCGCGGTGGCGCGTGGATGGCCGCGACAAGCCCGGCCGTGACGCCGTCGATGGCTGGCCTCGTTACACCACATCATCCGGCGCCAGCGCGCAGCCATTGTCGGGATGCGTCTCCACCTGAAGCGTCGTGTGGCCGATTCGGTAGGTCGTCCTCAGCAGCTGCGCCGTCTCCATCAGGAATGCATCGCCGGTGCCGGCGGGCATGACGAGGTGGCAGGTCAGCGCCGTTTCCGTGGTCGAGATCGGCCAGACGTGGAGGTCGTGGATCCCTGACACACCCGGCCGCGCCAGCAGGAAAGCCTTGATCGCGGCCAGGTCGGTGCCCTTCGGGGCGGCCGCCATCGACATGTCGATGGAGCCGCGCAGGAGGCTCGTGGTGCTCCAGAGGATGGTGGCGCAGATTACGAGGCTGGTGACGGGATCGAGCCAGAGCCAGCCGGTCCAGACGATCAGCGCGGCCGAGACCACGACGCCGAGCGAGACTGCAGCGTCGGCGGCCATATGCAGATACGCGCCTTCGATGTTGATGTCGTCCTTGCGCCCGCTTGCGAACAGCATGGCGGTAAAGCCGTTGATGAGGATGCCGATGCCGGCGACCACCATCACGGTGACGCCCGCGATCGGCTCAGGCGCGCGCAGGCGCAGGATCGCCTCCCAGCCGATCGCGCCGGTCGCCACCAGCAGGAATACCGCATTCGCCAGCGCCGCCAAGATGGTGGAGGCGCGCAAGCCATAGGTGAAGCGGCCGCTCGGCGCGCGCCTTGCCGCGACGGACGCAGCCCAGGCCACGACCAGGCCGAGCACGTCGGACAGGTTGTGACCGGCATCGGCGAGCAGCGCGGTGGAATTGCCGATATAGCCATAGATCGCCTCGACCACGACCAGCGCGGTGTTGAGCGAAATGCCGATCGCGAACGCCTTGCCGAAATTAGCGGGCGCGTGGACATGCGCGTGACCTTGACCATGGCCGTGACCATGATCATGCCTGTGGTTGGCATGATCATGATGGTGATGGCCGTGATGGTCGTGGTTGCCCAAGCCTAGCGCTCCCCGGAAGTCACCATGTCGGGCGCTATTGTAGGCGTTTCGTCCGCGGCGTCACGGCGGAACAGCACATAGAGCGCCGGCAGCACCAGCAGCGTCAGCACCGTCGAGGAGATGATGCCGCCGATCACCACGGTCGCGAGCGGCCGCTGCACCTCGGCGCCGGCGCCGGTGGCGAGCGCCATCGGCACGAAGCCAAGCGAGGCGACGAGGGCCGTCATCAGCACCGGCCGCAGACGGGTGAGGGCGCCCTCGCGTACGGCCTCCGCAATGGGCCGCCCCTCGCTGCGCAGCCGCTCGATGAACGCGATGATGACGAGGCCGTTGAGCACGGCGACGCCCGACAGCGCGATGAAGCCGACGCCGGCGCTGATCGACAGCGGGATGCCACGCAGCAGCAGTGCGGCAACGCCGCCGGTCAAGGCCAGCGGCACGCCGGAGAACACCAGCGCCGCGTCGGCCGCCGATCCCATCCCCATGAACAGCAGCAAGAAGACCAGCAGCAATGCCGCCGGCACGACGATCGTCAGGCGCTTGGTGGCGGAGACCAGCTGCTCGAATTGTCCGCCCCAGCCAATCCAGTAGCCCGGCGGCAGCTTGACCTTCTCGGCGACGGCGGCTTGCGTCTCGGCGACGAAAGAGCGCAAATCGCGCCCCCTGACGTTGGCCATCACCACCACGCGGCGCTTGCCGTTCTCGCGGCTGATCTGGTTCGGCCCCGGCGCGCTCTCGATCGCCGCGACGGAGGAGAGCGGCACGTAGCGCAGCGCCGTGCTTCCGCCGGGCCAGGCGGTCTTGGTGACCGCCGCGACATCCTCGCCAGGGGGCAGCGGGATCGGCAGCGACTTGATCGCATCCGGATCGGTGCGCAGGCTTTCGGGCAGGCGCACCACGATGTCGAAACGGCGGTCGCCCTCGAACAGCTTTCCGGCCGGCTTGCCGCCGATCGCGATCTCGATGAGGTTCTGCACCTCGCTCAGGCTGAGGCCGTAGCGTGACAGCGCCTGGCGGTCGAGCTTGACGGTGAGGATCGGCAGGCCCGCGATCTGCTCGGTCTTGACGTCGGCCGCGCCCTCGATGCCACGCACGACGCCGTCGACCTGCCGGGCGATGCCGGCGAGCACGTCGAGATCGTCGCCAAAGATCTTGACGCCGACGTCGCTGCGGATGCCAGCGATGAGCTCGTTGAAGCGCATCTGGATCGGCTGCGTCATGCCATAGGCGGTGCCGGGCAGGGTGTTGGCGGCGCGCTCGATCTCCTCGATCACCTCGTTCTTCGGCTTGGCCGGATCGGGCCAGTCGTCGCGCGGCTTCAGCGTGACATAGGTGTCGGCGGCGTTCGGCGGCATCGGATCGTTGGCGATTTCGGCGGTGCCGATCTTGGAGAAGATTTCTGCGACCTCCGGCACCTGCTTCACCGCCTTCTCGAGCCGCAGCTGCATGTCGACGCTCTGGGTGAGGCTGGTGCCGGGAATCCGGATGGTCTCGATGGTGATGTCGCCTTCGTCCAGGCTCGGGATGAATTCGCCGCCCATGCGTGTTGCCGCAAACAGGCTGCCGGCGACGATCAGTACGGCACTGAGCGCGACGCTGCGGCGGTAGCGGATGGCGCGGTCGAGCAGCGGAACGTAAAACCGCTTTGCCGCGCGCATGAAGATGTTCTCCTTCTCCGAGACCTTGCCGGTTACGACAATCGCCACCGCGGCCGGAACGAAGGTGACCGACAGCAGCGCCGCGCCCGCGAGCGCCATCAGCACGGTCAGCGCCATCGGCGTGAACATCTTGCCCTCGGTCCCGGTCAGGGTCAGGACCGGCAGATAGACCACGGCGATGACCAGCGTGCCGAACAGGCTCGGCTTGATGACCTCGCTGCTGGCGGCCCGGATGGTCCGGAGCCGTTCGTCCAGCGAGAGCAGCCGGCCGCGCCGGCGTTGCTCGGCCGCGAGCAGCCGTAGGCAGTTCTCGACGATGATGACCGCGCCGTCGACGATGATGCCGAAATCGATGGCGCCGAGACTCATCAGGTTTGCGCTGACCTTGCTCTCGACCATGCCGCTGATGGTGAACAGCATCGAGAGGGGGATGACGCAGGCGGTGATCAGCGCGGCGCGGATATTGCCAAGGATGAGGAACAGCACCGCGATCACCAGCGCGGCGCCCTCAATGAGGTTCTTCTCGACGGTCTCGATCGTTGCTTCCACCAGATGGGTGCGATCGTAGACGGCGCGCGCGATCACGCCGTCGGGCAGCGACTTCGCGATCTCGGCGAGCTTCGCCTTCACGCCCTGGGCAACACTGCGGCTGTTCTCGCCGACCAGCAGCATGGCAGTGCCGAGCACGGTCTCGCCGCCGTTCGCCGTCGCCGCGCCCGAGCGCAGGTCCTGGCCTTCGCTGACCTCGGCAACGTCGCGGATGCGCACCGGCACGCCGCCGCGCGAGCCGATCACGATGTCGCGGATCTCCGCGATATTGGCGACCTGGCCGGGCGCGCGGACCAGATATTGCTCGCCATTGCGCTCGATATAGCCGGCGCCGACGTTGGCGTTGTTGGCGGCGAGCGCCGTCATGATGTCGCGGAAGCCGAGCTTGTAGGCCATCAGCCGGCCGGGGATCGGCAGCACGTGGAACTGCCGTTCATAGCCGCCAATCGAATTGACCTCGATCACACCGCGAAGGGTGCGCAGCTGCGGCTTGATGATCCAGTCCTGGACGGTGCGCAATTCCGTCGGCGTGAACTCGGTCCCGGTGGGCGATTTCGCGCCGGGCCTGGCTTCGACGGAATAGACATAGATCTCGCCGAGCCCGGTCGAGATCGGGCCCATCGCGACTTCGGTGCCGGCAGGGAGCTGGTCCTTGGCCTGTTGGATGCGCTCGTTGACGAGCTGGCGCGCGAAATAGATGTCGGTGCCGTCCTGGAACACGACGGTGACCTGGCTCAGCCCGTAGCGCGAGATCGAGCGCGTATAGTCGAGCTTGGGCAGGCCGCCCATCGCGGTCTCGATCGGAAAGGTGATGCGCTGCTCGGCCTCGAGTGGCGACAGGCCCGGCGCGCGCGTATTGATCTGGACCTGGACGTTGGTCACGTCAGGCACCGCGTCGATCGGCAGGTGGGTGAAATTCCACGCGCCCAAGGCGCCGGCCGCGAGCGCGAGCAGGACCACCAGCCAGCGCTGGCGCACCGAGAATGCGAGAAGCGTGTCAATCATGATCGGTGTCTCCCTTGCCCATCTCGGCCTTGACGACAAAGCTGTTCTCGGCGACGTAGCGCTCGCCGGCGGACAGACCTGCGCGGATCTCGACGAATTTCGGATCGGAGTCGCCAAGCTCGACGGGGCGCGCCTCGATCTTGTCGCCGTCCTCACGGACGAACACGATGGTCTTGCTCTCGAGCGTCTGGATCGCGCTGCGGCGCACGGCGACCGCGACGTTGCGGGCGGCGAGGATCAGCCGCGCGGTGGCGAACAGACCGGGACGCAGGCGTCCGTCCGGATTTGGCAGCACCACGCGCGCGAGCGCGGTCTGGGTCTCGCTCGAACCGATCGGCGCCAGGTAGGAGATCGTCCCCTTGATCTCGCCGCGGCCGTCGTCGGCGTCGATCAGCACCTCGTCGCCGAGGCGGACGCGCCGCAGATCCTGCCGGTAGATCGACAGATCGACCCAGATGGTCGAGAGATCGGCGACGACGAAAGCCGGCTTCTGCTCGGAGGCGTATTCGCCGAGCGAGATCTGCCGCTCGATGACGGTGCCGGCGATCGGGGCCTTCAGCTCGTAGACCGTCAGGCTCTGGTTGCTCTCGATCGCGGCGAGCAGGTCGTCCTTGCCGACCCTGTCGCCGATCCGCTTCTGGATCGATTTTGCAAGTCCGGGAAAGCGGGGAGTGACCTGAACCACCGCCTCCTGGTTGGCGCGCAAGATGCCGTTGAAGGCGAGCGTGTCGGTCAGCGTCGCGCTCGCGGCCTCCGCCAGCGTGACGCCGGCCGCGGCGAGCTTGACGTCGGAGATGCGGATGCGGTCGGCGCCGTGCTCGTCCTGCTCGACATGGTCGTTCGGCTTCTTCTGTTCGGAACGCTCGGCATGTTCCGTCGAGGCAATCTTGGCCGGCACGAGCATGGAATAGCCGTAGGCGCCGAGCGCGGCGGCAACGACGGCGACGATGATGGTGGGGGCTGTCTTCATCGTGGGCTCTCCCGCGCGAGCGTGAAGGGATTTCCGACGAGGCCTTCGATGGTGGCAACGCCGACATGGAAGTTCTGCAGTGCCTCCTGCTCACGCAGGCGCGCCTGCGTCACGCTCGCCTGGGCGTCGAGCACTTCGAGCAGGGAGAAGCGGCCCTGGCCGTAGCCTTGCGAGATCGCTTCGGATGCTTCGGCCGCCTTGGGGATGGCGGTCTCGCGGAGCACCGCGAGCTCGCGCAGCGAGCCCTGGAGCGAGTCATAGGCGCGGCCGGCGACGACGATCAGCGTGTTGCGGCTCGCCTCGCGCTCGGCCCTGGTCTTGGCGAGGCTCTCCTGCGCCGAGAGGATGTTGCCCTGGTTCTGGTCGAACACGGGGATCGGCACCGAGACGCTGAGGCGCACCGCGTCGTCATTGGTCTCGTTGAAATGCCGCCAGCCGGCGGCGATGCGCACGTCGGGGTAGGGCCGCAAGCGCGCCATCAGCAGCTCGGCATTGCGCTGTGCATAGACCGCGGTCCAGCGCACCAGCTGCGGATTGGCATCGATAGCGGCGACCACCGATTGGAATGTCGGCGGCTTCCCCATGGTGTCGAGCCGGCCGGAGACCTCGCCGAATTTCGCGGCGGGATCGCCCATCAGCACCGCGAGCTCGCGCCGGGCGCTCGCCAGAGTCGCCTTGAAGCGCTCGCGGTCGGCCTTGACCAGCGCCGAGGCGACCTCGGCGCGGCCGGTTTCGGCCGGCGAGGAGGCGCCGGCTTCGACGCGGCGGCGCAGCAGCGGTGTCAGGCGGTCGATCGCGGCGATCTGCTCATTGAGGATCTGGATGCGCCGCTGCGCGCCGAGCACGCTGAGGAAGGCGATCGCGGTCTCCGATAACACTTCCAGCCTGACCGCTTTGCGCTGGATCGTGGCGACCTCGATGCCGGCCGCGCCGGCGGCGATCCGCGCCTCGCGCTTGCCGAACAGCTCGAAGGCCTGGCTGATCTGGAGCGTGGTCTCGGCCGATCTTGTGCCGCGATAGATACCCGACCCGAGCGAATTGTCCTGCTCATAGGACAGTTCCGGATTGAGCAGTGCGCCCGCCTGGATGCGCTGGCCGGTGGCGATGCCGACATCGCGCTCCGCCGCCGTGAGGCGCGGGCTCGTGGCGAGCGCGCGCGATAGCGCCGCGCGCATCGTCAGCGGCTGTGCGTGCGACGTCAGCACCAGCTGTGGGCTGATGAGAAAAGCCATCGCGCATGCCATGCGCGCGGCCGTCCGCCTGGAAAGCATGAATAGGACCTGTGAAGGAGATGAGATGGGTGCACGCGGTGCGCCCGGCTGATCCGTTCAGGTCAGATGCTTGGGAGGCGGGGAGTCGGTATCGGGGACGATGCCCGTGAGGTGGGGCTCGGGCTTCGGATGCGGAGCCGCCACGAGCGGGATCGACGTGCTCGATGGTGCCGGCTGAACGACCGCGACCGAGAAGCAGCCGTGGCAGTGATGCCCGCCGATCGCCTTGTGGTCGCTATGTCCCGCAGTATCGAGTGCCGTCGCAATTTCCGAGCCGCCGGCGGGCGTGGTCACGTCGATGTCGTGCAGGCCGTGCAGCGCGCCCGCGAGCAAATAGACCACCGCGATCAGCACGGACAGCAGGCCGCGCCAGTTGCGCGGTCGGCGGAATCCTGAGGGCTGGCGGTTCGCGAGCACGATGTCACTCTGGTTGCGGTCTGAGCCCCGCCTAGCATGGCGGCAGGAACAGTGTCGACCCGCAACATTGTTACGTTCCAGGAACATTTGCCGCAGCAGCGCGAGCTGCGAGCGCTTTTCATTGCCGGGCGATCACACGCGGGTGCGAGGTGAGCGTGTCGATCGCGGCCGCGCGTGCCGGCTCCGGAACATGGCTGATGCCGCCCGCCTCCACTGTGATGACGGCGTGACTCGCCTCCATCGCCCGCTCCAGCCATTTGATGGCTTCGTCGATCCATTGATCGTGGTGCTCGGGATCGGCGAGGGCCTTCTCCCGGAATAGATCCGCCTGATGCAGGCACGCCGTTCTGCGGTCCACGCGGCTCTCCCGATTTGCAGGTTCCACCCCGATCGCATCTTTGATGATCCGGCCGCCGGCGTCGTTAACATAGGACAGGCAACGGGCAGGTGAGGCAGTCGCGCACGCGGAAAGGCCCTAGCTCCGGGGCTGCCCGGCTGGGGCCTTTTGTGCTCACAGTCTTCATCCTTGGGACTCGAACAGACAATTCGCACCTCGCCAGTTCGTTCCACGGGACCATGTCGAATTAGGAACGTTCCTCATTCCTCCCGATTAGCGACAGGGAGTATTGAGGAGGACAAACCATGGACGGATTGATTTATCTCATCGGCTTGATCGTCGTGATCATGGCGATCCTGTCGTTCTTCGGCCTGCGCTGAGAGGGCCGCGATGACAGTCGAAACTCTCGTGCGGGAAGATGTGATGGAGGGCGGCGCCGCGATCGCCGAGGAGCGCCGGACCATCCAATGGGGCTCTGTGCTGGCAGGCGCCTTCGCCGCCGGGGCGATGTCGTTCATCCTGATCGGCTTTGGCGTCGCCATCGGCCTCGGGGTCAGTTCGGCCTCGCCGACATGGCGCGATGCGTCGGCGGCGCTGGCGCTGCTGTCCGGGTTGTATCTGGTCATCCAGGCAATCGTCAGCTTCGGTTTCGGCGGCTATATCGCCGGACGGACCACGCGTCCGGCGCCCGCGCTGGCGACGATCGAGGATGAGGGCGAGCGGCGGGACGGGCTGCATGGTCTGACGTCCTGGGCTCTCGCCGTGCTGATCGGCGCGGCGCTGATGGCGATCATCGGTGCGGCTGCGCTCGACCGCTCGCCGATGCGCAGCGGAGCGGGCAATACGACCTCCGCTGAGCCGCTGCTCAGCTACGAGCTAGACAAGTTGTTCCGCGCACCGCGCAGGCCTGCGAACACCGACATGCGGGAAGCCCGCGCCGAGGCGGGACGCATCCTGATGACGTCATCAAGCCATAGCGGTGTCAGCACTGACGACCGGACCTATCTCGTGCAGCAGGTCGCTGCGGTCACGGGATTGGCAGCACCTGATTCCGAGCGGCGGGTCGACGCGATGATCGCGGACTCCCGGACGGCGATCAACCGCGCGCGGCGCAACTCGATCATCGTGGCCTTCTCGGTCGCCGCGGCGGCCCTGATTGGCGCCGCAGTCGCCTGGGCTGCCGCCGTTGCCGGCGGACGCCACCGCGATGGTGAGCCGTTGCCGAACTGGATGGCAAGCTCGAACCGCTTCCATCGCAATCCGCGCGCGATGCCGGTGCCGTAGATAACCTGCAAAGATGATGGCCGGGACAGACCGGCCATCATTGTCTCGAGAGGCTAAGCCTTCTCCTCCCAGATCATCGCCAGATGCACGATGGTCTGCACGGCCTTTTCCATGTCCTGCCGGCTCACCCATTCGAGGCGCGAGTGGAACGCGTGCTCGCCCGCAAAAATGTTGGGGCAGGGCAGGCCCATGAAGGACAGGCGCGAGCCGTCGGTGCCGCCACGGATCGCGGTGCGCATCGGGCGCAGGCCGGCGCGGCGGATCGCCTCGATGGCGTATTCGAGCACGTGCGGGTGACGGTCGATCACCTGCTTCATGTTGCGGTACTGCTCGCGCACCTCGAACGTGTAGGTCGAGCGCGGATAGTCCTTCATCACGTCCTTGACGATGCCCTCGAGCAGGGCCTCCTTCTCCTTCAGCCCTTCCTCGGTGAAATCGCGCACGATGAAGGACAGCGTCGCCTGCTCGAGCGCGCCGTCGATTCCGATCGGATGCAGGAAGCCCTGCTTGCCCGAGGTCGTCTCCGGCGAGCAGCCTTCCTTCGGCAAGCGCTCGACGATGGCGGCGGCGATCTTGATCGCGTGCTCCATCTTGCCCTTGGCGTAGCCGGGATGGGCGCTGACGCCGTTGATGGTGATGGTGGCGCCGTCGGCCGAGAAGGTCTCGTCCTCGACGCTGCCGGCGCTTTCGCCGTCCATGGTGTAGCCGAAATCGGCGCCAAGCTTCTTCAGGTCGACATTGTCGACGCCGCGGCCGATCTCCTCGTCCGGCGTGAACAGGATCTTGATGGTGCCGTGCTTCACGTCGGGGTTGTTCATGAAAAAATGCGCGGCATCCATGATCTCGGCGACCCCGGCCTTGTTGTCGGCGCCGAGCAGCGTGGTGCCGTCGGTGGTGATGATGTCGTTGCCGATCTGGTTCTTCAGCGCCGGGTGTTCGGCAAAGCGGATCACCTGGTTGGGATCGCCCGGCAGCGCGATATCGCCGCCGCGGTAGTTCTTCACCATTTGCGGCTTGACGTCCTTGCCGGTGACGTCGGGCGAGGTGTCCATGTGCGAGCAGAAGCATATCACCGGCACCTTCTTGTCGGTGTTGGCCGGGATCGTTGCGTAGACGTAACCGTACTCGTCCAGATGCGCGTCCGCGACGCCCATGGCCTTCAGCTCGGCGGCGAGCATGCGGCCAAGATCTTTCTGTTTCTCGGTCGAGGGCGAACTGGGGGATTCCGGATCGGACTGGGTGTCGATGGTGACGTAGCGCAGGAAGCGTTCGGTCACGGTATGCGTGAAGGTGAGAGAGGACATTTCTGGTCAACCGCCGGGTCTTTGGGGGAGTAGGCGGTATATCAGAAAAGCGGGCCTTGATGCGGCCGGTCGAGACGGGATCAGGCTTAACGAGACGTAAGCCGCTCAGATCGCCTCTTTCAGTTCCTTGACCGGGCGGAACGCGACCTTCTTGCTGGCCTTGATGTGGATGGCCTCGCCGGTGGCGGGATTGCGGCCGGTGCGGGCGGCGCGCTTGCGGACCTGGAGGATGCCGAGGCCGACGATGCGGACGCGATCGCCCTTCTTCAGGTGCTTGGTGATCAGCTCGACCATGTCGGTGAGGACGGCCTCAGCGCGCTTTTTCGACAGGCCCTGGCTCTCCGCGATATCGGCGGCAAGGTGCTTGAGCGTGATGGTGGCGGGGGCGGCAGCCTTCTTCGCCGAATCCTTCTTAGCCATGTCTGGCCTCCTCAACTGTCCAATGACAGGGAATTCCCGGAAAAGCCGACAACGCGTGGGGGATCCCTCCAAGTGTCGGAAGGCGTAGACGATTCGGACGCGAGCTGACTATGCCACGGGTTCCCGAAGGCGGCCGGCAACGGCCCGCGCAGCCGCGAAAGGCGTCAAGAAATTCGGGCCAAGGCTATGAAGGCATTGCCAAAATGGCGCGAGAGACGGGGCTCGAACCCGCGACCTCCGGCGTGACAGGCCGGCGCTCTAACCAACTGAGCTACTCCCGCGTGGCTCGCTGAACGCGCGCGGAACGAGGGGGGACTTAAAGGCGGGGCTTGGTGAAGTCAAGGACGTTGCGCTTCACCCGCCCATCTCGGCTAAGCATTGCTTTGGAAAACGAAAAAGCCGCCCTGCGGCGGCCATGGGTCAGCCCGAAACAGGGTGTCTCAGCGAATCTCCGCCCTGCCCGCGCTGGTCACCGCCACCGGCTTGCCGGCCTTGATCACGTGGGTGGACTGGGCGGTTTGGCTGTAATCGGCATTGGTGCGGGCTGCGATCCCGAAGCCGGCCACCAGGATACCAGCAACCAGCGCCACCCCCACGATCTTCAGGTGGGTCGCACGATCAGCAGAGTGAATTGAGTGGTTCATCCGAGCCTCCCGACGGGCTTTGCCGCCGTCTATGGGCTCTTCTTCTAGGGATCATCTGTTTCCGGATGGTTTCGCGGGCTCCGCAAAATGGTTTCATGAATACGCCCGGTTGATTTCGCGGGGCTTGCGGCCCGCACCGTCCTTAGGCGGCTGCCCGGCCGATGTCGTGCCGGATCGTGCGCGCCGCCCAGATGAAGAGCAGGGCGCCGAGCGTCGTTGTCACCGCCGCCGAGAGCAGGGAATAGCGTACGGCGTCTGCGCCATAGCTGCCCTTGAGGGCGTCGTTGATCATGCCGACGGCGAGCGGGCCGACGCCCTGGCCGAAGCAGGTCGCGGTGAGCGCAATGAGGGCGGAGGCCAGTGCCCGCATGCTGGGCTTGGCCACGGTCTGCGCGATCGCGAAGATCGGGCCGAGATGGAAGCCGACCAGGAACGAGGTCAGCGCAAGCGTGGCGACCATCATCGAAAAATCCTGCGTTAGCATGCACAGCGCGAACACCGGGCCGGCTAGCCCTGAGGTGATCGCGGGGGCCCACAGCTTCCAGCGGTCGTCACGATGACTGACTTGCGCCACCACGAAGCCGCCGAGCAGGGTGCCGGCCATGCCCGCGAGCCCCTTGAAGGTGCCGGCATAGGTGCCGATCTCGGTGCTCGACAGGTGATGCACACGGGCGAGGAACGGCGGGATCCAGGCCGCTGTGGCATAGTTCGTGTAGGTCGTGAGGCAAAAGCCGATCAGCACGATCACGAAACTCTGCTGTGAGGCCAGGAAGCGCAGCGTTGGCCCGAGCGGCTCGGGCACAAAATTCTCCTGCATCGCGCCACGCTTCGGCTCGGAGATCGTCAGCCATAGGATGATCGCGAGCAGGATGCCGGGCAGGCCCGCGACATAGAATGCCGTCCGCCAGCCATAGTGCTGGTTGACGTAGCCGCCGACGAAATAGCCGAGGAAGACGCCGAGATAGGTGCCGATGGCGTAGATGCCGAGCGCGCGCGGACGCTCGTTCTTGGCGAAGAGATCGGCGACGATCGATTGCGAGGCGGGGGAGCCCGCGGATTCGCCGATGCCGACGCCGATGCGGGCGAGCGCCAGCGAGGTCACGCTGGTGGCCGCGCCGCACAGCGCCGTCATCGCGCTCCAGAACGCGAAGGCCATCGCAATGATGTTGCGCCGGTTGAGCCGGTCGGCGACACGCGCGATGGGGATGCCGAGCAGGGAATAGAACAGCGCGAACCCGAAGCCCGCGAGCAGGCCCATCATGGTGTCGCTGAGGGCAAACTCCTTCTTGATCGGCTCGATCAGGACGTTGAAGATCGTGCGGTCGAGGAAGTTCAGCGCGTAGATGATGGTGAGCAGCCCCAGCACGTAATAGCGACGTGCCGAGGGCTTTGCCGTGACGGCCGTTCGCACCGACATCTGTGACGTCACGTCGACCATCGCTTCCCCCAATCTGTCTTCGTTATCGTTGTCGGTCCACTCTCAAGGGCTGCTAAGTCGAGCCTTCGCGGATGTAATTCCCCGCTTCGAATTCGATCGGAGGCGCACTTTTGTCGAAGGAGACACCGATCGGATCGCGGCCCACTTCCATCGCCTCCAATTGTTCGGTCAGCATGCGGCGGAGCATCAGGATGCCGCGGTCGCTCTGGCCGAAATGCTCCTCGGAGTGGACCGTGACCTCGCCCTGGCCGACCTGGGCTTCATAATCGCCCGGGAATTGCTGATGCTCTTCCTCGGTCATGTCCCACCAGAATTTGCCGTTGAATTTTGAGCGCATGCGGCTGATCTCGCCTGATGCCTTGACGCGTCCGGCGACGTAGATGCGGAACGACGTGTCGTCGATCGGTAGCACCCAGCCGATCGACTCGACGCGCGCGAACTGCGCGACGCGCGGGTTCGGCACCACGCGCAGCGTCGGCAATGCGGCCTCGCTGACGCGGTAGAAGATCTTGCCGCCGTCCTGCTTGCGCTCGGAGCGCACGAGGACGCCGCGTGGCGATGTCTCGAACTTCACCTCCGGAATGGACGCCATCATCTTGGTGAATTGCGGGCCCGAGAACGAGCCGTGCAGCACCGGCACGTGGTAGGGGTCGACCACGTTCTCGAAATGCTGGAGCCAGTTGCAGGGGATGATGGCAGGTCCGCCGCCGCCGATCGATGAGTCATCCGCCTCCACGAACTCGCCGTCATCCATGTTCTCGAGGCACTCGTAGGCCGGCAGCACCGGGCGTTTCTCGGCCGGCCCCATATAAGCGAAGATCAGCCCGTAGCGCTCCTCGACCGGATACCAGGGCTGGCGCACCTTGTCCTTGAACTGGCCGCCCTGGAGCTCGCAGGGCTGCTCTAGGCAGTGGCCTTCGCTGTCGAACTTCCAGCCGTGATAGCAGCAGCGGATGCCGTCGTCCTCGACCTTGCCGTAGTAGAGCGTGGTGCCGCGGTGGCAGCAGCGGGCGTGCAAGAGGCCGGCGCGGCCGTGCTTGTCGCGGAACAGCACCAGATCCTCGCCCAGCGCGCGCACCTTCTTCGGTGTGCCGGCGGCGTCACCGACGAGCCCGACCGGATGCCAGTAGCGGCGCAGCAGCTCGCCCATCGGGGTGCCGCGCGCGACCGACGTGAGCTCGGTGCGCGTGTGCGCCGGCTTCATCGCATAGGCCGTGCCGAGATCCCGATCCCGCTGGGTCATGGTCATGCTGGTCCTCCCGCCGCCGGCCTTGTTCGTCCGGTCAATTCGTCACTTGACCCAGTGAAAGATAATTCGATGACAATGTCAACGATCGTCTAGAGTGCCTCTTAGTTGCATTCGGTCAGGTTACGGAGGTTGCGCTACCAAAGCTCGGCCGAGACTTGGCACGCCCTGGCTTTCTTGGCAGAGGTGGGATCATGAGCCAGACATTGGGCAGGGCCGGACGCGCGTCGTCCGATGCGGATGAAAGCCACTCGCCGGCGCCGATCACCGCGATGCTGTCGTCGCGGCTGATGGTGCTCGCCAACCTGCTCAAGCGCGGCGCCATCCTGCGCTACAAGCGCCTCACCGGATTGTCCTCGGTCGAGTTCGGTCTCGTCGCCTCGCTCGGCCGCCGGCCGCCGATGAGCGTGGCGCGGCTCGCCGAGGCCGTCGGCCAGGACAAGGGCCAGATCAGCCGTGCGCTCGCCAATCTGTTGTCGCGCAAGCTGATCGCGAAATCGGCAAACCCGAAAGATAGCCGCGAGGTGCTGATCTCGCTGACCGCGGCAGGCCTCGCCGCGCATGATGCGATCGTCGAAGGCGCGCAGGAGCGCAATCGGCAATTGCTGGAGCAGTTGAGTGCGAACGAGCTCGACACGCTGCTGGCGCAGATCGATCGCCTCACGGCCGCCGCCGAGAAGATGCTCGAAGCTGAAAAGGGAGCGCGCTGAGCGCGCAGAAACATCCGGAAACGCTGGAACCGGATTGGATTCTTTCTAAGAACTTTTCAATTAGGGAATTCGCGCGCGCTCACATAAGCGTCGCTGCAAACGCATGCTGCACGGGGATCGGCGGCATGACGCATCAAACATGCAGCTTCGGGGTGGCGCGTTGAACAGACTTGGAATGCTGCGGTCGGCCGTGTTGGCGACCGCATCCGCTTGGGTTTTGGTACCGCAGGGTTCGCACGCACAATCGTCCACGCAGAGTGGGGCGCAGAACCTGCCGCCGGTGACCGTTGCGGCACCGGAGCAGCGCCGCCGCGCGGCCGCGGCGCCCCAGCGCCGCGCGCCGCGATCGGTGCAGACCGCCAATCGAACCACTCCCCAGCCGCAGCGCAATGTCGGCGTCGTCGAGACGCCGAGCGGTCCGGTGCATGGCTATGTCGCGCGTCGCAGCTCGTCCGGCACCAAGACCAACACGCCGATCATGCAGACGCCGCAGTCGGTCTCCGTCATCGGCGCCGAGCAGATCCGCGACCAGAAGGCGAACAAGCTGGACGAAGTCCTGCGCTACACCGCCGGCGTACGCGCCGGCACCTTCGGCGCTGACACGCGCAACGATTGGTGGCTGATCCGTGGCTTCAAGTCTGACGACGTCGGCCTGTTCCTCGACGGCATGCAGCTGTTCTACACTTCTTATGCGAGCTGGAAGCTCCAGACGCCCAACATGGAGCGGGTCGAGGTATTACGCGGGCCGTCGGCGGTGCTCTACGGCGGATCGAGCCCGAGCGGCATCGTCAACGTCATCAGCAAGATGCCGCCAGCCGAGCCGATCCGCTATGTCGAGACCGGCGTGAACAATTTCGGCAACGCTTATGTCGGGTTCGATTTCGGCGGGCCGGTCGCGACGCAGCCGCTAGACGGCAAGCTGTTCTACCGCGTCGTCGGCCAGGTCCAGAACGGTCCGACGCAGGTCAACTTCACGCCCGACAACAACTACTTCATTGCGCCGTCCTTCACCTGGAGGCCGGATGCCGATACGACGTTCACGGTGCTGGCCTCGGCCTCGCGGCAGGAGACGCGCGGCATCAACTTCCTGCCCTATCAGGGCACGGTGACCAGCGCGCCGTTCGGCAAGATCCCGACGAGCTTCTTCATAAGCGATCCCAGCGTCGACAAATTCACGCGCGAGCAGGAGATGCTCGGCTACCAGTTCGAGCGCAATCTCACCGACGACCTCACGTTCCGCCAAAATGCCCGCTTTGCGCATGTCGACGTGACGTATCGCGGCTACGTCGGCAACGGCTGGGACAACATCAACGCGGCCACGCTGGGCCGGTACAATTGGTATGCGAAGGATACCGCCAACCAGGGCAATCTCGACAACCAGCTGGAATACCGCTTCGGCACCGGTCCCGTGAAGCACACGATGCTGTTCGGCGTCGATTTGCGCGGCTACCAGATCGACGACTATCAGGCCTTCAACTTCGGCACGGTGCCCTCGATCAACGTGTTCAATCCGGTTTATGGCGTGAACGTCCCGATCACCGGCGCACCATTCCGCAACTTCCTGATCACGCAGAAGCAGGCCGGCACCTACGTGCAGGACCAGATGAACCTCGGCAACTTCACGCTGGTGCTGAGCGGCCGCAACGATTGGGTCGAGACCACGCAAGCCGCGCGTGACACGGGTGCGAATGTCGCTCAACGCGACGACAGCCGGTTCAGCGGACGCGCCGGATTGATCTACAATTTCGACAACGGTATCGCGCCCTATATCTCCTATGCGACGAGTTACAATCCAGTCATCGGCCTGAATGCGAGCAACCAGCTGCTGCTTCCGGAGACCGGCAAGCAGGCTGAAATCGGCGTCAAGGTCGCACCGAAGGGATTTGACGGCTACTTTACCGCCTCGTTCTTCGACCTGAAGCGCCAGAACGCGCTGACGACCGATCCGGCGAACCCGTTGCTGCAGAACCAGACCGGCGAGGTGACCTCGCGCGGCATCGAGCTCGAAGCAGTGGCCAATGCCACCCGGGAGCTGAAGCTGATCGGTGCCTTCACGGCCTATCACCTGTTCGCCAGCAGGGATCTCGACCCATCGCTGGTCGGCAAGACGCCGACCAACACGCCGGAGCTGCTGGTCTCGGGATGGGCGGACTACACTTTCAAGGACGGACCGCTCGAAGGATTTGGTTTCGGCGGTGGCGTTCGCTATGTCGGCTCCTCCTGGGCCGACGCCGCCAACACGCTCGAGGTTCCCGCGGTCGTGCTCGGCGATCTCGCGCTTCATTACGAATGGCAGAACTGGCGTACGGCTCTCAACGTGATCAATCTGACCGACAAGATCTACGTCGCGAGTTGCGCGACAGCGACGTCCTGCTTCTACGGCGACCGCCGGCGCGTCACCGCCAGCGTGTCCTACAAATGGTAGGCGAGGGGAGGACGGCGTGAAGGCGCGCACGGTCAGGCTCTGGT
The DNA here is from genome assembly GCF_054057995.1 of Bradyrhizobium sp. USDA 4486. Taxonomy (NCBI): domain Bacteria; kingdom Pseudomonadati; phylum Pseudomonadota; class Alphaproteobacteria; order Hyphomicrobiales; family Nitrobacteraceae; genus Bradyrhizobium; species Bradyrhizobium sp. USDA 4486. The sequence continues at coordinate 1,907,327 of NZ_JBSRZV010000001.1, forward strand.
CGGTGGTCCACACCTGGACCAGCCTGATCTCGACCATCTTCCTGCTGCTGCTCTGCCTGACCGGCCTGCCGCTGATCTTCCATCACGAGATCGATGAGCTCCTGGGCTATGCCCCCCGGCCCGAGGCTCATGCGGGCGCGGCGCGCGCGACGACGCAAGCCGTCGCCGATGCCGCGCTCGCCGCCGATCCCGGCCGCGTGCTGCAATATATCTCCTGGGACAAGGACGAGCCCGGGATCGTCACCGCCTTCACCAACAGCGCGGTCGACGGGCTGCCTGACAACGCGACGGTGCGCGCCTTCGATGCGGTCTCGACGAAACTGCTCGGGCCGGTCGGCGTCGGGCCGATGCTGATCATGCTCAAGCTGCACACCGACATGTTTGCCGGCCAGCCGGGCAAGCTGTTCCTCGGCGGGATGGGCCTGTTGTTCGCGATCGCCATCGTCTCCGGCGTGGTGCTGTACTGGCCGTTCACCCGCCGCCTGCGCTTTGCCACCATTCGCGACAGCGCCTCGCGCCGCGTCCGCTGGCTCGACTGGCACAATCTGATCGGGGTGGTGACGATCGCCTGGGCGCTGGTGGTGGGCCTGACCGGCGTCGTCAACACCTGGGCCGAGCTGATGCTCAATCAATGGAAGGCGACCGAGCTCGCCAGCATGGTCGCGCCCTATGCCGGCAAGCCGTCGCCGACGCATCTGGCCTCGCTCGACGATGTCGTTGCGCGCGCCAGGCAGACCGCGCCCGGCATGGAGGTCGCCTTCATCGCGTTTCCGGGCACGCCCTTCACCTCGTCGCATCATTTCGCCGCGTTCATGCGCGGCGACACCGCGCTGACGGCGCGGCTGCTCAAGCCGGTGCTGCTCGATGGCGAGACCGCGGAGGTCGCCGATGCCCGTGCGCTGCCGCTCTATCTCCAGGCGCTGCTGATCTCGCAGCCGCTGCATTTCGGCGACTATGGCGGGATGCCGCTCAAGGTGATCTGGGCCGCGCTCGACCTGCTCACCATCGTTGTGATCGGCAGCGGCCTCTATCTCTGGATGGCGCGCCGGCGCAAGCGCGTGGCTGCGAAGTCCGACGCATTCGCCAGACGAGCCCCGGTCCCGTCGTGATGCATGGCTCCTCTGACCGTTCGCGGCTGTGGATACGTGTCTTTGCTGCACCTATCCTGCTCGCGGCCGCCACCATCACCGGCCTCTTGGCCGCGCTGCTCTGGGGCGAGCCTGGCCAATATGTCGCCTGGGTGACGGTGGGGGCGCCTGTCTTCGTTGTAAGCTGGATTTTGCTGCGTCGCCGCCTAAATAAAGTGAGCCGTTCCAACAGCGGACGTCACCGCCGAGCGCGCGTGAACTGATCGGGATCGCCCTTGCTGGGGCGGTCGATCTGCTCCATACCAGCCGCGGGGTGATTCCGGGGTTGCCACCGTTCAGGGGGCGGCAAAAGGGCCTAAATCGAGCGTGTCTTGCGCCCATTGGTGCACTGCGCTAAGGCTCAGAATAATTCCAAATCGGACGAATCCGTGGCTGTCCCGAGGCTGCGGGAAAAAGGGCTCGTCAATGAGCGGCATCTTGCAGAACTATCTTCCACTCGTCGTTTTTATAGGGGTAGCGGGCCTGATCGGCCTGGTGCTGCTGATCGCGCCCTTCATCGTGGCGTTCCAGCAGCCGGACCCGGAAAAGCTGTCGGCCTATGAGTGCGGTTTCAACGCCTTTGACGACGCGCGCATGAAGTTCGACGTCCGCTTCTATCTGGTCGCCATCCTCTTCATCATCTTCGACCTCGAGGTGGCGTTCCTGTTTCCCTGGGCGGTGGCGTTCGGCAAGCTTGGCGCGACCGGCTTCTGGTCCATGGTGGTGTTCCTCGCCGTGCTGACGGTCGGGTTCGCCTATGAATGGAAGAAAGGGGCACTCGAATGGGATTGAACCCTGCATCGTCCACCGGTCCGGTCGTCGCGCCGGCCCCCAAGGGCATTCTGGATCCGTCGACCGGCAAGCCGGTCGGGGCCAATGATCCGTTCTTCCTCGAGGTCAATCACGAGCTGTCCGACAAGGGCTTCTTCGTGGCCGCGACCGACGACCTCATCACCTGGGCCCGCACGGGTTCCCTGATGTGGATGACCTTCGGTCTCGCCTGCTGCGCCGTCGAGATGATGCAGGTGTCGATGCCGCGCTACGACGTCGAGCGTTTCGGCTTCGCCCCGCGTGCCTCGCCGCGCCAGTCCGACGTGATGATCGTCGCCGGCACCCTGACCAACAAGATGGCGCCGGCCCTGCGCAAGGTCTACGACCAGATGCCCGAGCCGCGCTACGTCATCTCGATGGGCTCCTGCGCCAATGGCGGCGGCTACTATCACTATTCCTACTCGGTCGTGCGCGGCTGCGACCGCATCGTGCCGATCGACATCTACGTGCCGGGCTGCCCGCCCACGGCGGAAGCGCTGCTCTACGGCGTGCTGCTGCTCCAGAAGAAGATCCGGCGCACCGGCACCATCGAACGCTAAGGTTTTACGTCATGGACGACGGCAAGCTCGACGCCCTTGGGCAAACGATCGTTAGCGCGCTTCCGGGCGCCGCCACGGGTCACACGGTGGCCTTCAACCAGCTCACGGTTGATGTCGAGGCCAGCAAGATCGTCGAGGTGGTGAGGCACCTCCGCGACGATCCGGGCTGCCGTTTCGTCAACATCACCGACATCACGGCGGTCGACTATCCCTCGCGCGAGAAGCGCTTCGACGTGATCTATCACTTCCTGTCACCGACCCTGAACACGCGGATCCGGCTCCGCGTCGCCGCCGACGAGACCACGCAGGTGCCGTCGCTGATCGACGAATTTCCCGGCGCCGACTGGTTCGAGCGCGAGGCCTACGACCTCTACGGCGTGTTCTTCGTCGGCCATCCCGACATGCGCCGCATCCTCACCGATTACGGTTTCGAGGGTCATCCGCTGCGCAAGGATTTCCCGCTCACCGGCTTCGTCGAGGTCCGCTACGACGACCAGGAGAAGCGGGTGGTGTACGAGCCGGTCCGGCTCAACCAGGAATTCCGCAAGTTCGATTTCCTCTCGCCGTGGGAAGGGGCGGACTATCCGCTTCCCGGTGACGAGAAGGCAGGACCGAAGGCCTGATCATGAACGAGCAATCCGAACAGCTCCGTAATTTCACCATCAACTTCGGGCCGCAGCATCCGGCTGCGCACGGCGTGCTGCGCTTGGTTTTGGAGCTTGACGGCGAAGTCGTCGCCCGTGTCGATCCCCATATCGGACTGCTTCATCGCGGCACCGAGAAGCTGATCGAGCAGAAGACCTATCTGCAGGCGATCCCGTATTTCGACCGGCTCGATTACGTCGCGCCGATGAACCAGGAGCACGCGTTCTGCCTCGCCGCCGAAAAGCTGCTCGGCATCGAGGTGCCGCGCCGCGGCCAGCTGATCCGCGTGCTCTATTGCGAGATCGGCCGCATTCTCTCGCACCTTCTCAACGTCACCACGCAGGCGATGGACGTCGGCGCGCTGACCCCGCCGCTGTGGGGCTTCGAAGAGCGCGAGAAGCTGATGGTGTTCTACGAGCGTGCCTCCGGCAGCCGTATGCACGCGGCTTTCTTCCGCGTCGGCGGCGTGCATCAGGATTTGCCGCAGAAGCTGGTCGACGACATCGAGGCCTGGTGCGATCCGTTCCTGAAGGTCGTGGACGATCTCGACCGCCTGCTGACCGCCAACCGCATCTTCAAGCAGCGCAACGTCGACATCGGCGTCGTGCCGCTGAAGGAAGCGTGGGCGTGGGGATTTTCGGGCGTGATGGTGCGCGGCTCCGGCGCGGCTTGGGACCTGCGCAAGTCGCAGCCCTATGAGTGCTACGCCGAGATGGATTTCGACATTCCGATCGGCAAGAACGGCGACTGCTACGACCGCTATTTGATCCGCATGGAAGAGATGCGCCAGTCCGTGCGCATCATGAAACAGTGCATCCAGAAGCTGAACGCGCCTGACGGCAAGGGCCCCGTCGTCGTCGCCGACAACAAGGTTGCGCCGCCCCGGCGCGGCGAGATGAAGCGCTCGATGGAAGCGCTGATCCACCACTTCAAGCTCTACACCGAGGGCGTTCACGTGCCGGCCGGCGAGGTCTATGCCGCCGTCGAGGCGCCGAAGGGTGAGTTCGGCGTCTATCTGGTCTCCGACGGCACCAACAAGCCCTACAAGTGCAAGATCCGCGCGCCGGGCTTTGCCCATCTGCAGGCGATGGACCACATCTGCCGCGGCCATCTGCTCGCCGACGTCTCGGCGATCCTCGGCTCGCTCGACATCGTGTTCGGAGAGGTCGATCGGTGATGGCGCAGGCGCCAATCCAGTTTGACCGTGCCTCGGGGGCCCTTGAAGGGGCCAACCTGTGGGAGCGGACGGCTGCCTTGGCGCTGGTGACGGGATCGAAGATCTCCTCGCACTTCTCGCATATGGGCTACATCGCCTGTGCCAATCTGCTGCGAAAGACCCTGCCGGAACGCAACATCGCGATCCGGCTCAATCCCGATGCCGTGTTCGAGTTTCCCTACGGCGACGGCTATTGGAGCAAGCTGCTCAACCGCTCCTACAACTACGAAGACGAGCTCGAGCTGCTGTTCGCCGACAGCATCGACGTCGACTACACGCTGCTCGATTGCGGTGCCAATTACGGTTATTGGTCGGTGCTGGTGTCGAGCAAGCCCGTTCGGTTCGCACAAGGCGATCGCGATCGAGCCGTCGGGGCAGAACTATCCGAAGCTCGCCAACAATGCCCTCATCAACGGCAATCGCTTCCAGACCATGAAGTGCGCGATCGGCGCCACGCGCGGCACCGCGCGGCTGTCAGGCACCAAGCACGAAGCCTTCAGCATTGCCGGCGATCCGTCTGATGGCGGCGAGGAAGTGCCTGTCATTGCGCTCGACAATCTGATCGACGACGGCAAGGTCGCAGGCATCGGCAAATACCTGATCAAGCTCGACGTCGAGGGGGTCGAGATCGAGGCGATCAAGGGCGGTGCCCGGCTGCTCGAGGCCGACAGCGTCATCATGTGCGAGGAGCACGGCAGCGACCGCTCGCATGCGGTGTCGCGCTACATCCTCGAACAGACCCCGCTGAAGCTGATCGTGTTCGATCCGCGCAGCAACCGCCTGGAGACCGTGACCGAGCTGTCGATCCTCGACCGCATCAAGGTCTCGACCCATGTCGGCTACAACGTTTTCGGCACCGCAAGCGCGTTCTGGCAGGACAGGATCAATGCCCTGAATGCCAAGAGCGCGCGCCGTATGCAGTGAGAGATAAGAGATGTCCGTTCGCCGATTAGCACCGAAGGAAGTCCAGCCCGCGAGCTTTGCGTTCACGGAGGAGAACCTCGCATTTGCCAGGCAGCAGATCGCGAAATATCCCCCCGGCCGGCAAGCCTCCGCGGTGATTGCGATCCTCTGGCGCGTCCAGGAGCAGAACGAAGGCTGGGTCTCGGAAGCCGCCATCCGCGTGGTCGCCGACCTGCTCGACATGCCCTATATTCGCGTGCTGGAGGTTGCGACCTTCTACACGATGTTCCAGCTCGCGCCCGTCGGCAAGAAGGCCCACGTCCAGGTCTGCGGCACCACGCCGTGCCGCCTGCGTGGCGCCGAGGACCTCATCCACGTCTGCGAGCACCGCATCCATCACGAGCCCTTCCATCTCTCCAAGGACGGCAATTTCAGCTGGGAAGAGGTGGAGTGCCTGGGCGCCTGCGTGAACGCGCCGATGGTGCTGATCGGCAAGGACACTTATGAGGACCTGACCAAGGAGAGCTTCGGCAAGGTGCTCGACGGCTTCGCGTCGGGCAACCCGCCCAAGCCCGGTCCGCAGAACGGCCGCCAGTTCTCGGCGCCGATCACCGGGCCGACCACGCTGAAGGAGATCACTTGATGCGTGATGTCTCGCAGCCTTCGGTGGAGGGGCGCGGTGCCATGAAGAAGTGGGGCTTCATCGCAATGCATGCCGCGGTGGCGGCTGCCTTCATCTTTCTCCTGCAACGCTTCAGCCTGAACGCGTCGCTGGAATCCAGTCTGCTCTGGGCGCTGACCTTCGCCGTCTGCGCCGCCGGGCTTGCCTACAAGCAAGCCAACCGTTGATCGGAAAGCGCTGAAATGCTCGAGGACAAGGACCGCATCTTCAAGAATCTCTACGGCCTCCACGATTGGGGGCTCGAGGGCGCGCGGCGCCGCGGCGCCTGGGATGGTACGAAGAATATCATCGACAAGGGCCGCGACTGGATCATCAACGAGATGAAGGCATCGGGCCTGCGCGGCCGCGGCGGCGCCGGATTCCCGACCGGTCTGAAATGGTCGTTCATGCCGAAGGAATCCACCGACGGCCGTCCGAGCTATCTCGTCGTCAACGCCGACGAGTCCGAGCCCGGCACCTGCAAGGATCGCGAGATCATGCGGCACGATCCGCATCTCCTGATCGAGGGTTGCCTGATCGCGAGCTGCGCGATGAACGCGCACACCTGCTACATCTATGTCCGCGGCGAGTTCATCCGCGAGCGCGAGCATCTTCAGGCCGCGATCGATCAGGCCTATGACGCCAAGCTGGTCGGCAAGGACAACGTGAACGGCTGGCCGTTCGACATCTATGTCGCGCACGGTGCTGGCGCGTACATCTGCGGCGAAGAGACCGCGCTGCTCGAAAGCCTCGAAGGCAAGAAGGGTCAGCCACGCCTGAAGCCGCCGTTCCCGGCCAATGTCGGCCTGTTCGGCTGCCCGACCACGGTCAACAATGTCGAGTCCATTGCAGTGGCTCCGGACATCCTGCGCCGCGGCGCGGCCTGGTTCGCCGGCATCGGCCGGCCGAACAATGTCGGCACCAAACTGTTCTGCATCTCCGGCCATGTCGAGCGGCCGTGCAACGTCGAAGAGGCCATGGGCATTCCGTTCCGTGAGCTGATCGACAAGCATTGCGGGGGTATCCGCGGCGGCTGGGACAACCTCAAGGCCGTGATCCCCGGCGGCTCGTCGGTGCGCATGGTGCCGGCCGAGCAGATCATCGACACGCCGATGGATTTCGACAGCCTCAGTAAGCTGCGCTCGGGCCTCGGCACTGCGGCCGTGATCGTGATGGACAAGTCCACCGATCTGATCCGTGCCATCGCTCGCATTTCCTATTTCTACAAGCACGAGAGCTGCGGCCAGTGCACCCCGTGCCGCGAGGGCACGGGGTGGATGTGGCGCGTGCTGACCCGCATGGCCGAAGGCCGCGCCCACAAGCGCGAGATCGACATGCTGCTCGAAGTGACCAAGCAGGTCGAAGGCCACACCATCTGCGCGCTCGGCGACGCCGCGGCCTGGCCGATCCAGGGCCTGATCGCGCATTTCCGTCACGAGATCGAGGCGCGCATCGACCAGTATTCGCACAAGGCCGACATCGACGATATCGGCGTCCGCGATCCCGTGAACATGGTCGCGGCGGAGTAAGAGACATGACCAAGCTCATCATCGACGGCAAAGAGATCGACGTCCCCGCCGAGTACACGCTGCTTCAGGCGTGCGAGGCCGCCGGCGCCGAGATCCCGCGCTTCTGCTATCATGAGCGGCTGTCGATCGCCGGCAATTGCCGGATGTGCCTCGTCGAGGTGAAGGGTGGCCCGAAGCCGGTCGCCAGCTGCGCTTGGGGCGTGCGCGACTGCCGTCCAGGCCCGAAGGGCGAGCCGCCGGAGATTTCCACGCGTTCGCCCATGGTGAAGAAGGCACGCGAAGGCGTGATGGAATTCCTTCTGATCAACCATCCGCTGGATTGCCCGATCTGCGATCAGGGCGGCGAGTGCGATTTGCAGGACCAGGCGATGGGATATGGTGTCGACACCAGCCGCTTCGCAGAGAACAAGCGTGCGGTCGAGGACAAATATCTCGGCGCGCTGGTCAAGACCTCGATGAACCGCTGCATCCAGTGCACGCGCTGCGTCCGCTTCTCGGCGGAAGTCGCCGGCGCGCCCGAGATGGGCGCCACCGGCCGCGGCGAGGACATGGAGATCACGACCTATCTCGAGCACGCGCTGACGTCGGAATTGCAGGGCAACCTCGTCGACATCTGCCCGGTCGGCGCGCTGACCTCGAAGCCCTATGCCTTCGCCGCGCGCCCGTGGGAGCTCGGCAAGACCCAGTCGATCGACGTCATGGACGGCCTCGGCTCTGCGATCCGCGTCGACACCCGCGGCCGCGAGGTGATGCGCGTATTGCCGCGCATCAACGAGGCCGTGAACGAGGAGTGGATCTCCGACAAGACCCGCCACATCGTCGACGGCCTGCGCACCCAGCGCCTCGACCGGCCCTATATCCGCGAGGCCGGCAAGCTGCGCGCGGCGAGCTGGCAGGAGGCCTTCGCCGCGATCGCCTCGAAGGCGGGCCGCACCGACGGCAAGCGCATCGGCGCGGTCGCCGGTGATCTGGCCGGCGTCGAGGAGATGTTCGCGCTCAAGGACCTGCTCGCCAAGTTCGGCTCGAGCAATCTGGCGGTGCAGGGCGGCGACGCCTTCGATCCCGCGCTCGGCCGCGGCTGCTACATCTTCAATCCGACACTGGCCGGCGTCGAGCAGGCCGATGCGCTGCTCATCATCGGCGCCAATCCGCGGAAAGAGGCGGCGGTGTTCAACGCCCGCATCCGCAAGCGCTGGCGCGCCGGCGGCTTCAAGGTCGGCCTGATCGGCGCCAAGGCCGCTCTGACTTACCACTATGACCATCTCGGCGCGGGCACCGACACGCTCGGCGAGCTTGCGGCCGGCAGGCACTCCTTCATGGACGTGCTGAAGAACGCCAAGAAGCCGATCATACTGGTCGGCGCGGGCGCGGCCGCGCGCCACGACGGCGCCGCCATTCTCGCCGCCGCCGCCAAGCTCGCGCTCGACGTCGGCGCCGTGAAGGAGGGCTGGAACGGCTTTGGCGTGCTGCACGAGACCGCCTCGCGCGTCGGTGCGCTCGATATCGGCTTTGTCGCCGGCGAGGGCGACCTCAACGCCGCACAGATGACGACGTTCGGCACGCTCGACCTCTTGTTCCTGCTCGGTGCCGACGAGATCAAGGCGCCGGACGGCACCTTCGTCGTCTATATCGGCACTCACGGCGATCGCGGCGCGCATCGTGCCGACGTGATCCTGCCGGCCGCCGCCTATACCGAGAAGTCCGCGATCTACGTCAACACCGAAGGCCGCGTGCAGATGACGGGCCGGGCCGCGTTCCCGCCGGGCGAAGCCCGCGAGGACTGGGCGATCGTCCGCGCCCTGTCGGAGGCGCTCGGCAAGAAGCTCGGCTATGACTCGCTCGCCGCGCTTCGTCAGGAGATCTTCAAGGCGGTGCCGCATCTGATCCGGCTCGACCAGATCGAGGCCGGCTCTGCCGACCAAATCAAGAAGCTGGCCGGGAAGGGCGGCTCGCCCGAGAAGGCGCCGTTCAAGCCGCTGGTCGAGGACTTCTATTTGACCAACCCAATCGCGCGTGCGTCCGCCGTGATGGCGGAATGCTCGCGGCTTGCCTCCGGGCAGATGCTGACCGCAGCGGAGTGAGCGTGATCTGATGGAAATCTTCGAAAGCGCATTCTGGACCGGTTTCCTCTGGCCGCTGATCATCATGGTCGCGGAGAGCGTGCTGGTGCTCGTCGTCCTCCTGATCGCGATCGCCTACATCCTGCTCGCCGACCGCAAGATCTGGGCGGCGGTGCAGATCCGCCGCGGCCCGAACGTAGTCGGCCCCTGGGGCCTGCTGCAATCCTTCGCCGACCTGCTTAAATTCGTGCTGAAGGAGCCGATCATCCCGGCCGGCGCCAACAAGGGCGTCTTCCTGCTGGCGCCGCTGGTGTCGTGCGTGCTCGCACTCGCGGCCTGGGCGGTGATCCCGACCAATCTCGGCTGGGTGATCTCCGACATCAATGTCGGCATCCTCTTCATCTTCGCGATCTCGTCGCTGTCGATCTACGGCATCATCATGGCCGGCTGGTCGTCGAACTCGAAATATCCCTTCCTTGCCGCGCTGCGCTCGGCGGCGCAGATGGTGTCCTATGAAGTCTCGATCGGCTTCGTCATCATCACCGTGCTGCTCTGCGCCGGCACGCTGAACCTCTCGGCCGTGGTCGAGGCCCAGCATGCCCGCGGCCTTGCCAGCCTGATCGGGCTGCCGCAGCTCACCATCCTGAACTGGTACGTCTGGCCGCTGTTCCCGATGTTCGTGGTGTTCTACGTCTCGGCGCTGGCGGAAACCAACCGTCCGCCCTTCGACCTCGTGGAGGCGGAATCCGAGCTCGTCGCCGGCTTCATGGTCGAGTACGGCTCGACGCCGTACCTGCTGTTCATGCTCGGCGAATACGTCGCGATCGTCACGATGTGCGCGATGGCGACCATCCTGTTCCTCGGAGGCTGGCTGCCGCCGGTCGATCTGCCGCCCTTCAACTGGGTGCCGGGGATCATCTGGTTCGCGCTGAAACTGTTCTTCATGTTCTTCCTGTTCGCGATGGCGAAGGCGATCGTGCCGCGCTACCGCTACGATCAACTGATGCGTCTCGGCTGGAAGGTGTTCCTGCCGATCTCGCTGGCGATGGTGATCGTGGTGGCCGGCGTGCTGCATTTCGCCGGCATCGCGCCGAAGTGAGGTCCGTCATGGGTATCAACATCAACGCCACTGCACGCTCGCTTCTGCTGTCGGAATTCGTCTCGGCGTTCTTCCTCGCCATGCGCTATTTCTTCCAGCCGAAGCCGACGCTGAACTATCCGTTCGAGAAGGGCCCGATCTCGCCGCGTTTCCGTGGCGAGCATGCGCTGCGTCGTTATCCGAACGGCGAAGAGCGCTGCATCGCCTGCAAGCTGTGCGAAGCAGTCTGCCCGGCCCAGGCCATCACCATCGAGGCCGGCCCGCGCCGCAACGACGGCACCCGCCGCACCGTGCGCTACGACATCGACATGGTGAAGTGCATCTATTGCGGCCTCTGCCAGGAGGCCTGTCCGGTCGACGCCATCGTCGAAGGTCCGAACTTCGAGTTCGCGACCGAGACCCGCGAGGAACTGCTCTATGACAAGGCCAAGCTGCTCGCCAACGGCGATCGCTGGGAACGCGAGATCGCGAAAGCGATCGAGCTCGACGCGCCGTACCGGTGAGGTGAGGGCATGATCCTTCCCGCCACCTCCTCGTCATTCCGGGGCGCGCGCAGCGCGAACCCGGAATCTCGCGCCACAATCTCTGGATTCCGGGTTCGCGCTGGCGCGCACCCCGGAATGACGGGAGTTTCTCGATGATCCTTCCCGCGCTGTTCTTCTATCTCTTCGCCGGCGTCTGCGTCGCCTCGGCGGTGATGGTGATTGTCTCGCGCAATCCCGTGCACTCCGTGCTGTACCTGATCCTGGCCTTCGTCAACGCCTCCGGCCTGTTCGTGCTGATGGGCGCCGAATTCCTCGCGATGATCCTGATCGTCGTCTATGTCGGCGCCGTCGCGGTGCTGTTCCTGTTCGTGATCATGATGCTGGACGTCGACTTCCTCGAGCTGCGCGAAGGCTTCATCCAGTACCTGCCGGTCGGCCTCGTGATCGGCGGCATCTTCATGTTCGAGCTGCTGCTCACCGTCGGCTTCTGGGTCATCAACCCCGGCGTCTCCAAGGCGATCACGGCGGCGATCCCGGCCAACGTCTCCAACACCGAGGCGCTCGGGCTCGTGCTCTATACGAAGTACATCCACTACTTCCAGCTCGCGGGCATGGTGCTCCTGGTCGCCATGATCGGCGCCATCGTGCTGACGCTGCGCCACAAGGCGAGTGTGAAGCGGCAGGACATCAACGTTCAGAACGCGCGCACGCCCGAAATGGCGATGGCGATGCGCAAGGTGGCGTCGGGGCAGGGGCTCTCGGACGCCGATGCCGCGGAGTGGGTGAAATGACGATCGGGCTTGGACACTATCTTGCCGTCGGCGCGATCCTGTTCACGCTCGGGATCCTCGGCATCTTCCTGAACCGCAAGAACATCATCGTCATTCTGATGTCGATCGAGCTGATCCTGCTCTCGGTCAACATCAACCTCGTGGCGTTCTCGACCTTCCTCGGCGACATCGTCGGCCAGGTCTTCGCGCTGCTGGTCTTGACCGTGGCCGCTGCGGAAGCCGCGATCGGTCTCGCCATCCTGGTGGTCTATTTCCGCAACCGCGGCTCGATCGCGGTTGAGGACGTCAATCTGATGAAGGGCTGAGCTCTCAAATGGTTCAGGCAATCGTTTTCCTGCCCCTGCTGGGCGCCATTCTGGCAGGGCTCATCTCCCTGGTCGGCGCGCATGCCCGCAATCCCTCGGGCGATGAGGTCGAGCATCACGGCGATCACGGCCATCATCACGGTCCTGGCGCGCACGCTCATGCGTCCGACACGATCGGCGAGGATGCCTCCGTCATCCACGAGACCCACCACGAGCCCGGCGACGGTCACGATGATCACGGCCACGGCCCTGTCGAGCCGGCGGCGGCGGGCTCGCGCGCTGCGGAGCTCATTACCACGGCGCTGCTGTTCGTCGCGGCGGCGCTGTCCTGGATGACGCTGGTCGATGTCGGCTTCATGCACCACGACGGCCGGATCCAGCTGCTGCCTTTCATCTTCTCCGGCGACCTCCAGGTCTGGTGGACGCTTCGTGTCGACACCCTCACCGCGGTAATGCTGGTGGTGGTGACGACCGTATCCTCGCTCGTGCACCTCTATTCCATCGGCTATATGGACGAGGATCCGAACCGGCCGCGCTTCTTCGGCTATCTCTCGCTGTTCACCTTCGCCATGCTCATGCTGGTGACGGCGGACAATTTGGTCCAGCTGTTCTTCGGCTGGGAAGGCGTGGGTCTCGCCAGCTACCTGCTGATCGGCTTCTGGTACCAGAGGCCGTCGGCGAACGCCGCCGCGATCAAGGCCTTCGTGGTCAACCGCGTCGGCGATTTTGGTTTTGCGCTCGGCATCTTCGCGATCTTCATGCTGGCCGGGTCGACCGATTTTGAGACCATCTTCCACGCGGCGCCTGGCCTGACCGGCAAGACCATCGACTTCCTCGGCTGGCATGCGGATGCGCTGACCCTGACCTGCCTCTTGCTGTTCATGGGCGCGATGGGCAAGTCGGCACAGTTCCTGCTGCACACCTGGTTGCCCGACGCGATGGAGGGCCCGACTCCGGTCTCGGCCCTGATCCACGCCGCGACCATGGTCACCGCGGGCGTGTTCATGGTGGCACGCCTGTCGCCGCTGTTCGAGCTCGCCCCGACCGCGCAGGCCGTCGTGATGTTCTTCGGCGCCACCACCGCGTTTTTCGCGGCGACCATTGGCCTCGTCCAGAACGACATCAAGCGCATCGTCGCCTACTCGACCTGTTCGCAGCTCGGCTACATGTTCGTGGCGATGGGAGCAGGGGCCTATTCGGTCGGCATGTTCCACCTGTTCACGCACGCCTTCTTCAAGGCGCTGTTGTTCTTGGGCTCCGGCTCGGTGATCTACGCGATGCACCACGAGCAGGACATCCGCAACATGGGCGGCCTCTGGCGCAAGATCCCCTACACCTACGCGGTGATGGTGGTCGGCACGCTGGCGCTGACCGGCTTCCCGCTCACCGCCGGCTATTTCTCCAAGGACGCGATCATCGAGTCCGCCTACGCCTCGCACAACCCTTTCGCGGTGTATGGCTTCCTGATGACGATCGTCGCCGCCGGCCTGACCTCGTTCTACTCGTGGCGCCTGATCTTCAAGACATTCCACGGCGAGCCGCACGACGAGCATCACTACGAAGCAGCGCATGAGGCTCCGCTCTGGATTCTGATCCCGATCGGCGTGCTCGCGGTCGGCTCGTTCGTCGCGGGCCTGCCGTTCAAGGAGCTGTTCGCCGGCCACGGCATCGAGGAGTTCTTCCGCGAGTCCGTGAAGATGAACCCGCACATTATCGAGGAGATGCACCACATCCCCGAGACCATCGCCTTCCTGCCGACGGTGATGATGGTGCTGGGCTTCCTCATCTCGTACCTGTTCTACATCCGCCGGCCCTACATCCCCGTTCGGCTCGCCGCAGAGCAGCCGATGCTGTACCAGTTCCTACTCAACAAATGGTACTTCGACGAGCTCTACGACCTTATCTTCGTCCGCCCGGCGAAGTGGATCGGCTATCAGCTCTGGAAGAAGGGCGACGGCTTCATCATCGACGGCTTCGGCCCCGACGGTGTCTCCGCCCGCGTGCTGGACGTCACCCGCAACGTCGTGAAAATCCAGACCGGTTATCTCTATCACTATGCATTCGCCATGCTGATCGGCGCCGCCGGCCTGATCACCTGGTTCATGTTCGGCTTTGGAGGCCAGTAAATGACAACCTGGCCCATCCTTTCGGTCACCACCTTCCTGCCGCTGGTCGGCGCGCTGATCGTCTATCTCAGCCGCGGCGACGACGAGGCGGCCAAGCGCAACTCGCGCTGGATTGCGCTCTGGACCACGCTGATCACCTTCGCGGTGTCGGTGATCCTGGTGATGCGCTTCGATCCCTCGAGCGCCGACTTCCAGTTCGTCGAGAAGGCGAGCTGGCTCGCGACCGGCATCACCTACCACATGGGCGTCGACGGCATCTCGCTGCCGCTGCTGATCCTGACCACCGCCGTGATGCCGTTCTGCATCATCGCGAGCTGGAAGGCGATCACCAACCGCGTTCGCGAATACATGATGGCGTTCCTGATCCTGGAAACGCTGATGATCGGCACCTTCTCGGCGCTCGATCTCGTGCTATTCTACCTGTTCTTCGAGGGCGGCCTGATCCCGATGTTCCTGATCATCGGCATCTGGGGTGGTCCACGCCGGGTCTACGCCTCGTTCAAGTTCTTCCTCTACACCTTCCTCGGGTCGGTCCTGATGCTGCTCGCCATCATGGCGCTGTACTGGAACGGCGGCACCACGGACATTCCGACCCTGATGCACACTGCCGTACCGCGCGGCTTGCAGACCTGGGCCTGGCTCGCCTTCTTCGCCTCGTTCGCGGTGAAGATGCCGATGTGGCCGGTGCACACCTGGCTGCCTGACGCGCACGTCGAGGCGCCGACCGCGGGCTCGGTGGTCCTCGCCGCGATCCTGCTGAAGATGGGCGGTTACGGCTTCCTGCGCTTCTCGCTGCCGATGTTCCCGCTGGCCTCGCACGACTTCGCGCCGCTGATCTTCACGCTCTCGGCCATCGCCATCATCTACACCTCGCTGGTGGCCCTGATGCAGGAGGACATGAAGAAACTCATCGCGTACTCCTCGGTCGCGCATATGGGCTTCGTCACCATGGGCATCTTCGCCGGCACCATGCAGGGCGTCGCCGGCGGCGTGTTCCAGATGATCTCGCACGGCATCGTCTCGGGCGCGCTGTTCCTCTGCGTCGGCATCGTCTACGACCGCATGCACACCCGCGAGATCGCGGCCTATGGCGGCCTGGTCAACCGGATGCCGCTCTATGCGATGACCTTCATGGTCTTCACCATGGCCAATGTCGGTCTGCCCGGCACGAGCGGCTTCGTCGGCGAGTTCATGACGCTGCTCGGCACCTTCAAGGTCTCGATCCCGACCGCGTTCTTCGCCACCTTCGGCGTCATCCTCTCGGCCGCCTACGCGCTGTGGCTCTACCGCAAGGTCGTGTTCGGCGCGCTGGTGAAGCCGTCGCTGAAGAGCATCAAGGATCTCACCTTGCGCGAATGCGTGACGCTGTTCCCGATGATCGCGCTGACGATCCTGTTCGGCGTCTATCCGAAGCCGGTGCTCGACATGTCGGCCGCCTCGGTCCAGCAACTCGTCAACAACTACAACACCGCTGTGACGGCCGTGAAGGCCGCCGCACTGCTCCAGTGATCGGGCAGGTCAGGATATCGCCATGAGCTTTGAGACTGCAGGTTATCAACTGGCGCCGGTGCTGCCCGAGATCGTGCTCGCGGTCGGCGCGATGGCGCTTCTGATGCTGGGAGCCTATCGCGGGCAGGGGACGACGAGCGCGGTCACCTCGCTGGCGGTCGTGCTCCTGGTCGTGGTCGGCGTGCTCGTCTACGCGCAGCCTGCCGGCAAGCAAGTGACCTTCGGCGGCAGCTTCATCGTCGACGACTTCGCCCGCTTCATGAAGATCATGGCGCTGATCGGCTCGGCTGCGACGCTGATCCTGTCGGCCGAGTTCCTGTCCGATCCGTCGCGCCGCATCTTCGAATATTCGATCCTGGTGCTGCTCTCGACGCTCGGCATGATGGTGCTGATCTCGGCCGGCGACCTGATCTCGCTCTATCTCGGCCTCGAGCTGATGTCGCTCGCGCTCTACGTCGTGGCGGCCTCGAACCGCGACAACGCCAAGTCGACCGAAGCCGGCCTGAAGTATTTCGTGCTCGGCGCGCTGTCCTCGGGCATGCTGCTCTATGGCGCTTCGCTGGTCTATGGCTTCACCGGCACCGTCGGCTTCAGCGGTATCGCCCAGGCCGCGACCATCGCGAATGTCGGCCTGGTGTTCGGCCTGGTGTTCCTGCTCGCCGGCCTCTGCTTCAAGGTCTCGGCCGTGCCGTTCCACATGTGGACGCCCGACGTCTACGAAGGCGCGCCGACCCCGGTCACCGCCTTCTTCGCTTCGGCGCCGAAGGTGGCCGCGCTCGCCGTCTTCACCCGCGTCACGCTGACGGCGTTTCCGGGCATCGTCTCGCAGTGGCAGCAGATCCTGGTGTTCGTGGCGATCGCCTCGATGGCGCTCGGCTCCTTCGCCGCGATCGGCCAGACCAACATCAAGCGCCTGATGGCCTATTCCTCGATCGGCCACATGGGCTTCGCGCTGGTGGGCCTCGCCTCCGGCACGCCGGAAGGCGCGCAGGGCGTCCTGATGTACATCGTGATCTATGTCGCGATGACGCTCGGCTCGTTCTCGATCATCCTCGCCATGAAGCGCAACGGCCAGGCGGTGGAGCAGATCAGCGATTTCGCGGGTCTGTCGCGGACCAATCCGATGCTCGCCTTCCTGTTCGCGATGCTGCTGTTCTCGCTTGCCGGCGTGCCGCCGCTCGCCGGCTTCTTCGGCAAGTGGTACGTCTTCGTCGCCGCCATCAAGGCCAATCTGTTCACGCTCGCCGTCATCGGCGTGCTGACCAGCGTCGTCGGCGCCTACTACTATCTCTCCATCGTCAAGACGATGTATTTCGACGAGCCGGCCGGCCAGGTCGATCCGGTCAGGATCGAGGTGAAGACGGTGATGGCGGTCACGGGGCTGTTCAACCTGCTGTTCGCGCTGTTTGCGGGTCCGGTGGTGAGCGTCGCCTCCGCCGCGGCAAAGTCGCTGTTCTAGGATGGCGTTCGCGCTCGGTCCTCGCGCATCGTCCGCGGGCTACAAGCTCGCGGCGTTCGAACGGACCGGCTCGACCAACACCGATGCGATCGAGCGCGCGCGGTCCGGCGAACGCGGCCCGATGTGGTTCGTCACGGATGAGCAGACCGCCGGCCGCGGCCGTCGCCAGCGCGCCTGGATCGCACCCAAGGGCAATCTCGCCGCCAGCATCCTCGAAGTCATGGACGTCGCGCCGGCCGTCGCCGCCACCCTCGGTTTCGCGGCCGGGCTGGCGCAGGAGGCGGCGTTGGAGAAGGTCAGCCTGGAAGCGGCCTTGCGCCTCGGCGAGGGTCGTCCCCGCTATGCCCTGAAATGGCCGAACGACGTGCTCGCCGGCGGCAAGAAGCTGGTCGGCATCGCGCTCGAGGCCGAGGCCATCGGCGACCGGCTGGCCGTCGTCGCCGGCATGGGCACCAATGTCGTCGCGGCGCCCGAGGGAACGCCGACACCTGCGGTGTCGCTGGCTGCCCTCGGCGTCCAGATCAGCGCGGAGGAGCTGTTCTCGGCGCTGTCCGACGCCTGGGTCGAGTTCCGCGGCATCTGGGACAATGGCCGCGGCTTTGCCGAGATCCGCAAGCTCTGGCTGGAGCGCGCCGCCGGGCTCGGCGAGCGGGTTGCGATCCACACGGGAACCGTGACGCTGGAGGGCATTTTTGACACCATCGACGACACCGGCTGCCTGATCGTCCGCACCGCGGAGGGGCGTCTTGTGCCGGTCGCCGCCGGCGAGGTGTTCTTCGGCCCGGTGCGCTCGGTGGGAGCTGCGTGATGGCAAGGCCCGACGAACTCGTGTTTGCGCCGCTCGGCGGGGTCGGCGAGATCGGCATGAACCTGTCGATCTATGGCCTCGGCAACCGCCACCAGCGTTCGTGGCTGGCGGTCGATCTCGGCGTCTCCTTCGGCGACGAGGAGCATCTGCCGGGCATCGACCTGATCATGCCCGACATCAGCTTCCTGGAGAAGGAGCGCAAGAACCTGACGGGCCTGGTGCTGACCCATGCCCATGAGGATCATTTCGGCGCCATCATCGACCTCTGGCCCAAGCTGAAATGCCCGATCTACGCGACGCAGTTCAGCGCCGCGCTGTTCGAGGCCAAATGCGCCGCCGAGCGCAACGCGCCGGAGATCCCGGTCACCGTGATCCCGTCCGGCGGCCGCATCGATGTCGGCCCGTTCAACGTCGAGTTCATCCCCGTCGCGCATTCCATTCCCGAAGCGCATGCCCTGGCGATCCACACCGAAGCCGGCACGGTGCTGCACACCGGCGACTGGAAGATCGACCCGACCCCGACGCTCGGGCGCCCCACCGACGAGAAACGGCTGCGCGAGCTCGGCGAGGAGGGCGTGCTCGCCATGATCGGCGATTCCACCAACGCCGTCCGCGACGGCCGTTCGCCCTCGGAAGCCGAGGTCGCTAAAACCATCATCGATCTGGTCAAGGCCGCCAAGGGCCGCGTCGCGGTGACGACGTTTGCCTCCAACGTCGCGCGCATCAAGGCTGTCGCCGATGCCGCCAAAGCCGCCGACCGCGAGGTCGTCGTGGTCGGCCGCGCCATGGAGCGCGTGGTGCAGGTCGCGCGCGAGACCGGCTATCTCGACGGCGTGCAGAACTTCCGCTCGCCCGAGATCTATGGCCATCTGCCGCAGGACAAGGTGCTGGCGCTGTGCACCGGCAGCCAGGGCGAGCCGCGCGCCGCGCTGGCGCGCATCGCCAACGATGACCACCCTGAAATTACGCTGAACCGCGGCGACAGCGTGATCTTCTCCTCGCGCACGATCCCGGGCAACGAGAAGGCGGTCGGCTCGATCATCAACAATCTGGTGCTCCAGGGCGTTGAGGTCCTCACCGACCGCGATCATCTGGTCCACGTCTCCGGCCACCCGCGCCGCGACGAGCTGCGCGACATGATCTCCTGGGTGAAGCCGCAGCTGCTGATCCCCGTTCATGGCGAGGCGCTGCACCTCAACGAGCACGCAAAACTCGCGCGCGCCGCCGGCGTGCCGCGCGTGCTCGTCGTCCGCAACGGCGACCTGGTCAAGCTCGGCCCCGGCGATCCCGGCGTGGTCGGCGAGGTGCCGTCCGGCCGCCTCTACAAGGACGGCGCGATCCTGGAGGATTCCAAATCGCGTGCCGTGATCGAGCGGCGCCGCATGGCGTTCTCCGGCTGCGCCTTCGTCGCCATCGCCATGACCGAGCAGGGCGAGCTCGCCGACGATCCCGAGGTCGACCTCGTCGGCATCCCGGAGAAGAACCGGGGCGGCGAGGCCTTCGACGACATCGTGTTCGATGCGGTGGTCTCCACCATCGAAGGCCTGCCGCGGCCGCGCCGCCGCGATCCCGATGCCTTGGCAGAGTCGGTGCGGCGCGCCGTCCGTGCCGTGATCAACGAACATTGGGGCAAAAAGCCCCCCTGTCTGGTACATGTTCTGACAGTGTAGCGTAGGCACGATCCCGTTTTCCGGATCATGCGCTGAGGGAGAAGAAGCATGCTGGGTCGCCTCAACCACGTCGCGATCGCGACCAAGGACGCCGTCAAGGCCGCGAAGATCTATGGCGCGGCATTCGGAGCGCAGATCTCGGAAGCCGTCCCGCTGCCCGAGCATGGCGTCACCACCGTGTTCGCGACGCTCCCCAACACCAAGATCGAGTTCATCGAGCCGCTCGGCGAGGCCTCCCCGATCGCAAAGTTCATCGAGCGCAATCCCGACGGCGGCATCCACCATGTCTGCTACGAGGTCGTCGACATCATCGCCTCGCGCGACACCTTGGTGAAGGAGGGGGCCAGGGTGCTCGGCGACGGCGTGCCGAAGATCGGCGCCCACGGCAAGCCGGTGCTGTTCCTGCATCCCAAGGATTTTTCCGGCGCGCTGGTCGAGATCGAGCAGGCATAAGGCCGCCCCATGGCCATCCAGATATCGACCGCGATCGCGATCTACTTCGTCATCTGGTGGGTCGCGCTGTTCCTGACGCTGCCATTCGGCGTGCGCAGCCAGCATGAGGACGGCGTCGGCGCGCCCGGCACCGATCCCGGCGCGCCGATCCTGACCCGGATGGGCCGCAAGCTGATCTGGACCACGATCATCTCGGCAATCATCTACGGCCTCGGCATGGCTGCCTATCACGCCGGCTATCTGTCGATCGAGCGCCTGTCGAAATTGATGGGAATGCCGTTTTAGGAGAGTAAGGGACGAGGGATGTCAACCAAGCTCGTGATTGCGAGCGCAGCGAAGCAATCCAGAATCCCTCCGCGGCAAGACGCTGGATTGCTTCGCTGCGCTCGCAATGACGGCGGAGACGGTTCGTATACTTGGGGGATCGAATGACTTTTCAGCGGATCGTCGTCGCACTGCTGGTGCTGATCGTCGCGGGGCTTGGGGCCGTCGGCTATTTCGAATGGAGAATGGCGGCGCAGGTGCGCACCCTGAAGGCGTTCGTCGAGGGCTATGTCTTCAACGAGGCGGTGATGGCCTGCGAGCAGGCCAAGAGCTCGACGCCGTTCAGGTGGAACGGCGGCAAGAGCACCTCGGTGATCGGCCTGAACTCGGTCAAGCTGGACAAATACACCGTCAGCGCCAGCTACACGCTGGTGGCGGACCTCGTCTATTGCGATTACGATCCGATCAAAAGAAAGGCCGAGATCGGCTCGAGCTTCCTGGAGCGGGAGTGACGATCCGGCCCATACAAGCATGATCCGGACCCGAAGGGCCGCGTCAGCAGAAAGTGCGAAGCGGCTTTTCCGAGAAGATCATGGCAAATAACTGGGATGGGATCGTCATGACGCAAGGGCAGGCGGGGGACTATCGGATTCTGCATGAGGCGGCGTTGCGGGACTATCTCGCGGGCCTGCCGGAGCTGAAAGCGCTCCTCGGCGGCGAGCCGGCCGCCTGGGCGATCACCGAGGTCGGCGACGGCAATCTCAATCTCGTCTTCATGGTCAAGGGCGCGCGCGGCGGCATCGCCGTGAAGCAGGCGCTGCCTTACGTCCGCCTCGTCGGCGAGAGTTGGCCGCTGCCGCTGTCGCGGGCTCACTACGAATTCCTGGCCTTGTCCCGGCAGGCCCAGCTCGCGCCCGGGCTCGTGCCGGCCGTGCTGCACCACGACGAAACGCTGGCGCTGACGGTGATGGAGCTGCTCGAGCCCCACATCATCATGCGCAAGGGCCTCGTCGCGGCAACGCACTATCCGCGCTTCGCGGACGACATCACCACCTTCATGGCGCGCACCCTGTTCTTCACCTCCGATCTTTCGCTCTCGGCGGCCGAGAAGAAGGAAGGCATCGCGGCGTTCGCCGGCAACCACGCGCTCTGCAAGATCACCGAGGACCTGATCTTCACCGATCCCTACCGCATCGCCGAGCAGAACCGCTGGACCGCGCCGTTTCTCGATGGCCTCGCCGCAGCCTTGCGCGATGACATGGAGCTGCATGTTGCGATCTCCCGGCTTAAGCTGAAGTTCATGGCTAGCCCTGAAGCGCTGCTGCACGGCGATCTCCACACCGGCTCGATCATGGTCACGGAGAGTCAGACGCGCGTGATCGACCCCGAATTCGCGTTCTACGGCCCGATGGGGTTCGACGTCGGCGCGGTGCTGGCCAATCTGCTGATGGCCTATTTCGCCTCCGCCGGCCACGAGCGAGCGCCGGGCGAGCGGCGCGAATTCGAGGCGTGGGTCCTGGAGACGGTCGAGCAGGTCTGGAACGAGTTCGCGCGAAAGTTCCTCGAGCTCTGGCGGTCGGAGGCCAGCGGCGATGCCTATCCGGTCTCACTCTTTACCGGCGAGAGGGGCGCGATGCGCCTCGAGGCCGAGCGGCAAGCCTACATGCAGCGCCTGTTCACCGACACGGTCGGCTTCGCCGCCGCCAAAACCATCCGCCGCATCTTCGGCCTCGCCCACAACATCGATTTCGAGCTGATCGAGGACCCGAAGAGGCGGGCGGTGTGTGAGGCGCGCGCCGGGCGGCTCGCGCGCGGGATGATGGTGGAGGCGCCAGCGTTGCGGGCGATCGCTGACGTCACCGGCGCCGCGCGAAAGCTGCGGGACTGGCAGCCGGAATTGTCAGGCTGAAGACGTCGCGCGAGGTGAGGGATCCTCGCGGGACCTAATACAGCCGCATCGGCAGTGGGACGCCGTCCGGGCCAACGAGCAGGCCCCAGGTCTCGTTGGCGGCAACCTCGAACTCGCGCTTCTGCGCCGCGCTGCCGTCCGCCTTGACGGTGACCTTGTACTTGCCCGGCGGCAGATCGATCTTCTGGCTATCAGGCAATTCGCCCGCAGCAGCGTCGGAGTCCGCCAGATCTTCTCCGGCGTGCCTCGCTAGCTTGATGGTTCGCTCATTGACGATGATTTCGGCCGCCTGATCGGTCTTGTTGCCGAGCAACAGCCTCACTTGTCCCGCCTCGGGCAGAATGCCTGACGTCGCGACCGCCGGCTTGCGGAGCGAAAGGTCGGCGGTGGTCTTGCCGTCCTGACGGGTGAGCCGGAGCAGCGCCGGTCCCTCTGACGTCGTGAAGGCGATCACGGCCCGATCGGGCTCGACCGTCGCACCGTCATTTTCCGTCCAGCCGCGCCCGCCGAGTGTGGCGCGATAGAAGCCGAGCACGGCCTTCAGATCGAGCGGCGTCTCGGCGTGAGCCGACCGGATGAAGGGCGAGTTCTTCGCGGTCATCAGGCCCCAACCGTCGGGGAGCGGCAGGCCCACGTCTTTGGACATCTTGTCCTCGAAGGTCCGGCTTGTGGCCCGTGTCAGCACGCCAACGGCGTTGCAGAGCAGGCGCTCACCGAGATAGTCGGGGGCGCAACGGTCCCTGGCCGCCCACCAGGTGTCGTCGGCATACCCGTTTGATCGCGAGGTGTGGGACCAGCCGGCGTGGATGGTGTCACTCGGATTGTCCCGGATAGGGTCCGGCGTGACGGGGATCGCCATCGCCGCCGTCGCAGCGGCCAGGCTGCCCGCGACCAAGATACCTAACGTTCGGCGCTTCATTTTTTCCGCGATCCCTGGGGCTCGGATTAACGATCCTGAGCTTGGTCGCATCGATCGCGAAAAATGTTCACTGGTCCCAGTCGCCCGATGACGCACCGCGTCAATCGGCGGCCTGTATCGTTCGAGGTCGCAACCTGATTCACGAGGTTTCCTCGGAGGTCTGCCTTCCGGAACCGGCATAGGTCGGCATCAAAACGATGCTTGCGTTCGACGGCCGACGAATGATCAAATCCTGATCGAAATACCTGCGCTGTTTGGGGGACACATGATGTTCAGGATGACTGCGATCGTCGCGGGAATGGCACTGGCTCTCGCCGCCACCGCGGAGGCCGAGACCCCGGGCAAGGGCGGAACTATCCGCATGACCGCGCCCTACGGCTCGAGCTTCACCAGCCTCGACATTCACACCACGCAGCGTGCCCAAGACGAGATCTACGCCAAGGCCCTGCATCGCTCGCTCTACATCTGGGACTCCGCGGAAGGAAAGCCCGTTCCTGAGCTCGCGAAGGAGGCTATCGTCTCAGGTGGCGGTCTCGTTCAAACGTTCAAGCTCCGCGACGACGCCTATTTCCACAACGGCCGCAAGATGACGGCCGAGGACGTCATCTGGACCTTCAACCGCATCATCGATGGCACCAAGGCCTATCCCGGTGCGCGCTATGTCCGCATCATCGAGGGCGCGGCCGCCGTCGAGAAGGGCCAGGCCAAGGAGATCTCCGGCCTGAAGAAGATCGATGACTTCACCCTCGAGATGAAGCTGACCGAGAAGGTCGATCCAGGCTTCTACTTCTTCACCGCGCTGACCTCGATCTATCCCGCCGACGAGGGCGCCAAGGAAAGCTTCCTCCAGAAGCCGATCGGCCTCGGACCGTTCAAATTCGTCGAGCACGTGCCGGGATCGCGCATCGTGCTGGAGCGATGGGATCGGTTCTACAAGCCCGGCAAGCCCTACGCCGACAAGATCGTGGTGTCGATCATGGCCGAGGCCGCAGCGCGCGACGTTGCCTTCCGCAACAAGGAGATCGACACCTCGGTACTGGGACCTGCGCAATATGTCGCCTACCAGTCCGACGCCAACCTCAAGAGCACCATCGTCGAGGTCGCCGAGGTCTTCACGCGCTACATGGGCATGAATCCCGCCTTCAAGCCGTTCGCCGACAAGCGCGTCCGGCAGGCGATCAACTACGCGATCGATACCGACCTGATCATCAACAAGCTGGTCAAGGGCAAGGCCTATCGTGCCACCAGCTGGCTGCCGCTGACCTCGCCCGCCTACGACAAGGCGATGAAGCCGTACCCCTACGATCCCGCCAAGGCCAAGCAGCTGCTGACCGAGGCCGGCTACGCCTCCGGCTTCGAGTTCGAATGGACCACCAGCCAGAACGAAAGCTGGGGCCTGCCGATCGTCTCGGCCGTGATCCCGATGCTCGACAAGGTCGGTATCAAGGCGAAGGTCAAGCAGGTCGAGACCGCGGTGCTGGCGGAGGTGGTGCGCAGCGGCGACTACCAGGCCTTCATCTACTCCCAGCAGAGCGGCCCGGATGCGCAGGCCGCGCTCAAATGCTTTCATTCGTCGACGCCGCAGCCGGCCTGCAACTACATGAATTACAGGAATGCCGAGTTCGACAAGCTGATCGATGCGGCCGGGCAGGCCGACGATGCCGCAAAGCGCACCGAGCTGCTGCAGAAGGCCAATGCGCTGCTCTACGAGGAGGCGCCGGTCTGGTTCTTCAACTACAACAAGGCGGTGATGGCGGTGCAGCCGTGGCTCAAGGGCGTTCAGCTGAATGCGACGGAGCTGACCCATCAGAACGTCGAGGACCTCTGGGTCGACGAGACCTCGCCCGCGAAGTGATACGCTCTCGCGCTCCCTCCGTCGCGCCAAACGATGGAGGGAGAGGGGAAAAGTTGAGATGCTCTCGTTCCTGCTCCGTCGCCTGCTGCAAACCATTCCGACCGTGCTCGCCGTCGTGCTGCTGGTCTTCGTGCTGTTCAGCGTGGTTCCCGGCAGCATCGTCTCCTCCATGAGCGACGACAGCGATCCGCAGGTCGAGCTGCGCATGAAGAAGCAGCTCGGTCTCGACGATCCCGTCTATGTGCGGTTCGGCGCCTACATCGCCAAGCTCGCAACCGGTGATTTCGGCACCTCGTTCCGGACCCGCGAGCCTGTCACGACCATGATCGCCAAGCGGGCATGGCCGACGCTGCAGCTCATCTTCGCAGCCATGGCGTTCGCCATTGCGATCGGTGTGCCGCTTGGCTTCGTCGCCGCGCTCAGGCCCGGCGGCATCGTCGACACGGCTGCCATGGTCCTGGCGGTGTCGGGCCTTTCGATCGCAAAGTTCTGGCTCGGTCTCGTGCTGATGTATCTGTTCGCGTTGAAGCTCGGCTGGCTGCCGAGTTTCGGCTATGGCGACGGGGGATTGCAATATCTGCTGCTGCCGGCCGTGACGCTCGGCGTCTCGCCGATGGCGCTGTTTGCCCGCACGACGCGCGCCGCGGTCCTCGAGATCATGACCGCGGATTTCGTCCGCACCGCGCGCTCCAAGGGCATGAGCGAGGCGCGGGTCGTGAAGTGGCACGTGATGCGCAACGCGCTCGTCATCATTCTCACCACCGTTGGGCTTCAGTTCGGCGGGCTGATGGGGCAGGCGGTCGTCGTCGAGAAACTGTTTTCCTGGCCGGGCATCGGCTCGCTGCTCGTCGACAGTGTGCTGCAGCGCGACATTCCCGCCGTTCAGGGCTCCATTCTCGTGGTGGTGCTGGCCTTTCTCGCGATCAATCTCTTGATCGACGTGCTCTACGGCGTGATCGATCCGAGGATCAGATACGCATGAAGCTCCGCGCCAATCTCATCATCGGCGGCGTGCTGTTCGCGCTCGCGATCCTGGTCGGCCTGCTCGCACCCTGGCTGGCGCACACCGATCCGGTCCTCGACGCCAATCTGATGAATGCGGAGGAGCCGCCGAGCTGGACCTGGTGGTTCGGCACGGACGACCAGGGCCGCGACATCTATTCCCGCGTGGTGTACGGCGCGCGCGTCTCGCTGACGGTCGGCATCGTCTCGCAGCTCATCAACAGCGTGATCGGCGTCGCCCTCGGCCTGAGCGCCGGCTATTGGGGCGGCTGGTGGGACGATGTCGTCAATGCGCTCACCAATCTCATGCTCGCGATTCCCTCGCTGATCTTCGCGCTCGCCATCATGGCGGTGCTCGGGCCCGGCCTGACCAGCCTCCTGATCGCGCTTGGCCTGACCAACTGGTCCTTCACCTGCCGGATCGCGCGGGCCTCGGCGCTGTCGCTGAGGAGCCAGGGCTATGTGCAGGCGGCGACCGTGCTCGGCTATGGCGATCTGCGCATCATGGTCACGCAGCTACTGCCGAACATGCTGGGACCGATCGTCGTCATCGGCACGCTCGGCATGGGCAGCGCGGTGCTGTCCGAAGCCGCGCTGTCGTTCCTCGGCCTCGGCGTCCGTCCGCCGTTTCCGAGCTGGGGCAGCATGTTGTCGGAGGCGCGCGAGCAGATCACGACGGCGCCGTGGCTCTCGATCTTTCCCGGCCTCGCCATCTTCCTGACCGTGCTGGGCCTGAACCTGCTCGGCGACGGGCTGCGCGATATTCTCGATCCACAATCGCGGAGCCGGCGAGCATGACGGGCGCGCCGCTGATCGAAGTCAGGGATTTGCGCATCGATCTCGACGACGGATCGCGGCGCGTTGCCGCCGCCGAGGGCATTTCATTCCGCATCGATCGCGGCGAGACGTTCGGGCTCGTCGGGGAATCCGGCTGCGGGAAGAGCATCACGGCGCTCGCCCTGATCGGCCTGCTGCGGCCGCCGCTGTCGATCGGCGGCGGAGTCATCCGGTTTGAGGGGCGGGAAATCCAGCACCTTTCGGCGGCCAGGCAGCGTGAGCTGCGCGGCAACCGCATCGCCATGATCTTCCAGGAACCGATGACGGCGCTGAACCCGGTCTCGCCAGTGGGGCGGCAGATTGCCGAGATGTTCGTGCTGCACAAGGGCAAGAGCTGGCGGGAGGCCAACCGGCTGGCGATCGAGGCGCTCGCGAGCGTCCGCGTCCCGGCGCCGGAGCGGCGCGCGAATGATTACCCGCACCAGCTCTCCGGCGGCATGCGCCAGCGCGTGATGATCGCCATTGCGCTCGCCTGTGGTCCGGATCTCCTGATCGCCGACGAGCCGACTACTGCGCTCGACGTGACGGTGCAGGCCGAGATCATCGAGCTGATGCGCAATTTGTGCGCAGAGCGGGGAACGGCGATCCTGATGATCAGCCACGATCTCGGCCTCGTCGCCAATGTCTGCCGCCGCGTCGCCGTCATGTATGCCGGCCGCATCGTCGAGGAGCGCGGCTCGGCCGATATCTTCCGGACCCCATCGCATCCCTATACGCAAGGCCTGGTCGCTTCGCTGCCGCGGCTGGGCAGCCGCGCTGCGCTTGGCCGCACCAGGCTCAAGGAGATCGCGGGCGTCGTTCCCGCCATCACGAGCTTCCCCGACGGCTGCCGCTTCAATCCGCGCTGCGCGCAGGCGACCGAGATCTGCCGCACGGTCGTGCCGGAGACGGATCTGCTGGAGGCTGGCGGGCTGGTGAGGTGTCATCACCATGCATGAACCGCAAAACGTGTCGGCTGAGGCCAAGGTGGATGACGATCTCATCCTCAGCGTCGAGGATCTTGCGGTTCATTTTCCGCTCGGGGGTAGCCTGCTGGGCCGTGGCCGGCGGGTGCTCCGCGCTGTCGACGGCGTTGATCTCTCGCTAAAGCGGGGCGAATGCCTCGGCCTCGTCGGCGAGTCCGGCTCAGGCAAGTCGACGGTCGCCTTGTCGATCCTGGGCCTTCTGACACCGACGCGCGGCCGCATCGTGCTGGACGGGCAGGTCGTGACAGCCAGGCAATCCGGCGATCGCAAGGCGCTGGCCCGCATCGTGCAAATCGTATTTCAGGATCCCTACGCTTCGCTCAATCCGCGCCAGACCGTCCGCCGCACGCTGGAAGATCCCCTGCGCGTGCATGGCGTGACCGCCAAAAGCGAGATCGAGGACCGCGTCGCGGCCATGCTGCGGCATGTGGGCCTGCGGCCGGAGCAGGCCGACCGCTACCCGCACGAGTTCTCCGGCGGCCAGCGCCAGCGCATCGGCATCGCGCGCGCCTTGATCCTCAATCCCAAGATCGTCATTTGCGACGAGCCGGTATCGGCACTCGACGTCTCGATCCGCGCCCAGATCATCAACCTGCTCCTGGAATTGAAGGACACGCTCGGCCTTTCCTACATCATGATCAGCCACGATCTCGGCGTCGTCGAGCACATGAGCGACCGCGTCGCCGTGATGTATCTCGGCCGCATCGTCGAGAATGGCAATTGGCGCGAGATCTTCGAGCGCCCCGCGCACCCCTATACGCAGGCCCTGATATCAGCGATCCCCGATCCCTTGCGCCATGCGCCGCTGGCGACGACCGGCGGCGATCTTCCCAACCCCCTCAATCCGCCAAACGGCTGCGCCTTCAGCCCGCGCTGCCGTTATGCGGAAGCGGTGTGCCGCAGCGAGCCTGGGCCGGTGCTGGAGACGCGGGCGGATGGGCATGCGGTGAGGTGCTGGCGAAGCGAGGAGATTGCGGGGCGGGTGGCCCTAACCTCCACCGAAGGCGCTCATTCATAAAATGCAAACAACGGCACTGCGCGGCCTCGGCGGGCGGCTCAAAGCAGACATT
Source organism: Bradyrhizobium sp. USDA 4486 (assembly GCF_054057995.1). Classification (NCBI taxonomy): domain Bacteria; kingdom Pseudomonadati; phylum Pseudomonadota; class Alphaproteobacteria; order Hyphomicrobiales; family Nitrobacteraceae; genus Bradyrhizobium; species Bradyrhizobium sp. USDA 4486. The sequence goes on from NZ_JBSRZV010000001.1 coordinate 1,936,364, forward strand.
TTGTGCTCAGGCAGCGGATGCCGGCTCATGACCGTGAGCGGTCATCGAGCTCTTTTCGATTTGCGGCGAAGGCTCAGTTTCGGACCGTCTTAAGTTTTTCGGGCGTACGGCCTGGAAACTGCATTCGGAATTGTGAGGGAGATATCCCCGCATGATGATGAAAAAATTTTACGAAGTTCGTCGCCTCGCCGAATCCCACGGTCTCCGCGATCGACTCGATGGGGCACGAGGTGTACGCAATGAGTCGCTTCGCCTCGAGGATGACGCGCTCCTCGATTATCATCTTGGGCGGAACACCGCGAACCGCAAGGCACGCACGACGCAACGCCTTGGATGAACAGCCTAGCCTATCGGCATAATCCTCGACACGGCGCGTCCGCATAAAGCGGGCTTCGACGTCAGTCAGAAAGTGCCGGACCATCCGATGGTAGCTCGAAATAAATGAGGCTTCGTGCCGTTCCGAGCAGCGAGCGACTTGCAGGAGTAGAACGTGAAGCTGGTGCTGCAGGATTTTTGCGCAGATCGTCGAGCCATCGCTACGTTTATACTCGTCAATTATCGTCGCAAACCCGGCGTAAACGCGCTCGTACGAATCCGAATCGAGGTTGATCACTCCACTCGGCGCCGCATGCTCGAGCGCCGAGCCGGGGACCAGCGGATGGTTCGCCGCCTCATCCGGCAGAACAAACTCGGGCGTGAAGAGAAGCACCGTCGCCTCCGCCTCGGCACCGGGCACGAACTGCTGCACCTGGCCAGGGCGAACATGGAGAAGCGTCCGCGCCGTGCATCGCACACGCTCGAAGTCGAGGAAATGCCTGGTGGTCCCCGACGAGAACAGCATCAAAAGATGAAAAGCAGGACGCTGCGGATGGTCGAAATGATCCGGCGGGACGCGCCTGAACAGATCAGACAAGGCGAGCGGCTCGATTCCCAAAAATGGGAAGCGACGATTGAAGTAGCTAATCCCTTCAATGGGCGGGAACCCGACCTCACGCCGCATTCGCGCTGTCCGATTTTGATCATCGGATGGTAGCAAAGTGACCTAGCCGTCCGCAATAGGACGCGGCACGCTCTCGCGATGGACAAGTGAGGCTTTTGCCATGTCGAACAAGCTGATCCGAACGATCGCCGCAACATTCGGTTTTATCATGCTCGCGATCCTAGGTGCGGCCGCGCCACGCGCCGAAACGGGTGCGGAGAGTGCGGCCATCGCAGCCGCCAATCACGTATTCGATCGGGCGTTATCTGCGCGCGATATTGCCGCGATGGAAACGATTTGGGCGCACGAGCCATATGTGATCGCGGTTCATCCCGCGAGCAAAGCACCGATTGTCGGCTGGGCCGCCGTGAGGAAGAGTTGGGAAGCGACGTTTGACCGTTTCGCCGATATCTCAGTATCGATGCAGGACCCGCAGATTCGCATCAATGAAAACACTGCCTGGGTCGTTGGTCTCGAGGAGGTTCGAGGCAAACTGAAAAACGGCGAGACCGCAGTGTTCGCGGCCTTCACCACGAACATTTTCGAGAGGACCGGGGGCCGCTGGCTAATGGTGCTGCACACGACCTCACGCGCTCCACAATAGTCCCTACGCGCATCCGTTTCGGAGTCAGATCGCCGGGAATGGTGCAGGCTAAAAGTGGGCAAACCTACGACTGCTCCTGGCCCGTGGCTGACCCCCGCTCTTGGCCTCGCACCGTCCGCTTTCGAGGGCTGAGCGGAAAGCCATCGTGGAGACGCGGACTGCAGCCTTTGACCCGTAGCAGACGTCTTAGGAGCCAGATTTTAGATTTCTGACCGTAACGGTCTCGCCGATCTCGAAGCTCATCAGGTCTTCGCCGACAACAAGCGGTCCGGCATAAGTCTCGCGGGTTGCCGCGATCAGATCGTCAACGCTCGGCGCCGTCACGGAGTCACTGGCGAGCATAACCAGATGCGTGAATACGGCGAGTTTAGGCCGCGTCTTCGCGAACACGCGTCCAGCTTCCTGTGGCGAGGTATGATGATTGACGATGCGCTGGATGTCGGCCTGACCGAGAAGCTTCGGCGGCGCCATTGCGACCTCATGAACCAGCAAGTCAGCACCCTCGCCGTAACGGAGCACGTTTGCGTTGTAGCGAGTATCGCCGGAGACAACGGCTATGCGGCCGCGATATTCGATACGATAGCCATAGGCCGGTTTGATGGCGTCGCCATGGTCGACCGTGAAGGCCATAACGCGCAGATCGCCGGCCTGATAGACGAGGCCATCCTCCGCAAACTCGTTCACCGTGATCGCGACATGCTCGCGCGCCAGCTTCTCATCCTCGACGCGGATCTCGATGTCGTGGACGTAGGCCGCTTCAAGGTGGTGCATCAGTTTGGCCGTGCCAACCGGGCCGATCACGTTGAATGGGCGCCGGCGGTTGCCGAAATATGAGCTCAGCCAGCCCGTCAGCCAGAGGTCAGGAATGCCGACCGTGTGATCGGAATGAAAATGCGTGAGCAACAGCGCATCGACCCGACCGATGGGAACGCCGAGCTGAAACAAGCGCATAGCGGCGCCGCGGCCGGCATCGATCAGGATGGTATGCTCGCCCGCTTCGATTAGCGTGCTCGGGCCAAAACGATCAGGACGGGGGATTGGTGTCCCCGTCCCGAGGAGCGTCACGCAAAAATCTGATGTCACTGTTACTGGACCTTGATGCCGGCGTCGGCGACGACCTTGTGCCAGTGCGAAACCTGATCGCCGACCAGCCGGCCGAATTGCTCGGGCGTGCCGCCCGCTGGCTCGGCGCCGATCTTAGCAAGCGCCTCGCGCACTGACGGCTTCTCCAGCGCCTTGTTGATGGCAGCGTTGAGCCGCGCGACCGTCTCCTTCGGCGTGCCATGCTTGACTGCAAAGCCGGTCCAGTCCTCGACCACCAGCGTAGGATAGCCGGCTTCGACGATGGTCGGCACATCAGGAAGAAGCGGCACACGCTTCGGTCCGGTCACCGCAAGCGCCCGCAGCTTACCGGTCTTGATCAGGTCGACGACCGGCAACATGGTGATGAACATGAAGGCGTTGGTGCCGTTAAGCAGGTCACCGATCGCCTGCGGGAATTGCGCGTAAGGAACGTGCTGGGCACGCGTGCCGGTCTGCTGCTTAAATTGCTCGCCGATCAGGTGCGCGGGCGTGCCGAAGCCGCCGGACGAGAATGTCAGCTTATCGGGCTGGCTCGCCAGCAGAGACACCAACTCTGCCACGGTCTTGGCCGGCACCGACGGGTTCACCACCAGAATGTTGTAGGAAACCGTTGCTTTGATGACGGGGTCGAAATCCTTGTCCAGGTCGAACGAGATGTTCGGCACCAGCGATGGCGCCGCGACCGACGGCACCGACATGGCATAGAGGCTGTTGCCGTCTGCCGGCTGGGTGAGGACGTCGGTGGCTGCGATGGTGGTGACGCCGCCCGGCCGATTCTCGACAATCACGCGCCAGCCTTCCGACTCCGTCAATTCCTTGGAGACGATGCGGCTGATGATGTCGGGCGGCGTGCTGGCCGAGAACGGTGCCACGAAACGAACCGTCCCGGTCGGAAAGGATGTCTGTGCGGATACTTGCGGGCTTGAGGCGAGCAGGGCCAGCGTCGCGAGCGATAATGAGGTGGTGCGGTGAAACAGGCGGGATCTCATGGAAGTCTCCATCAACGATGAAAATCTCGATTCCAAGTCGCAACCTGCAGGCACCCTACCTTTGAGCGTGACGGCGCGTTTTGCCAGAACAATCGACGTGCATTCCGCATTGTGAAGCGCTACATTCCACATTGTGAAACGAGGCGAGCAAGCGATGGCGGGCCCGAAAGTCATCAAGAGCCTGGAGCGGGGCCTTCTCGTTATGCAGGCCCTGCAAATGCAGCCAGACTCTTCATTGCAGGAGCTTTATGTTTTCACCGGCATCTCCAAGCCAAGCCTGCTCCGTATCCTCCACACGCTGGCCCGGTCCGGCTTGGTCACGCGACGGCTTGCCGACGGCCGCTATCGCATCGGCGCGACGCTTTCGCATGCGCCTTCGCGTCGAGAACATCGCGACCGCATCGCGGAAGCCGCGGCTCCGATCCTGGAGCGACTGTGCGAGCGGGTTTCCTGGCCCTCCGACCTGATGGTGCCGGCGGGTGACCACATGGAAATTCGCGAGACGACACGGGCGCGGAGCCCGATCTTGTTGCAGCAGGAGCGCATCGGGTTGCCGGTCAACTGGCTGCATTCGGCGGTCGGCCGCGCCTATCTCGCGTATTGTCCTGTGAAGGAGCGACAGCGAATTGTCGATCTGTTGCGCAGCTCCAGCAAGCCTGAGGATCGGTTGGCGCGAGACCCGGCGCGCTTAAGCAGTATCCTCGCCGAGGTTCGTTCGCGCGGCTATGGCACCCGCGACGCCACGCATACCGGAGGTTACTATGGTGGCCCCCCGCATGCGGATGGTCTGTTCTCGATCGCGGTTCCTCTGCGCGATGGGCAGCGGGTCCTCGGAGCAATCAACATGCTCTGGCTTAAGACCGCCTTTTCCATCGAGACCTTTGCGGCCCGGCATCTCGACGAGCTTCAGGACGCGGCGAAGGAAATTGTCAATTCAGTCCGAAGTCGGAGAAGACGCTGATGTCGGCCTGTGCTGCGGTGCTCGAGTCCGGATGTGGCCTGTTGCAGACCTCCTCTCTTGTCCACGCATGGTGCGCTTCCGAGGGTACAGCGGACCGGATGTGCTCACGTTGAGCTCTTCGCATTTTGGCCCTTAGCTGAACCGGGCTGAGGCATTTGCAATGTCGGCTAAGGGAGGCAGAGCGGTGCGAAATCCATCGCCTCGCGGGCGGAGCGAGTACCAAGCAATCGTTGATGCGGGCTGATTGAGAGAATCAAGTTTGATGGGTTTCACAAGAGCTCAACCCATCCTACGGCTGCCTGCTCGAACTTCATGCAGTCTCTATCGAATGCCCTAGTTGGAACGAGGCCTCTCGTTGTCCGTTGATGCGTTGTCGCGACGGATGCTTTTTCGAGGTCCGGCGGAGCCACCTTATCAGCGAGGAGATTGGCCATGGCAAGTGCGGCAGACCGCGATCCCCGACACCATACGCACAAGATGCAGAAGGCTCTCCAGGATATCAGGAACCATCTGCGCGAAGACATCGAGAAGGTCGACGAACCGCAGTTGAAGGCGATGTTCGAGACCTCAGCCGAGGTTCTGGGTGGGCTCGAGAAGGCCTTCAGGGACTACGAGCAGAAGAACGAAAAGGCCTGGCGCTGATCGACTTCGCCGCCACCACCCGCGCGGTTCCATCCATTCCGCCCGCCTCAATCGGTGGAAGTCATGACCTGCCGAACCAAGTCGAGAAACGTCGCGGAGTGAATTCCCTGCTGGCGTTCATTCAATTCAACGAGCTGAACGGCAACCAGACGCTTCTCCGGCACGATCGCGATCAACTGTCCTCCGTAGATTGGCACCGAGGGACTTCCATTCAACGCGGGGCTCGGCACTTGCCCCACCCCGAACAGAACAGCAGGATGGCGAGGAGGGCTGAATACCGCATGACGATGGCTTGCTCGGGGATTTTGCAGATGTTTGAAGAGAGGCGAAGGAGACGACCGCGGGTCGTATCATGCAGGCAATGGCCGCAGCTTGAACTCAGCGCTGCGCCGAACCCGTTCGCTGCCATGATGCCATCATGCTCCTGTTTTGCCCGACGTGTCAAATCCAATTTCGGAAACATCGCAATTTGCTGCGCGCCAAATTCCCCAATGATTTGTACTGTGCATGGGGTTGTTTTCGCACTTTTGTCTGGCGGCCGTCTACTCCGCCGCTTTTTCCCGCAAGCGCTGCGCATAGACGTTGATGACCAGCGCTGCCAGGAGGATCAAGCCGCGGATCAGGATCTTCAGGAAGCTGTCGATGTTGACGTGGTCGAGGCCGTTGTTGAGGACGCCCAGCACGAACAGGCCGACGATGGTGTTGCCGATGCCGCCGCGGCCGCCGAACAGGCTGGTGCCGCCGACGACCACCGCGGCAATGGAGTCGAGCAGGTACGTGTCGAACTCGTTCTGCTGCGCGCTGCCGAAATGGGCGACGCCGAGCATGCCGCCGATCCCCGAGCAGACCGCCGAGATCACCATGACGGCGCCTAAGATGAGCTTGACGTTGAGGCCGGCAAATTCGGCCGCCTCGCGGTTTCCGCCGACCATGTAGACGTAGCGGCCGAAGCGCGTGTAGGTCAGCACGAGGTGGCCGCCGAGCAGCATGATGGCGGCGACGATGACGATCCAGGGGATGCCGCCGATCGATCCCGAGCCGAGCGTCGTGATCAGGCTGGGCACCTTGTAGGCGATCTGGCCGCGCACCAGCAGCGCGGAGATGCCTGCCGCGATCTGCATCATCGCCAAGGTCATGATGAAGGAGGGGATGCCGATCACGGTCAGCCCCAGCGCATTGACGAGGCCGAGCAGGGCGCAGAGCAGGATCGAGAGCAGAATGGCGACCGCGCCGGGCAGGGGGATGTTGGCGATGTTGACGTAGGATTCCTGCAGCGTGAAGTAGGCGACCGCGATGCCGGTGACGTTGGCGATGCTGGCGATCGAGAGATCGATCTCGGCGCAGAGGATCACGAAGGTGAGGCCGACGGCGATGATGCCCGTCACCGACACCTGCGTCAGGATGTTGCCGAGATTGTCCAGCGTGGCGAAGGAGGGACTGGCGAAGGCGAAAAAGGCGGAGAGGAAGATCAGGGTGAGGAACGGCGCGATGTTGCGCATCTGCGAGCGCAGGAACGGCGCAACGCTCCGCGCCCGCTGCTTTGCCGCCAAAGCCGTCTCACTGCTCATGTGCTTCTCCGTCACGCCGCTTCCAGCAGGCGGTCCTTGCTGACCGGCTCGTTCCTGAATTCCCGCACCACCGCGCCGCGCTTGAGCACGAGGATGCGGTCGGCCAGCGACAGCACCGTTTCCGGCTCGGTCGACAGCACGATGATCGCGAGCCCTTTTTCGCGGAGGTCGCGGACGATGTTGATGACGTCGTTCTTGGCGCCGACATCCATGCCGCGGGTCGGCTCGCAGAGGACGAGCAGCTTTGGCGGATAGGTCAGCCATTTGGCCAGCGCAACCTTCTGCTGGTTGCCGCCGGAGAGCATGCCGAGGTCGAGGCCGACCACCGGCGGCCTGATCTGCAGCTGCTCGACCTGGCGCTGGGCGATGTCGCGCTCCTGCGCCGGCTTGAGCAGCAGGGCGGAGATGCGATCCAATATGCTGATCGAGATATTCTTGTAGACCGGCTCCTGGTGAAACAGCATGTCGCGCCGGCTCTCCGGCACCAGCGCCACACCAGCGCGCCGCGCCGCCGCCGTGCTGGCAAAGGTCCTTGGCGTGCCGTCGACGAAAAGCGTGCCGCCATCGGGCTTCAGCTTGCCGAACAGGATGCGCGACAATTCTTGTTGCCCGCAGCCCATGAAGCCATAGATGCCGAGCACCTCGCCGGCGCGCGCCTCGAAGGAGATGTCCTTCAGGCTGCGGGCGAGCGAGAGCCGGTCGACCTTCAGCACCACCGGGCTGTCGCTCGGCTGCGGCAGCATCAGATCGTCGGTGTAGCTGTGCTCGAGCGCTTCGCCGCCGCGGCCGATCATGGCCTCGATCAGGGCCCCCTTGCTGGTCGCTGTGCTCGCCGTCTCGGCGACCTTCCGCCCGTTGCGGAACACGGTGACCGTGTCGGAGACGCGAAGGATGTCCTCGATGAAATGCGAGATGAAGACGATGCTGGTGCCTTCCTCGCGCAGGCGCCTGAGCGTTGCGAACAGGCGCTCGACCTCGGGTGGGGAGAGGGCGGAGGTCGGCTCGTCCAGGATGACGATGCGGGCGCCGGAGAACAGCACGCGGGCAATCTCGATCAGCTGCTGGAGCCCGATCGGCAGATCGCCGAGCCTCGACATCGGATCGACGTCGATGCCGAAACGGGCGAGCTGCTCGCCGGCCTCGCGCGCCATGCGCCGCCATTGCACGAGGCCAAGGGCATTGGTCGGCTGGTTGCCGAGGAACACGTTCTCGGCGACCGTGAGGTCGGGCGCGACGGAGAGTTCCTGATGCACCATGGCGATGCCGGCCGCGTGCGCATCGCGGGCCGAGCGGAAATGCGACTCCGCGCCGTCGATCAGGAAGCGGCCGGAGAATTCGGTGTGCACGCCGGCGATGATCTTCATCAGCGTGCTTTTCCCCGCGCCATTCTCGCCGACGAGACCGTGGATCTCGCCCAGGTACAGCGCAAAGTCGACACCACGAAGCGCTTCGACGCCGCCGAAGCTCTTCGTGATGCCCTGCAGTTCCAGAATGGGCGAACGACCCGCTGACATGGAATCTCAGATCAGGAAATGATCCTGCATCCACTGCATCCCCGCGGCATTGGCCTTGGTAACGACAGGCCCGTCGGTGACGACGTTCTTGGGAATGCCCTGGCCGCTCTTCTCGCCGCCGACCACGGCGGAGACGCCCGCGATGATGGCGCCGCCATGGATGCGACAGGACGGATTGCGGACGGTCGCGAACATGCGGCCTTCGCTGACGGCCTGGATCGCCGGCGGCATCGCATCGACGCCGCCGATCAGGATGTTGGTGCGGTTGCGGGCCTTCATGATGTTGGCGGCGGCGAGCGCCATGTCATCGTTGTGGAAGAATGCCGCGTCGATCTGGGGATACTTGGTGAGGTAGGTTTCCCAGAGCCGCGCGGTCTTGGAGACGTCCCAGTCGGCCGGCTGGGTATCGAGCACCTCGATGTTCGGGAACTGCTTCACGACAGAGTTGAAGCCTTTGGCGCGGCCCTGCGCCCCGGTGTGACCGAGCGCGCCTTGGGTCATGATGATCTTGCCCTTGCCGCCCATGGCGTTGCACAGCGCCTGCGTCACCGAGGCGCCCATGAACTCGTTGTCGGGGGCGAGGAAGGAGTGGACGTTAATTTGATCGAGGGGAGCAATAAGCGTGTCCATGTCGATCACGGGCGTGCCGGCGTCGATCATCTTCTGCACGGGCTGGGTGAGGGTGCCGATGCCGAAGGCCTGGATCGCGACGAAATCCCATTTCTGCGAGGCCATGTTGTCGATCGCGGCGCGCTGCTTCACCGCGTCGAGCTGGCCGTCGAACCAGGTGACCTCGACATTGAACAGCTTGCCCCAGAATTCCGCGGCCTGCTTGCCCTGCGCGCACCAGGTGGCCTGGAGGCCTGCATTGGAGAACGCCGCCTTCAGCGGCTTCTCGCTGCGTCCGACCTCGGCTGCCAATGCGGGGTTTATGCCCATGCTGCCGAGAAGTGCAGCTCCGGCGCCGGCGGTCGCTGCCGCCTGAAGAAGATCGCGCCTCGTCGTCGAGAAATCTTTCGTCCCGGACATCGCTCGCTCCCATATCTCTTATCGTCGGCGCGTCATTGCCTGCGCGACCGATGTCCGAAAGTCTCTCACAAGAGTTGGTGCCACTCAATCAGCAATCGGCCGCGGGATCGCAGGCTGCTCACGTTGGTGCAGCGCAAAGCGTCAGGCGGGCACGGTGGCGAATGCGTCGATATCTGGGAGCAACTGGTCCCACGCCTGCGCCATCTGTGCCGACCATTCGTCACCAAGCAGATCGCGCAGCGTATCCCTGATCACGGCGAAGAACGCGATGAACAGATCGCGCGGCGTGCCGTAAGCATCGTGCGAGGCAACCTCGCAGGCGATCAGCCGGAAATGCCCGCGGCGTTCACCCGCAAAGTCGAGGATCGCCTCGATCGTCAGCGCAAGCATCGATCCCATCACCAACTCGCTGCCCTGCACGCGGAACATCGTCCGCGTTTCCGGATGCTGTTCGAACAGACGTTGATAGACGAGCGGCGTGAGATCGGCGCAGCGCGATGCCGGGTCTCAAAGCTCTGTTCGATCGAATCCGGGGAAGCGCTCATCGGCTTTGAGGCGACGCAGACAAAAAAAGAGCGGGGCCTGGCCCCGCTCAAAAATTGTGTCGACCCTATTATCCCCGATCTTGAGATTTGATCTTGATTGACGGGGCGACGCTGCGTTTTGCGCGCCAGGGGCTCCTCCCGAGACTTGGACCACCAGACTTCGACCTCGCGGTCAGGCCTGAGCAAGAGGAATGCTAGATCAACTTTTCTCACTTGTCATCATTTTCGGCAACGAATGTTCAAAATTCGAGCAATGGACGAAATGATCGGGCTGCTTACCTCGTAAACATATGACAAATATAAGAAATCTGTGGACAGGGCAGGGTTTGGCCGCTGCCTCAAATGCCGGGCGTCCGGTCCCGTTGGGGCGGTCCGATCACAGTTTTCGGGATATTTGCGCTGGACCAAGATGGCGGTGGAACTGACCTCGACTCGCGGGGCGGCGCGGTGTTTAGTTGGCGCACGAACGAATGGTTCGGTGGATGCGCGCCCGGCTGCAAAAATTCCTACCCCTCGTCCTGCTCGCCCTGGCGATGCAGGTGCTGGCACCGATCGCCGCGTGCTGGTCGGCGGGGCAGGCCATGGCCGATCCGTTGCATGCCGCCGTCATCTGCCACAGCGCGGGCGAGCAGGGCAGTGATCTGAACGATCGGACCGGCACGCCGACCGCGCATGGTGCGGCCTGCGCGCTGTGTTGCTTGGCGCAGGCGGGCGCCTCGCTGGATTCGCCGCCGCAGCTCGCTGTCTCCATTCCCCTCCGCCGCGCCGAGCGCGTCTCTTGGCATAGCGCCGAGGTCACCGTCGTCGCAGCCCACAAGGGCTCGAACGCCCAGGCGCGCGCGCCTCCTCATCTTTCCTGACGACCCCTCGTAGTCGCCGCGTTCCGTCTGCTGGCGATTGATGTTGTCGATTGGCCGGAGCGAAAGCCGGCGTCAGGAATGCCCCATGTCAGTTCGTCATGCTCGTCGCGGCGTGAGCATCGTTGCCATTCAGGCCGCACTGCTTACGTCCTCGAGCGGAGCCTTCGCGCAAAGCCGCAACACTGAACTTCCCGCTGTGACTGTCGAGGCGCCGCAGGCGGCTCGCGCCAAGCCCGTCAGCCGGGCCTCGAAGCCGCGAGCCGTGTCCGCGAACCGCGCGCCGAAACCCATTGCGCAGAGCGCAAGCGTCGGCGCGCCGACCCAGAACAGGACCGTGACTGCCAGCGCAGCGCGCGACAGCCTCAATCAAGCGCCATCCGGCCAGACCGCGACGACCATCGATCGCAGCCAGTTCGATAATCGTCCCGCATTCTCGGTCAGCGACGTCCTGCGGGACAGCCCGGGCATCTCAATCAAGCAGGGCAACGGACCGCGCGATTTCGGCATCTCGATTCGTGGATCCAACGCGAGGAACGGCTTCGCCATCCGCAATCTCGTGATCTTCGACGACGGCTTTCCGGTCACGCAGCCGGACGGCCTGTCGCGGAGCGACCTGATCGACCCCCACGCCTATGGTGCGATCGACGTCGTCCGTGGTCCCTCGTCGGCGCTCTACGGCAACTACGCAACCGGCGGCGCACTCAATTTTCGGACGCGGCCGGGCGGCACGATCGACGGGATCGAATATGGTGTCGAGGGCGGCAGCTACGGCTATCTCAACAATTACCTTGCTGCAGGCAAGAAGATCGGGAATTTCGAGGGCTCGCTCTTCGCGAGCGACACGCGCGGCGACGGCTATATCGGCAACAGCTGGTTCAACACGCAGACCGTCAACTTCCTCGGCAGGCTCAAGGCGACGCCGGACGATCGCTTCACTGTCAAGATCATCAACAACGACCTCAGCGCGCGGCTGCCGATCCGGCAGTCGCTGAACCAGTATTACCAAAATCCTTTCCAGCAGGGCTGTGCGACCGGTGTCTCGGCCGCGGCGGGATGCGGCACGGTCACGCTCTTCAACAACGGCTTTAATACGGCGGCCGGCACGGACAAGGAAACGGCAGTGCAGGCCGGGCTTGGCCGCAATGATCGCCGCACTATCGTCGGTGGTCGCTGGGAGCACGATTTCGACAACAACACGACCTGGCGCAATCAGTTCGTGTTTGACGATAGGAACATCAACCAGCCGACCGGCGCGACCAGCGCCATCGGAGATTTTCCCTCGTACAATCTTATGAGCGACGTCACCAGGCGAGGCGAGATCGTCGGCCTGGAATCCACCACGTTCTTCGGCGCCTTCTACAATACGCTGACGGCGTCGAGCGATACGCGGAATGTAATGCCGGGAGGCAATCCAACGCTCGGCAGATTGTCGAGCAATCTCTACAGCGAGACCACCAACTATGGTGTTCGCGCCAGGGAAGAGATCAAGCTCACTGCGGCACTGACCGCAGTCGCGGGCATCGGTTGGGAGACGACCCTCCTGAAGGGTATCAACACGGCATACGCATATGCCGGTCCCACTGGCGTTACCACCACAACCCTCACGACGGCGGATCGGCAGTTTCAGAATGCCGCGCCGGAGTTGGCGCTCCTCTACAATCTCAACAACGAGTGGCTGTTCCGCGGACGGGTCGCCACGGGATACGGCACTCCGCAGGTCTCGAATCTGTTCGTCCTTCCGACGGGTTTGTCGGGCAACAATACCCAGCTTCAAACCCAAAAAAATCTTGGCTACGACCTCGGTTTCGATTGGACCCCGAATAGCGCGCTCAAGCTCAGCGCGACTGGCTTCTACGAGTTCTTTCGCAACGAGATCGTCAGTCAGGCAACTCCGATCAACGGCATAACCTACATGTTCAACGCACCGCGATCCGAGCATCGCGGCGTCGAGCTTGCGGCCGACTGGAAGTTCTATCCGGGCTGGCGGTTCATGGCGGCATACACCTATCTCGACGAAATCTACACCGAGTATGTCGAGAACATTACCAATGGCACGCTGTTCAGCTTCAACCGGGCCGGCAACAAGATCCCCGGCATCTCGCCGAACGAACTGACGGCCAGGGTCGGTTACGACGAGTTCGCGGGGCCTTTGGCTGGACTTGGAGGCTTCGTCGAGGTCCAGTGGAAGGACTCCTTCTACATGGACAATGCAAATCTATTGAAAGCGCCGGGCTATGAGCTGGTCAATCTGAACGTTCACTACAAGACCAATCTCGTGTCCGACACGTTCAAATCGCTGAACCTGTTCCTCGAAGTCAGGAACGTGTTCGACCGTATCTACGTTGCGTCAGCCAACAACATCGCCAACACCGTGACCACGGCGGGCCTTCAAAACCCTGCGAGCGTGCTCGCGAACACGACCGGATCGATCTACGCAGGCTCGCCGCGCACGTTCGTTGCGGGTATGAAGGTGGCGTTCAGATGATCCGGGCTCACGAAGGGAATAGGGCCATGATCCGAAGTGGCTTGCTTGCGATCGTCACTCTTGTGTTCCTGCATGGTTTAGCGCTCGCGCAGATGCACCGTCAGCATGCATCGGAGGCGGCCTGCGAGGAGCCGATGTTGCGCTGTGCGACCAAGGTGACGCCCGCATTCGCTCCGGACGGAACGCTGTGGCTGGTCTGGATGGCGGGCGGGCAGGTCTCGGTTGCGAGCTCGCGGGATGAGGGGCGGAGCTTCTCGGCTCCCGTCCAGGTCACGACAAAGCGGCTGAATCTCGACTGGGGCCCGGACGCGCGGCCGAAGATCGTGGTCGATCGCAAGGGCGGCATCGCACTCGCGTTCTCGATCTTCAGGGATGAGGCCTTCAACGGCCAAGTGCTCTACACGCGCTCGGCCGATGGCGGGAAGAGCTTTGTCGAGCCGAGGCCCATCACCGCCGGCAACGAGAGCCAGCGTTTTGAGGCGCTCGCGCTCGATCAGGATGGAACAGTCTTTGCGGCGTGGCTGGACAAGCGCAATCGCGTTCTCGCGAAGGAAGCAGGACAGAAGTACGAAGGGGCGGGGCTGTTCTTTGCCTCGTCCAGCGACGGCGCCACCACCTTCGCGGAGGCTCGATTAGCGCGCGAAGGCACCTGTGAATGCTGCCGCTTGGGGCTGACCTTTGCGGCGCCCGGGCGACCGGCCGTGATCTTCAGGAACATCTTTGACGGCGGCGTGCGGGATCACGCGGTCATGACCTTCACAGACGGCGCGACTCCAGGTGAAATCCGCCGGGTCAGCAACGACGATTGGCAGATCAATGCCTGCCCACATCACGGGCCGAGCCTCACGGTTGCGCCGAACGGGACCTATCATGTCGCCTGGTACACGAACGGCAAGGCGCGGAAGGGATTGTTCTATGCGTATTCGCGCGACGAAGGCCGCACGTTCTCCGCGCCCATGGCGCTGGGGGAGCCTGGCCGCAATCCGACTCGTCCCTACGTGCTCGCAGGCCCTGCCGGAACGGTGATGGTCTGGAAGGAGTTCGATGGCGACAAGACCTCGATCCAAATGAGGATCTCCCGAGATGACGGAAAAAGCTGGTCGCCGCCGAAGACAATATGGAGCACGACAGACACCTCCGACCACCCCTTGCTGGTGTCCAATGGCCGACAGGTCTACCTGTCATGGATGACCAAGGCGGATGGGTATCTGCTCACAGCGATCGAGGATCAACGATGACATATCGATTTGCCGGCATTCTGGGCCTGGGGATCCTGATCGCGTCGGCGGCTGCGCTCGTGGCGGCGCCGGCCCTCAAACCGTTCGAACGTGGTACGTGGCAGAGCGTGCTGAAGGGTCATGCCGGCCGCCCGACACTGGTGCATTTCTGGGGCGTGACCTGCGGGCCCTGCAAGGTCGAGCTGCCGGAGCTCGGGCGGTTTGCAAAGGATCATCCCGGCATCGAGGTGGTCACGATCAGTGCTGATCTCGTGCCGAATCTGCCGGCGGCGACGCAGTCGATGCTCGACAAAGCGGGGTTGTCGTCGGCCGAGAATTTCATCTTCAGCGACGGCTTCGTCGAGCGCTTGCGGTTCGAGATTGATCCCGCCTGGCAGGGCGATATCCCTCGGACATTGCTGATCTCGCGGGACGGAACCATCACGACGATCGAGGGCTCGGCCGAGATGGCCGATCTCGAAAAATGGTCGAGCCAACAGCTCGGCACACACTGAGATTCAATCTGCAAACGGGAAGACCAATATGAAGACGATGTTGAAAGATGTGATGCTCGCGACCTTTGCGCTCGCTCTTTGCGCGGCACCTGCGGTGGCCGAGGACGTCAAGGCCGGCGATCTCGTCATCTCGCAGGCCTGGAGCCGGGCGACGCCGGGCGGCGCCAAGGTTGCCGGCGGCTATCTCACCATCGAGAACAAGGGGACGGCGGCCGACAGGCTCGTCAGCGTCTCCGCCGACATCGCCGGCAAAGCCGAGGTCCATGAGATGGCGATGGACAACGGCGTGATGAAGATGCGTCCGCTCGACAAGGGGCTCGTCATCGAGGCGGGCAAGAGCGTGAAGCTCGCGCCCGGCGGCTATCATTTGATGCTCCAGGAGCTGAAGGGGCCGTTCAAGCAGGGCGACAAGGTGCCCCTGACGCTGGAGTTCGAGAAGGCCGGCAAGGTCGCGGTTTCGCTCGACGTGCAGGGCGTCGGCGCGCAAGCGCCCGGCGATGCTGGCCATTCCGGCCATGAAATGAAGAAAATGCCGGATCATTCGGGAATGAAGATGTGATGAAGCCGATCATGATCCTCGGGAGACGGCACATGTCGAAGCATCGCTGGGTCATCGTTCTGGGGACGCTTGCGGCGACGCCGGCTGGCGCGCACGTCTTCCTCGAAACCAAGCAGGCCACGGTCGGCACGTCCTATAAGGCCGTGTTCGCCGTGCCGCATGGCTGCGCCGGCTCACCCACGGTGAAGATCCGCGTGCAGATCCCGGAAGGGGTGATCGCGGTGAAGCCGATGCCGAAGGCGGGCTGGAGTGTCGATGTCGTCGAGGGCAAATATGCCAGCGAGTACGACTACCACGGCAGCAAGCTCTCCTCCGGCGTTAAGGAGGTGGCGTGGTCCGGCGGCAGGCTGCCGGACAAGCACTATGACGAGTTCGTCATGCAAACGGTCCTGACCGAGATGCTGAAGCCGAACACGACGCTGTATTTCCCGGTCGTCCAGGAATGCGAGACCGGCGTCAGCCGCTGGATCGAAATCCCGACCGAAGGAGCAGGGCCTTCGCACGAGGGCAAGTCGCCGGCGCCTGGCGTGAAGCTGCTGCCAAAGCCCTGATGCGGCTCATCGCCGCGCTCGCGACGCTGCTTCTGGTCGTCGGCCTCGCGACCGGCGCGTCGGCGCATGCGGCGCTTGTCTCGGTCGAGCCCGCGAGCGGCAGCATGCTCGCGAGCGCGCCGAAAGCGGTGGAGCTGCGCTTCAACGAGGCGGTGACGCCGGGCGCGATCCGGCTGATCGATGGCGTGGGCAGGGCGCGGGACGATGCGCGCGTCAGTGCATCGGGCGAGACCATCTCGGTCGCGATGCCGCCGGACCTGCCGCAGGGAACGGCCGTGGTCAGTTACCGGGTGATCTCACAGGACGGTCACCCGGTCTCGGGATCGGTGATCTTTTCGATCGGTACGCCGACGGCGACAAAACCTCCGGCGAGGGCGGATGGCGGGCTGAACGCGCTGATCTGGCTTGCGCGGGTCGGCCTCTATCTCGGACTGTTTGTCGGCGTTGGCGGCGTGTTTTTTGCGCGCTGCATCGCCTGGTCTATGATCGGCATGACCGTTCCGCACGTCGCGCTCGCCATCGGTCTTGCGAGCGCGATTACGTCCCTCGGCGCGTTGGGCCTCGATCTGCTCGGCCTGCCGCTGGCGGCGCTTGCGACGGCTGCTCCCTGGAAAGCCGCATTCGCGACCAGCGCCGGCCCCTCGCTTCTCGTCGCCCTCGCGGCGATATTGCTCGCCCGGATAGCGCTGTGGAGCGCATGGTACGCGCGTGCTGTCGCGATCGTTGCGCTCATCGGCGTCGGTCTGTCGCTCGCCACGACCGGGCACGCTGCAACGGCCCCGCCGGAGGCGTTGACGCGTCCGGCGATCTTTCTCCACAGCCTCGGCGTTACCGTCTGGATCGGTGCTCTCGCGCCGCTCGTTGCGCTGATGTCGAAGCCGACGACTGCGTCGCTGCCCGTCGTGAACCGCTTCTCCCGCCTCGCTGCGCTGGCGGTCGGCGTGCTGGCCTCGACCGGCCTCGCGCTCGCGATCGTTCAGCTCGAAAAGCCGGCAGCGCTCGTGGAGACCCGCTACGGGCTCATCCTGTCGATCAAGCTTGTACTGGTCACGGGATTGCTCGCGCTCGCCGCGTTCAATCGATTGCGGCTGACGCCGGCGCTGGCCCGGGACGAGACATTCACGCCTGCGCTCAAGCGCTCGATCCTGCTCGAATGCACCATCGCGCTCGCCATCTTCGCCGTTGTGGCCGGCTGGCGGTTCACGCCGCCACCGCGGACGATCGTTCCGGAAACGCCCTTGGCGATCCACATCCACACCGACAAGGCGATGTTCCAGGTGCTGGTCTCGCCGGGCAAGGCCGGCATCGACGATTTCGTGCTTCAGCTCATGACGGGCGAGGCGACGCCGCTTACGGCCAAGGAGGCGAGGCTGACGCTGAGCCTGCCCGAGCGCGGCATCGAGCCGATGGGACGCAATGCCGAACTCGGACCGGACGGCTATTGGCACGTGCGCAAGGTCGATCTGCCCTTTGCCGGCCGCTGGCATGTGCGGATCGATGCATTGGTGACCGATTTCGAGAAGATCACGCTCGAGGACGATCTCGATGTGGCGCCACCCTAGGCGATAAGGTTCAAGTCGAACCTGAAGGCAACGGAAAAATGACAGGAATCTCGCCGCGTTAGCGGCTTTTCCTCATTCCCGGTCTTGTGTTTTCGCTCCCAATCCGCTTTCACTGCAAGCCTTCACTGATTCCTCGAGTATTGCCATGCGGTTGTCACGATTCTTTCTGCCCATTCTGAAGGAAAATCCGAAAGAGGCGGAGATCGTCTCGCATCGGCTGATGCTCCGCGCCGGCATGATCCGGCAGGAAGCGGCCGGCATCTATGCCTGGCTGCCGCTTGGCTTCCGCGTCTTGAAGAAGATCGAGCAGATCGTGCGCGAGGAGCAGGACCGCTCGGGCGCGCTGGAACTGCTGATGCCGACGCTCCAGCTCGCCGATCTCTGGCGTGAGAGCGGCCGCTATGACGCCTATGGTCCTGAGATGCTGCGCATCGCCGACCGCCACAAGCGTGAGCTCCTGTACGGGCCGACCAACGAGGAAATGATCACCGAGATCTTTCGCGCGTATGTGAAGTCCTACAAGAACCTGCCGCTCAATCTCTATCATATTCAATGGAAATTCCGCGACGAGCAGCGTCCGCGCTTCGGCGTGATGCGCGGCCGCGAGTTCCTGATGAAGGATGCCTATTCGTTCGACCTGAATGAAGCGGCAGCCCGCGTCGCCTATAACAAGATGTTCGTCGCGTACTTGCGCACCTTCGCGCGGATGGGGCTGAAGGCGATACCGATGCGCGCCGAGACCGGCCCGATCGGCGGCGATCTCAGTCACGAGTTCATCGTGCTTGCGGAGACCGGCGAATCCGGGGTGTTCATCAATCGCGACGTGCTGGATCTGCCGGTGCCAGGCGAGGACGTCGACTATGACAGCGACCTGACGCCGATCATCAAGCAGTGGACCTCGCTCTATGCGGCGACCGAGGATGTCCACGACGGCGCGCGGTTCGAGAGGGAAGTGCCGGCCGAGAAGCGGGTGAACACCCGCGGCATCGAGGTCGGTCAGATCTTCTATTTCGGCACGAAGTATTCCGAGCCGATGAAGGCGATGGTGGCCGGCCCCGACGGCGTCGACGTGCCGATCCATGGCGGCTCCTATGGCGTCGGCGTCTCGCGCCTGCTTGGTGCCATCATCGAGGCCTGCCATGACGACGCCGGCATCAAATGGCCGGAAGCTGTGGCGCCGTTCCGCGTGGCGATCCTCAATCTCAAGCAGGGCGATGCCGCCGTCGATGCGGCCTGCGAGAAGCTCTATGCGGAGCTCACCGCCAAAGGCGTCGACGTGCTCTACGACGACACCGACCAGCGCGCCGGCGCTAAGTTCGCCGCCGCCGACCTGATCGGCATCCCCTGGCAGATCATGATCGGGCCGAAGGGCCTCGCCGACGGCAGGGTCGAGATCAAGAAGCGCAGCGACGGCGCCCGCGAGACGATGTCGCCTGCGGACGCGGTCGCCCGCCTGGTCGGCTGAATATTGTTCATCGCCCGAGATCGCGGCCGCCAATCCGGCCACAATTGACCCCGAATCATGGGATTATCGAGCGATGGACGAGACCATGACCGAAACCGTTCAAACCGCGCCTTTCGCGCCATTCGAGTGGATGCTGTCGGCGCGCTATTTGCGGGCGCGCCGCAAGGAGGGATTCATCTCGGTCATTGCCGGGTTCTCCTTCCTCGGAATCATGCTTGGCGTGGCGACGCTGATCATCGTCATGGCCGTGATGAACGGCTTCCGCAAGGAACTGCTTGACAAGATACTCGGCCTCAACGGCCACATCCTGGTGCAGCCGCTGGAATCGCCGCTCACCGACTGGAAGGACGTCGCCGATCGCATCAGCCAGGTCCAGGGTATCCGGCTCGCCGCGCCCGTGGTCGACGGCCAGGCGCTGGCGTCATCGCCGTGGAACGCCTCGGGCGTGCTGGTACGCGGCATCCGCTCCGACGACCTCAACAATCTCACCTCGATCGCCAAGAACATCAAGCAGGGCTCGCTCGAGGGCTTTGACGAAGGGCAGGGCGTTGCGATCGGACGCCGGCTCGCCGACCAGCTGTCGCTGCACGCCGGCGACAGCGTGACGCTGGTGGCTCCAAAGGGCGCGATCACGCCGATGGGCACGACGCCGCGCATCAAGCCGTACAAGATCGTCGCCGTGTTCGAGATCGGCATGTCCGAATACGATCTCGGCTTCGTGTTCATGCCGCTGGCGGAAGCGCAGGCCTATTTCAACCGCAGCAGCGACGTCACCTCGATCGAGGTGTTCACCACCAACCCCGACAAGATCGACGCCTTCCGCACGGCGGTGACGGAGGCCGCGGGCCGCCCGGTGTTCCTGGTCGACTGGCGGCAACGCAACTCGACTTTCTTCAATGCGCTCCAGGTCGAGCGCAACGTGATGTTCCTGATCCTGACCATGATCGTGCTGGTCGCAGCGCTCAACATCGTGTCCGGCCTGATCATGCTGGTGAAGGACAAGGGCAGCGACATCGCGATCCTGCGCACGATGGGGGCCTCGCAAGGCTCCATCATGCGCATCTTCCTGATCACCGGCGCCTCGATCGGCGTGGTCGGCACGCTGGTCGGCTTCTTCGTCGGCCTCGTGATCTGCCTCAACATCGAATCGATCAGGCAATTCCTGTCCTGGTTGACCTCGACCGAGCTGTTCTCGCCGGAGCTCTACTTCCTGTCGAAGCTGCCCGCCGAGATCGACATCGGCGAGACAACGGCGGTGGTCATCATGGCGCTGACTCTGTCGTTCCTGGCGACGCTCTACCCGTCCTGGCGTGCCGCGCGCCTCGATCCCGTCGAAGCGCTCCGGTACGAGTGAGGGGCTGATGGAGCAGCAGGGGGCTGACGATGTACCGGTCATTTATCTCCACGAGATAAAGCGGCAGTACTTGCAAGGCGAGGTGCCGCTGACGATCCTCGACGGCGCCAAGCTCGCGCTGTGGCCGGGCCAATCCGTCGCGCTGGTGGCGCCCTCGGGCTCGGGCAAGTCGACGCTGCTGCACATTGCGGGGCTGCTCGAGGCGCCCGATTCCGGCGAGGTCTACGTCAACGGCGCACCGACCTCGCAACTGCCGGACATCGAGCGCACCCAGCTGCGCCGCACCGACATCGGCTTCGTCTACCAGTCGCACCGGCTCCTGCCGGAGTTCTCGGCGCTGGAGAACGTGATGCTGCCGCAGATGATCCGCGGCCTGAAGAAGTCGGAGAGCGTCAAGCGCGCCAAGGAGATCCTCGGCTATCTCGGCCTCGGCGACCGCATCACCCATCGGCCGGCGGAGCTGTCGGGCGGCGAGCAGCAGCGCGTTGCGATCGCGCGCGCGGTCGCGAACGCGCCGCGCGTGCTGTTTGCGGACGAGCCGACCGGCAATCTCGACCCTGGCACCGCCGAGCACGTGTTCCAGGCCCTGATGCAGCTGGTCAAGGCGACCCAGGTCTCGATGCTGATCGCGACCCACAACATGGAGCTCGCCGGCCGCATGGACCGGCGGGTGTCGCTGTCGAACGGCCAGGTGATCGAGCTCGAGTAACCAAGCAGCGAAAACAACCCCATGCACAGTAGGCGGCCGTGGCCGGCTGCGATCGGGGTGACGTCTCCCAGCCATCTGACATCGCAGGCCTATCCGCTGCGACGGCGCATCGCCGCAGCGGGAGGGCCATCTACGGCTTTATCACCGTCATGTTGAACGCGCCCGCATGGGCGGCCGCATAGTCCACGGCCTCGTTGGCGTGGTCGAGATCGAATGCCGTCGTCTCGAAGTGATCGAGACGCAAGAGGCCGGCGCGGACCAGCGCGATCAGGCGAACCGCAGCATCCGGCGGATACATCCAGACGCCGTGAATCGTGATGCACTCGCGCATGATCCAGTTGTAGGGCAGCTCCAGCCCGGGGCCGCCCTGCATGTTGACGCCGCCCATCAGCACGACACGGCCATTGGGCCGCACCGTCATGATCGCGGCGCGGACCACCGTGGTCGAAACGGAGGGCGGCATGATGTCGAACGCGCAATCGATCGGGCCGGGTGCCGCGCGCTTCATCAGCTCGCGGTCGTCGTTCTCGTTGCCCGTCAGCTTCACCGGCCTGACCCGCGCGCCATGGCGACGCACGAGCTCGGCGAGCATCTTCTCGTTGCGGCCCGGCGCAACGACGCAAGCCGCACCCATCGCGAGCGCCACCGCCACGGCTGCGCTGCCGAAATTGCCGGTCGCGCCGCTCACCAGGACTGTCTCGCCGGGCTGCAGCTTGGCGGCGAGGAAGCCGCCATAGGGTACCAGCAGTGTGCCCAGCGCGCACCATTGCGTCACCTCTTCCGCGCTGATTTCGCCGAGCCGCGTCACGTTCTCCGTCGGCACTCTCATTCGCTGGGCAAAGGAACCGTCGTGAAAATACTTCTGCAGCCGCATGCCGCCTTCGCCGCGCGCGCTGACGCCCTGCAAATGAATATCGGGAGCGATCGCGTCGTCGCGCGAGCGGACGGTCGGATCGCAGAGGACCCAGTCGCCGACGGACAGTTTGGTTGAGTCCGGGCCAATCGCGCGCACGCGTCCGACCCCGCCGGCTCCTGGAACGGCGGGCAGATCCAGCGCGTATTTGCGTTCGCCGCTGAACACTTCCTTGGAATAGGACAGGACGCGGGTGGCGACGACGTCGACGATCACCTCGCCGGTGCCGAGCACGGGGTCGGGGACGTCCTCGATCGCAAGCGGGGATCCGAAAGATTTGAGTACGGCAGCCTTCATGATGTTGACCTTCGTTCGCACCTCATTTGTGAGGTGTACGGACTATGCGAGGGCTTTCGCGATGCAGGAAGGCCTGGTATTATCCTAGTATTCCACGGGCCCTCCATCACGGGAACACTTCATGGCCGATCCCCGCCGCGTCGAATTCGGCGACTTCCTGAGGTCTCGCCGCGAAAAGTTGTCGCCGAAGGCCGTGGGCCTTCCCGCGGGCCAGCGGCGGCGCACCGCGGGGCTGCGCCGCGAGGAGGTCGCCCAGCTCGCCGGCATCGGTGTCGACTGGTACATCCGTCTCGAGCAGGGCCGCACCGTCAGCCCGTCGGTCACAACGGTCGATGCGCTGGCGCGGGCGCTGCGGCTCAGCAAGACCGAGCATGCGCATCTCAAGGACCTCGCGCGCGACAGCAACAAACGTCCCTTCACCCGCGAGGTGGTACCGCCGGCCATTCGGCGCCTGGTCGAAAGCCTGCCGCATCCGGCCTACATCACCGGGCGGCGCTGGGACGTGCTGGCGTGGAACGCAGCAGCCGAGGAGATCTTCGCGTTCGGGCGGCTGCCCGAAGAGGACCGCAACACACTGCTGTTGATGATGACCGACAAGAAGGCCCGCAAATCCTACGGGGCAGGCTGGGCTGACGTCGCCAAACGCATGGTCGCGATGTTTCGCGCCACGCACGATGTCTGGGCCGGCGATCCCGCCTTTGCGGAGTTGCTGACGCGCTTGCGCGAGGGCAGTCCCGAATTCGTCAAATGGTGGGGCGCGCATGAGGTGCACGGCACCTTGTCGGGCCGCAAGACCTTGACCCACCCGACCAAGGGCGTGCTGCATTTCGAGCACACCAGCTTCCAGGCCAACGACGATCCCGCGCTGAAGCTCGTGATCTATACGCCGGTGAAGGAGGCGAGCTGACGCCCGGCCTTGATTCAGTCTTACGATTGACCAGCAGGCTGTGCGCGCCCTTGCGGTTTGCGGCGGCCCGGCCGTTTCTCGCGACGATGGTCATCATGCCTGGCGTTCGAGGATCGCAAAGAGCCTCTCGCAAGACGCCTCGAGGTGCTTTTGCGGAGACGTGGCGACGCCCAGCAGCAGTCCCGGCTGCGCTGATGCCTTCGATGCATACCACAGCGATAGCGGCGTAGGCGCCAGTCCGAACGATGCCGCTTCCCGGGCGATGGAGAGGTCGGATGTGCCGTTCGGCAGCCGCAGGACTGCGGCCAATCCTGCAAGTGCGGCATTGGCGGTGCGGACGCGGAGCAGTTTCAGCAACGCATCGGCTTGCGCTGCGTAGGCCCGCTTGGTGCGCCGGAGATGCCGCAGATAATGACCCTCGCGGATGAAATCGGCCATCGCCAGCTGCACCGCGGGCCCGGCCGCCGGGGCGAGGCAGGCCGCAACTTCGGCAAAACGCGAGGCGAGAGCGGCTGGCGCAACGACGAAGCCGAGCCGTAACGTCGGCGTCACGGTCTTGCTGAAGGAGCCGATGTGAATGACGCGGCCCGCGCGGTCGAGCGAGGCGAGCGCCGGCGTGGCGCGGCCCTTGAGCTGAAGCTCGCTCAGATAGTCGTCCTCGATCACCCAGGCCTTGCCTTGTGCGGCCCAGTCGAGCAGGCGTGAGCGTCGTTCCAGCGACAGTGTCGATCCGAGCGGCGCCTGCTGTCCCGGGGTCACGACGGCGAGCGCCGCATCAGGGGCATGTTGCAGCCCGTACCCGACGTCGATGCCGTCAGCATCGACCGGGATCGGTGCGACCGATAATCGCGCGAGCTCGAGGCCGCGGCGGGTGAACGGGAAGCCCGGATCCTCCATCCACACCTTCTTCTGCTCGAGGCCGAGCACACGGAGCGCGAGGCCAAGGCCACCGCTGAAGCCGCCGGTGATGATGATCTGGGATGGCGCGCACGTGATCCCGCGCGCCAGCGCAAGGTAGGCCGCGATCTCACGCCGCAAGTCCAGCTCACCACGCGGATCCGGATAGATCGGCGGTGCGCTCATCTCGGCGCGAACCGCCTGTGCGCGCATCCGCGCCAGCAGCGTTGCGGGCAAGGTCGTCTGGCCCGGCACGCCCATCTGGAAGAAGGCCGGCCCCGCGGTGAGCTCCCGGTACATCTCCATGAACGAGCCGGGGTCTGGAGCCTTGTCCTGCCGAACAGGGAACGAGAGCCGATCCGCGACATGCGTTCCGGTTGCGCGGGCGGCGACGATCAGCTGAGCGGACGAGAGCTTTTCATAGGCCGAACGCACGGTGCCGCGCGCGACGCCAAGCTGGGCGGCGAGGTCCTGCCAGGAGGGCAGGCGGGCGCCCGGCGCGAGCACGCCGTTCTCGATCGCGGCCCTGATCCCGTTGTGGATCTGCTCAGCCAGCGGCGTCCTGGCGGACCGATCGAGTTCCAGCCGCAGCGGTTTGGTCATACGCCGTGGTACACGATTTTTGTGCGTTCTTGGTGCTTTTCCATGGACCACGGTAGGGGCACCTAGGGAGCGAGAAAAGGGCCGGGCCTTCAAGCCGATCATTAGGGAGCAAGACCATGACTGGGCGTCTCGACTACGACCGCATCGCACCGGCAGGGGTGAAAGCGTTGGGTGGCGTCTATGGCTACATCATGCAGAGCAATCTTCCCGCGACGCTGGTGACTCTCGTCTATCTGCGCGTGTCGCAGATCAACAACTGCGCCTACTGCCTCGACATGCACATGCGCGATCTGCTCAAGAGCGGGGTGAAGATCGAAAAGGTCGCGCTGCTGCAAGCGTGGCGGGAAGCCGGTGATCTCTTCGACGCGCGCGAACGCGCGGCTCTCGCATGGGCCGAGACGGTGACGCGCGTTGCGGATACCGGCGTGCCGGATCAGGCCTATGAAGCCGCCCGGGCGGTCTTCGAGGAGCGGGAGCTCGTCGATCTCACGATCGCGATCAGCCTGATGAACACGTACAACCGCATGGCGATCAGCTTCCGCAAGACGCCGCGCGCCGTGGCAGACAAGGCAGCTTGACGGGCCGCGGGCGCAATCGATCGACCTTGTTTGCAACTCAGGAGCTTGAAGATGACGAGCGTGATCTCCGGCGTGAAGATTCCCGACAGCAAGCTGGCGCGCGAGGCAGCCGAACTGGTGCGCAGTTACGAAGACGAGATGCTGTTCAACCATTCCGTCCGCGTCTACGTGTTCGGCGCGATGAAGGGACAGCGTCAGAAGCTGAAATTCGATGCCGAACTGCTCTACGTCGCGGCGTTGTTCCACGATCTCGGCCTGGTTGACCACTACCACAGCGAGACCAAGCGGTTCGAGGTCGACGGTGCGGATGCGGCGCGCGACTTCCTCCGGGCGCGCGGCATCGGCGAGGCACAGGCCGATCTGGTGTGGGAGGCGATCGCGCTGCACACCACGCCGGGTATTCCGCAATATATGCGGCCGGAGATCGCGCTTACCAACGCGGGAGTACTGGTGGACGTCGTCGGCGTTGGCTATGACGAGTACACGCCGGAGCAGCGGGAGCAGGTGATATCGGCGTTTCCGCGCGGCGACTTCAAGAACGAGTTCTTGAAGGTGCAGACCTGCTCAGCGCTGAAGAAGCCTCAGACCACGTTCGGGACGGTGAATTTCGACTACATCGAGGATCACGATCCCTCCTTCCGCAAGCCGAACGCGTGCACGCGCATCCGCAACACGCCCTGGCCAAGCTGAGCGGCCGCTACGCCACCGGATCCTTTGCACGGCTGCGGTGATCCGGCGCAAGCGGTGGCGCCGGTCGTGCTGGCGCCAAGGGCGGGGTGTTGACCACGACCGGTGCAGACCTGGCGTCTCGCCAGGCCACGATCCAGATCAGGAAACCGAGCAGCGCAAGCACGGCGCCGACAGGACCGGTCGAGGTCCAGCCCAGGCCCTCGCGAATGGCAAGGCCGCCGAGGAACGGACCGAGCGCATTCGCGGTGTTGAACGCCGAATGGTTCAGCGCGGCAGCCAGTGCCTGGGCATCGCCCGCCACATCCATCAGCCGCGTCTGCAGGATGGCACCGAGCGAGACGCTGGCGCCGATCGCGAAGACATCCGCCGCAAGCAGCCAGGGATTGCCGGCGACCAGCGGAAACAGCAGCAGCGCGACGGCCGCGAACAGCAGGATCGCGCCCGCCGTCGGCATCAGGGCGCGATCGGCGAAGCGCGGCACGAACAGATTGCCGAGGGTGGCGCCGATGCCGAATATCGCGAGGAAGAACGGCAGGACGGTGGTGCTGACTTTTGTGACCTCGATCAGCGTGGTGGCCAGATACGTATAGACGGCGAACATGCCGCCGAAACCGATGGCGCCGATCGAGAGCGTGATCCAGACGCGTCCGCTGCGGAGCGCACCGAGCTCGCGCAACGGGTCGGACTTGCCGGCCCGGTCGCGCGGCGCGAACATGGCGCAAAGCAGCACCGTCAGCAGCGCCAGCACAGAGACGAGACCAAAACTCGCGCGCCAGCCGACGGCCTGACCGATCACATTGGCCAGCGGCACGCCGATGATCGTGGCTATGGTCAGGCCGAGCATGACCTGGCCGACCGCCTGCGAGCGCCGATTTTGAGGAACAAGCGAGGCCGCGACCAGCGCAGCGATGCCGAAATAGGCGCCGTGCGGCAGCCCCGAAAGGAAGCGCGCGGCGATCATCCAGCCGAAGCCAGGTGCCAGCGCGGTGAGCGCGTTGCCGAGCGCGAACACGGCCATCAACGCCAAGAGCTGCGTCCGGCGCGCGAAGCGTGCGCCGAGCACGGCGATCAGCGGCGCGCCCAGCACCACGCCGAGCGCATATGCGCTGATCGCGTGCCCCCCGGTCGGCTCATCGATGCCGAGATCTTTCGCGAAGAACGGCAGCAGGCTCATCGATGCGAATTCGGTGGTTCCGATCGCAAAGCCGCCCATTGCGAGCGAGAACAGGACGATGGCGAGGTGAGGAGGCGCGGAGGTCGCGTTCGTACGGCGCGCGGTCGCTTGAGGCGAGGTCGTCATGTGTCCTGCATCGGTGGCGTCAACGGGAACCAGCCCAGCGAACGTCGCCACCCCTGCAAGATTTGTCCGTCGAACTTAAACCCGGATCAGTACGCGTCAACACCACAGCGGTCATGTTTGGGCGGCCGCATATCAGCATCCCGATTGGTACGTGCCAGTCTAATCAACGCGCCTCCGGCGTGGGGCAACTGGTCTCTTCTGCGCAGAGTACGGGTTCACGACGCAGCTCGCCGAACGCCCGACGGCGAGAAACTTGCACTGTTCGAGCGAGGTGTAGCGGCAATCGAAATAGCCCACCTGGCCGTAGATCTGCATGCAGACGGGATAGCTTGGATCATAGGTCTGCGCGCGCGCATGCGTGCTGACCAGCAATGCGCCAATCGCGGCGAGCGCGAGGGCGGCGCAGCGCGTCTCAGCGCAGCGGGAGATAGCCCGGCGTGAATGTGCGCGGTCGGTTCTGATACGCATAGGGATCATCGCTGGCCTGCGAAGTAGGGATTGGCGATGCAGGTCAGCGTGCGGCCCGATGCGCTCGCCTGACACTGCGCGTAGCTGTCGAACCTGCAATTGCTCAGCCCCGGCCATTCATCACCCGTGAGGCAGAACGCGTGATTGGTGCCGAACGCGCGCGCAGGCGTGCTTGCATCAAACGCGAATGTGGCGAGAGCGAGCGAAAATGTGGCGACAATGGGGAGGGTAATTCGTCCGCACATTTCAATTCTCCAATCACGCGTTTGTGCGCGCGACGTTGTTACGCGCGCAGGCGATGTATGTTCGTGTAGTGGACGTTGGAACTCATGAAAACACTTGTTTCAAAGGGCTTCCGGCGCGCGCTGCTAAACATGCATTAACGTAGCGGGGGCCTTTGGCTCTGACTGTGGCGTCGAGGTTACAGCAATTCCGCCGATCGCTGCTAAGACGACACCGCGGCCCGGGGGCCTACTGAAGAAACTGGAACGGGAATCATATGAAAAAGAATCTGTTGCTTGCTGCTGTGAGCCTCGTCGCGCTCAGCGCGACTGCGCCGGCGCTGGCTGCTGATCTCGCTGCGCGTCCTTACACCAAGGCTCCGCCGGCGGCGATCGCCACGATCTACGATTGGAGCGGCTTCTACATCGGCATCAACGGCGGCGGCGCTTCGGCGCGCTCGGAGTGGAGCCTGGTCGGCTTCGGTCCGGAAGGTTCGCACGATGCGACCGGCGGCACCGTCGGTGGCCAGATCGGTTATCGCTGGCAGTCCGGCCAGTTCGTGTTTGGCCTCGAAGGCCAGGGCAACTGGGCTGACTTCACGGGCGACAACATCAGCGCTGTGACCGGCTTCCGTAACCGCACCAAGATCGATTCGTTCGGTCTGATCACTGGCCAGGTCGGCTATGCCTGGAACAACGTGCTGGCCTACGTGAAGGGCGGCGCGGCGGTTGTCGGCAGCAAGTATGACGTCTTCACTGCCGCCGGCGCTAATATCGACACCGCCAGCGCGACCCGTTGGGGCGGTACGGTTGGGGCCGGTCTCGAAGTGGGCTTTGCCCCGAACTGGTCGGTTGGCGTCGAGTACAACCACATCTTCCTGGGCGGCAAGGACGTCACCTTCGCCAGCGGCACCGTCGACCACATCAAGCAGGACGTCGACATGGGTCTCGTCCGCCTGAACTACAAGTTCGGCGGCCCGATCATCGGTCGTTACTGATGCCGATCGCTCCACGGGAGCGATCGTCGAAAAAGCCCCGGCCTCGCGCCGGGGCTTTTTTATTGCGTGAATCCAGCGAGTTAACCATCCCGTTTTGCGAAGGCTCGGATTGCTTGACTCCGAGGAACGAAATGAGAACAATGTTCTCCATACGTTCTAGCGATGGAGCCAGCCATGTTCAGGATTTTCGTGGAAGAAGCCGCCGCACTCGCCTCGATCACGCTGTTCGTCGGGATGATCGCGATCTGGGCGCAGGTGATTCCACAGCTGTGATTCCGGTTGGGGAAAAGCCGGACGACGCGGCGAAGCGACCGCTCCGGCGTGGACTCTCGCGGCGCGACACCCCACCATTGTGAGGCGAGTCGGCCGGGCGAGTGCTGGATGCCTCCGGTGCGGGCGACCGCTCCATCTCATCTGCAAGAGGCCGTCACGCGACCATGCCGAGCGCCGGATTTGTCCACCTTCACGTTCACTCGGCCTATTCGCTGCTCAAGGGCTCGATCAAGATCGCCAAGCTCGCCGAGCTTGCGAAGAAGGACCACCAGCCGGCGCTGGCGCTGACCGACACCGACAATCTGTTCGGCGCGCTGGAGTTCTCCGACAAGATGGCGGGCTCCGGCATCCAGCCGATCGTCGGCCTGGAGCTGGCGATCGATTTCGGCGATCAGGATCCGAACGCCCGCAACGCGATGGGGCCGTCGCGCGTGGTGCTGCTGGCGGCGCAGGAGCGCGGCTATCGCAGCCTGATGCGGCTGAACTCGCGCGCCTTCCTCGAATCGCCTGACAGCCACGCGCCGTTCGTCAAATTCGACTGGCTCGACGGCGAGACCGAAGGCCTGATCGCGTTGACCGGCGGGCCGGATGGGCCAGTCTCGCTCGCGCTTGCGGTCGGGCAGGCTGAAATCGCAGCCACGCGGTGTGAGCGTCTGGCAAAACTGTTCGGCGATCGCCTCTACATCGAGCTGCAGCGCCACAACACCGACAAGGAGCGCCGCATCGAGGGCGCCTTGATCGACATCGCCTACACCAAAGGCCTGCCGCTGGTCGCAACCAACGAGCCGTATTTCGCCGCGAGCGACGATTATGAGGCGCATGACGCGCTGCTCTGCATCGCCGGCGGGCGCCTGATCGCAGAAACCGACCGCGAGCAGCTCACCCCGGATCACCGCTTCAAGACCCGCGCCGAAATGGCGGTGCTGTTCGCCGACATTCCGGAGGCGCTGGCCTCGACGGTCGAGATCGCCGAGCGCTGCTCGTTCCGTCCGATGACGCGCAAGCCGATCCTGCCGTTCTTCACGGTCGGCGCTGCGGGCAGCTCGGATGCGGCGGCGGTCGAGGCGGCCGAGCTGAAGCGCCAGGCTGAGGAGGGGCTTGCCAACCGCCTGCGCGTGCACGGACTGTCGCAGGGCACCACCGAGGAGACCTACGCCAAGCGGCTCGCTTTCGAGCTCGACGTCATCACCCGCATGAAATATGCGGGTTACTTCCTGATCGTGTCCGACTTCATCAAATGGGCGAAGTCGCAAGGCATTCCGGTCGGCCCGGGCCGCGGCTCCGGCGCAGGCTCGCTGGTCGCCTGGGCGCTGACCATCACCGACCTCGATCCGATCAAATTCGGCCTGCTGTTCGAGCGCTTCCTCAATCCGGAGCGTGTCTCGATGCCCGACTTCGACATCGACTTCTGCCAGGACCGGCGCGGCGAGGTGATCAGTTACGTGCAGCAGCGCTATGGCCGCGATCAGGTCGCGCAGATCATCACCTTCGGTACGCTGCAGGCGCGCGGCGTGCTGCGCGACGTTGGGCGCGTGCTGCAAATGCCCTACGGCCAGGTCGACAAGCTGACGAAGCTTGTGCCGCAGAATCCGGCCGCGCCCGTCACACTGGCCGCCGCGATCGAGAGTGAACCAAAACTCCAGGCCTTCCGCGACGAGGATCCGGTGGTGGCGCGCGCCTTCGACATCGCCCAGCGCCTCGAAGGCCTGACCCGGCACGCCTCGACCCATGCTGCCGGCATCGTGATCGGCGATCGTCCATTGAGCGAGCTCGTGCCGCTCTATCGCGATCCCAAATCCGACATGCCGGTGACCCAATTCAACATGAAATGGGTCGAACCTGCGGGTCTCGTCAAGTTCGACTTCCTCGGCCTGAAGACTCTGACCGTGCTCGACGTCGCGTGCAAGCTGCTCAAGCCGCGCAACATCCATGTCGATCTCGCCACGCTGCCGATCGACGACGCCGAGAGCTACCAGATGCTCGCGCGCGGCGAGGTGGTCGGCGTGTTCCAGGTTGAAAGCCAGGGCATGCGCCGCGCGCTGGTCGACATGCGCCCGGACCGTTTCGAGGACATCATCGCGCTGGTTGCGCTGTATCGCCCGGGTCCGATGGCGAACATCCCGACCTACTGCGCGCGCAAGCACGGCGACGAGGAGCCGGAATATCTCCACCCCGTGCTGGAGCCGATCCTGAAGGAGACCTTCGGCGTCATCATCTATCAGGAACAGGTGATGCAGATCGCGCAGGTGATGTCGGGCTATTCGCTCGGCGACGCCGACCTCCTGCGCCGCGCCATGGGCAAGAAGATCCGCGCCGAGATGGACAAGCAGCGCGACATCTTCGTCGCGGGTGCGGTGAAGAACGGCGTGCCGAAAGGGCAGGCCGAGACCATCTTCGAACTGCTCGCCAAGTTCGCCGATTACGGCTTCAACAAGAGCCACGCGGCGGCCTATGCGCTGGTGTCCTACCACACCGCCTACATGAAGGCGCATTATCCGGTGGAGTTCATCGCGGCGTCGATGACGCTCGATCTCAACAACACGGACAAGCTGTCCGAATTCCGCTCCGAGGCGCAGCGCCTCGGCATCAAGGTCGAGCCGCCGAACATCAACCGCTCCGGTGCGACCTTCGAGGTCGGCGACAAGGTCATCTACTACGCGCTCGCCGCGCTCAAGGGCGTCGGCACCCAGGCAATCGAGCAGATCGTCGAGGAGCGCACGAAGCGTGGGGTGTTCACCTCGCTCGCCGACTTCGCCGCGCGGGTCAATCCGCGCGCGATCAACAAGCGCATCATCGAGAGTTTAGCTGCCGCCGGCGCCTTCGACACGCTGGAGCCGAACCGCGCCCGCGTTTTCGCCGGCGCGGACGCGATCCTCGCGGCGTGCCAGCGCGCGCATGAGGCCGCGACCATCGGCCAGAACGACATGTTCGGCATGTCGGCAGACGCGCCGACCATCATGCTGCCGCAGATCGAGGCGTGGCTGCCGGCCGAGCGGCTGCGCCGCGAATACGATGCGATCGGCTTCTTCCTGTCCGGACATCCGCTCGACGATTACGCCACCGTGCTGAAGCGCCTGCGGGTGCAGTCATGGGCCGAGTTCTCGCGCGCGGTGAAGACCGGCGCCACCGCCGGCAAGGTCGCCGCGACCGTGGTGTCGCGCATGGAGCGGCGCACCAAGACCGGCAACAAGATGGGCATCATGGGGCTCTCCGATCCCACCGGCCATTTCGAGGCGGTGCTGTTCTCAGAGGGCCTTGCGCAATATCGCGACGTGCTGGAGCCGGGCGCGGCCGTGCTGCTCCAGCTCGGTGCCGAGCTCCAGGGCGAAGACGTTCGCGCCCGCGTGCTGCATGCCGAACCGCTCGATGACGCCGCCGCGAAGACGCAGAAGGGCCTGCGCATCTTCCTGCGCGACACCAAGCCGCTGGAGTCGATCGCCAAGCGTCTCGCCGGCCCTGAGATGGCGGCCAGCAACGGCGCCGCGCCGAAAATCGGCAGCCCCGGCATCGCGCCGCGCTCCAATGGCGACGGCGAGGTCTCGCTGGTGATGATGCTCGACCTCGAGACCGAGGTCGAGATGAAGCTGCCGGGGCGCTTCAAAGTCTCGCCGCAGATCGCCGGCGCGATCAAGGCGGTCGCGGGCGTCGTGGACGTGCAGCAGCTGTAGCAGCTGCTCTGCGCGATCTGATCGCCTTGCGCCGTTGCGAAACTGACTTGAACCTGACCTGAAGCTCACCTGGCGCTGACGCCGTTAACCGGGCCGCCATGCCGTCGCCTCAATCCAAGCCTTTCGTTCAACCGCCATTCAGCCAGCCGCGCGTCTGATGCGCACTTGGCACTTCAACGAACAAAGCCGGGCAAGCAAGCCATGCGTGGGACGCTCAGAGCCTTCATCTGCCTTCTCCTGCCACTCGCGGTCCTTGCCGTGGGCGCGGCGGATCAGGCGCGCGCGCAGCAGCCGGAAAAGCGCATCGCGCTCGTGGTCGGCAATGGCGCGTATGCGAAATCGCCGCTGGCGACAACCGCGAACGATGCCGGCCTGATCGCGCAGACACTGCAGGCGGCGGGCTTCGACGTGGTCGGCGCGCGCGATCTCGATGGCGACACGCTGCGCAAGAGCTTTCGCGATTTCATCCAGAAGGCCCAGGCCTCGGGCCCCGGCACCGTCGCGATGATCTATCTGGCCGGCTACGGCGTGCAGCTTGCAGGCGAGAACTATTTCATCCCGGTCGATTCGAACATCAGCCGCGACACCGACATTCCGACCGAGGCCCTGCGCATCAGCGACTATGTGCGCCAGCTCGCGTCGATCCAGCTCAAGGCCAATATCGTCGTGCTCGATGCGGCTCGCGCCCAGCCCTTCATCGAAGGCGGCCAGCCGATCGCCAGCGGCCTGGCGCTGGTCGAGCCCGAGCCGAACATGCTGATCGCCTTCAACGCCGCGCCCGGCACGGTCGCGCCGGAGGAGCCGGGGCCCTACGGCATCTACGCCCAGTCGCTGGCCGAGATGATCCGCACCGGCGGGCTGGCGCTGCCCGACGTGTTCGACCGCGTCCGCCTGCGCGTCAACGAATCCTCCAAGGGCGCGCAGGTGCCCTGGAACGAGCAGAAGACCTCGGCGCAGTTCTCGTTCTTCGAGCGCGGTCCCGATGCACCGCCGCCGGAGGTTGCGCCCGACCAGGTCGCCGCGATCCGGAGCAAGCCGATCCGCGATCTCGGCGTGCAGGATGCCTATGCCGCCGCGCTCGCGCGCGACACGCTGCCGGCTTACGAGGAGTTTCTCGCGGCCTATCCCGGCGATCCCTTGTCGAAGCGCGTCATGGCGATCGTGGCGGCGCGCCGCGAGGCGATCACCTGGCGGCGGACTTATCGCGCCGACACGCCGGATGCCTATTGGTCCTATCTGCGCCGCTATCCGCGCGGGCCGCACGCCGGCGACGCACGGCGCAGGCTTGCGATCCTGACCGCGCCGCTCGAGCCGCCGCCGAGCTTCGCCATGCTGGATTACGACGTGCCGCCACCGCCGCCGGAGGAGGTGGTCTATGTCGACCGTCCGGTGCTGTACTTCAGCGACCCTGATTTCGGCTTCGTGCCGCCACCTCCGCCGCCGGTCTATTATCTGCCGCCACCGCCGCCGGATTTCGTCGTGCTGCCGCCGCCGCTGCCGGTGGTCGGGCTGTTCGTGCTGCCGCAGCCGGTGTTCGTGCCGATCCCGGTGTTCGTCCGCCCGCCAATCTATGTCGCGCCGCCGCCGAACAACATCATCTACCAGAACATCCACAACACGACCGTCATCAACACTGTGATCAACCGCCCGCTGACGCCGCCGCCGGGGGGCGGCGTCGGAGCGGCCAGCCTGGCGCCGGCGGTGGCCGGCCGCGCCAACCCCGCAGGTCCGGCGGTGCCGCAGGCCGTCGCCCAGCGCGCCGCCTTGATCCAGCAGGGCAAGGCGCCGATGCCGCAGAGCGCGACGATCCAGCCGACGGCAAGGCCGGGGACGTCCCCGGCGACGCGGGCAAATGTCGCACCGACCGCGGCGCCATCCCCCGCGCCGCCGGCCAGATTGCCTCAAGCCAACACATTGCCGGTTCCCGGAGCCCAGGGCGGTCCGCCCGCGCCGTCAACGGGGACCCCACCCGGCGGCAAGCCCGCGCCCACCGCGACGGCACCCGGCACGACAGCGCCGGTGCATCCGGGGGCGGCGACCGCCACGGGGGCCGGCACAACGCCGTCGGCCCATCCCGGTGCGCCCACGACGACTGCTCCGGCTACTGCCGTCACGCCGACGAACCCGACTGCTGCGCCTGGCCAGGCGCCGAAGCCGCCGGTCGCGGGAGCGCCGGCCGTGACCGGGCCTGCGGATCGCGCCAAGTCCGCAACCCGCGAGCCGGCCGCCTCGGCGCCACCCCCTGCCGGAACATCTGCGCGCCCCGCCGGACGACCGGCCGCGCCACCACCTTCCGCTGCGCACGAGCCGGTGAGGCCGCAGCATCTTCCGTCGGCAGCACCAGCGCAGGCGACCCGCCCCTCGGCGCCAGCACCGCGGCCCCAGGCGGTGGCGAGGCCGACGCCTGCGCCGCCGGCAGCCGCCGCACGCCCGGCACCACCGCCTCCGCCGCGCGTCGCATCGCCTCCACCTGCCCGGGTGGCTCCGCCTGTAGCGGCCGCGCGGCCTGCGCCTGCGCCGCCGCCACCGGCAGCCCGGCCGGCGCCCCCGCCGCCACCGCGGATGGCGGTTGCCCCGCCACCGCGGCCGGCCGCACCGCCGCCGCGTCCCGCGGCGCCGCCCGCCGCCGCGAAGAAGTGCCCGCCCAACCAGCCGAAGTGCTAGGGCAGGGCGGAAGCCTCGCGGAAGCAGCCTTCGGCGGGCGAAAACCGCCCCCGAATGGCCCTTATTTCCTTGCTTCTGGCCGAAATGGCGCTATATAGCGCGCCATCTCACACGGAAACATGGCTCACAAGGCCGTCCGGTGGCAGCCGGGGCGAGAACGCTCCGTTTTGCTCACACGTTTCCGGAGGAACCAACCGGAGAATTAGAACGATGGCACTGCCCGATTTCACTATGCGTCAGCTGCTCGAAGCCGGCGTGCACTTTGGTCACCAGTCTCACCGCTGGAATCCGAAAATGGCTCCCTTCATTTTCGGCACCCGCAACAACATCCACATCGTCGATCTCGCCCAGACCGTGCCGATGCTGCACCAGGCCCTTCAGGCCGTCAGCGACACGGTTGCCAAGGGCGGCCGCATCCTGTTCGTCGGCACCAAGCGCCAGGCGCAGGACGGCGTTGCCGATGCGGCCAAGCGCTGCGCGCAGTATTTCGTCAATTCGCGCTGGCTCGGCGGCACGCTGACCAACTGGAAGACGATCTCGGCCTCGATCAAGCGCCTGCGTCATCTCGACGACGTGCTCTCGGGCGGTGAGGCCAATTCCTACACGAAGAAGGAGCGCCTGACGCTTCAGCGCGAGCGCGACAAGCTCGACCGCTCGCTCGGCGGCATCAAGGACATGGGCGGTCTTCCCGACCTGATCTTCGTGATCGACACCAACAAGGAAGACATCGCGATCCAGGAGGCCCAGCGCCTCAACATCCCGGTCGCCGCGATCGTCGACACCAATTCAGATCCGAAGGGCATCACCTATGTGGTGCCGGGCAATGACGACGCCGGCCGCGCCATTTCGCTGTATTGCGACCTGGTCGCGCGCGCCGCGATCGACGGCATCTCGCGTGCCCAGGGCGATTCGGGCATCGATGTCGGCGCTTCGGCCCAGCCGATCGCCGAAGAGCTGCCGGCCCCTTCCTCGAGCGGCTTCCAGGGCCTTGCCGGTCCGCGCGGCACCGCCGACGACCTCAAGAAGCTCCCGGGCGTGTCGGGTGCGATCGAGAAGAAGTTCAACGACCTCGGCATCTTCCATTACTGGCAGCTCGCCGAGCTCGACCACGACACCGCGCACACGATCGGCGAAGAAGTCGGTCTGCCGAGCCGCGCGGATGCCTGGGTGGCCAAGGCCAAGGCGCTGACCGCGGAAGCGGAATAGTCAAAACGAGCGGTGGATTGGCCGGACCGGATCCGGCCACCATTTCATTCAGTTGACGCGAATTCCTGAGATGGACCGCGGCGGGGCAATTAGTGCCACGCCGCGGCAAACCGGCAGGCAAGAAGGATTTTCAACGATGGCAACGATCACAGCTGCGATGGTCAAGGACCTGCGCGAGTCGACCGGCGCGGGCATGATGGACTGCAAGGCCGCGCTCACCGAGACCAATGGCGACATGGAAGCGGCGCAGGACTGGCTGCGCAAGAAGGGCCTGTCCAAGGCCGCCAAGAAGTCCGGCCGCGTCGCCGCCGAGGGTCTGATCGGCGCGCTCACCAAGGGCACCAAGGGCGTCGTGGTCGAGGTCAACTCCGAGACCGACTTCGTCGCGCGCAACGGCCAGTTCCAGGGCCTGGTGAAGATGATCGCCCAGGTCGCCTTCGACGTCGGCGCCGATGTCGAGAAGATTAAGGCCGCCAAGGTCGGCGACGTCACGATCGAAGCTGCGATCAATGACGCGATCGCCACCATCGGCGAGAACATGACGCTGCGCCGTGCCGCCGCGCTTGAAGTCAGCCAGGGCGTAGTGTCGCACTATGTGCACGGTGCCGTCATCGACGGCGCCGGCAAGATGGGCGTTATCGTGGCGCTGGAATCGCCCGGCAAGGCCGACGAGCTCGCAGCGCTCGGCCGCCAGATCGCGATGCATGTCGCCGCCACCAACCCGCTGGCGCTCGATCCGTCCGGCCTCGATCCGGCGGTCGTCAAGCGCGAAAAGGACGTGCTCGCCGACAAGTACCGCCAGCAGGGCAAGCCCGAGAACGTGATCGAGAAGATCGTCGAGTCCGGCCTCAAGACCTACTACAAGGAAGTCTGCCTGCTCGAGCAGGCCTTCATCCACGACACCGGCAAGTCGGTGGCGCAGGCGGTGAAGGAAGCGGAAGGCAAGGTCGGCGGCGCTGTGAAGATCGCCGGGTTTGTGCGCTATGCTCTCGGCGAGGGAATCGAGAAGCAGGAAAGCGACTTCGCAGCCGAGGTCGCGGCGGCCAGCGGCAAGAAGTAAGCGCCGGAACGTTCCTTCCGGCCGTGCCGCCGGAAGCGGCGCCCGGACAAGGAAAGTGCTCATGACTGATCCGGTCTATCGTCGCGTCGTGATCAAGCTGTCCGGCGAATATCTCGCGGGACAGCAAGGCTTTGGCATCGATCAGCCGACCATGGACCGGGTTGCGGACGATTTGATCGCCGCCCGCCAGCTCGGCACCGAGGTTGCGGTCGTGATCGGCGGCGGCAATATCTTTCGCGGCGTCGAGGTGTCCTCCCGCGGCGTATCACGCCCGACCGGCGACACCATGGGCATGCTGGCCACGATGATGAACTGCCTCGCGCTCGAAGCCACGATCGAGCGCAAGGGCGCGCCGGCGAGGGCTCTCTCGGCCTTTGTCATGCCCGAGATCTCCGAGCTTTTTACCCGCGCGGCGGCGCACAAATATCTCGCCGAGGGCCGAATCCTGCTGCTCGGCGGCGGAACCGGCAATCCGTTCTTTACCACCGACACAACGGCGGTGCTGCGTGCCGCCGAGATCGGCGCCCAGGCGGTGCTGAAGGCGACCAATGTCGACGGCGTCTACTCGGCCGACCCCAAGAAGGATCCGACCGCCACGCGGTTCGACCGGCTGACGCATTCCCAGGCGATCGAGGGCGGCTACAAGGTGATGGATGCGACCGCCTTCGCGCTTGCCCGCGAGACGTCGCTGCCTATCATCGTGTTCTCGATCGCGGAGCCGGGTTCGATCGGCGCGATTCTGCGTGGCGGCGGCCACGGAACCATCGTCGCCGGCTGACGGCTCGTCTGACGCGCCCCAAAAAGGCAGGGTCGCGGAGAGGTCGCCGGGATTTTGAAGGAGAAACGTGATGGCCACGGGTAATTTCGACCTCAACGAAGTGAAGCGCCGCATGCAGGGCGCCGTCCAGTCGCTCAAACACGAGCTTGGCGGCCTGCGCACGGGGCGCGCCTCGGCCTCGATGCTCGATCCGGTGCAGGTCGATGCCTATGGCAGCCACATGCCGCTCAACCAGCTCGCTACCGTCAGCGTGCCGGAGCCGCGCCTGATCTCGGTGCAGGTCTGGGACAAGTCGATGGTCAAGGCGGTGGAGAAGGCGATCGTCGATTCCAATCTGGGCCTCTCGCCCGCGACCGAGGGCCAGGTGCTGCGCCTGCGCATCCCCGAGCTCAACGAGGAGCGCCGTAAGGAGCTGGTCAAGGTCGCGCACAAATATGCCGAAGCCGCCAAGGTCGCCGCGCGCCATGTCCGCCGCGACGGTCTCGACGTTCTCAAGAAGCTCGAGAAGAATCACGAGATGTCGGAGGACGATCAGAAGCGTCATGCTGACGAGGTGCAGAAGGCGACCGACGGCACCATCGCCGAGATCGACCAGCTGCTGGCCGCCAAGGAAAAAGAAATCCTGACTGTCTAAAGCACGATGAATGGTCATCGTGCTTTAGGTTATTGTTCGCGCATGATCTCTTCGGAAGACCGCTTCGCACTTTGCGCTAACGCGGCCCTTCGGGTCCGGATCATGCTTTGAGGCCGACATCATGTCCAACGCCGCCGCGCCCGCAACGGAAGGACCCGACCGGTCCGATGCGCCTGCGCATGTCGCCATCATCATGGATGGCAACGGGCGTTGGGCGGCCGCGCGCGGCCTGCCGCGCGCGGAAGGGCATCGCCGCGGTGTCGAGGCGTTGCGCCGCGTGGTGCGTGCCTCGCACGAGCTCGGCATCCGCTATCTCACCATCTTCTCGTTCTCGTCGGAGAACTGGTCGCGCCCGGCGAGCGAGATCGGCGATCTGTTTGGCTTGCTGCGGCGCTTCATCCGCAACGACCTGGCGAGCCTGCATCGCGATGGCGTCAAGGTGCGCATCATCGGCGAGCGGGACGGGCTCGAAAGCGACATCTGTGCGCTTCTGAACGAGGCCGAGGAACTGACGCGCGACAACACGCGCCTGACGCTCGTGGTTGCCTTCAACTACGGCTCGCGCCAGGAGATCGCGAAAGCGGCGCAGAAGCTCGCGCGCGAAGTTGCAGAAGGAAAGCGCGACCCTGATACGATCGACGCCGAGGCGCTGGGCGCGCATCTCGATGCGCCCGACATTCCCGATCCCGATCTCATCATCCGCACCAGCGGCGAGCAGCGCCTGTCCAACTTCCTGATGTGGCAGGCGGCCTACAGCGAGCTCGTGTTCGTGCCGATCCATTGGCCCGATTTCGACAAGGCGGCGCTGGAAGGCGCGATCGCCGAATTTGCCAGGCGCGAGCGCCGTTTCGGCGGTCTGGTCGCGAAAACCGCCTCGTGAGCGAACCCGACGCCGCATCGGCGGGCGAAAAGCCGACCCCGAGCAATCTCGTGATGCGGGTTCTCGCAGCGCTGGTGCTGGCGCCGCTCGCCATTGCGCTCGCCTATGCCGGCGGCTGGCTGTGGGCGCTGCTCGTCACCCTGGTGTCGATCGGTCTGTTCGCGGAATGGCTGATGGTGGTGGGGGCGGGCTCGACCGCGCTGACCGGGGCGGGGACGATCGCCATCGCCATGATGGGCTTGTGCGTGGCCGCCGGCGCGCTCAAGACCGCGATCGTCGTCGGCTTCATCGGCGGCGCGATCGTGACTGTGATCGCACGCGGCAAGTTCGTCTGGGCCGCGACCGGCTTCGCCTATGCGTCGGCGGCGCTGCTCGCCTCGATCCTGGTGCGGAAGGATCTCGTCAACGGCTTCTCCGCGCTGATGTTCGTGCTGCTGGTGGTGTGGGCGACCGATATCGGCGGCTATTTCGCGGGGCGCAGCATCGGCGGGCCGAAGCTGTGGCCGCGCGTCAGCCCGAAGAAGACCTGGTCCGGCGCGCTCGGCGGCTTCGTGGCCAGCCTTGCGGTCGCAGGCGGGTTTGCGGCCTGCGGGATCGGCAAGGCCGTTCCGCTGCTGCTCGTCAGCGCCATCCTGTCGGTGGTATCGCAAGCCGGCGATCTGTTCGAATCCGCGGTGAAGCGCCGCTTCGGCGTCAAGGATTCCAGTCACTTAATTCCCGGCCATGGCGGCCTTATGGACCGCCTGGACGGCTTTGTTGCCGCCATCCTGATGGCATGGATTGTCGGCTTTGTTCGCCATGGTGTGCATAGCGCCGGAAGCGGTCTTATGGTTTGGTGAGGATATGAGCGCAGTCCCATTGCGTAACAACAGGCTTGCTG
Organism: Bradyrhizobium sp. USDA 4486; assembly: GCF_054057995.1. Classification (NCBI taxonomy): domain Bacteria; kingdom Pseudomonadati; phylum Pseudomonadota; class Alphaproteobacteria; order Hyphomicrobiales; family Nitrobacteraceae; genus Bradyrhizobium; species Bradyrhizobium sp. USDA 4486. The sequence goes on from NZ_JBSRZV010000001.1 coordinate 1,977,470, forward strand.
CGTCCGACGTCCGCAGCGTCACGGTTCTCGGCGCCACCGGCTCGATCGGCGACAGCACGATGGATTTGCTGCGCGCCTCGCCCGAGCGCTACCGCGTCGAAGCCTTGACCGCGAACGGCAACGTCGCGGCGCTCGCCAAGCTCGCGAAGGAATTCTCCGCGCGCTATGTCGCGATCGCCGACACCTCCAAGCTCCCCGAGCTCAAGGCTGCGCTCGCCGGCACCAGCACCGAATGCGGCGCCGGCGAAAGCGCGGTGATCGAGGCCGGCGCCCGGCCGGCCGATTGGGTCATGGCCGCCGTCAGCGGCGCCGCCGGACTGAAGCCGGCGCTCGCCGCGGTCGATCGCGGCGCCCATGTCGCGCTCGCCAACAAGGAATGTCTCGTCTGCGCCGGCGATTTCTTCATGCAGCGCGCGGCGAAAGCGGGCGCCTGCATCCTGCCAGCCGATTCTGAGCACAACGCGCTGTTTCAGGCCTTGGCATCGGGCAATCGCGACGAGCTGGTCCGCGTCATCATCACGGCCTCGGGCGGCCCGTTCCGCACCTGGAAGCCGGCCGACATCGAGCAGGCGACGCTGGAGCAGGCCCTGAAGCATCCGAACTGGAGCATGGGCCAGAAGATCACGATCGATTCGGCCTCGATGATGAACAAGGGCCTCGAGGTGATCGAGGCGTCCTATCTGTTCGCGCTCTCGCCCGACGAGATCGATGTTCTCGTGCATCCGCAGTCTATCATCCACGGCATGGTCGAGTTCTCCGACCGTTCGGTGATGGCCCAGCTCGGCGCGCCCGACATGCGCACGCCGATCGCGCACTGCCTGGGCTGGCCGGACCGGATCAAGGGGCCGGCGGCAAAGCTGGACCTCGCCAAGATCGGCCAGCTGACCTTCGAGGCGCCGGACTTCGAGCGCTTCCCCGGGTTGCGCCTGGCCTTCGATTCGCTCCGGACCGGGAAAGGGGCGACCACCGTCTACAACGCCGCCAACGAGGTCGCGGTCGCCGCCTTCATCGCCGGCAAGATCCGGTTCGGCGCGATCGCGCGGCTGGTGGAGGCGACGCTCGATGACTGGATCCGCGGCGGCAACCAGGCGCCGATGACCTCCGCCGATGATGCAATCTCTGTTGACCATGTTGCTCGAAATAGAGCTGCCGCCCTATTGCCTCAAATTGCCTTAAAGGCATCCTAGATGGCTTGGGCCAGGGCCTTGCGGCGCTGGATAAGGGGAATCGATGATCGACTTTTTCGTCCATAGTTTCAATGCCTTGAGCCATGGGCTTCTCGGCTACGTGGTTCCCTTCCTGTTCGTCCTGACCATCGTCGTGTTCTTCCACGAGCTCGGCCATTTTCTGGTCGCGCGCTGGGCAGGCGTTCGCGTGTTGACCTTCTCGCTCGGCTTCGGACCAGAGCTGGTCGGTTTCAACGACCGCCACGGCACGCGCTGGAAGATTTCGGCGATCCCGCTCGGCGGCTACGTCAAGTTCTTCGGCGACGAGAGCGAGGCCTCGACCCCGTCGGCGGAGACGCTCGCGGCCATGACCGAGGAGGAGCGCGCCGGCAGCTTCCACCACAAGAAGGTCGGTCCCCGCGCCGCCATCGTCGCGGCCGGCCCGATCGCCAATTTCATCCTGGGCGCGCTGATCTTCGCCGGCATGGCGCTGTACTACGGCAAGCCGAGCACGATCGCGCGCGTCGACGGCGTCGTCGCCGACGGTGCGGCGGCTGCGGCCGGCTTCAAGATCGGGGACGTTGTCGTCCAGATCGACGGCAAGCCGATCGAGAGCTTCGCCGACATGCAGCGAATCGTTGCGATGAATGCTGGTTCCGCGCTTACGTTCCAGGTGAAGCGGGATGGCGCCATCGTGTCGCTGACCGCCACTCCGGCGCTGCTCGAGCGCAAGGATCCCTTCGGCAACAGCCACCGCGTCGGCGTGCTTGGCGTCGAGCACAAGTCGCAGGCCGGGGAGGCCTCGACCGCTCCGGTCGGCATCGGCGAAGCGCTCAAGATCGGCGTCGAGCAGGTCTGGTTTATCATCACCAGCACGTTCAAGTTCCTGGGCTCGCTGTTCGTCGGGCAGGGCAATCCCAACGAGGTCAGCGGCGTCCTGGGAATCGCGAAGATGTCGGGGCAGGCGGCGAGCGCCGGGTTCCAGTTCGTGATCAACCTGTGCGCAGTGCTGTCAGTGTCGATCGGCCTGTTGAACCTGTTCCCGATTCCCCTGCTCGATGGCGGTCATCTTATGTTCTATGCGGCCGAAGTGGTGCGCGGCAGGCCCCTGTCCGAACGGACTCAGGAGATGGGGTTCCGAATCGGACTCGGTTTGGTGCTGATGCTGATGGTGTTTGCGACCTACAACGACATCCTTCGGATGGCGGCTTCCTGATAGGGGCTTTTTTGTGGCGCGAACGATGGCGTTGCTGTTCAGCAACGTCTTGGAATGAAATTGAAATTGCGGCGCGCTCGGCCGTTTGCGGCGTCGGTGAAATTGGCTACAAGCGGCCCTGAACTTGGGGAATCTCCCGGACCGGCGTTGGGGTTGGGTCTGGTACGGAATGATAAGGGCGCGTTGCGCATGAAGTTTGGACTGCGACTCCGGGGGGGCTTGCTCGCAACCCTGATCATGTTCGGCGCGCCGGTGGTTGCCCCGGTCGGGGCTGTTTTCGTGTCTTCGTCTGCGCTCGCTCAGACCGTTCAGTCGATTTCCGTCGAAGGAAATCGCCGTGTCGAGGTCGAGACGATCCGCTCCTATTTCAAGCCGGGTCCGGGTGGCCGCTTGGATCAAGCCGCCATCGACGACGGCCTCAAGGCCCTGATCGAGACCGGCCTGTTCCAGGACGTCAGGATCAACCGAGGCCCCGCCGGCCAGATCATCGTCTCCGTTGTGGAAAACCCGGTGATCGGCCGTATCGCCTTCGAGGGCAACAAGAAGATCAAGGACGAGCAGCTCACCGCCGAGGTCCAGTCCAAGGCGCGCGGCACTTTCTCCCGCGCCATGGTGCAGTCCGACACGCTGCGAATCGCCGAGATCTATCGCCGGTCCGGCCGCTACGACGTGCGCGTCACGCCTGAAATCATCGAGCAGCCGAACAACCGTGTCGACCTGATCTTCACGATCGAGGAGGGCGCCAAGACCGGCGTCAAGTCGATCGAGTTCGTCGGCAACAACGCGTTCTCGTCCTACCGCCTGCGCGACGTCATCAAGACGCGCGAATCGAATCTGCTGAGCTTCCTCGCCAGCGGCGACATCTACGATCCCGACCGCGTCGAAGCCGACCGCGACCTGATCCGCCGCTTCTATCTCAAGAACGGCTTTGCCGACGTGCAGGTCGTGGCCGCGCTCACCGAATACGATCCCGAGAAGAAGGGCTTCAACGTCACCTTCAAGATCGAGGAAGGCGCGCAATACCGCGTCGGCGCGGTCGATTTCCGCTCCAGCATCCCGAACTTCGATCCCACCTCGATGCGCGCCTATTCGCGCGTCAATGTCGGCTCGCTCTACAACGTCGAATCGGTCGAGAAGTCGGTCGAGGAGATGCAGATCGAGGCCTCGCGCCGCGGCTACGCCTTCGCCGTGGTCCGCCCCGGCGGCGACCGCAACTTCGAGGCGCACACCGTCTCCGTCGTGTTCAACATCGACGAGGGCCCGCGCACCTATATCGAGCGCATCAATTTGCGCGGCAATACCCGCACGCGCGACTACGTGATCCGCCGCGAGTTCGACATCTCAGAGGGCGATGCCTACAACCGCGCGCTGGTCGATCGTGCCGAGCGGCGCCTGAAGAACCTCGACTACTTCAAGAGCGTGAAGATCACGACGGAGCCCGGCTCCTCGAGTGACCGCGTCATCCTGATCGTGGACATGGAAGAGAAATCGACCGGCGACTTCTCGATCTCGGGCGGTTACTCCACCACCGACGGCGCGCTGGCCGAAGTCTCGATCTCTGAGCGCAACCTGCTCGGCCGCGGCCTGTTCGCCAAGGCGGCGGTGACTTATGGCCAGTATGCCCGCGGCTACTCGTTGTCGTTCGTCGAGCCGTATCTGCTCGACTACCGGGTCGCGCTCGGCCTCGACCTCTACCAGCGCCAGCAGCTGTCCAACAGCTACATCTCCTACGGCACCAAGACGCTCGGCTTCTCGCCGCGCCTCGGCTTCTCCTTGCGTGAAGATCTCGCGCTCCAGCTGCGCTACTCGATCTACCAGCAGGAAATTTCGCTGCCGGGCTACCTTGCGAACTGTAACAACGTGCAATTCCTGCCTGATGGCACGCCGAATCCTGCGTTCAACCCGAGCCCGGCCTTCTCCAACGCAACTGGTATCCCCCTTGCCGCTTCGACCAACGGCCTGGGCTGCTATAGCGATGGCGAAGCCTCGCTGCCGGTGCGCAAGGAGCTCGCTGGCGGCAAGACCCTGACTTCGGCGCTCGGCTACTCGCTGACCTACAACACGCTGGACAACAACAAGAACCCGACCGACGGTCTGCTCATCGACTTCCGTCAGGACTTCGCCGGCGTCGGCGGCGACGTCTCCTACCTGAAGTCGGTGATCGACGCGAAGTACTACGCTCCGCTGGTGTCCGATATCGTCGGCCTCGTGCACGTGCAGGGCGGCATGCTGAACCAGATCGGCAACAAAGATCTGCGCATGCTCGATCACTTCCAGATGGGCCCGAACCTCGTCCGCGGCTTCGCGCCGAACGGCATCGGTCCGCGCGACATCAATCCGTTCGACACGCAGGACGCGCTCGGCGGCACCAAGTACTGGGGCGCTTCGCTCGAATTGCAGATGCCGTTCTGGTTCTTGCCGAAGGAAGTGGGCCTGAAGGGTGCGGTCTATGCCGATGCCGGCGGTCTGTATGACTACAAGGGACCGACGACGTGGAGCGTGACCGGCGAAACGACCACGCCAGCCAACTCGAACTGCATCCCCTCGACCACCAATCCGGTGACCGCGGGAACCTGTACCGGCCTGATCTATGACGACAGCAAGGTGGTCCGCTCGTCGGTCGGTGTCGGCCTGATCTGGCAGTCGCCGTTCGGACCGCTGCGCTTCGACTACGCCGTGCCGCTCACCAAGGGCAAGTACGACCGCACGCAGGAGTTCCGGTTCGGCGGCGGTACCACGTTCTAATTCGATCAGCAGGGCATGATCCGGCCCCAGTTGGGGGCCGGATGCCAAAAAGATCGTGCTCAATCCATGAGATGAGGCATGATGCGGCCTAGCCGCTTCATGCCGAAGCCGGACCGCGACGGGGTGGAATGGCGCAGCCGACCTTCTTCACAAAACCGCCTGCCACAGCACTGGCCGATATCGCCACGCTGACGAAGGCGCAGCTTGTCGACCCCGGCAGGGGCGGCCAGATCATCACGGGTCTCGCTTCGCTGGATGAAGCCGGCCCGATGCATCTGGCGTTCTTCGACAACCTCAAATATGCCGACCAGCTCAAGGCGACCAAGGCCGGCGCCTGCCTCGTCAGCCCGCGTTTCGAAGCCCAGGTGCCCGCGCATGTGGCCGTGCTGCGGGCGGCGCAGCCGTTCCGCGCTTTCGTCAGGATCGCACGGGAATGGCACGGGGATGCGCTACGGCCGCAATCCTGGGTCGGCAATGCGGGCATCGCGTCCTCCGCCGTCATCGACCCCACGGCGCGGCTCGAGGACGGCGTGATCGTCGATCCCCTGGCGGTGATCGGCCCGGACGTGGAGATCGGCAGCGGCACGGTGGTCGGCGTCGGTGCGGTGATCGGCCCCGGCGTCAAGATCGGCCGCGACTGCAATGTCGGCGCCCGCACCGCCATCCAGTGCGCGCTGATCGGCAACAACGTGCTGATCCATCCCGGCTGCTCGATAGGCCAGGACGGCTACGGCTTCATCTTCTTCGGCCCCGAAGGCCATCTGAAGGTGCCGCAGACCGGTCGGGTCCTGATCCAGAACGACGTCGAGGTCGGTGCCAATACCACGATCGACCGCGGGTCCTTGCGCGACACGGTGATCGGCGAGGGGACCAAAATCGACAATCAGGTCCAGATCGGCCACAATGTGACGATCGGCCGGCACTGCCTGCTGGCGGCCCAGATCGGGCTCGCCGGCAGCCTGACCATCGGCGACAACGTGGCGCTGGGAGCGAAGGTTGGAATCAACAACCACCTCAAGATCGGCGACGGGGCCCAGGTGACCGCCATGAGCGCCGTCAAGGACGACATCCCACCGGGCGGGCGCTGGGGCGGGCATTTCGCCAAGCCGACCAAACAGTGGTTCAAGGAGATCATCGCGGTGGAGCGCCTGGTACGCGACAGCAAGGCCGATCCGAAGGACGAGGGACGGGAATGACGGAGGAATCACCTGTTAAGTTCGAGCTGGTGGACATCAACGCGATCCTCCAAACGCTGCCGCACCGTTTTCCGATGCTGCTGATCGACCGCGTCATCAACATCCGCGCCGATTACAGCGGCATCGGCATCAAGAACGTCACGTTCAACGAGCCGGCCTTCCAGGGGCACTTCCCCGAGCGCCCGGTCTATCCCGGCGTCATGATGATCGAGGCAATGGCGCAGACCGCGGGCGTGATCGGCATCAAGTCGGTCGAGGGCACCGAGAAGCCGCGCGCGGTCTACTTCCTCACCATCGACAAGTGCAAATTCCGCAAGCCGGTGCTGCCCGGCGACACCATCGAGTATCACATGCGCTCGCTCGGCCGCCGCAAGGCGATGTGGTGGTTTCACGGCGATGCCAAGGTCAACGGCCAGGTCGTCGCGGAAGCCGACGTCGGCGCCATGCTGACGGATTGAGGGCGCTTCCGGCGCGCTTCTTCATGCGGAGGATGAAGTCGTTCACGTGCCGAGGCGATTGCTTCGACCGTCCGGTGAAATGCGCCCATAGATACGTCACTGGACAGATCGGGCCCGGTCGCGCTAACCACCGGAAAAGCGAGCGACTTCAACAGATAAGCTGACCTTCTTGATGAGTAAGATTGCCTGATGAGCAAGATTGATCCCACCGCACGCGTGGCGGACGGCGCCGTGATCGGCGCCGGCACCGAGATCGGGCCCTATTGCATCATCGGCCCGCATGCCGTGATCGGCGCGAATTGCAAGCTGATCGGGCAGGTCACGGTCATCGGCCATACCTCGGTCGGCGACAATTGCGTGATCTCGCCGTTTGCGGTGCTCGGCGGCGCGCCGCAGGACCTCAGCTACAAGGGCGATCCGACCACGCTCGAGATCGGGTCCGGCAACACCATCCGCGAAGGCGCGACGATGAACGTCGGCACCGTCAAGGGAGGCGGGAAGACGCGCGTCGGCAACGACGGCTACTTCATGAACAACAGCCATGTCGGCCATGACTGCATCGTCGGCAACAACGCGATCTTCGCGACCTCGGCGACGCTCGGCGGGCACTGCGAGATCGGCGACGCCGTCTATATCGGCGGCCTCTCGGCGGTGCATCAGTTCACCCGCATCGGCTCCTATGTGATGGTCGGCGGCCTCTCGGGCGTGCGCGATGACATCATCCCGTATGGGCTCGCCAACGGCCAGTATGCGGTGCTGGAGAGCCTCAACCTGATCGGCATGAAGCGGCGCAAATTCACCAAGCAGCGGCTTGCCGCCGTGCGCGCGTTCTACCAAAAACTCTTCCACGGCCCCGGCACGTTCGCCGCGCGGCTGGAGGCGGTGCGTCCGCTCGCGAGCGAGGATCCGGCGATTGCCGAAATCCTCGACTTCATCGGAAAGGGCAAGCGCCCGCTCTGTCTTCCTGCCATCGCAAAGTGATCCTGGCATGGCCGCGGGCATGACATCGGCGGCGTCAGAAGTTTCATCGCCGGTCGGCATCGTCGCCGGCGGCGGGGCGATGCCGTTCGCGGTCGCCGACTCGCTCGCCGCGCGCGGCATCACGCCGGTGCTGTTTCCGCTGCGTGGGGCCTGCGATCCGGCGCGGGTGGAGAAATTCCGCCATCGTTGGATCTCGATCGGCCAGCTCGGCCGCGCCATGCGGCTGTTCCGCGAGGAGGGCTGCCGCGACCTGATCTTCATCGGCACCTTGGTGCGGCCCTCGCTTTCCGAGATCAGGTTCGACGTCAAGACGCTGCGCCTGCTCGGCAACGTCATTCGCGCCTTCCGCGGCGGCGACGATCATCTCTTGTCCGGCGTCGGTCGCATCCTCGAGCAGGACGGCTTCCGCATGGTCGGCATCAAGGATGTCGCACCCGATCTCTTGATGCCCGAGGGCTGCATCAGTCGCGCCTGGCCCGCCGACAATGCCAAGGCCGACATCGCGCGCGGCCGCGCGGTGCTGACCGCGCTCGGCCCGTTCGACATCGGTCAGGCTGCGGTGGTGATCGACGGCCATGTCGTGGCGGTCGAGGACATCGAGGGCACCGACGCGCTGCTCGCGCGCGTCGCGCGCCTGCGCGAGGAGGGGCGGATCCGTGCCGCGATGGGCCGCGGCGTGCTGGTGAAGGCGCCGAAGAGCGGCCAGGATCTGCGCTTCGACTTGCCGACGATCGGCCCGCGCACCATCGAGGGCGTCGCCAAGGCCGGCCTTGCCGGCATCGCGGTCATCGCCGGCAACACCATCGCCGCCGAGCCGCAGGCGATGATCGCGCTTGCCGACGCAAAGTATCTCTTCGTCATCGGCTTGCCGGCATGATGCAGAGCCGCGATCCCAAGCGCAGGATCTTCCTGATCGCGACGGAGGAATCCGGCGACAGGCTCGGCAGCGCCCTGATGAAGGTGCTGCGCCAGCGCCTCGGCGACGGCGTGCAGTTCGAAGGCATCGGTGGCCGCACCATGGCGCGCGAGGGGCTGGAGTCGCTGTTTCCGATCGAGGAGCTGTCGATCGTCGGCTTCGCCGCGGTGGTGCAGCAATTGCCGAAAATCCTGCGGCTGATCCGCCAGACCGTGGACGCCGTGCTGCAGGCACCGCCCGACGCGCTCGTCATCATCGACAGCCCAGACTTCACCCATCGCGTCGCCCGCCGCGTTCGCGCGAAGAATTCGGCGATCCCGGTGGTCGACTATGTCTCGCCGCAGCTCTGGGCGTGGCGGCCGGGACGGGCGCGGACCATGCTCGGCTATGTCGACCATGTGCTCGGCCTGCTGCCGTTCGAGCCGGAGGAATACCGCAAGCTCGGCGGGCCGCCGTGCAGCTATGTCGGCCATCCCCTGATCGAGCAATTGACCTCGTTGCGCCCGAATACCGAGGAGCGGCGCCGCCGCGATGCCGAGCCGCCGGTGCTGCTGGTGCTGCCCGGCAGCCGCCGCAGCGAGATCCGGCATCATCTCGAGGTGTTTGGCGCAACGCTCGGGCGGCTTCAGGCGGAGGGGCGCTCCTTCGAGCTCATGCTGCCGACCATGCCGCATCTCGTAGCCACCGTGCGCGAAGGCATCGCGAACTGGCCGGTCAAGCCGCAAATCGTGATCGGCGAAAACGAGAGGCGCGCCGCCTTCCGCATTGCGCGTGCGGCGCTGGCAAAGTCGGGGACGGTGACGCTGGAGCTCGCGCTGTCGGGCATTCCGATGGTGACGGCCTATCGCGTCGGCGCCATGGAAGCCTTCATCCTGCGCCGCGCGATCCGCGTCTCCTCGGTGATCCTCGCCAATCTCGTGATCGGCAAGGACGTCATTCCGGAGTTCTTGCAGGAGGAGTGTACGCCCGAGAAGCTCGCCCCGGCGCTCGCTGACGCGCTGACGGATTCGCCGCTGCGGCGGCAGCAAGTCGAAGCGTTCGCGCAGCTCGATCAGATCATGTCCACCGGAAACCGATCGCCGAGCGTGCTCGCCGCCGACATTGTGCTGGCGACGATGCGGAAAGGCCGGCGCTAAGACGACGGCCTTGTAGGTGGGCAGAGCGAAGCGTGCCCACGGAAAGGTGGTGGGCACGCTGCGGTGCTCACCCTACGAAACCGCGCTTGTTGCGCAAGGATGGCCGCATCCTACCTAAGCCAAGCCGCCATCGACCCGAAAACACTGGCTGGTGATGCGTTGGCTCTCGTCGGATGCGAGAAACAGCGCCATGTTGGCGACGTCTTCGGGCGTCACCGGCTCGGCAATGGCCTGTCGGGTGCGAAACTCGGCGATGACCTGCTCGTCCGGATACCACAGCCGGCGCTGGCGCTCGGTGATCACCATGCCCGGCGCGATGGCGTTGACGCGGATGCGGTCGGACCCGACCGCCCGCGCCAGCGAGTTGGTAAAGCCGACGATCGCCGCCTTCGCCCCGGCGTAGACCGGCAGCGCCGGCGCGCCGCGCATCCAGGCCACCGACGACATGTTGATGATCGAGCCGCCGCCGCGCGCCTGCATCTGAGGCACCACGGCCTGTGCGGCAAAGAAGACGTGCTTGAGGTTGATGCCGATCATCCAGTCGAATTCGGCCGGCGTCACCTCTGACAGCACTTGGCGGTGGTCGTTGGCGGCGTTGTTGACGAGGACCGCCGCATCGCCGAGCGTTCCGTGAACCTGCGCCATGGCGGCTCGCAAGGCGTCGATGTCGAGGAGGTCGCAGGGCACGAACAGGGGCGCCGTACCGGAGGCGGACGTCACCTCCGCGACCAACGCCCCGCCGGCCGCTTCATCGATGTCGAGGAAGGCGACGCGGGCGCCCTGGGCGGCGAAGGCGCGCACGAAAGCGGCGCCGATGCCGCTGGCGCCTCCGGTGATCAACACCACGCGGCCGGCGAGGCCGGCATAGCTCGTCTTTGTCATGCGATCAGTCGCTCCGTCTCGGGGTCGAACAGGCAAATGCGGCGGGTGTCGAGCGCGAAGGGCGCCACGTCGCCGGGCGCGGGTCGGACGTCCGGCGAGATGCGGGCCTGAGCGGGCTCGCCGCCCAGTCGCAGCAGCACGATGGTCTCGGCCCCGGTGGGCTCGACCATCTCCACTGGTGCGTTGACGACGATGGGCGCCTCGGCGGAGAACACGCGGCTGCCCTCGGCGATGCATTCCGGCCTGATGCCGAGCACCACGGTGCGGCCGACATAGGAAGCGGCCGCGTCATAGCTCCTCAGGCGCAGCCGAACTTCGTCCGGCCGTCCGGCACCGATCACCGCCACCAGCCCGCTGCTATCTGCCTCGAGCCGGGCCGGCATCGTGTTCATCGGCGGCGAGCCCATGAAGCGGGCGACGAACAGATTGGCGGGATAGCGGTACACGGTATCGGGGTCGGCGAATTGCTGCACGCTGCCCTGGTGCATCACGGCGATCCGCGTCGCCATCGTCATCGCCTCGATCTGGTCGTGGGTGACATAGATCATGGTGGCGCCGATGCGCTGGTGCAGCCGCTTGATCTCCATCCGCATCTCGACGCGCAGCTTGGCATCGAGATTGGAGAGCGGCTCGTCGAACAGAAAGAGCAGGGGATCGCGCACCAATGCGCGGCCCATCGCCACGCGCTGGCGCTGCCCGCCTGAGAGCTGCGACGGCTTGCGGCCGAGCAGCGGCTCGATCTGGAGCAGTTTTGCAACATTCGCGACCGCCTTCTCCTGTTCCGCCTTCGGCACATGCCGGCACTCCATGCCGAAGGTGATGTTCTGGCGCACCGTCATCGACGGGTAGAGCGCGTAGGACTGGAACACCATGGCGATGTCGCGGTCTTTTGGCGGGACGTCGTTGACGACGCGTCCGCCGATTTCCACCGTGCCTGCGCTGGCGCGGTCGAGCCCGGCAACGATGTTGAGCAGCGTGGACTTGCCGCAGCCGGACGGCCCGACCAGCACGGTGAACTCGCCGCTCTCGATATCCAGGTTGATGCCCTTCAGCACCTCCAGATTGGCGTAGCGCTTCGACAGGGCGCGAATGCTCAATGCTGTCATGACGAATCCATCATTTCACTGCGCCGGCGGTGAGGCCGCGCACGAAGTATTTGCCGCCGATCAGATAGATCACCAGCGTCGGCAGGGCAGCGATCATCACCGCGGCACTTTGCACGCCATGCTGCGGGATATCGGCGACCGCGGCGGAGAGCGCGATCAGCGCGGCGGTGACCGGCTGCTGCTGACCCGTCGTGAATGTCACGCCATAGAGGAATTCGTTCCAGATATGCGTGAACTGCCAGATCACGGTGACGACCAGGATCGGCGGCGAGAGCGGCAGGATGATACGCCAGAAGATGCGAAAGAACCCTGCGCCATCGATGCGCGCCGCTCGGATCAACTCCTGCGGAATGGCAACGTAGTAGTTTCGGCAGAACAGGGTGGTGAAGGAAAGCCCCTGGATCGTGTGAATCACGACCAGCCCCGTGAGCGTGTTCATCAGGCCGGTGTCGCGCAGCACAATGGTCCAGGGCAGCAGACGCATCTGCTGGGGAAGGAAGATGCCGAGCGTGACGATGCCGTAGATCCAGCTGTCGCCGCGAAAGCGCCAGAGCGAGACCGCGTAACCCGCGAGCGCGCCCAGCAGGGTCGAGAAAATCGTCGCGGGAATGGTCACGATCGCGGAGTTCAGCATGTATGGCCGGATGCCGGCGCAGGTCTCGGCGACGCAGAAGCCGCTCCAGGCGGCGGCGTAGTTGCTCCACGCCAGGTGCTGCGGCCAGCCGATCATCGAGCCCTGCGCGATCTCCTCGTTTGTCCGCAGCGAATTCAGTACGACCACGGCCAATGGCGCGAGCCAGGCGACCGCGATCAGCGAAACGATGAGATAGATCAGGATCCGGCCTGGTGCCAAGGTTCGCTCACGCATCGATTGCCCGCCGCCGCTGGATATAGCGCCACGCTGCATAGGGCAGCAGCACCGCAAGTAGAATGAGCAGCATGAGGACCGCCGCCGCCGCGCCCCGGCCGAGCAGGCTGCGCTGGAACATCAGGTCATAGACGACAAGCGCCGGCAGCTGGGTCGCAATTCCTGGCCCGCCATTGGTGAGCGCACGGACGAGGTCGAAGGTCGAAATCGCGAACTGCAATTGGATGACGATGACGGTGACAGTGATTGGCCACAGCGTCGGCAGGATGACGCGCCGGTGCATCCTGATAGCTCCGGCGCCGTCGATCTGCGCGGCCTTGATCAGGTCGGCATCGACAGAGCGGAGGCCGGCGAGGAAGAGCGCCATGGCAAAGCCGGAGGATTGCCAGATCGCCGCGATGACGATGGTCCAGATCGCCATGTCGCGGTCGATCAGCCAGTCGAACCGGAAGGAGGTCCAGCCGAGGTCGTGGACCAGCTTCTGGATTCCAAGACCAGGATTGAGCAGCCAGCTCCAGACCGTGCCGGTTACCACGAACGATACCGCCAGGGGATAGAGAAAGATCGAGCGCAGCACGTTCTCGCCGCGAATGCGCTGATCGAGCAGGATGGCGAGGATGAGCCCGGTCGCCAGGCTCAGCAGCACGAAGGCGCTGCCAAACAGCAGCAGATTGTCGAGCGCGATCTGCCAATTCCGCGAGGCCGCAACCGCGGAATAGTTACGCAAACCCACCCACCCCGTAACAGGGACCAGAGTGGATGGCGTGAACGATATCCAGATCGTCCACAGCGAGAACGCTATCAGGTGCGCCGCTGACAGCAGCAGCGGCACCCAGATCGCCAGAACTTCGGGCAGCCGGTGGACCATGTCAGAAGCAGCGGGCCGGCCCGGTCTTGTCGAGACGGTGAGGATCAACGCGCGCCCTCGACCGCGTCGGCGAGGCGTGTGGCGGCTTGCTCCGGCTTGATGGTCTTGTTCTTCACGAACTCCGTGATCACGTCGATCATCGCTGCCGTCATGCCGTTTTCCTGCGCCATGTTGTGTGCAAGGCTGAGGACGGCCTGGTTGCTGGCGATCGCATCCTTCAGCGCTGCTGCGGTCCGGCGTTGACCGTCCGACCAGCCTTCGCCCGAGAGATCGACATCGGTGCGCACGGGGATCGATCCCGTGATCTGCGAGTACATGGTCTGGATCGCTGGATCCATGACGAGCTGGGCCATCAGCGTCTGGCCGGCCTGCAGGTCCGCCTCCTTGCGCTGCCAGAAGATGAAGGCATCGGCGTTCAACAGGAAGACCGGCTTGCCATTGTCGCTCGGTCCCGGGGCAATCGTGAAGTCTTCGAACTTGAAGCCGGCGTTGCGCAACACGCCCTGCGCCCAGCCGCCCATGATCATCATCCCCATGTCGCCGTCGACGAAGCGCTTCAGATTGGTCGAGAAGTGCTGGGCGCCGACGTTCGGGTCCATCCAGTCGGCGATCTTGCGGACCTGCGCGAAGGCAGCCTTGATCTCAGGGGCCTTCAGGGCCTTCTCGTCGAGACTCATGATGGCCGTGCGATAGACGGCTGGACTGATGCCCGCCAAAGCGGCTTCGAACTTCTGCCCATCATCGGGGCGGGTGCCGCCGTTGGCGACGGGGTATGCGACGCCGCCCGCTTTCATCTTTTCGGCGAGATCATTGAATTCGGTCCAGGTGACGGGGATCTTGTCGGCCTTAGCCTTGTCCATCGCGCGCTTGGAGAGGAACAGCATGTTGGTGCTGTAGATCTGCAAGGGCAGCGCGATCCACTTGCCGGCCGGCTTATGCAATTTCGCAAGATCCGGCGCGACCACGTTCTCATAGCCGGCGGCCGCGACAAGTGCGTCGAGATCGACGGTCGGAGCGATCTTCGACCAGGCCGCAATCTCGGGTCCCTTGAGCTGCGAGCAGGCCGGCGGATCGCCGGCGATGATCTGGGCACGCAGCTTGTTCATCATCTCGGTGGTGAAGCCGGGGACCGGCGAGTGCTGCCAGACGCCGCCTTTCTCCTCGAACTTCTTGCCGAGCGCGGTGATCGCGGCGCCATCGCTGCCCGCGGACCATTGCGAGATCGCGGTCAGGCGCGGCTTGACGGCGCCTTGGGCACGGGCAAAGGCCGGCAGCGCAATCATGGCAGCAGATCCAGCGAGCAGACGGCGCCTTGTTGTTGTGATCGGCATGGCAAGTTCCTCCCGGATGTGAACTTTCTTGGCACGTTGAGACTGCGCGTCTCAGGGCATGTCAGGCGGCCTCCGTCGATGCCGCGGGCATTCCACCGCGGCTGGCGAGACAAAAGGCGGCGAAGGCCAGCGCTGCCTGCGGATCGTTGCCGGTCGAGGGCGGCACGAAAACGAGGGAGGTTTGCGCGAGGGTTCGGCCGCCCAGCAGGCAGGCATCGATCCCGTCGATCACCGCCTTGCGGTCGTCCTCGCCGAGAAGCGACGGCCAGCCACTGATCGCGACCCCGCCGCATGGCTTCACGTTCAATGTGTTGCCGATCGCGAGCCCGAGCCGGAACAGCCGCCGGTGCAGATCCTGACGAGCGCGCGATGAGAGCGGAATCGCGTTCACCCATTCGCTGCCGAGCTGGAGCAGCTCGACTTCGGCAACGCCGAGGAGCTCGGCCAGCGCCGTCAGCGACGTATAGGCCTCGACGCAGCCATGATGGCCGCAGCGGCAGCGCGGTCCTCCTGGCCCGAACACCATGTGGCCGAGCTCAATGGGTTGCAGGGCATCGGCCTCGCCGGGATCGTCCATCCAGGCGCCGGCCACGCCGTGGCTGACGAGGACGAAAAGGTGGGTGTCGCTGAAGGGATAGTTCTCGGTGCGGCAGCGGTGAAAGGTGGCGTGGGCGACGACCGAATTGGTGAACTCGGCAGGCACGTCGGCAAACATGCCATCGAGCATGTCGCGGATGCGCCCGACATCGCACGGAATGATCGGATTGCCCGACACGCTGAGCCGGCCGAGGCCCGGAATGGAGACGCCGATCTGCGCGAGGGTGATGCGGCGGCGCCGCGTCCAGTCGCGCAGCAATGTCATGGCCTCGCGGAACACACGGCCGACGGCCTCGTTGGTCGGCGTTTGCGGCAGCGGGACACGTTCGGTGTAGTGCAGCTCGCCCGACAGGCTACCCACGCCGAGACTGAGCCGTTGGGTGCTCAGCTCGAATGCGGCAAGTGCCACTGAACCATCAAGGGCCACCAGACCCGTTGGGCCGCCGACATAAGGGGCAGGGCGCCTGATTTCCTCGATCAGGCCTTCGGCTTTGAGGTCGAACAGGATGCGGGACAGGCTCGCTTCGGACAGGCGAACGGCCTTCGCCAGCGGCGGCCGGAACGAGCCGCCGGACTGAAGCAGATGAGTCAAAATGGCAGCGCGCGTCTGCCGCCGACTTCTCGGCTGCTCCGGCATTTCCATCCCTGACTTCATTCTTACTTAGTGTAAGAATTTGCGCGCGGAGCGCTTCGCCTGTCAAGCGCTCGCGGGCGGGATGCGGCGACATGTTGTTGTGCGGGGCAGCAAGAGAAGCTGCTGCCATAATAGTGTCAGCGGCGGGCGCACATGATCTCACGATGATCGAGCGAGGTCTGCCCAATGGTGCGATATCGGCTGCATTGCGTCGGAGCGTCCGGCAATTCGTTCAAGGTTGCGCTGTTTCTCAATTGTGCCGGGATCGATTGGGAGCCGATTGGCGTCGACTTCGTCGGCGGTGTGACACGCGATCCCGACTGGCGGGCTGCGACCAACGCGATGGGCGAGATCCCGGTGCTCGAATTCGATGGCCGATGCCTCAGTCAGTCGGGGGCGATCCTGGGATGGCTTGCCGAGACCCACGGCATGTTCGGACCATTGGATGCGGAGGAACGCTTTGAGACTGCACGCTGGTTGTTGTTCGATAATCACAGGTTCACCGGCAGCTTTGCCGCGCACCGGGTTTTACAATCGATGACGCCGGAGCCGCTGCATCCGGATGTGCTGGCTTATACGCGCGCGAGGGCGCACGGAGCGTTGTCAATAGTCGAGAAGCATCTCGGCGGCGATCGGCGCTTCATGCTGGGCGACCGGCCGACCATCGTCGATTTTTCGCTGGCTGGGTATTTGTACTACCCGGCCGAGGAGACCGGCTTCGATCTTGGTGCGGAGTTTCCAGCAATCGATGCTTAGCGTGGACGGATTGCTGCGCTGCCAGGCTGGAAGCCGCCGTATGAAATGATGCCGGTGAGACGATCGTTGCCGGTTTTTCGGCGCCAAACAAAAACGGCGCCATCGTGAGATGGCGCCGTTCTGAGAGCCCCGTCGGCTCAGGTCTTACTTGCGATCCTTGATCGCGACGTAGTCGCGGCGGGTGACGCCGGTGTAGAGTTGGCGCGGACGGCCGATCTTCTGCTGCGGATCCTCGATCATCTCGCTCCACTGGCTGATCCAGCCGACGGTGCGGGCGACCGCGAACAGCACGGTGAACATCGAGACCGGGAAGCCCATCGCCTTCAGCGTGATGCCCGAATAGAAGTCGACGTTCGGGTACAGCTTGCGGTCGATGAAATACTGGTCGCTAAGCGCGATCTTCTCGAGCTCCATCGCCACCTTCAGCATCGGATCGTCGCCATGGCCGGTCTCCTTGAGCACGGCGTGACACATCTTCTGCATGATCTTGGCGCGCGGATCGTAGTTCTTGTAGACGCGATGTCCGAAGCCCATCAGGCGGACTTCGGAGTTCTTGTCCTTCACCTTGGCGATGAATTCGGGGATCTTGTCCACGGTGCCGATCTCGGAGAGCATCGCGAGCGCGGCTTCGTTGGCGCCGCCATGTGCCGGGCCCCAGAGGCAGGCGATGCCGGCCGCGATGCAGGCGAACGGGTTGGCGCCCGAGGAGCCGGCGATACGCACGGTCGACGTCGAGGCGTTCTGCTCGTGATCGGCATGCAGGATGAAGATCTTGTCCAGCGCGTCAGCGAGCACCGGATTGATCTTGTACTCCTCGCACGGCACGGCGAAGCACATGTTGAGGAAGTTCTCGGCGAAGGAGAGCGAGTTCTTCGGATACACGAAGGGCTGGCCGACCGTGTACTTGTAGGCCATCGCCGCCAGCGTCGGGATCTTCGCGATCATGCGCATGGACGCGATCATGCGCTGCTTCGGATCGTTGATGTCGGTGCTATCGTGATAGAACGCTGCCAGCGCGCCGACGGCGGCCACCATGATCGCCATCGGGTGGGCGTCGCGGCGGAAGCCCTGGAAGAACCGGGCCATCTGCTCGTGCACCATCGTGTGATGGGTCACGCGATAATCGAAATCCTTCTTCTGCGCGGCGGTCGGCAGATCCCCGTACAGCAGGAGATAGCAGGTCTCCAGGAAGTCGCCGTGCTCGGCGAGCTGTTCGATCGGATAGCCGCGGTATTCCAGCACGCCGGCGTCGCCGTCGATATAGGTGATCTTGGACTGGCAGCTCGCGGTCGAGGTGAAGCCCGGATCGTAGGTGAACAGGCCGGACTGGCCGTAGAGCTTGCCGATATCGATGACATCAGGCCCGACGCTGCCGCTGTGAATCGGAAGATCGTAATTCTTGTTTCCGACCGTCAGCGTGGCGGTCTTGTTGCTTGGTTTTGCGTCCATCAGAGGTCCCCGATGTATGGTGAAACGGGCCGGACCCGGAAGGCCCCGATGAGGTGGTGGGGCAGGCCGGATATTCCAGAATGTACGGGGGAGATGGGTATATTATTGCTGTGTGCGCTGCAAGATCATGGCAGCCATGGCCTACTTACGTCTTAGTCTAGTCCTTGGACTGATCCTTAAGCCGCCCCAGGCTTTCCTGGCGTCCCAGCACGTCCAAAACCTCAAATATACCAGGCGAGGTCGTCCGTCCGGTCAGCGCCGCTCGCAGCGGTTGGGCGACCGCGCCGAGCTTAAGACTTTTTTCCTCGGCAAAGGCGCGCAGCGCGGCTTCGGTGGTGGCGCTGCTCCAGGCGTCAACTTTCTCCAGTGCGGAATGAAGCTGGCCGATCAGCTTGCGGTTCTCGTCCGTCAGCAGAGCGGCCGCCTTGGGATCGAGCTGCAGCGGCCGGTCGGCGAAGATGAAATAGGCGCCGTCGATCAGCTCGATCAGCGTCTTGGCGCGCTCCTTCAGGGCCGGCATGGCCTTGAGCAGCTGCGCCCGCGTGGTGTCGTTCAACTTCGCCTTGATATCCTCGCGGGCTGGCACGACGTGATCGAGGACGTCCCCGAACATCTTCACGAGTGATTGATCGTCGGCGTTGCGGATGTAGTGGCCGTTGAGGCTTTCCAGCTTGGCGAAATCGAACCGGGCAGCGGCGCGGCCGACGCTGGCAAGATCGAACGCGGCGATCATCTCCTCGGTCGAGAAGATCTCCTGGTCGCCATGGCTCCAGCCGAGCCGGACGAGGTAGTTGCGGAGCGCGGCCGGAAGGTACCCCATGGCGCGGTAGGCATCGACGCCGAGCGCGCCGTGCCGCTTGGAGAGTTTTGAGCCGTCCGGGCCGTGGATCAGCGGGATGTGGGACATGCTCGGCAGCGCCCAGCCCATCGCATCGTAGATCTGCTTCTGGCGGGCGGCGTTGATCAGATGATCGTCGCCGCGGATGACATGGGTGACGCCCATGTCGTGGTCGTCCACCACTACGGCGAGCATGTAAGTCGGGTTGCCATCGCCACGCAGCAGCACGAGGTCGTCGAGGTTCTCGTTCTGCCAGACCACGCGGCCCTGGACCTGGTCCTCGATCACGGTCTCGCCGGTCTGCGGGGCGCGCAGGCGGATGGTCGGCTTGACGTCGGAGGGCGCCGTTGCCGGATCGCGGTCGCGCCACATGCCGTCATAGAGGCGGGTGCGGCCCTCAGCTCGCGCCTTCTCGCGCATGGCGGCGAGCTGCTCGGCGGTGGCGTAGCAGCGGTAGGCCTTGCCGTCGGCAAGCAGCTGCTCGGCGACCTCGCGGTGACGGGCGGCACGGCTGAACTGGTAGATGACCTCGCCATCCCAGCCGAGCTCGAGCCATCTCAAGCCGTCCAGGATGGCGCCGATCGCAGCTTCCGTGGAGCGCTCCCGGTCGGTGTCCTCGATCCGGAGCAGCATCTTGCCGCCGTGCTTCTTCGCATAGAGCCAGTTGAACAGCGCGGTGCGGGCACCCCCGATATGGAGGAAGCCGGTCGGAGACGGAGCGAAGCGGGTGACGACGGGATCGGTCATTCTTGGCAGGGCCTATGCATTGGAGGCGGTGGTGTATAGCAGGACCGGAGCATAACTAAAGCCCGACGGCGGACGGCTTAAAGCCGTACTTAAGCCCTTGGCGCGGCCACGCGAATTTGGCAGAAGGACCGCTGATTTCCCTACAGGATTTTCGTAATGACAGAACCGGTGGCAGGCGAGGTTGGGCGCGATTTCATTCGTGACATCATCCAGGCCGACCTCGATCAGGGCAAGTACAAGGAGATCGTGACCCGGTTCCCGCCGGAGCCGAACGGCTACCTGCATATCGGCCACGCCAAGTCGATCGCACTTAACTTCGGCATCGCCCAGGAGTTTCCGGGCCGGTGCCATCTGCGCTTCGACGATACCAACCCGGTCAAGGAAGAGCAGGAATATATCGATTCCATCCAGGCCGATGTGCGCTGGCTCGGCTTCGACTGGGGCAAGAACCTGTTCTTCGCCTCGGACTATTTCGACCGCCTGTACGAATGGGCGGAGCAGCTGATCCGCGACGGGCTTGCCTATGTTGACGACCAGACCCAGGAGGAGATCCGCCTCTCGCGCGGCACGCTGACCGAGCCCGGCAAGAACTCGCCGTTCCGCGACCGCTCGGTCGAGGAGAATCTCGACCTGTTCCGCCGCATGAAGGCCGGCGAATTCCCCAACGGCGCGCGGGTTTTGCGGGCCAAGATCGACATGGCCGCGGGCAACATCAACCTGCGCGATCCCGTGCTGTACCGCATTCTGCACGCGCACCATCCGCGCACCGGCAACACGTGGTGCATCTATCCGAGCTACGATTATGCCCACGGCCAGTCGGACGCCATTGAAGGCATCACGCATTCGATCTGCACGCTGGAGTTCGAGGACCACCGGCCGCTCTATGACTGGTTCATCGAGAAGCTGCCGGTGCCGTCCGAGCCGCATCAGTACGAGTTCGCGCGCCTCAACCTGACCTACACGCTGCTGTCAAAGCGCGTGCTGACCCAGCTCGTCCGCGACGGTCATGTCGCGGGCTGGGACGATCCGCGCATGCCGACTATGGCGGGGATGCGCCGCCGCGGCGTGCCACCGGCCGCGCTGCGCCAATTCGTCAAGCGCATCGGTGTGGCGAAAGCGAACAGCGTGGTCGACGTCGGCATGCTCGAGTTCTGCATCCGCGAGGAGCTGAATCGCACGGCGCAGCGGCGCATGGCAGTCTTGAGGCCGCTCAAGGTCGTGATCGAGAACTACCCGGAAGGGCAGACCGAGGAGCTCGAGGCGATCAACCACCCGGACGACGCTAGCGCCGGTACGCGGAAGATCACGTTTGGCCGCGAGCTCTATATCGAGCAGGACGACTTCATGGAGAACCCGCCGAAGAAGTTCTTCCGACTGTCGCCGGGCAACGAGGTGCGGCTGCGCTATGCCTATTTCATCAAGTGCACCGGTGTGATCAAGAACGATAAGGGCGAGGTGGTGGAGCTGCGCTGCAGCTACGACCCCGCGACCAAAGGCGGCAATGCCCCCGACGGTCGCAAGGTCAAGGCGACCATGCACTGGCTGCCGGCGGCGACGTCGAAGCCGGCAGAGATCCGCATCTACAACCAGCTGTTCGCCAACCCGAGCCCCGACGCCTCGAATTTCGCGGCCGATCTCAATCCGAACTCGCTGGAGATCCTGTCCGATGCGCGGGTCGAGGCTTCCGTTGCGGAGACCAATTCGATGGAGCCGATGCAGTTCGAGCGCCAGGGCTATTTCGTGCGCGACAAGGACTCGACGCCGGGCAAGCCGGTGTTTTCGCGCACCATTGGCCTGCGCGATACGTTCGCGAAGGAAGTCGCCAAAGGCTGAGGAGCCGAGATGAGCAGCGAAGCTGACGCCATCGTTTCCGCCATCATCGCGAAATGGTGCGCCCGCTTCGCAAAGCTCGATGCTGCCGCGCCGTCGTCGCTCTATGCGAGGAACGCGTTCTTCTTCGGCTCCAACCCAAAGCTCTATCGGGGGAGGGACGGCGTCGCCGATTACTTCAACGGCCTGCCGCGCTGGCGCAAAGCCGAACGCGACCTTTTCCGAGGTGAACGCGGCGCAGGCCGGCCCTGACCTGATCAACATGGCGGCCACCATCGCGTTCGACCTCGCGGGCGAGCGAGACGATCTCGTCATCAAGATGAGCTGGGTCATCACGCGAGAGGACGGCGACTGGAAGATCGTCAATCACCACGCCTCGTCGCAAGTGCCGCTGATCTAGCGGACGCACACGGGATCGTCATTCCGGCGATGGAAACGAACGTCGGGCGAGCGCGTTGGCCGGGATCCAACAAGGATCCCGCCATGCAGAACATCGCAGAGCATATGGAAGTCATTGGCGCCGATGGCGTCCATGTCGGCACCGTCGACCGGGTCGAGGGCAATCGCATCAAGCTGACCAAGAAGGACAGCGGTGAGGGCAGCCACAAGGGCCATCATCATTTCATCGATAAGGGTCTCGTCGCCGACGTCGAGGGCAACAAGGTCCGCCTCTCGGCGAAAGCGGATGTCGCCGTGACGATGGAAGAGGAAAAGTAGGGCGGCGTCCCCTTCGTTCCCGATCCGTACCGCTATTCGTCCGCCTGCACGTTCCGGTAGCCTCGGCACCCGTCGCGTATCGCAGGGTGCTAGGGAATGGCAGAGCCGGGCCGGCCGCAGCGTGTCTCGCAAGGGATTGCGGGAACTTGGCCGACGGGCCGAACCGTCGCGGCTGACGGCTTTGCGCCGGTGGGCTCCGGCCTTTGGCCCGCGACCGTCGAGACGCTCCGCGAATGGGCGCACGCTGAAACCGGCGCAGGGCGGCTGTTGCCGTGGGTCCCTGTCGCATTCGGCGGCGGCATCGCGTTGTACTTCGCGGCCGATCATGAGCCGGTGCTGTGGGTCGTTGCCGCCACCGCGGTCGCGCTCATGTCTGGCGCGGTTCTGTTGCGACGGAGCCGGTGGTTCGCGCCTGCGCTTCTGATCGCTGCCGTCGCGGCCGGCCTTGCCGTGGCGACCTGGAAGACGGCGCGCATTTCGCACACCGTACTGGCAAAGCCGCTCTATTCGGTATCGCTGTCGGGCTTCGTCGAGACCCGCGACATCCGCGAGCGCACCGATCGTTTTGTCCTTCGCGTCACCGCGATGGAGGCGCAGCGCAGCGACGTCAAGCTCGAGCGCGTGCGCCTGTCGGTGCGCAAAGGGACTGCGCCCGAGGTCGGCAGCTTCGTGCAGCTGAAGGCGCGATTGTTGCCGCCGATCTCGCCGGTGCGACCCGGCAGCTACGATTTCTCGCGCGACATGTTCTTCCAGGGTATTGGCGCGTCCGGCTTCGTGATGGGCGCGATCACGGCGTCGGTGCCGCCCGATACCGGCGGCCTGCGGCTGCGCTACGCCGCGTTCATGCAGGGCTTGCGCGATGCGATCGACGCGCGCATCCGCTCAACGCTCGAAGGCGACGATCGCGCCATCGCGACCGCGCTGCTCACCGGTCGGCGCGATGCGATCACGACGCCCGTCAACGACGCCATGTTCATCTCGGGCCTTGGTCATGTGCTGTCGATCTCCGGCTACCACATGGCCGTCGTCGCAGGTGTCGTGTTCTTCGCGGTGCGCGCGCTGCTGGCCTTGATTCCGGGGTTGGCGGCCGGCTTCCCCATCAAGAAATGGTCGGCCGCCGCGGCGCTGGTCGCTGCGGCGTTCTATCTGCTGCTGTCGGGCGCGGAAGTCGCGACGCAAAGATCGTTCTTCATGACGGCGGTGGTGCTGATCGCTGTGATGGTCGACCGGCGCGCCATCACCTTCCGCACGCTGGCCGTGGCGGCGATGATCGTGCTTGCGGTCGCGCCGGAAGCGCTTGTGCATCCGAGCTTCCAGATGTCCTTTGCTGCGACGCTCGGACTTGTCGCGCTGGTGCAGATCGGCATGCCGAACCTGTTTGCCTCGCCCGATCATTCCACGACCGCGCGCATCGCGCTGTGGGGCGGACGCGAGATCGCGATGCTGTTCCTGGCCTCGCTGATCGCGGGGCTTGCGACCACGCCCTACGCCGCCTTTCACTTCCACCGCGTCACGCCGTTCGGTGTGCTCGCCAATCTCGGCGCGATGCCGGTGGTCTCGGCGCTGGTCATGCCGGCTGGGCTGTTGGGCCTGCTTGCGGCACCGTTCGGGCTCGACGGCGTGTTCTGGTGGCTGATGGGGATCGGTATCGATTGGATGATCGCGGTCTCGCGCTGGGTAGCGGGATTGCCAGGCGCTGTCGGCCGCATCCCGGCATTCGGCATAGGCCCGCTGATCGCGGCGAGCCTCGGGGTCATCGTGATGGGCTTGTTGCGGACGCCGCTGCGCTGGTCCGGCGCCGTGGTGCTGCTGGTGGCGATGCTCTGGGGGCTGTCGGTGCGCCAACCCGACGTTTTGATTGCCGGGGACGGCCAGAGTATCGCTGTGCGTGGCAGGGACGGCCACCTGCATCTGATCAGGGCCAGCAAGGACGGTTTTCTGCTCAAGGAGTGGCTCGCCGCCGATGCCGATGCGCGCGATGGTGGCAGTGCCGCACTGGCCGACGGCGTGTCATGCGACGAGGCCGGCTGCCTCACGCCGCTCGCCGATGGGCGGCTGGTCGCGCTGTCCTTGCGGATCGATGCACTGGCTGATGATTGCAGTCGCGCTGCACTGGTGGTCACGGCAAGGCCAGCGCCGCCGGATTGCGCTGCGATGGTGGTCGACCGGCAGAGGCTCGCGGCGCAGGGCGCGCTGGCGCTGACACGTCGCGGCGACGGATTCGCGGTGCAGGCGGTGAAGGCGAGAGGCGCCGACCGGCCGTGGTCCCCGGCGATTGCGGGCGAGGCTGATTTCGGGGCGAGCCTTGCGCCGCCGGCTGCTCCCCGCAACCGGAACGCGACCCCGTCCGAGACGGACTTGCAGGCCGATGATTGAGCGTACCGGCTACAGGTACCAAGCCAGCACGGAGTCGAGGCCGGACTTGCCGACGACGGGCAGGGCCACCATCCGGCTCAGTCCGGCCGCGCGTGCCGCCGCGGCCGAGGTCGAGCGGTCATGGGAGAGATCATCGTTGATCGCGGGCATGCCGGTGGCCCAGGCGCCGCCAATGCTGCCGTCGCCCCTGGTGATGGACTTTTCGGCATAGAGCGCGGCAAGATCGGTCTGCGCGCTGCAATCGCCGTCGCGGAAGACCAGCGCGGAGCGGGTCTCGTTCGGGACCCAGATCTCGAAGCGTCGCGCAATCGGCGATGCCTGTGCGGAGAGGAAGGTCAGCACCCAGGTCTGGTCGGTGCCGGTTCGGTAGGGGATGCCGACGCCGAGATTGATGCCGATCTCGGCTGCATCCTCCCAGCGCAGAAAGCTCTTGGCGTTGTGCAGTTCCTTGATGATCAGCGGCAGGCCCGCTTTCCAGGTGCGTCCGGGCAGGCCGAAGCCGCGCGGAAACCTGGTGTGGCGGGAGTTGAACTCGAACATGTCGGCAGTGCCATAGTAGCCATCGACGAGTCCCATCTCGTGTGAGACGTCAGGATCATTGTGCCAGAGCTCGATCGCGCCGACATGCGCCTCGTCGTCGCCGCAGAACAGCACCATCACGGCTTGCAGGAATTCGCCTGAAAATACCGGCACCGCGACCCCACAGGTGAGTCCCGCCGCCAGCGCCTCATCAGTTCGCTTGAAATCGGAGTTGGCGAATTTGGTGAGAATCACCGGGTGGCCGCTCGCCCAGGCCTTGCCGGGAAGTCCCTCGTCATATCCGAAATTCAGATCCTCGCTCACAGCCTTGAACGCGGACAGCCCCTCGTCATAGAGGCCGCCGCCGAATTCCAGCCGCATGCGCGTCCGGTCCGGTACCCAGAGCTCAACGACGCGAATGAAGGTCTTCATCGAACGTGCCCGCCGCCTCGTGCCAAGACGCCAGCCAAGACACCAGCCGAGACAGCATCGGGCATTTACTTGCGGAGCGGACGGTCAAAATTCAGGCAGGACAGCGCAAACTTCGTGCGGCGGGAAGGCGGTGGGCTGACCTCGTCCGCCCGGATGTCGAGAGACGCAAGCCACACCACGTCGCCGGCCACGGCCGGCGATGGCGATCTCTCTTCCTGGCCCGGGCTGTCGGCCCGGGATATCTGCGTCAGCCGATCGGCAGACGCGGAGTTGCCGGCCGGTTCTCGGCACTGACCTGCGGCTTGTGCTCGCGCTCGCCAAGCGGCTGCGTCACGGGCAGTTGCAGCACAGTTGCTTGCTGGCCTTCGACGAGTTGCGTCACCAGCACGTATTTGCCGTCGGGGAACTCGATCGCATCATGATGGCGATCGGGAATGTGCGGATCGATCTTGCCGAACTTGCCGACGCGCGAGTTGACGGTGCGCGTCCAGATCCAGCGATTGTCGTAGCGGACGTTGTCGGCGAAGGCGAGCTCCGTTCCCGGCAGCAGGCAGACCGCGACTGTTGGATCGGCCGCGGAGGCAAAGCCGCGCGTCGAGGTGCCGCGGAAAGTTGTCGTCACGATCGTCTCGCCGACTTCGGCAGGGCGCGATGCGACGGCATGCAGGCTGTAGTCACACATCGTGGGTGCTCCTCATGCGGAGATAGCAACCCGCGCCTCTGTCTTACGAGGCGCAGGCCTCTATCAGAGTGGAAGCATCATAGCGTCTGCGCGGTTATAGGCAAATCTGCGGCTCGCCACCGCAGCATGCGATCACATTATCTTTCCCGAAGGCGCTAGGAACAAACCCTGCTTTCGCGCATTCGGTGGGCGCGTGTCAGCGGCCGGCGGGCGCCGACCAGCCGGAATATGGCCAGACCGATTGTGATGGCTGCGTGAGCGCATTGCGCGCGTTTCGGACTTGCTCGCTCGCTACCGTTTCCTTGGCGGTGTCCTTGCGGACATGGCGATGCGATGGTGCAGCAACGGCTTGCGACGTTGATCCCGCAATCAGCGCTGCGGCCACCGTGCTCAGGATGATCTTGCGCATGACGTCTCCTCGAACCTTCAAAAGCCATCCCGAAGCGGTCTGCTTGGTGCGGCGTGCCGAGGATGTAGCGTCGGAGCAGGGGCCGGATAATCTGAGCGAAACCAGAAAGACTATCCAGCGGGAGCGGACAATCATCCGCTCCGATCTCTGATGGCGATGCCGACCGGAGCGCGCGGACAGCGCGCTCAGGACTTGCGGTATCAGTACTTCCGATAAAGCCCGATCAGCTTGCCCTGAATCTTGACCCGGTTCGGCGGCAGGATGCGCACCTCATAGGCCGCATTGGCGGGCTCGAGCGCGATCGAGGCGCCACGACGGCGGAAGCGCTTCAAGGTCGCTTCCTCGTCGTCGATCAGCGCCACCACGATGTCGCCGGTGTCGGCGGTCTCGTTGCGCTGGATCAGCGCCATGTCGCCGTCGAGGATGCCGGCTTCCACCATGGAATCGCCGCGCACCTCGAGCGCGTAATGCTCGCCCGAGCCGAGCATGTCGGGCGGGACGCTGATCGTATGGCTGCGAGTCTGCAACGCCTCGATCGGCGTGCCGGCCGCAATGCGGCCCATCACCGGCACGGCGACGGGGCGCTCGCCCTCGTCGGCGGGCGGGCTGGACGTCGTCCTCACCTTGCCGAGATTGCCTTCGATGACGCTCGGCGTGAAGCCGCGGCGGTTGCCGGCCGCGGCCTGCAGCTCGGGCAGCTTGATGACTTCGATGGCGCGGGCGCGATTGGGCAGGCGGCGGATGAAGCCGCGCTCCTCGAGTGCGGTGATCAGGCGATGGATGCCCGACTTCGAGCGCAGATCGAGCGCGTCCTTCATCTCGTCGAAGGAGGGCGGCACGCCGCTTTCCTTCAATCGCTCGCTGATGAACCGCAGGAGCTCGTATTGTTTGCGCGTTAACATCTCGACCAAAATCCCCCGGTTGATGTCGTTCGATTCCGAGACGCTGAATTCAGCGATAAGCCGCTACATGCTCGAAACAAATCATGAACGGACACTATATGTTCGATACATGTTCCGCAACTGCTTAATTTACCGTGAACGCGACAAAGTTCGCGCCACGCGTGTAGCCGGCGCGTTCAGACCGGCAGGCGCAGCACCTCGCAAGGCGTGCCCGCTTCGGCCTTCGGCGCGAACGGCGCGCGCACCAGAAGTGCCTGTGCCGCAGCGAGATTCGCAAGCAGTGAGGAATCCTGGTGATTGACGGGAACGGCGATCAGCGTGCCGTCGTCGCGCGTCTCCAGCCGTGCGCGCAGATAATCCTCACGCTGGTCGTTGGCGCCGACGTCGCGGCCGAGCACCGCCCGTTCGCGGCGATGGTGAATCACGGAACGGCCCGACAGCGCGCGAATCAGCGGCACCATGAACAGGAAGGCACACACATAGGATGACACGGGATTGCCGGGCAGCCCGATCACGCGCATTGCCGCCAGGCGTCCATGCATCATCGGCTTGCCGGGCCGCATCGCGATCTTCCAGAATGTGATCGCGATCCCCTCGGCCGTCAGTGCCTGCTGGACCAGATCGTGGTCGCCGACCGAGGCGCCGCCGGTGGTGATCAGGATGTCGGCGCCGCTCTCGCGGGCGCGGCGGATGCCCGCCGTGGTGGCGTCCAGGGTATCGGCGGCAACACCGAGATCGACGGTATCGGCCCCCTCGCTGCGCGCGAGCGCGTGAAGGGCGTAGCCATTGGAATAGACGATCTGGCCGGGGCCAGGCGTGGCGCCCGGCATCACAAGCTCGTCGCCGGTGGCGAGGATCGCGACTTTCGGGCGGCGGCGGACGGGCAGAAGCGGGTGATTCATGCCGGCGGCGAGTGCAAGGTCGCGCTCGGTCAGCCGGATGCCCTCGCGCAGCAGCACGTCGCCCTCGCGGAAATCGACGCCGGCCGGGCGGATGTGCCGTCCCGTCACTGCCGCTTCCTTGATGGTGATGCGCCCGCCGTCCACGACCGTGTCCTCCTGGATCACGACCGCATCGGCGCCATCGGGAACGACGCCGCCGGTGAAGATCCGCACGGCTTCGCCGCTACCGACCGATCCCGCAAACGGCCGGCCCGCCGCGACCTCGCCGATCACGGTGAGCTGGGACTCGGTTGTCGCGGCATCGGCCGCGCGCACCGCATAGCCATCCATCGCCGACATCGCCTGCGGCGGCTGCGTGCGCTGCGCAGCGACGTGGCGGGCGAGCACGCGGTGGAAGGCGTGGTCGAGGGCGACCATCTCTTCAGGCAGCGGCTCTGCGCCGGCAAGCACCGCGGCAAGCGCGTCAGAAACCGGCATCAGGGCCACGGGTGAAAACTCCAGCTACGCCCGTTCGGGCAAATCGGCGGCGAGAGTTCTAGCCGAGTGCAGGCGCAGAGGCAAAAAGGCGGTCGCGCAGGATGATTCATCCTGTGTGATCCGCACTGCAGTGAAAGACTGACGTCAAATCCGCCGCGGCATGATCCGGAAGGCGAGACAGACCGGTATGAGGATGGCCATGGCGAGGATGAGAAGGACGAGCGCCACGGCCAGCATCGGTCAACTCCCCGGCTGCTCGTCCGGACTGACGTCCGGCGCTTTGGGACTCTGATCCTTGTCGGGCAGCGGATCGGCTTGCGATTTCAGGTCGGCGGCCTTGCTGATCAATTTGGCGGAGAGCTCAGAATCCGAGGTGGTTCTGGCGTATTTCATCAGCAGCGAGGCCTGCTTGGTGAGGTAGGTTTTGCCCAACACGAGGATGAGTCCGATGTAGAATTCCCAACAGAGTAATGAGTCCGCCCGCGAACATTCGTTCCGGGAACTCCGTACAAAATTGCACAAAGTGATTTGGTTCCTCATTCTGCGCCAAATTAGTTCCAGCACCGGCTGACCCGGTAACAGGCCGAACCGCACCGAACGTCAAACCCCGAGTGCTTTCAGTGCGTTCCCGACATCGGTGGGCGAGGTCACGTGCACCGCGGTCAAGCCACGGGCGCGGGCCCCCTCGATGTTCTCGGCAAGATCGTCGAAGAACACGATCCGGTTGGCGGGCACGCCGATGGCGGCCACGACATGGTCGAAAGCCTCCGCGTCCGGCTTGCGTAGGCCGATGCTGGAGGACAGGTAGATCTCTCGGAAATGGCCAAGCAACTCGGCATATTCTTTCGAGAAATAGTCCACATGCGGCCGGTTGGTGTTGGAGAACGCGTAGAGCGGCATCTGCCTTGCCGCACGCGGCAACAGCTCGGCGATATCAGGCATCTCGCCGGCGAAAATCGCGTTCCACCCCTCCAGGAACTGCGCATCCGAAATGCCGATCCCGAGTGAGGTGCGCAGCGAGGCGAAATAGTCCTCGTCGCTGATCTTACCGAGCTCGTGCAGCCGGTAGGCCTCATCGCGCACGTAGCGCGCGACGATGGCTTCGGGCTTGCAGCCGGCATGTCCCGCCCAGCAGTCGATCGCCTTGGAGAAATCGATGTCGAGCACCACGCGCCCGAGATCGAACAGAAGCGCATCGGCGCTGCCGGGAGAGAGCGAAGTCACCTGCATCCTTTCATTCAGTACCGGTACGGGTCATGGTCGAACAGCGGGAACGCGCTGAACACGCTCGGCGCATTTGTCGCGGTCGCCGGATGCAGGCAGGACTTGTTGACCTCGGCGAACGACGTGGCGCCCAAGAGGCCGAGGCAGCGCAGCACCTCGTCCTCCAGTAGTTCCAGCATTCGCGTGACGCCAGCTTCGCCCGCCGCCGCCAGCGCCCAGCATTGCAGCCGGCCGATGCCGACGAGGTCGGCGCCCGCCGCGATCGCCTTGACGATGTCGGTGCCGCGGCAGAAGCCGCCGTCGACCATGATCTTGGCGCGGCCCTTCACGGCATCGACGATCTCAGGGAGCACGTGCATGGCCCCGCGGCCGTGATCGAGCTGGCGCCCGCCATGGTTGGAGACGTAGATCCACTCCACGCCATGGTCGAGCGCGATCAGCGCATCTTCGGCGGTGGCGATGCCCTTGACAATCAGCGGTATCTTGAATTTGTCCTTGATCATCTTCACGGTCCGCCACTCCAGACCCTTCTGGAAATCGCCGCCGGTGGCGCGCAGGCGGCTTTCGCGAACATAGCGCTTGGCGATGTCACGCTCACGACGGCTGTAATGGGCGGTGTCGACGGTCAGGCAGAATGCGGCATAGGCGTTTCTCTCGGCGCGGCTGACGACATCGGCGACAAAGGCGTCATCGCCGCGGACATAGAGCTGGTAGAGGCGCAGTGCATCGGGAGCGGACTCGGCGGTCTTCTCAAGGCCAGGCTCCGACACCGAGCTCAGCATGTGCGCCGCGCCGAAGGTGCCCGCCGCGCGCGCGACGCTCGCGGCGCCATCCGGGTCAAAAATCTCGAGGGCCGCCGCCGAGACCGAGACCACAATGCGCCGCAACCGCATGGCGCTGGACGAGATCGCCTTCCGGCCGCGCGTGCTGCGTGACGTCCGCAAGGTCGACGGCTCGGTCGAGCAGTTCGGCCGCAGGATGCGGCTGCCGGTGGTCCTGGCCCCGGTCCGCCGACGATGTAGTCCCAGGCGTTCTGGTTGAGGTTGGCACGCGCCTTCCGGATGAATTCATGCAGGTTCTGGAACGGTTCATTGCTGGCGCCGAGCTCAACGTTCCGTTCCGGCCGGATGCGGGGTGCTTCGTTCATTGTTATCCTCCCGAGAATTTGAAGCCTTGTCTCATCGCCTAGCCCGTCCGGCCCTGCAAAACCATCCTAAAATCGCATAGCTGCGAGGCGTGGCCGGGCCAACCCGATTCCGCTTTGCGTGAACGGTTTCGGAACGTTGCCAAAAGTTTAGCTCGCCGGCCAAGGCTTTTTGGGAGAGATTTTTGCGATGTACCCGCCAGCCTGGCGGCCCGGCCATCAAGAAACCTGAATGGTATTGTGAGAAGCGGGCTGGATCGCCATTTGCATGGCGGCTTCCAGACCTCCAACAGAACCGCCAGCTAAGAAGGCCCTCCATGCGGAAATCCCTGCTGTTCCCCCTGGGCGCGCTCACCGGAGCGTGTCTGACCCTTCTGGTCGCGAGCCCCCATGGCGGCGTGTGGGCGGCACGGGCGGCAGCGAGTGCGGATGATGCCTATACCCAGCTCAATCTGTTCGGCGAGGTCTTCGAGCGCGTGAAGGCGAGCTACGTCGAGAAGCCGGACAATTCCAAGCTGATCGAAGGCGCGATCACGGGCATGGTGACAGCGCTCGATCCGCATTCGCGCTACATGAACGACAAGGCCTGGACCGAGATGCAGGAGACTACCTCCGGCGAGTTCGGCGGCCTCGGCATCGAGGT
The DNA here is from genome assembly GCF_054057995.1 of Bradyrhizobium sp. USDA 4486. Lineage (NCBI taxonomy): Bacteria > Pseudomonadati > Pseudomonadota > Alphaproteobacteria > Hyphomicrobiales > Nitrobacteraceae > Bradyrhizobium > Bradyrhizobium sp. USDA 4486. The sequence continues at coordinate 2,009,617 of NZ_JBSRZV010000001.1, forward strand.
CACGATGGAGGAGGGCCTCGTGAAGGTCGTCTCGCCGATCGACGACACGCCGGCATCCAAGGCCGGCATCATGTCCGGCGACCTCATCAGCAAGATCGACGGCGAGGCGGTGCAGGGCATGACGCTCGAACAGGCCGTCAACAAGATGAAGGGGCCGGTCGACACCAAGACCAAGCTCACCATCATGCGCAAGGGGGCGGATGCGCCGCTAGACGTCGCGATCACGCGCGAGATCATCCATGTGCGCCCGGTGCGCTTCCATGTCGAGAACGGCGACATCGGCTATATCCGCGTCACCTCGTTCAACGAGCAGACCACCGACGGACTGAAGAAGGCGATCGCCGCGATCTCCAAGCAGGTCCCGCAGGAGAAGCTCGTCGGCTACGTGATGGACCTGCGCAACAATCCGGGCGGCCTGCTCGACCAGGCCGTGTCGGTGTCGAGCGCATTCCTGCAGCGCGGCGAGGTCGTCTCGACCCGCGGCCGCAATCCAGAGGAGACCCAGCGCTTCACCGCGCATGGCGGCGACCTCACCAAGGGCAAGCCGCTCGTGATCCTGGTCAATGGCGGTTCGGCGTCGGCCTCGGAGATCGTGGCCGGTGCGCTGCATGATCACAAGCGTGCGACGATCATCGGCACGCGCTCGTTCGGCAAGGGCTCGGTGCAGACCATCATCCCGCTCGGCGCCGGCAACGGCGCGCTGGCGCTGACCACGGCGCGCTACTACACGCCCTCGGGCCGCTCGATCCAGGCCCAGGGCATCGCGCCCGACATCGAGATCCTCCAGGAGGTGCCGCCCGAGCTGAAGGGCCGCATGGACACCATGGCGGAGTCGCAGATGCGCGGGCATCTCTCGGCCGCCGACGGCACCGAGCAGACCGGATCGCAGTCCTACGTTCCGGCCGAAGGAGGAGGACGACAAGGCCCTGCACGCGGCCTACGATTTCCTCCACGGCCAGACCGCGAATGCGGTCGCCGCGAAGCCCGCGCCGAAGGCTGCGGTGCCGAACTAAACCGTACAACATCGAGATATCGATCGCCCGGGAGTGGATACCGCTCCCGGGCGAATTCGTGTCGGGCGCCGTCTCAGCTCGGATTCAAGGCCGCGAATGTTGCCTCGTAGCGGCCGTCGCGCTCGGCCCAGCGGCGGGCGCGGTCGCGTTCGACCAGCACTTCATCGCGCGGATGCACCCGCAGCTCCAGCAGTTGCATCACTTCCGCGACGTAGGCGGGAAGCGGCATGGCGCGCGCGTCGCTGGCCTGCTGCGGGCCGGTCAGCTCGGTCTGCACATAGGGTGGCGCGAGCTCCAGCACCTCGACCGGGATCCTGCGAAGCTGGTGCCGCAATGATTGCAGCCAGGAGTGCAGGAACGCCTTGCTGGCGCAGTAGGTCGGAAGGTCGGCGCGAGGCACGAAAGCGAGGTTCGAGCTGGTCGCGATGATCGTCGCATTCCGCTGCGTCTTCAGGAGCGGCAGGAGTGCGGCCGCGACGCGCAGCACGCCGAGAATATTGGTCGCGACGATCGCTTCCGCGTCTGAGGCGTCCCAGCCGTCCGCGGTCATGTCCTCCGTCCGGGAGATTCCGGCGTTTGCAATCAGCACGTTAAGCTCGGGGAAGCGCGCGCGCATCTCGGCTGCCAGGCGCGGCATTGCCGTGGCATCGTCGAGGTCGAGCGGCAGGCCGACCAGGCCGGGGCGTTCAGCCGTGATCTGATCGAGCAGGGCCTGTCGTCGTCCGGTGACGATGACGCGATTGCCGCGGTCGTGGAAAGCTTCACCCAGTGCGCGGCCAATGCCGCTGGTGCCGCCGGTGATGAGGATCGTGTTGCCAGTCATCTTCATGGTTGCTGCCTTTCGATGGAGGTGAAGGCCACGGCAACCCAGCAGACCCCGGCAGCGAGCAACCCGACAAGACTGCGAACATCCAGGCGACAAGAAGCCGCGCTGGAATCGACGTCTTGAACGGGGAAATGTCCGCAAACGGGGAAAGTGATGGCATAACCGTGGCGTCTCGTGAATCGAGATCTCCCAGCCGGGATCCTCTCGACAAAGGACGCGTTGGATGACGGTAACGCCTACGGCAGCGGCATTCGGCAGCTGCGAGCGCTGAAATACTTTAGCCTGATGTCACCGTCAAGCGCGGCGCGCAGGCCGAATGGCTAGCTCGCCTCGCGGCGGCGGTTTTCCGCACCGCTGCGCTCGGCGAGCCGGCCGCGATGCAGGGCGAACAGCTCCAGCACCTGGTCGGCGGACTTCGCGGCGCTGAACAGATAGCCCTGCATCTCCGAGCAGCCGAGCGCGCGGAGCAGGCGCTGCTGCTCCTCGGTCTCGACGCCCTCGGCCGTGGTCGCCATGCGGCGGGCGGCGGCCAGATTGACGACCGCCTGCACGATGCTGGCCGAGCCGTCGGGGCCGGCGATGTCCTTGACGAAGCAGCGGTCGATCTTGATCTTGTCGAACGGGAAGCGGTGCAGATAGCTCAGCGAGGAGTAGCCGGTGCCGAAATCATCGAGCGCGATGCGCACGCCGATGGCGCGCAGCTGGTGCAGGATCGCGAGCGCCGCATCGTCGTCGCGGATCAGCACCGCTTCGGTGATCTCGAGCTCGAGCCGGCTCGCTGGCAGATTGGAGGCGGCGAGCGCCGCCATGATCTTCAGCGCCAGCGTGCCGCTCTTGAACTGCACCGGGGAGACGTTGACGGCGAGGCGAATGTCGTCGGGCCAGCTCGCTGCATCCCGGCAGGCGGTTGCCAGCACCCATTCGCCGATCTCGTTGATCAGGCCGGTGTCCTCGGCGATCGGGATGAACTCGGCCGGCGAGACCATGCCGCGCTCGGGATGGCGCCAGCGCACCAGCGCCTCGCAGCCGGTGATGCGGTCGTCCTTCAGGCCGAGGCAAGGCTGGTAATAGACCTCGAGGCCGCCTTCGCCCCCGCCTTGCGCGATGGCGTGGCGCAGGTCGATCTCGAGCTGCCGCCGCTCGTGGACCTTGGCGTCCATCTCCGGCTCGAAGAAGCGATAGGTTCGGCGTCCGGCGGATTTGGCGGCATACATCGCCATGTCCGCGTTCTTGAGGATCTGGTCGAGCGCGGTGCCGTGCTCCGGCGCGAGCGCGATGCCGATGCTGGCATCTGTGGTGAGATGATGACCCATGCAGTCGAACGGGGTGCGGATGGCATGGAAGACCCGTGCGACGAGCTCGTTGACCTGGTCCGGCGACGTCACGGCGCTCTGCACGATGGCGAATTCGTCACCGCCGAGCCGCGCCACGAAATCCGCGGGGCCGATGCACCGGCTCAGGCTCGCAGCCACCGACTTCAGCAGTTCGTCGCCGACGAGATGGCCGAGTGCGTCGTTGACGCCCTTGAACTCGTCGATGTCGATATAGTGCACCGCGACCTGTTCGCCGCCGGTGACGCCGGCCAGCTCCGCGCGCAGATGCTCGTGGAACATGGCGCGGTTGGGCAGGTCGGTGAGGGCGTCGTAATGGGCGAGATGGGTGATGCGTTCCTCGATGCGCCGCCGTTCGGTGATGTCCTCGTGCGTCGCCACCCAGCCACCGTCGGCGAGCGGTTCGTTGAGAATCTGGATCGAGCGGCCGTCGGCCGTGTCGACCACCATGGAGTTGCGGACATGGATGTCGCGCAGCACGCGCGCGACATAGTCTTGGACGTTGCCGGTGAAGGAGCCGGTCGCCTGGCGATGGGCGATGATGTCGTCGAAACTGGAGCCCGGCTTGACCACGTCTGGCGACAATCGGTACATCTCGATGTAGCGCTGGTTGCAGACCACGAGCCGGCGTTCGGCGTCGAACAGCAGCAAACCCTGCGTCATGTTGTTGACGGCGCGGTCGAGGCGCTGCTTCTCCAGCATCAGCCGCTCGCGGGAGGCGCGGTGCTGCTCCAGCAGCTTGCGCACGATCGCGATCAGAACGCCGGCGATGGCGAGCGCGGAGGCGCCGGCGACCGAGATCAGGATGGCGTTCTGCTCGCGCCAGTCGGTCAGTGCCGCCGTCCGCGTGGTGGTGGCCATGATCAGGATCGGGAAGTGGGGCAGGGCCCGCGCCGAGGCCAGCCGGTCCTCGCCGTCGACCGGGCTTATGAAGCGGCCGGCGAAATGATCGAGGCCGAAAATCCTTTGCTGCTCAAACGAGCCGGTCTTGAAATTCTGTCCCATCAGCTCGCCGGAATGGGGATAGCGGGCGAGCAGCGTGCCGTCCCGGTGCAGCATCGAGATCGTTGCGCCATCGCCGAGCACGACGGAGGCGAAGAACTTCTCGAAATTGACGGGCTCGATGCCGCGCCCGACCAGGCCCATGAACTCGCCGTTCGGTCCGACGATCCTGCGGACGATCAGGATGGTCCAGGCGCCGGAGACGCGGCTATGCAGCGGCTCGATCAGAACATCAGGCGAATAGGGGTCGTATTTGAAAGTTCGGAAATAGGCGCGGTCGGCGACGTTCACTTTCGGGGCCGGCCACGCCGTCGACGAATTGATCAGATTGCCGTCGGCATCGATGATGTTGAGGCCGCCGATGTAAGGCAGGGCCTCGATCTTCGAGCGCAGCATGCGGTGGACGTCCTGGCCGGACAGGCGCTTGCGATAGTCCTCCACGCTGCTGATTCCGGTGGTTCGGACGTGATCGACGAAATCCTTCTGGATGACCGCGAAATCCTGCAGCTGCTGATCGAAATGGTGGGCGAGCAGCAGGGCGGTGTTTTCCAGCTCGCGGCCGGCGTTGCGCAACGCGCGCTCGCGGAAATTCTGCGCCATCAGGGTCGCGCCGACGGCAATCGCAGCGATCAAAAGCGTGCCGCCCACCACCAGCCAGCGGATCGGTCCGCTGCGCACGAAAGCCTGGTCAAAGAGGCGGCTGCCAAATCTTGTCATCATGCTGGATCGTTGCCGTGCACACGTCAGGGTCAATGCTGAGCCCGAAAACATCCGTTGGTTTACGGTAACGATGTGGAGGCGAAGTTAGGAAGGCTGGTTAACGCACCATGAAGGTACGCACGCAAAAACAATCGGTCTGGGCAGGACAAGAGGTGCAGGAATTGCCGGATGGCCTCGGCGATGCCAGTCAATTTCTGCCGCACCGGCCGCGGTCAACCAAGGCTTAACCATCTAAGTTGCTGGCAATCCTCGCGGCGACCTTGGCACGTGGTTTGCGAAAAAGCCATGAGAGCGAGACAGAGGGATGCGATCGTGAAAAACCTTTTGAAGAACTTCTTTGTCGACGAATCCGGCGCGACCGCCATCGAATACGAGCTGATCGCCGCCGGCATCGCGCTTGCGATCATCACTCTCATCAACAGGATGGGCAGCAAACTCAGCTCGAAATTCGGATCGATCAGCTCGTCGCTGAAGTGACTGCGCGCGTTCCGCTGCGCGGCAATATCGCCATCACGATCAGCGCCGCGACAATGTTCGCGGCGGCGCCGAGCAGGATCGGCAGCGCGTAGCTGTGGCTCGAGTCGTAGGCAAAGCCGGCGGCGCTCGGGCCTACCAGTGTGCCGAAGGCGACGCTGGTGTAGAGAACGCCGATGATGCCGCTGACGTTGCGTCCGCCAAAATAGTCCATCACGACCGCCGGCAGCACAGCGACCCAGCCGCCGTAGAACACGCCGTAGACGAAGGCGAAGGCGGCGAGAGCCCAGGCATTTGCCGCGACGGCCCAGATCACCATCGCGAACGCCATTCCGATCAGCACCATGATCAGCGAGCGGTCGCGGCCCATCCGGTCGGCAAGCGCGCCGAGGAAGAACCGACCTGCGGTGCTGCCGGCCCCGATCATCCCGAGCAATAGCACGGCCGAGGATGCCGCGATCCCCTGGTCGCGCGCGTAGGGCACGAGGTGGACGAACGGAACGAAGGCACCGAAAGAGCAGACGAGGCACGACACATAGAGACCGGCAAAACGCGTCGATCGGACGGCCTCACGCACAAGGGCGCCGCTTGCGTTGGCGGCAGCGGAGGCTTCGCGAGGTGGATCACCGTCCGGGCCGAGGCCCCGATGCTTCGGATCATTCTCGATCAGCAGCGCGAGCCCAGCGCCGAGCAGCAGCGCAATCGCGCCCAGCGCCAGATAGGCGCCGCGCCAGCCCACCGATGCGATCAGCAGCGAGGCAAGCGGCGGCATCGCCAGCGTGCCGAGCCCGATCCCGCTGACAGCGAGCCCGGAGGCAAAGCCGCGGCGCTTCACGAACCAGCGTTGCACCGCGCCGATCGCGGGAACATAGGCGCAGCCGACCCCGATGCCGACGCCCAGCCCATAGGCGAGATAGACCTCGACGAGCGAGCGCGCGACGCTTGCGGCCGCAAGCCCGACCGCGACCAGGATCATGCCGGCGACGGCAAGCGGCCGCGAGCCGAGCCGATCGGCAAGGGGACCACTGACGAGACCGAGCGCGAAGTAGAGGAAGCCCGCGATCGAAAACACCAGCGAGATCGAGCCGCGCGAGGCGCCGAAATCGCGCTGGAGCGGCTCGAGGAAGGCGCTGAACGTGTAGGCGGAGCCGAAGCCGACGAACATCACGGCGAATGCCGCGGCGACGACGAACCAGCCATGGAAAATGCTCCAATGAGCCCGCGTGGATTGATTGGTCAATGTTGCCTCCGCGAGGTGAGGGAAGGATGGCGACGATGCCAGGACGTCGCGCGCTGGAATGCGGCGCCGGAACGGACCAACGCGGCTTCGCGGAGATGGGCTGCGACGAGCTGGAACGCGATCGGCATTCCGTCCGCTGATGCGCCGCCGGGTAGCGTCATCGTGGGATGACCGGTCATGTTGAACGGGCAGGTGTAGCGCTGCAGCTTTGCGATCAGGTCCGGCCGTTCGCCAAGCGTGTCGATCATGGCGAGCGCCACAGGTGGCAACGGGTGCACCGGGATCAGCAGCAGGTCGATCGTCTCGAACAGTGCAGCCACGCGTCCGCGCAGCGCGAGCCGCCGCAAAAGGATCTTCTGGTAATCGCGCGCGGAGAGTGCGCAACCGGCCTCGATCACCGCGGCAAGGATGGGGCCATACTCGCCCTTGCGGACGGGATAGGTCGCCTCGTGCGCGACGGCGGCCTCGATCGCGCAATTCGGCGCCCAATCGGCGATCGCCTGCGTCACGTCGGGAAATTCGACGTCCACGATGTCAGCGCCGAGCGAGCGGAAGACGTCGATGGCGTCCGCCAGCACGCGCTGTGTCGTGACCTCCACATCGTCGCTGTTCCAGGCGGCGTCGACACCGATCCGCAAGCCGCGTACGTCCTGTGCAGCCGCGGCGAGAAAGTCGGGCACAGGATCGCACAGCGACGTCGGATCGTTCGGGTCGTGTCCGGCGATCACGCCGAGCAGCGCGCCGGCATCGGCCGCGCTGCGAGCGATCGGGCCGACATGGTCGAGCGTCGCGGCCAGCTCGAACGTGCCGTGGCGGCTGACCCGCCCCCAGCTGGGCTTCAGTCCGGTCAGGCCGTTGGCGGCCGACGGCCACCGGATCGAGCCGCCGGTGTCGGAGCCGAGCGAGGCGAAGCAGAGCCCTGCGGCGGTCGCGACCGCCGAGCCGCTGGATGAAATGCCCGGCCAATAAGCCGCATTCCATGGATTCTTCGGCGGCGTCACCAGCGGATGGTGATCGGAATAAGCGCCCTCCGTGAGCTGCACCTTGCCGAGCACCACTGCGCCCGCGTCCTTGAGCCGCCGCACGACGGTTGCGTCCTCACCGGGACGAAAGTCGCGATGAAGCGTCGTGCCGGCCGCCGTCGGAATGCCCTTGGTCCAGAACAGATCTTTCAGCGCTATCGGCACGCCATGCAGCGGGCCCCCATATCGGCCATGTGCGATTTCGGCGTCCGCCACTTTGGCCGCGGCGATCGCCGTTTCCGCCATCACATGGACGTAGCTGCGGAGCTCACCGTCCAGAGCGTCGATACGGCCGAGTTGCGCGCGAGTCACCTCCAGCGCGGAGATGTCGCGCGCCTTGATGCGCGCGGCGAGCTCGGTGAGTTCGAGATAGGGAAGGGCTTCGGTCACCGCTCGCGTTCTCCGTTATTGACACCTGTAAACATGGTATACCGGTGTCTATTGCTGTCAACCGGCAAATCTGCTTTACTGGTGTTCCAATCCCTGGTGACCCGATGTCGAAAGAGTCCCGCAAGTTCAAGGTTCCCGATGCGCTGGCGAACGTCTACGACTTCGCCAACACGCTCGATGTCCGCCATTTCACGCATTTCGGCGTCGCGCATCCGCAGGGCGACGAACTCGGCGGGCCACAGCAACTTGCGGACTGGATGCGGGAACGTGGCCTCGGCACCGAGCGCGGACGTGTCACGCCCGCGATGCTCGAGACTGCGCTACAGCTGCGCGGTGCCTTGCGCGATTATCTGCAGTGCGAGCCGGCCGAGCGGCGCCGCAACAAGGACGTTCTCGGCGCGCTTGACCGCGCTCTCGCGCCGTTTCCATTGCGGGTGGAGGCCCATGCCGGGCGCGGCGCAATATTGTCGGCGGTGCGTGAGGATGCGCTCGCCGGCCTGTCGACGATTGCGATCGAGCTGCACGACGCGACGCTGCTCGGAACGTTGGATCGGCTGAAGATGTGCGCGTCGGAAGAGTGCCGCCGGGTGTTCTTCGACCGCTCGAAACCGTCGACGCGGCGCTGGTGCATGTCGACGCTGTGCGGAAACCGCGTCAAGACGCGTGCCTATCGTGAACGGCAGCGCGCGGCGAAATAGAGCTCAGGCGCGGTAATGGCCCGACTTGCCGCCGAGCTTCTCGACGAGATGGATGCCCTCGATGCGCACGCCGCGTTCCACCGCCTTGATCATGTCGTAGATGGTCAGGCACGCGACCGACACGGCCGTGAGCGCCTCCATCTCGACGCCGGTCGGTCCCGTCACCTTCACGCTGGCGCGGACGAGGCAGCCGGGCAGATTCGTGTCAGGCTCGATGTCGACGGTGACCTTCGACAGCGCGAGGGGATGACAGAGCGGGATCAGCTCCGAGGTACGCTTCGCCGCCATGATGCCGGCGATGCGCGCGGTGCCGAGCACGTCGCCTTTCTTGGCATTGCCCGAGACGATCAGGTCCAGCGTTGGCCTGGTCATGACCACGCGGCCCTCGGCGACGGCGAGCCGCTCGGTCGCGGGCTTCTCCGACACGTCCACCATCCGCGCCTCGCCAGAGGCGCCGATATGGGTGAGGGCAGGGCCGGCCTTCGCTTTTGACGGCTTGGATGCGGACGGCTTGCGCGCCATGTCAGCGCGTGCCCGTGGCGCGCGCTGCGGTCTCACGCGTGAGCAGCGCACGCGTGGCGGCAGTCACGTCGGCCTGCCGCATCAGGCTTTCGCCGACCAGGAAGGTCGACATGCCGACGCGCTCGAGCCGCGCGAGGTCTGCGGGCGCGAAGATGCCGCTCTCGCCGACCATCAGCCGCTCGCCGGGGATCAGCGGCGCCAGCGCCTCGCTGGTCGCGAGCGTGGTCTCGAAGGTGCGCAGGTTACGGTTGTTGACGCCGATCATCGGCGAGCGGAGTTTCAGCGCGCGCTCGAGCTCGGCACGGTCGTGGATCTCGATCAGCACGTCCATGCCGTAGGCGAGCGCTGCATCTTCGAGATCCTTGGCAGTGGCATCGTCCAGCGCCGCCATGATGATCAGGATGCAGTCGGCGCCGTGCGCGCGCGCTTCCGCCACCTGATAGGTGTCGAACATGAAATCCTTGCGCAGCACCGGCAGCGACGTCGCCGCGCGTGCGGCCACCATGAAGTCGAGATGGCCCTGGAACGAGGGCGTGTCGGTCAGCACCGACAGACAGGCCGCGCCGCCGGCCTCATAGGCCTTGGCGAGCACAGGCGGATCGAAGTCGGCGCGGATCAGACCCTTGGAGGGCGAGGCCTTCTTCACTTCCGCGATCAGCGCGAAGTCGCCATTGGCATGCTTGGCCCTGATGGCGCGCACGAAGCCGCGGGGAGCGGCTTGCGCCTTCGCCCGGGCCTCGACTTCCGAGAGCGGCTGCGCGCGCTTGGCGGCGGCGATCTCCTCGCGCTTGTAGGCTTCGATCTTGGTCAGGATGTCCGACATGGGGAAACTCAGCCGTTCGAGACCGCGATCAGATGCTTCAGCCGCGCATTTGCCGCGCCGCTGTCGAGCGATTTCGCGCCGATCGCGACGCCTTCCTTCAGATCCCTGGCGCGGCCGGCCACCACCAGCGCGGCGGCGGCATTCATCAGCGCGACGTCGCGATAGGGGCTCGGCTTGCCGTCAAGCACGTTTTGCAGCGCGACCGCGTTGGCATCGGCGTCACCGCCCTTGAGCGCGCCGGGCTCGCAGCGCGACAGGCCGGCCTCTTCCGGCCTCACCTCGAAATTCCGGATCTCGCCGTTGTGGAGGGCGGAGACGAAGGTCGGGCCGGTGAGGGTGATCTCGTCGAGACCGTCGGAGCCGTGTACGACCCAGGCGGATTCCGAGCCGAGGTTCTTGAGCACCTGCGCCAGCGGCTGCACCCATTGCCTGGAGAACACGCCGACCATCTGCCGCTTCACGCCGGCCGGGTTGGACAGGGGCCCGAGCAGGTTGAAGATCGTGCGCGTCGCAAGCTCGACCCGGGTCGGGCCGACGTTCTTCATCGCGGGATGATGGGCGGGTGCAAACATGAAGCCGATGCCGCATTCGCGCACGCAGCGGCCCACCTGCTCCGGCCGCAGATCGATCTTGACGCCGAGCGAGGCCAGCACGTCGGCGGCACCCGAGCGCGACGACAGCGCCCGGTTGCCGTGCTTGGCGACCGGCAGGCCGGCGCCCGAGACGATGAAGGAGGCGCAGGTCGAGACGTTGACCGAACCGGAGCCGTCGCCGCCGGTGCCGACGATGTCGACGGCATCTTCTGGCGCATCGACCGTGAGCATCTTGGAGCGCATCGCCGACACCGCGCCGGTGATCTCGTCCACGGTCTCGCCGCGGACCCTGAGCGCCATCAGCAGACCGCCCATCTGCGAGGGCGTTGCCTCGCCGGACATCATGGCGTCGAAGGCGGAAGCGGCTTCTTCACGCGACAGGCTGGCGCCGGTCGCCACTTTTCCAATGATCGATTTCAGGTCGTCCATCGCGTGCTTTCAACTCACTGGTTCGCGCCGGTCACCTGCGCGAAGGCGGCCTGATTAATGGTGGTCCCGATGTCGGTTTCAAGCTTGTTGACGTAGGCGGCAACCTGCTCGTCAGTGAGCGCGCGGTCGAGGCTGTCCTTCAGCTTCTTGACCGCATCCGAGGCGGCATCGACCGTGGGGTCGATGATGTCGGTGACGCGGAAGACGATCACCTCGCTGCCGCCGCTGACGGGCGACTGCACGACGCCATCCTTGGCGGTGCGGAAGGCGGCCGCCACGATGGCCGCGGGCACGCCTGCGGGCGAGTCATCGCGCTTGAAGGGCGAGGCGGTCTCGACCTTGACACCGATCGCGGAGGCCACATCGGCGAGCTTGCCGCCGGCTTCGAGCTTCTGCACCATCTCGGTCGCCTTGGCCTTCAGCTTGGCGGCGATCTGGTCCTGGCGCCAGCGCGCCTCGACCTGGTCACGGACCTCGTCGAGATTGCGGTCGCGCGAGGGCGTGATGGCGAGCACGTCGTACCAGACATAGCCGCCCTTGAACGAGATCGAGTCGTTGTCGACGCCGACATCGGTGTTGAAGGCCTGCGACACCACATCGAGCCCCTGCGGGATGTTGGCGACCGGCTGGCCGTTGGGCGCGCGGCCGGAACGGTCGACGGCGTCGATGGTCACGGCAGTGAGGCCGAGCTTCTGCGCCGCGTCGATCACGCTGGAGCCGCCACCGCGCTCGTCTTCCATCTTGTCGCGGAGATCGGCGACCTTGACGCGGGCGCGCTCGGTGGCGATCTCGCGCTTGATGTCGGCTGCGACCTTTGCAAAGTCCGGCTCGACGCCGGGCTCGATCTTCTCGACCTTGACGATGGAGACGCCGAGAGCGCCCTGGATCGGCTGGCTGATCTCACCGGCGGGCAGCTCGAAGGCGGCATTCCCGACGGCGGGGTCGAGCGAGGATTTGGTCACGAGCCCAAGGTCGACGTCCGAGGCGCTCAGCCCGCGCTCCTTGCCGAGATCTTCGAACGACATGCCGCCGACGAGGCGCTCGCGAGCGGCCTGCGCCTCGGCGGCGTTCGGGAATACGAGTTGCTGGATCTGGCGCTTCTCGGCCGTGCCGAACCGGTCCTTGCGCTGCTCGAACACCTTCCTGGCGTCCTCGTCCGACACCTCGGTCCACTTGCCGATCTCCTCCGGCGAGACCACGACGAAGGCGATCTTGCGATATTCGGGCGCGCGGAATTGGACCTTGTGATCCTCGAAATAGGCGGCGAGCGCCTCGGGCGAGGGCGGATCGACCGGGCCCGCCTGCGCGGCATCGAGTCTTACGAACTCGATGGCGCGCTGCTCGTTCTGGAACCGTGTCAGCACGTCGATCATCGCCTTCGGCGGCTCGAGGCCGGCGCCGATCGTGCCGGTGAGCTGCCGGCGCAGCGACACCTTGCGCTGCTCGGAGACGTAGCGCTGCTCGGTGTAGCCGAAATTGCGGATCAAGGCCTGGAAGCGGTTGGCGTCGAACTTGCCGTCGACGCCCTTGAAATTGGGGTCGTTCATGATGACCTGGCGGATCTGCTCGTCGGACTGGCCGAGCCCGAGCCGGCGAGCTTCTTCGTCGAGCGCGGCCTCCGCGATGGTCTGCTGGAGCACCTGGCGGTCGAGACCGAAGGCGCGCGCCTGGTCAGGCGTCAGCGGACGGCCGAACTGGCGGCTGATCTGCTGCAGGCGATCCGTGTAGGTCTGGCGGAACTCGTTCAGCGAGATCTCGGTGTGGCCGATCTTGGCCACCGTCGACTGACCGAAGCCGCGGAAGATGTCGGCGATGCCCCAAATGCCGAAGCTGATGATCAGCACGCCCATCACGATCGCCATAATGGTCTTGCCGACCCAGTTTGATGAGGCCTTGCGCATTCCTCGAAGCATTTGGTCCAACTTGTTTTGGTCAGGAGGGGAACGGGAGCGCGTCTTAATGCAGATTCCGCAAAAGCGCCTCACCAAATTGATCAATCATCATAAAGTGGCGGCTTTGCCCCCGCAACCTCAGGTCAGGCGGTCCCCCGGGAGCTGCGGTTAAAAGCCCCGGAGCGCTTTCCAGCGAAGTGGACCCGCTTCGCGTCAGGAACACGCGTCAAACAAGAATCTGGAACTGCCGCGACAGCTCTGCTAGCGCATGCGCAAAACTCATTTTGCTGGAAACCGACATGAACGACCCCATCCGACCCCTGATCGCCGGGAACTGGAAAATGAACGGCCTGAAAGGTTCGGCTGCCGAATTCGAAGCCATGCTCAACGGCGCGGCAGATGTGGCCGCCAAGGCCGACCTGCTGGTCTGCCCGCCGGCGACCCTGGTCGCCTCCTTTGCCGAGAAGGCGCGCGGCAACAAGGTTGGGGTGGGAGCCCAGGATTGCCACCCCAAGGCCTCAGGCGCCCATACCGGCGATATCGCCGCCGAAATGCTGGCTGATGCGGGGGCGAGCGCCATCATCGTCGGCCATTCCGAGCGCCGCGCCGACCATGGCGAGGGCGATGCGCTTGTCAGGCAGAAGGCGGAAGCCGCGTGGCGGGCGGGCTTGGTCGCGATCGTCTGCATCGGCGAGACGCAAAGCCAGCGCGATGCCGGCCAGACCCTCGATATCCTGCGCGGCCAGCTGGACGGCTCGCTGCCGGACGGTTCTACCGCCGCCAATCTGGTCGTGGCCTACGAGCCGGTCTGGGCCATCGGCACTGGTGTTACCCCCACGGCGCAGGATGTCGAGCAAATTCATGGTTTTATCCGGGAACTCCTGACCTCCCGGCTCAAGGCTGAGGGCGTCAGGATGCGCATCCTCTACGGCGGCTCGGTCAAGCCCTCGAACGCAGCCGAGCTGATGGCGGTTAAGAACGTCAACGGTGCCTTGGTTGGCGGTGCGAGCCTGAAGGCGGCCGATTTCCTTGCGATTGCCAAGGGCTGCCCCTAGCTCATTTCAAACCGTTGGTATGAGCCCGATCGGGGGTGGCAATGCCCCTCCCGATCGTGTAACACCGCGCAACTTCAGGAAAACTCGCGAAGCGCGACCGGCCGCCGTCAGGCGCTGCGCGCTTGTGACGGAAGGACATTATGCAGACCGTTGTCATCGTCATCCACCTCATGATCGTCGCCATCATGATCGGCGCCGTCCTGCTCCAGAAGTCGGAAGGCGGCGGCCTCGGTATGGGCGGCGGCGCGGGATTCATGTCGAGCCGCGGCACCGCGAACCTGTTGACGCGGACCACCGCGATCCTCGCCGCCGGGTTCTTCATCACCAGCCTGTTCCTGTCCTGGTATGCCGGATATAGCCGCGCGCCCTCGTCGATCATCGGCCAGCCGGCCTCGCAGAGCCAGCCGGCCGGCGGCGCGCCGATCTCGGCGCCGGCCTCGGGCGGCATCCTCGACACGCTGAAGAAGGCCGACGAGCAGCAGCAGAACCAGGCGCCGTCAGGCCCGCAGGTGCCGCGCTCGCAATAAAGCAAGGGGGCCATGCAGGGCGGTGGCTACCGTCCTGCATCAACAATCCCCATCAAGGCCCTGTCAGCATTCTCCGTTTCGGATCACCCACAGGCCCGCAGAATCTTTGGGGCGGAATACGAATCGCTTTGGCGAATCGAATTCGAGGGATTAGAGGTTAAGTCCCATGGCGCGGTACATATTCATCACCGGCGGCGTGGTTTCCTCGCTCGGCAAGGGTCTGGCTTCGGCGGCACTCGGTGCGCTGTTGCAGGCCCGGGGCTACAAGGTCCGTCTCCGCAAGCTCGACCCCTATCTCAACCTCGATCCCGGAACGATGTCGCCGTATCAGCACGGCGAAGTGTTCGTGACCGATGACGGCGCGGAGACCGATCTCGATCTCGGTCACTACGAGCGCTTCACCGGCCGGCCGGCGACCAAGGCCGACAACATCACGACGGGGCGCATCTACCAGGACATCATCTCCAAGGAGCGCCGCGGCGATTATCTCGGCGCGACCATCCAGGTGGTGCCGCACGTCACCAATGCCATCAAGGAGTTCGTCCTCGACGGCAACGACGAGTACGATTTCGTGCTGGTCGAGATTGGCGGCACCGTCGGCGACATCGAGGGCCTGCCGTTCTTCGAGGCGATCCGCCAGCTCAAGAACGAGCTGCCGCGCGATCACGCCGTCTACATCCATCTCACGCTGCTGCCCTACATCCCGAGTGCGGGTGAGTTGAAGACCAAGCCGACGCAGCACTCGGTGAAGGAGCTTCGCTCGATCGGCATCCAGCCGGACATCCTGCTCTGCCGTACCGACCGCGAGATCCCGAAGGAAGAGCGGCGCAAGCTCGGGCTGTTCTGCAACGTGCGCGAAAGCGCCGTGATCGAGGCGCGCGACGTCGACAACATCTATGCCGTCCCCGAGGCCTACCACAATGCAGGCCTCGACGACGAAGTGCTCGCCGCCTTCGGCATCGGCTCGCGGATCCCGCCGGTGCTGCAGAGCTGGCAGCAGATCAACGAGCGTATCCGCAATCCCGAAGGCAACGTCACCATCGCCATCGTCGGCAAATACACCGGCATGAAGGATGCGTATAAGTCGCTGATCGAGGCGCTCTCGCATGGCGGCATCGCCAACAAGGTGAAGGTCAATCTCGACTGGATCGAGAGCGAGATCTTCGAGAAGGAAGATCCGGCCCCGTTCCTCGAGCACGTCAACGGGATCCTGGTGCCGGGCGGCTTCGGCCAGCGCGGCGCAGAGGGGAAGATCAAGGCGGCGCAGTTCGCGCGCGAGCGCGACGTGCCGTATTTCGGCATCTGCTTCGGCATGCAAATGGCGGTGATCGAGGCGGCGCGCAATCTCGTCGGCATCGAGGACGCCAACTCCACCGAGTTCGGCCCGACCAAGGAGCCCTTGGTGGGCCTGATGACGGAATGGCTGCGCGGCAACGAGCTCGAGAAGCGCTCGCAGGCCGGCGATCTCGGCGGCACCATGCGGCTCGGCGCTTATCCCGCCACGCTCAACCGCGGTAGCCGCGTCTCGCAGGTCTATGGCGGCGCGACCGAAATTTCCGAGCGCCACCGCCACCGCTACGAGGTCAACACCGCCTACAAGGACCGCCTCGAGCAGCACGGGCTGAAATTCTCCGGCCTCTCGCCCGACGGCGTGCTGCCTGAGATCGTCGAGTACGAGGATCATCCCTGGTTCATCGGCGTGCAGTTCCATCCCGAGCTGAAATCGCGGCCGTTCGAGCCACACCCGCTGTTCGCCTCGTTCATCCAGGCGGCGATGGTGCAGAGCCGGTTGGTCTGATGGTTCAGCGCGCGGCGGAGTAGTCGCGCGCTTGCTGCATCGGCGCCAGCGCGACCCGCGCTGATGGTTCAGGCGCGAGCGACCCCGTGATCAACTTCATCTGCGGCCGGCGCGTCAGCCTGTAGACGGCGGCGGGCGGCACGTTCAGCAGCGCGCGGTCCACGAGCTTTGCGCGCAGGCCCAGCCGGTCGAGCACGGGCCGCGGCACGGGGCAGCTCATGCCGTAGGTGAACTGGTAGAACGCGCCGCCGGGGCGGACATAGCTGAACGCGCCGCTGAGGATCGACATCACCTTGCGCCTCGACATGTTGAGCATCGGCAGGCCGCTCACGACCGCGCCGACGGGCGCGCCATCATAGAGGCGTTCGGTCGCGAGCCGGGCCGCGTCCATCCACAGCACGCGTGCACCGGGAAAGCGTATCTGCAGCAGTTTCATGAATTCGGAGCCGTATTCGATCAGCGTCAGATCCTGCGGCCGGACACCGCGCTTGAGCAGCTTGTAGGTGAACGCGCCGGTGCCGGGACCGAGCTCGAGGATCGGACCTGTCGTTGCCGAGATCTCGCGCGTGATGAGATCTGCAAGCGCCGCACCCGATGGTGCGATGGCGCCGACCTGACGCGGCGACGACATCCAGGACAGGAAGAACGAAACAAAATCGTTGGGCATGCGCACTCCGGCATCTTGGTTTGCACCTCGACAAATCAGAGGTGCCACGGATGCAGTGTTGCGCGGGCGCATTGCGACAGCATTGCGCTGCCAGAAGCGGTGCGGATTGAATCAGATCTGCCGCGCCGGCGGCAGCGTCATCCTGAAGCAGGCACCGCCATCCGGCCCGTCCGTCACCGAGACGTGGCCGCCATGCAGCTGCACGATCTCGCGCACCATGTTGAGGCCGAGGCCGGCACCGCGATCGAGCGGCGCCAGCCGATAGAACGGCTCGAAAATCTGTTCGCGCTGATCGGCGGGAATGCCGGCGCCTTCATCGGTGACCTCGATGCTCACGGGGCTGCTCACGCGAATTCCGATGATGCCGCGGCGCGGGCCGTGCTGGATCGCGTTCTGCACGAGATTGGTCAGCGCGCGCTCCAGCGCCGCCGCATCGCCGATCGTCTCGATCGGTGCCGGCGGGGCATCGAGCGCTAGCTCGTAGCCGGCCGCGATTGCCAGCGGTGCGAGATCGGCGGCGACGCTTTGCGCGACGGCGCCGAGATTGACACGCGTGAAGGGATGACCGCAGCGGTCGAGCCGCTGGATGTCGAGCAATTGATCGGCAAGCGTTGCGAGCCGCGCGGCATCCTCGATCAGGCGGGTCTTGTCCGGCCCCGGGGCAAGCGACTCCAGCCGCGTGTTCAGGATTGCGATCGGTGTGCGTAGCTCGTGGGCTGCGTCGGCGACGAAGCGCTTGTGGCGCGCATAGCCCTGATCGAGGCGCGCCAGCGCATCATTGACCGCAGTCACGAGTGGCACGACTTCCAGCGGAATTTGCTCCACGGAGAGCCGCGCGCCGCGCTGATGGATGTCGATGCGCCGCGCCTCGTCCGCGGTGGTATCGAGCCCCCTGAACGCGCGCTGCACGATCATCGGCGTCGCGATGAACGTCGCCGTCCCCATCAGGAGGAGGCCGGGCAGGGCGATGCCGAGGAACGCCAGTGAGGTCGTGAACAGCGCCTTGGCGCCGGTCAGTCGTCCCTGCGTCGCCGTGATGACCTGCACATTGCCGGCATCGGTGTCGACCCGCTTCAGCCGCGCCGCCGGCTTGCGCGGATCGTCTTCGAACATCTGCCAGCCGAGCCGTGCCTGGCTGATCTGATCGAGGCCGGCGCCGATCGCGGCGAATTCGGCCGGAACAGGGCCTTCGCTGAGGACGCGACCCTGCCGGTCGCGAACCAGGAACCAGAGGTCGGGCGTCTCGCTGCGCAACTGCGTCAGCTCGGCCGTCGGCCGCAGGGCCAGTGCGCCCTGCGCATCGCGCGTGAGCGCGCGCTGGACGACATCGATGACGCGGTCCTCGTCGCGCCCGGCGAGCACGAAGCCTGAAGCGCATAACGCTGCGACCACGACGGCAACCAGTGCAAGGAGCAGAGCGGCCTGGAGCGACAGCAGGCGCCAGCTCAGCCGCGAGCGCAGGCAGTAGGGATCGTGGTGTTTGCTCATGGCAGCTTCTTGAGGAGATAGCCGACGCCGCGAATGCCGTGGATCTCGACGCCCGCCTCGGCGTCCGCGAGCTTTCGCCGCAGCCGCGAGACATGCGTGTCGAGCGCGTTCGACTGGATCTCGTCGTCGAAATTGTAGACCGCTTCTTCCAGCGCCGAGCGCAGCACGGTTCGCCCCATGCGGCGGATCAGGGCTTCGAGCACCAGGAGCTCCCTGCGCGGCAGCTCGAACGGCGCACCGTCGATGCTGGCCTCGCGATGGCCGACATCGAACGCGAGACGCCCGGCGCGAATGATTTCCGGGGAGAGGCCCGCCGGCCGCCGCAGCACCGCGCGCAAGCGTGCGAGCAGCTCTTCGACCGCGAACGGCTTGGCCAGATAATCATCGGCGCCGCTGTCGAGGCCTGCAATGCGATCGGCGAGCTCGCCGCGCGCGGTCAGGACGATGATCGGCACGCCATCGGCGCGCGCGCGAATCTTGGGGATCAGCGCGAGGCCGTCACCATCGGGAAGCTGGCGGTCGAGCAGGACCGCGGCGTGGACATCGGCGGAAATGGCCTCCTCCGCCTCGGCGAGCGTCGGGGCGTGATCCACCACCATGTCGTAGCGCTTCAGCGCCGACGCCAGCGCGCCGGCCATTTCCGCCTCATCCTCGACGAGCAAGATCCGCATGCATGGGCACCTGAACCGCAACTGAGCCTTTCTAGCGGCCCGATCATTGCGGCAGCATTGCGGGAGTCTGCCTCAGTGCCGGAAGCTCGAGCCATGCGCGGAACGCCACAGGGCCGCCCGGGCCGGGCGCAAGACACTGTCGGGGCCAGCCGCTATAACCGCCCGACCTGTTCAGGGAGGAGCCAAGAATGATCTACGAAATGCGCATCTATCGCTGCGTGCCCGGCCGCCTGCCGGCGCTCTTGAAGCGGTTCGAGACGGTCACCCTGAAGCTGTGGGAAAAGCACGGCATCAAGCAGGCCGGGTTCTTCACGACGCTGATCGGCGAATCCAACCAGGAGCTGACCTATTTCCTGTCCTGGGAGTCCCTCGCCGAGCGCGAGACGAAGTGGGGCAAGTTCACGACCGATCCGGACTGGATGAAAGCACGCGCCGAGAGCGAAGCGGATGGCCAGATCGTCGGCAACATCGTCAGCCAGCTCCTGACCCCGACGGCCTTCTCGGCGGTGAAGTAGGAACCTGCCGATACAAGGGTGGCGCCGGAGCGCCGGCGCAACCCTGATATTCTGACCGCCCGGGTCGAATGGGGTTGATCCGACCCTCATGGCGGCTATGGTCGCGCCGAAACGAGGGATTTGCCTTGAGCTCTTCGAATTCAGCAGCGCCAGTCGTCACGATTGGTACGGTCAAATTCGGCAATGATCTGCCGATGTCGATCATTGCCGGGCCCTGCCAGCTCGAGAGCCGCCAGCATGCGCTGGAGGTGGCTTCCGCGCTGAAGGAGATCGCCGACCGGCTCAAGATCGGCCTCGTCTACAAGACCTCCTTCGACAAGGCCAACCGCACCAGCGCGTCCGCCGCACGCGGCCTTGGCCTTTCACAGTCGCTGCCGATCTTCGCCGAGATCCGGTCATCGCTCGGCCTGCCGGTTCTGACCGACGTGCACGAGGCCGCGCAATGCGCCGAGGTGGCGCAGGCCGTCGACATCCTGCAGATCCCGGCGTTCCTGTGCCGGCAGACCGATCTGCTTCTTGCTGCGGCCGCGAGCGGCAAGGTGGTCAACGTCAAGAAGGGCCAGTTCCTCGCGCCCTGGGACATGGCCAATGTCGTGACCAAGATCACGGGCGCGAACAATCCGAATGTGCTGGTCACGGAGCGCGGCGCGTCGTTCGGCTACAATACGCTGGTCTCCGACATGCGCGCGCTGCCGATCCTGGCGCGCACGACCGGTGCGCCGGTGATCTTCGATGCGACCCATTCGGTGCAGCAGCCCGGCGGCAAAGGGACGTCCTCGGGCGGCGAGCGCGAATTCGTCCCGGTGCTCGCGCGCGCGGCGGTGGCGGTTGGCGTTGCCGGCGTCTTCATCGAAACCCATCCCGATCCCGATCGCGCGCCCTCCGACGGCCCGAACATGGTGCCGCTGCGCGAGTTCGAGGGGCTGATCGCGGGGCTGATGGCGTTCGACGCGCTGGCCAAGAATACATCAAGGAATACGTCAAAGGGCATCACGCGCTGATGCACCAGCCTGTGACCCGGCCGTCCTCCGACCAGAAGTTTCCGCCCGCGATCAACATCATCGCGCTCGCCAGCTTCTCGGCGGCGTTGTCGACGCGCGCGCTCGATCCGGTCCTGCCGCATGTTGCCGAGGATTTCTCGGTCAGCATCACGACGGCCGCCAGCATCGCGGCGGGCTATGCCTTGATCTACGCGCTGGTTCAGCCGGTGATCGGCGCGGCTGCCGATCTGTTCGGCAAGGCGCGCCTGATGACGCTGTGTCTGGCTCTGCTCGGGGCCTCCTGCGTTCTCGGCGCGATCGCGACGACCTTCTCGGGCCTGTTCGCGAGCCGCATTCTGGCCGGCATCGCCTCCGGCGGCGTGTTTCCGGTTGCGCTCGGTCTCACCGCTGACCTCGTCGCGCCGGCCAAGCGGCAGGTCGCGATCGGGCGCACGCTGGCGGGGTCGATGACCGGCAATCTGCTCGGTGCGAGTGCTTCCGGCATCATCGGCGATCTCACCGGCTGGCGCGGTGTGCTCATGATCCTCGGCGCGCTCGGCCTGATCGCGGCCGTTGCGGTGGCCGCCGGATTCCGCGGTGCCGCGCTGACCGCGCCGCCGAAAACCGACCTGAAGACCTTGCGCCAGGGCTACCGCACCATCTTCGCCAATCCCAACACGCGCTATTGCTACTCGGCGGTGTTCGTCGAGGGCTGCTGCGTGTTCGGGCTGTTTCCGTTCATCGCCGCGCTGCTGTTTGATCTCGGCGAGAAGTCGCTGTCGATCGCAGGCATCGTGATCGCGGGGTTTGCCATCGGCGGACTGTTCTACACGTTCACGGTCTCGCGCTTCCTGCCTTGGCTTGGCGTCAAGGGCATGATGATCGCGGGCGCGAGCCTCGTCGCCCTGCAGCTCGGCGTGCTTGCCTTCGGTCCTGGATGGAAGCTGCAATTCGCCAGCATGCTGGCGATGGGCTGGGGCTTCTACATGATCCATGGCTGCTTGCAGGTGTTCGCCAGCGAGCTGTCGATCGGCGCGCGTGCGACGGCGATGTCCCTGCATTCGTTCTTCTTCTTCATGGGGCAGACGGTCGGCCCGATCGCCTACGGCTTCGGCCTCCAGCATGCCGGCAAGGTTTCGACCCTGAGCGTGAGCGCCGCGATCATGGTGCTGCTGGGCGTCGCCTGCGCGCAATTGCTCAAACCGCGCGCGCCGGCTGACGCGCGGGGCTGACGGATTATCGAGCTACCGGCCTTATTTTTCCGGGAACGAACGGTCAACAGCGGCTCTGCTTGCCACGGCGAGCGCCGCATCATGGACGCGCCGTTCTGTGGTTGAGCTCGCGCTAGCCCCGCCCGCGATACGGCGCGACGCCTTGCTCGGGCACCCACAGGCCCTTCGGCACGCGGCCGGTCTGCCAGAACACGTCGATCGGGATGCCGCCGCGCGGATACCAGTAGCCGCCGATGCGCAGCCATTTCGGCTTGATCTCGCTCGCGATACGCTTGCCGATCATCACGGTGCAGTCCTCGTGGAAGGCGCCGTGATTACGGAAGCTCGCGATATAGAGCTTGAGCGATTTGGACTCCAGCAGCCACTGGCCCGGCGCGTAGTCGATCATCAGATGCGCGAAATCCGGCTGCCCCGTGACCGGGCAGAGCGAGGTGAATTCCGGCACGGTGAAGCGCACCAGATAGTCGGTGCCCTTTTGCGGATTGGGCACGCGATCGAGCTGGGCTTCTTCCGGCGTGTGTGGCCATTCCACCGCGCGGCCAAGCTGGAGGGATTTTTTCGCCATCGTCGTCACATCCTGTTCGGCTGCCGGGATGGACGCAAACGGGCTCGTCGTCAACCGGCGATGGTCTGGATCATGACGATGCGGTCGTTGCCGGACTCGCAGCCCCAGAGTTCGCCGGGGCGGCCGTCGAGCTGGCGGACATTGGCATTGGGCTTGTCGCTCGCGAACACGTTGAATGTCTCCGTGGCGGGATCGAAGCGGACGATCGCGTTGGCTGAGAAATCGGTGAGCCAGACCTTGTCCTTGTCGTCGACATAGACAGCGTAGGTGCGGGGACGTTCGCCCGGTAGCTTCCACGTTTTCCATGAGCCGTCGGCGGGATCGTGCACCGACACGTGTCCGCTATTCCACTCGCTGACCCAGATCCGGCTCTTCGAATCCGACCAGACCCGCCGCGCGCCCTGGCCCGGCGTCGGCGGTTCGACCACGCTGGCGCTGCCAGTCGCAAGGTCGATCCTGGCGATGTAGCTGCCGGCGAGCGAGGCGTACCAGACGTCGCCCTTGGGCGTCACGGCGATGCCGTAGGGGCCGACGCCCTTCGGCGCCTTGAATACGTCCATCTCGCCCGATGTCGGCTTGAGGCGGCCGTAATAGCCGGATTGACCGGTGAACCAATAGGTGCCGGTCTTGTCGAACACGCCGGTGTTGAGATTGGCGGAGGCGAACTTTTCCGGCAGGCGGAACAGCGTGACCTTGAGGTCATCGGGGGCGACCCGCGCGATCGCGTTCTGGCCGCCCTCGGTGATCCAGGGCGCGCCGTCGGGCCCGATGGTCACGCCGTGCGGAGCGGCGCCCTGGCCGAGGCTGACGGTCTTGAAGCTGTCATCCCGGGGATCGAGCCTGCCGAGCAGGCCCGTGCCCTGGGCCGTGAACCAGACCGTGCCGTCGGGCGCGGGAGCGAGGTCGTGCAGGCCGATGCCGGCGCTAATGGGGAAATATTTTGTCCGGAATGCACCCTCCTGCGCAAAACTTGGGCGGGTCGCGAGGAGGGCGGCGCTCGAGGCAAGAAACTGGCGACGATTCATGGCGTTACCCCGACTGTCTCAGTTTGAGGTTGGACGCGCAGATCAGGCAGGGTCAAGCTTAGTCCGACCCACTTCACGCGTCAGTCGAACCGCGCCGTCCAAGCGTTCACATTTGCTTGCGGCCCGTGTAAGACCCGCGACACCGATCAGCCCTAACGAACGGAAGTGCACACCATGACCGCCATCATCGACATCATCGGCCGTGAAATTCTCGATAGCCGGGGCAATCCCACCGTCGAGGTCGACGTCGTGTTGGAAGATGGCGCGCTTGGCCGCGCTGCCGTGCCATCCGGCGCCTCCACCGGTGCCCATGAGGCGGTGGAACTGCGCGACGGCGACAAGGCCCGCTATCTCGGCAAGGGCGTGACCAAGGCGGTCGGCGCCGTCAATGGTGAGATCTTCGAGGCTCTCAGCGGCCTCGATGTCGAGCAGCAGGCTCAGATCGATCAGATCATGATCGATCTTGACGGCACCCCGAACAAGAGCCGTCTCGGCGCCAACGCCATTCTTGGCGTCTCGCTCGCCTGCGCCAAGGCCGCGGCGAACTCGCTCGACATGCCGCTCTACCGCTACGTCGGCGGCACCGCGGCGCGGCTCTTGCCGGTGCCGATGATGAACATCATCAATGGCGGCGTGCACGCCGACAACCCGATCGATTTCCAGGAATTCATGATCCTGCCTGTCGGCGCGTCCTCCTTCGCCGAGGGCCTGCGTTACGGCGCGGAAGTCTTCCACACGCTGAAGTCGGAGCTGAAGAAGGCAGGTCACAACACAAATGTCGGCGACGAGGGCGGTTTTGCGCCGAACCTGCCATCGGCGGATGCCGCGCTGGAGTTCGTCATGAACGCGATCGGCAAGGCCGGCTTCAAGGCAGGGGCCGACATCGTGCTCGGCCTCGACTGCGCCTCGACCGAGTTCTTCAGGGACGGCAAGTATGTCTATGAAGGCGAGGGCAAGACGCGCTCGGTGTCCGAACAGGCCAAGTACCTTGCCGACCTCGTGTCGCGCTATCCGATCGTGACCATCGAGGACGGCATGTCGGAAGACGACATGGACGGCTGGAAGGAGCTCACCGATCTCATCGGCAAGAAGTGCCAGCTGGTCGGCGACGACCTCTTCGTCACCAACGTCAAACGCCTCGCCGAGGGCATCAAGGCCGGCCGCGCCAACTCGATCCTGATCAAGGTCAACCAGATCGGCACGCTGACCGAGACCCTCGCCGCGGTCGAGATGGCGCACAAGGCCGGCTACACCTCCGTCATGTCGCACCGCTCCGGCGAGACCGAGGATTCCACCATCGCCGACCTCGCGGTCGCCACCAATTGCGGTCAGATCAAGACCGGCTCCCTTGCGCGTTCCGATCGCACCGCCAAATACAACCAGCTCCTGCGCATCGAGCAGCAGCTCGGCAAGCAGGCGCTCTATGGCGGCAAGGCGGCACTGAAGGCTCTGGCATAAGCCAGCAATTCAATGCTCCAACAACACAGGGGAGGATCGGACATGAGCGACGGCAAGACCGGACTGCAATTGCGTTCGCTGCTCAAGAAGAGCGGCGAGCTGGAATTGTCCCTCGTGAATGTCCCGACCCCGGAGCCGGCGGACGACGAGGTCGTCGTCCGCGTCGAGGCGACGCCGATCAATCCGTCCGATCTCGGCCTGCTGATCGGCGCCGCCGACATGTCGGCCGCCAAGGCGTCCGGCACCAAGGAGATGCCGGTCATCACCGCGACGATGCCGGAGGCCGCGATGCGGATGATGGCGGCGAGGTTCGACCAGTCACTGCCGGTCGGCAACGAGGGCGCCGGCACGGTGATCCGCACCGGCGCCTCGGATGCTGCGAAAGCGCTGATGGGCAAGACCGTGTCGATGATCGGGGGCGCCATGTACACCCAGTACCGTGTGCTCAAGGTCCGCGACGTCATGGAGTTGCCGGCGGGCACCACGGCCGTCGACGGTGCGTCCTGGTTCGTCAATCCGCTGACCGCGCTCGGCATGACCGAGACGATGCGGCGCGAGAACCACAAGGCGCTGGTGCACACGGCCGCGGCCTCGAACCTCGGCCAGATGCTCAACAAGATCTGCATCAAGGACGGCATTGGCCTCGTCAACATCGTCCGCAGCAAGGAGCAGGCCGACATCCTGCATAAGATCGGCGCCAAGCACGTGGTCGATTCCAGCGCGCCAAGCTTCATGGACGATCTCACCAATGCGCTGGTCGAGACCGGCGCCACGATCGCCTTCGATGCCATCGGCGGCGGCAAGCTCGCAAGCCAGATTCTCACGGCGATGGAGGTCGCGGCCAACAAGACCGCGAAGGAATACAGCCGCTACGGCTCCAACGTGTACAAGCATGTCTACATCTACGGCAGTCTCGACCCGCGTCCGACCGAGCTGAGCCGGTCGTTTCGGCCTGAGCTGGGGCGTCGGCGGCTGGCTGCTGACGCCGTTCCTTCAGAACATCGGGCCGGCCGAGATCGGCCGCCTGCGCCAGCGTGTCGCCTCCGAGCTCAAGACCACCTTTGCCAGCCACTACACCAAGGTGGTCTCGCTTGCCGAGGCGCTCGATCCCGCCAATATCGCGGTGTACGCGAAACGCGCCACCGGCGAAAAATTCCTCATCAACCCAAACAAATAAACGTGTCGTGCGGCAGCACGTCACCGAAAGAAGGTATTGCCTTCTCCATGACTGATCCCAATCGCCGTCGCCTGCTCGCAGGCGCGGCTGCCATCGATCGGTCATGTCGAGAAGGACGGCGCTAAGTATCGCCTGATCCCGTCGGCACGGAATCGGGCGATCTGAGTGGATTTGCAGATTCGCACGAAAGATCGAACCGCCGCGTGGCGGCCCGATTGGTTTTGGGCGACCATCTGCTTTCGCGAAACGCAGCGTTTCCAAATCGGACCGGTTCATGCACTTGCATTGATCGATCCGGATCGCTTAAGTGCCGCCCCGGCACTCCCGCTCAAGCCCTCAAGGACATTCCATGGCCTACAACATCGTCGTCATCGCCGGCAGCCTGCGCAAGGACAGCTTCTCGCTGAAGATCGCCAATGCGCTGGCAAAGCTGGCGCCTAGCTCGCTCAAGCTCGAGGTCATTACGCCGGCCGGCATCTCGTTCTTCAACCAGGACCTCGAGGGCGCGCCGCCGGCGGACTGGCTGGCCTTCCGCGAAAAGCTGCAGAAGTCGGACGGCGTCATCTTCGTCACCCCCGAATACAACCGCGCCATCCCGGGCGTCCTCAAGAACGCCATCGACGTCGCCTCGCGCCCCTATGGCAAGAGCTCGTTCAACGGCAAGCCGGTCGGCATCGTCTCGAACTCGCCGGGTCCGCTCGGCGGCGTCAGCGCGGCCAAGACGCTCCAGACCATCCTGCCGGGCATTGCCGGCCCGATCATGCAACAGCCCGAGATCTATCTGAACTCGGTCGGCGATGCTTTCGATGCGGAGGGCAACCTGACCAAGGACTCGCTGAAGGGCGTGCTCCAGGCCTACATCGACGCCTTCGCCGCGCACGTCGCGAAGCACCACGGCTGAGGTCAAGCGCTTAAGTCTCGTCATGGCCGGGCTGTCCCGGCCATCCACGTCTTGGCCCGCCGCGACGAAGAACGTGGATGCCCGGGCCTTCGCAGCGCCGAAGCGGCTTCGGCCGCGCAGGCGGGACAAGCCCGGGCATGACGACGAGAGATACGGGCAGGGCGCACTAACACTCCCTTAACCAAGCTGCCCCATCTTCCCAGCATGGTCTCCCGCGCGCGCCTGAAATCGATCCTGACCGGCCTTGCTCTCTATGCGATGGCGGCCGCCATCGTCGGCTATTTCGGCGTCAACGCCTATACCGGCAAATACGGCCTCAACGCCCGCCAGGAGCTCGACCAGGAGATCATCGCGCTGACCAGCGAGCTGGCGCAGCTCAAGCGCGAGCGCGCCAGGAGCGAGCAGCGCGTCTCGCTGCTGCGCACCGACAAGATCGATCCCGACATGCTGGACGAGCGGGCGCGTTTCCAGCTCGACTACGTCAATCCGCACGATCTCGTTCGGATGATCCCGGCCAGGTAGCGCTTTCCGCGCTATTCGAAACCGGCGCCGAAAGCCGCTGCCGAAATCCGGCACGCGTCGATTCAATTCTACCGAAAGTCGCAGGCGTGTAACCGGACTGCTGCTTGACGGCAATGCCGGCGCGGGCTCATGGCTTCCTATACTGTCGGCCTGAGTTGACGCAGATCAACCGGGTCGCGCCGCCACAGCCTAGACTGCCACCCGGAGGAAACAGTGATGAATGGGCCAATGTCCCGGCATCACGCGGCCCGTGTCGAGGCCGCCATTGCATCAGGCCAGGCCGCGCGCTCCGCGCTCGTGGCCTCATGGTGCCGTTCGTCCCGCTTGCATCATCTCGATCCCGCCGGCCGCAGCCTGCCGGTGCGGCTCAGCGACGCCGAGCTGCGGCAGACCCGCGAGCGTATCGCGCCGCTGCTGGCCGCCGCGCAAGGCGCCATGGACCGGCTCTATCAGGCCGTCGGCGCTGCCGGCTGCTGCGTGCTGCTCGCCGACGGTGAGGGCGTGCCGGTCGACCGCCGCGGCACGCCGGCCGACGATGCCACGTTTCAGTCCTGGGGCTTGTGGACCGGCGCGCTGTGGAGCGAGGAGCACGAGGGCACGAACGGCATCGGCACCTGCGTCGTCGAGCAACGGCCGCTGACGATCGACCGCGATCAGCATTTCTTCACCCGCAACACACTGCTGAGCTGCACCGCCGTTCCGATCTACGATCACGAGGCAGCATTCGCCGGCGTGCTCGACGTCTCCTCCTGCCGGGCCGACCGCACCGATGCGTTCTCCAGCCTGATCGCGCTGGCGGCCAGCGAAGCGGCAAGGCGCATCGAGGCGGATCTGTTTCGTCGGGCTTTTGCCCATGCCCGTATCGTGCTGACGCAAGGCGCGGACGGTCAGTCCATCGGCCTCGTCGCGGTCGATGCGGACGATCTCGTGATCGGCGCGACCCGCACCGCCCGCGCGGGACTCGGGATCGCGCCGGGCAGGGCGATGCAGCCGGTGCCCGCGGCCGATCTGCTCGGCGGCGACGCCGCGCATGATCACCTCGCCGGCGGCCAGCGCGCAGTGTTGCAGCGGGCGCTCTTGCGCGCCGGCGGCAATGTCTCGGCCGCCGCAAAGGCCCTCGGCGTCAGCCGCGCCACGCTGCATCGGAAGCTGAAGCGGCTCGATATCAGGCACTGAGCTTCAGTCGTCATTGCGAGCGCAGCGAAGCAATCCAGGATTTTTCCGCGGAGGGACTCTGGATTGCTTCGCTACGCTCGCAATGACGATGTGGAGGCCGCAAACGTCCCATCTCCCCCGCGACTGTCGCAGAACTGCGACACTCCCGGCCGGCGATCGCTTCTATCAGGGCTGACAGAAAGCACCTCCTGCGAGATCGTCGGCGCAAGTCGTGAACACACGGCGGATCGCGCAAACAGCAACATCGGGAGTGAGCAATGAACAAGGTGGAATTCCTCGGCATCACCCAAAGCCCCTTCGCCGAACGCTACGACAATTTCATCGGCGGCAAGTTCACGGCGCCCATCTCGGGCAAGTATTTCGACAATGCCTCGCCCGTGAACGGTCAGATCGTCTGCAAGATCGCGCGCTCCGACGCGCAGGACGTCGAGGCCGCCCTCGATGCGGCGCACGCCGCCAAGACCGCCTGGGCACGCACCAGCGTCGCCGAGCGCGCCGCGATCCTGAACAAGATCGCCGACCGCATGGAGGAGAATCTCGAGCGCCTCGCGATCGCCGAGACCTGGGACAATGGCAAGCCGATCCGCGAGACCCGCGCCGCCGATCTGCCGCTGGCCATCGACCACTTCCGCTATTTCGCCGGCGTCGTCCGCGCGCAGGAGGGCTCGATCGGCGAGATCGACCACGACACCGTTGCCTATCATTTCCACGAGCCGCTCGGCGTCGTCGGCCAGATCATCCCCTGGAACTTCCCGCTGCTGATGGCGTGCTGGAAGCTCGCGCCAGCGCTGGCCGCCGGCAATTGCGTCGTGCTCAAGCCCGCCGAGCAGACGCCGGCCTCGATCATGGTCTGGGCCGAGATCATCGGCGACCTGCTGCCACCCGGCGTGCTCAACATCGTCAACGGATTTGGCCTCGATGCCGGCAAGCCGCTGGCCTCGAGCCCGCGCATCGCCAAGATCGCCTTCACCGGCGAGACCACGACGGGCCGGCTGATCATGCAATATGCCAGCCAGAACCTGATCCCGGTGACGCTGGAGCTCGGCGGCAAATCGCCGAACATCTTCTTCAAGGACGTTACCGCCGAGGACGATGATTTCTTCGACAAGGCGATCGAAGGCTTCGTCATGTTCGCGCTGAACCAGGGCGAGGTCTGCACCTGTCCGAGCCGGGCGCTGGTCCATGCCGACATCTATGACCGCTTCATGGAGCGGGCGCTCAAGCGCGTCGCCGCGATCAAGCAGGGCGACCCGCGCGCCGCCGACACCATGATCGGCGCGCAGGCCTCCAGCGAGCAGCTCGCAAAGATCCTCTCCTATATCGACATCGGCAAGCAGGAGGGCGCCAGGGTGCTCGCGGGCGGCGGACGCGCCGAGCTCGCGGGCGATCTCGCCGGCGGCTTCTACGTCCAGCCGACGGTGTTCGAAGGCAACAACAAGATGCGCATCTTCCAGGAGGAGATCTTCGGCCCCGTGGTCTCGGTTACGACCTTCAAGACCGATGACGAGGCACTCGCGATCGCCAACGACACGCTCTATGGCCTAGGGGCCGGCGTATGGAGCCGCGACGCCAACCGCTGCTACCGCTTCGGAAGGGCGATCCAGGCCGGCCGGGTCTGGACCAATTGCTACCATGCCTATCCCGCCCATGCGGCGTTCGGCGGCTACAAGCAGTCCGGCGTCGGTCGCGAGACCCACAAGATGATGCTCGATCACTATCAGCAGACCAAGAACCTCCTGGTCAGCTACAGCCCGAAAAAGCTCGGCTTCTTCTGATCGGCAAATTCCGATCGCAAGCCACAGGCGGCGTCATAGCGGCGCCGCCTGCGCATGTCTATCATTGTTCAGCCGCCGTCATCCGCCTGTCAGAGTCTTGGGACAAGACGACAGGCTCGCTCTTGTGGCGTCTTGACGCGATGCTGAGCAAAGATGGAGGCGTGTCATGCAGGATGATCGTTCACGTCGAACGGTCGGTATTGGAGCGTTGCTGGTCGGCGCGGCGCTCCTTCCTCTGTCGATGGCCTTCGCACAGACCAGCCCGGCTCCGGCCGGCGCCAAGCAGGTCCCGACCCTCGACGGCAGGCCGCCGCTGATCCTCGGCCATCGCGGACTGCCCGGCCTTGTGGCCGAAGAAACCGAGCCATCGTACGAGCTTGCCGCGGCGCTCGGCACCGACGCACTCGAAGAGGATCTGCATTTGACCAAGGATTGCGTCCTGGTCGTGCGCCATAATCCCTGGCTCAGCGACAATACCAATGTGGCCGAGGTCGCCAAGACCAACGCGACTGTCGCAGCCCGCAAGCGCACGGTCCCCGGCGTGCGCGTCAAGGCGCCGGCGTCCCCAGGGGCGCCCGCCGACTACCTGACCGATCTCACGGACCCCGCCGATCCGAAATCGGTGCTGAAGTCATTGATCGTCGACGGCGAGGACCACACCAATGACTGGTCGATTACCGACTTCACCATGGCCGAGCTGAAGGAATGGATCGCCGGCACGACCTATGATGCGGCCAACGAGCGGCCCAAAGTCTTCAACGGCAAATTCCCGGTCATCAGCTTCCAGGACGTCATCGACATCGCCAAGGCCAGGAGCAAGGCGACGGGGCGTCCCATCCTGGTCTATCCCGAGACCAAGAATCCGACCTGGAACAATGCCCAGGCCATCGCCAATGGCTGCGGCGCGCCCGGTAGCCGTCCGCTCGAAGATGCCCTGATCAAGATCATCAAGGACAATGGCCTCAACACCAAGGACGCGCCCATCCTGGTCCAGAGCTTCGAGCCCGGCAGCCTGAAATATATGCGCAGCCATGGCCTCGAGGCCCGGCAGGTTCAGCTCATCGACGGCAACGGGATCGACTTCAGGACCGGCAAGGTGCTGCTCAACAACATCACGAGCTCGCGTCCGTTCGACTGGACGGTTGCGGGTGATGCGCGCCTCTACGACGCGATGCTGACCCCAGAGGGCCTCGCAGAGATCAAGACCTATGCCGACGGCATCGGGCCGTGGAAGGCCTATATCGTTCCGCTCAAGATCGCCCCGTGGAAGGACAGCAACGCCGACGGCACGCCCTATAAGGGATCGACACCGGAGGCATCGACGCAGGAGCCGACCAGCCTCGTTGCCGACGCGCACAAGCTTGGACTGTTCGTGCACGTCTTCACGTTCCGGAACGAGAAGAAATATCTCGCCGCCGATTATCACGGCAATCCCGGTCTCGAATATCTCAAATTTTTCCGTCTCGGCGTCGATGGGGTTTTCACCGACTTCACGCATACCGGCGTTGCCGCTCGCGCAGCCTATCTGCGCGAGCTCGGCTGGTAAGGCCGCCGGTACGAATCGGACACGCGCTGAGGGTCTCAGCCCGCAAGATGCACGTGTCCGATATCCTTGCTGCGTCTGCCGGCACTGGCTTCGTTGGCGGAAAGCTAATGTTGCCCGATTGGCGCCAAAGGTTTTGCAAAGTTTCGGCCACGCTGCAGTGCGGCATAATGAAAATCGTGCCATGCCGCCGCGGTGCTTTCCAACCGCGTTTGACTTGGGTTAGAGAGGGCTGAAGTTTTCTCTGACCCGGAATTCCCATGGCCGCACCCAAGAAAGCCGCCGCGAGCGCTGCGCAGCACAAGACCGACGGCGGTTCGCCCCCGGAATTCACCAGGGAACAGGAGCTCAAGGCGCTCCGCGACATGCTCCTGATCCGGCGGTTCGAGGAGAAGGCCGGTCAGCTCTACGGCATGGGTGCGATCGGCGGCTTCTGCCATCTCTATATCGGCCAGGAGGCCGTGGTGGTCGGGATGCAGATGGCCCTGAAAGAGGGCGATCAGGTCATCACCGGCTATCGTGATCACGGCCACATGCTCGCCACCGGCATGGACGCCAACGGCGTCATGGCCGAGCTCACGGGTCGCCGCGGCGGCTATTCCAAGGGCAAGGGCGGCTCCATGCACATGTTCAGCAAGGAGAAGCACTTCTACGGCGGTCACGGCATCGTCGGCGCCCAGGTCTCGCTCGGCACCGGCCTCGCCTTCGCTAATCATTATCGCGGCAACGACAGCGTCAGCGTCACCTATTTCGGCGACGGCGCGGCCAACCAGGGCCAGGTCTACGAGAGCTTCAACATGGCGGAGCTGTGGAAGCTGCCGGTGATCTACGTCATCGAGAACAACCGCTACGCCATGGGTACCGCGGTCTCGCGCGCCTCTGCCCAGCAGGACTTCTCCAAGCGTGGCGCGTCCTTCAACATTCCCGGCAAGCAGGTCGACGGCATGGACGTCCGCGCCGTGAAGGCTGCGGGCGACGAGGCGGCGGCCTGGTGCCGTGCCGGCAAGGGCCCCTTCATCCTGGAGATGCAGACCTACCGCTATCGCGGCCACTCGATGTCCGATCCGGCGAAATACCGCACGCGCGAGGAGGTCGAGAAGATTCGCCACGACCAGGACCCGATCGAGCAGGTGCGCAACCGCCTGCTCGCGGCCAAGGTCAGCGAGGCCGATCTCAAGGCGATCGACGCCGAGGTGCGCGACATCGTCAACGCGTCTGCCGATTTTGCCCAGCATGATCCCGAGCCGGATGCCGCCGAGCTCTGGACTGACGTTTACCGCTGAACGCGCGCAAGCTTTCCTTTGGAGTCGATATGCCAATTCAAGTGCTGATGCCCGCGCTGTCGCCCACGATGGAGAAGGGCAACCTCGCCAAATGGTTGAAGAAAGAGGGCGAGCAGATCAAGTCTGGCGACGTCCTCGCCGAGATCGAGACCGACAAGGCGACCATGGAGGTCGAGGCGACCGATGAGGGGACGCTCGGCAAGATCCTGATCCCCGAGGGCACCGCCGACGTCGCGGTGAACACACCGATCGCCACCATTTTGGCGGACGGAGAGAGCGCCGCCGATCTTGCCAAAGCCCCTGCACCGGCCGCCAAGGCTGCAGAGTCCGCGCCGCCCGCCGCGGCAAAGGCCGAGGCGCCGGCACCCAAAGCCGCGCCCGCGCCGCAGGCTGTGGCGGAGCCCGATCCAGAAGTGCCCGCCGGCACCGAGATGGTGACGCAGACCATCCGCGAAGCTTTGCGCGATGCCATGGCCGAAGAGATGCGCCGCGACGCCGACGTCTTCGTCATGGGCGAAGAGGTCGCCGAATATCAGGGCGCCTACAAGGTCACGCAAGGGCTGCTCCAGGAGTTCGGCGCCAAGCGCGTCATCGATACCCCGATCACCGAGCACGGCTTTGCCGGCGTCGGCGTCGGCGCGGCGATGACGGGCCTGAAGCCGATCGTCGAGTTCATGACCTTCAACTTCGCCATGCAGGCGATCGATCAGATCATCAACTCCGCGGCCAAGACGCTCTACATGTCCGGCGGCCAGATGGGCTGCTCGATCGTGTTTCGTGGGCCGAACGGTGCCGCGGCCCGCGTCGCCGCCCAGCACAGCCAGGATTATTCGTCCTGGTACTCGAACATTCCGGGCCTCAAGGTCATCGCGCCGTTCTCGGCCGCCGATTACAAGGGCCTGCTCAAGGCCGCGATCCGCGACCCCAATCCCGTGATCTTCCTCGAGAACGAGGTGCTCTACGGCCACACCGGCGAGGTGCCGAAGCTGGACGATTTCGTGATCCCGATCGGCAAGGCGCGCATCGTGCGCTCGGGCTCCCACGTCACCATCATCTCCTGGTCGAACGGCATGACCTATGCGCTGAAAGCCGCCGACGAGCTCGCCAAGGACGGCATCGAAGCCGAGGTGATCGACCTGCGCACGCTGCGCCCGATGGACACCGAGACCATCGTCAACTCGGTCAAGAAGACGGGGCGCGCCGTCACCGTGGAAGAGGGCTGGGCCCAGAGCGGCGTCGGCGCCGAGATCGCCGCGCGCATCATGGAGAACGCCTTCGACTATCTCGACGCGCCGGTTGCGCGCGTCTCCGGCAAGGACGTGCCGATGCCCTATGCCGCCAACCTGGAGAAGCTGGCGCTGCCCTCGACGGCGGAAGTGGTCGAGGCCGCCAAAGCCGTCTGCTACAGGTAGACCATGGCGGGCCCCAAGGAGCAGCCACTGCCGCCCGACGTCATGACCCGCGAGGACGCGGTCGAGATCCTGCGCGTGTTCGTGCTGGACGGCGGGCTGTCGATGGCGTTCCAGCGGGCCTTCGACGAGCCCGACATGTGGGGCCTGCTGCTCGTCGATCTCGCCCGCCACGCCGCGCGGGCCTATGCGCGCGAGAGTGAATACACCGAGGAAGACGCGCTGAACCGGATCCTCGACATGTTCCAGGCGGAGATCGAGCGTCCCACGGACACCGGCACGACGACACCGCGTGGGAAGGGGCACTGATCGTGGCGATCGAATCCTATCATTACGATTTCATGCTCGAGGCGATCCGCGAGGCGCAGGACTCGATCGCGCAGGGCGGCCTGCCGATCGGCGCGGTGCTGACGCGCGACAACAAGATCATCGCCCGCGGTCACAACAACCGCGTGCAGGAGAACAACGTGATCCTGCATGGCGAGATGAGCTGCCTGCGTGCGGCCGGCGCGATCTCGTTCCACGACACCGTCATGTACACCACGCTGTCGCCGTGCTCGATGTGCGCCGGCGCGCTCGCTTTGTTCAAGGTCAAGCTCGTGGTGATCGGGGAATCCGTCACCTTCGAGGGATCCAAGGACATTCTCGACAAGTTCGGCATCCCATGGATCGATCTTGCCGACGACCGCTCCATCACCATGATGAAGAATTGGCGTTCCATCCCTGCCAATGAGCGCCTCTGGCAGGGCGACATCGGCAACTAAACCTGGTCTGTTCGTCTCCGCTGTCGGAGACGACATTTTGCAAAGTTCTTCTTGAGGTCAGCATGCCCATCAACATCCTGATGCCCGCTCTCTCGCCGACGATGGAGAAGGGCAACCTCGCCAAGTGGCTGAAGAAGGAAGGCGACAAGGTCAAATCCGGTGACGTGATCGCCGAGATCGAGACCGACAAGGCGACCATGGAGGTCGAGGCGATCGATGAGGGCACGATCGCCAGGATCCTGGTGCCCGAAGGGACGCAGGACGTGCCCGTCAACGACGTGATCGCGGTGCTTGCCGGCGAGGGCGAGGACGTGAAGGCGGCAGGTAGCGCCAAGCCGAGCGCTTCGGCCGCGCCGCCGAAAGCCGCCGAGGCTCCCGCGGCGGCTGCCGCTCCCGCGCCTGCGCCCGCCGCACCCAAGGCTGCACCGCCGCCCGCTGCCGCACCTGCCCCGCAGGCTGCTGCTCCGGCCGCGCAAGCCAACGGCCACGGCGGCCGCGTGTTCTCCTCGCCGCTGGCGCGGCGTCTTGCCAAGGAAGCCGGCATCGACGTGTCGATGGTGACAGGCACCGGCCCGCATGGCCGAGTCGTCGCGCGCGACGTCGAGCAAGCCAAATCCGGCAAGGGCCTCAAGGCGCCTGCCGCCGCGCCGTCAGGCGCGCCCGCGATCGCGCCGACCATGTCGGACAAGCAGATCCTGTCGCTGTTCGAGCCGGGCTCTTACGACATCGTCCCGCATGACGGCATGCGCCGCACCATTGCGCAGCGCCTGACCGCATCGATCCAGAACGTCCCGCACTTCTACCTCACCATCGACTGCAACATCGGCAAGCTGCTCACCGCGCGTGAGGAGATCAACGCGGCCGCTCCCAAGGACAAGGAGAAGAAGCCGCTCTACAAGATCTCGGTCAACGACTTCGTGATCAAGGCGATGGCGGTGGCGCTGCAGAAGATCCCGAACTGCAACGTCAGCTGGACCGAAAGCGGCATGGTCAAGCATCACCATTCCGACGTCGGCGTCGCCGTGGCGATGCCTGGCGGCCTGATCACGCCGATCATCCGGAAGGCGGAAACCAAGACGCTCTCGACCATCTCCAACGAGATGAAGGATTTCGCCGCGCGCGCCCGCTCGCGCAAGCTGAAGCCCGAGGAGTACCAGGGCGGCACCACGGCCGTCTCCAATCTCGGCATGTACGGCATCAGCCACTTCACCGCCGTGATCAACCCGCCGCACGCGACGATCCTCGCGGTCGGCACCAGCGAGGAGCGCCCCGTCGTGCGTGGCGGCAAGATCGAGATCGCGCACATGATGAGCGTGACCTTGTCCTGCGATCACCGCGCCATCGACGGCGCGCTCGGCGCCGAGCTGATCGGCGCGTTCAAGCAGCTGATCGAAAATCCCGTCATGATGATGGTCTGACGACAAATTCGCGTCGTCATTGCGAGCGAAGCGAAGCAATCCAGAACGTGACCGGCAGACTGGATTGCTTCGTCGCAAGAGCTCCTCGCAATGACGGTCTCGTTAAGGCCGGTTGGAGCGAGAACGAGCATACATGGCCGATACATCCTTCGACGTCATCATCATCGGCTCCGGTCCCGGCGGCTATGTCACCGCGATCCGGGCCGCCCAGCTCGGCCTCAAGACCGCGATCGTCGAAAAATCCTATCTCGGCGGCATCTGCCTGAACTGGGGCTGCATCCCGACGAAAGCGCTGCTGCGCTCGGCCGAGATCTATCACTACATGCAGCATGCCAAGGATTACGGCCTCTCGGCGGAGAAGGTCTCGTTCGATCCGAAGGCCGTGGTGCAGCGCTCGCGCGGCGTCTCGAAGCGGCTCAATGACGGCGTCGGCTTCCTGATGAAGAAGAACAAGGTCAGCGTGATCTGGGGCGCCGCCTCGATCGACGCGCCCGGCAGGGTCACCGTGAAGAAGTCCGACGTCGAAGCGCCCAAGGGCGCGTTGGGCGAGGGCACCTACCAGGCCAAGCACGTCATCATTGCGACTGGCGCACGGCCGCGCGTGCTGCCCGGCCTCGAGCCCGACAAGAAGCTGGTCTGGACTTATTTCGAGGCGATGGTGCCGGAAAGGATGCCGAAGTCGCTTCTGGTGGTCGGCTCCGGCGCGATCGGCATCGAGTTCGCCTCCTTCTTCCACACCATGGGCTCCGACGTCACGGTAGTCGAGGTGCTGCCGCAGATCCTGCCTGTCGAGGATGCCGAGATCGCCGGTCTCGCACGCAAGCGCTTCGAGAAGCAGGGCATCAAGATCATGTCCTCGACCAAGGTCACGAAGCTGGAGAAGAAGGCCGACAGCGTCGTCGCCACCATCGACGACGGCAAGGGCAAGCCCGTCACCACCGAGTTCGAGCGCGTGATCTCGGCGGTCGGCGTCGTCGGCAACATCGAAAATCTGGGACTCGAAAAGCTCGGCGTCAAAACCGATCGCGGCATCATCGTGGTCGACGGCTACGGCAAGACCAACATCCCCGGCATCTACGCGATCGGCGACGTCGCGGGACCGCCGATGCTGGCGCACAAGGCCGAGCACGAGGGCGTGATCTGCGTCGAGGCGATCAAGGGCCTCAATCCGCATCCCATGGACAAGGACATGATCCCTGGCTGCACCTATTGCCACCCACAGGTCGCCTCGGTCGGACTGACGGAAGCCAAAGCGAAAGAAAGCGGCCGCGAGATCCGCGTCGGCCGCTTCCCCTTCGTGGGCAACGGCAAGGCGATCGCGCTCGGCGAGGACCAGGGCCTCGTCAAGGTGATCTTCGACAAGAAGACCGGCCAGCTGTTAGGGGCCCACATGGTCGGCGCCGAGGTGACCGAGCTGATCCAGGGCTACGTCGTCGCCATGAACCTGGAGACCACCGAAGAAGAGCTGATGCATACGGTGTTCCCGCATCCGACCCTGTCGGAGATGATGAAGGAAGCCGTGCTGGATGCGTATGGACGGGTGCTCAACATTTGACGGCTGACACCATTGGACCGGTCATCCTGAGGTGCGAGGCCAGCGTTGCAAAGCACCGATGGCTGAGCCTCGAAGGATGAACGGCCGAGATGCAGCAGCTGGGCTCGTCGCCCTTCGAGGTCTCCATACGGCGCGCTGCGCCGCATGGCTCGTACCTCAGGGTGACGAGTTCCGCTGCAATTAAGTAGAACAAGAAGAGGAAATCACCCCATGCACGACAACGACAACCTCACCATCGAACGGCCGACCTTCGTCACCCATCTCGAATGCGCGATGGAAGGCGATCATTACGCCGCCGACCAGGTCCACAATCTCTCCAAGGCCGGCAAGCCGCTTCTCGTCCGCTACGACCTCGCCGGCGTGAAGAAGGCGCTGACCAAGGACGCGCTGGCCCAGCGCCCCGCCGACATGTGGCGCTATCGCGAGCTGCTGCCGGTGCGCAAATGCAAGGACATCGTCTCGCTCGGTGAAGTGACGACGCCGCTGATCCGGCTGCCGAAGCTCGGCGCAAAACTCGGAGGCGGCGAGATCATCGTCAAGGACGAGGGACGCCTGCCGACCGGCTCGTTCAAGGCGCGCGGCCTCGTGATGGCGGTGTCGATGGGCAAGGCGCTCGGCATCAAGCACATGGCGATGCCGACCAACGGCAATGCCGGCGCGGCCCTGGCGGCTTACGCCACGAGCTGCGGCATCAAGACCACGATCTTCTGCCCGGCTGACACGCCCGAGGTGAATGTCAGCGAGATCGAGCTGCAGGGCGCGACCGTCTACCGCGTCAACGGCTATATCGACGATTGCGGCAAGATCGTCGGCGAAGGGAAGGCGAAGGTCGGCTGGTTCGATACCTCGACCCTGAAGGAGCCGTACCGCATCGAAGGCAAGAAGACGATGGGCCTCGAGCTCGCCGAGCAACTCGGCTGGGACGTGCCCGACGTGATCTTCTATCCGACCGGCGGCGGCACCGGCATGATCGGCATGTGGAAGGCGTTCGACGAGCTCGAGAAGATCGGCTTCATCGGCTCAAAGCGCCCGCGCATGGTCGCGGTGCAGGCCTCGGGCTGCGCCCCGATGGTGCGCGCCTACGAGGCCGGCACCGAGCACGCCACGCGCTGGGAGGACGCACACACCATCGCCTCCGGCATCCGTGTGCCGCAGGCCATCGGCGATTTTCTCATTCTGCGTGCAGTGCGCGAGAGCAAGGGCTTTGCCATCGCGGTCGACGACGACAAGATCTCGGCGGCGCTCAACGAGGTCGCGCGCGAGGAGGGGCTGCTGTTGTGTCCCGAGGGCGCCGCGACCTACGCCGCTTACAAGGACAGCCTCGCCGACGGCCGCGTCAGCAAGACCGACCGGGTGATGCTGTTCAACTGCGCGAGTGGCCTGAAATACCCGCTGCCGCCGGTCACCCGCACGCTCGACCGCCACAAGCCGATCGACTATTCGCAGTTCTAAAGCATGATCCGGAAAAGTGCGCAGCGGTTTTCCGAAAAGATCATGCTCAAACAACAACCTAAAGCGCGATGACCGATTCATCCTAATCTCGTCGCGTTTTGGAAATCTCTCCCTCTCCCCGTTCTTACGGGGAGAGGGTCGGGAGTGAGGGGCCTCTCTCCTCGAATGAGATATTCGCGAGACCTGTACCCCCTCACCCGAATTCCGCTGCGCACGAATTCGACCTCTCCCCGCAAGCGGGGCGAGGTGAAGAAGAACGACAACGACATCGCTGGGGAGAACACTATGAAGAAGGCCATCTGGGCCGGGCTGATCGGTATTCTCGCTCTCACTGGCGTCGCGCGCGCCGACGACTATCCCTCG
Organism: Bradyrhizobium sp. USDA 4486; assembly: GCF_054057995.1. Classification (NCBI taxonomy): domain Bacteria; kingdom Pseudomonadati; phylum Pseudomonadota; class Alphaproteobacteria; order Hyphomicrobiales; family Nitrobacteraceae; genus Bradyrhizobium; species Bradyrhizobium sp. USDA 4486. The sequence continues at coordinate 2,049,911 of NZ_JBSRZV010000001.1, forward strand.
CATCCCATCACCATCATCGTGCCCTTCGCGGCGGGCGGTCCGTCGGATGCGATGGCGCGTGTGCTCGCCGAGCGGATGCGCGTTTCGCTCGGCCAGCCCCTGGTGATCGAGAACGTCACCGGCGCGGGCGGCTCGATCGGCGTCGGCCGGGCCGTGCAATCGCCGCCTGATGGCTACACCATCTCCTTCGGCCATCTCGGCACCCATGTCGCCAACGGGGCCGTCTACAAGCTCAAATACGATCTCGTTGCCGATCTCGAGCCGGTGGTGCTGCTGCCCAGCAACCCCATGATCGTGGTCAGCAAGAACGCGGTGCCCGCGACCTCCCTCAAAGAGCTGCTCGAGTGGCTGAAGTCGCGGCCGTCACCGCCGACCGCGGGCACGGCCGGCGCGGGCTCCGGCAGCCATATCGCCGGCGTCTATTTCGAGAGCGTGTCCGGCATCAAGCTGCAATACGTGCCGTATCGCGGCACCGCGCCCGCGTTGAACGATCTCATCGCCGGCCAGATCGACCTCATCGTCGACCAGACCTCGAACTCGATCAACCAGGTCCGCGCCGGCACCATCCGCGCCTATGCCATCACCGACGACAAGCGCCTGGCCTCGGCGCCCGATATTCCGACCGCGGAGGAGGCGGGGCTGAAAGGCTTCAACATGACGCTGTGGTCGGGGATGTGGGTGCCGAAGGGCACGCCGAAGGAGATCGTCACCAAGCTCAATGCGGCTGCCGTCGAAGCGCTGAACGATCCTGCGGTCAAGAAGCAGCTCGAAAGCCAGGGCCTGGAGATGACGCCACAGGATCAGCTCACTCCTGAAGCCTTGGGTCATCGCCAGAAGGCCGAGATCGCCAAATGGTGGCCGATCATCAAGGCGGCCAACATCAAGGTGGATTGACGGATCCGCCTGCCGCCAGCGCCCGGTCCAGGCATTGCATCATATCGGTCGGCGCGAACGGCTTACCGAGAAAACAGATTGCTCCGGCTTTGAGCGCGCGCGCACGCACGCTCTCATCCGGGAAAGCCGTGATGAAGATGAACGGCGTCGCCGAACCCTGCGCCCGCATCTGCGTCAGCAGATCGATTCCGGTCATGAGCGGCATCTGCACGTCCGCGATCACGCACGAGGTGCCGGTCGAGTCCGTCGAGCGCAAAAATTCCTCGGCGGAGGCGAATGTGTGGACGGTGTATCCGCGGGATTCCAGGAGATTGTTGACTGCGGCCCGCACGTACGGGTCATCGTCAAGCACCGAAATGACCGGAGGCTCTGACAAGACGTCCACTCCTAGCCCGGGGTTACGCGCTTGCCGTCGCCGCGGCTACAGATGAGCGCGCAGGGTGGACCCGCCGGTCACCATTGGAAACTCATACTTAGGTTTGTACGTCGGACTTGCCGGGTCGAATTCCGAGTGCCTCGCTCATCCTCACGAGGTCGGCCAGCGACTTCGCGCCCATTTTCCGCATGATCTGGCCGCGATAGATCTTGACGGTGATTTCCGCCAATCCGAGCTGGGCGGCCACTTGCTTGTTCATCAAGCCGGACGTCACCAGTTTCAATACGTCTCGCTCCCGCGAGGACAGTGACTCGAAGCGTGACTTGACGGTCGAGACCGTCTTGTTGAGGTCGCGGCGCCTGCGGTCTCGCTCGATCGCGGCCTGGACGGCATCCAGGATGTCCTGGTCGCGCACCGGCTTGGTCAGAAAGTCGATGGCGCCGCTCTTCATGGCCCGAACGGTCATGGGAATGTCACCATGTCCCGTGATGAAGATGACAGGCGTTTGGATATTTGCCTTGGCAAGGTCCGACTGCAGGTCCAGGCCGCTGGCTCCGGGCAGGCGGATGTCGAGCACCAGGCAGCTGGGGACTTCCGGCGGTTTGGCCTGGAGCAGTTGCGGTGCCGAGCCGAATGCTTCGACCTTGAGGCCGACCGACTCGAACAGATTGGTGAGCGCACGGCGCATGGACACGTCGTCGTCGACGATGAAGACGACCGGCTGGTCGCCATCCTCCTGCGACGGCGAAGGCCCCGCGCGCTCGGTCACGATGTTTCCTCCCGATGGCGGGGCAGGGTGATCTGAAAAGTCGCGCCACGGTCCTGGTTCGATGCGGCGGAAAGTCGTCCGCCATGGGCTTCGATGATCGAGCGACAGATCGACAGGCCCATGCCCATGCCGGACGATTTGGTTGTGAAGAATGGCGTGAACAGGCGGTCTACCGCCTGCTCACAGATGCCCACTCCGCAATCGGTGACGCTCACCAGCACCGTCTCGTCATCACCCGCTGCTGCGCGGATCGCCAGTTCGCGCGGACGATCATGGACGCCTTCCATGGCCTCGATACCGTTCATGATCAGGTTGATGAGGACCTGCTGCAATTGGATCCGATCGCCAAAGATCTTGGGCAGCGCGGACGACAGCTCCATTCGGATCGACACCGCGTGGCTTGCCATCTCGCGCTGAACGAGCGCGACGGCCTCGCGCACGACCACGTTAGCGTCGAGTGGAGCCATCTCGATGTCGGACCGCTTGGCGAGCGCCCGCACGCGGCGGATCACGTCGCTGGCGCGGGTGGCGTCCTCGATGATCCATTCCACGGAGCGGCGGGCCGCTTTGAAATCGGGCGGATCGCGCTGCAGCCAGGTGAGGCATGCGTCGGCGTTCGCGGTCACTGCGGCGAGCGGTTGATTGATTTCATGGGAAATCGAGGCGGTCAGCTCACCCAGCGTCGTGACGCGCGTCACATGGGCAAGCTCGGCCTGGGCCTTGCGCAGCGCCTCTTCGGCCTGGTCCGCCCGGATCGCCGCGGTGACGTCGGTGCAGACGCCGCGATAACCCAGAAAATTTCCGTCAGCGTCGAAGAACGGCTTGCCGCTGGTTCGGACGTAGATCGGCTGCCCGTTGCGGTCCTTGCTGCGATACACGAGGTCGCGGAATGGGACGTGGGCGTCGAGCGCGGCCCGATGTTGTCGCCATTTTTCCGGTTCGAGATCTGCGTCTGGAGCGATGTCCCAGCGCGTGAGCCCGATCAGGCCCGCGGGCGCGCTGACGGTGTCGGAGTGCTCCGATATCAAGGTCACGCGATGGTCTGGTCCCGTCTCCCAGAACCAATCGGACGCGGTTTCGGCATAGTCGCGAAAGCGCTGCTCGCTCTCACGAAGCCTGCGCTCGGCCTCCTTGGTTGCCGTGATGTCGGTCACCGATCCCACGAACTCCACGTGACCGCCGGCATCGCGCGTGGCCCGTGCCACGGCCCGGACGTACTTGATGGAACCGTCGGCCATCACGAGCCGATATTCGTGATCGTAATCTTTTCCCTCGCGTGCGGCTCGGCCGGTGGTGCGTTGCACCGCGAGCCGGTCCTCCGGATGGATCCGCTCGAGCATGACCGGGATTTGTGGCTCGCTCCCCTCATCGCATTCGAAGATGCGATAGGTTTCCCTGGACCAGGTGATCTCGCCGGTCGCGGCCCGCCAGCCGAAACTGCCGGTGTGGCTCAATTCCTGCGCCTGGGCGAGATAGGCCTCGCTCTGTCGCAGCGCATTCTCCGCTTCCTTGCGCTCGGTAATGTTCTCGCAGGCCACCAGCACGATCGGATCCCCGTGGGCCCGCTGCATGGCTTTGGCGTTCTCGCGCACCCACAGCACCGACCCGTCCTTGCGCACCTTCCGGATTTCCCAGGTGTGCGACTGATCGACCGTCTCGAGGCACAGCGCGACGCATGCGCGGACGAAGTCGCGATCTTCCTCGAAGAAGACATCCAGCACCGATCGGCCGATCAACTCCGCGGCCGTATAGCCCAGTTGCGCGGCGCCGAATGTATTCACGTTGATCACGGTTCCGCCCGGATCGACCATGAAATACATGACAGGATTGTGCTCGAAGACTTGCTGCCACTGCTTGACCGCCTCGAGCAAGCCGCCATCGGGATCGGTGTGCGGCTTGGCCGTTACAGTCTGCCTGACGCAGCCGGCGAGGAATTGCGCGGCTGATTTCCCGAATGACGCTGCCCGGCGAGGCTTCATCGCAGACGCTCCCGGCAATCTATCTGCGTGACGACGAGTAGAGCACGTTGCCGCGAGAGGAGCAATTCCGGCCAAAGTCGGATTGGGTGGTGGCGCTCACCCCTGAACTGACCGCTCGCCGCACTGGCGATCGCGGAGCGTCGGGTACGCCATGCGCTCAGAGTTTCACCGTGGCCGTGTAGCCTGAGCGTCGTGCGCCGTCTCGTTGAGAATCGATGAGCGAGCTCCCGCGCGAATACGGACAAACCTAGGTATAGCTCCTCCAATCCTAGTCATGTCGGGCATTTACCTCCGTACAATTGAGCGCTTCGTGCCCTGCGGACTACCCTCACGATCAATCGGGAGTGTCGACCAGCCGACGCAGCGAGCGCACGATGACGGGTCTGGAGCTTGCGGCCGAGGCCGCACTTCTCGACAGGCAACCGCAACAGAGGGAGAGAGCAATGTGCGATGCATCCGTACTTCCTGAGCGTGGCCTATCCGGGTCCGAACGTTGCTCTTCGATCAAGGGCTGTGCTGTGTGCGGCGGCAAGTTCGGACTGATCCGCTACTACTCGTGGCGCACCGCGCTCTGCTCGAAGACGTGCGTCGATCGCTTCCGCAGCCGCCGCGAGCGCGACCGCCGGTGGCTGTTTCGGGCTCAGTGCGCCTGAAGCTGAATTGGAGAGCTGACATCGTTTCCTAGGTCTGATCCGGGAGCCCCTACGTTGAACCGCGCATGCAAGCTTTTGTGGTCGATGGTTCTCCTCTGCTCCACCGCGACAGTCCAGGCGCAGGAGACGGGACACGGTGCCTCTCATCGCCAGCACCCGCCTCAGGACCAGGAGCTGCACGAAAAGTTCTATTCGACCTGGCGCATGCCGGATAATCCGAGCCTGAGCTGCTGCAACAGCGCCGACTGTTATCCGACCGAGATCAAGTACGTCGACGGCAAGATCTTTGCACGACGCAGGGAGGATGGGAGGTACATCCTCGTCCCGCCGCAAAAAGTGGAGCGACACAGGGACAATCCGGACGGCCGAAACCATCTTTGCGCTCCACCGCCCGCACTGTCTCCGTTGGACAGCGTTTACTGCTTCGCCTTGGGAGGTGCCACATGAGATTCGTCTTCGTGCTGGTGAACGACCGGACCCCGTTCCGGCAGATCGGGTGCATGCAGTGCTGCGAGCCGATCAGCGACAGCTATCTCCGCGAGATCGCGACCGGTCTGCGTTATTGCGACCATCAGTGCTACGCGTTGTTCTGCGAGGCCCTGGCGCAAGATCGCGTGAGGGCGGCTTCATGAAATACGTGCTGGTCAATCACGAGCCCCCGTTGCGCGCGGCCACGTGCGGCACATGTTCGCGGTCGATCCGGACCGGCTATGTCCGGCATGTGCGGACCCAGCAGCGCTACTGCGACTACGAGTGCTACCGGCGAGGCGAACTCGCGACATTGTGGATGCAATGGCCGACGCCCGCACGCACGGAGCTGGCCGCCGGAAACGTCGAGGCCGCCGCTCGAAGCATGATCGAGACGTTGACGGTCCTGAGTGCCATCTCGTGCTGGAGCTACACGATACAGGCCTGGACCTTCGCAAGAGCCTTGACCGGCGCATATTTGGACGGGCGCGACCTGATCACGGCGGAAGGAGGTGATCCCTAAAGCATGATCCGGAAAAGTACGAAGCGGTTTTCCGAAAAGATCATGCGCACACACCAAGCAAAAGCGCGATGACGTTTCATTCTGATCTCATCGCGGCTTAGCCGCGCGACCGCACTCGCGTGGAAGCCGCAGCAACGATAGCCTTGCGAGCGCCGTGTCCAGCCCCGGCGGCGTCCTAGGGAGCGGTTGCTGCGGCCGCCACGGGTGCGGTTGCGCCGGCCTGGTGCGTCACCACGCGCTGATCGCTCTTGCTGGCGACCACGCCGCTATCCTCGAACCTTGCGCGATACACCAGCACGTTCTCCATCACGCGCTGGACGTAGTTGCGGGTCTCTGACAGCGGAATGCGCTCGACCCAGTCGACCGGATCGACATTGGGATCCCTGGGATCACCGTGCGCCTGCACCCATTCGCGCACCCGGCCGCGGCCGGCATTGTAGCCGGCGAAGGTCATGATCTGGTTGCCGTGATATTCCGACAAAAGCGCACTGAGCTCGGCCGCGCCCATCTGCGTGTTGTAGACGGGGTCGGAGACCATCCGGTCCCAGTCATAGGTTAGGCCGAAGCGTTTTGCGGTGTCGCGTCCGGCTTCCGGCGTCACCTGCATCAGGCCGACCGCGTTGGCGGGCGACTTGTCGCGCTGATCGAACGAGCTCTCGGTGCGAGCGACCGAATAGATCACGCTGGTCTCGATCGGGGGCGCGAGCTGCTTGTGCTCGGGGATGCCGATGGTCGGGAAGGCGTAGTGGTCGAGCGCGAGCCCGCGCGCCAGCGCCGACTTGCCGACCTCCAGCATCACGCGCGCGTCGTTGCGCCGGCCGGCGAGCTCGCCGAGCGCTTCGAGCGCCGCGACGTCAGTGCTCTCCTTGGCGAAATCCTCGGCATAGTAGAACACCATGTCGCGCTCGCCGATGCCGTAGAGCATGTCGGCGGCGCGCACGCGCTCGTCGGCTGGTGGCGTGTCGGCGGAGGCCAGCACGGGCGAGGGCGCCCGCAGCTCGATGCGGTCGATGCCGAGCTTGGCGCGCGCGAGCTGGCCGTAATAGGCGGTCGGATAATGTGCCGCGGCCTGATAGCTGATGCGGGCGTCGGCGGTTGCACCCATCGCCTCGGCGGCGCGGCCGCGCCAGTAATGCGCGCGTGACAGCGCGATCGGATTGGCCGAGCCTTCGTCGATGGCCGCGAAGTGCACCATCGCCGTCCTGGGATCGTCGAGGTAGCGCAGCGCGATCCAGCCGCACATGAAGTGATAATCGATGCGGTAGACTTCCTTCTCGGGCACCGCCGCGGAGCGCACCACAGCGTAGGCGGTCTTGAACTTGCCCTGGTCGAGCAGCTTTCGCGCCAGCAGGCGCCGCTCGCGCCACCAGGCGTCGGTGTCCTGCGCCGCCATCGTGCCGGGCGCGGCGGCGAGGATTACCTCGGCTGCGTCGTCGATCCGGTCCTTTCTGGAGATGCCACTGCGCGCGGCACAGCACATAGCCGAGATCGCCGCGCGCATCGGCGGGCACGTCGTCGAGATAATCCTTGGCCTTGTTCGCCTTGCCGTTGACGGCAGCGCAGGCCTTGACGATCGCGAGCGCATCCTCGCCGAGCCGTTTTGCCGCGCGCCGCGCAGCGCCATAGTCCTTGGCGCCGAGGCGCTTGTCCATGCGCGCGCGATGATCGTCCGCGGTGAGGAGATCGCGGAACGCCTCGTAGGAATCCTCCTCGCTGCGTTCCGACAGCTCCTCACTGCGCCAGGCCTCACGCACCAGACGTGCGGCCCGATCGGCATCGCCCTCGCTCAGCAGCGCGCGGGCGAGCGCAAATTTGCCCTTGGCACTGGTCGGCCGGTCCATCGTGAACTTGTGCACGGTGGCCGCATCGCTCTTCTCCTGCCACAGCCGCGCTTCGGCGCGGCGGCGCAGCAGCGCGCTGCTCGGCCAGTCCGGATTGGCGGCGAGGAATGCGGCATAGCGCTTGAAAGCTGCCGTGCTCTCCGAATGACGCAGCATGAACCAGTCGGCGAGCTTCTGTCCGGCGGGATCCGCGATGCGGTCGCGCGCGGCGTTCGCATCGTCCGTCTTGCCCTTGCGGGTAAGGTCGATCGCGTCCTTGAGCGCGGCGAGATCGCCGGTCAGCGGCGGCGGGGCCGGCTTGTCCGCGGGCTCGTCATCCTGCTTCTTCGATTTGCGCTTGGCCTCGGCATGCTTGCCGTGCCGCGATTTGGACGTGGCGTGGCGCTGCTTGCCGGCTTTCGCCTCATGCGTCTTCTTCGGCACGGATGATTTGTGACTGCTCTTCGCCGCCACTTCGGTGGGAAGGAAGGCCATCGCGGCCACGGCAACGACACACGCGAGCGAGCGTAGGCACTGGTTCATTGGATGGTCCCCCTGCGAAACCACTACAAACCAAGGTCCGCGACGACATGCGGCTTGAGAATCAAGGACGACACCAGAACGATGTCCCGACATCGTCTCGCATTCCTCACGCTCACGCAACAATGCGGCAAAATACGGATGCAAGGGGGAACTTCGGGAACGGCGGAAATTTAACCTTCCTTAACGAATGGGCTCGCGCGGCGGTTGCGGCGGCCGGCGGCGCCATGACGGGGCGGATTGCGCGTGTTCCCGCCGCCAAATCCGCTATATTGAGTTCCATCCGTCCTTTCAGCAGCCCATCGCTCATGCCGCTTTTCAACCAGTCGATCCGGCGCAAGATCGTCGGCATCGCCCTCGGATTGATCGTCCTGATGCTGGTCACCTCGATCCTGTCGATGGTGATGTCGAGCCAGGTTGGCGTCCTCCTGGACGAGCTGACCAACCGCTACATCCCGGCCTATGGCGATCTGGCGCGCGCCAATATCCGCTCGCTGGAGCGGGCGGTGGCGCTGCGCCGCATGGTGATGATGAAGATGCAGTCGCCGACCGACGAGGAGGCCTATGCGGCGCGCCTGCGCGAGTTCGAGGAGGCCGATCGCAAGATCGAGGAGGAGGCCGAGCGCGCGCGCAAGCTGATTAACGCGATCATCGACGATACCAGGACGCCATCGGACAATGCCGCGCTGGCGCGGATCGAGACCCGCATCGAGACCGCCGTCAGCGAGCTGCGCCGCGATCAGGACGCGGACCACGCAAGGCTGCTCAAGCAGATCGAGGCACAGCAGATGGCGGAGGCGCGCACTACGCTCGAGCATATCGACGCGCTGCGCGACCAGTTCAACCAGAAGATCGATGCGATTCGCGCCGACATGCTCAAGCAGGTCTTTGCCGCGACGTCGACGGTGATCGGTCATCAGCATCAGGCGATCATCGTATCGGGCATCGTGACATTGCTCGCAGCCATTGTCGGCTTTGTCTTCGCGCTTTTGGTCTCCAGCGGCATCACGCGCCCGGTGCGGCTGCTGCTCGCCGGCACCCGCGAAGTCGAGGCCGGTCGCTTCGACAGGCCCATCACGGTCTCGACAAGGGACGAGATCGGGGAGCTCGCCGCCGCCTTCAACCGCATGGTCGAGCAGCTCCGCCAGAACGAGCGCATCCGCGAGACCTTCGGCCGCTACATCGACCCGAAGGTGGTGCAGGGGCTGATCGACCGCCCTGAGGTCGCCGTCGAGGGTCAGCGCCGGGTCATGACCGTCATGTTCTGCGACATGAGCGGCTTCACCTCGATGAGCGAGGGCATGACGCCGCGCGGTCTCGTCAAGGTGATGAACCACTATTTCACCGTCATGTCCGGTCCGATCAGGAGCAATCGCGGCGTCATCGACAAATATATCGGCGATGCCGTCATGGCCTATTGGGGCCCGCCCTTCATCGAGGAGGACGAGCCCGCGCTGCTCGCCGGCCTTGCCGCCATCGAAATGGCCGAGCAGGTGCCCGCGCTCCAAAGGCAATTGCCTGACCTGCTGGGCATCCGCGCTATGCCGGCGCCGTGCGACCTGCGGATCGGTATCGCCACCGGCGAGGTCCTGACCGGCAGCATCGGCTCCGAGCTGATGATGAGCTTCACGGTGATGGGGGACGCGGTGAACCTCGCCTCGCGGCTCGAGGCCGTCAACAAGGCTTACGGTACCCGCATCCTGATTGCGCAGGCGACCGCGGAGGCGATCGGCACGCAGCTCGAGCTGCGCGAGATCGACCGTCTCGCGGTCGTGGGCCAGACCATGCCGCAAGCGATCTTCGAGGTGATGGCACGGGCCGGTGCGCTCACCGGCGCGCAAACCAGCCTGCGCGCGCATTATGCCGAAGGCCTCGCCGCTTACCGTGCCCGCCGTTTCGACGCAGCGCGCGCCGCCCTCAACGCGGCGCTCGAAGCCATCCCCGGCGATGGTCCCTCGCGCACGCTGCTCGGCCGCATCGCGCAGCTCGAGACCGATCCCCCGGACGAGGGGTGGGACGGTGCCTGGCGGCTGGAGCAGAAATAGCGGCGCCGCCGGAATAATTGATTGTACTTCATAACGATGTTCGCCGTGACCTATTTCGCGGGCTTAGGTTTGCTGTCCCTCAGGCGTTTAATGGGGACACGCCGATGACAGAACTTCAGGACAGGCTGGAACGGTTCGAGACGCTCACCGCCGAGTGCGAGTTGATCACCAAGCTCGCCACCGACAGTGCCAAGCGCGAGTTCTATCTGAAACTCTCGGAACAGTATCGCCAGCTGGCGCTGGACACGCGGCAGGCGATCGCGACCAGGGCCGCGGCCTGACGCGGGCAGCAATCCGTTCTTAATGTTTGGCGCGCATGCTTGCCGGATGTGAGCGTCGCGGTTTGCGGTTGCTTGCAGCGGGAATGCCGGGGTGCGTTGCGATGCAGCGTTCCCTGATCACATCCTTTGCCGATCGCTCCCGGGGCAATCGCATGCGCCTTCTTGCGGTGATCATCTTCGCGTTGATGACGGCGGCCTGCAATCAGGAGCAGGACATCACCGGCTCGACGTCGGCGTGCCCGATGCGGACCTACAGCTCCTTCAATCCCCGCGACATGAACCAGTGCGTTGCCGCCTGCAAGGCGTGCGACCATGGCAACACCGTGACCTGCACCACCTCCTGCACCCTCAAAGGCGCGCACTGAGCCACCGAGCGGTGAGGCTTGCAAGCGTTGACGGTGCTGCGCCACCGGAACGATTCACATGCGTTAATCATTGAAGGGGCGGGCAGGACGCGGAGTCCTATGGAATGGGTATGCTCGATCCCGGCCGGTTCCTGGTGTCGTGCTCGCATTGCGACGCCTGGCCGATGGCGGCCAATCTGAAACGCTCGAGCTGGTCGGCGTTGCCGCGCGAAGTCCGTTTCGTGTGCCCGCGCTGCCGCCGCGAAGAGACCGCCATCGTCGCCGCGTCCGGCGAACTGACGCCGATCAAGCGCATCGAAGTTGCGCCACGCGACGTGGCCGTCGCCTGGGCGCAGGCCCAGCGCCCGCGGGGGCGGAGCTGAGCGGCAAGTCGACCGGCATTTGGCGACTCCGCGGCTCGTCGCGTGGAAACGGATGGACTGCACCGACGATGAATCGGCGATCTCTCGTGCCGCGAAACTCGTCGGCGGCCACGACGTGGAGCTCTGGCAGCTCGACCGGCCGGTCGCGACATTCGAAGCGCAGTCCGGACACATGCAGATAATCCTGGCTCGTTCAGGGCGGACGTCTCGCCCTATCAGGACGTGTTGCCCGACGGGCAAAACACCCGTGTTGGCCGTCAATCCCTCGGTGAAAATATTCGACTTTAGCGAAATTCGGATTTCTCGCAGGTATTGCCCATCCCGGCCTCATCCTTGAGGGGCTTCGCTGCGCTCTACCTCAGACGTTGTACTCCGTCATTGAGAGCGCAGCGAAGCGATCCATCATCGTAGGATGGAGATGGTGGGTGCTTTGCACCTCTGCCCGGCCTACGGCACTGACGGTGAAGGCATCGACTCAACCTGAATATGCGCGGCCATCGCGCCGAAGCTGGGAGCGCTCCTCGTGTCATAAAATCTCAAGTTGTGGATTGTCATCTTCGCGAGGTATCGAGGTAGGCGAATCCGTGTCTTCCTGGTAACGATTGTGCTATCCACGCAACACTCATGGCGGATTTAACCCTCATCGCCGCCGGTTCGCATCGGCGCCGCTTTTTGGCCACACCTGAACATGAATAAAATCGCTCTAAAGTTTGAGAGACGGCGGCGGTCCGAACAAGGCGACTGGAAATCCCAAGGTCGATTCAAATCTTGGCTCTGATTTTTCGGGTCTGAAAGGGTTGGCCGGGGAAACTGGTTTGCAATGGACGCGAAGGCCAACATCAAGCAGAGGCTGCCGAGCCGTCACGTGACGGAAGGCCCAGCGCGCGCGCCGCACCGGTCCTATTTCTATGCCATGGGTCTGACCACCGAGCAGATCCACCAGCCCTTCGTCGGCGTCGCCTCCTGCTGGAATGAAGCCGCGCCCTGCAACATCGCCCTGATGCGCCAGGCCCAGGCGGTGAAGAAGGGCGTCGCGTCGGCCGGCGGCACGCCGCGCGAATTCTGCACCATCACCGTCACCGACGGCATCGCCATGGGCCATGACGGCATGCGCTCCTCGCTGCCGTCGCGCGAATGCATCGCCGACTCCGTCGAGCTGACCGTGCGTGGCCATGCCTATGACGCCCTCGTCGGGCTCGCCGGTTGCGACAAGTCGCTGCCGGGCATGATGATGGCGATGGTCCGTCTCAACGTGCCCTCGATCTTCATCTATGGCGGCTCGATCCTGCCCGGCAATTTCCGCGGTCAGCAGGTCACCGTGCAGGACATGTTCGAGGCGGTCGGCAAGCACTCGGTCGGCGCCATGTCGGACGAGGATCTCGACGAGATCGAGCGCGTGGCGTGCCCCTCGGCAGGCGCCTGCGGCGCGCAGTTCACCGCCAACACCATGGCGACTGTCTCAGAGGCGATTGGGCTGGCACTGCCTTACTCGGCCGGTGCTCCGGCACCCTATGAGATCCGCGATGCCTTCTGCATGACCGCGGGCGAGAAGGTGATGGACCTGATCGCGGAGAACATCCGGCCGCGCGACATCGTCACCCGCAAGGCGCTGGAGAATGCCGCCGCCGTCGTCGCTGCATCGGGCGGCTCGACCAATGCTGCACTGCACCTGCCGGCGATCGCACACGAAGCCGGCATTAAGTTTGACTTATTCGACGTCGCCGAAATCTTCAAAAAGACACCTTATGTCGCGGATTTGAAGCCGGGTGGCCGTTATGTCGCCAAAGACATGTTTGAAGTAGGTGGCATACCGCTTCTGATGAAGACGCTGCTCGACAACGGATTTCTCCACGGCGACTGCATCACGGTCACCGGTCGAACGATCGCCGAAAACCTCAAAAGCGTGAAGTGGAATCCGCACCAGGACGTGGTGCACCCGGCAGACAAGCCCATCACCGTGACAGGCGGTGTGGTCGGTCTGAAGGGCAATTTGGCGCCAGAAGGTGCGATCGTGAAAGTCGCGGGAATGTCCAACCTCAAGTTTACCGGTCCGGCCAGGTGCTTCGACCGCGAGGAGGATGCTTTCGAGGCGGTCCAGAAGCGCACCTATCGCGAAGGCGAAGTCATCGTGATCCGCTACGAGGGGCCCAAGGGCGGTCCCGGCATGCGGGAAATGCTCCAGACCACCGCGGCGCTGACCGGCCAGGGCATGGGCGGCAAGATCGCGCTCATCACCGACGGCCGCTTCTCCGGCGCCACCCGCGGCTTCTGCATCGGCCATGTCGGGCCGGAGGCGGCGGTCGGCGGCCCGATCGGGTTGCTCGAGGACGGCGACATCATCGAGATCGATGCGGACGCCGGTACCCTTAACGTAAAATTGAGTGACGCTGAGCTCGCTCAGCGCAAGACCAAATGGAGCGCTCGCGCGACTAACCACACGTCGGGTGCGCTCTGGAAGTATGCTCAGCAGGTTGGACCAGCGGTCGGGGGGGCAGTAACCCATCCGGGCGGCGCGCACGAGAAACAGTGCTATGCGGACATCTAGGCGTGCCATTGTTGCGTTTGTGTTCGGGGCCGGTGCGCTGGCCGCGCCGGCGCTCGCCTTCGACGGCGCGCCGGTCAACAAGGACGCCGCCATCCCGGTCGTGACCACCTTGCCGGGTGCCGCGCCCGCGGTGCGCAGCAAGGTGCCGGCGCCGGTGACCGCTCCCCAGGAGACCAGCCTCAGCGCGCTGCAATACGCCGCCGAAGGCGGTCATCCCATCGCGCAGTGGAAGCTCGGCCGCATGTACGCCAATGGCGACGGCGTTGCCCAGGACGACGTCCGCGCCTTCGAATATTTCAGCCGGATCGCCAATGCGCATGCCGAGGACAGCCCGTCGGCGCCGCAGGCGCAGGTGGTGGCGAACGCCTTCGTCGCGCTCGGCCGCTATTATCTGAGCGGCATCCCGAACTCCAAGATCAAGCCGGACCAGGACCGGGCGCGGGAGATGTTCTCCTATGCGGCCTCCTATTTCGGCAACGCGGACGCCCAATACGATCTCGCCCGGCTGTACCTGAAGACGCCGGACGCCTCGCGCGAGGATTTCCGCTATGGCGCACGCTGGCTCGGCCTTGCCGCCCAGAAGGGCCAGCACGAGGCCCAGGCGCTGCTCGGTCAGATGCTGTTCAACGGCGACCGCCTGCCGCGGCAGGCGGCGCGCGGCCTGATGTGGCTGACCCTGGCGCGCGACAGCGCCGGCACTGATGAGACCTGGATCAAGGAAAGCTACAACCGCGCTTTCGCCAAGGCCTCCGACGACGATCGCGCCATGTGCCTGCAAATGCTGGAACAGTGGGTGCAGGGCCGCCGCGAGTAATCACATGACACTGTCATTCCGGGGTGGCTCGAAGAGCCGAACCCGGAATCTCGAGATTCTCAGGTGCGCAATTGCGCACCAGAGTTCGATGCTTCGCATCGCCCCGGAATGATGACGCTAATGAGTTACGCCGCCTCCAGATCCAGATCCGCCCAAACCGGCACGTGATCCGACGGCTTCTCCCAGCCGCGCACATAGCTGTCGATCCCGACATTGGCGAGCTTGTCGCTGGCTTGCGGCGACAGCAGGAGATGGTCGATGCGCAGGCCCTGGTTCTTCTGCCAGGCGCCGGCCTGGTAATCCCAGAACGTGTAGAGCCCGCCCTCATCGGTGACGGCGCGCAGGGCGTCGGTGAGGCCGAGGCCGAGCAGGGATTGAAAGCTCTCGCGCGTCTCGGTCTTGAACAGGGCGTCCTCAGTCCACGCCGCGGGATTGTGGACGTCGCGGGCGTGTGGAATCACGTTGAAGTCGCCTGCGAGGATCAGCGGCTCCTCAGCCTTGAGGCGCTCCTTCGAATACTCAAGAAGCCGCGACATCCATTTGAGCTTGTACGGATATTTCTCGGTCCCGACCGGATTGCCATTGGGCAGATAGAGGCAGGCGATGCGCAGGACCCCACGCTTGAGCGTCACCACGCCCTCGAGGAAGCGGGCATGCGCATCCTCGTCATCGCCGGCGAGCCCCGACTTGGTCTCGTCGAAGCGGAGTTTTGAGAGCAGGGCGACGCCGTTGAATGTCTTCTGCCCGTGCGTGACCACGTTGTAGCCGAGCGCCTCGATCTCCAGTCGCGGGAAGGCCTCGTCGACGCATTTGATCTCCTGGAGGCAGACGATGTCCGGCTGGCATTCCTGCAGCCAGGTCAGCAGCGGCTCGATGCGCTGCCGGACCGAGTTCACGTTCCAGGTGGCAACTCTGATTGGCATGTCGGCAAGGCTCCGGACCAAGGGCCATTGTTAGAACAAACTGCAAACACGCCCGTCAAGGACGCCGCAAAATCTCCCACAAAATTAACCCGGCTTAAGCAGGCCGCAGGCCATTGATACGGAAAAGGTTCCGCGGATGGGATGGCCGGATAAATCGTTGGGACGGACTGAGCCGCGCGACGGCCTCATCGGCGCGTTCCGGTATCGGCTCGGCGGTTTCGAGATCGAGGACGGCCTGACCGCCGGACTCGGTGAGCGCGAGCTGCGCCGCATCCGCGCCAAGCAGATCGATGCGGTGATGCTGGCCATGCCGGTGACGATGGCGGTCACCATGCTCAACGTTGCCATCGTGCTGATCCTGTTCTGGGGCAGGGGCTGGAACGACTTTCTCGCGACCTGGGGCATGACCCTTGCTGTCACCGCCTCGCTCGCCGTGCGTGCCTGGCGGCGCTCGCACCAGAGCCCGCCGCAGGAGGCCTCGCCGCGCGCCGCGCGGCAGATGCTACGGCAGGCGTTCTTCCTCGCCGCGGTCTGGGGCACGCTGCCGCTGGCGCTGTTCAGCCGCATCGAGCCGACCAGCCAGCTCATCCTGGCCTGCCTGATGGTCGGCATGATGTCAGGCGGCGCCTTCACGCTGTCGACCTTCCCTCGCGCTGGCCTCGTCTATCTCGCCACCATGACGGTCGCCTGTGCGGGCGCGATGCTGCTCTGCGGCAGCGGGCCGTATCTGGTGACCGCCATGTTCCTGCTGCTGTTCGCGTTCTTCATGGCGCGCAACATCGTCTCGCAGGGCAACCTGTTCCTCGGCAACCTCAAGGCCCAGCTCGAGCTCGAACAGCAGACCGAGATTATCTCGCTGCTGCTGAAGGACTTCCAGGAGAACGCCAGCGACTGGCTGTGGCAGACCGATGCCGAAGGGCATCTCGTCGACGTGCCCCAGCGCTTCGCCGACGTCGCGCAGCTGCCGCTCCCGCTCCTGAAGGGCTCGCATTTCTCCGACGTGCTCGACATGCTCTGCCCCGAGGACAAGGCCGCCGCCTACAACGTCGTCGGCCTGATGGAGCATGCCGAGCCGCTGCACGAGATGAACCTCAAGGTCGTCGCCGGCGGCGAGGCGCGGCTGTGGTCGCTGACCGCGAAGCCGGCCTATGACCGTGACGGGCAATTTTTGGGCTATCGCGGCTTCGGCCGCGACGTCACCGAGCGCTGGCGCGCCGAAAAGGCCGAGGCCGAGAGCCGCGCGAAGTCGGATTTCCTCGCAGTCATGAGTCACGAGATCCGCACGCCGATGAACGGCGTGCTCGGGCTCGCCAGCATGCTGCTGGAGACCAAGCTCGATCCGGAGCAGCGCGAGGCGGTCACCACGATCCGGGAGTCCGGGGACAACCTCCAGCGCATCCTCAACGACATCCTCGACCTCTCCAAGCTCGAGGCCGGCCGCTTCCAGTTCGAGGCGATCGATTTCGCCCCGCAGGCATTGGTCGAGACGGTCGCGACCGTCGCGCGCGCCAGCGCCACGAGCAAGGGGCTCACAGTCAAGGTCGAGCTCGATCCGAACCTGCCGCCGACATTGCGCGGCGACGTCGCGCGCATCCGCCAGGTGCTGCTCAACCTTGCTTCCAACGCAGTGAAGTTCACCGATAAAGGTGAAGTGGCGATCTCGGCGACCTGCCGGGCGCGCCGCGACCTGCTCGCCACCGTCGAATGGGCCGTAACCGACAGCGGCATCGGCATCGCACCCGAAAAGATTGGCCAGCTGTTCAGCGACTTCGCCCAGGCCGACGCCTCGATCAGTCGCCGCTTCGGCGGCACCGGGCTGGGGCTCGCGATCTCCCGGCGCATCATCGAGCAGATGGGCGGCACGATCGGCGTCACCTCGATGCCGGGCGAGGGCTCGACCTTCCGCTTCACATTGGTGCTGCCCTGGAGCCAGGCGCAGGCGTCCGACCTGGTGGCGGGCGCCGACGAGGCCGACGCGCTCAAGGCTCGCATCGCCACCCTCGACCGGCCGCTCAAGGTGTTGGTCGCCGAGGACGATGCGGTCAACCGCATGGTCGTGAGCAAGATGCTGGGGGCGTTCGATGTGGAGCTGAAGGTCGTGACCGACGGTGTTCAGGCCGTCGCGGCGGCCTCAGAGGACGATTACGACATCGTGCTGATGGACGTGCGCATGCCCGAGATGGACGGGCTCGCCGCAACCCGCGCGATCCGCGCGGAAGGAGGGCGCTTCGACACGTTGCCGATCGTCGCGCTGACCGCCAACGCCTTTCCGGACGACGTCAAGATCGGCCGCGAGGCCGGCATGTCGGACTTCCTGGCCAAACCCTTGCGCAAGCCGGCGCTGGCCGCAGCCTTGCTGCGTGCGCTGGATGGCTACGCGATGTCGGAGGGCGCACCGCTTCAGCCGGAGCTGATGCCGGCTGACGTGGAGTGGACGGACGAAGAAAGGCAGATGACAGGCGGCTGAAGCTTTCCATAAGGGCCGAGCCACCGGATCGCGCATCATGATAGCCGCCGGCTGAGCCCGTCAATTTGCCTTGATGGCGGCCTCGCGGATGACCTTGGACCATTTCTCGCTTTCGGCGCGAAACAGCTTCGCGGAGTCCTCCGGAGTGGTCCCGACCACCGTGAACCCAAGCGCTGCCATTTTTTCCTTGATGTCGGGGAGAGCCATGGCGCGAATGACCTCGCGGTTGAGCAGCGCGATAACCTCTTTGGGCGTCCCGGCCGGAACGACAAACGCGAACCACCCTTCGCCCTGAATCTCGGGGTATCCCGCTTCGGCCGTGTCCGGCACGTCGGGCAGCGCCGACGATCGCGTCTGGCTGGTGACGGCGAGGGCACGCAGTTTCCCTTCGTGGATATGCGGTACTGCGGGCGGTAACGACGTGAACGCGATCGGAGTGTGACCCGCCAAGGTCGAGCCGACCGCCTGGCCCGCGCTGTTGAAAGGGACATGCACAAGGTCGAGCCCCAGTGACAGACGAAACAGCTCGCCGATGAGATGCGGCGGCGTGCCGGTGCCGGGTGACGCGAAGCTGTATTTCGCGCCGCCCGCCTTGATAAGCGTGACCAGCTCGCTCAGATTCCTGGCCGCCAGCGAAGGATGGATCGTCACCACCGTGGGCGCACTCACCGCCACCGTCACCGGCTCAAAATCCTTGTAGGGATCGTACGGCACCTTGTCGTACATCGCCGGATGTTCGGCGGCACGACGAGAACGGTGTAACCATCGGCGATGGCCCTCGCGCCCTGACCCATCCCTATATTGCCGCCGGCGCCGCTGCTTCGCGAGCCGATGATCGCGGCATTGCCGAGTGACCACCCGCTCGCCCGGAGCGGGCGCCGCGCCGCGTCGCTTTCCCTGAGGGACTTGGCCGACGAGCCATTCATTATCTATGCGCGTCAACTCGGGCCCGCCTTCTACGAGACGACGATGGCGGCCTGCCTCAGGGCGGGATTTACTCCGCGCCTTGGTCAAGAAGCCCCGCGCATCACGTCGGCCCTCAGCCTCGTGGCAGTTGGGCTCGGTGTGTCGCTTGTGCCGGCGTGCCTGCAGAATATGACAATGAACGGCGTCGTGTACCGCAGGCTCAAAGGTCCGGTTCAGCCAAAGGCCGTGCTGATGCTCGGCTTGCGGCGGGGCGATAGTTCCCCCGTTGTTCGCAATTACGTCAGCCTCGTTCGGAAGACTGCGAAGACATTTCGCTCGCCCCTGGAAGAGACGACATAGCGTAATGTTTCCTTGGGGCATTCGCGTCGATATTGCCGGGTGCGCCGTCGCGGCCGCTGCTGAGCTACAGAGGCTTGCGCCGGCAATTTTACGCGGTGCAGCGCTAAAGTTTTCCGTAGACTCGTGCCGCGACCGCCTTCAGGCGCTCGACCGAACTGGACTCCGAATGCGGCTTGACCGGCGCGAACAGGATCGAAGCCTGCCCGCCGTTCTTCCAGACATAGATGTTGGCGCCGTTGCCGTTGCCCTGGTGCAGGAATGCTCGCCGAACGCTTCACGGCCGAGCTCGGGGATCGCCACGTACTGGCAGGGACCGGGCGTTTCATCATGCCGATGGCCGTGTCGCCCGAGGTCGCGATCACGGCAACTGTCATGGTGTTTGCCTCGCGATCGAACATCATGCAGCTGCCGGCGCCGGTTCGCTGGACCTGCAGCGTACTCTTGTCGAGGAATCCGTCTGCATCCGCGGCCGTGAGCCATTCGCAGTCGCCGAACCGCTCGCTGGTCTTGATCACATTGCCAATGGCAACGCGCGCGGCTTCGGTGACAGGTCCGAGCAGCGTGTTGTCGGCGGCCGATCGCATAGCCAGTCCATCGCGTGCACGTGGCCCCAGCCGGATGCTACGGCTTCACCCGCGCCGCTCGGGCGCATAGTCGAGCGGCAACACCGTCGTCGCCTTGATCTCCTGCATGACGAATGACGACGACACGTCCGCAAGCGTGATCCTCCCGATCAGGCGCTGGTAGAGCCTGTCATAGGCGGCAACATCCGGGATGACGGCCTGCAGCAGATAATCGACATCGCCGGTCATGCGGTAGACGCCGATGATCTCGGGAATGTCGCGCACGGCGTTCGAAAACCGCTCGAGCCAGCTCGCGCTGTGCTCGGTGGTGCGCAGCGCGATGAACGCGGTCAGGCCGACGTTGATGCGGCTTGCGTTGAGCAGGGTCACGCGGCCCTTGATAACGCCGTCATCCTCCAGCCGCTTGATGCGGCGCCAGCAGGCGTTGCGGGAAAGTCCCGCCCGCTCGCTGAGCTCGTCCAGCGACAAGGCAGCGTCATGCTGTATGAGGTTGAGGAGTTTGCAATCCGTTTCATCCATTATCCCAATAATACATCAAATCATCGTCCAGATTCAACCAACATAGGGTTGATCGTGTGATATTTGGGACATCTTCTTGGCCCGAATCCACTAGGGATTGCAGGCGAACCGCGCCTCCTG
This sequence comes from Bradyrhizobium sp. USDA 4486, assembly GCF_054057995.1. NCBI lineage: Bacteria > Pseudomonadati > Pseudomonadota > Alphaproteobacteria > Hyphomicrobiales > Nitrobacteraceae > Bradyrhizobium > Bradyrhizobium sp. USDA 4486. Next base: position 2,070,224 of record NZ_JBSRZV010000001.1, read on the forward strand.
GAGCCCCGCATGCAAACCACCCTGCACCGGCTATTTCTGTCCCATCCGCAGAGCGTCGATGAATCCTACGGCGAGCATTTCCTGTTCGCGCTTGGATTTGCGGCCCGCCTGTTCGGCGCCGCATTGGTGGCGCTGGTGCACGCGGTCATTCCCTGCCTGTTCGAGACCACCGCCAGCCGCATGATCGGGCAGATGCACGAGCGCATCGCGCGTCGCGGCCACGCGCTGCAGCCCGCCGCACCGGCATCGCCGTGAGGCCGTTTCGTCGATCATGAGGCCTCACTGGCGGCGGTCCCACCCAGATGGCCGCGCCGCGGCCGATGAAGACGGGCACTATCGCTTCGCCGTGGCGCAATGATGTCGCAGTCTTGCGCGCGCTCCAAGCGGCAAGGCTGCGATAGGCATGCTCGATCTTTGTCGCTGCCGATCAGGCCGATCTGATCTACAGGTACCACTGGGCTGTTAGGAACGCCCGCATTAAAGGACAGCCGGTACCGGCAGCTCTAGATCCTGGCGTAACGGAAGAAAGACACCACGCTTTGAACTGGCTTATCGGATACAGGGAACAAGCGTGGGATCATGTCACGACTGACACCTGACACTCGACTGCGGCAGGCCCGCTTCGACATGGGGCCGTATCCAACCCGCGCCGCGTGCGCGTCTGGTCGAGCTCACCGCCCGTGGGGACCTCGCCATGATCACACCTTACCCCCGTTTTGCCCGACGCGTCAATTCATTTTCGTAAAAGACGAAATGCACCATGCCGGCGTCCCGGCTACTGTGCATGGGGTTGTTTTTCAGATTTTGGCTCGGGACTAGATCGAGAAGCTGGTGCCGCAGCCGCAGGACGCCGTCGCGTTCGGATTGTTGACGCGGAACGAAGCGCCGATCAGGTCGTCGACGAAATCGACCTGCGATCCCGCGAGGAACGGCTGTGAGGCGGAATCGACCAGCACCACCGCGTTGTCCTGCTCGATGACGAGGTCGTCGTCGGTGCGGTCGCGGTCGATGTCGAACTTGTATTGGAAGCCGGAGCAGCCGCCGCCCTCGACCGAGATGCGCAGCATCGCGCCTGCGCCTTCGCCTTTGAGGATCTCCCCGATCCGGCGTGCGGCGCGGTCACTGATGGTCACGGCAGTCGTCATTGTCAGTCTCCGATAGGCCCGCGTCATACCAGGTTCATTTGCCCAATTCAGTTGGTATCCCGCGCCCGACATAGTTAAGTGCCACCAGACGCAGAATCAAATGGATAGGGACTAAATTCGCCGTGTCCGTCGGAATGGCAGCCCCCCGCGCGCCCTATGCCTGCGACCCCGATCGCAGCCGGGGCCGGCTGGTCGCGGAGCCGCCGAGCCGGACCCGCAGCCCGTTCCGGCGGGATTGCGACCGGGTGATCCATTCCACCGCATTCCGCCGCCTCAAGTACAAGACCCAGGTGTTCGTGTTCCATGAGGGCGACCATTATCGCACCCGGCTGACCCATTCGCTGGAGGTGGCGCAGATCGCCCGGGCGCTGGCCCGGCAACTCGGGCTGGACGAGGACCTCACCGAAACCCTGGCGCTCGCCCACGATCTCGGCCACCCGCCGTTCGGGCACGCCGGCGAGCGCGCCCTAGATGCCTGCCTGAAGCAGTTCGGCGGCTTCGACCACAACGCCCAGACGCTTCGCGTCGTCGCCGCGCTGGAGCACCGCTATCCCGAATTCGACGGCCTGAACCTGACCTGGGAGTCGCTGGAAGGCATCGTCAAGCACAACGGCCCCTTGACCGATCGCAGCGGCGCGCCGGTAGGGCGCTATCGCGAGCACGGCGTCCCCGTCGGTATCGCCGATTACATCAAGACCTATGATCTCGAATTGTGGAGCTTCGCCTCGCTGGAAGCCCAGGTCGCCGCGATCGCCGACGACATCGCCTATGACGCTCACGACATCGACGATGGCCTGCGCGCAGGCCTGTTTCATCTCGATGACCTCAAGGTGATGCCGCTCACCGCGGAGATCATCGCCGACACCTCGGTGCATTACCCTGACCTCGAAGACGTCAGGCGCGGCGCCGAACTGGTGCGCGAGCTGATCTCGCACCTGATCGGCGCGGTGTTCGCGGAGGCGCAGAAGAACCTCGACGCCCTGAAGCCGCAATCGGCCCAGGACGTGCGCCAGCAGAGCAGGGCGCTGATCGCGTTCCCGGCCGAGGTCGCCGAGGAGGAAGCCGCCATCAAGAGCTTCCTCTATCAGCACATGTACCGCCACAAGCGGGTGATGCGGGTGATGGGGGAGGCCGAGCAGATCCTGTTCGATCTGTTCGCCAAATACCTGGCATCGCCGGCCGAGCTGCCGCCGGAATGGCTCACGGGGGCGGAGGCGGACAATGAGGGTGACCGGGCCCGCCGGATCGGCAATTTCATTGCCGGAATGACCGACCGTTTCGCCCTGACCGAGCACCAGCGGCTTTTTGACTCGACCCCGGATTTGCGTTAGGCGGCGCCCATGCCCCAGACACCCCCATCCCTGCATTTGTTCGCCGACGTGCTCGCACGCGTGCACGCTGCCTGCCGCGCGCTCGCGGCGGACGCCAACTGGCCCGAGGGCATCGATTTCTCGCGCGTGTTGGTCGAGCCGCCCCGCGATGCCTCCCATGGCGACATGGCGACCAACGCCGCCATGGTGCTTGCGAAAGAGGCAAAGGCAAAGCCCCGCGATCTCGCCGAGCAGATCGCCGAGCGGCTCCGCGCGGACGCGCTGATCGCCAAGGTCGACGTCGCCGGTCCCGGCTTCATCAATCTGACCTTGAAGCCGGCCGCCTGGGCCGAGGCGCTGCGCACGGTGCTGCGCGAGGGTTCTGACTACGGCCGCATCCGCGGCGGCTCCAAGGTCAATGTCGAGTACGTCTCGGCCAATCCGACCGGGCCGATGCATGTCGGCCATTGCCGCGGCGCCGTGTTCGGCGATGCGCTGGCGAGCCTGCTCCAGTTCGCCGGCCACGACGTGATCCGCGAATACTACATCAACGACGCCGGCGCCCAGGTCGACGTGCTGGCCCGCTCCGCGTTTCTCCGCTACCGCGAGGCGCTCGGCGAGGACATCGGCGCGATCCCGGAAGGACTCTATCCCGGCGACTATCTCAAGCCGGTCGGTGCGGCGCTCGCGAAGGAGCACGGCGACAAGCTCCTCGCATTGAGCGAGGCGCAATGGCTGCCGACGGTCCGCGCCAAGGCGATCGCGATGATGATGGACGAGATCAAGGACGATCTCGCCGCCCTCAACATCCGCCACGACGTGTTCTTCTCGGAGCGCTCGCTGATCGAAGGCGGTAACAACAAGGTCGCCGAGACCATCGATTTCCTGCGCGCCAAGGGCGACATCTATGAAGGGCGGCTGCCGCCGCCGAAGGGCGCGCCCGTCGAGGATTGGGAAGACCGCGAGCAGCTGCTGTTCAAGGCGACCGCCTATGGCGACGACGTCGATCGTCCGCTGATCAAGTCGGACAATTCCTACACCTACTTCGCCTCCGACATCGCCTACCACAAGAACAAGTTCGACCGCGGCTTTGCCGAGATGATCGACGTCTGGGGCGCCGACCATGGCGGCTACATCAAGCGCATGCAGGCGGCGGTGAAGGCGACGACCTCGGGCAAGGGATCGCTCGACGTCAAGATCGTCCAGCTCGTGAAGTTGCTGCGCAACGGCGAGCCCGTGAAAATGTCCAAGCGGAGCGGGGACTTCGTCACCTTGCGTGAGGTGGTGGATGAGGTCGGCCAGGACGCCGTCCGGTTCATGATGCTGTACCGCAAGAACGACGCGGTGCTCGAGTTCGACCTCGCCAAGGTGATGGAACAGTCGCGCGACAACCCCGTGTTCTATGTCCAGTACGGCCATGCCCGCGGCCACTCGATCTTCCGCAACGCCCGGGCGGAGGTGTTCCCCCAACTGCCGGAGGACACCGGCAAGCGCATCGCCTGGCTCAGTGAGTCGGCGGTGGAACGGCTGTCCGACCCCCTCGAGCTCGACCTTCTCAAGCGCCTCGCAATTTATCCGCGCATGCTGGAAGCTGCCGCCGCAGCTCACGAGCCGCACCGAATCGCCTTCTATCTCTATGACTTAGCGAGCGAATTTCACGCACTTTGGACGAAGGGGCGCGACTTGCCCTATTTACGCTTCATTATCAATAATGATGCAGATCTTACAAAGGCGCGACTGGCAATGGTCCAGGGCGTCGTCTCTGTCCTGGCATCGGGCCTCGCCATCCTCGGCGTCCATGCTCCGGACGAGATGCGGTAGTTTGGGGCGAACTACTTAATGGGAATTCGGGGGTAACCGGCAGAAGCCGGATCGCTTAGACTTGGTTGACAGCCTTGTGGGTCGAAAGTCGTGCCTTGGTCGAGGAGCGCGCGGCTTTCCCGAAGGGACGCATCATCACGATGGCCGAACGATATCACAGCAGACCGTTTCCTTCCGATGACTATGGTCGCGGCAGCGACCAGCATGGAAAGGCGGAAAGCGATCCTTTGGCCGAGCTCGCCCGCCTGATCGGTCAGACCGATCCGTTCGCTGCGCAGTCGCCGCCCAGCTTTAGCCCGTCGGCAGCGCGAGCGCCTGCCCAGAGCCATCACGACAACTATTCGCAAGACGATTATCAGCAGGACCATGCCGAGCAGGCTCCGCCGCCTCCGTCCGGGCCGCCATCATGGATGCGGCGCGCCAACGTGCAGCCGCAGCCGGCCCCCGAGCCCGACTATCCTGTCTCTGTGAGCCCGGTCCATCCGCTGCATCGCTATTCAGCCCAGCCGGCCGCGCCCGCGCCTGATTACCATCAGCCGCAGGCGTATCCCGGTCACGGCTATCAGGATCGGGCTCACGCTCAAGCCTATCAGGATCAGGCTTATCAGCAGCCCGGTCAGGCCCACCAGGAGCAAGCCTATCAGGAACCGTATCAGCAGCCCGATCCGTCGCGCTACGACGATGCGCTCTACGGACGGCTGGAGACGGGCGAGCAGGACTATCAACGTGATCCCGCTTATCCCAATGATCCCTACGCGTTCCAGAGTGACTATCCCGAATCCGATCTCGACGAGGACGAGCCGAAGAAGCAGCAGCGCGGCGGCTTGATGACGGTCGCGGCGATCCTCGCGCTCGCCGTCGTCGGCACGGGCGCGGCCTTCGCCTACAAAACCTATGTCGGCTCGCCCCGCAGCGGTGAGCCGCCGATCATCCGGGCCGACAATACGCCGACCAAGATCGTGCCGGCGCCGACGGACGCCTCGGCCAAGGTGCCGGATCGCATGATCAGCGGTGACGGCTCCGAGAAGATCGTGCCGCGCGAAGAGGCGCCGGTCGACGTCAACGCCAAGGCCAGCGGTCCTCGCGTGGTGTTCCCGCCGCTGAACCAGAACGCCAATCCGCCATCGGTGGCGAGCGTCTCGCCCTCCGCGGTGCCGCCGAGCACAGGCCCGGCGCCGAGCAACGGTACTATGCCGAACAATTCGCCGCGTCCGATCAGGACCGTGGCCGTGCGCGGCGAGCAGACCGATAGCGCTGCGCCGCAAGCCGCGGCCGCCAAGTCTGCGGCAACAGCGCCGAAGCCCGTCACAGCGCCTGCCCCCGCGGCGACCGCGCCGCGCAATCCGCCGGCCTCGGCCAATGCCAGCGCCAATCAGCCGATGTCACTGGCCCCGCAGGCAGCGCCTGCCGAGCCGCCGCAGCGGATAGCTGCGACCACCCCGACGCAGATCGCGCCCGCAAGCGGTAGCGGCGGTGGCTACATCGTGCAGGTCTCCTCGCAGCAGACCGAGGAGAGCGCTCACGCCTCGTACCGGGTGCTTCAGAGCAAGTATGGCAGCGTGCTGGGCTCCCGCGCGCCGGTGGTCAAGCGCGTCGACCTCACCGACAAGGGCAAGGGCATCGTCTACCGCGCCTTCGCAGGTCCCTATGGATCGGCCGAGGAGGCGACGCAGGCCTGCAACAGCTTGAAGTCCGCGGGCCTGTCGGCCTGCTTCGTCCAGAGGAATTAACGGCCCTTTCCTTGACCCCCTCGCGGGGCAGGGCTAATCGGCCCTTATGAGCACGCGGGCCTTCATCACCGGCGTTTCCGGAACGGAACTGACCGCCGCCGAGCGGGAGTTTATCCGCAGCGAACGCCCATGGGGCTTCATCCTCTTCAAGCGCAATGTCGCGACGCCGGCGCAAGTTGCTGCACTGGTTACGGAATTGCGGGCCGTTGCGGGCGTCGCTGATGCGCCCGTCCTGATCGACCAAGAGGGCGGACGGGTGCAGCGGCTGGGGCCGCCGTATTGGCCGGTCTATCCGCCAGGCGCCGTATTCTCGACCCTGTACGACACTGATTCGGCGCTCGGGCTGACCGCGGCGCGGCTCAGCGCCCGCCTGATCGCAGCCGATCTGGCCGATCTCGACATCACCGTGGACTGCTTGCCGCTGGCCGACGTGCCGGTGCCTGGGGCCGATGCCGTCATCGGAAACCGGGCCTATGGCACCTCGCCGGAGAAGGTTGCCGCGATCGCCCGCGCGGTCACCGAGGGCCTGGAGCAGGGCGGCGTGCTGCCGGTCCTCAAGCACATCCCCGGGCATGGCCGGGCGACCGCCGACACCCATTTCAAGCTGCCGACGGTCGATACGGCGAGGGCCGAACTCGATCGGACCGACTTCGCGGCGTTCAGGCCACTGGCCGACCTGCCGATGGCCATGACTGCACATGTTGTGTTTAGCGCCGTCGACCCCGCCCATCCGGCGACGACTTCTGCGACAATGATCGCTCAGGTGATTCGCGGCGCAATCGGGTTCCAGGGTTTGTTAATGAGTGATGACGTGTCGATGAACGCGCTGGCGGGCACGATCGCCGAGCGGACCCGCGCCATCTTCGCGGCTGGCTGCGACATCGCCCTGCATTGCAACGGCAACATCGAGGAGATGCGCGAGGTCGCCGGTGATACACCCGAACTGTCGGGCAGGGCGCTGGAGCGGGCGAACGCCGCGCTCGCAGCGCGCAAGACACCGCAGCCGTTCGACCGTGCGGCCGCGCGCACTGAGCTGGACGCATTGATCGCACGGGCAAGCACGGCATCCGCATGACCGCAGAAATCCTATCGTTCGAAACCGGGCGGCCCGCAGAGCTCGCCGAGGGTGAGCCGGCGCTCGTGGTGGACGTCGAGGGCTATGAGGGCCCGCTCGACCTGCTGCTCGCGCTCGCGCGGCAACAGAAGGTCGACCTCGCCAAGATCTCGATCCTGGCGCTGGCCGACCAGTACCTGCACTTCATCGAGGCGGCGCGAAAGATTCGCCTCGAGCTTGCCGCCGACTACCTCGTAATGGCGGCCTGGCTCGCCTTCCTGAAGTCGCGCCTGCTGCTGCCGGAGCCGCCGAGTGCGGAAGGGCCAAGCGCGGAGCAGATGGCGACGGCGCTCGCCAACCGTCTGCGCCGTCTGGAAGCCATTCGCGAAGCCGCCAACCGCCTGATGAACAGGCCGCAATTGCAGCGCGACATCTTCCCGCGCGGCGAGCCCGAGCAGATCGCCGAGATCAAGCATCCGAAATACACCGCAACGCTCTACGACCTGCTCACCGCCTATGCCGCGCAGCGCCAGTCGCGCGTGCTGGCGAGCGTGCATCTGGCCAAGCGCACGGTGTGGTCGCTCGCGGAAGCGCGCGCCACGCTGGAGCGGCTGGTCGGCAGCATCACCGAACAGGACGATTGGGGCGTTCTCGACGACTTCCTGATCCGGCACGTCGCCGATCCGACGCAGCGCGCGACGGTTTTCGCCTCGAGTTTCGCCGCCGCGCTCGAGCTCGTGCGCGAAGGTCAGCTCGAGCTGAACCAGAAAGAGGCGTTTGCGCCCATCTATTTCCGAAAAGGGCGTCCTAAACCGGTTCCGGACGCAGCTCCTGCGCCCGACGCGCCGGTCGCTTAAGTGCAAGAAGGAGAATCTGCCATGGCAAGCCTGGCTGAAGTGCGGGTAGAAGAGGCCGAGCCGATGGAGAGCGAATCCCAGGCACGTCCCGAAGAATTGCGGCTGCTGGAAGCGCTGCTGTTCGCCTCGAGTGAACCGCTGGATACGGCAACGCTGGCCAAGCGCATGCCCGAGGGCGTCGACGTCAAGGCAGCGCTTGAGCAGCTCCAAGCCGACTATGCCTTGCGCGGCGTGAACCTCGTCCGCGTCGCCAACAAATGGACCTTCCGTACCGCAGGCGATCTGGCCTGGCTGATGACGCGTGAGAGCCACGAGACCCGCCGCCTGTCGCGCGCGGCGATCGAGGTGCTGGCGATCATCGCCTATCACCAGCCGGTGACGCGCGCCGAGATCGAGGAGATCCGCGGCGTCGTCACCTCGAAGGGCACGCTCGACGTGCTGCTGGAGACCGGCTGGATCAAGCCGCGCGGCCGTCGCAAGACGCCCGGCCGCCCGCTGACCTTCGGAACCACCGAGGAATTCCTGTCGCAGTTCACCCTGGAACAGCTCGGCGATCTGCCGGGGCTGGAAGAGCTGAAGGGCACGGGCCTGCTGGATTCGCGTCTGCCGACCGGATTCAGCGTGCCGACGCCGTCGGACGACCCGGCCTTGCGTGAGGACGAGGATCCGCTGGAACCGGGCGAGGACCTTGATCTCGCATTGGCGCCCGCGGCCGAGCCCGAAGCGCCGGAAGGCGGCAATGAGCGCGGTGGCGAAGGCGGCGCTGGAGAGTGACGCCCCGGCGCGTCACAGGCTACCTGCGACCGGTTAACACTAGCAAGATTGCGTAGCGCCAACAGCGAATTGGCGCTGCCTTGGTCCTTGTTTTTGACACCTGCCAAGCCTAGGTTTCGGTAAAGATCGGCCGGGTCCCCGGCCATGCGCGTTTGGAGGGTTGCAGGATGGGTTCACTCAGCATTTGGCACTGGATCTTGGTGATCGCAGTGGTCCTGCTGCTGTTCGGCCGCGGCAAGATTTCGGATCTGATGGGCGACGTGGCGCAGGGCATCAAGGCGTTCAAGAAGGGCATGCAGGACGACGACAAGCCTGCCGAGAAGCCCGAGCCGGCCAAGTCCATCGAGCACAATGCCGCGCCGACCGCGGCGCGCTCCGACGTCGGTAGCAAGGCCGTCTGAGCCAGAGAGCACGCGAGACGCGGGTAGCGGCCCCATCCTGCGCGCAAGGGATTGGGCCGGCAGCGGCTTCGCGTGAACGGAAGACCTCATGTTCGACATCGGGTGGAGTGAACTGGTCCTGATCGGGGTTGTGGCCCTGATCGCCATCGGCCCGAAGGAGCTGCCGGGCGTGCTGCGCATGGTCGGGCAGTGGATGGGCAAGGCGCGCAAGATGGCCGCCGAATTCCAGGGCCAGTTCCAGGAAGCGATGCGCGAGGCCGAAATGGCCGACCTCAAGAAGAGCTTTGACGAGGTCAAGGAGGCCGCCACTGGGTTCAATCCGTTGACCTCTCTGCAGAAGGACGTCAGCGACGCGCTCCGCGTCGATGCGCTGGACAAGCCGGCCGAGACGTCGACCGCCGCTGCGGTCGAGCAGCCCGAGACGCCGACGACTCCGGAAGCGCCGACCCCCAGCACCTTCGTGGAAGCCGAGACCCATGCGGCCGTGAACGAGCCGCTCGCGATTACCCGAGAGGTTGAGCAGGCGCAGGCCACCCAGACCCCGGTGACCCAGGACACCGCGCCATCCGAAGCGATCAAGGACGCCAAAGCGTCATGACCGACGCCGATATCGAGGCCAGCAAGGCCCCGCTGATGGACCATTTGATCGAGCTGCGCTCGCGGCTGATCAAGGCATTGCTCGGTTTTGGCGTGGCTTTCATCTTCTGCTTCTTCTTCGCCAAGCAGATCTACAACGTGCTGGTCTGGCCGTTCGTGTGGGTAGCAGGGCCCGAGAATTCCAAGTTCATCTACACGGCGCTGCTGGAATATTTCATCACGCAGCTGAAGCTTGCGCTGTTCGGCGCCGGCTTCATCTCGTTCCCGATCGTGGCGACGCAGATCTACAAGTTCGTGGCGCCAGGGCTCTACAAGCACGAGAAGCAAGCCTTCCTGCCGTATCTGGTCGCGACCCCGTTCTTCTTCGTGCTGGGCGCTGCGCTGGTCTATTTCGTCGTGCTGCCGATGCTGGTGCGCTTCTCGCTCGGCATGCAGCAGGCCGGCAGCGACGAGACCGCGCAGATCCAGCTCTTGCCCAAGGTCGGCGAATATCTGTCGCTGATGATGTCGCTGATCTTCGCCTTCGGTATCGCCTTCCAGCTTCCGGTGATCCTCACGCTGCTCGGCCGCATCGGCATCATCACCTCGAAGATGCTGCGCGAGAAGCGCCGCTATTTCATCGTCATCGCCTTCGTCATCGCGGCCGTGCTGACCCCGCCGGACGTGCTCAGCCAGTGCTCGCTGGCAATCCCCCTGCTGGCGCTCTACGAGGGCTCGATCATCGCGGTGGCGATGGTGGAGAAGAAGTCGGCGGCTTCCTCGCAAGCCACAGGCACCGACGTCTCGACGCCGGCCAATCCGGCCGAGTAGGGCGCGGTGTCATTCCCCGCGAAGGCGGGGAATCCAGTACGCCGCGGGCCCATCGGTGAATCACGGACGTCTCTGGAATACTGGATCATCCGCCTTCGCGGATGATGACAGCCGTGCTAGGGAGACGCGCTAATGCAAACGCACAACGTTTCGTCGTTGTATGTTTACGCGCTGATCCAGGACCACAGCCATGCACGACATCAAATCGATCCGCGACAATCCGCAATCCTTCGACGCCGGCCTTGCCAGGCGTGGGCTGAAGCCGTTGTCGGCCTCGCTGCTCGCGATCGATGAGAGGCGGCGTGCTGCGATCCTGGCCTCGGAGCAGGCGCAGGCGCGGCGCAACGCGGCCTCCAAGGAGATCGGCGACGCCAAGAAGGCCAAGGACGAGGCGCGCGCGGCCAAGCTGATGGCCGAGGTGGCCGAGCTCAAGACCACGATGCCGCAGCTCGAAGCGGCCGCGAAGGCTGCCGACGAGGAGCTGACGAAGGAGCTGTCCGCAATCCCGAACATTCCGTTCGACGAAGTGCCCGATGGCGTCGACGAGCATGGCAACGTGCAGCACCACGTGTTCGGCAACAAGCGCAGCTACGGCTTCACACCAAAGCTGCACGACGATCTCGGCACCGCGCTCGGCTACATGGATTTCGAGGCGGCGGCAAAGCTGTCCGGCGCGCGCTTTGTCGTGCTGAAGAAGGGGCTGGCGCGGCTCGAACGCGCGATCGGCCAGTTCATGCTCGACCTGCACACCAATGAGCACGGCTACACCGAGATCAACCCGCCGCTGCTGGTGCGCAACGAGGTGATGTTCGGCACCGGGCAATTGCCGAAGTTCGAGGACGATCAGTTCTGGGCGATCAAGGGCGAGCTTCTCGCCGCGCCCGATCACGAGCGGCTGAAGACCGAACGCCTCGGCTTGATCCCGACGGCGGAGGTCTCGCTCACCAATCTCGTGCGCGAATCCATCCTCGACGAGAAGCAATTGCCGATGCGCCTCACCGCACTGACGCCGTGCTTCCGTGCCGAGGCGGGCGCGGCCGGGCGCGACACCCGCGGCATGATCCGCCAACACCAGTTCACCAAGGTCGAGCTGGTCTCGATCACGACGCCGGAGACCAGCAAGGACGAGCTGGAGCGGATGCTGTCCTGCGCCGAGCAGGTGCTCCAGAGGCTCGGCCTGCACTACCGCGTGATGACGCTCTGCGCAGGAGACATGGGTTTCTCGTCGCAAAAAACCTACGACATCGAGGTCTGGATGCCCGGGCAGGGCGAGGGCGGCATGTTCCGCGAGATCTCGAGCTGTTCGGTCTGCGGCGATTTCCAGGCGCGGCGCATGGATGCGCGCTCGCGCGGGCCTGACGGCAAGCCGCGCTTCGTGCACACGCTGAACGGCTCCGGCACCGCGGTCGGCCGCGCGCTGATCGCCGTGATGGAAACCTATCAGCAGGAGGACGGCTCGATCGCCGTGCCGGATGTGCTGCAGCCCTATATGGGCGGCGTCAAGGTGGTTGCGCGCGACTAGAGCGTTCTCGAGCGAAGTGCATAGCGGGTCGCGTCAAGCAGGAATTGCGCGTTAATCGCCTGAAACCAAAGAAACGTTTGGTTGCGAAGATCGGGCGGCCGGTTATCCTGCCGGCCAATCCGACAACGCGAACCCGACTGTTCATGGCCTTGCACCGCGATATTTTCTGGGTCGGCAGACAATGGGCGGTGACGGGTGCCGGCATTCAGGCTGTCGACCAGCGGCTGCGCGGAGCGCTCGACATCGAGATCGCGCGGCTCTGGGATGAGGGTCTCGTGCGGAGCCGGCGGGCCAAGCCGGGGGTCAACGCGGTTGACTTCGACAAGGCGCTGACGGTGGCGCGCGAACGTTTTCCGCAGGTGCCAGATGCAGCCCCGATCGTTGCACAATTGGAGACGCTCGGCGTGATCGAGGCTCCCGTCGTGAGCGCAGTTGTCCCGGCGATGAAGCTGCGCACCGAAGGCCGGCTCGCGCGCTTCCTGCCGCAATGGCGCATCCGCAGGTAGCCGGCGGGCCGGGAACCCGGGGCTGCCAGGCGGCCCGGTTTGCCTGATCAGGCAGAGCCGGATAAGACGGCTCGGACCAAGTTTCAGGAACAACCTTTCGCATGCGCATTCTCTGCACCAATGACGACGGTATCCATGCCCCCGGCCTCAAGGTCGTGGAGGAGATCGCGCAGGCGCTGTCCGACGACGTCTGGGTCGTCGCGCCCGAGCTCGACCAGTCCGGTGTGTCGCATTCGCTGTCGCTGAACGACCCCTTGCGCTTGCGCGAGGTCGGGCCGCGGCACTTCGCCGTGCGCGGCACGCCGACCGACTGCGTCATCATGGGCGCGCGGCACATCCTCGGCACCAAGCCCCCGGATCTCGTGCTGTCGGGCGTCAACAAGGGCCGCAACGTTGCCGAGGACGTGGTCTATTCCGGCACCATCGCCGGCGCGCTCGAAGGCACCATCCTGGGGCTGCCGTCATTCGCGCTGTCGCAGGAGTTCAGCGTCGAGACGCGCGAACGGCCGCCGTGGGACACCGCGCGCAAGTTCGGCCCGGACATCCTGCGCAAGGTAATTGCCGCCGGCATCCCCAAGGACACCGTCATCAACGTCAATTTCCCGTCCTGCGCGCCGGAGGATGTGCTGGGCATCCGCGTCACGCGCCAGGGCAAGCGCAATCTCGGCTTCCTCAGGATCGACGAGCGCAGGGACGGCCGCGGCAATCCCTATTTCTGGATCGGCTTCGAGCGCGCGGCGATGATGGATACGCCGGCGGACGGCACGGATCTCGCGGCGCTTCGCGAGCGTTACGTCTCGGTCACCCCGCTCCGGCTCGACCGCACCAATGAAGCATTTTCCGAAGCGCTGAGCGCGACGCTGAAATAGCGGCTAAAGCGCGATGAGATTGGATGAATCGTCATCGCGCTTTAGGTTGTTGTTTGCGCATGATCTTTCCGGAAAACCGCTTCGCACTTTTCCGGATCATGCTTTAGCCGCCGCGAAGCGCGGCTTCGATAGTCTTGCCGAGCGCATCGAGCTGGAACGGCTTCTGCAGCGACGGCCGGTCGCGGTACTGCTCGGGCAGGCCGGAGGAGCCGTAGCCGGTGGCGAAGATGAACGGGCAGCCCTTTGCCTTGATGAGGTCGGCGACCGGCGAGATCACCTTGCCGTTGACGTTGACGTCGAGAATGGCGATGTCGAACTCGGTCGCCTGGGCGAGCCGCATGGCTTCGGTGATATCGCCGGCCTCGGCGGCGACCTTGTAACCGAGCTCTTCGAGCATGTCCGCGACCATCATCCTGATCATCACCTCGTCCTCGACGAGGAACACAGAGCGGCCCGAAAGCCCTGTCGCAGTCATTGTCGTTGAGTCCTTGCCCATCTAAGGAAACGTTCGCAGATAACACGAATCGACGCAATGCGAGTTTCGGCGATCGGAGGCCTGAAAATGGCCTTTGCGGTCAGGCCTCTGCAAGGCAATTTGTGGTCAAATACCTCGGCAAGAAGCTATCATGGGTTCCGGAATAGGAACAAGATTCTTGCGCCGTGTCTTAGCAAGGGCGCGACGATCCGGACCTGACGAGACGACATAAGCAGCGATGACCCCCAATCAGCACCCGCCGGAAAAGATGATGTTTCAGCTCACGCTGAGGCGTCGGGGCATCAGCGATCAGGCGGTGCTGCGCACCATGGAGGAGGTGCCGCGCGACGAGTTCGTCGACGAGGCCGATCGCGAGGGGGCCTATCGCGACAGCGCGCTGCCGATCGCCTGCGGGCAGACCATCAGCCAGCCCTTCGTCGTCGCCTACATGACCGAGCAGCTCCAGCTCCAGAAGCAGCACCGTGTGCTCGAAATCGGCACTGGCTCCGGCTACCAGGCCGCGGTGCTGTCGCGGCTCGCAGGGCAGGTGCTGACGGTCGAGCGCTATCGCAGGCTTGCCGACACGGCGCGCGCCCGGCTCGAAAAACTCGGCTGTCACAATGTCGAGGTGATGCTCGGCGACGGTCTCAACCTGCCGCCCAATATCGGCCCGTTCGACCGCATCATCGTCACCGCCGCCGTGGAGCAGCTTCCGGAGAACCTGGTCCAGCGGCTCGAGGTCGGGGGCATCCTGATCGCCCCGGTCGGCCCGCATCAGGGCGTGCAGACGCTGATCCGCCTGACCCGGACCGAAGCGGGGATCGAGCGCAAGGAACTCGTCGAGGTGCGCTTCGTGCCCGCGCTGCCCGGCGTGGCGCGGGAGCTGTAGAATTCCGGATCGGCTGTGCCGCCAACATCTTATTGGGAGGGTTAAGCCGTTATTTACTCGGCGCGTGTTTACTTAAAAGACCAGTTCTGTTGCGTACGAGTGAGTAACCATGTCTGTTGTCGCCGAGTTGCTTTACTCGCGCCGCGTGCCGCAGGTCGCGGTGCTGGCGCTGATTTCCTTCAGCTTCGCAGGGTGCAGCGCCGACATGTCGACGCGGCTGTCCCAATCGAATTTCTCCAATCCCTTCTCGTCCGAGCAGACCGGTTCGGTGCAGCAGGCTCCGCCGCCGCAGCGTGAGCTGCCGCAATATGCGCGCCCGCAAACCCAGCCCGGCTCCTACCAGTCGCAGCCTTTGCCACCGCCCGCAGTGTCCACGCCGCAATCCTATCCCGTCACGTCGGGCGGCGTGTCCGGAGGCGGGCGGGGCGTCAGCTCTTATGCGCCCCCGTCGCAGCCGCATCTCGAGACCACCGCCACCGTGCCGCCGCGCTCGGTCGCGGCGGCCCAGCCGGCCGGTGGGACCAAGATCATCGTCGGCACCAGCGATACGCTCGACGTGCTCGCCAAGCGCTATCACGTCACGCCGCAGGCGATCCTCGCCGCCAACGGCTACAAGGGCCCGCGCGCGCTTTCGCCCGGCCAACAGCTGATCATTCCGCATCCGGCCACCGCGGCTGCGCCCGTGCCAGCTGCCGTCGCAGCAGCTCCGGCGATGGCGCCTGCCGCCAAGTCCGTTGCGGCCGCCACTACGCCGCCGAGCGTCCATTTCGTCAACCGTGGCGATACGCTCGCCAGCATCGCCCGCAAGAACCACATCTCGGCGGCCGAGCTCGCCCGCGCCAATGGCCTCGAGCCGTCGGCCAAGCTCAAGCTCGGCACCAAGCTGAGCGTGCCCGGCGCCAAGACCGCTGCGGCTGCAGCGCCGGTTGCAGCGGCTCCTCTCGCAGCCGCTCCCGTTGCTGGAACGCTTCAGCCCGTCGCGGCTGCGCCGGCGGCCGGAACCACCAAGATGGCGGCCGCCGCGCCCGTGCAGAGCGCGCGCCTCGCACAAGCCACGGCCAATGTCGAAGAGAAGCCCGCCGAAACCCCGGCGAAGGCTGCGGAAGCCACCGGCGCGCTGCCGACCTTCCGCTGGCCGGTGCGCGGCAAGGTGGTCACGAGCTATGGCGCCAAGACCAATGGCAAGTCCAATGACGGCATCAATCTCGCGGTGCCCGAGGGCACCCCGGTCAAGGCGGCTGAAGACGGCGTCGTCGCCTATTCCGGCAACGAGCTGAAAGGTTACGGCAATCTGGTCCTGGTTCGGCACTCCAACGGCTACGTCACCGCATATGCCCATGCGAGTGAGCTGTTGGTGAAGCGCGGCGATACCATCAAGCGCGGTCAGGTCATTGCCAAGTCGGGTCAATCCGGGGAGGTGGCGTCGCCGCAGCTCCACTTCGAGATTCGCAAGGGATCGAGCCCGGTTGACCCGCTTCAATTCCTGAACGGGGCGTGAGGCGAGCAGCGTCTGTAGAGACGGGCCACGCTGCCGCCACATACAAGCTGTCATCGTCCGCCTTGTGCGCAGTTGCGCAGTGAGGCGGACGATCCAGTATTCCAGAGACGGCGGGTGTTGAGCCGATAAGCCGCGGCGTAGTGGATTCCCGCTTTCGCGGTGGATGTAGCGACAGCTCCCGCTAGTTCGCCGTCAGCCTCACGCCGAGCCGTCCTGCAAGCTCCTGCACGAACTGCCAGGCGACGCGGCCCGAGCGGGAGCCGCGCGTGGTCGACCATTCCAGCGCCTCGCGCTCCAGCGCCTCGTCGTCGACCTTGATGCCGAAATGACTGCAATAGCCGCGGACCATGGCGAGATATTCGTCCTGGCTGCAGCGGTGGAAGCCGAGCCACAGCCCAAAGCGATCCGACAGCGAGACTTTCTCCTCGACGGCTTCGCCGGGATTGATCGCGGTCGAGCGCTCGTTCTCGATCATGTCACGCGCCAGCAGATGACGGCGGTTGGAGGTGGCATAGAGGATGACGTTCTCGGGCCGGCCCTCGATGCCGCCTTCGAGCACGGCCTTGAGGGACTTGTAGGACGCATCATTGCCGTCGAAGGAGAGGTCATCGATGAACACGATGAAGCGGAAGTTGGCGTCGCGGAGCTTCTCCATCAGCATCGGCAGCGTTTCGATGTCCTCGCGGTGGATCTCGATCAGCTTCAGCCTGTCGGCGGCTTTGCGTTCCGCATTGATGCTGGCATGCGCGGCCTTCACCAGCGACGACTTGCCCATGCCACGCGCGCCCCAGAGCAGGGCGTTGTTGGCGGGCAGGCCGTTGGCGAAGCGCTCGGTGTTCTCCATCAGGATGTCGCGCATCCGGTCGACGCCCTTGAGCAGGAACAGCTCGACGCGGCTGACCCGCGGCACCGGCGCAAGGCGGCCATCGGGGTGCCAGACATAGGCGTCCGCCCGGTCGAACGAGGCGCCTTCGGCGATCGGCTTGCCCTGGGCGGCAAGGTGCGCCGCGATCGTCTCCAGCGCGCGGATGACGCGCTCCTGGTTAAATTCCGAGGCTGCTGTGGCGGCTGCCGTAACGGGCCCCTTGGGGCGATTTGCCGCGACGAGGGCGGGCTTCCTGGCAGGGGTACGGGGGCCTTTGCCGGCCGGGCTTTTGCTTGGTTTTTTGGGCATGTCCGAAGTTCCTGAGAACGCAGCCTTATCGGGCCTGACGGCGCGCCGCAAGGTGGCCAAATCGACGGTCTGGCAGCGTTGCAATTGGGGCGGTGGCCGCTATAGTCCGCGCGAATTTGACCGAACCGGTCGCCTTTGAGGGCCTGACCGGCTGTCCCCCGTTCTCACGAGGATCGTCCGAAAATGTTGATTACCCCTGCGTATGCCCAGGCTGCGGGCGCCGGCGACACCAACAGCATGTTGATGTCGCTGCTGCCGTTCGCCCTGATCTTCGTGATCATGTACTTCCTGATTCTGCGTCCGCAGCAGAAGAAGGTCCGCGACCATGCCGACCTCGTGAAGAACATCCGCCGCGGCGACACCGTCGTGACCTCGGGCGGCCTCGTCGGCAAGGTCACCAAGGTCGTCGACGACGACCAGATCGAGTTCGAGATCTCCGATGGCGTGCGCGTGCGGCAGATGCGCCAGATGATCTCGGGCGTGCGCGCCAAGGGCGAGCCCGCCAAGGACAACTCGAAGGAAAGCGCAAAGGACGACACCGCGGCCAAGTGAGCGCTTTGCCGCGAGCATCTCAAGTCTCCTGATCTGACAGGTTCAGTCGATGTTGTATTTCACGCGGTGGAGGGCGCTGGGGATTATCCTGACAGCGCTGATCGTGTGCCTCTGCGCGGTCCCTAACTTCTTTCCCGAAGCGCAGGTCAAGACCTGGCCCGCTTGGGCGCAGCGCCGGCTCGTGCTCGGCCTTGACCTCCAGGGCGGCTCCTATCTGCTGCTCGAGGTCGATGCTGCCTATGTGAAGAAGGAGCGGCTCGACCAGATCCGTGACGACGTTCGCCGCACGCTGCGCGATGCCAAGATCGGCTTCACCGGCGGCGTCACCGTGCGCAACGACGCGGCCGAGGTGCGCATCACCAAGGAGAGCGACGTGCAGCCGGCGCTCGCCAAGCTGCGCGAGCTGTCCCAGCCGCTGGGCGGTCTGATGGGATCGAGCGGTCAGCGCGACCTCGAGGTGACCGATGCCGGCGGCGGCGTAATCCGCCTGACCATCCCGCAGGCCGCGATGCTCGACCGCATGCGCAAGACCATCGAGCAATCGATCCAGATCGTCGAGCGCCGCGTCAACGAGCTCGGCACCGTCGAGCCGGTCATCCAGCGCCAGGGCAACGACCGAATCCTGGTGCAGGTCCCCGGCCTTCAGGACCCGACTCGCCTGAAGGAATTGCTGGGCAAGACCGCGAAGATGGAATTCCGCATGGTCGACACCTCCGTGCCGCCGGATCAGGCGCAGCAGGGCAGGTTGCCGCCAGAATCCGAGCTCCTGATGAGCGCCTCGCCGCCGCCGACGCCTTACGTGGTCAAGAAGCAGGTGCTGGTCGCCGGCGGCGACCTCACCGACGCCCAGGCAAGCTTCGACCAGCGCACCGGCGAGCCGGTCGTCAGCTTCAAGTTCAATACGTCGGGCGCGCGCAAATTTGCGCAGGCGACGCAGGAAAACGTGGGACTGCCCTTCGCGATCGTGCTCGACAACAAGGTGATCTCGGCGCCCGTGATCCGCGAGCCCATCACCGGCGGCCAGGGCCAGATCTCCGGCAGCTTCACCGTGCAATCGGCCAACGATCTCGCCATCCTGCTGCGCGCCGGCGCGCTGCCGGCGCCGCTGACCGTGGTCGAGGAGCGCACCGTCGGCCCGGGCCTCGGCCAGGACTCGATCGAGAAGGGCGAGCTTGCGGCCTATGTCGGCTCAATCCTCGTCGTCGTGTTCATGCTGCTGACCTACCGGCTGTTCGGCGTGTTCGCCAACATTGCGGTGACCATCAACGTCGCCATGATCTTCGGCCTGCTGTCGCTGCTCAATGCCACGCTGACGCTGCCCGGCATTGCCGGCATCGTGCTCACCGTCGGTATCGCGGTGGATAGCAACGTGCTGATCTACGAGCGTATCCGCGAGGAGCTGCGCGGCGGCCGCAACGCGATCTCAGCGATCGACGCCGGGTTCAAGCGCGCGCTCGCGACCATCCTCGATTCCAACATCACCACCTTCATTGCTGCCGCGGTGCTGTTCTACATCGGCACCGGCCCGGTGCGCGGCTTCGCCGTGACACTCGGCATCGGCATCATCACCACGGTGTTCACCGCCTTCACCCTGACCCGGCTGATCGTCGCCTGGTGGGTGCGGTGGAAGCGGCCGCAGAGCGTGCCGATCTAGGAGCCTGATCGTGACTCACACCGTTCTCATCGGGCTCGGCGTCCTGATTGCCGTCCTGACCGTGGTCGCAGCCCTCGGCGTGCTGCCGTCGCTGCGCATCGTTCCGGACAACACGCATTTCGACTTCACGCGCTTCCGCCGCATCAGCTTCCCGATCTCGGCGGCGCTGTCGATCGTCGCAATCACGCTGTTTTTCACCCACGGCCTGAACCTCGGCATCGACTTCAAGGGAGGCACGCTCCTTGAGGTGAAGGCGAAGTCCGGCACCGCCGACATCGCGGCGATGCGCACCAAGCTCGACGCCTTGGGTCTCGGCGAAGTCCAGTTGCAGCAGTTCGGCGGCCCCGAGAACGTCCTGATCCGTGTTGCGGAACAGCCGGGGGGCGACGCCGCCCAGCAGGCGGCCTTGCAGAAGCTTCGTGGCGCGCTCGGCGACAGCGTCGACATTCAGCGCACCGAAGTGCTCGGTCCGCGCGTCGCCGGTGAGCTCTTGGCCTACGGCATGCTCGGCCTGATGCTCGCGATCGTCGCGATCCTGATCTATCTCTGGTTCCGCTTCGAATGGCAGTTCGCGCTCGGCGCTATGATCGCCAACGTGCACGACATCGTGCTGACGATCGGCTTCATGTCGATCAGCCAGGTCGATTTCGACCTGACCAGCATCGCGGCGCTGCTGACGATTCTGGGCTATTCGCTCAACGACACCGTCGTCATCTACGACCGCATCCGTGAGATGCTGCGGCGCTACAAGAAGATGCCGATGCCGCAGCTGCTCAACGAATCCATCAACTCGACTCTGTCGCGCTCGATCATCACTCACTTCACCGTGACGTTGGCCCTGCTGGCGCTGCTGCTGTTCGGTGGTCATGCCATCCACAGCTTCACGGCGGTGATGATGTTCGGCGTGGTGCTGGTCGGCACCTACACCTCGATCTTCATCGCGGCTCCGATCCTGATCTATCTCGGCGTCGGCGAGCACCGCGAGGATGCGCCTGATACGGCTGCGCCGGCGAAGAAAAGCAAGGCGTGATCCGAACCCTATGCCCTCGCACGAGTTTGCGAGGGTAGTCAGCCCATTCGGACGAGGCTCATGGCCGGCGATCCTAACGCTCCGCATTTCCCGCGCTCGGCGCCGATCGAGGCCTATGGCAAGGGCGGTTTCGCCTTTGCCGGCATGTCGCATCGCGGCTCGCTGCTCTGCCTGCCCGACGCGATCTGGGCCTGGGACGTGACTGATCCTGCCAAGATCGACCGTTACTCGCTGGATCGGGTGTTCGCGGCCGCCAACGGCATCGACACGCTGCTGATCGGCACCGGAACCGGGCTCTGGCTGCCGCCACCGGAGCTGCGCCAGCAACTCAAGGCCGTGAGGGTGGTGCTGGACACGATGCAGACCGGCCCGGCCGTGCGCACCTACAACATCATGATCGGCGAACGGCGGCGGGTCGCGGCCGCGCTGATCGCCGTGCCATGAGCAGCGCCGCGACGTCGGACAACGTGACTTACTGCGCCGATCTGCTGCGCAGCCATGACTTTCCGCGTTATGCCGCGACGCTGTTCGTGCCGGCCGCCGAGCGGCGTGCGCTGCTGGCGCTCTATGCCTTCAACGTCGAGATCGTCCGCGTCCGCGACCAGGTGAGCCAGCCCTTGCCCGGCGAGATCCGCTTTCAATGGTGGACCGATCTGCTCGCGGGCCATGTCCATGGCAGCGCCGAGGGTAATCCCGTGGCGGCGGAGCTGCTCCGCGCGATCCGGGATTTCGACCTGCCGGTCGAGCCGCTGTCGCTGCTCGTCGACGAGCACCAGTTCGATCTCTACAACGATCCGATGCCGACCACGGCGGCGTTGGAAGGCTATCTGGCAGCGACCTCCTCGGCGCTGTTTGCGCTTGCCGCCCGCATCATGGCGCCGCCTTCGGACGCGGCGGAGCATCTTGCCCGCCATGCCGGGCTGGCGCAGGGCATCGCGCAGGTCATCGCGAACCTGCCACGCGATGCGGCGCACCGCCAATTGTTCCTGCCGCAGCAGGTCCTGGCGCGCCACAGTTGCAGCATGGAGGACGTGTTCGCCGGCAAGGAGACGCCGAACCTGCGTGCCGCGCTGGACCAGCTTACGGGCGAAGCGCAGCAGCATCTGGCGACGGCGCTATCGTTGCTGGCCGAGCTGCCAGCCGTGGCGCGGCCGGCCTTTCTGCCGCTCGGACTGGTTCGAGCGGACCTAAAGTGCCTGTCGCAGCCAGCGCGCAATCCGTTTACGCCGCAGCCGGCCTCACGGCTGCGCACTCTGTGGACGCTCTGGCGCGCCTCGCGCTCCCGGGAATTTACCAAATAGCGCCTGGCTTATCGCCTGAGCCCGCCAAATGCTCTATGCTGTCCTATGGCTGAGTTGTCCCAAAGCATGTCCGCCGATCCTGGTGGCTATCCGGTCACACCTCGCGACATCCATGCCGCCGCCGAGACCATCCGCGGCGCCGTCGTCGAGACGCCCTGTAGCTACAGCCGCACCCTGAGCAGCATCTGCGGCTGCGACATCTGGCTGAAGTTTGAGAACCTCCAGTTCACCTCCTCGTTCAAGGAGCGCGGCGCGCTCAACCGCCTCACCGCGCTCACGCCGGAGGAGCGTGCGCGCGGCGTCATCGCGATGTCGGCGGGCAACCATGCTCAGGGCGTCGCCTATCACGCGAGGCGCCTCGGCATTCCCGCCACCATCGTGATGCCTGTGGGCACGCCGATGGTGAAGGTCGAGAACACCAGGCACCATGGTGCCGAGGTGGTGGTCACGGGCGCGACGCTGGAGGAAGCGGCAGCCTTCGCGCGCAGCCACGGCGAGTCCCGCGGCATGATCTTCGTCCATCCCTACGACGATCCGCTGGTGATCGCGGGGCAGGGCACGGTCGGGCTGGAGATGCTGAAGGCCGTGCCGGACCTCGATACGCTCGTCGTCCCGATCGGCGGCGGCGGGCTGATCAGCGGCATCGCCATCGCCGCCAAATCGATCAAGCCGTCGCTGCGGATCCTTGGCGTCGAAGCCTGGCTCTATCCCTCGATGTACAACGCCATCCACGACGGCAATCTGCCGGCGCGGGGTGATACGCTCGCGGAAGGCATCGCGGTGAAGTCGCCGGGCAAGATCACCACCGAGATCGTCCGCGGCCTCGTCCGTGACATCGCGCTCGTCAACGAAGCCGAGCTCGAGCGCGCCGTCGCAACCCTGATCTCGATCGAGAAGACCGTCGTCGAGGGTGCCGGCGCCGCCGGCCTCGCCGCGCTGATGTCCGATCCCTCGCGCTTTGCCGGCGAGAAGGTTGGCCTGGTGCTGAGCGGCGGCAATATCGATACGCGGCTGATCGCATCCGTCCTCACCCGCGAGCTCGCGCGCGAGGGGCGCCTGACCCAGCTGTCGCTCGACATTCCGGACAGGCCCGGACAGCTCGCTGCGGTCGCGGCGCTGCTGGCCGAGGCCGGCGCGAACATCATCGAGGTCTCGCATCAGCGGACCTTCTCCGACCTGCCGGCCAAGGCGACGCTGCTGCAACTCGTGATCGAGACCCGCGACGCCGCGCATCTCGATGAGGTCATGGCGAGGCTCAGTGCATCCGGACTGAGCGCGCGCTGCACGTAAGCGACGTATTGAAACGCCCAACCGAGTTGATCGCTACTCCGGAAGTCCCGCCGCGCGGAGGGCACTCCCAAGCGAGGAAGCCAGGCTGGGCGCGCAATTGACGCCCTGAAATTGACGGCTGTAGCGAAACGTCGGGTGCAGCTCCAGCACCCGCGCAGCCGCCGCCTTCGCGTCCTGCAACCGCCCAAGCTTTACGAGCGCGGCAGTCAATTGCACATAGGTAATGCTGTGGCGAGGATTGGCTTGAACCGAGCGGTAAGCGGCGCGGCATGCCTCTTCATATCGGCCCCGGTGGAAATGCCCCAGAGCCTGGGCGTCGAAGGCGGCGAAAGCCCAGGAATCGAACGGGCTGAGCCGCATGCCGCGTTCGCTCCATTCGATCGCACGGTCGGCGTCCCCGCCCCAGCCGAGCATGACGCTGCCGAGGATGTAGGTCAGAGCCGAGGATGGGCTGATGGCAAGCGCCGCATCGAGCGCGGCAAAGGCTGCGGAGCGATCGTGCCCATCCATGCCAATCGAAAAACCCGCAAGGGTGAGGGCCAGTGCATCGTCCTGGCCGTGAGCGATGGCCGAGCGTGCGTAGCGGATCGAGGCCTCGCGATTGACTTCCTGCAAACCGGCTCGAAGGAACAGGCAATGATAGCACATTGCTGCGTTGCCGTGCGCGATTGCGTAGGCAGGCTCGATCGCGATTGCACGTTCGAGCAGCACGAGCGCCTGTGTGACCTGATCCGGCATGCCGGAATCGACGTCTGGCTGGGCGCGCAGGACGAGATCATAGGCATCCAGGCTGTCCGGCCGCTTGCGCCTGACCCTGTTGATCTCGGCGCGCCGCAGACTCGGTGCGATCGCGCCGACGGTCGACAGAGCGATGTCGTCCTGGAGGGCGAAGATGTCTTCGGACCTGCGATCATAGCGCTCTGCCCATACGTGCATTCCAGTCGATGCATCGATCAACTGGCCTGTAATGCGGACAAGCGTGCCGGTCTTGCGAACACTGCCTTCCAGCACGTAGCGTACGCCAAGTTCGCGCCCGACCTGTTTCACGTCCACTGCGCGGCCCTTGTACGTGAATGTGGAATTGCGCGCGATCACGAACAACCAGTTGATGCGTGAGAGGCCGGTGATGATGTCGTCGACCATCCCGTCGGCAAAATAATCCTGCTCTGGATCGCCACTCAGGTTCGTGAAAGGCAACACCGCAATCGATGGCCTGTCGGGTAATGCGAGCAGCGGCGCCTCGGGAGTGGCGGGCGCGCGATCCGGATCGGACGTGGTCGGAGCCGGCCCGACATAGCGATAGCCGCGGCGCGGCAGAGTTTCGATCCAATGAGCCTCACCGGATATGTCCGCCAACGTACGCCGCACCGCCGCGATCTGGACGGTCAGGTTGCTGTCTTCGACGGCCTGGCCGGGCCAGGCCGCCTCGATCAACGCATCTTTTGCCACCGGCACGCCAGCCCGCCGGACAAGGAGAGCCAGGAGCAGCACAGCGCGCTGGCCGAGAGCAGTCGGCTCGGCACCGTGGAAAAGGATCCCCGCGTCACCATCAAGGCGGAAGGGACCGAATTCAAGCATCGCGGCCATCGCCGAAGAAGGGCACATTTTGTAGGTTTTTTGCAATGTTTTCCGAACCGTTTCACGACTTTCGAGCTCGACTGGGCAACTATGGCGGGGCCGTGAGGAAGGCTGTAACAAGCCATGGAGGGATACATGACCGCCAGACACGTCATCCGCAGGCCCGGCGAGACCAAGGGGGTCATGCTGCGTGGCCAACCAATGGCCTTCCTGGTGACCGGGGAGGACACCCGGCACACCAGCATGTTCGACTGGACGGTCCCGCCAGGATTTGCCACGGGCCTCCACGTTCACCGCGTGCAGGAGGAGACCTTCTACATGCTCGAAGGCGAGTGCGAATGGCACGTGGGCGAGGAGGTCGTGCGAGCCGCGCCCGGGACCTACCTCTTCATCCCGCCGGGCGTGCCCCACAACATCACCAATGTCAGTGACAGGCCTGCCCGCGTTCTCATGACCGTGTCGCCCCCGGGGCACGAACGCTATTTCGAGGAACTGGCCAGGCTCACAGCCAGCGGAACGCCGGACGCGAAAGCCATCAGCGAGTTGCGCGCGCGGTTCGATACCGATCAACTATCTGCGCTGACGGCAAGAACCTGAGATGGGGCCCGCGCGCGACGGCAGATTGGACTGATGCCGATCCGAGCCCGCGTTGCGAGTTATCGACGAGTCAACCCCGCCAGATGTCCGATCAGCCGATCGATCTCGGCTTCCGTGTTGTAGTAATGCGGGGAGGCCCGCACCAGCGGCGGCAGCGCGCGGATTTCGGCGTCGATGCGGGTGCTCGCAGGATCCGAAGCGCCGATGGTGATGCCGGCCGCGGCGGCGCTGCGGACGATGGCATCCGCCTCATATCCCTCCATCGTGAAGCTGACGATGGCGGCCAGCGTGCGGCCGAGGTCGCGAATTGTAATCCCGCGAATGGATGCAAGGCCGGCACGCAGGCGATCGGCGAGCAGGCGGCAGCGCTGTTCGATCGGGCCAAGACTGATGTCGAGGGCGTAGTCGATGGCAGCGCCCAGCCCCAGCCGGGCCGCGTAGTTGTTCTCCCAGGTCTCGAAACGGCGTGCATCGTCACGCAGCCGATATTCATCTCGCGCGACCCAGGGTGCTGCGAAGTGGTCGATCATCGGCGGTTCGAGGTATTGCAGCAGCGCCCGGCGGACGTAGAGAAAGCCGGTGCCGCGCGGGCCGCGCAGGAATTTGCGCCCCGTCGCCGACAGCAGGTCGCAGCCGATGGCTTCGACATCGACCACCATCTGCCCGACGGCCTGGCAGGCATCGAGCAGGTAGGGAATGCCGTGCGCCCGCGCGATCCTCCCGACAGCCGCAGCGGGATTGACCAGCCCACCATTGGTCGGAACCCAGGTGATGGCAATGAGCTTTACGCGCGCATCGATCATGCGTTCGAGCGCGCCGACGTCGAGCTCGCCGCTGGCATCGCTCGGAACCACGTCGACGATCGCGCCGGTGCGCCTCGCGACCTGAAGAAACGCGACATAGTTGGCGGCATATTCCGCCTCCGCGGTGAGGATGCGATCGCCCTTGCGAAACGGCAGCGAGTAGAATGCCATCTGCCAGGCAACGGTCGCGTTCTGCACGAGGGCGATCTCGTCGGGCGCCGCATTCAGCAGGCGCGCGACCGAGCCGTAGACGTTCTCGAGCCGATCGGACTCGCGGTCGGCGGCGGCATAGCCGCCGATCTCTGCCTCCAGGTCGATATGCTGTTTCATCGCTGCGACGACCGTCGCCGGCATGAGAGCCGCGCCGGCATTGTGAAGATAGGCGAGGCGGGAGGCGGCCGGCGTGTCGGCGCGAATTCGGTCGATGTCGATCACTTGCGTCTGCGCCTTTCGCGATCTTCATGCATGAATTAGACGCGGCGAGGACTGCGGGCAAGATGGCCCGGTTTTGCCTCAGATGCAGAGGCTCAGCAGCTTGATGTGGCAGCCGCTGGATTTCGGCTTGCTCGCGGGCGCAGTCTCGCGCTTCACGGCGACCAGCGGCTCCTTGTCCTTGTTCTTCTTCTTGCCTTTTGGCTCGTAATCGCCGGCGATCACCATCGCCCAATAGGTGCGCTTGCCGCTCGCGTTCTTGGCACTGGCGATCCCGACGCGCGAGGCGTTGTGCAGGAGCAGGTTTTTGCGGTGCCCGGAGGAGTCGATCCACTGTCCGAGCGTCTTCTCGAAATTGTCGTAGCCGTAGGCGATGTTCTCGGCGGCGCGACCCGCGCCGGCCGGGGCGACGCGCTTGTTGAATGGACCGAGAGCGTCATGGCTGAGGTCGTCCTTCGCCGCCATCGCGCGCGCCTGGTCCATCGCTATGCGGTCCAGCGTTGCGTCGCGGACGACGCGGACTTCACCGTGCTTGAGGCGGAAGCTCGAGATCTGCTCGGCTGGAGACTCGGCCATGGCCGGGGCGGCCACCAGCAGCAGAAGGCTGGCGATCAGGCCGCCAACCGCACCATGCATCCTCGTCCCCCGCGTCCCCATGATTCCGCCAAGCCTGCCTTCGTTCGACCGCTTCTCCATCGCTAATGTGGACGCTTCAAGGCACAGCGCCCTGCGCTAGCTCGTTGGCAGGTCCGCCTCGAAATTGAAGCGGTCGCGCAGGTTCTTGCGCTGCTCCAGGATGTCCTTGAGAAAGGCGCGGTCCTGGTCGTTCCTCATCATCGGCTCGATCAGGTCGAGCTGGTTCATGGCGACCAGTTGCAGGATCTCGGTGCGCGGCTTGCCACCGTGATCGCGCGGCAGCGCATGCACGACCTGTATGTGTTCCGGTGGCTTCGGGCCCTTCGCGGCGGTCAGCTCGTTGCGCAGCTGCCCTTCGAGCGTGGCCTGATCCGCTTCCACGAAGGCATAGAGCCCGACGCCCGAGCGGCGGTCGGCGAAGGCGACGATGGCGGTGTCGCGCACGGCCGGGTTCTTGCGGATCAGCTCGGCCAGCACCGGCGCGTCGTTGACGAGCCGGCGGCCGCCGCCCTCGCGGTCGGTGAAGTTGAACAGGCCGCGGGTGATGGCGCGGTAGACCTTCTTGCCGGTCGCAAGCCAGAGGCTCGCGGCAAACGACTTCTTCGCCAGAACCTTGCGCTCGCGCGGCGTCAGCGCCTCGGGCGCGTAGGAGCGCTTGTGCTTGAGCAGGTGCCGGAGGTCTTCATACGCGAGGATCCGATAGAGCCGGCCGCGCCGGTTGAAGCACGCTGCCAGCTGGAAGTCGGTCACATAGGCGCGGCCGTCGCGGCCGACCAGCCAGTTCTGTTCCTTGGCAAGATCATTGTGGCAGATGCCGGCCCGGCGCAGCCGGCGCAGCGCCGCTTTGGCCGAGCGGAAATAGGCGAGGTCGCCATGAGGCTTGGCCAGATGCAGCGCGACGCCGTCGACAAAGCCACGCACCAGCGCGCGCCGTCCGGCCCACAGCAGTTCGGGGCCGACGTTCAGGCCCTTGGCGAGCGCCAGCGCGTGCTTCTCGCGCGCGAACAGATGGCGCGCCAGCAGGAACGACCACCAGGGCACCTCGTCGAGCCGGCGCAGCACCGCATCGACCTCGCCGTCGTCGGCGCGGAAGCGGCCGCGCTCGACGGTCGAGAACACGTCGCGCTTGAGCAGCACCCCCTCGGTCCAGCGCGTCGAGAGCGACGCGGCGTCGTCTTTGGGAAGGCTCATCGATAGCTCACGCGGCAGCGGCTATGCGCAGGTGATCGGCGATCCAGCGATCGAGATCGGCGAGCGCCCGTGCACTCATCGCTTGCTTCTTGGCCACCGCCTTCTCGTTGCCGCGCAGCCGCGTACCGTCGGGCTTCTTCGTCGGCACGCTCGCGAGCGGCGGGAACAGGCCGAAATTGATGTTCATCGGCTGGAACGAGCGGGTGCCCGGCTCGATGGTCTCGATATGGCCGCCGGTGATGTGGCCAAGCAGCGAGCCGAGCGCCGTCGTCGCCGGCGGGCTCGCGAGCGTCTCGCCGCGGGCGCCGGCTGCCGCATAGAGGCCGGCGATGAGGCCGACACTCGCGGACTCCACATAGCCCTCGCAGCCCGTCATCTGGCCGGCAAAGCGCAGCCGCGGCTGCGCGCGCAGGCGCAGCTGGCCGTCGAGCAGCTTTGGCGAGTTGAGAAAGGTGTTGCGATGCAGGCCGCCGAGACGGGCGAACTCGGCCTTCTCCAGACCGGGAATCGTGCGGAAGATGCGCTGCTGCTCGCCGTACTTCAGCTTCGTCTGGAAGCCGACAATATTGTAGAGCGTGCCGAGCTTGTTGTCCTGGCGCAGCTGCACGATCGCGTAGGCTTTCGTCGCGGGATCGTGCGGATTGGTGAGGCCGACCGGCTTCATCGGGCCGTGGCGCAAGGTCTCAGGGCCGCGCTCCGCCATCACCTCGATCGGCAGGCAGCCGTCGAAATAGGGCGTGTTGGTCTCCCACTCCTTGAACTCGGTCTTCTCGCCCGCGATCAGTGCGGCGACGAAGCCGTCATACTGCTCCTTGGTCATCGGGCAGTTGATGTAGTCGGCGCCATTGCCGCCGGGGCCGACCTTGTCGTAGCGCGACTGGAACCAGGCCACCGACATGTCGATGGACTCGCGATGCACGATCGGCGCGATCGCGTCGAAGAACGCGAGCGCGTTCTCGTCGGTCAGTTCGCGGATGGCATCGGCCAGCGCCGCCGAGGTGAGGGGACCCGTCGCAACGATGACGTTGCCCCACTCAGCCGGCGGCAGGCCTGCGACCTCGCCGCGGGCGATTTCGATTAGCGGATGCTCGTTCAGCGCCTTGGTGACGGCGGCCGAGAAGCCCTCGCGGTCGACCGCGAGCGCGCCGCCGGCGGGCACCTGGTTGGCATCGGCCGCGCGCATGATCAGCGAGTCCAGGCGGCGCATCTCGGCATGCAGCAGGCCGACGGCATTGTTGACGGCGTCGTCCGAGCGGAACGAATTGGAGCATACGAGCTCGGCAAGGCCATCGGTGCGGTGCGCTTCGGTCATGCGGCTCGGCCGCATCTCGTGCAGCACGACGGGTACGCCTGACTTGGCGACCTGCCAGGCGGCCTCGGAACCGGCAAGGCCGGCGCCGATCACGTGCACGATGTTGGAGTGGGGGCCTGTCATGGGGCCGACAGGTAGCGCTTTTCGGCGGAGAGTGGAATCGCCGAGATCGAGTTTTCTGCCATTGGAAACGACAACGCCCGCACGAGGCGGGCGCTATCGGTTGGTCCGGTAGGGCTGAACGATATCAGCCCTGATACTGACCGGCGGCAACGCGCGGGATGTCCGAGCGATCAAGGCCGATGTCGGCCAGTTCGCGATCGCTGAGCTGGGACAGCTCGGCAACATTGCGCTGATAGTCCCGGAAAGCCTGGATCATGCGGATGAGCGAGAGCAGCATTGATAGTCTCCTGTAGTTCGATTCAGCCTTTGCCGAGGCCTCATCGTTGAAATGAATATAGGTGAGAGTGGTGCAGTGCGAAAGTTCCGATGTTGCGACGCAGCTAAGCGCCTAACGCATAGCGTCGGTAACGGACGATTAACCCGAAGGCAAGCTTGCCCAAGGCGTGGGCGAGCGAGACGCAAAACGGTCATAAACGTCCGTGAATACACGGCCTTATGATTACAATCGCGGTTCCCTTCAGGAGCGAAATAGGTCGTATTCCCCTGCCGAGCAAGGCGACCAATCAGCTACTGGACCCAAGTCTCGCATGCGCGAATCGCATGTGCGGCGCTGTCAAGAAATAATGAATATTAGTTCATTATAAGCAGCAGGTTTGCAGGAGCAAGCAACAGCGCGATCAAGACGTCAACCACCGATTCGCCAGCTCTCTGGCCGGTAGGCCATGGAGCGTCAAGGAACCGGCCCCAGCCCGCCAAGCACGCGATGGGCGGCTGCAGCTCGGCCAATCTGGAAAAGACCGAAACTGCGATCGAAGCCATCGCCGATGGCGACAGCAAGTTCATCGCGCAGAAGGAGATCGCGGCGGCGCGGGACGCGCTCATCAATGGCAAGATGGGTGCATGGGCTCGGATCTCAACAAGGCGATGCACGCCACCATGGGCAAGTAAACGCAGCCAAGAGAGGGCCGGTCGCCTTATCGATCGGCCCTATGCGTCGAGGATTGGCTGCCGAGCATTATCAAGGAGCGTGCGCGAGCTGAGTGGCGAAGTACGCCACGGTCTTGGAGTAGACCTCGCTTTTGTTCCATTGCTGGAGCACCGCGAAGTTGGGGCTGCCGGGCTGCCAGTCCTTACCCTTCTGCCAGCCATAGCCGGCGAGATAATTGGCGGTGGAGGCGAGCACGTCGGGCGCATTGTGCAGGAGATCGCGCTTGCCATTGCCGTCGAAGTCGACGGCGTATTTCAACCAGGACGATGGCATGAACTGGGTCTGGCCGAGCTCGCCGGCCCAAGCGCCCTTCATGTCGCCGGGGGCCAGATCGCCGCGCTGGACGATGCGCAGCGCATCCATCAGCTCGGCGCGAAACTGCTCCGAACGCCGGCAGTCATAGGCCAGCGTCGCCAGCGAGCGGATCGTGGAGAACTTGCCGGTGTTGACGCCGAAATCGGTCTCGAGCCCCCAGATCGCGACCAGCACCTCGCCGGGCACGCCGTAGGTCTGCTCGATGCGCGAGAGCACCGAGCCGTACTGCTTCATCATGTTGGAGCCGCGCGTCATTCGCGGCGGCACCATGCGGCCGGAAAACTCTTCAAAAGTCTGGGTGAAGACCTTTTGCGACTTGTCACGGTTGAGCACGCTCTGATCGAGCGTCACGCCCGCAAGCGCGGCGGCAATGGCCTGTTGCGAGATGCCTTTGGCCGCGGCTTCGGCTTTGAAATCGGCAAGCCAGGCCTCGAAATTCCCAGAGCCGCAGGGGACCGCGGCGAGCGCTGGCTGGGCGGACAGGATGGACGCGGAGAGGGCGAGGGCTGCGAGAGCGAGACGAGAAATCGTCGGGGTCATCAGATGAAATAGATTCCGTGAAGTGATCTGACCGGCAGGCGCAATCTCGATTCTAACCGCGGCCAAAGCAAGGCGTATGACAAGTTCGCGGATCCTGCCCGAGCCGGGCTCGGGCAGGATCGCGTGTCACGATGCCGTCAGGCGTCCGATCTGTTACGCCAGGGGAAGAGGTTGGCGGGGAAGTCGGCGGCCGGCTTGCTTGGACGATGCGGCGGGGGTGGCACCGGACGCGAACCGGGCTCGGAGGCGATCACCTTGCGATAGAGATGCCAGGTGGCGTGGCCGAGCAGGGGAATCACAACGGCAAGGCCAAGGAAGGCCGGGATCGTACCCAGCGCCAGCAGCACCGCCACGATCAGACCCCACGCGGCCATCGGCGCCGGGTTCTTGGCGACGACGCGGAGCGAGGTGACCATGGCCTCGAACGCGCCGGCATGGCGATCGAGCATGAGCGGGAACGACACGACGCTGATGCAGAGCGCGGCGAGGGCGAACAGGAAACCGGTGCCGCAGCCGACCACGATCAGCCACCAGCCTTGCCGGGTGGTCAGCACGCGCGTCATGAAATCGGAGATTCCGGTCAAGCCTTCATAGCCGAACGCCGAGACATAAATGGCCTGCGCGGTCGCAACCCAGGTCACGAACAGGGCGAGCAGCAACGTGCCGAGGCCGAGCATGGCGCCGAACGAAGGCGAGCGCAGCACCTCCATGGCATGCCAGGCGCTCGCTTCTTCACCGCGTTCACGCCGGCTGGAGAGCTCGTAGAGACCGATCGCCGCAAACGGCCCGATCAGCGCGAAGCCGGCGGCCAGGGGAAACAGCAGCGGCAGCACCGAATAGCCCATTACCACGCGGGCGAGCACGAGGCCCAGCACCGGATAGATCACGCAGAGGATGATGGCGTGGCTCGGGACCGCCTTGAAATCTTCCCAGCCGCGCTTGAGCGCATCGTGCAGGTCGGAAAGTTGGATGGTTCGGATCACCGGTCCAGCCGCATCAGTGGGCTGGGCCATCGTTGGGACATTGCCCTGGTAGAATGTGGCCATGATCGCTAGCTCCCTTGCCGGGCGACCGCATCCGGCGCCGGCAACGGCGCAAGCGGCCGCCATTCTCTGAGTTGCGCGATCCCGACCAGACGCGAATTCCGGAAGGCATCGCGAGCTGAACCGGAAGCGTACGCCGATTTCCAAGTCATGTCCCTCATGCTTGGGTGAAATTTGATGCCGCAGTGCAACCTCGATGATGTCATTCGGTCGTCATTTCGCCGCAGATAAGCTGATGCTGCTGGTTCGTTCGCAGGAACGCGGGCGCAACGCGGTAATTCCGTCTATAAGTGCCACTCAAGGCCCTTCCAACGGATCCTTTTCGGGGAGCAGACATGAGCATTTTCGGGAAAATCATGGGCGCGATTTTCGGCAGCCATCCGGCTGCCGCCGCACCCGCAGGCAGCGCACCGTCGCCCAGCGCGCCCGCGAGCGCCGCGCCGGCTGGATCGGCGCCTGCTGCCGCGCCGGCGGCAACGGTCGACGTCGCCGCGATCGTCGACAAGGCCGCGGCCGCGCACAAGGGCGAGAAGCTGGAGTGGCGCACCTCGATCGTCGATCTCATGAAAGCGCTCGACATCGATTCCAGTCTTGCCGCGCGCAAGGACCTCGCCAAGGAGCTCGGCTATAGCGGCGACATGAACGACTCGGCCAGCATGAACGTCTGGCTGCACAAGCAGGTGATGTCCAAGCTCGCCGCCAATGGTGGCAAGCTGCCGCCGGAGATCAAGCACTGACCGTGTGATCGGTCATCGCCAAGGCGTTTGACAAGGAATTGAGAAGGGCCCGCGATCTCGCGGGCCCTTCTGCTTTCAGGCGACGAGGTCGGCATCTTCCGGATGCCGTTCGAGATAGTCGACGACGAAGCCGCAACCGGCGATCACCTTCTTGCCATCGCGGCGGATCAGGTCGAGCGCGCCCTTGACCAGCTCGGAGGCGATGCCGCGGCCGCGCAGCGCACGCGGCGTCTCGGTGTGGGTGATGATCACCGCCGACGGGGTCAGCCGGTAATTGGCGAATGCAATCTCGCTGCCGATATCGAGCTCGAAGCGGCTCCTGTCCTTGTTGTCACGTACTGCTGCCGCCATGCCAGATCCTTCCGAAGCGCCGTGTGTCCCTTGATCTAGGCGTTTGAACCGGCCCTTGCCAGGATGCGACCAAGGGAGGTTGCCGTAGGGGAGATATCTGGAAAATGCGTGTCCCGCTCAGTTTGATGGCGTTGCTCCTTGGCGCGCTTGCTTCGACGGCGCCGCTGCCGGCCGCAGCCGAAGGCGGTCCTGCCTGGGACGCATGCGTCGGGCCGACCAGCACGCCGGAGGAGCGGGTCAAGGCCTGCTCGACCGTAATCGAGACTGGGAGCGAGAGCGGGCACCGCCTCGCCGGCGCCTATTGCAATCGCGGCCATGGTCTCACCGAGAAGCGCGAGCTCGATGCCGCGCTGTCCGATCTCGACGAGGCGGTCAGGCTCGCCCCGGACTATGCCTGCGCCTACAACAATCGCGGACGCCTCTACAGCTTCAAGCGCGACTACGATCGCGCCATCGCCGACTACGACCAGGCCATCAAGCTCGATCCCTCGCTCGCGCTGGCCTACAGCAATCGCGGCGAATCCCGCTACAACAAGGGCGATCTCGACGGCGCCTTCGCCGATTTCGACGCCGCGATCAAGCGGGATCCGAACTATGCTACGGCCTATACCAATCGTGCCTTGGTCTACTACCGCAGGCACGACGTGGCGCATGCGCTCGCCGATTACACCATGCGGATCAAGCTTGCACCCAGCCTGCTCGCCTATATCGATCGCGGCAATGTCTATCGTGACAGCGAGCAGCTCGACCGCGCCGCCGCCGACTATGGCGAGGCGATCCGTATCGCGCCGACCGACGCGCGCGGCTGGCGCAATCGCGGCATGATCCGGCTCTACCAGGGCGACGACAAGGGCGGTCTTGCCGACTACGACAAGGCGCTGCAATACGATCCCTCGGACGTGTTTTCGTGGAACAATCGCGGCCAGGCCAAGCTTCGGCTCGGCGACAAGCAGGGCGCGATCGCCGACTTCAGGACGGCGCTGGAATTCAAGCCCGGCCTGCCGGTGGCGCGCGAGGCCCTGCAGAAGCTCGGGGCTCCGTAGCCCCGGTTCAGTATGAAGCCCTGAGCAGCGAACGTCGCGCGCCCGACGAAAATAATCCTCGTCATCGCTCTTGCGCGGTCGTCGACGGTTCCCACGTCTTTTTGAAGGACATACGCCCGAATGCGGCCGGCAGGGTTGCTAGACATTCGGAGTGTCATGATCGCCAGCCGCCGACGTATGCCTCTCGTGTAGGAGGGTACAATGTCGGAGTTTGGTTTCTTGAATGTTCATCGAACATGGGAAGACTGGTGCGGCATGCTGCTCGGCGCATTGATTGTCATTTCGCCGTGGTTTCCTGTCCAAGACGAGTTAGAGGTCGCCGGAAGAGAGGCGATGATCCTGAACTCTGTCGCAGTTGGCCTTCTCGTGTTCGGCATCAGCCAGCTTGAGTATGTTGCGCTGCAGCGCTGGCAAGAGGTGACGACGATCCTGATCGGGCTGTGGCTCATCGCCTCGCCCTATATCCTCGGCTATTCCGGCGAGGGCTTTGTCCGCATCTACCACACGAGCCTCGGCGCGGTGACGGTGCTCCTCGGCATACTCCAGCTGTGGCAAGATTGGGATCTGACTGATCAGGACATGCTCAAGCATGGGCAATAGGGCCCGTCGGCAGGTCCGTCAGCAGCGAGCCTGCGCGCTTATCGCTTCACCAGGTCCTGATAGTCCGGATGCTTCTCGATCCACGCCTTTACGAACGGGCATTGCGGGATCAGCTTCAAACCGGCAGCGCGGACCTGGTTGAGCGCGCCTTGCACCAGCTTTGAGCCGACGCCCTTGCCGCCGAGCTCCTTCGGCACGTCCGTATGCTCGAAGGTGATGACGTCGCCGTCGAGCTTGTAATGCTCGGTCGCAAGATGGCCCTCCACCTCGAGCTCATAGCGGTGATGGGCCTCGTTGTTGATGACATCGCTCATGTCGTCTCCGGTCAGCTCTTCAGCGAGTCCGTCAGCATCTTGCGGATCGACCAGGCTTCCCCGTCGGAGGAGCCCTTGATGTCGTCGATTTTCCAGCCATTTGCCTCGCGTACGAAGTCGTAACGCACGATCTGGTCGGCCGGTTTCCGGTCGTTGCGATGGCCGGTGATGGTCACTGCGACCGTCGCTTTGTCCGCTTCCATCTTCTCAGCGTCCACCTTGAACGATTTCACGTCCGGTTCCTGCGAATTGGTGACGGGATCGAAATCGACCGGCCCGACGTCGCCCTTCGGCGTGTGCGCATCTGCCTTGGCCCACAACGCGACCAGCGCCTTGGAGAGGTATTTTGACTTCGCCGCCTTGTTCTCGATGCCGAAGGCGGCGCCGCCATCGCCCTTGCCCTTGGCGGCGCGGGTATAGATCGCGGTCAGGATGGCGACGGGATCGCTGGGAGCGGTCTCGGCGAAGGCCGGGGCGATTGCGGCAAGCAGAGAGGCGGCGACGAAGGTCCGACGGGTGAACATGGAACGTCCTTGAGATGGCGCGCGACAATAGGCCGGAGTGGCCGGCGCGTATCTCTGTAGACCAATGGAGCGGCCGTTCGGTTCAATCACTCGCCTTGGCGAGCCTGGAGTCTTCCGGCTGCGGCTGTTGGCGGAGGCAATCCTCGCAAATGACGAGGGAGCGGTTGATCCTGGCGTCCTGCTCGGCCTCGATGCCGTCCTGCGCCTGCCACCATTCCCGAGAATAGGGCTGAAGCCCGGCTTGCGATCTGGTGCGCTCGGAGCTCGCGGAGCGCGCAACATGCAATGAGGCAGAACGCGGCTGGTTGGGATTCTCGCCGGCCCCGTCCCAGGCGTAGCGCGCGGGCTTGAAGGCTGGATCGGGTGCGAGTTGGGCTTGCGGGGCGACGGCACATCCGGCGAGCGCCAGCGACAACAGGAGGAAGGCGGGCGCTTTGACCATGATGCGGCACTCTGTACGCGAAGACTGAGCGAGGTTGCGCTGACCATGTTTAAAATTCCATGAACGATCGTGCCCGCGCGGCCGACAAACGCGGCGCCGCGCGCGCCATCCGCCTCGATCTGCCCGGCAGCCATTGCGGCGGTCTCGGCGTGCAGGCCCATGTCAGGGCGATCACGGCGGCGCGTTCGCATTCACGCAGCCGTAGGGCAGGCGCGCGGCCGGCGGTCTTGCTACCTCGCTGGCGATGGCGATAAATGGGCTCTAATGAGCGGGCGGCGAGTGCACGGTCCGCTACCGAAGAGGAAGCCCGATGCAGCCCCTGCGCATGTCCCGCCGCGTCATGAATCTCGCTCACATGCTGACCCAGAATGCGCGGCGGCATGGGGCGCGGACAGGCTTCGTCTGGCGTGACAGATCCTGGACCTGGCGCGAGATCGATACGCAGGTGTCCGCGCTGGCCGCAGCGCTCGCCGCGCGCGGCATCTCGAAAGGCGACCGCATCCTCGTCCATTCCAAGAATGGCGACGAGATGTTCTTCTCGATGTTCGCAGCGTTCCGGCTCGGGGCCGTCTGGGTTCCCACCAATTTCCGCCTGATGCCAGACGAGGTCAGCTATCTCGCCGAGGCCTCCGGCGCGAAGGCATTTTTGTGCCATGTCGATTTTCCCGAGCATGCCACGGCGGTGAAGGGTGGGGCGCTGGAGTTCACCTGGAGCATCGAGGGCAGCAGCGCGTTTGGCGAGACGTCGGTCGCGGAGGCTATCGCATCCAAGGCGGGCAGCGCGGTCGAAAACGTTGCGGTCGAGCACGACGATCCCTGCTGGTTCTTCTTCACTTCCGGAACCACCGGCCGTTCCAAGGCTGCGGTGCTGACCCACGGCCAGATGGGCTTCGTCGTCACCAATCATCTTGCCGATCTCACTCCCGGCGTCACGGAAGCGGATGCCTCGCTGGTGGTGGCGCCGCTGTCGCATGGCGCCGGCGTGCACCAGCTGGTGCAGACCGCGCGCGGCGTCTGCACCGTGCTGCTGCCGACCGAGAAGTTCGACATCGACGAGGCCTTCCGTCTGATCGAGAAGCATCGGGTCGCCAATCTCTTCACCGTGCCGACCATTTTGAAGATGATGGTCGAGCACCCCGCCGTCGACAAATACGATCATTCCTCGCTGCGGCACGTGATCTATGCCGGCGCGCCGATGTATCGCGAGGATCAGAAGACCGCGCTGAGGAAGCTCGGCAAGGTCATCGTGCAGTATTTTGGATTGGGCGAGGTCACCGGCAACATCACGGTGCTGCCCGCCGCGTTGCACGATGCCGAGGATAGTCCGCATGCCAGGATCGGCACCTGCGGCTTCGAACGCACGGCCATGCAGGTGTCGATCCAGGACGACGAGGGCCGCGAGCTCAAGGCGAACCAGAGCGGCGAGATTTGCGTGATCGGCCCCGCGGTGCTCGCCGGCTACTACGACAACCCCGAGGCCAATGCGAAGGCGTTCCGCAATGGCTGGTTCCGCACCGGCGATCTCGGCCACATGGACGAGGAGGGGTTCGTCTACATCACCGGCCGTGCCTCCGACATGTACATCTCCGGCGGCTCCAACATCTATCCGCGCGAGATCGAGGAGAAGATCCTGACCCATCCCGCGGTTGGCGAGGTCGCCGTGCTCGGCGTGCCCGATGCGACCTGGGGCGAGGTCGGCGTCGCCGTCTGCGTCGCGCGCGAGGGCGCGAAGCCGGTGAGCGAAGCCGAGATGGCAGCGTTCCTCGGTCCGAAGGTGCCGCGCTACAAGATGCCGAAGCGGTTCTTCTTCTGGGAGGCGCTGCCGAAGTCCGGCTATGGCAAGGTGCCGAAGCGTATGGTGCGCGACGAGCTCGAGGCGCGCGGGCTGCTCGACCTCGACAAGACGAAGGCGGGCTGAGCGGGGATGCGGAGTATCAAGCAGCCGGGCGCGCCGCCTCCCGAACGCATCCAGTGGGTGGAAGCGAGGGGGCGCGCGTTCACGTTCACGCTTCAAGCCGGCCTGCCGTTGCTGGAAGCCGCGCGCCGTGGCTTTGCCGCGGAGGGATTTGCGGCTGGCGTCCTGAATTTCGGCCGCGGCGCGCTCGGGCCGTTCGCCTATGTGATGCCGGCGCTGTCGAAGACCGGCGAGAACGCGGCGTTCTACAGCGACACCTATCGTCCCGGCGGCGTGACGCGCACCAGGCTCGGCAGCATGACCCTCGGTACGCGCGACGACGCACCGTTCTTTCATTGCCACGGGCTCTGGACCGAGGCGGATGGCACGGCGAGCGGCGGCCACATGATGCCGGATGAGACGATCGTCGCCGAGCCGTTCGAGGTCGAGGCGTTCGGCCTCGATGGCGCGGCGTTCACGACCGCGGTCGATCCGGAGACCAACTTCAGGCTGTTTGGACCGGTGGCCGCCGCGAGCACCGGCGCACGCACGGCCAGCCGCGCCTTCGCCCTGCGGCTGCGGCCCAACCAGGATTTTGCCGGCAGCCTCGAAGCGTTCTGCCGCGCGCACGGCATCGCCCGCGCGAAGGTTCGCGGCGGCGTCGGTTCGACCATCGGCGCGCGCTTCACCCATGGCGGCGTGACCGAGCCGTTCGCGACGGAGCTTGCGGTGACGGCGGGGACGATTGCGCCGGGCGCTTCGGGCGCACTCGAAGCGGCGCTCGACATTGCCCTGATCGATTACACCGGCGGCATTGCGGAGGGCCGCTTGATCCGAGGCGACAATCCCGTGCTGATGACCATGGAGCTGGTGCTCGAGGTGTTGGCGTAATAGCCCCGAACGATCATCAGTGAGCACGCAGCTTGGCAATGGCGAGGTACGTCGCGTCACTTAATCCCGAGTTCGATCCCTGAAAGAGGTTGAGCAAGGGAGATTGGGTCTGACCGGTGCTCTGGCTGTTTCTGATGTCATACATGGCGGAGAAACGGTTCAACAGCTTTGCAACCTTCGTTGGATCGGACAGATCCGTGATCTTCATGAACTTGTCCACGAACTTGGCCTGCTGATCGATCGGCATCGCAGCCATCGAGTCCGGTAAATCGAACGTGGTCCTGAACACCTCCGAAAGAGCCTTGTCGGCAAGGATGTCGTAGGCGGAGGTGATCTCGCCGGCCTTGCGCTGGAAATAGAGTGCCAGGCGCACGCCGGGATTCGTCTCACCCTGCTGCTGCTCCACGCTTTGTTGGAGATAGTTCGCCTGTGTTTCCCGGAATTGATCCCGCTTCTGCGGGCCCATCAGCGCAAGACGGGCGACGTCGCCCTTGCTGTCGAAATTGAACGACGCTGCGATCTCGGCAAAGCGCGGATCGCTCTCGGTGTTGGCGAAGCTCTTTGGATTGTTCAAGTCGGAAGCGAAGATCTTCTTGAGATAGTCGGTGCTGACCGTCTTGGGCTCCAGGCCTTTGGCGACGAGAATGAAATCGACCATCTTCCGGTTTGCAAGCAGATCGGAAACGCTGTCGATGCCTCCGATGGCTTCCTGATAAGCCGTCGCGTCTTTCTGCGCCTGGGCTCGAACGGCCTTCTGCTGATCGGGGCTTGCCTGCTTCACTGCCTGTATGACGTAGTCCTTTGCAATGTCGAGGACTTCAGCCGGGTCCTGAGCCACCAGGGGCGTCGTCAGATTGCCTTTTGCGTCGAAGTTGAAGGCGCGCGCGAGCTCAACGTAGCGATCGTCCTTCAGCGTATAGACGTAGCTCTTGGGATCGCTGAGATCGCTTTCGAGGACAGCCTTGACGGTGTTCTGCGAAATCTTTGCCGGATCGAGGCCGACGGCGCCCAGCGCGAAATCATATACGGCTGGAGTCGATACGAACGTCTGGACTGAGTTGATGGTGAGGACGGCCGTTCTGAATTGCCTGATGGCCAGAGCTTCGTTCAGCGGGCTGACAGCCGCATAGACCTCCGACTTGCTGTCGTCGAACCGCTTTGTCGTGAGCGTGACGTTTGCGGCGGTTTGCGCAGACACGCCCGACGGAAGCGACCCGTCAGGCGAAAACTCGAATGCGCCGGCCAGATCTACGAAGTTACCGATCGTGGCGATTTGATCGCCCAGGTCGGATACGCTTGTCGTGTATGATTCCAGGTGATGTTTTTCGACCAGGATCTGGACCTTCAACTGGGACACGTCGGCACCCGGCTGCGAGAGTTGGGCGGTGTAGTCGGCGATCTTCGTATTGG
The DNA here is from genome assembly GCF_054057995.1 of Bradyrhizobium sp. USDA 4486. Classification (NCBI taxonomy): domain Bacteria; kingdom Pseudomonadati; phylum Pseudomonadota; class Alphaproteobacteria; order Hyphomicrobiales; family Nitrobacteraceae; genus Bradyrhizobium; species Bradyrhizobium sp. USDA 4486. Next base: position 2,111,247 of record NZ_JBSRZV010000001.1, read on the forward strand.
TGGCGCTCACGTCCGATTTGGCTTGGGCGAGCTGGGCTTTGAGGCCAATCACCTGGGATGCGAAGGTGGTGTTGACATAGCTGTTGGGATCGGATGGATCGCTGCGCAGGACCTGGCTTATCGTGTCACGGGGCCACTTGCTTTCATCGATCCCGAACGCTGAATAGACGTAGTTGCGAAGGCGGTCGTCGTTCAGGAGCTGGTCTGCACCGGTGATGTTGCCGATTTTGGCGTTGTAGTAGCTGGTGTCGTCGGCAAGCGCGTCGACCTGGCTCTTCTTGGTCGCCGTGTACAGACCGATCATCTCGTCGGTCTGGTCGTCCGATTGTGCGACCGGCGTCGCAGTGCCGTTGAACGAAAACGCCGCGGCAAACTCACGGTAGCGCTTGTCGACCAGCTTGTTGACGAAGCTCTTGGAGTCGTTGAGATCGCTCTCCAGCACCTTTTTCATGAAAGCCTTGGCGTACGCCATGTCCTCCAGGCCATATGCCTTCATCGCATAGTGATAGAGGCGATGGTCCTTCATGAAATCGTCGACGGTCTTCACCTTGCCGATGTTGGCCCTGTAATAGGCGGCCTCCCGCGCGACATCCGGCTGCTGTTCGACCCGCGTCAGCGACTGCTTGAGATTGCGCGTGATGTAGCTGTAGCTGAAATAGGTCGTGACCATCGCGCATTCCTCGCGGCTTAGTGTCCCGGACGTCCGTCAATCATTGCCGGGGTCGCGAGGTGGGAGCTGGCGTCATGCCAGCAAACTGTCTGGTAGCCCGATTTTTATCGGCAATTTCAGGTAGCAATTTGTGTCCAAGTAACGCATATCGGGTATGTTTCCAGTCGTTTCCATATGTTTCCCAGATGCAGCTTTCGCGAAGCTTTTGTTCCTGATACGTTCCAATCAAGGTTCAAGCGGAACGGGTGGGAAAGCCGGACATGAGCCGCAGGAGCAGTCGAACGATCAATCTGCCGGCCCCGTATTTGAAGCGGGTCTGGCTCGACCCGTCCCAGGTTCGCGATCGCGAGGTCTATCCGTTTTGCTTGCCGATCTTTCCGGACGATTTCGAGCTCAACTTCGAGGCCGCCATCACGATCATCGTTGAGAGAACGGCACCGGGAAGTCGACGATCCTCGAGGGGATAGCAGCGCTCGCCGGCTACGACGATGCCGGGGCGGCAAGGGCTACATGCCGGTTGACCACTCCGAAGCCCGCGAGAATATGGGCGGCCAGCTCTCCAAGGCGCTGCGCGCAAGCTGGCTGCCGAAGATCACCAATGGGTGGTTTTTCCGCGCCGAGAGTTTTTTCTCGGTCGCGCGATACCTCGACAAGGCCGCACGTGATGCCGGACAGGCCGGTCCCGATTTCCTGTCGCATTCCCATGGCGAAGGCTTCCTGCGCTTCTTCGAGGAGCGCTGCCAGCGCCAGGGCATCTTTATCTTCGACGAGCCGGAGTCGGCGCTTTCGCCGGCGCGCCAGATCGAGTTCCTGAAACTGCTGCGCCGCATGGACCAGTCCCGCATCTGCCAGGTCATCATGGCGATCCATTCGCCAATGCTGATGGCCTATCCAAATGCCAAATTGCTCCGGCTCGGGAAATATGGGCTGGGGCCGACGACAGTGGAGGAGACGGATCGTTACCGGCTGATGCGGGAGTTTTGCGCGGACCCGCGTGGGTTCGTAGATGTGACGCTGGGGGAATAGGCGAGGGCACTCCCGATACTCGCTCTCGCCGTCGTCATTGCGAGCCACGCCAAGCGCTGCCCGATGACAGGCTCCGCGAAGCAATCCAGAATCTCTCTGCGGAGGCAGCCTGGATTGCTTCGTCGCAAGAGCTCCTCGCAATGACGGAGTGTGTGGCATCGGCTGAGCCTCAATCGACGTTCGAGTCCGATTGCTGACATACCTTCGCGCTCTCGCGGCCTATCCGGTCCGAGCTTTGCTTCAGTCGCCGCCCCCGAACATGCCGAGGGCGCAGGGAAGGCCGGGTGCCGGCTGGGCACCCACGGTCCGCTGTGCGCGAAATGCGCTGGAAGATGATGCACAGCGGCATACAGGTGAAGCCAAACATCCGGCCTTCCCTGCGCAGTGGTTTGACGGCTTATGTCGCGCTCTCCCCGGGGAGCGATGCACTATTGCCCCCGTCGCCTTGCGGATAGCTGACGCGCGGACCCGATCGGGCACCGCGCATCACCGCAAGACTTGGCGCACAGACCCCGGGCGCCAGGACCACACGATTTTGCCGTACGCAGACTGCACCGGTCGTGTGCGCGCTAGCCGTCGCTCACGGTGTGACCCGCCCCTGCAAACCGCCTTCGCGCCGACGCCGCCTGCGCCCACCACGTCCCACCCCGCATGTCGTGACGATCGCGATACGCCCCTCGGCACGGGCTGGGATGGCCGCAACATGCGATAATTCCGAATTCGAGTAAAGCGAATTGTTTTCGCCGCCGTGCATTGACCCTGCTCTTGCGTGTGTTGCCCGTCGGGCAACGCGATGGATGGTGTGGATGGGCGAGCGCCTCGGCCACAGCCGCGCCGCGAACCGGTCTCGCCATGGTCCAAAAATGCGCTACCATGGCCTCAGCGCGCCTCAAGTCGCGCGGATGAAGAGTGAGGAAACGGTATGAGGACGAGAAGCGGAACGGCGATCGTCGGGGTGGCGGCGCTGGCGGTGGCGGGGATGGCTCTGTCCGCTATGTTTGAGCCGGTGTGGGCGCACGGGCCGACCCGGCAGAAGGTGCGGGAATCCATCGAGATCAACGCGGCCCCGGCCAAGGTGTGGGCGGCGATCGGCAATTTCCAGGACATGAGCTGGCTTCCGCCCGTCACCAAGACCGAGGGTGAGAAGGGCAACGAGATCGGCGCGACGCGGAAACTGACGCTGACCGGCGGCGCCACGATCGACGAGGAGCTCTACAAGTTCGACGCGGCCGCGATGACCTATTCCTACCGGATCACCACCGTCGACGTGAAGGTGCTGCCGGTCACCAACTATTCCTCGACGCTGACGGTGACGCCGAGTGCCGACGGCAAGGGCGCGACGCTGGAATGGGCCGGTGCGTTCTATCGCGGCTATCCCAACAACGATCCGCCGCCGGAGCTGAGCGACGAAGCGGCCAAGACCGCGGTGAGCGGCCTCTACAAGAACGGCCTCGAGGCGCTGAAGAAGAAGATCGAGAGCGGAAGCTGAGCGTGCGCGCCCTGGTTCTGGCGGCGCTCGCCGCCAGCATCTGCATCGCCGGCCTCGGCTGCGCGTCCGCCGAAGAGGCGTTCGTCACCAACCAGCTCAGCGACGATCTGATGGTCGTGGACCTCGCGACATCACGCAGCGTTGCGACCATCCCGATCGGCGGCAAGCCGGCCGGCGTGGCCGTCAGCCCGGACGGGCGCTTCGCCTATGTCACCAGCCCCGACGCCAAGGTGGTGACGGTGGTCGACGCCGCCACGTGGCAGGTCGCAAGCCGCATCGAGATCGGCGGCGGGCCGCTCGGCATCGCGGTCGCGCCCGACGGCCGCACCATCTACGTCGCCGACTGGTATGCGGCGGCGGTACGGGTGATCGATGCGGTCGCCCGGCGCGTCACCGCCAGCATCGCGGTCGGCGCTTCACCGTCGGGGCTTGCGGTGACGCCCGACGGCAAGCTGCTGCTCTCGGCGAACCGTGACGACGACAGCGTCTCGGTGGTGGACACCGCGACCGGCGAGCGCAAGGCGAGCATCAAGGTCGGCACCCGCCCGTTCGGCGTCACCATCGATGCCGAGGGCAAGCGCGCCTACACCGCCAATGTCGGCTCTGACGACGTCTCGGTGATCGACATCGCCGCGGGTGCCGAGATCGGCCGCGTGCCGGTCGGGATGCGCCCCTATGCGGTGGCGCTGGCGCAGGGCCGCGGCTTCGTCACCGACCAATATGGCGGCACCGTCAGCGTGTTCGACCTCGCGAGCTTGAAGCCGGTCAAGCGCATCAATGTCGGAGACTACCCTGAAGGCATCAACGCGACCGCCGACGGCAAGCGTGTCATCGTCGCCTGCTGGGAGAGCAACACGCTCGATATCATCGACGCGGCCGAGCTGAAGGTGATCGGCGAAGTCAGGGTGGGCGATGGGCCGCGGGCCTTCGGGGCGTTTCTCAGGCGGACGGAGTAGGGGCATCTCGTAGCCCGGATGAGCGAAGCGAAATCCGGCACAGCGCCATCCTCATCCATCGACGTTCCCGGATGTCGCTTCGCTCATCCGGGCTACGGCTGCGGCGCAGAGCGTCGAGCTAATCTCATCGATCCGCTCAAACACGTGGTCCGGCCCAAGTGCCCGCAGCGCGGGCGGTGCCGCATAGCCCCAGCACACCGCGCCACAGGCGATGCCTGCGGTCCGCGCCGCCTCGATGTCGCGCACTTCGTCGCCGATCGCGATCACCTTGCTCGGCTCGACACCGGCGCGGCGGATGACGCGGCGGAATTTCGCCGCTTTGCCGAACAGCGATGCCGAGCAGTCGTAATGCGAGAACAATGCGGCGGCATCCCCGAGCTTCTCGCGCGCATTGGCTTCGCTGTCGGAGGTCACCAGCGCAAGCTGCACGCCATTGTCGGCAAGTGCTTGCAGCATCGTCTCGACGCCCGCAAACAGCGAGATCTCGCCCGCTGCCTCAGCCTTCAGCCGCCGCGCATGCCGTGCAATTGCCGGCAGCTTCCACAAGGGCACCTCGAGCCGGCCGAGAATTTCGCGGCTCGACGCATGACGGAGCTCTTCGATCTCCTCATTCGCGACGCGGCGAAAGCCGAAGCGATCGGCGACGTCGTTGATGGTACGCAGAAACCAGGGGAAGCTGTCGACGAGCGTGCCGTCGAGATCGAAGATGGCGAAGGTGTAGGGCATGGAGAAATGGGAAGTTGGCCGCGATGCCAATGAATCGGATTTAAGGTTGCAAACCGTTGCGATGCGTGACGAAAATCTACAATGGAGCTATTGTCGCTTCGTATATTCTAATTGCAATGAGAAACTTGGGGCGCGCCTAGTCGTCGGGCGCGTCCCCTAGCCGCAACGCACTGCATGTTTATTCGTTCGTTCGGCTTGGACAGTTCCGCGACCTTGATGAAAGGGCGCATAGATTCGAGGCAGAGATGAGCGTTTGACCAAGAAATAAGTTCTACTCCGCCGCCTCGCTCGTGCTTCTTCGCTTCGGCTTCCGCGCCTTCTTCAGCACCGGCTCCAGGAACTTGCCGGTATAGCTCCGCGGCGCCTTGACGATGTCCTCCGGCGGGCCCCAGGCGACGATCTCGCCGCCGCCGTCACCGCCCTCGGGGCCGAGGTCGATGACCCAGTCAGCGGTCTTGATGACCTCGAGATTGTGCTCGATGACGACCACGGTGTTGCCCTGCGCGACCAGCTCGTGCAGCACCTCCAGCAGCTTCTTGACGTCGTGGAAGTGCAGGCCGGTGGTCGGCTCGTCCAGGATGTAAAGCGTGCGGCCGGTGGCACGTTTTGACAGCTCCTTTGCGAGCTTGACGCGCTGGGCTTCGCCGCCGGAGAGCGTCGTGGCCTGCTGGCCGACATGGATGTAGTCGAGGCCGACGCGGTGAAGCGTCTGAAAAGTCTCGCGCACGCGCGGCACTGCCTTGAAGAACTCGGCGGCTTCCTCGACGGTCATGTCGAGCACGTCGGCGATGCTCTTGCCCTTGAACAGGACCTCCAGCGTTTCGCGGTTGTAGCGCTTGCCCTTGCAGACGTCGCAGGTGACGTAGACGTCGGGCAGGAAGTGCATCTCGATCTTGATGACGCCGTCACCCTGGCAGGCCTCGCAGCGGCCGCCCTTGACGTTGAAGGAGAAGCGGCCGGGCTCGTAGCCGCGCGCCTTGGCTTCGGGAAGGCCTGCGAACCACTCGCGGATCGGCGTGAAGGCGCCGGTATAGGTCGCAGGGTTCGAGCGCGGGGTGCGGCCGATCGGCGACTGGTCGATATCGATGATCTTGTCGATATGCTCGAGCCCCTCGATGCGGTCGTGCGGCGCTGCGCCTTCGCTGGCGCCGTTCAGCTTGCGGGCGATGGCGCGGTAGACCGTGTCGATCAGGAGCGTCGACTTGCCGCCGCCGGAGACTCCGGTGACGCAGGTGAACAGGCCGAGCGGAATCTCGGCGGTGACGTTCTTGAGGTTATTGCCGCGCGCGTTCACCACCTTGATGGTGCGGCGATGGTTCGGCGGACGCCGCTCCGGCACTTCGACCTCGAGCTCGCCGGTGAGGTATTTGCCGGTGAGCGATTTCGGGTTGCGCATGATCTGATCGGGCGTGCCCTCGGCGACGATGTTGCCGCCGTGCATGCCGGCGCCGGGGCCGATGTCGAGGACGTAGTCAGCGAGGCGAATGGCATCCTCGTCATGTTCGACCACCACCACGGTGTTGCCGAGATCGCGAAGCCGCTTCAGCGTGTCGAGCAGGCGGGCATTGTCGCGCTGGTGCAGGCCGATCGAAGGCTCGTCCAGCACGTAGAGCACGCCCGTCAGCCCCGAGCCGATCTGCGAGGCCAGGCGAATGCGCTGGCTCTCGCCGCCGGACAGCGTGCCGGACGAGCGCGACAGGGTGAGGTAATTGAGGCCGACGTCGAGCAGGAAGGTGAGGCGCTCGCGGATCTCTTTCAGGATGCGGCCCGCGATCTCGTTCTGCTGCGCGTTCAGCGCCGCCGGCACGCCCTCGAACCACTCGCCGGCCTTCCTCACCGACAGCTCAGAGATCTCTCCGATATGCTTGCCGCCGACCTTGACGCAGAGCGCCTCGGGCTTGAGCCGAAAGCCTTTGCACCCCTCGCAGGGCACGTCGTGGAAATATTTCGCCAGCTCCTCGCGCGCCCATTCACTTTCCGTTTCGCGGTAGCGGCGGTTGATGTTGGTGATCACGCCCTCGAACGGCTTCTTGGTGTCGTAGGAGCGCACCCCGTCCTCGTAGGAGAACTTGATCTCGTCCTCGCCGGAGCCGTAGAGGATCGCGTCTCTCGTCTTCTTCGGCAGGTCCTTCCATTTCGTGTCGAGCGTGAACTTGTAGTGCTTGCCGAGCGCGGTGAGCGTCTGCGTATAGTAGGGCGATGACGACTTGGCCCAGGGCGCGATCGCGCCCTTGCGCAAGGTGAGGTCCTTCTCGGGGATGACGAGGTCCTCGTCGACATGCTGCTCGACGCCGAGACCGCCGCAGGCCGGGCAGGCGCCATAGGGATTGTTGAACGAGAACAGGCGCGGCTCGATCTCGGGGATGGTGAAGCCGGAGACCGGGCAGGCGAACTTTTCCGAGAACAGGATGCGCTCGGGGCCGCTCTTGTCGTGGATCTTCGCGGTCTTCTTCTTCTCCTCGGCGGGCGCGGTGGCGGCCGGCGCGTCGGCGAACTCGACGACGGCGAGGCCTTCGGCGAGCTTCAGCGCAGTCTCAAAGCTTTCGGCGAGGCGCTGGCCGATGTCGGCGCGGACCACGATGCGGTCGACCACGACGTCGATGTCGTGCGGGAATTTCTTGTCGAGGCCAGGGGCTTCGGCCAGCTCGTAGAAGGTGCCGTCGATCTTGACGCGCTGAAAGCCCTTCTTGAGCCATTCGGCGAGCTCCTTGCGGTACTCGCCCTTGCGGCCGCGCACGACCGGGGCCAGCAGATAGAGGCGGGTGCCTTCGGGCAGCGCCAGCACCCGGTCGACCATCTGCGAGACGGTCTGGCTCTCGATCGGCAGGCCGGTCGCGGGCGAATAGGGCACGCCGACGCGGGCCCAGAGCAGGCGCATGTAGTCGTAGATCTCGGTCACGGTGCCGACGGTCGAACGCGGATTCTTCGACGTCGTCTTCTGCTCGATCGAGATCGCCGGCGACAGCCCGTCGATCTGATCGACGTCAGGCTTCTGCATCATCTCCAGGAACTGGCGGGCATAGGCCGAGAGCGACTCGACGTAGCGGCGCTGGCCTTCGGCGTAGATGGTGTCGAAGGCGAGCGAGGATTTGCCGGAGCCGGAGAGCCCGGTGAACACCACGAGCTTGTCGCGGGGAATCTCGACGTCGATGTTCTTGAGGTTGTGCTCGCGCGCGCCACGGATCGTAATTGCGCGCAGGCTGGAGCCCGCGTTCTGCTGTTGGCGCTTCGCCTTGATCACTTCATCCATCCGAGTTGCCCTCAAGGAATCCCATGGGTGCGCGAGCGCGCCGACGCTGGAGGCGCGCTTCGCCCGGAACCGGGAACGGCGCCGATGGGTATGGCAGCGAACGTAGGAAGAACGAGGGCGGATTTCCAGTGGACTTTGCGAATCGTCAACGGATTGTTGGCGCGCTGGCGGCATCTGGCAGGAGTGAGGGATCTGGAACAGGCGAAGCGTCGGCCCTTCGTTCGCGGTCGAGTGCGGGTTTGGGGAATCCGCACGTGACCGGCGCCAATCAGCGGCGCGCGAAAATCGGGATAGGGGGGAGTCTCGCGACTCCTCCCCTCCCACACCACCGTACATACGGGTCCGTATACGGCGGTTCGGCGGATTATGCAGGCCACTGTCCCGTGACGGAAGCCAAGCCGAGCGAAGCGAAGAAGCTATTTGGCAGAGCAATGGCGAGCGCGGGGCTGTTCGCGAGCCGCCAAGGGCCATGCGGGGCGCCGGCAGTTTGCGCTGCCAGATCCCGGCCGACGCCACGGCGTCGCAGCTCGGCGAAGCGAGCGGGTCCATACTTCCATTGCTTCCAGACGACGGCGCGCAGCCGCCGCCTGATCCACCGGTCAAGCACGCGCAACACCGACGGGGTTTGGCAGAAGCCGAAGTAGCCGCGCCACCCGATCAGGTAGGCTGACAACTCCTTGGTAATCTGCACGAGGCTTCGACCGCACGTGCGTCGCGTCAGCTCCAGAACTTTTACCTTGAAGCGGGCGAGCGCCTGCGGCGCGATGCGCCGTCGCGGTGGTTCACTTCCGCCGGTAAAGCTGAAGCCCAGGAACTTGCGAACGCTCGGTTTGGCGACCGCACTCTTGGCCTTGTTGATCTTGAGCTTGAGGTGCTTTTCGAGGAACCGTTCGAGGCCGGCCAACACCCGCTCGCCCGCCTTCTGACTGCGTACATAGATATTGCAGTCGTCGGCGTAGCGCACGAAGCGATGGCCGCGTTTCTCCAGTTCCTTGTCCAGCACATCCAGCATCAGGTTCGACAACAGCGGCGAGAGCGGTCCGCCTTGCGGCGTACCCTCCTCCGTCGGGCTGACCAGCCCTGCCTCCATCACACCCGCAGTCAAGAAGCCACGGATGAGCTTGAGGAGGCGCTTGTCAGCGACCCGTTTGGCAATGAGCCCCATCAGGATGTCGTGGTTGACCCGGTCGAAGAACTTTTCCAGATCGATGTCGACGACGACGGCGTAACCGGATGCGATGTAGGTCTGCGCCCGTTCCACCGCCTGATGCGCCGAGCGGGTCGGCCGGAAGCCGAAGCTCGCCTCGGAGAACGTTCCGTCCCAATCTGCCTGCAACACCTGCATCACCGCCTGCTGGATGAAGCGGTCGAGCACCGTCGGGATGCCGAGCGGCCGCAGGCCGCCCGACGCCTTCGGTATCTCCACCCGCCGCACCGGCTGTGGCTTATAGGTGCCGTCAAGCAACTGGGCGCGGATCGTGAGCCAGTGCTCCTTCAGATAGGCCGATAGCTCGCCGACGGTCATCCCATCGACGCCTGCCGCACCCTTGTTGCGCTTCACTTGCGCCAATGCTGCTTGCAGATTCTCACGCTCGACGACTACTTCCATCGACGGTCCTGCGACCGCCGGGCGTTCGAGGCTGGCTCTCACCGCGCTTGCTTCGGTCTCTCCGGCGGCGGAGCTTGCGGCTTCACCGCCTGCTCCGGTGCCCAAGTTCAGTTCGACCTGATTCTTCTGCCGCATGGCTCGCGCGAGATCGTTGCTCTACTAACCACTTCCACCGTTCGGGCCTTCGGCGGCACACGCCACCTACTATGCCCTCAGCTGACTTCTGCGCTGCGGTCGGGCCGCCTTACGACGACCTCAGTCCCGTTGCCGGGACACAACGCAGACCTCCCGAGGTAAGACCGACCGCCTTCACCGCGCGCCCGCCGAATTTACCACCCCGACCCTTGATGACCCTGGACTTCGCGATCAGTTGCTCGCTCGTCCGGCCGGGTAGGCCTCGTTATCCGGTGTTTGTCCATCGGGCCGCGGCTTTGCTCCACGCTTTCTTCAGACCCCACCTCGCGGTGACGCCCTTGCGCTTCGCTAATCCTTCGCCGCCATCAGGCTGGATAGAGGACTTCCACCTCCAAGCTGTCGTTCATACTCGGCACACAACAAAAAGGCCGGCGCGAGGCCGGCCTTTCGTGACGATATGACGTCGGTCGTGAGACGAAGCTCAGTACTTCGCGACGATCGGGCCGCCGAAGTGATAGTTCACGCCGACCTGCACGGTGTGGAAGTTGAGCGTGCCGGTGGGCAGGGCGCCGGCGAAGTAGGTCTCGCCGCCGAGGCTGCGATACAGGTATTCGCCCTTGATCGACCACTGCGGCGCGATGAACGCTTCGACGCCCGCGCCGACGGTCCAGCCGGAGTGCCACTTGCTGTCCGACGCGCTCACGCCGAGCGCCGAGAGGGTGATCTTGTTGTCGATCCAGGCGTAGCCGCCCGTGCCGTAGAGCAGGACGTTGTTGACGGCCCAGCCGATGCGGCCACGCACAGTGCCCATCGCGTCGGTCTTCGAGCTGGCGGTTGCGGTCACAACGCCGAAGCCGGGGACAGCGGTCGCGCCGGTCGCCGTGGCGCTGACGTCAGCCCAGGCGCCGTCGGCCTCGATGCCGAACACGACGTTGCCGGTCTGCCAGTTGTAGCCGGCGGTGCCGCCGACGAAGCCACCCTTCATCTTCGGGTCGCCCGAAGCGTTTTCCCAGGCGCCGCCGCCGACGATACCGAGATAGAAGCCGGTCCAGTTGTAGACCGAGGCCACTGCCACCGGAGCCTTGGTGTACGGGCGGGCCGCGAGATCAGCCGCCGACGCGGGGGCAGCCAGAGCGAACAAACAGGCCGAAGCCAACAAAACTTTCTTCATTTCAACCAAAATCCCAGTCCCAGTTTCTGTTGTTGCCTTCCGCGTGCAGAAGGGTATCGGACGCCGTGGTCCAACTGGCGCCGTGCTTACACCACCAAATCCGCAAGTTGTGTCTCTCAAAAGCCACAACAGCTGCAAAACGTCATAATTGCTGGCAGATTGTCGCAGCTCGGGATCACGCAAAAAAAAAGGCCGGCGCAAAGCCGGCCTTTGATCTCTGAATGATGTCTGATGGATATCAGTACTTCGCGATGACCGGGCCACCCCAGCGATAATTGATACGAACGAGACCCATATCGACGTCCTGGCGGACGCGTTCGGTCTGGACGAGAACGCCGCCGAGGGTGAAGTCGACGTTACGACTGCCGAGGAAGATGTGATCGTACTCGACGCCCACCGACCAGTTTGGAGCGAAGCCAAATTCGAGACCGGCGCCGACCGTTCCGCCCCAGCGGGTTTCCCGGGCCGATCCGAAGGTAGTGCCTGCACCCACGAAACCTGGCGCGACGATGAGGTCGTATTTGTCGCCCACGACCGCGCCACCACCCTTTACGTAGAACAGAACGTTATTCCAGGCATAGCCGACCTGGCCGGTAATCAGGCCGAAGGCATCGATCCGGGTACGGTTCTGCTGACCCGGGGCAGTCGGGCTGATGTTGTTTCCGCTGAAGTCAGCCCAGTTGCCCTGGCCTTCCAGGCCAAACACCCAGTTGGCGGATTGCCAACGATATCCGATTTGACCGCCGACCGTGCCGCCCGACGCGTCATGGCAGCCGTCTGTGATCAGCGTGCCGACGACCGGTGTCACGAAATCCCAACAATTGCGGCTCGTACCCCAGCCACCGTTGATGCCGATGTAGAAGCCGCTCCAGTCGTAAACGGTCGCCACCACCGGTGCCGGAGCCTTGGTGTAGGGACGCGCCGCGAGATCCGCCGCGCTTGCGGGAGCCGACAGGCCCAACGCTATTGCACTGATTGCACCAAACAAAATCTTATTCATTGCAGTCTCCCCAGTTTCGTCCGCTTCTCGAAGTCCCCGAAACGGTTGATCAGGCGCGACGCCCATATGGACTCAATTCCAAGGCAACCGTAGCTCAATGGTGAGGCAGAGTCCGTCTCCGAAATGCAACAGTCAGGGACCATCTGAGGCGTTTCTAACTTGATGAATGTTAAGCGCTTTTGCCCGTTGCCGGGAACCGGAAAAAGTTCCATCCGACGCTTGCTATTTTTGACGCCACCTCCGCCCGGTCCTGCCGCGCGTTGAGTGCGATCTGCACAAGAACAAATCTGGAACAAGCCAAGGGCTGATGCTATATGTGGGGATAACCTGAGGGGCGACGGGCTGATCACCCCGCGCGAGCGTATAGGTCGGCTCAACGGGGCGGCGGAGCTTCGCGGCGGGCGGGTTCGGCCTTTTGACATTCAATGGCATTTGGAGTGGAGAGCGGCGATGGCGGGAAGCGTCAACAAGGTCATTCTGGTTGGAAACCTCGGCAAGGACCCCGAAATCCGCCGCACCCAGGACGGGCGGCCGATCGCGAATTTGAGCATCGCCACCTCGGAGACCTGGCGCGACAAGAACAGCGGCGAACGCAAGGAAAAGACCGAGTGGCACCGCGTGGTGATCTTCAACGAAGGTCTCTGCAAGGTCGCCGAGCAGTACCTGAAGAAGGGCGCCAAGGTTTACATCGAGGGCGCGCTGCAGACCCGCAAATGGACCGACCAGAGCGGCGTTGAGAAGTACTCCACCGAGGTCGTGCTGCAGGGCTTCAACTCGACGCTGACGATGCTCGATGGTCGCGGCGGGGGCGGAGGAGGCGGCAGCTTCGGCGACGAGCCGGGCGGCGATTTCGGCTCCTCGGGTCCCGTCAGCAGCGCGCCGCGCCTTCCCGTGGCTGCCGGCGGCGGTGGCCGCAACAGCGACATGGACGACGATATCCCGTTCTGAGGCGGGCCACCCCGCGACAACGGGCCGGATCGGGCGGCGCGTTCCACGCGAGGTCAGCAGATCGTACTAATCGGCGGGACGGGCTCGGGACTTCCGGGCCCGCTTCACGTTTGGGATGAACTCGGATCGCGCCCGGCCAGCGGGCTCGCCGGGGCTCCTGCCGCCCGGTTTGACAGGGGCCAAAGCGCAATTCCTGCAAGCTGCTCCGGAAGCCGCCCAAGTGGCGGTCGCAGGGGCTTAAGTTATTGGAAGAATGAGCGGAAAAAGCACCTTGGGACGGGCCGTAAGGGTGGTTATCGGGGCGTCGATGCGCTATATGATTCCCAGATAAACCTCACCGGATTTCCCCTTGGCTGACGACGACAACAAGCCCGGCGACCAGCCGGCGCAACCCTCGGACATTCGCCCCGTCTCCATCCTCGACGAGATGAAGAAGTCCTACCTCGATTACGCCATGAGCGTGATCGTGTCGCGCGCGCTGCCCGATGCACGCGACGGCCTGAAGCCGGTGCATCGCCGCATCCTGTTCGCGATGAACGAGAAAGGCTACACGCCCGACAAGAAGCACAAGAAGTCGGCCGGTATCGTCGGCGACGTCATGGGCCAATACCATCCGCATGGCGACCAGGCGATCTATGATGCGTTGGTGCGCATGGCGCAGCCTTTCTCGATGCGCGAGCTGCTGGTCGACGGGCAGGGCAATTTCGGCTCCGTCGACGGCGATCCGCCGGCGGCGATGCGCTACACCGAGTCGCGCCTGGCCAAGATCGCGCTGAAGCTGCTCGACGACATCGATAACGAAACCGTCGACTTTCAGGATAACTACGACGGTTCCACCAAGGAGCCGGTGGTTTTGCCGGCGCGGTTCCCGAACCTGCTCGTCAATGGCGCCGGCGGCATTGCCGTCGGCATGGCCACTAACATTCCGCCGCACAATCTCGGCGAGGTGATCGATGCCTGCCTCGCGTTGATCGACAATCCGGCGCTGACGATCGACGAGCTCAACAACATCATCCCCGGCCCGGATTTCCCCACCGGCGGCATCATCCTGGGACGCCAGGGCATCCGCAGCGCCTATCACCTCGGCCGTGGCTCCATCGTGATGCGCGGCAAGGTCACCTTCGAGACGATCCGCAAGGAGCGCGAGGCGATCGTCATCACCGAGATCCCCTATCAGGTGAACAAGGCGACGATGGTCGAGCGCATCGCCGAGCTCTACAAGGAAAAGAAGATCGAGGGCATCGCCGACCTGCGCGACGAATCCGATCGCGACGGCTACCGCGTCGTGGTCGAGCTCAAGCGCGATGCCGTGCCCGACGTGGTGCTCAATCAGCTCTACAAGTTCACGCCGCTGCAAACGAGCTTCGGCGTCAACGCCGTCGCGCTCGACAGTGGTCGTCCGCAGACGATGAACCTGAAGGACATGCTGACGATCTTCGTCGGTTTCCGCGAACAGGTCGTCACCCGCCGGACCAAGTACAAGCTGCGCAAGGCGCGCGAGCGCGCGCATGAGCAGGTCGGGCTTGCCATCGCAGTCGCCAATATCGACGAGATCATCAAGGTCATCAGGCACTCGCCGACACCGGCGGCTGCCCGCGAAACCCTGATGACGCGCGACTGGCCGGCGCGCGACGTCGAGGACATCATCACGCTGATCGACGATCCCCGCCATCGCATCAACGAGGACGGCACCATCCGCCTGTCGCTGGAGCAGGCGAGGGCGATCCTCGAGCTGCGCCTCGCACGCCTCACCGCGCTCGGCCGCGACGAAATCGGCGAGGAACTGGCAAAGCTTGCCGGCGAGATCGGCGATTATCTCGAGATCCTGCGCTCGCGTGGGCGCATCCTCGACATCATCAAGACTGAGCTTGCGGAGGTGAAGGCGGAGTTCGCCACGCCGCGCAAGACCGTGATCATGGAGCAGGAGGGCGAGGTCGAGGACGAGGACCTGATCCAGCGCGAGGACATGGTCGTCACCGTCTCGCACGCCGGCTACGTCAAGCGCGTGCCGCTGTCGGCCTATCGGGCCCAGCGCCGCGGCGGCAAGGGCCGCGCCGGCATGCAGACCCGCGACGAGGATTTCGTCAGCCGGCTCTTTGTGGCCTCGACTCATACTCCGGTGCTGTTCTTCTCCTCGCGCGGCCAGGTCTACAAGGAGAAGGTCTGGCGGCTGCCGATGGCAGCTCCCAACGCGCGCGGCAAGGCGATGATCAATATCCTGCCGCTGGAACAGGGCGAGCGCATCACCACCATCATGCCGCTGCCCGAAGACGAGTCCACCTGGGGCCAGCTCGACGTGATGTTCGCGACGACGGGCGGCAATGTCCGGCGCAACAAGCTGTCCGACTTCGTCGACGTCCGCCGCTCCGGCATCATCGCCATGAAGCTCGACGACGGCGAAGCGATCGTCGACGTCCAGATCTGCACCGAGCGCGATGACGTGCTGCTGACCGCTGCCGGCGGCCAGTGCATCCGCTTCCCGGTCCCCGACGTGCGCGTATTCACCGGGCGCACCTCGATGGGCGTGCGTGGCATTGCGCTCGGCGAGGGCGACAAGGTAATCTCGCTGGCGATCCTGCGCCATGTCGAGACCACCTCCGACGAGCGTTCAGCTTACCTGAAGATGCGCCGCGCGGTCGCCGGCGAAGCGGCGGCTGACGAGGCGGCGGCGGATACCGAGGCCGAGGAGACCTCCGGCAGCTTCCAGCTCGCCCAGGAGCGTTATGTCGAGATGTCGGCGCAGGAGCAGGTGGTGCTGACCGTCTCCGTCAACGGCTACGGCAAGCGGACCTCGTCCTACGAGTACCGCACCACGGGGCGCGGCGGCAAAGGCATCGTCGCCATGAGCGTCAACAGCCGCAACGGCAACCTCGTCGCGTCCTTCCCCGTGGAGGATGCGGACCAGATCATGCTCGTCACCGACAAGGGCCAGCTGATCCGCTGCCCGGTCGAAGGCATCCGCATTGCTGGCCGCTCGACGCAGGGCGTGATCGTGTTCGACACCGCCGAGGACGAGCACGTCGTCTCGGTCGAGCACATCACCGAAGAGGCCGAGAACGGCAACGGCAATGGCAATGGCGAATAGTGAGGGCGGATAGCGAATGGAGCATTGTCCGTTCGCTATCGGCCATTCGCCATTCGCTAGATCTCCAGCTCCGTACCGAACTCCACTACCTGCCTGGTCGGCACGCCGAAGAATGCGGCGGAGCGTTCGGCGTTGCGCTGGAGGAAGGCGAACAGGCCTTCGCGCCACACCCACATGCCAGGCACGTCCTCGCGCGGGATGATGGTCTCGCGGCCGACATAATAGGTGACATCGGCGAGATCGATGCCGGGCAGCTTGCCTTGGCGGCAGACGAGCCCCAATCCCTCGTAGATCGTGGGGTTCTGCATGAAGCCGTAGTGCAGGATGACGCGTGTGATGCCGGGGATGATCTCGATCACCTCGGCGCGCTCCTCGTCCGGGATGTGCGGAGACTCCTCGATCAGCACCGTCACCAGCAGCACGCGCTCGTGCAGCACGTGGTTGTGCTTGACGAACTGGGTCAGCGCGAGCGGCACGCCCCGTGGCGCGGACGCCAGGAACGCGGCGGTCCCGGGCAACCTGGCGCGGCACTTGTTCACGGCGGTCTCGATCAGGTCCTCCTCGGGCTGGCGCAGCCGGGCGCGCGCAGCTTCGACCAGCTTCACGCCAGCACGCCAGGTCAGCATCAGGAAGGCCACGAGGCCGGCGAGCAGAAGCGGAAACCAGCCGCCCTCGAATAGCTTGATCGAGTTCGCGGCGAAGAAGATCAGATCGATGACGAAGAAGAAGCCGTTCACAGCCACGACGAGCCAGGGCGAAAAGCCCCACTGGATCGCGACCAGTGCGGCGAGCAGCGTGGTGATCGCCATCAGCAGCGACACCGCGATGCCATAGGCCCCGGCGAGAGCGTCCGAGGAGCCGAAGCTCAGAACTGCGCCCAAGGTTGCGGCCGCGAGCAGCCAGTTCACCAGCGGCACGTAGATCTGGCCGATCGCGTCACTCTGGGTGTGGCGGATCTGCATGCGCGGCAGGAAGCCGAGCTGGATCGATTGCTGCGTCAGCGAGAACACGCCGGAGATGATCGCCTGCGAAGCGATCACGGTCGCCACGGCCGAGAACGCGACCAGCGGATAATGCAGGGCGTCGGGGCAGAGCTGAAAGAACGGGTTCTCGATCATCGCGGGATCGGTGATCAGCAGCGCGGCCTGGCCGAAATAGTTCAGCACCAGCGCAGGCAGGCAGATCGCAAACCAGGCGAGCCGGATCGGCAGGCGGCCGAAATGGCCCATGTCGGCATACATCGCTTCGCCGCCGGTCACCGCGAGGAAGGCGGCACCGAGGATCGCGAACGAGACGTGGAAATCCTGATGAATCAGGAAGTCGAACGCGTAGAGCGGGCTGAGCGCGGCCAGCACGGCCGGGGCCTTGATGATGCCGTGGATGCCGAGCGCGGCCAAGACCGCGAACCAGGCCAGCATCACCGGGCCGAAAATGCGGCCGATGAAGCCGGTGCCCTGCTTCTGCATGATGAACAGGCCGACCAGGATGGCGATCGTGATGGGCACGACAACAGGCGAGAGCGAAGGAGCGTCGACCTTGAGGCCTTCGATGGCTGATAGCACCGAGATCGCCGGCGTGATGGCGCCGTCGCCATAGAGCAGAGCGGCGCCGATGAGCCCGACCACAAGCAGATGCGCGCGCCAAGTGCCCGGCTGGGCGTGCCGGGCATGCAGCAGGGCCAGCAGCGCAACGATGCCGCCTTCGCCGCGGTTGTCCGCGCGCAGGATCAGCAACGCGTATTTCAGTGAGATGATCAGCAGCAGGGCCCAGAGGATCAGCGATGCAACGCCGAGGACCGCCTCGTGACTTAGCGTTCCGCCATGAGCCGCCGCCTTGGCGGCTTCCTTAAGCGCGTAAAGAGGGCTGGTGCCGATATCGCCATAGACCACCCCAAGGGCGCCCATGGTCATGGCAAGCGGCAGCGGATCAGGATGGTGGCCGGAGGCGATTGCGGGCGTACTGGACAATGGCGACCCCCTGATGGGATCGCGCCCGGCGGGCCAGTCCGACGGACGCGAACATCAGACAGTCTGCGACGAGACGTCGCAAATATCCATGAAATTTATATCAGGAAGCCTCCCTGACGCGGAGCTGACAACCGCAATTAGGGCGTGCGGTCGGCGGTCACGAGGCGCGCCTCGCGGACATTGGCCTTGGTGCCGGCGCGGCGCAGGCACGAGGCTTCGAAGTTCGGCCAAGCCTGCTGCGAGCAGTCCTTGCCGATGGTGCGGATATCGAGACGGTCGCTCTTGGCAAGCGGCTGCGGGACGCTGGCCTCGACGGTCGGGGCAAAGCCGGGCAGGAGGGTGAGGGCGGCAGCAACACACGCAGCAACACCGATGGCCGAGATGGTCTTGATCATTGACGGTCCCCTGTGATGCGGCCGCGACGCCCGGTTGTGCGGCCCGCCGTTTGTTGGGCGGATTAGTAACCATGGCCAGTTTCCGGACGTCTTCGCGGAAGCCGGAAATGGTTTCGTTCCCGCTCCGTTTTGTTTCGTGGCCGCCCCAAGGACGAAACAAACGAGCCGCTGCCGACAGGATAGGCCGCAGAATCCGCAGCGAACGGGCAGGGGACCTGCCCGGCTTGCCGGGCCGGGCCGGGCGCGGTAGGACGTGGCTATGCCGCGCATTGCGTTCTACCCCGGTTCCTTCGACCCCATCACCAACGGCCATCTGGACGTGGTCCGGAGCAGCGTCCTCTTGTGCGACCGGCTGGTGGTCGCGGTGGGGATCCATCCCGGCAAGAAGCCGCTGTTTTCGAGCGAGGAGCGGCTCAAGATGCTCCATGACGTCTGCGGGCCGGTGGCAGCCCAAGTCGGCTGCACGCTCGAGGCCGTGACCTATGACGATCTCGCGGTCACCGCGGCGCGCAAATACGGTGCGACCATCATGATCCGGGGCCTGCGCGACGGCACTGACCTCGACTACGAGATGCAACTCGCCGGCATGAACGGCACCATGGCGCCCGAGGTGCAAACTGTCTTCCTGCCGGCCTCTCCGCTGGTGCGCCCGATTACCGGCACATTGGTGCGTCAGATCGCCGGCATGGGCGGAGATGTCTCGGCCTTCGTCCCGCCGCTCGTTGCATTCCAGCTCAAGGCAAAATTCGCCGGATAACGGCGCGCTTTTTCATCTCACCTGATCCGGAGTTTCCATGATCCGTCGTCTCGCAATTCTTGCCACGATGTTCGTCGCGCTCGTGGCCGTCCCCTGGGGCACGGCGCCGGCGATGGCGCAGCAGCTGCCGGCCAATCTCGACAAGGCCAATGCGCTGGTCATCGACACCACCAAGGGCCGCATCGTGATCAAGCTGCGCACCGACATCGCGCCCCAGCACGCCGAACGCCTCAAGCAGCTGGCGCGCGAAGGCTTCTACAACAACGTGCCGTTCCACCGCGTCATGGACGGCTTCATGGCCCAGACTGGCGACGGCCAGAACGGCAACGGCACCGGCGGCTCGAAATATCCGAATCTGAAGCAGGAATTCTCCAAGGTGCATTTCGCGCGTGGTATCGTCGGCATGGCCCGGCGCGGCGACAGCGTCGACAGCGCCAACTCGCAGTTCTTCATCATGTTCGCCGATGGCGGCAGCCTCGACGGCCAGTACACCGTAATCGGCGAGGTGGTGCAGGGCATGGACGTCGTCGACAAGCTGAAGAAGGCTCCGCCCGGCTCGCCCGGCGGCACCGTCACTGATCCCGACAAGATGGTGAAGGTGCAAGTCGCCTCCGACATCAAGTAGCCGAGGTGATGGCGCGCTGCGGCCACAGGCTCGTGTTCGCTGCCGCGGCGCTGCTGCTTGGCACTTGTGGCGCGGCCGCGGAGGACGCGCAGGTCAACACCATCAAGGAGGTCTTCGAGCACTTGCGGACCTGCTGGAAGCCGCCGCCGCCGACCAAGGCTCGCCCACTCGACATCACCGTCGTCGTGAGCTTTAACCGGTCCGGAAACATTCTGGGCCATCCGAGGATTACCTATGAATCCGCGGAGGCCTCCGACAATGACCGGCTGCAATACCGGATCGCGGTGATGGAGGCGTTGCAACGCTGCACGCCGATGCCATTTACCGATGCAATGGCCGGCGCCGCCGCGGGACGTCCATTCGCGATCCAGTTCCGCAACCGCAAAACGTCACCTGACAAGACTTCACCTCCAACACAAGAGAGACGAGCATGAGCGTCACCGAAAACACCCTTATCCTCGAGACCACGCAGGGCCCCGTTACCATCGAGATGCGGCCTGACCTCGCGCCCGGCCATGTTGCGCGCATCAAGGAGCTGGTCCGCGAAGGATTCTACGACGGCATCGTGTTCCACCGTGTCATCGAGGGCTTCATGGCGCAGACCGGCTGCCCGCACGGCACCGGCACCGGCGGCTCCGGCAAGAAGCTGAAGGCCGAATTCAACAAGGAGCCGCATGTGCGCGGCACCGCCTCGATGGCGCGCGCCGCCAACCCCGATTCCGGCGACAGCCAATTCTTCATCTGCTTCGACGATGCTCGTTTTCTCGACAACCAGTACACGGTGTGGGGCAAGGTCACCGAGGGCATGGAGAACGTCGACAAGATCAAGCGCGGCGAGCCGGTGCAGAACCCCGACAAGATCGTCAAGGCGCGGATGGCCATCGACAAGGAGTAAGCATGTGTCGTCGTTCCGGGGCGGCTCGTAGAGCCGAACCCGGAACCTCGAGATTCCGGGCTCGCGCCTTGCGCGCCCCGGAATGATGCAATAGCGGACCATGCGCACCGACCTCTTCGATTTCGACCTGCCCGCCGAGCGCATCGCGTTGCGCCCGGCGAGCCCGCGCGACTCCGCGAAGATGCTGGTGGTGGAGAACGGCGCACTGCGCGATCAGACCATCGCCGATCTGCCGCAATGGTTGAGGTCGGGCGACCAGCTCGTCGTCAACGACACCAAGGTGATCGCGGCGCAATTGAAGGGCCGCCGCATCGGCCGCGAGACCGAGCCGAAGATCGAGGCGACGCTGATCAAGCGGCTCGACGGCTCGCGCTGGCAGGCGCTGGTGAAGCCGGCGAAGAAGCTCACGGCCGGCGACCGCATCCGCTTCGGCAACGAAGGCAAGGTCTGCCTGCTCGGCCATCTCGATGCCGAGGTCGAAGCCAAGGGCGCCGAGGGCGAGGTGACGCTGTCGTTCTCGTTTCACGGGCCCGCCCTCGACCAGGCCATCGCCGATCTCGGCAGCCCGCCGCTGCCGCCCTACATCGCCTCCAAGCGCACGCCGGACGACCAGGATTTTACCGACTACCAGACCATGTTCGCGGCCAACGAAGGCGCAGTCGCTGCTCCCACCGCGGGGCTGCATTTCACCCCGGCGCTGGAGCAGGCGCTGCACGCGCGCGGCGTCGGCGTCAACCGCGTCACGCTGCATGTCGGGGCAGGGACGTTCCTTCCCGTGAAGGCGGACGACACCGAAGGCCACAAGATGCATGCCGAGTGGGGCACGATCTCGGCCGAGACGGCCGAGCGGCTCAACAGCGCGCGGAGAAACGGCGGCCGCATCGTGGCTGTCGGCACCACGTCATTGCGGCTGCTGGAGAGTGCGGCCAGCGAGGACGGCATCATCCGGCCGTTCGCAGCGGAGACCTCGATCTTCATCACGCCCGGCTACCGCTTCCGCGCCGTCGACGTGCTGATGACGAATTTCCACCTGCCGAAGTCGACGCTTTTCATGTTGGTGTCGGCGTTTTCGGGGCTGGAGACGATGAAACGGGCCTATGCACACGCGATCGCGAGCGGCTACCGATTCTACTCGTATGGCGATGCGTGTTTGCTGTTTCGGGCAGAGCTGTAGGGTGGGTTAGCAAGGCGTAACCCACCACTTCTCCATCCCGTGGACACTAAAGAGGTGGATTACGCCTTCGGCTAATCCACCCTACGCACTTTCCGTTACGCCATCACTCGCTGCGGCAAGAGCTCGGCGATCTGCACGGCGTTCAGCGCCGCGCCCTTGAGCAGCTGATCGGCGGCCACGAACATCGAGATCGAATGCCCACTGGGATCGCTGAGGTCCTTGCGGATGCGGCCGACCAGGACGTCGTCCTGTCCCGACGCGTCGATCGGCATCGGGAAGTAGTTGTTGGCGCGATCGTCGACGATCTTCACGCCGGGCGCCTGCGCCATGATGGCGCGGACCTGGTCCTCGGTGATCGGCTTCTCGCATTCGAAGGTGATGGCCTCGCAGTGCGCGCGCAGCACCGGCACGCGGACGCAGGTGACGCCGATGGCGATCTTGTCGTCCTCGAAGATCTTGCGGGTCTCCTTGATGACCTTGGTCTCTTCGTCGTTGTAGCCGGTTTCAGGGTCGATTGCCGTATTGTGGTTGAAGAGATTGAAGGCGTAGGGATGCGGCATCACCTTGGGCGTATAGACCTGCCCGTTGAGGTTGGCGCGGGTGGATTCGACGAGCTCCTCCATCGCGGCGGCGCCGGCGCCGGAAGCCGCCTGGTAGGTCGAGATGATGACGCGCTTGATGCGGTTCTTCTGGTGGATCGGCCAGAGCGGCACCAGCGCGGTGATCGCGGCGCAGTTCGGGTTGGCGATGATGCCCTTGTGCTCGCGAATGCGGCCAGCGTTGACCTCGGGGATCACGAGCGGCACGTTCGGATCCATGCGGAAGGCGGAGGAGTTGTCGACGACGACGGCGCCTGACTTGACCGCGATCGGCGCGAACGTCTTGGAGATGCCACTGCCGGCCGAGAACAGCGCGATGTCGACGCCCTCGAAGGCGCGCTCGGTCAGCTCCTCGATGACGATATTCTGCCCTCGGAACGACACCGTCTTGCCGGCCGAGCGGGCGCTCGCCAGCGCCTTGAGCTTGCCGACGCGGAAGCCGCGCTTGTCCATGGTGGCGATGAATTCGGCGCCCACCGCACCGGTGACGCCGACAATCGCGACGACGGGATCGTTACTCACTGTGTCCTCCATTGAGATCGATTGAGACAACAAAAAAGCCCCGGACCATCGAGGGCGGGGCTTCGGTCGAGCTGATGCGTTTTAGTCGACGACTACGCGCGCACGCCTCCCCGGGCCCCGAAGGCCGTGGTGGTTTTGGTCGTGCGTTTGGCGGTCGTGAACATGGCGGCGACTTATGCGGGAGAGTCTTGCGCCCGTCAATGGCTTTTCGGCGGGATTGTGGCGGAGTTATTTGGCCCGGGCGCCGGGTGGCTCGAGGGTGACCTCCTTGAGGTCGTCGCCGCTGACGACGACGATCGAAAAATTCAGCCGACCGCGTTCGCGGATCAATCCGCCGCTGATCGCCTTGCCCGAGGCTGCACGCTCGGCAACGCGTACCGCATCCGCAAGGCGGTGCCTGATCGCGCCGAGCGCTGCGAGAGTATCGCGGTCCTCGAGGTCGAGCTCGGCAAGGGGGAGGGCGGCCTCGCCGCCGACGAGCTCGCCGGTCCTCGCATTGATGGTGTGGCGCCAGATCCGGTCGTTGTGCACGGTCTTGACCCGATACACCGGCACGCCGGAGCCGCCGTCAAAACTCACATCCGCGGTGGTTGCGCCGGCGTGACGGGCCTCGGCAATTGCCATAGCCTGGCTGATCGAGATCGACGAGCTGCGAAAGCGCTCGATCTCGCGGCTGACCGCTTGGCGATCGGCCTCGGCATCACCATCTGTTTCGCCGCGAAGGGCCGTTGGCGTGCCCGTGGTCACGGTCGCCTGTACCGGCGCTGCGAGGAGCAGCGTGGGCAAGGCGATGGCAAGCAGTTGCGAGGTCCATCGTTTGGCTGTCGTCATGCGCGAAACCCTCGGCCAGCGAGTGTGCCGGATGATCGTAAAGAATTCGCGGCCGACCTTGGGCATCGGCCGGCCGCGGAGCGTCGTGGCGGGCTGTACCCGTCGCGGCGATCTGGGCGATACCGACCTCTTTGGGGCTGGTGAAAAAAGCGGTCCGTCTCACCTATAACTAAACCATACCGTATCGTTTCATTTCAGTCAATGGCGAGGGTGCGTTCTTCCAGGGGATAGATCGCAAGCTCACGTAATTGTCAGCGGGACGACGGGCGCCGCCGCGGCGTCCCCTTTGGGGCATCCTGGACGCGGTCGGCAGGGCCGAGCGCACCGGCCAGGAACAGCTTGATGGCGGCGCGCATGCGCTTCTCGGCGGCCTTCAGTTCCAGCGCCATTCCGAACGTCGCCATGCGGTGGGTGTGACCGGCAACGACATCGAGGAACACTTCCGCTGCGATCGTCGTGTCCTCGAGGTCGAGCGCGCCTTGCGCCACCAGATGGTCGAAGAAGCGCGCCGTGGTGGCGACCGCCTTGAGCCAGCCTTCCTCCTTGCCGAGCTTGGCAACGTCGGGGAAGTTGATGGCCTGCGACGTCATCATGCGGCTGAAAGCGACAGCGTCGGGTCCGCAAGTGAAGGTCAGCATTTCGCGCCCGATCTCGACCAGGCGCTGCTCGACAGAAATATCCGAGGCGCTGGAGAGCTGCGTCTCAGCCGCCGCCGACAGCGGTGCAAGCCAGCGCTCGATCTCGCGCCTCAGCACGGCGGCAAACAGGCCGCGCTTGTCGCCGTAACGGGAGTAGACGGTGGGCTTGCTGACCCGCGCGGCTTCGGCCACGGCATCGAGCGAGGTCGCATCAAAGCCGCGGTCCAGGAACAGGCGGGTGGCGACCTCGATCAGCCGCTGGTCGCGCTCGATCGCAGCGGTCTTGGTCGGCCGACCGCCGCGCGATTTCGGCACCTCGCGCCGCGCCGTTGCCGATCGTGTCTTGGTCGCAGTCAATCCCATGCCCGTTGATTCCTGCGCGTTGGCTGTCATTCGCTCTATATCGCGCAGGAGCGAAGGCGTCATTGCGAATCTGGCCGAATTGGCCGTATCGTCAACGGTCTCGATACGACCTCGTTCCGTCAAGACGTGCTCATGGGAGCGTCGAGGTCCAGGCCTGGCCGGACGCGGCCTTGTCATATCCGTACTGGTACAGCGCCCGCATATAGCCAGTGTCGAACCCTTCCGACGGCGGCGCGGGATAATCGCGCGCTATGTAGGAGAGGTGGAAGCCGAGGCGGTTGCGTTTGGCGAAATCGTAGGTTGAGAAGATGATCGAACGCGTCTGCGACTGCGTGATTGCCGATAGGCTGCGCGAGGCGACATCGATCGTGCTGTTCGACACCAGCTCGAAGTTGCGTTCGATCTTCTTGTTGACGAGGATATAGATGTCCATCTTCGCGGTGCCCGGCAGGCGACTGCTCTGGAACAGCAGGGCCTCCGGCAGCGTCAGCACCGGGGCCGTCACCCCGCCGTCGACATGCATCTCCTGAAATTTGCGGCCCTGGCCTTCGGCGTCGATCATGATCGGCGGAAACACGAGCGGAATGCTGGCGGAGGCCGCCATCACGTCGCGAAACAGCTTGAGCGCCTCGGGCGTCCCGACCGCGGCGATCTTGCCCATGTCCCAGATCGCGGTCCGCTGGGTGTCGAGATCGGTCGTGACCACCAGCAGCCTTCGGCCCTTGGCATTTTCGCGCGCGACCTGCGCCAGGATCTCCGGCCCGACATAGCGGGCGACCAGCTCGCGCAGCCGCGTGTTGCCGAACAGGCCCGATCCGAACAGCACGCGCATGATGCTGGGGTCGTTCAGGAGGCTCTCTGCGATACCGCTGGTGTAGACCTCTTTCAGCGTGTCGTCATATTGCGACCCGAGGAACGCGAAAGGCGCGATCAGTCCGCCGGTGCTGACACCCGAGACGACCGAGAAGGTCGGACGGGTTCGGGCCGCGGTCCAGCCGTTGAGCACGCCGACGCCATAGGCGCCGTCGGCGCCGCCGCCCGAGAGCGCCAGATAGGTTTTCGTGGCGGTGCTGGTGTCCTTCTCGAAGCTGAATTTCGTGACCGGCTCGTCGGCGTAGCGCCTGAGGCCGTCGATATCGAGCACGCGCGATGAGCTGGCTTCAGCTGCCGTATAGGGCGTGCGGGGCAGGGAGGTGCAGGCCGCGAGCGCCAGGCTGCATGTCAGGGCCATGGCGCCGGTCAGGCGGGCGCTTGTCTGCCTGATCCAGCCGCGCGCGGGGCCGGACATCTCGGTCGAACATGAAGCGGGGAGCATCGTCGGTGGCTGGCGATCACGCATCTACAGCCGCCGGCAACCCTGCCGCGGCATCTCGTCCAGCCCTAGGTAAAACTAAACTGTATCGTTTTATTTAACAAGCGCGGCGCGTGAAATATCCGCGCCCATTCTGTCCCAGTCTGGAGCATGGGCGGGTTGATCGGCATCCCCCGACACGCAATAAGCACGGCCATGAATCTTCCGGACACAGGTCTAGCCAATCATTTCGAACTGCTCGCCACCGATGGGGCCGCACGCACCGGGCGCCTGACCACGCCGCACGGCGTGGTGCGCACGCCCGCCTTCATGCCGGTCGGAACCGCCGGCGCCATGAAAGGCATGCATTGGCGCGAGGTGCGCGAGGCCGGCGCCGACATCGTGCTCGGCAACACCTATCACCTGATGCTGCGTCCCGGCGCCGAGCGGATCGCAGCGCTCGGCGGCTTGCAGAAATTCACCGGCTGGAATGGGCCGATGCTGACGGATTCCGGCGGCTTCCAGGTGATGTCGCTGGCCGACTTACGCAGGGTCAGCGAGCACGCCGTGACTTTCCGCTCGCATATCGACGGCGCCAAGGTCGAGCTGTCGCCGGAGCGCTCGATCGAGGTGCAGCGCTTCCTCGGCTCCGACATCGCCATGCAGATGGACGAATGCGTGCGGCTGCCGGCCGAGCGCGACGACATCGAGCGCGCGATGCGGCTGTCGCTGCGCTGGGCCGAGCGAAGCAAGCGCGCTTTCGAAAGTGCGCCCGACGGCTACATGCTGTTCGGCATCGTCCAGGGCGGCGACATCCCGCAGCTTCGTCACGCGAGCGCACAAGGCCTCGTCGAGATGGGTTTTCACGGCTATGCGATCGGCGGCCTCGCCGTCGGCGAGCCTCAGGCGGTGATGCTGGCGATGATCGACGAGACCGCGCCGGCGCTGCCGACCGACCGGCCGCGCTACCTGATGGGCGTCGGCACGCCCGACGACATCCTGGAGGCGGTGAAGCGCGGCGTCGACATGTTCGATTGCGTGATGCCGACGCGCAATGGCCGCCACGGCGTCGCCTTCACGCGCTTCGGCCAGGTCAATTTGCGCAACGCACGCCACGCCGACGATCCGCGCCCGCTCGATGAGGAGAGCCCCTGGCCGTCGGCGCGCAACTGCGCGCGCGCCTATCTGCATCATCTCGTCAAGGCCGGCGAGACGCTGGGGGCGATGCTGCTGTCCGAGATCAATATCGCCTACTATCAGTTCCTGATGCAGGGCATCAGGAACGCGATCGCACACGGAACGTTCGAGGAGTTCTATCAGCGTACGCGCGAGGACTGGGCGAGGGGCGATATTGCCCCACGCTAAGACGATCAACGGTCAATTGCAGACGATCCGCTGCTTGACGGCATGCTTGGTCACGAAACCATAGCCGCAATTGTCGCAGGTCCAGAGGTACGAGATCATGTGGTCCGAGACGTAGGCGGATGCTTCGGCGGCGACCATCGAGTCGGCGCAGACCGGACAGGTGGGCAACTCGCTACAACGCGGTTGGCGGTGATGCGCGACGGTCGACAACACTTCAGCAACTGCTGACATCGCGGTGACCTCCCTGCTTTGAGACCTAAGTCTAACATAAGCAGAATCAGTTGACGAGGTCGCAACACAAATGCGTTGGTTTTCTGCTAATTACAGCTCACGCGATTTTGCGATGCAGCGTATTTAACATGTGCCGCATTGTCGCTTGCGTGTCGTCGCAAGGTGTCCGCAACTGCGGGAGAGCTGCGAAAGAAGTGTATTGTCGCCACAGGGAGTTCATCATGGACGCATCGTCCGAAAAGGCTGCAATGACGGGTGCAGCGCACCAACCCGGCCGCGGCCGGATCTATTCTTCGATCGTCGAGGCCTTTGGCGACACGCCGATCGTGCGCTTGCGCCGCCTGCCGGGCATGCACGGCGTGAACGCGACCATTTTGGCAAAACTTGAATATTTCAACCCTGCCGCGAGCGTGAAGGACCGCATCGGCGCGGCCATGATCATCGCGATGGAGAAGGCGGGGATCGTCAAGCCCGACACCGTGCTGATCGAACCGACCTCCGGCAACACCGGCATCGCGCTCGCTTTCGTCGCCGCTTCGCGCGGCTACCGGCTGAAGCTGGTGATGCCGGAATCGATGTCGATCGAGCGGCGCAAGATGCTGGCCTTTCTTGGCGCCGAATTGGTGCTGACGCCGGCCGCGCAGGGCATGAAGGGCGCGATCGCGACCGCCGAGGAGCTCTTGAAGACGACGCCGAACTCGGTGATGCCGCAGCAGTTCAAGAACCTCGCCAATCCCGAGGTGCATCGCCGCACCACTGCGGAGGAGATCTGGAACGACACCGGCGGCAACATCGACTTCTTCGTCGCCGGCGTCGGCACCGGCGGCACCATCACTGGCGTCGGCCAGGTGCTGAAGCCGCGCAAGCCGTCGCTGCGCGTCGTCGCGGTCGAGCCGGAGGAGAGCCCGGTGCTGTCGGGCGGCCAGCACACGCCGCACAAGATCCAGGGCATCGGCGCGGGCTTCGTGCCCGACATCCTCGACCGCTCGGTGATCGACGAGATCGTGAAGATCAATTCGACGACCGCCATCGAGATCTCGCGCGCGCTGGCGCGGCATGAGGGCATTCCGGGCGGCATCTCCTCGGGCGCGGCGATCGCTGCGGCGCTCGAGATCGGCAAGCGGCCGGAAGCTGCGGGAAAAACCATCCTCGCGGTGGTGCCGTCGTTCTCCGAACGTTATCTTTCGACGGCTCTGTTTGAGGGAATCTAGGACATGGCGGATCAACCGAGGCGGCCGCGCACGCTGGGTGACGCGCGGACCGAGGCGGAGGCAGCGTTCAAGAAGGTGACGGCCAAGGTCGCCGCGCCACCGCCGAAGCAGAACGCCGTGCCCGGCATCAAGGAGCAGGTCACGCTGCGCATCGACCAGGACGTGCTGGAGTTCTTCCAGGAAGGCGGGCCGGGTTGGCAGGACCGCATCAACGAGGCCCTGCGCAAGGCGGCGGGGAAGTAGCGGCCCGCTCGGGCGACCGTCTGTCCGCAGGAAGAGGCGTTCGCGTGCGGCGCTCGCGATGATGGAGATGCTAAAGCGCGATGAGATTTGGATGAATCGTCATCGCGCTTTAGGTTGTTGTTTGCGCATGATCTTTCCGGAAAACCGCTTCGCACTTTTCCGGATCATGCTTTAAGCGCGGACCAAAGAAAAAGCCCGGCGCGAGCCGGGCGGCGCGAGCCGGGCTTTGTACTTCGCGCAAAGGCCTCGCCTCAGCGGCGGAACATGCCGCCCATCATGCCGCCGACGACGCCGCCGACGAAGGCTGCGCCGGCCGCATCACCGGGGCTGCTGCGTTGGGGAGCCGGTGCCGGCGCGCTGCTGCCTGCCGGGGCGCTGGCACGGCGGGCCGCCTTCTGACTGTTATCGCTTGCGGTCGGCGGCGCGGCGACGACTTCGGCGAGCAGGGCCTTATGCTGGGGCTTGTTCAGATAGCCCGACGAAGGATAGCCGCGCGCGGCCTGCCAGCGCTTGATGACGGACCGGGTTTCCTCGCTGAACACGCCGGTCTGCTTGGTGTCGAAGCCAAGCCCGGTCAGGCGGCGCTGCACATCGCGGCGCTGATTCTTGTCGAGGCCGATCTGGTCCTCGGTGAGCTGAGAGGCCTCATCGGTGAAGGCTGCGGGATCGACACCAGCATTGAGCGTGCGGCTCGTGGTCGACGGACCGCTCTTGATCGCGGCAAGCCGCGCCAGTGCGAGCGCCTTGAACTGGCCGTTCGGATAGGCCGCCAGATAGGCGTTGAGCTCTTCCGGCTTGTTGCTTTCCTTGACCGAGCGCCAGTATTCGAGCTCGACGCCGTCATTGCTGCCGCTCGCCGCCGGTACGACGCTGGAAGCTGTGGGAGCCGCGTTGACAACCTGGGTCGTCGGAGCCTGGTTGAGATAGACCGCGCCGATCAGGTTGGTATGGCCCCAGGGCAGCTGGCCTTTGTGGGTCTCTTCGTTGACCTGAGCGCGCACCGACGTCATCGCCTGCTGGATCTCGACGCCGGGCTTGGTGATGTTGTCGATCAGCGCGCGGGTGAACGGGCTGTTATTGCCCTCCTGGCCGTCGAGCGCGGTCTGGCCGGGGCCGGTGGCGAACGCGATCAGCGTGCCTTCGCCGGACTTCATCTCGGCAAGACCGCTCTGCACGTTGACGCTGCGGGTCGCCGAGTTCGACTTGATCTTGGCGGCGAACGGATTGTCGCGGCAGGCATCGAGGAACACGAGCTTGACCTTGGCATCGCCCATGGTCTGCTCGAGCGTCAGGTCGATGTTGATGGCGGCGCCGAGCTTGACGTCCATCTCCGACTTGATGTCGGCATCGACGGGCAGGAGATAGTTGGTGCCGCCGACAGCAATGCCATGGCCGGCATAATAGAACAGCGCGATGTCGGAGCCCTGCGCCTTGCGGCCGAAATCGAGCAGCTTCTCCGTCATCTGGTCGCGGCTGAGATTGGATCCTTCGATCACCTCGAAGCCGACGTTGCGCAGTGTCGCCGCCATAGCCTTGGCGTCGATCGGCGGGTTCGGCAATTGCGCGACGTTCTTGTAGGAGCCATTGCCGACGACGAAGGCGACACGGCGATCAGCCTTCGCAGCAGTGACCGACAGGGCCATGCACATCAGCGAGACGAGGAGGGTGAGATAGCGCATCTGAAATCCCCAGAATCGAATTGCAGGCAGCAACAAATCGACAGCGAACCTACACGAAGTGCCCGACTTCGCGCCACCAGAACGGCGGTACGATCCATTCAACCCGTTGCTGTGTGGCCGAATGTGCACGATGGAGGGCTCCTCCAACGTGATCCAAATCACGCTCGACCACTTTGTTTGGTCGCGCGAGGCCGCGCGGGGTTCACTGCGCGCGGGCGGGAACGGGCGAAGCCGGCTTTAAATTCAAGAGATTGCCGCAGAGGATCAACGCGGCGCCGAGCACGGTCCAGGCATCGAGCCGTTCGGAATAGAGCAGCCAGCCGGCGGTCGCGGTCAGCGGAACCCGCAGGAAGTCCATGGGAACCACGATCGTCGCGTCGGCGTAGCGGAGCGCGCTGGGGAGGCAGTAGTGCGAGAATGTGCCGCAGACCCCGATGACCAAGAGCCAGCCCCAAAGGGTGGCTGACGGCCAGGTCCAGACATAGAGCGTCGGCAGTAGGCCTACGACAAACTGCACCACGGTCATCCAGAACAGGATCGACAATGCGCTCTCGGTCCGGGTCAGCGATTTCGCCAGGATCATGGAGATGCTGAAGCCGATTGCGGCTCCGAGCGCGATCATCTGGCCCGGATTGATCTCGCTGGCGGCGGGACGCACAATCATAACGACGCCGACGACACCCAGCACGACCGCGGCGATCTTCCAGACGGTCATGCGCTCGGACAGGAAGGTTGCGGCCATCAGCGCGGTCCAGATCGGCATGGTGAATTCGATCGCCACCACCTGGCCGATCCCGATCAGCGTCAGGGCATAGAACCAGCCGAGCTGTGCGAAATAATGGGCGCCGTTGCGGGCGAGGTGCTGGGGCAGGCGTTCGGTCGCGACGGCCTTGAAGCCACCGCTGCGGTAGATGATCGGCAGCAGCAGCGCGAACCCGATCACCGATCGCACTTCGATAATTTGAAAGACATTGAGCTCGCGCGTGGCCTCGCGCCCGGCCACCGCCATGACCAGCATCAGCGCTAGCCAGCCGGCCATCCAGAGTGCGGCCATCGTTTTGGACGGTGTCGGGGGCATCGGCGGCGCAGGAGATCGAACGTGAGGGGACGCCCGGTATCGGCGACATCGGCACCGTTTGCAACGGCCAAATCTGCGGATGCAGCGATGCAGGATGTCGTGCTAAGGCTTAGGTGAACAACGACAAGAAACGGGAGAATGTCGCTCATGCGTATCTTGCAGCCGGCCGAATGGAAAAAACCGCGCGGCTTTTCTCACGGCGTCGAGGTGGATGGGCCGGGCCGCTGGGTGGTGCTGGCCGGCCAAACCGGGGGCGACGAGGCCGGCAATTACGCGCCCGACATGGCGGCGCAGGTTGCGACCGCGCTGAAGCGGATCATCAAGCTCCTGGGCGAGGCGGGCGCCCGGCCCCGAGCACATCGTCCGACTGACCTGGTACCTGACCAGCCGCAGCGAATATGAAGCTGCGGGCGCCGGCATCGGCGCGGCCTGGAAGGAGACGCTCGGGCGCAATTTTCCGCCTTCGACGCTGCTCTATATCGGCGGTCTCGTCGACGAGCGCGCCAAGGTCGAGATCGAGGTCACAGCGTTCGTGCCCGTCGCATAAAAAAATCGACCCGGCGCCGACGCCCGGGTCGATTGTCGTGTCACTGACTGGCTTACTTCGACAGAGTGATGGTGGCACCGCGGAACTGGCTGTCGGCGCGCATCGCGACGCTCTGCTTGTTGCCACTCGTCTTCAGAGAAATGTTGGCATTGAAGCCGGCGGTGGAGGCGACCAGCTCGTAATTGCCGCCGGCGCCACGACCCTGCAGCGATCCCGAGATGTTGCGGCTGGCCTCGGACCAGCTGCCGGCGATGGCACCGCCTTCAGCCCTCACGTTGGCGCCGAGGTTGAACTTGTAGGCGTCGCTGGCGCAGGTCAGCGACATCTCCATGGTGGGGCCGATGGGGGCGTATTTGGCCCGGCAGCGGATCCGCTCGGTCGAGCCGTCGTCCAGCGTGACAGTGCCGGCACCGCTCCACGTGCCAGCCAGCGGAGCAAACGGGCCGGACTGAGCTTTGCCTTCAGAGTTGGCCAGCCCCGCCGCAAACAAAACGGCGGCCGCGATCAGCAGCCGCCGGTTTCTGGCGCGAGCCTCGATAGGTTTATTGGCGCGATGCTTCCCACCGCCCGCTGCACGGTATGCCTGCAGATGCTCCATTCCACTTCCCCGATCCGGCGTTGCCGTTGAGTTGACCGTTGGCATATGCACCATTGATCGAAACCTTCACAAGTCCCCCGCTGCCGATGGTGCCGGAAACGTTAGCGCCGGGCGCGCTGATCTTGCCGTCGGCGACAGTGAGCATGGAGCTTGCGGTGGGCTCGCAGGAGCCGGTCTTGGTCACAATGGTGACGTGCCAGTTGCCGTCGTAGGGGCTCTGGGCGAAAGCGGGAGCGGCGAGGGTGCCGGCGACAACTGAAGCGGCACAGAACGCCGCGATGCGACCAAAACGCATGAATTCCGTCCTTGAATATATCTGAGATGCTGACCTTTATTCGGACGAAATGTGACGGAAATTTGTTGCAACGCCAAACCGAAAATTGTTCCTGTGGAAACAACGATTTATTTGGGTTTTCGGCTCCAGTTTTTGAAGCAAAATCAATGCGGCCTCACGTTAATTATAAACGTGAGGGAGAGACTCAACGCGGGGACTTCGGGGCCGGCCTGTTTAAGGTAAAGCCTGTCTACGAAAGGCTTGGCGCCGAGGTCGCGAACTGCTCGTCCTGGACCTTGGCCGGCAGCGCCTTGTGGACCTTGGCATAATCGATCACGTCGGCCAGCAGCTTGAGTCCAAGCGGGGCGAGGGCGCGCTCCCAGAGCTCGCGGGCGGTCTCGCCCTTTTTCACGAAGCACCAGTCCTGGGCCGCGATGGCGCCGGCGTCCATGCGGTCGGCAAGATGATAGATCGTGCCGCCGGCGATCGGATCGCCCTCCTTGATGGTCCATTCCACCGCGGCCTTGCCACGATGCCGCGGCAGCAGCGAGGGGTGATAGCCGATCCCGCCCAGCTTCGCCGCAGCGAGGGCGTCCTTGCCGACCCGGGCATGACTGTGCGCGGTGATGATCAGATCGGTGTCGGGGGCGATCTCGGAGGCGACCACCAGCTTCGGATTGGCCTGCACCGCCACCTCAATCCCGGCCGCCTTGGCGGCCGCAGCGAGGCGGTCCTCCGCGTCGGCTACCACGACCCGCACGACCCCAACGCCGTGCTCCCGGAGCATGTTCAGGGTGGTCACGCCGAAATGGCGGGAGCCGACAAGGGTAATGCGCATGGGTGTCAGATCTCTCTCGCAACTGCGTCATACTCCCGATAACACGCTGGAGCATCCTGTCACCACCTACGAGGCATTAGGGCCGGTTATCAACAATGCGTCGGCGAGGGCTGCGCCGAACTCGGCGATTGCGCGGCCGTCCGCACCAGTGTTTCCAGCGGTGTGCTTCTGTGGGCGCACCCCAAAACGGCCAGGAGCGAGCGAATGCGAAGCGCGTGGTTAGTTGTTCTCGGTGCATTGAGTGCGGCTCCGGCACAGGCGGGGCCGTACCCCGTGGTGCCCCCCGAGATCGGGGTCGCGCCGTTCATTGGTCCGACCTGGGATGCCTATCGTTGCACCGAAGGGATGCCGTATAATTTCTACCACGGCTCCTATTACGGCGAGGAGCCGCCGGCAATCCATCGCGGCTACGCCTATCGGCCGTATTACCGCTACAGCGCCTATCGCAAATGGCCGCGCAAGTATTTTTGCGTGGTCGATTAAGCGTTGCCGCGCGGCCACGATCGGACGGCAAATGCGGATGCGCCGGTTCCTGTGTTGCTTTTCAGACAGAAGACCTTTCCGGCTTGCCGCTAGGCTCGCGTCCGCCGGGGCTGGCGACATTTCAATCCGGATCCCTTTTCGAACCCGGCTTTGGCCGCTGGCGTGATCGCCAGCGGCTTTTTCATGCCGCGCACCACGAAATCATCGGACGGTAACACGTTTTCAACCTGGCTGTCGTATCGACGAATCCGTCGCGGATTTGTATTGCGTACCGCGACACCAAAATGTCCGGCCGGCGCGGGTGCGCCGCGCGGGCATTTTTGCCGGGACCGATGTCATGCCGAGCGCAATCGAGCAGATCGTGGACGCCTATGTGCGGCTGAAGAATCGCCGTGGGCTCGACGAGCTGATGCTGCACAGGCAGCGGCTCGCGGTCGATCTGAAGAGCAGGTCGGGCTACGATTTCAGCCGGCCGATCGAAAAGATTGACGAGGAGATCGCGATCATCGAGGCGGGTATTAGCCGGCTGAAAGCCGGCGATTCCGCCGCATCAGGCAGCCAGCTAGCCTGACCGATTAGTCGCGCCGGCCGCCGTCGATGACGGTGAACAGCGGCCGTGCGGGGGTCGGCTCGACCAGCAATTCCTCCACCAGGGCGGTGGCCGCATCGACATATTTGCGCGTCGGCTTGTCGAGCTCGCGTTTCGCTTCGTCGTCGAGCGCGACCTTGGCGGCCTCGACCAGCTTGCGCATCCGCGCCGCATGATCGTCGCCCGCCGTCAGCGTCGCGCGCGCCAGCGAGCGAAGCACGAACAGCTCGCCCTCGAGGCGGAGCAGGCGATCGTTGAGCCTGGTGAGGACTGCGTTGAGGTCGGCCATGGCGAGTGTGTTCGTTGCTGAGATCCATCCTGATCTAGCCGCGATCGGTGAACGGATTCCAAATGTAGTCGGCGCAATTGGGCCGATCTTTCGGACCGACGGCCTACGCCGCGGTCCGCGCGAGATATTTGCGCGCGAATTCCAGATACCAGTCGAGGCAGGCGGGATTGGCCATCGCCTCCTTGTTGATGACCTTCGCGACGGGCTGGCCGAGCAGCAGCTTCTTGATCGGCAGCTCCTGCTTCTTGCCGGACAGCGTGCGCGGAATCTCGGCGACGGCAAAGATCTCGTTCGGAAGGAAGCGCCGGGAAAGGCTGGCTTCGATTGCCTTGTTGATCTTGGCCTGCATCGCGCCGTCAAACGTCACACCTTCGCGCAGCACCACGAACAGCGGCATGTAGCTGTCGCGGCCGAGATATTCGAGGTCAACGACGAGGCTATCGAGCACCTCCGGCAGCGCCTCGATCGCGGAGTAGAGCTCGCTGGTGCCCATGCGCAGGCCGTGCCGGTTGATGGTGGCATCGCTGCGGCCGTAGATGATGCAGGAGCCGTCCGGATTGATCTTGAGCCAGTCGCCGTGCCGCCACACCGGCCCGCGGCCGCTGCCGTCGAAATTGTCCGGATAGGTCTCGAAATAGCTGGAGCGATAGCGCGCACCGTCCTTGTCGTTCCAGAAATAGAGCGGCATCGACGGCATCGGCTCGGTGCAGACGAGCTCGCCGACCTCATCGATGACGGCACGACCCTGTTCGCTGAAGGCTTCGACTGCCGCGCCGAGCAGGCGGCATTGCATCGCGCCCGGCGTCTGCGGCAATTCGCGATTGCCGCCGATGAAGGCGCCGGCGAAATCGGTGCCCCCGGAGATGTTCGCCCACCAGATATCGGCCTGCGCCTTGCTGCCGTTGGTCTTCGACAGCGCCGCGAAGCGGTCGTTGAACCAGGCTTGCGTGTCGGCACTCAGCGGCGAGCCGGTCGAGCCGAGGCAGCGCAGCCGTGACAGATCGCCGGCGGCGGCAAGGTCGATCTCGGCCTTGGCGCAATTGGCGAAGAACGCCGCGCCGGCGCCGAAGAAGGTCGCTTTCGACTGCGCCACGAAGCGCCACAGCGTGGCCCAATCCGGCTTGTCCTTGGCGCCGCCGGGGCTGCCGTCGAAGATGCAGCAGGTGGTGCCGCTGAGCAGGCCGCCGACCTGGCTATTCCACATGATCCAGCCGGTCGACGAGTACCAGTGATAGCGTTCGCCGAAAGAATTCTCGTGATAGGAGCAGCCGATATCGTTGTGCAGGCCGAGCAGCGCCAGCACCACGATGACGATCCCGCCATGGCCGTGCACGATCGGCTTCGGCAGGCCGGTGGTGCCACTGGAATAGACGATCCAGAGCGGATGGTCGAACGGCAGCCACATCGGCTCGAACGCGTCGACGGCGGCTCCGGTCGCTGCGAGAATATCGGACAGCAAGGCGTCAGCGGCACCAGCGCCGGCCTCGCTGTGCAGGATCACGTGCTCGACGGTCGTTAACGATCGCCGCAGCTCGGCCAGCACATCGCGCCGATCGTGCTTGCGCCCGGCATAGGTGACAGCATCGCAGGCGATCAGCACCTTGGGCTCGATCTGCTTGAAACGATCGATCACGGCGGGTGCGGCCATGTCGGGCGCGCAGACACTCCAGACCGCGCCGATGCTCGCGCTGGCGAGAAATGCGATGATGGTGTCGGGGATGTTGGGGAGGTACGCCGCGACGCGGTCGCCCGGCTTGACGCCCTTGTCCTTAAGATGCAGCGCGAGTGCAGCCGCTTTGCGCCGCAGCTCCGGCCAGCTCGTCTCCGTGAGCTTGCCGTCCTCGCCGCTGCTGACGATCGCGGGCAGGCCGGCGGCTTGCGCCGCTTCGACGTGCCGGAAAACCTGCCGGGCATAGTTCACTTGCGCGCCGGGAAACCAGACCGCACCAGGCATCTTGCGCTCGGCGATCACGGTTTTAAATGGCGTCGGCGATTGCAGATCGTAATAGTCCCAGATGCTGCGCCAGAAGGCATCGAGATCGCGCACCGACCACTGCCGCATCTCCTCGTAGCCTGCGAAGCTGAGGCCGCGCTGCGTGGCGAGCCAGTTGCGGTAGAGGGCGATCTGGGGAACGAAGGGAGCGGTCATTGCGTCTCGGCTTCAGCTGCGGGGAGGCTCAATCTAGCCGGTGCCGCAGAGTAGCAGAAGCCGCAATTCGCGCACGCTGTCAGGCGACGCCGGCCCAGCGCCGTCCGAACACGGGCGGCTTGGTCTTCACAGCCTGCCAGCCGAAGAAGTGATGCTTGCCGGACCAGCTGTGCACCACACCGCTGCAGATGCTGCATTTGAAGCTGCCGGAGTGCGCTTCGGCGTGCTCCTCGCGTGTCGCAGTGTAGTTCATGCTGCAACCCGCACAGGTGAACTCTTCGATCGTCCAGATGCTGTTGGCCATTGCACGGAATGTTTCTTGGGACCTCGACCCACGATAGCCACTGGCATTTGCAGCGGCGTAAACCGGCGACCGGAAATCCGGTTAACGGGCGTTAGCCAAGCGCGGACGCGCGGCGGCTCGCGGCAAGTTCACTCGGCCCGGCCGCGCATGTCCCGGTCGATCCGCATCTCTACGCGCCTGATGGCGAGCAGCGCCAGGCTGCCTTGCACCCGACCGGACCGGACCTTTTCGCCAATGGTGTAGGCATAGCGCCAATAGCCGGGCGCGCCGTTCCGTCTCAGCGAATAGTGGACGCCGCGGTGGATTCCCGCGTGTGTATCGGGTTGCCTGGGAAGGGGCGCCATCAACCCGGAATGCGGATGGGCCCGATGCGTTCCTAGTCGCCGGGGCAGGCCGGTCGTCTTGACGCCGGTGGCGCGGCTGGCAATAACGCCAGGGTTGCGCAAGTCTGGGGAACCCCGCGTTCATGCCGCAAGGAAGGTCGTGCCCGTGAAAACCCTCCGTCAGCTCCTGACGGGAGAGGACATCATCCAGCTCCTGATCCGGGTCGTCCTGCTCGGCCTGCTGATCATCTGGACCTTCCTGATCATTCGCCCGTTCGTGCCGATCCTGGCCTGGAGCGGCGTGCTCGCGGTCGCGTTCTATCCGGCGTTCAGCTGGGTCGCCAAAGTCCTGGGCGGCCGGCCCAAGACCGCGGCTGCGATCCTCACTGTGATCACGCTCGGCATCGTCATTGGACCGGCGACCTGGCTCGGCATCAGCGCGGTGGATGGCGTGCGCGAGCTGGCGCGCCAGCTCGGCACCGGCGATCTCGCGCTCCAGTCGGCGCCGGAGCAGCTTAAATCGTGGCCGCTGGTCGGCCCGTGGCTCTATGATCTCTGGGAGCAGGCCTACAACAACATCCGCGCGGTGCTGCGCGAGGTGGCGCCGTATCTCCAGCCGCTGGCGGGGCCGCTGTTGTCGCTCGCCGGCGATGCCGGCGTCGGCACGCTCCAATTCCTGGTCTCGGTGTTCGTGGCCGGCTTCCTGTTTCCGCACGGGCCGCGGCTGGTCGCGGCAGGCCGCGGCTTCCTGTTTCGCATCGTGCCCGAGCAGAGCGAGCATTTCCTCGAGCTCGCGGGCGCGACCATCCGCGCCGTGGCGCAGGGCGTGATCGGCGTCGCGATCGTGCAGGCGCTGCTCGCCGGCATCGGCTTCAAGCTCGCGGCGGTGCCGAGCGCGGGCCTGCTCGCCTTCATCGTGCTTCTGCTCTCGATCGTTCAGATCGGCGCCTTCCTCGTGCTGCTGCCGGTCATCATCTGGATCTGGACCGCCAAGGACGTCACCACGGCGCTGCTGCTCACCGTGTTTCTGGTCCTGGTCGGCTTCATCGACACCATGCTGAAGCCGCTCGTCATGGGGCGCGGCCTGACCACGCCGACCATCGTGATCTTCGTCGGCGTGATCGGCGGCACGCTTGCCCACGGGATCGTCGGCCTGTTCATCGGTCCGATCATCCTGTCGGTCGCCTGGGAGATGATGATGGCCTGGATCAGGACCGAGGACCGGGTGGAGGCGGGCGAGGGCTGAGTGCCCCGCAAGGCTGTGATCAATGTCCCCGCCGAACTTGTCTATTGACCTAGACAAGTTACGATAGGCGAGATTCTGGTTGTGAGCCGCGATAATCTACGAAAGTAATGGCCAAGTCTTCCAAGCTGGTCGCCGCCAAGCGCGGCAAGGTTTTGCTGGTCAGACGGCGATCGGACGGTCTGTGGATGTTCCCGGGCGGCCGCAAACGTGCGCGCGAATCCGACAAGGACTGCCTGCGGCGGGAGATCAAGGAGGAGCTGCCCAAGCTCAAGCTCGGCAGGATCAGCCTCTGGAAGGAAGTGACCGCCAGGAACAAGCGCTCCGGCCGCAAGATGAGCGACGCGATCTTCATCGCCAAGAACGCCAAGGGCAGGCTCGCGATCGGTGACAAGAACGAGATCGACCGCGCCGCCTGGCAGAAGCCGCGCGGCATCCGCCTGACCGCGACCTCGCGCTACATCCGCGATCGCCTGTTTCCCAGGAAGCGGTCGCGCCGGTAGCGGCGCGGCTGCGACAAATCGCCTGCGCCAAGGGCGCGGGCGCCAATGCGATCATCGGCTGCTATTGCTTGGCCGCCATCATGTCGAGGCAATGATTGAGATAGGCGGTGCGATCTCGCGGCAGTACCCTCTCGAGATCCGCCTTCATGGCGCATTCGCGCTGTCGCAACTGCTCGGCGCGACGCTTCTCGGCGGCTTCGCGGTATTCGGGGGCAACCTTGTTGGGATCCACCAGCGGCTGTGTCCGCGCAGGCGCCGCAAAAGACAGTGCAATGGCCGCAACGACAATGAGCTGTTTCAAATGAGCCTCCTTGAAAAGCCCGATCCTAGCGCACGGCTTGCGAACTTCAAATCGGGGAGGTGCGGTACCGCGTTCCGCCATCATGGGCGGGCCCCGGCCCGATCGCGCCAGCGGACTTCCGGCACGCTGGCATTGGAACGACTTCGCACTGAAAGCGTAGACTCCTAGCTCCCGGCCCATCCCCAAGCCCCCCAAGCCCCCGGGCCGCGAGAAAACCTTCCCACAAGGTTGGCGACCTCAGTAGCCCCCCGCACTGGGGTCGTTTGCTTTGCCGCGCCAGATGTGAACCAGCTCACAAGCGCCACGCGAGATCGCTGCTATGAGTGCCTCAATACTTGACCAATTCATTTCGAACGTAACGCCCCAGCGTGGCTCCAAGCGCTGGGGTTTTTCGTGCTGGCCATGCGCGCTTCGATCGTGCCCTGAGCGAGCGGCGAGTTCCCGGCTGCGGGCGTGGTCAACAGCCAAATATTTAGCAGCGCGACGGCTGCTCGGATGTTGCCGGGAGGCGTGCGTTCGCAGGGCAAATCCCATATGCATGGCGGCGCGCCGCCGAATCGACATGCGGCCCGCGCGCGTTCAGTTGACGACCAGAGACGGGTTCAAGTGAGGCTTGCCAAAAAAGCGCGGGTGACCAAGACATCGCCCAAGAAGAGCAAAGGATCGCAGCGCGCCACGATCTCGTCCTCGTCGCCTCTCGGTTTGCTGGCGCTGCATCTGCTTGCACAATGGAAGCAGTCCGGGCAGAGCGGCATCGTCTTTCTCGCCGAGAGCGAGACGAGGGCGGAGCGGCTCGGCAGCATCATTCACGCGCTCGACCCGTCCTGCGAGGTCCTGGTGTTTCCGCGCCTGAACACCTTGCCGTTCGATCAGCTGGAGCCGTCCCACGAGCTCGCAGGGCGCAGAGCCTCCGTGCTGAGACGTCTCACCAAGTCCAGGAGGCCGGTATTTCTCATCGCGACGGCGGAAGCTGTGATGGAGCGCCTGCCGGCGCCTGCGAGCCTCTCGCGCCTGAGCGTGAGCCTGAAGGTGGGCGGCGCGTTTTCCGAGCCCGAGCTCGAGGCACGGCTTCAGTCGCTCGGATATGATCTCGAGGACGAGCCGGATTATCCGGGCGGGGCGCTGTTTCACGGCCAGACCTTCGAGATCTTCCCTGCGGGCGCGCTCGGTCCGTTCAGGATCGAGCATTCGGGTCACACCATCGACCGCATCGTGGCTTTCGATCCGAAGGAGCACGAGATCATCTTCGAGACCAAAGAGCTGCTGGTCGATCCCATGTCGGAGCGGCTCGCCTTCGCCGGCAAACGCGGCAAGCGCGCCAGCCTGTTCGACTATTGCGGTCGCGCCAAATGGATCGCCGATGCAGGTGTCCCCTCGCATGCCGACGGGTGGTTGAGCACGATCGAGGAGGCGGCGCCGCGGGCGGAGCGGGAGCGAGAATATCTCGGACGGCGCGACTGGAAGCAGCTTGCAAAGGGCATGAAGGTGCTGCCGCGGACGGCCGCCCTTCAGACCGTGCCGGACTTTTCGAAAGTCACATCCGCGCGGAAGGTGCTGCGCGCCTTCGTCGAAGACGTGCAGCGGGCCGGCTCGCGGCTGATCTTCGTCGCGGCGCAGGAGGACGATCTGCGCGTGATGGAGCGGATGAGCGGCGTCAAGACGGAGCGCTGCGAAGACTGGGACGAGGCCGCAAGCGGGCGGGGCGGCGAAGCCTCGCTTCTGGCCGATCTCGATGCGGGCTTCATCGTACCAGGGAAAAAGCCTCTCGTCGTCGTGACCGCTTCCGACGTGCTCGGCAGCCGGGCGCATCATGCCCAGCCGATGGCGCGCGCCTGGAGCACCGCGTTCGACCATGCCGACGTGCCGGAGCAGGGCACCGTTGTCGTGCATCTCCAGCGCGGCCTTGCCGTGCTCGACGGCTTGCAGACAGTGAACACCGGCGGCGGCGCGCTGCGGGAGATGGTCAGGCTGTCCTTTGCCGGCGACAATGCGGTTCTGGTGCCGCCGCCGGATCTGGCGCTGATGTGGCCTTATTCGGCCGAGCTCGGCAAGCTGGCGCTCGACAAGGCGGACGGCAGCACCTGGTGGGCTCGCCGCACCGAAGCCGAGCGCGAGATCCAGATCGCCGGCAAGGTGCTTGCCAAGCACATCAGCCAGCGCCGCCGGCGGCGCGGCGAGAAGCTGGTTCCGCCGGGATCGGCCTACGAGAAGTTCGTCGCGCGCTTCCCTTATTTTACGACCGTCGATCAGGCCAACGCGATCCGCGACGTGCTGGATGATCTCGCCTCCGGTCACCCGATGGACCGCGTGGTCTGCGGCGACGTCGGGTTCGGCAAGACCGAGGTGGCGCTGCGCGCGGCCGCCGCGGTGGTGCTCTCGGGCAAGCAGGTGGCGGTCGCGGTGCCGACGACGGTGCTGGCCCGGCAGCACACCGCAACTTTTCAGAAGCGCTTCGCTCCGTTCGGGATCGAGGTCGGCAACCTGTCGCGGGCGACCTCCGGCGCGGAGCTGCGCGAGACCAGGGA
The DNA here is from genome assembly GCF_054057995.1 of Bradyrhizobium sp. USDA 4486. NCBI lineage: Bacteria > Pseudomonadati > Pseudomonadota > Alphaproteobacteria > Hyphomicrobiales > Nitrobacteraceae > Bradyrhizobium > Bradyrhizobium sp. USDA 4486. The sequence goes on from NZ_JBSRZV010000001.1 coordinate 2,154,142, forward strand.
GGGGCTGCGCAGCGGCCGCATCAAGGTCGTGATCGGCACGCAGGCGCTGACTGGCAAGGACGTGAGGTTCGACGATCTCGGACTCGTCATCATCGACGAGGAGCAGCATTTCGGCGCGGCCGAGAAGGCAAAGCTCGCTAGCCTCGCCAAGAACGTCCATGTGCTGATGATGAGCGCCACGCCGATCCCGCGCACGCTCGCCGCCGGCCTTGCCGGCTTCCGCGACCTCAGCGTGATCGCTTCGCCCCCGGTGCACCGGCTTCCGGTCGCAACCAGGATTGCACCGCTGTCCGATGCGGCCATTGCCTCGGCGCTGCTGCGCGAGCAGCGCCGCCACGGGCAGAGCTTCCTGATCTGCCCGCGCATCCAGGATCTCGAGCCGATGGTGGCGCGGGTGCAGGCGGTGGCGCCAGACCTTCGCATCGTCTGCCTGCACGGCAAATTGCCGGCGGAGGAAATCGACGACCGCATGATGAGCTTCGTCGAGGGCGAAGCCGACGTCCTGCTCGCCACCAACATCGTCGAGAGCGGCCTCGACATTCCCCGCGCCAACACCATTGTGGTGTGCTGGCCCGAAAAGTTCGGTCTCGCCCAGTTGCACCAGCTCCGCGGCCGGGTCGGCCGCAGCGGCATCCGCGCCTTCGCCCATCTCCTGACCGAGACGGCGTCCGGACAGTCCGAGAAGCGGCTCGCGGTGCTCGAGGAGTTCAGCCGGCCCGGCGCGGGCTTTGCCATCAGCGAGCGCGATCTCGACCTGCGCGGCGCCGGCGATCTGTTCTCGGAGCAGCAGTCCGGTCATGTCCAGGTGTTCGGGCCCGTGCTGTACAGCCACCTCCTGAAAATGGCCTCGGAGAAGGTCGACGAGGAGCGCGCCGCGGTCTGGGTGCCCGACCTGAACCTTCCGGTCGGAGACATGCTGCCCGAGACTTATGTGCAGTCCGAGCCGGTGCGGCTCGAGCTCTATGCGCGCGCCGCCCGATGCGGCAGCGAGGACGAGCTCGACGACCTCGAGGAGGAAACCTCCCGCCGCTTCGGGGCGCTGCCGAAGGCCGCGCGCGACTTCTTCGCCGCGGCCAAGCTCAGGATCGAGTGCAAGCGCAGAGGCATCATCCGGCTCGACGTCGGCCCCGAGGCCGTGGCCGCAACGTTCCTGCCGGGGCGGCTGCGCAAGTCGCGCGGGAAGTCACTGCAACGCGACGGCGATCGCGTCGTGTATCACGCCAAGATGCAGGACGCGCCGTTCGAGCGGGTCGAGGAGTTGTTCGAGGTGCTGGACGAGGGGTAGGCCGCCCCGAAAACTGCGAAAACAACCCCATGCACAGTAGCAACGTGCTGCCGGCACGATGACCTGTGCAAGCCGGCGGAAAGATCGGTTTGACACGTCGGGCAAAACAGTGGCATTCTGGCAATATTCGGAAAATCCGCTGTGGCTGCCGTGGGACCGCAGCTTCATCCCCTCGCATGGACCCCGTATTCGGCCGGAGTGATCGGGCCCATCAGCCGGTCCCGTCGCTAACCTGGAATTAATCCAAAAAGCTCACAATTTTAGGCAGTTGTGTAAGTGGGTGCTGCGTAAAGGACTCGTCGCGAGGACGTTCCAGCGTCGGCTTCCTTTTGCTCGCTCATTTGAGGTCAATGCCAGTGACCACGACATCCGAAGCGCAAGGCCTTGTCGAACAACTTGATCCCGAAGCGCTCGCGCTCGCCGCAGCGCCCGACCCCGCAGCCCCGGAAGCCGAACTGCCGGCCAAGCCTTCCGGCCGGAAAACGGTGCTGGTCCTGGCCGTATGTGCCTTGGCCATCAACGGTGCGGCGGCGATCTATTCGCTGCCGTCTGATCTGCCGTCGCTGACTGTCAGCAGGCTGGCCGAACTGCTTCCGCGTCCGCAAGCCACCGCGCCGAAATCGGATCCGGTCGTCGTTGCCCTGAAGGACATTCAGTCGGCCCAGCAGCAACACGCGGCTTCGCTGCAGGCGAACAATGACTTGGTGCAGCAAAATGCGGCTCTGCTCCAGCAGGACTCGATGGTGCTGCTGTCCCTGCGCCAGAGCATCACGGACGAGCGGGTCGATGTGAGGAAGATATCGTCGCAGCTCTCCACCCTGATCGCGAAGGTCGACTCGCTGCAAAACACGATGATGTCGGACGTCACGTCCTCCATTCGACGAGCGAACGCCCGCTATGGACTATCCGCCGCGATGCACAAGCGGCTGGTGCGGCAGTCGAAGCCTGTCGGACCTGTCGGGCCTGTTTCCGTCGGAGGAGCTCCGCTGAGCACGCCGGCTGCGACTTCGGCTCCGGAGAGCTGAGGGCAGATCGCGGCACTGGTCCGCTTCAAGCCGGTCTTCGCCCTTGACGTCCAGGGGCAGCCGGTTCGTGCTGGCGCGGTGCTTCTGAGATCAGCCTTTCAATTCTCCTCCGCTGAATTCAGAGAGTATCCGGTACGCTTCCTCTGCTTGCTCCCTCGTCAAATTGGCTGCCCAGTCCGTTCCGATCAGCGCCGGCCCCTTGCGCTCTCGATCGTAGACCATCCAGCCGATGCCTCCCGTCCGAACCAAAAATCGGCCCTGCGCCGGCGTTCTGTCACTCACGGTTAGCCTCCCACTTACTTGCTGCAACCGGCCGAGTAAGCCGCACCATTCTCTCGGATGCATTCGTCCATGTGAATCAACTCGGGAAAAACTGGCAATGCGCAGCACCGGTGTTCCTGCCCGGAACAGGTCTGCGAATGTGCTGAAGCGAACAGAGCAGCGCTTCGATCTCGGAGTAAGCTCGCAGCTGCTTGGCCTTCCCCTATGGCCGAGCACCTCCAGCGGCCCCGGCCTTACACCCCCCAAAAGCCCCACGGCCGGGGCCGTCTTGCGGCTCCGTCGAGATGGCCGACGCCCAAGTCGTCCTCCCCGAGTCCGATTGACTCTGCCGTTTCCCCGTCAAACTATTGGTCGGGAAAAGATGGCAAATGGGGCGCGCGCCATGAAGGACTACCAGGCTCAGCTGGAGAAATTGCGCACGGACGCGGCCGAGTGCGCTCTGATCCGCGATCTTGCGACCGACAAAGCCAAGCGCGAGCTATTTGACCGGCTGGCCAATCATCTGACCGTGCTCGCGCAGCAAGTCGAGATGGCGATGCTGGAGCGGCGCAAAGGCGCTGAACCGTAAGGCCGCCGCAGGTGCTGACGGTTCACAAGCCGTCCACGACGACGGTCGCCGGGCGGAGAGCGAGCGCGAGGATTATCGGGTCGGAGGCGCCTTCCATCCATAGGACTGACGCGCGATCTGGCCAGTGACGTCGAGATCCCTCTCGTCAGAGAGGCGCCAGGCCGCCACACCGAAACAGACGGTCAGAACCACGGCGGCAACTAGCAGCAGCATCGATAAAAACTGGCTCACGCCTACACCCCTGAACGCGACGCATCAATGGAGCGACCACAGAACGTCGATTCGGAAAATGCAGGCGCGCTGACGCATCCCGCGTTCTCCCCATCAAGTCACGTCGGACCAAAGGCGCTCACGATTCCGATCGTGATGGGGACCAGCGCCACGATGGTCCAAAGGGCGGGCGAGCTGGAGGAAAGGCCAACGATCAGTATCCAGGCACCGAAGCCTACAAGGAACGCCGAGATGGCGTAGGCAAGGGCTTTTCCCATCGTTCGATCTACGCGCAACATAGGATCGATTTGCGCCTGTAAGAGTCCTCACGCATGGAAACGTTCCTATCATCCGCTGCGGCGGCGCATCGCTCCCGTGCACATCACCGCGCGATCCCGCGGTCGATCGTTCCGGGGCGGACCTGAATCCTCGCGCGCGCTTCGCAGTTCCCGGCTGGAGCGATGAGGCAACGCAGCGGTGGCAGAAACAGTGCCTCGTCCCATCTCGGCCGAGGGGGATAGCGATCGATTGCGTTGTCAGCCGGCGTCGGCGATCCGATGGGGTGGTCGATTTCTGGATGGCGAAAGTGGAGCGGCTAACGCGCGATGAGATTTAGATGAATCGTCATCGCGCTTCAGGTTGTTGTTGCGCATGATCTTTCCGGAAAACCGCTTGGCATTTTGCCCTGGCGCGGCCCTCCGGTCCGGATCACGCTTTAGGCGGCTTGCTCTTCAAACGAGGTGTAGATCCGGCCAGTTGGATCAACGATCTGAACGTCCCAGCACCCGTCCTCGACCAGCTCTCTGGCCTTCTTGAGGGCCGCCGCGAGTGACAGCCGCTTGAGGCTGACGACGCCTGCCGTGTCGAAACCGCTGATTTCAAACATGCCGCTCCCTCCTGATCTTCTCGAATGCTACACCTTTCCAGCGCGGTGTCTCCCGGCTTTTTGGGGGGCAGGCAGTTGGAACGGACGAGATTTGAGTGTGCACTATCACCGTACCCCGGAGCCAACCGTTATGGACTTCGTTCAACCGTTATGGACTTCGTTCAGAGAGCAAAGCGTAAGCTGTTTCCGCCGCGGGAGGTCATTGAGGGGTACGAAAACCCAGAGTTGGTGGAGACGATCTTCCTTAAGACAATCAACTACGAGCCGAGCGGGAACTGGCCGCTCGTCATGGGCGTGAAGACCGTTCTCGATTTCGGCGGCGGCGCTGGCTTGCATTACAAGCTTGCCCGCCAGCAGCGCCCGGACATCCGCTGGGCTGTGGTCGAGACGCCGGCCATGGTGCATCGCGCTCGGGAGCTCGCCACTGACCGGTTGATGTTCTTCGAGCGCATTGAGCAGGCCGCGAATTGGCTTGGGATCGTCGATCTCGTCCATTCGAACGGAGCCATACAGTATGTTCGCGACCCGATCGAAACCATCAGAAGCCTCTGTCTGGTGCGGCCGGCGGCGCTTGCTTGGCACCGCGTGCCGCTCAGCGATGAGAGCAGGCGTGAGATGCAGACTTCATACCTGAGTGACAACGGTCCAGGCACATTACGCGCTTCGTCGGAGAAGCTCGTACGTTACGATCGGACTTGGATTTCCGAACAAGCGTTCATTGACGCGCACAAGAGCTATCGCGTTGCTGAGCGCGGCCCAGATCCTGCCGAGCGGGGGACACAGCAATTCAAGTTCGAGCGCTGTTAATTGCGGGTTCGACGACATCCCGCCGACGGGAGTCTGATCGGCCGCATGGGGCGGAGCGCATCTGCCTGGATCTGGCGGGCGAGGCCACTTCGCCAGAGGAGCGGGCGGGCCTTGCGATCATGACCGGCAACTATCGCGAGGCCATCCTCGATCGTCGTAGTCGATCTGCAGACAGAGAGCCTTTTGAATTGACTGGAGTTTCGGCTTAAGTCTTTGATTCCGCTTGGTGAGCGCGCTGGGGCTCGAACCCAGGACCCCGTGATTAAAAGTCACGTGCTCTACCGGCTGAGCTACGCGCTCCCATGGCCGCGGATGGCATTCCAAGAAATCGCCATCGCCTTCGGACATTTGAGAAGCATGTCTTGCCGCGACGTTGGCGTTGCGGGGAAAACCGGCTGTTTCCGGATCATGCTTTCGGCCCGCGCTGTGTAGGGGCAGTGGCTGCGGAGGTCAATAGTGCGGGTGGCTGCCGAAACTGGCGGCAGGGGCGGGGATTTGCTCGCGGTGTCCGTGGCTTAAGGCGGAATTTCCAACCCGATTGGCGGGCGGCCATCCACGTCGAAGAGCACGTGACTTTTAATTAATCACGGGCTCTCGGGTGACCGGACCGTCTCCTTACTGGTTCGCCTCCCGCCTGACCTCGCTCGGCACCGGCTGCGGCGTGCCGGCGGGGGTCGGCAGGGCAACGGGCCGCAGGCCAATCAGCTCGGCGGTGCGGATCGCGCTGTCGCGCCAGAACTGGAACGAGTTGATGCGGCTGAGCTCGAGGATGGCGATCGCCACCGCCGCGAGGAACGGCAGGCTCTGCAACACCAGCACGCCGGCGAAGATGTAGATCTCGGTGATCTGGCGGAAGCTGTTGGAGGCGACCAGCACGCCGGCCCCGACCAGCAGCAGGATGCCGATCACGGCTTCCCAGAACGCCTGGAACTCGATCGACATCCGCGACAGGCCGCCCTTGGAGGTCCGTGCGAAGGCGATGTGCTCGGTGATGAGGCCCTGCGCCACGGCGCGCGACACCGTCCATTGCACGCTCATCGCTGCGATCATGGCGCCCAGCATCTGGCCGGGTTTGATCGCGACGCGGGCGCGGTACATCGACAGGAAGTGCACCAGCGAGACGATGAAGGCGCCGATGATCGGCAGCGTCAGGATCTTGTCGGGAATGGCGATGTCGGCAAAGGCGACGATCGGCACCCAGACGAGATTCAGCAGTGCCACGACCACGCCGAGGCTTTCGGCGCCCAGCCAGTTCAGCCAGCCGAGGCCGTATTCGCGCTTCTGGTCGGGCGTCAGCCGGCTCTTGCCCGGCAGGAAGTGCCGCCAGTGCTTCTTCACGATCTGGAGGCCGCCATAGGCCCAGCGGTGACGCTGCTTCTTGAAGGCCTCGTAGGTGTCGGGGAGCAGGCCGCGGCCATAGCGGTGGTTGGTGTAATGCGAGACCCAGCCGAGCTCCTGGATCGCAAGGCCGAGATCGCTGTCCTCGCAGATCGTGTCGGACGACCAGCCGCCCGCCATGTCCATCGCGGCGCGGCGGATCAGGCACATCGTGCCGTGCACGATGACCGCGTTGACCTCGTTGCGCTGGACCATGCCGATGTCGAAGAACCCGGCATATTCGCCGTTCATGATGTAGTGCATGATCGACAGGTCGCCGTCGCGATGCTCCTGCGGCGCCTGCACGAGGCCGACGCGCGGATCGGCGAATGCCGGCACGAGGTCCTTCAGCCAGTCGGGATCGACGACATAGTCGGCATCGATGATGCCGATGATCTCGGCATCGACGGCGGTGCGGTCCATCGCGATGCGCAGCGCACCGGCCTTGAAGCCCTGCACCTTCTCGGCATTGATGAACTTGAAGCGCTCACCGAGCGCGCGGCAATGGTCCTGGATCGGCTGCCAGAAGGCGGGATCCGGCGTGTTGTTGATGATGACGACGCATTCGTAGTTCGGATAGTTCAGCCGCGACAGCGCATCGAGCGTCTGCTTCATCATCTCGACCGGCTCGAAATAGGCCGGAATGTGGATCGAGACCTTCGGGTAGTAATTCTCAGGCACATTCTCGATCGGCTTGTCCTTGGTGAGCAGCCGCTGCGGCGGCCGGCCGAATGCGACGGCCGCGATCTCGTCAATGCGCGCCATGGCGATGAGGACCAGCGGAACCAGCAGGATCATGCCGAGCGTCAGCGCGAAGGCCGAGCCGAAGATGAAATAGTGGCTGTTCCAGAACGCGAACACGGTCGCAGTCCAGGCACCGACGCCGTTGGCGGTCGCCGACAGCAGGAAGGCCTGTTTCGCGGTCGGCTTTTCCAGCCGCAGGATCGGCAACGAGAGCAGAATGCCGACCAGCAGGGCGATTCCCATCAGCTTCCAGTAATCGGGGTTCTCGACCGGGCCGGTCCAGGCGAATTTCGGCTCGCGGCTGGCGTTGAGGATGCCCCAGTATGGACCGACGCCACCTTCGAAGAATTTCCAGGGCTGATCGATCGCTTCGACGATGTTGTATTCCATGCCGATGGCTTCGGCGCGGCTGACGAAGTTGCGCAAGGTCAGCGCCTGCTGGAACGGACCCGGATCGGCGTTGCGCAAATTGTAGCCCTGGCTCGGCCAGCCGAACTCGGCGATCACGATGCGCTTGCCGGGGAACAGGTTGCGCAAGAGATTGTAGCGGTCGACGGCCTGGTCGACCGCCTGGTCCGAGCGGAAGTTTTCCCAATAGGGCAGCACGTGCGCGGCGATGAAGTCGACGTTGGAAGCAAGCTCCGGATTGTCGCGCCAGATGTTCCAGATCTCGCCTGTGGTGACGGGCACGCGGACCGCACCCTTCACCTTCTTGATCATGTCGATGAGGTCTTCGACCTTCTGCTCGCCGCGGTAGATCACCTCGTTGCCGACGACGACGCCCACGACGTTGCTGTTCCTGCGGGCGAGTTCGATCGCGGCCTTGATCTCGCGCTCGTTGCGATCCTTGTCCTTGTCGATCCAGGCGCCGACCGTGACCTTGAGGCCGAACTCGGCTGCGATCGGCGGCACCAGTTCCACGCCGCCGGTGGATGAATACAGACGGATCGCGCGCGTCATGGTCGACAGCGTCTTCAGGTCGGCGCGGATTTTCTCGATGGTCGGGATGTTGTCGATATCAGGGTGGGCCGAGCCCTCGAACGGCGCGTAGGAGACGCTCGGCAGGAGGCCCTTGAAGTCGGGCGCGGGTTGCTTATCGCGCAAGACTCCCCACAGTCCTGCATGAAGCACGGACACAAGCAACAGAACGGCGGCGACAACGCGCATCGCGGCTAAACCAAAAGGGGCTGAGGTGGCAGGGAAGCGGATCTGACCCCGAGATCCGACCGAGTCCGCGGCAAATGGAGCATACCTCCGCCGCGCGGTTTCACAACTGTCATGGCCTCATGTCCTTATGAGGGCATGGCCTTTTCAGGAAATGCGCGGCAGTGCCAACCGTCTCTTTGGGCGATCGTTCCTGAACGGCGGCTGAAGGTGCCTTCCGATTATTTCTGCGGCGCCGGTGTCGGACTTGCCGCAGGCGAGGGGCTGGCGGCCGGCTGCGGAGCCTGCGAACTGCCTGGCGTCGCCGCCGGCTGAGAGGCCGCGGCCGCCGCCTGCTGCGGCTGGGAGGCCGGGTTGATCCAGCAGGCGTGCACGCGGCTGTCCAGGGTCTCGGCGACCTTGGGATCGATCTGGCCGCCGAACCGGGTCAGGCAGCGGAACGCGGCCTGGATGTGGCCGCCGGGACAGCCGAAGCGGTCATAGAGGTCGAGATGACGGAACGCGGTATCGAGGTCATCGCGCCACATCAATCTGACAACGCGCCGGCCGAGCCAGACGCATTCGGGGTTGCCGGCCGGGCCGTTGATGACCTGGGCGGCTTCTGCAAACTCGTCGGTGCGGCGCTGGTTCTGGGCAGCGTCTTTGGCGGCGGCGTCGGCGGGCTGGGCGGCGGCCTTGCCCTGATCCGGAGCCGGCGTGCCGCTCTGCGCGAACGCGCCACCGAAACCGATCATGACGACCAGGGAGGAAACGGCCAAGGTGGCGGCGAACTGCCGCAGGACCGCATTTCGAAACTGACGCACCCGTTGCCGCATGAATTCCCCAATTTCTCCGCTGACCGCCCGCGTCAGGATCCCGCGGACGCGCCGGTGATGGCGTCCAAATGGGTCTCCAATGCGGCGGAAAAGTCCCGCCGAGTCCCATGACCTGTATTTGGAATTTTGTCCAGCAAAGTCACGATCCTAGGCCCCTGTCGAACGGCCGCAGGTAAATTCCTCGAGCGGAGCGATGGATCCACGCGGAGTGCCCCCTTGGCAGACGGCGTAGATGCGGGTAATCGACGGCCCTTCGCGGAGGACGGAACCTATTTCTCTTCGTACGCCACTGGCGCTTCTGCTCGTCTCATTGGGGGTGATCGCTGCCGTGTGGTGGTGGCTTGCCACGCCGATCACGCTCGCGCGCGCCCCAATCGATCCCGCCGAGAAGGTTCAATGCGTCTCCTACGCGCCGTTCCGCGGCGAGCAGTCGCCGCTGAACGCCTGGACCCATATCGAGGCCGATCAGATCGAGCAGGACCTGCGCCAGCTCAAGGAGATCACCGACTGCGTCCGCACCTATTCGATGGAGAACGGGCTCGATCAGGTGCCGGCGATCGCCGCCAAGGTCGGCGGCATGAAGGTTCTGCAGGGCATCTGGCTGTCCAGCAACCGCACCAAGAATTTCGAGCAAGCATCGCTCGCCGTTCGCCTCACCAAGCAATTCCCCGAGGTCATCACCGCGGTCATCGTCGGCAACGAGGTGCTGCTGCGCGGCGAGATGACGACGGCGGACCTCGTCTCCATCATCCGCTCGGTGAAGGCGCAGGTCAGCGTGCCCGTGACCTATGCCGACGTCTGGGAGTTCTGGCTGAAGAACCGCGAGATCTATGACGCGGTCGATTTCGTCACGATCCACATCCTGCCCTATTGGGAGGACTTCCCGGTCAAGGCGAAGTTCGCAGCGTCCCATGTCGAGAGCATCCGCGAGCGCATGGCGGTGGCGTTTCCGGGCAAGGAAATCCTGATCGGCGAAACCGGCTGGCCCAGCGAAGGCCGCATGCGCGATGGCGCGCTGCCCTCGCGCACCAACCAGGCGCGCGTCGTCTCGGAAATCCTCAGCCTTGCGAAGGCGCAGAAATTCCGCGTCAATCTGATCGAGTCCTACGACCAGCCCTGGAAGCGCAGGCTGGAAGGCACCGTCGGCGGCTATTGGGGTCTCTATGACTCGGTGCGGAGGAATCTGAAATATCCGCCGGGCCAGCCCATCAGCAATTTCCCGTACTGGAAATGGTACATGGGCGCCGGCATGGGCCTGTGCGTGCTGGTGTTCGCGGTCGCAGGCCTCACGCTGCGGCGGCGGCCGTGGACGCCGCGCTTCTCGGCCTGGCTCGGTGTTGCCATCTCGGCGACATCGGCGGGCATCCTGCTCGGGATCGGCGCCGACAAGATGTATTACGAGAGCTACGGCATCGGCGGCTGGCTGCACTGGGGTGCGCTGCTGCTCGCCGGCATCCTGTCGCCGATCTTCTGCGCGCAGGCGATGGTGATCGGCCGGAGCTTGCCGACCTTCCTCGACCTGCTCGGTCCGCGCGAGGGACGGAAATGGTCGAAGCTGACGGCCGTGCTGGGTCTCACGCTGGCGCTGACTGCCGTGATCGCGGCGCAGACCGCGCTCGCCTTCGTATTCGACCCGCGCTACCACGACTTCCCCTACGCCTCGCTGACGATGGCGGTGGTGCCGTTCGCGCTGCTGATGCTGAACCGCCCGCAGATCGGCCAGCGTCCGATCGCGGAAGCGGTGTTCGCTGGCGTGCTCGCGCTGTCGGCCGTCTATGTGATGTTCAACGAGGGCCGCGAGAACTGGCAGTCGCTGTGGACGTGCGCGATCTATCTCTTGTTCGCGCTCACGCTGTGGCGGGCGCGGGCCGAGCAAATCCAAGAATGAGCAGGCCGATCGCCAAGCCCGACAGCACGACATTGTAGAGCACGATGCCGAGCCCGGCGGCAATGATGCCGACGGTGAGCAGCACGATCGACGGCCGCATCAGGTTCAGCGTCGCCACCACCAGCGCGACGATCCCGAACACCGAATTCTTGAACAGCACGGTCGCGACCGCGCGCGCCTTGCAGATCAGCGTCTGCAGTCCGGCGTCGCAGGCAAGCCCGACGGAAGAGAGCTCGATCCCGAGATAGCGCAAGTAGAGCGCATAGCCGACTGACGTGAAGCCGACGACGATCAGGAACTGGACCTGGTAGGGCGTGAGGCGAAAGGGTTTTTTGGTCATGGCCGCAATATGGTCGGGATGAAGGGAAGGGGCAACAGGGGAGAGCTGGGTTTCCTGCGGATTGACGCTAAGGATGTCCGGCCAAATCAAGTGTCGAGATGACTAGCGCCTGAAGAACGACGAGAGCGTCGATCCGGCCGATGCCGTTTCCGGCTTGGCCGGCGCCGGCTGCTGGGGCGCTGCAGGTGCCGGCGCGGGCTCCTCGCGCTTCGATGATCGCTTGGAGGAGTAGCTGCGGCGATGCTTCTCCGGCTTGGCAGCCGGTGCGGGAGCAGGGGCGGTCTCGGCTTGGGGGACCGCGTCCTGGTTCTTCTCGGAGTTCTTCTCCTGGACCCGGTCCTGCGCCTTTTCTTGACCTTTCTCCTGGCTCTTGTCTTGTCCCCTGTCTTGCCCCTTGTCCTGCCCCTTGTCCGAACCGCCCCGCATCGACAGCCGCTGGCCGTCGAACACGGTGGTCTCGCAATGGCGATCGTTTTCGGCGAGGCCCGCGCAGAGCTTTGCGGCAGCGGCGGCATTGATCAGCGGGCCTGCGCCGAGGCGAAGCTGCATGCCGAGGCCGCTGCTGCCTTCCTTGATCATGATGATCGGCCGCAGGCCCGCGACCTCCGGGTTCGTCTTGGTCACGCCGCGCCAGAGCGCGCGCAGGCCATCGATGGAATTGGCGCCGCCGAGCTCGATCGCAAAACGCGTCTGCTGGACCGCGATCGCCGGCGCTTCGTTTTCGGTGGCTTCCTGCGGCTTGGCTGATGCGGCCGCCACCTCGGTCGGGCCAGGCGGCGGCTCGGTTTTCTTCTCGGCGGCCTTCTCGGTCGCCTCGGATTGAATCAGTTTCGATGCAGCCGGATCGGGGGGCGCCATCATCGACTTGGAAGGCACCAGCGGGATGGCCGGTAGCGCTGCGGTCGCTGCCGGCGCCTGCTGCACCAGCGAGGCGGCAGCCGCGGTCTGCGGCGGCGGGCTCGCCGGCTCCTTTGCAGTGTCCTTCTGGGCGTCCTTCGCGGCGTCCCTGGACGCCTCGGTGCGCGGCTTGTCACTGCCGGAGGCCGGTGTCGAGGCGACCGGCGCGACGCTGGGAGCCGCGGGCGCTGCATCCTGGGGCTTTGTGCCTTGCGGCGGTGCGGCGGTCTGCCTGGCAATGGCGCCAGTGACGGAATCGAGCCCTTGCTCCAGCACGGTGACGCGCGAATAGAGCCGGTCGCGATCATTGTTCAACGTCTCGATGGCAGCAGCGAGCCGGCGCGCCTCGTTCTGGCTTTCCTTGGTCAGCATCTGGAGCCGGTCGGCCTGGCGCGCGAGATCGGCGGAGGCAACCTGGTCGCGCCGCCAGCCGAGCTGGGCTTGATTGGCCATCACGGCGACCACGACGGCGCCGACGGCCGCCGCGCCCCAGGTCCCCAGCCGCCACATCATGCTGCGATCGAGTGCGCTTTCCTCGGCCAAAAGTCCGGAGAACAGCCCGCCGGTCTCCTTGGTGCCGAAGGCATCCGCCAGTGGGTCGGAATCCTTTGCCATGAACGTATAAGTGCCCAGCCCGATCGGGCGTCCCCGAATCAATGGGGAACATTAACAGGAAAACCCACTCGCACTTGAATTCCGGGCGTTTGCGGGGGTAGCAAGGCGCCCGTGAGGGCGGCTCGCCACCCGTCGCGCAATTGATTCGGCCATATCTGACAGGATTTCGATGACCGCCCGTTCAAGCCTCACGATCGTGCTCGCCGCCGGCGAGGGCACGCGCATGCGATCGAGCCTGCCGAAAGTGCTGCATCCGGTCGCGCATCAGACTCTGCTCGCCCATGTGCTCGCCGCCGCGCCCAAGGGAACCGGCGCCTCGCTCGCCGTCGTGATCGGCCCCGATCATCAGGCGGTCGCGGACGAGGCGAGGCGGATCAGGCCCGATGCGCTCACCTTCGTGCAGGCCGAGCGCCTCGGCACCGCGCATGCGGTGCTGGCGGCGCGCGAGGCGATCGCGCGCGGCGTCGACGATCTCCTGATCGCGTTCGGCGACACGCCGCTGATCTCGGCCGAGACCTTTGCGCGGCTGCGCGCGCCACTGGCCAAGGGCGCCGCGATCGCCGCCCTCGGCTTCCGCGCCGCCGATCCCACCGGGTATGGCCGCTTCATCGTCGAGGGCGATCATCTCATCGCGATCCGCGAGCAGGCCGATGCCAGCGAGGACGAGCGCAAGATCGATCTGTGCAATGCCGGCGTGATGGCGATCGACGGACGCCGCGCGCTCGACATCCTCGGGCAGATCGGCAATGCCAATTCCAAGGGCGAATATTACCTCACCGACGCGGTCGACATCGTCCGCAAGCAGGGATGGGAGTCCGTGGTGATCGAGACCAGCGAAGACGAAGTGCGGGGCATCAACACCAAGGCGCAGCTCGCCGAGGCCGAAGCCGTGATGCAGGCGCGGCTTCGCAAGGCGGCGATGGAGGCGGGCGTCACGCTGATCGCGCCGGAGACCGTTTATCTCTCGGCCGACACCGTGTTCGGCAAGGATGTGACCATCGAGCCGTTCGTGGTGATCGGGCCGGGCGTGTCGATCGCTGACGGCACGGTGATCCACTCGTTCTCGCATATCGTCGAGACCACGCTCGGCAAGAAGGTCTCGATCGGCCCCTACGCGCGGCTTCGGCCCGGCACCTCGCTCGGCGACGGCGCGCGGATCGGCAATTTCGTGGAGACCAAGGCGGCGACGCTGGAGGCCGGCGTCAAGGTCAACCATCTCTCCTACATCGGCGATGCCACCATCGGCGCCAATTCCAACATCGGCGCCGGCACCATCACCTGCAACTACGATGGCTTCAAGAAGCACAAGACTGCCATCGGGCAGGGGGCCTTCGTCGGCACCAACTCCTCGCTGGTTGCACCCGTGAAAATCGGCAACGGCGCCTATATCGGCTCGGGCTCGGTGATCACCCGCGACGTGCCTGATGATGCCATGGCGCTGGAGCGCAACCAGCAGACCATCCGGGAAGGCGGCGCCACGCGCTACCGCGAGCTGCAAGACCGGCGGCAAGAAACCGGAGAAGTAGACCGCTATTCGTCGTCGGCGAATTCGGAGAAGATCGCGCGGGTCAGGCGCCAGCCGCGCGGCTTGGCGCGCTTGGCCGGCTCGCCTTGCACATGCTTGACGAAGACGGGCTTGCTTTCCTTGCCGCGCATGGGCGGCGGCCAATGCGCAAGGTGCGTGCCCGAGGTTTCGCTGGCACGCAGATACATCGACGACAGACCCTTGCGGTCGGACGAGCCTTTCATGACCTTGTTCTCCTGACCGGAATCGTTGGTCAAACTTGTTGACAAGGAGTTAACGCGCGCGGTTAAAGGCCGGCCACATCGACGCAGGCGGAGGGCGCGCCGTCATCGGCTGCTGTCGCAATCCGTCATAATTATTGAGTATCTGGTTCCTTAGGAACTTCGCTAGAAAACGGGCGCGTCGTTTAGGCGATTTTTCGACGTTTTGGGGGATAGTGATCCGCATGTGCGGGATTGTCGGCATTCTCGGGCGCGAGCCGGTTGCAGAGCAATTGGTGGATTCGCTCAAACGTCTCGAATATCGCGGTTATGACTCCGCGGGCGTCGCGACGCTCGAAGGCAAGCATCTGGAGCGCCGCCGCGCCGAGGGCAAGCTGAAGAATCTGGAGAAGCGGCTGGAAGCCGAGCCGCTGAAGGGCACGACCGGCATCGGGCACACGCGCTGGGCCACCCACGGCAAGCCGACGGTCAACAATGCCCACCCGCACGCGACCGAGCGCGTCGCGGTCGTCCACAACGGCATCATCGAGAATTTCCGCGAGCTGCGCGAGGAACTCGAGGCCAAGGGCACGGTATTCCACACCGAAACCGACACCGAGGTCGTGCTGCATCTCGTCGACGATCTCTTGACCCGCGGCAACAAGCCGGTGGAAGCGGTGAAGCTGACGCTGGCGCGTCTGCGCGGCGCCTTCGCGCTCGGCTTCATCTTCGCCGGCGACGACGACCTCATGATCGGCGCCCGCAACGGCCCGCCGCTTGCGATCGGCTTTGGCGACGGCGAGATGTATCTCGGCTCCGATGCCATTGCGCTCGGCCCGTTCACCGATACGATCAGCTATCTCGAGGACGGCGACTGGGTCGTGCTGACCCGCAAGAGCGCGACGATCTTCGACAAGGACGGAAACGCCGTCCAGCGCGAGAAGATCAAGCACGCCGCCTCGACCTCGCTGGTCGACAAGGCCAATTACCGCCACTTCATGGCGAAGGAGATCCACGAGCAGCCGGAAGTGGTCGGCCATACGCTCGCGCGCTACGTCGACATGGCGACCGAGCGCGTCGCTCTGCCCGTGACGCTGCCGTTCGACTTCAAGACCATCCAGCGCATCAACATCACCGCGTGCGGCACCGCGAGCTATGCCGGCTTCGTCGCCAAATACTGGTTCGAGCGGTTTGCGCGCGTGCCGGTGGAGGTCGATGTCGCCTCCGAATTCCGCTACCGCGAGGCGCCGCTGCGCAAGGGCGATCTCGCCATCTTCATCTCGCAATCGGGCGAGACCGCCGACACGTTGGCGGCGCTGCGCTATGCCAAGGCCGAGGGCGTGCATACGGTTGCTGTCGTCAACGTGCCGACCTCGACCATCGCGCGCGAGAGCGAGACCGTGCTGCAAACGCTCGCGGGACCCGAGATCGGCGTCGCCTCGACCAAGGCCTTCACCTGCCAGCTCATGGTGCTGGCAAACCTTGCAATTGCCGCAGGCAAGGCTCGCGGCGAGCTGTCCGAGGAGGACGAGATCAAGCTCGTCCATGGCCTCGTCGAGATCCCGCGCCTGATGGCGGATGCGCTCACCACCGAGCCTCAGATCGAGAAGCTCGCGCACCGGATCGCAAAATCCCGCGACGTGCTCTATCTCGGGCGCGGCACCAGCTTCCCGCTTGCGCTCGAAGGTGCGCTGAAGCTGAAGGAGATCTCCTACATCCACGCCGAGGGCTATGCCGCCGGCGAGCTCAAGCACGGGCCGATCGCGCTGATTGACGAGACCATGCCCGTCGTCGTCATCGCGCCCTATGACCGCGTGTTCGAGAAGACCGTCTCCAACATGCAGGAGGTCGCCGCTCGCGGCGGCAACATCATCCTGATGACCGACGCCAAGGGCGCGGCGGAGGCAACGGTGGATTCGCTCGTGACCATCGTGATGCCGGATATGGCCGCGGCGTTCACGCCGATGGTCTATTCCGTTCCCGTGCAGCTGCTCGCCTACCATACCGCGGTGGTGATGGGGACCGATGTTGACCAGCCGCGCAACCTCGCGAAATCGGTGACGGTGGAATAGGCAGAACGGACCAGGCCGCGCTCTTCCAAAACCTGCTAGAAGCCCCTAGCTTGTGTGCTGCGACCGACCTGGAACCCGAATGACCACCCGCGACGACGCGCCTGCGCCTCTTGATGCCCTGCCGGAACCGCATACCGGCCTGATGGGCCGCTTCCGCAACTATTTCCTGACCGGCCTCGTGGTGACGGGGCCGATCGCGATTACGCTCTATCTGGTCTGGTGGTTCGTGACCTGGGTCGACGGCGTGGTGCGGCCGTTCGTCCCGCTGGCCTATCGTCCCGAAACGTATCTGCCTTACGGCGTGCCAGGCTGGGGACTGATTGTCGCATTCTTCACGCTGACGCTGGTCGGCTTCCTTGCAGCCAATCTGATCGGGCGGACGCTGGTCGATGTCGGCGAGACCTTTCTCGGCCGGATCCCGGCGGTGCGCGCGATCTATCGCGGCCTGAAGCAGGTATTCGAGACGCTGTTCTCGGGCAAGGGCTCGAGCTTCCGGAAAGTGGGCCTTGTCGAGTTTCCCTCACCGGGCATGTGGTCGATCGTGCTGATCTCGCAATCACCGAACGAGGACATTTCGCGCAACCTGCCGGGGCAAGAGGAGCATGTCTCGGTATTTCTGCCGTGCTCGCCGAACCCGACCACCGGGTTCTTCTTCTATGTGCCGAAGAGCAAGATCATCGAGGTGGATCTCAGCGCCGAAGACGCCGCGACGCTGATCATGTCGGCCGGTGTGGTGCAGCCGGGCTCGGCGCCCGATCCGAAGAAGGCCGCCGCGCTCGCGGGCATGGCGAATGCGGCGCGCATTGCCAACGCCTCGCTCCAGCCGGAGCCTGCGAAGGCGGAGTAGGGCCATTCCCGCGCGGGATGGCCGCGTTCACGCGGGCATTCGCATCCTCTGTTATGCTCCAATCGATCTGAGCGCCTCGCTCGGAATTCGACCTGGAGTGCACGATGTCCAAAACCATTGCGATCCTCGCCCCCGGTGCCATGGGCAGCGCCGTAGCCCGCCGCCTCAGCGAGCACGGCGCGCGCGTGCTGACGTCGTTGAAGGGACGCAGCGAAGCAACGCTGAAACGCGCGGCTGACGCCGGCATGATCGGCGCCGAGGACGATGCCATTGCGGACGCCGACATCATCCTGTCGATCGTGCCCCCGGGCGAGGCGGTCGCTCTGGCAGAGCGGCTGGCCGCGCTGATCGTGCGGCGTGAGAAGAAGCCGGTCGTGGTCGACTGCAACGCCGTGAATGTCGATACCGTGCAAAGGATCGAGGAGATCATCGGCTCGGCGCAGGCGCGCTTCGTCGATGGCGGCATCATCGGCTTCCCGCCGCAGCCCGGCGGCAAGAGCCCGGCCTTCTACATGTCCGGCGAGTGCGCCGGCGAATTGGCTGTGCTCAAGGATCTCGGTCTCGATGTGCGGATCGTCGAGGGCCCGGTCGGCGCGGCGTCGGCGCTGAAAATGTCCTATGCCGGAATCGTCAAGGGCCTCGCCGGCATCGGCTCGGCCATGGTGATTGCGGCGACGAAAGCGGGCGCGGCCGAGGCGCTGCGCGACGAACTCGCGCTGAGCCAGCCCGCGATCCTGGCCCGGCTCGAAATCGCATTGCCGGACATGATTCCGAAAGCCTATCGCTGGGTCGCGGAGATGCGGGAGATTTCCGGCTTCCTCGGAGCCGGCCATCCGGCGAGCCAGATCTACGAGGGCTTTGCGCGCTGGTTCGAGCATCTCGCCGCAGACGCGAATGGCGAGGCGGTTGATGCGGAATTGCTGAAGGCGTTTGCCGCGCGTGTTGCCCAGAAGAAATCCTGATCCGCCGCCTTTACTCGCCGTGCACCGAGACGGACTCCAGAAAGCCCTGGATGTCCCGGTCGCGCCTCAGGCGCACGACCGGGACATCAGGACCGTATTGCATGCGCTCGGCCTCGATGACCGGCACGCGCTCGACATCGTAGCGCCACGCTTCCTTCATCAGTTTCCAGTCGAACTGTTCCGGACACCCTTCCGGTAAATCAGGCCGGGTCTTGTCGCGATCGAACGCGGACCGCCAGAGAATGCGCCACTGGCAGAGCCAGCGCGGGCGGTCGATCACGACCAGAACATCGGCGCGCGCGATCGTGAGATCGAACGCCAGGCCCGAGAAACTACCGTCGACGACCCACGCGTCAGTCGCGATTGCATCCGCGACGCGCGTGCGAAAGCTGGCCTTGTCCGACGGCTTCCAGCCCGGCCGCCAGTACAGCACGTCGAGATGCACCACCGGCAGCCCAAGCTTTCGCCCGAGCTTCAGGGCGAAGCTCGTCTTTCCGCTTCCCTGGGAACCAACGACGATGATCCGGCGCATCGCGGGAAGATTTCACGAAATCTGCATCTCGGAAAGGTCGGGCCTTCCAGGTCTGCTTTATTGCCTCGCAAGTCATCGAGCGAATTCGCGGCCTGACTTCGCTGCGCTCGCAAGGACGCAGACGGCGCGAGCCCGTCTGTCACGATCTTTGCGGCGGCGCTCCAGCTAGCCCGCTCCGATCAGCGGGATCGCCTCGTCCCGCTCGTAGAGATACAGGAGGCAGCGCAGCGCCTCGCCGCGCTCGCCCTTCAGCTTGGGATCGTCCTTGAGAATGCGAAGCGCTTCGTCTCTCGCCTGGGTGATGAGCTGGCCGTGCACCTCCGAGCGCGCGATGCGATAGCCGGGCAGGCCGCTCTGGCGCACGCCCAGCACGTCGCCTTCGCCGCGCAGCTTCAGATCCTCCTCGGCGATGCGGAAGCCGTCGGTGGTTTCGCGGATCACCTTGAGACGCGCCTTGGACATCTCGCCGAGCGGCTCGCCGTAGAGCAGGATACAGGTCGAGGCCTCCGAGCCGCGGCCGATGCGGCCGCGCAGCTGGTGCAACTGGGCGAGGCCGAAGCGTTCGGCGTTCTCGATCACCATGATGGTCGCCGCGGGCACGTCGACGCCCACCTCGACGACGGTGGTCGCGACCAGAAGGCCGATCTCGTGGGCAGCGAACTGGCCCATGACGCGGTCTTTCTCGGTGCCTTTCATCTGGCCGTGGACGAGCCCGACACGGTCGCCGAAGCGCTTTTGCAGGCTCTCGAAGCGCTTGGTCGCGTTCGTCAGGTGCGCGGTGCCCTCGGCCTCGGATTCCTCGACCAAGGGGCAGATCCAGTAGACCAGCTTGCCGGATTCGAGCGCGCGGCCGACACCCTCCATCACCTCGCTGATCCGGCTCATCGGCACCGCGCGGGTGTCGATCGGCTGCCGGCCGGCTGGCTTTTCGCGCAGCTCGCTGATGTCCATGTCGCCGAAATAGGTCAGCACCAGCGTGCGCGGGATCGGAGTGGCGCTCAGCACCAGCACGTCGACGGCTTCGCCCTTGGACGTCAACGCGAGCCGCTCGCGCACGCCAAAGCGGTGCTGCTCGTCGACGATGGCGAGCGCGAGATCCCTGAAGACAATATCGTCCTGGATCAGCGCATGGGTGCCGACGAGCAGGTCGATCTCGCCTTCGGCAAGCTGGGTGATGATCTCGCGCCGCTCCTTACCCTTCTCCCGGCCGGTGAGAATCGCGACGCGCATGCCCGCGCGTTCGGCGAGCGGCGCGATCGTCTTGATGTGCTGGCGCGCCAGGATTTCGGTCGGGGCCATCAGCGCGGCCTGCTTGCCGACCTCGACGACAGCCGCGGCCGCCAGCAGCGCCACCACGGTCTTGCCGGAGCCGACATCGCCCTGGAGCAGGCGCAGCATGCGCACCGGCTGCTTCAGGTCCTCGGCAATGGCGGCCGCGGCGCTGCGCTGGGAGGGCGTAAGCGAGTAAGGAAGGGCGTCGATGATCTTGTTGCGCAGGTGGCCGTCGCCGGCATTGCGCGCGCCGGCGGGCCGGCGCAATTGCGCGCGGATCAGCGCAAGGGCGAGCTGGCCGGCAAGCAGCTCGTCGAAGGCGAGGCGGGACCAGAAGCGCTGATCCGGCAAGATGTCCGTCAGCTCGACCGGCTGATGCACGCGATTGAGCGCTTCGTTAACAGGCGGGAAATTGCAGCGACGCATCACCTCCGGGCTGATCCACTCCGGCAAGGCAGGGAGCTTCTGCAGCGCCTGCGCGATCGCGCGGCGGAGCGAGCCGAGCGCGAGGCCCTCGGTCAGCGGATAGACCGGATCGATGCCGGAAAGTTTGGAGATCGCCTCCTCGTCGAGCACGCGATCGGGATGCACGATCTGCGGGATTCCGTCGTACATCTGCAGCGTGCCGGAGACGAAGCGCTTCTCGCCCATCGGCAGCAGCTTCTCGACATAGCCGGGCTTGGCGCGGAAGAACGTCAGCACGACGTCGCCGGTGTCGTCGCTGGCATAGACCAGATACGGCGCGCGTGAATTGCGCGGCGGAGGCGGGCGGTGGCGGTCGACGGTGACCTCCAATGTCACCATGGTTCCGACGGCGGCGTCGCGGATTTTCGGCCGGGCCCGGCGATCGATTACCTGACTCGGCAGATGCAGCAGCAGATCGACCAGCCGCGGCGTCTCGTTCCGGCTGAGCAGATACTGCAGCAGCTTGTCCTGCTTCGGACCGACGCCGGGCAGGCTGGTCACGGGAGCAAACAGCGGATTGAGCAGGCTGGGGCGCATTCTCGCAACATTCGTCATGCGCGGGCCTGACCCGCGCATCCATCTTTTCAAGGACGATGGATTGCCGGGTCAAGCCCGGCAATGACCGTCCTCAAACAATTGCAATAACAAAGGGCTGACACGCCCGGTTCGAGTGGCTATATCACCCCGGCCCGGCACGTCCGGGCTTTCTGCGTTTCACTGGATTTGAGACATGACGGGAACGACACGATCGAGCAACGGGCTGGACGACCGCCGCAAGCGGCTCCTGTTCCGCTGCTGGCACCGCGGCACGCGCGAGATGGACCTGATCCTCGGCCGCTTCGCGGACGCCGAGATCGGCAACCTGTCCGAGGCCGAGCTCACCGACCTGGAGACCCTGCTCGAGATCAGCGATCCCGATCTCTATGCCGCCATCACCGGTGACAAGGTGCTGCCAGCTGACGTCACCGGCGCGATCTTCGCGCGCATCAAGGCGTTCCCGATCGCGGACGGCAGCGCATGAAACAGGGCATGAAATCTCCGGCCGAGCTGCTCACGCCCGGCCGCGCGGTGACGCTTGCCAATGTCGCGGAAGGCGCGGAAGGCCTCGTCGTCTCCGACCTGGCGCGGGCCATCGCGGCGCGGCCGAAAAAGCCCGCGGTCAGCCTTGCGGTGGTCTGCCGCGACGGGCCGCGAATGCAGCAGCTCGAGCGCGCGCTGAGATTCTTCGCGCCCGATCTGCCGGTGCTGACCTTCCCCGCGTGGGACTGCCAGCCCTATGACCGCGTCTCGCCGCATGGCGGCATTCTCGCACAGCGCCTGACCACGCTGGCGCGGCTCGCCTCGCTCACCGGCAGCGACAAGCCGCTGATCGTGCTGACCACGGTGAATGCGGTGGTACAGCGCGTGCCCGCGCGCGAGCTGGTCGCGGCGCAGGCGCTGTCGGTCGCGCCCGGCAATGTCGTACCGATGGACAGCATCGTCGCCTGGCTCGAGCACAACGGCTACAACCGTTCCTCGACGGTGCGCGAGCCCGGCGAATATGCGGTGCGCGGCGGTATCCTCGATCTGTTTCCGGCCGGCCTCGAGCAGCCGGTGCGGTTCGATTTCTTCGGCGACAGCCTGGAATCGATCCGCTCCTTCGACGCCGAGACCCAGCGCACGCTGCTCGACATGCGCTCGCTCGATCTCGTGCCGGTCTCGGAATTCCAGCTCGTCACCGACACGATCCGCCGTTTCCGCATGGGCTATGTCGCCGAGTTCGGCGCGCCCGAGCGCGACGATGCGCTGTACGAGGCGGTCAGCGAAGGCCGCCGCCATCCCGGCATGGAGCACTGGCTGCCGCTGTTCCAGGACCGGATGGACACGCTGTTCGACTATCTGCAAGGGGCAGCCATCGCGATCGAGCCGCAGGCCGAGGACGCCGTGCGCGAACGCTTCAAGCAGATCCTCGACTATTACGAGGCGCGCCGCGAGGCGATGGAGCATCCCGGCGGCGGCGCGATCTACAAGCCGCTGCCGCCCGACCGGCTCTATCTGACCGAGGAGGAGTGGGGCAAACGCCTCGCCGACATCCCGCTGGCGCGGCTGACGCCGTTCTCCGTCCCGACCGATGGCACTTCGGTCGTCGACGCCGGCGCGCGCAAGGGCCGCGATTTCGCGCCGGAGCGCAACGACACCACGGTCAACGTGTTCGAATCCGTTGTCAGCCACGTGATGGCGTTGCAGGCGCAGCGCAAGAAGGTCGTGATCGCGTTGTGGACCGAAGGCTCGCGCGACCGCATGACCTCGATGCTGCGCGACCACAAGCTCGCCCACACCACCAGCGTCAACTCCTGGCGCACGGTGCAGGCGACCCCGCGCAACGAGACCATGCTGGCCGTGCTCGGCCTGGAGAGCGGTTTCGAGACCGACGAGATCGCTGTCATCAGCGAGCAGGACATCCTTGGTGACCGTCTCGTCCGGCCGCGCAAGGCGAGCCGCAAGCTCGACAATTTCATCTCGGAGGTGACGAGCCTCACCGCCGGCGACATCGTCGTCCATGTCGATCATGGCATCGGCCGCTTCATCGGCCTGCAGACTCTCGACGTCGCCGGCGCGCCGCATGACTGTCTCGAGCTGCACTATGCCGCCGAAACCAAGCTGTTCCTGCCGGTCGAGAACATCGAGCTGTTGTCGCGCTACGGCTCAGATCAGACCACGGTCGAGCTCGATCGTCTCGGCGGCTCCGGCTGGCAGACCCGAAAGGCGAAGCTGAAGAACCGCATCCGCGAGATCGCGGGCGAGCTGATCAAGATCGCGGCCGAGCGCATGCTGCACGAGGCGCCGAAGCTGCCGGTGCAGCAGGGCCTCTACGACGAGTTCTGTGCGCGCTTCCCCTATGACGAGACCGAGGACCAGCTCGGCGCCATCGAGTCCACGCTGAAGGATCTCGAAAAGGGCCGTCCGATGGACCGGCTGATCTGCGGCGACGTCGGCTTCGGCAAGACCGAGGTTGCGCTGCGTGCCGCCTTCGCGGTCGCGCTCGACGGCAAGCAGGTCGCGGTCGTGGTGCCGACAACGCTCCTGGCGCGCCAGCACTACCGGACGTTCAGCGAGCGCTTCAAGGGCTTCCCGGTCAATGTCGCGCAAGCCTCGCGCCTGATTCCCGCAAAACAGCTCAACGAGGTCAAGAAGGGCATCACCGATGGTTCGGTCGACATCGTGGTGGGCACCCACGCGCTGCTCGGCAAGGCGATCAAGTTCCGCGACCTCGGCCTGCTCATCGTCGACGAGGAGCAGCACTTTGGCGTCAGCCACAAGGAGCGGCTGAAGGCCCTGCGCGCTGAAGTCCACGTGCTGACGCTGTCGGCAACGCCGATCCCGCGTACCTTGCAGCTGGCGCTCACCGGCGTGCGCGAGCTCTCGATCATCGCGTCGCCTCCGGTCGACCGCCTCGCGGTGCGCACTTTCGTCGCCCCGCACGATCCCCTGATGATCCGGGAGGCGCTCCTGCGCGAGCGCTATCGCGGCGGCCAGGCGTTCTATGTCGTGCCGCGCATCGACGACCTCGCTGAAGTCAAGGACTTCCTCGACAAGAACGTGCCGGAGATGAAGGTCGCGGTCGCGCACGGCCAGATGCCGCCCGCCGTGATCGAGGACATCATGACCGCGTTCTACGACGGCAAGTTCGACATCCTCTTGTCGACCACGATCGTCGAGTCCGGCCTTGATATTCCCAACGCCAACACCCTGATCGTGCACCGTGCCGACATGTTCGGCCTCGCCCAGCTCTACCAGCTCCGCGGCCGCGTCGGCCGCTCCAAGCTGCGGGCCTATGCGCTGTTTACGCTGCCGGCGCAGCAGAAGATCACGGCGCAGGCCGAGCGCCGGCTCACCGTGCTGCAGTCGCTGGAGACACTGGGTGCAGGCTTCCAGCTCGCCTCGCACGACCTCGACATCCGCGGCGCCGGAAATCTGCTCGGCGAGGAGCAGTCCGGCCACATCAAGGAGGTCGGCTTCGAGCTCTATCAATCGATGTTGGAGGAGGCGATCGTCAATCTCAAGGCCGGCGTCGCCGAGCCCGCCGCCGACCGCTGGTCGCCGCAGATCACCATCGGCATGCCCGTGCTCATTCCGGAGGACTACGTCGGCGATCTCTCGGTCCGGCTGTCGCTGTACCGGCGTCTTGCCGATCTCGACACAGAGGAGGAGATCGAGAATTTTGGCGCCGAGATGCGCGACCGCTTCGGCGTGCTGCCGGATGAGGTGCGCTACCTGTTCAAGGTCGCCGCGATCAAGGCGTTCTGCCGCAGGGCCAATGTCGAGAAGATCGATGCCGGCCCGAAGGGCGCCGTCATCGTCTTCCGCGACAATTCCTTCGCCTATCCCGACCGTCTCGTGACCTTCATCCGCAGCTACGGCCAGGCCGCCAAGGTGCGGCCCGACATGAAGGTCGTGTTCCTGCAGGACTGGGAGACGCCTGAAGAGCGCCTCGCCGGCACCACGGAGATCATGCGGCAGCTGGCGCAGCTCGCGGAGAGCAAGAAGGCGGCGTAGCAACAGGTGCCGTAGGGTGGGCAAAGGCGCACTTGCGCCGTGCCCACGTTCTTTCGAAGTCGAGGGATTTGGTGGGTACGCTTCGCTTTGCCCACCCTACGCTGCGCCCGGGGCACGAGACTTTACGACGCCGCCCGCGACGCGTCGGCCGACAGGCGGGCTAGCAGCGACCGTGCCGTATCCGATGATGACAGCGAGTCCACGCTTACCACGGGATCGCTGCGCATCTCGTGCTTGCCGTTGGACGTGTGCCGCATCACCGCCGACAGGCGGCGGGCGATCATGTGCGCGGTACGGAAGTCCGTCTCCGCGAACACCACGATCACCGAGCCGTCCTTCTGTGCCACCCCAAAATCCATCTGCCGCATCAGCCGGCTTAGAATACGCGCGGCATCCAACTGTGCGCGAGAATTTGCGGGGTCGAAGGCGAAGCGCGCCACCGACAGGCCGCCGCCGCGGGCGAGCGCCTGCTCCGCCGCCTTGGCAAAATCGCGGGCAAAGGCTTCGACGGTGAGCAGGCCGCTGCGCGGGTCGAGCCAACCCCCGGCATCGATCGAGCGCAGCGTGCGGCTCAGCTGCGCTTCCATCGCATGCTGGCGGATCAAGGGCAACGCGTTGGCGGCGATCTTGGCCGGCTCGCCCGGGATCAGCTCGAGATTGGGCAGATCGTAGCTCTGCGTCAGCTGATGCGCGGTGACGACGACGGGCAGGCTGCGGAAGCGGGTGTCCTCGGCGAGCACCGTGAGGAAGGCGTCGGTGACGCGCGCCGTAAAGCCTTCGGCCAGCACGACGCCGTCGAGATCGCGGGTGTTGAGATGCTTGGCCGCAGCCTCGATCGAGAGCGCGCCGACGACGCCGACGCGCTCGCCGAGCGCGACGGAGAGCGCGGGGTAAGCCGCGCCGCGGCCGATCAGCAGCACGGTGGCATCGCGCGCGGGATCGCCCTCTGGCAGCGACACCTTGGCTTCCGGCAGCCGGCGCAGCACGGTGGCATGAAGCGTGCGCACGCGCAGCGCGGCGCGCAGCCGCGCGATCAGGCGATCGGAATTGCCGCCGCGCGAGGAAAAGGGCAGGGCATTGTGCGGCAATGTGCCGGCCGCATCGAGCGCCACGAAGGGCAGGTAAGGCGATTGGCCCGCGATCTTCCTGGCAAGCGGTGCCAGATGCGGCTCGTGCCCGGCATGCATTGCCGCGAGCACGGCGGCCGGCTGCACCTGCTCGACCGCGCGCGCCGCGCTGGCCCAGTCGGTGTCGACCAGGGGAAACAGCCGGGACTCGTCCAGCGCCGCAATGAAGGGTGGCCGCTCGACATTGGACACAAACAGGATCGGACCCGCCTGGGACATCAAAAGACTCTGATCACGCAACAGATGCTGCGCAATCTAGTCCGGCCGCCTTAATGCAGCGTCAATGTGTCAGTCGAAACTGTGCTCAAGTCGGGCCGGAACGATCGCGAAAAGCCTCGACCATCAGTGGGTTAAGCCCGAGCTGGCTGAGCGCCTCGCGGGCCCTCGCATTGTCCTGGGCTCTCCCTGCCAGCCGGTGGCCGGAGAGGCGGTCGGGCAGCGCGGTGAGCAGGGCGCCCTGGCCGAGCCGGCGCGCCCATTCCTGGAGGTCGTTCGAGAGGAAGCGATAGCCGCCGACCGCCATGATGCCCGAGGGCGGGGCGGTGATGCAGACCGCGCCGCTCTGACGGTCGAGCCGGGCCGCATAGCCGGTATCGACATAGTCGCGCGGCGGCTGCGCCGTCAGCGTCTCGCCGACCGGCTGCGGCGGGGCATAGGCCGCGGTCGGCACCATCGGCCCGCGCAGGCCGAGCGTGCCCTTCGGCGTCAGCAGGATCTCGCCGGCGATGGAGGAGCCGGACTGCTCGCGCGGCGCGCCGTGCGGTCCCGGCATGACCGGCACCGGCATGCCGTCCTCGCCGCGGCGGGCGCCGAACAACCCGGCCTCGCCGAAGAGATAGACGTCCGTGAGCGGCGCATGCGGCGCGATCCAGGCATCGCTCGCCGCCACCTGCTCGGGCGCGCGCCAGAGGCCGATGACGTTGCGCAAAGATGGCATCCGCGCCGCCAGATCGGAATCCCCTAACCGCAGCGCGAGCTGCGCCGGCGCGATCAGCACCTCGCATTTGTGCTCGTTGATCTGCTGCTCCAGCACGTCGTTCTCGAACGGATGATGCAGCGCCAGCGTGCCGCCGGAGAGCAGCCACACCGCGAGCGAGGAGGCAAGGCCCGCGAACGACATCGGCGCGAACGTCGCCATCACGGTCGCGCGCTGCTTGACGTCGGCCTCCAGCGACATCGCAAGGCCGCCGGCGATCAGGCTGAAATGCGGGCGCGGCACCGGGCGGAAACCTTCCGCGGTGACGTCGAACGAGATCATCGCCGCCTTGCGGCCGTCCTGGATCACCGCGCGCGTCATGCCGGGCGGGCGGGCCAGCACGTCGTCGAGCGAGGCCATGCCTTCGGGCAGGTCGGTACCGAAGCCGCAGACGTGGCGGATCGAGAAAGCCTCGGCCGCAGCATGCATCGCGAAGTCGGCATAGCTGGCGCCATCGACCTTGCTCATGGTGACGATGGCGCGCGCCGCGGTGCGGTTCAGCGCCGCGGTGAGTTCCGCATGCCGCCACAGCAGCGGCAGCACGGCGACGACCAGCCCGGCGCGATGGGCGGCGAGGACGGTGAGGACGAACTCGACCGTATTGGGCAGCTGGATCGCGATGACCGAATTGGCGGGCAGGCCCGATTCGACGAAATGCGCCGAGAGCGCCTCGATCGCGGTGTCGGCCTCGGCATAGGTCATGCGCCGCGGCTGGTGACCGGTCACGCGGGCCTTGTTGAGGGGGTCGAGCAGAGCGAGCGTGTGCGGCTGCCGCATCAGCGTGCGCTGAAACAGCGTGTCGAGCGTCGGCGATACGGCTGGCTGGTTCACGGCGTCACTTTGCTTGACTGGCTCTAAGGTGGCCCCTTCGACCACCAGGTCTCCGGCAGATAGCCGGACAGCGCGGTGGCCTCGGGCCGTTCTATCCGATTCCAGCGCGCGATCCATTGCTCGGATACGCTGAACAGGGGGATTGTGTAGAAGCCCGCGATCAGGGCGCGATCGAGCGCCCGCACCGCCGCGACGAATTCCGTATGATCACGGGCCTCCAGCAACGCGGCGATCATGGCGTCCACGGTGAGATCCCTGGCGCCCATGTAGTTGCGGGTCCCCGGATTGTCGGCTGCAGTGCTGCCCCAATAGAAATACTGCTCGTTGCCGGGCGAGAGCGACTGGTCCCAGCGGTTCTGGATCATGTCGAACTCGAAAGCGAGCCGGCGCTGGTCGAACTGCACAGGATCGACCGTGCGCACGTTTCCCGCAATGCCGGCGCGCTTGAGGTCGCGCTGGAACGCGAGCGCGATGCGCTCCTGGTCGCGGGTCGTCACCAGCATCTCGAAGGTGAAGGGGGCTTTCGTCGCGCGGTTGCGCAGCACGGTGCCGTCGAGATCCCAGCCGGCCTCCGACAACAGTTTCAGCGCAGCGCGCAGCGTGTTCCGGTCGCGGCCCGAACCGTCGGTGACGGGCAGGCGGTAGCTGCCGTCCATGATGTCGGGCGGGATCTGCGCGGCGAACGGCCTGAGCAGCTCGCGCTCGCGCGCATCCGCAGGTCGGCCATAGGCGGAGAGGTCGGAGCCGGCGAAATAGCCGGCGGCGCGCGAATAGAGGTTGAAGAAATAGTTGCGGTTGACCAGCTCGAAATCGAACAAAAGCGTCAGCGCCCGGCGCACGCGGATGTCGGCGAAGATCGGCCGCCTCGTGTTGAACACGAGGAATTCGGACGGCTGCGGCAGGCCCGGCTTGACGGTGTCGCGGATCACCTCGCCGCTTCTGGCGGCGGGAAAATCGTAGCCGTCGTGCCAGCGCAGGGGCTCGTGCTCGATGCGGAAATCGTAAAGGCCGCGTTTGAAGGCTTCGAACTGGCCATTGGCCTCGCGAAAATAGTCGAGCCTGATCTCGTCGAAATTGTAGAGCCCACGATTGATGGGGAGGTCGCGGCCCCAATAGTCGGGATTGCGCGTCAGCGTGACGCTGGCGCCCGGCTTCACCGCCGCGACGCGGTATGGGCCCGAGGCGATCGGGCCGGTCAGCGTCGTCTCCTCGAAGCTTGCGACATCGACGGCATGCTTCGGCAGGATCGGCATCAGGCCGAGGATCAGCGGCAGCTCGCGATCATTGGCACCTGTGAGGTCGAAGCGGACGGTGCGGGGATCGGATGCCTCGGCCTTGGCGACCTTGGCGTAATATTGCCGCAGGTTGGGACGGCCATGGTCGCGCAGCAGCTGCCAGGAGAAGAGCACGTCCTCGGCTTGCACAGGCTTGCCGTCGGAGAAGCGGGCGCGTGGGTCGAGACGGAACGTGACATAGCTGCGCTCGTCGTCGGTCTCGACGGTTTTGGCGAGCAGGCCGTAGAGCGTGAACGGCTCGTCCTGGCCGCGCGCCATCAGGCTCTCGACCACGTAGGCGCGGATCGGCTGCACGGCCAATCCCTTCACGATAAATGGATTGAGGCTGTCGAAGGTGCCGAGCATGCCCCAGGTCAGCCGGCCGCCTTTGGGGGCATCGGGATTGGTGTAGGGCATGTGGGTGAAATCAGCCGGCATCGCGGGCTTGCCGTGCATGGCGATGGCATGGGCTTCCTCGGCGCGCCCACCGCTTGCCGACAGGCTGACGATGAGCGCGAAGGCGAGGCTGCAAAGGCGGACACCGGGGCCCTCGAGCAGGCGCTGGAACATGAACATGCGGACACGTTGATTCGAGGACCAGTAGCCTTGAATCCTATCACAGGGTTTTTCCCCGGGCGCAGGCCAAGGACGGCTCAAAGCCCGGTCCTCAGTGCGGTCAAAGACGCTTGTCGGCATTGATCTTTTCGTCGGCCACGTTAAGAAGGCACGCAATCGCGCAAGAGCGTCGAGCCCGTCACTTATCCGCCTCATTTGACGGGGAGAGAGCCGCGCCCAAGGCGGCTAGGTTCGGCGCTTCGGAGCGGTTCGGGCACTTCCCGTTCAGAAAGGGTTTTCCGCAATGAATTTCCGTTACTTGGCCGCGTCCATCCGGCCGCGCGGGCAGCTTCTCGCCCTGTTGACGGCGACGGCGTTGGTCGTTCCGTTTGCCGCCGAGGCCCAGGCTCCTGCGCCGGCCCCGGGCGCGCCCGCGCCCAAGGCGACGCCGAAAGCTGCTCCGAAGGCTGCCCCCAAGGCTCCGGCGCCGGCGGCCCAGGCCCCCGCGCAGCAGGCTCCCGCCCAGGGCGCTCCGGCGCAGCAGGGCGCGGCGCAGCCCGCGGACCAGCAGATCCAGCTGATCTACGCCCCCTGGACCAAGTTCTGCCTCAAGGGCCAGGACGCCAATGCCAAGCAGGTCTGCTTCACCGGCAAGGACGGCCGCATCGAATCGGGCCAGCCGGTGATCGCGGCCGTGATCATCGAGCCGGAAGGCGAGCCCAAGAAGATCCTGCGCGTGACGCTGCCGCTCGGCATGCAGCTCGTCCACGGCACCCGCATCATCGTCGACAGCAATGCGCCGTTGCAGCAGCCGTACGTGATCTGCTTCCAGAACGGCTGCATGTCCGATTACGAGGCGACGCCCGAGCTCATCAACAGCATGAAGAAGGGCCAGAATCTCGTTGTCCAGGCGATCAATGCCAACGGCGCGCCCCTGACCCTGCCGCTGCCGCTCGCCGGCGAATTCCAGAAGGCCTATGACGGTCCGCCGACTGATCCGAAGGTGTTCGAGGAAAACCAGAAGAAGCTCCAGGAAGAGCTTCAGAAGAAGGCCGACGAGCAGCGCAAGAAGCTCGAGCAGAACGGTGGCGTCCCCGGCGCCGCGCCGGCCGGCCAGAAGTAATCGGGAGCAAATCCCGGATATGAAAAAGGCGCTCACATGAGCGCCTTTTTTGGGCCGGTTGCAGGCGGCGAAACTCAGTTCAGCGACGGATTACGCGGGCGATAGCCGCCGTCCTTGTTCTTGATGAAGATCTCGGCGACCTGCGAATGCCGGATCGGCTCGCCGGAATCATCCGGCAACAGATTCTGCTCGGAGACATAGGCGACGTATTCCGACTCCGCGTTCTCCGCGAGCAGGTGGTAGAAGGGCTGGTCCTTGTGGGGCCGCACCTCCTCGGGGATCGACAGCCACCACTCCTCGGTGTTGTTGAATTCAGGATCGATGTCGAAGATCACGCCACGGAATGAGAAGATCCGGTGGCGCACGACCTGTCCGATCTGGAATTTGGCGGTCCTCGCTTTAATCATCCCCCGTCGATAGACCAGGATTGTGGCCGATGCTAGTGCCCTGATCCGGAATTAACCTCCGCTTGCTGGGTGGATAGACCCCAAGTCTTCAGAAAACACTTCATTAATGGTCGATATCCTCAATCTCGCGTTACCTTATTTCGGCTTGATCTTCGTCGGATTTGCCTGCGGCAAGATCAAATCCCTGCCGGAATCAGGCCTCGCCTGGATGAACTTCTTTCTGCTCTACGTGTCGCTGCCGGCGCTGCTGTTTGCGATCATGTCGAAGACGCCGTTTGCCGAGCTGAACAACCCGCCGTTCCTGTTGGCGACGACACTATCGACAGTTGCGGCCTTCACGCTGGCGCTGGTCGTCGGCAAGGTCTTGGGGCGTCTCACGCTGCGCGAGGCGACGCTCGCGGGGCTCTCGGGCGGTTACGGCAATATCGGCTACATGGGTCCTGGACTTGCGCTGGCGGTGCTCGGGACCAAGGCGGCAGCGCCAACCGCGCTGATCTTCTGCTGCGACAGCATCTTCCTGTTCACTATCGTGCCGCTCCTGATCGAGCTCTCCGACCGCGACCATCCCTCGATCGGGCATGCCTTCGGCGTGGTGCTGAAGCAGATCGTGCTCAACCCGCTGATCATGTCGGCGTGCTTCGGTGCAGCCGTGGCGGCGCTGCATATCGAGCTGCCGGTCGCGCTCGACCGCACCATCACCTTTCTCCAGAACGCAGCCGCGCCGACCGCGCTGTTCGTGCTCGGCGTGACGGTGGCGCTGCGCCCATTCGATCGCGTACCCTGGGAGGTGCCCGGCGTGATCGCGGTCAAACTCCTGATCCATCCGCTCGCAGCGTTCGGCCTGATGCTGGCATTCGGCCCGTTCGCACAGCCTTGGGCTGCGACCGCCGTGCTCATGGCCTCGCTGCCGCCGGCGCTGAACGTGTTCGTCATTGCCCGCCAGAACGATGCCTGGATCGAATCGGCCTCCGTCGCGGTGCTGCTCGGCACATTTGCGTCCGTGGTCACGCTGACCAGCGTAATGTGGGCGATCCAGACCGGCCGGCTGGCGTTTCCTTGAGACGTGGCTACCTGCGCCAATCTACCTGCGCCACGTCGGCGTCAGGCCCTCGCGCATCGCAAATCGCCGGAGCGGGCCGATGGCACCTAACAGATGCATGCCGACGGCGCGGACCGGTTGCAGCGGCAGGAAGTCGTTCAGCAGAGAGCGGTTGGCGATGTCGATCGCAAAGGTCCGGCTCAAAATATCCGGGCGCCGGGCCCAGTCGTAGCGCTTGAGCACCTCGTCCGTGCCGGGGTCCTCGCCCGACGCGATGGCCTCGCCCGCGAGCCGGGCAATGTCGGCGGCATCGCGCAGGCCAAGGTTGAGACCCTGGGCCCCGATCGGTGGAACCACATGGGCGGCTTCGCCGACCAGCGCGATGCGGTCGCGGCCAAAGGATTTGGGGCGCTCGATCGCCAGCGGGAACAGGTTGCGGCCGGGCTCGACCGTCATGCGTCCCAGAATGGAATGCGACTGCTTCTCGATCGCGGTCGACAGCTCGTCATCGCTGAGGCCGCGCAGCCGTTCGGCGTCCGCCGGCGCCGATACCCAAACGATGCTCGAGCGATTGCCGGGCAGGGGCACGAATACGCAAGGCCCGTGGGGCGTGTGGAACTCGGTCGAGACGTTGCGGTGCGGGCGGGCATGGCCGACGTTGAAGGTCAGCGCGGTCTGGTTCAGCTCGCGCCGGGTGACCTCGATGCCGGCGGCTTCGCGGCACAGCGAATGCCGGCCGTCCGCGCCGACCACGAGCCGGGCCGAGAGGAATTGCGCGGAGGCGGTGCGGATCGCGACGTCATCAGCTTCGATGACGACGCTCTCGGCCTCGTCGTCGAACCGGATGAGATTGGGCAATTCGGCCGCGCGCGCTTCCAGCGCCAGCATCAGTGAGCGGTTGTCGATGTTGTAGCCGAACGCATCCAGTCCGATCTCGTGGCAGGAGAAACGCACCTCCGGCGCGCGGAACAGCCGGCCGGTGTCGTCGACGAGACGCATCACCTCGAGTCCGGCCGCCTTGTCCTTGCAGCGGGGCCAGACCTCGAGCGTCTCCAGAAGTTCGATGGAGGCACCGAGCAGCGCCGTCGTGCGGTTGTCGGCATAGGGCACGCGCCGCGCCACCAGCGCAGTCCGCGCGCCCGCCTGCGCCAATGCGATGGCCGCCGCGAGCCCGGCCGGCCCGCCGCCGATCACGGCTGCGTCAAACAGTGTCGATGCGTCTGTCATGGAGTGACAATTGACACGCCCCGCGGCAAATTCAAGCCCACCTATTTTTTCCCTGGTTTTATGACGAATTGCGCGGCCGAACGCCGCAATGGCTTATGTGCAAATCGGTCCCATTCTGATAGCAGAAGCCATGGATACCCAAGAGGATTCCCTGAAGCCGAGACCGGCGATGCGCGCCGCAGCCTTCTCGGTGCATATCTTCACCGCCTTCGGCGCCGCCATCGCGCTGTTGGCGATGCTCGAGGCCGTGCGCGAGCACTGGGCGGCGATGTTTCAGTGGCTGGGCGTCGCGCTCATCATCGACGCGATCGACGGTCCGATTGCGCGCCGGCTCGACGTGAAGAACGTGCAGCCGAACTGGTCGGGCGACGTGCTCGATCTCGTGGTCGACTTCGTCACCTATGTGTTCGTGCCGGCCTATGCGATCGTGGCCAGCGGGCTGCTGCTGCCCGTCGCAGCGCCCCTGCTCGGCGTCGCCATCATCGTCACCAGCGCGCTATATTTCGCCGATCTGCGCATGAAGGCCGACGACAACCATTTCCGCGGCTTCCCCGCGCTGTGGAATGCGGCGGCATTCTATCTGTTCCTGCTGCACTGGTCGCCGCTGTGGTCGACGCTGCTGGTCGCCGCCTTGGTGGTGCTGACCTTCGTGCCGTTCCACGTGCTGCATCCGGTCCGCGTCGTGCGGCTGCGCTGGCTGACGATGTCGCTGATCGCGATCTGGGCCGTGCTCGGCCTCTACGTGCTGGACATGGACTTTCGCGTCGGCACCGGCGTGACGGTCGCGATGTGTGCCATCGCGCTCTGGATCAGCTTCAGCGACGCCATGATCCGTCTGGTCAGATCCTTCGCATGATGCACCTCATCACCAGCCCCGAAGCCTGGGCCGCGCTGCTGACATTGACTGCGCTCGAGATCGTGCTCGGCATCGACAACGTCATCTTCCTGTCGGTGATCGTCTCGCGCATTCCCGAACAGCAGGCGCTCCGCGCCCGCCAGATCGGCCTCGCACTGGCGCTGGTCTTCCGCATCATCCTGCTCAGCGTGCTGGTCTGGCTGATCGGCTTGACCGCGCCGGTGTTCTCGCTCGCAGGTTACGACTTCTCCTGGCGCGACCTCATCCTGATCTGTGGCGGCGTGTTCCTGATCGCCAAGGCGACGCACGAGATCCATGCCGAGGTCGAAGCCGATGACAGCGAGGGCGATCAGAAGTCCGCCGGCAGCGCGTTCTTCTGGGTCATTGTGCAGATCATCGTCATCGACATCGTGTTCTCGCTGGACTCGATCATCACCGCGATCGGCATGGCGCGGGACATCGAGATCATGATCGCCGCCGTCGTGATCGCCTGCCTGATCATGTACATTTCGTCGGGGCCGGTATCGCGGTTCGTCGCGGAGCATCCGACCACCAAGATGCTGGCGCTCGCCTTCCTGGTGCTGATCGGCGTCGCGCTGGTCGCGGACGGATTCCATTTCCACATTCCGCGCGGCTACATCTATTTCGCAATTGCGTTCTCGGCGGCGGTCGAATTCTTCAACGTGCTGGCGAAGCGCAATCGCAGGAAATCCGGCAAGCCGTCCGCCTAGCCGCTTGGGCCAGCGTCGAGTTGACAAGGCGGGCGCGATGTCTTTCGCTGGTCTTGGAGAAGAGGAGGTCAGGTGATGACCAAAGCCGTCCGTGTGCACAAGGTCGGAGGCCCCGAAGCTCTGGTCTATGAGAGCATCGACGTGCCGGCGCCCGAGCCCGGCGAGGTGCGCATCCGTCAGCATGCGGTCGGACTCAACTTCATCGACGTCTATTACCGCACCGGCCTCTACAAGGCGCCGGGGCTGCCCTTCATCGCCGGCAACGAGGCTTCGGGCGAGGTCATAGCTGTCGGGCCCGGCGTGACGCATTTCCATCCCGGCGACCGCGTCGCCTATTATCACAATCTCGGCGCCTACACCGGCGAGCGCAACATCCCCTGGGAGAAGCTGGTCAAGCTGCCCGATCACATCACCCACGAGCAGGGCGCCGTGCTGATGCTGAAGGGGCTCACGGTCTGGTACCTGCTCCACAAGACTTTTCGAGTCGAGCCGCATCATCGCGTGCTGATCCATGCCGCGGCCGGCGGCATCGGCCTGTTGGCCTGCCAATGGGCGAGGGCGTTAGGGGCCCACGTCATCGGCACCGTCGGCTCGCGCGAGAAGGCCGAGCTTGCCGAGGCCAATGGCTGCGACCACGTCATCCTCTATAACGAGGAGGATTTTGTCGCGCGCGTGAAGCAGATCAGCCGCAACGAGGGTTGCGATGTCGTCTATGACGGCGTCGGCAAGGCGACGTTCCCGGGCTCGTTGTCCTGCCTGAAACCGCGCGGCATGTTCGTCTCCTTCGGCAATGCCTCGGGCCCCGTGCCGCCGTTCGCGATCGCTGAGCTCAACAATCACGGCTCGCTGTTCGCGACCCGGCCGAAGCTCAACGATTATGTCGGCACGCGCAAGGAGCTGCTCGAAGGTGCCGACACGCTGTTCGCCGCGGTCATCAACGGCAAGCTGCACGTGCCGATCAACCATGCCTACGCGCTCAAGGACGCCGCGAAGGCGCATATCGATCTCGAAAGCCGCAAGACCACGGGCGCCTCGATCTTGAAGCCGTAGGTCTCGACGTCGTTCCGGGCCGATGCAAAGCATCGAACCCGGAATCTCGAGAATCTCAGGCGCGCAATTGCGCACCATAGTTCGGCTCTTCGAGCCGCCCCGGAATGACGTGCCACCTCACGCGACACGCCGTGCCGCCCCAGCTTTCGTCAAGATGCCGTCGAGACAGTCGATCATCTCGGCGATCTCGGTTCGCGTGACGTTCAGCGCCGGCATGAAGCGCAAGGTGTCGACCTGCGGTGCGTTGAGGAGCACGCCTTGCTCGAACGCCTGCGCGACGATCCCCGGTGCGATCGGCAGCTTGAGATCGAGCGCGAGCAACAGGCCGCGTCCGCGGACGCCGCCGAGCCCGTGCCGGGCCGAGACCTTCTGCAGCTCGCTTTCAAGCAACAGGCCGGTCTCGGTGACCGTCTTCAGGAAGTCCGGCTTGCTGACCTCCTCGAGCACGGCAAGCCCGGCTGCGCACATGATCGGGTTGCCATTGAACGTGCCGCCCTGGTCGCCATGCTCGAAGCAGGAGGCGCGTTCGGTCGCGAGCAGCGCGGCGAGTGGCACGCCGCCGCCGATGCCCTTGCCGAGCGTCATGATGTCGGGCGCAATGCCTGTGTGCTCATGGTGGAAGAGCTTTCCGGTCCGGCCCATGCCGGTCTGGATCTCGTCAAGAATGAGCAGCAGGCCGTGCTCTTCAGTGAGCGCGCGCAGCTCTTGCAGGAACTGATCGCTCGCCGGCCATACGCCGGATTCACCCTGGATCGGCTCGAGCATCACGGCGACGGTGTTGGCGTTGATCAGCTTCTCGACCGAGCCGATGTCGTTCAGCTTCGCCTTCTTGAAGCCCGATACCTTCGGCTCGAACAGCGGCTCAAAGGCCTTCTTGCCCGAGGCCGACATCGTTGCCAGCGTCCTTCCATGGAAGCCGCCTTCGAAACTGATGATCTCGAACGCGCCGTTCCTGTGCAGGCTGCCATATTTGCGCGCGAGCTTGATCGCGCCCTCATTGGCTTCCGCACCCGAATTGGCAAAGAACACCTGGTCGAACGCGCTGTTTTCGACCAGCGCGGCGGCGAGCTTCAGGCTCGGCTCGTTGTAGAACGCCGGACTTGGCGTCAGCAGCCGCTTCGCCTGCGACGCGAGCGCGTCGGCGATCGCCGGCGGGGAGTGGCCGAGGCAGTTCACGGCCCAGCCCTGCACGAAATCGAGATAACGCTTGCGGCCGTCGTCCCAGAGGTAGGAGCCCGCGCCGCGGACGAACACGGCCTTCGGCCGTGCGGTGATGTCCATCAGCGCGTCGTAGGGATGCGTCGTCATGTCGAACTCCTCTGGAGGCGGGTGAAAAGGGGCGCAAAAAGCAGAAAGGCCGCACCTTGCGGGTGCGGCCTTCTCGAAAACTCGGCTGAAATTTTAGCGGTTCAGCGGCGTCGTCGGACAAGGCGCACCCTCTCATCGTCGCGGAAGCGACGACGGAGCATTTCGGTGCGCTGATGGGTCCGAGCGTTGATCATGGGGCGCGTCCCTACAGCCGATTGGCCGCGCTTGTCAAGCGGCTCATTTGCGCGATGCTCGCCGAGCGTGTGGCGGCGAAGCTCCATGCGCAGCGTCGTCACGGCCAGCGGTCCTAGGACGCGCGTGTCATTTTGATTGCCGCGCAGAAACAAACGAGCCTCTAGCGCGTTTGTGATCGAGGGACGCGAATTGGTTCGAACCGGACGTGCGACGGAACCGACCAAGAGGGGCGGGCCAACCAGACAGTTTTCAGCCTTGTCCGACACGCCTTACCCGATCGACCTCGACAGCATTCGCGGCGCGTTTCCGCCGGGCATCGACGCGTTGCCGCTGCTGGTCGAGTTCGCCGGCTGGCTGAAGGGGCGCCCCTGGGGCAGCGTCGGCTGCTTCTCCCTGCAAGGCCAGTTCTCCGACCATGCGCCGATCATCGACGGCAGTCCCTTGCGCGACAGGTTCTCGCTGTTCATGCGGCTGCCGGACGGCTCGGCCGTCGGCGGCTGGTATGGCGCCGGCCTCGATCGCGACAACCCGCCGATCGTGGGGCTGGGATCGGAGGGCGATTACGAGCTGCTGGCGCCAAGCCTCGACGCGCTGCTGGCAAAGTTGACGTCTCAGCAGTTCGACAAGGCCTGGAGCGATCTCAAGCCGCGTGACGAGGTCGAGCCCCAGACAGTCGAGCTTGCGCGCTGGCTCGCGGAGCGGCCGGCTGGCGAGCCCGTGGCGAGCGATGATGCGCCTTCCGAATTGCCCGACTTCCGCGGCTTCGTCGAAAAATGGAGCCGCGACCGCGAGGACTATTGGGCCAATCACCGCCTGATGGCCGAACTCGGCTGGCGGCTCGCCGCGCATCTGCCGAAAGGCAAGAACCCCTGGGACAAGACCCATTTCGAGGTCGCGATCGTCGGCAAGCAATACGAGGCGCGCGTGCTGTCGCGCGGGCCGCAGCCGTTCGAGGAAGCCGCCTCGATCGAATCCCTGCTGCGCGATCTGCGCGAGGAGATGCGCAGCGCGCAGCCCGAGCTTGGGTTGTGGTATGCCATGAAATTCGGCCTCTATGCCGATGGCCGCGTCATGCCCAATTTCGAATACGACGTCCGCCCGATGATAGACGGCGAGCCCGCGCAGCTCTCCGAGGCGAAAGCCGATCTCGCCCGCGCCCCGCGCCCGGAGCGCTGGGTGCCGAAATGGCTGGCGTGACGGTATCCACATCGTCATCGCGGACGCCGTGAAGCGGGAAAGCATCTCCGTCATCCTGAGGTGCGAGGCTTGTGATGCGAAAGCATCGCAAGCGGAGCCTCGAAGGATGAGCGGCCGGGATGCGGCCGGGCCGTCGTCCTTCAAGGCGCTCTACGGCGCGGTCGCGCCGCAGCGCGAGCGCCTCGGGATGACAGTGATGGAGCGGTGGTCGCTTCGCTCGCGATGACCGAGAACGTCAGAACCCCGCGACGCTGCCGTGCAGATCGTATTCGTCGGCACGCTCGATCTTCGCAGTGACGATCTCGCCGACGCGCAGGGGCCGGCGGCTCGATAGGTACACCGCACCGTCGATCTCGGGCGCATCGGCCTTGGAGCGACCCTTCGCAACCGTCGGGCCGACCTCGTCGATGATGATCTGCTGGCGCGTGCCGACCTTGCGCTTCAGCCTTCGCGCGGAGATCTTCTGCTGGCGGGCCATCAGCGCGTTGTACCGCTCCTGCTTGACCTCTTCCGGCACCGGGTTCTCGATCGCCTTCGAGGTCGCGCCCGCAACCGGCTCGTATTTGAAGCAGCCGACGCGGTCGATCTCGGCTTCATCGAGCCAGTCGAGCAGATAGGCGAAATCGGCATCGGTCTCGCCGGGGAAGCCGACGATGAAGGTCGAGCGCAGCGCCAGATCGGGGCATTCCTCGCGCCAGCGCTTGATGCGCGCCAGCGTTTTGTCCTGCGCCGCCGGACGCTTCATCGCCTTCAGCACCTCGGGGCTTGCGTGCTGGAACGGGATGTCGAGATAGGGCAGCACCTTGCCCTCGTTCATCAGCGCGATGACCTCGTCGACATGCGGGTAGGGGTAGACATATTGCAGCCGGACCCAGGCGCCGAGCTCGCCGAGCTCGCGCGCGAGGTCGAGGAATTTGGCGCGGACCTGGCGGTCCTTCCACGGGCTCTCGGCATATTTGAGATCGACGCCATAGGCCGAGGTGTCCTGCGAGATCACCAGCAGCTCCTTGACGCCGGCGCCGACCAGCCGCTCGGCCTCGCGCAGCACGTCATTGGCCGGGCGCGAGACGAGATCGCCGCGCAGCTTCGGGATGATGCAGAAGGTGCAGCGGTTGTTGCAGCCTTCGGAGATCTTCAAATATGCGTAGTGCCGCGGCGTCAGCTTGATGCCCTGCGGCGGCACCAGGTCGAGATGGGGATTGTGTGCGGGCGGCAGCGCGCGGTGCACGGCATCGAGCACGCTCTCATATTGCTGCGGGCCGGTGATGGAGAGCACGCCGGGATAGGCCTCTTCGATCGCTTCCGGCTCCGCGCCCATGCAGCCGGTCACGATCACCCTGCCGTTCTCGGCCATGGCCTCGCCGATCGCCGAGAGCGATTCCTGCTTGGCGCTGTCGAGGAAGCCGCAGGTGTTGACGATGACGATGTCGGCCCCGTCATGCTTGCGGGCGAGCTCGTAGCCCTCCGCGCGCAGGCGCGTGATGATGCGCTCGGAATCCACCAATGCCTTGGGACACCCGAGCGAAACGAAGCTGACCTTGGGCGCAGCCGTCTGATCCATATCCAAATCTGCCTGATTGACGGGCTTGAGCTAGTCCCAATTGCCCATAATTACAACCCTTTGCATCGCCCCCGGGCATGCTATGGATGAATCACCCGCCGTGAGTGAGCCATGAGCGCCGAACAGTCGCCCAAAATCGTGATTGTCGACGAAAGCCCGATCCGGGCTGCGATCCTCGAGGAGGGGTTGCGGGAGGCGGGATTCACGCAAGTCGTCCATATCCGCGAGATGCAGAGCCTCCTGGCCCGTATTTATGCGGTCGACCCCGATATCATCCTGATCGATCTGGAAAACCCCAGCCGCGACGTGCTGGAGGCGATGTTCCAGGTCAGCCGCGCCGTGAAGCGGCCGATTGCGATGTTCGTGGACCAGAGCGATTCCGCCTCGATCCAGGCCTCGGTCGAGGCGGGCGTCTCCGCCTACATCGTCGACGGGCTCAAGAAGGAGCGCATCAAGCCGATCCTCGACCTCTGCGTGTCCCGCTTCAACGCCTTCGCGAAACTTCAGGAGGAGCTGGAGCGCACCAAGTCGCAGCTCGAGGACCGCAAGATCATCGAGAGGGCCAAGGGCATCCTGATGAAGGTGAAGGGCCTCACCGAGGACGAGGCCTATGTGCTGCTGCGCTCCACCGCGATGCGCGAGAAGAAGAAAATCGGCGAGATCGCCCAGTCGATCATCACCGCGTCGGAGATGCTGAAATGACCGCTCCCCTCCGCATCGGGTTCATCCCGCTGGTCGATGCTGCAGCCCTGATCGTCGCCGTCGACAAGGGCTTTGCCGCCGCCGAGGGCCTCGAGGTCGAGCTGGTGCGCGAGGTGTCCTGGTCCAACGTCCGCGACAAGCTCAATATCGGCCTGTTCGATGCCGCGCATCTGCTCGCGCCGGTGGCGATCGCATCCTCGCTCGGACTCGGCCACGTCAAGGTGCCGATCGCCGCGCCGTTCAATCTCGGCATCAACGGCAATGCGATCACGGTCTCGCCGGCGCTGCATGCCGCGCTGATGGAGCAGATCGACGGCGACCGCTTCGATCCGCTCGCCACCGCCAAGGCGCTGGCAAAGGTCGTTGCCATCAGGCGCAAGGCCGGGGCCGATCCGTTGACCTTCGGCATGACCTTCCCGTTCTCGACCCACAATTACCAGCTGCGGTTCTGGATGGCCGCGGCCGGCGTCGATCCGGACGAGGACGTGCGCCTCGTCGTGCTGCCGCCGCCCTTCATGGTCGACAGCCTCAGGAACGGCCATGTCGATGCGTTCTGCGTTGGTGCGCCCTGGAACTCGATCGCGGTCGATCTCGGCATCGGCCACATCCTGCATTTCTCCTCCGACATCCTGGCCCGTGCCGCGGAGAAGGTGCTGGCGCTTCGCCAGGTCTGGGCCGACAAGCGCCCGGACGTGGTTGCAGCCCTGGTGCGCGCGGCGGTGAAGGCGGCCGAGTTCATCGAGGAGCCGGCGAACCTGACCGAGGCGGCGCAGATCCTGGCACAGCCCGAACGGATCGGCGTCGACGTCGAGGTGATCCAGCGGACGCTGGTCGGGCGCCTGAAGATTTCCCCTGACGGCACCTTGCGCGAGAGCGGCCGCTACCTGCTGGTCGGACGTGAAGGGGCAGGGCGCCCGGATCCGGTCCAGGCGGCCTGGCTCTATGCGCAGATGGTGCGCTGGGGGCAGACGGCGCTGACTCCGGATGGCGTCAAAACGGCGATGGCCGTGTTCAGGCCCGATCTCTACGATGCAGCCGTTGGCCGCCGGCCGCCCGATGAAGCGCCCGCAGGGCTCGGTGCCTTCGCGGGCCCGGTGTTCGATCCCGGAAACATTTTGGGGCACCTGAAGGCGTTCGACGTGGGGCTCTGGAAAGCCTGATTCGCAATTGCCTACGTTTTGGGCAATTCAATTCATCGACTAGATTTTAGGCTGACTGCTCGAATTTCATGAGAGGTTCGAGGTCGGTTCCTTTCGGACGCTTCCGTAATTGACTGAAAATACTCGCGTTTTCATTTCGTGGAAGCTGGCACGCAACTTGTATGTTGCAGTGCGGCCAGCTTGTCACAGATGCC
Organism: Bradyrhizobium sp. USDA 4486; assembly: GCF_054057995.1. Lineage (NCBI taxonomy): Bacteria > Pseudomonadati > Pseudomonadota > Alphaproteobacteria > Hyphomicrobiales > Nitrobacteraceae > Bradyrhizobium > Bradyrhizobium sp. USDA 4486. The sequence goes on from NZ_JBSRZV010000001.1 coordinate 2,196,969, forward strand.
TGCTGAGCCGAGTCCCGCAGCAACGAAGCTGATCGGACCGTTGGGCAGCAAAGCCGGCTCCAGAGCCAGCTGCGTGCCTCGCGGGTCGCGCCAATGTCCGTCGATGCCACCGAGGTGGCCGCAGGAGCTTCGTTACCGACCATGAAACTCGATACCGTCTCAGTCGACTTTACCGACGAGCAGAAGCGCTATCTCGAAGGTTTTACGACCGGCCTTCAGATCAGCCGCGTCGGTCGCGGTCTCGGCGGGGGCGCCGGCAAGGCGACCGCCGAGCCTGTTGGCCCCGATGCCGTGCACATCAAGGCGCAGGACAAGGTGATCGCCGCGGGCAAGAAGCTCGCCGACCAGGAAAAATTCAAGCGCGACGAGCATCCCTTCGATGCCTATTCGCGGCTACGTCAGCAGGCGCTCGACAACGCGCCGCCGAGTCCGGCGGACAATTTCCGCTGGCGCTATTACGGCATCTTCTATGTCGCGCCGACGCAGGACTCCTACATGTGCCGCCTGCGCATCCCGAACGGCATCATGAAGCATTGGCAACTGTCGGGCCTGGCCGATCTCGCCGACGAGCTCTGCGGGCCCTACAGCCACGTCACGACGCGCGCCAATCTTCAGCTGCGCGAAATCCCGCCGAAGCACGCGATCAAGCTGATCGAGGGCATCCAGGACCTCGGCCTGTGCTCGCGCGGCTCCGGCGCCGACAACATCCGGAACGTGACGGGAACGCCGACCGCCGGCATCGATCCGCAGGAAATCATCGACACGCGGCCCTATGCGCGCGAGTGGCACTACCACATCCTCAACGACCGCTCGCTCTACGGCCTGCCGCGCAAGTTCAACGTCGCCTTCGACGGTGCCGGCAGGATCGCGGTGCTGGAGGAGACCAACGACATTGCCTTCACGGCGTATGAGGTGAAGGACGGTTTCGGCGTCGAGCCGGGCGTATGGTTTCGTCTGGGCCTCGGCGGCATCACCGGTCACAAGGACTTTGCAAAATACTCCGGCATCATCGTCAAGCCGGAGCAGGCGACTGCCGTCGCGGATGCCATCGTGCGCGTCTTCATCGACCATGGCGACCGCACCAACCGCAACAAGGCGCGGCTGAAATACGTGCTCGACGCCATGGGCCATGACGGCTTCCTCAAGCTGGTCGAGGAGCGGCTGAAGACGCCGTTCACGCGCGTGCCGGAGGAGGCGTTTCTGCCCCGGCCCGCCGCCGACCGCATGGCGCATATCGGCGTGCACAAGCAGAAGCAGGACGGCCTCAACTGGATCGGCGTGTCGCTGACGCTCGGCAAGCTCAGCAGCGACCAGATGCGGGGTCTCGCAAAAGTTTCGCGGGATCTCGGCGACGGCGAGATCCGCCTGACCGTCTGGCAGAACCTGCTGATCTCAGGGGTACGCGATGAGAATGTCGAGCTCGCCATCGCCGCGATCAAGCAGATCGGGCTCGCGGTCGAGGCCTCGCATATCCGTGCCGGCCTGATTGCCTGCACCGGCAATGCCGGCTGCCGTTTCGCGGCGTCCAACACCAAACGCAATGCCGCCGAGATCGGCGACTGGTGCGAGCCGCGCGTTGCGATGGACAAGCCTGTCAACATCCATCTGACCGGCTGCCACCATTCCTGTGCGCAGCACTACATCAGCGACATCGGCCTGATCGGCGCGCGGGTGCCGATCAATGAGGAGGACACCGTGGAGGGCTATCACCTCTTCACCGGCGGCGGGTTCGGCCCCGACGCCGATGTCGGGCAAGAGGTCTATCACGACCTCAAGGCCGAGGACGCGCCGAAGACGGTCGAGGCGCTGCTCAAGGCCTATCTCGCTCATCGCTCTTCCCCTGATGAAACCTTCCTCTCCTTCGCGCGCCGCCATGACGGCGAGACGCTGCGCAAGCTTGCCGATGCACAGGTGTCCGCATGAACCAGATCACGCCTCCGCCGAAGCTCGATATCATCCCCGCCAGCGCGCCGTTCTCCGACGCGCAGCGCTCCTGGCTCAACGGCTTCTTTGCCGGGCTGCTGTCGCCTGATGCCGCAACGCCGTTGTCGGCGGAGCAGGGCGCCGCCGTCATGCAAAGCGGTGACGGCGACGATGGCGAAGCGCCGTGGCACGACCAGACCATGCCGATCGCCGATCGGATGAAACTCGCCGAGGGCCGCCCCTTGCGCCGCAAGATGATGGCGGCGATGGCGCAGCAGGATTGCGGCCAGTGCGGCTACAATTGCCACGACTATTCCGAGGCGATCGCGAGCCGCAGCGAGGCGCGGCTCAATCTCTGCGTCCCCGGCGGCAAGGAAACCGCGCGGATGCTGAAATCGCTATACGAGGAGCTGGACAAGGCGCCCGCGGCGAAATCGCCTGAGAACTCGGATGCAGTCGCCGCGCCCGCCGTGACCGTGACCATCGCCGAGCCCGGCCGCTCGCGCGACAATCCGGCCCAAGCGACCTTCCTGTCGCGGCGTCTTCTCAACAAGGGCAAGTCGGAGAAGGAGACCTATCACGTCGAGTTCGACCTCTCCGAGAGCAAGCTCGACTATGTCGTCGGTGACAGTTTTGGCGTGTTCGCGCGCAACGATGTCGGCCTAGTCGACCAGATCATCGCGCTGCTCGGCGCTTCCCACACCACCAAGGTGAACGGCAAGACGCTGCGCGAGGTCTTGATCGACGACGTCTCGCTGTCGCCGGCACCAGACTCGCTGTTCGAACTGATCTCCTTCATCACCGGCGGCGCGCAGCGCGAGAAGGCGCGGGCGCTCGCGCAGGGCGAGGACCCCGATGGCGATGCCGCGACGCTCGACGTCATGGCGGCGCTGCAGAAGTTTTCCGGGACGCGGCCGCATCCCGAAGCGTTCGTCGAGGCGCTGGAGCCGCTGCAGCCGCGGCTCTATTCGATCTCGTCCTCACACAATGCGACGCCGGGAAAACTGTCGCTGACGGTCGATTCCGTGCGGTACGTCATCGGCAAGCGCAAGCGTGTCGGCGTCGCCTCGACCTTCCTCGGCGAGCGCATCACTGAGGGCGAGAAGCTCAAGGTCTATGTGCAGAAGGCGCACAATTTCGGCCTGCCGCAGGATCCGAAGATTCCCATCATCATGGTCGGGCCCGGCACCGGCATCGCGCCGTTCCGCGCCTTCCTGCTCGATCGCAAGGCGACCGGCGCGCCCGGCAAGAACTGGCTGTTCTTCGGCCACCAGCGCAGCGATTGCGATTTCTTTTACCAGGAAGAGCTCAATGCGATGAAGACCTCGGGGCTTCTGACGCGCCTGTCGCTGGCCTGGTCGCGCGACGGCGAGAAGAAGTTCTACGTGCAGGACCGCATGCGCGAGGTCGGCCGCGAATTGTGGACTTGGCTCGCCGAGGGCGCGCATTTCTACATCTGCGGTGATGCCAAGCGCATGGCCAAGGACGTCGAGCGCGCGCTCGTCGACATCGTCGCCCAATTCGGCGCACGCTCGACCGACGAGGCCGTCAGTTTCGTCGCCGAGCTCAAAAAGACCGGCCGCTTCCAGGCTGACGTCTACTGAGCCGCGAGGAGCTGTCACTCCAGTGTCATCGGAGCCGGTTCCAACTGGCTCCGAATTTAACGAATAGGACTCTCGGAACCCGCAGGTGAAGAGAATTTGCATCTGCAACGGGGCGGGTCTGGAGAACTCTCATCGCTATTTCCGCCGCCGTCTTGCCTCCCGCCAGGGTTGATCCTTCATACTCCCGCAAATGGGGCGTTGGAGATCGACCATGCGCGAACTATCGGCGGAAGCTAGGCTGCATTTCTACGCGCGCTCGCTCTCGCGTCGGACCCGGACGAGCATGCATCACGTCGCGCTCTACAGCGCATTTGCCGTTATCGCGGCGATCGTGTTCGGCACCCTGTCAGGGCATCCGTTCTAAAGGCGTCGTTCCGGGGCGGCGAAGCCGACCCGGAACCTCGAGATTCTCAGGTGCGCAGTTGCGCACCATAGTCTGATGCTTCGCATCATCCCGAATTCGACAAACCTCACGTCCCGCGCTTGAACGGCGCCACCTCGATCCCCGCATCCTTCAACGCCTGGCGCAACCCCCGCGCGATGTCGACCGCGCCGGGCGTATCGCCATGGATGCACACCGTGTCCGTGCGCATCTTGATGACCTTGCCCGTCACCGACACCACCGCGCCGTCCTGCACCATGCGCACCACGCGGTCGGCGATCACTTTGGCGTCGTGCAGCACCGCGCCGGGCTTCTTGCGCGAGACGAGATTGCCGTCGTCCTCATAGGCGCGGTCGGCGAACACCTCGTGCACCAGCGGCAGGTTGGCGTCCTCGCCGGCCTTCACCAGCTTCGAATTGGCGAGCACGACGAAGATCAGGTTGGGATCGACTGCCCTAATGCCGGCGGCGATCGCTTTCGCCGTCATGTCGTCCTCGCAGGCGACGTTGGAAAGCGCGCCATGCGCCTTCACATGCGTCACCTTGTGGCCGGCCGCGGTCGCGATGGCCTGCAACGCGCCGATCTGGTAGGCGACGAGGTTCTCGATCTCGGAGGCCTTCAGGCCCGCGATTGGATGCCGGCCGAAGCCATGCAGGTCGCGGTAGCCGGGATGGGCGCCGACCGAGACGCCGCGGGCCTTCGCCAGTTCAACCGTCCGGCGCATGATGTCGGGGTCGCCGGCATGGAAGCCGCAAGCGACGTTGACCGAACTTGCGAGCTCGATCATGGCGGCGTCGTTGCCCATCTCCCAGGCGCCAAAACCTTCACCGAGGTCGCAATTGAGATCGATCGTCTTCATGGGGTGCTCCTCTGGTCTTCTTGTCGTTTACGGCTCCGCCGCGACCTGCCACGTCCCGGCATCCATCGCGTTCACTGCGTACCCCGCAACGTTAGCATCGCCGAGCGCCGCGATGTTGAGCTCGACCGTGTCGGAGGAGCGCAGCCGATCCGGAAGGTTCTTGATCAGCTGCGCAAACTTGCGCGCCTCGTCCTGCGCCTCGGCCATGGTGACCTCAAGGAAGCGGAACGCTGTTCCCGCCGAGGTCTGCGCGAGCCGGCCGAGATCGGCCGTGATCACGGTCGCGATCTTGGGGTAGCCGCCGGAGGTGCCGCGGTCCATCATCAGCGCAATCGGCGCGCCGTTGCCCGGCACCTGGATGCTGCCGTTCACCGTGCCGTCGGAGACGATGTTGTGGCCGTGCAGATGCTTGATGGCGGGACCTTCGAGCCGATAGCCCATGCGGTCGGAGGTCGCCGAGATCTTCCACTCGCTCTGCAGAAACAGCGCCTTGTTGGCGTCGTCGAACTCGTCGTCCTGCGGACCCATCACGACGCGGATCGGACCTGGCGCACGCTTCGGCAGCTCAATGCGCAGCTCCGGCGCGCCGCTCGCAGCATCGACCATGAACTCGTCGCCGGCCTGCAGGGGGCGCGGATAGGGGCTGCCGAGCCCGGCGCGGGCATTCACCGCGAGGCTGCCGAACACCTGCTCGCCCTTGATCGCGCCTTCGATCGCGAGATAGGTGAACGCGCCGCCGCGGGCAAAGCCGAGCGTGAGCGTCTCGCCGTCCTTCAGCGTCACCGATGTGTCCATCGCGACCGGCTTGCCGGCAATATCTGCATTGCGCGGCGCACCCGCGATCGCGACGCGCACGGCGCCATCCTTCGCGGTAAACGTTGCGCCGAACGGGCCGATCTCGACCGCGGCTGCAAACGGATCGTTACCGACCAGCGTGTTCGCCGCGGCCAGCGATAGCCGGTCCATCGCACCGCTGACCGTCAGGCCATAACGCTGTGCGCCGTGGCGGCCGCCGTCCTGGACGGAGCTTGCGGGACCAATGCTGGCGACGATGAGCCGGCTCATGCGTCGACCTGCTCGGCGATGATCTCGCCGGCCTCGGCGGCGCGGTCCAGCTCCTCGAACGTGTTGTGGTCGATGGCGAAAAACGTCACGCGATCACCGGGTTCGGTGAGAAAGGTCGGATTACGATGGAGCTGATAGGTTCGCACCGGCGTGCGGCCGAGCAGGTGCCATCCGCTGGGCGCGGCGAGGCACTGGATGCCGGCCTGGATGCCGCCGATCGAAATCGTGCCGGCCGGCGTCAGCACCCTCGGCGACTGCCGCCGCGACATGTGCAGGGATTTGTCGAGCCCGCTGAGATAGGACCAGCCCGGCGTGAAGCCGATCATCGCAACCTTGTAGTCGCCGCCGACGTGCCGGGCGACGACGTCGTCGGGCGTGGTGTTCAGCGCTTTTGCGACATCCTCGAGGTCGATGCCATGCTCGCCGCCATAGGCGACCGGAATGCGCCAGCGCCGCGCCTTGGTGGCGGGCGGCAGCGGCTGGGTGGCGATCGGCAGGAGCTTTTCGGCGAGCGCCTCGAAGCCGATCCTGCAGGGATCGTAATGAACCAGCAGCGAACGATAGGTCGGCACGGTCTCGGTGATGCCGTCGATGGGGCTTGCCGCGAGCGCCTTATCGAGCGCCAGCACGCGCTGGTTGGCGTCGTCGTCGATGGTGCGGCTGAACTCGACCGTGACGGCGCTGTCGCCACTGGGCAGAAGGCGGGGCGGGGGGAGCGTCGCGGCCATGGGCTGTCGCAGAGCTGTCGAAATCGGGCTTCTCGGAAAACGCGGGCTCGCCCTTGAGTTCCGCGTTTCCCTGCTTCGCGTAAATGCGCTCGCAAGTCCAATAAATTAATGCAAGGGGAGGCGATAAAGCCTTGTTATCGCATCGCATAACGGCCCTGCCGCCCTGCATTCCTGTGCCTCTTTTGGGCCTTGACGCAAAGCCCGCACCTCGCAAGATGCGCGCGTTCTTTCCCGCACCTCGGAGCTCGTTCTCGTCCATGTCGCTGTCCCCCGAAGCCCGCAAGACCCTCGCCGGCATTACCACTGCCACCATCACCACGGTCCTGCTGAAGAAGGGCCTGCGCAATGTGTGGATGCGCGGCGCGCGGCCGCTGCGTCCGGGCCTGCCGCGCCTGGTGGGACCGGCGTTCACGCTGCGCTTCGTGCCGGCGCGCGAGGATCTGGCGACGCCGGAATCCTGGTCCTCGCCGATCTCGACCCGCACCGCGATCGAGGCGATGCCGGAGGGCTGCATTGCCGTGGTCGACGCCATGGGCATCACCGATGCCGGCATCTTCGGCGACATCCTCTGCGCCCGCATGGTGAAGCGCGGTGTCACCGCGCTTGTCACGGATGGCGTCGTGCGTGACGTCGAGGGGGTGCTCGGCACCAATCTTCCGGTGTGGTGCGACGGCTATGCCGCGCCGCCGTCGGTTGCTGGCCTCACCTTCGTCGGCTGGGGCGAGCCGATCGGCTGCGGCGGCGTCGCTGTGTTCCCGAACGACATCGTCGTCGCCGACCAGGACGGCTGCGTGCTGATCCCGCAGGCGATGCTCGACCACGTCCTCGCCGAGGGCGTCGAGCAGGAGCGGATGGAAGCCTGGATCGTCAACGAGGTGAACAACGGCGCGGTGCTGCCGGGCCTCTACCCCATGAACGCCGAGACCAAGGCGCGCTACGCCGCCAGCAAGAAGTAACAGGAAACGAGGTATCCCATGGACATCACGCTCGCCGGCACGCGGCCGACCCGCCGCGCGCCGAAGGAAAACTTCACCGGCACCGTGTTGCAGGACCCCATCAACATGGCGCCCGCGCCGGCGCGGCTGAACGTCTCGCGCGTCTCGTTCGAGCCGGGCGCCCGCACCAACTGGCACCACCATCCGCTCGGGCAGACGCTCTACGTGATCTCGGGTGTCGGCCGCGTCCAGAGCAAGGGGGGGCCGGTCAAGGAAATCCGGCCCGGCGACACCGTCTGGATTCCGCCAGGTGAAGTGCACTGGCACGGCGCCTCGCCCAACAACAGCATGTGCCACATTGCCATGCAGGAAGCGCTCGACGGCGTCTATTCGACGTGGCTGGAGCCGGTGACGGATGCGGAGTACGGCGCAGCGGTTGGCTAAGGCACTCATGTCGCGGACAAGACGCATCGCCCCAAGACGATGCGTCGCCGATCCACGACCCAGAGCCATTTAATGACAATGAGTGCTGCGTCCCGGCTCTGCGCAGCAACGCCGTAAGCGCGTTCACGCGCGTCTTCAACGCGCGATGGCGTCGCCGCTTGTCCGGGACACGGCCACCTACATCCGCTCCGCGGTCCACGTGCCCGTGCACATCGCGCCGCGCCAGGTGCCGGCGCCCGAGGTGCCGCTGAGCCGGCCGAAGCCGACGGCGCGCTTGATGCCGGTGCTCAGGGTGACGTTGATGCTGCCGGCATTCGCCACGCGGCCCGAGGCCGTCACCGCCGCGCTGCTCGAGGCGATCTGGCCGTTGCTGATGCCGATCGCGACGGTCACGCCATTGCCGCAGGTCTCGCTCGAGGACGAGATGCGGACATTCCATGTGCCGTCGAAGGTGGAGCCCGCAGCATCGGCCTGCGCGAGCGGGAAGGCGAGGGCGACAATGGTGGCGAGGAGAGCTCTGCGAAATCCGTTCATGACACGCACCTTGGGGTTGAGCATGCGGGGATCCTGTCACCGGTGCTGAACCTGTGATGTGAGGGCTGTCACGCGCGAGGCGCTGCGTGAGCTGCAGCACGTCGCAATGATGCGGTAGGCAAAAGCAAAGGGGCCCGTGCGGGCCCCTTGTCTCGTCAGAGCGTGTCGCCCGAACTCAGTTCACCCGCGTCCAGGTCTGGCCGCCGCAGAACATGCCGCCAAAGGCGCAGCCCTGCACACGCAGCCGGTCGGTGCCCTTCATCGCGATCGTTGAATCGTAGGTCGAGCCGGAGTTGGGGTCGAGGATGCGGCCGGACCATTTCTGGTCCTTGCCGGGCTTCATGTTGATCAGAACCTGCTCGCCGTTCTGGTTCGATTTTGCATCGACCGAATAGCCGCAGAGATTGTTGCCGCATTGCTCGATGCGGACCTTGCCTTCCTTCTCCTCAGTGAGCCAGACGCCGAGCGGCGAATTGAGATCGCGCGCGGGCGCCGCTGCGGGAGCCGGCGGGGCCACGGCGGCGGACTGAGCGGGGGCGGGCGCCGGAGCGGGAGGCGGAGGCGGCGCCGGAGGGGCAGCGGCCACGGGCGGGGCCGCCGGCGGAGCCGCGGCCGGAGCGGCGTGCTGCTCGACCGGCGCGAGGGCCGGAGGCGGTGCGGGCGACGGCAGCACGGCCGTCTCGGCCGGAGCGTTGCTGGCGGTTGCTGCAGGAGGCGGAGCAGGTGGAGGCGGCGCCGGCGGCGGTGCTGCGGCGTCCGGTGCGGGAGCCGGAGCTTTCTCGGCTGGAGGCGCTGCGACTGGAGCGGGTGCCGGTGCTGGCGCGGGCGGCGCTTGCGGATCGGCCTTGGCCTGTTGCGGCGGCTGCTTGTCCGCAGGGCTCTCGTTTTTCTTGGCCTTCTTGACCTTGCCCTGGCCGGTGTTGTCGTACACGCCGGGGATTTGCACCGTGCCGCGGTCGGGATCGATGCGGATGGTGTGCCCGCCATATTCGAAAGTGTACTGCGCCTGGGCAGCGGTGCTCGCCAAAAGGAATGCGGCCGTGGCCAACAGCTTCCTCATTTCGCATCTCCTGAACAGGTGGTCCCGCACCAACGCTTACGCGCCGGCTTCATTCCGAAACGTGATCTAGATCACTGTCTCGGTATGAGTCGTCGTCCCGCTGTTCCGGGTTCAATAGGCCTCAAGCCGGTCCAAAGTTTGACAGAGGCAGGCGACAGGAGGCCGCGGCCTGGAGCGCCGTTCCCGACGGACTCGGAACGGGGAAGCGCCCTAGTCGAACCAGGCGCTGTAGATCTTCCTGTAGCTGCCGTCTTCCATGGAGATATGCAGCCACTGGTCCACGAAGGCCTTCAGCGCCATGTCGCGCTGGAGCCAGTAGGCCTTCTCGGAGAAGTCGAACGGCTTGTCCGGATGCACGGCGCAGAGCACGCCTTGATGCTGCTTCTGCTGGTAGCGGGTCTCGGAGGCGTCCGTCATCATCAGATCGGCATTGCCCTTGGCGATCTCGTCGAAGATCACGGTGTTGTCCGGGAAAACGGTGATCTCGGCGTCTCTGACGTTGGCGCGCGCAAAGCGCTCATTTGTGCCGCCGGGATTGACGATAACGCGGGTGCCCTTCTTGTCGATGTCGGCTAGCGTCTGGTACTTGCCGACGTCGGCGCAGCGGGTGATCGGCGTCTTGCCCTCGCGCATGATCGGCGTCGAGAAGTAGCCCTTCTTCTGGCGGTCGAGGGTGACGGAGACGCCGCCCATGGCGATGTCGAACTGGTCGGCCTCGAAATCCTTCATCAGCTTCGGCCAGGCGGTCGGTACGAACTCGACCTTGACGCCGAGCGCCTTGCCGAGCGCCTCGGCCATGTCGACGTCGAAGCCGGAGAACTGCTGCGTGGCCTTGTCGAGGTAGGTGAACGGCTTGTAGTCGCCGGTCATGCCGACGCGCAACGTGCCGCGCTTGACGATCTCGTCGAGGCGCGAGGGCGCCGCCTGCTGTGCGTGCGCCGAAAGATTTGCCAGCAGGACCACGGCCAGAGCCGCCACTATACGAACGATCATCTCTTTTCCACCCATGCCCGAGCTGTCATTGTGCAGCTCTCGACGTGTGGATTTAGACCAGATGCCAGTTGCTGGCGAGACGGAATTTGAAGGGAATGTTGTCGTGACGATCTCGATGTACGAGGCCTCGGTCGGCCTCTTCGTGCCGTATTTGCGCAATCTGTCGGTCCTGCTCGACAAGGGCGTTGCCTATGCCGAGACGCGCAAGTTCAATCCGGCGGTTTTGCTTGGCATGCGCATGGCGCCAAACATGTATGATCTCGCCCAGCAGGTCGGCGAGGCCTGCCGCCATGCAGTGGTTGCTCCGGCGCTTCTGGCACAGTGCGAGCCGGTGGCGCTGCCGCCGCTCGAGCATGACATGGCCGGCCTTCAGGCCCGGATCGCGACCTCGATCGAATTCATCGAAAGCCTGCCGCGCGCCGAGATCGACGCGGCAGCGGAGCTGAAGGTCTTCTTCCGGCTGAAGAACGGGACCGAGCTGCCCTTTACCGGGCGGACGCTGCTGCTCACCAACAGCATCCCGCAATTCTTCTTTCACGTCACGACGGCCTACGACCTGCTGCGGCACGCCGGCGTCGAGCTCGTGAAGAAGGATTTTTTGGGAAGGAAGTAGGCTGGGCTAGCTCTCCCCAGTGGAGCAGGGCCATCGCATATGAAGAAGAACGTGGCGGGAAGCTCGCTTGCGGCCATCCTTCTAGTGTCCTGAGTCACAAGTTCGCAATCGTAGATTCGCAGTAGATTCGCGTCGCTGTGCCAGGGATGGCGGCTGTAACAGCGACGGAGGATCTGATGTCGGCCCAGCGGCTTGCGCCCCTGATATTGAGCGATGATGAGCTTGCCGAACTTCAGTCGCTGACGATGCGGCGGAAAACGGCGCAGGCGCTGGCTCTGAGAGCCCGGATCGTGCTGACCTGCGCGGAAGGCGGTCAGAACAAGGAGGTGGCGGCCAAGCTAGGCCTGGAGCGGGGAACGGTAGGCAAGTGGCGGCAGCGTTTTGTAGAGCAGCGCGTGGCCGGGTTGCACGACGAGCCGCGTTCCGGGGCGCCGCGCACCATTGACGATGCCCGCATCGAAGCCGTGATCGTGCGGACGCTGGAAAGCTGCCCCGAGAACGCCACTCATTGGAGTTCTCGGGGCATGGCGAAGGCCAGCGGCCTGTCGGTGTCAACGGTGCAACGCATCTGGCGGGCCTTCGGGCTCCAGCCGCACCGGCTAGAGACATTCAAGCTCTCCACCGATCCGAACTTCGTCGCCAAGGTGCGCGACGTCGTCGGCCTTTACGTCTCGCCGCCGGCACACGCCATCGTTCTGTGTGTAGACGAAAAGTCCCAAATCCAGGCGCTGGACCGCAGTCAGCCGATGCTGCCGATGCGTCCCGGTCAGCCGGCTCGAAGGAGCCATGACTACAAAAGGCACGGCACCACGCATTGCCTCGCCCTAATTGTTACCAGATGCTGAGCCGTTGCCTCACGTAAATTGCTCCCTTGGATCGGGAGCGAGCGGGGGCGAAGATGGGCTGGCTAAGCATGGCAACGCGGAAGGAACTGACGGCGGCAGCAGGCGCGCGCTATCGGCGTTCGGATCGCGCGAAGAAGACGCGGATATTGGACGAGTTCGTCGACATCACCGGATTCCATCGCAAGCATGCGATGCGACTACTTCGAGGTCAGGAAGACGCGCGCCCAAGCCGAAGAGCGCGACGTCGAATGTATAATGAGGTAGAACACAACGCGCTCGTGCTCCTTTGGGAGGCGTCAGACCGGATCTGCGGGAAGCGGCTGAAGGCGTTAATGCCTGCGTTGATTGAGGCGATGGAACGGCATGGCCACCTCGACCTTACCCCCGAGATCCGCGACAAACTTTTGGCAATGAGCGCTGCGACGATCGACCGCGCATTGGTGGGGGTCCGAGAAGGATTAGGTCGCAAGCGTCGGCGGCACGCGACGCACTCGTTGCGTCGCAGTGTTCCAATAAGGACGTCGGCGGATTGGAATGATCCGGCGCCCGGATTCGTCGAGGCCGACCTTGTCGCGCATAGCGGTCCATCTGCGCGCGGCAGCTTCATCCAGACCCTCGTGCTCACCGACATTGCTACCGGCTGGACGGAGTGCGCTCCTCTGATCGTGCGCGAACAAACGCTGTTGAGCACGGTGCTGACGGAATTGCGCAAACAATTGCCGTTTGCGCTGCTCGGCTTCGATACTGACAATGATACGGTGTTCATAAACGAGACGCTGAAAGCCTACTGCGAGGCGGCCAACATCGTCTTCACGCGTTGCCGGCCCTACCGAAAAAATGACCAGGCGTTCGTCGAGCAGAAGAACGGCGCCGTCGTGCGCAGGATAGTCGGCTATCGTCGGTTCGAGGGCCTGGAAGCGGCCAAGCTGCTGGCTGAACTCTATCGATCGGCGCGGCTGTTCGTGAACTTCTTCCAACCCTCGTTCAAATTGATAGCCAAGCAGCGCGACGGTGCCCGTGTACGCAAGACATACAGCGCGCCGGCTACACCACACCAGCGCCTGGCAGCGGACGCCCGCACGCCTGACGCTGTCCGCCATCATCTCCAAGAAATCTATGCCGCTCTCGATCCAGTCGCGTTGTTGCGCGACATCCGCGACGTGCAGGAGCGCCTCGCGGCCCTCGCTGATACCCAACCAATCGGCCATCCTGCTGTGGCATCGCAACCGATCGATCGCTTCCTGGCAAGCTTGCGCACGGCCTGGAAGGACGGAGCCATGCGACCGACGGATCGGCCACTCGTGAAGGCGAAAAGAGGCCGACGTCGTCCCGACCCGCTCATCCGAGCAACGCCAGATTTGCGAAAATGGTTTGAAGCTGAGCCTTGGCGGACTGGCAGCGAACTGCTCTCGCGCTTGCAGATGGAATATCCTGGAGCCTATCCGAACAAGCTTCTTCGAACCCTTCAACGTCGGCTGAAATCCTGGCGCAGCGAGCAAGCGAATGCGCTGCTGTTCGCTCCTAGCGAGAAAATGCCGCCAGGGTACGAGGTCACAACACCCCAATGACGTGCGAGGTACCAGCGGAGGAGGCCGGGCGCTCCGAAACCCCGGCCATCTCCGCACCCGGCCTCCTCCTCAACTCAAGCCAGGAGCAAAATAAATGAGGCAACCGATCGCACCCGGGAGCATCAGTACATGAGGCAATACGCACCACATCGCTGTTCGCCGCTCTCGACATTGCGACCGGACGGGTCATCGGCAAATGCTACGGACGCCACCGAGCCGCCGAGTTCCGCAAGTTCCTCGACGAGATCGAGGCCGCCGTACCGGGCGAACTCGACGTCCATCTCGTCATGGATAACTATGCAACGCACAAGACGCCGCTGATCCGGAAATGGCTAGCCAAAAGGCCGCGTTGGCATGTGCACCTGACCCCGACCAGTTCGTCATGGCTCAATCAGGTCGAGCGCTTCTTCGCGCTCCTTACCGATAAGAAGATCAGGCGCGGCGTCTATCGCAGTGTCGCTGCCCTCAGGGCGGACATCACCTCGTTCATCGAACGACACAATGCCGATCCGAAACCATTTCCGATGGACCAAGTCCGCTGACGACATCCTTGCTTCCATCGAGCGCTTCTGCCGATACAATACCCCGGCACAAAACGGACCAATGTTGCGAACTTCTGGTTCAGGACACTAGACGCCCGCCGTCGGCGGGCCCTCAGGATGAGGATCGAGTGTGCAGCCGTAGTCTTGACGTGCACCGATCCCGCTTAGCCTCATCCTGAGGAGACCGCGAAGCGGTCGTCTCGAAGGACGAGGCGCGCACTCACGTCGTGCAAAATAGTCCTCTCCGACAGACAGAGGTGCAGAAACATCTGGTCTGCGAACTGCCTTAAGCTTCGCCCTTCCGCTCGAACTCGGCGAGCGAGCTCCGGCCGGCGATTTCGCTGCGGAGCAGCTCGAAGCGGCGGTGGGCCTCGTCCTCGTGCTCGTCGACGAAGCGCACGGCGGCCTCGCTCGTCATCGGGCCGCTGACCACGGGCGCGGACTGCTCGCCGATGGTCTCGTGGACGTAGTACTGGCCGTCGTCGCCGCGATGCACCGTCCATTTCAGGCGGATCGCCACCATCGGGCCCGGACCGACCTTGCTGTAGCCGTCGGCATCGGTGTGATCAGGCACCAATGGCTGCTGGTCGACCACCGGATGCTCGTCGACCGCATGATCTTCTTCAGCACGTTCTTCATGTTCTTCGGCGGACGGCTGCTCACCGGCGGCGACCATCTCGGTCTCGCGGATGATCTCGGTTTCGCGGACGACGGGGCCCGGCTCGGGGTGCTCCAGGATGCTGGCGATGGTCGCGAGCGCGTGGTCGGTCGGGTCGATCTCTGACAAGGGTCCATCCTCCAGCTCGACGCGGCCGGCAAGTCTGTCCCCCTGCCGCCGCGGCCAGATATATTACGCGGGTTCGATTAAGGCTGAGTTGGGGCCCGATCTGCACCAAAATGGGACGCATTCTGGCCTTCCGAAGGCGGGCGGACCGCGCATGATCCGGAAAAGATCATGCTCAAACAACAAGCTAAAGCGCGATGATGATCCATCACGCTTTAGCTGCGCGCGTTTCGGTTTTTCAGCCCAGCACGTCCTGATTGATGACGTTCTGCCGGATGGGATCGCCGTCCAGCACACTCAAAATGTTGCGCGCGGTCTGCTCGCTCATGCGCTGGACCGCCTCGACCGTGACGCCGGCGACATGCGGGGCCATGATGACGTTGGGCAGCGCGAACAGCGCATTGCCGACCGGCGGCGGCTCCACCTCGAACACGTCGATGCCGGCACCGGCGATCTTGCCGGAGACCAGCGCATCGTACAGCGCCGCTTCCCTCACGATGCCGCCGCGGGCGGTGTTGATGAGATAGGATCGTGGCTTCATCCGGCCGATCCGTGCCGCGTCGAACAGACCGACGGTCTCCGGCGTCTTCGGGCAGTGGATGGTGACGAAATCGGCATTCGGCAGCGCGGCGTCGAGATCGCTGACCGGCTCGCATCCGGCCGCCTTGATCTCGGCGGCGGGTTTGTAGGGATCGTAGACTTGCACCTTCATTTCCATCGCCAGGCAGCGCACGGCGGTGCGGCTGCCGATGCGGCCGAAGCCGATGATCAGCACGGTCTTGCCGTAGAGATCGAACGGCAGCATGCCGAGCCGGTCGGCCCATTTGCCGTCCTTGACGCAGGCGTGCATCTCGTTGGCGCGCTTGGCCAGCGTCAGCATCATGAACAGCGCCTGTTCGGCGACCGAGGGCGAATTCGCGCTGCCCGCGACCATCAGCGGCACCTTGCGGCGGGAGAGGGCGGGCACATCGACGGCGTCGTAGCCGACGCCGATGCGGGTCACCACCTTCATGTCCCTGGACGCCTCGAGCTCGGTCTCGCCGAAGGCGGTGGCACCCAGCGCCACGCCATGGACCGGCGCATGGCTCTTCAGCAGGGCCTCGAAATCCTTAGCCGAGATCAGGTTCGAAAACTCGACGAGCTCGATATCGTCCCGCTGGGTGAGGAGAGCGCGTGCCCCTTGCGACAAAGTTTGTGTAACGAAAATCTTCTTCTTGTTGGTCGCCATCGCTCCCCTGCCTGCCTCGCGTTTCTTGAGCCGGCGTCACAGCACGACGCCGGTCTCCTCGTTTAGCAGGTGCATATTGTTGAGGTCCATTGCCAAACGCATGGGAGCCCCGTCCGTGGCGCCGGCATTGGGATCGACGCGGCCGCAGACGGGCGTGCCGTCGAGGCCGAAATAGACCAGGGTCTCCATCCCCATCGGCTCGGTGACGTCGAGCACGGTTTCGAAGGTCTCGACGCCCGGCGCCAGATGCGGGTGCGACTCGGTGAGATGCTCGGGCCGGATGCCGAGCAGCAGCTTGTCGGTGCGCGGCAGCGCGTTGTAGCGCGCGGCGCGGGCCGGCGGCAGCGGGAAAGCCACGCGGTCGGTCAGGCGGATCTGGAGCGTGCCGCCGGAATCCTCGAGCCGGCACGGGATGAAGTTCATCGCGGGCGAGCCGATGAAGCCGGCGACAAAGCGCGTGGCCGGCTTGTGGTAGAGCTCGTTCGGCGTGCCGATCTGCTCGATGCGGCCCTTGTTCATGACCACGACGCGGTCGGCCAAGGTCATCGCCTCGACCTGGTCGTGGGTGACGTAGACCGTCGTGGTGCGCACCTTCTGATGCACTTTCTTGATTTCGATCCGCATCTGCACGCGCAGCTTCGCATCTAGATTGGATAGCGGCTCGTCGAACAAGAATACCTTGGGGTTGCGCACGATGGCGCGGCCCATCGCGACGCGCTGGCGCTGGCCGCCCGAGAGCTGCTTCGGCTTGCGGTCGATCAGGTCGGTGATGTCGAGCAGGCGCGCGGCCTCGGTCACCCGCGCCTTGATCTCGGCCCTGGGATAGTGCTTCAGGCGCAGCCCGAAGGACATGTTCTCGGCCACCGTCATATGCGGGTAGAGTGCGTAGTTCTGGAACACCATGGCGATGTCGCGATCCTTTGGGGGCACGTCGTTGACGACGTCGCCGCCGATCATGATGTCGCCGTCGCTGATGTCCTCGAGGCCTGCGATCATGCGCAGTGTAGTCGACTTGCCGCAGCCGGAGGGGCCGACCAGCACGATGAACTCGTGATCGGCGATATCAAGGTCGATGCCGCGCACGGCTTCGACATCGTCATAACGCTTAACTACTTTCCGCAAAGCAACGTCGGCCATGAGACATCAACCCTTTGTCGCACCGGCGGTCAGGCCGGCAATGTAGTAGTCCATCAGGAACGCGTAGATAATCAGCGGCGGCGCCGCACCCAGCAGCGCACCGGTCATGATCTGTCCCCAGTTGAACACATCGCCCTTGATCAGGGTCGTGGTGATGCCGACCGGCAGCACGAGTTGATCTATCGACGTCGTGAACACCAGCGGATAGAGGAACTGCGCCCAGGACACCGTGAAGGCGAAGATGGTCGCGGCAATCAGCCCGGGCAGCGCGACGGGGATGAAGATCCGCGTCAGGGTTTGCAGCCAAGAGGCGCCGTCGATGAGCGCGGCCTCATCGAGCTCCTTCGGGATCGAGGCGAAATAGCCGATCATGATCCAGGTGCAGAACGGCACCGTCAGCGTCGGATAGATGAACAGCAGGACGTACCACCGGTTCAGCAGCGTGATGCCTGTCAGGTCCTGGACCACCCCGAGCATCTTGAACAGCGGGATGAACAGAAGGCTGTCCGGGATCAGGTAGGTGAGGAAGACGCCGGTGGCCAGCGTCGCCGAGCCCCAGAACTTCATCCGCGCCAGCGCGAAAGCCGCGGGGATGCTGATCAGCATCGTGATGATCACGACCGTGATCGAGATGATCGACGAGTTCCAGAAGAAACGCAAAAACTGGTTCGAGGTCAGGAGCTCGACATAGTTCGACAGGGTCGGATGGAACACCCACCACGGGTTGGTGGCCGCCGATATTTCCGCGCTGCTCTTGAGCGAGGTGATCAGCATGTAGAGCGGCGGCGTCAGGAAGAAGATCGCGAACAGCACCAGGAAAAAATAGGACCAGCGCAGCGCCCAGGCGCGGTCGCGGCTTATGCTGCCATACTTGACCTTCCTGGAGGGGCCAGCCTTGTCGATTGCGAGTGTGCTCATCAGGCTTCGTTCCCTCGCTTGTTGACATCACGCAGGATGAAGACCGCTGCGACGGCCAGGATCGGCACCATGAACAGGGAGACGCAGGCGCCGAGCGGAATGTCGCTGCTCTGGATGCCGACCTGGAACGCCCAGGTGGCGAACAGATGCGTCGTATCGAGCGGGCCGCCGGAGGTCAGGATGCGCACGATGTCGAAATTGGCAAAGGTCACGATCAGCGAGAACAGGGTGGTGATCGCGATGATATTGCGCATCATCGGCAGCGTGACGTACCAGATCCGCTGCCACCAATTGGCGCCGTCGATCGCCGCCGCTTCGTAGAGCTGGTCGGGCACGGATTTCAGGGCCGCCAGATACATGATCAGGAAGAACGGCGCGCCGTACCAGACGTTGACGAGAATGACCGAGAAGCGCGCCCAGAAGGTGTCGCCGAGCCATGGGATCGGCCCGACACCGAAGAAGGAGAGCGTGTAGTTGAAGGCGCTGTAGGAGGGGTCGAACAGCCACAGCCAGGCGAGCGTGCTCATCGCCGGAGGGATTACCCAGGGCACCAGCAACATGCCGCGCCACTTGCGCTGCTTCTTGCCGGGAATGTTATGGACGAAATGCGCGACGATGAAGCCGATCAGCGCCTTGAAGATCACGGCCGTGATCGCGAAGATGCAGGACTGCTTCACCACCATCCAGAACGTCTCGCGCTTGAACAGGAAGGTGAAGTTGCTAAGGCCGACGAATTTCGTCATCGCCTTGTTCAGCGTCGCCAGATAGAGCGAATAAAAGGCGGGGTAGAGCACCAGCAGCGCGATCAGGAGAATCAGCGGCAACGTCAGGAAGAACGCAACCGTCGATTTCCGCCCGAGCGCATTGCGCAGGCTTGATCCCTTTCGCGCGCCCGTCGCACGGGCGACGCGACCTCGCTCAACGACGACTTCGGCCATGTCAGCTTCCTTAAATCAGCTCTCAGCTTCTTTGCAGACAGTTCAACTGCAAGGCCGGCCGCTTGGGTCGGCTTTGCGGTCATACGGATCGGACAACGGATGCAGGCGGCGCACGCGCGTGCGCCGCCTGTCTCATCCCAGCCTAGCTCCGCATGAAGCCTTCGCACTCGCCTTCGGCCCAGGCGAGCGCCTGCTCCATCGTTTCGCCCCGCGCGAAACGTAGCGCCATCTTGGTCAGCGTCGCCTGGAAGTAGATCTGCTGCGCGACCTTAGGCGGCGCGGGCGAAGCTGCGATCGACAGCGTCTGATGCTTGTAGGGGTCCGGATAGTGGAAGAGCGTTCCCTTCGGCGGGCCTTCCTCCTCCCACGTCTTGAACTTGGTCATGTTGGCGTAGGCCGGCAGGTCGTAGCCACCGCTCACCGCAACAAACTTCTCGATCGACGTTGGCGAGGACAGGTGAACGAGCAGGCTCTTGGCCGCCTCCTTGTTCTTGCCGAAGCTCCAGACGCCCCAGAAGTAGGGCAGGTACGGTGCAAACCGCCCCTTGGGACCGGACGGGAAGCCGTGCGTCCAGCACTGTTCGGCGACCTGCGGCGCGTCGCGCTTGGCAACGGCCCAGGCGCTCGGCGGATTGAGGATCATCGCGCCGCGACCGGAGATCAGCCATTTGTTGTTCGAGGCGTCGTCCCAGGACGGTGCGTCCGGCGGCAGGAACGCGATGAGCTTCTTGTAGAACTCCATGGCCTGGCGAACCTGATCGGTCTTCACCGTGATGTCGCCCTTGGCGTTGACGAGCTCGGCGCCGAAGGACTGGAAGATCGCGCCGGCGGTGTCCACGCTGTCGGTGGTCTCGCCAAGACCGATGCCGAATGCGAAGCCGGCCTTGTGGCAAGCCTCGGCCGCCTTCAGGAAGGTCTCCATTGTCCAGTTCTCGACCTTGGGCGGGCCGCCGGCCGGATACATCTCCTGCACGTCGATGCCGGCATGCTTCTTCATCAAGTCGATGCGGGAGCAGGGGCCCTTGATCTGGCTGCCGGGTGTCGCGGGTGTCGCGAGCCATTTGCCGCCCGATTGTCCGAGATACTTGACAGTGCCGTTCACATCGCCGTTCTGCTTGATGAGCGGCTCCATGACGTCGTTGAGCGGCTCGAGATTCTCGGCATACGCCTGCGGCCACCAGCTCGGCATCTGAAGGATGTCATGACCGGACTTGGCCTGCGCCTCGGCGGCGGCCGTCAGCTCGATCTTCTTGTTGTTGCTGGTGATGTAGTCGATGGAGACTTCGACCTTCTCCTTCGCGGCCCATTCATTGACGAGATCGGTCGAGGCCTTGTTGGCGCCTGGCACCCAGTGGTCCCAGAAGCCTATCGAGAGCTTGCCGGCGGCGTAGGCGCCGCGGACATAGGGCGCCGTGATCAGCGCCGCGGAGGACATTGCAGTGGCAGCCACAAATTGACGTCGCGTCAGTGTCTTGCGTGACATCTCGTTTCCTCGCTTGGGTGTTTTATTGTTCTGGTGTTTCCTCTGAACTCTTCCGAGCTCTTTGATTTTTCTTGGAGTTTGTCGTTCGACGTTTCTTTTTGGTGCCGTCAGCTCCGGCGGCAAATTGGTAGCGCGATCAGATCATGATTGTTCGCGTCTGTCGAGAAAACCGAATGGCGATCGTCTAGAACTAACGTTGTGCCTGAAACCGCGACGGCATCGCGCTCCGGCCGTGAACCGCGCGCGCTCCTTTTGCGACGCACACTTCGCGCAAGCCGGCCAGGAAGACGTCGTGCGCAATTACGCCGCAGTTTCGAATAAGCCTGCGTAACCGCTTCGCGCGAAAGACTTTTCGGGCGTGGACAGCGATCGGCAGCGTCTGGACCTCGAAGCGGTGGAAACGATAGAGTTGCAACCAGCGGGTGGCTCCCACCCCGAACGGCCAATCAGATCGACGATGGAGACGAGAATGATCAACCCGGCGACACCTGCGCGGCTTCATTTGCGGCGATGGTTCGCGCTGGGGTCCGTGCTCGCGCTGCTGCTTGGCGCAGCCGCGGTGGCGAATGCCCAAGGTTTGGTCAAGGGCGTTCAGGACGGCGCGGCAGCCGGGAACAAGGCCGCGGGTCCGGTCGGTGGCGTGCTCGGGGGCGCGATCGGCGGCGTGGTCGGCGTCTTCACCGGCGTGCTCGGCGTCGGCAACAACAACAATGCCAGTCAGGCGCCGGCCGCCAAGGACGGCAATAAGGATGCCAGCAAGGACGCCAAGCAGCAGGGCGCGGGCAAGGACAAGGATGCCAAGAGCGCCAAGGCGGGCAAGGGCGCCAAGGCGACCAAGGAAGCGAGGAACGCGCCGCAGGACGCCAAAGACAACAAGGATGTCGCGGTTCTCACCCAGAATGGGGCGCCGCAGCTCACCGCCGATCAGATCGTCGCCAACAGCGATTCCTATATCGAGCGGATCAAGAGCGAGCTGAACCTCACGCCCGATCAGGAAAAGCACTGGTACGGCTTCTCCAGCGCCATGCACTACCTCGGGCATAATGGTGCGGAGCGGCTCAACCTGCGGGTTGCGCGGGCGAAGCGGGATCCGCCTGATGACATCATCGAGCAGATGCGCAACGAGGCGCAATTCCTGATCGACCGCGCCGCCGACCAGCGCAATGTCGCCGACGCCGCCGAGCCGCTCTATTCGAGCCTCGATGACAAGCAGAAGCAGGTCTTCATCCAGGAGATGGTGCGCCTCAGCCATGAGCGCGGATTGGATTGATCAAGTTGAATCGGATCGGGCGCGCCTGAATTAACGGCGCGCGCCACGAATTCGTGAATCCTCTCCGCAATTCGGGTATAATTAGCTTCGCTAGGCTGACTGCGGGGTTGATATGGCGGACGGACTCTCCGTTTTCCTGGTCGAAGACGAGGCGTTGATCCGGATGATGATCGCCGACATGGTGGAGGAGCTCGGCCACCATGTCGTCGCGGAAGCGGACAATGTCCGCGACGCCAGCGCCTTTGCCATGACCGCCCAGTACGATCTGGCCATCCTCGACATCAATCTCATGGGCGTCTACGTCGATCCCGTCGCCGACCTGATCGAGCGCCGCGGAAAGCCGTTCCTGTTCGCCACCGGCTACGGGCCGGAGCTGCTGCCGTCCTTGCTGCGGCGCAGGCCGATCCTGCGCAAGCCGATTTCGATCGATCAGCTCAAGGCAATGATCGATTCGATGTTTCCGGAAATCACGGTGAAGGCGCCGCATTGAGCGACGACCAAGGCGCCGCTGGCAACCGTGCCGCCAACGAAAATGGCCGCCCTCGAAGGGCGGCCATTCGCGGCGCAATCATCCAATTCCAATCATCAAACGCAATGTCACATCAGGCCGGCGCTGAGGTCGATACCCTGCGCGATCAGGCCGAACGAGGCGGCGAGGCCCATGCAGCAGAACAGCGCGATGGTCTTGAAGGCAGAATCGGCAATACGCGTTTCGACAGCAGCCGGCATCGCGGCGAGCGAAATCATGCTCATGTTCATTCCCCCCTTTGTGTTGACCCTGAATTGCATCAGGTGAGGGAACTCTTAGCGCAAAAGGTTTGACGCGAGATTTCGAGGGATCGTTAACGGAATCACAATCCGATCGCGCATTCGCAGCGCCGCAATGGGATCGCCGATCCTCAGCCGCGGCCGTTCCTCAGTACGGTGGCGATGGTGTGGGCGGTCATGGCGGCCCGGTCCGAGGCACGCTGCGCCGCCAACCGGTCGCGGGCTTTTTCCTCGATCAGGAGCTCGATCAGGGCGAGCCGCTTGTCCTCGTCGTCCGCCTCTGTCAGCAGGCGGTGATAGCGGTGATAGTCGAAGCCTAGGTCCTGCTTGCGCATGTCACGCCCCCGCAACTACGCTACACAACTCGCGCGAATTGTTTCTCATCGGAAACGAGGGGGCAAGCACGATCCTGCGTGGAACCGCGTGTCGACTGCAATCAGCTGTGAATTATCGGATCCGAACGCGCGTATCTCAATCCGGATTGTGGTCGGCGAACATCTTGAGGCCCAGGAAGCTCGCATCGGGCCGGGTGACCAGACGGGTCGGGATGTTGCGCAGGTAGTCCTGGAAGCGGCCCTTGGCTTCGAAGCGCGCCCGGAAGGCTGAGGCGGCGAGGAACTCCGGAAAGCGCGGCACGATTCCGCCGGCGATGTAGACGCCGCCGCGGGCGCCGAAGGTCACCGCGAGATTGCCCGCGACCGAGCCGAGGATGGCGCAGAACATCTCCAGCGTCGTGCGGCTGACCGGACAGCTGCCCTCGAGCGCCGCCTTGGTGATGGCCGCGGCATCGCGATGCGGCACCTGGGCGCCGTCGACCTCGGCCAGCGCCTCGTAGAGGCTTTGCAGGCCGGAGCCGGACAGCGCGCCGCGCTCGATGGAGACATGGCCGAGACGCCGGCGCAGGCACGCGATCACGCGCTCCTCGCGCTCGTTCTCGGCCGGCAGGGTGGCGTGTCCGGCCTCGGTCACGACGGCCAGCCGCGCGCCATGGCGCTCGACCAGGCACGAGACGCCGAAGCCGGTTCCAGGTCCGACCACCAGCAACGGCTCTCCGGGCAAGCCCTCCTGTCCGCCGAGCGGGATCAGATCGGCAGGCTCCAGGGCGGGCAGGGACCAGGCCACCACCTCGAAATCATTGAGCACGTGCACGGTGTCGAAGCCGAGGCCAGACTGGAGCTCGTCGCCGTCGATGACCCAGGGGCTGTTGGTCATGACGCAGCGGTTGTTGGTCACGGGTCCCGCCACGGCCAGCACGGCGCGTTGTGGCGGCGCGCCGCCGGTCCTGCGTCCGAGAACATCGACAATGGCTTCCCGGACCGTCGGGAAATCGGCGACCTTCACATACTCGATCGGTCCGGCGCCCTGGCGTCCGCCGTCCCGGCTCAGCGCGAAGCGCGCGTTGGTACCGCCGATATCGGCGAGAAGAATCTGTCCTGTCCTGCCGATCGTCATGACCATACGGCTTCCGCAGCCTTGGTGGCCGCGGGAAACCTTTTCCTCCACTCCATCGACGCAAGTCCGCCTGCTGCGGATATCAGAGAGTCCGCCCTTGGGTGCGGCTAGTCAACACGGAGGCGGGCAAACCGTTTCATTTCCGGAACGACCGGCTGCCAATTTGAACGGATCGCACTACGTTTCGTTGGTTGCGAAGCAGCGCAGGAAGATCGACATTGGCTAACGGCGTTCGGCACTCCTTGTGCCGGGCAGATGGAATGAGACCCTGCAATGAAGATTACAGACCGCGACGTGCTGCTGGTGATCGATGTGCAGAACGATTTCTGCACCGGCGGGGCGCTCGCCGTTCCCGGCGGCGAGAAGGTTGTCCCGGCCGTCAACCGAATTGCCCAAAAGTTCGCCAATGTGGTGCTGACCCAGGACTGGCATCCGGCCGACCATGTCTCCTTCGCGCCGAACCATGCGGGCAAGCAGCCGTTCCAGGCCATCGAGCTCGACTACGGCACGCAGGTGCTGTGGCCGACGCATTGCGTGCAGGGTACGGCGGGCGCCGAATTTCACCGCGATCTCGACGTCACCCGCGCGAGCCTCGTGGTACGCAAGGGCTTTCGTCGCGGCATCGATTCCTATTCGGCGCTGTTCGAGAACGACCATCGCACGCCGACCGGCCTGCTCGGCTATTTGCGCGAACGCGAGCTGAAGACCGTGTTCGTCGCGGGGCTCGCGCTCGACTTCTGTGTCCGCTTCTCGGCTGAGGACGCCCGCAAGGCCGGCTTCGAGGTCGCCGTGATCGAGGACGCCTGCCGCGGTATCGACCTCGACGGCTCCGTGGCCGCGACGCATCGGAGCTTTCGCGACCTCGGTGTTTCGGTGGTCAGCATCGAGGCGTTCCTGTGAGGACCGCGAGATAGCCATGGTGGAGACGACACGCAAACAGAAGGGCGGACCTGGACCGGTCCAGGACCAGGCGCTGCTGTGGCCGTTCGCTGCGGCGCAGTTCGCCGTCAACGCCTGTCTCTGGTGGCTGGAGCGCGCTGCGCCGGAGCAGAACGACAGCAGCCTGACATGGACGACAGCCAATTCCGTCGCGCTGGAGCTTGCGAGCATGCGCCTGCGCGATTGCTCGCGAGCGCGCTCCGGCCAGCCGGCGCTGGTCTGCGCGCCCTATGCCCTGCATCGTGCCCTGATCGCCGACTTCGCGCCCGGCCACAGCGTGGTGCAGTCTCTGCAAAGCGGCGGCATCGACCGCGTCTATCTCACCGACTGGCGCTCGGCGGCGCCCGAGATGCGCTATCTCTCGATCGACAGCTATCTCTCCGATCTCAACGTCGCCGTCGACGAGATCGGCGCGCCGGTCGATCTGATCGGCCTGTGCCAAGGCGGCTGGCTGTCGCTGCTGTATGCGGCGCGCTTTCCGGCCAAGGTGCGGCGGCTGGTGCTGGCAGGTGCGCCGGTCGATCTTGCGATCGAGTCCGAGCTCTCCCAGCTCGTCCGCAAACACGCCTGCGGCGGTCTACGATCAGCTCGTCGCCCGTGGTGGTGGCAATGTCAGCGGCGAAGAGATGCTGCGCTTCTGGTCGAAGGCGCCGACCCGCGAGGATATCGCGGCGGCCCTCCAGACGGATCTCACGGACGAGGAAGGTGCAGCGCTGCTCGCGCGCTTCGACGTTTGGAACAGTGAGACGCTCAACCTGCCCGGCAGGTATTATCTCGAGATCGTCAACTGGATATTCCGCGAAAACCGGATTGCCGCCGGCCAATTCATCGCGCTTGGCCGCGCGGTCGACCTGAAGAACGTCAAGGCGCCGCTCTTCCTGCTGGCCGGGCTCGACGACGATGTGGTGCCGGCCTCACAGGCGCTCGCCACGGCCAACCTCGTCGGCACGCCGCCAGCCTTCATTGCGGCAGCCTCCGAGCCCGGCAACCATCTCGGCCTGTTCATGGGCGCGCGCATCCACGCCCACGCCTGGCCGCGGATCGCCGAGTGGCTGCTCGACGACCTCTCGGGCGTGCTGGCCCGCAGCGCCTGACCACGCCAGGACCCGGGCAGGCCGGTGCGCAAATCCGTTATGCATGATGGCTGATGGCCTGCACGGGGCCGGGTCGATGGGCTACATAGAGTTAAGGAGCCGTCGGCACCGGCCGCGACGGGATTTAAGGGTACGCGATGACATTCCATTCGATCTACGCCCACGGATTTGCGCGTGTGGCGGCCTGCGTCACGACCTCCCATGTCGCCGATCCCTCGGCCAACGCGAAGGCGGTGCTGGAGGCGGCGAATGCCTGCCACGAGCAGTCGGTGGCGGTTGCCGTGTTTCCGGAGCTGTGCCTGTCCGGCTACGCGATCGAGGATCTGGTCAAGCAGGATCCGCTGCTCGATGCGGTCGAGCGCGGGCTCGTAGCGATCGTCGAGGCCTCGTCGGAGCTGATGACCGTCCTGATCGTCGGCGCACCGCTGCGCTTCGGCAACCGCATCTACAATTGCGCCGTCGTCATTCACCGCGGCAACGTCCTCGGCGTCGTGCCGAAGAGCTATCTGCCGACCTACCGCGAATTCTACGAGGGGCGCCATTTCGCCTCCGGCACCGGCATCGTCGGCGAGACGATCACGTTCGGCGGGCTGCATGCACCGTTCGGCACCGACCTGTTGTTTGCGGCCGAGGACGTGCCGGGCCTCACCATTGGCGTCGAGATCTGCGAGGACATGTGGATCCCGGTGACGCCGGCCTCTGAGCTCGCGCTCGCCGGCGCGAGCGTGCTGATCAATCTGTCGGGCAGCCCGATCACGATCGGCCGGGCGCGCTCGCGTGCGCTGCTGTGTCAGTCGACCTCGGCACGCTGCCTTGCGGCTTACGTCTATTCGGCGGCCGGGGCAGGGGAATCCACCACGGATCTGGCCTGGGACGGCCAGACCTCGATCTACGAGAATGGCGTGCTGCTGGCCGAGGGCGAGCGGTTCCGCCAGGGCGGCCAGATCACCACGGCCGACGTCGATCTCGACCTGCTCAGGCAGGAACGCGCGCTGATGGGCACGTTCGACGACAATCGCCGCCAGCGCGAAGGTTTTTATCGCAGGATCACTTTTGCGCTGAAGCCGCCCGCGACAGACATCGGCTTCTTGCGCAGGATCGAGCGCTTTCCGTTCGTGCCGAGCGACGAGAGCCTGCTCGAGCAGGATTGCTACGAGGCCTACAACATCCAGGTCGCCGGCCTCGTGCAGCGCATGCGCGCCACCGGCACCAAGCGCGTCGTGATCGGCGTGTCCGGCGGCCTCGATTCGACGCACGCCTTGATCGTCGCCGCCAAGGCGGTCGATCTGCTCGGCCTGCCGCGCGAGAACATCCTGGCCTACACCATGCCGGGCTTTGCCACCGGCAGCGAGAGCAAGACCAACGCGCTGGCGCTGATGAAGGCGTTGCAGACGAGCTGGCAGGAGCTCGACATCCGCACCACCGCGACGCAGATGCTGAAGGACATCGGCCATCCCTTCGGCAAGGGCGAGAAGGT
The DNA here is from genome assembly GCF_054057995.1 of Bradyrhizobium sp. USDA 4486. NCBI lineage: Bacteria > Pseudomonadati > Pseudomonadota > Alphaproteobacteria > Hyphomicrobiales > Nitrobacteraceae > Bradyrhizobium > Bradyrhizobium sp. USDA 4486. Next base: position 2,224,552 of record NZ_JBSRZV010000001.1, read on the forward strand.
CTACGACATCACCTTCGAGAACGTGCAGGCGGGCTTGCGCACGGACTATCTGTTCCGCCTTGCCAACCATCACGGCGGCATCGTCATCGGCACCGGCGATCTCTCCGAGCTCGCGCTCGGCTGGTGCACCTACGGCGTCGGCGACCAGATGGCGCATTACAACGTCAATGCGGGGGTGCCGAAGACGCTGATCCAGCATCTGATCCGCTGGGTGATCGCCTCGAAGCAGTTCTCCGTTGACGTCAACCGGACGCTGGCCTCGATCCTCTCGGCGGAGATCTCGCCGGAGCTGGTTCCGGTCAAGCCCGGCGAGACACCGCAGAGCACGGAAGCCTCCGTCGGTCCCTATGAGCTGCAGGACTTCAACCTGTTCTACACGCTGCGGTTCGGCATGCGGCCGTCCAAGATCGCCTTCATGGCACAGCACGCCTGGAAGGATGTCGCCAAGGGCGAATGGCCGCCGGCTTTCCCGACCGACAAGCGCAGAGCCTATGATCTTCCCGAGATCAGGCGCTGGCTGGAGGTGTTTCTGCGCCGCTTCTTCGCCTTCAGCCAGTTCAAGCGCTCGGCGATGCCGAATGGCCCGAAGGTTTCGGCGGGCGGTTCATTGTCGCCGCGCGGCGACTGGCGTGCACCGTCGGATTCGAGTGCCGCGGCCTGGCTCGAAGATCTCGAGCGGAATGTGCCGAAATGATCTGATCGGGCAAATGTTGTCGGATAGGGCGGCCTGAGACGATTTCGCGCCGTACGGCCGATCAAGCCCGCGGCGCGAAATTGCATTCGTTGCTGAAAGTGCCGAGGTCCGGAGTGCCTAGGAGTCCGGACCTCGTTCACCTTGCCCCAGCCTTCAATCCCCGCCCCATGTGGTCCCCCAACCCCATGTTGCGCGATCAGAGGGTGATGCCCTTGGAAGTGGCCGCCGATCGATGCGCGCGATGTACGCGAGTTAAGGTTAGGATTCCATTCCGGATCACTACGGACACATGCATATGCGTTTCCGCAAAGCGATGCGCTCGTCTGCATTCGTTACGATTGCGGTTGCCCGAATCTGACGGCGTCGTCCCGGACAGGCGTAAGCGTATATAGGACCCATCATCACCGGCGGACGTGATTACGGCGACTCGGAGCTTTGCGCCACGATTACTCGATGTGCCTTGGGGCCCCCACCGGCGCGCTTTAAGGGCGCGCGTCCGGGACGACAGTCGAGGGCTCGCCAGAGCCCGCGTGGAGAGCAGGGGAGCCCTGCCGGGCCCAAGTTCCCGTTGCACCTGACCACCCCGTGCGCTATCCGGCCGGAAAGGCCTGCGGCAGCTCCATATTTTCGCGCTCAGGCAGCCAAACCCGAGGACGGAAACCGCCATGCCAGCCTATCGCTCCCGCACCACCACCCACGGCCGCAACATGGCGGGCGCCCGCGGCCTCTGGCGCGCGACGGGCATGAAGGACTCAGATTTCGGCAAGCCGATCATCGCGGTCGTCAACTCATTCACCCAGTTCGTGCCCGGCCACGTCCATCTCAAGGACCTCGGCCAGCTGGTCGCCCGCGAGATCGAGCAGGCGGGCGGCGTTGCAAAAGAGTTCAACACCATCGCCGTCGACGACGGCATCGCCATGGGCCATGACGGCATGCTCTATAGCCTGCCCTCGCGCGAGCTGATCGCCGACAGCGTCGAGTACATGGCCAACGCGCACTGCGCCGACGGCCTCGTCTGCATCTCCAACTGCGACAAGATCACGCCCGGCATGCTGATGGCGGCGCTACGGCTCAACATCCCCGCCGTGTTCGTCTCGGGCGGCCCGATGGAGGCCGGCAAGGTCAAGCTGCAGGGCAAGACCAAGGCCGTCGACCTCATCGACGCCATGGTCGCCGCCGCCGATTCCAAGGTCAGCGACGACGACGTCAAGGTGATCGAGCGTTCGGCGTGCCCGACCTGCGGTTCCTGCTCGGGCATGTTCACCGCCAATTCCATGAACTGCCTGACCGAGGCCCTGGGCCTGGCGCTGCCCGGCAACGGCTCGGTGGTCGCAACCCATGCCGACCGCAAGCGTCTGTTCGTCGAGGCCGGCCACACCATCGTCGACCTCGTCCGCCGCTATTACGAGCAGGACGATGCGTCGGTGTTGCCGCGCAACATCGCGAACTTCAAAGCGTTCGAGAACGCGATGACGCTCGACATCGCGATGGGCGGCTCGACCAACACCGTGCTGCATCTGCTTGCCGCCGCCCATGAAGGGCAGGTGGAGTTCACCATGCGCGACATTGACCGGCTGTCGCGCCGCGTGCCTGTGCTCTGCAAGGTCGCGCCGTCGGTCGCCGACGTGCATGTCGAGGACGTGCATCGCGCCGGCGGCATCATGGGCATTCTCGGCGAGCTCGACCGCGCCGGCCTGATCGACACCTCGGTCTCGACCGTGCACGCGCCGACCATGAACGATGCGCTGGAGCGCTGGGACATCAAGCGCTCCAAGAGCGAAGCGGTGCGCACCTTCTACCGCGCCTCGCCCGGCGGCATCCCGACCCAGGTCGCCTTCAGCCAGGAGCGCCGCTACGACGAGCTCGATACCGATCGCGAGAAGGGCGTCGTGCGCGATCTCGAGCACGCCTTCAGCAAGGACGGCGGTCTCGCCGTGCTCTACGGCAACCTGGCGCAGGACGGCTGCATCGTGAAGACCGCGGGCGTCGACGCCTCGATCCTGAAATTCTCCGGCCCCGCGCGCGTATTCGAAAGTCAGGACGCGGCGGTGGAGGGCATCCTGGGCGGCAAGGTCGTTGCCGGTGAGGTCGTCGTGGTGCGCTATGAAGGCCCGCGCGGCGGCCCCGGCATGCAGGAGATGCTGTATCCCACCAGCTATCTGAAATCGATGGGCCTCGGCAAAGCCTGCGCACTCGTCACCGATGGCCGCTTCTCCGGCGGCTCGTCGGGCCTGTCGATCGGGCACCTCTCGCCGGAAGCCGCCGAAGGCGGCAATATCGGCCTCGTGCGTGACGGCGACCGCATCGCGATCGACATTCCGAACCGCAGCATCAGCCTCGAGGTTTCCGACGAGGAGCTGGCGAAGCGCCGCGCGGCGGAAGAAGCGAAGGGTGATGCCGCCTGGCAGCCGACGAATCGCAAGCGTAACGTCTCCACCGCGCTCCAGGCCTATGCCGCACTCACCACCAGCGCCGCGCGCGGCGCGGTGCGCGAGGTGAAGCGTCGCGCGAAGTGAGCATCGCGCGGCTCGTGCGGCGCGCGCATAGTCAACAAGTTCTGAACGGCCGGCGAATGCCGGCCGTTCGCATTAAGGATGCTCCGACGAACTTCGGCAGCCCGGGATTTTGCGGCGTATACTGCGCGCGACCTTTCGCAAATCCATTTTGGGCAACTGGGGCACCACCACAATGTCTCGCACTCTCGCTGTTGTTTTCTCCACGGCCGTCGCCGCGACGTCGATGACGGGCGCAGCTTCCGCCGGCTGCTACAATTGCTATGCGCCGCCGCCGTGTCAGACCTGCTATCAGCAGCAATACGTCGCGCCGCAATACCGCACCGTCGACGAGACCGTGATGGTGTCGCCGGGCGCCGTCGTCGCGCATCGCACGCCGGCGCAGTACCGCACCGTGATGGTGCCGCAGACCGTGATGGTCGCGCCCCCGGGCGTCCAGTACGAGCGCATCCCGCCGCAATATGCGACGCGCCAGCGCGTCGAGATGGTCTCGCCCGGCTACTCCTATTACGCCCCGGTGCAGATGGGCTGCGCGTCCTGCGGCTACTGAGCCGCGGCAGCAATCAGGAATCTTGATGCGGCGCTCCCTAGCGGGGCGCCGTGTTTTCTTGTTTGAAAGGCATGATCGGTGGCTGGCGTCCTGCGGGATAACTCCGCTGTTCGACCTAGCCGTAATCCACTGCGACGACGCGTCCATCCAGCACCCCGTAGCTTTCGCGTTTGTACTCGGCCGGTATGATGCCGGCGTCCGGTTCTGCGTTCCCCAGCACGAGCGAATGGAGCGGTTGACCAGGCTCTCCCTGGTGCCAGTTGCCCGCCAGAGCATCGAAATTCGCTTCGACATAGCCTTGGCCGCGAGTCACGAACGCCCGATAGTCAAAGCTTTGCCATTCGGCATCGGTAAGCATCCGCGCCCGCGGCATCACCACGAGGAGTCCTCCGGCAAAGTGGAATCGGACGGGGCAGAGCTCGGGCCAGCCTTCGGCAGCAAAACGCGCTTCCTGCATATTGCTCAAGAGGCCGCGCAGAAGGAAATCCCACCACCAGCGCCAACTTGCCCAGGTCCATCGACCAGGGAGCTTGAAGACGTGGCGACGCGTGAGAATGACGGTCCGGACGGCCCCAAGCTTCGCAATGGGCACGGGCAGCCGCAGCGTGTGCCTCGGTGTGTCGCCTAACCGGCGACGGCTCGCTTGCAAGAAGTGTTCGTTGCTCGTCATGTTCGCCTTCGTCGCTTCATCGAGCTCTTGCTATTCGCGCTGGCGCGGAACGGATGCTCCATCGTGAAGGCGTCCGGCCTGATCCCTTGTTCGATGCGGGCCCAGCTGACGGGTGCGGCAATGGGAGATCCTTCCCGGACGCGGGTCGAATAGGTGCCCACGGCAGTGGTTCCGCGGCCGTTGCGCAGATAGTCGAGGAAGATGCGGTCACTGCGGTTCGCTTGCGCCGACAGGATATAGCGAGCGGGATCGCGCGCGGCGAAATCCGAGACGAGTGCCCGGGCAATATGATGTGCGCGGTCGTGCAGCATCGGCTCGTCGAGAGGCGCCATTAAATGGATGCCTTTGCCACCGGTGAGCTTGGGCCAGGTGGTGAAGCCCTCGCGCTTCATCATCGTGCGCAGCTCAAGCGCGGTCTCAGTCACGGCCTCCCACTCCACGCCCTTTCCGGGATCGAGGTCGATCACGATGCGGTCGGCATGCTCGATATCGGCAACGGTCGAATTCCACGGGTGCAATTCCACTGCGCCGATCTCGACAAGGCCAAGGAAGCCATCGAGGCTATCGACCCACAGGCGCGTGCCTTCGCCGCCCTCGCGCTTTCTGATGCGCAGCTGGTGCACCGCCGCCGGGATGTCCCTCGGAAGTGGACCCTTGTGGTAGAACGTCGTGCCGTGCACATGACGCACCAGCTTGAGCGGGCGATGGCCGAGATGGGGCAGTGCCTTCTGCCAGACCCGCTTCCAGTACTCCGCCAGATCTTCCTTGGACGGCACAACGGCATCGGGCAGCAGTTGCAGGATGTTTTCCTTGGGGACGCCCAGCTTGCGACGCGCTACCGGCCGCACCAGTCGTGGCGCCCTGACCTTGGCCGGCGCAAGATCATCGCGCAGTCCCTTGAAGACCGCTTCGCGCAGCAGGCCATCGTCGGTCAGCGCGCCAAATTCGACCTCGGCTTCGACGCTTGGCTCGACCCAGGTTGCCTTCGGCTTCTTTATCGGGACGTCGAGCGGGGATCCTGGCCGGATCAGCGGATCGAGCCGTTCGCGCAATTCGCGCGCGCTTATCTCTGTGTAACCGGTGCGCACCTTGCCGGCGTAGAGCAGCTTGCCGTTCTCGCGTCGGCCGACATAGAGCGAGGCGATCTTGCGCGGATGCGCGCCGAGTTTTTCGACAAATGCGACGATCGGGAAAGTCTCGCTCTTCTTGCATTTCAGTTTGAGCCAGGTCTCCTGTCGCCCGGAGCGGTAGGGCGCTTCCATCCGTTTGGCGACCAGTCCTTCCAGGCCGAGCCTGCACGCATGCCGAAAGATCTCCTCGCCGTCGGCGGTGACGTGCTCGACATAGATGAACGTCTCCGGAGCAGTCCTGAGCAATCGCTCCAGCAGACGCTTGCGCTCGACATAGGCCACCCCCCGCAAGTCGTAGCCGTCGAGGTACAGCAGATCGAACGCATGGTAGCGGACGCGGTCGCTCTTCTTCGCGCCCAACTCGCGCCTGAGTTGTTGGAAATCGGGCAGCCGGCCGCCGCCGTAAACGACGGCCTCGCCGTCGATGATCGCGCTCTTCGTTTTCAGCTTGGCGGCCGCAGCCACGATCGATGAGAACTGTTCGCTCCAGTCGAGTCCCGTGCGCGAAAAGGCTTTGGCCTCTCCAGCATAGACGTGCAGCTGCGCGCGGTACCCGTCGGCCTTGATTTCATACGCCCAACCGTCATCGCGCGGCGGACTCTCGCGCAGCGTGGGGTCGCAGGGCTCAATGTAACCTGAAATAGCAGCTCGAATGGCGCCGCCGACGCGGGATATTCCCGAACGAGACTGACGCAACGCCACAGCACACATGCGGGACTCAACGCTGCCGGGGCGATTCGTTCCCGGCGTGCTGCCGCGTTGCTGCTGATCGGGTCCGGTGGAAGCCGCAGGTCCCGCGAACCCACGCGCCAGCTCGCCGAGATGGTCTCGCCTGGCTATTCCGATTACGCCCCGGTGCAGATGGGCTGCGTATCCTGCGGCTATTTGAGCCGAGGCAACAATCGGGAATTCCAAGCGGCGCTCCCTCGGGGCGCCGCGTTGCTTTTGGGCGCAGCAAACGAGGCCCGGAAACGGAGACGACTCCAAACCGGGCCTCGCAACCAGCGACGCCCTGGGAGATGTCGCCAGTGTCCGGGATTGCTGAGCGGCCGGCCTGTCTCGGCGGCCGGCGCGTTGCGCAAGGCTAGAGGAACAGCCTGACGCTCGCCTGACAGCTGACTGGGTGAGGAGGGACTCGAGGCGAGGGCGCCAACTTCGCGTTGCCTTGCGCCACCGACTGCGTTAAGCGACAGCCGTTCCGGGCTTGGAAGGGTGGCCGAGTGGTTTAAGGCACCGGTCTTGAAAACCGGCGTACCCGCAAGGGTACCGTGGGTTCGAATCCCACCCCTTCCGCTCCCTGCTAGTCCATCAGTGTCTAAATGCACGTCCATCTATGACCAGCTAAAGCATTGTGATGTGAAGCGAAACTTCAGTTTCGTGTCGCTCAATGCTTAAGCGTGTCCAGCAGCATCCAAGTCAGCGACGTGGGCGAGGACGTGGGTTTAGGCGGTCACTTTTGGAGTATGGCACATGGGAACCTCACAGCATTGAAGGTCAAAAACGCAAAGCGTGGAGAGAAACCGATGGGTTGAGACCCGACGTCGACAAGAACGAACGCGAGTTGGATTTGCAGTGCTGGACAGAGCAGGGCGCATCAGTGGCCTCGTCAGCGCCGATCTTTGGCGTGACAATGTTCGATTGTCCGATCTCGAGCCGCGGTTCGTCTGCCAGGGCCGCAGCTCTCGGGCGCCGACGTCCGACCCGACTTCGAGCGGGGTAACAGCCGGCTGGCCATCATTGGTCACCGATCTCGATGGGGCCTGGAGGCCTCAATTGTGAGACGACCCTTAGTGTTAGAGGTCGATCTTTAGCTTCACCATCGCAAAGGCAAACAGCCCTTCGAAACTCGCGAAGGCAGCAACGATCAAGGCAGTGGTAAAAATTTGATTCATGGTGGGTCTTCCCCCAACGCGCACTGACCCTAAAGATTTATGGTTAACGAAACCTTGCCCCTCCCAGGGCAGGGCAATCGCATATGAAGTTCACGAGGATTGTGTGCGGGCTTGCTCCGCCTCTCCCGCTTGCCTTGCGGGATAGGCCGACGCGCTCGCAGAGCGCGGCGGGCGAGGGCTCTTTCCTCTGGGGGATTATCCCGTTGCGGAGACACCCTCTCCCCAACCCTCTCCCGCAAGCAAGCGGGAGAGGGAGCCCAGTGCCGATGCCGCCGCATCGTGCAAGCCATATGCGATTGCCGTGCCCCCAGGGGGCCCGCCAGCGTGAACCGGTGGGCCCGATAACTTTGAGCTCCCTCAAGGCCAACGGCCTTCTTCGGAACGTTGCCGGCGCCCGTTTGGGCACGAATTTCTGCTGGCTTGTCAGTCCTGAAGAAATGGGTTTGGCGATTGATCGCGGCGCCAATTCGGGAAAGGGCGTCTAATGACGATGCGAACCACCGAGATGACCCATGTCTGCGAATGCGGGCATAAGGGCCACGTGGGAGTGGATGAACATGACAAAATTGAGCCGCTTGCGGCGCAGCGCTCCACTGCTTGAGTTGCAAGGGACTTGGAGTAGGTGATTATGAAATGTCATTTATCCACTTCAGCGCTCATCGTTTTGGCGCTGATCTTCACCGGCAATTGCGCAGCCGCATTCAAGTATAAGTACGTTGGCGACCGTAGTGCCGGGTACGACAACAAGATCAACGGCGGCAAAGGCTGCTTCATGGGTGATTGCAGCAAACGGAAAGAGCGGCTCAATGCTCGGCGGCCTGCTATTAGCTGCTCTTCTCGTGCCGATTCTTGCCGCAGGAAGAACAGCCTCAATCCAAACATGGCTTCACGATGTGAGCCCGCGCGCCTGGCTTGCCTCAAAACCGGTACTTTCGTCACGCTATCCGGTGAAAAAAGAACCGTTGATCTGAAGGAATGATCGAGGCGGCTTAGCAGGAGGTTGCCGGTCGTTTTCGGATGTTATCCTGCAACTGAAAGCACCGCGGGAGAAGGGCAGGGACTAAAGCGAGCGATTTCAGGTGTCGCACGGTCGCGCATCACCGTGGCGAGCTCAATCTTGTTGGGTACCTACGGCTTTGTTGCGAACTACAAGGGTTTCAAGGAAGGGGTTCGTTGAGATGTGCGGCGACGCAAGAGAGTTCGCAGTCGACGTTTGCGCCCCCTTCATCAAAAAAGCCGGCGTACCCAGAGCCTCCCAGAAATGCCTTCAAGGCAACCAAGGTCAGTGGCGTCATCTCCGAACGAAATTTGTCCAGTTCTGTTGGATGGACGAGGACCAGCTTGCCTTCGCTCACGACCAGATCTGAGCTCGGAATATTGCGGGCCACAAAGACTTCACCACAGAGACGCTTTGCGATTTTCTCGGGATCGGCGCCGTGCAAACTGACGAAGAACTCAAAGTCGGCAGCAGATCCCTTGTAGCCGATCTCCTCGGCTACTTCCCTCACAATGCATTCGAGAGGACTTTCGGCCGGCTCCCGACGTCCGCCGAACAGGGCGATCTTGCCGGGATGGACGATTCCAGGAACGTCGTCCCTGAGCTGAAGCAACAAACGGCCTGCCGCGTCGATGAGAATTGCGGCCGCGAAATCTCGAACTTCCTGCTTCAAAGGTAACGGTCCCTTATCATACTGACCAGCGCACTCCTTGAATGTTGTGTTCAGGTTCGCGGGCTCTATCGTGGCTGCTAGGCTCATAGGCTATCGGAGGCTCTCTTTGAGCCGTTGGCCTAGTAGGGATACCATTGACCGCGATACCCGCCGCCCGCGAAGGCGTGGCGCGGGTTTATACCGCAATAGGCGTTCGTACCTGATGCAGTTGCCGTGCACTGCTCGTAGGTTGCGAATTGGCAATTGCCCGGATAGCCCCATATCCGCCCCTGCAAGCAGTAGAGATCACCTGGGCCGCTCTGGGCAATGTAGCCTTGGCGATATTGCCGTGCGGTCGTCGGCGAGATCGAACCCGCCGACACCAGAATAGAGCCAGCTGATACAATCGTGAGAAGCAGACGAGTCATCTTCATGTTCACCTCCTGATTTGCCTCTCGCCAAACGAGTTTGAGCGGCGCCTTTTGATCATGTCCACGGTGTCGGAGCTCACTCCTTGTTGCAGAATGTCTCGGTTCTCCGTTGCGAGAAAGCAGGCGACCTGCTTGTCGGCGGTCGGCAGGCAACCGTCAGGCGAGACGCGGGAAGGCAAGCGCCGCAAGACCGGCGATGCGCGCAACATCGCAACGGATTTTCCGAAGTTGGCAGAATGCCACTGTTTTGCCCGACGTGTCAAACGGCTTTCCGTGGCATGCGAAGAAACGCATTGCGCCAGCACGGCTCTGCTACTGTGCATGGGGTTGTTTTCGAATTTTTTCGAGTGTCCTTGGTCGGCCGCGGCGGATGGGCATCGAGTCCAGCTCAGTTTTCTACCGGTAAGGCGCTGAACAAACGGACGTTTCGGTCTGACTAAGGCGACGCCGCTTGGCTGCCTCGTGGAACCCTTTCGCCGCGTCTGCGTTGTCTCGCCATGACTGAAGACCTTTCCTATCGACGCAAACCCCTGACCCCCGAACAGCGCCAGGCGCGCGATGCGGCGCGCCGGATCGAGGCCGAAAAGGCCATGCGCGATCATGAAGCGGCGCAGAAGGCGTTTTACGCCAACAAGGAACGGCTCAAGGCCGAACGTCTCGCGCGCGAGGCCGAAGCCGGGAAGGCTTGAGGGGCCTCAAGGCGCCGAAACAGCTCTCGCAGAGATCTTGCGACCGCCGCTGACCTCGGTGCCGGCTGGATGCTCGCGCGAGGGTAGCGCTGCCTGCTCCAGGCACATCCGTTCAAGCCGTCCAAACTCCCGGTGCACGCGCTGACGCAGCCGGACGACTCGCATTGGGCGCACATCGGCGGGCTTGACGGCGTTTGGCTTCCGCCGGAAGCTTCACACGATCCTGAACTGACGTGAACCCACGGAGACGATTGCTCCCAGCCAGTTTCGATCCTCTTTCAGCGAAAACGAGATGGAGCTGACCATGACCACGTTCGACAAGCGCGAGCAGGGCTTTGAAGCCAAATTCGCCCACGACGAGGAGCTCATGTTCAAGGCCGCGGCGCGGTCCAACAAGCTGCTCGGGCTCTGGGCCGCAGGCCAGCTCGGGCTCAGCGGCGATGCGGCTTCGAACTATGCGACCGCGCTGGTGACGGATAGTCTGGAGAGTCAGACGATCGACCAGGTCGTGGGCAAGGTCTCGGCCGATCTCGCCGCCAAAGGCGTGGCGCGCGAGCAGGTCGCGGCCAAGCTGCAGGAATGCCTGCACCAGGCGCTCGCGCAGCTCGAAGCGGACCGGCAATAAGGCCGGCCTTGGTCTCTCGGGCTTGGTGTCTCACTCGGCGTGCCCACGCATGCCGGAATCGCTGAGCCTGTCGACATAGGCGATGCCGAGCGCCGAGACGATGAAGGTGATGTGGATCAGCACCTGCCACATCACGCCGGTCTCGGTGAAGCCGGCGCGGCTGGAGCCGAGATTGCCGGCCTCGATGAAGGTGCGCAGCAGCGCGATCGAGGAGATGCCGATGATGGCCATGGCGAGCTTGATCTTGAGGACGCTCGCATTGACGTGGCCGAGCCATTCCGGCTCGTCGGGATGGCCCTGGAGGTCGAGCCGCGAGACGAAGGTTTCGTAGCCGCCGACGATCACCATCACCAGCAGGTTGGAGATCATCACGACGTCGATGAGCGCGAGCACGCTCATCATGATCTCCTGCTCGGTGAGGTCGAGCGCGTGCCAGGACAGATGCCAGAGCTCCTTCAGGAACAGCGCGATGTAGACGCACTGCGCCACGATCAGCCCGAGATAGAGCGGCAGTTGCAGCCAGCGTGAACCGAAGATGATCATCGGCAGGATGCCGAGACGGGGCGCCGGCAGGCGGGACTGCGAATGTGGGCCAGTGTTGGGCTGAGGCTCAACCGACATTCAGGCAGCATCCTCGCGAGCGAAACGATCTTGCATTCATGTACCCCGGCAAGATGGCCGGCGGAAGACACGAGGCGCGCTCTGCCGTTCGCGGACCGTGACGTCTCGTGTTAGCCTGCCGGCCGCCGCAGCACGGCGGCGTGGATGGGGGAGGCGGGCGTGTCCTGGAACGGGTTCGGCAAAGCGTTGGGCGGGATCGCGCTTGCGGCTGTGATCCTCGTTGGCGCCGGCGGCGCGGATGTCGCGGCAACGCCGCTGACGCCGTTTCGCTACGAGGCGCAGGCGCAGCGCCATTGCCCGCACGACCAGGTGGTGTGGCTCGATTTCCGCAAGGGCGTCTACTACGGCAAGGGCCAGAAGCGCTACGGCCAGGGTTTCGATGGCAGCTTCGTCTGCCGGAGCGAGGCCCGCGACAGCTTCTATCGCCGCTCGCTGCTCGGCCTGCGCTGAGCGGCCCGTGATTCGGAAGGTTCGGCTGACGCCGGCTACTTCTGGTTCGGCAGCTTCACCGGCACGTGCGGGGAGGAGCTGATGGTCCGGGGGCTGCCGTCAGGGTAAATGCGGTCGCCGCGGATCAGGGCTTCCAGAACAAGAAAGAATTTCTCTGCAAGCATTTGCGTCACCCTCGTTGGTGATGGCCTCTTGAAGTTAAGTCGAGGCAGCGCGCCTAGGAATTCAATCAACTAAACGGGAGCAGGGCAAAGGCGGGCAGCAGCGCATGCTGCGTCGCGGTGTGGTCGTGGCCTGGAAAAACCGAAACGGCCGGTCGCGCTCAGCCGAAGGCAAGGGCCACGAGGCTTGAGCAGAGAAGGATCAGGCCACCGGCAGTCAGCGCCAGGAAGCCATCCGATACGAGGTCATGATTGCGCATGGGACACCTGCCACTCTCGTTTTCGATGCTCGGTCGGATTGATTAAAAATGTCCGAACGTGCCGCTGTGAAAGAGGTGATGCTTTCCGACCGCGCGAGTGCCTCAGGCCCTCGTGCGGTAACCTTCAAACGCATGGGCCAGGAAGATCCCCGCGCTTACCAGACCCATCAGTGCCGAAACCGTCTCGATCATCGTTAAATTCCAATTCGCCCCTGCGGCCTGAGAAGACGCGTGCGGCCTTGCACAGTCAAAAGAATTCCAGGGTGGCGCGCGACAATGGGGGTGGGGTGAGGTTTTGGCGCAACAGCATGTCCAGCCGTGGCACAGCGCCGGGCGTCCCGCGGTCCGTAGATCAACGGGGAGAAGCGAACGCCCCGTTTACCATTCCGCTGTGATCGCTGTGGGCTCCCCATTTCCGCCGTGTTCGGGTTGCGTTATCCTTACTGCTTCCGACGCGGTGGTGGGCCGCTTCGGATTTGAAGGACCGGACAGCGCTCCCCGTAGCCAAAGCGGGTTGGGTAGGCCTCCGGCGAAGTGGTATTTGGGGCACATGGGGATCCGACGGTCAGATTCGGTTTTGCGGGCCGCGCGCGGTGTTGCGGCGGTCGCAACCTGCCTCGCGCTCGCCAATTGCGCCTCGCCCAACAAGTTCGCCAGCCGTGTCGATCCCAAATATGGCGTGTCCTCGAGCCCGCGCGTCGTGGCCTGGGGCGACCCGGTCCCGAAGGGCGGCGGCACCTACCGCATCGGCAAGCCCTATGTTGTCGCAGGCAGGACCTACGTGCCGGAGGAGGATGCCAACTACCGCGCCGAGGGCATGGCATCCTGGTACGGCGATGATTTCCATGGCCGCCTGACCGCCAACGGCGAAGTGTTCGACATGGGCTCGCTGACCGCGGCGCATCCGACCCTGCCGATGCCGTCCTATGCGCGGGTGACCAATCTGTCGAACGGCAAGTCGCTGATCGTCCGCGTCAACGACCGCGGGCCCTACCACGGCAACCGGCTCATCGACGTCTCGAACAAGGCCGCCGAACTGCTTGAATTCAAAGGCAATGGCGTCGCCAAGGTCCGCGTCGAATATGTCGGCCGGGCGCCGCTCGAAGGCTCCGACGACCGCCAGCTGATGGCGACCCTGCGCACCGGCATTCCGGCGCCGTCGCCCTCGATGGTGCGGGTTGCGTCCGCAAGGCCGTTCATGCCGGAATTGCCGTCGTCGACCCGCGGTGCTGTTCGCGGAGATGTCCCGATGCCGGAGGGACGGCCCTACAATCTCGGCAGCACCTCCGCCGACATGGCCTCGCTCAATGCGACCTCGGAGATGTCGGCCTCGAGCCGCAGCCGCGGCCGGGCGCTCCAGAACGCGCGCGCGGTCTCCTATGACGAGAACGGCCGCTACGCGAGCGAGAGCGCTGCCGATACGTCGGAGGGCGCTGCCGAGGCCCGCAGCATCCTGAGCGGCCGCGGCCTCTACTGAGCCGCGCTCTCCTTCAAGAACTTCACCAGCGCTTCGTTGACCTCGTCGGGGCGCTCCTGCTGCACCCAGTGGCCCGCGCCGTCGATGATCAGCTTGCGCTGAAGATTGGGCAGCACGCGCTCGAGTTCGTTGACGCGCTTGGCGCCGATCAGGCCGGTGATGACGGCGTCCTTCGCGCCGGCAATGAAGAGCGAGGGTTGGCGGATTTGAGCATCCTGCCAGGGCGCCGTCAGATCCCAATTGCGGTCGAGGTTGCGATACCAGTTCAGCCCGCCGCGGAAGCCCGATTTGCGGAAGCTCTCGGTAAAGGTGGCGAGATCGGCCTCGCTGAGCCAGCCCGGCAGCGGCTCCTCGCCGCTCGCGTGGCCGAGGAAGCCCTTGCTCTCCTGCACGAACATCGCCGCGCTGCGATCGGTAAGGCCGCGGCCGCCGAGCACGGTGCGCATGGTGCGAGCGACGTCGCGCTCGAACTCGGCCTCGGCGACGCCAGGCGTCTGGAAATATTGCCAGTAGAAATTGGTAATGCCACCCTGGCGCAATAGATCGAGTGGCCTGCCGCGGCCGCGGAACGGCGGCGGCACGCTCAGGCCTGCCACCGCCGTGAAGATGTCGGCCCGGAACAGCGCCGCATGCCAGGCGACCGGCGCTCCCCAGTCGTGGCCGACCACCATCGCCCCTGGTCTCGCCCAGTGCCTGCACGAGGCCGACGACGTCGCCGACGAGGTCGAAAATGGAATAGGCGCCGATCTCGGCCGGGGCTGTGCTTTCTCCGTAGCCGCGCATGTCGGGGGCGACGACGTGAAAGCCGGCGGCTGCCAGCGCCGGGATCTGATGGCGCCAGGAATAAGAGAGTTCCGGCCAGCCATGGCACAGCACCACCAGCGGACCCTGGCCGGCCTCGCGGATGAAAAGGTCGATCCCGTTGGCCTTGATCACGCGGGTGGAGGACATCGCTTTTCCGCCTTGTTTCAGGGGTTTGGTCGCCAAACATGAGGTGGCACGATAGGGGCGTGGGGCGAATCGTGCAAACTCGGGGGCTGGCGCGAAGCCGCGTGTTGTTCGCGCCGGTTCCAACTGTTAGAACGCCGCTCTCAGGGCTTGGCCATGGCATTTCGTCTCATTTCGCTCCGTCGCAGCCGGCGCACCGCCGGAGCGCTGGCGCGTGGGCTGATCGCGACAGTTTTGGCGGCGAGCGTGGGCTGGGGCGGCATGCTCCACGCCGCCAACCAGAGCGTCCAGGGCGCCAAGAAGACGGAAGAGGCCGGCTTCGACGGCGATGCCCCAACCGCGATCCTGATCGAAGCCTCCAGCGGCAGCGTGCTGTTCGAGAAGAATGCCGACGAGCTGCGCGCGCCCTCCAGCATGATGAAGCTGATGACGGCGGAAGTCGTCTTCAACGCGATCAAGAAGGGCGACGTGAAGCTGACCGACGAATACCGGATCAGCGAGAATGCCTGGCGCAAGGGCGGGGCGCCCTCCGGCGGCTCGACCATGTTCGCCGCGATCAACAGCAAGGTCTCGGTCGACGATCTTCTGCACGGCGCGATCATCCAGAGCGGCAACGACGCCTGCATCGCGCTCGCCGAAGGCATCGCCGGCAACGAGAAGATCTTTGCCGCCGACTTCATGACCAAGCGCGCCCGCGAGCTCGGCATGACCAGATCGACCTTCGGCAACTCCAACGGTCTGCCTGACCCCAGCAACAAGATGACCGTGCGCGAGCTCGGGGTCCTCGCTCGTCACATCATCCTGGACTTCCCCGAATTCTACAAATTGTTCGGCGAGAAGGAGTTCACCTGGAACAAGATCCGCCAGCCCAACCGCAATCCGCTGCTCAATTCGATGGAAGGCGCCGACGGCCTCAAGACCGGCTACACCAAGGAAGGCGGCTACGGCATGGTCGGCTCTGCCGTGCAGAACGGCACGCGGCTGATCGTCGTCGTCAACGGGCTGGAAGACCCCGAAGATCGCGCCACCGAAGCCAAGAAGATGCTGGAATGGGGCTTTCGCAATTTCGAGACTCGGACGCTGATCGCGGCCGATCAGCCGGTCGGCTACGCAAAGGTGTTCGGCGGCGAGAGCCGCTCGGTCAAGCTGGTGGCCAAGACGCCGGTGAAGGTGATGGTGCACAAGAACGGCAGCGACAAGCTGATCGCGCGCATCGTCTATAGCGGCCCGGTACGCGCGCCCGTGCAGGAAGGCCAGCGGGTCGGCGTGGTCAGGGTCTGGCGCAGCGGCAACATCGCGGTGGAAACGCCGGTCTATGCGGCGGAAGCGATCGGCACCGGCTCGACCATGCGCCGCGCCATCGATGGTGCCAGCGAGCTGGTGATCGGCATGTTCCGCGCAGGCGCCGAGAAGCTCTGATCATGAGTGAGAGCGCGGTCAAGCGGCCGTCCGGACGCGGACGCTTCATCACCTTTGAAGGCGGCGAGGGGACGGGCAAGTCGACCCAGATCAAGAAGCTCGCCGACCGCCTCAAGGCGGCGAGAATGCGGATTCTGGTCACGCGCGAGCCGGGCGGCTCGCCGGGCGCCGAGATCATGCGCCATCTGGTGCTGTCGGGGATCGGCAAGCTGCTCGGACCCGAGGCCGAAACGCTGCTGTTTGCCGCCGCCCGCGACGACCATGTCCGCACCGTGATCGAGCCCGCGCTGAACCAGGGCGCCTGGGTGCTGTGCGATCGCTTCGCCGACTCGACGCGCGCATATCAGGGTAGCCTCGGCCGCGTTCCGCCCGAGCTGATCAACGCGATGGAGCGGGTCACGATCGGCGATCTCAAGCCGGACCTCACCATCATCCTCGATTTGCCGGTCGAGATCGGCCTCGAACGCGCCGCCGCGCGCCGCGGCAGCGGCACGCCCGACCGGTTCGAGGGCGAGAAGCTCGCTTTCCATCAAGGCCTGCGCGAGGCCTATCGCAAGATCGCCGCGGATGAGCCCGGACGCTGCGTGCTGATCGACGCCAACTCAGACCCCGATACGGTCGCTGCAAGAGTCTGGAGCGCGGTCCGCGAACGCCTCCTTCCCACGCCGGCCTCGGTGATCTCGGCATGAGCCCGCGCCAGGCCGAGCGCGACACGGCTATTCCGCATCCGCGCGAGACATCGAGGCTGTTCGGCCATCGCGAGGCCGAAGTGGCGCTGCTGACGGCCTATCGCAGCGGGCGCATCCCGCACGCCTGGCTGATCGGGGGACCGCTGGGCATCGGCAAGGCGACGCTGGCCTATCGCATGGCGCGCTTCGTGCTCGCGCACGGCCAGCCGCTGGCGCCTTCCGTGCAGCGCGCCGAGGATCTCGCGATCGATCCTGATGACCCCGTGGCGCGCCAGGTCGCCGCGAGCTCGCATGGCGGCCTGCTGACGCTGGAGCGCACCGCCAACGATCGCGGCGTGATGCGCACCGTGATCACCGTCGACGAGACGCGGGAGACCATCGGCTTCTTTGGCTCGACCGCGGCGGCCGAAGGCTGGCGCGTCTGCATCGTCGACACCGTCGACGAACTCAATCCGAATGCCGCCAACGCGCTTCTGAAAATCCTGGAGGAGCCGCCGCAGCAATCGCTGTTCCTGCTGGTGAGCCACGCGCCGGCGCGCGTGCTTGCCACGATCCAGTCGCGGTGCCGCAAGCTGCGTCTGCGGCCGCTCGCCACCGATGACGTGATCGGCGCAGCGGCGCTCGCGGCTGACCTCGATCCGAGCGATCCGGCGCTGCGCGACGCGTCGGAGGCGTCGGAGGGCAGCGTTGCGCGCGCGCTGACGCTGCTCGGCGGCGACGCGCTCAAGCTTCAGCAGCGCACTGCGGCACTGCTTGCGCGCCTGCCGCAGGTCGATCCGCGCGAATTGCACACGCTCGGCGACTCCCTCGGCACCAGCGACCGTGTTGCGCTCGCGGCCTTCGTCGATGGCATCGATCGCTGGATCGCGGAACGCCTGCATGCGGACGAGGCCAATGCCAACCAGAACCTGCCGCGCCTTGCGCGCCTAGCTGAGGTATGGGAAAAGATCGTCCGCGCCGCGCGCGACACCGAAACCTACAATCTGGAGCGCAAGCCCCTTGTTTTCTCGGTGTTCGGCTGGCTGGCGGACGCAACGCGCTAGAGCATGATCCGGAAAAGTGCGGAGCGGTTCTCCGGAAGGATCATGCTCAAGACAATGATCGATCGCAGGTTTGTTTCCAGATTTTGAGAAGCCGGTAAAGGAATTCGTCGTGGCAACGCGAGCTAAGAAAACCGCCAAGAACAAGAGCAGCAAGACGGCTGCCAAGAAAGCCACGAAGAAGGCTGCGAAGGCGCTTGCGCGCAAGGCTGCCAAGAAGACCAAGAAGGCTGCCGCCAAAAAGGGTGTGAAGAAAACGGCGAAGAAGGCCGGAAAGAAAGCTGCGAAGAAGCACGCCGTCGCCAAGAAGACAGTGAAGAAGGCGACCAAAAAGCCAGCCAAAGAGCCGGCCAAAGAACCAGCCAAGTCCGCGACAACAAGCAAGGCGCCGGCGAAGAAGGTGAGCAAGACGGCCGGGATGACCGCTCCTGTCGCGACGGCCGCACCGGCTCCCGTCGCCGCGCCGCCGAAGGCAGTGAAGCCCAAGGTGTCGAAACCCAAGACATCGACGCCTAAGGCCCCGCCTGCGCCGAAACCCATTGCCGCTCCGCGGGCTGCCGCGCCCGCGATAGCTGCTGCGCGCGACAATGCCTTCTATATTACGACCGCGATCGCTTATCCCAATGGCCAACCGCATATCGGGCACGCCTATGAGGCGATCGCCACCGACGTGCTGGCCCGCTTTGCCCGGCTGGACGGCAAGGACGTGTTCTTCCTGACCGGCACCGACGAGCACGGCCTGAAGATGGTCCAGACCGCGCAGAGCGAAGGTATGACACCGGCCGCGCTCGCGACCCGCAACGCTGACCGCTTCAAGCAGATGGACGAACGGCTGAACGTGTCGTTCGACCGCTTCATCCGCACCACCGAGGAGCAGCACCATCGCTCGAGCCAGGAGATCTGGCGCCGCATGGAGGCGAACGGCGACATCTATGCCGACACCTATTCCGGCTGGTACTCGGTGCGTGATGAGGCCTATTACGCCGAGGAGGAGACGCGCCTGAACGACGACGGCGTGCGGCTCGGGCCCCAAGGCACGCCGGTCGAGTGGGTCGAGGAGAAGAGCTACTTCTTCCGGCTGTCCGCCTATCAGGATAAGCTGCTGAAGCTCTACACGGAGAATCCTGATTTCATCGGCCCGGATGCACGCCGCAACGAGGTGGTGAGCTTCGTCAGGAGCGGCCTGCGCGATCTCTCGATCTCGCGCACGACCTTCGACTGGGGTGTCAAGGTGCCCAGCGACGAAGAGCACGTGATGTATGTCTGGGTCGATGCGCTCACCAACTACATCACCGGCGTCGGCTTCCCGGACGAGAGCGACAAGAACTGGCGCTACTGGCCGGCCGACGTGCACATCATCGGCAAGGACATCATCCGCTTCCATGCGGTGTACTGGCCGGCTTTCCTGATGTCGGCCGGCATCTCGCTGCCGAAGCGGGTCTATGCCCACGGCTTCCTGTTCAACAGGGGCGAGAAGATGTCGAAGTCGGTCGGCAACGTCGTCGATCCCTTCAATCTCGCCGACCAATATGGCGTCGATCAGATGCGCTATTTCTTCCTGCGCGAGGTTCCGTTCGGACAGGACGGCAACTACAACCATGAAGCCATCGTCGCGCGCATCAATGCCGATCTCGCCAACGATCTCGGCAACCTTGCCCAGCGCTCGCTGTCGATGATCGCCAAGCAGCTCGGCGGCGTGCTGCCGGAGCCCGGCGAGTTCAGCGACAACGACAAGGCGATCCTGGCGATGGCGGATGGCATGGTCGCGGCCAGCCGCGAAGCGATGGCGACGCAGCAGATCCATCAATGGCTCAATACGGTGTGGGCGGTCGTCGCCGAGGCCAACCGCTATTTCGCGGGCGAGGCGCCGTGGGCACTCGCCAAGACCGATCCCGCGCGGCAGAAGACGGTGCTCTATGTCACCGCCGAAGTCGTGCGCCAGATTGCGATCCTGGCGCAGCCGGCGATGCCGACAGCGTCGAGCTTGCTGCTCGACAGCCTCGGCATCCCCGCAGACGAGCGCAACTTTGCCATGCTCGGCGGCGACAAGCGGATCTCGCCCGGCTCGACGCTCCCCGCACCGACACCGGCATTCCCGCGCTATATCGAGCCTGCGGCCTGAGGCGCTGGTTTGATGTTGGTCGACAGCCATTGTCATCTGGATTTTCCCGACTTTGCGGAAGATCTCGACGGGATCGTATCGCGTGCGCATGCGGCCGGAATCGGCCGCATGGTCACGATCTCGACGCGGGTGAAGAAGCTCGACCAGCTGCTTGCCATCGCCGAGCGGTTCGACGACGTCTACTGCTCGGTCGGCACTCATCCGCACAATGCGGATGAGGAGGACGGCATCACGCCGGACGAGTTGATCGCGCTGACGCAGCATCCCAAGGTCATCGCGCTCGGCGAGGCCGGGCTGGACTATTTCTACGACAACGGCTCGCCGGAGGCGCAGGCGAGGGGCTTTCGCGCCCACATCGCCGCGGCCCGTGCCACCGGCCTGCCGCTGGTGATCCATACCCGCGAGGCGGATGAGGATTGCGCCCGCATCCTGGAGGAGGAGGCGGCCAAGGGATCGTTTCCTGCCGTGCTGCATTGTTACACCGGCGGACGCGAGCTGGCGCTGAAGGCGGTGTCGCTCGGGCTCTATATCGGCTTCACCGGCATCCTGACCTTCAAGAAGTCGGAAGCCCTGCGCGCGCTCGCGGCTGAACTACCGTCGGACCGTATTCTGGTTGAAACAGACTCGCCCTATCTTGCGCCCGGCAAGTTCCGGGGCAAACGCAACGAGCCGGCCTACGTGGTCGAGGTTGCCAAGGTACTCGCCGAGACGCGCGGCGTTTCGCTCGATGAGATCTCGCGCCAGACCACGGACAATTTCTTCCGCCTGTTCTCCAAGGTGAAAGCGTAGGATTGGGAGCCGCATGACGCTGACGCTGACGATCCTGGGTTGCGGCTCCTCCGCCGGCGTGCCGCGCCCGGCGCTCGGCTGGGGCGCCTGCGATCCCAGCAATCCCAAGAACCGCCGCCGACGTTGCTCGCTGCTGGTCGAGCAGGCCGGCGAGCATGGCACCACGCGGATCGTCATCGACACCTCGCCTGACCTGCGCGAACAGCTCATCGACGCCAATGTCGATCACATCGATGCGGTCTTCCTGACCCACGAGCACGCCGATCAGACCCACGGCATGGACGATCTGCGCTCGGTCGTGCTGCATATGCGCAAGCGAATTCCGACCTATTTCAATCAGTCGACCGCGAAAGACATCATGGCGCGGTTCTCCTATTGCTTCATCTCGCCGGAGGGCAGCGACTATCCGCCGATCCTGACGCGGCATTCCATCGAGGCCGGCGAGAGCCAGACCATCTTGGGGAAGGGCGGCGCGGTGAAGATAACGGCCTTCCTGGTGCAGCACGGCCAGATCCCGGCGCTCGGCTACCGCATCGGTAACGCGGCCTACACGCCAGATCTCAATGACATCCCGCGCGAGAGCTGGGGGACCCTGGAAAATCTCGATCTCTGGATCGTCGACGGCCTGCGCTATACGGGCCATCCCAGCCATTTCAGCATCAACGATGCATTGTCCTGGATCGAACGCTTCAAGCCGAAGCACGCCGTCATCACCAACATGACCGCCGATGTCGATTACGAGGTCATCAGGCAGTCGCTACCTGCGGGCGTGGTGCCGGCCTATGACGGCATGCGGCTGGAGACGCACTGAAGTCAGCGGATCGCTCGGGCAGAGGCAATCGCTGCGCAAACGCAGTCTGTGTTTCTTGCTGAAACGTGGTGAACTCAGGCCGAGATCGCCTTTGCCGATCCCACCTCGTTCCGCAGCAGGAATTTCTGGATCTTGCCCGTGGAGGTCTTCGGGATCGGGCCGAAAACGACGGCCTTCGGCGTCTTGAATCCGCTCAAATGCGCTCGGCAGAACGCGATGATGTCGGCTTCGGTCGCGCTCGCGCCGTCCTTCAGCTCGATGAAGGCGCAAGGCACTTCGCCCCATTTCGGGTCGGGCTTGGCGACCACGGCGGCAAACAACACGGCTGGGTGCTTGTAGAGGACGTCCTCGACCTCGACGGACGAAACGTTCTCGCCGCCGGAGATGATGATGTCCTTGGAACGGTCTTTGATGGTGACGTAACCGTGCTCATCGAGCACGCCGAGATCGCCGGTGTGAAACCAGCCGCCTTCGAAAGCTTCCTTTGTCGCCTTCTCGTTTTTCAGGTAACCCTTCATCACGATGTTGCCGCGGAACATGACCTCGCCGATGGTCTCGCCGTCGCGCGGCACCTCCTGCATCGTCTGCGGATCGATGACAGTGACGGCTTCCTCGAGCGGGTAGGGAACGCCCTGGCGCCGCTTCATGCGGGCGCGCTCGGCGGCGGGAAGCACGTCCCAGCCGGGCTGCTCGGCGCAGACGGAGGCGGGGCCGTAGACCTCGGTCAGGCCGTAGACGTGCGTGAGCTTGATGCCGATGTTTTCCGCGCCTTCGAGCACGGCGACAGGCGGCGCAGCGCCGGCGATCAGGCCGACGACGCGGCGCGCGGCATTGCCCTTGGGCGCATCGGGCGCGTTGATCAGCGTGTTGTAG
Source organism: Bradyrhizobium sp. USDA 4486 (assembly GCF_054057995.1). Lineage (NCBI taxonomy): Bacteria > Pseudomonadati > Pseudomonadota > Alphaproteobacteria > Hyphomicrobiales > Nitrobacteraceae > Bradyrhizobium > Bradyrhizobium sp. USDA 4486. Next base: position 2,247,055 of record NZ_JBSRZV010000001.1, read on the forward strand.
ACGATCGGTGCGCCGCACATGTGGGTGACGCCGTGCTGCCTGATCAGCTCGAAGATTTTTGTCGGCTCGACCTTGCGCAGGCAGACATTGATGCCGGCAGCCGCGGCGATGGTCCAGGGAAAGCACCAGCCGTTGCAGTGGAACATCGGCAGCGTCCAGAGATAGACCGGATGTTGGCCGAGATTGCCGGCGAGGATGTTACTCACGGCGTTGAGATAGGCGCCGCGATGGTGGGTGACGACGCCTTTGGGATTGCCCGTCGTGCCCGAGGTGTAGCTCAGCGCGATGGCATTCCATTCGTCGCTCGGCGCGACCACCGTGAAGCTCGGATCGCCTTGCGCGACGGCGGCCTCATATTCGATCGCGCCGATGCGCTTGCCGCCCTTGAATGCGGCATCGTCGACGTCGATCACGAGCGGCTTCGGTCCGCTCATTTGCGCCAGCGCATCGCTGATCACGCCGGAAAATTCGGGATCGACCAGGATGATCCTGGCGCCGCCGTGATCGAGCTGGAACGCGATCGAGGGCGCATCGAGACGGATGTTGAGCGCGTTGAGCACGGCGCCGGTCATCGGCACGGCAAAGTGCGCCTCGTTCATCGCCGGGATGTTCGGCAGCATCGCCGCGACGGTATCGCCGACGCCGATGCCCTTGCCGGCGAGATAGGAGGCAAAGCGCTTGCAGCGCTCGAAGGTCTGCGCCCAGGTGAAGCTGCGGCCCTCATGGACCGTGCTGACGTGATCGGGATAGACGGCGGCGCTGCGCGCAAGGAAGCTGAGCGGGCTCAGCGGCACGTAGTTGGCAGGGGTCTTGTCGAGGCCGATATCGTACTGGTTCTGCCGCTCACTCATCGACTTCTCCTTAAACCGCGTCAAAGGAATCCGATCGAGATCCAGGGGAAGATCGCGACGATGATCAATCCCACCAGCAGCGCCAGCAGATAGCCCCAGATCGGCCCGATGCCCTCGGCCGGATCGACGCGTCCGATGGCGCAGGCCGCATAATAGCCGACGCCGAAGGGCGGGGCGAACAGGCCGATGCCCATGGCCAGGATGATCACCATGGCATAATGCACCTCATGTACGCCGACGGCGCGGGCGATCGGAAACAATAGCGGCCCGAACAGCACGATCGCCGGAATGCCCTCGAGCACGCTGCCGAGGATGGTGAAGGCCAGGATCGACACGGCGATGAAGGTCGCAGCGCCGCCCGGCAAGCCGGTCATCGCCGCCGCCAGCGAGCGCGAGAAGCCGGACTGGGTGAGGCCCCAGGCCATGCCGGTCGCAGTGCCGATGATGAGCAGGATCGCACCCGATAGCGCCGCGGTCTCGACCAGCATGGGAAACAGCCGACGCCAGTCGAAGCGGCGGTAGACGATGAGGCCGACCAGGGCGCCATAGACGATGCCGATGGTCGAGACTTCGGTCGCGGTGGCAATGCCCTCGACAACGGCATAGCGGATCACGAAGGGCAGCGCGAGCGCGGGCAGGGCGACGATGAAGCTCCTGCCGATCTCGCTACCTGTGGCGCGGCGGACATGACTCATGTCCTCGTGCCGATAGCGCCACCACACGAGTATGCAGAGCGTTATCGCGAGCACGACGCCGGGCAGGAGGCCTCCGGTGAACAGGGCGGCGATCGAGACACCGGTGACCGAGCCGATCGTGATCAGCACGAGGCTCGGCGGGATGGTTTCGGTCTGGGCGCCGGTCGCCGCCAGCAGCGCGACGAGATCGCCGGGCTTGGCGCCACGCTGCTTCATCTCCGGGAATAGCACGGGCGCGACCGCGGCCATGTCCGCGGCTTTGGCGCCGGAGATGCCGGAGACGAGGTACATGGCGCCGACCAGCACGTAATGCAGGCCGCCGCGGACATGGCCGAGCAGGCTCGCCAGGAACGCCACCATGGCCCGCGCCATGCCGGTCATCTCGATCAGCAGGCCCAAGAACACGAACAGCGGCACCGAGAGCAGGATGAGGTGGCTCATGCCCTCGTCCATCCGTCCGACCAGCACCATCACCGGCGTGCGCGTGGTCAGCGCCAGATAGCCGAAGATTGCGAGCCCAAAGCCGAACGCAATGGGAACGCCGGCGAAGACGCAAAAGCCGGCGACGCCGACGAAGAAGATGACGAGGTTGAGATTGCCGAGCGGCCGCAAGTATGGCTGCGCCAGCCAGAACAGGCCGACAACCACGGCGACGGACAGCGCGGCCGCCAGCACTATCCGGTAATCGGCTGCGCGCACGAGACGCACCAAGGCAAAGGCCGCCATCAGGCCGATGCCGGCCGGCAACGCCGCGGCGCGCCAGATGTTCGAGATCTGGAGCGCCGGCGTGGTGATGAAGCTTTCCTCGTAGGCGTATTCCCAGGACGGCCAGAGGATCAGCACCAGGAACGCCAGCGCCGCGCAGACCGCCACCAGGTCGAGCCAGGCGCGCATCGCAGGGCCGGCGCCGGCGACGACCGCGGTCATGCGCATGTGTTCGGAGCGGCGGAACGCCACTGCCGCCCCCAGCATGGCAAGCCACAGGAACAGGATCGAGGCGAGCTCGTCCGACCAGATCAGCGGCCGGTGCAGGCCGTAGCGCGCCACCACGCCGGCAAACAGGATCGCGATCTCGGCGACGACCAGGATCGCTGCCGGGATTTCAACGAGGAGCCCGAGCCCGCGCTCGAGCGATGCCAGCAGCGAAGGTCGGCGAGGGGACTGAACAGCCGCCTCGCCCGCCACTCCGTTCGCTTCGACCTCGACATGAGCCATGACGGCTCCCAATGCGTTACGACAGTTTGCCGACGGCCTTTTCAAGGAGGTCCCAGGCCTGGTCGCCATACTTGCCCTTCCACTCGGCATAGAAGCCGGCGGTGCGCAGCTTGTCGCGGAACGGCGCGACGGCGGGCTGGTTGAAGGTCAGGCCCTTGCCCGCGAGCTCCTGCTGCAGATTGGCATTGAGCTTGGCGGTATCATCGCGTTCCTTCACCGCAGCGGCATTGATGTGCTTGGCGACGACGGTGCGCACGTCCTCCGGCAGTGCGCTCCAGGCGCGCCGGTTTGCCAGGAACCAGAAGCCGTCCCACATGTGATTGGTCAGCGAGCAGTACTTCTGCACCTCGTAGAGCTTGGCGGTCGAGATGATCGCCAGCGGGTTCTCCTGGCCCTCGACGATCTTGGTCTGGAGCGCGGAATAGACCTCGCTGAAATTGATCGAGGCGGGCGCGGCGTCGAACGCCTTGAACATCGAGGTCCACAGCGGCGACACCGGCACGCGGATCTTGAAGCCCTTGAGGTCGTCAGGCCCGTTGATCGGCTTGCTCGAGGACGTGGTCTGGCGGAAGCCGTTGTCCCAGATCTTGTCCATGACCTCGAGGCCGGCCTTCTTGATCTCGCTGCGGACATGGGCGCCGAGATCGCCGTCCATGGCCTTCCAGACTGTGGCGTAGTCCGGGAACGCGAAGCCGATGCCGTTGATCGAGGCGGCCGGCACCAGGGTCGACAGGATCAGGCCCGACAGCGTGAAGAACTCGACGCCGCCGGAGCGGATCTGGCTCAGCATGTCGGTGTCGGAGCCGAGTTGGTTGTTTGGGAAGATCTGGAGGTCGAACTTGCCGTTGGTCTCGCTCTTGATCGCCGCCGCCATCTCGCGGGCGCGGACGTTCAGCGGATGGGTGTCGGGCAGGTTGTTGGCATATTTGTAGGTGAACTCGGCGCTCTGGGCGCGGGCCACGTGCGGCGCACTGAGGCCGCCCAGGACCGCGGTCGCGGCGGAGGCCTTGAGAAGCGTGCGTCGGGAAAAGCGCTTTGAGAAGACCATGGGTCTGCTTCCTCGGAAGGTTTGTTGTTGTTCTGAGACGCAAACCTATAAGGACGTCAGGTCAGAAGGTCATCTGCGATCTCGCGAGGTCTCGCTTATTGCAGCCGGACATCATCACGGCAATATCGGCTTTCGACACAGGCCTCTGATTCAAATCCGAAAAACAACCCCATGCACAGTAGCCGTCAAGCGCTGGAGGCGTTGGTCGAGCCGAACGCCGGAAACCCGCTGGAGCGGAGGCGTTGTGGCAGGAATTCCGCGTAAATATTTGATCTAATTGAATATAAGAATATTCCATAATATACCTTATGCGAATCGTGGATATGGGTGTCGAGGCTGGTGCCGCTCGGCCGCTGGTCGCCGAAATCCGTCCTCGATGGTCATGGCCAGCGGCCTTGCAGCTCGTGGCCGTCGCGACGGATCGCCGCCGCGCTGACCCGGCTGGGCCTTCTTCAAATCGGGTGACGCTTGCGGACGGCGTCACCCGCGATCGTCCGACCACCCATCAGGACGGCGCTGCGAAGTCATACGAGATGCGTCCGGCGGGCAGATAGAACAGCGCAATGACGGCGCCGCCGCGGACCTCGGGATAGTGCCGGCTGCCGGGATCGGGCGCCGTCCAGCCGGGCCCCTGCCAACCCTGCAGCCCCTTCAGCTGGGCGCCCTTGTCCAGGGGCACGACCAGGTTCAGCTCGCCATAGGGATGACCGTGATACTGCCCGCGCAGGACGTCGTGGTCGTCCTCGTCCTTGAAGCGGCGCGGATCGGTGCTGTTCATGTAGACCGCCGTGATGCTGAACTGGAACGTCTCCGGCACCGGCTCCAGGATGCGGCTGCGCCGGTAGTTCGGACCATCGACTTCCTGGTTGGCCGCCCAGCCTTCGGCGACCCCGAGCTTTATCAGCCGGGCCAGGTCCTGATAGAGCGGGCTGCCCTCGCCGTATGTCGCATTGAGCCACCGCTCCATCTCGGCGCCGGGCGTCATGTCCTTGACCTCGCGCAGAAACGGAATGCTGCGCGCAATCAGGTCGTCTCGGCTTCCCATGGGCTTGTCCTTTCCATTTGGGTTGCACTTTGTTCTTCGAAGCCCGCAAAAGAAGCGAACTCCGCAAGGTCCGCGCGCGGCATCAACCGGCCCGCGGTTTGATTCCTGGCGCGTCCGATCGAGATGCCGCACACCACCATCTGCTCCGCCGGGATCGACAGCAGCGGACGCAGGATCCGGTGATATTTCGAGAACGTCTCCTGCGGACAGGACTGAAGCCCATGGCCTGCCGCGGCCAGCAGCACGTTCTGGACGAACATGCCGAGGTCGAGCCAGCTGCCGACCTCAAGGCGCCGGTCGATGGTGACGATCAACCCGACGGGCGCACCGAAAAATGCATAGTTCTTGGCAGTTTGGGCAGCCCTCGCCTCGATATCGGTTTGGGCGATGCGGAGCGCGCCATAGAACAACCGTCCGAACTCCTGTCGTCGCTGCAGATAGGGTTCGGGCAGGTCGCGGGCGTAGTAGCTGTACTCCGACACGTGCGCATCGCGGGCGGTTTCGTGCGCCTCGCGCAGGGCCGCCGACACCCTGTCCTTGGCGGCGCCCGCCAGCACGTAGACGTGCCATGGCTGGATATTGGCGCCGCTTGGCGCAAACCGCGCCACACGGAGAATCTGCTCGATGGTCCCTCGCCCGACCGGCTCGCTGGAGAATTCGCGGCATGCAAAGCGGCCTTCGATGATCTCGTCGATACGGTTCTGCGCCGTTGAGCCCGCGCCGCTCATGGCTTGCTCAAGAGCGGACATCCGCCTTGCTCCATCGGCCGGAAAGCCTCCTCTCCCGGAATGGTCGCCAGCAGCTCGTAATAGTCGAACTTGTACCTGGATTGCTCGGGCGACTTGACGCGAAACAGATACATGTCGCGGACCAGCCGGCCGTCATCGCGGATCCGCCCATTTCGCGTCATGAAATCGTTCACGGGCAGCTCGCGCATCCTGGCGGCGACGGTCGGCCCGTCCAGCGTGCCTGCCGCCTGGACCGCTTTGAGATAGTGCATCACCGCGCCATAGGTGCCGGCGTGGATCATGGTCGGGACCTTCTGGGTCTTTGCGATGAAGCGCTTCGACCACGCCCGCGTGTCCTCGTTCAGGTCCCAATAGAACGCCGAGCTCAGCATCAGGCCCTGGGCGCTCGGCAGTCCGAGACTGTGAATGTCGGCGATGAACACCAGCAGCCCGACCAGCTTCTGATGCTGCGTGATGCCGAATTCGCCGGCCTGCTTGACGGCGTTGATGAAGTCGCCGCCGGAATCGGCCAGCGCGATCACGTCGGCCTTCGAGGACTGTGCCTGGAGCAGAAAGGAGGAGAAATCGGGCGTGTTGATCGGATGTTTTGCGGCGCCGAGCACCTTGCCGCCCATGACGTCGATGACCTTGCGGCTGTCGGCCTCGAGCTGTGCGCCGAGAGAATAGTCGACCGAAATAAAGTACCAGGACTTCGCGCCGAGACGCGACATCGCCCGCGTCGTTCCCTGTGACAGCGCATAGGTGTCGTAGGTCCAGTGAATGCCGGTCGGCGAGCATTCGTCACCGGTGAGGCGGGACGTGGCAGCGCCCGTGGCGAGGAAGAGCTTCTTCTTGTCGCGTGTGGTGCCCTGCACCGCCAGCGCCACCGCAGAGTTCGGAACGTCGAGAATGACCTCGACATTTTCGTTTTCAAGCCACCGCCGGGCGACGGTCGCACCAACATCGGCCTTGTTCTGATGATCGCCCGCGACGATCTGGATGCTGCGGCCCAGCACCTGACCACCGAAATCGTCGACAGCCATTTGCGCGGCGACAACCGAGCCCTGGCCGCCATTGTCGGCGTAGAGCGAGGACATGTCGGTGAGGACGCCGAGCTTCACCGGACCATCCTGCGCAACCGCCGACGCCGTGAGCAGTGCCAGTGCTATTCCGAAAGCTCCAATCGACATTCCGCAGGAGTGCATTGCCCGTCTCCTCCAAATCCGGCGCTGGGATCATGACGGGATCGCGCAATTGCGGAAGTGAAACTCTTGCAGAGTGATCCTGAACGATCTTCAGATTGGTGAGGCGAACGGCCTGGCGTCGCGGTCCGGGCACCCTGCTCGGTTGCGTCGGCTGCGTGGTTGGCCTTAACTGCATCAGATCGCAGATACGCAACGGGCGCGCGATCCGCCTTGAGACGGTGGGCTGCTCGTGGCTGTTTCCTTCAAGACCCTGGACCTGAACCTGCTCAAGGTCTTCGACGCGGTCATGGAGGAGCGAAGCGTGCTGCGGGCGAGCCAAAGGGTTGCCCTCAGTCAATCCGCCGTGAGCCATTCGCTCGCCCGGCTGCGCGAGATGCTGGAAGACGATCTGTTCGTGCGCACGGCAACCGGCATGCAGCCGACGGCGCGCGCATTGACGATGGCCCCACAGATTCGCGAAGCCCTACGATCTCTCGAGGCCGCGGTCGAGCTGCCGAGCTTCGTTCCGGCGACGTCCACGAAGCAGTTCACCCTCGCCGCCAATGATTTCACCACGATGGTGCTGGCCTCACCGCTCCTGAAGATACTGAAGGCTGAAGCGCCGGCGATAGACCTCATCATCAAGCCGGTGACGCGGATCGACCTCGCCGAGCAGATCGACCTTGGCCGCATCGACGTTGCGATCGGCGTCTTCTCGGATCCGCCAAGCCGCTTCCGCACCTCGCTGTTGTTCGAATACGACGACGTGCTGATCGTCGGCGGAAAGCGCAAGCTCGGCCGGATCGACAACGCGGCCTTGGCACGCATGCCGCTGGTCGTTGTCTCCTTCGGCGGCGAGCAGGAGGGAGCAATCGGAGGCTTCATCTCCGAGCGTGGCCTTGCCAGGCGATCGGAAATGTACGATCGCGCGGCGCTGGAACGGGCATTGTCCGAAAGCGACCGGCCGCCGCGTATAGCTGTTTCGCTGCCGCATTTCCTCGCTTTGCCCGCCCTGCTCGCGGATTCTGAACTCGCAGCCATCGTTCCGCGTCCATTGGCAAGGGCCTTCCAGCGCGCGCATGCCATCACGACCTACGAGCTGCCTTACGCCACAACTCCTGTCGAGGTCCGGCTGCTGTGGCACGAACGGATCGCTGGCGAGCCATCGCATGACTGGCTTCACGAGACCCTGAGGCGCGCAACCGAAGACCTCAGGCGTGGACGCTAAACCGCGATGAGATTGGGATGAATCATCGTCGCGCTTTAGGTTATTGTTTGAGCATGATCTTCTCGGAAGACCGCTGGGCACTTTGCGCCCACGCGGCCCTCCGCGTCCGGATCATGCTGTAGCTGAACACGTTCCGGATTTGGTTCCATTCTTCATGGATACGACCCAGACGGGCGCGCAGGTGTGGAGGTTGTGCTAGACTGGGTGCCGCGTTCCCAACAGAGATCAACAAGGCGGCCTGAACCGCCACTCAGGGAGTTCGTCATGCAGGAGAACGTTTTCCAGACAGGCCGCTCGCGCGCGCTTCCGTTCGACGCCGCCAAGCTCGACCGCCTGATGGAAGCCGCCGGCCTCGACGTGCTGGTCGCGACCTCCAAGCACAATGTGCAGTACCTCCTGGGCGCCGAGCGCGCGATCTTCTTCGACTACATGGATGCTATTGGCGTCAGCCGCTATCTGCCGGTACTGGTCTATCCCAAGGGCGCGCCGCAGAAGTCCGTCTATGTCGGCCACCGTCTGGAGACCCATCAACGCGCCGTGGCGCCGCCATGGGTGCCACAAGTCCGGACCGAGTCCAACGGCTCGGTCGATGCCGTGACGCGGGCCGTGGACCTGATCAAGGACGCAGGCGTACCGTTGAAGCGCGTCGGGGTCGAGATGGCGTTCCTGCCGATGGATGCCGGGAAGGCGCTGGCCGACGCCCTGCCCGGCGCGGCGCTCAAGGACGCGCTCTTGGTGCTGGAGCGGCTGCGCGCGGTGAAGTCGGCGGACGAGCTGGCAAAGCTCAAGACGGCGTCCGAGCGCGTCATCGCCTCCAGCTGGAGGTGATCAGCAAGCATGGCCCGGGCACAACCAAACAGCAATTGTCGGATGCCTTACGCATCGCCGAAGCCAATCGCGGGCTGACTTTCGAATACTGCCTGCTCGCTTGCGGCAGCAGCCACAACCGCGCACCGTCCTCGCAACGCTGGGAGCAAGGCGACGTGCTGTCGCTCGATTCCGGCGGCAACTATCACGGCTATATCGGCGACCTCGCGCGCATGGCCGTGCTCGGCGAGCCAGACGGCGAGCTGAAGGATTGCCTCGCCGAGATCGAAGCGGTGCAGCGCGCCGCCTTTGCGGCAGTCCGGCCGGGCGCCATGGGCGGCGATATCTACGTCGCGGCCGAGCGGGAGCTCGGAAAGATTACCCAGCGCGACTGCACGGACTTCCTGGCCCACGGCATGGGCCTCGTCAGCCATGAGGCCCCTCACCTGACTGCCAAGGGTCCGGTCCCCTACGCCGACACGGATGCCCGCCTGCCGCTCGAGCCCGGCATGGTCGTCTCGATCGAGACCACGATGAAGCATCCGAAGCGCGGCTTCATCAAGCTCGAGGACACGGTCGCGGTCACGCCGACGGGCTACGAGATTTTTGGCGAAGGCGGCCGCGGGTGGAATTTGGGTGGGAGCGGGCTTTAGGCCGAGGGTATCCGGTGCGAGCGGAGAAGGTGGCGCACCCTCTCTCGCTTGGAACGCGTCAGCGATGCCGCAGCCGGCGGTTCACCCGGCGCGCGAGATAATCGCCTGCGCTCTGCACGAGCTGCACCAGCGCGATCAGTACAACGACGACGGCGAGCATCATCTCGGGCATGAAGCGCTGATAGCCGTAGCGGATGCCGAGATCACCTAAGCCGCCGCCGCCGACCGCGCCGACCATGGCGGAGTAGCCGAGCAGGCTGACCACTGCGAGCGTGAGCGCCAGCAGCAGGCCCGGCAGCGCTTCGGGGATCAGCACCTTGAACACGATCTGGATCGGCGATGCGCCGAACGAGGATGCGGTCTCGATCAGGCCGCCATCGACCTCGCGGATTGCGCCTTCCACGAGGCGCGCGATGAAAGGCGCGGATGCGATGGTCAAGGGCACGATGGCCGCGGTCGAGCCGATCGAGGTGCCGGCAACGAGGCGCGTGAATGGGATGATGGCGACGACTAGGATGATGAAGGGCGTCGAGCGCGTCGCGTTGACGATGATGCCGAGCACGCGGTTGACAAGGGGCGCCGCGAACAGCTCCCCTTTCCGGCTGGTCGCGAGGAAGACGCCGAGCGGCAGGCCGAAGAAGGTGCCGAGCAGCGCTGCGATGCCGACCATGTACAGGCTCTCAAAGGTGGCCTGCAGGATCAGATTGAGGAGTTCAGGCGACATAGCCGAGACGCTCCGCTGCGAATTGATGTTGAGACAGCCAGGCGAGCGTCCGCGCGACCGCGTGCTCGCCGCCGGGAATTCCAAGTGTCAGCGCGCCCACATGCTGGCCGCCGATCTCGTCGATGCGGGCGGAGAGCAACGCCACGTCGAGGCCGAGCTCGCGCGCAAGCCGCGCCACCAGGGTGTCGCCGGCCCCTGCCCCGCGCACCTGGACGCGGATCACGGCCTGCCCACCGGCAGACGGCTCAGCCACGATCCGGCTCGCCAGCGAGACCGGAAGGCTGTCGCCGATCACCTCCGCGAGGAAGGATTGCGTGATCGGATGCTTCGGATGGGTGAAGATGTCGGCGACGTGGCCGCTTTCGACGACATGGCCGGCATCGAGCACCACGACTTCCTTGGCGAGTTGGCGCACCACGGACATCTCGTGGGTGATCAGCACGATGGTCACGCCCAGCTCGCGGTTGATGTTGGCAAGCAGGTCGAGGATCGCGCGCGTGGTCTGAGGATCCAGCGCCGAGGTCGCCTCATCCGACAAGAGTACGCTCGGGCGCGTCGCCAGCGCCCGGGCGATGCCGACGCGCTGCTTCTGGCCGCCGGAAAGCTCTGACGGGTAACGGTCGTGCTTGTCGGCGATGCCGACGAGGGCGAGCAGCTCGGCGACGCGGGCCCTGATGTCGGCCTTGGCCCAGCCGGCGATCTCGAGCGGCAGCGCGATGTTGTCGGCCGCCGTGCGCGACGACAGCAGGTTGAAGTGCTGGAAGATCATGCCGATCGAGCGCTGCGCCAGCCGCAGCGCGCGGCCCGCCAGCGCGGAGATATCGCGGCCGTCCACGATCACGCGGCCCGTGGTCGGTTTCTCCAGCCCGTTGATCAGCCGCACCAGGCTCGATTTGCCCGCACCAGAGCGGCCGATCACGCCGGTGATGGAGCCGCGCGGGATCGCGAAGTCGATGTCGCGCAGGGCGTTGACGCCGGGCTTGCCGCGATAGGCCGGATAAGTCTTCGAGATGTTTTCGAAGCGGACCATCGCGTCCGGCGCGGCGGCGGATGAAATCGCTTCGGGCGGCGCGATAGGTTGTCCGATCGCAAGCGATTGGTGGGCGTTCATGGAAGCGGCCTTCATGCACAATAATTCGCTTGCCCGCAGGTCGTTCAGACGTGCGGGAAGCCGGGTCGCAGCGAGCGACGAGGAATGGAACCGCGAGCGAGCGCTGGGATGGAACGCGCTGCACCGCAGCACGCACCATCGCCCGTTCCGCTCCTGCTTGCAATGTCAGATATTTGCAGGGAGATAGGCGAAGTTCTCCCAAAACGCTTCCCCAAAGAGAAAATTCATCTGCCGGGGGCGGCCTCCAGCCCGGCTCATCAGACCTGCAGCCATGGCAGCACGATCAGCAGGAGGCCCGCGAAATAGAGCAACCCGAAGATCAGGCCAAAGCCCCAGAACTGGCCCTTCCCGATATAGCCGCTGCCGAAATACATCGGCGCTGGGCCCGTCGCATACGGCGAGATCACGCCCATCAGGCCGAGCGAATACATGCAGAGCATGGCGAGCGTCACGACTGGCAGGCCCGGGATGCCGGAGCCGACCGCGAGCACCACCGGCAACACGGCCGCCGCATGTGAAGTGATGCTCGAGAAGAAATAGTGGATCCAGAAGAACAGCGCGACCAGGAGGAGCATTGCGGTGGACGGCGACAGCCCCGCGAGCGGTTTGGCGTATTCGGTCGCGAACCATTTGATGAAGCCGATCTCGTTTAGGCCCGAGGCCAGCGTCAAGAGCGAGGTGAAATAGAAGAACACCTCCCAGGCGCTCTTCTCGCTGACGATGTCAGCAAACTCGATCACGCCCGTCACCAGCATCAGGGAGATCACGATAAACACGACGGTGGTGGCGTTGACGAAGTTCGAGCCGATTCCGGGAATGTGGATGTCGGGGCTCGAGCCCGCGATCCACAGGAACATCGCGAGCACGATCAGCACCAGCATGATCCACTCGTTGCGCGACATCGGGCCCATCTCGGCGAGCTCTTTCGCCGCCCATTCGGAGATCTCCGGGCTGCGCTTCACCTCCGGGCGGCACACCGCATAGCTGAGCAGCGGCACGAGCACCATCAGCAGGATGCCGAGCGGCGCAAAGCCGATGAACCACTGCGCCCAGCTCACCTCGACGCCGGCGGTCTTCTTGGCGATCGCCAATGCCGCCGCATTGGGCGCGAGCGCGGTGAAGAACAGCGAGCTGGTGATCGCGGTTGCCGCGAACGCGGTCCACATCACATAGGTGCCGATCTTGCCGGCGGTCGGCCCGGGCTCGGAGCCGTAGATGCGCGGGATGTTGCTGATGATGGGATAGACGATGCCGCCGCTGCGCGCGGTATTCGACGGCGTCGCCGGCGCCAGCAGGAAGTCCGACATCGCCACGGCATAGCCGAGCCCGAGCGTGTTGCGGCCGAGCCGCTGCACCAGCACCAGCGCGATGCGCCGGCCGAGCTGGCTCTTGCGATAGCCGATCGAGAACACGAAGGCACCGACGATCAGCCACACCGTGCTCTCGGCGAAGCCCGCCAGCATCCAGCGCAGCGACTTGCCGGGATCGGGATCGATGTAGCCGGCAACGCCCGCGACCGTGAGGCCGATGAAGCCGACAGCGCCGACTGGCATCGATTCCAGGATGAGCCCGGTGATCACAGCCGCGAACACGGCGAAATAGTGCCACTGATTGGCGTTGAGCCCCGGCGGGACCGGCCACAGATAGATCGCCAGCCACACCGCCAGCGGCGCGACCAGCCTCCAGTGAAATCCTTTTGCCTGAGGCGCCTGCGAACCAGCGGCCATGAGCCCTCCCCTCGATTGTCGTTGCATGGTGCAGCCCGTTGGCCGGACCGTTATTGTCCCTTCAAGGCCGTATACGGCAGACGCCGTGGGGCGATCAATGGCCGTTTCCGGCGTGCTCGCTGTCGCGCCTCGTCGCGCAAATCGGCGTCACGAACACGTGGCCGGATTGCGCTGCAAGGACGGCTCGACAGGCGGGGACCATTGCGCCTATCTTCGGCTCATGAGCCAAAATCACGACCATCATCATCACGGTCACGATCATTCGGAGCTGTCCGAGACCGAGCTGCGCGTGCGCGCCCTCGAAACGATCCTGACCGAAAAAGGCTACGTCGAGCCGGCGGCGCTCGATGCCATCATCCAGGCCTATGAGACCAAGATCGGTCCGCATAACGGCGCGCGCGTCGTCGCCAAGGCCTGGACCGATCCGGCCTTCAAGCAGGCGCTGCTGGAGGACGGCAGCAAAGCGATCGGCACGCTCGGTCATGTCAGCCGCGTCGGCGATCATCTCGTCGTCGTCGAGAACACGCCCGAGCGCCACAACATGGTCGTATGCACGCTGTGCTCCTGCTATCCCTGGGAAATGCTGGGGCTGCCGCCGGTCTGGTACAAGGCCGCGCCCTACCGCTCGCGCGCGGTGAAGGACCCGCGCGGCGTGCTCGCCGATTTCGGCGTCAGCCTGCCGAAGAACGTGGAAATCCGTGTGTGGGATTCCACGGCGGAAACGCGCTTCCTGGTGCTGCCGATGCGCCCCGAAGGCACCGAAGGCTGGCGCGAGGAACAGCTCGCAGAGCTCGTGACCCGCGATTCCATGATCGGCACCGGCTTTCCGACCAAGCCCGGAGCGCCGTCGTGAACGGCGTGCACGACATGGGCGGCATGGACGGTTTCGGCAAGGTCGAGCCTGAGCCGAACGAGCCGATGTTCCACGCGGAGTGGGAATCCCGCGTGCTGGCGATGGTGCGCGCGATGGGTGCGGCCGGAGCCTTCAACATCGACACCTCGCGCTTCTACCGCGAGACCTTGCCGCCGCACGTATATCTGTCGAGCTCCTACTACGAAAAGTGGTTCTTCGGGCTCGAGGAGATGCTGATCGAGAAGGGCTACCTCACCCGCGAGGAAGTCGCGGCCGGCCACGCGCTGCAGCCCGGTAAGGCGCTCAAGCACGGCAAGTTCGATCTCGCCAATGTCGAGCGCGTGATGGTGCGCGGCAAGTTTGCCCGCCCTGCCCAGACGCCGGCGAAGTTCAACATTGGCGATCGCGTTCGCGCCAAGAACATTCATCCGACCACGCACACACGCCTGCCGCGCTATGTGCGCGGCCATGTCGGTGTCGTCGAGCTCAACCACGGCTGCCATGTCTTTCCGGACTCGGCAGCGATGGAGCTCGGCGAGAATCCGCAATGGCTCTACACCGTAGTGTTCGAAGGCAGCGATCTCTGGGGCGAGGACGGCGATCCGACACTGAAGGTGTCGATCGACGCGTTCGAGCCTTATCTGGATCCGGCGTGATGAGCAGCACGGCCGCGGCCGCCGCGACGGCGGCCATTCCGAGCATCCCGCGCGATGACGACGGCCCGGTGTTCCGCGCGCCCTGGGAGGCGCATGCCTTCGCGATGGCATTGACGCTGCACGAGCGCGGCGTGTTCACCTGGCCCGAATGGGCCGCAGCACTGGCCGACGAGATCAAGCGCGCGCAGGCCGCCGGCGATCCCGATACGGGCGAGACGTATTATTTGCACTGGCTCGCCACGCTGGAAGGCCTCGTCGCGCGCAAGGGCGTCGCCTCAATGGAGACGCTGCACCGCTATCGCGAGGCCTGGGACCACGCGGCGGATCGCACCCCGCACGGCAAGCCGATTGAGCTGCGGGACGAGGATTTTGGGTAGGCCGTTGATTGGCACGCTCGCGCCAAGCGCTCCGCTGTCACTCGCCGCGAAGGCGGGGAATCCAGTGCGCCGCGGCCTCTCGGCTCAAGGACGGTCTCTGGAATACTGGATCGCCCGCTTTCGCGGGCGATGACACCATTTCCTTGGCTACCTCCCCGCCACGAACTCCCGCCACCCCTTCGCCCGCAGGCTGCACGCCGGGCACTCGCCGCAGCCGTAGCCCCAATCATGCTGCGCGCCGCGTTCGCCGAGATAGCAGGTGTGCGATTGCTCGCGGATGAGGTCGACCAGACCGTCGCCGCCGAGATCATACGCGAGCTTCCACGTCGCGGCCTTGTCGATCCACATCAGCGGCGTGTGCAGCTCGAATGGCCGGGCCATGCCGAGTGAGAGCGCGGCCTGCATGGCGCGGATGGTGTCGTCGCGGCAATCGGGATAGCCGGAATAGTCGGTCTCGCACATGCCGCCGACGATGTGCGTGATGCCGCGCCGATAGGCCAGCGCTGCCGCAAAGGTCAGGAACACCAGGTTGCGGCCGGGCACAAACGTATTCGGCAGGCCGTCGGCGCCCATCGCGATCGCGACGTCTCGCGTCAGCGCGGTCTCGGACACGGCGGCGAGCGTCGGGATCGACAGCGTATGGCTCTCGCCGAGCTTTGCGGCCCAATCGGGGCGCAGGCCCTTGATGCCCTCGAGCAGCCGGTCGCGGCAGGCGAGCTCAATGGCGTGGCGCTGGCCGTACTCGAATCCCAGCGTCTCCACGCGCGCAAAGCGGCTCAGCGCCCAGGCAAGGCAGGTGGTGGAATCCTGGCCGCCCGAGAACAGCACCAAGGCGGTTTGTGATGAAAATGCGTCACTCATGGCCCGCGCTTTAGCACCATGCGCCTTGCGCGCCAATCAGTGGAAATCAGCCCGTTCCGCATGCCGGCGCTGGGAACGGCGGCCCGCTTTTGGCATAAGGTTTTCGAGCCAGGAGAGTGCCCGCAATGACCCCTTCCCGCGACATTTCCCGCCTGATCGAGATCATGGCGGCGCTGCGCACGCCGGTGACCGGCTGCCCCTGGGACCTCGAACAGGATTTTTCGACGATCGCGCCCTACACGATCGAGGAAGCCTATGAGGTGGTCGACGCCATCACCCGCGGTGATCTCGATGATCTCAGGGAGGAGCTTGGCGACCTGCTGCTCCAGGTCGTGTTCCACGCCCAGATGGCGTCGGAGCAGAACGCGTTTGCGTTTGGTGACGTCGTCGAAGCCATCACGCGGAAGATGATCCGCCGCCATCCCCATGTCTTTGCCGACAAGGACGGCAATCTCGCCCCACACCACGTCAAGGAAGTCTGGGACCGCATCAAGGCCGAGGAGAAAGCCGAGCGCGCCGCGCGCCGGCCGCCGGAAGAAATGCCTGCGCGCAAGTCGTTGCTGTCAGGCGTCAAGGCCGGGCAGCCGGCCCTGACGCGCGCGATGGAGCTGCAACGCAAGGCTTCCACCGTCGGCTTCGACTGGAACGACCCGCGCGCGGTGCTGCAAAAGATCCGCGAGGAAGCCGACGAGATCGAAGCCGCGCTCGATCGCAACGACAAGCAGGAGCTCGCGGAGGAGACCGGCGACCTGATGTTCGCCCTCGTCAACCTCGCCCGCCATGTCGACGCCGATCCGGAAGCCGCGTTGCGCGCCACGAATGCGAAATTCGAGCGGCGGTTTGCGTTCATCGAACGTGCGCTGGAGGCGCAGGGACGCACGCTGGAGCAGGCGTCGCTGGAAGAGATGGACGAGTTGTGGAACAAGGCTAAGGGCGACGAGAAGCCGGCGTTAGAAGAACGGAAGGAAGCGCGCCGCTAATTCCGCTGTCGTCCCTGCCTGGTGCGCAATTGCGCACGGGCGCAGCGACCCAAACCGCGTGATTTCGCTGCAGCGCCGCGCGGCTAGCACCGCGCACCAAACCACGTCCTGTGGTGATGGGTCCCGGCTCTGCGCTTGGCTTGTCCGAGACAACATCGGTTTATGCCGACAGACGCGGCACGGCGTCGAACCGGTTCACCACGATGTCCCGCTTGGTCTCGTCGACCCGCACGGTCATGTCGAAACGGCCGTCGTGCAGCTCTTTCGCCAGCACCTCGGCATTGCGGTGCAGCCAGCTGATGCCGGCGCCGTCGGCGGCGTCGATGGAGAGATCGAGCGTGGTGCGCTTTGCGGCAAGGCGCTCCTCGATCGCGGCGAGCAGGGCGTCGATGCCCTCGCCCGATACGGCGGACACCAGCATCGCCGGATGATCCTCCGGCCGGCGCGCGGCGATGTTCAGAAGCTCCTGGCGCTGCTCGGGATCGTAACGGTCGATCTTGTTCCAGACCTCGATGATGCGGCCACTGTCGTCGGGGTTGATGCCGAGCTGGCGCAGCACGGCGTCGACGTCGCTCTGCTGCGCCTCGGCGTCCTCGTGTGAGATGTCGCGCACATGCAGGATGACGTCAGCCTCCAGCACCTCCTCCAGCGTGGCGCGGAAGGCGGCGACGAGCTGGGTGGGCAGGTTGGAGATGAAGCCGACGGTATCCGACAGCATCGCCTTGCCGCCATGCGGCAGGTTGAGCGCGCGCAACGTCGGGTCGAGCGTTGCGAACAGCATGTCGGCGGCTTGCACGTCGGCGCGCGTCAAACGGTTGAACAGCGTCGACTTGCCGGCATTGGTGTAGCCGACCAGCGCGACGACGCGATACGGCACGCGCTGGCGCCCGGCGCGATGCAGTCGCCGCGTCGCCTGCACCTTCTTCAGCTCGGTTTCGAGCTTGGTGATGCGCTCCTGGATCAGGCGGCGGTCGGCCTCGATCTGGGTCTCGCCCGGACCGCCCATGAATCCGAAGCCGCCGCGCTGGCGCTCCAGATGCGTCCATGAACGAACCAGGCGCGAGCGCTGGTAGTTGAGATGCGCCAGCTCGACCTGGAGCGCGCCCTCCTTGGTCTTGGCGCGGCGGCCGAAGATTTCGAGGATGAGCCCGGTGCGGTCGAGCACCTTGGCGTGCAGCTCCTTCTCGAGATTGCGCTGCTGGATCGGTGCCAATGCGCAATCCATCACCACGAGCTCGACGTCGAGGCTCTTGGCCAGCGCGGCGATCTCCTCGACCTTGCCCTTGCCGATATAGGTTGCGGGCCGGATCTGGCTGATCGGCGCGATGATGGCATCGGCAATGACGAGGTCGATCGCACGCGCGAGGCCCGCGGCTTCGTCGAGCCGGGCCTCGGAATTGCGTTGGACATGGCTTTCCGATTGCGCGTCAGCACTTCCCGCGCGCGCTCGCAAATAGGGGCCGATGACAAGCACCCGCCCCGTCTGCCTAGCCCCTGCCGACCGCGGACGGTCGCCACCCCCGTCGAAATTCCGGGGTTCCAATCAGATCACTCTCAAGCCGGCTGATCCTCGCCGCCTTCGAACAACTGGATCGGAGCGCCCGGCATGATGGTCGAGATCGCATGCTTGTAGACGAGCTGCGAGTGACCGTCGCGCCGAAGCAGCAAACAGAAATTGTCGAACCAGGTCACGATGCCCTGGAGCTTCACTCCGTTGACCAGAAAGATCGTTAGTGGCGTCTTGGTTTTGCGAACGTGATTAAGGAAGGTGTCCTGTAGGTTTTGTGCGCGGTCTGCCGCCATTGTTTTTTTCTCGCTTTGAGTTTCTTTTTATTGCGCCGGTTGCGCCCCGCTTTCAAAATATGGGGTCTCATCCGGTTGCCGCTCCTCATGAGATCCCCCTCGGAGGAACAGCGGTTCGATTAGAGGGCAGGACGGGTTATTAGGCAAGCCGCTTCACGCGGCAGCGCCTGCCCGTTTGCTCCGAAAAACTACGGAAATCGATGATTTTCCTCGCTTATCCCTGATGCGTCACCGCATCAGCCGACCCCGAGTGCCTTCAACTTGCGGTGCAAGGCCGACCGTTCCATGCCAACGAACTCGGCCGTACGAGAAATATTTCCTGAAAAACGGCTGATCTGTGCAATCAAATAGTCGCGCTCGAACACTTCGCGCGCCTCGCGCAGCGGCAGGCCCATGATGTGTTCGCCATTGTTGCTGGTCGGCATCGCCGGCACCATCGAGCCGACGTCCTGCGGCAGCATGTCGGCCGTGATGATCACTTCCGGGCCGCCCGCGGCCAGAATCATGACCCTCTCAACGTTGTTGCGGAGCTGGCGCACATTGCCGGGCCAGACGTGCGATTGCAGCACCGCCATCGCATCCTGACCGATCTGCCGCTTGGGCAGGCCGCTGCCGGCCGAGATCTGCTCCATGAAATAATCGATCAATTCCGGAATGTCCTCGCGCCGCTCCGAGAGCGCGGGCACGCGGATCGGCACCACCGAGAGGCGGTGATAGAGGTCCTCGCGGAAACGGCCGGCCGCGATCTCCTCCTCGAGATTGCGCGCGGTGGAGGAGATGATGCGCACGTCGACCTGCACCTTGGCGGTGCCGCCGACGCGCTGGAACGACTGCTCGACCAGAACGCGCAGGATCTTGTTCTGGGTCTCACGCGGCATGTCCGCAATCTCGTCGATGAACAGCGTGCCGCCATGGGCCTCTTCGAGTGCGCCGGGCTTGCGCGGCTGCTCGCCGTTCGTCTGCTCGACGCCGAACAGCTCGTGCTCCATGCGCTCGGGCGTGATCGCGGCGGCGTTGATGACGACGAAGGGACCGTCGGCGCGGCCCGAGGCCGTGTGCAGCGTGCGCGCGGTCAATTCCTTGCCGGCGCCGGCGGGGCCGACGATCAGGATGCGGCTGTTGGCCTTTGCTGCGCGCTCGATGGTCTGGCGCAGCTGGTTCATGCTCGGCGAGCGGCCGACCAGCTGGCTTGCGCTCGGCGCGAGCTGCTTCAGCTCCTTGACCTCGCGCTTGAGCCGCGAGTTCTCCAGCGCACGGGTTGCGACCAGGATGAGCCGGTCCGCCTTGAACGGCTTCTCGATGAAGTCGTAGGCGCCGCGCTTGATCGCGGCGACCGCGGTCTCGATGTTGCCGTGGCCGGAGATCATCACGACGGGCAGATCGGCATTGTCCTTCTTGACCTGCTCGAGCAGCTGCAAGCCGTCGAGCTTGGAGCCCTGGAGCCAGATGTCGAGGAAGACCAGATGCGGCCTCCGGTTGGCGATCTCGGCGAGCGCCGTATCGCTGTCGCGCGCGGTCCTCGTGACAAAACCCTCGTCTTCGAGAATACCCGCAACGAGATCCCGAATATCGGCCTCATCATCGACAATCAGAATTTCACTAGCCATGGGTCGCCGCCTGTCTTCTCAGCTGCCTGTTGAGGCTTCGATTTTCGTTGAATCATTGGTCACTTCTGCCGGCTCTTTGGTTTCGGCCGACAGTCGTTTTGTTTCTTGCGCCTGATCCTTGACAGCGGCGCCGGCCACGTCCTTGGCCGCCGGTGCCGCTTCGGCCGTTTCGGACTTCGCCGGCTGGCCGGAGATCGCAAAGCGCAGGCGCATCCAGGCGCCACGCTGGCCCTCGCGGAAGTCAGAGGCGTCCTTCAATTCGATGCGCCCGCCATGGTCCTCCAGCACGCGCCCGACGATGGCAAGGCCAAGGCCGGTGCCCTTGGCGCGCGTGGTCACGTAGGGTTCAAGCAGCCGCGAGCGCGCGACCTTGGGCAGGCCGATGCCGTTATCGATGACGTCGATCAGCACGTCCGCGCCCTCGCGCGAGACCACGACGTCGATGCGGCCCTTTCCGCCGTCCTTGCCGAGCTCCTCCGGCGGAACCTGCTCGATCGCCTCGGTGGCGTTCTTGATGATGTTGGTGACCGCCTGCGAGATCAGCCGCCGGTCGAACTGGGCGCGTAACGGATCCTCCTTGAACTCGGCTTCGATATCGAGCTCGGGATGGGCGACCTTCATCAGGAACACCGCCTGCCGGACGGTGTCGGCGACATCCTCACCTTCCATCACCGGCTTCGGCATCCGCGCGAAGCGCGAGAACTCGTCGACCATGCGCCTGATGTCGTCGACCTGGCGCACGATGGTGTCGGTGCACTGGTCGAAGATCTGCTTGTCCTTGTCCTCGGTGATGGTCTTGCCGAACTTGCGGCGGATGCGCTCGGCCGACAGCTGGATCGGCGTCAGCGGGTTCTTGATCTCGTGGGCGATGCGGCGCGCCACGTCGCCCCAGGCCGAGGTGCGCTGCGCCGAGACCAGCTCGGTGATGTCGTCGAGCGTAATGATGTAGCTGTCGTGCGGCTGGTTCTTCTCGGCACTGACGCGCACGGACAGATTGCGCTCGGTGCCGTCGCGCGTGATCGTGATCTGGCCCTGCACCAGGCGCTGGGTCCCTTCCCGCGCGGTCTTCATCATCTCCTCGAGCTCGGGCAGCACGTCGGAGAGCGGATGGCCGAGCGTCTCCGCTTCGGAGTGCCCGATCAGCTTCTCGGCAGAGCGGTTGAGGATGCCGACGCTGCCCGAGGTGTCGACACCGATGATGCCGGCGCTCGCCGAGGACAGCACGGCCTCGATGAAGCGGCGCCGGCTGTCGATGAGGTCGCTGGCGCTGACGAGCTCGTCGCGCTGGCTGCGCAGCTCCTGCGTCATCTTGTTGAAGGTCTCGCCCAACTGCGCGAGGTCGCCCTCCGACTGGTGCACGGGCACCTGGACGTGCAGGTCGCCGGTCGAGACGGTGTGGGCCGCGTTCATCAGCCGCCGGATCGGCGAGACCAGCGAGTTGGCGAAGTTGAGGCCGATCAGTACCGAGGCCATCAGGATCGTCAGCGCGATCACCGCGAACATCAGCGCAAAGGCGACCTGGATGCCGAGTCGCCGTGATTCGATCTGGGCGTATTCGGCGACGCTGACCTCGGTCTGCTTGAGCTGAGCGACCACGTTGGGATCGAGCGGCCGCGCGACGTAGAGGAAGGTATCGTTGAAGGCGCGGAGGCGGATCACCGCCGCAACGAAGCTCGCATCCGGCAGCACCGCGATCTCGGGCTCGGATTCGTTGACGTTGCTGAGGAAGTCCGGCGCCGGCGGCGAATAGGCCAGCCGCATGCCGGTATCGGCGGATTCCAGGATGTTGGTGTTCTTGTCGATGATCATCGCGCCCGGCAAATTGCGGGAGCCGGCGCTCGCGGTCAGCAGCTCGCGGAACGAGCGGCGGTCCTGGTCATAGAGCGGTCTTGCATGGGCGATGTCGTTGGCCATGCCGAGAATGTCCCCGCGGATCAGTTGCGCATGGTCCTGCATGTAGGCCCGCGCGATCGTCAGCGAATTCTGGATCACTTCCTTAGTGGGACCCGAGAACAGCCGGTCGAGACCGCGCTCGATGGTGACATTGGCAACGACGGCGACCAGCACCGCCGGCAGCACCGCCACGATCGAGAACAGGCTGACGATCTGGACATGAAGGCGCGCCGCCGCACGTCCGCGCCGGCGGGCCAGGATCAGCTGCCAGAGTTCCCGGACGATGATGCCGACCAGGAGCAGGATCGTGGCGGCGTTGATCAGGTAGAACGAGCGGACCACCTCCGGCGTCGGCTCGATCTGCGTCAGGCCGGTCAGGACCAGGAACGTCAGAAGCGCCGACAGCAGTGCCATGGCCACGGCCAGCGGGGCCAGCCAGCGGCGTACCGACCAACGGCGCGGCTCTTCCGGTGAGGCCGTGTCAAAGTGTGCGGCCGAGGTCTCTTGGCTGGTCATTCCGGCAATGGTGCTGAAAACGGGGTCCGCGGCGGGGCGGATACTGATGTATTCGTACCACATTGTTGCCGAATTGCGACAATTCCGCGGCGCCTGTCCCGCGGCGGACCGGCGCATCCACAGGCCTATCGCCAGAAGGTCGGAACGTATGGTCACCCTTCCGGCTTGACCGGCATGGATAGGTTCTTTCTCGCCATGATGGTCTCGGCCGTTCTGGTGCTGATCGTGGCCGCTGACTTGCTGGTCAACGGACCCGGGCTCCAGGAGCCGACAAGCAATATCGCCGCCGCGATGCCGGTCTCGAGCCGTCTCGTCAGATAGGCTTTTGGCGTCGCGCCGATCCGGCAATGTACCGATTTCTGCGTTCCGGCGGAACGTTTCGGCCCGATCCGGACTTCTGCCACCGCGTCAGCCACAACGCCCAGCGCGATCCGGACAGGCTCAGCTCCGCTCTGGTCGAGGGAGCTGAGCCACTGGTTCGGAACTAGCCCCCGCTTCGGTAGACCTGGATATCGAGATCCCGGATCTTCTTGCGCAGCGTGTTGCGGTTGAGGCCGAGCAGGTCCGCGGCGCGGATCTGGTTGCCGCGGGTGGCGGCGAGCGCGGCCGTGAGCAGCGGGACCTCGATCTCCTTGAGAATGCGGTGATACAGGCCCGGCGGCGGCATGCCGTTGGGAAAGCCCTGGAAGTGCGAGGACAGATATGCCTCCACCGCGCCGCCGAGATTGTCGACGCCCTGCTGGACCGCCGCTCCGGGACTGACCGCGGGCGGCGCCAGCTCGCCGTCGATGACGGAGGCGGTGATGACGTCCTGCGGATACAGCGCGGCGAGGCGCCGGGCGAGGTTTTCCAGTTCGCGCACGTTGCCGGGCCAGCGGTGCTGCTTGAGGCGCTCCAGCGCCAGCGCGTCCAGCTTCTTCGGCGGAAGGCCGTCTTTCTCGGCCAGCGTGAAGAAGTGCCGCACGAGATCCGGCAGGTCCTCGATGCGCTCGCGCAAGGGCGGTAGCCGCAGCGGCACGACGTTGAGGCGGAAGAACAAATCTTCGCGGAACAGGCCCTGCTGGATCAGGACGCGCAGATCCTTGTTGGAGGCCGCGACGATGCGCACGTCGGTCTTGATCGGCGTGCGGCCGCCGACCGTGGTGTACTCGCCCTGCTGCAGCACGCGCAGCAATCGGGTCTGCGCCTCCATCGGCATGTCGCCGATCTCGTCCAGGAACAGCGTGCCGCCCTCGGCCTGCTCGAACCGGCCGGAGGCGCGGGTGTTGGCGCCGGTGAAGGCGCCGCGCTCATGGCCGAACAGCTCGGACTCGATGAGGTCGCGCGGGATCGCGGCCATGTTGACGGCGACGAACGGGCCGTTGCGGCGCTTGCCGTAATCGTGCAGCGCGCGCGCCACCAGCTCCTTGCCGGTGCCGGACTCGCCCGTGATCATCACGGTGAGATCGGTCTGCATCAGCCGCGCCAGCACGCGGTAGATTTCCTGCATCGCCGGCGAGCGGCCGACCAGCGGGATCGCTTCCATCTCGGCGTCCTCGTCCGGCGTCGAGACCCGTTCCTTTGGCTCGGCCAGCGCGCGGCCGACGATGGCGATCAGCTCCTTCAGGTCGAAGGGTTTTGGCAGATATTCATAGGCGCCGCGCTCGGAGGCGCGGATCGCCGTCATGAACGTGTTCTGCGCGCTCATGACGATGACGGGCAGATTGGGCCGCATCTTCTTGATCCGCGGCAACAGGTCGAAGGCGTTTTCATCCGGCATCACCACGTCGGTAATGACGAGATCGCCCTCCCCCTGGCTGACCCAGCGCCACAGGGTTGCGGCGTTGCCGGTGAGCCTGACTTCATAGCCGGCGCGGGATAGTGCCTGGTTGAGAACCGTGCGGATGGCGGTGTCGTCATCAGCAACGAGAATGCTACCTACGGGCATCGTTGATCCTCATTTTGCCCCCTGTGACGCAGGCGACGACTTCCCGGCAGAGCCGTCGCGACTGCTGTGATCGGCATGTTTCACCGATGTGGAATACATCGGCATCAGCACGCGGAAGGTGGTCTTGCGCGGCTGAGATTCGCATTCGATGATGCCCCCGTGATCGCCAACGATCTTGGCAACCAATGCAAGACCCAGGCCCGAGCCGGTCTGCTTGGTGGTCACGAAGGGGTCGAACAGGTTGGGCAGAAGATCGTCCGGCACGCCTGGTCCATTGTCCCTCACGCAGAATTCAAGCGGCAGGGATACCCGGGATTTTTGACCGGGGACTGACAGGCGCACGCCGGGACGGAATGCGGTGGTGAGCTGGATCTCGGCGTCGGGCACGTCGATCAGCGCTTCGGCGGCGTTCTTCACGAGGTTGAGGAACACCTGGATCAGCTGGTCCTGGTTCGCCAGCACCGGCGGCAGCGAGGGATCGTAATCCTCGATGAAGCGGATGTTGCGGGCAAAGCCGGACTGCGCCAGCCGCTTCACGTGGTCGAGCACGGAATGGATGTTGACAGGGCCGCGCACCACGGGGCGCTCGTCGCCGAACACCTCCATGCGGTCGACCAGCGTCACGATGCGGTCGGCCTCGTCGCAGATCAGGCGCGTCAGCATGCGGTCCTCGGACGAGGCCTGCTGCTCCAGGAGCTGCGCCGCGCCGCGGATGCCGGAGAGCGGGTTCTTGATCTCGTGCGCCAGCATCGCCGCCAGCGCGATGACCGAGCGCGCGGCGCTGCGATGGGTGAGCTGGCGGTCCATCTTGTCGGCGATGGTGCGCTCCTGGATCATCACCACGATATGGCCGGGCCGCTCCGTCAGCGGCGCGACATGCAGGTCGACCTGGCGGTCGCCGCCGCCCATGCGCGGCGTGCCGAGATCAACCTTGTATTCGTTGACCGGCGAATTGGAGGAGCGCACCTGGTCGATCAGCGCCAGCAAGGGGCTTCCAAACGGCACCAGCTCCTTCAGCGACTGCCGCCTCAGGAACTGCGTCGAGATCTCGAAGAAGGCCTCAGTCGCGATATTGGCGCCGACGATCTTGCCGTCCGGCCCAATCAACAGCACGGGGTTGGGCAAGGCATCCAGGATCGCGTCGCTGTCGGACGGAAGCGGCCGGCGATGGTCGGCGGCTGAGCTCATGCAGCAGCGCTCCATGCGAAGTCGTCGAAGGCATCTTGCAGCGACTGGTGGACCAGGCGCGGATCCTCCGAGGTGAGGATTGTCCGGCGCCAGGCCTTCAGCTTCTCCGCCGGGGCGCGGCTCGCTTCCGCGGCGACATCGAGTGCCCAGCCGAGATGCTTGCGCGCGTGCCTGAGGCCGACGCGCAGACCGTAGAGCGCGCAAACGCCTTCGTAGAGCATGCGGACGTAATGCAGCTGCGTTGCGAGCGACGGCGCGGCTTCGACCGCCCCTCCCTTGAGGCGGCGGCCGATCTGGCCCGGCAGCCAGGGCTTGCCGTTCGCGCCGCGGCCGATCATCACGGCATCGGCGCCGGAGGCTTCGAGCGCGGCGCGCGCTTGCTCGTAGGTCGTGATGTCGCCGTTGACGACGAGCGGAATGGAGATGACATCGCGCAGGGCGCGGATCGCATCCCAATCCGCCTCGCCCTTGTAGAACTGGCAGCGGGTGCGGCCATGCACCGTGACGAGCTTGACGCCGGCGGCCTCCGCGCGGCGCGCCAGCTCCGGCGCGTTGCGGGTGCGGTCGTCCCAGCCGAGCCGCATCTTCAGCGTCACCGGCACCTTCACCGCGGCGATGGTCGCGTCGATCAGGCTGACGGCATGGTCGATGTCGCGCATCAGGGCCGAGCCGGACTGGCCGCCGGTGACGTGACGGGCCGGGCAGCCCATATTGATGTCGATGATGTCGGCGCCTTCGGCTTCGGCAATGCGGGCGCCTTCCGCCATCCAATGCGCCTCGCAGCCGGCGAGCTGGACCACATGCGGGCCGATTCCCGTCGCTTCGCAGCGCAAACGGGACATCCGGTGGCCGTTGGCGAGCTCATCGCTGGCGGTCATTTCGGAGACGACGAGCCCGGCCCCCAGCTCGGCGGCCAGCTTGCGGACGGGCGAGTCGGTCACTCCCGACATCGGTGCCAGGAAGACCGGGGTGGCGACGTCGATATCGCCTATTTTCAACGGCTTAGAGCCTGATACTGCCGAGCCGGTCACTGGGGTCTCGTTGCTGGGCAGGGCCTCATCGCACCTGCCGCGACCTATCTTGCGCACAATTCTTGTGCAGTCAAGCGTCATGCCTACAGTTTAGACAGTTCTGCAAATCTTGCAAGTGCGGTGCAGCAAAATGCTGTTTCCCACAATCCCGGGAAACCCCCTTTTTTTGCGGGCCTGCCGTGCTAGAGGCATTCCAACAATCACCCTTCCCCGACTCCATTCATTAGCAGCTGAGTATTTGAGTCCTATGGCGAAACCACAGCGCACCGCAGTCGTCCTCGTCGCCGCCGGACGTGGGCTGCGCGCAGGCGCCGGCGGGCCGAAGCAGTATCGGACCATCGGCGGCGTGCCCGTGATTCATCGCGCCATGGAAGCCTTCAGCCGCCATCCCGATGTGGTCGTGGTGCAGCCGGTCGTGAATCCCGATGACAGCGCCATGTTCACGGCAGCGGTCGCGGGACTGAAGCATGAGCCGCCGACCAACGGCGGCGCAACGCGGCAGGCCTCGGTGCTCGCAGGGCTCGAAGCGCTGGCAAAGCACGAGCCTGACATCGTGCTGATCCACGACGCCGCGCGGCCCTTCGTTTCGGCCGGCGTGATCTCGCGCGCGATCGAGGCGGCGAGCCGCACCGGCGCGGCGATCCCCGTCGTTCCCGTCACCGACACCATCAAGGTCACCGGCGCGAGCGGCGATGTCGAGGACACGCCGGACCGGGCTTCGTTGCGAATCGCGCAGACGCCGCAATCCTTTCGTTTCGATGTCATCCTCGAAGCGCATCGTCGCGCGGCAAAGGATGGACGTAGCGATTTCACCGACGATGCCGCGATTGCCGAATGGGCGGGATTGACGGTTGCAACCTTTGAAGGCGATGTTGCCAATATGAAGCTCACCACCCCCGAGGATTTCGTGCGCGAGGAAGCGCGCCTCGCCAGTCTGCTCGGCGACATCAGGAGCGGCACGGGCTACGACGTGCACGCCTTCGGCGAAGGCGACCACGTCATGCTCTGCGGCGTGCGCGTGCCGCACAGCAAGGGTTTCCTGGCGCATTCCGACGGTGATGTCGGGCTGCATGCACTGGTGGATGCCATCCTCGGCGCGCTTGCCGATGGCGACATCGGCTCGCACTTTCCGCCAAGCGATGCCAAATGGAAGGGCGCCTCCTCCGACCAGTTCCTGAAATACGCCATCGAGCGCGTCACGGCGCGCGGCGGGCGCGTCGCCAATCTCGAGGTCACCATGATCTGCGAGCGGCCGAAGATCGGCCCGCTTCGCGACACCATGCGCGCGCGCATCGCAGAGATCTCCGGCGTCGACATCTCGCGCGTTGCGGTGAAGGCGACGACCAGCGAGCGGCTCGGCTTCACCGGCCGCGAGGAAGGCATCGCGGCCACCGCGAGCGCCACCATCCGCCTGCCCTGGAGCATCTAGGCCATGGCCGGCAGCGACGCACGCGCCCTCTCCCGCTCGCTGCTCGATCTCTGCCGGATGCGCAAGCTCACGATCGCGACGGCGGAGTCCTGCACCGGCGGCCTCGTGGCCGGCGCGCTGACCGACATTCCCGGCTCGTCTGACGTCATCGACCGCGGCTTCGTCACCTATTCCAACGATGCCAAGCGCGCGATGCTGGGTGTGGAAGCCAGCACGCTGACGAATTTCGGCGCCGTCAGCAAGGAGACCGCAACCGCGATGGCGGTCGGCGCGCTGGAGCGCGCCGATGTCGACCTCGCGGTCGCCATCACCGGCATCGCCGGCCCGGGCGGCGCCACGCCGGGCAAGCCGGTCGGCCTCGTGCACTTTGCCGCCGCCGCCCGCGACGGCCGCATCATCCACCGTGAGCATCGTTTCGGCGCGATCGGCCGCAGCGCGGTGCGCGCGCGCTCGGTGGTCGAGGCCCTGCGCATGCTGATGGATCTCGCGCGCGGACCGCAAGTCGCAGCCAAGCCGCAACGTGCCGCCGCCAGCCGCCTGCGGCCCCGCGTGACCCGCTCACCGCGACGTCATGTGGTGAAGCGCAGGCCGCCGCGGTCGCCGAGAGGCTGAGGCACCGGTCCCCCAAGCTGATGGATCGCCTCACGCTGCCGCAAGCAGCGCGCTCGCATGATCGAGCACGCATTGCTTGACGGCGTCGGCCTCCGACGGTTTCGCCTTCGCGCTGACCGTCAGTTCCAGGATCGGCGCCGCGGGATTGGCGACATCGAGGACCTTGGTGACGGAGACGGCAGGCGCGGCCTGATCGTCGATGCGCGTATCGTTGCGCAATTCCTCCAGAATCCGATCCGCCAGCGTATTGGCAGCGCCTGCCGGGACCGGAAACGCCACCTTGACCTCGCCGGTGCCGGGATAGGCGCTGTGGTTGACGATCGCTGCGCCCCACACCTGCCCGTTCGGCAACAGGATCTGCGTGTTGTCGGCTGCGACCAGCTCGGTCATGAACAGCGATAGCGACCTCACCTTCCCGGCCTTGCCGACAACCTCGACGTCGTCACCGACGTGAAACGGGCGAAACAGCAGCAGCATCACGCCGGCGGCGAGATTGGACAGCGTGCCCTGCAATGCCAAGCCAATAGCGAGTGACGTCGCGCCCAGCACGGCGACGAGGCTCGCGGTCTGGATGCCGAACAACTGCAGCACGGCGATGCCGACCACCGCGAGCACGCCATAGCGCGCAAGGCTGCCGACGAACAAGGTCACCAGCGGATCGACGCGGTGCGTGACGCCCAGCAAGCGCGTGACGAAACGCTGCATCGCGCCTGACAGATACCAGCCGAGCGCCAGCAGCAGGATCGCGTAGATCGCGTTCAGTCCATAGAGCACAAGCGACGCTTTCAGCGTGTCGAAATTGATGGTCATGGCGGCTCCAACCCGGCAGGACGGAAGAGAACGCAGGACCGCGCGAAATGATCCTGAAGGGAACGGACACGCTCTCGGAGGCCGGATGAGCGAAGCGCGACCCGCTTGCCGCACCACAATCCCTTGTGCTGCCCGGCAGGCAAAACACCCAACCGGCCGGTCAATTCCTGCGCGTGAAAATATTCTTGTTTACCGAATTTCCGGTTCACAGTAGAAGGCTGCCACCTCATCCCAGTCAGAGGGGCGTATCGCGATCGTCACGAACGTGGGGTGAGCCGTGGTGGACGCCGACTGCATCGGCGCGAGGAATATCGCAGGGCGGGCAACCGTGAGCGAGAGCGGCGCGCAAACGACCGATGCGGCTGGCGTACGGCAAAACCGTGTCGTCCTGACGCCCGGAGGCTGTGCGTCAAGTCTTGCGGTGATGCATGCGGCCCAACCGGGCCCGCGTCAGCCATCTGCAAGGCGACGGGGGCAATAGTGCATCGCTCCCCGGGGAGAGCTCGGCATAAACCGTAAGCCCACTGCGCAGGGAAGGCCGGGTTGTTTCCGACTTCACCTGTATGCCGCTGTGCAGCCTCTCGTAGCGCAACCTTCGCACAGTGGACCGCAGGTGCCAGCCGGCACCTGGTCTTCCCTGCGCCCTCTGACACAGGAGGGCGAGAAGGCGGAGCAAAACTCGCACAGGAACTGTCGCGAGGTCGCCGCGTTATGTCTAGTTTTCAAAACGCACGAAAATGTTCTTTTCGATCACGGTTGCGAAGCAGAGGCCGCGACGAAGCGTCATCGCGCGTGTCTGAGCTTGCGTTGAAGAATATCGGCGCAATAATGCCGCTGTACTTTGTGATCCGGGTCAACCGGGCCAGCATTGTGGAGGGCGACGGAAGTGTTCGCTCGCGGCGCGGCTACGGCCATCGTGATGATCACCTTGGCCACGATTGACGGTGCGGCCGCGCAAACGGCCAACCAGCCGCCGGACACGATGGCGGCGCGCGTGGAGGCTTGCACGCCATGTCACGGCAACAAGGGTGAAGGCACCAACGACGTCTATTTCCCGCGCCTTGCGGGCAAGCCCGCTGGCTATCTCTACAATCAACTGCTTGCCTTCAAGAGTGGCCGGCGCAAGTACCCGCCGATGAATTATCTGCTGGAGTTCCTGACCGATCCGTACTTGCAGCAAATGGCGGAGTATTTTGCCGATCAGCATCCGCCTCTGCCGCCGGTCGCAGCGAACGATGCGAGCCAGGAGGTGCTGCAGCGCGGTCAGCTGCTGGTGTCGCGCGGCGATCCTCAGCGTCAGATACCGGCGTGCGGCAGCTGCCACGGGCCGGCCTTGACCGGAATGGAGCCTGGGATTCCTGGCCTGCTCGGATTGCGACCGAACTATATCAGCGCGCAATTGGGGGCGTGGCGCTATGGCACCCGCACAGCAAAGGCTCCGGACTGCATGCAGCAGGTCGCCGCCCGGCTGACCGAGGAGGACGTCACGGCAGTCGCGGCTTGGCTCGCGAGCCGTCAGGCTCCGGTGAACTTCGCTCCGGTGCCAAAGGGCACCTACGTGCTGCCGTTCGCCTGCGGCAGTGAGGGAGATTGAGCAGATGGGGATGCGTCGGTGCTCATCAATTCTTGGCGTGTGGCTGCTGCTCCTGACCGGTTCGATCGTGGAGGCGCAGCAGGACGGCCCTGCCGGCAGCAACATCGTCGCGCGCGGCGAATATCTGGCGCGCGCCGGCGATTGTATCGCCTGCCACACTGCGCCGGAGGGCCGAACGTTCGCCGGCGGGCGCGCCATGCCGACACCGTTCGGGACTCTGTATTCGTCGAACATCACGCCGGACCGGGAGACCGGGATCGGCAAATGGACCGCGCAGGACTTTTACAAGTCGATGCATTACGGCCGCTTTCCGGATGGCGGTTTGATGTATCCGGCAATGCCGTTCGCGTCCTACACCAAGGTCACACGCGCCGACACCGACGCGATTTTCGCCTATCTGAAGACGATTCCGGCCGTAAATCAACGAAACCGCGAGCACGATCTGCGCTTCCCCTATGACAACCGCCAGCTCATCCTCGGCTGGCGCACGCTGTTCTTCAGCGAGGGCGAGTTCAAGCCGGATCCGAGCAAATCGGCGGAATGGAATCGCGGCGCTTACCTGGTCGAAGGGCTCGGCCATTGCGGCATGTGCCATTCGCCGATTAACGCGCTCGGCGGCACCTCGCAGTCGGACGCCTTCAAGGGCGGCCTGATCCCGATGCAGAACTGGTATGCGCCGTCACTCACCTCCAACCGCGAGGCGGGGCTCGGCGACTGGAGCATCAAGGACATTACCGACCTGCTCCAGACCGGCGTCTCGATGCGGGGCGTGGTCTACGGACCGATGGCCGAGGTGGTGCACAACAGCCTGCAATATCTCAATGACGAGGACACGCGCGCCATGGCGGTGTACCTGAAGGGCATTGCCGAGGGATCGTCTCCGCCGCCGGCGAGCTCCGCGCTGCCGACCACGGAAAGCAGCCTGCTGATCAGCCTCGGCAAGACCGTCTACGACAAGAACTGCGCGAGCTGTCACGGTGCGCAGGGCGAAGGCAAGCCGCCGCATTGGCCGCCGCTCGCCAACAATCAGTCGATCGAGATGCAGTCGGCGGTCAATCCGATCCGCATGGTGCTCAACGGCGGCTATCCGCCCGGGACCAAGGGCAATCCGATGCCGTATGGCATGCCGCCCTTCGCGGGCCTGCTCTCTGACAACGAGGTCGCCGCGGTCGTCTCCTACATCCGCACCGCCTGGGGTAACCGCGGCACGCCGGTCTCGGCACGCGAGGCCAACGAGCTGCGCTCCGCACCGCTGAATTGAGAGGCGCCAGAGATCCGTCATGATCAACTCCGATCCGCCGACCAGCCCAGCCGCCGCCGACCAGGCCGTCGAGGAGGTCGTGGCGCAAGGCCCCTCCGGCGCGCTTCTGCTTTCCGGAATCGCCACCGCGTGCGTGGTCGCGATGTGGCTCGCCTTCTACCTGTTCGTGTTCCTGCCGCGTGGGCCGCTGCAATGAGCATTGAGGAAACCCATGGAAGCGGCAGCGCCAGCGCCGAGATCGCGGCCCGCGTCGAGCGGCGCTGGGCCACCGTTGCGGTGATCATCATCGTGGCGATGGCGCTGCTCGCAGCGTTCGCCGGCATCCATCGCGCGACCATGCCGCAGCCGCGCGTCGAGACCACCGATCCTTCGCGGATCCATCTGTCCGGCGAATTCGTCGAGAGCAATCTCGGCAGCGTGCTGGAAGCCAATGGCAATGTCACCGTGCGCGCGATCGGCCAGCAATACTCCTTCACGCCAGCCTGCATCGTGGTGCCCGTGGACACGCCGATCACGCTGCGCGCCACCAGCGCCGACGTGGTGCACGGTATCCTCGTCCAGGGCACCAATATCAACACCATGCTGGTGCCGGGTTATGTCTCCGAGCAGCTGATGCGGTTCACGAGGACTGGCGACTATCTGATGCCCTGCCAGGAGTTTTGCTCCTTCGGCCACGAGGGCATGTGGGGCAAGGTCAGGGTGATCGACAAGACCGAATTCGCTGATCGTGCGAAGGGCGGCGGGAGGCTGAGCTGTGTTGGCCAATAGGAGGCTCATCCTCGCCCATTTCTGGCTGGCCTTCGGCGTGTTCGGCGTCGCGCTCACGCTCGGCGCCTGGCAGATGTTCATCCGCAGCCCGATCGGGACATGGCTCTCCAACCCTGAGCTCTATTACCGCTCGCTGACCGCACACGGCACGGTGATGGGCTATGTCTTCCCGACCCTGGTCGCGATGGGGTTTGGCTATGCCATCAGCGAATCCGCGCTGGAGCAGCGCCTGGTCGGCGTGCGCTGGGCCTGGACCGGCTTATGGCTAATCGTCGCAGGAAGCATCATGGCGGTGATCCCGATCGCGCTCGGCCGCGCCTCGGTGCTCTACACGTTCTATCCGCCGCTGATCGGCAACGTCTTCTACTATCTCGGGGTCGTGCTGGTCGTGGTCGGCTCGTGGATCTGGGTCGCGCTGATGTCGATCAACCTGCGCGTCTGGCGCAAGACCCATCCCGGCGCGCCGGTGCCGCTGGCGATGTTCGCCAACGTCGCAGGCTCATATCTCTGGGCCTGGACCGCGGTCGGCGCCGCGCTCGAGCTGCTGCTCCAGATCATCCCCGTCGCGGCGGGGTTGAAGAACACGATCGATGCGGGCCTCGCCCGCGTCTTCTTCTCCTGGACGCTGCACGCCATCGTCTATTTCTGGCTGGTGCCGACTTACATCGCTTACTACACCATCGTGCCGCGCGCGATCGGCGGCCGCGTCTATTCGGACACCATGGCGCGGATCTCCTTCATCCTGTTCCTGGTGGTGGCGATGCCGATCGGCATGCACCACACCTTCGCCGACCCGCAAGTCGGCGCCGGCTTCAAATTCATCCATTCGGCCTTCACCGCGCTGGTCGCAGTGCCGACGCTGCTGACGGTGTTTACGATCTGCGCCTCGGTCGAGATCGCGGCACGCCTGCGCGGCGGCCGCGGCCTGTTCGGCTGGATCAGGGCCCTTCCCTGGGACAATCCAATGCTGCTGGCGCTGGCATTCTCCTTCGTCATGCTCGGCTTCGGCGGCGCCGGCGGGCTCATCAACATGAGCTATCAGCTCGATGCCTCCATTCACAACACTCAGTGGATCACCGGGCATTTCCACCTGATCTTCGGCGGCGCCATCGTGATCATGTATTTTGCGATCGCCTATGACCTGTGGCCGCATCTGACGGGCCGCGAGCTGATCGATGTCCGCCTGATCCGCACCCAGCTCTGGCTGTGGTTCATCGGCATGATCGTCACCACCTTTCCGTGGCACTGGGTCGGCATTTTGGGCATGCCGCGCCGCATGGCCTATTTCGATTTCGGCGATCCCGCGATCGCGCCGCAGGCGCTGTCCGTCACCTTCTCCGCCATCGGCGGCCTCGTCCTGCTCACGTCAGGCATCCTGTTCCTGGTCATCCTCGCGCGGGGCATGCGGGCGCCGCAGGCCGACGCCGGCGCCTATCGCTTCGCGCTGGCTGTGCACCAGCCGGTGACCGTGCCGATCGCGCTCAACACGCATGCGCTCTGGGTGGCGCTGATGATCAGCCTCACCCTCACCAATTACGGCTACCCGATCCTCAACCTGGCGCTGACCGAGGGCACGTCGGTGCCGGCTGTCTATGTGGGAGCGCAGTGATGAGCGCGCGCGACCTCTTCACCTTCGGCAACCGCCATTTCACGAGAAGCGTCGGCACCACCGCCGCTATTTTCGTCGTGACGGCGATCGCCGGCTTCATCGTGCTTCCTTTCGCGCAGCCGTGGGTGCAGTTCGCCAATGTCTGGGACGCGATCTGCAGTGCCGCCGGTGTCCCGCAGCGCAAGGCAAACGTCACCGCACCTGAACAGGCAAAGCGCCT
This sequence comes from Bradyrhizobium sp. USDA 4486, assembly GCF_054057995.1. Classification (NCBI taxonomy): domain Bacteria; kingdom Pseudomonadati; phylum Pseudomonadota; class Alphaproteobacteria; order Hyphomicrobiales; family Nitrobacteraceae; genus Bradyrhizobium; species Bradyrhizobium sp. USDA 4486. Next base: position 2,282,066 of record NZ_JBSRZV010000001.1, read on the forward strand.
GTCGGAGGTCGTGCTGACGTCGCACACCCTGGCGCGTCCGAGCCAGGAGGCGATCGGCCGCGGTGCCACGCTGGCGCAGCGCTGCGCCATCTGCCACGGCCCGACCGGCATCAGCCGTGCGGATTCGCCCAACCTCGCCGGCCAGTACGCAGCGGTGATCTACAAGGAGCTGCACGATTTCCGCTCGGGCGCGCGCGCTAATGCGGTGATGTCGCCGTTCGCGGTCAACCTGACCGACCAGGAGATCGCCGATCTCTCGAACTACTACGCGTACTTGCCGCGGCTGCCGGCCTATCATCCGACGCCGCAACTGCCGAAGCCGAACATCATCATCTATGGAGCGCCGATGCGCGGCATTGCGCCCTGCGGCTCGTGCCACGGCAGCCTCGACAACAAGACCGGGAGCCCGTGGCTGGAGGGCCAGTCCGAGGCCTACATGAAGGCGCAGCTCCAGGCCTTCGCCTCCGGGGAGCGCCGCAACGACATCAGCCAGCAGATGCGCAACATCGCGCGCGCGATGACGGCGCAGGAGATCGAGCAGGCCGCTGCGTACTACGCCTCGCAGCCGCCGGATGTCGTGAAGGCGGTGGATTGAGGATGGCTCTCTGCGCAGCAACGCTACGCGTTGCGGCGCATCTGGGACACGAGATTGCGACAGTTATGTCGGCGCCAGCTTCGGCCGGCCGTAAATCGCGTCGGCGCGCTTTTCGAACGCCGTCGAAAACCGAGCGAAGGCGGCGTCGAACATCGAGCCCATCAGCATCGCCAGCATGCGGCTCTTGAACTCGTAGGCGAGGAAGAAACCGACGTCGCAGACGTCTTTGCCGTCCTGCTGGGCTTTGGGCTCGAACGTCCAGCGGTTTTCGAGCTTGCTGAAAGGACCTTGCAGATATTCGACCAGGATCTTCAGATTGGCGCGGTCGAGTGTCACGCGGCTGGTGAAGGATTCCTTGACCAGCTTGAACGACACCGTCATGTCCGCGACCAGGACCTCGGTGCCATCAGGCTTGGCGATGCGCTGGCGCACCTTCAGAGCGCTGCACAGCGGCACGAAGTCCGGGTAGCGCTCGACGTCGGCGACCAGATCAAACATCTCGGACGCGCTGTGATTGACACGGCGCTTGCTCGAAAATTTGGGCATGGCGGTTTCAGCGGGCGCTAGCTGCCCGCGCGGCCTTCAGTTTCGCAAAGTCCTCGCCGGCGTGATGGGACGAGCGGGTGAGCGGGCTCGCCGACACCATCAGGAAGCCTTTGGTGTAGGCGACCTTTTCGTACGACGCGAATTCGTCCGGCGGCACGTAGCGCATCACGGCATGGTGCTTGCGGGTCGGCTGGAGATATTGCCCGATGGTCAGGAAATCGACATCAGCCGAACGCAGATCATCCATCACCTGCTGTACCTCGTGGCGCTCTTCGCCAAGCCCGACCATGATGCCGGACTTGGTAAAGATGGCTGGATCGAGCTCCTTGACGCGCTGGAGCAGCCGGATCGAGTGGAAATAGCGCGCGCCCGGCCGCACCGTGAGATAGCGCGACGGCACGGTCTCCAGATTGTGGTTGAACACGTCGGGCTTTGCCGCGACCACGATCTCGAGCGCCCCCTCCTTGCGCAGAAAGTCCGGCGTCAAAATCTCGATCGTGGTCGAGGGACACGCGGCGCGAATCGCGCGGATGGTCTGGGCGAAATGCTCGGCGCCGCCGTCAGTGAGATCGTCGCGGTCGACCGAGGTGATGACGACGTGAGCCAAGCCCAGCTTCGCCACGGCCTCGGCGACGTTCTGCGGCTCGGCCGCATCCAGCGCATTGGGCAGGCCGGTCTTGACGTTGCAGAAGGCGCAGGCCCGGGTGCATGTGTCACCCATGATCATGAAGGTCGCGTGCTTCTTGTCCCAGCACTCGCCGATATTCGGGCAGCCCGCCTCCTCGCACACCGTGTGCAGGCCGTTGGCGCGCACGATGTTGCGGGTGTCGGCATAGCCGCGGGTGTTGGGCGCGCGCACGCGAATCCAGTCCGGCTTCGGCGGCGAAGCGGAGTCAGGACGATTCACCTTTTCGGGGTGACGCGGGCGCAACGGGTTCGAGATAGTGTCGACAATAACGACCATGGGCTGTCCGGTCTGTTCAGGTCCTACCTAGTCGGTCTGGCCGCCTGCCGCAACCCGGCTCGCCCTGCTTCAGGGAACATGGCAGATATGGGCAACATCCTGCTCTGTTCTCAGGCGATTCTCACCTCGAATGGCTCCAGTCTCGAAGACCTCTCCACCCCGGCTCGGCAAAGTCCTGAAGCGGGCCTTTTTCGACCGCGACGTCCGCGAGGTCGCGCCCGACCTGATCGGCGCGACCATGCTGGTCGACGGCGTCGGCGGCATCATCGTCGAGGTCGAGGCCTATCATCATACCGAACCGGCGGCGCACTCCTACAACGGTCCGACACCCCGGAACCAGGTGATGTTCGGCCCGCCCGGCTTTGCCTATGTCTACCGCTCCTACGGCATCCACTGGTGCGTCAACTTCGTGTGCGAGGAGGAAGGCTCGGCCAGCGCCGTGCTGATCCGCGCGCTGGAGCCGACTCATGGCCTTGCCGCGATGCGCCGTCGCCGCCATCTCCAGGACGTTCACGCGCTGTGCTCGGGCCCGGGCAAGCTGACCGAGGCGCTCGGCATCACCATTGCACACAACACCCTGCCGCTAGACCGGCCGCCGATCGCGCTGCATGCACGGACGGAGGATGTGGAGGTCGCAACCGGCATCCGGATCGGCATCACCAAGGCCGTCGAGCTGCCCTGGCGCTACGGCATCAGGCGCTCGAAGTTTTTGAGCAAGCCGTTCCCGAAGTGATCGTCATCCCGAGATGGTTCGAAGGACCAGACCCGGAATCTCGAGATTCCGGATTCGATGCTGCGCATCGCTCCGGAATGACAACGAGATCACGTCGCCTGCTTCAGTCGCTCCAGCGCCTCCAGCAGCTTGGCCTTGCGGGCCAGCGCCGCCTCGCGCTTCTCGCGCTCTTCCTCGACGACCTCCTCGGCCGCGTTGGCGACGAACTTTTCGTTCGCGAGCTTCGATTCGGCGCGCTTGATGTCGGCGTCGGCCTTGCCGATCTCCTTGTCGAGGCGCGCGCGCTCGGCGGCGACGTCGATGACCCCCTTGAGCGGCAGCGCGGCGACTTCGCCGCGCACGAGCAGCTGGACGGCGCCGTCAGGCGCGCGGTCGGCGAAGGAGATCTCGGACAGCCGCGCCATGCGCTTGATGACGTCGGTCCAACGCGGCGCGCGTTCCTTCGTCTCGGCCGAGGCGCCCGCGAGCACCAGCGCGGTCAGCGTTGCCGGCGGGATGTTCATCTCGGCGCGCACCGATCGGATCTGCGTGACAAGGTCGATCACCCAGCCGATCTCGGCTTCAGCCTTGGGATCGGTGAAGTCGGCATGATCGAAAATCGGCATCACGAACGCCGGCGAGGCCAGCGCATCGGTCGGTCCGGCCGCCGCGGCAAGCATCGCGAGTTGTTCGGGCGTCGGGCCGGCCGGCTTCAGCGGCCATGGGGCGAGAGCCAGCAGGCCGTCGCGCTTGGCCGTCACCTCCCACAGCTCTTCGGTGATGAAGGGCATGAAAGGATGCAGCAGCTTGAGGATCTCGTCGCGCGCCCAGGCGACCATGGCGCGAGTCTCGTCCTTGGCCGGGCTGTCCGGACCGAGCAACACGGGCTTTGCGAGCTCGACATACCAGTCGCAATAGACGTTCCAGACGAAGCGGTAGATGCTGCCTGCGGCATCGTTGAAGCGGTAGGCTTCGATCGCCTCGGTCACCTCGCGCGCGGTGTGCGCGCTCTCATGCGCGATCCAGCGATTCAGCGTCTCCTTGGCCTTGGCCGGCTCGAAACCATCTGGCACTGCGCAATGGTTCATCTCCGCAAAGCGCGAGGCGTTCCAGAGTTTGGTCGCGAAATTGCGGTAGCCCTCGACCCGGCTGGTGGCGAGCTTGATGTCGCGTCCCTGGGCGGCCATCGCGGCCAGCGTGAAGCGCAGCGCGTCGGCGCCATATTCGTCGATGAGGTGGAGCGGGTCGATGACGTTGCCCTTCGACTTCGACATCTTGGCGCCCTTCTCGTCGCGGACAAGGGCGTGGATATAGACCGTCGAGAACGGCACCTCCTTCATGAAGTGCAGGCCCATCATCATCATCCGGGCGACCCAGAAGAAGATGATGTCGAAGCCGGTGACCAGCGCATTGGTCGGGTAATAGCGCTTCACCTCCGGCGCGTCGTCGGGCCAGCCGAGCGTCGAGAACGGCCACAGCGCCGAGGAGAACCAGGTGTCGAGCACGTCCTCGTCGCGCGTGATGAATCCTTCGCGCTTGTTGCGGTCCAGCGCCATTTCGCGGCCCTGCTCGGCCGTGATGACCTCCTGCTCGACGTAGTAGCCGAGCGCGTGGCTGACGGCCTCCTCCTCGGTCTCGGCGACGAACACCTTGCCGTCGGGGCCGTACCAGGCCGGGATCTGATGGCCCCACCAGAGCTGGCGCGAGATGCACCAGGGCTGGATGTTCTCCATCCACTCGAAATAGGTCTTTTCCCAGTTTTTCGGCACAAAGCTCGTCTCGCCCGAACGCACAGCCGCGATCGCGGGCTTCGCCAGCGTCTTGGCGTCGACGTACCACTGGTCGGTCAGATACGGCTCGATCACGCTGTTCGAGCGGTCGCCATGCGGCACCATGTGGGTGTGCGGCTCGATCCGCTCGACGAAGCCGAGCGATTCCAGCCGCTCGACGATGCGCTTGCGCGCGGCGAAGCGGTCGACCTTGTTGAACTCCTCGGCGAATTGCGAAGCGCCTTCCGGCAGGTCCTTCAAATAATCCTCGTTGTCGAGGAGATCGAGGCAGCCTTCCTTGTCGAGCACGCTGATGCGGCGCAGGCCGTGGCGATTGCCGACCTCGAAATCGTTGAAGTCGTGCGCCGGCGTCACCTTGACCGCGCCCGAGCCCTTCTCGGGGTCGGAGTACTCGTCGGCCACGATCTTGATCCTGCGGCCGACCAGCGGGAGCACGACGTTCTTGCCGATCAGCTTCTGATAGCGCACGTCCTCGGGATGCACAGCAACCCCGGTGTCGCCGAGCATGGTCTCGGGCCGCGTAGTGGCGACGACGATGAAGGTCGAGGGATCCTCGGGGCTGAATGTCTTGCCCTCGATCGGATAGCGTAGATACCAGAGGTGACCCTTCACCTCGGTCTGCTGCACTTCGAGATCGGAGATCGCGGTGAGCAGCTTGGTGTCCCAGTTCACCAGCCGCTTGTCCTTGTAGATCAGCCCCTCGCGGTGCAGCTCGACGAACACCTTGACCACGGCCTTCGATAGGCCCTCGTCCATGGTGAAGCGCTCGCGCGACCAGTCGCAGGAGGCGCCGAGCCGCTTGAGCTGGTTGATGATGGTGTCGCCGCTCTCGGCCTTCCACTCCCAGACCCGCTCCAGGAACTTCTCGCGGCCCATCTCGCGCCGGCCGGGCTGCTGGCGCTCCATCAGCTGCCGCTCGACCACCATCTGGGTGGCGATGCCGGCATGATCGGTGCCCGGCTGCCACAGCACGTCGCGGCCGCGCATGCGCTCGAACCGGCACAGGATGTCCTGCAGCGTGTTGTTGAGGGCATGGCCCATGTGCAGCGAGCCCGTCACGTTCGGCGGCGGGATCACGATGGTAAAGGGCGCGGCGTCGCGGCGGTCGGGACGGCCGGCCTTGAAGGCACGGCTGTCCTCCCACACCACGGACATGCGGGCTTCGATATCGGCGGGCTGGTAATTTTTCTCGATCATGGGGCTGCTAGAAAGCCGCGCGCGGGGGCCAAGTCAACGAAAACAAGTCCAGGGAGGGCGCGGGCGGCAACGCGGCTCCCGGCCCGTCGGCAGGCCGAACATGGCGCGCAAGCGGGGCTTTATGAGGGCTATGGGCCGGTTGCTACCGGCCGCCGCGCGACACCCGCTCGATTTCGGCCTTCACGATGCGTTCAACGAGGCCCGGCAGATTGTCGTCGAGCCAGGATTTCAGCATCGGACGCAGCATCTCCTTGACCAGATCCTCCAGCGTCCGCGCATTGCTGCTCAGCACCGTGTGGGCCAGGGAGTTGAAGGCGGACTCGACCGCCGAGACCGTCGATTGCGCGAGGATCGGCTGCTGCGGCGGCAACGGCGGTGCGTCGAAATCCACCGACGCGTAGGACGGCGCCGGGCGCGGCGGTGGCGATTCGGCGAATTCGAGATCGTCGCCGCGCGCCTCGACCTTGCGCAAGGTCGGCGGCGGTGGCGGCTCGACCGCCATCTCGTCGGTCAATTCGAGCACGTCGGGCTCAGGCTCTGGCTCCGGAGCGCGGACTTCGGGCGCTGGCGTCGCGGCATCGAGCCCCGCCAGCAGCGCGTCGATATCGTCCTGGCTGTTCGGTCCGGCATCGGCTGCAGGCGCGGGTGGCGGCGGTGCCGGAGCCGGCTTCGCGGCCGGCGCCGGCGCGGGTTTCTCGGCAGCAGGTTTTGCCGGCGCGACCTTGGAGGGCGGAGTGTCGTTCATCGCCTGCGGCTTCGGCGGCGCGGCGGGCGCTGCGGCCTTCTCGGGCTTTGCAGCTTCTGCGGGCGGCGGCTTCGCCTCATCGTCGGCAATGATGCGCCGGATCGAGGCCAGAATCTCCTCCATCGAGGGTTCTGTGACCTTTGCAGGCTGCGTCATCTCCGACTCCACATCATCAACGCCCTCGCATGCGTTGTTTTACACCAAGCACGGCAGGATTGGCCGGTTCCGGACGGGCAGCCCGACATTTTCGTCGCGAGAGCCCGACTTGTCCCCAGTTCAAGGCTCAACGTGCGACGGTGCGCCCCTGCCCTCGGCACTCAAGCTTTACGCACACGACATCGGTGCGGGCGAATCGACCCGCATCTTCTTGGCAAGGCTATGTCAGGGATTTTGATGATTGCAAGCAAAGCGCAGGTCGGCCTCAACTGTTTGCGAGGCCGACCGGATGCTTACGGGACTCAGCGTCCGTCAGGCGTGCGCACGCCGGCCCAGCTGTCGCGGACCTGCTGGTAATGAACGCTCGGATCATAGACCGTGGTCGCAAGACCGAGGACCTGCGGCGACAGACGGCCAACGGCGTTGAGCACCGAATAGGATGCCACGACGCGATCGTGCTGGGCCGTGACGAGCGCAACGCGCGCGTTCACCAGCGCTTGCTGCGCGTTCAGCACGTCGAGCGTGGTGCGCTGTCCGGCCTTTGCTTCTTCGCGCACGCCGTTCAGCGCGATCTCGGACGCCGTCACCTGCGCCTGCGCGGACTTCACCTGCGCCTTGCCGGCTTCCAGCTGGCCCCAGGCCTGCACGACGTTGGCGCGAGTCTGATCGCGGGTGGTTTCAAGGTTGAGGCGCTGCTGCGCCAGATTCTCTTTCGACTGGCGGATCAGCGAATATTCTGCGCCGCCCTGATAGATCGGCACAGAGGCCGTCGCGATGGCGGAAGCCGTATTGGTCCGGAAGACCGTCAGGGTCTGCTGATACGCCGTGCTGACGGCGGCCTGGAGCGTGACCGTGGGCAGCAGCGCGCCTTCGTTGATCTTGACCTGGAGATAGTTGACGTCGATGCCGTACATCGAAGCCGTGACGTTGGGGTTCTCCACCAGGCTGAGATTGACCGCCGAGGCGATCGTCGGCGGCAGGAAACGATCGACCGGGGAGCCAGGGGCCAGGTTCGTCGGTTCGTTTCCGATGATGCGGCGGAAGTTCGCCCGCGTCGTCGTCAGATTCGATTCGGCGGTGAGGGCCTGCGTCCTGCCGGCGGCCAGTTGCGCTTCCGATTGCGCCACGTCGGTGCGCGTGACCTCGCCGACGTTGAAACGATCGCGCGTTTGCTTGAGGGTCTGTTCGAGCACGCGCACGTTGCTGCGCTGAACTTCGAGCGTTGCCGCATCACGCAGGTAGTCCATGTAAGTCGTGGCGGCCTGCAACAGGACCGTCTGCTCGAGCACACGCAACGCCTCGCGGGACCCCGAGACCTGGCTCTCCGCCGCGCGCGTCCTGTTGGCGGTCTGGTTGCCGTTGTAGAGGGTCTGGCTGACGGTCAGGCTCGCGCTGTTCGGTTGAAGGGGCGGATCGCTGTGTATCCCCGGGCCCCTCTGCACTTGCTGGATATCCTGATATTGATAACCGGTGCTGAGGTTGAGCCCGACCCTCGGGCGATAACCCGACAAGGCCTGCGGCACGTTCTCGTCGGTCGAGCGCACCTGGGCGCGTTGTGCGTTGAGCTGCGGGTTGTTCTGATAGGCGCGCACCAAGGCCGCCTCGATCGTGTCCGCCAACGCAGGCGCCGGCCCGGCGAGCGCCAGCAGCAGGACCGAAACCGCAGCTCCGGTGAAGAGCTTCACCCCATGCATCCCAAAAATTCCGTTCATCTTAACGCCCGACTCGTGCCCGCGAGCTGGGTTACCATCTACCGAGTGGAGTCGTTGCCCCGCCGCAACATAGGACGCGGATTGGCGCGACGGAACTACCTAGAGGGGGTTCCCGACGGAAACTCTTCACGTGCAGCATCCCGGCCACACTTCTGATTCGGAACGGTATTTTAACGGGCCTTGGGCCGTCAGAAGACGAAGCTGGCGGCCCGCTCCAGCCCGGGAAGCACCGGGGCTGCGGCATCGAACAGCGCCCGATGGCCGAATTCACCGTGGGTATGGGTCACGATCATGGCCCGCGGCGGCCTGGACTTGGCGAAAACGCCGAGCAGTCGTCCGCCCGCCCTGAGCTGCCCGAGCAGCCCTTCCGGCGTCACCTCGGTGGCGCCATTGAGGATGATCACGTCGTAAGGAGCGGCAGACGCATCACCCTCGGTGCAAGCCGCAGCCTTGCAGGTGATGTTGGTAATGCCGGAGAGGGCTTCCTTGGCCTTGGCGGCCAAGACCGAATCGCATTCCGTCGCGGTGACGTGGCGGGCGAGCTTTGCGGCCAGCGCGGCGAGGTATCCGGTGGCGCAGCCGACGACGAGCACGTTGTCGCCCTCGCCGATCTCGGCGGCCTGGAGCAGCTTGCCGGTCAGCGCCGGCTTGATCAGGAAGCGCTTGGCGCCACCCTCGCTCACGTCGAGATCGAGGTCGAGATAGGCCAACGCCTGCCGCGCCGGCGGCACGAACGCCTCGCGCGGAACCGTGAGCATGGCGTCGAGGACACGGCGATCGGTGACGTCATTGGTGCGCACCTGGCCATCGACCATTTTGAGGCGCGCGGTCGAAAAACCGGACATTTGCGGACCCTGCAATGCGGACGATGCCGCGGACGGAAGTTGGCGGCATCTTTGGAACAGGCTCCGCGAAAACGCAACACGTCCGTGTGCCCCGGCGAGCCAGGGCTGCGCAAGTCATGGCATGAGCACGCTGGACTATTCGATCGTCACCGCGAGCCGGCCGATCAGCGCGGCAACCTCGTCGAGCCGGGCCGAATCGGGGGTCTCGACTGCACGGGCCAAGCGGGCAAGGCATTCATCGTCGCTGAGCTCGGGAAGGTCGGCCGGGAGAATCGAGGGGGCCATGTGGGCTCGGTCGATGTCGGGCATGGGAAGCAGCTCCGTAAGAGTCCGGCCCTGGGAACCTCGATTTGAATTAAGTCGATTTGGCGCCGCCTCCGTGGCGCGACGGCGAGCGTCCACACGAGAGCTTGAGCGATTCTACGCCGTCAATCGGTCTTGAGACCGCGCTGAAGCAACGTCGCCCGCCGCATCACGATGCGGATGTAAGACATTACAAATGCGATGAAATTTGGCTCCCCGGGCTGGATTCGAACCAGCGACCATCCGATTAACAGTCGGATGCTCTACCGCTGAGCTACCGAGGAAAAGGGCGAACCAGTCGTTCGCGCGGGGTGCGTATAACAAAGCCGCTTGCGCTTGCAAAGGACGAATTCGTCATCATCCGCAACCCGCCCGGGGACGGGCCGCCGGGCGGCCCATCCTCCTCCGCGGCCATACCATCGATGGATTCTGAGAAACCAAATGCTATCGGACGGCGCTGCAATTCTGATGGACGGCGAATCATTCGGTGAAGTCATTTGACAGAGATATGACGCCCCGACCCAGATGCGACGATGGAGCGAAGCATCCAGATTAGGATCCGCAGCAAATCACCGCTCGTCCACAGTCTGTCCGCAGCATATCCACAGGGTGACCGTGGCGGATTCGCGAGCTCGGTCGACGCACTTGCTGCGCACACATCCACAACGCGGCTGCTCAGCCGCCGGCCTGATCGAACACGGTGCGACAAGCTTCGCTCAAGCTTGACCGGTTACGGCGCAGGCAGGCTGTGATCGCGCGGACGTTGGGGATTTCGCCGGCGCAGAGCCGGTAGACGTCGGGGGTGCAGGCCCGGCGCTGCTCGGGCGTGCCCTGAGCCTGGGCGGCGGAGGCAAACAGTGTGAGAAACAGTCCGATGGTCGAGGCGCGACGCGCCCGGCTCTTCACACCCGCAAACCGCAAGAACCTCGCCTTCATGACCAGTCTCCCGCTCTGCCCGACCGGCCTGCATTGGCCGGTGTGTGAAGGCGTAGGAGAAATAAGCGGCCGAGAATGTGATCTCTTTCACGCTGGCGGCGCGCCCAGCCTGCCTAGATTTGCCCGGGGATTTTTCAGGAATCGCTAACCAATCGGGCCGCGATCGTCGGATCGTTAAAATTCGAACGATCGGCTCAATTAGGAAACAAACCGGCTTTGCGACATTCGCACTCCGAATTGCCGGAGGGTGCGATGAGCGAAGCCGAATTCAACTTGCTGCTGGATGCCGTCCGGGACGCCATGGTCCATCAGGATTTTGCGCCCGAGCCGGAGGAGGAATTCGTGCCCCGCTCGTGGAGTTTGAACGCGGCGCCCAAGGCTGCGAATGACAACGAGGGCGCCTGGCCCCTGCTCCCGTTTCCGGACGGCTGGTACGCGGCCGGCTGAGGCCACTTTCCCGATGAGCCCATACGCCCGCGAGCTGCGGGCGTTTTGCTTTTGGCCATGCGCCGAACCCGGCGCGGCCGCGATCAGCTCTTGACGCGCTCCTCGCCGTCCTGCGGCACCGGGTGGGGCACAGCCGGCGGAAAGATGCTGTCATAGATCGCGCGGGCCTCGCGGATGAGACGGGCCCGCTCCAGTTCGGATTTCGGGACAAATCGGACGATGTCGCCCACGGCTGCTCCAGCTCTTGGTGATGGGGATGCATCACTTCGCAGATGCGAAATCTATGCCATCGGGCCTGAATCCCGGGTGTTCGCCAAGCCCCGGGCGAACCCGGTGGTGCCGTCTCGCCTCCCCCGACAGGCTACGGCGGAACTCGCGCCGAAATGCAACTTATGCCTGGAAGATCAGAAGCTTGTGATGGAGGCCACGACCAGAATTGAACTGGTGTACACGGTTTTGCAGTGCGCTGATTGGCGCACTGCTTGACCCCGCGGTTCGATAATCCTCTTTATTTCCCTGCGTTTCTTGGCTTCGCCAGCGCTGCCATTCCCTCGCCTTCGATGGCCGTCCATGAGGGTTTTGGTAGCAGTCGCGGTAGCAGGCGGCGCGATAGTTCTCGGGCATCTCGAGCAGGCCGGCGCGCTCCAGGTGGCGCGCGCTCATCGACGATATGCTGTGACCGCTTCCTTATGCCGGTGATCAGACTCCCGCCGATCAAAAATGAACAAGCCTTGGTTGCAGACTCAGCTTGCGGCGTGGTTGCCTTCGGGAGGCTGGGCAGCTTGTGGAGGTTTCCTTGGCATCGCTCAAATGGAACAGGACTACCGTAGAGCCGCCAATGAAGGAACGGTTGTTGTTGATCATCTCGGCGGCTGGTCAGCCGCCCGACGCCCGGCTGCTGGGCAAAAGCGAAGTGACAGTTGGCTTTTGGACTGGCGACAGCTTTCGACACTTGGAGGATGGTGAGCGGCCGATCGTCACACACTGGGCGAGATTGGCAGACTGCCTTCCGCCCGGGGTTGAACTCGCCGCTCAAAGGCGATTTGGCTATGACGTCCGCGAATAGACTGTCGCACGCGCCATGAAGGTCTGGGTGTTTGGTGACGAAAGCTCTTCCAGCTCTCTTGCTACTTACGGGCTAATTGCATTCCTTGAAGCCGATCTGCCCAGGGTCGCTCAGCTTGTATCCACAGCGAAGGCGACTTTGAAAGCTAAGGCCGACGCCCCGCTTCATTGCAAAGTGCTGTTCCACCGAGATCGACGACAAAAGTCTGCCTTTGCCAACGCGACGCGCCAAGATGTCCATGCGGCATGTCTCAATCTGATCGCTGGCGTGGCCGCAATGACTTCGACCTTTTTCTTCGGTCACCTAAGCCGCGGCGACGCGCCTAAGGTTCTTCACGTTCCAATGATCAGTGACGAGCCCGATGTGGTCACCTATCACAAGATGAAAGTTGAGCTCGAGCATCTGCAATATCTTGCCTACGGCGCTGCTGCGACGCGTGCGTGCGACACGCTTCGCTACCCCGCCACGCAAGTTGTGGTCGACGAGAACAAATCTGTGGTTCGATGGTTTAACGAGCGCGCACAAGCGAGCCGACTTCTGGAACGTTTTGCGATGAACGCAGCTCTTCCAATATGGCCAAAAATCACTCTCGCGGACGATGCTGATCACCCGGGTCTTCAGATCGCCGATGTGCTCACCTACGTCGCGACGAAGCAGTTTGCAGATCCTGCTTTTGCAAAGATGTTCGATTTGATCCGCTTCAAGGCGCACTTCATGACTTACGAGTTTGCCGAGCAAGTCAGAACGCCCTATGTACCCCCACCTGGCGTTACCGTCCGCGACCCGCCTAGAAACAGGTAATGCGCGAGCCGGAGGTCCCTGGCCGCGATGTTCGGCATGGTCAGTTGCATATAGAAGCCAACCAGGCTCGGGACGTAGCTTTCACACCCACGACGCGCAGTAGCTCGCGCGCTCATTCTTGCAGTCGCAAAGAAACGGCCCCGGCACAACCCGCCGGAGCCGCTGTTGGAGGCCTCAATAGTTATGGGGCGCCGCCGAGGCAAGCTGAGGTCTAGGGTGATTCGGCAATCGGGTCTGTATCCCTTTGGATATAAGCGGCGCCCTTGATCGCTCTCTGGATCGCTGGTCAGACGATGTTCGCCTGTCTGATATCGAGCCGCGCTTCGTCTGCGCCAGTTGCGGCAACCGCGGCGCCGACGTCCGGCCGGATTTCGATCGGACACGGATGGGCACGGGTTGACGAGGCCGACTGCAGAAACATTCGCAGGACTTCATCAATGCCAACGCGACGCGGCGCTTTGACGCGCAGCTCGCCGTGCCCCTGCGCGGCATCGCCTGATTACAACCTAAGGCAAAGCTCTCGGCTGGACGTTGCGATACGAGCACGCCGACTTTATCCGCGGATGCAGAATTCGTTGCTGGCCCGCGGGCTATCGCGGGCGGCGCCAAATCAAGGCCGCGAAGATAATAACAAGAGGAAACAGTACAGCGCTGATCCTCCCAACCCACTTTGCCATTCGTTCCATCCGAAATTGGAGCACCAATTCTTCGGCTGCGCGCGCAGCGGGCTTGGTGGGTTTTCTTCGCATTGGTAGCATTCGTGTTCTAGCCTAAGTCGAGGCCGGGGAGCCAGCATCCTCATACGCCGTCGCCCGTACAGCGCCCTGCCGCGGCGGCTCGCGCGCTTCCAACTCCTTAGCGATGACCTCAAGCCAGTTGCATCCGGTCGTTCTCAAGCGGTTCGATTCCGTGGCTGCTGCGGCGCGCAACGCAGGCAACCTTTCGATCGCATCCTGAATAGCACTGACAAGCGCCTCATCAGTGACAGGCTCTTCGATAACGAGGCCGGCACCTGAGCGCGCCACTTCTGTCGCATATCCGCAGACCTCGCTGATGATAGCCGGAACGCCGGCAAGCAAGGACTCCACGATCACTTGTCCAGCCGCCTCGACACGAGCAGGGTGCACCAGGAAGTCGGCAGCGCGCAGCAACCGCATGACATCGGAGGTGTATGGCACTAATCGAGCCCGGTCCTGGAGCCCAAGTCTTTTGATCTGACGCTGTAGCCATCTCTTTTCTGAGCCGACAATCACGACATAAAGATCGGGATGGCGGGCCGCAGCGGCAAGGACCCTATCGACGCCTTTCAGAAACGGATCGACCGCCACGGCGATCGCTGCAGTTGCGCCCAAAGGAATGTTCAGCGCGTTACGGACTTCTGATCGAACCACCCTCACCTTTGCAGCCTCTATCCGCTCCTCATGCAAAATAAGGGGCAGAACGATGCCGCGGCTCCGGTTGAACCGATATGCTTTGGCATATTCGTCCCGCTGGCGTTCGGTGAGGAAGAAAAGTTTTGTATTTGAGTCCGGACCGAAGACACCCTCCTCGAGAGCGCCGCGCGTTCGGTACCGCGGGAGCCATCTCAGGGGGCCTCCGCGCCAGGCGACACCATCGGCCGCAAAATGTGCGTCGGCCCCGGGTATACGTTCGAAAGCCAAGAACACCTCAGCTTCGGCAACCTTTGACCACTCGAGAGCGGCCCGACTGAATGCGCGAGATCTGACGTGGTTGAATTGTCCGGGCGTATCCAGGAGCACAACCCGACATGGCACCGGAAGCCTCTCGTCAACCGCCGTCGTGACGATTGTGACCACATGACCGCGGCCCAGCAAGTACCGAGCGACAGCAAGACAATCACGCTCCTTGCCTCCCAGCTTGACAAGCTGGAACACAGCTAGCACAGCCCTCAATTGCGAGCCCCCCGGCCCCGATTATTTGTTTTTCACAATAGGAATACATTCTAATGGACCAAACCGCCGGTTGCAAAACAAAAAGTTGCAGCAGCCGCAATATCCAGCAGCAGTTGATGAGTATAATAGTCAATAATATCAAACGGTTATGGTCAAATCACCTCATCAATTCGGCCGTATTTCTACTAGGTATTGCGTGCTGCATTGCGCCATCTGTCGCCGAGATCATAACGGCCGCTCTCGTCATAGTGGCAATCATCGTACTGACCGGCGATCGCAATCCCCTCCGCGAGGCGCCTATGATCCTGAGCCTAGCCTGGATTGGTTTCGTCCTGTTGAGCGCGACATACGCCTCTGCCGAAGGTATGCCTGGTGATCACTTCAAGGCCCTGGGCAAACATTTGCCGATCGCTCTTGGGCCTGTCCTGGCGGTCCCTTTTGCGTTTTGGCGATTGCGCCGGGAAACGATTTTTGTCGCCTTCGTCAGCGGCCTCGCGATTGGTGCAACGGTTCTGTTGTTACGCAATGGGGCGATTTCCATGCTCTCCGGAGACCCAGGGGTGGCAGACCGTACATTTCTCGGACACATCAACCGCAATTCTGCCAGTCTAGCCTGCGGGCTCTTGATGATATCCGCAGCCACCCTTCTCCGATTTGTACTGCTTCAGAAACCGTCGAGGCTTGTCTTCACGGTTTGCTCAGCCGCCGCCCTCGGATCTGCAATTATCTTCTCTGAGCTTCTATTGATCTCTCTCCAAAGCAGAACAGGTCTTATAGCTACCAGCATCGCCATGGCAGTCTGGTTCGGCGCGCAGCTTAAATACGGACTCGGCCGCGATGCGGGCGGCCGTCGATATCGGTATGCTGCCGTTGTCCTCTTCGCATCTATCGCGATCGTTTGCGTGACGAATTGGTCCACAATGACGCAACGCTTTGGTGGACTTATAACGGCTTCAATCGAGACGGGGCGCCCGCTTGATGAGTTCAGCGAGTCCAACCAGGAACGGCTCGCCCTCGCCGGTCTGGCGGTAGACCTGATCCGGCAGATGCCGTTGTTCGGATGGGGACCCGATGCCTCTCGGCTGCCGGAGCTCTTCGCGCAGTCGAGCGGGGTGAAATCTCGGACACAATTTCACAACGGCTATTTGCAGATGCTGGTTAACTTTGGCGTGATTGGCGCACTTCTGATGACCGCCCTGCTAGTTGTGGTGATGCGTGCAGCCGTTCGATCCGAAGGCAGCATGCCAGCGGCGCCTTTTTCCGGAGCTCTTGCCCTAGCGACCTATCTCGCAGTTTCAAACATAAGCGAAAGCATACTGTTCGTGAAACCTGCAGGAGCGAGCGCGACAATATTAGTGGCAGTGGCCTGCATTCCGGCTGTTGGCCGGCGGCTATCGCATCAGCGGCCCGCCACATAGCCAGCCCTCGATGGCTTGGTATCCAAGCATCGCGATAGGCCCGTACCGCGGCGGCCGACAGAAGTTTTGGATCAAGGTGTAGAACCGCAATCATCCAGCGATGGAGCGAGGTTATAGGCTGCGGGAAAAGTAACCTGCGCTAAGAAAAATCGGAACAAGCAGAGAAACCAGAGTGTGTATCCATTTTCGATACACGTGATCAAACAGGGTACAGGCCCGCCAGCGTGAACCGGCGCACCCGTAAATTTTCCCATGACAGAGCCATGAAACGCGGCCAGCTGAAGCACTTCCAAATGGCGTCCCAGGGTGCGAAGATCGCCAACCGACGGAACGGTCCGCTTATGCGTTTTGTGCCGGTGCTCCTCGGCTTGCTCTTGTCAGCGTGTTCAAGCTTTGGTTTGTGGCCGGACACATCTTCGACTCCACCGCCCGCTCCGGCGACCGCGGGACCACCGAGCCAAGACGCAATACAAAAAGGCGTCGCAAGGGCTATTGCTGAGACGAAGCTGACAAAGCCCGTCGAGATATCAGACGTTCGCAAAGCCCGTGTCGGTCCCGGCGCTTACCTTGTGTGCCTTCGCGAGGTCAATCCGCCTCCGGGCCAGCCACTCCGCGTATATTCCGTGTTCTTCAATGACGACTATGTAAGCTCAAGGCTGTCGGTCATTCTCGAGGAGTGTGAGAAGCAGCAGTTCACGCTGGTGAACTGAGATCGGCCAAACGCGCGGGGCCGGAGCCCCCCGCGCCTGCTGTGTGTTACCGCCGCAGCCGCTGCCGGTCGCGCTTCCTGTGCGATCGGCGCCGGCGCTTCATGTCGGACGCTCCTCGCCCTTCCAGAGGGCGTAATATCGCTTCTTGAGTCGCTCGAGCATTTCGACGGTCTGAAGCACGGTGAACACCAGGTGCTCGTCAGTTTCGTCTGGCATCACGCGAGTAGTGACCTGGATCATCTTAAGGCAATCGCAGATATCGCCCTCCAGATCACGGAAGGCCTGGGCGTGCCGCATGTTCTCGTCGGCCACCGCTCGCTCACCGGGAAATCCAACAACGTTTTTCATTGCTGCGGCCTCCCGCCATGCTTCACCGCGAGCTCGAATAGCTCCTCGACGAGGAGGCGAGCGGCCTCCACACCCTTCCAGAGCAAGGCGCCCTCGTCGAAGTAGGGGTCGACCCGGAGCGCTTCGCCCCTCTGGAGTTTGCCTGCGACTATCACGGCCGAGGAAACCCTATTGCAAGGATGCCGCAGGGGGTTCATCTTGCGGCCGGCGCGTTGACGGCCTGATACCGGAAATTCGACAGGCCTGACTTTCTCGGAAGGCAGGGCTCGCGCCTCCCGCCGGGCGGACAGGTCGATGACGTTGGATAGCCTCCCGATGGGCTTAGGCGAGTCGCTGGTGCGTTTTTCCGTTTCGGGCTGTCCGGTAGCGGGTCTAGCATAAAACGAATCCACGGACTCCGCTCGCGGCGGAAACATGGGTCTTTCGATGGTCATGGTGGTTGCTCTGAGTAAGGGCTTTCCAAGGCCCGCGCAGCGGGACGGCCACTGCAGCCGGGGTTTGGAAACGTGCCAGAGCGACACGCCGAGCGCTTTTACCCGTAAGGGCTGGACAGCACGCCCGACCCCGGCCATAAAGGCAGGGTTCGGAGCCGCACCGCCAAGTGCGTCCGTTCATGCGGCACCGCCGCACGATTCAGCCATCACCACCGACGCCAATCGGTGTCATCCTGACCAAGGATGTGCGGCTATAGCTCTGGTCCGGGTTTCCAAGCCCACGGACATCATCAGATGATTTGCCCTAACCGTCAATTAACTTCCCCCACCGGGGGATAAGTGGTTGCGCGCGCCTTGAGGTTGCGAAAGAGTGCGGCTGGCTGGGGGAAATCGATATGCAGAGGTATGGTTCGCGAAGTTTCGTTTTTTTATTGCTCGCTCTCACGAACTGCTCTTACAGCTCGTCGGCCCCTCAAGTTGCTCCTGGAAGCCAAGTGGGCAGTACTGGCGACATTGTATTCGACCACCGTGATTTAGGTGCCAACACGCACATGGTGATGGTTACTGTGCGGCCTGGACTAGCAGAGACCGAGACATCTATGAGCCAAAGGAATCAGGTCTTTGGTACGACCTTTGCGGCGCAGACGTGTCCAAAAGGATTTGATTTCGTGAATGGTCCCGAACCTGACCGATTGACGCGCGAGGGGCTCGCAGAGCGTACTAAGACATACACCTTCCGCTGTCGTTGACGCGTACGCTCCACTTGTGGGAGGAACTCCTCGCGCGCGCCCTCCGGTTGCGGTTGGATGGCCGAGGGGTTGGGAAAACAAAGATGCGCAAACTGACGTCCACAGCGATTGTGCTAACTTTCGCGGTCTTTGTCTGCACAAGCTCGGCATGGGCTGACTGCAATCTCGCAATCACGTCATTGAACTTGGCGATTGGCGAGATCGAGACCTATTTGAACCGTTACACGAATTGCCTCAGCTACAGTAAAGGCAACGATGATTGCTCATCAGAGTTTCGGCGCCTTCGCTCGGCTCAAGATAGTTTCGAATTGGCCGTGTCGACTTACCAGCTGTCCTGCCGTCGATATTAGGCCATGAACCGCATCGGCCATCGCACGCTGATCTGCATGCTGGTTCTGTTAGCAGTGGCAATTATTGTAGGTGTAATACGGGGGGGCTGGCGATGTCCATATCGGAAACCATCTTCACGGGCTTGCTCACCAGCCTTGGCGGGCAAACTTGGATCGTCCGCGGGCTTGCCGGTGCTACAGTTGGTGCTCTGCTAGGTGGAATGGCGGCTGTTGCCTTACCCCCTCTATTCAAACCCAAATCGGAGAAAGCTAGTTCGCAAGCAACTGGTCCGGTGTTCAATGGTCCAATCCACGTTGGTCCCGGTGGAGCAGCGCTAAACAGCGGGACGATCAACAACGTCTTCAATGGGCCGCAACGCTTGAGCTTTACCAATGAAGTTGCCTCAAGCCTCCTAGAAAAACTGCCTCCAGGTAAACCGATACGACTGCGCTCCATCGGCTCGGCAAGCGATCACGCGATCGCGGAGCAGTACGGGAACTACCTAACCTCACACGGCTTCCAGATCACAAACCGCGATATCATAGGCACCCTTTCTCCTCCCCCAGAAGAGAGCATCACGGTGACACCGGGAGACGCGGAGACAATCGTCCAAATAGCTCCGCAGGCTCATTGAAGACCATCGCCCAAAGCGCAGCATCAAGGATCTGAAAATGCAATTCTCCACCATTTGCGCGATCGGCGCGGTGCTTTTTGGTCTGGGCTCCGCCACGGATTGGTTGAGAGCTGGACTGGTCAAACGGCCGGAGGTCACGCCGCTGCCCACAGCTCCAGAGGGCTTGCCACCTATGCCTCCACCTCCGCCCGGTGGCCCTGTTTCGGTCGGAGGATTGGACGCGCAGGCTACGGAAAGTGCAAGATTGAATAGAAGAGCAGCGATCTTCTCAGCCATCGGCGTTGTATGCGGCGGTTTGTCGACGCTACTGCAGTCGTATCAGATGTAGCACCGCAAGATCGACTGCCCCTCAGAACGGCGCCCGCTCGCGTGCATGGCCATGTAAACCAGCGCCGCACCCTGGCGCGGCTTCAACTGCGGCCGGGGCTGAGGGGTGCAGCCCGGTCGGCCTGCTTTTGATCAGGCATCACCCGCTCGCTGGTTTCCACGTTTTGGATCGGCGGTCGGCCCTCGATGTCGCGATTGAACGAATAGGCTGAAACTGTGATCGCCACGAGCACGGCGAACCATGACACGCGGCGTGGAGCGGCGATCAGGCCTGCCGTGATAAACAACAGATAGATCGAAAATCCGCTCATCCCCGGCTCCCCTGTCGGGGCATCAGCTCTGATTTAGGTTACGAAAGAATGAACGCAGCCATTGGGCGGTCACTCGAGATTGGCAGAGGCAGGCACGGGCTCGTGCTCGATCAGCCGCGGCTCCTGCGGACCGCTGGGGCCTGCCACAAGGCGAGCGCCACCGTCGCTGGTATGGATCACGATCTGCAGGCCGGGCAGCATGCGGCGGCTCCCCGGAGCCTCGGGCGCATTCTCAGGGCTGATGCCCGCCACGCCCAGAATGAAGCTGCTCGCGCGATCGCGGACGAGCTCGTTGCTGCTGTCGAGCAGCTTTACCTTCGTGGCACCGGCCTTCGCGGCGTTGATGGCGATATTGCGGGCTGTCTTGTCGTGCAGCGCCTTGGCAATGTGCGGTTTGCCAAGCTGCCGGGACAGGTACTCGCGGCTGCATCCGGCGCTCTCGGCCGCTTCCGTGATGGTGCCGGCGTCCCCGTGCACCATGGCATCGATCGCGGCCATGATCTTCTTGCTGATGCGCTTGGGCTTGGCTTGCCTTTCGGTCATCGGCTTGCTTGAGCCTCTATCAGGGTGAGGCGCGGCGGCGGCGGCCGCAGATGATCGGGGCCGCCGCATTCGATCAGATGCCGGCGACAGATCGGCGCGCCGTCCCAGCCCTCAACCGCGGGCGCGCTCTCGTTGCGCACGAGGCAGATGCAGCAGCAGAGAGCTGGCTGGTTCGCCATCAGGTGAGCATCCCGCACTCGACGATGATTACTGGGCCCAATGCGCCGGCAGGCCGAACGCTGACGTACCTCGCATCACGAGCCATGAACTCGCGTGCGGTGACGCTGTACATGCGCAGCTGTGCGTTGCCATTGCCGGTGTCGTAGATCGTGCCGTAGCTGCTGGTCCAGCCGGTGAGATTGACGTTCTGATTGTCGCTCACGGCGTATTGCCTCATGTACTGATGCTCCCGGGTGCGATCGGTTGCCTCATTTATTTTGCTCCTGGCTTGAGTTGAGGAGGAGGCCGGGTGCGGAGATGGCCGGGGTTTCGGAGCGCCCGGCCTCCTCCGCTGGTACCTCGCACGTCATTGGGGTGTTGTGACCTCGTACCCTGGCGGCATTTTCTCGCTAGGAGCGAACAGCAGCGCATTCGCTTGCTCGCTGCGCCAGGATTTCAGCCGACGTTGAAGGGTTCGAAGAAGCTTGTTCGGATAGGCTCCAGGATATTCCATCTGCAAGCGCGAGAGCAGTTCGCTGCCAGTCCGCCAAGGCTCAGCTTCAAACCATTTTCGCAAATCTGGCGTTGCTCGGATGAGCGGGTCGGGACGACGTCGGCCTCTTTTCGCCTTCACGAGTGGCCGATCCGTCGGTCGCATGGCTCCGTCCTTCCAGGCCGTGCGCAAGCTTGCCAGGAAGCGATCGATCGGTTGCGATGCCACAGCAGGATGGCCGATTGGTTGGGTATCAGCGAGGGCCGCGAGGCGCTCCTGCACGTCGCGGATGTCGCGCAACAACGCGACTGGATCGAGAGCGGCATAGATTTCTTGGAGATGATGGCGGACAGCGTCAGGCGTGCGGGCGTCCGCTGCCAGGCGCTGGTGTGGTGTAGCCGGCGCGCTGTATGTCTTGCGTACACGGGCACCGTCGCGCTGCTTGGCTATCAATTTGAACGAGGGTTGGAAGAAGTTCACGAACAGCCGCGCCGATCGATAGAGTTCAGCCAGCAGCTTGGCCGCTTCCAGGCCCTCGAACCGACGATAGCCGACTATCCTGCGCACGACGGCGCCGTTCTTCTGCTCGACGAACGCCTGGTCATTTTTTCGGTAGGGCCGGCAACGCGTGAAGACGATGTTGGCCGCCTCGCAGTAGGCTTTCAGCGTCTCGTTTATGAACACCGTATCATTGTCAGTATCGAAGCCGAGCAGCGCAAACGGCAATTGTTTGCGCAATTCCGTCAGCACCGTGCTCAACAGCGTTTGTTCGCGCACGATCAGAGGAGCGCACTCCGTCCAGCCGGTAGCAATGTCGGTGAGCACGAGGGTCTGGATGAAGCTGCCGCGCGCAGATGGACCGCTATGCGCGACAAGGTCGGCCTCGACGAATCCGGGCGCCGGATCATTCCAATCCGCCGACGTCCTTATTGGAACACTGCGACGCAACGAGTGCGTCGCGTGCCGCCGACGCTTGCGACCTAATCCTTCTCGGACCCCCACCAATGCGCGGTCGATCGTCGCAGCGCTCATTGCCAAAAGTTTGTCGCGGATCTCGGGGGTAAGGTCGAGGTGGCCATGCCGTTCCATCGCCTCAATCAACGCAGGCATTAACGCCTTCAGCCGCTTCCCGCAGATCCGGTCTGACGCCTCCCAAAGGAGCACGAGCGCGTTGTGTTCTACCTCATTATACATTCGACGTCGCGCTCTTCGGCTTGGGCGCGCGTCTTCCTGACCTCGAAGTAGTCGCATCGCATGCTTGCGATGGAATCCGGTGATGTCGACGAACTCGTCCAATATCCGCGTCTTCTTCGCGCGATCCGAACGCCGATAGCGCGCGCCTGCTGCCGCCGTCAGTTCCTTCCGCGTTGCCATGCTTAGCCAGCCCATCTTCGCCCCCGCTCGCTCCCGATCCAAGGGAGCAATTTACGTGAGGCAACGGCTCAGCATCTGGTAACAATTAGGGCGAGGCAATGCGACGGTCGCTTCTCCTCGCTCGTGTCGCTCAAAAATGACCAGGAGCCGATCGGCGTCTGTTTGAACGGCTCGCTTCGCGTGATGATGCCCTCGGCCTGATCGGTGGCGCCGACCTGCTGCTTCACCATGTCGAGGTACTGGCCGATTTCATGCCGATGCGCGCGAGGCGAATGATCGTGCCCAGGCAGGTCAACCGTCAGAACGAATGTGCTCATCGTAGATCCTTGCTATTTCTCGATCGGAATAGACGCCACGGTCCTTGAAGTTGCGATGGTTCAAGCGCACTTGATAGCTCTGGCGCGAGGTGAACCGCTTCTGCCGCCGTGCGAATTCTTCGACGTCTTGCGCGACCACCAGGACGAGACCCGTTGCCTGCATGAACTCGCCGAGCGTCCTGCTGGTGAGCGACTTCATCGGCTCCGGCGCGAGCACCTTCGAACTGTATCCGGCGGCCCATCCGACCAAGTCATCCAAAGCAGGCCGAGACAGGTTGATTTCTTCGACATAGCTGCGAAAGGCGGCGTGAATGCCGCTGTAGTCTCGCGCGATGGCAATGGGCCGAAGCGCAGGCATCACGCGCCGGCCTCCGGCTCGGGCTTCGGCTGCTCATCGCTCGGAGGCTCGGTCTCCGCGAAGCTGGCGAACGCGAACAGCTCGGGGCTGCGCTCAAGCGCATCGCGCAAATCCGTCGCCCACATCTCCACCTTTTTGGGCGGGACTTGGCCAAAATCCCAGACCCAAGTCTTTGCTGCTCCGGGATTCGGGTTCCGCCGGCCAAATCTGTCTAACCCCGTCGCCATCAGCGTGCTCCCTGGCTATGTGATCGTGCGTATTCGAACCGGGCCGCCTCGCTCATCCCGGCCCACTGCTCCTCGGTGACCTTGCTGCCATTGCCCGGCTCCCGGTGCGCCTGCGAGAACGAGGCCGCACCCTGGCTCTGGAATTTGGCCATGATCCGCTCCCAGCCCGCGACGATGCCGGCGGTGACCATCACGGTCTTCATGGGTTTCGCGAGCTCGGTGCCGAGAACGCCCTCGAGCCATGTGTTGACCGCGGTCACACGTTGGTTAGCGGTAGCGCCCAGCTTCGATATCTCAGATGCCTTCGCGGCATTGAGCTGCGCGGCATCGGCACCTATCGCAGCAGCATGCATTGCGACCATACGTTCGAAAGCGGCCTGGGGAAGTCTGTAGTCGAAGGCAAATTGGCGAGCATCCGCAAGCAGCGGCGATGCATCATCGATCGAGAACTCGATGCCGTCCGGCAGTTTGAATCCTTCCGGCAAGCGTGCCTGATAGTCTTCCGCGCGCGCCGGCGCGGTGGCAGCGCCAAGATCCTGCTGGCCGGTCCGCTGGAGGAGATCGCCGAGCTCGGCCTCGCTGATCTCGTATTGGCCCACGCGGACCTTGTCCGTCGGCTGTGCCTGCGGGGCCGCCGCTTCTTGGCCGACCTGCGGGCCACTGTCGGGCTTCCGAGGCTCAATGACAACAGAGCCGTCAGGAAGCCGCTTGTGGACGACGGACTGTGCGGCCCGGATTTCATCTGCCATCTCGAGCTCGGCGAGCTGCCCAGCGGACATCTGGGCGAGCCGGTGCCTCTCAGCCGTCATCGGCTGCTGAGGGTCGGCGCGCTGGGTGTGGCTCGCTAGCGGCTGCAGCGGCGTGCCGTCATTCGACACTGCCGGCTGGTGAAAGGGCGAGGCTGACGGCGGAGCAACGGCGGGGTCAGACATCAGGCGACCTCAAAGATTTTTGGACCTGGGAAAAATACGGGGTGAGAGGTTTGGGAGGAAAAGCGCGTGTGCGGAATAGGAGCGTAGCAGGACGGCGGCGAATCTTTCCCCCCGGGTGCCGGCCCTGGCCCGCGCCAGATCGCGACCCCGCCCCCCGCCCCTCGCGCGCGTGCGGCCGCGCCTGGTCTGCTTCAACAGAGTGAAAGACTGAGTTGGCACCCGCGCGCAAAATGGTTCTCCGATCGCGAAGGACGTTGCGCCGTGCATCAGTGGCGATTTGCGCCGTGCTCGCAATCGATCTTGCACGGTTGCCGCACAGTGATCGTGATTATCCGCGCAATAGCCGTTGAGAGAGCGAGACGGATTGCAGAACCGTTTCGTACACCGCAGCAACTTCTCGAATTCACTTGCGGTTTTGTTCGATGACCGCCGCTTTGCTACCGCCCATGCAACCGCAACCATGCCGGCACCGCCTCGGGACCGACAGCGCGGGCTGCTGAGAGGCTTGGCCGAGCTAGCCGGCTGTGGGTGCGCCGTTGAGATGCGCCAGCGCGCACGGGCCGCCGCTGCGGCGCTGCCGAGCTTTCCGGGGCTCGTCCTCGGGTGCCCGATACGTGCCACCCGCCAATTCGTGATGTGCTCGCAATGCCTGCTCCGCGGGATTGCTCGGGAAAATATGGGATTGCTGCTTGGCAGCAGATGATCACGGTGGTGACGTGAGACCGGCCTGATGTGACCGCTTTTGGCGTGATGCAGGCTGGTCGTTGTCGATGTGATGCACATTCGGTGCGAGCGTTTGGACGCAGCGGAGCGCCAGCGCAGCAGCGTCCGAATGCGTGCCGCACGAGCGGTGCCCGGAGCCGCGCGCGAGGGCTTCCAACGCTAGGGGGGTATGGGGGGTTGGAGAACAGGCGTTGGCAGTAGCGTTGGAAGGCGTTGGAATGGTGTTGACAGCGTCGTTGCCATGGGCGTTGGAAGTGCTGCGGGAGCGTTGGTAGGGGCGTTGGTATCCGGACAACTACGGCAAATCTCACAGGGTCACCCGCTCGATATGTTGGCGCCGCTTGCTCTGCGGGCCAGTCTCGACGTTCCGGATTGCCCCGCGGGCGAACAGCCGCTCCATCGCCTTGCGGAACGCGTCGGCGGTGATGCCAGCCGCCTCGGGGTCGAGCACAAACTCGGCCGGCGCGCTGCCCTTGGCGGTCTTACCGTGAACCGGCCGGCCCTGGGCGTTGCGTCGGTCGAGCAGTCGCAGGAATACCTCCTCGACGTCGCGTTCGGCCGCGGCACGATACGGTGAGGCTTCGCCGGCTGACGCGGTGGTAAATGTCAGCCCTTCCCAGCGGATCGTGACCTTCTCGCCGGTACGGCCGCGGTTTGATTTGGTGACGGTGAGGGTGCGCGCATCCGGATCGTCCTTCTCCGGATCCGACAGGTGCAGCATTGAGCGCACTGAGTTGCGCCAGTCCACCGAGTTTGCGGTACCGGTGCCGTCGGCCATGCCGCGGACCGA
Organism: Bradyrhizobium sp. USDA 4486; assembly: GCF_054057995.1. Taxonomy (NCBI): domain Bacteria; kingdom Pseudomonadati; phylum Pseudomonadota; class Alphaproteobacteria; order Hyphomicrobiales; family Nitrobacteraceae; genus Bradyrhizobium; species Bradyrhizobium sp. USDA 4486. The sequence goes on from NZ_JBSRZV010000001.1 coordinate 2,307,971, forward strand.
GGGGTGGTCAAGCAGCACGATCGCGGTGTCATGCTCGCGGGCGATCCTCCGCAGCATCGCGAGGAATGCGCGAACCTGCCGGCGGGCAATGGCCTCGCCGTCGAACACTGCCGCGACGTTGTCGATCACGACCAGGCGCGGATTGTGCTCGATGATCCAGGCCTCCAGCCAGTCCAGGAGGGGCGCGCGCGATAGGCGACCGTCCTTGCCAGCGTGCACGAGCCACGTGCTTTCAAGGTCGGGAAACAGCATATGCAGGTCAGGCAGATTGTAGGGGTCGATGCAGCGGTGCTTGCAAATGCGCTCGACGCGATCGCGGATGTTATGCTCCGGCTCCTCGCAACTCAGTAATAGCGCGGCGCCGGCATCGACGGTGCAGCCGAGCCAATCGCCGAGGCCGGCAGCGACATAGATCAGCAACTGAACCAATATCTCGGTTTTGCCGCTGCCCCCGTTGCCGGACACAATCGTCAAATCCCCGCTGGGAATACGTGCGGACGCCAGCCAGCGCTGTTGCTCGAGCTCGGTACCTCTCCATGCCCCGGGCGTGATCGCCTCGTAAGCGAGCCGCGGGCCGGTGCTCGAAACGGGAATATCTGGTTGTCCGTCGGCGCTCTCAGGATAGGTTTCAGGCGGTGGGCCAAATCGGCGGTCCCACTCTGCGTCTGCTTCCCGGCGCGATTCCGCCGCACGCCAGCTGGCCTCAGCGGCATCGGCCGACATTCCGCCGTACAGCGGATCTTGCAGCCATGGCTTATCGGTGAGGGCATCCATCAGGCGCGCGCTCCTGACACAAGTTCAGCGGCAGCATAAGCCGCGAACGGCGCGGCCATGGCCGCCTGGACGTGATCCTGTCCGACCTCGTCGACGAGACCCCACAGCTCGGCGAGCCGCTGCATGTTGTCGACAGCGGTTTGCAGATCGATCCAGCCCCTCGACAGAAACCAGGCCTGATAACCGCAGCATTCGGCAAAATCGTTGATGTCGCCCAGCACCAGGCGTTCGGCTTTGACGTGCGCGTTCATTGCGTGCCCTCCCCGTCGAGGAGGCCGAGCCGGCGAGCCTCGATCTCGGCTTTCGCAATCGCGCGGGCAAGCTCCGGCAGCTTACGGATTCCCATGGCAACGCCTTTGGTCGTTGGCCGGTCGACGCCGTCGGTGCCGGTGGAGTAAACGCGGACGTTGACTAGCGCGTGGCCCTCGTACTCGCTCAGCGAGACGCGCAGGGATTCGTTGCGCGCGCGATTTTTCCAGAATTTGGCAATCTCGATCGGCTCAGCGAGCGTTGTGGATTTTGCTGTCACCGCACCGCCTCCTGGTGAGCCGGAAACGCTTTCAGGCCGATAACCATGCGGGCCCAAATCTCTCGCTTGAGATTGGCCCCGCTGATTTCCTCGATCGCCAGTTCGCGGCTGATCGCCGCACAAATGCGGGCGCGTCGATGCGGGGACGTTGCGAGCTTGGGGGCGAGCGCGATATCCAGATGGCCCCTGCCAAAGGTCCGTTCCGATATCGTCCACCGGTCGCCCCTGCTTCGGTTGAAGCGGGTGCGATCGGTCACGCTGCTTGCTCGGCCTTCATCTGGGAGAGCTTCGCGGCAAAGTCGGCGGTTACTGCCCTGAGGATTTCAGGGTCGCCGTTTGCAATCTTCGCGAGAGCGACGCGCACCGGCACCTTGATCAATCCGCCGACGCGGATGGTCGGAACCTCGTTGCTGCGCGCGGCAGCATAGGCGCCGACTTCTCCGATTCCGTACGCGGCTCGGCAGAACGTGCGCACCGGCAAAGTCACTGGCAATTCAACGTCTTGGGTCATGGCCTCTCGATTTCCTTGATCGGTTATCGACAGGGCTCAACGTATCCTGTTGCGTTCGAAAATTAAACGTATTACGTTGACATTCGCGAATATCCGTTGAACTCGCGTTATGGGGCCAGAATGTCAGCTATCAACATCGAATTTCTTTGGCCGGTGGCCGAGCGCTATGAGCTCGTCGAGCCTGGACCTGACGACAAAAGCAATGCGCTCGCGGCCATCCGCGAGCCGGTCATCCAACAAATCGGAAAGTCCGAACCACGCCAGCCCCTGGCCACGACAGCTGACCTATATTTGAGATTTGCGGCCCTAAAAAATTACCCCGAAGGCAAGCCCTTCGCGGAGGCATGTCTGCGGTTCGCTCACGATTACGGCTTCGTGCAAACATACGGGTACGACGGTGAGTTTGAGACGCTAGAGAGCTGGCGCAGTGCCGTCGAGTTCATGAACGAAACAATGCACGGGCTGCGCCGTGCCAAGAACGAAAATGCCCTCCCGCGAGCCGGCGCGGCCATAACCGACGTGGGCGTGATGCTGCTGCCCGGCAAGCCGGAGCCCAAAGTGGTGCTGCGTCCGCGGGTGCTTTTGGACGCTATGCGTCTACAGCTCGCGCAATCGATCGCAGGCGGCCGAGGCCTGCAGGCCTGTGAGAACTGCGGAAACTGGTTTGAGGTCGGCGGCCGGCGCGGCGCCAAGCGCGTCGGCTCGAAATTTTGCAGCGATGCCTGCAGGAACGAATTCCACTATCAGCAAAAGAAGGCGGTGACGTCATGAAGGGGCACGTTCGAGAACGCGGTAAGGGGCACTGGTACGCCGTCGTTGACATTCGGGATTCCGTCACGGGCAAGCGCAAGAAAAAATGGCACTCCCTCCCGGGCTGTAAGGGCAAGCGCGAGGCGCAGGAAAAATGCGCCCTGATTATCGCGGACCTTGCCAAGGGGCAGTATGTCGAACCCTCGCGCGAAACCGTGGAGGTCTATCTGACCGCCTGGCTAGGTCACGCAAAGACGCAGGTCTCACCAAAGACCTTCGAGCGCTATTCCGGCATCGTGAAGCAAAACCTAATCCCTGCCCTCGGCCCGATCGTTCTCTCGAAGCTCAAGCCGGCTCAGATTTCGGTGGCGTACTCCGCTGCGCTCGAAAGCGGGCGCCGCAAAGGATCCGGAGGACTGTCGCCGCGCACGGTGGGACACATGCACCGGGTCCTGCATCAGGCGCTCGGCCAAGCCGTGAAATGGGAAAAGCTCGCCCGCAACCCGGCGACTTCTGTTGATCCGCCCAAGGTCGAGTGGCGCCCCATGAAGACCTATGACCTGTCGCAGACCGCGGACGTGCTGGATCACGTGCGGGGCAGCCCTATTTTCGTTCCCGTGTTGCTGGCCGTCCTGTGCGGGCTCCGCCGCGGAGAGATTTGCGCCCTGCGCTGGCGAAATGTCGATCTTGCGGCCGGCCAAATGTCGGTCGTCGAGAGCCTGGAGCAGACCAAAGGCGGCAAGTCCAAAGGGCTTCGCTTCAAGTCCCCAAAGAGCGGCAAGGGCCGGACGGTGGCGCTGTCTCAAACCGTCGTGGACGAATTGCGGGCGCACCGCGCAAAGCGCGCGGAGGAGCTTCTGCGGCTCGGCGTGAGGCTATCCGACGATGATCTCGTGATGGTCCAGCCCGACGGGTCGGTTATGGCCCCAATCTATATTTCCCAACTATGGGCGCGGGTCATCGCAAGGACGAAGCTGGCGCGCCTCCGCTTTCACGATCTGCGCCACGCCCATGCCACGCACCTGCTGGCTAACGGCGTTCACCCCAAGATCGCCAGCGAGCGCCTCGGGCACAGCAAGGTGGGGATAACACTGGATCTGTACAGCCACGTCATCCCGGGCATGCAGGAGGACGCGGCGGCCATGGTCGACGCTGCTCTTAAGGCCGCCGCTCAGAAGCGGGAACAGAAAAGTAGCAATCCGGTAGCAGGCCGCATCAGCGGAACAGACGGCGAATGAATTTTGCGAGGATTTGCAATAGGTTGTGATGGAGGCCACGACCAGAATTGAACTGGTGTACACGGTTTTGCAGACCGTTGCGTAACCACTCCGCCACGTGGCCCCGTAAGAGCGGACCAATATAGGGGATCAATAGCTTAGGCAACCCCGACCGGGTGCCTATGTCCCGGCTCCGACGGGACTGCGCCCGAGGATATCCTCGGTCGTCCGGAAGCCACGATCCGCCCCTCCTCCAGCAGCATCGCGCCCGCCTGTCGCGGGTGCAATCAAGCCTACGGAGGACGTGGGCTGCAATCAGGCTCGTTTGCGACGCCTGAAGTCGCGCCGGCGGCCCTTTGGTGCAGGCTTGGGCGCCAGTTCCGGCATCTCGGCTTGGACCTCGCGGTAGCGCGCTAACAGCCGTTCAAAACTCGCGTGCAGGGTCTCGGCGATATCGGGGCGCCGCTCGAGGCCGGCGAGGATCGTGGCGGCTGCTTCGATGGTCGAGAGCCCATCGCTGCGCGGCTCGCGGCGCAGGCGCCCGTAGCGCGAAGAGTGGGCCGGATTGAGGATCACGCGCTGGCACTTGAGCATCCAGGGATTGCGCCACCACAGCGCCTTGGCCTGGCTCCAGGTGCCGTCGAGCAGCACCACGCCTTCGAGCTTGCCGAGGATGGCACGCTGGTTCTCCGCGACCTCGCCCTTGCGGTTGAGCGCGACGATCTCACCCTCGGCATCGAGATCGGCGGCGCGGGCCGAGCCGAGATAGAGCACGGCCCAGCGCGCGGCGTTCTCGATCGGCCGGCCCAGTGCCTTGGATAGGCTCGGCCAGGATAGGCCGACACGTACGGTGGCATCCTCGAAATGCTTCGCCAGCAGGCGCGCGGTGCCGAGCGCCCTGTCCTGCTCCTGGGGGTGCTGGAGGATCAGGAGCGAAAGGCGATTCTCGATCGGCGTGATGCTGTCGCAGATGCACAGCGGCATCGGCTTCTGGCAATGCGGGCATTCGGGGATCGGATCGGCCGGGACCGCGGCTGTGGGGTTCGACATGGTGGCCGCTATACGCTCCGCGCGGCGCTTCAACAACCTATTCCGCCGGCGCAGGCAGCGGTCGCGGCTCGGAGCGGCGCCGCAGGCGGTCGATCAGGAGGTAGATCACGGGCGTGGTGTAGAGCGTCAGGATTTGCGAGACGAACAGGCCGCCGATGATGGTGATGCCGAGCGGACGGCGCAACTCGGTGCCCGGGCCGGTCGCGACAACAAGCGGAATGCCGGCGAACAGCGCCGCCATCGTCGTCATCAGGATCGGGCGGAAGCGCGCCTGGCAGGCTTCGAAGATCGCCTCCGCCGAAGACAGGCCGCGCTGCCGCTCGGCATCGAGCGCGAAGTCCACCATCATGATGCCGTTCTTCTTGACGATGCCGATCAAGAGGATGATGCCGACGAAGGCGATCACCGTCAGCGGCGTGTTGGTGAGCTGAAGCGCCAGTAGCGCGCCAAGGCCGGCCGAAGGCAGCGTCGAGATGATCGTCAGCGGGTGGGCGAGGCTCTCGTAGAGCACGCCCAAAACGATGTACATCGCGACCAGCGCGCCGAGGATGAGAAGCGGCTGGCGACCGCTGGTCCTGGCGAACTCGCCGGCATTGCCGTCAAAGCTGCCGCGGATTCCTTCCGGCATGTGCAACTCCTCGACGGCGCGCTGGATGTTCTGCGTCGCGGCCTGGAGCGGCACATTTGGCAACAGATTGAACGACACCGTGGTCGAGGGGAACGACTGCGAGTGGTAGACCGCGAGCGCGGCGAGCCCGCGCGTCGCATGCACCACGGCCGAGAGCGGCACCTGCGCATCATTGGCGCCGGCGACGTAGATGTGGTCGAGGTTGGACGGGTCGACCTGGAATTTCGGATCAATCTCCAGCACCACCATGTACTGGTTGCGCTGGGTGTAGATGATCGAGATCTGCCGCTGCGAGAACGCGTTGTTCAGGGCATTGTCGATGTCCTGGACGCGGACGCCGAGCGCCGAGGCTTTTTGGCGGTCGATCGACAAGGTCAGCTGAAGCCCGCCGGGATCGCGGTCGCTGGAGATGTCGGTGATGCCTTCGACGCTCTCCATGCGCTTGGCCACGATCGGCGCCCATTTCTGCAACAGGCTGAGATCGGTGCTGCTCAGCGTATACTGATAGTCGGAATCGCTCTGCCGTCCGCCAGCGCGCACGTCCTGGGCGGCGAACATGAAGAGGCGGATGCCGGGCACCGCGAACAGCGCGCGCCTGAGGCGGTCGATCACGACCTCGGTCGAGACGTGATCGCGCTCCTCCGGCGGCTTCAGGCTGATGAACATGGTGCCGCGGTTCGAGGTTGCAGCGCCCGGGCCCCCGCCTCCGCTGCCGACGGTCGAGCCGATGCCGGCGACGGCCGGATCCTGCATCACGATATCGGCCAGCCGCTGCTGCAGGCCGAGCATGGACTGGAACGAGATGTCGGCCGAGGCCCGCGTCGCGCCGATGACGAAGCCGCTATCATCGGTCGGGAAATAACCCTTGGGGACCTTGACGTAGAGCGTCACCGTCAGCGCGATGGTGGCGAAGAACACCAGCAGCGTCAGCAGCGGGAATTCCAGCACCGTGCGCAAGGTACGGGCGTAGAAGGCGACGATGCGCGACAGCGAGCCCTCGATCAGGCGGTCGAACAACGTCGCCGTGCCGGAGGTGGTCTGCCGGATGTAGTGGGCGCAGATCATCGGCGTCACCGTCAGCGACACCAGCGTCGAGACCAGGATCGCGAAGGTCAGCGTCAGCGAGAATTCGCGCAACAGGCGGCCGACGATGCCGTCCATGAAGATCAGCGGGGTGAACGCGGCGATCAGCGACAGGCTGATCGAAACGACCGTGAATCCGATCTGCTTCGCGCCGTCCAGCGCCGCCTGCATCGGCCGCATGCCATGCTCGAGATTGCGGAACATGTTCTCGATCATGACGATGGCGTCGTCGACGACGAAGCCGACCGAGATCGCGAGTGCCATCAGCGACAGATTGTCGATCGAGAAGCCCGCGACCCACATGCCGGCGCAGGTGCCGGCGAGCGCCAGCGGCACCGAGATGCCGGCCGCGATCGTCGGCGTCAGCCGGCGCAGGAACACGAACACCACGACCATCACGAGCATGGCGGTCGCGAGCAGCGTCCATTGCATGTCGAGTACGCTGGCCCGGATCGTGCTGGTCCGGTCGACCAGGGTGGAGATGTCGACGCCGGCAGGGATCCATTGCTTCAATTCGGGGATCAGCGCCTTCACCCGGTCGACGGTATCGATGACGTTGGCATCGCCCTGCTTGGTGATCTGGATCAGCACCGCCGGCTGCTTGTTGAACCAGGCGATGGAGCGGGCGTTGCGGACGGAATCCTCGATGTCGGCGACATCGGAGAGCCGGACAAAATTGCCCTTCGAGCTCTTGATGACGATGTCGCGGAACTCCTTCGCTGTGCGCATCTGCCTGTTCAGCGCCAGCGTCTCGCTCTGGCGCTCGCCATTGAAGATGCCGACAGGGCCAAGCGGGTTGGCGTTGATGATCGCGGTCCGGACGTCGTCAGTGGCGATGCCGGCATTCGACAGCGCGACGGGGTTGAGCTGCACCCGCACCGCCGGCTGGTCGGCGCCCGACACGGTGACATCGCCGACGCCGGGCACCTGCGAGATGCGCTGCGCCAGCACGGTATCGGCGACATCGTAGATGGCGCTGGCTGACAGCGTCTTCGAGGTCAGCGCCAGCACGAACACGGGCGCGCCGGCCGTGTTGGCTTTGCGGAAGCGCGGCAGCGTCGGCAGGTCGCTCGGCAGGTCAACCAGCGCGGCATTGATCGCGGCCTGCACGTCGCGCGCGGCCTTGTCGATGTTGCGGCCGATGTCGAACTGGAGCTGGATATTGGTGACGCCAAGCGACGACGTCGAGGTGATCTGGTTGATCCCGGCGATCTCGCCCAGCCGCCGCTCCAGCGGCGAGGCCACGGTCGCTGCCATCACCGACGGATCGGCGCCCGGCCGGCTCGCCGAGACGAAGATGGCCGGGAAATCGACGTTCGGGACCGAGGCGACCGGCAGGAACTCGTAGGCGACCACACCCAGCAGGAACAGCCCGATCGACAGCAGCGTGGTCGCGACCGGCCGGCGGATGAAGGGCTCCGAGATCGACGCCATCACTGCATCCCCTCGGTCGCGCCCGCGACCGGCGGGCCGCCGGATTCGGCCGGCGGCAGCGCCTGTTCGAGGCGGCGATTGATGCGGTCGAGCGCGAGGTAGATCACGGGCGTGGTGTAGAGCGTCAGCAGCTGGCTAAGCAGAAGGCCGCCGATGATGGAGATGCCGAGCGGAAAGCGCAGCTCGGCGCCGGTGCCGCTCTCGATCGCCAGCGGCAGCGCGCCGAACAGGGCCGCCAGCGTCGTCATCATGATCGGACGAAAGCGCAACAGGCACGCCTGCACGATGGCCTCGTGGGCAGACATCCCCTGTCCGCGCTCGGCCTCGAGCGCGAAGTCGATCATCATGATCGCATTCTTCTTGACGATGCCCATCAGGAGGATGATGCCGATCAGGCCGATCACCGAGAGGTCCTGCCCGCACAAGACCAGCGCCAGGATGGCGCCGACGCCGGCCGAGGGCAGCGTCGAGAGGATCGTGATCGGGTGGATGTAGCTCTCATAGAGCACCCCTAACACGATGTAGATCGTGATCACGGCGGCGAGCAGCAGCCAGGGCTGGCCGGCGAGTGCCTTGGCAAATTCGGCGGCATCGCCGGCATAAACGCCGACGATGCTGTTGGGCATGCCGATCCGGGTCTCGATCGTCTTTACCGCCTCGATCGCGTCGCCGAGCGCAGCGCCCGGAGCGAGGTTGAAGCTGAGCGACACCGCCGGGAACTGCGCCTGATGCGAGATCGCCAGCGGCGCCGTGGTGCGCTTCAGTGTCGCCACGGCCGACAGCGGCACCTGGGCGTTGGGCGCGCCGGCGGCGGCGCTCGCCGCGCCTGGCAGATACAGCTTCGACAAGATCGAGGGATCGCGCTGGTACATTGGCAGCGCCTCCAGCACCACGCGGTACTGGTTGGCTTGGCCGTAGATGGTCGAAATCTGTCTCTGAGCAAAGGCGTCGTTGAGCGTGTCGGTGATGGCTTGCAGGCTCACGCCCAGTTGGCCGGCGCGGGTGCGGTCGACGTCGAGCTGCGCCCGCAGGCCGCCCTCCTGCGCCTCGGAGGAGACGTCGCGGAACAAGGGATCGCGCCGCATCTCCGCAATCAGCTTGCGCGCCCATTCTGACACCAGTGCCGCGTCGGTGCCTGTCAGCGTGTACTGGTATTGCGAGCGGCTCGACTGGGTCGAGATCTGCACGTCCTGCACCGGCTGGAAATAGACCGTCATGCCGGGGATGCCGGCGACCTTCTCCTTCAGCCGGTTCACGACCACGCCGACATCGTGGTGCCGCTCGCCGCGCGGCTTCAAGGTCATGACGAGCCGCCCGACATTGGTGGTCGGGTTGACCGAGCCTGCGCCGATCACGGAGACGACGCCGACCACATCGGGGTCGGCCTTGATGGCGTCGGCGGCTTCAGCCTGCCGCTTCTGCATCTCCGCGAACGACACGTCCGGCCCCGCCTCCGTCACGGCCGTGATCGAGGCGGTGTCCTGCAGCGGCAGGAATCCCTTTGGCGCGACGACGTAGAGCACGAGGGTCGCAATGAGGGTCGCAAAGGTCACGACCAGCGTGGCGCGCTGGCGCTCCAGCACCCAGAGCAGCGTGCGGTGATAGAACTCAACGGTGCGATCGATGAAGCGGCTGATCGCGGCGAGCCCCGGCACCGCGAGCTCCTCATGCGCATGCCGCAGCAGCCGCGAGCACATCATCGGCGTCAGCGTCAGCGACACCACGGCCGAGGTCACGACCGCGATGGTCAGCGTCAGCGCGAACTCGCGGAACATACGCCCCACGAGGCCTGACATGAACAGCAGCGGGATGAACACCGCAATCAGCGACACGGTCAGCGAGATCACGGTGAAGCCGATCTCGCTGGCGCCTTTCAGCGAGGCCTCCATCGCGCTCTCGCCGTTCTCCATGTGGCGAACGATGTTCTCGATCATGACGATGGCGTCGTCGACGACGAAGCCGGTACCGATCGTCAGCGCCATCAGCGACAGATTGTCCAGGCTGAAGCCGGCGAAATACATGATGCCGAAGCTGGTGATCAGCGACAGCGGCAGCGCGACACCGGCGATCAGCGTGGCCCGCAGCGAACGCAGGAACAGCAGCACCACCAGCGTCACCAGCACGACGCTGAGGATCAGCGTGAATTGCACGTCGCGCACCGAGGCGCGGATGGTGACGGTGCGGTCGGAGACGATGGTGAGGTTCACGCCGGCAGGAATGGCGCGCTGGACCTTGGGGATTTCGGCGCGGATCTGGCTGACGACGTCGATGACATTGGCGCCGGGCTGGCGCTGGATGTCGATGATGACGGCCGGCGACCCCTGATACCAGCCGCCGGTGCGGTCGTTCTCGAGCCCGTCGACGATCTGCGCGACGTCGGCGATCGTGACCGGCGAGCCGTTGCGATAGGCGATGATGACAGGCTTGTAGGCGTCGGCCGCGGCGATCTGGTCGTTGGCGGCGATGATGTAGGATTGCTGCGCACCGTCGAGCGAGCCCTTCGGCCCGGAGACGTTGGCGTTGGCGATCGCAGTGCGCAGGTCCTCCATGGCAATGCCATAGGCGGCGAGGCGCGCGAGGTCCGCCTGGATGCGCACGGCCGGCTTCAGCCCGCCGAGCACGGAGACGCGCCCGACGCCGGAGATCTGGCTCAGCCGCTGCGCCAGGAGCGTGTCGGCGATGTCACTCATCGCCCGCAGCGAGATGGTGTCCGAGCGCAGCGCCAGGGTCATCACCGGCGCATCCGCCGGGTTCACCTTGGCATAGGTCGGCGGATAAGGCAGCGTTTTCGGCAGCACGCCGGCGGCCGCGTTGATCGCGGCCTGCACGTCCTGGGTGGCGCCGTCGATGTCGCGGTTGAGATCGAACTGGAGCGAGATCTGGCTGATGCCGAACGAGCTCGTCGAGTTCATCGCCGACAGCGACGGGATCTGGCCGAGTTGCCGCTCCAGGGGCGCCGTGATCAACGAGGCGATCACGTCGGGGCTCGCGCCTGGCAGCTGCGTCGTCACCTGCACGGTCGGGAAGTCGACCTGCGGCAGCGCCGAGACCGGCAGCGCGAAATAGCCGAGGGCGCCGCCGATCAGGAGCGCGATGCCGAGCAGCGAGGTCGCGATCGGGCGGCGAATGAAGGGTTCGGAAACACCCATGGGTTAGCCCTGCCGCGTCACACGGCTGTTGTCGGGATCATGGCTGCTTGGCTCCAGCTCCCGATGAGGCCCCCGGCCCCGGCGCAGGTCCGGTCTGGCCCTTCTGGTCGCCTTCGCTGCTCTTGCGTTTGGCGCGGAACTCGCCGTCCTTCGCCTGTCCGTCCTTTTGCGAGTCTTTCTGACCGTCCTTGGCGCCATCCTTCTTCTGCGCCTCGCCCTGCGGCCCGCGCGACCGCTTGCGCGGGGCGAGATCGGCCGACGGGGTCTGGTCGTCGCGGCCGACGACGACCTTGGAGCCGTCGGACAGATTGGCAAAGCCCGTGGTGACGACCTTGTCGGTCGGCGACAGGCCGCTGGCAATCACAGCATCATGCTCGTTCTGCTGCGTCACCGTCACCGGCTTGGCCGAGACCACATTGTCCTCGCCGATGACGTAGCTGAAGGTGCCGATCGGGCCGCGCTGCACCGCAGAGGTCGGCACGACAAGCGCCCGCATCAAGGTCTCGACCTGGAGGCGGACATTGACGAACTGGCCCGGCCAGAGCTGGTAATTGGCGTTCGGGAATTCGGCCTTGAGCCTCAGCGTGCCGGTGGTCTGGTCGACCTGGTTGTCGATGCCGGTCAGCTTGCCGGTGTCGATCACGGTGACGCCGTCATTGCCGAACACGTCGACCGCGAGCGTGCCCTTTGCGGCGGCCGCATTGACGCGCATGATCTGCTGCTGCGGCAGGCTGAACCATACCGCGATCGGCTGCAACTGCGTGATCACCACGAGGCCCGTGGTGTCTGATGCGTGGATGATGTTGCCCTGGTCGACCTGGCGCAGGCCGGCGCGGCCCGAGAGCGGCGCCACGATCTTGGTGTAGCTCAGCGTCGCCGCCGCGTTGTCGATCGCGGCCTGGTCGGCCTTGACCAGCGCCTCCGTCTGCGCGACCAGCGCCCGCTGTGTGTCGGCCTGCTGCTTGGAGCCGGCATTGGTGGCGGCAAGCTGCTCGTAGCGCGCCAGGTCGATGCGCTGGTTGGCGAGCTGGGCCTGGTCCTGCGCTTTCTTGGCGACGGCCTGGTCGTATTGCGCCTGGTAGATGGCCGGGTCGATCTCGGCGAGCACGTCGCCCTTCTTGACGTCCTGGCCTTCGGTGAAGTTGACCGCGATCAGCTTGCCGTCGACCTGCGAGCGCACGGTCACGGTGTTGAGGGCGCGGATCGCGCCGACGCCGTCGAGATAGACGGGCACGTCCTGGATGCGAGGGGTCGCCGCCAGCACCGGCACCGGCAAATCGGGGCGCTGGTTGCGGTTGTTGGCCTGCTGCTGATGCGTAACGATCCAACCGACGTAACCGAGGCCGCCGAGGATCGCGAGCGTGATCAGGGTCATGACGAAGCCGCGGCCGCGCGACTTTTTCGCCGCTCCCTCTTTCGCGCCTTGCTTCGTGTCCGGTTTAAAGAGCATTGACCGGTTTCTCCATGCGCGGCTCCAGAGCATTGACCGGTTTCTCCATGCGCGGCTCCCAGCCGCCGCCAAGCGCCTGATACAGGCTGACGATGGCAAGAAGCCGTGCGAGTTGGGCCTGCCACAGCGCGTCTTCCGCCTGAAATAGTGTCTGCTGGACGTTCAGCACCGTCACGATGTCGGCGGTGCCGGCGCGCAATTGCTGCTCGGCGAGATCAAAGGCGCGCCGGGACGAGGTGACGATATCGCGCTGCAATTGCAGCTTGATCGTGGTCTGCTTGATCGAGTACAGCGCATTGTCCACGTCGGCAAAGGACTGGACGATGGTCTTGCGGTAGGTCTGGAGCAATTCATCCTGCCGCGCCTTGGCGAATTCGAAATTGCCGAGGATCTTGCCACCGTCGAAGATCGGCTGCGTCGCGCTGCCGACGAGTTGGAAGAACGCCGCATGCGGCTGGAACAGTGAGGCCAGCGCCGAGCTCTGATAGCCGCCATTGCCGGTCAGCTGAATGGTCGGAAAGAACTGCGCGCGGGCATTGCCGATGTTCGCGGTGGCCGAGGCAAGCTGCGCCTCCTGCCGGCGGATGTCCGGCCGCTGCGTCAAAATCTCCGACGGCAGGCCAGGCGTGACCTTGGGGATGGCGATGTTGTTCAGCGAGCCGCCGTGCACCCGCACGCTCTCCGGCGGGCGCGACACCAGCACGGCGAGCGCGTTGACATTCTGGTCGAGCGTCTGGCGCAGCGGCGGCACCGACGCCTTCTGGTTGCCGAGTACGCTCTCCTGCTGCGCGACGTCCAGATCGGTGCTGGTGCCGGCCTTGCGGCGCTCCTTGATGGCATCGAGGATGCGCTGTGCGCTTGCTATGTTGTTCTGCGCGGTCCGCAAGCGGTCCTGCGACGCCAGCACCTGGAAATAGGCATTGGCGACGCTGGCCAGCGTCGTCAGCGCGACGACGTCACGATCGAACCGGTTGGCGATCGCCGTCTCCTCCGCCGTCTGCAGTGCGTCGCGGTTTTGCCCCCAGAAATCGAGCTGATAGCTGGCGCTGAGCGAGGCCTGGTAGTTGACGACCTCGCGGCCGCCGATGGAGAGGCCCGAGGCGCTCGAGCCCGAGGTGCGCGAATAGGTCTCCTGCCCGGTGCCGGACAGGCTCGGCAGCAGCGCCGCACCCGCCTGTCGCGCCTGCGCATCCGCCTCGACGATACGCGCGACGGCGGCAGCGATGTCGAGGTTGACAGTCTGCGCCTCCTCCATCAGTTGCGTGAGCTCGGCCGAGCGAAAGCCGCGCCACCAATCCAGTGACGGCGGCGCATTACCCTTGCCCGCATATTTGTACTGCGTGGGAACGTCGAGCGCGGGATTCGGGAGATCCTGCGTCAGCACGCACGCGCCCGAACTCGCGGCGAGGCACAGCACCGCAAGCCAGCGCGCGGCGCGCCGCATCCGGGATGCAGACTCCGGGGACCGCCGCACGGCGATCACAGAAACATCCTGTGTCACATCCACCCCCCGCCGGGCAGATCGAGCCGCCACCGCCGAGCCGGATTAACCGATTCGCGGCGGAACAGTCGGGAGGCGTTGGATAACCCGCTCACAGGCGATGCTTTCTCGGAACTCTGAGATTCATACTAGCCGGGTGCGGAACAGCGGGACAGTCCCGCAGGTGCGAGATGGTGGGCCGAGCCGCTCTGTACCGGAGCTGCAAAAATGCAAGAAATGCCTGTGTAGCAGAGTTTTTTTGCATTTTGGAGCCGCAGCAAAGGACGCTCAAGCTTACTAAGATTTCATGTGATATTGGCGCCACACCGGCGCAGAAGCCGTTTGATCCGGCCGCACTAGCAGCAACCTGCAACATGCTGCTTTGGCTCCGTCTGAAGCGCGCGTGGGCGGGTCTCGCAAGGCCATCGATGATCGCGGCTGACGCACATCTATGTCCTCCGTCCTCCGCGCCATTCACTTTGTTAGGCTGCTCGCGACGGCCATATCTTCCATGGCCGGACGGTGATCGAAAATATCATTTCACCAATTTCCAGTGTTGCTTTCCGCCACTTTCGCCGCAGCGCAAAAGCCTTCCCCTTTGGCCTCCCAAGCACTAGGTTCTGGCCAACCGGATCAACCCTTGCCAGTGATTTCCCCCGATATGACCATTCGAAACGACGTTGTCGAAGCCATCGGCAACACCCCGCTGATCAAGCTCAAGCGCGCGTCGGAATTGACCGGATGCACCATCCTCGGCAAGGCCGAGTTCATGAATCCCGGGCAGTCGGTAAAGGACCGCGCCGGCAAATGGATGATCCTGGAGGCCGAGAAGCGCGGCGAGCTCAAGCCGGGCGGTCTCGTGGTGGAAGCGACCGCCGGCAACACCGGCATCGGCCTTGCGGTCGTGGCGAGCGCGCGCGGCTACCGCACGCTGATCGTGATCCCGGAGACGCAGAGCCAGGAGAAGAAGGATTTCCTGAAGCTCTGCGGCGCCGAGCTGATCGAGGTGCCCGCCCTGCCCTACGCCAATCCCAACAACTACCAGCATGTCGGCCGCAGGCTGGCCGACGAGCTGCGCAAGACCGAGCCCAATGGCGTGCTGTTCGCCGACCAGTGGAACAATCTCGACAATGCCAAGGCGCATCACGAGTCCACTGGCCCGGAGATCTGGGAGCAGACCGGCGGCAAGGTCGACGGCTTCGTCTGCTCGGTCGGCAGCGGCGGCACGCTCGCCGGCGTCAGCCGCTATCTGAAAGAGAAGAACAAGGACATCCGCATCGCCTGCGCCGATCCGCACGGCGCCGGCATGTACGAATACTTCAGGACTGGCGATGCCAAGGCGACGCCCGGTGGCTCGATCACCGAGGGCATCGGCCTCAACCGCGCGACCGCGATTGTCGAGACCGCCAAGGTCGACGAGGCCTATCTCATTCCCGACACCGAGGCTGTCACCGTCATCTATGAGCTGCTCCAGCACGAGGGCCTCTGCCTTGGGGGCTCGACCGGCATCAACATCGCAGGCGCAATGCGGCTCGCCAAGCAGCTCGGACCCGGCAAGACCATCGTGACCGTGCTGTGCGATTCCGGCAGCCGCTATCAATCAAAACTGTTCAACGCGGATTTCATGCGCGCCAAGAACCTGCCCGTGCCGGAGTGGCTCGAGAAGCGCAGCAACATCAAGCCGCCGTTCGTCTAGGCGAGGTGCTGGCGCTTGTTTTAGCGGTCGCGGCCCAGCTGCCGTAGGGTGGGCAAAGCGAAGCGTGCCCACCGGTTGTTGCGGTCACGGACGATGGTGGGCACGGCGCAAGAGCCTTTGCCCGCCCTACGGCAGCACGGCTTGGATCACCGCAAGATCTGGCTCAAAAACAGCTTCGTCCGCGCATGCTGCGGAGCCGCAAAAAACTCATTGGGCGTGTTGGCCTCGATGATCTGGCCAGCGTCCATGAACACGACGCGGTTGGCGACCTCGCGGGCAAAGCCCATCTCGTGGGTGACGACCAGCATCGTCATGCCCTCCTCGGCGAGGTCGACCATGGTGTCGAGCACCTCCTTGACCATCTCGGGATCGAGCGCCGAGGTCGGCTCGTCGAACAGCATCACCTTCGGATTCATGGTCAGCGCACGCGCGATCGCGACGCGCTGCTGCTGGCCGCCGGACATCTGGCCCGGAAACTTGTTGGCCTGATGCGGGATCTTGACCCGCTCCAGAAATTTCATCGCGGTCGCCTCGGCGTCCCTCTTCGGAATGTTGCGCACCCAGATCGGCGCCAGCGTGCAATTGTCGAGCACCGTGAGATGCGGGAATAGGTTAAAACTCTGGAACACCATGCCGACCTCGCGGCGCACCGCGTCGATGTGCTTGAGGTTCGGCCCGAGTTCGATGCCGTCGACGACGATTTCGCCCTCCTGGAACTCCTCAAGTGCGTTGATGCAGCGGATCAGCGTCGATTTGCCCGAGCCCGAAGGTCCGCAGATCACGATGCGCTCACCCTTCTGGACCTCGAGATCGATGTCACGCAGAACGTGGAAGTCGCCGTACCATTTGTTCAGGCCGGAAATCTTGACGATGGGCTCGGACATGGTGACCTCGATCAGTTGCGGCGGTGGGCGTTGAGGCGGTGCTCGACGAAGAGCGAGTAGCGTGACATTCCAAAGCAGAACAGGAAATAGATGATACCGGCAAAGGCAAAGCCGGTGAACAATGTCGACGGCGCCGACCATTTCGGATCCGCGAACGAGGCGCGCAGCGAGCCCAGCAGATCGAACAGCGCGACGATCGACACCAGCGAGGTATCCTTGAACAGCGAGATGAAGCTGTTGACGAGGTTCGGGATGACGTGGCGCAGCGCCTGCGGCAGCACGATCAGCGAGGTCGTCTTCCACCAGGACAACCCGAGCGCCGCCGCCGCTTCGCCCTGACCTCGCGGGATCGCAGCCAGGCCGCCGCGGACATTCTCGGCCTGATAGGCGCCCGTGAACAGCGCGATCCCGATCAGCGCGCGGACGAGGCCGTCGACCGTGAAATTGCCCGGCAGGAAAAGCGGCAGCATGTAGGTTGCGAAGAACAGCACCGTGATCAGCGGCACGCCGCGCCAGAATTCGATGAAGGCGATCGAGAAGATCCGGATCAGCGGAATGGTGGAACGGCGGCCGAGCGCCAGCGCAATGCCGATCGGCAATGACGTGACGATGCCGGCGACGGAAACCACCAGCGTCACCAGAAGACCACCCCAGAGCCGCGTCTGCACGACCGCCAGTCCGCCGTGATCGAGCCCCATCAGCTTGATCACGATGGCGATGGCGATGAAAGTCACGATGCTCCATGCCAGCAGGCGCCATCCCGTGCGCACGCCGCCGCCGAGCACAAAGGCGATCAGCGAGACGACGGTCGTGGTGATCGCAAAATCGGTCCAGACCGATTGGCCTGAGCCCTCGAGCTGGTCACGCAGCCAGGTCAGGGGAAAGATCAGCCAGAAGATGGCCTTGCCGACCAGCACGATCAGGTTGCCAACGGCCCACAACAGCGGAGCGATGGCCGAGGTCTTGCTGAGACCGAGCAGGACCTGCCCGGCGCCGATGACGCTGTCGTCGAACAATTGCAGCAGCCCCGCCGTCCAGCTCACGCCGAAGCCCGAGATCCCGCCGCCATGCAGCAGGAAGAACGCGACGACGGGAAAGGCGAGGAAGAACAGGCCGGCGTTCACAGCCTTCGCGGGCAGGCGCGGAACGAGCATTGGCGCGAGCAGGACCGCCGCCAGGGCGAATGTGAGATTGACGCGCCAGCGCTCGGCCTCGGGATAGAAGCCATAGATCAATTGCGGCAGCTTGGCCTGGATGTAGGGCCAGCAGGCGCCGACCGCAAAACCTGCGTTTTCGGTCAGGCACGCCGCACGGTCATTGCCGGTCCAGACCGCGTCGACGAACAGGAACCTGACTGACGGAACGATCGTGAACCAGAGCAGCAAGGCACTGACGATGGTGATCAGGACGTTGGTCGGCGAGTTCAAAAGGCGCGTGCGCACGAGGCCAATGAAGCCCGTCGTCCGCACCGGCGCAGGACGCTCGGTGAGCAGATCCTGCCGGACATAGGCGGATGAGGTGATATCGGTCATGCGCCGAGGCTCCGGCTGACGCGCCAACCGTACACGCTCATGATCGCGCTGGTGAGCAGCGAGATCAGAAGATAGACGCCCATCGTCATGGCGATGATCTCGATCGCCTGCCCGGTCTGGCTCAGCGACGTGCCGGCCCAGACCGAGACGAGGTCAGGATAGCCGATCGCGACCGCGAGCGAAGAATTTTTCGTGAGATTGAGATATTGGTTGGTCAGCGGCGGCACGATGACGCGCATCGCCTGCGGCACGACGATCAACCGCAGCGTGGCGCCGCGGCTGAGGCCGAGCGAAGACCCCGCCTCCATCTGCCCCTTGTGCACGGACAGGATGCCGGCGCGCACGATCTCGGCGATGAAGGCGGCGGTATAGGTCGACAGCGCCAGCGTCAGCGCCACGAACTCCGGAATGATGCGCGAGCCGCCGGCGAAGTTAAACCCCTTCAGCTGCGGCAGCTCGACGGTGAATGGCAAGCCGAACACCATGATAGTGGCGAGCGGCAGCCCAAACAGCAGGCCCAGCACATAGGGCCAGATGCGGATCATCTGCCCGCGCTGGAACAGCGCCCGCCTCGCATGGAGACGCAAGCCCACCGCAGCGATGATGCCGAACGCCAGCGCCGCCAGGAACGGCTCGAGCCCGCTCTCGCCGATCGGACGGGGAATGACGAGGCCGCGATTGCTGATGAAGGCGATGCCGAGCAGCGAAATGCTTTGCCTGGGATTAGGCAAGGCCGCAAGAACCGCGAGGTACCAGAACAGGATCTGGAACAGCAGCGGCAGGTTGCGGATGATCTCGACATAGATTTCGCCGACGCGCGACAACAGCCAGTTGGGCGACAGCCGGCACAGCGCGACGATAAAGCCGATCACGGTGGCGAAGAAAATGCCGACCACCGAGACCACGAGTGTATTGAGGAGCCCCACGACGAACACCCGCAGGAACGTGTCCGAGCCGTTGTAGGAGATCAGGGTCTGATTGACGTCGAAGCCGGCATTATTCCGGAGGAAGCCGAAGCCGGCAGCGATGTGCTGGTTCTCGAGATTGGCGCGGGCGTTGGAGATGATCTCATAGCCGATCCAACCAAGGATCGCCGCGAAGGCAAATTGGACGGCAACGCCGTTCCAGCCTGCCTTGCCGCCCAGAATGCGCCTGACCTTCAGCGCGATCTGGGCCGGCGGTTTTCGAGCCTCGGTGCTCATCGCCGCGGATCAGGCGGAATCAGCGGATCGGCGGCGCGTATTGGAGACCACCCTTGTTCCAGAGGTTGTTGAGACCGCGATTGATCGCGAGCGGCGAGCCCGAGCCGACGTTGCGGTCGAACACCTCGCCGTAATTGCCGACGGCCTTCACGATCCGGATCACCCAGTCCTTGGTGAGACCGAGCTGTTCGCCGAAATTGCCGTCGGTGCCGAGCACGCGCTTCAGCTCCGGATTTTCCATCTTGAGCTTCTCGTCGACGTTCTTCGAGGTGATGCCGAGCTCTTCGGCAGTGACCATCGCGAAAAGCGTCCATTTCACGATGTCGAACCACTGGTCGTCGCCGTGGCGCACCATCGGTCCCAGCGGCTCCTTCGAGATGATCTCGGGGAGCACCATGTGGTCGTTGGGATTGGCGAGCTTGAGGCGGTTGGAGTAGAGGCCCGACTGGTCGGTGGTGAAGACGTCGCAGCGGCCGGCCTCATAGGCCTTGACCGTTTCGTCGTTGGTGCCGAACGCGATCACCTCGTACTTCATGTTGTTGGCCTTGAAGTAGTCGGCGAGATTTTGCTCGGTGGTGGTGCCGGTCTGCACGCAGACCGAGGCGCTGTTCAGCTCCAGCGCGGAATTCACCTTGAGCGACTTCTTCACCATGAAGCCCTGCCCGTCGTAATAGGTCACGCCGGTGAAGTTGGCGCCGAGCGAGGTGTCGCGCGAGATGGTCCAGGTGGTGTTGCGCGAGAGCACGTCGATCTCGCCGGATTGCAGCGCGGTAAAGCGGTCCTTGGCCGAGGTCGGCACGTACTTGACCTTGGTCGGGTCATTGAAGATGGCGGCCGCAATCGCGCGGCAGACGTCGACGTCGAGGCCGGTCCAGTTGCCCTTGTCGTCCGGCGAGGAGAAGCCCGGCAGGCCCTGGCTGACGCCGCAGGACAGTGTGCCCCGATCCTTGACGGTCTTGAGCGTTTGCGCTCCGGCGGTCTGGGCAGTCAGGCCGGCGGCGAGAGCGAGAGTGAGAGCCAGGGTTACGCGTTTCATGGGCTGAAGGCCTTTCAAGGTCGTCTCAAGGAACGTTGTCTCAGGATCGTCTCTGCCAGGACTAGGCGTCGCAGGACGAGCCCTGCAAGAGTCATGCTGGAAACTTTGCCGAACACCCGCCCATCCCGAGAGGCCATAACCTAATCCCCGCCGCAGGCGCCCGCCTTTGTGGCTGTGGCGCAAGGTCCGGTCAGACGATGGATCGAAGGTCGCGGCAGGCCCCTCAACATGCGGCGACTGAATAGCACCTGCGCATCACAGAACGACTGGCGAGCCGGGTCAAGGGGTTGACGGGACTCTTCTGTGTTCTGTTATTAACGGCAGCGGCCGTTCGGCCAGCCCGCGGACGCGATGCGCGCCAGCGGAAACGCTTTTTTGAAAGCAGGCGCATGGATTCCCCGCATCCCCTTCAGCAGCAGGCCGAGACCCGGCTGGTCACCTCCGGCCGCGACACCAAGGCGCAGAAGGGCTTCGTCAATCCGCCGGTGTTCCACGGCTCGACCGTGCTCTATCCGACCGCCGAGGACCTGCACGCCCATCGCGGCGAGTTCACCTATGGCCGCCACGGCACGCCCACCACCAAGGCGTTCCAGGAGACGCTGATGGCGCTGGAGGGGCCGCAATGTGCCGGCGTCGGCATCGTTCCGTCGGGGCTGTCGGCGATCTCCACCACCCTGCTCTCGGTGCTGAAGGCCGGCGACCACATCCTCGTCTGCGACAACGTCTATCGGCCCTCGCGCAATTTCTGCAACGGCATGCTGACCCGCTACGGCGTTGAGACCACCTATTTCGATCCGCTGATCGGCGCCGGCATCGAAAAGCTGTTCAAGCCGAACACGCGCGCGGTGCTGGTCGAGGCCCCGGGTTCGCAATCCTTCGAGATGCCGGACATTCGCGCCATCGCCGAGGTCGCGCATGCGAAGGGCGCGCTCGTGATCGACGACAACACCTGGGCGACACCGCTCTATCACCGCTCGCTCGAGCAAGGCGTCGACATCAGCATGCAGGCGGCCACCAAATATATCGGCGGCCATTCCGACATCATGTTCGGCACCATCTCGGCCAATGCCAGGACCTGGCCGATAGTTGCGGAAGGCATCCGCCTGCTCGGCGTCTGCGCTGGTCCCGATGACGTCTTCCTCGCGCTGCGTGGTCTGCGCACGCTGTCGGTACGATTGGCGCAGCATCATCGTTCAGGCCTCGAGATGGCGCGCTGGCTGGCAGCAAGACCCGAGATCGCACGCGTGCTGCATCCTGGGCTGGAGACCGATCCGGGCCACGCGATCTGGAAACGCGACTTCACCGGCGCGTCGGGCCTGTTCAGCATCGTCTTGAAGCCGGCGCCGCAGAAGGCGGTCGACACCATGCTCAACACGCTCAAGCTGTTCGGCATGGGTTTTTCCTGGGGCGGCTTCGAGAGCCTTGCGATCCCCTTTGACTGCGATGCCTATCGCACCGCGACCAAGTGGGCGCCGGGCGGACCGACTCTTCGTCTCCACATCGGGCTTGAGAGCACCGACGACCTCAAGACTGATCTCGATCGCGGCTTCGCCGCCCTCAAAGCGGCAATGTGAGTCTGTTACAAGGCATCGCGCTGCAGGAACGAGCAACCCACGCAGGCGTTAACGCCGATGCGCCAACAAATGGTTTGAACGTCAAGCGTTTGGCGCTAGCCTCACCAATCGACTCTCAATCCGGACACGGAGAATGGGAACGTTGGTTCTGCTCGATCTAATGGGCGGCGTTGCGCTGTTGTTGTGGGGCCTGCACATGGTCCACAGCGGCATTTTGCGCGCCTTCGGCCCGGACCTGCGGCGGCTGCTCGGCAAGGCGCTTGGCAATCGTTTCAAGGCGTTTGCGGCGGGCCTCGGCCTCACCGCGCTGCTCCAGAGCAGCACGGCGACCGCGCTGATCACCAGCTCCTTCGCCGCCGAAGGCCTCGTCAGCCTCGCCGCCGCGCTCGCGATCATGTTAGGGGCCAATGTCGGCACGACGCTGATCGTGCAGGTGCTCTCGTTCAATATCGCGGCAGTCGCGCCGGTGTTGTTCGTGCTGGGCCTCGTCGCCTTCCGCTCGGGACCGCGTTCGCGGATCAAGGACATTGGCCGCGTCTGTATCGGCCTCGGCTTGATGCTGCTGTCGCTGCACATCCTGCTCGACACGCTGGCGCCGGCGGAGAACGCGCCCGGCATGCGCGTCATGATCTCGGCCATCACGGGCGATCCCGTCCTGTGCATCGTCATCGCCGCACTCGTCACTTGGGCGGTGCATTCGAGCGTCGCCAGCGTGCTGCTGATCATGTCGCTGGCCTATTCGCAGTTCATCACACCCGACGCGGCGCTCGCACTGGTGCTCGGGGCCAATCTCGGCAGTGCCATCAATCCCGTGTTCGAAGGTGCGAGGCGCGACGATCCCGCGAGCTATCGCCTGCCGGTCGGCAATCTCATCAACCGCATCGCCGGAATCGCGATCGTCCTCCCGTTCCTGAACGTGATCGCCGGGCACATGCATGCCTGGCAGCCCGATCTCGCCAAAATGACGGCGGCGTTCCACGTCGCCTTCAATGCCGGTACGGCCGTCATCTTCATCGGGCTGCTCGACACCATGTCGGGCCTCCTGACCCGGCTATTGCCCGATCGCGTCCAGGAGGCGGACCCGGCCCGGCCGCGCTATCTGGACGAGAGTGCGCTGGAGACGCCGTCACTGGCGCTCGCCGACGCCGCCCGCGAAACCCTGCGCATGGGCGACCTCGTCGAGGTCATGCTGCGCAAGGTGATGGCCGCGATGATGACGGGCGACCGGGCGCTGGTCGACCAGGTCACGAAGACCGACAATGCCGTCGACGGCCTCGACGAGGCGATCAAGCTCTACGTGACGAAACTGACGCGGGGCAGCCTCGACGAGAGCGAGGGCCGGCGCGCGATGGAGATCATCTCCTTCGCCATCAACCTCGAGCATATCGGCGACATCATCGACAAGAATTTGAGCGAGCTTGCCACCAAGAAGATCAAGCGGCGCCTGCAATTCTCGGCCGAGGGTGCCGAGGAGCTCGCCGCCTTCCACAAACGCACGATGGACTCGCTGCGCATCGCCTTCGGCGTGTTCATGTCGGGCGACGCCAACGAGGCGCGCAAGCTGCTGGTGGAGAAGACCACGCTCAGGAACACCGAGCTCGCCGCCGTCGAGCGCCATCTCGACCGCTTGCGCGAAGGCCGCCCGGAGACCATCGAGACCACCTCGCTGCATCTGGACGTGCTGCGCGATCTGCGCCGCATCCATTCGCATATCTGCTCGGTCGCCTATCCTGTGCTGGAGGCAGCCGGCGAGCCCTATCGCCGGACCGAGACCGAGACGGCCACTCTGCCCGCCTCAGGCGCGGCTTCGGCGCTGCCGCGCTAAAGCGCGATGAGATTGGGCTGAATCGTCATCGCGCTTTAGGCATGATTGCCGCCGCTGCGCGCGACGGCACCGGCGAAACGCGCCGCCTTTGGTCACCGCTCCAGCGTCTTCGAGGCGCGGCCGCGGTTCTTCCAGATCAGCATGATGTTGCGGACATAGATAATCGTGGCCAGCGCCTGTCCGAGAATGATGACCGGTTCGCGCTTCACGACGCCGTAGACCAGCGTCATCAGCCCGCCCCCCATGGAGCAGAACCAGAACGCCATCGGCACCACGCTGTTGCCGGCGCGTTCGCTCGCGATCCACTGCACCAGGAAGCGCGCGGTGAAGAACAGCTGCGCGACGAGCCCGAACGCCAGCCAGAAATCGAACTTGGCGACGAAAACGTCGTAAAGATAATTGCTCAGCGCCTGACCGTATTGAATGATCATGCGTTCACCTCGGTCACCTCTGGTGTCGGCTTCTTGCGACGGATCAGCCACCACACGCCAGCGAGGTCCATGATGCCGATCCACAGCCGGTCGAAGAAACCATAGTTCGACACGCCGGAATGGCGTGGCCGGTCGATCACGTCGATATAGGCAATATCGAAGCCTTCGCGGCGGACCAACGCCGGCAGGAAGCGGTGCAGACCGTCGAAATAGGGCATCATCAGGAAGATATCGCGCCGGAACGCCTTCAGCCCGCATCCGGTATCGCGCGTGCCGTCCTTGAGGATCGCGTTGCGGACGCCATTGGCGACGCGCGACTGAAGCTTCTTGAAACCGGTGTCCTTGCGGCCGACGCGTTGTCCCGCGGCGAGCCCGACATTGCTGCCCTTCTCGACCGCGGCGATCAGTTCCGGCAGGAACGCCGGGTTGTTCTGGCCGTCGCCGTCGAGCGTCGCCACGATCTGCCCGCGGGCCGCGCGCACGCCGCTGCGCACCGCCGCCGACTGGCCGCCCGACTTAGCGTGGCGGAGCTGCCGCAGATTGTCCCGCTGCTTCATCATCGCCACCAGGCGCTCGCCGGTCGCGTCCGTCGAGCCGTCGTTGACGTAGATGATCTCGTAGGCCCAGCGGCCATCGAGCGCCGCGCAGATCTCGGCGATCAGCGGCGCGATGTTGTCGGCTTCGTTGCGCACGGGAACGACGATGGAAACCGAAGGCTGGGACGTCGACAAAGGAGGCTCGTGGTTTGGAATGGGCCTGCCCTCAAGGAACCGGCGGTCCCAGGAGCAGCCGCTTTTATGGGGCAGATGCCCCGCGGGCAACCCTTTTGAGGCGGCCCGAATCCGCCCCCGGAAGAGGCACAATGGTGCCGTCGGCCCGGATCGCAAAGGCCAGCCTGCGGGCCGCGAACCAGTAACGGACCGCCATCGCCCCGACCATGCCCAAGAGGGCGCCGGCGGTGACGTCGCTCGGGTGATGCGCGAGCAGCACGAGGCGCGTCAGCAGGATCACGATTGCGTAAGTGAACATGAACACGCGCAGCCGCGGCCACAGCGCCGACACCGCGAACGCCAAGGCGAACGCCGTCACCGCATGGCCAGACGGCAGGCTGGCGTAAGCCCCGGTCCCCTCGAACGGGATGAAGTTGAACGGATTGGCCACGCCGCCGACGAACGGACGTCCGCGCCCGATGAGATATTTCAGGATCTCGGCAACGAATACCGACAGGGCAACGGACAGGAACAGGTACTGGAGCCGCGTGCCAAAGCCGAGCAGCAGCGCGCGGCGCGTGCCGTGAAGGCCGGCCGCAACGAGCGCCACGACCACCAGCGCGGCGCCGAGCACCGAGAGCACATACTCGTCCTTGCCGAAATCGGTGAGGATGCGGACCGGCCACAGGCTTGGCGTGCCGCGCGCCGGCATCAGCTGGATCTCGGTCAGGTCGAAAGCGACCATCAGCACGATGATCAAGGCCGCGCCCGCCGCGCTCAGCCAGAGCGAATGCCGTGCCAGCTTGCGCGCGGCAGCCGCGCGGCGCGAATGCGACGGTGCACGCACGAGCTGCGCCAGCGCGCGTCCGGACACGGCGAACAATTGTGCAGGATAGCTCGCACGCGCCGCGATGTCGCTCGCTGCCGACATCCTACTCGGTGCCTTCCGAACGGAAGATCGAGATCGAGATCGGCCGCCCTTGCGAGAAATTGTAGCCGTCGATGCGCGCGCCGACCTTGTAGCGCAGCCCGATCGCCTCGGCGCGCTGCACGAAGCTGCGCTCCGAGCGCTGCTCGATCAGCGCGAAGCGGCAGCTTCCCTGCCGCAGGAAGTCTGCCGCACCGGAGCCATCGGTGAGCAATGTCTGCGTGCCCGTGAGGAACACCAGGCTCGGCTCGTGATAGCCGGCAGCCGCCGCCTTCGGTCCGACGCAGCTGACGTTGCGCAGCGCGCGCGCCACCTCGATACTCGGAAACAGCGGGGTCAGCGAGGGCAGCACGATGCCCCAGACCACGACCGCCAGCATCAGGGCGGCGACCAGTGCATTCAGCACCGACCGCTCGGCGCGGTTGGTGTCGAACAGCCACCAGGCGAACAGGCCGAAGATCAGCGAGGCCGCGATGAACGGCCAGGCGACGAAGGCCGGCTGCCGCGTCAGCATGACCGCGCCGACCACCGCGATGATCGAAGCCGCCGCGGGGATCGCGAACCACCAGGCCGAGCCGCGCGCGAGCCAGGAGCGCGACAGCACGTTCCGCTCCAGCGCGCCAACTGTGAGGATCGCAATCGCCGGATAGAGCGGCAGCACGTAATGCGGCAGCTTGGTCAACACCGCCTCGAACACGATCCAGGACGGGATCAGCCAGGCCAGCAGGAACTGCGCGCCGGGCTCGCGACGCGCCCGCCACACCGCAGGCGCCGCCATCGCCGCGAGCGGCGCGCCCGGCCAGAACGTGATCCAGAACAGCGCAAGGTAAAGCCCGGGCGGCGCGCCATGGGATTCCTGGGCGCCGATCTTGCTCAGCATGTCGCCGCCGACGGAGTCCGCAAAGAAGGCGTCGCCCGCGCGCCAGAAGATCGCGACGAACCAGGGCAGCACCAGCACCAGCGTCCACATCAGGCCCCAGAGCGGGCGCAGCTTCCACAGCCAGGAGGCATCGCGATCCAGGATTGCCAGCGCGATGATGGTCAGGCCGGCGAACATCAGGATCAGCGGACCCTTGATCAGAATGCCGACCGCGAGCGCGGTCCAGAAGATCGCGGGCCAGCTCCACGGTGGATGCGTCTCGTCCTCGGCGCGTTGCCAGGACAGATAGGCGCGCGACATCGCGCCCATCGCGGCGGTCACGCAGAACAGCAGCATCGCGTCGGTCTTTGCCAGCCGAGCCTCGACACCGAGCAGCACGGAGGCGCACATCAACAGCGCAGCGAGCACCGCGGCGCGCCGCGTGACGAAGCCGAGGGCGGCCCAATAGGTCATGAGCACCGCGCCGATCGCCCCTAACAGCGAAGGAATGCGGTAGACCCAGATCCGCAATTCGGCCTTCGGCAGTTTGAGCGCCGTGGCAGCTTCAACCGCGGCCGACTGCAACCAGTAGATGCCAACCGGCTTCTTGTAGCGGACGTCCTCCTGGAAGCGGATGTCGACATAGTCGCCGCTCTCGACCATCTGCTTGGTCGCCTGCGCAAAGCGCGCCTCGTCGCGGTCGACCGGCGGGATGGTGAAGAAGCCCGGCAGGAACAGCAGCAACGCGCACAGCACCAGGAAGCCGGCCGCGCGGGCATGGCTGGACGTGACGGCGTCGAGCAGCGACACCAGCCGGCTGCCCGGATCTACGGGCGCTTTGGGCTCGCGGGGCGCTCCAAAACGGGGAGGTGGGTAGGTCTCGGCCATTGGTTCCGCTTACGCTGAAACCGCCATCGCCACAACCGCTTAAGCCAGGGTTATTGAATTCGAATGACAACTGTGTCCGCGGCGCCCGTGGCATCGATCACGGTGAGCCGCGCAAAGCCGGGGCCGGGCGGATCGATCAGGCGCTGGCGCCGGCCGTCGATCTCGCCGCGCGAGGTTCCATTGACCATCACCGTCATGGGCAGGACGCCACCGGCGACCTTGACGGGCATGGCGGCCGCTTCCGGGCCGCCGGAGCGATCGACATCGATGCGCGAGCCGTTCAGCGGAAACTGGATGTGCAGCGCCTGCTCGCCCCCGGTCCGCACCAGTTCCCCGATCGGCCGGAACCGTTTCAGCGGCAGCGGCAGCTTGGCGTTGCTAGCCATCAGGGTTCCCTTCGGCGGCTTCGGCAGCGGGGCCAGCGTCTTGCCGGTGCGGGCGAAAGCGTCGAACAGGATTGGAGCTGCGGCGACGCGCCCGATCAGCCCGGGAACCGGGCCGCCGTCGGGCCGGCCGACCCAGACACCGATGGTCATGCGGCCATCGAAGCCGACCGACCAGGCATCGCGATAGCCGTAAGACGTGCCGGTCTTGAACGCGATGCGGTTGTGAGCGGCATTCTCCGGCGGCGGCGTGCCGAGCAGCACGTTGCCGACCTGCCAGGCCGCGGCCTGGTCCAACAGCCGCATCGGCTCGCGGTCGTCCTTGGCCGCGATGACCTCGCGCAGCGGCTTGGTGGTGCCGAGCCGGGCGAAACCCGTGTAGAGCTGGGCAAGGTCCTGGAGCGTCACGCCAACGCCGCCAAGACCCATGGCAAGGCCCGGCGCCTCGTCCTTGGGCAGCACGAGACTGCCGCCGGCCTGGCGCAGCCGCGAGACCAGCCGGCTCGCGCCGACGCGGTCGAGCAGCACGATCGCCGGCACGTTCAGCGACAATTGCAGCGCCTTTTTCACCGGCACCGTGCCCTGGAACGTCATGTCGAAATTTTCCGGCGCGTAGGAGCCGAAGCGGACCGGACGGTCGTCGATCAGGCTGTCGGGATGGACGAACCCGTCCTCGAAGGCGAGGCCATAGATGAACGGTTTCAGCGTCGAGCCCGGCGAGCGGACGGCACGGGTCATGTCCACCTTCCCTGCCCGGCTCTCGTCGAAATAATCGGCCGATCCGACGCGCGCGAGCACGTCGCCGCTCTCATTATCGACCACGATGATGCCGACCGAGATGTTCGGCCCCAGCGCAATCGCGCGGTCGTGGGCCAGCGGCTCCAGCACCTTCTGCAAGGTCGCATCCAGCGTCAACTTGATGACCGGCGTCTCCTTGACGGTCGCAAGCGCGGAGTCCGAGGCATGCGGCGCCAGGATCGGCATCGGCTTGCGCAGTTTTGGCACGGGCGCGACCTTGGCCTGCGCCGCATCCTCAGGGCTGACGACATGCTCCGCGACCATGCGATCGAGCACCCGATCGCGCGCCTTGCGCGCCGTCTCGGGATAGCGGTCGAGCCGGCGCGTCTCCGGCGATTGCGGCAGGGCGACCAGCAAGGCAGCTTCGGAGAGCGAGAGGCGTTTCGGCTCCTTGCCGAGATAGGCGATCGAGGCGGCGCGGATGCCTTCGAGATTGCCGCCGTAAGGCGCGAGCGCGAGGTAGAGGTTGAGGATCTCAGCTTTGCTCATGCTGCGCTCCAGCTCAATCGCGCGGACGATCTGGTGCAGCTTGGCATAAAGTGAGCGCTGCCGCCGCGGCTCCATCAGCCGGGCGAGCTGCATCGAGATGGTCGAGCCGCCGGACACGATCTGGCCGCGCGTTCCCAGCTGCAACGCGGCGCGTCCGAGCGCGAGCGGATCGAGGCCGTTATGGGCGTAAAAGCGCTGGTCCTCATAGGCGAACAGCAGTTTCAGGTAGGTCGGATCGACGTTCGTTTTGGCATCGACCGGCAACCGCCACCGCCCATCCGCCATCGCGTAGGCGCGGAGAAGCTTTCCGTTGCGATCGACGACCGTGGTCGAGACCTGCCGCGCCTCGTCGAGCGGGAGAGGTCCGAGGGAATAGACCCATGCGACGAAGCCGATGATGGCGAGGATGAAGGTGAGCGCGAGGGCGGAGAGAGCGCGAGGACCCCTGCCTTTCGCTCCGCTGCTGTCATTCCGGGCTGGTCCGAAGGACCAGACCCGGAATCTCGAGATTCCGGGTTCGGTGCTTTGCACCGCCCCGGAATGACGAGATACGTTGTCAGCCTCGCTCATCCCACCACTCACTTCGCCGCCCGCACTTCGACACTGCCCGTGCCCGTCCGGCCGTAGCGTGAGGGGTTGTACATGTCCTCGACATGGGCCTGCGGCAGCACGTATTTGCCGGGCGAGACCGCCCGCACGACATAGGCGACGGTGAACACCGCCTTGGAATCCGAGGTCCGGTCCACGGCCGCGGTGAAGCGGTCGTCGCGGAACTCAGTATCCTCGGGCTCCTCGCCGTCCTCGATCCAGTCCAGCGTGCCGCTGTCGCCCGACGAGACCAGCTTCGGATTGTCGATCTCCAGACCCGCCGGCAGATAGTCGGACACCATGATGTGGCCGTACTCCGGTTTCGCTTCCGTGATCTTCAACACGACGGCGAAGCGATCGTTCTGCTTGACCTTGCTGATATCGGCGGGCTTGCCGTCGAGCGTGAAGTAGTTGCGCTCGATCTTGAACCCGGCGGAGGCGGCCGGCTCCGGTGTCACCGGCGAGCCCGACACCGAGACCACCGCCTGCACCGGTGCGTCGCCAGTGTTGGTGATCTTCAGCGGCTTGCCGCTCAGCGTGTCCGCCTTGTAGCTGCGATAAAGCGCAGTCTTGACCGGCTGGCCGTCGACCTCGATCGAGAGGTTCTCCTTGGCCAGCGCCCGCGCCGCCAGCACCAGCCACGCATTCTCCTGCGTGGAGGTGTAGGGCGTCAGCCCCCGCGCGACTTCCACCCGCGAGACCGCCTGCGTCAGCGTCGCCTTCGGCGCGTTGCCTTCGCTGGCAAGCGAGACCAGCGCTGCGGCATCGCGGAGCTGCGAGCCGTAGTCGGTGCGACCGAACTCAAGCACGGGCTTCGGCGCAAGGCTGTCGAGGGCGGCGCCGTAGACCCGCTCCGCGCGGTTGCGGTCGCCGACCAAAGCGAGCGCCGCCGCAAGCTGAGATTTGGCGATCGGCGTCGCCAGATTGTTCAGCTTGGTGTCGGCGAGATAGCGGAGGTCGCCGATCGGCGCCGCGCCGTTGCGGGCGAGCACGTAGAGACCGTAGGCGAGATCGCGGCCGCCGTCCTTCTCCGGCTCGTTGCCGTTGACGACGGAGTTGCGGATGCGGTCCAGCGCGTTCTTGAACAGGACATCCGGCACCACAAAACCCTTTTCGCGGGCGCGGGTCAGGAAGTCCGTGACGTAGGCATCGAGCCAGGCATCGTCGCCGCCCGCCGACCACAGGCCGAACGAGCCGTTGGCGCCCTGACGCGCCAAAAGCCGTTCGATCGCGTCGCGGATGCGTTGGTCGACCTCGGTGTCCATGGCGAGATGCGCGCCGGCCGCGAGCTCGTTGACATAGAGCAGCGGCATGGCGCGGCTCGTGATCTGCTCCGAGCAGCCATAGGGGTAGCGGTCGAGCGCTTTGAGGATCGTCGCGGCGTCGAGTGCGGTCGACAGGCTCGCCGAAACCGAGACGCTGCCGGTGCCCGGCACGAGATCGGAGAACATGTCCGAGGTCAGCGTCAGGCTCTCGCCCTTGGCGAGGGTGCGGATCGAGCGCCGTGCCAGCACCTGTGTTGCCGCCTTGACGTCGAACGCATAGTGGCGCGCCAGCGCAAGGCCATTCGGTCCCCTGATGTCGACATCGAGCGTCGCCTGCCCCGCCGCGGTCGCATCGAGCGCGAGCGAGAACGCGTTGCGCTGCTTGGCGGCCAGCTTGACCGTGGTTGCGGGATTGCCGGTCATCTTCACCGGGCCGCCGCTCTTGACGTTGACGACGTAGTCGCCGGCCTGGCCCTCGACATTGTCGATCTCGAGATTGACCGTGCCGTGGTCGCCATTGAGCAGGAAGCGCGGCAGGGTCGTGGTCAGGACCACGGGATCGCGGATCACCACGTCGGTGTTGGCGCGGCCGAGTTTTGTCGCGGTCCACGCCACCGCCATGACGCGCGCCGTGCCGGCGAACTCCGGAATGTCGAAGCTCACCTCGGCGGTGCCGTCGGCACCAACGGTCACAATGCCCGAATAGAGCGCCAGTGGCTTCTGCGCAGGCGGCGAGCCCTGGAGCTCGGCGGCTCCGGCGTCACCGCCGGACTTGATCTGGCCGCGCGTGCCCGACATCCCGTCGATCAGCTGCCCATAGAGATCGCGGATCTCCGCGGTCAGGCGGCGCTGGCCGAGATAGTAATCGTCCGGCGCCGGGGGCTTGTAATTGGTGAGGTTGAGGATGCCGACATCGACCGCGGCGATCACGACCTTGGCGTCCTCGCCGGGATTGAGCCCGTCGAGCTTGACCGGGATCTTCAGCGTCGCATTAGGACGGATCAGCGCCGGCGGCGTCAGCTTCACGGCAAGCGTACGGGTCTGCTTGTCGATGCCGAACCATTTCAGGCCGATCGCGCGGCCCGGCATGCGCTGCGCGGCCGCGTCGAGCGGACGGCGCAAGGTCGCCACCACATAGGCGCCGGTGCCCCAATCCTTGCCGACCGGCAGCTTGACCTGGGCGGTACCCTCCTTGACGTCAATGGTCTGCGTCGTGAGCAGGCGGTCGCCGAGCACGTTGACGGTGAGCTTGCCGGCGGAGCGGACATTGACCGACACGGTCATGGTGTCGCCGGAGGCGTATTGCGGCTTGTCGATCGAGGTCTCCAGGAGGTCCGGCGTGTCGGCGCTGCCGTCGGAATACCAGCCCACGTCGAACTGCACCGAGGTTACCGGGCCGTCGGCATCGTTCGACTTCACATCCAGCCGGTAGCGGCCGGGCTGCGGGCTGAGCGAGATCCGCGCCGGCTTGTCGGCCGTAACAGTGACGTCACCGTCGGCGACGCGCGAGGTCGACTTGACCGGCTCGTACTCCCAGTAATTGTTCTGGCGATACCATTGGTAGCGCGACTCCATCTTCAGGAGCTCGTAGCGCAATCCGTCGCGGCGCAGCCGCTCGCCCTCGGGCGAGACGAACACGACGTCGAACTCGGCCTTGTCGCCCTCGGCGACGTTCTTGTCGCCGAACAGCGGCTTGATCCCGATCTGCGCTGCGGCGGGCGCGACCGGCAGCACGATCTTGCGCTCGACGGCGCGGCCGCCGGTCTCGACCATGCGGACGAAGATCTGCGCCTCCTGTGGACGCGTCGATGCCGGCTGCTTGTCCAACGTCACCGGGAATGTCGCGACGCCGTTGGCGTCGGCCTCCGGCAAATTCTCAAGCGGCGTGCGCTCGTTTGAGGTGGTCTCCTCGTCGGCAACGCCGAACTGGTAGCTGGCAAAGCCCGGACGCTCGCTTGCGGGCGCGATCAGCATATCGCCCTCGAGCGCGAGGCCGGCGGCCGGCGCGCCATAGAGGAAATGGCCGTTCGCCTTAAGCTCCACAGGAGCGTTAGCTTTGATCAGCTTGTCCTTGGCGGACAAGTCGAATTCGATCCGATCGGGGACGTAATCCTCGACCATGAAGGTGGTCTCGCCGACCGAGTTGCCCTTCGGATCAGTGAAGGCACGCACCCGCCAGGTCCCGGTCGGGACGGCCGAGTTGAGCGGCACGGCGAGCGTGCGGCCGCCGGCGCCCTGGTCGGCCAGCACGGCGCGGCGGAATTCGACGCCGTCGGGGCGCTCGATCACCAGGGTCAGCGGCCCGCCTGTCACGGCATTGCCTTGCCCGTCGCGAAGCAGCGCCGTCAGGAATACCGTCTCGCTGGAGCGGTAGACGCCGCGCTCGGCATAGACGAAAGCGTCGGCGCCCGCGGGCACCGCGCGCCCCGAAACGCCGCGATCCGAGAGGTCGAAGGCCGACGTCTTCAGGCTGAGGAAAGCGTAGTCGGCCTTCTCGCCGGTGACGGTCAGCAGCGCCGGTGACAGACCACCCTCGCCGCGCGCAAGGCCTGCCTCGAACAGCACGTGGCCGCTGTCGTCGGTCTTGCGGCTCGCCAAGATCTCGTTGTTACGGGCAACCAGCCGCACCTCGGCCATGCCGACCGGATCGGTCGAGGCCAGCGAGTTGACGAAGACATGGATGCCGTCATTGCCGGAATAGGCTGTCACCCCGAGATCGGAGACGATGAACCATTGCGTGGCGAGCTGGTAATCATCATCCGAGCCCGGGCCCTTGGCGGCAGCGGTCATCACATAGACGCCCGGCTGGAGCTCGCCCAGCGCTTGATCGACCGGGAATGCCGTGGTGACGTCCTGGTTCAGATTCATCGCGGTCGCAAGCTCGCCGGACCAGACCTTGACGCCGCGCTCGTCGCCGAGATCGCCGAGCTGATATTTGGTCAGCATCTTCTGGAAATCGCTGTCCACCACCGTGTTGATCAGGTTGCGGTCGCCGATCCGGAAGACGTTGATGTTGACCGCGGGCGTGTTGACGCTGACCACGGGAATGCCGCGCTGCCCGGTCCTGGGCAGCACATACGCGCGGCTGGTGAAGCGCACGAAGGGCTTGCGGTCGCGCACATAGATGTTGAACTCGGCCGACTTCGGCAGGCCTTCCTTGACGGTGGACGGCAGGCCAGCGCGCAGATTGATGTTGTAGCGCTCGCCGTGCTTGAGGCCGTCGACGCAGAGCTGCTTGCCCTCGGCCGACAGCGCCGGCTTGTCCTGGCCCGCGAGAGCCAGGAACGGCGCGAAGTCGGTGCGCTTGGCGAGCTCCACGGAGAACTGGAAGCAGGCGCGCGGGCTCGCCGAATCCGAGTCCACTGTATAGTCGAGCAGCCGGAAGCCGTGCTCGTCGCGCATTTTCTCGTACTGGCCGCGGACGTCGGCGACCTCGCGCGCCTCGAGCGACAGCCGCAGCGCATCCAGCGCCGGCCGCCACAGCTTGCGTTCGGCCAGCGACTTGCCGAGCACGGCGAGCGCATCGGCCTCCTCACCCGGATTGCCGGCGCGCTGGTAGGCGATGTAGGCGGCGGTCGAGGCGCGCTCCAAAAGGAAGGTCTGCTCGCTCGAGTTCTTGGGCCAAATCTGGAAGATCACCTTGGCGAGCCGCAGCCAGTTGCCGGCATCGTCGGGCGTGGTCGCCGCGATCTGGCCGAGCACCGACAGTCCGGTGCGGTAGTCATTACGGCGGAAGGCGGCGTCGGCGTCCGTCTTGAGCGTCGCATTCGTCTTGGCGACCGGCCCCGCCTCGCTCTTGATCTGGGCCTCCAGCTTGATGGCGGAATCGGCGAGATCGTCGCGTTTGAACGCTTTGTCGGCGGCTAGCGCAGCCGAAAGGCCGAGCGCCAGCGTGGCGCAGATTGTGACGGCGCGAACAAGACCGATCATGATGGACTCCCGGAAAACGCGGACGAACGCCGCGGCGGCAAACGAAATGCGCGGAAAGGTGACGGACTCAAGGCGATGGAACCGAAGGTGCAAATCGTCGCATTCGCCATGACAAGGCAAGCCTAGAGGAGAGCGGCCGCAATGTCGCTACGCACGCCGTCCTGATGGCGCAGCAACACCTAGCCAGTCGACCGGCAGCCGTGTCCCGGAAGCTCCTCAGCGCTTCCCGGCGATGTGAACCATCGTCCGTTGCGCTGCCGCTCAACCCGGCACCCTGACACCCCGCCGTTCCGCTTTGTCGCGGCATCGAGGAAATCGGTTCGGTTCAGACTTGGCGAAACACCAGATTTTTCATATTGGCATGTTAGGTGGATGGCCGCCCGCTGAACCGGGGCGGCTCAAGACGGTCCCGTAGCTCAACTGGATAGAGTAGCGGATTTCTACTCCGCGGGTTGCAGGTTCGAGTCCTGCCGGGATCGCCACTCCAGCGAATCGCTCCCTGAAATCATTGTGAAAGGGAAGCGAGGATCGGTCACACCTCGCCAAGCTCCGCCTGATGTGCCCTCCACCACGCCGCAATCGCCGCCGGCAGCTCATTCCACGGCTCGGTCGGCAAATCAGGTACCGCCACCCGCACGCTGTACTCATCTGTGGTCGCGTCGTGAAACCACTCGGTCGCGGCGAAATCAAAACCGAAGCTGCCGGCGTGACGGATGGGAAAACCGGCCCGGCTGAGATCACGGCTCATAGCCTCGGCGGCTTGCCGCGCGCCGGCCTCGTCGAGGGTACGCCTGGGGCGGAGGGTGACATAGAGCCCGTGGCTGAAGTGGAGCTCGGCCGAGAGCGAGGCGAGCTCGCGCGCGAAATGCCGGGCCGCATGACGACCGTTGCGCAGGATGGCTGCAATGCGTCGGTTCGTCAGGCCCCAATAGGCCGAGCTGCCCACAAACGGGGGAAAATGCGCCGGCAGCGCCGCCCCGCCGAGAAGCCGCACGGCATCGCGCATCTCCGCCGCAAGGCGTTCGGCCAACGAACGTTCAGCGCCCTCCTCGCACCAGCGAACGAACACCGCGGAGCCGAGCCGTCCGTATTCCACGCCGAGCGAATCCAGCTTGGTATGGCTTCGCACCATCACGACCGGGATTTGATATCGCCGCGCCCAACGCAGGACACGCCGGATCCGGCCGGACCGGCCGGCAAAACACGTCGTGTCAAAGATCAGGAGATCGAGCGCCGAACCGTCGCAGCCCAGCACCGCTTCGAACGCGCCGGCGGCGATGCAGGAATCGAGCAGGAGAATTCCCGGCGAGCCGGCCGGTACAGGCACGGCCGCCACCGGCGTCTTCATGGTGACGAGCCGCAAATGCGGGACAAAGCGCTCGATCAGCTCCAGCGTCTCACCGTAAGAGCCCGGCAGCACCACGATGTCGCCTCTGCTGACGAGCCTTGCCGATGCGAGCAGCAGCGCCGAGATCGCAGCCATGCCGGACGCGGTGTAGACGGCCTCGCTGGTGCAGCCGTGAGCGTCTTCATAGAACGAGGGTCCGCTCACCTTCAGATCCGCGCGCTGGTAGTCGTAGCTGAATGCGAACGGGCCGCTGGTCGGACGCGCGGTCGCCGACCAGGATGTCTCGGTCGCCTTCCAGTCCGCCAGCTCGTGCTCGGCGCGTAGTGCGGCGGTCAGCTGGAATTTCGCCGCGATGACCTCGTCCACCGAGCGCGGACAGCGCACGTTCCGCGGGCTTCTCAGGCAGCCGTTCAGGAGCCTGATCTCCTCGTGCTTCCGCTCCAGATAGGCCTCGATGGACTCCATGCGACGCTTGATACGATCCCTGATACGAGACTTCGAACTTGGATCATATCCAACGTCCGGCGCGGACCTGAGGTCCAACGCGTCGCCCTTGCAACGAAGCCGCATCTGCGTCGTTGAGATGTGCAAGGAGGACATCATGAGCCAGATCAGAGAACACATGAAGATTATCGGCAAGGACGGCGCGCATGTCGGCACTGTCGACCGTGTCGAGAACAACCGGATCAAACTGACGAAGAAAGACAGCCCTGCGGGTCACAAGGACCACCATCACTACATCGACATGAAATATGTCGGCGCCGTCGAGGGTGACGTCGTCAAGCTGTCGGTCAATGCCGACGCGGTCCCGAAGACGGAAGCCGCATGACGGCAAGCCCCTTCGGGGGCGCCCAGTCTGTTCACGGTCCGACTCCGCTTCGTTCGCAAAGCACGAATCGCGATTGCGAAAATCAGCTCGTCGCAGGTCTTAACACCGCCTTGCCGCGATCCTCATGCGGACCCGCTCACCAGCACGGGCCGCAACCGGTAAGCATCGATCGCGGCGTTGGACAGCCGCAGTCTGCGCCGCTCGCCCCGCAGCATCATGCGGTCGATCTTGTTCAGGATGAAGCGGGCAGAGTCCTTGTGCTCGCCGGTGAGCTGGCCCGACTGGTCGAGATATCTCCAGGCGATCTCGAAGCACTGTGCACGCAATTGAAGATCGGTCATGGCCGCTCAACGTCGGCGCGGAACGAATGGTTCCTAGGCCAGCCAAGCGGGGGCCGCTTGCAGCCGACGCACCAGCGACGCGCCTATTGGTCAGGGGATCACGGAACGAGATCGCGACCACAGCGTTGAATGCAACGAAATCGAGTGGTGCCGACCCGCCAACCCCGGTCGGCTTTGAAGGACCTCGTGCTTGCCCCCCGAGCACGAGGTTTTTCTCATGAACGGCCGCTGTGGTCTGCCGCGTCGACCGCAGTCGTGCGGCCAAATGCGATCATTTCGCCTCTTCTTCGCGCCGCTCGCGGGCGAGCTGGTGCCAGGCCAAGGCGAGCTGGATCAGGCGTTGCCGGTCGTCGCCTTCGGAGGCGGCGGCCCGCTTTATCGCGGCCTCGGCTTCGTGCTGTGGATCGTACTTGGTGCACATGCGTCCCCACCCTAGCGGACCGATCTGGACAAGCGGATGGCAATTTCGTCCGTATCATTGCGGGTTGACGCTGGCGTCGCTCGGACTTGCTCCACGGTCGCTCCGACCCTTAGGGCGATGACGAAACCGTGAGTCCCGGCATCATTGGCACCCATCTGTGAATTGCGTCACAGCCCGCATCCGGCATCTCCGCTAAACACCGCATCGACGCTTTCAAAAGCTTAATGAGGGCACGGGTGTGTTTCCCGTCATGACACAAGAAACCGCATCCGAACCTAACGTCCCCGCGCCGGGACAACGCTCCGACCTACTCGGCGTCGCCTATCTCGCGGCCATCGGCATCGTCATGCTGGCCTGGATCTGCGGCCTGGTCTGGGCCGCTATGGCGTTCTTCAGCTGGCTGGTGTCTTGATCGAGCGCGGATGACGCGCTCCAGAGCATGAAGCCGCACACGATCATGGCCCACAGCGCCAGGCTGATCTGGATTGCATCCAGCATGTCCAAATTCCCCAGCGAATCATGTCCCGACATTTTTTCTTTTGGGAATGAGCGAAGCGGCGACGCGCGCCAGTGATAATTAGAGGTAGTTGTTGTGCACCGCCGCGCAGGCGGCGGCAGGCGCAGCGCGATCATTCCCCAAACAAAAGAGGCGGGTCTTAGGCCCGCCTCTTCGGTTCAAAGCCCGCCCGGACCGTCAGTAGCAGGCGCGAGGATCAGCCTGCACGTACTGGCCGTTCGGATAGCGGTAGTAGCAATTGCCCTGGGCCAGATAGTAGCCCGGGCGCGAGGCCGCCGTGGCACCGGCGATTGCGCCGGTGGCGCCGCCGATCACAGCTCCCGCCGCCGCACCGGAGGCATTGCCCGAGATCAGGCCGCCGAGTAGGCCGCCGACGATGGCGCCGCCGAGCGCGCTTGCGCCGGGATCAGCCGGCGCCGGAGGCGGAGGTTCATAGGCGACCGGCGGCGGGGCATAGGCCACCGGCACGTCGTCGTAATATTCCTCGGAGATGTAGGCGGGCGGGCCAGCCATCCGCTGCGGATAATAATACCAGACGCCGCCGACATCCCACCACCAGCCGGAGCGGCCGTTGTGGACCTCGTGGCGCCAGCGCCCGCCCTCCCAGGCGAGATTGCCGCGATAGGCGTGTCCGCCCCAGTCGCGCGCCGGTGCAGGCCCGCGGGCGTAATTGCGGCTAGGCGGCGGGCCGCCGGCATTGTGCGGGCCCGCGCCTGGGCTGCCCGCGTGAGGCGGGCCGCCAGGCTGTCCGGGGGGCCGGGCGGCCTGCTGCGGCGGCGGCCCCTTGCGCATGTTCTGGGGCGGCGCACCCGCGCCGGGCGCCGGCTGGGCCTGCGGTCTCGGCGGTGATGCGTCCTGGGCCTGCGCTGAAAGCGCGACAAGGGAGATGGCCGAAACCACGGGAATGATGATCTTCATGCGGCTGGACGCACTCATGCCTGCTGGCCCCCTACTCTCTCGATCGCCGTGGTCCCTGGCGATAGACGATTCGCCTCCCGCCCGGGTGATGCCGGCTGACATAACTGATCTGCTTTGATCGGCTAAGTCCCGTTACAAACGTTTAAGATCACGGCAATTTTTGGCCTTGAGGATCGTAGCGGACCGCATCTAGCGGGCCGGCTCGATCACATTGCAATTGGTCCGCCCCGACATCAGGCAGTCCTGCATCTTGCTGGCGGCGGTGAGATCGCGTGCCAGCCACCAGCCGACACCGAGGATCAAGAGCGCGATGATCAGCCCGGCGATCGCGCCGCGGCGGTTATCGCCGGATTGAGGTTTTGGCTGGGATTCGGGCTTGTCACCCGGTTCGGGCTTGGACATGGCTGACTGATCGGACGGGGCGGGCCGGCTTTATCACCTCTGCGGCGTGGCGTCACATCCGGAGCGTTTCAAACCTATTCAGCCTCGGGTCGGCCGGATCGCATCCTTGCGTGAGGTTTCGACCGCCGGGGGTGTCCGTGGTGCGCAGGTCGTCAGCACGAAGGCAGTCTGGCTGCACTCCCAGCCGCCGCCCAGAACGGCGTTGTTGATCGGTTGCGGGCGGGCGAGTAGGACCACGGCGCCGGTCGCGGCGGCCAATGCGAGGACAGTTACGAGCGCCCGCAGGCTCAACCGGAAGATCGTCATGCCCGTGCTCCGTCTCGTATTGGGGCGGACGCTAGGCGCCGCTCCGCGCGTGCCCCTATGAGGGACATCACAATTCGGCAGTTTTTCCGGGCTACGAGAGATCGTCGGGGCTGGCGATTTTTCGTTGACCTGATCGGCTGCGATTATGGGTGGCTTCGCGACGCGCGCCGATGTACACGCTTCTGCGTCGCGTGGCGCCTGCTATGCCCAGCCGACGTACCAACCGCAGTGATGTAGGATTGAAAGCGAGGAAGACAAGGCTCGTCGATGAGTGGATTCAGGGAACCCGGCTTCGCGGACCGGCAAAAGGCGGCACAGGAAGCCCGCAAAAATCTTTTGAACAAATTCAAGTCGCAGCCGGGCCCCGACGATCCGGCGGTAGCCGCGCGTCGCGCCGAGCGCGAAGCGCTCGCGGCCAAGCGCGCCGAGGCCAAGGCTGCGCGCGAGGCGGAAAAGGCCGAGCAGAAGCGCCTCGAGGAAGAAGCCAAGGCCGCTGAAGCCGCACGGCTCGCCCGCGAAGCCGAAGAGGCGATCGCGCGGCAAGCTGCGCTCGAGGCCGAGCAGAAGGCCAAGCGCGACGCGCGCTACGCCGCCCGCAAGGCCAAGCGCAAGTGACGTTCACAAGTCACGTCCAATTGAAGTCGGGCTGAGACGTGATTTCGGGGCGGTCCAAATGACCGCCCCCGGATTTCCGAAGCGCGCGACCGCCTCTTGCATGCGCCCGCGGCGGCGGCGGGCGATCAGTTCTTCTTCATCATCCCGTCGTCTTTCTTCATCCCGTCCTTGGACATGTGGTCCTTCTTCATGCCTTCG
Source organism: Bradyrhizobium sp. USDA 4486 (assembly GCF_054057995.1). Lineage (NCBI taxonomy): Bacteria > Pseudomonadati > Pseudomonadota > Alphaproteobacteria > Hyphomicrobiales > Nitrobacteraceae > Bradyrhizobium > Bradyrhizobium sp. USDA 4486. The sequence goes on from NZ_JBSRZV010000001.1 coordinate 2,348,939, forward strand.
TCCTTGGACATGGTGTCCTTCTTCATGCCGTCCTTGGACATCGTGTCCTTCTTCATCATGCCGTCTTCGTTGCCCATCTTGTCTTGGGCAAAGGCGGCCGGCGACAGCGCAAGGCCGAGCGAGAGAGCGGCTGCCGAGATGCCGAGCGCGATGCGGGTGCGAATGGTCATGGGTCATCTTCCTTCGAGTTGATGTTGGCGACGGATGCCGCTACCTCATGCTCGACGGATCAGGGGCCGCACCTGTTACGTGCGGCGGCATTTTTTTCGCCACTACCAAACCTGACGGCGGGACCACCGGTTCGACACAATTTTGCCCGTGACCCCCGCTAGTGCGCGCCGGCGACCGAAGGATGAGTGTGCGGCGCAGCAATGCCCGCGACCTGCCGCCGCATTCGGTCTCGAACTATCAGACTAGAGAATATCGGGTGGAAGACCGGCTAGGATGGGCCTTAAGCCGGCCTCTTAAGACCCGATCACGTCAAGCAAGAACCGTCCAAGGGATAGATCCATGTACACGCGTCGTCACCTGCTTGCGACTGCCGCCGCAGCACCCGCCATTCTCCGCTTCGGCACTGGTACCGCGCATGCCGCGACCACGCTGAAGATCTCGCACCAATTCCCGGGCGGCACCGTCGATAAGGGCGATTTCCGCGACCGGCTCTGCCGCATGTTCGCCGCCGAGGTCAGCAAACGCAGCAACGGCGACATCGCTGCCGAGATCTATCCGAACTCCTCGCTGATCAAGACCAACGCGCAGTTCTCCGCGATGCGCAAGGGCGCGCTCGACATCAGCCTCTATCCGATGCCCTATGCCGGCGGCGAGCTGCCGGAGACCAATATCGGCCTGATGCCCGGCCTCGTGACCACCTATGACCAGGGCATGCGCTGGAAGAAGGAGCCGGTCGGCAAGGCGCTGACCGACTTCCTCGCCGACAAGGGCATCATCCTGCTCACCTGGGTATGGCAGGCGGGCGGCCTCGCCAGCCGCTCCAAGCCGATCGTCGCGCCTGAAGACGCCAAGGGCATGAAGGTGCGCGGCGGCTCCCGCGAGATGGACATGGTGCTCCAGACCGCCGGCGCCTCGGTGCTGTCGGTGCCTTCGAACGAAATCTACGCGGCGATGCAGACCGGCGCGTGCGACGCCGCTCTCACCTCCTCCACCAGCCTGATCTCGTTCCGACTCGAAGAGGTCGCGAAGTCGCTGACCTCGGGCGCCGGTGCCTCCTATTGGTTCATGCTCGAGCCGCTGATGATGTCGAAGACGATCTTCGACAAGCTGCCGAAGAATCAGCAGGACGTCCTGCTCGCGGTCGGCGCCGAACTCGAGGCCTTCGGCCGCAAGGGCGCGCAGGACGACGACGTCGAGGTCGCCAAGGTCTACGAGAAAGCCGGCGCCAAGGTCAGCGCGCTCGATGCCGCGACCGTCGGCAAGTGGCGCGACATCGCCCGCGACACCGCCTGGAAGGACTATGGCGCCAAGACCGCAACCTCGGCGAAGCTGCTCAAGCTCGCCACCGATGTCTCGGCATGAGCCACGGTCCGCTTCCGGATCGTGACGACCAGGCGAGCGCTGCCGCAGGGACTGGCCTTGCGGCGGCGGTCGATCGCGGTCTCGCCGTCCTCAACCGCATCATCGTCGTGTTCGCAGCGATCGCGCTGGTCGCGGCCTGTGCCATCCTGAGCTACAGCGTGCTCAGCCGCGCCTTGTTCAAGGCCGCCAATTACTGGCAGGACGAAGCCGCGGTGTTCCTCCTGGTCGGCGCGACCTTCATGACGGCCGCCTATGTGCAGCAGCATCGCGGCCATATCGGCATCGAGGCCTTCGTCGGCCTGCTGTCGCCGCTGGCGAACAGAATTCGACTCTGGCTCGTCGATGTCGCGACGTTCCTGTTCTGCAGTTTCTTCACCTGGAAATCCTGGACGCTGGCCCATGAAGCCTATGTCGACGGCCAAGTCTCGAACTCGATGTGGTCGCCGCCGCTCGCTATTCCCTATTCGCTGATGGCGCTCGGCATGAGCCTGCTCTGCGTCCAGATCCTCGTGCAGCTTGCGCTGCCTTTCGCGGGAGCGAGGCGTTCATGAGCGTATTCGGCATCGGCGTTGCGTACGGGATAGCAACGCTGCTCGTGATGTTTTCAGGCATGCCCATCGCGTTCGCCCTCGGCGCCGTCGCGGTCGTGTTCATGGGCATCTACATGCCCGCCGCCTCTCTCGATACGGTGACGCAGAACGTCTACGAGGAAATGGCCTCGATCACGCTCTTGTCGATCCCGCTGTTCATCCTGAAGGGCGCGGCGATCGGCAAGTCGCGCGCCGGCCAGGATCTCTATTCGGCCCTGCACGCCTGGCTGCATCGCGTGCCCGGCGGCTTGGGTGTCGCCAACGTGTTCGCCTGCGCGCTGTTCGCGGCGATGGCGGGCTCCTCGCCGGCCACCTGTTCGGCGATCGGCTCGGCCGGCATCCCCGAGATGCGCAAGCGCGGCTATTCCGGCGGCTTTGCCGCCGGCATCATCGCAGCCGGCGGCACGCTCGGCATCCTGCTGCCGCCCTCGATCACCATGATCCTGTTCGCGGTCGCAGCCGAGAAGTCGCTCGGGCGGCTGTTCCTCGCCGGCATCGGCCCAGGTCTGCTGCTGGTCTCGCTGTTCGGCGCCTATGCCGTGATCCGCTTCCGCCAGGAATATGCCGCGGCCGCGGCGATCTACGAGAAAGGCGGACCGGAAGCTCCGATCCTGCAGCGCGACGAGTACACGCTCGCCGAACGCTTCAGCGTGCTGCCGCGCGTGATCCCGTTCGTGCTGCTGCTGACCGGCGTCATGATCGCGCTCTATGGCGGCTTCGCGACGCCTTCGGAAACGGCAGGCCTCGGCGGCCTGCTGGCGCTGGCGCTGATCGCCGCGATCTACAGCGTGTGGCGGCCGGGCGACCTTGCCCCGATCATGAGATCGACGATCCGGGAATCGACCATGCTGATGATGATCATCGGCATGTCGCTGCTCTATTCCTACGTGATGAGCTATCTTCACATCTCGCAGTCGGCCGCCGAATCGATCGTCGCGATGCACCTGCCGCGCTGGGAGCTGTTGTTCGCGATCCTCGTCATGGTCGTCGTGCTCGGCTTCTTCCTGCCGCCAGTCTCGATCATCCTGATGACCGCGCCGATCATCCTGCCGCCGCTCCGCGCTGCGAACTTCGACATCATCTGGTTCGGCGTCGTCATGACCATCGTGATGGAGATGGGACTGATCCATCCGCCGGTCGGGCTCAACATCTTCGTCATCCGCAACGTCGCGCCCGATATCCCCTTGAGCGAGGTGATCTGGGGCACCCTGCCGTTCGTGCTGTTGATGATGCTCGCGGTGCTGCTGCTGTGCTTCGTGCCGGAGATCTCAACCTGGCTGCCGGACTTGGTGATGGGCCCGGACGGGAGCAGGTAGCGGCATAGAAGCTGCCGTGGGGTGGGCAAAGCGGAGCGTGCCCACCACCTGTCGGCGGTCTCGGAGAGATGGTGGGCACGGCGCTAACACGCCCTTGCCCACCCTACGATCTTTCCTTCCGCCGCCCCTTCGGCGCGTTCGCCACGACCTGCAACAAATCCTTGCGCACGGCCTCGATGTGCCGCTCGAGGAAGCGGCACGCCTCCTCGACCTTTTCGGCGCGGCACAGCGCGATCAGATGGGCGTGCTCCTTTTCTGCTGTGCCCATCGCCTTGGTGTTGGAGAGCTGCAGCCGCGTGTAGCGGTCGCTGGTCTGGAGCAGCGACAGCACGATTGCGCGGGTGCGCGGCTGCGGAGCTCGAACGTAGAGCGCCATGTGGAAGTCGGCGTTGAGCTGCCCCCATTCGCTGACATTGCGCGCCTTGATCGCCTTCTCGAATTGCTTGTGGATGTCGTCGAGGCCCTCGAAATCCTCCGCGCTGAAGCGCGGCGCCGACTGCGCCAGCAACCGCGGCTCCAGGATGCAGCGCAGATCGAACACGTCGTTGATCTCGTCCAGTGACAGCTCCGAGACGATCGCGCCCTTCTGCGGCACGATGCGCACCAGCCCTTCCGCCTCGAGCTGAAACAGTGCCTCCCGCACGGGTATGCGGCTGACGCCATAGGCCTCGCCAAGCGCATCCTGCCGCAGCTGCGATCCGGCCGGATAGGTGCCGTCGAGGATTGCCTGCCTGAGCTGGTCGACGATCGCAGCCGACAGGGTGCGATGCTTCAGAGGCTGTTTCATCTGACCTTCCGTCTTTCCCGACTCATCGGCGCGACGCGGTCCCTCTCTTGCATGTTGAGGCACTCAGCAAAAGCCGGTGCCCAGCAAAAGCGCGCCCTGCCGCCGAATTGACCGCAATCTCCGTTTGACACCAGAATTGTATAAATTATACATCTGGCAATCGCACGACAAATCTTTTTAGGGGTTGGGGCCTCCATGATCGAGCAGACGATGCCGGCCACGCGCGCGCTCAGCGTCCAACGTACGATCGTCCGGATGTCGAGCGCCCTGCTCGCCTTCGAGCGTCTCGCGCTGATGGGCCTGATGTACCTGCTGACCGGTCTGATCCTGGTCAACGTCGTCACCCGCTACGCGCGTTTCCCGATCTACTGGATCGACGAATCCGCGGTCTATTGCGTGGTCTGGCTGACCTTCATCGGCGCCTCCGCGATGACGCGGCTGCGGCTAGACTTCGCCGTGACGATGCTGACGGAGCGGCTTTCGCCGCAGCACCAGAAGATCGCCAAGGTGATCTCGACCGGCCTCGTCGTCGTGTTCGGCATCGCCTTGACCATCACCTGCGTGCTCTGGATGGACCCGGTCGGGCTCGCGCGCGCCGGATTCGACGGGCGCAAGCTCGCTGCCGAAACCTTCAACTTCCTCTACACCGAGCACACCCAGACGCTGAACTGGCCGACCTGGGTGCTCTATCTGACGCTGCCGGTCTTCGCGGTCTCGATGACCGTGCACGGCCTCGCCAACCTTCTGGAAGACCTGGAACTGGTGCCGCGCACGCCGCCGAAAGGCTTCCAGCTCTCCGAGCTCGACGGGGTCAACTGATGGTCACGTCCGCCGCCTTCGTCGCCTTCATGCTTGTCGGCGTGCCGATCGGGCTCTGCCTGTGCCTGGCCGGCCTCGTCTATATCGCGGCGTCAGGCAATCCCGTGCTGTTTCAGTCCTATCCGCTCCAGCTGTTCGGCGGTGTCGACAGCTACGGCCTGATCGCGATCCCGCTCTTCATCCTGATCGGCGAGATCATGAACGGCGGCGGCATCACGCGGCGCATCGTCGACATGGCGATGGCGTTCGTCGGCTCGCTCAAGGGCGGGCTCGCCTACGTCAACATCCTCGCCAACATGTTCATCTCCTCCATCCTGGGATCGGCGACCGCGCAGGTGGCGATCATGGCCCAGATCATGGTGCCGGAGATGGAGAAGAAGGGCTACGACAAGACCTTTGCGGCGGGTCTCACCGCCTATGGCGGCATGCTCGGCCCGATCATTCCGCCCTCGGTGATGTTCGTCGTCTACAGCGTGCTGGCGCAGGTCTCCGTCAGCGACATGCTGATCGCCGGCATCGTGCCGGGCGTCATCCTCACCGTGATGTTCTGCATCGTCATCGCGCTGATGGGATACATGTACAACTATCCCCGCGCCGACTATCAGACGCCGCGCCAGCGCCTGATGACGATCCTGCGGACCTCGCCGACGCTGCTGATCCCGATCGTCATCGTCGGCACGATCCTGAGCGGTCTCGCCAACGCCACGGAATCCGCAGCCGTCGGCGCCGTCGCCGCGGCGCTCGTCGGCAAATACTGGACGAAGGAGTTCGAGTTCTCGCAGCTGCCGCAGATGATGCTGCGCAGTGGCATCTATTCGGCGATCGTGCTGTTTCTGGTCGCTGCCGCTGCCGTGTTCTCCTGGGTCCTGATCTTCGGCAAGGTGCCGCAGGAAACCGCCGGCTGGATCCAGTCGGCCGCCAAGGATCCGATCAGCTTCATGCTGATCTGCAACGTCATCCTGCTGATCATCGGCACCGTGATCGACGGCATTCCCGGCCTGATCATGACGGTGCCGATCCTGCTGCCGGTCGCAACCGACGTCTATCACATCGATCCCCGGCAGTTCGGCGTCGTCGTGGTGATCAACCTCGTTCTCGGCCTTTTGTCGCCGCCCGTCGGGCTCTGCTTCTTCGTCGCGGCCGCCGTCACGGGCGCCAAGCCCGGCAAGATGTTCATGGTGACGCTGCCGTTCTTCGTCATCTCCTGCGTCCTCCTCGTGCTGCTCTCGCTCTATCCCTCGCTCTCGCTGATCCTCGTCAAATAGGCCCGTTCAAAAGGAAGCCCGACCATGCCGCTTTCACGCCGCCGCTTTCTCGCCGCCAGCGCCGCCGCATCGGTGTTCGCGCCCTCGCTGGCGCTCGCCCAGGCCAAGGAATTCCGCCTCGGCCTGATCACGCCCAACGGCCATTCTTGGAACAAGGCCGCGCTCAAGTTCGGCGATGAGCTGAAGGCCGCGACCAGCGGACGCCTGACCGTGACCGTGTTCCACTCCGGCCAGCTCGGCAATGAGCCCGCGATGATGCAGCAATTGCAGTCCGGCGCGCTCGACATGGGCTTCATCCAGGCCGCCGAGCTCGGCTCGCGCGTGCCGCACATCGCCGCGATCAACGCGCCCTACATCGTCCGCTCGACGCCGGCGGTGGCGAAATTCGTGCGGCACCCCGCGGCCGTCAAGCTGTTCGAGGTGCTGCCGCAGGAGACCGGCACGATCGGCCTCGGCTGGGGCATCACCGGCATGCGCGCGGTTTTCTCCTCCAAGGACCTGAATTCGCTCGCCGACATCAAGGGCATGAAGCTGCGCATCAACCCGACGCCGGTCTATCGCGACTTCTATTCCTCGCTCGGCGCAGCGCCGACGCCGATCCCCACCCCGCAGGTGTTCGACGCCATGGCCAACGGCCAGGTCGACGGCCTCGAGGCCGACCTCGAATTCTCCTGGAACCAGCGCTTCGACAAGGTGTCGAAAGTGATCCTGCAGATGAACGCCGTCTTCATGCCGATGGCGGCGGTCGTCTCCGGCCGGGTGTGGCAGTCGCTCTCCGCCGCCGACCGCGAGCTGATCACCAAGACGATCAAGACGACGCTGGACGCTCAGATCGACGAGCTCGCCGGCAACGAGCCGGCGCTGATCGAGAATTTCAAGAACGCGCCGATCCCGATCCGCCAGGTCCCCACCGGCGACACCGAGGCCGTCATCGCCGAGTTCGACAAGATCTGGCTGCCCAAGGCACCCGTGCTCGCCGAGCTGCGCAAGGTCGGCGCCACGCTCTGATCCCATCCGCCATCCTTTTCGCCACAGCCGGCGGTCCCAGCCCCCGCCGGCATTACACTTGTCAGAACTCACTTGGAGTGAACTCATGAGCCGCCGCGTATCCTGGGAAGGCGTCTTCCCGGCCGTCACCACGCAATTCCACGACGATCTCTCGCTCGATATCGATGCGACCGCCAAGGTGATGGACGGACTGATCCGCGACGGCGTCTCCGGCCTCATCGTCTGCGGCTCGGTCGGCGAGAACACCTCGCTCGAGCGCAAGGAGAAGGTCGCGATCATGGAAGCGGCGAAGTCGGTGGCGGCCGGCCGCGTGCCCGTGCTGTGCGGCATCGCCGAATTCACCACGGCGTTCGCGGTCGAGACCGCAAAGGAAGCCGCGCGCGTCGGCATCGACGGCGTGATGGTGATGCCGGCGCTGGTCTACTCGTCCAAGCCGCATGAGACCGCCGCGCATTTTCGCGCCGTCGCCAGCGCGACCGACCTGCCGGTGATGCTCTACAACAATCCGTCGATCTACAAGAACGACGTCACTCCCGAAATCCTCGCCTCGCTTGCCGACGTCGAGACCGTGGTCTGCTTCAAGGATTCCTCGGGTGACACGCGCCGTTTCATCGACACCAGGAACATGGTCGGCGACCGCTTCGTGCTGTTCGCAGGCCTTGACGACGTCATCGTCGAGAGCGTCGCCATGGGCGCCGTGGGCTGGGTCTCCGGCATGTCGAACGCCTTCCCGCGCGAGGGCGAGACGCTGTTCCGCCTCGCCAGGGCCGGCCGCTTGGCCGAGGCCATGCCGCTCTATGAATGGTTCATGCCGCTGCTGCACCTCGATGCCCGCCCGGACCTCGTCCAGTGCATCAAGCTGTGCGAGCACATCATGGGCCGCGGCACCGCACTGACCCGCCCACCGCGCCTCGCCCTGCTGCCGCAGGAGAGGGCCGAGGTGGAGGCCATGATGGTCAAGGCGCTCAAGAACCGGCCGCGCCTTCCGGATGTCGGGCTGAAGGCGGCCTGACGCGTCTCGTCGTCATTGCGAGTTTCGTAGGATGAGCAAAGCGCAAGCGCGCCCACCATCTGCCGATGATTGCGGAAACATGGTGGGCACGGCGATTCGCGCCTTTGCCCACCCTACGGCACCTATGAACTGGCCTGCTTCTTCTTCGCGTTCAGCGCGGACGCCACGCGGCTCGCGGGCGGCTTGCCGAGCACGCCGCTCATCGCATTCGTCGCCGCAAGCAGCTTCTCCATGTCGACACCGGTCCTGACGTCCATGCCCTCGAGCATGTAGACCACATCCTCCGTTGCGACATTGCCGGTCGCGCCGGGGGCATAGGGACAGCCGCCGAGGCCGCCGGCGGCGGCATCGATGACGCGGACGCCCTCCTCCAGGCCGGCATAGAGATTGGCCAGCGCCTGGCCATAGGTGTCGTGGAAATGCATCGCGAGTTTTGCGCGCGGGATGTTGGCGGCGACCGCGCGCAGCATCTCCTTGGCCTTGGCTGGCGTGCCGACACCGATGGTGTCGCCGAGCGAGATCTCGTAGCAGCCGAGATCCCACAGCGTCTTGGCGAGATCGGCCACCGCCTTCGGCTTGATCTCGCCGTCGAATGGACAGCCGAGCACGCAGGAGATATAGCCGCGCACGGGCACAGCATCGGCCTTGGCGCGTGCCAGCACCGGCCTGAAGCGCTCGATGGATTCGGCGACGGTGCAATTGATGTTGGCGCGGGAGAAGCCTTCGGAGGCCGCAGCGAACACGGAGACGACCTTGGCGCCGGCGGCGCGGGCGGCGTCATAGCCCTTTTCGTTCGGCACCAACACGTGGAACTCGGCGCCTTTGATGTGGGCAACACCCCGCAGCACGGCATCGGAGCTTGCCATCTGCGGGACCGCCTTGGGCGAGACGAAGGCACCGACCTCGACCGTATCGAGGCCGGCCGCAACCAGCGCCTCGATGAAGGCGATGCGCGCCTCGACGCTGACCGGCGTCTTCTCGTTCTGGAGGCCGTCGCGCGGCCCCATTTCGATGATGCGGACGGGATCGCTCATGTCATTCCCCTGAAGGTTCGACCACGGCGAGCTCGATGCCTTCCTGCACGATGTCGCCGACCTTGCACTTGATCGACTTCAGCACGCCGGCATAGGGCGAACGCAGCGTCTGCTCCATCTTCATCACTTCAAGGGTCAGGATCGGCGCTCCCTTATCGAGCTTGGCGCCCTCCTCGGCCAGCACGGCGACGACCGTGCCCGGCAAGGGCGCTGCGATCTTGTCTTCGCCGGTCTGCTCTTCGCTCTCGCCGCCGAACGGGTCGACCCAGTGCAGGTCGAAGCGGCCATTGCGCGTGCGCAAGTAAAGCTCATGGCCGTCGATCACGGCGGCGACGGAGGATTTGACGCCGTCCAGCGTCAGATCGAAGCCGCCATCTTTTGGCGTGATCGCAAATGAAAGCTCGCGCTCGCCGATCACCAGGGTGGACGGTCCGCTCCCATAGTTCAGAACGATCTTCTGTTCGGGTCCATGACCAACACCATGCCCGACGCGGAACGCAAAGCTGCGCTGGCGGCGGCCGACCGGCTGCCAGCCAAAGGTCTGCCAAGGGGAATTCGCCTCGGCCTGCGCGGTCTGCCGCTCGTCATTGACGATCGCGGCGACCGCAGCGCAGAGCTCGAGCTCGCCGTGCGAGGACGCTGCAGTCGTCAGCACCGCCAGCTCGCGCTCGATGAAGCCCGTGTCGATCGCATTGGTCCGCACCTTCGGGTGCGTCATCAGCGCCGACAGGAATGGGATGTTGGTGACGATGCCGCGGACGTCGGACTCTTCCAGCCCACGGTTCAGCCGCTCGATCGCGACATCCCGCGTCGGCGCCCATGCGATCATCTTGGCGAGCATGGCGTCATAGTACGGCGAGACGCTGTCACCTTCACGATAGCCGGCATCAATGCGCAGGCCGCCGGTCTCGGCCGGCAGGCGCCAGGTCGAGATCTTTCCGACCGAGGGCATGAAATTCTTGGTCGGGTTCTCGGCGTAGACGCGCGCCTCGACCGCATGGCCGTTGAGCTTGATCTCGTCCTGCTTGAGCGGCAGCGCCTCGCCGAAGGCGACACGCAGCTGCCATTCGACGAGATCGACGCCCGTGATCAGCTCGGTCACGGGATGCTCGACCTGCAGGCGCGTGTTCATCTCGATGAAGAACACGTCCTTGCCGTCGGAAACGAACTCGATCGTGCCGGCGCCGACATAGTTCACCGCGCCTGCCGCTTTTCGCGCCGCGGCGCAGACTGTTTCGCGCTGCGCGGCGTTGAGCGTCGGCGACGGCGCTTCCTCGATCACCTTCTGGTGCCGGCGCTGCAAGGTGCATTCGCGCTCGAACAGCGACAAGAGATTGCCGTGGCTGTCGCCGATGATCTGCACCTCGATATGCCGGGGATTGTCGACATATTTCTCGATCAGCATGCGGTCGTCGCCGAACGCAGCCAGGGCCTCGCGCTTGGCGCTGACGATCGCCGGCGCAAGCTCGGCCGCCGAGCGCACGATGCGCATGCCGCGGCCCCCGCCGCCGGCTGACGCCTTCACCAGGATCGGGAAGCCGATCTTGTCTGCGGCCTTCGCCAGCGTCGCATCGTCCTGGGCCTCGCCATGATAGCCGGGCACCAGCGGCACGCCCGCCCTCTCCATCAGCGCTTTCGAGCCTGATTTCGAGCCCATCGCCGTCATCATCTCGGCGGTCGGGCCGACGAAGACGAGGCCTGCGTCGTAGCAAGCCTGCGCGAATTCGGCATTTTCCGACAGGAAGCCGTAGCCGGGATGCACGGCCTCGGCGCCGGTCTTCTTGGCGGCCTCGATCAGCCGCTCGACGTTGAGATAGCTGTCGCGGGCACGCGCCGGCCCGAGCAGCACGGCCTCATCCGCGAGCGCGACATGCATGGCGTCGCGGTCGGCCTCGGAATAGACCGCGACGGTGCGCAGACCCATCGCGCGCGCGGTGCGGATGACGCGGCAGGCGATCTCGCCGCGGTTGGCGATCAGGACGTTGCGAAAACGCCGGTAGAGTCTCGTACGGTCCATCACATCACATCCTGAACAGGCCGAATTTCGTCGGCTCGATCGGCGCATTCGACGCCGCCGAGAGGCCAAGGCCGAGCACGAGGCGGGTGTCGGCCGGGTCGATCACGCCGTCGTCCCAGAGACGCGCGGTCGCGTAATAGGGATGCCCCTGGTGCTCGTATTGCGCGCGGATGGGCTCGCGGAATTTGTCTTCCTCTTCCCTAGACCAGCTATCGCCCTTCGCCTCGATATTGTCGCGGCGGACCTGGCTCAGCACCATCGAGGCCTGCTCGCCGCCCATCACCGAGATGCGCGCATTCGGCCACATCCAGAGGAAGCGCGGCGAGTAGGCACGGCCGCACATGCCGTAATTGCCGGCGCCGTAGGAGCCGCCGATCACCACGGTGAATTTCGGCACCGAGGCGGTCGCAACCGCCGTCACCAGCTTGGCGCCGTCGCGCGCGATGCCGCCGGCCTCGTATTTCTTGCCGACCATGAAGCCGGTGATGTTCTGCAGGAACACCAGGGGAATGCCGCGCTGGCAGCACAGCTCGATGAAATGCGCGCCCTTCAGCGAGCTCTCGCTGAAGAGAATGCCGTTGTTGGCGATGATGCCGACCGGAAAACCCCAGATATGGGCGAAGCCGCACACCAGCGTCGTGCCATAGAGCTTCTTGAACTCGTCGAACTCGGAGCCGTCGACGATGCGGGCGATGATGTCGCGGACGTCGAACGGCTTGCGGCCATCGACCGGCACCACGCCGTAGATCTCCTCCGCCGCGAACAGCGGATCGCGCGGCTTCTGCATGTTGAGGTTCGGCCGCACCGACGGCTTCAGCGTGGCGACGATGCGCCGTGCAATGCCGATCGCGTGCGCATCGTTCTGGGCGTAGTGATCGGTCACGCCCGACTGGCGCGAATGCACGTCGGCGCCGCCGAGCTCTTCGGCACTCACGACCTCGCCGGTCGCGGCCTTCACCAGCGGCGGGCCGCCGAGGAAGATGGTGCCCTGATTGCGGACGATGATGCTCTCGTCCGACATCGCCGGCACATAGGCGCCACCGGCGGTGCAGGAGCCCATCACGATCGCGATCTGCGGGATTCCTTGCGACGACATCTGCGCCTGGTTGTAGAAGATACGGCCGAAGTGCCGCTCATCCGGGAAGATCTCGTCCTGCAGCGGCAGGAAGGCGCCCCCGGAATCCACCATGTAGACGCAAGGAAGATTGTTCTGCCGCGCGATGTCCTGCGCGCGCAGATGCTTCTTCACGGTCATCGGATAATAAGTGCCGCCCTTGATGGTGGCATCATTGGCAACGATAACGCATTCCCGCCCCGAGATGCGCCCCACCCCCGTGACGACGCTCGCCGAGTGCACGTCGCCGCCATAGAGGCCGTAGGCCGCGAGCGGCGACAGCTCCAGGAACGAGGTGCCGGGATCGACCAGCAGGTCGACGCGGTCACGCGCCAGCATCTTGCCTCGCGCAGTGTGGCGGTTGCGCGAGGCCTCGCCGCCGCCGCCGGCAACCTGGCTCAGTTTTTCGCGCAAATCCGCAACGAGCGCGCGCATGGCGTCGGAGTTGCGCGCAAAATCGGACGAAGACGTATCGATGCTGGAATGGAGCGGCATGGGGTCCCGCGGTTCTGGTGACGTGGTGAGAGAGGCCGCGGGCAACGCGTCGCGACCATTGCATGGGGAAGGTTCAGGCGGTCTCGGACATCAATTCGCGGCCGATCAGCATGCGGCGCACTTCCGACGTCCCTGCGCCGATCTCGTACAGCTTGGCGTCGCGCCAGAGCCGGCCGACCGGAAACTCGGATGTATAGCCGACGCCGCCGAGCGCCTGGATCGCCTCGCCGGCCATCCACGTCGCCTTCTCCGCGGAATAGAGGATCGCCGCGGCCGCGTCCTTGCGCAGCGTCCGAGCGTGATTGGCGCGGTCGCAGGCCTTTCCCACCGCATAGACATAGGCGCGCGTGGCCTGCCAGGTCGAATACATGTCCGCGAGCTTGCCCTGCATCAGCTGGAAATCGCCGATCGGCTGGCCGAACTGCTTGCGCTCGTGCATGTAGGGCACCACCGCGTCCATGCACGCCGCCATGATGCCGAGCGGGCCGCCCGAGAGCACCGCACGCTCGTAGTCGAGACCCGACATCAGCACCTTGACGCCCTCGCCGACCGCGCCGAGCACGTTCTCCTCGGGCACCTCGCACTCGTCGAAGAACAAGGGATAGGTGTTGGAGCCGCGCATGCCGAGCTTGTCGAGATGTTGGCCGTGGGTGAAGCCCTTGAAACCTTTCTCGATCAGGAAGGCGGTCATGCCGCGCGGGCCGGCCTCCGGATCGGTCTTGGCATAGACCACCAGAACGTCGGCATCGCCGCCATTGGTGATCCACATTTTGGAGCCGTTGAGCACGTAGCGGTCGCCGCGCTTGTCGGCGCGCAGCTTCATCGAGACCACGTCGGAGCCGGCGCCCGGCTCGGACATTGCGAGCGCGCCGACATATTCGCCGGAGATGAGCTTCGGCAGATAACGCTGCCGCTGTGCATCGGTGCCGTTGCGGCGGATCTGGTTGACGCAGAGATTGGAATGCGCGCCATACGACAGGCCCACGGCGGCCGAGCCGCGCGAAATTTCCTCCATAGCGACGATGTGGGCGAGATAGCCCATGTTCGAGCCGCCATATTGCTCCGGCGCGGTCATGCCGAGCAGGCCGAGGTCGCCAAAGCGCTTCCACAGGTCGGCCGGGAACAGATTGGCCTTCTCGACCTCGGCAGCGCGCGGGGCGACCTCCGCTTCCACGAAGGCGCGCACGGTGTCGCGCAGCATGCCGATGTCCTCACCCAGATCGAAGTCGATGCTCGGGATGTTCAAGGCGATTCCTCCGTCTTCTTGCAAAGTTCTTTGCCGGCTCGAACCTACCCCCGGCCGGGCGCCGCTTCGGTCGAAAAGGTTGCATTTTCCGCCAAGTTTGGCGAGGATTTTTCATGCCTTTTCAAGCCGCGACCGCCGCGCCCCGCCGCGCCATGACCCCCGCCGCCTTCGTCCGCGGCGTGGTCGCGGCCTATGGCCGCTACGGGCGGGATCCCGCGGACGCGCTGGCCAAGGGACAGGTCACCGAGGACCTGGTTCGATCCAGCGAGGGGCGGGTGACGGCTGCCCAGTTCGAGGCTCTGGCGGGGCACGCCATGCGCGAGCTCGACGACGAGGCGCTCGGCTGGTTCTCGCGCCGGCTGCCGTGGGGCACCTACGGCATGCTGTGCCGCGCCTCGATCACGGCGCCCAATCTCGAGGTCGCGCTCAAGCGCTGGTGCCGGCATCACCGTCTGCTCACCGAGGACGTGCTGTTCGAGCTCTCGGTCAGTGACGAGACCGCGACCATCGCCATCCACGAGCAGCGCGACCTCGGGCCTTTGCGCGAATTTTGCGTCGTCACCCTGCTCCGCTATGTGCTCGGCTTCTCCTGCTGGGCGATCGATTCCGCGATTGCGCTACGCGCTGCCGAGTTTCCTTACGCCGAGCCCGGTCACGTCTCGGTCTATCCGACCATATTCTGCCGGACCTTGAGCTTCGATGCGGATGGGGCCCGCATCGTCTTCGACAAGCACTATCTGTCGCTGCCGCTGACGCGCAGCGCCGCGGATCTCGACAGCATGCTCAAGGGCGCGCTGCGGCTGACCGTGCTGCCCTACCGGCGCGACCGGCTGCTGGTCGAGCGCGTCCGCCGCGTGCTGCGCCATGCGCGTGGCCGTAGCCTCGGCGCCGAGGATGTTGCCAGCGAGCTCGCGCTTTCAACGCGCACCATGCATCGGCGCCTGCGTGAGGAAGCAACCTCGCTGCGCGATCTCAAGGAGGAAGCCAAATTCGAACTGGCAAAACAGGAACTGATGCGCGGCCGCACCCCGATCAAGCGGATCGCGGAGATCGCGGGCTTCCGCAACGAAAAGAGTTTTTCCCGCGCCTTCCGCACCTGGACCGGCACCTCGCCGCGCGAGTTTCGCAGCCGCTATCGCTGAAGCGCGCACCAGCGCGCGATGTCGCATCGCTGTCATAAATTTACGGCCCCCAAGATCATCTCGGAGGCCGCAAAGTCGAACCGATCCTGACGCTTCGCGTTAGTTCGAATTGGTCTGCGCGCCGGGACGAAGCTTGCCGCGCGACTGCGTCTGCTTCGGCTGGAAGGCCAGCGCATCGTTCGAGGTCTTGGAGCCGCCGCTTTGCGAGCACATGCCGCCAATGCCGCCGGCCGCCTGACGGCAGGCTTCCATCGTCGGATAGCCGCAGCCATGAGCAGCCTGGGCGCCGTTGATGATGCAGTACTCTTCGGCCTGCGCGGCGGGTGCCGCCATCACCAGAAATGCGGACGCAAACAGCGTCGCAGCGGAAGCGACGAACGTCTTCGAGATAGAGGTCATATGTCTTTTCCTAGCTCAGGGTCCCACAAAAGAGTCCCCGGTGCGCCCATGCGCGCCGAGGTTCGCCCCGCGCATCTAAGCCCCTTGCGGCGTCCCGCAATCGCGGCCCCGCGCATTGCAGGACTTCCCAAATCACATGTCACAGTTAGGTGAGTTACTAATGTTTTGTGACATTTTCCGAATCAGATAACGGCTGGGCGGCCTGCCCAATTCGGGATTTGCGATGGGCGGAGCGGCCCTACCCTGCCGTCGCAGCCACGACCTCCTGCACCGGCAGCGGCACGTCCTTGGCGACGCCCAGCACCGGAAAGCTGCGGACGTTCTTCACGTCGGGCATCGCGGCAAAGTGAAGGAGCTGCTGGCGCATGCTCTCGACGCTCGGCGCGACGCATTTGAGCAGATAGTCGGTGTCGCCCGAAATCCGCCAGCACTGCTGGATCCGGGGGATCGCGGCGATCGAGCTCTCGAACGCCTCCAGCACCGGCTGGGCCTGGCTGCCGAGCTGGATCGAGACGAACGAGACCACCTCATAGCCGAGGAGCCGCTCGTCGATGACGGCGCGCACCGCCCGGATCACACCCCGGCTGAACAGCGATTTCAGCCGCCGCAGGCAATTCGGCGCGGAGACGCCGACGCGCAGCGCCAGCTCGTTGTTGCGCACCCGTCCGTCCTGCTGTAGCTCGGAGAGTATTTTCAGATCGACGCCGTCGAGCTGGTCACGCCCGGCCATACCCTACCCTCGTCATGGTCGTGTCATGCGAGGCAGCGAAGCACGCGGCGGAATTGGTGCCAAGGGGCACCCCATGCACGGCGCGATTGCGTACGAGCGGAATGCCTCTCAGGCCGTCATGGCCGGGCAAAGCCGTCCGAAGGAAGGCGTCGCGTCCGCTCGCCTATGTCCCGGCCATCCACGTTCTCTCGCCGAGCTTCCAAAACGTGGATGCCCGGGACGAGCCCGGGCATGACGGCATCTCAGACGACCATGGCTCTCTAATGCGTCCAGGGCTCGCCGCGGCGGAACGAGAAATTGTCGGCATAGGCGACCGGGCGGCGGATGGAGTCCTGGGGCTCGATCACCTGGTAGGCGATGCCCTTGCGCTCGCAATAGGCCACCGCCTCTTCCTTGGTGTGGAAGCGCAGCGTGATCTGCTGCTTCATGTCGCTGGACGAGGTCCAGCCCATCAGCGGCTCGACCGAGCGCGGCTGCTCCGGCTCGTAGTCCAGCTGCCACTCCTTGGTCTTGGACCGGCCGGATTGCATCGCGTTCTTGGCAGGCTTGAAAATGCGTGCGGTCATGGTCGGTCGGGCCTCTCGGTCTTTTCGTTCGATTTCGATGCGTCACGGTAGCAGTTGGTGGAAACCGCGGGCATAGTATAGAGACACCTTTTGGGAACTGTTCGGTGATTCCAGTCCCTTGGGTGCCCTTCATCGAGGGGTATAGTCATTATGCTGCACCGTGACAATTGCGTACCCGCCCTCCGCCCCGGGATCCCGCCCGGTGCCCCCGCCTCGCCGACCTCAGCGTGTCCGCCCCCCACGAAAGCTCCCGTCGCATGGCCTTCCTGAACGTCAGCGCAACGCTCCCCGATAAAGGCCGCGACCTCAGGCTCGACCTGTTTCGCGGCGTCGCGAACTGGGCGATCTTCCTCGACCACATCCCCGACAATGTCGTGAACTGGATCACGACCCGCAATTACGGCTTTTCCGACGCCGCCGACCTGTTCGTCTTCATCTCCGGCTACACCGCCTCCTTCGTCTATGCGCGGATGATGCTGGAGCGCGGCTTCATCGTCGGCGCCACGCGCCTGACCAAGCGGGTCTGGCAGCTCTACGTCGCCCACATCATCCTGTTCGTGATCTACATCGCCTCGATCAGCTATCTCGCGCTGCGCTTCGGCGATTCCGAGATGATCAACGAGTTCAACGTCGCCGGCCTCGTCGACAACGCCACCGAGACGCTGCGGCAGGGCCTGTTCCTGCGCTTCAAGCCGCTCAATCTCGACGTGCTGCCGCTCTACATCGTGCTGATGGGGCTGTTTCCGCCGGTGCTGTGGTTCATGCTGCGCAAGCCCGACCTGACGATGTCGCTCTCCATCGTCCTGTGGCTGGCCGCGCGTCACTTCGGCTGGAATCTGACCGCCTATCCGGCCGGCCAGTGGTACTTCAACCCCTATTGCTGGCAGGTGCTGTTCGTGTTCGGCGCCTGGTGCGCCATGGGCGGCGCACGGCGCTCGGGCGCGCTGATCAATTCGCAGATCACGCTGTGGCTCTGCCTCGCCTATCTCGCCTTCGCGCTGGTCATGACCATGGCCGGCCGCTTCCCGAGCTTCGGCGGCATGTTTCCGGAATGGCTGTTCTCGGCCTTCAACCCGAACGACAAGACCAACCTCGCGCCCTATCGCTTCATCCACTTCGTCGTGATCGTGATCCTGGTGATCCGGTTCGTGCCGAAGGACTGGCCGGGCCTCGAATGGAAGATCTTCGATCCGGTCATCGTCTGCGGCCAGCAGTCGCTCGCCGTGTTCTGCGTCGGCGTGTTCCTGTCTTTCGTCGGTCATTTCGAGCTGTCGATGAGCTCGGGCTCACTGTTCGCACAGCTCTTCGTCAGCATCGCCGGCATCGCGATCATGACGACGGTGGCCTACTACATTTCCTGGTCGAAGAAGCAGGACAAGCCACTGAAGCCGCCGCCGCCGGCCAAGCCTGCGGCCGCTTCGCCGGCGAAGGCCGCCTGAGCCCGCAGCAGCGATACTGCGCCTGATGGCGGCGATGCTGCCTCAGGCCGCCTCTTCGCCGTCGAACTCGGTGAACTTCTTGTAGATCCAGTCGCGGCCGTCGTGGCGGCGCCACACCTTGCCGTACACGAGCTGCCCGTTGATCGAGCGGCGCGGCACGATGACGGTCCAGAGGTGCCAGATCTCCGTCCAGTTCGACTGCGAACCGACGGTTCGGACATTGCGATCGAAAGACATGACGTAGAACTCACGCGATACGAGCGATGCGACGAACCGTGATCTTGTGTGAGCACCAATTGGAGGTACCCCGTCGCGAGCCGGGACCGATTTGATAGTGATCGCAAGGTCTACCGCAACAACCGCTCTGTCTTAACCTAACTGGTCAACCTTACTACAGCCGTCCGGACTGGTTGAAAGCCGATGCCGATTTTCCTAGAATGGGTGCACCATTTGAGAATGAGCGTGCCGTGTCGGGCGCGTGATTTTGATCGACGTTGAATTTCAAGCGCGCCGGAATTTTGAAAAGTATTAACGGGACGACCACAATGAATTTGCAATGTGCATGCATGCGCTTGGCAGTGCGCTGGAGGCCGCCCGCTCCGCTGATCCGGATATTCGTCGAGGCGCCGCCGAAGGCCGCCAACGACAACCATCTGGTCTGGCCATTGCTGCCGTTTCCGCTCGGCTGGTACGCCTCGAACTGATCGCGGACCGTGCTTTGAAAAGCGCAACGCCGCGCAAGCGGAGTATCATCGCTTGGCGGCGTCCGTTTAGACATTGGGCGCTGAAATACCCAACACCGATATGTCTATGGCGGCGACCAAAGGTTCGAAGAAGCTTTGGTCATTCGCCGCCGCGCAGGTCGTCGCTACCCACCTGAGATACCGCGCGCTCTCGCGCAGGCGTTCAGGACGCGGGAGACTTCGTGGACGACGCTCTTGGCCGAACCGCCGACGATGTCGACGAGGAGATTCAACGTCAGGCTGGACTGGTCGGGGCAGCTGGATTCGAACCAACGACCTGCAGTACCCAAAACTGCCGCGCTACCAGGCTGCGCTATACCCCGAATGTCCGGTGAGCCCCGTCGATACACGCTTCCAAGGGCGCCAGCAAGCTTCCAAACGGCGGTGTTATTTGCTGCCGAACAGCGGGTGACCGACGCGGTCGCCGGGGCGGATGCCGTATTTCTGCGCCGTTCCCGCCAGCACCTCCAGCACGGCCCGGGCGGGTCCTCCCGACGAGATGATCTTGGTCGACAGCGGCTCGGTATTCTCGGCGATACGCAGGATGCGGCCGTCGGCGCGGATGAAGATCATGTCGAGCGGGACGTAGGTGTTCTTCATCCACATTGACACCTCCTGTTCGGGATTGAAGTCGAACAGCATGCCTTTGCCGTCGGCCAGTTCCTTGCGGTACATCAGGCCGGTCTGCTTCTCCTCCTCGGTCGTCGCCATCTCGACCGAGAACACCTGCACGCCGTTCTTGGTGACGATCTCGAGCGGCTGGAAGCTGGCGGCGTTGGCGGCGGCAAGGCCGGCGATGACGAGGATGGCGGCAAGGCTTTTGGCAAAACGGCTTTTGGCAAGACCCATGGCGAGCCGCATGGGAAAAGTCATGGCAAAAGTCATTGGAATGGCACTCGGATCGGAATGGGACCGGAACAGTCCTTACGCGGCGATCATGACAAAAGCCAGAGGCGCGCCAGTCAGCCGGCGCGCCTCTTGTCACGATTCCGGGAATGATAAGGGCTAAAGCATGATCCGGAAAGCGCGATGACGCTTCATCCAAACCTCATCGCGCTCTAGCCTTAGTGCGACTGCAAGCCGGGCGATCCGGTCTCGGGATGGATCTCGGCCGCCATCATGCCCTTGGAGCCGGGCCCGAAGCGGACCAGGACATATTGGCCGGGCCGCAGCTCGGTCATGCCAAAGCGGCGCAGCGTCTCCATGTGCACGAAGATGTCGGGCGTGCCCTCGCCGCAGGTCAGGAAGCCGAAGCCGCGCAGCCGGTTGAACCATTTGACCTGGGCCCGCTCCAGCCCGCTGGTCGGGGTAACCGTGACATGGGTGCGCGGCGGCAGCATCTGCGCCGGATGGATCGCGGTCGATTCGTCCATCGAGACCACGCGGAAGGCCTGGTAGCCCTTGGCGCGCTGCACGCACTCGACGACGATGCGGGCGCCCTCATAGGCGGTCTGGAAGCCGTCGCGCCTGAGCACCGTCACGTGCAGGAGCACGTCGGGCCAGCCATTGTCGGGAACGATGAAGCCGTAGCCCTTTGAGGCGTCGAACCATTTGATGACGCCGTGAACCTCGACGAGGTTGGCGCTGCCCTCCCCTAGTCCAGTGAAGGGACTGAGCGCGCTGTCGCGACCGGCGCCACCGTGCTCGCCCACCGCGGGAACTCCGACCTTCTTGGACTCAAATCCGTCCGACGACCCCATAACCCCGGACCCCACACATGCCCATGCAACCCGCCACATTGGCGGCGTTCGAATCACGCGTCTTAAGAGAATGTTCTCAATTCGACGCGACGCGAATCTTCCGACTCAAAAGATAACACTCCCGGTTGCGAGGCATAGATAAAAAAGAGATTCGCCGGGACCTATGAACAGCTTGCACAGGCGCGAATCAAATTGATGCCTCAATTTCCGACAAAGGGCCCGAGGGTTTCCCCGATGTCGTGGTGGATCACGAGGTCGGCGATGTCGTCCTGCTCGGTCGGCTCGCGATTGATGATCACGAGACGCGCGCCGGAGTTCTTCGCCATCATCGGAAAGCCCGCCGCCGGCCACACCACAAGCGAGGAACCGATCGCGATGAAGAGGTCGCAGGACCGCGACAGCTCGGTTGCCCGCTGCATTTCGTCCTCTGGCATCATCTGGCCGAACGAGATCGTCGCGGTCTTCACCGGCTCGCCACATGCGGTGCAATTGGGCGCAGCGCCGTCGTCGTCAAAGCGGCGCTTCACCCAGTCGAGCGGGTAGGCCTGGGCGCATCCGATGCAACGCGCATAAGTAGTATTTCCGTGAAGTTCAATCACATGATCTGGCGCGAAGCCCGAGGCCTGGTGCAGATTGTCGATGTTCTGGGTGATCACAGCGGGAATCTTGCCGGCGCGGTAGAGCGAGGCGAGCGCGCGGTGGCCACGGCCGGGCCTGGCCGCCGCGAAGACCTGCTCCATCGCAAAGCGCCGGCGCCAGGATTCGTCGCGTGCCTCCTGGCTCGCGACGAACTCGCCGAATTCGATCGGACGGTAGCGGGTCCAGAGCCCGCCCGGCGAGCGGAAGTCGGGGATGCCGCATTCCGTCGAGATGCCGGCGCCGGTGAACGGCACGATGGTCTTTGCTTCGGCGATCATGTCGCCGAGCCGTTCGACGCCGCTGCGAAGATCCGATGCAATCATGAGCGGCCTCCCGAATCCGTTTTGGCTTGGCTGCAATAGGCGCAAGCGACAAGACTGCTGACGTTCTGATCAAGCGCGAACGCGATGCACGCGGCAATTTCTTCCGCCCTTCGCATATCACAATCCTGCAATGCCTCCTCCCCATTGACGCCCCAATCAGAAGCGCCAATGCATGTGTTTACGCGACTCAAGATGATGCGGCGGCAGTGCTTGAGTCCAGCAGTGCACACATACTCAGGTGTCGAGGGGATTTGACAATGACCGAGGACGAACAACGCAAAATCCACGAACGTGAAGAAATTGCCGCCCGTGTTGCCGCCTTCCGTGCCACGCAGGAAAAATTCAAGCGCGAGCGTGAAGAGTATTTCGTCTCGACGCTCGACAATGCCCGCAAGGCGGAACGGCCCTCGCTCTGGCCGTAAGCACGCCTGATCATCGCGAAAAAGAAGATCGCGCATGAAAAAAGCCCGGAGCATCGCGCCGGGCTTTTGGTTGTGTGCCGAGTATGAACGACAGCTTGGAGGTGGAAGTCCTCTATCCAGCCTGATGGCGGCGAAGGATTAGCGAAGCGCAAGGGCGTCACCGCGAGGTGGGGTCTGAAGAAAGCGTGGAGCAAAGCCGCGGCCCGATGGACAAACACCGGATAACGAGGCCTACCCGGCCGGACGAGCGAGCAACTGATCGCGAAGTCCAGGGTCATCAAGGGTCGGGGTGGTAAATTCGGCGGGCGCGCGGTGAAGGCGGTCGGTCTTACCTCGGGAGGTCTGCGTTGTGTCCCGGCAACGGGACTGAGGTCGTCGTAAGGCGGCCCGACCGCAGCGCAGAAGTCAGCTGAGGGCATAGTAGGTGGCGTGTGCCGCCGAAGGCCCGAACGGTGGAAGTGGTTAGTAGAGCAACGATCTCGCGCGAGCCATGCGGCAGAAGAATCAGGTCGAACTGAACTTGGGCACCGGAGCAGGCGGTGAAGCCGCAAGCTCCGCCGCCGGAGAGACCGAAGCAAGCGCGGTGAGAGCCAGCCTCGAACGCCCGGCGGTCGCAGGACCGTCGATGGAAGTAGTCGTCGAGCGTGAGAATCTGCAAGCAGCATTGGCGCAAGTGAAGCGCAACAAGGGTGCGGCAGGCGTCGATGGGATGACCGTCGGCGAGCTATCGGCCTATCTGAAGGAGCACTGGCTCACGATCCGCGCCCAGTTGCTTGACGGCACCTATAAGCCACAGCCGGTGCGGCGGGTGGAGATACCGAAGGCGTCGGGCGGCCTGCGGCCGCTCGGCATCCCGACGGTGCTCGACCGCTTCATCCAGCAGGCGGTGATGCAGGTGTTGCAGGCAGATTGGGACGGAACGTTCTCCGAGGCGAGCTTCGGCTTCCGGCCGACCCGCTCGGCGCATCAGGCGGTGGAACGGGCGCAGACCTACATCGCATCCGGTTACGCCGTCGTCGTCGACATCGATCTGGAAAAGTTCTTCGACCGGGTCAACCACGACATCCTGATGGGGCTCATTGCCAAACGGGTCGCTGACAAGCGCCTCCTCAAGCTCATCCGTGGCTTCTTGACTGCGGGTGTGATGGAGGCAGGGCTGGTCAGCCCGACGGAGGAGGGTACGCCGCAAGGCGGACCGCTCTCGCCGCTGTTGTCGAACCTGATGCTGGATGTGCTGGACAAGGAACTGGAGAAACGCGGCCATCGCTTCGTGCGCTACGCCGACGACTGCAATATCTATGTACGCAGTCAGAAGGCGGGCGAGCGGGTGTTGGCCGGCCTCGAACGGTTCCTCGAAAAGCACCTCAAGCTCAAGATCAACAAGGCCAAGAGTGCGGTCGCCAAACCGAGCGTTCGCAAGTTCCTGGGCTTCAGCTTTACCGGCGGAAGTGAACCACCGCGACGGCGCATCGCGCCGCAGGCGCTCGCCCGCTTCAAGGTAAAAGTTCTGGAGCTGACGCGACGCACGTGCGGTCGAAGCCTCGTGCAGATTACCAAGGAGCTGTCAGCCTACCTGATCGGGTGGCGCGGCTACTTCGGCTTCTGCCAAACCCCGTCGGTGTTGCGCGTGCTTGACCGGTGGATCAGGCGGCGGCTGCGCGCCGTCGTCTGGAAGCAATGGAAGTATGGACCCGCTCGCTTCGCCGAGCTGCGACGCCGTGGCGTCGGCCGGGATCTGGCAGCGCAAACTGCCGGCGCCCCGCATGGCCCTTGGCGGCTCGCGAACAGCCCCGCGCTCGCCATTGCTCTGCCAAACAGCTTCTTCGCTTCGCTCGGCTTGGCTTCCGTCACGGGACAGTGGCCTGCATAATCCGCCGAACCGCCGTATACGGACCCGTATGTACGGTGGTGTGGGAGGGGAGGAGTCGCGAGACTCCCCCCTATCCCGATTGGTCAGACCCTACCAGTGACGGTAGTAGTAGTGGTGCCGGTAGTACGGTCCATCATAATAGGCGTAAGGGCCAGGGCCGTAATCGTAATAGGCGGGTCCGCCGTAATAGCCGTAGCCCGGTCCATAATAGCCGTACGGATGGGACGCGGCGATGGCGCCCGCGGTGATCGCGCCGGCGGCGAGGCCGAATGCGAGGCCCGGTCCGATGCCGCGGCCACGCGCCTCGGCCGGCGCAGGCGCCGCGATCGCCGTCACGCCGACGGCCGCGACGGTGGCCAGAACTGCCAGTGTCTTCTTCATGCTTCTCCTCCTTCGCGTACTGCGACGATAACGGCCTGCGCCTACGATGGTTGCGCGCAGAGCCGGGAACCGCGGGCTGCAAAAAATCTCTGTCCCGCAGGAACGAAAGCGCGGCGGGCGGATTGAATGCTCAAGTGCGGGAGCCTCCGCCATCCGGGTTGAGGCGACAGCACGAAGACCCCGTCTGCATCCTCCGCGGTGCAGGCGGGGTTTTCAGTTTCACGGGAGCGCATGGCAGCAGACGCAAGCTTCTGCCAGCGGGGCGGAGAATCGAGGAGGAGAGATTGCCGATATCCGCTTTGCTGGCGCGCATCCGAAGGCTTGTTCCCAGGTCCGATGATCAGCATTACGACGAGATCGTCCGCAGCTTCGGGGTCGGTACGCTGCGCCCGCCGCCGGCGCCGATGAGCGACGGTGAGCTGGCGCGTGCCATCGCCGAGTTCCTGAAGGACCAGCCCTCAAGCGAATCGATTGCGACCCTCGGCCGCCGGCTCGACCCCTCCTCTCGGCTCTGACGCAACTATCCCGGGAACATGCGCCAGCGGCGCACGTTGCCTAGCCTCAAGAGAAGAAGAGGCCAGTCATGCCCGCATGGCTCGAAATTCTGCTCAACCTGACCGGCTATGCCGGCTTTGTAGCGCTCGCGACGGCGGGCGTCGGATGCTCCGACGAATCCGCCGAGGATCACATCATTGGCGGCGAGCGTTAATTGGCGTGCGGCGCCTGGCCGGCGGTGCGCACCAGGCGGTCGGCCTTGACCGCCACGCGCGTGTCCTCGGCTTGTGGCCGCACCGAGAAGCTGATCACCACGAAGGCGAGGCAGAACAGCGAGCCGGCGATTGCGACGCGGCGGTAGGTGTGCCGGTCGCCCTGATAAAAGGACGGTCCTGAAAAAGGCGTCATGTCAAAATCCGCTTCTTGGCAAAGTCGTTCTTGTCCTTGCCAGAACACCTACTCTAGGCAGCGGCGCGCGCAACGCGATTGGGCTTTTAACCTAACCAAATAGGGTTATCCCCTTTGGGGCAAGCTTTCGTTAGGAGCTTGCGCGCCCGCTTCAGATCTCGGCGAGCCGCTTCAGCGTCGCGCGAAAGCTCAGGCTGCGGCGGCCGGCGACCAGCACCGTGCCGAACACCTCGGCCTCGTCGTCGCGATACGTCCCGGAAAAGCCGCTCGTGACCTCCTGCCCGCCGAACAGCGGCCGTACGAAGGCGTCGGCGAACGGCGTATGCTGGTTGGTGGCAAGCTCGCCCTTCCAGGTCCCGCTGTTCGAACTGCGCCCGCCGACCTTGTACGAGCCGCGCGACCAGAAGTAAGGCCCGCCGCCGAGCAGCACGCCGTCGCGCAGGATCAGGACGCCGCTGTCGCGGCCCTTCACGCCGTCGAGCATGTGGATGTGGATGGAATAGAGTCCGTTCTTCATCGCCGGCACCCGTCTCCGAACGATAGCCCTGGACATCGCAAGCGTCGAGACGGAAAGCGACGGCGGCTGACGCGGTGCAGCGGCCGGTTTTGTTCCAGCTTCGCTTACATTTCGTTCTCGAAGAACGAATCGGAATCGAAGAAATCAGCGCGGAGCAGATCTTAACAATTCGTTTGCATGCAAACGAGCACGATCCCACCCCGCGCGATTTCGCGATCTCGACGAACATCTCGATGAACCAGCACGCGTCCGTGTCGCGCTCCCTCGCGCATGCAGGGCAATCGCATATGCGGATAATGCTGCAGGTTCGATGTGTCTTGTGAGCAGTCGATCGCTCCACAAACTCGTCATGCCCGGGCATAGCCGTCCGCAAGGACGGCGTCGCTTCGCTCGCCTATGTCCCGGGCATCCACGTCTTGTTCTGCAGAAGTGAAGACGTGGATGGCCGGGACAAGCCCGGCCATGACGATGTGGAAACGGTAGCGCCAAAAACTACGCCGTTTTCATAGGCGATAGCCTGCTCGCGCATGCTCTACGCTGGCATGAGGATGCGAACATGCGAAGCATCACGCTGCTTCGTTCCGAGACACGCGAAACCGGCAGGCACGAGATGTTCTGCATCCGACTCCATTTCGTTCGCAAAGAACGAATCGGAATCGAGAAAATCAGCACGCGGCGATTGCTAACGATCGGTGAAAGCGCACGCCGCCGCGCCGCAATCGGCAGCAATCACTGTCGAAAGAAATTCCAAAACGGCCGCGGTCATCGCGATCGCGGCTCGTCGACGGGGGCGTCAGGCGCGCAACCGATACGAGAGCGCGCCTGACGAATGTCGGTGCGCACCGAGGCGGATCAAGCCGCCCGCTTGCCTTTGCCCTTCTCGGAAAAGCATTCCAGGATCTGGATGCGGATCTCCTCTGCGGCCGGACCTTCGACCTTCCGCAGTTCGTTCCAGAGCCTGATCACTTCGCGCTGTTTTTCGACAGTCATGAGTCACCTCCAAAGAAGATGCCTCACTAGAACAAAATGAGAACAAAAAGTCCAGTCTCCGCGCACGATTTCGGTGGACGTCGCATTGGACGCGCATCGCGCGGACCCATGAAAGCTGGGATTTCAGCGCCCAGTCAATACGGCAGCGCCGCCTGACGAACATACTCCGTCATGGCGGCGCGGTTGCTTTTTGGATTTTCAACCTTAAGTTTGAGATACGGCTGACGGCCAGGCGCTGAAATCCCATCGCGGTCGGCGAGAAGGCCCCGCTGCGAAAGCGCGGGGTTTTTCTTGTGCAGCGCCTTGAGCATGATCCGGACCCCGGAGGACCGCGTTAGCGCAAAGTGCGCAGCGGTTTTCCGAAAAGATCATGCTCAAACGACAACCTGAAGCGCGATGACGATTCGTCCCAATCTCGTCGCGCCTTAGCGCAGCATGGCGGGATCAGACCGCGTCCTTGGCGACCTTCAGCGGCGAGGCCTTCACTGACTTGCTGGCCGGCTTGGCCGCGAACTGCATCGGCTCCTTGGTGAAGGGATTGATGCCCATCCGCGCTTCGGTCGCGGGCTTGTTCACGACCGACATCTTCACGAAGCCGGGAATGACGAACTCGCCGGACTCGTTGAGCTCCTTGTAGCCGACCGTCGCCATGTACTCGATCACAGACTTCACGTCGTTCTTCGAGATCTGCGTGCCTTCTGCAATTGCATCGATCAATTGGGTCTTCGTCATCTTCGCCATGTCTGAATTCCTTCTCTGCGCGCGAGCAAACCCTGATGATTACGCGGTCGAACCCGCGGGTCGCGCGCGCTTCCGATTCATGCCGGTGGTCATGAGGTGACGGGGCTTAGACCCCATCGAGGCCCAAAACGCAAGCTGGGCCTTAGGAAGAGGCCTCGCTTTGCGGCAAAATCTAGGCTTTCGCGAGCACGTCAAAAGCGACCGCATCGCGCCATGACGGCCGCGCGCGCTCCCGCCTCCAGGCCGCACCTGCGATGACCGCGCCGTCAGAGCCGACTAATCGTCATTCATCGTAGCGGTCGCAGCGGGCATCGCCCCGCTTGACGTCGGTGGCGAGCTCGTCGAGCGGAGGGGTGCATCGAAGCAGCGAATATCTGTCGTTGTAAGGTGCCGGCTGACGCCGACATACACTCGCGCCGATCGGGACCTGGATGGCCTGGGTCCCGACCGTGTAGAAGCAATTGTCCGATTTTGGATCAGCCTTTTTCTGGTCAGGCGCTTTCGCAGCGTCCTGCGCCAATGCCGGCGTCAGACCGAGCGCCAGGAACGCAACCACGACAGCTTTTCGCACGGCCGCCCTCCGTTATCTCCGGCAGGAGCATAGCTCAAGTTCGGTGGGCGAGATATTCAATTCGCACGCCGTCCCAGCGACGTGTCACCTCATCGTGAAACTTGTTATTCGATTCAAATTGTTCAGACTTCGGTAACCCAACGGCTCCAAGCTCCGCGTCAGTATCGTTGCGTTGGAGTATCCCACAGTGCTGGATTTTCACGAGTTGCGTGAACTCGCGGCTGATGTTCGCATTTTCGTCGACGTCGCCGAAGACAAGGCCGAAGCGCTCAGAGCCGTCATCGCCGCCTATGACGTGGTGCTGGCGATCTTCCCCGCCCGGGAGGGCATGGGCCTGCACGTGATCAAGGGCAAAGAGATCCTGGACCGGATCGCGACATCGCGGACCCACGCGATGTACAGCCACACCGCCATTGCGGTCCCCGACCTCGAGCACGCCGAAGTGCTCAAGCACCTGACCGCTCCGGTCGAGCAGCGGATTGCGGCCTAACCTTTGCAAGGCCGCCGCTCGATGCGACGAACGGCGGCCTCGCCTGTTGTCGGCAGATCAGCCGCCCGGCGGCTTGTAGGACGAGCGCAGCTTGGCCGCGTTCTGCCGCACCTGCTTGATCTCGTCCTGCGTGAACAGCCGCATCAGCTTCACGTTCTGCAATGTGCCCGCCGTGACGGTCAGGCCGGAGATGGCCGGTGCCGCATTCGGATCAGGCACGTCGAAAATCACGAGAACGCCGGGACCGTCGGTCGCGACGCTGTACATCGAGACCAGCTTGCCGCCGGCCGCCTCGATCAGTTTCGCTGCCGCCTCCTGACGATTGGTCGTCGGGTTTTCCAGAATCGCGTTGAGAGCGCGTTGCGTGTATTGCCCCGTGAGACAGAAATGCATGGCTGTCGTCCTTCTGAAATCATGAGAACGCGCATCGTGACGAGCTGATCGTCACGACGGTGGGTCTGAAAAATGATGGAGTCATTGCCCGCCGTGGGCACATGCGCCGCCAGGTACTGACGCGGTTTCGGCACACCGCGTTGGCGGCTCGCTTGCACGCTACATCAGCGGGCGGGCGTGTAAAAGCCGGTTTCGCTCGTCGGCCGGTTGCAACGCGGCACCATCGCACCTTCGCCAGTCGTCTCCGTCTTTGCCGTGGGTCAGGCGAATATGGACATCACGAGGATTGTCTGCGGGTGTGCTCGGCCTCTCCCGCTTGGCAAGCGTTGGGCGCACGGTACGGTGACTGCGACAGCCCCGAGCACACAGCGGCTGGAATTGCGCCAGCAAGCCCGAGCTGCAAGGCCTCGACGACGCTCACGTCGCGCATCAAGAGGCCCGCGCCGCTTGCAAGGACGTAGCCCGAAACAGCCGTCAGAAGCACGCGGGACAAACTAGTCCGCCTGAGTAGCCAGTCCACGAGTGCGATCGCAAGCGCCGGCGTGATGCCGACGAGATATCCTCTTACGATCATGCCGGGCAACATGCCGGCGGTCACCGTGTCGTCGAATGAGAATGCGTCCAGCAACAGCATGGCGATCGCCGGGAACATCAGGACGAAAACAAGAAGCCGCCGCATGGGAACAGGAGCATTTCCAGGATCGCGCTGATCGGGCTTTGAATCATGCGATTGGTCGCGGCCAGCGCCGCCGGGGTTCGCGACGGCCCCTGAATTCATCCGCGGCCAAGAAGGTTTCGCGGACTTTTCGTTAGCAACGCCGCGGCACGTGAGGCGTTGCCGTGCATGACGAGGATTCGCGATAAGATAGCCGGCAAGACCAAACAGGTGATCGCCGAGGTGACGGGCGACGGCAAGCTCGCCGAAGAGGGCAAGGAGCAGGCCAAAAAGCCCGACAACGAACCCGCCAAGCCGCCGGGAAACAAGCCGCTGGGAAACTTGGATCGGCTCACCTGATCGCTGGATCAGTCCTTCTGACGAAACGGGCCGACGCGGCGCTGCCTGGTCGGTCAGATAGGAACCGCGCGGTGCCGCGATCGTTGGCTTCGGGAGCAGGCCGCCCCTGCTCGACGTGAGGAAGGCTCCGCGCCCCCGCCCCCCAAGGTTGCGGAGCTTTCTTTTGGAACGTCGCTCCCGCCCCGTCATTCCAACATTGGGCCGACGCGCTTCTGGTCATGACAGGAGGTCGCGCTTCGTCTCCGTCACGGAGTTTTCCTGGGAGCTCGCATGAGCGATGACCGCATAGGCAACGAACCTTCACCCCTCCTGCTTTTCGGCGTAGCGATAATCCCGGTGTTCGCAGTGCTGGCGTGGTTCGCGTTCTAATGCCCGAACTGGCACAGCGTGCAAAGCTCCGCTCGAGGTGGTCCGCCGCCCTGAGCGCCGCTACATCCCATCGCGCCCGTCCCTGGTCGCGAAGTGGCATGCGAGCACCACCAGGGCCAGCGTGAAGTTCGAGCCGAGCAGGATCTTCAGAGCCAATTCCGCGTCCCCGCACTCACATAGCGGACCTCGTGCCGGTGGAGAAGTAGAGGGACGAAGTTTGGGGGAACACTTCGTGCTGCTCTGAGATCTTGAGAGCCTTGAAGTCTGCAACGATTTTGCTCATTCTACCTCCAATTGAGATAGATCCAGACGTTTCCTCCGCCCGCTCAATTGGCATGAGAGCTTATTCGAGGGCATATGAGCAAGTTGCCGGTCAGAGAGACATCGAAAGCACCGTTCTCTCCAAAGACGGAACGAGTGCTGACGCTCGTGCAGGTCATGTTTCCGATGCTTACCGCGATAGCGGCGGCGGTTTGGGCGGTGAATGGCTATCTGGACGAACAGAAGAATGCACGCGCGCAAGCGGAAGCAGCGCAGCGAACGCGCCAGACGGAAGCGCGCAGGCCATTCCTGGAGTTGCAGCTATCCACCTACACGAATGCATCAGCCATTGCAGGCAAGTTAGCGTCACTAGACCCCGAAACCCCTCAATGGAAAGATGCGCGAGACAACTTTTATGCGCTGTATTGGAGTCAACTGTCCCTCGTTGAGGACGACGAGGTGAAAGCTCGGATGGTCGGGATAAATAGAGCTCTCCAGACTCTTGAGGCCGACAAAGAAACCAGGCCCATTTTGCAATCCGCAGTGTATTGCTTAGCCGTAACCCTGAAGGAATCTATCGCCAGAAATTGGCAGATTGAGCCCGCGGCCAGGCCGCGGACAGCCGAAGGCCCCAAACCGCAATCTGAATGCAGATGATGTACGGTTGCCAAGGAGGCTGATGATAAGGAGACTCTTCGCTCGGGGCGCTTGCACACTTTCCTTGAACAAGATTTGTGCGGCGCTTTCTTATTTTCGAATTGCGTGACAGTGCACTGAACCGGCTCGCCAACAATCTGGGCTTCTCGCCAAGCCAAATGGGTGCACTCGCGATCGCAAACAGAAGCACCCCCATATCATATCGACCACGCGCTCGGGAACACCCGCGCCCGTTCCCCGTTTTCCCCTGATCGGAAAGGCACACCCATGCTTCGATCAGTCTTCGCGATCTCTCTCCTCTTGTACGCGACCTCGGCCCTCGCCCAGCAGCAGCAACGACGCCCCCGCCCTGCGAACGGCGCGTACTGCTGCGCCGTGGCGACGCAGCCCAGCAGCAATCCGTTCAGCAATCCGATCGGGCAAGGCGTGCCGCCGGCCGCTTCGGCTCAACCCTATTGGAACGGAACGGGCGCGCCCGCGCAGCGGCGGCGCTAGTGTCCTGAGTCACAAGTTCGCAATCGTAGATTCGCAGTAGATTCGCGTCGCTGTGCCAGAGATGGCGGCTGTAACAGCGACGGAGGATCTGATGTCGGCCCAGCGGCTTGCGCCCCTGATATTGAGCGATGATGAGCTTGCCGAACTTCAGTCGCTGACGATGCGGCGGAAAACGGCGCAGGCGCTGGCTCTGAGAGCCCGGATCGTGCTGACCTGCGCGGAAGGCGGTCAGAACAAGGAGGTGGCGGCCAAGCTAGGCCTGGAGCGGGGAACGGTAGGCAAGTGGCGGCAGCGTTTTGTAGAGCAGCGCGTGGCCGGGCTGCACGACGAGCCGCGTTCCGGGGCGCCGCGCACCATTGACGATGCCCGCATCGAAGCTGTGATCGTGCGGACGCTGGAAAGCTGCCCCGAGAACGCCACTCATTGGAGTTCTCGGGGCATGGCGAAGGCCAGCGGCCTGTCGGTGTCAACGGTGCAACGCATCTGGCGGGCCTTCGGGCTCCAGCCGCACCGGCTAGAGACATTCAAGCTCTCCACCGATCCGAACTTCGTCGCCAAGGTGCGCGACGTCGTCGGCCTTTACGTCTCGCCGCCGGCACACGCCATCGTTCTGTGTGTAGACGAAAAGTCCCAAATCCAGGCGCTGGACCGCAGTCAGCCGATGCTGCCGATGCGTCCCGGTCAGCCGGCTCGAAGGAGCCATGACTACAAAAGGCACGGCACCACATCGCTGTTCGCCGCTCTCGACATTGCGACCGGACGGGTCATCGGCAAATGCTACGGACGCCACCGAGCCGCCGAGTTCCGCAAGTTCCTCGACGAGATCGAGGCCGCCGTACCGGGCGAACTCGACGTCCATCTCGTCATGGATAACTATGCAACGCACAAGACGCCGCTGATCCGGAAATGGCTAGCCAAAAGGCCGCGTTGGCATGTGCACCTGACCCCGACCAGTTCGTCATGGCTCAATCAGGTCGAGCGCTTCTTCGCGCTCCTTACCGATAAGAAGATCAGGCGCGGCGTCTATCGCAGTGTCGCTGCCCTCAGGGCGGACATCACCTCGTTCATCGAACGACACAATGCCGATCCGAAACCATTCCGATGGACCAAGTCCGCTGACGACATCCTTGCTTCCATCGAGCGCTTCTGCCGATACAATGCCCCGGCACAAAACGGACCAATGTTGCGAACTTCTGGTTCAGGACACTAGCGCCTCAACGTAGCGCCTCTGAGAGCGGCCCCTGCCCTTTGTCGCATTTTGCTGCTAATTGATGCTCCCGCCGGTCCGGCCCAAAGCAAAACCCTCTGCAAAACCCTCTGAATGTCAGGGAGCAACAACCATGCGATACCTCCACACCATGCTGCGCGTGCGCAATCTCGATGCCGCGCTGAAGTTCTACCGGGATGCGCTTGGATTGACGGAGGTGCGGCGGATCGAGAACGACAAGGGGCGCTTCACGCTGGTGTTCCTGTGCGCGGCGGACGATCTCGACGCGCTGAAAAACCAGCCCAAGACGCGCGGCGCCCCGCTGGTCGAGCTCACCTACAATTGGGACGAGGAGACATACGGCGAGGATCGCTTCTTCGGCCATCTCGCCTATGAGGTCGACGACATCTACGCGACCTGCGAGAAGCTGCAAAAGGCCGGCGTCACCATCAACCGTCCGCCGCGCGACGGCAACATGGCCTTCGTCCGCTCGCCGGACCTGCACTCGATCGAGCTCTTGCAAAAGGGCGAGCCGAAGCCGCCGCAGGAACCCTGGGCCTCGATGCCCAACACCGGCCATTGGTAAGGCACCTCGCCCAGGAACAAGCCCTCGCACCTGGGATTGTCCCTCCGACAGAGCAATCGGAGGAGAACGCAATGGGACGAGGTATCTTGCTGTGGCTGCTGGGCGTGCCGATCCCGGTGATCATTCTGTTATGGCTGTTCTTCGGCCATTAGAGGCGCGACCATAACATTTGCCACGAAAGCTCCGCCTCGGGCGGAGCTTTTTGCATGAGGGGCGCGCCGCAAGCGCCGTCCTCCACGACGCGAAATTCCGTTATCACCCGCACAAATCGACCACGCCGCGGGAGCAAGCTCGATGCCGGACCAACAGCTGACGATCTGGGGCCGTGCCAATTCGGTCAACGTGCAGAAGGTGCTGTGGTGCCTCACCGAGCTCGGCCTGCCCTTCGAGCGGATCGACGCCGGCATGGCGTTCGGCAAGACCCGCGAGGCCGAGTATCTCGCGATGAATCCCAATGCGCGGATCCCGACGCTGGTCGAAGGCGACTTCGTGTTGTGGGAGTCCAACTCCATCCTGCGCTATCTCTGTCTCGCGCATGGGCGCGGCACGGCGATCTACCCCGAGGCGCCGAAGAGCCGCGCCAGCGTCGACCGCTGGCTCGACTGGACGTTGTCGACTGTGCAGCCGGTCGATCGCCCGGTGTTCTGGGGCATCGTGCGCACGGCGCCCGCCGAGCGCGACATGATCCAGGTGCAGCGGGATGCCGATGCCGCCGCCGAGGTCTGGGCCATCGCCGACCGCCATCTCGCCACGCGCCGCTTCATGGAGGGCGATCAGTTCACGATCGCCGATATCGCGATCGGCTGCTATGCGCGGCGCTGGCTCGGCGTCGAGGGCATCACCCGCCCGGCCCAACCGCACCTGACGCGCTGGCTCGCCGAGCTCGGCAAGCGCAGCGGATTTGCGCAATTCGTCGCACCGCCGATGTCGTGAGCCGGCGGCGCGGCTCAAAGCCTGCCGGGGCCACGCTGAATCGGCCTCCCCGCGCAAGCGGGCGGCGTCACGCCGGAGGCCTGACGGCTACTGTGCATGGGGTTGCTTTCGCAGTTTTGTTTGGCGTCTAGCGCCAGCCGCGCTCGACCAGCACCACGCAGATGATCAGCACCAGCGTCACCACGGCCGTGGCAAGCTTCGCCGGCCAGCTCAGGCCGCGCCCGACCCACCACAAGAGCGCACAATACATCACGAACGGGAAGACGATCTCGGGCCGCAGCAGATCCGGCACCATGCCGACTACCGCCGCACCGTGGTCTCGACGCTGACCGCACCGCCGATCTTCACGCAGGTCCCGGTCGCCTCGACCATATGGAAGCCGCGTCCATAGGAGGCGCATGAGCCCGCCTTCGCGCTCCCGCCGGTGCCCTTCAGCGGGAGCGTCTTGGTCGCCTGGGGCGGCTCGGTGGGCGGCAGGCGCAAGCCCTCCGCAGCGGTGGCGGACGTGGCCAGCAGCGAGACCAGCAATGGGATCAGGACGAGCGGCGGCGTGCGCATGCCCTGTTCTAGCCCGGACCGGCGCGGCGCGCCATCCGGCGCGCCTAGCGGGATCAGAGGAACCTGACGCCGGCCGACTTGCCGCGGCGCCAGACCACCTGGCAACTCCGCCCGGTGCGCGCATCGCGGGCGAACGCCATCCGGATCACGCCCGGCAGCTGGCTCGCATCCTCGTCCAGCGTGATCTTCGCACCCGACTCCGAGATGTCCTGGACCAGGCAGCGCCGCGCGGCGAATCCGCCGTCGAGCGTGATCCAGGCATGCTGCGACAGCAGCTTGCGGGCTGCGCGCTTCTTCGGCTGAGGCATCGGCTTTAAGATCTCCCATTCCAGCGCTATCTCAGGGAACCCTAAGAAACCGTTGAGATCGGCCCCAAATGATCCTGGAGCCGGCGCTATCCACCGCTTCGGACATCCCGTTCCCGAACGGCTTGCCCGGCGGCGCAAAGGCCACTATACGTTCGCCCGCTGCACGCCGCCGGGCCTGACTCGGTCGGCCAGCGGCCGTGCCGCGAAAAGCGGCGGGGCGCTGCGTTTGCTCCCTTCGTCTATCGGTTAGGACGCCACCCTTTCACGGTGGAGAGAGCGGTTCGATTCCGCTAGGGAGCGCCAACTAAATCAATCATTTAGCTCTCAGTCCCGCTGCCGTGTCCAACACAGGGCCAATAAACGCGCATGGACTGAGTCGGCTGCCGCCGGGAGGTCGTCATGATGACGACCATCGCTGTCGCTCTTGTCGCGCAGTTGTCCTTGCGGCCCGCATATTCAGGTTTCCAGACTGATGCACCCACGCCGAGCGCACTCATTGTTCCAGGTCGCAAAAAACGGCCCCGGCACAACCCGCCGGAGCCGCTGTTGGAGGCCTCGACAGTAATGGGGCGCCGCCGAGGCATGCCGAGGTGTAGGGTGATTCGGCAATCGGGTCTGTATCCCTTTGGATATAAGCGGCGCCCTTGAGCGCTCTCTGCGTGACCACCACACGCTGCTTTTCCAGACCCACGGGCGCAGTATGATGCCCGAGTAGCCAGTCACAGGTTTACCTTGGAGTGGCACCGTGACGCGTAACCTCGTAGCTGCGTGTGTGGTCGTAGCCTTGATAATCATGGCCTCGATTGGCTTCGCTCAAAAGCGCCATGAATGTTGGAACGGACACGTGCTAAAAAATTGGCGGCACGGGCACGCGCTCATAACCCGTGAGCCCTGCGGATCTGCTAGCCCCTCCATATAGAACCGCTGCCGTCGGATCTTCTCCACACCCACGAGGCGCAGTAGCTCGCGCGCGTTCAGAGCCACCAGTAAATCGAAAATTTGCGAGGTGCTTGCGATGCCGCTTTGATGGCGGCATGCCTCGCCCTGTCCGACGCCACACGCCAACGCACGCCGATGGTCGGCCGCTTAAGTTTCGGCGAGATGCGCGAGAGGGCCTACGCGGGATCCTGATCTAGTGCCATTGCGGCCATCACGTCGCGCTGAGTGCCGATCGTTGGCCTGACGATGTTCGGCTGTCCGATCTCGAGCCGCGTTTGTCTGCCAAGACTGCGGATCACGCGGGCCGATGTCCAGCCCGACTTCGAACGAGGCAATCAGCGGCTTGCGATCGCGGTCCGCCAAGACGCGGGCTGAGGCGGCCCGAGCGCTGCTCTGTTTGTTTGAGCACACTGGCCGAGGTTCCCGCCAGGAACACGGCCAGAGATGCGTCCATTTTTCCCTGGGTGATTCACATAACCGTAGGAATAGGCGTGGCGTACTTGTTAGGGGCATCAGGAGGACTGCTCTTGACTGACAGCGCCGCGCCTCGGAACAGATTTCTCGTTCGCATGGGAGGCCTCGGTTGGATGGTCTACGATCGTGAGCGCAAAGGCCCGGCGGTGGTCGGGACCGAGTTCGCAGCCAATCTGACGAAGGAGCAGGCAGAGCGAGCGTACGAAATCCTCACTGGCTCCCCACACCAACCCGACGCTGAGAAAGGCCCGCCAGCGTGAATTGGCGGGGTCTTGTATTTCACCGCCTTGCCCTGCAGAAGCGGCCTGTCCATCAACTCAGTTTGGTTTCCCGGCTCAGCCACTCGTCCAGCTCCTCGGGATCAATTCGCCAGGAAGGCGACACGCCCTCCGCCGTTCGAGCCGCCAGCCGGTACCCTTTCCGACGGAGCTTGGCCGCCAAATTCTTCGCGCTTGCCTCGTCGCTACACTCCACGGACATGCCTCCGTACACGACGACCCACTTGGAGGGTGGCTTGCGTTTCTCGGGGTGTCGTCGCCTCGAAAAGTGGCGCATGACCATGAACCCCAAAATGCTAAACCTTCAGAGTTTAACCATCATTAGACACCCTGTTGAGATGTTTCGCAAAGAAAAGCAACCTCAGTGCGATTATGCCGCATGCACGCCCCAGTTGTGACTGCCAGCGCGAATAGAATGTACGGATTAACTCCAGCGATTTGGTCCACGTCATCAGCCCGAGTACAAGCCCGCCAGCGTGAACCGGCGGGCCTCGCCCAATCAGTTTGCGCGCGCGCCGGGCTCGAGCTCCATCCTCGCCAGTCGGCTATCCTCAAGCCCTGTCGAGCATGTCCCAGGATCAGCGCACCTAGCGTCACCATGCCAAGACGGCTTCTTCAAGCACCGCGTCGTGAAATTGTGCCCAGTAAAAATCCGCGTCGGTCATGTCCAAGCCAGCAAGCTCGGCAAACATCATGTCGCGACCTTCCTGCATCGTCCCGGCGAGCGAGCGGTCGCCGGGTGGGAGACGAACCGTGCGGTCCGCAGGTTCATGCCCTTCCGGCAAGACGTCGCCAGTATCGTCAGATGTGCAGCCATGCAACTTCGTCGTGCGATCTGACGCTCACGTTCGATCCTGCCTTTTTGGCCAGCCGCGGGCCTCGGCACGAACCTGCCCGCCGGCCGGAACCGCGTTGGCGGTCGGCGCCTGCGTCGGGCGCGTGATCCGCAAATTCGACCACGGCTTTGCGGTCAAGTTCGCCGAAAGCAGCAGCGGGACGACCTCGTCCGGCTGATCCTTCGCCCTTGCCGCACTCCGCCTGAGCGGGGTTACGGCTGCGGCTGCCCTAGAGCGGCCCCAATGCGGGATCAACTTTTGTAGGTCTGCGCCTTTGGCCGGACGACATTTGCGGACTTGCGATCGGGGGACCGGATGGCAGTCAACAAGATCACCTGGGACAGGGTCGGCCGGGTCACCGAGCCGGGCCGCTACATGTACACTTTCGGCTGGCTCACCATCACCGCTGGCGATCTCGCGATCTGGCAACAATATCCGCAGGCCGCGTTCACGCTGCTCGCGCAACCGTCCGAGCCGGCCGAGGCCGTCGGCGAGGAATTCCATCTCGGCGCCTTCGACATCGCGCCCGACGCGCCGCCGTTCACCACGCATTGAGCGTGGCGAATGCCTGACGCGCCTCACACGTCCGCAAGCGCATGCGGACGAAGCGGAAGCGCGTGGCACGGGGGTTACTTTATCATTGCCATGATCCAGATCCCTGCCGTCGACCAGGCCTTCCTGCTGCTCCTCATCGTCTCCTGCCTCGGCACGTGCCTCGTACGCGCCTTCTGGGAGCTGGAGCAGGTGCGGACCCGCCGGATTGCGTCGCCCTCGCGCGGGCGCGACGAAGCGTGACTGGACCGGCCTGCCGGCCACCTGTCCTCTCAAAGGCGACGAACCTCTCGCTATGGATGACGAACAGGCTCCGTCATGCAATTGATTGCGCTTGGATTCCAAACATTCGCGGCGGCACGTATGAATGGAGGCTGCAGCGGTCGTTAAGCGAACCGACAGCGAGCGCATGACACATGGTCGCATCGGTGGACGTAGCTAAGCGGATCAAGGGAACTTATTTTCGACGCCGATGTACCTGATTGAAGCGTTACCCACCGTGATCGGAACGGCCGCCATCGCCCCGGCGCTGCTGATGCTATGGCTCGTTATTGCCGCCGAGGAGCGGCCGGGACCGCCGGCCCAGGTCTGGACCGCGTTCCTGCTTGGTGCCGCCAGCATTTCGCTGCTCGGCCTTGCCCGCGCGCCCTTCGCCAAGATGGTTGCGGCTCCAGACAATCCCTGGGCAGCGCTGGCGATGCATTCGGTGTTCGGCGTGGCGCTGCCCGAGGAGGCGGTCAAGGTCATCGCCATCGTGCTGGTCTCTTCGACCAAGCGGCGCACCTTTGCCAATCCGATGGACACGGTGGTCTATGGTGCCGCGGTCGGTCTCGGCTTCGCCGCCTACGAGAACCTCGCTTATCTCGTGCAGCATGCCGAGATGTGGCGCTCGCTCGCCGCCTTGCGCAGTGTGCTGACCGTGCCGTTCCACGGCGCGCTCGGCATCATCGCCGGCGCTTATCTCACGATCGCCCGGGCCGGCACGGCGCTGGGCGCGAACCGTCACCATCGCGACTGGGCGCGTCTCTCCAGCCGCCTCCTGATCTTCGCTGGGCCCCTGGCGCTGCATTCGGCTTTCGACTTCCCGCTGCTCACGCTCCAGCGCATGCCGGAGCTCGATCCCAGCTTGCGGATGTGGCTCGGCGGCGCGAGCCTTCTGATCGGCTTCAGCTCGATCGCCTTTGCCGTCCGGCTGGTCCGTCGGGTTGCACGCCATCATGCGCCCCGAACTGACATTGCGCGGGAGCGACTCAGCCAGTTGCGGCGGATGTGGGCGCTGCTGCTCGCGGGTGGCGGCGTTGGCTTCCTTGGCCTCGCCTTCGTGCTGACCTCGATCCACCACTGGCTGATCAATCCCGAGCGCAATCTGACGCTGGCGCTGATCCCGATCGGCTTCGTCTCGATCCTGCTCGGCCTTGCGCTTCTGGTTGTCACAACGGCGATCTACATTCTCGGCCGCAACCGCATCCGCACCAGCGGCGAAGGCTTTTCGTCGGCGCCCGGCGGTTAGTCGCGGGATCGCAAGCGTGATGTACGCGTCCTAAATTGAGCGCACAGCTTTCAGTCTGGAGCCTGCCGATGACATCGCC
This sequence comes from Bradyrhizobium sp. USDA 4486, assembly GCF_054057995.1. Lineage (NCBI taxonomy): Bacteria > Pseudomonadati > Pseudomonadota > Alphaproteobacteria > Hyphomicrobiales > Nitrobacteraceae > Bradyrhizobium > Bradyrhizobium sp. USDA 4486. Next base: position 2,389,191 of record NZ_JBSRZV010000001.1, read on the forward strand.
CGAAGATCTTTCACGGCTGCAATCCGCCATGAGCCGGACGGTGAAGGCGCATTGGAAGGCTTTCCTGTTCGAAGGCATCCTGCTCGCCGTCCTGGGTATCGCCGCGCTGGTTGTCCCGCCACTCGCCAGCCTCGCGATCGCGATCATCCTCGGCTGGATGTTCCTGGTCAGCGGCATCGGCGGGCTGATCGTGACCTATTGGGCGCGCGCCACGCCGGGCTTCTGGTGGTCGCTGATCTCCGCCGCCCTCGCCTGCCTCGCCGGCATGCTGCTGCTGGCCCGCCCGATGCAGGCGGTGCTGACGCTGACCATCGTGATTGGCGCCTATTTCCTTGCCGAAGGTGTCGCCACCATCATGTACGCGTTGGAGCACCGCCGCGAGCCCGGGGGCCGCTGGTCGTGGCTGATGATCTCCGGCCTCGTCGACATCGCGATCTCGTTCATGGTGATCACGGGCCTGCCGAGCTCGGCGGAATGGGCCATCGGCATTCTCGTGGGTATCAATTTGCTGTTCGGCGGCGCCACCCTCATCGGCATGGCGCTGGCGGCGCGCAACAGCAACACCTGAGGTATCTCGTCACGCGGCGCGCCGTTTTGGGGGTGACAACCCGCCGATGACGCGCTATATGGCCTGCCATGATCACCGTCGCCACCAGCTATTTTTGGTACTTTAGCTACGACAGCTCGCTGGCGGCGGGAGGATCGCGCTCAATCTGAAAAATTGCAGCAAACGTCCGAACAAGCCGCCAGACCTGGCGGCTTTTTTGTTGGCCGGCAGGTTCTAAAACAGACAGGAGCCCGCCGTGCTGAGCACGACCGACGATCTTCGTATCCGTGAACTGAAAGAGCTGAGCACGCCGGAAGAGGTGATGCGAGAAGTTCCGCGCACGCTCACCGCAACGCGTGTGGTGATGGCGGCGCGCAACGCCATCCATGCCATCCTCACCGGCCAAGACGACCGCCTGCTGGTCGTGGTTGGCCCCTGCTCCGTCCATGACCCCAAGGCCGCGCTCGACTACGCCGAGCGCCTGGCCAAGCTGCGTGAGGACCTTGCCGACCAGCTCGAGATCGTGATGCGGGTCTATTTCGAGAAGCCGCGCACAACCGTCGGCTGGAAGGGCCTGATTAACGATCCCGATCTCGACGGCAGCTTCGACATCAACAAGGGCCTGCGCCTGGCGCGCAACGTGCTGTCGGCCGTGAACAATCTCGGCCTGCCGGCCGGCGCCGAATTCCTCGACATGACCACGCCGCAATACATCGCCGATCTCGTGTCCTGGGCCGCGATCGGCGCGCGTACGACCGAGAGCCAGATCCATCGCGAGTTGGCGTCGGGGCTGTCCTGCCCGGTCGGCTTCAAGAACGGCACCGACGGCAATGTGCGGATCGCGGCGGACGCGGTGAAGTCGGCCTCGCATCCGCATCATTTCATGGCGGTGACGAAGCTCGGCCGCTCGGCGATCGCCTCGACCGCGGGTAACGAGGACTGCCACGTCATCCTGCGCGGCGGAGCTAAGCCGAACTACGACGCCGCAAGCGTCGCGGCGGCCTGCAACGAACTGGCGAAATCCGGCGTCGCGCCGCTGGTGATGGTGGATGCGAGCCACGCCAATTCGAGCAAGAAGCCGGAGAACCAGCCGCTGGTGATGGCCGACATTGCCGCTCAGATTTCCGGCGGCGAAAACCGCATCATGGGCGTGATGATCGAGAGCAATCTCGTCGCCGGGCGTCAGGACGTGGTGCCGGGGAAGCCGCTCACCTACGGCCAGAGCATCACCGACGGCTGCATCGACTGGGCAACCACGGCAACCGTGCTCGAGCAGCTCGCCGACGCGGTCGAAATCCGCCGCAACACCCAGCGCGCGGGCCTGCACGAAAGGACGGCCTGAGAATCGAGGCTAGATTGGTTCGCCCTTTCACCTCTCCCCGATGGGGAGAGGTGAAAGCAATCAGCAGCCGCGGCAGATGCTCTTGATCTTCTTGTCGAGCGCCGCGTCTTCCTTGTTCACGGGATTGTTCGGATCGCTCAGATTCTTCTCGTTCGGCACGTCGCTCGCGCGCGGCTGCCTGTGACCGACCGGCGCGGGCAGCACGCCAGAGCCTGCCGATTGTCCCGACGTTCCGGTGCCCTTGCTCCCGGTCTGCGCAAAGCCTGCGCTGCCGAACGCCACCAGGAGTGACATTGCCACGACGATTTTTCTCATTTCCGCCTCCAATCCTAAAGTCCCGCGCGGCTCGCATCTCACCTGCTCAGGTTTCGGGCGGATAGAGATGAACGTCGCCACAATAATCCACGATACGATAGCGCGTTTCGGCTCGCGCATCACCCGCATCGGGTGCGGTATTTTGTGCCGGCAACACGTAATTCGGTCCGACCGGAGACTTGCCCGCGCCGCCGGGAATATCGATGACATAGTCGGGCTGACACAGCCCTGACACCCGCCCGCGCAACTGCCGCATCAAAGCCTGCCCCTCGGCCAGCGTCGTTCGCAAATGCACGGTGCCCGGCGCGAGATCGCCGTGATGCAGATAATACGGCTTGATCCGGCATTCGACGAACGCTCGCATCAAATCGGACAAAGCGGCGACGTTGTCGTTGACGCCGCGCAAAAGCACGGACTGGCTGACCATGGGAATGCCGGCATCGACGAAGCGCGCGCAAGCGGCGCGGGCGTCTTCCGTAAGCTCGCGCGCATGGTTGGCATGCAGCGCAACCCAGGTGGTCGCGCCCGGAACCTTCAGCGCTGCGACCATCTCCTCGCTGATGCGTGCGGGATCGGCCACGGGCACGCGGGTGTGGAGGCGGATGATCTTGACGTGATCGATCGCGGCAAGATCGGCCATGATCTCGCTCATCCGGCGCGGCGACAGCATCAAGGGGTCGCCGCCGGTCAGGATCACTTCCCAGATCTCGCTGTGCGAACGGATGTAGTCGATTGCCGCGCGGTAGGCGCTGTCCGACAGCGCGTTCTCCTTGCCGGGGCCGACCATCTCGCGGCGGAAGCAGAAGCGGCAATAGACCGCGCAGACGTGGACGAGCTTGAACAGCACGCGGTCGGGATAGCGATGCACGATGCCCGGAACTGGCGAGTGCGGGTGATCGCCGATCGGATCGGCGTTCTCGCCCGGCTGCATCTCGAGCTCTGCGGCGGTCGGAACGAACTGCCGCGCAATGGGATCGTCGGGATCGGCTGGATCGATCAGCTCGACCAGCGCCGGCGTGATCGCGATCGCATAGCGCGCGGCAACGCGCTCGAGCGCTCGCAGCGCCGCGGCGGGTGCGAGGCCTTCGGCCACGAGCTCGGCCGGCTCGCGCAAGGTACGTGCAAGATTGGTCTTCGTCATCTCTCGCTTAACGCTTCTTCTGCAGGCGGCGTCCACACCACCTGATCAATCCGTGTTGCGCCGCTCGCCAGCATCACCAGCCGGTCGAAGCCGAGAGCGACCCCACTCGCCTCCGGCATTGCGGCAACCGCGGCCAGAAACTCCTCATCCAGCGGATAGGCCTCTCCATAGCGGCGCTGCTTCTCCGCCATTGATTCCGTGAAGCGCTTGCGCTGCTCCTCGGCGTCGGTCAGTTCGCCAAAGCCGTTGGCGAGCTCGACGCCGCAGCCATAGACCTCAAAGCGTTCCGCGACCCTGGGATCGCTAGCTTTCACCCGCGCCAGCGCCGCCTCTGGAGATGGGTATTCGAACAGGACGGTTAAACGTCCCTGCCCCAGATGCGGCTCGACATGCTCGACCAGGACCTTGCTGAAGATGTCCGACCAGGTGTCATCCTCGGCGACACGGACCTTGCCGGCCGCCGCCTGTGCGAGCGCGGCACGGTTACCTTCGGCGCCTGAGATTGTCGACAGCAGGTCGATGCCGGCGAAGTGCTCGAAAGCGCCCGCAACCGTCAGAAGCTCCGGCTCGGCGAAGGGGTCGGCGGTCCGGCCACGGAACGAGAAGGCCTCGATCCCGGTCGCCTGCGCCGCGCGGGCGATAACGACCACGGTGTCGGCCATAATGGCGTCATAGGGGGCACTGGCCCGGTACCATTCCAGCATGGTGAATTCGGGTAAATGCAGATCGCCGCGCTCGCGGTCGCGGAATACCCGGGCGAGCTCGAAGATTCGGGGCTCCCCGGCCGCCAGGAGCTTCTTGCAGGCAAATTCCGGTGAGGTTCGCAAGTATCGAGGCGCCCGGCTGCCGTCGGGACGCATGATCTCGGTCCGGGGCGCATGCAGATGGGTCTCGTTGCCCGGAGAAACCTGGAGGACGGAGGTTTCGACCTCCACGAAGCCTTGCTCGGCGAAAAAGCCCCGTATTGCGCCGGTAATGGCTCCCCGCGCCTGGAGGAACGGCCGACGGTCGAGATGCCGCTCGGGCGACCAAAACGGCGAAATCGGCTTGTCCCCAGCCATCAGCCGTCCGCCTTGGCCGTGAGCAAAAGGCTGGCATCGAACGGCAAAATCAGTATGTTGCGGCCCGAAACGGGCGCCGAGGTCCGATTTGAGGCCCCAACTCCCCCATCGATTTGACCACGTCCTGGCCGATGCCGGGCCAAGCAAGCAGGAAATACAGCTTTGAGAGTCATCGCCAGTTCTATTCGCAAGGGCAACGTGATCGAGCAAGACGGCAAGCTTTATGTCGTCGTGAGCGCCGAGAACATCCATCCTGGCAAGGGCACCCCGGTCAGCCAGATCGAAATGCGCCGAATCTCGGATGGGGTAAAGATCTCCGAACGGTACAAGACCACCGACCAGGTCGAAAAGGCCACCATCGAGGAGCGGAACTACACCTACCTCTATGAAGACGGCGACGGCTTCCATTTCATGAACCCGGAAACCTACGACCAGGTCCAGGTGCCGAAGGACGTCGTCGGCGATGCCGCCGCGTATCTTCAGGAGAGCATGACCGTCAAGCTGTCGATGCACGACACCAACCCGGTGTCGATCGCGCTGCCGCAGCGCGTGACGCTGGAAGTGGTCGAGACCGAGCCCGTGACCAAGGGCCAGACCGCCTCGTCGTCGTACAAGCCGGCGGTGCTCTCCAACGGCGTGCGGACCACCGTGCCGCCGCACATCACGGTCGGCACCCGCGTCGTGGTCATGACCGAGGACGGCTCTTACGCAGAGCGCGCCAAGGACTAAGCGACAGGCCGGGGATCGGAACGGGTACCGCCGGGGGGCGAGGCAGTGGGTAGGAAGAGCTTCGGCGTCGTCTCGCTTCTTCTGGCGCCGCTTTCGCTCCTCATCACCCCGCCGCTCGCGGCGGACGAATTCCGCAGCCCCTCGCTCACGGCCCTGCGCGTCGACTGGCGCGCAGCGCTCGACCAGTTCCGCACCGAGATCGGCAGTCGCCCGCAGATCGCGGGCGACTTCATTTTTGCGCCGCGTCGCTCGGTGCCGCGCTACGATCGCCGCGCGATGCCGGCACTGGTGCAGCTTAACGCAGTCTCTTCGCAGTTCTTCACCGGCATCGCTCGCAGCTCCGTGCCCGTGCTGCTGCCGTTCGATACAGCGGCTTACCTCGAGGCGCAGCGAAGCGGCGCACCTGCGAGCCTGTCGCCGTCGCGCTTCCAGGCTGATTTCAATCCCGTCGATCTGTTCGATGCCGGCCCGGCCGGTTACAGCGCCACGTTCTCGCTCGAGCCCGGCGCTGGCGACGGCATGCCGAGCCGCGTGTTCGCGAGGCCCGTCGAGGTGCAGATCACGGGCTCGGCCCTGATCTACGACATCGCCGATCCATCAGGCGGCAAGGGCGAGCCGGTCAAGCCGCTCGCGGCAACCTATCCCGACCTGCGCAGGTTCATCCGGGAAGGTTACGTGCGTTACGCCTTCACGCGCTTCGGGGTCGCCTATGTGGTGTCGATCCAGTGCCTCGACAGCGTCCCCAAAGCCGCGGCGGCTCGCCTGCAAGGAAGCCTATCCCGTCGCCGAGCGCTTCCTGAAGGCGCTGCGCGTCGCCGGCGGCCAGCGCATGCGGCCGCTGGCGGACATGGCCTCTGGCGTCATCGATCGCCCCGCGGCGCGCTCGGCGGACTTCAGCTATCGGCCGAGCGGCGAAATCATCCCGAACACCAGCTATCGCAACAGAGGTGGTCATCCCGACGCGATGGCCTATGCGCAGATCCGTTTTCCGCTGGAGAAGGCGCCCGCCTTCGTGCGCTCGCAGTCCTACGCCAAGCGCGACAAGAACGACGGTGCAACCGCTTATCCCTGGCGTGACAATTTCTGCGAGTCCCGAAGTTTCGAGGTCTGGCAATGCGCCGGCGGTTACGGCCATCAGGGCGAGGACATCCGCGCGGCCGCCTGCCCGGCGCCCGGCGAAGGCGGCGCGCCCTGCGATCCCAAGCAGCGCGGCGTCGTCGCGGTTCGCGACGCCATCGTGATCCGCGGCGCCAAGGACCAGGCCGTAACGCTCGAGGTCAACAGCCGGACCGAGCATATCCGCTTCCGCTACATGCACATGAACCCGCAGGTGCTGACAGCGGACGGCATGCTCAATGGGCGCAACGTCACCGAAGGCGAGAAGATCGGCGTGGTCTCGAACTATCTCGACCATCCCGCCGGCACCTCGATGCATCTGCATTTCGACGTGCAGGTGTTCACCCGCGACGGCTGGATCTGGGTCAGCCCTTACGTCACGCTTGTGTCCGCCTATGAACGCCTAATCCGCGGCCGCGGCCGCGAGGTCGGCCCGGAGATCGCGGGCACGCCGCAGCCGGTCGCGCATGCCTTGCCGGACGACGTGGTCAAGCCGGACCTACGCGAAGGCGCGACCGGCGAGGAGAATTGAGCGGCCGCGTCTTTACCGATCACTCCAGATATGTCGTCAGCTGCGCGCCCTCGTCCGCAACGAACACCGCGATCAATTCCGCCGGCTCGGTGGCGCTGGCATTGGCCGAGACCAAGTGGGTGGAGCCCGGCGGCTCGAAGAAGGACTGACCGACGCCGAACGTCTCGACCGGGCCGCCACCGAGCTGGGAGCGGATCTCTCCCTTGGTGATGTAGGCGGTGACGGATCCCGCATGGCGATGCGGCCGCGAGAAACCGCCGGGGCCGTAGATCACGCGCACGATGGTCACCCGCTTGCCCGGCACATTGGGCAGCGCGTAAGAGCCGATCGGCTCGACCTTGTCGAGCGGCGAACTCCCCGCGGCGGTGGCGCAGAGCGGCGCCAATGCGCCGGAAACAGTGTCCATCGTCAGCGGCAGGGCCTTGCCGATCGCGAGCGCGCAGGCAAGTCCGCCAACGACTGCCAGAGCCGTCGCGCGCGATGGCACCGGGCGCGGCGTCGCGATCAAACTCATTGCTGTCATGGCAATCTCCCCTCGTTGCGATCAGGATGCTGCAGCATGCGCCACGACCGGCCGCTTCGCCGGCGTCCAGCGAATATGCTGCGCCAAAACGGTTCCAGACGTTGATCGAGGCGACCGCCGAGGTCAGGTACGTCAACTCCGTCTCGGAGAATTCGCGGCTCGCCTCCGCATAGACGTCTTCGCTGACACCGTCCGGCAGCAAGGTCAACGCCTCTGCCCAGGCGAGCGCCGCGCGCTCACGCGCGGAAAAGATCGGCGCCTCGCGCCAGACCGCGACCAGATGGAGCTTGTCGGCGGGCACGCCGATCCGCTCCGACAACAAGACGTGATGCTGTACGCAAAAGGCACAGCCATTGACCTGCGAGGCGCGCAGCTTGACGAGCTCGAGCAGCTCCTTGTCGAGGCCGGCCTTGGCCGCCACCTGGCCCAAAGCGAGCACCAGATCATACGCATCGGGCGCGATCCGCTTGAAATCCTCGTATTCACTGCGGGCGTGTGACATCGCCGTTCATCCCATGCTATTATAAGAGTACTTGTATCTTATAAGAGCTCTTATATGTCACGCAAGGCTACCGCCATCACAAGATCGAAAACGGCGCGCAAGACCGCCACGTCTGCCGACGACGATGCCGTAGGGGTGCCGGGCCCCGGCGAGGGCAAACGCGGCGAGCAGGGTTATCTCGGCTATCTCCTGCGCCAGGCTCACGCCGCGGTTCGCCTGACGATGGAGCGGACGCTGGCGGATCTCGGCGTGACGTCGCCCCAATTCGCGGTGCTGACCATGCTCAACGCCTATCCGGGCCTGTCGGGCGCCGACGTCGCCCGCCTCACCTTCCTGACGCCGCAGACGGTCGGCGTGATCATTCGCAATCTCGAACGCGACGGCGCGATTGTGATGACGCCGCATCCCATCCATGGCCGCATCCAGCAATGGACGCTGACGCAGCGCGGCGCGACACTGCTGAAGGCGTGCCGGGAACGCGTGATTGCGCTGGAGAAGCGTCTTGCCAGCGGCCTCGATGCCAAGACCGAGGCAAGCATTCGCCGGTGGCTCGCAGGGATTGCAACGGATCTGCAGGAGGACTAGCCGCACAACGCTCGCAGCATCACGGGGGCACGATCTAGTCGCCGCCTCCGCCGTCCCCGCCGCCGTCGTCACATCCGCCGGCATCGGAAAAATCACCGCCGATGCCGCCATCACCCTGAATGCCGCGGCCAAAATTCTCGACGGGGATCATCATGGCCACGAACGCCAGTCCGCCGGCGAATGGCCAGGGATTGGCGCAGATGATGCTGAACAAGTCCCGCACACGCACAGTTTGCGCAGACGGAAACGAACCGACAGTGAAGCGGCAGTCCAAAGTTGGGGTATCCCCGGCCGCGCAAGGACGGTCTAGTCGCCCTTCAACACTTTCTTAACCTCACCGTCGGGCCAGGTCTCGTCCGCCGAGATCACCCGCACGCGGCTTTGGTCGGCTTCATTCACCAGCACATGCGAGCTCACTCGGTCGCGGCATCGCTCCAGGTGCAAATCCGTCTCGGGCTTCCAGCTCAGCGTCGTCGCGAGATCGCCGGGGAAAATCTGCCACCGCGATCCGTCGTCCAGTTCGACGACATGGCTTTCCGCATGCGCGCGTATCTTCATTCCACCTCAAATGCTTGGTGAACAGATTGATTTCATGGGCCCACGTTACGCTGGCACCAACCGATCGACAGGAACGCCGAGTTCATCGGCGAACACGCGTGCCGCTATCGCAGTAACCATGGCGGCGGCAATCAAACTTCCCCTTCTCTCATCATGATCGTGCGGAGGGAATGCGACAGCGCGACAGTTTGTTCCGGGCGAGTGGGCTGTTCCCGGCGTTCCCGGAACCGACTCACATGCGCCATTTTCCGGCTAGAATGACCCCATGAAACAAGCTGATTCCTTGTCCCCTCACAGCCGCCGCACCCTGCTGAAATCCGCGCTCGGTGCAGCCGCCCTGCTTGCATCGCCTGCGCATGTGCTTGCGGCGCCTCCGGGCTTCGACGAATGGCGCGAGAATTTTCGCGCGCGCGCCATGGCCAAGGGCATTTCGGCCGCGACATGGCAGCGCGCGATGGCACGAGTCGAGCCCGACATGAGCGTGTTCAGGCAGATGCGGAACCAGCCCGAATTCCACGAGCAGGTCTGGCAATACATCAATCGCCGCGTCTCGGACTGGCGCATCATCAACGGCAAGATCGCGCTGAAGAACAACGAGGCGCTGCTCGCGCGGATCGAGCGCGACTTCGGCGTCGAGCGCGGCACGCTGCTGGCGCTGTGGGGCGTCGAATCCGCCTACGGCGATCCTCTGGTGCAGCAGAACCACATGACGCCGGTGTTTCCCTCCCTCGCCGCGCTCGCCTGGAATGAGCCGCGCCGCAAAGCCTATTGGGAGACCGAGCTGATCAACGCGCTGCGCATCGTCGACAAGGGCTGGAGCACGCCGGAAGAGATGCGCGGCTCATGGGCCGGCGCGATGGGACATTCGCAATGGATGCCGGAGGTCTGGCTCAATGTCGGCATCGACTATGACGGCGACGGCAAGGTCTCGCCGTTCGGCAAGCCGGATGACGCGCTGGGCTCGACCGCAAAATACCTCGTCAACCGCGGCAAATGGCACCGCGGCGAGCATTGGGGCTACGAGGTGCGCGCGTCCGGCGAGATGAGTGGCAGCCGCACCTATGCGGCGTGGCAGGCGGCCGGGGTCACCCGCGCTGATGGCCAGCCGTTCCCGCAGCCGAACGCCTCCGCACAGATGTGGACGCCGGTCGCGGGCGGGCCAACGTTCCTGCTCGGACCGAACTTCTATTCGGTGAAGAGCTACAATCCCTCGATGAACTATGCGCTGGCGATCTGCCATCTCGGCGACCGCTGCCTCGGCGCGCCGCCCTTCATCCAGCCTTTCCCCGGCTCCGAGCGCGCGCTGACGCTTGCCGAGGTGCAGGAGATGCAGACGCGCCTGACCAAGGCCGGGTTCGACACCGGTGGCACCGACGGCCGCGTCGGCAACGACACCATGAAGGCGATCAAGGATTTCCAGCAGCGCGCCGGGATCACGCCGGCAGATGGATATGGCGGGCTGAAGGTGCTCGCAAGGCTGCGGCAGGGGCCGTAGAGCTGACTCCGTCGTTCCCGGCCGCGCCACTTGGCGCCAGCCCGGAATGACAGCCTACTTTCAGTGCCGGTACTGCGGCTCTTCTGCATCCAGCTGCCGCCGGATCGCGGCGAGATGCAGCCGCGCGGATTCGGAATCGCCCTCGCGCATCTGCCGGTAGGTCTCGGCCGCGATCGCTGGATCGACTGGCAGCACCTTGCGTCCCGTCGACATCGCCAGCACCTGCACCTCGGCGGCGCGTTCGAGATAATAGAGATCGTCCCAGGCTTCCGCGATGGTCGGCGCCAGCACCATTACGCCATGATGCTTCATGAAGACGATGTCGGCTTCCCCGACTGCGGAGGCGATGCGCGCGCCCTCGCGGCTGTCGAGCGCGAGGCCGTTATAGTCGCGGTCGACCGCGGTGCGGCCGTAGAATTTCAGCGCGGTCTGGCCGGCCCAGATCAGGGGATCGCCCTCGGTCATCGACAGCGCCGTGGCATAGGGCATGTGGGTGTGGAAGGCGACCTTGGCGCGCGGCAGGCGCTTGTGCATCTCGGCGTGGATGTAGAAGGCGGTCGCCTCCGGCACGCCCTCGCCGTCGAGCACATTGCCGTGGAAGTCGCAGATCAAGAGTTTTGACGCGGTCAGCTCGCGGAAGGCGTAGCCATAGGGGTTGACGAGGAACAGATCGTCATGGCCCGGCACCACGGCCGAGAAGTGGTTGCAGATGCCCTCCTCAAAGCCGTTGCGTGCGGCCATGCGGAAGCAGGCGGCGAGGTCCTCGCGCGCGGTGCGGATGGCATCGGTGGCGAGATCCGGCCGGTTCGAGCGGGCGCGCTCGGGCGCGGACGAAGACGAATGAAGGCTGTGCGCCATGTAGAAAGACACCTTTGTCGGTCGGAAGCTCCCAGCGTTCTACAGGGGCTGCGCCTGCGCGTCAGCCCCTGCGACCGCCACCCTGCCCTGCGCGTCTCACGCTCGACGCGGCACGCCGCCGGCGTTCATGCCGCCATCGATCACGAGCTCGCTGCCGGTGACATAGCGTGAGGCGTCGGAGGCCAGATACAGCACGCCCGAGGCGATCTCCGCCGCCTGGCCGGCGCGGCCAAGCGGAGTTGCGATCTTGGCGCGTTCCTCCGGATCGATCGGCGCATTCTGGCCGGCGCCAGTGGCACCGGTCGGAATCTTGCCCCAGATCGGCGTGTCGATGATGCCGGGATGCACCGAGTTGACGCGGATGCCGTCGCCAGCGGCGGCGCACTCCATCGCGATCGACTTCGCGAACAGCCGCACGCCGCCCTTGGTCAGCGAATAGGCCGACAGGCCGGGCGCACCGCGCAGGCCGGCGAGCGATGACATCATGACGATCGAGCCGCCGCCGGTCTTGCGCATCAGGGGCAGGCAGTGCTTGACCGAGAGAAACACCCCGTCGAGGTTGATCGCATTTTGCTTACGCCAGTCGGAGAGCGTCATGTCGACGATCGAGGGCACGGCAATGCCGATGCCGGCATTGGAGACCATGATGTCGAGCCGGCCGTAGCGCCTTGCGATCTCGGCGACGATCTCGATCCAGCGCTCCTCGCTGGTGACGTCTTGCTCCAGGAAGATCGCCTTGCCGCCGGCTTTTGTCACGCGCCTGGCGAGTTCTGGCCCGCGCAGCTCGTCGATGTCGGTGATGACGACCGTGGCGCCCTCGCGCGCGAACAGCTCGACGATGGCCTCGCCGATACCTGACGCGCCGCCCGTCACAAGCGCGATCTTGCCCTCAACCTGCCCCGCCATGTTCACTCCCATTCTTGTTGTTTGAGCGGTCTATTTTTGACGCATGATCTCGTCCGGATCTTGCGTTATCTGATCACGGACGGCCCCTGGTCCGGTAGCGCAACGTCGAGAACGCGGAATTGCACCCGCTCGGCGCCCTGATAGCGGTCGACCGACAGCGAGCCCGCGACATGCAATTGCTGGCCGCGATTGGCGAGTAGCGCATTACCGAGCTTCTGGCCGACCGCGCGGAATGCGATGCCGTTGACGATCGAACCGTCGCCCGACTTGAAGCGCAGCCTCAAATGCGCCTGGCCGACCTCGTCGGCAAAAACAAGCTGATGCCCCGGCAGCGCCAGCACCGGCTCTGGGTTGCCGCTGCCGAATGGCCCGGCGCGGTTGAGCGTCGTCGCCAGCTCCGCCGTCACCGCGCGCGCGGAGACCGCGCCGTCGATATCGAGCTCGTTGACGTGACGCGCTTCGGCGACCTCCTGCGCCAGCGCGCTCTCGAGATAGGCGCGGAATTCGGCGAGCTTCTCTTTCCGTAGCGTGACGCCCGCGGCCATCGCGTGGCCGCCGCCCTTCAGCAAGATGCGGTCGCTCACGGCCTGCCGCACCGCCTTGCCGAGATCGACGCCCGCGATCGAGCGGCCCGAGCCGGTGCCGATGCCCCCAGGCTCGAGCGCGATGGCGAAGGCAGGCCGCGAGAACTTCTCCTTCAGGCGCGAGGCAACGAGACCGACCACGCCGGGATGCCATCCCTCGGAGGCCGTGACGATGACGCCGAGCTTGTCCTCCAGCCCGATCGAGGCAAGCGCCTCGGCTTCGGCCTGCGCTTCCGCAGCCTGCTCGATGATGCGGCGCTCGCTGTTGAGGCGATCGAGCTCGGCCGCGATCCGTGCCGCCTCGATGCTGTCAACTTCCAGCAAAAGCCGCACGCCGAGATCGGCGCGGCCGATACGGCCGCCGGCATTGATGCGCGGGCCCAGCATGAAGCCGAGATGCCAGGCTTCCGGCGGGCCGTTGAGACGGGCCACGTCCATCAGCGCGGTGTGGCCGACATGGTCGCGCCGCCGCATCGCGATCAATCCCTTGGCGACGAAGGCGCGGTTGAGGCCGATCAGCGGCGCGACGTCGGCGACCGTGCCGAGCGCGACGTGATGCAGCATGCCCAATAGATCGGGCTCGGGCATCTCCGCATTCCAGAAGCCGCGCTGGCGCAGCTCGCGATTGACTGCGACCAGCGTCACCAGCACGAGGCCGACGGCGGCGAGATGACCAAGCCCTGAGAGATCGTCGAGCCGGTTCGGATTGACCAGCGCATCGACCTCCGGCAGTTCGTTGCCGGCCTGGTGATGGTCGATCACGACGACGGACATGCCGAGGCGTTTTGCTTCGGCGAGCGGCTCGATGCTGGTGGTGCCGCAATCGACCGTGACGAGCAGCGTGGCACCCTTGGCCGCCAGGGCGCGCACTGCTTCGACATTGGGGCCGTAGCCCTCAAAAATGCGGTCGGGGATGTGGATCAGCGGATCGAGCCCGCAATGGCGCAGGTGCCAGGCCAGCAGCGCCGCCGAGGTCGCGCCATCGACGTCGTAGTCGCCGAAGATCGCGACCTTCTCCCCCCTCGCCGCCGCATCCGCGATCCGCTTTGCGGCCGCCTCCATCTCCGTCACTGTGAAGGGATCCGGCATGAGTTTCCGGATGGTCGGGTCGAGGAAGTCGGGGACCGCGTCGATGTCGACGCCGCGGCCCGCCAGCACCCGCGCGAGCAGCTCCGGCAACTGGTGCCGCTGCACGATGGCAAGCGCTTTGGCCGCCCCGCGCGCGTCGAGCCGGTCGCGCCAGAGCTTGTCGGTGAGCGAGCGCGCGACCCCCAGGAACGCCTGGGGCGCTTCGACGGGCAAGGCTATGGCAGGCGGCGTCATGACGAGGCTGTCGGTTGGGGAACTCTGATTCCGGGTGATCACGCTGGCCCGGTACTGGCTTTTGGGGATTGGCCGGGAAACCCCGGCGATTTGCAACGGCCGGGCTGCACAAAGTGGTGGATGGCCGGCGGGGCAGGCCGAAGTGACTATCATTTGGGCAATCCGCGGAATAGCAAATTAAGCAGGCGTTAGGCGGAATCCCCGAAAAAGAGTTGTATTCGATCTGTGAATTGTTGTTCCGGGTTCATTGCAGATCAGGCCTCATTGCCAAGGGAAGATCCCCGATGTCTGCTGCGCTGGGTCGCAAAGCCAAGCCCGCTTCCAACGAACCCGCTGACGACGATTCCGACATCTCCGCGCTGATCAACCGCCTGACCGCGGAGGTCAACCAGATCGCGGTCGACAAGACCAAGGCGATCCAGCAGATCACCAACCAGATGAAGATGCTGGCGCTGAACGCGCTGATCGAGAGCTCGCGCGCCGGCGCGCAAGGCGCGGGCTTCGCGGTGGTGGCGCAGGAGGTGCGCGGCGTCGGCCAGCAGGTCGAGACCATCGCACGCGAGCTCGAGACCCAGCTGACGAAGCGCACCGGCGATCTCGTCTCCTCGATCGACCGCATGAGCCAGCGCTCACGCGGCGAGCGCATGGTCGACCTGTCGCTCAATGCAGTCGAGCTGATCGACCGCAACCTCTATGAGCGCACCTGCGACGTGCGCTGGTGGGCGACCGATTCCGCCGTCGTCGATTGCGCGGCCTCGCCGGCTCCGGCGGCCGTCACCAACGCCTCGCAGCGGCTCGGCGTCATCCTCGGCGCCTACACCGTCTATCTCGACCTCTGGCTCTGCGACCTCGACGGCAACGTCATCGCCAACGGCCGTGCCGACCGTTTTCGTGTCGCCGGCCAGAACGTCGCCCACACCAAATGGTTTCGCGAGGCGCGCACCCTTCGCTCCGGTGACGATTACGTCGCCGGCGATGTCGAGAACCAGCCGCTGCTCGGCAATGCCCAGGTCGCGACCTATTGCGCCAGCGTGCGTGCCGGCGGCGAGGCCCACGGCGCGCCCATCGGCGTGCTCGCCATCCATTTCGACTGGGAGCCGCAGGCTCGTGCGATCGTGCGGGGCGTGCGCGTCGGCGACAGCGACAAGGCCCGCGTGCTGCTCGTCGATTCGAACCTTCGCGTGATCGCCGCCTCCGATGGCCAGGGCATTCTCAGCGAGCGGATCTCGCTCGCGCTGAACGGCCAGCGCTCCGGCTTCTATCACGACCGTAGCGGCGCCCTGATCGCCTTCCACGCAACGCCGGGCTATGAGACCTATCGCGGGCTCGGTTGGTACGGCGTGATCGTTTGCGGGGCGTGAGCGAACGCCGACCGGTTCAAGGCAAACCGCGAAAACAACCCCATGCACAGTAGCGGGGTCCGTTGTTTTCATTGGTGTTTTACGCGCCCTCGATCGGCGTTGACACGTCAGGCCCTGGCGGTGCCGGCTCCCTGTGCCCGCAACGCGGCAATTCCAAGCGTCTGCGACGGGCGCTCCCCAAACACTGCAAAGTAATATTGGGCGAACCGGCCGAGCTCGTAAAAGCCCTGCTCCATCGCGACCGCCGCCACGGTGGTTGAGCCGGGCGCGCTCTGGCGCAGGATGGAATGAACGGCGCAGAGCCGCTTGTGCCGAAGGAAACTGACCGGGCCGAGGCCGAATACCTCCTGAAAGGCGCGGTGCAAGGTGCGCCGCGACACGCCCAGCGCCGCGCAGATTTCCGACACATGCACCGGGCGCGTGCCGGCTTCGTCGAGATAGTCCTCGACCCTGCGGATCAGCCGTCGCGCCGAAGGCAGCCAGCCGCTGTGGTCGGGCGGCAGCGACGACATGACGTTGGCCGCCATGCATTCGACGATCGCTCGTTTCCAGAACTCGGCAGTCGAGGGCGTCAAGCCGTCCTTGTTCGTCCGCAGATGCGACATGATGCGGATCAGGCGACGCGAAGCGATCGCACCGGTCTCGGGATCCGCCCGAAAATGGCCGCGGCTGCGCCAGGTGTCGGGATCGTTCAGCCGCGCCTCGCCGCCGAACAGTGAGGCAACCGCATCGAGGTCGAGGCGCATCGCGGCGTAAGCGGAGGCGCCGTGGAAGACGCCATCATGCTCGATCAGCGGCGGGATCACGAGCACGTCGTTGAGCTGCATGTCGAACGACCAGTGCACAACGCGCTCCTCGGCCGCAAGCAGCATCCCGATGATCAGCTTGTCGTCGCTGGAGACGCGCTGCGTGCGCATGCCGACGTTGAAGGCGCCGATGCTGAGCGAGAAGTCACCGATACCGACATGCGATAACGTTCCGTGCAACCGTCCGCGTCCGAGCTGCATCACGTCGACATGCGAGCCGTGGACGGCCTGGTGAAGTCCCTCGAAACCGTCGAGCTTGCGCGAATCAACCAGAAGGAATTGCCCCATGGCCGTACTCTGTTACTCAAGCGCGACAATTCTGCGGCACGCCGCGGCAAAATACTACCACGACGCGAGGCGGGTGCGACAAACAGAGTTCGCGTTTTGAGGCAAATCATCCCCGAATCTGATGTGAGGCATTCCCAAATCGTGCTGCAGATGGAGGACTTTGCGACATTGGTCATTAAGTCTCACCAGACGCTCCCGCGTAGTGGCACAAACTGCACATCACAGCAGGCCAATCTTCCGTTACCGTTTGCAACCTTAGCGATATAGATTGAAGCGCTCTGCGCGTGGCAGAGCGCACGCGGCAGGTTTTTGCTGCGTGCTGGAATATTTGAGCGTGAAAGGAAAGAGACGTTGACGCAGTGCAGCGATTTCTTCTTCCCCGACCGCCAAAAGTGGAGGCCAGACAATGGGGCCAACGTGCGTCGAACTCTGCCGAAGTCTGTGCCGTAGCGTGAGGTAGACTACGCGCAGCGGAGTTTCCACCATGTTGCGGGCAGACCTCGATCGTTGCGAGTGGTTGCCGGACGATGCGAAGACCGGCGAGATGGTCTTCATTCCCGGCGGAACCTTTCGCATGGGATCCGACCATCACTATCCCGAGGAGGCGCCGAGCCATCGCGTCTCGGTCGACGGCTTCTGGATCGATCGCACGCCGGTCACCAACCGGCAGTTCAAGCAATTCGTCAACGCGACAGGCCATGTCACTGAAGCGCAGATCGTTCCGGATCCAAAGAACTATCCCGGTGCGCTGAAGGAAATGCTCTACGCGGGATCACTGGTGTTCTCGCCGCTGCCGCGCATTACCGATCTCACCGACTGGAGCCAGTGGTGGTCTTTCATGCGCGGCGCCAACTGGCGCCACCCTTACGGTCCCGGCAGCAACATCAAGGGCCTCGACGATCATCCCGTCGTGCACGTCTCCTACAGTGATGCGGCGGCTTATGCCCGCTGGGCCGGCAAGGACCTGCCGACGGAAGCCGAGTGGGAGTTCGCCGCACGCGGCGGGCTCGAGGCCGAAGAGTTCGCCTGGGGCGACGCGCTGATGCCAAGCGGCAAGCACATGGCCAATATCTGGCAGGGAAGCTTCCCTGTCCAGAATCTCGGCGAGGATGGGTACGAGCGTACCTCGCCGGTCATGGCCTTCCCGCCAAACGGCTACGGCCTCTACGACATGATCGGCAATGTCTGGGAGTGGACCTCCGACTGGTGGTCGGCACGGCACGCCGCCGAGGCCGCAAAGCCCTGCTGCATTCCCAGGAATCCGCGCGGCGGCCGCGAGGATGCCAGCTTTGATCCATGTCAATCCAACATCCGCATTCCGCGCAAAGTCCTGAAGGGCGGCTCGCATCTGTGCGCGCCGAACTATTGCCGCCGGTATCGCCCTGCGGCGCGGCATGCCGAGCCGATCGACACCTCGACCAGCCATGTCGGCTTCCGCTGCGTGGTTCGGATGCCTCCCGAACAAGAAGGATCTGCTGCAACATAGGGAGTATCGCATGAGCAGCGAGTTGGAGAATAAGAACAACCAGTCCGGGGCTGACCATTCGATCAATCGAAGAAACGTCCTGTTGGGAACCTCGTCGATCGTTGCCGCGGCGACGCTGACATCCGAAGCGCTGGCGCAAGCGCAGAAGGCGACGCCCTCTCCGGCGCCGGCGGCAAGCGCGCCAGCGGGAAGCAAGCCCAACATCCTGGTCATCTGGGGCGACGATATCGGCCTCGCCAATATCAGCGCCTATTCCAACGGGCTGATGGGTTACGAGACCCCCAACATCGACCGCATCGCCCGCGAGGGCCTGAAGCTGCAGCATTATTACGGCGAGCAGTCCTGTACCGCCGGCCGCTCGGCGTTCCTGACAGGCCAACACATCATCCGAAGCGGGCTCAGCAAAGTGGGCTTCCCGGGCGCGCCGATGGGTATGAGCCAGCTCGATCCATCGATTGGTGGCCTGCTCAAGAACCTCGGCTATGCTACCGGTCAGTTCGGCAAGAACCACGTCGGCGACCGCAACCCATCGCTGCCCACGGTGAACGGCTTCGACGAATTCTTCGGCAACCTCTACCACCTCAATGCCGAGGAAGAGCCGGAGCTGCCCGATTATCCCAAGGATCCCGCCTACCGTGCCAAGTTTGGGCCGCGCGGCGTGCTTCGCTGCAAGGCCACCGATCGCGACGACCCGACCGAGGACCCACGCTTCGGCAAGGTCGGCAAGCAGACCATCGAGGACACTGGTGCGCTGACAAAAAAACGAATGGAAACCATCGACGACGAGACCTCGGCTGCGGCAATCGACTTCATGAAGCGGCAGAATGCGGCGGGCAAGCCGTTTTTCACCTGGTTCAACTCGACGCGCATGCATCTGCGGACACACGTACGTTCCGAGCATCGCGGCCGCTACACCCACGGCGACAGCGAATATATCGATGGCATGATTGAGCACGACGAGATCGTCGGCAACCTGCTCAAGGCGCTCGACGAGATGGGGATCGCGAACAACACCATCGTGGTCTATTCCACCGACAACGGCCCCCATATGAACACCTGGCCGGATGGCGCCATGACCTGGTTCCGCTCGGAGAAAAACACCAACTGGGAAGGCGCCTTCCGCGTGCCGTGCCTGGTGCGCTGGCCCGGCAACATCAAGCCGGGCACAGTCAGCAACGAGTTGATGAGCCACAATGACTGGATCCCGACGCTGTGCGCGATCGCCGGCGAGCCCGACATCGTCAACAAGCTCAAGGCCGGCTACACCGCAAACGGCATCAATTACAAAGTCCATCTGGACGGCTACGACCAGTCGGCATTCCTGCGCAACGTGAGCGGCACCGCCGCCAACAACAACGGCACCAAGAGCGCCCGCGGCAAGTTCTTCTATTCCGACGACGACGGCCTACTCGTGTGCATGCGGCAGGGCGACTACAAATACGTGTTCTCGGAGCAGCGCATGCAGGGAACGATGGGTCTGTGGGCGGAGCCCTTCACCACATTGCGTCTGCAGAAGATATTCAATCTCATGCAGGACCCGTTCGAGCGAGCCGATATCACGTCCAACACCTTCTGGGACTGGAATCTGAACCACGTGGGTGGCGCCTACGGCATGATGCAGGACGTGTTCGATTTCGTGGCGACTTTCAAGGAGTTCCCGCCTCGCTCGTTTCCGCCGAGCTTCAATCCGGCCAACATCCTGGAAGGCATGATGGATGGCATCAAACAGAAGAAGGCGCTCGCCGAAGGCATCGATACGGAAAAGGTTCGGGCAAACTTGAACCGGATCATCCAGCAGCAGCTTCAGAGCCGGTAAGATCAAGCATTCGCGACGGCCGGTCGGCTCGACCGAACCCAGCTTCACGAGATGGCCGGAATGCTTCGGACCCTGACTGCATTCATCACTATCCTGATCATCGGGCTAGCAGTCCCCGAAGACGGCGCGCGCGCTCATGCGGATCCGTTGCCATCCTGGAACGACGGTGCGGCGAAGCAGGCCATCACCGATTTCGTCACGCGCGTAACGACACAGGGCGGCACCGATTTCGTGCCGCCCGCCGAGCGCGTCGCGGTGTTCGACAATGACGGCACGCTGTGGTGCGAGCAGCCGATGTATTTCCAGCTTGCCTTCGGCCTCGACAGCGTCAGGGCGATGGCGCCGAAGCACCCCGAATGGAGGCATCAGCAACCGTTCAAGGCATTCCTCTCGGGTGACAAGGAGGGCCTCGCGTCGCAGGGCGAGAAGGGCCTGCTGGGGCTGATCGCCGCCGCACATAGCGGCATGAACACGGATGACTATGCCGTATCGGTAGCCGGCTGGCTCGCGCGGGCCAGGCACCCGCACTTTGACCGCGCCTACAACGAACTGATCTATCAGCCGATGGTCGAGCTGCTCGCCTATCTGCGCGCGAACGGTTTCAAGACTTTCATCGTCTCCGGCGGCGGCGTCGAATTCATGCGGGTGTGGGCCGAGAAAGCCTATGGCATTCCGCCGGAGCAGGTCGTCGGCTCCTCCGGCGTCACGCAATTCAAGATTAGCCCCGACGGACGTCCTCTCCTGACGAAGCTGCCCAAGGTCGAATTCATCGACGACGGCCCCGGAAAGCCGTCAGGCATCAACCGCTTCATCGGCCGCCGCCCGATCCTCGCCTTCGGCAATTCGGACGGCGACCAGCAAATGCTGCAGTGGACCGCGGCCGGGTCCGGCGCGCGCTTCCTCGGCATCGTCCATCACACCGATTCAGCCCGCGAATATGCCTACGACCGGCGGTCCAAAATCGGAAAGCTGGACAAGGCCTGGGATGAAGCGGTGCAGCGTGGTTGGACCGTGGTCGACATGGCCAAGGACTGGAAGACAGTGTTCGCATTTGAGCATAGCAACACAGGGGCCTCGCAATGACGAGGCGGCCGTCATGAGCGGCTACGACATCTTCGCATGGATCGTATTGGTGATCCTGCTCGCCAGCGCGATCAGCGTCGTCTGCATCGCCGGCTGGCTGCCGGGGTACATTGCCAAGTCGCGCAACCATCCGCATGCGCAGGCCGTCACCGTCGCCGGCTGGATCACGCTGTTCTTCGGCTTCGCGCTGTGGCCGATCGCATTCATCTGGGCCTATCTCGACGTGCCCGCGCGCAAGGCGGGAGATGCGTGATGGCCGTCGCGATCCTCAACACCTACCTAGTGCTGCTGTTCCTTCTGGTGCACTTCCGCGTCGTGCGCTTCAACCTGTTCTGGAAGGCGTCGCCCTTCATCGTCATGGCGATCGTGCTGATCTGTCTCTTCATCCCGATGGGATGGGGCGCGCCGCAGGGCAATGCGCTCGTCGTGCGCAATGCGGTCTCCATTGTGCCCGATGTTGCCGGCGAAGTGACGGATGTCCCGGTCAGCCCCAATGTGCCGCTCAAATCCGGCGACGTGCTGTTCAAGATCGATCCGACGCCCTACGCCGCCCAGGTCAAGGCGATCGAGGCCCAGTTCAAGCTCGCCAAGACCCGGCTCGGCCAGATGACGCAACTTTACGAGCGCGACGCCGGCAGCGGCTTCGATGTCGAGCAGCGGCAGTCCGAGGCGGATCAGCTCTCCGGCCAGCTCGAGGCCGCGCAGTGGAATCTCGACAAGACCGTAGTCCGGGCGCCTAGCGACGGCTACGTCACGAATCTTGCGCTGCGCAAGGGCGCGCGCGTCGCCAATTTGCCGCTGTCGCCGGTGATGGCCTTCATCGATACCTCGTCCACCATCATCGGTGTCGAGATCAACCAGATCGATGCGCGTTATGTGGCGCCCGACCAGGAGGTCGAGGCGACCTTCAAATTCGCGCCTGGGCAGATTTTTGCTGGGAAGGTCGAGAGCGTGCTTCAGGCGATTGCGCCGGGACAGACACAGACGTCGGGAACCGCCGTCATGCCGAAAGCGATCGAGGCCGCGCCTTTCGTCGTTCGCGTGAAGCTCGACGATGCCGAGTTTGCAGGGCGCCTGCCGGCCGGCAGCGCCGGAACGGCGGCGATCTATACCGATCGCGTCAAGCCGACCCATGTCGTCCGCCGCGTGATCCTGCGGCAGATCGCCATCCTGAACTACGTCAATCCGTTCTGAGCGAGAGGAAGCCATGAGAAGAGCATTTCTGACGGCTTCATTCCTTCTCCTCACGCCTGCCGCGCATGCGCAATCGCAAGTCGCAACTCCGCGCGTGAATGGCGGCGCCTCTATGGGAACGGAACCGTCGCAAAATGGTTGCAGCAGGTCAGCGACGTCTTCATGACGGGCGCCGGTAACACCAATGCCCTCCGCGCATCCAACTATTTCGATGCGCAGCTCTACCTGGCAGCGGTCGGATAATGATCGTCCACGAACGCGACCGGCGTCCCTTTGGCGACACGCGCCGCAACGCGTTCGGCGTCCCAATTGGTCAGACGCACGCAGCCATGGGACTCCGCCTTGGAGATCTTGTCCGGCGACGGCGTGCCGTGAATGCCGTAGCCTTCGGCGGAAAGGTTGATCCAGACCGTGCCGACCGGGTTGTTTGGACCGGGCCTGATGGTAAAGGGCTTGCGGGAATGGACGCCCTTGAAGCGATAAGCGGGATTGTAGCGATAGAAGGGATTTTTGCTGATTTCTGTCACCTTGAGCGTACCTGAAGGCGATGGCTTCTCCTCGCTCCCGACGGTTGCCGGATAGAACCCGATCAGCGCATTGGACTTGTCGAACAGCTTGACGGTCTGCCTGACCTTGTCGATCTCGACCCGGTCGGCCTTGGCGGGAGCCTCATCGCCTGCGCTCGCGGTGTCGACGACGACGATGGTATCGCCGGCCCAATCGAATTGGCGCCCGGGGTTGAGCGCGGCCAGGAGCCGCTCACTCATGTGGAACTTCTCGGCCAGCGCTTCGCGCGGACTGGTGTAGCCAAGCTTCGGGATGCCTTTCATGTCCTCCATCTTCGACGGCAGCTTGTTCAGAAACGGTCCCGCCACGTCCTGTTCGGTGATGGTGTAGGTCAGCGTCACCGGCCGGTCGTCCGCCCGCAGTGCCTTCCAGACCTCTTCGGTCGGGATGTCCGAACTCGGCAGTTGCCGGGCTTCGGCATAGGCCCGCAGCGCCTTCTTCGCGTTCTCGCCGAACCTGCCATCGATCTCGCCGGGCGAGAAATGAGCCCTGTCGAGAAGGACCTGCAGACGCACGCCCGCTGGCGTCGGCTTCTCGTTCGAGAGACTCTTCTTCGAGGGCTCGGCAGAATTGACGGCATCCGCGGTCATTTCGGCGGCGAACGCTGGCAACGTTGCCAGCGCGAAGACAACAAAGATGCAAACCTGCCCCGTTTTCGTCAGCGACATCGCTGCCTCCTTTCAAATTTCCAACCGTTGCGGATCGACTTCTCCGCCCGCAGCGGCAACCAGCTCGCGGTAGCGGTCTTCGTACTGTCGCGCCATCCGGCGCGCGGTGAAGCGCTGCTCGAAACGGGCGCGCACCGTCCTTCGATCCAGCTTGCCCAATTCACCGACCGCCTCGACGGCCTGCTCCTCGTTCTCGACGATGAAGCCAGTCACGCCATGCTCGATGACCTCAGGGACCGATCCAGAGCGGTAGGCGATCACCGGGGTCCCGCAGGCCATCGCCTCGATCATGACCAGGCCAAACGGCTCCGGCCAATCGATCGGAAACAAGAGAGCCGCGGCTCCGCCGAGGAAGGGCTGCTTCTTCACGTCGTCGACTTCGCCGACAAGCTGGATCGTCTCGCCGTCAACGTGGGGCTCGAGGCGTTTCCTGAAGTATGCGGTCTCCGCCCGTGGAATCTTTGCGGCGATGCGGAGAGGCATTCGGGCTGCGTGCGCAATGCGAATGGCGTCCTCCGGACCCTTGTCCGCCGTAAGGCGGCCAAGAAACGCCAGATAGGATCCTTCCTCATAGCAGGGGCACAACGCCTCGGATGGCAATCCATGCTGGATCGTTCCGCTCCATTTCGCATCCGGAAGCGGCAGACGCTGATGATCGGAAATGGACACGAAGCTTGCCTCCGGGAACTGCCGAACGACGTCGGGCAGCCCGGGCAAATCGAGACGGCCGTGCAGGGTCGTCAGGAACGGCACGCCGAGGCGGCTGAGCAACGGCAAATGCAGCCAGTCGATGTGGGCGTGGATCACGTCAAAATCCCTGGCTCGCGTCGCAATCGCTTCCATCAACATCGCGCAGGCTGCACTCGGATCCGCCCCCTTGCGGCCAAGACGCAGCGCACGGGGCCATACGGGGTGAAGTCTGGCGGTCGTGCGGGAGTCGCCGCTGGCAAACAGCGTGACGTCATGTCCGAGCCTGGTCAGCTCATCCACCAGCCAGGCCACCACCCGCTCGGTGCCGCCGTAGAGCTTCGGAGGGACGCTTTCGGCCAGGGGAGCGAGCTGAGCGATGCGCATGGATGCCCGCTATACCGCTGAGCGAAAGATCAGCACGATGGCTGCTGACAGGAGGTTGGACATCGCAAGCAACGTCCACGCCAGTCTTCTTACGCGTGCCGTGCGACATGCAAGGCGCTCACTGCGGCCTAGCATGTGTCGTCGGAGAGGCGCTCGAGATAGGCCAGCCCGAACCCCGTGAGGTCCTGGGCATCGCCGTTACTGTCGCGCGCTTCCCGCCTCCCTTGCAGATGACGCTCGAGGAGACAGCGACGGCCATCCGCAGCATCGACATCGAGATGCCGGGCGCGGTACACGCACCATGCGGTCTCCACCGCTGTCCGTAGCGGGCCGTCGTCGACCATGTTCCCAGCTCCAAGGCGGAGATGTCCATGGCACGTCAACTCGTCGCGACCGCGGAAGTTTCCGGTTTTTCCCGGAAAGTCTAATCCCCGCAAGGCGAGCGCAGTCGGCACTCGCCCCCTTGATGCGCGCAGATCAGACGGCGCGGCGCGCCGCCATCTCCGCCGCGAGCAGCAGCGCGGCGCGGCTGGCGCCGATCGATGCGATGCCCTGGCCTGCGATGTCGTAGGCGGTGCCGTGCGCAGGCGTACAGATCGGGAATGGGAAGCCGCCGAGCAGGGTCACGCCGCGATCGAACCCCATCAGCTTCATCGCGATCTGGCCCTGGTCGTGATACATCGTCAGCACCGCGTCGAACGCACCGGCTTTCGCGCGCAGGAACACGGTGTCGGCCGGGAATGGCCCCTCCGCGGCAATGCCCTCCGCCTGCCCGGCCGCGACCACAGGCGCAATCACATCGATCTCCTCGCGGCCAAAACTGCCACCGTCGCCGGCGTGCGGATTGAGCCCGGCGACCGCGATCCGCGGCCGCGCAAAGCCGGCGTTGCGCATGCATGCATCGGTGAGCTTCAGCGCGCGGCGGATACGCTCGCTGGACAGGTTTGCGGCGACGTCCTTCAGCGGAATGTGGGAGGTGACGCGTGCGTTCCAGAGTTCACCGAGCACGTTGAATTCGCTTGCGGGCGTCTTGAGTCCGACGACTTCCGCGGAAAACGCGATCTCGTCGTCATACTCGGCGCGGGCAAGCCGCATCGCCTGCTTGTTAAAGGGGGTGAAGCAGACGGCATCGACCCGGCCATCGCGGCCAAGCTCGAGCGCGTGGCGATAATTAGCCAGCGCGAATTTGCCGCCGGCAAGCGTCGCGGTCTTCGGCTCGACCTCTTGGGGAGCGAGGTGGCGGAGATCGATGAACAACGCATTGCCCTTGGCCGTACGTAGATCAGCGCCCTGCTCTACCATCGTCAGCTCCGGCGTGACGCCCGCAACGCGCGCGCCCTCGTCGAAGATGCGGCGGTCGCCGATCACGACCAGGCGGCAGCGCGCGCGGATGTCATACTGCGCTAGGAGCTTCGCGGTCAGCTCCGGGCTGATGCCGGCGGGATCTCCCATCGCCAGTGCAATGAGCGGCTTTGCGGTCATATGATCACCTTTTCCTGAGCTGTCGTCGTCTCATTGGCGGATGGCGCGGGCTTGCGAAAGAGGCGCGCAAGCTGCAAGGCGAGCGGAAGCAGCAGCAGCGCGATGCCGCCCACGATCAGGCAGGTCACCAGCTTGTTGGCGAAGAAGATGCCGAGCGATCCCTTCGACATCAGCATCGACTGCCGGAACGCATCCTCGGCCTTGTCGCCGATGACGATCGCGAGCACCAGCGGCGCCAGCGGATAGAACAGCTTCTTGAAGAGATAGCCGACGATGCCGAAGCCGAGCATCATGACCACGTCAAGATAGGAGTTCGACACCGAATAGGCGCCGACGACGCAGATGATGACGATCAGCGGGGCGATGACGACGAACGGAATCCGCATCAAGGCGGCGAAGACCGGCACGGTCAGCAGCACCAGCGCGACGGCGACGATGTTGCCGACATACATCGAGGCGATCAGGCCCCAGACGAAGTCTTTCTGGTCCACGAACAGCATCGGCCCGGGATTGAGGCCCCAGATCATCAGGCCGCCCATCATCACCGCCGCGGTGGCGGAGCCGGGAATGCCGAGCGAGAGCATCGGCAGCAGCGCGCTGGTGCCGGCGGCATGGTCGGCTGTCTCCGGCGAGATGATGCCTTCGACCTCGCCGGTGCCGAAGTAGCGGCCGCGGCGTGAGAAGCGACGGGCAATGCCGTAGCTCATGAAGGAGGCTGCGGTCGGACCGCCTGGCGTGATCCCCATCCAGCAGCCGATCGCGGCGCTGCGCAGCAGCGCAACGCCGTGCCGCGGCAGCCTTCCGACCGCGCGGAACACCTCGCGCCAATCGATCCTGGAGGAGACGGCGCGGGCATGAAACTCCTCCTCGACGGCAACCAAGAGCTCGCCGATGCCGAACAGGCCCATAACAGCGACGACGAAGTTCACGCCCTTGACCAGCTCGTCCACGCCCATGGTGAGACGGACGCTGCCGGAGACGGTGTCGATGCCGATGGCGGCGATGGCAAAGCCGATGGCGAGCGCCACCACGGTCTTGATCGGCGCTGCGCCGCCCATGCCGACGAAGCTGGCGAAGGCCAGGAAATAGACCGCGAAATACTCCGGCGGCCCGAAGGCGAGCGCGACCTGCGCCACCCAGGACGCGAGGAACGTGATCAGGATGACGCCGATCAGCGCGCCGAAGGCGGCCGAGCCAAAGGCGGTCGCGAGCGCCGTGGTCGGCCGGCCATCGCGCGCCATGGGATAACCGTCGAAGGTGGTCGCGACTGAGGACGGCTCGCCGGGGATGTTGAAGAGGATCGAGGTCACCGAGCCGCCGAACAGCGCGCCCCAATACATGCTGGAGAGCAGGATGATCGCCGAGACCGGCTGCATGCCGAAGGTGAGCGGCAAGAGCAGCGACACGCCGTTCGGCGCACCCAGCCCCGGCAGCACACCGACGAGGATGCCGAGAAGCACGCCGACCGCCATCAGCAGCAGATGCGGCATGGTGACCGCGATGGTGAAGCCGTGGAGGAGCTCCTGGAGATTGTCCATCGGACTCCCCTCACAAGCCGAGCGCAACGGCCAGCGCGCCGTGTGGCAGGCTGACCTGGAACATGCGCTCGAACACGACATAGAGCGCAAGCGCCGTGGTCGCTGCCATGGCGAGCGCGCGCGGCACGGATTGATGTCTGGGGATCGCCAGCACCGCGAAGACATAACCCGCCGAGGAGAGATACAGGCCGAGCAGCGGGATGGCGGCCACGAAGATCGCGGCCGGCACGAACAGGCCGGCGAGCCGGCGCAGCTCGATTCCCGTGATCGCGATCGGCACGCTTGCGAGCGAGGCAACCGGCAGCACGCCCCGCACCAGATTGTAGAGGCTCCCAGTAACGATGATGATGCCGGTCAGGAACGGGAACGTGCCGGCGTCCACGCCCGCGCTCGACCAGCCGATGCCGTTGTCGAGGCTGGAGACGACGACGGCGACACCGAAGCTGCCGGTGAGAGCGGCGGTCGCAAGCTCAAGCGCGCGGCGCGAGATCATCGAGTGCTCCAGTCGAATGGCGTGTTTTACCCACCACTACAGGTCGTCCCGGCGAACGCCGGCACCCAAAATCCCAGGGAGGAATTTGACGACGCCCCGAAGCCACATCGGTACGACGATCAACCGTCATCGAGAGATCACGCGGTACGGGTGCCGGCGTTCGCCGAGACGACAGTGGAGATTGTGGCACGATGGTCGCCTCACTTCACCAGCCAGCCCTGCTCGCCGGCGACCTGCTTGACGTGCTCGAGGTCCTCCTTGATGAACTTGTCGAACTCGGCGCCAGTCAGGAAAGTATCGACCTGCGAGGTCTTCTCGATGTAGTCCTTCCATTCAGGCGTCGCCTGCACCCTCTTCATGAGGTCGACATAGTAGGCGGCCTGGTCCGGCGTGATCTTGCCGGGGAGCCATACGGTGCGCGGCTGCTCATATTGCTTGATGTCGAGGCCCTGCTCGACGCAGGTCGGAACGTCGCTCCAGCCTTCCGTCGCGGTGACCTTTGGCCCTTGCGGCAGGCGCTTCGGGCTGAACACGCACAGCGGTCGCTGCGTCCCGCCGCGCCATTGCCCAACGCTTTCGCTGGGATTGTTGACGTGGGAATCGAGGTGTCCGCCGGCGAGCTGCACGGCGGTCTCGGCGCCGCTCTTGAAGGGGATGTAAGTCAGCTTGACCTTGCCGACCTTCTCGATCATGCGGGTCAGCACCTCGTCGGTGTCCTTGGACTGCGCGCCGCCCATCTTGAACTCGCCGGACGCGGCCGCCTTCAGATAGTCGCCCGCAGTCTTGTAGGGCGCGTCCTGCTTGACCCAGAGCAGGAACTCGTCCTGCGCTATCGCCGCGATCGGGGTGAGATCGGTGTAGTTGAAGGCGACCTTGGACACGAGCGGCTGCTGCCAGGCGTTCGAGGTGCCGAAGATCACCTTGTAGGGATCGCCGGCGGAGGCCTTGCCGTAGACATAGCCTTCGGCGCCGCTGCCGCCGCCCTTGTTGACGACGACGATCGGCTGCTCCGTCAGCCTGTACTTGGTGATGATGTTCTGCACCGCGCGGGCGAGATTGTCGGTGCCGCCGCCCGGCCCGGCGGTCGCCACGAACTCGATCGGTTTTTGCGGCTGCCAGGCGGCGAGCGCCGGCATCGTGCCGGCGAGCACGGCCGCGGCTGCGGAGAGCAGAAATGTTGACGTCCGACCCATGATTTCCTCCAGCTGATCTTTGTCTTTGTTCTTGTCGTATCGACGTTCGGTCAGGCGACGCGTTCCTCGCGCCTTTCCAAGGCCGAAACGATTGCGCCTTCTTTTTCGAGCGCTTCGATCTGCGTCTGGTCGAACCCGTGCTCGGCCAGCACCTCGCGCGTATGCTCACCATAGACCGGCGCGCCTGAGCGCACTTTGCCCGGGGTCTCCGAAAACTTGACGGGAAGACCGATCGTCTTGACGGGGCCGAGGGTGGAATGCTCGACCTCGACCACCATCTCGCGCGCCAGCGTCTGCGGATCGCTCAAGGCCTCCAGCATGTCGTGCACGGGCCCGCAAGGCACGCCCTTCTCGTCGAGAGCCGCGAGCCAATGCGCCCGCGGCTTGGTGCGGAAGCGCTCGCTCAGGACCGCCTCGAGCTCCTTCAGATTGGCCATGCGGTCGGCACCGTTGACGAAGCGCGGATCGGCGGCGAGCTCGCTCGCGCCGAGGGCTTCCAGCATGAGCAGCCAGTGCTTCTTGTTGGCGCCGCCGACCACGAGCCAGCCGTCGGAGGCTTCGAAGGCCTGATACGGCGCGTTGAGCGGATGGGCCGAGCCCATCGCGCGCGGCGCCGTGCCGGCGGCGAGTGCGATCGTCGATTGCCAATAGGTCTGCACCAGCGCAGCCTCGTACAGCGAGGTCTCGACCCACTGCCCTTCGCCGGTCTTCAGGCGATGCGTGTAGGCGGCCAAGATGCCCATGCTCGCGAGCAGGCCGGCGGTGATGTCGGAGAGCGGCGGCCCGCATTTGACGGGCGGTCCATCCGGCCGCTCGCCGGTGAAGCTCATGATGCCGCTCATGGCCTGCGCGACGAGGTCAAAGCCGCGGCGATGCTTGTAGGGACCGGTGCGACCAAAACCCGACAGAGAGCAATAGATCAGCGAGGGATGCTGCTTGTGCAGCTCCTCATAGCCGAAGCCGAGGCGCTCCATCGCGCCTGGCGCGAAATTCTCCACCAGCACGTCGGCGGTGGCGATCAGCCGCCGCAGCACCTGCTTGCCGCCGTCGGTCTTGAGGTCCAGCACGATGCCGCGCTTGTTGCGGTTCATCATCAGGAAGGAGGCTGCCTCGTCGCCGATCTTGGGCGGCACCGAATGGCGGGTGTCGTCGCCGTTCGGCGACTTCTCGATCTTGATGACGTCGGCGCCCATGTCGGCGAGCATCAGGGTGCAGGTCGGTCCCGCCATGACGTGGGTGAGATCGATGACCTTGAGGCCAGCGAGCGGTCCGGAACGGCGAGAGGGGGATTGCGAGCTTTGCATCGGGGGCGTCCTATTGCCCGCGCCACTGCGGCGCGCGCTTGTTGAGGAAAGCATCGAGCCCTTCGCGAAAGTCCTGGCTCGTGTAGCACATCAGGATGAGGTCCTCGCCCTCGTCCCCAGTCAGCGGCCTTTGCAGCCGGGCGACCGCCTGCTTGGTTGCGGTCAGCGTCAGCGGCGCATGGCTTGCGAGCAGCCGGGCCACCTCGTCGGCGCGCTTGTCGAGCGCTGCGATGTCGTCGACGACCTCGCCAAGCAAGCCGACGCGGGTGGCTTCGGCGGCATCGACGAGGCGCGCGGTGAAGATCAGATCCCTGACACGCGCGGCTCCGATCAATGCGGTAAGACGGCTGACATTGGACATGGACAGGCAATTGCCGAGCGTCCGGGCGATCGGAAATCCGATTCTGGTGCTCATCGTGCCGATGCGAAGGTCGCAGGCCGCGGCAATACCCGCCCCGCCGCCGGTGCAGAAGCCGTTGATCGCAGCGATGGTCGGCACGCGGCATTGCTCGAGCGTGGTGAGCACCCGGTCGATCCGGTTCTCGTAGTCGATCGCGTCCTGCGGCGTCCTGAATTCGCGGAACTGGTTGATGTCCGTGCCCGAGGCAAAAGCCTTGTCGCCGGCCCCGCGCAACACCAGCACCTTGATCGCATGATCGCGGTTGGCCTCCTCGCAGATCGCCGCAAGTCGCTCGTACATGGCGAAGGTGAAGGCATTGCGCGCCTGCGGGCGGTTGAAGGTGATCCGCCCGATGCCGTCTTTGCATTCGAAAACGAGGTCATCCGCCTCGACCGCCTGGTCCATTTCCTCACGTCCTCTTGTCTTTTACCGTTTTGAATGCAAAATCTGTGATTATCAAGCGGGAATTTACCGTTCTCGGCGCATATTTGCATTTTTGCATTCAAACTGGAGTAGTTCCGATGCTGCATGAGGAGGTCGTCGGCCGCATCCGCGCCATCCTGCTCGACGGGGAGATCCCGCCGGGCGCGCGGATACCCGAGCGAGAGCTGTGCGAGCGGCTCCAGATCTCGCGCACGCCGCTGCGCGAGGCGCTCAAGGTGCTCGCCGCTGAGGGGCTGGTGCAGCTGCTGCCGCATCGCGGCTCGCGCGCGGCAAAGCTGACTGACAAGGACATGCGCGACCTGTTCGAGGTCTGTCAGGGCCTGGAGGCGCTCGCCGGCGAGCTCGCCTGCGAGCGCATCAGCGAAGCCGGGATCGAGGAGATCGCGGCCGCGCATGAGGAGATGGCACGGCATTATCGCGAGGGTGATTTGATCCAGTACTATCGCGGCAACCGGGCCATTCACGAGGCCATCGTCAACGCGGCGGGAAATCCCGCGCTTACGGCGGTCTATGCCTCCGTGACCGCGCGCATCCGCCGTGCGCGCTATGTCACGCCGATGACGCCGCAGCGCTGGGCGCTCGCGGTGAAGGAGCACGAAGCGATCCTGAACGCGCTGCAGCGGCGGGACGGCGCCGGCCTCTCCCACATCCTGCGCGCGCATCTGCGCCACAAGCGCGAGGAGGTGTTGCAGGCCGGCTTTGCCGAAACCGAAGGTAGCGAGCTCACGCTGAAGATCGCGTGAGACGCCCTCTCCGTCTCACGCGAGATAGCCGGAGACGCCATCCCACAACAGCTTGAGCGCAGTGACCACGAGCAATCCGTAGCAGGCGCGGTAGATCTGTTGCTGATCGAGCTTTCCGTGCAGACGCCAGCCGAGCCAGACGCCGGCGGGAATGGCGAACAGGCAGATCGCCATCACGGTCCAGACGTTGCCGCTGGGACGAACCAGCAGCAGCCACGGCACCGCCTTGGTGGCGTTGCCGATGGTGAAGAACAGGCTCGTCGTCCCCGCATAGACTTCCTTACTGAGGCCGAGCGGCAGCAGATACATTGCGAGCGGCGGTCCGCCTGAATGCGCCACCATGGTGGTGACACCCGAAGCAAGACCGGCGGCGACCGCCTTGGGCTTCGAGCGCGGACGGATGATCACCTTCGGATCGCTGAAGAACCACAGCCCGACGAAGATCAGGGTGACGAGCGCCATCACGATCGCGACGGCGCGATGGTCGAGCACGCGGAACAGGCCATAGCCGAGCCCGATTCCGACAAGCAGCCCCGGCAGCAGCAGCGCGAGATCCGGCTTCGACCAGGTCGAGGGCTTCCAGTAGCGCAGCGCGAACAGGTCCATCGCAATGAACAAGGGGGCGAGCAGGCCGCCGGCGGTTACCGGATCCATCACGAAGGACAGCAGCGGAATGCCGACGATGGAGAAGCCGCCGCCGAACGCGCCTTTCATGAAGCAGATCAGGAAGACGCCGGCGAAGGCGATGAGGACGGTGGTGATCGTCAATTCCATATCGGCATCTCCGACACGATTTGGGCTGCCCACCGCTCGCTTTCTCTACGAAGCCCGTCGGCGTGAGCTCTCCCCGCGCCGGAAGAACAGGCCGGGCAGCGCCGAGGGCACGCCAAACACCAAGCCCAGAAATCCGAGAAAGAGGTCGAGATAACTGACGGTCATTTTCGTGAGCTCCGAAGTCCCGGGCGAACCCGGTGCAATGTTCAGATTGATCTGACTATGAGCCGATACACATCTCGGTACAATAAGAACATTGCTCTCGGTACAATTCGGTCGCGGCTTTTCGATTAAGCGGCGACTCTTCCGAAGCGAAAGGAAATGACGTTCCGGCTTTCGATCTCCTGGACGGAGTTTTCGAACGCTTGGTCGAGAACGCTTCTGCCGATGGTCCCGAGGTGGTTCGATGAAGACGGATCGTGGACATCGCCGGCTCCAGGAATTCAGTCCGAGATCGCGTTCGGATTGGAGATGATCAGACGATCGGCCCGTCCGGCTGATGATCGGTCTGGAGCATTTTTCGGTAAGTCTGGCCCGTTCCAGGCAAGAGCTCCCGCCGGATCAGGCGTAAAGTACCCCTCGCATCATTTCTTGAGAGCGTCAGGCCAGCTGACCTGATGATTCTCTCGCGCACGAATGCCAGGGAGACATGCCATGAAGATCGTCGTGATCGGTGGGACCGGATTGATCGGATCCAAGCTCGTGGCGAAGCTCAGGCAGAAGGGCCATGAGGCCGTCGCAGCCTCGCCGAAATCGGGCGTGAACGCGGTGACCGGGGAAGGCCTCGCCGCGGCGCTGGCGGGCGCCGACGTCGTCGTCGACGTCGCCAATGCACCGTCCTGGGAGCCGGCCGCGGTGCTCGATTTCTTCCAGCGGTCGAGCAATAACCTCGCGGCGACAGAAGCGGGAGCGGGCGTCAAACATCACGTCGCGCTGTCGATCGTCGGCACCGATCGCTCGCCGGACATCGCGTATTTCCGTGCCAAGCTCGCGCAGGAGACCATCGTCAAGGCGTCATCGGTGCCCTACTCGATCGTGCGCGCCACGCAGTTCTTCGAATTCCTCGGCGCGATCGCGGAGTCGGGCGCGGCCGAGGGGCGGATCGTCGTCCCGTCAGCGGCGTTTCAGCCGATCGCATCGGACGACGTGGCCACTGTCCTCGCCGAGGTCGCGACGGGCCGGCCGCTGAACGGCACGATCGATATCGCGGGGCCCGAGAAGGCGCCATTCAACGAATTCGTAGCGCGCCGCTTGAAAGCGGCCGGGGACAGCCGTCCCGTGGTGGGTGACGCGAAGGCGGGATATTACGGCTCGCCTATCGTGGACACTTCGCTGGTCCCACTCGGCGAGGCGCGTCTCGGGAAGACGCCGCTCGCCACATGGCTGGCAACGGCCTGAGGATCCGTGATCGCACGCAACCACGGCAATGAGGGACATTCCATGCGCAGACTCATGATCGCAGCGGCGGCTTTCGCCGCGTTGGTGCTGACGGCGCACGCGGCGGAGGCGCAGTCTGCAGCGAAGTCGGCCAAGGTGACGGTGGTGTTCGACCACGCACTGCCGAATGCGCCGGGCAAGAGCATGAAGGGCGTGCTGGTCGAATATGGACCCGGAGGCGCCTCGCCGGCGCATACGCATGCGCGCTCCGCGTTCATCTATGCCACGGTGCTGGAAGGCG
Organism: Bradyrhizobium sp. USDA 4486; assembly: GCF_054057995.1. Classification (NCBI taxonomy): domain Bacteria; kingdom Pseudomonadati; phylum Pseudomonadota; class Alphaproteobacteria; order Hyphomicrobiales; family Nitrobacteraceae; genus Bradyrhizobium; species Bradyrhizobium sp. USDA 4486. The sequence continues at coordinate 2,423,700 of NZ_JBSRZV010000001.1, forward strand.
CGATCCGAAGCCAGGTCAATGACGAGCCCGCCAAGGTCTATCAGAAGGGCGAGAACTTCTTCGAGAAGCCCGGTGACCGCCATGCCGTCAGCAGCAATGCCAGCGACACCGAGCCTGCGAAGCTGCTGGCCGTCTTCGTGGTCGACACCGCCGAGACCGAGCTGACAACGCCGATCACGAAGTAAAGCGCGCGGCTATTCCGCGGGCGCCGGCGAAACGGCGAGCTCGCGCTGAACTAGGTCAGCACCCCAGCCTGTCGGCGACTCCGCCAAAATCCTTGGCGACGATGTCCCAATTGCCGGTGGCCTCGAAATCGATCTTCTGAAGCGGGCCATACTCGGTCGGCCGGGCCACGAACGCCGTTTTGAGCCCGTTCTTCTGCGCGGCGGCGAGGTCGCCGTTGTGAGCTGCAACCATCATCACCTCTTGCGGCTTGAGGCAGAGCAGCTTTGCGGCGCCGAGATAGGTCTCGGGGTCGGGCTTGTAATGCTCGAACAGCTCGGCCGACATGATGAGGTCCCACGGCAGGCCGGCATACTTCGCCATGTTCGTGAGCAGCGCGACGTTGCCGTTCGACAGCGGCGAGATCACGAACTTGGTCTTCAGACGCGTCAGGCCGGCGACGCTGTCCGGCCAGGGATTGAGGCGATGCCAGCCCTTGGTGAGGTAATCGAGATCGGCGTCGGTGAGGCCCTTTATCCCGAACTTCTCGACCAGCTTCTCCAGCGAGCGGCGATGCAGGTCATCGAGCATGACATAACCGCGCTCGGGATGCTTGCGCACATCGTCCATCGAGGCGACGTACATGCCACGCCAGCCGTCGACCAGCGCGGTCCAATCGGCGCTGATGCCGCGGCCTTTCGCCCACCGCATGAAGTCGGTGATGAGGCTGGTGCGCCAGTCCACGACCGTGCCGAACACGTCGAAGACCAGGGCTTTGACGGCGGTGAGATCGGACATGCGCGCTCCCTTTTTTATCGTTGTCATTCCGGGACGCGACGAAGTCGCGAGCCCGGAATCCGGAAGTTGTGGCGCGAGATTCCGGTTCTCGCTTCGCGAGCCCCGGAATGACAGACCGCGTCAATCCAGATGGAACTTCGCGAGCTCGCGGTGCTCGGCCTTGATGTAGCGCACGGTGCCGGTGACGGAGCGCATCACCACCGTCTCGGTCTCGATCACGCCGTCCTTGCGGAATTTCACGCCTGACAGCAGCGAGCCCGTGGTGACGCCGGTGGCGGCGAACAGGCAGTCGCCGCGCGCCATGTCCTCGATACCGTAGATCATCTTGGGATCGTTGACGCCCATCTTGGCGGCGCGCTCGCGCTTCTCGTCGGAATCGAGGATCAGGCGGCACTGCATCTGGCCGCCGATGCAGCGCAGCGCCACGGCCGCGAGCACGCCTTCCGGCGCACCGCCGGTGCCGAGATACATGTCGACGCCGGTGTTATCAGGATCGGCGCAGTGGATCACGCCGGCGACGTCGCCGTCGGTGATCAGGCGCACCGCAGCGCCGGTCGAGCGCACGCTCGCGATGATGTCGGCATGGCGCGGACGATCGAGCACGAGAACGGTGATGCCTTCCGGCTTGACGCCCTTGGCCTTGGCGAGACGGAGCACGTTGTCGGCGGGCGAGGCATCGAGATCGACGACGCCCTTGTCGTAGCCGGGACCGATCGCGAGCTTCTGCATGTAGACGTCGGGGGCGTGCAGCAACGTGCCGCCATCGGCCATCGCCATGGTGGCGATCGAGCCCGGCATGTTCTTGGCGCACAGCGTGGTGCCTTCGAGCGGGTCGACCGCGATGTCGACCTCGGGCCCGGCCTTGAGGCCGACCTGCTCGCCGATGTAGAGCATCGGCGCCTCGTCGCGCTCGCCCTCGCCGATCACAATGGTGCCCTGGATCGGCAGCTTGTTGAGCTCGCGCCGCATCGCGTCGACGGCGGCCTGGTCGGCCGCCTTCTCGTTACCGTGCCCGCGCAGCCGCGCCGAAGACACCGCTGCCCGCTCCGTCACCCGCACGATCTCCAGCGTGAGGATGCGCTCAAGCAACGCATGCGGCGGGACTGAAATATGGGTCGACATCGGCTCACTCCTTCGAAACAGTTTTGGACAGAGATCTCTGTCCGCATCAACTCGCAACGCCCGCAGTTCGTTCGAACCGCCTCAGTTCTTCTCGATCCGTATGACCTGCGGCCGTCCGCTGATCACCTTGTCCTTCTGCACGGCGGCGAGCGCGCGACGCACGGCGTCCTCATGCGTGGCATAGGTGATCAGGATGACGGGCACGGGGACCGCCTTGCCGTCGCTCGATGCGGCGCCGCCATTGGGATGACGCTGCACGATCGACTCGATCGAAATCTTCTGCTCTGCGAGCCGGGTCGCGATCGCAGCCGCTGTGCCAGGGAAATCGCGCGCCAGGAGGCGGATGTAATAGCCGCCTTCGTGCCGCTCCATCGGCGCCTTCTTGGTGTCGTGGAGCTGCGCGATCGGACGGCCGAACGGGTTGGCGCGGATGCCACGCGCAACGTCGGCGATGTCGGCGACCACGGCGGATGCGGTGGCAGCACCGCCCGCACCGGGGCCGACCAGCGTGATCGGCGGAATGCCCTCGCCATCGATCGTGACCGCATTGGTGACACCCATGACCTGCGCGATCGAGGACGATTTGGGAACCATGGTCGGATGCACGCGCTGCTCGATGCCCTTGGCGGTGCGAACGGCAACGCCGAGCAGCTTGACGCGGTAGCCGAGATCGGCGGCGGCGCGTAAGTCTTCCGGAGCGATGGAGGAGATGCCTTCGACATACACCGCGCTTTGAGCAACTTTCGTGCCGAAAGCGAGGCTGGCGAGGATCGCGAGCTTCTGCGCGGTGTCGTGGCCATCGACATCGAAGGACGGATCGGCCTCGGCATAGCCGAGCCGCTGCGCGTCTTTGAGGCATTCGGCGAAAGACAGGCCTTCCTGCTCCATCCGGGTCAGGATGTAATTGCAGGTGCCGTTGAGGATGCCGTAGACGCGGTTGATGCCGGTTCCGGCAAGACCTTCGCGCAACGTCTTGATGACAGGGATCGCAGCGCCGACCGCTGCCTCGAAATTCAGCGCACCGCCGCGCGCTTCAGCGGCTTTCGCCAGCTTGATGCCGTGCTTGGCGAGCAGCGCCTTGTTGGCGGTGACGACCGACTTGCCGGCATTGAGCGCAGCCTCGACCGCGGAGAGCGCGGGATCGCCGGCGCCGCCCATCAGCTCGACGAAGCAATCGACCTCGGGATGCGTCGCAAGCGCCATCGGATCCCTGGCCCATTCGACATCACGCAGCTCGATGCCGCGCTTCTTCGCCTTCGAGCGCGCGGTGACGGCGACGACGCGAATGCCGCGGCCGCTGCGGCCCGCGAGCAGGCGTGCCTGTGTCTCAATCAAACGGACAACTTCGGCGCCCACGGTGCCGAGCCCCGCTATGCCCACTTTCAGGGGTGCAACCATGATGTCTTAGAAAACCTGCCGAAGAGAAGCTTAGCGCCGATTGGCGAGTGGAACCACGTTGTGCAACGTTTCGATGCCGCTTTCAAGGAAGCGGCGCACGCCGCGCGCGGCCTGTCTGATCCGTTGCTCGTTTTCCACCATGGCGATGCGGACGTATCCTTCGCCATGCTCGCCGAAGCCGACGCCAGGCGAGACGGCGACGCCGCTTTTCTCCACCATCAGTGTCGCGAACTGCATGCTGCCGATACCGCGGAAGGCCTCCGGCAGCGGCACCCAGGCGAACATCGAGGCTTCCGGAGGCGGGATTTCCCACCCCGCCCGGCCGAACGATTCCACCAGCGCATCGCGGCGCTTGCGGTAGGTATCGCGCATCTCCTTGATGCAATCGTCGGGGACCGTTCAGCGCCGCAGTCGCGGCGACCTGCACCGGCGTAAAGGCGCCGTAGTCGAGGTAGGATTTGACGCGGGCGAGCGCCGCGATCACACGGTCATTGCCGACCGCAAAGCCCATACGCCAGCCGGCCATCGAATAGGTCTTCGACATCGAAGTGAATTCGACGGCGACGTCGATCGCACCGGGCACCTGGAGCACCGACGGTGGCGGGTTGTTCTCGTCGAAATAGACCTCGGCATAAGCGAGGTCGGACAGGATCAGGATCTCGTGCTTCTTCGCGAACGCGACGAGGTCCTTGTAGAAGTCGAGGCTCGCGACATAGGCGGTCGGGTTCGAGGGATAGCAGACCACGAGCGCCAGCGGCTTCGGGATCGAATGCACGATCGCCCGCTCCACGGCTTCGAAGAATTGCGGCGTCGGCTCCGAGGGCACCGAGCGGATCACACCGCCCGCCATCAAAAAGCCGAAGGCGTGAATCGGATAGCTTGGGTTCGGACACAGGATGACGTCGCCCGGCGCGGTGATGGCCTGCGCCACATTGGCAAACCCCTCCTTGGAGCCGAGCGTTGCCACGATCTGGGTGTCGGGGTTGAGCTTCACGCCGAAACGGCGGGCGTAATAGGCGGCCTGGGCCCGGCGCAGGCCGGGGATGCCGCGCGAGGCCGAGTAACGGTCGGTGCGCGGCTTGCCGAGCGTCTCCTTGAGCTTCTCCAGCACATGCGGCGGCGCCGGCAGATCCGGGTTGCCCATGCCAAGGTCGATGATGTCGGCGCCGGCATTCCGCGCGGCCGCCTTGGCCCGGTTGACCTGCTCGAACACGTAAGGCGGAAGGCGGCGGATGCGGTAAAATTCTTCCATGGCTCTCTGGGCTCCGGGCAACCGGTCAGGAGAGAATCGACAGACCATGACGGCCGCCTTCGTAAGGCGCCCCGCCGTCTCGCACAAACCGCTCAAAATCAAATACTTAGAGCAATCTTCGGCGACAGCGGCTGAAGTCGTTCGCCCTGACTCTCGGCTGAACTGAGGTCTTTTAGCACGGCAGGACGGGGGCGCCAGCGATTACCTTGCGCTGCGCTATTTCGCATCCTTGGCGGCAATCGCCTGCCGTTCGCGAGCGGCGGCGAGCTCGGCCTCGATCTTGGCGCGCTGCTCCGGCGGGATGACCGCCTGGTCGCGATCCGGCGGCAGGTCGTGCACCGGCAGATAGCTGCCGGGCTCCTTGGCATGCGCCTGCGCGTCCGCAGGCGTCAAATCGGCAAGCTGGCTGGAGCAGCCGCAAAGCACAATCGCCACGCTCAGTGCGCCACAGATCAGCAGCGACTTTTGCAGGTCCCTAAACGCCAACACTTGGGAAATCCCCTACTCGTCCCAAAGCACGGCCCCGGGCAAACCTACCCGACACCGCGCCCAAGCTCAAACCATTGCTGCCCGAAATGGTGCGAGCGAGAAAACAGCCAGGAACTACCAAGACGAGCGGTGCGGCTCGATTGTGACGGAACCAAGAAAATTTGTCGCATCGCAACACATCTTCGAGATTGTTTGACGCGAAAGATGCGAGCTTCGCGGTGACGAATACGGAATGAATCGTTACTGTTCTGGTCATGAGCACCGTCACGACCGACACGCCCAAACCCGAGACCAAGTTCGATGCGGAAGCCTTCGCGATGAATGTCGCGCGGGCGATGGAGAGCGGCGGCAAGGCGCTCGCGGCCTACCTCAAGCCGCGCGAGAGCGGCGAGGTGCAGGACCGTCCGCCAGCCGAGCTGACGGAAGTGGTCAAGACCTTCACCTCAGTCGCGGAATACTGGCTGTCGGATTCGTCCCGCTCCTCCGACCTCCAGACCAAGCTCGCCAAGGACTATCTCGACCTCTGGGGCTCGGCGGCGCGCCGCATGGCCGGCCAGGACGCCCCGCCCGCGATCGCGCCCTCGCCGCGCGACAAGCGCTTTGCCGATCCGGAATGGAAGTCGAACCAGTTCTTCGACTTCATGATGCAGCTCTATCTGCTCACCAGCAAATGGGCGCAGGAGCTGGTGCGCGACGCCGAACTCGACCCGGCGACCCGCCGCAAGGCGGAGTTCTACGTCCAGCAGGTCACCAACGCGATCTCGCCGTCGAACTTCGTGCTGACGAATCCGGAGGTGCTGCGCGAGACGGTGGCGAGCAGCGGCGAAAATCTCGCGCGCGGCCTGAAGATGCTGGCCGAGGACATCGCCGCCGGCAAGGGCATGTTGAAGATCCGCCAGTCCAATCCGGACAACCTCGTCGTCGGTGTCAACATGGCGACGACGCCGGGCAAGGTGATCTACCAGAACGAGATGATGCAGCTGATCCAGTATTCGCCGACCACGGAGAAGGTGCTGCGCACCCCACTCCTGATCGTGCCGCCCTGGATCAACAAGTTCTACATCCTCGATCTCAAGCCGGAGAAATCCTACATCAAGTGGTGCGTCGACCAGGGCATCACCGTGTTCGTGATCTCATGGGTCAATCCCGACAAGCGGCTCGGCAACAAGGGCTGGGAAGACTACATGAAGGAAGGCCCGCTCACGGCGATGGACGTGATCGAGAAGGTCACCGGCGAGATGAAGGTGCACACCGCCGGCTATTGCGTCGGCGGCACCATGCTCGCGACCACGCTGGCCTGGCTCGCCGAGAAGCGCCGCCAGCGCGTCGCGTCGGCAACGTTCTTCGCCGCCCAGGTCGACTTCACCCATGCCGGCGATCTCCTCGTCTTCGTCGACGAGGAGCAGATCGCAGCGCTCGAGCAGGACATGAAGGCGGCCGGCGTGCTCGAAGGCTCGAAGATGGCGATGGCCTTCAACATGCTGCGCTCCAACGACCTGATCTGGTCCTATGTCGTCAGCAACTATCTGAAGGGCCAGCAGCCGAGCGCGTTCGACCTGTTGCACTGGAATTCCGACGCAACGCGGATGACGCAGGCGAACCATTCCTACTACTTGCGCAATTGCTATCTGGAGAACCGGCTGTCGACCGGCACCATGGTGCTCGACAACACCTTGCTCGATCTCTCCAAGGTCAAGGTGCCGGTCTACAACCTCGCCACCCGCGAGGACCACATCGCACCGGCGGAATCGGTGCTGTACGGCTCGCAGTTCTTCGGCGGTCCGGTGAAGTTTGTGCTGTCAGGCTCCGGGCATATCGCCGGCGTGGTCAACCCGCCCGCCTCGAACAAGTACCAGTACTGGACCAACGACAACATCAAGGACGTCACGGTCGCGGACTGGATGAAGGGCGCGGTCGAGCACAAGGGCTCGTGGTGGCCGGACTGGCGCGAATGGCTGGGCAGCCTCGATCCGGAGGAAGTGCCGGCGCGCAGCGTGGGCAGCGATGCCCTGCCCCCGATCGAGGACGCGCCCGGCAGCTATGTCAGGGTTCGCGCATAGCGCAATGGCGCGCACTTTCGTATAAACTCACGACATCGCTTTGGAGGGGACCGGGTTATGACGCGCGAATTGTTCTGGCTGACCTGTACGGTGATCCTGACCGGGATCCTCTGGATTCCTTACACCATCAACCGCTGCCAGGTTCGGGGGCTTAGCGGCGCCTTGGCCAACCCCTCGCGCGGCGACAAGCCGCAAGCCGAATGGGCGAACCGCCTGATGTTCGCCCATGACAACGCGGTCGAGAACCTCGTGCTGTTCGCACCGCTGGTGTTGATCCTGAACGCGATCGACTATTCCTCGAAATGGACTGTGCTCGCCTGCGCGGTCTATTTCTGGTCGCGCGTCGCGCATCTGATTGTCTATACGCTGGGCATCCCGGTGTTCCGCACCCTTGCCTTTACCGTCGGCTTCCTGGCGCAGGCCGTGCTGGCGCTGGCGATCTTCAGGGTGTTCTGATCGCGCGGCAACGCGTCGCAATGCATCACGACGCCAACCGGGATCGAACACGAGCCCCTGTTCATGGGCCGCCGCGACGTCCACCGCCAACGGTGCGCTCGCCCCTGTCGGCACGTTCTCGCGCACCGAGCGCATCGGCCAGAACGTCGACCTGATCACCGCCCGCATTAACGACCGGTTCGGCGGCCCGCTCATCGCGAAGTACTGAGCGCACCAACCCCGCAGCCGTCATGCCCGGGCTGTCCCGCCTGTGCGGCCGAAGCCGCTTCGGCGCGGCGAAGGCCCGGGCATCCACGTTCTTCGTGCCGCGTAGCCAACGTGTGGATGGCCGGGTCAAACGACCAAGCCCGGCCATGCGCGCAAGTGCGCCGCTACTCCTCCGGCAATCCCAGCATCAGCCGCATGTTCTGCACGGCGGCACCCGAGGCACCCTTGCCGAGATTGTCGAGCCGGGCGACCAGCACCGCTTGGTGATATTTGTCGCTGGCGAAGACGTAGAGCTCGAGCATGTTGGTCTCGTTGAGGGCCTCCGGCTCGAGCCGGCCGCCCTTGGTCGCCTCGTTCTGAAGCGGCATCACCTTGACGTATTTCGAACCGGCATAGCGCTTGGCCATCGCGGCCTGGAGGTCGGCACCACCAGGCTTGCCCGGCAGCGTATCGAGCTGGAGTGGGATCGAGACCAGCATGCCCTGCCGGTAATTGCCGACCGAGGGAATGAAGATCGGCCGCCGCGTCAGGTTCGAATAGAGCTGCAGCTCCGGCAGATGCTTGTGCTCGAAGCCGAGGCCGTAAAGCTCGAATGACGGCGCGCTGCCATCCTCGAAGCTCGCGATCATCGACTTGCCGCCGCCGGAATAACCGCTCACCGCGTTGACGGTGACGGGATAATCGCGCGGCAAAAGGCCGGCATCGACGATCGGCCGCAGCAGCGCGATGCCGCCGGTCGGATAGCAGCCGGGATTGGATACCTTGCTCGCGGCCTTGATCTTGCCGGCCTGGTCCGGCGTCAATTCGGGAAAGCCATAGGTCCAATCGGGCGCAACCCGGTACGCGGTCGAAGCGTCCAGCACCTTGGGCGCGGAATTGCCCATACTGTCGACCAGCGCGACCGTTTCCTTCGCGGCATCGTCCGGCAGGCAGAGGATGACGAGGTCCACCTCTTCCATCAGTGCCTTCTTGGCCGCGGGATCCTTGCGCTTGTCGTCGGCAATGGTCCTCACCACGACGTCGCTCTGGAGCTTCAGCCGCTCGTTGATGCCGAGGCCGGTGGTGCCGGAGCCGCCGTCGACGAAGACGGTGGCCGGCTTTTTCGGTGCGCCGGTGGTCGGGACTTTGGTGGTTTCCGTGAGGCTCATGGCGCGCTCCTTTCGAGCATATTGGTTTCGTTCACGAAGGCCTCCGGCCTCACGTCCTGCATCAATTGTGCGATCTCTCTGGCATCGGCATCCGGCTGTGCCCCGAGCGCATTGGCGATCGCAGTATAGTCGGCGTCCGACTTGTGCTGGTTGAGCTTGAAGCTGCCTTCAACCTCTTCAACCGTCATGACCAGACCCACGATCCCCTTCTTCAGCGCCTCAAGCCGGCCCGCCGTCATCTTGGCCGATGTCCAGGGCTTCTTCGGCAGCAGCCAGTTCTCGAACTTGGCGCTGAGCGTATCGATCTGCACCGCCAGCTCGTGGTCCGACATCAGCCGCACCGGTCCGCTCAGATGCACCGACTGGTAGAGCCAGGTCGGCACCTGGTCCGGCGAGACGTACCAGTCCGGCGACACATAGGCATCGGGGCCGTTGACCGCGAGCAGCCAGGACGCATCACCGCCCGCAAGCTTTAGCAGCGGATTGTGACGGGCGACATGAAAGGCGGCCTGCGGCGTGCCGTCGGCGCCATAGGTCAGATAGAACGGCAGCGGCGAGGCCACCGGCTTCTGTCCGTCAAATGCGCACATGGTGCCGAAGCCGCGCTCCTCGGCGAACTTCAGGCTGGCGGCGCGGTCCTGCCTAAAAAAGGGTGGCGTGTACATCATGGTCTCCTGCTGGGTCTCCTTGGGGGAGCCGCCGGATCAGATCGCGCTGACAGGAGAAAGGATGCCGCGGATCGGGTCCAGCGGCAAAGACGATGATCTCAAACGCGATCAACCGCCCAAACCGCTAAAGCGCGGCGGCGGCGACGGGCGAACAGGATGGTCGCGGCGTTGATCATGGCGCGCGGCTATAAGGCCGCAAGGTTCCAAGGTCAAGTCCAAATACGTGGCGCATGAGGACCAGGCGGCCCAGCTGCCCGGTCAGATCAGGCGCCAGATCCATTCCATCAGCTTCGCCATGACATCGCCGAACAGCAGCAACGCCGCCGCCCAAATCAGCGCGGAGATGAAATTGGCGGCCTGAAAGCTCCAATACGGCATCTCGAAGATGCCGGCTGCGAGCGGCACCGAGGCACGCAGGGGCCCGAAGAAGCGGCCGATGAAGATGCTGGGTACGCCCCAGCTGCGCACGAAGGCCTCACCCTTGGGCAAGAGTTCCGGATAGCGCGAGAGCGGCCACATCTGGGCGACTTGCTCCTTGTAGCGATAACCGAACCAGTACGAGACCCAGTCACCGAGCGCGGCCCCGAGGCCGCCGGCGATCCAGACCGGATAGAAGCTGATCCCGCTCGCCCCGATCAGCGCGCCGATCGCCACCAGCGCGCCCCAGGCGGGGATCAGCAGGGAGATGAATGCGAGCGACTCGCCAAAGGCCAGCAGGAACACGATCGGGGCAGCCCAGGCCTGGTGAGCGCGCACGAAGTCGGCCAGTGCGTGCGCAAACTGCTCCATTCAGAAATAGCCTTCCCGCCCTGCCTCAAGGTGCTGCTCGATGAAAACGACTGGTAAGCCAAGGACTTGTGTGACATCAAGTCACAAAACCGACGCCAAACCGGACCGGCGCGTCAAATTGCCGGGAATTGGCGGGGCCTGCGGCGTAAAATCGCCGGGATTGGCTCCCACCCACGCCCACCAGGCCGGCATGCGGTGACCTCGACAGGTGAGCCGTGGCATAGTCGCGCGAACCGATTCGCCGCCTGCGCGGCCCTCAAAACGCATCAAGATATATGTCCAAGCAGTTGAAAACAAAAAGCAAAGACGATTTGTTCGGCGGCAATGAGCCGAAAGCACGTGCGAGCGCCGCGAAGGCAGCTCCGCGCACGGGCGGTGGCGAGGCGGATTACACCGCCGCCGACATCGAGGTGCTCGAGGGCCTGGAGCCGGTGCGGCGCCGGCCCGGCATGTATATCGGCGGCACCGACGAGAAGGCGCTGCATCACCTGTTCGCCGAAGTCATCGACAACTCGATGGACGAGGCGCTGGCGGGACACGCGACCTTCATCGGCGTCGAGCTCAGCGCTGACGGGTTCCTGACGGTCACCGACAACGGCCGCGGCATCCCGGTCGATCCGCATCCGAAATTCCCGAAGAAGTCGGCGCTCGAAGTCATCATGTGCACGCTGCATTCGGGCGGCAAGTTCGACTCCAAGGTCTACGAGACCTCGGGCGGTCTGCACGGCGTCGGCATCTCCGTGGTGAACGCCCTCTCGTCGCATCTCGAGGTCGAGGTCGCGCGCGGCCAGAAGCTCTACCGCATGACGTTCGAGCGCGGGCACCCGAAGGGCAAGCTCGAGGACCTCGGCAAGGTCAACAATCGCCGCGGCACGCGCACGCGCTTTAAGCCCGACACCGATATCTTCGGCGCCAAGGCAGCATTCAAGCCGCAGCGCCTGTTCAAGATGACGCGCTCCAAGGCGTATCTGTTCGGCGGCGTCGAGATCCGCTGGAACTGCGCGCCCGAGCTGCTCAAGGGTATCGAGGATGTTCCGGCGGAAGCCACATTCCACTTCCCCGGCGGTCTCAAGGACTATCTCGCCGCGGCGATCCACGCCGACACGCTGGTGCATCCCGACATCTTCTCCGGCAAATCGGGCCGCAACGGCTCGCATGGCGCCTGCGAATGGGCCGTCGCCTGGACCGCGGATGCCGACGGCTTCCTGTCGTCCTACACCAACACGGTGCCGACGCCGGATGGGGGCACCCACGAATCCGGCCTGCGCAGCGCGCTGCTGCGCGGCCTGAAGGATCACGCCGAGCGCGTCGGCCAGGGCAAGCGCGCCTCGTCGATCACGTCGGAGGACGTGATGGTGGGCGCGGCCGTGATGCTCTCGGTGTTCGTGCGCGAGCCGGAATTCCAGGGCCAGACCAAGGATCGCCTCGCCACCGCCGAGGCGCAGCGCATCGTCGAGCAGGCGATGAAGGATCCGTTCGACCATTGGCTGTCGGGCAATCCGAACATGGCCAACCGGCTGCTCGACTTCGTGATCGACCGCGCCGAGGAGCGGCTGCGCCGGCGACAGGAGAAAGAGACCGCGCGGAAAACTGCCGGCAAGAAGCTGCGCCTGCCCGGCAAGCTCGCCGACTGCACCGATGCCGGCACCGAAGGCTCCGAGCTCTTCATCGTCGAGGGTGACTCGGCAGGCGGCAGCGCCAAGCAGGCACGTGATCGCAAGACGCAAGCGGTGCTGCCGCTGCGCGGCAAGATCCTCAACGTTGCCTCCGCCGGTAAGGACAAGCTGACGGCGAACGCCCAGCTCTCCGATCTCGTGCAGGCGATCGGCTGCGGCCAGCTCGCGCATTACCGCGAAGAGGATCTACGCTATCAGCGCATCATCATCATGACCGACGCCGACGTCGACGGCGCGCACATCGCTTCGCTGCTGATCACGTTCTTCTACCGGCAGATGCCGCGGCTGATCGACGAGGGGCACCTCTTCCTCGCGGTGCCGCCGCTCTATAAGCTGACGCACGGCTCGAAGTCGGTCTACGCCCGCGACGACGCGCACAAGGAGGCGCTGCTCAAGAGCGAGTTCAACGCCAACGCCAAGGTCGAGGTGAACCGCTTCAAAGGTCTCGGCGAGATGATGCCGGCGCAACTCAAGGAGACCACGATGGATCCGAACAAGCGGACGCTGCTGAAAGTGGTGCTGCTCGCCGACGATCGCGACACCACCGCCGATTCGGTGGAGCGCCTGATGGGAACCAAGGCTGAAGCTCGCTTCGCCTTCATCTCCGACAAGGCCGAGTTCGCGAGCGACGAGCTGCTGGACGTCTGAAGCAGGCTCCAATGCCTTGCATGAAGCCCCGGCCATCGGCCGGGGCTTTTTGTTGCGGCCAGGCCTCAGCGTGGCCCGCGAGAGGGCGACTCGGCCAACGACTCAGGGCGCCAAAGGCTGAGGCAGGACTGCCTCCGTTCCGGACAAAGGCGATGGTGCTAACGAAAACCTACTCCGGGCGCGAAGGCTAACGCCCGATGTAAAGCATTGTGATTACTTCTATTTCTAGATTTCAACCAACCGCGTTTCGAAACCCGGCCGGAGGGCGTTTTCCGGCGACTGTGCCTGCGCAGCAACAGCATTTCCAGGAGAACCGTCTATAGTCCCGTCATCAGATGACACGGACTTCGGTGCGCTCGCGCCTGCTGCGACAGAAAAAGGTTGGGGATTTTGACATGAAGAAGATTTTGCTGGCTCTGACCGCTGTTGCGGCAATGACGGGTTCGGCCTCGGCGGCCGATCTGGCTGCTCGCCCCTACGTCAAGGCCCCGGTTGCGGCGCCCGTCGCCAACTGGACCGGCTTCTACATCTTCGGCGGCGGCGGCGGCGGCCTCTCGAACTCGGACCAGCGCGTCCAGACCACGGTTGGCGCTATTCCGCTGACGATCGATCAGCGCCAGGGCGGCTCGGGCTGGTTCGGCACCGTCGGCCTCGGCTACGACTGGCAGTTCAACAGCACCTGGGTCGCCGGCGTGTTCGCCGATGGTCAGTTCGGCAGCATCCGCGGAACGGTGCAGGATCCGCTCCTCTTCGGTGGCATCACCGGCAGCCAGAAGCTGGAAGACTCCTGGGCCGCTGGCGTGCGCCTCGGCTGGCTGGTTGCTCCGAACGTTCTCACCTACGTCAACGGCGGCTACTCCGGCGCTCACTTCGGCAGCACGAACTTCCTGACCCTGGCCGGTGTCCCCGCGGGCGTTCATCTCAATGGTTACAACCGCAACGGCTGGTTCGTCGGCGGCGGCGTCGAGAACAGCCTGAACTTCTTCGGCATCTCGTCGCCCGGCTGGTTCATGAAGACCGAGTACCGTTCGGCCTTCTACAACGCCAAGACCCAGGACATCCTGTCGGACGCCACCAATCTTCCGGTCGGTGGTCAGAGCATCCGCGCCAACAGCTGGAACCAGACGATCTCGACCTCGCTGGTCTACCGCTTCAACTGGACCGGTCCGGTCGTCGCGAAGTACTGAGCGACCAAATACTGATCCGAACGCAAGTTCAGGCGTCAAAGCCCCGGCATCGCCCGGGGCTTTTTCGTTGCGCGTGCTTTAGCGGCTGATGCTGGCCTTGAGCGATCGGTAGGCCTCTCCAAGCCGGGCTTCGATCGTGGCCCAATCGGCCTCCGAGATCCTCTCACCGCGCGAATCGCGAAACGCCATTGCCTCCGCCCGGGCGATGCCGAACTGCTGGATGCCGGAATCGTCCGCGCTTTTGCCGTAGGTTAGCGCGGTGACGCGAGCGATGGTGAGACCGTAGTCGCGCGGCGCCACCGCCTCGCGGCGCGCCTGCCACCAGTCGAGCTCGAGACGGGCGGCCTCGGCCATGTCGAATGCGGCGGGCGCGGCTTGCGCAAAATCGCCATAATACGCCATGAGGGCCGGCAGCGCCGCATCGGCCTCGCGGCGCGAGCGCGTCGGCTGGAACGTCCTGGCGGCTTCGGCGGCGCTGAAGGCGATGTGCAGGCTCTTCAGCGGGGAGAAGCCAAACTGCGTCCGGGTCGATTCATAGAGGTGGTAGAACAGGGCGCCATAACGCTTGTCATAATAGTCGCGCCACATTGCGGTCTCCAGCCGCGCCATCTCGGCCGGATCGAAAGCGCGCAGATCCGCCTGGCGCGGAACGGCGGCATAGGCCGCGACTAGCGCAAGCCCGGCCGCGGCACCAAGCGCCATCTTCCGTTGGGACATGCTTGCTCCCTCGCAGCCGTCTTGCGTCTGCGGCCATTGTATCCGAACCGAAGCTACGGCTAGTCTGGCGGTAAGTTTTCGCGGCTGGCGGCGATCTTGATCCCGCAGGCCACGACAGAAGCGGACCGACGGGAGGAATGCATGCGCAGATTTCTGCTTGTCGCAGGCCTGTTCGCCCTCGCCCTCGGGCTGCTCTGGATCGGCCAGGGCACGGGCACCGTCCCCTGGCCACGATCGAGCTTCATGGTCAACCAGCTGCAGTGGGCCGGCTATGGCGCCGCCATGGCCGGCTTCGGGCTGGTGCTGATCTGGCAGAGCAACCGATAGAAGAAACCAGGGAATACAAGCATATGACATCCAGCCGGTTCGATCTCCGCGGCAAGGTCGCGATCGTGACGGGAGGCAATGGCGGCATTGGCCTAGGCCTCGCCCACGGATTGGCCGACGCCGGC
Organism: Bradyrhizobium sp. USDA 4486; assembly: GCF_054057995.1. Classification (NCBI taxonomy): domain Bacteria; kingdom Pseudomonadati; phylum Pseudomonadota; class Alphaproteobacteria; order Hyphomicrobiales; family Nitrobacteraceae; genus Bradyrhizobium; species Bradyrhizobium sp. USDA 4486. The sequence continues at coordinate 2,438,929 of NZ_JBSRZV010000001.1, forward strand.
GCCGACATCGCCGTAGTCGGACGCAACGAAGCCAAATCCGCCGCCGCCGTGGCCGACCTCAAAGCGCGCGGTGTGAAGGCGATTGCCGTCGCCGCCGACGTGACCGACAAGGCGGCGGTCACTGCCATGATCGATGGTGTCGTCAAGGAGTTCGGCCGTATCGACATCCTCGTCAACAACGCCGGGATGAGCATCCGCAAGCCGCCGCACGAGCTCGAACTCGACGAGTGGAACAAGGTGATCGACACCAACCTCACCAGCGCCTTCGTGTGCTCGAAGCTCGCCTATCCCGCGCTGAAGGCGTCCGGCAACGGCAAGGTGATCAACATCGGCTCGATGATGTCGATCTTCGGCGCGAGCTTCGCGACCGCCTATGCGGCGAGCAAGGGCGGCATCGTGCAGTACACGCGCGCCTGCGCCAATGCGTGGGCGCCCGACAATATCCAGGTCAACGCCATCCTCCCGGGCTGGATCGACACCGACCTCACGCGCAGCGCGCGGCAGCAGGTCGCAGGTCTGCACGAGCGGGTGCTTGCGCGCACGCCTGCGGGCCGCTGGGGCGACATCGACGACTTCGCCGGCATCGCCGTATTCCTCGCCTCCCCCGCCTCGAACTTCGTCACGGGCACGGCGATCCCTGTCGACGGCGGGTTCTCGGTGATGGCGTGAGGCTGCCTCGCACGCGAAGACCTGCGTGCAAAAAAGAAGCCCCGGACCAGGCCGGGGCTTTTGAATTTGGCAGTGATCGTCTTCTTTTGCTGATCGGTCGTTCGTTGCTCAGTAGCGCGCGATGACCGGCGCGTCGAACTTGTAGCTCGCGCGCACGACGGCCCACTGGATGTCGCGTGGCTTGGCATCAAAAGTGTAGTTCGCCGCAGTGCCGCCGAGCTGATAGGTTTGGCCGCCGAACGCCGCATAATTGTATTCGAGGCCGACGATCCAGTTGCGGGTGATACCGTACTCCCAGCCGGCGCCGACGGTCCAGCCGTTGGCCCAGTGGGTCTGACCACCCGTACTCGTCACGACCGGATCGGCGACCGAGAGCCGATTATTGACGCCGGCGTAGCCGCCCTTGACGTAGAACAGGTTGTTCTGAACCGCGAAGCCGGCGCGACCGACGACAGTCGCGAGAACGTTGGCGCGCCAGGAGAACACATCGTTGGCCGGGCCGAACGCGGTGTTCCTGAATGAACCCTTGTTGTCGAGGCCGGAGATCGTGCCTTCGATGCCAAACACGTAGTTGTTGGCCTGCCAGTTGTAGCCGATCTGAGCGCCGCCCATGACGCCCGAGTTACGCTGACGATAGCCCTGTCCCGGCGTCAGATCGCCGAAGCCGCCGCCGTTGCCGTTGTTGATGAACTGCTCGTTGGTCCAGGCGCCACCGATATGGCCGCCGACATAGAAACCCGTCCAGTTGAACAGCGGCTCGACATAGGCGGGCGCCTTCGTGTAGCGCGCACCGAGATCGGCGGCGGAGGCAGCGCCGGTCGAAACCAGAGCGGTCGTGCAGGCGAAGGCAGCAATCAGTTTGTTACGCATGGTACACCCCGTGTCCTTTGATGGGCGCACGCTCACACGCAGGTCTTACTCAAATTTGAATCAAGAAAGTTAAGACGCCGGATTGGCACATCGCGCACCGTGAATCCGTCTGCGCTGTTGCACGTGCGCAACGCGCCGCGCGCGATTTAACGCGGCATTATCCCTGCCGCCCACGCATTACCGTGCCGGAGCGGCCTTCGACTGCACATGCTCGGGCCGCACGCCGATGGCGAGGAAGCGCGCGGGGATGCCTTGCAGCCACGGCAAGGCGGTGAGGAGGCGCAGGACCAGCGGCACCTTCAGCGGCCGATCGCCGCTCTGCAACGCGCCGCTGATGATGTTGTTCTGCACGATCACCTGCATCGCCTGCGTCATCCGCACCGGAAATGCGCGCCGGCGCCGCACCGCATCGAGTTCATCCTCGGCGGGGCAGCCGCGCTGAAGCTTGTCGGCGAGCAGGTTTGCGGTCGCGACCGCATCCTGCACCGCGAGATTAACGCCGACGCCGCCGACCGGCGACATCGCATGCGCGGCATCGCCAATGAGCAGCAGGCCCGGCCGTGTCCAGCGGCTCAGGCGGTTGATCGCGACGGTGAGCAGCTTGACATCGTCAAAACTCTTCACGTCGGCGATGCCGGAGCTGAGGATCGGCGCCATGCGCACGACGTCATCGAGCAGCGCCTGCAATCCCCTCGCCTTCACCGCATCGTATTGCCCTTTGGCGATGACATAGGCGCATTGCCAATAGTCGCCTCGGTCGAAGGTGACCATCATCTTGCCGGGCTCGATGCGCGCGAACAGGTTCTCGGTCTCGTCCGCCTTGCGACCGGCGCGGAACCACAGCACGTCCATCGGCGCGCCGATCTCCTCGACCGCAAGACCCGCGCGCTCGCGCACGGTCGAATGCCGGCCATCGCATGCGATGATGAGATCGGCCTCGATGTCGATCGGCCCATCCGGCGTATTCGCGCGCACGCCCGCAATGATGTCGCCACGGCGGATCAGGTCGACGGCTTCCGTGTTCATCATCACCTTGAGGGATGCGAACCGCTTGCCGGCCGAGCGCAGGAAATTGAGGAAGTCCCATTGCGGCATGAAGGCGATGAAGGGATATTTCGTGTCGAGCCGGCTGAGATCGGCGATGCGCACCTTTATGCCGCCGAACAGGCCGTCCATTTTCTGCAAACGCTGATGCGGCAGCTTCAGGAATTCGTCGATCAGGCCGAGTTCATCCATCACCTGCAACGTCGAGGGATGCACCGTGTCACCGCGAAAGTCGCGGAAGAAATCCGCGTGCTTCTCCAGCACCGCGACGTCGATGCCGGCGCGCCCGAGCAGATAGCCCAGCATCATGCCGGCCGGCCCGCCGCCGACGATGCCGCATCGGACTTTTGTAGTCCGGCTCGGTGCTTGATCGGATGTCATTGTCGCCACAACATGCGCCGCCGCCTGGAGATTGGGGAGTCCCTTCTCAACCATTGAATGCAACGGAAAAACCGGCTTCCGCAGAAAGTTCCGGTTTCACAGCTATAGCGTTCGGCCCGCTCCACAAGGAACTTGCTCGAACCGTAGCCATACGGATTTTCCCGCCATCCGGACTTGCCTAAGATCCGACTCAATATTGGCGGGGTCAAAAGTTGTATCGCCATAAAAGATCGCGTCACTCAAGAACGCGGCTCTCGAGGGAACCAAGTGGGGAAAGCCAATGGCCGAGGCGTTGCAGATCAATTTCGCACTGTGGGGTATGATCGTCTGCGCGGCGATCAAGATCAGTCAGTTTCTGGCGGCAGGTTAGCCGAACACCATCCAGCTGATCGCGGCGATTGCAGCGCGGGTGATGACGTAGAGCCAACAGATCATCTCGACGCCAACAGCGGCAAAATAGGTGCCAGCAAAGGCACGCTCGCGGATCGGCGTCTTGTTGCCAGCGATTTTCTCGGCATCGATGTCCGCACCCAAGCTGGGCTGACTAGCCATGTTCGACATGTCTCACCTCCGGTGACGGAGTATGGCGCAGGAATGTTGCGTCCAGCCGACAGCCAGGAAAGCGCCGGGCGGCAGCCTGGCAATGACGAAAAGGCCTGAAATATCTGGCGCACATTCCGCTACCGGAACTTGCAAAAAGCATAGCTTTGCAGGTTTTCCCCAGCGTAGCCGTCATTCTAAGGTTGCGTATCGTCTGAGCAGCCTGTGCTCACGGCGGCGGCCGTTGTGTAGATCATGGTTCACGCTCGCGGGGTGTTCGACGGTTCAGAGCGTGACGACGGCTGATTACAGAGCCGCGTTAATTGTTGCTGCGGTTTGCCGTGCGGAAACTCTTGATCTCCGACACGCTGCCGTCACGATAAGTCAGCTCCACCGAAACGAATTGTGTGCCGGGGGCGAGCTTCATGTAGAGCGGCATGCCGGCGGTGATTGCACTGGGATCGCGCATGTCGCAATTCGGCATCTTCAGCACCTGATTTGGGACAGCGGTGTCGATGCCGATGCGCACCTCGCGGATGGCGCAGCGGTAGGACACGAGATGCGTGTAATAGACCAGCAGCCCGTTGAACTCGCGGAATGACAGCCAGCTGGTCGCGGTCATGTCGAGGATCTTGCGCTGGTCGCGGATGAGCGCGGCCTCGGGATCGAATCTGATCGGGAACGGCCCCTGCATGTCGCCGGACTGGTCGACATAGCGGACCTCGATGGTGCCGGCCTGCGCATCCGGCGGCAATTCGATCGACGGGTTCGGCATCCGCTTGCGAGTGCGCGGATCGAGCGTGTCGATGAAGCCGGTCTCGCGGAACTCACCCTTGCCGGCCATGCGCCAGGAAATCCCGAGCGTCGGATCGGCGAACGAGAACACCACGCTCCAGCCGCCATTATGGCGCGAGAAGCTCGCGATCGGCGCGTTGGCGATTTCCTCCTTCGGCGGGCGCGGCACCGCGACCGGCGGCAGCGCGGCGATCTTCTGCGGCGGCTCGGCGGGACGCGCGGCGGCGTCCTTGGCCATGCCGCTGAGGAAGACATCGTCGACCATCTGATCGAAATAAACTGGCACCTGCTTGTGCCGGACGGTGTCGGCCATCTCGCTGACCAGGCGGCGCGTGCGCTGCGCCACCTGCACGAGGTTCTCGCCGGGCTGGAGCAGCTCCTTGGCGAAGGTGCGCGTGAACACCGAATTGGGGTTGGCGTCGTCGTTGGACAAACGGTCGAGCGCGGTCTGCCGGGGACCGGCCGAGAACACCGAGAACACGCCTTCGGGCAGCTGCGTCATCGGCGCGAGGCCGCCACCGCCAGCGACCGCGCGCGTGCCGGCGCGCTCGAACGGATTGTTGCGGCAGGCGTCGAACACCAAGATCGAGGTGCGCGCCTTCTTGTTCTGGAGCCGCTCGACGATCCGGTCCGCGAGAATGGAGGCGTCGCGCACCAGCTCTTCTTGACCTTCGGTCGCCGACGGCACATCGGTCGGCAGCAGATAATTCTGGCCCGCGATCTCGAAGCCGTGGCCGGCATAAAAGAAGAACGTGGTGTCGCCGGGCTCGATCACCCGGTCGAAAGCGAGCAGCGTCTCAGAGAATTGCTGACGGTTCTGGTTCTCGGCGATCATCACCTGGAAGCCGAGCTGCTTCAGCGTGTCGCCCATGGTGCGGGCGTCGTTGACAGCCTTGAGCAGCTTCGGGACGTTGCGGTAGTCGTTGTTGCCGACGACGAGCGCGACGCGCTTCTCGGCATATGCGGGCAGCGCGAAGCCGCCAAGGCTCACCGCCAGACCAAGGGCTGCCAGAATTCTGAAAAGCCGACGCGTCATCGAAATAAATCCCGTTGCAGAACGGCCGGCCCCCCGGGCTCCCTGGAACGTCGTTCATTGGAAGCCTCCGCCGCTGATGTGATAGTCGGCCGAGCCATATCGGCGGTTCAAGGTCGCCGGGCTTATCTGGCCTATGGCAGATTCCGGCGGAATCTGCTTTTTCTAAAGCATGATCCGGAAAAGCGCGAAGCGGTTTTCCGAAAGATCATGCTCAAACAACAACCTAAAGCGCGATGACGATTCATCCCAATCTCATCGCGCTTTTGGGGCGTCGCGCTGCAAGCGGGGGCTGCCGTGTATCGCTGGTGTACTGACGAAGTCGAACCGCATGACCGCTTCGACTATTGGCGCGAGGTGCGGGCCAAGGGATTGTTCGGCGTCACCGCCGAGCTCGAGCGCGAACGGCGCGCCGACTTCTTCGGCGAGTTCTCGCTGCGCCAGCTCGGCGGCGCCGGCCTTGTCGAGCTGAAGGCCTCGCCCTACACGGTCGAGCGTAGCACATGCGACATCGCTTACGCCCCTAGCGATGCCATCTGCGTCTACCAGCAGCTCGGCAGCGGCGGCTGGTTCGGTGGCATGCGTACAAGCGATTTCGCGATTGCCAACGGCAGCTTCGCCACCAGCCATACCGACCTGCCCTACCGCACCGCACCGCTCGGCGCCGCAGGCTTCCACCTGCGAATCGTGAAGATCCCGATGAGCAGCATCCCGGTCCGGGACAAGCGGATGCGCGAGCTCGCGCCGAAGACCTTCAACGACCACGCTCTGGCGCCCTTGCTCGCGGCCTGCTTCACCGATCTCGTCGAGGCCGCCACGGACGAGGGCGCGACCGGACACGACGTCGCTCGTCCAGGCGCTCGCCCATCTCGCGCTGATCGAGCGCGGCATCGTGCGGGCCGGCAGCCGTCGCGGACAAGCCGCGCTGCGGACCGCCCGCCTCTCCCAGGCGCGGCACCTGATCCTGCGCCATCTGCAAAACCCGCAGCTGGTACCGGCCATGGTGTCCGACCAGCTTGGCGTGTCCGTGCGCCACCTGCACATGCTGTTCGAGGCCGCCGAGAAGAGCTTCTCGCAGACGGTGACCAACGAGCGCCTGAAACAGAGCCGCCGTCTGATGCGCGAGGCGCCGGAACGGCTGATCGCCGACATCGCGATCTCCTGCGGCTTCGAGAGCCTTGCGACCTACTACCGGGTCTTCAACGCCGCCTACGGCATGGCTCCAGGCGACTTCCGGGCTCAGGGGCAGGAGGGGCGTTAAGCATGGGTCTTGGCGGTTCCGGCCTCGCGGAAAACCCCAGACGCACCCGGTATTTGGCTAAAAACCTCAGGTTTTTTAGGGTCTTCCCGCGCCCGCTCCATTGACTTTGGCCAATTCCTGCCTATGTTCCGGAGCGACGCGGCTCAGGTCGGAGACCGATTCCTGAGCCTGGCGCTTTGTTCGCGTGAGTCAGCACCCCCAGCTTCTTTGAGAGCGCGCCGTTTCGGGGTGGAACGCGACAGCCTTATTACCCTCGATTCCGAACGGCGGTTTCGACCAGAGGCTCAATGTCCTTTTCAAATCTCGGACTGTCCGAAAAAGTCCTCGCCGCAGTGGCGGCCACCGGTTACACCACCCCCACCCCCATTCAGGAACAGGCGATCCCCCACGTCCTCGCACGCAAGGACGTGCTCGGCATCGCCCAGACCGGCACCGGCAAGACCGCGGCTTTCGTGCTGCCGATGCTCACCATCCTCGAAAAGGGTCGTGCCCGGGCGCGCATGCCGCGCACGCTGATCCTAGAGCCGACCCGCGAGCTCGCGGCCCAGGTGAAGGAAAACTTCGACCGTTACGGCGCCGGCCAGAAACTCAACGTCGCGCTGCTGATCGGAGGCGTCTCGTTCGGCGACCAGGACGCCAAGCTGATGCGCGGCGTCGACGTGCTGATCGCCACCCCGGGCCGCCTGCTCGACCACACGGAGCGAGGCGGCCTCTTGCTCACCGGCGTCGAGTTGTTGGTCATTGACGAAGCCGACCGCATGCTGGACATGGGCTTCATTCCCGACATCGAGCGCATCTGCAAGCTCGTCCCCTTCACGCGGCAGACCCTGTTCTTCACCGCGACCATGCCGCCGGAGATCCGGCGCATCACCGAAACCTTCCTGCACAATCCGCAGAAGGTCGAAGTCTCCCGACCCGCCACCACCGCCGTGACCGTGACGCAGGCCCAGGTGCCCGCCGGACGCGAGGCGCATGAGAAGCGCGAGCTGCTTCGCCGCCTGCTGCGCGAGGCCAAGAACCTCAAGAACGCGATCATCTTCTGCAACCGCAAGCGCGAGGTCGCGATCGTTCACAAGTCGCTTCAAAAGCACGGCTTCAGTGTCGGCGCGCTGCACGGCGACATGGACCAGCCGGCCCGCATGGCCGCGCTCGACCAATTCCGCAAGGGCGAGCTGCCCCTGCTCGTCGCCTCGGACGTCGCCGCGCGCGGCCTCGACATCCCCGAGGTCAGCCACGTCTTCAATTTCGACGTCCCCCATCACGCCGACGACTATGTCCACCGCATCGGCCGCACCGGGCGCGCCGGCCGCACCGGCACCGCGATCTCGATCGTGACGCCGCTCGACCAGAAGTCGATGGCGGCGATCGAGAAGCTGATCGGCCAGAGCATTCCGCGCGCCGAAGGCGACTACGAAGTCCACGCTGAAGCCACGGATGCGACCGAGCGTCCGCGCGAGCAGCGCGGTCGTGAGCGTTCACGCGGCGGACGCGGCAAGCAGCGGGGCCGCGACCGCGAGCGCAGCCAGGAGCCGCGCGAGACACGTGGCGAAGCACGGCCTTCACCCGAACCCAAAACCACATCCGAGCCGAGACATGCGCCCGAGCAGCGCCGCGGCTCGCGCCAACAGGCCCCGACCTCGCATGTGCCGTCGATTGGCCGGCCCGAGCCGCGCCGCCAGCGCGATGTCGACACCGAGCCGGGCGATCACTCGCATCTTCCCGCATTCCTGTTGCGGCCGGTTCGCTCGCCCGCGGGCGCTTGAAGCGCGATGCTTCAGTTTGGTTGAAACAGACGTCCATACACTTTTTCAGACGCATTCGAGAACGTATATTTACGGGTCGTTCACGATCGTCCGTTAGCCTACGAACATAATTTAAGGATTGCAGCGATCGGCCGCGTACCGATCGCCGTGGGGAATGTTCCGTGGTCAAGGTGCTCGACGAACACGAACGCACGATGGCGTTCGCCGAGGTAGCGCTCGGTCAGATCCGATCGCTTCGGCAGACGGCAATCCCCCGCAATTACGAGATCTGGTACGTGTACGCCACCGGCTACAACGCGCCGCTCAACAAGATCATCAACGAGACGCTGGCGCGCAACGGCAAGCTGACCGAAGCCGATCTCGAGCAGATCTACGAGACCTATCTCTCCCACATCAAGACCACCGACCGCATCGACAAGGTCGGCGCGCGCGTCATCGGCGAGATCGACGGCGTGATGAAGGTCCTTGGCGAGGCGCTCGGAATGACCGGCTCCTACGACGCCAGCCTGTCGGCCGCGACCGGGAAGCTGGCTTCGGCCAAGAACCGCGACCAGATCAAGGCGATCGTCGAAACGCTGCTGCGCTCGACCGGCGAGATGCGCGAGACCAACAAGGCGCTGGAAGATCGGCTGACGCTGTCGAAGAACGAGATCAGCAACCTCCAGCAGAGTCTGGAGGCGATCCGCGCCGAGAGCCTGACCGACCCGCTCACGGGCCTCGGCAACCGCAAATATTTCGACCGCATGATCGGCATGGCCGTGCAGAGCGCGCTGGCGAGCGGCGAGCCGCTGTCGCTGCTGCTGTTCGACATCGACCATTTCAAGTCGTTCAACGATTCCTACGGCCATCTCACCGGAGACCAGGTGTTGCGGCTCGTCGGCCTGTCGCTGAAGCAGACCATCAAGGGCCAGGACATCACGGCGCGCTATGGTGGCGAGGAATTCGCGGTCGTGCTGCCCAACACGGCGCTGCGCCAGGCCCTCACCGTCGCAGATCATATCCGCCGCGCGGTGATGGCGAAGGAATTGAAGAAGAAGTCCACCGGCGAGATCCTCGGCCGCGTCACCATCTCCGTCGGCGTCTCCATGCTCAAGGAAGGCGACGACACCGACGCGCTGATCGAGCGCGCGGATGCCTGCCTCTACGCCGCCAAGCGTAACGGCCGCAATCGCGTGATCTGCGAAGCCGATCCGGAATTCGCCGTCGAGAGCCACAGCCGCGTGGCCTGAGCGGCTGGTTGCCGCGCTTGACCTTCCATTCTGGCGGACGACATCTTCCTCGCGGCCTGAGCATCGAGGATTCGTCGTTGTGCCCAACAACCCGCATGACTTTCACACGCCACAGCCGTCCTACACCAAGGGCGAGCTGCTGAGATCGAGCGAAGGCGGCTATTTCGGCCCGGGCAACGCGCAACTGCCGGCGCCGCCGATGCTGATGATGGACCGCATCACCGAGATCGGCCTGGACGGCGGCGGCAAAGCCGTATAGCCCCGTTCCCACCCCTACAGGTGGGCACGCTTCGCTTTGCCCATCCTACGAACCGCTTTCTTGGCCGGCTGTTTCTTCGCAACAGCCTTTCTTGGCTCCGCCCTCTTCACCGCCGTCTTCTTCCCCTTCGGCCGCTTCTTCACCTTGGCGCGCTGGGCCGCGGCAAGCGCCGCTCGCGCCCATTGCGCTAGCTCCGCGGAATCGTCGAACAGCCGTGCCGGCAGCTCCCAGTAGGAGTTGACCGTCACGGTCTTGGCGCGGGTCGAGTACTGGAACGGCTTTGACCCCTCGGCCTCAAACTCCGGAATGGTCACCTCGTCGGCGCGGAAGAACAGGCCGGCGCGCAAGGACAGCGCGAAATTGGTGCCGTCGGCGGAGATGCCGTAGCCGGAAAACATCTTTCGGATGGTGACGGGGCCGAAATCGGCGAACAGGTCCATCAGGAATTCGCGGTCCATGCGCACGCTCTCTCGTGCCCCGGACGCAGCGCAGCGTACAACGATGCGCTGCCGAGCCGGGGCCCAGTCGCTCTATAGCTAAAAGTATAGCGTGGGTCCCGGCTCTGCGCAGCAGCGCAAGCGCGCTGCACCGCGTCCGGGACACGAGAGCCGTGTGTGGAGCTTACCCGTCGATCTTCGCGGGACGCAACTCGACCGACTCGCCGCAGCCGCAGGCGGAGACCTGATTGGGATTGTTGAAGACGAACTGGGCCTGCATCTTGTCGGCCTTGTAGTCCATCTCGGTGCCGAGCAGGAATAGCACGGCCTTGGGGTCGACCAGGATCTTGACGCCCTTGTCCTCCACGACCTCGTCGGTCGGACGGATCTCGTGCGCGTATTCGACCGTGTAGGACTGGCCGGCGCAGCCGCCGTTCTTCACGCCGACGCGCAAGCCCACGATCTCGGAATCGGCGCGCTGGGTCAGCTCGGTGATGCGCTGGGCAGCGGCATCGGTCAGCCGCATCACCTGCGGGCGGGGCCGCCGGGGCTTTGGTGTCGAAGCTGTTGTCGCCTGGGTCATGTTATTTATGTGGTCCGTTGCGGAACGAATTCAATGCGGGCCGAGACCGTCACCACATGTTGAGCACGAGGCGGGCCTCGTCGCTCATACGTTCCGGTGACCATGCGGGTTCCCAGACGACCTTGACGTCGACCACGCCGACGCCGGGGACACTGGCGACCGCATTCTCGACCATGGTCGGCAGCTCGCCCGCGGCGGGACAGTTCGGCGTCGTCAAGGTCATCAGCACGTCGACCGAGCGGTCGTCCTTGATCTCGACCTTGTAGATCAGGCCAAGCTCGTAGATGTCGGCCGGGATTTCCGGATCGAACACCGTCTTGAGGCCGGCGATGATCTCACGGGTCAGACGCTCGGTCTCCTCCGGCGGCAGCGCCGAGAGGGTCTCCATCGGATTGGCCTTGATTTCTGCCGTGTCACTCATGCGAACAAATCCCGCGCCTTGAGCAGCGCCTGTGCCAGATGGTCGACTTCTTCCCGCGTATTATACATGCCGAACGACGCCCGGCAGGTGGCCGTCACGTTGAACCGCTCTAAAAGCGGCATCACGCAATGGGTGCCGGCGCGGACTGCGATCCCCTGGCGGTCGATCACCGTGGCGACGTCATGGGCATGCGCACCTTTGAGCTCGAACGAGATCACTGGCCCCTTGCCGCGGGCCGTGCCGATCAGCCGCAGCGAGTTGATCTCGCGCAGCCGCTCCTGGGCATAATTGGTGAGATCGTGCTCATGCGTGGCGATGCGCTCCTTGCCGATGGAATTGACGTAGTCGATGGCCGCGCCAAGACCGACGGCCTCGACGATCGCGGGCGTGCCCGCCTCGAACTTGTGCGGCGGATCGCCATAGGTGACGACATCGCGCGAGACCTCGCGGATCATCTCGCCGCCGCCGTTATAGGGGCGCATCGCGACGAGATGGTCATACTTGGCCCAGAGCACGCCGATGCCGGTCGGCCCGTACACCTTGTGGCCGGTGAAGACGTAGAAATCGCAGCCGAGATCCTGGACGTCAACAGGCAGATGCACCGCGCCCTGGCTGCCGTCGACCAGCACGGGGATGCCGCGCGCGTGGGCGATTCTGACGACCTCCTTGACCGGCACGATGGTGCCGAGCGCATTCGACATCTGCGTGATCGCGACCAGCTTGGTCTTCGGGCTCAAGAGCTTCTCGAACTCTTCGATGAGGAAATTCCCCTCGTCGTCGACCGGCGCCCATTTGATCACCGCCCCCTGGCGTTCCCTGAGGAAGTGCCACGGCACGATGTTGGAGTGGTGCTCCATGATCGAGAGGACGATCTCGTCGCCGTCCTTGATGTTCGGCCCGCCCCAAGACGACGCGACCAGATTGATCGCTTCCGTCGCGTTGCGGGTGAAGATCACTTCTTCCGTACGGGGCGCGTTGATGAACTGTGCCACCTTGGCGCGGCCGCCCTCATAAGCTTCGGTCGCAGCGTTGGCGAGGTAATGCAGGCCGCGATGCACGTTGGCGTATTCGCTGGTATAGGCCTGCGTCATGCGGTCGAGCACGGACTTCGGCTTCTGCGCCGAGGCGGCGTTGTCGAGATAGACCAGCTTCTTGCCATAGACCTGCATGGCGAGCGCCGGAAAATCCTCGCGCACGCGGGCGACGTCATAGGCGCCGTTCTTGACCGCCGGATGCGTGCTCATGACCGCCGCTCCAGCCAGCGCTCGGCGATGCCGATCACGTGCTCGCGCAAGCCGTCATCGGCGATCTGCTCGATCGCTTCGCCGACGAAAGCCTGGATCAGGAGCGCTTGCGCCTGCTTTTCCGGCAGGCCGCGCGCCTTCAGATAGAACAGCAGGCTCTCGTCGAGGGCGCCGGCGGTGGCGCCGTGGCCGCAGGAGACGTCATCGGCAAAGATCTCGAGCTCCGGCTTGTTGTCGGCCTCAGCCTCGTCCGAGAGCAAGAGCGCCCGGGTCATCATCTTGCCGTCGGTCTTCTGCGCGTCGGGACGGACGATGATGCGGCCCTGGAACACCGAGTGGGCGCGGTCGTCGATCACGGCGCGGAAGGTCTCGCGGCTGACACAGTTCGGCACGGCATGATCGACCACCAGCGTGGTGTCGCCATGCTCGGTCTTCTTGAGAAGATTCACGCCGTTGACCGAGAGCTCGCTGCCCTCTCCGGCCAGCGTGATCAAACCTTGCAGCCGGCTGACGGCCGCGCCGCTGGTCATGTTGAAGAAGTTCAGCTTGGTGTTGGCGCCGACGGTGACGAACTGCGAGGTGATGTTCACCGCATCAGGCGCATCGTCCATCAGGCGGATATGGGCAACGTCGGCATTGTCGCCGATCCAGAGGATCACCGCATCGTTGACCTGGTAGCCGCTCGCCTTCCCGGCCGCGACGAAGCTCTCGATGATCGTGGCGCGCGCGCCCTTGCCGATCCGCAGATGCGAACGGGTGAACGCGGATGCGCCAGCCGCGCTCGCGACGTGAATGACCTGGATAGGCGCGGACAATTGCGTTCCGTCGGCCACCGAGACGACCACGCCATCCGTCGCCATGGCCGCATTGAGCGAGATCACGGCATCGGTCGCGGCGGTCTGGAGGAGATCGCCGGCGGCAGGATTCGTCTCGTTCGCCAGCATCTCGCGCAGCGTCTTGAGGCTCACTTCGGACGCGAGCGCCTTGACGTCGGAGAGATCGGCCGCGAACACGCCATCGACCAGCACCAGCTTGCGGGCGCCTTCAAACGCATGCGCCTTCACCGCGTCCGCGGCGCGCTTGAGCGTCGCCGCATCGGGGCTGGCCGCCAGCGGCAGCATCTCGCCCACCAGCGCGCGCAGGTCAGTGTATTTCCATTCCTCGATCCGGCGATGCGGCAGACCGAGACGCTCATAGGTCTCGAACGCCTCGCGGCGTGCAGCGATCACGGACGGTGAACCCGGCAGCCGGCCTTCGGCGCTGGCGAAGAGATTGCTCACCGCGCGGCCGCTCCCGGTCTTTGCCACAGCAACGTTCATCGCAAAATTCCTTACGCGGCATCCTCGAACTGGGCGTAGCCGGAGGCTTCCAGCTCCAGCGCCAGATCCTTGCCGCCGCTCTTCACGACGCGACCCTTCGACATCACGTGCACGAAATCGGGCACGATGTAGTTCAGCAGCCGCTGATAGTGGGTGATGACGACCATCGCGCGCCCCGGCGAGCGCAGCGCGTTGACCCCGTCGGCCGCGATGCGCAGCGCGTCGATGTCGAGGCCGGAATCCATCTCGTCGAGGATGCACAGGCTCGGCTCGAACAGCGCCATCTGCAGCACCTCGTTGCGCTTCTTCTCGCCGCCGGAGAAGCCGACATTGACGCCGCGCTTGAGCATGTCCTGCGGAATGTTGAGCGACTTCGAGACCTCGCGCACCTTCTTCAGGAAGTCCGGCACCATCAGCTCGCTCTCGCCGCGCGCCTTGCGCTGCGCATTCAGCGCGGTCCGGAGGAAGTTCATCGTGGTGACGCCGGGAATCTCGACCGGATACTGGAACGCCAGGAACACGCCCTTGGCGGCGCGCTCATCCGGGTCCATCTCGAGGAGGTCCTCGCCCTTGAACAGGATCTGGCCATCGGTGACCTCGTAACCGGGCTTGCCGGCGATGACGTGCGAGAGCGTCGACTTGCCGGAGCCGTTCGGCCCCATGATCGCGTGCACCTCGCCCTCGTTCACGGTCAGCGTCAGCCCGTGAAGGATCTCACGCTCCTCCACACGAACCTTGAGGTCTTTCACTTCAAGCAAAGCCATAATGTTTTTCCATCTATCCCCTCATCCTGAGGAGCGCCCAAGGCGCGTCTCGAAGGATTGAGGCCACCAATCTTTCCGGTATCCACCCTTCGAGACGGCCGCTTTCGCGGCCTCCTCAGGATGAGGTCCGAGCTAGCCGACCGATCCTTCAAGCGAGATCGAGATCAGCTTCTGCGCTTCCACCGCGAATTCCATCGGCAGTTGCTGCAGCACATCCTTGACGAAGCCGTTGACGACGAGTCCGACGGCTTCTTCCTGCGAAAGCCCGCGCTGGGTGCAGTAGAACAGCACGTCCTCGGAGATCTTCGAGGTCGTCGCCTCGTGCTCGAACGTCGCCGAGGAGTTCTTGGCCTCGATATACGGCACGGTGTGCGCGCCGCATTTGTCGCCGATCAACAGCGAATCGCAGGCGGTGAAGTTGCGCGCGCCGGTCGCTTTACGGTGCGCGGTGACGAGACCGCGATACGTGTTCTGCGATTTGCCGGCGGCGATGCCTTTGGAGATGATCCGGCTCGACGTGTTCTTGCCGAGATGGATCATCTTGGTGCCCGAATCGACCTGCTGAAAGCCGTTCGAGATCGCGATCGAGTAGAACTCGCCGCGGGAATTGTCACCACGCAGGATGCAGCTCGGATATTTCCAGGTGATCGCCGAACCGGTCTCGACCTGAGTCCAGGAGATCTTGGAGTTGTTGCCGCGGCAGTCGCCACGCTTGGTGACGAAGTTGTAGATGCCGCCCTTGCCTTCCGAATTGCCCGGATACCAGTTCTGCACCGTCGAATATTTGATCTCGGCCTCGTCGAGCGCAACGAGCTCGACCACGGCCGCGTGCAGCTGGTTCTCGTCGCGCTGCGGCGCGGTACAGCCTTCGAGATAGGAGACGTAGGAGCCCTTGTCGGCGATGATCAGCGTGCGCTCGAACTGGCCGGTGTTGCGCTCGTTGATGCGGAAATAGGTCGACAGCTCCATCGGGCAACGCACACCCGGCGGCACGTAGACGAACGAGCCGTCGGAGAACACTGCCGAGTTCAGCGTCGCGTAGAAATTGTCGGAGGTCGGCACCACCGACCCCAGATATTTCTGCACCAGCTCGGGATGCTCGCGGATCGCCTCCGAGATCGGCATGAAGATCACGCCGGCCTTCTTCAGCTCCGCCTTGAAGGTGGTCGCAACCGACACCGAATCGAACACAGCATCGACTGCGATCTTGCGACGGGCGGGATCTTCCTCGCCCACCTTGGGCTCGACCCCTTCGAGCATGGCGACTTCCCGCAAGGGAATACCGAGCTTCTCGTAGGTCTTCAGGATCTCCGGATCGATCTCGTCGAGCGATGAGACCGTCTTCTTCGGCTTCGGCGCCGCGTAATAGTAGATGTCCTGGAAGTCGATCTTGGGATAGTCGACGCGCGCCCAGGTCGGCTCGGTCATGGTTAGCCAGCGCCGATAGGCTTCCAGCCGCCACTGGAGCATCCAGGCGGGCTCATTCTTTTTCTGCGAGATGAACTTTACGATCTCTTCCGATAGCCCCTTGGGAGCCTTCTCGGAGTCGATCAGGGTCTCAAACCCATAACGATACTGGTCGACGTCGATGCGCTTCACGCGCTCGACCGTCTCTTGTACGGCTGGCATTCCATCCTCCGCTCGCGGTTTCAAGGACCGCGGTGGATCAAACTCGGACGAGTACTACGATGTTTTCTGGCCGAAAGCACGTGCTTAGAACCGTTCAAGCCGTGTTTCGTCGCTTAGCCCTTAAGTAGGGTATTACCCAGCTTTCGCCAAGCCTCTAACGCCCTATTGATGTCATCTGGTTCGGTGGACCAGCCCAGACTGAGACGCACCGCTCCCTGGGCGACGGTGGCATCATACCCCATCGCCGACAGCACGTGGGATGGCTGGACCTTGCCCGAGGAGCAGGCCGAGCCGGAGGACACAGCGATTCCTTCGAGGTCGAAGCCGATCACGGCGGTCTCGGCCTTCAGGCGGGGCGCGGTGAAAAGAACCGTGTTCGGCAACCGCTCCACGTCGTCCGCAAAGATGGTGCCTCCGGCGATACCGCGAAGTCCGCTTTCCAAGCGATTCCTGAGGGTTGTCACCCGCTCCACATCTTGCGGAAGAGTCTGAAGCGCTGCCTTCACCGCCGCACCGAAGCCGGCGATGCCTGCGACATTCTCGGTTCCCGCGCGGCGGTTCAACTCCTGCCCGCCGCCCCGCAGCACTGGCTCCAGCCCGGCGATTCCCTCGGCGACGACCAATGCGCCGACGCCCTTGGGGCCGCCGATCTTGTGCGCAGAAAAGGTCGCAAGGTCCGCGCCTACCGCGTTAATATAGAAAGCAATTTTGCCGAGCGCCTGGATCGCGTCGACGTGCACGAGCCCGCCGGCCTCGTGGACGATCCGCGCGGCTTCGCTGACCGGCTGGAGCGTGCCGGTCTCGTTATTGGCCGCCATGATCGAGACCAGCGCCGCTGGGCCCTCGCCGAGCAGTGCCTTCAGGTGATCGAGGTCGATCACGCCCGAGCGCGTCACCCGGATCTGATCGATCCTGTCGGCCGGGAACCGGCCGCCTGCCAGCACCGAGGCATGTTCGATAGAAGACACCAGCAGCCGTTCGACAGGGCCGCCGGACGGGCCCCGCAGGCCGGGCGACAGCGCCAGCACATTGGCTTCGGTTCCAGCGGACGTGAAGACGACGTTCCGTGGCAGCGCGCCGGTGGCCGCCGCGAGCGTGTTACGTGCCTCCTCGACCAGCCGTCGCGCCTCGCGCCCCTCGGCATGCACCGAGGACGGATTGCCGACCAGGTCCCAGGCAGCGAGCATCGCGTTCCGCGCTTCAGCGCGGAGCGGCGTGGTCGCATTCCAGTCGAGATAAACGCGGCGCTGCATTGAGTATCATGTTACCTTGGATTGCGCAGCCCGGTCGGCGGGCCTCGCCGTCCGACATGGGCCGCCGCCGTGCCGTTGGCAACCATGATTCCGAAACCGCGCCCGGCGATAACGCCGCCATGACACGCTAACGTCTTGAGGCCATTGAGTGATGTTCAAGATGCTTGCTTTTTGCCCCGCAGCCTATGTTAGAACGCGCCCGTCAAGTCACCGCGCGCCATCACCGCCAGGCGCACGCCTTGTCATCCTTCATTCGCGCTTTCGTCGACATCAAAGTCGATGAGGCCACAATCGGTTGATTGCCGAGGAACCTCGCTCCAGCACATCAATCAAGAGATCATCGATGCCTGAAGTCATTTTTGCCGGCCCCGCGGGCCGTCTCGAAGGCCGCTATCATCCGGCCAAGCAGAAGAACGCGCCGATCGCGATGATCCTGCATCCGCATCCGCAGTTTCACGGCACGATGAACCATCAGATCGTGTACCAGTGCTACTACGCCTTCGCGCATCGCGGCTTCTCGGTGCTGCGCTTCAATTTCCGCGGCGTCGGTCGCAGCCAGGGCTCGTTCGATCACGGCACCGGTGAACTGTCCGATGCCGCAGCGGCGCTCGACTGGGCGCAGACCATCAATCCCGAAGCGCGTGCCTGCTGGGTCGCCGGCTTCTCGTTCGGCGCCTGGATCGGCATGCAGCTGTTGATGCGCCGCCCTGAGGTCGAAGGCTTCATCTCGATCGCGCCGCCGGCCAATCTCTATGACTTCTCCTTCCTCGCGCCCTGCCCCTCGTCCGGCCTGATCGTGCATGGCGAGAAGGACGCGGTGGTGCCGCCGAAGGACGTCAACACGCTGGTCGAGAAGCTGAAGACGCAGAAGGGCATCGTGATCGACCAGCAGATCATCCCCGGCGCCAACCACTTCTTCGACGCCAAGCTCGAGCCGCTGATGGAGACGATCACGGCGTACTTGGA
This sequence comes from Bradyrhizobium sp. USDA 4486, assembly GCF_054057995.1. Taxonomy (NCBI): domain Bacteria; kingdom Pseudomonadati; phylum Pseudomonadota; class Alphaproteobacteria; order Hyphomicrobiales; family Nitrobacteraceae; genus Bradyrhizobium; species Bradyrhizobium sp. USDA 4486. Next base: position 2,457,389 of record NZ_JBSRZV010000001.1, read on the forward strand.
CATGCGTCTCGCCAACGTGCGCTAGAGCATGATCCGGAAAAGTGCGCAGCGGTTTTTCGAAGAGATCATGCTCAAACAATAACCTAAAGCGCGATGACGATTCATCCTGATCTCATCGCGCTTTAGGCGAGCTTCAGCGCCGCGATCCCCATCAAGACGAGCACGATGCCCAGGAGCTTCATCGCGCTCAAGGTCTCGCCGAACAGCACGAGGCCCATCAGGAATGTGCCGGCAGCTCCAATGCCGGTCCACACCGAATAGGCGACGCCGACTTCGAGCACCTTCAGGGCGCGCCCGAGCAGGAACACGAAGGCTGCGAGCAGCACCAGCGAGGCGATGCTCCAGCCGACGCGCGTATAGCCTTCCGCGTACTTCATCGAGATCGCCCAGGCCACATCGAGCGCGCCGGCGATCACCAGCATGAGCCAAGCGACGGATGACGACATCGGCTCAAGCCGCGAGCTTGAGCAGATGCGCATCGTGCCGGACGAGGAAGGCGCGGAGCAATTCCGGATAATCCGCTCCGACCGCGGCGCGGACGCTCGGCCGCTTCGCGAGCTCGACGCGCCAGGCGCGGACCTTCGGCACATCCTTGAAGATGCCATGCTCAGCCAGCTCGTCGAACAGATCGAAATAGCGGAAGACCGGCGCGAACACCGCATCGACCAGGCTGAACGCCTCGCCGGCGAAATAAGGCCCGACGCCGAGCGCGGCCTCCACCCGCGCGAATTTCGCGACAAGCGCCTGACGCTTGCTTTCGAAGGTCGCCGGATCCGTCGTGGTCTCCAAGCCCCAGAGATCGCCTAAGATCGCCGAGCCGAATTCCATCCAGGCGCGATGCTCGGCACGCTTCAAGGCATCGGCCGGATGCAGCTTGGCGCCGGCTTGCGTCTCCTCGATGTACTCGCAGATCACGTTGCTCTCGAACAAGGCCACCTCGCCCTGATCCGTCGTCACCACCAGCACCGGCACCTTGCCCAGCGGCGAGAGTTTCAGAAACCAGTCCGGCTTGTCAGCAAGATCAATATCGATCCGCTCGAATGGAACGCCTTTCTCCTTCAGCGCGATCACGGCGCGTTGCACATAGGGGCAAAGCTTGTGGCTGATGAGCTTGAGCGATGATGTCATGGCAGCGATCCTGGTGGTTAGATGCAACTGCATCCAAGATAGATGCATTTGCATATATCCGTCAAGATCGATGCATATGCATTAACCGGCTGTGACCTCGGGCAGCCTCAAGGCCGCGCGATCACCCCGCCCGTCATCGGCATCGGCACGCCCGTGGTGGCCGGATAGGACAGCGGCAGGCCCTTCAGGCCGCGGGCGGCGAGGAAGCCGAAGGCCTGCGCCTCGATGGCGTCGGAGGCCCAGCCCAGCGTCTCGGCGGCCTCGACGGTGGCCGAGCCCACCCGCTCGCGCAGCATACGGAGCACGGTGAGGTTGCGGGCGCCGCCGCCGCAGACGATCCAGCTCCGCGGACGCCGCGGCAAGAGTGGAATGACGCGGGCGATCGCCGCAGCGGTGAAAGCGGTCAGCGTCGCCGCGCCGTCGGCCGGCGCGACCTCGCCGAGCTTGAGCGCGGCGAAATCGTTGCGATCGAGCGACTTCGGCGGGGGGCTTGCGAAGAACGGCAGCTCCAGCGCCCGCGCGATCCAGGCTTCGTCCACCTTGCCGAGCGCGGCGAACTTGCCCTCCGCATCGAACGCCTGGTTCATGGTCCGGTACATGAAATCGTCGAGCAGCGCATTGCCGGGCCCGGTGTCGCAGGCGATCAGCGTGTCGTTGCCGTCGATATAGGTGATGTTGGAGACGCCGCCGATATTGACCACGACGATCGGCCCTTCGCGCTCCAGCGAATTGGCGAGCGCGCGGTGGTAGACCGGCACGAACGGCGCGCCCTGCCCGCCGGCCTCGACGTCGGCGGCGCGGAAATCATGCATCACGGGGATATGGATCGCCCTGGCGAGCGCCGGGCCATCGCCGATCTGCACCGTCATCCGCTTCTCCGGACGGTGCAGCACAGTCTGGCCATGGAAGCCGACGATGTCGATGTCCTCCGGCCGCATCCGGTTCTGGGCGATGAAGGCGGCGACCGCTTCGGCGTGCGCCTGCGTCACCGCGCGCTCGGCCTCGGCCAGGAGGCCCGGGCGGGCATCGCGCCGCGGCAGGTGCACGGCCTCGGAGAGCGCCTGGCGCAGCAGATTGCGCTCCGCCGGGTTATAGGGCCGGTAGCCGGACGGTCCGAATGCCTTCACCTGTTTTCCATCGGTCTCGATCAGCGCGACATCCACCCCGTCCAGCGAGGTGCCGCTCATCAAACCGAGTGCCGTCAACATCATCTCAAGCGGGCCTCGACGTCCCCTACCCGACGCCTGACTTGTATCAAACAAGTACATCTTATAATGCCACAGCGCGCATTTTTGCGGCAGCCCGGCTGGCGCTGGTTCCGCAACTTGCCGCAATGATCGTAAAATAAGAATGATCAGGCACGCCGACAGATGACTGCATTTAAATCGGATTTCCTCAACACCCTGCAAGAGCGTGGATTCATCCACCAATGCTCCGATTTCGAGGGGCTGGATGCGCTCGCCGCCAAGGGCGAGGCGACCACCTATGTCGGCTACGATTGCACCGCCCGCTCGCTGCACATCGGCAACTACCTGACCATGATGATGCTGTACTGGCTCCAGCAGTCCGGCAACAAGCCGATCACGCTGATGGGCGGCGGTACCACTATGGTCGGCGATCCCTCCGGCAAGGACGAGACGCGCGCGATGCGCACCGTCGCCGAGATCGAGGCCAACAAGGAATCGATCCGCGGCGTGTTCGCAAAGGTGCTGCGCTATGGCGACGGCAACAGCGACGCCATCATGCTCGACAATGCGGAGTGGCTGACCAAGCTGAACTGGATCGAGATGCTGCGCGATGTCGGCCGGCACTTCTCGGTCAACCGCATGCTGACCATGGACTCCGTACGGCTGCGCCTCGAGCGCGAGCAGGAGATGAGCTTCATCGAATTCAACTACATGGTCTGCCAGGCCTACGATTTCGTCGAGCTCGCCAAGCGCACCGGCTGCCGTCTCCAGATGGGCGGCTCGGACCAGTGGGGCAACATCATCATGGGCGTCGATCTCGGCCGCCGCATGGGCACCCACCAGCTGTTCGCGCTGACGACGCCGCTCTTGACCACCGCCTCGGGCGCCAAGATGGGCAAGACCGCGCAAGGCGCGGTGTGGCTCAACGCCGACCAGTTCTCGCCGTATGATTTCTGGCAGTACTGGCGCAACACCGAGGACGCGGACGTCGGCAAGTTCCTGAAGCTGTTCACGACGTTGCCGATAGCTGAGATCAGGAAGCTCGAGGCGCTCGGCGGCTCCGAGATCAACGAGGCCAAGAAGGTGCTCGCGACCGAAGCAACGGCGCTGCTGCACGGCCGCGACGCCGCGAACGAGGCCGCCGAAACCGCGCGCCGCACCTTCGAGGAAGGCGCGCTGGTGCAAAGCCTGCCGACCGTGGAAATTCCGCGCGGCGAATTGGACGCTGGCCTCGGCGTGCTCAACGCCTTCGTCAAGGCGGGTCTAGTCGCCTCCAACGGCGAGGCGCGGCGCCAGATCAAGGGCGGCGGCCTGCGCGTCAACGACGAGCCCGTGGCCGACGAGAAGATGGCGCTGTCGGCCGGCAATCTGACGCCGGAAGGCGTGATCAAGCTGTCCTTCGGCAAGAAGAAGCACGTCCTGATCAGACCTGCATAGGCGTATGAGCTTTTGATGCTTGTCAGGGCGCGCCGAAGCGCGCTCCCTGACGGGCAATGGACCAGAACACGCCCAAGAAAACGACGGCGGAAACGAGCAAGGAGAACGTCGCGGCGACGGCGCAGGGCGCCGTTCGCACCGCACTCACCGTGCTCGCGCTCTGCTTCACGCTCGCGGTTCTCGGCCGCGGCCTCGGCGACAGCTTTACCGTGTTCCTGAAGCCGATCTCCGAAAGCTTCGGCTGGGACCGCGCGCAGATCGTGTCGGTCTACTCCCTCACCTGGCTGGCAAGCGGCCTTACCGCTCCCTTCGTCGGACGCCTGTTCGACCATTCCGGACCGCGCATCGTCTATGCGCTCGGCCTGCTGCTGCTCGGCGTGGCGTTCCTGATCGCGGCACACGCGCAGCATCTGTGGCAGTTCCAGCTCTCGATCGGCCTCTGCGTCGGCATCGGCGTCGCCTTCATCGGCATCGTGCCGAACTCGATCCTGCTCGGCCGCTGGTTCGGGCCGCGCCTGCCGACCGCGATGTCGGTAGTGTATTCGGCGATGGGCGGCGGTGTGCTGGCGTTGCTGCCGGCCTCGCAACTGCTGATCGACCATATCGGCTGGCGCGACACCTACCAGCTGTTCGGATTCGCAGCCTTGGCCCTGCTGGTGCCGCTCCTGCTGCTGCCGTGGCGGCTGTTCGCCGCGGGCTCGCCATATGTGGTGAAGAAGACCGATCCGGACTTTGTCGACAATGGCTGGACGCTGCTCGGCGCCATGCGTCACCACGCCTTCTGGGCGCTGTTCTCGACCTTCTTCTTCACCGCCGTCGGCATGTATGCGATCGCCGCGCAAATCGTGGCCTATCTGATCGACGCCGGCTTCCCGCCGCTGCAGGCCGCGACCGCCTGGGGATTTTCGGGCGTCGTGCTGGTGTTCGGAATGCTCGGCGTGTCCGCGCTCGATGGCCTGATCGGACGCCGGCCGTCGGTGCTGCTGAGCTACGCCATTTCGATCCTCGGCATCGTGCTGCTCTGGCTGTTGCAGTATGCGCCGAACATCCTGCTGCTGAGCGGCTTCGTCATCTGCTTCGGCAGCATGATGGGCTCGCGCGGCCCGCTGATCAGCGCGACCGCGATGCGGATCTTTCAGGGCAAGCGCGTCGGCACCATCTACGGTACGATCTCGATCGGCAGCGGGCTCGGCTCGGCGTTCGGCTCCTGGAGCGGCGGCCTGATCCACGATGCGACGCACGGCTACAATGCGCTGCTCGCTTTCGCACTTGCGAGCGTCGTGCTCGGCATGATCCCGTTCCTGATCGTGCCCGCCTTGCGGCGCTAGGTTTCACAGGGGTAACCTGCGCGCATTCGCGTCACCGGAAAATTACGGACAGATGCGATACGGAATAAGCGCAAAAAATGCGGGCCGCGCCTGGCTGAAAGCACGACCTGTGGTGTTTTGTCCGACATGACAAAAATGTCAGCGCAAATTGGGCTCGAGCGGCTTGCAGGCTGGAACTGAATGCGGTCCAAGTCGCGCATTGGATGGAGGGCACAAACCAATGGACTTTCCCTATCTCGTTCGCTTTCAACCGGTTCTCTTGAGCCTGTTTCGCTTCATCACCGGGCTGCTGCTGTTCCAGTACGGCGTCGCCAAGCTGTTCAAGTTTCCGGTGCTTCCCTACTTCGCGAACATCCCGCCGCTGATCTATGCAGCCGGTACGCTCGAACTCGTACTCGGCGCGCTGCTGATGATCGGCCTGTTCACCCGCCTCAGCGCTTTCATCCTCTCGGGTGAGATGGCCTTCGCTTACTTCATTGGTCACATGTTCAAGGGCGAGACGCCGGTGTTCCTGCCGCTGCTCAATGGCGGCACCGCGGCGATCCTGTTCTGCTTCGCCTGCCTCTATCTCTCGTCGGCCGGCGGCGGTCCGGTCAGCGCCGATGCGGCGATGGGCAAGAAATAACGGCCCGATCGGCGACAAATTCGCGCGGCGCTGATGCACGCGCAGTTGCGGCGCAAGTAAACGACGGCACCGGCAGCTTCGCCGGTGCCGCCTACCGCGAGCCCAGCACGTTCCAGATCAGTACGAGGGCCGCGACCAGCAGCACGGACATGATGAGGCGATGAACGAATCGATTCATTGTCGCTCCGGCTAAACCCAATCAGCACCAAAGTTGGGGAATGACGTGCACGCAAAAGATACGGGTGCACGGCGACACATGGTTGCACACTTGCGCAGAGGGCTGCAGATGCCGTGTCGCGCGGCGCCGTCGCATGCCTACATTCATGATTGGTAAGAACTTTATGTGGATGGCGGGGACCTGTCCCGGCCATGACGCTGAGGAAACTCTGCGCTCCAACGCAGTCGCTTCGCCGCTACCGCCGCGCGAGGCTGCAACCGTTTGAGAGCTGGCGGCTCGAGCCGGTCGAGCCGTCGTTCGATTGCGACGGGAATTCCTCGAACGGCGAGTTCTGCTTGCCGGTGTTGAACTCCATGATCTTCCGGGTCACGCCGGGAAAGATCGCGGAGATCGGATTGACGCGCATGACGGGCGCGGCCGGCGTGCCGACAACCTCGTAGGTCACGCCGATCAGTCCCTCGTTATTGCCGCCGCCCAGGAACAAGCCGAGGACTGGAATCTGCCCGAACATGTTGTTCAATCCGTACATCGGCACGAAGGTACCGCTCATGCACACCTGGTTGCCGGGATAGTCGATCGAGCCTTCGATGGTGGCGCCGATCATCGGGCCCTTCACCACGCCGTCGCGGATGGTAAGCGAGCCGTTCTGCCGGGTGAATTCGGCGCGGAGCGCACTGAAGGAGACGCCGTTGCCGGTGCCGTTGGGCGCGCCGGCGGCGACGCGCTCGAGCTGCGCCTCGCCCTTCACCGTGAAGTCGCGCACGTTGATGAGGCCCTCGCGCGAGGTGTTCGGCTCCGCCGTCGGCGGCTCCATCGCCACCACCATCTGGCCGCCGAGGGCCTTGGTATAGGTGTCGGTGAAGCGCAGCAGCGCGCCGGCATTGTTGGTCTGGAGGTAGATCACCTCGCGATTGCCCTGGGCCCGGCCGCCGCGCAGGTCGGCCGCGACCGGCGAGTCGTTGCCGATCTTGCCGCTCAGCGTGAATGCCTTGATGGCCCCGCTGCGCTTCGACATCTTGGCATCGACGCTGCGCATCGCCTCGCCGTTGAAACCCATGACGGCACCAAGTTTCAGGTCGATGTCGAAATCGACGTTCTTCAGCTTGTTCTTGGAATCATCCTTGGAATTGCCCGAGATCGCCGATTTCAGGAAGCCGCGGCCGTCGAAGACGTCGCCCCGCATCGTACCCTTGACCACGCCGTCCTGGCTGCGCTCGACCTTCAACGACGCCTTGTCGCCGTCGGACGGCGAATAGGTCGGGAAGTTCGCATTCATGAGGTCGCCGTTCGGATCGACCTCGAGCGAGCCCTTGATCGAAGCGCCGGCGCCCTCGATGACGATGTCCTCGAAACGGGTCGACTGCGCCGTCGGCACCACCTTGAAGCTGGCCCTGCCCGACTTGCCCGGCGGCTTGACCCAACCGGGCAGGATGTTGTCGAGCCTGACCGCGGTCAGGTCTGCTTCGATGCCGAGCTTGGTGGTCTGGTCGGGACCGCCGGCGATCTTGCCCGACAGCTTGATCGGCAGCGAGCCGCTCACGGCGGGGCTCAGATCGAAGCCGAAACGCGCCCGGCTCGCATCGTCCAGCGTCGCCTGCAACCGTACATCCGCATCGCCCTCGGCCGGCTTGCGGTAGTCGAGCGAGGCCGCCTGCCCGTTGATCTTGACGTCGCCCTTGACCTGATAGCCCTGATTGTTGGCGGTGATCTTGAGGTTGTTGGCCTCCAGCTTCTGGTTCATCACCAGCTTGTCGGCTGAGAAGCCGTTGAGATCGGCGGTGACGGCATAGACGGTATCGGCCTTGGTCAGCTCGCCCTTGACCGGCAAGCCGAGCTGAATGTTCGCCGTGAACGTCCCTTTGCTGGTGTTGGGATCGACGACCGTCGCGGACAGATCGCTGAGGCGATCATTGGCGAGCATTTCGGCTGCCGCCGGCACCGGACCCTCGACGCGGAACCTGGTGCGCGAGGGCGACGGCTTGGGCGCCATGTCGGGCACCTCGAAGACGAAATCGGAGATCGTCACCTTGCGGCCTGCAGGCGTGTCGGCAATGCCCTGGCCGATGTTCACCGTCGCGGTGCGGCCGGTGACGCGCGCCTTCAGATCGGCATCGTGCACGACGGGCATGCCATCCACGGGCCGGACCGCGACGCCGCTCGCCACGATGTTGACGGAAAGGCCGTCGTCGGGAATCGGCGGGCCCTTGCGCGGCAGGTTCCTCGTCGGCGAATTGATGCCGATCTCGATGCGCTGCAGCGTGCCGCGCTCGATCCGCTCGATCACCCATTCGCGCAGCTCGGGCACGACGAGCGTCGGCCACATCCGCTTGAGCGCGGAGGCCGACATCGGCGTGCCGGCAAAGCCCAGCGTCAGGCGCGGCTCGCCGGAATAATCGATGGCGCCGGTACCGGCGACCCCGATCTCGCCATTGCTGATGTCGGCCTGCGTCAGCACGATGCGCTTGTGGTCGGTGTCGAAGCGAAAGCCGATCGCGATGCGGTTGAAGACCAATGGCGGCTCGTTGTCGATGCCGCCGAGCAGGATCGACCCGCCGCTGAAGCCAAGCTGCCAGTCATTGACGGTGCCGTTCGGCGGCTCGAGATGGGCCAGCAGCGTCAGACGGTTCGCGCCCGAGAGGATCTTGAACGGCGCGACCAGCACCCGCCGATTGGCATCCCATTCGATGTTGATCTCGGCCTGGTCGATCGCCATCGGGTAATCCGGCGTATCGGTGTCGATGATGTCGCCGGCGCCGACCGCGATCTTGCCGCGGAAGAAGGTCGGCACACCGTCACGGCCAAGCTCGCCCTTGAGCTCGCCTGTCAGCGGCAGGTCGGCAGTGTAAGTGAGGTCCTTGACCCGCAACGCCAGCAGGATGTTGGAGGTGGAGACTTTGTCGGCCTTGATGTCGACCGAGCGCACGCCGTTCTCGGCGGGACCGATCGTGGCCCGCAGCATCCACGGACGCGCGCCCTCCTCGCCAAGGTTGAGCGTGACGCCGCCACGGCTCGGCCGGCGCAGGCTGAGCGTGATGTTCTCAAAGGTCCATTTGCTGCCGCGCTGCTGATCGTCGACGATCAGATTGCCGTTCTTCAGGCCGATCTCGTTGAGGTTCTGGCCATCGAGACCGGTCATGCTCAGGCTGTCGAGCCAGTCGAGGCCTTGAAGGATGCCGCTCTGCGCGGTTGCCTGAGGGGCGGCTTGCGAGGCATCCGGGGTCGCAGGCGCGGTCGCAAACGGCGGCGGCGGGACGCCATTGCGCGGGAACGTCGGCGGCAGGCCCGCGTCCTTCTTGGACGCAACACCGGTTGCAAGCGGTTTGGCGGTGTCGCCGGCAGAGACGGTGACGGTGCCGTCCGGCGCGATGCGGATCGCGAGCTCGGCGTCGACGAGATTGAGGCTCTCGGCGCGCAAATGGCCCATCAGGAGGCCGGCGCCCGACAGCTTCACCTCCGCCTTCGGCGCGGTGGCGACGATGGCATGATCGTGGTCGCGGACGACGATGTCGCGGATGCGCACGGCGATACGGACCCGGCCGGCCCGCTCGATCTGGGTGCCGCCGACTTCAACCGTATTGCCGTGACCGATATTGTCCTCGATCGCCGCGGCCAACCAGGGCGTTGCGATGTCGAGATTGATCGGACCGGCGCCAAGCCGCCACCACAGCGCGCCGAAACAGCCGACGAAAATGACGACCAGGGTGCCTACGACGATGGCGATCCGGCGATACCAGCGTCCGCTCGGCAGCGCCCGTCGAAACGACGAGAAGCTGTCACCGATGCGAAAGCGCGAACTGGAGCGCGAGAGCAGGCGGCGCGCGCGATGGCCCGCCTCCTCCTCCTGATCCCGATCCCAGTCGGCCTCGTCCCACTCCGGCGGCCCCTGATAGCCGCCGCGCCGATCGAAATCCCGATTGTGATCCTGGGGCGACGTATTCCTTGCCATTGTCTCTCGATACAGGCGCCCATCATGGGATTGAGCGCCGCCCGGACCGCAGCCGTCGACAGGGATCGAAGCACCCCGCCCCGGCATTGCCGCCATACCTCGAATATTCCTGCTGTTCGTCATTTCGCCCCGGGAGCGCGTTCAACGAGCAGTGGGGTGGTGCGTGGAAATCCTTGTAACCATATTCCGGCGCCGTCAGACTTGCCCAGCCAAGGGCGAGAATCCGGCGTGCCGGACGAGAGCTGCAATACCGCTTTGGTTGACCCGCGGAAAGCGTCGAAAGGAAGGCGTATGTCCAAGAAATCCCGAAAGAAATCGTCCAAAACGCCCTCCGGCAGTCCGACCGCTAAAAAGAGAACCCTGAAAACGCGGGCATCTAGTCAAACAAAGCGCGCCCAAACCCGGCGGGCACCGGCCAGCAAATCACCCGCGAGCATAGCAAAGACAGCATCACATGGGGCCGCATCGAAACAGTTAAATTCCTCCAGATCGGGCGCAGCCGCGAAGGCCGCTCTGACTGAGGGCGAGAAGGCCCCCGCGTTCCGCCTGCCCCGCGACGGCGGCGATGTCGTCACGCTGTCCGACTATGCCGGCCGTAAGCTCGTCCTGTTCTTCTATCCCCGCGCCGACACGCCCGGCTGCACCAGGGAGGCGATCGACTTCACGCGGCTTGCCGAGGACTTCGCCAAGTCTGGCACCGCCGTGCTCGGTATCTCCGCCGATCCGTTAAAGGCGCAGGAGAAGTTCCGCGATAAGCACAAGCTCGGCGTTCCTCTCATCTCGGATGAGAAACACGAGATGCTGGAAGCGTACGGAGCCTGGGGCGAAAAATCCATGTACGGCAAGAGCTTCGCCGGGATTCTTCGGACCACGATTTTGATCGGGAGCGACGGCAAGATCGCCAGGATCTGGCGCAACGTCCGGGTCGACGGCCACGCCGAGCAGGTGCTCGAAGCAGCAAGAAGTCTTTAACCAGCCCGTTAAGTTCTAATGGTTCCGTTTCCGGAAAATTAACCATGACCAGCCCAGATTGCTGCGGCAATTGAGCCGCAAGGAACCCATCCGACCGGCGCGGGAGTGCCGATGTCGAAAAGTTCTGCCCAATACTCGCAGTACCCCCAACATCATCCTCACGATCACGGACGGGCTTTTCACCGGCGTCCCGTCGCTGTCGCAGCGACTGCTGCGATTCCCCTCCCCGAAGCCGATGACGCCTACACCATTGTCCATCACGGCAAGCAAGTTCGCCTTGGCCCCGTCGTGTTCTGGATCGTGGTCGGGACCGTCGTGCTGCTCGGGCTGTGGTCGGCGGCCACGGCCACCTATTTTGCCTTTCGCGACGACGTCCTGACGCGGCTGATCGCCCGCCAGGCCGAGATGCAATACGCCTATGAGGACCGCATCGCCGAGCTGCGTGCCAAGGTCGACCGCACCACCAGCCGGCAATTGCTCGACCAGGAACAGTTCGAACAGAAGCTCGACCAGATCATGAAGCGCCAGACGGCGCTGGAGTCTCGGGCGACGGCGCTCGGCGCCATGCCCGACGTGACCGGATCGATCCCGCGCTCGGCCCCGCAGCGCGGCGATGCCGGTCAGAGCACGATGCAGGGCACGCCCAAGCCGTCACCGATCAGCGATACCGTGATCTTCGTAGCGCCGCCTGATCGCGAGGCGCGGCTCGAGTCGCGCGCACCGACTGCGGCAGCTCCGCCGACCAGCCAGTTTGCCAAGAACCAGGGTTTTGACAACGTCCTGGTCCGGCTCACGAGCTCTCTCGACCAGGTCGAGCGTCGGCAGATGGCGGCGCTCAGCGCCGTCGAGGAAGGCATGGATTCGCGGATGCGCCGGATGCGCGGCGTGGTCAGCGATCTCGGCTTGAACCTCGCCAATCTCGAAGCCGCCGTGCCGCGCAGCGCCATGGGCGGCCCGTTCGTGCCGGTCAAACTCTCAGCGAATGCCGGGCCGTTCGAGAAGCAGCTCAACCGCATCAACGTCACCCGCGCCGAGATGGACCGGCTCAATCGCACGCTGGCGCTGGTGCCCTATCGCAAGCCCGTCATCGGCGAGGTCGAGTTCACCTCCGGCTTCGGCGTGCGCAGCGACCCTTTCCTCGGCCGGCCCGCGATGCATACCGGGCTCGACTTCCGCGCCGCGACAGGCGATCCCGTTCGCGCCACCGCCTATGGCAAGGTGGTCTCGGCCGGCTGGTCAGGCGGCTACGGCCGCATGGTCGAGGTCGACCACGGCAACGGGCTTTCGACCCGCTACGGCCATCTCTCGGAGATCAGCGTCAAGGTCGGCGAGATCGTCAAGATCGGCCAGGTCGTCGGTCTCGTCGGCTCGACCGGCCGATCCACTGGTCCACATCTGCACTACGAAACCCGCATCGACGGCGAAGCGGTCGATCCGCAGAAATTCCTGCGCGCCGGCGTGCGCCTCAGCGCGGGCTAAATCCGGCCCGGAAGGGCCGCGCGAGCGCAAAGCGCGCAGCGGTTTTCCTGCTCAGCATGGTGCTGCAGGCAAAGACTGAACGCTACCGGGCCGTCACTACTGGCTGCGCTCGTGGCCGACCTCGCCGGTGATGACCTCGCCGAACAGCTCCCAGGCCTGCCCGTTGAAGCGCATCAGCTGCATCTGCTCGATCGGGAAATAATCGTCCGGCGAGGTGTTGACCATGATGCCCGGGAGCATCAGGTCGGTGTGGAAATCCTTCAGGTTCGCGGCCTGCTTCATGACGTTCTCGCGCGTGAGATTGTCGCCGCACTGCTTCAGGACCTGCGCCATCGCTTCGGCCTGCACATAGCCATAGAGGTTGTTGGCATTGGTCTTGTCACCTTCGGGATAGTACTTGTCCATGAACGCACGCCACGCGATCACCGCCGGATCCTTGTCCCAGGTCGGGTCGGTCGGATCCTTCAGATACGCGGTCGAGATGATGTCCTTGGAATATTCGAGCCCGGCAGGCTTGAGCACCGAGGCGATGGATGTCGCGGTGTTGGCGAGGAAGAATTTCGGCTTCCAGCCGAGCTCGCCGACCTTGCGGATCGCCTGCGCCGAACCTTTCGGTGCGGCCCATGAGAAGAAGATGTCGGCGCCGGAATCGTGCAAGGCCACGATCTGCGAGTCGATCGAAGGATCGCTCACCTCATAGGATTTGTCGGCGATGATCATGTTGGCCTTGTCGCCGAGGCCGTCCTTCAGGCCCTTGAACTGGTCCTTGCCGGCGTCGTCGTTTTGCCAGAACACCGCGATCTTGCTGTTCGGAAAACGATCGCGAATGTATTTTGCGTAAATCCGGCCCTCACTCTGGTAGTTGGGCTGAAAGCCCATGGTCCAGGGGAAATTCTTGGGGTCTCCGAACTTGGTGCCGCCGGAGGCAACGAAGAGCTGCGGCACCTTCTTCGCGTTCATGTATTTCATGATCGCGGAGTTCGAGGGCGTGCCGAGCGCCTGGAAGATCAGGAGGACCTCGTCGCTCTCGACCAGCTTGCGCGCCTGCTCGATCGCCTTCGGCGGCGAATAGGCGTCGTCATAGCTGATGAAGTTGATCTTGCGCCCGTTGATGCCGCCCTGGTCGTTGATCATCTTGAAGAACGCGGCCTCGGTCTTGCCGATCACGCCATAGGACGACGCCGGCCCGCTATAGGGCATGATGTTGCCGATCTTGATTTCGGTGTCGGAGGCGCCGGGATCGTATTTCTTCTGCGCCAAGGCCGGTGTCGCGGCGAGCGCTCCGGCGACAAGCAGGACGAGGGCAGCGAGATTCTTGCGACGACCCGGCATTGGTCTCTCCCCTATGTTTTGTAGTCTTGTTTTGCAGGCACTGTCGCAAGCACGCCCGCAACTGGCAAGCGCCGCGATTTTCCGCGGGATGAAACGCCGCGTCGGAACTTAAGCGATGCGACGCAGCAAGCCGAGCATGCGTCCGTCAATCACCAAGAGCGCGCTGCCGATGACGATCGCACCCGCGATCTCTTGCGCGGAGATCGGCTCGGCCAGCACCAGCCAACCCAGCAGGATGCCAGTGACGGGAATGAGCAGCGTCACCAGCATGACGTTGGTCGCACCCGAGCGCCGCAGGATCTGAAAGAAGACGATGTAGGCGAGCGCTGTCGACGGCCCGGCAAGACCAAGCACCGCGAGCCAGGTCGCAAGACCTGGCATCGGAAGCCGCCACGGCTGCTCCGCCGCGCTGGCGACGATCGCCATCATCACCGTGGACGCCATCAGCTGAAAGGTCGCCGTGCCAAGTGGAGCTGTGTCCTTCGGCAGCCGCCGCGCCGCCAGGGCCGCAAGGCCATAGCTGAACGCGCCGCCGAGGCAAAGCAGGATGCCGAGCCCCTGCCCCGGCCGCGTCTCGATGCCCCATCCACGCAGGATGACCACGCCGACGATGCCCAGGGTCACTCCGGCGAGCCGCCGCACCTGCAGGGCCTCCTCGCCGGCCGTGGCCATCACCATCACCGTGAACAGCGGCGTGGTCGCATTCAGGATAGATGCCAGCCCGCTTGGAACAAAGGTCTGGCCGATCACGATCAGCGAGAACGGAATGACATTGTTGAGCAGTCCGATCTCGACGAACGGCCTCCAGCCTCCGATACCCTTTGGAAGACTGATGCCCTGCATCCGGAGCAACGGGAGCAGAATGGCGGCGCCGAGCGCGACGCGCAAGAACACGAGCGTCAGCGGCGGCAATTCCCGCAGCGCCGCACCATTGAAGAAGAACGAGCCGCCCCAGAGGACCGAGAGCACCGCGAGCAGCGACCAGTCTCGCGCATCGATCCGGTGGTCGTTTGGGGACATGCGTATCGCCTCTGCGGCCAAGCCTGCCGCCTAGGACGTCACAGCCAACTTTGCCACCCGATTTCCGAGAACGTGATGAGGACCGTCGTGTTCGGGCATCGCCTGCGATGTCGGCGACCACCGCCCCGATCACATCGCGAGGATCGCGAGGCCGTGGCTGCCGACATGGGCGATGTCGTGGGCGAGCGGCAGGCTGACGAGGCTGCCGATGAAATTCGAGAGCGCAGCCGCCGCTACCGCCGAGACCGCGTCCTCATCAGGGCTGCCCCATGTCGATGCGTCCACCTAAGACGGCTTCTTCGGCCGCGACACCAGCTCGATCATCTTGCCTTCATCGTCATCCGGCATCGCCGCTTTCGCCTGCGCGTAGGCCTCGACCGCGGCGCGCGCGACAAGCGGCTCGCAGGCCAGGAGGCTCTCGGCGAGCCTCACCGCATAGGCGGCATCCTTGTGCCGCAGCGCTGCCGTAAACGTCGCGCCGCTGAAATCGCGTGCGACCATGCGCTTCGAATGCCGCTGCACCTGCGGGCTCGCGGCAACGCCCGCCTGGATCGACTCCAGCACGAGGTTCATGTCGAGCCCGGCCTGCTCGGCGATCGCGAGACCCTCGGCGAGCCCTGCGATCTGGATCGCGCCCATGAGATTGTTGATGAGCTTGTAGACGGTGCCGGAGCCGACCGCGCCGAAATGGCGGATGGTCGAGCCGATCGGTTCGAGGAACGGGCGCGCGCGTTCGAGATCGGCTGCATTGGCGCCGACCAGCAGCGTCAGCTTCCCGGCCGCTGCCGCATCCGGCAAGCCCGTCACGGGGCAATCGATATAGATCAGCCCGCGCGCGTTGAGCTCACGGCCCATCTCGCGGGCATGGTCATAAGAGACGGTGGAGCATTCGATCGCGATGGTGCCGGCCTTGGCCGTCTTGGCCGCGCCCTCGGGCCCGAGCCAGACCGTGCGCGAGGCCTCGTCGTCGGCAACCATGGTCACGACCGCGTCGGCATCGATCGCGGCATCCTCGGGCGAGGTCGCCCACAGCGCGCCGCGGGCGATCAAATCTTCGGCCTTTGCCTTGCTGCGATTCCACAGCGTCACCGTGAAGCCGGCATCGAGATAGCGGCCGGCCATGCCGTGGCCCATCCGCCCAAGCCCGATGAAGGCTACGCGCATCATCGCTAGTCCACGTCCTCGACGTCGCCCGCTGTGGTGCCGAAGGCGCGCTGCGCCAAGGTGGCGGCCATGAACTCGTCGAGATCGCCGCCGAGCACCCCTGATGTGTCGGAGGTCTGCACGCCCGTACGCAGATCCTTCACCATCTGGTAGGGCTGCAGCACATAGGAGCGAATCTGGTGGCCCCAACCGATATCGGTCTTGGCGGCCTGGTCGGCAGCTGCCTTCTCCTCGCGCTTCTTCAGCTCGATTTCATAAAGGCGCGCGCGCAGCATGTCCCACGCCTGCGCGCGGTTCTTGTGCTGGGAGCGGCCGGCCTGGCAGACCACCGCGACGCCGGTCGGAATATGCGTCAGGCGCACCGCGGATTCGGTCTTGTTGACGTGCTGGCCCCCGGCGCCGCCCGAGCGCATGGTGTCGATGCGGACGTCGGACTCCTTGATGTCGATCTTGATGCTGTCGTCGATGACGGGAAACACCTGCACGCTCGAAAACGAGGTGTGCCGCCGCGCGTTGGAATCGAACGGCGAGATGCGCACGAGGCGATGCACGCCAGCTTCCGTCTTCAGCCAGCCATAGGCGTTGTGACCGGAGACCTGGATGGTCGCGGACTTGATGCCAGCCTCTTCGCCCTCGGATTCTTCGAGCACCTCGACCTTGAAGCCGTGGGTCTCGGCCCAGCGCGTGTACATGCGCAGCAGCATCTGCGCCCAGTCCTGGCTCTCGGTGCCGCCGGCGCCGGCATGGACCTCGAGATAGGAATCGAAGCGGTCGGCCTCGCCCGAGAGCAGCGCCTCGAGCTCGCGCCGCGCGACCTCCTTCTTGAGGTTCTTGAGCGCAGCTTCGGCCTCGGCCACCACGCCGTCATCGCCCTCGGCCTCGCCGAGCCCCTCGATCATGCCGATATCGTCTTCGAGTTCCTGCTCGACCTTGCCAATGCCGGAGAGCGCGTCCTCAAGCGAGGTGCGCTCCTGCATCAGCTTCTGGGCTTTCTGGGGATCGTTCCAGAGGTTGGGATCTTCTGCGAGCTTGTTCAGCTCAGCGAGGCGGGCCGTCGATTTCTCGACGTCAAAGATGCCTCCTCAGCAGCCCGACTGACTGCTTGATCTCTTCTACCAACCGTTCGATTTCGGCGCGCATGTCGTTCTCTGGTCTCGCGGAATTGGTCCGCGTGGCGCACATGATCCGGGAAAGTGTGAGCGGTTTCCCGGCAAGATCATGCGCAAAACAAAATCCGTAGCGCGATGAACATCGCGCCCGCCGGGGATGTAACGGCGGCGGGGCCAAAGCGCAACCGCCCCCTCGCCCGCATCAGGTGTTATCCGCTACCACAGCCCGCCGGTGCCCGGCCGCATGAGGAAGCCCGAATCCGGCTGTTGCTGCTGCGAGGCCGGCATGCCGCCGCGCGCGTCGGCGTCGGCCACACCGATGACGGAATAATTATCCGGCGGCGCCGTGCCGGGCTTGAAGGCTTCGAGGATGGTTCCGCCGGTCTCGCCGGGACCGGCACGCATGCCGGTCTTGGCGACGACGCGCACCAGCTTGATGCCGGCCGGCACCTTGAACGGAACGGCGGGCTTGTCGGCGAGCGCGAGCTTGAGGAAATCGCGTGCGATCGGCGCAGCCAGATGACCGCCGGTCGCAGCGTTGCCCTTACCGAGCGCGCGCGGCTTGTCGTAGCCCATATAGATCGCGACCGCGACGTCGGGCGAGAAGCCGACGAACCAGGCGTCCTTGGCCTCGTTGGTGGTGCCGGTCTTGCCGGCGATGGGCTTGCCGACCTCCTTGACCACGGTCGCGGTACCGGCCTGCACCACGCCTTCCATCAGCTCGGTGATCTGATAGGCGGTCATGGAGTCCAGCACCTGCTCGCGGCGATCGATCAGCTGCGGCTCGGGCTGGTTCTTCCAGCCGCCAGGTGCGTCGCAGCCGCGGCATTCGCGCTGGTCGTGCTTGAAGATGGTGTGGCCATAGCGATCCTGGATACGGTCGATCAGGGTCGGCTTCACGCGGCGGCCGCCATTGGCAAGCATCGAATAGGCGGTCACCATGCGCATTGCCGTCGTCTCACCGGCGCCGAGCGCGTAGGAGAGATAGTTCGGCAGCTCGTCATAGACACCGAAGCGGCGGGCATATTCGCCGATCAGGGGCATGCCGATATCCTGCGCAAGGCGCACCGTCACCGTGTTGAGCGACTGCCGCAGCGCGTTGCGCAGCGTCACCGGTCCCTGGAACTTGCCCGAGGAGAAGTTTTCCGGCCGCCACACGCCGGCACCCTGGCCCTGATCGATCTCGATGGGCGCGTCGAGCACGACGGTCGACGGCGTGTAGCCGTTGTCGAGCGCGGCCGAATAGACGATCGGCTTGAACGACGAACCCGGCTGCCGGTAAGCCTGTGTGGCGCGGTTGAACTGGCTCTGGTCGAACGAGAAGCCGCCAACCATCGCGAGCACGCGGCCGGTCCAGGGATCCATCACCACCATCGCGCCGGACACCTCTGGGATCTGGCGCAGGCGGTACTGGCCTTCGACCGGCTGGCCTTCCTTGGTGTAGAGCGGATCGGCATAGATCACGTCGCCGGGCGCCAGCACCTGCGCCACTGATGTCGGTGTCTTGCCCTTGGCATTGCCCTGGGCCGCTCTCGCCCAGCGCACACCGTCGAGGGTGACGAGGCCGGTCTCGCGTTGCTTGCTGACGGCGCCGCCGAGTTCGCGGCTCGGCTGGAAGCCGATGCGCGCCGACTGGTCGCTTGTCTCCAGCACCACCGCCATGCGCCACGGCGAGATGTCCGACAGCGACTTGATCTCGGCGAGCTTCACGCCCCAATCGCCGGAGATGTCGAGCTTGCTCATGGCGCCGCGATAGCCCTGCTGCTCGTCGTAGTTCACGAGGCCGGCGACCATGGTCTTGCGCGCCATGACCTGAATCTTGGGATCGAGCGTGGTGCGGACCGAGAGGCCGCCCTCATACAGTTTCTTCTCGCCGTAACGCTCGAAGATGTCGCGGCGGACTTCCTCGGCGAAATATTCGCCGGCGAAGGTGTGGGCGCCGTTGGAGCGGTTGGTGACGGCCAGCGGCTCCTTGCGCGCCTTGTCGGCGTCGGCCTGCTTGATCCAGCCGTTCTCCAGGAGACGATCGATCACGTAGTTGCGGCGCTCGATGGCGCGGTCGCGGTTACGCACAGGATGCAGCGTTGCCGGCATCTTCGGCAGCGCCGCAAGATAGGAGGCTTCCGCCACCGTCAGCTCGTTCACCGACTTGTCGAAATAGACCAGCGAAGCGGCCGCGATGCCGTAGGCGCCGAGGCCGAGATAGATCTCGTTCAGGTACAGCTCGAGGATCTTGTCCTTCGAATAGGTCTTCTCGATACGCATCGCCAGCAAGGCTTCCTTGATCTTGCGGGCGAAGGAGACCTCGTTGGTCAGCAGGAAGTTCTTGGCAACCTGCTGAGTGATCGTGGACGCACCCTGCGGACGGCGGTTGGAGCCGTAGTTCTGCAGATAAAGCAATCCGGCGCGCGCCATGCCGGTGTAATCGATGCCGCCATGCTCGTAGAAATTCTTGTCCTCAGCCGCCAGGAAGGCGTTGATCACGAGCTTCGGCACCGCCTGGATCGGCAAATAAAGACGCCGCTCCTTGGCATATTCGCCGAGCAGCGAGCCGTCGACCGCGTGCACACGCGTCATCACCGGCGGCTCGTAGTCCTGAAGCTGGGAGTAGTCGGGCAAGTCCTTGGAGAAATGCCAGATCAGGCCTGCCACGGCTCCGACACCGACAAGGAACACCACCGTTCCCGCGGCGAACAGGAAGCCCATGAACCGCACAAGCAAGCGCATTATGTGTTTATCCGTTCAAAAGTCTGGATCAGCCCAGTCAGCCCCTCGGCACCCAAAACTGGCGCCAACCTCACGTCGCGAATTCAACGGCCTACGCAATCACATCAAGCTGGGCCTAAAGACGCTTGTCGAGCGGGATTCTCTCCGATTCCGGAACCCCCTGCGGCATTTTTTATAAAGCGTCCGCTGTGGCCAAACTAGGGCCTTTGCGGCGGGACGGAAAAACCCTTTTAATTCGAGGAGCCGGCGGTGGCCATCCGCTTGGCCAGGAACCCGTCAATGGCCTGCGCCATCGAGGCCACGGCCTTTGACCGCCAGCCCTCCGATACGAGGTGCTCGAGGTCGCCCTTGTTGGAGACGTAGCCGATCTCGACCAGGACGGACGGAACGTCAGGCGCCTTCAGGACCCGGAAACCGGCTGATTTCAGGGGATGCTTGTGCATCCGCACGCTCGACTTCATTTCAGCCATCAACAGGCGAGCGAAACGGTTTGAAAACGTACGGGTTTCTCGCTGGGTGAGGTCGATCAGGATGTCGGCGACGTCAGTCGGCTCCTCAGCCAGATTGAACCCCGCGATGGCATCTGCCCGGTTTTCCGCATCCGCCAGCCGCTGCGCCTCGGCGTCGGAGGCCTTGTCGGACAGCGTATAGATGGTGGCGCCCTGCGCGTCACCCTCGGCCTTGGGCAGCGCGTCGGCGTGGATCGAGACGAACAGGGCCGCCTTCAGATTGCGGGCGATCTTGGTCCGATCATTGAGCGGAATGAAGGTGTCGTCGTCCCGCGTCATCACCACACGATATTTGCCGGCCTTCTCGAGCCTGTCGCGGAGCGCCAGGCCGAAGGCCAGCACCAGGTTCTTCTCGCTCTCGCCGCTCGACTGGGTGCCGTTATCGATGCCGCCGTGGCCGGGATCGATCACGACCACCGGACGGCTATCGGCCTTCTGCTGCGTCGCTTCAGGCGCCGAGGCGGCCGGAACCGTGGCGGGCGGCGCGTCGGCGACTGCGGGCCGCAGGTCCGGGCGGGTCTGCGGAGGAATCGTGGGCACGAAAGCGGTGCGATCGACCTCCTCCAGCTCGAGAACGAGCCGCGCCGGCTGGCCATTGGCCGCCTCCAGCACGTAGGAATTGGCGATCTTGGCGGGTCCCGTCAGGTCGAACACGATTCGCGAGCCGCCGGGCATGACGAGGCCGTAACGGAAGGCCTTGACCAGCCCCCGCCCCGCAATCCCGGTGCCGGCGGGCAGCTGAAAATTGAGCTGCGGTACGTCGACCACGACCCGGTACGGGTCGGCCAGGGTCACCGTGCGGAAGGTGACGGTCTGATTGAGGTCAAGGACGAAGCGGGTCTGCCTGGCATCGCCGGCGAGGCGCGCGGCCGAGGCGATAGGAAAATTCGCCACCGCCGCAGCAGGTTGCGGCTGGCTTTCCGCCGCGCTCAGCCGCCAGGAATCAGCGCACGCCAATAGTGCAGTGCACAGCAGCGCGCTCCCCAGCAAAAGCCTTTGATTTGTGCGGCTCGCCACCGATTCCGTGCCTCCGAGCAGCCCTTTTAACGCAATAGAACCACAGGGTTAATC
Organism: Bradyrhizobium sp. USDA 4486; assembly: GCF_054057995.1. Taxonomy (NCBI): domain Bacteria; kingdom Pseudomonadati; phylum Pseudomonadota; class Alphaproteobacteria; order Hyphomicrobiales; family Nitrobacteraceae; genus Bradyrhizobium; species Bradyrhizobium sp. USDA 4486. Next base: position 2,478,601 of record NZ_JBSRZV010000001.1, read on the forward strand.
GGTCCTTAATGACAGAAATGCGAAACTCGCCGACTGTGACCGGCGTGCGACGCTCCCTTGCACGGTTGGCCCATTCCACGTATGTACGGAATGCTGACGGCCGATATTTTCGGTTGTGTCGCATTCAGCCTCCCGGTGCAGCGCCGGAGCTCCCAAGATTTGGGAATCCAGCGTTTTCCGTTCCCCTCTAAGACCAGCGCGGTGCGCGGCAGCGAGGTGGAGCGGAGCAAGCCCCGATGGTGGACGGTCCCTGGTTACCTCAGCGTGTCCGGGACGGTTCTGACAGCGGCGTGACCATTTACCCGGTCCCTTAATCCCAAGGGAGCGGTTCGTGATCCCCAAGGCGAGCGCGCTCGCGCCATGCCTGGCCTGCAGCAACTGATTGAGGGGCGGCCTCGCCGCCCAATGCTTCATACGGGCCGACGCTTGATGCGCCAGACTGTGCCGACGAATTCTGAAGGACCATTCGCGACGCTGCGGAGTGACAATCCCGCGCGCCGCCTCGGTCCTGAAGCTTCCGGTTCGGCAAGGCGCGAGAGACGGCGTTTCGGCCTTCCCCTCACCCCCGAATCAGGTGGACCGTCGCGTCACCCGGCAGCGCAATTCGCGCCCACGGTCGAGCGCGCCCGCCGCCGCCAAGAGTTAAGACATGCCCAACAAGATGTTGATCGATGCCACCCACCCGGAAGAGACCCGGGTCGTCGTGGTCCGCGGCAATCGCGTCGAAGAGTTTGATTTCGAGACCGCGCAACGCAAGCAACTGCGCGGGAATATCTACCTCGCCAAGGTCACAAGGGTCGAACCTTCGCTTCAGGCTGCCTTCGTCGAATATGGCGGCAACCGCCACGGCTTCCTCGCCTTCAGCGAAATCCATCCCGACTACTACCAGATCCCGGTCGCCGACCGGCAGGCGCTGATCGAGGCCGAGGAACAGGCCCATCGCGAAGCCGAGGAAGAGAGCGAGAACCGCTCCCACAGCCGCCGCCGCTCGCGCCACCGTAATGCCCGCCGCCGCGGCCACGGCGAGCGCGTCCGCAGCGACATCGTCGAAGGCCTCGAGGCCGGCGCCGATCCCGTGGCCCGGCCGGTCGAGGGCGAGATCCTGCACACCGAGGCCGCCTCGCACGAGGGCGAGCACCTGCTCGCTGATGCGGAGCATGACGGCGAGCATGACAGCCACGAACATCACGACCACGAGCATGGCGAACATGATCACCACGATCATGACCATGAAGCGCATGGGCACGACGACCACCATCATGCCCATGATGACGATCACGCGCAGGATCATGACGATCACCATCGTGACGATGAGCACGATCATCACGACCATGATCATGCCGAGACGCCCGCGCCTGTCGCAGCGATCGGCGCCGAGCCCGTGGTCCCAGCCGAGACTGCTCCCGGGCCGCAGGAAGCCCAGACCTTCGAAGCTCACACCTCCGAAGCACATGCCGAGGCTCTGGCCGAAGCCGTAACCGCCGCCACTGAACCGGCCGATGCCGTCTACGCATCTGGCGATGTCACCGAGGCGCCGCATGCCGAGGCCGCGGACACCGCTGGTGAAGACGACGAGGACGAGGACGGCGAGGAAGCCGAAGAGGAAGTCGTCGAATCCGTCGGCGGTGACGACGTTCTGGAGGAAGTGCCGGAGCGCACCTTCCGGCCCCGCCGCCAGTACAAGATCCAGGAAGTCATCAAGCGCCGCCAGGTGATGCTGGTGCAGGTGGTCAAGGAAGAGCGCGGCAACAAGGGCGCGGCGCTCACGACCTATCTCTCGCTCGCCGGCCGCTATGCCGTGCTGATGCCGAACACCGCCCGTGGCGGCGGCATCAGCCGCAAGATCACGAGCGCACAGGACCGCTCGCGCCTGAAGGAGGTGGTGCAGGATCTCGACGTGCCCGAGGGCATGGGCATCATTCTGCGCACCGCAGGCGCCTCCCGAACCAAGCCGGAGATCAAGCGCGATTTCGAATATCTGATCCGGATGTGGGAGACGGTGCGCGACCTGACGCTGAAGTCGCAGGCCCCGACCCTCGTCTACGAGGAAGGCTCGCTGATCAAGCGCTCGCTGCGCGACCTCTATAACAAGGAGATCGACGAGATCCAGGTCGCCGGCGAAGCCGGCTACCGCGAAGCGCGCGATTTCATGAAGATGCTGATGCCGGCCAACGTCAGCGCGGTGAAGCAGTATCGCGACGGCCAGCCACTGTTCTCGCGCATGGGCGTCGAAAGCCAATTGGACGCGATGTTCTCGCCGACCGTGCAGCTGCGCTCCGGCGGCTATGTCGTGATTAACCAGACCGAGGCGCTGGTCTCGATCGACGTCAACTCGGGACGTTCGACGCGCGAGCACCACATCGAGGACACCGCGCTCAAGACCAATCTGGAAGCGGCCGAAGAGGTCGCCCGCCAGCTCCGCCTGCGCGACCTCGCCGGCCTGATCGTCATCGACTTCATCGACATGGACGAGAAGCGCAACAACCGTGCGGTCGAGCGCAAGCTGTCCGATTGCCTGAGGCAGGATCGCGCCCGCATCCAGGTCGGCCGCATCTCGCATTTCGGCCTGTTGGAAATGTCGCGCCAGCGCATCCGAGCCAGCGTGCTGGAATCCTCGACCGATCCGTGTCCGCATTGCGGCGGCACCGGCCACGTCCGCTCGGTGTCCTCGGTGGCGCTGCAGCTCTTGCGCGGCCTCGAAGAGATCCTGATGAAGGGCGCGACCCACAATCTCGTGGTCCGCACCCGCACCGACGTCGCGCTCTATGTGCTGAACCACAAGCGCGGCCATCTGCGCGACCTCGAGAACAGCTTCAAGGTCACGCTGTCTGTCATTGCCGACCAGAGCGTCAGCGGCCCGCAGGCATACGTCATCGACCGCGGCGAGCAGGTGCATACGCTCGAAGCCGCCAAGGCGCTGCTCGCAGCGCAGGCTGCCGCGAGCCCGCCGCCGCTGGCTGAAGACGCCTATGACGACGAGGAGTTCGATCCGGAGCTGGAATCCGAGGTCGAGAGCGAGGAGACTGAGGGTCTTTCCGAGGAGCAGCAGGCTGTCGGCGAAGCCGGGCCCGAGCAGGACGGCCAGCGCCGCAGACGCCGCCGTCGCCGCCGCGGCCGCGGTGGGCAGCGCGATGGCGAGCTGCGCGAGGACAGCCCGCCTACCCTTCCCGAGGCGGCCGTGGCCGCCGGCGAAGGCGAGGACGACGCCGAATCCGAGCAGGATGTCGAGGAAGGCGAGGAGCAGGCCGCTCGTGGCGAGCAGCAAGGTAGCGGCGAGCGCCGGCGCCGGCGTGGTCGCCGCGGCGGACGCCGTCGGCGTGGCGGTGGCGAGGAAGGTCTCGCCGGCTCCATCGGCGACGAGCTCGCGGGCAATGCGCCGCCGGAAGCGAGCAACGCAGTCGCCGATTTCGACGGTCTCGGCAACGAAGCTGCGCCCTCGATTGCACAGGCCGAGCATGTCGCCGAGCCGCAGCCTGCGCCGCGCGCTGAGGTGCCGACCGAGGCGCCGGCCCAGCCGGAGCCCGCTCCCACTGCAGCGGCCGAAGAGCCCGCCGACGACAAGGCCGCGCGACGCCGCTCCACGGTCCGGGAAAAGGTGAGCTTCCTGACGAGCAGCCCGAGCGAGCCCGCAGCGCCGGTTGCGCAGGCGAGCGAGCCGGTTGCTCCGCCCGCGCCGGCCCCTGAACCCGCGCCGGAAACGACGATCGAGACTCCGGCCGCGCCGCGTCGCGCCGGCTGGTGGTCTCGCCGCTTCGGCGGCGGCGAGTAACAGGAACATCCAGACGAAACCGCCCGGCCAAACCGGGCGGTTTTTGATTTGGCGAGGTCAGTGCTGATGCAAAGTGCGATCGTTCTCGGCGGCGGCATGATCGGCGTGAGCGCGGCGCTGCACCTGCGCCAGCGCGGCTGGGCCGTCACGCTCGTGGACCGTAGGGAGCCGGGCCGCGAGACCAGCTACGGCAATGCCGGGATGATCCAGGCCGAAGCGGTGCGGCCCTATCCGATGCCGCGCGACCTTTCCTCGCTGCTCAAGATCGCGACCGGCCGCACCAACGACGTGCGCTACAGCCTGTCCTCGCTTCATCTCCATATCGAACCCCTGCTCCGCTACTGGTGGCATTCGGCGCCGAAGCGGCACCGCGAGGCGATCGAGGCCTGGGCGCGGCTGATCGCCTACGCGACAAGCGAGCACGACATTCTCATTCGCGAAGCGCACGCCGACAATCTGATCCGCCGCGCCGGATACCGGCATCTGCATCGCGACGCGGCCTCGTTCGACCAAGCCGTCAAGGCCGCGGAAGACGACGAGCGCGAGTTCGGCGTGAGGTTCCGCGCGCTCTCCGGCGCCGAGCTCGCCAAGGCCGAACCGATCCTGCGCGACGACCTCCCCGGCGCGATCCATTGGCTCGACACCTGGACCGTGTCCGATCCCGGCGCGCTGGTCACCGCCTATGCCGAGCTGCTCGAGCGCCTCGGCGGCAGCATCGTGCTCGGCGATGCCCAGAGCCTGCAGCAGACCGCAACCGGCTGGTCGGTCAACACCGACAAGGGACCCATCGACGCCCCCCACGCCGTCGTGACGCTCGGACCATGGTCGCCCGATCTGCTCTACAAGTTCGGCTATCGCATTCCGCTGGTGCGCAAGCGCGGCTACCACATGCACTATGCCGGCGGCGCGTCGCTCGATTTGCCGCTCGTCGACAAGGCCGGCGGCTATGCCATGGGGCCGATGGCCAAGGGCATCCGCATCACCACCGGCGCGGAATTGACCGGCATGGATGCGCTGGCAACGCCGGTGCAGCTCGCCAGCGCCGAGGCCTCCGCGCGCGAGCTGATCGATCTCGGCCGGCGCGTCGAGCCCGATCCGTGGTTCGGGACGCGGCCCTGCACGCCCGACATGCTCCCGGTGCTTGGGCAGGCTCCCCGCCATCCCGGCCTCTGGATGAATTTTGGCCACGGCCACCAGGGCTTTACGCTCGGACCCGCGACCGGACGCCTGCTCGCGGAGATCATGAGCGGCGAGATGCCGGCGATCGACCCGACACCGTACCGGCCGGAGCGGTTCTAAAGCATGATCCGGAAAAGTGCGAAGCGGTTTTCCGAAAAGATCATGCTCAACAACAACCTAAAAACGCCATCTGTCGCCTGATAGCGCACCTCGGGCGGACGGCCGAGGCCGAGCAGGAACAGATGCTCGCGCTCGACGTCGGTCAGCATCAGCGCGCGGGCGATCCGGTCGAGAACATCGGCTGACGGCGCACCGCCCCGGCCCTGCTCCAGCCAAGTGTACCAGGTCGGGCTGATATTGGCCCGTTGCGCCACCTCCTCGCGCCTGAGCCCCGGCGTGCGCCTGCGGCTGCCGGAAAAGCCGAAGGCGGCTGCGTCGAGCCTGATACGGCGGTCCTTCAAGTAGGTCCCGAGCAGGTTCTCGCTGGCGCTCTCGCTCATCCTGTTAGCCATTATACCCTGATAATGTCACTACTTTACCTGGATAAGCCTAGCGCAGATGGTCGTCTCCACCAACGGCTCGATTGATCCCTGGAGATACCTCATGCGTGTTTTCGTCACCGGCGCCACCGGCTTTGTCGGCTCCGCCGTCGTTCGCGACCTGATCGCCGCCGGCCACCGCGTCACCGGCCTCGCCCGGACAGATGCAGGCGCAGCCGCCGTCACCGCGATGGGCGCCGAGGTCCATCGCGGCTCGCTGGAGGACCATGCGTCCTTGCGCCGCGGCGCAGCTGCTTCCGACGGCGTGCTTCACCTCGCCTTCAACCACGACTTCTCGAAGTTCACTGAGAATTGCGAGCTCGACCGCCGCGCCATCCTCGCGCTCGGCGAGGAGCTGAAAGGCTCCAACCGCCCACTCATCGTCACCTCGGGCGTGGCGCTGCTCGCGCCCGGACGCCTTGCGACCGAGGACGATGCAGCGGCGCGCCACTTCCCGCGCGTGTCGGAGGCCACCGCCGAAGAGCTCGCCGAACGCGGCGTGCGTGCCGGCATCGTGCGGCTGCCGCCCACCACCCATGGCGAGGGCGACCACGGTTTCGTGCCGCGCCTGATCGCGATCGCGCGCGAGAAAGGCACTGCCGCCTATATCGGCGATGGCAGCAACCGCTGGCCGGCCGCGCACCGCTTCGACGCTGCGCGTGTCTACCGGCTCGCGCTGGAGCACGGCGCATCTGGCGGCCGCTATCATGCGATCGCCGAGGAAGGCGTGCCGTTCAAGGTGATCGCGGAGGTGATCGGCAAGAGGCTCGGCGTGCCCGTGGTCTCGAAGGCGCCGGAGGAAGCGGAAGCGCATTTCGGCTGGTTCGCGCGGTTCGCCGGCGTCGACGTTCCGACCTCCAGCGCGAAGACCCGCGCGACGCTCGGCTGGGAGCCCAAAGAAAAAGGGCTGATCGAGGATCTCGACCAGCCCTATTATTTCAAGATCTAACGGCGCAACGCGCCATTAGATCCGCATCAGTCCGTCGTGACAGCCGTTTCCATGTCGGTCGGATCGATCTGCTGGCTCAGCCGCGCGGTGAGCTTGTCACGGTCGAGCTCGCCTTCCCACCAGGCGACGATCACGCAGGCGACGCCGTTGCCGCACAGATTGGTCAGCGCGCGGCACTCGCTCATGAACTTGTCAATGCCGAGCACGATGGCCATGCCCGGCACGAGGCGCGGATCGACCACCGCGAGCGTCGCCGCGAGGGTGATGAAGCCCGCACCGGTGATGCCGGAAGCGCCCTTCGAGGTCAGCATCGCCACGACCAGGATCGTGAGCTGCTGGCTGAAGGACAGATCGTAGCCGAGCGCCTGGGCGATGAAGAGCGTCGCCAGCGTCATGTAGATGTTGGTGCCGTCGAGGTTGAACGAGTAGCCCGTGGGCACCACGAGACCAACCACCGACTTCGAGCAGCCGAGCCGCTCCAGCTTCTCCATCAAGGACGGCAGCGCGCTTTCCGACGACGAGGTGCCGAGCACGATCAAGAGCTCGTCCTTGATGTAGGCCAGGAACTTGAAAATCGAGAAGCCCGCAAGCCGCGCGATGATGCCCAGCACCACGAACACGAACAGCGCCGCTGTCAGGTAGAACGTCGCAATCAGGCCGACGAGATTGAGGATCGCGCCGGTGCCGAACTTGCCGATGGTGTAGGCCATCGCGCCGAACGCGCCGATGGGAGCTGCACGCATCACGATGGAGATGACGCCGAACACGGCGTGCGCGGCGTCGTCGATGAAGTTGCGGATGGTGTGGCCGCGCTCCCCTAGGCTCATGATGGCGAAGCCGAACAGCACCGAGAACAGCAGCACCTGCAGGATCTCGCCTTGCGCGAAGGCGCCGACCACGGTGTCGGGAATGATGTGCAGGACGAAGTCGACCGACTTCTGCGCCTCGGCCTGCTTGGCGTAGTTGGCGACGGCCTGCGCGTTGGCGGCGGCATTGCCGAAGCCCGCGCCCGGCCTGACGACGTTGCCGACGATGAGGCCGATCACCAGCGCGAAGGTCGAGACCACCTCGAAATAGACCAGCGCCTTGACGCCGATGCGGCCGACCTTCTTGGCGTCCTGGATGTGCGCAATGCCGGACACGACGGTGCAGAAGATGATCGGCGCGATCACCATCTTGATCAGCTTGATGAAGCCGTCGCCCATCGCTTTGATCCACTCATTGGTGGCGAGCGACGGCCACAGCCAGCCGACGATGGCGCCGAGCACGATGGCGATCAGCACCTGGACGTAGAGAACTCTGTACCACGGCTTTGCTGCGGCTGGCGCTGGCGGCGCCGCCGCCATCGTTGTGGTCGTCATCGTTTCACTCCCCCTCAAAAATCAGAGCCAGCCAAGATCAACTTGGCCGGCTCTGTCAATTGGAACTGCTCGGAATGGTGCGCTTTACCCGCGGCGATCGACGAGCCGGCGGGCCGCCGGCATCAGCGCCGCGCCCAGCGTGTTCTTGACCAGCGAGGCCGCGATGAACGGCACGATGCCGACTTGCCAGGCCTTCGCGGCGCCGAGGCCGAGGCCAAAGGCGAGCCAACCGAACCCGGCCGCCAATATGACGATATGACCGACGGCCATGGCCGCGAACAGCAGCACGACGCTGCGATCCCAGCCGCGCTCGGCGAGCCAGCCGGTCATGAAGGCCGCCAGCACGAAGCCGAACAGATAGCCGGCGGTCGGGCCGACCAGCGGTGCGATCCCACCCACGGGACCGGCGAACACCGGCAGCCCCATCGCGCCCTCGGCGAGGTAGGCAACCATGGTTGCGCTGCCAAGGCGCCAGCCATAGGCGGCGCCGATCATCAGCACCACCAGGGTCTGCAACGTCATGGGCACGTAAGGCAGCGGCAGATTCACCTTGGCTGACAGCGCCATCAAGGCGGTGCCGAGCGCGATCAGCACGACGGCGCGCAGTGCGCCGACGCTTTCGCCCGGCCGGGTCGGCCACATCAATGCGGCGAGAGGAGAATGCGTGGCGGCGGTGGGCGCGGAACGGTCAGACAAGTTGCACTCCGGAAGGCTGACGAAAACTGGCGGCTATTTAAGCCAGTGAGCGATCCGGTCAACTGCCTCGCGCATCTCCTCCGGCGAGCGCGCATAGGACAGACGAATGAACGAGCGGCCGTGAACGGGATCGAAATCGAGCCCTGGCGTCGCGGCGACGTTCGCCTGCTCCAGCATTTGCTTGGCGAACTCGAAACTGTCGGAGGTGAAGTCCGAGACGTCGGCATAGAGATAAAATGCACCGTCGGCCGGCAGGAACTTGCGCAAGCCCGCCCTGGGCAATCCCTCGATCAGGATGCGCCGGTTTTCCTGGTAGCCGTGCTTGATCTCCTCCATCTCCGCTGCGCCATCGAAGGCGGCTTCGGCCGCGATCTGCGACAGCGCCGGCACCGAGATCGACAGGTTCTGCTGCAGCCGCTCGATCGGACGCACCAAAATCTCCGGCACGACCATCCAGCCGACGCGCCATCCGGTCATGCAAAAATACTTCGAGAACGAATTGATCACGAGTGCGTGCTCGGACAACGCGGCCGCGGTCACCGCGGGAAACGCGTAGTCGAGCCCATGATAGATCTCGTCGGAGATGAAGCGAATGCCGGCATCCTCCGCCGCGGCGATCAGGCTGGCGAGCGCCTCGCGCGACATCATCGTGCCCGTCGGATTGGCGGGACTGCCGACCAGCACGCCCTTGAGCGGCGCCTTGCGGTGGGCGGCAAGCAGCGCGTCGCCGGTCAGCGCATGGCGCGTCTCGTCCGTGGTCTCGATCAGCACCGGCTCGCAGCCAAGCGCGCTGAGGATGTGGCGATACGGCGGATAGCCGGGCACCGTCACGGCGACACGGTCGCCGGGCTCGAACATCGACAGGAACGCCAGGATGAACCCGCCGGAGGAGCCGGTCGTCACCACGATCCTGTCAGGGCTGACGTCACAGCCATGGACGTCCCGATAGTGCTGCGCGATGCGCGCGCGCAACGAGGGGATGCCGAGCGCCGAGGTATAGTCGATCCGCCCCGCCTCGAGCGCCGCATGGGCGGCCGCAATCGCCGTCTTCGGCGCGCCGGCTGCGGGCTGGCCGACCTCCATGTGGATGACATGCCCGCCTGCGGCCTCGATTCGGGCCGCCGCGGCCATCACGTCCATCACCATGAAGGGGGGAACATCGCTGCGGCGGGAGGGCTCGAGCCACTGGCCCAACCGGTTCCTCAATGTCGCATCGTGCATCGATTTCTGCTATTTCGCTGGCGGACCGGTCCGTCCGGTCCTTCAAAACGGGGCGCTTGCGCCCCAGACTGGCCGCATTGTACGGCTCATAAGGGGTACGGCTCACAAGGGCATATCGCGTATCCGGTCCGCCGCCAATCGCCAAAACCAATCACCAAACTGCTTTGCCAGACCGTTTGACCCAGACCGCCTGATGTTGCTCCAGATCGCATTGCGCAGGAAGGCCTCCGCCCTCACCGCTCTCATCACGGCCGCGGCGATCGCGCTGTTGCCGGTCCCGGCCGCGCATGCACAGGCCAAGGGGCCGCCGGTGCTGCGCGACACCGAGACCGAGCAGCTCTTGCGGGAATATACCCGCCCGATCCTGCGCGTCGCCGGTCTGGAGAAGCAGAACATCCAGATGGTGATCCTCAACGACAGCTCGTTCAATGCCTTCGTCGCCGACGGCCGCCGCATCTTCGTCAATTACGGCGCGATCCTCCAGTCGGAGACGCCGAACCAGATCATCGGCGTGCTCGCGCACGAGACCGGGCATCTGGCGGGGGGCCATCTGTCCAAGCTGCGCGAGCAGCTCGCCGCCGCGCAGACCCAGATGATCATCGCGATGCTGCTCGGCGCCGGCGCGATCGCCGCGGGCAGCACCCGCAGCAGCAGCGCCGGCAATAACGGTCTTGCCAATGCCGGCGCGGCCGCGATCGCCGGGCCGCAGGAGATGATCCGCCGCTCGCTCTTGTCGTACCAGCGCCAGCAGGAGGAGAACGCCGACCGCGCTGGCGTGAAATTCCTGACCGCGACCCAACAGTCGCCGAAGGGCATGTACGAGACCTTCAAGCGCTTCACCAGCGAGAGCCTGTTCGCCGCGCGCGGCGCCGATCCCTACCTCCAGTCGCACCCGATGCCGGCCGAGCGCGTCGCCGCGCTGCAGGAGTTTGCCAGCTCCAGCCCGTATTGGGACAAGAAGGACGATCCCGCGCTCCAGCTCCGCCACGATATGGTGCGCGCCAAGATCTCCGCCTTCATGGAGCGGCCGGAGACGGTGTATCGCCGCTATCCGCAGACCAATGACAGCCTGCCGGCGCGCTATGCCCGCGCCATCAGCACTTATCTGCACGGCGATCTGCGCAGCGCGCTGGCCCAGATCGACGCCCTGATCCAGGTCCAGCCCAACAACCCGTACTTCTACGAGGTGCGCGGCCAGGCCCTGCTGGAGAGCGGCAAGCCGGCCGAGGCGATCGCGCCCCTGCGCAAGGCTGTCGCACTCTCCAACAGTGCGCCCCTCATCGAGATGTTACTTGGGCAGGCTCTGGTTGGAACCGATAATAAGGCCTACACGGACGATGCCGTTCGGATTCTCCGTGCCGCAGTGGCACGGGAGCCCGAGGCGCCGCTCGGCTACACCCAGCTCGCGATGGCCTATGGCCGGAAGGGCGACTATGCCGAGGCCGATCTCGCCTCGGCGCAGGCCGCTTACCTGCGCGGCGACAACAAGACCGCCCGCGAGCTTGCCACGCGCGCGAAAACCCGTTTCGCCGTCGGCACGCCCGGATGGGTCAAGGCCGACGACATCGTGGCATCAAAGCCGCCGCGCAACTAGGTCAAATGCAACTAGTCAAACTCAGTAAGACGACGCCTGCTACCACGACGTCACGACACCAGAATCAGTCCGCCGGGACGTTTTCCGAAACCTGCTTTGGATAAGAGGATTTGCCTATGCCTTCGCTGCGCCTGCTTGCTCCCACGCTGTTTGCGCTCGCCATGTTCGGCGCAGCCGCGCCCGCGTCGGCTGACAGCTTCTCCGATGCCCAGCGCACCGACATCGAGGCAATCATCAAGAACTACCTCGTCACCCATCCCGAGGTGCTCGAGGAGGCCATGACCGAGCTCAGCAAGCGCCAGGCCGATGCCGAAACCAAGAAGCACGAGGCCAGCATCGCGCAGAACTCGGATGCTATCTTCAACTCGCCGCGCCAGGTCGTCCTCGGCAACAAGGACGGCGACGTCACCTTCGTCGAGTTCTTCGACTACAATTGCGGCTACTGCAAGCGCGCCATGGGCGACATGCTCGACCTCATGAAGAGCGATCCGAAGCTGAAGGTCGTGCTGAAGGAGTTTCCGGTACTGAGCCAGGGCTCGGTCGAAGCGGCGCAGGTCGCGGTCGCCGTGCGCATGCAGGATCCCACCGGCAAGAAATATCTCGACTTCCACCAGAAGCTGCTCGGCGGCCGCGGCGCCGCCGACAAGGCGCGCGCCATGCAGGCGGCCAAGGAAGCCGGGCTCGACACCGCGAGGATCGAGAAGGACATGGCCAGCCCCGAGGTGCGCGCCACCATCGAGGAGAATTTCAAGCTCGCCGAGACGATGGGCATGAACGGCACGCCGAGCTACGTGATCGGCAAGCAGATCGTGATCGGCGCCGTCGGCCTCGAGGGCCTCAAGGAGAAGATCGGCGTCGCCCGCTGCGGCAAGGCGACTTGCTGACAAGCCGATCGCGCATCTCACGACCGACGCATGTAGCGAGGCCGGCTGAAAAGCCGGCCTTTTTCGTTGCCCGACGCCGGCGAATCCGGCGCGCGCATTCATCTCTCGTTTAGGAAACAAATACCCCGGAACCGGCGATGTTCCGGAACAACTCAAATCTCCTTTCGTTGTCGGCGCGGGCAATGACGCAAATGGACACGTGAGGAGAATTCGATGTTGAACCGCTTTATGATCTCGGTTGCCGCACTCGCGCTGGTCGCGGGCACCGGTCTGGCGAACGCACAGGATAAGGGCCGCGACACTGGCGGCGCGGGCTCGCAGCAGCAGATGCAGCATTCGCAGCCGTCTGGCGGCGCCGCTGAGCGCGGCTCGATGGGCAAGGAGTCCTCGGGCGCCGAGAAGGGCACCGTCGGCCAGGCCGGCTCCAGCAGCATGAAGTCCGGCACCTCGGCCGAGGAGAAGTCCTCGGGCGCGAGCAAGGACGAACATTCGGGCCGCGAGATGCACAAGAACGCGGCCGAGGACAAGTCCGGCGCCACCAAGGGCCAGCGCTCCGACGAGCACGCCCAGGGTCAGCAGGACAAGTCCAAGAGCATGAGCCAGGACACGAGCAAGTCCGGCGCTCAGAAGGACCAGAAGGCTGAGGGCAGCAAGAGCGGCGCCTCGACCAGCAATGCTGAGAACCAGAAGGGTACCGGCACGGGCACCAACCAGAACGCTCAGGGTCAGGCCGGCACCAGCGCGAACCAGAACGCGCAGGGCCAGACCAGCACAAACACGACCGTCGGCCAGGCCGGTGCGGGAGCCAAGCTCTCGACCGAGCAGCGCACCCAGATCACCTCGGTGATCCGCGAGGAGCACGTGCGTCCGGTGACCAACGTGAACTTCTCGATCTCGGTCGGCACGCGCATTCCGCGCGAGGGCATCGAGCTGCATGCCCTGCCGTCCCGCGTGGTGACGATCTATCCGGAGTGGCGGACCTACAAGTACGTCCTCGTCAAGGATGAGATCGTGATCGTCAATCCGGACACCTACGAGATCGTGGCGGTCCTGAACGCCTGAGACCGGATCACGGCAAGCTCAGGGGGCGGGCAGCAATGCCCGCCCCCTTCGCATTCGGCCGGCAGCCATGGTTCGGGCTGGTTAACAAGCAATTTCCGTAGTTTCCGCACAGGTTTTTGCGCAACGGATGAGGTGCCTGAACCCGCCCCGGAGGTCCTTCAAGGCTTCCCCTCACGCGCTTTGTTACCTATAACCCCGGCCACGCCGAAGCACCTCTTTTCCGGGATTGGAATGGCCGAACCTGCAACCGACACGATCCTCGTCCTGAACGGGCCGAACCTCAACATGCTGGGGACGCGCGAGCCCGAAAAGTATGGCCATGCGACACTGGCCGACGTGGAGGCGCTGTGCCGGGAGACGGCAGCACATTTCGGCCTCGAGGCCGACTGCCGCCAGTCCAACCGCGAAGGCGAGCTGATCGACTTCATCCACGAGGCGCATGCGCGCAAGATGAAGGGCATCATCATCAATGCCGGCGGCTATTCGCACACCTCGATCGCGCTGCACGACGCGCTGCTCGCGGTGCAGATCCCGACGGTCGAAGTGCACGTGACCAACATCCACGCCCGCGAGAGCTTCCGTCACCACTCCTACACCGCGCGCGCGGCCTTCGCTTCGCTGTGCGGTTTCGGCATCGAGGGCTACCGCCTCGCCATCCAGGGCCTTGCCGCCAAGCTCGGCATCAAGCCCAAAGCCTGACGCACCCTCCTCACACAGAACATTCGGATCAAACAACATGGCGCGCCAGCCAGACGACAAAACAGCCGCAAAGTTTTCCAGCGAGGATTCCGCACTCGTCCGCGAGCTCGCGCTTCTGCTCGATGAGACCAGCCTCACCGAGATCGAGATCGAACGCGCGGGCCTGCGCCTGCGCGTCGCCCGCAACATCAGCGTCGCCGCGACCATGCCGATGCCGGTTGCAGCTGCTCCCGCCGCTATGCCGGCAGCCGCGGTTGCCGCCGCGGCGCCTGCTGCTGCCGCAGCTGACTTCTCGAAGCATCCGGGTGCGGTGACCTCGCCGATGGTCGGCACCGCCTATTGGGCGCCGGAGCCGGGCGCCAAGCCGTTCATCGAGGTCGGCAACAAGGTCTCGGTCGGCCAGACCCTGCTGATCATCGAAGCCATGAAGACCATGAACCAGATCCCCTCGCCGCGCGCCGGCACGGTGACGCAGATCCTGGTCGAGGACGGCCAGCCGGTCGAGTACGGCGAGCCGCTGGTCATTATTGAGTGACGCGAACGGAGAATAGCGAAGAGCGAATGGCGTCAGCCTTCCCTACTCGCCATTCGCCACTCGCCATTCGCTGCAGGACAACATGTTCGACAAGATCCTCATAGCCAATCGCGGCGAGATCGCCCTTCGCATCCTCAGGGCCTGCAAGGAGCTCGGGATCGCGACCGTCGCCGTGCACTCCACCGCCGACGCCGATGCGATGCATGTGCGCCTGTCGGACGAGAGCGTCTGCATCGGACCGCCGCCGTCCAAGGACAGCTATCTCAACGTGCCCGCCCTGCTCGCGGCCTGCGAGATCACGGGCGCCGATGCGGTGCATCCCGGCTACGGCTTCCTGTCGGAAAACGCGCGCTTCGCAGAAATCCTTGCCGAGCACAATCTGCAGTTCATCGGCCCCAAGGCCGAACACATCCGCCTGATGGGCGACAAGATCGAGGCCAAGAAGACCGCCAAGCGGCTCGGCATCCCCGTGGTGCCCGGCTCCGACGGTGCGGTTGGCCCAGATGACGATGCGATGGCGATCGCGAAGAAGATCGGCTTTCCGGTGCTGGTCAAGGCCGCCGCCGGCGGCGGCGGGCGCGGCATGAAGGTCGCGCACAGCGAGGCCGACCTGCAGGTCGCGCTGTCCACGGCGGCCAACGAGGCCAAATCCGCCTTCGGCGATGCCTCGGTCTACCTCGAAAAATACCTCCAGAAGCCGCGCCACATCGAGATCCAGATCCTCGGCGACGGTCGCGGCGGCGCGATCCATCTCGGCGAGCGCGACTGCTCGCTGCAACGCCGCCACCAGAAGGTCTGGGAGGAAGGCCCCTCGCCGGTGCTGGCCGCCGCCGCGCGCGCCAAGATCGGCGAGACCTGTGCCAAAGCGATGCGCGAGATGAAATATCTCGGCGTCGGCACCATCGAATTCCTCTACGAGGACGGCGAGTTCTACTTCATCGAGATGAACACCCGCATCCAGGTGGAGCATCCCGTCACCGAAAGCATCACCGATATCGACCTCGTGCTGGAGCAGATACGCATCGCCGCCGGCGGCGACCTGCCCGCGAAGCAGGAAGAGGTGCAGATCATCGGCCACGCCATCGAGTGCCGCATCAACGCCGAGAACCCACAGACCTTCCGGCCCTCGCCGGGACGCATCACGCAATATCACCCGCCCGGCGGGCTCGGCGTGCGGATCGATTCCGCGGTCTACCAGGGTTACCAGATCCCGCCTTATTACGACTCGCTCGTCGGCAAGCTGATCGTCCATGGCAAGACCCGGGCCGAATGCCTGATGCGCCTGCGCCGCGCGCTGGACGAGATGGTCGTGGACGGCATCGAGACCACGTTGCCGCTGTTCCGCGATCTGGTGCGCCAGGACGACATCATCGACGGCGACTACCACATCCACTGGTTGGAACAGTATCTCGCCGGCAAGGCGGAACCGGGCACGAAATAAATCCTCTCTCCCCATGGAACCCATTGGCCCCAATCGCGTTCTGGACGCTGGGGCAGTTCCAAGGGGGCGTTTTGAATCCCACCCAATTTGATCAAGCGAGGACGTCGTGACGGCCGAGGGCCGGCGACGGCGCGCACTCTGGCAGATCCTGCTGTTCGCGGCGGGCCTTCTGGTGCTGACCGTAATCAGTGCCGGCTCCGTCTACCTCGTCAACAAAGCGCGCGACGACGCCAAATGGGTGCTTCACACCATCGAGGCCGAGAACCAGATCAACGCCCTGCTGCTCGAAATCCGGCGCGCCGAAAGCGGCGCTCGCGGCTTTCTCCTGACGCAGGGACCGGATTTCCAGTCGGACCACCAGAACGCCGTCGCAGCGATCATTCCCGCGCTCGACAAGCTGACGCGCCAGATCGGCGACAATCCGGCGCAACGCGAGAACATTGAGAAGCTGCGCGCGGCGATCCAGACCCGGCTCGACCAGTTCTCACGCGAGATGGATTTCGTGAAGCGGGGCCGGCCCGGCGATGCCGTAGCACTTGTCCGCGAGGCCGCTGCCGGCAATACCACGAACACGATCACCAATCTCGCCAACGCGATGATCCGAGAGGAGGAACGGCTGTTCCGGATCCGCAGCGCCAACTCCGACCGGAGCCAGACGCTGGCGGCGTCGATGACCGGCATCGGCTCCGGCCTCGTCGTGCTGCTGGCCCTGGTCTCGACCTGGCTGGTGCGGCGCTCGGCCGGCGCCCGTGACGAGGCCGAAGCGCGCCTTCGCGACACCAACGTCAATCTGGAGGCCGTGGTCGACGAGCGCACAGCCGACCTGCGCGAAGCCAATGACGAGATCCAGCGCTTTGCCTATATCGTCAGCCACGATCTGCGCTCGCCGCTCGTCAACATCATGGGCTTCACCAGCGAGCTCGAAGAGCTCGGCGGCGACATTTTCCGTCGCATCAGCAGCCTCGCCCACGTCCCCGCCGAGGGGCCACCGCGGCCGACCGGCGAGATCGCGCTCGAAGGCCCGGACAAGCAATTGTCGACGGATTTTGCCGAGGCGCTCGGTTTCATCAAATCGTCGATCGCCAAGATGGACCGGCTGATCTCGGCCATTCTCAACCTCACCCGCGAGGGCCGCCGCGAGTTCCAGCCGGAGAAGATCGACACGCGCGCGCTGATCGAGGCGATCGTGTCGACCCTGGCACACCAGGCCGCCGAGGCGCAGGCCGAGATTCATGTCGAGCCCCTGCCCAATCTCGTCAGCGATCGCCTTGCGCTGGAGCAGATATTCTCCAATCTGATCGACAACGCGATCAAGTATTTGAAGACCGGCGTTCCCGGCGAGATCAGAATCCGGGGGCGCACCAAGCTCGGCTACGCTATCTTCGAAATCAGCGATAACGGCCGCGGCATCGACCCCAGGGATCACCAACGGATCTTCGACCTGTTCCGCCGTGCGGGAACCCAGGACAAGCCCGGCCAGGGCATAGGTCTTGCGCATGTGCGTGCACTTGTGCGTCGCCTCGGGGGCACGATGTCGGTATCGTCGGAACTGAACGCGGGCAGCACCTTCACGATCACGCTGCCCGTCACCTGGAATGTCAGGAACCGGAACGCAGATCGATGACCCAGCCTGTCACCATCATCATGATCGAGGACGACGAGGGACACGCCCGGCTGATCGAGCGCAACATCCGCCGCTCCGGGGTCAACAACGAGATCGTCTCGTTCCCGAACGGCACCGACGCAATGAGGCACCTGTTCGGCGCCGACGGAACCGGTCTCGTGCAGAAGGGCAACGCGCTCTTGATCCTGCTCGATCTCAACCTGCCCGACATGACCGGAATCGACATCCTGAAGCAGATCAAGGAGAACAAATATCTGAAGGCCTCGCCCGTGGTGGTGCTGACCACCACCGACGATTCCCAGGAGATCAAGCGCTGCTACGAGCTCGGCTGCAACGTCTACATCACCAAGCCGGTTAATTACGAGAATTTCGCCAATGCCATCCGGCAGCTCGGCCTGTTCTTCTCGGTCATCCAGGTCCCGCCCGCCGCCTCATGAACCAGCGCACGCCAACATTGCTCTATATCGACGACGACGACGCGCTGGCGCGTCTGGTCGATCGCGGCCTGACGCGGCGCGGCTACAAGGTCGTTCATGCCGCAAGCGGCGAGGAAGGCCTCGAGCGCATCCGCCGTGCGGAAACCGAGGGCGGCATCGACGTCGTGGCGCTCGATCAGTACATGCCCGGCCTCGACGGCCTCGAGACGCTCGAGCAGATCATGGCGATACCGGGCGCGCCGCCGGTGGTGTTCGTCACGGCGTCGCAGGATTCCACCATCGCTGTGACCGCGCTGAAGGCGGGCGCGGCCGATTACCTCGTCAAGGACGTCAAGGGCGACTTCATCCCCCTGCTCCACGTCGCGGCCGACGGCGCGCTGCGCCAAGCCGAGATGCAGCGGGCGCGCGAGGAAGCAGAGGCCGAAATCCACGCCTCGCGCGACCGCTATGCCGCGCTCGCCGCCGAGCGCGAGCTGCTGCTCCGCGAGGTCAACCACCGCGTCGGCAATTCGCTCCAGATCATCGCTTCGCTGCTGCACCTCCAGGCGAGCTCCGCCTCGCAGGAAGAGGTCAAGGCGGCGCTGACCAATGCGATGGGCCGCGTCGCCGCGGTCGCGCAGGTGCACCGCCGCCTCTACACCTCGCAGGACCTCAAGAGCGTGGTGCTGAACCAGTACCTGGACTCGCTGCTCGAGGATCTCCGCCGCTCGGCCGAAGGCAACCGGATGTCGCGGCTGACGCTGAAGGCCGAGCCGATCGAGCTCGACCCGGATCGCGCGGTCGCCGTCGGCATCATCGTCAACGAGCTGGTGATGAACGCGGTGAAATACGCCTATCCTGATGGTGCCGGCCCGATCCATGTCGAGCTGAGCTCGAAAGGAGACGATCTGCTGCTCTCGATCAGCGATGACGGCGTCGGCGACAAGGCCAAGGCCGATCCGCGCTCGACCGGCATGGGCCAGCGCATCGTCGCCGCGATGGCCGCCAAGCTGGATGCCTCCGTCGAGCGCGATCCCGCGCATTCCGGAACTCGCATCATGCTGCGGTTCCACCGCGTGCCCGACGCCGCCGGCAAGGCCAGCAGCGCCGCGGCAAGCTGACCCTGCGCGCCACCCATCGCAACCGAATTGCGATCCTGCTATTGTTGGCTCATGACTTCGCGCGACTCCGCCTCGTCTGAAATCACGCCGGCCGTGCTGCTGCGCGCCTATGCCTGCGGCATCTTTCCGATGGCGGAAAGTGCCGACGATCCGACCCTGTTCTGGGTCGAGCCGGAATTGCGCGGCGTCATCCCGCTCGACGGCTTCCGCGTCGCCTCGCGCCTTGCGCGCACCGTGCGCTCGGATGCGTTTCGCGTCACCGTCAACACCGCGTTCAAGGCGACTATCGCCGGCTGCGCCGCGCCGCAGGCGGGCCGCGAGGACACCTGGATCAACAAGCGCATCCGCGACCTCTATGGCGGCCTCTACGAGCTCGGCCATTGCCATAGCGTCGAGGCCTGGCAAGGCGACGAGCTCGTCGGGGGTCTCTACGGCGTCAGCTTGGGGCGCGCCTTCTTCGGCGAGAGCATGTTCCACACCGCGCGCGACGCCTCGAAAGTCGCGCTGGTGCATCTGGTGGCCCGGCTGATCCATGGCGGTTTCGAGCTGCTCGACACGCAATATGTCACCGAGCATCTGAAGAGCTTTGGCGCGGTCGAGATCTCGCGGCGCCGCTACACCGGCCTGCTCGACAAGGCGCTCGCCGGCGAGCCCGGCGACTTTCTGAGGCTCTCCGCGGGTGAGGCGATCCCCGGCGCGCGCGCGCTCGAGATCATCGCCTCGCGGCACTAAAGCATGATCCGGAAAAGTGCGAAGCGGTTTTCCGGAAAGATCATGCGTAAACAACAACCTCAAGCGCGATGACGATTCATCCAAATCTCATCGCGCTTTAGCCGATCGAGGCCAGCGCCGGACGCTTTACCTCTCCCGAAGAGAGAGGTGCACCACGATCAGCCAGCCGAACCCAATTGCCTAAGGGCCTAGCGGCCGAACCCGGGGATACCGAACAGGCCCGGCCGTTGCTCCGGCGGCGGAGGCGGTGGCGGCGCCGGTTGCTGCTGCGGCGGTGGCGGCAGAGGCTGCGGCGGACGCTGCTGCACCGCCTGTTTTGGCGCGGCCTTCTTTTGCGCAGGCGGCGGCGGTGGCGGAGCCGGCTTGCTCGCGGGATCGGGCGCCGCGGTCGCGATGGTCTGCTGCGGCTCTTTGCAATCGGTCAGCCAGATATCGTAGATCGGATGCTCGACGCCGTGCAGGCCGGGGCTTGCCGCGTACATCCAGCCTGAGAAGATACGCTTCACCTCGCCCTGCAAGGTGATCTCGTCGACCTCGACGAAGGCGTCGGTGTTGGCCGCTTCCGTCGCCGGCCGCGTGTAGCAGGCGTCGGTCTTGACCCTGAGCGCGCCGAACTGGACGGTCTCGCCGATATCCTCGTCGAAATTGATGATGCGGCCGGTGATCTTGTCGAGGCCAGAGAAGGTCGCCTTCTTGTTCACGATCTTCTGGGCTGGCGGCTCGGTCACGACCTCGTCGCCCGGCTGCAGGCTCGCCGGCGTCTGCGGCACGGCACCACCGGGCCCGCCCTTCTGCTGCGGCTGGCGCTGACCGGGCGCAGCCGGAGCGGCTCCCGGCGCATTGGGCGGCGCGACCGCCACGGACGGCGGCTGGTTCGGCGGGGCGACGGTGGAGCCCGGCGGCGGCGCCAGCGGCTGGCTCTCGACCGGCCCGGGCAAGGCATTGCCCTGGATGTTGCCTTGCCGACCCGGCGGTGGCGGCATCGGACGCGAGGGCAGCACGCGGCCCCGCGGCGGCAGCTCGGGTACCTCTTCGTCGTCGTCGGGGATCTGGGGCTGCGGCTGGCCACGCGGAATGCTGCCCGGCGGCCGCGGCGGCGGATCGGAGAAGATCGTGCCGATCTGCGCCTGCGTGGGGGGCGCAACCGTCAGCGCGATAACGGCCAGCAGCGCCGCAAGGCCTGTCAGGGTAAAGGTTTTGAACATCTCGCGCGGCTTCAACAGCGAATCGGGCTTGTTGGACATTCTACAGGGGATACCGCCGCTCGCAGGCCACCGGGTTAACACGCCGAATACGGCGGGGAAAGGGCGGCATCCCTGCCCTGTCCGCCGCCCGCTGGCCAGACCCGCCACCGGATGGGATAGTTCGGTCGCCTCTCCCCGGGGCCGAGGCGCGCAATCCCCGATACCGACGTTCAACCAGAAACCCCTGAGACTGCTCTCATGCCCGTCGTACTCGATCCCGATGCCGTCGTCGTCTACAGGGCCTCGGCGCGTGGCTGAAGGCGTTGGGATGACAGTTCCGTAGCAACGACGCCGATGCCATCCTCCGTCAAGACTCTCCTCGCCGTCCCCCTACACGCACTCACCTGGCTTGGCAGCCAGGGCACGCGTGCGGTGGCCGCCGTCGTCTTCATCGCGGCGGCAGTGCCGCCGATTGGAGCGCTGCTGCGGCCCTACGTCACCGAGGCGATCTTCGTTCTGCTCTGCATCTCCTTCACGCGGGTCGACCTTGCCGCGCTGTACAGCCATCTGCGACGGCCCGCGCTGGTCGCGACCGCCACGGCCTGGACCACGATCGGCGTGCCATTGATCGTCGGGCTGATCGCCCATGCAACCGGGCTGACCGCGCGCGCGCCCGACCTTTCGCTCGCCTTGATGCTCCAGAGCATGGCCTCGCCGATGATGGCTTCGCCGGCCCTCGCCGCGCTGATGGGTCTCGATGCCACGCTCGTGCTGATCACGCTGGTGACCTCCACCGCACTCGTGCCCTTCACGGCCTCACTGTTCGCCGGCCTCTTTCTCGGCGACATGCTCAGCATCTCGCCGCTCACGCTGGGCCTGAAGCTGCTCGGCATCCTCACAGCATCGCTGCTGGCGGCCACCGTCATCCGATGGGGCTTCGGCGCGGAGGCGATCCAGCGTCACAAGAAGCCGATCGACGGCTTCAACATCATCATCCTCTGGATCTTCGCAACAGCCGTGATGGGCGGTGTCGTGAGCGACTTCCTGGCGCAACCCGTGTTCACGATCAGCCTCGCAGCTCTGTCCTTCGCGATCTACTTCGCGCTACTCGCCGTCACCACGCTGCTGTTCCGCCGCATCGGCTATGAGCGCGCGCTGGCCCTCGGGCTGATGGTGTCACAGCGCAACCTTGGCCTGATCCTGGCGGCGACCGCTGGCGCCCTGCCGCCCGCCACCTGGCTCTATTTCGCAATGACGCAGTTTCCGATTCATCTAGCGCCGTACATGCTGATGCCGATCGCGCGTCGATTGACGGCGCGCGGAGATGCATCCGGGGCGACGGCGGCTGGCAGCACGACGTAGAACACGTCGTGGCCTCGTAGCCGGCTTCGAGGCCCTGTAGAAATAGCGATGTCTCGTTGCTGTACTCCATCCCGCTCATCGTCGCCTCCACGCTCGCGTGCCGGGCGAGGCTTCCTACCCCGCCCGCGCCGCGCGCCGCAGCGCCTGCGGCGGCTGGCCGAAGGCGCGGATGAAGGCGCGCCGCATGCGCTCGGGATCGCGGAAACCGGTGACCTCCGCGACGAGCTCGATCGCCTCGCGCGAGGACTGCACGCGTTCGCGCGCGACCTCGAGCCGCAAGCGCTCGATCGCCTTTGACGGCGTCGTGCCGGTCTCGGCGGCAAACGCGCGGGCGAAATGCCGCACGCTCATTCCGGCGCGATCGGCGAGATCTTCCACGGTCAGCGGCGCGTCGAGGTTTTCGCGCGCCCACGACAACAGCGGGCCGAAGCGGCCGTTCGGCGCCTTCAGTTCCAGCAGCGAGGAGAATTGCGACTGGCCGCCGCTGCGGCGATGGTAGAGCACGAGCTGGCGCGCGGCCTGCTGCGCGATCTCCTCGCCATGGTCCTCGCTGACCATCGCGAGCGCGAGATCGATGCCGGCGCTGATCCCCGCCGAGGTCCAGACGTTGCCGTCGCGGGTGAAGATCTGGTCCGGCTCGAACTTCACCTTCGGGTAGCGCGCAACGAATTCGCGCGTGCGGCCCCAATGCGTGGTGGCGCGGCGGCCGTCGAGCAGCCCCGCCTCGGCCAGCACGAAGGCGCCCGAGCAGACGCTCGCGACGCGAACGCCGCGCCTGGCCAGCCGCTGCACGAAGGCGCGCGTGACCTCGCAGCGCGCGGCCTCGCTGACGCCGGCGCCGCCCGCGATGATCAGCGTCGTGATCGCACTCACCGACTTGAAGTCGCGCGCCATCATCTCGACGCCGGATGAACTGCGCACGGGTCCGGCATTGAGCGCGAGCACGCGGAGCGCGAGCGGCTTGCCGGCGCAGCGCGATGCGACCTCGAACGCCGAGATCGGGCCGGCCGCATCGAGCAGCTGGAAGTCGGGGAAGATCAGGATGCCGATCATGGCCATGTCCGAAAGCGAGGGAAATACGGCATTTTGGACAGAAGGGCATCATGAGACGCTGCGTCCGTCAAGCTCATCCTTGGAGGACCCGCCCATGTCGTCACCGCTCCAGATAGGTCTGGTGGTGTTTCCACGCGTCACCCAGCTCGACTTCACCGGTCCCCTGCAAGTGTTTGCCAACGTACCGGGCGCAAAGCTGCACCTGATCTGGAAGCGGATCGAGCCGGTGCCGAGCGATTCCGTGCTGACGCTGACGCCGACCACGACTTTCGCCGACTGCCCGCAGCTCGACGTGCTCTGCGTGCCGGGCGGCGGTGGCACCAACGATCTGCTCGACGACGAGGAGGTGCTGGATTTCCTGCGCAGGCAGGCCGCGGGCGCCAAATACGTCACCTCGGTCTGCACCGGAGCGCTGGCGCTCGGCGCGGCCGGCCTGTTGAAGGGCTATCGCGCCGCGACCCACTGGAGCGCGATGGAGATGCTCAGCCAGTTCGGCGCAACCCCGACCCGCACACGCGTCTGCATCGATCGCAATCGCATCACTGGCGGCGGCGTGACCGCGGGCATCGATTTCGCACTGACGCTGGTGTCGATCCTGCGCGACCGCGCCACGGCGGAAGCCATCCAGCTCCAGATCGAGTACAATCCGGCCCCGCCGTTCAACTCAGGCTCGCCCGACACCGCGCCGGCCGAGGTGCTGGCGTTGTTGAAGGAGCGCGGCGCGCAAAACCAGGCGCGGCGGCTAGAGGCGGTGAAGCGCGCCGCTGCACGCGTGATGTAAGCCCTGCTCTCGTGTCCCGGACGCGCTGCAACGCGTAAGCGTTGCTGCGCAAAGCCGGGACCCAGAAAGCCACAAAACGAGATCGCTCCAGGAGAAAAAGGCCGCCCGGTTTTCCCAGGCGGCCTTTCCTTTCTTACGGCGGCGCACATTCACATCGGGCGATTTCGGAACTTCCAGACCGGGGGCCTATCTCCCGATCGAGTCCTTACTCGGCGGCCGCTGCATCTCGGGACAGTCGCGAACTGTTGCCCGAACCGAACGCGATGGTCTCCCATCTCCGTAAGATGGGAATCATTGAGCCGCATCGCCCGCTCCGGCGCAACGCCGGCGCAAGCGGCATCCCCGCTGTTCCCATTGTCCACAGCGACGCGAGCGGATGCCGATGCATCCGCCTCCATGATGAAGATTCGCGTCGGGGCTGGCGGTTAGCCGGGGGTCCAGGGCTGGTAGTCGCCGGTCGCTTTGGGCCGGCGGCCGCTGGCGAGCGTCGAGCCCGAGGGCCGGTAGGCCTTGGCCGTGCCGGTCAGATTCGGCTGGTGCGGCTTTTCCCACTCGCGCGGCTGGTAGTTGGTCGCGGTCGGCGGGGTGTCGACGACGTGATGGATCCAGCCGTGCCAGGACGGCGGGATGCGGCTCGCCTCTGCGTAGCCATTATAGATCACCCACCGCCGCTCGAAGCCCAGCGTCGGATCGATCGCCCCGCCGCGGGTGCGATAGTAGCGGTTGCCCTGCTCGTCCTCACCGACCAGCTCGCCGTACCGGCTGGTCCAGAGCTGGGTGCCAAAGGTCTGGCCATTCCACCAGGTGAAGAACTTCAGAAGGAATTGTTTCATGCGGCAAGGGCCCTGCTTCGTGGGGCCCTGATGCCATCCGGACGCCGAAATGTCCAGTTCGGCCGGCGCGGCCATGCCCTCCACTAATGCGGGGTGCTCCGGACTGCGGGCCGGTCGCAAATCGGTCGCGATCCGTTCATCCCAGGTACAGCGGCGAGGTGAGACGCTCGGCGAGCACACGCAAACCAGCGTGATCCCAGGAACCAGCGCTGTTTCATCGGGTTGGCTTTTCCGGGAAAGGAGTTTGATCATGAACAGTCTGAAGGTTTTGAGTGCCGCCGCGGCAGTCGCGTTGATGCTTCCGTTGGCGAGCCCGAGCTTTGCTCAGGGCCGTTCCGCCGCTGGCGGTGGCGGAGGAGCCCATTTCGGCGGTGGCGGCGGCGCCCATTTTGGTGGCGGCGGCGGAGGCGCTCACTTCGGTGGTGGTGCTGGCCCCCACATGGGCGGCGGCAGCTTCGCCGCTGGCCCCCGGATCGGCGGCGGTGGCGCCAGTTTCGCGGGCGGCGCAGCCATGCGCCCGAGCGCCGGCGTTGCCATGCGTCCAACCACAGGAGCGACGTTTAGCGGCGGCGGCCGTCCGGTCGCAGCGGCGGGCGGCAACTGGCAGGGCGGCGGCGGCAATTGGAGCGGTCACCGCTGGCATCATCGGGGCGGCGGCTTCTGGCCCGGCTTTGCGGCCGGCGCCGCCATCGGCGGCCTCGGCTCCTACGCGTATTACGGCGGCGGCTATTACGATGACCCCTATTACTACGGCGACACCTATTACGATGAGCCGTCAGTTGCGGTCGTGCCCGACACCGGCGGCGACGCCGCCGCGTATTGCGCACAGCGCTACAGGTCTTACGACCCGGCCTCGGGCACGTATCTCGGCTATGACGGCGAGCGCCATCCCTGCCCGTAAGGCGGCCTGAACAACGCGATGAGTGGGCGGCGCCGGTGAACTACCGGCGCCGCTGACGCGTTTCCGACGCATCCTCGCACTTCGCCAGCTTGCGGTAGAGCTCTAGCCAGCGCCGCTCGCGCACCGTCAACGGCTCGCCTTCGAACGACCACGCCGGACGTCCGATTTCGTCGAGCGGAGCCGTGGCATCGAGGCACTCGAACTCCACAATTTCATCCGCTGTCAGCCGTCCGGCAGCCGGCGCGTCCGGCATCACGCCAGGTCCGCTGCATCACGCGATCTCCGACCGGCGCGGCAAATAGCGGCTCGAATGGGCGACATCAGGACGCGGATCGCCGCCGCGCGGATTCTCTTTGCCCTCTCGCAGCGCGCCGATCAGCCTGACAATGTTCACCGGGATGAGCGCGCCATGGAGAATGGCGATCGGCGCGAGATGAAGCGCGCAAGCATAGGTCAGGAATGCGACATTGCTGCAGAGCGCGACGAGCCTCAACGGGACCATGCGGCGCATGTAGAAGGTCAGGAACACCAGCGACGAGGCGATGTAGCCAGCCACTTCCACCCACCGCACGGCAGACCTCACTTGCGATTCCATCCGGCCGCGTCGGCTGCGAGCGGCCCGGACCTGGTTGGAAACAAAATCTAGCGGATGGCCGCATCGGCCGTCATCACCCGGCCGGGTGAGACATCATTGTGCCTGATCCACCTCGCCGATCCGGACCGTGCCCACCGCCGTGATCAGGCCGGCAAGCTCGCCCTGGCGGCCGGTCGCGGTCTTGGCGAAGACGCGGCGCAGATGCGTCTTGATGGTGTTGGGCGACAGCTTCAGCGATTGCGCGGTCTCCAGGATCGTGTGACCGGACGAAGCCGCGAGCGCCACCCGCGCCTCGGCGTGCGTCAGGCCATAGGCATCCATGATCTGCCCGAGCGGGATCGATCGCCGGTTGGCGGGATCGACGATGAACAGCAGCACGGCGGCATCCTTGATGCCGGCATCCGAGAGCCGCCCGAGATCCTTGCTTCTGATGGGCGTGACCAGAATGGCCAGAAGCTCTCCGTCGATATCGCGCGGCAGGCTCATCGTTCCGCCGGCGGCACCCTTGAGCGCGCGGCGGATCAGCTCGCCCAGCCGCTGCGAATGCGCCGGCGAACGAGTCGTGACCGATTGATGCAGCCGCAGCACGCCCTCCTCGGCCATGCGGCGGGCCGCACCATTGGCGAACAGTACCCGCGCCTTGCGGTCGAGCACGGTGACGCCATCGGCAAGCCGGTCGAGGATATTGAAGGTTGCCTGCTGCATGGCGAGGTAGCCATCCATCCGGAATCCAAGCGCCACCGACCGGCACAGATGCGGCGACAGCCATTCCAAAAGCCGCTGCTCGTCCGGATCGAACGGGCCATGCCGCGCGCTGCGGCACATGTTGAAGGCGGCACGAAAATCCTCGCGCGCCGCGAGCGCCATCATTCCGTTGTGCGCGATCTGCTGCGGCCGTAACACCTCGTCGTAGAAGCCGGATGCCTGGAGCTCCCGCAGCGAGATGGCTTCGTCGGACAGCACCAGCCGGCCGACCTGCTGGGTCTCCATGTAGCGCGACCACGGATTCTGCATATGCCGCTCCTGATAGGCGCGGTTGCACTCCTCGCTGAGGCGGCCGTTGAAATCGAAATAGATCCGCTCCGCGGTAAGGGACTGGCCGAACAATATGCCGCCCTGGCTGCGGGTCAGATCGGCAATCGCCGTGAGCACATGCGGCCAAAGATCGTTCTCGGCCGCCGCGTCATAGATGAGGTCGAGGACCTTCTCGATCCTGTCGCTGGAATGATTCATCGCGCTCCCGCCCGAGCCGACCAACAACTATCGATTGTATGAACAACCTAAGGACGCATTATGATGATACCGCGACTAACATCCTGCCGCCTCACCCTATCGGGTGATGGCCGCGTTCAATGACCTCACAATTCCGGTTCCAGCCTCCTTTCGCCTTCAGATCGCGTGGCCCGCAGCACGCGCTGCGGTGCCCTTCATCTGGGTAAATCGATCAGTCAGACATAACTGCGCCGCGCCTCCCGCCGGAAATTTGCGATGGCAAATCGGGCGCCGCATCGATACCGATCGGATGATCTCGGCCTGCAACCCTCGTCGTATTCCGATCGTGAACCCATCATCCGGCGAGCAAGGCGATCACAACGATCGCGTAGATCGCGCACGAGCAGCGCGCTCAGCGCCGATATGTCGAGCGATCCTCCTCATTCAAGCCTTGCACATCCTTCGACGAACGCAATCCATGAAGCGTGAGTTTCGTCATCGTCGAACCTCCCACACCCGCATGCAGGCATGCATCCGCCTGCGATCGAGGCCTCCGGCAAGCCCCGACCGGGATCGCGCTTGGGCAATACCTCAAGCCGAGATCGCGCGTCATCATCCAGGCGGGTGATGGCCCGCCGCGAGCAAGCAGGCTGCCTCCGACCCAGATCCTCCGCCGGCTGCCCGAGGAGCCGTCTGCGATCTTCCGCGAGCACTACGCCTGGAATCCATGGACCGTCGCGGTCACCAAAGTGCCCTTCGGCAAGGCGGTCAGCGCCAACTCCCTGGTCGAGCCCGGCTCGATCCGGAGGACCGCGTTCTATGCCGACGTGCTGGCGCCTTACGGGCACGAGGACATCCTGGACATCAACTACAAGGGCTTCGCCGTCGACGGCAGCGTCGGCGGCTTTGGATTCTGCCTCTCGCGGCGCGGCACCGATCAGGTAGAGCAGCGCGTCCGTCTGCTCGACCAGCTGAGCCCGCATCTCTGCCGCGCCCTCGATGCCTCACTCCTGCTCGCCGGCCGCGCGGACGGACAGCGGCAATTGTCCGCGGTCCTCGATTTGATGCCCAATGCCGCCATGCTGCTGGACCGCCGCGGCCGCATCGTCCTGACCAACAGGGCCGCAGACGATTTGCTGCGAAGATCGGACGGCATCGTGTTCGACGCCGACGGCGGCCTCCAGCTCGCCTGCGCATTGCCCGGCGAACGACAGGCCCTGTCGCGCGCGCTGATGGATGCGCTCGTCGTCGCCTCGGGCATCGGCACCTCGCTCTCGGAGCCGGTGCGCGTCAGCCGCCCCTCCGGCGCGGCGCCGCTGCTGGTGGTGGCCGTCCCGCTGCCGCGGCCCTCGCTTCCCTTCCTGGAGCTGGCGGCGCATGCCCGCGTGATGGTCGTGATCGTCGATCCCGCAGCGAAATCGCGCACCACTCTGGCAGCCATTCAGGCGGCCTACGATCTCACTGCGGCGGAAGCATGATCCCGAAAATTGCGGAGCGGTTTTCCGGAAAGATCATGCTCAAACAACAACCTCAAGCGCGATGATCCCAATCTCGTTGTGCTTTAGCGAGCTTTGCCTCGATTTTTCATCGAACTGCCGGGATTGAACGGCGTAATCGCCGCTGCGGGCATAGCAGCGGGAACCTCATGCACCACGCCGTGCATATCGACATCGCTCCAATCCAAAATTGACCCGACCCACGATTCGCGGATATCACAAATCCCATGGGGACTTCGATTTGCTGGGAAGTGTCATGCCGCGTATCCTCGTGGTAGATGACGATCCGATGGTCGGCGCGACCATCGAGGTCCTCCTCCAACGTCAGGGCTTCGACGTCACACTGGCTGACGGCGGCGAGACGGGACTGGCCGCCCTTGAAGCGCAGGCCTATGACGTGATGCTGGTCGACATCTTCATGCCGCATATGCGCGGCTTCGAATCCATCCGCATCTTTCATGAGCGCGCGCCGTCCGTGCCGCTGATCGCGATGTCCGGCTACGCCTTCGCATCGTCCGCCTCGCCCTCGCCCGATTTCCTCCGCATGGCGCTGGAGCTCGGCGCGACGCGCTGCCTGCGCAAGCCGTTCACGCCCGACGCGCTGCTGACCGCGGTCCGGGAATGCCTCGGCGAGGCGGCGTTGCCGAAGGACCAGAAAGAAGCACCTTGATCCCAACGCAACGCGTCATTCTCGGTGCTGGACTCGCCATTCTCCTGATCATCACCGCCGCCTCGATCGCCCTCGACGTCAAGTCGCGGTCCGATACCACCTGGGTCAATCACACCGTCCAGGTGCTGAAGAAGATCTCCGATCTACGCGTGCTGCTGCGCCGCGCCGAGAGCGCCGCGCGCGGCTTCGAGATCTACCGCAACCAGGCCTTCAGCGATGAGTTCGAGGCCGCCCACGCCCAGATCGCGCCGGCGCTCGCGAGCCTCAAGCGCGACGTGCGCGACAATCCGGACCAGGTCGCGCTGCTGGAGGGCACAGAGCCGCTGGCGCTGCGCCGAATGGAGATTGCCGCCGCGGCGATGCGCTTGCGCGCCGCGAACGACGAGGCCGGCATTGCCGCGCTCCAGGGCAAGGCCGAGGGCCGCGGCCTCATGGACACCGTGATGGGCAATCTCGACCAGCTGAGCGCGGAGGAAGAACGGCTGCTGACCGCACGCTCCCAGGATTCGCGCCGCACCGGCATCGTGCTGCTCGGCATCGACGTCGCCGGCGCGCTGGTGATCCTGCTGCTGGTGCTCATGGTGATGCGCGAGAGCCACCGCACCCAGAGCGCGCTCAAGAGCACGCTCGAGGAAGCCACCGCCGCCAACGAGCAGCTCGAGGCCGCGGTCGCCGAGCGCACCGAGCATCTGGTCGCCGCGCATGACGAGCTGCGCCTGTCGGTCAACGTGCTCCAGAGCACCTTTCGCAGCATGGCGGAGGCGGTGCTGGTCATCGACACCGAGGGCAACGTCCTTTTGTCCAATCCCGCGGCCGAACGCATACTGCTGCACCGGACCGGGATGAACCTGAGCAATCTGCTGGCGCTGTCAGATGTGTTTCATGGCGACGGCGTCACACCGCTGAAGGCCGACGAGCTGCCGTCCAAGCGGGTGCTGCGCGGCGAGCAGTTCGAGGCCATGGAGATGATCGTCCGCCCGCACAGCGGCAATCCTGCGCGCCACCTCATGATCAGCGGCCGGCCGATGCTGGACGGGCAAGGCGACATTTCCGGCGCGGTGCTGGTCTATCACGACGCGACCACCACGCGCGACACCGAGCGGCAGCTGCACCAATCGCAGAAGCTGGATGCGATCGGCAAGCTGACCGGCGGCGTCGCCCACGACTTCAACAACATGCTGACCGTGATCTCCGGCAACACCGAGACGCTGGTGGCGAGCCTGAAGCAGCAGCCGGAGCTGCAGCGCGTGGCGCGCCTGATCGACGATGCCGCCGAGCGCTGCGCCGAGCTGATCCAGCACCTGCTCGCCTTCGCGCGCAAGCAGCCGCTGCAGCCGCGCAACGTCGAGATCAATGCGGCGATCACCGACATCGCAAAGCTCTTGCGCCCGACGCTCGGCGAGCAGATCCAGATCGAGACCGTGCTGGAACGGGGACCGATGACGGCGCATATCGATCCGTCCCGGCTCACCAATGCCGTGCTCAACATGGCGATCAACGCCCGCGACGCGATGCCGAACGGCGGCAAGCTGCTGCTGGAGACCCGCCGGGTCGTGCTGGACGAGGCCTATGCGCAGGCCAACGCCGAGGTGGTGCCCGGCCCCTACGTGATGCTCGCGGTCAGCGACACCGGCACCGGCATGTCGACCGACATCCAGCAGAAGGCGTTCGAGCCGTTCTTCACCACCAAGGAGGTCGGCAAGGGCTCGGGCCTCGGCCTCTCCATGGTGTACGGCTTCGTCAAGCAGTCGGGCGGGCACATCAAGATCTACAGCGAGCCAGGCCACGGCACCACGATCAAGCTCTATCTGCCGCCGGGCGAAGGCGCGAGCGAGACGGCCGCCGCCACAGCTCCGCAAGCCGAAGGCGGCGCCGAGACCATTCTGGTCGTCGAGGACGATCCGCTGGTGCGCAACTTCGTCACCGCGCAATTGCAGAGCCTCGGCTATAAGACGGTCGCCGCTGCGGACAGCAAGGCCGCGCTGGAATTGATCGAGGCCGGCCAGGAATTCGACCTCCTCTTCACCGACGTCGTCATTCCCGGCGGCATGAGCGGGCGCGAGCTCGCCGAGAAGGTGGCAGCGCTCCGCCCCGGCCTGAAGGTGCTCTACACCTCCGGCTACACCGACAACGCCATCGTGCATCACGGCAAGTTGGATGACGGCGTGCTGCTGCTGACAAAGCCCTATCGGCGCAATCAGCTGGCGGCGATGATCAGGAAGGCGCTGGGAGCATGATCCGGAAAAGTGTGCAGCGGTTTCCGACAGGATCATGCTCAAACGAAAAGCCTAACGCGTCGCCAGCATCACCGCGGCCAGCGTGAACACCAGTCCCGCGATCTGCCCTGCCCCGAGCGGCTCGCCGAGCGCGATCGCAGACGCCACGACACCGATGACCGGCACCGCCATGGTGCCGATCGCAGCGACGGAGGCCGGCAATCGCGACAGCGCGGCGAACCAGCTGACATAGGCGATGCAGAACTGCACCACGGTCGAATAGAGCAGCAGCCACCAGCCGACCGGCGTCACCTTGTCCAGATGCGAGGTCTCGACCAGCAGCCCGATGACCGAGATCGGCAGGCAGCCGATCCCGATCTGCCAGGCCGCGGCGGTGATCGGCGGCAGGTGGATCGGGTATCTCTTCGAGAAGACCGTGCCGACGGCAAAGCCGAGCGCGCCCGCGAGCGCCATGATGATGCCGGGCAGCTTCTCCGCGCTCGCGGCAATGCCGTTGCCGCCCATGATCGAGGCCAGCCCGGCAAAGGCCATCACCAGCCCCAACGTGCGCAGCAATGTCGGCCGCTCGCCCAGCACCGGCCAGGCGATGATCGAGGCCCAGACCGGCATGGTGTAGGCGATCAGCGCCGCTTCGCTCGCCGGCAGCCAGAGCAGCGCGAGGCCCATCAGCACCATCCAGCCGGTGACGTTGAGGACGGCGGCGGTCAAGAGGCGCGGCCAGATCGCAGGGTCGACCTTTAGGCTCTGCCGGCGGATCACCGCCAGCGCGGCCAGCAGCAGCGCGCCCAGCACGCCGGTCACCCCGCGCAGGGTCAGCGGCGGCAGCTCGGCGAGGAGGAATTTCGTCACCGGCCAATTGAAGCCCCAGCCGATCGAGGTGATCGCGAGGAACATCAGGCCGGCCGGGGCGATACGCGGCCGCGTATCCCGGCGAGTCGAATCAAGCATGTGGGCAGTCCGGCAAAATCGAGGTCAGCTTGACCCGGATTCGCCCCCTCCACCACCACCTCGGCGGGCATGCCTGCCCTCATCTTCCGTAAGGGTACGTGAGTCCTGCTGACGCAATCCCGTTGCCCAGAAATATACCTGCCCTGTGAACAGCGGGATGAAGGGTCCGCATCGTCACGGGAGACAAATTTTTTCGGTTGGGAATCCCTGAGGACTCACTGATACTTGGCTCCAGAACAGGCGCGGGCTTGCCCCCTGTTATCCCCCGCAATCCACCATATTTAGTATTTGATTCAGGAACTCGCACTAGTTCTTGACGGGCGCAACGGAGAGTCCTAGCTTTCGGTCCGTTCGGCGCGAGTGAGTTTGCGTCCCGCCGGCACTCCCCCAAAGGGTCTCGCAAATCTTAGCTCCGCCAGCCGGCCAAAGGCTGCGGGATGAGGGCTTGTCTGCCCTCAAGAAGCGGACTTTTCGGGCGCCAGAACGGGCCGGCAAAAGGCTCGGATGGCATCGGTTGAAGAAGTGACGTTGTGGGGCGTTGAACACATGTCGGGCTCATCCCGTTGGGGCGGATGTGTCTGGACATGCCGGCGGGATGATCGATGCACGCATCGAGCCATCGCGCAGGGAGAAACTGGGCCGGACTCCACCGGCTGAACTGCGAAGCCTTTGGGCCGGTGGCCCTGTGAGGAAGCGCGAGAGAGAAATGACGACCCGGCCCGCTTCCAACGAGGAGCGGATCCGGTCAAAGATAAGGACGGGGCAAGACAATGCGAATTGAGCGGCGCCACACCACTTCGGGACAGTCACCTTATGCCGGGATCGATTTCCGGCTGACCACGTCGGAGATTCGCAATCCCGACGGCTCGGTCGTGTTCAAGCTGGATAACGTCGAGGTGCCGACCGAGTGGTCGCAGGTCGCCTCCGACGTGCTGGCCCAGAAATACTTCCGCAAGGCGGGCGTTGCCGCGCGCCTGAAGAAGGTCGAGGAGGAGTCCGTCCCCTCTTTCCTGTGGCGCTCCGTGCCCGACACCGAGGCTCTCGCAGCTCTCCCCGAGAAAGAGCGCTATGTCAGCGAGCTCAGCGCCAAGCAGGTGTTCGATCGCCTCGCCGGCTGCTGGACCTATTGGGGCTGGAAGGGCGGCTATTTCAGCTCCGACGAGGACGCCCAGGCGTTCTATGACGAACTCCGCTACATGCTCGCCATGCAGATGGTCGCGCCGAATTCGCCGCAATGGTTCAACACCGGTCTGCACTGGGCCTATGGCATCGACGGCCCCGGCCAGGGCCACTATTACGTCGACCCCTTCACCGGCAAGCTGACCAAGTCCAAGTCGGCCTATGAGCATCCGCAGCCGCACGCCTGCTTCATCCAGGGCGTCGGTGACGATCTCGTCAACGAGGGCGGCATCATGGACCTCTGGGTCCGCGAGGCCCGCCTGTTCAAATACGGCTCCGGCACCGGCTCGAACTTCTCCCGCCTGCGCGGCGAAGGCGAGAAACTCTCGGGCGGCGGCCGCTCGAGCGGCCTGATGAGCTTCCTCAAGATCGGCGACCGCGCCGCCGGCGCGATCAAGTCGGGCGGCACCACGCGCCGCGCGGCCAAGATGGTCGTCGTCGACGTCGATCACCCCGATATCGAGACCTATATCGACTGGAAGGTGAAGGAGGAGCAGAAGGTCGCTGCCCTCGTCACTGGCTCCAAGATCAACCAGAAGCACCTCAAGGCGGTGCTCAAGGCCTGCGTGAACTGCGAAGGCTCGGGCGACGATTGCTTCGATCCCGAGAAGAACCCTGCGCTCCGCCGCGAGATCAAGCTCGCGCGCCGCAGCCTCGTGCCTGACAATTACATCAAGCGCGTCATCCAGTTTGCCAAGCAAGGCTACAAGGACATCCAGTTCGACACCTACGACACCGACTGGGATAGCGAAGCCTATCTCACCGTCTCGGGCCAGAACTCCAACAACTCGGTCTCGCTGAAGGACGATTTTCTCCGCGCCGTGGAAACGGACGGTGACTGGAATCTCAACGCCCGCACCTCCAAGAAGGTGACGAAGACGCTGAAGGCGCGCGACCTCTGGGAAAAGATCGGCTACGCCGCCTGGGCGTCGGCCGACCCGGGCCTGCACTTCAACACCACCATGAACGACTGGCACACCTGCAAGGCGTCCGGCGACATCCGCGCATCCAATCCGTGCTCGGAATACATGTTCCTGGACGACACGGCGTGCAACCTGGCGTCCGCGAACCTGCTGACGTTCTACAACACGACGACCAAGCAGTTCGACGTCGCCGGCTACGAGCATCTCTGCCGGCTCTGGACCATCGTGCTCGAGATCTCGGTCATGATGGCGCAATTCCCCTCGCGCGCGATCGCCGAGCTCTCCTACGAGTTCCGCACGCTGGGTCTCGGCTACGCCAATATCGGCGGCCTGCTGATGACCATGGGTCTATCGTATGACAGCAAGGAAGGCCGTGCGCTCTGCGGCGCGCTGACTGCGGTGATGACCGGCATCACCTACAAGACCTCGGCGGAGATGGCGGCGGAGCTCGGCACCTTCCCGGGCTACAAGAAGAACGCCCAGCACATGCTGCGCGTCATCCGCAATCACCGCCGCGCCGCCCATGGCGAGGCTTCCGGCTACGAGGCGCTCTCCGTCAACCCGGTGCCGCTCGACCACGCCTCCTGCCCGCAACAAGACCTGGTCGCGCATGCCAAGGCGGCCTGGGATGCGGCGCTCGAGCTCGGCGAGAAGCACGGCTATCGCAACGCCCAGACCACGGTGATCGCGCCGACCGGCACGATCGGCCTCGTCATGGATTGCGACACCACCGGCATCGAGCCCGACTTCGCCCTGGTGAAGTTCAAGAAGCTCGCCGGCGGCGGCTACTTCAAGATCATCAACCGTGCGGTGCCGTCTGCACTGCGCGCGCTCGGCTATCGCGAGAGCGAGATCGCGGAGATCGAAGCCTACGCCGTCGGCCACGGCTCGCTCTCCAACTCGCCCGGCATCAACGCCTCGACGCTCAAGGCCAAAGGCTTCACCGATGAAGCCATCGCCAAGGTCGAGAAGGCCCTGCCGACCGCCTTCGACATCAAGTTCGCCTTCAACAAGTGGACCTTTGGCGAAGACTTCATCCGCGACCAGCTCGGCATCGGTGCCGAGGCGATCGCGGCCCCCGGCTTCGACCTGCTCCAGGCCGTCGGCTTCACCAAGCGCGAGATCGAGGCCGCCAACGTCCACATCTGCGGCGCGATGACGGTGGAAGGTGCCCCGCACCTCAAGGCCGAGCACTATCCGGTGTTCGACTGCGCCAATCCCTGCGGCAAGATCGGCAAGCGCTACCTGTCGGTCGAGAGCCACATCCGCATGATGGCGGCGGCGCAGCCCTTCATCTCGGGTGCGATCTCCAAGACCATCAACATGCCGAATGACGCCACGGTGGAGGACTGCAAGTCCGCCTACATGCTGTCGTGGAAGCTGGCGCTGAAGGCCAACGCGCTCTATCGCGACGGCTCCAAGCTCAGCCAGCCGCTCAACGCGCAGCTCATCAGCGACGATGAGGACGAAGACGACGCGGTCGATCATCTCTACGAGAAGCCGATGGCCGCACGCGCGACCCAGGTCTCGGAGAAGATCGTCGAGAAGCTGGTCGAGCGCATCATCGTGATGCGCGAGCGCGAGAAGATGCCTGACCGACGCAAGGGCTACACCCAGAAGGCGGTCGTCGGCGGCCACAAGGTCTATCTCCGTACCGGCGAGTATGACGACGGCCGTCTCGGCGAGATCTTCATCGACATGCACAAGGAAGGCGCAGCGCTCCGCTCCTTCATCAACAATTTTGCGATCGCGGTCTCCCTCGGTCTGCAATACGGCGTGCCGCTGGACGAGTATGTCGACGCCTTCACCTTCACCCGTTTCGAGCCGGCGGGCCCCGTGCAGGGCAACGACAGCATCAAATACGCGACCTCGATCCTCGACTACGTCTTCCGCGAGCTGGCGGTGAGCTACCTCTCTCGCTTCGACCTCGCCCACGTCGATCCCAACGAGACGGGCTTTGACGCGCTCGGCAAGGGCGTCGAGGAAGGCAAGGAGCCGGACGAGGACGGCGGCCACCACGCCACCAAGCTGGTGTCGCGCGGCCTCACCCGCTCGCGGACCGACAACCTCGTCGTGATGCGCGGCGGCAGCGCCGCGGTCACGCAAGGCAACGACAGCGCGCCATCCGGCGGCAGCCGCGTCACGGCGCTCGCCGCGCACGGCACCTCCGCCCGCGCCGGCGACGCCATCGAAGGCGCCGTCGCCCTGAAGCAGGAAGCCAGCCACGACCTCTCGCCAACCGAGAAGCTCGAGGCGCTGCAGTGGAGCAAGGCCGGCAGTACCGCGTCCGCCGCCCCAACCAAGGCCGAGCGCCGCGCCGAAGCCAAGGCCAAGGGCTACGAGGGCGAGATGTGCAGCGAGTGCGGCAACTTCACGCTGGTGCGGAATGGGACCTGCATGAAGTGCGATACGTGCGGAAGCACGACGGGGTGTTCGTGAGGCCATAGAACGTCTCGAGGATCATCGTTAGATCCGGACACACGCAAAGGGCGGCCGAAAGGGCCGCCCTTCTCATTTCAGCAACTTCATCCGCTTAATGCGTCGGGCCACCCGCTCCTCACGGCTCATCATTGGCCACCGCATTGCTGCGTGCCCGTCTCGCAGCTCGCTTCGCCGCTTTCCTCGCAACCCAGCGCGCGCGAAACTGCTTCGCGGCGCGAAAGGTGCGTGGTGCCACGACCTGGAATGCCATTGAGGCTATTCCGGCGACCATTCCTTTCACCACGTCGAAAGCGAAATCGGGTCCAAAATGCTCCCACACGACCCTGCCTCCTTCTCGCGAAGGCTCCGCCGGGCGGAATGGGTAGCTTGCGAACATGAAAAAGCCCCGTCCGTCGCCGGCGGGGCCTCGGGAAAATCTCTGGGCGCCTTGTTCAGCGCACGCGAAATCTCTCGGTACACCCGCTCATGGTGGACTCGATGAACCAGCTGCAAAGCATGGCCGTGCGATGAAAAACGCCCATAGCGATCACCCAGAAATTTCGAAATGCGAAGGCGCCAGATGCACAATGCCAAACGCGCGCACGAGATGCCGGTTGGCGGCAGATAAACAGACTGAACGGCCGCCGTCTGTGGACCAATTCACAATTGCGGTATGACTTTTTTTGGGCGCACAGCAATTAGCACGCAAGGTGGGTTAGCGTAGCCTAACCCATCTCTCATTCCCCGCGCGGACAAGCCGCGGTGGATTGCCCCCTCGGCAAGACTTACCGAACGCAAAATACGATCTCGGCATCAGCGAACCCATCTACCTCACTAATCCCACGGCCGCGGCGGAGTTACGGTGCCACTAAATCGGTTCCGGCTCCGACGCTCATCAATACCCAACCGTCGAAATTGCCTTTGCGGTCGAGCCCTTCCCCCCTAAACTCCAGACATCACCGGCATGGGTTCCGACGGGCCCGGTAGAAGCGGAGTCAAGTTATGCCCAAACCGGAAAGCTTCCCGATCGAGAAGATCTTCGTTCCCGCGAAGCAGATGAAGGCGATCAGGCCCGAGATCGTCGGGGAGATTGCGGAAAGCATTCTGGACATCGGACAACAGGCCCCCATTTCCGTTCGGCTCGACGGAGACCGCCTCGTTCTGGTCGAGGGACTGCATCGGCTCGAAGCCTGCAAGGCGCTTGGTGAGACAACCATTCTCGGCGTCCTGGTTCCGGCCGAGCTTGCTCACCACAAGCCGCTGCTGTCCGAACGCCCCGAAATCGAGGCAGAGCGCATCAAGATGGCGCGCTTGAAACAGCTGCGCCTCGAGAAGGAAGCCGCGGAGGCATCGATTGCTGAATTGAAGGGCGTCGGCGCAAAGGAAGCGACGCGCACCCGTCCGACGAAAGGCATCCGCGACAATCCGAAGGCATCACCGGGCCGGACTGCAAGATCGAAACCGAAAACATTGTCGGACTGGATCACGCAGCAAAAGAGCAGCGGCGGCCGCTATTGATTGTCGCACTATGGTGACAGCGCACTCAACGCCCTGACCTGGCTCTGCCGTCAGGAATCAAAGCGCGAACCTCCATCAATGCCTCCAACGCAATTTCACAAGCCTCGTCGATGAATTCCTCCCCACGCGAAGTCGCGTTGATTAGACTTCTCATCTCCGCCTGATATTGGCTCTTCGCGAGGTTCACCCGGTTCAACGCAGACGAGACGACGTGCTGAGTGATGGCCGGAGATCGCGCGATCTCGCCCAGCGCCGAACGATCATGCAAATAGATCGCGGCCAGATCGAAGGCGTCGCGCGCCGTGTAGGTCGACGCGCGATAGACCAGTTTCTTGGTCGCGATTTCCGCAGACCGCTCCGCCGCAATCGTGCGCTCGCCAAATCTCAGGTCATAGGTCGGATTGGCGGTGTATGACGGGGCGTTGAGGAAATCGATCTCACCTACGTCGCGCAGGGTGAGCTTCGGGTACTTGCCCGGCCATTGCCAGCCATCGCAGAGCGACTTCGTGACCGGGTTCATGTTCGGTGCGAGGTTCTTCAAGGCGGTACTTGAAAAGGAAGATATCGACGTCGTAGCTGATCCGGTGAGCCAGAATCTGCGCCAGCGCGGTGCCGCCGCCGAACGTCCAAGGTCCGGCGCCGCCCTCCCGACTATCGAGGGCGACCAGCGCCTTCTGCAGGAGATCTTCCCACCGCGAGGGCAGCCATCTCCCTGACCCATCTTTCATTCTCGGACTCCGTGACCTGCCAGGCCTCGATTGCCTTCAATAACTCGTCGAACGTCACGATATGATCAACGACGAGATTGTGGATGACTGAGACATCGACCTCGTCGAACAACGCTTGCACGTACACGCGCCATTTTCGCTCGGAGATCTCCCCCTTCAGACAGGCCAGCAGCGTGCCTTCGTCGATGGCGGCAGGCATCGGCGTGTTGATCGTCGTTACAGCCGCGGTCAGGTTCTCGAACGCATCTTTCGTCATCCCCGCAATATGGGCGCATTCGGAGAAAGTCTCAACCGCCGCCAGCCGTAGGGGCAAGGCCGCTAGCGGCTGCTCGCCGCGTCGGTCTCCTTGGGCGCCGGTCCCGGCTCGCGAGGTCCATCCGGCCGGGCCTTCTGACGCGCGCCCGCCATGAAAATATCCTGCACCAGCCCGAGCTTTCCCAGCCCCAGAATGATCAGGCCGTTGATGTCCAGCTCGTACCACGCATGCGAGAGATACGCATCGCGCGGGAACCGGTGGTGGTTGTTGTGCAGGCCTTCGCCGAAGGTGAGGATCGTGGTGACGAGCTCATTGGTGGTGCCGTCATTGGTATCGAAGCGGCGGTAGCCCCAGCGGCCGTCGCTGTGGCAGACCGAGTTGACCAGCGAGGTGGCCATGGTCATGACGTAGCTGCGGAACAGGCCTGAGAACAGGACGCAGCCGATCATCGTGCGCATGCCACTGAGCGCGAAGCCGAGGGCGGCGGGGATGATCAGCGCCGACAGCGCGTACCAGTACCAGCGTGTCCTCGTGAAGAACATCGCGATCGGGTCGGCCAGGATGTCCCTGGCGTAGTATTCGGCATCGGTGGTCTCCTTGTCCCACACCCAGCCACCCTGCGCGTGGCCCATCCCCTTTGCAAAACTCTCGATGCGGTTGCCGGAGCCATCATAGTAGGGGCTGTGGACGTCGCCGGGCCGGTCGGAGTGGAGATGGTGCCGGCGATGGTTGCTCACCCATTTCAGGATCGAGCCCTGCACCGCCATCGTGGCGATCGCAGCGAGGATCGTGCGCATCACCGGACCGCAGCGGTAGCTGCGATGCACGAAGTAGCGATGCATGAAGCCGATGCCCATCGTGGTCAGCACGAACATGCCGGCGAAGACCGAGATCTCCACCCAGCCGATGCCATAAATGACGGTCCAGAGCAGCGCCCCGATCGAGCCTCCGATCATGAGCGCGAACGAGATGTAGGAATCGCGAAATTTTGCATCGACCACGGGGCCTTCGAGCAGCACGCCCGCCGGCATTTTCGCCTCCGCGCCCTGCTCCACGCTCTCGACTATGGTCATTTCAGGCTCACTTCCAGAACACTTCTGCAACGTAGGGTACAGACGCGAATAATTTCTAGCAAGAACCCGATCGGCCGCGCGACCTGCGCTTCGCGCCGTCGCGCGGCTAACCGGCCCCACGCACTGCCGGCTCCGGCCAAATCTCATCACATCGCCGCCACGCAAGTGACAACCCGCAATCGCGATTTCAGCGCAAACGCGACGGAGGCTTGCGGCTTCAGCGATATTCAGGAGCCATTTGCAATGTTGAGTACGGTAGAAAATAAGCCAACGGGAAAATCCGGCCGGCGCGGCGGCAAGAAAAAGGCCGGGCAACGGACCGGGGCCGGGGAGCACCACGCAACCCCGGCGCATCCATTGCCGGATGCCTCGGCGGAGATCAGCCAAGAGAACAAAGAAGAGAACAAGGAAGAGAACAAGCAAGAGAACGGGCCAGAGACCAAGCAAGAGGTCGAGACGAGCCGGCTGATCGGTGAGCAGGTTCCCTCGACTGCAACCCTGCCGCCCGGGATAGAGATCGCGGCAAGCGCGCCCGTCACACCAAGGGACCCCTCTCAGGCCGGCACGCAGGCGATTGCCGATGCCTATGGCGATTACGTCAGGACGTCGCTTGAGCACGCCTGGACCTTCCTGGGACAGCTCGCGACGGCGCGCTCACCCATCGAGGCCATCGAGCTTCAGATGGCGTACGCGAAACAGGCGTGCGAGGCCTTCGTCGCCAAGTCCCAAGAGATCGCCGAGCTGCATGAACAAATGAACAGACAAAGGGCCATGCATTTTGAGGGGTTCGTGGCCAGGCTCACCCAGACGACGCTCGAAATCCGCGCCACACGTCACTAAAGCATGGACCCGGAGGGCCGCCTTAGCGCAAAGCGCGAAGCGGCTTTCCGGAAAGATCATGCGCAAACAACAACCTGAAGCGCGATGACGATTCCTGATCTCGTCGCGCTTTAACGGCGGCCGCGTATCCCGCGCCGCGTGGCCGGAAGCCCTTAGGGGTAGAACACTTGCGAAACCCATCGTGCGATCATCGACATTGATGGGCTTCGCTCCGCTCGGCTCAACCTACGAACTGCGCTTGCGCGGTCGCGGAGCTAACCCACGCTGCGCTCACTCTGCCCGCTCCCCGGGTCCGCCATAATTTTTCCTTGCACACGCGTTGTGTCGGACCGCGGCGAGACCTATCCTTGCAGCGATCGGACCGCCTCCCATTGACGCCCGACCGGATGGAGAGCGCATCGGTGCCTGAGACGAACGACCCCAAACCCGAGACCGACAAGCCTGATAACGCCAAGCTTGACGCCGCCAAGCCTGATGCTGCCAAGCCTGATGCTGCCAAGCCTGATGCTGCCAAGCCTGATGCTGCCAAGCCTGATGCTGCCAAGCCGGACGAGGCGCGCGTCGACGGCGGGCTGGCGCGGGCCTATGACCGGATCAAGAGCGCAGAGCAAGACCTTGCTCGGCTGGACCGGCTGGTTTCCGGAATGGAACGCAACAGCGAAAGCCCGCCCGTTTCGCACGCCAGCGCCGCTGCGACGGCAGCCGCTGGTCCCGCAAGCAAGGCGCCGACACCGGCTGCCAAGGGTCCAAATGACAGGCTTCGCGATCAGGGCCTGAAGGGAGACCGGACCATGATGCGCGCCTTGGTTGGCCTCGTGCTGGTGATCGGCCTTCTCGGTGCGGCCTTCGCTTCGCAATATCGCGATGAGGCCAAGTCGATCGGCAAGTCGATCAGCAAGTCGATCATGGCACGATTGGGTCCGCCCGCCGCGAGCACACAATCGCAAGCCTCCGCCGTGGACAGTCCGGCGCAGCCGCCGGCCATGCTGCTGGCCGCGGCGGATGAGACGAGCCCGGCGCCCGCGCCGCCGGTCGCCAAGAACTCCGAAGCCGACGATACGCAAGCTAAGGATACGCAAGCCAAGGACACGCAAGCCAAGGACACGGAAAGCAGACCAAAGCCTGGCGCAGCGGCGCCTGAGGCGTCATCGTCCGATCTCGCGCAATCGCTCAGGGCCATCACGAGCGAGCTTGCGAACATCAACGGCAAGCTCGAGCAACTGAAAAGCCGCAACGAGCAGACCCTGCGCGAGCAGGCCGACACCATTCAACAGCTCAAGGCGGCGCAGGAGAAGGATGCGGCGGACAATGCGCGCCTCGCCGCGCAGGTCCAGGCGCTGCAAACGCAGCTGACGGCGTCATCGGCCTCCGCAGCCGCAAAGCCCGTCGTGCGCAGTGTGAACAACGATACGGCTGCGCGTGCCCGGCCCCATGTACCAGACGCTGCGCCCCGGCGGCCCAGGCCGCCGCGAGGT
Organism: Bradyrhizobium sp. USDA 4486; assembly: GCF_054057995.1. Lineage (NCBI taxonomy): Bacteria > Pseudomonadati > Pseudomonadota > Alphaproteobacteria > Hyphomicrobiales > Nitrobacteraceae > Bradyrhizobium > Bradyrhizobium sp. USDA 4486. Next base: position 2,522,108 of record NZ_JBSRZV010000001.1, read on the forward strand.
CCCTGGATGCCTCCGCCTTATATGGACCCCTATTACGGCGATCCCGATTGGTGAGCTCACAAGGCAGGCTACCCTGCCGCAGCAGGGCTATCGCATATGCGGATAATGCTGCAGGTTGGATGTGCCTTGTGAGCAGCCGATCGCACCACAAACTCGTCATGCCCGGGCATAGCCGTCCGCAAGGACGGCGTCGCTTCGCTCGCCTATGTCCCGGGCATCCACGTCTTGTTTTGCAGGAGTGAAGACGTGGATGGCCGGGACAAGCCCGGCCATGACGATGTGGAAACGGTAGCACCAAAAATCTCATCGTTTTCATATGCGATTGCCCTGACTGCCGCAGGGTGAGCAAAGGCGAACCTCTTCGAGCTACGGCGGACAGGTCGCTTTGACCACCCTTACCAGAGCTACGCGAGCCGGGTGCTACCACCAATACGGCCAGCGCCATCCCTCATAACGAACATATGACGGCACCAGCGGTGGGCCATAGGGATCGACACGGTCGTCTTCAGGGCGATAACGATAGCGCGGAACGACATAGTAATCCCACGGCGTCGGCCGGAGCACAGGCGCGGTGACGATGAGCCTCTCTTGTGGTGCCCGGACCACGACAGCCTTTCGCGTCCGGGCTTCCGCACCTGACGTTGCCAGGCTGCACAGCACCACGGCGGTTCCGAGCGCACACGCGAGGGTCATTTTCTTCATGCGTTGGTCTCCTTCGCGACGAAGAGTGCTCAAGGATGCAAAGCAAGGCAAGCTATTTCGCTGTTCGATTTGCCTGATTGACCGCTGCGACTCCGCCGATGCCGGCCGCCGCGCACACTCAGCTCGATGTGAGCCGAGACGGATACGTCGTCAACGCCTACGCCGCGTCGGCGTCCTCGGGCGCAGGCCCTGCCACGAGCCCGTCGAGGCCGACCATCAGCAAATCGGCGATGTGCATCAGCTGGTAGAGCGGAATGTCCGCCTCGCCCATCTCGGCCCGCGCCACGAAGGCGGGCGCAACGCCGATGCGCTCGGCGAGCTGGGCTTCGGTGTAGCCGCGGCTCTCGCGCGCGGCTTTCACACGCGCGCCGATGCCGAGCCGGTGCCGCGACTGCTCGTCCGCAGTCATCATGGCGGCCTGCTCCTCCGGGCTCGCATAGCCGTCCGCGAACGCGGTGCCGATCAGCCGCTCCTTGCGCCAGGCGAGCCGGCAGGCTTTGCGCAGTCCGCTCGAGAAGATCACCGAAAACTGCTCCGGCACCCAGGCCGAGCTGTTGAGCTGGAGGCGCGCGCCGGTGCCGGAGACATCGCGGATCGTGCAGGGCACGCTGATGCCGCTGCCGGCGCCGTTGTCGAACTCGACAATGCCGGTCCGCAGCGTGTGATGCCTGACTGCGGCGCGATGATCGCCCATGACGACTCCCGTACGCTCGCGGCAGCGCCAGGCGAGGGATCCGACGCAGCCGCAAATTCCGGATCGAAACCTAGCGCAGAGTTTTTCGCAAAACCCCTAATGCTCCACCGGGCCGCCCACGACCGGCCGCCATGGTAAAGGATTTACTCCCAAGCTGCGGCACGGCTGTCGCATCTGGAAGCGCCGTCCCTGCGGCCATCCTTCGAGACGCCCGCTTGGGCGGGCTCCTCAGGATGAGGACGGAGGTGCGGCAATCGCTTCAGCGGGCACCAATGCCGCTTAGCCTCATGCTGAGAAGACCGCTGAAAGCAGCCGTCTCGAAGGACAAAGCGCGCTCTCAGACCGTCCCAAATCCGCCCGCGCCTACTCGCGCGCGCGGCGCAGGGCGTCTTCGAGCTTCCGCCTTTGCTTGTCCCAACGGGTCTGCTCGGCCTCGCTGCGTTCATCGAGCGCGGCCCGCTCGGCCTCGATCGCCTCGGTGCGCGCCACGTGCTTCCGCCTCGCCTCTTCCAGCGCGGCTTCGGCCGCGGCGACGGCCTTGTCCCGGCGCGCACGCGCCTTCGCGCGCGCCGCCTCCTCCTTGCGGCGCTCGGCCTCGCGCCGCTGGTCCTCCTTCTCGAACGCCGCAGCCGCCTTGCGCGCGGCCTGATCGTCGGCCTTGCGGGACGGCTTGTGTGCGGTCTTGACGGGACGCTTCTTCGATTCCGCCTTGGGCCTGCGCTTGGGCCTGGGTTCGCCGTCGGCGAGAGCGCTCGGCAGCTGGGCGTCTTCGGTGAACGGATCGTCCGAGCCGACCGGGCGCCTGAGCACGACGCCGGGGCTTGCCATGGTCGCGGCGACGACATCGGGGTCGTCGGTCTCCTTTGCGACGCCCTGATGGAACAGATTGGAGCTCGCGCCCCAGGCCTGAAGCGCCGCCTTCATCGAGGGTGCGGCGACCGCCTGGTCGTAGAAGCCGAGCGAGGTCTGGTATATCTTCAGTTTTCTTTGCGGTTTTGTCTTCGGCTTCTCTGGCATGTCGCTCCGCGGCCCCGGCGCAGCAACCAGCTCTCGTCGCACCGGCGCCACCCTGACATCATGCCCCTGTTTTGCCCGACGCGTCAAACGTTATTTCGGGATCGCCGAAGTCGCTCCGGGCTCGGTGCAACCGCATATGACGTCGGAGCTTTGGGCAGCCTGGCCCCCACGCCGTCATGGCCGGGGTCCCGGCCATCCACGCCTTACCCGGCGGTGAAATCCCAATTGCTTTCTACTGTGCATGGGGTTGTTTTCGAACTTTTGCCGGACTGGCCTCGCCACGACGCTACGATCCCGCATCGAGCAGCGCGTCATAGCCCTTCGCGCTGAACGCCAAGAGACAAAACCCGTGCCCGAACGGATCGGCCAGCATCGCGATCCGCCCATAGGGCGCATCGCGCGCCGGCACCTCGAGCACCGCGCCGGCGGCGAGCGCACGCGCAACAGCGGCATCGACATCGTCGACGACGACGTCGATATGCATGGGTGTCCAGTGCCGCTCATAGCGGCGGCGGTCGCCGCCCGCGCCAATCGTGCCGGCCTGCTTGGTGAGCAGATACACCGGCGCCGGCCAGCCATTGAGCTCGACGAAGTCGGTGCCGAAGCGGCGGCCGACCGTCAGGCCGAAAGCGGCGGTGTAGAAGTCTGTGGCGGCGGCAACGTCGGGGACGTCGATGTTGAGGAGAATGCTCATCGGGACAGCGTAGCCCGGATGGCGCAACACGCAATCCGGGATGGTGCCGCACCCGCTGTTCGAAGCTTACGGGATCTCGTACACCGACACGCGGTCCGCGATCCCGCTCAGCGCGACGCTGCGGCGGATCGGGACAAGGCCGCCGGCCTCGAGCAGGCTGCGTGTCTCGGCATTCTCCACCACCTGCTCCGTCACCACGATCGAGCGCGAGGCGGCGAGGCCCTGGACGCGCGAGGCGATGTTGACGGTCTGGCCGAAATAGTCCTGCTGGCCGTTGAGCGTGACCGCAAGGCACGATCCCTCGTGGATGCCCATCTTCAGCAACAGGCCTTGCTGCTGACGCTGGGCGCCGAGCTCGCTCATGGCCTCGCGCATGCGGATCGCGGCGGCGATCGCCCGGTCGGGCGTCTCGAACGTCGCCATCACGGCATCGCCGATGGTCTTGACCACGGCGCCGCGCTCGGCGGCGATGATCTCCTGGAGCAGGCGGAAATGCTCGTTGACGAGATCGAAGGCGACGAGGTCGCCGACATGCTCGTAGAGGCCGGTGGAGTCCTTGAGATCGGAGAACAGGAAGGTCAGGCTCAGGATCTTCAGGCGCTGGCCGATGGCGAGCGTGTCGGTGCGGTAGAGATCGCGGAAGGTCTGGTTGGTGAGCAGCCGCTTTGCGGTGAGGCTGGGCCTCCGCCGCGTCAGGACTGCATCGAGCCGCTCGTTCGCAACCCACACCGCCGGCAGCACGCGCGTATCGGTGCGGTTCTCCAGCGTCAGCCGCAGCGCGCCGGGGCGAAGCGTGACGGCGTCGACCGGCACGTCGGCCTTGTTGAAGAGCAGCACGAGGTTCTGGCGCTCGCTGGTCTCCTCGCCCTTGACCTCGATGAACTGCGCGGTGTGCGTCACCGGATCGAACAGGATCAGCATGCCCGCGGGAATCTGGAGCGACAGGATGGCCCGCTCGCCTGGCGGCAGGTCGACGGCTTCGAGCGTGAGCTCGCGCATGAGGGCGTCGACATCATTGGGCAGGACGATCGCCGAGCTCCAGAACACCTGGCGATAATATTCGGCGAGCGACAGCTGGTCGGCATTGTGGGCGGCGATCTTGCGCACGCGCGGGCTGACGGTGAAGGTCACCTCGACTAGATTGTCGAGCGTCGTCTCATAGCCCGCCGCGCAGAACGCGCAATGATACTGCGCGCTGTTGACCGTCTTCAGACTCTTGTTGGCGGAGAGCACGCCGGCGCAGCTCGGGCACATCACGCTCCAGGTCATCTCCAGGATGCCGAGCCCGACCGCGCGCAGCAGAGCGCCGATCACCAGCTCCTCGTCCAGGCTGGCCTCGCGGGCCAGATGCAGCGGGTTGATCTTGGAGAGCGCGTGGTCCGGCGCCTCCCGCACCATGCGCTCGATGAGATCGGCGACGTTCTCGTCGACTGACTGGCGCAGCACACCGAACAGCGTTTCGATCTCGCTCATGCAATGATTTTACCTGAAAGGGGGCGGCGCGGAAATCCACGTTCCCCATAGCTATGCCGGCGATGGCGGGGCACAAGCAGTAGCAGGCAATTGCCGCCTCACGATGACGGGAGGTTGATCCCTCGATCAGCGCTGCCGCTGCGCCAGGTAAAATCCGCACAGCACCGTGCCAAGACCCGCCAGCTGCAACTGGTCGGGGCCTCGCCGAGCAGCAGCCAGCCGGCAGCAGCGTCAAGGCCGGCACGATCGCCGTAGCACGCCTCAGAAAAACCCGGGACTGAGATCGAGCCGGCGCGCAAAAAAGATGGCCGGGACAAGCCCGGCCATGACGTCGCGGAAAGCTTTGGTACCAAGCTCTCGGCTCGGTGCGATCGATTCAGCGGACCGAGCCCGTTGTCACGGTTGCGGTCTTCACCTTGCGCGGGGTCAGGACGCTGACCTGGAGGGCCGTCACGCTGGTGGCGGGCGCTGCGATCTGCTGCTCGACATTCTTGGCGCCGAGCACGCGGACCTGCAGGGGCGAAGCCGGAATGCCATTGGCCTCGTAGGCCGGCAGCTCGCCGGCGAAGGCGGCAGTCGAGCCCACGATGGCGAGGGCGGCAACTGCGATCGACAGAGTCTTCTTGTTCATGGTGATGCTCCTGGAAAAGTGCGGAGCACATGTAAGCCGGATTTGCTGCATTGCGATATGCATTGCCGCAACGCAATATCGCGTACCGTGCATGGCGATATGCCTAACGCCCGCCGGTGGACGCGTTTTCCAACCGAAGACCTAACCACCCATCACGTTGCCCCAGCCGTCGAAGACATAGGCTTTCCAGGCCACGGTTCCATCGCTGCGCAACCGGCTGGCCCGCCGGTAATCGTCCGCCTGATCGGCGGTCCAGGTGATGATCGTGCCGGAGACACGATCGTGCAGGATGGCGGGCTCGGAGGGATCGAAGGCGTCCATGGGACGAAGCGAGGAATGCGTCATGCCCTGTCAACGCACCCACGTCAGCAAGGTTGCCGCAAAGCACCGGACAAAACGCCGCGCTGCTCCACGCCTCATTGCGAGCGCAGCGAAGCAACAGCGAGCCCGCGCAACGCGCTATTTCAAGGCCGTTGCCAGCGTCTGCAGCTTTGCGACAAGATTGGTGCCGAGTGCGTAAATCACTTCGATGATTGCGAGCGCGATGCCCGCCGCGATCAGGCCGTATTCGATTGCGGTGGCGCCGGACTCATCGGCGGCGAAAGCGGCCAGCATGGTGTTCAGTTTCACTATCGTGTCCTTCCCAACTCTACCGGACGTTGCCGGCGCGGGAGAGATGCACCTGATCAATCCAAGATCGAGTAAATTCGGCTCGCTCAATTTACCAACAAAAGAACCTTGAATTTGCGGGCGTTTTCCGCTGCTTGAGCCCGGGAATTGCGACGGAACTCGCGTTGCTCTTGCGCAACACCCAGGCGAAAAGCCCCATTTATGCCATTTGCGCCATTGCGTCGCCACATCGTCCCCCGAACAATCGACGCCGCTACATGCCTTTCCGTGCAAGACTGTTTGCATCAAGACTGTTCGGACAAGACGGGTTTTGAACAGAACCGTTTGGAGGCAGGGATCATGAATGATCGGCGGTCTCTTCTTGTGGCTATCGCGTGCCCCTCGGCCGTTATGGCCGGCTGGCTGGCGCTCTCCCTCTCCGCCTACGCTCCGGCGCTCATCGAGAACAGCGGCGCCAATGCGGCCTCGGTGTCCCGCGCGAAAGATCTCCCCCGTCTCGAACTCGCCAATGTTCCGCGCGCCGCAACCATCGAGGATGGCATCGCGTTGACGGCCGACATCGCAGCGGCCGTTGCTGCGGCGCCAGCGATCGCTGAAGCAGCAGCGCCCGAGGATCCCGTCTCCACCATCAAGCTCGCTTCGGCCGATACGACAGTGATCTTGCCGGCGGAAGCCCCCCCAGCCCCGCAGCTTTCGCCTGAACCGGAGCCAGTTATGAGCGAGGCTCCGCCTGCACCGGCGCCCGAGCCCGTCAAGATTGCATCCGCCGATCCCACCGAGATCGTGACGACCGACGAACCGTCCCTCGCCTCCATCGCGGGCGGACCCGCCCCGGCCCCAAGCAAGGCATCGCCGCCGGCAGACACCGTCGCCGTCCTCGACGAATGCTTCGTCATCGATGCCTGCATCGACCGCTATCTCTGGACGCTCTACCAGCGTACGCCCAAGGAAGACTCCATCAGGGTGCAGGAGCGCCGCGCCGTCACCATCAAGCGCAGGGGCAAGACGGTCACGGTGATGCGCAGCTTCACCAAGCTGGTCGACGAGGATTTCGGCTGGAAGGATCCGAAGGCGGCCGAGCACGCCGGCATGTCGATGATGGACTATGTCATCGGCGGCATGGACAAGAGTTTCAAGCGAAAACTGTTCCGCACGCTGCTCGCCGCCGAAGCTGCCGGCCTCTCGCCCGGCATCACCAGCGCGTTCCGCGACGATTATCGCCAGTCGATCGCGAGCGGCCTGAAGGCCGCCTCCGACCGCTCCTATCACGGCGGCAGCACCCGCGGCGGCTACGGCCATGGCATGGCGGCCGACATCGTCAGCACCCAGGGCAATAACCGCGCGCAGCGGTGGGTCTCGACCGAAATCCTGTGGAAGTGGGTCGATGCCAACGGCAAGGCGCTCGGCATCGGCCGACCCTATCTCGACCGCGATCCGCCGCATGTCGGCCCGATCGACGGTGCGGAATACATCTCGAAGCGCGGCGTTGCGAGCGAACGCAAGGAAGCCGCGAACACCAAGTCCAGGAAGGCGCGGGCTGTGGCCAGCGCCAAGCCGCCAAAGGCGCACGCCGCGCGTGAGCAGAGAAGCGCGGCCAAGCCGCAGAAGTCAGCGCAATCTGCCGGCAAGCGCGCGACCTGATTCGCTACGATTTAGGCTCCGTTACCGGCAGCGGCACGAGGCGCATCTCGGCGGTGCCGGCTTGCTGCGTGCGCACCAGCACCGCAAAGATGGTGTCGACGGCGAGCCGCACCGCTGCGTCCATTGCCAGGCCCTTGGCCAGATGCGCCGCGATCAGGCCTGCGAGCAGATCGCCAGTGCCATAGGGCCGGATCGGCAGACGCGGCGTTGCAAAGCGCGACAATTGACCATGCGCGCAGAGGATCGTCTCCACCTGTCCGGCCGGCGTATCAGTGAGCGTGCAGCCGGTAGCGACCAAATCGGTGCGGCTGGTCCCCGCGAGCGCCGAACACGCCGCACGCAGGCCTTGCGCATCCGCAATCGCGACGCCCGACAGCAGCTCGAGCTCGAACTGGTTCGGTGTCGTGATCTTCGCGGCCGGCAGCAGACGGTGCCGCACCACGTCCAGAATGCCTTCGGCGACATAGACGCGGCCATCGTCGCCGACCACGGGATCGCAGAGATAGATCAGCTTCGAATTGCGCGTGAGCGCCCGCTCGACGAAATCGGCGATCACAGCGGCGTTGCCGACCGAGCCGAGATAGCCGGTCACGAGCACGGCCGCTTCCTCGACGAGACCGCGCTCCTCGACACCCCTCAGCAGATCGGCGACGAGCTCGGTTTCCAGCACGCGACCGCGCAGGGTTAGATAGCGCGGATGGTTCGACAGCAGCGTCGTCGGCACCGCCGCGACGTTTACGCCCTCCGCCTGCATGGCATAGGCCGCCGCGCTGTTGCCGACGTGGCCGTGAACCACCTGGCTTTGAATGGAGATGACGAGCATGCGGAGGTCCGTAGGATCAAAAGCTGGATGTGGCAAGCTAAGGGATCTCATACCCGAGCCCCGGCCGCAGCGCTCGCATCTTTCGCGCCAGCCGCCGATGCCCACTCTCTTCCGAACGCGCCAACTGGTTTGCCACCGCGACATGGTCCGCATCGGGCTTGTGCTGGTTGAGCTTGGCCTGTCCCTCGATCTGGTCCACCACGAGATCGACGACCCGGATTGCAGCCAGCATGCTCTCGCGCTTGCCGCCCTCCATCTCTGCAAGGTCCCAAGGCTGTTTCGGAAGCCGCGCTTCCGCCACCGCCAGCAACGCATCGCCATGTCCGCGGTTCTCATCCAGCCCGCGCAGATGCGCCACGCCCGATAGGTGCACGGCCTCGTAGAGCCAGGTCGAGACGTTGTCGCGTGAGAAATACCAGTCGTTCGAAATGTAGGCATCATCGCCGGCAACGATCAGCAGGAAGCGCCTGTTGCCGTCCGCCAGCGACACAAGCGGATTCTTTGCCGTGAAATGAACCTGCACGATCGCGCGTCCGTCGCGCTGATGCAGCACGAACGGCACATGCGAGGCGCGCGGGCCGCGCTCATCCGCCGCCACGATCACGCCGAAGCCGCGCCCTGCGGCAAATCCCAGCGCGCGCTGCTCCTCGATGCGGAATTGGGGACGGAGAACATGCATGGCGGACTCGCACTGGACGAAGGACGGTGCGAGGCTAACCCATCATGCTCCGGATTCCGAAACAATATCGGCGCGCAAATGCGGATGTCAGGAATGATCCCGGCCTCGCGCGAGCTCCGCGAGATAGGCGCAGAACATGTCGGCCAGCCCGTCGGCATGATGTGCGATCTCAGCCTCGCTACGCGACGTCTCCGAGAACCGCTTGCCGACCTCGCTCAATGTCGTCGTGATCAGCTCGCCGGCGAGCTCGCGCGTCGCATCCGAGACCTTGGGCAGCGCCTCCCGCATGAAGGCCGCGACGACGCCCTCGCCCCCGGCCCGCGCCTCCTGCGCCTCGGGCGCGTCGCGATAGAGCGGCGCCGCGTCGCTGAGCGCCGTGCGAATCGCAGCCTCCTCGCACTCGGAGCGGATGAAGGCATGGACCAGCGCGCGCAACCGCGCCAGGGGCGGCCTCGCCCGGTCTTCGAGAATGCCGCGCAGCATCTCGCTTGTGCGCCGCCACTCGTCGCTCTGGAGGCGGAACAGGATCGCGGCCTTGTTCGGAAAATATTGGTAGAGCGACCCGACACTCACCCCGGCCCGCTCCGCTACCCGCGCCGTGGTGAAACGCTGCGCCCCTTCCCTTGCCAGGACCTGAACAGCTGCATCCAGAATGGCCGCAACCAGCTCGGTGGAGCGGACCTGCTGCGGCTGTTTTCGTGAGGAAACTGAACGGCTTCGACGATCGGCCATGGCACACCCCGGCAATGCGAATAGGAAATGCGGCGAATTAGTCGTATTCCAGGCTCCGCGCAAGCACGCGCTTTCCTGCCGATCCCGGAGATCCTCGAATGACCACCCCGACCATCACATCGCTTGCGCCGCTGCTGAATCGCCTGTTTCTCAAGGCCGAAGCCGCAAGCGATGCAACGCAAGCCGCTGTCGCCGACCTGTCCGATGCCGACCGGGCGCGGATGATGCGGAGCAAGACCGATTACGCCGAACTCTATGGCCGCCTGAAGGACGCACCGCTTGCGGTGTCGCGCGAGACGGGCATGCTGCTCTACATGCTGACGCGCAGCTCCCGCGCCAGGGCGATCGTCGAGTTCGGCACCTCGTTCGGACTCTCGACCCTGCACCTTGCCGCAGGCGTGCGCGACAATGGCGGCGGCCGCCTCATCACCAGCGAGTTCGAGCCATCCAAGGCCGCGCGGGCGCGGGAGAACCTGTCGGCCGGCGGCCTGATCGATCTCGTCGAAATCCGCGAGGGCGATGCGCTGAAGACGCTTCGCACGGATCTGCCCGAGACGATTGATCTCGTGCTGCTCGACGGCGCCAAAGCGCTCTACCCGGATATCCTGGATCTGGTCGAAAGCCATCTCAGGCCGGGCGCGATCGTTGTCGCCGACAATGCCGACTTCAGCCCCGACTACCTCGCGCGCGTGCGCAGGCCCGGCAGCGGCTACATGTCCACGGGCTTTGCCGACGACGTCGAGCTCTCCGTGCGAATCAACTAACGCGAGCCGGAGCCGCTACGATCATTCAAGGCAGCCGCACGATCGTCGTGCGGCGGCTTTGCGCCGTATTCCCCCTGTCGCAGGCGCGTCACTCACTCGTGATAGCTCGTCCAGCCAAAAGTCACGTTGCGCGTGCTAAACATACCTACCGCGCGGTATCTTTCGAGCGAAAAACACCTGATTGACCATGACCTCAGCCGTCAATGCCTACGCAGCGCTTGCCCTCGCCATCGTGTTCGAGGTCACGGCGTCCGCGTTCCTCCAGCAATCCGCACAGTTCACGCGGCCGTGGCCGACGCTGGCCATGGTGCTGTTCTACGTCGCCTCGTTCTACGCGCTGTCGGTGGCGATCCGGGTCATTCCGCTGAGCATCGCCTATGCGATCTGGGGCGGCGTCGGCATCATCCTGACCGCGACCCTCTCCTTCGTGCTGTTCCGGCAGATGCTCGACGCCGCGGCCTTCGTCGGCATCGCGCTGATCGTATCGGGGGTCGTGGTCATCAACCTGTTCTCGGAGACCACGGTGCATTGATGGCGGACAGCGCCTACACCCGCGCCAAGCAGCCCGAGCAAGTGCGGCGCGCCCTGCTCGACTGCGCCGCGGCGATCGCCATGGATCATGGCGTGTCGGGGGTCACGGTGCAGGCGGTCGCGGCAGCGGCCGGCGTCACCAAGGGCGGGCTGTTTCATCATTTCGGCAGCAAGCAGGCGCTGATCGAGGGCCTGTTCGCCGATCTTCTCGCCCGTGTCGATGCCGAGATCGACGCCGCTATCGACGCCGATCCCAAGCCGCGCGGCAGCTTTACGCGCGCCTATGTCAATGCGGTATTCACCGGCCAGGCGTTCGGATTCGCAACGCCCTGGGCGGCGCTGAGTATGGTGGCCGTCACCGATCCGTCATTGCGCCGGCTCTGGAACGACTGGATGAAGGCGCGCCTGAAACGTCATCGCGCGACTGACGCAACGCCCGGGCTCCATGTCGTCCGCCTCGCCGCCGACGGCGCCTGGCTGTCCTATGTCACGACGGGACAAACGCGGATGAACGCCGAGCTGCGCGCTGTGCACGATCGCCTGATCGCGCAGACCTATCGGCGCGGCTAAGGGCTCTGCACCGGCTTGGGTGGACGCGACGCGGCCCGGGAGGCTTTTGCGCGAGGCTTGCCCGCGGCGCTTGGCGGCGGTTCATCGACGGACTGCAAATAGGCAGCGAGCGCCTTGGCGGAGTCCGGGCCGGTTGCGTAATGGTCCTTCAGGAACCAGGCGAGAGTCACGCTGAAGCGCCCCTTGGCCAATCCCCGCGGGCTGCGGTGACAGGTCGCGCAGCCGTCCGCGAACAGTTTTGCAGGTGGTTTGCCGGCGTCGAGATTTTGTGCGGACGCGATCGTTGCCGTCAGCGCGGTAGCGGCTGCGAGAGTCATCAAAGGCGCGATAACCTCGCGCCCTGGTCGAAATAGCGTCGTCAAATCCAGTCGCCCCCTAGCCCCGTCGGCAGTCACGCCACCAACAACTGATCGAATTCGGGCGGAGTGTACGACTTGCCGTCCTGGTCGGTGATGACAACCTGCCATCCCTCGCTCGCCCATACCTTCGCCTTCGCCACGATCAGCAACCGGCTTTCGCGGGCAAAACTGCACTTCTCGTTGTCGCGTTCTGCGACCATTTTATAGGCCAATGCGCATCCCCTTGCGTTGCCCTGCCACCCGTCTCCCTCGTGGCAGCGGGCTTTGGCGGCAATTCGCCGGGAGCATGGCAATTTGATGCCATCCACGACAGCATTGTGCCTCGATCCTGCCTGAACGAAGAAGGGATCATGTCACGCGTCAAGAACGCGATTCTGCTTGTCGTGCGCTTGCTTGTCGTAAGCCTGCTTGGCACGCCCTGCCCGGCTCTGTGCCGGTGGAGGCGCAAACCTACGATCCGCGCCAGCCAGTCTGCATCGAGGTCTATACTCTCGACGGCAGTTCCATCGCTTGCAGTTTCATGGCGATGGCAAAATGCGCGGCGACTGCATCCGGGCAGTCCGCCCAGTGCTTTGCCAATCCCTATGCTGTGCAAAATCGCCACCGGGCCCGGGCCCATCGCCGCCGCGACGGAACCGCTAAGCGCCTGCATCCGCTCAGTGCACGCGGATCACGTGAGGGCGGCCGAGATCGATCAGCCCTTGCACCGCCGAGAGGCGATCGTCCAAGGCTGCGATGGTGAGCAGCAGATTGTTGCGGCGTTCGTCGAGCATACCCATCTCGGCGCCGGTGAGCTTTGAGTTCGCCCGCTCTTTGTGGATCCCGTCGAGAGATTTGCGCAGTCCGGCGATCAAGCTGGCCAGCTGCTTGGCCTCCTTGGTCATCGAACGCTTCGCGACATTTTGGCGGCGCGTTTCCGCCTGGCTCTGTCTCATCGTCATCCTCCCGTGCCCCGCTGCCCCGAGTGGATGCCGACATCTTTGGGTAGACATCTTACGATCGATGAAATCTGCCCGCGAAGAACATTCTTAAATTGTACGCGCAGGGAACTCGCGGTGGTCCAAACGGAAAGCCCGGCACGGAAACCGGGCTTTCGTCGCAACACTAAATTAATGCTTCTGATGACCGCCGCCGGGGCCGCCGGCCGGCGCACCACCGCCATGCGGAGCAGGAGCATTGGTGTGCGCGGCACCGCCGCCGCCGGCATGCGACATCGTAGGCGCCGTCGCGCGCGGCGCCGGCATCTGCGCGTGAGCGTTCATCGGCGCACCATGGCTCACGTTCGGCTGTGCCACATGCGGCATCGCCGGCCGGGCCGACGGCGCCGCTGACACGCGCGGCGCTTCATGCGCACGTGACATCGGCTGCACATGCACGGCAGCGCGGCCCGCCGCTTGCTCATGCATCATACGCGCCTGCGCATCGCGCGTATTGCGGCTCGGCGTGTTGATCTGCTCATGCGCGAAGCGCTCGCTTCGCACCGTGCGGGTCCGGTCCGCCGTCACCGCGATGTCGCGTCTGCCGATCGCAGCGTCGTGGCGTGCGGTCGCGGCGTCGCGTCCGGAGACGACGGTGTCACTCCTGACGTTAGCCCTGCCGTGCACACCCTCGCGTCCCAATGCGACCGCCGCGTCGCGCGTCGCCGCACGGCCGATGCGGGCCGCACGCGGATCGATCGTCATCCGTGTCGCGAGACGCTGGTGCGAGGTCCAGTAATTATTCCAGTAGGCGTGGCGCCGATACCACGGCCGGCCCTCGTAGTAGTTCGACCAATACGAGGTCAGCACGAAGGGGACGACGGGGACGTCGATCTCGTCGGCGTAGTCAGGGAGATAGACGTAGTGGTTACGGTAGAGATATTCGAGATATTGCGACGACACCCAGCCGCGATCATCCGAGAAGCTCACGTCGCACCAGGCATTGCCGCGCAGGCAGCCATGGATGTTGACGCGGGCGCCCTCAGGGATGCGATCGACCAGGGGAAAGCCCGAACCCGGACCGGCGCGCAGCCCGGTCGAGACGGTGACGATGCCCGGCGCGGCCAGCGCGGCCGTCGGGGCGAGCAGCAATGCTGCAACCAAAAAGCTTTTGAGTCTCATGGCATGTTCCTCCTCTCAGGGCCGAACGCACCATTGAACCGAGCGTTCCGCGTGCAGCCGTCGCATCCGTCGAAAGATTGAGATGCACGCCGTACGCGGTTCAATATTCATTCGTCGTTCATCGGCGCAGCGCGCTGGGAGCGCTGTATGCCCTCAGCTCGCTTGCAGCATGAAGCCGTCGAAGTACGACGCAAGCGCAGCAAAATCATCGATCGGCAGCACGGTCGCGACATACTGGTCCGGCCGCACCACGACCATGCAGCCGGCCTTCCGGTCGATGCCGCGCATGGCGAACACATCGTGGCCGCTCTTGGAGTCGGCACAGAACATCTTCTCATAGTCGATGAGACCATAGCGGCCCTTGCGCGGGAGCAGCAGTGGCGGCATCGCCTCAATCGCCAGATCGCGATGATCCTGCTGGAAGACTGCACGCAGATCGATCACGCTGTCGATGTCGGCGCCAGCGGGCGTATAGCGCCGCACCGGCGATTCTTTCGCGCTGGTGAGGAAATTGCACAGCGCGCGAATGGCCGAACCCGCGGCCGCGGGATCTTCCGCAGGAGAAAACGCGTAGATCCGGAACCGGCCGTCCGCCTGCGCGGCATGGCCGAGATGCACCGGCTTGGCATCGCCGAGCCGGATCACCGGCGCAGAGTGAAAACGCTTGCCGATGACGAGGCCTCTAGCGAGGTGCTGATGTGAGGTCGCTGCGGTGAGGATCGATGGTCCATAATGCGTTGCCGTGCCCGCGGTGTAGCGGCCGTGCCTGACAAAATAGTCCTGCGTCTTGGCGGCATCGGCGCCGCCGGCCTTGGCAGCGGACGCCAAAATTCCTGCCCACTCACGGTCGAAATCGATCAGCTCCTTCGCCACCGCCTGGCGCTCGGCCGAATAGGAATGCAGCAGGTGTGGTGCGCACTGCTTGCGCAGCACCGCGGCAAGCTTCCAGCCGAGATTGAAGGCGTCCTGCATCGAGACGTTCATGCCCTGACCCGCTTTTGGGCTGTGGGTATGGCAGGCATCGCCGGCGATGAAGATGCGCGGCAGGCGCGTCGCGATCTCGGCCTCCGGCACGTCGTCGAACTTGTCGGTCAGGCGCTGGCCGATCTCATAGACCGACCACCAGGCGATCTCCTTCACTTCGAGCGTATGGGGTTTGAGGATCCGCTGCGCTTTCGCGATCACGTCCTCGGCGGTGATGTTGCGGTTGGCGACGCGCTCGCCGATTTCGAGCTTGGCGAGCTCGACATAGAGGCGCGCCATGTAGCCGCCCTCGCGCGGAATGATCAGCAGGCTACCGTCCTTCGCCGACTGGATCAGCGCCTTGAAGCGGATGTCCGGAAAATCGGTCACCGCCAGCACGTCCATCACGCCCCAGGCGTGGTTGGCGGAATCGCCATGCAGCTCGCGGCCGATCGACTTGCGCACCGTGCTGCGCGCGCCGTCGCAGCCGACGACGTAGCGCGCCTTGATGATCTCGACCTTACCCTCGCTTCCGGCATCGACGCGTTCGAGACGCACGGTCACGGCATGATCGGCGGGACCCGCGGCCGGATCGACCCCAAGATCGAGCAGGCGGCGGCTGTAATGCGGCTCGAGCTTGGCCGGCGATTTGCGCATGACGTCGAGAAAGCCGTCATGGATGCGCGCCTGGTTCAGGATGACGTGGGGGAATTCCGACAGGCCGTCCTCGACGTCCTGTACCCGGCCGCTGCGCACGATCTTTTCCGGCGTCCGCTCATCGGGCTTCCAGAACGTGGTCTCGTTGACCCAATACGCCTCCTTCAGCACGCGCTCGCTGAAGCCATATGCGTGGAACATCTCCATGGTGCGGCAGGCAATGCCGTCGGCCTGCCCGACCAGCAGCCGGCCCGGCTTCTGCTCGACGATGCAGGTCTTGACGTCAGGGAATTGCGCGAGCTGGGCGGCGAGCGTCAGGCCCGCAGGGCCGCAGCCGACGATGAGGACATCGACCTCGGCGGGCACCGCGCCGGCAGCGCCCGAAGCCTGCACGCGTTCGGCGGGATCGGCGATCTCGGGATCGCCCGGCTGAAATCCATTGAGATGGAATTGCATGAGCACCTCTCCCGGCAATGTTCTGTTTGGGTATTGCTCAGTATGCTGACTATCAGTATACTTGTCAACGCGCCATCGCTCTGCGTGCGAAAGGAGAATTCGGTGAAAGACCACAACGACATGCCCGGACATCTGGCGCGCCGATTCCAGCAGATCGCGGTGGCGGTATTTCTGGCCGAAGTCGGCGATGCCGGCTTCGACCTCACGCCGGTGCAATACGCCGCGCTCGCGACCATCAAGGCCAATCCAGGGCTCGATCAGGTGACGCTTGCCGGCCTGATCGCCTATGACCGCACCACCATCACCGGCGTGATCGACCGCCTCGTCCAGAAAGGCCTCGCCGAGCGCCGCGCGAGCCCTCGCGACCGCCGTGCCCGCGAGCTCGAGATCACCGACGAGGGCCGGCGCACGCTGCGCAGGATCACGCCGGCGGTGGAGTCGGCCCAGCGCACCATGCTGCGCGGCCTTACCGCCAAAGAAGGCGACGAGTTGGTGCGACTGCTGCGCAAGGCCATTGCCGCCGGCAATGAGCTCAGCCGCGCCCCGCTGCGCGAGGTCTAAAGTGTTTTCGCGCGAAGTGGGTGCCGGGTCGCGTCAAGAAAACGCGTCAAACAAAAAAGGCACAAGCCGGTATTGCTGTCTGCAATCGTCGCAGGCCTGCGAAACCTGGAACTAACCTTCGGCTGCTACCGTCGGCAACATTCGGCGCTTAACGCGCGATTAACTTTGCCGCTCGGGAGCTTGGAATGCGCAGATTGGTGATTTTTGCCGCGGCGGTCGCGCTCTCGACCGCTCCTGCGCTCGCGAACGGCCATGGCGGCGATGCCCCTCCTCCGCCGAAGCCCGAGGCGACCAGCGCACCAGCGAAGGTGGTCCTGACCAAGCAGGGTCCCAAGCTCGTCGATCTCAAGGGCATGACGCTCTACTATTACGAGCGGGACACCACAGGAAAGACCTCGAATTGCAACGGCAAGTGCACCGAAAGTTGGGTGCCGCTGGCAGCAACCGCCGATGCCAAAGCGGTCGGCGACTTCACCGTGATCAGCCGCAACGACGGCAGCAAGATGTGGGCCTACCGCTATCGCCCGCTCTATACGTCACCCGCCGACAAGGCGCCTGGCGATGCCAACGGCAACGCCACGACGTTGCAATGGCGCATCGCACGACCCGACGAATAAAGGGCGCCGGCAGATGGCTTAACGCCCCGACGTTCTGACGGTTTTCGCGTGCACACTGGAATCGACCGAGGCGTAATTCACCTCCGCATTCCAATGCATCGCCACAAAGAGCCCCATGCCGGCCACGAGCGATCCGTAAAAGCCGAGTGTCACGATCCGCCACCTGCGGACGACACGGCGATCAGTCTCATTCAATGAATGAAAGAATTTCTGCATGATGCCTCCAATGGCAACGAGCCATGGAGGCATAGCGCAACCGCAGCAAAACGGCTGTGAGGTATTTCACTCTTGACGACGCACCGATCGCGCGCGCCTTCACGCCTGAGTGAGCGCTGTGGCCGCTACGCTTCGGACCCAGTCCCGCGCCTCACCCGCGCCAGCCGGACCCGGCCTCGACTCGCGCATTCTGCCCGGGCGGCAGCACCACCACGGTCGAGTTGAGCTTCACGCGGTCGTAGAGGTCGATGACGTCCTCGTTGCGCATCCGGATGCAGCCGGACGAGATCGCCTGCCCGATATATTCGGGCTGGTTGGTGCCGTGGATGCGGTAGAGCGTGTCCTTGTTGCCGACATAAAGATAGATGCCGCGGGCGCCCAGCGGATTGGCGGGACCGCCGGGAACGCGCGCCGGATACGGCCCGAGCCGCGCCTGGATCTCTGCGGTCGGGACCCAGTCCGGCCATTCCGCGAGACGCCCGACACGCGCGACGCCGGAGAAGGCCATCGCCTCCTCTCCGACCGCGACGCCGTAGCGGATCGCCTTGCCCCCGGGCAGCACGTAATAGAGATAGCGCGCGTCGGTATCGACCAGGATCGTGCCCGGCTGCTCCTTGCGCGGATAATCGACGATGTGACGGAGATATTGCTCAGGCACGCTGGCCTGCGCGTAGGGCGTATGTGCGAGCAACTGCCGGTCGCGCGGCGTCATGCTCGCATCCGTCGACGGCGAGAGCGTTGCCTGCATGCAGCCGCCAAGCGGCAGCAAGGCAACGACGAACAGAGTGATCAGAGATTTTGGCACCACCGGCCCCCCGATAGCGCCCCCAGCCGTACGTACTAGATGCTGCCCAAATCGTGCTGAAAACAAGGCAGGCCGGAATTGCGCGTGTTCGATCGGGCGGGTTCCATCACCACAAACGGCGGAAGAGCGCCGCATCATCTCCACCACCCCGCCTTGCTTTGGTCAAACCCGACTGGACTCGTGCGTCATGGGACTTGGGAATGGGCTCACCTCAACGAATCGGCTCGCGCCAATGCGGACCAAGAGCGCTTCAAAGGAGCTGCGATGCTCGCGACGCTGAACAGCAAGCAAATCGTCGATGAGATCGTGAAGGACACGATCAAGGACAACGATCCGCACGACGCGGTTCAGATCTCTCCGGATATGGTGCGGGCTTCGCGGCCCATCAGCGTTTCTCCGACGCTGGCGCCCGATATCACGCTCCGTCCGGAGCCGAAGTTCGCACCGGAGCCCAAAATCAGCATCGTCTACGGCGCGCCAGCTGCCGCTCCGTCGGTCGACACCGCGGTACGCGTCGAGGCTGGCGATGGTCATGGCCGGCAGAAGCGATCCGCGGGCGGCAGATGGCTGCGCGGCGCATTCGTCGCGTGTCTGTTTGCCGGCGGCAGCGCGGCGGCTGCGATCGCCTGGGAGCAGCACGGCGACACCGCGAGGCAGATACTTGCGCAATGGACACCGGCACTCGCGCAATGGACACCCGCATTGGCCTCGCTGCTGCCTGCGACTTCGCAGACGGCGCCGGTCGCCGCTGCGCAGGCCGCCCCGCCCGCGACAGCTGAGGCTCCGCCGGCGGCGACCGATCAGATCGCCGATCAACCGGCCTCGCCGCCTCCAC
This sequence comes from Bradyrhizobium sp. USDA 4486, assembly GCF_054057995.1. Classification (NCBI taxonomy): domain Bacteria; kingdom Pseudomonadati; phylum Pseudomonadota; class Alphaproteobacteria; order Hyphomicrobiales; family Nitrobacteraceae; genus Bradyrhizobium; species Bradyrhizobium sp. USDA 4486. Next base: position 2,541,257 of record NZ_JBSRZV010000001.1, read on the forward strand.
CTCAGCCTGCCGCCGCCACCGCAGCAGCGCAGCCCGATGCCACACAATCGATGGAGTCGATGACGCGCGACATCGCCGCGATGGCGCAGCAGATCGAGCAGCTCAAGACGACCGTCGCCGAGCTGAAGTCCGGCCAGGAGCAGCTGGCCCGCGAGATGACCAAGCCGCCCGCGCCGAAGCCCGTGGCCGAGGTCAAGCCGGTCGACCCGCGCGCACGCCTGTCTGCCATTCCGCCACGACCTGCACCGCCGCCGGTTCGCAAACCGAAGCCGGCCGTGTCGCACACCTACATGCCGGCCTACTCGCCCGCACCGCCACCGCCACCGCCGTCACAGGCGGCCGCAGCCCCGCCGCCGGCCCCACCTGTGACGACGACGCAGGCAGTTGCGGATGACGACGGACCTGTCGTGCGTCCGCCGATGCCGGTGCACTAAAGCATGATCCGGAAAGCGCGAAGCGGTTTCCCGAAAAGATAAAGATCATGGGCAAACAACAACCTAAAGCGCGATGAGGATTCAACCCAATCTCATCGCGCTTTAGACGCGCGCCAGCATCGCTGCACGCTGTCCGAGTCGAGCTGATGCGTTGAGTCCGGGTGATTACGGGAAGTGATGCTGACTCGTCATGGCCAAGGAAGCTTTCGTGAAGCAAATTTGCGCGACGAAAGCCTCAAGAGAAAAGGCCGTCGGGATCTATGCCGCCGGCCCTCTCTTGCAGCTGCCGGTTCCCGGAGCCCGGTTCTGCTGCAATTCCATCCCTCATGATCGCGTGGACATGTTTAATAAAATCTTAACGCCGCTGTTCATTGCTCATCATTTCTGCGCCTTAGGCACAGAGATTATGCGGCTTGTTCATCCAATAAATAACGACTCAGTGGTACGATCCAGCATGTTTTGAAGACTTGCTTCGAAGTCTTCGTTTGGGAATTTGGGTCGTCACACCGGAGAGTTCGGATGCCATACTACTCCTTCGATCTCGTGGTTGGTGAAGAGTTCAAGAACCAGGGTGGAATCATCCTCGAAGACATCGAGGTCGCTTCGGATCGCGCCGTTCAGCTCGCATGCGAGCTGTCGCAGGTGAAGCCGGAGCTGCAGCAGAAGGGTTGCGCGGTGCGCGTTACCGATCGCGATCACAATGAGGTCTATCGCACCCCGCTCGATCCCGTGCCGGCCTGGCAGCGCTAATCTCCCAGCTCCGGCGCTTCGAACCAGTTCGTCAGCGATAGTCCGCCGTCGACGACGAACGCTGCGCCGGTGACGTAAGCTGACAGCTTGTTCGAGAGCACCGTGAGCGCCATCGGCGCGAGGTCGTTTGCTTCGCCGAGGCGTCCGAGCGGAATGTGCTTCGCCAGCGAGGCGTCGGCGACGAACCCGCCGGCCGCGATCGCACCGGGCACCAGCGCGTTGACGCGGATATTGTGACGGCCAAAGGTCTTTGCGAGCTCCTTCACCAGCATCGCCATCCCCGCCTTCGCCGTCGAATAATGCGGCAGGTTGCGCGGCGTGCCCGCATGCAGCGAGGTGAGGAACAGGAACGAGCCGGGCCGCCTCAAATCGATCAGCCGTGTTGCGATCCCGCGCGCCAGATGAAAGCCGGCATCGAGATTGACGGCGTGCATCTCCTGCCACGTCCTGCGGTCGACCGCGAGCGCGTGATCGGCCTCGCGCCGCGGCGGCGAGGCGCTGTGGACGAAATGCGTGACGTCGCCCAGCACGGCATGTGCCGAGGCCAGCAGCTCGTCGCAAGCCTCGAGCTGCGCGAGATCGCCGACCCAGGGCACCGCCAGCTCAGGCGTTTTGCTTGCGCCGATCGCGGCGCTCACCCGCTCCGCGCTCACATCCGCGAACATGGTCCGGATGCCCTCGCCAACCAGGCCCAGCGCGATCGCCCGGCCGATGCCGTTGCCGGCGCCGGTGACGAGCGCGGTGTCGTGGGCGGGATCGAACGGCGTGCTGAACAGGCTCATGTCGCTCTCCGTGGCCGGGGGTACCGGCTACGATAGCGCACCGCATCGAGGCGCCACAATTACATCCCGGCACCATTGCGGAGCGGCGCGCCGGACGCTAGCCTTTCCAAAAATCGAGGAGGTAGCCCAAGAATGCGCACCGGTTTTCTGATCGCAGGTCTGTTGTTGATCGCTGCGCCGGCCCAGGCGGGCGATGCGCCAGTCCGTTCGACCTATGTGACGATGGTCTTGCAGGCCTTCGCCGCCAAGGTCGAATGCCCGGGCACCGATCTCGTCTATCAGGACCTGCTGCAGAAGGCGCAGCAGATGCACCTGCCCGACGGCACCACCGAGAAGGTGCGCAAGGCGATCGCCTGGATGCACACCGGCGGCAAGATGGGCGAGAAGCAGGACGACGATCTGATGGCCGAGGTCGCGGTGGCGACGCAGGCCACCGACATGGATCAGCGCCGCCTCGGCATGCCCGGCTGGTGCGAGGCGCAGAAGACCAATCTCGCCGGCCTGATCCGCAGCAAGGGCGGCTAGCGCGGCTCCGCCCGGCTTTGCCGGTGAGCCTCGGCGCGCCCTCCGAGTCCAATGCTTCGAGCTGAGGACAAGGCGGGAGGGGCCATGCCAACCCATATGCCTTGGACGCGCCGGATCGCGGCCGTTGCGGTGATCGTCGCCGCCAATTTGGCGCTCCCTGCCTGAAAGCCAAGACCATTGAGGACAATTACGAGTTCTCGGTGCAGCCGGGCGTGATCGGCTGGCTGCGCGCCTGCGCCCGGCGCAACGCGATTCCCATCGAACCCGCCGAGCAATGAAGCGGCGTTAAGCATCGCGCGGCGGAACTGCCGCGCTGGCAAATATTCGTCACAATCGTCAGGAGCATGCGGCCTGCTTCGAACAGGAGAACCCTCATGCGGATTGCCTATCTCGTTTTCGCCGGAGCTCTCGTGGCCGGCTCCGTGCTGACTGCCCCGGCGCTGGCGAAGAATTCCGACGTCCAGAAAGGCGAGGACAAATCGGCCTCGTCGTCATCGTGCAGCGCCTATCAGCAGGCGCCGGATGGATCCTGGGAGCAGCTGCCCTGCAAGGAGACCGGCGAACGCGCCCAGCCGCAGACGCAGCACAAGTCCGGCGCGCAACGCGCCGATCAGCGCGAGCGCTGAGCCACCCGGACGCCCGGAACTGGCAAGCCGCGTCCTCGATATGGTCAAGGACGGAACGTGCGGAGCTGATCAGCCTTGGGTGGGCCCGCGCATGATCTTCATGGCGCCCTCGATGTGACGCCATTCCTTGGCCTCTTCGGCCTCGCCGCGGCTCTCGCAGGCCTGGGCCTGTTCGGCGGCTTTCGCAATCGCAGCGAAACCATGTCGTTCCAGCATCTGCCGCGCGACGGTGTGGACCTGGACCTCGGACATCATGGGCGCTTCTCCCGCTTGCAGAAGCCACGGGACATCACTCGGCTGTCCCGCACGCTTATGACAACGATCAGGCCCGGCCCGCGTTCCGCACGGGTCCACACCCGCGCAAGAACAAAGGCGGCCCACCAATGCCCGGCGGACCGCCTTTTCACCCACCCCAAGAAACCTACCCCAAGAAACCCACGCCAAGAAACCTATACCAAGAAACCTACACCAAGATTGGCAGCTTTCGGTCAGGTCCCCTACCCGACCGCGACCCTCTTGCGCTCGATATCGTTGGGCACCTCGATATCGACCTCCAGGGTCGACACCTCGTCGCCGCGCTCGAGCCGGACGATGACCTTGGTCGGATCCAGCGTGACATGTCTGGAGACGACGGCGAGGATTTCCTCACGCAGCACGCCGAGCAGATCGGGCTGGCCGCGCAACCCGCGTTCATGTGCAAGCAGGATCTGCAACCGTTCGCGGGCGACGGGTGCGGAGGCTTTGTTGCCGCGGAGAAGTCGAAGCAGACCCATGCTCATGCAGCCCTCCGTCGCAGCAGACGATCCATCAGACCCCTGCGCTCGGCGGGAACATGCATCGCCACGCTCTCACCGCAGAGGCGCTTGGCCGCGTCCATATAGGCCCGCGCCGGCGCTCCATCCGCGTTCGAGAGCGTCACCGGCGTGCCGACGTTGGAGGCCTTCAACACGTCCTGGCTCTCAGGGATGATGCCGAGCAAGGGCGTTGCGAGGATTTCCAGGATGTCGTCGATGGTCAGCATCTCGCCGCGCGCGGCACGCGAGGGATCGTAGCGCGTGATGAGAATGTGCTTCTCGACGCGCTCGCCCTTCTCGGCCCGTACGGTCTTGGAATCGAGCATGCCGATGATGCGGTCGGAATCGCGCACCGAGGAGACTTCCGGATTGGTCACGATCACGGCCTCGTCGGCAAAGCGCATCGCCATGGAAGCGCCCCGCTCGATACCGGCCGGACTGTCGCAGATCACCCAGTCGAAGCGGCTGCGCAGGTCGGCGATAACCTTGCCGACGCCCTCCTCCGTCAGCGCGTCCTTGTCGCGCGTTTGCGAGGCGGGTAGCAGCCAGAGGTTCTCAAGCCGCTTGTCCTTGATCAGCGCCTGCGGGAGTTTCGCGACACCCTGGACCACGTTGATGAGGTCGAACACCACGCGGCGTTCGGCGCCCATCACGAGGTCGAGGTTTCGCAAGCCCACGTCGAAATCGACGACGACGACCTTGTCGCCGCGCTGCGCCAATGCAGCGCCTAGTGCTGCGGTCGTCGTGGTCTTGCCGACGCCGCCCTTGCCTGATGTCACGACCAGTACCTTGGCCATCTCAAAAATCTCCTTCTGGTCAGTTCAGTGCTGTAATTCGCATGGTATTCCCCTGCAGCCAGGCCTGCGCCGGCTTGCCGCGCAAGGCGGCGTCGATGTCGTCCGCAGTCTGGTAAAACCCGTCAATTGCAAGCAGTTCGGCCTCGATCTTCTGACAATAAATCCGCGCGCTCGTGTGCCCGTTGACGCCGGCCATGGCGCGGCCGCGCAGCGCGCCGTAGACGTGGATGGAGCCGCCGGCGACGATCTCGGCGCCCGAGCCGACCGAGCCGAGAATGGTGACGTCGCCTTCGGGAAAGATCACGGTCTGGCCGGAGCGCACCGGCGCCTCGAGCAGCAGCGAGGTCGGCTTGGCCTCGGCCTTAGCTTCAGCCTTCTTCGGCGCGCTCGGCTCGACCACGCAGCTGCGCCCGCCCGAGAGCAGCGGCGGCATGGCCGCCGTCAGCCGCGATTCGTCCACGCCCTCGATCCCGAGCACGCGGATGCCGCGGTCCTGGAGGCTGGTGAGCAGATGGCTGATGCCGGACTGGCTGAGGTCGACCGAGGACAGGTCGACCACCACCGGCCGGCCCGCAAAGAAGCCAGGCGAGCGGGCAATGGTGGCGTCGATCTCCTGGAGCCAGTCCTGGATCGGAACCGTCGGCACGAACACGAAGGCCACATAGGAGCGCCCGCGCAGGCGCACCATCTGGCGTTGGACTTTTGCTGCAGCCTCCATGACGGCCGACTCGTTCCCCGTTATTGAATGGTTAACGATGCGGCCGATTTGGTTAACGGCCGGTTAACTCCAGGGGAGGCACCGGGCGGGATGCTATGCCGTCATCCTGTGGATCACACCATCAGGCGCCGCTAGCGGCGCCGGCTACTTCTTCACCTTGCTCGCATCCATCTTGATATCAGGATCCAGCATCTTCGTTGAAAACGCCGTGCTCACGTCGAACGGCTTCTCCATGCCCAGGTAGGTCTGGACCAGCTCATAGTCCTTCTTCATGCGGTCGCCATCGATCCAGCCGAGGCCCTTGGTGGTCGTGAACTCGTCGGTCATCAGGAACTTGATGCGCTCCCATTGGCGCTCCTGGTTCTCCTTGTCGAGGCCGGAGACCTGATCGAGCAGCGCCTTCAGGCACGGCGTGACGTCGGCGACGCAGGCCGCGAAGGCCTTCTGCGAGATGCGCACGAACTCTTCGACGAGCTTGGGGTTTTTCTGAAGATAGGCGCCGTTGACGATCAGCGAATTGCCGTACGGATTGAGCCCGATATCCTTCCAGTTGATGTAACCGAGGTCCTGACCGAACTCGATCACCTTCAGATCGTGCTCGTTGTAGAAGTCGCTGATGATGTCGACGGTGTGGCTCTTGAGGCCCGCGATCTTGGCAGTCGGGCCGATATTGACGAAGCTGACGGAGTCAGGCGCGATCCCTGCGGCCTTGGCGAACGCCGGCCACATCACCCGCGAGGCATCGCCGGGCGGATTGCCGATCTTGTGGTTCGGGAAGTCCTTCACGCCGTTCACGCCGTAGCTCTTCAGCCAGTAGAAGGTCTGCCCGGTATTGGCGTAGATGCTCATCAGCGCGACATCGTCGGCGCCCTTGCTCTTGGCGACCAGCATGGTGGCGAGATCGGCGATGCCGAAGGGCGAGCCGCCGGAGCCGACCTTGGCAGCGGAGACGCCGGAGCCCTTGCCGACCTCGATGGTGAGGTCGATGCCGGCCTTCTCGTACCAGCCCTGCGCCTTGGCGTAATAGAACGGCGAATGGTCGGCGGTTGGCGTCCAGTTCAGGATCAGATTGACCGCCTCGCCCGCGCTGGCCGGGACCGCCGCCAGGCTGAGCACCAGCGCCACAACAGCCGCCTGCAAACGCTTCATCGCATCTCTCCTCATTGTCTGCGACCCGGCTTGTCGCTCTCCCCATGTGAGGATACCAATGCAACAAGGCCGCCCTCAAGTTGTCAACTGTTTGGTTGGAAATGCCCGCAAAACGTTCAGGCGACACCGTGCCGCAGCGGCGCGACCCCGTCGCTACCCGCAACAAGCTGCTCACGGCGGCGCGGCTGGAGTTCGCCAAGCACGGCTTTGCCGGCGCCCGCGTCGACGAGATCGCCGAGCGCGCCGGCGTCAACAAGCAGCTAGTCTACCATTATTTCGGCGACAAGGACGCGCTCTATCTCGCCGTGCTCGAATGGGTCTACGCCGACATCCGGGAGCAGGAGCGGCAGCTCAATCTCGAAGGCCTGCCGCCGGAAAAGGCGATCCGGAAGCTGATCGAGGCCTCGTTCGATTACCTCGCCACCAACCCTGATTTCATCGTGCTGCTGAACGACGAGAACCGCGGCGGCGCCCGTCACGTCCGCGGCTCGACGCGGCTGGAGGCGATGCACTCGCCGCTGGTCCGCAGCGTATCCCACATCCTGCACGAGGGCGTCCGCGCCGGCGTGTTCCGAAAAGGGATCGACCCGATCCAGCTCTATATCTCCATCGCCGGCCTCAGCTATTTCTATCTCTCCAACACGCCGACGCTGTCCGCGATCTTCGGCAAGGACCTGTCGAGCCGGGCCGCGCGGCGCGCCCGCCGCCGCCACGTCGCCGACCTCGTGCTGCATTCGCTCCGGGCGTAATCAACCAACTGGTTGAAACTTACCCCTAGGACGGTTAAGCTGACGACCAGCGGCATCCGTCGCTGCTGGCAACAGGGAGCAAATGGTGGCAGGAGACGCAGCCCGCACCTCGCGCAGCTTTGCGGTTGTCCTGATCGTGCACCTCGCCGTGCTCGTCCTATGGCAGGTCGCGGTCGACGCCTTCCACGTGCCGAAATTTATCCTGCCCTCCCCGCTGGCGACGATTCAAACGCTGGGAACCGCAAGCTATGCCTGGGGCGCCAACACGCTGGTGACGGCCATCGAGATCCTCGGCGGCTTCGCGCTCGGCGCCTTCGTCGGCGTAGCGCTCGCGGTGATCTTCAGCTGGGCGCCGCTCGTCAGCCTCGTGCTGCTGCCGCTGTTCGTGACCTTGAACATGATCCCGAAGGTCGCGCTCGGTCCGCTCTTCATCGTCTGGTTCTCCTACGGCATCGTGCCGAATATCCTGATCGCCTTCAGCATCTGCTTCTTCCCGATCCTGCTCACCACCGCGCGCGGCCTGCGCGAGGTCGAGCCTGACCTGCTCGACCTCGTCAATTCGCTGCGCGGCTCGCGCTGGACGCTGTTCCGCAAGATCCAGCTGCCGGGATCGCTGCCTTACGTGTTCTCCGGCATGAAGGTCGGCGCCATCCTCGCCGTCGCCGGCGCCATCGTCGGGGAGTTCATCGCCTCCGAGCGCGGGCTCGGCTATCTCATGATCCAGGTGCAGTCATCGCTCGACACGCCCGCGATGGTAATGGCCGTCGTGCTGCTCACTCTGCTCGGCGTCGCTCTCTATGGCGTGGTCCTCACCCTCGAACGCATGTTCGTGATCGGCGATGCAAGACAAACCTGAAACGGCAGACTTGAAGGATAGAACCATGCTGCTCACCCGCGAGAATCTGCCGAAGACCATCCCTGATATCGCGGCACTCGACGATCTCCTGTGCCGGCCGACGCAAGCGCTGATCGACGACCTCAATAAGGTCGAGGGCGACATCATGATCCTCGGTGTCGGCGGCAAGATGGGCCCGACGCAGGCGGGGCTCGCGAAAGCCGCCGCGCCAGATCGCCGCGTCATCGGCGTCGCCCGCTTCAGCGAAGCCGGCGTCAAGGAGTGGCTGCACGCGCGCGGCATCGAGACCATCAACTGCGATCTGATGGACGAGAAAGCCATTCAGGCCCTTCCCAAGCCGCCGAACATCATCTTCATGGCCGGCCGCAAATTCGGCGCCGAGGGCGATCTGTCGCTGACTTGGGCGATGAATGCGCATGTGCCGGCGCTGGTCGCGCAAGCCTTCCCGTCGTCGCGGATCGTGGCGTTCTCGACCGGCTGCATCTATCCCTTCGTCCCCGTCGACGGCAAAGGCTCGAGCGAGGAGATGGCGCCGAACCCGCCAGGCGAATACGCGCAGTCCTGCGTCGGCCGCGAGCGCATGTTCGAGTATTTTTCGCGCAAATTCGGAACGCCCGGCCGGCTGTTCCGCCTCAACTATGCGATCGACATGCGCTACGGCGTGCTGCACGACATCGCCACGAAAGTCCTGAACGGCATTCCAATCGACGTCAGCCTCGGCCATGTCAATTTCATCTGGCAGGGCGATGCGTCCGCGCAGGCGCTGCGGTGCCTTGCGCATTGCACGGCTCCGACCTCGCCGATCAATGTCAGCGGCCACGAGATCTTGGCCGTGCGCGATCTCGCGCAAAAATTCGGCGCCCGCTTCGGCCGCGCGCCGGTGCTGACGGGCAAGGAAGAGCCGACGGCGTGGCTCACTGATACGTCCAGGGCTGTCGAGCTGTTCGGGCTGCCCGTCGTCGACACGGAGCAGCTGATCGCATGGACCGCTGACTGGGTGTCGCGCGCCATGCCGAGCCTCGGCAAGCCGACCAAATATGAGGTGCGCGATGGACGCTACTGACGCTCCGCCCATCCTCAAGCTCGGCGTCGCCGACGCGATCGCCGGGCTCGCGCTGTCGGCGGAGGCGCATTGGAACCAGACCGAAGAGGACTGGCGCATCTTCCTGCGCGACGGCATGGTGTTCGGCATTCGCGACGGCATGCGGCTGGTCGCGACCGCCGCCCTGCTCCCATACTCAGGCAACAACGCCTGGATCAGCATGGTGCTGGTATCGGCCCCCCACCGCCGCCGCGGCTTTGCCACCCGCCTCGTCGATGCCTGCCTGGAGACGGCGCGCAAAAACGCCCTGACCAGCTGGCTCGACGCCACGCCCGACGGCGCCGCCGTCTATGGACCGCTCGGTTTCACGCCAACGCTGCAATTGCGCCGGCTCAAGCTGGTGAAGCCGGCGCAGGCCGCCGCCCCGGCGCCGTCAGCCGCAACGCTCAACGCGCTTTGCGCACGCGATCGGCGCGCCACCGGGTTCGACCGGACCGCGCTCCTCACCGCCTTCGCCCAACGCTCCGGCTCGCGCATCGTCGCAGCGAACGGCGCCATCGCGCTGGTGCGCGACGGCCGGACCGCGCGCCATATCGGCCCATTATTCGCTGACGATGCCGAGGACGCGCTGGCCCTTGTCCATGCGATCGCGCACTCGGAGCCTCGCCCCCTCCTGATCGACGCCGTCGCACCGCAAGCCGCGTTCCTGGAAGGATTGACCGCATCGGGCTGGACCATCGAACGGCCGTTCCAGCGCATGCGGTTCGGCCCTGCCACATCAGCGGGCGACGAAATGCCATTCGCCGTCGCCGGCCCCGAATTCGGATAGGACATCATGCACCACAGCCAGATCAACGCGGACGTTCGCAAGCTGATAGCCGAAGGCACCGTGCTGCCGGCGCACCCGCTCGCGCTCACCGCCGGGCGTCAGCTCGACAAACAGCATCAGCGCGCGCTGACGCGTTACTACATCGACGCCGGCTCCGGAGGCCTTGCCGTCGGCGTGCACACCACGCAATTCGCGATCCGCGATGTCGGCCTGTACCGGCCGGTGCTGGAGCTTGCCGCCGAGACAGCCGCGAACTGGACCAAGCGGCCGCTGGCGATGGTCGCCGGCCTTGCGGGCCCGACCACGCAGGCCGTCAGTGAAGCCCGTACCGCGCGCGACATCGGCTATCACGCCGGCCTGCTCAGCCTCGCCGCGATGAAGAGCGCCTCCGAGGACGAGATCCTCGCGCATTGCGCCGCGGTCGCCGCTGAGATCCCGCTGGTCGGCTTCTATCTCCAGCCGGCGGTCGGCGGCGTCATCCTGTCGAGCCGGTTCTGGCAGCGCTTTGCTTCGATCGACAATGTCATCGCCATCAAGATCGCGCCGTTCAACCGCTATCGCACGCTCGACGTGCTGCGCGGCGTTGCCTCCGCCGGCGCGCTCGACCGCGTCGCGCTCTACACCGGCAATGACGACCACATCCTGCTCGATTTGATGCTGCCGTTCGATCTGCGTGACAAGGGCATCACCACGCGCACCTATTTCAAAGGCGGCCTGCTCGGCCACTGGTCGGTCTGGACCGCGAGCGCGATCAAGCAGTTCGAGCGCTGCAAGGCGGCGCGGTACAAGGACAGCGTGCCGGCCGACCTGCTCGCGCTCGATGCCCGCGTCACCGACTGCAACAGCGCCTTCTTCGACGTCGCCAACAATTTCCACGGCTGCATCGCCGGATGCCATGAGATCCTGCGCCGCCAGGGCCTGATGCAGGGCCTGTGGTGCCTCGATCCGGACGAGGGCCTCAGCCCCGGCCAGAAGGAGGAGATCGACCGCGTCACGCGCGAGCACGCCGACCTCAGCGACGACGCGTTCGTGGCGGCCAATTTGAGCAAATGGCTGGCATGAGCTCCGAGGCCTTCATCAGCCTGCAAGGTGTCCGAAAGGTCTACCGGACCGGCGGCGCCGAATTCCTGGCGGTGTCCGACGTCACCATGGACGTGCAGGAAGGTGAGCTGGTCTCGCTGGTCGGCCCCTCCGGCTGCGGCAAGACCACGGTGATGAAGATTCTGGCCGGCTTGCACAACGCCGACGGCGGCCGCGTGAACATCGGCAACGCCAAAACCCCGTTCGATCCCACGCGCGACATCGGCATGGTGTTCCAGCAGGCGCTGCTCCTGAAATGGCGCACCATCCTCGATAACGTGCTCTTGCCGGCCGAGATCGTCGGACTGCCGATGAAGGCCGCGCGCGAGCGGGCGCGCGACCTGCTCAACCTCGTCGGCCTCGCCGGCTATGAGCAGAAATATCCGCAGCAGCTCTCCGGCGGCATGCAACAGCGCACGGCGATTGCGCGCGCCTTCGTGCACGATCCTAAGCTGATCCTGATGGACGAGCCGTTCGGCGCGCTGGATGCGCTGACGCGCGAGCAGATGAATCTGGAGATGCTGCGGATCTGGCGCGAGAGCGGCAAGACCATCATCTTCGTCACGCACTCGATCCAGGAAGCGGTGTTTTTGTCGTCGCATTGCGCGGTGCTGACCGCGGGCCCGGCGAAGATGGCGGATTACTTCGCAATCGACCTGCCCTTCCCGCGCGACCTGCCGCTGAAAACGACGGACGCGTTCGGCGCCTATGCAAGGCGCATTTACGCGAAGCTGGGGCTGGGCGCGGCGTAAACACCGCGCCCTCCTCGCACTCAGCCCTTGTTGCGCATCTTGCTGAGCAGATAGTTGTCGTAAAAGTTCTCCGCGATCTGCGTATAGAACAACAGCTCCCTCATATACGCATCGTGGCTCTCCTTGGTGCGCTTGAACAGGTCGCTCTTGGCGGCGAGCTCGTTCAAATGCTCCTGGGTCGCGTTGTAGCAGGCCTCCAGCACCGGCTGGGGGAATGCCTTCAACTCCGCGCCATTGGCGATCAGCCGCTTCAAGGCCGCCGGATTCACGCTGTCGTATTTCTCGAGCATCCAGGCGCCGGCGGCGGACGCAGCCTGGTTGACGATCGCCTGATAGTGCTTCGGCAGGCTCGCCCATTTCTCGTCGTTGACGATCATGTGCAGCATGGCGCCGCCTTCCCACCAGCCGGGGAAGTAATAGTACTTGGCGACCTTCTGGAAGCCGAGCTTCTCGTCGTCATAGGGGCCGACGAATTCGGCGGCATCGATCGAGCCCTTCTCCAGCGCCGCATAGACATCGCCGCCGGCGAGCTGCTGCGGCACGATGCCGAGCCGCGCCAGCACATGGCCGCCCATGCCGGCGATGCGGAATTTGAGGCCCTTGAGATCGTCGACGGTCTTGATCTCCTTGCGGAACCAGCCGCCCATCTGGGTGCCCGAATTGCCGCAGAGGATGGCGTGCGCCTTGAATGGCTTCAGCGCCTCGTTCGTGAGGTCGGCGCCGCCGCCGAAAAACCACCAGGACTCCTGATGGCGATGATTCATGCCGAACGGCGCGCCGGTGGCGTAGGCCAGCGCCGGCTCCTTGCCGATATAGAAATAGAGCGGCGTCTGCGCCATCTCGACCGAGGCGACGCTGACGGCGTCGAGCGCCTGCAAGCCCGGGACGAGTTCGCCGGCCGCAAAAGTCTGGATCTGGAATTTGTTGTCGGTGGCGTCAGCCACGTATTTCGCGAAGGTCTGGGCCGTGCCGTAGATGGTGTCGAGCGACTTCGGGAAGCTCGAGGTCAGGCGCCATTTGATCTCGGGCGAGTTCTGCGCGATCGCAGGTGCGGCCACCAGCGTCGTCGCGCCCGCAACCGCGCCGCCCTTGAGGAATGTACGGCGTTTCATGATGAGCTTTCTCCCTAAATCAAGCTTTGAAATGTATGGCCTTTAGTCAGCCCAGGGCCTTGGTCTTGGCCGACCGTTTGCCTGTTCCTGAGGCAGACTTCAAGCTGCGAGAACGCATAGCGCCCGGCCATCGGCCGCCAAATCAGCGCATCGAGCCAAGGACTTGCCGAGAACGCCTCAGGCGTCGTCGAGGAAGACCAACAGCGCACGCTGCTGTCGCAACATGGTCCTCTATCGGCACCATACCGTATTGCCATCTGGGTCCCGCCTCTGCGCCGCAACGCTTCAGGCGTTGCGGCTTGTCCGGGATACGAGAGCGACGAATGCCCTCACCTCCACACCCGCAAATGATGAAAGAGACGCTCCGCTCAGAGCAGCTTCGCGCTCACGAATAGCGCCCGCACGGCGTTGGTCGCCTGCACCGCGAGCATGGCATTGTCGGCGGCACCTTCGAGCGCCACGACGGCGTCCTCGTGCAGCGCTCGGAATTCCATCCACTCGACGGACTTGTAATTGGTGAGGAACTGATAGGCCTGGCCGACGGTCGCGATCGCCAGCGTGTCGCCGTTCAGGCGAATCTTGAACGTCGTGCGCAGCGGAGTTTCGGATTTTGATGGATCACTCATGGGCTGCTTCTGGACGATGACGGCTTAACGAAGGGAGAACGGCAGCCCCGCCGCACCTGGCGAATATCAGGAATCGGTGCTGGCGCGCTGCGAAGCCGTTGCCGATCTGCCCAGGCTCGGCACCACGACGAGGCGGTTGAACTCGCCATTGTCCCACGACTTGAGGAAGCGGTCATAGTCCTTGATCGAGACGCAGCCGTTGGAATCGCCGCGCGGCCCGAGCATGTAGTTGTGGGTGAGCAGGCCGACGCGGCCGAGTGCGCTGGTGCCGTCAGTCGGCGTCATGCGCAGCGCCCGGACGCCGTGGAACAGCTTTTCGCGCGGCTTCAGATCGTAGGTCGCCGGCGGGGTCGCGCCGACCATGCGCTGGTCGACATGGTCGGGGTCGTCCATCAGCGCGCCCATGCCCGAATGCGCCTCCAGCGCGACGCCGCTCGGCAGATAAACCGCCTTGGCCTTGATGTCGTAGACCGCGGTGCGCGAATCGTAGCCGAGGGCGGCGAGATCAGGCGCCTTGGCGAACAGGCCGTCGCCGGGGGTCAGCGAGGCGAGCTTGATCTTGTCGGTGAATTTCTCGAAGAAGTTGCGGTTATCGACCTTGGGATTGGTCTCGGCATAGGCTTGGCTGGAGGCGACCTGGGAGGCGAAATCGGCCTGGACCGGACGCGAGCGCGGCATCGGGACGGCGTCGGCGCGCTGCGCGGGCTTCGGCTCCTCGACGGCATGCCGGTCGTCATCAGTCAGTGTCGAGCGCCACTCGTCGCCCTGGAGCTTCTGGGCGAGCATCGCCTTGGCATCTTGCAGCTTGAGCTGCACCGCATTGAGGGCGGAGCGCTCGATCGACCGCAGGCCCAAATCACGGGCGGGCGGATTGCCCGAGAGCGATGCGAAGCGATCGTCAAACGAAGGGGTATTGGCGGGCGGCAAGGCGGCGGTGACCAGCGGGGTCGAGTCGCCGATATCCGCAACCCAGGCGGCGGCGCCGAGCGCCACCGCGACGGCGGCCAGGGACAGCAGTATCGTCTCGGTCCGCCCAATACGGCGGCGCGACGACAACAGCCTCTCGGCGCGTACGCGGTCGGAAACCATTAGATCCCCAAATCGACCCCCGGGGGACCCACCCCCACCCGGAGATTCTCTATACCAGCTACCACATTGGGAGCCAAAAGTTAGGCATAATCGCGGCCGGCAAGGGCCCGTCGAGGCGTCTCAAGGTATCCCATGACCGATCCTTTCGATCTAGAGCGCTTCGTCCGGGCCCAGGATCCGGTTTTTCGCGCCGTCCGGGAGGAGCTGGCCCGCGGGCGAAAGCAGAGCCACTGGATGTGGTTCGTCTTCCCGCAAATCGCCGGTCTCGGCTTCAGCGCCATGTCGCAGCGCTACGCCATCGGCTCGCGCGCGGAGGCCGAGGCCTATCTCGCCCACCCCACTCTCGGCCCGCGCCTGATCGACTGCACGCGTCTCGTGCTCGCCGTCGAGGGGCGCACCATCAACGCCATCCTCGGCGCGCCGGATGACGCCAAATTCCGCTCCTCGATGACGCTGTTCGGCGCGGTGTCCGATCAGCCCATTTTCGGCGAGGCGCTCGCCCGGTACTTCGCAGGCGAGCGCGAGGGCGCGACGCTGGCGATCCTCGCGGCCCTCGATCGAAAAGCGTAGGCACCGCTGCCTGCTCGGCCGGCAGCGTAAACCGGCAATTAACACGGCCCGCCTATTTTTCGGAGAATATCTTTCTCCCGTGCCAATTGCCGGACTGCCCATGAAAATCGGAACGCTCCTGACCACCGCCATCGTCTCGTTGTCGACCGTCGGCGGCGGGCTCGCCGTCTACGTCGCCGTGACGAAATACCAGACGATGGAGCGTATCACCGAGGCGCAAGGCCGGCTTGCGATCGTCCGCGCCGTCAGCGACATCCCGCGCTATCTCAACCCCGAACGGGGCTATTCCACCAACATCCTCTACGGTCCCGCCACCATCGATCCCGCACTGCTTGCCGAGCAGGACAAGTTGCGCAAGTCGACCGATGGCGCGCGCGACAAGATGAACGCGCTGCGCAAGGAGCTGCCCGGCCCGTTCGACGACGGCGCCACCATCGGCAGCAATATCGACGGTATCAATGCGAAGTTCACGGCTTTGCGTGAGGCCATCGACAAGGCGCTGGCCGGGCCGGCCGAGGCGCGCAAGGACGCGGCCAAGAAGATCGTCGCCGACAATGCCGTGCTCAACGGCGGCGTGACCGCGCTGCTCAACGAGCAGGTCCGGCGCATGGCGATCCTCAATGGCGACGCCTACCGCCAGGCCAGCTACGCCAATATCGCGATGACGCTGCGCGACGTCGGCGGCTTCAATTCCAGCCTGCACAAGAATCTCGTCGGCGGCAAGAAGCCGGCGACCGATGCCGAGAAGGCGGACATCAGCCGCTCGCAAGGTCGCAACGATCAGATCTTGATGTCGCTGCTGGAATTGCGCGGCAATCCGGCCACTCCGGCGAACGTCGCCGCGGCGCTCGAGAAGTTCAACGCGATCTATGTCGAGGAGTTCGGCCGCGAGCTCAAGCTGGTGAAGGACGGTGCCGTCACCGGCAAGTACGAGCACGACATGGACACCTATTACGCCTCGACGCAGCGCGGCCTTGGCACCATCATCGAGGTCCGCGACGCCTTCTACGACAATGCCGAGCAAATCCTCGCGGGTGCCTCCTCCGCCGCGCGCACCAGCTTCACCATCGCTCTCGTGGGCCTCCTCGCCGTGCTGATCGCGAGCATCGGCCTCATCGTGACAGTCCGCCGCCGCGTCTGCGCCCCGATCGTCAGTCTCACGACGCGGATGTCGCGGCTGGCCGACGGCGAGGTTGCCGAAGAGATCCCCGGTGCCGCGCGCTCCGACGAGATCGGTGCGATGGCTGCGGCCGTCCAGGTCTTCAAGGACAACATGATCCGCGCCGACCGCCTCGCCGCCGAGAAGCAGGCCGAGAACGACGGCAAGATGCGCCGCGCCCAGGCGCTCGACGAACTCACCCGCGCCTTCGAGGCCAAGGTCACCGAGCTGGTCGGCGGTCTGTCCCACGCCTCCTCCACCATGGAAACCACCGCACAATCGATGACCGCGACGGCGGCCCAGACCAACAGCCAGGCCGCCGTCGTTGCCGCCGCGTCGCAACAGACCTCGACCAACGTGCAGACGGTCGCCAGCGCCACCGAAGAGCTGACCTCCTCGATCACCGAGATCGGCCGTCAGGTCGCGCAGAGCACCGAGATCGCGGCCCGCGCCGTCGACAATGCCCGCCGCACCGGCGACACTGCGCGGGCGCTCGCCGAGGGCGCGCAGAAGATCGGCGACGTCGTCACGCTGATCCAGAGCATCGCCGAGCAGACCAATCTTCTTGCTCTCAATGCCACGATCGAGGCCGCCCGCGCCGGCGATGCCGGCCGCGGCTTTGCCGTGGTGGCGTCCGAGGTGAAATCGCTGGCCGGCCAGACCGCCAAGGCGACGACCGAGATCTCCGAGCAGATCACCGCGATCCAGACCGCGAGCGACGAGACCGTCGCCGCGATCCGCAACGTCGCCGACGTCATCGCCGAGATCGACCAGATCGGCACCGCGATTGCCGCCGCGATCGAGGAACAGGGCTCTGCGACCAAGGAGATCGCCCGCAGCGTCCAGGAGGCCGCGCGCGGCACCCAGGAGGTCAACACCAACATTTCAGGCGTGCAGCGCGCCGCCGACGACACGGGCGCGGCTGCCAGGGAAGTGCTGGGCGCGGCCGAGCAGCTCTCGAGCCAGTCGCGCGACCTCGCCGGCCAGTTCGACCGCTTCCTCAGCGAGGTCCGGGCGGCTTAGTAAGGCGGCGCCTTGCGCGCCCGCTGCGCCTTGGCGGCCTCGATCCACCAGGCGAGATCATCGGCAAAGCGCGGGAATGAACGCTCCAGCGCCTTGCCGCCCTCGCCGATCGGCTCGCTCTCGGCCGACAGCGTCTGTGCGATCGGGCCGACACCGATGGTGCTCGAGATCACCACCATGCCCATCTCCGACAGCGTGCCGTGCCAGGCGGTGGAGGCACGCGCGCCGGACAATCGGCCGGCGGAATAGCTCACGATCGCGGCCGGCCGCCAGAACCACTCCTCCAGGAAATGGTCGGTGAGGTTCTTCAGGCCGGGCTGGATGCCCCAATTGTATTCGCCGGTGACGAAGACGAAACCATCGGCGCCGCGGATCTGCCCGGCCAGCTTCTCCAGCGCCTCGGGCGCGGAGCCCCTGGGGTATTCCTTGTACATGCGGTCGAGCATCGGCAGGCCGATGGCCTTGGCGTCGATGAACTCGACCTCCTCTCCGCGGCTGCGGAGGCGATCGATCACGAAATTCGCAAGGCGGATGCCCATGCGGTCGGAACGGTAGGAACCGTAGAGGACGAGGATGCGATTGCTCATGGCCGGCACGTTAGCACGAAGCGGCGGGCCGTTCCCAACCGATTTGAGGCGCTATCGTTTTCGTCTGAGCTCCAGCGTCTGTGAGGGGGTCTCGCCGAACTGGTTGCGATAGCTCCTGGAGAAGTCGCTGAGATGCCAGAAGCCGAAGGCGAGCGCGACGGCCTTGACGCTGTCGGCTCCGCCGCCCAGCAGCCGCTGGCGCACCAGCCACAGCCGGCGCAGGCGCAAGTAGCGGTGCAGGCTCATGCCGCGATAGCGGCGGACGACGTCATGCATGGTGCGGACCGGCACGCCGAGCTTGCGCGCGATGTCCTCGCTGTAGATGGGTTGAGAGAGATCGCCGGAGAGCAGCGCGCGAATATCCTCGAAGATCCTGAAGTTGCGCGCGTCATTCGGCCACACCGTCCATCGTGCCGGAACGACGTCGGCGATGGCCGCATCGACGGCAGCGAGCAAGGACTCCCGCATCGCAGCCGCCTTCATCGGCACCGCGGCGGCATCGACGGGTTCGGAGGCGGCCGCGACCACCTCCGTGACGGTTCGCCGCAACCGATGCAGCGCCTGCTCGCTCGTCTCGAACAGCTTGAAGCTCGACTTCGCTTCCGGCCAGCCACGATCCCTCACTTCCGGCCTGAACACGACGGAGCCGACCTGACGCTGAACCTCCTCGACCGTGTTGTAGGCCGCACCGCTGCTGCCGACGACGATGACCGCGCGATCCCGCTGCGCGCCGTTGAAACGAATGGGCACGTCGAGATCATCCATCGCGAAACCGATCGCCGTGCAATCGTCAACAAGCTGCGCATCCACGACGCGCGGAAACGCGCGCGTGACGTTCACGTCGCAGCCGGGCAGATGCAGGATAATCTGCTCGGTCGCAATCCTTCGCACCAAAGGCGTGAACTCGATGTTCAGCCCGCGTATCGAACTGCGAAACTCGTCGACGTCGTAGAACCGAAATATCTTTGGCGCCAGCAATGGCGCATCATCAATGCTGCTCATGACAATGAAAAATCGCGTCCTGAACGACGCGCGTCCGCAATAGCGCCGATCTGTTTCCCCTTCGGTGCCCCCGTTAGATCGAAAGAATCATCCTACCCGTTACACATCAATTGGCGAGTGTCCCGTGTCGAAGGACAAGTCGTCGCAACTCGCCTCGCCGAATTTCGATAGCGATTCCGGTTGTATCGACGGTGCTTCAATACCCCACCGTTCAATGCTTAAATTTCAAATTAACCGCTGTGCGGCGCAATAGGGGAGTTGAATAGTCAAAATATATTTTGAGCACAGGCCGCTGCCATGATGGCAAATTCGCCTGCTGACATTCTGGTTGAACTGGAACAGGCGGTCGCAACGTGTCCGCTTGACCGCTGCGCCCGCATTCTCGCCGGCATTGTGCAATTGCTCACTGGCCGCTGCGACCGGTCTCAGGAAGTGCTCGCCAACGTGGTCGACGGCGTTCTGCTCCGATTGGCGGAGCGGGTCGAGGCACGCGCATTGGCTGAGCTCAGCACCACGCTTGCCGAGCTGAAGGTGGCGCCGCCGCAGACGTTGGGGCGCCTCGCGGCGCACGATGATCCGGACGTGGCGTGTCCAGTCCTGCTCAAATCACAGGCACTCGGCGCGGCCGACCTTGCGGCGGTCGCGGCCTCTTGCGGCGAGCGGCAGCAACGCGCGATCGCCGCCCGGGATTGCATCGAGCCGGTCGTGACGGAAGCGCTGATCCAGCGTGGCGGCGCGATCTGCCTTGCGCTGATCGGGAACCCCGGAACCAAATTCTCCGACGCCGCCTACGCCGCACTGATCGCCAAGGCTGACGAGGACGGCGAGATTGCGAAGGCGCTGGTGCTGCGGCCCGGTACGCCCGACCTTGTCGTGCGGAAGCTGCTCTCTGCCCCACTCGGCCAGAAGACGCCGGCAAAGCCCAACGCGTCCGCCGTGCCGCCCGCCCAAACAGCTGCGCCAGCGCGCCCCTGCCCGGCCGACTATGCCGGCGCACGGCCGGAGATCGTCGCGCTCAACCGCGTCGGCAAGCTCAACGATTCCACGGTGAATCGCTTCGCGATCCGCGGCGAGACCGCCAGCCTGTTCACGGCGCTGTCGGTGCTGTCGGGCGCTCCGATCGAGGTCGTCGAGCAGGTCATGGCCGACGGAGATTGCGAAGGCCTGGTGATGGCCTGCCGGGCGTCGCGGCTGAACTGGGCGACCACGCTCGCGATCCTGAGCAACCGCAGAGGCACGCGGCTCTCCTTCGCCGAGCGCGAGCGCGCACAGCACATCTACGAGACGCTGCTTCTGTCGACCAGCCAATGGACGGTGCGCTGGGGAGAAATTGCGGCAAGCGCCAAAGCGAACGGTCGGTGACATCGCGGCGCGACAATGGGGGATAGCCAATGAGGTTCGACGGTCGAAAGGCGGCTCGCGTAAGGATGGATCACAGGCAGCCCGTCAACCTGATGGGCTCGGACGGCACCTGGCGCCGCAGCTGCGTCCTGCTCGACGTGTCGCAGACCGGCGCGAAGCTCGAGGTCGAAGGCACGCTCGACGTGCTCCAGGCCAAGGAGTTCTTCATGCTGCTGTCGTCGACCGGATTGGCTTACCGGCGTTGCGAGCTGGTCTGGATCGACGGCACCACGGCAGGGGTTCACTTCATCACCGCAGATGGCAAGGGGAAGCCGAAGGCCAAGGCCGAGAGTGCGGCCCAGAGCAAGTAACCCGATCATTCATCCAACGAATTGAACGCAAGTGCGGTAACGTCCGGGTCAGACCGTGCAGAACGCGCGAACCATACAAAACCTCGTCAATCGAGCCGACGGTATCCGGGAGATGGAGGCCGCGCGCCCTCTCGTGCAAGTGCTGGCCGACACGTCCGACAAACTGTCGGGCATACGCTCGATTCTGGAAGAGAGATTTACCGTTGCCGGCGAACGGCTCGATGCCGACGCCAAGCTGTCGCAGGTGCCGTCCGCCGTCGTCATCCGCGCGGAGCTGCGCGACGTCGACAACATCGCCGCCATCAAGAAGCGCGCCGGCAAGCTCGCCAAGGCGAAGAAGCGCATCTTCCTGCTCGAGCATACCTCTCACGTCGGCATTTCACAGGCCTACGCGCTCGGCGCCACTCTCGTGCTTCCGGCGATGGTCACCCGGACCAGGCTGCTGGCGGCGCTGTCCGATCCTGCCGACCCGGCGTCGGCCTCGTCGAATGATCCGGCCGATCCCGACAATGCGGTCGAGACCGCAGCGACCGCCATCGCCTCGATGTTCACCGCCGTCACGCTTGGCCAGCCGCTCGACGTGGACGGCACCAAGCAAGCCGGTCGCCAGATCGCCGATCGCATCACCCAGCACGGACTGTCCGAATGGCTCACGACGGTACGGCGCCACCACGAGGGAACCTACCAGCATTGCCTGCTGGTCACCGGCGTCGCCATCGACTTCGGCTTGAGCCTCGGCGTGCGCCCCGCGGATCTCGAGCGCCTGTACACGGCGGCGATGTTCCACGACATCGGCAAGGCCCAGATTCCGCTCGCCATCCTCGACAAGCCCGGCCGGCTCGACCCGGGAGAGCGCGCGATGATCGAGACGCATCCGGTTGCCGGCTACGATTTTCTGAAGAGCCAAGACAAGATTACGCCGGAGATCCTCGATGCCGTCAGGCATCATCACGAATATCTCGACGGCAGCGGCTATCCGGACGCGCTCTGCGCCGAGAGCATCAGCGACATCGTCCGCATTCTCACCATCTCTGACATCTTCGCGGCGCTGATCGAGCATCGCCACTACAAGCCGACCATGCCACGTGCGGAGGCCTACGACATTCTCTGCGGAATGAAGGGAAAGCTGGAGAAGGTGCTGGTGAACTCATTCAGGCAGGTCGCGCTCACGCGGTAAGCGCGGTAATCGCCTCTCGGACACGGGCCTGATGCATGATCCGGAAAAGGGCACAGCGGTTTTCCGGAAAGATCATGCGCAGGCAATAAACTCAAGCGCGACGACGCTTCATCGCGCTTTAGTGCGTGGCCCGAAATTTGGCCCGCCGCGGCATCGACCGACAAGCCAGGCCTTCGGCAAGCAGCCTCATGTCCTCGCGTCTGCCGCTGCGTATGAGCCTGCTGAACTCTTCAGGTGTGAAGGGAAGACTTGGATCCTCGTCGATCGGACGCCGCAATCGCGGACCGAAGAACCACCGAACCAGGCTAGCCAGCCGCCGCATATCGATTCCCTCGCGCCAGCAACAAACCTTTTAGCCCGCATATTGTTCCTCCCGCGCCCGATCGAGATTGCAAGGGGCCGTAACGACTCCGCACCAAAAATTTCTGCGAGAGAATATTCTCCTCCGCATAAGCCGCCGTGCTAATCGGCAAAACCGACATAGCGCACGAACTCCGCATTACGCGCGCGATCCGAGCGCACGGCATTCGCGGCAAAGTTGTCGTCGGGATAGCCCATCGCAATGCAGGTCATGATGACCTCGTCCTCCGGTATCCTGGCGACTTCGCGCACGATGTCGGAACGCATGATGCCCTGCCCGTTGATGACGGAGCCGAGACCGCGGTCCCAGGCCGCGAGCACGATGCCGTAGCAGAGCGCGCCGAGATCGAAATGGCAGACCGCGCCGGGATCGAGCACGCGGTCATAGGTGAGGACCAGCGAGACCGGCGCGTCGAACTGGCGGAAGCCGCGCAGCACCCAGTCCTGCCGCATCGGCTTGTCGTCGCGCGCAATGCCCATCGCGCCGAACAGGTTCTTGGCGATGTCGACCTGCCGGGTGCGGTGCACGCCCTGATATTCGCCATGGCTGACGATGTCGCGCTTGATCTTGGCGCCGCCAACCATCTCCTCCATGTTTCGGCGACGCACCTCTTCCAGCGGTGCGCCTGTGAGCACGTGGACATGCCAGGGCTGGGTGTTCATCGACGACGGGGCGCGCTTGGCGCTCTCGATGATCGCCTCGATCGCAGAGCGGGCGACCTGCTGCTGCTTGAAACCGCGCACGCTGCGGCGCGACTGGACCAGCGTCTCGAATTCCACCCTAGGACCTCCCTGCCTCTACATTTGCGCGCATTGCAATCGTAACGCGTCGACGGTTGCCGATGCGGCGCGCCAAATCTATGCTGGCCCGCAAGCAAGACCAAGAACCCTTATGAGGATCACCATGCCCGCACCGCTCGATCCCGTCGTCGCCCAGATCATTCCGCAGCTGCCGCTGCGCGATCCCACCACGATGACGCCACAGGGCGCCCGCGATTCCTTGCGCGCACTGGCTGCCTCCCGCGCCGCGGTGCCGCCGCCGCCAGTCGACAGCGTGCAGGATATCAAGGTGAAGGGCGGCGCCGGACCGCTCGATGCGCGTGTCTACCGGGTCGGCAACAATCCCGCGCCGACGGTGGTGTTCTTCCACGGCGGCGGCTGGGTCGCCGGCGATCTGGAAACGCATGACCGCCAGGCCCGCAATCTCGCGATCGAGACCGGCGCGGTCGTCGTCTCCGTCGATTATCGGCGTCCGCCGGAAACCCGCTTTCCCGGCGCCTTCGAGGACGCCTTCGCAGCGGTCGGCGACGTGTTTGGCCGCGTCGCGGAATTTGGCGGCGATGCCAAGCGTTTCGGCCTTGCCGGCGACAGTGCCGGCGGCAATCTCGCGGCCACCACCGCGATCGCCTGCCGCGATGCCGGGATCAAGCTTGCCGCGCAACTGCTGGTCTATCCCGTGACCGACGCCGTCGGCCTCTATGCCGACGCCACGGAGAACGCGCGCTTTCCATCACGCGCGGAAAACGCCGAAGGCTACTTTCTCACGCGTGCCACGATGCAATGGTTCTGCGGCCACTACCTCGCCGATCCCGCTCACGCCGCCGATTGGCGCGTCTCCCCGCTGCGCGCCGCCTCGCTCAAAGGCCTCGCGCCCGCGATCGTAACTACCGCCTGGTTCGATCCGCTGCGCGACGAAGGGGCCGCCTATGCGCGGGCGCTTGAAGCTGCCGGCGTGCCGGTGAGGCATCACGAAGGCCCGGGCCTGATCCACGGCTATTTCGGCATGGGTGACGCCTCGGACGTCGCGCGTGCCGAGGCGCAGCGCGCCCGAGCCGATTTCAAGGCGCTGCTCGCGCGCGGAATCTGAACCGCAGATGAATGGAAGGAGCTGCGATCGAGCATGCGGCGCGCAATCCTGCTTGATTGCGCCACGATTCGCGGCTCCAATCCGCATGCCATTTCTGGTTTAGGGAGACACCCATGATGAAGCGGATTTTCCTCGCAGCGATCGTTGCCACCTTTGCGGCGGGCTCGGCCTTCGCGGACGACACCTGCGAGAGCAAGGCGGTCGGCAAGGACGGCAAGCCGCTGGCCGGCGCCGCCAAAACCTCGTTCCTGAAGAAGTGCAAGGCGGAGGCCTGCGCGCCCAAGGCCGTCAGCGCCGACGGCAAGCCGCTCGCCGGCGCCGCCAAGAGCAGCTTCATGAAGAAGTGCGAAGTCAGCGCGTAGGGCCTGCGCAGCGGCGGCTTTCTTGAATTGCTGTTGCTTTAGCGAGCAATAGCTCGCGCCACGATCGATGCCCGGGCTTGTCCCGCCTCCGAGGCCGAAGCCTCTCCGGCGAGAAGGCCCGGGCACTCGCGTTCTTGTTTCCGAATAGAGATGGCGAGAGGGAGAACCGTCGCCGCCCCCGGGGCACCGCCCATCCGAACCAACTCCTCCGGCGATATCACAACCCTGGACAGAAAGCTCCGGCTGACGGATCATGCAGTGCTGAGCGAAATGGGGCGCATCGACGAGGCTTTCCAGCAAAAGGACGTCAAGATGTGGCAACTTCGAGTGCGTCATCAGATCATGGCGACAGTGAGCGTGCTGTTCGCGCTGCTCATCAGTCTTGAAGCTGCGAACGCGAGGGGCCCCGGTCTGCCCAACGTCATGGTTCTGGCCACCGGCGGCACGATCGCCGGCAGCGGCGCGAGCAGCACCACTGTGGTCGGCTACACCGCAGCCACGGTGGGGATCGAGACCCTCCTGAACGCCGTCCCAGAACTGAAAACGGTGGCCAACGTCAAGGGCGAGCAGGTCTTTCAGATCGCCAGCGAGAACATGAACAATGACTACTGGCTCAAGCTTGCAAAGCGCGTCAACACGCTCCTCGCGCAGGATGACGTGGACGGGATCGTGATCACGCACGGGACCGATACGATCGAGGAGACCAGCTATTTCCTGAACCTTGTCGTCAAGAGCAGGAAACCCGTCGTCATCGTCGGCGCGATGCGGCCGTCGACCGCGATCAGCGCCGATGGGCCGATCAACCTCTTCAATGCGGTGATCCTCGCAGGCAGTGACGAGGCCGTCGGCAAGGGCGTGCTCGTGGCTCTCAACGATCAGATCAATGCGGCGCGCGACGTCACCAAGAACAACACCTCGACGGCAGACACCTTCCGCACCCCGGAACTCGGCTTTCTCGGCTACATGCAGGGCAACAAGCCCTACTTCTATCGTCAATCGACGCGCCGGCATACCGCGGACTCCGAATTTGACGTTTCCAACCTCGATGCCCTGCCGCAAGTCGATATCGTCTACGGCTACGCCAACATGAACCGGGTGGCGATCGACGCCTTCGTCGCCGCCGGGGCCAAGGGGATCGTGCACGCCGGCGTGGGTGACGGCAGTCTTGCCCGGCCCGCGGTCGAGCCGGCTCTCGACGAGGCCCGCAAGAAGGGTGTCGTGATCGTCAGGAGCAGCCGCGTCGGCAACGGCATCGTCGCGCGCAACGGGGAAGCCAAGGATGACGAACACGACTTCGTCGTCTCTGATACGCTCAATCCGCAGAAGGCGCGGATCCTGCTGATGCTGGCGCTGACCAAGACGACCGACACCAAGGAAATCCAACGGATGTTCTACACGTATTAGACACTCCGCTCATTCTCACTTGTGGCGGAAATCAAACGCGGCGCCGAACGGCTTGATCAATCCGATCGTCGGCGCCGGAAAATGGATCGGCAGGATCAGCGTCGCTGTTGGAGGAGGTCTTGCCGGAGCAGCGTCGATCCCTGCCCGCACGGAGAGATTTTGGCTTCGATCATTGAATCATTGACGCAACAGATCGCCTCGCTGCCGCCGAGCGAAGACACCATAGCTGCCCTCGAAGTTCCTGAAGCGATCGGATCTGATCAAGATCCTCCCGTCAGGAGAAGAAGCTTACTTCGGACCGGCGGAGGAGTGCTCGCGAGTGCTCGGGATAAGGCAGCTGAGCACGACAGAGGCCGGCATCGTCACATACGGCTTCACGTCACTGCTGTCTGCTCTAGAGAAATTGCCTCCGACAGAACTCCTCACGGCACCGCGTTCGCCACTGCTGAATGGTACGGCACCTTTTTGTCAGACCAAGCCGATCGGCTCGTGGGCTTCGTGCTCGTCAGGCGCCGATTTCCTGAGGAGGACCAAGAACGCCTGGAGTGGTTTCGGCGAAACCTGACGTAGCTACGACCGCAGCCCCGGCGCTTCCTGCCCGGTGCGTGCGACATATTCGGTGTAGCCGCCGCCATATTGATGGATTCCTTCCGGCGTCAGTTCCAGCACGCGGTTCGACAGCGTCGCCAGAAAATGCCGATCGTGCGAGACGAACAGCATGGTGCCGTCGAAATCAGACAGCGCCCTGATCAGCATCTCCTTCGTGGCGAGGTCGAGATGGTTGGTCGGCTCGTCCAGCACCAGGAAGTTGGGCGGGTCGAACAGCATCTTGGCCATCACGAGCCGCGCCTTCTCGCCGCCCGACAGCACGCGGCAGCGCTTCTCGACGTCGTCGCCGGAGAAGCCGAAGCAGCCGGCGAGCGCGCGCAAGGACCCCTGCCCCGCGGTCGGAAACTGGTCTTCCAGCGACTGGAACACGGTGCGCTCGCCATCGAGCAGATCCATCGCGTGCTGGGCGAAATAGCCCATCTTGACGCTGCCACCGAGCGTCACCGTGCCCTGGTCAGGCTCGCTGGCCCCGGCAACGAGCTTGAGCAGCGTCGACTTGCCGGCGCCGTTGACGCCCATCACGCACCAGCGCTCCCTGCGGCGGATCATGAAATCGAGCCCATCATAGATGCGCTTGGAACCGTAGCCCTTGTGGACGTTCTTCAAGGCGACGACGTCCTCGCCCGAGCGCGGCGCCGGCGGGAAGTCGAACACGACGCTCTGCCGGCGCCGCGGCGGCTCGACCCGCTCGATCTTGTCGAGCTTCTTCACCCGGCTCTGCACCTGCGCCGCATGCGATGCGCGCGCCTTGAAGCGCTCGATGAACTTGATCTCCTTGGCGAGCATGGCCTGCTGGCGCTCGAACTGCGCCTGCTGCTGCTTCTCGTTCTGCGCCCGCTGCTGCTCGTAGAACTCGTAGTCGCCGGTATAGGTGGTGAGCGAGCCGGAATCGATCTCGATCACCTTGGAGATCACGCGGTTGATGAACTCGCGGTCGTGCGAGGTCATCAGCAGCGTGCCTTCGTAATCGTGCAGGAATTTCTCCAGCCAGATCAGGCTTTCGAGGTCGAGATGGTTGCTCGGCTCGTCGAGCAGCATGACGTCGGGGCGCATCAGGAGAATACGCGCCAGCGCCACGCGCATCTTCCAGCCGCCGGAGAGTTTTCCGACGTCGCCGTCCATCATCTCCTGGCTGAAGCCGAGGCCGGACAGCGCCTCGCGCGCCCGGCCGTCCAGCGCGTAGCCGTCGAGCTCCTCGAAGCGGTGCTGCACCTCGCCATAGCGCGCGATGATCTCCTCCATCTGATCGGCCTTGTCAGGATCGGCCATGTCAGCCTCGAGCTCGCGCAGCTCGGCCGCGACCTCGCTGACGGGACCTGCGCCATTCATCACCTCGGCCACGGCGCTGCGGCCACTCATCTCGCCGACGTCCTGGTTGAAATAGCCGATGGTGATGCCGCGATCGGTCGAGACCTGCCCCTCATCGGGCAGTTCCTCGCCGGCGATCATCCGGAACAGCGTGGTCTTGCCGGCGCCATTGGGCCCGACGAGGCCGATCTTCTCGCCCT
Source organism: Bradyrhizobium sp. USDA 4486 (assembly GCF_054057995.1). NCBI lineage: Bacteria > Pseudomonadati > Pseudomonadota > Alphaproteobacteria > Hyphomicrobiales > Nitrobacteraceae > Bradyrhizobium > Bradyrhizobium sp. USDA 4486. Next base: position 2,569,307 of record NZ_JBSRZV010000001.1, read on the forward strand.
TGTTGAGGGCCGCCGAGGCTTCGATGAACAGGATCTGGTGGCCGGCTTGTTTGCTGACGTTGTCGAGGCGGATCATGGGGTCTTTTTGGGGGATTTTTGCGTTGCAGCGTGATAGTCCATGCCGGCCCCCAGGGGAAGCCCGGCGAGACCCGGATTTCCGTCCGGACGTCAATCTCCTGCAATCGATCCCGACGCGCCGAAGCGCGGCTCGGTCCGGGCTGCCGGCCCGGCATCCGCTTCAGGCCTGAAGCGTGCCGCCCTCGTCACCGGCAAACATCGGCATCGAGCGCTGCAATGAAGCTTGCTCGATCATCGCGCGACATTGCCGCCAGGACGGCGACGGGATTTGTCGCGGGCGTCGTTTCAGGGTTGCAGCAGCGAGAGCAGACGTTGCCGGTCCTGATCGCGGCATCGTTGCTCTGCCCGCATTCGTTCAAGCTCGGCTTCTGCTTTGGCCGTCTCCTCGTTCTGCTGCTTCATCTCGACAACGAGCGCCTCTTGCTCGGCGAGCCGCCGTTCCCCTTCGACGACTTCGCGCTCGATCTGTTGCAGTTCATCGTATATCGCAGTCTTGTACATGATGATCCTCGAGCGGCTGTGCTGCGAATCCGCCGCAGAGTAGTTTCCGTCAGGCATCAGCCGTGCCTCGACGCGCATGATTTTCAACTCAATCATCTTCGCGAACGTTCCCGCTGATGCCAGTTTTTCCCGATCATTGCAGCGCGCCGGGAACGATCACGCGGCAATCGGAATCCCTTCACCAGCCCGAAGACCGTCGGGATCACGATCAGGGTGAGCAAGGTCGACGAGACCATCCCGCCGATCATGGAAACGGCGATGCGCTGCATGATCTCGGAGCCGGTGCCGTCGAGCGCATGCATGCCGAAGCGTTGGAGCACGATGCCGGTGGCGACTTCTCCCTCGCCGTTCAACTCGGTGATGGCGCGCCGCTTGTCGGGGCCGATCGCCCCTGGAGACGTCCCGCAACGGCACGGGCGTGCCCTTGTCCGTCTTCAGGACGACGTTGCCGAGATCGTCGATGCTTTTGAGCTAGCCGCGCCCCCGGGAGGAGCAACCGTGCAAATCGTCCGGCCATTACGATTGCGCCAGATTCGCAGGGGATGCCGGCAAATTATTTCCGCGGCGGGCTGGACGCGGGTCTTTGCGAGTGCCCGTCCTACGCCCTTTGCATCAACCGTCGGCTTGCCCCACCGCCGACTTTGGCGTTGAGCCGATTTGCTCCGGGTGCTATCTTTCAGTGACATCGTTCCCGCTAGGGCTGATGGGACGGGCTGATTATCAGGCTTACGGACTGCCGCCCGCCATTTGGAAATTGGAATATTTTAGCCATAGGCCCCGCCTCCGGACGTATTTCAAAGTCGGCCGGGGAAATGTTCATTGGACGTCATTTCCCTCCGTTCTTCCCATTGACTCGGAGGCGGGCTTTTTCTGACCAACCCTTTAGAAAAGCCATTCGCCATGTCTATTTTCAGAAGCCGCGCCCCGCGTGCGGCAGGCAATGACCATTCAAGGCGAGTTTGCCGCTACGTCTTGGCTTCCATACTCTCGGCCGCCTCCGTCATTCCATCTGCGAGCGCCGCGTCCGCTCAATGCGCAGCCCGCGATGTGTTGCAGAACCAGCTGAAGCTCAAGACGCCCTCAGCCCCAGCGTCCCAACAGCCCATCAAGTCCGGGCGCGACCTTGCGACTTGGAAGACGATCACAATAGGTACCTTTCCTGACTCACTTGCGTTGCGCAACGAGCTCTATAGGAAGGGCTGCAATGTCGGTGGTCAGGCCGCCGAAATCCTTGCTCGGCCGACGTTCATCGTTAGCTCTCGGAAGACAAATGTGGAGCTTGTCGATCTATCGCCTGCACAGCTTGGGTTCACGTCCGATACCGTGACTTTGGCTGACGTTTACGCACGCGCCAAGCAGCTCGGCCTTGAACTTGCTGCGGCCGAAGTCGGCCCGCAATTGCGTATCCAATATTTCGACCAGCCTATCGGCGAATTTCTCATCATGGGAATGGACCCGATCAAGACATGGAGCGGCGAGCCGATTATTCTGAATGTCGCAAATGGCGGCGCCGGATTGATCCTCATCGGCCAGGATGGTCGATCCGAAGCGGGTATACCCGTGACATCTCGTTTCATTTTCGCCCGATCCTATCAACCGGCAGCTAGCAGCGAAGTCATCGGATCAATAGCGCGAGCCTATCTGCCGCCATGAACGGACTGACGCGCGTTTGCGTCGATTGGTCGTGCTCCCAATCGGTGGACGCAATTTCCCGCAAGTTTCAGGTTGATCCATCTATCTGGGATGGCCGCACGCCATTGGCGCTGAGGCGTCGGTATATCGCGACACACGCTTGTGCTGTCCCGGCGCTCTTTTGCATGGCGGCTCTCGTTTGCTCAACGAGCCACGTCATGATGTCCGCGTTTTGGGGACATCGCGGCTTGTACCGTGTCGTCTGTCGGGGCCGCTTCTTTGGTCTGGGAGATTGCCCGCAGGAGAGTGTGATGTCGGCGATTCTGCCCGCCGCCTTTATCGGATCATTTTCCACGATGTTTGATTGCGCACTATACTGGCGATGGCGAATTTATTCTGTGTACGGATCGCTTGGCGGTGTTAGCGCAAATTTGTCTCTCATTTCATTTCCAAATTCCAGCGCTCGCTGCACGGTTAGGTGGTCCCATGTTTCGTGATAAACTGTAGTCCGTCGAGCAAATGCAGGTCTGCGCAATTGAATAGCCAAAGCGGAAGCTTGGTGCCGAGCGCGAGATCGACGTTCTCGACCCATAACCGTCCGGCGCCACGCGCCGCATTCGACGCAGCATCTCGTCATCGAGTATCACTTTTCCCAACCCTCTGATCGACTGGCGGTTTCTATTGCCGATCTGATTGCCCCCGACTTCAAGGCGAGGTGGAACTCGATGCGGACACCCGGCCTTAAGAACTGGTTATTGAATTGACAGCCTCCACGATGGCAGCGGGGTCTGCGTGGGTGACCATATGTCCGGCATTCGGAACCAGATGAAGATCGGACCGAGGCAGCGCTTGATGTAAATCTCGCGCCTGTTTGTGTTCGATGACCTGGTCCTCTACTCCGTGGAATATTTTCACCTGGTGGCCCATGCTCGAATAATGGGCTTGGAATTGGGCTGCCATCGGAATGAGGAGTGCGCTTTCCTCCGCAGCCGCCCTCAATTGTGTGGGCCTGAGAACGAGAGACGCTGGAAATTCATTCTTGAATGTCTGCGGGACGGACCGGGGCGCGAAGATCTTACGGAGAGCTCCCGGCAAGATGGCCAACGAGATGATAGGCGCGACAGTGTAACTGACCAAGTCGCCCAGGACCGGTATGGCTGGACCTGACATCAGCCACACGTCCAATCGGCCGGTCGGGAAGTAGTACCCGGACGCAAGCACGAGACCCCGGACCCGATAATCCTTCCGCACGCCGAGAGCGATAGCGACGAAGGCGCCCCAGGAATGGCCCAGCACCACGGGAGCGCGGATCCCGAGTTGGTCGAGCGCCTTCACCAACAGAGCTGCTTGAGCCGCTGCGCTCCATATTCGAAGCCGCGGCCGCTGACTATAGCCAAAGCCCGGGCGGTCGAAGCACACCACGCGGTTGGTGCGAGCCAGAAGATCGACCAGCCCACTGATCGTGAAGTCCTGGATCATGGATCCGTTGCCATGAAGCAGCACAACGCAAGGGGCCGCGGGATCGCCCCGATCGATATAGTGGAGTACTACGCCGTCGCACTCGAGAAACGTGCCAATCGGCGGATTTCTCCGCTCGGCCAGTTTTGAGAAGCCGATGTTGCCGATGGCGAGAAGTGCCAATGACAAGGCACCGATGAGCAATACGGTTTCAGCGGTGGTCATGACTGGGCCTTGATGATCGAGAGCTAAGAACATTGACCACGCAGCGTGCAGCGGAAGAGCCAACCAAGGAATAATTGGAAGTTGAAGTGCTCGTTCCTGCGCGCAATGGCGGAGGATTGATTAAAAAATTTCCGTGCCCGGGAACGGTTCAGAAAAGCTCACGTTTGCTCGCTTAGGATCGCACCTGTGACGGAGGGCATAGGGTCCGACCTCACCAACAACAACGATGGAGCAACGAAATGGCCAATCCACGCCAGGAGGAAAAGTCTACCCAAAACCCTGAGGACACAATCCGCCGCGCCGCCGAGAGGACCACCGAGCAGACCAGACGGATTGGCTTAGCTACCGTCGAGGCCGGAGAAGAGGTGGCGCAAGCCAGCGGCCATCTGCTGCGACAAAATGCTGAGATGTTGCAAAACACTTGGCGTTTCGGCGTCGACATGGCCACGGCAATGATGGGCCGCTCGGCTGATGAGCTTGGTCGCACGTTCGGCTTGACGGGCAATGAAGCACAGCAGGCAGCGGAACGCTCGGTCCGCAATGCCGAAGCAATCATGTACTCGACGACCGCAGTCGCCAAAGGAATGAACGGGGCATCGCGCGAGTACCTCGATTTCGTTCGACAGCAAACTGAGCGGACCATGGACCGCGTAAATGAACTCTGGCGCTGCCGAACTCCTCACGATTTGGCGGCTGTGCAGACCGATCTGGTGCGCGACACGATCAGCAGCGCGCTGGATACCAGCCGCCGGATGGCGGACCTGTCTCTGAAGATGGCTGACGATGCTCGAAACCATATAACCGAGAGCCTCGAACGCATGCGGCAGGCTGCCTAAAGCACGATCCGGAAAAGTGCGAAGCAGTTTTCCGGAAAGGTCATGCGTAAACAACAACCTAAAGCGCGATGACGATTCATCCCAATCTCATCGCGCTTTAAGCGCGGCTGACACAATCATGGCGGATATGCCCGGCGGAATCTCCGCGCATATGCCCGTAGGCCTGCATCAGCTCACGAAACGGACATCCGACGTTCGTGAGCCGCGTCTACGCCCGCCGCATCAGCTTGAGCGATGCGGCCAGGCGCAGGCTGCGCTTGCCGGCGAGTGCGATGCCTTCGAGCTCGCCGCTGTCGGCGGTGCAGGTGCCGGAGAAGCCGATCCCGACCTCGAGCCCGCCAAACACCGGATTTTCGTCTTTCGCCGGCGTGTGCTCCTGGTTCAGCATCTCGCCTTTCCAGCGACCGTCCGCCGAGGAATAGGACCCGAGATAGTAGAAGAACGCATCGCCGCCGAGGATGCGGCCGTCCATCAGCAGCATCACGCCGGAGAGCCCCGCATCGACGCCGTCGAGCGCGCGAATGTGGATGGCATAGAGCCCGTTGACGATGCCGTCGGGACCGACGGTGCCGCGCGGCGGCAGCGCCTCGTCGTCGAGCGGCGCGAGATTGGCCCAGAACACGTTGCCCGGCATGGGTTCGGCCGTGCCCTCGAACAGGATCGTCGATCCTTCCGTCCGGCCGCGCACCTTGATGGCCGCAATATCGGTGCCCATCAGCGGCTTGTAATTGGGATCGTCGTTGTGGCGCTCGGTGATCACCTCGGCTTCGATCACGCCGTCCCTGACCTCGTAGGTACCGAGATGGGCGAAAGCGGAATTGCCGCCGAGCAGCTTGCCCCTGTGCATGCACATGATGCTGCGGCCGAAGGCACCGCCGATGCCGTATTCAACCTTGTAGAGCCCCTCCAGCAACGTCATCGCCCCGCAAAATCGCAAAAAGAATCGCGGGCTACCTAGCACCGGCGCACGACCAAGGCCATCCGGCTTTTCCGCGCAGACCCGCTCGCGGAACCCGTTTGGGCATGGTGCCACCATGCCCCTGTTTTGCCCGACGGGTCAAGCTCCATTTCGGAAAAACAGAATAACGCGGTTTCAACCACTTGGCTACTGTGCATGGGGTTGTTTCGATTTTTGGTGGGCGCGGCTGATCGCGCCTCAGTGACGCTTGAAGTATTGCACCTCGCGCTCGTGCTTCTCGGCCGCCGCGCGGCTCTTGAACGTGCCGAGGTTGCGGCGCTTGCCGGTCTTGGGATTCACCTTGCGTGAATAGAGGCGATATTCGCCGGATGCGAGTTTGCGGATCATGGCTGCACCTCCCGCTTGTCGTGACGTCAACGGCCCGCACCGCCGCCGGTTCCTTGTGCTCGAAGCTGATCGAACCCGCTGGCGCGCGGTGGCGCATGCCGCCGCGGAGTATCCCGATTAGCTCGAGACCACCTATCGCGACGCCCGCAACAATCTCGCCCACTACATGAAGTGAGTCAGAAGCACAGGGTGGTGACGAGCTGGCCCTGCTTGTTCTTGATCGCATAGGGACAGCGCAGCCGCTCCAGCGCCTTCTTGGCGTCCTCGTCACCGAGCGCGGCGGCGCGCTCGTAATAGGCCTTCGCGGCGTCCTTGTCCTTCGGACCGCCGCGGCCGCCTTCCGCAAAGGCGCCCATCCGCTCGAGCGCGCCGGGATGGTTTTGCGCCGCCGCCTTCTCGAACAGCGCGCGCGCCGCGGCATCGTCCTTCTCACCGCCGTTGCCGCTCGCCAGCATCAGGCCGAGCTGGTACTGCGCCTCCGCGTTGGTCTCGGCCGCCTTGCCGAGCAGCGCGCGGGCCTGCACGGGATCAGCCGGCGTGCCGCCGCCGGAGCTGCCGAGCGCGGCGAGATTGGAGACGCCGCGGGGATTGCCCGATTGCGCCGCCTTCTCGAACAGCTTTCGCGCTTGCGCCTCGTCCTTGGCGACGCCGGCGCCGGTGCCATAGGCGACGCCGAGCTCGACCATCGCCGCGCTCGATCCTTTCTCCGCCGCCTTGCGCCAGGCGGCGATCGCCTCGTTCGTCTGCCGGTTGGCCGCATAGGCACGGCCGAGCGCAAACATCGCCCGCCGCGAGGACGACGCGGCCTGCTTGCAGAACCTGATCGCGGTCGCGATGTCGGAAGCTGCGATCTCGCTCACGCCCTTCACGTCGGCCGGCTTGTCGGGATCGCTGGGATCGGCGGCCACCCGGTCGCACAAGACGAGGTCAGCCGATTGCGCATGCGCCGCCAGCGGCGCGGCGAGCGCGAGGAGGATGGCAAAAAGACAAGTTCGCATGAACGCCACGTTGCGTCCCCGTCCCGGCAAATTCAAGGCTCAAGTCCGGATTGGCGCAGCACTGGCACGACCTCAGGCGATGATAGATAGCGGAGCAGACGATCGGCGGCCTCGGCATGCTTCGCGCTGGCCATGCGGCCGGCGCAAAACACGGTCGGCGTTTGCAGCTCATGCGGGATGGGACCGATCACCTCGATGCCGTCGACTATCACGCGGCCCTCGCCGATCATCTCGTCGAGCCCTTCGCGGGTGAGGATGACGAGATCGGCGGCCTCACCGCCGCGCAGGCGCTCGAGCAGCGCCAGCGTCGGCGCAAAATCGGCATCGACACGCATGCCGTGAGCTGCCTCGAAGGCGGAGGACAGGCTGCGCATCGCGCCCATCAGGCCGAGCGTCGAGAGCACACGAACTTTTTCCATGGGCAATTCCTAGGGGTGCGATCAGGCGCGGTGCATCAGCTTGAGCGCGGCGGTGAGGCGCAGGCTGCGCTTGCCGGCAAAGGCGGTCGCCTCCAGCACCGCTTCTTCGCCGTCATAGCGGCCTGAGAAGCCGATGCCGACCTCGTGGCCGCCAAAGACCGGATCGTCTTTCGCGGGCGTGTGCTCCTGATTGAGGATCTGGCCTTTCCAGCGACCGTTCGCGGCGGTGTAGCTGCCGAGATAGTAGAACGCTGCATCGCCGCCGAGGATGCGGCCTCCTTTGAGCAGCATCACGCCGGTGAGGCCGCCGTCGACGCCGTCGAGCATGCGGACATGGACCGAATAGAGCCCGTCGACGATGCCGCCCTCTCCGACACTGCCGACGATCCGCATCTCGTCTTCGGTGATCGGCGTCATCACCGACTGGAACGGTACGCCCGGCAGCTCCTTGATCTCGCCCTTGAAGCGATAGAGATCGCCATCGGCCCAGCCGCTCGCAAGCAAGGTCGCGTCATCGGTGCCGGCCATGGCGCGGTAGTTCGGGTCGGGGTTGTGGCGAACGGTCTTGATCACGACATCGACGCCGCCTTCGGTCTTCTCGTAGGTGCCGATATGGGCAAAAGCCGAATTGCCGCCGAGCATCTTGCCGTTGCCGGCATACATCACGCTGCGGCCGACCGCGTCGCCGAGCTGAAACCGCACCTTGTAGAAGCCTTCAAACACCAGCCGTGTCCCCGGCCCGCATCCCCCCGGCACTCTATCCCGGTTTCGGCGCCGGTGGACAGATTTCAAGTCGGCCGGCAGCCCGCAAATGATGGACGTCATCAAAATGAAAAATCCGCCGGAGCTTGTCTGCTCCGGCGGATTGAAGACCAACCCGGGCCAGCCCCAGCCCAGGCGGGGAGGATCTTAGGCCACGGCCTTCTTGTCGGTCGGCACGGACGAGATCGTCTTCAGGATCTGCGAAGCGATCTGGTAGGGGTCGCCTTGCGAGTTCGGACGGCGGTCTTCCAGATAGCCCTTGTAGCCGTTGTTGATGAAGGAATGCGGAACGCGGATCGAAGCGCCGCGATCGGCCACGCCGTAGCTGAACTTGTTCCAGGGCGCGGTCTCGTGCTTACCGGTCAGACGCTTGTCGTTGTCCGGGCCGTAGACGGCGATGTGGTCCATCAGGTTCTTCTCGAACGCGGCCATCAGCGCCTCGAAATACTCCTTGCCGCCGACTTCGCGCATATAGGCGGTCGAGAAGTTGGCGTGCATGCCCGAGCCGTTCCAGTCGGTGTCGCCGAGCGGCTTGCAGTGGAACTCGATGTCGATGCCGTACTTCTCGGTGAGGCGCAGCATCAGGTAGCGGGCCATCCACATCTGGTCGGCAGCCGTCTTGGAGCCCTTGCCGAAGATCTGGAATTCCCACTGGCCTTTGGCGACTTCCGCGTTGATGCCTTCGTGGTTGATGCCGGCAGCCAAGCAGAGGTCGAGATGCTCCTCGACGATCTTGCGGGCGACGTCGCCGACGTTCGAATAGCCGACGCCGGTGTAGTACGGGCCCTGCGGCGCCGGATAGCCGGACTCGGGGAAGCCGAGCGGACGGCCGTTCTTGTAGAAGAAGTATTCCTGCTCGAAGCCGAACCAGGCGCCGGCGTCATCGAGGATGGTGGCGCGCTTGTTGGACGGATGCGGGGTCTTGCCGTCCGGCATCATGACTTCGCACATCACGAGCACGCCGTTGGTGCGGGCGGCGTCCGGGAACACGGCAACCGGCTTCAGCACGCAATCGGAGCTGTGGCCTTCGGCCTGCTGGGTGGAGGAGCCATCGAAGCCCCAGAGCGGAAGCTGCTCGAGCGTCGGGAACGACGCAAATTCCTTGATCTGGGTTTTGCCGCGCAAGTTCGGAGTCGGCGTATATCCGTCGAGCCAGATGTACTCGAGCTTATACTTGGTCATTGAGCCTCTCTGTAGATGATGCGAAAGGTGGGGTTGAGAGCCCCGCACGTTTGTACCCGGCCATCATCGGCCGGCCCTCCACAAGCACGTTGCGTGCCAAAAAGCCGCAGCGCGGAAGGTTATCCACCACCGTCGGGCTCGGCCGGCTGGTAGCGGATCGTCCACAGCGGCGTGCGTCATAGCCGCGCACCTTCGCGTGAAGCTGCACTGCAAAAATCCCGCGGAAAACGCCCGATTTTGAAGCATGCCGGCTGTCGCCGGAGCTTGCCGATCAAACGCGCATCAATGTCCGGCAATTTTCGCAAAGCGACCGACCCCTGCTCAGCAACCTTTGGAATGGCCCAGGCGTTAGTCACCGAGACGATGCCTTAGAGGGTGCAGAGGGCTGCATGCCCACAAATTAGGCGACAACTGATTTCCTCTTGAGCACTTTTCAATTCGAGGGGCGCGGCCGATATGGGGATTGCAGTAACCACAATCGAACGAGTCGGGCGCACCATGGAGGCCAAGGCGCTTTGACCAAGGAGAAATCGCAATGATGAACAATGGTCTGAGTCAGGGATCTGCGAAGATCTACCAATTTCCCGTCGGGGGCCGTGCAGCTCTCGCCGGACGCCGCTATGGCGAAGCCCGCCTTCCCGCCGATCAGGCTTCGCTTCCCGCGAACGTCTCGATCTGCAGCGACAGCTGGTATCACCAGGACGCGGTCGACGAAGCCAAGCCGAAATGGGACCGCTAATGCCTGTGGCTCGGTCAATACCGCCGCGCACTCTCGAGCGACCGGCGGCAGTTTGAAAAGGGTCGAAACAACGGTGTTTCGGCCCTTTTTGATTCTTGCCGAACTCCCGGCTAGAGCGCGGGCTGTTCGACGACCACGCAGGCTGTGGTTGGTCGCTTCAAATGCTTGACCGTGGTCACTCCGGTCTTGGCAATCCTCAGCGTGACTCCCGCCCCCGAATAGCGCGCGCCAGACAGAGTCAGCCGCTTCGCCAGCGTGATGGGCTCGCCGTCGATCTGGAGGAAGGCGCGCTTGTCGTAGTCGTAAAACCCCACGATGAATTGCGTACCATCAGCGCAGCGGTAGGTCCGGAACGTCTGCGCCTCGGCCTGCCGCGCGCCGGAAATTCCGCCCGCCAGCATGGTGATCGCCAAAACAATGGCCTTGTGCCAATCCATGATCGCCCCCGTGATAGACTTCAAGGACGCCAGCCGTGCGCCCGGTGGAACCATAACCCAAGCTGATCTGATGCAAGACTCTTCCTTGAAGGACTCCCCTGCCCGTCACCTCGCCTTGCAGGGCGCGAGCAATTTCCGCGATCTCGGCGGCTATCCGACCACCGACGGCCGCACCACGCGCTGGCGGCACATTTTCCGCTCCAACCATCTCGGCCAGCTCACGGCCGCCGACGTCGAGATCGTCCGCGCGCTCGGCGTGCGCAGCGCGTTCGACTTTCGCGGTGTCGAGGAGCGCGCGGCCGGCATCTGTGTGGTGGAGGAGATCGCTGTGCATTCGCTGCCGATCGAGCCCACGGTGGTCGCCGCGCTCCGCGCCGAGTTCGTCGCGGGCAGACTGACCGCGCCGGTGGCGAGCGAGATCATGCGCGACTCCTACCGCAACTATGTCCGCCACAACACACACAGCTTCCGCACGCTGTTCGGCCATCTGCTGGAAGACTGCGCGCCGCTCGTGATCCATTGCACCGCCGGCAAGGATCGCACCGGCTTTGCCAGCGCGCTGATCCTGCATGCTCTGGGCGTGCCAGACGACATCATTGTCGAGGATTATTTGCTGACCAATCAGCACTACAAGCGCGATGCGCTGGCTGCCACCGACCTGCCCGAGGACGTGCGCAATGCCATCGGCAGCGTCGAGGCGTCATACCTTGCCGCGGCTTTCGAAGCCGTCGGCAAGGAGTATGGCGATCTCGAAACCTATTTGCGCGATGGGCTCAGGATTGGCCCACCGGAGCGGGAGGCGCTGCGGGCGCGGTATCTGCAGTCGTAATCAAGCACCCGCATTTCTGCGTGGCTCCGGTGGCCTTGAGGATCGCCGAACGAAGGGCACGGGCGACGTGCATTGTACTCCAGTCGCTCTGGTGCAGCCGCAGATCATCGTCCGGGGCAACGAGCTGCTCGAACGACGCCTTGTTGCAGACGTGCCAGTGCCGCATCAGCGCCCAGCGCTGGAAGAGATTGACCTTGGCCTCCTGCGCAGCGGTTCGGATCGCCGCAACCATCTTTTCGGCCAGCTCGGCGTTGTCGTCGTACAGCATGGCCGTCGTGTATTGCGGATCGATCAGCACGACATCGATGGTCGGATGCTCGTGCAGGAGTTTCAATCCCTCCGCGAGCTTGCCGATCACCTCATCGAAGTTGAACTCCTTCTGGCGGAAAACGGCGTTGGTTCCAACTTGCCAAAGCACCAGAGATGGCTTGTCAGCAAAGATGTCGTCGTTGAACCGAACTACTTCCAGGTTCGCTTCTTCGCCGCCCCTGCCCCGGTTGAATACGTCTATCCGGATGTTCGGACGCTGATCGTGGTCCTTGAAATGTCTTCTCAAATACAGTTCGAGCCGTGCGGGATAGGCAACGACATTGTCGAGTCCGGCCGTCGAGGACGATCCCATCGCCACGATGCGTACAGGCCCCGTTCCGGCCAGCGCGGTTCAGAAATTATCCAGCGGAAGTTCGAGATCAACGATCGAAGCGGGAAATTCGAGGCTAGGAAAATTGTCAGGCATGGAACAACCTCCTCTACGATCTAAAGTTGCATCTTTAGCCCAGTTTGGAAACCGCCGCCATTGCAACTCCAATTCGAGCGGAGCAATAGTCGGCGCAAAGTGAGACAACGGAGAGTATCGTGCAGGGAAAAGTCATTGTCGTGACCGGTGCGCTCGGCGCGCTCGGCAAGGTGGTCGCCGAGATCGCGCAGTCGCGCGGTGCGCGCATTGCCGGTATCGACTATGCGCCCTCGCAATTTCCGGCAACGCCTGAGCGCATCGAGATCGGCGGCGTCGATCTGTCGGATGCGGCACAGGCGAAGGCGGCGATCGAGGCCGCTGCGAAGCATTTCGGCCGGCTCGACGCGCTCATCAACATCGCCGGCGGCTTCGCGTTCGAGACGGTCGGCGATGGCGACATCAAGACCTGGCAGCGCATGCACGCGCTCAACGTACTGACGGCGCTCAACGCCTCACAGGCCGCACTGCCGCATCTTGCCGCCTCGAAAGCCGGCCGCATCGTCAACATCGGCGCGATGGGCGCGCTTCAGGCAGGCTCCGGCATGGGCCCCTACGCCGCGTCGAAGGCCGGCGTGCATCGCCTGACCGAGGCGCTGGCGAACGAGTGGAAAGGCAAGGTCACTGTGAACGCCGTGCTGCCCTCGATCATCGACACCCAGGCGAACCGCGCCGACATGCCCAAAGCGGACTTTTCGAAATGGGTGACGCCGCAGGAACTCGCCGAGGTGATCCTGTTCCTCGCCAGCGACGCCGCGAGCGGCGTCACGGGTGCGCTGATCCCGGTTGGCGGTCGGGTCTGATCAATCCGGCACCAGGAGCCGCAGATCACCCTTGAAGCGGATGCTCTGCTTGCCGGCGAGCGCGATGCCCTCGCCATAGGCGGTCTCGTCGGTATAGGTGCCGCTGAAACCGATCGTCACGACCTTGCGTCCCCAGACCGGACGCTCGTCGAACGAGGGCGAATGCTCCTCGTTGGTCAGCTCGCCTTTCCACTTGCCATTCGCCGAGGTGTAGCTGCCATACGCGAAGAAGAATGAATCGCCGCCGCGCATGGTGCCGTCGCGCAGCACCATGACGCCCTGATTGCCGCCTTGGACGCTATCGAGAAACTTGATCCGGATGTGATAGAGCCCGTTCCTGATCGTCATGTCGCAAGCCGCCCCACCTGTCCCCGTCCGCAGCATAATCGCACCATGTGTTCCCGATCAAATCACACGGAGTCCGAGTCCGATCCGGGCTAGACTGCCCACAACTGATTCTCCGATCGGACGTCCAGTGGAAACCGCGCTCTATCTTCCCGTAAAACGCTTCCTCGAAGAGCTCGGCTTCACCGTGAAGGGGGAGATCGGCGGCTGCGATCTCGTCGGCCTCAGCGCCGGCGACCCGCCGGTCGTCGTGATCGGCGAGCTCAAGCTCGCCTTCAATCTCGAGCTGATCCTGCAGGCGGTCGATCGCGCGCCTGCAGGTGACGAGGTCTGGATCGCGGCAAAGATGTCGGCCCGCGGCAAGGGACGCGAGAGCGATTCGCGTTATCGCAATCTCTGCCGCCGGCTCGGCTTCGGCATGCTCGGGGTCACCGAGCGCGGTCAGGTCGAGGTGCTGGTGAAGCCGCCGACCGCGGCGCTGCGCCGCGAGCCGAAGGTGCGCTCGCGCCTCGTCGCCGAGCATCAGCGCCGCCAGGGCGATCCCGTGCTCGGCGGCAGCACGCGCGCGCCGATCATGACGGCGTATCGCCAGCAGGCGCTGGCCTGCGCGTCAGCGCTCGCCGATGGTCCGCGGCGCGTGCGCGAATTGCGCGAGCGCTGTCCCGATGCCGGCAAGATCTTGCTTAACAATGTGTATGGCTGGTTCGAACGTGCCGACCGGGGAATCTACGGGCTGACCGAGGCCGGGCACGCAGCGCTGAAACGCTGGCCACAGCAGCGTGTCGGGGTCGACGCCGGTGCCGCGTCACCGCCCTGACACCCGACGGGCGCATAGCTGTGATGTCACACCGATTCCATATTGCAATGCAACATCGGTGGCACTAGGTATCCCGGCATCAAAATGAGGCCGTTATGAGCGCAGACTGGAATACCAAATATGGCACGCGGCGCGTGCGCCACGATCCGCCCACCCTGGACGAGGCGATCTTCGCCGCCGTCGGCATCACCGACGACCAGGAGCAGCAGGCCGAGATCGCTGCCGCGCTGATGGGCATGCCGCTCGACGTCGTTCAGGCCGAAGTGAAGAAGCAGGCTCGCACCAACAGCCGCATCACCGCCACTCGCGTGATCGCCGGTGAACAGGGTGCGCAGCGCTCCGTCGTGGTCGAACGCCGCGTCGTCCGCCGTTTCGGCAACGACAAGCGCACGGGCACCTGACGCTCACTTCACAGCTCCAAACAAAAAGCGGGCCGGTTTTGCCGGTCCGCTTTCTGATTCCAATCCGCTTTTGAACTCAGGCGGCGCGATTGCCGTACATGCTGGAGATGATCTTCCAGCAGGTCGAGTTGAAGCTGAGAAGTGCGCGCCCGGCCTTGAACGGCGCGGCGGCAAGATCGGCGAGCTCGTCTTCAGTCGTCTTGGTGAGATCGATCGTGCCGGTCGATTCGCCATGGCGGAATTGCAGATGCGCGCCGAACTTACGGGCGAGCGCCCGCATCGCGTGATTCTCGGCGCCGGTGGTGATGCGCAGGCGCTTGAATCCCTTCCAGCGCGCCTCAGCGATCAGGCGGCTGAACAGGATGGTGCCGACGTTCTGGCGGCGTAGTGATGCCTCCACGCTGAAGGCCACTTCGGGCAGCGAATCACCTTCCGGCGGATGCAGCTCGGCCGCGCCACGCACCACGCCATCGACGATGTAGGCGACGATCACGGTTCCGTCCTCGGCGCAGCGGGCGGCATAGCGCTCGATGAAGCTGTCGTCGAGAAAACCGTTGAAGCGGTCGTGCCGGCTTGCGGCATCGAGCCTGAGCAGGTGATCGCGCAGAAGCGGCAATTCTTCCTGCTGGCTCAGGGTCCGCACATAGCCCGGAACGGAGGTCGTGCGGGCGGTGTCTTCAAGTACCACGTCAAAACTCCTCTTGGTGTCCCTCGAGGAGGCGTTCGAATCCCTAGGCCTCCAATATTGTGCGTCGCAACACGCTTTTCAAGACAGGAACCTGCCCAACTTAGAGGCACCGGAACGCCTAATTCGTTAACAAAATCAAGGTCCCGTAATCCCTACAGGACCAGTTGGGTCTGGGTTACGATTGCGACCAGTTTGCCGTCTTCGGTCTCCACCCGAGTGGTCCAGACCTGGGTTCGCCGACCCCGGTGCACGGGGATCGCGGTGGCGATAACGCTGGTGCCTTCCTTGGCGCCGCCGATGAAGTTGGTCTTGCTCTCCAGCGTGGTCGTGCCCTTGGCGTCCTCGGGCAAATTGATCACGGTCGCCGCCGCGCCGACGGAGTCGGCCAGCGCCATCACCGCACCGCCGTGGATGGTGTGATGAAGCGTGCAGAGATCGGGCCGGACCATCATCCGCGCCACCACGCGATCCCTATCGGCCTCGACGAATTCGACGCCCTTGAGCTCGGCGAACGGCATCTTCATCGCTTTGAGTTTCTCGAGCGGCGTCATCAAAAGTCCTCCCAATGTCTTGTTGTCTCAGGGTGAATGGCTTCGCGCGGCAAAGCAATGACGTCAGAGATAATGGCTGCCGTGACATCGGAGCGCGCATTTGCGCATACGCTCGTCCCATGCGCCATTCCTGCCCCGCCGCATCGTCTGCCTGACCGAAGAGACGGTCGAAACGCTGTACCTGCTCGGCGAGCAGGACCGCATCGTCGGTGTCTCCGGCTACGCCGTCCCCAGGTGCGGCACGAGATGCCGCGGGTATCGGCCTTTGTCTCCGCGGCAGCATGGGCCCCGGCTCTGCAGCAACCGCTGAGAGGCGCTGCGCTGCGTCCGGGTCACGAGGCCCTTCTTACGTCACCGCGTTGACGACCTGGTACTCCGGCCGCCGCCACACCTCGCCTGTGATCACCTCCTCGATGATCTCGGCTGCGCGGACGATTTCATCCTCTCCGATATACAGCGGCGTAATCCCGAACCGCATGATATCAGGCGCGCGGAAGTCTCCGATCACGCCGCGCGCGATGAGGGCCTGCATGGCGGCGTAGCCGCTGTCGAAAGCGAACGAGACTTGTGAGCCGCGGTGCGCGTGCGAACGCGGCGTCACCAGCTTCAGAGACGGGCAGCGGCGCTCCACCTCCGCAATCAGGAGATCGCCGAGCGCTAGCGAGCGCGCGCGGACCTCGGCAATATCGACGCGATCCCAAATGTCGAGCGAAGCTTCCAGCGCCGCCATGGCCAGCACTGGCGGCGTGCCGACGCGCATGCGCTCGACGCCGCTGGCGGCCGCATAACCAAGCTCGAACGCGAAGGGTTTTGCGTGCCCCATCCAACCCGATAGCGCAGCGCGTGCGTCATCGGCATGGCGCGGCGCGACATAAAGGAAGGCCGGTGCACCCGGGCCGGCGTTGATGTATTTGTAGGTGCACCCAGCGGCGAAATCGGCACCCGAGCCGGCGAGATCGACCGGCAGCGCGCCGGCCGAATGCGCGAGGTCCCACACCGTGACGATACCGAGAGCATGCGCCTTTGCCGTCAGCTTCGCCATGTCATGGCGGCGGCCGGTGCGGTAATCGACGTCGGTGATGTAGAGCACCGCGATGTCCTCCGACAGCGCGGCTTCGATCTCCTCCGGCGCGACCAGGCGCAACTGGTGGCCGCGCCCGAGCGTAGCGATCAGGCCCTCGGCCATGTAGAGATCGGTCGGGAAATTGCCGGTGTCTGAAAGCACGACCTTGCGCGATGCGTTCATGTCGAGCGCGGCGGCGAGCGCCTGATAGACCTTCAGCGACAGCGTGTCGCCGACCATCACCGACCCTGCCTCCGCGCCGATCAGCCGCGCGATGCGATCGCCGACATGGCGCGGCTGGGCATACCAGCCCGCCGTGTTCCAGGCGCGGATCAGCTCATTGCCCCACTCGTCCGTGATGACACGATTGACGCGCTCAGCGACGCCCCACGGCAGCGCCCCGAGCGAGTTGCCGTCGAGATAGATCACACCGTCAGGCAGGTGAAACAGGGCCCTGGTGTCGTCGTAGACGCGAAGCTTGGTCATGGACATCTCTAGAGAATGGTGCGCACGCGCCAGAGCTCGGGGAACAGCTCGACCTCCAGCATGCGCTTGAGATAGCTGACGCCGCCGGTACCGCCGGTGCCGCGCTTGAAGCCGATGACGCGCTCGACCGTCGTGACATGATTGAAGCGCCAACGCCGGAAATAATCCTCGAAGTCGACCAGCTTCTCCGCGAGCTCGTAAAGCATCCAGTGCGTCTCCGGCGCCTGGTAAACGATACGCCAAGCCTGCAGCACGCCCTCGTTGAAGCTGTGGGTCTCGCGGACGTCGCGGGCCAGCACGGCCGGCGGCATCTTCAGCCCGTTACGGTCGGCGAGCCGCAGCACCTCGTCATAGAGACTGGGCGTTGCGAGCTCCGCCTCCAGGAGTTTCGTCGTCTCGGCGTCGTGCGCGTGCGGCTTGAGCATGGCGTGGTTGCGGTTGCCGAGCAGATATTCGATCAATCGGTACTGCCGCGACTGAAAGCCCGAGGACTGGCCGAGCTGGGAGCGAAAGCGCGTATATTCGCTCGGCGTCATCGTGCGCAGCACGTCCCAGGCGTTGTTGAGCTGTTCGAAGATGCGCGACATCCGCGCCAGCATCTTCATCGCGGGCTGCACCTCGTCTTTGGCTATGGCGCGACGCGCGGCGCTGAGCTCGTGGATGGCAAGCCGCATCCACAGCTCGGTGGTCTGATGCTGGATGATGAACAGCATCTCGTCATGTGCCTCTGACAGCGGATGCTGCGCACCGAGGATCTTGTCCAGCGCCAGATAGTCGCCATAGGACATGCGCCGGGCGAAATCGGTCTCGGCGCCTTCGTTGGTGGGATCGTAATCGCTGGACGTCATGACAGTCCCTCCCGATCGATCATCCCTGCCCTGGCTCAGTCGAGGCCGATCAGGCGCGCGGTGATCGGCGACGACGGATCCTTGAGCCCGTCGATCACGGTGAAATGGTTCAGCCCGGGATCGACGACGAGGCGGGTCGACACGTCGAATCCGGTCCAGATATTGGCCATTAGATCGGATTGGCGGATGAATTCCGGCCGCTCGCTGCCGCCGACCCAGGCAGTCACGGGCGAATGTCCGCGCGGCAGATGCAGCGCGGCGCTTTCGAGGCTCGCCTCCTCCATGGTCATGCGCAGCGTGTCGTTCATCTTCGTCTTCAGCAGCGGACGCAGATCGTGCAGGCCGCTGATCGAGAGCGTGCCGGCGATACGGTTGTAGATGGCGTCCTCGAGCCGGCTGTCGTCGCACAGCATGCGAGTGACGAGATGGCCGCCCGCGGAATGGCCGGCGAGCCGGATCGGCCCGGCGGCGAGCGCAGCCGCTTGCGTAATCGCAGCGGTGATCTCCGCGGTAATGTCGGAGATGCGTGCGGACGGCGTCAGCGTGTAGCTCGGCAGGCAGACCGTCCAGCCGTGGTGCCGTGCGCCTTCAGCCAGGTCCGTCCAGGTCGATTTGTCGAAGCGCATCCAGTAGCCGCCATGGACGAACACGACGAGACCCTTGCTGTCGCCGTCAGGCAGGATCAGGTCGAGCCGCTGGCGCTCGCCGGAGCCGTAAGCGATGTCAGGGCGAAAATGCTTCAGTCCCGAGCGGTAGGCCGCCGCCCGCTCCGCCCATTGCGCCGGCAATTTTTCCGAGCCCGGGATATGGGCCGAATTGGCGTAAGCATCATCCCAATCGCGCATCGTTGCTCCCGACGGCTCATTCAGCGAACAGGCTGCAGTCTGCCACCGCTGCGGCCGGTCTCCTAGTCTTTCTTTTAAGCTTAAAGGATTTGGCGAAGCCCGTGTTTCGGGCAGCGGGTGCTCCGACGAAGGTGCCGTAGGTAGGCAAGCGACTTATCCGCCGTAGCTCGCAGAGCGAAGGTCGGCGAAAGCTGGTGGGCACGGCGCAACTGCGCCTTTGCCCGCCGTAGGACACCTGTGCCGGCGGCTTGCCGCTATGCCTTCTCCACCCCGCACCATTCCGCGATGAACAGCGCCATCGCCTTGGTCGCCTTCT
This sequence comes from Bradyrhizobium sp. USDA 4486, assembly GCF_054057995.1. Lineage (NCBI taxonomy): Bacteria > Pseudomonadati > Pseudomonadota > Alphaproteobacteria > Hyphomicrobiales > Nitrobacteraceae > Bradyrhizobium > Bradyrhizobium sp. USDA 4486. The sequence goes on from NZ_JBSRZV010000001.1 coordinate 2,588,605, forward strand.
TCAGCGACTCCAGATCGACGAATTCGTTGAAGCCGTGCATCTCGCCTCCGCTGGCGCCGAAGCAGAGGCTGGGAATGCCGTAGTTGAGGCCGTAGAAGCGGGTGTCGGTGAGCGCGGTGAAGACGAGGTCTTCCACGTCACCGCCATAGACCTTGTTGAAGGCCTTGCCGAACGCGGCCTCCGGCGCGGCGGCGTCGGTCAGTTCATAGCCTTCCGACAGAAAGCCGGACCATTCGATCTCCGGCGGATTATTGGCGAGGAAGCGGTGGGTGCGCGCGGCGGCAGCGACGCAGGCCATGATCTCCTTCTGGTGATCGGCCACCGACCAACCCGGCAGAACCGCAATGCGGCAATCGACGTCGCACCAAGCGGGCACACTCGAGGCCCAGTCGCCGCCCTTGATGATGCCGGGGTTGAAGTTGATGGGATGGTTGAGCGTCTTGAAGTGCCGATCGGCCTTGGCGCGCTCATTCCACTCGATCTCGAGCTTCTGCAGTGCCTGGATCAGGTGATAGGCCGCCATGATCGCGTTGGAGCCTGACCCGGCAAAAGCGACATGCGTCGGATGCCCCTTCACCCGCAGGCGAAACCAGATCACGCCGACCTGCGAGCGCACCATCTTGCCGCCGGTCGGCTCCGGGATGAAGCAGGCATCGGCGCGGTAGCCGCGCTGCAATGTCGAGAGCGCGCCGACGCCGGTGCTCTCTTCCTCGATCACCGACTGGAAGTGGATCCGCGCCGTCGGCTTGAGGCCGGCGGCCTTGATGGCATCCAGCGCATAGAGCGCGCCGATGGTGCCGGATTTCATGTCGCAGGCGCCGCGGCCGAACATCTTGCCGTCCTTGATGACAGGCGAGAACGGCGGGGTGTCCCACAATTCCAGGGGACCCGCCGGCACCACGTCGCAGTGCCCCTGGAGGATCAGCGATTTGCCGGCCTCGGTCGTGGGGCGGTAGGTGCCGACCACGGTGCGCGCCTTGGAAAAATCGTGCTCGATCGGGCCGAAGCCGCGCAGATCCTTGAGATCGTCGACATTGATGTGCCAGTCATCGACCTCGTAGCCGCGCGCGCGCAGGAGGTCGCCGATCATGTCCTGGCACGGCCCCTCCGCGCCGCGGGTCGAAGGGATCGCGACGAAATCGCGAGTGGTCGCAAGCTGGGCTTCGAAGCCTGCATCGACGGCGTCGAGAATCCTTTGCTGCGTTTCGGCATTCATCAGGCAACTCCAGGCATTTCAATGATCCTTTGGGAGCGCGAAGCTAACCGATTTCAGCCGTTCGGGTACTCCACAAAATAAGCATCCCGCAATGCATCTTCGAGCAAGCGGCCTTCCGAATAGCCATTGAGTGTCGCAGGGCGCGTGACGCCCTCGAGGAGCCGCGGGCACGGTTCCGGCGCGCCGAGCACGGTGCGGACCGGAATACGCTCGGCGTAGATCGGCAGCGCATAGTCCTCGTCGTCATCGGCGACGCCCTTGGCGCGGATTTTGGCCGAGGCTTCCTCGATCTCCATGGCGATGAAGGAGGTCGCCTTGATCTCCTGCGTGGTGCTGGCCCGCAAGGTGGCGGTGCGATCCGGGAAGAAGCGGTCGACCATGGCGACCACCGCACGTTCCTTCTCTTCCGCGTCGGTGACGAGATAGGCCGAGCCGAACGCCATCACCGCGCGATAGTCGGCGGAATGGTTGAAGCCACAGCGCGCCAGCACGAGGCTGTCGAGATGGGCGACCGTCAGGCAGACGCGCTCGCCTTTGGTCTGGTTGCGCAGCATACGGCTGGCGCTCGAGCCGTGCCAATAAAGCTTCGTACCCTCGCGCCAAAAGAAGGTCGGCGTGCAATAGGGCTGACCGTCGATGACGTAGGAGACGTGGCAGAGCATCGAGGAATCCAGAATGCGATGAACCGTCTCGTGATCGTAGAAGCCGCGGTCGTGACGGCGCTTCACCTGGTTGCGCGCCGACGTCGGATAGGAATTTTGGCTTTCGGTCTGGCTCACGGCCGCTCCTGTCAGGATTGCAACTGTTCCAGGAGAGTTGTAGCGGCGGATTTGGTCTGCGATAGTGCCAATTCCATGCGAAAAATTTCAACCAATTCTCTGCCGCCCGCCAAGGCTGAGCTGCCGCTCGATCTCACCGGGGCGCACATCACGGCAGGTGCCTCCGCCGCACACCGGCTGTATCAGGCGCTGTGCGAGATGATCGTCTCGGGTCTTGTGAAGCCGGGCGAGCCGCTGCCGCCATCGCGCACGCTGGCGAAGCAAACCGGCTTCCGCCGCAACGCCGTCGTCACCGCCTATGAGCGTCTGATCGCCGACGGCTTTGCCGAGGCGACTGTCGGCTCCGGCACGTTCGTTGCGGCGCGCATTCCCGCGCGCGCGACCGAGCCGAAGAGGCCCAAGATCGTGGTCGAGGCGCCCCGGCAAGGCGCGTTCTCGCTCGGCTGCACGCATATCGACGAGCGCGCGGTGCAGCGTTTTCGCGCCTTCGTCGGCCGGCGCATGCGTGCCTTCGGGTCCGAACATCTGCACTATGGCGATCCCCGCGGCAGCCGCGAGCTGCGCGCGGCGATCTCCGATCATCTGCTTTCGGCGCGAGGGCTGCGCTGCGATCCCGATCAGATCATGCTCACGTCAGGCACGCTGCACGCGCTGCGCATCGTGCTGAGCGCGATCCTGAAGTCTGGCGATCAGGTCTGGTGCGAGGATCCCGGCTACCCCGCCGCGCGGAAAACCATCGCGCATTGCGGCTATCGCGCCGTGCCTATTGCCGTCGACGAGCACGGGATGCGTGTCGCGAAGGGGCGGATTGCGGCGCCGTCCGCGCGCGCAGCCTATGTCACGCCGTCGCACCAGTTTCCGCTGGGCGTGCAGATGTCGATGCCGCGGCGGCTGGAGCTGCTGGACTGGGCGAGGCAAGCCGGCGCCTTCGTGCTGGAGGACGATTACGACAGCGAGTTCCGCTATGACGGCGCGCCGCTGATGTCACTGGCGGGCATCGACCACCTCCAGCGCGTGATCTACATGGGCACCTTCGCCAAGACGCTCTTTCCGGGCCTGCGCATCGGCTATTGCGCCCTGCCCGAGCGCCTGATCTCCGACGTCACCGCCGCGCGCGCCGCGCTCGACCGTTTTCCGGGCACGCTGATGGAAGGCGCTGTGGCCGACATGCTCAATTCCGGCGCCTTCGCCGTGAACCTGAAGCGGGTCCGAAAACTCTATCGCGAAGCGCGCGACGCGCTGGCCGAGACACTGGAAGCCGCATCCGAGGGTGCGCTGTCGGTGCCGGTGCCCTCGCAAGGGCTGCACTTGGTCGCCCGGTTCGATCCGGCGATCGATGTTTCGGTCCCGGCAGAGGCCAAGCGGGCCGCCGGCGCAGAAGGCTGGCTGCTCGCCGACACCTATTCGCGCGCGCGTCCCCTGCCCGGTTTCGTGCTGGGATTTTCGGGGCACGCGGTTCCTGAGCTTGTGGCCTCTGCCCGGCGGCTGGCGCGGGAATCGTGCGCGGCCTTGCGCGCCAGAAGCAAATCGGCCCGGCGGGCGTGACGAAGGTTCACTATCAGAATCGCCGGCCCCTCCCTACATTGCGGCATCGATGCCGGGACCTCTCATCATGCTTCTGCGCCGTGCAGCCTGCCTCTCGCTCCTGATCTCCGCCGCGCTCGTGTCGACGGCGCATGCCGTCACCGTCGGACGCGAGCAGGACATCACCGATCTCAAGCTGGGTCAGCGCGTGCAGGTGGACGACGGAACCTGCCCCGCCGGGCAGGTGAAGGAAGTGCGGGGCTCGAAGATGACCGACAAGGGCGTGGCGCGGACCGCCGCCTGCGTGCCGCGTTACGGTCCAAAATCGAAATAGCAGATCAGGATTTCGCCGGATCGAACATGCATTGAAGGGTCGGCTTGGCGATCTTGGTGAAGGTCGGGCCGATCTCGCTCTGCTTGGAGGGCGGCACCCAATCGGTCTCGATCGTCGGCACGCCGGTCTCGCTGATGCCGCGCAGCAGCGCCTCGCGCAGGTCGCGGTCCTCGACGGCGGCGGCGGCGTGGTCGTGCAGGCAGCCGCAGACCTCCTCCGGGTGCTCCCATCGGCCGAGCATGCGTGGCGCGCACTGGCGCACGAATTCGCTGCGGGGATCCGGTAGCCTCGAGGGAGCGCGCACTTGCGCCTGAGCGGCGGTGATCGTCAGAACAGCTAGGAATGCGGCGAGGCTGAAACGAGCAACCATGATGGCCTTTATCGGCTGATTTTCTTGAAGGCGATCAGAGGCGCGCTGCAACCACAATCGGCTGCGGCGCCGCTGTGGCGGGCGAGCCGCTGTACTGGAAAGTTCCGATGCCGGGGAGATTGCCGTCCGGCGCGCCCGCAAACGAGGAACCCGCGAGCACGAAACCGAAAGCAAGGATGAGGCTGAGCGCGCGCATGATCGTGTGTCCCATTCCGTGGCCGGCGGTGCCGCCGTCGTCGTTGTGAGGCTGATAACCATGCGTCGTTTCGCGCGTGATGCGCCAAAAGCGGAAAATGGTTTCGTCTTTGTGAGAATTGTTTCGTCGCGGCCGGAGCGACGAAACATTCGGCGGAAAATCTCAATCTTTTCAGATGGCTCGTCCGGCCGCTCAAAGCCGCTTCACAGGCGCCATCCGCGCCGGCACGGATGCCGCGCACAGCACGGCGTCACGGCCACGCCTTCCGCACTTCACATGCATTTTACGTTTTTCTGCTGAAGAGGAGCCTGAACGAAGGCTGGGCCAAATCGAACGCGAGACGCATCGGCAGCCGACCCAAGCCATCGAAACCAGGACGCCCGGCACACCGGGCGCAACCACGTGAGGGATGGCCATCATGATGGCGCAAGATCGCGCAACGGCGCGCGACGCGGAGACGAACCGCGCCGAGCAGCAATCCATGCGAAACCGCGTCGCCTCAGCCGGCGCGATGTCGCTACAGTCAGGTCGCGGCTATGACGCCGCGCCACAAGCATTCGTGCGGCTGACCGGCTCGCATCTCGTGCGACCGCAGCCCAGCCGCGCCACCGTCACCGGGTGAACACGACTGCGCCAACGCAAACGCGTTAGTGAGTGAAGAACTCGCCGCATTTCTGGACGCTGGCGTCTGCCGGTCCCCACGGCATGATCGGCACGGTCGAGGTCGAGTTCTTCGGCGAGCCCTCGATCAGCTTGTCCGAATAGACCATGTAGACCAGGACGTTGCGCTTGGCGTCGCAGCCGCGCACGATCTGCATTTTCTTGAAGAACAGCGAGCGGCGCTGGCGGAACATGTCGTCGCCCTGCTCCATCTTGTTCTTGAACTTGATCGGGCCGACCTGGCGGCAGGCCAGCGAGATGTCCGAGACCTCCTCGGCAAGGCCCAGCCAACCCTTGAAGCCGCCCTTCTCGGGCACGGTAAAGTGACAGGCCACGCCCTCGACTTCGGGGTCGTCCAGGCCATAGGTCGCGAGCTTGTCGTTCGGGCTCATCCATTTGAACACGGTGGAGCGGCGGAAGATCAGATCGGGCTCTTCGGCGGCGGATGCGGAAGCCGCCGGAACAGCCAGAGCCAGGAGGAATAAAGCGAGGCCCTTCAAGCGGATGCCGGAAAGACCGGGGAAACGAGATGACATGAAGTTCTCCGGTAACAAGTCCCCGCAATGTAGGGAGCTACCAGCCGGACAGGAAGACGACGGGCCGCCAAGCCCGGCTGCCGTTTACCGCTCCGTGAGGCTTTTTTGCTACGTCTTGGACAAAATTAGCGGACCGGGGAACCGCCGCGCTGGTGAACGCATGACCCCTCTGCGAGACTAACGTCTGAGTAGGATTGTGGATTCGAGGATGAACAGCGTGAGCGGGTCCGGTTTCTCCATCAAGCCGGCACGGCTGTGGCAGGTCGCCATTTTCACGGCGGCCGGTGCGATCGGCACGACCAGCCAGGCGGACGCAGCTTTTTATTATTGGACGGATTATTCCGACGGATCCTACTACGCCCGGCAGGAGCGCCCCCCCGAAATCCCGCGCCGGAAGCCGCCAAAGCAGGGCGTCTCCAGCAAGAAAAAAGAAGCCGTCGCAGAGAAGGAAGCCGGCACAAAGCCGCAGGGGCCGCTCGTCATCGTCGTCTCGATCGATCGGCAGAAGGTGACGATCTACGACAGCAACGGCGTGTTCGCGGAATCGCCGGTGTCGACGGGCATGAAGGGCCATTCGACGCCGATGGGTGTGTTCAGCGTCATCCAGAAGCACAAATTCCACCACTCCAACATCTATAGCGGCGCGCCGATGCCGTACATGCAGCGGATCACCTGGTCGGGCGTTGCCATGCACGCCGGCGTGCTGCCGGGCTATCCGGCCTCGCATGGCTGCATCCGCATGCCGATGGCATTTGCGGTGAAGATGTGGAACTGGACCAAGATGGGCGCGCGCGTCATCGTCGCCCCCGGCCAGATGTCGCCGCAAAGCTTCTCGCATCCGCTGCTCGCCTCCGTGCGCGTACCGCCACAGCCCGCCGCCAGCCTCGAGCCGCAGACCAATGTCGGCGACAAGGCCGACAAGGGCGCGGTCGACGTCAAGGCCGCTGAAGCGAAGCCTGTCGAGACAAAGACCGCGAGCGCCGATGGCGTACTCGAGCTGCGCTCGTCGGTCGGTCACACCGTGATGTCCGACGTGACGACCGGCAATGCATCGGCCCGCGAAGAGGCCACCGCGCCGGCCGACTGGATCGAAGCGGCTGCCCAATCCGAGACGAAGATGGCCGAGGCGCCCGACACCGCCAAGCCGCAGTCGGAGGAAGCCGCAAAGTCCGAGCCGACCAAGGCTAAAGAGGCCGACACAGCCAAGAAGCCTGACGCGGCGGCAATGGCGCCCGCGCCGGACGCCAAGAAGGACGAGATCCGGGTCGCTGACCCTGCGCCCGCGGCAAAGCCGGAAGCACCCAAGCGTGCCGGCCAGATCGCGGTTTTCATAAGCCGCAAGGACTCCAAGCTCTACGCGCGGCAGAACTTTGCGCCGCTGTTCGAGGTGCCGATCACGATCGCCGCCAGCGACCGGCCGCTCGGCACCCATGTCTTCACTGCCGAGGTCGACAAGACCGATGCCAATGCGCTGCATTGGTCGGTGGTGTCGCTGCCGGTCTCAATCCGCGCCGCCGCGCGCGAGGAGGATGGACGCATGTCGCGCCGCAAGGGTGGCGCCGCCGTGATTCCCGTCGCCGCCAAGCCGGTCGTTACGCCCGACAGCCCGGCAGAAGCGCTCGACCGCATCACGATCCCCGCCGACACCATGGCGAAGATCAACGAGATGCTGACATCGGGCGGCTCAATCATCGTCTCCGACCAGGGCATCAATCAGGGCGAGACCGGCGAAGGCACCGACTTCATCGTTCGCCTTTATTAGCCCGCGCATCGCCACGACCGATAACGCGGTGTTGAGCGGGCGAACAACGCCGGCGGAGTAACATGTCGTCCTGATCATTTCGGGGGACGCCGTCATGATGAACCGCAGGACCATGCTGTTCGCGGCAATGGCAGGTATGCTCGCGCCGACAGGCCGCGCGCTCGCCGAGGTCAGCATGAACCGGATCTCGGCCTACGCCTTTTCCTTCCCCGCTCTGTCAGGCGACGACATCCGTCTTGCGGCTTTCACCGGCAAACCGCTGCTGGTGGTCAACACCGCCTCGCTGTGCGGCTATACCCCGCAATACGCGGGCCTGCAGGAGCTCTGGAGCGAATTTCGCGCGCGCGGACTGACCGTGATCGGCGTGCCCTCCAACGACTTCGGCGGTCAGGAGCCCGGCGGCAGAAGCGAGATCACCGAGACCGCGCATCAACAATATGGCGTGACCTTCCCGATCACCGCCAAGTCCGTCGTGGTCGGGGCGAAAGCGCACCCGTTCTACAAATGGGCGGCCGAGGCGCGTCCCCGGGAAGTTCCGCGCTGGAACTTCCACAAATACCTGATCGGCCGCGACGGCTATATTGCCGAGGTATTTTCATCCGCGGTCGAGCCGGCGGACACCCGGGTCAAGACGGCCATCGCCAAGGCGCTGGCCGACAGTTGAGCGCCGCGCCGCAATCCGGCTGGGCACAATTGTGGCCTCGCGCCAAACAGCCGTTGCAATGGCGAGGGCCCAACATCTAGGCTAGGATCGTTTGGGGCAGGATGGGTTTCGCCCGAGGCGAAAAGCCGCGGCGGAACAACGGGATCAATCTCGAGGACAACACCATGCGTGTGGCGGCAGGACTGATTTTGGCAAGCGCGATGTCTCTTGCAATGACGGGCGCGGCATGGTCGCAGACCCCGGCCGCGAAGCCCGCAGCCGCGACGCAAGCCGCGCCGGCGGCGGCGCCCGCTGCTGCAGCTCCGGCAGCTGCTCCCGGGGCAGCCGCTGCGCCAGCCCAACCGGCCTTCGTCAATCCGCCCCCGCCAAAACAGGCGCCGCAGCCGGCGCGCGCGGCCTGCAACACGCCGGGTGCGCTCGGGGTCGCCCGCACCGTCGAGATCGACACCACCGGTGGTCCCGGCTTCGGCTTCGAGCACTTCAAGGAGCTCGACTTCCTGCGCGACCACGAGGTGGTCCTGACCTTCGACGACGGCCCGTGGCCGAAGAACACGCCCGCCGTGCTGAAGGCGCTCGCCGATGAATGCACCACCGGCATCTTCTTCTCGATCGGCAAGCACGCGACCTACGAGCCGGAGATCCTCAAGCAGGTCTATGCAGCCGGCCACACCGTGGGCAGCCACACCTGGTCGCACGCCAACCTCAATAACAAGAAGCTGACGGAAGCGCAGCGCAAGGAAGAGATCGAGAAGGGCCTGTCCGCGGTGAAGTGGGCGCTCGGCGGCATCTCGCCCTCGCCGTTCTTCCGCTTCCCGGCGCTGCAGCATCCGCCGGAGATGGTCACCTATCTCGGCAACCGCAACATCGGAATCTTCTCCTGCGACATCGACTCCTTCGACTTCAAGGCATCCAAGCCCGAGAAGGTGATCGAGACCGTGATGAAGAAGCTCGACAACAAAGGCAAGGGCATCATCCTGATGCACGACTTCCAGAAGCACACCGCGGAAGCCCTGCCCGAGCTGCTCAAGCGCCTGAAGGCCGGCGGCTACAAGGTAGTGGCGATGCGCGCCAAATTCCCGGCCTCGACGCTGCCGGAATACGACCAGGAGCTGCTCAAGGACGTCAAGCTGCCGACGGTGAGCCAGCGTCCGGTCAATTCCGTGGTGACGACAGTTTCCGAATAGAAGGCAATTGTCTTTTCGGTTCGAAGGCTACGTCATCGTCTCGGCGGACGGCATGCTCGCCGACGCTGCACATGTGATGCCGGACAGTCTGAAGTTCGAAGGCGACAAGCTGTTCTTCGAGCAGGCGCTCGATCGCGCCGCGCTGATCGTGCATGGCCGCCACTCGCATGAGCAGCAGCCGAATTCGCGGAGGCGCAAGCGCCTGATCCTGACCCGCAAGATCAAGGCGCTCACCGTCGATCCGGAGACGCCGAACGCGACGCTGTGGAATCCGAAGCATGCGAGCTTCGAGCAGGCCTGCGCCTTCGCCGATGTCGCCTCAGGGACCGTCGCCATCATCGGCGGCCCCGTCGTGTTCGACATGTTCATGGACCGCTACGACACGTTCTGGCTGTCGGAGGCTCCGCATGTGCGGCTGCCCGGCGGCGAAGGCTGTTTCGTCGGCGTACCGGAGCGGACACCGCACGAGGTGCTCGCCTCGCACGGGATGAAGCCGGGCGCGCCGTATCTGCTCGACGCGGCGCACGAGGTGACCGTCACGCCGTGGCGGCGGGCCAGAGGCGCCAACTAAACCTCCAAACAACCCCATGCACAACACCGGTGCGTAGGTACCGGCATCTATCTTATGTCCCTGCCACGCAGATCGGACGTCGCGCGTGGCGCCCCTGGGACGGTTGATTGGATCAAGCTGCCTTTCTCGAGTTCAGCGCGCACGTCCCGCAGGACGCTGTCCCAATCGCCTGGCTGAGGCTGCCGGAATTGCCGCAGCGTCGGATACCAGGGGCTGTCGTCGCGGTTCAGCAGCCAGCGCCAGCACCGGTCAAAGCGATTGAGCAGCCAGACAGGGCGTCCAAGCGCGCCTGCAAGGTGCACCACCGCGGTGTCGACGCCGATGACGAGGTCGAGGGCCTCGATCAGCCCTGCGGTTTCACCGAAGTCGTGGAGATCATCCGTCCAATCGTGCAAGGACAGACCTGGCGGAGGCGACTGGCTCGCCGGTCCCTTCTGCAACGAGACGAAACTCACCCCCGGCAGATTCGCCAGCTCCGAAAACCGGTTGAGCGAAATCGATCGGCGCCGGTCGCCGCTCATCGTCTGATTGCCGGCCCAGACCAGGCCGACCCGGAGCCCATCGAGCTGCTCAACCCGCTGGCGCCAGGCCGCCGCGCGTTGCGGGTCGGTCCGCAGATAGGGTACCTCTCGCGGGATGGTTTCGAGGCTGGTGCCAAGGGGGCGCGGCAGACTGAGCAGCGGGCAATGCAGATCGAACGGTGGCAGCGGATCGCCACGCGCGACGATGCTCTGAAGCCCCGGCAGCTCCGCCAAGAGCGGCGCAAGAAGCGGCAGCAGCGCCCGCTGAACCTCGAGGACGACCCGCCGCCCCGCCGCAATGGCCGGCACGAAGCGAACGAACTGGAGCGTGTCGCCCACCCCCTGCTCCGCATGCAGCAGCAGGACCCGATCGCCGATGTCTCCGCCATCCCAGACCGGCTGGCTGAAATCGCGCAGATGCGGCTTCTTGCTGTCCTGTTTCCACCGCCACTCATATTCCCGCCAGCCCTCGTCGAGCTGGCCGGCCAGCAACAGAGCGACCCCAAGGTTGAAATGCGCATCGGCATAGTCCGGCCTCTGCAACAGCGCCGTTCGCAAGCTCTGAATGGCTTCGTCGGGCCGCCCAAGATCGAACAGCAGGGTGCCGAGATTGTTGAGCGCCTCCGGCCAGGCCGGATCGCGGGCAAGAGCGACCCGATAGCAAGGTTCGGCGTCGTGGAAACGACCGGCCTCGCGAAGGGCGTTGCCCAGGGTCAGCTGCGCCGGAAAATAGTCCGGCTTCAGACGCAAGGCCTCCCTACAGCAGGCTTCCGCGTCTTCCGCCTGTCCGCGAATACACAGCAAGTCGCCGAGATTGTTCAGCGCCTCGGGGAAAGCTGGCTTGAGCCTGCAGGCTTCGCGAAGGTTGACCTCCGCCTCGTCGAGCCGGCCGAGCTTGATGAGAAGACCACCGAGATTGTTATGAACCTCGGCAAATGCCGGATTGAGGCGCAGGGCCTCACGATAGCAACGCTCGCATTCCTCGAAAGCGGACAGATCGAACAGCACGGCTCCGAGGTTGCAGTGGGCGGCCGCAAAGTCCGGCCGCTGCCGCAGCACATGGCGAAACTCGCCGATCGCCGCATCGAACTGCTTCTGCCGCACCAGCAGATTGGCGAGATTGAAACGGGCATCGACCTGAGCGCGAGCGTCATTGAGGTCGAGGCCGGCGGGATGTCGCAGCACCAGCCGATAATGGGCCTCCGCGCCCGCGACGTCGCCGCATTCACCCAGCAGGATGCCAAGCTGATTATGCCCATCCAGATTGTCTGGCTTGAGCAGCAGCGCTTGCCGATAGCTCGCGATGGCCTCGTCCCTTCGTCCGAGGGCGCGCAGAGCGCCCGCCATGTTGCTGTGATGGACGCTGTTGGAAGGCTGAAGCTTAACGGCGCGGATGATGACATCGAGCGCCCTGTCGGGGTGGCCTGCCTGGAGCAAGGCAATTCCCAGCAGGTGCAGACAGTCCGCATGATCCGGCTGGGATGCCAGGATCTGCCAATAGATCGCCTCCGCTTGCGGCAAGCGGCCCGCGCGATGGTGCGCCAGAGCGGCCTCGAATGATGGGGAACCCGACGACGCTTCAGCATACATTGCGATGGGCCCTCATCGATGCGATGACGAGAGGTGCGAGGCAGATGCCCCTTCGCGCATTCGAATGCTGAGGATTCCTCGAATCCGCCTCACACCTCGCTCCCCGCCATTCTGCGGGAGCGAGCTTGCGTGAAGCTGGGCCCGTCGCCTGCGACGTACGAGCCTACACGTCCCCGTAGGCCGACTCGGCCGGGCGCGTGGTGCGGCCGTAGCCGATGATCATGCAGAGCGCGCCGATGATCGCGAGATTCTTCAGCGCGTCGACCACCATCTTGGCGTTGTCAGGCGGTGCGAGATTCCAGAAATCGGCGGACAGCAAGGTCGAGATCGCGATGTAGATGATCATCAGCATCGCAAAAAAGCGCGCGCCGAAATTCAGCGCGATCATCAGGCCCGCGATGACCTCGAGCCCGCCCACCGCAATCGCCAGCAGCTGCGGCGTGGTCATCGCGGTCGCCCTCTCGATCTGCTTGGCATAGGGCTCGATCGCTTCGGGCACCACGATCTTGCCGGCGATGAACTCCGCCGTTGCCTGGATCGCAAAGAGCTTGGTCGCGCCCGTGTAGATGAACAGCACGGCGAACAGGATTCGCCCGAAAGTCACGAACGCTGGCATGATCGGCCTCTTGGCTCAGGCTTATTGAAAATCGGAATTTGGACAAAAGCGCCTGGTGATTATGAAGAGTCGTGCGCCGGTTTACAAACGGGGAAATGGCGAACTGTTTTGAAAAAATTGAGGCGCAGCGGCGCTGCTCGTGCTTCCTCTCCCCGTTCTTACGGCGGCGCGACGAGCTTCGCTCGCGCCGAGAGGGTTGGGGTGAGGGGCTGCTTCGCAATCGCAGTGAGAGCTGAATCGCGGAGATCCCCCCTCACCCGGAATTTGCTCCCGCAAATTCCGGCCTCTCCCGCACGCGGGAAGCGGCGAACGCGACGCCGGCGACTGCCTCACGTAAACAGCGTCGGCTGCTGCCGCGAGGCGCGCTCCTGGGCTTCGACCACGGCGACCGCGGTCATGTTCAGGATGCCGCGCGCCGTCACCGATGGGGTGAGGATATGGGCGGGCCGCGCCGGGCCGATCAGGATCGGGCCGACCGGCAGCGCGTCCGCCAGCGACTTGATCATCTGATAGGCGACGTTGGCGGTGTCGAGACTCGGCATGATCATGATGTTGGCCTCGCCCTCGAGCTTGGAGTGCGGCAGCACCATTTTCCGCGCGGAAGCCGAGAGTGCCGTGTCGCCCTGCATCTCGCCGTCGGCCTCGATCTCCGGATGCTTCTCCTTCAAGAGCTGAGTCGCTCGGCGCATCTTGCGCGAGGAGTCGGTGTCGTAGCTTCCGAAATCCGAATGCGAGACGAAGGCGATCTTCGGCTTGATGTTGAAGCGCTGGACGTGGACCGCTGCGAGCGAGGCGATCTCGGCAAGCTCCTCCGGGCCCGGATTGGGGCGAACTTGCGTGTCGGCGATGAAGAACGCGCCCTTGGTGGTGATCAGCAGCGCCAGCGCCGCATAGTCGCTGACCCCGGGCGAGAAGCCGACGATCTCGCGGACGTGGCGCAGATGGTGCATGTAGCGGCCCTCGACGCCGCAGAGCATGGCATCGGCCTCGCCGCGCGTCACTGCGAGCGCGGCGATCACCGTGTTGTTGGTGCGCACCACCGTGCGCGCCGCATCCGGCGTCACGCCGCGGCGGCCGGCGAGCTCGACATAGGACTGCACGTAGGAGCGGTAGCGCGGATCGTCCTCGGGATTGACGAGGTCGAAATCCTTGCCGGCCTTGATCGACAGGCCGAAGCGCTTGATGCGCGCCTCCACCACCGAGGGGCGTCCGACCAGGATCGGCCGCGCCAGCTTCTCCTCCAGCACCACTTGCGTGGCGCGCAGCACGCGCTCGTCCTCGCCTTCGGCGTAGATCACGCGCACCGGCTGGGTCTTGGCCTTGGCGAACATCGGCTTCATGACGAGGCCGGAACGGAAGGCGAAGCGCTCGAGCAGCGCGGTGTATTCGTCGAAATTGGTGATGGGGCGCGTCGCGACGCCCGATTCCATCGCCGCCTTCGCCACCGCCGGCGCGATGCGCAGGATCAACCTGGGATCAAAGGGGCTCGGGATCAGCGAGCCCGGACCGAACCCTTGCGTCTCGCCGGTGTCGAAGCCCTGCGCGACCGCGTCCGACGGCGCCTCGCGCGCGAGCTGCGCGATGGCCTCGACCGCGGCGTGCTTCATCTCCTCGTTGATCGCGGTGGCGCCGACATCGAGTGCGCCGCGGAAGATGAAGGGAAAGCACAGGACGTTGTTGACCTGGTTCGGGTAGTCCGAGCGGCCGGTGCAGATCATCGCGTCCGGGCGCGCCTTGCGCGCCTCCTCCGGCATGATTTCGGGCGTCGGGTTGGCGAGCGCCATGATCAGCGGCTTGTCGCCCATCGCCTGCGCCATCTCCGGCTTGAGCACGCCGGGCGCCGAGAGGCCGATGAAGATGTCGGCACCGCCGATGACGTCGCCGAGCGTGCGCTTGTCGGTCTTCTGCGCATAGACTGCCTTCCAACGGTCCATCGACGTGTTGCGGCCCTCATGCACGAGGCCGTCGATGTCGCAGACCCAGATGTTCTTGCGCTGCGCGCCCATCGAGACCAGCAGGTTGAGCGTCGCGATCGCGGCCGCCCCTGCCCCCGACGCCACGATCTTGACGTCGGACAGCTTCTTGCCGTTCAGGCGGAGACCGTTGGTGATGGCGGCGGCGACGATGATCGCGGTGCCGTGCTGGTCGTCATGGAAGACCGGGATCTTCATGCGCTCCTTCAGCCGGCTCTCGATCTCGAAGCATTCCGGTCCGCGGATATCTTCCAGATTGATGCCGCCGAAGGTCGGCTCGAGCGCGGCCACGGTCTCGACCACACGGTCGATCGTGTCGGCCGCGATCTCGATGTCGAACACGTCGATGCCGGCGAATTTCTTGAACAGGACCGCCTTGCCCTCCATCACCGGCTTGGACGCCAGCGGGCCGATATTGCCGAGGCCGAGCACCGCGGTGCCGTTCGAGACCACGGCGACCAGATTGGCACGCGTGGTGAGCGAGGCCGCTTCGGCCGGGTTCTTGGCGATCTCGGTGCAGGCGGCGGCGACGCCCGGAGAATAGGCCAGCGCGAGGTCGCGCTGGTTGGCAAGCGGCTTGCTTGCCTGGATCTCGAGCTTTCCGGGGCGGGGCAGACGATGATAGGCGAGCGCCGCCTGGTGGAGATCTTCAGAATAGGACGACATGCGGTGTCTCGCCTCGCGTTACCGGCCTCAAAATGCACGCTCCGGAGCGGCCGTCCAAGCGAACGGTATTTCCGGGTCATGGAATCCGGATGAAGCACGGCCGAAGGCCCGGTGGCAACATCCGATTGCGCCCCCATCAACACCGCACGTCGGCGGCGCTGCAAGCTGAGCGGTCGCGCAGCGATCTCGTGCCCCCGACGCGCTGCAACGCGGAAGCGTTGCTGTGCAGAGCCGGGACCAGAAAGCCACGAACTTCGCTGATGCATGGGCCCCCGGCTCTGCAGCGCACCGCTGACCGGACGATGCTTCGCATCGCCGGATAGCGCCGCCATAGCGCGTCGAAGACGCGCGTAAACGCGCTGACGGCGTCCGGGGCACGAAGCTCACTTCTGCGGCAGGTTCACCCGGATGTGCAGCTCGCGGAGCTGCTTGGTCGTGGCTTCCGACGGCGCCCCCATCAGGAGGTCCATGGCCTGCTGGTTCATCGGGAACAGCGAGATCTCGCGCAGATTCGTGGTGCCGCAGAGCAGCATCACGATGCGGTCGACGCCCGCGGCCATGCCGCCATGCGGCGGCGCGCCGTACTGGAAGGCGCGGTACATGCCGCCGAAGCGCTCGACCACTTCCTGCTCGCCGTAACCTGCGATCTCGAACGCCTTCACCATGGCCTCCGGCACGTGGTTGCGGATGCCGCCCGAGGCGATCTCGTAGCCGTTGCAGGTGATGTCGTACTGGAACGCCTTGATGGTCAGCGGGTCTTGCGACTTCAGCGCCTCGAGCCCACCTTGGGGCATCGAGAACGGGTTGTGCGAGAAGTCGACCTTCTTGTCGTCCTCGTTGTACTCGTACATCGGGAAGTCGACGATCCAGGCAAGCTCGAACCGCTCCTTGTCCGTGAGATTTAATTCCTCGCCGACCTTGTTGCGGGCAAGGCCTGAGAACTTCCAGAACTTGTCTGGATCGCCGGCGACGAAGAAGGCGGCATCACCTTCCTTGGTGCCGAGCTGGGCGCGGATCGCGGCGGTGCGCTCCGGCCCGATGTTGTTGGCCAGCGGACCTGCACCCTCGCCGCCCTCGCGCCACATGATGTAGCCGAGGCCGGGCTGGCCCTCTCCTTGCGCCCACGAGTTCATGCGATCGCAGAAGGCGCGGCTGCCGCCGCCCGCGGCCGGAATCGCCCACACCTGGTTCTTGGGGTCCTCGAGCATGCGCGCAAAGACCTTGAAGCCGCTTCCGCGGAAATGCTCGGACACGTCCTGCATCTCGATGGGATTGCGCAGGTCCGGCTTGTCGCTGCCGTATTTGCGCAACGCTTCCGCAAACGGAATCCGGCGCCAGCCCTTCGTCACGGGCTTGCCCTTGGCGAACTCTTCAAAGACGCCCGTGATCACCGGCTCCATCGCCGCAAAGACGTCTTCCTGAGTGACAAAACTCATCTCGACGTCGAGCTGGTAGAACTCGCCCGGCAGACGGTCGGCGCGCGGGTCCTCGTCGCGGAAGCAGGGCGCGATCTGGAAGTAGCGGTCGAAGCCCGACATCATCAAGAGCTGCTTGTACTGCTGCGGCGCCTGCGGCAGCGCGTAGAACTTGCCGGGATGGATGCGCGAGGGCACCAGGAAGTCGCGCGCGCCTTCCGGCGAGGACGCGGTCAGGATCGGCGTGTTGAACTCGAAGAAGCCCTGCCCCTCCATGCGCCGGCGCATCGACTTGATGATCTCGACGCGCGTCATGATGTTCTGGTGCAGCTTCTCGCGGCGCAGGTCGAGGAAGCGGTACTTGAGGCGGATGTCTTCGGGATATTCCTGGTCGCCGAACACCGGTAGCGGCAGGTCGCCGGCCGGGCCAAGCACCTCGATCTCGCTGACATAGACCTCGACCTTGCCGGTCGGCAAATCGTCATTGTCGGTGCCTTCGGGGCGGCGGCGGACCTTGCCGTCCATCTTCACCACGAATTCCGAGCGCAGCTTTTCGGCCAGCGAGAACGCTGGCGAGTCCGGGTCGACCACGCACTGGGTCAGGCCGTAATGGTCGCGCAGGTCGATGAACAGCACGCCGCCATGGTCGCGAACGCGATGGACCCAACCCGAGAGGCGGATAGTCTCGCCGATGTTGCTCTCGCGGAGCGCGCCGCATGTATGTGACCGGTAGCGATGCATGGTCGTCCCAAAATCAATGTCGGAGGAAGCGAATCGGACGGCCAGTCACGGCCGGTCCGAAGTTGCGGCAGGGTTTACCCGACGAGGAAGGGGGCGGCAACCAAGGGAACGGCCTGATTTGGGCCAGGAAGGGCCCATTTTTGGCCTATCGGGCTTGCAGCCTTTGCCATCAGCTGTTCCAGCCTTATCTTGGGGCCATGACCGTGCATTTCCCCTTCCAGAACTCCTATTCGGCGCTGCCGGACAGCTTCTTTGCCCGCGTGGCGCCGACCCCGGTCGCTGCGCCACGGCTGATCAAGCTGAACCGGCCGCTGGCGGTTCAGCTCGGGCTCGATCCTGACATGCTGGAGACGGCGGAGGGCGCCGAGATCCTGGCCGGCAAGACGGTTCCTGACGGGGCCGATCCGATCGCCATGGCCTATGCCGGCCACCAGTTCGGGCAATTCGTGCCCCAGCTCGGCGACGGCCGGGCGATCCTGCTCGGCGAGGTCATCGACCGAGACGGCGTCCGCCGTGACATCCAGCTCAAGGGGAGCGGCCCGACCCCGTTCTCCCGCCGCGGCGACGGCCGCGCCGCGCTCGGGCCGGTGCTGCGCGAGTACATCGTCAGCGAAGCGATGTATGCGCTGGGCATTCCGACCACGCGCTCGCGCTTGCCGCGGTCGTCACCGGCGAGCATGTCATCCGCGAGACCGCGCTGCCCGGCGCGGTGCTGACGCGCATCGCGTCGAGCCACATCCGGGTCGGCACCTTCCAGTTCTTCGCCGTGCGACGCGACACCGAGGCGATCCGCCGGCTCGCCGACCACGTCATCGCGCGCCACTATCCGGACCTGCTCCATGCGGAGCGGCCCTATCACGCCCTGCTCGCCGCCGTCGTCGCGCGCCAGGCCGAGCTCGTCGCGCGCTGGCTGCTGGTCGGCTTCATCCACGGCGTGATGAACACCGACAACACCTCCATCTCCGGCGAGACCATCGATTACGGCCCGTGCGCCTTCATGGACGCCTACAATCCTGCGCAGGTGTTTTCCTCGATCGACGAGATGGGCCGTTACGCCTATGCCAACCAGCCGCGCATCGGCTTGTGGAATCTGACCCGCCTCGCCGAATGCCTGCTGCCGCTGTTCGGAGGCGAGCAGGAGAAGGCGATCGCCGACGCGCAGGAGATCCTCGGCGCGTTCGCCGATCAGTTCAGCGCCGTCTATCAGGCTGGCCTACGCAAGAAGGTCGGCCTGTTCACGGAGCGCGACGGCGACGACGCGCTGATCCAGGACCTGCTCGATGCCATGGCCAGGAACCAGGCCGACTTCACACTCACCTTCCGCAAGCTCGGTGACGCCGCAGGCGATGACGTCGCCGACGTCCGCGCGCAGTTCATGGACACCTCGGCGTTCGACGAGTGGGCCAAACGCTGGCGCGAGCGCATTGCGCTGGAGCCGCAGAGCGCGGCCGAGCGGCGTACGGCGATGCACGCCGTCAATCCCCTGTTCATCCCGCGCAACCACCGCGTCGAGGCCGTGATCCACGCCGCGGTGAACGGCGACGACTACGCCCCGTTCGAGGAGCTGGTCAAGCTGCTGGAGAAGCCATACGAAGAACAGCCCGACTACGCCGCCTACGCCGATCCGCCGCTGCCGGACCAGCGGGTGCTGCAGACGTTCTGCGGGACGTGACAGTCAGCCGCCAGAGGCATCATCACCACTCAAAATCAAGCACAAGCCGCCAACACTGATCCGCTCGACGATTCCGTGATCATCAGGGTCTCGCCAGTCTGATCCAGTGCCACATTGGTGCAGGTCTGGCCGGCGCATGATTTGATCCGTGCGATGCACTCCCCGTTCGGCGCCAGCATGAAGACATGGCCAAGCGACGCATGCGCAACGAACAGGCGTCCAGCGTGATCCATTGTCAGCCCATCCGGCCCGCTGGTGCCGAAGAACGAGGTGAAGCGCCCGACCTTGGCGACACCGCCGTCGCGCATCAGCGGCACGCGCCAGACGCTGTTGTCGCGCGTCATCGCGACGAACAGCACCGCCTCATCCGGGCTCAGCACAAGGCCGTTCGGACTTGGCCCGTTCGCAATCAGACAGTCGAGACGGCCGTCCGCGCGCAAGCGAAACACCCGGCCGCTTGGATCATGCAGCCCGGTCTGGCCCTGATCGGTGAAATAGACATCGCCATTCGAGGCGATATGCAGGTCGTTGCAGCCTCTGAAGGACTCCGAGTTGCGATGCGCCAGGATTGGCCTGATCGTGCCGCGTCCGGGATCGAGCTCCATGATGCCGTTCATGTAATCGGCCACGAGAATGCGGCCGTCGGGCGCGATCTTCAGGCCGTTCGGCCATCCCCGATACTCCGCGATCAGAGACCATCTCCCGTCACGCGCGATCCGGAAGATGCGGCCGAACGGGATGTCGACGACGTAGAGATTGCCCTGCGCATCGAACGCGGGCCCCTCAATGAAACTGTCGACGGGATGACCGCCGCGGTTGGCATCGGCCCAGTCCGAGCGGACGCCGGGGCGCCGAAACTCGGCCGGCATCGCCGAGAAGACGCGGCTCTCAACGCGCCGCGGCGGCGTGTCGAGATACATCATGGCCGATCGTCCAGCGCGCGGCGCGGCTGCCCTTCATATTTATAGGCGAATTGCTTCGGCATCGGCCCCTTGTTGCGGTCCCTGCGCCCGGTCTGCTCCCAAGCATGGGCGAGGATACCGACCGCGCGCGAAAGACAAAACACGCCCCGTGCCAGCGGTGGCGCAAAGCCGAGCTCGCCATAGATCACCGCGGTCGCGCCGTCGATGTTCATCGGAATGAGCTTGCCCTTGCGGGCCTGCATCACGCGCTCGATCGCGCGCGCGGCCGCAGCATAGCGACCGCCAACGCTGCCCTCATTCGCTGCCGCATCCACCAGCGCGAGCAGCGGCGCGGCACGCGGGTCTACCGGGTGAAAACGGTGGCCGAAGCCCGGCAGGTACTTGCTTTTGGTCGCGGTGAAATGGTCGATGGCCGCGCCTGCGGCTGCATCGATCTCTGCGGTCTCGCTCCGCCGCAAGACGTCGTCATAGAGTTCGACCGCCTGCTCGCCGGCGCCGCCATGAACGTCATCGAGCGTGTTGATGGCGGAAGCCATCGCGCCGTTGAGCGGCAGGCCGCAGCTCACCGCCATCTGCGCAATCGCGATCGACGGGGCATGCGGGCCGTGGTCGACGGAGGCGACCAGCGCAGCCTGCAGCAGCCGCTCCTGCGCCGCCGTTGGCAGCTCCCCGCGCAGCATCAGCCAGATCATCGCCGGAAACGAGATCCGGCCGATCAGGTCCTGGATCGGATAGCCCCGATAGGCGATGCGCCCGGGGGCGATATCACAGATCGACGTCCGCCACCATTGCGCGGCCGCGTCCCGTAATGCGGTTTCATCGCTCATCGTGACCTCCGATCTCTTCACAGCCTTGCCGGCCCAATCGGCCAGTGCGCGCGTCGGGCTTGTCCTGCTGCAGCGTGGCAAGTCTCATTGTGCGCTCCCCTTCGTGCCGTTCTTCTTCGTGGCCACGGCTGCGACCGCGCCGCTCGTGACAAGGTGGGCGATGGCCTCCTCGGAGTAGCCGAGTTGCGCGAGCCAGCGTTCGGTGTCGGCGCCGAGCTCCGGCGGCAACGCCGGCACCGGAAAGTCCTCGTCGAGCCGGAAGCCCGGCCGCGTGATCCGCAGTGGTTGTCCTTCGTCCTGCTCTGCCGGCAACGCTTCGACAAATCGACGCTCGAGCAGTTGCGGCTGGGTGAGGATTTGCGGCACCGTCAGCACGCAGCCTGCAGGCACGCCGGCCGCGTTAAGCTCGCGCTCCCAATCCTCCGCCGCCTTCGCGCCCAGCGCATCGTTCAGCGCTTGGTTCAGTGCCGCGCGATTGGCCTTGCGCGCCTCGCGTTTGGCGAAACGCGGATCGGTCGCAAGCTCAGCTCGGCCGACCAGATCGCACAAGGTCTGAAACTGCTTCTGCTCGTTCGCTGCGATGTTGAGCGGCCCGGTCGCGGTCCTGAACGTGCCGGAAGGCGCGGCGGTGAAATTCTCGTTGCCCATCGGCGCCGGTTCGACGCCCGCATTGAGGTGGTTTGAAACCACCCAGCCCATCGCTGCAACGGTGGCCTCCAGCAGCGACACGTCGATGAAGCGGCCCCGGCCGGTCTGGCGCTGATCGACAAGCGCAGAAGAAATGGCGAAGGCCGCGGTCAATCCGGCGATGGTGTCGGAGATCGGAAATCCAGTGCGGAGCGGCGCGGACTGCGCATCGCCCGTCACGCTCATGGCGCCCGACAGGCCCTGCACGATCTGGTCATAGGCCGGCCGCTTCGCCCACGGCCCGCTCTGGCCGAAGCCCGAGATCGCGCAATAGACCAGACGCGGATTGTGCCGGCTCAGCACCTCGTAGCCGAGCCCGAGCCGCTCCATCACCTTGGGTCGAAAATTCTCCAGAACGACGTCCGCTTCAGTGACGAAGCGCAGGAACACCTGCCTGCCCGCCTCCGACTTCAGGTCGAGCGCGACCGACTGCTTGCCGGCATTGACGGCCACGAAGGACAAGCCCTGAAGTCGCTCCGCCCGCTTCGGATCGGCGCCGAGGCGTCGCGCTAGGTCGCCGCCGTTCGGATTCTCGATCTTGATCACCTCGGCGCCGAGGCGCGCGAGATGGTAGCCGCAGAACGGACCCGCCAGAACGTTGGACAGGTCGAGGACGCGGATGCCGGTCAGCGGCAAAGACATTCCGATTGCCCCTACTTCAGTAGCTCGGCAGCGCGCACGGCGAAGCGGTTGGTGAAGGTCTTGGTGAGATCGATCTTGGCGGCCGCGATCTTGGGATCGTACTCGCTGAGCACACCAAGGGGCACCTTAGCGGCCTCGACATCCATCTGGCCGGTCTGCGAGAACAACGCCTTCGACGCCGTCATGATCTCGATGTTGACGTCACGATTGTCAGTCTTGTAGCCAGCGGGGATCGCGTCGACGAGCTGCTCGGTCGGGACCGAGTTGATCCAGCGGTGCGTCTTCAGGAGCGCGTTGACGAGGCGCTGCACCGTCTCCGGATTTTTGTCGATGAAGGACTGCTGAAGATAGAGGCAGGCCGTCGGGTAGATGCCGCCGAAGGCCTGCTTGGATCCCTCGATCGTGCGCGCGTCAAACAGTGGCGTCGCCGAGTTCTTGCGTGCCAGCAGCGTCGCAATCGGATCGAAATAGACGAGCGCGTCGATGTTCTTGGCCTCGAGCGCGACCATGCCCGGTGCCCCGCTGCCGACGGCGATGATGTTGACGTCGCGTGGTCCGAGCCCGGCTTTCTTGATGTAATAGCGCGCCATGGTGTCGGTCGACGAGCCGGGCGCAGTGATGCCGAGCTTGAGGCCCTTCAGATCGGCTCCGGTGTTGACCTTGTCGGCAAGGCCGTTGCGGACTCCGAGCAGCACGCCCGGGACGTCGTTGAGCAGGAATACGCAGGAGATCTCCTTACCCTGCGCCTGCATCTGTATCGTGTGGTCATAGAAGCCGACGGTACCGTCGACCGAGCCACCGACCAGCGCCTGCAGCGCCTTCGAGCCGCCGGCCTGGAAGTTCTCGACGGTGACGTCGAGCCCCTCCTCCTTGAACATACCGAGCTTCACGCCGAGCTCGAGCGGCATGTAGTTGAGGATCTGGGAGCCGACGGCGATCTTGAGCTTGGCCTTTTCGGGCTCGCCGGCCTGCGCCGAGAGGATGGAAAGACCGATCGCCGATACGACGAGGATCAGCCGGGTGAAGACGCGCATGCGAACCTCCATGTTTGCGTTATTGTTCGGTCAGACTTCGTGGGCCGGCGCGGGACGCCACACCAGGAGCCGTTTCTCGGCGCGATCGACCACCGCATCCAGGGCGACGACGAAGGCGGACAGCACGATGATGCCGGCGAACACACCGGCGGCATCGAGCACGCCCTCGGCCTGGGCGATCAGGTGACCGAGTCCGGCGGACGAGCCGAGATACTCGGCGACCACCGCGCCCATCACGGCCATACCGACGGAGACCCGCAAGCTCGACAAGATCCAGGTCGTGGCCGACGGCAGGTAGACGTGGCGCAGCAAAGACCATTTGGACGCGCGCAGCAGGCGGGCATTGGCGAGCACCACCGGGTTGACCTCGCGCACGCCCTGGAAGGTGTTGAAGAAGGCGACGAACAGCACCAGCGTGAGGCCCAGCGCCACCTTCGAGGTCAGACCGAGGCCGAACCAGATCACGAAGATCGGTCCGAGCAGAATACGCGGGATGGCGTTGAACATCTTGATGAAGGGCTGCACGACCTCGGCCGCAAACGGGCTCAGGCCAAGCCATATACCGAGCGTGGTGCCGATCGCGATCCCCGCCACGAAGGACAGGATCGTCTCCAGCAGCGTGACGCCGACGTCGGTCCAGAAATCCGCGGTCGACATCCATTCGCCGATCCGCGCCACCAGCGTCGATGGCGCCGGAAAGAAGAACGGGTCGATCAGCCCTGCTCGCACGCCGGACTCCCAGACCAAGAGCAGGCTTAGCACGATCGCGACCTGAACGAGAACGACTTTACCTTTGCGCGGCATAGCTCTTCTCCACTTCGGCGCCGAGCAGCGACCAGATTTGACGATAGAGTGCGACGAATTCATCGGTGGTCTGGAGCGCCGATACGTCGCGCGGGCGTGGCAGCGTGATCGGGACGTCGCCGACCATGCGGCTGCCCGGTCCCGCCGACATCACCACAACGCGGTCAGCGAGCGTGATCGCCTCGTCGAGATCGTGGGTGATGAAGATCAGGGAGCGCCGCTCCGCCTGCCAGAGATCGAGCAGGATACGGTGCATCAGCCGGCGGGTGTGCACGTCGAGCGCCGAGAACGGCTCGTCCATCAAAACGATCCTCGGCTCCATGATCAGGGTCTGGGCCATTGCCACGCGCTTGCGCTGGCCGCCCGACAGCTGATGCGGATAGCGCTCCTCGAAACCCTTCAGGCCGACCTTAGCGAGCCAGGGCCGCGCCTGCGCCCACGCCTCCTCGACCGACTTGCCCTGAAACACGAGGCCGAGGCCGACATTGTCCTGCGCCGTCTTCCAGGGCAGCAGTCCTTCCTGCTGAAGCATGTAGCCGGACTGGTCATTCAGCCCCGCGAGCGGCTTGCCGAAGATGCGGACATCGCCGGCGGCGGGCTTCAGCAATCCGGTGACGGTGTTGAGGATGGTCGACTTGCCACAGCCGGTCGGCCCGACCACCGCGACGAACTCGGCCTCGCCAACCTGGAGGTTCATGCTTTTGACGGCGGTGAAATCGCCGAAGCGGATCATGACGTCGCGCAAATCGACGGCCGAGGCCGGCTGCCCTTCCATTGTTTCGCTCCGTAGAACCAGTTCTATTATCCAAAACCCATACCCCAGACGCGCCATATGAGTCAAATTGATTTCGCAAAATAGAACCTATATATCGGCAGTTTTATCGACTTTCGGACGCACTTGTGATATTTGTTCTATACAGCAGAACAGGAGCTGAAATGACCAAGACAGGCGTTGATGCGGTGGCGCGGGCGCTGGCGATCCTCAAGGCCTTTGGGCCGGAGCGCAGCGCCATGACGCTGACTGAGATTGCCGAGGCGACTGATCTCTATAAGAGCACGGTGCTTCGTCTCGCCGCGACGCTGGAGAGCGATGGCTTTCTTGTTCGCGGCGCAGACCGGCTGTTCCGCCCCGGGCCAGAACTCTGGCGCCTCGGTGCGCTCTATCAGCGCGGCCTTGATCTCGGCGACCTCGTGAGACCGACGCTGCATCGCCTGGTCGAAGCGACTGGCGAGACGGCCTCGTTCTATATTGCCGACGGCGACGAGCGCATCTGCCTCTACCGGGTCAACTCCCCGCGCTCCGTACGGCATCATCTCGACGAGGGCCAGCGACTGCCGATCGATCGTGGCGCCGCCGGTCGCGTGCTCACTGCCTATCGCGATGCCGCTTCGGCCGAAGCCAGGAAAATCCGCGAGCGCGGTTTCTACGTGTCGCTCGGCGAGCGTGATCCCGAGGTCGCAGCTGCCGCAGTCCCCGTGATCGATGTCCAGGGCAAGTTGCGCGGCGCCTTGTCAGTGTCAGCGATCCGGACGCGCTTCGACGCAGAGGCGCGCAAGGCCGCCATCGACGTTCTGACTTACGAGGCCAAAGCCTTGAGCGGTCTGCTGCCCGCCAGTGAGCGCTGACGCCGGATCGGTCACTTCTGCGCCGCCGGCGCACGCCTCGAAAACGCAGCCATTGCCGGACTCGAAGGTGTTGCAAACGCTTCGCGGGACGGAGCGACAAACTCCGCCCTACGTTCTTCCGCCGGGCCGCGCCGGCCGTAAATTCTGATTCTGTTTTGCCCGACGTTTCAAAGGATGTCGAAACACGGTGAGCGTCCCCCCGGCAACCTGGCTACTGTGCATGGGGTTGTTTTCGATATTTTGCAGGGGCATCCGGCTCGGCGTCCTCGCCGGCGCTTCCTGTGGAATTCGAGGCCTCCGGAACCACTGTCATCAAACTGAAACACACGCGTTCTAACGGGCTGGCAGGCCGTCTTGCCGGAGGCGACCATCCTCCAACAGTCCCCGACAAGCGCGCCATGCCTTTCAAATTCATCCACATCACCGACACGCATCTCGCGAACCCCGGGCTGAAGCTCTATGGGCTCGATCCGCGCGCCCGGTTGGATGCGGCGGTCGCCGACATCAACAAGCACCAGTCCGACGCCGCGTTTGCGGTGGTGACCGGCGACCTCACCCATTGGGGCGAGCCGGAATCCTACGGCAATTTCGCCGAGGCGATGTCTGCGCTGAAAATGCCTTACGTCGCCATGGTCGGTAATCACGACAAGCGCGTGGCCTGCCTCGACGGCCTTCGGTCCGCGCCGCGCGATGCCAACGGCTTCGTGCAGGGCACCCGGACGACCGAGCACGGCCTGTTCGTTTTCCTCGACACCCTGGACGAGACCAGCCACGCCGGCGAGATGTGCGAAAAGCGCCTCAACTGGCTCGCCGGCACGCTGGCGGCGGCGCCGGACGACATGCCGTTCGTCGTGTTCATGCACCACCCGCCCTTCCCGGTCGGCGTCCACGCGATGGACGAGATCGCACTGAAGCAGAGCACCGAATTCGCCGAGGTGATCGCGCCGTATCGTTCGCGCATCCGCCACCTGTTCTTCGGCCATGTGCACCGCCCGATCTTCGGCAGCTACGGCAAGATCCCGTTCTCCACCCTGCGCGGCACCAACCACCAGGTCTGGTTCGAGCTCGACGCTGCGGCCACCGAGCATCTGGCGAGCCACGAGCCGCCGGCTTACGGAGTGGTGCTGATCGACCGGGAGAACCTCGTCGTGCACAGCCACGACTTCCTCGACCAGAGTCTGCGCTTCCCGTTCGAGCCACCCGCTGGCGTGGACGGCCGCGACTATGCGCTCAACTTCCCGGCGCGGTGAGATGAGCCTCGCTGAACCCGCGGCTCTCCCGGTCGCGGCATCGGCGCCGCCGCGCCTCAAAATCCTGAAGCGGTTCTCCCATCGCTTCAAAGCCTCGCTGCCGGCCTATCTGCTGCTGCTGCCCTCGCTCGTCTTCCTCGCGCTGTTCACCTATGGCGCGATGGGCCGCGTCGTCATCGACGCGCTCTATCAGCGCGCGACACCGAAGGCGCCGGTGCGCTTCGTCGGCCTCGACAATATCAACGCGGTGCTGGCCGACCCCGCCTTCACCGGCGCGGTCATCAACAATCTCGTCTACGCCATCGGCACGGCGGTCCCGAGCATCGCGCTTGCGCTTCTGTTCGCGCTGGCGCTGGCGCGGACCAATGCCGTGACCAGCGCGCTGCGCGCCGCGCTGTTCCTCCCCGTCCTGATTCCGATGGTCGCGGCCTCCGCGCTGTTCCTGTTCATCTTCCTGCCCAATGTCGGCCTGCTCGATTATTACATCGGCCGGCTGCTGCCGGTGCTGCCGAACTGGCTCGGCGATCCCGATATCGCGCTGTACGCGATCATGGTCATCACGATCTGGAAGAACGCCGGCTATTACATGCTGTTCTTCCTCGCGGGCCTGCAGTCCGTGCCCGAGGATGTCATGGACGCCGCCCATCTCGACGGCGCGGGGCCTTGGCAGCGCTTCCGGCACATTACTCTGCCGGAGCTGAAGCCCACCTTCCTGTTCGTGATCGTGATCGCGACGCTCAACGCGGTGACGCAGGTCGACCACGTCTTCGTCATGACCAAGGGCGGGCCGTCGAACGCCACCAATCTCGTGCTGTTCTACGTCTATCAGCAGGCGGTCGAGCATTACGACATCGGCAAGGCGTCGGCGGCGACGCTGCTGACGCTCGCCGCCCTGATGGGCCTCACCGCGCTCTCGTTCCGCACCATGGCAAACCGCGAGGGCGGGCCATGAAGCTGATCGATGCACTGTGGAAGGACGCCCCGCTCGCGACCCGCCGCGAGATCACGCCCAAGCTCGGCTTCCTGCTGACCATGCTGCTCGCGCTGGTCTGGTTGATCCCGTTCCTGTGGATGGGCGTGGCGACGTTGCGCCCGGCTTCCGACGGCATCAACTTGATGGCCGAGCTGATGCCGAGCCTGAAGCCCACGCTCGACAACATCAGGGATGCCTGGGAGATCGGTGATTTCCCGCGCTATTTCCTCAACACCACGATCATCTGCACCGGTATCCTCCTGGTCCAGTTCGTCACCATCACGCTGGCGGGCTTCGCCTTCGCGCGGCTCGATTTCGCCGGCAAGACCCTGATCTTCTATTTATTCCTGATGCAGCTGATGCTGGTGCCGGTGCTGCTGATCGTGCCGAATTTGCGCATCGTCGCGCAGTTCGGCCTCTACGACACGCTCACTGGGGTGATGATGCCGTTCTTCGCCTCCGCCTTCGGCACCTTCCTGATGCGGCAGGCGTTCGAGGCGATCCCGACCGAGCTGGAGGACGCCGCCCTGATCGACGGCGCCAGCCTGTTCCAGCGCATCCGCCACATCTACGTGCCGCTGTCGCTGCCGAGCTTTTCCGCCTTCGCCATCATCTCCGTGACCAGCCACTGGAACGACTTTCTGTGGCCGCTGATGGTGATCAATTCGCCGGACAAGCGGCCGCTCACGGTTGGGCTCTCGGTCTTCACCGCGACGGCGGAAGGCACCCAGGCCTGGGGCACCATCGCCGCCGGCACGCTGATGGTGATCGCGCCGCTGCTCATCACCTTCCTGATCTTCCAGAAGCGCTTCATCAGCTCTTTCGTCACCTCAGGCATCAAATAGGAGATTTTCCGATGCAGTTTACCCGCAGGCTCATGCTGGGCCTCGCCGTGGCTGGCTCCATGGTAGGCGCCCTCGCCGCCCCGGTGATGGCCGAAGGTCCGACCGAGATCGACCTGTTCTTCCCCGTGCCGGTCGACGGCAAGCTCGCCCGTGACATGGGCACCTTGATCAAAGAGTTCAACGAGACCCATCCGGCGATCAAGGCGACCGCCGTCTATACCGGCTCCTATGACGACACGCTGATCAAGACCCGCGCTTCGATCAAGGCCGGCAAGCCCCCGGCTGCCGTCATCATGTCGGCGAACTTCCTGCTCGACATGCAGATCGAGAACGAGCTCACCAATCTCGACGGTCTGATCGCCGCCGACGGCAGCACCAAGGACCAGTTCCTCGGCCAGTTCTTCCCTGCGCTGCAGGGCAATGCGGTGATCAACCGCTCGGTCTACGGCGTGCCGTTCCACAATTCGACGCCGCTGCTCTACATCAACGCCGACAAGGCCAAGGAAGCCGGCCTCGATCCGGACAAGCCGCCGCAGACCTGGGCCGAGCTCACCGACTGGGCCAAGAAGCTCACCAAGCGCGAGGCCGACAAGGTGACCCAATGGGGCATCGCGATCCCCTGCGCCTACGACTATTGCGGCTGGATGATGGAAACGTTCACCATGACCAACGGCGGGCGCTACTACAACGAGGAGTTCGGCGGTGAAGTCTACTACGACACGCCCTCGATGCTCGGTGCGCTGACCTGGTGGAACGACCTCATCTACAAGCACAAGGTCCACGCCCCCGGCGCCACGCCCGGCCCCGCCGTCAGCACCTCCTTCATCTCCGGCAATGCCGCGATGATGATGCTCTCGACGGGCTCGCTCACCTACGTGCGCGACAATGCCAAGTTCGCCTACAAGGTCGCCTTCATCCCGCGCAACGTCCGCAACGCCGTGCCGATCGGCGGCGCCTCGCTGATCATGCCGGCAGGCCTCGAGGCCGACAAGCAGAAGGCCGCCTGGACGCTGATCAAGTGGATGACCTCGCCCGAGAAGAGCGGCTGGTGGAGCCGTGCCACCGGTTATTTCGCGCCCAACATGGCCGCCTACAAGACGCCCGAGATGGTCGACTTCCTCAACAAGAACCCGGACGCCAAGACCGCCGTCGAGCAGCTCGACGTGGCAAAACCCTGGTTCGCGACCTACAAGACCGTCCCTGTCCGCAAGAACCTCGAGGACGAGGTCATGCTCGTCCTCAACGGCAAGAAGCAGCCGAAGGAAGCCCTCGCCGCCGCCCAGAAGGCTGCGGACGAAACGCTCAAGCCGTACAATGCCGAGACCTCGCTGAAGCTGCCGTAAGGCGGGCGTTCGATTGACCGACAATTTCGGCGCCCCGCAGTGCGGGGCGCCGAATGCGTTTTTGGACGCACCGACTCAGAACGTCACAACGATCTTCCCGAACTGCGCATTCGACTCCAGGAAACGATGCGCCTCGACGATATCCTCGAACCGAAAGATTCGAGCGATGATCGGCCGCAACGTCCCATCCGCGAGCCCCTCGAGGATGAAGGCCTTGGCTCGCGCAAGGCGCACGGAATCTCGGATGATCTCGTGCACGAGGTAACCGCGCAACACCAGGCTCTTGGTCAACACGTTGAACAGCGGAAACGGCGTCGGCTCGGGGCTCAGCCCGCCATACTCGATCAAGATGCCGCCCGGCGACATGGCCGCGGTCAGCGGCTCGAAGGCTGGCCCGCCGACGGCGTCAAACACCACGCGGACACCCTTCGAACCGGCGATCTCCGCCAGCCGCGCGCGGATATCCTCTTCGGCCGATGCGATGACGTGGCCCGCGCCGGCATCGAGCAAGGCTTTCCGCTTCGCCGAGGTTCGCGTCAAGGCGATAGGAACTGCGCCGATCCGGTTCGCGATCTGGATGGCCGCCAGCCCGACGCTGCTCGATGCCGCCGTGATGGCGACGACATCCCCTCGCAAGAGTCCGGCGATGTCGACCAGCGCGCCGTAGGCCGTCAGATACTGCATCCATACCGCGGCAGCCGTCTCGAAGCCGAGCTCGGGCGGATGCTTCACGACGAGTTCGGCCGGGAATGTCGCGAGCTCGGCATAGGCCGGCCATCGCACCATCGACAAGGGCGGCACGACGCTGACGGCATCACCCGGCACGAAGCCGATCACGCCTTCCCCGACCGCCTCGACGATGCCGGCCGCCTCCAGACCAAGGCCGGACGGAAATATCGCGCTCTCGATATAGGTGCCCCTTCGCAACAGGGCTTCCGCGCGGTTGAGCCCAAGCGCCCAGACCCGGATCTGAACTTCACCCCTTGCCGGCGGCGGAGCGTCGACAGTTTCGATGCGCAGCACCCCAGGGCCGCCATGTTGATAAAAGCGGACGACGCGAGCCATGGGCACACTCCAAGACAGTTGAACTGAATGGAGGTATGCCGAACCTGGGGAAGCCGATAAATCGGCTCCACGAGCCAACAGTCGAAACCAGGAGTTTTCAATCATGGACCGCCTGACCAGCATGGCCGTGTTCGTTCGGGCCGTCGACCTCGGCTCGTTCGCCGCGGCGGCCGACGCCCTGGAGATGTCTGGGCCGATGGTCGGCAAGCATGTGCGATTCCTCGAAGAGCGCCTCGGCGTCCGCCTCCTCAACCGCACGACGCGGCGCCAGAGCCTGACCGAGACTGGCCAGGCCTATTACGAGCGCTGCCGTGCGGTGCTGAACGAGGCCGAAGCGGCCGATGCCGCCGTTGCCGAAGAGTTGTCCGAGCCGCGCGGCAGGCTGCGCGTGACCATGCCGGCCCTGCTGGGACGGCACTGCATCGCGCCGCTCTTGATGAAACTCGCGCGGAAATATCCGCACCTTGAACTCGACCTCTCCTTCGGCGATCCGATCGCCGACATCATGGAGGCCGGCTACGATCTTGCGATCCGCACCGGCGATCTCGACGACCAGTTCGGCCTGATCGCGCGGCGCATCGCACGCCAGCGGATGGTGGTGTGCGGCGCGCGCTCGTATTTGCGTGCCAACGGCAGGCCGAAATCGCTCGACGATCTCGGCGCTCACCAGGCGATCATCTACCGCCGTTCTGGACGCGTCCGGCCGTGGCTGTTTCCGCGGGAGGGCGAGCCTCCACGCGAGATCATGCCGTCAGGGCGGCTGAGGCTGGACGATATGGAGGCGATCGCCGATGCCGCCGCACAAGGCATGGGGCTTGCGTGGCTGCCCTATTGGCTGGTCCGCGAACGCCTTAACACCGGCGCGCTGGTCGATGTCTTCGCGAGCCAGGGCGAATTCCTCTACGACTGCCACGCGTTGTGGCCGCGTTCGCCCCACCTGCCCCCAAAAGTCCGTGTCGCCGTGGACACGCTGGCCGCGGCCTTGCCGAAGCTGATGGCGTGAAGCGAAGCTCAGGCCCCCCGTTAACTTCCCGTCCACCATTCGGCCTGGCCCGCCGCCGGTAACCACGAGAATTAACAGACCGTCAACGCACCCCCGACAAATCTATCAATGTTTCTGGAGATTTCGCCGTGGATCTGTTGGTTTTCGAGTTCCTGGGACTGGCCCTGGTCGCCATGTGCGTGGTCGTGGTGGCGCTGCCCTGCGCCCGCAAATCCTCGCACCGAATCCGCTACGAATAGGAATTTTCCGCGGAAAGGGCCGATTCCGGCCCGATGCAGGGCTCGAATTCGCTCAGAGCCCCTTGACATCACAGCACTTTCGGCAGAACGGCTGATGGCACGTGTCATGGGCCGTTCATGGATTTAATTACCACCACCGCTGACCTCGCGGCTGCCTGCAGCCGCCTCGCCAAGCACCCCGTCATTACCGTCGATACCGAGTTCCTGCGCGAGACCACCTATTACCCGCTGCTGTGCGTGGTGCAGATGGCCAGCGCCGAGGAGGCCGTGGTCATCGACGCCCTTGCCGAGGGCATCGACCTCAAGCCGTTCTTCGAGCTGATGGCCAATGAGAGCGTGCTGAAGGTGTTCCACGCCGCCCGCCAGGACATCGAGATCATCTGGCATCAGGCCAACATCATCCCCCACCCGGTGTTCGACACCCAGGTCGCCGCCATGGTGCTGGGCTATGGCGACAGCATCGCCTACGACCAGCTGGTCGAGAAGGTCACAGGCCATCGCCCGGACAAGACCCACCGCTTCACCGACTGGTCGCGTCGGCCGCTTAGCAAAGAGCAGATGCATTACGCGGTGTCCGACGTCACGCATTTGCGCGACGTCTTCGCCGCGCTCGACGCCGACCTGAAGAAGCGCCGACGCAGCGAATGGGTCTCGATCGAGATGGAGGTTTTGACCTCGCCCCGCACCTACGACTTCCACCCCGAGCGCGCCTGGGAGCGGCTGAAGACGCGCGTGCGCAAGCCCAAGGACCTCGCCGTCCTGATGGAGGTCGCGGCATGGCGCGAGCAGGAGGCGCAGAGCCGCGACGTGCCGCGCGGGCGCGTGCTGCGCGACGAGGCCATCAGCGATATCGCCACCCATGCGCCGAACACGCTCGAGAAGCTCGCCCATCTTCGCTCGGTGCCGAAGGGCTTTGAGAAATCCAAATGGGGCGCGGATATCATCGCCGCGGTCGAGCGCGGGCTGGCGCGGGATTTCTCCACGCTGCCGAAGCTGGAGAAGCCGCGCAACAACAATAACGGCGCGGCGATCGTCGAGCTGTTGAAGGTGCTGCTGCGCATGACCGCGGAGCGCCATGCGGTCGCGAGCAAAGTGATCGCCACCGTCGACGATCTCGAGGAGATCGCAGCCAGTGACGAGGCCGATGTCCCCGCCTTGCGCGGCTGGCGCCGCGAGCTGTTCGGCGAGGCCGCCTTGAAGCTCAAGCGCGGCGAGCTGGCGCTGGCGATCGAAAAGGGCCGCGTGGTCGGGGTGCAGCGGGCGTAGGCCCGCACAAACGCTCGCTATAGCTGGCGCAATGCCAACCACAGGTCATTGCGAGCGCAGCGAGCAATCCAGAATCTTTCCGCGGAAACAGCCTGGATTGCTTCGCTTCGCTCGCAATGACGGAAATCTGACGCGACAGCGCGTTCTACGCCGGCGTCAGCTTCGCCACTTCGCCCTTCATGTCATTCAGGACACCTGATATTGCGGTGACCAGCTCGTCGAGCTGGGCCTTGGTCGTGATCAGCGGCGGGCAGATGGCGATGGCATCCAGCATGTTGCGCGAGATCACGCCGCGCTCCTGGAGCATGCGGCTGGCGATACCGCCCACGGCGCCGGGCGTCGCCGCCGCAGTCTTGCGATCCTTGTCCAGCACAAGCTCGAGCGCTGCGATCATGCCGACGCCGCGGACCTCGCCGACCAGCGGGTGGCTCGTGAGCTCGCGTAAGCGGCCCTGCATGTAGCCGCCGAGCTCGGCGGCATGCGCGACCAGGCCGCGCTCCTCGATGATCTTGAGGTTTTCAAGCGCAATCGCCGAGCCGACCGGATGGCCGCCCGCGGTGAAGCCGTGGCCGAGCACGCCGATCTTGTTGCTCTCGTCCGCGATCGGCTCGAACATGCGGTCGTTGAGGATGATCGCCGACAGCGGGAAGTAGCTCGAGGTGATCTGCTTGGAGACCACCATCGCATCCGGCTTGATGCCGTAGGTCTCGCAGCCGAACATTTTGCCGGTGCGGCCGAAGCCACAGATCACCTCATCCGCGACCAGCAGAATATCGTACTTCTTCAGGACGGCCTGGATCTTGTCCCAGTAGGTTGCCGGAGGCACGATGACGCCGCCCGCGCCCATCACCGGTTCGCCGAAGAAGGCCGCGATCGTGTCCGGCCCTTCCTTCTGAATCAGCGCGTCGAGCTCCTCGGCCCGGCGCGTCGCGAAAGCCTCCTCGCTCTCGCCGGGCGCGCCGTCCTTGTAGAAATGCGGCGAGCCGGTGTGCAGGATGTTCGGCAGTGGCAGGTCGAACGAGCGGTGGTTGTTCGGCAGGCCCGTGAGGCTGGCCGAGGCAATGGTGACTCCGTGATAGGCGCGCATCCGGCTGATCACCTTCTTGCGCTGGGGCTGGCCGAGCGCATTGGAGCGATAGGCGATCAGCTTGAGGACGCTGTCGTTGGCCTCCGAACCGGAGTTGGTGAAGAACACTTTGCTCATCGGCACGGGCGCGAGCGCGACCAGCTTCTCGGCGAGATCGATCGAGGGGCCGTGCGATTTGGCGGAAAACGTGTGGTAGAACGGCAGCGCCTGCATCTGCTTGTGCGCGGCCTCGACCAGCCGCTTCTCGTTGAAGCCGAGCCCGACGCTCCACAGGCCCGCCATCGCCTCGAAATAGCGCTTGCCCGCCGCATCGAACACGTAAGGGCCCTCGCCGCGCTCGATCACCAGGGGACCGGCCTGCTGATGGGTGCGCGCATTGGTGTAGGGATGGAGC
Source organism: Bradyrhizobium sp. USDA 4486 (assembly GCF_054057995.1). Classification (NCBI taxonomy): domain Bacteria; kingdom Pseudomonadati; phylum Pseudomonadota; class Alphaproteobacteria; order Hyphomicrobiales; family Nitrobacteraceae; genus Bradyrhizobium; species Bradyrhizobium sp. USDA 4486. The sequence continues at coordinate 2,623,603 of NZ_JBSRZV010000001.1, forward strand.
TGGTAGGCCACATCCCGGGCCTCTTGCGAATTGGGCAGCATGGACATTTGCAGGCATCCTTGAATCGTCACGTCAATCGTCACGTCGCCGCCGGCCGGCGTCGATCACTCGATCATCACGTTACTTGGCTATTGTGGCGAGGCAAGACTTGCAACGCCAATTCGTCGGCAGCCAGCGCTCAGCCGCGTTGCACAATGCCGCACATGCGCGCCGCATCCGGGGCAGCTCTCACGCCGCGCTGTCGTCATCCCCGTCGTCGGTGGCAGCGGCTTCCCTCACCTCGACGAGTGCCATCGAGAGCAGATAGACCGTCGTCGGCAGACCAAGCCGGCGCGCCCGCTCGGCCGCACGCGATAGATCGCTCGCCAGCTCCTTGAGTTCTTCTCCCCGTGACAATGTCCCACCCCATCCGCCGATCGCGGCCGCCTACACCGCAACGGCGCCGCTGGTTCTGATCAGTTCGGCGCTGGGATGAACTGTAGCAAAATTCCCGATGACATTCACTACCGCGTGCTTGTAGGCGACGGCATCGCCCGTGCCCGCCTGCCGGCAAGCCACGGCATCGCCGATCACCTGATAGCGATGGCTGCGGTGAAACCCGTCGATGGCGGTGGCCAGGATGGTCTCGTCAAGCGAAAAGCCGATCAGAACGCAGCGCACATTGCGGATATTGGACATGTAGTCCACGAACCGCGCGGAGCTGTAGGCCGAGGGCAGCGGATGCTCGAACGTCATCTCGCCCGGCCGCGGCCTCGCTTCCTCGATCCAATCGGTCAGTCTGGATGCCGGATTGAACCAGGCCGCCTGCGCGATCCGCTTCAGATGCATCACCGGCTGGAGATTGCTGCGCCACAGGGTGAGCAGTTCCAGGCAGCGCACAGTGGCGGCATCGCCGTCGTGGATGAGATGGCGTCGCCCGGGGGTCAGATATTCGACCTGGAGATCCGCGCAGATCAGGATGGGCGGATCATCGTCAGCAGAGATCGGCATAATCTTGCGCGCAGCTGCACCAGTTTCAGCGATCTGCGAGTGCGAGGTCCCGCAGCGGCGATGTCACCGCCCGCCCCGCGGATGCGTCGAGCACGCCCGGCCGGTCCCAGTCGCCCTCGGGGCGAATGATCACATAGGGATCACTATCGAGCGTGATGGCATCCGGCCCCGGCTCGATCTCCAGCAGCATCTCCGTGTAGGAGAAATCGGAGAAGGTGATCTTGCGATTGTGGCCGAGCGGCTTGGCGCCGAAATGGGCCCAGAAATCGACCAGCCGGTCCTGCGCCTGGCCGTAGATCTTGCGGAACCCCTTGCGCTTCACATAGTCGACGCTGGCCTGCACCAGCTTGAACGAGACCCGCGAGCGCCGATATTGGTGCCGCACCGCAAGCCGCTCCACCTTGGCGAAATCGCCGAAGAAGCGAACCCGTAGGCAGCCCGCCGGCTCGTTGCCGACATAGCCGATGAAATGCGCGGCAACCATGTCGTTGCCGTCGAACTCCTCCTCGAACGGACAATCCTGCTCGGCGAGATAGACTGCGGAGCGGATCGCGGTGACCAGCATGAGATCGCTGGGATCGCGCGCGAGACGGATGGTGATGGCGCGGGAGTCGGGCTTGGCGAGAGGAATCCTAGTACCGTGCATCTGCAAAACTCCTTGCGTGATTGATCGCGCCGGGCATGCGCAGCGGCTGCCTGTGCCAGGGGCGCTGGTAGCACCAGAGATCGGGTTGGAAGCTCGGGACAGGTTCGAAGCCTGTCGCCCTCATGATGTCGCGTCCGGCCACGGTTGACGGCTGTGCATAGCAATCGGCGCTGCGAAACCTTAGCTGTCGCAGATGAGCCGCGGCCTTGCCGAGGCCGGTGATGCCACGGCCCCTCGCCGCGATCGCCCAGATGTAGATGGCAGCAGCGTCTTGCTCTGGCGCGGCCAGATAATGCGTCTCGGGCGCGGTCAGGCAGATCTCGTCGAGCAGCAGCGCATCGTGCCCGCGCTCATTGAGGAACAGGAAGGCCATGCCGCCGAGCAGCTTGCCCTTGCGGCTGAACGTCAGGATGCTCTGCGGATCGAAGGCGAGATATCTCGCAAGCTCGGCCGCGCCGATCTCTACGCCCGGCACCAGCCGATGCGCCATCTCCGAAAGCGCCGCAATTTCGGAAAATTTGGCGCAACGGACATCGACGTCCGCGCTTTGCGGCAGCGCGTCGAAATCATGCCTTGCGGCAAACGAGCCCCTTTCCATACTCATGTCGTCCCACTATCGTTCGAAGCCTTCAGCGCCCCGCTACGACATTGAGCTTAGCGGTTGGGGATCAGGAGTATGCAGCAGTTATTGCACCGGGGTGCTGCGATGATGCAGCACCGTGAAGAAGCCCTGGATGCATCCTGGGACGATTTGAAGCTGTTTTTAGCGTGCGCAAAATATAAAAGTTTTCGCAACGCGGCCGAGGAGCTCGGGCTCACCTCCACCACTTTGATGCGCAGGATCGACCGGCTCGAAGAAAGCATCGGCTGCAAGCTGTTCCTGCGTGACCAGAGCGGACTGACGCTCAGCGACGAAGGCACCGCTATGATCGCCGACGTCGCGCACATGGAGCGCCACGCCTTCAACGTCTTCCGCCGCGCCTCGCGCTCGTCGAACGACACCGCGGGCACCGTGCGCGTCGCGGTGACGGAAGGCCCCGGCAATTTCTGGATCCTGCCGCGGCTGATCGACTTCCAGAAGACCTATCACAAGATCACCGTCGACCTGCGCTGCGCGATGGAACAGTCCGACGTGGCGCGGCTCGAATCCGATATCGCGATCCAGCTCGAGCCGCCGACCAATCCCGACCTGATCGTCGCCAAGCTCGGCCGTCTCCACATCTATCCCTTCGTCTCCAGGGAATACGAGACGCTCTACGGCGTGCCGGCAACGCTCGCCGAATTGAAGAACCATCGCATCGTCAAGCAAACCGCGCCGCAAATCGACGACAGCGCCTACGCCCGCATTCTCGGCCTGACCTCGCTCGAAGGCATCGTCGGCATCAAGACCAATTCATCCGTCGGCGCGCTCTATGCGGTCGAACGCGGCGCCGGCATCGGCTTCCTGCCGACCGTATCGATCGCGCTCGGCGCACCGCTCGTTGCCGTCGATCTCGGCGTCAGCCACCACGCCGATCTCTGGCTCACCTATCACCGGGAGTTCCGCAGCTCCGAGCGACACAAGATCGTGGTCGACTGGCTGAAGAGGATCTTCGATCCCAGGACCTATCCCTGCTTCCGCGACGAGTTCATCCACCCGAACGCGCTGGTGCCGATGATGACGGCCGTGCGCGAGGGATTTGGACTGAGCGGTTACGTCGCGGCGACGCCGACGTAACGCCGGCGGAATCGGCTTACCAGCGATATTCGAACCCGGCCGTGCCTTGATGCGAGGTCAGCTCGTTGCGGAACTTGCCGTCGTAATTGACGTAGAGCCGCGCCATGTTGGTCACGCTGAGCGAGGCCGAGGCGCCGGCATCCATGCCGTAGCGGCTTTCGCCGATGCCGGGCACGACGATGCTCTGGGTGCCCAGGCTGACCTGGATCGATCCGAGGTCCTGGTGGAAATTGTCGACGAATTTGCCGTAGGCGGACAGGTCCAGGATCTTCTGGTCGAGGATGAAGTAGCGGCCGATCTCGGCGCCGACCATCACACGCGCGCGTGAGAGCGTGGAGGAACCGACGTTGAGCGGATCGAGGCCGCCGGTCTCCTGGAACGCCGCGCTGGTGGCGCGCACATATTCGACCGCGCCCTTGGGCACGATGCGCATCTGGTCATTGGTCCAGAAGTAGCTGATCTCGGTCAGGGCGCCGTCGACCGCGGCGCGATAGCCCGCAGTCGCAAAGCCGAAGCCGGTATCCCGGCTGGAGCGGACCTTGCCGAAGCCGTGCACCAGCGCGAAAGCCCAGGTCCACGGCCCTTTGTCGACCGAGCCGTTGACGCCGAGCTGCGTCAGGTCGAGCGTTGCGGACTGGAGCGCGAGCGGCACGTCGATGTCGGTGTGGCTCTGGTCGATGGAGAAACCGAGATTGACGCCGGGCGCGATCCGCGCGCCGAGGCCGGCAACGCCGCCGAAGGTCTTGCGCTTGTCGCCGACGAAGTCGCCTTGCGCATCGGTGCGGACCGAGATGCCATAGCCCTCGAACCAGGTGCGGTAGCGCGGATCTTCCGTGCTTGCCGAAGCGCCGCCGCCACCGGAATTGGTGCGGAAGGACCGGTCAACGCCATTGGAGGCTTGGTTGGCCAATCGCTCCAGAAATCCCGAACCGAAATTGAGCATGCTGTTGCCGGCCGACTGATCGTAGTTGGTCGAGGTGGGCATGGGGACAGGGGTCGGCGACGGCGTGGGCGACGGCGTCGGGGTCGGGGTCGGGGTCGGAGTGGGTGTCGGACTTTGCGCGAAGACGGGCGCCGCCGACATCATCACGATCAGCGCGAGCGCCATGACCGCAACGATTTTGGCGACCGCCGCAGCGACCCGGCGGACGCGGTTCGCGCTGCTCGTCTGCCGTGTCCCTGAGGGCTGCGAGGTGCAGCGCATGACGACCAATCCCAAAGCAAAATGGCGGCGCAAAAATGCAACACGATGTGCAGCGCATGATGCGATTTGCGCCGAACTGCCACGGAGGGTCAACCGGAAGGCAACGTCATCGCGAGGCATTGCGCTCAATTGTGGTTCCGCTGCCACAGATTGGAAATAGCGGCTGGCGACAGCCGGCGCGCTCTTGAAATTCGCGCGCGGCTTGCTAACCGGCGATTTTCATGTTGCAATATTGGACACAATCGGAATTGGCCGCTCGGCTGTGCGTTTCGCGACATTGAGATTCAAGACTCGAACAGACTTCCGGAAGCCCGTTTGTGGCGTGGCACGCGAAACAGCGGCCGCGTCTTTTTTATATCTAGTGGAGGAGACTGAGGATGCCGCAAAAGGGCACCGTCAAATGGTTCAACCCGACCAAGGGCTATGGGTTCATCAAGCCGAACGGCGGCGACAAGGACGTATTCGTTCACATCTCCGCCGTCGAGCGCGCCGGACTCTCGACCCTCAACGAGAACCAGGTGGTTGAATATGACCTCGTGGAGAACCGCGGCAAGTCATCCGCGGAGAACCTCAAGGTCTCCTGATGTCTCTCAACGCCAAGCGCGAGAGATCACGACGTTCCCCCGGCTCTGCCGGGGGATTTTGTTTGAGGAGGCGAAACGCGGGTGAAGCTTCAGCCCACCACCGGCGCAACCAGAAAATTCTCCGACGCAGAGCTTCCCGCCGTCTTGCAGACATCGCCCTCGATCTTGACCTTGCCGGTCGCGAGCAGCCGCAACGCTTCGGGATAGATGCGGTGCTCGACCTCGAGGATGCGCTCGGACAGCGTGTCCGCGGTGTCGTGGTCGCTGACGGGCACCGCGCCCTGCATCACGATTGGGCCCGCATCGGTCTCGGGGATCACGAAATGCACAGTCGCACCGGACAGCTTGACGCCGGCGCGCAAAGCCTGGCCGTGCGGATCGAGGCCGGGGAACGACGGCAGCAGCGAGGGATGGATGTTGAGCATCCGCCCATACCAGGCCTTGGTGAACTCGGCGGTGAACAGGCGCATGAAGCCGCCGAGGCAAATCAGCTCGATGCCGTGCTGATCGAGCGCAGCCTGCAGCACCTTCTCGAAGCCGGCGCGGTCCTTGCCGAACGGCTTGCTCTCGATCACCAGCGTGTTCACGCCGGCCGCCTTGGCCCGTTCGAGCCCGAGCGCATCGGCCTTGTTCGAGATCACGAGCGCGATCTCCGCCGGGAAATCGGCCGCAGCAGCGGCCCTGATCAGCGCGGCCATGTTGGAGCCGCGGCCGGAGATCAGGATGGCGACGCGGCGCTTCATCACAGTGCCAGATCGAGATGGCCGTTATAGACGACGCGATGCTCGCCCTCGGCCGGGATTACGGTGCCGAGCTGCGCGACCGTCTCGCCGGCGTCGGTGAAGACCCGCACAACCTCGTCGACCTTGTCGGGCTCGACGATCGCGATCATGCCGATGCCGCAATTGAAGGTGCGCAGCATTTCGAGCTCGGCGATGCCGGCTTGGGCAGCCAGCCATTTGAACACCGGCAGCACGGGCAGACGCGCGAGGTCGATGCCGACGCCGAGATCCTTCGGCAGCACGCGCGGAATGTTGTCGGTGAAACCGCCGCCGGTGATATGGGCGAGCCCCTTTACCGCGCCGGTCTCGCGGATCGCGCGAAGACAGGATTTGACGTAGAGCCGCGTCGGCGTCAGCAGCGCGCCGCCGAGCGTCATGACGGGCGCAAACGGCGCCGGCGCCTCGAAGCCGAGGCCGGATTGTTCCACGATCTTGCGCACCAGCGAGAAGCCGTTGGAGTGCACGCCCGACGAGGCGAGGCCGATCACGGCATCCCCCGCCGCAATGTCCTTGCGCGGCAGCAGCGTGCCGCGCTCGGCGGCGCCGACGGCAAAGCCGCCGAGGTCGTAATCGCCGTCCTGATAAAGGCCGGGCATCTCGGCGGTCTCGCCGCCGATCAGGGCGCATCCGGATTCCCGGCAGCCCTCGGCGACACCCGCGACGATCGAGGCCGTGGCCTCGGGGTCGAGCTTGCCGCAGGCGAAATAGTCGAGGAAGAACAGCGGCTCGGCGCCCTGCACGACGAGATCGTTGACGCTCATGGCGACGAGGTCGATGCCGATGCCGCCATGCAGCCCGGTCTCGATCGCGATCTTGACCTTGGTTCCGACGCCATCGGTGGCGGCGACCAGGACCGGGTCCTTGAAACCGGCCGCCTTGAGATCGAACAGGCCGCCGAAGCCGCCGATCTCGGCGTCGGCGCCGGGCCGCGCGGTGGCGCGCACCATCGGCTTGATCAGGTCGACCAAACGGTTGCCCGCGTCGATATCGACGCCTGAATCGGCGTAAGTGAGGCCGTTTTTGCGGTCGGTCATGCCCGATTTCCAGTGGGTTTGCGGCTGGTTACGTCGAATTCCGGGGATGCGCAATGGCAAGCGTAGCGCCCCGCCCTATACTATGTAGAGATATCAACCGGTTCAGCCTCCCTGGGGGCCGGATTCGAGGTCAGACCGGGTGCCGGGAAGCGCCGCGTGAGTATTCCGAATATCATTACCCTGGGCCGCATCATGCTCGTCCCGGTCATTGTCTGGGCCATCGTGTCCAGCCAGATGGAGGTGGCGTTCGCCGTCTTCCTGATTGCCGGCATCAGCGATGCCGTCGACGGCTTTCTGGCCAAGCGCTTCAACATGACGAGCGAGCTCGGTGCCCTGCTCGACCCGCTCGCCGACAAGGCGCTGCTGGTGTCGATCTACCTCGCGCTCGGCATCTGGGGCGACATCCCGCGCTGGATCGTGATCCTGGTGGTGTCGCGTGACATCATGATCGTCGCAGCCGTGATCGTATCCTGGCTGTTCGACAAGCCCGTCGAGATGAAGCCGTCGAAAGTATCCAAGCTAAACACAGCGGCCCAGGTCTCCTACGCAGCCCTGGTGCTGGCCGCGCTTGCCTTCGGCTTCAAGCCGGCGCCCTATGACATCGTCCTGATGGGCCTCGTTACGGTCTTCACGCTCTCTTCGGTGTCGCTCTACCTCGTCGAGTGGCTGCGGCACATGAGCACGATCGAGGCCAAATGAGTTGGGACAGGTGAGTTGCGGACTTTTCAGTGGGGCCTTGGCCCCGCAAAAGGCCAACTTCCGCTCGATGAAGTCGAATCTCGTCAAACACGGCCGGCGCGCCGGCACGGAGCAAAGCAAGCGTGGCAGGCCGCGTTCATCCCCGACAATTGGCGTTTTCGCTTCCGCATGCGGAGAGCCTCAGCCGGGACAATTTCCTCGAAGGCCCCGCGAATGCCGCCGGTCTCGCCTTGATCGACAGTTGGCCGGAATGGTCGAACCGGATCATGTGGCTGGCCGGTCCCGAAGGCAGCGGCAAGAGCCATCTCGCCACGATCTGGGCCGAAGAGGCCGGCGCGCGCTCGACCACGGCCAATGCGCTGACCGCCGCAGGTGTCCCGGGCGCGCTCGCCACCGGCGCGCTGGTGGTCGAGGATCTCAAGGCCGGGAATTTTGACGAGCGCGCCCTCTTCCATCTGATGAACCTCGCCCGCGAGGACGGCGCCTACATCCTCTTCACCGGACGTGAGATGCCGGCATCCCTCGAGATCGAGCTGCGCGACCTGCGCTCGCGCCTGCGCGCCGTTCCCGTCATCTCGCTGTTCCCTCCCGACGACCAGCTTTTCCGCGGTCTGATCGTCAAATTCTGCGCCGATCGCCAGCTCACGGTGGACGAGAGCGTCGTCAGCTATCTCGCCACCCGCCTGGAGCGGTCCTCGGCCGCTGCCCGGCAGGCTGTGGAGCTGCTCGACAGCGAGGCGCTACGGCTCGGGCGTCCCGTCACGAGGGCGCTGGCCGCCGAGCTGCTGCGGGACGCCTGAGCAGCGCCGGCCGCCCTCGGCCGCCTCAGCCACCCTTGGCCGCTTGACGCGGCGCGGCGGCGGAACATCAATGTCATCGAAACGTCATCGCACTAACACATGCTCCCGCCGGTTTTGAACATAAGTCGCAAAGAGGCGAATTGGATGGACCGACTTCTCATGGAATCAGCGCAAGCCGTTGAAATTAAAGAAAAAGCCCCTGAGGCCGATGGCCTGCCGGCAATCGCCACGAGGCCCGAGCGGTTCATCAATCGCGAGCTGTCCTGGCTGCATTTCAACCGCCGCGTCCTGGAGGAATCGGTCAATCCCAGCCACCCCATGCTGGAGCGGGTGCGATTTCTGTCGATATCGGCGAATAACCTCGACGAGTTCTTCATGGTCCGCGTCGCCGGCATCAAGGCCCAGGTGCGCGAGGGCATTGCCGAGCGCGCGCCCGACGGCCTGACGCCATCCGAGCAGCTGGCGCTGATCAACCGCACCGTCTCCCAGCTCGCCTCCGACCAGCAGGCGATCTGGCGCGACCTGCGCGGCACGCTGGCCGATGTCGGCATCGTGCTGGTCGACGGCAAGGACGTCACCAAGGCGGAGCGGACCTGGATCGAGGACTATTTCCTCAACAACGTGTTCCCGCTGCTGACGCCGCTCGCGATCGACCCGGCCCACCCCTTCCCGTTCATTCCGAGCCTCGGCTTCACCATCGCGCTCCAGCTGACGCGCGAGGCCGACGGCAAGCAGATGAACGCGTTGATCCGCATGCCCGGCAAGATCGACCGTTTCATCCGCCTGCCGGCCGATGGCAAGGTGCGGCTGATCTCACTGGAGCAGGCCACCAGCCTGTTCATCAACCGCCTGTTCCCCGGCTACAATCTGCACGGCCAGGGCGCCTTCCGCATCATCCGCGACTCCGAGCTCGAAATCGAGGAAGAGGCCGAAGACCTCGTTCGCCTGTTCGAGACGGCGCTGAAGCGCCGCCGCCGCGGATCCGTGATCCGGCTCGAGATCGACGCCAAGATGCCGGAGGAGCTGCGCAACTTCGTGCAGCACGCGCTGTCGGCCGCCGACGACGAGGTGTTCCTGGTCGACGGCGTGCTCGCCATGAACGAGCTCTCGCAGCTCACCCGTCTCGACCGTCCCGACCTCGAATTCACCCCTTACGTGCCGCGGCATCCCGAGCGCGTGCGCGAGCATGGCGGCGATATCTTCGCGGCGATCCGCCAGAAGGACCTCATCGTCCACCACCCGTACGAATCTTTCGACGTCGTCGTGCAGTTTCTGCAGCAGGCCGCGCGCGATCCCGACGTCGTCGCAATCAAGCAGACGCTGTACCGTACCTCCAACAACTCGCCGATCGTGCGCGCGCTTGCCGAGGCCGCCGAAGCCGGCAAGTCTGTCACCGCGCTGATCGAGCTCAAGGCGCGCTTCGACGAGGAAGCCAACATCCGCTGGGCGCGCGACCTCGAGCGCGCCGGCGTGCAGGTCGTCTACGGCTTCCTCGAGCTGAAGACGCACGCAAAGCTCTCGATGGTGGTGCGCCGCGAAGGCGGCAGCCTCACCACCTACGTCCACACCGGCACCGGCAACTACCATCCGGTCACCGCACGTATCTATACCGACCTCTCCTACTTCACCTCCGATCCGACCATCGGTCGTGACGCCGCGCGCGTGTTCAACTTCATCACCGGCTATGCCGCGCCGAGCGATCTGGAGAAGATGGCGGTGTCGCCGCTGACCTTGCGCAAGCGCATCATCGAGCACATCCAGGGCGAGACTGCGCATGCCAAGCACGGCCGTCCCGGCGCGGTCTGGATGAAGATGAATGCACTGGTCGACCCCGACATCATCGACGCGCTCTATGAGGCGTCGCAGGCCGGCGTGCAGGTCGAGCTCGTGGTGCGCGGCATCTGCTGCCTCAGGCCCGGCATTCCCGGCCTGTCCGAGAACATCCGCGTCAAGTCGATCATCGGACGATTCCTGGAGCACGGCCGAATCTACTGCTTCGGCATGGGCCAGGGGCTGCCGAGCGCGAAAGCTGCTGTGTATATCTCATCGGCCGACATGATGCCGCGCAATCTCGACCGCCGCGTCGAGGTGCTGTGTCCGCTGCAAAATCCCACGGTGCATCAGCAGGTTCTCGAACAGATCATGGTCGCCAACCTGAAGGACAATGAGCAGAGCTGGCAATTGTTGCCGGACGGGTCCTCAACGCGTATGAAGGCCGCGAAGGGCGAGGAGCCTTTCAACGTGCACAACTACTTCATGACAAATCCGAGTCTGTCTGGCCGTGGAAAGTCGCTCAAGGAATCCTCGCCGCGCCGCCTCACGCGCCGTAATGAACGTCATCAATCCTGATCCGGGACCGTCGAAGTGAAGCGGCCGCGCAAGCGCGGCTCGAGCGTCGCGGTCATCGACATCGGCTCCAACTCGGTCCGTCTCGTCGTCTATGAGGGGCTGACGCGGAGCCTCATCCCGATCTTCAACGAGAAGACGCTGTGCGGGCTCGGGCGCGAGGTGCAGAGCACCGGCCTGCTCGCGCCCGATGCCGTCGACAAGGCGCTGACCTCGCTCAAGCGCTTCCGCGCGCTGTGCCGCGTGATGCAGGTCGGCCCCGTGTTCGCGATCGCGACCGCGGCCTGCCGCGACGCCTCCAACGGGCCCGACTTCATCGCCAAGGCCGAACGGATCTGCGCGGTGAAGATCGAGATCCTGTCCGGTCCGCGCGAGGCGCGGCTGTCGGCGCTCGGCGTGATCTCCGGCATCCATCTTCCCGACGGCATCGTCGGCGATCTCGGCGGCGGCTCGCTCGAACTGATCGACGTGCGCCGGAACAGCGTGCGCAGCGGCGTGACGCTGCCGCTCGGCGGCCTCGCGCTGCAGGACCTCGCGCACAAATCGCTCAAGCGCGCCGACCGCATCGTGCGCGAGGAAATCGACGAGGTGCAGCTGCTAACTGGTGGACGCGGCCGCACCTTCTACGCCGTCGGCGGCACCTGGCGCGCGCTCGCGCGCATCCACATCATCCAGAGCGGCTATCCGCTCCAGGTGATGCACGGCTACTCGATTCCCGCGGCTGAAGCGCTCGACTTCTCGCGCCGTCTGCGCCGCCTGGCCGCCACCGGCACGCTCGCCGACATCGAAGTCGTCGCCGATGCCCGCCGGCCGCTCCTCACCTATGCGGCGCTGGTGCTCGAGCACATCATCCGCGTGGCAAAGCCGAAGACCATCGTGTTCTCGACCTTCGGCGTGCGCGAGGGCCTGTTGCACGAGAAGCTGACGGAATCCGAGCGCAACAAGGATGGCTTGATTTGCGCGGCCGAGGAGCTGAACCAGCTGCTGTCACGCTCGGCGAAGCATGCCCGCGAGCTGATCGCCTGGACCGATATCCTGGTACGCGTGGTGAAGCTGCGCGAGACGCCGGAGGACCGCCGCCTGCGCCACACCGCATGCCTGCTCTCGGACATCGGCTGGCGCGTGCATCCGGACCATCGCGGCGAGCAGACGCTGAGCCTCGTCGTCAAAGCCAATTTCGGCGCGATCACCCACACCGAGCGCGCCTTCGTCGGCCTGTCCGTATTCTATCGCTATGCGGGCCTCAGCGAAGAGAACCAGCCGCCGGCGACGATGCAGGAGCTGCTGACGCCGGCGCAGCTCGAACGCGCACGCCTGCTCGGTGCGGCGTTCCGCGTCGCCCACCTGATCTCGGCGGCACGTCCGGGCGTACTGCCGGCCACGCATTTCCGCAGCCAAGGCCGCAATCTGATGCTGGTGTTCGAGCACCGGCTCGTCGACCTCGTCGCCGACCGCGTCGGCAGCCGCTTCCGCCAGCTCGCCCGCCTGATCGGCCGCAACGGCTCGATCGTGCGGCGGTAGGTCAGAAAATTATTCAGCCGACGCTTTGGCGTGCCGCTCGGAGGATTCCAGCGCGACCGCGCTCAGGCTGCGCCGGCGCCAGATGGTGCCGACCACCAGCACCACGACAACACCGAGCGCCGCGCAGAGATATTCACCGCCCGACCCGCCATGGCCGAATTGCAACGGGATGCGCATGCCGGTGAGCATCTTGTCCAGCGAGGCGCCGAGCGGCCCGTCGAACAGCGTGTGCAGCTTCGGCGCGATGCCGGGATCGGTCGCGATCACCTCGCCTGCGATCCAACCGAGCAGCGCCGCACCGGCCCAGACCAGCACCGGCAGCTTGGCGAGCAGCGCCATGATCAGCGCCGCACCGGCGACGATCAAGGGAACGCTGATGGCAAGGCCGAGGATCAGCAGCGGCACGCTGCCATTGGCCGCGGCGGCGACCGCAATGACGTTGTCGAGGCTCATGACGATGTCGGCGACGACGACGATCTGCACGGCCTGCCACAGATGCGAGGCGGACTCGACGCCCTCCTCGTCCTCGTTTTCGGGCACCAGCAGCTTGGCCGCGATCACGATCAGCGCAAGGCCGCCGACGAGCTTGAGATAGGGCAGCGCCATCAGGCTGGCGACGACGCCGGTGAAGATGATCCGCAGCAGCACGGCTGCGCCAGCGCCGAGGATCATGCCCCAGAGCCGGTGCCGCGGCTTCAGCCCGCGGCAGGCGAGCGCGATCACCAGCGCGTTGTCGCCGGAGAGCAGGACGTTGATCCAGATGATCTTGCCGACCGCAATCCAGAAGGTCGGTTCGGCCATCTCATTGCGGAACTGGGTGAAGAATGCCCCGATCGTAGCGGGATCGAAGATCTGCCAGAGCCAGTTCACAATACGTCCTTTCGCCCCATCGCCTAAAGCATGATCCGGAAAACTGTGAAGCGGTTTTCCGAAAGATCATGCTCAAACAATAATCCAAAGCGCGACGACTTTCATCGCGCTTTAGGCCGGCTGAAGAGATCAGCCCACGATCTCGTTGCCCGAGAAGAACTGCGCGATCTCGATCGCCGCGGTCTCCGGCGCATCCGAGCCGTGCACCGAGTTCTCGCCGATCGACTTCGCGTAGAGCTTGCGGACGGTGCCCTCGGCGGCCTTGGCCGGATCGGTCGCACCCATCACCTCGCGGTACTTGGCGATCGCGCCCTCGCCTTCCAGGACCTGCACCACAACCGGGCCCGAGGTCATGAACTCGACCAGCTCGCCGAAGAAGGGGCGCGCCTTGTGGACGGCATAGAAGGTCTCGGCTTGTTCCTTGGTCATGCGGATGCGCTTCTGCGCGACGATGCGCAGGCCCGCCTTTTCGATCACGGCATTGACCGCACCGGTCAGGTTACGCGCGGTCGCATCGGGCTTGATGATCGAGAAAGTGCGTTCTAGGGCCATAATCTTGTCCTTGAAGAAGAAAGCGGTGGTTTTCGAGTTGCGGGGCTTATATCGGCGCCTTCGCGTTACGGCAAGCGACCGCCCAAACGGCCGCACAGGCGCTTCGCCGCAGGGCCCGGGCTTCCGAATTCAGCATGGATTACAGCAATTTCACCCAGATGAACCCAATCTGAAACCCCCGTGAGGATTGGGTTCAGCTTCACCGGCGTAAGGTCCGGCCTATCGAAACCGAAGCCTGATCACAAAGCCGATCATTTGGCAGACCGTTTCGGCGGCCCATTCATCGACGCGATAGCCCCGCGCCGGCAGTCTTTGAGGAGATCACCATGTTGAGGAAACTTTCGCTTGCCGCTGTCGCCGCGGTCGCGCTGGGTGCCGCGCTGGCACCGACCTCCGCCTCCGCTCATTGGCACGGCGGCTGGGGCTGGCACGGCGGTGGCTGGCACCACGGCTACGGCTGGGGCGGCCCCCGCTTCTATTATGCCCCCGTCTCTTACGGTTATGGCGGCTGCTACGTGCGCCGGCTGGTCCCGACCCCCTGGGGACCCCGCTGGCGGCTGATCAACCGCTGCTACTGAGCCCGACAGCACCTTAAGCCCAGGTACCTTCCCCAGGGTACCTTCAAGCGAAGCCCCGGCGTTCCCCCCTGCGCCGGGGCTTTGTATTTGCGCACATACCGCAATTAATACAATTTTTACTAGAATGCCGGGCATGCCCCGCGGCCAGCGAAACAATTTGGGGGCCAAGGACTTGATACCGTGTCTTTACCTTGAGAACACGGAACCTGCGCGATGGTTGGCCCTTCTGCCCATGACTGCGAACAGATTGACCGGCGCACCAGCCGCTCGATTTGCGATGCCGTGGGTGAACGGCTCCAACAGAGCATCCGCCCCGAACCGCGGCTGCCGACGCATCTCGAGCATCTCCTCGACGAGCTGAGGCGGCGCGACCGCGATCCGCATTGATTTGATTCGCGCCGCCTTGGAGTCACTGAGCCACAGAAAAACGGGTTGCGTTCGCGGCGCCTTGCGGTGACAAGGCCGCATGCTTTCCATCACCGATCTCTCCATCCGCCTCGCCGGACGCCTTCTGATTGACCAGAGTTCCGTGCAGATCACGCCCGGCTCGCGCGTCGGCTTGGTCGGACGCAACGGCACCGGCAAGTCGACCCTGTTCAAGGTGATCCGCGGCGAGCTCGCGGCCGAGCACGGCTCCGTGACGCTGCCGCCGCGCTGGCGCGTCGGCAGCCTCGCGCAGGAAGCGCCGAATGGCCCCGAAAGCCTGATCTCGGTTGTGCTCAAGGCCGATCTCGAACGCGACGCGCTGCTTCACGAAGCCGAAAGCGCGACCGACCCGCACCGCATCGCCGAGATCCAGACCCGGCTCGTCGACATCGACGCGCATTCGGCGCCCGCGCGCGCGGCCGCGATCCTCTCCGGTCTCGGCTTCTCCGCCGCCGACCAGCTGCGTCCCTGCGCCGAATTCTCCGGCGGCTGGCGCATGCGCGTCGCGCTTGCCGCGACGCTGTTCGCCGCCCCTGATCTGTTGCTGCTCGACGAGCCCACCAACTATCTCGACCTCGAAGGCACGCTGTGGCTGGAGGATCACCTCGCGCATTATCCGCGCACGGTGATCGTGATCAGCCATGACCGCGACCTGCTCGAAAGCTCGGTCGACCAGATCCTGCATCTGGAGCGCGGCAAGCTCACGCTCTACAAGGGCACCTATTCCTCCTTCGAGGAGCAGCGCGCCGCGCGCGAACTGCTCGATGCCAAAGCCGTCAAGCGCCAGGAAGCCGAACGCGCCCGCCTGCAGTCCTTCGTCGACCGCTTCAAGGCCAAGGCCTCCAAGGCCCGGCAGGCGCAGTCGCGTGTGAAGATGCTGGAGCGGCTGAAGCCGATCACGGCGCTGGTCACCGAGGACGTGCGCGAGATCAGCTTTCCCGCGCCGGAAAAGATCCTGTCGCCGCCGATCATCGCCGTCGACAACGCATCGGTCGGCTACGATCCGGCTTCCCCGGTGCTGAACCGGGTGACGCTCCGCATCGACAATGACGACCGCATCGCCCTCCTCGGCGCCAACGGCAACGGCAAGTCGACGCTTGTAAAACTGCTCGCTGGGCGCCTTGCGCCCTTCTCCGGCAAGGTGACGCGCGCGGACAAGCTGTCGATCGCCTATTTCGCGCAGCATCAGCTCGACGAGTTGAACGAGGACGCCTCAGCCTACGATCACGTCCGCAAGCTGATGGGCGATGCGCCCGAGGCAAAGGTGCGGGCGCGCGCCGGCGCGATCGGATTCTCCGGCAAGGCCGCCGACACCAAGGCCGGCAAATTGTCGGGCGGCGAGAAGGCGCGGCTCCTCTTGGGTCTTGCGACTTTCTTCGGCCCCAACATGATCATCCTGGACGAGCCGACCAACCATCTCGACATCGACAGCCGCGCGGCGCTGGCCGAAGCCATCAACGAATTCCCCGGCGCGGTGATTATGGTCTCGCATGACCGCTATCTGATCGAGGCCTGCGCCGAGCGGCTCTGGATCGTCGCCGACCGCACCGTCACCAATTACGACGGCGATCTCGACGAGTACCGCCGTCTGGTGCTCTCCGCGCGCAATGCCGAGCCGGCCGCGCGGGAGCGCATTGCGCCGAGCGAGAAGCCGCAGCGCCCCAGGTCGGACAATCGCGGCTCGCTGAAGAAGCGCATCGCCGAAGCCGAGGCCGAGATCGCGCGCGTCACCGAGATCATCGCCAAGATCGACACCGCGCTTGCCCTGCCCGACATTTTTACGCGCGATCCCAAGCAGGCCGCGCAATTGTCAAAGGCCCGCGCCAACGCCGCCGACGCGCTCGCGCGCGCGGAAGAGCAATGGCTGGAGGCGAGCGCGCAGTTCGACGAAGCGGCGGGCTAGAGCATGATCCGGAAAAGTGCGAAGCGGTTTTCCGAAAAGATCATGCTCAAACAATAACCTAAAGCGCGATCATGATTCGTCCTGATCTCATCGCGCTTTAGCGCGCTTGCTCTCGTGCCCCGGACAAGGCGCGGCGCAAAGCGATGCGCCGCAGAGCCGGGGCCCAGAAATCCGCGCGCAGGCTGAAGCATGGGTCCTGGCTCAGCGGCGCGTCATTTCATGACGCGACGCGTCCGGGACACGAGCATTCACTTACGCCGACTTCTTCTTTGCCTTCGGCTTGGTCGCCTTCGGCACGACCTGCGGCTCGGGATTGCCCTCGATCGAGGACAGGCGGCCGGACGTGAAGGTGTAGATGCCCGCGCGCGGACCGGTCGTCCAGGTCACCACGGCGACGCGGCGGCCGGCGGCATCGTTGGAGAGGTTGACGCTCGAGGGCGCACCGATGCCGCGCACGACATCGCATTCGGTGTGGCCGAGCGCGACCGTGCCGCCGCCGGGCGCCGGTGCGGTCGTCGACGCGTTGGCATCGGCAGGTCCCGGAGCCGGCGCCATGCCGGGACAAGCGCCGTCGGCGCTGACCAGATCCTCTGCCGTCACCGGCTTGTCGGGCGTCAGCGGCGGCGACTCGATCGAGATGCTCTTGATGAAGAGGCGCCCCGGCCGCTGGAACCACTCGGCATCCTTCGACAGCAGATCGGTCCCGCCCGAACAGCCCGCGACCAGCGGCGCCAGGACTGCGAGCGCAATTATGAGCGAGCTGGGAAGCTTTTGATGTCGCACGATAAACTAAATTCCCCGCGTGAAGGACGAGCCCTAAGCGTTTGTCCGAACATCACTTTGCGGCACGAAATTGACCAAAGCCAGCCTCGCCCGAAAAGTGCAAATTATCCTTAATTGCGATGCACCGCTAATTCCGGCGCTGCCACCGGCCCCGCTCGTCGGCCTGCCAATAGGTGACATCAAATCCCCGCGCCTTGCAATCCGTCCAGGCGCTGCGCGCAAGCGCCAGGGCATCCGGATCGTCCCCGTCGAACAGCAACACCATCCGCTCATAGCCCTGCGCGTCCTGCGGCAGCGCGGCGTTGTCGATCAGGAAGCGGACATTGGCGCCGTTCGGATTGTCCTCCGCAATCGCCAGTAGGATCGGCTGATCGGCGGCATCATTCACGCGCCATGTCGCGTGCGGCAGGAAGGAATCGTCGCGATAGGTCCATAAATGCGCGTCGAGTGCATCGGCGCGCTCCTCCGACGTCGACTGCACGACCACGCGCCAGCCGCGCTCGAGCGATTTCTCGAGAAGCGGCGGCAACACGCTCTCCACCGTCATGTTTTGCAGATGATAGAACAGCACTTCAGTCATCGTGGATCATTTGCGCTCGTAGTGATCGGCCACCAGGCGATCCAGCAGGCGGACGCCGTAGCCGCTTCCCCAGCTCTGGTTGATGTCGGTCTTCGGCGCGCCCATCGCAGTGCCGGCGATATCGAGATGCGCCCACGGGGTGCCGTCGACGAAGCGCTGCAGGAACTGCGCCGCGGTGATCGAGCCGCCGTGACGGCCGCCGGTGTTCTTCATGTCGGCGAACTGGGAGTCGATCAGCTTGTCATATTCGGGACCGAGTGGCATGCGCCAGACCTTCTCCCCGCTCTCGATACCCGCCGCGAGCAGGCGCTCGGCCAGTTCGTCATTGTTGGAGAACATGCCGGCATGCTCGGTGCCGAGCGCGACCATGATCGCGCCGGTGAGCGTGGCGAGATCCACCATGAATTTCGGCTTGACCCTCTTCGCGACGTACCAGAGCACGTCGGCCAGCACGAGGCGCCCCTCCGCGTCGGTGTTGATGATCTCGATGGTCTGGCCCGACATCGAGGTGACGATGTCGCCCGGCCGCTGCGCGTTGCCGTCCGGCATGTTCTCGACGAGGCCAATGGCGCCGACCACGTTGGCCTTGGCTTTGCGCGCCGCCAGCGCATGGATCAGGCCGACGACGCAAGCCGCGCCACCCATGTCGCCCTTCATGTCCTCCATGCTGCCGGCCGGCTTGATCGAGATGCCGCCGGTGTCGAAGCAGACGCCCTTGCCGACGAAGGCGACCGGCGCATCGCCCTTCTTGCCCCCGTCCCAGCGCATGATCACGGTCCGGCTCGGCCGCGCCGAGCCCTGGCCGACGCCGAGCAGCGCGCCCATGCCGAGCTTCTGCATCGCCTTGACGTCGAGCACCTCGACCTTGACGCCGAGCTTGCGGAGCTGGCTCGCGCGGCGCGCGAATTCCTCGGGGTAGAGCACGTTCGGCGGCTCGTTGACGAGGTCGCGCGCGATGATCACGCCGTCGACGACATGGCCGGCCGAGGCGAACGCCTTCTTGGCCGCACCTGCATCGCCCACCGCGAGCGAGATGTCGGCGCGCAAGCCGCGCTCCTCGCCGTCCTTCTTCTTGGTCTTGTAGCGGTCGAACTTGTAGGCTCGCAGCCGCAGGCCCGAGGCGATCGCTACCGCCTGCTCGCTTGTCATGGCGCCATCAGGCAATTCCGCCATGATGGTCATGGCGGTGGCCTCGGCAGAGAGCTTGCTGGCGGCGACGCCACCGAATTTGAGGAAATCGTTCGCCTTCAGGCTTGCCGCCTTGCCGGCGCCGATCACGACTAGGCGGCTGGCCTTCACCCCCTCCGGCGCCAGGATGTCGAGCGCCGCGCCGCTTTTGCCCTTGAAGCCGGCGGTGGATGCCGCCCGCTTCACCAGATCGGTCGCGCCGCCGAGCGCCTTGGCCGTCGCTGGTCCCAGCTTCAGGGCGTCGTCGCAGAACACCACGAGGATGCCACGGGGGGCGGCAGACAACGGGACGAAGCCGACCTTGATGGCATCGGACATGGGTAACTCCTTCAAAACATCAGGCTTTTCGCCCTTCCTCGACCCCCGGTAAGGGGGCCGGAGCTGAATGGCGATTCACTGCACTGTGCGCACTATGGGCCACCGGCGCGGCAGATGCCAAGCCGCGCCGTGGCCGCCCGGCCACAACGGGCGAAATATTAACCATATGTTGAGGGTGCCACGGGGCAGCCATTTTGTTGACGGATCAAAGGGATGGTAGTGAGAAAGTAAGCCGGCGGAAGAACTGTTGGTCCGACCTTGGGGAATCCCCTTCCGGGATTGGTTGGTCAGATGAAATTCCGGCCTGAGTTGGGGACTTGGTGGGATTCGTGCGATAGCGCATGGGGTCGATCGATAGGTATATATTCCGCACGACGCTGGCGTCGTTTGCGCTGGTCCTGGTCAGCCTTACCGGCGTGATCTGGATTACGCAGGCGTTGCGCGGCATCGACCTGATGACGAGCCAGGGTCAGACCATCCTGACCTTCCTCGGCATCACCAGCCTCGTCGTGCCGGCGCTCGTGCTGATCATCTCGCCGATCGCGCTGATGATCGCGATCTCGCACACGCTGAACAAGCTCGCGACCGATTCCGAGATCATCGTGATGAATGCCGCCGGCTTCTCGCCGTTCCGGCTGTTCTATCCGTTCTTCTACGCCACTTGCGTGGTGGCGGCGCTCGTCGCCTTCATCGCGGCCTATCTCGCCCCCGACGGCATGCGGCGGATCAAGCAGTGGGACGCCGAGATCACCGCCGACGTGCTCACCAACATCCTGCAGCCGGGCCGCTTCGCCCAGCTCGACAAGAACCTGACGATCCGGATCCGCGAGCGCCAGCCCGGCGGCATCCTCGCTGGCATCTTCATCGACGACCGCCGCGATCCGAACGAGCGCATCTCGATCGTCGCCGAGCACGGCGAGGTGGTGAAGAACGAGAACGGCTCGTTCCTGGTGCTGAAGGACGGCAATCTCCAGCGGTTCGAGGCCGGCAAGCGCGATCCTGCGCTGGTGGCATTCGGCCGCTACGGCTTCGACATGTCGAAGTTCGGCAACCAGGGCCGTGACGTCACGCTCGGCATCCGCGAGCGCTATCTCTGGGAGCTGTTCTCGCCGTCCGACGATGACCCCGTCTACAAGCAGATTCCCGGGCAGTTCCGCTCGGCCCTGCATGACAACCTCCTGGCGCCGATTTACCCGTTTGCCTTTGCCGTGCTGACCTTCGCCTTCCTCGGCGCGCCTCGCACCACCCGCCAGAGCCGCAATTTCTCGATCGGCTCCTCGATCCTCGCGGTGTTCGGCCTGCGCATGGCGGGCTTTGCCTGCTCGGTGATGGCGGTGAAATCGCCGGGCCCGGTCGCGGTCCAATACGCCATGGTTCTCGGTGCCATCGGCGTCGGGCTGTGGATGATCATCGGCGGTATCGTCGTCGAGCCGCCTCCCGGTCTCATGGAAGCCATCAACAAATCGAACGCCCGCATCGCGCGGCTGTTTGGACGGCCGGCCACCGCATGAGCATGCTCACCAATACGCTCGGGCGCTATTTCGCCGGACGCTTCGTCGTCGCGGCGCTCGGCGTGTTCGTGAGCATCTTCCTGCTGCTGGTGCTGGTCGACTACATCGAGATGGTGCGCAAGACCTCCGGCCTTGCCTCCGCTTCCGCGCTGATGGTGGCCGAGACCTCGCTGTTCCGGGTGCCGCAGCTGCTGGAGAAGCTGACGCCGTTCTGCATGCTGATCGGCGCCATGACCTGCTATCTCGCCCTCTCCCGCCGGCTCGAGCTCGTGGTTGCGCGCGCCGCCGGCATCTCGGCCTGGCAGTTCATCTCCCCCGCGCTCGGCAGCGCGCTGCTGATCGGGGTGATCGCCACCGTCGCCTATAATCCGATGTCGGCGAACTTGCGCGAGCTCTCCAAGCGCATGGAAGCCGAGCTGTTCGGCTCGGCGCCGGGCGGCGGCATCCAGGACGCCACCGGTTTCTGGCTCAACCAGGTCACCAGCGACGGCCAGACCATCATCAATGCCGCGCGGAGCGAGCAGCAGGGCGTGCGCCTCACCGGGCTCACGCTGTTCCGATTCGACACAGATCAGCACTTCAAGGAGCGGATCGAGGCGCGTGAAGCCACCCTCGAGTCCGGCCACTGGCTGTTCAGGGGCGTCCGCCGCTTCACGCTGGACTCACCGCCGGTCGACCAGGCGACGTTGGAGATTCCGACGACGCTGACCGAGGCGCAGGTCCGCAACAGCTTTTCCACACCCGAGACTGTGTCCTTTTGGCAACTACCGAGCTACATCCGCTCGTCGGAGAGCTCGGGCTTCGCGACAGCCGGATACCGACTCCAGTATCAAAAGCTCCTGGCGCAGCCGTTTTTGCTGGCTGCCATGGTGATGCTCGCGGCCTCCGTGTCGTTGCGCTTCTTCCGGATGGGCGGCGTGCAGAAGATGGTTTTGAGTGGCGTGGGCGCAGGCTTTCTGCTCTACGTTCTATCGAAAGTGACTGAAGACTTGAGCAAGGCTGAGTTGATGCATCCGATCGCTGCGGCGTGGTTGCCCGTGGTGGTGGGCGGCCTCACCGGCTTTTTGGCCTTGTTGTACCAGGAGGACGGTTAGTGACTGCCGTCCGTCGAGGACCCGTGTCTCGTTTGACGCGGCGCACTGTGGTGCGCGCGAACGGGTGCGGTTTGTCCATCCGCAGGCTCCTGCTCGCCGTCGTCACGGCTGCCTCGTTCGGCGGCCTGATCGACGTCGCCACGGTGACACCGGCCGCGGCCCAGGGCTTCACCTACAATCCGCTGCCGCCGCGTCCGAAGCCGCCGAAGGTCGCCAACGACAACCAGATGCTGGTGCAAGCGACCGAGGTCGATTACGACTACAACAATTCGCGCGTCTCCGCGGTCGGCAACGTCCAGCTGTTCTACAACGGCACCAGCGTCGAGGCCGACAGGGTCATCTACGACCAGAAGACCAAGCGGCTGCATGCCGAGGGCAACATCCGCATGACGGATGCCGACGGCAAGATCACCTATGCCGAGATCATGGATCTCTCCGACGACTACCGCGACGGTTTCGTCGATTCGCTGCGCGTGGACACCGCCGACCAGACCCGCATGGCCGCGAGCCGCGCCGACCGCTCCAGCGGCAATTACACGGTGTTCGAGAACGGCGTCTACACCGCCTGCGCACCGTGTAAGGACGATCCGAAGAAGCCGCCGCTCTGGCAGGTCAAGGGTGCCCGCATCATCCACGACCAGCAGGAGAAGATGCTGTATTTCGAGACGGCGCAGCTCGAATTCTTCGGCGTGCCGCTCGCCTACATGCCCTATTTCTCGACGCCCGACCCGACCGTGAAGCGCAAGACCGGCTTCCTGATGCCGGGCTTCACGTCCAACACGCCGTTCGGCTACGGCGTCGAAATCCCGTTCTACTGGGCGATCGCGCCCGACATGGACCTGACCTTCAACCCGCGCATCACCACCAAGCAGGGCGTGCTGTTCCAGGCCGAATACCGCCAGCGGCTGATGGACGGCGCCTATCAGATCCGCCTCTACGGCATCGACCAGCTCGACCCGGGTGCGCTCGCCGGTCAACCCGGCGACCGCCAGTTCCGCGGCGCCGTCGACACCAAGGGCCAGTTCGCGCTGAACGACAAGTGGGTCTGGGGTTGGGACGGCGTCCTGATGTCCGACTACTATTTCTTCTCGGACTACCGGTTGTCGCAGTACCGCGATCCCATGGGTTCGTTCCTCTATCTGCCGACCGACGCGCTGTCGCAGCTCTATCTGACCGGCGTCGGCAACCGCAGCTTCTTCGACGCGCGCACGATGTACTGGCTGAGCTATTCGGGCAACCAGAGCCAGGTGCCGGTCGTCTACCCCGTGATCGATTATTCGAACGTACTGAACTATCCGGTGTTCGGCGGCGAGTTCAGCTACAGGACCAATTTCGTCAACCTGTCGCGTGACAGCGCGGTGTTCGATCCGATCACGACGATCGCCAACACCGCCGGCCTGTGCACGACCACGTCGGCCGATCCGCTCGCCCGCACGCCGTCGCAGTGCCTGCTGCGCGGCTTCCCCGGCACCTACACGCGCCTCACGGCCGAAGCGCAGTGGCGCAAATCCTACACCGATCCGTTCGGCGAGATCTGGACCCCGTTCGCGATTCTGCGCGCCGACGCGGTCAACTCCTCGGTCTCCAATCAGCCCGGCGTGTCGAACTACCTGCCGGTCGGCGACACCCAGGCGTTCCGCCTGATGCCGACCGTGGGTCTCGAATACCGCTACCCCTTCATCAACGTTCAACCCTGGGGCTCGACCACCGTCGAGCCGATCGCGCAGATCATCATCCGACCGAACGAGACCTATGCCGGCAGGTTCCCCAATGAGGACGCCCAGAGCATGGTGTTCGACGCCTCGAACCTGTTCAGCGTCGACAAGTTCTCCGGCTACGACCGCGTCGAGGGCGGCGGCCGCGCCAATGTCGGCGTCCAGGCCACCACCCAGTTCGACAGGGGCGGTGCCGTCAAGGTGTTGTTCGGCCAGTCCTACCAGCTGTTCGGCCTGAACTCCTACGCGGTCCAGGACTCCACCAATACCGGTCTTGAGTCCGGCCTCGACAAGCCGCGGTCCGACTATGTCGCGAGCGCCGCCTACTCGCCCAACAGCACCTATACGTTCAGCGTCCGCTCCCGCATGGACGAGCAGACCTGGAACGTGCAGCGCTTCGAGGCCGAAGGCCGCGCCAACTTCAATCGCTGGTCGATGAGCGTGATGTACGGCAATTATGCCGCACAGCCGGAACTCGGCTATCTGACCCGCCGCGAGGGCATCCTGACCTCGGGCTCGATCAAGGTCGCGGCCAACTGGGTGGTCACGGGCTCGGCGCGCTGGGACCTCGAGGCCAACAAGATCAACCAATATGTGCTCGGCGCCGGCTATGTCGACGATTGCTTCGTGCTGGCGGCGAACTATGTAACTTCGTACAGCTATTCGGCGGGCACCACGCCGCCCGTGCTGAGCCACGCGTTTATGTTCCAGATCGGCCTGCGTACCCTGGCGACGTCGACAGGCAGCAGCAGCAGTTCCGCCGGCCTCCAGTGAACGGTTTGAAGTCCCGGCCGCGTTGCCTCTTCGCAGGCTCACGACGGCGGACATGCGAGCGACACTCATGACGACCCCATTGCCTGTCTTCCGCTTCCTCCTCGCCATCGGTGCCGGGCTGCTGCTGACCGGCCTCTCCTCGCCGTCGCGGGCGCAGAACATCGTCGTCATGGTCAACGGCGATCCGATCACCGATTTCGATATCGAGCAGCGCTCCAAGCTCGACCAGCTGACGACGCAGAAGACGCCGAGCCGGCAGGAGGTCATCAACGAGCTGATCGACGACAAGGTGAAGATCAAGGAAGGCAAGAAGTACGGCGTCGACCCCGGTGTCTCCGACATCAACCAGTCCTACGACGGCATGGCGCAGCGCATGCGCATCTCGGCGGAGCAGCTCACCAAGTCGCTCGAGGCCAAGGGCGTCCGCCCCGAGACGCTGAAGGGCCGGATGAAGGCCGAGATGGTCTGGACCAGCCTCGTGCGCGGCCGCTTCAAGGAGAAGCTGATGGTCGGCGAGAAGGACGTCGCCGACAAGGTGCGCGAAGCCGGCAACGAGAAGCTCCAGATCGAGGGCACCGAATACAAGATGCAGCCGATCGTGCTGATCGTGCCGCGGGGCTCGTCCCAGGGGTTCATCGAGACCCGGCACAAGGAGGCCGAGGGCTACCGCGCCCGCGTCGGGAGCTGCGAGGAAGCCAATTCGCTGTTCCGCTCGACCCCGAACGCCACCATCCGCGAGAGCGTCACCAAGACCACCGCGGACCTGCCCGAGGCGCTGCGCAAGGTGCTCGACGACACGCCGGTCGGCCACCTGACCCCGCCCGAAGTGACCAGGGCCGGCATCGAGATGGTGGTGCTATGCTCGCGCAAGCCGACCACGATCGACACGCCGAAGAAGCGCGAGATCCGCGAGAAGATGTATCAGGAGAAGTACGAGAAGACCCAGAAGGCCTATCTCGACGAGCTCCGCAAGGCCGCGATGATCGAATATCGCAACCGCTGATGGCCACCGCCCCGACAAAGCCCCTCGCCCTCACCCTGGGAGAGCCCGCCGGCATTGGCCCCGACATCACCATCGCCGCCTGGCTCCGCCGCCGCGAGCTGAACCTGCCCGCCTTCTACCTGCTCGGCGATGAGGCCTTGCTCGCCCGCCGCGCCAAGGCGCTCGGCGCCGATCTCAGGATCGCCGCGGTGAGCCCCGCTGAGGCCGCGGCCGCCTTCACCGACGCTCTGCCCGTGGTTGCGACCGGCGAGCGTGCGAGCGCCGAGCCCGGCACGCCCGACACATCGAGCGCGCCGGCCGCGCTCGCCTCGATCCGACAAGCGGTCGCGGATGTCCGCGCGGGCCGCGCCGGCGCCGTCGTCACCAACCCGATCGCCAAGAGCGTGCTCTACCGCGCCGGCTTCCGTCATCCCGGCCACACCGAATTCCTCGCGGAGCTTGCCGCGGAGAACGGCCGCGTGCCGCAGCCGGTGATGATGCTGTGGTCGCCGCGGCTCGCGGTCGTACCCGTGACCATCCACGTCGCCTTGCGCGATGCGCTGACCCAGCTGACGAGCGAGCTGATCGTCTCCACCGTTCGTATCGTCGCGACCGAGCTGAAATCCCGCTTCGGCATCGTGCAGCCGCGGATCGCGATCTCTGGCCTCAATCCGCATGCCGGCGAAGACGGCTCGCTTGGCCATGAGGAGCAGACGGTGATCGCGCCGGCGCTCAAGGTTCTGCGCAACGACGGCATCGAGGCCAAGGGCCCGCTGCCCGCCGACACCATGTTCCACGACGCTGCGCGCGCCAGCTATGACTGCGCGGTCTGCATGTATCACGACCAGGCGCTGATCCCAATCAAGACGGTCGCGTTCGACGACGCCGTCAACGTCACGCTTGGCCTACCCTTCATTCGCACCTCGCCCGATCACGGCACCGCCTTCGACATCGCCGGCACCGGCAAAGCCAATCCGGCCAGCCTGATCGCGGCGCTTCAGCTCGCAGGCCGCATGGCGGCTGCCAAGCCCTGATGAGCGCGATCGACGACCTCCCGCCACTGCGCGAGGTCATTCGCCAGCACGCGCTGTCGGCCCGCAAATCGCTCGGCCAGAATTTTCTGCTCGACCTCAACCTCACCGCGCGCATCGCGCGTGCGGCGGCGCCGCTCGAAGATTCCACCATCGTCGAGATCGGCCCCGGCCCCGGCGGGCTGACCCGCGCGCTGCTCGCGCTCGGCGCGAGGCGCGTCATCGCCATCGAGCATGACGAGCGTGCGATTCCGGCGCTGGAAGATATTTCCGCGCGCTATCCTGATAGGCTCGAGATCGTGCATGGCGATGCCATGACCTTCGATCCGCGCCCTCTGCTGTCGGATGAACGGGCGAAGATCGTCGCCAATTTGCCCTACAACATCGCGACCCAGCTCTTGATCAACTGGCTCACAATCGAGCCGTGGCCGCCCTGGTACGACATGATGGTGCTGATGTTCCAGCGCGAGGTCGGCGAGCGCATCGTCGCGCGCGAGGACGAGGAAGCCTATGGCCGGCTCGGCGTGCTCGCCAACTGGCGCTGCGAGACCAAGATCCTGTTCGACATTTCGCCGTCGGCCTTCGTGCCGCCGCCGAAGGTCACCTCGTCCGTCGTGCGTCTTGTGCCGCGCCCAGAACCGCTGCCGTGCGATCGCAGGCTGCTCGAGCAGGTCGCGGCCGCAGCTTTCGGCCAGCGCCGCAAGATGCTGCGGCAAAGCCTGAAGTCACTCGGCGTCGATCCGGCGCAACTTGCGCAAGCGGCCGGCGTCGATGCGACGCGACGCGCCGAGACCATTCCCATCTCCGGCTTTGTTGCCATGGCACGTGAATTGGCCGATATACGCAGCGAAGCTGAGTAACAAGAATTTCGGAGGAAGGAATATGGCGCTGATGCGTCGGCAATCCCTGGTCAAGTTCGATGCGCCGCTGTGCGAGACCATCGTCGAGACGCCCAAGCCGCAAGGACGCGAGGTGCTGGTGCGCATCGAGCGCTGCGGCCTCTGCCATTCCGACCTGCACATCCAGGACGGCTATGCCGATCTCGGCGGCGGCAAGAAGCTCGACACCACGCGCGGCATGACGCTGCCGTTCACGCTCGGTCACGAGATCGCAGGAATCGTCGACGAGGTCGGTCCGGACGTGCCGGCTGGGCTCGTCGGCGCCAGGAAGGCGGTCTTCCCCTGGATCGGCTGCGGCCAGTGCCGCGATTGCGCCAATGGCGACGAGAACCTCTGCGCGAAGCAGCGCTTCCTCGGCGTCTCCATCGACGGCGGCTTCGCCACCCACGTGCTGGTGCCCGACGCAAAATACCTGCTCGACTATGATCCCCTGCCCGTCAACCAGGCCGCGACATTGATGTGCTCGGGCGTCACCGCCTATGGTGCGCTCAAGCGCCTGGTCGACCGTCCGCGTCAGCGTAACCTCCTGCTGATCGGTCTCGGCGGCGTCGGCATGATGGGCCTGTCGTTCGCGCAGGCCATGTTCAAGCAGACGATCACGGTCGCCGATCTCTCGCCGGCCGCGCGCGAGACCGCGCTGAGGAATGGCGCAGCCCTCGCCTACGATCCGTCCGAGCCCGACGTGATCAGGCGCATCCTGAAAGAGACCGAGGGCGGATTCGACGAGGTCGTCGACTTCGCCGGCAACGAGAAATCGATGGCGTTCGCCGTGGCCGTGGCCGCGCGCGGCGGCAAGGTCGTGGTCTCCGGCCTGATGGGCGGCCAGTTCACGCTGCCGATGGTGCAATGGGTCTACAAGCGCCTCACCGTCGAGGGCTTCATGGTCGGCACGCTCGCTGAAGCCCACGAGCTGATGGCGCTCGCCCGCGCCGGCAAGATCAGGCCGCCTCCGATGCGCGAGGAGCCGATGGGCGACGTGCAGAAATGGATCGACGAATTGCGCGCCGGCAAGGTCGTCGGCCGCATCGTGCTGAAGAACTGAGGGTGCAATTCGCGGCGAGGCGCAGGGTTTCTCTTGCGCAATCAACTCGGAATTGGCGGCAAGGCGGGGTTCCGAATTGGGGAACCTCGCGCATGCGGATTACTGTCCTCCAGCTTGCTTGCGGAATTCTGGTGAGACCGTATAGATCATCCGGCGCTTCCTGGCCGACGAGTCCGGCGCCACCGCGATCGAATACGGCTTGATCGCTGGAGGTATCGCGCTGGCGATCATCGCGGTCATCAACAATCTCGGCACGTCGCTCAAAACGAAGTTCGGCTCGAGCAGCAGCTCGCTGAAGTAACACTCGACTTTTGTGCTCAGGGCACGATCCCGCGCGGAACGGCTGGGACTGCTCCGCGTTGGCAGCGCATGTCCATCCGCTGCACCGTCGAAAGCGCATTCTTCATCGCCTGGAGCGCCCTCGAGAAGAGCGGCGAGCTCGGTGCTCCCGACGAGTCCGCCAACGTCATTCTCGACGCGATCGAAGCGCAGCTCAGGCTCGGCGAACGCCGGCAGCTGATGCTCGCCAACCGGGCGATCGATGCCTACCGCGCGCATGCGGCGCAGCGAAGATTCTTGCAGGATTGCGAAGCACGGTTCGGGTGACAACCGCGGCGCCCTCGGCCCGTGCAACGCGGCCCATCCGTTCGAGCAGCGCGCCGCCAAATGGATCCTCGCGGCGCAGGAGCGCCTCAGGCGTCGTGCGCTCACCGCGACGACTGCTGCTTCAGATGCAGATAGGCCGGATTGAAATCCCCGAGCCGCTGCAATTCGCGCCATTTCAGCACGATCAGCTGGCCCTCGCGCAGATCCATGGCGCCGGTCCGCCGGAGTTCGGCGAGCGTCCGGTTGACGGTCGCAATCGCCATGCCCAGCGCCTCGCCGAGCTGGATGAGACTGATCGGCACGCGGCAGCGGTTGCCGCGCACGAGCTGCGCGGCGCGGGCGCGGTAGAACAGCTCGCAGAACAGATGCGCCATGCGCGCCTGCATCGGCCGGGCACTGTTGTTGGTGATGGCCTCGCGAAAGATGGCGGCGTCGCGCAGCGTCTCGCGCCACACCGCCATTCCAAACGTCGGCCGCCGCCGGAAGGCGATGAACAGTTCGCGATGCGGGATGAAGGCGACCGTGGCGGGCCCAAGCGCACAGAGCGCATGGTCCATCTGGTCGATGAACAAGCCCTGGGAGTCCGGCAGGTCTCCGGACAGATGGAACGCGAGATATTGCCGCCGCCCGCTGCCGAGCAGGTGGTAGCGCGCCACCGTGCCGGAGACGACCAGCGCCGAATGCTGGGGCGCGTCGCCCTGCCGGATGAAATCCTCGTTCGGCGCGAAATCGCGCTGGGTGAAGGTGAGCGCGCGGATCTCGGCGACATCCTCCCCGGTCAGCTTGGTGTGCTCGCCGAGGTTCCGGATCAGTACGTCGTGGGCTCTTTCCATGGCAGCCGCCAAAAATCCCGCCGGTTCTATCAAATGATACGTCAGGCCTGCGTTCAGCGGACTAGAACGCGAACCGGAAGCACAGGTTGCTAAAGGGGTCGCGACGACGCCGCATCGCCCCTCCCGTCACCCCCGATTGCGGATCGAGCCGCCCCATGAGCCCTACGACTATCCTGGAGCGCGTCTGCCGCCTGTTCGCAGCGGATCCGGACGAGCACCTCGACAGCATCAGCGACGCCCTCGCAAACGGCACGGTGGCCGAGCCGCTCCGGCCGATGTCGGACCACGAGCTGGCCCGCGCCGTCCGCGAGTTCCGCAGCCTGCCCGTCTCCGACTGGACCATCGCCAAGCTGTCGCGGCGCCTGCGCGAGGCTCCCGTGCCGCGGGACGGCTGAGGCGCGTCTTCCCTCATGCCGCATCTGAAGTTCATCGCGCGTCTCCAGGCGATCGAAGGTCTCTCCGAAAACGAACGGCGGCAGATCGCCGGCCTGCCGTCGACGCTGCGCCAGGTCGCGGATGGCGAGATCGTGCTGCGCCAGGGCGAAGCCGCCTCGCGTTGTGTATTCGTCGCCAGCGGCTTCCTCTACCAGGCCCGCATCGTTGGTGACCGCACCCAGATCCTGTCCTTCCACGTGCCCGGCGACATGCCGTGCCTGCACACGCTGCTGGTCTCGCCCATGGACGCCGATCTCGTCGGTCTTGGACCATCGGTCGTCGGGTATGTCGCGCACGCCCAGCTCAAGCAGCTGCTCGACGACTCCTTGCATCTGACCCGCGCCTTCTGGCGCGAGACGCTGATCGATGCGGCGATCTCGCGGCGATGGATCGCGCGCCTCGGCGCCCAGGCGGCCCTGCCCAAGGTCGCCCATCTCATTTGCGAGCTCGCCGCAAGGCTCGAGATCGTCGGCCTCGTCACCGACGGCTGCTTCCAGATGCCGATGACACAGCGACACGTTGCTGACGCCTGCGGCCTGTCGATCGTCCACGTCAACCGCACCATCCAGGAGCTACGGCATCGCGGCCTGATCGCGTGGGAGGGCAGCGAGATCAGGCTGCTCGAGCGCGACGAGCTGCAAGCGCTCGCCGATTTCAGACCGGACTACCTGAGCTGAAGCGCGGTCGGACGCGTGCGGGGCTAGCCGCCTTGTCGAATTTCCTTCCGCTGCGTCTCGACGTTCTCCGGGGTAAAGCCGCAGGATGGGGGAGCCGTTGCGAACGCCTACTTCTTCTTGTCGCGCGTCCTGAGTTCTTTGGATGCATCTTTCGTCTCGGGTGGGTTTACCCGATTGGGGTTCATGCCTGTGGTGTCCATCGCCCCTTTCTCCGTGGCACCGTTGGTATTTTCCGGCCTGTCCATGCCGGTTTGCGGAGCCGGACCCGTATTCTGGGCGATGACCGGCCCAGACATGGCTGCAAATGCCATCGCGGCAACGAGCATTTTCATGGGCATCTCCCTCGTCTAATGGATGACGTGGCCGCGCGGGAGTTGTTCCCCAGCATTCGTCCGTCGCGCACGAGCTGCCAAAGCAAGCGTGGTGATAGCGAGTGGATCCTCTGCAACGATGGTCCTCGCGGATCGGCGGTAAGGGCGAGGCATCGCCTCATGATGATGTCGCGTCAGCCGCAATCCAACGATGGCCGACATGATAAACTTCCTAATCTGGAACCAGACGCACGTCGGAGGAGCGCAACCATGGCTCCGCGCACTCATTTCTGGATGCTTGCGCGCGCCCAACCGCGAGGATGCTTGATTTAAGTCAAATCAGGCACTGGTGAGAAGCTGAGGTTCTCGGACAGGCGCCGATCCACATGGCGCGGAAATCGCGTCGGTGTTGCACGGCAGCCCAACTCACGGAGGAACGCCATGCTTCGATATATTCTCGCTGCGCTGGCAGCTCTCGTCCTAATCACCGCGAGCCTGATTCCAGATGAGGCATATGCCCGCCGCGGCGGCGGCGGATATCACGGAGGCGGAGGCATGCGCGGAGCTCACTTCCGCGGCGGCGCTGTTCACGCCGGACGTGTCGGCGGATATCGCGTGGCGGGCCGCGGCTATGGATACCGCCCGATACCTGGACGACCGGTCGCCAGGGGTGTTTACCGCAATGCGGCCTATCGCGGCGCCTATAGAGGCGCAGCCTATGGTCTGGGAGCGGCTGCGGTGGGAGCCGCCGCCGCAGGAGCTTACGGCTACTACAACAACAATAGCGGCTGCACCTACGATACCTACGGCAATTGGGTTTGCCCGGGTCAGTATCCTTACGGCTATCGCTACTGACCGAGATCGCTTCGGCGCGGACGGTCGTGCGCGAGAAGCACCGCCGTCCGCCTTCAGTTGCGTCCGCTGAACGAAACTGAAAGACGTCACGCCCTGCAACGCAGGGCAATCGCATATGGCTTGCAGGATGCGGCGGCATCGGCACCGGGCTCCCTCCCGCTTGCTTGCGGGAGAGGGTGTCTCCGCAACGGGATAATCCCCAGAGGAAAGAGCCCTCACCCGCCGCGCGCGGGACGATGCTTCGCATCGCCCGGGGCGCGTCGGCCTCTCCCGCAAACGGGAGAGGCGGAGCAAGCCCGCAGACAATCCTCGTGAAATCCATATGCGATTCCCCTGCCCTGCAACGCGAGCCGATTAGGCACGTCGGCATCATCCGCGTTGTTGCCGCTCGCATCGCGAAGATGCACCGCTATGCGCTTTAATGGAATGTGCTCGCGCGCCTTGGAACGATCGGCGGAGGTCCAGGCAGCTCCGGCCGACACACCCAGTCAACCCCTAGCCGCGAAAATATTTCACTTTTCCGAATTTCGGATTTGTGGCATACACCCCGTACCTCGGCCCTGCCAAAGGGGCGTTCGCGACCGTCACGACATGCGGGCCGGGTTTGCGGTGGACGCGGCAGCGCCGGCGCGATTGGCGTGATGACAGGGCGGGCAACCGTGAGTCCTCACGCAACGCGGACGACACGGCGTGGTCATAGCGGGTTCGTCAGTCGTCGAGGGTGAGCACGCGCCAGCCCCGACGATCCGGCGAAACCGTCCGCGGACGGAGAAGTCGTGTGGTCCTGACGCCCGGGGTCTGTGCGTCAAGGCTTGCGGTGATGTGGCGGCCCGACCGGGCGCGCGCATCGAGATCTGCAAGGCGACGGGGGCAATAGTGCATCGCTCCCCGAGGAGAGCACGAAGGACACCGTTAAAACCATCCGCGCAGGGAAGGCCGGGCGACCGGCATCACCTGTGATCCACCCCGTGTGCATTTTCCTGGCGCACGGATCTGCGGGTGCCAGCCGGCGCCCGGCCTTCCCTGCGCCCTTTGGCTCCATCGGGCGGCGAACGAGGGCAAAGCTCGGGCAGATCCTGCCTTGGGAAGGAAGAGGCATGGCCCCTCGCCTGTTCGATATGTCGACGCCGTCATGGCCGAACTTGTCCAGGACAGGGGCGGGCAGGACGACCTCTCTGAATGCTCAAGCGCTTCGCATGCACAGAATGTCTCACGGCTTTTTCTCGGGCGCCGGGCTGTTAGACTGCCGCCATTATTGGCCGCCTCGCGGGACGCAGCGGTTCCGGCACCTGGGGCCGCTCCGACGGCTGCGGCGGAACCTGGACTTCGACGAAGCAATAACGTCGAAGAAAATGCTCAATTCGCGGTGGAACGACCGCCGCACAGGCCTGATTCAAGCCACATCCTCTCCGGATTTGCGGCTCATTGCCACCCAAGTCTTTGATGACAAAGGGCCGGTTCAGAGTTGCGTCATGCGTAACCGGGAGACCAGGATGGGCAACCGCACCGCAAAGTTCATATCCGCGCTGATTGGCAGCATCATTGCCGGCGCGCCCATAGCTGCCGTATCGCAGAACGCGCCGGCTGCATCGAGCCCGGCCAGCGCCGACGCCGACTGCCTCGCCTCGCCGAAGGGCACCGCGCCGCAGGGCCAGCATTGGTACTATCGCCTCGATCGCTCGACCAAACGGCAGTGCTGGTATCTCCGTGCTGAAGGCGGCAAGGACAATGCAAAGGACAGCGCAAAGCCGGTGCAGACCGCGGCCGCCGGCCCCGCAGCGGATGCAGCGGTACCGCCGCAGCACTCGGTGCAGGACGCGCGCGCGGAATATCTGAAGCCGCAGACCGCCGCCGCGCCGGCCGTGCCCGCGCAGGCCGCCCCGACGACGCCAACGCAACAGGCTGCGAACCCCTCCGCTGACAGCAGCGCGCAGCAGCCCGCCACCGCATCCCCTTGGCCTGATCCCTCCACGGCCACATCGCCCGCGCCGCAGCCGGCGCCCGCGCCTGTCGCGGCGCCGGGCACGAAACCGTCGAAATCCCCGGGGCCCATGGCGCTGGCTGCCGCAGACGGCAGCACCGACAAGCCGGCCGGCTCGGTCCAGATGCTGCTGCTCGTGATCGGCGGCGCGCTGGCGCTGGCCGGCGTCCTCGCCAGCATCATCTACCGCTTCGGCGGCAGGCGCGGCCGCCAAGCCGACCGCCGCGCGCATTGGGACGATTGGGAGCCGCAGGACGAGAATCCGAGCCGCGCCCCCTGGCGCGATGACGCCTCGCGCGCGCAGACGGCCGGCCCGGTGGATTTCGATGCGGTACGTCCTCAGATCACACAGCCCCAAGCCGCGCAGCTGAAAGCCGCGCAGCTGAAAGCTGCGCAACCAAAAGCCGCGCGGCTCACCGAATTCAGCAGTGCGATCGGCAGGATCGCAGCGCACTCTGCTCCTGCTCGCAAAGTGATCGCAGATCTCGATGAGGCCGACATATTCAACGGCAAATTCGCGATCGAGGCGTCGGCGCCGCAGGTCGCGGCCACCGACGCTTCCGAAGCAGCGCCGGCCGATCGCGACGTGGATGAAGGCAAAGAAGATGCGCACAAAGAGGAGTCCGTCGACATCGACGTGATCACGGCGATGCTGGAACGGCTGGCGCAGGAAGGGCCGCGGCTGAAGCAGCCTAGCCTTGAAGCTGACCTTGCAGACTTCGCACAAATTCCACGAGGCCAATCCGCCGCTCGCGCTTGAGGCGTTCGGCCTTCAGGATCGACTGCACCTCGGCGAACGCCTCGTCGACGTCGTGGTTGATGACGATGTAGTCGTACTCGGCCCAGTGGCTCATCTCATGGCTGGCGCGGCTCATGCGCTTGCGGATCACCTCGTCGGTATCCTGCGCGCGCGAATGCAGACGCTTCTCGAGATCGCCGGCCGAGGGCGGCAGGATGAAGACGCTGACGACGTCGGCGCGCGCCTTCTCGCGCAGCTGCTGGGTGCCCTGCCAGTCGATGTCGAACAGCACGTCCTGCCCCGATGACAGCGCGGCTTCGACCGGCGCGCGCGGCGTGCCGTAGCTGTTGTCGAACACGGTAGCCCATTCCAGGAGTTCGTTGCCCCTCACCATCGCCTCGAACCTGGGCTTGTCGACGAACAGATAATCGCGCCCATCGACCTCGCCGGGACGCATCGCTCGCGTCGTCGCCGAGACAGACATGCGCAGGCCCGGCATCCGGTCGATCAACAGACGCGACAGCGTCGTCTTGCCCGCGCCCGACGGCGAGGACAGCACGAACATCAATCCGCGCCGCTCGACCCCGTCAGTTCCGTGACCGCTTGTCGTCATCGATCACTCCAGATTCTGGACCTGTTCGCGGAACTGCTCGACCACGTTCTTCATGGCGAGCCCCGTATTGGTCAGCTCGATGTCGTTCGACTTCGAGCAGCAGGTGTTGACCTCGCGGTGAAACTCCTGCGCCAGGAAGTCGAGCTTGCGTCCGATCGGGCCGCCCTTGCCGATCAATTCGCGCGCCTGCGCAATGTGCGAGGCGATGCGATCGAGCTCCTCGCGGATGTCGGCCTTGGTGGCGATCAGGATCGCCTCCTGCATCAGGCGGTCGGCATCGAAACGGTCGGAGGTGTCGAGCAGAGTCGCGATCTGCTCGGCGAGCCTCGCCTTGATCGCCTCGGGCTTGCGGCCCGGCGCAGCCTCGGCCTGCTTCGACAACTGCTCGATCTCGTCGACGCGCTGGGTCAGGATCTGCCCGAGCGAGGCGCCCTCGCGCTTGCGCATCGCGACGAGCTCGGCAAGCGCCTTGTCGAAGGCCTCGGCCGCGGCAGCGCGCGCCGCCTTGTCCTCCTCCTCGTCGCCCTCGGGCTCGGCGACCTCGACGACGCCCTTGATGGCGAGCAGGCCGTCGATGCTCGGCGCCACCGCGTCGACCTTGCCGGAGATCAGCGCCGCAGCCTTGAGGACGGCGTTGAGCACGTCCTCATTGACGCGGACGGTGGCGGCGGCGTTGGCGCGCTTGACATTGAGATTGGCGTAGACGGTGCCGCGCGACAAAAGCTCGCCAGCGCGCTTCTTGGCGTAGGCCTCGAGCTCGTCGAACCCCTGCGGCAGCCGCACCCGCAAGTCAAAGCCCTTGGCGTTGACCGACTTCAATTCCCATTCGAACGTATACGGCCCGCTTGCGCCGTGGCTTCGGGCAAAGCCGGTCATGGACGACAGCGCCATCAGGTCAATTTCTCCGGAAACGCAGGATTCGCGAGGCATCAAGCCACGCGAATCTTAAGACTATTTTGCAGGAAAGTGGAATCCGCAAAGTCCCGTGGCGGACCTGCAGCCAGCCTAACGCTGGACCACCGGCGGCGAGGGCTGCACCGCGCCTTGCCGGGCCGGCGCCGGATTGGCCGGGCGGGCCGGCGGCTTCTTCTGCTGGTTGGGCCGCGCCGGCGTGGTCGCGGTCGGCGCATCGGTCGCGGCGGGCGCGGCGGCGGCCGGCGGCGGCGCATCCTCGGCCGGCTCGACCGTGTCGTTCTGGATCTGCTTCTCCATCGCGCGCAGCTTGGCGACGTTCTTCTGATGCGCGTCGTAGGTCTCGGTGAAGGCGTGCCCGCCGGTGCCATCGGCGACGAAATAGAGGTCGCGGGTGCGGGCCGGGTTGGCGGCGGCCTCCAGCGAGGCGCGGCCGGGATTGGAGATCGGGCCCGGCGGCAGCCCCTCGATCACATAGGTGTTGTAGGGCGAAGGTTGCGTGATCTCGCTGCGCTTGATCGGACGTCCCAGCGTGCCCTTGCCGCCGACGAGACCGTAGATGATGGTCGGATCGGACTGGAGCTTGATCCGCTGCTTCAGCCGGTTGACGAACACCGCGGCGACGCGGCTGCGCTCGTCCGGCTTGCCCGTCTCCTTCTCCACGATCGAGGCCAATGTCACCAGCTGCTCCGGCGTCTTGACCGGAATGTCCTGATTGCGGCGCTCCCAGATCTCGGCCAGCACACGCTTGTGCGCCTGCTGCATGCGCTGTATCACCTGCTCGCGCGTGGTGCCGCGCGGGAACTTGTAGGTCTCCGGCAAGAGCGTGCCCTCGCGCGGCAGCTCGCGCACGCTGCCGGTGAAGATGTCGTTGTCGGAGAGCCGCGCCACGATCTGCTCGGAGGTCAGGCCCTCCGGTATCGTCACGGCGTGCTGCACCACCTTGCCCTCGACAATGGTGGCGATGACGTCGCGCAAGGACGCATTCTTCTGGAACGAATACTCACCCGGCTTGAGGTCGGAGCTCGCCTTCAGCGCGGCAACGCTCGCAATGAACACCCATGGATTGACATCGGTCACGCCTTCCCGGTTCAGCGTCTCGGCGATGTCGCGCTTGCCCGCGCGCTGCGGGATGTTGACGATCTTGTCCTCTTTCAGCGGCCCGGGTGCTTCCAGGACCTGCCGGCCGTAATAGTAGACGCCGCCGGCGCCGAGCATGGCGATCAACAGCAGGGTGATGATGGCGTTGCCGACGACCACGAATGGGTTGCGCGCGCGGTCTGATCGCTTCGGCGGCGGCGGGACCTGCTCGGGCTCGAGCGCTGCCCGCGGGCTCCGGGGCGAAATGGGCGGCCTTTCACTCATCGAAGCAACCTGAATCCTGCCGGTTCAATCGCAGCCTGGCAATCGCTTGCCCTGCCAAATGCACGCCCGCTTCCATGACTATCGCCGAATACGGCAAAACGGTGGATTCGTCGCAACCACAAACTAATGGACCAGGCGCCGGACGATCACCGATGCGTTGGTACCGCCAAAACCAAAAGAATTCGACAACGCGACATTGACCTCACGTTTCTTCGCCTTGTGCGGCACGAGGTCGATGGCGGTCTCGACCGAGGGATTGTCGAGGTTGATCGTCGGCGGCACGACGTTATCGCGAATCGCGAGAACGGCGAAGATCGCCTCGATCGCGCCGGCGGCACCGAGGAGATGGCCGGTCGACGATTTGGTCGAGGACATCGCGACCTTGGAGGCGGCGTTGCCGAGCAGGCGCTCGACTGCACCGAGCTCGATCTCGTCGCCGAGCGGTGTCGAGGTGCCGTGCGCATTGATGTAGTCGAGATCGGACGGCGACAGGCCGGCGCGCTTGAGCGCCGCCGACATGCTGCGGAAACCGCCATCGCCATCGGGCGACGGCGACGTAATGTGGTAGGCGTCACCGGAAAGACCGTAGCCGATCACCTCGGCGTAGATCCTCGCGCCGCGGCGCTGGGCGTGCCCGAGCTCCTCGAGCACCAGGACGCCGGCGCCCTCGCCCATCACGAAGCCGTCGCGGTCCTTGTCGTAGGGACGCGAGGCCTTCTCGGGCGTGTCGTTGAAGCCGGTCGAGAGCGCACGCGCGGCATTGAAGCCGGCAATGCCGATGCGGCTGATCGGCGATTCGGCACCGCCTGCGACCATGACGTCGGCATCGCCCAGCGCGATGAGGCGGGCGGCGTCGCCGACCGCATGTGCGCCGGTCGAGCAGGCCGTGACCACCGAATGGTTCGGCCCCTTCAGCCCGTGGGCGATCGAGACGTAGCCGGAGGCCAGATTGATCAGGCGGCCCGGAATGAAGAACGGCGACACCCGCCGCGGCCCGCGCTCCTTCAAGAGGATCGCGGTGTCGGCGATGCCGTTGAGGCCGCCGATGCCCGATCCGATCATAGTGCCGGTCGCGCACTTGTCCTCTTCGGACTCGGGGTGCCAGTTGGCATCGTCGAGCGCCTGGCCGGCCGCGGCCATGCCGAAGATGATGAAGTCGTCGACCTTGCGCTGGTCCTTCGGCTCCATCCACTTGTCGGGATTGAAGGTGTCGTTGCTGCCGTCGCCGCGCACGACGGTGCAGGCGTATTTGGTCTGCAGATCGGAGACGTCGAAGCTCTCGATCGCTCGCGCACCGCTCTCGCCGTTGAGGATACGTTTCCAGGTCGGCTCGACGCCGCAGCCGAGTGGCGACACCATGCCGAGACCCGTGACGACAACCCGCCTCATATCCGAAAACTCCGCATCGAAAGATTCACGGCCAATAACAAGAAACCGGCTGGCCGCTGGCAAGCGGCCCGTCCGGTTTCAATGTTGTCCCCGCGAAAATGAAGAGCCTTAGCTCTTCGCGTTCTTCTCGAGAAACTTCGTGGCGTCGCCGACGGTGAGAATCGTCTCCGCGGCGTCGTCCGGAATCTCGCAACCAAATTCTTCTTCGAACGCCATCACCAGCTCGACGGTGTCCAGACTGTCGGCGCCGAGGTCGTCGATGAAGCTCGCGTTGTCGACAACCTTCTCGGGCTCAACACCAAGGTGTTCGACCACGATCTTCTTAACCCGCTCGCCAATGTCACTCATTGCTTAACCTCGTGTTGTTCCCTGTAGACCCGACCCCCCGGGACGATACGAGCCGTCGTGGTCGTTTGACTGCCTTCGCTTACGATCTTTGATTTGGCCCCATCCCAACGATGCGGCCCGGCGAACGACGGCCAAGGCTCCGCATCGCCAATATACAGGGTTTCAAAAACCTGCAATGGCGTTCTTTGCCCATCCGTTGAAGGTCCGGTTATCATACTTCAACTGCCTTGACTACAAGCCTCATTTCGCTCCGGAAACGGCCGTTTGCCGCATCCCGCACTGCGGATATGGGCAGCGCGGGAGGAGGCCTCAGATCATGGCCATGCCGCCGTTGACGTGAATGGTCTGCCCGGTGACGTAGGCTGCTTCGTTCGAACTCAGGTAAACGGCGGCGGCCGCAATGTCCTCGGGCGTCCCGAGGCGAGCGGCCGGAACCTTGGTCAAAATCGTCTCGCGCTGCTTGTCGTTGAGCGCATCGGTCATCGGCGTCTTGATGAAGCCGGGTGCGATGCAGTTCGCGGTCACGCCGCGCTTGGCGTATTCGGCGCCCAGCGTCTTGATCATGCCGATCAGGCCCGCCTTGGACGCGGTGTAGTTGCCCTGTCCGGGATTGCCGGTGACGCCGACCACCGAGGTGATGGCGATGATGCGGCCGAAGCGCTTGCGCATCATCAATTTGGTCGCGGCGCGCGCCAGGCGGAAGGTCGCAGTCAGATTGACGTTGATGACCTCCTCCCAGTCCTCGTCACGGAGCTGGACGAAGAGATTGTCGCGGGTGATGCCGGCATTGGCGATCAGGATGTCGACCTGCCCCATCGCAGCTTCGGCGGCGGGCACCAGCGCCTCGACCTCGTCGGCCTTGGAGAGATTGCAGGGCAGCACGTGGGTGCGCTCGCCGAGCTTGCCGGCAAGCTCATCCAGCACTTCCTTCCGCGTCCCCGAAATCGCAACGGCGGCGCCCTGCGCATGCAGCGCCTGCGCGATCGCGCCGCCGATGCCGCCGGTCGCGCCGGTGACGAGCGCCTTCTTGCCAGTCAGATCGAACATCGAAAACTCCTTCAAAGCACGATCCGGAACAGTGTGAAGCGGCTTTCCGGGAAGATCGTGCGCAAACTCAAGCCTGCTTCGCAGCGGCCAATGCATCCTTGGCGGCGGCAATGTCGTTCGGTCCGCCGACGGCAACGCCGACAGCGCCGTCCGCAATGCGCTTGACGAGTCCGGTCAGCACCTTGCCGGCGCCGATCTCGAAGAAGCGGGTGACGCCCTGTCCTGCCATATAGGCAACCGACTCGCGCCAGCGCACCGTGCCGGTGACCTGCTCGATCAGGCGGCGGCGGATCTCGTCGGGATCGGTGATGGCGCTCGCCAGCACATTCGACACCAGCGGCGCCGCCGGGGCCTTGATCGTGACCTTGGCCAGCGCCTCGGCCATGGCGTCGGCGGCAGGCTGCATCAGCTTGCAATGGAACGGCGCGGACACCGGCAGCAGCATGGCACGCTTGGCGCCCTTGGTCTTGGCGATCTCGACGGCGCGGTCGACGGCAGCCTTGTCGCCGGAGACCACCACCTGGCCGCCGCCATTGTCGTTGGCGGCCTGGCAGACCTGCCCCTGCGCCGCCTCGCCGGCAACCTCCATGGCCGCCTCATAGTCGAGGCCAAGCAGAGCCGCCATGGCGCCAACGCCGACAGGGACGGCTTTTTGCATTGCGAGACCGCGAGTGCGAAGCAGCCGCGCAGTGTCGGAGACCGACAGGCTGCCGGCCGCTGCGAGCGCCGAATACTCACCGAGCGAGTGGCCGGCGACGAAGGCCGCATCCCGCCCGACGGAAAAACCGGCTTCGGCCTCCAACACGCGCAGGGTGGCGATCGACACCGCCATCAGCGCCGGCTGGGCATTCTCGGTGAGCTGAAGGGTCTCGGCCGGGCCATCCCAAATGGTCGCCGTCAGCTTCTCTCCAAGCGCGGCATCGACCTGGTCGAACACGGCGCGCGCCACCGGAAACGCATCGGCCAGGGCCTTGCCCATGCCAACCGCCTGGGACCCCTGCCCCGGAAATGTGAATGCTGCCGTCATCGGCGCTCCCTGATCGCTCAAGCCGTACGCTTCGAGAACCCGGCAGCCGATTACGTCCGGCCCGAGCCTTGGTTCCCGACCATGCTCCGAAAGGGGCCGTAGACCCGTCTAGGGCCGGAATGTCAAGCCAAGATAGGAACTTCGGGCGGCATTCACCTGGGGATGCGGCCTTAGAATCCACCATTGGTCTGGTTGGCATCGACCGCCGCCCCCGCCCGCGCGCGGCGCGCGCTGCTCGCCAGCTGGCCCGGACGGTCCTCCCGGTCGGGCTTCGCGGTCGCAAGCCGTAGCACGGCGCCATAGCCGGGCTGCACCTCCATGCGGCCGGCATGCCCGCTCGCGCTGAGCAGGCGATGCACCTTCGGCAGATTGTAGCAGGGCACGTAGAACAGCAGATGATGCTCGAGGTGATAGTTCACGTAGTACGGCGCGATGAAGAGGCGCTCGAGAAAGTTCGCATGCGTGGTGCGGGTGTTGCGCAGGGGATCGCTGCTGTCGGGGACCACGGCATGCTCGGCGATGTTGCGGATGCGGGTGATAACCATCATCCAGGTCAGCAGCGGCACCAGCCAAAGCAGCGGATACGCCCACCAGACGCCGGCCACCACGAGCAAAGCGAAGATCGCGGCATTGACGAGGCATTGCGGGCCGAGCTTCTCCCAGAAATGCGCCGCGCGCTGGCGCCACGGCCAATCCTTCGGCCCGAGCGCGTTGAGCAGTTGCGCCTTGCGCTGCTGATAGCCGGTCTGGCCGGTGATGTCGCGAATGAACTTGCGGCGATAGCTGAGCTTCGTGATCGGAAACGGCGCCGACAGCACGAGGTCAGGATCGTCCTCCTGCTGGGTGCGCGCATGATGCTGGAGATGATAGCGCCGATAACTGCGCGTCTCGGCAAAGAGCGGATAGGCGCAGAACCACTGGCTCAGTGCCAGATTGGTCTTCTCGTCGGCCGACAGGCAGCCATGCGCGCCGTCATGCATGAGGATCGCGAGGCCCAGCTGGCGCGAGCCGATGATCGCAACCGCGAAGATGTAAGTGAGCGGGTTGGGCCACCATGCCACGAGCGCGATCGCACCGATGATCAGTGCCCAGGCGTGTGCGATCAGCGCGACGCCCTTCCACGTCTCGCGCTGGCGCACGTCGGCGAGCTGAGCGTCGGTCAGGAAATCACGTGCACGCATGCGAAGCGCGGTCATGGCCTAGCCCTCCTCGTTTGAATTGTTGTCGATGAGACGCAGACGCGCAGTGTCGCCATCAGACTTTGCCTGCTCGCCGAGCACGCGCAGCATCTCGGCGCAGAGCGCCTCGGGCGAACGGCCCATGGCGTAGCCTTCGAGGATGACGCCGATGGCGACGGCCCAGAACCGCCGCGAGCTTTCGTCGGGCGCGCGCAGCGAACGCCAGCCGTGGCGCGCAACCTGCCCCGCATAGGCCCTCGCGCCTTCACTGTGCAGCCGCTCGATGGTGCGCTCGACCAGCGGGGCGAGATCCTGGCGCCGCCGTGTCAGCGTCAGCGCCTCGGCGAAGAAGGCGACCGAATCGCTCGCCGTCACGGTCTCCGCCAGCGCATGGGTGTAGTCCCGCGGCGTGCGCGCGGTCAGGGCCGCCCGCTCGGTCGCGCGCGCCAGATACAGAAGATCGCGGCAGGCGCATTCGACGAACAGCGCCTCCTTGGTGCGGAAGTAATAGGTGATCTGGCTCGGAAAGGCGTTCGCGGCCGCCGCGATGTCGGTGATCGAGGCTCCTGACAGCCCCCGCTCCCGGAACAGCGGGCTCGCGGCGTCCAAGAGCAGCGATCGCATCTTGCGGCCGGCCGAGCGCGTCGCCCGCGCT
Organism: Bradyrhizobium sp. USDA 4486; assembly: GCF_054057995.1. Classification (NCBI taxonomy): domain Bacteria; kingdom Pseudomonadati; phylum Pseudomonadota; class Alphaproteobacteria; order Hyphomicrobiales; family Nitrobacteraceae; genus Bradyrhizobium; species Bradyrhizobium sp. USDA 4486. The sequence goes on from NZ_JBSRZV010000001.1 coordinate 2,667,143, forward strand.
GCGTGCTTGGGGTCGCCGGCCGCCTCAAGAGGGTCATGGACCGACTTTTCCGCCATCGAGGTCCTCTCCGTTGAGTTATTTGTATGACATACAAACAAATAGATCAAGCTGGATGTGGTATGAAGGACCAGTCCCGGCCGTACCGGAGCCATCCGGGCCGAAAAGGCGGCCTGCAACCTTGCAAAGCCGGCCAAAATCCGTATAAGCGCGCCATCCGCAGACCCCGGCCGGGAGCTGAACGGACGGTCTCAGCAAATCATTCGTGATTTTGGTGTGGCAGGGCCAGTCGGCCCGTCGTCCCGTGTTTCCGCCTTCTGAGCTTCATCCCAGAGTCCTTTCCGAAGGTCTCTTAAGGGCTTGACGCCGGGCGATGCGCCAACATGAGGAAAGGACTTCCATGCCGCTTTATGAGCATGTGTTTCTCGCGCGTCAGGACGCGAGCACGCAGCAGGTCGAAGAGCTGACTGCGCAGATGACCGGCATCGTCGAGGGTCTCGGCGGCAAGGTCACCAAGACCGAGAATTGGGGCGTTCGCTCCCTCACCTATCGCATGAACAAGAACCGCAAGGCTCACTTCGTGATGCTCAACATCGACGCGCCGTCCGCGGCGATCGCCGAGATCGAGCGCCAGGAGCGCATCAGCGAAGACGTGATCCGCTATCTCAGCGTCCGCGTCGAGGAGCTCGAGGAAGGCCCGTCCGCGATGATGCGCAAGGCCGATCGCGATCGCGAGCGTGACGACCGTGGCGGCGGCTTCCGCGACCGCGAAGGTGGCGGCTTCCGCGGCGATCGCGAGGGCGGTTTCCGTGGCGATCGTGACGGTGGTGGCTTCCGCGGTGATCGCGGCCCGCGCCGTCCGCGCGAAGAAGCTGAAACGACGGAAGGGGAGTAATATCCATGGCTGAAGCTGGTGCACGCCGTCCGTTTTTCCGTCGCCGCAAGAGCTGCCCATTCACGGGCGCCAATGCGCCGAAGATCGACTACAAGGACTCCAAACTGTTGATGCGTTACGTCTCCGAGCGCGGCAAGATCGTGCCGAGCCGCATCACCGCGGTGTCCGCGAAGAAACAGCGTGAGCTCGCCCGCGCCATCAAGCGCGCGCGGTTCCTGGGCCTCCTGCCCTACGTCATTCGCTAAGACGAATCCGACCGGCGGCGCTACCGCCGCCGGCCGCACTCTTTGATCTCATAAGGCTTCCGGGTCGTCCGGTCGCCGATGGTTGGGGCGAGACGCCTCTAACCGCTCGAAGGGAGCGGGACAGCTGATGATGGCCTTTGGACTGATAGCCCTGATCGCCGGCGCTGCGTCGGCCCTGATGTTCGCCTCGATCATGTCGGGCGCGCTGATCTCGCTCGTCCTGGTTTGCCTTGCTCCCCTGCCGCTCATGCTGGCTGCGATCGCCTGGGGCCCGCTCTGCGGCGCGATTGGCGGTCTCGCCGCCATGCTCGTCATCGGCGGTGCGCTCAGCCTGCCCCTGGCCTTGGGTTACGGTCTTGCGATCGCGTTGCCGGCCTGGTGGCTCGGGCATCTCGCCATGCTTGGACGATCGGTCACTGACGGTACGGCGGTCACGGATGCGACCGCCCTCCACGTCGAATGGTATCCGCTTGGGCGTATCCTGCTCTGGATCGCGGCGCTGGCGACGCTTCTCACCGCGGGATCTCTGCTGTCGCTGGGGACTGACGCGTCGGCGATCGGCGATGCGATGCGGCGTGGCTTCGCCAGGATCTTCTCGCTGGTGAGCGACTCGACCGTCCCCGAGAACGACCCCCGCGTCAGCCTGATGGTCGCGGTGACGCCGGTTCTGGTTGCGGCCTCGCAGATGACGACGCTCACCCTCAATCTCTGGCTTGCCGCGAAAGTCGCGGCGGTTTCAGGCAGGCTGCATCGGCCCTCGCCGGACCTCAGCAGCACGAGCTTGCCACCGATGACGCTCGTGGCGCTCTGTGTCGCGCTTGCCTTCAGCTTCTCCGGCGGAATGATCGGCATTCTGGCCATCATCGTCACCACCGTCTTGATGGTGGCCTATGCGCTGATCGGCCTTGCCGTTCTGCACACCATCACACGCGGCCTCGCCAATCGCGGGTTCTGGCTCGCTGCTGCATACGCCATCATCTTCATGTTCAGTGCGAGCCTCGTCCTGCTGACGGCGCTCGGCCTTGCGGACGCGGTGTTCGGCTTCCGCGAGCGTTATCTGCGCAGTCGCCAGCCGCCGCCTTTGCCGACCCCTTAAGTCCAAGCCTGCAACCCACAACTCAAACAGCACTTCAAAAGGAGAACGAATATGGAAGTCATTCTGCTGGAACGCGTCAACAAGCTCGGCCAGATGGGCGAGGTCGTGAAGGTTCGCGACGGCTATGCCCGCAATTTCCTGCTCAAGCGCGGCAAGGCGCTGCGCGCCACCGCCGACAACCGCGCCAAGTACGACGGCATGAAGGCCGAGCTCGAGGCTCGCAACCTCGCCTCGAAGGCCGAGGCGTCCAAGGTCGCCGAGAAGATCGATGGCAAGAACATCATCGTGATCCGTCAGGCATCGGAAGCCGGTCAGCTGTTCGGCTCGGTCACGGTGCGTGACGTCGTCATGGCGTTCGAAGCCGACGGCGTTGCGCTGTCCCGCCCGCAGGTGCAGCTTGATGCGCCGATCAAGACCATCGGCAAGCACTCGATCACCGTCGCCGTCCACCCCGAGGTCGAGGTTGAAGTCACCGTCACGGTTGCGCGCAGCCAGGACGAGGCCGAGCGCATCAACCGCGGCGAGGACATCTCGACCCGCAACGAGGACCGCGACGCGGCGGCCGAGGCAATCGCCGCCGCCGGCGAGTTCTTCGATCCGGAAGCCCAGCACGAGGACGTCGAGCCAGCCCCGGCTGCAGAAGAGAAGTAAGCCGAGAGTACCGTCATTCCGGGCGGTCCACAGGACCGAACCCGGAATCTCGAGATTCCGGGCTCTCGCTTCGCGAGCCCCGGAATGACGAACGCAATCAAAGCCCGGTCGCCTCAGCCGGCCGGGCTTTTCGTTTTGGCGGCGACATCCTCGTTCAGCATTGCGATCGAGGCGAGTGCCGTTGCCGTATGCTTCTCGACACCGTCGCTGACGCAGAACACGTCGGCGGCGACCACCGAGACTTGGCGGCCCGGCTTGATCACTCTCGCTCGGCAGATCAACTTGTCACCGACCGCAGGCGACAACAAATTGAGCTTGTATTCCGCCGTCAGCGCCGGCTGGCCGCGCGAGGTCGCCGCGGCGATGGTCGTGGCGTTGTCGACCAGGAAGGCGGTGACGCCACCATGAAAGAAGCCGTGCTGCTGCAGCAGCTCCGGCCGGCGGGCGACGGCGATCGTGCAGGTGCCGCGCGACAATTCGGACAGCTCGGCGCCGACCAGATTCATAAAACCTTGCCGGCCAACGTTGGCGTGGATGCGCGCGGCGATCGGCTCGAATTCGGGATCTGCTTCGGCTCGCATGAGGCTTCTCCTTAGTCCCGGTTGATGCGCCCGGGCGGCACCAGCGCGCGGATGGCGCAGGCGATCAGCGCATCGGCCTCGCCGCGGGGGTCGATGCGGTCGCGCCCTGAGAGGAACGCGCGGCAAAATATCTGCGCCGGCCCGATGAGCTGGCTGACGAACATCACCGGCGTCATCGGCAGCAGCTCGCCGCTGGCGACCAGCGGCGCGCGCCAGCGCTCGATGCCTTCGGCAAGGCGCGCATTCTGCGCGCGCTGGGCGTCGCGCACGTCCTCGCCCCATTCGCTGCGCGATATTTCGAACAGGTAGCGCGCTTCGCGCCGGCTGGTGACGACCCAGTCGAGATGCGCGCGGATCAGCCGATCGATGCCCTGCCTTGCGTCCGGGGTCGGATCGAGCGCGGCCAGCACCGCGGCGTGATACTGCCTGAGCACCTCCAGAAACAGCGCACCGGCGAGCTCCTTCTTCGAGGCAAAGACATGGAAGAAGCTGCCATTGGATGCGTGCGCCTTGGTGCGGATCGCGGCCACCGTCGCGGCCTCGAAGCCGACGCGGTCGAACACGGCAAGTCCCGCGGCCAACAGATCGTCACGCATGCTCGCGCTCATCACGCCTCCTAGAGTATTACTCTAGAGCGGTACTCTAGTCGCGTCAAGTCGACACCAAAGCCGCGATCGGCGGCCTTCGCAGGTCGATCGAGAAATGTGGGCAATTACCGCGAGATCGGCGGCGCTGGCGGGCCGGAAGATTCCGCCGGCGGCGCCGCGGCGGTCGCGGGCGGCGCCGGCTCCTGCGGCTTGGAGGCAGGTTCAGAGCTCGCGGCGGGCGCCGCCGGCCTCGGAGCCGCCTCTTCCGCCGGCTTGGGCGCGGCCGGTTCAGTGGGCTTCGCAGCCGGCATCACCTGCGGCACCAGATCGGGCCGCAGCGCCGGAGCGTCGTTGCCACGCGGCTCGGCCTTGGCGCTATCAGGCTTTGGCTCGGCGGACTTCTCCGACGCCCTACTGCCCTCGGGCCTGGTTTCAGGCTCGACCTTGGCGCTCTCCGGCTTGGACTCGGCCTTCGGCTCGCTCTTCTTCTCTTCGGTGGTGGGCGCCGTTGCGTCGATCTTTGGTGCTTCCTCGGTCCCGGGCTTGCTGCGACGCTTGCCTTTGCGGCCCTCGGGCATGGCCTGGCCCGCAGGCTTCGCGCCCTCCTCGCTCGGCCGGGCCGCGCGCTTCTGCCGACCCTCGGCAGGCGGAGCGGCGCCCTCGCCCTCCGGCTTGGCCGCTTCCTGGGCGCGCTGGCGGCGGCCCTGATGCTCTGGGGACTGCCCCGGCGCAGTGTTGGCGTCCTTCTCCTTCTTGCCGTCCTTGGCTTGGTAGCGGGTGTCGGTCGCACCGTTGGAGACGAGGTAGGAGGCGAGGATGCCCGCCATATCCGAACTCGTGGTGTAGTGCTGGCGCAGGAAGCCCGGCAGCGAGCCCGGCGCCACGGACTTCAATAGGCCGCGCGGGCTCTTGTGGCATGCATTGCAGGTCTGCGCGAAGATCTGCGACGGACTTTTGCCGGCCTCGAGGTTCGTCGCCTGCGCAAGAACGATATCGGTCGCGCCGAAGCCGATCAGAAGCAATACCGTCGCGAGGCTGAGCGCTCGGCTCGACATTCCTATCATCTCCATTGAAATCCGAGAGGTGCAGCCGGCGTCGGGCGCGGCGGCGGGTCACCTTTTAGCGGATTGAGCCGCGAATGGAAGCAGGGGTACATGCAAGGATGTGGCTAAGCGGTTTTGGAATATCGGCTTTGAACCAGGCGCAATAGTGCATCCGGAACACCCTCCCCACGTTTTACATGCAAACGCATAGGAACCAGAGCGGGACCCGAGCGTCAGATATAGAGGCCGGGTTAGTCGCATCTCTTCGGGTCGCTCGAGAGGAAGGTGTCGATGGACCGATTGTTGCGGACATTCCTGTCTCATTTCATTCGCCGCGGGTCGCTGACGGTGACCAGCGCAAGCGGATCGAAGTTCACCTTCGGCGACGGCTCGGGCGAGCCGGTCGCGGTGCGGTTCGTCACGGCCGACGCCGAACGGAAGATCCTCATCAATCCCGAGCTCGGGCTTGGCGAGGCCTATATGGACGGCGACTTCGTCGTCGAGCGCGGCACCATAGCTGATGCGCTCGCGATCCTCCTCGATCAACCCGACGTATTGCCGCAGTGGGCCAAACCCTGGTGGCACCTGCGCTATCTGACGCGACACCTGAAGCAGTTCAATCCGCGTTCGCGCGCCCGCAGCAACGTCGCACATCATTATGATCTCGACGCGCGGCTCTATTCACTCTTTCTCGATGCCGACAAGCAATATAGCTGCGCGTATTTCGAGACACCGGAGGCCACGCTCGACGATGCGCAGCTCGCCAAGAAGCGGCACATTGCCGCAAAGCTGCGTGTCGGCAGCGGCCAGCGCGTCCTCGACATCGGCTCCGGCTGGGGCGGTCTCGGGCTCTACCTCGCCGAGATCGCCGGCGCCGACGTCACCGGCGTCACGCTGTCGACCGAACAGTTGCAGATTGCCAATACGCGCGCAGCCGAGAGGGGCCTGAGCAGATCGGCGCGCTTCCTGCTTCAGGACTACCGCGACGTCGAGGGGCCATTCGACCGCATCGTCTCGGTCGGCATGTTCGAGCATGTTGGGGCAAGGTTCTACGACACCTATTTCCAGCGCTGCGCCGAGCTTCTGAGCGAGGACGGCATCATGCTGCTGCACTCGATCGGGCGGTCACAGGGGCCGGACTCGACCAATCCCTGGATCGCCAAATACATCTTCCCCGGCGGCTACATCCCCGCCCTGTCGGAGGTGCTGCCGGCGATCGAGCGCGCTGGTCTGCTTGTCTGCGATATCGAGATCCTGCGCCTGCATTATGCCGAAACGCTGAAGGCTTGGCGGGAGCGCTTCATGGCGCGGCGCGAGGAGGCGGTGCAGCTCTACGACGAGCGCTTCGCGCTGATGTGGGAGTTTTACCTCGCGGCCTGCGAGATGACGTTCCGCAAGCAGGCGATGATGAACTTCCAGATCCAGCTCACGAAGCGTCAGGGCGTGGTGCCGATGACCCGGGACTACATCGCGCGCGAGGAAGCCCGCCTGCGGGCGGTTGAAGGCGGCGCCAAGCCAAGGCTGAAACTCGCTGGTGAATGAGTTTTAGTGACGCACGGTCGAAAACGCAGAGGACCTGAATGAGGCCGTTAACGCCAGTTGCGCCCGCAGTTCCGCGATGATCTCGGGTGCGACCGGCTGGCGCCGGATCTCAGGGCGTTCGGCGTACTGCATGGCGGCGATCAGGCCCGACAGCCAGAGCCGGCTGCCGGCCTCGCTTCGCCACTGATGGTGCTGCCGTTCTGGCCGCATCGCTTGCCTCTCTCTGATGGCAGGTCGGGGACAACCCCCTGCGCACCTGCCTGTTCCGGCTCTGCCCCGAAAGAATCCGGGGAGATGTGAACTGCTTCACATAAGTCTGGTCGGGTCCGGCCTAGACCGTCACCATGAGCAAAGAGACCCGAACCTCATTTGACGTGCAGGACGACCTCCGCACCGATTACGCCCTGATCGCCACCGGCGTTGCAGCGGCCCTGGCTGCGCTGGTGTACCTCCTGCTGGTCTGAACCCGAGCCGAACGCGGCCAGCGCGGGTCGTTTCGCGCGCCTACCGATAGGTCTGCGCGCCAATCCACAAGGTTCATGGGATTTTTCCACGGCGCGGCTTCCGGGCCCTCCTGCAAAAATCCGTCAAGCGCGCTGCATGCTGCGGCTGCTAATCATCCACCATTTTAACTGAGCGGTTGATAGCGACGAGCTTTCGCTTCCGCTTTGGGCCGCGGCGGCGCTTTATCCCGGCCCCGCATCTGCCCAAGAAAATTGCTATCGCTCGACCATGGCCCTGACTGATTCGAACGTCCTGAAACTTGCGCCCGAGCCCGGAACTCCGGCCTATCGGAGCGCCCCGCACAATATCGAGGCGGAACAGAGCCTTCTGGGCGCGATCCTGGTCAACAACGATGCATTCTACCGCGTCTCCGACTTCCTGGAGGCGAAGCACTTCTTCGAGCCGCTACACCAGACCATCTTCGAGACCGCCGGCAGTCTGATCCGCATGGGCAAAATTGCCACCCCGGTGACGCTGAAGACGTTCCTGCCGGCCGATACTGACGTCGGCGGCATGACCATCGGGCAATATCTGGCGCGGCTCGCGGCGGAAGCCACTACCATCATCAACGCCCAGGACTATGGCCGCACCATCTACGACCTGTCGCTCAGGCGCGACCTGATCGGCATCGGCGAGGACATGGTCAATGTCGCCTATGATGCGCCGGTCGACTTCGCACCGCGGGCGCAGATCGAGGATGCCGAGCGCCGCCTCTACGAGCTCGCCGAGTCCGGCCGCTATGACGGCGGCTTCCAGAAATTCTCGCAGGCGCTGACGGTCGCGGTCGATCTCGCGGCAAAGGCATTCCAGCGCGACGGCAAGCTGTCGGGCATCTCGACGGGCCTGCGCGACCTCGACACCAAGATGGGCGGCCTGCAGCACTCCGACCTCATCATCGTCGCGGGGCGTCCCGGCATGGGCAAGACCTCGCTGGCGACCAATATCGCCTACAATGTCGCCCAGGCCTATGTCGGCGAGCTCCAGGCGGACGGCACGATGAAGGCCGTCAATGGCGGCGTGATCGGCTTCTTCTCCTGCGAAATGTCGGCCGACCAGCTTGCCACGCGTATCGTGGCCGAGCGCACCGGCATTCCCTCCTCCCACATCCGCCGCGGCGGCATTTCGGAGGCCGATTTCGAGAAGATCCGCCAGGTCTCGATCGAGCTGCAATCGCTACCATTCTATGTCGACGCGACCGGCGGTCTGTCGATCGCGCAGCTGATGGCGCGGGCGCGCCGGCTCAAGCGCCAGAAGGGCCTTGATCTGCTCGTGATCGACTACATCCAGCTCTTGTCCGGCTCGGGCAAGCGCGCCAGCGATAGCCGCGTGCAGGAAATCACGGAGATCACGACCAGCCTGAAGGCGCTGGCCAAGGAGCTCAACGTTCCCGTGATCGCGCTGTCGCAGCTCTCGCGCCAGGTGGAATCGCGCGACGACAAGCGGCCGCAGCTCTCGGACCTGCGTGAATCCGGCTCGATCGAGCAGGACGCCGACGTCGTGCTGTTCGTGTTCCGCGAGGAATATTACCTCGCCATGAAGGAGCCGCGTCCGGGCACCGAGGAACACGCCAAATGGCAGGCCGACATGGAGCGCACGGTCGGCCGGGCCGAAGTCATCATCGGCAAGCAGCGCCACGGCCCGACCGGCACGGTCGAGCTGCACTTCGATTCATCGGTCACGCGGTTCGGCGACCTCGCGCATGACGGCCAGCTGCCCGATCGCAGCGACTACTGAGTTTCTTGAACCGGACCCGTCTCTTGCGTAAAACGGCGCCATGATGGTGGCGCCCGACCCGAAAATGATCCCGCAATCCGGCCTTCTCTCCGCGGAGGCCAATCAGGCTGCCGCGCTCGCTGCCTATGGCGGCGTGCTCACCGTCGATCTTGACGCGATCATCGCCAATTGGCGCAAGCTCGAGAAGACGGCGGTGCCGGCCGAATGCTCAGCGGTGATCAAGGCTGACGCCTATGGCTGCGGCGCCGAGCAGGTCGCGCGCGCCCTCGGCAAGGCCGGCTGCAAGACCTTCTTCGTCGCCACCATCGAGGAAGCGCGCAAGGTGCGGGAAGCCGTGCCGGAGGCCGCGCTCTACGTGCTCGGCGGCTACTTCCAGAACACTGGCGAGCATTACGCCAAGATCAACTGCCGACCTGTCATCGGCGATCTCAACGAGCTCGCCGAATGGGACGTGTTCTGCCGCCGCACCGGCTGGAGCGGCGGTGCCGCAATCCACATCGACACCGGCATGAACAGGCTGGGACTGACGCTCTCGGAAGCGCAGGCCATCATCCCCCGCATCAATGCCGGCGATCACGGCATCACCCTGGTGATGAGCCATCTGGTCTCGGCCGAGCAGCTCAACAGCCCGGTGAATGCAAGACAGCTTGCGGCCTTCCGCAGCATCGCCAGCGAATTCTCCGGCGTGCCGGCGGCCCTCGCAAATTCCTCCGGCATCTTCCTCGGCGCGCCCTTCCAGTTCGACATGGTGCGGCCGGGCGCGGCGCTCTACGGCGTCAACCCGACGCCGGAGGCCGACAATCCGATGCAGCCGGTCGTGGACCTCAAGGCGCGCATCGTGCAGGTCCGCAATGTCGAGCGCGGCGAGACCGTCGGCTATGGCGGCACCTGGACCGCGCGACGGCCGACGAAGCTGGCGATCGTCGCGGTCGGCTATGCCGACGGCTATTTCCGCGCCGCCAGCTCCAATGACGGCACCCGCGGCGCCGAGGTCATCGTGGCGGGCAAGCGCTGCCCGGTCGCGGGCCGCATCTCCATGGATCTGATCGCGATCGACATCACCGATCTGCCGTCAAACGTGGCGCGGCGCGGCCACATGGTGACGCTGCTCGGCGAAGGCATCACCGTCGACGAGCTCGCGCACCATTTCGGCACGATCGGCTATGAGGTGCTGACCAGCCTCGGCCGCCGCTATGCCCGCGTCTACAAGGGCGGCAATGTGGTGGAGCCGCTGGCAAAGCCGGAGCCCACGCAATCGGCCGAGCAGCCGCCCTCGCCGCCGCCGATCGAGCAGCCGACAAGCCCGCCGCCGCTGCCGACTTAACTAACGCGCTCTCGTGCCCTGGACGCAGCGCAGTGCGCCGCGCTGCGGCGTAGTGCGCTGCAGAGCCGGCGCCCATCTCTCAGAGTGCCGTGTCGGTTTCCGGGTCCCGGCTCGCGCTGCGCGCGGCCGGGACACGAAGGTTACTTCTTCCGGCTGTCGAGCGCCGTCTTGCAGGTGGCGCTGAGCTGATCGCGCTTGGCCTCGAGGCAGGCGATCACCTTGCCACCGCCCGGCGCGATGCCGGCGCAGAATTTGTCATAGTCCGCCTTGCACGCACCGCGCGGATCGGACGATTGTGCCGAAGCGACACCGGAGAATGCGACGGCGACGACGATGGCGGCAAAGCTCAACTTGGACATTGTATCTCCGGTGACGGAAGGCAGGAGCCGATAGCTCTACATGAAGATTGCGACATTCAACATCAACAACATCAACCGCCGCCTGCCCAATCTGCTGGCCTGGATGCGCGCAGCGAAGCCCGATGTCGTCGCACTTCAGGAATTGAAGGCAAGTGATGGCGAATTTCCGGCGGCCGCGATCGAAAAGGCCGGCTACGGCGCAGTGTGGTGTGGACAGAAGACCTGGAACGGCGTCGCCATCCTCGCCCGCGACGCCGAGCCTGTGCTGACGCGCGACCGTCTGCCGGGAAAGGCGGAGGATCAGGAGGCCCGCTATATCGAGGCTGCCGTGCGCGGCCTCATCGTCACCAGCATTTACTTGCCCAACGGCAATCCACAGCCGGGACCGAAATTCGACTACAAGCTCGACTGGTTCGCACGGCTCAAGCGCCACGCCAAAAGCTTCATCAAGCAGGATCTGCCCGTGGTGCTCGCCGGCGACTACAATGTCGCGCCGACCGAGATCGACATCTATCCGACGCGTTCGTGGGACAAGGATGCCCTGATCCAGCCGAAGAGCCGCGCCGCGTTCGCCTCGCTCGTCGCGCAGGGCTGGTGCGATGCGATCCGCGAGCTGCATCCGGAGAAACGCATCTACACGTTCTGGGATTACAAGCGAAACCGCTGGCCGCGCGATGCGGGCCTGCGGCTTGATCATCTGCTGCTCAGCCCTGCCCTGGCTTCACGCCTGGCCAAGGCCGGTGTCGACAAGAAGGTGCGCGGCGAGGATGGCGCGAGCGATCATGCGCCGGCGTGGGTGGTGCTGAAGTGAGCGAGGTGTGGTAGGGTGGGCAACGGCGCACTTGCGCCGTGCCCACCATCTCGTATCGGTAAAAACTGTTGGTGGGCACGCTTCGCTTTGCCACCCTACCAATGAGTCCGGCGGGTTACCGCCCGTAATAGTCCTGCACCGTGTCCCATGCCGCCTTTTGCAGCAGCTGGGTCGTCTCAGCATCGAGCCCCATCGTGTAGGAATTGCCGACCGGCGAGCGCCCCGTCAACGCAGCCAGCGTGACGCAGGTTGCCAGATGCGTGCCAGCAGGACTCGGGTGCCGCTTGTCCGGCGCATACAGATTGAGCTCGGGCTGGAGCTTGCGGACGCGCGCGAAGGCAAGACCTGCGGGAATGACCAGCGCATCGTTGGCATTGCCCGCGATTGTATAGGCCTCGGCCAGCGCCTCGGTCATCTCAGGCTTGTCGGCGTAGGCCCAGGACATGAAAAGCACCGGCCGCATGCCATGGGCGCGGACGATCTCGCTGTCCTTCCTCGCGAAGGTCGTGAACGCGTCCTTGAGCTGCGGATGGATCGGGCACTGGCTGCAATCCATCATCACCACGGTGTCGTACTGCTTGCCCGGCTTGTTGAAGATGACGTTGTTCTGCTCGTCGAAGGAATACCCACCGAGACCGCCCGGCCGCAGCAGATTGTCCATATCGTGCCAGTCGAGGCCGGAGCCGCCGATCGTCGCCATGGTGTTGCGATAGACCGCCTTGTTCTCGGCATCGGCTGCCCGCTCCATGAAGGTGAGATGCCCGGGCATGCCGTTGTTGTAGTAGAAGAAGCTGTTGCCGACGAACAGCGCGGCCTTGGGGAAGTCCGGTCCGAGCGAAGTGACCTTCGGCTTGATCTGCGCCTGCGCATCGATGCCGACGGCACCGGCCAGACACATTGCGAGCATCACTCGCGCAAAAAGACGCTTCATGGCTTCCTCCCTCTGCCTCGGGCCGGAACCAAATCAGCTTTTCAACAGGGCCTCAAGAGCATGGCGTGCAGCACACATGCCTCCCCGTTCACCACAAATTCTTGCCGTCGATCATGTTCACCGGCACGGCGTCGAGGTCGAAATCGTCGAACAGGCGCGCATTCACTGCGACCTTGGGATTGTCGAAATCCGGCTTGCCGTTCGACCAGTCCGGTGACTCCGAATAGGTGCCGCAGCCGCAAGCCGCGCAGAAATGATGTTTGACCGTGCGGCTGCCCCAGAGATAGGTCGCGACATTGTCCGGCGGTGACAACAGGCGAAACTGCGCCGGCGTGTAATAGGCCCACAGCGCGCCGCGCTTGGAGCAGAGCGAACAGGTGCAGCGGGTGACGCTCAAGGGCGCCTCCGTCACCTCGAACACCGTCTCACCGCAATGACAGCTCGCCTCGATCGGCATGATCCGCCCCCGTTTTGTCAGGAGATGGTCGTAACCCGCCCCTGCTGCCAACATGCTGTCAGCAGCGCGATGCGTCAGGGAGCTTCGTTCGCGGACAGCCGCTTGGCGTTCGCGGCCACATGCTCACGGTAGCGCTGGACGATGGCGGCCGGCGTTGCGCCGGCAAGCAGGTTCACGGTCGCCTCGAAGGCGGCAGCGATCTTCTCGCTCACCATCAGCATGGCTTCTTGACCAGCGGCCTCGTCACCATGGCTGAGCTTCTCGGAGCGCAGCCGCACCACCTCGCTCGCCTCAAACGCGAGCATCGCGCCGGCATACCAGGGAAAGCCGTTGTCGGATCCGCCGAGTACCGCATGGCGGTCGAGCGCAGAAAAGGAACGGGGATCGGGCATCGCGGACCTCAAATTCTTTGAGCGAACGCTCCGATCAATACAGATCAAATTCTAAGGATCAGGCCGGGGAACCCGTCGGATTGGCGGCTGGCCGGGCACCAGCGATTAACCACTGGACTGACCAGACACGGCATTCGCCCTGCCCACCTCCTCCGGCTACACTCTCCCGATTCCGGGAGCCACCGCCCTTGGCCTTTCTTTTCGTGCTCACCGTCGGCCTGATCGCCGGCACCATCTCAGGCATCGTCGGCACGGGGTCGTCGATCATGCTGATGCCGGTGCTGGTCTATGCCTACGGACCGAAGGAGGCCGTGCCCATCATGGCAGTTGCCTCCGTGATGGCGAATTTTTCGCGGATCCTGGCCTGGTGGCGCGAGGTCGACTGGCGGGCCTGCGCGGCCTATTCGGTGACGGGCATTCCGGCAGGGGCGCTCGGCGCGCGCACGCTGCTGGCGCTGCCCTCGCACGCCGTGGATCTCGCCATCGGCAGTTTCCTAATTGCGATGGTGCCGGTGCGGCACGCCCTGGCGCGGCATGACCTCAAGGCCAATCTCTGGCATCTCGCCATCGGCGGGGCGATCATCGGCTATCTCACCGGCATCGTGGTCTCGACCGGCCCGCTCAGCGTGCCGCTGTTCCTGTTCTACGGCCTGTCCAAGGGCGCCTTCCTCGCCACCGAAGCGGCCTCCTCGCTCGGCCTTTACTTCGCGAAGTCCGTGACATTCGAACGGTTCGGCGCACTCACCGGTGACGTCTTCATCAAGGGCCTGATTGCCGGCGCCTCGTTGATGTCAGGCGCCTTCATCGCCAAACGGTTCGTGCTGCACCTGAAGCCCGAGATGTTCCGCCTTCTGATGGACGCGATCATGATCGCGGCCGGACTCTCGATGCTCTGGAACGCGGCCCAGTCGTAAGCAGCCTCAGGCGGCAAATTCCGGCGCGATCGACGGGCTCTCCGCAATGACACGCTTCTCGGCCACGGCCTGTCCCTCGAGCCATTGCAGCACGCCCTCGAGCGGCTGGGGCCGGTGATAGAGATAGCCCTGCACCAGCGTGACGCTGATCTCGCGCATCGCGCGCGCCTGCTCGGCCCGCTCGATGCCTTCGGCGACGAGCGTCAGCCCCAGCGTACCGGCAAGCGATGCGATGACGCCGACGATCGCCTTGTCTTCCGCGCTATCAGGAATCTCGCTGATGAACGCCTTGTCGATCTTGACCTTGTCCAGCGGGAAACGCCTGAGATGCGCGAGCGAAGAGTAGCCGGTACCGAAATCGTCCAGCGCAACCGTGGCACCGAGGCGCCGCAACCGGTGCAGCGTCTCGGAGGCGCTGGCGATGTTGTTGATCAGCGAGCCCTCCGTGATCTCGAGCTCCAGCGATGATGGCGCGACATCGAAGCGCGCGCAGGTCGCGCGCAGTTCGGCGGCGAGCGAATGGTCGGCGAGCTCGGACGGCGGCAGGTTGATCGCGATCCTGATCTGCGGCCTGCCAGCGGCGGCCAGAAGCTGCAACGCCCGGCAGGCATCGGTCAGCACATAGCGCGTCAGCCGCGCATTGTTGCCGCTGCGCTCGATCAGCGGCAGGAACTCGCCGGGGCCGATCACGCCATGTTCAGGGTGGCGCCAGCGGATGAGCGCCTCGAGCCCTACGACGGCCTGGCTCTCGAGGTCGACCTGGCTTTGATACCAGACCTCGAACTGTCCCTCGGCGAAGCCTGCGGGAATGGCGAGTTCGAGATCCCTGCGGCGGCGATAGTCGCGTTGAAGCGCCTCGTCCAGCACGGCGACGGTGCCGGGCGCCTTGCTCTTGGCGTGGTAGAGCGCGATGTCGGCAAGCGCCGGCAAATGCGACAATTCGGGATCGCCGGCGCGGCGCACGGCGAGGCCTATGCTGGCGCGCGGCACCACCTGCTTGTCGTGCAGCCGGATCGGTTCGGAGATCGCGTCCAGCAGCTGGCGCGCAAACGCCTGCGCGCTCGCCTGGTTGCTGACCTCGGGGCGGATCACGACGAACTCGTCGCCGCCGAGCCGGGCCACCCAATCTTGCGGCTCGACCGCAGCACGAAGACGCTCGGAGATGTGGACCAGGAACTTGTCGCCGGCATGGTGACCGAAGGTGTCGTTGATGCCCTTGAAGTCGTCGAGATCGATGAAGCAGAACGCGATCAGCGAGTCCGGCGAGCCGGCATCGTTGCTCAGCGTCACCAAGTGCTCGGACAGGGAGCGGCGATTGGGCAGACCAGTCAGCGGATCGTGCGCGGCCATGTGGCTGAGCCGGTCCAGCGCACCCGCCGTCGTGTGCTGCATGGCGTTGAAGGCGTGGGCGAGCTGGCCGAATTCATTGGAGGATTTGACCTCCGCCGGATAGGCGCGGCCGTCCTGCTTGCTGCGCTGGATCGCCGCCATCATCGCCGCCAAGGGCTTGCCGATGAAGATATTGGCGGAGATCCGCATCGCGATCAGGGTGGCGAGCGTTGCGAGCAGGCCGACGACCAGCAGCAGCACCAGCCGGCTGCCCGCGTCCGCATACAGTGCCGCATGGGAATAGGCGATCGCGATACGGCCGGCCTGAACCGACATGTTGCCGTTGCTGTACTTGATCGGACGCGAGACCTCCGCAACCCCCTGCTCCGAGGGACGCGCCACCACGCGGGCAATCGCAACGCCGGTGTCGTCATAGACGGCCGCCGCCGCGATGGTCTCGTCGTGCATGATCTCGTTGAGCACGCCCGTGACCTGGTCGTAACGCATC
Source organism: Bradyrhizobium sp. USDA 4486 (assembly GCF_054057995.1). Lineage (NCBI taxonomy): Bacteria > Pseudomonadati > Pseudomonadota > Alphaproteobacteria > Hyphomicrobiales > Nitrobacteraceae > Bradyrhizobium > Bradyrhizobium sp. USDA 4486. The sequence continues at coordinate 2,683,043 of NZ_JBSRZV010000001.1, forward strand.
TTCCAAAGCGGCTCGGCGATCAGCTCGGCCCTGCTCTCGGCGACGCGGGCGATGCGGGCGTCGAGCTGCCGGATCTGCGACCAGAAGCTCGAGGCTTCGACGCCGGCAGAGGCGAGCAATTGCACCAGCAGCAGAACGGGCACGGTGGCCCAGATCATCGCGCGGACAACCGAGCGCAGCCGCGGCGGCACGGCCTGCGCGCTGCGGTCCGGATCGGTCATGTCGTCCCCGTTTTGCATCAATCGGCGGTGCCTTCCAGCGGCGCCAGCGACGAGATCAACGCGTCGATCGAGAAATCGTACTCCCCACATCGTCCCGGCTTCGCCCTGAACCGCGCAAAGTCGATGCGGTCGAAGCCGCGCACCCTGATGAGGTCGCCGACCGAGGCTAGATTGTCGCGCGTGATCGCGGATGTCTTGACCTCGACGCGCGGCGATGCGGCCGCGAAATCGCAGCCGTCAGCGTAGTCCCGCAGGAGAACGATCGACCAGCCGCCGAGCAGAAAATGCCCTCCGTCGCTCAGGAGCAGACGGCCTGCCTTGATCTCGCGCAGCGCATCGTCGGACCAGTTGAGGCCGACCACCTGGATGTTCCGGCCCGGCGTGAGACCGGCGGCGATCACCGCGCGCAGCGCGCCGAGCGCCATCGGATCGTTTCCGGCCCAGATGCCGGCCGGCCTGATCTCCTTGCGCGAGGCCCAGCCCAGATAATTCGCGGTGACCTGCTCGGCCTCGGACTGCGTCCAGTTGGCGAACAGCATCCGGTCCACCACGACGTCGGGCGCGGCCTCCACGGCGAGCTTGAGGCCGGCATTGCGGGCGATCGAGGACGGGGTGGTCTCGTCACCGCCGATGCCGAGAATGTGGATCTTGCCGTCGGCGCTCTGCCATTTCTCGGTGCGCGCGGTAGCGATCAGGGCGTTCGCCATCCGCGCTCCCGCGGTCTGAAGATCGGTCGTGATGTCGCCGAGCCAGGTCTTGAGCTTCTGCCGCGGCGGGCCAAGGCGGGCCGCGTCATCGCCGATCAGCGTGTTCGAGAGCAAAAGCGTTCTGACGCCGGCGGCCTCGGCCGCCTCCAGGATCGGAACGGCGGCGGATTCCTCGTTCGAGAGGATGAGGAAATCGGGCTTGTCGGCGCGCGCGACCACGCCGAATCCCAGCTCCTGCATGGTGCGGTAATTGCGCTCGCTGCTCAGCACCTCGATATGTGCGTCGAGCTTGCGGCCGGCGGCCTGCATGGTCTGCGCGACCATGTCCCAGTAGACTTCGCCGGTCTTGCCGGGGTTGACGAAAACGATGTTGAGACGCCTGGCGTCCGCCGCGACAGCGCCGCCAGGCGGCATCAGAACGCCGCAGGCCATGCCCATCGCGAGCAATATGCGCAAGACCACCGTCATTTGTTTGTTTCGCCACCCCGTCTTTGGATCCGAAACTGCGCCTGCGTCCGCTAACATTTGGCAAAGTTCGCTCTGGTGCCGCGGCTCAGAACTAACAAAGGGTGTATCGGGCGCATTGAATTGCGATATTCGGGAGCGGCAGGGTTCGCTCTCTGCGCTCCGTTCCGTGCTATCAGCAGACCACAAACCCCTCCGACTCGCTGTCCCCATGGCCAAGAACACGCTTTCCTTCGTCTGTCAGAACTGCGGCGCGGCCTACAACCGCTGGCAGGGCAAGTGCGAGTCCTGCGGCGAGTGGAATACGCTCGCGGAAGAAGACACCAGCGGAAGCGTGCCGGTGTCGATCCGTTCCAAGCGCAAAGGCCGGACGTTCGCCCTGGAGAGCCTTGCCGGCAAGAGCCCGGATGCGCCGCGCCTCTCGTCAGGGATGACCGAGCTCGACCGCGTCACCGGCGGCGGTTTCGTCCGCGGCTCGGTGCTCTTGGTCGGCGGCGACCCCGGCATCGGCAAATCGACGCTGCTGACGCAGGCGACCAGCATGATGGCGCGCGCCGGCCACCGCATCGTCTATATCTCCGGCGAAGAAGCCATCGCCCAGGTGCGGTTGCGCGCCGAACGGCTCGGGCTGTCGGATGCGCCGGTGCAGCTCGCCGCAGAGACATCGGTGGAAGACATCGTCTCGACGCTGTCGGAAGGCGCGGTGCCGCGGCTGATCGTGATCGACTCGATCCAGACCATGTGGACGGACACGGTCGAATCCGCGCCCGGCACGGTGACGCAGGTGCGCGCCTCCGCGCAGGCGCTCATTCGTTTCGCCAAGAAGACTGGCGCGGCCATCATCCTGGTCGGCCACGTCACCAAGGACGGCCAGATCGCGGGTCCTCGCGTCGTCGAGCACATGGTGGATGCCGTGATGTCGTTCGAGGGCGAAGGCTCGCAACAATTCCGCATCCTGCGCGCGGTGAAGAACCGTTTCGGTCCGACCGACGAGATCGGCGTGTTCGAGATGACCGGCCTTGGCCTGCGCGAGGTCACCAACCCGTCCGAGCTGTTCCTGTCCGAGCGTGACCTCGGCACGCCCGGCACCGCAGTTTTTGCGGGCATCGAGGGTACGAGGCCCGTCCTGGTCGAATTGCAGGCGCTGGTGGCCCCGACCTCGCTCGGCACCCCGCGCCGGGCCGTGGTCGGCTGGGACCAGAGCCGGCTCTCCATGGTGCTGGCGGTGCTGGAGGCCCATTGCGGGGTCAAGCTGTCCGGCCACGACGTCTATCTGAACGTCGCGGGCGGCCTGCGCATCCACGAGCCGGCAGCCGATATGGCCGCCGCAGCCGCGTTGGTCTCGTCCCTGGTTAATGCGCAGTTACCCACCGATGCCGTCTATTTCGGCGAGATTTCGCTCTCTGGCGTGATCCGTCCGGTGGCACAGACCCCGGCCCGGCTCAAGGAAGCCGTCAAGCTCGGCTTCAAACGCGCCGTGCTGCCCGAATCGGCCCGGGGCGGCGATGCCGGCAGTGACGCCGGATTGTCGCTGAACGCGGTCAACAGCCTCACGACCCTCGTGGCCGAAATCGCCGCCAAGGGCTCCCGCCGCGGCGATCAGAGCGCTCCGGCGGAGAAAAATGCCACACCGGCAAGATTCCGCCGTGGAGAGGGGTAGCTGGAGGTGACGTATCCCGCCCTCGCCGCTATACAGCCGTCACAAAAGCAGCATGGGATTGCGTGGTTGCGGCCTTGCCGGGAACGCCGTCTGCCCCTCTTTTAAGGCAGCGGCCAAGCACCGATTCGGCTAGAGCACCTTTTGAAGTACGAGCGGACCAGACCAGCCGATGCCAGTAACACTCCTCGACCTGATCCTGCTCGGTGTGATGCTGATCTCGGGCCTGCTCGCCATGGTCCGCGGCTTCATGCGCGAAATCCTCTCGATCGCGGCGTGGGGCACCGCCGCGATCGTGACGCTCTACTCGTTCTCGAAGCTGCTGCCGACGGCCAAGACCTATTTCAACAACGACACGGTCGCGAGCGTGGTCGTGATCGCAGGTGTGTTCGTCGGCACCCTGGTCATCGTTTCCGTGATCACGGTGCGAATCTCCGACATGATCCTGGATTCGCGTATCGGTGCGCTGGACCGGACCCTGGGGTTCCTGTTTGGCCTCGCTCGCGGGCTTTTGATCGTCGTAGTCGCATTCCTGTTCTTCACCTGGCTGGTGCCGGACAAGCAGCGCCCGGATTGGGTCACGGGGGCTAAGTCCCGCGTGGTCCTCCAGGGAACCGGGGATTGGCTGATGTCCCTCTTGCCGGACGACCCCGAGAACACCATCTTGAAGAGATTCAAGAAAAACAAACCAGATGATGATCAAGCTGATTCCGAGCAGCAGCCTTCGGGCAGTGGCGACGGATACAGCAAACCGGCTCGTGACAGTTTGAAGAAGCTGATCGAGAAACCTGCGGCGCGTTGATTAGGCCCCAACAGAGAGGCGCGGACGAGATGCGACACCCTGACCAGGACGCCCAGCTTGATCTAGATCTCGGGACTGGTTTGGGCCCTGCCGCGCTAGAGCTTCAGGACGACCTCGAGGGAGATACGCTGCGCGAGGAGTGCGGCGTGTTCGGCATCTACGGCCACCCCGATGCAGCAGCCATCACCGCCCTCGGATTGCACGCCCTCCAGCACCGCGGCCAGGAAGCCGCCGGCATTGTCTCGTACGACGGCAGCCGCTTTCACTCGGAACGGCGCCTCGGCCTCGTCGGCGACACCTTCTCCCGCCGCGAGGTGATCGACCGCCTGCCGGGCAACGTCGCGGTCGGCCATGTCCGCTATTCCACCACCGGCGCCACCATCCTGCGCAACGTGCAGCCGCTGTTCGCCGAGCTCAATGCCGGCGGCCTCGCAGTCGCCCACAACGGCAACCTCACCAACGGCCTGACGCTGCGGCGCGAGCTCGTGAAGCACGGCGCGATGATGCAGTCGACCACCGACACCGAGGTGATCCTCCATCTGGTCGCGCGCTCCAAGCGCGCCCGCTTCATCGAGCGCTATATCGACGCGCTGCGCGAGATCGAGGGCGCCTATGCACTGGTCTCGCTCACCAACAAGAAGCTGGTCGGCGCGCGCGATCCGCGTGGCATCCGTCCGCTCGTGCTCGGCGAGCTCGACGGCTGCCCGATCCTGACCTCGGAGACCTGCGCGCTCGACATCATCGGTGCACGCTTCATCCGCGACATCGAGCCGGGCGAAGTCATCGTGTTCGACGAGAATGGCCAGGACATCCACAAGCCGTTCCCGCCGATGGCCCCGCGCCCCTGCATCTTCGAATACATTTATTTTTCCCGGCCGGACTCCATCGTCCACGGCCGCTCGGTCTACGAGGTGCGCAAGGCCTTCGGCGCGCAGCTCGCGCGCGAGAGCCACGTGCCGATCGACGTCGTCGTGCCGGTGCCGGATTCCGGCGTGCCCGCCGCGGTCGGCTACAGCCAGTATTCCGGCGTGCCGTTCGAGCTCGGCATCATCCGCAACCATTATGTCGGCCGCACCTTCATCCAGCCGACGCAGGCGATCCGCGAGTCCGGCGTGCGCATGAAACACTCGGCCAACCGCGCCGCGATCGAAGGCAAGCGCATCATCCTGATCGACGACTCCCTGGTGCGCGGCACCACCTCGAAGAAGATCGTGCGCATGATGCGCGATGCCGGCGCCAAGGAAGTGCACTTCCGCCTCGCTTCGCCGCCGATCCTCTACCCGGATTATTACGGCATCGACCTGCCCGACCGCGGCGGCCTCCTGGCCGCGACGCATTCGCTGGAGGAGATGCGCGAGATCATCGGCGCCGACTCGCTCGCCTTCCTGTCGATCGACGGCATGTACCGCGCCATGGGTGAGCCCGGCCGCGACCCCGCCAATCCGAAATTCTCGGATCACTGCTTCACCGGGGCCTACCCGACCCACCTGACCGACCAGACCCAGACCGAGCCGCAGCCGCGGCAATTGTCGCTGCTGGCGGAGGCGAGCTGATCTTGAGTTGTCATCCCGGGGCGCGCGACAGCGCGAACCCGGGATCTCGAGATTGCCTCGTCACCTCTGGATTCCGGGTTCGATGCTTCGCATCGCCCCGGAATGACGGCCACGCGGGGCTTGTCCCGGCCGTCCACGCCTGTAAAACCCCGCTATGACAAAACCCCTCACGAGCCGCATCGCTCTCGTCACCGGCGCCTCGCGCGGCATCGGTTTTGCCACCGCCCTCGCGCTGGCGAAGGCCGGCGCCCATATCGTTGCCACCGCGCGCACGCAGGGCGGGCTGGAAGAGCTCGACGACGAGATCCGGAAAATCGGCGGCAGCGCCACGCTGGTGCCGCTCAACCTTACCGATTTTGACGGCATCGCGCGGCTCGGCGCGGGGCTGCACGAGCGCTACGGCAAGCTCGACATCCTCGTCGGCAATGCCGGCGTGCTCGGCCCCTCCTCGCCGATCGGCCACATCGAGCTGAAGACCTTCAACGACGTGATGGCCGTCAACGTCTCCGCGAACTTCCAGCTGATCCGCTGCATGGAGCCGCTGCTGAAGCAATCGGACGCCGGCCGCGCCGTGTTCATCACCTCGGGCGCCGCCAACAAGGCGACCGCCTATGTCAGCCCCTACGCCGCCTCCAAGGCCGCGCTGGAGACGCTGGCACGAGCCTGGGCGCAGGAGACCGCGAACACCAAGGTCCGCGTCAACCTGTTCAATCCCGGGCCCATCCGCACCCGCATGCGCGCCACCCTGATGCCGGGCGAAGACCCCGCGACGCTCGACACGCCCGAGCAGGTCGCCGAATTCATCGTCCCGCTGTGCACGCCCGACTGGACCGAGACCGGCAAGTTCTACGACTACAAGACCCGCAGCCTGATGAGCTTCCGCCCGCCGGCCTGATTGACTCAAATGCCTCCCCGCGATTGACTGCCGGCGCTCAAGCGGCAGCAAGCCGCAGGCCAGGAAAGGGAGGTCGCCATGGCGCCATGGCATCGCACAGGGCTTTCTCGTGCGCTCGCAAATGTCCTTCATGCTTTTTCCATCCTGATCGCTGCCATTGCGCTCCTCCTCCCGGGCGTTGCGATTGCCGGCGATGTTCCGACCTTCGCAGTCGATCCCTCCTGGCCGAAGCAGCTGCCGAACAACTGGATCCTCGGCCAGGTCGGCGGCATCACCGTCGACTGGCAGGGCCACATCTGGGTCATCCATCGCCCGCGTTCGCTCACCGATGACGAGAAAGGCGCGAGCCTCAACCCGCCGCGCTCCAAGTGCTGCGTCTCGGCGCCGCCCGTGCTCGAATTCGACAGCGAGGGCAACCTCCTGCGCTCGTGGGGCGGTCCGGGCGAAGGCTATGAATGGGTCGGCCGCGAGCACGGCATCGAGGTCGACGAGCGCGGCTTCGTCTGGGTCGGCGGCAATGCCGACAACGACAACGCGATCCTGAAGTTCACGCTGGACGGCAAGTTCGTCGCGCAGATCGGCAAGATCGCGCCGAGCCTCGGCAGCAACGACACGACGCAGCTAGGCAAGCCCGCGGAGACTGCTATCGACAAGGAGGCGAACGAGATCTACGTTGCCGACGGCTACGGCAACCGCCGCGTCATCGTGTTCGATGCGACAACGCTCGCCTACAAGCGGCACTGGGGCGCCTACGGCAACAAGCCTGATGACGCCAAGCAGGCGGCCTACGATCCGAAGGCGCCGGTGTCGCAGCAATTCGGCAATCCCGTTCACTGCGTCAAGCTCGCCAATGACGGGCAGGTCTATGTCTGCGACCGAATCAACAATCGCATCCAGGTGTTCAAGAAGAACGGCACCTTCGTGAAGGAGTTCTTCTTCGAGAAGAACACGCTCGGCAATGGCGCTGTCTGGGACATCGCGATCTGGCCCGATCCGAAACAGACTTATCTGCTCAGCGCCGACGGCGAGAACAACGAGATCAGGGTGATCAAACGGGACGACGGCAGCGTGGTCGGCAGCTTCGGCCACAACGGTCGCAATGCCGGGCAATTCCACTGGGTGCATGCGATGGCGGTCGACGCGAGGGGTAACGTCTATACCGCCGAGGTCGATACCGGAAAACGCATCCAGAAATTCAAGCTGACCTCGGACGCGCTCAAATAGCGTCTCAACGCATTTTGCCCCAAGAGTTAACCGACGGATGACGCTACGACGCAGCGTCATCCGCATTTAGGTGCATTGCAGCCGGCCGTGGGACACGGTAGAGCGTCAACCGGAACAAGGCTCCGTCCAAGAGAGCCGTCCGAATATTTGACAGTGGAGGAGACCTTTCATGACGACGACGCTCGCGCGCCGCACTGCGGCTCTTTTGGCATGCGCCACTTTCGGTTTTGCAACATCGGCCTACGCGCAAGACAAGACCATCAAGATCGGCGTGCTCAACGACATGTCGAGCCTCTATGCCGACATCGGCGGCCCGAACTCGGTCGCCGCTGTGAAAATGGCGGTCGAGGATTCCGGCCTGAAGGCCAAGGGCTGGACCATCGACGTCCTCTCCGGCGATCACCAGAATAAGCCCGACATCGGCGTCAACATTGCCCGGCAATGGATCGACAACGACAAGGTCGACGTCATCTCGGACACGCCGAGCTCTGGCGTGGCGCTCGCGGTGAACAACCTCGTCAAGGAAAAGAACTCGGTGCTGCTCAATTCGGGTGCGGCCACCGCTGACCTCACCGGCAAGGCCTGCACGCCGAACACGATCTCCTACACCTACGACACCTACATGCTCGCCAACGGCACCGGCAAGGCGCTGACCAAGGCCGGCGGCGACAGCTGGTTCTTCCTGACCGCCGACTACGCCTTCGGTCATGCCCTCGAACGCGACACCAGCGCGGTCGTCACGGCCAACGGCGGCAAGCTGCTCGGCGGCGTCAAGCACCCGCTCAACACGGCCGACTTCTCGTCGTTCCTGCTCCAGGCGCAGTCCTCGAAGGCGAAGATCATCGGCCTCGCCAATGCGGGCGGCGACACCACCAATGCGATCAAGCAGGCCGCCGAATTCGGCATCGTCTCCGGTGGTCAGAAGCTCGCCGCGCTGCTGCTGTTCATCAATGACGTGCACTCGCTGGGCCTGAAGACCGCACAGGGCCTGACCTTCACAGAGTCCTTCTACTGGGACCTCAACGACCAGACCCGCGAATGGTCGAAGCGCTTCCAGAAGGTCTCGCCCAAGGGCTCGATGCCGTCGATGACGGTCGCGGGGCTCTATGCCGGCATCCTGCATTACCTGAAGGCGATGGACGCGCTCGGCGCCAACCCGCATGACGGCGCCAAGGTGGTCGCCAAGATGAAGGAGCTGCCGACCGACGATCCGCTGTTCGGCAAGGGCCCGCTACGCGCCGACGGCCGCCGCCTCATCCCGGCCTATCTGTTCGAGGTGAAAAAGCCGGAGGAGTCGAAGGGTCCGTGGGACTATTACAAACTGGTCGCGAACATCTCGGCGGAAGACGCGGCCAAGCCGCTCAAGGACAGCGAGTGCCCGCTGGTGAAGAAGTGACCGCGTAGCCGTCATCCCGGGCAACACTGCCGTAGGGTAGGCAAAGGCGCGCCACGCTTCGCTTGGCCCACCCTACGAGACCGTCTTGGTCGCACCCAGCGACCGCACCGCGATCGCCACGCAGACCACCATCAGCGCCGCCGCAAGCAGGAATGGCGCGCCGGGCAGATGCAGCGGCGCGCTGGTGCTGATGAAATAGGAAAACGTCAGCGTGAACAGGAACGGGCCGACGAGCTGCGAGACGCTCTGCACGCTCGCGGTCGCGCCCTGCAACTGGCCCTGCTGATCGGGCGCGACCAGCCGGGTCATCAACGATTGCATGGCGGCGCCCGAGATGCCCCACAGCGACATCACGGGAATGCCGATCCAGAACAGCGGCCCGGTCGGGGCCGCGCCGAAGATCACGAAGCCGATCGCGCCACAGCACAGGCCGAGCACCAGCGCTTTGCGCTCACCAAGCACGCGCACGATTGGGCCGATGGCGAGCCCCTGCACCAGCATGGCGCAGATGCCGACCACCGCGAGCGTCAATCCGACCGTCTTGGAATCCCAACCGTAACGATATGTCGCATAGAGCACGAAGGTCGAGGGCAGCACGACATGGGCGACCTGCGCGATGAAATTGACGATCGACAGTCCGGCCAACGCTGCATTGGAGCGCAGCAGATGCAGCGCTCCGACCGGATTGGCGCTTCTCCAGCGGAACGGCGCACGCTTCTCGGGCGCCAGCGATTCCGGTAGCACGAGGAGCCCGTAGAGCGCATTGGCGAAGCTCAGCCCCGCCGCCGCCCAGAACGGCAGCCGCGGATCGATATCGCCGAGTAGGCCACCCAGCGCCGGGCCGAGGATGAAGCCGGCGCCGAAGGCGGCGCCAATCCTGCCGAAGATCGCCGCGCGGCGCTCTGGCGGCGTGATGTCGGCGATATAGGCAAACGCGGTCGAGATGCTGGCCGAGGTGATGCCGGAGATGACGCGGCCGATGAACAGCCAGGTCAGGGACGGCGCCAGCGCCATCAGCACATAGTCGGCGCCGAGCCCGAAATTCGACAGCAACACCACCGGCCGCCGCCCGAAGCGGTCGGAGAGTGCACCGAGCACCGGCGAGAACACGAACTGCATCAGCGCCCAGGCGGTGCCGAACAGGCCGAAGATTCGCGCCGCATGCGCGGTGTCGTTCTCGACGAAGCTCTCGACCAGCTTGGGCAGGATCGGCATGATCACGCCGATCGCGAGCATGTCGAGCAGGATGGTGACGAAGATGAAGGCGACCGCGCCGCGCCGGACCGGCGCTGCGCCCTGAGCCATCGCCTCGCCGGCGCCGTCGCTCATGACGGCCGCTTGCGCTTGTGCGCGAAGGGATTGGCCTTCTCGCGCAGCGTGATGCGCACCGGCGTGCCCGGCAGCTCGAACGTCTCGCGCAGGGAATTGGTCAAGTAGCGCAAATAAGACTGCGGCACCGCATCGGCACGCGAGCAGAACAGCACGAAGCTCGGCGGACGCGCCTTGTTCTGCGTGATGTAGTTCAGCTTCAGCCGGCGGCCGGACACCGCCGGCGGCGGATTGGCCTGGATCGCCTGCTCGAACCAGCGATTGAGCGCGGAGGTCGGCACGCGCCTGTTCCAGACCGCATAGGCGTCCTGGATCGCCTGCATCAGGCGGTCGATGCCCTCGCCCATCAGGCCGGAGACGGCGACGATCGGCACGCCCTTGACCTGCGGCAGCCAATGGTCGGCATCGCGACGCAGGCCCGAGATCGCGCCGCCGCCCTTGGTCTCCATCAGGTCCCATTTGTTGACGGCGAGCACGACCGCGCGGCCTTCGCGCTCGATCAGATCGGCGATGCGCAGGTCCTGCTCCTCGAAGCGGTTCTGCGAGTCCATCATCAGTACGACGACTTCGGCAAAGCGCACCGCGCGCAGCGCGTCCGCGACCGAGAGCTTCTCCAGCTTCTCCTCGATGCGCGAGCGCCGGCGTAGGCCGGCGGTGTCGAACACGCGGAAATCGCGGCCCTTCCAGTTGATCTCGACCGCGATGGAATCGCGCGTGGTGCCGGCCTCCGGGCTGGTCAACAAACGTTCTTCGCCAAGCAGATGGTTGATGAGTGTCGACTTGCCGGCATTGGGCCGGCCGACGATGGCGACCCGGATCGGACGCGTCGCGGCCTCTTCTTCCGAGAGCGGCGCGTCGTCCTCGTCCTCGTCTTCTTCGACCGGCTCCGGCATCAGCCTGGCGAGCGCATCATAGAGCTCGCCCATGCCCTCGCCATGCTCCGCAGAGATCTGGATGGGATCGCCCAGACCGAGCGCGAACGCTTCCATCGCGCCGGCATCGCCATGCTTGCCTTCGCTCTTGTTCGCGACGAGCAGCACCGGCTTGTCGGCCTTGCGGGCGAAATCGGCGAAGGCGCGATCGGTGGGCGTGAGGCCGATGCGGGCGTCGATGACGAAGAACAGCGCGTCCGCCTGCGCGATCGCGGTCTCGGTCTGCTCCTGCATCCGCGCGGTCAGCGAGCCCTTGGCGCCCTCGTCGAGGCCCGCGGTATCGATGATGGTGAACTGGAGATCGCCAAGCCTGGCCTCACCCTCGCGGCGGTCGCGAGTGACGCCCGGCAGATCATCGACGAGCGCGAGCTTCTGTCCGACCAGGCGGTTGAACAGCGTCGATTTGCCGACATTGGGCCGGCCGATGATGGCGATCGTGAAGGACATCGGTCATTCGTGCGCTGCGGGGGCTGCGCCTGTCAATGCAACGGAATTATTAGCGCGAGAAGCTGCCGCTCGGCAGCGGCGCCGGGAAGCCACCCTGCGTCTGTTGCTGAGTGGTCTGGGTCGGTTGGGCCTGCTGGACAGGCTGCTCCGGCGGCGGCGCGGTGGTGCGCTTGCGGACGATCTTCTGCTTGGGCGGCGGAGCGGCCGTGGGCGGCGCAGCTTCCGGCTGGGCCTCGCCATCGACTTCGCCGGCAGGCGCCTCGGCCGGTGCGACTGCTGCGGCCGGCTGCCTGGTCTTCTTCGCCTTGGCGCCCTTGGCCTGCTTGGCCTGTTCAGGCGGCGGCTCGGTCGGCAAGGCCGCAACGGCCCCCGCGTTCGGATCAGGCTGTTGCTGAGCGCCCTTGTACAGCTCCTTCGGGACGCCCTGCTCGAGACCCGGCACACCTTCCGGGAACACCGGCTTGCGGTCACCCGGCAGCTTCTTCTTGGTGTCGAGGAAGTCGAGCATGTCGCTTGGATCGAAGCTGGAGCAGCCGCCCAGGACGCCCGTGAAGGCGATCAGGACGGCGGCTGCGATCAAGCGTGGCGTGCGGCGCATCTTGGTGTCTCGTTACGTCAGAGGGCCGTCGTCAGCTTTTGGCGACGGGCGGCAGCAGGGCCTGGAGCGCCTCGGCGCGCGAGCGCAGGCCGGGCGGCGTTTCGCCGTCTTCGGCAATTGTATCGAGCCATTTGCGCGCGGCGGTCGCGTCGTTGTTGCGCCAGGCGGACAACGCCAGCATCTCGCGCGCGCTGTGGCGGAATGTCGATTTCGGCGCGGCCGACGCCTCCAGCCGCTGCTGCATGTCGGCATAGGACGCAATGTCGAGCAGCAAGCCCGCGGCGCGGATCTTTGCCAGATCCTGCCACTCGCCACCCACACTGCGGTCGCCGGCGATGTCGTCATACAGCCTCGCGGCCGCCTTGGGATCGCGGCTGGCGGCCTCGGCCGCGGCGCGCAGCCGCGACAGGGTGCGATAGCCCGACGGCGCCTTGGCGGCGAGCTCGGTGAAGGCGGCTTCGGCCTCGGCGTGCTTGCTCTGCTCGGACAGTTCGACAGCCTTCTCGAACGCGGCGCCGGCCTCGGCGGCCTTCTTGGCCTCCAGGTACTGATAGCCGCGCCAGCCGCCGACGGCCGCCACGACCAGCACCATCAGGGCGATGAAGTAGATCGAATATTTATCCCACAGCTTCTTGAGCTGTTCGCGACGTACTTCCTCGTCGACTTCGTCAAATAATTCAGACACTTATGCTAATCCCATGCGCGTCCGGGTGCGCGCGCCAATGCGTCCGCGTCAGGAATCCCGTCCCCGTGTGGCGGCGAGGTACCCTAACGATATGGCGGTGGCAAGGCAAAGCCAGCCCGATCAAGGCGTTAACCACCCGGCGAGAGGCCGGAGGACCGCCCTGCCCGGCTCAGGCTCTCAGGAACTCCCGCAGCTGCCGCTTCAGCACCTTGCCATTGGCGTTGCGCGGCAGCGGCTCGGCGCTGATGGCCATGGTCTCGGGGACCTTGTAGTCGGACAGCCGTTCCGCGCACCACGCCCGCAAGGCTTCAGCGGCAACCGGCGCGCGCGTCACCACGACGGCATGGACGCGCTCGCCCAGCACCGGGCACGCCTTGGCGATGATCGCACTCTCCACCACCGCGGGGTGGCCGGCCAGCACCGACTCCACCTCGGCGGAATAGACCTTCAGCCCGCCACGATTGATCATGTCCTTCTGCCGGTCGAACACGCGTACGAAGCCTTCGGCATCGACCGAGCCGAGATCCCCGGAGTGCCAGAATCCGGCGGTGAAGCTCTCGGCCGTCGCCTTCGGATTGTTCCAGTAGCCCTTGATGACCGAGGCGCTCTGGATCCAGAGTTCGCCGATCTCGCCGGGCGGCAGCTCGCGGCCGTCCGCCCCCATCGCGATGATGCGTGCCCCAGGGCACGGCAGGCCAACGCTATCGATGTGGCTCGCCGTCAGCTCGCCCGGCATGATCGTCGACGGCGATGTCGTTTCGGTCGCGCCGTAGCAGTTCGCAAGCTTCAAGCCGGGGATCGTCGCCTTGAGCTTCTCGATGGTCGCGATCGGCATCGGCGCGCCGCCGAAGCCGCCGATGCGCCAGCTCGACAGATCATAGCTGTCGAAATCGGGCTGGAGCAGACAGAGATTGTACATCGCCGGCACCATCACCGTGTAGGTGACGCGCTCACGCGCGGCGAGCTTGAGATAATCCGCCGCCTTGAACTCCGGCATGATGATCAGCGCGCCGCCGCAGCGGATCATGGTCGTGATGTTGGCGACCACGCCGGTGACGTGGCCGAGCGGCACGGCCGCGATCGAACGGTCCGCCGCCGTCAATTGCAGGCAAGACACGAATACCATCGAGGAATGCACGATGTTGCAATGGGCGAGCATCGCGCCCTTCGGCTTGCCCGTGGTGCCCGAGGTGTAGAGGATCATCGCGGTGTCCTCTTCGCGGACCTCGACCGGCGCTGCAGCTGGTGCGTGGTCAGCGAGCGTGGCGAAACGCGACAGAGCCGGATCGCTGTCGATGGCGATGCGGTGGATCAGATCGGGGACATCCGATGCATCGGGCAGGCGCTCGGCGAGCGCCGCTTCGTGGATCAGGATCCTGGCGCCGCAATCGGCGAGGACATAGGCGATCTCCGGTTTCTGCTGGCGCGTGCTGAGCAGCACCGCGACGAGGCCCTCATGCGCGGCGGCGAACAGCAGCAACGGAAACTCGATGCGGTTGCCGAGCAGGATCGCAACACGATCGCCGCGTTGCAGGCCGAGCTTGCGAAAACCGGCCGCGATCCGCGCGGCCTGCTCCACCGCCTGCCGCCAGCTCAGGCGAACGTCGCCTGCAATCAGGGCTTCGCTATCGGCATTGCGTGCGCAGGCCTCCGCAATCATGGCCCACAAGCTCGCCGGACGGTCGCAGAACGCCGGCACCACCCGATCACCAAAGCGCGCCTCGAGCCGCATTGGCGGGATCTGAGATTGCCACCAGTCCATCAGAATCCTCGGCTTGTTGCTCTTGTTATCTTCCGCGCACGGGCATGCTGAGTTGTCTTGGCTGATCGGCTAGACCCCCACGACGGGAACACCGATGACAACCGGGTGGAACGCAAAGGCCAGCGCCAAATAGGCCACGAGGCCGACGGCGACCGCGATCAAATCGTTGGTGATGCCGCCCACCGGGATTGGCGGCGCGCCAGCATCCTTGCGATGCTTGAGCGAAATGCGGTCATACACCGCCCAGCCCAGGAACGAGCCGAACAGGATGATGGAGCCGAGATCGCCATTGGCGAGCAGATGCGCCGCGGCCCAGAGCTTGATGCCGGCCAGCATTGGATGCTTCACCGTCGCATAGATGCGGCCGCGCAGGTAGGAGGCGACCACCAGGATGACCGCGGGAAGCATCAGGGCGACCGTGATATGCTTGAGCGCCTTCGGCGGGTACCAGACGTCGATCCAGCCGGAGCTGCGATAATGGGCAAAGCCCCAGATGATCAGCGCCAGCCCCGCAAGCGAAACGACGGAGTAGAGGAGCTTGTAGGTTCCCTCGCCCAGCCTCGCGATGGCTTGCGCGCGCGCGTCGCGTTTCGTGGTGAAAACATGGGCCGCGAGAAACAGCACCAGCCCCAGGATCATGACCAGCAGACCCACGATATCCTCCCCTCGTCCAACGCCCCCGCCCATGGCGTATCATCGATTGGCCGCCGGTCGCAACTGACGCGCTACTTGCCGAGCTCCCGATTGTCGACGTAGCGGATCGCGATCGGCCGGCCCGCCAGCGCGCCGCCGAGGCCGCTGGTGAATTTCAGCGGCAGACAGGCTTTCAGCGACGAATTGATCGCGTTGAGATAGGTCGTTCGGATCTCAGCCGGGACGCCCGCGGTCGCATAGGTCAGGCGTGGCGGGCCGATCAGACCGCCTGCCTTGTTGAAGCTGAAACGTACCGACATCTGCATGCCCGCCTGTGCATTGTCGGAGGGCGGCGCCCAGCAGCTGCGCAACTCGGCGAAGAGGTCGCCGATCGTGTCGAGGTCGTGATCCGGCTTCCGATATTTGCCGCGATCGGCATCGGATGGAACGCTCTCGATCGTCAGCTGGAGATTCTGTCCGTAGGGATAGTAGATTTCGGGAATGCAGGGACCGGGCTCGAGCGGGCTGCAGTAAGACGGCGTACAGGGCGGGCCGTCGAGCACGCTGCACGGCTCGTGCGAAAACGGAATCGGATTGATCTGGCGCGGCCGCGCGTCGGCGGCCATTGTCGAGATCGCCAGAAGGAGAAAAGGAAAGATGACGCGCCACATGGAGTGAGCTCACAATGCCACCGCAAATAAGTGGCGCTGTCGATGACCGCATCAAGTCTGCGCGCGTTCACATGCTCGCGTTCGCCCCGCTGTCATCGCCCGGACTTGACCGGGCGACCCAGCACTACGAGACGCCCTAACCCTTCCTCTTGACGTCCTTGACGTTGGTGAACTCGATACCCTCTGCGCGTTCCCTGGTGTAGCCGAGATAGAATTCGTTCCGGGCGAGGTACACGGGATCGCCGTCGACGTCGTCGGCAATGCTGGACGTGTTGGCGGCGATGAAGGTGTCGAGCTTCTTGCGGTCATCGGAGGAGACCCAGCGCGCAAGCTGGAACTCGCTGACCTCGAACTCGACCGGCAGCGAATATTCGGCTTCAAGGCGCGCCTTCAGCACGTCGAGTTGGAGCGCGCCGACCACGCCGACCAATGCCGGAGCGCCGTCGCGCGGCCGGAACACTTGGACCACGCCCTCTTCCGACATCTGCTGAAGCGCTTCCTTCAGCTTCTTCGCCTTCATGGCGTCGGTGAGCCGCACGCGGCGGACGATTTCCGGCGCAAAACTCGGCACGCCCACGAAGTTGAAATCCTCGCCTTCGGTCAAGGTATCGCCGATGCGCAGCGTGCCGTGATTGGGGATGCCGACGACATCGCCGGCAAAGGCCTCGTCCGCGACCGAACGGTCCTGCGCGAAGAAAAATTGCGGGCTCGACAGCGGCATGCTCTTGCCGGTGCGCACGAGCTTCGCCTTCATGCCGCGGCTGAGCTTGCCGGAGCAAAGGCGCGCAAACGCGATACGGTCGCGATGGTTCGGATCCATGTTGGCCTGGATCTTGAACACGAAGGCGCTCATGCGCGGATCGGTGGCCTCGACCTTGCGCTGGTCGCTGTCCTGCGCGCGCGGCTCGGGCGCGAACTTGCCGAGCCCTTCCAGGAGATCGCCGACGCCAAAATTGCGCAGCGCGCTGCCGAAATAGACCGGTGTCAGATGGCCTTCGCGGAACGCTTCGAGCTCGAACGGTTTTGAGGCTTCGGTGACGAGCTCAAGCTCGTCCTTCACCGCGGAGGCGTCCAGATTGGCGTTGAGCTTGGCAAGCTCCTCGATCTCGATCTGCTGCGCCGCGCCGGTCTTGGCGCCGCCGCCTTCGAGCAGGCGGACGCCCCCATTGATGACGTCATAGGTGCCGAGAAAGTCGCGGCCGCGGCCGACCGGCCAGGTCATCGGCGTGGTGTCGAGCGCCAGCGTCTTCTCGATCTCGTCGAGCAGCTCGAACACGTCGCGGCTCTCGCGGTCCATCTTGTTGATGAAGGTGATGATCGGGATATCGCGCAACCGGCACACCTCGAACAGCTTGCGGGTGCGCGCCTCGATGCCCTTCGCGGCGTCGATCACCATGACGGCGGAATCGACCGCGGTGAGCGTGCGATAGGTGTCTTCCGAGAAGTCCTCGTGGCCCGGCGTGTCCAGGAGGTTGAACACGAGACCCTCGAACTCGAAGGTCATGACCGAGGTGACGACTGAGATGCCGCGCTCGCGCTCGATCTTCATCCAGTCCGAACGCGTGTTGCGCCGCTCGCCCTTGGCCTTGACCTGGCCGGCGAGGTTGATGGCGCCGCCGAACAGCAGGAGCTTTTCGGTCAGCGTGGTCTTGCCGGCGTCAGGATGGGAGATGATCGCAAAGGTCCGTCGTCGCGCCACTTCAGCGGCAAGCGGGGAACGGGCCGGCGATTCGGCTGTGGTGGTGGCGATGTCGGACATGGCGGGAGCGTTTGGCAGGGAAAATGGGCCTGATCAAGCCTGATTTGGTGATTGCGCAGGCCTTCGGCCAGCCCCATATCCGCCGATGGAGGGACGGCCCTCCTCTCCACCAGCCTATCAGCCGCGGGGACGACCCTGCCTTGAATGGAGGGTCGCCATGGCCTGGAGCATCCTGTTCGTCGCCGGTCTTCTCGAGATCACGTGGGCGATCGGGCTGAAATACACCGAGGGTTTCTCCAGGCTTGTCCCCTCCGTCGTCACGCTCGCGGCGATGGCCGGCAGCGTCATCCTGCTGGGACTTGCCCTCAAATCGCTGCCCGTCGGGACCGCTTATGCGGTCTGGACCGGGATCGGCGCGGTCGGCACCGCCACGCTGGGCATGATCCTATTTCGGCGAGCCCGCCACCGCCTTCCGCCTCGCCAGCATCGGGCTGATCGTTGCCGGCATCGCCGGGCTGAAGCTCGTTACCTGAAGAGCTGGACCGCCCACCAGGTCAGCGCAGCGACGATCGCGGAGGCCGGAATCGTGATCACCCAGGCATAGACGATCGAGCTTGCCACGTTCCAGCGCACCGCCGAGACCCGCCGGGCGGCGCCGACGCCGACGATTGCGCCGGTGATGGTGTGGGTGGTCGAGACGGGAACGCCGAGGAACGTCGCCATGAACAGGGTCGCCGCGCCCCCGGTCTCGGCGCAGAAGCCCTGCATCGGGGTCAGCTTGGTGATGCGCAGCCCCATGGTGCGGACGATGCGCCAGCCGCCCATCAGCGTGCCCAGCGCCATCGCCGCCTGGCACGACAGCACCACCCAGAACGGCACCGAGAATTCGCTGCCGAGGTGGCCCTGTGAATAGAGCAGCACGGCAATGATGCCCATGGTCTTCTGCGCGTCGTTGCCGCCATGGCCGAGCGAATAGAGCGAGGCGGAGGCGAATTGCAGGATGCGGAACGCGCGATCGACCGCGAACGGCGTCGAGCGCACCGACAGCCACGACACGATCGCGACCAGCATCATGGCGAGCAGGAAGCCGACCAGCGGCGACAGCACGATGGCCAGTATCGTCTTGGAAAGACCGCTCCACACCGCCGCCGAGATCCCCGCTTTGGCCATGCCGCCGCCGACGAGGCCGCCGATCAGCGCATGCGACGAGGAGGACGGGATGCCGAGCCCCCAAGTCACCAAGTTCCAGACGATGGCGCCGATGAGGGCCGCGAAGATCACCTGGGCATCGACGATCGACGGATCGATGATGCCGGTGCCGATGGTCTGGGCGACGTGCAGGCCGAACACCATGAAGGCGATGAAATTGAAGAAGGCCGCCCAAAACACAGCGAATTGCGGCCGCAGAACGCGGGTCGAAACGATGGTCGCGATCGAATTGGCGGCATCGTGCAGGCCGTTCAGGAAGTCGAACAGCAGCGCGACGGCGATCAGTCCGACGAGGACGGGAAGACCCAACGCGGCATCCACGGCGCGGCCCTGCCTTAAGGTTGGCGCATGATCTCCGCGCAAACGCGTTCCGCGTTTGTCGCGGGGAAAAACCGCTGCACGCTTTTCCGGATCATGCGCTAGACCTGCTCGATGACGATGCTGTTGATCTCGTTGGCGACGTCGTCGAAGCGATCGGCCACCTTTTCGAGGTGGTCGTAGATCTCGACGCCGACGATGAAATCCATCGCGTTGCCGTCGCGATGCTTGAGGAACAATTCCTTCAGCCCGATGTCGTGGAGGTCGTCGACGCGGCCTTCCAGCTTGCCCAGCTCTTCAGTGATCGCGGTCAGCATGGCGACGTTCTTGCCGATCTCCTGCATCAGGGGCAGCGCCCGGCCGACCAGATTGGCACATTCGATCAGGAGCCCGCCGATCTCGCGCATCGGCGGCTCGAAGGCGCGGACCTCGAACAGCATCACGGCCTTGGCGGTCTGCTGCATCTGGTCGATGGCGTCGTCGAGCGAGGTGATCAGGTTCTTGATGTCGCCGCGATCGAACGGGGTGATGAAGGTGCGGCGCACCGCCGTCAGCACCTCGCGGGTGATGTTGTCGGCGTCGTTCTCGAACTGGTTGACCCGCTGGCAATAGACCGGCGTCTCCTCACCCCCATTGAGCATTCCCTGGAGCGCGATCGCGCCCTGAATCACGGTCTGGGCATGGCGGTCGAACAGGTCGAAGAACCGTTCTTCCTTGGGGAGGAAAGCGCGAAACCATCGCATCATGGGGAAAGGCTACCGGTTGGAAATGGTCCGGCCCGAGCAGGCCGTCATAAAACTGTCATAGACCATTTTCGATCCGCGCGCGTGTCATCTCCCGCGCGCGGAACCGGATCATCCACCGCTTTCACACACCAAAGAAATTGGTGTGATATCAGTATGTTATAGAGATCGCCGGAAGTAATGGGCGATTTCGCCGATGACGCCGCGGCGGAAGGTAAGCACGCAGATTACGAAAATCGAGCCCTGAATCACCGTCACCCACTGGCCGAAGCCCGCCAGGTATTGCTGCATGGCGATGATCACGAACGCGCCGACCACGGGGCCGAAGATGGTGCCGAGACCACCGACCAGCGTCATCAGCACGACTTCGCCCGACATCGACCAGTGCACGTCGGTGAGCGAGGCGTTCTGCGCCACGAACACTTTCAGCGCACCGGCAAAGCCCGCCAGCGTTCCCGACAGCACGAAGGCCAGGAACTTGTACTGGTCGGTGCGGTAACCGAGCGAGATCGCGCGCGGCTCGTTCTCGCGGATCGATTTCAGGACCTCGCCGAACGGCGAGTTGATGATGCGGTAGATCAGCAGGAATCCGGCGAGGAAGCCGACCAGCACGACGTAATAGAGCACGGTCGGCTTCGACAGATCGAGCAGGCCGAACATGCGCCCTTGCGGAATGCCCTGGATGCCGTCCTCACCATGGGTGAACGGCGCCTGGAGATAGATGAAGTACAAGAGCTGCGACAGCGCCAGCGTGATCATCGAGAAATAGATGCCCTGGCGGCGGATCGAGATGTAGCCGGTCACGATCGAGAGCGCGAAAGCCGCGGCGACACCGACGAGAATGCCGAGCTCCGGCGGCAGCGCCCAGACTTTCAGCGCATGCGCGCTGCAATAGCCGGCGGTGCCCAGAAACATCGCGTGTCCGAACGACAGCAGTCCGCCGTAGCCGATCAGCAGGTTGAAGGCGCAGGCGAGCAGCGCGAAGCACAGCGCCTGCATCACGAAGAATGGATAGACCCCCGTGAAGGGCACCGACGCCAGCAGCAGCGCCATCACTACGAAGACGATCATCTCGTCGCGCATCGCGCGCGGGCTTACCGGCAGCGTGTCGTCCGTCAAGGCTGTCATCTCAGGCCGCCCTTCCCGTCAATCCCGTTGGCTTCACCAAGAGCACCAGCACCATCAGCACGAACACCACGGTGTTGGAGGCCTCGGGGTAGAAATATTTGGTCAGGCCCTCGATCACACCGAGCGCAAAGCCGGTGATGATGGAGCCCATGATCGATCCCATGCCGCCGATCACCACCACCGCGAACACGACGATGATGAGGTCGGCGCCCATCAGCGGCCGCACCTGGTTGATCGGGGCCGAGAGCACGCCGGCGAGCGCGGCAAGGCCGACGCCGAGACCGTAGGTCAGCGTGATCATGCGTGGCACATTGATGCCGAAGGCGCGCACCAACGTCGGATTTTCGGTGGCGGCGCGCAGGTAAGCGCCGAGCCGCGTCTTCTCGATCAGGAACCAGGTGGCTAGGCACACCACCAGCGAGAAGATCACGACCCAGCCGCGGTAGATCGGCAGGAACATGAAGCCGAGATTCATGCCCCCCTTGAGCTGGTCCGGAATGGCGTAAGGCAGGCCCGAGGAGCCGAAATAGTTCTGGAACACGCCCTGCACGATCAACGCAATGCCGAAGGTCAGCAGCAGGCCGTAGAGATGATCGAGCCCGGTCAGCCATTGCAGCATGGTCCTTTCCAGGATCATGCCGAAGATGCCGACGATGACGGGGGCCAGCAGCAACGCCCACCAGTAATTGATGCCGCCGAGGTTGAGCAGGAAATAGGCGACGAACGCGCCCATCATGTAGAGCGCGCCATGGGCGAAATTGATGATGTTGAGCATGCCGAAGATGACGGCAAGCCCGAGACTGAGCAGCGCGTAGAACGAGCCGTTGATCAGTCCCACCAGTAGCTGAGCGTATAGAGCCTGCATCGATCCCGTACCCGGTCCCTTCGGCGTTCCCCTGAAACTCGCCCGCAGGCCTTTGAGGCCTGCGGGCCGTTATCTTACTTCTTCAACAGCGCGCACTTGCTCTCGGAGAGAGGCGTGAAGGCCTGGTCGCCCGGCACCGTGCCGACCAGCTTGTAGAAGTCCCACGGTCCCTTGGACTCCGAGGGCTTCTTCACCTCGAACAGATAGGCGTTGTGGATGGTGCGGCCGTTGGGCTGGATCTCGCCCTTGCCGAACAGATCGTCCTCGGTCGGCATCGACTTCATCTTCTCGACGACCTTGACGCCGTCATGCGGATTGCCGCCGAGCGCTTCGAGCGCCTTGAGGTAGTGGCGCACGCCCGCATAGACGCCCGCCTGCACCATGGTCGGCGGAGCGTTGTTCTTCATCTTGTCGGCGAAACGCTTGGAGAAGGCACGGGTCTTGTCGTCCATGTCCCAGTAGAAGGTCTCGGTGAAGTTGAGGCCCTGCGCCGTCTCGAGGCCGATCGCCTTGACGTCGGTGAGGAACAACAGCAGCGCCGCGAGCTTCTGGCCACCCTTGACGATGCCGAATTCGGCCGCCTGCTTGATCGAGTTGGTGGTGTCGCCGCCGGCATTGGCAAGACCGATGATCTTGGCCTTGGAGGCCTGGGCCTGGAGCAGGAAGGACGAGAAGTCCGGCGTGTTCAGCGGATGCTTGACGCCGCCGACAACCTTGCCGCCGTTGGCGGTGACCACCGCCGTAGTGTCGCGCTCCAGCGCCGCGCCGAAGGCGTAGTCCGCGGTCAGAAAGAACCAGGTATCGCCACCCGCCTTCACCAGCGCCTGGCCGGTGGTGTGGGCCAGCATGTAGGTGTCGTAGGTCCAGTGCACGGTGTTGGGCGAGCACTGCGCGTTGGTGAGGTCCGAGGTCGCCGCGCCAGAGTTGATGTAGACGCCGTTCTTTTCCTTGATGACGTTGTTGACCGCGAGCGCCACGCCGGAGTTCGGCACGTCGACGATGACGTCGACCTTGTCGACATCGAACCACTGCCGCGCGATCGCAGTACCGATGTCGGGCTTGTTCTGGTGATCGCCGGAGATAATGTCGATCTTCCAGCCCTTCGCCGCCAGACCAGAATCTTCAACGGCCATCTGCGCTGCGAGCGTCGAGCCGGGACCGCCGAGATCGGCATAGAGGCCCGATTGATCGGACAGCGCGCCGATCTTGACAGTCTTGTCCTGCGCGAACGCGACGCCTGTTGCGGCGAAGGTGAGCGCGGTAGTCAGCAGCAATGACGCAATCGACTTCATGCAACGTTCCTTTTGAATTTTCTCGTTGGCCGTTCTTCAGTTTGAGCGCGATCTCTCTTCGGAAAACCGCTACGCACCTTGCGCTAACGCGGCCCTCCGGGTCCTGATCATGCTTTAGACACCGAGATAGGTGTGGAGCTTGTCCATGTTGGCGGCAAGCTCCGAATTGGAAAACCCGTCAATGATCTTGCCGTGCTCGACCACGTAGTAGCGATCGGCGACGGTGGATGCGAAGCGGAAGTTCTGCTCGACGAGGAGGATCGTGAAGCCCTCCTTCTTGAGCCGCGCAATGGTGTGACCGATCTGCTGGATGATGACGGGCGCAAGACCTTCGGTCGGCTCGTCCAGCATCAGGAAGCTCGCGCCGGTACGCAGGATGCGCGCGATCGCCAGCATCTGCTGCTCGCCGCCGGACAGTTTGGTACCCTGGCTGCTCAGCCGCTCCTTCAGGTTCGGGAACAGGTCGAAGATCTGATCGAGCGGCAGTCCGCCTGGACGCACCACTGGCGGCAGCAGCAGGTTCTCCCGCACGTCGAGGCTGGAGAATATCCCCCGCTCTTCCGGGCAAAACGCGATGCCCATCCGCGCAATCTTGTCGGAGGTCGCGCGGATGATCTCCTGGTTGTTGAATTTGATCGAGCCGGCGCGCTTGCCGATGATACCCATGATCGACTTCAACGTGGTCGTCTTGCCGGCGCCGTTGCGCCCGAGCAGGGTGACGACCTCGCCGGCATTCACGTCGAAGTTGATCCCGTGCAGGATGTGGGACTCGCCGTACCAGGCTTCGAGGTTGCGGACCTGGAGAATATTGCCGCCGGTTGCAGCTTTCGCTGGGGCCTCGGCCATCGCAGTCTCAGGCATGACCGGCTCCCAGATAGGCTTCCTTGACGCGCTCGTCCTTGGTGAGCTCGGCGTAGTGGCCCTGCGCCAGCACCTGTCCGCGCGTCAGCACGGTGATGATGTCGGAGAGATTGGCGACGACGCTCAAATTATGCTCGACCATCAGGATGGTGTATTTCGCGGAGATGCGCTTGATCAGCGCCGCGATCTTGTCGATGTCCTCGTGGCCCATGCCGGCCATCGGCTCGTCCAGCAGCATCATCTCGGGGTCCAGCGCGAGCGTGGTTGCGATCTCAAGTGCGCGCTTGCGCCCGTAGGGCATCTCGACCGCAGGCGTATTGGCAAACTCGCTGAGGCCGACATCGTTCAACAGCTCGCGTGCGCGGTCGTTGAAGCGGTTGAGCACGGACTTCGAGCGCCAGAAATCGAACGAGGAGCCGTGCTGGCGCTGGAGCGCGACACGGACGTTCTCCAGCGCGGTGAGATGCGGAAATACCGCCGAGATCTGGAACGAACGGACGAGACCCATGCGGGCCACGTCGGCCGGAGCCATCGCGGTGATGTCCTGGCCCTTGTACAGGATTTTCCCGGCAGAGGGTTTCAGGAACTTGGTCAACAGATTGAAGCACGTCGTCTTGCCGGCGCCGTTCGGGCCGATCAACGCGTGAATGCTCCCACGGCGGACTTTGAGCGCAACGTCGCGGACGGCGAAGAAACCCGCGAACTCCTTGGTCAAGCCTTCCGTTTCGAGAATGAACTCATCGGCCAAACAGATTTCCCCCTGCCCGCACGACGCGCTGGTCGCGCGTGGCTGTCCTTGTTGACTTCGGCTTTCCGGAGGCCTTGGAGCCCGTCCCGGAACGCCGCCTCCGGGCGCGGAATATGCCGGAGGTGACCGGGGTTAGGCAAGGCGGAAAGCTGAGCAGATCAGGCCTCCGGCTGGGATACAAATGCTCCCTTAGTCGGAGATGTTTTCATGTCGCCTGCCCGGCCTCCCGGTCCGCGAAAGCTCCGGTCATCAAGCCGTCGTTAACGGTCTTTCGTTCCCCGCGCCAGCCTTCATAGAAAATTTTCCCGCAACGTGGATCATGTGCGGGCTTTTGCATGCCGGGAATATTGTTTTGGATTTCGCAAGCGCCGCTCCCTCCGTCGTCAAGTCGATCCGGCAGCGTGATCTCCTGAACACCTGGCTGCGACTTTATGCGCGCGAGCAGATGGTGCCGGCGATCCGGGAGTATCAGCCGGCAAGACTCGAGGACGAGCTGTCCGATCTCATCTACTACACGGTGGACACCTCGGCTCTGACGCCGCGGCTGACCATCCAGAGCGAAGGCTCGCGGATTTCGCGCGCCTATGGACATACCGGCAAGGGCATTCTGCTCGACGACTATATCGGGCCACGACTCGTGCCCTTCGTGATGCCGATCTATTACGAATGCGTCGCCCGCGGACTTCCGGTCTACAGCGTTGCTGATGTCGACGACATCTACGGCCGCGTCGTCGCCTATGAGCGCCTGCTGCTGCCGTTCCAGACCGACGGCAAGATCTGCCACGTCATCGCCTCGCTCAAGACCTTCTGCGAGGACGGCGGTTTCGAGATCAAGAATCTGATGCGCGGAAATGACGCGCTGCCACGCCCGAAGCTGCGCGCGGTGATCGATTGCGACCTGTTTCATCGCGCCCCTGGCCGGATCGCGGCCGACGTCGTCGAGTTGGTCGATCAGCCCGGCATCACCACGAAGATCATTGAGCTGAACTGACGTCCAGCGAGGTCGGCCACCGGCCTATTTGACCTTGACGTCCTTGGCATAGATGTCCGGCTTGAAGCCGACCAGCAGCTTGCCGCCGATCTCCAGCACCGGCCGCTTGATCATCGATGGATGCGCCAGCATCAACGCCAGCGCTTTCTTCTCGGTAAGGCCTTCCTTGTCGGCATCGGGCAGCTTCTTGAAAGTCGTGCCGGCGCGATTGAGCAACGTCTCCCAGCCGACCTTGTCGCTCCACTGCTTGAGCTTGTCCTTTTCGACGCCCGCCGCCTTGTAGTCGTGGAATTCATATGCAACGCCATGGGTGTCGAGCCAGGCGCGCGCCTTCTTCATGGTGTCGCAGTTCTTGATGCCGTAGATGATGTTGGGCAAGACGTCCCCCGCACATGGGTCATATCGTGACCACGGCGTTGTACGAAACTCCGCGTCGCGCCACAATATTGCGAACGACGCCAACTTTCCGAATGGACAGCTCATGCACGTCACCCACGATCCCACTGCTGGCGCCTCACCGACCATCGACTTCAACAGCTTCCTGGCGGTCGATATCCGGGTCGGCACCATCGTCGATGCAAAACCGTTTCCGGAGGCGCGCAAGCCGGCCTGGCGGTTGTGGATCGACTTCGGGCCCAAGATCGGCGTGCGCAAGAGCTCGGCCCAGATCACCGAAAATCACCCGCTCGAGACGCTGATCGGACAGCAGGTCGCGGCCGTCGTGAATTTCCCGCCGCGCCAGATCGGCCCCGTTGTCTCAGAGGTGCTGACGCTCGGTTTCCCCGATACCGAAGGCAAGGTGGTGCTGGCGCAGCCGAGCAAGCCGGTGCCGAACGGTGGACGGCTGTTCTAGTCTCAGGGCCGCTTCGGAATGTTCAGCCCGCGCTGCACGGCGGGGCGCGCCAGCCCGCGTTCGAGCCAGGCGCCGACCGATTTGAACCGGCTGAATTCGACGAGATCGCCGGCACCGTAGAAGCCGATGAGATTGCGCACCCAGCCGAGCATGGAGATGTCCGCGATGGTGTAGTCGTCATCCATGAACCAGTGCCGGCCGGCGAGATGCGTCTCCATCACCCCGAGCAAACGCTTGGCCTCGCTGACGTAACGATCGCGGGGCCGTTTGTCCTCGAAATCCTTGCCGGCGAATTTGTGGAAGAAGCCGACCTGGCCGAACATCGGGCCGATGCCGCCCATCTGGAAATGCAGCCACTGGATGGTCTGGTAGCGGCGCGCTGCGTCCTCCGGCAGCAGCTTGCCGGTCTTCTCCGCGAGATATTGCAGGATGGCGCCGGACTCGAACAGCGGCAGCGGCCTGCCGCCAGGACCGTTGGGATCGAGGATCGCCGGGATCTTGCCGTTCGGATTGAGCGAGAGAAACTCCGCCGTGTTTTGGTCGTCCTTGCCGAAGTCGACGAGATGCACCTCGTATGGCAATCCGATCTCCTCCAGCATGATCGAGACCTTGACGCCGTTCGGCGTCGGCAGCGAATAGAGCTGGAGCAGCTCGGGATGCTCGGCCGGCCAGCGCTTGGTGATGGGAAAGGCGGACAGATCGGACATCGGAACCCCGGCTGCGTTCGTGAGATTCCGCCTAATCTAGGCGAGACGGCGAACGGCGCAAGGCGGGTAGCTGGCCGGATCACAATGGCCGCAATAAATGGCTGGTTGCGTAAACCACGTCGTGCTGTGCGCGCTGCTCGATGAAGAGCTGCCCGGTCACGAGGAGCGCTCCTATGAAAACGAGCGCGAGCATCGCGGTCGCGAATTGACTGGCATCATTCATCGCGAGGAATTCTCCGTAATCGTTTCGCACGGAGAACGCGGTCCGCCCACAGGCAGTTCCTTTATGCATCAAAAAACTTGCCGCTTTTTCCCGATTTATGGCCGTGCCGCGAGCTGCCTCAATAGTTGATCTCCATCCGCAGCCCGCGCGGATCGACCTCCTCCCCGGCCACACGTTGCGTGCTGTCGCGTGCAGCCACCGCACAGGCGCAGGCATCGATCAGATCGTCGCAGCTGATGCCGGTGCCGTGCCGCTGCGTCAGCCATTTCGGCAGGCGGATGAAGCCGCGTTGCGCGAGCAGCGCAATGCGTTGCTCGCGGCCCTCCGCCGACGTCTTCGTCGCAAGCCGCACGCCGCCGGCCAGATTCCAGAAAATCAATTCCGGATGCGATTCGCCGATCGTCGCCTGCCGCGCCGGCGTCATGATCGCATCGACGTCCCTGATCTTGTCCCTGATATTCCAGAGCTGCGCCGAGACGCCCCTGCCCTTGCCTTCATGCTTCCAATAGTGCCGATTGGCTGCCGCCATATCGGGAAAGGTCCAGAGGTTGCGGCGCGCGCCGAGAAACACGGCGGGGCCAACCAGCTCGCGTGCGCGCAAATCGCAGGTACGATAGCCGCTCGGATTCAATCCGATCGGCATGTCGATCATCGCGCGCACATGCGGCATCGCGAGCAGCCGCGTCAGCCCCGGCGAGTAATCGAAGCCCTGATCGCCGCACTCGTCGATCCAGGCTGCGACCCAGCCGAAGCGAAATCCGTCAAGGCCGAGATAGTTGGGCACGTCAATCCGCGGGTCAGCCTCCGGCGGCCTGATAGGCCAGGCGCTTGAACTCGAAGAAGAACGGATTCCAGAAGCCCATATAGCGCTGGGCCATCAGCACGCCGGCGGTGTTGGCCTCAGGGCAAATCCACCAATGGGTGCCGGCAAGGCCGCCCCACTGGAATTCGCCAACTGAATTCGGCGGATCAAAACGCGTCGGCGCGAAAGTGACGGCGCCGCCGAGGCCAAAGCCCTTGCCGGGCATTGGCCCGAGATTGGCAAAGCGGATGGTCTGCCCCGCAGGCAGCTGGTTCGTCATCATCTGCCGCAGCGTGTCGGGCTTGAGCAGCGCATCCGGGCCCGGCAGCAGCGCGCGGACCAGCGCGAGCATATCTGGCAAGGTCGAGACCAGACCGCCGCCGCCCGACAGGCGAGGGAACGGCCGCCGATAGGCCTGCAGGTAAGGCAGATTGTCGGCGCGCGTCAGGCCCGGTTTCATGGGATCGAGTACGTCCGCACCATTGTAGAGCGCGACCAGCCTGCCCTGCTGCGCCTCGGGGACGTAGAAGCCGGTATCGGTCATGCCGAGGGGATCGAAGATGCGCGCCTTGAGGAAGGCATCAAGGGTTTTGCCCGAGACGACCTCGACGACGCGGCCGAGCACGTCGGTCGAGACCGAATATTCCCAGCCAGTGCCGGGATGATAGGACAGCGGCAGATCGGCGAGCTTGTCGATCATGTCGGCGAGCGGCGTCAGCGGATCGAGCACGCGCGCCTCGTTATAGCCCTTGAACAGCACCGTGCCGGGATCGAAGATCCCGTAGCTGAGACCGGAGGTGTGCGTCAGGAGCTGGCGGATCGTGATCGGGCCGTTCGCCGGCTCGACATCGGCGAGGCTCGCGGCGCCGTGCTTCAGGACCTTGCGATTGCCGAGCTGCGGCAGGAATTTTTCGATGGGGTCATCGAGCCCGATACGGCCTTCCTCGACCAGCAGCATGACCGCGCAGGTGACGAAGATCTTGGTGTTGGAAAACGCGCGGAAGATGTGGTCGGGACGCAACACAGTGTTCGCCTCGCGATCGGCGAAGCCGACGCATTGCTGGTCGACGACCTCCCGGCCTCGCAGCACCGCCCAGGACACGCCGGGAATGATTTCCTGATCGACGTAGCGCTGCATCGCCGTCCGCGCGGCGGAAAAATCGGCTGTCCTGGCGTCCATGTGTTTCCCCCAAAAGTGGTCGAGGTGGATATAGCGCGAATTCGTGGGATATGAAGCCCCTCGCGCAGCTCACCCCTGTTTCATCAGCGCGGTGACATGCAGGCGGCGGCGGATCCGCATGCCCTGCCGCTGGTACAGCGCAATGGCCGAGGTGTTGTTCGAAAACACGTGCAGGAACGGAATCTCGCCGCGCGCCTCGATCCGGCGCGCGACCGCCGCGAGCAGCGCCTGCGCGTAGCCGCGGCCGCGATAGTCGGGATGCACGCAGACGGCGGTCATCTCCACGAACTTTCCAGGCTTCATCCGCTCACCGGTCATCGCGACCAGCTCGCCGCCCGAACGGATGCCGAGAAACGTGCCGAGCTGGTGCGTCCGCGCGGCGAACGGCCCGGGCTTGGTCAGCTCCGTCAGTGCCATCATGGCGGGAACGTCCGCTGCCCCTAGCGTGACGATCTCGGCATCGCGCAGCGAGCTGTCGGCGGGCGAGCCGATCATCTGCTCGCCGGTCTCGGCGAGCACGACCTTGAAGCCGGCGGGCACGTCGACCGGCTCGGGCGTGAACAGCGCGGCGACCTGCGAGCCCAACATCAAATCACCGAGTGCGGCAAAGCTTGCCGCTGACATATCGACCATGTCGGCAAATGGCGTCATGTCCTGGGGATAGCGCAGCGCGCGCGGACCGCCCTCCGCCAGATGCTTCTGGCTCGTCGTCAGTGCGCTCCAGATCGGCCGATCCAGCAGGGCCTCATCGCTGTCGGGCACCGCTCTAGTCCTTGTCGAAGCTGACGATGACGGCGGCGTTGGCGATTAGGATGGGATCGTTGGCCACTTCCGTTGCCGAGGGAATCTCCAGCCCGCCCTTGACCGCGGTGACGGTCACCCTGCCGTAAGGAAGCTCCTTCGCAACGGCTTCCTTGTCGACCGCCTCGGGGTTGGGTACCCCGATCGTGACGTCCACGAACATGTCGTTGGCGGTCTTGCCGATCATCCGGAAGAAGCCCAGGCTCGAATGCCTGATGGCATCGGACACCGCCCGCTTCGCCGCCTTGGTGGCGTCCCTGCCGTGAACGTCGACGCCCATGCCCATCTCGGTAACGCAGCGAACGCGAGTCATTTCATAGTCCTGTGGTTGGTGAAGTGATTGTTACGAATGTCGGCGATCGGTGGTCGCAATACAACTGCGAGCGCATCCCAGGTGTCCCGGACGCGCTGCAACGCCCATAGCGCGTCGAAGACGCGCGTGGACGCGCTTGTGGCGTTGCTGCGCAGAGCCGGGACCCAGGAGGCCACAAAATGCGCTGATGCATGGGCCCCGGCTCTGCAGCGCACCGCTGAAGGAGCGCTGCGCTGCGTCCGGGGCACGAGATTGTGATTTTCAAGCCTTCGCCTTTTCGTGCCCCCGCAGCTCATCGACGAGCACGCGCACGTTCTCGGAATAGTCGATCGGGATCGAGACCAGGTGCACGCCGCCTTCTTTGAACGCCGCCTCGAGCGTTGGACCAAAGCTGTCGATGCTTGCGATTCGGTGGCCCTTGGCCCCGTACGATTTTGCGTACAGCGTAAAGTCGGGATTGCCGAAGGTCATGCCGTAATCGGCGAAATGGTCGACGGCCTGCTTCCAGCGGATCATGCCGTAGGCGTTGTCCTCCAGCACCAGTACGACCAGATTGAGCTTGAGGCGGACGGCCGTCTCCATCTCCTGGCTGTTCATCATGAAGCCGCCGTCACCGGCGACCGCGAGCACGCGGCGGTCGGGATAGAGCATCGCCGCCATCATCGCCGACGGCAGGCCAGCGCCCATCGTCGCCAGCGCGTTGTCGAGCAGCAGCGTGTTGGCGACGCGGGTGCGGTAGTTGCGCGCGAACCAGATCTTGTACATGCCGTTGTCGAGCGCGACGATGCCGTTCTCGGGGATCACCTGGCGGATGTCGTGCACGATGCGCTGCGGCGTCGGCGGCCAGCGCGCCTCGGTGGCGCGGTCGGCGATGTGATTGAGAATCTCTTCGCGGAGCGGCAACAGCGCTGCGGCTTGCGGCAGCTTGCCTTCGAGCCGATCGGCGAGCAGTTCCAGGCTCGGGCCGACATCGCCGACGACCTCGGCATCGGGGAAATAGACCAGCTCGACGCTTGCCGGCGTGTAGCTGACGTGAATGACCTTCGGCCCGGACGGCCCCATGATGAAGGGCGGCTTCTCGACAGGGTCGTGGCCAATCGCGACGATCAGGTCGGCGGCGTCGATGGCATCGTGGACGTAATCGCGTTCGGAAAGCGCCGCGGTGCCCATATAAAGATTGGTGCCGCCAGGCACGGTGCCCTTCCCCATCTGCGTGGTGAAGAACGGAATGCCGGTCCGCCGCACGAAACTGGCGATGCCGTGGGTCGAGCGCGGCCGGCTGGTCGCCGCCCCCATCATCACCAGCGGACGCTTTGCCGCCAAGATCATCTCCGCGGCGCGGTCGAGCGCGGCGCGATGAGCGACCGGAATCTCGATCGGATGGACCGGGATTGCGGGGACGGCAGGCACTTCGTCGCCTGCGATGTCCTCGGGTAGTTCGAGATGCACCGGTCCGGGCCGCTCCTCCATCGCCACACGGAAGGCATCGCGCACCACGGTCGGGATCGAGGAGGCGCTGACGATCTGTCGCGACAGCTTTGTCAGCGGCTTCATGGTTGCCACCACGTCCACGATCTGGAAGCGCGCCTGCCGGCTGCTCATGATCGGCTTCTGGCCGGTGATCAGGATCATCGGCATCGCGCCGAGATGCGCGTAGGCCGCTCCCGTGGACAAATTGAGCGCGCCGGGGCCGAGAGTGGAAAGGCACACGCCAGGCTTGCCGGTCAGTCGCCCGTGCGTCGCAGCCATGAACGCCGCGGCCTGCTCGTGGCGGGTCAGGACCAGTTCGATTTTGGAGGTGCGCAGCGATTCGACGAGATCGAGGTTTTCCTCGCCGGGCACGCCAAAAATGCGGTCGACGCCTTCGTTCTCCAGCGCCGCGACAAACAGGTCCGAGCCCTTCACCTTGTGGTTCTGCCCGCTCATGTCGCCTCCCGCTGTCTTGCTGTTCGCTCCCGCACGAACCAGGAACTTGGCGCGCATGGTAACCTCATGGCGCTCAGGTACAACTCACAATGCGGCGGGCTTTTCAGGGTGCACGAATTTTCCGATGGGTCCGTTGCCCTCGTGTCCCGGACGCGCTTCAACGCTCTTGCGTTGCTGCGCGGAGCCGGGGCCCAGGAAGGCGCACGGTGCGCTGTAGCGTGGGCCCCGGCTCTGCAGCGCACCGCTGAAGGGCGCTGCGCTGCGTCCGGGCACGAACCCTCGCTCAATGACTGACATGCATAATTATCCTCGCGGCTTATCTCGCCCGAGCTCTGCTTGAACGCCTCGCCCTCAACTGAGAGAGGGCGCAGGGAAGACCGCATAGGCGTTAAGGTAGCGCAAGCATTGATTGATATTGACGTTTTCGGGGAGGCTCGCGCAGGTGCCGCGCAAGCGCTCGCTTACTGCGGCGCAAGCGGCGGATGGTTGGTTGTGGAATGATTGCTTGCAGCAAGGATGCAACGAGTTGTTGCAAGATACGCCAACCGCCAGGTGTCGTCAGGCGGCCTGCTTCCAGTGGGGAGAGTCCTCGAAGTCGCGGACAAGCGGCTCGAGCAGCAGGATAATCAAGAGGTGAGCCAGCAGGTAGGGCTTCGCCGAACGCTGATCAGTTCCAGGCGGTGTCTTGAGACCAATCAGGCTTTTCAGTCGCTTGAAGCCAAGTTCGATCCGCCATCGCAGTCGATAGAGTGCAAGCACATCCTTGGCGGAGAACTCGTCCCGTGCGAGCGACGTGACCAGAATGACCCAATCCGCGGCTTCCAGAGTCCCTTTGGAGATGATGCGGTTTTCGTCTCGTGCGTCTCGCCGAGCTTT
Source organism: Bradyrhizobium sp. USDA 4486 (assembly GCF_054057995.1). Lineage (NCBI taxonomy): Bacteria > Pseudomonadati > Pseudomonadota > Alphaproteobacteria > Hyphomicrobiales > Nitrobacteraceae > Bradyrhizobium > Bradyrhizobium sp. USDA 4486. The sequence goes on from NZ_JBSRZV010000001.1 coordinate 2,716,555, forward strand.
ACGACGCGAAGCCGCGGCCGCACCGGTGGGCTTCTTGACCGCAACCAGACGCATAGCCAGAGGCGCCCCGTCCTTGCGTTTGATCCAAATCCTCCGATCGATCAGTCCGCGTGCCTTTGCCGCACGCAATTGGGCCATCAGATCGAATGGAAGGCCTTGGGCATCAAGCCAGCGCGCGTTCTTCCAGCCTGCTCGGATCAGAACGTCGGCACCAGCCGCGCGGACAGCCGCGATGCGGTCAGGTTGCAGATAAGCGCGATCAGCAATGCGGATCTCGTTCTTGACTACTGGTATCCGGTCAAACGTTTCGCCCTCTTGCTGATCCGTTAGCTCGAAGTGACCAAAGCGCTCACTTGGCAGATCAAATGCACTATGAAGCCGCCAAAGCTCACTGCTCCTGCGGGCAGTCGGCCCGGCCTGAGGTACTGTCGTCGCATCGACGATGCGGATCAGGCGGCCTCGGCTCGCCTTCGGCGCTGCCGCATCGAGCAAGCTCTCCACCAGCACTGCAAACCAATCGCCACATTGACGCAGGCGATAGAACAACGCCACGCTGCTGAGGTCCGCAAGGCCAACAGAAGCCGCCCACGCAGCTGTCGATCTCAATCCTCTTTCCCCTAAACAATAGGCCAGCATCAGCCGAAGCAACGCCACCGCGTCTGGAATTTGGCGCCGCCGCGCGAAAGCCTTCGTCTGGCGCGCGCTTATCTCAAGCTGCTCAGCCCCACCCAGCTGCGCAACCACTCTCGTCCAGTCCTCATTTAGAAGCGATTCGTCTGCCATGCCCCTTGGAATCACGTGTGATTCCAACACTCAAGAATAAACTTAACGCCTATGGGGAAGACCGGGTGCCGGCCGGGCACCCACGGTCCACTGTGCGAAGATTGCGCTAAGAAGAGCTGCACAGCGGCATACAGGTGGAGCCAGACATCCGGCCTTCCCTGCGCAGTGGCTTGACGGCTTATGCCGAGCTCTCCCCGGGGAGCGATGCACTATTGCCCCCGTCGCCTTGCAGATAGCTGATGCGCGAACCCGGTCGGGCCGCCACATCACCACAAGACTTGGCGCACAGACCCCGGGCGCCAGGACGACACGGTTTTGCCGTACGCGAGATCACACCGGTCGTGTGCGCGATGGCCTTCGCTCACGGCTTCCCGCCCTGCGATGCCTGTCGCGCCGATGTGACTTGCGTCCACCGCAGCTCACCCCACGTGTCGTGACGATCGCGATACGCCCCTCTGACCGGGATGAGGTGGCGCATGGATACGCCAAATCAGAAATTCGGTAAAGTGGAATCTTTTCGCGAGGGGCGATTGACCGAGCCGTGGCGTGTCTTGCCCGTCGGGCAACGCAAGGTCTAGTAGCCCGAATGGAGCGCAGCGGAACCCGGGATTGCATCCACGCGGACAAAAAGGCCCGGATTGCGCTGCGCTCCATCCGGCCTACGAGGCGGGCAAGGCCCTCACAGCTTCGCCGCGGCAAAGATGCCCGCAATCCAGTCCAGAAACACGCGCAGGCGCAGCGCGAGCTGGCGGTTTTGCGGATAGAGCGCCGACAGCGGCGTCGGCGACGGCGGATAGTCGGCCAGCACCTCGACCAGCGCGCCGCTGGCGAGAGCGTCGGCGAAGCGATAACGCGGCGCCTGCGCAAGGCCGAAGCCGAGCCTTGCGAGATCGGCCATGGTGTCGGAATTGTTCACGCGCACCCGGCTCGGCAGCACGACATGTCGCAGCGCGCCGGCGACAGAAAATTCCAGCGGCAGCACGTCGCCGGTTCGTGACGAGACGAAGGCCACCATCTGATGCCCGTCGAGCGTATCCGGTGTCGCGGGCATGCCGTGCCGCGCAAGATAGGCCGGGCTCGCCACCGTGATCTCCGCGATCGTGCCGAGCCGGCGCTGGATCATGCCGCTGTCGCCGGGCTCACCCGACCTGATCACGCAGTCGACACCCTCGCGCACCAGATCGACCAGACGGTCGCCCTGCCCGATCTGCAATTCGAGCTGCGGATGGCGCGAAAGAAACTCCGGCAGATGCGGCAGGATGAAGGTGCGGGTCAGCAAGGGATGCGCGTCGATGCGGAGCAGGCCGCGAGGTTGCGCGTCGCGCATCGCGGCCTCCGCCTCCTCGACCTCGGCGAGGATGACGACGCAGCGGCGATAAAAGTCCTCGCCGTCGAGCGTCGGCGTGACGTGACGGGTCGTCCGCTCCAGCAGACGCGCGCCGAGGCGTGCCTCGAGCCCGCGCAGCACCTCGCTCGCCGTCGAGCGCGGAATGCCGAGGTCGGCAGCCGCGGCCGTAAAGCTCTGCCGCTCGACGAGGCGGACGAACAGGCGCATGGCGTCAAAGCGGTCCATGGCCGATTGTTCACCACAACCGACAAGTGATGGCAAGACCAAGGCGATTATCCGAGCATAGCGACCAGCTATTCTCGCTCCATCAACATTGAGGAGAGCCGCCATGACCAATCAACATCAGCGCGCCGCCATCGTCACCGGCGGCTCCCGCGGCATCGGCGCGGCGATCGCCCGCCGCCTGGCCCGTGACGGAATCGCGGTTGCGATCAACTATGCCAGCGGCAAAGCGGCTGCCGATGAACTCGTCGGCGAGATCGCGGCTGCCGGCGGGCGCGCCATCGCCGTGCAGGCTGACCTCGCCGATCCGGCGACCCCGGCGCGGCTGTTCGATGCGGCCGAGCAGGCGTTCGGCGGCGTCGACATCCTCGTCAACAACGCCGGCGTCATGGAGCTCGGCCGGCTCGCCGAGGTGACCGACGAAGCCTTCGCGCGGCAGACGTCGATCAACCTCGACAGCGTGTTCCGGTCGTTGCGCGAAGCAGCGCGGCGGCTGCGCGAGGGCGGCCGCATCGTCAGCTTCTCCTCCAGCGTCATCGGCCTTTATCAGCCCGGCTACGGGGTCTACGCCGCAACCAAGGCCGCGATCGAAGCCATGACGCACATCCTCGCCAAGGAGCTCGGCGACCGGCAGATCACCGTCAACGCGGTCGCGCCCGGCCCGGTCGAAACCCGGCTGTTTCTGCAGGGCAAGAGCGAGCAGCAGGTGCGCGCCATCGCCGCCATGAACCCGTTCGGCCGCCTCGGCCAGCCCGACGACATCGCAGGCATCGTCGCCTTCCTCGCCGGCCGCGACGGCGGCTGGGTCAACGGCCAAATCATCCGCGCCAATGGCGGCGTGGTCTGACGCATCACACGGAGAGACCCATCATGCCTTTCGCCAATATCAAGGCATGATGCGAATTCATGCGCTCGGGCGGGCGCACGGGATTCCCGTTCATCTCGATGGCGCCCGCCTTTTCAACGCCTCGATCGCGCTCGGCGTGCCGGCGGCGCAGATCGCCGCGCATGCCGACAGCGTCATGGTCTGCCAAGGGCCTGAGTGCGCCGGTCGGCAGCCTGCTCTGCGGAAGCGCAGCTTTCGTCGCGCGGGCCCGCACTTTGCGAAAAATCGTCGGCGGCACCATGCGGCAGTCCGGCATCGTTGCGGCCGCAGGCATCGTTGCGCTGGAGACGATGATTGCGCGTCTCTCCGAGGATCATGCGGCCGCGAAACGGCTCGCGACGTCGTTGAGCTGGCTCGACCCAGCCCTGGCCGATCCCGGCCAGTGCCATGACTCCGAAGAGCTTTGAGATCCGCTGCCTGCGTCTGCCCGCGACCACCAAAGTGGTGCTGTGGGAAGGCACCGTCGAGAAGAGCAAGCCCCTGCTGACGCTGACGAGGTACCCCCCGATTGACCCGAAAACGATATCTGACTACAGTCAGATATCATGCTCGATCCCATCTCCCGCGTCCGTCGCTTCAACCGTGCCGTCACCTCCGCCGTCGGTGCCCTCGACAATTCGTTCCTCGGCCGAGGCCGGGCGCTCGGGGCCGCACGCGTGCTCAACGCGATCGGGCACGGGCGTTCGGACGTCGCCGAGATCCGCGATTATCTCGGTCTCGATTCCGGGCTGATGAGCCGGCTGCTGCGCAGCCTCGAGGACGAAGGGCTTGTCGAGACCAATGCCCATGCGGACGATGCGCGCCGGCGCGTCGCCACGCTGACGCGCGCGGGCCGGCGCGAGTTCGCAGCGTATGAAGCGCTGTCCAACACCCAGGCCGAGGGCTTCCTCGCCCGCCATTCGCAACGCGAGGCGCTGCTGGCGGCGATGGACCTGATCGCTTCCGCCCTGACGCACGAGCGCGTCCGGCTGGATGAGATGGATCCGCAGAGCCAGGAGGCGCGCTACTGCCTCGGCGAGTACTATGCCGAGCTCGGCCGCCGTTTCAAACAAGGCTTTGACGTCTCGCTGTCGCGCGATCCCGATGCCAACGACATGCGCCGCCCGCGCGGCAGCTTCATCGTCGCGATGTCGGACGCGCTGCCGATCGGCTGCGTTGGCTTGAAGGGAACCGATCACGGCTACGCCGAGATCAAGCGGCTTTGGGTTGCCCCTGCTGCGCGCGGTTTGCGGCTCGGCCGGCGCCTGATGGACGCAGCCGAGGCCACAGCGCGCGAGCTCGGCATCGCGCTGCTGCGGCTCGACACCAACAGCGCGCTGCCCGAGGCCGGCCAGCTCTATCGCAGCACTGGCTGGCGCGAGATCCCGCGTTTCAACGACGATCCCTATCCGGACTTGTTCTTCGAGAAGCAGCTTTAGCGCCGAGCTTTCGCCCCGCGATCGCACGCGGCGAGCTGGTGCCGATCCTGGAGTACCATTGCCCGCTCTTCGCTGGCTCTTATCTCCATTATCCGAACCGCCGCAACGTGCGCCGAAACTGCGCGCGCTGATCGAGCAGCTGCGGCGGCGCGCGTGAACCGAAGGAATTTGCCATGACCGGAGCCGACCTCGCCGGCATCTATCGCGCCTACATCGCCTGCCTGAACCGTCAGGACTGGCCGGCGCTCGGGCAGTTCGTGCATGACGACGTCGCCCGCAACGCGCGGCCGCTCGGACTCTCCGGTTATCGCGCGATGCTGGAGCAGGATTTTCGCGACATTCCGGATCTGCGATTTGAGATCGAGATGCTAATCTGCGATCCGCCTCGCATCGCAGCCCGGCTGAAGTTCGATTGCGCGCCAGTCGGGACGTTCCTTGGGCTGGCCGTCAATGGCAGGCGCGTGTCCTTTTGCGAGAACGTGTTCTACGAATTTCGCGACGGAAAGATCCGGCAGGTGTGGTCGGTGATCGACAAGACCGCGATCGAGGCGCAGCTCTGACGCTGCGCCTCGACGGTCGCCATCACGCCGCCGCCGGCGCCGCCTCACCTTGCGGCCTGGCAAAGGGGCGGAACGTCATCGACATCAGGAATGCACCCAGACCCATCGCCCAGGAGGCGATGTAGAGCCAGGCGTAGCTGGAGAACGCGTCATAGATCAGACCGCCAGCGAGCGGGCCGGTCGCCATGCCGAGGCTGCCGGCCATCGCGGTGCCGCCGATCACGGTACCCATCATCCGCAGCGGAAAGTTTTCGCGGGCGAGCACGGCATAGAGCGGCATGGTGCCGGCATAGATGAAGCCGAACACGGCGCCGACCGCGTAGAACGTCGCGAGCTGATGGGCGAAGACATAAGCGAGCGCGCCGAACGCCTGGAGCAGCAGTCCCGAGACCAGCACGCGCTTGGCGCCGAAGCGGTCGCCCATCAGGCCGAAGGCGATGCGGCCGCCCATGCCGGCAAGCCCCTCGACGCTGTAGATCGTCACCGCCGCGATCAGCGGGATGCCGCAGCTCACCGCATAGGACACGGTGTGGATGATCGGGCCGGAATGAGTGGCGCAGCAGAAGAAGTTGGTCGCGAGCAGGATCAGGAATTGCGGCGAGCGCAGCGCCTCCGCCATCGACATCTCCGCCTGCGCGCTCTCCTCAGCCATCGGCGCGGCCACGGCTTGCGCGAGCGCGGGCGGGCGGCGCACCAGCAGCGAGGCCGGGATCATGATGGCGCCGACCACGAGCGCCACGATCTGCATGGAGGTGCGCCAGTCATGGCCGGAGACGAGCCAGGCCGCGAACGGCGACATCGTCATCGGCGCCATGCCCATGCCGGCCGACACCAGCGACACCGCGAGGCTGCGATGGGTGTCGAACCAGCCGGTGACGGTCGCCATCATCGGCGCGAAGATCGCGGCGCAGGAGGCGCCGACCAGAAGACCGAACACGAACTGGAACACGACGAGCGAGGTCGCGTGGCTCGCGGCGAACAGGCTCAGTGCCAGCACGGTCGATCCCGTCAGCACCACCGGACGCGGCCCGAACCGGTCCGTGGCCGTGCCCCAGGCCATGCTGGTGCAGGCCATCGCCAGGAAGCCGATCGTCATCGCGCTGGAGATGCCGGTCACCGACCAGCCGGTGTCCTTTGTGATCGGCTGCAGGAACACCGGCAGCGAGAACATGCCGCCGATCGCGACGCAGCCGAGCAAGCCGCCGGCGGCGACGATCACCCAGCGATAGGAGGAAGCGTTCATTTTGGTCTCCCGTCAGATCTGTCTCGCGTGGAAGACGAATGGGAACTGCGCGGGCCGACAGAGTATCGCGATTTTTTGCGGCGGGCCTCTGGCCGCGTGAATTTGGGCCCGCACATCAAAGAATATCGAAAACAACCCCATGCACAGTAGCCGGCAGCAGCGGGATCAATGGCTTGCGAGATTCATCGCTTTCGGAGCCCAAGAATTGCTATGAATCGCGATGCCAGCAACCGATTTGACACGTCGGGCAAAACACCGGCATGATGTCATCATCCCGCCAGCATAGTCGCATCACGGTTTGACGCCCGCCGATCGTGGCGGCTCGGTCGCCGATCCGTGCCCGTTTCGATGCACTGACTTTGAACGGACCCTTCGCATGCCAAAGATCGACCTCGCCACCGTCCCGGCCCGCAAGGGCTCGGGCTATCCAGCCCCCTTCGACGCGCCCAGTGCCGAGCGCATCCGCAAGCGGCTCGGCAATGCCGGCGGCCTTTCCGACTTCGGCGTCAACCTGATGCGCCTGCCGCCGGGCAACTGGTCGAGCCAGCGGCACTGGCATTCGCATGAGGACGAGTTCGTCTATGTGCTCGAAGGCGAAGTAGTGCTGATCGAGGACGAGGGCGAAACCGAGCTGCGCGCAGGCGACTGCGCCCCTTCCCGAAAGGCAGCGGCAACGGCCATCACATGATCAACCGCTCGGATGCGGTCGCCGTCTATCTCGAGGTCGGCTCCCGCGCGCCCGAGGACCTCACGACCTGCTCCGACATCGGCATGATGAGCGCGAACTCCGACGGCCGGTTCGTGCACAAGGACGGCACGCCCTATCCGGACTAAGCAAACGGCGGGAGTGAGCCAGACTGCCGAAGCGTTCCAATGATACCCTGCCCGACGCGGGTACAGCTTGCAGGCTACAACGCGAAGATTCAGAGCGGGCAAATCTAATCTGCTCCAGGACTTGTACTCACAAATCCGAGCGTCCGCTTCTGCGCCATGAGGAGACCAAGCTCCGCAAGTCCGGGATGCTTCATCGTAACCCGAAGCCGAACATCCACACATCGCTGCCGCTTCATTTGCCTCTCGCGGCTCTGCCACAAAGTGCTAATCTGTTCATCCCATGGGCGTGGTCCTTCGAGGGGACACATGCGACGGCGAGAATTCATCATTTGGATTGCTGGGCTCTCAGCTGTTTGGCCGCTGATCGCGCACGCGCAGCACAAAACAAAAACGGCGAAAATCGGCGTGCTTTGGCACGCGGGCAGCGCGGAAGAAGAAGAGGTCTATTTGGGTATCCTGACCAAGGCCCTCGGTGATCTTGGTTATGTTGAAGGCAAGAACGTTGTGTTCTCACATCGATTTCCCGCCGAACAGCCGGATCGGTATCGGAGCCTCGCTAAAGAGCTGGTCGAGAGCAATCTTGACGTGATCGTTGCCATAACTGAACCGGGAGCCGTTGCGCTCAAGCAGATCACAAGCACAAGCCCAATCGTATTCGGTGTGGTGGCGGACCCAGTCGGTTCTGGTCTTGTCGCTAGTCTGGCGCACCCTGGCGGAAATTTAACCGGCCTGTCGTTTATGGCTATCGATCTTACCGGCAAGCGTCTGAGCCTGTTGAAGGAAGCAATCCCGAGTTTGAGTCGAGTGGCACTTCTCCAAGACCGCTCGTTGGGTTCCGTCGCGTCAACGACGAACCTCGAACTCTACTCGAAAGCCGCGAAGGCGATGGGGCTTATTCTGGATCGGGTTGAAGTCCCAACACCCGACGCAATCGACGGGGCATTCTCAGTGGCAGCTGAACAAGGTTGCCAAGCTGCGATTTTAGTCGGCGCAATGCTGGCAAACGAAGGAGTGCGAGTTGGAGCATCAGCGTTGACGCATCGAGTACCGACTCTATCTATCTGGTCCGAAAAGGTGCGCTTCGGTCTGCTAATGTCGTATGGACAAGACGTTGGTGAGACTTTTCGCAAGCTGGCCGGTTATGTCGATAGAATCTTGAGGGGCGCAAAGCCCGCGGACCTTCCTGTCGAACAACCCACTCGCTTGAAGCTGGTAATCAACCTCAAGGCTGCAATGGTGCTTGGCGTGAGCATACCACCGACATTGCTTGCGAGCGCCGATGAGGTGATTGAGTAGGCCTTTGGGACTACGGCGTTCGGTCGAAAGGCCCACGACTTTGCGGCCTTGTGTTGTAGCAATCCAGAGGATTGAAGTCGGCTTTGACGCTCTTTGCCGACGCTTTCTCTTTCCCCGGAATGTCGGCTCTCAGCGTCCAATTTGGCTTCTCGACCCTATCGAGATTTGAGTGCTGTTCAGGTCATTGCATCTGACGCATTTGGCCAACCTGGCAAAATCTTTCTTGAATAATCCCGCCGAACACGCGTGCAGAGATGTAAGCTACCTCACAAGGCAGGTCTGCTCGCTTTGCTAGTTTGTATTTTATCGCGGTGGCTCGCACGGATCGTGCAGCTGCGATATCCGCCGCACTCATGACTTTCGTCAGTGACGAGTTCGGGGAATCTTCGCTTAAGAGCCCGACCGCGCCGGGTATCGTACGCAAACAGGTCCACCTGCGAGATCACAGCGATCAAGTGGCCAGTGCGCGAATTGACGTTTTCCACGACCGGTTCTCAACAATTGTGGGGAAGGATATGGGCACGAAGATCGGAGAATTGATGGTTAGGCAGCTTCGCGGTTTGGAAGAATCGGCTGGGCCTCAGCCGTAAACAGTCGAGCATGTCTCGGATCTGGAGAGCTTTTCTCCGACACCGATAGAACATGCTCCTCCCATACCGGCCAACCACCCGGTGTCGCCAAGGAGGATGGGGATCAGCCTCGTCTCCATCCTCAAGTTGAGGGAGGCATCTAACAGTAGGGAGTAACATCATGCGCACTTTTGGAGTCGTATGTTTTTCGCTGCTGCTATCAACAATGGCTGCGACCGCTTCGGATCAAAATCTTAGGGAGGAGCTTGGGAGGGTAGCTTCCGCATACGAGCACCACTTCAACAAGCAGGACGCTGCAGGGATTACCTCCCTCTTCACGAAGGACTACCTCCGCGTCACTCAGAATGGAATTGAGCCCGACAATACGAAATATTACGAAGGCGCCTTCAAGGCTGGAATGAACCATCTCGAAATAAAGACGACCGACATTCAACCTCTGTCAGAGAACATGGCTCTGCTTACCGGCGAGGCCCGCGTAGCTGGCAAGAACGACAAGGGCGATCCTCTCGAGTTGAACGTCATTTGGACGTCTGTTGATGTTCGTGAGAATGGACAATGGAAGATCCGCATGCTGACGTCGCTTCCTAAGCCGCCGCCGCAATCGCAGCAAGCAGCAAAGTAGCTCAATGAGAGCGATCACAGCGGCGGTGACCAACCGGCACCGCCGCTTTCGACAACAGCCCTTGGTTTCTGACGCAAGCGGCTTCCGAAATTGGCCCCATGACAGGCGTAAGCGTCCATGAGATGGAGTCGGCTTCCGACCCAAGCGGACACAAGCCGAACTCACAGCTTCGCATGACAAGCACCTAAGCCTCCGCCGCGCTCGCCATCACCCGACGACAAAATCGGCCGCCTTCTCGGACGTGAATCGCCGTCGTGTCGAACGTCTCGACCGACGCATCCGTAGCACCCACCAGCATCGTGACCTCGGTGCAGCCGAGAATGATGCACGCAGCGCCGGCGGCCGACCAGCTCGCAAGATGGGTTGCACCCGTTCGAAATCCATCGCCCGTGACGGCGGCACGTAGCAGCTAGCGGCTCTCGTGCGTGTCGCTTCGCTCTACCTACTCCACGAATGCGCATCGACCGTTCGTCCTCCAAGCCAGCAACTTGGTCCCACAACCGTTCGATCTCGTCCGCGGAAGAGTTATCTGCTCGTCTAGTAGTTGCGACTGCCTCGAGCCCGCCCTGCTCAAGGAATTTCCGTTGGTCGCGGGCCGGTGCCTGGGGGTGCATCATGCCATCGTTCAACTCGTGTCAATCAGGCTATAGCTGCGCCTTCAATCCCCGCTCTAATTCTCCAGCCCCTGCTTGCCGATCCAGTCGTTGATCAGCCGTGCGACATCATCAGAGTTGCGGTCCATCATCAGCATGTGGGTGTTGCCCTTGATCCCCATCTTGGGCAGCTCGAACGTATCGACCTTGCCGCCGGCGGTGGCGATCGCCTGGCCCCATTTGGTCGGGTTGACTGCGAGTTTCGACCACACCGGGACCTTGTCGAGGAAATCGCCCCACACGATCAGATGCGGCACGCCCTTGAGCTTTGCCGCATCCGCCTTGGCGGGGTCCGGCGCGCCCGACGGCTCGATCGTGATCAGCGCCTTGACCTTGTCGGGCGCGTTGAGCGCGGCCGTGAAGCCGAAATTGCCGCCCTGGCTGTGGACCAGAACGATGCATGGGCACACCTTCTGCACCAGCGCGTCATACGCTTTTTGCGTGGCGGCGTCATTCGTCGCCCAGCGCGGGATGCCCTGCTTGGCGAACTGGTCGAAGGCCTCGATCGGGAATTGCTCGCCCTCGAAGGCCTCGCGCCTGCCGCCGACCTCGTAGCTCGGCCCGATCCGGAACAGCTCCCAGGCCTCCTTCTTCGGCCGGAAGAACGGCTCGCTCTTGAATATCTCGGGGTAGCGCGCCCAGGAGGCGCGGCCGCGCTCGACCGCATCGGAGACGTAGACGTCGTAGCCGGCATTGAGGAAGAACTGCTGCCAGCCCGGCTTGCCGTCGGGCTTGGTCTCCCACGTCACTCCGGACAGGCCGCCGCCATGCCAGAGCAGCAGCGGCAGCTTCGATTTCGGCTGCGCGAGCTTGACGAACTGGACATACATCTGCTCGACCTCGAACTCGCCGTTCGGATCGACCTTGATCGGCGGGGCTCCGGGCGAAAACACGATCTCCTTGGAGGGAAGTCCGTTCAGCGTCTCGGTGCGCCCGCCGATGTGGAAGCTGCCGACCTCCTTGACCAGATAATCGGCCGCAACAGGCGTTGCCGCTGTGATGGTTGCCGCCAGGGCGATCGCGATCGAGCGCATGAAGTTGTCCTCCGCTTTCGACTCTTGTTGTTGGCGGCAACGTTAGGCCACGCGACGATGCGGGGCAATCGCCAGAGCGCGATTTGACTCGCCCGGCAGACAGCGGGATGACGCCATCGCATCATCCCAGCTGAGCTCGCTTGGCGCGCCGGCGCCATGCGCTGACGGTGAGCCAGACCGCCGAGACCAGGAAATAGAGCGCGCCGACGGCGGCATAGCCCGTGACGGTTGCGATCGACGGCGACATCGGCGTCGTGGCCTGGAAGATGAAGAACGCGCCCGCGAGTGCCGACTGGCCACCGCTGAGCACCATGGCCCACTGCGCACCAAAACTTTTCCAGCGCCGCACGGCCGTGCCCAGCTGGAGCAATCCGGATAGGATCGCCCATGCACCGAACACGCCGAGGACCCAGTTCATGCTCGTCTGCAGCGCGAGAAGGACCGCGATCGCGGTCGCAAGGCTGACCCCGACGTTCAACACCTGCGTGCGGTTTTGCTCGAGCCCGCCACTGCGCAAGCCATCCACAAGATTGGCCGCAGCGTCCCATGCCGGATAGAGCACGAGCAGGACGCCGGCGATCACGGCCGACGACGGCCCGACTGCAAATGCGGCAACGACCCAGGCGATCGAGAACGCCGCGCGCAAGAAGTAGTATTCCTTCAGCCACCGCTCGCGATCGACACGAACCAGATCCAATTGATGTTGCACCATCGCAGCTTCTCCTTTACCTACTAGTTGGTAGTTTTCCCAGCAAGGCGCCCCCCGGATCGCCTGCGGGGGTGCTGTGATCCTCTTGCCGATGTCTTCAGTGCCTGGTTGACAGCCGCTCCAGCAGCGGGCCGGTGATCACGCCGAACATTTTTGGATCGCCATACGCGCGCGCCGACAGCATCGCGCCGTGAATGGTCGCCATGAATCCTTCCGCTTCGACCTTGGCCGAGCTCGAGAGGTGAAGCCGCCCTTTCCTCTTGCCGCGCTCCATCACCGATGTCAGCCAGGACGCGAGCGCGCGGAAGTGGGCGCGGACTTCGAGCGCCACCTCCTCCGGCAGGATCGGAAGCTCGGTGGCGAGCAGCGCGCAGACGCAGAAGGGCGCCGTCGCGTCGGCAATGCACGCCTCCCAGTATGCGAGATAGCTTTTGAGCTGGTCGCGCGGATCGGGGATGTTGCGCTCCAGGGCAGCCAGTCCCGCCTCGGCTTCCGCCCGATAGCGCGACACGAGGGTGCGGACCAGATCCACCTTGCCGGCGAAATGGTGGTGAATGCTCGGCTTGCGGATGCCGACGACCTCGGCGATGTCGGCATAGCTGAAGCCGTTAAAGCCGCCCGCGATGATCAGGCTGCGCGCGCAGGCGAGGATGTCGTCGGCGGTCGAGGACACGTTGCTCATGACGGATGACTACCTTCCAGTTGGTAGGGAGTCAACGACGAGGTGCTTCAACCGTCCGTGAGTGCTAGGAGCGGGTATGACCATTCGCCCGATCGTTCGTTATCCCGACCGCCGCCTCACGGTCCCTGCCCGCGCCGTCACCGCGTTCGACGACGGCTTGTGCGAGCTTGCGGCAGATTTGCTCGACACGATGCGCGCCGCGCCCGGCATCGGCATCACCGCGCCGCATATCGGCGTGCCCTTGCGCGTCGTCGTGCTCGAGCTCGATGCCAAGGACGGCGCACGCACTCACGTCAATCCGGTGATCGAATGGGCCTCGCCCGAGATGATCACGCACCGCGAGGGCAGCGTCTCGATGCCCGGCGTCAACGACGAGGTCCAGCGCCACGCCCGGGTGCGGATCAGCCATTTCGATGTCGACGGCCACATGCAAACCGAGGAAGCGGAGGCCCTGCGCGCCGTCTGTCACCAGCACGAGATCGACCAGCTCGACGGCATATTCTGGATCCAGCGGCTGTCGCGGCTGAAACGTGAGCGGCTGATGAAGAAGTTTGAGAAGCTGTCGCGGGATCTTTAGGGCGGACAATTTACGTCGCGCCGCACTCATGATGTCGGATCAGGCTTCGCTCATCCGTCCTGTGAGCTCAAGCGGCGGCTTGAGACATGCCAAGAACCCCATGAGATGCAACTTATGACCAATGCTCCCATCGTCACCACAACCTGCGCCTGCGGCAGCGTCGAAGTCAAAGCCTTCGGCAGGCCGATCGTCAGCGCCGCCTGCTATTGCGACGATTGCCAGAAGGCTGCGGCCCAGATCGAAGCGCTGCCGCATGCGGCGCCCGTGCGCGATCGCGACGGTGGGACGGCGTACATGCTCTTTCGCAAAGACCGGTTCGAGTGCTCCCGGGGGGCCGAACTTCTGAAGCCGCACAAGCTCAAGGAGATGTCGCCGACCAACCGGGTGGTCGCGACCTGCTGCCATTCGGCGATGTTCATGAATTTCGATCGCGGCCCGCACTGGGTCTCCGCGTACCGGGCGCGCTTTCATGGTGACCTGCCGCCGCTGCAGGCGCGGATCTGTACGAAGTTCAAGCCCGAGGGCGCCGTGTTGTCCGAGGATGTGCCGAGCTATCGCAGCTATCCGCCAAGCTTCATCGTCAAGCTGCTGGCCTCGCGCATCGCGATGGCGCTGGGGATGTGAGCGCGTAGGATGGGTAGAGCGCTGCGAAGCTCTACCCATCAGTAACCTCCGTTCTCGGCGCTACTTCAGCGGCAGGAACAGTTCGGCGACCGTCTCGTGCTCCGGCACATCTGGGAAAAAGCTCAGCCGCTGGCAATAGAGCGGAAAGTCGCGCGCTTCCTCGCCGCTGGCCGGAAGCCAGTCGCGATATAGATAGAGCGCAGCGGGCTCCAGATTGTCGGTGTAGCCGACGACGCGCAGCACCGCGCAGCGTCCGCCGGGGATCTCGCCGGCCTTGATGTCTTCGCCATTCGCCACGATCGATTGATCGGTCCCGACGCATAGGTCCGCACTGTAATCGCCCGGCCGCGCCGGTCGCCGTTCGGAGCGCCAGACATTGAAGGTCGGGCTCGTGCTGGGATGCAGGCCGGCGGACCTGCGCCAGGCGATGAAGCGCTGGATGGTAGCGCCAAGCATCGCCGGGTCGCCGCGGTGTTCCATGATCGCCACCTTGATGGTCGGCACGTCGCGGATCGTCACGTCGTCAGGGGTAAAGGTCGTCTGCATGAGCTTGCTCCTCGCAATATCGAGTGGCCCGAAGGCCGCAAGCCACGGCTCCCAATCCGGCGATTTCCGGAACGACGACGGCGACTGCCCGAACCGTTGCCGAAAGGCGCGGGCGAAGGCATCCGGTGCATCGTAGCCGGCGTCCATCGCGATGTCAGTGACGCTGTGCGCGTCGCTGTAAGCCAGCCGGTAGGAAGCGCGCTTCAGTCGGGCGAGCTGGACATAACGATGCACTGACAACCCGAAAATTGCCGAGAACTGCCGGTGGAAATGAAATTTCGAGAAGGCTGCAACGCCGCTCAGGCTGTCCAGGTCCAGATCCGTGTCGAGATGCCGGTCAATATGCTCCAGCACCCTGCGCATCCGAGCCTGATAGTTTTGCAGCGCCGCCGTCATCGTCCCTCCTCCGTGGCGGGTGCAGTTAGCCGGTGACGGCCTTGGCGTGCTCGACCGATCTTGCGGTTTGGTACACTGTCGTCGCCCGGCTCGACCGGGCGACCCAGTACGCCGCGGCCCCTCGGTTCAATCACCAGCTTCTCTGGAATATTGGAACGCCCGATTAATCGGGCGATGACAAGAGTGTATGGCGCAGTCTACCCGCCCGCCATCAGCGCCTTCGCCAGGGCCATATAGGCCGGCAGCGTCACGGGGTCGTTGGCGGCGTTACCCGCCATGGGATGCGAGGCGTAGCGCGCGATCACCATCTCGGCCTTGGGATCGATGTAGATGCCCTGGCCGTGAACGCCGCGGGCCATATAGGCGCCGTGGGCGTTGTGCGTGACCCACCATTGATTGCGATAGGACGCGCCGGGAAGCGTGGTGTAACCGGCCGGCTTGAACTTTTCGGGGTCGCCGCCGCGCGCGATGTCCTCGACCACGGACGACGGCACGATCTGACGGCCGTTGAAGCGGCCAAAATTGCGCATGGTCTCGCCGAAGCGGGCGAGATCGCGCAGCGTCGTGGACAGACCGCCGCCGCCGCTTTCGGTGCCGATGCGGTCGACGTGATAATGCGCGTCCTCCTCCGCGCCGATCTGGGTCCAGATCTGCTCCGAGAGCAGATCCGACAATGATCTGCCGCTGACGCGCCTGATGATCCAGGCGAGCACGTCGGTGTTGACGGTCTTGTAGGCAAAGGCCTTGCCGTGCTCGCCCTGCTTCTTCTGCGCGAGCAGGAAATCGAAGATGGTGGTGGGGCCGTCATAATCCGGCGGAATCGGCGCCATGCCGTTGGCGCGCCGCAAGCCCCAGACATGCGAGTTCTTGTCGGTGTAGACTTCGGTGTATTCGAGCCCCGTGGTCATATCCATGACCTCGTGCACGCGCGCATCGCCAAATGCACTCTCCTTAAGCTCCGGCACATAGTCCGTAACCGGCGCCTGCGGATCGATCCTGCCCTCGCTGACCAGGAGCCCTGCGAGCACGCCGGTGAACGATTTCGTCACCGACATCGCGATGTGCGGCTTGTGCGGCTTCAGCGCGCCGAAATAGCGCTCGTAGATCAGCCTGCCCCGATGCAGCACCGCGATGCCGTCGGTGTAGGTCTCCTCCAGCATCTTTGCGAACGTCATGGGCCGGCCCTCCATGGTGGTCGAGGCGACCGCGCCGATGTCATGATCTTCGCGCGGCAGCACGGATGCAGGCCCCGCTCCGCGCCAGACATTCACCGTCGGCACCAGCTGGCGGATATTGCTCCAGGCCCAGCGCAGCTCGGGGAAGCTGCGGAACGAGCCGTCCTGGAAGGTGATGAGGCGATCGGGGGATGGCGGGAAGCCGCGCATCCAGCCGAGGGTTTCGGGGTCGGATTCGGTGGAGGTGAGTTGGGTGGGCGGGACGGACATCAACACTGGCTCCAGAGAGGCGATGCAGACGTCGTAGCATGAGCAGGCACAGTGCACATCCAACGCAAGCGCTGGGCACCTGCGCGGCGGTCAGGACGGTGGGCAGGGCTCTACTATCCTGCGCCCGAAATGCGAGACTATGAGGCGAGCTCAGTCTTTGCTCGCGCAACGATGCTGTCCCAATTCACCTGTTCGCTGGTGGCCAGATCGGTCTTGAATAGCTGTCATGGTGACCGATGTATGCCCGAAGCGCCTCATGCCCATGGGCACGCCACGCTTGGGCGAACCACTGCTCCAGAAGCTCTGAAGCGGTTTCGGACGGTTCAGTCGCCTCGTATTTTTCATCATCATAAATTTCGGAGGGAACGACGACCGTCGGTCCTTGAAACCGGTGCCCCTCCCGGTCAACGGGCTCGCCATCTGCATCCATCGCCCACAGTGCGACAGCAAATTCATCACTAAAGAGTTGCGAGTCGTATTCGATCGGCAGGAAGCTCGTCGCGTCGCCCCATGACGTTCCTGCGATCATCGCCATTTCCATATTCAGTTGAGGCGCGATCTCCTGAAAGTGCCGCCGTACCCGTTCAACGAATTCCTTCTTCTTGTTGTCCTCACCCATGCTGCCCTTCCGCTACTATCGACATTGCCTTTGACAGAACTTGTAGGATGGGTGGAGCAATGCGACACCCATCAATGCCGATCGCGATGGGTTTCGCTGCGCTCTACCCATCCTACGAGCTGACTGATCACACGATGTTCGCTCTTGAGGGTGTCGCGCGCGCTACTCCCACTCTATCGTCCCCGGCGGCTTGCTCGTCACATCATAGACCACCCTATTCACGCCCTTCACCTCGTTGATGATGCGCGTGGCGGTCTCGCCCAGGAACTTCATGTCGAACTTGTAGAAGTCCGCGGTCATGCCGTCGGTGGAGGTGACGGCGCGCAGGCCCACGACGTAGTCGTAGGTGCGGCCGTCGCCCATGACGCCGACGGTCTTGACGGGGAGCAGCACGGCAAAGGCCTGCCAGATCTCGTCGTAGAGGCCGTGCTTCCTGATCTGGTCGATGTACACGGCGTCCGCCTTGCGCAGGATGTCGAGCTTGTCCATGGTGATCTCGCCGGGGCAGCGGATGGCGAGGCCTGGGCCCGGGAACGGGTGGCGGCCGACGAAGATTTCGGGCAGGCCGAGCTCGCGGCCTAACTTGCGCACCTCGTCCTTGAACAGCTCGCGCAGGGGCTCGACGAGCTTCATGTTCATGCGCTCGGGCAGTCCGCCGACATTGTGGTGGGACTTGATCGTCACCGAGGGGCCACCGGTGAAGGAGACGCTCTCGATCACGTCGGGGTAGAGCGTGCCTTGCGCGAGGAAATCGGCGCCGCCGATCTTCTTGGCCTCCCGCTCGAACACCTCGATGAAGAGGCGGCCGATGGTCTTGCGCTTCACTTCGGGATCGGTGACGCCTTCGAGCTCGCCCAGGAATTGCTTCGAGGCATCCACGTGCACGAGCGGGATGTTGTAGTGGTGCCGGAACAGGTCGACGACGGTCTTGGCTTCGTCGAGGCGCAAGAGGCCATGATCGACGAACACGCAAGTCAGCTGGTCGCCGATGGCTTCGTGGATCAGCACAGCGGCGACGGCTGAATCGACGCCCCCGGAGAGGCCGCAGATCACCTTGCCCTTGCCGACCTGCTGGCGGATCTTTGCGATCTCCTCCTCGCGGAAGGCGCGCATGGTCCAGTCGCCGGTAAGGCCGGCGATCTTGCGGACGAAATTGCGGATCAGTTTTGCGCCGTCGGGCGTGTGCACCACTTCGGGGTGGAACATCAGGCCGTAATATTTGCGCGTCTCGTCCTGGATGATCGCGAACGGCGCGTTCGGCGAGGTGCCGGCAACGGAGAAGCCCGGCGGCATTTTAGTAATGCGGTCGCCATGGCTCATCCAGACCTGGTTCTTGCCCCCGAGAGTCCAGACGTCCTCGAATAGCTGGCTCTGCGCCTTCACCTCGACATCGGCGCGGCCGAATTCGCGGTGATGGCCGCCCTCGACCTCCCCGCCGAGCTGGGCTGCCATGGTCATCTGGCCGTAGCAGATGCCCATCACCGGTACGCCGGAATCGAAGATCGCTTGCGGAGCGCGGGGCGAGCCGGCCTCATGCACCGACTCAGGGCCGCCGGAGAGGATCACCGCTTTCGGCTTCATCTCGTTGAAGGCGGCTTCGGCCTTGTTGAACGGGACGATCTCGCAATAGACGCCGTCCTCGCGCACGCGACGCGCGATCAGCTGCGTCACCTGGCTGCCGAAGTCGACGATGAGAATCTTGTCGTGCGCCGAGGCCACTGAGGGCGTCGACGCGGAGCGGTCGTTCTGTGCTGCTGTCATGGCAAGCAAATACGCGACCACGCCCCTGCCCGCAACCGCGCTGGCACGCGCGCCCACATGCTTCTTTGGGCATGGACAAACCGACATAGGTAAGTATTATTGACCTACTTTTGCCCCACCTGCAAACAGGGCTGATCAGGGAGAACGTCATGCCACAGCATCATCAGCCAGCAACGCTGGCCGCGCTCGGCCGAACCTGGGTTGAGGCCTGGAACGCGCGCGACCTCGAGCGGGTGCTCACGCTCTATGACGAGACGGTCGTGATGACCTCCGACCGCATGCCGGCGATGGGATTCGACGCCAGCGGCACCGTGCAGGGCAAGGAAAGCTTGCGGGCCTATTGGGGCAAGGCGCTCGCCCTGCTGCCGGAGCTGCATTTCTCGCTGATCGATCTGTTCGTCAGCCCTGATAGCGTGGTGGTGTTTTACGAGAACGAGCGGGGCAAGAAGATCTGCGAATATCTGCGCGTGAATGATGCCGGGCTGATCGTGCAGGGATCGGCGAACCATTTGCATTGAAGGGTGCAACCGCACTCGCCACTGTCATTCCCCGCGAAAGCGGGGAATCCAGTACGCCGCGGCCCATCGATTCAATCCCGACCGCTCTGGAATACTGGATCGCCCAATCAAGTCGGGCGATGACACCGCGGGTGACGAAGGTTCGTGAGCCACACCTGCAATGACGGAGGCGACAGCGTGCGCTAACACTGCGCCCGCCGGCCCAAAGACAGGACCCCCCATGAAGCTCCCCGCCTCCCCGTTTACCGTGACCGACTGGAGCAAGGTCGAGGCCACGCTACATCCCGGCGAAATCGGCGAGGCCAGATGGCGCACGCTCAACATCGGCGATTTGCGTGTGCGGATGGTCGAGTATTCGCCCGGCTATCTCGCGGATCATTGGTGTGACCGCGGCCACGTGCTGCACGTCCTGAAGGGCGAGCTCGACTCGGAGCTGCGTGACGGACGCAAATTCAAGCTCACGGCGGGGATGAGCTACCAGGTCTCCGATTTCGGCGATGCCGCGCACCGGTCCTCGACGACGACAGGGGCGACGCTCTTCATCGTCGATTGAGACGCGCGAGAACGATCAATTTACACCGCAAAATTGAACACCGGCGCAACATGCCGGACCACGGGTGGTGCCTTGAAGAAGTCTAATTATCTCGCTATATTGTGATCATCGATACTTGGCCGAACGACTGGGCCGCTTCGCCTCGTCTAAGACAGGCGCGCACGCTTCAGATGATTTCTCCAAAACATCGACTCATCAGGACTATGGGCGCTGCAATGCGTACCGGTCCACGTGCGTACCGTCTTTAACTAACTAAAGGAAATTCCCATGGCTATGGGCACCGTGAAGTGGTTCAACACCCAAAAGGGTTATGGTTTCATCCAGCCGGACGACGGCAACAAGGACGTGTTCGTCCACATCAGCGCCGTCGAGCGCGCCGGCCTGTCGACCCTCAACGAGGGCCAGAAGGTCTCGTTCGACGTCGTCGCCGACCGCCGCAGCGGCAAGTCGTCGGCTGACAATCTCCGCGTCGGCTAATCGCCAGCGCGCGCTCTGACCACGGACGTACCGGCAGAGCGTTAGGAACTCGAAAGCCCCGCGGCCGGTATCCGGCCCGTGGGGCTTTTGTTTTGCGGGAACGGCCGTGCGCTGGTGCCGTAGAGTGGGCAAAGGCGCCGCTCGCGCGACGTGCCATCACCCGTCAAATGGGCAAACGGTGGGCACGCTTCGCTTTGCCCAAACCTACGAAACCTTTTTCAGCACCGACACAAAAAAACCGTCCGTGCCCGTGCGCCGCGGCGTCATCAGCCAGCCTTCGGCTGACTGCAGCGCGGCGTCCGCAAACGCCTCGGCCTTGTCCCAGAGCACGCTGGCGGTCTGCTCGGGCGGAACGACCGCGAACTCGGGATGGCGCTCCGCGAACGCCCTCACCTGCTCGCCATTCTCCTCCGACAGTACCGAGCAGGTGATGTAGGCGATACGCCCACCCGGCTTCACCAGCGGAACCGCGCGGTCGAGCACCTCGGCCTGGTCGCGCAGACGAATCTCGAGCGCGCCGGGGCGCATACGCCATTTGGCGTCGGGGTTGCGGCGCCAGGTTCCGGTTCCCGTGCAGGGCGCGTCGATGACGACGAGGTCGGCCGAGGCGCGGATGTCTGCGAGCGGATCGGCCTCGCCCTTGGGCGTGCGCACATCGGCGTTATGGACGCCGGCGCGCGACAGGCGCTCGTGGATCGGCGCGAGCTGGCGCTTGTCGCGATCGGTCGCGATCAGCCGGCCCTTGCCCTGCATCAGGGCTGCGAGCGCCAGCGTCTTGCCGCCGGCGCCGGCGCAGAGATCAATCACCTGCTCGCCGGGTTTTGCCGCGGTGAACTGGGCCGCAAGCTGCGATCCCTCATCCTGAACTTCAACGCCGCCCTTGATGAAATCTTCCTCGGCCTGGATGCCGGGGTTGCGCGCGTCGGCCGAAAGCTCGATGCGCAAACCCGTTGCCGACCATGGCGCAGGCTTCGCGTGAAGATGAGAAAGCGCGCGCAGCACCTTGTCGCGATTGGATTTTAGCGTGTTGACGCGCAGATCGAGCGGGGCCCGGCTCGCCATCGCGGCGGCTTCCGCAGCGCGATCCTCGCCGAACACTTTTGCCAGGTACGGATCGAGCCATTCCGGATAGTCGCCCGCCACGGCAGCGGGCGCGTCCTTGAGAGAACGCGAGGCGAGCGCGGCCTGCTCGGCGTCGGTCAGCGGCGCCGGCGCAAAGCGGCTGCCGTCGAACATTGCGGCCATGGTGGCCGAGTCCATGTCGCGCTCGAGGCGGAGCATGCCGATCAGCCTGGCACGCGCAGTGTCGGCGTCCATGAGCCAGGCGCTCGAGGCGTAGCGGCGCA
This sequence comes from Bradyrhizobium sp. USDA 4486, assembly GCF_054057995.1. Lineage (NCBI taxonomy): Bacteria > Pseudomonadati > Pseudomonadota > Alphaproteobacteria > Hyphomicrobiales > Nitrobacteraceae > Bradyrhizobium > Bradyrhizobium sp. USDA 4486. Next base: position 2,738,297 of record NZ_JBSRZV010000001.1, read on the forward strand.
GCACGTCCCAGACGAGGCCGGCGATCGCGGCGCGGTCGCCGGAGCCGGCGAAGCGGTGCGCGGTGCCCCACTCCTTCAGCGCTTTCGCGGCGGGCACGCGGTCCTTCTCGATGGTGTCGATCAGTTCGATGGCTGCGGACAGCCGGGCAGCGGGAGTCATTTGAATCTTTCAGATCGGGATCGGAGTCTTTGCGCATGATCTTGTCGGAAAACCGGTCTTCCGCTTTTCCGGACCATGCGGGCGCCTAGATCAACAGGAGCATTTTCAGCGCGAAGTAGATCCACATCGCCAGCAGCACCAGCACGCCGGCGAGCCAGATCGTGGAGCGCCGTCCGAGATCGTTCGAGGAGACGAAAACGCCGGCATGGGCAAAGCGCGTCACCACGAACACCCAGGACATCAGCACGATGAAGAGATCGGCATGGCGCAGCGGCAGCGCCAGCGCGATCAGGGCGTAGAACAGCACCGGCAGCTCGAACTGGTTGCGGTAGCAATTGGCGATTTGTGTGGCACCCTTGGGCCAGTTCGGCTCGCCCAGCGCAATGTCGCGGATCTCGGTCTCGCCCGAGACCAGCGAGCGCCGGCGCGCCAGCACCATGCCGATCAGCAGCGCGAAGGTGAGACAGACCTGCACGAAGACAGGCAGCAAGACCATCTGAATGGACATCGGAACTTTCACGTAGAGCGGAGAGCCGCGGACCGTCATTAGCCGCGACTCCTCGCGCTGACAATCAAACAGTTGAACCGCTGTTCCCGATCAGGCGACCAACCACCGCGATTTTCGGCCCGTTTGAGCCAACGCTGGCGCTGGTCGGCGGCGTCAGCGACCTCACCGACGGACGCGCGGTGCTGCGCGGCGCCGTCGCGCTCAACCACCGCACGGCGGACCGCGTGCTTGTCGTGAACCCGCCCGGCCAAGGCATCTTCGAATTCCGCCTCCGCCTGCCCGCCGAGCCGCATCGCTCCGCAGAGTTCGGCCCCTGGCACCTCGTCGACAGCGTTGCCTCGGCGGTCGCGGCAATGTCCCTCCGCAGGACGGCTACACGATCCGCTATCGCGTGCTCTGACCATGCTTCGAACGAAGGAGGGGATGGCCGCAGCGCGTTTTAAACTTTGTTCGTTGCGATGCATGCGTGCGCCGTCATCGTTTCGACGCGTGACGATCTGTATGCTCAAGGCATGTCCGAATTTCGCCTGACCCAAATTTCCGACACGCATCTTGGCCGGCGCTTTCCCGGCCTGATCGCCAACTTCCAGGCGATCAGCGCGCATATCGACACCGAGCGGCCTGATCTCGTCATCAACACCGGCGACGTCTCCTTTGATGGGCCGAGCAGCCGCGATGATGTCGAATTCGCCAAGAGCCTGCACGCCGCCCTGCCTGTCGCCTGCCGCTATCTGCCGGGCAATCACGATATCGGCGACAATCCGACCGCGATCGGTCCAGTGCCAAAGCCGCCGGTCGCCGAAGCGTACCGCCGGCAATTCTGCGACATCATCGGCGAAGACCATTGGTCGTTCGAAGCGGCCGGCTGGCGCTTCATCGGCCTCAACTCGCTGGTGATGAATTCAGGGCTCGCCTTCGAGGCGGAGCAGTTCGACTGGCTCACCGAAGAGATCGCGCGCGTGAATGGCAAGCCGGTTGCGCTGTTCCTGCACAAGCCGGTGTTTCTCCACCTGCCCGACGACCCCGAGACGCCGGAGACCTCGATCCGCTACGTGCCGCAGCCGGCACGGGCGCGGCTGATCGAGATGTTTGCGCATGTCGATCTGCGCCTGATCGCCAGCGGTCACGTGCACCAGCGCCGCGACTTCACCTATCGTCACACGCGCCACGTCTGGGCGCCTTCGGCCGGCTTCGTGATCAACGACGCGCGCCAGGACCGCATCGCGATCAAGGAAGTTGGACTGGTGGAATACCGATTCCGGCCCGACAGCGTCGAGGTCCGCCACGTCCGCGCGCCGGGCCAGGCCGATATCGACATCGAGGAGCTGTTCGCCCAGATGGGCGGCGAGCATTAAGGCACGATCCGGAAAAGTGCGCAGCGGTTTTCCGAAAAGATCATGCTCAGAGAATAAACTAAAGCGCGATGACGATTCATCCCGATCCATCGCACTTTAGGAGCGCGCGTCTGTTAAGCGACGCTCTTCAGATCCTGCTGGATCGCGGCGAGCAGGGATTGCAGCGCCGCGCTGTTGACGGGATTGGCCACCGCGTCATCGGGCGGCAGTTCGCCCGCGACTTTGGGAGCCCTGAGCGGACGTTTCGGAAATGGCGGCGGTGGGGCCGACATGCCAGGTTGGCTGAAATCGCCTTCCTCGCGATGCACGAACTTCCCGTGGATCACGTCGTCATGGCGGCCCATGACGAACATCGCCACCCAATAGCCGGCAGCCAACAGGATTACGCAGAAAACACTGATCTCTAACATCGCTACACCTAAAATATGCGCGATGATTCAATGACTTCGCTTTGGCGTCAATGAACCGGCGGTCACACCTGCGCACTTTGCGGGCAGGTGTGGCCGATTGGTGACTCTTTGTTAACCATTGACGCCCGGCGCGTGACGCCGACGCAACAACTACAGCTTGTCGGGACCGACCCGCACCAGCTGCTTGCCGAAATTGGCGCCTTTCAGCAGGCCGATGAAGGCGCCCGGCGCGCTCTCCAGGCCCTCGGTCACGAACTCCTTGTATTTCACCTTGCCGTCACGGACCCAGGCCGACATGTCGCGCAGGAAGTCGCGGTGGCGGGAGGCGAAATCGGAGACGATGAAGCCGCGGAAGGTCAGCCGCTTGGTCAGCGTCGCACGCATCATCGATGCCGCCCATTTCGGCGGCTTGGCCTCGGTGTCGTTGTAATGTGCGATCAGGCCGCAGACCGGCACGCGCGCGAACGGATTGAGCAGCGGGAACACCGCCTCGAACACGGCGCCGCCGACATTCTCGAAATAGACGTCGATGCCTTTCGGACAGGCCTCTTTCAGCTTTGCGGCGAAATCGGGATCGCGGTGGTCGATGCAGGCGTCGAAGCCGAGCTCCTTCACGACGTAATCGCACTTGTCCTTGCCGCCGGCGATGCCGACCGCGCGGGCGCCCTTGATCTTCGCAATCTGCCCGACGGCCGAGCCGACCGCGCCGGAGGCGCCGGCAACGACGACGGTCTCGCCCTCTTGCGGCTTGCCGATGTCGAGCAGGCCCGTGTAGGCGGTCATGCCGGGCATGCCGAGCACGCCGATGGAAGTGGAAATCGGGCCGAGCTTCGGATCGACCTTGATCAGGCCCTTGCCGTTGGAGATCGCATGCGTCTGCCAGCCGGAGCGGATGCGGACGATGTCGCCGACCGCGAAATCCGGATGGTTCGAGGCCGCGACCTCGCTCACCGCCTCGCCTTCCATCACGCCGCCGACCGGCACCGGCGCTGCGTAAGACGGGCCCTCGCTCATGCGCCCGCGCATATAGGGATCGAGCGAAAGCCAGATCGTGCGCAGCAGCACTTCGCCGGCGCCGGGCGTCGGCACCGCGAATTCCTCCAGGCGAAAATCGGACGGCTTTGGTTCGCCGACGGGACGCGCGGCGAGAACGATGCGTTTGGCTTGGGACATGGCTTCCTCCTGACTGCTTGTTGCAGTCATTTAGGAGAAGCAATGCACCGACGCAAACTTCGACACTGTCATTCCGGGGCGATGCGTAGCATCGAACCTGGAATCTCGAGATTCCGGGTTGCGCTTCGCGCCCCGGAATGACTAACGAACTAGCCGCCGCCCGGATAGTTCGGCGCCTCACGCGTGATCGTCACGTCGTGGACGTGGCTTTCGCGCAGGCCCGCGCCGGTGATGCGGACGAACTGGGCCTTCTCGTGCAGGTCCTTCATGTCCTTTGCGCCGACATAGCCCATCGCGGCGCGGAGGCCGCCGGCGAGCTGGTGCATGACGTTGCCGACCGGGCCCTTATAGGGCACCTGGCCCTCGATGCCTTCAGGCACGAGCTTGAGCGAATCCTTGATGTCCTGCTGGAAGTAGCGGTCGGCCGATCCCCGCGCCATCGCGCCGACCGAGCCCATGCCGCGATAGGCCTTGTAGGAACGGCCCTGCCACAAGAACACTTCGCCTGGCGTCTCGTCGGTGCCGGCGAGCAGCGAGCCGACCATGGCGATGTCGGCGCCGGCGGCGAGCGCTTTCGCAAGGTCGCCGGAGAACTTGATGCCGCCGTCGGCGATCACGGGAATGTCGGCCTTCTTGGCCGCTTCCACCGCATCCATGATCGCGGTGAGCTGCGGCACGCCGACGCCGGCGACGATGCGCGTAGTGCAGATCGAGCCCGGGCCGATGCCGACCTTGATGCAATCAGCGCCGGAATCGATCAGGGCCTGCGCGCCGTCGGTGGTGGCGACGTTGCCGGCAACGACCTGCACGGAATTGGACAGGCGCTTGATGCGGTTCACCGCATGCAGCACGTGACGGGAATGGCCGTGCGCGGTGTCGACGACGACGAGGTCGACGCCGGCATCGATCAGGCGCTCGGTGCGCTCGAAGCCGGTGTCGCCGACCGTGGTGGCGGCGGCGACGCGCAGGCGGCCTTGAGCGTCCTTGCAGGCGAGCGGATGGGCGACCGCCTTCTCCATGTCCTTGACGGTGATCAGGCCGACGCAGCGATATTGCTCGTCGACCACCAGCAGCTTCTCGATGCGGTGCTTGTGCAGCATCCGTCGCGCTTCGTCCTGGCTGACATTCTCGCGCACCGTGACGAGGTTCTCGTGCGTCATCAACTCGGAGACTTTCTGCCGCCGATCGGTGGCAAAGCGTACGTCGCGGTTGGTGAGAATGCCGACCAGCTTGCCCGGCGTGGACTTGCCGGCGCCGGTGACGACGGGAATGCCGGAGATGCCGTGGTCGCTCATCAGCTTGAGCGCGTCGTCCAGCGTCGCCTCGGGGCTGATGGTGAGCGGGTTCACCACCATGCCCGACTCGTAGCGCTTGACCTGCCGCACCTGGGCCGCCTGCCCTTCGGGATCGAAATTGCGGTGGATGACGCCGAGGCCGCCGGCCTGCGCCATGGCGATCGCCATGCGAGCTTCGGTGACCGTGTCCATGGCGGAGGCCATGATCGGGATGTTGAGCGGAATGGCGCGGGTGACGCGAGAGCGGATGTCGACCTCGCCCGGCATCACGTCGGACAGGCCCGGCTTCAACAGCACGTCGTCGAACGTAAAGGCTTCGCGGATGCCCTGAAGTTGCACCGTGGCCATATGCCAACTCCTTCCTGCGGCCGAGCCGCAAATGCTTATGGATGAGCGCCGCCCTCGGCGTGCCTTGCGGCATCGCCCTAAGAATCGGAGCCCATCGGTGGGGTTGACGCCGGTCGATAGCACGGCCGCGTGACGAATCAAAGCAATTCGGACCGCCGGCCAGCCATGCACAGGCTTTTTACGCAAATTCGGCTGGGATAGCCCGGGGCGGCCCACCCATTGTCATTCCGGGGCGCGACAACGTCGCGAGCCCGGAATCCATCCCGCGGCGGTCCCTGCCGCCCCCGTGGATTCGGGCTCGCGCCAGGTGCGCGCGCCGGAAATCACGCAGGGGCGAGCACAGGATTTAGGTGCTATGCGTTGATCCACAATGGTCCCCGCCGGGCGGCGGTGTTAAGCCGCAAGTCCACCCTCTCTTCTGATTTTCATTACCAATCTGTCATGGTCGACAAGCAACGCGTCATTCCGCTGATCGTGGCCACTGCTCTCTTCATGGAGAACATGGACTCGACGGTCATCGCCACCTCGCTGCCGGCGATCGCGGCCGATATCGGCACAAGCCCCCTGACGCTCAAGCTCGCCATCACCTCGTACCTCTTGTCGCTCGCGGTGTTCATCCCGGCGAGCGGCTGGACCGCGGACCGGTTCGGCGCGCGCATGGTGTTCGCGATCGCGGTCGGCGTGTTCATGGTGGGCTCGGTCGGCTGCGCGCTCTCAGGCTCGGTCACCGACTTCGTGTTCGCACGTATCCTGCAGGGCATGGGCGGGGCGATGATGACGCCGGTCGGGCGCCTCGTGCTGCTGCGCTCCGTCGACAAGAGCGCGCTGGTCAACGCCATGGCCTGGGTGACGGTCCCTGCCCTCATCGGCCCCGTGATCGGCCCACCGCTCGGCGGCTTCATCACCACGTATGCATCGTGGCACTGGATCTTCCTGATCAACATCCCGATCGGGCTGCTCGGCATCTTCATGGCGCTGAAGTTCATCGATCCCATCAAGAGCGAGACGCAGGAGCCTTTCGATCTCTACGGCATGGTGCTTGCCGGCATCGGCCTTGCCGGCATCGCGTTCGGCCTCTCCGTCGCCGGGCTCAACCTGCTGCCCTGGAGCACGGTCGCGGCGCTGGTCGTCGGCGGCTCGATCTCGATGACGCTCTACGTCATCCACGCCCGGCGGACGGGATCGCCGGTGCTCGACTTCTCGCTGCTGAAGCTGCCGACGTTGCGCGCGGCCATTTTCGGCGGCTTCATGTTCCGGCTCGGCATCGGCGCGCTGCCGTTCCTGCTGCCGCTGTTGATGCAGATCGGTTTTGGCCTGTCGCCGTTCCATTCCGGCCTCGTCACTTTCGGCTCCTCGCTCGGCGCCATGGGCATGAAGACGCTGGCGGCGCGCATCATCCGCACCTTCGGCTTCCGCAATTTGATGACGGTGAACGCGATCATCAGCGCGTTCTTCCTCGGCGTCTGTGCGCTGTTCACGGTGACGACGCCGCTCTTGATCATCATGGTGATGCTGGTGGTCGGCGGCTTCTTCCGCTCGCTGGAGTTCACCGCGATCAACACCGTCGCCTATGCCGACGTCGAGACCGCGCAGATGAGCCGGGCCACCACGCTCGTCAGCGTCAACCAGCAGCTCGCAGTGTCCGCCGGCGTCGCCGTCGGAGCCGCCTCGGTCGAGACGACGATGTGGCTCAGCCATGTCAGCGAGCTCAACGCCACCATGTTCGCGCCCGCCTTCGTCGTGGTGGCGCTGACCTCGGCGGCCTCGAGCTGGTTCTTCTGGCAGATGCCGGCGGACGCCGGCCACGAGATCTCCGGCCGCAAGGCGGTGGAGATCGCAAGCCGCAAGGGGGCAGCGAAGAGCGCCGCCAGCGCCGCCGTCAAGGCAGCGACGGAAGATACGCAGGACATGCGCGATCAGCGGCTGGGATAGAAGGCTACTGCTGCAACGGCACCAGGGCATAGCCGACACCCCGGATGGTGGTGATCGGCGCCGCCGTGCCGTCGTGCTGCATCTTGCGGCGCAGCCTCACGATCAGATTGTCGACCGTATGCTCGCTGATCTCGCGGGGATCGCGGTTGGAGATCACGTCGAGCAGGAAATCGCGGCTCAGGGGTTGCGTCATGTGGGACGCAAGGGCGACCAGGATGTTGAATTCGCCCGAGGTCAACTTGACCATGCTTCCGTCGGGACGGAACAGCTCGCGCCGGACCGGATCCAGAATCCAGCCGTCGAACGTCATGACCTTTTCCTTGGTCCGCCGCAAGACGCTGCGGATGCGGGCGAGCAGCGTGCGCAGGTTGATCGGCTTGGAGACATAGTCGTCGCCTCCCGCCTCGAGGCCCGACAGCACGTCGTCGTCCGAGTCGCGGCTGGTGACGAAGATCAGCCCGCACTGTTCGCCGAGCCGCAATTCACGCGCCAGCGCGATGCCGTCCGCATCGGGCAGATTGATATCGAGCAGAACGATGTCGGGCCGCATCGTGGCGAGTCCAGCCCGCAGCTCGCCGCCGGTTGCCATGCCGTGGACGATCATGCCCTCCTCCTTCAGGAACGCCGTCAGCATCAGCCGGATCTCCGGCGCGTCTTCAACCACGAGTACGATCGTCGACATCGGCCCCTTCGAACGCGTTGTTGATGGCTGCCGGCGCCAGCCTGCTCTGCCCGGCGACATCGAGGTCCCGCAGGACGAGCCTGATCTGCCGCCTCAGGGCCTTGACGGCTTCGTCCCGGTCGCCTCGGCTTGCGCCGGCTGCCTTGGCCGCCATCAGCGCATCATCGGCGCGCGTGGCAAGCTCGGGCATCCGCAAGTTCGCCGCGCTCCCCTTGATGCGGTGGGCGATGCCCGCAAGATCCTTCGGCGCCAGATCGTCTCGCGTCAAAGCGCGGTCCAGCTCGACGAGGCTGCTCGCGAACAACACCTGCAATTCATCGATGCGATCACGCTCGAAGACCTCTTCGAGCGCGAACGATCCGTGCGGCTGCTGGGGCGCGAGGAACGCCTCGATCTTCCAGGCGATGTCATCCGGCGCAAGGCCCGCCGCCAGCACGAGGTCGGCGCCCTCATCAAGCAGCCGCGCGGCTTCGCCTTCGGCGGGCACGCCCACGACGAACATGCCGCCGCCCTCTCCTGCTGCGCGCTGACGCAGCGATCACAGAAACCCCGACGGCGGGACGACGGCCACCATCGCCGCGAATTCCCGCGCAGACACCATCGTGCCGGCGGCTTCGAACGATTGGGCCGGAAAAACGCGAAATCCCAGCTGCTGGAGCGGAAGGTGCGTTGCCTTGCGCTCGTCGCCCACCACGAGAACGTCGCCGCCGGCTTTCAGGGATGCGCGCGGGCCGGATATGGGCCAGCGCCGGGATTGCAGCGCGGCCTCGATCGCGGCATGCAGCGCTGCGACGTTGATCGGTTTCGCCAGATGTCCATCCATGCCCGCGGCGAGGCATGCGGCGACATCCTCCGACATGACATTGGCGGTCAGCGCAACGATCGGGACCTGGCTGTGCGGAGGCGGCAGGGCCCGGATTCGACGCGTCGCCTCGAGCCCGTCCACGTCAGGCATCTGCATGTCCATCAGGACCGCATCGAACCGCGCGCTCTGCACGAGTTCGATCGCCTGCTCGCCGGACTTCACCAGCGCGATGCTGTGCCCCGCCTTTTCCAGGATCCCACGGGCGACCATCGCATTGATGGGAAGGTCCTCGACGAGCAGCAGATTGAGACGCCTGGCCTGCGAAGCCGCCGCGTCGATTGCATGGCGCTCCCCCGGCTCATGGGTTGCCGGCAGCGGCAGGCTGACGCGAAAGCGGCTACCCTGCCCCGGTGTGCTCTCGACGTCGATCTCGCCGTTCATGCCGTCGACAAGTCGCTTGCAGATCGCAAGTCCGAGCCCGGTGCCGCCGAAGCGTCGCCGGATCGACGCGTCCGCCTGCCCGAACGCCTGGAACAGATGCGCCCGTTGCTCGGGCGTGATCCCGATGCCGGTGTCGGACACGCAGAACGTGATCAGCGCTCGGTCCTGAGGTTCGGCTGTCGTGACCTCGACGGTGACACTGCCCTGGCTCGTGAACTTCACAGCATTGCCGATCAGGTTGAACAGGATCTGCCTCACGCGCGACTGATCGCCGAGCACCCATTGCGGCACGAGCGGCGAAAGCGCCAGCTGCAGGCTCAATCCCTTCTCCTGCGCGCGAGGCGTCATCAGGTGCACGATCTCGCGCAGGCCTTGCCTGAGGTCGAATGGCGCGCGCTCGTAGACCTCGGCCTGCCGTTCCAGCTTCGAGATGTCCAGGATGTCGTCTAGAATGTTGAGCAGCCCCTCCGCCGAGGATTTGATGATCGACAGGCGCTTGCGCTGCGAGGGCGGCAGCGGCTCGTCGAGCGCCAAATGCGCCATGCCGAGGATGCCGTTCATGGGCGTGCGGATCTCGTGGCTCATGACGGCAAGGAAGTCGGCCTTGACGTTCGCGGCCGCTTCCGCCGCATCTTTGGCCTCACGCAGGTCGAGGTTGACCTGCCGCTCGCGCGCGATGCGCAGATATTCCTCGCGCCGCAGCCGGTTGAACTGCGTGCGCGCCACCGCACCGACGACGTAGCCGACCGCGACGACCAGCAGGATGATCATCAGATCGAGCGGGCTCTCCGGGTCCGGCCTGAGCACCGCCCAGAACAACAGGCTGACAACGGGCGCGTAGGCGCTCATCAGCGCGACCCAGCGAAATCGCCCGGGGACACACAGGTTCAGTGCAATGGCGATCAGCGGCAGCAACAATCCGCCATGACGGGTCAGGCTCGGATGGTCGAAGACCAGCGCGTTGAGCGTGAAGAACGCGAACTGGTGCACGTACGTGATCACGACGATGCGGGGATATCTGTTCGTCCGCAGCACGGCGATCACGGCGGAAACCGCCGACAGGGCGATCAGGAGCCGCACTTCCGTGAAGAACGCCAGCCGGGGGCCGGTGAGCATCAGGAAATCCAGCGGCACGAAGGACAGGCTCGCCGCCGTCTCGGCGAAGATGCACAACAGGGCCATCGCACGTGCAGATTGCCAGACGCTTTCGGAGAACGCCTCTTCGGTCTTGCCGTCGCGAAACTCGCCGGTCTTGCCGATCAGTCCGGGAAGGTCAAATTCTACCGCCGGCATCCCGGCCAATCCTCGCGCTTACCACCTGAAGACTTTCCATTGCAGAAGTGATCCGCTCTCGTCCAGAGCCAATATCCCGAGGCGGCGCGCCTGCTCCTCGAAGATCAACCAGCGTTGATGGTTGTTTCCGCCCCTTTCGCCTACGAGCCCTGTCGATGGCCTGTGTTCGGCAGGACGTCGCACGATTGGGATTGGGGTATGATTTGCTTTTGTGTCGACGCGCACCTGCGTCTCGTCTGTTTTTGTCGGGCCATTTCGGCGACCATGCTCCGCGCGATAGCGCTGTTCGCTGTGGCGCATGTCCTCGGGACCGGTCCGGCTTTTGCGGCGACCACCTGCGCCGACATCAACAGCGGCGCCTTCAATGGGGGCGGAGCTGACAACCGGTCCACCACGGTGTCGCTGACCGCTGGCGACGTCATCACACTGAATTACACCTTCGTCGTCGACACGACGCTCTTCTACGGCATCGAACTCGGTGTCGGCGGCCATTATGCCGACGGCTCCAGCGTGGTCTCGGGCACGCTGCATGTCACCGTAACGACAACAGGCACGCAGACCTTCAGCTGGCGCTCGCTGAGCGAAGGCATGCCCTCGCGGATCGACGTCACCGTGGTATGCACCGCCGCTGTCGTTCCCGGCCCGGTCGTGACCGGCGCCAGTCCATCGTCGGGCCCTGTCGCCGGCCAGCAAACGACCGTTGTCACCGGACAGAACCTCACCGGTGCGACCTCGGTCAAATTCGGTGGCGTCAACGTGCTCGGTTTCACCGTGTTGAGCGCGACACGGATCTCGGTGGTGACGCCGCCACATGCGGCTGGCCCAGTCGACGTCACCGTAACGACGCCGCTCGGCTCAGGCACGGGCACCGCTATCTATCGCTATGCCGCCATGCCGGATCCCACCACGGATCCGACCGTGAAGGCGATGGTCGACTTTCAGGTCCACACCGTGCAGGTCATGGGGCAGCAACAGATCGACAACGTGCAGGACCGCTTGGCCGAGCTGCACAACGACGACGTACCGCTGGTCAGCAACAGGGCCTCCTTCTCACAGATGCCGGCCCCACAGCGACAATACGGCCCGCCCGCGGACGCTGCGAATGCAGGTGCCGGATCCGATGCAGCCTCGCCTCGGCAGAAGCCGCAAGATGGACAGGCGGCGCCGATCGCAGCGGTTCCCGATTCATCGCTGCGCTACTGGACTGCCGGCGCGCTGCAATTCGGCCGGGATACCACCTACGCCGACGCCAAATACAACGTGTCTTCGACCGGCATGACCGCCGGCGTCGACGCGCGCCTTGCCCGAAATCTGACAGCCGGTGTCGCCGTCGGCTTCGGCATCGATCGTGCGACGATCGGAAGCAACGGCTCGCGGATCAATGCGAATGTCTGGTCGGCGCAGGCCTATGCCAGCTACCGCGTGGCGCCGTTCTGGTTCATCGACGCCATCCTCGGTTACGCGGCAGGCCGCCTCGCAAACTATCGTTACGACAGCACGGCGTTGGCGTTCGGCTCGGGGGACAGGTCGGCCGGCGATCTCTTCGGCTCGCTGTCCATCAACCACGAGGTCAAGTTCGATCGCTGGAAGATCGCGCCTTATGCGCGGCTCGACCTGCAATGGCTCCGGCTCGACGGCTACGCCGAGACCGGCGCGGGCATCTACAATTTGACCTTCAATCGGACCTCGGCCGTCGATGCCGCCGGCGTACTCGGGACGAGGTTCAGCCATGTGATGGACACTTCGGCCGGCGCCCTTAAATCGAGCCTCGAGCTCGCCTATCGCCACAGCTTCAACGGCGCCTACACGCAGATTGCCTATTACAGCTTCGATGCGGCGACGGCCTACAGCCTGTTCGGTCTGGCAGAGAAGCGCGACCAGGCCCTCATTGGTCTCGGTCTCGAACTGCAGGTGAACAAATCGCTCAGCCTCAGCGCGCGATTCGACGAGCTGATCGCAAACCAGGCGAGGAGCGAGAGCGGCCGGGCACAAGTCAAGTTCGCGTTCTGAGGACGACGGTATTGCGGCCTCGGTCCCAATCTCACGCACACCAGACGATTTTCAACACGGGGTCCGGAGGCCCAGACATGATCGATGCAAGCAGTACCGCGCGCGCCAGGTTGACCAGCCGGCGCCCAGCCCAGAATGAAACGGCCTGGCTCCTGGCCATAGCCGCCGCATTTCTGATCGTCCATGTCGCTGCCTTGACGATCTTCCAGCGCGCCTTCGCAGGCCAGACACCTCCTTGGCAATCGGCGATATCGGAGCTGTGCGACTAACCTTGACGGCGCCGATTCTAAGTGCCGGGCAAGCCGACCCAATCCACAACATCAACCCGCATTGATGGTGGATTCCGCGCTCCTCGCCTAACTGGGCATCGGACGATCCAGACACGCAAGGTCGTGTGTCGCGCGAATTTGCAGGCCGTTCGAAGGCCGCACATCCCGCCCGTGGCGGGTCCGCCGAAACGAGTCTTCGGCCTGGGTCCGTACGAGGGGCGGGAAAATGATCTCTGTCTATTTCGACATGCTTGCGTGCCGCAGCCGGCTTCACCTGCGGCAGCCAAGCTTCTCCGCGATGTTGGCGCTCTTCGCGTTCTTCATCATGCAGGGCACGGCCTGTGCCAACCGGACGCTGCCGAACGCAACGGTCGGTACGGCTTATTCCCAATCCACCACGGTCTACACCGACACTGTCTCGTGTAATCCCCAGGCCTGGGGGTTCAACAATTTTCCGGGCGTCACTTTCACCAACACCACCAACCCTTTCGGTTCGAAGACCTGCTCCTTCTCGTTGACCGGTACGCCCACCGCGGCAGGGACAGTCACCGGCTTCTTTACCTTCTTGACCGGGTCGGGGAACCACCCGCCGGATTCCACGACGGGTGCGAGTTTCATCCTCTATTATCAGCTCACGATCGATAAGACGTCACCGACTCTCTCCGTTTCGCCCTCGCCTTCGCCGGTCGCCTATGCCAGCCCGCTCACGCTGACGGCGACGTTGAGCAACAGCTACTCGCCCACCGGAACAGTCACCTTCTATGATGGCGGGACCTCGATCGGCACTGCGACCGTCTCCGGCACGACCGCCAGCCTGACGGTGAGCACCCTTTCGGTCGGCTCGCATACGATCACAGCGAGCTATGATGGCGATTCCAACAACAACACCGCGACGGGCGGGACGGCCGTGACGGTGACACAGGCGACGCCCTCCATCGCAGTCAACGCCTCCTCCACGCCCGCGAGCAATGGCATGTCGGTCGCGGTGGTCGCGGCGGTCACTGGCGCAGGCTCCCCGACCGGCACCGTGACTTTCTACGAAGGCTCGACACAGCTCGGCAGCGCCACCCTCTCGGGCTCGAGTGCCATCCTGATGCTCTCCTCTTATCCGCTGGGCGCGCACACGTTCACCGCGATCTACAATGGCGACACCAACAACGCCTCCGTGACGTCGGCCGCGGCTACGATGTCAGTCGTCAAGGCCGCCACGACGCTCTCGGTCGCGAGCTCGACGACATCACCGGCCGTGGCACAATCGGTCACCCTTACCGCGACGCTGTCGAGCGCGATTTCGCCGACGGGTGCCATCACGTTCAAGGATGGCACGACCGTTCTCGGAACCGCGACGGTGTCGGGCACGACGGCAATCCTCACGACGCTGGCCCTGGCGATGGGCGCGCATTCGATCACGGCCGTGTATGCGGGCGATGGCCACAATGCGGCGGCGACGTCGAGCGCGATCACGCTGACCGTGGGCCGTTCCGATCCGACCAGCGACGCGACCGTGCGTGGGCTGGTCAGCTCCCAAGTGTCGAGTGCCGTGCGGTTTGGCCAAACCCAGATCGCCAACGTCTTCAGCCGTTTCGAGGCGCTGCATGAAGAAGACGATAGCGAAGCAAGCAGCGGCGGCAGTAGCAGCCAGGCTTCTCGGAGCGGCGCCGCGAACGAAACGGTCGCCTCCGCGGGCGGCCTCGGTGGCAGCCGGACGGCCGGTCCGCTCAACAGCCAGGCGGATGCTGCTCCAGCCCTTGCCTATGCGGGTGACCTGCCGATCCACATCCCCGCCACGCAGAGCGACGCCGGCCGCGCCATCAGCCAGCTCTCGGCCGCGCTGCCGCAAGCCATGGACGCGCTCAACAAGACCAATGCGCTGCCGTTCCATGTCTGGGCCTTCGGCACTGTCGGCTTCGGCCGTCTGCGCAGCGACGACAGCTTCGACAATCGCTTCACCTCGTCAGGCCTGACGCTCGGCTTCGACCGCCGCATCACGGACGGACTGAAGGCGGGCGCGGCGTTCGGTTTGGGCCTTGATCGGAGCGAGATCGGCAGCGACGGCTCGCGGATCGATGCGCGCAATTTCGATGCGACGCTCTACGCAAGCTGGCGCTTCCTGCCGCACACCTATCTCGACGTCGCCGGTGGCTATGGCGCCCTGCGCTTCGACAGCAAGCGCTGGTCGAGCGACGGCAACGTCATGCTGTCAGGAACACGCTCGGGCAGCGTCGTGTTCGGCTCGGTTGGCGTAAGCCATGTATCCAGATGGGACGGCTTCAGGCTGTCGTCCTACGGCCGCCTCGACGTTATCAGGGTAACGCTCGACGGTTACGCCGAAACGGGTTCGAGCGCATGGGCGCTGAGCTACGACAGGATGAACACGACGAACATCGCGAGCGTGCTCGGTGGACGCCTCGCCTACCCGATCCTGCAGAGTTGGGGCGTGCTGACGCCGACCACCCGCGCGGAATGGCGGCATGCCTTCGACGGCAGCTATGTGCAGGGCCTGAACTACGTCGATCTTGTCGGCCTGAGCTCCAACTACACGATCTCAGGCACGTCCACGGCGCGCGACACGCTCACCGGCGGGCTTGGCCTGCGAGCCGAGGTCGGCGGCGCGCTCAGCCTCGATCTCGAATATCTGCTGACGAGCTCGGCCAGCGGGATCGAAAGCCAGCGGGTGCGCGGCGCGATGAAGTACGGCTTCTGAGAGGAAGGGACGTCCGCGCCTAAGCCTCGCCCCGCGCGCCACCGCGAAATCCCGTCGCCAGCACATACCGTTCCGACGAGTCCTGACGGCTTGCCGCCGGCTTGACGTGACGCACCGTTGCAAAATCGCGCTTGAGCTGGGCGAGCAGATCGGCGTCGGCACCGCTCTGGAACGTCTTGGCCAGGAAAGTCCCGCCGGGCTTGAGCACGTCGCAGGCAAACGCCGCCGCCGTCTCGACCAGGCCGACGATGCGGAGCTGGTCGGTCTTGCGATGCCCGGTGGTGTTGGCGGCCATGTCGGACATCACGACGTCGGCCTTGCCACCCAGCATTTCTGTAAGCTTGTCAGGCGCATCATTGTCCATGAAATCGAGCTGCGCGAAATCGACGCCGACGATCTCCGGCATTTCCAAGAGATCGATGGCGACGACCTTGCCCTTGCCCTCCGCGGAGCCAACGCGCTTGGCGGCGATCTGGCTCCAGCCGCCGGGCGCAGCGCCAAGATCGACCACGGCCATGCCTGATTTCAGCAGCCGGAACTTGTCATCGATCTCGAGTAGCTTGAACGCGGCGCGCGAGCGATAGCCTGCCGCCTTGGCCTTCGCGACATAGGGATCGTTGAGCTGCCGTTCCAGCCACAGCTTCGACGACAGCTTGCGCTTGCCGCCGGTCTTGACCTGGACGTGCAAGCGGCCGGTGGTGTCTTTCGCCATCTCACCAGCTCCGAATCGCGCCGTCCTCGCGCATCATCTCGACCAGCATGCCTTCGCGCAGGCCGCGGTCGGCGACGCGCAGGCGCGGCAGCGGGAAGGCGCGGCGGATCGCATCGAGGATGGCGCAGCCGGCGAGCACGAGATCGGCGCGTTCGACGCTGATGCAGCTGTTGCCGGCGCGCTCCTCGTAGCTCATGCCGAGCAGCTTGTTGATGGTCGCGGTGATATCGGCATCGTTCATCCAGATGCTGTCGATGCGGCGACGGTCGTAGCGCGGCAGGTTGAGATGGATGCCGGCAAGCGTCGTCACCGTGCCCGAGGTGCCGAGCAGGTGCATATCCATGAGGTCGCGGCCGTGCTCCTCCGCGAAGGGGGCGACGTGGCTGGCCACCTCGCGCTCCATCGCGGCATAGATCTCCGGCGTCACGTCGCGGCCGCCGAACTGTTCGGCGAGCGTAACCACGCCATAAGGGATCGACATCCAGGCCTTGATGCGCGGTTCCGGATTTTCCGGATCGCGCTCGATCCGCACCAGCTCGGTCGAGCCGCCGCCGATGTCGAACAGGATCGCGCCCCTGCCCCTGGGATCGACCAGCGGCGAGCAGCCGAGCACGGCGAGCGCGGCCTCGGTCTCGCGGTCGATCACCTCGAGTTCGATGCCGGTCTCGGCCGCGACGCGGGCTGCGGAAACCTTCGGCGTTGGAGGCGGCGCGGCAGGCTTCGGTCGCGATCAGCCGCAGCCGCCGCGCCTTGCGCAGATTGATCTTGTCGCGGCAGATGCTGAGCGCGGCGATGGCGCGCTCGATCGCGGCCTCGCTGATGCATCCGGTCGCCGAGACCCCCTCGCCGAGCCGGATGATCCGCGAGAAGGAATCGACCACGCGAAATCCGTCGTGGGTCGGACAGGCGATCAGCAGCCTGCAATTGTTGGTGCCGAGGTCCAGCGCCGCGTAGACGCCGGTTCCGGCGGCCTGCACGGGGACGGCAGGCTCGGTGGCCAACGCCACCGCCGCCATCGACCCCTCCAGCTCACCGTGCGGCACATGGCCGTCGCGGAGCCGCGTGTGGTCATTCATACAAACTGTCTTTCCACGACCTCAGGGGGCCGATCCGGAATTGCTTTTTCGCCTGAAACATTAGCAGCGCGGCAGGCCTGCGCAACATCGCATCACATAGGACCATGCCCATTCGTGCGTTGTCGTGAACGGGCCCCTGGGCTATCTGAAAGAGGGTCCGGCCCCCTCCACGCGCCCCGCGAAATCGCGCAAATGCCGGCTTTTCAGGTCATTTCCATGCAAGAACACACCAAATCCTCCACGCTCGAAAACGCTATTGCACTGCAAAAATACGGCGTCGGGCAGCCGGTCCGCCGCAAGGAGGACGACACGCTGGTGCGCGGCAAAGGCCGCTACACCGACGATTTCAACCTGCCCGGCCAGGCCTATGCAGTGATCGTCCGCTCGACCCATGCCCACGGCATCATTCGCGGCATCGGCATCGCCGCCGCCAAGGCGATGCCGGGCGTGCTAGGGGTGTGGACTGGAACCGACCTCGACGCCGCCGGCTATGGCCCCTTCACCTGCGGCCTGCCGCTGAAGAGCCGTGACGGCTCGCCCCTGCTCCAGACCAACCGTCAGCCGCTCGCGACCGACAAGGTCCGCTTCGTCGGCGATCCCGTCGCTTTCGTGGTCGCTGAGACGCTGGCGCAGGCGCGCGATGCCGCCGAAGCGGTCGAGCTCGATATCGAGCCGCTGCCCGCGGTGACCGATCCCGAGGAGGCCGCCAAACCCGGCGCGCCGCAGCTTTACGACCACATCCCGAATAATGTCGCGCTCGACTACCATTATGGCGACACGGACAAGGTCAACGCGGCCTTCGCCGGCGCCGCTCACGTGACCAAGCTTGATATCGAGAACACCCGCGTCGCCGTGGTCTCGATGGAGCCGCGCGTGGGGCTGGCCTCCTACGACAAGAAGACCGAGCGTTACACGCTTCAGGTGCCGACGCAGGGCGTTGCCGGCAACCGCGCCAACCTCGCCAAGAACCTGAAGGTACCGAACGAGAAAGTGCGCATCCTCACCGCCAATGTCGGCGGCTCCTTCGGCATGAAGAACGTCAACTATCCCGAATACATGTGCATCCTGTACGCGGCGAAGGAACTAGGACGCCCGGTGAAGTGGCTGGACGAGCGCTCGACCAGCTTCCTCTCCGACAGCCACGGGCGCGCACAGAAGATCCATGCCGAGCTCGCGCTCGATGCCGAGGGACACTTCCTCGCGGCGAAGCTTTCGGGTTACGGCAATCTCGGTGCCTACATCACCGGCGTCGCGCCGAGCCCGCTTTCGCTCAACACCGCCAAGAATTTCTCCAGCGTCTACCGCACGCCGCTGATGGCGGTCGACATCAAGACGGTGCTGACCAATACCACGCTGATGGGCGCCTATCGCGGCGCCGGCCGGCCCGAAGCGAACTACTATATGGAGCGGCTGATCGACCGAGCCGCCGACGAGATGGGCATCAACCGCCTCAGTTTGCGCAAGCGCAACTTCATCAAACAGAACCAGATGCCGTTCGCCGCGTCCTCCGGCGTCACCTATGACAGCGGCGACTTCCAGGCGGTGTTCAACAAGGCGCTCGAAATCTCCGATTACGAGAATTTCGCCAAGCGCAAGAGAGAGAGCAAGAAGGCCGGCAAGCTGCGCGGCATCGCGGTCGGCTCCTATCTCGAGGTCACCGCGCCGCCGAGCGTCGAGCTAGGCAAGATCGTGTTCGATCCTGACGGCACCGTGCAGCTCATCACCGGCACGCTGGACTACGGCCAGGGCCACGCCACGCCGTTCGCGCAGGTGCTGTGCGAGCAGCTCGGGGTGCCCTTCGAGAGCGTCAAGCTGGTGCAAGGCGACAGCGACATCGTCCACGCCGGCAACGGCACCGGCGGCTCGCGCTCGATCACCGCGAGCGGCATGGCGATCGTGGGCGCCGCCAAGCTCGTCATCGAAAAAGGCAAGCGTGCCGCCGCGCACATGCTGGAGGCCTCCGAAGCCGACATCGAGTTCGAAGGCGGCAGCTTCACCATCGCCGGCACCGACCGCAGCATCGATATCATGGAGCTGGCGAGGAAGCTGCATGACGGCAAGGTGCCGGAGGGCGTGCCTGACTCACTCGACGTGGACCACACCAGCGAGCCGGTGCCGTCGGCCTTCCCGAACGGCTGTCACGTCGCCGAGGTCGAGATCGATCCTGACACCGGCGTGGTGGAGATCGTGCGCTACAGCGCCGTCAACGACTTCGGCACCGTGATCAATCCGATGCTGGTCGCCGGTCAGCTCCATGGCGGCGTCGTCCAGGGCATCGGCCAGGCGCTGATGGAGCACATCCGTTACGACGAGAGCGGCCAGCCGATCACGGGCTCGCTGATGGACTACGCCCTGCCGCGCGCCGGGGACGTGCCGAACATGACGGTCGGCGATCACCCGGTGCCGGCGACGACCAACCCGCTTGGCAGCAAAGGCTGCGGCGAAGCAGGCTGCGCCGGCAGCCTGTCGACGGTGGTGAACGCGGTGCTCGATGCATTGTCGGACTACGGCGTCAAGCACATCGACATGCCGCTAACGCCGGAGAGGGTGTGGCGGGCGATCCAGGAGGCGAAGGGGAAGGCGGCGTAAGGGCCGGGGCTCCTTTGCTTGTACAGGAGCAGTCGCTGCCTCCACGCTCACAACTGTCATCGCCCGGCTCGACCGGGCGATCCAGTATTCCAGAGACGGCGCGGCTAGAAGCGATAAGCCGCGGCGTACTGGATGCCCCGCCTTCGCGGGGCATGACACCCGCTTGTGAGGATGCATGTTGCTCCCGCCTACGCCGCCGCCTGCTCGCGTGGCTGGTAGATCGCGGTATGCTGGCAATGCGCAATCGGCGTCGTGTCGTTGGCGACGACCAGCGCGTCGAGTTCGACGAAGCGGTGCCCCTTCTTCTCGTAATTCGCCGTGACCTTCGCCCGCGCGGTGATCTCATCGCCGGTGCGCGCGGCGGACAACAGCTGCATGCGGCTACCGACATGGATCCACGGGCCCAGAATGGTGTTGTCGACCAGCACACGGTTCATCACGCGCTGGATCAGGCCGGGATGGCCGAGCCCCTCGCGCGCGAAGATCGGGTCGGTCTCCCTGATGTCGGCGAGATAGTCGGTCGCGTCCTGGCCGGCCCAGCGGCGCGGCATCGTGCCGAGCCATTTGCCCGTCTCGAACGTCGCCGGGCTGACCGGCTTGCGCTCGGCAACTGCGGAGACCTCGACATAGTCGCCTCGTGCCACCGCTGGAGCTGCCGCGGGCAGCGAGGCGATCCCTGTCGCGCAAAGCTCGGTGCGGCTGAACACCTCGATCGTGAGCAGCCCGTTGTGCTCGGTCGCATCCACGTCGGCCGTCTCGCCGTCATAGACCGGCTTGATGAAGCGGGCCTCGACCAGCCCGCGGGAGAGGAAATCGCGGCCCCAGCACGCGATCGGCACGTGCATCATGTAGGCGAAGACGTCGACGCCCGGGACCAGCCCGCCGGAAAAGCCGAAGCGGCGCGCCACCGTGTCATCATGCATCTTGTTTTCGGACTGTTTGGCGGTGTTGTAGGCCTCGACGCGCCAGGTTTCGAGCCGGTTCGGCATTAGGTCGTCTTTCCCTGTGTTTTTGTTGTTGGAGGCGCAATCGTAGGCCCCCGGGAACAGCCGTCAATCCCCTCGCCTTTGCGGCCCGAATGGGGTACCACGCGGCCAATGACTGACGCCCCCACCCGCATCTATGTCGACGCCGATGCCTGTCCGGTGAAGGACGAGATCTACCGCGTCGCGCTCCGGCACGGCGTGCCCGTGAGCGTGGTCGCCGGCAATTTTATCCGCGTGCCGCAGGACCCGATGATCGAGCGCATCGCGGCAGGTAACGGCATGGACGCGGCCGATGACTGGATCGCGGAGCGGGCCAAGCCGGGTGACGTGGTCATCACCTCCGACATTCCGCTGGCGAGCCGCTGCGTGAAGGCCGGCGCAGACGTGATCGCGCCGAACGGGAAACCGTTCACCGAGGAATCGATCGGGATGACGCTAGCAGTCCGCAATCTGATGACGGATCTGCGCTCGGCCGGCGAAGTCACCGGCGGCCCGCGATCGTTCTCGCCGCGCGACCGTTCCGCCTTCCTTTCGGCGCTCGACCAGACGCTGCGCCGGATCCAGCGTCGCCGCACTGAGGCAGCCGCAACGAGCCAGAATTTGAGTCAAGGCTAATCATGGCGCCGCCGCTGATCCAACTGAAAGACATCAGACTGACCTTCGGCGGCACGCCGCTGCTATCGGGCGTCGAGCTCAATGTCGCGCCTTCCGAGCGCGTCTGCCTGATCGGCCGCAACGGCTCCGGCAAATCGACGCTGTTGAAGATCGCGGCCGGGCTGGTCGAGCCCGATAGCGGCACGCGCTTCGTGCAGCCCGGCGCCACAGTGCGCTATCTGCCGCAGGAGCCGAATTTCGGCGCGTACAAGACTACGCTCGCTTATGTCGAGGCCGGGCTCGCCCCCGGCGACGATCAACACCAGGCGCGCTATCTGCTGGAGCAGCTTGGCCTCACTGGCGACGAGAGCCCGCACAATCTTTCCGGCGGCGAGGCCCGCCGCGCGGCGCTGGCCTATGTGCTGGCACCCTCGCCCGACATCCTGCTCCTGGACGAGCCGACCAACCATCTCGATCTCTCCACCATCGAATGGCTGGAACAGGAGCTCGACTCCAGGCGCAGCGCGCTGGTGATCATCAGCCACGACCGCCGCTTCCTCACCAACCTGTCGCGCTCGACCGCCTGGCTCGACCGCGGCAAGATCAAGCAGATCGACCGCGGTTTTGCCTCGTTCGAGAGCTGGCGCGACGAGGTGCTGGCCGAGGAAGAGCGCGACCAGCACAAGCTCGACCGCAAGATCGTCGACGAGGAGCACTGGCTGCGTCACGGCGTCTCCGGGCGCCGCAAGCGTAACGTC
This sequence comes from Bradyrhizobium sp. USDA 4486, assembly GCF_054057995.1. Lineage (NCBI taxonomy): Bacteria > Pseudomonadati > Pseudomonadota > Alphaproteobacteria > Hyphomicrobiales > Nitrobacteraceae > Bradyrhizobium > Bradyrhizobium sp. USDA 4486. The sequence continues at coordinate 2,760,397 of NZ_JBSRZV010000001.1, forward strand.
AAGCGGCTCGCCAACCTGCATGCGCTGCGCGACCAGCGCCGCAACTATCGCGGCACCGCCGGCGCCGCCACGCTCGCCGCGGCGGAAGCCGAGCAATCCGGCAAGCTGGTGATCGAGGCCAAGGGCATCACCAAGGCCTATGGCCAGCGCAAGATCGTCGAGAACTTTTCGACCCGCATCCAGCGCGGCGACCGGCTCGGCATCATCGGCCCGAACGGCGCCGGCAAGACCACGCTGGTCAACCTGCTCACCGGCGGGATCCAGCCCGACGCCGGCACGGTGCGGCTCGGCGCCAATCTCGAGGTGGCAACCCTCGACCAGCACCGCGAAAGCCTCGATCCGAAATCGACGTTGGCGGAAGCGCTGACCGGCGGCCGCGGCGACCACGTCATGGTCGGCGGCAAGCCGAAGCACGTGGTCGGCTACATGAAGGACTTTCTGTTCGCGCAGGAGCAGCGCGGCACGCCGCTGGAGGTGCTTTCCGGCGGTGAGCGGGGCCGCCTGATGCTGGCGCGAGCGCTGGCAAAGCCATCGAATCTCCTGGTGCTGGACGAGCCGACCAACGATCTCGACCTGGAGACGCTCGACGTGCTCGAGGAGATGCTCGGCGACTATGAGGGCACCGTCATCCTGATCAGCCACGACCGCGACTTCCTCGACCGCGTCGTCACCTCCGTGATCGCGCCAGAGGGTAACGGCAAGTGGATCGAATATGCCGGCGGCTACAGCGACATGCTGAGCCAGCGCGGCGCGGACCTGAAGCGCGAGACGGCGAAGGCGCAGCCAATAGCGGAGAAGCGAGAGGACCGCCCTGCTCCGGCCGCGTCGGCGCCCAAGCGAAAGCTGAGCTTCAACGAGAAGCACGCGCTGGAGACGCTGCCGAAGAGGATGGAAACGCTCCAGGCCGATATTGCAGAATTACAGCGCGTGCTCGACGACCCCAACCTCTATGCCAGGGATCGCAAGAAATTCGACGATACGTCGGCTGCGATCGCGAAGGCACATGAGGAACTATCTGCCGCCGAAGAGCGCTGGCTCGAACTGGAAATGCTTCGCGAAGAAATTGAACAGGCTTAGCGCGTATTTCGCAAAAGTGGGCACCGGTTTTGCGATCAGAATATGCGCCAACTAGAGGACTTCCATGACCACTCCCCTCGCCGCCAAGATCGCCCGCGAATACGGCACTCCCTGCGCCGTCATCGACATGGACAAGGTCGAGCGTAACATCGCGCGCATCCAGAGGGCCTGCGATGACGCGGGCATCGCCAACCGCCCGCACATCAAGACGCACAAGAACCCGACCATCGCGAAGATGCAGGTCGCGGCCGGCGCCAAGGGCATCACCTGCCAGAAGATCGGCGAGGCCGAGATCATGGCCAATGCCGGCATCGACGACATCCTGATCAGTTACAATCTGCTCGGCGAAGAGAAGATGGCGCGGCTCGGCGCGCTGAATGCCAAGACCAAGATGACGGTTGCCGCCGACAATTCGACTGTGGTCGCCGGCCTGCCCAAAGCGGCCGCGGCCTCGGGCCGTCCGCTCTCGGTCGTGGTCGAATGCGACACGGGCCGCAAGCGCGCGGGCGTCGAGACGCCGGCGGAAGCGATTGCGCTGGCACGCGAGATCGCTGGCTCCAAGGGCCTCGAGTTCGCAGGCTTCATGCTCTATCCGACCGAGACCGGCTGGGGCGATGCGCAGAAGTTCTTCGACGAAGCGCTGGCCGGCGTGCGCGCGCACGGGCTGGACGCAAAAATCGTCTCGACCGGTGGCACGCCGAACCTCGTCAATATCGGCAAGCTCAAGGGCGGCACCGAGCATCGCTTCGGCACATACATCTACAACGATCGCATGCAGGTCGCTGCCGGCTCCGCCACCTGGGACGACTGCGCGCTGCACATCTATTCGACAGTGGTGAGCCGCGCCGCGCCTGAGCGCGGCATTCTGGATGCCGGCTCGAAGACGCTGACCACGGACACCGGCGGTCTCGATGGCCACGGCCTGATCCTGGAGCACCCCGAAGCCAAAATCGCGAAGTTCGCCGAAGAGCACGGCTTCCTCGACCTCTCCCGCAGCAACACCCGGCCCAACGTCGGCGACGTCGTCCGCATCGTGCCGAACCACGTCTGCGTCGTCGTCAACATGATGGACGAGGTGGTGATGGTGCGCGGCGAGGAGATCATAGGCACGCTGCCGGTGGCCGCGCGCGGGAAGCTGCGCTAGGCGCGAATGAGCGCCTGTAGCTCCCGATCCAGGCGTTCACGGAACAGGTTGATGGGGCGGGCCAATCGACCGGCCGGCGGGCGATGCACCAGCCATGCGCGCACGGCAGGATTGAAGTCCCGCGCAGCAATTGGCTTGAGCTTGTCGCGAAACGCGCTGCGCTTCAATGCGAGCGGCGTCACCAGGCCGACCCCGAGGCCGCGCGCTACGAGGGAGAGGCGAAGCTCGCTGTCAAGCGCTTCCACGGCAACCGTAAATGGCAAATGCTCGGCATCGAAGCGGCGCTTGAGGGTGTCGCGGAATCCGCAGCCATCCTGGTTGATGACCCATGAGAGCTGCGACAGGCGCGCGAGGTCGATAGTGCGCGGAATCTTCATCCCGCGCGCGACGACGAACACAACGGGCTGCGAACCGAGATCGTCAGCAACGAGATCGGCGGGCGGCGCGGCCCCGTCGGGCAGGCAGATCGCTGCGGCATCGAGTTCGTTGCGGCTGACCCGCTCGACCTGGCTGGGCGACCAGCCCGAGACGACGCGCACGCTGAGTGCCGGAAATTCGGCACGCACGGCATCGAGCGGCGCGCTCAACCCTGCCTCTGAGAGAAACGGCGTGAGGCCGAGCCTGAATTCGCCGCGCACCACGCCGTCATTGGCGACGCCTGACTTGAGGTCATCGAGCATCCGAAGAAGGCGCCGGCCCTGCTCATAAGCCTCGTGGCCAGCCGCCGTCGGCTTCAACGGCTTAGAGAGCCGATCGAGCAGTTGTGCCCCGAGCATCTCCTCGAGATTCTGGATGCGCCGGGTCACGCCGGGCTGCGTGAGATTGAGTCGGGCTGACGCCGCCACGATCGATCCGGTCTCCACCACTGCGACGAAGGCGACGAGGTCATGAGTGTTCATAACTAACTCGCATATTCTTTATAGGCTTAATTGAATTGTAGCATATTGGCCGACCCGCTTAAAGAGGACCCGCACCCAGCCCGCGAGGTCCCATGACCATCTCCGAAAGCGCCAAGCTCGCGTCCGGAAACCAGCTCGCCGAACGATCGCTGATCTGGCTCGGCGCCATGACGACCGGCGTCGTCGTCACCAATCTGTTCGCGCCGCAAATCCTGGTTGGCCTGATCGGCCGATCCCTGGCCATGACCACCTTTCAGGCCGGCCTCGTCAGCACGTTGACCGTGCTCGGCTACGCGCTCGGCCTGTTGTTGCTGGTCCCCCTTGTCGATCTCATCGAGAACCGGCGTCTGATCGTGCGCACACTCGTCTGCGCCATCGTCGCGGCCCTCGCGACCGCACTGGCGCCGTCACCTTCGCTCTTGTTGCTCGCCACGTTTGTTCTCGGTGCTTCGTGCGCGGCCATCCAGATGACCGTTCCATTGGTCGCATCCATGGTGGCGCCGGAACGCCGCGGCCAGGCGATCGGCGAAGTTATGAGCGGACTGATGATCGGGATCCTGCTGTCGCGGCCTGCCGCAAGCCTGATCGCCGATCTCTGGAGCTGGCGTGCTTATTATCTCGTCTCAGCCATTCTGATGACGCTGCTCGCCGGCGCTCTCGGCCGCTACCTGCCGATGCTGCAGCCGGCTGGATGCGTGAGCTATGGCGAATTGCTGCGCTCGTTCCCCAAACTGTTGCAGGAAGAGCCTGTGCTGCGCGTGCGCGCCTGGACCGCCTCCCTCGTCATGGCATCGTTCACCGCATTCTGGTCCGCGATCGCGCTGCGCCTGCCGGATGCACCATTCGCTCTGGACGCCAAGGGCATTGCGGCGTTCGCGCTGATTGGCGTTGCGGGAGCCGCGGCGACGCCGTTCGCCGGACGTTGGGGCGACAAGGGCTGGGCACGGCCGCTGTTCTTCGCGGCCCATCTGTGCATCATCGGCTCGCTCGCGCTCTGCGCCTGGGCCGGTGCGATGGAGTCCCGCATGGCGGCTCTGCTGGTGTTGAGCCTCGGCACGATCCTGCTCGACGTCGGCATCACGGCCGACCAGACGCTCGGACGCCGGGCTGTCAATCTGCTCCGACCCGAAGCGCGCGGCCGCATCAACGGCCTGTTCGTGGCGCTGTTCTTCATCGGCGGAGGCGTCGGCTCCGCGGCGGCCTCGCTGGCCTGGAGTTACGGCGGATGGACTGCGGTCTGCGTCGTCGCGGCGAGCTTTGGCGTGCTCGGTCTCCTCACCGATCTTCTGACCAGGACCGGCACATCATGATCGAGACGGCGCAAGCCATCGCAGCACGCCCCCGCCCGCGGCCGCTCCCGTCGCAAACGACGCCTGGAGCAGATAGCCCCCGGTCGGGGCTTCCCAGTCCAGCATCTCGCCGGCCGCGAACATGCCGGGCAATTTGCGCAACATGAAACGGTCGTCGAGCTCGTCGAAGGCAATCCCGCCTGCGGTCGAGATGGCGCGGTCGATCGGGGCGACACCGGTGAGCTGGACCGGAATCGCGTTCACGAGATGCGCCAGCTCCGCCGGCGAGAACGAGGCCAGTTGCCGCCCCGACGCAATGGCCGCCTCCTGCATCAGGCCCATGCCGACCGGCGACAATTGCGCCGCCTTGCGCAGGAAGTTTGCCAGCGATTGCTTGCCGCGCGTGCCCGACAGACGCTTGGTCAGCCCGGCGAGGTCGAGGTCCGGTCGCAACGCGATTGTCAGCGTCGCCAGGCCGAGGCCCAGCACCGCCTCACGCAGCTCGGCCGAGAGCGCGTAGATCGCCCCGCCTTCGATGCCGCTGCGCGTGATCATGGCTTCGCCGCGTACCGTATGTGCACCGACCGTCAGCCCCACGCCCTTGAGCGGCTGGCCCTCGAAGCGGTCGCGGAACACTTCGGACCATGCGACCGTGAAGCCGGAATTGGCCGGCCGCAGCTTTGAGATGGCGATGCCCTTCGCGGCGAGAGGACCGACCCAGCCACCGTCCGATCCGAGCCGCGGCCAGCTTGCGCCACCGAGGGCCAGCACCGTGGCACTCGCTGCAACCGCCGAGTTGCCGCTGGGCGTTTGAAACAGCAATCGCCCTTCCGCGTCCCAGCCGGTCCAGCGATGCCGAAACGCAAACCGTACGCCGGCCACACCGAGCCGCCGCAGCCAGGCGCGCAGCAACGGCGAGGCCTTGAATGCTTTCGGAAACACCCGCCCGCTACTGCCAACGAAGGTCGGCTCGCCCAGCGCTTCGCTCCAGGCGCGCAACGCCTCAGGCGGAAACGCCTGGATTGCGGCGCGCAAGTGCGGCATCGCCTCGCCGTAGCGCGCGAGGAAATCCTGGAGCCGCTCGCTGTGGGTGAGATTGAGCCCGCCGCGGCCGGCCATCAGGAATTTGCGGCCCGCGGACGGCATGGCGTCATACACGGTGACGCGGGCGCCGCCCTGCGCCAGCACCTCCGCCGCCATCAAGCCGGCGGGCCCGGCGCCGATGACGGCGATGTGGGTGTCAGGTGAGGTCATGGCGGGAGTTTAGGGCAGGCCGAGCATCAAACAACACATCGTCATGCCCGGGCAAAAGCGCGAAGCGCGTCTTCGCGCTAGATGTCCTGGGCATCCACGAGAGCCAAGCACGCGGCGCCAAAGACGTGGATGGCGGGCCAAGCCCGGCCGTGACGGAAAATGTCTTTCCGGGGCGCGCGCCCCGGAATGACAACTCAGAGCTTGATCCCCGCCCGTGCCGCGGCCTGCGCCACATACTTCTGCGTCTGCTCGAACGCGCCCTGCAGCGCCCTCGCCTTCGACATGTCGCTGATCTCTCCGAAATGCGCGGCGATCGCGTCCGGGGTCCAATCGGATTCCGGCAGGTTGATGCCTTCGCTCTCGATGATCTTGATCACGGCAAAGGAGCCGGCACCGGCGCCCATGATGGTGCGGGTCGGCGCGTCCTCGCTCAGCATGTATTCGACCGCGGGCGTGATCGCGTTCGGCTTCATCAGCTGCAGCGCCTGCGGCGGCAGCAGCTCTTCGGTCATGCGGGTCGCGGCGGTCGGCGAGATGATGTTGACGCGGATGTTGTTCTTGCGGCCTTCCTCGGCCAGCACGTTCATCAGGCCGACCATGCCGGATTTGGCCGCGCCGTAATTGGCCTGGCCGAAATTGCCGTAGAGGCCGGAGGACGAGGTCGTCAGGACGATGCGGCCGTAGTTGCGGTCGCGCATCCCGGCCCAGACCGCCTTGCAGCAATAGAAGGTCCCGACGAGATGCACGTCGAGCACCTTCTGGAAATCGGCCGCCTCCATCTTGCCGAACGACTTGTCGCGCAGGATGCCGGCATTGGCGCACATCAGATCGACGCTGCCCCACTCCTTGGTGGCGCGCTCGACCATGGCAGTGACCTGCTCGAAGTTCGAGACGTCGGCGCCATCGGCCATGGCGGTGCCGCCGGCTTTACGGATCTCCTCGACCACGGCCTCCGCCGGCGACAGCGAACCGCCGGTGCCGTCGCGCGCGCCGCCGAAATCGTTGACGACGACCTTGGCGCCGCGGCTGGCGAGCCCCAGCGCATGCGCCTTGCCGAGACCATTGCCCGCGCCGGTGACGATGGCGACGCGTCCGTCGAACCTGATTGCCATGAGTGCGTTTCCTGGATGTTAGGACATCATGGCCGGGCTTGACCCGGCCATGTATCAAAATTGAGGGGCTTTTGAGCAGCGATGGATGGCCAGGTCAAGCCCGGCCATCACGGGCTGCCTTAGGCGAAATAGATCAGGCCGAGCCAGTCGGCGACCAGCGCGGGCTTGTCCTCGCCTTCGATCTCGACCGTCACGTTGGTGCGGGACTGCAACTCGCCTGGCTTGCGCAGCTTGGCTTCCGCCAGCACGAAACGGCCGCGTACGCGCTTGCCCGAACGGACCGGCGAGATGAAGCGCAGCCTGTCGAAGCCGTAATTCACGCCCATCGTGGTGCCCGCGATCACGGGCATCACCTCGTAGGACATGATCGAGAGCAGCGACATCGTCAGGAAACCGTGTGCGATGGTGGTGCCGAACGCGGTCTCCTTTTTGGCGCGCTCCGGATCGACATGGATGAACTGGTGATCCTCGATCACGTCGGCATAGGTGTCGATGCGGGCTTGATCGACCAGGTGCCATGACGATACGCCGATCTCCTTGCCGACCATGGCCTGATAGGCCTCAAGGGGAATCGGCGGCTTCTTCCAGACTTCGTTCACTTAGCTCTCACTCCGTATTTTCGGCAGCTCGGGAAAATCCTCCTCGCGGAATTCCCGGCCGCGCAGCGGATCGCCCCGATCATCATCGCGCTCAAGCCGTCGTAGCTGCACACGGCGGATTTTGCCAGAGATCGTCTTCGGCAGCTCGGTAACGATCTCGAGCCGGCGGATGCGCTTGAACGGCGCAAGGCGCGTGTGCAGGTGCTTGAAGATCGAGAGCGCCGTCTCCGGTGTCCGCTCCGCGCCCGACGTCAGCAGCACGAAGGCCTTGGGGATCGCGAGCCGGATCGGATCCGGGCTCGGCACCACCGCGGCTTCCGCAACGAGCTCGTGCTCGAGCAGCACGCTCTCCAGCTCGAACGGGCTGATGCGGTAGTCGGAGGATTTGAACACGTCGTCGGAGCGGCCGACGAAGGTGAGATAGCCGTCCTCGTCTGCGAAGACGACGTCGCCGCTGCGATAGAGTTCGCCTTCGGCGCCGGACAGTTTTCCGTCGTCGCCCTGATAGCCCTGCATCAGACCGGCGGGGCGGTCCGCGCCGAGCAGCAGCGCCACCTCGCCCTCTTTCGCCGGATGGCCGTCGGCATCGCTGACCTGCACGCGATAGCCCGGCAGCGGCCGGCCCATCGAGCCGACCTTGATCTTCTGCCCCGGCGGGTTGCCGGCGAGCGCGGTGGTCTCGGTCTGGCCGTAGCCGTCACGGATGGTGAGGCCCCAGGCGGCCTGCACCTGGTCGATCACTTCGGGATTGAGCGGCTCGCCGGCGCCACAGACTTCGCGCAGCGCAACGTTGAACGAGGCCAGGTTCTCCTGGATGAACAATCGCCACACCGTCGGTGGCGCGCACAGCGTCGTCACGCCGCAGCGGCCGATCGTGGCGAGCAGGCCTTTTGCATCAAAGCGCGGCTGGTTGACCACGAACACGGTCGCGCCCGCATTCCATGGCGCGAAGAAACAGCTCCAGGCGTGCTTGGCCCAACCGGGCGACGAGATGTTGAGATGGATGTCACCAGGCTTGAGCCCGATCCAATACATGGTCGACAAATGCCCAACCGGATAGCTGCGCTGGCTGTGTCGGACGAGTTTTGGTTTTGCCGTGGTGCCCGAGGTGAAATACAGCAGCATCGGGTCGTCGGCATTGGTCGGACCGTCAGCCGTAAAACTCGCGGGCGCCCTCGCCGCCTCGTCATAGGCAAGCCAGCCATCCGAGGCAGCGCCGACCACGATACGGACGATGTTCTCGGCACCAAGGCTCGCGAATTTCGCAACCTGGTCTTCGGCCGCCACCACCGCCTTGGCCTTGCCGCGATCGAGCCGGTCGCGCAGTTCCTCGGCCGTCAGCAGCGTGGTCGCGGGAATCACGACGACGCCGAGCTTGATCGCCGCCAGCATCGTCTCCCACAGCGGAACCACATTGCCGAGCAGCAGCAGGAGATGATCGCTGCGGCTCAAGCCTTGCGCGCGGAGGAAATTTGCGACCTGGTTGGAGCGCTGCGAAAGCGCCGCGAAGGATAGCTTTGTCTGCTTGTCCTGCGCGGTATCGACAATCCAGAGCGCGGGCCGGTCCTTGGCGTCCGCATCCTTCGCGAGCTCGTCGAACCAGTCGAGCGCCCAGTTGAACGGAACCGGATCAGGCCAGCGGAAATCTTTGACCGCTGTCTCGTAGTCCGTGCGGTGATGAAGCAGAAACGCGCGCGCTTCCTGAAATGTCGTCATTAAGCTTTCCCGGCCAGCCCCCTAACGTGCTTGATAATTCCGGAAAAATCCACCCCACCATGGCCGGCTGCGTCGAAAGACTGATAGATCTCCTGCGCGTGCTTGCCGAGCGGCGTCGCCGCGCCCGCGGCCTTCGCCGCGTCCTGTGCCAGGGTCAGATCCTTCACCATCAGCGCCGAGGCAAAGCCCGGCTTGTAGTCGTTGTTCGCCGGCGAGGTCGGCACCGGGCCCGGTACCGGGCAATAGGTCGTCAGCGACCAGCACTGACCCGACGAGGTCGAGGCGACGTCGAACAGCGCCTGGTGCGAGAGGCCGAGCTTTTCGCCGAGCGCAAAGGCCTCGCTCACCGCGATCATGGAAATGCCGAGGATCATGTTGTTGCAGATTTTCGCCGCCTGCCCGGCGCCGGCCCCGCCGCAATGGACGATCTTCTTGCCCATCTTCTCCAGCACCGGCTTGGCCGCCGCGAACGCGCCCTCCTCGCCGCCGCACATGAAGGTGAGCGTCGCACCCTTGGCGCCGCCGGTGCCGCCGGACACCGGTGCATCGACCGAGAGCACGCCGTTCTTCACCGCCAGCGCATGCGCCTGCCGCGCGCTTTCGACGTCGATGGTGGAGCTGTCGATGATCAGCGCGCCCTTGGCCATGACAGGAACGACCTCGTTCCAGACGCCGAGCACGTGCTTGCCGGCGGGAAGCATGGTGACGACGACGTCGGCGCCCCTCACCGCGTTAGCCGCGCTGTCGGCAATACTGGCACCGTCGACCCTGGCCTGGTTGCGGGAGGCCTCGACCAGGTCGAACGCCACGACCTTGTGGCCCCCCTTGACGAGGTTGGCCGCCATCGGGCCGCCCATGTTGCCGAGACCGATGAATGCGATCGTGGCCATTGTCGTTTCCTCCGCTTGAACGTTGTTAATTGAATTTCAGCTCGTCGGCACCGATCTCGGCAAGATACGGCGCCAGCATCTCTGGCGTGACATCCTCGATCCGCGGCGGCGACCAGGTCGGGTTGCGGTCCTTGTCGATCACGGCGGCGCGCACGCCCTCGCGGAAATCGTCGCTGCGGAAGACTTCGCATGCGGCGCGATATTCGCGCACCAGGCACTCCTCCAGGCTTGAGGCAGTACGCGCGAGCCGCAGCAGTTTGAGCGTCACCACCATGCCGCGCGGCGATTTCTCGTTGAGCGTCTTCAGCGTTGCGAGCGCGAACTCCGAGCCGTCGCGCTTGAGCGCCGCGAAGATGTCTTCCATGCGGTCGAAGCCGAACAAGGCGTCGATGACAGGCTCTTTGGCGGCGACCGGCCCTGCGGTCTCGCCTGTCGCAAAACCGTTGATGAGCTTGGTGACCTCGGCCGCAGTCACGCCAGGGCGAACCTTGGTCAGCGCCTCGCGCAGCTCCGGCCATTTGGCGGCCGGCACCACGGCATCCGCGAACTTCGCGTGGATCGCATCGGGCCCGTTCATGGTCTGGCCGGTCAAGCCAAAATAGGTGCCGATCTCGCCGGGCGAGCGCGACAGCAGCCAGGTGCCGCCGACATCGGGGAAAAAGCCGAGCCCGACCTCGGGCATCGCGAGCTTGGTGCGATCGGTGACGATGCGGTGGCTGGCATGAGCGGAAAGTCCGACGCCGCCGCCCATCACGATGCCGTCCATGAACGCGACATAGGGCTTAGGAAACTTCTTGATGCGGGCATTGAGGATATATTCCTCACGCCAGAGGATCTTGCCGAGGTCTCCATTGACCTTCGAGCTCTCCCAGAGGGCGCGAATGTCACCGCCGGCGCACAGGCCGCGCTCGCCAGAGCCCTCCAGCAAGATCACGGCAATGGCGGGATCCGCCTCGAAACGGTCGAGCGCCTTGTCGATGTCGCGAAACATCTCCAGTGTCACGGCGTTAATGGCTTTCGGGCGGTTGAGCCTGACGATACCGGCCGCGCCCTCGACGCGGGCGACGAGATCACTCTCTTCCACCGAACTCATCGCGCGCCCTCGATCAGTTTGCGCGCCACGATGAGCCGCATGATTTCATTGGTGCCCTCGAGGATCTGGTGCACGCGCAGATCGCGCACGATCTTCTCGATACCGTATTCACTGAGATAGCCGTAGCCCCCGTGAAGCTGCAACGCGTGATTGGCGACCTCGAAACCGACATCGGTGCCGAAGCGCTTGGCCATCGCGCACAGCATGGTGGCGTCGGGGTCCCTGCGGTCGAGCGCCGCAGCGGCGCGCCATAAAAAGGTGCGCGCAGCCTCGAGCTCGATCGCCATGTCGGCAAGGCGGAATTGCAAAGCCTGGAATTCGTCGAGGCGCTTCCCAAACGCCTTGCGCTCTTTCATGTAGGCGCGCGCCTTGTCGAGCGCAGTCTGGGCGCCGCCAAGCGAGCAGGCCGTGATGTTGAGGCGGCCGCCGTCGAGCCCGGCCATCGCGATCTTGAAGCCGACACCCTCTTCGCTGAGCCGATTGGCGACCGGGACGCGGGCGTTCTCGAACATCACGGCGCGGGTCGGCTGCGCGTTCCAGCCCATCTTGCGCTCATTGGCGCCGAACGAGACGCCCGGCGTCTTGCCATCGATCACAAGCGTCGAGATGCCGCCGGGACCATCGCCGCCGGTGCGGACCATGGCGACCAAAAGGTCGGTACCGCCAGCGCCTGAGATGAACTGCTTCTGGCCATTGAGGACGTAGTGATCGCCATCGCGCACGGCGCGCGTACGGAGCGCTGCCGCATCGGAGCCGGCGCCCGGCTCGGTCAGGCAGTAGCTCGCGATCAGCTCCATGGTGCAGAGCTTCGGCAGCCATTGATGGCGCTGGGTGTCGCTGCCGAAGGCATCGATCATCCAGGACGCCATGTTGTGGATGGAGATGAAGGCCGAGGTGGTCGGGCAGCCCGTCGCCAGCGCCTCGAAGATCAGCGCCGCGTCGAACCGCGTCATGGCAGAGCCGCCGACATCGTCGCGGATGTAGATGCCGCCCATACCGAGGCTTGCTGCCTCGCGCATCACGTCGACGGGGAAGTGCTTCTCTTCGTCCCAGCGCAGCGCGTGCGGCGCGATCTTCTCCGCCGCAAACGCCAACGCCATCTCGCGAACCGCGACCTGATCCTCGTTCAGAGCGAACTGCATGCTGCGGCCTACCCTTTCACTCCATCGTCATGGCGAGCGCAGCGAAGCAAATCCAGGCTGTCTCCGCGGAAAGACTCTGGATTGCTTCGTCGCTACGCTCCTCGCAATGACGGCCGAGGATTACTTCATCAGCGGGATCGAGAACTCCGCGCCTTCCTTGACGCCGGACGGCCAGCGCGAGGTCACCGTCTTGGTTTTGGTGTAGAAGCGGACCGAGTCCGGACCGTGCTGGTTGAGATCGCCGAAGCCGGACTTCTTCCAGCCGCCGAAGGTGTAATAGGCAATCGGCACCGGGATCGGCACGTTGATGCCGACCATGCCGACGTTGACCTTGGCCGCGAAGTCGCGCGCTGCGTCGCCGTCGCGCGTGAAGATGGCAACGCCGTTGCCGTAGTCATGGTCGGACGGCAGCGCCAGCGCTTCCTTGTAGTCATGCGCGCGCACCACCGAGAGCACCGGGCCAAAGATCTCTTCCTTGTAGATCCGCATGTCTTTGGTGACGTTGTCGAACAGCGAGCCGCCGAGATAGAAACCGTTCTCGTAGCCCTGCATCTTGAAGCCGCGGCCGTCGACGGCAAGCGTCGCGCCCTCCTTGATGCCGATGTCGATGTAGCTCTTGACCTTCTCGACCGCCTCGCGCGTCACCAGCGGACCGTAATCGGCCGACGGATCGATCGAGGTACCGATCTTCAAGGATTCGACGCGCGGGATCAGCTTTTCCATCAGGCGGTCGGCGGTGGACTTGCCGACGGGCACTGCGACGGAGACCGCCATACAGCGCTCGCCGGCCGAGCCGTAGCCGGCGCCGATCAGCGCGTCCACGGCCTGGTCCATATCGGCGTCGGGCATCACGATGGCGTGGTTCTTGGCGCCGCCGAAGCACTGGCAGCGCTTGCCGGTTTGCGCGGCGCGCTCATAGATGTACTGCGCGATCGGTGTCGAGCCGACGAAGCCGACGGCCTTGATATCGGGATCGTCGAGGATGGCGTCGACCGCTTCCTTGTCGCCGTTGACGACGTTGAGGATGCCGGCCGGCAGGCCCGCCTCGATCATCAACTCGGCGAGCTTCATCGGCACGCCGGGATCGCGCTCCGACGGCTTGAGGATGAAGGCGTTGCCGCAGGCGATCGCGGGCGCGAACTTCCACATCGGGATCATGGCCGGGAAGTTGAACGGCGTGATGCCGGCCACGACGCCGAGCGGCTGGCGCATTGAGTAGATGTCAATGCCGGGGCCTGCTCCTTCCGTGTACTCGCCCTTCATCAGATGCGGAATGCCGCAGGCGAACTCGACCACCTCGAGGCCGCGCTGGATGTCGCCCTTCGCGTCCGGCACGGTTTTGCCGTGCTCACGCGCCAGCAGCTCGGCGAGCTTGTCGTAGTCCCGCTGGATCAGCTCCAGGAATTTCATCATCACGCGGGCGCGGCGCTGCGGGTTGGTCGCCGCCCACTCGGGCTGCGCGGCACGCGCGTTCTCGACGGCGGCGCGGACCTCGGCCTTGGACGCCAGTGCGACCTTGGCCTGGACGTCACCGGTCATCGGCTCGAAGACGTCGGCGGTGCGGCCCGAGGTACCCTTGACCTCCTTGCCACCGATGAAATGTCCGATTGAACGCATGGAATGATCTCCTTCAGGCCGAGCGCGGTCGCTTTGACAAATCCTATTGACCTGCATTTTATAGGATTCAAGTCTGAGATATTGCACCATAGATGTGCGAAAATGCTGGATCAAGGTAGCATCGACTGGGACGACTTTCGCTTCGTGCTGGCCATCGTGCGGGGCGGCTCGGTGTCGGCTGCGGCAAAACAGCTCGGCGTCGACCATGCCACGGTGATCCGCCGCGTCGACCGGCTGGAGAAGCATCTTTCGGCAAAACTGTTTGACCGGCGCAAGACCGGCTATCTCCTGACCGAGGCCGGCCAGCGCGTCGCCGACAGCGCGGAAGCAATGGAATCCACTATTGTCGCCAATCAGGAGCAGGTCGGCGGGTCCGTGGCGCGGCTGACCGGCACGGTGCGGATCGGCGCGCCCGACGGCTTCGGCACCGCCTTCCTGGCGCCGCGGCTGGCGCCCTTCGCCGACCGCTATCCCGACCTCGATCTGCAACTTGTAGCCACCGCACGGCTGTTCAGCCTCTCCAAGCGCGAGGCCGATATCGCGATCAGCCTGACCATGCCGAAGGAAGGCCGCATCGTCGGCCGCAAGCTGCTGGACTACCGCCTCGGGCTTTACGCCGCACCCGCCTATCTCGACCGCTTCCCGGAAATCGCCTCGCGGCAGGACCTGCCGCAGCACCGCTTCGTCGGCTACATTGAGGAACTGCTGTTCACACCGGAGCTCGATTATCTGCCGCAGGTGTCGCCGCGGATTTCGGCGCGCTTCCGCAGCGCCAACCTGATCGCGCAGCTCAACGCCACCCTCGCCGGCTTCGGCATCGCGGTGCTGCCGCACTTCATGGCGAGCGATTATCCGCAGCTTATGGCCGTGCTGCCGGAGGAGATCTCGATCACCCGGACGTTCTGGATGCTGATGCACGCGGACAGCAAGGATCTCGCGCGAATCAGGGCCGTGGCGGATTACATCGGCGAGATCGTGGAACGCGAGCGGGGGCTGTTCGCGGGGCGCTAGCACGGTCCCGTAATCCCGTAGGTGGGCAAAGCGAAGCGTGCCCACCACATCTTTGCAACCATGGAAAGAACGTGGGCACGGCGCAAGAGCGCCTTTGCCCACCCTACGGCATCTCGCTACTGCTTCGCCTTTCTCGCCGCAGTCACCTTCAGCTCGCGCTTCGCGCCTTCAAGCGCGCTGTCCTTGCCCGCTTTCAGCACCTCATCCGACAGCTCGCTGGTGCCGGCGATGCGCGCCAGCAGCATGGTGCCCGCCATCGTCGCCAGCGTCGCGATCGCCTGCTTGCGCGCGGCCTTGCGCGGCTGGTTCGGGATATAGCCGGTCATCATCTCGATCATCTCGTCGAGCTTGCCGGCGAAGGCTTTTCGCGTCTTCGGGCTCTCGCGGGCGATCTCGGCGCCGAGCGCGGGAATCGAGCAGCCATGGCCGGGATTGTCGCGATGCAACGCGGAGAGATAGGTCTCGACGATCTGGGCCAGTTGCTTCTCCGGCGCGACCTGATAGGACTGCTTGCGCCAATGCTCCATCGAGCGGTCCATGGCGTAGGCAAAGGCCTCGATCACCAGCGCCTCGCGCGAGTCGAAATGCGCGTAGAAGCCGCCGTGGGTCAGGCCCGCCTCCTTCATGAGGTCGGCGACGCCGATGCCATGGGCGCCCCTCTCGCGCAGCCGCACCGAGGCCTTCTTCACGATCCGGTCGTGGGTTTCCTGCTTGTGTTCCCGGGAATAGCGCATGCGGGTCTCATTGAATGTCGGAGATCATCTCATAACACAGAAATCAACCAGGCGGTGCATTAATTCGTATTTAGACATTGCCGATCATCGAAAAGGTTGCAGTTGCATGGACTGCGAGAGCGCCCTTGCCGTCGCGCACATAACCCTCGGTGTAGCTGGTCTGGCGGCCCAGCTTGATGATCTTGCCTTCGGCCGAGATCAGCCCGGACCGCACCGACAGCGGGCGCAGGAACGTCATTTTCAGGTCGAGGGTCACGGACGATTGGCCGGCCTCCAGCCGTGTCGAAATGGCGCAGCCCATGGCGGTGTCGATCAGCGCCGCCGCCGTCGCGCCATGCAGGAGGCCGATGGTATTTTCGAGATCCTCGCGCGGCTCCAATTCCATGACGACCCGCCCCGGCTCGACCACGGCCATGACGAAGCCGATCAGTTTTGCGAAGGGCGGCGGCGGCAGCCGGCCGTCGCGGATGCCGAGCATGGCCTCCATGCCCGACAACCCCATGGCCACTTTCGCAACCGGCGCCGGCATCTGCCAGTCCACCACGCGCTCGCGTCGCTGCGTGGGCGAAAACAGGTCGAGTTGCTCAGATTCGTTCATGGACCGCCTCTTTGAATGATATGCATCATACTACGCCACGGACTTCGCACTGGCAACTCTGCCCCTGCCTGCTTGACAAGCTGGCCGTTTCGGCCCGGAAGTGATGCCGACGCGCGCGCCGTGCGCCTGTCCACGAAACTTCGGGATGCCAGGATGGAAATGCTCAACAATCACTGCGGCGTGACGCGCGATGCGCGCGGTGTCGTTCATGTCGCGATCTGCAACGCCGGGTCGCTCAATATTCTGAGTTCGCCCGTGACCGACGCGGTACGCGAGGGTCTGCAGCAGCTCTCCTCCGATCGCAGCATCCGCGTCCTGGTGCTGCGCGGCCAGAGCGAGAAGAGCATGATCGGCGGCGCCGACATCAAGGAGATGGCCAAGCTCGACCAGAGATCGGCCGAAGCCTTCATCAGCCGCCTGCGCGATCTCTGCGAAGCCGTGCGCCGGTTCCCCACCCCCGTGATCGCGCGGATGCCCGGCTGGTGCCTTGGCGGCGGACTCGAGGTCGCCGCCGCCTGCGACTTCCGGATCGCCGCGCAGGACGCGCATTTCGGCATGCCGGAGGTGCGCGTCGGCATCCCCTCGGTGATCCATGCCGCGCTGTTGCCGCGCCTGATCGGCTGGGCCCGCGCCCGCTGGCTGGTGATGACGGCTGAGAACATCGACGCCCCCACGGCGCTGGCCTGGGGACTGATCGACAAGGTCGCGCCGGAAGGCGGCCTGGACGCTGAAGTCGAGCATCTGGTCCAGGCCCTGCTCGAATGCGGCCCCGAAGCGCTGCGCTCGCAAAAGGCGCTACTGCAGCAATGGGAGGAGCTACCGCTGACGGAGTCGGTGAACTTGAGTGTCAAAGTGTTCGGCGAGTCGTTCCTGACGGACGAGCCGACGCGGTTGATGGGCGCGTTTGTCAACCGGAAGCGGTAGGATCCAGTTTTTCGGTGCCCCGGACGCAGCGCAGCGCACCTTTGCGGTGCGCTGCTGAGCCGGGGCCCATGCACCAACAAGGCCGGCGCGAATCTGGTCCCGGCTCTGCGTCGCAACGTTGCATATTGCGCCGCGTCCGGGACACGCACGAGCAAGTCGCCGCCCCAACAAATCTCATCCGACCCACGACATTTTCTCATCCCTTGCGCGGTTGCATTTTTTGCGCCGCATCATATGATGATCATAATCTTAGTCATCACCGCCAGGGAGTTTGTCATGGCCGAAGCCGCCGATCCCGTCGTCATCGTCTCCGCCGCGCGCACCCCACTCGGCCGCTTCATGGGCGAGCTGTCGCCGCTTCCCGCGCACAAGCTCGGCTCGCATGCGATCGGCGCCGCGCTGGAGCGCGCCAAGCTTGCGCCGGAGAAGGTCGACGAGGTTTTCATGGGCTGCGTGCTGCCGGCAGGACAAGGCCAGGCGCCGGCGCGGCAGGCTGCGCGTAGCGCCGGTCTGCCCGATGCCACCGGCGCCACCACGGTCAACAAGGTCTGCGGCTCCGGCATGAAGGCGACCATGCTGGCGCACGACATCATCCGTGCCGGCTCGGCCGAGATCGTCGTCTCCGGCGGCATGGAGAGCATGAGCAACGCGCCCTATCTGCTCGCGAAGGCGCGCGGCGGCTATCGCGCCGGCCACGACCGCATCATCGACCACATGATGATGGACGGCCTCGAGGACGCCTACGAGACGGGCCGCTCCATGGGCGATTTCGGCGAGGCCACCGCGGAAGCCTATCAGTTCACTCGCAAGGACCAGGACGCCTATGCGATAGAGACGCTCAGCCGCGCCCGCAAAGCGGTCGAGGGCGGCGCGTTCAAGCCCGAGATCGCGCCGATGACGCTGACCGAGAAGGCCGGCCCACGCATCGTCGCAAATGACGAGCATCCGCTGAAGGTCGACCCCGCCAAGATCCCCGGGCTGAAGCCGGCGTTCCGCGCCAACGGCACCATCACGCCGGCTGCATCGTCCGCGAATGCTGACGGCGCCGCAGCCCTCGTGCTGACGAAGCGCTCGCTGGCGGATCGTAACGGTTTGCCTGCCATCGCCGAGATCAAAGGCCATGCCACTCACAGCCAGGAGCCGCAATGGTTCACCACGGCGCCGATCCCCGCAATCCGCAAGCTGCTCGACAAGGTCGGCTGGAGCGCCGGTGAGGTCGACCTGTTCGAGGTCAACGACGCCTTCGCCGTGGTGGCGATGGCGGCGCAGCGCGACCTCGGCATCCCCCGCGAGAAGCTCAATATCAACGGCGGCGCGTGCGCGCTCGGCCATCCCATCGGTGCGACCGGTGCGCGGCTGATCGTGACGCTGCTGCATGCGCTCGAGGCCAACAATCTCAAGCGCGGTGTCGCGGCGCTCTGCATCGGCGGCGGCGAAGCCACCGCGATCGCGGTGGAGCGGGTGACGCACTAAAGCCCGCTGAGATCAGGATGAATCGTCATCGCGCTTTAGGCTGTTTTTTGAGCATGATCTTTTCGGAAACCCGCTGCGCAGTTTTCCGGATCATACTCTAACGCCGGATGTCCTGAATCTCCGATGTCCTGAATTAAGGGAAGTCCGTCATTTCAGACTTCCCTCTTCCGTGCCAGACTGCAACGCTGACGCAGGTCTCCAAGACCTGCCAACCAAGATTGAGGCCCAATGATCTCGAACTGGCTCGCGGCGGCACTCGGCCGCCGCAATATCCACTACGGCTGGGTGATGGTCGGCGTCACCTTCCTCACCGCGCTGATCAGCGCCGGCACGGTCGGTGCGCCCGGCGTGTTCATCGTCCCGCTTCAGAAGGAGTTTGGTTGGAGCACGGCGGAGATCTCCTCCGCGCTGTCGATTCGCTTCATCCTGTTCGGGTTGATGGCGCCGTTCGCGGCTGCGCTGCTCAACCGCTACGGCCTGCGCAACGTCACGCTGGCGGCGCAGCTCATCGTGGTCTCGGCGCTGGTCGCCTCGCTCGGCATGACTCAGGTCTGGCAGCTGATCGCCCTGTGGGGCGTCGTGATCGGCATCGGCACCGGCATGACCGCGCTGGTGCTGGGCGCCACCATTGCCACGCGCTGGTTCGCGGCGCGTCGCGGCCTCGTCGTCGGCATCATGACCGCGAGCGTCGCCACCGGACAGCTCGTGTTCCTGCCGCTGCTCGCAAGCCTCACCGAACGCTACGGCTGGCGGCTTGCGCTCGGCTTCGTCTGCATCGCCCTCGGCGTGTCCGCCCTCGCGGTGCTGCTCGCCATGCGCGACCGGCCGAGCGATGTGGGCTTGCGCCCATTCGGCGACGAAGGCACCCAGCCCCTGCCCCCTCCGCCGGTCAACCACGGCTCGATCACGGGCGTTGCGCTCGGCACGCTGCGCGACGCCTCGAAATCAACTGCATTCTGGATCCTGTTTGGGACCTTCTTCGTCTGCGGCGCCTCCACCAATGGCCTCGTTCAGGTGCACCTGATCCCGATGTGCCTCGATTTCGGCATCCCGCAGGTGCAGGCCGCAAGCCTGCTCGCCGCGATGGGCATCTTCGATTTCTTCGGCACCATCATGTCGGGCTGGCTCTCGGACCGCTACGACAACCGCTATCTGCTGTTCTGGTATTACGGCCTGCGCGGCCTCTCGCTGATCTTCCTGCCCTTCAGCGACTTCTCGTTCTACGGCCTCTCGATCTTCGCGATGTTCTACGGGCTGGACTGGATCGCGACGGTGCCGCCGACGGTGCGGCTCACCGCGCAGAAGTTCGGACCCGAACGCGCCAATCTGGTGTTCGGCTGGATCTTTGCCGGCCACCAGCTCGGCGCCGGCACCGCCGCATTCGGCGCCGGTTTCTCGCGGACGGTCTATCAGAGCTATCTGCCCGCATTCTTCATCGCCGGCGCGCTCTGCGTGTTCGCCGCGCTGATCGTGCTCGCGCTGTCGCGGCAGCCGAAGCCGCAACCGAAACCTGCGATGGCTTAAAGCGCGATGAGATCAGGATGAATCGTCATCGCGCTTTAGGTTATTATTTGAGCATGATCTTTTCGGAAAACCGCTGCGCACTTTTCCGGATCATGCTTTAGTACCTGATCGTGGTGGTGACGCCGAACACTGCGGCGTCACCGATCCGCGACACGCCGGTCGGGTCGTTCGGATTCGGGATGCCGCCGGAGGGACGCCACACATACTGGAAGTAAGGGGCAATCAGCCAGCCCGGCCTGATATGCGCCTCGTAGATCATCTCGAGCAAGGTCTCGTTGCTGCGCACCGGCCCCTGCACGCCGGTATAGAAATTGGTGTCGAGATCGAGATTGCGCGCGGTGTTCGAGATCCGCATGTAGGCCATCGCCACGCCGAATCGGTCGAGCGGACGGCCTGGCGTGAAGCCGACGAAACCGATACCGCCGTCCAGATAAAGATCGATCAAATTGCGGTCCGGCGGGCTGTAGGCGATGCGGCCAAACGCGGTGATACCGGGGAGCGAGGCCGAGGTGCTGTTTTCCTTGACCTCCGGCGGGCGGTAGAGCACCTGCTCGACGACGGCGAAGATTCCGTAATTGCCATGAAGCTTGGCCGCAATGCCGCTGCCATCGGGGTCGGCGATCGATTGGCCCACCGCGGTAAAACGCTGGCTGTCGAACGAGCCATAATGCTTCCAGGCGCCGGGCGTGAAATTGCCGGCGAGCGGCCGGCCGCCGATATTGATATCGTAGTTGAAGCGCACTTGGCCGATCACCCAAGGCGGATCGTTGACGCGGAACGCGAGGCCATGATGGTCGCGCAGCTGCGGATCCAGATCGCCCGGGCCCGACGGATCGCCGTTGAACACGGCACCGAACAGCGTGATCTGGTCCGACAGCGTGGCCTTGACGCGAATGCCGGGCACCGCAATCGGCGGCGCCGGGCCGCCGGCCGGAAGGTTTGACGCCTTGATCGCCGGCCAGCCGAAGGTGCCGTTGATGAAGAGATCGTCGGTCTCGCTGTCGAAGAACTCGACGTCGGCGGCCTGCTGACCGGCCCTGATGTTGAGGCGGTCGTTGAAAAAACTCTGCTCGAAATAGGCGTTGTAGAGCCGCTGGTCAGGCAGCGCCTCGATCTCGCTGATGGTGGCGAGATTGATCACGTAGTTGCGCGAGAGCCCCTGGCCGTAGATCACGAAGGCATTGGCGTAGAAGCGGCCGCCGGTCCAGCCGACCAGCCTGTCGAGATCGGCATCGACCGACAGGTCGAGGCGGCCGAATTGGATGGCGCCGCGCTTCGCGCCGCCGGAGACGTTGGCGATGTTATCCGCGATATAGGTCGCGCCGAAGTTCAGTCCCTTGTCGGCGAGGCCGTCATGCCACGCGTTGAACCATTTCGGAAACAGCCATTCGGCCGCGCTCTCGTCCTTGGCACCGGCGAATGCATCCGTGCTCGCCAGAGCGAGCGCGATGGCGGCGGCGCTTTGCAGCAGCAGTCTGTGGGCAGTCCCGATCACGGCAGGCTATCTTTTGAAGATGCCCGTGCGCCGCATGAACAGATAGGCCGCACCGACCGAGCAGATCATCATCGCAGCCGCCCAGATGAAGCCCTCGTCGACATCGGTCAGCGGCAGGCCCTTGGTGTTCATGCCGAAGATGCCGGTGATCAGCGTCGGCGGCAGCAATAGCGAGGTGACGATCGAGAGCGTGTGGAGGTGGCGATTGCTCTCTTCCTCGTTCTTGAAGCGCAGCTCCTCCTCGAGCAGGCGGCTGCGTTCGCGCAGCTCGACGATGTCGTGGTCGAGGCCGTCGAGCCGCTGCGCGAGCTTGCCGGCATGGATACGCAGGGCGGGCGCGAGGTGGTCGGTGTTCTTCTGATCGAGGCGATGGAACAGCACGCGCAGGCCCGTGAGCTGGCGATGCAGCCTGACGCAGGTCCGGCGCAGTCGGCCGAGATTGCGGCGCATCTCGGGCTTGGCCTCGTCGGCGAGAATGCGCTCCTCGATGTCGTCGATCTCCTGGCCGAGCTTATCGGCCATCCGGTCGAGCGTGTCGGCGACCTCGTCGACGATCTTTTCCAGGAGATGGGCGACATTGTCGACGCGGTAGCCGCCTTCGAGTACGCGGCGCGTGGCGTCCGCCGAGCACAGCGCCTGATGGCGGCCACTGACGAGCAAATGCTCGGTCATGGCAAAGCGCAGGAACGCGGTTTCCTCCGTCACGCGGTCGATCTCGCGCACGAGATCGGAGAACACGCCGTAGACGCAATGGTCGATGACGTGAAGCTGCTGGAACGTGTCGTTCGACAGCAGCAGCTCGCGCGCGAGCGGCGGCAGCGGCGATGCCGCGATCCACGGCCGCACGCGACCATCTGTCAAATTGAAGTGCAGCCACAGCCGGCCATCATGAGTGAACTCGATCGGCTGGTCGATCGGAAGCGCCTCGGCGCTGCCGTCGGCATGCAGGCGAAACGCCCAGACCAGCCCGGGAATGGCGGGCTCGGTGTTCTCTATCGCGCTGACAAGCTTCGCCGGCTCAGCCATGGCCAACCCCAACCGTCAACAGATAGTCCCACTCCGGAGCATGGCTGACGGCATCTTCCAGACCCACGCGCGTACTCAATTACGGCTTTGTTACAGTTTGATGATAACAGGCCGGCCTACTCGGCGGCGAGCCCCGTCGCGGCGGCTTCAGCTTCCCTGACGTAGTCGTGGACGACGCGGCCGAACGGCAGCGTCAGGTCGGCGATGTAATGGTGCGCGCCGAGACAACGGCGAACCGGGAAGTCGGCAACCGGTGCGTTGACGTGCGGCACCAGATGCAGCCGGCCCGGCCCGATCCACGAGCCCTTCGGCACGATGTCGATCAGGTTGATGGCAACGAGCTGACAGACTTCGAGCCGCCCGTCGACGCCGGGGATCATCTTCAGATTAACTTGCGTCTTCGACAGCGTGGCGCGGGTGAGATCGCCGTTGCCGGCCATGCTCTCGTGCTTGTAGCCCATGGTGCCCATGGCGACGAGCTGGCCGGCATATTCCAACGTGCCCGTCAGCGTGTCCTTGACGATCTCGAGCTTGGGATGGGCGTACTTCTTGGGAAAGCCCCAGATCTCGCGTCCGGCCGCGATCGGCGGATCGTCGTCCAGATACATCTGCGAGACGAAGTTGACCTCCTCGCCGTTGAGACGCGCGGGGATGACGAGACCAGATTCAGTGTAGCTGCCGAAGCCGGAGGAATCCGGCATCTTGATCCATTCGTAATGCACGATCGGCTGGTCGATCGGCTCGAGCGGCTCAGGCAGGCCGGCGCGGATCAGGTCCGGATCGGTCTCGTAGGTGATGACCAGGAATTCGCGGTTGACGAAACGATAGGGTCCGGCCGGATAGCTCGGTCCTGCAGCCGGCATGGACGGAAGTCTCAGCACGTCTTCCCTGCGCATCCTGATCTCCTGTGTGATGCCTCTGACGCTCGTCCGGCTCACGGGCTTTATGCAAATTGCTAGCCGCCGTCATTGACTGCGATGTGAAGGATTTCCGTCAGCCGGGCGACCCGCCGCCATTCCCGCTGCGGCCACCGTGCATGCGGGCGATGCATCGGCGCCGCAATTGTCATCACACCGTCACCACCGGACGCAATCGTTTGGGAGAGGCAGGAGGCATCGCCATGGACGCCCGCACGTCGCATCCGACACATTCGACCCATCAGCCCCCTTCGTGCGGCTGGCGGCCCGAGCGTTGCGACCGCGTCGCGCTGGTGTTGCAAGGCGGCGGTGCGCTCGGCGCCTACCAGGCCGGCGTCTACCAGGCGCTGCACGAGGCGGGCATCGAGCCCGATTGGGTCTGCGGTGTTTCGATCGGCGCGATCAACTCCGCCATCATCGCCGGCAACAAGCCGGAGAAGCGGCTGGAGGCGCTGCGCATCTTCTGGGAGCGCATCACCAGCCGCAAGATCTGGCACTACACGCCGGATGGCGACGTCTTCCGGCAGTGGCGCAATCTCACCAGCGCCTGGATGACGTCGGCGATGGGCCAGCCGGGCTTCTTCACCCCGCACCAGATCAATCCCTGGTTCAGCCCGGTCGGCGCCAGGACCGCCACCAGCTATTACGACACGATGCCGCTGAAGGAGAGCCTGCTCGAGCTCGTCGACTTCGACCTCCTCAACGAGAAGAAGGTCCGCTTCGCGGTCGGCGCGGTCAACGTGCTCTCCGGCAACTTCATCTATTTCGACAACGCCCATGACGAGATCGAGCCGGAGCACATCATGGCCTCCGGCGCGCTGCCCCCGGCGCTGCCGATGGTGCGGATCGGCACCGATCATTTCTGGGATGGCGGCATCGTCTCCAACACGCCGCTGCAGCATCTGCTCGACCAGGAGGACGCGCTCAACTCGCTGGTGTTCCAGGTCGACCTGTTCAGCGCCCGCGGCGTGCTGCCGCGCTCGATCCAGGACGTGATGGCCCGCCACAAGGACATCATGTATTCCTCGCGCACGCGCCACAACACCGACGTCTACCGTCGCACCCACAATCTCAAGGTCCTGCTCTACAAGGCGCTCGCGAAGCTGCCGGAGGAGCAGCTGTCCGAGGAGGAGCGCAAGCTCAAGGCGAGCCTGCGCAACATGCCGGAGATCGCGATCCTGCATCTGATCTACCAGCAGAAGGCCTATGAGGGCGATGCCAAGGATCACGAGTTCTCGGGCACCTCGATGCGCGAGCACTGGACAAGCGGCTACGAGGACACCAAGCGCACGCTGAAGCGCCGCGACTGGATCAAGATGCCCGAGGAAGGCATGGGCCTCGTCGTGCACGACGTGCATCGGGAGACGGAGAGCGCGTGACGAGCGCGCTTCGTACGAGGCGCTCCAAACAAAAATTCGAAAACAACCCCATGCACAGTAGCCGGGCATGGCGGATCAATGATTTGCACGTTGCGCACGCGGGTTTGACACGTCGGGCAACACACCGGCATAATGGCATCATCGCAGGACTGCGCGGGACGCTCGTGTCGAGGCTTCTATGCACACGTTGCGCCGTCAATCAAGTCACGCGCCTGCGGCACAATCGGTAAGCTGAGTTGAACGCCAGCGGCCAGCGATGCTGCGCCGAGCTTATCGATTCCACTCTCCTTTGGGGGTGTTGGAAATCAGAACGACGACACCAGCCCGCGCTGCCTTCACGGCGCTGGCTGGCTCGCAGTATGAGCTGTGGTGTTACTTCAACCCCGCTGCGGGTTCGCTCGGTCTACGGCCGATCAGCACGAACTTCAGAACGAACAACGTTGTCTGCTTGGCATCAGAACAGGACCGAGTTGAAGGACGGCATCGGCGCCCTCACCGCTGGCGGCGGCGTGCCGCGTGCACTCCTTCTCGTTGGTCCCTCAACATCCTTGTAGTCGGAGGATGCCCGGGCCTCTAACCGCCAGACGCGATCAGAATGGCAACTAGGCTCAGTGCGACTATCGAGATAAGCGACAGCGCGATCTTCTCGCGCCGGCTCATGCCTCCTACCATTGATCGCGCCCCATATCTTCGGGGGCCTGCGGATCCTGGCGGTACTCCCACCTTCCGCCCATGCCTCGGCGCCGCCATGTTTTGCCAGGGTACAACTGTGACGACGTCCATCCGCCATCAACAGTCCGTTGCGGAATGATCGGCGGCGCGCATTCGTGCCAAGTCAATTCGGCGTCCGGATACTTCCGGTCGCGCCACCAAGTAAACAATCGCATCAAGTAAACCCTCAGTCAGGAACGGCCTACCAGCGGTTGCGATGCACAATCAAGCCGGGAAATCACCGACTTTCGGAGGAGTGCCTCCTCCGTCCGCTCCCTCAGGGGAAGCGGATCGCGACGTAAGCCCGGGCGATTGCGCCTACAACAAATGACATGATTCAAATTCGGCCGATAACATCGAAGACTCGAGAGGCAAGTAATGTTCGATAATCGAAGCCAACGTGAAAGCTTCCATTCTCTGCAATAGCCTTGGCGCGGACCGCAGGTTTTCCGTATCTACAAGATTAGAGCCAAGTGATCTATCTCGCGGATCCGATGAATCCGATCAACCCGGCCGTGAATTCCTGCGGGTTTTCCTCGGCAATCCAGTGAGCAGCACCGTCAACGGGAAGAACCGTTGGCGCATCGGCGACTTCCTCCATCATCCGTTGGACGAGCGGCGCCGTCGGGCTGGTCGCGCCTACAACGACAAGAACCGGAATCGCAAGTTTGCCGTTTGCCGCGAGCAGCTCCCGATTTGTTTTGCTGTCCTGGTCGAACGAGCGATAGAGTTCGAAGGCCGCGCGCATCGCGCCGGGCGCCGAGTACGCCATCAAGTAGGCCTGAAAATCGAGCTCGGTGATCGCCACCGGGTTGGAAATCCGGAAGTTGAAAAACCATTGGAGATACTGCCTCTCGCGACCCGAGACCAAAAACTCCGGTAGATCCCGAACATTGTGAAACGAAAACTGCCAGTTTCGAGGGTTTCCGCGCAGCTGATCGAAGATTGCCGTCCCAGGCAGCGGCGCATCCACGGCGACGAGACGACTTACCTCCTCGCGATAGACCTGGGCATACGCATATGCCACCATGAGTCCTACATCATGCCCCACCAGAATAATCTGGCCTTTGATACCGAGATGGTCGCGCAGCAGCCGACGAATGTCGCCTGCCATCGTCCGCTTGTCATATCCGAAGGCCGGTTTCGACGAATTGCCCGCGCCTCTATAATCGGGTGCGACGACCCGAAAGCCAGCATCAACCAAAGGCGATATGGTGTAACGCCACGCTCGCCAGGTCTGGGGAAACCCATGGAGCAGAACCACCGTGTGAGGCCCGTCTCCAGCAATAACGTAGTGGATGCTGACGCCCGGCTCGATATCCGCGATCGCATGCCTGAATGAGCTACCGCCTCTCTCGGCGGATCCTCGGATCGTGTCCGTGACAGCGTGTTCCATTGAGCTTGCCCCGTTTCATTGTCCTCGCGAAAGCCCCACGCATCCGACGATGCCGGTCGGCGACCACGTCGGTTCGTGTCCTCGTGGCTGCCTAGAACATTCCGTTGTTGTTGGCCGAGATCTCGGCAAGCGGCTGACGCACGTCCCAGTGCTCGACGATCTTTCCCTGCTCGAGCCTGAAGATATCAACGATCGCGAGCCCCAGCTCGTCCGGTTGCCGCCTGGCATGGACATGAAGGATCACGAAATCGCCGTCGGCGAAGACGCGCTTGATATCGCTCCGCAGCTCCGGAAATTGCCGCTTGAGATCGTGCAGGAACGAACGAAAGCCGTCGATGCCGTCTGCGATCATCGGATTATGCTGGATGTAGTGCGGCCCGAAGTGGACGGCGGCGGCCGAGAAGTCCGACTGATTGAGCGCGGCATCGTAAAATGCCAGCACCGCCCGCTTATTGGCTTCGCGAGCATCGTCTACAGCCGCCGCGGCGCCCGTCCCAACGGGCACGGCTCCGGCCGTCGCAAGAGTAAGGCCGAATGTTCGCCGATCAATCATTTCATCTCCTTGAGTGCATGGATCTGGATGGAGGGGATAGGTGTGGGATTGCGCGACCATCATACGGTCTCAACGGCCTTGCCGAGATCGCTCGCGGCGGGAGGGTTCGCGGGGCCGGCAGCGGCCGATGCAGACGAGGCGGCGCTGGGTAATCGCGAGGCGACGAGCGCGGCGGCCGCTGACAACGCGGCTGTCATCAGCAGGACCGCCGAGTAGCCGGCCGCCATGGTCTCTGCCCTTGCTAGATTTCCAAAGGCGCCAAACACTGCAACCGCTGCAGCCGCACCGCATGCCCATCCGAGCTGGCGCATCGTGTTGTAGATGCCGGATGCCTTGCCCATGTCGGCCGGCGCAACGGAGCCGAGCACAGCGCTCTGCACCGCGGGCATCGCCGTGGCTACGCCGGCGCCGGCCAGCACCAGAGGCGCGATCCAGGCCCCATAGCCGGAATTCGCGTCGCAGAGGAGCGACATCCACAACAGCGCCGCGCCTTGCAGGAGCAGGCCCGCCACGGCCGGGCCTCTCTCCCCGAAACGGCCCGCGGCAATTCCGCCAGCCGGTGCAGCGACGAACAGCGCCAAGGTCCAGGGCAGCATCCGCTCGCCCGCGCCCGACGCACTCGCCTGCTGAACGATCGAAAAAAATTGCGCCATGAACAGGAGCGTCCCCATCATGCTCATGAACATCAGAAGGCACGCAATGTTGCCTGCCTTGAAGGGAGCCGAGGCGAGCAGCCGCCCCGGGATCAGCGGGTGCGCCCCCCTGCGCTGCCAAGCGAAGAAGCCGAGCGCCGCCGCTGCGCCGACCGTGAACGCCGAAACAACGGTCGCCCCCGATCGGCCCTGTGCATTGGCTTCCGACAGTCCCCACACCACGGACGTCATCACCGTCGTCAGCAGGGCAACGCCGAACCAGTCGATTTGAGCCGCGAGCCGGTCGTTGCGCGCGAGACGTAACGCCGCAACGAGTGCGATAGCGGCGCAAAGCGGCAGATTGATCCAGAACACCCACCGCCAGCCAAGGGCGTCGACCAGCACGCCGCCGAGGATCGGCCCTGACAAGACGGCCAGACCCGTGAGACTGCTGAACAGGCCCATCGCGCGCGGCCGCTGGGCCGGCGTCACCGCCGTTCCGAGCAAGGTCATCGCGACCGGAACAAGCAACGCGGAGGCCGCGCCCTGCACGGCACGTCCCGCGATCAGCCATTCAATTGAGCTTGCCGCCGCACAGCCAGCCGAAGCGATCGCGAAAGCGGCAAGGCCCAGAATGAACATCGAACGACGGCCGAACCGGTCACCCAACGCAGCGCCGGCCATCAAGAGCGCGGCAAAGCTGAGGCTGTAGGCCGTCATGGTCCAGTGCAGCTCGGAAAGAGGCGCGGACAGATCGCGACGGATCGCATCCAGTGCCGTTGTCACCACCATGCCGTCCATCACGGCGACGAACGAAGCCGCCGCTGTCAGGGTGAGCACCCAGCGCTGCTGGCTAGTGAATTTTTCGACGCTCATGATCTCCTCACAATTACGGACCATCCAGTCCATATTTGAGCAAAAAAAATCAGCCTAACGCCCTCAGCACCAGGGCGAGAACCTTGTTCCGCGAAGCCGTATCAAGACCCGCGCGTCCCAGCGTCTGAAGGCCATAGAGATTGGCGACGAGAAAGGTCGAAAGGGAGTCAGCGTCGGCATCGGAATCAAATTCTCCATCCTTCTGCCCTCGCAGAACCGCATCGCGGTAGGCCTGCTGGAGCCGCTCGAGTCCACAGCGAACGCGCGAGCGAACAAGCTGGTCGTGGGCGGCCAGTTCCGATGCGCAAACTTGCAGGAAACAAACCTTGCCCGAAGGCGCCAAACCGAGGATTTTTTCAAAACTGCGCGTGATGGCCTGCCGCGCCGGCCCGCGCTGGAGGTCAACAACGTTCGCCTGCAACACGGTCTCGATGTAGCGATCGAGCGATGCCAGAAGCATCTGATGCTTGCTGCCGAACGTCCCGTACAGACTGCTCTTGCTCAAGCCGGTTTTCTCGAGCAGGTCATCGAGCGACGTCGCTCCGTAACCAGCCCGCCAAAACTGCTGTAGTCCACCCTCAAGGGCCTTGTCGTAGTCGAATTCTCTGGGGCGCGCCATGCTTACTGGACCGATTGGTCCGTAACCACTAGCGCCTCCTTTTGCCTAAGTCAAGCCGACGCTCGCCGTCGTGCCGCGCTCGCACCGGATGTTTCCGAACTTCGGAAAAAGGAATCTTTCCTGAGCCGGAGGGGAAGGATCGGGGCCGCCGGATCGAACCGGCGCACCCGTTCATTCGCCGTTGTCATTCGAGACGCCGGCGCTATCGTGCGTATGCGGCATGGCCGCGACATTCATCCGATAATTCTAGTGATGGGAGAATCGCATGAAATTCATAACCACCTGGAGCGTACCCCAAGGCACCTTCAACTCAGCCGTCGCCCGCTTTCTGGAGACCGGTGGCGCGCCCCCCGAAGGCGTCAAGATGCTGGGTCGTTGGCATGGCATGAATGGACAGGGATTTGCGATCTCTGAATCGAGCGATCCCAAAGCCATGTATCGTTGGCTCGCGCAATGGTCTGACCTGCTCCCCTTGACCGTTACGCCTTGCCTCGAGGACGGAGACGCGGGCGAAGTGATGGCGTCGCTCCCCAAACGGTGACGATCAAGCGTCGATCATCGATACACAAGTCGCTGTCGCCGCCGAAACCGGCGGCAGTGACATGCGCGCCCGGCGCTGATGGATAGCGCTCCTTCGCAACCAGCTGTGAGTCCGGGGCGTTCGTCGCGCCCTTCGCCGCTCACTTGGGGATGCTCGTCCGCTCCCCTCGGGGAAGTAGATGACCCTTGACGATTATTGTGAATGCAACTGCGATGCATAACCAGAGTAACAGGCTCACCGCCCCGCCGATCAGCAGGCCACGAAAAACGCGTATGCCGTCATCCTCGTCAGCGTGCTTTGGTTGCTTGTGACGCGTATGGCGATCGCGGATCGGATCGATTTCACCCATCCGCAATGCAAGGGGCGCCCGGTCAAGTACTTCAAGAGGGAATTCAGCCTACCTCGTTCGAGGTACCTCATTCGCCTGTGATGCCGAGCGCGCGGACAAGCTCGCCCCGCGCCTTGTAGTCGAGGTCGATCTGACGCTTGAAGTCATCCTGGGTGCCGCCCATGGCGACCATGCCCTGCTTGTCGAGCCAGGTGCGCATCGTCTCGGTCGCAAGGATCGCGTTGATCTCCTTGTTCAGAGCCGCGACCACCGGCGCCGGCGTCTGCTTCGGCAGCATCAGCCCGATATAGCTGATGATCTTGAAGCCGGGATACGTCTCGCTGATGGCCGGCACGTCCGGCAGCAGCGGATAGCGCTGCTCCGACGTGACAGCGAGCAGCTTGATCTGGCCCGCGGTCGCCAGCGGCTCCACGGCCGTCGGCGCGCCGAAGATCAGCGGTATCTGCCCCGCAAGGAGGTCGCTCACCGAGGCCGCCGTCCCCTTGTAGGGAATGTGGGTCATGGTGAATCCACCGGATTTCTGCAGCATCTCGCCGGCGAGGCGATGCGGCGTCGACGCGCCGGAGCTGCCAAAGCTCAGCGCCTGCGGCTTCTGCTTGCCGAAAGCGACGAGCTCGGCGACGGAATTGGCCGGCACATCCTTCGCCGCGGCCAGCAACAGGGGCGACCAGGCGACGCTGACGACGGGCTCCATCGCCTTCGACAGGTCGAAATGGTTGCTGGTGGCAAGGTGCGGATCGATCGTGAGCATTGCATCCGTCACCATCAGCACCGTGTATCCGTCCGGCTCCGCCCGCGCCGCTGCCTGCGCGGCGGTCATGCCGTTGGCGCCGGTCTTGTTCTCGATGACGACGGAGATCTTGAAGGTGTCGCCGAGCTGCTTGCCGATGATCCGCGCGAGCGCATCGGCCTGTCCTCCCGCGGAATAGCCGACCAGCATCGTGATCGTTCGCGCCGGATAGGATTGCGCCCGTGCGGGCTCAACCATCGTCACCAGCCCAAGAAGCGCGCTCGCGGCTGCCGGAATACTCACCTTCCAACGAAGCAGCATGCGGGACATCATGATCCCTTTCCTCCCTGTTGCAGATGGTGGCTCGGCCACTCTTTTTTATGCAGACATGTTCGCGGGCGCGCCCAATATGCCGGACGCGCGGAGATCGGCGATCTCGCGCGCCGAATATCCGGCCGCGCCGAGGATCTCGTCAGCGTGTTCGCCGACGCGAGGCGGCTGGCGTTCGAGGCTTGGCCGGTCGCGCGTGTCGCCGAACTCGACGGGCAGCGCCGGAATCCCGACCAGCGGTCCGCCACCGAAACCGGCGATGGCGGTTGCCAGCAGTCCGCCATTGGCCAGCAGATGCGGATCGACCGACAACTCATCCGGCCGTCCCACCCGCGAATAGGCCACCCGGGCGGCTTCGCATTTGGCGAGAATCTCCTCGAGGGGCAGCCGCGTGATCCGCCGCTCCAGCTCGGGCAGCATCCATTCGCGCGCCTCGCATCGATTGGCGTTGCCGAGCAGCCTCGGATCCTCGCGCCAGTCGTCGAAACCGAACGCGTCGCAGAAGCGTTGCCAGTGTCCGTCGGAGGTGCATCCGATGAAGACCTGGCCGCCATCCGATGCCGTGAAGACGTCGTACACGCCCCAGGCATTCTTGCGGGCCGGCATTGGCGGCATCGGACCGCCGATCACGGCGCTGCCGACCACCAGCGCGCCGAGCATGAAGGTCGCACTCTCGAACAGCGAGCTCGAGACCTTCTGGCCCATGCCGGTGGCGTCGCGCTCGCGCAGCGCCGACAAGGCTGCCACGACGCCGAAGACGCCGCCGAGGATATCGATCACAGGCGCGCCTGCGCGCAGCGGCCGGCCGGGCGGTCCTGTCATGTAGGCAAGGCCGGATTGCATCTGCACGACTTCGTCGAGCGCGCCGCGATTTTCGTAAGGGCCCTTCAGGAAGCCCTTCATCGACAGGTACACGAGCCGCGGATTGAGCTTGCGCAGATCGTCCCAGCTGCACTTCAGCCGCTCGATCGTCCCGGGTCCGAAATTCTCCAGCACCACGTCGGCATCCCTGACCAGCCGGTGCACGATCGCCTGCCCCTCCGGCCGCTTCAGATCGATCGCGATCGAGCGCTTGTTGCGGTTGTAGGTCGCGAAGAAACCGGCTGCAAAGCCCGGCAACCTGCGGGTCGGGTCGCCGTCCGCGGGCTCGATCTTCACCACGTCGGCGCCGAGGTCGGCGAACAGAACGCCCGCGCAGGGACCCATGATGGTGTGGCCGAAATCCAGCACCTTCAGTCCGGCGAGCGGCTTTGCGAGGGTCATGCGCCCGCACTCCTCCGCAATGCGGCGAGCGTGCCCGATCGCAGCGCGGCGCTCGGCAGGCGATGCCCGACGATCCGCTCGGCAAGCCGTCCGGCCTCGATCAGCGCCTCGATATCGAGACCGGTCGCAATGCCCATTTCCTCACACAGCAGCGCCAGCTCCTCCGTGGCGATGTTGCCGGGCGCGCCCGGCTGGCCCGCAAACGGACAGCCGCCGAGCCCCGCCACCGCGGCGTCGAACGCGGTGACACCAAGCCGCAGCCCCTCATAGGCGCACGCGATGCCCTGGCCGCGGGTATCGTGCAGATGCAGCGCAATCCTCAGATCGCTCCAGCGGTCACGTACGGCGCCGACGGCCGTGGCGACCCGCCGCGGTGTGGCCCAGCCCATCGAATCCGCAAGCGACACCTCGCGGACCTCGATGCCGGCGTCGCGCGCGATGGCGAGCCCGTCGGACACCGTCTCGACCACCTTGGCAGCCGGCACGTCTCCGCCAAAATTACAGCCGAACGCAGCCATGACGATGATCTTGGCAATCGGCACGCCCGCCTGCCGGTGCGCGCGCACATAGTTTCGCATCGCCTCGATCTGACCGGCGCGATCACGATTGAGGTTGCGACGTGCGAACGGTTCGGAGGCGCTCAGCGAGACAAAGCCTGCGAGCGTCAGCCTGTCCTTGAACGCCAAAGCGCGTTGCAATCCGCTGTCGTTGAACCAGAGCGCCGAGTATGCGACGCCCGCATGCGGGCTGAATCCCGCGACAACCGGCTCGGCGTCGGCCCAGCCCGGCACGTGCTTGGGATTGACGAAGGAGGCAACCTGAATGCGCGAAAGCCCGGTCGCCGAGAGCGCATCGATCAGGGCGATCTTGTCCGCGGTCGCGATCGGCCCCGGCTCGATCTGAAAGCCTTCGCGCGGCCCCTCCTCGGTGATGACGATCCTGGTCGGCAGATCCATGCCGCGACGCTCCCGGAGCTGGTCTTATTGGTCCAGGCAAAAGCTTGCCGGGACGCGAGACATCTGACAAATATAATATCAAGATCACTGTGTTCTGATTATTAGATCGATAGGCGAGCCATGCCATGGCGCTCGGATTGCGGCAGATCAGATATTTCATCGCGATCGCCGACGCGGGCGTGCTGTCGCGGGCGGCCGAGACCCTCAACATCGCGCAGTCCGCGCTCAGCCATCACGTCGCGGCGCTCGAAGCCGATCTCGGCGTGAAGCTGCTGGAACGGCGGCCACGTGGCGTCGCCCTGACTGCGGCCGGCCGCCGTCTCTACGAGCACGGCAGCGCGGTGCTTGCGAGCCTCGGCAAGGCCGAGGAGGATGTGCGGACCTTCAACGAGGCGGCAACCGGACCGGTCAGCCTCGGCCTCAGCCACACCGCGATCTCGATGGTCGGCCTCGAGCTCATGAAGGCGGTCCGCAAGCACTCCCCCGGCGTGCATCTGAGCGTCGTCGAAGCGCTGTCACCGGCGCTGATCGAGCGCGTCCTCTCCGGCACGGTCGATCTCGCGCTGGCGTACAATCCGCCGCGAGATGCCCGCCTCGACGTGGCGTGGCTGCATGAGGAAGACCTCTACCTCGTCGGCCATCCGAGCCTGATCGGCCGGTCCTCCACACCGATCGCCTTCTCAGCCATTCCGCAGAGGAGCGTGCTCGGGCTGAACCGCTTCCGGCATCGCGCGCCATCATCCAGACGCAGGTGCTGCGCAACCAGATCGTCCCGAGCGAAACGCTGGAGGTCGATTCCCTGTCGGCACTGCGCATGGCGCTCGAAGCCGGTCTCGGATGCGCCATCCTCTCCCGCGCAACCGTCCTTGCCGACATCGCGGCGGAGAAATATCACGCGCGCCGCATCGTCGATCCGCCACTGTCGCGTTCCCTTGCGCTGGTGGCTCTCGCAGACCGGCCACAGACCAAGGCCTTCCTCGAAGTCCGCAAGACCGTGACCGAGGTTGTCCGCGAGGCCGTGGACGAACGGCGATAGCCAGCAAAGACGAGCGAGCGACGGAAGAAGCACTCCGGCGCGGCCGGCTGATCGTCGTGGCTCTCTCTGCGGGCCGGTTCACAGGTCTTGGCCATATTGCCGTTAGACTCCGCCGCCTCAAACGTGGACAATGACGGAAAGCGCTTCGCGCGCGCAGTGCACGCCAAGATGCGCCAGAGGAAACAAAATGCCAGCGACCTTTCCATCCTCCCTACCCGCCATTCCGACCACCCCGTTGACCGCCTCCATTCGCGATGCGCTGCGCGCGATCGTGGGCGACAAGGGCCTGATCGAGGATGACCACGGCAAGCAGCCATTCGTGACGGACTGGCGCGGCCTGCTGGTCGGGGGCGCCGGAGCGGTCGTGCGTCCCGGCAGCACCGAGGAAGTCTCGAAGGTGGTGCGGCTGTGCCATCAGCACGGCGTCGCCATCGTGCCGCAGGGCGGCAACACCGGGTTGATGGGCGGAGCCACACCCTGGCCCGCGCACACAGGCATCGTGCTGTCGCTCGGCCGCTTGAACCGCGTGTTGAACGTAGATCCCGTCGGCTACGCGATGACGGTGGAGGCCGGCTGCGTGCTCCAGACGCTTCAGGAGACCGCAAGCCAGCACGACAGGTTCCTGCCGCTCAGCCTCGGCGCGCAGGGCTCGTGCATGATCGGCGGCAATCTTTCGACCAATGCCGGCGGCGTGCAGGTGCTGCGCTATGGCAATGCCCGCAATCTCGTGTTGGGGCTGGAGGTCGTCCTGCCCAACGGCGAGGTCTGGGATGGACTGCGCGCGCTCAAGAAGGACAACACCGGCTACGACCTCAAACACCTCTTCATGGGCGCCGAAGGCACGCTCGGCATCATCACCAAGGCCGTGCTCAAGCTGTGGCCGGCGCCCAAGGACGTCTGCACGGCGTGGCTGGCGATCCGCGATCCGCGCGCGGCGCTTCAGATCCTGTCGGACGCATATGCGGCGTCCGAGGACAATGTCAGCTCCTGCGAGCTGATGAGCCGTGCCGCCATCGACATGGTGCTGCGCCATATTCCAGGCACCCAGGATCCGCTGAAGGCGGAGACGCCATGGTACCTGCTGATGGAATGGTCGTCGGCGCGCCCGCGCCAGGACGGAGCTGAGGGCATGTCCGAGAAACTGGAGCAGTTCCTCGCCGATCAGCTCGAGGCCGGGCGCGTGCTGGACGCGGCGATCGCAAGCACGGTCAGCCAATCCCGCAACATGTGGCGCATCCGCGAGAGCGTCGCCGAGGCGTCGCGGGCCGAAGGTCCGGGGCTCAGCTACGACGTCTCGGTGGCGACCTCCAAAATTCCTGATTTCGTCGACAAGGGGCTCAAGGCCGTGCTCGACATCCTCCCGAGCATTCGCCCCTACCCGCTCGGGCACATCGGCGACGGCAATCTGCATTTCTCGTTCATGGGACCGAAGGGCATGGATCAGCAGACGCTGAACCAGTACACCGCCGCGATCACGCGGGCCGTGAACGACCTCATCACCTCCATGGGCGGCTCGATCTCGGCGGAGCACGGCATCGGCATCGACAAGCTCGATGAGCTCAGCCACTACCGCTCGAAGACCGAGCTCGACATCATGCGGACCATCAAGCGTGCGCTCGATCCGCAGAACATCATGAACCCCGGCAAGGTGCTCCGGCTGTGATGACGCCGGGCACCCGCCATGGTCTCAGCCGCGCGGGTTGACGATGGTGTAGCCCCGCAAGGAGCGCGCGTGCATGCGCGTGGCGTGCCCGCCGGAATTGGCGTCATAGGCCATCCACATGTCGCCTCCGAGGTGCTGCTCCAAGACGAACACATGACCGCGCCTGGCCGCGACCATTCCGGGCGCCGGCGCCGCGCGCGGGAAGCGCAGCCAGTTCGAGGCGAGGTTCAATTCCGGCACGACACGACCGAACACGCGCAGCGACGCGCCGCAGCCGCAGAACGAAGAAGGGCACCCCGCCGGTCGGCCGCCAACGATGCGCTCGCCGGACGCGATGATCGTGGTTGGAGTGCTGCCTGCATCGGTCAATGTCATTTGCGTTGAGCGATAGGCTTGCAACGAGTGTCTCGGAGACCGCTCGCGGCGCGTTTGCGAATACGAGAAATCGCAGGGCATGGTCACGTTGCATTCAGGCGCCTGGAGAGCGCGATAAGGCCGCGCTTCCGAGGCAGCGGAGGTGACGATAAAGATGATGCACGCAGAAACAACTTGCTTGATCATTGCAGGACTCTGAGTTGGAGGGTCCCGCCCCGGGCGGCAGAAATCAATAAAGGTTTGGCCGAAATGAGCCTAAAGGGCGGCGGAAAAGCCGCTTTTACTTAGGTACTTAACTTAGATGATGTTCAAAGTGTCCGGTTCGCGGCGCGATTTGTCCGCCCCTACTGCATCATCGCAGCCGCGATCTTCTCCGCCGACATCAGCACCGGAAAATTTGTGTTGGCGCATGGCACCACCGGGAAGATCGAGGCATCGACGACGCGCAGGCCCTGGATGCCCTTGACGCGGCCTTGGCTGTCGACCACCGCCATCGGGTCGTCGGCGCGGCCCATGCGGCATGAGCACGAGGCGTGCCACACGCCGATCGTCGCCTTGCGCACGAAGGCTTCCAGCGCCTCGTCGTCGTTGATCACGTCGTCGAAGGTAAAACCTTCGACGACGAAATTGTCGATCATGTAGTGGCGCAGCGCCGCCGGCCCATCCATCAGCGTCGCGGCGATCTTGGTCAAAATCCTGTTCTTGGTGTTGACCACGCCGATCTTGCGGACGCGGTCGGTATAGGCGGCGGGGAACGGCTTGTCCGTCACCTTCCTGACGACCTCGCTCATCTGCACCGCGGCCATCTTGCGGAAGCCGCTCATCAGACGGTCGAGATCGCGCCGATCGGACAACAGATTGAATTCGACGATCGGCTCGGCCGCCGGATCGCGCGAGGCGAGCTTGACCTGACCGGTCTCCGAATAGGTCTTGTTGACGAAGGTCAAGAGCGAGCCGATCTGCGCGCCGACGGCGTGCCAGGCCGATTTGCTGATGACCACGACGAACATGTCGCCCTTCGGCACGCCCGGCAGCCCGGACGAATAGCGCAAGCCGAGCTGCATGTGGCGCCTTGTGTGCTCGTTCATGCGCGCACCGCGGCGGACGAAGGACGACAGCGAGATCGAGGGATGATCCATCAGCCGCTGGCCGACGCCGGCAAGTCCCATCAGGACCGGAATGCCCATATCCTTGAGATGACCGACCGGGCCGATGCCGGCGCGGAGCAGATGCGCCGGCGAATGGATGGCGCCGCTGGAGATGATGATCTCACGGCCGCGGAATTCCTGCTCGCGGCCGTCGACCAGGGCCTTCACGCCGACGCATTGCGTGCCTTCGAACAGCAGCTCTCTCACATGCGTGTTGGTGGAGATGGTGAGATTGGGGCGCTGGCGCGTGGCACGATCGAGATAGCCCATCGCCGCCGAGACGCGCTGCTCGGCCTGGTTGGAATGCGTCACCGGGAAATAGCCGTCGACGAACTCGCCGTTCTGATCGGCGACGTACTGATAGCCGGCCTGCTGGAAGGCTTGCGCGAACGCCTCCGAATGCCGCGTCCAGTGCTCCCTGGGGATTCGACGCACCGGGATGCGGCCGTCCTTGCCGTGATACGGGCCGTCGAAATCGAGGTCACGTTCGACTTTCTTGAAGAACGGCAGTACGTCGTTCCACGCCCACCCCTCGGCGCCGCGCGCGTCCCATTCGTCGTAATCGGTCGGCGCGCCGCGATTGGCCATCTGGCCATTGATCGACGAGCCGCCGCCGAGCACGCGCGCCTGCTCGTATTTGCGCAAGGGTGGACGCGCTTCGTTGGGGTTGTTGTGGCTGACGACCTGGGTGGTGACCTTGAGCTCGGTCCAGTGGAAGCGCGGGTCGAAATACGCCGTGCCCGGATAGCTGTCCCTGATCTCGGCCGGCTCGTTGCCCGGCGGCGTGTCCTGCCCGGCCTCGCACAGCAGGACCTTGTTGGCGCTCCTGGCGGAGAGCCGGTGGGCCAGCACGGACCCCGCCGAGCCGCCGCCCACGATGATGTAGTCGTACACGATTGGCGCTTCCTCTTGTTCTTGTTGGCGGAGCTTAGCGCGTTTTTTGAGATTCTGGCTTGCTTCGCTGCGCTCGCAGTGACCTGGGTCTACGGCCTGATCGTGATGTTCTCCGGTGGCCCGACTTTGCGCAAGGGCTCTGCCAGCCGCGCGAACTCGCACAGCAGCGACCGTGTCCTCCGGGGATCGATGATCTCCTCGACCCAGAATTTTTCGGCCGAACGGAACGGCGAGCGCAGCTTGTTGAGGCGCTCCTCAATCTCCTTCAGCTTCCCCGCCTTGTCCTCGGCCGCATCGATCTCGGCGCGGTAGGCCGCCTCGATGCCGCCTTCGAGCGGCAGCGAGCCCCAATAGGCCGACGGCCAGGCATAGCGGATCGAGAAGCGGTCGGCCGGCTGATGCACCACACCAGCCACACCAAAAGCGTTGCGCAGGATCACGGTGCACCACGGCACCGTGGTCTGGTTGACCGCCGCCATGGCGCGGACACCGTGGCGGATGGTCGCCGCCTTCTCGGCCTCGAGGCCGATCATGAAGCCGGGGCAGTCCATGAGATAAACGATCGGCAGATGGAAGGTTTCCGCGAAGTCAACCCAGCGCACCACCTTCTGGCAGGCATCCGCGGTCCAGGAGCCGCCATAGTGAAAGCTGTCGCTGGCGAGCACCATCACCGCCCGGCCTTCGAGCCGGGCAAGACCAACGATGATCGGCTTGCCAAAATTCCTGGCGACCTCGAAGAACGATCCCTTGTCGACGACCGACTCGACAATGGGCCGCATCTTGTAGACCTGCTTGCGGTTGCGCGGCACCGCATTCATCAGCGCTTCGTCGCCGCGTTCGGGATTGTCGGTGCAAGGCACAGTCGGCGGCAGCTCGTAGACCGACGACGGCAGGTAAGAGAGGAAGCGCCGCGCGCAGGCAAAAGCCTCATCCTCGGTGTCGACGGCATGATCGACCGCGCCGGCGCGGGTCTGGATGTCGGCCCCGCCGAGCTCCTCCTTCGAGAGGTCCTGGCCCAGCGCCTTCACCACCGGCGGCCCCGCGACGAACATCGCAGACTTCCGCGTCATGATGGAATAGTGGCTGGCGGCAAGACGCGCCGCGCCGAGGCCTGCGACCGAGCCGAGACCGAGCGCGACCACGGGCACGCGCGACAGGTTCTCGGTCGTGAAGCGATACCAGCGCGTGCCGCCGATGCCGCCCGGCAAGTTCGCCGCGCCCTTGGTCTCGATGGTCTTGACCGAGCCGCCGCCGCCGGACCCTTCGATGATCCGG
The DNA here is from genome assembly GCF_054057995.1 of Bradyrhizobium sp. USDA 4486. Lineage (NCBI taxonomy): Bacteria > Pseudomonadati > Pseudomonadota > Alphaproteobacteria > Hyphomicrobiales > Nitrobacteraceae > Bradyrhizobium > Bradyrhizobium sp. USDA 4486. The sequence continues at coordinate 2,800,657 of NZ_JBSRZV010000001.1, forward strand.
ACGATGGGTAGCCGGAAGTCGTGCGCCATCTCCTCCGCCATCAGCGGCTTTGCAGAAATGGAGGCATCCGCAGATCCACCGCGCACGGTGAAATCGTCGCCGACGACCACCACAGTGCGGCCGTCGACGCGCGCGCGGCCGAACACACAGTTGGCCGGCGTCAGTTTCTTCAGATCGCCGCTGGAATCGTACTCACCGATGCCGGAGACGGCACCGATCTCGTGGAAGCTGCCTTTGTCGATCAGTCTGTCGATACGCTCCCGAACAGTCAGCCGGCCCTGGTCATGCTGTCGCTTGACCTTGTCAACGCCGCCCATCTCCCGCGCGAAGGCTTCGCGCCGGGCGAGCTCGTCGAGTTCCGGCTTCCAGTTCATTCACTCCCTCCGAATGGATCGGCTTGTTATTGTTGTGCAAGGCCATCGCGACCGGTTTGCGCGAGATACGGTTGTTGAAGGCATCGCCTTCGGCGCCCTCCATCAGGCTGGCGAGCGAACGGCCGAGCGCGAGCATCGGCGGCGCGACCTCGGCATGCAGCCGCTCTTCGTCATACATCGCCGAGAGTAGACCGATCGTGATGACGACGAAGGTCTGATATTGCGGGGACCAGATCGGCACCGCGAGGCCGTTGATGTGCGGGCTCCACAGGCCGCAGGCCACGACATAGCCGCGCTCGCGCAGCGACTGACGGTTGGCCTCGATGCGGGGCCTCAGGATCTTCGCAGCCTCGGGCGCTTCCCGCTCCATCTCCGCGATGAAGGCGTCGCCGACTTCCGGCGCCAGCGCCGCGGTGTAGGCCGCGCCCGCGGCGGTCGACGCCATCGAGATGCGGCTGCCGGTGCCCTCGTGCAGGCCGAGCGCCGCGGCCGAGCGCGCGAACTGGAGATAGACGAGATGGAAGCGATCGGGGACGACGAAGCCGACCGTGCCCGGCAGCTGCTCGGCGAGTTCCTGAAGCCGCTGGCGGATCATGCTGCGCAGCTGCGCGCCCTTCATCATCGAGGCGCTCATCGCCACCGCGCTCGGGCCGATGCGATACTTCTGATCGCGCGGCAGATAGACCAGCTGTCCCATCCGCGTCAGCGTGTGCGTGAGCCGCGACACCGTCGATCGCGGCAGGCCGCAGCGATTCGAAATCTCGAGATTGCCGAGCCTCGCCTCGTGGCCCTCGAAGCATCGCAACACGTCGAACGCGCGCGACACCACCTGGATGACATCACCCTCGCCGGCGTCGCCAGCGAGCGCACCTTGCCTACTCAACCGCTCCGATCGTCGTCCCATGTTTCCTACCGTTTGTTCCGCTCTGCGGAATTAAATTCCACTTTGTGAACGACGCTACCTCAGTCATTTTGCGACGACAACAAAAAGGCGATGGCATGCCAGAAATTAAGATCGTCACCGAAGTCGCGGGTCGCATCTGCGCAACTCCCGTGCAAGTTGGAGGAACCGTGCGGATGGCGAGGACGTTGTAGTGGTCGAGGCGATGAAGATGGAGATCCCCGTGCCCTCGCCCGCGAGCGGGACGATCACATCACTGCTCGTCAAGGTGGATGACGTCGTTGCCGAAGGACAGGCGATCGCGATTGTCGCGAGCTGAGTGCCGGTCATCGCCGAGCGCGACAATGTGTCAGAGGGCTCTCGCGTCGCGGATGATAAAGTGCTCGTTATGCGATCAGCTGCTCCACAAGCTTGTCCTGCCCGGGCTTGTCCCGCGCATCCACGTGCCTGTATTTTACGTGAAAAGAAGGTGGATGGCCGGGACAAGCCCGGACAAGCGGCCATGACGATTGCGAGACATCGCGCTAGAAGCGGGCATTGTGCATTCGCGGGACGGCGTTGCCATCGCCTGATCGCGATGACATGATCTCTTTCAAACAAAACTGTGTTTCAAACAAAGAACGAAAATCTTCGCGGCAAAGCGAGGATCATTGGAGGGAATAAACATGTTTCGTGGGCTGATCCTGCTCGCGCCTGCGTTGGTTGCGGGCATTTCATTTGCGTCTACACGCTATGCTTTGGCCGAAGACATCAAGTTGCCGGCGACATTGACGTTCACCGCCTATGACACCGGCACCGCCGGCTTCAATATCGCGGTCGGCGTCGGCAAAATGATGAAGGACAAATACGGCACCGACGTGCGCGTGCTGCCCGCAGGCAACGACGTCGCCCGTCTCGCGCCGCTGCGCGCAAAGCGGGCCGCATCATCGGCGATGGGATCGGGCACCTATTTCGCGCAGGAGGGCGTGTTCGAGTTCGGCGCGAAGGAATGGGGCCCGCAGCCGCTCCAGATCCTGCTCTCGACGGTCGATTGCAATTGCGGTTCGCTTGGAGTCGCAGCCGACACCGGCGTGAAAGAACTGAAAGACCTGAAAGGCAAGCGCGTCGGCTTCGTGGTCGGCTCGCCCGCGCTCAACCAGAACTCGCTCGCGGTGCTCGCCTTCGCCGGCCTGACGCAGAAGGACGTCAAGGCGGTCGAGTTCGCCAGCTACGGTGCGATGTGGAAAGGCCTCATCAACAACGACGTCGATGCCGCCTTCGGCACCACGATCACCGGCCCTGCCAAGGAAGCCGAGACCTCGCCGCGCGGGCTGATCTGGCCGCCGCTGCCCGCCAAGGACAAGGAGGGCTGGGCACGGATGCAGAAGGTCGGCTCGTTCTTCTTCCCGCAAGTCGCGACCTGCGGCGCCGGCATCTCGCCCGAGAAGCCGGTCGAGCTCGGCAACTACCCCTACCCGATCTTCGTCGCCTACGCCTCGCAACCGGCTGACCAGGTCTATGCGATGACGAAAGCGATGATCGTGAATTACGATGCCTACAAGGACTCCGCGCCCGGCGCCGGCGGTCTCGCCGCCGACCGCCAGACCAAGAACTGGGTGGTGCCGGTGCACCCCGGCGCGGTGAAGGCGCTCAAAGAGGCCCGGACAATGGTCCGATGCGCAGGAGGCCCACAACAACAAGCTGTTCAAGCGCCAGGAGGTGCTCGCTGCCGCCTGGGCGGAGTACGGCAAGTCCAATCCGCCATCGGACGACAAGGCCTTCCTCGACGGCTGGATGAAGGCGCGCGCGGCGGCGCTGGCGAAAGCGGACATGCCGAACGGGTTCGAGGATTAGCGCGAGATGGGCTCGTTCGTTGCTACCCGACAGGTGCGCTCCGTCCCCGGCTTGCGCAGGGCTATCGCATATGCGGATAATGCTGCAGGTTCGATGTGTCTTGTGAGCAGCCGATCGCTCCACAAACTCGTCATGCCCGGGCTTGTCCCGGGCATCCACGTCTTGTTTTGCAGGAGTGAAGAGGTGGATGGCCGGGACAAGCCCGGCCATGACGATGTGGAAACAATAGCGCCAAAAATCACACCGTTTTCATATGCGATTGCCCTACCCGCTTGCGGGGGAATTCCCCAGAGGAGAGAGCCCTCACCCGCCGCTGCGCAGCGACCTCTCCCGCAAGCGGAAGAGGCTGGGGAGCTCGCAGCCCGATCGCGTCAACCAACAGTCATTCGCTTGGTTAGTAGTTACCAGCCCACGCGGGGTCGATGATGTCTTCTGCTTCCAACTCCACCGGCCCGAAGGACGAGGCAAGGCGGGTCGTGCTCGACGATCCGCACGGGGCCGCCGGCAACATGCAGGAAGCCGAAGTCACCCGCGTCCGGACGCTGCGCGGCGCCTGGCGCTGGATGCTGATCGTCGCAACCGCAGCGACCATCCTGCTCTGCATCAACCAGCAATTCTCGCTGCGCTTCTTCATCGGCTACACCCAGCTCAACACGGAGTATTTCTATCTCCTGATCGCCTTGATGCTGCCGTTCACGTTCTTGATCTTCCCGGGCACCGAGCGCGCGCCGCTCGACCGCATTCCCTGGTACGACCTCCTCTTCTTCGTCGTGAGCTTCGCTGCGGCATTGCTGCTGATGTCGAACGTGCGCAAGGCCGCCGAGGCCGGCTGGGAATTCGGCGGCGCACCGAATACCGTGATCGCGGCAGGCCTCGTGATGTGGGCGATGCTGATGGAGGCGCTGCGCCGCACCGGCGGCTGGAGCCTGCTGCTGAGCGTGCTGCCCTTCACCGTCTATCCGCTGTTCGCTGAATCCGCCTGGCTCGGGCCGTTCCGGGGCACGCAGTCCACGATCGAGCAGGCGACCGCCTATCACGTGCTCTCGGGCGAGAGCCTGCTCGGCATTCCCATTCAGGCCTTTGCCGACACCGTGATCGGCTTCCTGGTGTTCGGCACCGCGCTGATGATGACGGGCGCCGGAAAATTCTTCATCAATCTCGCCTTCGCGCTGTGCGGCACCTTCCGCGGCGGCGCGGCGAAGGTTTGCATCTTTGCGAGTGGCCTGCTCGGCATGATGTCGGGCTCGATCATTTCCAACGTTCTCACCGCCGGCACCATGACCATTCCAGTCATGAAGAAGAGCGGCTTTCGCGCCTCCTATGCCGGCGCGATCGAAGCCTGCGCCTCCACCGGCGCGGTGCTGGCGCCGCCGGTGATGGGCGCGACCGCCTTCGTGATCGCGCAGTTCCTCAATGTCAGCTACGCCGACGTCGCGGTCGCCGCGATCATTCCGGCGGCGCTCTATTATGTCGGCCTGTTCATGCAGGTCGACGCCTATGCCGCCCGTCACGGGCTGAAGGGCATTCCGCGCGCCGAGCTGCCGCGGATCAGGGATACGATCAAGGACGGCTGGTACTACGTTTTCGTTATCGCGCTCCTGATCGTAATGCTGCTCTATTTCAAGCGCGAGAGCCACGCGCCATTCTACGCAACCGCGCTGCTGCTGGTGCTCAACCAGTTCTTCTCCAAGGACACGCGCTGGACGCTCGCGACCATCGGCAAGTTCCTCGAGGTCAACGGCCGTACCTTCGTCGAGCTGGTCGGCATCCTCGCCGGCTGTGGCCTGCTGATCGGCGCGTTCTCGATGACCGGCGTGGTGTCGAGCCTTGCCAACGACCTCCTGCACCTCGCTGGCGACAATCCGTTCCTGCTGCTCGGCATGTGCGCCCTCACCAGCCTGATCCTCGGCCTCGGGCTAACCACCACGGCCTGCTACATCTTCCTCGCCATCCTGGTCGCACCCGCACTGGAGAAGCTCGGCCTCAACAGGATGGCCGTGCACATGTTCATCTTCTACTGGGGCATGCTGTCGTCGATCACCCCGCCGGTCGCGATCGCCTCCTTCGCGGCCGCAGGCATTGCCGGCTCGCCGGCGATGAAGACCGGATGGGAATCGATGTGGGTGGGCAGCATCATCTATTTCATCCCGTTCTTCTTCGTGCTCAACCCGGCGCTTGTGCTGCAGGGCCCGAGCCCTTATCTCGCCGGCCTCGGCCTGATGGGGCTCGCCGCATTCGGGACGATGTTCATCTGCGGCGGCATCCAGGGCTACCAGGCCTTCGTCGGGGACTTGCGCGGCAGCGGCGCGCTGGAATGGCCGGTCCGCGTGCTGCTGGTGATCGGCGGCTTCGTGGTGGCGACGCCCGGCGGCGGAATCATGCCGCTGTCGCAGATGCAGGTGACGCTGCTTGGCCTTGCCATCCTCGCGCCCACCGTCTTGATCGCCCTGCTGCTGGTCCGGCGACAGGCCACCGTCCCTGACGGGTTGCGCGCGCCCTGATTGCGTTGCACAACAGGCGCGATGAAACCGCTCTCGCCTCTCGCCGCCGCCTGGACCCGTTCGAAACCGCCGTTGCTGCGGTTTTTGGACACTTGCCTCAATGAATTCTCTGCCGAAACTTCGGGCAATGTCGCCAACTACATTCCGGAGCTGGGCAAGGCTGACCCTGCCCATTTTGGCATCAGCCTCGCCACGCTGGACGGGCACGTCTACGAGGCCGGCGACTCCAGGGTGCCCTTCACCATCCAGTCGATGTCGAAGCCGTTCGTGTTCGCGCTGGCGCTGGATCTGTTGGGCGCGAGCAAGGTCGAGAGCGCGATCGGGGTCGAGCCGTCGGGCGATCCCTTCAACTCGATCCGGCTCAATTCCGACAACCACCCGTTCAACCCGATGGTCAATGCCGGCGCGATCGCCTGCACCGGGCTGATCTACGATAGCAAGGGCGCAGACGCCTTCGAGCAGATCCGGCTCGCGCTCAGCCGCTTTGCCGGCCGGGACCTTGCTGTGGATGAAGCCGTCTATACGTCCGAAAGCCAGACCGGCGACCGCAACCGCGCCATCGGCTATCTGCTCAAGACCAATTCGGTGATCTCGGACAATGTCACAGGCGTGCTCGACGTCTATTTCCGGCAATGCGCGGTGCTGGTCACCGCGCGCGACATCGCGGTGATGGCGGCAACGCTCGCCAATCGCGGCGTCAATCCCGTCACCGGCGAGCAGGTGCTGACGCCGTATGCGATCTCGCGCACGCTGTCGGTGATGACGTCGTCGGGCATGTATGACTATGCCGGCGAATGGATCTACCGGATCGGCATTCCCGCCAAGAGCGGCGTCGGCGGCGGCATTCTCGCCGCCCTGCCCGCCCGGCTCGGGCTCGGCAGCTATTCGCCAAAGCTCGACAAGCACGGCAACAGCGTGCGCGGCATCAAGGTCTGCGAAGCGCTGTCCTCCCATTACGACCTGCACATGCTCAACCGCAGCGACGACGCGCGCAACGCCGTCATCGCCGACTACGATATCGGCAAGAGCCCGTCCCGCCGCGTCCGTCGTCCGCAGGAGCGCGAGATTTTGGCCGCGCATGAGCAGGAGGTGCGGATCATCGAGCTGGTCGGCACGCTGTCGCTGTCCGCGGTCGACTACGTCTCGCGCCGGCTTGCCGGGCGGCCGCGGCCGCAGATCGTGGTGTTCGACCTGCACCGCGTCACCGCGACGACGCGCGCCGGTGCGCGGCTGATCGCCGAGGCCTTCGAGGAGCTCGCCGCGCTGAACGTCACGGTTGTGCTGTCAGGCGTCAGGCGCGCCTCCAGGGAGTGGAATACGCTGCGGGAGTGGACGGCGGAGCTGAAGAACGTCCGCGACTTCTACCTGCTCGACACCGCGATCGAATGGGCGGAAGACCAGATCGTCTACCGCTACGGCGGCTCGATCGATTTCCACGAGACCACCGAGCTGGACGAGCAGCCGCTGCTGGCCGGGCTCAGCGCGGAAGACCTGACCGACCTCGCCTCGATCTGCACGATCAGGACCTATCAGTCCGGCGTGAAGATCATCAGCGCAGGCGACCCGGCCGATGCGCTATTCTTTCTGCGCAGCGGCGCGGTGCACGTCACCCTGCCCGACGGCATCAGGCTGGCAACGCTCACGGCCGGCATGGCGTTCGGCGAGATGGCGCTGATCGAGACCACCCGCTCCGCCGACGTGTTCGCGGACATGGCGGCGACCGCGTTCGAAGTACCGCTGAAGGCCTTTGAGCGCTTCCGCGACCAGCATCCACACGCCGGCGAGCGCATCATGCGCAACCTCGCGCAGCTGCTCGCCGATCGCCTGATCGTGGCCAATGCGAAGGTCGATATTTTGACGTCGACGTGAGCGCACGCCTCGTCCTTCGAGACGACCGCTTCGCGGCCTCCACGCCGCGCACTCGGTCCTCATCCTGAGGGCCCGCCAACGGCGGGCGTCTCGACGGATGGCCACAGGGATAATCACTTAAGCATGATCCGGAAAAGTGCGAAGCGGTTTTCCGAAAAGATCATGCGCAAACAACAACCTAAAGTGCGATGACGATTTATCCCAATCTCATCGCGCTTTAGCGGCTCGCGGCCTCGCCAAGCCGCCGCTTGATCTTCGCCGCGCTTGCCTTGAGCACTTCGGACGGCTGCTGGCCGGTCGCGGCGCACAGGCAGGCCCAGTAGTAGATGACGTCGCCGAGCTCATCGACGAGGCCGGCTTTGTCGAGCCAGTCGTCGCGCAGCAGCTTCTTGATGTGGTCGGCAACCTCGCCGGATTCGCCGGCAAGGCCAAGACCGAGATAGGACAGCCGCTCGTTGGACGGATGCTCATCGACTTTCGCAATGCTCGCGGCCCAGACCGCATATTCATCGATCGTCATGGACATCCCTCGCTGCGGATTTGGATCAGCCCACCACTTCGGTGACCGGCTGGAGATCGATCTCGAACGTCTCCAGGAATTTTGACGTCATGATGTAGAAGCCGACCGAGAGCTGCAATTCGACCAGCGCAGCCGGCGTCAGTTTCGACGCGATCGCCTTGAAGGTGGCGTCCGTCGGCTTTCTCAGCTTGACGATCTCGTCGGTGAAGGCGAGCGCGGCGCGCTGCACCTCGTTGAAGCAGGTCGCGGCCTGCCAGTTCTCGAGCGCCTCGTTCTGCTCGTCGGTGACGCCGACATTCTTGCCGATGCGCTTGTGCGCGACGATCTCGTACGGCGCCTCGCACAGAATGCCGGTGCGCGTGATCGCAAGCTCGCGCACGACCGGATCGAGCTCGCCCTTGTGGCGGATCGCGCCGCCGAGGCGGCAGTACTGCTCGAAATAGCTCGGTGAATGCGCCATCATCCGGAAGATGTTGGCGTGGCGGTTCTTGTCGAGGATCTCGCGGGTGCGGTCGGATGCGTTGACTGGGTCGCTGTAGCGGATGCGGGCCATGAATTTCCTGAAGATTTCCCATGCTTTTTGTCGTCAGCGGCGAAGTTTCCCCAAAACTCTATTCTTGCGCGACCCCAGGAGCAACATCATCGAGTCAAATTGCCGCCGCATTGCTGATCGACGTTGGCACAGTCGATATTCGCCGCGTGGGGACAAATCGCGGTGAATACTCGCAAGGGGTGTTCCGAGTAAAAACAATTGGCCGTCGATTGCGCTAGCCACGCGCAGCGATGAGTCACGCCCAAGTCTAGGGAGAAAAGGCATGAAGGAAGCCACCAAGGGGGCGGCCTCGGGAGCGCTCGCGCATATGCTGGCGGTGACGGCGATGCTCGTCATCGCCAGCATATTGTTCTACGCGCGTTAGTTGCGTTGAGTTGGCAGTTTTCGTCATTCCGGGGTGGCGTCTCGCACAGCGCCAGGCCCAGAATCCCGTTCCAGGTTCGGTCCGCTAGGACCGCCCCCGAATGGCGAATCAGGCTAAGGCCTCGTTCCGAGCGGGATGGGGCTTTAGCTTCCGGTATCGAGGTGCTTTCCTGACGCAAGCCCGTATCCAATTCGCTCAAGAAAAGCTCTAAGCTTTCTTCGTGAAGAACGGCACGCGTTTCCCGGCAAAGGATTTGAAGCTCGCAGTCACCTCATCACCGATGATGAGATCCTGCTCGCCATGCGCCATCATGCGGAAGCCTTCGGCGCAATCGACCAAGAGGATGTTATAGGGCACGTGCGCGCGCGCCTCGGGCGTGGCGGCGCGGCAGACCAGCGAGGTCGCATAGACCCTGCCCTTGCCGCTGGCGCATTGCTCGCGCGGGTCGGCAGCTCCGCAGGCCGCGCAAAAGGCGCGATGGAAATATTGGACGTGCCCGCATGCGGTGCAGGTCTGGTAGGTGATGGCCTCTTCGCCCTTGGTCCAGTCGGCCAGACGCCCGCTCATCGCACCCGCTCCAGGAACATGCTGACATGGGACGACAGCACGCCGCCGTCGCCGTGCAGGAGCGCGATCGAGGCGTCACGCACCTGCCGATTCGCCGCCCCGCCCGTCATCTGCAAGTACGCCTCGACCAAATGCGCCATGGCGCCGCCGACGCCGCAATGGCCGTAGCTGAGCAGGCCGCCATGGGTATTCAGGGGCATCGCGCCGTCGCGGCCGAAATGACCTGATCGCACGCGGGCGGCCGCCTCGCCGCGGCCGGCGAGGCCAAGGTCTTCCAGCAGCATCGCGAGTGTGATGGTAAAACTGTCGTAGATCGCGGCGTAGCGCACGTCGGAAATCGCAAGGCCGGTCGCTTCCTTGGCGCGCGCGATCGAGATCTCGGCGCCGAGCTCGCTGAGGGCGGGTGCAGCGGTGACATGCTGATGGGTATGCGCCTGGGCACAGCCGCGGATGCGGACGCCAGCCTCGCCGATCTGTTCGCGGCTGATGATGAAGGCAGCGCCGCCGTCGGACACCGGACAGCAATCGAGCAGCTTGAGCGGCATCGCCACCGGCTTTGACGCCATGACGTCCGCGACCGTAATGGGATCGTGGAACTGCGCGCCGGGATGGGTGCAGGCGTGGGCACGCATCAGCACCGCGAATTCGGCGAGGTCTTCTTCGGTCACGCCGTATTCGTGCATGTAGCGCGACGCGACGAGACCGTAATAGGCGGGAATGGTCGGCCCCAGTGGCACCTCGTAGTCGGGATGGCCGACCTGCGCCAGCGCCTGGATCGAGGCATCGCGGCTCTGCCCGGTCAAGCGGTTCTCGCCGGCAACCACGAGCACGTTGCGCGCGACGCCTGCCTCGACGAGATGATGGGCGAGCATGGTCATCGCGAGACCGGTGGCGCCGCCGACCTGCACGGCGTGAGCGTAGGACGGACGGATGCCGAAATGCTCGGCGAAGACGGTCGCAAGCATGATGTGCGGTGAGACGGTGGAGTAGCCGCAGAGAATGCCGTCGATCTCGGCGCGCTTGAGCCCGGCATCGTCGAGTGCGAGTTGCGCCGCCTTGCTCATCAGGTCGAGCGAGGACGAGCCTTCGTGCCTGCCGTAGGGCGTGAGGCCGACGCCGGTGACGAAGGTCATGGTGCAACCCCCGTCGTCATTCCGGGGCGATGCGAAGCATCGAACTCCGGTGCGCGATTGCGCACCTGAGAATCTCGAGATTCCGGGTTCGGTCCTACGGACCGCGCCGGAATGACGGATGAGTGAGCTTGCGCCATTGCTTCCCCTACTCCGGCGCCGTGCGCGTGACGCCGTCGCGGACCATGGTGGCGATCTCGTCTTCGGAGTACCCGATCTCGCGAAGAATCTCCGCGCCGTGCTCGTTGAGGCGCGGCGCCAGCCGCACCGGCTCGGCCTCGGTCTCCGACCAGCTCGCCGTCACCTTCATGCTGCGGATCGGGCCTTCGGTCGGATGCGTCACGACCGGGAAGAAGCCGGTCGCCTCGAGGTGTGGATCGTGCAGGATCGATGCGAGGTCGTGCATCGGCATCACGGGCACGTCGGCCTTGGTCAGAAGATCGATCCACTCGGCGGTCGTGCGCGTCTCGAAGATGCGGGCGAGCTCGGCGTAGACGACGTCGATATTGGCGGCGCGGCCTGCAAAGGTTGCAAATTTGGGATCGGCGCGGAGGTCGTCGCGTCCCGTGGCGTTGAAGAAATTCTGCCACTGCTTGTCGTTGTAGACGATCACGCTGAGATAGCCGTCCGAGGTCTTGTACGGCCTGCGGTCGCGCGAGAGGTGGCGGGCGTAGCCGCCTTTGTCGAGCGGCGGCTCATAGGTGAGCCCGCCCATGTGGTCGCCCATGACGAAGCCCGCCATGGTTTCGAACATCGGGATGTCGACGCGCTGGCCGCGGCCGGTGCGGTCGCGGTGCACGAGGCTGGCGCAGATCGCGCCGACGGCGGTGAGGCCGACGATGCGGTCGACCAGCGCGTTCGGCACGTAGCGCGGCACGCCGTCGCCAGTCTGCGCCATCAGCGCCGGCAATGCGGTGGCGCCCTGGATCAGATCGTCATAGGCGGGCTTTGCCGCATAGGGCCCGTCCTGACCAAAACCGAACACGCCGGCATAGACGAGGCGCGGATTGATTTTCGAGACCACGTCGTAGCCGAGCTGAAGCCGGGCCATCGCCTGCGGGCGGACGTTGTAGACGAGGACGTCGGCGTCCTTCAGCAGCCGCAGCACCGCCTCGCGGCCGGCGGGCTTCTTCAGGTCGAGACAGATCGAGCGCTTGCTGCGGTTGGTGTTGAGGAACACCGGTCCCATGCCGGCATGGCGGGTCGGGCCGATCAGGCGGGTGACGTCGCCGTCGAGCGATTCCACCTTGATGACGTCGGCACCGTAGTCGCCGAGCATCTGGGTCGCATAGGGCCCCATCAGCACGGTGGTCATGTCGACGACCTTGATGCCCTTCAGCGGCCCCATGCGTTCGCTCCCGATTGCGCGGGCTCCGAAAGCGGCCCCGCGATTTCGGTCCAGCTAAAGGCAGCGGCGCCGCGCGCGCAAGGGCGGCTGGCGTATGGCCACATGCGCGGCGGCGCGCCCGCTATTTCTTCTGGCGGGATTCGCGGATCTTGATGAGACGGTCGAGCTCTTCGTTCTGCTGGTTGATGCGGTCGGCGATCCGCGACTCGTTCTGCTCGCCGGAGGCGGCCGCGGCCTGCTCGATCAACTGGCGAATATTGTCCTCGATGATCGCGATGCGGTCGTTGAGGGCTTCCAGCGAGAGTGAGGCTTCGTAATCATTGCTCATGATGTTTTTCCGCAAATCGATCAGAGCCGGAGGGTGGGCAAAGCAAAGTGTGCCCACCATGATCTAGCGCAAGGAAAATGGCAGGCGCGGCGCTATGGCGCCTTTGCCCACCCGAAAGCTTACTTCAGCGGCTCCAGCACGGAGACGTAGTTGGCGACCGCCGCCCCGCCCATGTTGAAGATGCCGCCGAGCTTGGCGTTCTTGAGCTGCATGCCCTCGGGCGCCTGGCCGGCGAGCTGCATCGCGGTCATCACATGCATGGAGACGCCGGTGGCACCGATCGGATGGCCCTTGGCCTTGAGGCCGCCGGACGGATTGACCGGCAGCTTGCCGTCCTTCAGCGTCCAGCCCTCCTTGATGGCGTGGGCGCCCTGCCCCTTCGGCGTCAGGCCCATTGCTTCGTACTCGATCAGCTCGGCGACGGTGAAGCAGTCATGGGTCTCGACGAAGGAGAGATCGGACAGCGTCACGCCCGCCTTCTCCAATGCACGCTGCCAGGCAATCGTGCAGCCCTCGAACTGGAGGATGTCGCGCTTGGACATCGGCAGGAAGTCCTGGGCATGCGCGGTGGCGCGGAAGCCGATCGACTTAGCCATGCCCTTGGCGGTCTCGGCATCGGCCAAAACCAGCGCCGCGGCGCCGTCGGACACCAGCGAGCAGTCGGTGCGCTTCAGGGGGCCGGCGACGTAGGGGTTCTTCTCGCTCTCGGCGCGGCAGAAGTCGAAGCCGAAGTCCTTGCGCATCTGGGCGAAGGGATTGGCGACGCCGTTCTTGTGGTTCTTGGCCGCGATCAGCGCCAGCGCGTCGGACTGGTCGCCGTATTTCTGGAAATAGGAGCTGGCGATCTTGCCGAACACGCCCGCAAAACCGCCGACGGTGTCGCCGTCCTCAGGCAGGTAGGATGCCTTGAGCAGATTCTTGCCGATCTCCGGACCCGGGGTGCGGGTCATCTGCTCGACGCCGACGACCAGCACGATCTTGGCCGCGCCTGCGGCGATCGCGCGCAGGCCCTGGTGGACGGCGGCGGACCCGGTGGCGCAGGCGTTCTCGACACGGGTCGCCGGCTTGAAGCGCAGATTCGGATCGGCCTGGAGCACCAGCGAGGCGGTAAAATCCTGCGGCGAGAAGCCGGCGTTGAAATGGCCGAGCACGATCTCGTCGACGTCGGAGGCCGAAATGCCGGCATCGGCCAGCGCCTCATTGGCCACGCGGGTGACGAGGCTTTCGACGGTTTCGGTGTCGAACTTGCCGAACGGCGTATGCGCCCATCCGACGATGCTGGCGGTCATGGTCTCTTCTCCCTGGGGTCTCTTAGCCTGAGCTAAGTCTTAGCCCAGGGATGGCAAGACTTCACGCGGCTTTCAGGGCCGCGAGGGTGCGCTGGCAGATGGCAGTTATGCCGGCCCAGTTGCCGGCCCGGATCTCGGCCGTCGGACACAGCCAGGAACCGCCGACCGCGACCACATTTGGCTCGGCCAGCCAGCTCGCCGCATTGGCCTCGCCGACCCCGCCGGTCGGGCAGAACCGCACGTTCGGGAACGGCCCGCCGAGGGCGCGCAGGCCCTTGATGCCACCGGCCTGCTCGGCCGGGAAGAATTTTGCGACGTCGAAGCCGTGCGACAACGCCAGCATCAGCTCGGAGGCGGTGGCGATGCCCGGCGCGAACGGCAAGGAGCTGTGGGCGGCGGCCTTGAGGAGATCGGGCGTCAGGCCCGGACTGATGCCGAAGGCGACGCCGAGCTTCTCGACGCGGGTGAAGTCGGCCGGATTGAGGATCGTGCCGATGCCGACGACCGCCTCGGGGACCTCGGCCATCATCGCCCGCGCCGCCTCGATCGCGACGGGGGTGCGCAGGGTCACCTCCAGGGTGCGGATGCCGCCGGCCACCAGCGCACGCGCCAGCGGCACCGCGTCCTGGATGCGCTCGATGGTGAGGACGGGAATGACGGTCGCGGCCTTGAACAGCGCGACGAGGTGGTTCTGTTGGGCAGTCGTGGTCATATTGATCGCTTCTTCACTTGGTCGCCTGGCGCGAGGTCGCCGGCCGGTGCCGCTTCTTCGGCGGCATGGCATAGCCCGGAATGATGGCGCCGGGATAGCAGATCACGAGGCTGGCGAGACGGTGACCGGCCTGGGCCGCCTCGACCGGCTCGGCGCCGGCCAGCCGGGCGGCGATATAGGCCGCGGCAAAGCTGTCGCCGGCGGCGGTGGTGTCGACGACCGGCTTGGTCATCGGCTCGGCGCGCACCTCGTGCGTCCCGCCGGGGAAACGCAGCAGGCTCACTGGTTCGGCCAGGCGGAACACCAGCTCGGGCGTCGGGATGCGCGCCATCAGCTGATCGTGGTTCTCGCCGGGATAGAGCGCGAGCAGATCTTCGGTCGAGGTCAGCACGATGTCGGCGGCCGCAAAGGCAGTGGCAAACACCTCGCGCGCGACATCGCGATCGGGCCAGCCGCGCGCGCGAAAATTCGTGTCGAACACGAAGCGCGTGCCGAGGAGCCGCGCGCGCTTGATCGCGGCGAACAGGCGCTCGCGCCCCGCCTGATCATAGATCGAGAGCGTGATCGCGGAGAGATAGACGATGTCGTAGCTCATCAGCGAGTTGAGCAGCTCGTCCGTCTCCGCGCAGGCTCATCAGTTGCCGCGCCGCCGCGCTGTCGCGCCAGTGAAAGAACTGGCGCTCGCCCTTGGCGTCCGTCTGGATCATGTAGAGGCCGGGCAGCTTGCCCGGCAGCCGCACGACCCGCCGCGTGCCGACGCTCTCCGCATTCCAGGCCGCGATCATCTCGTCGCTGAGCGCATCATCGCCGAGCGCGGTGAGATAGTCGACCTTGACCTCGAGCCGCGCGAGATACACGGCCGTGTTGAGGGTATCGCCGCCGAAGCCTCGCGAGTACAGGCCGCCGCCCTGCCCTGAGGAATGTCCCCCTTGGGCCTGCCGGAGCTCGACCATGCATTCACCGATGCAAGCAACGCTCGCCATCGTCATATCCACGCTGTTCATCTGATAGCTCAGGCGACGAAGTTGCCGCCGAGCTCGTCTTCGATGTGAATGCGGATGATGTCGTCGAAGGACTTTTCTTCGGTGGTGAAGCCGAGCTCGCGCGCGCGCTTCGCCTCGAAATTGCGCGGCCAGCCGCCGACGATGCCGACGATGAACGGATCGAGCTCATGCTTGATGCGCGCGGCGACCTTGTCGCCGGCGACGCGCCGGAGCGCGGCGATCTGCTCGCCCACCGTGGCCGAGAGGCCGGGCATGGTCAGGTTGCGGCGCGGCCCGACCTTGGCGAGGTCAATGGTGCCGGCATGCAGCAGGAAACCGACGGCGGAGCGCGGCGTCGCGTGCCAGTGGCGGACGTCCTCGGAGACCGGGAGCACCGCTTCCTTGCCGGCGAGCGGCTCGCGCAGAATGTTGGAGAAGAAGCCCGATGCCGCCTTGTTGGGCAGGCCGGGCCGGATGCAGATAGTCGGCAGGCGGATGCCGATGCCGTCGAGGAAGCCGCGGCGCGAATAGTCGGCCAGCAGCAATTCGCCGATCGCCTTCTGGGTGCCGTAGCTGAGCAGCGGGGTGTGGAAGAACTCATCGCCGATCGCATCCGGGAACGGGGCGCCGAACACCGCGATCGAGGATGTGAACACCACGCGCGGCTTGTAGCCGCCGCCGGCCAGGCGGATGGCGTCGAGCAGCATCCGCGTGCCGTCGAGATTGATGCGGTAGCCCTTGTCGAAATCGAGCTCGGCCTCGCCCGACACGATCGCGGCGAGATGGAAGATCACGTCGGGGCG
The DNA here is from genome assembly GCF_054057995.1 of Bradyrhizobium sp. USDA 4486. NCBI lineage: Bacteria > Pseudomonadati > Pseudomonadota > Alphaproteobacteria > Hyphomicrobiales > Nitrobacteraceae > Bradyrhizobium > Bradyrhizobium sp. USDA 4486. The sequence goes on from NZ_JBSRZV010000001.1 coordinate 2,816,732, forward strand.
GCCGGCGATCAGCTTCTCGGCTGCGCCGGGGACGGCGAAATCGCCCGAGACGGTCTCGACGGGGAAGCCGGCCTTCTCCGGCTTCTTCGGCTCGACTACGTCATGCATGGTCAATTTGGTGATGTCGCTCTTGCCGAGCCGGCCGTCGCGCTGCAGCCGTTCACACAATTTACGGCCGACCATGCCGGCGGCGCCCAGAACCAGAATGTGCAAGAGCTTAACTCCTTCTTATTGGCCGGAACGCGCCGCTCCTGGCGCGCTCTCAAGGCGGGCGCCGCTGGTCATTCCTTCACGGCGCCGGTCATCGCCGAGACATAATGCTCCACGAAGAAGGCGTAAAGGATGACGAGCGGCAGCGAGCCGGCCAGCGCTCCCGCCATCAGCGACCCCCAGCGATAGATGTCGCCGTCCACGAACTCGTTGACGATCGCGACCGGCACCGTCTTGTTGCTGGTCGATTGCAGGAAGGTCAACGCATAGATGAACTCGTTCCAGCACAGTGTGAAGCAGAAGATGAAGGCCGAGATCAGACCGGGGATCGCGAGCGGCAGCACGATCTTGATCAGGATCTGCCAGCGGCTCGCCCCGTCGATCAGAGCGCATTCCTCGAGCTCGAACGGGATGGTCTTGAAATAGCCCATCAACAGCCAGGTCGAGAACGGGATCAGGATGGTTGGATAGGTCAGGATCAGCGCCAGCGGCGAGTCGAACAGGCCATACTGGAACACGACGGTCGCGAGCGGAATGAACAGGATCGACGGCGGCACCAGATAGGCGAGGAAGATCAGCCCGCCGACGAGATGGGCGCCCTTGTAGCGCAACCGCACGATGGCATAGGCGGCCAGCACGCTTGCGAAGATCGAAAGCACCGTCGCGCAGACAGCCACGTACATCGTATTCCAGAGCCAGTGCGGATAGTAGCTCTCGAACAGCAGCTTGTGGAAGTGCTTGAACGTCGGATTCCAGGTCCAGAACGGATTGAACCTGTCGAGATCGAGCAGCTGCTCGTCGGGCTTCACCGACGTCAGCGCCATCCAGTAGAACGGGAACAGCAGGACGAAGACGATGATCCCGAGCGGCAGATACAGCGTCACGATCCTGCGCGGCACCGACTGCAGATAGCTCATGCCCTCGCTGTGATCTGCCGTAGGCGCCGAGCCCGACAGCACATTCTTGAGATCGATGGATCTGGTGGGCAGGTCAGTCATTGCTCTCTCCCTGCTGCCATTTCCGGCGCTGCAGGCCGAACCAGGACACCATGATCGCAGCGAGCAGGAACGGAATCATGGCGCTGGAGATCGCGGCGCCCTCGCCGAGCTGCCCGGCGATGATCGCGCGCTGATAGGACAGGGTCGCCATCAGATGGGTGGCATTGACCGGGCCGCCGCGGGTCATGGCCCAGATCAGCTGGAAGTCGGTAAAGGTGAACAGCACCGAGAATGTCATGACGACGGCGATGATCGGTGTCAGCAGCGGATAGGTGATATGCCGGAACATCTGCCAGCGCGAGGCACCGTCCAAGGTCGCCGCCTCATAGAGCGACGGCGAGACGGTCTGCAGTCCCGCAAGCAGCGTGATCGCCACGAACGGCACGCCACGCCAGACATTGGCGAAGATCACGCAGATGCGTGCCCACGTGGTATCGCCGAGGAAATTGATGTTCTGGCTGATCAGCCCGAGGTGCCTCAACGACCAGGAGATGATCGAGAATTGCGAGTCGAAGATCCACCAGAAGGCGAGCGCGGAGAGCACCGTCGGAACGATGAAGGGGATCAGGACCAGCGCGCGCAGCATCGCCTTGAACGGCATGTGCTCGTTCAACAGCAGCGCGAGGTAGAGCCCGATGCCGAATTTGAAGGCGCTGGCGACGAAGGTGTAGAGCAGCGTGTTGGTCACCGATAACCAGAAGATGGAGTCGTCCCAAAGCCACTCATAGTTCTCGGTTGCGATGAAGTGCCCGACCCTGCCGATGCGGGTGTCCGTGAAGGACAACCAGATGCCGAGCCCCAGCGGATAGGCCAGGAAGAAGATCAGGATCGCCATGGCCGGCAGCATGAACCAGAAGCCGAGCCAGTTGCGATTGTGTTTGAGCTGGTTCCAGGCGCTCGCCTCGCTCATCTGAGGCTTGGCCCGGGGAATTGCGACATCAGCCATGCCCGATATCCCTGATCGAAATGTTGACGAGCGGGCGGCCGGTGGGCCGCCCGCCCCGTGACCGTCAGCGATAGATGCGCTTCAGCTGGCGCTCGGCTTCCGCCATCGCGCCCTTCGCATCCTTGGCGCCGGTGCAGTAGTTAGCGAACATGTCGACGACGATGAAATCGGCGATCGCGGTCGCCGCCTTCTCACCGACCGTGCCGATGCCGGACGCCGGCAGCGTGCGCTTGGAGGCCTGGGAGAACACGGCGTTCTTCGGATCGGCGGTCCAGATCGGCGCCGACTCGTAGGCGTTCAGGGTCTGCGTGAGATAGCCCTGCGCGCCGTCCAGCCACTTCTCGTAGTTCTCCTTCTCCAGCATAAAGGCGATGAAGGCCTTGGCTGCGTTCGGATATTTGGTGAAGTTGAACGCGAGGATCGGCAGCGCGAGCTGCAGCTCGGTCGGCTTGCCGACCGGCCCGACCGGCCACAGCGCGTGATAGGTATCCTCGGCAAGCTCCTTCTTGCTCGGGTCGGTCTTGGCGGCAACGTAGATCGAGATGCCGTTCGCCGTGCAATAGAGCTCGCCGGCGAGGTACGCCTTGTTGTTGGAGGAGTCGTTCCAGGACGGGGTGCCTGGAATGAAGTTCTCGTAGAGCGCCTTGCAGTACTCCAGCGCCTTCGCCGTCTCCGGCGAATTGATGATGATCTTGTCGTTCTGGTCGACCGTGTAGGCGCCGTGGCCCCACAGCACCCAGTGCAGCCACGAATTGCCGTCGCCCGAGGCATGGCCGAGCGCGAAACCGGCCGGCGTGTTGTTGGCCTTGAGGGCCTTGCACATCTCGAGGAAGCCGGGGAAGTCCTTCGGGAACTCCTTGAAGCCGGCCTTGTCGAGCGCCGACTTGCGGTAGGTCATGTAACCGCCGTTGGTCGCGACGGGAATGCCGAGCCAATCGTCGCCGAGCTTGCAGGTCTTGGCGGCCGCATCGGTCCAGCCGCCATATTTCTTGCCGAGATAATCGGCGACGTCGTTCATCTTCAGCACTTTGGTCGGGAACAGCTGCGGCAGCGTGTGCAGACCCCAGGCGAGATCGAGTCCCGAGCCGGTATTGGCCGCAACCGAGGCCTTCGGCTGCACGTCCTCGAAGGACTCGCTGAACACGTTCATCTCGGTGCCGGTCGCGGACTTGAACGCCGCCACCATCGCATTGAACGCATCATCTTCCGCCGGCACGAAGCGCTTCCACCGCATCACGGTCAGCTTCGCGCCCGGCTCCGCCTTCCAGGGCGCGCTCTGCGCCCAGGCCCTAGCGAAGTCGAACAGTGCCGGCCCGGTGAGCATGCCGGTCGCGGCCAGAGCCGTTCCGCCCTGAAGCAGAGTCCGGCGGGTAAAGTCTTGCATGTCGTCCTCCCTGTGATTCTTTTTTATTGTCTTGGTCTTCTACGCGTTGAGGCGTTTGCCTGTCGCATCGTCGAACAGATGAACCAGCGACGGATCTGGCTTCAGCCGGACCTTGTCGCCCGGGTTGAACTGGTGACGCTCGCGGAATACCGCGACGACCTGCTCGCCGCCGACCTTGGCGAACACCTGCGTCTCCGAGCCGGTCGGCTCGACAACGATGATCTCGGCCTCGGCGCCGTCATCGGCGATGGTGAAATGCTCCGGCCGCACGCCGTAGACCGCGGGACGGCCGTCGGACGCAGCGGGTGCGTTCTTGAGCGGCAGCTTGACGCCGTTCGGTCCCTCGAAGGTCGCAACGCCGTTGACGCGCACATGGCCCTTGAGGAAGTTCATCGCGGGCGAGCCGATGAAGCCGGCGACGAATTGGTTGTCGGGCTTGTCGTAGAGCTCGAGCGGCGTGCCCATCTGCTCGACGATGCCGTCATGCATGACGACGATCTTGTCGGCCATGGTCATGGCCTCGATCTGGTCGTGGGTGACGTAGACGGTGGTGGTCTTCAGCCGCTGGTGCAGCTCCTTGATCTCGGTGCGCATGGCGACGCGCAGCTTGGCATCGAGGTTCGACAAAGGTTCGTCGAACAGGAAGACCTGCGGATCGCGCACGATGGCGCGGCCCATGGCGACGCGCTGGCGCTGGCCGCCGGAAAGCTGGCGCGGATAGCGATCGAGCAGCGGCGACAGCGCGAGGATCTCGGCGGCGCGCTTGACGCGCTTGTTGATCTCGTCGGAGCTCGCGTTCCGCAGCTTCAGCGAGAAGCCCATGTTGTCGGCGACCGTCATGTGCGGATAGAGCGCGTAGTTCTGGAACACCATCGCAATGTCCCGCTCCTTGGGCTGGACATTGTTGACGACGCGGTCGCCGATCGAGATCGTGCCGGAGGTGATGTTCTCGAGACCGGCCAGCATGCGCAGCAGCGTCGACTTGCCGCAGCCGGAGGGGCCAACCAGGACGACGAACTGGCCATCCTCGATCGGGATCGTCACGCCGTGCAGGACTTCAAAATTGCCGAACGATTTCCGCACGTCGCGGATTTGCACAGACGACATCTAGCTCCCTCCTCGAAAGTCCACGACGCCTCTTGCGCCGCGACCGTCTTGTTTTCAGACTTCGCCAACCCGAAGCCCGAACTTAGCAGGCGACATTGTCGGCAGTTTGTGCGGTTTTGGCAATTTGTCTTTGGTTAGTCGTTGCTGGTAGCGCTGTCAACGATCCTTTGGTTTCGACATTGGCTATGCTAAGAGCAACGAATGGGTCGAAAACGCACCAAGTCAGGCAAAATCCGGCTGGCCGAAGTCGCCGAGCTTGCCGGCGTCAGCCCCATCACCGCGTCCCGCTTCTTCCGTAATCCGGAGGCGCTGTCGGTCGCCAAACGGACGCGGGTCGAAAGCGCGGCCAAGGAGCTCGGCTATGTGCCCAACCTTGCGGCACGCGCCCTCGCCTCGCAGCGCACCGAAGTGATCGGCGTCTTGATCCCCTCGCTCACCAACAACGTGTTCTCCGACGTGCTGCGCGGCATCTACGATGCCTCCGAGGGCAGCCGCTACTCGATCCAGTTGTCCAACACGCGCTACAGCATCCTCCAGGAGGAGAAGCTGCTGCGCCTGTTTCTGGCGCAGAAGCCGGCCGGTCTGATCGTGACCGGCATCGACCAGACCGCGGAATCGCGCGCGATGCTGGAGGCCGCCGACTGCCCGATCGTGCAGATCATGGAGATCGGCCCCAATCCGGTCGACATGATGATTGGCTTTTCCCACTATGATGCAGCCCGCGCGGCGGTTGCGCACCTGTTCGCGCAAGGCCACCGCAAGATCGGCTTCGTCGGCGCGCGCATGGATCCCAGGGTCCAGCGGCGGCTGGACGGATATGTCTCGGCCATGAAGGATGCCGGCCTGTTCGAGCAACGCCTCGTCGTCACCACGGCGACACCAACCTCGGTGACGCTCGGCGGCGCCCTGTTCACCGATCTCTTGGCGCGGGAGCCCGGTCTCGATGCGGTGTTCTGCGCCAATGACGATCTCGCGCTCGGCGTGCTGTTCGAATGCCGGCGCCGGGAGATCGCGGTACCCGAGCAGATCGCGATCGTCGGCTTCAACGACCTGGAATTCATGGCCTCCGCCGTCCCCACGCTCACCAGCGTGCGCACCAACCGCTACGAGATGGGCAAGACCGCCGCCACCATGCTGATCGATGCGATCGACGGACGACGGCCGGAGCAGCCGGTGCTCGATCTCGGTTTCAAGGTGATCGAGCGACAAAGCTCGTCGGCACGTCGCTTGGACAATCGGCCAGTGTCATCGGGCGCGGGCACGGCGAACAAAATGGTAGCGTTACCAAGCAGCCATGACTAGTATCGGACTTGTGAGGAAACGACCCGCCAACGGGCAGGCCCATCACCGCTCACACCGTTGGGCATCGCACAAGCCGACAGCACAAGACGGACGCCAGTGCGTTTGCATTGCAGGAGAAACCAATGACAAAAAAGCCAACCAATGGGCACGCGGGCGCCGGTAACGGCACGCGCCGCCACCTCCGCTCGCAGGAATGGTTCAACAACCCGCATAATCCGGGCATGACCGCGCTCTATATGGAGCGTTACCTGAACTACGGCCTTACCCGCGCCGAGCTGCAGTCCGGCAAGCCGATCATCGGCATTGCCCAGACCGGCAACGATCTCTCCCCCTGCAACCGCCATCATATCGAGCTGGCGCACCGCGTCCGCGAAGGCATCCGCGAGGCCGGCGGCATCGCGATGGAATTCCCGACCCACCCGATCCAGGAGACCGGCAAGCGCCCGACCGCCGCGCTCGACCGCAACCTCGCCTATCTCGGCCTGGTCGAGATCCTCTACGGCTATCCGCTCGACGGCGTGGTGCTGACCACCGGCTGCGACAAGACCACGCCGGCCTGCATGATGGCGGCCGCCACCGTGAACCTGCCCGCGATCGTGCTGTCGGGCGGCCCGATGCTGAACGGCTGGCATGACGGCCAGCGCACCGGCTCGGGCACCATCGTTTGGAAATCGCGCGAGCGGCTTGCCGCCGGCGAGATCGATTATGAAGAGTTCATGGAGATCGTGGCCTCCTCGGCGCCCTCGGTCGGCCATTGCAACACCATGGGCACCGCCTCGACCATGAACGGGCTTGCCGAAGCGCTCGGCTTCTCGTTGCCGGGCTGCGCCGCGATCCCCGCCCCCTACCGCGAGCGCGGCCAGATCGCCTACGAGACGGGAAAACGCATCGTCGAGATGGTGTGGGAAGACCTCAAGCCTTCGGACATCCTGACCCGCAAGGCCTTCGAGAACTGCATCGTGATCAACTCGGCGATCGGCGGCTCGACCAATGCACCGATCCACATCAACGCCCTCGCCCGCCATATCGGCGTCGAACTGTCGATCGACGACTGGCAGAAGGTAGGTCACGACGTGCCGCTACTGGTCAACATGCAGCCGGCCGGCTTCTATCTCGGCGAGGAATTCCACCGCGCCGGCGGCGTGCCGGCCGTGGTGCGCGAATTGATGAAGCACAAGCGCATCCACGAGGACGCGATCACCGTGAACGGCCGCGGCATCGGCGAGAACTGCAAGGACGCGCCCAAGCCCGACAACGACGTGATCTGGGCCTATGACAAGCCGCTGGTGAAGGATGCCGGATTCCTGGTGCTGAAGGGCAATCTGTTCGATTCCGCGATCATGAAGACCTCGGTGATCTCCAAGGAATTCCGCGACCGCTATCTCAGCAACCCGAAGGATCTGAACGCCTTCGAGGGCCGTGCCATCGTTTTCGAGGGGCCAGAGGATTACCACGAGCGGATCGACGATCCCTCGCTCGACATCGATGAACACTGCGTGCTGTTCATCCGCGGCACCGGCCCGATCGGCTACCCCGGAGGAGCCGAGGTCGTGAACATGCAGCCGCCGGCGGCGCTGATCAAACGCGGCATCCTGTCCCTGCCCTGCATCGGCGATGGCCGCCAGTCCGGCACCTCGGGCTCGCCGTCCATCCTGAACGCCTCGCCGGAAGCCGCCGCCAATGGCGGTCTTGCGATCCTCAAGACCGGCGACAAGGTCCGCATCGACCTCAACAAGGGCAGCGCCAACATCCTGATCTCGGACGAGGAGCTGAAGAAGCGCCACGCCGAGCTGAAGGCCAGTGGCGGCTTCAAGCATCCGCCGAACCAGACGCCGTGGCAGGAGATCTACCGCAACACCGTCGGCCAGCAATCGACCGGCGGGTGCATAGAGCTCGCCACGCGCTACCAGAACGTCGCCACAGCGTTTGGCGTGCCGAGGGACAATCACTGACAGCCACGCCGTCATTGCGAGCAAAGCGAAGCAATCCAGAGATTTGTCCACGGAGACAGTCTGGATGCTTCGCCGCACCAGTGCAAAATTGCTACGCAATTTTGTCACGGGCTTTTCGCAATGACGTGGCGTTGGCATTCGAATGAACACGAGGGAGAAGAAAATGGCAGACCGCCTCAAGGGAAAGCGCGCCGTCGTCACGGCAGCGGCAGCAGGCATCGGGCGCGCTTGCGCGATCGCATTCGCACGTGAAGGCGCAACCGTCATCGCCACCGACATCAACGAGGCCGGCATCGCTGGCCTGACCAAGGAAGGCATCGCGGAAGTGGCAAAGCTCGACGTCCGCAACACCGCAGACGTCAACGCCTTTGCCAAGCGTGTCGGCAAGATCGACATCCTGCTCAACGCCGCCGGCTTCGTGCACCACGGCACCATCCTGGAGTGCTCGGAAGAGGATTTCGATTTCTCCTTCGACCTCAACGTCAAGTCGATGCACCGGACCATCAAGGCTTTCCTGCCCGACATGATCGCGGGCGGCGGCGGCAGCATCGTCAACATCTCGTCCTGCGCGGCCTTGAGGCCGCCGGCGAACCGCTACGTTTACAGCTCGTCGAAGGCGGCAGTGTCGCTGCTGTCGCGCGCGGTCGCGCTCGACTTCATCACCAAGGGCATCCGCTGCAACTCGATCTGCCCCGGGACCGTCGAGACGCCCTCGATGCTCGATCGCGCCGCCGCGCAAGGACCGCAGGGCAAGGAGATGTTCATCTCGCGCCAAAAGATGGGCCGGCTCGGCACCGCCGAGGAGATCGCATCGATGGCGGTCTATCTCGGCAGCGACGAGAGCGCCTTCACCACCGGCGTCGACCTCGTCGTCGATGGCGGCTACATGCTCTGATCACTCCTCATCCCGAGGAGGCGCGCTAGCGCCGTCTCGAGGGATGGGCCACGGGCTCTATGGTTCGAGACGCGCGCAAATGCGCGCGCCTCACCATGAGGGATTAGGGAGCTAGTCAATGAACAAGATCGATCTCGATAGCCGCGTCGCTGTTGTCACCGGCGGCGCGCAGGGCTTTGGCCGCGCCATCACCGAGCGCTTCGTCGCCTCCGGCGCCAAGGTCGCGATCTGGGATTTTGACGCAGGCTTGGCCGAGAAGACTGCGAAGGAAATCGGCGACAACGTCAGCGTCTTCAAGGTCGACGTCACCGACACCGCTGAAGTCGAGCAGGCCCGCGATGCGACGCTGGCCGCCTTCGGCAAGATCGACATCCTCGTCAACAATGCCGGCATCGCCGGCACCAACAAGCCGGTCTGGGAGACCGATCTCGACGAATGGCGGAAAGTCCTGCGCATCAATCTCGACGGCCCCTTCATCTGCTGCAAGGCCATTGTGCCCGAAATGCTCAGGCAGAAATACGGGCGGATCGTGAACATCGCCTCGATCGCCGGCAAGGAAGGCAATCCGAACGCCTCGCATTATTCGGCGTCCAAGGCTGGCCTGATCGCGCTGACCAAATCGCTCGGCAAGGAGCTCGCCGCGCATGACATCCTGGTGAATGCGGTGACGCCGGCCGCAGCGAAGACCGCGATCTTCGACCAGATGACGCAGCAGCACATCGACTTCATGCTGTCGAAGATCCCGAAAGCGCGCTTCGTGAAGGTGGAAGAGCTCGCCGCGATGGTGAGCTGGCTCGCATCCGAAGATTGTGCCTTCTCCACCGGCGCGGTGTTTGATATTTCGGGTGGACGGGCGACCTACTGAGGCACGGGCCGTCCGAGGGGGGCGGACCATGCAATTCCGGCGACGTGACTTCGTGAAGCTCGCAGCGGGCGCGCTGCCGTTGCTGTCGCGCCCAGCGCTGGCGCAGCTCGCGCCCAACCCGCCGAGCATCCGCCCGCCCTCGCCGGCCGAGCGCGGCGCCATGGCGCGGCTCGCGCGCAGCTTCATGGACAAATACGACGTGCCAGCGCTGTCCTTTGCGATCGGCTATGCCGGCACTGTCGTCCACGAAGATGCTTTCGGGCTTGCCGATCGCGAGCGCAACGAGACCGTGACGCCGCGGCATCTGTTCCGGATCGCCAGCGTCAGCAAGATGATCACCTCGGTCACGATCTTCCGCCTGATCGAGGAGAACCGTCTCAAGCTGACGGATCGCGTGTTCGGCCCGGGTGCCCTGCTCGGCACCGATTACGGGCAGCGGCCCTACTCTGCCGGCATCGACCAGATCACGCTCGAGCATCTGTTGACCCATACCGGCGGCGGCTGGAGCAACGACAACCGCGATCCCATGTTCACTCATCCGCGGATGGATCATGCCGAGCTGATCGCCTGGACGCTCGCCAATCGGCCGCTGGACCGGCCGCCCGGCCAGCATTACGCTTACTCCAATTTCGGCTATTGCGTGCTGGGGCGCGTGATCGAGAAGCTCACTGGCCAGCTCTATGCCGAGCATGTCCACAGCGAGGTACTGGCACGCTGCGGCGTCACCGACATGACGTTGGCGGGCAACACGCGCGACCAGCGCCAGGCCGGCGAAGTCGCCTATTACGGCCAGGGCGAAAGCCCCTACGACATGAAAGTGAGGCGGATGGATTCCCATGGCGGCTGGATCGCGACGCCGTCGGATCTCGTCCAGTTCCTGATGCATGTCGACGGCTATACGAGGCCTGCGAACATCCTGCGGCCGCGCACCATCCAGGTCATGACGACAGCGCCCAGCTACAGCCCGGACTATGCCAAGGGCTTCTGTGTCAACAAATTCGGCAATTGGTGGCACAATGGCAGCCTGCCAGGCACGAGCACGATTGCCGTGCGCACCCATGGCGGCTTCTGCTGGGCCGCCTTCACCAACACCAGACGCGGGAATTCCAACATGGATAGCGATCTCGACAATCTCAACTGGAGCATGGCGCGCCAGGTCGGCGAATGGCGGGTGGCCTGAGCCATGATCCGGGAAGGCGGATGCCTGTGCGGCGCGGTGCGGTTCAAGGCGGAGGGCGAGCCGCTCAACGTCCGTATCTGCCATTGCCGCTTGTGCCAGAAGGCGATGGGATCGCCCTACTTCGCCCGCGCGCAATTTGATCAACGCGCGCTAACCGTCGAGGGCGAGACCGAGCGCTATGCGTCATCCGAGAACATCGACCGCGTGTTCTGCAAGCGCTGCGGCACGCGCCTGTTCTCCTGGCGCCGCAACGGCACGCTCGCGGGTGTCGCGCTCACCACGTTCGACGACCGCAACGCCTTTACGCCGACCGAGCACATCTGGGTGAGTGAGAAGCTCGCCTGGCTGAAGCTCGACGACGGTCTGGTGCAGTATCAGACGACGATCCCGACGTGAGGTCGCGATCAGCCTGAGGCACCGGCCGCTTCGACGCGCCGGCTCGTCGTGGTCGCAATCCAGATTCCGGCAAACACCGCGACGATGCCAGCGGCGAGATTCCACCGCAGCGGTTCGTGCAGCAACCAGGCGCCGACCAGCGAGGCCGTGATCGGGTTCACTGTCACCGAGATGGCGACGCGCGTCGGCGTCGTCCGCTCCAGCGCGAAGGCCCAGAGATAGAAGGTCAGCGCGGCGCCGAACGCTCCGAGATAGAAGGCCGCCAGCCATTGCGGCGAGCCGAAGCTTGCGACCGGCGCAAAGCTGCCGCGGCCATACGAGAGCAGGATGAGGCAGGCCGCGCCCGCCGCCATGCTCATCGTGGTGAAAGCGATCGGGCTGGAGCGGCGGATCAGCGGCTTCGACCAGATGCCATAGAGCGCCATGCACAGTGCCGCCGCCATCATCAGGAGATCGCCGCGCCAGGCACCCGGCGGCGCCGAGGTCAAGTCGGTGAGCAGCGCGACCGCAACGCCAAACGTGGCCATCACGACACCAATCGATTTGCGCCAGGTCAAAGCTTCGACACCGAGCACCGCCCCGATCACGAGCGACAGCAGGGGAACGCGTCGACAAAGCCAGCGCGCCACGCGCGGCGGTCGTGAAGATCAGCGAGGCGTTGAACAGGATCGGGAATACGGCGAAAAACAGAATGCCGAGCCCCGCTGCGGCAAGCCAGTCGCTTCGCCCCGGCCAGCGGTCGCCGCGCAGCATCGTCAGCGGCAACAGCAGCAGAAAGCCGAGGCCGAACCGGAACGAGCCGATCGCGAGCGGGTCGATGCTGCCCACGAGGTACCGCGTGGCGCCGATCGAGGTCCCGCCAAGGCCGCTCGACAGCACCGCGGCCAAAACGCCGAAAGTCTCGCTCACGCTTCCTCCCGTTGGTGCTTTGAAAGCAGCATACGAGGCGCGCCGAAACAGGGAATGGAGTTTCCGTCATGCTCGGATAAGTTTTCATCATGACCGCACCTGCTCTCGATCCCGACCTGCTGAAGGCGTTCGTCGCCGTCGCCGAACATCGCTCGTTCACACGCGCTGCCGCGACGCTCCACCGCACGCAATCGGCGGTGAGCGTCCAGATCAAGCGCCTGGAAGAGCGGCTTGGTGCAACGCTGTTTCAACGCACCAGGGCGGGCATCGTGCTGACCACGGCAGGCGCCGAACTCCTCGTCTATGCGCGGCGGCTTCTCGAGCTCAATGCGGAAGCCATCGATGCGCTCCGCGCGCGCAAGCACGCAGCCGTGGTCCGCCTCGGCGTGATGGACGATTACGGCACGATCGTCATTCCGCCCTTGCTGGCGCGCTTTGCCAAGAACCATCCGGACGTCAGGGTCGAGATCGAGACGGGACTGACGGCAACGATGCCGGCACGGCTCGGCGAGGCCTATGATCTGGTCATCGCCATGCACCCCGAAGGATACGGCGATGGCGAGCTGTTGCGGCGCGAGCAGGCGGTCTGGGCTGCGGCCGGGTCCTATCCAATCGGAGCACGCGCTACGTCGGAGCACGCGCTACGCTGCCGGTCGCACTCTACCCGCCCGGCTGCCTGTTCCGGCAATGGGCTACGGACGCGCTCGATGCCGCCCGCCTGCCTTGGCGCCTTGCCTTTGTCAGCCGCACGCTTGCGGCAGTCGAAGCGATCGCGGCGCAAAGCCTTGCGATTACGGTGGTGAAAGCCGGCACCCTGCCGCCCTGCCTGCATATCCTGTCGGACGGCCTGCCGCCGCTGCCGGGAGCGGACATCCGCCTCCACCGCGCGCGCAACCTGTCGCGCGCGGGCGGCCTGCTGGCGGATCATTTACAGCTTGGGATTTCGCAACCGGCGTCCCATATCCTGCCCTGACGCGTGCCCAACCACCGGATTGGCCGGGTTGGCTGCAAGGCCACGAGGCACAAACCGGGATACGAGCCGTGAACATTTCCCTTTATGACATTTCGGTGTGGGTGCTGCCGCTGGTGCTCGCCATCACCTTTCACGAGGCGGCGCACGCCTTCGTCGCGCACCGTCTCGGCGACGACACGGCCGCGCAGCTCGGCCGCGTCAGCTTCAACCCGATCAGGCACATCGACACGTTCGGCACCCTGATCCTGCCGGCGATGCTGCTGTTTGCGCATTCGCCGTTCCTCTTCGGCTACGCCAAGCCGGTGCCGGTCAATTTCCGCAAGCTGAACCATCCGAGGCTCGACATGGTCTGGGTGGCGCTGGCGGGCCCTGCCACCAACATCCTGCTGGCGCTCGCGGCGGCGCTTGCGCTGCACGCCCTGCCCTTCGCGCCGGCCGGCGCAGCGCAATGGATCTTCGACAACCTCAAGAATGCGCTTCTGATCAACGCGGTGCTGGCCGTGTTCAACATGCTGCCGATCCCGCCGCTCGACGGCGGCCGCGTCGCGGTCGGGCTCTTGCCGCCGCCGCTCGCCTGGCCGTTGGCCCGGCTCGAGCCGTTCGGTATGTTGATCCTGATCGGCCTCCTGATCCTGCTGCCGCTGGCGGGCTCGCAGTTCGGTCTAAATCTTGATGTTATTTCAGCAATACTGCGAACGTTGACCGGTTATGTGATTGAAGCTGTTCTCCTCCTGACCGGCAATGCGTAGTTGAAAAGTGACACCTGAACACGCCGAAAGGCTCGAGGCCGACTTGGTCAAAGCTGCCGATATGCTGATCGCGCGACGCGCGGACACCCGTGCCCGCGCCGATTTTGCCACCTGGAAGATGATGGCCAAGCTCAATGGGGCGTCTGCCCTGCCTCCGGAGGCCCAGGAGTTCCTGGCGAGCTATCAAAACCTGCTGGCGCAGATGAGCGAGGGCGAGGCTACCGAGGCCACTATCGGCGCGATCTACAAGGCCTACTATGCCGAGATGGGCGGCGCGGGAACCGCGCCTGACGTCCGCCCCCGCCAGGCCGAGCCGGCCGCAGACAATGTTACCGCTTTCCGCCGCCCGGCGCCGAAGCCGAAGAAGGCCAGCTTCTTCGGCCCGGCCACATCCAGCGGAAGCCAGAAGCGGCCATTGCCGGTGGCGCTGATCTTCGCCTGCCTGGTCGTGGTCTATGTCGGGATCCGGCTCTACTGGCGCTGACACGCCAACACGCCAGCCAAGATCTGAGCCAAGTTATTTCGGCTTCTTGAAGTTCACGGGCAGGCTGAAGGCGAACTGATCCGCCGTGAGCTCGGCCGGCGGAACCGGCACCGGGTCGGAGCGGCGGACCATCGAGACAGCCTCGTTATCGAAAGCCGGATCGCCCGAGGACTCCGTGACATCGACCGAGACCACGTTGCCGCGCCGGTTCAGCACCAGACTGAGCTTGACCGTCGTCGTCTTGCTCTTGTCCTTGGGATAGCGCTTGTGGAGCTCGAAATAGGCGCTGATCCGCTTGCCCCACTCCGCGGTCAGCTTCCGGATGTCCTTGCCGATGCCCTGATGGGGAGCGGCAGCCTTTTCGTCCTCGCGCGCAGTCTCGTTCAACGCCTGCTTGGCCGACTCGACCGAGTTCGGCGCCTCCTCGACGGCCTGGGTTTCGACCTTGGCGACCTTCGTGGTGTCCTCGACCGGCTTCTTGGAGTCGTTCTCGGTCACGAGCCGGTCGGGGTCCTCGGCCTCCTGCGGGATCTCCTTCGGGAGATCGGTCTCCTTGACCTCGGCCTTCTGGTCCATCTGCTGCGGCTGAAACTGCGAGGCCTCGCTATCCGGGCCCGGCGGCAGGTCCGTCTCCGGCAGCTTCGGCGAGGTCATTTCGACGGCAAATTCAGCACCATTGGCCCCGAGGCCGTCGTCGCCGTCGTTCGCCCGCAAGTTCGCCAGCGCCAGCGCGGCACCGCCAAGATGTAGGACGAGCGCCGCCACCGCGGCCAGAACCCAGAGCCACCGCGGCGTTTTCACCTCGGTCACAGGATCGGACATCGCGCCATACTCAAGGTTGGGGCGCCGCTTGCGACGGCCCAGCCGCCGCAGCAGGCGCTTCGAGTGCCACCAGCTTGACCCGAGAATAGCCGCCGGCACGCAGGATTTCCATGACAGCCATCAACTCGCCGTAGGGAACGGCGCGGTCGGCGCGCAGGAACACGTATTTGTCCTTGCTCATCTCGGACATGGCGTCGAGAGAGCCGATCAGCTCGGTCCGCTTGACCGGGTTCTCCCCGATCGCCAGGCTCAGATCGGGCTTGATGCTGACATAAGTCGGCTTATCCGGCTTCTTCTGCGGCATCGCGCTCGAGGTCGGCAGGTCGATCGGCAGATCGACGGTCGAGAGCGGAGCTGCGACCATGAAGATGATCAGCAGCACCAGGATGACGTCGATGAACGGCGTGACGTTGATGTCATGCGTTTCCGCGAAATCGTCGTCGTCATCGTTATCTGCGAGCGAAACGCCCATGGTTCACTCCGCCGCGCGTGAATGCGCGCTGCCGTGGCTGCGGTCGAGATCGCGTGACAATAGCCGCGCCGCCGCGCCCGAGGCACGGCTGACGAGCTCGAGATAGCCCTTCGTCATGCGCGAGAAGTGATTGTAGATGATGACGGCGGGAATGGCGGCGACGAGGCCGATCGCGGTGGCGAGCAGCGCTTCGGCGATGCCCGGCGCGACCACGGCAAGGTTCGTGGTCTGCGACTTCGAGATGCCGATGAAGCTGTTCATGATGCCCCAGACCGTGCCGAACAGGCCGACGAAGGGCGATGTCGAGCCGATGGTCGCGAGCACGCCCATGCCGACGCGGATGCGCCGCGCCTCCGCACGCACGATCTCCTGGAAGCTCGAGGCCGCGCGTTCCTTGATGCCGGCATCGCTGGACAGGCCGGCCGACATCCGCGCCTCGCGCAGCGCCGCCGCCAGGAAGGACGGCAGGATGCCCTCCTTGGCGCCAAGTGCCATCTGGGCTTCGGCGAGCGAGCGGGCCTCCGCGATCTTCCTCAGCGCCGAACGAAGCTTCCTTGATGCGACCGACAGCTCGATCGATTTGGCGATCAGGACGGTCCAGGTCATCAGCGAGGCGAAGGCGAGCCCGATCATCACCGCCTTCACGATGACGTCCGCCGACATGAACATCACCCAAGGCGACAATTCCTTCATGGCCGGGGCGATGCCTGCCACCGTATCGGGCTTTGCGGCCGCCGGCGCGGTGGCTGAAGGGGCCGCGGGCGCCGCCGTAGCCGGAGCTGCCGCGGGGGCGGGAGCAGCCACTGGGGCCGGGCTGGTCGCAGCCGGCTGAGCCGTCGCTTGTGCAGGGGCCGCCGGCGGGGTCTGGGCGGAAACAGGAGATGCCAGCCAGGCGGCCGTCAGGACGACAGCTGCAGCAAGGCTTGCTCGGAAGGACATGATCTTCATACTTCGGCCCAGTAGCGAATGAGATTGTGATAGATACCCGTCAATTTGACCGTTTCGGGATCGTCACGCCCGAGCCGTTCCACCAGCGCCTGTATCGCGGTGTCGAGGTCAAAGATCATGGTACGGGCTTGATCGTCCCGTATCATGCTCTGCAGCCAGAAGAAAGACGCAACCCGCGTTCCCCTCGTCACGGGCGTCACGAGATGCAGGCTAGTCGAGGGATAGAGCACGCAGTCGCCGGCTGGCAACTTGACTTCGTGCGAACCGTAGGTGTCCTCGATCACAAGTTCGCCACCATCGTATTCCTCCGGCTCGGCGAGGAACAGTGTCACCGACAGGTCTGTGCGGATGCGAAGGCCCGTCAGACGATCGCCGCGGATCGCATTGTCGACATGCAGCCCGAAATGGTGGCCGCTGTCCGCCGCATAGCGGTTGAACAGCGGCGGGAAGATCTGGAGCGGGATCGCGGCCGCCAGGAATCGCGGGTTCGCCGTCAGCGCCGAGATGATGCGATGGCCGAGCTTGCGTGCGATCTCGCTATCCGGCGGCAACTGCTCGTTGCGCTTGACCATTGCCGACTGCGCGCCGGCCGTGGAACGGCCGTCTTCCCATTCGCTGGCGTCCATGATGCGGCGGAACTCCGCCACATCATCCTTGCTCAGGACGCCTTCTATGCATGTCAGCATGGCCGCTCTTCGTCATCCCTCAGTAGCGCGCCGAGATCACCAGATAGGCGGCACGTCCCGGTGCTTCCAGCACGAAGGGCGCGGCGCTCTGGTACAGCGCGTCGTAGTAACGCTTGTCGAAGATGTTGTTGACGAACAGCTTCAGCTGCCAGTTCTGATTGATCTTCGCCTCCGCGAACGCATCGAAGCGCCAATAGCTCGGGATCGACGTGCCCTGGTTGGCGGCGAGGAAAGTGCCACCATAGATCTTCGAGCGATAGACGGCCTGGCCACCCAGCTCCCAGGTGTCATTCAACTGATACTTGCTGAGCAAGCTGAAGGACTGGTGGGCGATGTTGGACAACGGAAGGCCGACGTTCGTCCTGTAAAGAGTCGTATTGGCCGGCGGGATCAACGACTTGGTGACCTCCGACTGCATCAGCACGAGACCGCCGAAAACACTCCATTTGTCGGTGATCTTGCCGCCTACTCCAAGGTCGATGCCACTTATGCGGTAGGCTGCTCCTGCCGAGATACAAGAGACGGTGCCAGTCGTCGCGGTGTAGGGGCAGGCCGCAGTCGCAGTTGCAGCCGTGACGTTGCGAGACTCCCGCGCGTTCTCTTTCTCCGTCTGGAACAGGGCGGCCGTCAGCAGAAGGTGACGATCGAAAAGCTCCCACTTCGTGCCAAGTTCGATTGCCTTGTTCTTTTCGGGGCCGAAGATCTGCGTGGGATTACCATTTAGCACCGGAGCGAGGCCACCGTATTGCACGCTCGTCCCGTCGAATTCCGCGCCAACCGGGTTCGACGAGGTCGCGTAGGCGGCATAGACACTGCCGTTCGGGAGTGGCTTCAGCGTCAGGCCGAGGTTGAAGTTCGGCATCCCGTAATTTTGCTGCTGCTGACCGAAGACATTGGCAACGCCGTTGACGGTGCCATAGCCGCTCGTTTGGATGGTATAGTCGTCATAGCGAACGCCACCGTTCAGGATGAGCAGATCGTGATAGTTCGCGCTATCCATCGCGTAGACACTCTTGGTGTCGATCGTGATCTTGGTAGGCAGACCCGAGAGCCCTCCCGGGATTCCAAACGGGAGATTCGTGAATTGCGGATTGAACACGCTCACGCCGGAAAGTGATCCCGAGCCTGAGAAACCACCAGGAAGAGCTTCGGAGCTGAGACCGAGGTACTTATCGATCGACGATTTCTCGTGGTCGTATTCGAAGCCGGCCAGCGCGGTGTGCTTGAAGCCGACGCCGTCATTGAACTTGTAGGTCGCCTCCGTCTGATTAGCGATCACACTCGTGGCCTGGAAACGGCTTTGCGGATTGGCGCTGAGCGTCGAGGCCGAAAGCGGATTGGCGATAACTGGCGCCTCCGGAAGCGTACCGATGTAATTCTGTGTGGAATAGGAATCCCGGAACCTGTTGGTGATCAGCAAATCAGGTGTGATCTGCACCTCCGCATTGAGCGAACCGATGTCCTGACCGGTGCGATAGAAATCGCGGTTGACGAAGCCGTACCAGTTATTGCGGTTCGATCCGAAATCCGGAAACGGACCGCCGGCGGTGCTTGCGGTGCTCGGCCGATAGTAAGGCACACCGAAATCCGGAAGGCCGGTCAGTTCGGTATGAATGTAATTTGCCTGGATCTTGACCGCATCGACCGGCTTCCAGGTCGTGGCGACGAACGCGCCATCGCGATTGTCCTTCACGTAGTCACGCCCGGCGACGCCCGCGTCCTGAAACAGGCCGCCCGCACGCACCGACCAGGTCAGGTCGATCACTTGGTTGACGTCGAGCACCACGCGTTTCGTCCTGTCGGTGCCAAACGTGGTGTCCATATTGTAGAAGCTCTTCTCCGTCGTCGCCTGCTTGGTGACGATGTTGATCGCACCGCCAGCGGTGCCACGACCCGCGAAGGTCGAACCGGGGCCGCGCAGGATCTCGACCTGCTCGGTGAAGAAGTTTTCGCGGACGCTGACGCCGGCGTCGCGCACGCCGTCGATGAAGACGTCGTTGCGCGCGTCGAAGCCGCGGATGAAGAAGCGATCGCCGAAGGCATTGCCACCCTCGCCCGTTCCGAGCGTCACACCGGCCGTGCTCAGGATCGCCTGCTTCAGCGACGTGGCGTTCTTATCGGCGAGCACTTCCTTGCTGAGCACCGTGATCGACTTCGGCGTATCAACCAGCTTCTCCGGAAATTTGCCACCGGCCTGCACGTGATCGACCTTGTAGGGCGCGGCCGGATCGGCATAGGGATCGGCATCGGCGGGGCCGGACGGTGTGATGGGAGCAGCCTGCTGCGCCTGCTGGCGCTGCGCGGCGCGGCGAAGCGCATTGCGCGCGCGGACCTGGTCCGGCGTGGGCTTCGAAGCCGCCGGACGCGGGCGCTGAACCGGAGCATCGACCGTGACCGGCGGCAGATTCGACTGCTGCGCTTCCGCGCCGGTCGACACCGTCGCCGCCGCGATCAGGCTCGCGACCGTCGAGACCTTCTTGCCGGAAATGCCAGCGGACTTCTCATCCGCCACGTCGAACGCTACGACCGAACGCAACGATTTCGGTGCGACCACCTGCCCCATTACAACACGCCCCATCTTCTTGTTCGCTCATTCACTTCGATGAACGACGGGCTGTTGGTATCGGCGGCAAAATAGCGGGTCAATGCGGGCAAGCCGCGAGAACCCTTGAATACGTCAAGATCAAAACGATTCTAAACTGTAGTTTGAAACGGTTCTAAAAGGAGATTGGAGTCATTCTAAACGAGCGCGAAAAAGCACGTCGAATTCTGCATCGCGCGCACGGCTTCAGTCGCTGCTCGGCGGCTTCATCAGCGAGAACAATTCGTCGACGCTTTTCTGCGCGATCGCGCGCACACGATCGGTGTTCTCCAGCCCGGCGATGTTGACACCGTTGACGACGGCTTTGATCTCGTCGCGGAAGTCGGTGAGGAAGCGCAAGGGATCGCGCTGTTCGTTGGCGACCCGCGCGATCAAACCCGTGATCAAGATCTGACACGCGATCAGCTTGCCGTTCAATTCGTCCATCCTGCGCTCCCCTTGTGGCGGCGCCGATATGGACGATGCCGAATTTCCTGACAACCGAAACGGTCTGCGCGAGGTTTAGAACCGTTCTTGCAGAACCGTTCTTGGGCTCGCCTCCGCCGGACTTCCGCGTCGCATTTGGCTGTCGCGCACACCATCTCCGGGCATCGCACAAGGTTTGCACGCTGATCGTTCACGGTCGGAAAATGCAGCACTGCACACCGTGGCGCCATGGTGCTGCCCAGACCGTGCAAAGCTTTCCAATTGTTTAGGATTCTGCACTGATAGTGCTGTTTACACTGGAACTTGGCGTGTATTATACAAGCGCGCTGGAACCCTACGATTGCCCCATAATTCGTTTAAGTAGGGCACAAGAGCCGACACGAGACGATATGCAAAAGTCCCGGCCGATCCTCTGGATTCTGATCATCGCGGCCGTGGCCTCCGCGGGTTACTATGGTTGGCAGAAATACGGCTCGCCCGACGCCGGAAAAGCCCAGACAGCGCAGAAAGGACCGCCGCGCGCGCCCGCCGTTCCCGTCAGCGTCGCGCCGGTCCAGAAGGCCGATTTCCCCGTCTACCTCACCGGTCTCGGCACGGTGCAGGGCTTCAACACGGTCCAGGTCCGCACCCGGGTTGACGGCCAGATCGACAAGCTCGAGTTCAAAGAGGGCCAGATCGTCAACGAAGGCGACCTTCTCGTCTCGATCGATCCGCGTCCCTATCAAGCCGCGCTCGACCAGGCGAAGGCGAAGAAGGCGCAGGACGAGGCCAATCTCGCCAATGCCAATCTCGAGCTCCAGCGCGCCATGAAGCTCGGCGAATTCGCGACCGCGCAACGGGTCGATACCCAGCGCTCCACGGTCGCCCAGCTCACCGCGCAGATCGCCGCCGACGAGGCTGCGATCGCCAACGCCCAGACCCAGCTCGACTACACCCAGGTCAAGTCGCCGATCACCGGCGTCGCGGGCCTGCGCCAGGTCGACATCGGCAACATCGTCAACGCCTCCTCGCAGACTGGCATCGTCACGATCTCGCAGGTCGAGCCGATCTCGGTGATCTTCACCGCGCCGGAGGACCAGCTTCCCTATATCAGTGAAGGCCAGAAGGCCGGCGCGCTCAAGGTGATCGCCTTCACCACCGACGGCAAGAAGACGCTGGCCGAAGGCAAGCTCGCGGTCATCAACAACCAGGTCGACACGACCAGCGGGACTATTCGGCTCAAGGCGGTGTTCGACAACAAGGACCACGTCCTGTGGCCGGGGCAGTCGGTGTCGACGCGCCTTCTGGTCCGCACTCTCAAGGACGCGACCGTGGTCCCGGATGATGCGGTTCAGCATTCCACCAACGGCCTCTACGCTTATACCGTCAACCAGGACAACAAGGCCGAAGTGCACAAGATCAAGGTCAGCTACGCCATCGACGGACGTTCGGTCGTCGACGAAGGCTTGAGCCCCGGCCAGCAGGTCATCACGGGTGGTCAATTCAAGGTGCAGCCCGGAAGCCTCGTCTCGACGACGGTGGCGAGCTCGGATCCGGCCCAGAACAAGGTACGACAGGAATGACCGAGGGCGGGATTTCGGCACCTTTCATCCGTTATCCCATCGGCACCTCGCTGCTGATGGCCGGCATTCTCTTTGTCGGTCTCGTCGCCTACCCCCTGCTGCCGGTCGCGCCGCTGCCGCAGGTGGACTTCCCGACCATCCAGATCACGGCCAATTTGCCGGGCGGCAGCCCCGAGACCATGGCTTCCTCGGTGGCCCAGCCGCTGGAGCGCCAGTTCGCGCAGATCCCCGGCATCGCCCAGATGACCTCGACGAGTTATCTCGGCACGGCCTCGATCACCATCCAGTTCGACCTCAACCGCAGCATCGACGGCGCCGCCAACGACGTGCAGGGCGCGATCAACGCCGCCAGCGGCCAATTGCCCAAGAACCTGCCCTCGCCGCCGACCTACCGCAAGGTCAACCCGGCCGACGCGCCGATTCTGCTGCTGTCGGCAACGTCAGAGACGCTGCCCTTGACCAGCGTCAGCGACGCCGTCGACGCCCAGCTCGCCCAGCAGATCAGCCAGCTCTCGGGTGTGGCCCAGGTCTTCATCGGCGGCCAGCAGAAACCCTCGATCCGCATCCAGGTCGATCCGGCAAAGCTGGTGGCCAAGGGCCTGTCGATGGAGGACGTGCGCAGCCAGATCGCGATCACCACGGTCGACAGCCCCAAGGGCAATATCGACGGCGAGAAGCGCGCCTACACGATCTACGCCAACGACCAGCTGACCCAGTCCAAGGACTGGAACGACGTCATCATCGCCTATCGCAACGGCGGTCCGTTGCGCATACGCGACATCGGCCAGGCGGTCAGCGGCCCTGAGGACGCCAAGCAGGCGGCCTGGGCCAACGGCAAGCGCGGCGTGTTCCTCGTCGTGTTCAAGCAGCCGGGCGCCAACGTCATCGAGACCGTCGACCGGATCAAGGCGACCCTGCCCCGCCTCGTGGCCGCAATCCCGCCTGCGATCAAGATCGAGCTCATCAGCGACCGCACCACCACCATCCGCGCCGCGGTCGAGGACGTGCAGTTCACGCTGCTCTTGACCATCGCCCTCGTGGTCATGGTCATCTTCATCTTCCTGCGCAGCTTCTGGGCGACCGTCATTCCGACCGTCACGGTTCCGCTGGCGCTGCTGGGCGCCTGCGCCCTGATGTGGGTGTTCGGCTATTCGCTCGACAATCTGTCGCTGATGGCGCTCACCATCGCGGTCGGATTCGTCGTCGACGACGCCATCGTGATGCTGGAAAACATCACGCGCTACATCGAGGAAGGCGAATCGCCGATGGCGGCGGCCTTCCGCGGTTCCAAGGAGATCGGCTTCACGATCGTCTCGATCAGCATCTCGCTGGTCGCGGTGCTGATCCCGCTGCTGCTGATGGGCGGCATCATCGGCCGTCTGTTCCGCGAATTCGCCGTCGTCCTGGCAATGACGATCTTCGTCTCGATGTTCGTGTCGCTGACGCTGACGCCGATGATGGCCTCGCGCTTCCTGCGCGCCCATGGCGAGGTGACCCACGGCAAGTTCTACCAGTGGAGCGAACGCGCCTTCGACGGAATGCTGCGCGGCTACGGATACGTGCTCGACCATGCCCTGGCCTGGCGGCGCACCACGCTCGTGATCTTCTTCGCCACGCTCGGCCTCTCGGTCTATTTGTTCGTGCTGATCCCGAAGGGTTTCTTCCCGCAGCAGGACGTGGGCCTGATCACCGCGACCTCGGAAGCCTCGCAGGACATCTCGTTCAAGGAGATGCAGCGGCGGCAGGTCGAGCTCGGCAAGATCGTGATGGAAGACCCTGACGTCGCCACCATCGCGATGAACATTGGCGGCAGCGGCCGCGCCGGCAACAACGGCAACATGTTCATCACCCTGAAGCCGCGCAACGAGCGCGAGGCCTCGGCGCAGCAGATCATCGCGCGGCTGCGTCCCAAGCTCGAGAAGGTGTCCGGCGCCCGCCTGTACATGCAGGCGGCGCAGGACGTCCGCCTCGGCGGCCGGCCGACGCGCACGCAGTTCGAGTTCACCCTGCAGGACGCCGATCTCGCCGAGCTCAACGACTGGGCGCCGAAAATCCTCGCCAAGATGCAAACGCTGCCGGAGTTGCGCGACGTCGCGACCGATCAGCAGACCCAGGGCACCACGGTCCAGCTCAAGATCAACCGCGACACCGCCTCGCGCTACGGCATCCAGCCGCAGCTGATCGACGACACGCTGTATGACGCGTTCGGGCAGCGTCAGGTGACGCAGTATTTCACCCAGCTCAACACCTACAAGGTGATCCTGGAGATCCTGCCAGAGATGCAGGGCAGCCTCGACAGCCTGAACAAGCTCTATCTGAAATCGCCGCTGACCGGCGACCAGGTGCCGCTGTCGACCTTTGCGACCTGGACCACGGATCCGGTCCGCCCGCTCTCGATCAGCCACCAGGGCCAGTTCCCGGCGATCACGATCAGCTTCAACCTCGCCCAGGGCGTCGCGCTCGGCCAGGCCACCGAGGCCGTGCAGAAAGCGATGGCCGATCTCAGCGCGCCGCCGACGCTGAACTCGAGCTTCCAGGGCACCGCGCAGGCGTTCCAGCAGTCGCTCGGCACCGTGCCGCTGTTGATCCTCGCCGCGCTCGTCGTGGTCTATCTGATCCTCGGCATCCTCTACGAGAGCTACATCCATCCGATCACGATTCTGTCGACCCTGCCCTCGGCGGGTGTCGGCGCGCTCGCGATCCTGATGGCGGCCGGCTTCGACTTCAGCCTCATCGCGTTGATCGGCATCATTCTGCTGATCGGCATCGTGAAGAAGAACGGCATCATGATGGTCGACTTCGCCATCGCCGCCGAACGCGACGAGCACAAGACGCCCGAGGAATCGATCCGGCAGGCCGCGCTGCTCCGCTTCCGCCCGATCATGATGACGACGATGGCAGCATTGCTCGGCGGCGTGCCCTTGATGCTCGGCCACGGCACAGGCGCCGAGATTCGACAGCCGCTCGGCTACGCCATGGTCGGTGGCCTGATCGTCAGCCAAGCGCTGACGCTGTTCACGACGCCTGTGGTCTATCTCTATCTCGACAAGCTCAACAACTGGTTCTCCGGCTGGGGCCGTTCGGGTGACGGCGAAGGCCGCGAGACGCACGAGCACCGTACCGTCAAAGAAGCCGCCGAGTAGCATTGCGAGCAGCCTTGCGCCGCGGCTGCCGCGACGCTACAGCGAGGCCCTCGGTTCACGCCAACGCGGTTTCGTCATGCTCCTGCAATCCAGACTTGTCGCCCTCGCTGCTGCCGTCCTGCTGTCGACCGGCGCCGCGTACGCCCAGCAGGGCGCCAAGAAGAACGCAGCTCCTGCCGCCGCGCAGCCCGCTCCCGCCCCGACGCAGCAACCGGCAGAAGGCACTCCGGGACAGCCGGGCTGGATCGTCCGCTGCACCAGCGCCAGCCGCGATGCGCCGCTGGAATGCGCGATGGAGCAGAACGCGGTGTTGACCAAGACCGGCCAGACCGTCGTGCTCATCAACATCCGCGTCGCGCCCGACACCCGCACGCCGATCGCGCTGCTGCAATTGCCGCTCGGCCTCAACCTGCCCGTCGGCGCCAAGCTCCAGGTCGACGAGGGCAAGACGTTCGACCTTCAGATCCAGACTTGTGAGAACCGCGGCTGCTACGCCTCGACGCCGATTGCAGCCGACCTGCTCGCCGCCCTGCGCTCGGGCAAGCAGCTCAAGGTCTCCTTCCAGAACATGGCCAAGGAGACGATCGCGATCCCGATGCCGCTGAACGATTTCGCGACAGCCTACGACAAGATCAAGTAACGGCCTCGCCGGGGCTGAGATCGCTCAGTCCACCCCGAGATAGGCCTTCTGCACCTGCGGGTCTTCCGCGAGCGCCGCGGCCGTGCCTGACAGCACGCTCTTGCCGACCTGGAGCACGGTGGCAAAGTCCGACACCTCCAGCGCGAGTTCGATCGACTGCTCGGCGAGCAGGATGGTGAGGCCCTCGCGATGCAGGCGGCCAAACGTCTCGTACATGGATTCGACCACGGCCGGCGCGAGACCGAGCGACGGCTCGTCCAGCATCAGGAGCTTCGGATCGCTCATCAAGGCGCGGCCGACCGCAAGCATCTGCCGCTCGCCGCCGGACATAGTGCCGGCGCGCTGGTTGCGGCGCTCCTTCAGACGCGGAAAGATCTCGTAGACGCGCTCCAGCAGCGCCGTCTGGCGCGATTTGTCGTGCAACGGCGTCGCGCCGAGCATGAGGTTGTTTTCGACGCTCTGTTGCACGAACAGCCGCCAGCCTTCCGGCGACAGGGCGAGCCCCTTGCGCACGATCGCAAAGGCCTTCTGTCCCGCAATCTCCTCGCCGCGGAAGCTGATCGATCCGGAATGCACGGGGATGAGGCCGGCGATCGCGTTCAGCGTCGTGGTCTTGCCGCCGCCATTGGAGCCGAGCAGCGCGACGACGCTGCCTTCGGGCACCTCCAGCGACACATCGGAGACGCCGATGAGGTCGCCATATCGCACTTCGAGGTGCTCGATCCGCAGAAGCGCTCCGCTCATAGGTCCGGCCCGCCCATCAGCTCAACCGGAGTGTGGCCGGCGGCGGCCTTGGCCGCGCGCGTGCCGAGATAGGCCGCGATCACCGCCGGGTTCGCGGTGACCTCGCGTGGGCTCCCGCGGGCGATCTCCTTGCCTTGATGAAACACCATCACGCGGCTCGCCAGCGACATGATCACTTCCATGATGTGCTCGACGATGACGAGCGTGATGCCGGAGTGATGGATGTCGCGGACGAGATCGATCGCGAGCTTCACCTCGTTGGCGTTGAGGCCGGCCATGGCCTCATCGAGCAGCAGCAGTTTTGGCTCGGTCGCAAGTGCGCGGGCGATCTCCAGCCGCTTGCGGCCCGGCGTGCCGAGCGAGCGTGCCGGCGCATCCGCAAGACGGCTCATGCCGACACGCTCGAGCACGGCGCGCGCCTTCGCTTCGGCCTCCTTGCGATGCGAGGTGCGGAGGAAGGCGCCGATCATGGCGTTCTCCAGCACCGTCATGCCCTCGAACGTCTGCGGCACCTGGAAGGTACGGGCAAGACCGAGGCCGGCGCGCTGCTCCGGCGTGAAGTCGGTAATGTCGCGGCCTTCGAACAGCACGCGGCCGGAGGTGGCCTCGAGGTCGCCGGTGAGGCAGTTGAAGAACGTGGATTTTCCCGCGCCGTTCGGGCCGATCAGGCCGAGAATGTCGCCCTGCTCCAGCGTGACGGACGCATCGTCCACCGCCTTGAAGCTGCCGAACGCTTTTGTAATTCCGCGCGCCTCAAGGAGCATGGCTTGCTCCCTTCTCAGTCTTGCGCTTGCTCCGTCCCGTGAGCAGGCTGAGCAGGCCGCCGGGCTGGAAGCGCGCGATCAGCACGATGATCGCGCCATAGACCACGAAAGTGAGGCCGGCGCCCTTGCCACCGAGCCAGCTATTGGAGATCTCCTCCAGCGGCACCAGGATCGCGGCTCCCACCAGCGGACCGAACAGCAGCCCTGCTCCTCCCAGCGCCGCCATGATCAGGATCTTCACCGAGATCAGGATGCCGAGCCCGGACTCTGGATCGACGAAGCCGAACATCATCGCATAGAGCGCACCGGCAACGCTCGTCAGCGCTGCACTCAGCATATAGGCGTAAAGCTTGGTGCGGCTGGCAGGCGCGCCGAGGGAGCGCGCGGCGCGTTCGGAATCCTTGATCGCGCGCAGGTAAAATCCCATCCGGCTGCTGGTCATCCACCAGGTGATGAGCAGCGTGATCACGAGGACGGCGAGGAACAGATAGTAGTACGGCAGCGACGACAGGAATGAGAGATCGAAGATGTTGCGCGGCACGGCTGGACCGGAGAGGCCGACGGCCGCGCCCAGCCATTCGGTGTTGGTGACGATGAGCCGCATGGTCTCGGCGACGGCAATCGTCGCCATGCTGAAATAGTGGCCTGACAGCCGCAGCGTCGGCACGCCGACGATCGCGGCGAGCCCGACCGCCAGCACGATGCCGCCGGGAATGCCGAACAGCGGCGACAGGCCGAATTTGGCGTAAGACCCCATCGCGGCATAGGCGCCGCAGCCGAAGAACACGACATGACCGACCGAGACCTGCCCGGCATAGCCGCCGACGATGTTCCATGCGGAGGCCGCGATGGCATAGAGCAGCACCAGCGCGCCGAGGCGTTGCTGGAACGGCGATGACAGCAGCAGCGGATAGGCGATCGCGAATGCCGCGACGGCCGAGAGCCAGATCCAGCGCCGCATCACGTCTTCCCCATCAGGCCCTGAGGCCGAAACCAGAGGAAGAACAGGAACAGGACATAGACGACGATGTCCTTGTAGACCGCGCCGATCAGATAGCCCGAGAGCGACTCGATGACGCCGATCAGGAGGCCTGCGACGAGCGCGCCCGGCACGCTGCCAAAGCCGCCGAGCGACACCGTGACGAAGGCGACGATGCCGAGCGTCTCACCGACGGTCGGCACGATGTAGAAGAAGTTCGCAATCAGCGCACCTGCGAGCCCCGTGGCGCCCGCCGCGATCGCCCAGGCGATCGCCTGCATGCTGTCGGGCCTGATGCCCATGAGCTGGGCCGCAGTCTGGTCCTCCGCCACCGCCAGCATCTTCGAGCCGAGCGAGGTCCGCGTCAGCAAGAGATGCAGGCCGAGCGTCACCAGCAGCGCGACGACGCCGGCCAGCAGCCGCGAGGCCTCGATGCGCAGGCCCGCGAATGCATAGGTGCCCCCGACGATGTTCGGCGGCATCGACAGGAAATTGGCGCCGAACCACCAGAACACGGAATAGCGCAGCAGCAGCGCGAGCCCGAAGGTGCCGAGGATCTGGGCCAGCATCGGCCCCTTCATGATGTCGCGGATCAGGCCGAAATAGACCACAACGCCGACGGTCGCGAGCACCAGCGTCGCCAGCGGCGCGCCGACGATGGGCCCTCCTCCCATCAGCGTGTAGACGACATAAGCGACGTACATGCCGAGCATGACGAAGTCGCCATGCGCGAAATTGACGATGTTCATCATGCCCCACACCAGCGTGAGGCCGGAGGAAAACAGGGCGTAGACGGCGCCAAGCAGCAGCCCGCCGACGATCACCTGCACGAGAACGAAGGACATGAGCCGCGTTGCTCTGATTCAAATCATTTGGAAAAAGGCGGGGCGCGCGGCCCCGCCTTCAAAAATCACCAGCCCTTGTAGGGCAGCACCGGCGGCTTCTCGGCATTGGTCTTGGGCCACACCGCGACATAGTTCTCGCCGTCCTGGAGCTGGATGATGGCGCCGGAGGCGAGGATGTTCTGGCCCTTGTCGTCGAACTTGACGCCCTTGTAGCCGATCATGAGCTGCTCGGGCTTCAGGTCCGTGGCCTTCAGCGCGGCCTGGATCTTGGCAGGCTCAGTCGAGCCGGCGCGGTCGATGGCGTCGGCCAGCACGAAGAAGCCCTGCATCTGCCGAGCGACCGTGTCGTCCATCTCCTCGCCGCTCTTCTTCTTGTACATGTCGGCGATGATCGCGGACGGCGAGCCCGACGGACCGACCACCCAGGACGAGCGGTTGAAGACGCCTTGCGAAATCTTGCCGACCGCCTTGGTGAAGGACGGATCGGAATAGCCGGCATCGTCGGCGAGCAGCACGGCCGGCTTGTAGTCGAGCGACTGCATGGTCTTGGCGAACAGGATCGCGTCCGACGTGTAGCTGATCATGATGACGACGTCGGGCTTCTTGTCCTTGAGCTGGAGCACCTGCCCCTGCACGTCGGTCGCGTTGACGGGATAGGCGACGTCGAGCGCGATCGGCTGGCCCTTGTCCTTGAAGGCGCCGGCGATCGTGTTCGCGACCGAGGTGCCGTATTCGGTGTTGTCGTGAACGATCGCGACGCTCTCGGTCTTGGCGCCCTGCGCCTTGAGGTCGGCGAGGAACTCGACATAGATCTTGGCGAAGTCGGTGGCGATCGGCGTGGTCCGGAAGAACCATTTGAAGCCGCGCTCGGTGAGATTGGCGGCAACCGACTCCGAATTCAGGAACGGCACGCCGTATTTCTCCGCGATCGCGCTCGAGGTCAGCGTCACGCCGGACTGGTAGGAGCCGAACACCGCGGCCACCTTCTCTTCCGTGATCAGGCGCAGCGCCTGGTTCTGGCCCGTTGCCGGGTTGCCCTGGTTGTCGGCGATGATCACCTCGACCTTGGCACCGCCGAGGCCGGCAAGGCCTGCGTTCTTCGCGAGTGGGAAATTGCCAAGCTCGGGATGAGCGTTGTTGATGATGTCGGTTGCGACATCAAGCGCTGCCTTGGCGTGTGCGCCGATCGAGGCGGTGCCGCCGGACATCGGCATGATCACGCCGATCTTGACGACCTTGTCCTGCGCCTGCGCGACGGGCGCCAGCGCAAGCGATATCGCGGCTACGCAAAGCAGCCCGGTGAGATGCTTCAAATTCATGAAATCAGACCTCCCAAAGGGTTTCCCCGACCAAGATTTTTGGAAGCCATGGCTAAGCGCCCGCTTCCGTTTGTTTATCCCTGGCCTTGGGAGGATGGCATGACGGCCGGATACCGGCAAGGTGAAACGGGGTACCTCCGATGTTGCGCGCGGGGCGAGCCGCGTTCTGTCTGGGTCGTTCGATATGAACCCAACAACCTCCACGCCTTTCCCTCACGGAGACAAGTCGCGTCGTACGGCGCCTATACGTTCTGCATGGCAAAGACGTTGCGCGAGCGGCGCGATCGCGGCACGAACACGTCGTTCAGGAATTAGCGACCTCGTCCGGAAGCGGCGCAGCTGATCGCCCGCGCCGGCCAGACGAGGCATTGTGCCAATCGAGGCGCCGGGACCGCGACGTTCGTCGGGCAAAGCTTGCCCGACGGTTGCCTCAACGGCAGGCTTGCCTATGGCGAGTGTGCCTGAAGCAGCGTCGTGAAGCCGCCATAGATCATGCGCTTGCCGTCGAACGGCATGTCGCCGCCCTTGAGTCGCGCATCGGCCATCACCTTCTTGTTGACGGCATCGCGGGTCTCGCGGTCGCGGTAGATGATCCAGGAGAACACGACCACCTCGTCCTCTTTCGCCATCACCGCGCGCGGAAACGAAGTCAGCTCGCCATAGGGCACGTCGTCGCCGATGCACTCGACGTAATCAAGCGCGCCGTGCTCCATCCAGACCGCGCAGGCCGTTCGCGCCAGCGCCTTGTAGGCCTCGATCTTGTCCTTGGGCACGGCCAGCACGAAACCATCGACATAGGGCATTTCGGATCTCCTTGGGTTGTGTATCCAAGGACGATGGAACGGGGCCCGATCCGACCGGGCTGGGCTGAGGCAAACCGTCGCGAGCCACGGCGTCCTCATGGGTGCCCGCGGGTCAAAGCTCCGTGCACCGCGGCGCTTGCCAGCCCAAGGCCGAGCGGGTAGAACGCTGCCACGCCTGAGCCGTGATTTGCGCCAAACGCGCTTCCGGCCACAGCCGGACAAGTCAATAAGCTATTGAATTTGCCCGGCTATTCCGTTGGGGAATGGTGTAACGGTAGCACAACAGACTCTGACTCTGTTTGTCTTGGTTCGAATCCAGGTTCCCCAGCCAATTCCGGGCGTTTTCCCTAAGTAAGCCCTGCTTTTGAACTGTTCGGACAACGGCTAGTCCGGCGCGAGCGTCGCGAGGCCGGCCTCGATGATCGTGATCTCCTCACTGACCTGCGCGATGGCCTGCTTCGGATCGACGCCGGTGACCGAGATCAACTGCCGCGGCAGATCCTGCCTGTGCGCCAGGATGTCGTGAAGCGCATCGCGGTCGTTCAGCCGTACATAGCCTCCGACGATCAGTTCAAGGGAACGGGACGTCGTACTCTCGATACGCGGGATTACGGTTTGAGCCCTGAAAATATAGCAATCGCCGCCTTCGAAGTGAGCGCCATGTCGCGTCAACCTTGACCGTAAGGCTAACGGCCCGGGCGCGAAACCGCCGCGCGCCCGGAAAAGCGCGGCGCATTTTCCGATCATGCTTTAGTTCGGGCGTCCGATGTTGACGACGATCTCGCCCCTGCCGTGTGCGATCATGACCTGCCCGTACTCGTCCTGCGGCGGACTCTCCTCATAGCGCAGCGGGATCGTGGTGATCTCCTCCAGCGGTTCGCCGCTCAGCTGCTGCGCGCTCACGTCGAGGATCAGGATCTTCGGATTGATGCCCTGCGGCGAGCGCTTGGTCAGGCGGGCCTGCCACCCGTTACTCGGCACCCTGACGTCGCCGACCATGATCAGCTTGGGCGGGGCGCCCGGTTCACGGTCGATCCAGGCCTTGAAGGTGTTTCTCAGCAGGACAGTCATGACGCGTCCCTCCTTTGCCAAGTTGCGCGATCCTTCAGTCACGGGCGCAACATAGGGGGCGAGGCGAAGCGGAACGTGAACGGCCCGTGAATTGGGGTCTCCCGACGCCGCTTGACGGGTGGGATTTCCGGAAAGCGACCTATTCTCCAGTCGCAGGAACCTATTTGCCGGCCGACGCTGACGGGAACCGCGCGACCGCGCCGAGCCGCGCGGGTTCCGCTCCAAGGTCGGCAGACGAGCCAACCAGGCTCTTCCCTGAAGCATGATCCGGAAAGTGCGCTGCGGTTTTCCGAATAGATCATGCTCAAAGCGCGATGACGATTCATCCGCCCTGCCGCGGCTGATGCAGCGACGACCAACGTGCAGGATCTCGCGATCAAGTCAGGGCTGTCGAGCTGAGCGGCCGTTAGATCACGATGTGATCGAAATCGGCGGCGATCCGGCTGTTCGGGAAGATTCTTGCCGCTTCGGTCAGGATCTCGTCATCCGCGTAGCGTCCCGACATATGGGTCAGCATGAGCTGGCCGACGTTGTTCGCGGCCGCAAAGGACGCCGCCTCTGCCGCGGTGAGATGGCCGTAGTCGCGTGCGGTCGACGCATCGCGATCGAGGAACGTCGCCTCGATCACCAGCAAGTCGGCATCTGCAACGTATTGCGACAGCCCCTCGGTGGTCTCGGTATCGCCGACCACAACGAGCTTCTTTCCGCCGCTCGGAGGTCCGAGCACGTCTTCCGGATCGATGGTTCGGTCGGCGATCACGACCGGCCGCCCCGCGGCGAGCTCGCCGCGCATGGGGCCGTCGGGAACGCCGAGCGTCGCGAGGTGATCGGACAGAAGATGGCGGCGTGCGGGACTCTGGAAGGAGAAACCAAAACTGTCGGTGTCGCGGTGGCGAACCGGAAAACAGTCGATGGTGAAATCGCCGTCGTCGAGAACCTGTCCTTCGGTGAGCGGCGCGAACGACACCGCGATCGGCGCCCTGCCCGCACCCCACAGGCCTGCCAGCATGCGGATCACGATATCGAGCGTGCCTTCCCCGCCGTGAATGGTCATCACGCCGGAGGTCTGCCGCAAGCCCAGCGTCGAGAACAGGCCGGGAATGCCGAGCACGTGATCAAGATGGCCGTGCGTCAGCAGGATGCGGTCGAGCCGCCGAAAGCCGGCACCACTGCGCAGCAATTGCCGCTGCGTGCCCTCGCCGCAATCGACCAGGATGCGCTTGCCCGCAGCTTCCACGAGCAGCGCCGGATGGTTGCGTTCCGCCGAGGGAACGCTGGCCGAGGTGCCGAGAAATGTCAGGGCGAACATGTGCGTCAATTGTCCAGCGGTTTTGAAGCCGCCTTCAATCGATGGACGGCCTCACCGTCCCCAATGCCACGCGAGCAGCAGCGCGTATAGGCCCATCGAGGCGGCATAGAGCGCGGTGAGCAGCGCATAGCCCGCGATCTGGCGACCGATCGCGGCCTTCGGCGCGATCCACCAGTCCAGCGCCTTGAAGGCGGCGGGCACCAGGCACCAGCCGAGCAGCTGGGTGCTGACGAGATTGCCGATGAAGAGGGAGAGCCAGACCGGCACGCCATGACTGTCGATCAGCGGCCTGCTGACGAAATAGCCCCAGAGATACACGACGGGATAGAGCACCAGCAGCACGATAAGGTTGCTCTTCCAGATGAAGCCGGGCCCCTGCTCCGGTGCCTCAAGCTTGCCGGCCGGAAACCAGAAATTGAAGCCGTAGCTCGCCCGCTTCACGTTCATGCCGGCGTTGAAACGCTCCCCCTCTTTCAGCAGCGTCTGCCGCGACGGCGAGTCGAGCCAGGCATTGAGATTGGCATCGCTGTCGAACGACAGGATGATGATCCACTCATCGTGCAGGCCCGGAATCGGCCGCTCGATCTTGTGCCGCAGGAATCCCCTAAACTCGGCTTCCGCGGCCTGGATGCGTTGCTGCCATTTGAGGAACGCATCCTCGAGCCCATCCGGAACCTTGAAGGAGATGACGGCGGAGACTGCGCTATCGCGCTGGACGCCGGTGTCCGGCAGGATATGGACATCCTCCGAACCGACGAAGTAGCGCTGCACCTCTGCGATCAGTTTCGCGCGCACCTCGCTCTGGAGCCAGGCGCGGGCGGCGGCAGGGCTTGCGAAACGCACGATCGTCACCCAGTCCACATGGGCGGGCGGCTGCGGCGGCACCACCTCCTGGCCGAGAAAGCCAGGCCAGGTCTTGAGCACCTCGCCGACCTCGCCGTTCCAGCGCGCGAACGCGGCGAAGCCGTCATCCGCGATGCGGCGCTGGATGACGAGAGCGACCGGCTGGCCGACCGTATCAGGAGATGCGCTCATCGCGTCGGCTTCAGCTCTTCTTGTAGAGACGCTTGCCCATCACCCAGGTCTCGTCGACGCAGCGGTCGTCGCCGACCATCATGACGGCGAACAGCATGTTCGCGGCTTCGTCGACCGTGCGCGGGCCGGCGCCGTCGGCGACCAGCGACTGGTGCCAGGGCTGCGCCAGCTGCCCCGCATTGGGATCGAGCGCGACGAAATCGGCCTCCTTGCCGGGCTCGAAATTGCCGAGCTTGTCATCGATATAAAGGCCTTCGGCACCGCCGAGCGTGATCGACCAGAAGCCGCGATAGGGCGAGAGCTTGTTGCGCTCGGCCTCGGCGAGATCCTTGCGCGCCGGATCGATGCTGCCGTCGAGCATCGTGTTGTTGCACATGCCGACCTTGTAGGCGTCGTCCAGCACGGCGATCATCGAGAAGCGGTTGCCGCCGCCGACGTCGGTACCGAACGACATCTTGACGCGATGCTCCGGATCCGTTGCGCGGCCGAGACGGAACAGGCCGCTGCCGAGGAACAGGTTGGAGCACGGGCAGAACACCACCGCCGCGCCCTTCTTCGACATGCGGCGGAACTCGTTGTTGGAGAGATAGACGCCGTGGCCGCCGGAGAATTTCGGGCCGACCAGGTCGAACTTCTCGTAGACGCCGAGATAGTCCTGACAATCCGGATGCTCGACCAGCACGCCGGTGCATTCGGCCGGGTTCTCGGAGATATGGGTGTTGACCCAGCAGTCTGGGTGCTCGTGCTTGAGGCGCTGGCACGCCTTGAGCAGCTCCGGCGAGGCGCCGAAGGCGAAGCGCGGTGTGATGGCGTAGAGGTTGCGGCCCTTGTTGTGGTACTGCGCGATCAGCCGCTTGCTGTCGCGATAGAAGTTCTCGGGCGTGTCGATGAAGTCGGCCGGCGCATTGCGGTCGATCCCGGTGAGGCCCGCGATCACGCGCATGTTGCGCCTGCTGGCTTCCTCGAACAGCTCTTCGGTCGAGACCGGCGAGGAGCTGGTGAACGCCTGGCAGGTGGTGGTGCCGGCGGCGAGCAGTGCGTCGAGAAAACGCTTCGCGCCCTCGCGCGCGTAGTTGCGATCCTTGTACTTGATTTCCTCGGGGTAGATCGACTTCTGCAGCCACGGCAGCAGCTGCTCGCCATAAGCCCCCAGCACGCGGGTCTGCGGCAGATGGATGTGGCCATCGATGAAGCCCGGCAGAATGATGCGGTCCTTGATATGGGTGATCTCGACGCTCCGATGCGCGGCGGCGATCTTGTCGTAGGGACCGAACGCCTTGATGACGCCATCCGCGACGACCATCAGGCCGTCCTGATGAAAGCGTGCGGCGGCCTGCTCGTTGCCGATGTGCTTCCAGGGATCGTCGACAAAGTCGAAGAACGTGCCGCGAATGCCGACGGTGTCATGAGGAGGTTCCTTCCTTAAGTCTGTGTGGCGTTGCGCGCCGAGGGCAGCGAGATCGCAAGCAGCGCGCCCGCGATGGCGCAGAGGCCGAGATAGAGCCAGCCGATCGGCGCCTGCGTCGTTTCGGGCAGCACCGCCGCGATCGCCATGGCGCCGCTGACGGCGAGATAGCAGAGCGCGCTGATGAGGCCGCCGATCAGGCCGTGGTCGCGCTCGAACAGGCCGAGCGCCATGCCGTACATCATCGGGCACAGCACGCCGCAGCCGCCGAGCACCAGCGCGCCGCCGATCGTAATCGACGTGAAATCAAGCCCGACCGTCGTGCCGGTTGCGGTCAGGACCGCAGCGCCAGCAAGGAACAGCGCGAAGGCGCCGAAGCCCATGACACGGGCCGGTAAAAGCTGCGCGAAATGCGCGCAGCCGAGCTCGCCGGCGAGATTGACGCCGCCGAGGCCAAGCGCGACGAGGCCGTAGATGGCCGCCGAATGGCCGAGGCCGGTCTGGTAGAAGAACGGCGCAACGACGCCGAAGGCGAGCTGCGCGCTTGCAGCGGCCGCAAACACCAGCACGAAAGCGAGGAAGCCTGGACGGACAAGCGCATCGCGCAAGATGCCGGCGGTGCGGCGCGGATCGAACGGCGCGCGGCGATCTGTGGGCAGCGTTTCGGGCAGAAGAAACACCACGATGGTGGCGACGATGGCCGCGGCGATCGCGATGACGATGAAGACCCCGCGCCAGGACGCCAGCTCGACGATGAAGCCGCCGGCCGCAGGTGCCAGCACCGGCGCAAGTCCCCAGGCTGCGCCAAGCAGGCCGGAGATCGCGGTGAGCTCACGGCCGCGAAAGCAGTCGGCCGCCACCGCATAGGCGACGACGAGGCAGGTGCAGCCGCCGATGCCTTGCAGGAAGCGCAAGCCCAGCAGCAGCGAGGCGCTAGTGGCGAGCGCGCAGGCGATGCTCATCGCGATCAGCACCGACAGCCCCGCGAGCAGGACGTTGCGGCGGCCGAGCGTGTCGGAGGCGATACCGACAGGCACCAGCGCCAGACTCATGCCGAGCATGTAGGCGGTGACGGTATTCTGCATCGCGGCGGGATCGGCGGCGAGATCCACCACCATCTGCGGCAGGCCGGGCGTGTAGGCATCGAGCGGAATCTGGCTGAACGGCACGACGCACAGCAGGATCGGCACGATCCCACTTCTGGCGCGACCGGCGTCCGAAGCAAGTGCAGTCATGGCTTACGCCCCCTCGATGCCCGCGGGCCCCGTCTTTTCGTGCGCGCAATGAGAGGCGACGATGCAGGTTGCGGTATTGACGCGCGGAGCGTGCCAGAACTGTGTGTAGAAACTCTTAGGAGGTTCCGGCCCACCCTGGCGGCTCACGCCGCGACACGGTGGGACGTGATGACGCTCCAGTTAAATGCGAAAACAACCCCATGCACAGTAGGAGCGGATCGAAATCATTCACCGATTCTTAAAATCCGGGAAAAGCGAAATATCGACTTGCTCCGTCGGGCAAAACAGGTGCAGAATTGCATCATCGCCGACCGTCGGCTCCCCGCCAGAGCGGGGCCATTTACAGTTAGGAAAGCACGGTCGTCTCGAACAATGGTATTCGCCAATCGGCGGACAGGTCTGGTGCCTGTTGCACGGCCCCTCTCGTCCCCCTTCCGAGATCGTACGTTCGATGCCCCAGGCCATCTGTGGGGGAATAGCTTCGACGCGGCAATAAGATAGAATGGAGCTTATGATGAGCGCGGATGGCGTTGACCTGGACTACGGCTCGATCGGCACGCTTCTGAGCGCGTTGCACGCG
Organism: Bradyrhizobium sp. USDA 4486; assembly: GCF_054057995.1. Taxonomy (NCBI): domain Bacteria; kingdom Pseudomonadati; phylum Pseudomonadota; class Alphaproteobacteria; order Hyphomicrobiales; family Nitrobacteraceae; genus Bradyrhizobium; species Bradyrhizobium sp. USDA 4486. Next base: position 2,854,472 of record NZ_JBSRZV010000001.1, read on the forward strand.
CGCAAGATCTCCGCATCGGAGTTGCTCGAACACACGATCGGGCGCATCGAGGCCCTGGACAGCCCGATCAACGCCATCGTCGTTCGCGATTTCGATCGCGCGAAGGCGGCCGCGCATGCCGCCGATGCCGCGCTCGGACGCGGCGAGCGGCTGCCGCTGCTCGGCGTCCCCGTAACCCTCAAAGAGCCATTCAACGTCGCCGGCTTGTCGACGACCTGGGGCTTTCCGCACTTTAAGAATTTTAAGCCGGCCGAAGATGCCCTTGTCGTCTCGCGGTTGAAGGCGGCGGGCGCCGTCATCATCGGCAAGAGCAACATCCCGATCGGCTTGCGCGATTTCCAGAGCTACAATGAGATCTACGGAACGACCAACAATCCGTGGGATCTTGGCCGCTCACCCGGCGGCTCCTCGGGTGGATGTGGCGCGGCGCTGGCCGCAGGGTTCGGTCCGCTCTCGATCGGCTCGGACATCGGCGGCTCAATCCGGGTGCCCTCGCATTTCTGTGGCGTGTTCGGCCACAAGCCGAGCCTCGGTCTCGTCCCGCTGCGCGGATACAGCCTGCCGCCGGCACCGCCCGTCCCCGGCCAGGGCGATCTCGCCGTCGTCGGGCCGATGGCGCGCACCGCCTCGGATCTCGCATTGTCGCTCGACGTGATTGCCGGCCCCGACGAGATGCGCGACGGCATCGGCTACCGGCTTGCTCTGCCCGCCCCGCGCCATGGTCAGCTCAGGGATTTCAGGATTCTCGTGATCGACACCCATCCGCTGATGCCAACGAGCGACGCCATGCGGTCAGCCATCGGACGATTGGCGGAACGGCTCGAACGATCGGGCGCCCGCGTCGCTCGCACAAGCGCATCGCTGCCCGATCTCGCGGAGTCCGCGCGGCTCTACATGAAGCTGCTCAATGGCGCGCGAAGCCCGCGACTGACACCAGCCGCCCTCGCCGAGGCGCAGGAAGCTGCCGCAGCGCTCACGCCCGACGACCGCAACCTGCAGGCCGAGCGCGCCCGCGGCTGGGGCATGATCCATCGCGATTGGCTGGCGGCTGATGCGGCCCGCCTGCAGCTGCAGCAAAAGTGGTATCAGCTCTTCCGCGAGTTCGACGCGGTGATCTATCCGGCCGCCGCCGTGCCCGCCTTTCCGCATGACCATTCCGAGCCGTTCGAGGCGCGGAAGCTCGACATCGATGGCAAGCTCTACAACTATTCCGATGCATGCTTCATTTGGGCCGATCCCGCCTCGACCTGCGGACTGCCTGCGACCGCCGTTCCGATCGAGCGCACGCCGTCGGGCCTGCCGGTCGGCGTGCAGATCATCGGACCGTATCTGGAGGACCGCACAACGATTGCACTGGCGGGATTGATCGAACGCGAGTTCGGCGGGTTCGTCCCGCCGCCGGCGTTGCCGGGATGAATCAGGTTCTGTCCACCGACTGCGCCTCAACCGCCTGCACCGCGACGCTTGCGACTTGCCGCAGCGCTTCGCGGTCCGCGCCCGATGACGCCATCACGCCCATACCGACGGACACCGCCGAGACATAGCGAGCGAGCGCGGCCGGATCTGACGTGTCCTTGAGATCGCCCTCCGCCTTGGCGCGGACAAAACGCTCGCGGAGCTGGTCCTCGTTCTGGGCGCGGCGGGCGGCGAGCTCAAAGGGGACGTTCTCGGAGCCGGTGCCGCAGGCAATTCCGCCCTGCACGAGCAGGCAGCCGGGCGGATTGGCGGGATCGGTCTGCTTGTCGGCGATGCCCATCAGCATTCGCTCGGCGACCTCGCGGGCGGTCGGGGCCGCGACGACCTCGTCCATCCAGACGCCGCGCAGCTTGGTGTAGCGGTCGAGCGCGGCCTTCAGCAGGCCTTCCTTGTTGCCGAAGCAGGCATAGAGGCTGGGGGGATTGATGCCCATGGCCTCGGTGAGCTGGGCAATGGTCGCGCCCTCATAGCCATGGCGCCAAAACACTTCCATCGCCCGGTCCAACGCCGTCTCGGCGTCGAATTCGCGGGGGCGTCCCATGCCCATGTGCCCGTCTCCTTGGACTTCACGTTCTGCCTGAGGCTTAACGTCAAATCCTATCTATTTGTTCTAGCTTACTTTTTTCAGCGCCTTCCAATTGTCGCGGTATGCAGCTACAATTTTCTTAGTGAATGGTACATAAGTATCTTGCACTGCGGCATCCAGCTCCACATCTGTAGCAAACACTACATATCTGGAGCGCGCAAATGCATCCCTCCCAAAATACCGCCCCTACCGGCCGTTTCCGCCGTCTTCTCGGCGGCGTCGCCATCGTGGGCGCACTCGCCGTTGCCGGCTCGATCGCGACCGGCCACTACTTCCACGCTGCGCAAGCGACCGCAACCGGCGCCGCGGCTGAACAAGCCGTCTCCGTCACCGTCGCGATGATCGAACCCAAGCAGACCGTGCTGTGGGACGATTTTTCCGGCCGGCTCGAGGCCATCCAACGCGTCGAGCTTCGCCCGCGCGTGGCCGGCGCGATCCTGTCGACCAACTTCACCGAGGGCGCGCTGGTGAAGGCCGGCGACGTGCTGTTCAAGATCGATCCGGCGCCCTACGCCGCCGAGGTCGACAAGGCTGCCGCGCAGCTCGAGGCCGCCAAGGCCCGCGTGGTGTTCACCCAGAGCGAGCTCGAGCGCGGCGCGCAGCTGGTTGGGAACGCCGTGGTCACGCGGCGCGACTATGACCAGCGCGACAACGCCAATCGCGAAGCGATCGCCAATGTGAAGGCGGCCGAGGCGACGCTGCAGACTGCAAAGCTCAATCTCGACTACACCGAGGTTCGGGCACCGGTGGATGGCCGCGTCGGCAAGATCGAGGTCACCGTCGGCAATCTCGTCGCCGCCGGCACTGCTTCCCCAGTGCTGACCTCGCTGGTCTCGGTCAATCCGATCTACGCCTCGTTCGATGCGGACGAAGAGGTGGTGCTGCGGGCGCTGAACTCGATCGCGGATGGCACGGGCCAGCGTGGCAAGCTCGACCAGATTCCGGTCGAGATGACGACGTCAGGCGGCCTCTCGTCCAAGGGCCACATCCAGCTGATCGACAACCAGGTCAACGGTCAGAGCGGGACCATCCGCGTCCGCGCCGTCTTCCCCAACGAGGACGGGCGTCTGATCCCAGGGCAGTTCGCCCGCGTGCGCATGGGCCAGCCCAAGCAGCAGACGCTGGTGATGATCGATGAGCGCGCGATCGGCACTGACCAGGACAAGAAGTTCGTGATGGCGGTCGGTGACGACAGCCGCGCGGTCTACCGGCCGGTCACGCTGGGCGGCGCCGTCGATGGACTCCGCATCGTGACGTCGGGCCTGAAGCCAGGCGATCGCATCGTCGTCAACGGTTTGCAGCGCGTGCGTCCCGGCGCCCTCCTCAAGACGGAGATCGCGGCGATGGGGGCGCGGGGGCAGCAGGCTTCCAACCACAGCAACCAGGACGTGGTGCAACGCTAGTTATACCGCATCGTTCCGGGGCGCGACGAAGTCGCGAACCCGGAACCTCGACGTCATAGAACGGCCAAGACATAACTTCCGGATTCCGGGTTCGCGGGCTCTGCCCGCGCCCCGGAATGACGGGAGAGTTGTCTCTGATACAGGGGCAAAGCCATGAATCTCTCAAAGTTCTTCATCGATCGTCCGATTTTCGCCGGCGTGCTGTCGGTCATGATCTTTCTCGCTGGCCTGATCTCGCTGTTCGCGATGCCGATCTCGGAATATCCTGATGTCGTGCCGCCCTCCGTCGTGGTGCGCGCGACCTATCCCGGCGCCAATCCCAAGGTGATCGCGGAGACTGTCGCGACGCCGATCGAGGAGCAGATCAACGGCGTCGAGAACATGCTGTACATGTCGAGCCAGGCCACCACCGACGGCGCGATGACGCTGACGGTGACGTTCCGCCTCGGCACCGACCCCGACAAGGCGACGCAGCTCGTGCAGAACCGCGTGCAGCAGGCCGAGCCGCGCCTGCCGGCCGTGGTGCGCCAGCTCGGCATCATCACCAAGAAATCCTCGCCCGACCTGACCATGGTGGTGCATCTGCTGTCCCCGAACGGCCGCTACGACATGACGTATTTGCGCAACTACGCAGTGCTCAACGTCAAGGATCGCCTTGCCCGGATCGACGGCGTCGGCGATGTCCAGCTTTATGGGGCCGGCGACTATTCGATGCGGGTCTGGGTCGATCCGCAGAGGGCGGCCGAGCATGGGCTGACCGCCAGCGATATCGTGAGAGCGATCCAGGCGCAGAACGTCGAGGCTGCGGCGGGCGTGGTCGGCTCCTCGCCCAACGTCAAGGGCATCGATCTCCAGCTCTCGGTCAACGCCGAAGGACGTCTCGCTAACGAGGAGCAGTTCGGCGACATCGTGGTCAAGACCGGCTCGCGCGGCGAAGTGGTTCGCCTTCGTGACGTCGCGCGCATCGAGCTTGGCGCCTCCGAATACGGCCTGCGCTCGCTGCTCGACAACAAGCAGGCGGTGGCGATCCCGATCTTCCAGGCGCCCGGCTCCAACGCGCTGCAGATCTCCGACCATGTCCGCGCCACCATGGCCGAGATCAAGAGGAACATGCCGGAAGGCGTATCCTACCAGATCGTCTACGATCCCACCCAGTTCGTGCGCTCCTCGATCGAGGCCGTGATCCACACGCTGTTGGAGGCGATCGCGCTGGTGGTTCTGGTCGTGATCCTGTTCCTGCAGACCTGGCGCGCTTCGATCATCCCCCTGCTCGCCGTGCCGGTCTCCATCGTCGGCACGTTTGCAGTGATGCACGTGTTCGGCTTCTCCATCAACGCGCTCAGCCTGTTCGGCCTCGTGCTCGCGATCGGCATCGTCGTCGACGACGCCATCGTCGTGGTCGAGAACGTCGAGCGCAACATCGAAGCGGGGTTGTCGCCGCGCGATGCCACCTACCAGGCCATGCGCGAGGTGTCGGGACCGATCATCGCCATCGCGTTAGTGCTGATCGCGGTGTTCGTGCCGCTCGCCTTCATCTCCGGCCTGACCGGGCAGTTCTACAAGCAGTTCGCGCTGACGATCGCGATCTCGACCGTGATCTCCGCCGTCAACTCGCTGACCTTGTCGCCGGCGCTGTCGGCGCTGCTGCTCAAGGGCCACAACGAGCCGAAGGACCGGCTGACGCTGATCATGGAAAAGAGCCTCGGCTGGTTCTTCCGCGGCTTCAATCGGGTGTTCACCTATTCGTCGGAGAGCTACAGCGGCAGCGTCACCAAGGTGATCTCGGGCAAGGCCGCGGTGATGGGCCTCTATGTGCTGCTGGTCGGCGTCACGGCCCTGCTGTTCCAGCAAGTGCCGAGCGGCTTCGTGCCCGGACAGGACAAGCAATATCTGGTCGGCTTCGCCCGCCTGCCCGACGGCGCCACGCTCGACCGCAGCGAAGAGGTGATCCGCAAGATGAGCGACATCGCGCTGACCCAGCCCGGTGTCGAGAGCTCGGTGGCCTTCCCCGGCCTGTCGATCTCCGGCTTCACCAACTCCTCCAATGCCGGCATCGTGTTCTCGACGCTGAAACCGTTCGACGAACGCAAGGATCCTTCGCTCAGCGGGCCTGCGATCGCGGCCGAGTTGAACAAGAAGTATGCCGGCATTCAGGAGGCCTTCATCGCCATGTTCCCGCCGCCGCCGGTCAACGGCCTCGGCACCATCGGCGGCTTCAAGCTGCAGATCGAGGACCGCGCTGGTCTGGGCTATGACGCGCTGAACGAAGCGACGAAAGCGTTCATGGCGGCGATGCAAAAGGCGCCGGAGATCGCCGGCGTGTTCTCGAGCTTCCAGGTCAACGTGCCGCAGCTGTTCGCCGACATCGACCGCACCAAGGCGCTCCAGCTAGGGGTGCCCGTGACGGAGGTGTTCAACACGCTGCAAATTTACCTCGGCTCCTATTACGTCAACGACTTCAACAAGTTTGGCCGCACCTATTCGGTCCGGGTCCAGGCCGACGCGCCGTTCCGCGCGCGTGCCGACGACATCAGGCAGTTGAAGGTGCGCTCGTCGTCGGGCGACATGGTGCCGCTGTCGGCGCTGCTCAAGATCCGCCAGAGCGCGGGGCCGGAGCGTGCGATCCGCTACAACGGTTTCCTGTCCTCCGACATCAACGCGGCGGCTGCGCCCGGCTTCTCCTCGGGCCAAGCTCAGGAAGCGGCGACCCGGATCGCGGCGGAAGTGCTGCCGCCCGGCTTCGCCTTCGAATGGACCGACCTGACCTATCAGGAGTTCATCGCCGGCAATTCCGGCATCTGGGTGTTTCCGCTGGCGATCCTCCTGGTGTTCCTGGTGCTGGCCGCGCTCTATGAGAGCCTGACCCTGCCGCTCTCGATCATCATGATCGTGCCGATGGGCCTATTGGCTGCGATGTTCGGCGTCTGGATCTCGAAGGGCGACAACAACGTCTTCACCCAGATCGGCCTCATCGTGCTGGTCGGCCTCTCCGCCAAAAACGCGATCCTGATCGTCGAATTCGCGCGCGAGCTCGAATTTGCAGGACGCACACCGATCAGGGCCGCGATCGAGGCGAGCCGCTTGCGGCTGCGCCCGATCCTGATGACGTCGATGGCGTTCATCATGGGCGTCTTGCCGCTGGTGCTCTCGACCGGCGCAGGCTCGGAGATGCGCCGGGCCATGGGCGTCGCCGTGTTCTCCGGCATGATCGGCGTCACCGTGTTCGGCCTGTTCCTGACGCCCGTGTTCTACGTGCTGCTCAGAACCATCACCCGCAACAAGCCGCTGGTGCATCATGGCAGCGACGTCAGCGCGGCGCCTGTGCAGGGCATGAGCCACGAGGCCGGTCACTAATGCGCGAGGAGCTTTGGATGAATCATCATCGCGCTTTAAGTTGTTGTTTGAGCATGATCTCCGCGCAAACGCGTTCTGCGTTTGTCGCGAGGGAAAACCGCTGCGCACTTTGCGCTGACGCGGCCCTCCGGGTCCGGATCATGCGCTAGATCAGGGACAGACCTGATACCAGCAACAGAGCGAGCACGGTCTTGCGAAAGACCGTCTCGTTGACCCGATGGAAAGCGATCACACCGAGCGCCGAGCCAGCGAACAGCGCCGGCAGGCTGACCGCGAGATCGACGAAGACCTTTGACGATAGGTCCTGGTGTCCGACCAGCAGCGCGATCGCGAACAGCTGCATCGCAGCGATGAAGGGCTGAACCAGGCCGCGCTGCTCGCTCTTGGGCATGCCGCGCATGTCGCACCAGATCGTCGGAATCGCGCCGGGCATCGCGGTGAGCCCGCCGACCAGCCCTCCCCCGAATCCGATCAGCGCCACCCAGTGACGGCCGACCGCCTCGCCGGCCGTGACCAGCGTCGGCCGCAGCAGCATGTAGGCGGCATAGAGCGCGACGACGATGCCGAAACCGCGCCGAAGCACATGCGTGTCCGCGGTCTGCAACAGCGACACCGCAATGGGAACGCCAATCAGCCCGCCGACGATCAGCAGCAGGCTGCCCTCCCAGCGGATGCTGCGCCGAAGGGCCCACAGATTGGTCGCCTGCACGCCGATACTGCACGCCATCATCACCGGCACGGCTTCGAGCGGTTGAAACACGCGAAGCAGGATCGCGCCAGCCACGGCCGAGAACGCGAAGCCCGAAAGGCCCGAGACGAAGGCGCCGGCGAAGACGGCAACGCTGAGCAGGATCAGGGTCGTGGCGTCAGGCACAAGCCGTCCTCCAGTCAATCGTAGGAAACCTGCGAGACAGGAACGTCGGCGCTCCCGGAGCAAACGGCCTGTTCACGAGGCAACGACACGTGCATCGCGTGGACGTGAGACCGTTCCAGCATTGCGAGCCCGATCAACTCGAGCGTGACGAGCGCCGCGGTCAGGGCGACCGCGACGATATTGGCGTTACGCGCGCTTGAACGCGGGAGCGCCGGCGGCGCGCTCGCGCGCATCGGGTTCGTGGGCATTTTCTGAAATATCCTCTTGATTGCTGACCGGAATGAATTGGTTCAAAGGCAATGGTTCGTGCGCCGGCTCCAGCAGATGGCGATAGCGCCGCAACGCGCGCCGCGCCTCGATCCCGCGCTGCTCACGGAATGCTGCGCCTATCCGTGCGGCGATGTCGCGGAACTTGCCGACCCAAACCGTTGACGCCGTTCGCATGACAATCGCCCTCAACCAGCGCGGGAAATCAATCAGATCACCCTCACGTGCCGTGAGTTGATCGCGTGACATCTCGTAAAAGAGAGCGCGGAAAATCGCGTCACCCGAACGAATGAGGTGCGATAACTTTCTAATGATGGCTTGGCTTTGAACCTGATGCGAGCTGCAGCGACTCGGGTTGCGCGCGGATCATGCCTTGCGCGTCAGCGCACGAGCGGATTGGAGAATCCGGCCGCGAGCTTGACGAGATCGGACTGGCGCGAAACGCAGGCCTTGGCGAAGACGCGATGCAGATGGGTCTTCATGGTCGTCTCGGCGAGCCGACCTTGGATTTGGCCAAGCTCCGGGCTTGTATTCAAGGCGGCTGCGCTCAGAACCCTTGCGAGCATCCCGGCCGCAAGAACAATCGTTTCATGTCAGCCTCCCATCGCGTTCCCCGCACGGATGACCCATCTGTCCCGGCGGCCCGCAAGGGTGCGACGAGGCCGACCAAGGTCGATAGTGACGGCGAGGCCTTACGGCCGCCGCGGCACGATGGCGATCGGGGTGAAGGTGTAAACCTCTTCGCCGTTCTGGTTGAACATTGTCCATTTCACCAGCGCGATACCTTGCGGCTTCGACTTCGACGGCGTCAGGCTCATGACTTCGCCGAGCAGATGCAGGCGGTCGTTCGGCCGCACCGGCATGGTCCAGCGCAGGCCATCGACGCCTGCGCCGATCAGCGGATGCGGGCCGAAGGGGCGGGTCTGGATGGCGAGGTTCATGGCGATTGCCGCGGTGTGCCATCCCGAGGCAGCGAGGCCCTTGAACAGGGTCGCCTTGGCGGCCTCGTGGTCGAGGTGCATCGGCTGCGGATCGAACTCGGCCGCAAAGCGCTTGATGTCGGCTTCGGTGACCTGAACTTCCGGCGATTTGAACCGCATTCCGATGGTGAGATCGTCGAACCACTCGACCTGCGCCATGATTTTGCCTCGCAATATGACGTGCCGCCCGCGACAGGCGCGCGGCTGAAAGGAATTGACTGGAAACAGGACATAGCCGCTCCGCGGCGCACAAAGCCAGCCTGGGGTTCCCGCGAAACCCCTTTCCCGATGCGACGAAACACGCCTGAAACAGATAGCCGCTTAAGTGGTTGTCAAAATAAATACAGGGACGGCCACCATGCAATTCCTCATCGACCTGATCTATGATTACGCCTGCTGTCAGCACCTCGTCGCCCAGCCGCTACGGGAGGACGAGCTATGATCGAACTGATCTCCGCCCTCCTCGCCCTTTGCAGCATCGGCGTCTTTGCAGCGCATGCGCTGGATGCCTACCGCACCACGCATTACTGACCGCCGCACCCTCGCGGCGCTCGCTGAAACAGCAACCTAAAGCGCGATGACGATCTATCCTGATCCATCGCGCTCTAGCTAGAACGGCCGCCGGTAAAAATGCTCCGAATGTGTCGCCGGCGGAAACCGGTTGGCGAGTGCGATCGCGCCCCTCTCGTCCGTCTCGAGCGCGATCTTCTGTGCCAGCATCACGTCGCCCGGCACCAGGAAGCCTGAGGGGACGAAGCACCATCCCATCGTCGCGTGCCCGTCGCCATCGATTTCGTGGACATTGGCGGCCGTGCCGTAATGGATGCGATAGGTCTTGCCGGTATCGCAGCCGATCACATCGAAATACCGGTGCTCCTCGAACTGCGCGCGCTGTTCCGGCGACAGCCATTCGGCGAGCAACCGGCGACCGCGCGCATCCGGCGTGTTCTCGCCGAAGAAGCGCCGATAGAGCTCGCGCAGCGCATGCAGACGCGCACGCGCCGGCGCGCGAAGCCAAACTGCCGCGATCATGAGCAGCTCAGATCAGCCGCCGACCAGGCGGGGATAGAACAGCGTTTCCTGCGCGGTCGGATCGAATGATCGAATCCGGGTGACTTCGCCCGGCCCGGTCCGGAGGGCGGCGGTGAAGCCGGCTCCGGTCAGCTCCCGAAAGCGCCGTTCAGCTCGCGCCAGCGCTTCGGCATTGCCAGGATCAAACTCATGGCGCGTATCGCCAGTCTGGTCCATCACGATCTGGGTTGCCATCGTTGAGTCTCCTCATGCCCAGCCCCGAACCTGATCAAAGCAAACGTCGTGCCGTCAGTTCCTGATAGCAACAACTTTCTCGCGCCGGCGCATCACGCCTTGCTGAGCAGAAGCATTTCGAGCGACGGGGACGCCGGTTCGCGCGCCAAGAAAACGCGTCAAAACAGGAATCTAAAGCTCTGTACGAACGGGGATTTGCTCAGCGGGAGGCCGCCGCCCCGCCCTCGTCGATCTGCCGGCCCATCAGAGCGATCGCCTTCTGATACACGCCGGCGGCATTCCAGGCCTCGATGGCGGCAAAGTTCGGCTCGCCCGGCTGGTAACCGGCTCCCGCCCGCCAGCCATGGGCCCGGAGGAAATTCGCCGTCGAGCTCAGCGCGTTGGCGGCAACGTCGAGATTGCCGGTGCCGTAGGCCAGGATGTTCTTGGGCATGAACTGGGTCTGCCCGACTTCGCCATGCATGGAGCCGCGGGTAGCCCCCGACAGCGTGCCACGGTCGATCAGCTTCAGCGCGGCATAGAGCTGGTCGGTGAAGAATTCGGGACGGCGGCAGTCATAGGCCAGGGTCGCGATCGACGAGAGCATGTTCTGGTTGCCGCGCTGGCTGCCGAAACCGGTCTCCATGCCCCAGATCGCGATCAAGGGCCCCGGCGGGACGCCGTACTGCTGCTGAATCGAGGCGAACAAGGCGGCGTGCGACTGCTTGAGCTGCCGCCCCTTGGCGACGATGGTGGCGGCGCCACGCTTGGCGAGGAACTGGTCGAGCGAGAGCGAGAAGCTGCGCTGGCCGCGGTCGGCAGCAATGGTGGCGCTGGCGTAATTGGCCTGCATCAGCGCCGAGATCGCGGTCTGGCCGATGCCCTTGCCTTGCGCCTCCGCGCTGAACTCGCGCTTCCAGGCCTCGAAACCCGCGGGCGAGCTACCACATTGCGCGGCCTCGGCGGTCGGCGGCAGAGAAAGAAGCAGCGCAACAGCGCCAATGATGGCCATCGCAACGGTCCCGCCCTTGGTCATTCTCGTTCCTCTCTCTCATGCGCGACCGGCTCGCGCGGGGGGCATGATCCTACGCCGGCGCTGATCGCTCAAGCCCCATGGGGCGCAACGGATGGCTTGACACCAGGGTGAACGCCTGGCCCTAGCCGTCGCGGTGAAGCAGGAAATCCACCATGATGGCCTCATGCTGCTGGTACATGTCCGTGCCGGTCCCGGTCACGCAGCCGATCCGGCGGGCCGCCGCGATGAAGGGCGACACTTCAGGCTTGGTGATGACGCAGCCGCAATAGGAAGCCGGCGCGAGCCGCGCGACATCGACGGGCAGCGGATCGCCCTCTTGCATCCCCGCCGGTGTCGCATTGGCGACAAAATCGAAGCTCGCGGGATCGCTGGTGCCGACCCGCACCGGCGCCTTGCCGAGGGCGTTGAGCCGGCCGATCAGCGCGTCGCGGCGCTCGGCCGCGGTGTCGTGAATGGCAAGCTCGCGCACGCCGGCCTCGACCAGCGCCAGCGCGATCGCCGACCCCGCGCCGCCGGCGCCGACGAGCAGTGCCCGCATGCCGGCGGGGTTGATCCCCTTCGCCCGCGCCGCACCGACGAAGCCAAGGCCGTCCACCATGTCGCCATGCCAGGCGCCGTCGGCGCGCCGGCGCATCAGGTTCACGGTGCGCAGGAAATGCGCCCGCTTGGTCGCGCTGGCGCAGGCCCGGTAGCAGGCGAATTTGTGCGGGATGGTCACGACGATGCCGTCGAGATTCTTCAGCCGCGTTGCGACCGAGAGGAAGTCGGCTAAATCGCTCGGGGCGACCTGAACGGGCATCAAGGTGCCGTCATGGCCGCGTGCGGCAAAGGCGGCGCTGACGCCTGCGGGCGAGCGCACCTGCGCGATGGGATCGCCGACGATGACGTAGAGCCGCGTGGCGCCTGTCGGAGCCGGGATCATGCCGCTCAAGCCGGGACCTCGGAGGTCAATTCCAGTCCATCCAGATTGCCCTCCTTGCGCCACTTCTCGAGCAGCCGCAGGAACGCCACCGGCCCACGCCAATATTGGCTGTTTCGCGCCGCGATCGGATCGAACACGCCTTCGTTGTTGTAATAGCCCGGCGTGCATTCAGCGAGATAAGTCTGGCGGCCGAGCGCGGCCTTGACGACCTCCTCGACCCAGGCGTTCTCGGCCGCCAGCGTCGGCTCCAGCGTGCGCGCCCTGCGCTTGCGGACTTCTGCGATCACATAGGCGATGTGCTGCGACTGCTCGTCGATGATGTGCGGGAAGTTGGCGCTCTGGCCGGCCTGCACCGTGACGATCAGGAAACAGTTCGGGAAGCCTCGGCTGTAGAAACCGTGCAGCGTCTTGACGCCGTCGCGCCAGCGCTCGGACAGGCTGATGCCGTCGCGGCCGTAGACCTCGAAGCCCATGCGACGCGCGTAATCGGTGCCGACCTCAAAACCGCTGGCATAGATCAGGCAATCGAGTTCATAGGCCTTGCCGTCGACCACAACGGCACTTTCGGTGATGCGCTCGACGCCCTGCCCCTTGGTGTCGACGAGATGAACGTTGGGACGATTGAAAGTGTCGAGATATTCGTCATGAAAGCACGGCCGCTTGCAGAACGCCTTGTACCAGGGTTTTAGCGCCGCCGCGGCCGCCTCGTCCCTCACGATCGCATCGACGCGGGCCCGGATTTCCTCCATCTTCCGATAGTCGGCTTGCTCGATGACCTTGAGAGCCTCTTCCAGCGACGTGACCGGCCGGGGCTGGCGGCGCGGCGCCAGCAGGATCTCGCCGAGCAGACCGGTCCAGCCGTCCTGCACCAGGTCTCGCTCGAACGGCTCGCCGGATATCACCGCGGTGAAATTGTCCATGCGCTCGCGCTGCCAGCCGGGCTTGAGGCTCTGCGCCCAGGCCTGGTCCGTCGGACGGTCGTCGCGCACGCCGATCGCCGAGGGCGTACGCTGGAAGACATAGAGCTCCTTGGCGGAGCGGCCGAGATGCGGCACGCATTGCACGGCGGTGGCGCCGGTGCCGATGATGCCGACGCGCTTGTCGGCAAGACCTGTCAGATCTCCCTCGGCGGTGCCGCCGGTATAGCCATAGTCCCAGCGGCTGGTGTGGAAGCTGTGGCCCTTGAAGCTTTCGATGCCGGGAATGCCCGGCAGCTTGGGACGACTCAGCGGGCCGCCGGCCAGGATGACGAAGCGCGCGCGGATGCGGTCGCCGCGATCGGTCTCGACCAGCCAGCGCGCCTCCTGCTCCTGCCATTCCATCCGCGCGATCACGGTTTGAAACAATGCGCGCTCATAGAGCGCGAAGTGACGGCCGATGCGGCGGGAGTGCTCGTAGATCTCCGGCGCCCGCGCATATTTGCGCACCGGCATGTAGCCGGTCTCTTCCAGCAGCGGCAGATAGATGTAGCTCTCGGTATCGCAGGCCGCACCGGGGTAGCGATTCCAGTACCACGTGCCGCCGAAATCGGCGGCCTTTTCCACGATACGAAAATCATCGATGCCGGCTCCACGCAGACGCGCGCCGCAGAGCAGACCGCCGAAGCCGCCGCCGACAATGAGCACCTCGGTCTGTTCGCAGACGGGCGCGCGCGCAAAACCGGGATCGGCCCAGGGATCGTCGAGATAGCGGCCGAACTCGCCGGTGACCTCGACGTATTGCGCCTTGCCCTCGGCGCGCAGACGGCGGTCGCGCTCGTTGCGATAACGCGCACGCAGTGCGGAAATGTCGACCGTAGACTCGCCGGCTGTACCGGTCTTGTGTCTTTCCGCTGACATCCATTTCCTCCACGGCGGCAGCTGCTTCGCCGGCAGCTCACCGCACGTTAGCCCCGAAAAAGTGACGCATGCAATCACCTCCCTCGCTTTTTGCGTGAACGCCGCGTGACGTTCCGCTAACCTCGCGCGCAAATCACAAGCCTATGCCGTGCAACGACATGGCGCTCCGGAGGGAAACGATGCAGGGATTGATGATGGACATGCCGCTCCTGATCAGCGGCCTGATCCAGTACGCCGCCGACCATCACGGCGAAGCGGAGATCGTCGCGCGCGAGATCGAGGGCGACATCCATCGCTATACCTATGCGGACGCGCATCCGCGCATCAAGCGTATGGCGCTGGCACTCAAGCGGCTCGGCATGCAGCGTGGCGACCGCGTCGGCACGCTCGCCTGGAATACCCACCGGCATTTCGAGATGTTCTATGCCGCGCCGGGCATGGGATATGTGCTGCACACCGTCAACCCGCGACTGTTTCCCGAGCAGCTCGTCTATATCATCAACCACGCCGAGGACCGACTTCTGTTCATCGACCGCGCCACGCTGCCGATCGTCGAGGCGATCGCGCCGCAGCTGAAGACGATCGAGGCCTATGTGGTGATGTCCTCGCGCGAGCGGATGCCGGACACGAAGCTCGCCAACGTGCATTGCTATGAGGAGCTGCTGCAACAGGAGAACGAGGCCGGCTTCGCCTGGCCGGAGTTCGACGAAAAATCCGCCTCCACCATCTGCTACACCTCGGGCACAACAGGCAATCCCAAAGGCGTGATCTACTCGCACCGCGCCGCGATCCTGCAGACGATGACCTCCTGCAATTTCGACTTCCTTCCGGGACATGTCGAAGGCGTGCGCGAGGTGATGATGCCGATGGCGCCGCTGTTCCACGGCAATGGCTGGAACATGCCGTTCACCGCGCCCTATACCGGCTCGAAGCTGGTGCTGCCCGGCCGCAATTATGAGCCCGACAAGCTCTATGAATTGCTCGAAGGCGAGAAGGTGACGCTGTCGGCGGGCGTGCCGAGCTTCTGGCTGATCCTGCTCGACTGGCTCGGCCGCACCGGCAACAAATTCACCACGCTGCGCGCGACGCTCTCGTCGGGCTCCGCCCCGCCGCGCGCGATGGTCGAGAAGCTCAAGCGCGACTACAATGTCGACTACATCCAGGCTTGGGGCATGACCGAGGCGCTGGGCTGCTCGATGCCGAGCTTGCGGCCGGGCTCGGAGCATCTCAGCGATAAGGAGAAGTTCGACCGCCGCCAGGTCTCGGGCCGGGCCTGCTTCGGCACCCATTTGCGCATCGTCGACGATGCCGGCAATGAGCTGCCGCGCGATGGCAAGACCGTCGGCCATTTGCGCGCGCGCGGTCCCTGGGTCGCTTCCGGCTACATGAAGCTCGACGAAGGGCTCGACCGCGACGGCTGGCTGATCACCGGCGACATGGCCGTGATCGACAGCCAGGGCCACGTCACCCTCACCGACCGCTCCAAGGACGTGATCAAGTCCGGCGGTGAATGGATCTCCTCGATCCAGCTCGAGGATATCGCGCTGTCGCATCCCGACGTGCTGCAAGCCGCCGTGGTCGCGATCAGCCATGAGAAATGGCAGGAGCGTCCTCTGCTCCTCGTCGTCCGCAAGAAGGGCGCGACCGTCGACGGCAAGGCGCTGCTCGATCACATGCGCCCGAAGATCGCGAGCTGGTGGCTGCCCGACGCCGTCGAATTCCTCGACGAATTCCCGATGACCGGCACCGGCAAGGTGCTGAAATCGGCGCTGCGCGAGAAGTTCAGGGACTATCGCGTCGCATGACGAGATCGGTCGCGTGCGGACAATTCCGTGCGCGATCTTCATGTTTTGGTCAATTCGGGAACGATATACCGGGACGTCGCGAACCCATATGGAGGACATCATGGCGTTTTCCGGCCTGGGCCTGCATCTCGGCAATCTGTCGCGCCTGTCGAACGCGCAGACGCGCTCGATCAGCCCGGAGAACTTTTCGGGCGAAAAGGGCAGAGGCGGCATGTCCGTCGATGGCCCCGCCGCCCGCCAGGCCCGCGATCTCGGCCAGGGCTGGAAGGTCTCGCCTTACGTCGTCATCGAGCCGGGCGCGACGTTCACGCTCGCCGACATCGAGGGCCAGGGCGCGATCCAACAGATCTGGATGACGCTGGCGCGCGGGCGGCTGCGCCATTCGATCCTGCGCGTGTACTGGGACGATCAAGAGCAGCCCAGCGTCGAATGCCCCGCCGGCGATTTCTTCGCCTGCGGCTGGGAGGAGTTCGCGCAGGTGTCCTCGCTCGCGGTCTGCGTCAACCCCGGCCGCGCCTTCAACTGTTACTGGGAAATGCCATTCCGCAAGCGCGCGCGCTTCACGCTGGAGAATCGCAGCGAGGAGCAGATCACCCTCTACTATCAGATCAACTACACACTGACTGATGTCCCTGAGGATTGCGCCTATTTCCATGCGCAGTTCCGGCGCACCAATCCGCTGCCTTACAAGGAGGTCTACACCATCCTCGATGGCGTCAGCGGCGCGGGCCATTATGTCGGCACCTACATGGCCTGGGGCGTCAACAACAACGGCTGGTGGGGCGAAGGCGAGATCAAGTTCTTCATCGACGGCGACGGCGACTTCCCGTCGATCTGCGGCACCGGCACCGAAGATTATTTCTGCGGGGCCTACAATTTCGATCCCTATGTCGCGCATTCCCGCCAGGGTCCGCCGCAGCAATCGCGCTATCAGGAATTCACCACACCCTACGCCGGCCTGCCTCAGGTGATCCGCCCCGATGGCGTCTACAAGTCACAACAGCGCTTCGGCCTCTACCGCTGGCACATCCCCGATCCCGTACGTTTCCGCTCCGACCTGCGCGTGACCATCCAGGCGCTGGGCTGGCTGCCCGGCGTTAAGGAGGCAAAATACCTTCCGTTGCAGGACGACATCGCGTCGGTCGCGTTCTGGTATCAGGGATTGCCGACGGCACCATTTCTCAAGCTGCCTGGCCCGGACTATCTCGAAATCGGCTAAGCCGCTACCGTCGAGCTCAAGCGCACGCTCGAAAGTTTCATGGACCGGCACATCTATCCGAACGGGGAGCGGTTCTATCGCGAGGCGGAGGAGCTCGGGCCGTGGAAGGTCTATCCCGTCGTCGAGGAGCTGAAGCCGCTGGCGCGTGCGGAGGGCCTCTGGAATCTGTTCCTGCCGGAATCGCGCCATGGCGCGCCGGCCTCACCAAGCTCGAATACGCCCCGCTCTGCGAAGTCATGGGCCGCTCGCATCTTGCGCCCGAAGATCGCAAGGCTCGAGCTGAAGAAGTATTCGAACGCGTAAGCCGACGCTGGTGCGTAGGTACCAGAGAATGCGCTAGAGGGATCGTCGTCTAGTCGACTCTTGGCGGATCCTGCATGGGCGAAGATACATTCAGATTCGAAATCGCTTCGAGCATCGCTCCGAAAATGATGATCGGCAGATAGAACGCAAGCATTGTATTCCTCCTGCTGTGACAACTTGGGCCCGTGAGGCCAGGTTCCTCAAATTGACGCTCGCCCGCCGCGGAACATTGTTGGTGCTTACCAAGCTACCGACGACAAATGATTCGCAGGCCGTATCAAGAGCGCATCGCGTCAATCGCATGGGCGATCAGAACGACTGCGCTTGCGGCAATGAGAAACACAAACAACCAGCTCACGTCCGCCTCCGATCCCGGAAGTGAACGCGTTCATCCGTGCACAGTCAAAAACCATCGGTCTGGAACCGCTATTCTGCAGCTCGCTGATGCTTCGCCGCAACAATTGCATCTGCTATCGGTGCTATCGGCAGAACGCCAAAAGGACCAACGTGCCGACGATACAGGCTGCTAGAACTAAAAACCAAACGCTCATGCAGTCTCCCGACTCAACACACGCGATCAGAATTAGCCTCACGGTATGGCATTGAAACGCTTGTTACCGGTTTTCCCCAGGGCCAAGCGCGACCATCTGCTCGCGGCGTTAGTCTAATACCTCGACCGTCGCCGACCGTCCCGCCACCAGTGACAAGGCTTCAGGCACCGGATCCAGCGCAATCCGCACCGGGACGCGTTGGGCCAGCCGCACCCAGCTGAAGGTGGGATTGACGTTCGCGAGCAGGCTCGCGCCCTCGGCGCGGTCGCGATCCTCGATGCCGGCCGCGATGCTCTCGACGTGGCCGGTCAGTGTGGCCTTCTCGCCCATCAGGCGAACCTGCACCTTGTCGCCGACGCGGATGCGCGCAAGCTTGGTCTCCTCGAAATAGCCTTCGACATGCAGCGTGTCGGTGTCGACCAGCGCCATCACGCCCTTCCCGGCCGTGACGTAAGCGCCGGGGCGCAGATCCATGTTGGTGATCACGCCGTTCACGGAGGCACGGACCTCGCTGCGGTCGAGGTTGAGCTGCGCCACCGCACGGTCGGCGACGGCCTGATCGAACGCCGCCTTGGCCTGGAGCTGGGTCGCCAGCACCTGCTCCTGCTTCTGCTGCGAGACGGCGTCGGTCGTCAGCGCGCTATAGCGCTTCAGATCGGCATTGGCCTGATCGAGCGTCGCCTGATGACCGGCGACCGAGGCATCGGCCTGCCGCAGCGCCAGCGCGAAGCGCTCGCGGTCGATCCGGAACAGCACGTCGCCGCGTCGGACCTTCTGGTTGTCCTTGACCAGCACCTCGGTCACGAAGCCGGAGACGTCAGGGGCAACCTGCACCACGTCGGCGCGGACGCGGCCGTCGCGGGTCCAGGGCGACTCCATGTAGTAGACCCAGAGCTCGCGGCCGACCGCGAGCGCAGCGACGATGACGATGACGGTCAGCGCGAGGCGGCCAAGCCCGGCGAGATTTCCTTTCATGGCAGATACTCCGAGAGATAGACGACGCCGCCGAGAAGGCAGACGAAAATCGAGAAATCGAACAGCGCGCGGTGCCACACCAGCCGGTAGAGGTCGAAGCGCTGCATCAGGCGGCGCTGCACCGCGCTCAGCGCATAGGCGACGATGATCCACAGCAGCAAGGCCGGCACCAGCACGCCGTAAATGTCGATCACATACCTCATGCCGCAACACTCTCGCCTGCGCGTGGCCGATAGGCCGGCGCGTCCGGGAACAGGCCGCGGCGGATGCCGACGAGGCCGATCAGCGCGTCTTCCCGCGCGCTGTCATTGGGATCCTTGACGGCCTGGGCCAGCGCCCGATCGACATGCCGCAACAATTCTGCAGGCATCCCTCCGCCGGCATAGCTGCGGCAGGCGGCGGCAAGCTGGTCGAGCATGTCGTCGATGACCGAGATGGTCGATATCGCAAGACCATAGCGGGCGCGGCGCAGGTCGATGATGTTCAGCCCGATGCGGAGCTGGACCAGGCTGTCGGTGTCGCGGCGATCGCTCTCGGAGAGGAAGGCGATGCGCTGCACCAGCAATCCAAGACGGTGCAGCATCAGGCCGGCGAATTCGGCGCGGTCGCGCTTGCCGCGGCGCTCGGCGGCAATCGCGATCGTCTTCCAGCTCGACAGCACCAGGCGGTTGGCGATCCACTCCGCGCCGACCCCGCGCGCGATCCGCGTCACGATTTCGGCGATGACGACGCCGACGAAGAAGGCGACCGCCGAGTTGGCGTAGGAGGCGAAATCCGCGCTGTAGGTCGATTGGATCGCAAGCAGGGTCGCGGTGTTGGCCGCGAGCGCCATGCCGGTTCCCGCGGTGGCGGGACGGCCGATCAAGAAGCCATAGAGCAGGAACGTCGGCGCCAGCGCGACGATCAGGACCTCGAGATGGGAGATCGCGGGCACGATCGCGAACAGATAGACCGCGACGACGACGATCGCGACCAGCGACCATAGACCGAAACTGCGGATGAAACGCGCCGGCTCGTCCTGCGCGGCAAAGAATGAGCAAGCGACCGCCGCCATCATCGGCGCCGATGCGCCGTCCGGCCAGCCGGTGCCGATCCAGAAGGCGCAGCAGATCAGGATCGCCGTGGCGGCACCGGCTGCCGACCACAGCGCGAGGCCACGGTCCCTGTGCCGCACGGGTGCGGCGCCCGCCTCGGATTGGAAGGCGAGATCGAGCGTCGAAACGTTGCGCCCATCGCCGATCGCCGCAGTCAGCGTGCGGCAATCGCGCGAGAGATCGACGAGTTCGCGCAGCCGTGACAACAGGCTGGTAGTGATGATCCGTTCCCAGGAGGCACTGTCATCGAGCACCGCCTGCCGCTCCGCGATCATGGCGCGGATGCGCTCGGCCGGCTGCCGCGCGCCGACATCGCTCGTGATCCATTGCGCGAGATCCTCCAGCAGCCGCTTCAGTTCGGGCTGACGCCGTAACACCTCCTCCCCCAGTGCGGCCAGCCGATCCTCCAGCGAGGCGACCACCGGCAGCAGCATCAGCATGCGCAGCCGGATCTCGCCAAGGCCGATCACGGCATTGCGATCGGTCAGCCGGTCATAAGCCAGATGGGTGGAGAGCGTGTCGATCTCGACGATGTCGGTCGCAAGCTTGAGGCGCCGGCCGCGACGCGTTTCGCTCGTGCCCTGCCGCAGCAGCACCACCTGGCTCAGGCGCTGCGCATCCGAGAGCCAGGTGTCGACCCGATGGGCGACGGCCGGCCCGACGCTGCGCGGAAAGACGATGGTGGAGACGAGGCTGGCGGAGATGATGCCGAGCGAGATCTCCTCCACCCGCGCCACTGCGATGTCGAAGATGGCGCCGGGCTCGGAGACCGAGGGAAAGCCGATCAAGGCGACCGTGTATCCTGCCAGCATGAAGACATAGCTGCGCGGCGTGCCGTCGAGCAGCGAGAGGTAAAGGCAGAGTCCGACCCAGAGCGCGATCGCGAGGCACAGCAGTTCCGGCGCGTCGATCAGATTCGGCACCAGCGCCACCGTCATGGCCGCGCCGACCAGCGTGCCAATCACGCGGAAGAACGCCTTCGAGCTGGTCGCGCCCGCGAGCGGCTGCGAGGTGATGTAGACCGTCGCCATCGCCCAATAGGGCCGCGGCAAATCCATGGCGAGCGCGATGACGAGCGCCAGCATCGACGCGGCGAACGTCTTTAAAGCAAAAATCAGGTCCGCGTGGCGGACCAGGAAGGACTCGTCCGTGCGCATGCTACTTCGCCTCTAGGCCCGTCTTGGCGTCTTGCAGACGGCAGCCCGCCGTTCGATGCGCTGAAGAGTCTCGAAGGTTATCGCAAGTTCCTCGGGCTCGATATCCCTTAGCAGGCTCGCCCGCACCGCAGAAGCGAACGAGGACAGGCGCGTCAGGCCCTCAGGATGAGGGCGGAGTGCTTGGCAGCAAATTTCGGCAGGCCAAGCTGCCGCTCAGCCTGATTCATGAGGAGGCCGCTGAAAGCGGTCTGCTCGAAGGACGAGGCGCTTGCTCGGACAGCACCAATCGTACCCTACAGCCCTGTCGCCTCACCTCACCACATAGACGTCCGGATCGGCGCTGGAGCTTGGGTTCTTGAAGGCATTGCGCAGGGCCGGCGACATCGGGACGTTGTAGTTGATGCCATTCGGCGGCGTCGGCGATTCCAGCCAGCGCTTGTAAAGCACCTCGATTTCCGGGCTGGCGTAGAGCTCGGCCGTGGCGCGGTCGGCCAGCGCCTTGAACGGCGCGTCCTCTCTCCGCAGCATGATCCCGAACGGCTCGGCCTTCGCAAACGTCTCCTCGCTGATCATGTAGAGTCCCGGCTCCTTCGAGCGCGCAATGGCGACCGCGAGCTGGACGTCGTCGAGCGCGTAGGCCTGGGCCCGGTCGGTCTCCAGCAGCAGGAAAGCCTCAGCCTGATCCACGGCCGGCATGATCTTGATGCCGAGGTTGCGCTCGGTATTGACCTTGGCGAGCTGGTTCAAGTTGACAGAGCCCGCGACCGCGGTGACCGCCTTGCCCTTGAGATCGTCGACAGTGTTGATCTTGGCCGCCTTCTTCGCCGCGAAGCGCGTCGCGCTGAGGAAATGCGTGTTGGTGAAGGCGACCTGCTTCTGGCGGTCGGCATTATTCGTGGTCGCCGAGCAATGCAGGTCGAGCGTGCCGTTGACCATCAGCGGAATGCGGTTCGACGACGTCACGGCGACATAGTCGACGGCAATGTCGGGCATGGCAAGCTGCTTCTTCACCGCGTCGACGATCTTGAGGCAGATGTCCAGGGCAAAGCCGACCGGCTTCTGGTTGCCGTCCAGATAGCTGAATGGGACCGAAGCCTCCTGATAGCCCAGCGTGATCTTCTTGGTCTCCTTGATCTTCTGGAGCGTGCCGGTGAGGTCCTCGGCTGAAGCTGCGCCTGCAAGGCATGTCAGGGCGAGGACAACGGTAGGAAAACGCATCGCGGGGCTCCTCAAGGGGTCATCGTCTCATGGCGAGACGCGATCGCGGAGGTGATAGCCTACGTATGCGCCTGCCGCCAGAGGTGGCTGCGTCTATCAGCTCTTGCGCTTTTGTATATTTCGCGGCCGAGGGATTAAGCCTCGATCCCGCGCTGGACCAGGATGCGCTCGGCGCTGTCGTTCCAGACGTCCATCTTCACGATCTGGCCGCCCTTGACGACGAAGCGGTCGACGTAGCGATTGCCCTCGAACGGCGTGCCGTCGGTCCACTCGCCATAGAGCGTGCCGATGCTGTAGACGATGGTCTCGTCCGCGCCGGGGCAGACATCGAAGCGGTCCATCTTCTTCTTGACCCAGCGATAACGCCTGGCATTGAAGCCAGCCGGCCCGCGCGGGTGATCGAACTCGCGCCCGCCGGTAAAGGTGATCACCGTACCTGGCTTCATATAGGCCGCCGCGGCGTCGGGATCGGGGATCATTGATGCTTTAAGATAAGCTTCGACGATTTCGGCGTCGGTCATCGGGCGGTCGGCTCTTGCTGGGGCGGACATCGTGGGTCTCTTGGTGGGTCTCTTGGCGGGTTCTATTGGCGGGTTCTATTGGCGGGTTCTATTGGCGGGTTCACCGGACGTATATTCTACAATTCGTGCACTGAACTGCATGCATATTTTTGAACATTTTCGTGGCAGAGTTGCCCAGAATCTGGAGCTGCCGGCTTACGCCTTGTCCGCTAGCCTGTCCCACGCGAATCCGACTTCATGACCACCCAGGCCGCCTTCGATCTCGTTTTCCGCAACGTGCTGTTGCGATCATCAGCCGCGCCCGTCGACATCGCCGTGAAAGGCGGCCGCATCGCCGCGATCGAGCCAAAGCTTTCGTGCGAAGCCGTCGAGGTCGAGGTCGGCGGACGCCTCGCCTTGCCCGGCTTTGTCGATACCCACATCCATCTCGACAAGGCCTGCCTGCTCGGCCGCTGCGGGCATGGCCACGGCAGCGTCTCCGAGGCCATCCGCGCCGTCGCCGGAATGAAGAAGGATTTCACCGTCGAGGACGTCTATGCGCGCGGCGCAAAGGTGCTCGAACGCGCCATCGTGCATGGCACGACGCGGATGCGGACGCATGTCGAGATTGACCCGCGCATCGGCTTGCGCGGCTTCGAAGCGGTCAAGGCGCTGAAGCGCGACTATGCCTGGGCGATTGACCTCTCGCTCTGCGTCTTCCCGCAGGAAGGCCTGACCAACGATCCCGGAGCCGAGGACCTGCTGATCCAGGCGCTGCGCGAGGGTGGCGAGGTCGTCGGCGGCTGTCCCTATACGGACACCGACCCGAGCGTCCATCTCGAACGCGTCTTCGATCTCGCGCAGGAATTCGACGTCGATGTCGACCTCCACCTCGACTTCGATCTCGATCCGTCCTGGTGGCATCTCGACGAGGTCTGCCGGCAGACCGAGCGGCGCAGCTATGAGGGGCGCGTTGCGATCGGCCATGCGACAAAGCTCTCGGCATTGCCGCCGCAGCGGCTGAAGACCGCCACCGCGCAGCTGGCGAAAGCGGGCGTTGCCGTGACGGTGCTGCCGGCGACCGATCTCTATCTCATGGGCCGCGAAGCCACCCACAACGCTCCGCGCGGATTGACGCTGGCCCACAAGCTCGCCCGCGACGGCGTGCTGTGCTCGGTTGCGACCAACAACGTGCTCAATCCCTTCACGCCGTTCGGCGACGCCTCGCTGCTGCGCATGGCGAACTTCTACGCCAATGTCGCGCACGCCTCGGTCAGCGATTTCGACACCTGCCTCGACCTCGTGACCGAGCTGCCGGCCCGGCTGATGAACCTCGACGATTACGGCGTCAAAGTCGGCAATCCCGCCGATCTCGTCGTGCTCGACACGCAGGACAGCCGCTTCGCCATCGCGGAGCTGCCGGAGGTCGTGATGGGGTTCAAGCGCGGCCGGCAAACGTTCGAGCGGCAGCGGCCGACGCTGTTCCGCCCCGGCCACTGAGCGGCCATTGCTCGGGTCCGGCGGTAAGATGGTCGGGCAGCGGGCCTCCGCTTCGCGCTGCGTCGACCCGATTTCGGCTGCAATCGCTCGACAATCCGGCCCCGGTAGAATCCCGGACCGTAGCCGTGCGCATTGCCCAAAGGGCCTGCCGGATCGTACTACGGGGCGCCCTGATCAGCGTCGGTGGGGAAGCATGGATTTGTTCAGCGCATTCGGCAGCATCGACTATCAGTCGGTGCGGGCCAACACGCCCGCAGAAATGGCCATCAAGCGATTGAACGGCATCGGCGAAGTGCTGTCGGCGCTCGATATCTCGGCAACCCAGACCGAGAGCGACATGGCTCACGCGCTCTGGGCGCTCGATACGGCCGACAAGTGCATTGGCATGATCCTGGCGGAGTTCCGCGCCGAGCGCAGCGCGGACGTTGTGCGCAAGGCCAAGAGCCTGATCGGCTTGATCGAGCAAGCCCGCAGCGCAATTTCCGGCGATGGCGCCGGCGGCAAGACCCTGACCCGAACGCGCGCGGTCAGCGCTTGATCTTCGCGAGGATGCGATCCGCCTCGATGCGCCAGTCGGCGCTGCGGGCGAACTCTTTCGTTCCCTTGGTGCCAAACAGCCCTTCATCGGCGAGATCGGCGACCCAGGCCTGACGCTCGGCCGTACCCTGCGCCGACCACGGCGTCAGTCCCGCCTCGCGCACGGTCTCGGCTACCTCGCGCATTTCTTCGGCCCGGCGGCGGCCGTGCTCGATCACGCGCTGGAAGAAATAGGCGCCTTGCTTCTCCCAATCGATGGCGGGAAACGTCTCCGCCAGCGAGGCCAGCACGGCGTCCTCGACGCCATAGGCGCGCGCGGTCGTGAAGCTTTCGATGACCATGGCCTCGAGGCCCTTGATCATGATGCTGCGGCACATCTTCACCGCCGAGGACACGCCGAGCTTGTCGCTCGCGACCTTCGCCGCGAAGCCGATCGCATTCAGCAGCGGCTCGAGCTCCTTCGCGCCGGGGCCGCCGAGCAGCAGCGGCACCTTGATGCGGTACGGCGGCACCGAGGTCATCACCGCGCCCTCGACATAGCGCCCCGCGGCACCGTCGATCAAGGCCGCCGCGCGCTGCTTGGCGCCTGGCGAGGCCGAGTTGAAATCGAGGAACCAGGTGCCCTGGTTGATCGCGGCTGCGCAGGCTTTTGCAACAGGCACGGCCTGGCTCGCGGTGACGGCGGAGATGATGAAATCGGACTTTGCGCTCAGCTCGGCATGAGACGCCGCAAGCGTCACGCCGTGCTTCGCCGCATGCGCCTTCAGCGGCGCACCCTGCTCGGTCCCGAGCTTGATGTCATAGGCTGCGACCTTGATGCCTTGCTGGCGCAAATCCTCGGCCAGGATGCGGCCGACCTCGCCATAGCCGACCAGTCCGATCTGCC
Organism: Bradyrhizobium sp. USDA 4486; assembly: GCF_054057995.1. Lineage (NCBI taxonomy): Bacteria > Pseudomonadati > Pseudomonadota > Alphaproteobacteria > Hyphomicrobiales > Nitrobacteraceae > Bradyrhizobium > Bradyrhizobium sp. USDA 4486. The sequence continues at coordinate 2,880,198 of NZ_JBSRZV010000001.1, forward strand.
ACCGTTTCGGATCCGCCATCAGTTCAGTCCTCGTGTCGTCTCGTCGAACAGCTCCTCGACCGCATAGCGGCGCGGGATCAGCGCCTGCTGGAATGCGTAGTCGATGATCAGCTCCAAGGGTTTTCTGTTGGCCTCGATCCCGAACGGTAGGAGGTCGGGTGTCGCTGCAGCGCCCATCTGCTGCTTGTTCCGCTTGAGCAGATCATAGACGCCCGCGACCACGTCGGGACGCGATTTTGCAAGCCGCCCGGTCACGACCACGAGATGATTGACCGGAACGACGCCACGCCTGGCGTACCATTTGGCGGCTTCCGCGGCCGGATCGGCGAAGAGCGGCTTCAGCTTGGGATTGTCAGAGGTCTCGCCGAGGACGGCATCGATCTCGCCGTCGATGAGCATCTGCAAGATCTTCTTGTCCTTTGGCGCGCGCTCGGTGGTGTCGACATATTCGGCGACGTGCGGATCCTCGAAGGTCACCCATTTGATCTTGTCGAGATTGACGCCATAGTCGTTGGCGAGGATGCCCCTGATCCAGGCGCCGGTCGTTGTCGTGAACGAGCGGATGCCGACGCGCTTGCCTTCGAGATCGGACGGCCCGAGCGTGCCATGCGCGGGGTTATAGAGAGCATAGGAATGCTGGAAGCGGCCGAGTATGGTGGCCGGCAACAGCACCAACGGCTTGCCGTGCGCCCTTGCCATCAGATAGGTGACGATCGCCATCTCGCAGACATCAAAAGCCTGCTCGCGCACCATCGGCTTGAACGCCGTGTTGGTTGGCGTGTACTCGACGAAGTCGAGGTCGAAAAGCTCGGAGCGGAGCGCGCCGCTCTTCACCGCCTGGACATGAGGATGACTGCCGAGCACGGCCCTTCAGCTTGAGACGATCCATCCGCCCGCCCCGCTTCTCTCATTCCGCTTCAGGCGTCCTCGGGATTGTCGACGTAGACAAGCCCGGCCTTCGCCAGCGCCTCGCGCATGCTGTACATGTCGAGCCCCAGCTCGCCCGAGGCGAGCCGTTTGCGCTTGCCGCCTTCGTCAGCGTTGCGCTTCTTCGCTTTCTCGGCGACTTCGGCGGCGTAGCGCTTCGGCACCACCACGACGCCGTCGTCATCGGCGACGATGATGTCGCCGGGATCGACGTTGACGCCGGCGCAAACCACGGGAACGTTGACCGAGCCGAGCGTCGCCTTCACCGTGCCCTTGGCCGAGACCGCGCGCGACCACACCGGAAACTCCATCTCGTGCAGCGCTTTGACGTCGCGGCAGCCGGCATCGATGACCAGCCCCTGCACGCCGCGCGCCTGGAGCGAGGTCGCCAGCAGCTCGCCGAACATGCCGTCGGTGTTGTCGGTGGTGCAGCCGACGACGAGGATGTCGCCCTTCCTGCACTGCTCGACCGCGACATGGATCATCCAGTTGTCGCCGGGCTGCGCCAGCACGGTGACGGCAGGTCCGGCAATCGAGGCGCCCGCCCAGACGGGGCGCAGATACGGCTTCATCAGGCCGATGCGGCCAAAGGCCTCGTGCACGGTCGAGACGCCGTATTCCGCCATTCCGGCGGAATCGGCACGCTTGATGTTGCGAACGACGACGGACTTCATGCCAGTTCCTCCGCAACGGTCGGGAACAGGCGCTGATAGGCCTCGCCGTAGGTCATGGGCACGCCGGTGTTGCGGCTGCCCTGGATGCCGCGATTGAGCGCGACGCGCTCGTAATAGCCCCACAGGTGCTTCTGCGCGGCGAGGATCTGGAAGGCCTCATATTTCTCCTTCCAGACCTCGTCGATCTTGAGCAGCAGGTCCGGCTTGTAATTGCACTGCTCGGGCTGGTGCGGCTCGAACAGGAACACCGGCGGCGCCGAATATTTGTACTGCGCACCGGGCTTGTGGCCCATGGCTTGCGCGACGACGCGGGTCTCCTGCGCGAAATGCGCCGCGTTTGGATGGTCGAAATTATAGGGGTCTTCCAGCGCGTGGGTCAGCACGAAGCTGGGATTGAGCTCGCGGTAGATATCGACCATGCGGTCGAAATGCGCCTCCTTCAGCTTCAGCGGATAGTCGCCGCAATCGAAGAACTCGATCTCGGCACCGAGTACCTTGGCCGCCCGCTCCGCCTCGTCCTTGCGGCCGGCCTTGACCGATTCCAGGGTCGCGCCCTTTTCCTTCCAGGCGAACTGGCTCTCGCCGCGCTCGCCGAAGGACATGCAGACGATCTTCATGCGATAGCCCTTCTTCGCATGCAGCGCGATGGCGCCGCCGGCGCGCCAGACGAAATCACCGGGATGGGCAGTGACGACAAGACCTGCTTTCATGGGACAAACTCCCCTTTTTCGTTCGTAAGCATTTTGGGCTGCCTGCCTCATGCAGGAAGCCAGTTCATTCACGCCGCGACAGCCGCTGGTTCGGCGCCGTCGAGCACGCGCCTCAACCGCTCGCCATCGAGCGCGCCTTCCCATTTTGCAATCGCGATGGTCGCAACCGCGTTCCCGATCAGATTGGTCGGCGTCAGCCCCTGCGACATCAGACGATGGATGCCGAGCACCAGCGCCACGCTCGTCACCGGTATGGTGTCGGTCGTCGACAGCGTCGCCGCCAGCACGACGAAGGCCGCACCCGCGATCCCCGCCGCGCCCTTGGAGGTCACGAGCAGGATCAGCAAGAGCTCGATCTGCGCGGCGAGGCCGAACGGCGTATTGGTCGCCTGCGCCAGGAACACCGACGCGGCGGCGAGATAGAGACAGGTGCCGTCGAGGTTGAAAGAATAGCCGGTGGGGATCACGAGTCCCACCACGCTCTTCTCGCAGCCGGCCTTCTCCAGCTTGGTCAGCATCCGCGGCAGCACCGTCTCTGACGATGTGGTGGCGATGCAGATCAGCAGCTCCTCCCAGATGTAGCGGATCAACTTGAGCAGCGAGAAGCCGCACAGCCGCGCGACCGGGCCGAGCGCTACGATGATGAAGACCACGCATGTGAGATAGAAGCCGCCGAGCAGCTTGCCGAGCGAGGCCAGCGAGCCGACGCCGAACTTGCCGACGGTAAAGGCAATGGCGCCGAACGCGCCGATCGGCGCCGCCCACATCACGAAGCCGACGACCGCGAACACCATCCTGGCGGCGATGTCGATCAGACTCACCAGCGGCGCGGCCCTCTCGCCAAGCTGCACCAGCGCAAAGCCCGATAGCACCGAGATGAACAGCACCTGGAGGATGTTGCCTTCCGCAAAGGCGCCGATGAAGGTCGCAGGCACGATATTCATCAGGAATGGTACGAATCCGATCGCGCCGGTCTGCTTGACATAAGGCTCGATCGCGCTGGCGTTGATGCTGGCGGGATCGATGTTCATGCCGACGCCGGGCCGGAGCAGGTTCACCGCGACGAGACCGATGATCAGCGCGATCGTGGTCATGATCTCGAAATAGATGATCGCCTTGACCGCCAGGCGCCCGACCCGCGCCATGTCGGCCATATGGGCAATACCGTGCACCACAGTGCAGAAGATGATCGGCGCGATCAGCATGCGGATAGCCTTGATGAAGGCATCCCCCAGCGGTTGCATTCTGGCGCCCGCCTCGGGGCTGGCGATCCCAAGCGCGATGCCCGCCGCCATGGCGATGAGCACCTGGATCCAGAGTTCCTTCCACCAGGCCCGCCCGCGCGGCTTGTCGATCGCCATCGCGGTCATCGGTCGAACTCGAACAGGCGCGCGGGATTGTCGACCAGAATCTTCTGCTGGAACTCCGGCTCCGGCGCGAACAGCGGGATCAGGTCGACGAGGTCGCCATCGTTCGGCATCACCTTGACATTGGGATGCGGCCAATCCGTGCCCCAGATGACGCGATCAGGCGCAGTCTCGACGATCTTGCGCGCGAACGGCACCGCGTCGGTGAAGGGCGGACCTGCGGAGGAGACCCGCTCCGAGCCGCAGATCTTGACCCAGCACTTCTGGTCGCGCTGCATCAGCTCGATCAAGATCTTGAACGGAAGCTGGTCGAGCCCCTCGGACGCTTTCACACGTCCCATATGGTCGATGGTGTAGCTCAGCGGCAGCCTGGTCAGCACGTCGGCATATTCCGGCAGATCGATCGCGTCGAAATGCAGGTCGATGTGCCAGCCGAGCGGTGCGACCATCGCGACGATGCGGTTGAACACACCCTTGTCGGGGACGCCGCCGAGATGCCGGACGAAATTGAAACGGCAGCCGCGGAAGCCGCCTTCGTGCAGCACACGAAGCTCGCGCTCGGTGATCGTGTCGCCGATATTGGCGACGGCGCGATAGGCGCCATTGCTTTGCGCGATCGCATCGAGCGCCACCGTGTTGTCGGTGCCGTGCACGCTGGCATTGACGATGACCGCGCGCTCCACCCCAAGCGTGGTATGCAGCGCGCGAAAATCCTCTAGCGGCGCATCCGGCGGCGTGTACGAGCGATCAGGGGCGTAAGGATATTTGGAGCCAGGCCCGAAGATGTGGCAATGCGCGTCACAGGACAGCTTTGGCAGCTTGAACTTCGGCCTGCGCGTGTTCGGATCTGGCGGCGGAATGGTGGGCGTATACATCATCGACATCAGGTGAGCCGCCGAACGCGAGCGCTGCTTTCAAATCTTGCTGCTTGCGGCAGTCCGCCGCCGTGCCGGTGCGGCCTGATCGAGCGCCGGCGCCTGGAAGGCAGCGACGGTGGCCTGCACCAATTGCTCGATCGCGCCCGCAGCATCGCTGCCGTCGGCCTCGCCGCGTGAGAGGCGCGAGACGCGGTCCGGCGTCACCAGCGAATAATAGAGCGCGCCGAGCAGGAAGTGGCTGCGCCAGACGATGTCGGTGCGCGGAATGTGCGGCAGGCTCTCGTGGATCGCGTCGATGAAGGCGTGGCTGGTGTCGTCAAAGGTCTGCGCGATGATCTTTCGCGCGACCTCGTTACCCTCAGCCGACATCACCGCGCGCAGCCGCGTGAAGCGTGCGCCCCCGCCCGCGAGATCGCTGCCGGAGGTGAAGGCCGGCACAATATAGGCGCGAACGATCGCCTCCAGCCGGTCCTGCAGATCGCGCACGCGTTTTGCGGCGGCGAGCAGCTCGGAGCGGCGCAAATTCATCGGCCCACAATGCCGCCGGTAGATCTCCAGCAGCAGGCCGTCCTTGGTCTTGAAATGATAGGTGACGCTGCCCGGATTGGCCCCGGCAGCCTGCGCGATATCGCGCACCGAAACGGCGTTGAAGCCGTTGGTCGCGAACAGCTCCTCGGCCGCGGCGAGGATTGCCTCGCGCATGTTCGGCTTGCGGGCCGTTTCCCTGGTGGGCTTGCGTACCATGTGATTTGTACTATCGTACAAAAGATCAGGTCTCGTCAACAAAAACCATGGGCAGCGCCCGCACGGCTCGGAGACCGCCGTCAGGTGCAAGTGCCCGCAAGGAGTGCTGGGAATGCTGGGTTTGAACAAGAAGATCGCCGGCGTGATGCTCGGCGCGAGCCTGCTGCTGGCTGCGGACGCCGCGCAGGCGGCGGACACTTATCCGAGCAGGCCGGTTCACATCCTCGTGCCCTACGCCGCCGGCGGCGCGGTCGACGTGCTCGCGCGCACGCTGGCCCAGGCCCTGGCGAAGACCTGGGGCCAGCAACCTGTCATCGACAACCGTCCCGGCGCCGGCGGCATCGTCGCCTCGCAGGCGCTGACGCAGTCCGCGGCCGACGGCTACACGCTGATCCTGGTCGCCAGCGGCCATCCGCTCAACCAGTTCATCTATCCGAGCGTGCCCTACGACACGTTCAAGGATTTCACCGCGATCACCGAGGTCGCCTCCTCGCCGCTCGCGATCGTGGTGGCCAAGGACAGCCCCCACAAGACGCTCGGCGATCTCCTCGCCGCCGCCAGGAAGGACCCGGACAAGCTCTCCTATGGCATGTCCGGCAACGGCACTTCGGCGCATCTCGCCGGCGAACTGCTCAAACACATGTCCGGCACCAAGATCGTCGCGATCCCCTACAAGGGCGGCGCGCCGGCGCTGACCGCCGTGATCGCCGGCGAGATCCCGCTCAGCATCAACCCGCTCGCGGAAGCGATCGGCCAGCTCGAAGGCGGCCCAGTGCGCGCGCTCGCGGTGACCTCGGCCGAGCGCTCCAAGGCGCTGCCTGATGTACCGACCGTCGCGGAATCAGGCGTGCCCGGCTACGACGTCTCGGTCTGGTGGGGCGTGCTCGGCCCCGCAAAAATGCCGCCGGAGATCGTCGCAAGACTGGAGAACGACCTGAAGGCGGCGCTGCAGGATCCGAACGTGCTGTCGACGCTCGGCAAGATCGGTGCCACCCCGGTCGGCTCCTCCGCCAAGGACTTTGACGCCTATATCCATGCCGAAGCCACCAAGTGGGAGCCGGTGCTGAAGGCCGCCGATATCCGCGCGCAGTGAGGCTCTTCATACAAGGATCTCGTTTGACGCTGCCGTGGTCGGCGCCGGCTGATCGCTTCGATTCAATTGTGGGCGCTCGCCCGCATCTTCTCCGGCGCCGCGGGGCGCTGCAGCAGGTCGATGTCGTCGCCGCCGCCCTGCGACGGAATCAGGATCGCGCGCTCGCGCGGCAGAGCCTCCGGCATCTCGTCGCGGATGAAGGCGACGAGCTTCTCCCTGATCTCGCAGCGCAGGTCCCAGGATTGCGGCGCATTTCGTGCACTGACCAGCGCCCGCAGCTCGATAGTCCGGGAATCCGCGTCGATCACCTGAAGATTGACGACGGCGCCGTCCCATAGCTTGGACTCCTTCACCGCCGCCTCCAGCCAGCGCCGGATCCGGGGCACGTCGGCGCGATAGTCGACATGGAGCGCGATGACGCCGATCAGGGAGGCGGTGTCGCGGGTCCAGTTCTGGAACGGCTTTTCGATGAAATAGGACAGCGGCACCACCATGCGGCGCCAGTCCCACAGCCGGATCACGACATAGGTCGCGGCAATATCCTCGACCCAGCCCCACTCGTTCTCGATGATCACGGCATCCTCGATGCGGATCGGCTGGGTGATGGCGATCTGCAAGCCCGCGATCAGGTTGCTGAGCAGCGGCCGTGCGGCAAGACCGACGATGATACCGGCAGCACCGGCCGAGGCGAACAGGCTGACGCCATATTGCCTGACCGAGTCGAACGTCATCAGCGCGGTCGACACCGTGATAATGACGATGATGATGTCGGTGACGCGCTTGAACACGCGCACCTGCGTCACGTGCTTGCGCGCGACAAAGTTCTCGGTGACGTCGCGAAAGTTCTGGAGATAGCGCGCCGCGCTCATGTCGACGATCCGGATCGAGATCCAGCCGATCAGCGCGATGAAGGCGACCACGAACAGCCGCGTCAACGGCGTGCGGAACGCGTCGTCGAGCGGCGCAAGCGGCAGGACCAATGCGACGGCGGCAAGGCAGAGGGCCAGTTGGGCCGGCCCCGACGTGCGCTCGATGAATACGCTGATGAGAGGCAGGCGCGTTCTGAAGGCGCGGTTGAGCAGCCAAGCCGCGAATCGATGGAACACGAGCGCCAGCAGAATCGCCCCGCCTACCAGGCCGAGACCGATGATCCATGAGGGAATCCACCCGAACATCTTGTCGATGTCGGCCATGAGGGCCTGCCAATTCATTCGCGTTCCTGGATTTGCATTCGCTGCTCGCCAACGCGTTCCGCCCGGCTTCGCTCCCTTGCCTCACGCAACGCAGCATTCTTCTGGTGCAACCGTACCGAATTGCGCTAATTTGAAACCTACATGACCAGACGTACCGGCAGCGCCGACCTTCCTCTCCACACCGGGCGGGTTCCCCCCTGGCTTGCGAGCCGCATGGCCTCGCTCGGGGCGATCGTCACGCAGGCGATCGTGCTTCATTATGGGCGCGATGCATTCCTCCAGCGTCTGTCGCATCCGTTCTGGTTCCAGTCATTCGGCGCCGTGATGGGGATGGACTGGCATTCCTCCGGCATCACCACCTCCGTCATCGGCGCGCTGAAACGCGGGCTTGGCCCGCTCCAGGACGAGCTCGGCATCTATGTCTGCGGCGGCCGCGGCCAGCATTCGCGCAAGACGCCGGACGAGCTGCTGCAGCTCGGCGAGCGCGTCGGCTTCGACGGCGCGAGCCTCACCCGCGCCAGCCGCCTGGTGGCGAAGGTCGACAGCGCCGCGGTGCAGGACGGCTTTGACCTTTATCTCCACGGCTTCTTCGTCACCGTTGACGGCAAATGGACGGTGGTGCAGCAGGGCATGAACGGCGACAAGCGGCAGGCCCGCCGCTATCACTGGCATTCGGAAGCGCTGAAGAGCTTTGTCGATGCGCCGCACAGCGCGATCGACGGCCCGCAGCAGGGTGAGATCGTGAACCTCACCGACCATCGCGCCGATGTCTCGCGCGTCGCCCAGCTCGAGCTGCTCTCCGATCTCGGGCCGGATCGTATCCTCGCCGAATTCGAGCGGCTCAGCGGCACCGCACCCGAGCCTGCGCAGGCCATGCTGCCGCACCTCATCATGCCAGCACATCACGATGTCCGGCCAAAGGATGTATTCGCGCGGCGCCTGCACGGCACGCTGGCCGCGGCGGCCGAGCGCGGGCCAGTCGATTTCCCGGAGTTATTGCTGACGCCCGGCGTCGGCGCACGCACGGTGCGCTCGCTGGCGATGGTCGCCGAGGTCGTACATGGCGCGCCCTATCGTTTCACCGATCCCGCGCGCTTCTCGCTCGCCCATGGCGGCAAGGACCGGCATCCCTACCCCGTTCCGATCAAGGTCTATGACGAGACCATCCGCGTGCTGAAGGGCGCGATCCGGAACGCAAAGCTCGGACGCGAGGAAGAGATGCAGGCGATCAAGCGCCTCGACGACCAGGCACGCCGACTCGAGCGAACCGCGCGCGGGCCGTCGGTCGAGGCCTACATTGCCGGCGAGCGCGCCGCTTCGCCCGATCTCGACGGCCGCTCCGTGTTCGGCTGGGAGCGCGATCTCGTCGAAACAAAGAAGCGGACCGGCTGATCGCCGGTCCGCCAGAGGGTCGGTCGTGGAGGACACGACCGAAGTTCGATCTTCTCAGGTCTCAGTCTTGGTCGTCGCTTCCGAGCCGGTTGGCGGAATGATCCTGATACTGCTCGGTCTGGATCGACTTGCTGTCCATGCCGCGGATGTCGGAATGCTGCTTCTTGTCGCGGTTCGACAGCACCATATTGTCGCCGATCTTCTCCTTGGGCACCTCGGCGAAGGCGCCGGTGCCGTCGCTCTTGCCATGCATGCCGGACCTGAAATGCGTCTTGCTGCCATGTCCACTTGGCATTGATTTCTCCTCTTGCAGTGAACCGTTTGGTTCCTCGCGGATCATTTTCGCGGCTTCTGACCACCCTCGTTGGGGCCAGTGCTGCGTCCGCTGTCATCACCGGAGCGCAATGCCTGATCCAGCTCGCGCGCATCGGGCGTGTCAGGCTTGCGCTCGAGAATGCGTATCTGCTGCTCGTGGGTCTTCTTGCCTTGCATTCACGGCCTCCGGCCTCTGCGCGGTGCTCCACTATGCGCGACGTCCTTGTCGATGCCGCCTGCAAACGTCACGTCGTTTTCGCTGTCGCCCTCCATCGTGTTCTCGCCGAGCGCCTCCTCGACATCGTCAGGCGACGCGCTCGCCATGTTCGCGCCCTTGGATCCGCCGATCAGCGGATTGTCGCGAAGATCCTTGCTTGTCGGTGCGTGCAGTTTCGCGTGCTTGCTGCTCATGCTCGTCCACCCTTGTCTGCGGGATCGTGCCGGTGATGGGAATCGCGCTCGCCTCCGCCGCCTGATACGCGGCTGTGGCTGCGCTGCGGGTCAGGCGCCGGCTTCTTGACCTCCAGCGGAGCCTTCGCATTCTCGTGCGATGCGCCGGGTCCGCCCTGACGAATGCTGTTCGGTGTCTTGGTGGATGTCGACATCAGTGTCGCCTCCTCAGCGGTCCTGCTGATAGCCCTGGTTGGTCGTGTTCTGCTTGATGTTGGCTTGCTGGCCCTGCTGGTCAGGGTTTTGCGCGCGCTGCTGGCCATGCCCCGCCTGATCAGCAGCCGTCTGCTTGCTGTCGCCAGTTCCCTTCGTGCTTCGATTGGCGGGTGGAACGGGTGGCATCTTGCCGGTCATAGTTTGCCTCCTGAGAGGTGGAAACCCTTGCGGTGCGGATGGCACGGAACTCGTGCCCGACTCTCGTCGCCGCGAGCTCTCAGGACAACGGTCGCCACCACGGCCCGTTCCTGACGGAACGCATTGCGCGAGGATTTCGAAGAAAGAAGCGTCAGCTCGCTTGTACGAGGGAACGATCAACTATCGCGGATGCCGCAGCCGGCATTTGTGTTCCGCGGGACTCGGCTGTGACCGGCAGTTTCGCAATCATGCGGATGCCGGGCCGCTTGCGCCAATGTATGTGCGATGGATCGACGGCAAGACCAAGCCGCGGCCAGCGCGTGAACAAGGCCTCGAGCGCGCAACTCGCCTCGATCCGCGCGAGCTGATGTCCGAGGCAGAAATGGATTCCCGTGCCGAAGGATATATGGCGGTTCGGCTTGCGTTCGAGATCGAGCCGCTCCGGCTGGTCGTGCACCGCAGGGTCCATGTTCGCCGCCGCGAGCATGACCATCACGCGATCGCCCTTCTTCAGGCGTACGCCGTCGAGCTCGATGTCCCGCCGCACATAGCGCGGTTTTGAGAATTGCACTGGCGAGACGAAACGCAAGAACTCCTCGACCGCAAGGGCCGCGCGGCTCCAGTCCTGTTCCAGCCAGTCGCGCAAGCCGGGATTTCTCAGCAGCTCGTAGACGGAGCCGCTGATGAGATGCGTCGTCGTCTCCGAGCCCGCCGCCAGCAGCAGGAACACCATCGCCACCATTTCGTCCGGTGTGATCTGACCGCCCTCGCGCTCGACCTGGACCAGCTCGGCGATCAGCCCCTCGCCGCCCTGCTCTCGCGCGACCTGCAACTGCTCCGCCAAGTACGCGCGCATCTTGCGGAACGCGAACAACAGGCGGACGAAGCTGACGATATTTGTCAGCGAGGACATCGCGTTGGCCCAGGCGATGAACTTCGGGCGATCGGCCATGGGCAGGCCAAGCAGCTCCGAGATCACCGACAGCGGCAGGATGCGCGCATAGCGCTCGACGAGATCGGCGGGGCTTCCGGCCGCGAAGAGTTTTGACGCAAGATCGTCGGCAATGTCGCGGATGCGCGGCTCCATCGCGACGATGGCGCGGCGGCGGAACGCTTCGTCGACGATGCTGCGCAGCCGCGTATGGTCAGGCTCGTCCATCGTCAGCATGTTGTTGGCGATGGTTGTGACGAGCTTTGGCATCCACCAGCGGACGCCCGCGAGGCCGCCGCCCTCCTTGCGCAGCGTGAAGGTCGCACTGTCCTTCAGCACCTGGGCGGTCGCGTCGTGCGTCGTCGTGATCCAGACGTCGCCGACCAGGGGAAAGCGCGTCGCAACCACGGGGCCCTGCGCGCGCAACGCGGCAACGACCCTTGGCGGATCGCGAAAGAAGGCCTCGCTGGTGAAATCGAGGCGCGGTGTCATGGGATCACCGGGATGGTTGGTGGCGCCTCAACCAGATGGGATGCGGAGCGGCCGGCGCAAGAGCCGGAACCGCCTCACCGCGGGGAGCGAGACGCCTATCGGCGTCCCGACGAGCGCTGACCGGTCTTGCGCTGTTGCTGGTTGGTGTAGGAGTCCCAATGGCTCCAGCTGCCGTTACTGAGGCTTTGCAGGTCGGTGCCGAGCGGCCGGCGCGTGCGCTTGTCGTGATCGGCGATGGCGCGCTCGGACTGCGCGATCTTGCGCTTGAGTTCCGCAATCGCCTTCTGGGTCTGGCCATTCCGCTTCGAGGAGGCGATCTCGCCCATCGTGAAGCGCGCGGTCTCGAGCGCCTTCAACTCGGCGCGGTTCTTCTTCAACTGAACCCGGTGCCAGGCGATGTTGCTGTCGCTGTCCGCAACCATGTGGGAACTCCGCTGATTCGTTCCCACAAGTGTATCAAGCGCCGAATCGACGGGGCAACGGGCGCCCCGCGGCCAAAATGCGGCTTTGTTGCGCAGAAAGTCTGGGGCCCATAGCGTTTTCGGGCGAAGTGGATACCGGTTCGCGTGAAGAAAAACGCGTCAAAATAAGACTCCAGAGCCTGTTCCGCTTCAGCGGAATTGGCTCTAGCGTTCGGCAAAGGCCTTTTCGACGACGAACTGGGCCGGCTCGCCGTGGTTGCCTTCGACGAAACCGCGCTCGCCGAGCAGCACGCGAGTGTCCGCCACCAGCGCCGGGCTGCCGCAGATCATGACGCGGTCGTGTGCGGCTTCCAGCACCGGCAGGCCGATATCGGTGAACAGCTTGCCTGACGTGATGAGGTCGGTGATGCGGCCGCGGTTGCGGAAGGGATCGCGGGTCACGGTCGGATAATAGATCAGCTGCTCGCGGATGTACTCGCCGAGCAACTCGTCCTTCGGCAGATGCTCGGTGATCATCTCGCCATAGGCGAGCTCCTTCACATGGCGGCAGCCATGCAGCAGCACGACCTTCTCGAACCGCTCATAGGTCTCGGGGTCCTTGATCACGCTCAGGAACGGCGCCAGGCCAGTGCCGGTGCCGATCAGGTAGAGGTTGCGCCCTTCTTCCAGGTTATCGATCACCAGCGTCCCGGTGGCCTTGCGGCTGACGATGATCTCGTCGCCTTGCTTCAGGTGCTGGAGCCGCGAGGTCAGCGGGCCGTCCGGCACCTTGATCGAGAAGAACTCCAGCGTGTCCTCGTAATTGGCGCTGGCGACGCTGTAGGCCCGCAGCAAGGGCTTCTCGCCGACCTTGAGCCCGATCATGGTGAATTCGCCGTTACGGAAGCGGAAGGTCGGGCTGCGGGTGGTCTTGAAGGAGAACAGCGTGTCGGTCCAGTGGTGGACGCTCAAAACGCTTTCCTGATTGAAATTGCTCATCACACCTTCCCTGTCGCGTCAATTGCGGTTCTCGAGGCGGGCAGCTATGCGTCGTTTGTACACTATCATTCGTATACTAATGAATAATCCTGCTTGATCCCGGGGTCAAGCCTGCCCAAGATCGCGAGCGTTGCAGTTAGGAATAAGGAGCCCTTCCATGGCGCATGACGCCCCCCAGGCCACCGGACCCTCGAAGCTCGTGATCCGCAATATCGGCCTGATCCTGTCCGGCGCCCTGGAAAAGCCGATCCTGGACGGCGACACCATCGTCGCCGAGAACGGCAAGATCACCGCGATCGGCCGCTTCAAGGACTGCAACACGGAAGGCGCGACCACCATCGTCGACGCCCACGGCACCACGGTGGCGCCGGGCCTGATCGACAGCCATGTCCATCCTGTCGCCGGCGACTGGACGCCGCGGCAGAACCAGATCAACTGGATCGACAGCTATCTCCACGGCGGCGTCACCACCATGATCTCGGCGGGCGAAGTGCACATGCCCGGCCGGCCCCGCGACGTCGTTGGGCTCAAGGCCATGGCGGTGTTCGCCCAACGCGCGTTCTGGACCTTGCGGCCCGGCGGCGTGAAGGTTCACGCCGGCGCGCCGGTGATCGAATGCGAGATGGTCGAGGAAGACTTCAAGGAGATGGCCGCCAATGGCGTCAAGCTGCTCGGCGAGGTCGGCCTCGGCGGCGTCAAGGACGGTCCGACCGCGCGCAAGATGGTCGGCTGGGCCCGCAAATACGGCATCCAGAGCACGATCCACACCGGTGGTCCCTCGATCCCCGGTTCTGGCCTGATCGACAAGGACGTGGTGCTGGAGGCCGACACCGACGTGGTCGGTCACATCAATGGCGGCCACACCGCCCTGCCCGACGACCAGATCCGCTGCATCTGCGAGGGCTGCAAGCGCGGCCTCGAGCTGGTGCACAACGGCAATGAGCGCTCGGCCCTGTTCACCCTGCGCACCGCGCGCGAGATGGGCGATCTGCACCGCGTCATCCTCGGCACCGACGCGCCCGCCGGCTCCGGCGTGCAGCCGCTCGGCATCCTGCGCATGGTCTCGATGCTGTCCTCGCTCGGTGAGCTTCCGGCCGAGATCGCGTTCTGCCTTGCCACCGGCAACACCGCGCGGATGCGACAGCTCGATTGCGGCCTCATTGAAGTCGGCCGCTCCGCCGATTTCGTCATCATGGACAAGGCGCAGCACTCGCCCGGCAAGAACATCCTGGAGAGCGTCCAGCTCGGCGACCTGCCCGGCATCGGCATGACCATCATCGACGGCATCGTGCGCACCCAGCGCAGCCGCAATACGCCGCCGGCGGGGAAAGTGCCGGAGGTGGTGGGGAAGTGACGGCACGTGCCGTCATTCCGGGGCGCGCGTCAGCGCGAACCCGGAATCTCGCGCCACGACCTCTGGATTCCGGGTTCACGCGCAATGCGCGTGCCCCGGAATGACGATGAATCACCTCAGCTTGTTGAGAAGCGCCATCAGCGTCTCGCGCTCTTTCGCATCGAGCGGCGCCAGGGTCTCCCGGGTGATTGCGAGCGCGTTCGGCGCGAGCTTCTCCGCGAGCTGCTGGCCGGCGCGCGTGAGACTCACCAGCAAGCGCCGGCCGTCCTCGGGGTCCTGACTGGTCTCGGTCAGGCCGCGCGCGGTCAGGCGGTCGATCACGCCCTTGATGGTCGCGACGTCCATCGCCGTGAGCCGTCCGAGCTGGTTCTGCGAACACGCGCCGGTCTCGGCGAGCTTCGACAACGCCGCCCATTGCGTCGGCGTCAGGTTGGTGCCGATGTCGCGGGAGAAGATCGCGCTGTGGCGCTGCCAGACCTGGCGCAGGATGAAGCCGACCTGCTCGTCGAGCACGTAGGGCAGCTTGGAAGGCGATTTGGCCGGCTTGACGCCCTTCTTCACCGCGACGCTTCTCGCCATCCCTTCCCCACCCCTCACAACGACAGATGCGCGTCGCGGATATCCGGACGCGCGTCGAGCTCGGCCATGGTGCCGCCGAAGCAGATGCGGCCGCGCTCGATGATATAGGCGCGATCGGAGATCAACCGCGCGAAATGCAGATTCTGCTCGGAGACGACGATGCTGACGCCTTCTCTCTTCATGGTCAGGATGGCATCGACCATCTGCTCCACGATCTTCGGCGACAGGCCCTCCGAGGGCTCGTCCAGCAGCACCAACGACGGATTGCCCATCAGCGTGCGCGCAATCGTCAGCATCTGCTGCTCGCCGCCGCTCATGCGGCCGCCCGGGCGGTTCTTCATCTCGCCGAGATTGGGGAACAGCGCGAACAGCTTTTCGCGCGTCCAGTGCGGCGCATTCGCTCGCTTCGGCTGGCGGCCGACTTCGAGATTCTCCTCCACCGTCAAATCCGTGAAGATGCGCCGCTCCTCCGGCACATAGCCGAGCCCCTCGCGCACGATCTCGTGGGTCGGCTTCGCCGAGACGTCCTTGCCCTCGAACATGATGCGGCCGGAGCGCTGTGCGACGAGCCCGACGATCGAACGGAACGTCGTCGACTTGCCGGCGCCGTTGCGGCCGAGCAGCGCCACCACCTCGCCCTCGCCGACCTCGAAACCGATGTCGAACAGGATATGCGCCGGGCCGTAATGGCTGTTGAGGTCCTGCACCAAGAGCTTCATGCCGAGGTTCCCTCGCGATGGCGGGCATCGTAGACGAGGCCCTCGCCGAGATAGACCGCCTGCACCTGCGGATTGCCGCGCACCTCGGCCGGCGAGCCCTCGGCGATCAGCGTGCCGCGATTGAGCACGATGATGCGGTCGGCATGCTCGAACACCACGTCCATGTCGTGCTCGGTGAAGAGCACGCCGATGGATTTTTCTCGCGCGATTTGAGCCGTGAGCCGCATCAGATCGACGCGCTCGCGCGGCGCCATGCCGGCGGTCGGCTCGTCCATCAGCAAGAGCTTCGGCTGGTTGGCGAGCGCCACCGCAAGCTCGAGCCGCTTGAGGTCGCCATAGGCGAGCTCGCCGCACGGCCGATCAGCATAGCCGCCCATGCCGACCAGCTCCAGCAGCCGCCCGGCCTCGCCGCGATCGAAATTCGGCGCCGAGCCGAACAGATTGAACAGATGCCTGCCATGGGAGATCAGCGCGACCTGCACATTCTCGCGCACGGTCATCGTGGCGAAGGTCGCGGTGATCTGGAAAGTGCGCCCGACGCCCATGCGCCAGATGTCGCGCGGCTTCTTGCCGGTGGTCTCTTCGCCGAGCAGCCGGACATGGCCGCTATCAGGCTTGTTCTGGCCGTTGAGCATGTCGAAGCAGGTGCTCTTGCCGGCGCCGTTCGGGCCGATCAGCGCCAGGATTTCGCCCGCGCGCAACGAGAACGACACGCCGCGGACGGCATGGATGCCGCCGTACGATTTGGTCAGGCCTTCGACCGCGAGAAGTGGGGGTGCGACGCTCATTCGGCGGACTCGATCGGCTTGGCAAGCAAGGGTGATCCCGGCGGCGACGACTTCCGGCGGCGCTGCGCCAGCATCTCCAGCATGCCGACGATGCCTTTCGGGAAGACCACGACGATCAGCACAATGAAGCCGCCGAGCACGAGTTTTGACAGATCGGTCTGGCTGACCAGCCAGATGTTCAAAGCCTTGTAGACGATGGCGCCGATCACCGCGCCCGACACCGTCTCGACGCCGCCGAGCAGCACCATGACCAGCGCATCGACGGAGAGCGAGATGCCGAGATTGTCAGGGAAGACGCTGCCCTTCAGATAAGCGAACAGCGCGCCGCCGATGCCGGCAGTCGTGCCCGCGATCACGAAGGCGGTCCACTGGATGCGCTTGGCGTTGATGCCGATGGCCTCGCTGCGCAGCAGCGAGTCGCGTGTCGCGCGGAGCGCGTAGCCGAACGGCGAGAACACCATGATCCGCAGTGCGATCGTGACGAGCGCGGTAATGCCGAGCGCCAGCCAATAGAAATGCGACGGGCTCGCCGCCCAGCTCGAAGGCCAGACGCCGAGAATGCCGTTGTCGCCGCCCGTGACGCTCACCCATTGGAACGCGATCGACCAGACGATCTGCGCAAAGGCGAGCGTCAGCATGGCAAAATAGACGCCGGAGAGCTGCACGGCGAAGAAGCCGAACACGGCGGCGCCCATGCAGCCGAGCAGCGGCCCGAGCAGAAGGCACACGATCATCGGCAGCCCCGCCATCTTGGCGAGGAAGGCGATGCCGTAGGCGCCGAGGCCGAAATAGGCGGCGTGGCCGAACGATGCGAGCCCGCCGACCGACATCAGGAAATGCAAGGAGACGGCGAAGATCACGAAGATCGCGATCTCCGAGCCGACCGTGAGAAGATAATTGCCGGCGAACAGCGGCAGCATCGCCGCGATCACGAGCGCTGCCAGCGCGGCCAGCCGCTCGTTCGAGGTCAGAGGTCGCCAGGGATTGACGGTGAGGCCCGGCGTCTTGCGGGCGGCCGCCTCCGGCTTGCCGAATAGGCCCCAGGGCCGCACGATCAGTACCACGGCCATCACCAGGAAGACCAGGATGATGGAGATTTTCGGAAAGATGAGGATGCCGAAGGCATTGAGCTCGGAGACCAGCACCGCCGCAACGAACGCACCGACGATGCTGCCGAGGCCGCCGATCACCACGACGACAAAGACCTCGACGATGATGCGCAGGTCCATCGCATGATGCACGGCATCGCGCGGGATCTGGAGCGCTCCGCCGAGGGCGGCGAGAAAGACGCCGACCGCGAAGACGCTCGTGAACAGCCATTTCTGATTGACACCGAGCGCTGCCACCATGTCGCGGTCCTGCGTCGCGGCGCGCACCAGCACGCCCCATCGGGTGCGCTGGAACAACAGCCAGAGAATGCCGAGCACGACGGGGCCGAGCACGATCAGGAACAGGTCGTAGCTCGGGATGTTTTGGCCGAAGAAATCGATCGCGCCCTTGAAGCCCGGCGCGCGGCGCCCGACGAGATCGTCCGGACCCCAGATCAGCACGACGAGGTCCTCGACCATCAAGGTCAGGCCGAAGGTCGCGAGCAGCTGGAACAGTTCCGGCGCATGATAAATGCGGCGAAGCAGCACCATCTCGACGATGACGCCGATCACCGCCACGGCCAACGCGGCCAGCACGATGCTGCCCCAGAAGCCGAACGCGCCGGAGAGGCGCTCGCTCAGCGTAAAGGCGATATAGGCGCCGATCATGTAGAAGGCGCCATGCGCGAAATTCACGATCCGCGTCACGCCAAAGATGATCGACAGGCCCGAGGCCACCAGGAACAGCGACGCTGCGCTGGCAAGACCTGTCAGAAACTGTACGACGTAAAAGGCCATCGGCGGTCCGGGTTAGGTTTGAAGTCACCTCTCCCCGCGAAGAGCGGGGAGAGGGAGAGACAAAGAGCGATCAATCCTTCGGCCGCAGCTTCTCGACTTCGGCATCGCTGGGCAGATAGTCCGAACCCTTCTTGTAGGACGAATCCACCATCACGCCCTTGCCATCCTTCAGCGCGGTCTTGCCGACATAGGCGCCGAGCGTCGACTGGTGGTCGATCTTGCGGAACGTGATCTCGCCAAACGGAGACGGCATGGAGAGACCCTCCGCCGCAGCGATCAGCTTCTCCGGATCGGTCGAGCCGGCCTTCGCGAGGATCGCCGCCGCCGCCTTGATGGTCTGGTAGCCGACGATCGAGCCGAGGCGCGGATAGTCGTTGTACTTGCCCTGGTAGGCCTTCAGGAACGCGTCGTGCTCAGGCGTCTTGATCGAGTACCAGGGATAGCCGGTGACGATCCAGCCCTCCGGCGTCTCGTCCTTGAGCGGGTCGAGATATTCGGGCTCGCCGGTCAGGAACGAGACGACCTCGCGCCCCTTGAACAGGCCGCGGGTGTTGCCCTCGCGCACGAGCTTGACGAGGTCGGCGCCGAAGGTGACGTTGAGGATCGCCTCCGGATTGGCGGCGGCAACCGCCTGCACCACGGGACCTGCGTCTATCTTGCCCTGCGGCGGCCACTGCTCGTCGACCCACTGAATGTCGGGGCGCTTCTCCGACATCAGCTTCTTGAACACCGACACCGCCGACTGCCCGTATTCATAGTTCGGCGCGATCGTCGCCCAGCGCTTTGCCGGCAGCTTCGCGGCGGCTTCCACCAGCATCGCGGCCTGCATGTAGTTGGAGGGGCGCAGGCGGAACGTGTATTTGTTGCCCTTCGCCCAGGTCACGGCGTCCGTCAGCGGCTCGGCCGCGAGGAAGAAGACCTTCTTCTGGTTGGCGAAGTCGCTGACCGCGAGTCCGATGTTTGACAGGAACGTGCCCGTCAGCATTGCCACGCCCTCGCTCGACACGAGCTCATTGGCCGCGGTCTGCGCGTCGGCCGGCTTGCCGCCGTCGTCCTTGGAGATCACGACGAGCTTCTTGCCGTTGATGCCGCCGGCCGCGTTGATCTCCTCGACCGCGAGCTGCCAGCCCTTGCGATAGGGCTCGGTGAACGCCGGCAGCAGCGAATAGCTGTTGATCTCGCCGATCTTGATGTCCTGCGCCATGGCCGAATGGGCGATGCCGCCGGCCAGAAGCGCGAAGGCCGCGCCGACGAAGTAGTTTCTTGCTCGCATCCCAACCTCCAGTTTTGAACTCTCTTGCGTGTTCTAGCGCAAACCGTCTTCGCCCTTGATCTCCGCGACCGTCAGCCCGCCGACGCGCGGCAGCGGACGGCCGCTGTCGGTGACGGCGACCGCGACCATGATCTCATTGGCGCGCGGCGCGTCATTGATCTGCACTTCCATTCCGTCAAAATGGCTGCGCACAAAGGCAGCGTCTTTGTGCCCGAGCGGAATATCCAGCGTCGTGCCGGGACCACTGCGCTTCTTCGACGACGGGATCAGTGCCGCGCCCTTGCCCAGCACCTTGCGCACCGGCGCGCCCATCTTGGGATGCAGGATCGCGGCGGCATGCTCCAGCTCGCCGTTCTCGCCGACGGCCGCGGCCTTGCCGTAGCTCTGCGCCTTCGCGCCGTCGATGCCGAGCGCGGCTACTGCGCGCTTCGACAGGAGCTCGCCGAGCTCCTCGCCGATCGCGATCAACGGCGAAAGGTCCTCGACATATTTTCCGGCAAAGGGATTTTCGATCACGGCAATTGCCGCGGCGCGCCGGGTCGGCGGCGAGACCTGGCGGCCCATCTCCATCTGCGTCTCTTCGACGACCGTGACGATCTTGCGGATGATCGCACTCATGTTTCGCTTCCCTGTTCAGGCACCGACCGCATTCTCCAGCACAAGCGAGCGCGGTCGCTGCTCTTTTACATCCTTAGGTCCTATGACAAGCATATCACCACAAAGCCTGAGCATGGCACCCTCGATCAGACCGCGATCGAATAATTGCCGTGCACATTCCGCGCCAGATTCCAGCGCAGCCGCAATGTCCTTCTGCGACAATTCACCGACGCCGCGGGTGACGAGACGCGCGCCGAGATCGCTGTCCGGCTGAAGCTCGTTCGCAGGCGTCCGGGTGATGGCGGGATGGCCGGGCAGATCGACTGCATTGGCAACGATCGTCGCCGCCGCATCGGCCTGCGATGCCGTCGCCGCCAACACCGTTACGGCATCCGCAATGCCAAGCGAAAAGCTGCGCCCGTGCCGTCCACTGGTCGCGATGCCGCGCACGGGATCGTCGGCATCGACCTTCATCACCCGCATCACGCCATTGCGATCGGGCCGGTCCATCAGGCCGACCGAGAAGTGCTCGCCTGCGCCGAGGTGAAGCGCGATATCGCCGCCATTGTTGACATAGGCCTGATCGAGCCTCGCCGCGCAGACCATCGCACCCAGAATTTCCTCCGCCACGCTGCCGGCAACCGCGGCCATCGGCGTGATGAAGCAATCGGCAGCATAGGGCGCGACGGCGGCGTGCATGCGACGCGTCACCACGCCCTTCAGCGAGGTCCGCGCCCCAGCGGCCGTCCGCAGGTCCGGCAGTTCCGTGCAGAGTTCGTCGAGCAGTCCGGTAAACCTTCGCGCCGCAGCCTCATAAGCCGCTCGCACCTCGTCCCGCTCTCCCCTCGCCTCAACGACCAGATCAATCGGTCCATCCTGCAAATGCAGCCGCCGGCCATCAGACAGCAATGCGATTTGCGGGAGCCGTGTCATGCCCGGCGTCCCGGGAGCGGGTTCTGCCAGGGCAGCTGGCGGACATCTTCGCCGTTCTGCACTTCGGCGAGGGGCTTGACGTAGTCCATGTGCCCGCCGAGCGCGGCATAGTCGGACAGCTTCATCGTGAACTCGATCGGCGCGACCAGCGCCGGCGTCGGCACATAGCCGAACGCTCCCGCCGGCATCTGCGTCACGTCGACCATGTAGGTGATACCGCCGCCGGGCCAGACATAAACAGGCGCGCCGCCGCTGGTGACGCGTGTCAGCGCATCCTTCACCGAGCGCGTCAGCCGCACCGGATTGTCGGTGACGCCGGCGCGCGCAGCGAGCCGCCGGCCCCCGCCATGAACAGCACCGTGCACAGCGCCGGCTCGCAGTTCTCCTGGATGCGCTCGACGGAGAATTTCAGGTCGGCCGGCATCTCGGTTTCGACCGGCTTCAAGGCCTCATCGAGCACGTAATAGGACGAATGCTCGCCGGTCGTGGAGACCATCAGCATCGACAGGCCGGGCCTTGCTTCCTTGGGATCGAATGGCCCCAGAATCGACAGCGGATCGGAGATGTTGGTGCCGCCCCAGCCCGTGCCGGGATCGGCGACCTGAAAATAGCGGCCGGGCGTCGAGCGCCGGCCCTTCATCTTGATGCCGGTGTCGGGGATGCCGAGCAGTTTTCCCGCCTGATGCTCACTGAGAACGCCGGTGATGTGGTCGTCGACCACGACGACTTCATCGACCTTGCCGTGCCACTGCTTGGCGAACATGCCGATCGTCGCCGAGCCGCAGCCGACGCGCATGCGCTCTTCCTTCACGCCGTTGACGATCGGCGGCTGACCGGCCTGCACCACGACCGTGGCGCCGCCATCGATGGTCAGCTCTACCGCCTTGCAATTGGCGAGATCCATCAGCGTATCGCAGGTGACGCGGCCCTCCTTCTTGGAGCCGCCGGTGAGATGATGCACGCCGCCGAGCGACAGCATCTGCGAGCCGTATTCGCTGGTCGTGACGTGGCCGACCGCCTCGCCCTGCGCGCGC
This sequence comes from Bradyrhizobium sp. USDA 4486, assembly GCF_054057995.1. Taxonomy (NCBI): domain Bacteria; kingdom Pseudomonadati; phylum Pseudomonadota; class Alphaproteobacteria; order Hyphomicrobiales; family Nitrobacteraceae; genus Bradyrhizobium; species Bradyrhizobium sp. USDA 4486. The sequence continues at coordinate 2,902,281 of NZ_JBSRZV010000001.1, forward strand.
ACGGTCGCGGTCTCCGGCCCCAGATAGCGGTCGGTGTCGATCTTCACCTTGATGCCGCAATAAGAGAAGATGCCCTCGGTGACTACGGTCACCATGTCGACGCCGTCGACCTCCGCCGAGACGATGAATGGCGCCGGCTTGTAGTCGGGATAGGTCGTACCCGCGCCGATCGCGGTGACAAAGGTTGAAGGCTCGTGGACGATCTTGCCGTCCCAGTCTTCGGTGCGGCTGAACGGCACCAGCTTGCCGCCGTGCTCGACCGTGCGCTCCAGGATCACATGCGGATCGACGCGGACGAGCTTGCCGTCATGGTTGGCATAGCGGTCGCAGGCGCCCGCCGCGCCCGGCTTGATGTAGCACATCACCGGACAGGCATCGCAGCGGATCTTGTCGGTGGCAGCGCTCGTTGTTTCCATCACCATATGGGGCCAGCGGAGACGTCGTTATCATTCGTATACGAACGATGTTGCGCGCGGTCCCCGGGGCTGTCAAGGACCGGTGCAGCGCAAAAGATGCTGCTGCCGCATAAAACCTCATTTGCCTAGCCGCGCTGTACAGAAACAAGGCAGCCGCGCTGCAGTGCGGCATGCACGGCTTGCACGTTTGTGTACAAACGGTATCGTCACGACGTCGAATTTCATTTGCGCGCTTGGGAACAGGGATGATGCAGGCACCGATCCGCCTCACCGTCAACGGCCGGATCCGCGAGGTCAGCGCGGCGCGCGACACGCCGCTGCTCTATGTGCTGCGCAACGATCTCGCGCTCAACGGCCCGAAATACGGTTGCGGCCTCGGTGAATGCGGCACCTGTACTGTCCTGATTGACGGCAGTGCCGCGCGCTCCTGCGTGATTCCCATCGGCGGCTGCGCCGGCCGCGACATCGTGACGCTCGAAGGGCTCGGCACCCGCGACGAGCCCGACGTGGTGCAGCAGGCCTTCATCGACGAGCAGGCCGCGCAATGCGGCTACTGCCTCAACGGCATCATCATGACCACCAAGGCGCTGCTCGCGATCAATCCGCAGCCGACCGAGCAGGAGGCGCTCGCCGCGCTGCGCTACAATCTCTGCCGCTGCGGCACGCATGTCGAAATTTTGCGCGCCGTGATGCGCGCCTCCGGCCAGCTCACCGAGGCCGCGGATTGATGGCCTCCCCTGTCTCGAACGGAGCTGAGCGGCCACCAGGTTCGCTCGTCGTCGTCCGCACCGTGGACGAGGTCACAACAGAGACCTTCGTCCGCATCACCGCGGACGGCTCGGTCACCGCCTATAACGGCCATGTCGATCTCGGCACCGGCATCCGCACCGCGCTGGGCCAGATCGTCGCCGAAGAGTTGGATGTATCCTTTGCGCGCGTCGTCGTCGTGCTCGGCGACACCGCAGTGGTGCCGAACCAGGGCGCGACGATTGCCAGCGAAACCATCCAGATCACCGCCGTGCCCCTGCGCAAGGCCGCAGCGCAAGCGCGGCAGTTCCTGATCGCGCGCGCGGCGGAGCGGCTGGAGCTGCCTGGGGCTGAGCTGAAGATCGAGGACGGTCTCGTCCGCGGGCATAATCGCAGCGTCAGCTATGGGGAGTTGATCGGCGGCGAAGAGATCCGGCTCGAGCTTGCCGACGATATCGCCGTGAAGCCTGTCGGCGATTACGCCATCGTCGGCCAGTCGGTCCCGCGCGTCGACCTGCCCGCCAAGGCCACGGGCGAATTGACCTTCGTGCACGATATTCGCCTGCCCGGCATGCTGCACGGCCGCGTGGTGCGCCCGCCCTATGCCGGCGTCGATGCCGGCCCGTTCGTCGGCACCAGCCTGATCGGCATCGACGAATCCTCGGTGCGCGACATACCCGGCCTTGTCGCTGTCGTTCGCATCGGTGATTTCGTCGGCGTGGTTGCCGAGCGCGAGGAGAACGCGATGCGCGCGGCCGAGCAGCTCAAGGTGAGCTGGAAGCCGACGCCTGCTCTCACCGACCTCTCTGATGTCGAGACCGCGCTGCGCGCCAATCCGTCGACGCCCCGCACGCTGATCGACAAGGGCAACGTGGATGCCGCCATCGCTAGCGCGGCCAAGCCGATGCAACGCACTTACGTCTGGCCGTATCAGATGCACGCCTCGATCGGCCCCTCCTGCGCCGTCGCCGATGTCCAGGACGGCAACATCCGCGTCTGGTCGGGCACGCAGAATCCGCACGTGCTTCGCGCCGATCTCGCGTTACTGATCGAACGTCCAGAGAGCGAGATCGAGGTCATCCGCTTAGAGGCCGCCGGCTGCTACGGCCGCAATTGCGCCGATGACGTGAGCGCCGACGCGCTATTGCTATCGCGCGCAGTCGGCCGGCCCGTCCGTGTGCAGCTCACGCGCGAGCAGGAACACGCCTGGGAGCCCAAGGGCACCGCGCAGCTCATCGACGTCAATGGCGGCCTCGACGCCAACGGCGGCATCGCCGGTTACGATCTCGCCACGCGCTATCCGTCGAATGCCGCGCCGACGCTCGCACTGCTGCTGACCGGTCGCATTCCATCCGAGCCTGCCGTGCTGCAGATGGGCGACCGCACCGCGATCCCGCCTTACGACTACGAAAATATGCGCGTGGTCGCCCACGACATGCCGCCGATCGTGCGCGCCTCCTGGTTTCGCGGCGTCTCGGCCTTGCCAAACACCTTTGCACATGAGTCCTACATCGACGAGGCCGCCACCGAGGCCGGCGTCGACCCGATCGAATACCGTCTGCGCTATCTGAAGGATCCGCGCGCGGTCGATCTCGTCAACGCGGTTGCCGAGCGCGCGGGCTGGAGGCCGCGTCCGGTCCGCGAGGACAAGAACGGCGAGATCGTGCACGGGCGCGGCTTTGCCTATGCGCTGTATGTCCACAGCAAGTTTCCCGGCTACGGTGCGGCGTGGTCGGCCTGGATCGCCGACGTCGCGGTGAACAAGACCACCGGCGATGTCAGCGTGACGCGCGTCGTCGCCGGGCAGGATTCCGGCCTGATGATCAATCCGGACGGCGTGCGCCACCAGATCCACGGCAACGTCATCCAGTCCACCAGCCGCGCGTTGATGGAGGAGGTCTCGTTCGAGCGCGGCGCGGTGGCGGCGCGGGAATGGGGTGCCTATCCGATCATTCCCTTGCCTGATGTGCCCAAGATCGACGTCTTGATGCTGCCGCGGCAAGACCAGCCCCCGCTCGGCGTCGGCGAGTCCGCGTCGGTCCCGAGCGCTGCAGCGATTGCCAATGCGATCTTCGATGCCACCGGGGTGCGCTTCCGCGAGCCGCCGTTCACGCCAGAGCGCATCCTGAAGGGCCTGCATGGGGAAGCATCGCCCGTGCCGCAGGCCCTGCCCGCGCCCGCTGCGCCAAAACCGCGTCGCATCTGGGAAAATCCCTTCGCCAAAAGTGCCGGTATTGTCGCAACGATCGCGGCCGTCTGCACTGCGGCGCTCGGCATCGGCGCGGCGCTGCTGCCCGGCCGCGTCATCGCGCCAATCGCGCGGCCCGACGCATCGGTCTACTCCGCCGCGACCATCGCGCGCGGCCGGCAGCTTGCGGCGCTCGGCAATTGCGCGGAGTGCCACACCAGCCTCAACGGCGCACTCAACGCCGGCGGCCGCGCGCTGGAGACGCCGTTCGGCACGATCTTCTCGACCAACATCACACCCGACGTCGAGACCGGTATCGGCGCCTGGTCCTATCCCGCCTTCGAGCGCGCGATGCGCGAGGGCTTGCATCGCGACGGACGGCAGCTCTATCCCGCCTTCCCCTACACGCATTTTGCGAGGACCAGCGACGCCGATATGCAGGCGCTCTATGCCTATCTGATGGCGCAACCGGCAGTGCGCGCGACAGCGCCGGCGAACGAACTGGCCTTCCCGTTCAACCTTCGCCCACTGCTCGCCGGATGGAACGCGCTGTTCCATCACGCAAAGGAGTTCAAGCCCAATCCCGCCGCATCGGAGGAATGGAATCGCGGCGCCTATCTCGTCGAGAGCCTCGGCCATTGCAGCGGCTGCCATTCGCCACGCAACGCGCTCGGCGCCGAGCAGCGCAATGCCTATCTCGCCGGCGGGTTTGCCGAGGGCTGGGAGGCGCCGCCGCTGACCTCGGTCTCGCACGCGCCGATCCCGTGGAGTGAGGACGAGCTGTTCGCGTACTTGCGCACCGGCCATTCCCGCTATCACGGTGTCGCTGCCGGTCCGATGGCGCCTGTTATCAGGGATCTCAAGGCCCTGCCCGACCACGACATCCGCGCGATGGCGGTCTATCTCAACTCGTTCAACGACACCGCGGCTGATGCGCCGGCACTCGCCGTAAAGCTCGAGGGCGCAACGCAAGTCACCGTGGCCTCGTCCCCCGGCGCGCGCCTTTATCAGGGCGCCTGCGCCGTCTGCCACGAGGTCGGCGGCCTGCCGCTGTTCGGCACCAGGCCCTCGCTCGCGCTCAACAGCAACCTGCACAGCGCGAAGCCGGACAATCTCGTCCAGGTCATCCTGCACGGCATCGCCGAGCCTGTGTCGAGCGACCTCGGCTACATGCCCGCATTCAGGAACAGCATGAGCGACGCACAGGTCGAAGAGCTCGTCAGCTTCCTGCGCGGGCAGTTTGCGCCGGACAAGCCGGCCTGGACGGGCGTGCGGGAGACGATCGCACGTGTACGCGCTTCAACGCATTAGCCGTGCTTCTTCATCTCCACCGGCGGCGTGCCGTGGGTGTGGAAGGACTCGATCGTCTTCAAGCCCCAGGCCTGGCCCTTCTTGCGCTCTTCCTCGGTCCACACGATCGGCTTCCAGTCGGGCGCGAGGATGAGGCGCGCGCCGGCATTGGCGACCTCGACGCGGTTGCCGCCGGGCTCGTAGACATAGAGGAAGAAGGTCTGCTGGATCGCGTGCTTGTGCGGGCCGGTCTCGATGTGCACGCCGTTCTCGAGGAAGATGTCGGCGGCACGAAGGATCTCCTCGCGGCTGTCGAGCGCATAGGTGACATGGTGGAAGCGGCCGGGCGTGCCGGAATGGTCGAGCGAATAGGCGAAGTCGTAGCTCTTGTTCGACATGGTCAGCCACATCGCCGCCTCACGCCCGTCGTTGAGCACGATCTGCTCGGTGAGGCGGCAGCCGAGATAATTTTCGAAGAATTCGCGGTTCGCCTTGATGTCGACGGCGAGGCAGTTGAGATGGTCGAGGCGGCGGACGTTAATGCCGCGCGCCGGAAAGCGCTGCGCCTGGTTCTTCAGCGCGGGCTTGAGCTCCGGCGGGGCCTGATACCATTCGGTCTCGTAATAGAGCTCGACGATATGGCCGTCGGGATCGCGGCAGCGGAAGGCCGGCCCCTGCCCCATGTCGCCCTCGATCCAGCCGATGTCGAACCCGGAGCCCTGCAGCGCGGCGACGCGGCGCTCCAGCGCCTGCTGACTGCGCGCGCGCAGCGCCATGTGCTCCATGCCTGAGGTCTTCGATGCCGTGAGCTTGAGCGAATAGCGCTCGTAATCGTCCCAGCCACGCAAGTACACCGACTCGCCCTTCTGCCCACTCACCGTCATGCCCATGACGTCGACGAAGAACTTCAGGCTCTCGTCGGGCTTCGGCGTCAGCAGTTCCATGTGGCCGAGATGGGCGAGATCGAGGATCGGTTCGGGCTGCATGACGTCCTCCAGAGGTGGCTTGCGACCCGCTGCGCCGGATCGCGCGATCGGGCACAGAGCTGCAACGCGCTCGCGCCCGAGGGGTCATTTGTACTAATGTACACATGATTAGGTCCCGTCAACAAATCAAACGGCGCGGTGCCGGTCGAAATCCGCCCCCTCCCGATGACAAAGCCCACGGGACGGAGTGGCCGAATGGTAAAATCTTCCTTAAGCGCCTTTCAGCCGCGCTGGCGCTCAAAACCAGCATTTTTTCAGCCGATTCCGTCCGCAAATATGCGTTGGGAACAAAGCGAGGAGCCGAATTGTCGCGGATTTAACGAAGCGGGCGCACCTGCCATTTAACCGTTTGTCCAGCGACGGCCCAGCATAGTCCGGAGCAAATCCCTTGCTCTTGCCAGGTTCATTCATCGTGACATCCTTTGGACGCGTGATTTCGGTTCGCGGATCGCTCGCCCGGGTCGGGCTTTTGGCGGAAAGCCGCATGCCCATCTCGGAAGTTCGGGCGACCGTCGGCCGCTTCGTCAGCATTCGTTGCGCCGGCTCGGTCATCGTCGCCATGATCACCGAGGTCTCCTGCGAGAATCTGTCGGGCGCGGACAATTACATCGCCATCGCGTCGGTCGATCTGCTCGGCGAGATCCTCAATGCCGCCGACAAGGCCAAATTCCAGCGCGGCGTCACCAATTATCCGACCATCGGCGACGCGGTCGACCTGATCACCAGCCAGGAGCTGCGCACGATCTACGCGCCGACCGGCTCGGACCAGATCAATGTCGGCTTCCTCCAGCAGGACCGTTCCGTCGTCGCCTATGTCGATGTCGAGGAAATGCTCTCCAAGCATTTTGCGGTGCTGGGTTCGACCGGCGTCGGCAAGTCCACGGGCGTATCGCTGCTGCTCAACGAGATCCTGAAGGCGCGGCCGAACCTGCGCATCTTCCTGCTCGACGTTCACAACGAATATGGCCGCTGCTTCGGCGATCGTGCGCTGGTGCTGAATCCGCGGAACCTGAAGCTGCCGTTCTGGCTGTTCAATTTCGAGGAGATCGTCGACGTGCTGTTCGGCGGCCGCGCCGGCGTGCCCGAAGAGCTCGACATCCTCGCCGAGGTGATCCCACTCGCCAAAGGCGTCTACACCCAATACCAGAACGCCGATCGCATCGGCCTCAAGCGCATCGATCCCAAGCAGATCGGCTACACCGTCGACACGCCGGTGCCGTATCGCCTCGTCGACCTGCTGTCGCTGATCGACGAGCGCATGGGCAAGCTCGAGAACCGCTCCTCGCGCATCATCTATCACAAGCTGATCTCGCGCATCGAGGCCGTCCGCAACGATCCGCGCTACGCCTTCATGTTCGACAACGCCAATGTCGGCGGTGACACCATGGCCGAGGTGATCAGCCATCTGTTCCGCCTGCCGGCCAACGGCAAGCCGATGACGGTGATGCAGCTCGCCGGCTTCCCGGCCGAGGTCATCGATTCCGTCGTGTCTGTGCTCTGCCGCATGGCCTTCGACTTCGGCCTGTGGAGCGACGGCGTTTCGCCGCTGCTGTTCGTCTGCGAAGAGGCGCACCGCTACGCCTCCGCCGACCGCAACATCGGCTTCGGCCCGACCCGCAAGGCGGTGTCGCGCATCGCCAAGGAGGGCCGCAAATACGGCGTCTATCTCGGCCTCATCACCCAGCGCCCGGCCGAGCTCGACGCCACCATCATCTCCCAGTGCAACACGCTGTTCACGATGCGTCTTGCGAACGACCGCGACCAGGCGCTGCTGCGCGCTGCTGTGTCGGATGCGGCCGCGAACTTGCTGTCCTTCGTACCCTCGCTCGGCACCCGCGAGGTGCTGGCGTTCGGCGAAGGTGTCGCGCTGCCGACGCGCCTGCGTTTCAAGGAGGTGCCGCCGCACCAATTGCCGCGCGGCGAAGCCACCATCTCGAGCGTGCCCTCCATGACCTCCGGTCACGACATGCATTTCGTCAGCGCCGTGCTCGAGCGCTGGCGCGGCGCCACCTCGCAGCGCGACGTGCCGAACGATCCGGTGTTCTCGGCCCCGCCCGCCAAGATGATGTCCAGCCTCGAAGCCCCGATGCTGCAACCGTCGATGGGCCTCGACCCCGACCGCTTCTCGCTGCTGAAGAAGCCGTTGCGGTAAGGCCTCACTCGATCTCCAGGTAAATTGTCATGCCCCGCGAGGCGGGTCATCCAGTACGCTGCAGCCTATCGGTAAAACCGCTCCCGTCACGAAGTACTGGATGCCCCGCTGCGCGGGCGATGACGTGCGTGGCGCGCACTGAGCACGTTGAGGCGGCCGCCCGCATCGACTATGTTTCCCGCCCCAAGCCGGAATCCACGCCAATGACAAAGACCGCAGCACAACGCTTCCCCGCACCCGCCCTCGACATGCTGCCCGAGGACATCCGCACGCGGCTCCTCGCCGTGCAGGAGAAGAGCGGCTTCGTGCCGAATGTGTTCCTGACGCTGGCCTACCGTCCCGACGAGTTCCGCGCCTTCTTCGCTTATCATGACGCGCTGATGGAGAAGGACAGCGGGCTCACCAAGGCCGAGCGCGAGATGATCGTGGTCGCGACCTCGGCCGCCAACGAGTGTCAGTATTGCGTGATCGCGCATGGCGCCATCCTGCGCATCCGCGCCAAGAATCCTTTGATTGCCGACCAGATCGCCGTGAACTACCGCAAGGCCGACATCACGCCGCGACAGAAGGCGATGCTCGATTTCGCGATGAAGGTGTCCGCCGACGCACAGCGCGTCTCGGAGGAGGATTTTGCCGTCCTCGCGCCCCACGGCTTCAGTGACGACGACATTTGGGACATCGCCGCCATCTCCGCCTTCTTCGCGCTCTCGAACCGCCTTGCCAACTTCACCGGCATGCGCCCGAACGAGGAGTTCTACCTGATGGGACGGTTGCCGAAGACGTGACCGACAAGACATGACCGAGCTGGACTGGCCCGAGATTCTGCTGCGCCTTGGCGTTGCGACGCTCGCCGGCGCCGCAATCGGGCTGGACCGGGACCTGCACGGCAAGCCGATCGGGCTGAAAACGCTCGGCATCGTCGGGCTTTCCACGGCGACCGTCGTGCTGCTCACGGTACAGTTCGCCGAGCCCGGCAAGATCAGTGATGCGGCGAGCCGCGTGATCCAGGGCATCCTCACCGGCATCGGCTTTCTCGGCGCCGGCGTCATCGTGCGCGAGGGCCACCGGTTCCGCGTCCATGGTTTGACCAGTGCGGCCTGCGCCTTCCTAGCCGCCTGCCTCGGCATCGCCTGCGGCGCCGGCGAATGGAAGATCGTCCTGGTCGCGCTGGTGATCGCGATCGTGCTGCTCACGGTCGGCCGCCCCGTCGAGCGCTGGCTGCACCGCTTGCTTGGTGGCAATGACAGTCACACGTAGGACGGAAGCGACGCCATAAATCTGATGCACGTGCAGATGCTGCTCGAGATCGCCGGGTTCCTTCCGTCGTTCACGTCCAAGCACGCTTGTGTTCGAAATCGCTATCATGGCGCTTTAGACCGTTGTTCGAGCGTGGCCTTTTCGACAAGCGATTGTCTCACCTTCCGCATCATGCACCGACATCCCGTTGGCGTAATCGCTTCGACGTACACGTGTCACATGCGCGTCGTCGGCCGCACTCGATAATCGCTCTCCGTTGCAAGCAACATCCGCGCAGATTGCGCAGCCAGCCTGGGGCGATCACATGAACAAGAAGATTCTCCTTTCCATGATTGCGGCGATGTCGCTCGCCACGTCGCTGGCCGGTGTTGCAACGCCTGTGCGTGCGGCCGACGACGACCGGGACCGCGACTTCGGCAATTTCCGCGATCGCGATCACGGTCGCGGCCATCATGGCCACAAGTCGAAGCAGGTCGTGCTGATCTCGCTCGACGGCGCCAAGCCCAATTTCATCCAGCAATTCATCGAGGAAGGCGTGTTGCCGCGTGACGGTGGCCTGGCGCGGCTGAGCCGCCACGGCGCGGTGGCACTGCAGAACGTGACGGCCTCGCCGTCGCTCACGGCGGTGTCGCATATCGAGATCGCCACCGGCTCGAACGCGGTGCACAATGACATCCCCTCGAACACGTTCCAGGCCGCCGTCGCGCCGATCACCTCGAGCATCAGCGGCTTCGCAGCCCCGATCGGCGGCTATCAGGAGAGTCCGCTCGGGCCATCGCCGCACCCGACGGCCGAACCGCTGTGGGTGCAGCTCCGCCAGCAGGGCAAGAAAGTGGCCACCGCGACCTGGCCTGGCGGCGACGGCGCCGCCATCTCCATCAACGGCACCGTGGTGCAACCGGCGCAGCCGACGCGTGTGACCAACTACACCGTGCCGTTCGGCGCGTTCGGCGGTCTCTCCGCCCAGGGCTTCTCGCTGAGCCAATCCGACTTCGCGGCCGATGCGGGCGTCGTCGCAGGCCTCCAGGCAGCCGGCCATTTCTCCTTCAGTCCGGTGCTGGTGACGACCAACCCGATCGAGTCGTTCTCGTGCGCCTCGGCGCAGATCTCGACCTGCTCCAGCAATGCGGCGACGTTCGACATCAAATATTCGATCCGCGTTGCGGCGATCGACACCACCAACGACAACAAGGTGAACTACGACACGCTGGTGTTCTTCGACACCGCGCAGGGCATCAAAGCGGGGCCGTTCCACGCCCCCTCGACGGGACCTGCCTATGCCAAGTTCGGCGATGAGAACGCGCCGTTCTTCTTCGAGGGCAGCGGCGCCAAGGTCGGTGCCGCCTATTACGTCTCGCAACTGTCGCCCGATCTCTCCGTCGTGCGCTTCGCCCGCTATGGCGCCAACTACATCCCGCGCAACACGCCGGTGCTGGCCGATGTCGACGACATCAACAACAACATCGGCTTCTGGCGTCCGCAGGCCGATTTCCGCATTCCGGAGCGGCTGAGCCCCGGCTTCACCAATTTCCCCGACGTCGAGATCGAGGCGATGTTCGAGGACATGGTCAAGACCTTCGTGCGCTACCAGGCCGAGATCGGTGAGCGTGCGATCCAGAATCATCCCGACGCCGATCTCGTCATGGTCTATATCGAGCAGCCCGACGGATCGGAGCATCAGTTCCTGCTCACCGATCCGCGCCAGGGCACCAACCCGAAGGACCCGAACTCGATCGGCGCCGGCCAGGATCCTGACAAGGTCAAGCGCTACGCCTCCTACATCCGCTTCGCCTATCAGGTCGCCGACAAGGCGGTGAAGAAGATCGCCGATGCGGCGGGCTCCGACAGCAACGTCATCGTGGTGTCCGACCACGGCTTCGCCCCGTTCCACACATCAGTCAGCATGACCAACATCCTGAAGAACGCCGGCATCGACACTACCAAGCTGGCGATCCGGACCTCGGGTCCGGCGGTCAACATCTACGTCAACCTCCAGAACCGCGAACAGGGCGGCACCGTCGATCTCGCGACCTACAAGGCGCTGGTCGCGCAGATCGCGGACGCAGTGAAGAACGCGGTCGATCCCAATCCGAAGTTCAACTATTCGCTCGACAGCGGACGCATCTTCAACGTGGTCGAGACGCGCCCGCTGCAATGCAACGCCGGAACCGGGCTGTGCACCAGCAAGACCATCGGCCAGGATTTCGGCGATGTGTTCGCGCTGATGGCGCCGGGCTACAATTTCGACGGCATCCAGAGCCCCGGCGTCGCGCGCCTCGGCGACGCGGCGTTCAACGCGGCAACGACCACGCTGTCGATGCCGAATTTCTACGGCGCGCACGGCCATGATCCCGAGCTGCCGGTGATGAGCGCGACCTTGATCGCCGCAGGTCCGGACATCCGCAAGACGACGATGCGGCGCATGCGCAATCTCGACGTGGCGCCGACCATCATGCAGATCCTCGGCGTCCGGCCGCACCAGGTCGACGGCGAGGTGCTGCGCGAGATCCTGCGCTGAAGCAGGCCGCATCACCTTCGAGCTCAGCAGATGGGCGCCGACCCGGCGCTCATCGGCATCCTTCTTGGCGCCGTGCCGCTTACGTCTTCCGCCGCAGGCTCCAGAGCGTTCCGGCGCCCACGACGGCGGTCACGAGCAGAATGGCGACGAACGTCTGGATGATGGTGAAGTTGAGCGCATCGCGCGTGACGAACAGCGCGGTGATAGCGCCGGCCGCGACAAAGAGGATACGAAAGATCAAGCTCATGGCCACGTCTCCAGGTCAGCACGACCTGAGGTCAGCACGACCTGGAGCCCGGGCCCTCGACATCGGGGCACAGCACGCCATAGGCGATCATGCAAGGCGGACTCTAGCTGGCCGCCACGACGCGGATTTGCGGCAGATCAAGCCTGCCCCGAAGCGTATGCCGCTACTGCTTCGCCATCAGCTCGAGCGCGGGCGCAAAGCGCTCGGCAAACGTTAACGACTTGGCGTGGTGGACCGCAGCGAACGACGCCGAGATTCCCGCTGAAGCAACCGCGAGCAAGGCAACTACTAGAACCAGACGGCGCATGTTCGCCTCCTGTGTGAGCTCGACTAGCCCACAGAGATGAGACCGCTCTGTTTCAGGACTGTTTCATGGTCGCGGAAAATGATTTCGCTCAAGCGGCTGTGATCGGACCCGTCTTATCGGGCCGCGTGCGGTAACCAACTAGCAAGTGTTGCTGCTGTCGTGCGGCGAGCGCCGACCGTGCCGGGAATTTTGCACCCGCGGTCGCGATCGCGAAAGACAGGGCGACCGCGACAGCCACCTTTTGCTGGATGCGGGGTTATCGAGGACTTGCGCAGATGAAAATCGTCGTCCGAAAGCTCAATGGCCTGTGGCACCTCGTCGTCGAATCGAGCCAGATCCGAACGCCCTTCCTGGACACCCAGGAGCGCGCGCTGGTCGTCACTTACGCCCGACGCGCCTATCCCGGCGCTAAGATTTTCCAGCGCGATTGATGCGGGAGAGCGCGCCTAATCATCCTCCGCCGGTCCGCACCAGCCGGGCAGATAGATCGCGTCCTTGCTCTTGGCGGATGACATCGCCTTCTCGAGCGCCTTGTCGAAATTGGCGTCCACCGCCTTGCGCGACAGCTTCCGGCGCAGAAAGTCGGCCCACAGGAATTCCGAGAACGGCGTGGTGTCCTTGGCGAAGCCGCCCATGCGGCGGAGCTCGCCGGCAAGGCTGCGGAACGGGTCGTCCTTGAGATCGGCGACCGATTTCGGCAAATCGCGGAACGGACGCCGCTCGCCCTTGGCGTCGTAGGGATAGACCCAGCGCTTGTTGTCCATCACGCCCCAGAACGCCTCGCGCTCGACCATCCGAAGGTCGCCGACGACAGTCACCAGCACCTCCTTGATGCCCTCGTCATGCAGCGCGCGGCCGAGATGATGATGATCGATCACGTAGTAGCGCAGGTCCGGCCCGTAGACGACCGGGATCATGTGCGTGCCGAGCAGATCGGACTGCTTCTTCTTGCCATGCTCGCGCCAGCGCTTGCGCTTCTCCTTGACCTCGCGCATGCCGACCGTCATCTGGGTCGGCCGCAGCGACAGGATCGGCACCGGATGAACTCTCGGCTCGCGCGCGTTGGTGGTGGTCATGGTCGAAGATCCCTCGCATTGTTCGTAACCGGTGGTCCCGGTTCCCGGATTATGACACGGGCCCGACAGCGGCAAAATGCATTCGGTTCCGCCAGCGGGATCACAAGCCGACGTATACGGCAATAACGCCGTGGCCATTGCTGCAGCGCAACCCGCACCTTCCTGACTCAGGCATGACAGCGCTCGGCGACAGCGTCGCGCGGGAATAGTGCGAACACACAATGCACGTGCGCGTTGAGAAGATTTTCTGCAACGTCTTCACCACGTATGCTATCTAAAAATCGCTGCTTCGGAGTTGATCCTCACACATGAAGACCCAGCGGCCCATAAGCTCTGATGGCGAGCACCGGGTGCTCCAGTTCAGGCCGCGCAATTCGCCCTCCCCGACGGTCCACCGGGGCAGCGGTACCGTGCAGCCGCTCCGCGTTCCGCCCGAGCGGCTCGACCTGTCCCGCTATGAGCAGCCCCGAACCGAGCCGGACGATTTCCGCCACCGCATGCTCGCTAACATCGCGGCCCTCGCCTTCACGGTCGCGCTGACCGCGATCGGGATCTGGCTTGCCGTAAGCATCGCCGACATCAGGCGGACCCAGGATTGCGTGCTCATGGGCCGCCGCGACTGCGTCAAGATCACGACGCCGCACATCTAGGGCCCATCCCGCTGCCGGTCCCCCGGCCGAAACCGCTTCGGGAAGCATCCCCAATCCTGTCGGAGAGGCCTGTCCGGCTCCATTGAACTCAGGGCGGCGCTCCGATATACGGGCTTTCGACCCGGCCAGAGGGGGGTTTGAGGGCGTCATCTGGGGCGCGATGCCCGCCCACCGCGCCACTCTGGAAATCTGACAAATATCAGCAATATATCAAAGGCTTAGTGATGTCTTCCACATTCGATCAGGTCGCCACGATCATCGCTGAAACCTGCGACATCCCGCGCGACACGATCACGCCGGATAGCCATGCCATCGACGATCTCGGCATCGACAGCCTCGATTTCCTGGACATCGCGTTTGCGATCGACAAGCAGTTCGGCATCAAGTTGCCTCTGGAAAAGTGGACCCAGGAGGTCAACGACGGCAAGGCGACCACCGAACAGTATTTCGTGCTGAAGAATCTGTGCGCCCGCATCGACGAACTGGTTGCGGCCAAGGGCGCGAGCGCCTAAGCGCGCGGTCATGCAACTCGAATACTTCCACATGATCGATCGGATCGTCGACCTCAATGTCGACGAGAAGAAGATCGTCGTCGAGGCTCAGGTCCCCAAGGAAAGCACCATCTTCGAGGGGCATTTCCCGGGCTATCCGCTGATGCCCGGCGTGCTGCTGATCGAATCGATGGCGCAGGCCTCGGGCTGGCTTCAGCTCGGCGTGCTCAAGTTCGAGCGCATGCCGATCCTGGCCGCCGTCAAGGAGGCCAAGGTCCGCGGCTCGGTGTTCCCCGGCGACCTCATGAGCATCGAGGCGACGCTGGCCCATGAGGGGTCGGGCTACGCCATGACCGAAGCCAAGATCAGGGTCGGCGGCAAGCTGCGCGCGAACTCGACGCTCACTTTCACGCAGATTCCCTTCCCCAACGCGGATATGCGCGGCTACATGGATTCGTTCGCCAAGCGCATCGGCTTTCCGCAACAGGCCGTATCGCCATGACTGAGACTGCTTCGAAGCCCGGCCAGACGGAAGTCTGGATCACCGGCATTGGGCTTGCCACCTCGCTCGGCGAGGGCTTGGACGCCAACTGGGCCGCGCTTCAGGAGCGGCGCATCAATGTCGACGAGAAGGGCTTTGCGCCCTACATCGTGCATCCCCTGATGCCGGTTAGCTTCGACAGCCAGATCCCGAAGAAGGGCGACCAACGCCAGATGGAAGCCTGGCAGCGAATCGGCACCTACGCTGCCGGCCTTGCGCTCGACTCCGCGGGCATCAAGGGCAACAAGGACATCGTGGCCAAGATCGACATGGTGGTGGCAGCCGGCGGCGGCGAGCGCGATCTCAACGTCGACACCGGCGTGCTCTCGGCGGAGGCCAAGGGGGCGAACGCGCCTGGCTTCCTCAACGAACGCCTGATGAGCGATTTGCGCCCGACGCTGTTCCTCGCGCAGCTCTCGAACCTGCTCGCCGGCAACATCGCCATCGTGCACGGCTTGGGCGGCACCTCGCGCACTTTTATGGGCGAAGAGGTCGCGGGCGCAGATGCGGCCCGCATTGCGCTTGCGCGCATCGCCTCGGGCGAGAGCGACATTGCGCTGGTCGGCGGCTCGCACAATGGCGAGCGCAAGGACCTGCTGGTCCTCTACGAATTCGGCGACTTCAATCTGAAGGACAAGTTCGCCCCCGTGTGGGCGCGCAAGGACCGCGCCGGCTTCGCGCTCGGCTCGGCCGGTGCCTTTCTGGTGCTGGAATCGAAGGCGCATGCGGAAGCGCGCGGCGCAAAGCCTTTCGCAAAATTGTCGAGCGTCGTTGCCGACCTCGCCCGGCGCAAGCAACCCGGCGACATAGCCGCAACCTTGGAGAAGCTTTGGCAAAAGCTGCCGAAGCGCGAGGGCAAGGGCGCGATCATCTCGGGCGCGACCGGCGCCGAGCCCGCCACCAGCGAGGAGCGCGGCTTCCTGAAGAACCACGCCGACTTCCCGGTGCGCTCGACCGGCACGATGTTCGGCCACACCATGGAAACGCAATTCCCGCTCGGCATCGCGCTCGCCGCGCTGTCGATCTCGCGCGGCGCGCTGTTCCCGCCGAACGATTCGACGGGGACCGAGATTGAAATGCAGGGGGCGCCCACCCAGATTGTGGTGGTGGGAGCCGGACATTGGCGCGGCGAAGGCATGGCGCTGGTCGAGGCGGTGAGCTGAAGCGCGTTCGCGCTTTGGCTGGATCACGCTCTAGCAGATCGGGGGATCGACATGACTGCACCACGCGACAAACTCGGGCGTCCCGTCGTCGTCGTCACCGGCATGGGCATCATGACCTCGCTCGGCGCCGGCAAGGCCGACAATTGGGCCAAGCTCGTCGCCGGTCAATCCGGCATCCGCACCATCACGCGCTTTCCGATCGAGGGCCTGAAGACCACGATGGCCGGCACCGTCGATTTCGTCAGCGTCGATCCGTTCTCCTCCACCGCCCTGTCCGAGCGGATGGCCGAGATCGTGACGGAGGAAGCGCTCGAGCAGGCCGGCATCGGCGCCAAGGCTGATTTTCCGGGTCCACTCTTCCTCGCCGTTGCGCCGGTCGAGGTCGAATGGCCTCAGCGCCGCGAGCTCGGCCGCGCCGTCGGCGCGCTGGACTTAACCTATGACGATTTGCTGCGCATCTCCGGCGGCGGCAAGTACAGCGCCTATCACCACCGCTTCATGTTCGGCTCGGTCGCAGCCCACCTCGCCGAGACCTTCGGCACCAAGGGCTCGCCGATCTCGCTGTCGACGGCGTGCGCATCCGGCGCCACCTCGATCCAGCTCGGCGTCGAGGCGATCCGCCGCGGCGAGACCGACGCTGCGCTGTGCGTCGCGACCGACGGCACCGTAAATCCGGAAGCGCTGGTGCGCTTCTCGCTGCTCTCGGCGCTGTCGACCCAGAACGATCCGCCGCAGGCGGCCTCCCGCCCCTTCTCCAAGAACCGCGACGGCTTCGTCATGGCCGAAGGCGCCGGGGCGCTCGTGTTGGAAAGCTATGAAGCGGCAACTGCGCGCGGCGCAAAGATCCTCGGCGTGATCGCCGGCTGCGGCGAGCTCACCGACTCGTTCCATCGGACCCGCTCCTCGCCCGACGGCAAGCCGATCATCGGCTGCATGAACAAGACCCTGGCCGATGCCGGCATGACGCCGGACCAGATCGACCACATCAACGCGCACGGTACCGCGACGCCCGAGAACGACAAGATGGAGTTCAACACGACATCGGCCGTATTCGGCGATCTCGCGCAGAAGATCCCGGTCACCTCCAACAAGTCGATGGTCGGCCACACCATCTCGGCCGCGGGCGCGGTCGAAGCGATCTTCTCGCTGCTCACGCTTGAGCATCAGCGCATCCCGCCGACGATCAACTATGAGACGCCCGATCCCACGATCCTGTTCGACGTCGTCGGCAACAAGGCGCGCGATGCCCGCGTCACCGCGGTGATGTCGAATTCGTTCGGCTTCGGTGGCCAGAACGCCTCGCTGATCCTGACGCGCGAACCGGCCTGACCGGACGCATGGCGCTACTTCCTGCGAGCACGAGGGCCCGCGCGCGGGAGGCTGCCAAATCGGTCAGCGGCAGCCTGATCGGGGCTGCCACCGTCGGCATGCTGCGCACCACGCGCTATTTCGATCCGGTCAAGACCTCGGACGTCTTCGCGCGCGTGACCAAGCTGATCGGGCCGCGCCTGCGCGAGCATCGCATCGGCCGCGCCAACCTCACCGCGGCGTTTCCCGAGAAATCGCCGGAGGAGATCGAACGGATCCTGATGGGGGTCTGGGACAATCTCGGCCGCGTCGGCGCCGAATTCGCCCATATGGACCACGTCTGGGACTACGACCGCGCGCATCCGGAAAAGAGCCGGATCGAGATTCCCCAACGCAGCATCGAGCTGTTCGACCAGATCCGTGACGACGGCAAGCCCGCGCTGATCTTCGCCGCGCATCTGGCCAATTGGGAATTGCCGGCGCTCGCCGCGGTCGCGCACGGCCTTGACGCTGCGATCCTCTACCGCCGCCCGAACATCGCCTCTGCCGATCGCATCATCCAGGAGATGCGCCAGGTCAACATGGGCACGCTGATCCCGGCGGGCCGCGACGCCCCTTTGCGGCTGGGTCAGGCGCTGAAAGAGGGCAAGCACGTCGCGATGCTGATCGACCAGTATCTGACCGGCGGCGTCGAGGTCACCTTCTTCGGCCGCAAGACCCGCGCCAACCCGACGCTGGCCCGCCTGCTCCGCCAGGTCGAATGCCCCATCCACGGCGTCCGCATCATCCGCCTGCCCGGAGGCCGTTTTCGCGGCGAGCTGACGGAAGAAGTCCAGCCGGTGCGCGATGCCGACGGCAAAATCGACATCCAGGGCACGATGCAGGCAGTCACCAGCGTGGTGGAGAGCTGGGTGCGCGAGCATCCCGAGCAGTGGCTGTGGCTGCATCGAAGGTGGCGGTAGATGCGGCGTCATTGCGAGGAGCGAAGCGATCAAGCAATCCAGAGCGTCTCCGCCGAGAGGTTCTGAATTGCTTCGCTTGGCTCGCAATGACAGGTACGGCCCCTCTACCGTCCCGTCTTCACCTTGGTCCAGAGCCGGTTGATGATGCGCTGGGTCGCCGGCTCGCGCGCCGTGATGACGAACAGTTTTGAGAGCGTCGCCTCGTCAGGATAGATGTTCTTGTCGTTGAGGATCTTCGGATCGATCAGCTTCTGGCTGGCGAGGTTGCCGTTGGCGTAGGACAGGAAGTCCGAGTTCTTGGCGGCCACGTCCGGGCGGTAGAGATAGTTGATCAGCTCGTAGGCTTCGTTGACGTTCTTGGCGTCGGCGGGGATCGCGAGATTGTCGAAGAACATCTGCGCGCCCTCCTTCGGAATGGTGTAGCCGATCTCGACGCCGCTCTTGGCCTCAGTGGCGCGGGCGCGGGCCTGCATGATGTCGCCGGACCAGCCGACCACGAAGCAGATCTCGCCGGTCGCGAGCGCGCTCAGATATTCGGACGAGTGGAATTTTCGTACCGACGGGCGAACCTTGGCGACGGCGTCGGCGGCCTTCTCGAGGTCCGCCTGCTTGGTGGAGTTCGGATCGAGCCCGAGATAGTTCAGCGCCGCCGGAAAGATGTCGTCGGCGGAGTCGAGCATGTGCACGCCGCAGTCCTTGAACTTGGCGAGGTTCTCCGGCTTGAAGACGATGTCCCAGCTGTCGACCTTCGCGTCGGGTCCGAGGATCTGCTTCACCTTGGCGACGTTGTAGCCGATGCCCGTCGTGCCCCACATGTAATTCGCGGCATAGAGGTTGCCGGGGTCGTAAGTGGCGAGGCGCTGCGTCACCACGGGCCAGGCGTTGGACAGGTTCGGCAGCTTCGCCTTGTCGAGCTTCTGAAAGATGTTGGCCTTGATCTGGCGCTGCAGGAAATAGGCCGTGGGCACCACGACGTCATAGCCGGACTTGCCGGCCATCAGGCGCGTCTCCAGCGTCTCGTTGGCGTCGAAGGTGTCGTAGACCACCTTGATGCCGGTCTCCTTGGTGAAGGCCTCCAAAACATCCGGCGCCATGTAGTTGGACCAGTTGTAGAAGTTGACGACCCGCTCGTCGGCCCCGGCGGCGGCGCAGAGCAACGTCAGCGCCGCGGCGATCGCAAGACCCAGGCCAAAGCGCGAGCGGCCGACATTCGTCATCTCTGTTTACCTCTTGCGTCCACGCACCGCGTCCGACAACCGTTCCAGCGCGGTATCGAGCGTCTGGTCCTTCTTGGCAAAGCAGAAGCGCACCACCGAAGTCACCGGGTCCTGCTCGTAGAACGCCGAGACCGGGATCGCCGCGACCTTGTAGTCCTTCACGATCCGCCAGCAGAACTCGGTGTCGCTCTCGTTGAGCCCGAGCGGCGACAGGTCGACCGTGAGGAAGTAGGTGCCTTGCGACTTCAGCACGGGGAAGCCAAGACTCTCGAGGCCCTTGGTCAGACGGTCCCTGCTCCGCGTCAAATCCTTGCGCATCGACAGGAAGTAGTCGTCGGGCTTGCCGAGGCCGTAGGCGACTGCGGCCTGCAGGTTCGGCGCGGTGGTGAAGGTCAGGAACTGGTGCACCTTGGCGGCGACGCGCAAGAGCGGTGGCGCGGCGCAGACGAAGCCGATCTTCCAGCCAGTCAGCGAGAAGATCTTGCCGGCCGAGCCGACCTTGATGGTGCGCTCGCGCATGCCGGGAATGGTGATCAGCGGGATGTGCTTGTGCTCGTCGAAGGTGACGTGCTCCCAGACCTCGTCGCAGATCGCGATGACATCGAACTTCTGGCAATAGCGCGCGAGCAGCTCGAGGTCCTCGCGCGGATAGACCACCGCGGACGGGTTCAGGGGATTGTTGAACAGCACCGCCTTGGTCTTTGAATTGAAGACGCTCTTCAGCATGTCCTCATTCAGCCGCCAATGCGGCGGCTCCAGGCGAACCAGGCGCGGAATGCCGCCGGCCTGGCGGATGATCGGCAAATAGGAATCGTAGACCGGCTGGAAGCAGACCACCTCGTCGCCGGGCTGGACCACCGCGAGGATCGCCGAGGTCAAAGCCTCCGTGCCGCCGGAAGTCACCATCACCTCGCTCATCGGGTCGAGCTTGAGGCCGTGCCAGTGGCCGTAATGGGTCGCGATCGCCTGGCGCAGCTCCGGCAAGCCCATCATCGACGGATACTGGTTGTAGCCGTTGAGCGAGGCCTCGGCCGCGGCGCGGCGGATGTCCTCGGGGCCGGGATCGTCAGGAAAGCCCTGGCCGAGATTGATGGCGGCATTGTCGCGCGCGGCCTGCGACATCGCCTCGAAGATGGTGACGGGAAGGTCGGCGAAGACCTTGTTCAGGGACGAGCTTTTGGTCATCTTGCTAGACATTGGGGCCGATCAGCCACCGACCTTGCTGGGAAGCCCCGCCGCCTTCCAACCGAGCATGCCGCCGGCCAGATGTTTGTCGTAAGGCAGGCCCGCCGCCTGCGCCGCCAGCGAGGCCGTGACCGAACGCTTGCCCGAGCGGCAGGCGAACACGACCTCTTTGCCTTGCGGATCGGGGATCGCCTTGGGATCGAAGGTCGAGAGCGGCACGACGACGCCGTAGGGATAGGCCTCGGCCTGCACCTCGTTCGGCTCGCGCACGTCGACGAGGAGATAGCGGCCTTCCGCGACACCCTTGGAGACCTCGTCAGGGGTCAGGTCCTGTACTTGATTTGCCACATCATCCTCCAACGTCGCGGGGTCCTTGCCGGGGCGATCCCGGCGCGCGGCAACCTCGCCTCTCGGAAGACGAAAATCAAGCGCTACAAAGGCTTGAGCTGCCTTGCGCAAGTTAAGGCTAAATCGCAGCGACTTGAAGTGCGGCTTTGGTTCGCCTGCCTAGATGGTCACCTGCGTGCCAACCTCGACGACGCGCCCCGAGGGGATCTGGAAATAGTCGGTGGCATCGTTCGCCGAACGGCTGAGTGAGATGAACAGCCGGTCCTGCCAGCGCGGCATGCCGGAATGAGCGGCGGGCTTCAGTGCCCGGCGCGACAGGAAGAACGAGGTCGACATGATGTCGAACTGCCAGCCGAGCTTGCGGGCGATGGCGAGAGCCTTCGGCACGTTCGGCGATTCCATGAAGCCGAACTTCAGCGTCACCTTGGAGAAGGTCGGTGAGATCTGCTCCAGCCTCACCCGCTCGGTCGGATCAATGCGCGGCGTCTGCGCGGTCTCGATGGTGAGAATGACGTTCTTCTCGTGCAGCACCTTGTAGTGCTTCAGACTATGCATCAGCGCGGTCGGCGCACTGAGCGGGTCCGAGGTCAGGAACACGGCGGTGCCGGGCACGCGCTGCGGCGGCCGCTTCTCCAGCATCGCGACGAGGTCGGCGAGCGGGAACTCGAGCTTGCGCGACTTCTCGAACAGCAGGCGGCTGCCGCGCCGCCATGTGTACATCAGCAGGATCATGAGCGAGCCGAGCGCCAGCGGCACCCATCCGCCCTCGAATACCTTCAGCAAATTGGCGGCAAGGAAGGTGAAGTCGAGGAACAGGAACGGGAGGATCAGCGCCGCGGCGGCGACCGGCGACCAGCGCCAGGCCTTCCAGACCACGACAAAGCCCATCATTGCTGTGACGACCATGGTGCCGGTCACGGCGATGCCGTAGGCGGAGGCCAGCGCGCTGGAGGAGCGGAACAGGAGCACCATCAGGATCACCGCGACCAGCAGCAGCTGGTTGATGCGCGGGATGAAGATCTGGCCGGAATGGGCCTCGGACG
Organism: Bradyrhizobium sp. USDA 4486; assembly: GCF_054057995.1. Lineage (NCBI taxonomy): Bacteria > Pseudomonadati > Pseudomonadota > Alphaproteobacteria > Hyphomicrobiales > Nitrobacteraceae > Bradyrhizobium > Bradyrhizobium sp. USDA 4486. The sequence goes on from NZ_JBSRZV010000001.1 coordinate 2,924,373, forward strand.
TATGGCGAATTTCGAAGCGCGGCAGCAGCCCGAGCTGGATCGCCTGGCGCGTCAGCGAATAGGCACCAGTGATGACGGCCTGGCTCGCGATCACGGTCGCCATGGTCGCCAGTACGACCATGCTGCCGCGCAGCCAGCCTTGCGGAAACAGCTGGAAGAAGGGGCTCACGATCGCGCCGGGGTCATCGAGGACGAGCGCGCCCTGCCCCAGATAGTTCAGCGCCAGCGACGGCAGCACGATGAACAGCCAGGCGGTTTGGATCGGCCGCTTGCCGAAATGGCCGAGGTCGGCGTAGAGCGCCTCGGCGCCGGTCACCGCCAGGAACACCGCGCCCAGCGTGACGAAACCGATGATGCCATGGTGGAGCATGAAGGAGACCGCATAGAGCGGGTTCAGCGCGAACAGGATCTGCGGCTGCCGGATGATCGGGCCGATCGCCGCGATCGCAATCACGGCAAACCAGACGCACATCACAGGACCAAAGAACGCCGCAACGCGCGCAGTCCCGCGCGATTGCACGGCGAACAGGCAGACCAGGATCACCACCGTGAGCGGAACGATATAGGGCTCGAAGGTCAGCGTGACGTCCTTCATGCCTTCGATCGCCGACAGCACCGACACCGCCGGGGTGATCACGGCATCGCCGTAGAACAGCGCGCCCGAGATGATGCCGAGCAGGACGATGGTGGCCCCACCGGTGCCCACCGCGCGCTGGGCCAGCGCCATCAGCGCCAGCGTGCCGCCCTCGCCGTTGTTGTCGGCGCGCAGCAGGATCACGACGTATTTGAGCGTCACCACGACGATCAGCGCCCACAGGATAAGGGAGACCACGCCGAGCACGGCGGCGGTCGCCGGCGCTCCTTCCGCGCCCGCGGCCACCGTCACCGCCTCGCGGAACGCGTAGAGCGGGCTGGTGCCGATGTCGCCATAGACGACGCCGATGCTGCCGAGCGTCAGCGCGCCGAAACCCGCGGTGGTGTGGGCGTCGCCATGCCCGTTGGCCGCCGCCGTTGCCGGGGCGGGAACTGCTACGTCGCTTGTCATGGGAGAGCCCGGTGGCCTCTAAAAAATGCTTCACTGCACAATGGCGGAAGAGCGCGCGGCTTATTAGTCCTGCGCTGCCGGCATAGCCTAGCCCGATTTTGGGCCCTTGCCATGCGAAATTCGCATGAGTTCAGCAGTTGCGTTTTCAAATAGTCACTTGGGTTCCGACTTCAACCACCCGCCCTGTGGGAATCTGGAAATAGTCGGTGGCGTCGTTTGCGGACCGGCTGAGGGCAATGAACAGATGGTCCTGCCACAGCGGCATGCCGGACTGTGCGGACGCCTTGAGCGACCTTCGTGACACGAAGAACGATGTCGACATGATGTCGAACTGCCAGCCCTGCTTGCGCGCAATCGCCAGCGCCTTCGGCACGTTCGGCTGCTCCATAAAGCCGAAGCGCAGGCGAACCTTGGAGAACTTGTCGCTGATCTTCTCCATGCGGAAGCGCTCGGAGAGATCGACTCGCGGCGTATGCGCGGTCTCGATGGTCAAGATAACGTTGTGCTCGTGCAGCACCTTGTTGTGCTTGAGATTGTGCAGCAGCGCGGTCGGCACGAAGGCGGGATCGCTGGTCAGGAACACCGCGGTGCCCTTGACGATGTGCGGCGGCCGCTTCTCCAGGCTGCGGATCAGGTCGTCGAGCGGCACCTCGATCCGGCGCGTCTTCTGGATCAGGATGCCCGAGCCCTTCCGCCAGGTCCAGATCGTGCCTGCCATGGCCGCGCCGAACAGCAGCGGCACCCACGCGCCTTCGAGCAGCTTGAGCAGGTTGGCGCTGAAGAAGGTCATGTCGACCATGACGAAGGGCAGGATCACGACTGCGGCGGTCGCGGCGCGCCAGTTCCACAGCTTCCAGATCACGACGAAGCCCATGATGCCGTCGGCCACCATGGTGGTGGAGACCGCGATGCCGTAGGCCGAAGCGAGATTGCTGGGCGTGTGGAACAGCAGGACCAGCAGCATCACGCCGATCAGCAGCAGCCGGTTCACCCGCGGCAGATAGATCTGGCCGGCGTGTGTCTCGGAGGTGTAGCGCACCTCGAAGCGCGGCAGCAGGCCGAGCTGCACCGCCTGATAGACCAGCGAATAGGCACCGGTGATCACCGCCTGACTCGCGATCACCGTGGCCGCGGTCGCAAGGCCAACCAGCGGCAGCACGAGGTTCTCGGGCACCATGCGATAGAAGGAGTGCTCGATCGCGCTGGGATCGGACAGCACCAAGGCGCCTTGTCCGAAATAGTTGATCAACAGCGAGGGCAGCACGAAGAACATCCAGGCCGACTGGATCGGCTTGCGGCCGAAATGGCCGAGGTCGGCATAGAGCGCCTCGCCGCCGGTGACCGCGAGGAACACCGCGCCCAGCGTGACGAGGCCAATCGTGCCGTGCGACAACAGGAATTGCAACGCGTAATAGGGATTGATCGCCGCCAGCACCGACGGATCGTCGGCGATGTGGACGGCGCCCATCACCGCAAGGCAGGCGAACCAGACCACCATCACCGGTCCGAACGCCGAAGCCACCAGCGCGGTGCCCTTGCTCTGCACCGCGAACAGCAGCGCCAGGATCAGGACGGTAAGCGGCACGACGTAATGCTCGAACGCCGGCGTTGCGAGCTTCAGTCCGTCAACCGCCGACAGCACCGAGATCGCCGGCGTGATCATGGAATCGCCGATGAACATGGACGCGCCGACCACGCCCAGCGCGAGCAGGAACCAGCTTCGCCGCCCCAGCGCGCGCTGGCCCAGTGCCATCAGCGAGAGCGTGCCGCCCTCCCCGTTATTGTCGGCGCGCAGCAGCAGCAGGACGTATTTGGCCGTGACGACGATCAGCAGCGCCCACAGGATCAGCGAGAGCACGCCGAGCACGATGACCCGCGAGACCGGCTCGCCACCGGCCGCGCCCCTGACAGCCTCGTGAAATGCGTAAAGCGGCGAAGTGCCGATATCGCCGAAGACGACGCCGATGCTCCCGAGCGTGAGGGCCCAAAAGCCTGTTGTGACCTGCCCTTCCTGAGCCTCGGTCGATGTAATGCTCGCCGCCATGAGGGTGGAAAACGCTTCTTCCCTGGAATTGATCCGGCGCCTTTTGACGCTTCCTGCGCCCCTGTCAATTGGCACAACATAGCAGGCGCAGCGGCAGATGCCGTGACGGCGCAGCGCGCGGTCGCCTGCGCGACGAGATGCCTCAGGTAAGATGGTAGCGCAAGGGTCTTATTGTTTGGGCGTGATCTTCGCGGGAAACCGCTGCCCACCTTGCCCTAAGGCTTCAGATTGGGCGGCAGCGGCGGATCTTCGCGCATCAATGTGATGGTCACACGTCGGTTGGCCGCAAGCGAGGGATCGTCCGGAAACAGCGGCTGGGTGTCCGCCTTGCCGGAGACGGCGAAGATGTGGGACGGCGGCAGGCCCTCGCGCTCGAGGATCTGGCGCACGGCATTGGCGCGGTCGGCCGACAGGTCGAAGGCGCCGTAGTCGCTGCGGGTCGGCACGAATCCGGCCGCGGTGTGGCCGGCGATGGAGACGCGCAGCGGCGTCGCCTTGAGCGGGATCGCGAGCTTCTCGATCAGGCGGCGGGTGCGGTCGTACGGCATCTTGGAGCCATCGGCGAACATCGAGCGGCCGTCCTGGTCGACGATCTCGAGGTTGAGGCCCTGCTTGGTCTCCTCGAACATGATGTGCTTGGACATCTCGGTCAGTTCCGGCATGTCCTGCAAGGCCTGGCGCAGCGAGGCCGCGGCGAGTGCGAAATTGCGGTCGACCTTGATCTTCGCACCGGACGTCTTGTCGCGGTCCTCCTGGTCAGGCGTCGGCGTGTTGGAGGCGTCCTCGGGCTGGATGTGGTCGACGTTCTTCAGCCGCGGACGCGTCGGCAGGCCGTCGGATTCGACGATGCCGGCGTAGCGCGCTTCGCTCTGCACGCCGAAGGCGTCGCGCATCGAGCCTGCGACGATCTTCAGCTTGTTGGCGTCCTGCGTCGAGAACGCGACAAGCATCACGAAGAAGCTCATCATCAGCCCCATCAGGTCGGCGAAGGTCACGAACCAGCCGTGACCGCCGCCGTGAGCATCGCCGCGCTTCTTCTTGGCCATCTCGCAAAATCCCGGCCGGCGGCGTTACGCCGGCACCGGCTCGCCTTCGGCGTGGCGATGCTTCTCCGGCAGGTAGGCCAGCAGCATTTCGCGCACGAGCGTCGGGCTCTTGGAGTCGCGAATCATCAGGATGCCGTCGATGATCAGCGTGCGATTGGTCTCTTCATCCAGCAGCTTGCCGTGCAGCTTGTCGGCGATCGGCAGACAGAACAGGTTGGCGACGAGCGCGCCGTAGAGCGTCGCGAGCAGCGCTGTCGCCATGAAGGGACCGAGCTTGGAAGGGTCGGTCATGTTGGCGAACATCTGCACCATGCCGATCAGGGTGCCGATCATGCCGAAGGCCGGGGCGCAGTCGCCGATGGCGCGGTAGATCTTGCTGCCCTCGTCGAGGTGCATCAGGAAGTTGTCGCGGTCGCGCTCGAGATTGTCACGGATGAAGTCGAGGTCGTACCCGTCGGCGACGTAGCGGATGCCCTTGGCCAGGAAGGGCTCGTCAGTCTCGACCTTTTCGAGGCCGACCGGGCCCTGCTTGCGGGCGATCTCGGCGATGCGGGCGAGCTCGTCGACGAGGTCGTGGGCCGACAGGCGGCTCATGGTGAAGGCGAACTTGGCGCCGAGCGGAAGGCCGTGCAGGAGCGCCGAGAGCGGAAAGCGGATCATGGTGGCGGAGATCGAGCCGCCGAAGATGATGATCATCGCATGTTCGGAGACGAACATGTGCAGGTCGCCGCCCATGAGGATCATCGCGGTGATGACGATGATGCCGGCCGTGAGCCCAACGCCCGTCATGATATCCATGGGAGACTCCAACGCGTCCGCAACAACGGCCGTCCTGGCCGATGGCGCGGCCCAACCCCGAACCGCATCCGAAACCCTAGAGCGCCGCCCTTAAAGCCGCGTAAAGGTTAAGTTGAGCCGGCCCTGCGGACCGGCGCAGCGCGCTGATGGCCGCCAGCTTTGCCGGCTGCCGACAGGAATTTCAACGAATTGCTAACCATATAAGGCTGCACCGGAATGACATTTCTGCTGCGGCCCTGCGCCACATCGAGCCATGGGATCGTTTGGTGTCTTGTAACGTTGCGGCATGCCCATGGCCGGAGCATCGCAATGCTGACGCTGTTCAGTTTTCTCACCGCGCTGCCCGCGGTGCTGGCGTTTCATCTGCTCGCGCCGGAACTCGTTCTTCCAGCCTTCAGTGCGCTGCTCTTCGTCGAGGCCGCCTTCGCCGTGATCGCGGCGTGCTTGCTTCACAGTCCCGACGACACCGATGAGATCACGCTTTGGGATCTCGCGGGCGGCTTCACCCTGATCGGATGCGCCGCCGCAATGTTCGGCGAGCCGGATCAGGCCGCCCTGTTCCTGACTGAGCAAGGCGGCCCGCGTCCGGTGTCGCGGCCGTAGGCGCTTTGTCGCTCAGTGGATCTCCGACGAGCGCTTCAGCGCCGCCTTGAGCTTCTCCAGCGAGAAGTCGGGGCTGCGCGCGATCTCCAGGATCGGCGTCTCGCGACGGCCGCAGAGCTCGGCAGCCTCCGGCAGCTTTGCAGCGACATCGAGCGGGATCACGATCGCGCCATGCCGGTCGGCGTGGATGAGGTCGTCAGACTTCACCGTCATGCCGGCAACACGCACCTCGCCGCCAAAGCTTTCCGCATGCACCCAGGCATGTGACGGGCCGATCGAGCCGGCCAGCGCCTGGAAGCCAGGAGCCCATTGCGGGATGTCGCGGATCGAGCCGTCCGTGATAACGCCGAGGCAGCCGAGCGCCTTGTGCACGTTGCTCTGCACCTCGCCCCAGAACGCGCCGTAGCCGACGTCGGGACCGTCGATGTCCTGGATCACCGAGATGCGCGGCCCAAAGCCGGTGCCGACATATTCGTAATATTCGATGCGGCGCTTCGACTGCTCTTCCGGAGGCAACGACGACTTCAGCACCGAGCGGATCGCGACCGTGCGGGCGTAGCCGACGATCGGCGGCAGGTCGGGGAACGGGCAGATCAGTTGCTTGGTGGTGTAGCCGATCAGGCGGCGCTCGGGCGCCACGATCTCCATGGCGTTGCAGATCGTCGGCGTGTCATAGCGGCCCAGCGCTTCAAGGACGGAAGCGGGCAGCGGCCCGGTCGCGGTATCAGTCACGGCGTTCTCTCCCAGGTTGGCGGCCGCTGTTGGCGCGGTGCCGCCGGCACAGGGCCATATAGCCGAGATCGGGTCTCAGCCCAACTCAGAGCGCCTCATGGCAGATATCCGCGTGAACCCGCTCAGTGCAGCCGGCCGGGCCGGTCGTCGTCGTGCGGCGGCTCCGACAGATTTGCCAGCGTCGGCGCCGACGGCGGAGACGGGACCTCGCCGGCCGCCGGTGCAGCGGCTTCCACCGCTCGCGCCTGGTCGCGGTAGGATTTGTAGCCGAGCGGCAGGCAGAGCAGATACAGCACCGTGCCGATCGAGAGCACGTGCCAGGGATAGGCGATCAGGATCGCGATGAAGACGATCACCGCGACGAAGGCCGGCAGCACCAGCTCCGGCGGCACGCGCATCCGCTTGGTCTTGCCGGAGAACACCGGCAGGCGCGAGACCATCAGGAAGGCGATCAGCAGCGTGTAGGCCGCCGTTACCGCCGCTGGGGTGCGGCCGAGATCGAGGAACGCGACATAGATCGGCAGCAGCACCGTGATGGCGCCGGCCGGCGCCGGCACGCCGGTGAAGAAATTGGCGGCGAAGGCGGGCTTGTTCGGATCGTCCATGGTGGCGTTGAAGCGCGCAAGCCGCAGGCCACCGGAGATCGCGAACACCATCGCGGCGATCCAGCCGGCATTACCGAGCTCGTGCAGCTGCCAGAAATACAGCATCAGGCCGGGCGCGACGCCGAAATTGACGAAGTCGGCGAGGCTGTCGAGCTCGGCGCCGAATTTCGATTGGCCCTTGATCAGGCGCGCAACGCGCCCGTCGATGCCGTCGAGTGCAGCGGCGAACACGATGGCGTAGACCGCGAGCGACATCCGCCCCTCGATCGACAGGCGGATCGCGGTGAGACCGGCGCAGATCGCCAGCAGCGTGATGACGTTGGGCACCAGCATCCGCACCGGGATCGGGCGGAACCGCCGGCGGCGTACATCGGGATCTCTCAGGTCGTAGGGCGTCATGGCTGTCCTCACCTCAAGGCGAGATATAGCAAGCCGCATCCCCCTCCGCCATCGCGGCGGAAGGCCCCCATGGACAGGCTCTTGGTCAATTGGCGCGGAAAGCGCGGCTCGGGTCGTCGCCGGCAAGGTCGGCCAGGATGGTCTCGCCCGCGATCGCGGTCTGGCCTTCCGACACCAGTGCCTTGGTGCCAACAGGCAGATAGACGTCGAGCCGGGAGCCGAAGCGGATCAGGCCAAAGCGCTCGCCGGCGCCGATCGCCTGGCCTTCCTTGACGAAACAGACGATGCGCTTGGCGACGAGGCCTGCGATCTGGATCACGCCGATCCGCGCCGTCGGCGTCGAGATCACCAGCGAGTTGCGCTCATTGTCCTCGCTCGCCTTGTCGAGCTCGGCATTGATGAAGAGGCCCGGCCGGTAGGCGATGCGGTCCACCCTGCCCGCGATGGGACTGCGGTTCACGTGGCAGTTGAACACGCTCATGAACACCGAGATGCGCGGCAGTGGCCGGTCGCCGAGCCCGAGCTCGGCCGGCGGCAGCGCCATGGTGATCATCGAGACACGGCCGTCGGCCGGCGACACCACGAGCCCTTCGCGCACCGGCGTCACACGGACGGGATCGCGGAAGAACAGCGCGCACCACACGGTCAGGATCGTGCCGATCCAGCCCAGCGGCGACCACAGCCAGAACAGGATCAGGCTTGCCAGCGCAAAGCCGCCGATGAAGGGATAGCCCTCCTTGTGGATCGGCGGGATCTGACGCTGGATCGAATCGAGAATGGACATCGCTATCTGCCGCTCGAGGTTAATGGCACGGATCGTTGCGCGGGTTTGTTTAGGCCAGAGTTGGGACCGGAGACAAGGTCACTCCGCGGCAGCCGGCGCCACGAGGGCGTCCTCGACCGGCGGCGGCTCCCGGTTGGGCGCCTCGCTCGAATCGGCCATCTGGGCCAGCTTCTCGCGCGCGGCCTCCGCCTCGCGCTGCCTGTTCCACATGCTGGCATAGAGGCCGCCCTGCGCCAGCAGCTTGGCATGGGTGCCGCGCTCGGCGATGCGGCCCTGGTCCAGCACGATGATCTCGTCGGCGCCGACGATGGTCGAGAGCCGGTGTGCGATCACCAGCGAGGTGCGGTTCTTGGCGACACGCTCGAGCGCGCCCTGGATCTCGTGCTCGGTATGAGTGTCGAGTGCCGAGGTCGCCTCGTCCAGCACCAGGATCGGCGGCGCCTTCAAGACGGTGCGCGCGATCGCGACGCGCTGCTTCTCGCCGCCGGACAATTTCAGACCACGCTCGCCGACCTGGGTCTCGTAGCCGAGCGGCGCCGTGCGGATGAAATTGTCGATCTGCGCGAGGCGCGCCGCCTCCTCGACGTCGGCGTCGCTGGCGTCCCAGCGGCCATAGCGGATGTTGTAGCGGATGGTGTCGTTGAACAGCACGGTGTCCTGCGGCACCATGCCGATCGAGGCGCGCAGGCTGGCCTGCGTGACCTCGCGGATGTCCTGGCCGTCGATCAGGATCTTGCCGCCGGAGACGTCATAGAGGCGGAACAACAGGCGCGAGATCGTCGACTTGCCCGCACCGGACGGACCGACGATCGCAACGGTCTTGCCGGCCGGCACCTCGAAGCTGATGCCTTTGAGGATGGGCCGCGTCGGCTCATAGGCAAAGCGCACGTCTTCGAAGCGGACCGTGCCGGCGGACACGGCCAGCGGCTGCGCACCGGGGATATCCTTGATCTCGGCCTCGCGGCCGAGCACGCTAAACATCTTCTCGATGTCGATGATCGCCTGCTTGATCTCGCGATAGACCATGCCCATGAAATTCAGCGGCTGGTAGAGCTGGATCATCATGGCGTTGACCAGCACGAAATCGCCGACCGTATTGGTGCCGTTGCGCACGCCGATCGCGCACATCAGCATGGTCGCGGTCAGTCCGAGCGTGAAGATCACGGCCTGACCGGTGTTGAGCACGGCGAGCGAGGTATAGGTGTGGATGCTCGCCTCCTCGTAGCGCGCGACCGATCTGTCATAGCGCTGCGCCTCGCGCGTCTCTGCGCTGAAATACTTCACCGTCTCGTAGTTGAGCAGCGAGTCGATCGCCTTCGTGTTCGCCTCGGTATCGGAATCGTTCATCCTGCGGCGGATGCCGATCCGCCACTCGGTCGCGATGTAGGTGTAGTACATGTAGACCGCGACCGTGATCAGGGTTGCGACCACGTAGCGCCAGTCGAACTGCCAGAGCAGCACCGCCATCAGCAGCGAGACCTCGACGATGGTCGGGATCAGCTGCAGGATCACCATGCGCACGATCACCTCGATGCCCTCGCGGCCGCGCTCGAGCACGCGCGTCAGGCCGCCGGTCTTGCGCTCGAGGTGGAAGCGCAGCGACAACTCGTGCATGTGGACGAAGGTGATGGTGGCGAGCTTGCGCACCGCATGCATGGCGACGCGGGCGAAAATGCCGTCGCGCCACTGCGTCAGCACCGCCATCAGGATGCGCATGACGCCGTAGCTCGCGGTAAGCAGTAGCGGCGAGGCGATCACCCAAAGGTGCCAATTGTCGGCCGCGACCGGCGCGGTGTTGGCGCCCGTCAGCGCATCGGTCGCCCATTTGAAGCTGAACGGCACCGCCAGCGTGATCAGCTTGGCGGCGAGCAGCAGCACCATCGACCAGACCACGCGCATCTTCAGGTCGAAGCGGTCGCCTGGCCAGATATAGGGCCACAGATGCGCCAGCGTGCCCATCAAGGTGGCCCCGGCCGGCGCGCCGCCGGCGGGTTCAGGAACGTCGGCGCCGTCGAACGGTTGAGGTTGGTCCATCAAGAAGCCTGAAAGCCCGCCGGATGCGGACGTCGCTGCGATTAACGGTTTTCGCCCGTCATATAGAGCCTTCCCGCTGCCAGCGCACCCCGCCAGATGGCGAATCTTCGATTGTTCGTCGTCATTTACCGGTAGATTCCCGGTCAGGTCGAATCACCGATTGGGCTTGACGCCTCTTCGCTGCAATGCATCATGAGAGCAATGAGCACCATTAAAACCGTCTGTGTCTATTGCGGCTCCGGCCCAGGAACCAATCCCCGCTTCACCGAAGGCGCCAAGGCGTTCGGCAAGGCCCTTGCCGAGAACAGCATCCGCCTCGTCTATGGCGGCGGCTCGCTCGGCCTGATGGGTTCGGTCGCGACCTCCGTGCTCGATCACGGCGGCACGGTCACCGGCATCATTCCCGAATTCCTCCGCAAGCGCGAGAATGCGCTGACGCGCGTGCAGGAGATGATCGTCACCCCCGACATGCACGAGCGGAAGCGGCTGATGTTCGAACGCTCGGACGCCTTCGTGGCGCTACCGGGCGGCGTAGGCACGCTGGAAGAGCTGGTCGAGCAATTGACCTGGAAGCAGCTCGGCCGTCACGCCAAGCCGGTGCTGCTCGCCAACATCGACAATTTCTGGGAGCCGCTGTTCTCGCTCCTGTCGCATATGCGCCAGACCGAGTTCATCCGCGCCGGGCTTTCGGTCGACATCCTCAAGGCCGATCGCGTCGAGGAGATCTTGCCGAAGCTGAAGACGGCAGCAGCCCAGATCGCCGAGGCGGAAAAGGAGCTCGCCCCGGAAGTCGCCCGCAGGCTGTAAGAGCTACTCGCTCGGAAACGTCACCGCTTCGATCCGGTTGCCGTCGGGATCAAAGACGAAGGCTGCATAGTAGCGGACGCGGTCATGCGGGCGCAGCCCCGGCGCGCCGTCGGATGCGCCGCCTGCGGACAGCGCGGCGGCGTGAAACGCGTCGATCTCGGCCGTCGTCTTCGCCCGCAGGCAGATGTGCACGCCGCTCTCGGCCGGCACGCGCGCCATGCCCTCGCGAAGATTGATCCAGAACTCCGGATAGGCCTTGCCGAAGCCGACCGTCCGCGGCCGCGTCACGAGACGCGTGAGGCCAAGGATTGCGAGTGTCGCCTCGTAGAATGCCGCTGAGCGATCGAGATCGCTGACGCCGACGGAGATGTGGTCGATCATGCCCCTGCCCTCTCCTCGCTCTCCGCTGTCATCGCCCGGCTTGACCGGGCGATCCAGTACTCCGAGACGGTAGCGATTGAACCGACAGGCCGCGGCGTACTGGATACCCCGCTTTCGCGGGGTATGACAGTCGTTGTGGGTCTCACGCCGGCGCGCCCGATTTCACGAGCTTGTAGATCACCGAATCCATCAGCGCCTGGAACGAGGCGTCGATGATGTTCGGGGACACTCCGACCGTAGTCCAGCGGTCGCCGTTCTCGTCCTCGCTCTCGATCAGCACGCGTGTGACCGCGCCGGTGCCGCCATTGAGGATACGCACGCGGTAATCGATCAGCTTCAGGCCCTCGATGTATCTCTGGTACTTGCCGAGATCCTTGCGCAGTGCCACGTCGAGCGCGTTGACGGGACCGTTGCCTTCGGCCGCCGAGATCAGATGCTCGCCGGCGACGTCGACCTTGACCACCGCGAGCGCCACGGTGACGCGCTCGCCATGCGAATTGTAGCGCTGCTCGACATTGACGTCGAACTGCTCGACCTCGAAATAATGCGGCACCTTGCCGAGCGTCCGGCGCGCCAGCAGCTCGAACGAGGCATTGGCGGATTCGTAGGCATAGCCCGTCGCTTCGCGCTCCTTCAATTCCTCGACGAGACGCGTCAGCTTCGGATCGCTCTTCTCGTAAGCGATGCCGGCGCGGTCGAGCTCGGCGATGACGTTGGAGCGGCCGGCCTGATCGGATACCAGCACCTTGCGGTGATTGCCGACCGTCTCGGGCAACACATGCTCATAGGTCTGCGGGTCCTTCAGCACGGCGGAGGCGTGGATGCCGGTCTTGGTGACGAAGGCGCTCTCGCCGACATAAGCGGCATGCCGGTTCGGCACGCGGTTGAGCATGTCGTCGAGCGTGCGCGATACCTTCACGAGGGTCGCGAGCTTCTCTGCGGTGACGCCGATCTCGAAGGCGTCCGCAAACTCCTTCTTCAATTTCAGCGTCGGGATCAGCGAGCAGAGATTGGCGTTGCCGCAGCGCTCGCCGAGACCATTCAAGGTGCCCTGGATCTGCCGCGCGCCGGCGCGCACCGCCGCGAGCGAATTCGCCACCGCCTGCTCGGTGTCGTTATGGGCGTGGATGCCGACATGGCCGCCGGGGATGTGCTTGGTCACCTCGGTGACGATGGCCTCGACCTCGTTCGGCATGGTGCCGCCATTGGTGTCGCACAAGACCACCCAGCGCGCGCCGGCCTCATAAGCGGCCTTGGCGCAGGCAAGGGCAAAACTGGCATCTTCCTTGTAGCCGTCGAAGAAATGCTCGCAGTCGAGCATGACTTCGCGGCCCGCCGCCTTCGCCGCCGCGACACTGTCGCGGATCGAGGCGAGGTTTTCCTCTTTCGTCGTTTCCAGCGCGACGCGCACCTGGTAGGCGGAGGATTTTGCCACGAAGCAGATCGCATCGGCTTTCGCCTCGAGCAGCCCGGCGACGCCGGGATCATTGGAGACCGAGCGCCCTGCCCGCCGCGTCATGCCGAAGGCGGTGAAGCGCGCATGATCGAGCTTGGGCCGCGTCGCGAAGAACTCGCTGTCGAGCGGATTGGCGCCGGGATAGCCGCCCTCGACATAGTCGATGCCGAGATCATCGAGCATCGCCGCGATGATCTGCTTGTCGGTCAGCGTGAAGTCGACGCCGTTGGTCTGCGCGCCGTCGCGCAGCGTGGTGTCGAACAGATAGAGGCGCTCTTTGCTCATTGCGGCGCTCCGAGCGTCTTTTTCATGGTTGTGTTGGCGAGCCACTCGTCGTTGACGGTGACGCTGTTGCGCCGCTGAGCGGTGTAGCCGCGCTTGGCGAAGAAGTTTTGCGCGGTGTCGCTGGCGTCGACGGTCAGAGCCGTCGCGCCGCGGCTGCCGGCGAGCTTCTCCAGCGCATCGACCAGCATGGTCGCGATGCCTTGCCCACTGACGGCCGGATGCACGTAGAGCATGCGGATGTGATCGGTGCCGCGCAGCGAGGCGAAGCCGACCGGCGAGCCTTCCAGCGTCGCGATCAGGGTCAGATCGGTGGCGAGGTGCTTGCCGAACTGCTCGTCCTCCGCCGCTTCCATCCAGGCCTGCTGCTGCGCCTCGCTATAGTCGTCGCCGGTCAGCTCCTCGATGCTGGCCGTGAAGATCGCGGCGAGCACCGGCACGTCCTCCGGCAGGAACGGCCGCAAGCCGGGCTTTGGGTGTGCTTGTGCCATCGTGTTCACCACATCCCATAGAGTTTCAGCGCAATCGCCACCGCGGCGCCGAGCAGCAGGATCTTCAGGGCGATGTAATACAGCCAGTGCCGCGGGAAAGGCGTGTCGGGCCGCTTCATCGCGCAATCTCCCAGGTCGTGCCGTCCTTGGAGTCCTTGATCGCAACGCCCATCGCGGCCAGCAGATCGCGGATGCGGTCGGACTCTTTGAAGTCCTTCCGACCGCGCGCCGCCGTCCGCTCCGCGATCAGGCGTTCGACCTCCACGGCATCGACGCCGCTCGCCCGCTGCTTGCGGCCTTCCCATTGCGCGGCGCTTTCGGAGAGGAAGCCGAGCAGCCGCAGCGATCCCGCCAATGCAGCGGCATCACCGCGCAAGCCGTGCAGGGCTGCAATCGCGAGCGGCGTGTTGAGATCGTCGAGCAGCGGCTCGACCGCGGATGCCGCCGGCTTGCCGGGTGTAACGTCGGCCGCGACGCGATACCAATCGTCGAGCGTCCTGGCGCTCTCCTCCAGCGACTTCATGGTCCAGTCGATCGGCGAGCGATAATGCGTCTTCAGCATGTTGAGGCGCAGCACCTCACCCGGCCAGTCCTGGAGCAGCTCGTGGATCGTGATGAAGTTGCCGAGGCTCTTCGACATCTTCTCGCTCTCGACCTGCAGGAAGCCGTTGTGCATCCAGTAGTTCGCCATGCGCTCCTGGTGGAAGGCGCAGCAGGTCTGCGCGACCTCGTTCTCGTGATGCGGAAACACGAGATCGATACCGCCGCCGTGGATGTCGAAATGCTCGCCGAGATGCTTCCAGGCCATGGCCGAGCACTCGATGTGCCAGCCCGGGCGCCCCTCGGCCTTGATGCCGGCCGGCGACGGCCATGACGGCTCACCCGGCTTTGACGGCTTCCACAGCACGAAATCGGTGGCATCGCGCTTGTAGGGCGCGACGTCGACGCGGGCGCCGGCAATCATCTCGTCGAGCGAGCGCTTCGACAGCGCGCCATAGCGCGGCAACGAGGCATTCGCCGCGTTCATCGCCTGCGGCGAGAACAGCACGTGGTCCTCGGCGGCATAGGCAAAGCCGCCCTTGATCAATCTCTCGATGATCTCGCGCATCTCGCCGATATGCTCGGTCGCGCGCGGCTCGACGCTCGGCCTGAGCGCACCGAGCGCATCGACGTCGGCGTGAAACTGCTTGCCCGTCTGCTCGGTGACCTTGCGGATCGCCTCGTTCAGCGGCAGGCCGGGGAAGTCGCGCGCGGCGCGATCGTTGATCTTGTCGTCGACGTCGGTGATGTTGCGGACATATTTGACGTGCGCCTCGCCGTAGAGATGGCGCAGCAGCCGAAACAGCACGTCGAACACGATCACCGGCCGCGCATTGCCGATATGGGCGAAGTCGTAGACGGTCGGTCCGCAGACATACATGCGGACGTTCTTCGCATCGAGCGGCACGAAGGTGCGCTTTTCCTTCGTCAGCGTATCGTAAAGGCGCAATTCCATAGGGATACCCGTCGTGGTGCCGAATGCGATTTGAAGTTCCTGCAGCGATAGCAGCAAGCTCGACCAGGAACTTCAAATCGCAGGCGGCACAAAACCTTTATTTCTTGGCAACGGTCCGGTTCTCGCATTCGCAAACCCATTTGCCGCGAGACCATACGAATGCGAGAACCGGACCGTTGCGCGGCCGGGCGTCCAAGGCTCTCAATGCTTTTGAGAAAAGACGGCTCCAGCCAGCGAATCGCTAGCTCGTAATCTCGCGGCAAATGGCGCAAATGGCGAGGAGACCGTTCATGCGGGAACATATGGGCCATGAGGCCGCCCTGCGTCAAGGGAGCCGCGAAGATGCCGCTTTATTTCCGCAAAGCGCGGCCTCCCGCCTTGACGGTTCGTCATCCTTAACCTTTTGAGACTATTCAGAAGCTGGCGGTTCCCTAAAGCCCCGGTATTTTCATGCGATCGATATTTGCGCTCATTTCCTGCGCCTCCATCCTTGCGCCATCCAGCGCTTTGGCTGAGACCCGCGTCTTCATCATCGCCAACCAGGCGGACGGCTACGGCATCGACCAGTGCCTGGCCAAGGGCGACAAATGCGGCGCACAGGTCGCGCGGACCTATTGCCAGTCACGGGATTTTGCCCAGGCCTCGAGCTATCGCCGGGTCGATCCCGACGAAATTACCGGCTCTGTCCCCAAAACCGGCGCAAACTGCTCCCATGGCCATTGCGACGAATATGTCGCAATCACCTGTCAGCGCTGAATTCGCTCGGAGCTGGCGTACCTTAGGTCCGATCCTTGGCCCTTGAAACGACGTGACGATGCCGCCGGAAGCGGCTATGGGAGGGCGCGCTTTGGCCCTCCAAACTCACGTGGAATGTCACATCGGGCCGTGACCTCGCTAGAATGGCGGATATGCCTGAATTTCTGTCTCTCTCCCGTGCCCGCTCCCTCCTTGCCTGCACCGTGCTCCTCGGCACTGTCGTGCTCGCCAACGGCGCTTTCGCGCAGGCTGGCCCGCCCGGTCCGCCACCGCAGCCCGGCCAAAACGGACTCGGGCCGAATCCGATGTGCTCGCGCCTGGAAGGCCAGCTCGCCGCGCTCGATCGCGGCGGCGGTGGTGGCGACCCCGCGCGCGAAGAGCAGATCCGCCGCTACCAGGATTCACAGGCCAAGCAGCAGGCCGAGCTCGACCGCGTCACGATGCAGGCCAAGCGCATGGGCTGCGATTCCTCGGGTTTCTTCTCGCTGTTCAACGGCCAGTCGGCGCAATGCGGTCCGGTCAACACCCAGATCCAGCAGATGCGCGCCAATCTGGACCAGATCACCGGAAATCTCGAACGCCTGCGCGCCGGCGGCCCCGGCGGCTTCAACCCGGAGCGCGACAATCAGCGCCGCTCGGTGCTGGCAGCGTTGGCGCAGAACAATTGCGGCCCGCAATACGCCAATGCCGCGCAGTCGCAGGGCGGCGGCAACTTCCTGAGCAATCTGTTCGGCGGCAACAACAATCCCAACAATCCGCAAGGCGTGCCGCCGGCCGATCTCGGCCCGCAGTCGGGCACCTATCGCACCGTATGCGTGCGCACCTGCGACGGCGCCTATTTCCCGATCTCATTCGCCACCGTGCCGGCACGCTTCGCCGACGACGAGAAGACCTGCAAGGCGCTGTGCCCGGCCGCGGAAGCTGTGCTCTACACCCATCGCAATCCCGGCGAGGACATGAACTCGGCCGTGTCCACCGCCGGCCAGCCCTACACGGCGCTGCCGACCGCGTTCAAATTCCGCAGCGAGTTCAACCCGTCCTGCTCCTGCAAAGCCGCGGGCCAGACCTGGGCCGACGCGCTGAAATCGGCCGACGACAAGGCCGCCGCGGAGCAGCAGGGTGACATCATCGTCACCGAGGAGAGCGCCAAGAAGATGCAGCAGCAGCGGCTGAACAAGGGCGCGCCGCAGCCTGCCAACGCCAAGAAGGGCGCGGCGCCCGCGCCGGCGACGGCCACTGCGCCTGCGGCAACGCCGCCGGCGGACACCGCCGCGGCTACTCCGAGTTCAGAGAACAAGCCGATCCGCTCGGTCGGCCCGGCCTTCCTGCCGCAACAGCAGAAATAGGCCCTCATCCGTCATGCCCTGCGAAGGCGGCCGCCTTCGCGGTTACTACTCACCCTCGCGGCTCCACGGGAAGAGATTGGCCGGGAAGTCCGCTGCGTAGCGCTTTCCCCTCGGGCGCGGCGGCAGCGCGTCCGGTGGATTTGGATTCGGCTCGACCACCCGCCGATAGAGGTGCCAGGTGGCGTGACCGAGCACCGGCAGGACGACAGCGAGACCGACGAAGAACGGCAGCGAGCCGATCACGAGCAGTGCCGCGACGATGAGGCCCCATCCGGCCATCGCAACCGGATTCGCCCCCACCGCCCGCAGCGACGTGCGGATCGCGTCGATCGCAGTCGCATGCCGGTCGAGCATCAACGGAAACGACACGACGCTGACGCACAAGGCGACTACCGCAAACAGGAAGCCGACACCGCAACCGACGATGATGAGCCACCAGCCTTCCGGCGTCGTCAGCACGCGCGTTGCGAAGTCGGGAATGCTTGCGGCCGCCGCGTGACCGAAGATCGTGACATAAATTGCGTTCGCGACACCGATCCAGGCTCCGAACAGGACCAGCAGGAGCACGCCGAGTTCGACCATCGCACCGAACGACGGTGCGCGCAGCACCTTGATCGCATCCCATGCATCGACCTCCTCGCCACGCTCGCGACGGCGACTGAGTTCGTAGAGACCGATGGCGGCAAATGGGCCGATCAAGGCAAAGCCGGCGGCCAGCGGAAACAGCAGCGGCAGCACCGAATAGCCGAGGACCATCCTGAACAGGACGAGACCCAGAACGGGATAAATCACGCACACCACGATCGCGTGGCTCGGCATCGCCTGGAAATCCTCCCAACCCAGGCGCAGGGCCTCGGTCAGGTCCGACCAGCTGATCTTGCGAATGGGATAGGAGGCCGCTTCGCCGAAGACGTGCCGCCTGATGTCGTGGGAGTACAGAATGGCCATGAACGGACCCTCCCGTGCTGAAAATCGCGGTTTTCGATCACACGCGCTTTTCAGCCACGCGTGTCCGCCTGACGAGCAGGAAACGCGAGGGGTCGGGTACGGCAACCCAGGTTCCGCGAAAAGAGCCTGGCCGGACGGAACCCGTCGCGACCTGCCTCGCAAGCTTAGCGCGCGCGGAGCGCGGCTGCACTCACGGTTGGGTGAATTGTGCACCGGCACGGATTTGTGCGTTGCGTTACCCAGACCCAGCATGCGCCTCCAGCACCACGTCGGGTCACCTACATTGCTCTATTGACGCCGGATTAGGCTGGTATCATTTTAGACATGGACGCCCTTAGTGTTGATGGTCGCGAGCGTTCTCTTGATTTCGCGACCGGAGGAATGGGCGAGGCAAGAGGCCGGCGATGGCATAGATGCCGACTTAAAAAGGCCAGCCATCGCGACAGACATGAGCTCCGCCCTGGATTCGTATCCGTAGCCTTCGATGGCGAGGATGGATCAGGATGGCTGTCGCACTGATACTGCTTCTGGTCGCGATCGGCTCGGTGCTGTTTCACCTCTACAGCCCGTGGTGGTGGACGCCGATCGCCACGAACTGGGCCTATATCGACCACACCATCAACATCACGTTCTGGATCACCGGCTTCGTTTTCGTCGCGGTCATCGCCTTCATGGCCTATTGCATCTTTCGCTTTCACCACAAGGACGGAAGACGGGCTGACTACAATCCGGAAAACAAAAAGCTCGAATGGTGGCTGAGCGTCGGGACCGGCGTCGGAGTCGCGGCCATGCTGGCGCCCGGGCTCGTGGTCTGGCACCAGTTCGTGACGGTGCCTGCGGATGCCACCGAGGTCGAGGTCATGGGCCAGCAATGGCAATGGAGCTTCCGCCTTCCGGGCAAGGATGGACGGCTGGGCACATCCGATGTCCGCAACATCGCTTCCGACAATCCGATGGGGCTCAATCGTGACGATCCACACGCGCAGGATGACGTCGTGATCGAGAACGGCGACCTGCACCTTCAAATGGGAAAGCCGGTCAAGGTTCTCCTCCGCTCGGTTGACGTCCTGCACGATTTCTACGTGCCCGAATTCCGCGCCAAGATGGACATGGTTCCTGGCATGGTGACCTATTTCTGGATAACGCCGATCCGAACTGGAACGTTCGACGTTCTGTGTGCGGAGCTTTGTGGCGCTGCTCATTATCAGATGCGCGCCAAGGTCATCGTCGACGAAGAGCGCGAATATCACGCTTGGCTGGAGCAACAAAAGACGTTCGCCGAATTGTCGCCGGCAAAAGCCGTCGTGAAGGCGACGTACCAATCCGGCGGCAAGTAGCAAGCTGCCGCCGCGAAGATAGATCGGGTGCACGAGGCCGACGCCTCACCCCCGATGGAAACGACCGAGGAGGTTTCTATGGTCGATATTCCATATGAAGGGATCGCAGGCATCCCGCCTGCCGAAGTACCTGATGTCGAGCTCTATCATCCGCGGAGCTGGTGGACACGGTATGTCTTCTCGCAGGACGCCAAGGTGATCGCCATTCAGTATTCGCTGACGGCCACGGCCATCGGGCTGGTGGCCCTGGTGCTGTCGTGGCTGATGCGGCTGCAACTGGGATTCCCCGGCACCTTCTCTTTCATCGATGCCAACCAGTACCTCCAGTTCATCACCATGCACGGCATGATCATGGTGATCTATCTGCTCACCGCATTGTTCCTGGGCGGCTTCGGCAACTACCTGATCCCGCTGATGGTCGGCGCCCGCGACATGGTTTTCCCTTATGTCAACATGCTGAGCTACTGGGTCTACCTGCTCGCGGTCCTGGTGCTGGCCTCGACATTCTTCGTGCCTGGCGGCCCCACCGGCGCCGGCTGGACGCTGTACCCGCCGCAAGCAATCCTCTCCGGCACGCCGGGGCAGGATTGGGGCATCATTCTCATGATGTCGTCCCTGATCCTGTTCATCATCGGCTTCACCATGGGCGGGTTGAATTACGTGGTCACGGTGCTCCAGGCGCGCACCCGCGGCATGACGTTGATGCGCCTGCCCCTGACGGTGTGGGGCATTTTCACGGCGACGGTCATGGCATTGCTGGCATTCCCTGCGCTCTTCGTTGCCTCGGTCATGCTGCTGCTCGACCGTCTCCTGGGCACCAGCTTCTTCATGCCCTCCCTCGTCGAGATGGGACAACTGTCGAAATATGGCGGCGGCAGCCCGCTGCTCTTCCAACACCTGTTCTGGTTCTTCGGCCATCCCGAGGTTTACATCGTCGCCCTGCCCGCCTTCGGCATCGTCTCCGATCTGATCAGCACGCATGCGCGCAAGAACATCTTTGGTTACCGCATGATGGTCTGGGCGATCGTGGCCATCGGCGCGCTCAGCTTCATCGTATGGGCGCACCACATGTATGTGAGCGGCATGTTCCCGCAATTCGGGTACTTCTTCGCGACCACGACGCTCATCATCGCCATCCCTACCGCGATCAAGGTCTACAACTGGGTGCTGACCCTGTGGCGCGGCGACATTCATCTGACCGTGCCGATGCTGTTCGCCCTCGGCTTCATCATCACCTTCGTGAACGGCGGCCTCACCGGCCTCTTCCTCGGCAACGTCGTCGTGGACGTGCCGCTCTCGGATACCATGTTCGTGGTCGCCCACTTCCACATGGTCATGGGCGTGGCGCCGATCATGGTCGTGCTGGGCGCGATCTATCATTGGTACCCCAAGGTCACGGGGCGGATGCTGAATGAGGTTCTGGGCAAGTTTCACTTCTGGGTCACCTTCCTCGGCGCCTACCTGATCTTCTTCCCCATGCACTATCTTGGACTGCTCGGGGTTCCGCGCCGATATTTCGAACTCGGCGACGCCGCGTTCATTCCGCCTTCGGCCCATTCACTGAATGCTTTCATCTCCGTGGTGGCGTTGACCGTCGGCTTCAGCCAGATGGTGTTCCTGTTCAATCTTGCCTGGAGCCTGTTCAAAGGTGAGGCCGCAGGCGGCAATCCGTGGCGGGCGACGACGCTGGAGTGGCAGACGCCGGAGACGCCCCCCGGGCACGGCAACTGGGGCAAGGAGCTCCCGATCGTGTACCGCTGGGCCTATGACTACAGTGTGCCCGGCGCCGCGGAGGACTTCATTCCACAGAACCAGCCGCCACGCGCGACGCAGCTCGTTCAGGGAGCTGCTTCGTGAGCGCCATCATCCTGTTCCTGGCTGTGCTTGCGATGATCGCCGGATGGTGGCTCTCGCAGCAGCGGCTGACGGCCAAGCCTTGGCTGGAGGAAGGCCCGGTCGGTGACTTCCCCGGCGGCGATAGCATGTCCTGGCCGGCAGCGAAGGTCGGACTTGGCGTGTTCCTCGCCGTCGCGAGCGCACTATTCGTCCTCTTCATCAGCGCCTACTCGATGCGCATGACCGTGGTGGACTGGCGGCCGCTGCCGGTCCCGCGGCTGCTGTGGGTCAACACGGGCGTCCTGGTTCTGAGCAGCATCGCGCTGCAATGGTCGTACGTGGCTGCCGGGCGAGACGACACCGAGAACGTCAAGATCGGCCTGCTCGCCGGCGGAGCATCTGCCGTGATCTTCCTCGCCGGACAGCTCCTGGCCTGGCAACGGCTCGGGGCTGCCGGATATTTCGTGGTGTCCAATCCGGCGAATTCCTTCTTCTATCTGTTGACCGCGGTGCACGGGTTGCATCTGGCCGGTGGCCTGGTGGCGCTCGGGCGAACCTCGGCCAAGGTGTGGCGTGGTGCCGAGATCGCCGAGATGCGATTGAGCGTGGAGCTGTGCGCCATCTACTGGCATTTCCTGCTGCTGGTCTGGCTTGTCCTGCTCGGGCTTCTCACGGGCTGGACCGACGATTTCGTCAACATCTGTCGCCAATTGCTGAGCTAGGGAGGCGAAAGCAGATGGCTGAGACCGTACTGACACATTCGAGCCAATCGCCTGCGCGGCTTGAAGGCTGGCGCGGTATCGCCGCCGATTGGGCATCCGATCAGCGCGCTTTCAAAAACGTGTCCTGGGGCAAGGCCATGATGTGGATCTTCCTCCTCAGCGACACCTTCATCTTCAGTTGCTTCCTGCTCTCCTACATGACGGCACGCATGTCGACGACCGTGCCGTGGCCGAATCCTAGCGAAGTCTTCGCCCTCAATATCGGCGGCAACCACATCCCCCTGATCCTGATCGCCATCATGACCTTCATCCTGATCAGCAGCAGCGGCACGATGGCGATGGCCGTCAATTTCGGCTACCGCCGCGATCGGGTCAGAACCGCGGCCTTGATGCTGGTCACGGCGGCGTTCGGCGCAACCTTCGTCGGAATGCAGGCCTTCGAATGGACCAAGCTGATCATGGAGGGCGTCCGGCCTTGGGGCAATCCATGGGGTGCACCGCAGTTTGGTGCAAGCTTCTTCATGATCACCGGCTTCCACGGCACCCACGTGACGATCGGCGTGATCTTCCTGATCGCCATTGCGCGGAAGGTCTTGCGCGGCGACTTCGATCTCGAGAGGCGCGGCTTCTTCACGAGCCGCAAGGGCTATTACGAAATCGTCGAGATTATGGGCCTGTACTGGCATTTCGTCGATCTCGTGTGGGTGTTCATCTTTGCATTGTTCTATCTTTGGTGAGGTCGGCGCATGACAAACGCGGCGGTACACATGGAAGGTCAACTCCACGCTCCGGCCCACGGCGCAGCCGCAACAGCAGCCGTGCACGCCAAGGGGCAGCAGCACCCGATCAAGCTCTACCTGGTCGTCTGGGGCTGGTTGTTCGTCCTCAGCACGGGCTCCTACCTCGTCGACTACTTTGGCCTGCATGGCTATCTGAGGTGGACGCTGATCCTGCTGTTCATGATGTTGAAGGCGGGCCTGATCGTCGCCGTCTTCATGCACATGGCCTGGGAGCGGCTGGCCCTCACCTATGCCATTCTGCTGCCACCGATCGCGGTGCTGGTGTTTGTGACCATCATGGTTCTCGAATCCGAATACACCCACTTGCTTCGGGTGCTATTCTTCGCAACCCCGTCGTAGCAGTACGCGAGCTGCACCCCGCTCGGCTGTCATGCCCCGCGAAGGCAGGGGCATCCAGTACTCTGCGGCGGGAATTGGTTTTCGCAATGTCCGCCGCGGAGTCCTGGATCATCCGCCTTCGCGGATGATGACGGCGTATTGTAGGCGACAGCGTTGGCCCACGTGCCGCGGTGTCTCCTACCCCTCGAACGCGTCGATCGACGCCTTGCTGCCGCGCGAGACCAGCGTCTCGTCGGGCGCGGGCAGCTTCTCGCCTTTGTCGCGAAAGCGGTTGGTGATGGGATAGCGGCGGTCGCGGCCGAAATTCCTCGCCGTCACCTTCACGCCGGGTGCGGCCTGGCGGCGCTTGTATTCGGCGACGTTGAGCAGATGGTCGATGCGGGTGACGATCTCGCGGTCGAAGCCGGCAGCGATGATCTGGTCGAGCGGCTCCTCGCGCTCGACCAGCCGTTCCAGCACGGCATCGAGCAGGTCGTAAGGCGGCAGCGAGTCCTGGTCCGTCTGGTTCTCGCGCAGCTCCGCCGTCGGAGGACGCGTGATGATGTCGGGCGGGATGACCTCGCCCGCCGGCCCGAGCGCGCCATCCGGTCTCCAGCCGTTGCGCAGGCTCGCAAGCCGAAACACCTGCGTCTTGTAGATGTCCTTGATGGGATTGAACCCGCCGTTCATGTCGCCATAAAGCGTGGCATAGCCGACCGACATCTCCGACTTGTTGCCGGTCGTCACCACCATCAGCCCGGTCTTGTTGGAAATCGCCATCAGGAGCGTGCCGCGGGTGCGAGCCTGGAGATTTTCCTCGGTGATATCTGGCGGCAGGTTCTTGAAGAGGCCGGACAGGATCGTCTCGAAGCCGGTCACGGCTTCGGCGATCGGAAGCACTTCGTAACGGATGCCGAGATGGCCCGCGAGCTCGCCGGCGTCGGCAATCGAGTGCGCTGCCGTGTAGCGATACGGCAGCATCACGCCATGCACCTGATCGGCGCCGAGCGCGTCGACCGCGATCGCGGCGCAGAGGGCGGAATCGATGCCGCCGGAAATCCCGAGCAGCACGCCGGGAAAGCCATTCTTGCTGACATAGTCGCGCAGACCGAGCACGCAGGCAGCGTAGTCGGCGCGGTCGCCTTCGAGCTGCGCCGCAATCGGACCGGTGCAAAGCCAGTCGTCCCCGTTACGCGCGAAGCGCAGCGTGGTCATGCTCTCCTCGAACGCCGGCAGTTGCGCGGCGAGCGAGAGATCGCCGTTGAGCACGAAGGACGCGCCGTCAAACACCAGCTCGTCCTGGCCGCCAACCTGGTTGAGATAGACCAGCGGCAGGCCGCTCTCGGTGACGCGCGCCACCGCCACCGACAGGCGCACGTCGTTCTTGCCGCGGGCGTAAGGCGAGCCGTTCGGCACCAGGATGATCTCGGCGCCAGTCTCGGCCAGCGTCTCGACCACGTTCTCGTAATCCTCGGACTCCTCCAGCCAGATGTCCTCGCAGATCGGCACACCAATGCGGACGCCGCGCACGGTCACAGGGCCAGCCGCGGGCCCTCGCGAAAACAGCCGCTTCTCGTCGAACACGCCGTAATTGGGCAGGTTGCATTTGAAGCGAAGCGCGGCGATGCGGGCCGCCGTCGAGCAGCGCGCAGGCATTATGAAGCCTGCCGTCCTCGATCCAGGGCGTGCCGACCAGCATCGCGGGGCCGCCATCGGCGGTCTCGCGCGCCAGCGCTTCGATCGCGGTGCGGCAGGCGGCCTGGAACGCCAGCTTCTGCACCAGATCTTCCGGCGGATAGCCGGCGATAAACAATTCCGGAAACAGCACGAGATCGGCACCGTCGGCTTTGGCCTGCGCGCGCGCCGCCCGTGCCTTGGCGGCGTTGCCCTCGATATCGCCCATGGCCGGATTGAGCTGGGCGAGCGTGATCGCGAATGCGTTGAGACGTTCGGTCATGGGACGCTCGCTGTCGCGAGACGCAAATCGACCGCTCCCCGTTCGGGAGAGGTGAAGGAACCTCGGACGCCGATGCGCAATGGATATTCTCCGCGCTTTAGAGGAACCCCAGACGCTCGACGATGGCGATGATCCAGAACGCGCCGGCCATCAGCAGCGCGACGCCGACTGCGGCTGAGCCCATGTCCTTGACCCGCCCGATCTGCTTGTCGTGATCCATGGTGAGGCGGTCGGCGAGCTTCTCGATCGCGGTGTTGAGCAGCTCGACCACCAGCACGAACGCGACCGAGCAGACCAGCTCGACCGCACGCATCGCGGTCGCGGCGACGAGCCAGGCCAGCGGCAGCGACAGCAGGAGTGCAAAGATCTCCTCGCGGACGGCCTGCTCCGAGTGGAAAGCAAAGGCCAGACCGTTGCGTGAATTGATCGTGGCCTTCCAGATCCGCAGCAAGGTGTTAGAGCCCCGCTGCGGCCGGCATCGGCTTGACCTTGCCGGCGCGCTCCTGCTTGAGCAGCTCGGCGACCAGGAAAGCCATATCGATGGATTGCTCGGCATTGAGGCGGGGATCGCAGACCGTGTGGTAGCGGTCGTTGAGATCCTCGTCCGTGATCGCGCGGGCGCCGCCGAGGCATTCGGTGACGTCCTTGCCGGTCATCTCCAGATGCACACCGCCGGCATAGCTGCCTTCGGCGGCATGGATCGCGAAGAACGATTTCACCTCCGACAGGATCCGGTCGAACGGGCGCGTCTTGTAGCCGGTGGTGGAGGTGATGGTGTTGCCGTGCATGGGATCGCATGACCAGACCACCACTTTGCCCTCGCGCTGCACGGCGCGGATCATGTTCGGCAGGTGCTCGCCGATCTTGTCGGAGCCGAAGCGGCCGATCAGCGTCAGCCGGCCCGGCTCGTTGTCGGGGTTGAGCACGTCGATCAGCTTGAGCAGCTCGTCGGGCTTGAGCGAAGGACCGCACTTCAGGCCGATCGGGTTCTTGATGCCGCGGAAATATTCGACATGACCGTGATCGAGCTGGCGGGTGCGGTCGCCGATCCAGATCATGTGGCCGGAGGTCGCATACCAGTCCCCGGTGGTGGAATCGACCCGGGTCATGGCCTGCTCGTAGCCGAGCAGCAGCGCCTCATGGCTGGTGTAGAAATCGGTGGCGCGCAGCTCGGGATGGCTCTCGAGGTCGAGGCCGCAGGCGCGCATGAAATTGAGCGCATCCGAGATGCGGTCGGCCAATTCCTTGTAGCGGCGGGACTGCGGTGAATCCTTCAGAAAGCCGAGCATCCATTGATGCACGCTGCCAAGATTGGCGAAGCCGCCGGTGGCGAAGGCGCGGAGCAGGTTCAGCGTCGCGGCCGACTGGCGGTAGGCCATCAGCTGCCGCTGCGGGTCCGGCACGCGGGCTTCCTTGGTGAAGGCGATGTCGTTGACGATGTCGCCGCGATAGCTCGGCAGCTCGACGCCGTTCAGCTTCTCGGTCGGCGACGAGCGCGGCTTGGCGAACTGGCCGGCGATGCGGCCGACCTTCACCACGGGGACGGCGCCGGCATAGGTCAGCACCACCGCCATCTGCAGCAGCACGCGGAAGAAGTCGCGGATATTGTTGGCGCCGTGCTCGGCAAAGCTCTCGGCGCAGTCGCCGCCCTGGAGCAGGAAGGCCTCGCCGGCAGCGACCCGGGCCAGCGCTTTCTTGAGATTGCGCGCCTCGCCGGCGAACACCAGCGGCGGAAAGGTCGCAAGCTGCGCCTCGACGTCGGCCAGGGCCTTGGCGTCGGGATATTCGGGCACCTGTAGCACCGGCTTGCTGCGCCAGGACTCGGGCGTCCACCGCTCGGACATCGCAATCTCTCCGTGAAGCAAAAAGTGCAACCTGATCTATGGGTTGCGAGGGCCGCCTTATACACAGGCTGGCACGACATCGCCAGTTGTAAATCCGTTTCGCATTGCAAACCCTTGCGGGTAAAGCCGAATTCGCATTTGCTAGGGGACGCGACGACACCGGCAAGATAACCGGCAAGACAACCGGCAAGACACCCTCCGCCCATGGACGCGGCACTGGACGACGTCTTCATCGACGCGATCAGCTTCCCGGCGGCCGACGGGTATGCGCTGGCCGGCACCCTGTTCCTGCCGCGCACGACGGCGCCAAGGGCATCGGCCATTTCGGCTTCTTTCCGTCCCGATCACCGCGACACGCTGTGGCGCGGGGTTGCCGAGTGGATCCAGGGCCAGTGAGGCGTCAGCGGATGATCGTCGTCAGCGACGAGTAAAGCTTGGCCGGCTTTGCCTCGCTCGGCGCAAACTGTGCGAACGCTTCGCTCACGCGCACCGCCGGCGGCGTGTCGCTCGCGAACCGAAACTCCTTCGGCCTCGGCGCGTAGAAGCTGGCGCTGTAATAATTGTCATCGAAGCGCGTCTCGCCGACCCCGAACAATGCGTCGCAGACGAACAGGAGCGCGTAGACTCCCGCGACCGCCGCGACGATCTCCTTGAGAAGTGTCATGATGATGCCCTGCCCTTTTGCGGGCAGGATGCAGGCCGGTTCCAAAGCTCTGGTTTAAGGCAGCGGCGTTCTCGTCCGCAGGGTTTGCCGCCGCTGACGGAATTGCAGACAATTTTATCGATCTCAAAAAAGAGCCCGCCTGACCGGATCAGGCGGGCTCAGGATTGGCCGAAAAGCTCGTCGCGCGCTACCGCAAGACCGAGCGCAACGCCGCGCGCGCCGTGCACAAGGAGCTGGAAGCGCTCAGGAGCGACATCGCGCGTTCGCGGAAATCGTGAGCTAGGTCGGCCGCACCGACCTTCCGGCATCGGCCGGGTTCGGTTACGAAGCCGCTCAGATCAACGGCTCGTCCTTCAGCGCCGATACCACCTGCTCGCCGCGCTCGGTCAGGCGATAGGTCACCAGCGGCCGGCTCGACGGCGGCTTGCGCTCGATCTCGACGATGTAGCCGCGCACCATCAGCGCTTCGAAGCTGCCGTAATAGCCGAACATGCTGATCTGGCTCTGCTTGAGCAGCTTGAACTCGCGCAGCAGCCGGATCTCGTTGCCCGAGAGCAGTGAGCGGCGCACGCGCTGCACGAAGCGTGCGCGCTGCTCGAACCAGGCCTGATCGGGCAATTCGTGCGAAGGCGGCGCCGGATCGCGTTCGCAGGGGCACACCGCCGGCGTGGCTTCGGCCATGACGGGCGGCAGGCGCGGCATGCTGCTGACGACGGCTTCTCTCGCGACATCGAGCAAGGCGATCGGCCAGCGCCGCTTGTTGTCCACCATGACCGGCGGCGGCACGACGTTGTCGCGCACCAATTGCTCGAACCGCCCGGCAGTCACGCCGACATAAGCGGCCGCCCGCCGGCGGTCGACCAGACGCGTGTGCTGCCCGTGCTCCAGCTCGCAAGCGATGTTCTCGTTCACTCCAAATCCCCTGGCGCGTGGTTGCGCAAAGGCCTGGCGGTCCCCACCCGGCTCCGTCCAAGCCGGCGGCGAACCTAGGGACGAGCAGCGTTCTCGAAAAGCAGAGAATTTCGTACATGTTGATGCCGTTTCGGCAGCGGCTATAGTTCGGCCGGGGGTCCCATGCGCTTTCACTCACCGTCCATCCAGTATTTCCACGCCGTCCGCCGCACCGGCTCGATTCGCGCCGCGGCGCGCGTCTTGAACGTTGCCTCCTCGGCCGTGAGCCGCCAAATTCTCAAGCTGGAGCAGGAGGTTGGATCGCCCTTGTTCGAGCGCAATGCGCGCGGCCTGACGCTGACGACGGTCGGCGAGATGCTGGCCCGGCATGTCATGAACGTGCTCCAGGACCTTGACCGCTTCCGCTCGGACGTCGCCTCCCTGTCCGGCACCTGGCATGGCACCATCAGCATCGCCTGCATCGAGTCTCTGACGGAATCCGTGCTGCCGGACCTGATCGCCTCGCATCGCGGCCGCGCCCGCCGCGTCAGCTTCAGCCTCGAGGTGAAGGGATCGTCGGACGTGCTTGAGGCGCTCAGCCGCGGCGAGGCCGACATCGGCATCGCCATCGCATTCAAGCATCCGCCGGACCTGCGCCAGGTCGCCTTGAAGCGCTTTCGCCTCGGCGCACTGGTCGGCCGCGAGCATCCGCTGGCGCGCCGCAAGACGGTCACGCTGGCGCAATGCCTCGCCTTCCCCGTCATCCACGCGCTGCCGGAGCTGTCGATCTATCATCTGCTCCAGCCGCTGATCGCACAGCTCCCAGAGACGCCGGAGCCTGCGATCCAGGCCAACTCGATCGACCTGATGCGCGAGCTCGCCGCGCGCGGCGTCGGCGTCGCCTTCCAGACCCAGCTCGGCATTGGCCGGCTGTCGCGCGACAGCCAGCTCGTCTTCCTGCCGCTCGACAATGCCGGGAGCCCGGTGTGGTCGGACCTCGGCATCTATGTCCGCGCCGAGCGGACGCTCCCCGCCTACACCGAGTCGTTTCTTCAGGACATGGTGCGCGAATTGGGCGAGCGCGAGCGGCGAGAGAATATGGCCTATCCGCAGACGTTTTAGCGCCCGGGCGCTCAGCCGTGACGGGCCTCCCTGCGGTGCCCGGTCTCGCTGAGGCGGTCGACCCAGGCGATGCCGATCGCAGAGATGATGAAGGTCAGGTGGATCAAGACCTGCCACATCACCCCGCCCTCGGTGAAATTGCTGCGCGTGGTGCCGAGATTGCCGGCCTCGATGAAGGTCCGCAGCAGCGAGATCGAGGAGATGCCGATGATCGCCATCGCGAGCTTGATCTTGAGCACGCTGGCATTGACGTGGCTCAGCCATTCCGGCTCGTCGGGATGGCCGTTCAGGTTCAGACGCGAGACGAAGGTCTCATAGCCGCCCACGATCACCATCACCAGGAGGTTCGAGATCATGACGACGTCGATCAGCCCGAGCACGACCAGCATGATCTGCTGCTCGCTGGCGTCGAACGAATGCACGACGAGGTGCCAGAGCTCTTTCAGGAACAGCAGCACGTAGACGCCCTGCGCGATGATGAGGCCGACATAGAGCGGCACCTGCAGCCAGCGCGAGCCGAAGATCAGTTGGGCGAACGGGCCGATCTGCGGCCGCGGCGCCGCGGAAGGTGCTTTGGATTCGGACGTCATTGATCACTCCGGGATTGCAAACAGGACGCGTCGGCTTAGAGACTCGCGATCACAGGCGCGAGCTCGAGCGAGCCGCGATAGATCATCTCGAAGGCGACGTAAACGATCATGGCGAGGCCGACATAGGCGATCCAGCGCTGCTTCTGAAGCACGCGACCGAGCAGATCGGCGGCAACGCCCATCATCGCGACCGACAGCAGCAGACCGAAGGCCAGGATGTAGGGATGCTCGCGCGCGGCGCCGGCAACGGCGAGCACGTTGTCGAGCGACATGGAGACGTCGGCCACCACGATCTGCAACGCCGCCTGTCCGAAGGTCTTCCGCTGCACCGGTGCAGCGCCCGCGCCGCCGCCATGGCTGAACGCGAGCTGGCTCGCATGCGCGGACTGCTCGCGTAGCTCCCGCCACATCTTCCAACACACCCAGAGCAGTAGCACGCCGCCGGCGAGCAAGAGCCCGATCACCTGGAGGAGCTGGGTTGCGATGCCGGCAAAGACGATGCGCAAGGCGGTGGCAGCGACGATGCCGACGACGATGGCACGCCGGCGCTGCCCGGCCGGCAGGCCGGCGGCGGCAAGACCAATGACGACGGCATTGTCGCCGGCGAGCACGAGATCGATCAGGACGACCTGAAGCAGCGCGGTCAGCGCATCTGCAGTGATGGATACAGTCATGATTGATCATTTTTCGATGCGGACGGATCGAGCCATTGCGGCTTCTTCCGCTCGACCCAATCCAGGACCTTTGCGCGCGAGGAGCGCAGCGCGGGCACGTCTTCGGCGAGCAATGCGAGGCCGAGCGGCAGCATCCAGACGCCGAGCACCGGCAGGAATGACAGCACGCCACCGACGACGAGCAGCGCCCCCGAGGGAATCCTGACCCAGCGGCTCGACGGCTTGAGCAGATAGGTGACCGTGTCGCCCATGCGCGGCGGCAGGCGATCGACGAGCTTGTCGAGGCGCGGGTCACCGCCGGCCAGTTGGCCGGTGGTGCCCTCGTTTCCTGTCGTCGACTCGTCCGATGCCCTCATGTTCACTCCTGTTTGGCGGCGCTCGCCGCGCCTGGGCAACCGGTTTTGCGCGCGGCAGCACCAGGGTCAGCAGGCGCAATAGCTTGATCGCCTGCACCTCATGCGGATGCACGTCCTCGTCGGCGGCCGCAACGCGCTCCGACAGCTCCATCAGATGCGACGACAGCGGCATGTTCGAAACCGGCCGCAACGTGTCGATCACGACATTGGCAAAATCCGGCTCCTCCAATCGTTCCGCCAGTTCGTCGAACGTCGAAAACAGCCGTTCGTCATCGATATGCGGCGCCAAGCCGCGGTCCCGGATGAAGCGGATCACCTCGTCGCGCTCGACCGGCGAGACCCGCCGATCGGCCACCGCGACGAGCGCGCCGGCAATGACCAGCGCGACCGCGGCCTGCTCGTTCAGGTTGGACGGCTCGGTGATCTCGATTTCGATGGGATTTGAAGTGGCGTCAGACATCGTTGCTCCTCAATCTTGCGAAA
This sequence comes from Bradyrhizobium sp. USDA 4486, assembly GCF_054057995.1. Classification (NCBI taxonomy): domain Bacteria; kingdom Pseudomonadati; phylum Pseudomonadota; class Alphaproteobacteria; order Hyphomicrobiales; family Nitrobacteraceae; genus Bradyrhizobium; species Bradyrhizobium sp. USDA 4486. The sequence goes on from NZ_JBSRZV010000001.1 coordinate 2,956,019, forward strand.
TGGCCGCGCGGAGCTGCGATGGGGACGATGGGTCGGAAGGAACTTGAGAAGGCCCGACGATCGGCCGATCCATCGCATTCGCGCGGGACAGGTCATCCGACATCACGAGGTTTGCCGACATTCGTCGGCGTCCTCGCCAGAGGGGCCCGGATTCTTGTTCGTTCACAGATAAAGATGGGAGAGCCGGAATCAAGCCAGAAGCAGTGCGACCAGCCGCCGCATCGGTTTTCAGGTTGCGGGACTTGGTTAAGTGATCGTGCACAGCTCTCGTGTCCCGGACGCGCTGCAGCGTGCAACGCTGCTGCGCAGAGCGGACCCCACCGCCGCGATATGGGCCCCGGCTCTGCAGCGCACCGCATCGGACGATGCTTCGCATCGCCGGGAGCGCTGCGCTGCGTCCGGGGCACGAGAGATCTTTCGCGTACAACGGCATCCGCAAATACGGTGGGTGGGATATACAACGCTCCCTCACCTCGTATCGAAAGCTGCACAGGAGACGAACAAGCCATGGTGAAACTGGCACTTCCGATGCTCCTCGCCGTGGCGGCGGGGATCAGCCTCGTCGTGCAACAGGCCCTCAATGCGAACCTGCGCACCGCGCTCAATTCGCCGGCGTGGTCCGGCTTCATGAGCTACTTCCTCGGCGTGCTCTGCATGGCGGCGCTGGCGCTCTTGATGCGCGATCCCCTCCCGTCGGCGGCGACCGCGGCCCGCATTCCCTGGTTCGCATGGAGCGGCGGAGTGTTCGGCGCCATCTTCATCGGTCTTGCAATCTTCCTCGTGCCGCGGCTCGGCGCGGCGACGTTCTTCGCGCTGTTGATCGCCGGCCAGATGCTCGGATCCGTCGGGTTCGACCATTTCGGCGTGCTCGGCGTTCCCGTTCATCCCGTGAGCGCTGTCCGCATCGCCGGTGCCGCGCTGCTGGTCGCCGGCGTCGTCCTGATCCGCATGTAGGCGGAACCATCCTGCCGCGAGTGCCGTTGGTGCACCTCATGAAACGTCCGCGACAGGAACATTCATGTGCCGCTGGATCGCATATCGGGGCGAGACCACATCGTTCGAACCTTATGTCACCGAGCCCGAGCATTCACTGGTGGCGCAAAGCATCCGCTCGCTCCAGTCGACGGCGGGATCGAACGGCGACGGCTTCGGTCTTGGCTGGTATGGCGAGCATCCGGAGCCCGGCCTCTACCGCGAAACGCGTCCGGCCTGGTCGGACGAGAATTTGCGCTATCTCTGCCGCCACCTGCGCTCGCATCTGTTCTTCGCGCATGTGCGCGCCGCCACCGGCACGGCAGTGACGCGGCAGAATTGCCATCCCTTCGCCTGCGGCCACTGGATGTTCATGCACAACGGATTCGTCGGCAGCTGGAACAGGCTGCGGCGCAAGGTCGAGGCGCTGATTCCCGACGCCTATTATCCGTCGCGCCTCGGCACGACCGATTCGGAAGCCGTCTTCCTCGCCATGATGGGCGCGGGTCTCGAGAACGATCCGCTTCGAGCGACGCAGGCCGTGCTGCAAGCGCTCGTCGGCCTCGTCAATGAAGGGACACTGCGCGAACGATTGCGCTTCACCAGCGCGATCGCCAACGGCCGGGATCTCTATGCCTTCCGGATCGCGGTCAATGACGCCGCCAACACACTCTACTTCCGCGAGGATGGCGGCCAGGTCATCGTCGTGTCCGAGCCGTTCGACAAGGAGACGGACTGGACGGAGGTGCCGCCCAACCATGCTTTGATCGCGCGCGCATCCGAAAGCGCGAGAATTGTTCCGTTCGACCTTGCAATTTCCAACGGGTCCGCGGAACCGGCTTCGGTCAGGCGGATTATAGCCCGCAGATAGCACTGCTGCCGGGCGGCATATGACAATTGCTTCGGACGTCTTGAAACTGCTGCGGCTGGATCCCTCCGACGGCGGGCAGCACCTCGTCATTCGCTCGGCCGGTGCGCGCGGCAAGGCGGCGGACTATTCGTTCGGCATCGAGGAGGAATTTTTCCTCGCCGATCGCCGTACCCTGGAGGTCGCAATCCAGACTCCCAACGAGCTGTTCGAGTCCGCGAACTGGTCGACCGGCGGCCAGGCCATGCGCGAGATGCTGCAATCCCAGCTCGAGGTCGCCACCAACGTTCACGTCGACGTCAACGACGCGCGGGAAGAGCTCCGCTTCCTCCGCCGCGAGGTCGCATCCGTCGCCGCGCAATATGGTTTCGTGATCATGGCCTGCGGCACGCATCCGACCGCCGTCTGGCGGATGTCGCAGCCGACCCCCAAGCCGCGCTACGAGGAGATGATCGAGGATCTGCGCAGCATCGGCCACCGCAACATGATGTGCGGCATGCACGTGCACGTCCAATTGCCCGATCCGGAGAAGCGCATGGCGGTGATGCGGGCAATGCTGCCGCATCTGCCGCTGTTCATCGCGCTCTCCGCCTCCTCTCCGTTCTGGAACTCCCACAAGACCGGCCTGAAGGGTTACCGGCTCGCCGCCTATTCCGAGTTGCCGCGCACCGGCCTGCCCGAATTATTCGAGAGCCGGCAGGACTACGACGAATATGTCGGGGCGCTGCAGCGCTCCGGCGTGATTCCCGACGAGAGCCACATCTGGTGGGCGATGCGCCCCTCGATGCGGCATCCGACCCTCGAGCTTCGCGCGCCCGATACCTGCACCTTCGTCGACGACGCCGTCGCGATTGCCTCGTTCTACCGCTGCTTGACGCGGCATCTCTATTTGCGGCCCGATTTGTCGAAGCAGGTCAACGTGGTCGAACGCGCCATTGCGGTCGAGAACAAATGGCGCGCGCAGCGCTACGGCACCGATTGCATCTTCGCCTCCAGGGACGGGCCGGTCACGATTTCGGAGCTGCTCTCGCGCGTGATCGATGACACGGCCGAGGACGCAGCCGCGCTGAATTGCGCCGCCGAGGTCGAGCACTGCCGGACCATCGTCGAACGCGGCAGCTCGGCCGAATTCCAGCTGCTGGCCTATCGCGAGAATGGGGAGGACGTCGCAGCCGTGTCGCGCTGGATCGCGGAGGCGACGATCGCGGGCACCAGCGCTCCGACTGCCGGCATCCGCGCGGCCTCATAGCGCCCGCGCAAGCTTGGCGAACGAAAGTCCCCGTCCCGAATTTGCTGATCCTGGAGAAACGCATGAATCGCCTGACGTCCTGCACCGGCTGCGGCCATGGCCTCGTTCCGACGCTGTCAGCCAAGGGGCACACCCAGCTGAGCTGCCTCTGGTGCCAAGGCATCGACGCGCGAACGATGGAAATGGCCAAGTGGGCGGACAGCCCCATCGGCAAGCCCGAACGGACCCCTCGCTCCTTCGAATGAACCGTCGGCGTTGGCTGATCCGTGCGGCTGCACGCTGCCAGCAGGGCATGCCGACAAATTAGCCAGCGCAGGCCACCTCAGCGAAATCGGGCGCGTGGTGAAGCGAACCGCAAGACCCAGTGATGCGGGCCGTCTAACCTCAGGTGCAATCTCGACTTTTCTTCGCGCCGCGTGAAGCCGGCGCTCCCCGCGCGCGGATCGCATCTCAACTGGCCCGAAATTCGCAACGACAGCATCAGGCCAGATTCCCTGCCCTCCACCACGTGGCGCAGCAGGATGCGTGCGCCCGGCTGTGGCACGAACGGCCCAGGATCGGAGAATGCCATGAACGTGCATGCTGCGGGCGATCTCAAATTTACCGGCCTCACCCATCCCAACGGCGCGCCGCTTCGCCTCAACGACCAGGATTTTGTCGCGATCGATCGCGACAGAGACGCGAAGTTCGAGGCGACGTACCGGCCGCAAGCGCTTTACAACCGCGCCAACGAGGGCTTCCACGCCAACAACGAGACCTTCCTGCTGCACGAGGTCGCGACCAATCTGCCGATCTACCGCCCCGACACCGGCCCCACCGATTTTCATCTGCATCTGCCGCCGGGCGGTTTCCAGCTCGTGCTAGTCACCTCGGGCGCATTCACCTTCGATTACGACGGCCGCTTCTACAACGTCGGTCCGGGCGCGGTGATGCTGCAAAGCGCGATCGTGCACCGTCAGCTGTTCTACACCTGGTCGGGACTGTCGACCGAAGAAAACCTGAAGACGCCGCAGACGGTGGTGCCCGATCCGATCTCGATGGGCTATTCCGGCAAATTCCTCGAAGCCTTCGTGACCGACCCGACCACCTTTCCGAACCCGACCATCGTCGGCCCCGACCAGATCAACGAGGCCGAGACGCCGCGCGTGGCCTGGAGCCATCCGCTGCACAACCGTCCGGCCGATGCCGGCTTCTGGCTTCAGGATCCCCTGGCGCTGGATGCGCTGTTCAGGCCGCTCGCCGACGGCTCCATCAAATCGGCGATGCCGGTTTACGTGCGCGATATCGGCATCGAGATTCCCAGCGGCCATCTCGTCACCGGCCACATCATCGCCACCGATCCGCGCGGCCAGTCGCTGCTGCCGAAGAGCGCGTCGATGCCGGCGGACCCTGCCTGTCTCGCCAAGGGCGAGGTCGTGATCTACCGTGTCATTCGCGGCACGGCGGAATTCAGGAGGAAATCCGGCGAGAGCTTCGAGCTCTCTGCGGGCGATGTGGTGACGGCCGGCAAGGAGTCGGTCAGCCTCATCGGCCTCAGTGAAAACACCCAGGTCCTCCGCCTCGGCCTGCTCAAGGGCATGAACGAGCTGCGCAGCTGGACGCCGACCCAGCGCGACGAGATCGACGGCCTCGCCGGTGAGATCATCACGCAGAAGGACATCCGCCCGCTGCGCACGGAAGGCAAGCCGGTCGGGTATCTGTACGGATAAATGGAGCACAGCTAGGCGCCCTGAGTTTTCTTCTCCGCTTGAGGGAGAAGGTGGCGCGGAGCGCCGGATGAAGGGTTCTCTCGACTGGCAAGACTGTTTGTGAGGAGAGAGACCCCTCACCCGTCTCGCCGCTCCGCCGCGAGCCGCCCTCTCGCACAAGGGGAGAGGGTGAGCGCGCATCAAAACTTATTCGCTTCAGGGCCGCTCGCGCTCGCTGCAGTCATCCGAATGTTCGCGTTATCCGGAGACATCAATGCCGCGATATTTCTTCCATATCCATGACGGGAATTCAGTTCTCGACGACGTCGGGTTGGATCTCCCTGACATTATCGCGGCGCGCACCGCAGCGATCGAACTGAGTGGCGAAATCCTCAAGCATGACTTGACGGAGCGGCTCTTGCGTCATGTCGTCTGGCAGGTGGAGGTCAGCGACAGCCCCGCACCTGGCGGCCGATCGCTATTCGTCCTTCAGTTCTCGGTGGCAGAATAAGCAACCCCTACTCCGCCGCCTGCCTTACATGCCGCGCCGTCGGCGTGCGCATCGTGACCAGCTCTTCGGCCGCCGTCGGATGCAGCGCGATGGTCGCGTCGAAATCGGCCTTGGTCGCCTTCATCTTCACCGCGATCGCGACAACTTGCGTGACCTCGGCGGCGCAATCGCCGACGATGTGGCAGCCGAGCACGCGGTCGGTCGAACCGTCGACGACCAGCTTCATCAGCACGCGGGTGTCGCGGCCGGACATCGTCGCCTTGATCGGGCGGAACGTCGTCTTGTAGATGTCGACGTGGCTGAACTGCGCGCGCGCCTCGGTTTCGGTGAGGCCAACCGTGCCGACCTCAGGCTGCGAGAACACCGCCGTCGGGATATAGGAATGATCGACCTGCACCTCGCGCTTGCCGAACACGGTGTCGGCGAAGGCATGGCCCTCGCGGATCGCGACCGGCGTCAGGTTGAAGCGATGAGTGACGTCGCCGATCGCATAGATGCTGTCGACCGAGCTCTTCGAGAAATGGTCCACAGCGATCCCGCCATTCCTCGGATCGATGGCGACGCCGGCGTTCTCGAGGCCGAGATTGGCAACGTTGGGATGGCGGCCGATCGCGAACATCACCTGGTCGGAGGCAAGGCTCGACCCGTTCGACAGATGCGTGGTGAACTCCTCGCCGTGGCGGTCGACCTTCGTCACAGTGCAGCCGGTGAGGATGGTGATGCCCTGCTTCTCCATCTCACTGCGGACATGGGTACGGACGTCCTCGTCGAACCGGCGCAAAATGTTATCGCCGCGATAGATCACGGTGACGTCGGAGCCGAATCCGGCGAAGATGCCGGCAAATTCCAGCGCGATATAGCCGCCGCCCTGGATCACGATCCGCCGCGGCAGCTTCTTCAAATGAAACGCCTCGTTGGAGGAGATCACGTGCTCGATACCGGGGATCGCCGCGCCGTGGTTCGGCGCGCCGCCGGTGGCGATCAGGATGTACTTCGCGGTGATCTTCTTGTCGTCGGTGAGCAGACGGACAGTGTGCTTGTCCTCGATCACGGCACGGCTCTTGACGACGTGCGCGCCCGACTTCTCGACATTGGTCGTGTAGGCCGCCTCCAGCCGCGCGATCTCCTTGTCCTTGTTGGCGATCAGCGTCGGCCAGTCGAAAGTCGCGGGCGGAACGGTCCAGCCGAAGCCGGCGGCATCTTCGAGCTCGTGACGGACATGCGAGCCGATCACGAACAGCTTCTTGGGCACGCAGCCGCGGATCACGCAGGTGCCGCCCATGCGGTACTCTTCCGCGATCATCACACGGGCGCCGTAGCCCGCCGCAATGCGGGCGGCACGCACGCCGCCCGAACCACCACCGATGACGAAGAGGTCGACGTCGAATTCAGCCATTGTCCACTCCGACCCCTTTCAAAGGAATACCTAGACAGATAGGTACTGTCAGATTTCCTTGCCACGCTTGCGCATCTCGGCGCGGAAGGCCCCCATCACGGTCTCGGAGAAGTTCTGCGCCCAGGAGTTCATGAAGGCCATGCTGAGACCGATGGCGCGCGGCTCGGCATCGATCAGCTTCTTGCCCAGCGGCGACTTATAGAAGGTGACGAGGTCCTTCAGCTCCTGTTCGGTGAACTCGCTGGCATAGATCTGCGCCATGCCCTCGCCGATCTCGTTCTGGCGGCCCTGGAGCTGCTGGGCCACGACCGGGGCGACCTCGTTGAGGTCCTTCTGGTAGTTCAGGTTCTGCTGGATCAGCGCGATCTTGGTCTTCTCGACGAGGCCGGGCACGGCGCCCTGATACATCGCCGTGGCGTTCTTGATCTGCAAGATTTCCTTGGCCGCAGCGATCGCCGCCGGCGAGGCCTTCGGCTGTGCGCCCTGCTGCTGCGCGAGAGCCGGGGCGGCCGAAAGCGCCAATCCCACAGCGAGGGTCGCAGCCGGCAACAACTTCAAAACGCTCTTCATTCCTAGTCTCCTTTCGGCTTGCGCCGTTCAATCACGCGAATTCCCTCGCCGCCCGCCAAAACGACCGAACTGGCCAAGCCGATGAACAACCCGTGCTCGACCACGCCGGGAATCGCGCTCAACGCCTTGGCGAGATCGGGCGGATCCACAATACGTCCGAGCTGGGCATCGACGATCCAGTGGCCGCCATCGGTGACGAAAACGTGGCCATCTTTGGCCTTGCGAACCGCCATTTGCCCGGAAACGCCGCACGCCGCAAATGCCTTCTCGATCGCCCGGTGCGTCGCGCCAAGGCCGAACGGGATGACCTCGATCGGCAGCGGAAACTTGCCGAGCGTCGGCACCCATTTGCTGTCGTCGGCAATCACGATCATGCGATCCGAGGCGGCCGCCACGATCTTCTCGCGCAGCAGCGCGCCGCCGCCGCCCTTGATCAGGTTGAAGTCGGGATCGATCTCGTCGGCGCCGTCGACGGTCATGTCGAGATGGTCGATCTCGTCGAGCGTGGTCAGCGGCACGCCGCAGCGGATCGCATCGAGGCGGGTTGCTTCGGAGGTCGGCACCCCGATCACCTTCAGCCCGGCGGTAACACGCTCGCCGAGCAGCTCGACGAAATGCTTTGCGGTCGAGCCGGTGCCGAGCCCGAGCTGCATGCCGTCACGCACCTCCTCGAGCGCGCGCGCCGCAGCCTGCCGCTTCAACTGGTCCATATCCAAAATGCGCCCGCCTCTCGATTAGGGTGTTTGCGGCGGCCTATGTAGCCTCGTTTTTTCCGCCGGAACAGGCCTCTGGACCGATCTTATAAGGTGAACTTATGGCTTCGGCCCTTGCGCCGATCCGGCCGGCCCGATAGCGCTTGGCTCATGACCTCCCCCTACACCCTCGTCTTCGATCTCGACGGCACGCTTGTGGATACGGCGCCCGACCTGATCACCGCGCTCAACTACGTGCTCGACCGTGAAGGGCTGCCGGCCGTGCCGATGGCCTCGGCGCGCAACATGATCGGCGCCGGCGCCCGCAAGCTGATCGAACGGGGGCTGGAGGCCGAGGGCCGCAGCGTCACCCCCGCGGACATGGACCGGATGACGGCGGATTTCATCGGCTATTACGCCGACCACATCGCCGTCGAATCCCGCCCCTTCGAGGGGCTCGAGGCCGCGCTCGACCAGTTTGCCGCCCAGGGCCATCGCCTCGCGGTTTGCACCAACAAGCTGGAATGGCTGTCCAAGCGGCTGCTGGACCAGCTCGACCTGACCCGCCGTTTCGCCGCGATTTGCGGCGCCGACACGTTTGGCGTCCAGAAGCCCGATCCGACCATTTTCCGCGAGACCGTCGCCCGCGCCGGCGGAGAGGTGAAGTCCAGCATCATGGTCGGCGACGCCGGAACCGATGTCGGCGTCGCCCGGCGGGCCGGGGTGCCGGTGATTGGGGTCAGCTTCGGCTATACCGACGTACCGATGGCCGAGCTGAAGCCTGATCGGCTGATCCATCATATGCGGGACCTGCCGGCCGCCGCGCACAGCCTGATGACGGGCTTGGCGCCCGCAATTGCCTGATATCGCTCGGCTATTCCGCAGAACCCTATTAGCTAGGCGCGGCCCGCCGGTTGCCTGCCCCCAGCGACGCTCCTAAGGTCCGGCCGGGGACGTGGCGGCTCGTCACACAGAAATGGATGGTCATGCGTCGTGTCATCGCGATTGCATTAGCGGGAGCGAGCCTTGGCGGCTGCTCCTCGATGTCCTGGGACATGTTCAAATCGGCCCCGCCGACCGTCCAGGTCCGGCTTGAATCCAACCCGCCAGGCGCCGACGCGAGCACCTCGCTCGGTCCGGGCTGCAAGACCCCCTGCTCGGTCTCAGTTCCCGCGCCAGACGCCCCCTTCACGGTCGCCTTCGCGCTGCCAAAATACCAGCCGGCCAGCGTCCCGGTGAACGTGATCAAGAATCCCGGCGATTTCACCACGCCCGCCTCGGTCACGACGGACCCGAATCCAGTGTTCGCAGAGCTTCAGCCCGCGGTGCCGCCCAAGCCGGTGAAGAAGAAGCCGCACCGGCCGAGGGCCAAACCGGCCGCAGCGGCGCCTGCTGCCACACCGGCGGAGGCCACGCCGGCCGCAGCCTCGCCGTTCCCAGATCCGGGCACGGGCAAACGCTGATCCAGGCGGTGAGCTATGTATACCAACCGATTGTCCTAGCCGCGTCCGATGCTTAGATTGTTTCCAAGGCACCGCTGAAGCAAGGTGCCGCCCGTCGCCCTAAGTGACAAGGCATTTGGTATGAACGGACCCTCCGCCAATCCCCGCGCCGCGCTGTCGAGCGCGATGACCGATCCGTTCGGGCGAACCATCAGTTATTTGCGCGTCTCCGTCACTGACCGCTGCGACCTGCGCTGTTTCTATTGCATGTCGGAAGACATGACGTTCCTGCCCAAGGCGGATCTGCTGACGCTGGAGGAACTGGACCGGCTGTGCTCGGCCTTCATCGCGAAGGGCGTGAAAAAGCTGCGGCTCACCGGCGGCGAGCCGCTGGTCCGCCGCAACGTGATGACGCTGGTCCGCTCGCTGTCGCGGCATCTCAAGACCGGCGCCCTCAATGAGCTGACGCTGACCACCAACGGCACCCAGCTCGCAAAACATGCGCAGGAGCTGGCGGATTGCGGCGTCCGCCGCATCAACGTCTCGCTCGACACGCTCGATCCCAAGAAGTTTCGCGAGATCACCCGCTGGGGCGAGATCGACAAGGTGATGGAGGGCATCGAGGCCGCGCGCGCCGCAGGCCTCGCCGTGAAGATCAACGCGGTCGCCCTGAAGAACCTCAACGAGGACGAGCTGCCTTCGCTGATGCGCTGGGCCCACGGCAAAGGTATGGGGCTGACGCTGATCGAGGTGATGCCGATGGGCGAGATCGGCTCAGGCCGGATCGACCAGTATCTGCCGCTGTCCCTGTTGCGCGCCCGTCTCGCCCAGCAATTCACGCTGACGGATTTAGCCGAGAGCACCGGCGGGCCCGCACGCTATGTCAGCGTCGCCGAGACCGGCGGCAAGCTCGGCTTCATCACGCCGATGACCCATAATTTCTGCGAATCCTGCAACCGGGTGCGCATCACCTGCACCGGCACGCTGCACACCTGCCTTGGCCACGAGGACGCCTCCGACCTGCGCAAACCTCTGCGTGCATCGGACGACGACATGCTGCTTGCGGATGCGATCGACCGCGCCATCGGGCTCAAGCCCAAAGGCCACGATTTCATCATCGACCGCCGCCACGACCGCCCCAGCGTCTCCCGGCACATGAGCGTCACCGGCGGCTAGGACTCAAGCCCCGCCGCGTTAAGCTTTTGAGCGCGCGTCAATTTGTCCATTTTCCGATTGACGGCGCCTGAAGCCGCTGATTTGGTGCGACCGCCTTTGCTTGCCCGGCAGCAATAAGCCGGCCCGCCCGTTGGCGGTCGCGGTCAAGACGGCAAGGCACGAGGGGAGGACTGACGCCGCAACGCTTTCGGAAAAAGAGCCGTGCGGTCGCGTGCGTTTTGCACGCCGGCCGAACGATGCGTGCTGATGCTCCCGTGAAGTTAGGCCGCGACGGAGAAAAAGTAAGATGCGTCCATTGCTGGCGGTGAGCAACGCCATCGACGCCCTCAATGAAAAGATTGGGTACGTCTGTAACCTGCTCGTGCTCCTGTCCTGTCTGGTGAGCGCGGCCAACGCCATGATCCGCTACGCCTTCAGCTATTCGTCGAACGGCTGGCTCGAGCTGCAATGGTACATGTTCGCGATCCTGGTGATGTTCGGCGCGTCCTATACCTTCAAGCGCAACGAGCATGTCCGGGTCGAGATCTTCTATCTGATCCTGTCCGAGCGCGGCCAGCTCTGGCTCGACATGATCGGCACGCTGTTCTTCCTGATCCCCGCCTGCCTCCTGCTCGCCTATCTGTCCTGGCCGTTCTTCATGCAGGCCTATGACGTCGGCGAGATGTCGGGCAATGCCGGCGGCCTGATCCGCTGGCCGATCAAGTTCGTGATTCCCGCCGGCTTCGTGATGCTGGCGCTGCAAGGTGTTTCCGAAGTCATCAAGCGTATCGCGGCTCTCCAGGGCTATGTCACGATCGACGCCAAGTACGAGAGGCCGACCCAATGATTACGCTGGAGATGATGCCGCCGCTGATGTTCGGCGGCCTGGTTCTGGCGATGCTGATCGGCTTCCCCGTGGCGTTCACGCTTGCCGCGGTCGGTCTCTCCTTCGGCTTCCTCGCTATCCATCTCGGGTTTTTCGACCTCAACTTCCTCCAGGCGATTCCCGGCCGCGTGTTCGGCAGCGTGCTCTCCAACGAGCTGCTGCTCGCCATCCCGTTCTTCACCTTCATGGGCTCCATATTGGAAAGATGCGGCCTCGCCGAGGACATGCTGGATTCGATGGGCCAGCTGTTCGGCCCGGTCCGCGGCGGCCTCGGCTATTCCGTCATCATCGTCGGCTTCATCCTCGGCGCCATCACCGGAACCGTGGCGGCGCAGGTTATCGCCATGGCGCTGATCTCGATGCCGGTGATGATCCGCTACGGCTACAACATGCGCTACATCACCGGCGTCCTTGCTGCCTCCGGCACCATCACGCAGCTGGTGCCGCCCTCGCTGGTGCTGATCGTGCTCGCCGACCAGCTCGGCAAGTCGGTCGGCGACATGTATCTCGGCGCCTGGGGCCCCTCCGTGTTCCAGATCATGCTGTTTGCCGGCTACACTTTCATTCTCGGCCTGATCAAGCCGAGCCACGTGCCGCCGGTGCCGCTCGAAGCGCGCACGCTGACCGGCTGGGCGCTGTGGAAGAAGTGCCTGATGGGCATCATCCCCTCCGCCGTGCTGATCTTCGTCGTGCTCGGCACCATGATGATGGGCCTTGCGACCCCGACAGAGGCCGGCGCGATGGGCGCGGTCGGCGCCATCGTGCTCGCCGCGATCCACCACAAGGACTTCTCCTCGACCGACCGCAAGGTGCTGGTCGCAGGCATCGTCGCCGCCGGCATCGGCACCATCGTCGCGATTCTGTTCACCGAGAACTTGATCTTCAAGCTCGCCTTCGCGGTCACCTATCTGGCGGTGGCCTGGATCTGCATCTCGGCCGCGCGCATCCCGGACCTGCGCGATCTGATCAAGCAGGGCTACGAATCCACCATGCGCCTCACCTGCATGGTCACCTTCATCCTGATCGGCTCGACCTGCTTCTCGGTGGTGTTCCTCGGCGTCTCCGGCGGCGTCTGGCTCGAGCACCTCCTGACCTCGCTGCCCGGCGGCGTCTGGGGCTTTTTGATCTTCATCAATCTCTTCATCTTCTTCCTGGCGTTCTTCCTCGACTTCTTCGAGATCGCCTTCATCATCCTGCCGATGATCGCGCCGATCGCGCAGAAGATTCTCGGTCCCGTCGTCGGCGACGGACCGGCGCTGATCTGGTTCGGCGTCATGCTGTGCGTGAACATGCAGACCTCGTTCCTGCATCCGCCGTTCGGCTTTGCGCTGTTCTACCTGCGCGGCGTCGCGCCGAAGGAAGTGAAGAGCTCCGACATCTATTGGGGCGCGATGCCCTGGATCGGCCTGCAGATGATCATGGTGCTGATCGTGATCGCGTTCCCGATCACCGTGACAGGCCTCCTGGACAAGCCGCTCAGCGTCGATCTCGACAAGGTCAAGATCGAGGTTCCGCAGATCGACCTGCCCCCACTGGATCTCGGCCCGCCGCAGAAGTAGCGGTCGCGACCCTTGTCATGCTCCGCCTCGGCGGAGCATGACGCGCGTGACACGTGCGGGAAACACGGGCATACCGGGCTATCCTCCAACTCATGGACAGCCGCTCATGCTCCGATCGCACCCTGCTCCATCGTTCATCCTTTCCTTGCTTGCTTCGCTCTGGCTGGCCTCTGCCGCGACTGTCGCGTGTGCCGAGCCAGTGGCCGATGTCCATGCGCTGGCGCAGAAGGAGCAGCAGCCGCTGCTCGACACGCTGCGCGATCTCGTCAACATCGAAACCGGCAGCAGGGACATCGAGGGCCTGAACGTGATCGCGGGCCGCGTCGCCGACCAGCTCAAGCAGCTCGGCGGCACGGTGGAGATCCTGCAATCGACCGACATCTATCGCCTCGACGACACGCCCGAGAAGATCGGCCCGGCCGTGCACGCCGTCTTCAAGGGGACCGGCACCAAGAAGATCATGCTGATCGCCCACATGGACACGGTGTACCTGAGAGGCATGCTGAAGGACCAGCCGTTCCGCATCGACGGCGACAAGGCCTTCGGCCTCGGCATCGCCGACGACAAGCAGGGCGTCGCGCTCATTCTCCACACCGTGGCGCTGCTGCAGAAGCTGAATTTCAAAGACTACGGCACGCTCACGGTGCTCACCAATGGCGATGAGGAAATCTCCTCGCCCGGCTGGCGCAGCACCATCACCAAGCTCGCTTCCGATCAGGATGTGGTGTTCTCGTTCGAAGGCGGCGGCACCGACGGCACGCTGCGGCTCGCCACCAGCGGCATCGGCTCGGCCTATCTCACGGTCACCGGCCGCTCCTCGCATGCGGGCGCAAGGCCCGAGGGCGGCATCAACGCGCTCTACGAGCTCTCGCACCAGGTGCTGCAGATGAAGGATCTGTCCAAACCCGAGCAGGGCCTGAAGCTGAACTGGACCGTTTCCAAGGCCGGCACCAACCGCAACGTGATTCCTGCCGAAGCCACCGCGCAAGCCGATGCGCGCGCGCTGAAGGTGTCGGATTTCGACGAGCTGGAGAAGGCGCTCCAGGAGAAGGTCAAAAATCACCTGCTGCCGGATTCCAAGGTCGAGCTGAAGTTCGAAGTGCGCCGTCCGCCGCTCGAGGCCAACGAGGCCTCGCGCCGCGTGGCGGCCTACGGCAAGACCATCTATGAGGAGATCGGATTGCCGCTGAAGGTCGACGATAAGGCAACCGGCGGCGGCACGGATGCCGCCTTTGCCGCGCTCAAGACCAAGGGCGCCGTGATCGAAGGCATGGGCCTGTCCGGCTTCGGCGCGCACTCCAATGACGCCGAATATGTCAAGATCGACAGCATCGTGCCGCGTCTTTACCTGACCACGCGCATGATCATGGACCTGTCGACCGGTAAGCTGAAATAGCGGTCAGCTCCGGCTGAGGGCGGGGCCCCCCTCCCCCGCCAGCCGAAACCGGAGCGTGAACTCCGCGCCGCCGCCGGGAAGATTCTCGAGCGCGATCGTCGCGGCGTGATCGTCGGCCACGCCGCGCACGATCGACAGCCCCAAACCGGCGCCGTCGCTGCGCTGGCGGTCGGCGCGCCAGAAACGCTGGAAGATCAAGTCGCGCTCGGCCTCCGCGATGCCGGGGCCGCAATCGCGCACGCGCACCTCGCCGTCCTCGCGCACCTCGACGTCCACGCAGGTGCCCTTCGCCGTGAACTTGATGGCGTTTTCGGCGAGATTGAAGATCGCGCGCTGCAGCATCTCGGCATTGCCATGAATCAGCACCGGCGCGTCGCTGCCCTTGAGCGCGATGTCCTTGTGCTGGGCGATCGCGAACGGCGCGATCGCAGCCACCACCTCGGCGCAGACGGCGCGCAGATCCGCGGTCTCACCGGGATCGAGCACCAGGGTGTCGAGCTCGGCGATCTCCAGCAGCTGGGCGACGATCCGGCTCATTCCCTCGATGTCGTCATGCAGCGCCTGCCGTGCGGTGTTGTCGCCAAGCGTCTCAATCCGCGTCCGCAGGATCGTCAGCGGCGTGCGCAATTGGTGGGCGGCATCGGCCGTGAACTGCCGCTGCACCCGAAAGCCGTCCTCGAGGCGGTCGAGCGCCTGGTTGACGGCGGTGACGAGTGGCAGGATCTCGCGCGGGATCTGCTCCGTCGGCAGGCGGATGTCGGTGCGCGCCGGGCCGATATTGCTGGCCTCCTCGGACGCCTTCCACAGCGGCGCGATGGCGCGGCGGAAGATGACAATGTCGATGCCGAGCAGGATCAGCAGCACCGGAATGGTGATCCAGCCCACCCGCCGGAAGAAGTTCGAGATGATATCGTCGATGATCACGTCGCGGTGCGCTAGGTCCTCGGCGACGCGGATGCGCACGAGCTTGCCATCGACCATGCGCGTGACGCTTGCGCCGGAAATCGTCTCCGACGGCGGCGGCGCCGACACGGCCGCGCCGGTCTTGCGGCGGGATGAGAACAGCAGATGGCCGTCGGCATCGCGGATGTCATAGAGATAGCGGCCGTAAGCTTCCGAATAGAGGCCCCGCAGGCTGTCCGGCAGGTTGAACGTCAAAAGCCCGTCCGGCTGCGCGACGATGCGCTCGGCCAGCACCTCGGCCTGGGCGCGCATGGCATCGCGATGCAGCTGGTCGACCTCGGAATTGAGCAGCCAGAACAGCACCAGCGGCAGGAAGATCGCGACCACCGCGACCGCCACGATGTGCATGAACACGATGCGCCAGATCAGCGATTTGAATGTCGGCGATCGGCCATAGGCCGGCGCGGCGGTCACGCTATTTCTCCTCGGCCAGGAGATAGCCGACGCCGCGGATGGTGTGGATCACGACCTTGGCGCCGTGCTCGGCAAGCTGCTTGCGCAGCCGCGAGACGTAGACCTCGACGGCGTTGGAGGCGACCTCGCCTTCGAGTCCGAAGATGTGGTCCTCGACGTTCTTCTTCGGGACCACCCGCCCCTGCCGGCGCAGCAGGATCTCCAGCACCGAGGTCTCGCGCGCGGAGATGATCCGGGGCTGGTCGTCGACGAAGATCTGCCGGCTCTCGGTGTCGTAGACGAGGTTGGCGAGACTGAGCGAGCGGCCGAGCAGCTGGCCTGGCCGGCGCAGGATCGCCTCCAGCCGCGCCACCAGCTCCTCCATCGCGAACGGCTTGGCGAGATAATCGTCGGCGCCGCTGCGCAGGCCGCTGACACGGTCCTGCAAGCCGCCCCGCGCGGTCAGCACCAGCACCGGCAGCGGCTCCATCTGGCGGCGCAGCTCGCGCAGCACCGACAGGCCGTCGCCGTCGGGCAGGCCAAGGTCGAGAATCATCGCGGCATAGCTGACGCTGCTGACCGCCGCGCGCGCCTCGGCGGCGCTGCCCACGACATCGCTCTCATAGCCGGCCGCTGCCAGCCCGCTGGCCACGAGCCGCGACAGCTCGGCATTGTCCTCGACGATCAGAAGGCGCATCGTAGTCCCGGCATCACCGCACGGCTCGCGCCGCGTCTTTGCTCTCTTCCATCATTCCGGGCGCCTCGGCCAGCGAAAAGTGCCCCGCAGGCGGGTCGGCGGCCCCTGTCAGGTTGGTGTAAGCCGGTCTGGCCGCGTCCCCGCGGATGGCAGCTCTGGAGGAATGGCTCTGTCCGCCCATGCGCCGCCGTCCGTGACGCGCTTGTTTACTCGATCACTTCGTCTGCACCGGCAACGATTGCGGATGAGAACGCATAACCGAGCGTTTTAGCCGCCTTCAAGTTGATGACGAGCTCTAACTTTGTGACGAGTTGGACAGGAAGATCGGAAGGCTTCTCGCCCGACAGGACCCGTCCGGCATAGACACCCGCGCGCCGGTGCGACTGCATGAAATCTCCTCCATAGCTCATCAGACCTCCGGCGATGGGAAAGTCTCGGGTCTGTGTGATTGCGGGCACGCGATATTTCATTGCCAGAGCAGCGAGCCGCGTACTGCGAAATGCAAAATAGGGGTCGGAGGTAAACACGAGTCCACTTGCCCCGTCCTTGGCCGCCGCAGCGAACACAGATTCAAATTCATCCTCCTTGCTCGCGTTCAATATCTCCAGTTGAACATGCATAGTATCTGCAGCCGTGCGAAGCTTCTGCAATTGCGCTTCTGCGGTCGGACTCGTCGGATTGGCGACGACCATCAATTTGGTCGCCGTAGGCAACAGGTCGCGCATCAACTCGAGCCGCTTTGGCGACACGTCGACACTCAGGCTCGAAACTCCCGTGATGTTTCCGCCCGGCCGCGACAAGCTATCGACCACGTGGAGCTGAACGGGATCGCCGCCCATCTCAAAGACGATTGTCTTGGTCGGGCTCGCAGCTTTCGCGGCAAGTGCCACGGGGGCACCCCCGGGCGCCACCAGGACATCCACGTTTCGGGCGACCAGTTCGGCGGCCAACGCAGGCAATCGGGAATATTGTCCGTTGGCCCACTGATAGTCGATTTTCACATTGCGGCCCTCGACAAAGCCGGCTTCTGCCAGTCCCTGGCGGAAAGCCTCAAGTCGACTGGCAAAGAGCTCGGGCGACTCCGGGCAAAGATAGCCAATGACGGGCATGGCGGACTTCTGCCCATACGCGTCGGCCGTCCACATCGCCGCGCCCGCCATCAAAAGCAGAAACTCCCGCCGCCTGGCGCATCTTCGTGGTGTTACTGCCCCAGAGTTGGCGCTCCTCATGGCTACGTACCCGTTGCCGTCAGCCGGTCGTCGAAGCATAGCCCCGGATGCTCGAACAGTCTTCAACTGGATTGCACCGGGCGTCCCGCGGCCGGCCACGGCTAGAGAGCATTGAAGGAGATTCCGAAGACCGGAATAGCTTCGTCAAATCCCTTGATATTGCGCTCCCCAAGGTCCTCGACGGGCCGCCGACCCCCGACGTCAGCGGCGACTTTAGCGTCGACCAGAATTTCCTTGTCTGCGGCAGATGCGCACAATCGTGCCGCGAGGTTCACGACGCTGCCAATGGCAGTATAGTCGAGCCGGTCCTTGTAGCCGATCCGGCCGACAGTCGCCGGCCCGCTGGCAAGGCCGATTCCGAAACCGACCTGGTAGCCGCGCGATCGCCAGCCCGCGATGAGGGCCTGCACGGTCTTCTGCATGTCGACGGCGAGATCGATGGCTCTCAATGCAGGCTCTTCGACCGGGACAGGCGCGTTCACCAGCACCATCAGCCCGTCTCCGGAGAAATTGATCAGCGTTGCCTCGAATTTCGCGATGACCCTGCCAAGGGCTTCATAGTACTCCGACAATACGCTCATGACGTCCTCAGGCGCAGCTCCTGCTGAGAAGGCGGTGAACCCCCTCAAATCGCAGAAGACAACGACGACTTCCGTGCGGCGACCATCCAGCACGCTGTCATCGCCGGCTCGATCGACGAGATCGGCGACCTGGGGAGCGAGGAATCGCCTGAGCCTGGCGATGCGCTCCTGGTGCTGCTGCGCCAGCGCCAGCTCGGAAGCCATCTTGTTGAAACTGTTTGCAAGGCGCTGGAACTCGTCCCCGGTGTGGATCAGGATTCGGTGGTCAAAGGACCCGGCACCGATCCTCTCTGTGCCCTCCTCGAGCAGCTTGATCGGCTCTGTCATCCGGTCGGCCAATGCATAGGCAAAAATACCCGCCAGCATCGTGCTGACCGCGAGGAGCATTGCCGTCCGCCACAGGGCGGCGTAGATCGGCGCGTAAGCTTCGGATAGTGGCTGCGCGACAACGACTGTCCAATCGGTGCCCTGTACGGAAGCCGCGCTGGCGGCGACAAATTGTCCTTGTGCATCCCGGCTCGTTGCGAAGCCCGCTTGCGACCCTATGGCGTCCCGCACAGCTCGAAATGGCCTGGAGGTTGCTTCTTCCGCCCCGCGAAGGACGAGGCTGATGTCGGGATGGGCGATAAGGCGACCCGATCGGTCCAGGACGAAAGCAAAGCCGGTCCTTCCGACCTTGATCGCCGAGATCACGTCCCAGATCAGCTTGAGGTTGACTTCGGCTATGACTGCGCCGAGGGCCGGTCGACTGCCGACAATCGCAACCGTCAGGTATGGTTCGGAGCCTCGATTGTAGCTGACCTCGCTGAACCAGATCTGAGTTGCCCGGGCTCCGACCAGGGCAGGATCAACCGATCGGTCCGTGCGGCTGTCAATTCGATTGAGGCCGATCCGTGAGATGTGGAGACGCTCCAGACCGCTGCCGTCGAGGAGTGTGAGACTGGCGATGGCAGGCGCTTGTCGAAGGAGGCGCAACGCGTCGGTCCGCCGGCGTTCGTCGGGCTCCTCGGTCCACGGAAGCTGCACCAGCCAGCCAAGCTGCGTTGTGATGCCGTGGATGAAATCGTGTATCTCGGCGGCCGCGGACGCGGACTGGAGGCCGAGCCACTGGTCCAGCCTCGCACGCTGATCGCGATAGCCGAACCACGCTTCAATAACGCCGTTGAATGCGAGTGGGACCGCGACCGCCACGAAGAGCGCCAGCAAATATTTGTGAAAGAGGCCGCGAAACCGATCTTGAGGAATCATGATCCGGTCACCCGTACAATCGCACAGATACTATGGGCCCAGAATAATAAGTCGCTTTGCCATCAAGCGGAGTTCATTTGAACCGAGCGTGCGGTTGGGCCCTTCGCGCCTGCACGGCGGACCAGTCACGCGGTCAGGCGACAAGCTGCCGGGTAGGCACAGCCGGGCGTCATGGCCACTGTTGATCTAGGTCAAACATCACCCATCCGCTGGCCTCACGCTTGCGAGGTCCTCCTCTCCCTCCCGATCCTGCAGAAGGCTTACCGAAGGATCGTCGACCAAAGTGAGAGCTCACTCATGATAACGATTCCAGAACTGACGTCCCAGGCGCTGGGTGCGTTCCTGATCTCGGAGACAAGCGGTCGCTTCGGCTCGTCTCACGCCAGCCTGCCGGAATTGCTCCCCTACGCAGCAAAGCTGGCCATGGAATGCATTGGCAATAGCGATGCACTCTACCATAATGTCGAGCACACCTTGTTGGTCACGCTGGTGGGGCACGACATTCTGATCGGGCGCTCGCTTCTGAGGCCGACGACGGCTAGGGACTATGCTCACTTCATTCTGGCGTGCCTGATCCACGACATCGGCTACGTCAGGGGAATAGTCCACGGAGATCAGGACGGAGCCTATGTTGTTGATGGGACCGGCCGAACGGTCGAGTTACCGATCGGCTCCTCCGATGCAGCGCTTGCGCCCTATCATGTCGACCGCTCAAAATTGTTCGCCGTGGAGCGTCTTGACGCAGTCGACCAGATTGACGCCGCTCGCGTTGCCCAGGCCATCGAATACACTCGTTTCCCTTATGCCGACGCACCAACGAGCGAACCGAGGGATGATCTGGACGAGGAGGAAGGTTTGTTGCTTCGCGCCGCCGATCTGATCGGTCAGCTCGGCGATCCGAACTACATGAAGAAATCAAATGCGCTCTTCTACGAATTCGAGGAGATCGGACTCAACAAATCGCTCGGATACGCCACGCCGGCGGATGTGGTATACAAATATCCTCAATTCTACTGGACCAAGGTCTCACCGCAGATCCAGACTGCCATCCGCTATTTGAACGTAACCGCGAGCGGGCGACAGTGGATCAGCAGTCTGTATGGCAATGTCCTGCGCGCCGAGCGCGAGGTCGGACTATCTGGTCCGCAGCTATAGATCGGCGTTCCCTCGCCTTTCGCATGGGGTTCAACGCCGCCGCACTGGCTTTTTTCGGAAGCATGTGGTGAGAAATGAGGCGGGTCAGCGGTGCTGACATTTGCAGCTTCAGGATCATGGTCCCACCACCATTGGTGTCTGAACTGGTCGGCACAACCCTGCGGATCATGTGCCGAGATACTCGCCACATCATCAGACCCAGGCTGTTGATGCTGTGCCGTTTGAAAGAGCCGACCATCGCCATACGAGGAGGACAATCCTTCGCCTCACGTGTACTCGTAAGAGATTACCACCGGCAGAATGCGGCGATGCGCGTGATCTTCACCATGCCTCGAAGCAGCGTCGGCACAGAGGCTTCGATGGGCAAAGCCGAGTTAGGACGTCCTCATCATTGTTCGCTCAAATAAACCGCGGTCCCTGCGCGTCCAATTGGGCAGTGCGGCAGCAGCCTTGTCAGAAAGAAAACTTACAACTAGAATACGAATGCGGCAGTAAGACACCGAACTGATTTCAGCAGGGAGGGATTGATTATGGCCTCGCACATCAAGCCACAACCGAATTTCAATCGGCGTTGGTTCCTTGCAGGAGCCGCGGGCGGCGCAATGGTTCCCGTAGCAGCGCACGCGGCCGTGACAAACAAAAAGCAGAAGCGCGGTATTTTTGCGGATGAGCTGGGCACTGCGAAGGACGAGTTGGAAGATAAGGTAGCTGATTTCTCGTACCAAAATGATGTCCTCGCGCAATGGATCGTCGATATCTGGACGGGTCCCGCCAACAATCCCCTGATCACACCCAGTACGGGTGCGATATCCATGGCGCAGTACCAGGCGCGCTCAACTGCAGCAAAAGCAGCCCTTGCGGCTCGGGGCATCTATTTGGAGAAACCCATTGTCATCACGGAAGACGAATACGATGCTGGGTTCAGTTTGGCAGAGGCAGGGCTCGAAAGGACTGTCGGAGTCGTTCTGGTGCTGCCGAGACCCACACGTCCGACTCTTGGGCAGCCTCTGCTTGAAACGGCCAAGTTGCTGATGGCCATCACGCCGAACGGAATCTAGCGGTATTGCAATCCGTCTCGGATGCACAGGGGTCTCTGGCTGGGTGCGAATTTTGTCGCATCCCAGCGAAAACGCACGGGCATTCACTCGCAACTGGAGGTTTGAATGGCACAGCCGGTCACGGAGTGGGTCAACGTCGCGGGGGATATTTCGATCATCGCTCGCGAGACGGGAGAGGTCTGGTTTCATTCTCCCGGCGGTCCGGAAGAAAACATAGACCCCTTCTCTGCACTGATGACAGGTGCCGGGTCAGCAGGCAGTACGGTCGGGCTGCTCGACGGTGCGATCAATCTTGGATTTGCCGGAATCGAAAAGAACCTCGCACGCCCTGACCCGACGCTCGTCGGCTATATCGTCGCTTTGGCCGGCGCGTATCACACCTCTGTCGATACGCCTCGAAATCTCCGGCGCGCCGCCCGGCGCTTCAACGAGCTGGGGAGGCCCGAGGTTGCAGACTACTTGGAAGAGCGTGCACGCGAGGAGAGCGGTCACGACCGGCTCGCGCTGAAGGATCTGCGCGCGCTGGGTGTGCCCGGCGAGCGGCTCGTCGCTAACTTTATTCCAGATGGCATCAAGCCGCTCTGCAAGCGCTTCGATGATCTCTGCGCCCAGGACTATCCAATCGGCTGCATCGGCTATTCGTACTGCCTTGAGCGTATCGCGGCGCTGAAGCAGGCGAGCGATATAGCGAAGGTGCAGGCGATCTGTCCGGGTGATCTTGATGCGACCCGCTTCCTCAGGAGTCACAGCTCCCTCGGAAGCGAGGCCAATCACGTCGAAGAAACCATCAAGTTCGTAGCCGCCCTTCCCGCGAATGACCGTATCTGTGTCGTTCAGGAGACGTATGAATCGGCACTCATCCTGGCGGAGGGATACAACCACGAGCTTCTCAAATCCGAAGCGGAGATGCTCGCAGAGCTTGAGCAGGCGCTTGGAGAAGCCCTGCCCCATTGTCGCAGCTCACATCCTTTGACGGGTGAAAGGCGCGGCGCTCGTCGGCCCGACGCGTGAGCGGAGCAGCGCGATAGTCCACCGCCGGCTTGGCATGGCGAGAAGCACGATAATGGAGCCCAGGCCCCGATCGGGCGACAGGACGATTGCGATCCAAGGCGATCAGGGCGCGCGACTGGGGCGCAGGTAGCTGGGTAGGGTACCGGCGGGTGGCGTTCTCGCGCCGCGCTGCGGTTGCGCCTCACACCGAATGAGGAACATTTCAAATAACGCTCATATAACGCCGTGTGCGGAAAATGATATCGTCCGCCGAAGAAGGTTTCCTGTGTTCAGGTGACAAAGGCCACGCATGGAGATCTGAAGCTCCTTGATGGGGCACGGCAGTAGGCAAGGACCTCTGCGATGACGAGGACAACAACCACTGAATTGGCCGAGTGGCTGGCTGGACATGGTCTAGGCCAGTACGCCAAAATCTTCGCCGAAAACCATATCGATTTCTCGGTCCTGCCGGATCTGACGGAGAATGATCTCGAAAAGCTCGGAGTATCGTCTCTGGGTCACCGCAAGAAGCTGCTAACGGCCGTCAAGGCATTGACGGCCGCGCGCCAGCCTATCGGCACGCCGACGGCGGTTGCAAGCGCTGCCGCGGTATCACCCTCTCCTGAAAAACATCCTCCTGACAAACATCGCGAAGCTGAATTTCGCCAGATCACAGTGATGTTCTGTGACCTGGTCGGCTCCACGCAGCTATCGGAAAAGCTGGATCCTGAAGATCTCCAAAAGCTCATTGACGCGTATCGGGTAGAGTGCAGCGCCGCAATTGCCCGCTATGGAGGCGAGGTCGCCCGCTATTTCGGCGATGGAGTGATGGCATTTTTCGGCTGGCCTTACGCACACGAGGATGACGCCGTTCGCGCGGTTCACGCCAGTCTGGAAATTGTGTTCGGAATTACGAAGATATCAGGGCCAGTCACCCTGAATTGCCGCGTCGGTGTCTGCTCGGGCCCGGTCATAGTCGGTGAGATTGGAGATAGTGGTACGTGGTCGATGGACGCAGTGGGGGAGACACCCAATATCGCCGCACGTCTACAGACCCTTGCCGCTGCCAATACGGTACTCATCTCGGAATCGACGAGGCGTCTTGTATGGGGAGCGTTTGATTTCCAGGACGTCGGGCTCCATGAACTCAAAGGCCTGAGTGAACCGCTTCACGTGTATCGCGTGCTCTCGGCGAAACATTCCGCCAGCCGGTTCGAGGCTGCGCATACCGGCTCTCTTACCCCGCTTATTGGACGTTCGACCGAACTGAGCTTGCTGCTCGATAGATGGCGGAAGGTCAACGAAGGCGAGGGGCAGGTCATATTGCTCTCGGGTATTCCCGGGGTCGGTAAATCAAGGCTCCTCCACGAATTGATCTCGCATGTTCAGCATGAGCCACATGTTTTGCTGCACCACCAGTCCTCACCTTATCATAGTCAAAGCGCATTCTATCCGGTGATCGGTCAGATCGAGCAAGCAGCCCAATTAGGGGCTCGCGATGCCGAGACAGATAAGCTTGCCAAGCTGACAACCTACCTTCCGCGATCGATCAGCAATTCCAAAGAAGCAGTCTTGCTCGTTGCCAAGCTGCTATCAATCCCTTTGGAGAATAATCAGGAGCTATCCGGTCTTACGCCGCAGCAAATAAAGAACAGGACGATAAGCACGCTTGTCGACATGATCCTGGCGTATTCTGTCCAGCGCCCCACGCTCTGCATCTTCGAGGATGCGCACTGGCTGGATCCATCGAGCCTTGAGCTGGTTGAATCGATCATTAGCGGCATCGATCGCGCCCGCGTGCTGCTGATCGTGTCATGCCGACCCGAGTTCCGTCCCACGTGGATGACGCGTGCGAACGCCACCATGCACTCGCTCACTCGATTGTCGCTCACCGAAGTCAAGGCGATGATCCGGGATATCTTGAAGGGAAGGAGCATGCCAGAACCGGTGCTCGACCGGATCATCGAAAAGGCCGATGGCGTGCCGCTTTTCGTGGAAGAACTGACGAGCAGCATGATGAGCGCGCCTTTGCAAACCCGAGGCATCGAGCGCGCACCGCAGCTGGCATCGCTCAGGGTCCCGGACACGCTGAGCGATGCATTGATGGAGCGGCTGGACCGTGTTGCACCGAGTCGCAGGCTTGTACAGATTGCGGCCGTGATCGGGCGCGAGTTCTCCTATGATCTCTTGTCGGCTGCATCGCGAATGGGCGATGACGACATGTTGTCGGCGCTCTCGTTGCTCGAACAGGCCGACATCATCTATCGAGTCGGAATTTCGCCTCGGCTTCGTTTTGCCTTCAAGCACGCGCTGTTGTGTGACGCAATCTATGACTCCTTGCTTCGCAGCAAGCGGCAGCAGATACACGCCGACATCGCGGCAGTTTTGCAGCATGGTTCTTCGGAGCTCGCCGAAAATCAGCCCCAGGTTCTGGCCTATCACTATCAGGAAGCGGGCGATCACCAATCGGCCATTCGTTGCTGGTTTGAGTCCGGGCAGCGCGCGCTCGCGCATTCCGCCAACGTCGAAGCGATTGCCAGCTTTCGAAAGGCCCTCCAGCTTCTGGACGCTTTGCCCGAAACACCTCAGCGGAACAAGCAAGAGATCGACGTTCAATTGGCATTGGGAATCCCGCTGATCGCCGTTCAGGGGTATGCCTCCGCGGAAACCCGCGAAGCGTTTTCGCGAGCCCATGCCTTATGCCTGCAACTGGGCGATATCCCTGAGTATTTCCAGGCCTTATTTGGGTTGTGGGGGCACTGCTGGATGGGCGGAAAGAATGACGATGCGCTCCGCTTGGCTGGTGAGTTCCTTTCACGGTCTCGAGCATTATCCCAGCCCGTGCCGCTGATGGTGGCTCATAGAGTGATGGGCAGTACGCAATTGACGATGGGGGACTTCCGATCGTCTGCGGACCATTTCATGGAGTCGATCAAGCTCTCGGTTGGCAAAGGAAAACAACCTCTCTCCAATCTTTACATGGTGGAACCCCAAGCGGCTTCACTTCTGCTCCTGTCCTGGGACTTGTGGTTTCTGGGTTATCCGGACCAATCTCTTTCCCGCGTTTCGGAAGCGCTGGCTTTGGGGCAAGACCTTGGCCACCCCTACACCGTGGCGTTCGCGCATTATATGACGTCTGTTGTGCACCTCCTGCGCGGCGAGGCCGGCCAAGCCTTCGAAAGCGCCGGAAAAAGCTTTCAAATGTCGCAGGAGCAGCGGTTTTCGCTATACGCAATCTTGTCGAGAATTTCGCGAGGCCGAGCCGCCGGCGAACTAGGCCGACTCGGAGAGGCCCAGGAAGACATGGCGTTGGGACTCGGCGAAGCGCGACGGAATGGCGTCGGCTTCATGCTTCCGATGATGCTCAGCTGGCAGGCGGACCTGCACGCCAAGGCCGGCGAAATCCAAAGCGCGCTATCGATTGTCGAAGGAACCCTGGCCGATATGAGTGACCTGACGGGCAGGTCATGGGAATCGGAGCTGCATCGCCAAAACGCGCAACTTCTTCTGGTATGCGAGCCGTCGAAGACAGGAGAGGCTGAACTTCATCTCAAGAAATCTATCGAGGTGGCGCGTGGTCAAAGCGCCAAGTCCCTGGAGCTGCGCGCCGTAACAAGCCTTGCAGAACTATGGCGGACGCAAGGGAGGGCCGAAGAGGCGCGTGCTCTGCTAGAACCAATACTCCATTGGTTCGAGGAAGGCGCCGAAACGGCTGACCTCAGACGGGCGCGCGACGTTCAAGCTGCCCTGGGCTGATCCCACGCGTCGCGATCACGGCCGCCACATCTATTTGCATCCGCGGGCAAAACAATGTCGTTAGGAGTTTGCTGCACCCAGCTTGCGGCCCTTAGCTGCAGAAGGTAGCTCGCAAGATGGGCCGCTTTCGCCTTCTGATGCACCCTGGCTTCAAAATGCGGCGCCGGGCCCTCGGCTGCGCCGAGGATCGCGTCATTCTGCTGATTTGCCCAGACGTGTCAGACCGTTGGCGGAATCCACCGGGCATCCCGCCCTCACCCCTCGTCTACGGCGTATGGGTTGTTTTTCACGTTTTCATTTAGTGGGACACCTTCCAAACGCTGCGACAACAACGCCCCGAAGCCTTCGCTCCGGGGCGCTGCATGCGACAGGCGGTGACGCTCAGCTCTGCGAGCGACGCGCCATGAAGATATCGTAGCCGACCTCAGCGACCTGGAACCAGGC
Organism: Bradyrhizobium sp. USDA 4486; assembly: GCF_054057995.1. Taxonomy (NCBI): domain Bacteria; kingdom Pseudomonadati; phylum Pseudomonadota; class Alphaproteobacteria; order Hyphomicrobiales; family Nitrobacteraceae; genus Bradyrhizobium; species Bradyrhizobium sp. USDA 4486. Next base: position 2,982,917 of record NZ_JBSRZV010000001.1, read on the forward strand.
GTAGCCGTCGCTGGAGAATTTTGCGAGGGAGTCGTGCACCTTCTTGAAGTTGGGGTTGGTCGCGCCGACCTCGGCATGCAGCTCCTTGGCCGCCTTGTAGCAGGCGTCCATGATCGGCGGCGAGAAGGCGTGCAGCTTGGTGCCGCTGGCGAGCAGCTTCCTCAGCGCCAGCGGATTGGCGGTGTCGTAGCGCGCCATCATGTAGTTGTTGGCGTAATGGCCGGCCTGCTCCAGTACGCTCTGGTAATATTTCGGCAGCGCGTTCCACTTGTCGAGGTTGACGAAGGCCATCAGCATCGGCCCGCCCTCCCACCAGCCGGGATAGTAGTAATGCGGCGCGATCTTGTAGAAGCCGAGCTTCTCGTCGTCATAGGGGCCGACCCATTCGGCCGCGTCGATCGTGCCCTTCTCCAGCGCCGGATAGATGTCGCCGCCGGCGAGCTGCTGCGGCACCACGCCGAGCTTCTGGAGCACGCGGCCGGTGAAGCCGCCGATGCGGAATTTCATGCCCCTGAGGTCTTCGGGCGTGTTGACCTCTTTCCTGAACCAGCCGCCCATCTGGCAGCCGGTGTTGCCCGCGAGCAGCGAGATGACGTTGTAGCTCTTGTAGAACTCGTTGAGCACCTCGCGCCCGCCGCCCTGCATATACCAGGCCTGGTTGATACGCATGTTGGGACCGAACGGCACTGCCGAGCCGAAGGTGAAGGTCGGGTCCTTGCCGAAATAATAGTAGGACGCGGTGTGGCCGATCTCGCAGGTGGCGTTCTGCACGGCGTCGAGCACCTGGAGGCCCGGCACGATCTCACCGGCCGCGAAGATCTGGATCTGGAATTTGTTGTCGGTGGCCTCCGCGACCATCTTGCACATCATCTCGGCGCCACCGAACAGCGTGTCGAGTGATTTCGGCCAGCTCGTCGGCATGCGCCATTTGATTTCCGGCATCGACTGCGCGATCGCGGGCGCAGCGAGCGTGGCGGCACCGGCCGCACCAAGTCCTGTGACCTTGATGAAGTCTCTTCTCTTCATGATTTCCTGCCCTGATGGATTGTGATTGTGGGCCTTCTTGGCGAGGCTTGAGGGCCAGCATGGCGTAACGGCTGACGAAATGCCATCGCGATCGCAATGCGGCAAAGAAAAAGGTTCTCAGCCTTGCCGCGTCGGGCTCGGACGGTGCTCCTGAAAAGCGGCCCTGAGTTCGGCGAGTTGCTCGCCGGTTGCTCCCAACTCCGCGTCGGCACGATCCGCCGGAACGTCCATGTAAGCGATCGGCGCATCGAACTGGCTCGCCGTGAAGTCGTACCTCTTGCCTTCGATCCGATTGTAGAAATGGTCGCCGGCCGGCAGCGGCGTCTTCAGCAGGTCACCGCCGAAGAGCTCGTGGATCAGCAGCGAGGTGACGTTGCATTGGCCTGCCGCCGGATTGTCCGCCGTCCATTGGCTGGCCGTCGAAAGCGACCATGCCTTGCGCAGCGCGCGCTGAACCTCATCGGGATCGAAGTCCATCGTCCCTCCCCGGGATCGGCGGCGGATCGATTTCGGATTATACGATTATCGCTTTATGCCACTGTTTTGCCCGACGTGTCAAACCGCCTCGCTGGTCGGGTGAGCCCCAACGCCATTCGCCGTCATGGCGGTCACGGTCGCAAAAATCGGCGCGTCGGTACCGGCGGCTCAGTGATCGCGATATGCCGCTGAATTGCCTCGTCCCCTCAAGCCGCTGGCAGCAGCGACGCGCAAGCCCGCCCTCACCTCGTTCTACTGTGCATGGGGTTGTTTTCGATATTTTTTTGGCACCCGCCCGAGCAAGAAAAAGCCCGGCCTCGTTGGAGGCCGGGCTTTCCGATTGCGACGTGCTCGAACGATCAGCCGCGGGTGCGCGAGCGGATCATGAAGCTGTCATAGGTGTATTCGGCGACCTGCCACCACAGATATTCGTCGGACCGGTAGGCCTGCATGGCGTCGATCGATTTCTTGAAATCGGGGTTCTTGGCCGAAATCTCCGCCCACAGCTCGTTGGTCGCCTTGAGGCAGGCTTCCAGGACCTCGTTGGTGAACGGGCGAAGCTGGGTGCCGCCGGCGACCAGACGCTTCAGCGCCGCCGGGTTCTGCATGTCGTAGCGCGCGGCCATCCAGCTGTTGGCATTGGCCATCGCGTTGGTGAGGATCGCCTGGTAGCTCTTCGGCAGCGAATTCCACTTGTCGAGGTTGGTGAAGGCGTGGACGGTCGGACCGCCTTCCCAGAAGCCCGGATAGTAGTAGTACTTGGCGACCTTGGCGAAGCCGAGCTTCTCGTCATCGTAGGGACCGACCCATTCGGCTGCGTCGATGGTGCCCTTCTCCAGCGCCGGATAGATGTCGCCGCCAGCGAGCTGCTGCGGCACCACGCCGACCTTCTGGAGCACCTGGCCGGCGATGCCGCCGATGCGCATCTTGAGGCCGGAGAGGTCCGCAACGGTCTTGATCTCCTTGCGGAACCAGCCACCCATCTGGGTGCCGGTGTTGCCGCAGGGTTGGCCGATCACGTTCGACTTCTTGAAGAACTCGTTGCCAAGCTGCTCGCCGCCGCCTTGGTACCACCAGGAGTTCTGCTGGCGCGCATTGAGGCCGAACGGCACGGAGGCGTAGATCGCCCAGGTCGGGTCCTTGCCGACATAGTAGTAGGAGACGGTGTGGCACATCTCGACCGTGCCGTTCGAGGTCGCGTCGAGCGCCTGCAGGCCGGGCACGATTTCACCGGCAGCGAACACCTGGATCTGGAATTTGTTGTCGGTCATTTCGGCGACGTACTTCGCCACCTGCTCACCGCCGCCATAGATGGTATCGAGCGACTTCGGGAAGCTCGAAGTCATGCGCCACTTGATCTCGGGCGAGGATTGCGCGATCGCCGGCGAGGCCACCGCGGCGGTCGCCGCCGCGCCTGCTGCCGACACTTTCAGGAAATCACGACGCTTCATCTTCAGGTCTCTCCTTGCTGGGGCGTTTCCCCTTAACGTCTCTTTGTGCCGCCGCTCATTCCGGCGACGCGTTCAGGCCGCGTCGAACCGAAGGGGCTTGACTGCCGTGGGCGTTTAACACGGACGGGGCGCTTTCGGAACGCGACAATGGCATGACGGGACTCTACGAAAGTCGCATGTCCCCAGCGGATCGGCCTCGCAGCCTCAGGCTGCGGCGATCACGCCCTTGAGCTGGTCCCGGACCTGCCCCGCAATGGCGCGGTAGATCGCCGCATGGGGCCCGTCCGGTTCGCTGTCGACTACGGGGTTGCCGGCGTCCGAGGTGGTGCGAATCGCCATGTGCAGCGGGATCTCGCCCAGGAACGGTACCCCGAGCTTCTCGGCCTCGTGACGGGCGCCGCCATGGCCGAAGATGTCGGATTTCGTGCCGCAATGCGGGCACTGGAAATAGCTCATGTTCTCGACGATGCCGAGCACGGGGACGTTGACCTTCTTGAACATCGCAAGTCCCCGCCTTGCGTCGATCAGGGACAGGTCCTGCGGGGTCGAGACGATCACGGCGCCCTTCAGCGGCACGTTCTGCGCCAGCGTGAGCTGGGCATCGCCGGTGCCCGGCGGCATGTCGACGACCAGCACGTCGAGCTGGCCCCATGCGACGTCGCGCAGCATCTGCGTCACCGCCGACATCACCATCGGCCCGCGCCAAATCATGGCGGTCTCTTCCTCCACGAGGAAGCCGATCGACATGATGGCGAGGCCGAAGCGGCGGAGCGGAATCATCTTGCGCTCGCTGTTCAGCTCCGGCTTGTCGCGCAGGCCGGTGAGGCGCGGCACCGAGGGGCCGTAAATGTCGGCGTCGAGCAGCCCGACCTTGAGGCCGAGATCGCGCAGGCCGAGCGCAAGGTTGAGCGCGGTGGTCGACTTGCCGACGCCGCCCTTGCCGGAGGCGACCGCGATCACCGCGGCAACGCCCGGAATTTCGGACTGCCGCGCCATCGGCGATTGAGCGCCGCCCTGCGACGGCGGCTTGTGGGCATGGGCCGGCTGCACGCCCGGCGTGCCGCGGCTCGGCTGCGGGGGTGGCGGCGCGGAGCCCGGCTTGCGCTCGGCAGTCAGCGCCACCATGACGGTGGTGACGCCGGGGATAGCGCGCACGGCGGCCTCGGCCTCAGCCCGGATGGACTCCCAGGCCCGCGCCTCGGCGGCATCGACATTGATCGAGAAGAACACCTTGCCGTCCGAGGCGCTGATCGCGCTCAACACATTGGCATTGGTGAGCGCGACCCCGCGCGGCGACTTGATCTTGGCGAGGCTGTCGAGAACCTGTTGCTGCGTCACGCTCAAAGCGCATCTCCTAAAGTTCAGGATGCCCCATTAGAGCGGAAACGCCCAAAAGGCTACTGCCTGCCGATATCGTCAGCCATCTCGGCGGGCGCGGCCCCCTGCTCGCTGGCGGCCTCGTAATTGAGCTCGATCATGACCCCGTTGGGGTCGTGGACGAAGATCTGCCAGAGCTCGCCGCCGGGCACCTGGCGGGAGTCGAATTTCATGCCTTTGGAGGCCAGCCGCTGCTTCATGCCGTCGAACCCGCGGCTGACGAAGGCGACGTGGTGGACAACGCCGGAATCCGGCTTTTGTGGCTCGGCGGTCGGAGAAATATCGACGAGGTGCACCACCGCCTTGCCCTCGCTGTACATCCAAGCGCCGGGAAAGGAGAAATCGGGCCGTGGGCCTTTTTCCAGGCCCAGCACGTCCTCGTAGAAGCGGACGGTCTCGGCCAGATGCCGGGTCCGGATGTTGAAATGATCGAGCACGCCAACGCTCACGCCGCCCATCCCTCTGCTCCCTTTTTTTGAAGTCCTTGTTGAAGATCCCAGATCAGCCATCCTAGCACAGGGGGGCGTCAAACGAAGCCGTTGCCCTCCCGCCTCAAGGGTTTATGGTGCGCCCGTTCCCCTTCATGTGGAACCTTAGGATCCTCGGCCGGCGCCCCTCGCCCGGCTGCAACCGTAAAACTCAAGCTACGGACACACACATGGCTAAAGTCGCTTTCCTCGGTCTCGGCGTGATGGGCTTCCCCATGGCCGGACACCTCGTGAAAAAAGGGGGCCATGAGGTCACCGTCTACAACCGCACCGCGGCCAAGGCGAAGGAGTGGGCGGACAAGTTCGGCGGCAAGGCCGCACCGACTCCCAAGGCTGCGGCCGAGGGACAGGATTTCGTGATGTGCTGCGTCGGCAACGACAATGACCTGCGCGCGGTCGCCATCGGGCCCGATGGCGCCTTCGCCGGCATGAAGAAAGGCGCGACCTTCGTCGACCACACCACCGCCTCCGCCGAGGTCGCCCGCGAACTGGACGCGGCGGCGACCAAGGCCGGCTTCAAGTTCGTCGACGCGCCCGTCTCCGGCGGCCAGGCCGGCGCCGAGAACGGCGTGCTGACGGTGATGTGCGGCGGTGCGCAGGATGCCTATGCCGGCGCCGAGCCGATCATCACGGGCGCCTATGCGCGGATGTGCAAGCTGCTCGGGCCCGCCGGAAGCGGCCAGCTGACCAAGATGGTCAACCAGATCTGCATCGCCGGCCTCGTGCAGGGCCTTTCCGAGGGCATCCACTTCGCCAAGAAGAGCGGCCTCGACGTCGCCGCGGTGATCGAGACCATCTCCAAGGGCGCGGCGCAGTCCTGGCAGATGGAAAACCGCTACAAGACCATGAATGACGGCAAATACGATTTCGGCTTCGCGGTCGAATGGATGCGCAAGGACCTCTCGATCTCGCTGGCCGAAGCCCGTCGCAACGGCGCCAACCTGCCGGTGACCGCGCTGGTCGACCAGTTCTACTCCGAGGTCGAGAAGATGGGCGGCAAGCGCTGGGATACGTCGAGCCTGCTTGCGCGCCTGCAACGCTGACGTCTGAGGGACCATCCCCACCTTGCTGACCGCGATCGCCGTCATCTTCATTGTCGCCTATGCGGCGATCGCGCTCGAGCATCCGCTCGGAATCAACAAGAGTGCCAGCGCGCTGATCGGCGCGGCATTGCTCTGGACCGTCTACGCGACCACCACGGGCGACCATGCCCTGGTCAACCATGCGCTCAACGAGTCCGTCGCCTCGACCGCGCAGATCGTGTTCTTCCTCATCGGCGCGATGACCATCGTCGAGGTCATCGACGCCCATGACGGCTTCGAGGTCATCACCTCCCGCATCAGCACGACGAGCCAGGTCCGGCTGATGTGGCTGGTCGGTTTCGTGGCCTTCGTGCTCAGCGCGATCCTGGACAATCTGACCACCACCATCGTGATGGTCTCGCTGATCCAGCGGCTGATCGCCAAGCGCGACGACCGGCTGCTGTTCGCCTCCCTCATCGTCATCGCCGCGAACGCCGGCGGCGCATGGACCGTGATCGGCGACGTCACCACGACCATGCTGTGGATCGGCGGACAGATCACGCCGCTGAACATCATGGGCGCAGTGTTCCTGCCCTCGCTGGTCAATCTGCTCGTCCCGCTCGTCTTCCTCAGCTTCCTGGTGAGGGGGAAGACCATCGCAGCGCCGCCGAAGGAGGACGGCTTGCAGGTCATCGAGGTATTCGAGCGCAACCTGATGTTCTATCTCGGGCTCGGCACGCTGATCGCCGTGCCCGCCTTCAAGGCGGTCACGCATCTGCCGCCCTTCATGGGCGTGCTGCTCGGGCTCGGCATCGTCTGGTTGGTCGGCGAAATCGTCCACCGCAGCAAGGACGAGCATGTCCGCCATCCGCTCACGCTGGCGCACGCCTTGACGCGGATCGACATGGGGTCGATCGTGTTCTTCGTTGGTATCCTGCTCGCGGTCGCCTGCCTCGAACATGCGGGCCTGCTCACGATCCTGGCGCGATGGCTGGAGGCGACGATCGGCCGCCAGGACATCATCGTCGTCGTGCTCGGCCTGCTCAGCGCGGTGATCGACAACGTCCCGCTGGTCGCCGCGACCATGGGCATGTACGACCTCGGTCACTACCCGCCGGACAGCTTCATCTGGGAGTTCATCGCCTATTGCGCCGGCACCGGCGGCTCGATCCTGATCATCGGCTCGGCCGCAGGCGTCGCCGCCATGGGGCTCGAGCGGATCGAGTTCCTCTGGTACGCCCGCCGCATCGCGGGCCCCGCGCTCGCGGGCTATCTGGCGGGCGCCGTCGTCTATGTCGCACAGCATGCTGCGCTGCATTGAACGGCAGCGCGCGAGCTGAAAATTAACGCGCGGTTAACGTAATTCTTTAGCTCCTTAAGTCAGCTCTTAAGGATTTCTTGCCAGAGATAGACAATGCAGAAGGCCCGCCTCGCGCGGGCCAGGAATCGTTGTTGTTTCGATGAGTAACCCCGCTGAAAAGCCAGAGGTAGTTCAGCTTCCGGCCGAGCCGGTCAGCGCTCCGTCGGCGAGCAGCCGAAGGGCCGCGGCGCAGCGGGTGCGCGAGGCGCGCGACAAGTTAACGTCGACCAGCGGAACCCGGCCGGCCTTCGACGCCGAGATGTTGCGCCAGTATGCGCAGACCCGGCTGTCCGCCTCTTACGTCGTGATGCTGCTGGTGGTTGCCACTGGCGTTCTGTTCGGGTTTTGGATGCAGCCGATCCCGGCCGCGGCCTGGACCTGCGGCATGATCTGCATTCACGCGGCGATGATCCGCAGCTGCCGGCGCTTCCTGGCGGAGCCCGCCTCACCGACCTCAACGCGCGCCTGGCGGACGCGCTTCGTCCTGCTCGACCTGCTCTATGGCCTGTGCTGGATGGCTATCCTGATCCATCCCGTGCTCGACATGGTCACGGAAACGCTGATGATGTTCCTGATGCTGCTGGTGATCGCAGTATCGAGCATGCTTGCCGCCAATTTGCCGATCGCAGCCCTTGCCGCCACCGCGCCGGTCGCGGTCGCGATGGCGCTGAGCTTCGTGATCACCGGCTCGCTGGACAATTACATCCTGGCGGCGCTCGCGCTCGCGGCCGAAGGCTATTTCGTGCTGCTGGCGCACCGTCTGCACTCCTCCACCTTCGCAACCCTCGAGGCGCGCGCCGAGAAGGATGCGCTGATCGGCGAGCTGGAACAGGCGAAAGCAATCTCGGACGAGGCGCGTCACCGCGCCGAATCCGCCAATGTCGCCAAATCGCGCTTTCTTGCGCAGATGAGCCACGAGCTGCGCACGCCACTGAACGCGATCCTCGGCTTCTCCGAGGTGATGAAGAGCGAGATTTTCGGCGCCCATGCAGTCGGCGTGTACAAGGAATATTCCGCCGACATTCATAATTCCGGCGTGCACCTGCTCAACCTGATCAACGAGATCCTCGATCTGTCGCGGATCGAGGCGGGCCGCTACGAACTGAACGAGGAAGCGGTGTCGCTGGTCGGCATCGTCGCCGACTGCCATCATCTGATGAAGTTGCGCGCGTCCAGCCGCGGCATCACGATCCATGAAGTGTTCGAGCAGGCGATGCCGCGGCTGTGGGCCGACGAACGCGCGGTCCGCCAGGTCGTGCTCAATCTGCTCTCCAACTCGATCAAGTTCACCCCGCAAGGCGGCGAGATCTGGCTCAAGGCCGGCTGGACGGCCTCTGGCGGACAATATCTCTCGGTGAAGGATTCCGGCTCCGGCATTCCCGAGAACGAGATTCCGGTCGTGCTCGCCTCGTTCGGCCAGGGCTCCAACTCGATCAAGTCGGCCGAACAGGGCGCCGGGCTCGGCCTGCCGATCGCCAAGAACCTGATCGACCTGCACGGCGGCACGTTCACGCTGAAATCGAAGCTGCGCATCGGCACCGAGGTGATCGTCACCTTCCCGCCGGAGCGGGTGATGAGCGCGCTGGCACCGATGTCGGATGACGCCCCGCCGCTCCAGCCGGAGAGTTCCGCGCTTGGCGACGAGAAGCGCCGGCCGCGCCACAAGCCGATCATGAGCGCAGGCACGGGCTCTTAACGAGATGCTTGCAGAAATGCCCGACCATCCCCCACTATGTCCGAATGAGCAAAGAAACGCCGTGCGTCGCCGTCTGCATGATCGACCCCAGGACCAAGCTGTGCTTCGGCTGCGGCCGCACCCTGCCGGAGATCGCACGCTGGCACGCCATGGAGAGCGCGGAACGCCTCGCGGTCATGGCGCTGCTGCCGGCGCGCATGACGGACGCAGGACTGACGCCGATCGCTGGATCGCCGAAACGCGCCTGACCGCCGCGCGCGCCGTCGGAGGCACCCGATGATCCGCTTCCTGCTGGTTCTCATCATGCTCGCAGGCACGGCCGGTGCCGTCGTCGCCTATGGCGATCCCGGTCAGATCGCGCGCGCCAGCAACAAGGTCTCGCATATTTTCCGGGCGCAGACTGCCGCCCCACCGCCCGCCGTGCACATCCAGCGCGGCCAGGGCGGCGAATTCGCGCTGCGCGCGAAGATCAACGGCGTCGCCGCTCCAATGGTGATCGACACCGGCGCGACCTCCGTTGTGCTGACCTGGGAAACCGCAAAAGCGATCGGACTGCCGCTCGAGATGCTCGAATATGACGTCGATCTCGAAACCGCCGGCGGCCACACCAAGGCGGCCCGGCTCACCCTCGACCGCCTCGCCGTCGGCCATCTCGTCGAAAAATCGGTGCCGGCCCTCGTCGTGCAGCGCGGACAGATGAAGACCAACCTGCTCGGCATGAGTTTCCTTGACCGCCTGGAGAGTTGGGGCGTCCGCGCCGACACGCTGATGCTGACCGGCTATCCGGAGCTGCAGAGCAGCCATCGGCGCTCGCGGACGGCGGTGGATTAGGCAGACTTACGCCGCCGCCTCTGTCGGCGCACGCGCCCCGACACGCGCGATCGCATCACGCAACACCTCGACGCCGGCGCCCGGCTTGACACCCTGCTCGGCAAGATGGCGACGAAAAGCGCGCGCACCTGGCACGGCGTGGAATGCGCCGACGAAATGCCGCGTGATGGCGTGCAGCCGCGTGCCGCGCGCGAGCTGCGCCTCGATATAGGGCATCATCGCCTCGAACGCCTCCTGCATGGTCGCATGCGGCGCCGCCTCGCCGAAGATCTCCTGATCGACGCTGAGCAGCCGCCACGGCTCCTGATAGGCGGCACGGCCGAGCATCACGCCATCAACGTGATCGAGATGTGCCTTCGCCTCATCGAGGCCAGGGACGCCGCCATTGATGATGATGGGCACATCGGGCATCGCGCGCTTGAGGCGATAGACGCGATCATAGTCGAGCGGCGGGATGTCACGGTTCTCCTTCGGCGACAGGCCGTTGAGCCAGGCCTTACGGGCGTGCACGATCAGCGCGTTGCAGCCGGCGGCGACTACCGCGCGCGCAAGCGTGTCGAGCGCGACTTCCGGATCCTGCTCGTCGATGCCGATGCGGCACTTCACGGTGACGGGCACGCCAACCGCGTGCTTCATGGCCTCGACGCATTGCGCCACCAGCTCCGGCTCCGCCATCAGGCAGGCGCCGAAGCGGCCGTCCTTCACGCGGTCGGACGGACAGCCAACGTTAAGATTGATCTCGTCATAGCCTAAATCTTCGCCGATCCGCGCAGCGAGCGCGAGCTCGCGCGGATCCGACCCGCCAAGCTGCAGCGCCACGGGATGCTCGCACGCGTCGAACCGGAGCAGCCGCTCTCGATCACCATGAAGGACGGCGCCGGTGGTCAGCATCTCCGTATAGAGCAGCGCGCGCCGGGTCAGCTGACGGTGGAACACCCGGCAGTGCCGGTCGGTCCAATCCATCATGGGTGCCACGGAAAAGCGATAGCCTTGATATTCCAATTACTTACCCTATCATTTCAACGGACTAGAACAGGAACAAGTGCACACGTGTGCACTCCAAACTAGCCAAAATTGCACACGTTTGTACCGCATTTGATCTCCCGGTGCACACGAAGCGCACACGAAATCGGGGTGGAGTGCACACGCAATGCCGACGTTTACGAAGCTCAAATCGGGAAGCTGGCGCGTTCAGGTCAGGAGGAAAAACGAGTACGTCGCAAACACGTTCGTGCGACGGCGCGATGCTGAAGAATGGGCGCTTGATGTCGAGCGCTCTATCGATCGCGGCACCCCAATTCGGCGTTCCCGGCCTTTTGAGCAGCCTCGCATTTTTTCCGATTTGATCACCCTGCATCTCGACGATCTTGCCCAGGTCGGCAAGCCTGTACGACGATCCAAGTCGATGGTGCTCAAGGCCCTCAAGATCTCGCTTGGACGAACAAACCTCAAAGAGCTGAGCAGGGAGAGATTGATTGAGTTCGGACGAAAGCGAGCTGCTCAAGGCGCTGGACCGGCCACCCTTGCGATCGATTTCTCATTCATCCGAACGATCCTACTCCACGCTGCCGCAGTCCACGGCATCAACGTTTCAGTCGAGAACGTACAGCTGGCCAGAGCTGCCCTAAAGCACCTGGATCTGGTCGGAAAGTCAAACGAACGAGATCGGCGCCCCAGTCAAGACGAACTCGATCGACTGATCGGATACACCGAATCTAACGCCCAACAGTATCTACCTCTTGGTAGAATTGTTCGCTTTGCTGTGGCGACAGCGATGCGCCAAGCTGAGATCTGCCGCATCGAGTGGTCTGATGTCGACATGTCGAAGCGAACGGTCACTATTCGCGACCGCAAAGATCCTCGACGCAAAGACGGGAGCCACCAAGTGGTTCCTCTACTCAATTCGACTGGGTACGATGCCTGGCAGATTATGCTCGAGCAGCGGATTCTCACACGCGGCCTCGGACGCGTTTTTCCTTACCACTCGAAGTCCGTAGGAGCTGCCTTCCGTAGGTCATGCAACGCCATCGATATAGATGACCTATGCTTTCACGATTTGCGCCATGAAGGAACAAGTAGACTCTTCGAAGCGGGCTTTTCGATACAGCAGGTTGCCATGGTGACAGGCCACAAAGACTGGCGAATGTTGCGGCGATATACAAATCTCAGACCCGAAGATTTGCACAAGATGCAGAAAGCTGCACAGCCATCAATGGAGCAATTCCTAGCCACCCTGGTCGCCAGCTAGAGCGCGACCTTGAACCTGCTCGCTGAATATGTAACTGCAAGGGATCGTCCGTACGGTGCCCGTCCGGTGAAGACCGCGGCTGAGGCGAGCGGGAACCAGCTGACGGATGGACGAGGCTTGGCCGGATCGCCATATTGGCTGGATGCGGCGAGGTGTGAAGGCCATGCGGCTGCGTCGGGTGCAATCGTCGAGCATTGAGGCTGCAGGGTATGACCTGAAGCGGCGGATGTTGCGCATACGTTATATCCGCGGTTCGACCTACGATTACCAGGCTGTCCCGGCGAAGGTGTTCAAGAACCTCCTTGCAGCGGAGTCCAAGGGACGGTTCGTCAATTGGTCGATCAAGCCGTACTATCGGTACACGCGGGTTAACTGATCGGCGATGATCAGATCAGCTGCGGCGATGCGGTGAGCGCAGCTTTCCAGTTCCAGGGCAGCAGTTGATCGAGACGTTGAACGTTGTGATCGTTGATGCGAGCGAGCACATCGGCGAGCCAGGCTTGCGGATCGATGTCGTTGAGCTTTGCCGTCATGATCAGCGTCGCCATGATGGCGGCGCGGTCAGCGCCGCGTTCCGAGCCGGCAAACAGCCAGGACTTGCGGCCCAGGGCAAAGCCGCGCAGCGCGCGCTCCGCCGCATTGTTTGTCAGGCAGATCCGCCCGTCATCGATGAAGCGAGCAAACCGGTCCCAGCGGCGCAGCATGTAGTCGATTGGCTTGGCAACTGCAGACGAGTTCGACAGCCGGGCGCGCTGCTCGCGCAGCCATGCTTCCAATGCCGTCAAAGGCGGAGCGCTTTGCTCCTTGCGCATGCGCAGACGCTGTTCGGCGCTTTGGCCGTTGATGCCGCGCTCAATATCGAACAGCGCATCGATGCGCTTGACCGCCTCCAGGGCAATCGGCGAGATCGCTGCGGCATTCCTGTCGCGCCTCGCGTTGGCCGCGATGTCCGCCAGCTCGAAGAACTGCCGCCGGGCGTGGGCCCAACAGAGTGCGGACGTGATCGGTCCCTGCGCGCGGGAGGCGTCATACAGCTCGTTGTAGCCGCTATAGGCGTCGGCCTGCAGGATACCGGAGAAGCTTTGGAGATGCCGTGTGGGATGCTCCTGCCGTCGGTCGCGCGAGGCGTAGTAGAGCGCACCCGGCGGCGCCCGCCCGCCAAACGGTCGATCATCGCGAACGTAGGTCCAGATATGTCCCTTGACCGTCTGGCCCTTGGCCAGGATCGGCACCGTGGTGTCATCGCCATGCAGCCGCTCGGCGGAGAGGACGTGACGCTCGATCAGCCGATAAAGCGGCTGCAGGGCCGCCGCACAGGCGCCGACCTGATCGGCCAATGTCGACAGGCTCAGATCGATGCCCTCCCGGGCGTAGCGCTCGCTCTGCCGGTTCAAGGGCTGATGCTGGCCGAACTTCTCGAACAGGATCATGGCCAGCAGGTTCGGCCCGGCAAAGCCGCGCGGCGTCACGTGGAAGGGGGCTGGCGGCTGGGTGATCGTCTCGCAGTCCCGGCATGAGAACTTTTCGCGCACCGTCTGGATCACCTTCCACTGCCGGGGAATGACCTCCAGCGTCTCGGTGATATCTTCGCCCAGCTTTGATAGCTTCGATGAGCCGCAGCAAGGGCAGCTCTGCGGTGTGGCGACTACGACACGCTCGCGCGGCAAATGGTCGGGGAACGGTTTGCGCGACGGCCGCTTGCGCTGGAAGGATTGTACCGTCTGCGCCTTGGCTGCCGCCCTCTCGGCTGCCAGCTCGTCTTCGGTTGCGGTTGCTTCCAGCTCTTCGAGCTCAAGCTCCATCTGCTCCAGAAGCCGTGCCTTGCGCTCCGAGCGGCTGCCGTAAATCTGGCGACGCAGCTTCTCGATCTCGAGCTTGAGGTAACTGATCAGTGCCTCGGCCGCCTTCGCATTGGCCGCTTCCGCTTTTGCGTTCGCCGCAACCGCCTCCGCTTCCAGCCGCGCGGCGCGCTCCGCCAGGATCATCGCATGCGCGGCGGCAAGATCGGTGGGGAGCGATTCAGATGTGGTCACGAGGATGATGGAATCACATCCACCACGATCCGCAAGTTCAAAGCCTCATCCGACCGATGTCGGCCGCCACGTCTCTTGTGGGTGCCGCCAGTCGATCCCGGACAAGAGATAACCAAGCTGCGCCGACGAGATCGTCACCACACCCTCCGCCGGGCTCGGCCAGATGAAGCGCCCCCGCTCCAGGCGCTTTGTGAACAGACAGGCGCCCTGGCCGTCATGCCAGATCACCTTCAAAAGGTTGCCGCGGCGACCGCGGAAGCAAAACAGGTGGCCGCCCAGCGGGTCGCGATGAAGGATCTCCTGAACCTGCAACGCCAGCGATGGAAAGCCCTTCCGCATGTCGGTATGGCCGGTCGCGAGCCATACCCGCACGCCGGCAGGCAATGGAATCATCGTGGCCGTCCATCAGTCAGCGCCGCCACGACTGCGCTCAGCGTCGCCGCGTCAACCGCGCCCGTGATCCGCATCCGAGCCCCGGCCGCGAACTCAATCTCGATCGCACCGCAGCTTCCGGAGGGCGCCGTCAACGATTGCCGGTCTGGCGCAATGGAGACTGCCGCAAAACGGACTTCGCCATCCTGCCGCTGCATCGGCTCGGGCCCGCAAGCGAGGACGCCGGTCCGCGCCTGCCGCCGCCAAGCCGTAACCAGATTGCGGTGAACGTCATGTCGCCGAGCAACCTCGACAACACTGGCCCCAGGCGCCAGACTCTCCTCCACGATCCGAAGCTTCTCGGCACTCGTCCATCGCCGTCGCCGCTCAGGACCGGACAGAACCGTAACCGTCGTCACGTTTGCTCATTTGCTTGCGAATTAATGAGCAAACCATCTCACCCTCAAGCGCAATCCGGGAAGGCGGCCTCCACCGGGGGCTTACTCCGTACGCATCCGGCGTACGCATCCGGCGAAGGCGCCCTGGCTAGGCCGTTGGCAGAAGGCTGATCGCACTTGAGCGGCGTGAGCGAGGCGTTGAGGCTGCCAATTCCCGGCAGCAGTTCGTCAATGCGTTTGGCAGAGTGATCCGGTAGGCGCGCCAGCACGTCGGCAAGCCAAGCCGGCGGGTCGATGTCATTGAGCTTGGCGGTGGCGAGGACGCTCGGCGCCCGACACATTGACCTGCATTCGCCACGTCACCTTGGGCCACAGCTCAAACTACGCAAGGCGGCCGCCGCCGGGGGGATACGTCCCAACTGTTCGACGCAGGCGCTAACGAGCGCCTTCGCAAGTTCCGCCCTTTGATGGGCCGACCGCCCCTTCCGGCACGATCAATTGACCTCCTTGGATCGAAGATGGCGTCTAGATAAACGTCTATCGCCAGCCGGACAAAACGATTCACCCCACCGATCTCAGCCGCCCGGGGCATGGTCCCGGCCTTCACCATCCGGTCGAATTCCTGAGGCGTCGCGCCGATGTAGGCAGCGGCCGGCAGCCGGGAGAGACCGCGGGGCCAATGGGGTGTAGTATGCCAATGAGGACCGCTCGACATGCCCGCCGTTTAGGCGACTCTTGTTTTCGGTTGTACCGAACTTGGCTACACTCTCATGCCAGAAGACATCCGCTGCGCTCATTGCGAAGAAGAGTACCCGCCGAACGAGTTGGTGATTCTTGATCCGCCAGCCGGGGAAGGCGAATGGATTTGCGCTAGGTGCATTGAAATCAATTTGCGCAGGGCAATAGCGAAGCTGCCGCGCGAGAATTGACCTATCATCATCGCAAAGACCGGCAGCTTGCACGCCGCTACTCTTCCGAACTCGCGTCCTCCGAAGGAACGAAGCTCGTTCAATTTCGATTTTCTGTCAGCGCGTAAGGCGGCTTCGGCCTCCGCTTACAAGATCGCCGTGCATATTATCTTTCTGCAAATTGATATGTCGCCATTGCGCGGCCCACATCCTCTGCTTAGAAGCGGGGAATAGAAATGGAGTCGTTATGGCCAAAAAAGCGAAGAAGAGAGTCCGGCGCGAATACACAGCATCGGACGTGAAAGAGTTGCGCGCCCATTCCAAAGCGAAGACGCCGGTTGCTAAGATCGCCAAGTCTATGAAGCGTTCGGAAGCATCACTTCGTCAAAAGGCGATGACGCTTGGCATGCCGCTTGGGCATGTCCGCTAGGCGTTCTAACGTTCGCGGAAGGTTTTCTATTTTTCGAAAGAAGTTTCCGGGCAGAACCGACCGCGAACGAAAGCAAAATATTTCGGCTTGAGACACTCGGGTTACCGAGCCGGTGTAGCGAGGCATCCAGCAGAGTGATCAGAGGCCTCGAATGCACTGGCTCGAAGTAGTTCGTAAGATGGTGGAAATTGCGTTGTTGGTTCTAAATTTGGTGGGGCACCTGATACGCCTATGGACGCGGTTTTGAGCCGGCGCGCCGATATTCCGATAGCCGCGCCGCGTCTTTACGTTAATTAGGACGTTTTGTTGCCTGTTTGCGGATGAGCTTACATTCTTCACACTGTTTCATCTGTGTCGGTTGGTGTGCGTTGCCTAGTAGTGTTGAAGAGCGGGAGACGATCCGTTTGGTTATTGCGTTCAAAAGGCTTCACAGCCGCAGTACGCGCCGCGCGCTTATCCTGCTCGTCGAGAAGTTAGCGGGCGGAAAGAAAAGTAAGCGAAAGCTCTCGATCGATTGATTCCAAGAATCCCCGTTTAGAGTCTTAGTCCGCTCTAACGTTCGCGGAAGGATTTGCCCGTTTATGGAAAAGACTGGGCCGAACTGACCGCGAACGCAGCGCGCTCGATGCAGTGCGAGCAGTCTCACTGCCTATTCAGACGTCCGGCCAGCAAGCCAGGCTTGACTCCCGCGAAGGTTGCTATTCGACAGCCGCTTTCACAGGGCGCTGGAAGACGCGCCCACATTTAGAGGATGGACCATGCTTCGACTGGTAGCCGTTCTTTGCTTCGCTCTTACTTTTTCCGCCCAATCGTCAGGAGTTGAAGCGCGCTGACCTGACGGGCACCAACATGGAAATCATAATCAGCTCGTTGACGTGCCACCGGAAACAACCTACCAAAGCACACTCACCATGGCGAAGAAGCAGTCTACGTGCTCGACGGTGCTACGCTCTTACTTCCCGATGGCAAGGAGATACACTTCCCTACGGGAGCCGCCACGATCAACATTCGTGACGTACCGCATGCTGGGTTCAAAATCGCTGGAGACAAGAGCCTACAGATGGTGACGGTGCATATCGTCGATAAAGGGAAACCAATGATGGAGCTGGCTCAATAGAGCAGCGCTATCCCGGTACGCGCGGGGCCGGCAAACAATACCGGCTCTGCCAAAACACGTTTTCGTGGTCTCCATACTCCGCCCATACAGCCGCCAATTCATCTTGAGGTTTGAAGCGGAGGAACCCACATGACGCATCGCCGCGAAGCCACGCTTGCGCGTTTGCGCTGAGAGCAGTGCGGCGCGATAGATTACGTTTACGTACTGGCATTATCGACTGGCCGGCAATGAGGGCGGCGCGGTCTTTCCATCACCAGCAAGGTCGAGACCCAATTCACGGAAGAGGCGGGCCACAGCTAGCCAGTTATCCCGCTCAATCGCGACTTCCGGCCTCGCACGCGGCGTTCCAAAACGATCGGTATAAGTCAGGCCGTGGGTCTTGATAGCCGCTCTCGCCTCTTCAACACGGTCGAGAGCTTCGCAAGCCTTCGTAAGCAAGATGACATGATGTTCGTCTAAGTCGTAGTCGCGCATCACACGCTTAAAGTTCGCCGGACCCTTTGCATAGATGTTTCGGTGCCGTAGTATTCGATTTCGTCACTAAATTCCTTTCTTCTCAGAAATCTTGATTCAACGCGGGACCCCCACGTGCGCATTTTCCCGTGGGCCGGTTGAGCCCTTCGTCTCGTAAAGATCTAAGCCCCCTCCCTCATTTTGGTGTGATGCGCCGCAGCGAAATAGCCGTTGCTGCGTCGCTCCTAAGCATCATCGGAACATCGCGTCCAAAGCGTCGGTATGTATTCACCTTTGTTCTGCACGTGAGTGCGTGCGCAGGAACGCGAGCCAATGAGTTTGCATTGTCCATCAGTGTCATTTGTGCGAGGCCGATCATGCGACTTCTTTGCAGAATGATCGCGATTGCAACAATGCCGGCTTGGATAGCGAGTCATGCGAGCCCTGCTGTGGCGCAGTCTTTTGATGACAGATGGTCCATCATCCCAAAGGCTCACGCGGAGCCAGCTCCTGACGGACTTGATCAGACAAAGAAGGATGACCCGCAATCGCAACCTCCGACCACACAGCAAGCGCAACCAGCGCAAGAGCCCTCGAACGATCATCCGGCCCAATCTTTCAATCGGGTCTTTTCCGGAAAGGCTTCCTACTATTCGTATGCCAAAGGCAGGACAGCGAGTGGTTCGTCATTCAATCGGAATCTGCTAACGGCCGCCCATCGCAACCTGCCGTTCGGCACCAAGTTACGCGTCACTCACGGCAACCGAAGCGTCATTGTCACCGTTAATGACCGCGG
Source organism: Bradyrhizobium sp. USDA 4486 (assembly GCF_054057995.1). Classification (NCBI taxonomy): domain Bacteria; kingdom Pseudomonadati; phylum Pseudomonadota; class Alphaproteobacteria; order Hyphomicrobiales; family Nitrobacteraceae; genus Bradyrhizobium; species Bradyrhizobium sp. USDA 4486. Next base: position 3,001,400 of record NZ_JBSRZV010000001.1, read on the forward strand.
GCCATGGATCCGAGGCCGCATTCTAGACCTATCCTTGGCCGCCGCGCACAGCTTGGGGATTACTGATCGTGGGGTGGCGCAGGTTCGTGCCGAGGTGTTGTAGAGAGGGCGTGGCCCTGCAGGACAGCCAAGCACCGAAGCCGCTGTACGGCCCCGCTGCCAGCGCGTCCTAGGGCCAAGACCACCGCCCTAGCGCAGCACCCCTATTTGCGGCAACCTAATTTTCGACATGCTGTACCGCTGAACCCCCAACAGCGGGGGTCAGCAGTGGATTGCTGAAACCTGCTGTACCTATGCTGATGTCGGGCGACATCGAAAAATGGGGGTCATTTTTCGATGTCGCCCGACAACAGTTAGACCGGTAATACGATTTCCAGCCGTGCTCGGCGGTCGAATTCGTCATGCGCTTCATAGCGGAGCGCACGTGCAAAGACCGGAAAGGCTCATGCGCGGGAAGGCAATACGGTGATTGAACGTTGCGGTGCCGCAAAGCTCAAGCGGTGCTCAGCTTGAAAGGCCGCGTTGCGCTTCAATCTTGTTTGAAGGACGACTCGGTTCAGAACCACCTTCCCGTGGAGCCCGTCCGCAAGGTGCTGTTGTGGCTGGCCAAGGCTGCAACTTTCCTCGATGGCAATCCGGGCGAAAAGCGCTGCCTGCATTGCGACGGAGGTCTAAGCAGGACCCTCAAGCCCCGGCAGTCGCCCCGTTCCCTCCGCGGGCCCTCGCCTCGTTATCTAGCGTGCCTCTTACGAGATTTGCCTCTGCGCCGAGAGGGATTTGGGGTCCCCTGGAACTCAGCTCGATAGGATCAACACGCCTGGCTCCTGCGCCTGGGCTGCTCGGGGCCCTTGAACGTCGGGCCTTTCCACTCCATATACCATCCAAATGGATGGAGCACAGATGGGGAAATGATGGCCAGCAACGTCCGCGAAATCCGAGCTAAGCCCTCCGACTCGGAAAAAATTACGATCAATCTTGGCTTCGTCGATCTCGGTCAGGTCGACTTGATGGTGCAGGAAGGATTCTACTCGAACCGGACCGATTTCATCCGGACCGCAATCCGCAACCAGCTCGAACGGCACGCCGATGTGGTCAAGCAGTCCACGGCCCGAAAGAGCTTGGACCTGGGTCTGCGCAACTACAGCCGCGAGGACCTTGAGGCGGCGCGGCGGGCGGGCGAGATGCTGCACATCAACGTTCTGGGACTTGCTAGCATCGCCCAAGACGTCACGCCCGAGCTTGCGCGCGCGACCATTGCCTCGGTTTCCGTGCTGGGAGCTCTGCACGCGAGTCCAGCCGTTAAATCCGCTCTCGCCGACAGAACGAGGTAAGGCCATGCTGAAACTGGACACGGTTCGCGAAGCCACACGCCTGACGCGGTCGGGGCGGCTCGTTGAGGCCACCGTGCTGCTCCAACGCATGCTTCGGGGTGAGAACGCGCCGGACGTCACGGCACCCACCACACACGGCTTCGCGCGCACAGATCGGGAGCCGCCGACCATCGAGGCCAAAGCAGCTGCCGCAGAGACGAGGACACCCGTGCGCAGCGTTAATCCACCGGTGCGTCTCGCCAAGAATCTCGCCGGGCTGGGAATCGGACGATCGCTGAGGCGGGCCCCGTCCAAGGCGGACATCGTGCCGGGTGGCGCGCGGTTCGTCGAAGGCAGCTATCGCAACGCCGCCGGGAGCCGCGCGTACCGGCTCTTCATTCCTAGTGGCTATCATGGCCAGGCCATTCCGCTGGTGATCATGCTCCATGGCTGCACGCAATCGGCGGAGGATTTTGCCGCCGGGACGCGGATGAACTTCATTGCCGAGGAACAGACCTGCTTCGTGGCCTACCCCGAGCAGCGGACCGAAGCGAACCAGGCGAAATGCTGGAATTGGTTTCGTCCGGGCGACCAGCAACGCGCTGGAGGCGAACCATCGCTCATCGCTGGCATCACGCGCCAGATCATGCGCGACCAATCCGTCGACGCACAACACGTCTACGTCGCGGGGCTATCAGCCGGGGCCGCGGCCGCCGCCATCATGGGATCGACTTACGGCGATCTGTACGCGGCGATCGGCATACATTCCGGACTGGCCTGCGGGGCCGCCACCGACCTTCCCTCCGCGCTGATCGCCATGAAGCAAGGCGGCGGACCAGACGCAAAGCCGAGCGAGAGCCCGCCTATTCCGACGATCGTCTTCCACGGCGATCGCGACACGACCGTGCATTCGAACAACAGCGGTCGAATCGTCCGGCAATCCATCGGCGAGACGAGGACGAAGGTGAAGGTGCATCGCGGGCGAGTACCCGGAGGGCATGCCTACACCCGCACCGTGCATATCGACACCGGCGGGCGCGCAATCCTCGAGCACTGGGAGATTCATGGAGCCGGGCACGCATGGTCGGGCGGCAGCCCGGCCGGCTCGTTCACCGATCCGGACGGACCGGATGCAACGAGAGAAATGCTGCGTTTTTTCCTCGAGCATTCGCTGTCGGCGGATCCTTACTGAGAGCGGTTTTCATCGAAAAACAAGACGGTCAGTTCCTGCAATGGAAGCACCGCGGGCGCGCATGCTTAAGCGAGGATGCTCTCGCGCAGGCCCCGTCGACCTAAGCCATTCAGTGAAGGTGAGAAGCAACATCATCCTGTCTGGCCCGGCCAAGCAAAATCTCTCGTTCTCAGCCTGGCGGTAGCCGGCGCGCTTCATCTGGCTCGGACGGCATCCTCAGCCAGTGTTGCACGCCTGATCGATTTCGGCCGCCTCAACAGCGGCGATCCCCGCATCTCGATCTGCACCACTGATCTCAAAAGCGGCGATCGCGTCCTGTTCGATTCCGTTTCAGCGCGAGTCGAGATGGATCACGCTGGCAAGTTGCGGCTTCCTTCCGGAATTCGCCCCGGTGCAGATCGCCGGGAGATGGCTCGGCGACGGCGGCTTCTCGCTGAACGCGCCATTCGATCCGGTCCTGGAAACGGCCGGCTCGCTGCGTCTCTACATCATCGATCTCTTTGCGCGTGACGGGAATGTTCCTGACGGCCTCGAAGACGCGGCCGAGCGAAAGAGCGATCTGACGTTCGGAAACCAGACTTTTCTGCGTCTTCGCCTTGCCGTGGAAGCCCGCAAGCTTCACGCCAAGTTGCAGAATCTCGACCGCCAGGATGTTCTCTTTCTCCTGAGCTACCGCCCCGGCGCCGAGGAAGCCGGACCAGAAAAATCCTTTGACCTCTCGGCAGCGGCCATGGCGCAGCGATGGCAGGCGGGGCTTCTGGACTTGCAATATGCTGCGACGAGGGCGCCGGTCGGAAACGGAATTGGCAGCGTCGCCGGCCATAAACGTGGCCGACAATGTCATCCCTGCCCATCCAGACGTTCGCGGATGTCCCGCAGAAAGCGGTTGAGACCTTCGTCGGCAGCCATCCCTTCGGGCGGCGCGATCGTTGTGATGCCCCAGTTCGCCAGCACGGCTTCCTGCACCGGATTGCGCTGTCCAACGAAAACAAAGGATTTCGCCCGGTCTTGGCGGTGCCCGGACTCGTCCCATGTCTGCCAGATCCGGTGCAGTAGCAGCCGAATGTTTGGATCCGACATGCTGTATCCGATGAACAGCAAGGTGCTTCCCAGCGCGTCGGCGCGAAAACGGATATCGAGCGGAGAGTCGAACGCAAGGCGGTTGAGGAAGTCGGTCTCGGTCAGGACCAGCGAAGCATCGTCGTCGAAGTCGCCGTGAAACTTGATGATGTTGGTAACGCCGGTCGCCGCGCTCGCGATCTCCTTGGCATTGCTGATCTTCGCATAAGGCTTTTGCAGCACATCGAAGGCAGTCTCGAGATTGCGGTCGTAGTTGGTCGTGTAGATGACGGGAAAGTCGAGCTCTACAATGGTGCGGTGGAGCTCTGACTTCGCGATCCTGTCTGGATCGACCCGCCAGTTGCGGTCGAGCCAGCTGCGGAGCGGACCAATGCCGCCTCGCTTCAACCGGTAATACTCCGCCAGCATCTGATATCCGCCGTGCATCCCTCGATGACATCGCCATCAAGATCGAGATCATCCAGCGGATGCTCGATCAGTGACTGGCACGACGGCAGTCCCACAGCCATCGAGACGCCGGCGCCGACAAATAGGACAGCGCAGCGTCGCCTGATGGCGGCGGCCAGCACCTCATGCGGCGGCCGCTCCTCGCCGACCAGTCCTGTCAACGGTTTGTTCATCCAAATTGAATGAATAGACGGGCGCCGCGTTCCAATGAGAGGCTGCCCCTCATCCCTTCGGCTAAATGGACGCACTCTTCCCCGTCTGCGCCGCGAAGCGGTTGATCAATCGCCGGAGCTGCGCCTTGTGCACCAAACGGGCGGCCGTTTCCGCCGGGACCCAGATCGCCTGCCGCTTGCCCTTTTCCGGCCACCAGCGCTCCCGACCATGCACCTTCATGGGAAAGTCTGCGACGTTCATGGTCCGCGTGCGCTCACCCTTCCGCTTGCGATGCTTGAAGCTGCCAAGCGCGCGCTTTGCCACGGCACCGATCAGGCCCGCCTCTTCATACGCCTCTACTGCCGCTGCGTGCATGCGGCTCCTTATTGCGCATCGGCGATCCTTTGGGGACACTCCACCGTCGCTTGCGCCGTGTCGTGATCAGCATCACGTGCAACTCGGAATTATCCAGACGAAACGGTAAAGCGACGAATTGTTTCTTGCCCATCGCGTGCCTCCAGTGAGGTGATAAGCGATCGCCGAACCCGTAGTTCCCCTCGCCGGTCAGACGGACGCCAAGCAACGCAACTGCAGGAGATCGTCCAACGATAGACCGAACATCACGATGCGAAACGGTGGCGCCATTGCAGTCGCGAGCAGCAACAGGAAAATCAAGTAGACCACCGCAGGTGGCGTGCTTCTAACGAGCGTGGAGGCGACCTTCCGCATGCACGTCCTCCTGTGCGCCAGCTCGCGCCATGCCGGCACCCAACACCATGATCGCCGCCCCCCACAACAGCAAGCCGATATCCCAGAAGATGCGCTGTCCTTCGGGCACTTCACCCGATGCCGGCCTAGGATCTCGTGATCGACCACGCCTTCCACAAGATTGAAAATGCCCCATCCCAGCAACACGGTGCCGATACACTGCCGGCTTGTCGACCCCGGCTCGGTGCCTCGCGCCCGCTGCCAAAGCAAGTAGAGCCCTGCAAGCACGAAAACGTACGCCGCGCCGTGAAAGATGCCGTCCCACGTCGTGTTCAGTCTGACGTTGTCGATGGAATCGAGCGGATAGCAGCCGCTTAACGTATGATGCCATTGCAGCAGCTGATGGAAGACAATGCCATCCAAGAAAGCCCCGAGCGCAAGCCCGAGAAGGGCGCCAGTGGATGCGGGAAAGTTGGCTACTCTGCTTTGTAGCATCAGATGAACTCGTCTGTGGCGGGATGTGAAAGCGAGACAAGGCGTTTTGCAGGCCGCCGTTCCTACGGCGAGCCGCATGCGTCGCGCGGACGATTGAAATTTGTGGCCCTGCGGGGTCGCCACTAACATGCGTTAAATAGAGGAGTGCTCCACGGTTAGAGCCAGCGCCGCGCAGCCATCTTGATCGATCGATAGGAACGTTCAACGCAGCCAAGCGTCTGTCGCTCACACGCTGGAGATGAACATGCTGAGAAGATCATTCTTGCTTGCCCTCGGAGGGCTCGGGCTTTCGACCTGCGCCGTTCAGGCCGGGACAAATCCGCAGAGGGATTTCAGGACCGCCGACCTCATGGGCGGCGCGTTCGCCATGCAGACGAGTCAGCTCGCGCTGACCCGCACCGGCAATCCCGACGTTATCAACTTTGCGAACGCCGAGATTGCAGAACAGGTGCAGGTGGCAAGCGCGCTCGGCGCCGCCCCAGGCTCCGCGTCCCTGCGGCGGGACCATGCCATGTTGCTGCAACGGCTTCAGGCCACGCCCTCGGGCCCGTTCGACCGGATGTATGTACAAGGACAGATTCGGGGCCATCGCGAATTGCTCGCGCTCAACAATTCCTACCTGAGGACTGGCGGCAATCCGCAAGAGCTGCAGGTCGCGCAGATGTCCCTTCCGATCATCCAGCGACATCTCGCCATCCTGAGCAGTCTTAGGGAAATGGAGTAACGGGAACGTACAGCACGGAGGTTGCCATGGCATACGCCCTGTTCAAGGACGAGGAGAAGCTGAGCCGGACGTTTCCGACGCACCAACCCACCGGGCCCGAGGCTGGGTCACTCAAAGAGCCTAGAGACCATGTGAACGAAGCCTACATAACACCGGACGTGCAAAGGGCTATCGCGATGTCGATGTAGAACACCAGCCACCCGCGGTCCTCATTGCGCATCTGCTTCTTTGCCCAACTCCTTACGAACTGTGGCTGCGGAGTTGCCCACCTTATCGACTGCCTTCTGAAGCTCTTCACGGGTTACGCCAAGTGCATGGGTCCAGTACTTCACCTCGTGAGCCTCATGCATGTTGATTTTGCTGCGGTCGGGCTGACCTCGCTTGATGAGATTATCAATCACGTTTGTCCTCCCTGTTTTGGAGAACTGAACGCAGCTAGGAACGGCGCGTTCCTTCCTGATCGAGCTGGCGCGAAGCAGCCCTTCCAAGAGGCGCGGAGAGGCTCAACCCAGCCGAAGGTGTAGAGAGCACGCCGCAGCCGTAAGCTCCGGTGAGGAAGTTTGGAAGTCGGGGGAGCAACGATGCGGATTAGAACCCCCAATGGGCCGATACCAGCTCAATTTCCAAGCGGTCTTGAACTACTACCGCGGGTTGGCGCGCAACAAAGAGATGTTGATGGACGCGATAGACCGACTGGCAGTTGATATTACTTCCGGCGACGATGCTCAATCCTTCGTCGAGCAAGGGCAGGCGGACGGGAGCATAAATAATGACCCGGCGCTTCCGCTCTTTGAGAGAATCTTGCAGCGAGAGAAACGCGCGCGACGCTAGCCACCTAGGCCGATTTTCGCGCCGGCTTCTTCGCCGCGACGTCCTTTGGCTTCTTGCCTTCAATTGGCATTAGCATTTCCTTCTGCCCGGCGGAGGCCTTCTTCGGCTTCTTGGCCGGCTTGGGCCCCTTCGCCGGCGCGGCCTCCTTGCCAACGGATCGACGGAGAGCCTCACCGATTAGCGCCAACGACAACCTCTCGGTTAGCCCAACCAGCTCGGTCAACGGTCTCCATGTCACGGCCTCGAGCGCGCGTAAGGCCTCGACTCCATCATTGATATTGACCCTTGAGCTTAACCAAGAGGTCTCCATCGCATCGACCAGCGCACGCGCGAGACCTAACATCTCGGCATTCCGAAGCCGGTCAGCGATTGGAAGCACGGAGCGCCAAACGAGCCTCAGACGACGTTTCCATTGCGAAGGTGCCGTTTTCGAACGTCATCAACCGACAGTTGGCGCTGACCCGATCCTTTATTGCGGCGGCAACCTCGGCACCGCCCTGGATTAGCGCGGTCGCGACGCCGGCGTCGCCGCCCTTGGACAGGCCCCATACGCGATCGATCTGACTGAAGTCGATCGCACCAATCACCATATCGACAGCGTTGTCCGGAGTCTTTCGGATGACGGCTTGACCAGGTCGATGACCGATGGATCGAGCACCTCGAATGCCGTTTTTCCCTGAGGCCGGATGAATGCGTTGACCAGCTCCGCCATGGCGGTGGCCCAATCCTCCGGTCTCCGGTTGAAGCCGTGGCGCTTCGTCCGGACCGCGTGAAGCTTGGTGAAGGCAGCTTGAAGTGCCGTCCCCTCGGCCTTCCCGCCGAGACCATACAAGGCTAAGAGCAGAGACCTCCCCGCGTCGCTCAGCTCTCGCTCGTAAGCGTGGAGCCAGACTTCGGACGGATCTCTGAGGAGGCTCCGGATGAACGTGCGATATTGGTTAGGCGGCACAGAACGGAGGCGGCTGTAACTCGATAGCCATTCGACGAGACGCGGGTTGAATTTTGGGTGTCGAACGATCTCCAAATAGAAGTCCGACTCCAGCAACTCATCCCTATATGCGTCAGGCAGGTCGCTAAAATAGACGTGGTTACAAAGGATTTGTGCACGTTGGCCGAAGCTATAGTCGACAATTCGCAGAACGATCTTGTGGTTGTCGAGATCAGCCTGTCTCAAGCGCTCTGAAACCGACAAAGCCTGACCGAAAATATGCTCCCGGGTCGTCAGGACCAAGCGCGCGTTCGGTGCGGCTGCGACCATTTCAATGAAGTCCGAGATGGCAGGATCTTCATTCCGTCCAATGGCAACACCGCGGTCACCCAAGAAAGTCGCGCCCATGAAATCGTCGAAATAAAATATCTGACTGCGGCCACGCTGATGTCGGGCGACATGGAAAACTGACCCCCTGACGACACGAGGAATTGACCCCCTCGCGACACGGTCAGAACGGGGGTTTTATGCAGCGACTCAGTTCAGCTCCTCGGCGGTTCAAGGATCCGCGGAGGGAGGCCATGCTGGAGCCGGACGAGGTTTCGGCGATACTCCGGCTCAACGAGCTGGGGTGGGGTAGCAAACGGATTGCCCGGGAGCTGGGGATTAGCCGCAACACGGTAAAGGACTACGTTGCGGCCGGCGGCTGACGCCGACCAGTAGGGAGTGACTGGTCTTCTCCCAATGGGTGCGACGTTCGAGCGCCCCTTCGGGATCGACCAGGATGTCCGCGATGTTCTGGACGTCGCGGACTTCGGCCGCTCCTTTGCGCAACTCGAGCAGCGGATTGTAGCGGGCACTCCGCTCATCCGTGGGATTGAACAGAAGGCAATGTGAGAACGTCGAACGCCAGCCGGAGGTCAATTCCCAATTTTCGCCCTTGATGTCATACACCACCGCCGACGACGTCCACGAGAGCAATGTCGGCAATACCAGCCGGACGCCCTTGCCCGATCGCGTCGGCGCAAAGCACATGACGTGCTCCGGTCCGTCATGGCGCAGATAGTTGTTCTCGAGTCGGCCCAAGAAAACGCCCTTGGATGCGAACAGGCCGGCCGCCTTGATTTCCTTTGCCGTAGCCCACCGCGCTGAACCGTAGGTCGTAACCAGTTGGCTTTGGCGCGCGCGCCACACCGAGTTGACGATCGCAAAGAGCGCGCCTGCGATACCGCCGCCTGCGGCGATTGCACCACCCTGCTCAAAAATCTCGGGCGCGTATGCCTCGTAGGCAAACCACCATTCGAACAAACGCCAAGGCAGATAGACGCGATAGCCGATGATCAGGAACCAGGGCTCACCCAAGCGCTGCTGATATCCGAGAGCTGCGGCGGTCCATTGCGTCGCGCCCCAGGTCGAGGCGACGACGATGCCGAGCACGATGGCGATCTGGCCGACATAGATTTTTGCTGGAAACATCCGGCTCGCCCCACTCACTCACCCCACGTGAGCGGCGCGATGAAAACGGCGAATACGGCAGGCCTTCAATCGAAATAAAAAGTCGCGCCGTCAGTGAGTGCGAGCTTGATCAAGTCTGATCAGGCGGTGGACTTGAAGATCAAGGTCAGCGCAGAGTCATCGAGTGCCTCAACAGCCCGTGAACAATTGGCCCAAATTGCATCTCGTTGCCATGTCACCCACTGATCCTTGGCGATTGGCGCTCAGCACCGTAGCGACCATGCGCGAGTCGCGCACGACCATGAAGCACCACGATGCGATTCTGTAAGACTGAGCTGCGTCTAATTGTACTGAGGAGCGAAGGGTCGGACGGGTCAGCGATCAACAAGCCATTTGGCGAGCAAGAGCCAGCAAGGCGTGGACAGCCCAATCTCTGCCACGGTCATGCTATGCCAGAGGCAGCATCCAATACGGTCGGGAACGTCGACATGATCGGTATACCGATATCGGCATCGGCATCGGCAGCCCCCGCGTGCAAGAGGCGATCATGTTGGCGAGGAGCTTATGCTGTCTGCTGCTGGTGGTGCTGGTCGAGGCGACGTTGGAGCGGGAGGCTCGAGACAGGCCCCCTGGGGCTGCCGACCGCAGGTTATTTCGGCGGATGGGGCGGCTTGTCGGTGGGCTTCTCTAGCAGATTGTAATCGGCTGGATCGGAGCCGAGCTCGGATACACCCTTCGCGAGCTCGGTTCGGAGCAACTTCTGGAAGTCATCGTCGTAGGTCGCGATGCTGGTGCGGATCGCGGCTCTCCACTGGTCGCCGCGATCCCATGCCTCCATGAAGGCAGAGGCAACATCAGCGTGCTGCCGATTTGCAATCATCGCCTCTGTGATCGATCGGGCTTGAAGCCGATCCTTCGAACTCTTTGCGGTTGCGTCGCGATCCTCCTTGCGGCGGGATCCGATGATGAGCTTGTGGATGGCGTAGCGTTCGGGCGATGGAATGAGGACTGACACGCCTGCACCGTGCAGCAGCACGGCACGGATGGACTGGTAGATCAGGTAGTCGAGGAAGCGGAGCGGAAGTGCCGCCGCCCCGCCCAAGGCCGGCATCGGAACCGGTTTGCCGGCTTGGTCGTCGGACCACTGGTTCGGCGTCAGGAATTCGACCTTGAAGTTGTCCCGCGAAACGAATTGGGTGGAGACCCTGCCGTCGGCCTGGCTCGGAACCTCGCGGAAGGTTGGATCGACTTGTCGAAGCACCTCCAGGATCGGAGGCATGGAATCCTTGATCGCGACCGAGATTTCATGGAATTGCGCAAAGTCGGCATCGCCGGTCTGCATGGCGACCGCATCAAGACGTCGGCCGAGCACAGCGGAGTAGCACTGGTAGGCGACAGTGCCGACGAGCACGCCCCTCATACGGAAGAAGCCCGCCTTCGCCAGTTCTTCCACTACTCGGCCTGCCACGGGCAAAGGACGCGGCAGGTGTGCTTCGCGCGTCAGTGTGGAAACGAGACGGCGACGGCCTTTGAGGTCAGCCTTCAGGTCCTTGAATGCTTCCACCCTCTTGCTGATTTCGGGGTCATCCACCGGACCGACATAGCGGCGGTCCTGGGCGCCTCCTTCAGGCTTGGGCGTGTCGAAGTACCAGTATTTTTTGCCTTTGACCTCGACGGCCACGAACCGGCCGCTGGCGGAGAATTCGGAGGTGAAGCTTTCATCCAGGCTGCGCTGGACGAGCTCCGAATAGAGCGTCTGGTAGGAGATATCGAGGCGTTGGTTTGGTGCCATGGCAGACCTCGTTATACTATTTTCGCGAAAACAGTATAACTTCTGGAACTTAGAGGAAACTGAGATATACTAGAATCGCTAAAATAGTATAACTGACATATTTTTCAAAGTCTTATATGGTAAAAATTGAGCTACTTGCGAACCGCTCGCGGGAAAACTGAGTCCGCTGATAAAATCCAGCCTCTCTCGTCCCATCCCGCGCTTAATGCCGATCGACCAGGATATGCCCTCCCCGCCGACCTGACCGGTGACCAATTGCCCGCGCGCTCGCTCCAGCACCGGCCGCCACGGCACCAGCGCGAAGTCATGGGACCGCTCGATCAGGGCGAACCGCCCGCTGTTCAGCGTCAGCATGCGCCGGTAGACACCCTCGATCTTGTCGCCGGCCTTGACGTCGACGTGTTCAAGGCCGGTGCGCGCAGATATGTCGGCCGCAGTCCTCGCCAGCTCGCGCGCCTCGAGCGTCTCGAGCATGTTCCGGGCAAAACGCACATGGCCGCCTTGCTCTCGCGCAAGCCCCTGCTCGATCAGCCATTGCCGTCTTGTTCGGAGCGCTGTCTCCACCTCCGCCCCAAAACCGGTCGATGCGAGCGCATCGGACTCCTTCCCAACAAGCCTGCGATCGAGCCAGGTTGCACCCAGCGCCTGCGGTAGATCTTCGAGCCGTTGCCATGAGAGCACCGCGACCCGCACCGGATTGCGCATTTGCTGGAGCTTCTCGTACTGAAGCGCCCGGTCCAGATAATCCCGCCCCACGCTCCAGCTGCCATCGGCAACGCGGCTGACCATCCCTTCGCGCCGCATCGCCTCCAGGCGCCGGACATGAGATCCGACATACTCGCCGGACGCTTGCGGATCGAATTCCCGATGCAGCCGGTCGCTGTAGATGCCGCCATGGCGGGCGGCGACGCTAGCGATCGTGCGATCGATTGCGCGCGGTTCAGCGACGCGCGACCTGAGCTCCAGAATCGTGTTCCGGACAGGCGCCTCTTCGTTGGCGCGAAGGGTACCGAGCTCGGCATAGTGCGTCCGACCGTCCACCCCATCGATCACGACATAGCGCCTCCGTCAGTTCGTCCGCAAACCCCTCGCCCACCACCCGTCCGATCAAGCGATGAGCACTTCGTTCCGGATCGAAGATCGTGTAGTCGCCCACCGCCCGCGTAACTCCTGCCGCGGCCATCTCACGGTGCATGGTCTTGATGATGTCGCCGCGTTCCCCCATGCGTCTGAGCTTGGGCTCGAGCTCAGGGTCGATCCGCCAGCGCCCCGGCTCTGTCTCGTCCGCCAACCCCATCCGCTCCAGCGCTCGCAGCCTTCCGATCCGCGCCATTTGCCAGGCGGGCTCCCGTCCAGACAGCGCACCCAACTCGAGTACTCCGTCCCGGGCATCTCGCAGGATGCTCCGGTCAAGCCGCGTAAGCCGCTCGGCTGTGATCTCCTGCTGAAGCTTTCGAGCAACCTCGATGTCCGTTTCAGGGCCGAGCTCTCGCGTGATGAGCTCTGCTGCCCGCGACCGAAAGCCATGAGCGATATAGTCGCGCGCGATGACGAGGTCCTTTCCTTCGTCATCCTTGCCGCGCAAAACGATGTGCGTATGGGGATGGCCGGTGTTGAAATGATCGGCAGCAACCCAGTCGAGCCTGGTGCCGAGATCCCGCTCCATCTGCCGCATGAGGTCGCGGACGAAGGGTTTCAGGTCCGCCAGCTCAGCGCTGTCCTCTGGCGCCACGATAAACCGGAATTGGTGGCGGTCGCCGGCGCTGCGTTCCGTAAAGTTCTTGCCATCGGCGCAGTCACTGCTGGCATCGTAAAGCTCCCCTGGCTGACCCTCCCGCGTAACGCCGTCGCGCTGGACGTATCGGAGGTGAGCTCGCACGGCACCAGTCTCACCTGACTTGATCCGCACGATCCGGGCCTTAACCACGACCCGGCGTTGTCCGTGGCTTCGACCGCGTGGGGCCAACACCGCACCTTGGGCACGGCCGCGTCCGATGCGGCCGCCGGTAAACGACGAACCCGACCGCACACTGCTGCCGGCTTTGGTCGCCTCCTGGCGGACGCGTCGAAGATAGCTGGTCGCCCTCCGGGCCCTGCGGTTGCCGATCGGTCCAAGCTTCACTTCGAATTTGTCGTCGATCTCTCGCATGGCCCGCATCCGGCGTTGGAATGAGCCGACGATATGTGAAGCCGACGAGCGTCTGCCAAGACGCAGATGGAAATGCGCAGGTTCGCCATTGCGTTGGGTCGAACATGGTAACAACGGGGACCCAAGCGGCGCCAACTCTTGGATGTGCAGACAACGGCTTAGGCGCTCCGTAGCGCCATTGCTTTCATCTTGCCTTCGTAATCGGGCGGGCAAAGTCAACTCATTCCTACGCTTTTCTTCGACTCTTCGCACTTCAGCCATGACAGACTCCCTGCATCGACGGCGCGCACGCGTCACCGCAACGCTTGCGATCAGCATTCACCAGGCGGGGTCCATGCGTTCCTTCGCGTTCAGCACTTCGGCCGTCGCATGCTCTTCATCAGGTTCGTAAACAGGGCTGTCCAAGCAGTCTGGCGCTCTCGTTCCCGAAGGACGGCAGCAGGCAAGAGATAGCGGACATTCCCCGTTTCGCGGCCCCGCCAGGGGACGCTCACCGCGCGCGCGGATCTCTAATTTCGTTCCCTCCTCAGCATGCTGGGAGTAATCCCAGCGCCTTCCTACGCTCGTCTACGTAGCTATTGCTGCGCCGGCTTTAGGCGCAGCCGTTGCGTGACCTTGGCACCGAATCCGACGTGGAAATCGGTCTCACTGACCCACATCCGGTGGAGAATGCCCGCGAGCTTTCGCGCGACCGCGGCAATCGCACACAGCATGCTCGACCGCTTGGCAATTCGCAGGCCCCAAGCCCGCAACGCCGACCATTTTCTGACCCGTAGCAGCAGACTTGCAGCCCCTTCACACAGCGCCTCCCGCACGGAGATATCGCCCTGTTTACTGATGCGACCTTCAAAATCGATCGATGTGCCAGACTGATGGCGCTTCGGCGTCAAGCCAAAATGGGCGCCCACTGTGCGTGATCGGGCAAAGCGATGAGGGTCATCAACGCCAACCTTGAATGACAAGGCGACAACCGGGCCGACACCCGGAACCGTCATGAGACGCCGGCAAACGGGATCATGCTGGACCACCTGAAGGAGCACGCGATGCAGCCGATCGTAGCCCTCGAGGAGCGCGCGGCGCACGTCCAGCATGACCTGGATCGACATCACAAAAATCGGGTCGCCGTGCTCGATCAGCTCGCGGATGCGGGCCTCAAAGGCGCCTCGAGCGACTGCTCCGACGAGCAATCCATAGGCCCGCAGCGCGCCCCGAACATGGTTCTCGAGGTCGACCAATTTGCGCTTAAGCAGCTTCCGGTTGGTCAGCAATGTGCGCATTTTTTGCATGTCGATATTCTTGACATGCACGGCGCGGTACCAGCCCAACCGCATCATCTGCGCGATGCCGCGCGCATCGTTTCGGTCGGTTTTGTTGCGCATTGTCGACAGCGAAACGCGCATGTGGCGCGCCTCACGACAATGATTGGAAGCCCGACTGGCTGTAATTCGCGATACAGCCAGATGCCTAGCGATGACGCCTCGACCCCTACTCTATCGAGGCGATCCGCGTAGCCCTCTACAGCGCAGCGGATCGCCTCTGGCTCCGTGCTGACCTTAATCTCGCGGGTACAGTTTCATCGGAGCTCTCCTTTGTGGCAACGACCTTCCAAGTCGTTGCACCAGGCTCCGGATTCGGCCACGGCCGTCTTATCCCCGTGCACCGGTATCTCGAAGCCCGATTTGAAGAGCCCTCTTAATCGGTCGTGTCGTCTCTCTGATCTCACCCATTCTCGTTTCCTTTCTCGCTTGCGACAAGGCCCTCTGCGCCACGCTTGAACACGCTGCGCCACCACAAAAGCGAGTCCCGGTGCGCCCTGCACTCTTCCGCGCTCATCGACGGCATAATCTCGCTGCAGCAGGGCAGCGCGGACGCCGTCGCGGCGCATCTTTCCATCGGCATGACGGAGCCACATCACAGGCAGTCCGGCGTGGTCCACGTTGCACGTCACGTGCGTGGCCACAGGCAAGATAGCGTGCGTTCCGTCGTCGTTGATCTGCACCAGGTCTCTTCCGCTTGTGGCGGAGCTCCGGGTTCAAAGCCTTGCGGTCATCGGGTCATTGATCTGCCATTGGCTCGGGCTGGTCATGCATGGGCTCCGAGCAGCTTGCGGTCCTTGGCGGCGGCACGTGCGCTCACGTCCGCCCTCGATGCGCCCGGATCGCCACAATAAAACGTGCCATCGACCCACATCGCATGCATGAACACCGCAAGCTTGCGTGCCACCGCAACGACCGCCTTGCGGTGGCTGGTGCGCTTGGCGATCGCAAGCCCCCATGTCTTGATCTTGTCCTTGCGCTTGAAGCGGGTCAGCAACGCACTGGCCGCCTCATAAAGCGCCCGCCGCACGTCGGCATCGCCCGCCTTGCTGATCCGCCCCTGCACGTCGATCGACGTGCCGGACTGCCAGCGCCGCGAGGTCAGGCCAAAATACGCCGCCACATCGCGCGACCTTTTGAAGCGCGAAGGATCATCGACTGCTGTCATGAAGCTCAGGGCGGCCACCGCTGGGTTTTTTGCACGTGGACCGACTGACGAGTATGGCGGTGTTCATCAAGGTGGCCGACCTTGGCTCCTTCGTTGCTGCAGCCGAGGAGCTGCGGCTATCGCCCACCATGATCGGCAAGCACATCCGCTTTCTGGAGGATCGGCTAGGTTCTCAATTGATCAATCGGTCAACCCGTCGGCAGGGGCTCACCGAGCTTGGTCAGCACTATCTTGAACATTGTCGCCACCTGCTGGAGGAGGCCGAGGAGGGCGACGTGCTGGCCGAGCAAGCGCTGAAGGCTCCCCGCGGCAGGCTCAGGATTGCAACGTCGGTGGCGTTCGGCTCCTACAGCCTGGCCCCGGCGGTCGTCCGATTTATGAAGAAATACCCTGAGATCAGCGTAGATATCATCTTGAGCGACCGGATCGCGGATCTGCTCGAGGACGGCATTGATGCCGCAATTCGCGTCGGTAAGCTCAGTGACTCAATGATGATGTCGCGCTCGCTATCGCCCTATCAGGGTCTGGTCTGCGCTGCGCCGAGCTATCTTGCCGAGCGCGGCACACCGGTTCGCCCGCAAGATCTGATCCACCAGACTGTAGACGGTGCCGCGTCTTCTTCGTGAACGCATGTTTTTAATTGTGGATTTTTATCGCTCAACAATCCTCCTATCGGCAAGAGCTCGTCATCGAGCGCACCTGGCTCGACCCGGCTAATACCGTTGGGCCGTGACAAAGCAATTCCAACATTGAGAGATGCGCCAAGTGCTGGCTTTTGCCGGCACAAGCGGCCTGCATCAAGCCACGGACGCCGATCCCATCTCGGAGCGAGCGTATACTTCGAATGTCCGAAAAGGTTGCAACTACGACGTTTTAGCCAATCGCTAGACTCCATAACATCTCCAACCGAAGGCGTAGCTCGAGCCGAACCGCGCCGAACATTGGGAGACTTTCGAAATGAGCAACAACTTCGCTGCAACCGGAACGGCCCTTGTAACGGGCGCTTCTTCAGGAATCGGTGCGATTTACGCAGACCGGCTAGCCCGCCGTGGCTATGACCTCATTCTGGTGGCTCGCAGCCGCGATCGTCTCGATGAACTTGCAAACCGGCTGGCAAACGAGAGCGGACGTCGCATCAAAGTGGTCGCAGCCGATCTCAACACAAGAGTGGAGCTCGCGCTTATCGAGGACATCTTACGCTCGGATTCGAGCGTTACGATGCTCGTGAACAACGCTAGCGTCGGTGCAACCGCTCCTCTGCTCGCTTCCGACATCGAGAAGATGGATCATATGATCGCACTCAACATTAGCGCGCTCACGCGCCTTACCTATGCAGCCGTCCCGGGCTTTGTGAAGCGCGCGAATGGCTCAATCATCAACATTGCATCAATTGTGGGCGTCGCGCCTGAGTTGCTGAACGGAGTCTACGGCGGGACCAAGGCGTTTGTGCTGGCTTTCACCCGTTCTCTCAGCCATGAACTCTCCAATAAGAACATACGCATTCAAGCGGTGCTCCCTGGGGCAACGGATACCGATTTCTGGCAATTGGCTGGCACGCCTAAGACGCATCTCCCGGAACAGATCATAATGGACGCTGCCGATATGGTTGACGCGGCCCTCGCGGGATATGATCAGGGCGAGCTCTTCACCGTTCCATCCCTAAGCGATGTCGCCGACTGGCAGGCTTATGAAGCAGCACGGCAGAAGCTACTACCGAATCTGTCTCATCGTGCGCCCGCGGCTCGTTACCGCCAAGCGAGCGCAGCCTAGATTGAAACTGCAGGGCTGATGGATCGGTGGGAACCCACTGCTATAGCCCAGCATTGTGGCAGCTGCTCAGCGCCGCCACAAGCGGACCAGATAGACTGCCACGCCAATCCTGTCAGATATGTTGCGTCGGACATTCGAGCTCACGAGGCACTTTACAGCCTGCAGCAACCCGCAACACTCTCGACTACCAGTTTTCTCCGAACGGTCGGAGTTCAACATTGAACGACCAAGCGCTGCGGTCCTGATGGACAACGTGCCAGATCTCGCTCGCGATCGCCTGCGGCTTGATGAAGAAATCGTCAGGCCGCTCCGGCCACCGCTTTCGCGTCCATTCGAGATCGATCACGGCGTCGATGACGACGTAGGCTACGTGGATTCCCTGCGATCCCAGATCGCGGGCCATGGACTCCGCCAGGATCCGCTGCGCCGCCTTGGTTGGCGCGAAACCGGCAAAGCCAGCCTTGCCGCGCAACGCCGAGGTATTGCCGGTGGCAATGACGGCGCCCGCACCGGCCGCGATCATCGCTGGGGTCAATCGTCGAGCCAGATACAACAGCCCCATCGTGTTGACCTGAAAATTGCGGTTGAGAATCGCCGGATCGATCTCCCGAAAGGTGCCGAACGCACCGCCGACGGCGTTGTGGATGACGACCGCCGGATGGCCCAGATCGCGCTCCACAGCCGATGCCACCGCATCTACCTGCGCGGGGTCCGACACGTCGCAACGAAATCCCTTCGCGCCCGGCAATTGCGCTTCGAGCGCCGCGAGGCGCTCCTCATTGCGCGCGAGCAGCGCGACGCGATAGCCACCTTCTGCGAACTTCTTGGCAAGAGCCGAGCCCGTACCGGGGCCGACACCCGAGATCAGGCAAACTGGCGCGGTCATGCGGTCAGACTCCCTGTTGCGGCCGGCGGCCTCACGCCGCGGCTCTGGACAGCAGCTTCTCGACGTAGGGTGCGAGATCAGGACGAAAGTGCTCGTGCCCGAGGAGCCGCTCGAAATGAGCAAAGGCCAAAGGATACTCGCTGCGGGCGTCAGTGTGCAGGATCTTGTCGAGACCCAGCCTGGTCAGTTGTTCAGCCCGCGCATACTCGTTCATGAACAGCGCAAGTTCAGCGGCAAAGCAGATGTCGGCCAGGGTGATCCCATTCCCGACCAGCGTATATTGCCGTCGCGACAAGGCCAGCTCGATCCCCGACATATAGATCGCGAACGCCTCCTTCGCGCGGGCGTGGATGGTCGCGTCGACCGCGCCACCTGACAGTGCGAGGAGATAGATCTGCGCATCCCTCGCAAAGACCAGGCTGACATCGAGAAAGCCGTCGATCCTGGAGGCTTCATAGGCGTCTCGCCCGTAGAGCTGGTAGGTGGCTGCGCCCAGGCGCGCCACCGCGCGCATGATGCTATTGGACTCAAAGATTCCAACCTCTCCGCTAGGCCCGAAGGCAGCCGGCACATTGCCGAATGGCTGCGCCGCCAGAAAAGCATCGGTCTTGAAGAGCTGCGCGCCGGTCAGGCCGACCCGGCCCGTGCGTGCGAGGGATGATAGCGATCGGCGCTCCTCCTCGGCCAGAGGGCGGGCGTCGTAGTCCCAGAGCCAGCCTTTCAGCTCCTTGGCGGGCGCCCCTCTGACCTCAACATCCAAGCCGCAGAAGCGTGCCGCAATAGTTGCCTTCCAGACACGCGGGTTCGGCAGATATGAGAAGATGCGCAAATCGGCCATCGTGGATTTCTCCTGATGAACTTCGTCCCCGCGGAATAAACGTCGGCGCAGATCCACTACTCAGAGCTTGCGTCGAGAATGTCGCCGAATTGCTCCCAGCGTGAGCCGTTCCAGCGCTGAAGCTGAAGCTGCGTCCAGATCATGTTGTTGCTCTCGCTGGTATTGATCCTGACGCCGGGCAGCGCGGTCGGCAGATCAAAGTTCTTCAGCGACTTTGCCTGCTTGATGATGTTCTCGCGCGAAAGATCGTCACCGCATTGCTTGAGGATCTGCTCGAGGACCATGCCCTGCTGGTAGCCGGTCAGATAGCTGGTGTTGGTGATGTCGGAGCCGGCCAGATATCGGTCGAAGAAGGCGCGATAAGCCTTAATTGCCTCATCGTCCGCCCATTTCTGGTCGTTCGGATCCTTGTTCGGGGTGCCGACAATGACGCCGACCGAATTCTCGAGCCCCGCGGGCCTCAGCGTGCCCGCGACAGACGACGACGGGAAGTTGATCAGGATCGTTGCTTTCCACCCAGTCTCGGCCGCGCGGCGGATTGCCTGCGCCGCAAATTTCGGTGTTCCGGCTACGAACAGCGCCTGCGCGCCGGAGCTCTTGAGCGCAACGACCTGCGAGTCGACCGTCGGTTCCGTGACCTCGTAGCTCGCAGTGACGACACGCTTGTCGAAATCCGCGCCAAGCACCGCCCTGAACGCGTTGACGTAGTCGCGACCGAGATCATCATTCTGGTAGAGGATTGCGTATTTCGCCGCGGGCAGCGCCCGCGTCAGATATTTTGCGTAGATCTTGCCTTCGGTGTCGTAGCTGACGAGACCCGTGGTCGTCAGTGGATAGTCCTTAACGTTGGTGAACTTGCTGGCGCCGGTGACGATCGCAATGGTCGGCACTCGCTTCACGGCAAGGTATTTTGCCACTGCGGAGTTACCTGCCGTGCCGAGTTGGCTGAACATAAAAGCGACTTCGTCGCTTTCAACCAGCCTTCGCGCATGTTCGACGGCCTTAGGCGGGCTATACGCATCGTCCATCATGACATAGTCGATCTTGCGCCCGTTGATGCCGCCGCGATCGTTGATCGATTTCACATAGGCCTGCACGCCCTGCCCGACCTGACCGATCGAGGACGCGGGTCCACTCAGGGGAAAGATACCGCCGATCTTCACCTTCGTCGACGTGACGCCCGGAGTGTCACCCGCCCAGCAGGGCGTGGACGTTGCAATCACCAGTGCGCAAGCCAATCGCGTGCCCCAGGACATCGCTGATTCCCTCCAATTGTTATTTATGCACGCCTGCGCGCGGCAAGCGTGACAGACATTCGGATGCCGCGTCAGGCGGCCAACTTGAGTATCTTGACGATGTCACCGGGCTCACGGATCGGCTGCGGATTCGCCCGCGTGAAGATCGACAGCATGGCGTTCTTGCCGATCAGCTCAAACCGGTCCTCGGCTACGCCAACGTCCGCCAGCCGCCGTGGCAAGCCGAGCTCCGTGATGAACGCTGCAAAAGCTTCGCCGGCATCACGACCCGGCGCGCCGAGCGCGGCGGCGACTGATCCCTGAGCCGCTTGCGTGGCCGGCAGATTGTATCGGAGCACGCTCGGCATCATCACCGCCGTGCATAAATAATGCGGCACGTCACAGGTTCCTCCGAGGACATGGCCGATGGCATGGCTGGCGCCCATCGGAACGCGCGACTGCAGGCCGAAGGCGGACATCCAGGACCCCAACTGGCAGCTCAACCGCGCTGCCTCGTCGTTCGGATTGTCCCTGGTGCGCCGTAGCCCGTCGGACAGGTAGCGCAAGCCCTGCTGGCAAACGGCGTCGACGAGCACATTGGGACGACTGGAGCAGATCGCCTCAATGCCATGATCCATCGCGCGCGTGCCGGATCCCAGCCAGAGCTTCTCAGGCGTGTATTTCGAGATCGCCGGATCAAGGATGATGCTGCGCGGCATCATCATCGGATGGTTGAAGATCTGCTTCAGCTTGCGGCTGGTATCGGTGACTAGCGCACCCGAATTGTATTCGCCGCCCGAGAGCGTGCTCGGGATGGCGATCATCCGCACCTTCGGGGTTCGGAATGGTCCGAAGCGGCGTTCCGGTGTGGTCTCGAAGCCATCGAGCCCCATTGGCTCAAAGATCTCGTGCTCCATGCACATCAGCACGATCTTTGCTGCATCGACCACCGAACCGCCGCCGATCGCAACGACCAGGTCCGCCTGGGCATCCCTGGCCTGTCGGGCAATCTGCGTCACTACGTCCCGGGTCGTGTGCTGGGGCACGCCGTCGAAGGCCGCGGCATGGCGTTCACCGAGCGCGGTCCGGATCTTCTCGATCTCGTCGGTCGTGGTGTTGAGCGTGCGGCTCACGATCAGATAGACGCGCCTGGCGCCCAGCCGTTCGGCCTCCTCCCGCAGCGCCTCTGCTGCCGGCTTGCCGTAGATCACGGATTCCATGGTGGGATATTGATGGCTACCGACGACGGGCATGATCTTCCTCCCTCCCCTATGTTTTCTTTCCGTAGCGCTGCGGCGTCAGCATCGTGACGCCGTCAGCCATCGCAGTCTTGACGCTCTCGTGTTCGCCGCATCTCAGGCGACCGCGCGTGCCCGCTGCGTCTCGACCGTTCCGTCGAGGAAGCCGGTCAAGCGCTGGCGAATGATCGCTTCGGCGTCCGCCATGATGCGGTCGATCAGCTCCTTGACCGTCGGGATGTCGTGGATCAGCCCGACCACCATGCCGCAGCTCCACGCGCCCGCATCCATCTGGCCATCGACCATGACCTTCGGATAAACGCCAGCCACCTGGTCGAGAATGTCGTCGATCTTCAGGCTTGCGCCCTTCCCGCGCTCGATCTCGAGCAGCTCGTCCACGCCCTTGTTCCTGAGCACGCGCTCGGTATTGCGCAACGCGCGCATCACCAGCACGGTGTCCAGCTCGGTCGCCTTGACCAGCGCCTGTTTTACATTGTCATGGACCGGAGCTTCCTTGGTGGCGACGAAGCGCGTGCCCATGTTCATGCCGGAGGCGCCCATCGCAAGTGCGCCGACGAGGCTGCGTCCATCCGCCATGCCGCCGGAGGCCACGAACGGGATCTTCAGTTCGTCCGCAGCCCGCGGCAGCAGGATCATGTTCGGGATGTCGTCTTCGCCGGGATGACCGCCGCACTCGAATCCATCCACGCTGACGGCATCGCAACCGATCTTCTCCGCTTTCAGCGAATGTCGCACCGAGGTGCATTTGTGGATCACCTTGATGCCGGCCGCCTTCAGCGCCGGCATATAGGCTTCGGGGCTGCGGCCCGCCGTCTCGACCGCCTTGATGCCGCCCTCGCGGATCGCGGCGATATATTCCGGATAGGGCGGGGCCGACAGCGTCGGCAGGAAAGTCAGGTTCACGCCGAAAGGCTTGTCGGTCATGTCGTGGCAGCGCGCGATCTCCTTGGCGAGGAGTTCCGGCGTTTTCTGCGTCAGGCCCGTGATGATGCCGAGACCGCCGGCATTCGATACGGCCGCGGCCATCTCGGCGAAGCCGACATAATGCATGCCACCCTGGATGATCGGATGCTGGATGCCAAACAGTTCGGTTATTGCTGTCTTCACGTGAAAACTCCGTTTCCGATCAGTGCACGATTTCAAAGAGGCCCGCGGCGCCCATGCCGCCGCCGATGCACATGGTCACCACGCCGTATTTGGCCTTGCGCCGGCGGCCCTCGATGAGCAGGTGACCGGTGAGGCGCGAGCCGGTCATGCCGTAGGGGTGACCGATCGCGATCGAACCGCCATTGACGTTGAGCTTGTTGGGATCGATGCCCAACTTGTCACGGCAATAGATCACCTGCACCGCATATGCCTCGTTGAGCTCCCAGAGATCGATGTCATCGATCTTCAAATTGTGACGCTTGAGCAGCCGCGGGATCGCGGCGACCGGGCCGACGCCCATCTCGTCCGGCTCGACGCCGGCGGCGACGAAGCCGCGGAAGATGCCGAGCGGCTTCAGCCCCTTCTGCGCGGCGACTTTATCGCTCATGATGACGCAGGCCGAGGCGCCATCCGATAGCTGGCTGGCATTGCCCGCGCTGATGGTCTTGCCCTCGAACACGGGCTTGATCTTGGCGAGGCCTTCAGCCGTGGTATCCGGCCGCGGGCCTTCATCCCGGCTCAGCGTGACCTGCTGATAACTGACCTGCTTGGTGTCCTTGTCCAAGACCGCCATGTTGGTCGTGATCGGCACGATCTCGTCGTTGAAGCGGCCGCCCTGCAGGGCCGCGCCGACGCGCCGCTGGCATTCGAGCGAGTATTCGTCCTGCCGGTCACGGCTGATCTTGTAGCGCTCGGCAATCACTTCGGCGGTCTCCAGCATCGACATGTACATCTCCGGCTTCATCGCCATGAGATCCTGGTCGACGGCATGGAACTTGTTCATGTGATCGTTCTGCACCAGGCTGATCGACTCGATGCCGCCGCCGATTGCAATCTCGACACCGTCGAGCATCACCGAACGCGCGGCGACCGCGATCGCCTGCAAGCCGGAGGCGCATTGCCGGTCGATCGTGGTGCCGGCAACCGTCACCGGCAGGCCGGCGCGGATCGCACCCTTGCGGGCGACGTTCATCACCATGGTGCCCTGCTGCATGGCGCAGCCCATTACGACGTCCTCGACCTCGCCAGGCGCTACGCCGGCGCGCTTCACGGCCTCGGCCATCACGTGGCCGGCCAGGGTCGGACCATCAGTGTTGTTGAGCGCGCCGCGATAAGCCTTGCCGACGCCGGTGCGCGCGGTGGAAACGATCACTGCTTCAGGTGATGACATGCTTGCCTCTCTGTCTCAGGCCGCCGCATCGAGCTGCGCATAACGCAGCACGTGGTAGGCGGGATCGCCAAACTGGATGTTGATGGAGGATATCCGTTTGAAATAATGCCCGACGTTCAACTCGTCGGTCATGCCCATGCCGCCGTGCAGCTGCACGGCCTGGTCAGCGATGAACTTGCCGGCGTAGCCGATCTTGGACTTGGCACCAGACGCGAGCCGCGAGATGCCAGCCTCGCCTGCGTCGAGGCTGAGCGTGAGATGCTGCATCAACGAGAGCGCCTCCTGATGCGCGATGAACATGTCGACCATCCGATGCTGCAGCACCTGGAACGAGCCGATCGTCGTGCCGAACTGCTTGCGCGTCTTGGAATAGTCCAGCGTCGCGGAATTCAGCTCAGTCATCGTACCGACGGCCTCGGCACAGAGTGCGCCGATGGCGCGGTCGCGAGAGGCTTCCAGCGCGGCCATGCCCTCGCCCTCCTCGCCCAGCAACTGACCGGCAACGCCTCGCAGGCTGATCTCCGCAGCGCGACGGCCGTCGATGGTCTTGAAGCTTTGCAGATCGAGGTTGGCAGCGCGACGATCGACCACGAACAGGCTGACGCCGAGGCGGTCTCGCCGCTGACCGGAAGTACGGGCGGAGACGATCAGATAGTCGGCCCATGGGGCCGCAATGACCGCGGTCTTCGCGCCGGTCAGCACGTAGCCCTTCCCCTCTCGCTGCGCCGTCGTGGTGACGTTGGCGAGATCGAAGCGCGAGCCTTTCTCGGTCCAGGCCAGCGCCCAGATTTTGGTGCCGGCGACGATCTCCGGAACGAATCCCTCTTTCTGTTCGGCGGAGCCGATACGTTCGAGCAGGCCGCCAGCAAGCACCACCGTCTCGACGAAGGGCTCGACCACTAGGTGACGGCCGAACTCCTGCATGATGATCATGGTCGACAGCGGACCGCCGCCGAGGCCGCCGACCTCCTCAGAGAATGGCGCGCCGAGCAACCCCTGCTCCGCGAAGGCCTGCCACTGCTCGCGGCTATAGCCCTCGTCGCTCGCGAGGATCTTGCGGCGCGCATCGAAACCATACTGGTCGCGCAGCAGTCGCTGGACGCTGGATCGGAGCAGCTCCTGCTCCTCCGTGAACTGGATGTCCATCCGTTACCTCCCGTGCCGCCGTTCGCTAGAGACCGAGCACAGCCTTGGCGATGATGTTGCGCTGGATCTCGTTGGATCCGCCGTAGATCGAGAGCTTGCGCGAGTTCAAATATTTCTCAGAAGCAGTGTGACCGTAGTCCGGCCCCGGCATGAACTGATTGGAGCTCACCGGATGCTCGCGGATCGCCAGCCCGTAATTGCTGATCGCGCGATGCGTCAGCTCGGTAATGTTCTGGAAGATCTCGGTACCGCGGATCTTGAACAGCGAGGCCGCCGGCCCCGGATCGATCCCGCGGGCCATTTGCGCGACGACGCGCAGCTCGGTTGCCTCCAGGGCCAGCACATCGAGCTCGATGCGGGCGATGTCCCGGACAAATTCCATATGTGCTGGATCGTCTGCGGGGATCTCGGCCTTCACGATCTTCTTCAGCTTCGCGATATAGCGTGTCGAGCGGCCGATGCCGGCCATGCTGGTGCGCTCATTGCCGAGCAGGAATTTGGCATAGGTCCAGCCCTCGTTCTCCTCGCCGATCAGGTTGCCGACGGGCACGCGGACGTTCTCGAGGAAGACGTCATTGACCTCGTGCGAGCCGTCGATGGTGATGATCGGACGCACGGTGACGCCCGGCGACTTCATGTCGATCAGCAGGAAGGAGATGCCCGATTGCGGCTTTGCGGCGGGATCGGTCCGCACCAAGCAGAAGATCCAGTCGGCGTGCTGCGCCAGCGTGGTCCAGGTCTTGTGCCCGTTGACGATGTAATGGGCGCCGTCGCGCACCGCCTTGGTGCGAACTGTGGCAAGATCCGAGCCCGAGCCCGGCTCGGAATAACCCTGGCACCACCAATCCTCGCCTGAGAGGATGCGCGGCAGAAATTTCTTCTTCTGGGCCTCGTTGCCAAAAGTGTAGATCACGGGACCAACCATGGTGACGCTGAACGCCAAAGGCGGCATGGTGCCAGCGCGCGTGGTCTCCTGTTCGAAGATGAAGCGGCGGGTGATGGACCAGCCGGGCCCGCCATACTCCTTGGGCCAGAGCGGCGCGATCCAGCCCTTCTTGTGCAGAATGCGATGCCACAACAGCATCTGCTCCTTGGTAAGGTCGGTCTCCGGATTAGGAACGCGCATGTCAGCCGGATAATTGTCCTTGATGAAGGCGCGGACTTCGTCGCGAAACGCCGCGTCGTCCGGAGATAGCGCGAGCTCCATGGAACGCCCTTCCTACCACTTCTCGCCGAAGGGACGGATCTCGAGCTCGAACGTCCAGGCACTCTTGGGCTGCTGGTAGAGCTGCCAATAGGATGCCGCCACCGATGCGGGCGGCATCAACAGGTCCGGATTATCGAGCGCATTGGGGCCGAGCGCTTCGAGCCGGCGCTGCCGCACCCATTCGGTATCGACGCCGGAGTCGATGATGAGATGCGCGACATGGATGTTCTTCGGGCCGAGTTCACGGGCCATCGCCTGCGCGACCGCTCGCAGGCCGAACTTTGCGCTGGCGAAGGCGGCATAGCCGGAACCGCCGCGCAGGCTCGCGGTCGCGCCAGTGAAGAAGATATTGCCAGCCCCGCGCGCCAGCATCAGTCTCGCAGCCTCGCGCCCCGCAAGGAACCCGGAATAGCAGGCCATTTCCCAGACCTTCCTGAACACCCGCTCGGTGGTCTCGAGAATCGGGAAGTTGACGTTGGCACCGATGTTGAAGATGCAGACCTCTAGCGGCGCGTGCTTGTCGGCGTCGTTCAGGAAGGAGATGATCTCATCCTCCTTGCGCGCATCGAGCGAGCGGGCCTGGATTTCGCCGCCCGCTGCCTCGATGTCCTTGACGAGCGGCGCGAGCTTGTCGCCATTGCGGCGGCCTGCAAACACCGTGAAGCCTTCAGAGGCGAATTTCTTGGCGATCTCGCCGCCAATGAAGTCACCGGCGCCGATCACCGCAACCGTCCTGTTTCTCTTCTGCATGTGACTTCTCCAGACTTGTGAGACGTTGAGGCGATCTCGCCTGCTTTAGTTGCGCAGCGATTCCGCCAGCTTGTGTTTCAGCAGCTTGCCGGTCGACGTAGCCGGCAGCGCGTCCATGAGGATGATCTCGGACGGCCGCTTGTAGGAGGTGAGCTCCGGCGTGACATGCGCCATCACATCCTGTGCGGTGGTAGAGGAGCCCTTGAGCAGCTGCACGAAGGCCACGATCTCTTCATTGCCAGGGACCGGCCGACCGACCACCGCGCATTGCACCACGTCGGGATGGGTGCTCAGCACCGCTTCGATCTCAGCCGGATAGACGTTGAAGCCGGAGCGAATGATCATCTCCTTGGTGCGGCCAACGATGAACAGCGCATCACCCTCGAAGCGCGCGAGGTCACCGGTGTTGAACCAGCCCTCCGGATCGATCGCTTTCGCCGTGAGGTCGGGCGCGCGGTAATAACCGCGCATAACGTTCGGCCCGCGGACGTGCAGTTCGCCGATATCGCCGTTGGTCACGATTGTGCCATCGCGGGCCACGATTCGAGCCTCGATACCCGGCACCAGAGTGCCAACCGAATTGTCGCTGCGCGGCGCCTCGGGCCGCACGCCCGAAATGCCGGGCGAACATTCGGTGATGCCAAAAGCGTTGCCAAGAGGTAGACCGAGCTCCTTCTCGACCCTTGCCTTGAGCTCGAGGTCGAGCGGTGCGCCCGCGACGCTCATCAGACGCAGCGCCCCGCGCTCCAGCTTCGGCAGGCCTGCCATCTGCTTGTATTCCAGCAGCCGCTGGTAGGTGGCGGGCACGCCGTTCAGGAGCGTGATGCCTTCCTCGGCCAGCGCCTTGGCAAGCGCAGCGGGGTTGTACTTGGTGACCAGCCGGGTGACGCCACCGACCATTAGTGTCATCGTCAGCAGCGAGATGCCGACGATATGCGAGATCGGCAGTACGCAGTACTGCACGTCGTCCGCCGTCATACTACGCAGGTTGGCTGTGGTCCTGGCCGAGAACAGCAGGTTCCGATGCGTGAGCATGACGCCCTTCGGCGTACCGGTCGTACCGGACGTATAGATGAGCACCGCCACCTGGCGTGTGCCGTCGGCCTCGACCGGCTCGGCCTGCGTGTCCTGGTTCAGGGCAGACACTCCGATGCCGTGCAGCGGCCCGACATCCTGCACCGGAGCGTCGTAACGCGTCGCGTGCGCGGCTGCTTCCTCGGAGACCTTTGCCGTAAAGAACATGCGCCGGGCGCCGCTATGATCCCTGATCTGCTCGAGCTCACGCGGTGACAGCCGAGGGTTGGCGACGATCGCCCAGGCGTCGAGGCGGCTTGCGGCGAACAGCAGGCAAGCGAGCGCGATCGAATTCTCGCTGATGATCATCATGCGATCACCGGGCCGGATGCCCAGCGCGCGGAGCGCGTCCGCCGTGGCTCCAACTTGCCGGCCTAACTCCCGATAGCTCAGTTTGACGTTGTCTTCGATCAACGCAACCCGGTCCGGGGTGGCGACAACGTATGGGTCCATCACCTCATGGATACGCTGCGGCAACGTGTTCAAAATCTCGGTTGCAGTCTGCTGCCAGTCCGCCAATGACACCTCCCGTTGAAAGGCCCTTTGCGGGCTCAGTTCTTTCTGATGCCTCCGCGCCGTCAGGCGCTCTTCTTCTGCGCGGTTGATTGCGCGAGGATTTCGTCCTCGACTTCGCGCAGACTGTCCTTGCCAAAGTAGATCTCGTCGCCGACGAAGAACGTCGGCGAGCCGAACGTACCGCGCGCCACGGCGCTGCTGGTGTTCTCGATCAACCTTTTCTTGACGTCGTCCTGCTGGGCGCGGGCCGTGATGCGATCGATATCCAGCCCCCATGACAGGAACGCTTCGCGAAAGACCTGTGTGTCGTCCATCTTCTTGGGCTCGACCCACATGTGATGATACGCCGCGCGGAAGTAGGGCTCGAACATTCCCTCGAACTCGGCCGCGACGGCGCCGCGCATCAGCGCGAGCGTGTTGACCGGAAAGAACGGATTCATCCTGAACTTGGTGATGTTGTGACGGCGCAGGAAACGCTCGGTCTCGAGCGCATTGTATTCCGGCTTGTTCTTGATCCCGCGTAGAGACTCGGCAGGCGATAAATTGCCGGTCGCCTTGTAAACGCCGCCGAGCAGCACCGGCACGTAGTTGAATTTGACGCCGGTTCGCTGCTCGATGCCGGGCAGCGCCAGCTCGGCGAGGTAGGCGTTGGGACTGCCGAAATCGAAGTGAAACTCGACCTTGAGCGGAGCTGCCATGGAACGCCCTTCCCTTCGACGGCAGCGATTGTTCGCCGCCCAATTGATCCTCAAGCGAGTGTAAAAGTTCTATTTTAGAACTGTCAATATGATCGTCATCATCCAATCGACGTAAAAGGGCTAGAAATCGCCTCATCCCATTGAAATTCTGCGAGTTCTAATTTAGAATTTATTTTTCTGAACGCTAGAGATTCGTCGGAGACGTTGATGAAATGGGATGCCCTTGAGGAGGAGCCTTGCTCGCTGGCTCGCACCGTAGCCGTCATCGGTGATCGCTGGAGTCTGCTCATTCTGCGCGAATGTTTTCTCCGCATCCGCAGGTTCGACGAATTCCAGTCCTCGCTTGGCGTGACCCGGCACCTGCTGGCCGACCGGCTGAAGAAGCTGGTGCGCTTCGGCGTGCTGCGCAAGATTCCCTATCAGGAGGCGCCCAAGCGCTACGAATATATCCTGACGCAGAAAGGTCTCGACCTCTATCCGATCATCATGTCAATCGTGCATTGGGGCAACGTCCACATGGTCGACTCCCGCGGACGGCCGCTGCTGCACGAACACAAGAACTGCCACAAGTTGTTTGATCCCGTCATGGTCTGTTCCGAGTGCGGCGAGCCGCTGACGGCGAAGGCGGTTCACGTCCATCCGGGCCCCGGCGCGCGGAAACTCACACGCACCGGCGCAGCCGCACGATAATCGGGAGTACCGTTCACCACTGACGCGGCTCAGCAGCGGCCGGCCGAAACATCAGCATTGCCTCGGGCGAACCAGCAATCGGGAAGAGACTTGTCAGTTTCGCTGGGCAGACCAATACCCCGAACAACGCGCGCCTCCCGAGTAGCCGCTCCATGTCCCGCGACCGGAATTGCTCGAGAGCTGACCTGAGCCGGACGCATATTTGTCCGGAACGCTCACCGAGGCGCGGACGGTGCCGGAGCGCGCCAAATGGCCCTTGAACGTAAGCAAGTTGGAGTGCGTGACGACGCCGGTTGACGGAGAAATTGTAGGTCAGCTCGCTCGAGCCGCTTTGCGTCACGAAGAGAAGGCTCCCAAGACGCGTCGTACGCCGAGCGGGCCTGTGCGACCGAGACGACGGCGGCCAGGCAACTTGCGGCCACGGCGGATGTGAAAAGGTTCGTCATTGTGCGCCCATTATGTTTGGTCATTCGCATCTTTGAAAACGTTGTTTCAACGCGACTTGCCAATCACTCTGCTGCAACCGCGCGGTGTCGCAGCAGCAACCCGACCCATGTCCAGTTCACGGCCTGTCTTTGGCCTCCTCCAGCAGCGCTGATTTTCCAATCCCCGGTGCCCCGCTGATAAAGAAAATAGCTCCGCCGTCATGGATCCGGCCGAGAAGCTGATCGATGAGAGCAAGTTCGACTTCTCGGCCAAGCGAGCACGGCTTCGAGCGGGGCGCGCGCCGCTGATTTCGTCACGGTGGCGCAGTTTTCTTCGGCCGTTTCGCCATTGCCTCTTCCGGAGCAGGCCGTTGGGCTGATCTCTCAGCCAGAACTCTGGGCAACATCCTACCATGCGCCGGCAACGAGGCATCGGGAGTGCTAGAGGCATCGGGAGTGCTATCCAACTGATTAGGCGACGAGGTCGGAAATGTCTGGACCTGGCCCTCCAGCCCTGCCGTTCCGGGCTTCGATGGCCTTGACGGAGTTTTCAAACGCCTTCTCCAGAACACCCCTGCCGATGGTCCCGAGCACAAAGCCGAGCAGCCGCCCCATCAGGTTTTTGCCGTCGCGTATCACGACCACATCAATGTCGGTCGTACCGTCGGATTTACGCCTAAAGGTGTAGGTGTGACCTGAGGCACCACCCCACACGTTGGAGTCGGTTGTCGTGAGGACGACGCGCTCAGGATCAGACCAGTCATAGTGCAGGCGCTCCCAGATCCCGCCCGAGCCCTCCGTGATATCCGCAAAGGAGTCGCCTCGGTGATGCACCTTGAGATAGGCATCGGCGCTGTTGCCAAACAATCTCGAGCGGCCGGGCCCGAAATCGGTCAGGCCGGCGACGTACTGTTCGGACGTCGCCGTGGTCCTCCGATGAAGATGGATGGTGGACATGTGAAACTTCCTCTTTTCATTCCCTAGCGACAAGCACGGCCCTGCCCGCATTCACCAATCTGACCGCTTGCACTATGCCTGCTTTAGCTTGGTAATCGTTGTCTCGGGCACCCGGCAAAGTTGTTACCCAACAGGTAACGCGGACTGGATTGCACCCATCTGCTGAGGTCGATCTCTTCGAACTTGCCATTGTCCCAGGTTTGCACGATCTCAAGGTCGTCATCGCCGACGTTCTTGATCGCGTGTCCGAAACCCTGCGGAATGTAAGCAACATCTCCCGGCGTGAACTCGGCGACCCTGCCACGTCCGCCGGAACCGAAAAGCGCCACTTGCGCTTTGCCTCGCAGATAATAATGCCATTCGTTAGCGTTCACATTCCAATGCAGCTTCTTCACGGCGCCTGGCTTGATGACCATCACGCCCCCCGACATGGTTTTCGACACGGGCCACTCATCGACGGTGGCGAGTCGGAACGTGCCGCCATCGAAGTCCCGCACCGCCCGATTATCGTGCAGCAGGCTGAACTTGTGTGTGGAGTCTCTAGGCCAGGGCGCATCGAGAGCTTCCGAGGCGGGCAGCACCGGCCCCGCCTGAATGTAAGTCTCGCCCTTGGGGAAGGCGTCGAATACGTCCTTCGACACGCCGAAATTAAGAGCCAGCAGATCCTTGGGCGTCACGTCGATCCAGTCCGTGATCGAGAATGTGCCGTGCTCGGAAAAGGCGCCGTTATCGAACGACAGGATGAAATGACACGGCTTGTCGCCGATGGTCTGGATCGAGTGACCGTGGCCTTTCGGGAAATACCAGAGGTCGCCTGGGCCATAGTTGTTTATCTCGCTCGCTCCTGACGGATCGAGAACCACGGTTTGGCAGCGGCCGTCGATGACGAACGCCCATTCGGCTGCAATGGCGCGCCAGTGCAGCTCGCGCGATGCACCCGGCTCGAGAAACATGTGCACGCCGGCAATTCCCTTGCTGATAGAGAACTGGTGGACGGTGGCCTCTTTCGCCCAGCCGCCCGAGGTCACCTTCGGGACGCTGCCGTCGAGCGAGAAGCGGAAATCGGGGAGAGCCGCTACGTCCTTGGGATCGTGGTAAGCGACTTTATCGCCCGGAGGCAATTCGATCGCGTGTCGTGCAAAACCCCCGTCTCCCGGCTTGAACTGTGAAGGCCCTGCTTTCGCATTCCCAAGTGAGGATGCCGTCAAGAGACCTCCGGCACTGGCGGCCAGAACATGACGACGTGAAATGGTGTCGATGGTATTCTCCTGTCTCACTTTTCTTTTTTGAGACTGCTACTGCTGTAAGGTCATTCATGGATTGGCAGCCGCAAGAGTCGAAGTTCAGTTCGAGGCAGTGTTCGGTTTGCGAACGAGCACGCTGTCCCCTTGCCGGCTGATCTCGATCACGCCCGCCGGTTGCGGTGTCGAGAGAAGCACACGCTGACCAGGTGTAAGAACAGATACGACGCGGATCGGTGTTCCTGTCTCGCCCTGCGCCATGGTGGCCACCACGTGGAATCCGTCGCGCTCGACAGTGTAGTAGGCGACCCCTGATATCGCGCCGAGGTCGATGCTCTTGGCCTCGATTGGACGCAGCCCCTCTGCCTGGGCGGCCGTCAGGGAGGCGATACCGAATGCAGCGGCGAAAAGCGTGTTGCGGATGGACATGACGATTTCTCCTAATGGTTGACGATCGAGCACCGCGAATCGTTGATCACGACAACGGCTCGCCGCCCCGATGAATCCAGGTTCCGTTGATGACAATCGGTGTGCTGTCGGGCTGCCCGTTGGCCGGATCGGTCGGCGGGAAGACGCTGTCGTAGATCGCGCGCGCTTCTCGTATCAGGCGGAGCCGCTCGCGCTCGGCCTTCGGGATAAATTGGATGACTTCACCCATATTCGCCTCCAGTTGGTAACGCCGGTTCCGGCGGGTCATGACTGGGAGGTGGGGCGAAAGGCGCTGGACAACAGGCGGGGAAACCGGGAGTCATCCTTCCGGATTTTGGAAGCTCGACAGCGAAGTGAGCACCGGCTGGGTCTACTCGGCGAAAACTCGCTTCAGCCGCGGTGCCGCAAAGTCCAAGAACGCTCTGACCTTGATCGGCAGAAACCGGTCGGCGGTATAGACCAGATTGACCGGCATTGACGGTGGCTGGAATTCATCCAGCACGGTTGTCAAGGCTCCCGCTTCCGGACCAGCTTCGAGTTGGTAAGCAAAAGCGATGGAAATTCCCACGCCAGCGCGAGCTGCCGTACAAGCCGCTTCGGCGCTGCCGACGGTGAGCCGCGTACGCACCGGCGCGGCTATGGTCGCCTTGCCTCTGACGAATGTCCAGACATCGGGTGGCGAAAAGCCCGGATAGCTGATGCAATCATGTCCGGCCAAATCTTCAGGCGTACGCGGCGTTCCGCGCGCCGCCAGATAGGCGGGACTGGCGCACACCACCCGGCGCGTCCTGCCGAGCCGTAGCGCGACCAGGCTCGAGTCCGGCAATTCGCCGATGCGCACCGCGACATCGATTTGCTCCTGGGCAAGGCTCAGCTTCTGATCGGTGGGGATCATCCTCACCTTGATGTCCGGGTAGGTCTTGAGGAAGTCCGCAATGATCGGCATCAGAATGATGCGCCCAAGGCCCAATGGGGTGGTTACCGCCAGCTCGCCTGTCGGCGTGGTATACTCGCCGGACGCCGTACGCTCCGCTTCGAGCACATCTGTGAGGATGCGTTTGCAAGCCGCAACGTAGGACGTGCCTGCATCCGTCAGCACCAGCTGCCGGCTCGATCGATTGAAGAGCTTGGTCCGCAGGTGAGCCTCGAGCTCGGATACGTTGCGACTGACTGTTGTGAGTGGCGTTTTCAACCGCCGCGCCGCCGCGGACAAGCTGCCCTGCTCGACCACGGTCAGAAAGGTCGACATCGCTTCCAGGCGATCCATCGAATCCCTTCCATAATTCGGGAGGATACTTTCCGATTTTGCCATATCACCCCCTACTGCGGAAGACGGCATCGCCCTAGGGTGATCCGGATGGCCATTCGAGCGAGCCTTCCGCTGCCTGGAAGGACCCTTTCCACCTATGGCCCTTTCTGAGCTGGGCTCTCCAATCGATGTGTTTGGGCGATGACGCGAGAAGCGCGGCCTTCAACACAGGAGAGTTCAATGACAAGGCATCTCGAATCCTATCGGTACGAAATCCAGTACAGCGACGACGCCGACTTCGTCACATATCAGCGCAGGTCGAGCGACGGCAGCTGGGAGACGGTTGCAGCGTGGATGATTCCAAATTCGGCGGATGACTGAGTGTGGCCCGCATTGCGCAGCCGACCAGTCGTTCCTGTTCGGACATCCAGCGACGGATCGGCGAAACTCTCCACATTGTACTCGGTGCAATGTTTTGATTGCACCGAGTAATGTCTCGGATCATTCTGGCAACCCGGGAAGCTCATATCGAGAGGCCAGCATTCAAAGCCGTTTCACGGGCGTACGACCGCGCCAGCCATGAATGTTCGCTGCTCGGAGCATTGTGATCATAGCTCGGACCATTGGAGACCAAAATGCCTGCGTCTCGACGATCATCCTGCCTGCTGCCATCTCTGCTCAAGCGGACGAAGAGATGGTGACCGCCGCGGCGGTAGCGATTTCGCGCGAGCACCGGCGCGCTCCAACCCTGAAGTCGCCGCCATGGAGCTGACCGTCGCCACGATCCTGGTCACCTTTGCCGGCGTGTTCCCGATCTGCTTCATGAAGGGCGCGTTCGGCGGCGGTTTTTCGATTGTGGGCATTCCGCTATTGTCGCTCGTGATGGATCCGGTCACTGCCGGCGGCCTGCTCGCGCCGTTGTTCATCGCGATGGACTTGTTCGCCCTTCGCTACTGGAAGCCTTCGACCTGGTCGAAGCAAGATCTTCTGCTGCTGGTGCCGGGTCTCGTGACCGGGATCGGACTGGGCTATCTGTTGTTCCGCTTTCTTGACCACCGCGCCATCGCGATCGCGATGGCCGCGACCACCTTGATCTTCGTGGCACTGTGGCTTGCTGCAGGCGCGGAGGTGATAACGCGTCCGCGTTCGACGCCGAAGGCCATCACGGCCGGCCTCGCCTCCGGCGTGACGACCATGGTCGCGCATTCGGGCGGACCGCCGCTCGCAATGTATCTGTTGCCCCTCGGCCTCAGCAAGGAGGTCTACGCAGGAACGACCAGTCTGTTCTTCACTGTCGGCAACGCGACCAAGGCCGTCCCGTGGCTCTTGCTAGTGAAGCCGACGGGAAACGTCTGGACGTTGATGGCGATTTGCCTGCTCGCCATTCCCGCTGGCGTGTGGGCGGGTTGGCGGCTTCACGGAAGCTTGGACCAGCGCCAGATCTATCGGGTCTGCTACGGATTATTGGTCGTGACGGCACTGAAATTGTTATGGGATGGAGTTTCCGGCTACCTCATGTGAACCGGCTGTTGCCGCGGGTTGGTGTGGGACTCGCAAACACTAACAGCCTCTAACAACCGATAACGAGCAAATTGCGCCGGCTGTGCCAAGTTAGCTTCGCAATAATGATGAATGCGATCCTGGAGCGCCACATGGAGATGCAATCAGATCAGCCGGCCGCCGCAGGCTGCTATGAGCAGTGGCCGCACCGTGGCGTTTGGGATCGGGACTGTCCGGGCAAGCTGCTGCTGTCTTCGGCGGATCGGGGCTGGTCCGGCCTGTCGGCCGAATTGTGCACTGCTAGAAGAGGCGTTGGCCCCTGGAGGACCCCACCATCCGATATCCGGATTTGCGTCGCCATCCGTAGCAATCAAACGACTCTCACGCGGCGCGCGCCGGGCATCGAAAGTCAGATAGTCGCCGAGCGAGGTACGGTTTGGCTCTCTCCTCCCGGCTTGCAGGAGGGTGCCGTTGACTTCACTGAAGATCTGCCGGAATTCATGCACATCTATCTTCCGCTAAGCCACTTCTCGTCGAGCAATTTCGACAACCCGACCGATGATTCGGCAATCCACGCGCTAAACTACGAAACGTCTTTCGAAGATCCGCTGCTGGCCGAGATCGGATTTGCAGTCGCCTCCGAGCTAAAGATTGAAACTTCAGCTGGCAGTCTGTTCGTCGAATCCCTCGCATCCAGTCTGGCGGCGAGGTTGCTTCAAAAGCGAGCCAGCGCATCGCGCACTCAACTTTTTCCTCGTCCTGCTCAGCATGGGCTCGATCAGCGCAGACTCCTTCGTGTGCTGGACTACATTGATGCGAACCTGGAGGGTGACCTCAGCCTTGAATGCATGGCTGGGATCGCGTGTCTAAGCAGATACCATTTTGCGCGAGCCTTTCGACAAGCCGTCGGAGAATCTCCCCATCGCTACGTCAGTGCCAAGCGCCTGGAGCGGGCGAAAGCCCTGTTAATACGTGGCGATCGGCCCTTGTTGGACATCGCGTTGACGCTCAACTTTTCCAGCCAAGCCAATTTCACGCGAGCCTTCAAGCAGGCGACCGGGCAGGCGCCAGGTCACTATCGTCAAACGGCGGGATCACAAGCATCCAAATCCTCTCTGACGGACGTCAGGAAGTCGCTTTCGGTTTTTGCCTGAGCCTGCATATCGTTTGCGGGCCAGCCCGCAGCAACAATTGACAAGACGGCAGCACGCGATGCAGAGCCCGCGGGCCGTCGCACGACTATCTTCGCCGTCGTCAGTCACTGAGAGACCGCTTGCCATGCCGATACGTCAATACTTCGTGTGGATGGGAGGCGCCCTCCTCGTGTTGCTGTTCGCGGCCGATTGGCTGCTCCCCACGCCTCCTGCAAATTCGCATTCCGCGGTCGCTCCGAGCGAACGGGCCAACCTGCGCATCACTTCGGACCAAAAATGGCCGGAGCGGGTGGTGTTCGACACCGCTCACGCGCCAGTGACCCACCTTGCTGAGTCTGGCCTCGCGCCGGACCTCGTCCCTGAAGTCTTTTCCCAGACCTCGCGGCGCAGCCCACGCGTTGCGTTCGCGGCAGTGGCAGACGTTACGACCGCTGCTCCGACAGCAAGAAATGAGAATGCATCGGCAATCCGTGCAAAGCCGCAGCCGCCCAGAACACGTATGACGAGTGCAGCCAAGATCTAATGATCGAGAACCGACATGAAAGACGCTCTGTGCCTCGCCGTGTTCGCTGGCAAAATCCTGTGCCTCGTGATGTTCGTCGCGTTTCTGAAACCGGACGTCATCGGCGTCATCCGGACGTCGGCGACTCCTGCTGACTGGGGAGCGGAACGCCCAGCACTGCAGGAATGCGTTTCGAACGTATTTGCAGCAGCTTCGCTGGCTGACGCGAAGCCATGCGACGCACATAGAAATTCCGCTCACTGCTGACGCAACGGTTCGCCGACGCCATGACCCAAGCTGCCTCATTTCGGGACCGACATGCCGCCATCATCTTCGCGCTGCGGACTTTCGCAGCGGCGATGCTGGCGTTTTCGATCGCGCTGCTGCTGGACATGCCGCGTCCCTATTGGGCCATGGCGTCAGTCTACATCACCTCGAACCTGTTCACGGGAGCGACCACCTCCAAGGCCGTCTACCGCATTTTGGGCACGCTGATCGGTGCGGCAGGCACCATCGTGCTGGTTCCGAACCTCGTCAATGCGCCGGAGCTGCTCAGCCTCTGCATCGCCCTGTGGGTCGGCATCTGCTTGTATCTTTCGCTGATCGACGGCACGCCGCGCAGCTACGTCTTCATGCTGGCCGGCTACACCGTCGCGCTGCTCGGATTTCCCATCGTCTCGGCGCCGCAGTCGGCCTTCGACATCGTGGTTTCCCGCGTGCAAGAGATTATGCTCGGGATCGTCTGCGCGAGCGTTGTCGCGATGCTCGTGCTGCCACGCAGCGTGGCGTCCGCCGTCACCGTGCAAACCGATGCATGGCTGACCGGCGCGCGCCGGCTCGCCGCAGACGTCCTAACGGGCCGCCGCAGCGATCAGCAGCGCGATAGCGAACGCCTACGTCTCGCCGCCGCAGCCTCCGAAATCGACCAGCTTGGGCGTCATCTCGGCTTTGAGGCGACCACGTCCACAAATATCGGGCGAGGGCTGCAATTGCTCCTGCAGCGCATGCTGTCGCTGCTGCCGCTGCTCGGATCGATCGAAGATCGCAAGCTGCCTCTCGGTCCGCATGACGATGCGGCTGCGCGCGTTTCCTCTATGTGCGCAAGAATAGCGGCATGGCTTGAAGCGGGAGGCCGCGATAGACAGGAAGCCGATGCGTTGCGCGCAGCGCTTGATGAAGCACG
This sequence comes from Bradyrhizobium sp. USDA 4486, assembly GCF_054057995.1. Taxonomy (NCBI): domain Bacteria; kingdom Pseudomonadati; phylum Pseudomonadota; class Alphaproteobacteria; order Hyphomicrobiales; family Nitrobacteraceae; genus Bradyrhizobium; species Bradyrhizobium sp. USDA 4486. The sequence goes on from NZ_JBSRZV010000001.1 coordinate 3,040,174, forward strand.
ACCGGTGCTGAGCGTGGACGCCGGCTGGATCGAGATCGCGATTTCTGGCCTCATTGTACGGCTGCGCAACCTCGTCGATGTCATGCAGGATTGCCAGCTTCTGCGCGAGGCCATCTCCGGGGGGCGCGATTCCGAGTCGCTTTCTCTCGTCTTCTCTCATGGCGCAGCGGCTGTTGCCGTGCCGCATCGCGACTACTGGTCTGCGCTCCTGGCGGCCGGGTCCGTAGCTATTGCGGTGCTGTGCTGCAGTTGCTTCTCGATTGCGACCGGCTGGTCGGACGGGGTTGCCGCACCGCTTTTCGCAGCTGTCGTCGGCAGCTTTCTGGCGGGCGCGGACGATCCGCTGCCGGCGTTCCGCAATTTCTATGGATTATTCCTCGTCGTGATCGCCGTCCATGGCATCTACCTGTTTGGCGTGTTGCCGCGGATTACGACTCTCGAGGTGCTAATCGCCGCATTGATGCCGCCCTTCGTGCTGTTCGGCTGGATGGCTGCCCGGCCCGCGACCGCGCGTATCGGCTCCATACTTGCCATCTACCTCTCGGTGCAACTAGCGTTGACCGAGACCTATTCGGCCGATTTTATCGCCTATGCCAACTCCAGCGTTGCGCTGATGCTGGGTGTGGCGCTGACCGGCGTGACCTGCGGCATCGTTCGCATGGCCGGAGCCGACTGGATCGCGAAGCGATTGCTACAAAGCAATTGGACCACGCTTGCATCAGTCGCCGAGCGCACCTCGGATCAGGACCCCTTCGCGCTTGCCAGCCTGATGCAGCATCGCCTCGCCCTGCTTGCTGCGCGTATCGCCGTCGTCCCCGCCGACGCAAGGAGCGGCGCCGCCAATCTTCGTCAGCTTCGGACGGCGCTCAACATTCTCGGCGTGAGGCGCTCGAGCCTGGCGCTGTCACGCTGCGCAAGAGCGGCCACCGAAGCGTTCTTTGCTCGTCTTGCCCCGATTTGCCGGATCCACACTGCGGGGCCACTCGCCGACGATCTGGTGGGACAGCTCGACGGCACCATCGCATTGACGTTGCAGGAACCCACGAGCGAAGCCCGCGATCATGTGCTGGTCGGTCTCACCGGCGTTCGTTCCGGGCTCTTTCCGGAGTCACCGACCTATCAGCCGCAGCAAATCGAACCTGGGACGATCGCCGCATGAAATATCAACTTGACCTTTTTGGCGTGCTCGTTCCGACGCTCCTGCTCTGGAGCGTGGTTGCATACGCGCTTGAGCGCCTCGTCAGCAAGCAGATCGCGCGTATCGGCCTCTATCGATGGATCTGGCATCCCGCATTGTTCGATTTCGCGCTTTTCATCTGCCTGCTCACCGGCCTCGTCTTAGGCTCAGCGGAGTTACTCACATGACAGCACCCGTGTCCCTCAAAAAGGCTCTATGGCGCGGGTTCAGGATGAAGTGCCCGAACTGCGGACAAGGCCGCCTGTTCGGCTCCTTTCTCAAGGTGGTCGATAATTGCGCGGTTTGCGGTGAAGATTACACGCCGCAACGCGCCGACGACCTTCCGGCCTATCTCGTGATCGCCATCATTGGCCACCTTGTCGTGCCAGGACTTCTTGCCGTCGAGATAGCCTATTCACCTCCGGCCTGGCTTCAACTGCTGATCTGGCTCCCCGTCACCGGGCTTTCGGCTCTCTTTCTCCTGGAGCCCGTAAAGGGGACAATTGTCGGCCTGCAATGGCAGATCGGCATGCACGACTTCGAAGCCGCCAGACGCCACCGGAATCGTGAAACCTCCGACGGCGTCACGCCCGTTCCTCGCCTCGCCTCCAAGGAGTTGGTGTCATGAAAACCGTCGTGGATTCGCTGCGTCCTTTCGCACTGACCGGTCTCATCGTGCTGGTCGCGCTTTGGGCGGGCTACAAGCTGTGGGACTATTATTTTGATGCGCCCTGGACCCGTGACGGTCACGTGCGAGCCGACGTGGTGCCGGTGGCTCCCGATGTTTCCGGCTTCGTGAGCGAGGTTCTGGTCCGGGACAATCAGCAAGTACAAAAGGGCGACGTGCTCTTCCGGATCGACCGGGCGCGCTATGAGATCGCGCTCAAGCAGGCAGAGGCGGTACAGGAAGGCAAGCGCGCCACGCTCGACAACGCCAATGCCGATCTGAAGCGCTACAGTGCGCTGACGCCCGGCGTCGTGGTTTCCACGCAGCGCATGGACCAGGTCGTCGCCATCCAGGGCTCGGCCCAGGCGGCCTATGACCAGGCCGTCGCGGACGTTGCTCTCGCGAAGCTCAACATCGATCGCAGCGAGGTGCGGGCCTCGGTCAGCGGCATTGTCAGCAACAATGAACTGCGGCCGGGCGTCTACCTCACCCCCGGAAAGGGCGTAATGGCGCTGCTCGACAGCGACACGCTGCACGTCGAGGGCTACTTCGAGGAAACCAAGCTGCGGCGCATCCACGTCGGCGATCCCGTCAACGTGCAACTGATGGGAAGCAGCCGCGCGTTGCCCGGCAAGGTAGAGAGCGTTGCAGCCGGTATTGAAGACCGCGATCGCAGCAACGGCTCGACGCTGCTTGCCAACGTCAACCCGACCTTCAACTGGGTCCGATTGGCGCAACGCATCCCGGTCCGGATCGTGCTGGACGGCCCTGAGCGAAACGAACTCGTTGCGGGGGCCACAGCGACCGTCGAGGTGCTCGGCCCCGGATCACACAGCTATCCGACCGAAGCCAAAAACGAGCGCAGGACGGCACAAGCCTCCAGCTGCCACACGGCGCGAACTGCGATCGCGGTCGTCCCCTCGTGCGGCTGAAAGCTGATCAGGTAAAGGCTTTATCAAGATGTTGATAGCCTTTCTGGCACTGCTGAGCACGGGCATCTTCGCGGCCCATATTCTCGAAGGGCTGCACACGAGACTGTTGTCGATACACACTCGCGAACGTAAGATGGCCGATCGTAGCCGATAGCCGGATGCCGCTTCCGCTTCCGCTTCGCGAAGGCCGCGTCAATCAGGCAGGCCTTTCCCGCAGTCAGTTTGGTGCACTTGGGGCACGTACGATCATTGTGCTGGTACCAGCGCCGGGGCGCCCTTGTCCTTGATCAAGAGCACCAGGAATTTCGCGGGCTGGGTGGCACTTGCGTTCCGGTCGACTACATGAACGTCAGAAGGGCCTTCATAGAAGGACTGTCCCGGCGTCAGCGTCACCTCTTGTCCGCCCTTCAGCTGCATCACGACCGAGCCCTCGAGCACGTAAACAAACGCATGGGCATTGTGCCGATGCATCGCGCTCGAGCCGCCGGGCGCGTGCTCGACCGTGATCATCAGAGCTTCCCTGCCGGGGCTCTCCGCAAGATCCTTAGACATCAGTGCCGTGACCTTGGGCTCCGAGCCAGCGCGGTGCTGGCCGTGAGGCACAGAAGAGCCAACGCAGCGAGTTTGATCGTCATGGTCGTCGCCCCTTAGTTCGTCGGTCCGGATCCGCTCCTGAGAGAACTGGTGTTCCTCCCGTTGAGATCAGGCCGCTGCCTTCGAGCGGCGGAGCCACTCGTCCAGACCGATACGGCCGAGGCGCGCCTCGCCGAGCGGCACAAGCGAGTGCTCGCTGACCCGGCCGCCCCAGTATCCGGCCTCGGGATCGCTCACGACCTCGCGCGCATCGCCCACCGCTTTGAGATAGCGGGCGATGATCTCGTTGAACGGAGCTCGTTCCGGCCCGGCTATTTCCACGATGCCGCCACGCGGTGGCGCGAGCGCCACATCGGCAACCATAGCGGCAACGTCGTCCGACGCGATCGGCTGGAACAGGATGGGCGGGAGCCTGACTTTGTTGCCATCCACGCTGGAATCGGCGATGCCGCCGAGGAATTCCATGAACTGCGTCGCGCGGACGATGGTGTACGGTATGCTAGAGGTCTCGATCAGTTTCTCCTGGGCGACCTTAGCGCGGAAATAGCCGTTGTCGGTCCGGTCGGTCGCGACGATCGACAGCGCGACATGGTGCCGGACGTTCGCTGCGGCCTCCGCCGCGAGAAGGTTGCGGCCGGAGGTCTCGAAGAATTCCAGCACCGCCTTGTCTTCGAATGAGGGCGAGTTGGCGAGGTCGATCACTACCTTCGTGCCCGTCATGGCCTCCGTGAGCCCCTCCCCAGTTATCGTGTTAACGCCGCTCTTGGGCGAGGCGGCCACGACCTCATGGCCGCCCTGACGCAGAATGGCGACGGTCTTCGAACCGATCAGGCCGGTACCGCCGATCACGACGATCTTCATGGTGATCCTCCGTTATCGTTAGACGTGGTCAGCTTTCAGCTTCAGGCAATCATGGGCGCATCGCAGTTGTCGCGAGCGCTGCTGCGCCGGGCGAGAAGCGCGATGGGGCTCACCTGGTCGCATCGACGATACCATACGCGAGGCTTTGCCGGCGGTCCGCAATCAGTCAACAAGGCTGATCAATCGGCAGCCGGCCGAACGACTCATTTGCGCGTTGAGAGGGAGCGCGTGCCCCAAGATGCCGGCGTCAGATCGCTTCGGGGGCGGATGTCGGCGGCAGCCGGCGCCGGGCGGTAGCGCCGGATCGCGCCGATGATCACGACCACGAAGGATGCCAGCACAATGCCCTGCACGATGGCAAACGGTGGCTCGGCCGGCGGCACGCTTGGCGCCAGCGCATGCAATGCCGGTACTTTCAGGAAGGACTGGATGACCAGCACGAAGACGTTAAGATAAAGCGAGAGGAGCGCGGTGAGCACGTAGATCCAGCGCCAAGAACCGGCGAGCTTCATGCCGTAAAGCCCCAAACACGCGACCCCCAGCAGAACCAGGGAGAGGATCGCGATCAAATGGGACGGCAACGGCTTCTCGAACAGCAGCGGCGGAATCAGAAGCCCCGAGACGCTGGTCAGGATGGTGGCTGTAAGGAAAACAGCGGTGAGGTTCGGCATCCGCTTCGAGCCGAACATCCCGAACATCACGACGAGGCCCGCCGCGATTGCAACCAGGCTGATGATCACGTGGACGATCGTGAACGTCGCCAAGCTCATACCCAGCATCATGATCCGCCTCCGATTTCGACCCAAGCCATTGTCATCTCCATCTGTTTGGTAGGGCCACTGCTTAAGGGATCGAGCGTGCGCCTGCCCCAGAGCGATTGAGGCGGTCGTAGAGATATTGCTGTTAAGATGTGCGCTGGATTCTCATTTCCCTGCATGATGACGGTGGGACTATCGTTGCTAGAATGCGTCGTCAGCCTTCGTCAGAGCTTCACAGTGCTCAATGACAACCAAGAACGTCTGCGGTGCTGACCATCTCCTGCGCGGTGCCTTGTGCGACGGCGCCCCTGCGCCGCCGCGGCAACGGCAGAATGCGACTTTGGGCGTCTGCAGAGCACAACGACCGTTCAGAATTGAAATCCGCGGCGAATTTAGGCAGGACGCCGGGCCGGACAACGGCTAGAACGGAGATCGAAAGCTCGATCAGGTTGCGCCTCAACGACGAGGACGGTCCATGAGCGGTCCGCGCTTGCGAGATATTGGGCAGAAGCAAGGCGCGACTCCGGCGCAGCTGCACGATTTGCCGCTAGGCGAGCAGCGCCCTCACGCCGATGAAGAAATGGCGCGCGTGCTCAAGATGGCGCCGCTGCAGATGGCTTCGGATCCGTCCAGCGGCGTGATCACCTTCTGGAGGCATGATCCCCTGCACGACGTCGTCAAGCCGATGGTCGATCATGTGATCATGGCTTTTCTCGCCGAGCCGGTTCGGTTCGAACGCCGCGACGGAAAAGCGTTCCTGAACGGAATGACGCGTCCCGGGACCGTAACGGTCATTCCGGCGGGTTCATCCTCCCGCTGGGATATCTACCAGCCCTTGAGCGTCGTCCACCTCTACCTTCCGCAGACAACGCTGGAACGCGTTGCGCAGGAAGCCGGAACGGCGGCTCCCGGCGACCTTGTGGAACGAACGGCGCATCCGGACCCCATTACAGCCCGATTGCTGCTGAGCGCGGCGGACGCCCTGGAAGGCTGCGCCGCGCTGGATTCGTTGTTCAGGCACCAACTGAGCGATCTTCTGGCCACGCGATTGCTCGCCGCGCACGCCGGCTCGCCGGCAACGTTCCAGCCGGTCATGGGCGGGCTGTCGCCCAAGGTACTGGCGCGCGCTATCGAACGTCTGCGTTCGGATAGCGATGCGGACGTCTCGCTTGCGGCGCTTGCTGCCGACGCCGGCCTGTCGCGCTTCCACTTCTGCCGCGCCTTCAAAGAAAGCACCGGGCTCTCGCCGCACGCCTGGCTGCGCCAGCACCGGCTCGAGCAAGCCATGAACATGCTGCGCGATAGGGAGGTGTCGATCGTCTCCGTCGCTGCCGCGCTCGGTTATTCCACTCAGACCGCCTTCGCCGCGGCGTTCAGGAAGCTGACCGGCGAAACCCCCAGCGATTGGCGGAGACGCATATCTTGATGGTTTGGGCAAGCGTGGTCTCACCCGTTTCAAGTGCAGCGTCGAAGGGAGACAGGCGATGAAGACATTTCTGAGCATCGGCGCGGGCCCGGGAATGGGTTTCGCGACCGCCGAACGGTTCGCCAAAGAAGGTTTCCAGGTGGTTTTGGCCGCCCGCAGCGTGGCCAAGACGCAGGAGCTGGCCAAGAGATTGACAAGGAAAGGGTACAAGGCGGACGCGCGACAGGTGGATTCGAGCGATCCGAAGGGCATCGCCGAGCTGGTCGCTGAAGTCGAGAAGCAGCACGGCTCGATCGATGTCCTGCACTACAACGCCGCCTCCGCGCGCAAGGCGACTCTGTCCGAACAGCCTCGCGACAGCTTCAACTATGATCTCGCCCTGAACATCGGAGGTGCGCTCGTCGCGGCGCAAGCTGTCGCTCCGAAGATGGAAGAGCAAGGTTCGGGTGCGATCCTGTTGACGGGCGGCGGTTTCGCGCTCGCTCCCAGCGCGGACTTTCTTTCGATCAGCATCGGCAAGGCCGGCATTCGCGCCTTGGCCCAGGCGCTTTTCGAACCGTTCCGGGACAAGGGAATTCACGTCGCGACGGTGACCGTCTGCACCCTTGTGTCTCCGGAATCGAAGGAGGCCTCGGCGGTGGCCGAGCAGTTCTGGCATCTCTACAGCCAGCCCAAGGACGCCTGGACCTTCGAAACCAGCTACGCCCCCGCGGCACATGAACATGCTGCGTGATACCGACGAGAAGATCGTCCCAATCGCAGCCGCACTCGGCCGTTCCTCGGCGGCCGCGTTCGACGTCAAGTTCAGCAGGTGACCGCAACCCGAGCAATTGCCGCAGGCACATTACTTGGCAGCAATCGCTCTACAGGCACGGCAATCGCTCTGGGGCGGCCGCAGCTCAGATCCGCTAGATCATCGCAATGCCCACATCCAACCGGATGGAGAAGAACGATGATCCGCAAGAGCACCGTCGATTCCCGTGCGATCGCTCTGAGTTTCTCACACTGGTCCGCAATCTCCGGCTTTGCCAGCAAGACGGCCGAGACGGTTTCCGACTTCGCCCGCGTCGTGCGTAACCTGGTCATGGACATTCGAGACAGCTACCGGCCCGAGCTGCACTACATGCGCGGCCCCGGCCCGAAGTGGCGCGCCAAGCATCAGCCCTGGCTGGCATCCGACGCTGTCCCCAGCGACCGGCGCAAACGCGTTCATTAGCAGCAATCGCTCGACAGCTACGGCAATCCCTCTGGGGCAGCGCAGCGCGCCGTGGACTACACCATCACCGTCCAACGAACGCCGATGGAGATCGACCATGATCCGGAACACCTTGGTCAACCAGCTTGCAATCACCTCACGCCGGCGCGGCCTTGCCACAGCGGTCGTGTACGGACTTTCGCTGGCCGTGCGGTTCACCTCGGCAACCGGCGAAGAGGTGGAGATCCCGGTACAATCCCTGCAGAGAACCTATCCCGCGATCTCCATCACGACTCGGGACCGCCCTTCGCTGCCCTACCAGGATTGGGTTCTGGGCTCGGCTCAGCCCGTCGTTCTTCGACAAGGCTGGTCGCTCAAGTCTCCGATGTCAGCGCGCTCGCCGGAGTGCCTCCCCCCATAACGGGCTGACGCCCTCGTTTCACGCCTTCGCGTCGTCGTCGATCGCCGCCCTTGGTGAAGAGTGGCGGCGGTAGCGCGCGGACTTTCGGAAGTCCAAACCAAGGAGCAAAGACATGAGATTAGTCATCATGGGCGCCGGCTTCGCCGGCATGTACGCCGCCCTCTCCGCCGCTCGCCTGCGCGACATCCAGGGCGTTTCGCCGGAAGAGCTCGAGATCGCGCTGGTTTCGCCGGAGCCGACCCTCGTCGTCCGTCCGCGGCTGTACGAGCCGAAGCCCGAGACCTTGACGGCGCCGCTGCTCGACGTCCTCAACGCGGTAGACGTCAAGTACGTGCAGGGCAGCGCCGAGACGGTCGACACCAAGTCCCGCACGGTGCAGATCGCAACTAGCAAGGGACCGCTAAAGACGCTGTCCTACGAGCGCCTGGTCGTTGCCACCGGCAGCAAACTATTTCGTCCGAAGGTCCCGGGGCTCGCCGAGCACGGCTTTGCCGTCGACTCGCTCGATGATGCGGTGGCGCTCGACAAGCACCTGAAGGGCCTCGCCAAGCGGCCGGCCGTGAACGGCCGCGACACCGTCGTCGTGGCGGGCGGCGGTTTCACAGGCATCGAGGCCGCAACCGAAATGCCGGCGCGGCTGCGCGAGATCTTCGGCAAAGAGGCCAAGCCGCGGGTCATCATCGTCGACCGCAATGCTGCGATCGCCCCCGACATGGGTGAAGGGGCCCGCCCCGTCATCGAGGACGCCCTGCGCAAGCTCGGCGTGGAGACCCGGCTCGGCGCCGGCGTCGCCTCGCTCGACGAGTCCGGCGTCACGCTCTCCAGCGGCGAGCACATCGAAAGCGAGACCGTGATCTGGGCAGCGGGCATTCGCGCTGCGCCCTTGAGCCAGCAAATTCCTGCCCAGCGCGACAATTTCGGCCGGCTGCTGGTGGACCGCGATCTGCGCGTACCGGGAGTGGACGGCGTCTTCGCCACGGGTGACGCCGCGCGCGCCGCCTGCGACAATGAAGGCAACTACGCGCTGATGTCTTGCCAGCACGCTACGCGGATGGGCGCGTTCGCGGGCAATAACGCTGCCGCGGAGCTGCTGGGCGTTCCGACCAAATGCTATCACCAGAAGGGATACGTGACCTGCCTGGACCTTGGCGAGGCCGGTGCGCTCTTCACGACCGGCTGGGAACGCAAGGTGGCCATGGTCGGCGATGTCGCCAAGAAGACCAAGCAGGAGATCAACACCGTCTGGATCTATCCGCCGAAAGCAGAGCGTGCCGCTGCGCTCGCTGTGGCCGATCCCGAACGTGTGACTGATGTGACTGGCTTCCTCTAGAGCCTTCACGCGAAGCGGGCCGCGCTCCGCGCTTGCTGCGCAGCCCGCTCAACCAGCACCAGCCAGCAGCTTTTCCATCAAAGAGGAGAGAAACACATGAACCGAGACCACACATCCCCCGCCTCACGCCTTGGCAAACCGATGCACGACGAGCTGGTTCCGTCGCGCTACGCGCTGAAAATCGGTGACATCGACGTCCTGGTGATCAGCGATGGAGTTCTGCATCTGCCAACCAATGTGTTGGTCGCTACGGCCGACCCGGCTCCCCGGCAGGCCGTGATCGACCAGCTAATGCTGCCGCCGGAAATGCTCGATTGGCCGCTGAACGTGCTTGTGGTGCGGAGCGGCGGCCGAACCATCCTGGTCGACACCGGGGCGGGAGTGAACTCGAACCTGCCGAAGGCCGGACAGTTGACCCATCGACTGGAGGCCGCCGGCATCGATCTTGCGGACCTGACCGACGTGGTGCTGACCCACTTGCACATGGACCATGTCGGCGGGCTGCTCGTCGACGGGGTGAAGGAGCAGCTTCGACCGGACCTGCGTATCCACGTGGCCGCAGCCGAGGTCAAGTTCTGGGCGAAGCCCGATTTCTCGCTCGTCTCCATGCCGGAGGGTTTTCCGCAGGTGCTTGAATCGACCGCGCAGAAGTTCCTGCGCGAATACCGCACTTATCTGCGGACGTTCGACGACCGCGCTGAAATCGCGCCGGGCGTCGTCGCCCAGCGCACCGGTGGCCACACCCCCGGCCACTGTGTGGTCCGCCTCAACTCCGGCGGCGATCGGCTGACGTTCGCCGGCGATGCCGTATTCCAGGTCGGGTTCGACCACCCCGACGTGCACAACGGCTTCGAGCACGACCCGATGGAGGCGGCCCGCGTCCGGGTCCGTCTGTTGCGGGAGATGGCGGAGAGCGGCGAACTGCTGCTGGCCACCCACCTGTCGTTCCCGTGCATCTGCCATGTGAAGGTCGACGGCGAGGTGTTTCGCTGTCTGCCGGTCAACTGGGACTACTGACACCTATCGTGCGGCGCTTCGAGACGCGGAGCGCGGCACCCTCAATTACATCAAACTGGAGCTCGAGGACGATGAAACACGACACCGTGCATGCGGGGGCGTTCGCCATGCCGCTGACGAACCCGGCCTTTCCGCCCGGCCCCTATCGCTTCGTCAACCGCGAATACTTCATCATCCAGTACCGCACCGATCCGGAGGCCCTGCGCCGGATCGTGCCCGAGCCGCTGGAAGTGACCGAGCCGGTGGTGAACTACGAATTCATCCGGATGCCCGACTCCACCGGCTTCGGCGATTACACCGAAAGCGGCCAGGTCATCCCTGTCTCGTTTCGCGGCCAAGCCGGTAGCTTCGTCCACCAGATGTTCCTCAACGATCATCCGCCGATCGCCGGCGGACGCGAGCTATGGGGGTTTCCCAAGAAACTGGCGCAGCCCAAGCTCGCCGTCGAGATCGACACGCTGGTCGGCACGCTGAACTACGGCTCGGTGCGGATCGCAACGGGCACGATGGGCTACAAGCATCGCGCCCTCGACGCCGCGACCGAGGCAAAGAAACTCGCCGCGCCGAATTTCCTGCTCAAGATCATCCCCCATGTCGACGGCACGGCGCGCATCTGCGAGCTGGTCCGCTACCACTGCGAGGATATCGCCGTGAAGGGCGCGTGGACCGGGCCGGCTGCTCTCGACCTCCACTCGCATGCGCTTGCACCCGTCGCTGAGCTGCCGGTGCTGCAGGTGCTGTCGGCCAAGCACGTCGTTGCCGATCTTACCCTCGGGCTCGGCACCGTGGTCCACGACTATCTCAGTCCGGCGGCGGTGGCGCGCTCGCGGGAGACCATTTCCGAAATCCTGATCGAAGCCGACGCCGGTTGAACAGTCCGCACCGTGCAAGGAGCCCCGCAATGTTGAACGTGATGCGCGAACAGACCCATCCGGTAGCGCAGCAGACCCGGTCGCTGCCCTACGACGTCGTGGCGTTGGTCCTGCAGGGCGGCGGCGCGCTCGGCGCCTATCAGGCCGGCGTCTATGAGGGCCTGCACGAGGCCGGGATCCGGCCGAACTGGCTGGCCGGCATTTCGATCGGCGCACTCAACGCTGCCATCATCGCAGGCTCCCCGGAAGAAGAGCGCGTGGAACGGCTGCGCGAGTTCTGGGAGATCATCTGCGCCCAGTCGATCGAATGGCCGGCGGGAGAAGGACTGGCCGATGCCCTGCCTTTTGCCTTCGACATACACTCGATCCGCAATGCACTGGCGGCGATGCGGGCCCTGGTTCAGGGTCAGCCCGGCTTCTTTCGGCCGCGCTTTCCCTCGCCGCTTTTCTCGCCGTTCTCGGGCGATGCGGCGACCAGCTTCTACGACACCGCGCCCTTGCACCGGACGCTGGAGAAGCTCGTCGATTTTGACCGGCTGAATTCCGGCGAGGTGCGCGTCAGCGTCGGCGCGGTCAACGTTCGCACCGGCAACCTGACGTATTTCGACACCGCCGAACGCCGGCTCTGCCCGAGGCACTTCATGGCCTCGGGCGCGCTGCCGCCGGGATTCCCCGCCGTCGAGATCGAAGGCGAGCACTATTGGGACGGTGGCGTGGTCTCCAACACGCCTCTGTCGCGCGTGCTGTCCGGCGACCCCCGCGACACTCTGACGTTCCAGATCGACCTTTGGTCGGCCAGAGGCCGCGTTCCCTACGACATGATGGGGGTATCGAGCCGCCAGAAAGACATTCAATATTCGAGCCGCACGCGCGCCGTCACCGACCAGGCGCTGCGCATGCAGAAAATGCGTCAGGCGCTGCAGCGGGTGATCGAGCGACTGCCGGAGGCCGCCAAAAAGGATCCGGAAATCCGCGCGATCGCGGATATGGCTCGCCATCGCTCCCACAACATCATCCACCTGATCTACCAGACCAAGCTCCACGAAGGTCATTCGAGGGACTACGAATTCGGACTGAGCGCGATGCGCGCCCACTGGCAGAGCGGGTTGGAAGACATCCGCCGCACGCTCGCGAACGAACGGCGCCTCGATCCGCCGCCGCCCGAGCTCGGCATCGTCACCCACGACATCCATCGCCGCGATTGATCTTTCGCGTCGCCCTTTGATCAGGAGAACACCATGCCGACCCTTTCCGACGCTCCCGAGCAGAACGTCACGACGGAGCTTCGTCCACCGCCCGGGCGATCTGCGCCGGCACGTTCCGGCGCCGCCTCATGGACGATCATCCTGGTGCTCGTCCTGCTCCTGGTGGCGACCGATTTCGTCGCCTACGTCGGCTGGACGCTTGCTGACGGGATCGAGGTTTCGGCAGCCGGCTACGTCGCCATGGCTGCCGGCGTGCTGTTCTCGCTCGTCGTCGGATGCGGGCTCATGGCGCTCATCTTCTACAGCAGTCGGAACGGGTACGACGAACCTCCCGTGCTGATCGTCTCGAACGCGAGTCAGAAGCGAACGAATCGACCGACGATTGAATTGCAGGCCATTCGGACGGACCGCAAGCTTCCACTGCAAGATCGACATTGAAAGGAATCTGCCATGTTGAAGGGCAAAGTAGCCATCGTCACCGGATCGACCAGCGGCATCGGACTTGGAATCGCCAGAGAGCTCGCCAGGCTCGGTGCCGACATCGTGCTCAACGGTTTCGGCGACGCGAATGAGATCGAAAACATCCGCAGCGGCATGGAGCGCGATCACGGCGTGCGCTGCATCTACGATGGCGCCGACATGTCGAAGGGCGAGGCCGTTCGCGGATTGATCGACGCGACGATCGAAAAATTCGGGCGTCTTGACATCCTCGTCAACAATGCCGGCATCCAGTTTACCGCACCGGTTGATGAATTCCCGGCCGCCAAGTGGCAGGCCATCCTCGATATCAATCTGTCGGCGGCATTCCATGGAATCGCGGCGGCCGTACCGCAGATGAAGCAGCAGCGTTGGGGGCGTGTCGTCAACATCGCCTCTGCGCACGGCCTCGTCGCCTCGACCCACAAAGCTGCCTACGTGGCCGCCAAGCACGGCCTCGTTGGCCTCACCAAGGTGGTCGGCCTCGAGACCGCCGGAAGCGGCGTGACCTGCAACGCGGTCTGCCCCGGCTGGGTGCGAACGCCCCTTGTCGAGAAGCAGATCAGCGACATCGCCACGCAGCGGGGCATCAGTCAGAAGCAAGCGACCGAGGAGCTTCTCGCGGAGAAGCAACCGTCCCTTGAGTTCGCATCTCCCGAGCAACTCGGCGGCACGGTCGCTTTCCTGTGTTCGGCGGCGGCAGACCAGATCACCGGCACGGCGATTTCCGTCGATGGCGGTTGGACCGCGCGATAGGCGCGAGTGAACAGGCACGGGCTTCAAACATAGCGGGGCCCGGCAGCATTCCAGCGTGAAGATGCGCTTCGCGCTTCTCCCCCGACAATAGCCGCTTTCTTGGGAACTCATAATGAACGTGGATCCATCAAGATGTTGATAACCATCCTCGCAATGGTCAGCACAAGTATTTTCGCGGCGCATGCCATCGACGCCTTGCAGACGACCCATCCCGCGGAGGAATCCGACTTCTCGAAAGCGGACTTGCCGCGGCGGTAACAAACGCCAGTTGGCTCACACGCTTGACGTTAGCCACGACATGAGGCGCGCCCCACCTCACGGCCGAGTTTGGGAGAAACGCAACTCGAGCACATCCGCGCGGGAGGATTGGCGGCGAGCATCTTGGCTGGGATGATTATTCGGGCAGCCCTGCTTTCCGCAATCCTTCTTCATATCGCGCGACGTCCTCGGCACGTCGATAGGGGCCAATCGCGTCCTTGAGATTGGAAACGCGCAGCGTGGGGCTGAGTTCGCGCAGCCGAGCCACTGCCTTCTGTGCCTGCTCCGGCCGACCGGCCATTGCGTTGCTTGCGGCGGTGATACGTAGTCCCGGTCCGTAGTCCGGACTGCACTGCAACGCCATGGTCGCCCATAGTGCCGCTTCGTCATAGCGATCCAAGAAGAAATGTGCATAGGCGGTTCCGGCTCGCATTGCCATCAGCCAAGGATCAAGTGGGCTCAGGCGAATGGCACGCGAGAAGCGCTCGATCGCCGATTCCGGCTCGCCGAGCCAGAGTTTCACCCAGCCGCCGAAATTCCATGCCTCGGCCAAATTGGAATTCAGCGTAAGCGCGCGATCGACCAAGCCGGCACCTACCCCGAGATCCCGAACGACAAACGCCAACGCATTCCCGCCAGCGGAGAGCGCGATCGGGTCGTCCTTGCCTAACTCGACTGCCCGTTGGGCGAGCTTCTTCACTTCGGTGATCGCATTCGCCGTGTCTGGAATCCAGCCATTGATCTTGGCAACGAGGTAGCAAAAGGCTGCGCGACCGTACGCGGAGGCGAACTCCGGGTCGAGCTCGATCGCACGCTTGAATAGGCGCAATGCCTCCTCGTTCGCTCGCTGGTTGCCAAACTGATGAAGTTGGGCCAGACCGCGCAAATAGAGGGCATAGGCGTCGAGACTGGCGGTCGGCTTGCGCTTGGCGCGCTCGATCTCGGCTTTTTCCACCGCGGGCGCGATCGCCCCGACAACGCTCTCGGTCACCTGGTCCTGCAACTCGAAAATGTCGCCGAGCTCGCCATCGAAACGATCTGCCCAAATATGCGCTCCGGTGGCGGCATCGACGAGCTGTCCCGTAATGCGCACCCGGTTTGCCACCTTGCGAACGCTCCCTTCCAATACGTAGCGCACCCCGAGCTCACGCCCCACCTGCTTCACGTCGACGGCCCGCGCCTTGTAGGTGAAGCTGGAGTTTCGGGCGATGACGAATGGCTCCTTGAAACGGGACAGCGCCGTGATGATGTCCTCGGCCATTCCATCGGCAAAGTATTCCTGTTCGACATCGCCGGACATGTTCTGAAACGGAAGCACCGCAATTGAAGGCTTGTCCGGCAGCGGAGGCGGACTCTCTGCCGCGGCGGCGAGAAATGGCGCGGCCTCTCGCGCTCCAGTAGCCGCATCGACCGTAAAGGCCCTGATTGTCTCCTGGATGCTCTCTACTCGTGGAACGCCAACCTCCGGACCCGGGTCCGCGACCAAGGTTCGCGTCGGCGATTCTTCCTCGGTGATCTGGCCAACAAACCGGAGGCCTTTGCGAGAAACCGTCCGGATCAGGCGTTGCTCTTTTCCGGTGTCCCCGATTGCCTTGCGCACGGCATTGACGTGGCTAGTCAGCGTGGATTCGGACACGATGCGTCCTTCCCACACCGCCTTCAGAAGATCGTCCCTTGTCACGACCTGTTCGCGGTTTCGGACGAGGAAGAGCAGCAGGTCGAACACCTTCGGTCCAACGGGGATGAGCTCGGAGCCTCGCTTGAGCTCGCGCCGGTCGGCGTCCAGGCGATAGTCTTCGAACAGAAACGGCACTTGTGATCCTACTTGGACAAGAAGCCAAGGAAAACTCAATCGCAATTCGGGCCGGCTGCAAGGTCTTTTCCGCTGGAAACTGTACACATTTTCCCATCCTTCGGGAACAAGGGTTCTGCACGCCCTGCACCCGACGCGCACTGATGTGCGCAATCCCCCCAACCCAGTCAGGCCGAGTCACGGCCCATAACGTGCAGTCCGCGAGGCGAGCATTTATTTCATGAGCAAGCCCTTCTCGCGCGATTCCTTGGAGGACGCGTCAGTTGCGCCTGAGGCCTGCCAAGCCACTCCGGCCAATGCAGAGCGGCCTCACCCTAGTGCGGAAATGGCGCGGGTGCTCCGGACCACGCCAATTCACATGGCTTTGGATTCCTCCGGCGCCGGAATTGCCCACTGGAAACATGATCCGCTGCACGACGTCGTCGCGCCCATGAGCCATCACGTCATCATGGCCTACAACGGCACGGTGCAGCGCATAGTGCGGCGGACGGGAAGCGCGGTTGCAATCGGCACGTTTCGCCCCGGAGTCGTGATCATAATTGCCGAAGGATCGAGCTCCCGGTGGGATATTCCGAAGCCTGTCGACGTCGTACAACTCTACCTTCCGCACACCACGCTCGAGCGGGTGGCAGGCGATCACGGCAGCGCCACCTCAACCGATCTCCTGGAGCGAACGGCGCATCCTGATCCTATTACATCCCGATTGCTCCTGACCGCGGCCGGCGCCATGGACGCCAATGGCACCCTGGACACACTGTTCAGGCATCAGCTGATGGACCTCGTGGCCACGCGCCTGCTGGCAGCGCATGTCGGTGTGCCGACCACGTTCCAGCGTACGCTGGGCGGCCTCTCACCGATAGTGTTGCGCCGCGCCATCGAGCGCCTGCGTTCGGACAACGATGCGGACGTGTCGCTCGCGGCGCTGGCTGCCGACGCCGGCTTGTCGCGCTTCCACTTCTGCCGAGCCTTCAAGGAAAGCACCGGGCTTTCCCCGCATGCCTGGCGGCGCGAGCAACGGCTCGAGGAGGCCAAAAACATGCTTCGCAACACCGACGAATCGGTTGTCTCGATCGCGGTCGCGCTCGGCTATACCTCCCAGAGCGCGTTCGCCGCGGCGTTCAGGAAGCTGACCGGGGAGACCCCAAGCAACTGGCGGCGGCGTACACGTTGACGACTCGCCTGTGCGGAACTCCCCGACGATCCGCGACCGCTCCGCTTAATAGAGGCATTTGAAGAGAGACCTGCCGTCAGATGGCAGCTAGCACCAGACGTCCACGATTTGGCATCCCCGCCGGACCGGCTTTAGGTAGTGGTTAAGTAGCTCCGCAGGTCTGGCCTTTCATGCGTCTCCTCAGGCTGAGCTCTTGCCGGTCTGCTCGGGAACGATGTGGTCCGCGTACCGGTCGGGCCAGTTGGTGTCGGGCTGCCCGGTTCGCTTCTCATGCTCTCAATGCGCGGCCGCGGTACGTCTCTTCGGCGAGCTCCCGTGGCGAGGCTCATGGGTTCGATTCCTTTCGTACGTTCGTGCTGTGTTTGACGCCCTCAAAGCTCGGCGAATCCGCCATCGACGACCATTTCCGATCCAAGCATATAGCTCGATGCATCGCTCGCGAGGAACAGGACCGCAGCGGCGATTTCGTCGGGCTTTCCAAGTCGCCCGAGCGGAATCAGCTTGCTGGCGCCTGCGAGATACTCGCGGAACTGGGCATCGGTCTGACCGGGATGTTCGGATTGGCCCACGCCGCGAAGAATGGGCGTCTCGATCAGCCCTGGACTGACCGCGTTTACGCGGATGCGCCGGGCGAGCAGCTCGGCCGACAATGTGCGTGCCAACGAGCGGACGGCTGCCTTCGAAGCCGAAAGGATGGCACGACCGGGAACGCCGACCTGATTCAACCAGGCTGTGTTCAGGATGATCGAACCGCCCTCGCGCATGACCGGTTCGACCGCCTGAATCGAGAAGAACACGGACCTGACATTCGTATCCATGAGGCTGTCATATTGCGCCTCGCTGGTGGCCGCCAAGGGCGTGACATAGGCTACACCTGCGTTGGCGAAAAACACGTCGAGCGCGCCGAAGGCTTGCCGCACGTCTGACGCCATCTTTTGAAGGGCATCTCGAGAGAGCACGTCGGTCTTCAGTGTCAGCACATCGCCGCCGATGAGCGTGCGCGCCCGCTCGAGTGCGTCGGACTCGCGGCCGGTAATGGCGATCCGTGCACCATTGGCTTGCAGCAGCTTGGCGGTGGCCAAGCCGATGCCCGAGGTCCCACCAGTGACGAGCGCAGTCTTTCCGTTAAGCATGGAAACTCTCCCTGTTGTTCTCGGCGGTCAGAACGAGCTGCGGCTCTTGCGCCACGGCAACTGCCGTAGTTCGTCAGCAAGAGCCCGGACAGCGGACGCTCCAAAGCGACGCGCCCAACGATCGAGCCAGTCCTCGCTTTCCAGGAAGAACTTCCAGTCGCTGATGACCGCGGGCCTCATGAGTAGAAATGGTACGGGTGGTGTGAACGGCCGGAAGCTGGAGCTGTGTATCGCTGTCGCTTCGTTGCGTTCGTAGAAGGCTCCCAGCACAAGTCCATCCTCCACGTACGACGGAACGGCGAGCTGCTGCAGGACGTCGTCGAAGAGATCCTTTGCACGATCCGACGGCAAATCGGTGAAGACCAGGACGATCGATCTGTGGTGTGCGTCATGGCCGTTCGAAGACTGAGCGTCCATGAACAGCGTCTTGTCCTTCACGAGCCGGACGATTTTCGGCACGCTCAGATTGGTGATGCGCTCGGGAGCGAGCCAGATCGTCTTGCACTCGCGGGCCACAGGGACGAAGGGACACACCGCGCCATCGCGGCCGAGATCTTTGTGTGGCCTGGCCACGAAAGTCCGGATCCAGTCTGCAACGGCTTGAAGCGCAGTTAGATCGCTTTCCGCGAGCGTCCTCGTCCTGGAAACGTAGTCGAGATCGTCAAGGGGGAAGAGATTGGTGTACTGTGGTGGCAAAGAATCTACTGTCGCGGAGCCAGCCGCGGCTGCTTCAAATGTGTCAACGTGAGTCATGACATTCACCAATTGTTGAATGTAGGATTGCGGTTTTCAGATTGATTGGCGAAGCGGCCTGAACGCGGCACGAAGTTCGGAGGCGAAAAGCGCGGGCTCCTCCCAGGCCGGGAAGTGGCCGCCCCGCTCTGCGTCGCGGAAGTAGATCAGATTGGGAAAGGCGCGGCGGGCCCAAGTCTCCGGGGCTCGAAAAAGATCGTCGTTCGGAAATGTCGTGATGGCTACCGGCAGGGTTATCGAGTCGGTCTTCTGCGCGGCCGCGCTGATCAGGTTCTGATGGCGGTTCTCCCAATAGAGCCTCGCTCCCGAAGCCACCGTGTTAGTCAGCCAGTGAAGTGAGAAGTTGTCGAGCACCTCATCCGGCGTAGGCGCCTGCTTGGGATCTTTGCCGTACGTCCACTTTCCAAAGCCCCCATGGACGAGCATCCACCCCGCAAGTCCAGCCGGAGAGTCGGTCAGCCCGTAACCGACGGCCTGTGGTCGTGCGCTCATCATTGTCAGGTATCCCCAGCCACCGCTCTTGATGAACGACTGCATGGCCTCGAACTCGGCGCGCTCCTTTGCAGACAGTCCCGCAGGCGCGGGCCCGCCGGTGGCGATCGCTTGGGCCGCATCGGGCGGGAAGACCGCCGGCAGATTGGTGTGAATGCCGAGCAAACCGGTCGGGGCCTGACGCCCCATGGCCTCGACAACGCCAGCGCCCCAGTCTCCGCCTTGGGCGACGTACTTTGTGTAACCGAGCCGCTTCATGAGCATGTCCCATGCGCGGCCGATGCGCTCCACGTCCCAGCCTATCTCGGTCGGTCGCGACGAAAAGCCGAACCCTGGCAGCGACGGGATCACGACGTCGAACGCGTCCTTCGCCTGACCGCCGTACGAAGTCGGATCTGTGAGCTCACCGATGGGTTTGATCTGCTCGAAGACCGACCCGGGCCATCCATGTGTGATGATCAGCGGCAGTGCGTTAGGATGGCGAGAGCGCACGTGTATGAAGTGGATATCGACGCCGTCGATCATCGTCTTGAACTGAGGCAAGGCGTTCAACTTTGCCTCGCCCTTGCGCCAGTCATAATCGGTCGCCCAATGGCGGACCAGTTGCTGGAGCTTTGCGAGTTGCGCGCCTTGCGTCTGATCGAGGACCGTCTCCTTGTCGGGCCAGCGGGTCGCTGCCAGGCGGCGCCGAAGATCGTCGAGTTGATCTTGCGGGACCTGAACCTTGAAGGGACGAATGCCATCCCCGTCCGCAGCAAATGCCGAATGTTCTGGAAACAAGCTGGCGGCGCCGGCCGCGGCAACTCCCGCCGCGATCCCGGTTAGAATACTACGACGACCGATGTCGATTGTTTCGGGCTTATCAAACTTGGTCACGATTGCTCTCCTGCTTGAAGGATCAATGTGCGGAGCATCGTCAAACCTCCGCTCGTCCTTGGAAACTAGGAGCCTCGCCAGACCATCCACTAGCTGGTAAAGTCGGGATTTACTGTGCAAGTATTTGGACAACGACCATGGATGCAATCACGGTATTCGTGAAGGTCGTGGAAGCAGGCAATTTCTCCGCTGCGGCGAGACGCTTGGGCATGCCCAAGACGACGGTCAGCGCCAAAGTGGCGGGATTGGAAAAGCGTCTGGGCCCAGCGCAACACCCGCAAGCTGCGGATGACCGAAGCGGGCGACGCTTATTTCCAACACTGTGCAATCGCATCCGCGAGGTCGAACAAGGTGAAGCGGCGCTTCAGGTCTCGAAAACCAAACCGTCCGGTATCCTCAAGGTTACAGCGCCAGTGGACGTAGGGCACGCTATTTTGCCTCGTATCGCACGTGCCTATGCGGCGAAGTGTCCGGACGTTTCCCTTCAGTTCATTCTCACGAACCGGATCGTCGATATAGTTGAGGAAGGTGTCGACCTTGCTATTCGCTTTGCTGGGGCGCTGAAGGACTCGTCACTCATCGCTCGACGATTCATCGAAATAAGATCGGACCTGTGGGCCTCGCCGCAATATATGAAGCGGCTAGGCAAGCTCAGTCATCCGCGCGACCTGGTTGACGCTGCATTCATAAAGTACCTCTTCCAAAAGACGTCGGTGACTCTCACGAACGGGAAGTCGGACTTTGAGGTTGAAATGAAGGGACGTTTTCAGGTCGATGACGCAGAACTGTGCAAGTCCCTCACGGTGTCGCGAGAAGGTATGGCATGGTTGCCGGATTATCTGACCGCAGACGCGGTGAAAGCCGGCAAGCTAGTGAGGGTCCTGTCGGAATGGCGTACGAAGCAGCAGCGGCCGGCGACCCTATACTTTGTCTATGCCGGTCGCCAGTACGCGCTGCCGAAAGTGGAGAGCTTTATCCAAACCGCCTTTGAGCAGGTCCAACTCGGAAAGTGAATAGGCAAAGCAGCAGCAAACCTCGGCTGCGACACGCCGCAGATGGGGCATACTTAGAAGGTTGTGTTTCAGTTGCTCTGGCCTTTCGTAAATGCGTTGCCTTAGGCTGAGCCCATGCCGGTCTGCTCGCGAACGATGTAGTCCGCGTACCAGTCGGGCCAGTTGGCGTCGGGCTGCCCGGTTCTCTTCTCATGCTCTCCATGCGCGGCCGCCGCACGCCTCAGCGCGCCGGCGAGCTCTCGCGACGATGCAAAGCTGGTGTCAGCCTCGACGCGGCCCGGCAACCGATGCGTCACTTGCTGGATTAGCCAACCATTGCCGTCCGGATCGAGGAAGGTCGCGAGGGCTCCATAACTCGGCCGCTCCGGATCAGGACCCGGGACGCGGCCATCGGGCCCACGGTGAAACACCTCGCTGACTTCGACCCCTCGCTTGATGAGCTCATCGCGCGCTGCCCCGATGTCGGAAACGACGAGAAAGTGGAGCGGGGCCGCCGCAAGCTGAATCGATGCTGGCGACCCGGGCGGCGTCAACTGGACCGCGCGCGAGCCATCGGCCCGGGTGAAGTCGGCATCCAACCGCCAGCCGAGATCGCTGTAGAACTTCTTCGCGCGATCGACGTCGGCGACCGGGATGACGGCGACCTCCAGCTTCATGGCGAGGCGTTGGGGGTCGCGAGTTTCCAGTGACTTGGGATTGCTCATAGGTTCGATTTCCTTCGTACGTTCGTGCTGTGTTGACGCCCTCAAAGCTCGGCGAACCCGCCATCGACGACCATTTCCGATCCAAGCATGTAGCTCGACGCATCGCTCGCGAGGAACAGGACCGCAGCCGCGATTTCGTCGGCCTTTCCAAGTCGCCCGAGCGGAATCAGCTTGCTGGCACCTGCGAGATACTCGCGAAACTGGGCATCGGTCTGACCGGGATGTTCGGACTGACCCACGCCCCGAAGAATGGGTGTCTCGATCAGCCCTGGACTGACCGCGTTTACGCGGATGCGGCGGGCGAGCAGCTCGGCCGATAGCGTACGGGCGAAGGACCGTACCGCCGCCTTCGACGCCGACAGGATAGCCCGACCGGGCACCCCGACCTGGTTCAACCAGGCCGTATTCAAGATGATGGAGCCCCCCTCGCGCATGATGGGCTCGACCGCCTGGACCGAAAAGAACACAGATCTGACATTAGTGTCCATGAGCGCATCATATTGCGCCTCGCTGGTGGTCGCCAGCGGCGTCACATAGGCCACACCGGCATTCGCAAAGAAAATGTCGAGCGCGCCGAATTTATGCTGCACATCGGACGCCATCTTTCGAAGGGCGTCGCGGGATAGCACGTCGGTCTGCAGCATCAGCGGGTCCCCAGCAATGATTTCACGCGCCCGCTCGAGAGCGTCCGCTTCGCGGCCCGTAACGGCAATTCGCGCACCTTTGGCGCGCAAGAGCTTTGCGGTAGCGAGGCCGATGCCCGATGTGCCACCAGTAATTAGCGCGGTCTTTCCGTTTAGCATTGAGTTCTCCGATCATTTGGGCTGTTCGACTTCCGGAAGCGACATTCCTGTCGTCGACACGGTGGCCTACTTGTGGCGGCCGGCGTGGCTTGTCTTTTGGTGTTCGGGCACGACGAATTTCAGTGTCGTCATCTGGCCAGGGAAGACGTTGTGATCGGCGTCCACCAGCGCGATCGTCACCTGGTGCGGACCAGCAGGCAGGCCGGCTATGTCGACGGTGTTGTTGTCGCTCGCGTCCGCCCACCACCACGGCAGGTCGTCGACGGTGATGTGAAGATGACCAATACGGGGCGACACTTGGCGCGCGCCCGCTCCGAACACCTGGACGATGCGGACGTTTTCCACTCGATACTGCGCCCAGAAGACGCCGATCGCCAAACCTTCGGGAAGCGGGGGATCGACGATCAGCTTGGGATCGCGCTCGTTCTCGACGGGGACGTATGGCGAAGGTCCGCGGATTTCCCTCGCGGTTTGGGCTGACGCGTCGGTTGCGAGCACTGCGCAGGCCGCTATGGCAGCGGCAAAGATCTTGACGTGAGTCATGGCACTACCTTGTTCTAAAGGTGGGATTCGAGGTTCTCGGATCGATGTACGAAATCTGGTGACTAATCGCGCTTCGCGCGCCACGGCTGGCGGCGCAGTTCATCGGCAAGCGCATGGATTGCAGAACCCTGAAAGCGGCGGGCCCAGAGATCCAGCCACTGTTCGCTGTCCAGAAAGAATTTCCAGTCGCTAACGACTGCCTGCCTTATCGGCAGGAACGGCACCGGCGAGTTGAACGGTCGAAAACTGGTATTGTAAATCGCAGTCCCTTCGTTGCGTTCGTAAAACGCTCCAAGCACCAATCCATCTTCCGCATAGGATCGAACGGCGAAATCCTGCAGCACTTGCTCGAACAGGGACTTCGCACGTTCTGCCGCCAGGTCGGTGAAGACAATGACGACTGATTTGTAGACGGCGTCGCTATCAAGGGGCTGAGAGTCAAGGAACACCTTCTTGTAGTCGCCGATGAGCTCGACAACATCTTGCACGCCCCGGTCGGAGATCCGCTCGGGAGCGAGCCAGAGTATCGTACGTTCGATGGCCCGAGGAACGAAGGGGCACACGGGCCCAGAGCGGCCGAGTTGCTTGTCGGGTTTGGCCACGAAGCCATTTATCCAGTCTGCGACCGCGCGAAGCGCGTTTCGATCCCCTTCGATCAGCCCGCTCGTCCTGCCGACGTCGTCGAGATCCTCCGGCAGGAGGAGATTGGCAGCCGCTGCCGGCAGGGACCGTCCTGTCGAGCCACGAACCGTCCTCGCGTTTTCCGCAACAGCGCTCGCGGCGAGCGTCAAGCAAGCCGCAATTGGGGCACGCGTTTCGAGGGTCACATCGGATCTCCTTTTGATGAGCCATGGGCTGGAGATAGCGGCGTCGCTCGCCGGGATCTTGTCGATTCCTTACCTGCCGCACGGAAGTGTGAAGACGGATCGCTATCCTCCTCACCTCGACAAGGAGCTGACACGATCATATGTTCGCGTAATTGCCCATGTTGATTGAGGAATTGGATTGCACGGATGGCCGACAGGCTGCCGAACGGTAACCAATCGATGGCATGGTCCGACGATTCGTTCGTGGCCACAGAGTTTCTTTTTGCCGATTATCGCGACTTCGTTTTTCCGCTCCATGTGCATGAGACATTCGCGATTGGCGTCATCGAAGCCGGTGGACAGCACTTCCAGCCGGGGCGATCCCCATCCTTGATCATGCCTGAGGGGACGCTGTGCACGATCGATCCCCGCGTCGTGCATGAAGGAAGGCCGGCAACCGAACGAGGTTGGCGCTACCGGATGTTCTATCCCTCTCCTGCACTCGTTGCGGGCGCACTAGAAGAGCCACGCCGCCTTGCCTCAAGTGGAGAGTGGGGCATTGGACAACATGTCATCCACGATCAGGAGCTCTATCGCGAATTCGTCGGTCTGCACGTTTCCTCGCAACGCAAAGAAACTCTGTTGGAGCGGCAATCGCGTATCGCTGTCTTTCTTCGGCGGCTGTTCGCACGTCACGGCAATTTTCTGCCTGAAGCGAGCCGGGCGAGAGCCGCTCCGCGCACGGCGTCCCTCGTTCGCGACTACCTTCATGCCAATGCGGAAAGTCAGGTCAGTATAGCCGACCTGGCGCAGGCTGCAGGTGTCTCGGGCACGCAGGTCATTCGAGCCTTTTCGGCAGGAACTGGCATGCCGCCACATTCCTACCTCGTCAGCCTACGGGTCGAACGGGCAAAGGCGCTGCTGAGATCAGGAAGGAGTCTGGCCGCGGCGGCGCTCGATGTGGGCTTTTCCGACCAAAGCCAGTTTACCCGCCATTTCAAGCGACTTACGGGGGTGACTCCCGGTCGGTTCGCCGCGGAAACGTCATCTGCCAGGTAAGGAATCGACAAGACCGGCGTTGTCGGTCTGGCCTACGTTGCGCGCATTGGCTGGATGACGCCAGCGCGTAGCGAGGCTAGAACTCCAATGACAACGAAGAACGTGTCCTTGGCGCAAGAAGCACCTGCTCTGCGTCGGCGAATTGATGTCGCCGACCCGAGATCGGCGAAGGGGATCGCTCTGTTCGCCTTCGTCTTCTTGGGCGTGATCTGGGGCAGCAACTTCATCTTCATGAAGTGGGCCGCCGCGGAAATCGCGCCTGCACAGATCGTGCTGCTCCGTGTTGTCTTCGCGTTTCCAACCGTATTTCTCTATGCGCTGTGGCAAAGGGCTTTGCGTTGGCAGCATGTTCGGTACGCGCATCACTTCATCGTCATGTCCCTATTGGGCACTGCAATTTACTACTTTGCTTTTGCCAAAGGGGCGGCACTTCTTCCGTCCAGCATCGCCGGTTTGCTGAGCGGAGCGATTCCCCTGTTTGCGTTCATCTGCACATACTTGTTTTTGCGCGACGAGATCATCACGGTCACCAAGGCAGCAGGCGTCGCTCTCGGTCTCCTCGGCGTAGTTCTCATCGCGCGGCCGTGGTCGGCTGTGGATTACGTTAGTATGGAAGGGATCGCGTATATGATGGCAGGTTCTCTTAGCCTCGGATGTTCCTTCGTTTATGCTCGCAACTTCATCAGCCCGTTGCAGCTACCGGCCTCGGCTCTGACGACTTACCAGATCGGGGTGGCGGTGGTGTTCTTGGTCATGGCAATCCACCTGGACGGAATCGACGCAGTCTTCAGCGATACCCGCGCTTGGACCGGGCTTGTTTTTGGTCTTGGAATTTGCGGGACGGGTCTGGCTTATATCATCTACTATTTCATAGTAGCCAACCTAGGCGCCCTCGCCGCGTCAAGCGTCACCTACATTCCGCCGATCGTCTCACTTATCATCGGCATCCTCCTGGCGGGTGAGAGCATCAACGCTTTCGAATGCGTCGCCGTGCTGCTCGTTCTCTCCGGTGTAGCTGTGTTGCAACTCGGCAAGCGAACAGAGCATTTGTAGTTATCGTGAGGACGTTGTTGCCTGCGAGACAAATCTGCTCGCGTTGAATGCCGATATGGAAGCCGCCCCGCTGGTCTCTGACGGTCTGATAGAGAAAAGCCCACACCCCGGCAACGGACGCCGCGTGCAGCTCACGATGACCGAACACGGGATAAACCTGCTGGTCCGTCTCGCCGCCTTGCAACGCCCAGTGAATGACGCGCTGTTTGGCATGTCGACGCGCGAGGAGTTCAGAGTGCTCTCCCAAATCCTTTCTCGTCTTGCTTCCAACGCCGATAGCGCATTGAAGCTTGCCGAGCACGTCCGGGCAACGCTCACGTCCCAGAATAACGTAGCGTACCGCACCGGAGAGAGTTCGTAAGAACCGACGAGCAAGCCGTCAAAGCCTGCGGTAGTGACGATTTAGATCAAGGCGTTGGGTGCTTCTGACGGCTCTGGCCTAGCGACCGCGTCGTCATAACGAGGGCAGCGCGACCAACCCAGCGAGAGTTTTCGCCCTTGATTGGATCCGTTAGCCGCCCAACCGCATTGAGGCGGAAACGACTTCAGCCACAGGACTGAGACTGTTGGTCAGCACTTGCTCTTCCCTTCCGTCAGAATCTGGCGTGTAGGCCGAACCACAAAGCGCCCTCACGTTGGCTGTCGTGAGATTTTGATCTCCCGGTGCACACGGCGCCTACTAACCGATTGAAAGACTTGAACTCTCATGGCGTCCATCTCGTGGACCTAAGGGCGTCGGACTGGGCTTGCCTACGTTGCTCTCGTGGACCTCGTCGGTGGTGCACGACATCACCCGTAAGCTTCACCAGGAGATCACGGCCGACCGGCTCGCGCGGCTTGACCGGAGCATCCTGCGAGATGCGGGGGGTGTGCTGTCTGGACGGGAGCCCGCCTGGCAAATGGCGCGGATCGGAAGGCTGCGAGCGCTGGAGCGGATGGGGTTGGCGGACGAGACAGAGCCGGGGCGCTGGCGGATCGACCCTGAGCTCGAGCCCAAGCTCAGACGCATGGGGGAACGCGGCGACATCATCAAGACCATGCACCGTGAGATGGCCGCGGTGGGAGTTTCGCGGGCCGCCAGCGACTACACGATCTTTGGTCCGGAACCAAGCGCTCATCGCCTGGTCGGGCGGGTCGTTGGCGAGGGTTTGCGGACGAACTGACGGAGCGCCGCTATGTCGTGATCGATGGGGTGGACGGGACGCACTATGCCGAGGTCGGTAAGCGATCGCGGCGAATATTTTGCGGGCGACCCACTTGATCTCATGTTCCGTGCGCTGGGTGGAGACGCCGCTGACAAAGCCTACGAGAATGCCAGGGTTGGGCCAAACGACATTGATGTCGTCGAGCTGCACGACTGTTTCACAAGCAACGAAGCGCTGATGTATTCAGCACTTGGCTTTTGCCGTGAAAGCGAGACCGAACGATTTATCCTCGAAGGTGCAGGCAGCTACCCAGGAGACATAGTCGTCAATCCTTCCGGCGGGCTCCTGTCAAAGGGACATCCGCTCGGCGCTACAGCCTCGGATCGCGGAATTAACGTGGCAACCCCGCGGCAGCGCCGGTCGACGGCAGGTTGAAGGTGCTGGCACCGGGCTCCAACAAAACGCCGGTTTGGGCAGCGCCGGTATCGTGCACATCTTGCAGAACACCTCACAGGTGTGATCTGCGTAGCTAGTTTAGCTTATGAGTGGCAGGCAGGCCGACGAACAATGGGCGAGCCAGTATCACAAATGCCTGGCGAAGCGACAATCCTAAGCTTGCGGAACCAGCGAATGCAATGCGTTGACGGCAGCCTCTCGATTGTCCACAGGGACAAACAGGCTGACCGAATGCGATGACATTACGCATCTGTCGGGGACAATTCCGTGACCCTCAAGAACCTGCAACGCCCTGAACGGCAATTCTGATGAGACGCCGCCGAAGCAGGTGAGACTCACCGCGCTCGAAGCTTCGCGCTGCTTGCGCAGATCCCCGGCGTGCTCCAGCGTGCGCAACAGGGCATCCAGCCACTCCGTATCGCACGTCACAGTCATGCTAGTCTTTCCACCAGCGAAGTGCGATGCAAGGAGCTGCGGCCAGGACAGACTGTTTCGCTTGAGATGCTGCGCGAGTTTCTCGAAACCGTGATTGAGATCCCTGGAATCGATTTCCACATGCTCGATGCGGGCGATCGAGTTGACGGCGAGAACTTTCCCGTTTTCCATGCCCAAAATCTCTTTCATCACTTGCGTGCTGTGCCCGGCGCCGCCCGACTGCTTGAGGACCAGAGGCACATCCTGACTTTGCGCCAACTCTACGCTGCGGAAATGCAGGATCTTCGCACCCCAGAAGCACATCTCCGACAGGGATGCGAAGTCCACCTGTGGCAGGGGCCTTGCATCCGGCACGATCCGCGGATCGGCCGAACAGATTCCGTCGACCTCCTTGATGATCTCACAGCGTTCGGCTTTCAGCGCGGCGGCCATCGCGACGGCCGTGGTGTCGCTGCCGCCCCGGCCGAGCGTGGTGATTTCCCGGGTTGCCGGGTTCACGCCCTGGAATCCTGCCAGCACCACGACGCGTCCGCGATCAAGCTCCTCGAGCACGCGAATGGGCCGCACTTCCAGAATGCGTGCGGAGGAATGGGAGTCGTCGGTCATCACGCCGGCCTGGCTGCCGGTGAAGCTGATCGCGGGCACGCCCAGATCGGAAAGCGCCATGCTCATCAGGGACATGCTGATGCGCTCGCCTGTGGTCAACAGCATATCGAGCTCGCGGCGGTTGGGAGCCGGGCTCACCTGATGAGCCATCTGAATCAACTGGTCGGTGGTCGTGCCCATGGCTGAGACGATCGCTACGACACGGTGACCGCGGCCGTGCAAATCGGCGAGACTGCGCGCAACCGCGCGGATCTTCGCCGGTGTTTCAAGGCAGACGCCGCCATATTTTTGCACGATGATCGGTTGATTGCGCATCTAACCTCGCTCGGAAGCCTTGCTCCCCTCGCCCATCGAACCGACACCGCCAATCCATGTGCCGACGACCTCAAAATTCGGATTGAAGGCGACAAGATCCGCGCGGTATCCGGGCGCGATCTGTCCAAGTTCGGGCCCAAGGCCCAGAAATGTCGCAGGCGTCCGGGACGCCATGATGAGGGCATCAACGAGGGGGACTCCGATTAGCGCAACAGCATTGCGGACCGCCTCGATCATGGTGAGGTGAGCGCCCGCGAGTGTGCCATGCCGGCCAGTCAGGCGCCCCTCGTGTAACGTGATCTCCCTTCCCTGCAACATGAATTGCCGGTCGTTCGTGCCCGCCAATGGCATGGCATCGGTGACCAGCATCAATCGATGGCGTCCCTTGCAGCGGAAGGCAATACGCAAACCGGTGGGGTCAACGTGGATGCCGTCGCAGATGATCCCTGCAAACAACCGGTCGTCCACCAATGCGGCTCCCACCAAGCCCGGCTCTCGGGCGTTCAGCTGCGACATGGCATTGAACAGATGGGTCACGCCCGAGACACCGCGATCCACCGCCTGCCCGATTTCGGCTGCGGTGGCGTCGCTGTGGCCGGCCGCGATACGCAATCCGGCGCCGATCAATTCATCGATCATGGACGCGGGCACGCATTCCGGGGCCAAGGTCACAATGGAGCGACCGCGATCCCCGAAACTCTTGATAGCGGCGAGGTCGCGCCGATCGGGCACGCGTATCTCGGCTTCCGGATGAATACCCTTGCGCGACCTGTTGAGGGCCGGACCTTCCAAATGAAAGCCGAGCACGCCGGGAATTCCGAGGCACACCTCGGCTGTTGCAGCCAATCGTTCGATGATCTCGCTTCGATCGGAGATGAGGGTCGGCAAGCAGCCCGTGGTCCCGGCCTTGCGGTGCGCCTCGACGATGCGGCGAACGCCGGCCTCGGTTGGCTGGTCGTTGAGAAGCACGCCCCCGCCTCCGTTCACCTGGATGTCGATGAATCCGGGGGCAAGGATCGCATCTCGGGGAAGGCGGATTGACGCCCCCGCGGCGTCGTCGAAGCTGATGCTTTCAATCCGCCCTTGCGCGATTCTGACCGAGCCGGGTCCGCGCATGTCGGTCCCATCAAAGATGTGCTGCGCAGCAATCGTGAGTGAGGCAGAACCAGCGTGGCCCATCAGGATCGATCCGGGAATGGCTGTCACAGACACGTGAGGGGAGTCTTGCACAAGAGTTCGTATGTACGCCGGAGACCTTGTGCGGACCCCAAGCGGAACCTTCGCGTTAACTTTCCATGGGAACAAAAGGTACCACGTATCTCGGCATTGATGGCGGCGGAACCCGCTGCCGCGCCCGGATCGAGGACGGAAACGGCGGGGTACTCGGTGAAGCGAGCTCCGGGCCTGCCACGACACGGATTGGCGTCGACAAGGCCTGGCGGTCCATCATGGAGGCCACCGAGACGGCGGCCACACGGGCCGGGCTGAGCCGCGAGGATTTCGCCCGGATGCACGCCGGAATTGGCCTCGCCGGAATTGGCCGCCGGGGCGCCAAAGCGGCCCTCGGCGAGATCGCGCATCCCTTTGCGTCCGTCAACTTCATCAGCGACGGCCTCGCGGCCTGTCTTGGCGCCCATAGCGGCGCGGACGGGGCCATCGTCGTGGCCGGCACAGGCTCGGTGGGTGTCGGCCTGGTCGGCGGCCGCGAGGTCCGTCTCGCCGGTTACGGTTTTCCCGTGTCGGACGAAGGCAGCGGCGCCGACATCGGCCTGCAGGTTGTCCGGCTGGCGCTGCGGGCGGCAGATCGCCGCGGCGAGTTGACACCATTGCTTTCGGAGGTGCTGCGCGCATTCGATCATAATCCCTATCAGGCGGTGGCCTGGTCCGAACAGGCCAGAGCCACAGACTACGCCGCATTCGCACCGATCGTGATGCGGCACGCCAATCAGGGCGATCCGGTCGGCCGTCGCATTGTCGAGCGCGCGGCCGATGCCATTGGCGACCTGCTCGATCTATTCCTGGCGAGAGGAACCGAGCGGCTCTCGCTGGTCGGCGGGCTCGCGGATGCCATGACGCCGTGGCTGACGCCCGACCTGCGCGCCCGCCTGAGGCGTCCTGACGGCGACGCGGCGGCCGGCGCGTTACTGGTGGCGCGGGGGCGGCTTGAGCTACCGAGAATGGAATCCGAGCATGAGCCCGCTTCAAAGTTCCGCGTTTGATGGCGCATGGATCAACGATATGGCCACCGAAGAAGTCGATCCCCGCTTTGCCGATCTTGATGCATGGTCGCTGGCCTCGGCGATAGAGGCGATGTGGGAGGGCCAGCTTGCGGCCGTCGCTGCGCTTGGCCCTGCTCTCCCCGCGATCGCCGCGGCAACCGAAGCGGCCAAAGCGGCGTTAGGCGATCACGGTCGCCTTGTCTATGTCGGCGCCGGCACCTCGGGGCGTGTGGCCGTGCAGGACGGCGCCGAGCTGACGCCGACCTTCGCCTGGCCCAAAGAGCGCGTCCGCTTCGTCGTCGCCGGCGGAGACAGTGCCTTCGTGACCAGCATCGAGGGCGCCGAAGACGACATTGAAGATGCGGTCGCGCAGATCAATGCCGTGCGGGTCACAGCGCATGATGTGGTGATTGCGGTCGCCGCCAGCGGGACAACGCCGTTCACGGTCGCGGCGCTGCAGCAGGCAGGCTCCTGCGGTGCAGTGACGATCGGTGTAGCCAACAATCGCGGCACCGCACTGCTGGCATCGGCCAAGTTTCCTATCCTGATCGAGACTGGCCGCGAGCTGATCGCCGGCTCCACGCGAATGAAGGCGGGCACTGCGCAGAAGGTCGTGCTCAACCTGATCTCCTCGGGGATCATGCTGCGTCTTGGCCGGGTATATCGCGGCATGATGGTGAACATGCAGCCGAGCAATGCCAAGCTGAAGCGGCGCGCCGAGGCCATGGTGGCGCAAATCGCCGACTGCAATCCGTCGCACGCGGCGAGCTCGCTCGAGCAGGCCGAAGGCGACGTCAAGACGGCGGTCCTTCTGGCGCTTGGCGTCGACAGGGCTGATGCCGAGTCCATTCTGAAGGACTGCGACGGCAATCTCCGACGCGTGTTTGCCGAGCTCGCCAAGGATCTGGACCCGCATCCCAAGACACCGGCGGCACGCAAGCAAAGCGGAGCGGCTAAGTCGTGATGACATCCGCGATGGCGAGTGAAATCCTTGAAAGCGCTGATACTGTCGCGAAAATCGTGCGCAGCCGTCCCGCCACGCGCGACATCGCACAGCGAATTGAGACAGGTTCCGCCCCGCTATGCGTCGTGTGTGGCCGGGGAAGCTCCGGGCATGCCGGCGTTTTCCTGCGATACCTCGTCGAGACTCGGCTTCGCCTTCCAGTTTCGGCGAGTGCTCCCTCGGTGATCACGGCATTTCGCACGCCCTTGATGCTGCGCGATGCGCTGTTCATCGTGATCTCGCAATCCGGGCGCAGCCCGGATCTCGTCGCGGCGACAAGGTCGGCGCGCGCTTCCGGCGCCCGCACCATTGCCATCGTCAATACGATGTCGTCGCCGGTGGCTGAGGAAGCTGAGTTCGTCGTTCCAATCGAAGCCGGCCAGGAGCACTCAGTTGCGGCGACAAAGACCGTCATCGGCTCGATGGCCGCCAGTGCCGGATTGGTTGCCGAGCTGGCGCAAGATCGTGCGCTGCAGTCAGCCCTCGACCGGCTGCCCGAGCGCCTGCACCGTGCGCTGGCGCTCGACTGGTCCGAGATTGCCGATGATCTCGTCAAGGCGTCAGCCGTGTTTGTGGCAGCTCGGGGCCTGGCCCTGGGCTCGGCGAGGGAGATCGCGCTCAAGCTTTCGGAAATCCTGCGCCTGCCCTCCATCGGTTTGAGCGCCGCCGAGCTGCAGCATGGGCCACGGGCCGCGCTTTCGTCGCGCACGCCCGTTGTCATGATGCGCCTCATGGATGAAACTGCGGCCAGTGTGGACGCACTTGCAGAGGAGTTGCGTGAGCAGAAGGTCGCGCTGCATCTCTGCGGCGGATCGCATGGCTCGCTGCCCTGGCTGGCCGAGGATGACCCTGCCACCGACGCGATCACGATGCTCGTTCCGGCCTATCGGATGATCGAGCAGGCGGCACGCGCCCGCGGATTCGACCCGGATCGTCCCCCTCGCCTGAGCAAGATTACCGAGACGTTCTGACAGCTGACCGATCGCTGGCTGGAGACTAAAGCTGGAGCGCGGCCGCACCAGTTTCGCACCAGAAACAACTTCGTCAAGACGGCAGCCTGTTCCGACGGATATACATCCCGGTCGGGGCTGGGTTCGCCCCGCATTCGACCGTCGAATAAGCCCATCGAGGTAAGGACTTGCCGAACATCAATCTCAAGCTCCTCCACACCTTCCTCCTCGCCGCCGAGCACGAAAGTTTTCGAAAGGCTGCGGAAGAATCTAACCGATCTCCCTCTGCGGTCAGCATGCAGATTCGCGACCTGGAGGAGCAGATCGGCGTCCTCCTTTTTCGCAGAACGCCGCAGAAGGTGTTGCTCACGCCCGAGGGGCGGATCCTGTTTGAACAGGCCAAGCGAGCCCTCCAGGAAGTTCAATCTGGGCTGGATCTGCTGAGCGAGTCAGCGCAGTCCCGCAGCCGTCACATCCGTATGGCCTGCGTTCCGACGCTCGCGTCCGGATGGCTTCCGAACATTCTGGCAACATTCAAGGTGCGCTATCCAAGGAGCCAGGTCCAGCTCATGGAGCTCTCCACCGCGCCAATGCTTGAACTACTCAAGCGGCAGGATGTCGAGTTCGGTATTGGCCCACAAGTCCCCGACATGGGGGACTATGAGTTCGAACCGATGCTTGAGGATCCCCTTTTTGCCTGCGTACCGCCGGTGTTCGACGAGGGGCAAGCAAGCACAGGCTTCGCCGATCTGGTGGAAAAGCCTGTCATCCTGCTGTCGAAAACGACGGCGGTACGAGGATTGATCGACGAGACGCTTGAGAAGCTCGCTGTCCGGCTCGATGTTCAATTCGAAGTCCAGGCGGCCACGACGGCCGTGGCCCTGGCCGCGTCCGGCCTCGGCATCGCGATCGTGCCACGAGTTGCACTCGTGCAAGCCGGCGTGCAACGGTTTCGTGTGGTCCCGATCTCCGACCAAATCAAGCTTCGCCAAATCGGCTTGATCACCACACGCAGCTCCGTCAGGCGTCCCAACACTGAGCAGTTGATGGCTTTGATCCGATCGAGTTTTTCCCAGCTGCGCTAGACGCCCTCGCGCTCAGAGCAGCTTCAGAAGCGCATCGACGACCTGACTGGTCGTCGCATCGCCGCCGATGTCCCGTGTTCTCAGGGCAGCATCCTCCAACCCGGCGCGGACGGCAGCCTCGATCCTGTCCGCACCGAGGCGCAGCCGGTTGTCCCGATAGCGCTGATCGAGGCGTCTCAGCATCAGGATCGCAGCCAGGATCGTTCCATAGGGGTTGGCGAGCCCCTTCCCGGCGATGTCGGGTGCCGAGCCATGCGAAGCCTGGAAGAAGCCGATTCCATCACCGACTTCTTCCGACGGAGACATGCCCATGCCGCCAACCGTCGCGGCACCGAGATCGGAAATGATGTCACCGAACATGTTCTCAGTGACGATAACGTCGAAGTGTGATGGCTTGTTGACGAGGTGAACCGTCATCGCATCGACAAGGACGTGCTCGGCCTCGATGTCGGGATAGTCCTTGGCTACCTCGTCGAAGACGGCACGGAAGAACGCATAGGTCCGCAACACATTGGCCTTGTCGCAGCAGGTCACGCGACGCCGCCCGTCCTTGGGCGAACCGTTCCTCGTTCTGGCAAGCTCGAAGGCGAAGCGGACGATGCGTTCGACACCTTTCCTGGTCTGCACCAGCGTGTCGACGGCAACCTCTTCCCTCAGCAGCGCGCCGGCGCCGCGCGCAGCATAGAGCCCCTCGCTGTTCTCCCTGACGATAACGTAGTCGATGGCCCCCGGGTGCCCGAGCGGAGACGGAACGCCTTTGTAGAGCTTGATGGGGCGCACGTTGGCATAAAGATCGAGCTTGAAGCGAAGCGATAGCGTGAAATCCAGACCGGCTTCGGTCCCATCACGATGAACCACACCGGGGATTCCCGCCGCCCCATGAAGGATGGCATCTGCCGCACGGCAGCCCTCGAACGACTTTGCCGGGAACGATTCTCCCGTTTCAAGAAAATGCGTGGCGCCTGCTGGATACTCCTCGAACTGAAGCGTGCCGGCCTGGACGCTGGCTTGCAGCACCGCGAGCGCCGCACCCGCGACTTCGGGTCCGATGCCGTCTCCGTGCACGATGGCAATCTTGTAGTTGTCCTTCATGATACTCGCTCAGTGAGTTGAATATTCCGGATCATCACGTCATTTCAAACGTGGCGGCAAATGCGTCAGATCCCGCGTCGGCTCGCCACGTTGGATGGATGGGGAGTGTGTGGTCGCACCTGACCGCGAGCTCTGCTGGCTCAATCCAGCTTGATCCAGACCCCCTTCGTGTTTAGATATTCATCGAGCTGCTCGGTACCGCCCTCACGGCCATATCCGCTCATTTTGTAGCCGCCGAAGGGTAACGCAGGATCGATGGCGTGATAGGTGTTTACCCAGACGGACCCTGCGCGCAGGCTGCGTGAGACGATGTGGGCCTTGCTCACGTCGCGCGTGAAGACACCTGCCGCGAGCCCATATGGCGTCGCGTTGGCTCGTTCCACACCCTCGTCGAGCGTGTCGAACGGCAGGGCGGAGATCACCGGACCAAATATCTCATCGCGGGCAATCTGCATATCGTCGGAGACGCCTGCGAACACGGTCGGCTCGACGAAGTTACCTTTGGCGAGACTCCCCTCCCTCAAGCGCCGACCTCCGGTCACGACCTTGGCACCCTCGTCGCGCCCGCTTCGCAGGAAGCCTTCGACCTTATCGAGCTGTCGCTCGGACACGAGAGGGCCGATCTCCGTCGACGGATCGGCTCCGTCGCCGATCCTCAGCGCCGAAGCAAACTTCCCGAGTCGCTCGACCAGCTCATCGTGGATCGCCCTCTCGACGAACAAGCGGGAACCGGCGATGCAGATCTGGCCCGAATTGGCGAATGCTGCCATCGCAGCGATGGGGACGGCCTTGTCGAGGTCAGCATCGGCGCAGACGATGACGGGCGACTTTCCGCCAAGCTCGAGCGACACCCGCTTGAGGTTGCCGGCCGAGGCGCGAATGATCGCCTGGCCGGTGGCGGTGGACCCAGTGAAGACGATCTTGTCGACGGCCGAGTGTTCGGCGAGAGGCGCACCCGCCTCCTGTCCGGTGCCGGTCACCACGTTAACAACACCGGGCGGCACGCCTGCCTCGTTCATCAGGTGTGCGATCAGCAGCGGCGTCAGCGGTGCCTCTTCGGAAGGCTTGAGGACGATCGTGCAGCCAGTCGCGAGCGCAGGTCCGATCTTCCACACAGAAGCGGCCGTAGGCCCGTTCCAGGGGATGATGGCGCCGACGACACCGACGGGCTCCTTCCGCGTGAAGGAGACGATGTCGCCCGGAAGAGAATTGTCGATCGTCTGACCATGAATCGCGGTCGCCATGCCGGCGTAGTATCTGAGCATGCCGAGCACACGAAGCTTGTTGGCCCGTGTCCTGACGATCGGCATGCCCATGTCGGCCGTATCGGACTGGCTGATCTCCTCCCAATGCTTCTCGAAGAGGTCGGCGATGCGCAGGAGCAGCGCCTGCCGCTCGAACGGCTTGAAGCGGCTCCACGGTCCCCCGAAGGCGCGGCGGGCGGCGGTGACAGCCGCATCGATGTCGCCGGCATCTCCCCGCGGGACACGACCGATTACCTCGCCGGTCGCAGGATTTCGTGTCTCGAAGACTTTCCCCGAGCGGGCCTCGACCCACGCGCCATCGATGAACATCTTGCGAGTTCGGCCGTCCAAGGGAAATAGGATATCGGCTCTTGTCATTGGTTGGTATTCCCTGTCTCGATGTTGTTTTCTGCCTAGGCGGCCGGCTTTGCCTTCCGAAGAAGCCGCGTCAGGTCCGATATATAAGCCTGGCCGTGACCGTTCTCGACTACAGCCGCGATGGCGGCGCCGACTCCGTCGGCGATCGTTTTGGATGCGCCGGAATTGCTGGCCATCGCCTGGTAATAGGAGATATCCTTTAGCGCATTGTCGATAAAGAATGGAACGGTACTGACGTCACCCGTCACAAGCGCCGGTGCCATACGTTCGAGCGCAGCGCCGGCCCCGCCTCCCTTGGCGAGAACGTCGACGAAGGTGGCCGGATCGACACCCGCATCGGCGGCCTGCGCCGCAGCCTCACCGAGCAGTGCCATGAAGCCGATCGACACATAGTTGTGGAGCAGCTTGAGCCGATGGCCAAAGCTCGCCGGGCCCACATGCTCGACCCCTTCGGCAAAAGAGTCGAGGACCGCGCGGACACTCCGAAGGTCAGCTTCATTGCCACCAACTAGGAGGTTGAGCTTTCCTTCTTCCGCGTGCTTTGCGGTGCGTGTCATGGGCGCATCGAGAAAGCGTCCACCCGCCGCCTCGACCGCGGCGGCCATCCGCAACGTCGAGTCCGGCAGCGCCGTCGAGCAATCGACAATGATGGTGCCCTTACGGAGACCAGCCAGAACGCCCGCTTCGCCCGTTAGGATTGCTTCGACCTGAGGCGAACCCGTTACGCAGAGGATGATAATATCCGACGCGCTCGCGACCTCACTGGGCGTCCTGCAGGACGTGGCCCCGAGGCTGAGGAGATCGTCAACGGGCTGATTGCCCGGATGGTCGAGAAAGACCAGAGGAAAGCTGCCCCGCGCCAGGACATTCTTTGCGATTCCATGGCCCATCAGACCTACACCGACAATTCCGACTCTTAGCATAGTCATCTCGTTCATCGTTCATGCAAGCCTCTCGTGAATGGCGGCGTAGATGATCTGTTGCTCTATCGCCTGATCGCGTCGACGATCTTCGCGCGCTTGGCGACCACGATCCGATCCGACCGCGTCAGCAATTCTCGCAGGTAAGGGCGGATCACGACGCTAGCCGAGCCCGCATCCGCAGATGCTCCGCCCGGCTCATTTGGTCGGCGCAACGTTGCGGCACCGACCGTGGCGGCGCGACCGGATTTGAAGGTCGACGCGAAGCCGTGCTCTTGCGCTGGATAGGCCGCTTGCAACCATCGTTTCCTCGCCTGCGACAGGCTTCCTTTTTGATGGCGCAAGATGAGCGGCGTCGTCCGGTTCCATGCAAGGCGCTTTTTCTGACCTCCCGTTTGGTTTTTCTGATCTGCCGGCCTTTCCCCTGGGACCGGAAGAACCCACGGGTTACTTCCGTCGTGCCGAGGCACGTCGACGGTCCAACGAGGGGCCGCAGTGTTACTCGGACATCGGCCCGTGAGAAAAACTGACACCCCCTTCAGAATTACTGCGCTACGCCAGCATTGCTTCAGCACTCCGCCGAGAATTAGATCCACAAGTATCAATCATAACGAAGCCAAGTCGACTTGGCGGACAGACGGGGGAAGCGCGATGAGTCAGACCACCACATATGCCCGTGCGGCCGGCGCTGCCAAGTCGGCGATCGAGACCTCGACGATCCGCGCCATCTCCTGGCGCCTGATTCCGTTCCTGGTGCTGGCCTACTTCTTCTCCTACCTCGACCGCGTCAATCTCGGCTTCGCGGCGCTGACGATGAACGCGGACCTGAAGTTCACGCCGCTGATCTTCTCCTGGGGCGCCGGCATCTTCTTCATCGGCTATTTCATCTTCGAGGTGCCGAGCAATCTGGCGCTGGAGAAGTTCGGCGCCAGCCGGTGGATTGCGCGAATCATGGTGACTTGGGGCATCATCTCGGCGTTGATGGCGATGGTCGGCGGCGTCACCAGTTTCTACGTCCTGCGCTTCCTGCTTGGCGTCGCGGAGGCCGGCTTCTTCCCCGGCATCATCCTCTATCTCACCTATTGGTATCCCGCCGAATACCGCGCGCGCTTCCTCGCCGCCTTCGCCATCGCCGTCCCGGTCTCGACCGTGATCGGCGCGCCCATCTCCGGCCTGCTGCTCGGCCTCGACGGCATGATGGGCCTGAAGGGCTGGCAGTGGCTGTTCATTCTTGAAGGCATTCCCTCCGTGCTGCTGGGCATCGTCACCTGGTTCTATCTCACCGACAGGCCGGAGAAGGCGGACTGGCTCTCGGCCGAGCAGAAGGCCTGGCTCAAGGCGAAACTCGATGCGGAGATCGCGGCGAAGCAGGCCGTGAAGCATCTGACGCTCGGCGAAGCGCTGTCCTCGCCCAAGGTGATCACGCTGAGCCTGATCTATTTCGGCTTCGTCGGCGCGCTCTACGGCATGCAGTTCTGGCTGCCGCAGATCGTCAAGGCCGTTCGGCCTCACCAACGCGCAGACCGGCTTCGTGACGGCGATTCCCTATGTGTTCGGCACGATCGCGATGATCCTGTGGGCGCGGCATTCGGACGCCACGCGCGAGCGCGTGATGCATGTCGGCGCGCCCATGATCCTGATCGCCATCGCGCTCGGCATCTCCTCCTATCTCACCGATCCGGCCATGACGATGGTGGCATTGACCTTCGCCGCCATCGGTCTGTTCTGCGTCTTCGGCGTGTTCTGGACCCTGCCGACCGCCTGGCTTTCCGGTACGGCCGCGGCCGGGGCCATCGCCCTGATCAATTCGATCGGCAATCTCGCCGGCTTCGGCGGCCCGTATCTGATCGGCTGGGTCAAGGAAGCGACGGGGCAGACCTCGACGGGTCTCCTGGTGCTTGCCGTGCTCCCGCTGATCGCCGGCATCCTGGCCTTCGTCGGCGGCCACGAGAGCAAGCACGAGTTCGCCGAAATGGGGCGATAAGCTTTCCGTTCGGCGGATTCCTGCTAAAGGGACGGACCGCAACCCGATCGCCATAGGAGCCGCAGCCCGCGCCCGCTATACCTGCACTGAAGTCAACTTCTTCAGGCAGCGCAGCGCAAAAGATGACCGGCTGTGGCGGATGCCCGGGATGCGATAGAGCTTCTCACGCAAGAAGCGTTCATAGCCGGCGGTGCTTTCGACCGCGACTTTCACGACGTAATCGTAATCGCCGGTGGTGAGATAGGCTTCGATCACCTCCGGCAAGTTCGTGAGCAGTTGGCCGAAACGCTCGAGCATCTCCTCGTCGTGCCGATCGAGCGTCAGTTCGATGATGACTGTTTCAGGCAGGCCGAGCTTGTCCTGATTGAGCAGCGCGACGTAGCCATCGATATAGCCCTGGGTCTCCAAGCGCTTCAGCCTGTTCCAGCATGGTGTGGTGGAGAGTCCAACGCGGTCGGCGAGTTGCGCCGTGGTCAGGCGCGCATCTTGCTGCAGGGCGCGCAGGATCTTGCGATCGATCTCGTCAAGCCGAAGCGCATCCTTGCGCGGAGCCTTGGCCAGCCCTGTGGCACGTCCGACTAGCGCCATACCGAGAACTCCATTCTGGTCTCACGTCACATTTATAGAACAACTATACTGCCATTCCAAGCTGCACCCAGATTAAAGGAACAACAATCCTGA
Source organism: Bradyrhizobium sp. USDA 4486 (assembly GCF_054057995.1). NCBI lineage: Bacteria > Pseudomonadati > Pseudomonadota > Alphaproteobacteria > Hyphomicrobiales > Nitrobacteraceae > Bradyrhizobium > Bradyrhizobium sp. USDA 4486. The sequence goes on from NZ_JBSRZV010000001.1 coordinate 3,080,852, forward strand.
CTTTTACCAGTACGATATGCTGACCAAAGCGAGACAGATGCGGTGTTTTTTCTCGAACTTCAGACCAGCGATATGCACGCCGCACTCGGCCGCCTGCTCGACCAGACTCGCGTCGCGGGGCTTCGGCTGGCTGCGGTCAGTGCGCGCGCAGGCGCGAGCGAATGCCGCATCTCGGCTTCCATAGACATCGATGACCGCGATATCGTCGACCGGCTCGCTCGCCGTGTTGGCGCGTTGTTCTGCATCGATGCGATCGAAGTGAGAGGTGAATGCCAATGCCCGACCCCAGCCTCACACATGACGCCGTGATCCCGCAACGCGAAGCCGCTCGATCCCGGGAGTCTACGCCGTTGAAGCTGCACGTACCGGAACCAGCGGTACGCCCCGGCGGCACCCCCGATTTCTCGAACATCCGCATCCCACGCGCAGGTCAGGTCGATCGTCCCCCCGTCGACGTGGACGCCGAGGCCATACGTGACCTCGCGTTTTCCGTCATCCGCGTGCTCAACCGCGATGGCGAGGCGGTCGGTCCGTGGGCGGGCGCGCTCTCGGACAGCGAGTTGCTCGAGGGCTTACGCCACATGATGACGCTCCGCGCATTCGACGCGCGCATGCAGCTGGCGCAGCGTCAGGGCAAGACGTCGTTCTATATGCAGCATATGGGCGAAGAAGCCGTGAGCTGCGCCTTCCGCAAGGCGCTCCTTCCGGGCGACATGAATTTTCCGACGTACCGGCAGGCGGGGCTATTGATCGCCGGCGGTTATTCGCTGGTGGAGATGGCCTGTCAGATCTACTCCAACACGCACGATCCGCTGAAGGGACGCCAACTCCCGGTGATGTATTCCTCCCGGGAGCATGGTTTCTTCTCGATCTCCGGCAATCTCGCCACCCAGTACATCCAGGCGGTCGGCTGGGCGATGGCATCCGCGATCAAGAACGATACCAAGATCGCGGTTGCCTGGATCGGCGATGGGGCAACTGCCGAATCCGACTTCCATGCCGCCCTCGTGTTCGCCTCGACCTACCGCGCGCCGGTCGTGCTCAACATCGTCAACAATCAATGGGCGATCTCAACGTTCCAGGGCATCGCGCGTGGCGGCTCCGGCACGTTCGCAGCGCGCGGTCTCGGCTTCGGCATTCCGGCGCTGCGCGTCGACGGCAACGATTACCTTGCGGTTCATGCGGCCGCAAAATGGGCTTGCGAGCGCGCACGCCGCAACCTGGGCCCGACCCTGATCGAACATGTTACCTACCGCGTCGGCGCCCACTCCACCTCCGACGACCCGACAGGTTATCGGCCGAAGACGGAATCCGACGCATGGCCGCTGGGAGATCCCGTGATCCGGCTGAAGAACCACCTGATCGTTCGCGGCGCCTGGTCGGAGGAGCGGCACAAGCAGACGGAGGCCGAGATACTCGACACCGTAATCTCGGCGCAGAAGGAGGCCGAAAGCTACGGCACGCTGCATTCCCCACAGCATGCGTCGGCGCGCGAGATGTTCGAGGGCGTGTTCGCCGAGATGCCGCCGCATCTTCGCCGGCAACGCCAGGAAGCTGGAGTCTGAGCGATGCCGCGCAAAACCATGATCGAGGCGATCCGCGAGGCCATGGACGTGATGATGTCGCGCGATGACAATGTCGTCGTGTTCGGCGAGGACGTCGGCTATTTCGGCGGCGTATTCCGGGCAACCCAGGGCCTGCAGGCAAAATACGGAACGAGCCGCTGCTTCGATACCCCGATCAGCGAACTCGGCATCGTCGGCATCGCGGTGGGAATGGCGGCTTACGGATTGAAGCCTTGCGTCGAGATCCAGTTCGCTGACTACATGTATCCGGCCTACGACCAGATTGTCTCGGAGGCTGCGCGGCTGCGCTACCGCTCCAACGGCCAGTTCACCTGCCCGCTTGTGGTTCGCATGCCGACCGGCGGCGGCATCTTTGGCGGGCAAACGCACAGCCAGAGTCCGGAAGCGCTGTTCACCCATGTCTGCGGTATCAAGACCGTCGTGCCGTCGAACCCGCGCGACGCCAAGGGTCTGCTGATCTCGGCCATCGAGGATCCCGATCCCGTGATTTTCCTCGAGCCCAAGCGTCTCTATAACGGCCCGTTCGATGGCCATCATGACCGGCCGGTGACGCCGTGGTCAAAGCACGATCTCGGCGAGGTCGATGACGGACATTTTGCGATTCCGTTCGGCAGCGCCGCGATCCGCAGACAAGGCAAGGCGGTCACCATTCTTGCCTACGGTACGATGGTTCATGTCGCCGAGACCGCCGCGACCGAGACCGGCATCGATGCCGAGATCATCGATCTTCGCTCGCTGCTGCCGCTCGATCTGGATACCATCGAAGTGTCGGTCAAGAAGACTGGACGCTGTGTGATCGTGCACGAGGCAACGCTCACATCTGGCTTCGGTGCCGAGCTCTGCGCGTTGGTTCAGACCCGATGCTTCTATCATCTTGAAGCTCCCATCTTGCGCGTCGCCGGCTGGGATACGCCCTACCCGCACGCGCAGGAATGGGATTACTTCCCGGGCCCGGCGCGGCTTGGCCGCGCGCTGGTCGAAACACTGGAGGCCTGAGATGGCCGAGCGCGTGGTCAGGCTGCCCGATGTCGGCGAAGGCATTGCGGAAGCCGAACTGGTGGAATGGCATGTGAAGGTCGGCGATGTCGTTCGTGAGGACGCCGTGCTCGGCGCCGTCATGACCGACAAGGCGACCGTCGAAATCCCCTCGCCGGCTGACGGACGCGTCACCTGGCTTGCCGGCAATGTGGGCGACCTTCTCGCCATCGGCTCGGACTTCGTTCGCCTGGAGGTGGACGGCACGGGCGAGCGGACGCCGGAGGCAGCGAAACAGGCATTGCCCGCGGCAAGCGCCGCGGCCAAGAGGGCGGATTACGGCGCAAGCGCCCCGCGCGCCCCGGCGAGTGCACCGCCCGATGTACCGAGATCGCAGCCCTCGGCTTCGCCACTCCAGCACGCGGCCGAACGGCCCTTGGCCGCTCCTGCCGTCCGGCTCCGAGCGCGCGAAGCCGGCGTCGACTTGCGGCATATCCGCGGCACTGGTCCGGCTGGGCGGATCACTCACGACGATCTCGACGCGGTGCTGGCGCGCGCCCGCAGTGGAGCGACAGCGACGCCGCATCTGGCCCAAACCGCGGTCACTGACATCAAGATTGTCGGCTTGCGGCGCAAGATCGCCGAGAAGATGTCGATTGCGAGCTCACGCATTCCGCACATCACCTATGTCGAGGAGATCGACGTCACTGCGCTCGAAGATTTGCGCGCGAAGGTCAACGGCCGCAAGCAGCCGGGCAAGCCCAAACTGACATTGTTACCGTTCCTGATGCGGGCCACGGTGCGCGCGATCGCCGAGATGCCGCAGCTCAACGCCCATTTCGACGATGAGGCTGGGATCGTACACCAGCACGCCGGGGTTCATATCGGGATCGCCACCCAGACCCCGGGCGGTCTGATGGTCCCAGTCGTCAGGCACGCCGAAGCGCGCGACCTCTGGGATTGCGCCAGTGAAGTCGTTCGACTCGCCGATGCGGCCCGAAACGGCGGCGCCACCCGCGACGAACTCACCGGCTCGACCATCACCATCACATCGCTCGGCGCCTTGGGCGGGCTAGCCACGACGCCCATCATCAATCACCCGGAGGTCGCGATCGTCGGCATCAACCGGATCGCCATCCGCCCGCACTGGGACGGCACCGCCTTCGTGCCGCGCCAGATGATGAATATGTCCTCTAGCTTCGATCATCGCGTGATCGACGGCTTTGATGCCGCGCAATTCATCCAACGCATCAAGCTGCTGTTGGAAACGCCGGCCATGATCTTCATTGATTCATAGAACGATGACCGAAATCACCTGCAAGCTCCTTGTCATCGGCGGCGGCCCCGGCGGCTACACCTGCGCAATTCGTGCCGGGCAGCTCGGCATCGATACGATCATTGTTGAAGCGGAAAAACCGGGCGGCACCTGTCTCAATGTCGGCTGCATTCCTTCGAAGGCCTTGATCCACGCGGCCGGCGAGTATGAAACCATTACAGGTGCCGCGGAGGGCAAGAGCACACTCGGAATTTCCTGTGCAAAGCCATCGCTCGATTTCGCCAAGACCATAGCCTGGAAAGACGGCATCGTTCGGCGCCTGAACGGGGGCGTAGCCGGCCTTCTGAAGAAAGCGGGCGTCAGGCTCATCACCGGGCACGCTCGCTTTGTAGATGGCAAGTCCATCGAAGTCGAAACACGATCCCGCCCACAGATGATCCGTGCCGAAACGGTGGTCATCGCGACAGGCTCTGAGCCGATCCCAATCCCGTCCTTGCCATTCGGGGACCGGGTGATCTCGTCAACCGAGGCATTGGCGCTCACCGAGATCCCGAACAGGCTTGTGGTGGTTGGCGGCGGCTACATCGGGCTCGAGCTAGGCACGGCCTTCAAGAAATTGGGCGCGGCCGTTACGATCGTCGAGGCCGCGCCACGTATTCTGCCGCAATATGACGGCGAGCTGAGCGCGCCGGTCGGACGGCGCCTGAGCGCACTCGGCGTCACGGTGTTGACAGGCGCGAAGGCGAAGGCGCTCGCCGCGGACGGCAAGGCACTCGCAGTCGAAACCGCCAGCGGCGAGCAGACATCACTCAAAGCCGACAAGATCCTCGTTACGGTCGGTCGAAGGCCAGCAACGTCCGGCTTTGGTCTAGAGACGCTCGATCTCGACACGATAGGCCCCTTCCTCAGGATCGACGATCGATGCCGCACCTCGATGCGCGGCGTCTTCGCGATCGGCGACGTCACAGGAGAACCGATGCTTGCGCATCGCGCCATGGCACAAGGCGAGATGGTCGCAGAGATTGTCGCCGGCCGCCGCCGTGCCTGGGACCGGATTTCGATCCCTGCGATCTGCTTCACCGATCCGGAGATCGTCACGGTCGGGCTGGCACCAAGCGAAGCAAGCGGCAGGGGCTTCGAAGTCAAGACGGATGTTTTTCCGTTCAGGGCCAACGGCCGCGCACTGACGCTGGAGCACGAGGACGGCTTCATCCGGACCGTGGCACGGGCGGACAACCATCTCCTGCTTGGTATCCAGGGTGTCGGGGCCGGCATTGCCGAGCTATCTGCAGCTTTCAGTCTTGCGCTGGAGATGGGCGCGCGGATCGACGACGTCGCGATGACGATCCACGCACACCCGACCCAAAGCGAGGGCTTTCACGAGGCGGCGCTGAAATCGCTGGGACATGCGATTCATATCTGAACGTAAAGGCGCGCTGGTATCAACTGCGATCGACAGCATCATGCCGTCGACCGGCTACGGACGGGGCGCGACGTCAAGCAACACCACGATCAGAAGTGCCGTTGGTTTTGCGAACCACGTTGGACGTTGCGGGATTTTACTTGATCTCCCGGTGCACACGCCGTGCACACGCGGCCTTCTAACGCATTGAGAAATTTGAATTCTCGCTCAATCCATAAAAGGACGGATCGAGGAGAAGTCCTGGTTCTCCATGACGGCGGTGTAGTAGAGCGCGCGCAGCAGTATGCCCCGAGCCTGAAACTCCGCGAGCAGACGCGCCTGTAGTCGATGTCGAAGCCAAGCGTCCTGGCTCTCGCATAACGTTCTGCACAGGCGCTGCGGAAGAGGTGGACAAGCCCTAGCCCTGCCGGTTGCGAATCCCTGCCCCGTGCTAACCGCTCGGAACGAGCAGGCGGGCGGAAGGATTCGTCCAGGCTGGCGCTATCCAGGAATGCGAGGAGCACGGCTGGGCGCAGGACCGGGCCGACCCGCATGCCCGCGAGCGCGCATTCGATATCGCCAGGCACGATCCGCCCGCTGGGATCTCTCCGGGCGATGCCGTCGACGAAGTCCGCGAGGTACTGGATTCCATCGGCGATACCTGCCCCGAGTGCCCGCCCGACTCAGCAGGTGACCAGTGACAGCCGAAGGAAGCCATGAACGCAGAGCTCCGGACCGTTGTTGCAGAGATTCAGGATGAACGAGGCACCCCTGTTTCGACGTTGGCCCGTCGCCCCCCGATGATTTCCCGCCTTCACTTCATAAGGGAGACGATCACATAGACAGCCACGGCCAACGCCGCCATGGGTTCACGCCTGGGGAAGATCTCGTCGGCCGACCAGACGAGGAGCCCGCCCTGCGGTTTCGCGTTTCGCGTTTAGGACCACGGCGGCTCTTCGGTCGCTCCGACCGCCTCGTGGTGGATCGTGACACCCGCCGAACCCAATCCGGTCAGCAATACAGTTCTTACAGAAGCAGGATCGAATCCGATATCCTTGGCGTTCGGAGGATGTGCCTCGCTCGCCTTCAATCGGAGCGCCAGGTGCAATTGCTCGCAAAGCCGCTGAACGACGAGATTGACCTGATCGTCAGTCGTGATGCGTTACTCCCGCTATTAGGCTGCACCAAGGTCGTGCGGCCCGATCCTCAGCGGCCCTCTCAGAAGACCCCGCCAAAGCTTCATGATACGTTTCCAGAGCGGCAGGGATGCGGCGTCGTCTTGGCGCGCAGAGGCGGTTGGCGACGCTCCGCCGTCCGAGGCGGTAAGCCGCTCTACCAAACCCTCCAGTTGTGGCGGTAGCGGTACCGCATCGTCCGCGAGGGTGCTGCGAAGTTGCTCCCCAATCCCTTTGCAGATCGCCCGGCGGTGCTCCGGCTCCAGATCGGGAGACGGACCATGGGCGCGGTTCGGATGGAGGTCCACCATCGCTGCCACCGTCGCTCGATGCGCACAGCTTCCCTTGTCACAACGCGCGACGCCGCTCGTTGCTCCCGACGTGGCCGTTCTTTGTGACGTGGGCGTCCGCATCCGCAGTCTTCAACGAGTTGGACACCAACATCACGCAGAGACGAGTAGAGCACCGGCCGCGGTCGAAATTCGTCGATGGGATACGCGAATTAACTGGGACCGGTTCCCGTATCGTGCGAAGATGGAACATGGACCTTCGCATGGTGCGCCAGCACTTAGCTGAAGCCGAGCAGCACTTTGCACTCGCTGAACGCCCGTATCCTGAAAGAGTTGGAGGCAGTTGAGCCTGCCCCCGGTTGAGAGATGGGTATTATTCATCAATTGATCCAAGACCCCGCGATTGAGCGGGAGATGGTCAGCCGCATCACTAAAGCTTACGCGCAAACGCTCCATGCCCTTTGCGTCAAGGATCGCGACGATCCCCTTACGGAAATGGTCGCGAAGAAGATCATCAAGGTTGCGTAAGGCGGTGTGCACGACCGGGCAGAGATATCGGCTCTCGCGATCAAAGAACCCGAAATGCGGTAACCCAGTGGGACCACGCGCCCAAGCAAGCGGGGCTTTCTGCTTGGCGATCCTAGTTTAGCAACCTTCGTCCGTGTGGACGGTTGCCCAACATCACCGGACCGGCCAAGACTGACCTCTGTAGGTGCCCGGTGGCCGAGAGAGCGATCGCGCTCCCGCCTGTATTCGAGGGAGCAACACAATGCCGAGAAGACTTCGTTTCAAGAATACCACTTTGGAAGAACTGCTTGTGGAGGCGGCACAGGATCCGCGGGAAGAGTCCCAAAGCATTCCGCCCGGCAGAGAGCGAATTGTTCGCCAAGCTCAACGAGCTAAGGTTGTTTCTCACCTGAGAGCGTGGCTGGCCTCGCCGAGCCTGCAATTGCCGAAGTAAGAATGAGGCCGCATCATTGGGTCATTTCGCTTGCCGCGCGAACCAGACTACTGGTTCTGCGCGGTTGGGATGACTTTGCAGAGATTGCCACGGACCTACACGCCTAGTTCTTCCAGCAGCGCCTTGCCTTCCTTCAAGTCACGAACGTCGAAGCCCTCGTTGAACCAACCGTAGACGGCCGCGAGAAGACCGCGTGCTTCATCACCCCTGTCCTGATTACGCCAGAGCCGGACGAGACTAACGGCGGAGCGAAGTTCCCAGAGTTTCGCCTTCTGCTGGCGAGCAATCGCGATGGCGTGGCGAAATTCGGTCTCAGCCTCGGTCTCGGCGTCGGGCCGAGCCGTAAGCATCAACTCGCCTCGGCGCCGATACAGCTCGGCCTCGAACCACCGCACCCCCAATTTCTGGGTTAGTGCCAAGGCGTCGGAGAGTTGGCCGAGCCCGGTTTCAAATCGTGCTCTCTTTGCCTCGGCTGCTGCGAGCTGCGCCAGGTAGAACGGAAGGGTCCATGCCGCGCCGGACGCCTGGAATCCCTCGATACCGCGCCGCAGTAAGTCCACCCCGGCTTCGGGGTCTCCGGCTTCAGCCAGCGACCAGCCGCGATATGACGTCCCCATCGCGAGAAAGAAAGCAAAGCGCTGCTCGGTGGTGAGCGCAACCAGCTCGTCCGCCCGTTGCCCAACCATGCCCGCATCATTGAGCACGAAATGCAACCGGCACGCAACGCTCAGCGCGAATGCGAGGCTGATCGGCTGCGACGAATCGCGCGCTTCTGCCAGGGCGTCACTGCTCTGCACCCGCGCCTGATCGGCGAATCCAAGAAGGCCACACGTCAGCGAGAGGAACGAAAGCATCGCCACGCGGGCGTTTTCTGCGAACAGCGCCGTCAGTGACCGCTGCTGCGCCGGATCGTACAGGGCGAGCCCCCGCTCGAGATGGGCGCGCGCCAAGGCCAATTGTCCGCGATGAAGCCAGCTATCGCCCACTGCCCGATGACCGGCGACAAGAATGGCCGCATCGTTCTGTCGTTCGGCCAAATCGAGCAGATTCTCGGCGATGCGATGCGATCGGTCCGTTTCACCACGGACGTGATAATGCACGAACTCGCCCCAGAGCGCCTTGAGCAGGTTCGGAGAGTCGTTCAGTGCCTCGCAGAGGCAACGCGCCCGGCCGTAGGCCCTGCCGGTCTCTTCGGCCGCATGGCCCTTCGCGGCGATCAGTGCACCGCCGAGCGCGAGTTGAAGTTCAGTTTCGATGCCCTCACTCTTGGCGGTATCCGGCAGATGGGATAGCAGATCGAGCGCCTTTCGCATCTGCGCGATTGCTTCTGTCATTGCCGATCGAGCCTTTGAACGCTCACCAGCCTCCCGCCAATAGGACACCGCCTTTTCGGTTAGGCCCGCATGTCCGCAGTGATGGGCGAGGATTTCCGGCTGCTCTTGGATGCCCCTAGCGAGCCTCTCCTCGAGCGCGCCAGCGATCCGCGCGTGCAGCTCGCGGCGTTGGCTGCGCAACAGTGTGCCGTATGCCGCATCCTGGACCAGTGCGTGTTTGAACAAGAAATTGGCGTCGGGCGGCTCGCCACTCCCAAACACGAGGCCGGTGGTGATCAGCCGGTCGAGCGCCGCCCGCAACTCGTTGTCGCACCGCTGTGCGACCGAGGCCAGCAGATCGTAGGAGAACTCGCGGCCAATAGCTGCGCCGATTTGCGCCACCTCCTTGGCTATCGGACCAATCCGGTCGAGCCGCGCCATCAACGAAGCATGTAGCGTGGCCGGTACGGCAAGTCCGGGCAGCGGCGCGAAGGAAATCGCTCGCGCGATACGCTCGGGGCTTGTTTCGAGCACCGCTTTCGTCAACTCCTCAACGAACAGCGGCACACCATCCGTTCGTTCAGCAATTTCATTGACGATTTCGGTCGGCAGCGTCCGACCGCCCGCCACGCTCCGGATCAGCGCAGCACCCGCTTTCTGGTCAAGCCGGTTCAGCACGAGCAAGCTGACATGCGGCTTTCCGGTCCATACCAACTGGAACTCGGGGCGGTAGGTGATCAAGACCAAAACCGGCAGGCTTTCTACACGATCGACGGTTCGGTCCAGCAGCTCGCGCGAGCTTGGATCGATCCATTGCATATCCTCGAATACGATCATGATTGGACGTCTTTGCGCGACAACTTCAAGCTGGCGAACCAAAGCAGCGAAACTTCTCTCCTTCTTTTGTTCCGGCGTACTCGTGACCGGCAGGTACAGATTATCGTTCGGAATCGACAGCATTTCGGCCAGGATCGCCACGTCCTCGTCAGGCGGCAATGCAGGCGATAGGAGCGCTCGAAGTTTGTCGAGCTTCGCCCTCGGTGTGTCCTCACGATCGAAGCCAGCCGCTCGCTGGAGTTGTGCGGTGAAGGGGTAAAGCGCGCTTTCCTGATGATGAGGCGAGCAGAAATAGCGCAAGCAGGTGTGCGGCTCTTGCTCGACACGCTCCTGAAGAGCCGCAACGAGGCGCGACTTGCCGATCCCCGCCTCTCCCACGAGCAGTATTACTTTGCCAGTACCCGCCCGAGCACTGCGCCAGCTCCGCTCTAGCCGCGCGAGTTCTTCCTCACGCCCAACCAGCGGGGCGAGAACCGAAGGGTGCAATGCCTCGAAGCGGCTTTCGGCAGTTCCCTCATGCAGCACCCGCCAGGCGCGCACCGGCGCGGCGAAGCCCTTCAGCGTCACTGCGCCGAGATTCTCGTAGTCAAAGAGCCCGCCGATGAGCCGCCGCGTGTCCTCCGCAATGACTACCCCATCCGGTTCGGCGAGCGCTTGCAGTCGAGCGGCAAGGTTCGGCGTCTCGCCAAGAACCGCCTGTGCCTCTGCAGCTTCGCTGCCGATAAGGTCACCTACGATGACGAGACCCGTCGCGAGCCCAAGGCGAACCCGGAGCTCGAACTCGGGTGGGGCTCCCCGCGCGTGCTCGGTCGCGGCGATCTCAAGCGCAGCGCGCACCGCGCGTTCGGCATCGTCCTCATGGGCTGAAGGATGGCCGAACAGGATGAGCATACCATCGCCGATGTAGCGGCTGACAGTGCCACCGTACTTGCGGACGACCGCCGCTACGCTATCGCGGTACTCGGCGATAATGTCCCGTAGATCTTCCGGATCGAGCCTTGTCGCGAGCGCTGTCGAGCCGACGAGGTCGCAGAACATCACTGTGAGCTGGCGACGCTCGGCGGAAGAGGTTGGTGCGGGTGGCAAGCTCGAGTGCTCCGTGACTCGTGCCCCGATGGACGTCGATGCGCCCGCCCCTGCTGTTACTCGCAGCGGTACTGTCGGCGTGAGTGCGACACCACAGTCGCCACAGAAGTTCTTGTCTAGCGGATTGTCAGCCCGGCACGCAGGGCAGCGAAGGAATAGCCGCGCGCCGCAATCGTCGCAGACCTTCTTTCCCTCTGGGTTGACTTTGCCGCAACTCGGGCAATTCATGCCGCACCCCATCGAATTGGTGACCCACATGCGTTCACGTCGGTCTAGGGGCGAATCTTCAGAGCGCGATCTTTGAAGATTCTCTTCGTCAGGTGCCTATCAAGCGCCAAGCATGACCACACTCACAATGATCAGGACGATTGTCGCGGGGAAAATGAGCCAGCCGGGTGTCATCGTTGCCTCCCGAGCGGTTGTCTCGAAAGCTTACGCTGGCAGACCCAATCAGAATTATGAAGTGGCTAACAGTCTGCAGCTCAAGCCCATTTTCAATCTAAGAAGACTGTCCATATCCTGACACGCCCCAAGCGCGAAATTGGTCCCTTCCCCCGAGGTTCCTCCGCTCCGAAAGGTCCTGAACTACGCTGATTTTGGTCGCGCCCCAGTGGCCGGCTTCTTCTCGGCGGCCTCCTTCGCCGGCTTCTTGCCCTCGATCGGCATCAGCATCTCCTTCTGGCCACTCGAGGCCTTGCGCGGCTTCTTAGCACGCTTGGCCGCCTTCGCTGGCGCGGCCTCCTTGCCGACGGATCGCCGCAGCGCCTCTATTAGGTCGACTACGCGCCTCGCGGCGCGCTTCTCCTTCGGCGTGATCGGCTTGCCGGCGCGCTTCTGGTTGATGAGGTCGATCAGCGCGGTTTCGTAGCGGTTCTCGAACTTCTCTGGTTCGAACCGTCCGGCCTTCTGATTCACGATGTGCTTGGCGAGATCCAGCATGTCTTTGGTGACCTTCACATCTTGGATCTCGTCGAAATACTCCTGCTCGGATAGCACCTCGTCCCGGTAGCGGAGCAGCGTGCCGACGAGCCCGTTGTCCAGCGGCTCGAGCGCGATGATGTGCTCGCGGTTGGTCAGCACGACGCGGCCGATGGCGACCTTGTCCATCTCGCGAATGGTCTCGCGGATCACCGCGAAGACGTCGTGGCCGACCTTGCCGTCGGGACGCAGGTAGTACGGCCGGATCAGATAGCGCGGGGTCGAGCAGTCATCCGGCGGGATCGGCCCCGGCCGCATCAAGCGGCATGACCGGGGTCGATGTGCTTGGGCGTGTTCTTCTCGACTTGGGGCACGATGCGGGCAGGATCGGGAGCGCCAGGAACGCCGCGCGGGCCGAGCTGCTCGCGCGCAATGTCGTCCTCGGTGTTGTCAGGTGCCACGCCGCTGATCGGGCGCGGACGCATGATCCTCTTCCCGCGGCGCATCGGCGGTCAATCGCCCGACGCACCGAGCGCCGCTCCAGACCTCTATGACTGGATATGCCTCGAGAAGTTTCGCGGCTCGACACCGTGCGTCGTCATCGGCGCCGCACTCGAGCTCATAGACCGCATGGACGACGTCACATAGATCGACTGCATAGGCCACATAACGCATGGCGGTGCACATAGCACGATGTTCAGCACACCCGAACGACTCCGGCGGCAGGCGGTTTGTTCCTGCGATTTCGGAATGTCGTCAGTCCGGCCGCTCTGAGCCAAGCGACCGGAAGGCAAAGGCACGTTTGCCGGTGGACGCTTCGTCCTGTATCGCCGCCCATGTTGCCCCTCGTCGCTCCGGATGCGTCAGACCACTTGACGCAAAGCGCGCTCCGGACTGAAATCCGACTTTCAGTGATGTTGCGGGGGTGGCGTCGTGGAAGAGTTCTACAGAGGCTTTGCACAGCGAGCCCGGGACCTGGCGGAGAAGGCGGATCCGTTCACCCGACGGCGGCTGCTCGACCTGGCCAAACGGTACGACCTCAAGATCAATGGGTCGAGCTACGCACGGATACCGCCGCCGCGCGCAACGCCGCCCACAGCGCTCTTCTCGGGCTCCGGCGAGACCTGACTCAACCCTTCCTGTCCTTCGGGGCCGGAGAAGCCCGGGGTTCGTATTCTTCCGCGAGCGCGGTGAGCCGCTGGATCACCTCCGGATCGGTGATGGAGGCAGCCAAGCTGCCGGCACCTTTGGGCTTCCGCGAACAATCGATTCTTCTCGTCTTCCATGCCGCTTCCAACCCGCTTGCTCCCAGCAGGGTTGCGGCCTCGGACAATCTTCAGCCCTCCTTCAATGCATTCTTGACGTCCTTCGCAGGCCAGCTCTCGCCGGCGCGCCTGACACGCACCTTCCCGCCGCCTCCGACCAGCTCGTGCGTGGCGACTTCGTCCTCGGCTTCGACAACGGTGAGTTCGGTCTCTGGTTTCCAGCCGAGCGTCAGGTCGAGATCGCCGGGAAAGATCTGCCAGCTCGAGCCGTCATCGAGCTCGAAAATGTGGCTCTCCGAGTGCGAGCGGATCTTCATCCGAGATGTCCCTCACGCCCAGGGCGGCGGGCGTGACTTCTGGCCCGACGGTGCCTGGGCATTCGAGTCGCTCGGGTTCTTCTGCTTGTTGGCTTCATGGTGACCGACCACGCATCCCGCCGCCGCGCGAGTTTGCCGTGACCCCCCACGTGGCCGGCGACGCTGCCGACGATGGCACCCTTGATACAGCCCTTCGCTTCCGCCGGCGAAACCGACGCCACCGCCAGCAGGCACGTCGCGACCAGAACTGGCTTCATGGTGTCCTCCATTCTCCGGATGTCCATCCGATCAAGTCGCGCGGACGAGCCGTGTTCCCGGTGACCGAGCCGCGAGCCGGCTCAGGCGGCATCGAGACCGTCGGCGCTGAGACGGGCGAGAGGACGACACGCCGAAGCCTCCCGGTTTCCTCGCTGCCGCATTGGGGCATCTGAAGGCGATATCGCAGTCCCTCGGGGCGATCCGGTCCGTCCTCAATCCTTTGCAGATGGCGGAATTCGTGGAAAGGTTCGACGTGATCCCGCTCGGCGTTGAGGCTGAGCGAGTAGCCACAACTCCAGTCCTCGATAGCGACGACGTAGTGGAAGAGCGACCTCCGCCGTCAGCCAGCCAGGCACCGGAGTGCGCCGTGTCAAGCCACTGGCACACCGTAATAGGCGTTCACCGAGCGCGTCGTCGCCGGGTCGCTCCAATTCCAACTGCTCTCGTCGGCGTATTTGGGGGCGCCGCGGAGTTGGTCCTGGGTGATACCGGTGACGTAGCCGCCCAGGTTGGTGTCGTATTTCAACGCCTGCCAAGGCAGCGGATAGTGATCGTCGCCGATACTGAGCAGGCCGCCGAAGCTGAGCACCGCGTAGGCCACCTTGCCGCTGATCTTGTCGATCATGACGCGCTCGATGTAGCCGACCTTCTCCCCGCCGGCCCCGTACACGTTCGTGCCCTCCACCTTGTCGCTGCCGATCAGGCTGAACGTCTCGCGATCTTCCATGGTCATGTTGACCTCCCTGATATTGTCTTCCGGAATCAACGGGACGACGATGGCTCCGTTCCTGGCTGAACCCTTGGGGGGCCTTGTTCTGGAAGAGCGGAGGACGAGATGGAGCTGACCGATCTGGAGCGCGCTTTTCTGAGGAGGCTCCTCGGCCAATCCTGGATCAGCGCACCGCTGTTCGACCATGAGACCGTGGCGCGGCTGGTGGAGCTGGGTCTCGTGCAAACCGTACCGCTTCCATCCGGAGATATCGAATACCGCATCACTGATGCGGGGCGGGCGGCGGGTTCCTCGTGACACGGATTGGGCGGTCAGCAGGGTCATGAAGCGCGCTGCGATGGGACCTGACCGAGGCGAGACGGGCGGCGGCAGCGAAGACTACACCAGGACAAGAGTCCAGGTTTAGGGGCTATAGACCGTGGTGGGGACGCCAATCTCGCTCGCGCTCGACGCCTGAGGCGCGAATGCGCTGAATTTCGCCGAACGTGGCTGCAACCGGGGACCCGTTCTGGCGTAGACGGTTTGGAGATCGCAACAGACCATGGCCGCCCAATCGCCGAAGATACTCGAAGAACTGCAGCGATACCGAAGGCTGCACGCGGAGGCGACCGACGCGCTTGCCGTGCGGCTGCTCCAGGACATCATCGCCGAGCTTGAGGCAAGCCTGCCCACCGAACAGCAGGACATAGGCACGAAGGCTGACAACGGCTAGGCCATGACCCGAGATCGGCATTGGCATGGGCTACGAACGTTGATCCATTTTGGCAATCGTGCGGGACCCAGTTGGTTGTCCTCACCTCCTGAAGGCCCGTTTCTGTCGACGAGAGCGGCCTTGCCCGCCGCGCTCACGATCCTTCAAAGCAGTGGTCCCGGCCGCCCCCTCCCGATGCGGGGCACTCCAGGTCGGACGGCTCGCGCTTGTCACGAACTTATCCTTTCGGCAGGCCTAATTCCTCGACCGCCCGGCCGCAGATTTCGGCGGGATCCTTGAGGCCGGTCTGACCGACCTCAATGATCTTCTTGGCAATCAGTTCGGTCAGAGGGTCATTGCGATCCTGCACGCCGATCCTGCGGAGCGCCTCTTCGTAGGCCCTCGAAAGCCGTGCAATCTCTTCCGGCCCCAGAGGTGAGTTTTGAAGTATTCGATAGATCGCCAACTGTCATACCCCGGTCGGGGTAGCGTAGCACCGACGTGCTGTGGGAGCATTGCACCATTGCGGCTAATTTTAACTTCCGCACCCATGCAGGCGTCGACCAGAAGAACGTCGCCGATAACCTTAAACAAGCTGGCGTCGGTTCACGTGTACTCCTCGCTACTGCTGCCGTTGCCGCGCAACGACCACCACGCCCGCGAGACCACCGGCCGGTCAGGGATGGCACGTCAGGCACCCTCCTGCCGGTGGATGCAAGTGGCCGCCCCTTCACGCCGGGCCTGATGTACAACGAACACGCGCGCGGCGAAGGAAGCAGCTCGCATTGCAGCGATTGCGCCGGCGGAGAGTGGCGGGCACGGCGCCAGCAGCGCGCTGGCGAAACTCCTTCATCTGCTGAGTGGCGCCGAAGCAAGCGGAACGCGCTTCGCGGTTCACCAGGCTGACTGGATTGCCGGTCGGCTTGGCGGAGCCATGGTGTCAGCGACGAAAACAATGTCCTGAAGCTCGGCTCCGATCCGATCGCGCGTGCTTGGCCGGCATGGCTCGGCCAGCTCGGCGTAAGCGGCGAAATCCTGCCGAGGGCGCTGGTGCCGGGGACGCCCTTCGCCACGATCGATGCGGAAATCGCGTCCACGCTTGGCATTTCGTCATCGGCCCGCATCGGAGCTGGCACCACCGATGGCGTTGCCGCCTTCATTACCACACGCGCTGACACACCTGGCGATGCCGTGACCTCGCTTGGTACGACGCTTGTCGTCAAGCTGCTCGCGACGCAACCAATCTTCGCCCCGGGGCAGGTCGTCTATTCACACCGCCTCGGCGAACGCTGGCTCGCCGGTGGGGCTTCCAATTCTGGCGGCGGAGCGTTGCTGACACATTTTACCGCGGAAGACATGGAGCGGCTCACGCCGCTCCTGAGGCCGGGGGAACCGACAGGTCTCGACTATTATCCGCTACCAAACCCGGAGAGCGTTTTCCGATTGCCGATCCGGCGCTGGCCTCACGGACCACGCCGCGCCCGAGCGAAGACCGCCTTTTCTTCCAGGCCCTGCTCGAGGGCATCGCGTCGGTCGAGGCGCTCGCGTACCAGCAACTGGCCCGGCTCGGAGCGCCGCCACTCCGCCGCATCATCAGCATCGGCGGTGGCGCGAAAAATGATGCATGGACCAAGATCCGGCATCGCCGTCTCGGCGTTCCCATAGTCACCGCCGAGCAAACCGAAGCCAGCTATGGCGCAGCGCTGCTTGCCTTACAGGGCAGTCCGTCATGAGGAGCGGCGCCATCCCAATCAAAGCGTTGAGCGCGATTGCCGATCGGTTCGGTCATGTGCTGCTCGACCAATGGGGCACGCTGCACGAGGGCGGCGCCGTCTTCCCGGCGGCACGCGACTGCGTGCAGAGGCTCAGGGACGCCGGCAAGCATGTGCTGGTGCTCTCCAATTCCGGCACGCGTGACGCAACAATGAAGATCGGCTGGAAGCACTCGGCCTGCCGCCGACCGCCTATGACGGCATTCTGACCTCAGGCGAAGTGACCTGGAGCGGTCTGCATGCGCGCGCACGTGAGCCGTTCGTCAATCTCGGCCGAACCTGCCTGCTCATCACGCGCGGCGGCGATCATTCCATCGTTGCCGGACTCGAACTCATGGTGGTAGCCGACGTTCAGAAGTCTGATTTCATCCTGCTGGGAGGCCTCGACGATGCTGTCGCCGAGCCAGAACACTGGCGCGACGGCTTGATCTCGGCCGCCGCGCGTCGGCTGCCGATGCTCTGCGCCAATCCTGACCTAACCATGTTCAGCGCAGAACGATTGATTCCGGCACCGGGGGCGCTGGCGAAATTCTATGAGACGCTTGGTAGCCGCGTGATTTATGTCGGCAAGCCGCACGCGCCGCTCTTTGATGCGGTGCTGGAACGATTGGGCTACCCCGATCCGAGGCGTGTTCTGATGGTCGGCGATTCCCTCGATCACGACATCGCGGGCGCGAGAGGCGCTGGAATGCTGACGCTGCTCCTCACCTCAGGGGTGCACAGGGAGGCGCTGGCCTGGGCGCCCGATCTGCCAACACCGGTCCGTGCACTCGCCATATCTGAGAATCGCATGCCGAACTGGGTGATGAGCCACTTAAGCTGGTGAGATAATCGCGATGCAAACGCCCGCCCAGCTCCAAGATCTCCGTCGCATGTCGGCCCGCGTCGGCAGCAACATGCTGCTTGTGCAGGGAGCGGCAATTCATCCATCAAGCACGGCGACGTGCTCTGTGAAGGCGTCCGGCACCTGGCTTGCCGACGCGGAGGCCAAGGACATCTTCGTGCCGGTCTGCCTTTCGGCCGCACGCGCAGCACTGGCGCAAGGTGATGAGCGGGTGCCGCTTGCGCCACACGCCGCGAAGACATTGCGCGCCTCGATCGAGACGGCACTCCACGCACTGATGCCGCATCCGGTTGTCCTGCATGTCCACTCAGTCAACACGATCGCATGGGCGGTGCGAACCGACGCGCGCGATGAGCTTGGCAAACGGCTGGATGGGCTGGCTTGGCGTCGCCTCGATTATTTTCATCACGGACTTCCGCTGGCGCACGCCGTGAGCAACGTCACCGCGCTGAACCCGATCGATGTCCTGATCCTCTGCAATCACGGTCTCGTGGTTGGCGCAGCCAACTGCGACGCGGCGGAAGCTCTGGTCCACGAGGTCGAAAGGCGCCTCTCGCTACCCCCTCGCCGCCCCTCGGCAGCGGATGATCAAGCACTTCGCAGCATATGCTCAGGGACGAACTATCGCCTGCCAGCCGATCCTCTCTGCCACAACATCGCCACCGACCGCTTCAGCCGTGCGATTGCGACAAGCGGCTCGCTGTACCCCGACCACGTCGTTTTTCTAGGACCTGGTCTACCAATATTGGCAGAAGGCCAGGACCTGGCTACCATGACAATGCATGCCAGCGCCGTTGGACTGAGCCCGCCCGTTTCCACGCTGATTCCAGGCATTGGCGCCGTCATTCGGGAGGACGCTAGTCCAGGGGCCGAGGCCATGTTGACCTGTCTCGCGCTGATGACGTGCCGCCTGCCGCTCAGTGCCGAGATCAGCTACCTCTCGATCGAGAACGAGCAAGCCCTCTTGAATTGGGACGCCGAACGCTATCGGCGGCAATTGACCGCCAATCGCTGACGAATCTCCGAGCTTGGAAGTTACTCACATAGGTATGGACGTCGATGCCGCGACGTCGGATAGTCCAATCAATCCAAGTTCTGATCATGGCAGGGAGATCACATGCTGAAATCGATCGACCCTCTTCTCAATGCAGATGTGCTCTATGCCCTTCGGTCCATGGGGCACGGCGACGATCTCGTCCTCTGCGACACCAATTTCCCCGCCGACTCGGTCGCCCGCCAGACCGTCCTGGGTCGGCTGTTGCGCATCGACAATGTCAGCGCCGGACGCGCCGCACGCGCGATCCTGTCGGTACTGCCGCTCGATAGTTTTATCGATAAGCCGGCATCGCGCATGGAGATCGTCGGCCAGCCCTGCGAAATCCCCGAGGTGCAGCGCGAAGTGCAGGACGCCATCGATGCAGCGGAAGGACGCTCGTTTCCTATGGGATCGGTCGAGCGATTTGCCTTCTATGAACTCGCCAAGAAATCCTATTGCGTGATTCAGACCGGCGAACGGCGCTTCTACGGCTGCTTCATCTTCAAGAAGGGCGTCATTCCGCCCGACGCCTGATCAAGCTCTGGCGGCGTACGATACCTCCGGCACAAACATGACGCCGGAACGGTGCCCCGTCGGGAACCAACCCGTTCGCGCCGCTGCGAACGCCGTCGAGGCTGCATATCGTCACGGCTGATCATTCATCTTGCAGCGCGGCATCATCGACGGCTGTCCATCTTCACTGACGTCGATATCGTGGACGGCTTCAAGCTTGCTTGCCTTCGTTGACTTTGGAATGCGCCGTTGCATACTCGACGCGGCCTCTATGACCCATCACGACGACACCGAAGTCCGCGAGCGGAATGGCCTCGATGTGCTCCGGCGTTTCAGACTTCACATCAAGAAAGTCAAAAGGGAGGGTATCGCGATGAAACAGCAAGATTATGATTGGCTTTCCGCATTCCGTCCGAACCGGCGTACGGTGCTGAAGGGTGCGGCAAGCGCCGCGGCATTGGGCGCGAGCGGAGCGCTCGGCACGTTCTCGGAGATTGCGCTGGCACAAGAGAATCTTCGCGCGCAGATTGGGCAAATTCCGGGTGTGGGCAAAGGCGCTCCGACGGACGCCGACTGGCAAAAGGTCGGCGAGCTCTGCCTCGGGCCGACCAAGGCGAGCATCAAGGAGGGCGAGTTCAAAGGCGTCGAGCTCTCCTTCATGGGACTGAATAATCAGAACCTGCATAACCTATTGTTCCGCGGCTTCCTCAAGCCATGGGAGGCCTATACTGGTGCGAAGATTTCCTGGATCGATCTCGCCCAGGCCGACTACAACCCGCGGCTACAGCAGGCGATCGCGACCGGCACGGTCGATTTCGACATCCTGGAGATGGGTGCACCGTTCGAAGGCGATGTCTGCGGCAAGGGACTGGCGTCGGAGATGCCGGACTGGGTCAAGAAGCAGATCGATATCGACGACTATGTCGACTATCTGAAGCCACCGGTCGGCACCTGGAACGGCAAGACCTACCGCGTCACCATCGACGGCGACTGCCATAACTTCAACTACCGCACTGACGTCTTCTCCGACGCCACGCTCGCCAAGGCCTGGAAGGACGCCGGCAATGCGACCGAATGGGGTGTGCCGAAGACTTGGCAGCAGGTGCAGGCGGTGACGAAGTTCCTCAAGGGCAAGAAGTTCAAGAACCAAAACGTGTTCGGCTATCTCGATGCGCCAAAACCGTGGGGCGGGTTCGGCTTCTATTTCCTTGGCAGCCGCGCCACCGCCTATGCCAAGCATCCGGACGACAAGGCCTGGCTATTCGACATCGACACGATGAAGCCGCGCATCAACAATCCCGCCTGGGTGCGCGCCATCCAGGACGTGATCGACGCGCTGCCGTCCGAGCCGGCCGATCAGCTCAATGCCGATCCGAACACCACCGGCTTCCAGCAATTTCTGGCCGGCATCGGCTCGATGATCCCCTGGTGGGGCGACATTGGCCAAGTGGCGAAAGCAAGCGACACCTCGGTCATCGGCGACACCGTCGGCTTCGACATCCTGCCGGGCTCGGACGATGTCTATAATTCCAAGACTGGCAAATGGGAGAAGCTCCCAAGCGGTCCGAACCACGCGCCGAATTGTGCCTATCTCGGCTGGGGCATCTACGTGATGGCCCGCGTCGATGGCGACGAGAAGAAGCACAAGGCGGCGTGGAGCGCGGCCGCGCATCTCGGCGGCAAGGACCTCTCGTTCTGGACGGTGCTGTACCCGTCGGGCTTCCAGGCCCACCGGACCAGCCACTTCCGGTACGATGAGTGGGTCGCAGCGGGCTATGACAGGAAGTATATTACATCCTACCTGAACTCGCAGATCGGCTCCTACAACCACCCCAACCGGGCTGTGGAGCCGCGCATCCCCGGCATCTTCCAGTACTACAGCATCGCGGAAGACGAGCTCACCAAGATCTTCGCCGGCAAGGTTGACGCGCAGACAGGCGCGAACAACATCGCCGCCGCGTGGGAGAAACTGACCGACCAGATCGGCCGCGAGCGGCAGATCGGGCTCTACAAGGCCTCGCTCGGCGTGTAGCGCGCCTGCGCGAAGCCATCCACCCTCGGCTGGCGCCTCCGGCGCCAGCCGAAAACTTGCCTGCCCGGCGACAGATCCGGCACTAAATGCGGCTCATCTCGATGCAGAATTCCGTACCCATGAGCGACGACCTGCACCAGCCAGCGACGAAGCGCGCCGCCGGCAGCAGGAAGGCCGCCGGCCGCGCTCTTGTCCTGCTAGCGTCGCTCGGCTTCTTGCTCGTCGTTCTCATTCAGGTCTTGCACGCGAGCGGTACCATGACCGCCGGATTCTCCGATTGGCGACCGATCCTCATCGCCTATCTCGTCTGGGCCGTCGCCGTTGGCGTCGCACAAGTTCTGGCCCGTGGCGAATGTGGCCAGCGCGCGCTGTTCCTCCTGCCGGCGGTGTTCTTCACCGTCGCCGTCGTGATCTTTCCGACGATCTTCGGGATCTACATCGCATCGCTCGACTGGAATCTCAGCTCGATCGAGGGTCCTCGCTTCAGCGGCTTCGACAATGTCAGGGGCATGCTGAACGACACCTATTACTGGAACGCGCTCGGTAACATGGTCTTCTATACGATCGCGGTGCTCGGTGAATACGCGATCGCGTTCGGGTTGGCGCTGCTGCTCAGCGCCGAGATCCGCGCGCGAAAATTCTTTCGCGTGGTCTTCCTGCTGCCGATGATGCTCAGCCCCGTCGCCGTGAGCTGGATGATCGGCAAGTCGCTGCTGGAGTATCGCTTCGGCCCGGCGGCGACGCTGGCGCGCTATCTCGGCTGGGACAATCCGGCATTCTTCGCCTCGCCATGGATGGCGCGCTTCAGCATCCAGGCGATGGACGCCTGGGTCTCGATCCCCTTCATCATGATCATCCTGCTCGCAGGCCTGCAAGCGATGCCGAAGGAGGTGCAGGAGGCGGCCAAGGTCGACGGCGCGAATGGCTGGCAATCATTCTGGCACGTCACCTTCCCGATCATGCTGCCGGTCAGCATCACGGTCCTGATCATCCGTATCATCTTCAAGCTGAAGCTCGCCGATATCGTGATCAACGTGACGGCCGGCGGCCCCGGCGGCGCCACCGACACGGTGTCGAGCTTCATCTACCGCGTCTATCGCGATCGCTCGAATGTCGGATACGGTACGGGGCTCGCCATGATTTACCTGCTGCTGATCATCGTGCTGCTGACGCTGATGTTGCGCGCCTCGAAGCGCTGGACGCAGAAGGTCGTCTAGCTCGTAAATGGAGTTTGAGCTTTTGGCTGTCTCCACTGTTGCATCGAACCCGATCCGAAAGCGTCCCGCAGCGCCGCGCGCCCGGCGGATGCTGGGCCGCGCGCTGATCTACGCCGCATTGCTGCTCTGGACCTTCATCTGCCTGTTCCCGATCTACTGGACCGTCACGACCTCGTTCAAATCGGCAGTTGATGTGACGCAGGCGCACCTGATCCCCTGGGTCGATTTCCAGCCGGACTGGAAAGGCTGGCGCTCGCTCGGCCTGTCGCCCGATACGCTGTTCGGAACTTCGACCGCGCGTTCCGAATTCATGAACCGGTTCGTCAACAGCATCATCACTTCGGTCGGCGCATCGCTGCTCGCGCTGGTGCTCGGATCGCTCGCCGCCTACGGCTTGAGCCGCTTCCGCTACAAATTCGCCTGGATGCGCAACGACGACATCCTGTTCTTCTTCATGTCGCAGCTGATCCTGCCGCCGGTCGTGCTCGCGCTGCCGTTCCTCGTGCTCTACAAGGCCCTGGCGCTGCTCGACACGACGTTTGGCCTGATCCTGCTCTACACGCTGACGGTGCTACCGATTGTCATCTGGATCATGCGGGACCAGTTCAACGCGATTCCGATTGAGCTCGATGAAGCCGCCTTCGTGGACGGCCTCTCCACCTGGGGCGCGTTCCTGCGCATCATCCTGCCACTCGCCGTGCCCGGCATGGTCGCCGCGTTCATCCTCTCGCTGGTGCTGTGCTGGAACGAATACTTCTTTGCCGCCCTCCTCACGAGCACCGACGCGAAGACGCTGCCGGTGATGGTGGCGAGCCAGACCGGCTCGCAAGGCATCAATTGGTGGTCGATGGCGGCGCTGTCGACGGCGGCGATCGCACCGCTGGTCCTGGTCGGCATCTTCCTTGAGCGCTACATTGTCAGCGGCTTGACCACGGGAGCCGGAAAGTAGCCGGAGGGATCAACTGAGTTCAGCGCTCATTGAACGCACCAGAGCATGCAGGAGCTCACCGCGATTTCAGGGAGACCGTTCGCTCTTGCGCATTGAAGGCCGATGCGAAGACCTCGATCAAAACGCCGGCAGGGCCACGACGGCCGATGACTCAGGTCACCGACAAGTCCACGACCGCGGTGATCCGGCAATTGCACGGCTTGCCTGAGTTGCACTCCCTGCATACGACCAACGGCACCTGGGATCTGATCGCCGAGATCCGCGCCGATAGTCTCGCCGACTTCGATCGTGTGCCGCGCGAGGCGCGCACCATCGACGGCGTCCTCAACAGCGAGAGCAGCATCCTGCTGAGTTCGGTCTTTTAGATCAACACGCGTTCTGCGTACCAGTCCCGCCCGAGCCCCCAGAGCGATCTTGGTTGAACCGCTCTCGTTGGCTGTTCCTGGATTTTCTTTGATCTCCCGGTGCACACGTCGTGCACACGACGGCTCCTAACCACCTGAAAAACTTTACCTCTCCCTCCAATCCATCATGGGCAAGTTTGAGCTAAGTAGCACCACTTAGGTCGAAGCCAATGAAGAGTGGTCCGTTTTGCGCCACGAGAGGAATCCCCCCGGACAGGCGGCCTGCGGTACCTAACGTTCGCACATATGTATGCCGATGGCGGAACGGGTGTCTTGTCAACCATGTCGATTCGACTCGATTTCTCTTGCGCCTCGGACGAATAGCTACGGTGTTTGCAACGGTCGTCCCAGCAATATCTCAACCGTGGTTTTCCCGCCCGTGAGTGAGGCTTGCACCCTGCTGCCTTCCTTCAAAACGGCCGCGGGGCGGATCATCAGTTCGCGGGCGGCGAGCATAAAATTCTGGTCGTTGACTGCATGGCGCCCAAATGTCTGCCGCGTGGCATAGCCCTTCGGGGGCCAGCTTCGCGATGGCCCGGTGCCCAAGAAAAAGGCCCTGGTCCCTCGACGGCATCGCAGCGCAAAATCATCCATATCGACATGAATGTGTTCTATGCGTCCGAGGAGCAGCGGGACAATCCGGACCTGCCGGGAAAGCCGGTCGGAGTCGGCGGCTCGAGCGCGGCGTGGTCGCCGCAGCCAGCTATGGGGCACGCAAAATTTGGTGTGCGCTCCGCCATGCCATCGGTGACTGCCAAGCGCCAGTGTCCTGATCTGATCTTCGTCAAGCCGCCAAGGATGAAATCGAACGGACGCCCGCCTCTGGATTTCCACACATCAACCTCTGCGAGGTTATTGCAGAGGTAGCAGCCCTGAACGTTTTTGCGAACGAGGTCGCCTCCGTAGTGATCGGCATCGCCCGCCTCCTGGTGCAATCCTCGAACTCGCCTTCCCTCAGTGAGGCACGACCTCCTTCAACCTCAAACGATCTAGTTCACCTGACACCGCTCTACAGCAGACTGCGAAAGGGTACGACGGGCATACTCTCGGTCGCGTCCATAACGTTCCAGTACCTGTTCAATTGCTAGTTGCCACGATGTAATCGGCGAAATACATGTGGCTGTCGGCCTTCGACCAAAGCCCGAT
Source organism: Bradyrhizobium sp. USDA 4486 (assembly GCF_054057995.1). NCBI lineage: Bacteria > Pseudomonadati > Pseudomonadota > Alphaproteobacteria > Hyphomicrobiales > Nitrobacteraceae > Bradyrhizobium > Bradyrhizobium sp. USDA 4486. Next base: position 3,105,845 of record NZ_JBSRZV010000001.1, read on the forward strand.
CCGGCCGGACACCGGTTGCGCTAGCGTGTGTTCCAGATAAAGCTTTCCGTCAAGATAGCCTTCTACCTTCGTGCCGCTCACGCGAACCTTGAGGTCGTGCCACTGCCGCGTCGCGGTCGGTGTATTGCGTACCCATTTGACCGCAGACCGCTTGCCGTTCTCGAATTTCCACAGCACGATATTGTTCTCCAGGCAGTTCGCGCGGACTGTCAGGTAGTCTCCGTTTGGCTTGAGGTTGAATAGGATGCCGGCGCCCTGGTCGATGCGACCGGACAAGCCTTCGAAGCGAACCGAAATCTCGCCATCGGTGAAATTGTCGATTTTTGGCGCAACCGCGTAGGGATAGTAGGCGTACGCCTGCACGCGATCGAGAAACTCAGCGTAGCGTTCCCCGTAGAGAGCCCGTGCCTTATCGGCGATACCCGCCGACGATTGACCCTCCTTCCACTGGCGACCATCGACCGTGATCACCTTCTTGCCCCCCTCCTCCTCGATCCTCCAGAAGCCGACCACCGGCACCAGTGATTTTGGCTCCCCGCCGACGGTTTCATTCGAGAGGTCAATTTTGATCGGTTCTGCCGCCAAGCCCGGCAGCATCGCACAACCGATCGCCAAGAGGATGGTGGCTCCAACTTTCTTACTGATAGTCATGGCTTAACTCCTTGATCAACGAGAGCCCCTTTGTCTGGAGGCAGCCGGCGAATGTACCGCCAGGCGAGCACGATCAGGAGTGGCAATCCGCCGACGAACCACAGCAGCGTAGCGTCCGCGCTTACGACCAAGGGATATCCGGGGTACTCTTCGCCGACGCTGGGTGCCGGCGGCTGCACGCCTGCGAGTGCATATAGCAGCGGAAGTATCTCCCGCGGGCTGGTAGAGCGGCTTACGTCGGTTCGATCACCGTACGCATAATCAATCTGACCATAGGCGTCGGGATTAGGAATGTTTGACCGCCCGCTCGCTAGAATGACGGTGACGTCGGGCATGACGCGCTCGAGCTTCGCGATAACATTCCGCCGGAGATCGATATAGCGGGGGTCCTCAGCGGCGAGATCGACTCTGATGACTAGCGGACGCCGAAGCGTCGCGAGCAAGCGCTCATCTGCGGACGAAAAGGAGTTGCGGCGATCCTGGCTGACGTCCACAGACTCTCTGATTTGGGCCGCGCCAGCCAGTCCAATTACGATCGCCATCACGCACAAGCCAGAACGGATTACTTTTGTTCGCACCGGCGCGCCAAGCGGAAGCCAAACGATCGTGAGCGCGGCAAGCCCCCCAATTGCGGCGGTTATGCCGAGCACCAGGCCAGCCGACAGAAGCCCCTGCTCGAACGGACGCAGCGTCTGGGTTAGCGACAATTGCGCAAGCCAGGCCGACAGACCAGAGCGGCCAGCGAGCGTGAAATCCAGTACCCATGATCCGATGGTGACAGCGAGAGCGATGATGGCGGCGGTTGCCGAACTGTCGGAGACGATCGCGGCAAACAAGCCAATGGCGCCGGCAAGCAGACCATACAGTAGATGGCCGAACAGCAGGTTCAGCGTCTCTGGCGCAGCCAAATGGCCGCCCAACATGGCCCACACAGCCAGAGCGGAAAGCGCAGGAATGCTCACGATGAGCCAGGCTGCCATCGCGGCGCAGAATTTTGCGGCGACGAGCGTCGAGGTCCGGTACGGCAACTGCACCAGCAGGCGCAATGCGCCACTTTCCTTCTCTTGGCCCAGCAATCGGATCGCTACGAAAGGAAACAACAACGTCACCGCCACATAGAACGAGCCGAATGTCGGGACCAAGATTCCATCGAGCGGTGACAGGCTCCTTGCCAGAACTGGCGACTGCAGGGCCGCTGCACTTGACTCGCTGTACAGCGAGACTGCCTGGACGAAGCTGTATCCGACGAGCGGACAAACCAGCAGCAACATGGTCCAGAGCGCTCGACCGGCCGTGACCTCGCGGAGCTCTTTTGCGAGCAGCGGAGCGATCGGTGCGGTAGGCCGCACGTATGCTTCACGTGAGTGCAAGAAAGATATCCTCCACTGAGCCGCTCGGCAGTCCCGTCTGCGCACGCAGTTCCCCAAGTCCTCCGGACCCGCGCACCTGCCCTGCCGAGAGCAAGATGAAGCGGTCACAAACCCGCTCGGCGTCCGCCAATTGATGGATAGAGAGTATCAGCGTGCGCCCACGTGCCGTCTGGCGACGCAAGACCCCCATAACGTCGCGCGTCTGCCGCAAGTCGAATCCGTCAAATGGTTCGTCCATCAGCAGCAGGTCGTGCGGCGCGAGCAGTCCGATGGTCAGCATCAGCCGTCGGGCATATCCCTTTGACAGAGCGTGGACGCGCTTTCGAAGCACCGGCTGCAACCCAATCGCTTCGATGGTCGACCTGATGTCTGCGTCTGAGCGTCGAAAGACGTTGCCGATAAACGACACGACCTGTAGCGCGGACTGGTTATTGTATGGACGGACGCCATCCGGCAAGTAGAACAGGACGTCTCGTCGAAGACCCACGTGTAGCGGCTCTCCGCGCCAAAAAACGTCACCCGAGTTCACCGGCAGAAGTCCGGCAACGGCTTCCAGCAGTGTTGTCTTGCCGGCTCCATTTGGACCGATAATGCCGAGAATTTCGCCCGCTACAGCAGAGAACGTCACGCGGTCTATGGCGGCGCCGTCGCTTCCATAGTGCTTGGTCAGGTTTCTCACGCTCAGCAAAGGCGCCAAACGATCTGGCGAAAACCCGTCGTTGACGGTTGACATGCTGCGTCCTTCTCAGGCGTCCGGACGCGATGCTTGGGCTTGTCGCCTCATGGGGAGATCGCCATCCCCAGGCCCCGACTTTGCCAAAGCGGGACTGCTTGTCAATTAGGAACCACCGAGACGCGAGGTCTCCGAACGGCGCCGACCGTTCACTTCAGTTTGATCAAGCATCCGGTACATAGCGCTATGAGCGGCAACGTACGGCCTTGCCCGCGCATCCTTCGCGATCGGCAGCACTTCGGTTGCCTTGGGGCGTTCCAGTCGCGTTCAATCTGAAGCAGACACGGGACGGACAAGCTGATCGAGGCGTCAAAACGGTCGGTCAGCTAGGCTGCCTCTTTGACCCCCGCGCGCTTAGCAGTCAGTCGCCTTTTTCTGCGACGGTGCGGGCTCGGCCGTACCGGCCGTTGCCTTCTTCGATTGCTCAGTGGGCGCGGGGCGGGTCTGCTCAACGGTGCCTGCTGTCCTATCCGGTTGCTGCGCGGAAGGTGCAGGCTTGGTCGTCGTTGATTGCTCTGCAGCAGTAGGCTCGTTCTGCATCTGGCGCTGCGCGTCTTCTGATGACGCCGCGGTATGCTCCGAGGCCTTGCTCATGGAAGATGTCGGAGGATGCTCCTTGGAATCAGTTGCTGTGGAGCCCGTGGTTTGCCCGGTGTAGCCCGGGACGTTTCCTGATCCTGCATCGCGGCTCGCAGTATCGCAGGGACCCGCGTAGACTGAGGTGGCGCTGAAGGCGAGCACCACTCCCAAGATAGTAATTTTGCTCGTGATCATGGCCCTTCTCCTTTGTTGGACCGTTAACGTCTAAACAAAGGATTGGAGGGTTCTGTTCCGGTCCTGTGAGAGCGGCCGCAACCGTTCGCCAAAGAATCTGAGTTCGCCGACCTTTAAGATGGCAACGAGCGTTAACACACAGGGGTACGACAGTTTAGTAATCACCGCGGCTTCGCCTTCGAGGTCCCGACGAGTGATTTGAGCTGACGAAGGTCGTTTGACGCCTCCGCGAGCAGCCAGTCACGAAAGGTCGCGATCTTTGGCTGCGCTGCAGAGGCCTTCGGGCATACGATCCACTAGGTCTTGGAGCGCGTTGACTCCGGAAATGCGAGTGCCAGCCGACCGTTGATCAAATCCCACGCCGCCAGCGTCGTTCGAGCAAGCGCGATGCCCTGCCCATTGATCGCGGCATCGATAACCATGCTCGCACGATTGAGCACAGGCCCGTGTGTGACATCGGCCTCATCGATACCGACGCCACGCAGCCAATTCGCCCAGTCGGATCGGTTATCGAGATGAATCAGAGGAAATTTCAAGATATCACAGACCGCTCCGATCCGTCGGCGCCCCGACAGCAGTTTCGGACTACACACAGCAAATAGTCACTCCGACGAGAGCCTTATGGGGTCGAGACCCGGCCAACTGCCATCGCCGTGGCGCACCGCTAGGTCAACTTCTTCGCGGGCAAAATCGACGTGGTGCATCGTGGCCGAGACACGGAGATCGATGCCGGAATGCGCCTCCGCGAAATGCCCGAGCCGATGCACCAGCCATTTGGCGGCAAAATCCGGTGAGGTACTGACGGTGAGAACGCCAGCGCTTTGCCGCTGCAACAGCCGCTCCGTTCCAACTGCAATGCGGTCAAGCGCGTCGCGGATAACGGCAAGATAGTCCCTCCCCGCCTCGGTGATGATCAGGCGCTGACGTTCACGATTGAATAGCTTGAGCGCGAGCTCAGTCTCCAGCGCCTTCACCTGATGGCTCAGCGCTCCTTGAGTGACACAAAGCTCTTCAGCCGCGTGCGTAAAACTCTCGTGGCGCGCGGCGGCCTCGAAAGCCTTCAGGGCATTGAGCGGCGGTAGGCGCGGGCGCATCCTACCGACTTCATGAGAAAAACTAAGGCAGGCACGAGAAACGATGCTTTGCGGGGAAGCATCCCGCAGGACTATTGAACAGCTCCACCCCAGTATTTCAAGGCATTTGGAGCTTTCCATGTCCATCCTGCTGACCGCCCCTGGGGGCGATCCCGCCCGTGCAAGCGCCGGACCCGGCCATCCCGCTTCATCAATTCAGCTCAGGAATCAAATCAGCCGTTCGGCGGCAGGGATGGTGGAGCTGGCTCGACCGGCAGCACGAACGCAGAGCCTGCGCGAGATTGTAGATGACCCGCATATGCTCAAGGACCTTGGGCTCACCCGTGAACAGGCGCTGTGTGAGGCCGCCAAGCCGTTCTGGCTCTGGTTCTTGCTCTAAAAGACAAGCGCAGAAGAGAAGACGGATGTCCGATCCGATCGTCTACGGTTTTCCACGTAGCACCTTCGTTAACATCGTTCGCCTGATCCTGACGCACAAGGGCGTGGCTTACCAATTCCGCGACCTCGAGCCTGTCATGGGCAAGGCCGATCACCTGGCGCTACACCCCTTTAACCGCGTCCCAATTCTGGACCATGACGATCTTACTGTCTATGAAACGAGCGCGATCGCCGCCTATGTCGACGAAGCGTTCGGCGGCGTGTCGCTGACGCCGAAAGACCTCAAGGCGCGGGCGCGGATGAACCAGTGGATCAGCGCCGTCAATAGCTATTACTACCCCTACATGATCTACCACGTGACACATGAGCGGCTGGTTTTCCCGGAGCTCGGAATTGCCTCCGACGAGAAAGTCGTCGCGCACGCGCTGCCCAAGGTCGAGACGGGGCTTTCGGTCGCCGAGCGCCAGCTTGCGCTGAGCGGCCCGAGACATAGGTGACAGAACGTACCGGACACATGGGTTACACTTTCCGCTTTTGTTCTGCGGGATGTGTGGATGCCGTGGAAAGCGAGTTCGGTAATGGAGGAGCGCCTTCGCTTTGTCGCCCGCCTGTTGGACGGGGAAGCCATAACGGATGTCTGCCGGGAGTTCGGCATCTCGCGCAAGACCGGCTACAAGATTTTCGATCGCTACAAGGAACATGGCCTGGAGGCGCTGAGCGACCGCTCCAGGCGGCCGGTTCGCTACGCCAATCAACTGCCGGCCCAGATCGAGACGCTGATTGTCCAGCTCAAGGCTGAGAAGCCGCATTGGGGGCCCGCAAGATCCGCGAACTCCTGGTGCGACGGCTCGACGGCGACGTCCGGGTGCCGGCCAAAAGCACCATTCATGCGGTGCTCGATCGCCACGGCTTGGTCAGGCGGGGCGGCGGGCCGCGCCATCGCGCGCGCGGCACGTCGCTATCGCAAGGGACTGCCCCGAACGATGTCTGGTGCGCCGACTTCAAAGGCGAATTCAAGCTTGGCAACAGCCATTACTGTTTCCCGCTAACCGTCAGCGATCATGCCGCGCGCTTCCTGCTGCTGTGCGAGGCGCTCGACCCCACGCGCGAGGAGCCTGCCATGACCGCCTTCGAGCGCCTGTTCCGCGAGCGCGGCCTGCCGCTTGCCATTCGGTCCGACAATGGCGTGCCGTTTGCCAGTCCCAACGCCTTGTTCAATCTTTCCAAGCTCTCGGTATGGTGGCTCCGCCTCGGTATCGCCATCGAGCGCATCAAGCCAGGTCATCCGCAACAAAATGGCCGGCACGAGCGCATGCATCTCACCCTCAAGAAGGAGGCCACCAGGCCGCCTGGCTTCAACAGCCTGCAACAGCAGGAGCGCTTCGATGCCTTCGTGCACGAGTTCAATACCGAGCGCCCCCACGAGGCGCTCGGCATGAAGTGTCCTGCCGAGGTCTACACGGCTTCAGCGCGGGCCTATGCCGGCCTGCCGGAGTTGAGCTATCCCTTCCACGAGGCGACGTCGTCGTCACCGCCTGCGGCCGCCTCTGCCTCCATCGCAAGAGGATCAACATCTCAATCGTCCTGGCTGGTCAGAAGCTCGGCATCAAGGAGGTCGACGAGGGCATCTGGCTCGTCAGCTTCATGCATTACGATCTCGGCTATTTCGATCTCGAACAGAAGACCTTGCAACCTCTCGATAACCCGTTCGGTCCGAAGCCCATCACCGATGTCTCAGCCACGACCACAGCGCCCTGACAAAGACGCGCTCTTGTGCATTCTTGGCATGGAAGGCCACTTGCTTGGCTCCGCTGTCGCGGTCAACCTCCGCAGCCCGAAGGGGCGCGGCACGCGCGGGGTTGACGGCGATAGCGCGAGCCAAGCAAAAATAGCCAGGCCACGAATGCGTCACCCTGAATGCAACAGATTGCAGGCCAGCGGCCTCAATTTGAAGCGAACCTGGAGCAGATGACTTTGAACCCCCGAGACAACCCGATCGGCACGAGGTTGTCACCACCCATCTCTTAGGTACGTTTCGTTACCCATGTCTCCGGGCCGGACAGCGCACGGCAAGGACTTCCTGCTCGGCGACGAACTCTCGATTGCGGATTTCTATCTACTGCCGAGCACATTTGCCTTCAGCCTCACCGCCGAAGGGCAGTCGATGTACCCGAAATTTCGGGGATTCTGCCGGTGCCGGGAGCGCATGGACAATTTGCCGGCGACGCAAAAGGTGCGCGCATCCGTGCAACGCTTGCCGATCGAACACGCACGGGAATGGGCCACTTCGCACCGGCCGAAATACTGACCATTTCGGCCGGTGCGTGGCGCTAACGACAGAAGCCAGTTTGTCAACCGGAGGCTTTTGAGACCGGCTAGAAAGGGTACGGCGGCGCTGGTCCCGCCATCCTTAGCTCGACCAACACCGAGCGAGGTGAATGTTACGCGACCCTCGGGAGAGGCAGTTCGGCGACCCCCGGCACCACTTCCTTGATGCGAATATTGCGGAATTGCACCTTCGAACCATCATGATGGTTCTGCAGTGCGATATGGCCGCGAGGTGACCGCGGCTTGGGGTCCGTGTAGTCGTTCACAAGCATATCATTCAGCGTCACCTTGATGCGGTTGCCGATGGCTTCGATCACGAACGTGTTCCACTGCCACGGGCCCTTCGCAACATCAGTGCGGGTCGGCGCACTGATGTTGTAGATTGCGCCGGTGCTCCGTAAGGGATCGTTCTCCTTCTGCGCCTCGGAATTGTACCCGCGCGGATCGATCTGGATTTCGTAGCTCTGGTCGATCGCCGCCATCCAATCGTTCGGATTCGAGCTGTTCAAGTTCGGCACGCGGATGAAAACACCGGAGTTGTCGGTGCGGCTCGCGTTCTGCCATTCGAGCTCGAGCACGAAGTCGGAGAAGCTTTCGCGCGTGTACCACAGCAGCCCGGATCCGCCGACGGACTCGAGAATGTCGAACACCTGGAGGAAGCCCCCGACGCCCGACATCTGCCAATTGACCAAACTCCCGGTGTAGAGCGATTTGAACTGCACCGACGGGGTTGGCGCCAACGCGGCAACCACGGCAGCGCTGCTCTCACGGGCGAGCGCTAGGCCCGTTAAAGAAGGATTCGCCGACCCGACCGTTGGAAACAAGGCAGGACCGGCAACGTAGGCGTTCGAGATGTGATGGAAGCGTCCGGTGGGGTCGGTAATCGACATCGCCGGATCATCGCCCATCCACAGCGTGCCCGCTTCATGATGGGTATTGCCCAACTGATCCTTCGTGACGGCAAACGGATCGGGTGGCGGAGCGCTTTGCCAACCGCCGTTGTATAAATACTGGACGTCGCCGGCGCTCTTGCTGAGGCGACCAGCCAACTGGACAGCCGCTGTGGCGAGCTTTCTCCATGCGGCGTAGTCGTTCGGCGTGGGCGTGAAATTGACCCAAGCGCGCGCGCTCAGACCATCGTTCTGAAGCGGATCGGCTCCGTTCGTGAGGTTCACGAAGCTGGTCGTGCTGCCTGGTCCGCTGCGCCTGTCCCCGTCCATTTCTCCGAGTCCCCGGAAGACGATTGCCACCCAATCCGGGTCTTCGTTCGAAAGCAGATTCCGCAAGAGGTCGATGTCAGGCACCATCGTCCACATGGTCGCTTCCGGGTTCTGTCCCTTCTCCGCCGATGCGAGCACCTCAAAATGATAGCGGCGCTTGCTTCCGTCGGGGTTTGTGATCTCGCCACGAACGATCGCCCCGCCCTGTTCGAGCGTCGTGGACGCGCCGAGCCCGAGGGCGCTGCGCTTGACGCGCACCGTGAGATTGGTGCGCAGATGGGCCATGAAATTGGCGCCCATGCTGAACGGGCCGCGGGTAACCGGAAACGACTCAAGGGTGCCCGCCGCCAGGACAACCTGACAGTCGGTACTGAGATTGTTCGGAGTGGAAAGCGACCGGAATTGACCATTATAGGTCAGATCGATTCCGCTGACCCTGCCTCCGCTGGTCTGCAGGCGTATGACGTGACACCTGGGAACGAGGAAGAAGCGGCGCCGCGAATTGTCGTTCAGGGTCCAGCGCTTGGCGATGTCGTCCCGGATGCTTTCGAGCAGCATGGGTCCGCTGCTGAACTTGTCGAACGAAAACAGCCCGGGGCCAGGCGAATTCGCCTGCACCGCGATCGGAGCTTCTTCGACGAGATCCAAGCTCACGTCAGGCAGAATCACGTTCGTACCAGCGGCAACGGCTCCTAACTGTGCATTGACCGCCGTGTTGAGGGGACCGGACAGGTAATCTGCCTTTTCCTGTACGCCGATCTCGCGCTCGACATCCGGGTAGTTCGCGTTCAGAAAATCACGCGCGCCTTTCGGCCACACATTGAGGTCGGCCGGCATCAGCCGCGGCGACCAACCTCCCCAGAAAAGCGAGCGGCCACCCGGGCAGTAAGCCAGTCCGGTGAACGGCTCGTTGCTGTGCCAAGGAATGCCCCACACGCCGTTGCGCGCGCCTGGATCCTGGTTATTGTGCGTGACCAGTGCGCTATCCGGCGCATTCAAGCCGAGATGCGGCATGTTCTGCACGTGCGTCGGCGCAAGATAGCCGCCCGCGTCCAGGAGCAGCACCCGTAGGTTCTGGTCGGCGCCGGCGCGATAGATTTTGCTGGCAGCGTACGCGCCGAACATCCCGGCGCCGATGACGACGACATCGAATGGCCGGCCGCGATTGTTCACAGCTTCGTCATATGTGCTGCACACGTACCTGCCGAGCAGATCACGCGTGAATTCGGTGTCCTGGATATCGACTGGAGCGGAGGGGTCATTTCGCAGAAAGGTCAGCATCGGAGAGCCCCTTTCGAGGCGTTGTTGAAGCAGCCGTGAGGCGTATGGCCTGGATGGCCGCAAAGACCTGGCCCCGCAATCGCGGCCGAGAACAAGATTATATAAGAAGCTTGCGGTCGGCTATATGAGGCGGTTCACACGCAGAGCGCGAACTAGCCGGGCTCGAGAGGAGGCCGGGATCGGCCTCTCAGAACTGCAGGTAATGCGGAAAGCTATTTGACCTCACCATATGCCAGATCATCGAACAGGGTCACGCTATCCACCTTGGTTCACGAGCCAATCATGCCCGCGTCAGCGATCGTGCTGTCCTCCACCTCGAATAGCGGCTTTCCGTCACAGGTCACCTTGAACCGACTTCCCGTGAAGTCGCAACGCAGCGCGTGCCATTGGCCCGACGTGACCGGCGTGCTGACGCCATAGCCGCCCTTGCGTCCGACAATGTCCAGCGGGGTTCGAACGCCTTTGATGGTCTTATAGAGCACCACGTTGTCGTCCAGCGCGTTTGCGCGGACAACGTAGTAGTCGTCTGCGGCTTTCGCGCGCCAGATGATACCCGCGGCGCGCTCCTCAGAGCCCGCGACGGCCTTGAATTTGACCTCCACAAAACCGGCACCGATGCTGGTGTCGTCTTGATGGCCACGGGGAAGGTCGCCCGCCCGGATTGCTTGAAGACATTCGGCTTGCTCGGCGCCGAGGCGTCGCCTCAACAGTCCATCTCGGTTGTCCCTGGCCGGTCTTAGTCAAAGTCTATCCTTCCGGCGACATTCCGACAGGACTATTGTCAAAGTTCAAGGTCTTCGCCACAGCGCTCCCTCCCATCAAAGAAACCAGCATGAACATCATTGCAACGCTCGCCCGCGCAGAAGGTCTGCACCGCAGGATAGCCGAGCCGAGGCCCAGGGCGGCGAGACCGAACACGCCGGCCAGGCCGCGCCGAGCGACGACCATCAGACCGTCGGCCGCGACTGGCGCGCTCTTCCGGGAGACAAGGATCGCCAATAGACTACCCGGCCAGACCCGGTATGGCGGACGTGCGGCGGCACGAACGATTGCCGCACGTCGCTTCATAGCCGCACCATTTCCGAGCGCCGTGCCCATCGTCACTCCTCACTTGAGCCCGGTGAGCACCCAATCCGGCTGCGGGATCGGATAGGCGATCAGCCCAATGACTGCAGTGGCGGCAATCAGCTAGGGATTGCTGACCTTCCAGCGGAACAGCACGGCAAGCGACACGATGCCGATCAGCGCAGTCAGCCAGTCCCCGATCGCGATCTTGCCCGGCAGGAAGCTCGCACCCACGATGGTTCCGATCGCGGCGGCGTAGGCCCCCTTCACAAAGCCCTGCACGTTCGGGTTCTTGCGGTGTCGCGCCAGCAACGGCGCCACGATCAGGACCAGCAGGAAGGACGGAAGGAAGATGCCGACCGTCGAGATCAGCGATCCCCAGAAGCCCGCGACCAGATAGCCGACGAAGGTCGCCGTGATCACGACCGGCCCGGGACTCATCATCCCGATGGCGACCGCCACCAGGATTCGCGCTCGTTGAGCCAACCGTACTGCTGCACCAGCCCCTGCTCGAGAAAGGGAACGATCACAAGGCCGCTGCCGAAGGTCAGGGAGCCCGCCTTGAGGAAGAACAGCAGCAGCTTGCCCAATGTCGAACCGGTCGCAACGGGCGCGACCGCGGGTGCCGCCGCCGGAATCACCGCGAGTTGGAGAGCGACCGCAGGCTGCTTGATGTGACCGTAGTAAATGATGCCGACGATTCCGGCACCTATGAACAGCAGCGCGACCTCCGCTTGCAGGATCACAGTCACGGCTAGACAGACCGCGGCGATGGCCCATTGTCCTCCATGCCGAGCTTGGCGAGCCGGTAGCAGGAATGCAGGATCAGCGCGATCACGGCCGGCCTGACGCCATAGAAGATGCCGGTGACAGCCTTCAGATCCCCGAGATGGACATAGAGCGCGCCAAGGGCTGCGACGATGACGAAATTCGGCAGGATGAACGCCCAGCCACCGGCCCACGCTCCCCAGAAGCCGCAGCGCAGATAGGCGATGAAGATCCCGACTTGGATCGCGAGCGGACCGGGAAGCAACTGGCAAATGGCGATGGTCTCGCGCATCTGCTCCTTGGTCAGCCAGTTCTTGTCGTTGACGAGCTCGCGCTCCATTTGGCCGACCAGCGCGACCGGACCGCCAAAGCCGAGAAAGCCCGGCCGCAGAAAATAGCGCACCAACTCGCCCATGTTTCCACGCTCGGCATTCGTGCTTGTGGTCGTCATCACTTCTCCCCATCCCCCGTGATATGCGGCCTCCAATATGCCATCGATCGGACCACCGGGCCCGGTCGGCTTCAGCTCGAACCGTTTACCGCTTTGTGTCACGCGGTATCAGTCGTCGTCCATCTCCTTGATATAGAGACAAATTTCATCCTTCTGGATGCGCCATTTTCCGACCTGCTTCACACCCATCGAGTAAGTTCGCAGCGTCCCGTCGCCGTCATAAACAAACCGATAGTGGACCTCGTCGGTCAGTTGCTTCCCCGTGAAAGCCGCTCGAATCTGCACGCCGGTCAACGTCCGAACGCTCTCGGCCGCGACACATCCGGCATAGAGGGTGACCAGTCCCCCGATACCGTTAGCGAGTGCCGCGATGAGGCACCTCGCAAGTTGGCTCTTCGATTGCACCAGCCTCACTTTTTGCACGCCTTTCGACAGATCTCATACTCCGTCTTGCAGGCGGGACGCGTAGTTCTTCATGCAGGCGGCACGCTGGTCGGCGCAAACCTTGCAGGTCTGGGCGTGAGCCGCCTGCAGGGCGGCAAGCAGACCGGCCAGCGCGAACACAGCGATGGCACCTCATCTCTCCTTTCAGATTTCCTTCACGTATTGATCGTAGAGCGCGGAAGCGTTTTCCCAGCGGATGGCCTCCATGTAGACGTCGACATAGCGGGCTGCCGCCGCGCCCAAGTCCATGTGATAGGCGTGCTCATACATGTCGAGCACCAGCACCGGACGGCCCCCGGCGAGCGTCGTCGTATGATCGGCAGCCCACTGGTTGACCAGCCGCTTGTCGCGAGGGGAGTAGGAGAGGATTACCCACCCCGAACCTCCTCCCTCCGCCTTGCCCATCGGCTGCGAACTCCGTCCGCCACCGATCGATGCTGCCGAAGTCGCGTACGATCGCTTCGGCGAGCGCGCCGCCAGGCTTGCTCGCGCCGCCGAGACCGTCGAAGTATATCTCGCAGGATCATCGAGTTCGCCGCGATCAGCTCTTCGCGCTTGAGGCCGTTGATGACGAAGTTCGGCGCCTTGGCGAAGTCCAGCTCGGCGAGCTGCGCGCTGATCGCGTTGAGCCGCTTCACTGCCCCGCCGTAGTTGTTCTCATAGTGACTGACGAGCACCTTTTCAGAGATGCCGCTGATCGATTTTGGGTCGAACGGCAGCGGCTTGGTCTCGTAGAGCATCAGGCGACTCCTTCGTTCAAGCTTTGGCTCAACTCTTCGTACTGGCCGTCTTGTCGAGCGCCGCGCGCAGGCCCTCGGCGAGCTTCAGGGCGTCGTCGTTCGCCCAGAAGTGCATGAAGAACAGCCTGGGCTGCTCGTCGAGCATGTGGCTGTGCAGCGCCGTTACCTCGATGCCGTGTGTCCGCAGCGCCAGGATTACCGGGTTGACCTCTTCGCCGGTCAGCACGAAGTCCCCCGTGATGGCGGCCTTCCCGCCTCCCGTCGGCTGGAAGTTGATAGCGATCGCGACTCCCATCGGGCCGACAGGCGTCAGGGGCATGCCGTCCTGCGTGATCGGGTCCCGCCGCTTGACGTTGAACTGGTAGACGCCGCCGTTGGCCTGGCCCTTCACGCCGATGATCTGGTCGAGCTTTGCGGTGTCTAGGTCGACGGCTGGCGGCGGGCTCGCCGGCGCCGCGACCGTCAGCGGCGTCTTGCTCTCGGCCAGTGCATCGTGGATCGCCGACGCCAGCTTGGCCGGGTCCCCATGGCCGGCGACGTGCATGTAGAAGGTTGCAGGGCTCGCCCGCAGCAGATGATTGTGCACGGCCGTGATCTCGAGACCGTTCGCGATCATCTTCGCCATCACGGGATTGATCTCAGTCTCCAGCAGAACGAGGTCTCCCATGACCATGGCCCCGCCGTGCGCAGGTTTGAACGCGACCCAGCCGCCCAGGGCCAGCGCCGGCTTGATCGCCACGCCGTCCAAGGTCACGGAGAGGTCGCTGCGGGGAAAGCCGTAGCGCCGCACGTCGTCCGAAACCGCCGGCTTTCGTCCGAGCGCCTCGTCTACCTTCTGCCATTCGGCATCTTGAGCATACGCCGGGAAGAAGGGCGCGAAGCGGATTGCGAAAAGGCAGACGCCAATGCCGGCGAGCGCGAGGATGGTTTTCTTCATGATGCTGCTCCTCTCGCTCAATTCCGCTCTTTGATCTGGCCGCTGCTGTCGACGAGCAGCTTCACGGGCTTGCCGTTCTTCACCGCAATGGCGGTAATGCCTTCGGCCGTCGACTTCACGTCTTGAACCTGCGAGTAGCCGGCCGCCTGGATCTTGGCGATCAGCTCTTCCTGAGTCAGGGCGTGAGCGTGCGAGAGTCCCGCCGCAAGCGCCACCAAGAGCGCCGCCCGATAGATCGTCGATGTTCGCATGTCTGATCTCCTGGTTGTCCCTGCCCCAGAAGTCATCAGGCCTTTGGTCTCGCTTGCCCTTGTTGGTTGGCCAGTTGTGCAACTCCTTGGTCGCGTCGCGGCACCATCGGTAGAATGCGTCGTAGAGCCGGAGACCGGCGTTCAACTGCTCGAGGTCGTCGTCCAACATGCGCGACAGCCCGAGCGATGCCGCAAGCAGGCCCGGCGCCTCGGGAGACAGATCGAGGCGCCCCGTATCGGCGGCGCAGAGCGGGCGACGACAGGCCGAACTCCTTGAGCATCACGTCGAAGGCGCAGAGCTCGCCGCGACGGCTCCAGAACACGTTCTCGATGTCGAAAGGCGTGGCCTCGAAACGCTCGGCAACCGCCTCGATTTCAGCCGGCGCGACGAACAGGAATACCGCAGTGGGATCGACGAAGCGGCGGATCGGCCATGGGCACGCGGCCGGGTCGATCCTGGCGGCCGGCACCGTCGGATGGTTCGCTTCCTTGCAGGCGACTTGACCACCTTCGAGGTTCTCGGCGGCGACGTTGCAGCAGCGGAGCCAGACCGCGGTCCCCTCGCTGAGCTTCTTGCCCTTGTGACAGACCACGATGACGGACTGGCTCGTCGGGCGAGACGCCCAATCCTGGACGTCAAGATGCGAGCGCCGCACCGCGCCCAGGATCAGGCGCGGATCGGCCGAGAAGTCCTCGTCGACGCGCGCGTCGATAAGCGTCGGCGCTGCCGCCGTGCCGACCAATCGAGCCAATTTATCGGGAGAAATAGAAGTGTATGAAGCCGGCATGCTGCGCCCTTGGTGATCAGGACGCGATTCTTGGGCATGACGCCTCGCGGGGAGATCGCAAATCCCCAAGCCCGAAATAAAACTCTCCCAGGCGAACCTGTCAACCCGCACACGCGTTGGCGAGAGCGCCAGAACATCACGAAGACTTCACCATCCGGAACTCATCTAATCCGAGTAGTCGGCCGCCTTAAAGAGGCCCGGCTCTGTGCATCTGCAAACGGATCATCGTGATAGGATGAGCTCTCAGCGACCGGCTTGTTGGAGAAGCCGCAATGCCTCCCGTTGATACTGCGGTGATCATCGTCGCCGGCATCGCGCTGTTCGCGGCCTTCGTCAACGGAGCGCTTGGCTACGGCTTTTCATCCCTGACGGTGCCGATGGCGCTCGTTTTCTACACGAACCGCATCCTAAATCCCGCGATCGTGCTGATAGAGGTCGTCACCAATTTCTACGTTCTGTTTATCAATCTGAGTGGCGTCGCGGCCGTCTGGAGAAGGGTTCTTCCAATCGTCCTCGGCCTCCTCCCGGGGATCGGTATCGGCGCTCTGATTCTTACTTCCGTGCAGCCGGGTTGGGTCAAACTGGTGACCTACTCGATCATTCTGCCCCTCATCCTGCTGCAGGCAGCGGGGTGGCGCAGGCCAATTCGCTCGAGTTCGCTGGTCGGTCTGCCCTTCGGAGCCACTCTGGGGATCCTATACTCCGTCACAACGATCTCGGGACCACCGCTCGCGATCCTCTTCAACAACCAAGGTCTGGTCAAAACCGAATTTCGAGCTGGCCTCGCATTGGTACGCGTGGCCGAATCCAGCGTAACCGCCGTTGTCTATTATCAGCTTGGCCTTTTCACCGCCGAAAGCGGGCAGCTTCTGTGGGTCTTCTTCCCCTGCATCGCGATAGGAGTTCCGTTCGGATCCTACGCCATCAGCCGTCTGGATCCCGAGACATTCCGCCGGATCTGCATGAGCTTCGATGCATGGGTGGTGGGCTTCGGCTTTTCTCGCGTGTTGATCGAGGTTGGTCTAGTGGGAAGCCCGTGGGCCTACGGCGTCCTGATTGTCACCTTGCTCGTCGACGGCTGCTTGCTGTACATCTTTTTCAGGAGGCGAGCGGCATCCACTCGCCCACAAGAGACGTTGGTTGCGCCGGCCACCCCGAGCAGGCCGGGATAACCGCAAGAGCTTCGTCCATGACCGCCCCGCCAGATCCCCACGTTACGCTCAACACCTTCCTCGGCTACGTCATAGCTGCCCTAGCCGTCGCCATGTTCGTCTTTGAAGTCCTGCCTTCGATGCGCCTGCAGTAGGACACCGTCACAGTTGGAAACACCGCCACGGCGAACCGTCGCGGAATCGACGGGAACCGGACGTCATTTCGTGGTCTTGAAAACGGCCGAGAACTTCGCATAAGGTGATTTCGAGGGGACAAGCAGACTCCCCGTGAGACTTCGGTCCAAGCTCTGCGCAGCACGCAATCGTGGAGCTTGCGCATGGAGATCGAACGACAACCCTGTCCCCGACGTACCGTCGCCATCCTCTCGCGAGGAGATGCAGCCGCACGTCGAGATGCGACCTCGAAAAGCGGCCGCTTCTTCGATGTCTTCGAAGCGCTGGCCGCCGTCGGCGTCGAAGGGCGCCCCGCGATCTACGACGAGAGCTTCGCCGATGCCGTGCGCGAAGAATTGCTCGCAGTGGATGGCGTGCTCGTCTGGGTCAACCCGATTCAGGACGGTCGAAACCGCGCCGGCCTCGATGCGTTGCTGCGCGACGTTGCCGCGCGGGGCGTATGGGTAAGCGCTCATCCGGACGTCATCCTCAAGATGGGCACCAAGGAGGTCCTCTATCGCACCCGCTCGATGGGCTGGGGATCGGACACGGCGCTCTATCAGACCGCCGAGGCGATGCGAGCCGAGCTGCCTGCACGGCTCGCCGCCGGTCCGCGCGTGATCAAGCGCAACCGGGGCAACGGCGGCCAAGGCGTCTGGAAGGTCAAAAGGCTGCCGAACTCCTCCATGATTAGGGTCCTGGATGCGACCAAGGACGCGCCCGAGGAATTAACTCTGGATGATTTTCTCCGTCGCTGCGCGGAGTATTTCGAGAACGGCAGCGTGATCGACCAGGCGTTCCAGCCTCGCCTGACCGAGGGTGTGGTGCGCTGCTACATGGCAGGTGACCGCTGCGCCGGATTCGGCCATCACAAGGTCAAAGCGCTGGTCGACTCGCCGGCCGCGCGTTCAGAGGCCGGACCGCGGCTCTACTCGTCGAATATAGACCGGCGCTTCCAGCGGCTGCGGCGGTTGATGGAAAACGAGTGGACGCCGCAGCTAATTTCGCTGCTGGACATCGCGCGCGGTGACCTGCCCGCGATCTGGGACGCAGACTTCATGCTCGGGCCAGTCCAGGCCGACGGGAGCGACAGCTACGTGCTCGGCGAGATCAATGTCAGCTCGGTGCATCCCTATCCGAGCGAAGCGCCGGCCGAGATTGCCAGACGGGTTGCCGACCGGCTGCAGCTTAAGCTCTGACGCATGCTGACGGTCCGAGGGCTCAAGCGCCTGCACCTCTCCGTATCATTCGACCTGCAGGACGGCGAATGCGTCGCCCTGCAGGGGCCTTCCGGAGTCGGGAAGACCTTGCTGCTCCGCTCCATCGCCGATCTCGATCCCAACGAAGGATCAGTCAAGCTGGACGGAACACTCAGAGAAGCGATGCCCGCCCCAGCTTGGCGGAGGCAAGTGACCTACCTCGCCGCCGAGCCCGGCTGGTGGTCCGACACGGTGCAAGAGCACTTCGCGGCCTGGGATGATGCTCTGCCGCTGGTCGCGCGACTGGGGTTGCCAAACGACTGCGGACCGTGGCCGATCCAAAGACTTTCAACAGGTGAGAGACTGCGATTGGCGCTCGTGCGGGCGCTCATGCTTCGATCTCGGGTGCTTCTGCTTGACGAGCCGACCTCAGCCCTCGACGCAGCATCCGCTGCGGCCGTGGAAGCTCTTATTGCCGAACGCATCTCGGATGGGACGAGTGTCGTCTGGAGTACTCACGACGACGCCCAAGCCCGCCGCGTCGGGTCAAGGATCTTTGCAATGAGGCCCGACGGCAGCATCGAGGAAAGCCAGCCGTGACCTATATCCAGCTTTCGTACGGCAATCTGGTCCTCCCGGCGCTCCTTGTCGTCATGGATGGCATCTTCTCGCTTGTTCTCCGCCTCAAGCTGGAGAAGCAACTGGCCATCGCGACTGTGCGCATGGTGGTGCAACTCGTCCTCGTCGGATACGTGCTGACATTCCTGTTTGCTGCGGTGTCGCCGCTCTGGACCGCTCTCGCCGCCCTGATCATGGTCCTCTTCGCCTCGCGGGAGATCGTCGCGCGGCAGAAGCGGCGCCTTCAGGGCGTTTGGAAGTACAGCCTGGGCGCGGGATGCACGCTTCTCGCCGCGGGTACAGTCACGATGTTCGCACTCCTGACCGAGCTACGACCCGATCCCTGGTATCACCCGCGCTACGCGCTGCCTTTGCTGGGCATGATGCTGGGCAACACCATGACCGGAATAAGCCTGGGCCTGGACGTGCTGACGAACAGCCTGGTGCGCGACCGAGCCGCCGTGGAAGCTTGTCTTGCGCTCGGCGGCAGCCGACACCAAGCCCTGCTGCCTGTCATACGGGACGCCTTAAGAAGCGGCTTCATGCCGATCATGAACAGCATGGCGGCGATCGGTCTCGTTTCCTTGCCGGGGATGATGACCGGCCAGATCCTTGCGGGTGTCGAGCCGGTCGATGCCGTCAAATATCAACTGTTGATCATGTTCCTGATCGCCGGCGGGACTGGGCTCGGAACGTTGGCTGCCGTCCTGGGCGGCGCACGCCTGCTCACTGACCATCGACATCGGCTGCGTCTGGATCGAATTTCGGCCGAAAAATAGGAATGCAGCTCTATCGTCTCGAAACGGGGTGGCGGATCACTTCTGTGAGGGGTTTCGGATGCCGGCCGCATGAGGGGGCGGCGCCGCGTGTTCGGTGGCCGGCGTCCGAAAGCCTCCAAGGGAGGAAACCGCGCTTGAGGGACGTAAGGCGGTGCGGCAGGCGCTATGGGGATTTGAGCGCCGCGGGTGAGTTCGGTGATTGGGATCGAGCCGGCCCAACGAGTTGTGCGACGGTGAAGCCGCAGACGAATGCGGGGCGGATGGCATCGAACTCCACAACTTTTCCCACGATTTGCGACGGCTGGTGGATACCTGGGTGCGCTCTGCCGTGGCCGGTCGAGAGCCGGCGAGCGCGACGGGCAGATTTGCGGGATTGCGTCACGGTCATGAGGTGTCGATCCTGATGCGGCTCGTTGGGGCTGTCGGCCGATGCCGTGGCGTACAACCGCGCGCAAAGACCTCGATGATGATCATACGACCGCCGCAGCATGATCTCCCGCAATGCCAGCTCGCCGCCTTTGTCGTAGAGCTCCTTGAAACGGTAGAAGCTGTCGCGGCTGTAGCCCATCATCTTGCAGGCTTGACTGACATTCCCAAGCTGCCTGGCAAGCTCCAGCAATCCAACCTTGGCGCGGATAATCTTCTGTTCGGTCGTCATGGTGTCCTCCAATCGCCGAGGCGGGGCGCTGCGCAACCCCGACCAGCTCCGCGACCCGCCTCGGCTTGCGATTCGCCATGGGGAGCCAGGACACCGCTGTCAGATTACGTTTTAGCTAATGCACCTTATCGATGCCGAGCTGCAGCTGATGAAGCGAGGTGGCGGCAACCCGATGTTGGACTATGGTCCTCGTACCGCGGTTTAGATTGGGCCCGCCTCCTCGGAGCTTCGCCGCCGATGCGCATGACTGCATCATGGTTGCGACTCTCTCGGGTCGGCCGAATACAAGTTCGTGGCGCGCGATCTGCGCGCACGATGGCGAGCTCCCCCTCGGTATCGTCTTAGTTGCCAACCGGAGGCCGCCCCCGATCGCTCAAGTCTGCCGCTGTGCTCGCGGCCGTCAAGGGCAAGTCGCTTCGCGATGGCCTTCGGCCACCCTTGACCGCCGCTGCGCGCAGCAGCCTAGCGAACAGCAGGTCGGGACGAGGAGATGTCGTAGCCCGGCCAAACAAGGAGATGGCCATAACGAAAAGCCTTGACACCAATCACCCCATACAAGTCCTCTGGCGCTTCTCAGACATGCGCATCCAACGGATGTCCGCTTCACGTCAGGAGCGCCGGTCCCGCTTCTGGCTTCGAGGAAAGCATCGGTCCTCGCTGCGCCTCGTGGCATGTTCCCGCCGGAAAATGTGAAGTTAGTCGTCAGCAATTCCTAGTCGCCCGGCCCTAGAAGTCGGTCGTGCACATGCGCGCACTAAAGGCTCCCAAGCCCGCTTCAGAACGTCTGTCCACATTAGCTGTGATGGGATTTTTCTTGATCTCCCGGTGCAGACGTCGTGCACACGCCGCTCTCTAACGCATTGAACTCTCGCTCAATCCATCACCGGGATTACAGAAATTTGTATTCCTCAGAGGCTTAGCTGTCCCACCGCGCCATGCAACGAAAACCGGCTGAATTTTTCCGCTCCAGATCAAAGACATAGTTGCTGGTTCGGATTCCGCACCGCTTCCGGTTTGCCAAGAGTGGACACGGGTTCCACCACTGCAACTCATGGTATACGGTTTGGTGTACCGCAATAAGTTGAATTGTCGTTAGGTGCGGGACGCGCTGCCTGCGGAACCAAGACTCTTCAAACACAATGCAAGCACGCGCTCGTCCGTCGGCGGCCCGCGTTCGAAAAAAGACTTCGATCCTCGCTTGCGGCGGGTTTGTTGGACTAACCTCTGGGGTCCGGTCAATCACGTCCTGCGCACCGAAACCGGATCAGTCACTTCCTCACCGACTCGCGTGAAGCATCTGCAACTCCGCAATCCGATTGTCGGCGCGACGAAGCCGCCGACAAAGCTCGCGGTTGACATTCTGCATCACTATCACATACGCGTAGATGTCGGCCTTGAAGTACGCGTAAAGTTGTCGAGCCGTAAGCTCGTACAGCAGAGTTGAGCTCTGCGCGACGATGGTCGCTGACCGGTTCTGCATTTCGATAAGCGTCATTTCGCCAAAAAAGTCTCCGGGCCCGAGACTGGCCATTCGAATTATGCGGCCCGCACCCGCGAACTTGCTCACCACGAGCTCGCCGGAGTGAACAACGAACATGGAGCGGCCCGGTTCTCCTTCCGCGACGACAGTGTCACCAACCTCGAAGCGGCGCTCGACCAGCATCGAGATTAAGAGATCGCAACTCGCGTCTGAGAGACCACCGAAAAACGGTGTGGCAAGCAAGAACGCTTTCAGATCGGGCGAGCTGACAGCCATCGACAAAATATACTCCCGCTCCCAACCGTGGCAAGCCGCGAAGCCCAGCGGACGTTTCTGCCAGAACCATCTGGGGAACCTCGGGCGCCGGCAGACCGGCCTGATCATTGTGAAGTAATCACTCCATTTGTGGCGTTTGAAACTCCAGTTTTCGTGACGACCTGTCGTCCCGGCAGACCCAGGTTGGTCGGCCGGAGCGCCAAGACGTGACGCTGCTGCCGCAGGCATGAGGGAGGCGCGGTGAGTACACTTGGGAACTGGTCATGATCCTGAACTTGCACGTCAGGGTCTGTTTGTCAGCGCTGTCGCCCAGCAACTTGGGCTCAATCGGAAGACAGTCGAGCCTACATTGCCGGTAACCCTGGAGCCGCCGGCTTACAAAAAGCGGCACCGGCTTTCCGATCGTGCTTCGCTACTAACTGGCTGACCTGAGCGCGCTCTTCGCTGTCACAGCCGCCGCGTAGAGATCGCCTGCTGCGCGAGCGCTTTTTCGCCCGGATCAAAGGCGACCTCTAATGGTAGCCAATATGCCTGTCGTCGTGTCAATGATGGTGAGGGCCTGGTCAATCTTGCCTTGCCCCAGCGGATATTTGGTACACCGCTCGGAGATCTGAACTAATCGTTTTCTTTCGCTGATCAGGATCGTGCTGCTCTTGTCGACGGCAAACTTGACGATGTCCCGCATCGGACTCTCGTCGCCGAAGTCTGTCAGATCTTTTTCCATAGTGATCAGATACTCGTAGCTTGCGAGTTCGTCGGAGATTTGCAGAAGTTCCCGGACAGTCGAGTTGACGCATTCAGCGTCGCCGCTGGAAACATCAGGGCGCTTTGCGGTTGCGACAAGGTCGTTCATGAGATTGGCAAAGAGCGGCCTAAGGCTCTCCGCCTGCCGGAAATCGCTCTCGGACAGGACGCCCGCACTGCACACACCGGGTAAGGCCAAAGCTAGCCCCACGCCCGCGGCCAGCATTTTTCGGTGCGCTCGCCCTGGGAACGAAACTCTCGTAGTGCCGATCAGCCCGTGCATCCCAATTGGTCCCTCCACCCCTTATTGTTAGATGGTTGCTTCTGTGCAAAGATCGGGCATCGTCGGCTGCAGTTCACACTTGCTTCGAGTGCAGACATGTCGGCGTCTGAACCGCTCCCAAAGCCGGAGCATAAGAGCATCACCGACCGGCCGCAACGGGCGTTTCGCGCCGCGGCCCTCGACCGGGCTGCGTCTCCCGAGCAGCTCGATCATCTCGTTGTTATCACCAAGCCCGCTGACTGGATTCTGACCCTTGTGCTGTGCATTGCGCTTGCGGCGGCCGTGCTGTGGAGCATTTTCGGGCGCGTGCCCACTCGCGTCTCTGGTGAGGGAATCCTGATCGGCAGTGGCGGTAAGGTCGTCGACGCCGTATCCGCCGCTGCCGGACGGCTGCAGTCGGTCGCAGTCACGGTGGGCGAGCACGTCAACAAGGATCAACCCGTCGCGCAGATCGTTCAAACCGAGATCCAGCAAAAGCACAATGCAGCCACCGAGGTATTTCAAGAACGGCAGCGGGAGCACGCCGATCGGGTGTCGAAAGCTGCAAGCGAGCTCGCCGCCAAGAGCCAGAATTTTGCAAAACTTGAAATGGCCCTGCAACAGGTGATCAAGGCAACCAGCCAGCGTATCGAATATCTCACCGTCGACGTCAAAAACCTGGAGGACTTGCTGGCCAAGGGATACACCACGCGGCGCAATCTGGAAGAGCGGCGTCAGGAGCTGACCGATGCGCAACAGCGCCGTACCGACGCACAAAACGAGATCTTAAAGCTGCGGGCGCAGAAGACGGACCTGGAAACGGAGCGCGGTCGCGAAATTCAGCAATCCGAGTTTGCCCTCAACGAAGCCCGGCGGCAGATGAATGCCGCCGCCGAACAGCTGAGCCAGAACACCCAAGTGATCAGCCCCATGGACGGTCGGGTTCTGGAAGTGAAGATTTCGCCCGGTTCGGTGCTAGCCATCGGCACACCGGTTATTGCGATCGAAAGCGAAGGCACCAAGCTCCAAGCCGTCGTCTATGTTTCTGCCGAACGGGGAAAACAGATCAAGCCTGGCATGCAGGTGCAACTGGAGCCGAGCACGGTGAAGCGCGAGGAATTTGGCATGATGCTGGGCAAGGTGGTCAGCATCTCTGATTTCCCGATGACGCCGCAAGGCATGGGTGCGCTGCTGCATAATGAAAGCCTGGTTTCACGCTTCTCGCGCGACGGTGCGCCTTACGCCGCCATGGTTGCACTCGATGAGGATACCTCCACTGCAACCGGATATCGATGGGCCGTTGGCGAGGGGCCGAACATTCATCTCACCAGCGGAACGTTGGCGCGGGCCGAGATCACAACACGCCGGCGGCGCCCGCTCGATCTGGTGATACCCCTGCTCAAGCACCTCACGGGAATTGATGGATAGGCCATCTCCAAACCAGCCAACCAGCGGGCGCGGCCGGCCCAAATCTTACGTCAGCCGCATGGCGAGCTGGTTGCCGCGGCGACGCACCCAGCGGACACCCGTCCTACTGCAGATGGAAGCCGTCGAATGCGGCGCGGCAGCGCTCGGCATCATTCTCGGTTACTACGGGGCGTGGATTCCGTTGGAAGAGCTTCGTGTCTCATGTGGCGTGTCGCGCGACGGTAGCAAGGCGAGTAACATCATTAGAGCGGCGCGCCGATACGGACTGACGGCGAAGGGCTACAGCGTCGAGCCTCCGGCACTTGCCGAAATTCCAATGCCTTGCATCCTTCATTGGAACTTCAACCATTTCGTGGTCCTGGAAGGAATAGATAGAAAGCGCGCCTACATAAATGACCCCGCGAGCGGGCGTCGTCAGATCGATCTGGTCGAGCTCGACCACGCCTTCACCGGCGTTGTCCTGGTGTTTGAACGAGACGAAAGGTTCGAGAAGGTCGGCAGCAAACCGAAGGGCATAGCCCTGCTCATAAGGGAGCTGCGCCACTCAAAGCAGGCGGTGGCCCTGCTAGTTGTCGTCAGCATCGCCGCCGTCCTGCCCAACATTGTTGCCGCGGGATTCTCAAAAATCTTTGTCGATGAAATTTTGATTCAGCACACGCGCAACTGGCTTGTGCCGCTCCTGATCGGCATGGCGCTGACGGCGGCCGTCCGGGCCGTCCTGACGATCATACGTCAATCGCTGCTATTGCGGCTGCAGACCAAGCTCGCCGTCGTGATGACTAGCCGTTTTCTGTGGCGCCTCATGATGCTGCCGCTGGAATTCTTCACCCAACGCCACGCAGGCGACATTGCGGGCCGTATTGCAGCCAACGAACAGATCGCCCGGCTGCTTTCAAGCGGCATTGCGGCCAACGCGCTCAGCCTAATGTCGGTGGTCTTGTTCGCCGCAGCCATGGCCGTCTACGACGTCAGCCTGACCGCGCTTTGCGTCGCAATCTCTTTGATAAATGTTCTTCTCCTGCGGCTTGTCGCTTCACGCCGCCAGGAACTGAGTTATCGGCTGGCGCTCGATCAGGGAAAGCTGCTCGGGGCAACCGTGAGCATGGTGCGGACTATCGAAACCATCAAAGCAAGTGGGTTGGAAGACGACGCCTTCGGCCGGTGGGCCGGTCTTCAAGCCAAAAACCTCAACGCCGAACAGAGGATCGGCGCCTCCGCCATCATATTGGACATGGTCCCCACCTTGCTCACGGGTCTCATGATCGCAGCGATTCTTGGTGTCGGAGGCTTGCGGGTCATTCAGGGCTCGTTGACACTGGGAAGCCTCGTGGCCTTCCAATCCCTAGCATTGAGTTTCTCCGAGCCTTTCGTCAACCTCGTGAATTATTTCGGTGGACTGCAAACCATCAAGGGAGCACTCGAACGGCTCGAGGATGTCTACCGATACCCGCTAGCGCCGCGACCTCCAACACGTGCGAGTGCCTTGCCGCCGAAGCTTACCGGCCGACTCGAACTTCACAACATCAGCTTCGGCTATTCGGTGCTCGAACCGCCGCTTTTGGCCGATCTTTCGCTGGTGATCCCTGCCGGTTCACGCGTGGCACTCGTTGGCATGTCGGGCAGCGGAAAATCAACCCTCGGCAAACTGATCTGCGGACTGTACAAACCCTGGTCCGGCGAGATTCGTTTTGATGGATGTAGGCTGACGGATATCCCTGCGGATATTTTTGCGAACTCTGTCGCCTATGTCGACCAGGACGTCTTTCTGTTCGAGGGAACGGCGCGAGACAATTTGACGCTCTGGGATTCAACAACCGATGAGCGTCACCTCCTGACGGCGGCCAAGGACGCGCTGATTCATCAAGACCTTGCGACGAGACCAGGCAATTATGACTGCCACGTAAATGAAGGCGGCACGAACTTCAGCGGTGGGCAGCGTCAGCGTATCGAAATCGCCCGAGCTCTGGTTTGCAATCCCTCGATCCTAGTCTTGGATGAAGCGACGGCTGCACTTGATCCGATTACGGAAAAATCCATCGACGACAACCTGCGGCGCCGCGGTTGCAGCTGCATCATCATCGCCCACCGCTTGAGCACGATACGCGATTGCGACGAAATCATCGTGCTTGAACGCGGTCGCATCGTTGAGCGCGGCACGCATGAAGAGCTTCTTGCGCTTCAGGCCTCCTATGCCAAACTGGTGGCGCGCGAATGACGGATCGATTTGTCAGCGAGAATTTCGTTGGGCAACAACGCGAGGCGCCGATCGGTCTGCCGCACCGGACTTCGCTCGATGCGCGTCGCCCAATGCTTCTCAGCGACCACGAACACGTTCTTCAAGTGGCAGCGGGTCACGTCGATTTGTTTGCAGTTCAGCCGACAGGCACGCGCCAGCATTTGTTTCGTGTCGAAAACGGCGGATGCATTCTGGACCTGCACAATGCCTGCGAAACCTCGGGCAGCCGACTGCAAATTATCGCTGTCGGCCCGCCTGGGAATGTGCTTTTGGAGGTGCCGCGCAGTGCAGCGTCATTTGGCCGTGTGTCTAGCTGGATTGCCCAATTGGCGATGTTCATGGTCCGCTCGGCGGCAAACGAAGCCATTTCCGAGTTGGTGAGCGGTGAGGCGATTGAACTGCACCCAGGCGAGCGACGTCGTGGTCCGACGCGGGACCTCCTGTGGGTACACCTCGAAACCGGGACTGCAAAGGTCATGGACCTCGGCTCGAGCTTCGCTCCCGGGCAGCCTCCCTTCCCTTTGACCGCTGGGATGTGGGTGGAAGCTGGCGCGCATGGGTGCAAATTGCGTCTCGAGCCGAACCCGCCAGACACCCTGGTTCTGTGGTCCGCGATTGATCGATTCCAGGTAACAGTTATCGCACATCTTGAGCGCAGCCTGGCAGAAAGCCTCATTCGAGAGCGGGAACGCTTGGTCCGCCGCGACGAACTCACTGTATCGCAAACGCTCGACTCGTTTGAGCGGCTCGCTGATGTCGTGGTGAAGAAAGCCGATCGCGCGCAATCCGAATGGGACTCGGCAGACCCGTTGCTTTGCAGTTGCCGGGTTGTCGGAGAAGAACTTGGAATACCGATTGCACTTTCGCAGCGCGGTCAACCCACAAGACAGACCTTCAGCGACATTCTGGAGATCGCTCGCACAGCCCAGTTGCGGATCCGCCGTGTGCTTCTGCGCGATGTCTGGTGGAAGACGGACGCTGGACCGCTCCTCGGTTGGCACGGAGCCGAACGCAGTCCAGTGGCTCTAGTGCGCAAGCGGGCGAACACTTACACGATGTTCGACCCAAAGGGTGGAAGTCGCCGCTTCGTCGATCGCTCCGTTGCCGGTGAGCTCAAACCAGAGGCCATCACTTTCTATCCGGCGTTGCCGTCCCGCCCGCTCCAATATCGCGATCTGCTTGCCTTTGCGATGCGAGGCGTTTCCGGCAGCATGGCGCGCATCGCGTTGGCTGTTGTGGCAATCGGGCTACTGTCGCTAATGCCGCCACTGATCACCAATGTCCTGGTCAATTCGGTTATCCCGCGCACCGAGATTGATCAGCTCGTTGTTTGTGCGCTTGCGCTGACGGTCACCGCTGTGTCAATGGCCGGTCTGCAGGTGATGCAAGGACGGGTCACGTTAAGGCTCGAAGGTCTGCTCGACTATAAGCTGCAGGCTGCGTTGATCGACCGCTTGCTCCGCCTGCCCACCTCTCTGTTTCGCGAATATACAAGCGGCGATTTGGTCGATCGCGCCATGGGCATCGATGCCACTCGCCGGATCTTCACCGGGCGTGTGCTGGGCGGCTTTACAGCCTCGTTCTTTTGTCTCTTCAGCATTGGGCTGATGCTCTACTATGATCTCCGACTGGGCGGCATTGCACTGCTGCTCACCATGATTAGAGCGGCTGCAATTCTTGCCACGAGCGCCGTGCGACTCTACTACGAAACCAAGCAATTCAACCTGCAAGGCAAGGCCAGTGGCTTTGTGCTGCAATTGATTGCGGGAGTCGGCAAGCTGCGCGTGGCAGGCGCAACGGAGCGCGCATTAGCGCGATGGTCGCAACAATTTGCCGTACAGAGGCGCTATTTCATCACCTCGCAGCAAGCGGCCAACGCGCTGAGTACCTTTGATACCGCCTTCCCGATGCTGGCGACATTGATCATCTTTGCGCTTGCCTCCTACACAAACAGTCACGTCCTGCTCGATCTCGGCGCGTTTCTCGGCTTTCTGGCAGCGTTCGGACAGGCCACCGCCGCGATCGGCAGTTGGGCCTCAAGCGTCAGTGAATCACTGGTGGCGATTCCTCACCTCACCCGCCTGAAGCCCGTGATTTCCACTCCCGCCGAGATCTCCGAGGAACGGCGATCACCCGGAGAGCTATCCGGAGAACTCGAACTTTCCGGCATCGTATTCCGCTATACGAAAGGCGGGCCGAAAGTCCTGGATGATATCAGCTTGAGCATTGCGACGGGTGACTACGTCGCGATCGTCGGTCCCTCAGGTAGCGGGAAATCGTCGCTCTTTCGCTTGCTGCTCGGTTTTGAGCGGGCGGAAGCCGGCACGGTGTTTTACGACGGCAAGGCCCTCAACACGCTCGACATCAGCGCCGTGCGCCGGCAGCTTGGCGTAGTGCTGCAAGATACCAAGCTTGCAACCGGAAGCCTTTACGACAACATTTGCGGCGGCGTTGATCTGCCGCTGGAGAAGGCCTGGGAGGCCGCGCGACTGGCGGCGCTGGATGCCGACATCGCGCAGATGCCGATGGGCATGCATACGCTGGTTGCGGAAGGCGTGACTACGCTATCAGGCGGTCAGCGGCAGCGACTATTGATCGCCCGCGCTCTTGCGCGCTCACCACGGATTCTTCTGTTTGATGAGGCAACCAGCGCACTCGACAACCAAACCCAAAGCATCGTCGGCACCTCGCTGGAACGATTGAGCATTACGAGGATTGTGATTGCGCATCGCCTCAGCACTGTGCGCAATGCGGATCGTATTGTCATGCTGTCGCGCGGCAAAGTCGTGCAAGCGGGAAGCTACGCGGAGCTCATGAACGAGCCGGGGCCGTTTGCGGATTTTGCCAAGCGGCAGTTACTCGAATCGGCTCAACGCTAGTCTAGCGACGGCGCAGACGATAAATCCGGCCGCATCAAGGCCGGGTCATTCCCTGTGGATGAGGATCTCTCGGCAGGTGGACAGGAGTACGCTCGTTGAGCATCGACACCGTGTCGGGACCTCTTCCCGCAGTTCATTGCGCGGGCTGCCTGTGTCCATGAGAGTTCTCGATTGAAATGAGTACCTGCTGATTCCGCTCGATGTCGCCCACCATTCCGGAATGATCTCGCCCACCGTTCCGATTTGATCTCGCCCACCATTCCGAGATGATCTCGCCCACCATTCCGGGATGATGTCGCCCGGGTGACGAGGCCTCTTCTGGCTCCGCTACGGTCCCGCCTTTCGGCTTTGCGAAGGGGGACCTGGATGCCGACGGAGAGGTTTGCGATGCGCCATGTGCGCGATGTGATCAGATTGAAGTCGGCCGGGATGCCGACCCGCGAGATTGCGCGGCGGGTGGGGACAGCGCCTTCGACGGTGCGGTTGACGATCCGCCGGTTCGAGGCGGCTGGGCTGACCTGGCCATTGCCCGACGACATCACCGACGCTGTGCTGGAAGCCCGGTTGTTCGCCAGCACGGGAGCCGGTCTCGGCACCCGGCGTGGCCATCGCCGGCAGCCCGAGCCGGACTGGGCGGCGGTGCACCGCGAGCTCCGGCGCAAGCACGTGACGCTGGCGATCCTGTGGGAGGAGTACATCGCCGGCGAACCCGGCGGGTATCGCTATTCGCGGTTCTGCGAGCTCTACCGGGCCTGGGAAGGCCGGCTGTCGGTGACGATGCGCCAGTCGCATGCAGCCGGCGACAAGCTGTTCGTCGATTATGCGGGCGACGGCGTGCCGGTGGTGATCGACCGGTTCACCGGCGAGCGGCGAGTTGCGCAGATCTTCGTCGCGGTGCTCGGCGCATCGAGCTTCACCTACGCGCAGGCGACCTGGACGCAGGGGCTCGCCGACTGGATCGATGGCCATGTCGGCGCCTTCGAGGCGATCGGCGGCGTGCCGGCACTGCTGGTGCCGGACAACACCAAGGTCGCCGTGATCAAGGCCTGCCTGTACGATCCGCAGATCAACCGCAGCTACGCCGACATGGCGGCGCATTACGGCACCGCCATTCTGCCGGCCAGGCCACGGCGGCCCCGGGACAAGGCGAAGGTCGAGCAGGCGGTCCTCATGGTCGAGCGCTGGCTGCTCGGACGGCTGCGCCATCGGACCTTCCACAGCCTCGCCGAGGTCAACGCGGCGATCGCCGAGTTAATGACCCGGCTCAACGAGGAGCGACCGATCCGGCGGCTCGGCGTGACCCGCCGCAAGCTGCTGGAGGAGATCGACCGGCCGGCACTCAGGGTCTTGCCGGAGAGCCCTTACGTGTTCGCCGAGTGGCGGATCTGCCGGGTCAGCATCGATTACCACGTCGAGGTCGAGGCGCATTAGTACAGCGTCCCGCATCGCTTCGTCCGCGCCGAGGTCGAGGTGCGCTTCACCGCCCGCACCGTCGAGATATTCCACAAGGGTGAGCGGATCGCCGCGCATCAGCGCATGAGCGGCAACCACAAGCACACCACCCTGCCGGAACACATGGCGTCCAGTCATCGGCGCTACGCCGGCTGGACCATCGAGCGCATCCGCAAGGATGCCGCCTCGATCGGATCGGCCACCGCGGCGCTGTGCAACCTGATCCTCGATGAACGCACGCACCCCGAGCAGGGCTTCCGCGCCTGCCTCGGCATCATCTGGCTCGCCAGATCCTACGGGCAAGAGCGGCTCGATGCCGCCGCCCTGCGGGCGATCGACATCGGCGCCCGCACCTACGGCTCGGTCAAATCGATCCTCGCCAACAATCTCGATCGGCGTCCTTCCCCCAAGCGCTCCGCGGACGATGCGCCGATCCTTCATCCCAACATCCGCGGGCCGCGCTACTACAACTAGGAGATCACGCCTTGCTCACGCATCCGACCCTCGATCAACTCCACGCGCTCGGCCTTCATGGCATGGCCAAGGCCTTTGCCGACATCGAAGCCGGCGGCGATGCCGCAAGCCTCGGCCACGCCGAATGGCTCGCGCTGCTGCTCGAACGCGAAGCGTCGCTGCGACGCGACAAGCGGCTCTCGAAGCGGCTGCAATACGCCAAGCTGCGTCAGCAGGCCTGCGTCGAGGACATCGACTATCGCACCCCGCGTGGCCTCGACCGCAGCCTACTGACGATGCTGGTTGAAGGGCAATGGATCGACGACCACGCCAACCTTTTGATCTGCGGACCCTCCGGCGTTGGCAAGAGCTGGCTCGCCTCGGCGCTCGGCAACAAGGCCTGCCGCGACAATCGCTCCGTGCTTTATCAGCGCGTCCCGCGGCTGTTTAGCGATCTCGCTTTGGCGCGCGGCGACGGCCGCCATCCCCGTTTGCTGCGCGCGCTCGGCCGTGTCGATCTCCTCATCCTCGACGACTGGGGCCTCGAGCCACTCGACGCCGCGGCCCGCCACGACCTCCTGGAGATCCTCGAGGACCGCTACGGCCGCCGCTCCACCATCGTCACCAGCCAGCTCCCGGTCGATCAATGGCACGCGCTGATCGGCGATCCCACCTACGCTGACGCCGTCCTCGACCGCCTGGTCCATAACGCCCACCGGATCGATCTCAACGGCGAAAGCATGCGGCGAACCCGCAAACCCGGCCGAAAGGCCTGAGCCCGTGGCGCTGTGGACATGCCGCTACGCTTGGACAACGCAAGAGCGCGTTGCCCACATGCCCACAGCAGGAGCAGCAAAAAACAAGTCCTTCGAGCCGCGATTCAAGATTGACCACGTGGCTTCGTCGATGCCAGAAACCAGACAGCCAGAACGCCTCGCGCCCCGGGCGACATCAAATCGGAATGGTGGGCGAGATCATCTCGGAATCCTGGGCGAGATCAAATCGGTACACCCGGGCGAGATCATCGAAATCCGCATGAGTACCCGCACACCCCCGGAAGCAACCAAGGAGTGTGCGGGCACTGGTGACTTAGGGCATTGGTGACTTAGCCGATCGAGCTGGTGTTCGCCTGCGCGAGCAGCTGCGTGACGGCAGCAGCACCACCAGCACCGAAGACGCTGGAGCCGCCCTGAGCCACACCGACCTGCGTGGCAGAGTTCGCCTGCGCGACGATGTTGTTGGACAGATTGCTCAGGTCGAAGAACCCGCCAGACACGGCGTCGAGTTCCATATCGATCAGTTCACACGCTTCAATCATGACTTCCCTCTTGTTGCTGTGATCGACATCTGGCTCAAAGCAAACCAGCGCCTCACTGCCCGTGTTCTTACCGGAGGGTTGTTTTTCTATCTGTGAGAAGAATCACGCACGACCCACAGTTGGCAGTCTGCCGTGGCTTGAGATGCTTCTTGCTATCCGACCATGGAGCAGCGGAAATGGACTAGTCGGTCATCCTGCTCTGATTAGCGGCTGGACTCCGCCTGTTAGTCCGCAACTGCTTCGGTTCGCGATTGGCTTGGCAACCCGACACCACGCGTCCCGGAGTTACGCCATTATACGGTTGAAGAGTCGCGCGACCTTTGATCGCTGAAGCTGCACTCCTTCAACACATCTGTGAGCGGTAGCCGGCTATCACGCAGCTTTGAATGGCACGTTGGGCTGCTCCACGTATCGCCTGGTGCGACGTCGCTCGCAGCGAGCGCAGGACCGCTGCGAGAAATAACACCACTGATAGGCCGCACCTCCGCACCAGCTCTTTAGACGACACACCACCGAAGTTGGCGAGACGAATTTCCTTCGAGCGTCGCACGTGCCATGGCCCGAGCATCCGAACCGGCCTCGACACTGGCCGCATGCCTTCATAGGTCTGAGCGATGCACGCCGATCGTGAGCCTGACGCACTCGAGAAGCAACCCGTCAGCTAGATCGGGATGCCTAAAAGGCGGACAGCACAACACTTCCGAGGTTGGCAATCCTGATTGCGTTAACGCTGCTCAGCTCAACGTTCAGGGCGGCGCATCGGGCGATGGCGTCGAGCGCTGCACGCGGCAGAAAGAGTCTTCTTTCAGAGCACGGAGAGAATTCTCACCCGGGCGGTCGCCGGCATCATCTGCTATTCGCGACGCGGAAGCGTGAAGCGATCAGGAAAGCATCTTCCTACTGAATCGAGTCCTACAAGCAGCGGTCAACTTAGATAAGTTGAGCGTATTGATGTTCTTCCCGCTGCCGTTGCGCGAGTCCGCCGGCTTCTATGCCGCGCCTCCAGGCCAAGCGTAGTCAGGCTTGGATTCCCAAGCATCCTACCAGCCAAGGACTCGCCCGAGTGGCCTTGGATTGTGAAAACTGTCGCGACTTGACGACTTGACGCGTCGATCCCAACATTTCTTCCGGAGGGTGGCTGTGAATCTGGCCGTTTGGTCACGTACGCCACTCGCGTTCAGCGCTGGCGGCCGATCGCGTGATTGTTTTGGCCGCACCAGCATGCGAAACTCTCTCGGCTCGTCGCTCGTAGTCGTCGGCGAGAGCCTTGAGCTGGGCGGCAATCGTTCGGTCGGTCATGGTTTGGACAGCGCGGAGCAAGCTCTGTGCTATTTGTAGGTATTCCCTGCCTCGTTGTGAAATCTGGGAAGCCATCAAGCCCTCGCTCGGATCTCTGGCGCCTGGTCTAAAGTGAGAAGCCAGCATAGCCAGTTGCCATCGCTCGCCCGGCGAACTCTGAAGCGATTGACGCACTTCTTGGAGCATAAAGGGGTGCGCCACGAATAGTGCCGGACGAGTCCAAACTTGCGATCACAAACTGCGCATCGTGGGGCTGTGCCAGATCCACCGCTCTCGTTATCAGGGCTGCTTGTGTCCATGAGAGTTCTCGATTGAAATGAGTACCCGCACACCCCCGGAAGCAACCAAGGAGTGTGCGGGTACTGGTGACTTAGGGCATTGGTGACTTAGCCGATCGAGCTGGTGTTCGCCTGCGCGAGCAGCTGCGTGACGGCAGCAGCACCACCAGCACCGAAGACGCTGGAGCCGCCCTGAGCCACACCGACCTGCGTGGCAGAGTTCGCCTGCGCGACGATGTTGTTGGACAGATTGCTCAGGTCGAAGAACCCGCCAGACACAGCGTCGAGTTCCATATCGATCAGTTCACACGCTTCAATCATGACTTCCCTCCTCTGGTATCTGTGACTTAGCCGATCGAGCTGGTGTTCGACTGTGCGAGCAGCTGCGTGACGGCAGCAGCACCACCAGCACCAAAGACGCTGGAGCCGCCCTGAGCCACGCCGACCTGCGTGGCAGAGTTCGCCTGCGCGACGATGTTGTTGGACAGATTGCTCAGGTCGAAGAACCCGCCAGACACGGCGTCGAGTTCCATATCGATCAGTTCACACGCTTCAATCATGACTTCCCTCTTGTTGCTGTGATCGACATCTGGCTCAAAGCAAACCAGCGCCTCACTGCCCGTGTTCTTACCGGAGGGTTGTTTTTCTATCTGTGAGAAGAATCACGCACGACCCACAGTTGGCAGTCTGCCGTGGCTGCGATATCATCCGCCGGATCTGCGCTGCATGTGCGTGGATCTTGCTCCCACGGCGCTTCTGATTTCATCCCGCATGATCCTTCGCATTGCCTCAGGGGGTGTAGTCGCAGCGCAGAGCCAAAGCTCTGACGCGATCCGGACATATGCGAGGCCGTTGACGCTAGGTTGTCGCAGCGCATTGCGACCCGACGACATCACTAGATCTTGTGGAAGACGCGTCCAACGACATTGCTGGCTCCGTAGACGCCTGGGCGACTTTCGCAGCGATGACGGCTAGACGCCATTGCTGATGTCGACTTCTCCGATCCAATCGGCGTCGTGGCCACTCCGCAGTACTTGCTCAGTTATGACCGCCGGCGCGGGACATCGATCTATGGAGATCGTGTTCCTCTCGGACTGACGTGGACAATTTCTGCGAACCTATCGGACGGGACGATTCATGTCGTATCGTACATGGCTATCGATGCCAGCTTCAGCGGTCAGGCAATCTGACCTGATAAGAACCTGCCCCCAGCGACTGATAGTACGTCCCGCCGCACG
This sequence comes from Bradyrhizobium sp. USDA 4486, assembly GCF_054057995.1. Lineage (NCBI taxonomy): Bacteria > Pseudomonadati > Pseudomonadota > Alphaproteobacteria > Hyphomicrobiales > Nitrobacteraceae > Bradyrhizobium > Bradyrhizobium sp. USDA 4486. The sequence continues at coordinate 3,141,040 of NZ_JBSRZV010000001.1, forward strand.
GTGTGCCAGCACTCAACTCTGCGAACGCGTTTGGCGGATCCGATCTTTACTGACTGAGATCTACCGGGTCGCGAAAAGTCGTCCAGCTCTCCGCGGTGTCACAGCTGTCGTGCTCGTCCGGCGCCGCGGCCCGATAGAGGGTTCAATCAAGTAGCAACAACCAATTCCTTGGGTGCTTCACTAACGGGAAGACCTTTTTTGAGGAAGAATGTACGACGGCAGCGCGCCGCTCTGATCGAACGCCGTGCAGATGTCGACTCACGGAGCACTGTTTCATTTCGCTGCCGCACGGCGGCCGCGTCGCTTTAGGACATCAAGGCGGATATCAATTCCGGTGCGCCAAGCCACCGGTTCTATGAGTTCATGGCCCAACGATACCTTGGCAGATTGTTGGTTGGCGTTCACAAAGGGTTTCCGAACTGACTCGTCAATGGTTCATGGATGGTCGGCTCTTGGAGGGCTCACTACGGCGCAGTGGAGAGACGAGCTCGAATGCTGCTAAAGCCATTCCGGGATCAGCAGGTCATAAGGCCTGGCAGGGGATGTGTCGAATTCCGTTGAGGGATTGACCGGCCCTGGTGGCTAAAGGCGTTCAGCCGATGGCGGAACACCTTGTAGCGGGCAATGTGTAGTGATAAGTTGCCCGCACACTCCGGGGAGCAGCCAGGAGTGTGCGGGCATTCAAGACTTAGCCGATCGAGCTGACGTTCGCCTGAGCGAGCAGCTGTGTGAGGTTCGCGTTGCCGCCATTGCCGAAGACGCTGAAGCCGCCGACGGCAACACCAACCTGCGTAGCAATCTGCGGCTGTACGACGATATTGCCGGACAAATTGCTCACGTCGAATAGCCCTCCACCAGACACGGCTTCGAGTTCCATGTCGACCAGTTCACGCACTTCATTCATGAATCCCTCCTCAGGGTTGCGGGTGAACAACATCCAGCTCAAAGCAAGCCAGTGCCTCACTATGCGTGTTGATACTGAAGGATGGTCTTTCTATCTGTGACAGAAATCACGGGCGACCGGCGGCAGTCAGTTTTGATTACGACATGGCCCGCTGGATCCACGCTGTTTGCTGCCACGGCGCTTCTGATTCATGTGGCCAGGACTCTCGCATGTCTCAAACGAATCTGGCTGTCTCAGGCACGACGTGTAAGGATTTAGCGCGGAGCCAACGCCCGTTTTGCGCAACAGGCTGATCGAGCGCGAGTGAGACGGCCGCTAGCTCGCCATAGGGCGAAGCGTTCCACGTGTGAGGTATGGGCAAAAATACCTGGTCTCGCGATCGCTGTTCGGCCGGAAGTTGGCCTAGACGCCACTCCTGATTGCGAGGTCTTTGATCTAAATCGGCGTCTCAGCCGCGGTCGACACGAATGTTGACCCAGCCCTGAAGCGAGACAGGAGCTTCCGGACAAGCCGATCCTCTTGAGCATTACCGCGAACCGGATCGGCAACTAGCACATGAAAACCGGTGCCTTAACCTCGGAGCGTCCCGTCGATTGATCTCTGTTCCGGGTGATGCACGCTCAATGCTGATCTACGCCGACAATCGTAAGCGCTAAGCCGGCACCCTCGGTTCGACGTTAGATTAGATGTGCGAAGAAGCCTCCGGGTTGAGCGGAGGTTTGGGATGGGATTGGACGGCAAAAAGGACGCCCATTTGGACAGCTCATCAGTTGGGTCAGGAGCAGTCAGCCGGCTTGAGGTGCTTGAGGGACCGTCCGGGCGTCGCGTGCGTTCGGAGGCCGAGCGGGCTCGGATCGTCGCCAAAAGTCTGCTGCCCGGCGCTCAGGTGGCGGAGGTGGCGCGCAAGCACGGGGCGACGCGCTGGCAGATTTACGATTGGCGACGACGCTTCCGACAGCGCGGCGAATTGCCGTCGAGCGAGGCTCCGCAGCCGCGGTTCGCGGCGCTGGTTGTGGAGGGGCCGTTTGAGGAGCGTCACGTTCCGACAGTCAAGCTCGAGATTGCGATTGGCGACGTCGTCGTGCGGACGGACGCGGCGATAGATGGGGAGCAGCTATCTCGAGTGATCCGCGCGGTGCGGGCGTCACGATGATTGTCCCCGGCGCCGAGCTGAAGATTTACATCGCGACGCGGCCCGTCGACTTCCGCTGTGGGCACGATGGGCTTGCTGCGAAGGTGCAGCAGATGCTTGGTCTCGATCCGTTCAGCGGTGCAGCCTTTGTGTTCCGGTCGAAACGAGCGGACCGGATCAAGATTTTGGTGTGGGATCGAACGGGCTTGGTGCTGGTGCACAAGCGCCTTGAGGGCTGCAAGTTCGTATGGCCAAAGATTGCGGACGGCGTGATGCGGATATCGCCGGCGATGTTTGCCGCGCTGTTCGAGGGCCTGGATTGGCGGTTGGTACGGCCGGAGGAAGCGCGGCGTCCACAGGTCGCTGGATAAGTGCGGCAGAATGACTCTGTGCCGAGTTTGGCATGGCGCCGGCAGCGCAGATGTGCTCGACATGGCGCATGAGCAGCGCGACGCTTCGCGACGAGAATGAACGCCTGAAGGCGCTTTTAGCGCAAACGCAGGCAGCATTGAGCGAACATCAAGCGGCGCTGGCCACGTCGGAAGAAGCGCGGCGCCGGTTGGAGGTCATTCTCGGCGAACTACGCCGAGAGAAGTTCGGAGCGAAGTCCGAGAAGCTGCGGCCAGATCAATACCATTTACCGCTCGAAGACGTGGAGATCGCGCAAGGCGTCTTGGACGCGGCACAGGAGAAGGCTGCGGCGGTCATCAGGGGCCGATCGCGTGCTGGATCGGATCAGGACGGTCATCGCAATCGAAGCTGCTTGCCTGCCCATTGCCGCGGGTGGAGCGGATCCTCGAGCCTGCGAGCACACTCTGTCCGTGCGGCTGCGGCGCGATGACGAAGATCGGCGAGGACGTCAGCAAGCGCCTTGACGTGATCCCGGCACAATGGCGCGTGCTGGTCACGCGCCGCCCGAAATACATTTGCCGCCGTTGCTCCGGCCCTGTCGTGCAGGCGCACGCGCCGGAGCATGTCGTGCCTGGCGGACTACCGACCGAAGCGGCGATTGCGCAGGTGATCGTCTCCAAGTTTGGCGACCATACGCCGTTTTACCGTCAGGCCGAGATCTATGCGCGCCAGGGGATCCGGCTTGATCGGGCGACACTGGGCAATTGGTCAGGCCGCGCCTGCTTCCATCTGCAGCCTGTTGCCGACCACATGCGGCGCCATCTGGCAGCGGCGGATCGCCTGTTCATGGATGAAACCACGGCGCCGGTGCTCGATCCCGGGCGTGGTCAAACCAAGAAGGGCTACTTCTGGGCGATCGTCTCCGACGACCGCGGCCATAGCGGCCCAAGTCCGCCGATCGTGCTGTTCCGATATGCTCCCGGTCGCAGCGGCGCCTTCGCTGAGCAGTTCCTGGACGGCTTCACCGGACGCTTCCTACAATGCGATGCCTATGACGGTTATGATCGACTGATCGAAGTCGCTCGACCGCAAGGGCCGTGGACGCTCGTACATTGCTGGAGCCATTTGCGCCGGCGCTTTCGTCAAATTGGCCCGCAACAGTAAATCGCCAATCGCCGAGGCCGCCGTCCGGCAGATCGCACAGCTCTACGCCATCGAAGCCATGGTACGCCGTTCATCGCCGGATATCAGGCTGGCCGCGCGCAAGGAACACTCGCTGCCGCTCGTCCAGGCGTTGAAGCCGTGGTTCGAGAAACAGCTGTCGATGATCTCCAGCGGCTCGACGCTCGCCGAGGACATCCGCTACGCGCTCAATTATTGGCAGGGGCTGACGCGCTTCCTCGATGACGGGCGTCTCGAGCTCGACACCAATCCGGTTGAGAACGCGATCCGGCCGATCTGCCTGACCAGAAAAAACGCGCTCTTCGCCGGTCATGAGGTCGGAGCCGAAAACTGGGCCTTGCTCGCATCCATCGTGGCGACTTGTAAGCTCAACGACGTCAACGCGGTCGCCTACATCGCCGAAACGCTCACGGCGATCATTGCCGGCCATCCCCAAAGCATAATCGACGACCTCATGCCGTGGCGATTCCGCAAAACGTCAAGCCAGCCTCAATAGGGTCACGGCTAAGCGCTTACCGACAATCGAGGTTTCGATCATCTGGACTGCGGCACTACTGGCCGCCGCAAGCGCGTCGGTGACACTGGCTCCGCACGCAGGCCGACCGCCAGCGAACGAAGCGGCTGCAGAAGCCGTAGCAGGCTTGGGCGGTGACGCGATCGGAATGGACACGAACTGGCGCCTCGCAGGATGAGAAACAGGTACGCTCGTTTGGTATCGACACCGTGTCGATACTCTTCCAGCGCATTGAGTCACGGCGACCGTATCCATGAGAATTCTCGATTGAATTCGTAACCGAACACCCTCGGGAGCGGGCAAGGAGTGTTCGGGCATCCGCGATTTAGTGGATAGCGCTGAAGTTCAGCTGACCGAGCTGCTGTGTGACACTGGCGTTATTGCCGATAGCCACGCCAATCTGCACGGCAATGTTTTGCTCTATGACGATATTGCCGAAATGACCGATATTGCCGATGTTGCCGATGTTGCCGAAGCTGAAGAGCCCGTGATGCCCATGATGATGCCCGTGATGCCCACCACTCACGGTGTCGAGTTCTGTATCGATCAGTTCACGCATTCCACTCATGTTCCCTCCTCGGGGGTTGCAATGAACAACATGTGGCTCGAACCATACTGGAGGGTGACTTTTTCGATCTGTGACGGAAATCACAGGGCGGCCACGGCAACGCGCCCAAGGCCATCGCCGAAGCTACCCAAGCACATGGTCGCTGCGTGACTCAGGCGAGGCAGAAGAGGCAATTCTCTCGATGTGAGCGGCGTCACGGAAGAAGCGGGTCGATCTCTTCATCCTCCGGTTCACGGCTGTATGATTGGACCCCAAACGAGAGGCAGCGAGGAACACCGATGAACCTGAACCACTTTTTTAGTCTTATCATCTTCGCGATCGGAGCGTTGTGCTTTGTGGCGTTTATGACCACCCTGAAGCCACCGCTTTATCACTCACAGTTGGCGGTGGGTTCTATTTATGGCCGCGGGGTAACGACCTAGACTAGCCGATCAATATAAAAATGCTCGTCCGGCCCTCGTGGGTCAAGGCGGGGCAACTCGGTCCCGCCACATTGTAGAATTTCCCGGACACTACCCCCTGCATCGCGTTTGCAAGCCACTGCAAGATGATGCCGCGCTCTGTTCCAATCTCTGCCGGCAATGCGCCCGCTTCCAGCGGCGCCGGCCGAGCCAAACCCGACGGGACGCAGGTACGATCGACAGCTGCCGCGGAGCAGGCACGGCTGACACCAGCCATTGGCCTAACGCAGACGTTGGATCCATACCTTGTCCGGTGGATGTGTGGCGTGCCACCACGGCCCCGCAGGGCCACCAAACCGCGCAATGTGCGCGTGATCACGGACAATCCGCTCTGCGGCCTAGTACGACTCCGACATGCAGGCTCGGGCCTGCCGACCCCGGATATTGCAAGGAGGCGTACATGACTCAGGTCTATTTCCATTGCTCGAACACCAACGGAGTACTGATGGATCGTCGCGGTACGCTCGTATCCGACCTAATCGAAGCGTGTGAGGAGGCCACCCGCAGGGTGCGCTCTCTCGTCGCAGCCGCCACCCTGGAAGATTGGCGTCAGTGGGCTCTGCATGTCAGCGATGAGGCCGGCGACGAGATTTTCGTTCTGCCGTTCTCATTCGTGCTCGGCAATCCGCACTGAGAGAGTGCTATGCTGTCAAAGCTACCATCATTCATACTTCTTCGTCAGGGGTTGAACGCGGTCACGACAGCAATGATCCGGTGTGCCTTCGCCGGAGCGATATTCGCCCAAAGGCACTTCCGTCACATCCCAGACACGATCTCTAGAACAGCCTGCGGCTCGAACGGCACACTTGGGAAAGACCAGGTAAAGCTCTTGCCGCCCAGAATCGTGCACGTCTCTCCAATGGAGCTTGCGGATGAGGCGGAGCGGCCAAGCCAGTCGCGGCCGCAGCAGCGTGTGTTGGCGCGGTCGCCGGTATCATAGTCGTCGCAGAGTCGCGCGGCGAGCAAGCAGCACTTAGGAATCGTAGCGCTCTAAAGTCGCGCGCGATCAGCCGTCTCGATCTCAACCGCTTTGCCGATCAGGAGATTGATCGGAACGTATTGTCCACTGCCGCAGGTCAGCTGCCCCGAACCTGATGATCCGGATGCGACGATGCGGCATCGATCCTCGTCCATGATCAATACGCCTTCCAGTCGCCCGTACGACACTTTCAGCTGCAAACGCGCCTGCTTTTGCTCTTCGCCATTGACGCTGCACAGACCAACGTGGCGCAGCGTGATCGTTCCTGAATATTCCGCACCTGGACGCTTGGCCGTTTTCGCGAGATTCCCCGCTATTTCCCATTCGTGCAGATAGCCGATTTGGCCGCTGGCAGAGTAGGACTGCGCCCGAGCGACAGGGGCTGCAGCAAACAACACAAGTATCGCCCCGACGATCGCACGCATTGTTTCCGCCCGCAGCATGATTATGGCAACTCCCGCAGGACGCGAAAGCCGTTGGCGTAGTAACGCACGTCAACGTCGTAGCGAAACCTCGCCGAAGATCTGACGTCACTGGCCTTGCTGAGGAAGTTTCCCCCGCGCAGCACCCGCAGACGGCAGTCGCCCGAGGTCCAAGGCGACGCGTCCTTTGGCGCATTGCGATAGGAATCGTTCCAGCAATCCTCGACCCATTCCGCAGCATTGCCAGAAGTGTCGTAGAGCCCGAATCCATTTGGCCGGAACGAGCCCGTTGGCACGACCTGCTGCTTGATGGGACTGCCACAGCCGTCGCACTGCGCATGACCCGCACCGGCCTCTCTGCCCCACCAGAACGGCGTTCTGGTTCCCGCGCGCGCGGCATATTCCCATTCTGCTTCGCTCGGCAGACGGTATTTCTGTCCGGTCTTCTGCGACAGCCAGGCGACGTACAGTTTGGCATCTTCCCAGCTGACATTGATTACTGGACGGTCGCCGCGCCCCCAGCCGTGATCCTCGGGACGCACTTTGCAGGCGCCAGCATCGGCACACGGGTCCCACTCCGCGAACGTCACCTCGCGGCGTCCGATCGCGAAGGGCTTGCGAATGTTGATCTGGCGCTCGGGCTTCTCATAGGGCGTGTCATTGGATCCCATCACGAAGTCTCCCGGAGGCACAACCACGAGCTCGGGGCAATTATCGCAATCGCGAAACAACTCTCCAGGATCCAGACTGGCGCCCTGTTGTTGAGCTACTCTGGTCTCCGGGGGCGCGGATGATCGGTCGCCAGATGGGCCGCTGCTTAGCCCTCGCTGGGCAGTTGCCGCAGTACTTCCAAATAGTGCTGTGAGAAAAATCACAGACAAGACGGCGGATTTCATCTTGTGATCTCCGGTCGGCTCGAACGATCAGGAGTATGCACACGTCACATTCAATGCCGCACAGCATGCTTCATTCGGCAGCGAGCGGCAAGGCGACAGTCGCCCGCTCGATTGTGGTTTACATTGGCGAGCAAAGGGATATCGTTTCAGCCCCGCTCCGTTTTGCGGTGGGGACGGGCCTGATAATCGATAGTTGCAGATATTTCAGATTCCCGCGGCTCCTGTGGTCCAGATTGTGGTCTATCCATTGGGAAGATTGCGATGATGCAACGCTTGCTAATATTGGTTCTGGTTCCATTTGTCAGCGGCTTGATTCACTGGCACGCAGCACAGGCTCAAGCCCAGACGGGCGGACCAACGCCCTCGCCGCCCGGGGCGGCCGTCTATTTCATCGGCTTGAAGGATGGCGACACGCTGCCAACCAAGATCACTTTACATTTTGGCCTACACGGCATGGGCGTTGCCCCGGCAGGTTCGGATCGCGCCAACAGCGGTCACCACCATTTGGTCGTTGACTCGCCAACGCCCGCGCTAAATGCTGAAATTCCAAACGACTTCCAGCACCTCCATTTCGGGGCTGGACAGACCGAAGCAGAGATTTCGCTGACCCCCGGCGAGCACACTTTGCAGCTGGTGTTCGCCGATAAGAATCACGTACCGCATTCGCCGCCGGTGATCTCCGAGCGGATCAAGGTCAAGGTCGCTGACCAAACCGGCCCCGCGGTGGCGCAAGCAACCCCTGCGGTGGGTGGACGTCGTTCCGCGCCGAAGGACGCGAAGGTCTATTTCATCTATCCAAAGAACGGCTCCTATATTTCTCCGAACCCGGTTATCCGCTTCGGTTTGTTGAACATGGGCGTAGCGCCGGCCGGCTTCGACAAACCCAACACCGGCCATCATCATTTGCTCGTGGATGCCGAGTTGCCTCCGCTCAACCAACCAATCCCAAACGACTTCAACCACCTGCACTTCGGCGCTGGCCAGACCGAAGCGAAGATCACGCTCCCGATCGGCCAGCACAAGCTGCGCCTTCTGTTCGCTGATTATGCCCACGTGGCGCACGATCCAGCGGTGTTCTCCGATGTCATCAACGTCACCGTGACGGAGAACGGCCAGCCGCCGAAAAAGCGCAAGCAGCGCCATCGCCCCTGGCGGAGTTACGGGTATTGATGCAACGATGAAACCGCGCCGGCTCTTGATTTACGTCCTCTGCCTCATCATCAGCGCGATGTTCGCCGATGCGGCCGCAGCGGAGCGTCGGGTCGCGCTGGTAGTCGGAATCTCCTCCTATTCGAACGCACCGCCGCTGCCCAATACCAGCAACGACTCCAAAGCGATCGCAGCGCTGTTCAGATCTATCGCTTTCGACGTCGTCATTGCACGCAACGATCTCGGCGTCGTCGACTTCAAGCGCGCTGTGCGCGAGTTCCTCATTACTGCAGAGAATGCTGATGTGGCAGTGGTCTATTACGCCGGCCACGGCATCGAGATCGGCGGTATGAATTATCTGATACCGATGGATGCCAAGCTGAGCCACGACTACGACGTCGACGACGAGGCTATCGCGCTCGATCGCATCATCTGGGCGCTGCAACCGGTACGCCGCCTGCGCTTGATACTGCTCGACGCCTGCCGCGACAACCCGTTTGCGGCCAAGTTGCGGTCAGCAAGCCGCTCGCCGACGAGAGGCGGCCTCGCGAAGCTTGATGAAATCAGCGCCGACACGCTGGTGGCCTTCGCGGCGAAGGCAGGCTCGATTTCCTATGACGGCGACGGCGTGAACAGTCCTTATGCAACCGCGCTGCTCCGGCACCTTGCGGAGCCCGGTGTCGACATTCGGATCGCGCTTGGCCGCGTGCGCGATGAGGTCATCACCATGACCGGCGGACGGCAGGAGCCGTTCATCTATGGTTCTCTCGGCGGCGCCACCATCGCCTTGGTGCCGCAGTTTGGTACACCAAATGTAGCGCCAGTACCGCCGCCCGCTCCGCCGGTTTCGGTGCCGGCCCTCGCGAAGCCGGTCGTCGCCAATCCAATGCAGCCGAGCGCGCCACCGGCGGCGAAGGCGGAACTGCCCAGGCCGCCGGCTCCCGCGCAGCCGCCCCCTGAAACAACGGACCCCTGTCTCCGCGACGAAGCGAGGCTGGCACGTCTGCGCGCCACCCCTGTGCCGAACGAGATCATCAACTTCCAACGCGAGGTCGTTTGCACGCGGCTGCGTCCACAGATACAGCGTCTATTTGAGAGTATTGTTAGCACCGGCGCTCTGCCTTCTGATGGAAATGCGGCACCCCAAGCGGCTGCGAAGCAGCAGGTACGGAATGAGGATGTTCGCTCCGAAGATACCTGCACCCGCGACATGGCGCGGTTGCAGAGCCTGCGCGCTGAACCTACACTTCAGGCTATCACCAATTTCGAGAGGGAATTGAGTTGCGAACGGCTCCGGTCGCAACTCCGCCGATTGCGCGAGAGCGTCGCTCCTTGATCTCGCCTGGACACTTCACTGTGTGTCGGGACATTTCACGATTGAAGCTCGACACAAGAATAGCCATCCGACGGTGACCGGATCAGAACGCTCGCCAGACGCGCTCTAACGAGTGAGCCGAGTGGTTCCACGCGAAGGCACCTGCCAATCCTCAAGTATAAGACAGCATCCGCTTGAGTGCGTCGCTTTGAGATCAGCTGCGTTCGAAGACTTTGGTTCCAGGGAAAATCCGCCGGGCGTACGTAACGACCAGCTCCCGGTCCTGAGTCTCAAGGAAAGGTGTTCGGAGCTGGCACGCCCCGACGACGAGGTGCCACAGGCCATTAAGTCTTTGAATCACGACGTTCATAGTGTGCTCCCTCGAAGAGCAGCAAACAACTGATAGACGTGACAATCCTATAAGTCGTGCGTCAGGGCCGTGATCATAGTCACATGTTGCAAAAAGCCGCGTGCTTATTCGCTGCCCTCCGGGGCGATAGCTCGATAGCTGACCAGCTTTTTGTGGTTGAGAAGTACCAGCGAGCGCCGCTCGGCCGTATTGATCGCTAGCGAGCGTCCGAATCGCTAAGACATGTACGCGTCGATTTGTGCAGCATAAACGCTGAGAGTGCCGGCCGAGAGCACCGACCTCACCGCCGTTTTACCGTCCAGTGCTACAAGTCATGAGCCAATTCACTCCTCGAAGTTCCAGTGACGCACATCACGGTCATCGACCTTGGGATCGGCTATCCCGGGCGTGAGTTGGAAAGCACGCTGCTGAGCCAACCACTATTCATTGAACCTCGGAGGTTAAATGACTCGGATTAAGATTTCCCATAGCTGGCGGACCATTCGCGGTGCGCATATCCGCATCGTCCACCGGCGTAAGGTTGCGGTTGAGTCGGTTACAAGCATTCTCCGATCTGCGTGTCAGGGAATGGCCACTTTCGGCGCCGAAAGACCCACGAAAAGGATGAAGGTATCGCCAGCATCGTGACACCATCCTGCTAGCGATGGGCGACGGCAGTTAGGCCGCCTCGGTAGGGCGGCCTCTTTTATGCTTGCTGCGATGAGATCGGCGCCCCTTCCCGTTCGATGGATCTTGTTCGCGAGGACGATTGCGCGCCATATCTGTCTTCAGTGCTGCCCTGCCCAGCCACTTTCGTCTTGCTTTCGCCGTGACGTCCGTTCTTCGCCACAAGCATGACCGCAGGACCATGAGTGCTAACGACGAAGTTGGACACAAGTGTGAGCCCGATCGCTCGCGCAGCCTGTGACAACGTGAAAAGCGGAGGGCGCTTCGTCGATTCTGTTTCAACAGATCAGGAGACCACGCGTGATCGACGAAGGTAAACTTGCCATAGACGCCAATGACCTCGCAAGTATTCTCCACCGGGTCAGCGGGCATGACCAGAGATAGACTGGGCGGCTGCGCGTCCTTGCTCTTTGGCACTCCGCCTCGTCGCCTCCGCCACACGCCTTCCTCGCCGTCACAGGCTTTGCGTGTACAGAAATCTGGAGAACAAGAAGTTCAAATACAGGAGGCAGGAATGAGTCTTCCTTCGGTCGGCTGGGATATTATCGGATGGGATAGCCTCACGCCACAGGGCATCCGGCTCGGCATCGCAACGATCCTTGCGCTGTTAGCGGTAGGCCGCCCCGGGCCGTCGGTCTTTGAGCTTTTTGCTGGTTTAATCTGCATTCTGGGTGCCGGCCTTATGGTGGCACAGGCGGTCTCGCTTGGTTGACTCGCAGGTCGGCTCGGAACACCTACCTGGACCCGTTAAATCTTGTCTGCGGGTTGCCGGTGGTTGCGCCTCCATCATCAAGAACATGGGAGCATCGGTTCGGGCGTGGTTGGTGGAGCAGTTCAGGGAACCGCTTGGCTCAACAACTACTTTCTCGACCGAGCTCTTTGTCGGAGCAACGCAGTGCGCGATCCTCGGCTAAAAGCGGCATCGAGAGACTTGAACGTGGGCAGCATTTATGTGGCCATCAAGGCTGGATCTTCGTGCCCGGCACGTGGCAGTATCGTGAGCGTGGATTTTGCCTCCTGCTTGCGCAAATTCATCGTTGAGCCGGATCGTGCACTCGCGGACAATTTTTCGTCACCGAATGTGGTGGGCGAGACTCAAACTGCTGGCCTCAATAGCGCCGTACCAGATGCCGGCAGCCTGGACCGCGGCGGTGTTTTCTAGACTATTAGCGGCCAGTTCGTCGAAGACAGTCGGCTCGTCTCCCGTAACAGCCAGCATCGCGGCGATGAAGCCTCCGGCTCAATTGCCCCAGACCGCGAATTTTCCGGCGTCTTGGCCAGCTTGCATGGTCCTGTTCGGGTCAACTTCAGGAAACGGACTTCGCGGCGCCCTGAGGCAGGGTCAGCCGCGGGCACAGAAGCGGTCATTCCATTTTCTAGCATGACATAGCGCGGAGGAGGAGCTGCGGGTTCACACACCCGTGAAACTGCTTCGTCGCGCAAATGGCATGAAACCGAAATCCTCCCTTGCGAAACAGTTTTCCGAGAGCCGTGAAGTAAGCCCGAATCACTAGCGATCGAAAATCACGAACGCAGTTGGAGCTGCCCCAATCACGCACCCAGCATCTAAGACGGTGCTGGACCGGACCCAATCGACGGTACCGGCGAATGTTCAACGTTTCGTCCTGCGGTTAAGCAAGTGCTGGGAGAAAGTCGATGGCGCACGTTGGCAAGCACGCGATCGTGGTGGGCGCGGGAATGGGTGGTCTGTTGGCCGCTCGGGCTTTGGCGGATCATTTCGACGAAGTGACCGTACTTGAGCGTGATGCTCTTCCGGATTTGCCTGATCCTCGCAAAGGCGTGCCGCAAGGACGGCATACGCACGGATTGCTTGCTCGTGGTCGCGAGATACTTGAGCAGTCGTTTCCCGGCTTTACTGAGGGAATGATTGCTCAGGGAGCAGTGCCCGCGGACCTCGTCAACGATGGACTTTGGTTCAACTACGGCGTCTATCTTCACAACAGCCCCAGCAAGATGGTTGGGCTCGGGGTGAGCCGACCGACACTGGAAGGCTTCGTGCGTCGGCGGCTCGTTCAACTGTCCAACATTCGGGTGCGGGAGCGACGTGACGTTGTGGAGCCGGTTTTTGATCGACTATCGAGCCGCGTGACTGGTGTTCGCGTCCGATCAAAAAATGCTTCAGGTGACAGGGAAACAATAGACGCCGATCTCGTGGTTGATACCAGCGGTCGCGGATCATCGAGCCCCGCATGGCTGAGTGCGTGTGGTTTTCCAAAGCCGCCGGAGGAGCTGATCACTATCAATCTTGGCTATGTGAGCCGCTTCTATCGTCTCAAACCCGAACACATGACGAATTGTTTGCATGGCAGGAAGTTCGTTATCATGGGAGCGTGTTCGCCTGATTTTCGTTTCGGTGCTCTTTTGCCACAGGAGGGCGAACGTTGGACTGTGACATTAGGCGGTTACAGGGACGATCAAGTGCCAGAGGATGATGCTGGTTTCCTTGAGTTTGCGCGCAGCTTGCAAGAGCCGGAAATATTCAACGTGATCCAGAATGCAGAACCACTTACTCCGCTTACGTCATACAAGTTTGTTTCCAACTTGAGACGCCATTACGAGAAGCTGCGCCGCTTTCCAGAAGGCTATCTGGTGTATGGCGACGCCTTGTGCAGCTTCGATCCAGCCTATGGTCAAGGAATGACGGTGGCCTGTCTGGAATCCCTGGCCTTGCGCGAGTGTTTGGCAAACGGAATGCAAGGAATTGCTCGTCGCTTCTTCCAGATGGCTAGTCGGTTCATTGAAGCTCCCTGGCAAATCGTCGTTGGCAGTGATTTGCAAAACCCGCGCGTCGAGGGCAAGCGGACGGCGCAGGTGCGCTTTGTCAACTGGTACATAGCGAAATTTTACCGAGCGGCGCAATGTGATGCCGCGCTGGCGACCAAGTTCTTGGAAGTGGCCAATCTTATGCAACAGCCAACGGCGTTGCTAAGCCCAGCGAATGCGCTGAAAGTGTGGAATGGAAGTCGGAACATACAGAACGGCGACCTTGGTCGGGGGCGCCAAGCCGCTTAAGCCACGGTAGCGACCGGCCGCCAAATCAAACACCTTATTGAGTCGCGCGCCACCAGACAGCATCGCCTCCGAGCCAAGCGAGTTATCATTCGCGGCCAATGTCCGACTCGGGTTTCAAAAGCGCCGTTTGGACCAACGCCCGGGCGCTTCCGCACCGGACATCTCGTTGCGACGCGCCAACGGAAGCGAGGCCGATTTTGTTGAAAAAGGCCGCAGTTGCGACTCAGACATACCGGTGATTCAGTCTGTCTAATTGGCAGGACTGAAGATCATGATGGGACATCGGCAATTCGAGCAGGCTGCTTTGTTCGATGAGTTGTCGCACGTGTCTTCCAACGACTGCTTCGCTCGATCGATAGATTTGTTGATCTTGAACAGATTAGGCGGAACCTGGCGCAGTTCTACAGTAAGATCGGTCGACCTTCGATCCCGAGCTGCTGATCCGGATGCTCCTAATCGGCTATTGCTCGGCATCCGATCGGAGCGGCGCCTGCGCGATGAGGTTTGCCTCAATTTGGCCTACCGGTGGTTCTGCCGGCTCGGCCTGGACGGTGCGGCGCCGGATCACTCGACGCCCTCAAGAACAGACATGGTCCCTTCCGAGAAAGCGATCTCTGTCGTCGCGTGTTCGAGCACGTCTTGCACAGTTGTATTGCGGAGCGGCTGGTCGGCGGGATTTGCAGTCGATGCGAGCCTGATCAAGGCCGACGCAAATCGGCAAAAAGGGGATTGAGGGCGACAAGGAACTCCCACCGGAGGCGGCAGGCCGAGAGGTTAATGACTATCCTGGCGTCCTCGATGATGCCGCTTTCGGTGCAGCGACGGAGGTCACGCCGAAGTTCGTATCGCCTGGCGCTGGACGGGCGCGCACGGCGGCCAAGCCTTCTTCGCCTACTCGACAAATTACCCGGTTGACGTCGAGAGCGCGATCATTGTCGATGTCGATGCAACCACGGCAATTCGGCAGGCGGAGGTGTTGGCTACCAAGCGCATGATTGAGCGCTCGCCTTTCGCGCGAGGACTTCACCTATGATCACACCAGCGACGTCTGTACCTGCCCCGGCCGCAGGATGCTGACCACAACCGGAACACTGGTGAACGATGGCCCAATGATGCTCTACCGGGCGACCAAGCACGATTGCGCCGGGTGCGCCTTGAAGGCTCGCTGCTGCCCCAAGGACCAAGTCCGCAAAGTGTCTCGCTCGATCTACGAGGACGCTCGCACATGGCGAGCGCGATAGCACGATCATGGGAGGGCCGTACTTCACGCCCGCAAGAAGATCGAGATGCTATTTGCGCACCTCAGCGCATTCTCAAGCTCGATGGTTTACGATTGCGAGGCCCAAACGGCGCGCGCCACGAGTTCACTCTCACCAGCGCACAGAACCTTCGGAAAGATTGGCCAAGCTGATCGCCATGCCTATCGCAAGGCCGCATAGAGACCACCTCGATCATCCCCCCCAGCCATTACAATGAATACCGCCGGCTTTTTTTCTCGACGAACGCAACCCAATTAGCTCGAGAACCACACTTCTTCGTGACAGTCTCTGGCTGCTTATCTTGCTGAAACAATCTAAACGCGCTACAAATATCTGCCGTGAATGTCGATGGTCGAACGCACACCGATATGGCAATAATTTGCGGCTAACCACTCCTCAGCGCAGGTACGGCCCATGTCGCGCAGATAGGTGAGAAACTCCCAGTCTGCATTAAACTTGGAGGCGACGCCGAGATCTTTCATGAACGAATCCGCCTCTATGGCATGAATCAGCATCGTCTTTATCTCGTCGCGCAGCGCGCCTCTGCTGACGAGCTTGTTGGCGAAGGCAATTGCTCGCATCTCGCGCATCAGCGACGAATTGAAGCTAATTTCGTTCAATCGGTTTAATATATCGCTCGCCGTGCGAGGAATTTCCCCACGCACAATTGGATTGATGTGAATAACAATCACGTCTGTGGATTGGCAGCCATAGATCAGCGGGAAGATTGCTGGGTTGCCCATGTAGCCGCCATCCCAATAGGCTTCGCCATCGATTTCAATAGCCTGAAAGAGTTGGGGAAGGCACCCGGAAGCGAGAACGGCCGAGACAGTGAGCTCATGGTTGTCAAAGATCTTCACCTTTCCAGTGCGGACGTTTGTCGCACAAAGGAACAGCTTGACGACATTCTCCCTGCGCAGTCGGTCGAAATCGATGGTCTTCTCGAGCACGTCACGCAACGGGTTGTAGTTCAATGGGTTAAACTGATAGGGTGACAACAGTCGTGTCATCATGTCGAAGAACATAAAGGCCGGCGATCTCTCGACAAAACGATTTTGCGACAGACGATCGAAAATGGACGGCTGCAGCGGTCCCCAGGCCGCAGCTTCGCTGATGCGGCGCCAATACTCGGCGAGAGTGAGTTTTGCGCCTTCGCGCCCGCCTATCGTCAGGCCGTAAGCCATGACCGTGCCGTTCATGGCGCCAGCGCTGGTAGCGCAGATCCCCTCAAACGACATCCGCTCATCTTCGAGCAGGCGATCCAAAACGCCCCAGGTGAAGGCGCCATGCGCACCGCCACCCTGTAAGGCAAGGTTGACCGTCTTGCTTGCCGTACCCATCAGCGGTTACCGACCACGCTGTGCGCCGCCGCTGCGCCGCCTAGCAGCGTAATGAACTCGCGGCGATTCACTGTGCAGTCCCTCCTCTTCTTGCGAGTGAAAGGATATCACACGGCGAGACGGCGGGAGACGGCCCGGTGCGAGATTTCGGGTCGGGCGATGACCGCTCTGGGTCACAGGCAGCGATCGTGGTAGCACGGCCCCGCGGCCGGTCTGCCGCCGACAGCCCACACGGCAACGCGCCTCAACTTTGTTCCGCGTCCGACAGCGAAAAACTGAATTACCCGCCGGAACCGCCGCGATCGTTCTTAGAGACTTCAAGTTGCAAGATGCCATCCCGGAAGCACAGCCAAGTCACAGGGCGGACCGCCGATCGAACAAGCTCCAGTGGGGATTCCCTTCGGAAGTCATGAATGACGATACATAAAAGTCCTCTGTCAGACCAACGACCATTTCGGGAAGTCTTCCCACTGAAGATTTTTCCTCAACTCCTTTTCTGCGGAGCAGCTCGCACGGCGGCTGCGACAGGGGCTCTTCACTCCAACTTCCGTGAAAGCGGGATGTGGAATTCAAGTCCAACTTCGCCGCGCGACACGCGGAACATGTCTCTTGAAGCTCGCGGGTAAGTCGCTTACCCCGAAATGGGTAGGTGAGTTCTCCCTAAGAGGCATGTGCTCATGCCGCTCACGTACTCTCAATCGGATGACGCGATGTGGCGCAATGCCGGGCGACATGCCGCGCGAAACGCGTGTCTATTTGACTATCTCAGCAAGTCCACGAAGGAGAAATACGATGAGCATCTCGCTAGAGGCGCCATGCAATCGCCCGCCCATAGCTTGGTCCCCTTCACCGTTCCCACGAGCTTACAACCCATTGGGCCGGAGGCTGTTTTTGCGGCTTGGCCGCGCGGGCTTTGGGCGGCGCGGTCGGCTTGGACGCCGCAGTTTGAGCGAAGGCGGATGCCGAAAAAGGGAAGAGAAAAGCCGGCATGATTCGCAAATCCGAAGTGGGATGCGTATGTTTGGCCCATGCTCTTCGAGTTTTGCCTGCCGACGCTGGGCAAAGGACTGGCGCGTCGAGATTGCCGCGCGCGACCAAGAAAGATGCGGACTACGCCCCGTCCCATATCCATGATGACCAGGAGCGATCTGCTCCATGTAAGGGGCCGAGCCAAAGCGCAAGACCAGCCACTGCCAATCTGAAGGAGGGCAAGTGGACGATCTGGGATAGAGACCTTAGCGAGCCCACGTTGTCGTACGAGCCTAACGCTGCCGCGACCTCATATCTTCCGTCGCCTGGTCGACAAGGAAGGCGGCGAAGATATCGGCGAGAGGCAGGTCGCACAGGGCCTCCACGAAGAGAAACTGTCCCTGCGGGTTGACCTCGAGGAACACGGGCTCATCGTCGTCGGTCAACTTCACGTCGAAGATCCCCATGACCAAACCAAGCTCGTGGAGGGTGTCGCGCAACCTTTGTTCGAGGTGCCTGTCGAGCGGGTAAGGTCTGAAGGGCACATTGAGATCAAACCGCCAGTCGAGTGCCTCGGCCTCAATGAGTGCACCATCGCAGCGCTCGCCAAGGACGGAGATGCGCAGGTGGCGCGTGCCTGGGATGCACTCCTGGTAGATCGACGCCGTCAGGGCCAGGGTTTCCTCGTTGTCGAGCAACTCCTGGCTGACTACTGCTGTCGACGCCAGTTCGACGCCACGCGGCGTCGCGACGGGCTTGATGATCGCGCCCGGATGCGCCGCGCAAAAGCGGCGGATGTGCACTGGATCTTGACTGACGAGCGTGGCTGGAATCCGGAGACCGGCGCGCTTCGCGGCATGTAGCTGCACCAGCTTGTTCTCCGCCAAGCGGGTGGCAAGAGGATGGCTGACCCAGTGCCCTTGAAAGGCGTTCAGGAGTATGCCCTCGAGGACTCTCTCAGTGCCACGAAAGATAGGCAGCTCATAGGCAGCGTCAGTGTGTTCGGGCAGCAACTGTTTTACGGTGGTGCGGCGGTACCACAGCGTATTGAGCGTCCTGACGTCGACGGTCTGCCCATCCATGGTCGGGAGAAAGGCTGGTGCGTCACTGTCCGACGACCACTCCAGGCGCCCGCGGAGTACAAGCTCGTCGCTTGGGATCAGGCAGCACCAGACTCCATGCTGCTCGCCGATCTTCTTCTTGATCAGATGGCCATGTGGATCGTCACCGTACGTTATGATCCCAATCCGCGGTTCCATGGTGGCTCTTCTCCTATGGAAGTCCCGGCTTTCCGGACTGGTCCAGAAAGCCGGATCGTTAGGCTGCGCAGTCGTCAGCCTGCATGACATCCGCCCATCCAGCCGAACCCGAAAAGGTCGTGTGACCACCGGAACC
The DNA here is from genome assembly GCF_054057995.1 of Bradyrhizobium sp. USDA 4486. NCBI lineage: Bacteria > Pseudomonadati > Pseudomonadota > Alphaproteobacteria > Hyphomicrobiales > Nitrobacteraceae > Bradyrhizobium > Bradyrhizobium sp. USDA 4486. The sequence goes on from NZ_JBSRZV010000001.1 coordinate 3,159,945, forward strand.
GTCAGGCCCATCGATTGTCAGTCGTGATCCGGTTGCGTGGCGGACCTGGCTCAGTCCTCCGGCTACCTCGAGGAGCTGGCTCTCGAAGAGTTCGAGCCGTTCGGGCTTCTGGGCATCAAACTTAACGCCGTCTAGTTGCTTCTGAAAGAATACTGCTGGAATGACTTTGGGCATCACTATCCTCCATAGTTGGTACTCAGGCAGGCATTTTTGCTAGCCTGTCGCGAGAATAGGCCACCGTTTCAGTTTCACCGTGATGCGCATCACACGCCAACGGCCGCGGATCACCTTCCGAAATCGTCTTGAACCAATTCAGCCTAAGATCCGCACGCTGACCGCCAAGCGCTGCCGGTCCGTTGCTGCATCAATGGCGAAAATGAGCAAGAGATTGGCACAGCATGACAAGCTGGAACGAGCGGGTTTGCGTATCGGGACGGCGTCTTCTCACACCGAAGACAGCGTTCTCCAACTCTCCTTCTGGCCCCGTCACTCGTGGCGGGGTTCTGTTTTTGCCGGGTCCAGGGCTTGCCGGCTAGGCCGCTTTCTCTCTCATATAGAGAGTCATATAGAGAGACGGTAGCCGTATGGATCCTCCGGATAGCATTGCCAAGATCGCTGTGATAGTGGCCGCAAATTGGAAGGAATGTCCGCCGAGCAGAACGCGCGGCGTCGTTTCGCGACGTCTACGGCGGCGAGTGGCGGATCGAGGCGCACGTCGACGGCAGCCTTCGGATCGTCAAGCATGGCGACCAGGAGGACTGAAACGCAGCAGGGCACGCACGCCCGCGTCGCCGAATTTTTTCCGCACACGAGCCTAAACGTCGATCAGAGTCCTATGCCCCAGATCCCAATGCCGATGATGGTCAGTGATACGAAGATCACCAGCACGTCAATCGCGAGCCACTGAGGTATGCGCTTTGCAGGTTGCTCGGCCATGCTATCGGCCCTTCGCACACCCGGATGTTGCCAGCGAAATCGCGCAAACCGGTATGAAGAATATGCCCGCATCTCGACATTCTGGACCAAGATCTTCGCCATCGCATTCGGCATGGGCGTCGTGAGCGGGCTCGTCATGCCATTCCAGTTCGGCACCAATTGGAGCCGTTATGCGGCCGCCGTCGGCGACGTCCTGTCGCCGCTATTTGCATATGAGGGCTTGACTGCTTTCTTCCTGGAAGCCGGCTTCCTCGGCGTGCTCTTGTTCGGCCGCAAGCTGGTGCCGCCGTGGGCGCACTTCTTCGCGGCAATCATGGTGGCAATCGGGACGTTGTTTTCCACGTTCTGGATCCTGTCCGCCAACAGCTGGATGCAGACGCCAGCCGGCTACGAGATCGTCAACGGTCAGTTCATTCCGATAGACTGGATCAAGGTGATCTTCAATCCGTCCTTTCCTTATCGGCTGGCGCATACCGCATTCGCATTCTTCACCACCACCGGCTTCGTCGTCCTCGGTGCCGGCGCATACCTCTTAAGGCGCAGCCGCTCGGTTCGCGAAGCGCGCACCATGTTCTCGATGGCACTGTGGGCGCTGACCGTGCTGGTGCCGATGCAGATGCTGATCGGCGATATGCACGGGCTCAACACCCGCAAATATCAGCCTGCAAAGCTGGCGGCCATCGAATCCCGCTGGGAGACCGGCAAGGGCGTGCCGCTGACGGTCTTTGCGATCCCCGATGACAAGGCCGAGCAGAACAAGTTCGCGATCGAAATTCCATTGCTCGGAAGCCTGATCCTGACTCACGAGCTCCATGGCGAGGTGAAGGGCCTAAAGGACTTCCCCGCCGATCAGCGGCCGCCGGTGGCGATCCCGTTCTTCGCCTTCCGCGCGATGGTTGGATGCGCGGGCCTGATGCTGGGACTCGTGCTCTTGGGCGGCTGGTTGCGGTGGCGCGAGCAGCTCTACGACACGCGGCTTTATCTGTTGGCATGTCAGTGCGCGCTTCCGCTCGGCTTCATCGCCGTCGTGGCCGGATGGTTCGTGACCGAGGTCGGCCGGCAGCCATGGACAGTCTATGGGCTCTTGCGCACGGCAGCCTCGGTGTCGCCGTCCCTGACGAGCTCCGACGTGACGCTGTCGTTGCTGGCCTACATGGCGGTGTACCTGCTGATCTATCCCTGCGGGGTCATGCTGATTGCCAGGCTCATTCGCAAGGGGCCGGCCGAGATCAGTGAAACGGCTTCGGCCATCGAGGCTGGCATTGCCTCCGCGCCGGTCCTCACCCCCGCCATCAACGTCGTCAAAGGAGAGGTGTAATGACCCAGGTCCTCGATTTGGTCCCAATCTGGACGGTGATCCTGGCCGCGGCCGTGTTCTTCTACGTGCTGCTGGACGGCTTCGATCTTGGCGTCGGGATGCTCTATGGCCTGGCAGGCGACAAGCACTCCCGCAACACCGTGATGAACTCGATTGCCCCCATCTGGGATGGCAACGAGACCTGGCTGGTGCTTGGCGGCCTTGGCCTTCTCGCCGCCTTCCCCGCCGCCTTCGCGGTTATCATTCCAGCAGTGTATTTCCCCATTCTGGTTATGCTGCTCGGCCTGGTGTTTCGCGGCGTGGCCTTCGAATTCCGCGTTCGCGATGCCGAACACAAGACGTTCTGGGACCGCGCATTCTGCTATGGATCCGCCATCGCCACCTTCGCGCAAGGCGTCGTGCTCGGCGCGTTCGTGCATGGTTTTCCGGTGCAGGACGGGCAGTTCGCGGGAACGTCCTTTGGGTTCCTCACGCCGTTCTCGGTCCTGACCGGCGTCGCCCTGATGTTCGGCTACGGTCTTCTCGGCGCCGGCTGGCTGATCCTGAAGACTGAAGGTGACATTCAGGCCGCGGCCCGCCGTTACGGCCGAGTCTGCCTCGTCGGCGTCGTCGCCGCGATTGCCATCGTGAGTGTCTGGACACCGATCATGAGCCCGGCGGTGGCGGCGCGCTGGTTCAGCTTGCCCAATTTCGTGCTGTTCATGCCGGTGCCGGTGCTGTCAGGCGTGGTTGCACTCTGGACTTGGCGATCCCTCAACAGCAAGGCTGAGGCGGCGCCATTCTTAAGTGCGATCGGGCTGTTCGTCCTGACCTATATCGGAATGGCTGTCAGCCTCTATCCGATGATCGTGCCCTACCAACTGACGCTGTGGGAGGCAGCCTCCTCGCCGCGCACCCAGGCATTCCTGCTGGTCGGAACGCTATTCCTGCTGCCCGTTATCCTGACCTATTCGAGCTGGTCGTATTGGGTGTTCCGCGGAAAGGTCAAGGCCGAAGCGGGGTATCACTGATCGCCTCTCGTCAACGTTGGCGAGGTGAAAATGATGACGACGACGAAACGTGCAATACGCTTCGCGTCGTCATCAAATTATTCTATGAGCCGAACTGCCCCGACGTCGTCGCATCAACCCGCAACCTTGCGCTCCCACGAGCCCGGATGCCAGGAGGCGCAATTGCAATGATCATCTGCTCCTGCAATATCCATCAGCGATCATGATGTGAGAGACGCTGTCGGCTCTGCTGATGACGAGTCGTGTTCGACCGCGCAGGTCTACAATCGCCTCGGTCACCTGGTGCACTGCGGGCTCTGCTCCCGCTCGGTCAGAAGAATCCTGCAAGAACCGGAAGCGGCCCGCGGTGCTGATCGCCGTTCCGTCGAAGTCATCGGGAAATGCGTACCGTATTCAGACCCTGCGCATGCGCCTTGCTCACGTTGGCTGTGACAAGATTTTTCTTGATCTCTCGGTGCACACGTCGTGCACACGCCGCCTTCTAACCAATTGAAAAAATTGACCTCTCGCTCCAATCCATCATCGGAGCCACGGAAAAGCGATAGCCTTGCGATTTCAACACTTTATCCTATGTTCTCAATGGGATGAATCCGGCACATGTGCACTCCAAACTCGTCGAAATTGCACACGTTTGTACCTGTTTTGACCTCTCAGTGCACGGGAACTGGCGCGTCCAGCTCCGCCGGAAAAACCGTTACGTGTCAGAGACCTTCCGCCGACGCAAGAACGGCGAAGATTGGGCGCTCGATATGGAGCGCAATATCGACTGCAGTGGATCGCGCAAACCCCGCGCAGCGCCCAAGCAAAAACCTTCGGCGATATCATCGATCTGCATATCGAAGACATGCACGAGGTCGGCCGCCCTCCCCGCCGCTCCAAGGCCGCCGTGAGGCACTGAAGGAAGCCTTGGGAGACAGTAAAATTGCCTAACCGCGCATGGCAGCAGGACATCTGCGGTCGGCATTCCCTGCTCCTCGGCGAGCTTGCTTGCGGCAAAGAAACGGCGTCGTCTGGCGACGATCTCGAACGCATTGCCCTGGGGCTGGACTAGCATGCGGCGGTCGGCGGAGCGCGTCGTATTGCGGTCGAGATCAACGCTGATCCCGAGCCGCTCCTTGATGTTCCCCCATCATCGAGCACCGCCTGACCGGTCGACGGCTTCCATTTGAAGGTGCCGTCGGGCCCGAACGATGCGGTGCACGACATCGTAGTCACGCTTTTCCCGGCTTGCCTCATCGCGAACTCTGATCATCCTGTCCTGATCATCCGGATGAATGAGCTGCAGCCAGCCGAGCTCGGACGCAACGGCCTGCCCGCCACGATCGCAGTTGATGAGCTCATGGATTCGGCCATCCGATTTGGCGATCCATACCACGGCTCCAGCCGCCTTGATCAGCGCGCGGTATCGCTCATCGGCAATCCGCAACTGGTTGAGCTGATCCTCTCTATCGACCCGCGCCCGCCAGGTCAGTGGCCGTGACGAACATGCAGCTTCGGAGCATGGGCCAATGATGCATTCGCCTGGCTCGTCGGGCTGCGAAAGCAGCTTCCTCCACGCCCGGCGATTGCCGACACACACTGGTCGATCGTCTCGAATGCGCAACTCCGCACGCCTGAGTCGTAGTCGAGCCGGCAGAACGCGTATTCCTTTGCCGCGACGGCTCCGGGCGGGATTAGAATCGCCGTGGCGGTTGACGCTGCAACAACCACGGTGGAGGCGAAAATCCTATGCATACTTGCTTCCGCAATCTTGATGATGCCGAGACTCACAGGCCGTCAGCGAAGCTGCTCTATTCACATGCAACGTGCTCACAAGCTAATCGCAGACGAGATACCTGCGATGGCGGCTGTAGACGTAACGGCATTCGCTACTCGCGTAGTAGCTCGAGCGCGTACCGCCATAGGCGTATCCGGCATAGGCCCCGACTGCGTATGCGCCTGCATAGGCCGCGGCGCGCGCTCCATATCCATAGCCGTGCTCGCCGCCGTAGCGATAGCCGGCACCACCGATGTTGACCGCGGTCGTTCGCGCGGCGCCCACGATAGCCGGTCCACCGCCCGCACCTCGCGCGGCGAGATCAACGCGCGGCCCGGCTGCTGGAGCGGGACGAGGGCCGGGAGTGGCGATCGCGGAGGCCGGACCGGGAGCTGCGAGGGCTGGGGGTCCTGCCGGCACCATCGGCGGAGGGCCGGCGGGCGCCATCGGTGGCGGCGGCGGAAATTGCGCAAACGCAGTAGACGAGGCCAGCGAACTTGCCGCGACTGTCACAGCGACAGCAAAGGTTGACAGCGTCTTCGAGAGCATCGTCTTCTCCATTCTAGATCTGGGGCTCGAGCATAGGCTGGGGCGCGTGGAGAGCGGGCCTGTCTCCGGCCGGCGCATCGTTCGCAACGGCTTCCGCCTCGTGTGAAGGTGATTCATCCGCATGACCCGGATGGATCCGGAACCAGGCCACATACAGCGCCGGCAGGAACAGCAGCGTCAGCAGCGTGCCGACGATGATGCCGCCCATCATGGCGTAGGCCATCGGGCCCCAGAAAATCTCGCGCGCGATTGGAATGAGCGCGAGGCTCGCGGCGGCGGCCGTGAGCAGGATCGGTCGCATGCGATGCTCGGTTGCTTCCACCACGGCATCCCAAGCCGGCCTGCCCTCCTTCTTGAGATCCTCGATCTGCACGATCAGGATCACGGAGTTTCGGACCAGGATGCCGATGAGGGCCAGCACGCCGAGGATGGCGACGAAGCCCAGCGGCGCGCCGCTCGGCAGCATGGCCATGACGACGCCGATCAGCGCGAGCGGCGCGACCGCGAACACCAGGAACAGGCGCGAAAAGCTCTGCAGCTGCACCATCAGCACGGTGGCCATGACGAACAGCATCAACGGCACGACCGCGATGATCGGCCCCTGGCTCTTGGCACTCTCCTCCACCGAGCCGCCGATCTTGATCGAGTAACCCGCGGGTAGCTGCTTCGCAAACTCGGTCACCTTCGGCGCGAGTTGGTCGACGACCGTCTTCGGCTGAACGTTGCTGACCACGGCGGCCTTCAGGGTGATGGTCGGAATCCGCGCGCGGCGCCAGATCGTAGGCTGCTCCAGCTCGTAGCGCAGATTGGCGACGGCTCCGAGCGGCACGGATTGGCCACCGAGCCCTGTCAGTTGCAAATCGCGCAGCGTATCGATCGAGGCGCGCTCCGGCGCGTTCGCGCGTCCCGTGACGTTGACCAGATAGATGCTGTCACGCACCTGCGTAACTGGCGAGCCCTGGAGCACTGAGTTCAGCGTGGTGGCGATGTCTTCCGAGGTGACGCCGAGCTGGCGCGCCTTGTCCTGGAGCACGTCGACTTTCACGACGCGCGCCGGCTCCATCCAGTCGAACACCACGTTGCCGACATCAGGACTGCTGCGAATGACGCCTGCAAGTTTCTGCGAGAGGTCGCGGACCTCAGCGATGTCTGGGCCGCTCAGGCGGTATTGTACCGGACGGCCGACGGGAGGACCGACCTCGAGCAGCTTGACGTAGGTGTCGGTGCCCGGAAAGGTCTTCCGCAAGTAATCCTCGAACTGCGACTTGAGCTTGTCCCGCGCGGCGATGCCGCCCTTGGTCACGATCACCTGCTGGCCGAACCAGGTGTTGGCGGTTTGCACATCGAAGGACAGCACGAAGCGCGGCGCGCCGGTGCCGACATAGGTCGACCAGTGCTCGACCGAATCATTGCCCTGCAACTGCTCGCGCTCGAAGCGCGCCATCTGCCCGTTGGTCTCGGTGATGGAGGCGTTCTGCGGCAGGTTCCAGTCGATCACGAGCTCGGCGCGATCCGATGAGGGGAAGAACTGCTGCTGCACGAGCTGCAAGCCGAACAGGGCGAGCAGGAAGGCGCCGGCCGTCACGGCGATGGTGCTCCAACGATGACGCATGCAGAACAGCAGGAGGCGCGCGAACATCTGCGCCACCCGGCCCTTCTCTCCGTGATGTCCCTTCATCCTGGCCGGCAAAATGGTGACGCCGAGCAGCGGCGTGAACAAGACGGCGACGATCCAGGAGACGATCAGAGATACCGCGATCACCACGAACAGCGTGAAGGTGAACTCGCCGGCATTGCTGCTGTTGAGCCCGATCGGGATGAAGCCGGCTACGGTGACCAGCGTTCCCGTCAGCATCGGGAACGCGGTCGAGGTATAGACGTGCGTTGCCGCCTTTTCGAGGGGATCGCCGATTTCGAGCCGCGCCACCATCATCTCGACTGCGATCATGGCGTCATCGACCAGCAGCCCGAGCGCGATGATCAGGGCCCCCAGCGAAATGCGTTGCAGCGAGATGCCGCAATAGGCCATCACGACGAAGGTGATCGCAAGCACGAGCGGAATGGCGATGGCGACCACGAGGCCGGCGCGCAGGCCCAGGCTCAGGAAGCTGATGCCGAGCACGATGATCACGGCCTCGAACAGCGCCTCGGTGAAACCCGAGACGGCATGCTCGACCACGACGGGCTGGTCGGCCACGAGGTGGACCCCGACGCCGATCGGCAGGTCGGCGACGATCTTCGTCATCTCCTCCTTCAGCGCTTCACCGAACTGGAGCAAATTGGCCCCGGACTTCATGCCGATCGCGAGCGCAATGGCGGGCTGACCGTTGTATCTGAACAGGGTTGACGGCGGATCGGCGTAGCCGCGCGTGATGGTTGCGACATCGGTCAACGGGAAGAAGCGGTCGTTGATGCGCAGATTGACCGCCTTCAGGCTCGCCTCGGAGGTGAACTGGCCGTTGACGCGGACACTGATCCGCTCCGGCCCCTCCTGGAACACGCCGGAGGGCGCAACCGCGTTCTGGCCCTGCAGCGAATTCATGATGGCGTGGACGTCGAGGCCGAGGGCCGCGATCTTGCGGGTGGAGAATTCGAGATAGATGACCTCGTCCTGCGCGCCGAGAATGTCGACCTTGCCAACATTGGGCACGGTCAGCACCTTAGCGCGGATGTCCTCGACCTGATCGCGGAGCTGCCGCTGGCTGAGGCCGTCGCTGGTGAACGCATAGACGTTGCCGAAGACGTCGCCGAAGCGATCGTTGAAGCCGGGGCCGATCACGCCTTGTGGAAAATCGCCCCTGATGTCGGCGATCATGTTGCGGACGCGCACCCAGGTCGGCTTGACGTCAGCCGCCTTGGTCGAATCTCGCAAGTAAACGAAAACGGTCGTCTGGCCCGCGACCGTCACGCTCTTGGTGTAGTCGAGCGACTCCAGCTCCTCCAGCTTCTTCTCGATCCGGTCGGTGACCTGACGCGTCATCTCCTCGGGCGAGGCGCCCGGCCACTGCGCCTGAATCACCATGGTCTTGATGGTGAAGTCAGGGTCCTCCTGGCGCCCGAGCTGGAGATAGGCAAATAGGCCGGCCGCCATGAAGGCGATCATGAAATACCAGACGAGCGAGCGATGGCCGAGCGCCCAGTCGGAGAGGTTGAACGACTTCATGGCTCTTGATCCTGTTCGATGCGGACGTGCTGTCCCGGCTTGAGGCTGTGAATTCCGGCGGTAACGACGCGAGTGCCTGCGGCAAGCCCGCCGGTGACGCGGATGCCCGCCGGTTCGGCGACGCAGTCGATTTTCTGCAAGGACACGGTGCTTGTGGGCTGATCGACCACCCAGACAAAATCGGCGCCGTCCCTGGCGAGCACCGCTGATGCGGGCAGGCGCAAGACCTTGCCCTGATCCTTGCCGAGCTTTGCCGTGACGGTCGCTCCAAGACGGAAGCTTTCGGGCGGGTTGTCGAGCGCGATCCTGATACGTCGCAGCCGTGTCACCGGATCGGCTTGCGGCGCGATTTCGCGGATCCTGCCCTCGACCTGAACGGCAGGAAGAAGCTGCAGGCTGACGGTGAAGGCGAGGCCGACCTCGAGCGGCACGGGAAAGTCTTCCCCGATGTCGACGACCGCCTCGCGGATGTCCGGGCGCGCGACCGTCACCACTGTTTGACCGGGCGAGACCACCTGGCCCACTTCCGCCCCGACGGCGGTGACGACGCCGCCGAAATCGGCCTTGATCTGGGCATAGCCGAGCTGCTCGATCGCTTTCGTCAGGCTCGCCTGCTCCTGGGCGACGGTCGCTTCCGCACCGGCGCGCGCTTGCTCGGCATTATCAAGCCTCTGCCTGGTGGTCGCGTCGCTGGTGATGAGCGTGCGTTGCCGATCCTCGGTGGCCCTGGCCGTCGCAAGCTGCGCCTCGGCCTTCGCAAGCTGGGCTTTGGCTGCGCGAACGGCGAGATCGAGCGCGGTGGGGTCAATCGTCCCGATGATTTGCCCTTCGTTGACGATGTCGCCGACGTAGACCGGACGCGAGGTCAGCCGTCCGAGCACGCGAAAGCCAAGGTTGGTCTTGTAGCGCGGCTCGACGACGCCCACGGCAACCGCGCTATCACCGCTGTTGAGCTTGGCCAGCATCGAGAGCACGGGGCGCACCGGCTCCGGCGCGTTCGTCTCCTGCTGGCACCCTGTGAGCAACGAGGCCGCCGCGAGCGTGCCGGCAATCATCATGACCTGTCGCTTCATGACCGGCCTCCCTCTTCAGTGACAGGCTGGCCGGCGCTTAAGAGCTTGCCGCCGTCGACGACGACGTGCTCGCCGGGCTCAAGCCCTGCCTTGATCAGCACCTGGCCGGCTTCATAAGCGCCGACCGTGACCGGCTTCAGCGACGCTGTCTGCGTTTGGGGGTCGACGGTCCAGACGGCGGGCTTCCTGCCCGCGGCCATCAGCGCGCTCCAGGGCAAGGTGATCTCCTGCTGGGCTTTCGCCTTGACCGTTCCAGCGACGGCGCTGCCCAGCGTCATCGCAACCGGCGGATCTTCGATGGACACCTTGACGCGGATCGTCGAGCTCTTCGCATCGATCACAGGTGAAATCTCTCTCACTTCGCCCGTCGCGGTCACGGCGGGATCCGAGACCAGCGCCAGCGTGACGCGGCGGCCGTCGGTCTGGCCGAGAAAGACGGACTCATAGACGTCGAAAACGGCATCCCGCTCCCCGTCCTGCGCGATCGAGAACACGGGTTGCGCGGCCGGCACGACCTGGCCGACCTCGAGATTTCGCGCGGTCACGACGCCGTCGGCTTCGGCGCGAAGAACGGTATGGCCCAGCGCATCTTGCGCGGTGCCGAGCTGCGCCCGGGCTGCTTGCAGCACGCCCTCCGCCGTTCGCAGGCCCTCCTGGGCCTGATCGTAAACGGTGCGGGTGGTGAAGCCGCTCGCGATCAGTGCTTTCTGGCGCTCGAACGTCGCCTTCGCCACGCGCAGCTGAGCTTCGGCGGAGGCCACTGCCGCGGTCGAAGCATCGACGTCGGCCGCCTGCTCGGCCGGATCGAGCCCGGCGAGGACGTCACCCTTTTTGACGTGAGCGCCAACCTCGACATCGCGGGCGACAACACGTCCGCTGACCCGGAACGAAAGATCGGCACGGAAGCGCGCCTGAACCTCTCCAGTCAATGTGATGGAGCCTTGCCTGTCGCGCGGCTGCACGATCGTGGTCCGGACCAGCGTTGCCCGTGTGGTCGTCCGCGCCGTGTTATCGTTGCAACCAGTCAGCGCAACGCTGGCAAGCACGGTCGCTGCGGCGAGGGCCGTCCCCACATGTGGTGTTCGAACGGGCTTTGAGAATTGGCCTGTCATGGCGCGTCCGTATGATGGGAAGATGACAACAGCCCGCCAAGCGGATCGGCGGATTGGCGGGGGACGACCATTTCGCCCTCTTGCTGGCGCAGTCGTCCGGCAAAGGGATCGGTCTCAACGGTGGGCCCGCGTTGATCGGCCGCTGCGCTTGCCGTGAGCACCGCGTCGTTTGAAGCGGTGGCTCGCGTGCGGCGCGGAGCCCTCATCTGGCGCTTTGCGATCGACCAGTTTGCGGCCCGTTCGCGTTCGGTCAGCGGGAACGAGAGGACGATCGAGGTGAATTCGGCGCCGAAGCCCTGCTCGATCCGGCCGCCGAGCGCCCGGGCGATATCCCTGGCAATCCGCAGCTCGCGATCGGAAACGTCCCGCGCAGGCCGGGAGCCGTTGTCCCGGATCACGCAGTTCACCAGCGCGCCGGTGCGCGTCAGCTTGATCCTGATCTGCCCCGCCCGTGCGTCGAAGCAGGCGTGCCGTGCCGCGTGCATCACGAGTTCATGGACGATCAGCCCCACGTGCCAGCAGCGCTCCGGCTCAAGCGCGAGGGACTGGGTCGCAAATGCCAGTTCAATGTTCATCCGGTTGAGGATCGCGCGGCGCATGCCGCAGCCGAGTTTGCGAAGGTAGGTCGCGGCGTGGATCAGCGTTTCACCCGCAGGAATGGCCAACGCACGATGAACATCGGCATAGCCATGCAGCAGCTCGACGACATCGCTGAGCGCGCACTTGGCTTCCGCCCCTTCGGCGCGGATGGCGGCGGCGGAGACCAGGTTGATGGCAAAGGCAACGCCGTTGGAGACCCGGTGATTCAGCTCGCGCAGCAACACGCCTTCCTGCAAGCCGGCGGGGTCTGGATTCAAAACAGTCACCACATTCTCCATCTGCTTCGGCGATCGGGTCAAAGGTCCCGCCGTTCACGGCCGGATGATCCGGGACCACGCGCCAGGCCCGCCGAAGCTTGGGACTGACGTAATAATAAACTATACCGTATATTTTCTTTTTCTTGCCTTTCTTCGCGGGCCATGTCAAGTGGGAAAGCAACGCGCACAAACTCGTGATTTCGGAGGCCAAGAATGAAGAAGACGAAGCGAGGCAGACCGCCCAAGGATCTCGCCGGCGACGCGCAGGCGCGCATTCTCGATGCAGCCCAGCAGCTGTTTCTGGAGAAGGGCTTTCGCAGCGCCAGCATCGACGACATTTCCGAGCTCGCTCCCGAGCAAGCCGACGATCCATGCCCATTTCCCTGGCAAGGAAGCGCTGTTCGCCGCGGTGGTGGGCCCGCACCATCGACGGCTTGACCGACTTCGAGGGTTTCTCGCCCGAGGGCCGCACCATCGAGGACAAGTTGATGAGCCTCGGGACAGCCATCGTCGAGAGAGTGGTCGAGGAATCGCTCGGCATGGTGCGCGCGACGATCGCGGAATCGCAGCGGTTTCCCGAATTGAGCCGCAACGTTCACGACGCTGCGCGTGATCGCTCCCCGGCCGCAGTGTCCCAACTGCTGGACGACGCCACGCAGAAGCTCGCTCGCACCCCGAGGGGCCCTTTCAGCGCCAAGCGCAGCCGCGCTACAGCGCAAATCTTTCTCGACCCCATTCTGCTACCGATGCTGTTCCGGTTGCTCGTCGGCGAGACGCCGAAAGACCTGAAGAAGGAGCTTCCCGGCTTCCTGCGCGAGCGCGTCGGTTTTTTCCTGGCAGCCTGCGAGACGGACTGGTCGCACTAGCTGTCTTCTTTGGACGGTTGACTCGGAAGCATTCGCATCAGCCGGCTGCAATGAGCTGCACGTGAGCTGTCATCTCGGCCGGCTGCAGGAATGGCGTGCGACGCAAAGCCCCCGTACAAAATCTCAACATCTCCTCGAAGCTTGGCCGCAGCGCCGCGGCCCCGACCCGCGAAGGATTGAGATAGACATCCATGGCTTCCAGCAGGCAGCAGGTCAGCGCCATAGGACTGCCGCCCTGCAGCTCTCCACGTGCTTGCCCGGTGCCGATGATCGGTCGCACCAGCCCTCGGATCCTGTCGTCGTAGGTGAGGACAACCGTCCAGTTCTGACGGACGGCCAGAGTTATCAGATCTTGCAGTCGTCGATGCTTCGCCGGTCGACCTTCATTGCAGTCGGCGATGGCCTTCAGGATTGCGGCCAAGCGCCGTAACGCTGGCCCACTGGCGCGGGCCGCTTCAGCCGCCGCACTGACCGCTTCCTCGAGCACCTCCTGCACCACAGCCTCGTCGATCGCCCGCCTTGAGGGGAAGAATCGATAGACGTTTGCCGAAGACATCGACAGATTCTGCGCGATGTCGGTGACGGTGGTCTTGTTGTGTCCCATCTCGCCGTAGAGATGGATGGCGGCCTGCACGATCTTCCGGCGGGCGCTGCTCGTTCGATCTTCAATGTGGCTGCGCATAGCGTCTCTCACTGCGCCGTAAGGTTCATCAGCTCGCGGCGGCAAGCCTCTCCGAAATCGCGCAAGGGATCCATTTCCTCGATGAATTTGGGGAGATCGACGAATGTCCGATTTGGCGAGAGATACGTTTCGATGATCAAGTGCCCGGCTCTCTCGGCGGCCTGAACGACCTCGTTGCTCGACAAGATCCGCATGCGTCCGACCAGCGTATAGAGGCTGACCAGTTGCGGGATTTCGGCCTGATCATTGACGAGGGCGTCGGCATAGAGTCGTGATGCCTCCTCGATAAAGCTATGATACAATTGTTCGCGCTTCGAGAACGCGCGGGCATGATGAAGTTCTCGACGCCTTCGGCGCCCGCTAAACCATCCACTGACGATGGTCGAGACCGCACCGAACGCAGAGCCGCCGAAGGCAGCCAGGGCCGGTATGTACACTGTGCTCATAAGATCGCTCCTGTGTGCTGTTGCAGCGCGTATGTGGTCCAAGGCAGAGATCACATCACGCCGCAACGTCACTTATCTGCCCCTGATTGATCCGGCGGACGCCTGCTCGAACACCGCTTTACAGCCTTCGCTTAGATCGGATTTCCTGAGCCGCAGACAGGCTTCGACTCCCGTAGGGTCGGGAATGTAGGCACTGCACAGGCGAAAGGCGTCGGGCGTGCAAGCCGCTCGCTGCTCAGGTGTGCCTCGGTTCTCCTGGGAAAAAGCTGCCGTCATCCCGATGGCAACCACGACCGTTGCGAACAGCGCCTGCTTCAATCTCGTCATGTCTGATCCTTTCTCTGCTCGAGGTTTGTGATTGGCTGGGGCGGAACTTCGCCGCCTCGATCTGCACACGCGCTTGTGACGCACTCGTCTTGACTTCGGCCATGGCGCATGATTTATATGAACTATACGGTGTATTTTATTAAGGAGACGCCGAATGTCAACACTGCTGTTCGCGTTGATGCGTGAAAATCCGTTGCCCGGCCTCGCCGCCGCCTCGCTGAACGTCGTTGTCGCATTGTGCCTCGTGGCCCTCAGCGTGCTGCTTGGCATCACGATCGCGATGATCGCGTGGGCTCATACGCTCGCCACACGCCAGACCAGCGCCGTTCGGCTGGAGCGGAGGACGGGCGCATGACACCGGTCCTGCTGATCGCCCGTGACTGCATCATCTATTGGGTCAACGTCTGGATCGCGCCGGTGGAATGCGTGTTCGACGTGATCGAGTCCGAGCTCGCGCGCAGAGGCGTTGCGCCTGAGGATTTCGACCGCCTGTCGCAGGCGGCGTGAGACGACGACGGGTACCTGACATGCTGAACTTCGTCGAAGTCTTTGACGTGATGGAAGTGAATCCATCCAGCGGAGAGACCATCTGGACCGGCGTCACCGGAACACGGACGGCGCTCGAGCGCGACGGCTTCATGATCCATCCGAAAGCCGGCGCCTATTGTCCAGCGGAGTGGCTCGACGAGCGCGGCTATCTCGACGCTGAGCTCGCCCGCCGGCACCCGCGCCCCTGGAGTATCTGATGATGAGACGGATTCATATCGTTGCCGGGAGCGAGGCGCCATGAGTCGACCATGCGCAATGTTCATGCGCGCGAGGCAGCCGACCGACAGCGCCCTTCCATTGCGCGGCTACTTCCTTTGGGTGGGTGGAGTGCTGGTCTGCTTGCTTTGGTTGGCGAACTGGGCGCTGCCGGCGCAATTGCCGGGTCGCTTTTCCGAGCCGGATCCTGCGCGGCCTCCGATCCGCATCCACTCCGACATCAAGCCGCCGGAGCTCGTGGTGATCGATACCAGTCGGTCGCTGCCCGCGCCCTCCGACAAGGAGATCGTCCTCGCCCACTCACCCGTTGCAGGCGCCCAACCCGACAGAGACTGATCCGATGTCCAGACAGCATTTGTTCGCCCTGATCATATGGTCCGCCACGCTCGCCGCCACCGGCGCCGTGGCGGACGTCCAGAATTCCGCGCAGACGGACAGCCGCAGCGCGAGCGCGCAAAGCGATGCCGAGGACGCCGCTATCCGCCGCGTGCTCTCGGAGTTCCGCACCATACCCGTGCCGCTCAGCCGTGCCATCGCCATCGCGGAGCACCTGCATGACGGCTCGAAGACCGCCGACATCAGCTTCGAGATCGACAACTCCCCGCTCTACCGCGTCCGTACCGTCCGAAACGAACACGTGTGGGAGAATGCGATCGATGCCAACACCGGAAGCGTCACCGGCAAGGAGTTGACGTCGTCGCTCAAGGAGCTCGATCGGGAAGATCTCGCCAAGATCCTTGCCCTGAAGTGGATCAAGCAGGAATTGTCGGATGCGGTGCAGGTCGCCGAGAGGGCTGCGGCCGGCAGCGCGCTGGCCGGCGGCCTGATCCGACAGGACGGCAAGCTCAACTTCGTGATCGTCGTCGCCGCCGGGGACCATTTGAAGGAAGTGCTGCTCGAGCCGCCCAAGGTCGAAAAGCAAGACCCGACTCGTCATTAGCAATCCCATCAAGAATGAAAGAGCGAACTCACAATGAACTTCCAGCCTCGATCGCAGCTCTCATCCGCACAACGGCAGCTTCCCTTCGACTGTATCGCGCTGCTGTTGCAGGGCGGCGGTGCGCTTGGCGCGTACCAGGCGGGCGTGTACGAAGCCCTGGCCGAAGCCAGCATTCATCCCGACTGGGTTGCTGGCATCTCGATCGGAGCCATCAATGCCGCCATCATTGCCGGCAATCCGCCCGAGTCCCGTGTCGACCGCCTGCGCGATTTCTGGACCCAGGTCACCTCGACGGCACCCTGGAATTGGTCCGGCAATCCCTTCCTGGATTGGACGCGGAGCGACAATACGCGCAACCTCATCAACCAGATGAGCGCCGGTCTTGCCGCCACGTGTGGCGCCACAGGATTCTTCTCCGCCCGTCCCGTCCTGCCCTGGCTGCAGCCCGGAGGAGCCAGCGATGCGACCAGCATCTATGACACGCGCGCGCTCAAGACCACGCTGGAGCGCCTGGTTGACTTCGATCGTCTTAACGCCGGGCTGACGCGCTTCAGCGCCGGCGCGGTCAACGTCCGAACCGGAAATTTCGTCTATTTTGACAATACCACCCATACGATCCGGCCGGAGCATGTCATGGCGAGCGGCGCGCTGCCGCCGGGCTTTCCGTCGGTGGAGATCGAGGGCGAGCACTATTGGGACGGCGGTCTCGTTTCCAACACGCCGCTGCAATGGGTGATCGAATCGGATGCCCCGCAGGACATACTCGCATTCCAGGTCGACCTCTGGAGCGCCCGCGGTCAACTTCCGCGCAACATGGCCGAGGTCGTCACGCGGCACAAGGAAATCCAGTATTCGAGCCGCACGCGCGCCAGCACCGACCAGTTCAAGCATGTGCAGCGCCTGCGGCGCGCACTAACGGATCTGCTGGGGAGGCTGCCCGACGATCTCAGCCAGCATGAGACTGTGAAACTGCTCAGCACGGCGGTCTCGCGGAATGTCTACAACATCGTCCATCTGATCTATCGCGCGCGCAATCACGAGGGGCACTCCAAGGACTACGAGTTCTCGCGTCTGTCGATGCAGGACCATTGGCAAGCTGGCTATCACGACGCACTGCGCACCCTGCGCCATCCCGAGGTGCTCGCCCGGCCGACGAGCCCCGATGGGGTCTTCACCTTCGATCTCGAACATGACGGCCGCGAGTAGCCGTAACCTCATCATCAGGAGAGAACGCAAATGCGCGAGACTGACGTGAAACGACGCGCCTTCGCCATGCCGCTGACCAACCCAGCCTATCCGCCCGGGCCGTACCGGTTCGTCGATCGCGAATACCTCATCATCACCTATCGTACCGATCCAGCCAAGCTCCGGGCCGTGGTTCCGGAGCCGCTGGAGGTCGACGAGCGGGACGCTCTTGTCAAATACGAGTTCATCCGCATGCCGGATTCCAACGGCTTTGGCGATTACACGGAGAGCGGTCAGGTCATTCCTGTCTCGTTCCGCGGCCGCAAGGGCGGGTACACGCATTGCATGTTCCTCAACGATGAAGGACCGATTGCGGGCGGACGCGAGCTCTGGGGCTTCCCGAAGAAGCTCGCGCAGCCGACCTTGCGAACCGAGATCGACACGCTGATCGGCACGCTCGACTACGGCCCGCTGCGAGTCGCCACGGGCACGATGGGCTACAAGCACCGCGAGGCCGATCTGGCGAAGGTCAAGGCTGCTCTCAACGAGCCGAACTTCCTGCTCAAGATCATCCCGCATGTCGACGGCAGCCCACGAATCTGCGAGCTCGTTCAATATCATCTCGAAGACATCGTGCTGAAAGGTGCGTGGACCGGACCGGCGGCCCTGGCCCTCACGCCACACGCCTTGGCCCCGGTCGCCGAGTTGCCGGTCCTGGAGATCGTCTCAGCCGTCCACATCCGCGCCGATCTCACGCTCGGTCTCGGGGCGGTGGTGCACGACTATCTGCAGCAGCCGGCTCGCGGCTCGATTCGAGCCGTTGAGCGAGCTCTGGTCTTCTAACTTCATCTCCGCATCGCGATCAGCGGCGCAGCGACAATGTTCGCATGTTATAAGGGAAGTGTCCGAGATGGGAATTCTGAACGGTAAGACGGCAGTTGTCACCGGCTCAACCAGCGGCATTGGCCTCGCTTGCGCGAGGGCATTCGCCGGCGCCGGTGCCAACGTCGTGATCAACGGCCTGGGCGCGCCAGCCGATATCGAGACGGCGCGCGCTGGGATCGAGCGCGACTTCGCAGTCAAGGCGATCTATTCGCCTGCGGATATGACGAAGCCGAGCGAGATCGCCGCGCTCATCGCGCTCGCAGAGGCGAGCTTCGGCAGCGTCGACATTCTCGTGAGCAATGCCGGCATACAGCACGTTTCGCCGATCGAGGACTTTCCTGCCGAGAGGTGGGATGCGGTCATCGCCATCAATCTGTCTGCGGCCTTCCATGCCATCCGCGCGGCGGTGCCAGGCATGAAGAAGCGCGGCTGGGGCCGCATCATCAACACGGCCTCGGCCCATTCGCTGGTCGCCTCGCCCTTCAAGTCGGCCTATGTCGCGGCCAAGCACGGCATTGTGGGCCTCACCAAGACGGCGGCACTGGAACTCGCCCGCTCGAAGATCACCTGCAACTGCATCAGCCCCGGCTACGTCTGGACGCCTCTCGTCGAGAAGCAAATTCCGAACACGATGGCAGCCCGCCGCATGCGCAGAGACGAGGTGATCAGCGACGTCCTGCTCGCCGCGCAGCCCACCAAAGAGTTCGTCACCGTCGAACAGATTGCTTCCCTCGCGCTGTTCCTGTGCAGCGACGACGCCGCCCAGATCACGGGCGCCAACCTCTCGATGGATGGGGGCTGGACCGCTGCGTAACCGGTTTCAACTCACGGAGCCTACGATCATGTCTTCTCTCAAAGAAGCCACGCGATTCAAGACCAACCGCCCTTTCAGGCTCGATCTTGCGGAAGACAACGGCCTGACCAACGCCCTGCACATACGCGAAGCGACCTTCAATGAGGATGTGCTACCCCGTGATGCCGAATTGATGGCTCCGAGCGACTTCTATGCAGCGATTGCTTCCGACCCATCGCCTCCTCGGCCAACGACCAGGGCTGAAGGGGCAAGGTTGTTTCCCTATCTCGCGGCCTGAAGGACGTGGCCCAGACGACAAAGACAGTTGAGCCAAGTCAACGCGAGCAAAGCCGAGATCGGAGATCATCCAATTCGAACAGCCAATGGAGACGGTCATGTCAGAGCAGAGCAGCATGCATTTCTATCTGAATTGGGCAAAGGAGCGTATCGACGAGATGGACGCCGCGCTCGCCTCGTTCGAGGTCAGGGCGGGCGAGGCCAAGGCCGAATCGAAGGTCAAGGCCGAGCAGATCATCGCCGATCTGAAGAAGCGCCGCGACGAATTCCAGGTTCAGCTCAAGGCACAAGCCGAAGCCGGCGAAGCGGCCTGGGCGCGCGGCAGGACCGAACTCGAGAAGCAATGGAACGGCTTCGAAGCGCAGATGAAGACGTATTTCGAAAGCGCCGGCAAGCAGGTCGAGCAGCAGCAAGCGACGTTCAAGGACATCGCAGCCGCCCAGGCAAAGGCCTGGCGCGAGGCCGCCGACAAGTTCCGTGAGGCCGCGGGCAAGGTGGCGGCAACGCATACCGGGGATTTCGATGCCGCACTCAAGCAGCTGAAATCCGATGCGTCAGAAGCGGAAGCGCGTCTGCAGAAGCTGAAGCAGGCTGGTAGCGAGTCATGGTCCGTTCTAAGCGCGGCGCTCGCGGAATCCCGCAAGGCGTTCGACCACGCCAATCAGGCGGCATGGAATGCGCTGAGAGGTTCTGGCGCGAAGAGCTGAGGGTTTCTGCTAAGCCCCGCCTCAGGCGAGAGGTGCAGGGGAAGATTCGCTCAGTTCTCAACGGAGGTCGAGCGCTTGCAGCACAGCGTTTTGACCGCGGAGTTGATCACCTTGGTGAAGCAGGGGTCTCGCTGGAAGACAATTCCGGCCCCTGCAATAGACCATACCATCAAAGGCGCGAAATCGGACAAATCGTAACTTGGCGCGTAAAACTCGCAGGATTGGTAGCGGGGGAGCGACCCGAACCTTCGATACCATTTTATCCTCACCAGGATCAGCAGAACTAATCCGCGAGGCCATTAGCGCGACGGCCCGACGAATTGACAAGCTTGCGCTGCCTCATGAGTGGCCGCGCACATACGATCGAAAATTCCGTGACCGCAAATCGGCGTTTTGCGACTGGCACATCTGATGTACGACGGCCATCTGGCTACTCCGGCTGTACTCCGACGATGCGCTGGCGGATGCGCCGGCGAGCGCAACCTGTGCCAGCAAAAGTGTCGCTGCGGCACCACGATCATGCCGAGCGCGAGAGTCCCGAACATCTGCATCTCAGGCGTATCGCTTTGTCGTTCATTTTGATTCTTCGTTCCCGTCAATCAGATACCCCAGCGGAGCGCGGCGGTATGCACCGGCGCATCCCACAATTCCTTTGACCGGCTGTCCAACACGGAGACGGTGATCGAAGCACCAGCCATGTCGAGGGACGTCACGTAGGAACCGGTCAGAAAACGCGTAGCCGTGATTCCCGCTCCGTCCAGAATGCGCTTGGCGCTGTTGGTCATCAGATAGAGCTCGATCAGCGGCGTCGCGCCAAACCCGTTGATCAGAAGAAGCACTTCACTACCCTTGCTCGGCGCGAGATCCCCCAAGATCGCGTTGAGCATCTCGGCAGCAATCGCATCGGCAGAGCCCAGCGCCACCCTGCGGCGTCCCGGTTCGCCATGAATGCCGACACCCATCTCCATTTCGTTGTCAGCCAGGGTGAAGTTCGGCCGACCCGCCGCCGGAACGGTGCACGGCAGCAGCGCCACGCCCATCGAGCGGGTACGCCGGTTGATATCATCGCCCAACGTCTTGAGAGCGGCGAGCGGCATTCCCTTCTCGGCCGCGGCGCCGACCATCTTTTCCACGATGAGCGTGCCCGCGACGCCGCGGCGACCGGTCGTGTAAGTCGATTTCTCGACCGCGACGTCGTCATTGGTCACTACGCTCCCGACATCGCGTCCGGCCATCTCAGCGGCCATGGTGAAATTCATCACATCGCCTTCGTAATTCTTAACGATGAAGAGCACGCCAGCCCCGCTGTCGACGGCCTCCGCCGCCTCGATCATCTGATCCGGCGTCGGTGAGGTGAAGACCTGGCCCGGACAGGCGGCATCGAGCATGCCATGGCCGACGAAGCCCGCATGAAGCGGTTCATGGCCGGAGCCCCCGCCCGAGATCAGCGCGACCTTGCCCGGCGTGAGCGTACGGCGGCGCACAAACTTCCGCTCGGCGCCGAGCAGCAGAATGTCAGCATGTGCGACCGCTAACCCGTCGAGACTCTCTTCGAGCACCGTGTCGGCGCTGTTGATCAGTTTTTTCATTGCGTCCTCCCGGTTATCTTTCTTGCATTTCGAATTCGTCAGCCGATGCTTTCGGCGTAGCGCGCGAGCTGAGCAGCGAAGTCGACGATGAGCTGCTCCAGCGCACGATTTTTCTTATCGTCGCCCAGATCGGGCACCGTCACTGTCACGACGCGCGTGCGCACCTCACGATGGGCGCCGCGCAGCCGTCCCGGATGCGCACGGCCATAGGCTTCGAGGAACGCCGCCCGCTCGGTACCGGAGAGATGGCAGACCTCGAAGATGATCGCGACATGCTTGGCCGGAATCGGCACCAGATAGGCAGGGTTGGTGATCTGACTGACGAATGACCGGTTCTTGCCGAGCGCCGCCGCAAGCTTCAAGCGCGTCCCGGATGGCCGGTTGTCGAGCGCCCGTCGCAGGATGAGCTTGTAATCCGCAACATTGCTGTCGCCCGGCCGGCTTGTGTCTTCGCCTGCGTCTTCACTCATGCGGTCACCCCGGCAATGGCGGCCTTGAGCCGCGCCACCGCAATCGGCGAGACCGACAGAGTCGTCAAGCCTGTCGCCAGCAGCGCCTTCGTCAAACGCGTGTCCGCCGCGGCATCGCCGCAGAGCGAGACTTCGACGCCCCGCTTGCGCCCGGCCTCGACCGTTCGCGCGATCAGCGCGAGCACCGCTGGATGGCCGGCATCGTTGAGGTCGGCGACCGCGCCGATATCGCGTGCCGCTGCCATTGTGTATTGGGTCAAGTCGTTCGACCCGATCGAGTAGAACGCCGCGCCGAACTCCTCTGCGCATAACGCTGCGGATGGGACCTCGACCATGATGCCGAGCGGCGGCCGGGCACAAGCGATGCCCTCTGCGCTGAGGGCCGCAAATTCAACGTCCAGCATGGCATTGGCCCGGTCGAGCTCCGAAGGGATAGCGACCATCGGCAGCATCACCTTCAGCGCCCCATGCACGGCCGCCCGGCACAGCGCCCGCAACTGCACGCGAAACACCTCCGGCCGCACCAGCGAGAGCCGGATCCCGCGCAAGCCCAGGAATGGATTGCGCTCACCATCGACGGTCACGCCAGGGATAGGCTTATCGCCGCCGGCATCGAGGGTGCGGATCGTCACGAGCCGTCCTGCGGCCCACTCGAGGATACGGCGATAGACGGCGTATTGCGCGTCCTCGCCGGGCAGGCCCCTCGATCCTTCAAACAGAAACTCGGTGCGCACGAGGCCGATGCCGTCGCAGATTGCGGGGTCGAGACCCGCAAGGTCTTCGGGTGCGGCGACATTGAGAAGGACGGCGATGCGCCTTCCATCGGCCGTCAGCGCCGGCTTGAGGCGGCCCGCGTCGGCGGCGATCTGCGCGGCACGCGCCGCCGCCATGCGCTGCTCGAACTGGCGGCGCGTTTCCGGCTTGGGATCAAAGATCACGCTGCCGGTATCGCCGTCGACCAGTGCCAATGACGGCGGCTGTCCGCTCCACGGTAGTGGACCTAGTCCAACCACCATGGGGGCGCCGCGCGACCGGGCGAGCATCGCAA
Organism: Bradyrhizobium sp. USDA 4486; assembly: GCF_054057995.1. Lineage (NCBI taxonomy): Bacteria > Pseudomonadati > Pseudomonadota > Alphaproteobacteria > Hyphomicrobiales > Nitrobacteraceae > Bradyrhizobium > Bradyrhizobium sp. USDA 4486. The sequence continues at coordinate 3,182,719 of NZ_JBSRZV010000001.1, forward strand.
CGTGCGACGACGACGATCCGCCGGCGAGCGCAATGGCACCGCCGCGGGTCCAGTCCACGGCGAGGAACGTCGACGGCGAAATATCGTCACCCGTGACGACGGAATCTCCGGAGATTTTTGCGATTGTGTTTGCGCCGTTCAGCCCTGCGAGCACGCGATCGCGAATGTCGACGAGGTCGGCGGCACGGGCGCGGAAATACTCCTCATCCGCCGCGCGGTAGCCGGCGATCTCCGCGTCGAGTGCTGCGCGCCAGGCCTCGTCGGCAGCCGTACCGCCCGCAACAGCCTCGTAAGCCCCCTCCGCGAGCGCATCGTCACCGAGCATTGCGACCTGGAATTCCAGGATTTCCGCGGCCTCGCCATGGACCGTCGCGATCAGTTCGGCAAGCTCGGCTGCGGCCCCCTCGATCGCTGCCTTCAGCGCTGCGGCCTCCTGCGCGGGATCGCCCTTCGTCACCCTGCTCGCCACGGCACTCGTCAACACGGCGACCGGGCCGATGGCGAGGCCTGGCGAGGCGGGATGGCCGGTGAGGTGAATCTCGCCCACGATTCTACGCCTCGCCAAAACCGTCATGCACCAGTGCCAGCATGGCCGCGAGCGCCGCCTCGCCATCAGGGCCGGCAATGCGGAAATGCAGCGTTGCACCCTGCGGCGCTTTCACACGCATCACTTTCACCGGACTCTTGGCGTCGGTCCAGGGCCCCTCGGCTGCAAGCGCAATTTCGATCTTGGCGACAAAGCCTTTCGCGCATTGCGTGAGCTTCACCGATGGCCGCGCGTGCAGGCCGACCGGATTGACGAGGACCGCCGAAGCGGTCAGCGGCACAAACGTCTGGGCCGCCCGGTTGGCGTTGGCATCATGCATAGAATTCCTCCGCACTGCGCTTAACGGCGGCAAGCGATGAGCCGCCCGAAGATTCGGTCGCAGCGATGACGGCCCCCTCGACCACCGGGGCATTACAGACCAACACGCGCGCGCGCCGGTCTTCCGGGAGCATCTCGACCGCCATCTCCGAATTGGTCTCCGCACCGCCGAGATCGACGAGGATCGCAACCCCCGCCGGTGACCAGGCCGTCTCGATCGCCTCGAGGATTCCGGCAACATTCGTACCTAGGCCGCCATCGACATCGCCACCGGTCCAGGCCAGCGGCACTGCGTCACCGACCATCTGGCGCACCATATCGGCCGCGCCTTCGGCGATCTTCGGCGAATGCGACACGATGACAATTCCGACGTTGCTCATGTTTTGGCCTCGAACTCCAATGTCTCAACTGCTGCGCCGATCAGAAGGGACACGGAGCGCGAGCCCGGGTCCATATGGCCGATGGAACGTTCGCCAAGAAACGACGCACGGCCGCGAATGGCCTGCATAGGCGTGGTGCGATCGGCCGCTTGCACAGCCTCGGCCACGATTGCCTTGGCATCACCGCCTCCCGCAAGAACCGCGTGCACCGGCACCAGGACATCCAGCAGCGTCTTCTGTCCTGCCTCCGAACGGCCACGCGCCTTGACGGCCTCGATTGCCTTCTCCGTCGCAGCGACCAGATCGGCTCGGCTCGGCTGCTCCGGAAGGGTCTTGCCCAGTTCCATGAAGAAAGTTCCGACCAACGGCCCCGATGCACCGCCGACCTTCATGACCAATGTCATTCCGATCGCCTTCAGCATTTCGGGGAGCGACTTCTCGGCAAGGCCCGGCAATGCGGCGAGCACAGCTTCGAAACCGCGCTTCATGTTGAGGCCGTGATCCCCATCGCCAATCGCCTGGTCGAGGCTCGTCAACTCGTCCGCATGCTCGATCACGGACGCTGCCATCGCTTGCACCAATCTTTCCCTGGCCACGCGATCAAGGCTCATGCCGCTACCCTCCAGCCATTCGCATCGAAAAACAGCGGTTTATTCAAACGGAGCGAGACGACGTCTCCGGCCCCAAAACCCGTCTCGGGATCTGCCAGGGTCACAACCGGCCGGCCGGCGAGATCGAGATGAAGGTGACTCTGATCGCCGAGGTGCTCGACCCGCTTGACGGTTGCCGATATGTCGCCGCCGCCGCGGGCAATCGTCAGGTGCTCGGTCCGCGCGCCAATCGTCTCGACGCCGGCGGGCACGCCGCCGAACAGGGCCGCCGGCAGCAAATTGATCACCGGCTGGCCCAGCCTTGCTGCGACATGCGCGTTGATCGGGCTCTCGTAGATCTCGCGCGGCGTGCCGATCTGCATCAGCCGCCCGCCTTCGATCACGCCGATGCGCGACGCCATGGTCATTGCCTCGGTCTGATCGTGGGTGACATAGAGGATCGTCGCGCCAAGATCGACCTGGATCCGCTTGAGCTCGAGGCGGAGCTCGCCGCGAAGCTTGGCATCCAGCGAAGAGAGCGGCTCGTCCATCAGATAGATCGAGGGCGAGCGGACCAGCGCCCGACCGATCGCGACCCGCTGCATCTGGCCGCCCGACAGCTGCGTTGCCTTGTTGTCCAGCTTGGTTTCGATATGAAGAAGGCGTGCAACCTCCCGCACCTTCGTGCGGATGTCCGCTTCCGGCACCCGCCGAGTCGGCGCGCGCAGAGCGAAGGCCATGTTCTCGAACACGGTCAGGTGCGGATACAGCGAATATTGCTGGAAGACGAACGCAACATCGCGGTCCGCCGGCGCATCGCCGGTCACGCTGCGCCCGTCGACGCGGATCGAGCCAGAATCCGGTTGCTCCAATCCGGCGATCAAGCGCAATGCGGTGGTCTTCCCGGCGCCCGTCGGGCCGAGCAATGCGACGAACTCGCCGTCCCCGACGGTCAGCGATAGATCGCTCAAGGCTTGCGTCTTGCCAAAGGCCTTGGAGACGGAGACGATCTCGACCTCAGCCATGCGCGCCTCCTTCATGCAGCGCAGTGCGTATAGCCCGGCCGGATGCCTTGTCGAAGATCGACAGCGTATCGGGCCGGAAGTCGAGCCCGACCGTCTCACCGGTCCGGAAGGATCTGCTACTGGGCGAGCGGGCCTTGAGCGCACCGTAATGCGTCGTTACCGTCACGATCTGCGTCGTGCCCAGATATTCCGTGCCATAGACCTCTCCGCGCACCATGCCGCGATCGGTGAAGCGCACATGCTCGGGCCGCACCCCGAGCACCAGCTCGCTTTCCGCCATCGCCTCGCGCGCGGCAGGAATTGCAACGTCACGCTCGCCGAGCCGGATGGCCTCTGCACCGCTCTGCAGGCCGCCGCGGAACGGCAGGAAGTTCATCGGCGGCGAGCCGATGAAGTCGGCGACGAACAGCGAAGCGGGCCGGTCATAGATGTCGCGCGGGCTCGCCACCTGCTCGACGACGCCGTTGTTCATCACCGCGATCCTGTCGGCCATCGCCATGGCCTCCAGCTGGTCATGAGTGACATAAACGGTCGTCGCGCCCAGCCGGTCATGCAGGGCCCGCAATTCATGAATCATGGCGTCCCGCATCTCGGTATCGAGCGCGCCGAGCGGCTCGTCCATTAGAAAACACTTTGGCTTGCGCACGATCGCCCGCCCCAGCGCAACACGCTGCCGGTCGCCGCCGGCAAGGCCGGAGACGGAGCGGTCGAGCAGATGCGAGATCCTCAGGATGCGCGCAGCCTCGACGACCCGCCGATCACGCTCGGCCGCGCCGATGCCCTCGCATTTCAGGGGAAAGCCGATGTTGCGCCGGACATTCATGTGCGGATAGAGCGCGAAGAGCTGGAACACGAAGGCAATGTCGCGCGCCGACGCGCGGTTCATCGTCACGTCCTCGCCATCGAGCCGGATCGTGCCCGCCGTCGGCAGCTCCAGGCCGGCGATCATGCGGAGCGTCGTGGTCTTGCCGCAGCCGGACGGTCCGAGCAAGCAAAGGAACTGGCCGTGCTCCACGGTGAAACTGGCGGACTTGACCGCATGGAAGGTACCAAAGGATTTGTCGAGCGCCTCGACCTTGATCTGTGCCATCGCGCGCTACTCCGGGACCTTGGACACGATGGTGAACATCACCGTGCCGAACAGGGTCGTCGCAAACGACCAGGAATACAGTGTCAGAGACAATGGCTGCATCAGCATCACCACGCCGGCGGCGATGACCGTCGTCGCGATGGCTTCGAGCGGGCCGCGGCGCAGAAGGCGATCCGCAAGACGGCGCCGCGCAATGGATGGGGTGGCGTCGATACTCATTTGCGGACAGCTCCAAAAGTGATGCCGCGCAGCAGATGCTTGCGAAGCAAGACCGTGAACACCACGATTGGCACCAGAAACAGAGTCGTGCCGGCGGCCACTGCCGGCCAGTCTTGCCCACCCTCGCCGATGATGATCGGAATGAATGGCGGCGCCGTCTGTGCATTACCCGAGGTGAGAAGCACCGCGAAAGCGTATTCGTTCCAGGCGAAGATCAGGCAGAAGATTGCGGTTGCCGCGATTCCCGTGGTGGCCTGCGGCAGCACCACCTTCACGAACGCCTGGAAGCGGGTGTATCCGTCGATCATCGCGGCCTCTTCGTACTCACGCGGGATTTCGTCGATGAACCCCTTGAGCAGCCAGACGGCCAGCGAGACATTGACCGAGGTGTAGAGCAGGATCATCCCGAGCCTGGTGTCGGACAAGCCGATGGTGCGGTACATCAGATAGATCGGGATCGCGACCGCGATCGGCGGCATCATCCGGGTCGACAGGATGAAGAACAGCAGGTCATCTTTCAGCGGCACGCGGAACCGGGAGAAGCCGTAGGCCGAGAGGGTACCCAAAGCCACGGCGAGCACGGTCGAACCAAACGCAATGATCAACGAATTGACGAACCGCGGCACATAGTTCGAGGGGCCGGCGACGACCATGTTGCGGCTGCGGGCGATGTCATCGCACAGCCCTTGCGGCGGCCCCAGCGAACGGATGAATTCCGGCGTCTGGCGCGAGCGGGTCGTGAACAGGTTGCAGAAGCCTTCCAGCGACGGCTTGAAAATCACCTTCGGCGGATAGGAGATCGCATCGTCAGGCGACTTGAATGCGGTGAGCATGATCCAGACCAGCGGGATCATGGTGATGATGGCGTAGAGCACGACGAGCGAGCCGGCAAATCGCCGCGTCGTGGCCGACGGCTCGACGACTGAATGGGCCGTGGTGGCTGATGTCATCGGCTTTTCACCTTGTTCAGCGCCTTTACATAGATGTTGGCGAGTCCGAAGACCGTCACGAACAGGATGATCGCGAAGGCCGAGGAATAGCCGGTGCGCCAGCTCTCGAACGCCGCCCGCTTGAGCGTGATCGAGGCGACTTCCGTGGTCGATCCCGGCCCGCCGCCGGTAAGCAGGTTGACCATGTCGAACATCTTGAAATTCTCGATGCCGCGGAAAAGCACGGCCAGCATGATGAACGGCAGCGCCATCGGCAGCGTGATCGACCAGAACTGCCGCCATTTGGACGCGCGATCGACCTCGGCCGCCTCGTAGATGTAGTCGGGAATCGAGCGCAGGCCGGCGAGACAAATCAGCATCACATACGGCGTCCACATCCACGCATCGACGATGACGATGGCCCAGGGGCTCAGCGTGACGTCGCCCAGCATCTGGAAGGACGAGGCTGCGCGGCCGGTGAAGAAGGCGACGACGTAATTGAACAGGCCGATCTGGGGCTGGTATAGGAACGTCCAGAAATTGCCAACGACGGCCGGCGAGAGCATCATCGGCAGCAGGATGATCGTGGTCCACATGCCGTGGCCGCGGAATTTCTTGTCGATGAGGTAGGCCAGGCCGAATCCGAGGACGGTCTCGATCACCACCGTCCAGATCACGAAATGCGCGGTCACCTGCATTGCCGCCCAGATGTCAGGATCGGTCAGGATCGACTGGTACCAGTCAGCGCCCAGCCAGATCGTCGGCACATTGGCCCTGTTCGCTCGGTAGTTCGTGAACGACAGATAGATCGTCCAGAGCAGCGGGAAGATATTGATCGCCAGCAGCAGCACGATCGTCGGCGTGATGAAGAGCCAGGCGAGCGTCCTGTCCGACAGGCCCTGGATGCGGCGCGCCACGCCCGGCCGGACCATGACGGCCCGATAGGTGATCCGCGAAGAGGCACTCAATTCGTTCATTGCGTGAACCGATCCTGGCACTCGGCGTCGACACTGCGACGAATTCCGGTCATCTCGAAGGAAGCCCGGAGCGCGAGCACACGCGCTCCGGGCAGCTTGCATCAGAACTTCTTGCCTTCTTCCTTGAAGATCGCCTTCCAGTCCTTCACCAGACCGTCGAGCGCTTCCTGAGCGGTGCCCTTGTCGGCAACCACGTAGTCATGCACGCGCTTCTGCTCGGCTTGCAGCAGCTGGGCGTAGGAGGGCTCGGCCCAGAAGTCGACGACCATTCCCATCGACTGCAGGAACTCCTTGGCAAAAGGCGCACTGTTCGGGAAGCTTGGGTCGTTCAGCACGGACTTGGCGCAGGAATAGCCGCCGAGCGCCCACCACTTCTTCTGGACGTCGCCGCCGGAGAACCACTTGATGTATTGCAGCGCCTCGGCCTGGTTCTTGGAGTAGGAGACCACCGAGATGCCTTGTCCGCCGAGCTGCGTCGCCTGTGCGGCGGGACCGGCCGGATTGACGAAGAAACCGATCTTGTCGCCGCCAACATTCGGATCTTTGTAGAGGCCCGGGAAAAACGCGAAGAAATTCATCTGCAGCGCGACCTGGCCGGACTTGAAGGCATCAAGTCCTTCCGACATGTAGGAGTTTGAGGCGCCGGGCGGCGTGCAGCACTTGTAAAGCTCCTTGTAGGCCTCGAGCCCCTTCACCGCGCTGGCCGAGTTCACGAACCCATCCATCGCATAGGGCTTCTTCGGATCGTCGTATTTGAAGCCGTAATCGTAGAGATAGTTCGAGACGCCCATGGTAATGCCTTCCGAGCCGCGCTCGGTATAGATCGAGGCGCCGTAGACCTTTTTGCCGTCGATCTCGCGCCCCTGGAAGAATTGCGCGATGTCCTTGAGTTCATCGAGCGTCTTCGGTACGCCGATCTCGCGGCCGTACTTGGCCTTGAAGTCCTTCTGCACTTCCGGCCGCGCGAACCAGTCCTTGCGATAGGTCCAGCCCACCGCATCGCCCATCGCCGGCAGCGCCCAGTAATTCGGCGTGTTCTTCGGCCACTCGGAATAGCCGACCACCGTGGCCGGCATGTAGTCGTCCATGCTGATTCCTTCCTTCTTGAAGAAATCGTTGAGCTTGACGTACTGGCCGTTCTCCGCGGCGCCGCCGATCCATTGTGAATCGCCGATGATGAGGTCGCACAGCGAGCCATGCGAATTGAGTTCGTTCAGGAATCGATCGGCGTAATTGGTCCACGGCACGAATTCGAACTTCATACCGATACCCGATTGGGCGGTGAAGTCCTTCGACAATTCGACCAGCGCGTTGGCAGGATCCCATGCGGCCCAGCACAGCGTGATGGTCTTGCCTTGCGCCTGCGCGGGCGTGGTACCCGCTCCGACGCCGAACGCGGCGACAACAGCCCCGCATGTCACTACAAGCGTCTTCATCGTTCGTTTCATTGCACGTTCCCTCCGAGTGCGCCGGCCATCGACATGGCGCGGCTTTCCTACCCGCTCGAATGCTTCGAGCAGAGCGACACAGTCCAAGACGAGCTGAACAACTAAACTGGCGTTTCCTCGCGCCACCCGGATTCTATAGGCCCGGCAGGCTCGATTTGTTTAGTAATGCACGATTTACTAAACATTGCAAGTGCAGTTTGGCTGGTCGTCCGCTCGGCCGATTGCAATTTTCGCGTCACGAGCTGATCGCCGTTGCAGACAAGCCGGATTGAGGGAGCAAGGGCGATCACCAGATCCAGGTGATGATAGTGAGCATGATTGCTTTAGATGAACGGCGTCGATCAGCGAGCAACTTGCTGGAGTAAACGCTTGACTTGGGTGTGTCTGCGCTACGTCCAACCGTTGCGTCGCCGTCGGTAAGGTCGGCGGCGCAGGACGCCGATGTGGCGCCGCCCGCAGCCCCGTCGGTCGCGACGATGGTGACGGCCGCGCCGAGACAGGCCATCGCCTCGCGGGTCGTCCCGAGGAGCCACATCCTGCATCGGCGTCCTCACGCCTCGATGGCAGGCGCGAAGGCGAGTTCGCGCAGCAGCTGTGCCAGCACGGCGGTGCCGGCCGCGACATGATCGGGTTCACCCATTCATGCTCGGCATGGCTCGCGCCGTCGCGGCACGGGATGAAGATCATCGCAGCCGGGCAGACGTTGGCCAGATGACGGGCATCGTGACCGGTCGTTGAGGCGCTTCAATCCAGATTTGAACGCCCTTGACCTTAGCCCGATAGAGCCGCAGCGTGGGGTCGGGCAGCCCGCAGTGATGGCGCCGTCGCACAGGTCGAATGACGCCGCTGGTGCGGGCAGCGCAGCCGCCCCGCCGTCAGTTGCCCAAGACCGAGATCGGCCTGGTCGTGCGGACAGGCGCGGTCGCAGGCGACGACGTCGCCGTCGTTCCAGATCACGAGCAGATCGCGCCCGGCGACGCGAACAATCCTCTCTCCTGGGTGACTTGGGCCTCCGCGCTGCAGGGGCGGTCTCGATCAACCTGCTCGGCGGTGCCGACCTGAGCCGGCTGTTCGGCATCGGGGTTTCAGGACCGGTCTATTTCGCGCTGGGCAAGTCGCGACATCGCCCTCCTCGATCGTCGCGAGCAGCGCAGGCAGGTAGCGCAAAATCATGGAGTACGTGCTGCGCTCCACACCGGGCAACGTCCAATGGGGGTCTCTCCGGATCGACGAGCTGCGCCTGGTCAGATCAGGCTCGACTTGCCGCGGCTCAGCACCTCGCCTGCGCCTTTGTCGCCGACGATCTCGCCCCGGTCGTACACGAGCCGGCCGCGGGCAATGGTGGTGACGGGCCAACCGATGACATCAAAGCCTTCCCAGGGCGTATAGTCCGCGCCGTGGTGCAGATCGGCCTGCTGAATCTTCTTCTTCAGCTTGGGGTCCCACAGCACGATATCGGCATCGAAGCCGACGCCGATCGAGCCCTTGCGGGGATAGAGGCCGTAGATCCTTGCGTGGTTGGTCGCCGTCAGCTCGACGAATTTTTGCAGGGTGATGCGTCCCTTCGAGACGCCTTCGGAAAACAGGATCGGCAGCCGCGTCTCGACGCCGGGAATGCCGTTCGGCACCCAGCGGAACGAGGTGCGGGCGTTCGGCGTCAGCTTGCCCTTGGGGTCATCGTAACGGAACGGGCAGTGATCGGACGAGAAGGTCTGGAACACGCCTGACGTGATGCCCTCCCATATCGCCTGCTGGCTCTCGACATCGCGCGGCGGCGGCGAGCAGACATATTTCGCGCCCGTGATGTCCATGTTCAGGCCCTTCATGTCGTCGGCCGTGAGCGTGATGTATTGGGGGCAGGTCTCGGCATGAACAGGCAAGCCGCGCTGCTGGGCCCAGCGCACCTGCTCCATCGCCTCGCGCCCGGAGACGTGCACGATCATGATGGGAACGCCGATCACCTCGGCATGGCTGATGGCGCGATGTGTCGCCTCGCGCTCGACGGCCTGGGGCCGCGAAGTGCCGTGATAGTAGGGCGCGATGTGGCCCTCGCGCTCGAGCTTGCTGGTGAGGAAGCGAATGGCGTCGTAGCCTTCGCAATGAACCATGACCAGCGCCTCCTCGCGGCGCGCAACCTCGAACACCTCGAGCAGCTGCTCGTCGCTGAGCACGAGGTCGTCATAGGTCATGAACACCTTGAACGAGGTGTAGCCGTCCTTGACGAGGGCCGGCAGCTCCTGGCCGAGCACGACTGCGGTCGGATCGGAAATGATGAGGTGGAAGGCGGTGTCGATGTAGCACTCGCCCTCGGCGAGCTTGCGATAATTCTCGACGCAGGTGCGTAGCGAGGTGCCTTTCTCCTGCAGCGCGAAGGGCAGCACCATGGTGTTGCCCCCCGCCGCTGCCGCGCGCGTCGCCGAGGCGAAGTCGTCGGCCATCACCACGTCGGGGCCTGAAGCTTGCAAGATGTGGACGTGGCTGTCGATGCCGCCTGGCAGCGCCAGCAGCCCCGTCGCATCGATCTCGCGGGCCGCGCCCTCGATGCGGTCGCAGATGCTGACGATGCGGCCGTCGCGAATGCCGATATCGGCGCGAAACTCGTCGCTGGCCGTCACGATGGTGCCGCCGCGAATGGCGAGATCGAGTTGCGTCACATGGATCTCCGTCACTTTATGACTGGCACCGTCTGAAAAATCCGGCCCCATTGCTCAAGGACCGTGTTGTCGCCGCCGGCAAGGCCAAGGGTTCGCCACAGCGTGACTGCGACCGAGTCGAGCACCGCGATGTTCAATTCCCGTTCGAGCGAGGCTGCAAGCGCGGCGCCGTCGAGATTGGTGCAGAGGATCACGACGGCATCGGCGCCTTCCGACGCAACGGCGCGGATCATGTCCGCGATCGTCGCCTCCGCGACCTCGCCGAAGGAAAAATTGTCGCGCAATCCGAGGTGCCGCTCGGCAAACGGGACGACCCCGTCCTCGCTCCAGACGTCGCCGATTCGGCGCTGCACGTCATCGGTATAGGGCGTGACAAGGCCGACACGTTCGGCGCCGAGCGCGCGGGCGGCATCGATGCAGGCGAGCGTCGACGTCGTCGCGGGCTTGCCGGTGCGCCCCGTGATGGCTTCGCACAGGCTCCTGTCCCGGCCAATGCCGAGCCAACTCGCGGCGGTGCCGTTCCAGGCGATCGCGTGAACCCTGGCGTCGGCCAGCAGATCCGCCGCGGGCAACATCACCGAGGCATCGAACTGGCTCAGTGCCTCGGCATCGAGCGCGATCTCGGTGACGCGGAAACGCGAGAAATGCGCCGTGACGCCAGGGACGCCGGCGAGCATGGCACTGGTGACGGGCTCCAGCACCGAATTGGAGGACGGCGTGATCATGCCGAGACGCTTGCGCATGGCGTTACCTTACGACGCCTGCGCAAGGCGCGTCGACTCCTCCCGGATCAAAGCCAGGATGTGGCGCTTTGCGTCGTTGAATTCGGGGCTCGTGATGTCGCGCGGGCGCGGCAGGTCAAAATTGACGGCCTCGCGGATCCGGCCCGGCCGCCTGGTCATCACCACGATCTTGTTGCCGAGCACAAGCGCTTCGTCAACGCTGTGGGTGACGAACACGATGGTGCAGCGGCGCTTCTGCCAGATCGCGACCAGCTCCTCCTGCATTTCGAGCTTGGTCTGAGCGTCCAGCGCCGCAAACGGCTCGTCCATCAGGATCACGCTCGGGTTCATAAGCAACGCCCGCGCGATGCCGACGCGCTGGTTCATCCCACCGGACATTTCGGAAGGGTGATGATGCTCGAAGCCGCGAAGGCCCACGAGATCGATGAACTCCATGGCGCGGTCGTGCCGTTCGGCCTTGGCGAGGCCCTTGAGCTTGAGATGGAAGGCGATGTTGTCGATCGCGGTCAGCCACGGCATCAGGGTCGGCTGCTGGAACACCACGCCGCGGTCCGAGCCGGGCCGCTCCACCTGCTTGCCGTCGACCAGCGTACGGCCGGAGGTCGCCTGCTCGAAGCCCGCGATGATGTTCAGGAGTGTCGACTTGCCGCAGCCGGACGGGCCGAGCAGACAGACGAAATCATTGGCCTCGATGTCGAGGTTGATGTTGTCCAGCGTCAAGAGGTCACGGCCGCGCCGCTTGTCGGAAAACACTTTTACGATGCTGCGAAGCTCGATCGCCGCCATCAGCTCGCCCTACCCTGCACTGTGGTTGTCTGTTGCCAGCGCAGCGTGCGCGCCATGATCGCCTTGAGACCGAGGTCGGAGAGATAGCCGAGCAGCCCGATCGAAATCATCGCGGCAAGCACGATGTCGTAGCGCAAGAAGAGTAGTAGGAATCCCACAGCACATAGCCGAGGCCGCTCTTGACCGCGACCATCTCGGCCGTGACCGTCAGCATCCAGGCCGAACCGACGGCGATGCGCAGGCCGGCAAAGATCGAGGGCAGCGCCGCCGGCAGCACGATGTCGGTCAGCATCTGCCGTCCGTTCGCGCCCATCATCGCGCCGGCGCGGACGAGATTATGGTCCACGGTCTTCACGCCATGGATGCTGTTCATCAGCACCGGAAAGAAGGCGCCGAGGAAGACGAGGAAGATCGCAGGCTTGTCGGCAATGCCGAACCAGATGATGGCCAGCGGAATCCAGGACACCGGCGGGATCGGACGCAGCATCTGCAGCGTCGGCTCCAGCGTCTTCTCGAACAGACGCGACCAGCCAATCGCGACGCCGGCGAGAATGCCGAGCAGGCTTGCCAGCGCAAAGCCGCCGAACACGCGCAAGGCGCTTGCGAGCGCATCGCGCAGCCAGTGGCCGGAATAGGTTTGCGTGGTCTCGTCGAAGCCGAACACCCAGTCGCCGAGCGCGTGCAGCACCGCGCTAGGCGCCGGCAAGAGTGCCGGCGGCAGCATGCCGCTGCGGGCGAAGGCTTCCCAGCCCGCAATCAGCAGCACGGGGACGATGAGGCGTTCGAGCCCCTGCAACGCCCGCGTCAACCGAAACGCCGGCCTTGCGGGCGAAACGTCAGTAACCGAGGTCATTCTTGGCCTTTCCCGTGGCCTTCTCCAGGAACGAATAATCCATGTTCTTCTCTGCTTCCGCGGAGACGTCCTTCGAGATGTATTTGAGATCGCGCATCATCGCGGCGATCGCGAGCGTCTGCGAACGATGGATCGCAGGATCTGGCGTGGCGTTGTTGAGCGCCTCGGTTGCCACCTCCTTGTCGAGACCGGTGAGCTTGTTGATGACCTCGATCCATGGTCCTTTGTCGGCGATCAGCTTGTTGTCGAGCTCGACCACAGCGCCGACGACGCCCTGCACCCCCGCGCGCTGGCTGGCGATCACATCGGAACGGGTGACGATCAGATTGGTCAGATTGCCGGCGGCCTGGTCATACGGCAACACGAAATGCTTTCCGGCGCCAGCAAAGCGGATTTGCGAGGCGAACGGCTCGACCGAACAGATCATATCGACCTCGCCGCGCTGGAGCGCTGCGAGATGATCGGACGGATTGGGGATGTTGATGAACTGGATGTCCTTGTTTAGATCGACGCCCTGTTTGAGAAACGCGCCGCGCATGTGAATGTCCTGCGCATTGCCGCGGGAGGCCGCGACCTTCAGCGGCTGCCCGTCGCTCTTCGCCTTCGTAACGGTCGCCTTGAACGTGGCCCAGTCCTCGGGCGGCAGGTTCAGCTTGGCGGAGGAGAGGCATTCCGAGCCGCCGTTGATCTGGCCGGAGACGGCGACGACGTCAAAGCCCTTGTCGAGCGCTGTGATGTAATGGAGGTAAGTGACCTGCGCGACGTCGATGCTCTTTGACACCAGCGCAGTGAGCACGTCATTGCCGGAGTTGAAGCCGGTCGCCTCGACCTCGACCCCTTTGGCCATGTCTGGAATCAGCGACATCGGCAGGCAGTGCGCGCATTTGGCGTAGCCGAGTTTGATCTTCGCGGTCTGCGCCATGGCGAGATCGTCACCGCCGAACATCGCCGCCATCACCACGAGGCCCAGTCGCAAACTCGTCCGCATCGCCAACTCCGTTTCGGAAAAGCGCGAGGGCTCGCGCATCGTGCGGTGATCATCCGTCGGCTTTCGCGGCAGTGCAATCCGATTTTTGCATGCTGCATACAATTTGCGCGCTATGCCATTGTTTTCAGCTACATGCGTCGGTATTTTGGGCAAGCCAAGGGGCCGGAAACGGCTAGGATGAACTGAAGCAACGAGGCGCGCGTGCAGCAGAAGTCGGACACCCCGAAGGGACGAAAGTCGCCCAAACTCAAGCGGATGGGCCTGCATGAGCGCGCCGCCGCGCGGATGCGGACGATGATCATTCGCGGCGAGCTCCCCCCGGGATCGCAGACCCAGGAAACAAAACTGTCGAAGGAGCTCGGCGTGTCGCGCACCCCGCTGCGCGAAGCGATGAAGGTGCTCGCGGCCGAAGGACTGATCGAGCTGCGCCCCAACCGCAGCCCACGGATCGCCGACATCGCGGTCGAGGATATCTCCGAACTATTTGAGGCCCTCGCTGGCATCGAGCGGCTCGCGGCAGAGCTTGCCGCGGAGCGCGGCACCGAACGCGATCTCGCCCGCCTGCGCACCTTGCAGACCCGGATGGAAGGACATCATCGCAACGGCAAGCTTGACGAGTATTTCGCCATCAATGGCGAGATCCACAACACCATCGTCCGCATGGCCCGCAACACGCCGTTGCGCGAGGCACACGAGACGCTGATCTCCCGCGCCGAGCGCGCGCGCTATCTCGCATTGGGCGCCGACAAGCGCTGGAGCAATTCGGTCGACGAGCACGCCAATATTCTCGCCGCGCTTGAAGCGCGGGACAGCGAGACCGCGGGCCGCCTGCTCGGCGCCCATGTCCGCCAGACCGGCACCGCCCTGCTCGAGACACTCGCGCCCAAGCCCAAGCTGACGGCGGCCTGACCATGAAGCTGCTGCTGCTCAACCCCAACACCAGCACCGCGGTGACGCAATTGATGACCGAGGTCGGGCAGCGCGCGGCCGCGCCCGGCACCGAGATCATTCCCTTTACGGCGACCCGCGGTGTGCCCTATATCGCAACCCGCACCGAAGCGCAGATCGGTGGGGCCATTGCACTGGAGATGCTGGCCGAGCAGCACACCAAGGTCGATGCCGCGATCATTGCCGCGTTCGGCGATCCTGGCCTGTTCGCCGCACGCGAGACTTTCGACATTCCCGTGGTCGGCATGGCTGAAGCCGCAATGCTGACTGCCTGCATGGCCGGACGGCGCTTTGGCATTGTCACCTTCGCCCAGGCACTCGGGCCATGGTACGAAGAGTGCGTCCGCGACCACGGGCTGCGCGAGCGCTGCGCCGGCATCCGCATGCTCGATACGCCGTTCAAGGCGATTTCGGAGGTCGGGACCGAAAAGGAGGATCTGCTGGTCGACCTCGCGCAACGCGCCATCGTCGAAGACGAGGCTGATGTCCTGATCTTCGCAGGCGCGCCACTCTCGGGCCTTGCCGAACGCGTCGCCGACCGGATCCCCGTCCCCGTCGTCGACCAAGTCGTTGCCGCCGTGAAGCAGGCCGAGGCGCTCCATGCACTGCGGCTGCGCAAGGCCACCGCAGGCACGTACCGCCGGCCCGCCGCCAAACCGACGATTGGCCTTGCCGAGGCGCTTGCCGCCCGGCTCGAGCATCGCGACAGCTGATCAGAGAGGCGGCCGACCGTGCGAAAAGCCCAATTCGTTCTCGATGGCACGGCCGAATGCAAACAAGCGGGATTCGCTCCCCGGCGGCGCGATGATCTGGATTCCGAAAGGCAGCTCGCTCTCCCCTCGCCGCGCCGGCAAGGTAAGGACCGGAAAGCCGACCAGCGACACGATGAAGGTGACGGCGAGATAATCGATGGGCGTCTCCAGTGCCGTGCCGTCGATCGCGGTGACGTCGCCGATCTCGTTCGGCCAGGGCAAGACCGACGCCGCCGGCGCGACCAGGAAATCGAAGCCGGTGAACAGCTCGCGAAAGCTGCGGTAGATTGCAGTGCGACGGCGTTCGGCGTTGAGATAATCCTCGGCCGTCAGGCTTGTACCCGCCTCGATATTCCAGATCACGGTGGGCGTGAGCTCGGCGCGGCGGGTTCTCAGCAGCTCGCCATAGCTGTTGGCAATATGCGCGGCGCGCAGCGTGCGGAAGGTTTCGATCGCACCACCGCAGTCTGGCGAAGACGGCACGACATCGGCAACGCCCGCGAGCATGTCGCAGGCCGCGGCGAGGCGCGCACGCACCTCGCGCGACACCGGCGCGACGCCGAAATCGGGCGTGACTGCGATCCGCGGACGCCCTGTGAGCGGCCGATCTTCACAGGCGACGCAGATCGAGAGCGGATCGTTGGCGTCGCCTCCCCCACAGACCGACAGCGCCAGTTCGAGATCGTCAACGCCGCGGGCGAGGAAACCGTGGATGGCCAGCATGTCCCAGCCGAGCGGACGGCGCGGCGACGGGATGCGACCGGGCGTAGGCCGGATCGAGGCGACGTCGCAGAAGCTGGCGGGGGTGCGCACCGAGCCGCCGAAATCGGTGCCGTGCGCGAGCGGCACCATACCGGCAGCAACTGCGACGGCGGAGCCGCCGGACGATCCGCCGGAGGTCAGCGCGGGATCGACCGGATTGCGCGTCGGCCCGCACAATTTGTTGGTGCAGACCGCGCCGAAGCCGAATTCTGGCGTGTTGGTCTTGCCCAGTATAACTGCACCGGCGCGTCGCAGCCGCGCAACGACGAGATCGTCCTCGGCAGGAACGTGATCGCGAAACAGAACCGATCCGTAGGTGGTCACAAGCCCCGCAGTGTCGGTGAGGTCCTTGATCGCGATGGGCACGCCATGCAGCGGCCCGACCGGTGCGCACGCACCGTCACAACTGTTCGCGGCGCGGCGGGCGCTTTCGGCATCAACGGTCACGAATGCCGCCAATTGCGGATCCCGGTCAGCGATCCTCGCCAGATGCGCCTCGATGGCGTCGCGCGAAGACAGCTCGCCCTTCGCAATCGCGCGCGCAAGAGTTGTGGCCGAGAGTTCGCAAATCGATGTCATCACCCCACAATGCCAAACCTCGCATCGAAACGCGAGCATGACGGGCACGAGACTTGCTTTCTCCTTTGCGGCAACGGGAGGCAACACCATGGCTGAAGCGCAAGGCGGACGGTCACTCGTCGTCGACGCGGTCACCCACCGCTATCCGAGCGGCGCGCTTGCGGTCGAGGACATCAATCTCGACATCAAGGGGGGCGAGATCATCGCGCTGCTCGGCCCGTCCGGCTGCGGCAAGACCACGCTGCTCCGCATCATTGCCGGGCTTTATCGCGCAGACGCAGGGGCGGATCATCATTGGCGACGACATCGTCGACGCGCTGCCGCCGAACAAACGCGCCGTCGGTATCGTGTTCCAGAACTACGCGCTCTTCCCGCACCTCTCGATCAGCGAGAATGTCGCCTACGGTCTCGCCGCGCGCGGCGTCGACAAGACATCGCGCCTGCGCGAGGCGCAGCGCCTGCTCGAGCTGGTGCAATTGCCGACCATGGCGGAGCGTCTGCCAAGACAACTCTCCGGCGGCCAGCAGCAGCGCGTTGCCCTTGCCCGCGCGCTCGCGATCAAGCCGTCGATCCTGCTGCTGGACGAGCCCTTTGCCGCGCTGGACAAGAATCTACGTCTGGACATGCAGATCGAGGTGAAGCGGCTGCAGCGCGTGTCCGGCATCACCACGCTGATCGTGACCCACGACCAGGAGGAGGCGCTGTCGATGGCCGACCGCGTCGCGGTGCTGAGCCACGGCAAGCTCGAGCAGTTCGGCACGCCGTCCGACGTCTACGACCGGCCGCAGACCCTGTTCGTGAACACCTTTGTCGGCTCGACCAACCGCATGCCCGGCGTCGTGGTCTCGGCCGACCGCACAGCTGCAAAGGTGCGCCTCGATGCCGGGGCGGAGATCATCGCACGGCCGGCAGCAGGCGCCCTCACCGAAGGCGGGCGCGTCACCGTCTGTATCCGGCCCGAGCATCTGCAATTCGTCGGCGACGAGGCCGGCTTTGCCGGCGTGGTCGGCATGTCCCTACCGCTCGGCGCCACCGTCGTGCACGAGGTCACGATCGCCGACGGCTCCGGCGTCAAGGTGTCCCAGGCGCGCATCGGCGAGACGCGCGCACTGGAGAATGGCGCTGCGGTGCGCCTCGCGCCGCTCGCCCCATCGCTCGCCAATGCTTTTCCCGCAACGCTTTAGATCCAGTCTTGTCCAGAGGGAGTTCGACCATGATCATCAACCGCCGACGCCTGATGACAACTGCGCTCACACTTGGCGCCATGAAGGCATTTCCAAGACTGAGTTTCGCCCAGGCTCGCCCGCTGGTGTTCGCAACGTTCACCGGAAGCTGGGAAGAGGCACACAAGGCCGTGCTGGTGCCAGCCTTCCGCAAGGCCAACCCCGATGCGACGATGGTGCTCGACCCCATGCTGTCGGTCGACCAGATCGCGAAGGTCAACGCCGCCAAGACCAATCCGCCGATCGACGTCATGCTGCACGATCCAGGTCCGGCCCTCGTCGCGATCGGCCAGGACCTGGTCGAGCCTTATCCGGCCGAGAAGAGCGCCTATTACAAGGATCTGATTACCGAGGCGCAGGAGCCGATGGGCCCCGCCCCGTTCTTCCAGGTCGTCGGCCTCACCTACAATCCGGAAGCCGTCAAGACGCCGCCGACCTCCTGGGCCGATCTCTGGAAGCCGGAGTTCAAGGGCCGCGTCGGTATCACCAACCTCAATTCGACGCTCGGCACCGGCTGGTTGGTCGAGATCGCCAAGATGCGCGGCGGCTCGGAAGCCAATGTCGATCCTGGCTTCAAGGCATTGGAAGAGCTGAAACCCAATCTCGCTGCGGTCGCCGCCAATCCCGGCGCGCTCGCGACCCTGTTCCAGCAGGGCCAGATCGATATCTCGCCCGGCAACTTCAACGCCATCCAGATCCTGAAAGCGCGCGGCGTGCCGGTCGAGTTCGTGGCGCCGAAGGAAGGCGCCATCGCTTTCAAGACCACGATCCACATCGTCAAGAACTCGCCGAACCGCGAGCTCGCCTTCAAGCTGATCGAGGCGGCGCTGACGCCCGAGGTACAGACCGCGCTGATGAACCCGCCCTATCTGATCGTACCGACCAATGCCAAGGTGACGATGGGCGGCGAGATCGCGCGCGTGCTCGCCAAAGACACCGCGGAGCTGAAGCAGAAATTCGTGTTCCAGGACTGGAAGAAGATCAACGAGCAGCGTTCGGCCTGGATCGAGCGTTTCAACCGCGAGATCAAGATTTAGAACGGTGAAGGGCGGAGAGCGATGGGAGCAGCACCGGCATCGCGGGACGTCACGTCCTACGGACTGGGATTGGCAGCGCCGCTGGCGCTGTTTTTCCTGCTGTTCTTCGTCGCACCGCTGCTGCAATTGTTCTGGCTTTCGCTCCACAACGACACGGCCGGGCTGCATTGGGGGCTCGGCCAGTACCTGCACTTCCTCACCGATCCCTTCAGCCTCAGCGTGCTCGGCTCGACGCTGCTGCTCGGCGCCGAGGTGACGACCGTCTGCCTCGTGCTCGGCTTTCCCATCGCCTGGCTCTATCAGCGCGTCGGGCCCAAGCTTCAGACCATCATCATCCTGATCGTGCTGCTTCCGCTCCTGACCAGCGTCGTGGTCCGCACCTTCGCCTGGATCGTCATGCTCGGACGCCAAGGCATCATCAACGCGACACTGCAATCGCTCGGCGTCATCGATACCCCGCTAAAGCTGCTTTACACCCAGTTCGGCGTGGTGATCGCACTGGCGCAGGTGCAGATGCCGCTGATGACCTTGCCGCTGATCACCGCGCTCGGCCGCATCGACCCGAACCTCGACGATGCTTCCTGCTCGCTCGGGGCCGGAAGCTGGCGCACCTTCTTCCGCATCGTGCTGCCGCTGTCGCTGCCCGGTGTCATCGCCGGCTGCACGCTGACCTATGCCGCCGCCATCACCGCCTTCATCACCCAGTCACTGGTCGGCGGCGGCCAGATGCTGTTCATGCCGATGTATCTCTACCAGCAGGCCTCGACGCTGCAGAACTGGCCTTTCGCAGCCGCGATCTCGATCATCTTCCTGCTCGCCGTGCTCGCGGTCGTCTCGGTCTTCACCACCCTCGGACGCATGTCGCGCGGCTATGGAGGCGCATGATGAGCGGCCGCAAGCGCACTCTTGAGGCGATCAGCTTCGAGTTCGTCATGACCGCGATCGCCGTGATCGCGCTGGTCATCATCATCGCGCCGTCGCTGGTGGTCCTGATCGTCTCCTTCACCAGCGGCTTCTCACTGCGCTTCCCACCGCCGGGCTATTCGCTGCGCTGGTATGTCGAGCTGTGGAATGCCTGGCAGCTTCACTTCGCGGCCAAGAACAGCCTCGTCGTCGCGCTATGGGCGACAGGGCTGTCCGTCGTACTCGGCGTTGCGGCCGCGCTGGCGATCTCGCGGTCGCGAACGCTGTCGGCCCGACTGCTCGATTCCCTCTTCATGTCGCCGCTGGTGTTGCCGGCGCTGGCCTTTGGTCTTGCCGCCTTGATGCTGTTCTCGCTGGTCGGCCTGCCGGTCTCGCCGCTGACGCTGGTGATCGGCCACACCGTGGTCTGCGTGCCCTATGTCGTGCGCAACACGGTTGCCGCCCTCGCCCAGCTCGAGCCGGCCCTGCTTGAAAGCTCGACGGTGCTGGGCGCGAGCCGCCTCTACACGTTCCGTCGCATCGTGCTGCCGCTGATCCGACCCGGCATCATCGCCGGCGCCTTCATCGCTTTCATGTCTTCGTTCGACAACGTCCCGGTCTCGCTGTTCCTGCGCGATGCCGCAACCGACATGCTACCGATCCGGATGTGGCAGGACCTCGAGGGCAAGCTCGATGTGACCATCGCCGCGCTGTCGGGCGTGCTGATCATCGTGACCGTCGCGCTGGTCGCGCTGATGGAGCGCGTCACGGGCCTGTCGCGGCGGTTGACGAATTGATCAGGCGCCGCGGAACAGCGAATAGCCCCAGCGGGTGAATTTCAGCGGCAGGTGAAAATGCTCGTCAACGTTCTTGATGCGGAAGCGGAACGGGGTCACGGTCAGGAAGCCGTCGCGCTCGCGAAAGAACTCCCCGAGATGAAACAAGACCTCATACTCGCCTGCCGTCACGCTGGCGCCCTGCGCGATGGGGTGATCGAGTACGCCATTGGCGCCGAGCCGCCCTTCGGCAAGGCGCGAAGAATCGGGCCCAATGCGCCAGATCTCGACGCGCAGCCCTTGCGCGGGACGCCCGCTCGCCACGTCGACCGCGTGAATGGAAATACCGCCTGCCACCATGTTCCTCCCGTGAGCGGAGCGCCATGGTAGACACAAACGCGGCCGTTCGGCCAGCGCATGCGCTGCTGCCGGCGCTCGGCGCGATGACCTGGCTCCAGGCGCTGGTGGCGCTCGCCTTGTTCGCACCGGGCGTGGTCGCACCGCGCGCCCGTATCGAGGTCTGGCAGCTCTCGATGTTCTCCTGCGCGGTGTTCGCCGTCGGCATCCCCGCCTCCTTCTGGGGTGGCGGCTTCATCGCCCGGGTGGGCTCGCTGCGGATCGCGAGTCTCTGCGCGGCAGCGATCGTCGTCAGCATGGCGCTGGCCGCGCTCGGGTCGAACGCCGCCTTGCTGGCGGCGGGCCTTTGCCTCGGCCTTGCGATGGGGCCTGAGACGCCGGCAAGCGCGGCGCTGCTGGCGCGGCTGGTGACCGCCGAGCGGCGCGCCCTCGTCTTCTCGGTGCGCCAGACGGGCAATCAGATCGGCGCGGTCTGCGGCTCGCTCGCCCTGCCCGCGATCGCCATCGCATTCGGGCCAGCCTGGTGCTATGCGGCCGTCGCGGCCGCGGCGCTGCTGGCGATCCTGCTGTTCGAGCATCTGCGACCGGCCTACGCCGGCAAGGCCGTCCCGCCCCCAAAGCTCGATCTCCGCGCGCGCCTGGCGCTGGTCACGGCGGACCGACGGATCGCGATGCTGGCACTGGCCTCGATGCCGTTCAGCGCGATGCAAGTGTCGCTCAACACGGTCTTCGTCACGCTTGGCACAAGCGAGCTTGGCCTTAGCCATATCGAAGCAGGCATAGCGCTCGCCTGCGCACAAACGGGCGGCCTGGTCGGTCGTCTCGGCTGGGGCTATGTCGCCATGCGCCTCAACGCCTCGCGCGTGGTCCTCGTCGTCATCGGCCTTGGCATGGCCATCTGTGCCGCGCTGCTCGGCCTCGACGGCGCTGTGCTCGGCCGAACCGGCCAGTTCGCGATTGCTGCCCTGTTCGGCCTGACGGCATCGGGCTGGAACGGCGTCTTCGTTGCCGAGATTGCCCGCCTCGCCCCCCAGGACCGGATCGGCGAGACCACCGGAGCGGTGCTGACCGCGTCCTATGCCGGCCTGCTGGCGGCGCCGGCCGTGGTATCGATTCTGGATGGTGTGGTCGGCCTCGGCGCGGCCTTCTTCGCCTTGGCGTGCCTCGCGCTGTGCGGCACATTGGCTCTGATCTGGGGAGGCGATGACAAAGCCGGTCAATAGCGCGCGCGAGATTGCGGCCGACGTTACGGCGGGGCGAACCAGTGCGGTCGCGACCGCCAGGGGCGCCCTCGCCCGCATCGAGGCCGCGAAGAGCTTGAACGCTGTGGTCACGATAGATCCCTCGCGCACGCTTGCCGATGCCGCCGCCGTCGACGATCGCCTGCGCGCAGGCGAAGCGATGCCGCTTGCCGGCGTCCCCATTGTGGTCAAGGACAACATCTGGACCGGCGGCTGGCGCGTGACACAGGGCTCACGCCTGTTTGCCGATTTCATCGCGCCGCAGGATGCGATCGCGATCGAGCGGCTGCGCAAGGCCGGAGCCGTCGTCGTCGGCATCGGGGCAACCTCCGAGTTCGCGAGCAAGGGCGTGACGACCTCCCCGCTGTTCGGGCCGACGCGGCACCCGCTCGACCTCGCGTTGACTCCCGGTGGCTCATCGGGTGGTCCGGCCGTCGCCGTCGCAGCCGGCCTCGTGCCACTCGCGATCGGCACCGATGCGGGCGGCTCCAGTCGCAGGCCGCCAGCCCATGTCGGTGTCGCCGGCTTCAAGCCGTCCTACGGCGCAATCCCTTATGGACCTGGCTTCGCCGAGCCGTTCTTCGGTCTCTCCGTCATCGCGCCGATCGCCACCGACGTTGCCGACATCGCGCTGGCGTTTGAAGTCATGGGGGGCGCTGATCGGCGCGATCCAGACTCGGCGAGCATTGCGCAAGAGATCGCCGACATCGCCAGTCTGCGCATCGCATTCTCGCCTCACCTCGGCCTCGATGTCGCCGTTGACGATGCCGTCGCCAATGGACTCGTTTCTGCCGTCGAGCGGCTCTCGGCCGCAGGATTGCGCATCGCGCAGCGCGATCCCGTCTGGCCGTCAGGCGCCACGGAAGAGTCCATCATGCCGCTTCAGCATGCCGGCCTCGCCGCTCTCTATGGAGAGGCCTTGCGCAAGGACCCGACCGTCTTCGATCCTGATATCGCCAAGCAGATCGAGCGGGGGCTGTCGTGGTCAGGCGCAGAGGTGGCCGGAGCGCTGCTCTCAAGCACTGCTATCGCCAACGCCTTTGCGGAGTTCTTTGGCGGGATCGACCTGCTGCTGACGCCGACCGTCCCATGCGTCGCGTGGCCACTGGCGCAGCTGGGCCCTGATATGATCGGAGGAAAACCCGCCAGCCCACGTGCCCACGCGGTGTTCACGCCGTTTGTCAATCATGCCCGCCTTCCGGCGATCTCCATTCCGTGCGGAGCCGATCGGTGCGGACTTGCATTCGGCCTTCAGATCATTGCCGCGCGCGGACAAGATCGTATGCTGCTCCAAGCAGCGCAAGAGATCGAAGCGATCTTGCGAACCTAAACCCAAGCGCGGCGTTTATTCGCGGCCAGACATCGTGTATAACACGCCTGCGAGGAGGGATCGCGATGAAGGCTTTCATCCTTGCCTGTATTGCGACGATCGTCATCGCAGCGCTTGGCGTTGCCGTGCTCAACAGCGTACAGCAACCCGTCGCAGAAGCCTTTGCGACGACCGGGGTACGTCTTTAGGCGCCGCGCCGTCAGCTCTATTCGGCGGCGGACGCAGCATGGCGAGGCTGCGGCTGAGAGTCGTTCGGGCCAATCCGTGCCAACTCCTGGTCGAGCCACAGGCTATGGTGCTCGCGTGCCCAGTTGACATCCACCTCGCCTGATCCCATCGCCTCGAAGGCACCTTCCATCCCGATCGTGCCGATGTAGATGTGAGCGAGCATCGCGGCGATGAACAGCACGGCCACAACGGAGTGAACGATCTGGGCAATCTGCATGCCTTCGATTCCCGTCAGGTAGAACGGGAACATGAGCTGATACCCGGTCGCGGCGACGAGACCACCGCCGATCACGACGATCCAATAGATCCCCTTTTGACCGGCATTGAAGCGGCGAGCCGGCGGATGATCATGACCGATCAGACCGCCTCCGCGCTTGATCCACTCCACATCCAACTTGCTCGGGATATTGCCGCCGATCCACATCAGAAAGATCAGCACGACGCCAATCGTGAAGGGAAAACTCAGGTAGTTGTGCGCGAATTTCGCCCATTGCGACCATTCCGAGAAGGCGTCAAACCCAATCAGCGGAAGTAGCAGCGGCCGACCGTACGTGATGTTCAATCCCGAGATCGCCAGGATGATGAAGCAGGTCGCAGTCATCCAGTGCACGAAGCGCTCGAAGGTGTTGAACCGCACGATGGTGCGGCCGGATCGTCCGCTTTCGAGACGGACCATGCCGCGTGTCAAATAGAAGATCACCAGCACCGCCAGCATGCCGAGCATGGCAACGCCGCCGATCCACCGCAGCGCAACGTTGCGGAATTCACGCCACTCGCGGCCGGCAGGTTGCATCAGCACGCTGGAGCGCTGGTCGGGAATGCTGACGCGTCCCTGGATCCGATCCATCTCTTGCAGCAATTGGCGCTCGTTGACCGAGCTCGCCGTCGGATTGACCTGCTGGGCCGGCGACGGTACCGGAGCTGCCATGACCAACAGAACCAACGCCCACGCGCCGATGGCTGGTCGAACGAACCTTGCAAATGAGGACATCTGCTTCTCCCGGCATTCTTGCCACGGCGCGCGGCGCCTTCAGGACTCGATCGTTTCGCGATAGGCGGTCTTCCAGCCCCACGCGCCTGAGCCGTAGCCGCGCTTCAGCACGCGCTCCTTGTAGATCTGGGCGATGATCTCGCCGTCGCCGGCGAGCAGCGACTTGGTCGAGCACATCTCGGCACACAGCGGCAGCTTGCCCTCGGCGAGGCGGTTCGCACCGTATTTTTCGTATTCCTCCTTGCTGCCATCGGCCTCCGGACCGCCGGCGCAATAGGTGCATTTGTCCATCTTGCCGCGCGAGCCGAAATTACCGACCTTAGGATATTGCGGCGCGCCAAACGGACAGGCGTAGAAGCAGTAGCCGCAGCCGATGCAGAGATCCTTGGAGTGCAGGACTACGCCGTCGGCGGTGGTATAGAAACAGTTCACCGGGCACACCGCCGCGCACGGCGCATCCGTGCAGTGCATGCAAGCCATCGAGACCGATCGTTCGCCCGGCTTGCCATCGGCGATGGTGACGACCCTGCGGCGGTTGATACCCCAGGGGACCTCGTGCTCGTTCTTGCAGGCCGTGACGCAGGCGTTGCACTCGATGCAACGGTCGGCGTCGCAGAGAAACTTCATACGTGCCATCGTCGTTGCTCCTTATGCCGCCGCGATCTGGCAGAGAGTGACCTTGGCCTCCTGCATGTTCGTCGCGGGATCGTATCCGTAGGTGGTGATCGTGTTGGCGCTTTCGCCGAGCACGATCGGGTCGGTGCCCTTCGGGTAGTTGCCGCGGAGATCCTTGCCCGCAAGCCAGCCACCGAAGTGGAAGGGCATCCAGGCAACCCCCTTGCCCACGCGCTCGGTGACGAGTGCCTTCATCCTTGCCCGTGAATTGTTCTCGGCACCGGTGACCCAGACCCAGGCGCCATCCTTGACGCCGCGATCGGCCGCGTCGGCAGGATTGATCTCAATGAACATGTCCTGCTGCAATTCGGCGAGCCACGGATTGGTCCTGGTTTCCTCGCCGCCGCCCTCATATTCGACCAGGCGGCCGGACGACAGGATGAGTGGGAACTGTTTCGCGATTCCCTTCTCCACCGCAGCCTTCTGCACGGAGAAGCCAATATTCGGCACGCGGAACTGCTTGGCGTCGGGCAGCGTCGGATATTTGGCAACGAGGTCGACGCGCGGCGTGTAAATCGGCTCGCGGTGGACCGGGATCGGGTCGGGCAAGCCGAATGCGTTCATGCGCGCCTTGCCGTTGCCATAGGGGACGCAGCCGTGCGCCAGCGCGACGCGCTGGATGCCGCCCGACAGGTCGAGCGACCACGACACCGCGTCCGGAGTTGCGGGGTTGACCCTGTTGATCACGGCCATTTCCGCTTCGGTGAGCTCGGTGTCCCAGCCGAGCTTCTTCAGGCTGGCGAGCGTAAATTCCGGGTAGCCGTCCTGGATGCCCGACCCTAGCGAGTACGAGCCGTCCGCGAGCAGACTGACCTTACGCGTCGTGCCGTCCGGCAGCTTCTCCTCCCGCTCGATGCCGAACCGCGGCCGGAACGTGCCGCCGCCATCCATCACATGCAGATTGGTATTGTAGAGCAGCGGCGTGCCGGGATGCTTGACCTCCGGCGATCCCCAGCACGGCCAGGGCAGGCCGTAATAGTCGCCCCCGACCTCGGGATCGTCCTTCGGCGCCCGCATGGTCAGCATGTCGAACTTCGCCTGGTTCTTCATGTGCGCCTTGAGGCGCTCGGGCGATTGCCCGCAATAGCCGGTCGACCAGCTGCCGCGGTTCATCTCGCGAAGTACGTCCTCTGCTTCAGGAAGATTGTTCTCGACCTTGATCTTCTTGAACATCTGGTCGGCGAAGCCGAATTTCTTCGCCAAGAGGTAGATGATTTCGAGATCATCCTTCGATTCGAAGATCGGCTTCACGATCTGCTCGCCCCATTGCAGCGAGCGGTTGGAGGCAACGCGCGAGCCCTTGCACTCGAATTGCGTGGCGACCGGAAGAATATAGACTCCATCCTTGCGTCCCGCCTCGACTGCGAGCGAGGCCCAGGTCGTCGGATGCGGATCGGCGATGACGAGCAACTCCAGCGCCTTCAGGCCATTAAGGGATTCAGGGATACGGGTGATGCTGTTGGAGGCGTGTCCCTGCACGAATACCGCCTTCACGCTATCCTTCTGCGCGACTTGATCCTTCGGCAGCGTCACCGCCTCGAACCAGCGGGTCAGCGGAATGCCGGGGGCCTCCATGATCTGCTTGGAGTCGAAGCGAGACTTCAGGAAGTCATAATCGACCTCCCAAACCCGCGACCAGTGCTTCCAGGCGCCCTCGGCGAGGCCGTAGTAGAACGGCAGCGTGACGATATCGAGCCCGACGTCGGTGGCGCCCTGCACGTTGTCGTGGCCACGGAAAATGTTGGCTCCCATGCCAGCTCCGCCGACATTGCCGGTCATCAGCAGCAGGATGCAACTGGCGCGCACATTGGCGGTGCCGACGGTCTTCTGGGTCTGGCCCATGGCCCAGATCAGCGTGGCCGGCTTCTCGGTGGCAAACATCTTGGCGACGCGCTTGAGCTGCTCGCCGGGAATGCCTGTGACACGCTCGACTTCGTCCGGAGGCCACTTCTCCACTTCCTTGCGCAGATCGTCGAACCCGTAGACGCGCTGCCGGATGAACTCCTTGTCTTCCCAGCCGTTCTGGAGGATGTGCCACATCATGCCGTAGAGCACCGGGATGTCGGTGCCCGGCCGCATCCGCACATATTCCGTCGCGTGCGCGGCCGTGCGCGTCAGGCGCGGGTCGATGACGACGAAGTTGGCCTTTTGCAGCTCCTTTCCCTCAAGCAGGTGCTGAAGCGAGACCGGATGCGCCTCGGCCGGATTGCCGCCCAAAATAACCTGCGTCTTCGCATTACGTATGTCATTGTAGCTGTTGGTCATCGCACCGTAGCCCCAGGTATTGGCGACGCCGGTAACCGTGGTCGAGTGGCAGATGCGGGCCTGGTGATCGGTATTGTTGGTTCCCCAGAATGCGCCGAGCTTGCGGAAGAGGTAGGCGCCTTCATTCGTCATCTTGGCCGAGCCGAGCCAATAGACGGAATCGGGGCCCGACTTCTCACGTACAGCTTGAAGTTTGTCGCCGATCTCGTCGATTGCGGTATCCCAGGACACGCGAGTCCACTGGCCACCCACCAGCTTCATCGGATAGCGCAGCCGCCGCTCGCTGTGCACGAGCTCGCGCACGGAGGCGCCCTTGGCGCAATGCGAACCGCGATTGATCGGCGAATCCCAACTCGGCTCCTGACCGATCCACACCCCGTTCAAGACCTCGGCCGTGACCGTGCACCCAACCGAGCAATGCGTACAGATGCTCTTGCGGACGGTCGCGCCTGCGGCGAGCGGACCGGCGCTCGCCGCCTCCGCTTTGCGGACGCCGCCGACCGGCAGCGTGCCGAGCGCGGCGAGCGCGCCACCGGCAAGGCCGGATTTGCGCAAGAAGCTGCGGCGGTCGAGACCGCCGGCCTGCCCCGCAAGGGACACGGCAACGGAACCTTGGCGCAAGGAACGCTCGTTTGTTCGCTTGATCAGCACGGTCAACCTCCCTTGGCCGGATAGCGATTGACGCGATAGAAGGCCTTGATGTGATCGGTTTCCTTGTAGCGCGCCTTGCGCTTCTCATCGCTGGTTTCACCATCAGCCTGCGCGGACCCGACCAGCGGTGTCGCAAGCGTCGCGCCGGCGCCCACCGTGCCGACGCTGACCTTGCGCAGGAAATCGCGACGCCCGACTGTGGTTTTCCTGTCTTCACCCATCGCATCTCTCCTGGACCTGCCGGTGCAGGTCAGCTGGCGAACGTGAATGCTTCCGTCTCGATCTCGATAAAGGCGCGACCGAGCGCGCCGACCGCACGATAGAAGATGGCGCTCTCCGCGCGCTCGATGTGGGCGAACAGCTGCCCCATCCAGGGCCCGATATGTTTGTCAAAGAATGCGCGCTGCGCCTCGAACGACGCCGGGAAGCGGCCTCCCGCGAAGCCCGCCATGATCTCGCACACGATGGCGGCGTGATCTTCCGGCTCCGAATTGTTCGCGGCGCGCTCGATTCCGGACGCGGCGAGATCGGCGCGCAGGCGCGACAGCGGCCGCTCGTTGAGGAATCCAGTCAGGTAATAGGAGGCATAGGGCAAGAGCTCGCCGCGGCCGAGACCGACGAACAGATCGAAATATTCGCGCTCAACCTTGGCTGCGACTGCATTGGCAGCGGCTGCGGCCAGGCCGGCATGCGCGCGACCGAGCGGCGTTGCATCGCCGCTCAATGCGGCCAGTTGATCGAGCAGGATTCTTGACGGTGCCGCGGACAAGAGCGTCGCGAGCAGCAGATATTCCTGGGCGCGCGCCGCATCAACGGGTTCAGGCAACGCTTCGGACGGAAGCGGCTCCCTATACAGATCAGGCCGCAAGTCAGTGCGCGATACGCCGGTCGCCGCTTCGACCGCAATCACCCGTTGTGCGGGCACCTTGTTCCAGTTCGAAACGGATGGTTGGCTGATGCCGATTTTGCGCGCAAGACCTGCAACGCCGCCTGCGGCGCAAATGGCTCGCTCAAGGCCATCATCACGCACGTGGACCTCCATCCAAGTCCCGGGTGCTGATTTTGCTTTTGCTACAAAGCGCTAGAGCAAGCGTAGTCCTGGCCCAGCGGAGGGTCAATGTCCTCCCCATAGTCTGGGGCTATGGCCTTTCGTCGGGGTCTAGCGGGGCAGCGCTCCGCCATGCCTGCGGCGAGGACTCGACGGTTGTCCGCTTTCAGTACTTTCAGCGGCCGTTAGTTGCGATGCAGCACCAACAGGTGCGGCCGCGGCTTGTTCGACGACGATCTCACCACTCGATCTCTCGACCTGCCGCAATTCCGGCGAAGAATCCGTGACTTCAACCGAAGTCTCAGACACCATCTCGGCTGACTTGCTGAGGCCGCCGAAGATCCTGTCCACGACCGCAGCCAGCTCTGCCTCCGAGCAATCCAGCGGGCCAAAGCCCGGCATCGCGGCCGGATCGTTGAAGTCCCAGGCGTTTTCCGCAAGCCCGACGAAGTCGCGAATGGCGGGATCGGCCCTCCACGCGCGACGAAGCGCCGCACGCGTCAGCTCCTGCGGAATCCCCTTGCGCAGGAATTCCCTAATGTCCGTTACGGACGTGATCGAATCGATCGAAGGCAGGCTCGAAAGATCGAACTCTGCTTCGTCGTTTTTCACGACAGGAGGCGGTGCCGACTGCATGTCGTCGGGGATTGCCGGATCCGGTTGGCGACCGTTCGTCTTTGCTTCCTGCTTGCGACGGGACCAGCGCGCCAGGAACTTGTCCTCGGTCATTCGTGTCCGCCTTTTTGTTGCCGACTCGCCAGCGCTTCCGGATCGGCCTGCCGCCGCTTGCGTTTGAAGAATTCCCGTTCGACGTGGTACTCGGCAATGACGCTTTCAATCTGCTCACGCAGGGCCGCCGGCATGGGGACGGCCTCGACCAGGTTCGCGCCGGACTCCGTGAATGCCTCGCCTTCCGCGGGATCGGCGGTGGCGGCAGCCACCGAATAGGGCCAAGCGCCTTCCGCGGGCGACAACACGGTCCAGATGCTCGGGTTACCCGAAGCGAGATTGTCACGATAGCGCGCCGTCTCGGAACTGTAGAGATCGACCGTAGCACTGCCGGCATAGAACAGCGTCCTGCCGCTCTCTTCGCGCAGAACCGTCCAGGACTTCGTGTCCGGCTCATCCGGCAGCACGGCGACGGCGCGCCAGATAAAGTCAGTCCACGGCGAGTCCGCCCTGTACCGCTCGACCACGATGCCGACGGGGATGCACACAATTGGCAGCGCGGCCGGGCTCACGTCACCATCTCCAGGTGTTTGATCGGCAGCCCCGTCAGCAAATTCTGCGGCTTCATCCGGAGCTGCTGATTGGGATCCATCGACAGAATGAGATAGACCGGCTCGCCCTGCATCTCGTCCGCGACTGCACTCGTGTCTGCAAACGTCAGGCGGAACAATGAAAGCACACGGCCGGCGCTGCGGTCGTCGAGTTGTTCGCCATGCCAGAGACGGTCGCCGAGCCTGGTCGCATCGGCATCTAACCCGACATACCAGGTGAGCCTCGCATCACGCAGTTCGCGCAGCGGCTCAATATCCACCTCAATCCCGAGCAGATGGGAGATCCAGCGCGCCATCGCCCGCGCCAATGCCCTCGGCCCGCGCCCGCCCGCGGTGAGATCGAAAGCCATGTCGAAACGGTCGCTGCGGTGCCAGTAGTCGTCGGCATTGCCCTCGCTCAGGACGTCCAGCTCGGCATCGGTCACGGCCCCGAGCATCGACATCAGCGAGAGCATCGGGGTCGGACTCCGCCCGCCGACGACCTCCTCGTCGCCGAGCAGCAGGACCCGTTCTTGCGGCAGGATGCGCTGTTGGCGGAAGAACAACTCGGCGGCGCGCAACACGAAAAGGTCATCGCAGCCATCCAGCGCATTGCGCAAAATGACATGCACGAGTTGATTGACGAACAGGGGCGGCAAACGGCTCGTCCCCGGCCGGACCGTTGCAAGATAGGCAGCTTCCAGCGTCGGATGTCTCACCAGGAGATCGCGAACCGCAAGCACGAGCCGCCAGTTCTCCCGGGCATCCGCATCAACGATCGCTGCAATTTCATCCGCACTGACCTCCCGGCGGGGAGCAACAAGCAGCTCGCGGTGCAGCCGTCGCTCGACCGGGCATGCTTCGTCCGGCGGACTCAGCTCGGGCCGGACGAAATAGGCCTTCAGGAACTCGTCGGTGACGCAAAGCCCACCGCCCGCCTCGCGATCGAGCAGATGATGGCCGCATGAGATCCAGAAATCATTCATCGATTCTGCTCCTGGCCCATATCGGCAAGCCTGACATTGCTATCGGGCTCAACATCATCCTCGGCTTCCATGAACGAGAACGCCTTGCCGTGCCGCTGCCCCTGCCGCAGCTGCAGCCTGCGGAACGACTCACGGATTTCGCCGTCGCTCACCGAGCGGTGGACGGCAATGAGCGAACTGATCGGATGCGTGCAGAGCGACTGCACGAAGACGACCTCTTCTTCGGCGGCCGCCCGCGCGGTTGCCAGATCCGGCGCGCTGAAACGATCGATGAGTCGCCCGGCGAGGAGCTCGATCAGCGCCCGGCAATCGCTCTCCGTTGCCGGCACGATCTGCGCCAGCGTCGACCACCCCCAGGATTGCACCCCGAGAAGGCCGCTGCGGAACGCCGCGCGCGCCTTGCCGCTCAAAGTCACCGGATCCTGATCGCAGAAGCGGAACGCGCCGGAGACGACCCATTCGCCGGGCTCTGCCGCCGCGTCGAACACGAATGTGTCGGAAGGATCGAGCGCTATGGCGCGCAGCAGTTTCACAGCCCTTGTCACCGCCTTGGCCCTCCGAGTCTCGGATCGAGCCAGGCTGGCGTAGCGAGCGCTTTGACGAGCTCGCTCCGCTCAACTCTGCCGGTACCAACGTGACGCGTGAGGAGGTCGCCGTTCTCGCCGATTCCCAGGACGGTTCGCTGCTCATGGGGAACCCGGCTGAGATAGTCGCGTGCGACACTGTCAAAGCCATCGACCTGCCAACGATCGATCACCCGCATCAGGTGCCGTGCAAAACTCTCGGTCACCTGCACGGCGCCCGCCTCGCCGAACCCCTCCTCATCCAGCGTGGACGCGAGCGGACGAACGCCGGGTCCCTGATCGGCCATGGCGACCGTCCGGATCATGGCGCCAAACACCAGCCATGCGGGCCGCTCATTCTCGCGCGCGGACGATGGCCACCCCATCCGCGCACCGCCGACCAGCGCGCCGTCGATCTCGACCGCGTCGGGCCAGCTGATCGCGACGGTCTTGTTCGGCGGCGCGTAGGCGCGAAGTGCGTCGGTGAGCGCGACCATGCCCGCATAAAGGGCGCGTCGCGCGGTGCTGAAGGGTTCGCTCGGCTCGAGCACCACAGCGAATTCGGCAAGATCGAACCGCCCGACGTACACCAGCGTACCCGCGCCGCTCTTGGGTGCAATGCCGCAAGCATGGGAAAAGGCGTCTCCGCTCTCACGCAACCGGACGAGCGTGAAGGGCGGCGGCAGACGGATCGGTTCCGCCAGGGAAACGGCACTGGTTGGGGTCGACCGCAAGGCCGTCCTCCACTTTCCTTTTCTTCCCGATAGTGAAAATCTATACGAGGTGCAGGAACGGCGCGAGTCCGTAAGTCGGCGCCGCACTGACGGAGGGATTCACCTGGACCAGCCAGCGAAGACCGTCCTGATCTGCTCGTGTGAAGGCACGATGCGCCTTGACACGGCCGCTATCCAGCGTGGATGCTCCAACTGCGAGATCAGGAGCTTTCGCCATCTCTGCGGCGCAGAGCTCGATCATTTCCGCAACGCGGCAAAGGCGGATGGCCCGCTGACGGTCGCCTGCACGCAGCAGGCTGCGCAGTTCACCGATGAAGCCGGCGACCGCCCTGACGGCATTACTTTCGTCAACATCCGAGAGACGGCGGGCTGGTCGCGCGATGGCGCGAATGCGGGTGCGAAGATGGCCGCTCTGCTGGCCGCCGCTGCGATTCCCGCACCCGACTATCCGCTGGTCACATTGTCGAGTGACGGCATCGTCCTGATCTATGGGCGCGACGAGGCCGCGATCGAAGCCGGGCAGCTGCTCGCAGACCATCTCGATGTCACGGTCATGCTCAGGCAGCCGACGGACGTTACGCCACCTGCCGCGGCAGTGTTTCCGATCGTGAAGGGCACGATCCGCAACGCGCGGGGCTATTTTGGTGCCTTCGAGCTCACAATCGACAACTACGCGCAACCGCGTCCCTCTTCGCGCGACTACCTCGTGTTCGAGACCGAGCGCAACGGTGCGACCTCGCGCTGCGATCTGGTGCTCGACCTCTCCGGCGAGCCACCGCTGTTTCCCGCCCACGACCTGCGGGACGGCTATCTCCGCGCCGATCCGGGAGATCCCGCAGCGATGCTACGCGCGGTGCTTGCCGCTCGCGATCTCGTCGGACGTTTCGACAAGCCGAGATATGTCGACTTCACAGCCAGCCTCTGCGCGCATTCGCGCTCGAAGCTGACCGGATGCCATCGCTGCCTTGACTTATGCCCGACCGGCGCGATTGCGCCGGACGGCGACCATGTCGCTGTCAAAGCAGAAGTCTGCGCAGGTTGTGGGCAATGCGCAGCCGCCTGCCCCACGGGAGCCGCATCCTACGCGCTGCCGCCCGCCGACACTCAATTGCAGATCCTTCGCGCCATGTTGCTCGCCTATCGCGAGGCCGGCGGCACGCATCCGGTGCTGCTGTTGCACGACAGCCAGCACGGCACGCCGCTGATCGATGCGCTCGCCCGTCATGGCGACGGATTGCCGGCCAACGTGCTTCCCCTCGCCGTCAACGAGTTGACGCAGGTCGGCTTGGAGGCCGTTATCGGCGCATTTGCATATGGCGCGGCGGCGGTGCGGTTCCTCCTCCGCGCCAAGCCGCGACACGGCGTGTCAGGACTTTTGCAGACGATCGTCATGGCCGAGACTATCCTCGCCGGGCTCGGATTTGACGGCCGCCGCGTGACCACGATCGAAACCGGCGATCCCGACACCCTGGCTGACCAACTGATGGGGATCGGTTCCCTCGCCGGCATCGAGAGTCCAGCGACTTTCCGGACAGTCGGCAAGCGTGGCGATCTGCTTCGCTTAGGCCTGAGCGAATTGCATCGCCTCGCGCCCAAGCCGGTCGACGTGATCGCCTTGCCCGATGGCGCACCCATCGGTGCAATCACCGTCGACTCCGGTGGCTGCACGCTGTGCCTGTCCTGTGTTTCTGTCTGCCCGACCGGCGCGCTGCGCGCCGATCCTGAGCGTCCCGTGCTCAAATTCGTGGAGGACGCCTGCGTACAGTGCGGTCTGTGCCAGAGCACCTGTCCTGAGAAGGTCATCACGCTCACCCCGCAGATCGACTTCCGGGCCAGGCGCGCGCCTGCGCGCGTGATCAAGGAAGAAGAACCGGCCCTTTGCGTTCGCTGCGGCACCCCCTTCGGCGTGAAGAGCACCATCGATCGGATCGCGACAAAGCTCGAGGGACGCCATTGGATGTATCCAAGCGGGGACCGTCGAACCCAAGCCTTGCGGATGTGCGCCGATTGCCGCGTCATTGTCATGAGCGAAGAACAGTTCGATCCGATCCAGGACGTTCCGGAACGCGCGCCACCACGGACGACGGATGACTATTTGCGTCAACGCGAGAATAAGGAGTAGCCGCATGCCTCGCTCCAAGATGGGTGTTGCGACGTGCCTTGCCATCACGGCCCTCGCCGG
Source organism: Bradyrhizobium sp. USDA 4486 (assembly GCF_054057995.1). Classification (NCBI taxonomy): domain Bacteria; kingdom Pseudomonadati; phylum Pseudomonadota; class Alphaproteobacteria; order Hyphomicrobiales; family Nitrobacteraceae; genus Bradyrhizobium; species Bradyrhizobium sp. USDA 4486. Next base: position 3,217,756 of record NZ_JBSRZV010000001.1, read on the forward strand.
CACAGCCGTCGAGGCCGTCGCCCTCACCAGGGCGGAAAAGGTCGCGCTCAAACAGGCGATCGTCGCCTGCAAGGCCGAGGCAAAGGGCAAAAAGGTCAAGTGGCTGTCGCGCCGGAAATACGTCAACCAGTGTGTCGTGACGGCGCTCAAGGAACATCCCAGCATCGACGTGGCTCGCATGCTCAAGGAGAACCCGGCGCTGACAAACATTCCCGTGGAGCAATGGCCAGGGTATTAAAGCACGATCCGGAAAAGTGCGAAGCCGCTCTCCAAAAAGATCATGCGCAAACAACAACCTAAAGCGTGATGACGTTTCATCCCAATCTCATCGCGCCTTAGCTTAGAGCGTTGTTGCCAGCTATTTCGACGTCGCACGGGCCAGAAAGTCCGTGAGCGCACGGCGATCCTCGGCCGAGCCGATGCGCTGCTCCGGCATCTTGGTGCCGGGCGTGTAGGCGTTCGGCCCGATCTCGAACAATCTTGAGACGGTCTCCGGCGTCCAGACGATATCCATCGCCTTGAGCGCGTCCGAGTAGTGATAGCCGGGAAGCGAGGCGATCCTCCGGCCGAAGAGCCCCGCAAGCGTCGGTCCGGCACGCTGCACCTCAGCGTCCGACAATGTATGGCAGGCGACACAGGCCCTGAAGATCTCGGCGCCGTAATCGCCGGCATAGGCAGCGAGCGGATCCGCCGGCGTGCCCAGCACGCTCGAGCCCATCGCCGCTCCGGCCAGCGCATTCCAGCGCCTGATCTTGCCGTCGGCGCCGCCAGTCAGGAGCGTCGTCCCATCGGGCAAGAATGCAACCGACCAGACCGGCGCCCTCAACCCAGCGAGCGTGCGCATCACGTTGCGCGCCTTGCGATCGATGATCGCGACGCTGCCGTCGACTGCTCCTGCGGCGATCAAAACACCGTCCGGTGAGATCGCCAGCGCCACGATCGGCCTGACGGCAACCATGACCTCGCCGTTCTCCTTGCCATCGGCGGTCATCATGCGCAGCTTGCCGTCTGCCGCACCGGTGACGATTTCGCCATCGGGCGCGATGGCGAGTGCATTCAGCGGCGCCGGCATCACAACGATCTCGGGGCTGCCGCCCGGCAGAGGCCAAATGCGCACTGTCAGATCGTAGCCAACGCTCACCAGCGTTTTTCCGTCGGGCGCAAAGGCCACGCCGTTGACCCCTTGCGCGTGACCTTGCAGCACGCTCATCCGACCGTCGGACAGCGATGAAATCCGGACGGTGTGATCCCACGAGGCCGATGCCAGCTTCGATCCATCGGGTGAAACGGCGAGCCCGACAATGGGTCCCGTATGACCGACGACAACCACATCTGGTTGCAGCCGGTCCCGCGCCCAGATGGCAATCTGGCCGTCCGTACCGGCCGTTGCCATTCGCCCGTCTCCGAGGAAGGCAGCCGCATTCACCGCACCCGAATGGAAGCGAAGAACCTGCTCGGCGGACTCGGTTGCCAGGGACCATCGGATCGCGGCAGTGTCGAAGCTGCCCGACAAGACTGTCTTGCCGTCGGCTGACACGGCGATCGCGCGGACAGGCCCGCCGTGCCCCGCCAATTGCGCGTGCGCCGGCAGCAGCGGGAGGAGCAGCGATGCCCTTAGAACGGCGGTGATGAGACGCAATGTCAAATCCATTGGCCGCCGGGGGATTCGGCTTCTGGGCAAAAGCGCACCCAATTGATCCAGCTCAACGAGGGTACCTCGTATTGGGTTCCAGGTGCGACAAGCGGCGTCTTGAATGGCGATCCACGCAGTCGCAGTCTACCCAAAGGCGCCTCACGGACCGAGGCCGGACATGCAAATACGCCCGAAGGCCTATCTGCAGCTCATCTCGCGGTTGCGGCACCTTTGCGCGTTGCTGCCGCGAAATCGCGATCCCGGCGCCCAGCGCGCATCGCCCCTCCTCATCTACGTCGTCGCAGTGTTGACCCTACTCTTGGCTACCCTTGAAGTCGACGTCCACCGCGCGCAGCTTCAATCTTTGGGGCTGCTTGGCGACCCCATCCGGATTGATCCGATTTTCATGAGCCCTTGAATCAGTGCTTGCGGCGACCGCGCCGCGACGCACCGCTTGGCGCGTCGAACCTGCTCGAAGGCATTTGAGCCGACCAGGTCGTCCCGTTCGATCACTATTGGTTTGAGACGCGCCGACTTCTCACTGCTGTGTTCCCCTTGGAAACACAAGAGAGCGATCTGCGAAGTCTTCAACCGGCAATTTGTTTCGTTGCACCTGCATCTCTAGCAAAGGCGGCTTCCCTGCCACCGACGTGCGACTCGCCGATAGTGGATGCGATGACATGTTCGCCGCGGCGACGAAAACGGTCAGCGCGGCCAGGCCAGAGATCATCAGGAGCTTCATACGAGCCGCCTGCGGTTCTGCGAGGGTCCAACCTCTGACTAGTGCAACACTCGAAATCCGCGTGTGAGACCCCTCACATCTCTCTTTCTCTTGATCATCGCTGCGCCGGCTGTTCCTCGCGCCGGTCAGTACCCGATGCAGCAGAATGCCTAGTAATTCGTCGCGGACTTCTCGTTTGGAATGCCCTCGATCGGGCATTCCTCGGTGCCGACCATCGGGCGGGTCATCGCCTCGACCATGTCGCGTGTCCCTTCGGGGTCGGCGATCCACTTCGAATAGAAATCGTAGGGACAGGCGGCGAGGCCTTTGGCGCTTTCGCCGGAATTGATCATGCCGGTGTAGCCGCGATGCAAGAGCTTGAACAGATGGTTCTGCGACTGGTTGTTGCGACGGGCATCGCGGATCAGGCTCTTCGACAGGCCGGCATACTGGATGCCGTATTCCTCTTCCCCTGTCTCGCCCAAGGTTCGGCCATCGAAGCCGACGATCGCGGAGTGGCCGAAATAGGAGTAGACGCCGTCGAAGCCCGCCGCGTTGGCCACCGCGACATAGACATTGTTCGCCCACGCCATTGCCTTGGAAATCATTACCTGTTGCTCCTTGGCCGGATACATGTAGCCTTGGCAGCGCACGATCAGCTCCGCGCCCTTCATCGCGCAGTCGCGCCAGATCTCCGGATAGTTGCCGTCATCGCAGATGATCAGGCTGATCTTCAGGCCTTTCGGGCCGTCGGAGACATAGGTGCAGTTGCCGGGATACCAGCCCTCGATCGGCACCCAGGGCATGATCTTGCGATACTTCTGCACGATCTCGCCCTTGTCGTTCATGAGGATCAGCGTGTTGTAGGGCGCCTTGTGCGGGTGCTCCTCGTGGCGCTCGCCGGTCAGCGAGAACACGCCCCACACCTTCGCCTTGCGGCAGGCTTCCGCAAAGATCGCGGTCTCCTCTCCCGGCACCTGCGAGGCTGTCTCATACATCTCCTTGGCATCGTACATGATGCCGTGGGTCGAATACTCCGGGAAGATGACGAGGTCCATGCCCGGCAGGCCGAGCTTCATACCTACGACCATGTCGGCGATCTTGCGAGCGTTGTCGAGCACCTCTGCCTTGGTGTGCAGCCGCGGCATCTTGTAGTTGACGACTGCGACGCCGACCACGTCATTGCTGGAAGAAATGTCACCGTGAAGCATTTGAAGCGCCCTTCTGTTCCGGTTTGAGCTTGTTGACGGCGCGATGGCCGCGCGGCATTCAGTGGCTGATCATCCAGGGCCGCGCGGTCGGGAAGCCGACGGCGCCGCTCTTGCTCCTGGTCACGATCCGTCCCGGCTTCTTCTTCGCGCCGGTTCCGCAGCAGCCGCAGCCGGGGCCGTGCGCGGCTTTGTACTGATCGAGCGTCTTCGGCGCGTGCTTGCTGCGCTCGTTTGTGGCGTGTGCCTTGCGCTTGTCCGCCGGCATGCAGAAGAACGCCGGTGCAGTCAGGATCACACGCGGCGATTCCATCTCGCAGCGTGGACAATCCTGCGGCTCGTCGCATTCCGCCATCGGCCGCATGTCGGTGAACGGGCCGCAATCATTGCAGAGATAGTCATAGACGGGCATCGTCGCTCCCTTCGTTGTTGCACGCCGGACGCGGGGACTCCGCGCCCCGCATCCATCTCGCATAGGGACTACTTGTCAGGCGAGATCGGCATTTGGATGTCGCCCGTGATATGCTTCACAGGCCCTGCCGCCGACGGCGTCACGTCGAAGTCAAAAATCTCGGTCGGCAGCCACAGCGTGGCGCAGGCGTTGGGCACGTCGACCACGCCGGAGATGTGACCCTGGCATGGCGCGGTGCCGAGGATCGAATAGGCTTGGGCCCCGGAGTAGCCGAACTTCTTCAGGTATTCGATCGCGTTCAGACAGGCCTGGCGATAGGCGATGTGAACGTCGAGGTAATGCTGCTTGCCGGCTTCGTCCACCGAGATGCCCTCGAAGATCAGATAGTCCTTGTAGTTCGGCGTGATCGGCGACGGCTTGAATACGGGGTTCTTGATGCCGTATTTCGCCACGCCGTCCTTGATGACGTCGACCTTGATGTGCAGCCAGCCAGCCATTTCGATGGCGCCGCAGAAGGTGATCTCGCCGTCGCCCTGGCTGAAGTGGAGATCGCCCATCGATAGACCGCCGCCGGGTACATAGACCGGGAAGTAGATCTTCGAGCCGCGCGACAAGTCCTTGATATCGCAATTGCCGCCATGCTCGCGGGGCGGCACCGTGCGCGCGCCCTCGAGACCGATCTTGGCCTTGACGTCACCTTTGGCTTGGCCGGCATGGGCGGTCGGCGCGAACGGCGGATTGGCAAGACCCGGCACACGGGTCGGGTTGGTCGCGATCAGTTCGGCTTCCCGCGCGTTCCACGCCGCGAGCATCTTGGCATCGGGCAGACAGCCGATCAGACCGGGATGGATCAGGCCGGCAAAGTTCACGCCGGGCACGTGGCGCGAGGAGGTGTAGAGACCCTTGATGTCCCAGATCGACTTCTGCGCCAGCGGGAAGTGATCGGTCAGAAAGCCGCCGCCATTTTGCTTGGAAAAGAAGCCGTTGAAGCCCCAAAGGCTTTCCTTGAGGGGACCGACGTCGAGCAGATCAACGACGAGAAGATCGCCGGGCTCGGCCCCCATGACGCCGATCGGACCGGACAGGAAATGCACGATCGACAGGTCGATGTCGCGCACGTCATCGGCCGAGTCGTTGTTCTTGATGAAGCCGCCGGTCCAGTCGACGGTCTCGATGATGAAGTCGTCGCCGGGGCTGACCCACTCGACGATCGGAACCTCCGGATGCCAACGGTTGTGGATCTTGTCGTTTTCATAGGCCGACTTGGTGAGATCGACCTTGATCAGTGTATCTGGCATCGAGATGCTCCCCTTGGTTTACTGATTAGACGGACAGGAATTTCGAGATCTGCGCGGCATCGACGCTGTCGCGTGGCTCGTCCCCCACGATCTCGCCGTTCTCGATCACGAGCACGCGGTCAGCGATGTCGAGCGCAAAGCTGAGGACCTGCTCCGAGACGACAATCGACAGGCCCCGCTCGTCGCGGATGCGCTTCAACGTTTTCGCCATATCCTTGATGATCGACGGCTGGATGCCTTCGGTCGGCTCATCCAGCAGCAAGACCTTCGGCTTGGTCGCGAGCGCCCGCGCGATCGCCAGCTGTTGCTGTTGCCCACCGGAGAGATTGCCACCGCGACGTCCCTTCATCTCCAGCAGCACCGGAAACAGCTCGTAGATATCCGCGGGAACCTCGGAGCCGCCTGACACGACCAGGCCCGTCTCGATGTTCTCCTTCACCGTCATGGTCGAAAAGATCATCCGCCCCTGCGGTACATAAGCGAGCCCCTTGGCGACGCGATCGTAGCTCGGCAACGATCCGAGCTCGGTGCCGTCCATGGTCACCGAACCGCTCTTGGTCGGCACGATGCCCATCAGGGACTTCATCAGCGTCGTCTTGCCCATTCCGTTGCGACCCATGATCGCGACGATCTCGTTGGGCGCGACTGACACGTTGAGACCATGCAGCACCTCGCTCTGGCCGTAAGCGACGTGAAGATCATTGATTGCCAGCATCGACGGGTTCCCTAGTGTCCGAGGTAAACTTCGATCACTTTCGGATCGCTCTTCACCTTCTCCATTGTGCCCTCGGAGAGGATCTGGCCCTGGTGCAGCACCGTGACCTTGTGGGCGATGTCCTCGACGAATTTCATGTCGTGCTCGATGACCAGCACCGAGCGGTCCTTGATGATGCGGTTGAGCAGCTCGGCGGTCTTGGCCCGCTCGGACACACTCATGCCGGCCACCGGCTCGTCGAGCATCAGCAAGTCCGGATCCTGGATCAGCAGCATACCCATCTCGAGCCACTGCTTCTGGCCATGGCTGAGCAGCGCCGCGCTCATATTGAGCCGATCTCTCAGGAAGATCATCTCCGCCACTTCGTGGACGCGGTCACGCACTGCAGCGTCACGCGTGAAGGTGAGCGCGCCGAACACGGTGCGGCCCCGCGGATAGGAGATCTCCAGATTCTCGAACACCGTGAGGTCGTCGTAGATCGACGGGGTCTGGAATTTGCGACCGACGCCGGCCTTGACGATCTGGTTCTCCTTCAGCTTGGTCAGGTCCTTGCCGCGGAATTCGATCGAGCCTGAGGTCGCCTTGGTCTTGCCGCAGATCAAGTCGAGCACGGTCGTCTTGCCGGCCCCGTTAGGACCTATGATGACGCGGATCTCGTTCTCCTCGACATAAAACGAGAGATCGTTGACCGCCTTGAAGCCGTCGAAAGAGACGGTGAGGCCTTCGACCGAGAGCAGGAAGGGCTTTGGCTGATGACCGATGAGCATAAGATCCTCCTCACTCTGCCGGTGCGCCGTCGGCGACCGAGCTGTCGGTCCAGCCGTCCCTTCGGCTTGCGCGCGCCGATCAGCTTGCTGATCAGCGGCTGGACGTAGTCTCCCCAGATGCCGGCGAGGCCGTTCGGGAATGCGAGCACCACGGCGATGAACAGGCCGCCGAGGCCGAACAGCCAGAGCTCGGGAAACGACTCGGAGAGGCTGGTCTTGGCGAAGTTGACGAGGATCGTTCCATAGACCGCACCGAGGATCGAGAGCCGGCCGCCGACGGCGGTGTAGATCACCATCTCGATCGAGGGCACGATGCCGACAAAGGACGGCGACATGAAGCCGACATTGAGCGCGAACATCGCGCCGCCGATCGCGGCAAAGATGGCGGCGATGCAGAAGGCGAAGATCTTGAAATTGGCGACGCTGTAGCCGGAGAACCTGACACGGTCCTCCTGATCGCGCATTGCCACCAGAATGCGGCCGAGCTTGGAGTGCCGGACGAACTGGGCGATGAATATGCAGGCGAACAGCAGGCCGACCTCGAAGAAGTAGAGCACGATCTTGGCGTGGTCGGGACGGATGTCCCACCCCTTCAGCGTGCGGAGGTCCGTCATGCCGTTGATGCCGCCCGTGTAGCCCTGCTGTCCCACGATCAGGATGGTCAGGATCGCAGCGACCGCCTGCGTAATGATCGCGAAGTAGGTGCCGCCGACGCGGCGCTTGAACATCGCAGCACCGATGATCAGAGCGAAGATGCCCGGCACCAGGATGACGGCGGCGATGGTGAAGGTCAGGCTGTGGAACGGCTTCCAGAAGAACGGCAGCGCGGTGATCTGATTCCAGTCCATGAAATCAGGAATGCCCGGCGTCGACTGGATCTTGGTGTTCTCGACGCTCGACGCCTCGAGCTTGAGGAACATCGCCATGCAGTAGCCGCCGAGACCGAAGAACACGCCCTGCCCCAGGCTCAGGATGCCACCATAGCCCCAGCAGATCACCAGCCCCAGCGCGACGAAGGCGTAGGTGAGATATTTCGCGACCAGGTTGAGGCGGAAGACGTCAAGGCAGAGCGGCAGGACCACCACCAGCAGGGCGGCGAGCACCAGGATGCCGATCAACTCCGAACGCGTGGCGAAACGACTGTCGTTCATGGATTGAGCCCCTGCAGTTTCGTTATTTTCGGACCTTGAGGGCGAACAGCCCCTGCGGCCGCAGCATCAGAATTCCGACCACCGCGAGCAGCGTCAGCACCTTCGCCATCGAGCCCGACATGAAGAATTCGAGCGTCGACTGGGTCTGTGAGATCGAGAAGGCCGAGGCGATAGTGCCGAGCAGGCTGGCGGCGCCGCCGAACACGACGACCAGGAAGGTGTCGACGATGTAGAGCTGGCCGGATGTCGGCCCGGTCGAGCCAATCATGGTGAAGGCCGAGCCTGCGACGCCGGCGATGCCGCAGCCCAGTGCGAAGGTGTAGCGGTCGACCTTGGCGGTATTGATGCCGACCGCCCCGGCCATGATGCGGTTCTGCACGACGGCCCGGACCTGGCGGCCCCAGCGCGAGCGGAACATGATGTAGGCGACGCCGATGGTGATCAGCACCGTCAGGCCCATCACGAAGACGCCGTTGATCGGAACTTCGATGGAGTCCGTGACATGGAGCGAACCGAGCATCCACTGCGGCAGCTCGACGCCGACTTCGCGCGCGCCGAAGATCGAGCGATAGGCCTGCTGCAACATGAGACTGAGGCCCCAGGTCGCAAGTAGCGTGTCGAGGGGACGCTTGTAGAGGTGCCGAATCAGCACCCATTCGACCAGCATCCCGAGCGCGCCGGAGGCCAGGAAGGCCAATATCATCGCAAGGAAGAAGTAGCCGCTGAACAGGCTTGGAAGATAGGACTGGAAGAAATTCGACGTCATCCAGGTGACGTAGGCGCCCAGGATCATGAACTCGCCATGGGCCATGTTGATGACGCCCATCTGGCCGAAGATGATCGCGAGCCCCAGCGCCATCAGCACATAGACGGAAAACAGGATCAGCCCGGCAAAGCCCTGCATGACGAAGATTGAGCCGAGGTCGCCAATCGAATAGTCGCCGAACATCTGGTTTCTCCGTCGAGGACAGCGTCTCGCGTCCGAGGGCACAGGGTCCCGCGTCGCGATTGAAATCGCGACGCGGGGTCGTGAGACGCGGATTGACGGTCCGCGCCAGGGAGTTCTTGCTGGGGGAAAGATCGCGGAAGGGTTGCGCGCTTACTGGTAGCCCTTCGGGAACGGATCCGGCTCGACCAGATCGGCGGTCTCGTAGATCAGCTCGAACTGACCATCGAGCTTGGCGCGGCCGACCCGGGTTTTCGACCAGAGATGATGGTTCTCGTGGATGCGCACATAGCCCTCGGGCGCGCCCTTGAATTCCACGCCCGGCGAGGCGGCCGCGATCTTGTCCACGTCGAAGCTGCCGGCTTTTTCGACCGTCAATTTCCAGAGCCACGGGCCGAGATAGGCTGCCTGCGTCACGTCACCAATCACGGTCTTCTCGCCCCAGATTTTCTTGAAGGCGGCGACGAAGGCCTTGTTGTTGGCATTGTCGAGCGACTGGAAGTACTTCATGCAGGCGTAGGCACCCGCGATGTTCTCGCCGCCGATGCCGTCGATCTCGTCCTCGGTCACCGAGATCGTCAGCAGCGCCTGCTTGGAGAGATCGATGCCGGCAGCCTTGAGCTGCTTGTAGAAGGCGACGTTCGAGCCGCCGACCACGTCGGTGAAGATCACGTCCGGCTTGGTCAGCTTGATCTTGTTAATCACCGAATTGAACTGGGTGCTGCCGAGCGCGTAGTACTCCTCGCCCACGACCTTGCCCTTGAGCACGTTCTCGACATGCTTGCGCGCGATCTTGTTCGAGGTGCGCGGCCAGATATAATCCGAGCCGATGAAGAAGAACGACTTGGCGCCCTTCTCCTTGGCAATCCAATTCAGGCCGGCGAGGATCTGCTGGGTGGCTTCCTGGCCGGTGTAGATCACGTTCTTGGACTGCTCGAGGCCTTCGTAGAACGTCGGGTAGTACAGCATGCCGTTATACTGCTCGACGACCGGCAGCACCGCCTTGCGTGAGGCCGAGGTCCAGCAGCCCATGATGGCCGCGACCTTGTCGTTGACGAGGAGCTTCTTGGCCTTCTCCGCGAAGGTCGGCCAGTCGCTGGCGCCGTCTTCCTGGATGATCTTGATCTTGCGGCCGAGCACGCCGCCGGCAGCGTTGATCTGCTCGATCGCGAGCTTCTCGGCTTCAATCGAGCCGGTTTCCGAGATCGCCATCGTACCAGTGGCCGAGTGCAGGATGCCGACGGTGACTTCGGTATCGGTTACCGCAAGACCTGTGGTGTTGACTGCCGAGGTTGCCGGCGCCTGCGCGAAGGTCGCCTTCGGCAGCATCGTGATGGCCGGGACAGCAGCCATTCCCATCAATAGTTTGCGCCGAATTGGCGACAACAAGCCTTTATTATTCGCGTCGTCTGACATGAGCACCCCACTGATTGTTCGAGGACATGCGATTGGTGGCGTGAGGATGGCTCGAATTTGTGCAGCGCAAGCATACGCAAGATCGCGTATACTGCACCGCAAAATGCCGGCGTAGGCTTTTGGTACGGGATTTGCGTGGGCTCCGGGTTCCGTATCGGGAGTGGGGTTAAGTGGTAGGGCGGCAGCGAATAGACCGCGTCAGGCGCCAGTACAACCAATGGGTTGCCAACCAGACGCTGGAAGACTACGCGCTGCGCTTCACCGCCAAGAGCGCGCGGCGGTGGTCCGCCGCCCGCGTCGCCAACACCGCGCTCGGCGCAATCTCCTTTCTCGCGCTTGAGGCCATCGGCGGCACCATCACGCTGAATTACGGCGCCAGCAATGCGACCGCAGCGATCCTGGTCGTCAGCGTCATCATCTTTCTGTGCGGACTGCCGATTGCCTATTATGCTGCCAAATGCGGCATCGATATCGACCTGCTGACCCGCGGCGCCGGTTTCGGCTATATCGGCTCGACGATCACCTCGCTGATTTACGCCTCCTTCACCTTTATCTTCTTCGCGTTCGAGGCGGTCATCCTGGCTGCGGCGCTGGAGATGTGCTTCGGCATTCCGCGACCGCTCGGCTATCTCATCAGCGCCATCGTCATCATCCCGCTGGTGACCTACGGCATCACCCTGATCAGCCGCTTCCAGCTATGGACGCAGCCGCTATGGGTCATCCTTCATCTTCTTCCCTTCCTGGCGATCGCCTGGGCCAATCCGCATTCGTTCACGGAGTGGCAGAAATTCGCCGGCGAGCATGGCGATCCGAACGGACATCTCGATCTGCTGCTGTTCGGCGCCGCGGCCTCGGTGGTGTTTTCGCTGGTGGCGCAGATCGGCGAGCAGGTCGACTTCCTGCGCTTTCTGCCGCGTGACCGCCGCACCTCCAAGACCTCGTGGTGGATCGCCCTGCTCAGCGCCGGTCCGGGCTGGATCATTTTCGGTGCACTGAAACTGTCGGTCGGATCATTCCTCGCCTATTTCGCGCTGAGCCATGGCGTCGCACTCGAGCAGGCCGCCGAGCCAGCCAGCATGTATCTCGAAGCTTTTCGCTATGTGTTCTCGCAGCCGGACCTGGCGCTGGCGCTCACCGGGACGTTCGTGATCCTGTCGCAGGTCAAGATCAACGTCACCAACGCCTATGCCGGCTCGATCGCCTGGTCGAACTTCTTCTCGCGGTTGACGCACAGCCATCCCGGCCGCGTGGTCTGGCTGGTGTTCAACGTTGTGGTGGCGCTGCTCCTGATGGAAATCGGTGTCTACAAGGCGTTGGAGCAGACGCTGGCGCTCTACTCCAACGTCGCGATCGCATGGGTCGGCGCTCTGGTCGCCGATCTCGTCATCAACAAGCCGCTCGGCCTCCGCCCGCCGCAGATCGAGTTCAAGCGAGCCCATCTCTACGACATCAACCCGGTCGGTGTCGGCGCGATGACGATCGCGACCATCGTCTCGATTAGCGCGTTCTATGGCCTGTTCGGCCCGACCGCGAAGGCGCTGTCGGCCTTCGTCGCGCTCGCCGCGGCCTTCATCGCCGCGCCGCTGATCGCGTGTGTCACTGACGGCAAGTACTACATAGCCCGGAAGCCGAAGCGAAGCTGGCAGAACGTCGAGGCGATCCAGTGCTGCATCTGCGAGCATTCGTTCGAGCCCGAGGATATGGCTTCCTGCCCTGCCTATGCCGGACCAATCTGCTCGTTGTGCTGTTCGCTCGACGCTCGTTGCCATGATCTCTGCAAGCCGCATGCACGGGCCGGCGCGCAGGTGTCAGAGGCGCTCGGCAGGATGTTGCCCGAGGCCATCTTTAGCCGGATCAACTCGCAGTTCGGCCAGTATATCGGCGTGTTCGCGGTCTCAGCCGGTCTCGTCGGTCTCGTTCTCGGACTGATTTACCTGCAGACTTCGGCGACAGTGCATGCCGATGCGCTGCTGGCCGACGTGCTATGGAAGGTGTTCTTCGCACTGATCATCATCATTGGTGTTGTCGCCTGGCTGTTCGTGCTGGCACAGCAGAGCCGTCGCGCGGCGGAGCAAGAGACGCGGCGGCAGACCACGCTCCTGATCCAGGAGATCGATGCGCACAAGCGCACCGACGCCGAGTTGCAGCGCGCCAAGGAGGTCGCGGAGTCCGCCAACCTCGCCAAGAGCCGCTATGTCGTTGGACTGAGCCACGAGCTCCGCTCGCCGCTGAACGCGATCTCCGGCTATGCGCAGCTGCTCGAGCAGGACAACAGTTTGCAGGCGCGACCGCGCGATCAGGTGCGCGTGGTCCGTCGCAGCGCGGATCATCTGTCGGGACTGATCGATGGCATTCTCGACATTTCCAAGATCGAGGCCGGACGGCTCTATCTCTCCCGCGACGAGGTTCGCCTCAACGATTTCCTCGATCAGCTCGTCGGCATGTTCCGCCTGCAGGCTGCCGCCAAAGGCATCGACTTCGTGTTCAAGCGGCCGGCGGTGCTGCCGGTCGTGGTCTATGCGGATGAGAAGCGGCTGCGGCAGATCCTGATCAACCTGCTGTCGAACGCGATCAAGTTCACGCAGACTGGCAGCGTCAAGTTCGTGGTGCATTATCGCAGCCCGGTTGCCGAGTTCGAGGTCGTCGATACCGGCCCCGGCATCCAGCCCGACGATCTCGAGCGCATCTTCGCACCCTTCGAACGCGGCGCGCTCGGCGTCGCTCAACCGCAGACCGGTACAGGCCTTGGCCTCACCATCAGCCGGCTGCTCGCGGGCGTGATGGGCGGCGACATCAAGGTGACGAGCACCGTCGGCGCCGGCGCGACCTTCCGCGTGAAACTCCTGCTCTCCGAGGTCACCAATCCCCGGCGCGATGCACCGGTGGAGGCACCGATCTACGGCTATCTCGGCCCGCGCAAGACCATTTTGATCACCGACGACGATCCGACCCATCGCGATCTGCTGCGCGAGGTGCTGGCGCCGCTCGGCTTCATCCTGCTCAGCGCTCCCGATGGTCCCGGCTGCCTGGCTCTGGCGCAGCACTGCCGGCCCGATCTGTTCCTGCTCGACATCTCCATGGCCGGCATGGACGGTTGGACGGTGGCAGAAACCTTGCGTGCCGACGGCCATCACACCGCGCGCATCCTGATGGTTTCGGCCAGCGCGCTCGAAGCGCATGGCGCGCCGCTGGCACAGCCGTTCCATGACGGCTATCTGATGAAGCCGATCGACATCCCGAGGCTGCTGGAAACCATCCGCCAATTGCTCAAGCTCGAATGGCAGTACGAGGCCGACCAGGTGCCGGTGCCGCTGTGGAAGCCGGAGAGCGGCTCCCGGCCTCCCCTAAAATATGTCGAGGAGCTGATTGACCTCGGCCGGCTCGGCTACGTCCGGGCGATCCAGCTCAAGCTCGACGAAATCTGCGCCGAGCTGCCGGAGCACGCCGACTTCGTCACCCACATCCGAGCACTGCTCGACCGCTTCGACCTCGACCAATACATGGCGACGCTGAACACTTTGCACAGCTATGATCACTGACCCCAGAAAACGCGACGTCGCCCTCGTCGTCGACGACTCTCCCGAGACGCTGCGGCTCCTGACCGACGCGCTCGACGGCGCCGGCATGACCGTGATGGTCGCGCTCGATGGCGTATCCGCGATGCGGATCGTCGATCAGATCACGCCCGACATCGTGCTGCTCGATGCGGTGATGCCCGGCATGGACGGGTTTGAGACCTGCAGGCGGCTGAAGCGCGATGCCGGCCTCGACGGCGTGCCGATCATCTTCATGACGGGCCTTGCCGAGACCGAGCACATCGTGCGCGGGCTGGAAGCGGGCGGGGTCGACTATGTGACGAAGCCGATCGTGATCGAGGAGATGCTGGCGCGGATCCGCGTCCACCTCGCCAATGCCCGGATGACTCAGAGCGCGCGTGCCGCCCTCGATGTCTCCGGCCGCTATCTGCTCGCGGTCAACAGCAAGGGCAAGTTGTTATGGGCGACACCGCAGGCCCAAAGGCTTCTTGCGGATACGCTCGCCGACGACACCCTGGACGAGTTCGTGCTGCCCGACCCGATGCCGCAATGGCTCGAGCAGGTTGAGAAGGGCAAGTCTGCCGCGAAGACCACGACCATGCCTGCCCTCCGCGGCAGCGAGCAATTGCGGCTGCAATATATGGGCAAGCTCGGTCCCAACGAATTCCTGCTTCGCCTTGCCAAGGATGCCGGCGCCGATACGCCGGTGGAGTTTTCAAGAGAGCTAGGCCTTACTACGCGCGAAGGGGAAGTGCTGTCCTGGTTGTCCAAGGGAAAGACCAACCGGGACATAGCGCAAATCCTGGGTTTGAGCCCGCGAACTGTCGACAAGCATCTCGAGCAAATCTACTCCAAGCTCGGCGTCGAGAATCGTACCGCGGCGGCCGCGATTGCGGTCAAAGCCAAAGATTTGAAATAGAACGGCGTGACCAGGAGACGAGAACCACCGGACTAACCTGCTCGCACGACGTGTTCGGGTCAGCCCCGATTTGTTTTGTTCCGGCACGCACGGGCGCCTGTTGCACCGCGAAACCATCTGCGCCGCAACATTCAAAAATGAGACTGCCCGTCAAGCCGGACGAGACCTCCACGCAGGCACCCGCATTCGACTTCGGCTAGCTTCCTTCCAAAGCCGCAGGCCGCTCGAGAGCCACGGGCGCCGCGCCGGTTCGGCGCGGCAGCAAGTCGACGACACAGGGAGGAGCACAATGTCGAAATGCAGTGTTGGACTGCTCGCGCTGAGCAGCCTGTTTCTTTCGGGCGCGGCGATCGCCCAGGAAAAGATCAAGGTGGGCGTCACCGCGACTCTCGAAGGCACCTACACGGTGCTCGGCGAGGACGGCATGCGCGGGCATCAGACGGCACTCAACGTGCTGGGCAAGAAGATCGGCGACAAGGAGCTCGAATTCATCGTCGCCTCGACCGACGCAACGCCGGACTCCGCGGTGCGCGCAGTCCGCAAGCTGATCGAGCAGGACAAGGTGCAAATCCTGCTCTCGCCGCTCTCCGGTGACGAGGGCATCGCGGTGAAGAACTTCGCCAAGACCCATCCCGAGCTGACCTTCATCAATGCGGCTTCGGGCGCGCAGGAAACCACCTATGTCGATCCTGCCCCCAACTTCTTCCGTTACAACATGGACGGCGCGCAGTGGCAGGTGGGCCTCGGCAAATACGCCTATGACGAGAAGAAGTATCGCAAGATCGCGACCGTCGGCGAGGACTATTCCTTCATCTACACCCAGGTGTTCGGGCTGGTGCTCGAATTCTGCGGCATGGGCGGACAGGTGACCAACCGGCAATGGGTTCCACTCGGCACCAAGGACTTTGGCTCGGTCATCGCTGCCCTGCCCGACGACGTCGATGCCATCTATCTTGGCCTCGGCGGCGCTGATGCCGTCAACTTCCTCAACCAGTATCAGCAGGCCGGCGGCAAGGCGCACCTGATGGGCGGTTCCATCATGATTGACCAGACGATTCTGTCGTCAAAGGGGAATGCCAAGAACGCCCTGATCGGCACCATCGCGGCGAGCGGCCAGGCCGACACCTGGGAGGATCCGGGCTGGCAGAAGTTCGTGAAGGCCTATCAGGACGCGTTCCCGCCTAACAAGCGCTTCCCGAGCCCCTCGTTGCTGGCCACCAATTACTATGGCTCGACGATGGCCTTGATCCTCGCGCTGCGTGAGGTCAACGGCGATCTCAGTGACAATCAATCGAAATTCAAAGCCGCGCTGGCGAAGATCGAGCTTGACGCGCCGAACGGCAAGATCAAGCTCGACTCCAACCGCCAGGCGATCGGCACCAACTTCGTCACCGAAGTCGTCGACGACGGCAAGGGCGCGCTGTTCAGCAAAGTCGTCAAGGTGATCCCGAACGTGAACCAGACGCTCGGCTATGATCCGGCCGTGTTCTCGAAGATCGGCCTGCCGAGCCGCACCGTACCGGAATGTAAGAAATACTGACGCATCATAGCGTCAAGACGCAACCGGGGAGCGACTAGCTGACGCGGCCGCTCTCCGCTCTTGCAATCTCGGCGGCGTTGTTGAACGCTGACCGAAAAGAAGAATATTCGGGAGGGGAAGGCATGAGCCGTGCGCTCGCCGTCTTCCACGGCCGGTTTGGCCGGGCGACGGTTTATCAGTTGAACCGCCCTTTCAATATCCACGCCCATCGTGAAGGTCATCTGATCTTCCATGTCGGCGGCATGCCGGCATGCATCGACGTGTCCGACGGACATTATGATCTCACCGAGACCTCCGTGGTCGCCGTCAATCCCTGGGAGCCGCACAACTTCCTGCCAGCCGATCTCGATGGCGGCGCCATCTTCTTCGTGCTCTACGTCAACGCCGAGTGGTTTGCGCCCGATGCCTCGGGCACCGACCGTCTGCGGTTCGGCCGCACCCAGTTCCGGCGCACGCCCGCACTTGACAAGCACATCAGGCGGACCGCCGCGCTGGTGTGCGGCGCACCATCCCTCTCCAGCCTCGATTCCGAGCTGAGGCGGCTGATCGACATCTGCTACGACGAAAGCTGGCAGCAGGCCGAGATCGCACGCGATCCGCGCGCAAGCGGCTCCGTCACCGATTTCCGCGTGCGCAAATGCATCAAGATAATGTCGGAAAGCCCCGGCGCCGAGATCGAGCTCGATACGATTGCCCGCGAGTCCGGCCTGTCGCGGCCGCACTTCTACCGATTGTTCCGTGTCCAGACCGGCGTCACGCCGAACCTCTACCTCAACACGCTGATCATGGAACAGGCGCTCGAAGCGCTGGTGGCCAGCGAGACGCCGATCGCCGACATCGGCTTCGATCTCGGCTTCTCCTCGCAGAGCGGTTTCACCCGCTTCTTCGCCGCCAATGTCGGGATGGCCCCGACCGATTATCGCCGCGCAGCCAAGGTTTTGCGCGCCTGACCGCTGCACGAAAAGATACTCACGATCAAATGTCGCCCTCGCCGCCCGATTAGGATGCGGGCAACGCGATCCCGAGATGATCGCGACCGACGGGAGCGCACGTCCATGGCAAGGCCTGCAGCCGCTGTAGGGCTGTCCGACCTGCATTCTATGAACTTTCGGCGTGTCGCCCGGACAAGCGGACGGCGCACATGAGCCGTTTCATCGAACGCCATCCCGCCTGGGCGCTGACCACGATCATCGCCATTGCCGTCGTGCTCTGGCTCATCTTCGCGGTCTGGCCGCCGGGTCTCGAAGAGGCGATCGGCCGCAAGCGCGTCTTCCTCAACGCCGTGTTCAACGGCATCACGCTTGGAGGCCTCTATTTCCTCGTCGCCAGCGGCTTCACGCTGATCTTCGGCCTGATGCGCAACGTCAATCTCGCGCACGGCTCGCTCTATCTGTTCGGCGGCTATGTCGGCTACGCCATCAGCATATCGACCGGCTCCTGGCTGCTCAGCTTCATCGTCGCCTTCGTCCTGACTGCCCTGGTCGGCGTGCTGCTGCAGGTGATCGTGTTCCGCCGCATGGAGGGTCAAGATCTCAGGCAGACCATGGTGACGATCGGGCTATCGATCGTGTTTGCCGATCTCATGCTCTGGGCCTGCGGCGGCGATTTTTACCAGATTCAGACCCCGACTTGGCTGATCGGACCCGTGGACCTGCCGCTGATCACAGCAGTGAAGTCTTCGGGCGAGCCGGTCTATCTCAGATATCCGATGGTCCGGCTCGTGATCTTCGCCGCGTCCGTGGTCATGGGCATTGCCATGTGGCTCGCGCTCAACCGCACCCGGATCGGCATGATCATCCGCGCCGGCGTCGACGATCGCGACATCCTGGCTGCGACGGGCGTGCGCATCCAGCTTATCTTCGTGCTGGTGTTCGCGTTCGGCGCGGGGCTGGCCGGTATGGCCGGCGTGGTCGGCGGCACTTTCCAGTCGTTGTCACCGGGCGAGGACATTCGTTTCCTGCTCGCCTCGCTCGTGGTGGTGATCGTCGGCGGCATGGGCTCGATCCCCGGTGCGGCGCTCGGCGCGCTGATCATCGGCCTCGCCGAGCAGCTCGGCTCGGTCTACATCCCGACCTACGCCATCGTCGTGACCTTCCTGATCATGGTGCTGGTGCTGGCGATCCGGCCGCAAGGCTTGTTGGCGAGGCGCTGACATGTCGCTCGCGCACGACGCCCGCGTTGCCGTTCGTCCCGCTGCTGGAGCGGAGCACCCCGCGCGGACATGGCCGGAGATCGACAATCCCGCCGCCTGGATCGTTGCGGGCATTCTTCTCATCATGCCGCTGATTGCCAATGGCTTCTTCCTGATCGAGATCTTCGCGACCACGCTGATCCTCGGCACCATGGCGCTGAGCCTGATGTTCCTCGCCGGTTATGGCGGAATGGTCAGCCTGATGCAGCTCACCATCGCCGGCTTCTCGGCCTACATGGTCGCCGTGTTCGGCCTCAGCGGCAACGCCAATATCAGCCTGGGCTGGCCGTGGTGGCTCGCAGTGCCGATGGCGCTGGCACTGGCGACCGCCTTCGGCACGCTCGGCGGTGCGCTCGCGGTGCGCACCGAAGGCATCTACACCATCATGATCACGCTCGCCATTGGCGCCGCCTTCTACTATTTCACCAACCAGAACTGGGCGATCTTCAACGGCCATACCGGCATCAACAACGTGGCCACGCCGCACTTCTGGGGCGTGAACTGGCGCGCCGACATTCCCTTCTACTATGTCGTGCTCGCGGTCGCTGCGCTCTGCTACTTCGCGGTCGAATATCTCTCGCGCGCCCCCTTCGGCCTCGCGCTTCAGGGCGTGCGCGACAATCCGCGGCGCATGGCCGCGCTCGGCTTCAACGTCAATGCACATCGCGTCGCCGCCTATGCCTTTGCGTCCTTCGTCGCCGCGCTCGCCGGCGTCCTCCAGGTCTGGAACTACCGCCAGGTCTCGCCGGGCTCCGTCAGCGTCGGCGCCTGCATCGATGTGCTGATCATTGCGGTCGTCGGCGGCATCACCCGCCCGATCGGCCCCTTCATCGGTGCGCTGATTTTCGTGCTGCTGCGCACCTTCGCGCTCGACTTTCTGGTCCGGCTCGGGCTCGACGGCAACCGCTTCCGCCTGCTGATCGGGCTCGGCTTCCTCGCCATCGTGTTCTGGTCCTCGGACGGCGTCATCGGCCTGTGGCAGCGCTGGCGTCAGAGTCTACGTCCTCGCGCGGACCGGCCAGGCGGAGGGCGCGGCCATGGATAGCGTCGCTCATCGCCTTTCCGCCGTCGGCGCCGGCGCCGCGCTGGAGCTGCGCGGCGTGACGCGGCTGTTCGGCGCGCTCGCCGCGCTGACCGACGTCACCATCACAGTCCGGCCGGGCGAGCGGCGTGCCGTGCTCGGCTCCAACGGCGCCGGCAAGACCACGCTGTTCAACTGCATCACCGGCGACTTCCCGCCCTCCTCCGGCACCATCCGCTTCTTCGGCGAGGACGTCACGCATTTCCCACCCTATGAACGCATCCGCCGCGGGCTGCGCCGGACCTACCAGATCTCGGCGCTGTTCCCCGGCCTCACCGTGCAGGACAACGTCTATCTCGCCTGCCGCGGCGTCTCGCGCGGACGCTTCTCGTTTCTGCGCCCCGGGCAGAACGACACCCTGATGCATGCCGCCGACAACCTCGTCCAGGCCGTGCATCTGTCCGCCGTGAAGGACCAGCGCGTCGCAGAGCTCGCACATGGCCAGCAGCGCCAGCTCGAGATCGCGCTCGCGCTCGCCGGCGCGCCGCGTTTCGTCCTGTTCGACGAGCCGGCCGCAGGCCTGTCGCCGACCGAACGGGCCGAGCTGATCGAGATCCTGACCTCGCTGCCGACTCATATCGGCTACATCATCATCGAGCACGACATGGACGTGGCGCTACGCGTCGTCGAGAGCGTCACGATGATGCACAACGGCCGCGTCTTCAAGGAAGGCCTGCCGCAGGAGATCCAGTCCGATCCCGAGGTGCAGGAACTCTATCTCGGAGGCGGCCATGAATGAGGCTCGCCGCTCTTCCCCTGCGCTCGAGGTCCGCGGCCTCGACGTCTACTACGGCCACTCGCATGCGCTGCAAGGCGTCGATCTCACGCTGGAGAGCGGCGTGTTCTCGGTCGTCGGCCGCAACGGCATGGGCAAGACCACGCTGTGCAAGGCGATCATGGGCCTCGTCGGCGTGAGCGCCGGCTCGATCCGGGTCCGCGGCGAGGACGTCACGCGAACGCCGCCGGCCCAGATCGCCCGGCTCGGCGTCGGTTATGTGCCGCAAGGACGCCGTCTCTGGCGCTCACTCAGCGTCGACGAGCATTTGCGGCTCGCCGGCGGGCTGCGCTCCGGCGCCTGGACCGTCGAGCGCATCTACGACACCTTTCCGCGGCTCGCCGAACGGAAGGACCATGGCGGCGGTCAGCTCTCCGGCGGCGAGCAGCAGATGCTGGCGATCTCGCGCGCGCTGCTCACCAATCCGCATCTGTTGATCATGGACGAGCCGACCGAGGGACTGGCGCCCGTCATCGTCGCACAGGTCGAGGAGATGCTGCTGCGGCTCGGTGAGGACGGCGACATGTCCGTGCTCGTGATCGAGCAGAATATCGGCGTTGCCACGGCGATCTCGCGCAACGTCGCGATCATGGTCAACGGCCGGATCAATCGCATCATCGACTCCGCGCGCCTCGCCGCCGATCGCGAGCTGCAGCAGCGCCTGCTCGGCGTCGGGCTTCATGCCGAGCTCGAGCCTGATATCGATGGCCCCTCCGCCTCAGGCTCCGAACCAAAGCCGGTGCCTGCGCCGCGCCCGGGCGGGCCGATCCGCATCTACATCTCCAACCCGGTGCCACCGACGCGATGGTCGCAGCCGGTGCCGATCGCTCGCATCGAGGCGGCGGCCCGCTCACGGTCGACAGAGGTCACGCGACTGGAGAACACGATGCGGCGCGGGCGCGAGCCGGTGGCGGCGCAGACCGCGGGCCCGCCCGTCGTCCTGGTCGTCGGGACGCTCGATACCAAGGGCCAGGAGCTGCGCTTCATCCGTGACATCGTCGCAGCGACGGGGCTTCGCACCCGGCTGGTCGACGTCTCGACCAGCGGCAAGCATTCCAGCTGCGATGTCTCCGCGCAGGAGATCGCGCTGAACCACGGCCGCGGTGGTACGGCCGTGTTCGGCGCCGACCGCGGCGCGGCCGTGGCCGCGATGGCCGATGCGTTCGCCAACTGGCTGCGGCGCCAGGGCAATGTTGCTGGCGTGATCTCGGCCGGCGGCTCAGGCGCGGCGTCGCTGGTTGCGCCGGGCATGCGCGCCCTGCCCGTCGGCGTGCCAAAACTGATCATCTCCTCCATCGCATCCGGCGACGTCGGGCCCTATGTCGGCCCCGCCGACATCACGATGATGTACTCGGTCACCGACGTGCAGGGGCTGAACGCGATCTCGCGCGCTGTGCTCGCCAATGGCGCCAATGCGCTCGCCGGGATGGTCAAGGCACGCCTCGATGATGCGCGCGCCGCGACGACGCGCGGCGATGGCGGCCTGCCCTCGGTCGGCATCACCATGTTCGGCGTCACCACGCCGGCGGTGCAGAAGATCGCGGCCGAGCTGCGCGACGATTTCGAATGCCTGGTCTTCCACGCCACCGGCGTTGGCGGCCGTTCCATGGAAAAGCTCGTCGAGTCCGGCCAGCTCGCCGGCGTGATCGACCTCACCACGACCGAGATCTGCGACCTGTTGATGGGCGGCGTCTTTCCGGCGACCGAGGATCGCCTTGGGGCGATCATCCGCAGCCGGTTACCCTATGTCGGTTCCGTCGGCGCGCTCGATATGGTCAATTTCGGAGCGCCCGACACCATTCCTGAGCGCTATCACGGCCGCAAGTTTCACGTCCACAATCCGCAGGTCACCTTGATGCGGACGACGGCGGAGGAGAACGAGCGCATGGGCCGCTGGATCGCCGAGCGGCTCAATCAGATGGACGGCCCCGTGCGCTTCTTCCTGCCGGAGGGCGGCGTCTCCGCGCTCGATGCGCGAGGGCAACCGTTCTGGGATCCCGACGCCGACGCCGCGCTGTTCCGCGCGCTGGAGCGCGATGTGCGCCGGACCGGCAACCGCCAGCTCATTCGCATGCCTAAGAACATCAACGATCCCGACTTCGCCGCCGCCATCGTCAGCGCGTTCCGAACGCTGTTCGGCCGCACCGGCGCACGGCGGAGACTAGCGAGGTGACCGATGGCCAGGTTTGAACGCGCTGCCCTCCTGAAGAAGTTGCGTGACATGGCGAGGCGCGGCGAGCCGATCGTCGGCGGCGGCGCCGGCACCGGGCTGTCGGCCAAATGCGAGGAAGCAGGTGGCGTCGATCTCATCGTCATCTACAATTCCGGCCGCTACCGCATGGCGGGCCGCGGCTCGCTCGCGGGCTTGATGGCGTACGGCGATGCCAACGCCATCGTGCTGGAGATGGCGAGCGAGGTGCTCCCGGTGGTCAGCCACACGCCGGTGCTTGCAGGCGTCAACGGCACCGATCCGTTCCGCGACATGGACGTGTTCCTCGATCAGCTGAAGGCGCTTGGTTTCGCCGGTGTCCAGAACTTCCCGACCGTCGGGCTGATCGACGGCACCTTTCGTGCCAATCTCGAAGAGACCGGCTTGTCCTATGCGCTCGAAATCGACATGATCGCCAAGGCGCACGACAAGGACATGCTGACGACTCCTTACGTGTTCAGCGAGAAGGAGGCCGCCGCGATGGCGATCGCCGGCGCCGACATCATTGTCTGCCACATGGGCTTGACGACCGGCGGCACGATCGGCGCGCAGACTGCGACAAAGCTGAAGGACTGCCCCGCGCGGATCGACACCTGGGCGGCCGCCGCGCTCAGTATCAATCCGGACATCCTGGTGCTGGCCCATGGCGGCCCGATTGCCGATCCCACCGACGCCGATTTCATCATGAAGAACACCCGCCATTGCCACGGCTTCTACGGCGCCTCCTCTATGGAGCGGCTGCCCGTGGAGCGGGCGCTGACGGAGCAGGTACGTCAATTCAAGGCGATCGGCGCGCGGTAACGCCGGAAGGTTCGAGGGAGGGAAAGATGTCAGGGATGCTGGTCGGTGAATTGATCCTCTGGCTGATCGTCGCGATCATCGTGATCGTGGTCGGCGTCTACATCGTGAACTGGCTCTACCACCGCTCCTCCAAGGAGACCTCGTTCGTCCGGACCGGCTTCCTTGGCGAGCGCGTGGTGATCAATGGCGGCGCCTTCGTGCTGCCGTTCATCCACGACTACACGCCGGTCAACATGAACGTGCTGCCGATGGGCATCGTGCGTTCGCGCCAGGATGCCGTGATCACCCGCGACCGCATGCGCGTCGACATCGAGGCGGACTTCTATGTCCGCGTGCAGCCGACGCGGGAGGCCGTCTCGATTGCCGCAGCCACGCTCGGCCGCCGTACCATGGAACCGGAGCAGCTACGCGCCCTTCTCGCCGGCAAGTTCATTTCAGCGATCCGTTCAGTCGCCTCCGAAATGACGATGGAGGAGATGCACGAGCGGCGCGGCGACTATGTCGCGCGGGTCAAGACCAATGCGGCCGAGGCGCTCGCGCAGAACGGCCTCGAGCTGGAATCAGTCGCGATCACAGATCTCGACCAGACCGACCTCGAGTTCTTCAACCCGTCAAACCGGTTCGACGCCGAAGGCCTGACGCGCCTCATGGAGGACATCGAGGCCAAGCGCAAGCTGCGCAACGACATCGAGCAGGACTCGATGATCAAGATCCGCTCCCGCAACCTGGAGGCCGAACGGCAGGCGCTGGAGATCGAGCGCGAGAGCGAGACCGCGCGTCTGGAACAGGAGCGCGACATCGAAATGCGCCGCGCGCTTCAGCGTACGGAGGTTGCCCGCGAGCGCGCGCTGCGCGAGACCGAGGCCGAACAGGCGCAGATTTCCGCCCGTGAGGCCATCGAGCGCGCCCGCATCGCCAACGACCAGGCGATCGCGGAGGCGCGCATAGCATCCGAGCGCGAGACTCGCCAGAAAGAGATCGAGCGGACGCGGACGATCGAGGAGAAGGAGCTGCTGGCGCGTGAGGAGATCGAGAAGACCCGGATTGCCAACCAGCGCTCGATCGATACGACCCGCATCGCCTCCGAGCGTGAGGTCCGCCAGCGCGAGATCGAGCGGATGCGCACGGTCGAAGAAGCCGAGATCGCCGCCCGCGAAGCCATCGAGAAGGCCCGTATCCAGCAGGATCGCGTCGTTACCGATGCCCGCATCGCCAACGAAGAAGAGACCCGCCGCCGCGAGATCGAGCGCACCCGCGCCGTGGACGAGGCCGAGATCACCGCCCGCGAGGCGACCGAGAAGGCCCGCATCGCCCAGACCTTGACCGTCAATGTCGAGCGCATCTCCTCGGACGAGCGCACCCGCGCGCTGGAGATCCGGCAGGTGCGCACCATCCAGGAAGCCGAGATCGAGGCACAGCGCGCTGTGGAGGCCGCCCGCATCGCCCGCGAGCGGACGCTGGCCGCCGAGCGCATCGCCGCCGAACAGAGTACCCGGCAGCTGGAGATTGAACGCAACCAGACGCTGGATGTCGCCGGCATTGCGGCCCGCGAAGCGACGGAAGCTTCCCGTATTGCGCAGGAGGAGCGTGTGCGTTCGCTCGAGATCGCCCGCAACCGTGCCGTCGAGGAAGCCGACATCGCCTCGCGCGAGGCGATCGAAGCGGCCAGGATCGCCCAGGAGAAGGCGGTCGCGGCCGAGCGCATCCAGGCCGACCGGGAGACCAAGGCGCTCGAGATCGAGCGGAGCGGCATCTTGGAGGCGGCCGAGCTGAAGCGGCGCGATGCCATCGAGCGCCAGCGCATCACGGTAGATCTGGCGCTCGAGGCCGAGCGCATCAACTCCTCCAAGAAGCGCGAGGTGCTCAACATCGAGCAGAAGAAGGCTGTCGAGATTGCGGACGAGGACCGCGTCATCGCGCTATCGACCAAGAAGTCCGAGCGGATCGATGCCGACCGCCAGGTCCGGCAGGCCGAGATCGTCGCACGCAAGGAGGTCGAGACGACGGACGTCTCGCGCGAGCAGGCGCTGGAAGCTGCACGCATCGAGCGCCGGCGTGCGATCGAGCAGCTCGAGGTCGCCCGCGTCCAGTCGCTCCAGGAGGCCGAAATCGCCGCCCGCGAGGAAGTCGAGCGTGCCCGCATCGCGTCCGACCGCGGGCTCGACGAGGCCCGGATCGGCCGCGAACGCGAATTGCGCAAGCTCGAGGTCAATCGCGAGAAGGACGTCGAGACGGTCCTGATGGAGAAGGCGATCGCCATCCATCAGAAGTCGCTGGAAGAGTCGGCGGCGCGCGCCGCGGCCGAGGAGGCCCGGATGCGGGCGACCGAGGCGGCCGAGCGTGTCGTCACAGCGCGCGAGAGCGAGATCGCCAAGCGCCGCAAAACCGTCGAAGTTCTGCTCGCCGAGAAGCAGGCCGAGGAGACCCGGATCGCAGCTGAAGCCGAGCGTGTGCGTGCCGCAGTCGAGGCCGAGGCGCAGCGGATGCTTAACGAGGCCGAGAACGTGCTGACGGATCAGGCCCGCTACTCGCTGTTCCGCCGCAAGCTGCTCGACCGCATCGAGGGCATCGTGCGTGAGAGCGTCAAACCGATGGAGAAGATCGAGGGTATCCGCATCCTCCAGGTCGACGGCCTCAACGGCAACGGACATGGCAGCGGTAACGGCGGCCGGAGCGCCACCGACGAGGTGATCGACTCTGCCCTGCGCTACCGGGTCCAGGCGCCGCTGATCGACTCCATCCTGTCCGACATCGGCGTCGAAGGCGGCAGCCTCGCAAAGATGCCCGGCCTGATCCGCGAGGCTCGCGACATGCAGGGCATCAAGGATTCCGCACGCAAGGGCGGCGGTGGCGGTGACAAGCCGGCAGCCTCCCCGCCCGCCGCGGAAGGCAGCGGTGAGCCGCCGGGCGAGCGTGGTCCGCGGAAGAAGAGCTGAGGTCGCGTCATGGCCCGCGTCTACGTCTCCACTGTCGTCAATGCGCGCAACGATCGTGTCTGGGCGCGCGTGCGCGACTTCAACGGCCTGCCGAACTGGCACCCGGCCATCGCCGAAAGCCGCATCGAGGGCGGCGAGCCCTCCGACAAGATCGGCTGCGTCAGGGATTTCCGCCTGCGCAACGGCGACCGCATCCGCGAGAAGCTGCTCGGCCTCTCCGACTACGACATGTTCTGCACCTATTCGATCCTGGAATCGCCGATGGGCGTCGAGAACTACGTCGCGACCCTACGGCTCACGCCGGTCACCGACGGCGACCAGACCTTCATGGAATGGACCGCCGAGTTCGACTGCGCGCCGGATCGGGAGACCGAGCTCGTCAATAATATCGGCGGCGGCGTGTTCCAGGGCGGCTTCGACGCGCTGAAGCGCGTGTTTGGAGGCTAGCCGTGCCGCATGTTGTCAAGAGCACGATCCTGAACGCACCGACCGACGCGGTGTGGGACGTACTGCGCGACTTCAACGGACACGACCGCTGGCATCCGGCGGTCGCGACCTCCTCGATCGAACGCGCGCAGTCCGCCGACAAGATCGGCTGCGTCAGGCGGTTCAAGCTCAAGGACGGCTCCGAGCTGCGCGAGCAATTGCTGGCGCTGTCCGACCTCGAACAGACCTTCAGCTACTGCCTGCTCGATACGCCCATCCCGATGTTCAACTACGTCGCCCATGTGCGATTGCTGCCGGTGACCGACGGCGACCGCACCTTCTGGCATTGGGAGTCTCGGTTCACCACCAAGCCGGGGGATCGCGACCGCATCACCCACATGATTGCCGAAGACATTTATCAGGTCGGATTCGAGGCGGTCCGCCGGCACATGAAGGAGACTGCTTGAGCCATGGCCGTGACGGTAAAGACCTTTGCGAATGCGAGCGAAGCGGCCGGCGTCCTGTCCTCGGACCGCAGCGCGCGTTATCTCGGCGGCGGCACGCTGGTGATGCGCGCGCTGAACGAGGGTGACGTCTCGATCTCGACGATCGTCCGCGCCAGCGACCAGGCGCTGAGCCGGATCGATGCTTCCGGCCCGCGCGTGACGCTGGGCGCCGGTGTCACCTTCGCGCGTGTGCTCGCCGAACGCGACCTCGCCTTTCTGCACGCCCCCGCCCGCTCGATCGGCGGCCCCGCCGTGCGCAATATGGGAACCATCGGCGGAAATCTGTTTGCGCCGAGCCCCTACGGCGATTTCACCGTGGCGCTGCTCGCGCTCGACGCCATCGTCGCGGTGCAAGGCGGCTTCGGCTCACGCGACATCCCGATCGAGGAGTTTCTGCAGGCGCGGGACCGGCAAACCGGCACGCTGGTTCTCTCGGTCTCCTGCACCAGGCCGGCCAGCAGTGAGGCCTTCCGCTATCGCAAGATCGCGCGCATCAAGCCGAAGGGCGGCGCGGTGATCACGCTCGCGGCGCATCTGCCGATCTCCGGCGGCCGGATTGCGGGCGCGCGTATCGCCCTGGGCTCGATGGCGCCGACGCAGATCCGCGCCCGCGCCGCCGAGCGCGCGCTGGAGGGCCGAACGCTGGATGCCGCGACCATCGCGGCTGCGGCATCCGCCGCGAGCGAAGGAACATCCCCATCCGACAACGCGCTCGGCAGCGCCTGGTACCGCCGCGAGATCGTCGGCGTGCATCTGCGGCGTCTGCTGTCCGGACAGGAATAGATCGTCATGACGAAAATCCCCCTGCAATTTCGTCACAACGGCCGCGACGTCGCGATCTTCGTCGACGGCGGCACCAATCTGCTGGTGGCACTGCGCGAATTGATCGGCGACATGACGCCGAAATTCGGCTGCGGTCAGGGCGGCTGCGGCACCTGCAGTGTGCTGGTCGACGGCGAACTGCACCTCTCCTGCCTGACACTCGCGGAGACGGTCGCAGGCCGCTCGGTCGAGACGCTCGACGGCATGAAGCAGGGCCCGAACCTGCATCCGCTGCAGCGCGCCTTTGCCGACCATTTTGCCGCCCAGTGCGGTTATTGCACGCCGGGCATGCTGATGGCTGCCAAGGCGCTGCTCGACCGCAACCCGTCGCCGAGCCGCGACGAGGTCGTCGAGGCGATCTCGGGCAATATCTGCCGCTGCACCGGCTATGAGCCTATTATCAATGCCATCCTCGCCGCCGCGAGCGGCCGGGTCAGCGCGTAAGGGAACGCGACCATGCTGGAACTGCGCAAGGACATTTTTGCGGACGAACGCGACGATAATTTGAAAGAGATCGGCAAGGGCACCCAGCGCCAGGACATGCTCGGCCATGTCACGGGTACGTCCAGCTATTTCAATGACCACAAGCTGCAAGGCATGCTGCACCTGAAGGTCGTGCGCTCGACACATGCGCATGCAAGGCTGCGCCGTATCGACACCACGGAGGCGGAGCGCTCGGCGGGCGTGCGTCGGATCATTCGCGGCGCCGACGTTCCGCGCAACCTCAACACGCTGCTGAGCCTGATCAACTTCGGCAAGGACGACGAGCCGTCGCTTGCCACCGACAAGGTCCGCTACAAGGGCGAGCCGATACTCGCCATTGTCGCCGACAGTGAGCGCGAGGCCTTCGAGGCGGTCGCCAAGGTCAGGATCGACTACGAGCCGCTGCCGACCGTGTTCGACGTCGAGGATGCGCTGAAACCCGGTGCGCCCGTGGTCAACGAGACCTATCCCAAGAACACATTTACCTATCACGATGTCTACGACCACCAGCGCCTGCGCTTTGGCGACGCCGATGCGGCGCTTGCAACCGCCGACCACGTGCTGGAACAGCGCTACCAGATGTCACCGATCGAGCATGCGCCGACCGAGACCAATGGCGCGATCGCAGCGCCCGATACCAACGGCCGCTATGTCGTCTACACCTCGACCCAGGCGCTGTTCTTCTCGGTCGACACCTGCGCCAAGATTTTGGACGTTCCCTCCAACACATTCCACTTCATCGGAGGAACCGTCGGCGGCGGCTTTGGCGGCAAGGTGGACACCTTGACCGAGCCGCTCGCGATCCTCGGCGCCATGCTGATGGGACGCCCCGTCCGCTATGTGTTCGGCCGCGAGGAGGAGATGCAGTACGGCCCGCCGCGCGGCGCCGAGCGCATCTACATCAAGGACGGCGTGATGAGCGATGGCCGCATTGTCGCGCGCAAGATCCGCGCCTATTTCGACAGTGGGGCCTATACGCGGCTGTCCAGCTACGCAGCCGTCAAATGCGCCGCGCATCTGCCGGGCCCCTATACCATCCCGAACGTCTATGGCGACGTCTATTGCGTCTTCACAAACCGGACGCCGGCGACCGCCATGCGCGGCTTCGGCGTGACCGCGATGGATTTCGCCATCGAGTGCCAGATGGACAAGCTGGCAAACCTTGTCGGCATGGACCCGATGGAGTTCCGCATCCTCAACGCCTACCGCGACGGCGACATGAAGGCACACCGGCG
Source organism: Bradyrhizobium sp. USDA 4486 (assembly GCF_054057995.1). Lineage (NCBI taxonomy): Bacteria > Pseudomonadati > Pseudomonadota > Alphaproteobacteria > Hyphomicrobiales > Nitrobacteraceae > Bradyrhizobium > Bradyrhizobium sp. USDA 4486. Next base: position 3,247,483 of record NZ_JBSRZV010000001.1, read on the forward strand.
CGAGGCCAAGAACACCGCGCTGATCGAATGCGTGCAGGTGGCCGCCGAAAAGGCCAAATGGCCGATCCGCGAAGAATTCAAGCGGGCCTCCTCGCGCAAAGATGGCGGCGGAAGCCGCGCCGTGATCCCACCAACGCCGACGGATTCTTCGCGTGCACGCCCGGCCGCTCCGGTCCAGCAGCGCACCAGCTACGACCGGCTTCCGCCTACCGTCAGCCGCGAACCGCCGCGCGAGCCCCCATCACCGGCTCCGCCGCCGCCTTCGCCACGGCCAGCGGCGCCATCGCACGGCGCAACGCGGTTCTCCTCCGTCTTCGGCACCAGGAGGCGCTGAGATGACCCGGCATCGCGGACGCGGCATGGCGTCGATCAACTATCCCATCGGCATGAATCTCGGCGGCGATCCGAGCCAGGCGCTCGTGCATTCCAACCCGAGCGGCAAGTTCACGGTGGCACTGTCGTCGATCGATCTCGGCCAGGGCATGAAATCGGTGACGCGGCAGATCTGCGCGGAGACGCTGGGCGTACCGGTCGAGGACGTCTATGTCGACACGGCCGATTCCGACACCGGCCCGCACTGCATGGGGCTCGTTCGCCTCGCGCGGCACCCACCGTGTCGGCAACGCGGTGATGGCTGCCGCCCGCGAGGCGCGCGGCGTGATGATGGAGGCGGCCGCCGAGGAGCTTGAGGTCAATGCCGCCGATCTCGAAACTGACGGCCGCGGCAACATCCAAGTCAAGGGTGCGCCGCACCGATCGATCTCGACCAAGGACGTCGCGATCGCGGCGCAGTTCAAGCAGGGCAAGACGATCTCCGGTCGCGGCATCTTTCTCGTGCCACTGTCCGACGTCGATCCCGAAACCGGCGAGATGTCGCCGGCGACCTGCTACGCCCACGCCTGCCTCGTCGCCGAAGTCGAGGTCGACGACGAGACCGGCGAGGTTGCGATGGTCCGCATGGACTCGGCCTATGAGCTCGGCCGCGCCCTGAACCCGCGCCTGGTGGAGCAGCAGCTGGTTGGTGGCGCCTGGATGGGTGTCAGTCACGCGCTGTACGAGACGCCCGAGCCCTATTATCCCGACCCCGTTCACGGGCCCCGCGACTTCGTCGAATATCTGATGCCCGGTCCCGGTGATATCTGCCCGCATGATATTGCCGTGCTGGAGCGTCCCGCCCCTGATGGTCCGTTCGGCGCTAAGGGTCCGGGGGAGATGTGCGCCAACCCGGTGCTGCCGGCGGTGGCGAACGCGATCTTCAACGCCGTCGGCGTGCGGATCGACGATCTGCCGATCACACCGGAAAAGGTGCTGCGGGCGATCAAAGCCCAGGGCGGCGCACGGCCGCAGGCGCGGCGTTGAGGCTGGGTCCGTGGCCGTCCGCAGCAACATCGTCGGCATCGACAGCCCCGAGGCGCTGGAGAAGGCGCTGCGGGCGGCCTATTACCTCGCCGATGAAGGGCTCGCGACCGCAGCCTATCTCGGCCTTGCCCTCGGCAAGCCGTTGCTCCTGGAAGGCGCGCCCGGCGTCGGCAAGACCGAAGCGGCGAAGGCCATCGCCGCCGTGCTCGGCCGGCAATTGATCCGTCTGCAATGCTACGAGGGCATCGACGCATCGGCCGCGCTCTACGAGTGGAACTACCCGCGCCAGATGCTCGCGATCCGCCAGGCCGGCGATGATAGCATCGACATCTACGGCGCGACCTTCCTGATCGAGCGGCCCATGCTCGCGGCGCTGCGCGCCCCTGATGCCACGGTGCTGCTGATCGACGAGATCGACCGTGCCGACCAGGAGTTCGAGGCATTCCTGCTGGAATTCCTTTCCGACTTTCAGATCTCCATTCCCGAACGCGGCACGGTCCGCGCGGCAGAGCGGCCGGTCGTCGTGCTCACCTCGAACCGGACGCGCGATTTGCACGAAGCCCTGCGGCGCCGCTGCGTCTATCACTGGATCGACTATCCCACGGCCGAGCGGGAGGCACGGATCATCATGATGCGCGCGTCCAGCGTTGCCGAAACCACAGCCCGAGCCGTCGTCGCCGCTGTCGAGAGACTGCGGCGAGAACCGCTGAGCAAGGCGCCCGGAATTGCCGAGGCTGTCGATTGGGCCGAGGCCGCGACGCTGCTTAACAAAGGCGGCGCGCGCTGGCCCGACGCCTTCAAGCGCTCGATCGGCGTGGCGCTAAAGGACGAGGAGGACCTGCACTTCATCGCGCCCAGGCTCGATGCCATGCTCGCGGAGGCGACCGCATGAGCACCGAGCTGCAGCTCCCGCGCGCTGCCCGCATCTTCATTTCCTTCGTCGCGCTGCTGCGCGCCAACGGCTTTGCTGTTGCGCCGGAACAGACCACCGCATTCCTGGCCGCGATCGAACTGCTGGGTCCGCGCGGCCTCCGGGATATCAGGCAGGCGGCGCTCGCCACCCTCGCCCCGCGGCCCGAGCGCCGCGCCACCTTCGACCGGCTGTTCGACCTGCATTTTCGCGGCAGCAAGGCCATTGAGCGCGGCGACAAGGGCGAGGACGACGAGACCGTTCGTCTCCAGGAGGAAGGCCGCGGCGACGAGGAGCCCCTGCTCTCAGATGAGGCCAATGAATCAGGCCTGACCGCGACCCGCACCGAGGCGCTGGTCGAGCGCCGCTTTGCCCAGCTCTCCACCTCCGATCCGCTCCGCCGCCTTGCACGCGAGGCGCCGCGGCGCCTGCCGCAGCGGCGCGGCCACCGCCGCATGCGGGCCCGCCGCGGCCCCTTCGCCGATCTCCGCCGCACCCTGCGCGATAGCGTCCGCAGCGATGGTGAGATTTTGCGGCTCGGCCACCTGAAGCGGCGCCAGCGTCCCCGCAAGATCCTGCTGCTGATCGACGTCTCCGGCTCGATGAAGAGCCGCACCGAGGAGAACATGAAGCTCGCCCATGCACTGGTGCAGGCAGCGCCGAATGTCGAGGTCTTCACCTTCGGCACTCGCCTGACCCGTGTCACCCGCGCGCTGTGGCTGAAGCGCCGCGAACAGGCGCTGAACGCCGCGGCGCATCTCGTCAGTGACTGGGAGGGCGGCACCCGCATCGGCGATGCGCTGCAAGCATTCCTGGCGGTGCCGCGATTCGGCAGCTATGCCCGCGGCGCGGCCGCGGTCATCGTCTCGGACGGGCTCGAGCGCGGCAAACCCGATGCGCTTCGTGACGCCGTGGCGAAACTATCACGCCGGGCCTGGCGCCTGAGCTGGCTGACCCCGCTCGCAACAGGACCAGGCTTTCGCCCGCAGACCGAAGCGCTCGTCGCGATCGAACGCTTTGTCGACGATCTCGTGGATGGCGGGTCGAGCGCCTCGATCGTCGCCCATGTACTGGCATTAGGGCGAAGGAGTGCTGCGTGAACGACATTGTCGACGGGCATCATCACATCTGGCGGCAGGCCGACCTGCCCTGGCTGAGCGGCCCCATGCAGCCGCGCATTTTCGGACCGTACGAGCCGATCCGGCGCGATTACCCGATCGAGGAATATCTCGACGATCTCAAGGGCTCCGGCGTCACGCGCTCGGTCTATGTGCAGACCAATTGGGCGCCCGAGCATTTCGAGAAGGAAGCTGCCTGGGTGCAGCGGACCGCCCAAGAGCACGGCTGGCCGCATGCCATCGTCGCCTATGCCAATTTCGCGGTCGACGACGTGCGCCCGCAGCTTGATCGTCTCAAACGCTATCCGCTGCTGCGCGGCGTGCGCATGCAGTTGCACTGGCATGAGAACCCGCTGTACCGCTTCGCGGCTCGTCCGGATCTCTGCGCCAATCCCGCGATCCGCCGCAACGTCGCGCATCTCGCGGACTACGGCTGGAGCTTCGACTTGCAGGTCTTCACGCCGCAGATGCCAGATGCCGCGCAGCTCGCGGAGTCCTGTCGCAACGTGACGTTCATACTGCAGCATGCCGGCATGCTGGAGGATCTCTCGCCGGCGGGACGCGCGGCCTGGCGCGCCGGAATGGCCCGACTCGCCACATGCCCGAACGTGGTCTCGAAGCTGTCCGGGCTTGGCACCTTCATCCATCGCAACGATCCCGCGCATATTGAGGCCGTGCTCACCGATACTGTCGCGATCTTCGGCGCCGAGCGCTGCTTGTTTGGATCAAATTTCCCGATCGAGAAATTGTGGACCAGCTATCGCGAGCTCGTCGGCGCCTTTCGCACGGCCGCCGCGCCATTCAGCGCCGAGCAGCAGGACGCGATCTTCCGGACGACGGCTGCGCGCGTCTACCGGCTTTGACGCACGATAAACGAGACAGGAGGGCAACGTATGGCGCTGGAGATCAAGATCCTGGACTATGGCGATATCGAGTTGGAATCGAGCTTCCTTGTGCTCGGCCGCGACTGCGGCCGCACCCGCCGCGTCCTCACGCTCGGCTTCCTGATCCTCGGCGGCCCCTACCCGGTCGTGGTCGACACCGGTTATCGCTCCAACCAGATCATGGAAACGCTCGGCATGCGGGGTCTCCAGTACCATGAGCACATGATCGAGAACCAGCTCGCACGCCACGGCGTGCGCATGGGCGACGTCCGCTTCGTCTGCCACACCCATCTGCACATCGACCATGCCGGCAAGGACGATCTGTTCCCGATGAACACGACCGTGGTCGTCAATCGCAAGGAGCTCGAATATTCCGTCTCTGGCCTCATGCATCCGCAATATCCCGCGCCCGACATCAAGCACCTGATCGACCGCCTGCACACCAAGAGCGCGCTGCGCTTCCTCGACTTGGAGATCACCGGTCCGATCGAGTTGATGCCCGGCGTCTATTGCGATGCCGCCAATGCCCACACCGAGGGATCGATGAACATCATCGTCCACACCGCCGACGGCATTGCGACTATCTGCGGTGACGTGATTTACGACTTCAACGACCAGATCGTGACGCCCTTCCACGAAATCCACGACTGGGAGCCGCGCACCACGGGCAACCACGGCACCAGCAAGCGCGCGGAGAAGGCGGCGATCAAGAAGCTGCTGAGCAATTCGCGCTACTTGCTGCCGGTCCACGACCGGCCAGCCAAGATCGAAGGCGGCAATGTCGTGGGGCGCCTGCACGACCAGGTTCCTGGTCCAATTGTACAGTCCCTCCCCCAGCGCAACTGGTTCCCTGCGTGAGCTTTTTTGCGCATGATCTTTTCGGAAAACCGCTCCACACTTTTCCGGATCATGCGCCCGAGGATCGACCGATGACGCATGTCACCCTGCGAAGCGAGTTCGAGAACCTGATCGATCCCTATGCGCCGGTCGCACAGATCGGCACCGGCTTCGACTTCACGGAAGGGCCGATCTGGCATCCGGTCGATCATTACCTGCTGTTCTCGGACATGCCCGCCGACGTGCGCCGGCGCTGGGATCCGCGGCGCGGCGTCATCGAGGTCAAGCGCCCTTCGAACAAGTGCAACGGCATGACCTATGACGCCGAGCTCAATTTGATCGTCTGCGAGCACACGACCTCGTCGCTGGTCCGCGAACGTCCTGACGGGCGGCGCGAGGTGCTGGCTTCGCATTTCGGCGGCCAGGAGCTCAACAGCCCGAACGACGTCTGCGTGCACTCCTCGGGCGCGATCTATTTTTCCGATCCCTGGTACGGCCGCATGCCGGTCTATGGCGTCGAGCGGCCGCGGCAGCTCGGCTTCCAGGGCGTCTATCGCGTCGTGCCGGGCGGCGAGCCGAAGCTCATGGTGGAACGCAACCTGTTCGACCAGCCGAACGGGCTGTGCTTCTCGCCCGACGAGAAGCTGCTCTATGTCAACGACACCGTGCAGGCCTTGATCCGCGTGTTCGACGTCAATGCCGACGGCACGCTGTCGAACGCACGGGTGTTCGCGAGCGGCATCAAGTCCGAGCTCGAGCCGGGCCTGCCCGACGGCATGAAGTGCGACCAGCACGGCAATGTCTGGGTCACCGCCCCCGGCGGGGTCTGGGTCTATTCGCCGCGCGGCGAGCTGATGGGCAAGGTCCGCGTGCCGGAGCTGGTCGCAAACCTCGCCTGGGGCGGGCTGGATTTCCGCACGCTCTACCTCACCTCGACCCATTCGGTATATGCGATCCCGACCCGGGTCGGCCCGCGTCACGAGCCCTATATGAGCGGCCGTCGCGTCGGCGGCGGCGCGGGCCCGAGCTCGTCACCGGCTTCGCCTGTGCTCACAGAGGGCGAGATGCGACTCGATCCGCAGCGCTGCGCCATGATCATCCAGGACCTCCAGAACGACGTTATCATGGACGGCGGCGCTTTCGCCGAATCGGGCGCGCCGGGGCACGCAAAACAACAGCATGTGGTGGAAAATGTACGCCGCCTCGCCGAGGCCGCGCGCTCCCGCGGCGTCGCCATCATCCATGTCTGGTTCGTGGTCGAGCCCGGCGCGCCCGGCGTCACGCTGAACGCACCCTTGTTCGAGGGGTTGGTCGACAGCAAGGCGATGGTGCGCGGAAGCTGGGGCGCCGCGCCCGTCTCAGGCCTTGAGCCGCGGCCCGGCGATTTCGTGGTCGAGAAGATGCGGATGAGCGCCTGGGAAGGCACGCGGCTGGAGACCATCCTGAAGGCCACCGGCCGCGACATGATCATCAACACCGGCGCTTGGACCAACATGTCGGTCGAGCACACGGCGCGGACCGGCGCGGACAAGGGCTATTTCATGATCGTGCCCGAGGATTGCTGCTCGACCATGAATGCCGACTGGCACAATGCCTCGATCAATTTTGCCATGCAGAACGTCGCGGTCGTGACCAGGGCCGACACCGTCATCAGAGCGCTGGGATGAGCTGTGGCAAAGCTCCTGCACCTGTCCTGCTCGCCCCGCGCCGAATCCGTCTCGACGGCCGGCGCGCGCGTTTTTCTCGACGGCTTCCGCCAGGCCCGGCCGGATTGGGACATTGATGTCGTGGACATCTGGCGCGAGCGCATGCCGGAATTCTCCGGTCCGATCGTCGAGGCCAAGTACGCGCGCATGAAAGCTCAGGGCTTGACCGACGCCCAACGCGACAGCTTCGCCGAAGCCGAGCGCATGGCGCTGCGCTTTTCCCTCGCCGATCGCGTGCTGATCTCGACCCCGATGTGGAACTTCGGCCTTCCCTACAAGCTGAAGCAGTGGTTCGACATCATCGTCCAGCCCGGACTCACCTTTCGGTTCGATCCGTCCCAGGGATATCTCCCGCTGCTGCAGGACCGGCCGACGCTGGTGATTATTGCCAGCGGCAGCGATTTTGCCACGGGTATGAACCGCGGCCGCATCGACATGGCAACGCCCTACCTGCGGGAAATCCTGCGCTTTGTTGGAATCCGCGATGTCCGCTTCTTGCTGATCGGTCCAACCACCGGACCGCAGCAGCCGATCGATGCTGCCCGTGAGAGGGCCCATCGGCGCCTCGCGGCCATGGCCGCGAGCTTCTAAAGCGGGATTGTGTAAAGGAGAGACCGATGCCGAGTTCCAATTACCGGTTGTTCGAGCAAGCCATGCGCAAGCGTAAGCCGCTCTTCTGCGTCTATGACGGCTATCCCCGTGAGCTCTGTCCCATCATCCTCGGCCATTCGCAACGGCAGGAGAAGGCGCTCACCTATCAGTTCGGCGGTCAAAGCAAATCGGGCCTCCCGCCGCAAGGCGAGTGGCGCTGTCTATGGCTTGCAAAGGTCAGCGCGGCTCAACTTCGCGATGGGCCTTGGCGAACCGGCTCCAGGCATACCCAGCCCCAGGGCTGCGTCGAAACCGTCGAGCTGGATGTAAACCCTCACAGCCCATATCGGCCGACGCGTTCGCTTTCCTCGCCGTCACAGCAAGCGTCGAAGCGCGTCAGTTAACGTCCAGTAGCGCGCCTAGATGGGCTCTAGGAGGGGCGAAAGCCCGGCGGCATCGCTCGCCAGATTCTGTCATCGTTGCGACAATAGGCACGAGAGCCCTCGGGAATGTCTTCGCCGGCGCTTCCGTCGTATGGCTCGTACAGGAGCGCCGGAAACAGCTCGCCGTTGACGATTTTGACCATATCGCCCCGTCGAATGTCGGCGCCGACCATTCTTGTCGAAACAGACATGATTCCTCGCGAAAGCGGACACACGCGCTGAGTAAGCCCGTGGACTGGACAGGCTTGATCTGAGCCTATCTCCAAGCCGCTCTGTGTTCCAACACGCGAAAGGGCTACTCCCCTGGCGGATCACCAACGCTCCCGCGCAATGCCGGATTGATCGATCCGAATGGATCGCACACACAAGAACTCTTTCTGCAGTTCAGCAGATCGTTCTGCTGCGCCAACGCGAACCGCTGCCGGTCCCAGCTGCGTCTCTGAGCAGCAGCGGCCCCGCCAACGCTCTTACAAGATGGCGAGGCCGCCTGCTCTGCGGACTTCGGCGCTGAGCTTCAGTCCGAAGGCCGGAGGATCTTACCCAGAACGGCCGAGGACAGGGATTGCTCTAAAGAGGCACCCAGTCCGGAGCGCCCGCCTGTCACACCAGCGTCATCGGATATGGTCCTGACATGTACGCAGAGACTGCGCGCCTGACGGCTTATTCGACAGTCACGGACTTTGCGAGATTGCGCGGCTGGTCTACGTCGGTCCCCAGAGCTGCGGCGCTGTGATAGGCCAGGAGCTGTAACGGTATCGCAAAAGCGAGCGGCGCCACGACCTCGGGCATTCCGGGCAAGCTCAACGTCGCGCACGCACCGGATGCGCCGAGTGAAGCGCCTCTCTGATCGGTCAACAGGACGACGCGACCTCCACGGGCGATGACCTCCTGCATGTTCGAGATGGTCTTCTCAAACGTCGCGTCACTCGGTGCTATGACGATAACAGGCAGGTCCTGATCTATTAGCGCGATTGGTCCATGTTTGAGCTCGCCCGCCGCATATCCCTCAGCGTGTATGTAGGTTACCTCTTTGAGCTTGAGGGCCCCTTCCAGGGCCAGCGGATAATTGGTGCCACGGCCAATGAACAGGGCGTCGCTCGCCGTACAGACTTTGCTCGCGATCTCGCGGACTTTCGGCTCAAGTTCGAGCGCACAGGCCATATAGCTTGGGGCCTTGGCAAGGCCTCGAACCAGTGAGCTCTCGTCTTCGGCTGAAAGCACGCCGCGACTGCGCCCGGCCGCTATTGCAATGCAGATCAACGTCGCCAGCTGGCAGGTGAAAGCCTTTGTGGAGGCGACGCCGATCTCGGGACCCGCCAGCGTCGGCAGCACCACATGGCTCGCACGGGCCATGGTGGAGCTTTGCACGTTGACGACGGAGACAACACGCTGACCACGGTTCTTGGCGAACTCCAACGAAGCGAGTGTATCCGCCGTCTCGCCTGACTGCGACACAAAGATCGCCAGATTGCCCGCGCCAAGGGGAACATCCCGATAGCGGAACTCCGATGCAACATCGATCTCGACCGGGAGCTGGGCGTAGCGCTCAAACCAGTACTTAGCAATCAAACCGGCGTAGAACGCGGTCCCGCACGCAACAATCGAGACGCGATCGATCTTCCTGAACTCTGCGTCCAAGCCTGCCGGCAGCCTGATTGAACCGTTGCGCTGGATATACTGCGCGAGTGTATGCGCGACTACCTTCGGTTGCTCGTGGATCTCCTTGGCCATGAAGTGGCGATGACCGCCCTTTCGAACAACGACAGCCGAGCTGGCGATCTTGGTCGATTCACGACGTAGAGGCGCGCCATTTACGTCCAAGAACTCGATTTGTTCTCGCGTAACGATGGCAACATCGCCGTCCTCGAGATAGGCCACGATATCCGTCAGAGGTGCGAGGGCGATCGCATCCGAGCCGAGGTACATTTCGCCCCGTCCGTAACCGACCGCAAGGGGGGAGCCCTTTCGGGCCCCTATCAGGAGGTTCTCGTGCCCCTCGAACAGGAACACGAGCGCGAACGTTCCTTTCAGGCGCGGGAGCACCCTGCGTACCGCCGCGGCCGGCTCGCACCCGTTCTTTCGTTCGCGACTGACGAGATGCGCAACCACCTCGGAATCAGTCTCGGTCGTGAGGTAGGCGCCGGTTGCCTGGAGGTGCTCGCGCAGCTCTCGATGATTCTCGATGATTCCATTGTGCACAATCGCAACCCCATCGACCATGTGAGGATGCGCATTGTTCTCATCTGGACGGCCATGCGTTGCCCAACGCGTGTGACCGATTCCAATTCGGCCCGAGAGCGGCTGCGAGGCGAGCAGACTGTTGAGATTCGCGAGCTTTCCGACTGCACGACGCCGGGTCAACGAGCCGTTTTCCAGTGTCGCAATACCCGCGGAGTCATATCCACGATATTCAAGCCGTTTCAGCGCATCCAATAGAACAGCAGACGCCGGGCCCTGTCCGACAACGCCAACAATTCCGCACATCATCTGTCTCCAAGCGATTACCAGATCCACGTACCGCAGACCAAGGTTACCGCCTCACGCCGCGAGCCCCCACGAGCTTCTCGACAATCGTTGTAAAACCGTTCGAAGCATCGTAGGTGCCAATTTTAGCAGACGCAGCCGTCGATTGTATGATCATGACGGAGTAGACCTCATGCTCACGTTCCGGAGACCACTCCCATTCCTTCAATTCGAGGCACCGACGAGTCGATCGGCTTGCCTCGGTCCACTCGAGAGCTCGGTGGCGATACGGTTCAACACATGAAGCTTCGGGGACTGCGCCAGACGCAGCAGATTGAACGTAAGGTGGTCCTTCCGGAGCATTGAGAACAGTGTGACTCCGGCCGAATTTGTCGCAAGCGCATAGTCCACCACGAATGCCGTGACAACTGCGGTAGGGTCGCCTCGATATCCCGCGTCATGAAGGTCATTCAACACGTGCTGCGCTGCAATTACCTTCGCGACCAGCGGAGCAACGCTCGCAAATGATCCATACGTCACAAAGGTCATTCTCCGCCCAGAGTTCTGTGACCTCTGCAGGTTCGGCTCGAGCGGGTTGTTTGCGATCTGCAACAGCCGATACGGCGATGATTCATCGATGCCCTCCACTCCAATTTCATTGTTGCCTGCAATCGCGATTGCGCGGGCCTTACCATCCTGGACCACGCGCTCAACCGCTCGGACGATGTCTTCACGGACGGCCTCTTCCCGAGTAGGACGGTGGAGAGCAAGCACGTCTACATAATCCGTCCGAAGACGCCTCAGGCTGTCCTCCATGCTCGTCCTGATCAACTCGGCTGACAGCGGTACTTTGAACGGCTTCGGCTTGATCGCCGAGAGGCGCGGCTGAATTCCGGGAAATAGCGCAAGGGAGGCGCGCGCTATCGGCTTCAGGAAGCGCACGGTGGCGGAAGTCGCGCCCGGGCGCATACCAACCTTCGTGCAGATATGGATGCTGCCGCGCTTGTTGGATGCGAACTGGCCGCAAATCGATTCTGCCATCCCGTCCCCGTAGGACGGCGCGACGTCGTACCAGGTTATTCCCGCGTCGTAGGCGCGCTCCAGCGCTTCAACCCCCACGCGTGTACCGACGCGGCCCCCGAGCGACGCACAGCCAAAGCCAATACTTGAAACCCTGGCCCCAAGTGCTTCGACATCGACTGTCTTCATTGACATCTTCGTTAACCACGACGCTCGCGCTCATCTTACCGATGCCAGGTCCACTCGCGCACACGCCCCCGGCCGGCTGCCACATCGAGCAACTCTGCAGGTTTGCAGGACTTCATCGTCATGCAAATGGATGATGACGGGTTTGGTAGGACGCTCTACCCCCTTTTTGGCTCCTCGGCACCGGATGAAGCGGTGAGGACGTGCGGCAATCGACCGTTCGAGTGGGCCATCGGCAACTCGGATCGGTCGCAGTGATCGGTAGCGCTCATTTGAGCGATGGAGAGGCGGCGACCACAGAGCTCACTTGCAGTGCCAAATCATGGCCGCTCGGCCGTCGAAATCGAGACTAGAAAATGTCAGCACGCTCAGAATCAGATGCAGATGATGTTCTGGTAACGGGAGCGGCGGGATTCATAGGCTTTCATGTTGCCCGCCGGCTGCTCGAAGAGGGGCGCCGGGTCGTCGGATTGGACAATATTAATCCCTATTACGATCCCTCCCTGAAGCGCGCTCGTCTCGACATTTTGCGCCGCGATCCAAGGTTTTCCTTCATGCAGATCGACCTTGGGGATCGATCGACTATGGCGGACCTGTTTGCAAGACATCGCTTTCCGAAAGTCATACATCTTGCCGCTCAGGCCGGTGTTCGGCATTCAATCGATCAGCCGCACGCCTATGTCGACGCCAACATGGTGGGCTTCTTGAACGTCCTCGAGGGATGCAGGCGCCACGGCTGCGAACATTTGATCTACGCATCATCGTCGTCCGTCTATGGCGCCAATACGGAGTTGCCGTTCTCGACTGTGCATAGAACCGATTCCCCCATTAGTCTCTATGCCGCGACAAAGAAGGCAAATGAGTTGATGGCTCACTCTTACAGCCATCTCTATCGCCTTCCCGTGACCGGCTTGCGGTTCTTTACGATCTACGGTCCGTGGGGCCGGCCCGACATGGCAATATTCCTGTTCGCTGATGCGATCATGAAAGGCACGCCAATCAAGCTCTTCAACCACGGCAGGATGCAGCGCGACTTCACCTATATCGATGACGTCACTCGCGTTGTCTCGCGGCTGATCGACCGCGCCCCAGAAGACAGCGCCGGTGCGACGACTGCACCGGCCAAACTCTACAATGTCGGCAATCACCGCCCGGAACCCTTGATGCACGTGGTCCGCCTGCTCGAAACGGAGCTCGGACGAACGGCCCGCAAGGAGATGCTGGCGATGCAGCCGGGAGATGTTCCGGAGACTTTTGCCGACGTGAGCGACCTGATGCAGGACGCCGGCTTTTTTCCATGCACGGCGATCGAAACGGGCGTTCGTCACTTCGTCCGCTGGTACCGCGAGCATTATGGAATATAACGGATCCCGATCTACATGCGTCGATCGCCACCATCACTGCCCTATATGTCGCCTGACCGAAAGAGCATCAGACCGCACGGTTTGAGGTCGCACGATTTGCGTGATGGTCGGCGACGGAACGATCAGCCATAGCTCGCCAAAAGATCGCGGCCCCGGCGGGGGGCTAGGATTCGCAGGAGCCGGGGCCGCAACGCTGCGCCGAAGTGGGCTCCGTCGACGCACTACGATCGTAACGACAAACAAGCGACCATTCACCTTGGATTCGTGATCAATCGGGTCAACGGCGGGGTACCCATCAATGATGATGCATTCTCCTACAATAACGACTTGCCATCTGTTCATTGTGGTACGATGACCCAATAGTGACGCGTGGGGCTCGCTGCAGTCATCGGAATGGTTCGGGTGATCCGGAGACATCAATGCCGCGATATTTCTTCCATATCCACGATGGGAATTCAGTTCTCGACGACGTCGGGCTGGATCTCCCTGACATTGTCGCCGCGCGTACCGCAGCGATCGAACTGAGCGGCGAGATCCTCAAGCACGACTTGACGGAACGGCTCTTGCCTCATGTCTTCTGGCAGGTGGAGGTCAGCGACAGCCCCGCTCTCGGCGGCCGGTCGCTATTCGTCCTTCAGTTCTCTGTGGCAGAGTGAGCGGCCCTCTTTCGTTGCAGGCGCGGGAGAGGATTCTTCGGCTACGCTTGGAGAACGCTCCCACCTGACGCGCTACAATCATCGCGGGGTGATACAGTAGCGCGCTCTCCGGTCAGCGGGATCGATCCTATCTACGCTGCCGGTCCTGCATCGAGTTGGTGCCGTCGTCCTGCGAGATGGCGAGCGCAGCCAGCGCCGTGCGATTGCCGACCTCGAGCTTTTGGAAAATCTTGTGCAGGTGCACCTTGATGGTGCCATCAGCAATGTTGAGCCGGCGCCCAATCTCCTTGTTGGAGAGACCGCGAGAGACAAGGCGGATGATTTGCCGTTCCCGTTCAGTGAGCACAGCGAGTGCATTTTCCGGATTTGCGCCCTGCTCCTGAAGGGGGACCTGATCTGTAGGCGCTCCCGAAACGACAGTCGCGCCATGGACAATCTCACGCAAGCACTGCACGAGCGCCTGGCCCGCCATCTCCTTTGGAAGGACACTGTGCCCCGTAGGCAGCCCCGGCGAGACGAGATCGCAATCCTCGCTGGCTGCGAAGAACACCAGACGGGTCGATCGGTTTTCCGAACGGTCGAGCGACTCGTTCAGCAGCGCGATCAACTCCGGCATTGCCGCATCGATGATCGCAATGTCGGGAGCAAGGTCCAGAACTGCCCCAATGCAATTCCCGGCGTCGCCGCAGGACGCAATGACCTCGAAATCGGGTTCTGAGCCGAGTAGATTTGCAAGACCGTGCAAGACCACCGGATGTCGGTCTGCAATCACCACAGTCGCACGACGCATCGGGCGCTCCCTGGCCAGCCGCCCCCTCTTTGTGATTGAAGCTACGGGCCCCCGCCCCTGACGCTCCAATAGTGCTTGAACAGCAAAAACCTCATCAATATTCCGAAGTGTCAGTCGTTAGAGCTAAGCGCGTAAACCATAAAGCAGATATCGCACGAGTCAGAAGCTGCAGTATACAGCAAGTTTGCTGCATCGAGTCCCGTAGGACTCCGGTGGTTAATACTCAAAATGGACGCAGGTCGTCTATCCGTTTGCGAAGCTAAAATGACGGTGTGTTGCACTGCATCGTAAACGCACATTCGAGGTTGAACGCGGGGTCCCACGCCATCTCCGGCAGCGGCAAGGGCCACGTCATCCGACCACATCGACGCCGCCAGCCCTATAACCAAAGGTATATAGGCAAAAACGAAGATTCAAATCTAACCTTCAGCAAATGTTATCGAAACGAAATCGGGAGGCTTACACGCAGTCGAAGCTTTTTCAACTCTGTCTTTTCCCAATCCTTGTTCGTTCAAGTTGTATCGTTGCGTTGACGTGGAGGGTGATATGAGGAGGCGACAATCCTGCAAAGTCGTTTTGATTGGACGACACATTCTACTGCGAGAGGGTATTTCCCGAATCCTGCATGCCGCAGATTTCCACATCCTAATGTCGGTCTTGAGTACCGACGAATTGCCAAGCACACTCCAAGCACACCAGCTTCTGTTTGTGATTGTCCACGACACCGACGAGTTCGATCTCGCCCTGAAGCACATCGGATTTGTAAGGGAGCATTATCCAGACGCTCGCGTGGCGATCGTTTCGGACCACTACCGGCCGGAAGAGTTGATTTCGGCCTATAAGGCGGGCGCCAGCGGCTACTTTGCTGACGTCAATTCATGCGACACCTTCACCAAGTCGATCGAACTCGTGACAATGGGCGAAACGGTATTTCCGCCCGCGTTTCTGTCGTTCGTGCTTGATCTCGAGCCTAACCGCAAGGCTCAGCTGCCGGCGAGCGAAGAGCGATCGAGCGTCCTCGTTCCTTCGGAAGCACCGATTGCCCCCCATTTGTCACCGCGCGAGCAGGCAATCCTCTCCTTCTTGGTTGAGGGCAATTCAAACAAATGCATTGCGCGAAAGATCGATATTGCCGAAGCGACGGTGAAGGTTCACGTCAAGGCGATCCTGCGCAAGATACGGGTCCAGAATAGAACTCAGGCCGCGATTTGGGGAATGAACAATGGACCACTGGTCCGGCCTTCCAATGGGCACGCCCTGGCGCTGTCAATTGATCGGGCCGGAGCCCCCAGCCAGGTCCCAAACGGGGGCGGCCATCAGGAGGTCGACATCTCCGACATCCACTAAACCGGGCCGGCAGTTCCAGCGCATCGAGCGCTTGAGACGCGCGCCAGATGACTGCGCAGCGAAATGACTTCGAGATTGCGCGAAGATCAGCAGCGCTCCGCGAGCATGTCCTGCGTTTAGATGATGCGCGGCTACGCGTAATGGGTCAAATCGTCACCGACATCCGTGGTCGCTGCAAGATCGTCATGATCTGAAGGCACTCGAACGTCGGCGTCTGCCAACTCGAAGCGCCCGAGCCCCCTGGTTATCGTGGAGCATGATACGATGTCTCCCTCTCTCTGCGCACGCATTGGAGTGGCCGGCGGCGCGTTGATCGTGCTCGCGTTGGCAAGCTTCGCCGCCGCACAGACGCTGACACGAGCAAAGCTTGCTGTGGCCAGCAGCCTGAACCTGCCCGACTATCTCGTTCCGGTCACCGACCCTGACACCGGCGCCACGATCATCCGGATAACAACTCCGGGCCCTCTGGGCGCAGGTTTGGCCTGTCAACGAGCCTATTGCACCCACCGCTATTCGAGTGCGCAGGCGTGGAACGCCGACCAGACCCTGGTTTTGATCGCCAACGGCTGCAACGGACTCTGCTTTCTTGACGGGAAGACATTCGTTCCCTTGTTTCGTCGGCAGCGAGAGGACGAGTGCGAATGGCACCCGCGGGACCCCGAGCGCATGATATGCGTGATTGGGCGCAAGATCTCGCTCTGGCAGCCGCGAACCAATGCCGAGGAAATCATGTTGACGGCCGAGGGCTATCGCGGCCTTCAGTTCGGACCAGGCAAGGGCAATCCCTCCCGGGATGGAAGGCGCATCGCCGTGCGAGGCACGCGTGCAGACGGTATGGTGGTAGCGTTCGCCTTTGATCTCGCGACCCGACAGAAGTTTCCGGACATCGAAGTGGGAAAACTGCCCGGTCGAGACGGCGTCTGCGAGATATCGACCCTGGGCAACTATATCAGATGCAGCCGATGGGTCGACGGAAAGGATGAGGCATTCATCTTCACCGTCGCCGGAGACCTGGTCCAGAGTTGGACCGAACATCATCGGCCGAGCCACGGCGACATGGCCGTTGATGCGGACGGACGCGAGGTCTACGTCGGAATCAGCAAATCGGATCCCGATATATATCAGGTGATCAAGCGCCGGCTGGATGACGGTAAGGTTACCGCCCTCGCTCCGCGCGGCGAAGCCTCACATGCGTCCACGCGCGCGATCGACCGGCCCGGCTGGGTGATCTTGAGCTATGGCGGCGATCCATCCGAGATTGCCCAGCTTCCATCCTTTGCCCCGTTTGCTCGGGAAGTCATCGCTCTGCGAATTGACGGCAGCGGCGAATTTCGGCGTATTGCACACACGCGCAACGTCCCGTACGACTACTGGAGCGAGACCCACGCCTCGCCCTCGCCGGATGGATCGCAAATCATCTGGTCGAGCAATTGGGGGGTCCCGGGTGGCCCTGTATTCGACTTTGTAACACGTCTCGATCAACCCGATCAGACCAGTGCCCTGTCTCGATGATGGCCTCGGCGGCTCCTCTCAGGCGTGCCCCACACGAACCAACGGGCTGTCCGCCGGCGTATGCGTTCGGGCCCGGAGAGCTTTGTTGGCCGCATTGATAACCGAGGGCCGCAAGATCTGGAGCGCGTCCTTGGTCGTTGCCCACCAGGACTGATAGCGAAATCGTCCACGCAATCTTGCAACCCGCAATGCACGTGCGACCGTTTCGGGACCTGGGAGTCCTTGCTTGTCCTGGATAAGGCTCCAGGTCAGATGCTTCAGATCAAGTGTCTCCTGATCAATCTGGGAGAACGACTTGGAGGCCGTAATGCTATCGTGAGATGACATGTCATAGAAGATCAAGCCATCGTCGATCGCCACCATGTCGCCGAAGCAGGCGAGATCGACGAAGAACAGCTGGTCGACCCCCCACCTGATCGACTTGTAATTTCGCATCCGACAGCCGGCCCGGATGACCTCGCTATTGATCAGCAAGGTCGACGGAACGATCCCCAGCGCCCGGGTCTTGCCGACCAAATAGAGGTCAGTCAGGCACTGCTGGCTCGAATACACCGTGACACGCCCTCCTCGCCGATACCTTATTCCGGTGTCCTGGATGAGATGAGACGTGGAGGTCATGAAGGCCGCGGTAGGGTACATACCTGCCATCTGCGCGAAGGTCTCAAGTGAACCTGGCGTGAGCCAGTCATCGTCGTGCAACAATTTGATCCAGTTGCCACGGCAGGCGACCATCGCATTGTTGGTATTCTCGACCTGGCCCGGCTCTCCGTGGTTCTCGACAATCCGAATACGCGGATCGTTCCGCGCGTACTCGGATACAATACTCCAAGTCGAGCCCTCCGGCCCTTCGTCGTCACTGACCACCATTTCCCAATCGGAGTACGCCTGCTGCAGTACGCTCTCGATCGCGCGGCGAATCAAATCCGGCCGGCGAAAGGTCGGAATCGCGACTGAAATGAACGGACGAACGTCCGCACCTCGAATGCTGTCGGTCCCGCCGATTCGCAACGGATTCATCGCCTTTTCCTTCAGGCTCACTTGATCAAGGTGTCCGGCCCGGACGAGCCAGGAGCGATGCCCCTTTGACCTTGCGAAGCGGTCCGAACGTGCCGGGTGGCGCGACGCGCCTACGCTAGGCAGCTCGGTAGGCCCGGTCATCCTGCGTTCGCATGACGCTGATCATCCCGAGGCGCGACGTTTGGAAGCAGTGGAACCGATCGATTCTCATCGTGCATGATTTCTATCGTGCAAACGAAGGATGGCTCGCCGCTTCAATCAGCCTACGCTCTGCGACGAGCTAATCACAAGACATGGGTGTACAGTCCTTTGCACAGATTGCACCAACTGCTCGCGCGAATCCGGGAGGAGCCTGATAAGTTCCGCTTCCTGCTATCGCGCGCACTGTGGGTGAGCGGGTTGTGCCGGTTCATCACGTTCAGCTTTCCCGCCGGATATAGAATGCGGTTCTATCCGAGCTCCATGTCTGCCGGGCTCTGGCGGAGGCGCGATTTTCGGGCCGATGACGCCGACTTTGTGGGAACCTACCTGCAACCGGGAGAAACCTTCGTCGATGTCGGTGCGAACGTAGGACAGTTGAGCCTCGCCGCCGCCATGCGAGTCACGGGATCCGGACGAGTGATCGCAATCGAAGCGCATCCGCGCATCTGCAAGTACCTGCAGGGCAACGTGCGCCTGAACGGATTCACGGTCGAGGTCCACAACACGGCAATCGGCAGCAGGAACGGCGAGCTCGTCTTCACGGACTTTCGGAGCGATGACATGAACTTCGCATCCGTGACACCCCCAACCAGCGGCGCAACGCTCCGGGTTCCAGTTCGCCCTCTGGACTCGATTGTTGGAGACCGACCAGTGGATCTTCTGAAGGTCGACGTCGAAGGGTTCGAAGTTGATCTTCTCAAGGGTGCCGCGAAGACCGTCTCCAATTGTCGTTGTCTCTACATTGAGGACTCTGAGCTCAACCTTCGAAGAGCCGGCACCTCACGAGCGGAGCTGTATGACCGCCTCATTGATCACGGATTTGAGCTCTTTCATCTCAGGGCGGGACGACTCGAGCGGGCATTTCCCGAGATCCCGGGTCCGGACGATGATAACCTGATCGCCGTCAGACCACCTGCCCTGCCGGATCTGCTCGCGCGAACCGGCCTTCGGCTGGCACAGTCATCCCCGCGGCCTTCGGAGGGCCGTCTGCCGTCCGCGCGGCTTGCGTGAGACTCTGCCAGCTCATTCGCCTCGTCGCGTGCGCTCGCTCCGGCCTTTCTTGACCAGACGCCAATCAGGATCGACCATCGATTGTTCGGCAAAGCACAAGCTGGTGTGCAAGCTTTCTCGCGACCGCTCGTGACCGTCATGCGAACGAATGATGGCGCCCGCCGCGCTCGGCTCTACCATCCATCCAGATTAGATCGCTGCAGTTATCATCTTGCGTTTTAGAAATGGATTCTGAACCGAGGAAGCGTCTCATGGCCGCCAAAACGGCTCCGGCTCCGACGCGGACAGGAGCCCTTGTTCGTATGGCGGCCGGCGTATCTGCCCTCGCGCTCACCGGCCAGCTTACGCTCGTCGCGGCCATTCCCATCCTCACGCGGCTGTACTCGCCGGAGGATTTTGGAATCTTCACGATCTATCTGTCGATCGTGAACATCCTCGGTGCAACAGCCGGGCTTCGCTTCAGCACCTCCCTGTACGTCGTCGAGGACAGGGCCGGGGCTCTGGTCGCGCTCAAGCTCGTGCTCCTCGCGGTCTGCGGTACCAGCTTGGTCGTACTTACCGCCGGATACCTTCTCGCGCCCATCTTGCCGCCTTCACTGCAACATCTTGCCTGCCTCGTGCCGATCGGGATGGCGGCGGTCGGCGTTGCCGACGCAATGAACTGCTGGTGCTTGCGCTTCAATCACATACGCGACTTCGGCATGGGCCGCCTGATCCTGCCGGCGACGATGGCGCTGCTCCAGGTGGGCTTTGGCCTCGCCGGCATCGGCGACGATGCAATGGTCCGAGCTCACATCCTGAGCCAGGTCGTGCTGATCGCATTTCTCTGCATCCGGCTCCTGAAATGGGGAGACATCCGCCAAATCAAGCAAGCCTCGTGGCAATCGGTCGCGGCGACGGCGTGGCGAGAGTACAAGTTTCCTCTGTTCGAGCTGCCCTCCGCCTTCGTGGGATTTGCCATCATCAATCTCCCCGCGATCTTCATAGGATCGCTGTTCGGTACCGCATTCGCCGGACATTTTGGCGTCGCCGCCCGTCTTGTGACTGGTCCAGTCACTCTGATTGCCTTGCCGCTCAGCAATGTATTCGTCGCCGAGGCCAGCAAAGGTTTCGATCGTCAGCATCTGCTCAGCACCGCATTCGGTCTGCTGGCCGTTTCCGCCGTCCTCATCGCTCTGCCGGTACTCGGCCTGGGGTTCGTTTCACCCCATCTTGTCGTTCCGCTGCTCGGGCCGTCCTGGATGCCCACAGGCCAAATAATGGCCGCCCTCGCGCTCATGTGCGCCGCACAGGCCCTATCGACGCCCATTCAGGAAGTCCCTACCCTTTTTCGTCGCCAAGAACTGCGCCTGGCGGTCGACGTGGTACGGGCCATGTTTGTATTTGCGCCGCTCCTGATCGGCGCTCGCCTCGGCCACGATCCGTTGCAGGTGATCTTCGCGATGGCTGCAGGAGGAGCTACCGGTTACGCCCTGGGAATTGCCGTGGCGCTGATCCTCCTGAGTCGCCCAGGCGGAGCCCGGCCATCGGGTGCGCCCGTCAATGGACCTGTATGAACCAGAGGGCCGAGGCAGTGCTGCCCGGCCTTCGCGTCCGCTTGTGGAGGCACGACATGGACGAAAGATGCCCGGCGCAAGCAATCAAATCGCCCGGCGCGACCAAGTGCTTCATGCGAATGAATGATGAGAAGATTTTGCCCCTCTTCATACTGTGCCCTTGATACTCGGTCGGTTGCATCCCAATGACGTTACGGCCATTGATTGATACGGACCAGGATCCGGAATTTCCGCCTTTCCAGGCGGCAGCAGCGGCACAACCAGTGCTTTTCTTGCTGCCCGGCTCGCTTGGTTATGGTGCTAGTCTCGCATCCCTCGCCGCTTCGATCCGCGAGATGGCCCATGTCGTTCCAATCCGATACCCAGAACTCGCAAAGATATTGCAGGGGCAGGACAGCGTTTGCGATATGGCCGCTGCCGCGCTGGAACAGATCAATCGCGTCCAGCCTCGAGGGCCCGTTAGACTTCTCGGCCACTCGCTGGGGGGAGCGGTCGCCTTCGAGGTCGCAACGCGACTAGTTGCCTCTGGCCGGTCCGTGACGTTCTTTGGAATTCTCGACACCAGCCTCATGGGCGAGCGCAGCTCCGCATGGGAGACGTTGAGGCGCACGGTCCACCGTATCCGCAGCAACCGGGTCACCGCGTCGCGCATGGTCTGTCGCGCCTTTGCCAAGGCAGCCGTCGCGATCGGCCGTGAAGCCGACCTCGCCCGGATAACCGATCGCCGCGCGAAAGGGCAGTTCAGCCTTACCTCCTTCAGGCTCAAGCAGGAGCTGCAGGAGGTCTTGCGCGCGAAGGCCTACTTCCGCTGGTTGGCGGAGCCGAAATCGACGCTGCCGATATCCGCCGTCCTGTTCCGATGCGAGCGGAAGAAAATGCCGCAAGCGCTGGGATGGGACCGGGCGTTTACGCACGTCGACGTCGTCCCAACCGCAGGGACCCATACCGATCTCGTGATGCCTCCGTACCTTACAATGAACTTGCACCTCGTTCAGAAGGCGTTGTCGCAAGCCTACTCACCAACCGAGCTGCCTGACATAGAGGCGGATTGTTCTCATGTCCCTGCAAGCAAGTCACAGCCGAACCGAACCAGCGTTCAGTAGCGACGCCCTGGTCGTTGACGCACCATTGGAAGTCGCGCGCATCGTCGCGTTCTTGCGCGACCGGGTTCTTGGCGTGCTTGGCCGGCGCGGAGCCATCGTCGGGCTTTCCGGCGGCATCGACAGCTCCGTGGTGGCCGCGCTCTGCGCCCGCGCATTCGGAAATACGAAGGTCCTGGGGCTGCTCATGCCCGAACGCGATTCGTCCGACGATTCACTGAGGCTGGGTCGGGTCGTTGCCACGCAGTTGCGCTTGGCCACCGTCGTCGAAGACATCGCTCCAGCCCTCGAGGCATTGGGTGCCTACGCACGACAGCGAGAGGCGATCCAAGCCATCGTACCCGAATACGGCACCAACTGGAAATGCAAGCTGGTATTGGGATCCGTTCTCGAGCGTGATGGTATCAACCTCACGCGTCTGACCGTGCAGGACCCGAACGGCAACACTTCCACCGTGCGTCTTCCGCCCGAGGTCTACCTCCAGATCGTCGCCGCGACCAACTACAAGCAACGCGTCCGCAAGATGACCGAGTACTATCATGCCGACCGCCTGAAATACGCGGTCATAGGCACGCCAAACCGGCTCGAGCATGATCAGGGCTTCTTCGTGAAGCAGGGCGACGGCGATGCCGACGTGATGCCGATTGCGCATCTCTACAAGAGCCAAGTCTACCAATTGGCCGAATACCTCGGCATCGACGAGGAGATCAGGCAGCGCCCGCCAACATCCGACACCTTCTCGATGCCGCAGAGCCAGGAGGAATTCTACTTTGCGGCGCCGTACAGATTAACCGACGTTTGCATGTACGCGGTCAACCACGGCATTTCTGCCGACGAAGTGGCCGATGTCGTCGGCATCGCCGCAACGCAAGTGCAGAAAGTCTTCAAGGACATCGCTTCGAAGCGCCGGGCAACGCGCTATCTACACGCCCGGCCGCTGCTTATGGATGCAGTTATCGAGGACTAAACGGCATGTGCGGCATCGCGGGAATCGTGGCGCTGAACGCGAACGCTCCTGGTCCTTCGAGGAAAGCGCTCTTGCGCATGCTGGGGACGCTTCCCCATCGCGGTCCCGACGAGCGGGGCCTGTACCGGGATCAATGCGCGGGTCTGGCGCATGCGCGGCTGTCGATCATCGATATCAAGGGCGGGCAACAACCACTCAGCGATGCCAGCGGGTCCGCTTGGATCGTATTCAATGGCGAGATCTTCAACTATGTCGAGTTGCGCGCCCAGCTGATCTCGCTTGGCCATCACTTTCATACCCGCAGCGACACGGAAGTGCTCCTGAAGGCCTATTGCGCTTGGGGCGAAGCGGCGTTCGAGCGGATGAACGGGCAATGGGCCGTTGCCATCTGGGACCCATCCGCTCGCCGCCTCGTCTTGTCACGCGACCGGACCGGAATTTGCCCGCTCTACATCTGCGAGCATCAAGGCCAGCTATACTTCGCCAGTGAGATCAAGGCCATCTTTGCGGCAAATCCAGCCATCCCTCGGGCGCTGGACCCGGTAGGTATCGACCAAACCTTCACCTTCTGGAGTACCGTGCCGCCCCAAACCGTGTTTCAGGGGATCAGTGAGATTGAACCGGGACACGTGCGCAGTTACGCGCGCGGCAAGGTCCAGGATCACGCATTCTGGACCCCGCGCTATCCCACGCGTACCGACGAACATTTCAGCTCAGGCGTCAACGACGACGTGATCGATGCTGTGCGCAATGCTCTGGAAACGGCCACGGCATTCCGAATGGTGCGGGCCGACGTTCCCGTGGGAAGCTATCTCTCCGGCGGGCTCGACAGCTCGCTTGTAGCCGCACTCGGGAGCCGCTTCGCAGAAGGCCAGTTTCAGACGTTCTCCCTGCGCTTCACCGACGCAGAATATGACGAGACGCCCTACCAGCGCCTGATGGCCCGCGCGATCGCGAGCAAGCACCACGAGCTCATGGTCTCGCGCCAGGACATTGCAGAGGCCTTTCCAAAAGTGATCTACCACACCGAGCGTCCCATCCTGAGGACCGCTCCAGTACCGCTGTTCCTGCTTTCAAAGCTTGTACACGAGCGCGGCATCAAGGTCGTGCTGACCGGTGAAGGGGCGGACGAAATGTTCGCCGGCTACGATCTGTTTCGCGAGGGCAAGATCCGCCGCTTCTGGGGCCGCCAGCCGTCGTCAACGCGACGCCCAGCGCTCTTGAAGCGGCTCTATCCGTATATCTCGCGCTCGCCGGTCCATATGCAGCCCGTCGCGCTCAAGTTCTTCGGGCACGGCATCTCCGCGATCGATGCACCTGGCTTCGCTCACCAGCCGCGTTGGCGCGGCACAAGTGCGATCAAGCGCCTTTTCTCCGACGACATGCGCGATGTTTCTTCGCGAACGGATCCGGTGACCGAATTGCTTGACGGTCTGCCACCGGATTTCGTCCGCTGGACCTCGCTCGCGCAAGATCAATATCTCGAGACCAAGACCCTTCTGGCTGGCTACCTGCTCTCTTCTCAGGGAGACAGGATGCTCATGGCACACTCGGTCGAGGGACGATTTCCATTCCTTGACAACGACGTCGTCGAGCTTGCGAACGCTCTTCCCGACGCATGTAAGCTTCGCATTCTCGACGAGAAACATGTCCTGAAACGTGTCTCGCAGTCGCAGATGCCATCAGAGATCGTAACGCGCAAGAAGCAGCCGTACCGCGCTCCCAATGCGCTCTGCTTCGTCGACAAGGGTGCGCCGTCCTATGTTGACGAAGCGCTCTCGCGCAGGAGCATCCACGCGGCCAACATCTTCGATCCGGTTGCGGTCGAGCGGCTACACACCAAGTGCCGAACGCACGCAGACGCAGGAGACGCCGACCTATCCAACTTCGACAACATGGCGCTCGTCGGGGTGCTGTCCACTCAGCTCCTGTTCCAGCAGTTCGTCACAGCTCGCCCAGAGCGCACGGATCATATCGCGCTTCGTATTGACGTCGACCACCAACACGCATCGGGAGCCTACGCATGATGAACGATCCTGTGCCGCTCCTGCACGATTACCTGATCCACTCGGCCTGCCGCAACGGCGCCAAGGTCGCCCTTGTATGCGACGCTCAGCGGGTGACCTACGAGCAGCTCGAGGCCTGGTCGAATTCGCTCGCACACCATCTGGTCGGCGCCGGCGTAGAGCGCGGCGATCGCGTGATCATCTTCGCCGACAACACCGTCGAGGCGGTGGTCAGCTTCTGGGCCGTGCTCAAGGCCAATGCAATCGTCTGCCTCATCAATCCTCTCACGAAACTCGACAAACTTTGCTATCTCCTGGACGACTGCCAGCCGACTGCACTCATTGCGCAAGCGCGTCTTTACGAGACGTTCCACCAACCTGCAAGACGCTGTCCCTCCCTGCGCCGCGTCATCGTGACCGGCACGATCGACGACAGCGATTTGAACGCACTGCCGCATGCCATTCGGTGGAGCGTCGCCACAGCCAACAAGCACGACACAGCTCCGGCGCGCCGCTGCATCGACATCGATCTGGCCGCTATTGTGTACACCTCGGGATCGACCGGTGAGCCAAAAGGTGTGATGCTGACGCACCGGAACATGATGACGGCGTGTACCTCCGTGTCATCATATCTGGATGTGCGCGAGGACGATATCATCCTCAACGCTCTACCGCTCGCCTTTGACTACGGCCTGTACCAGATGATCATGGCCGTGCGTTCCGGAGCGCGCCTCGTTCTGGAGCGTTCGTTCGCCTTCCCTGCCGAGGTACTCCGGCGTATCGCGGAGGAGAAAGTTACGGGTTTTCCCGGCGTGCCGACCATGTTCTCGACTCTGCTCCGGCTCGACCTGCTGAAGAGCTGCGATCTTTCCAGCATCCGTTACGTGACCAGTACCGGCGCAGCATTACCGGTCCAGCACCTTCGCCAGTTGAGAAACATGTTTTCCGGCGCACGCATCTACTCCATGTACGGCCTTACCGAATGCAAGCGCTGCACCTATCTTCCGCCCGAAGATCTCGACCGAAAACCGTCGAGCGTCGGAATTGCGATCCCAAACACGGAAATGTGGATCGTCGACGAGCACGGCCAGCGAGTGGGACCGGGCGTCGCCGGGCAGCTCGTCATTCGCGGCGCGACGGTCATGAAAGGCTACTGGCGGAAGCCCGAGGCGACCGCGAGGCGGCTCAAACCTGGACCGCTCCCCGGCGAGCAGGTGCTGTACACCGGCGATTACTGCGAAATGGACGCGGAGGGATATCTTTACTTCATCAGCCGCAGCGACGAGATCATCAAATCGCGAGGTGAGAAGGTCGCGCCCAAGGAGGTGGAGAGCGCGCTGCTGGACATTCCCGGAATACGGGAGGCAGCGGTCGTGGGCGTTCCCGACGAACTGCTCGGCCACGCCGTCAAGGCGTTTGTGGTCGTCGACCGGGGGCTACCTATGAGCGAGAAGCAGATCAAGCAAGAGTGCCAGAAGCGCCTCGAGAGCTTCATGGTCCCCAAATACATCGCTATCGTTCCGGAATTGGCGCGGACGAACGCAGGCAAGATCAACAAGAGAGAACTCATCACGGGATAGTCTGCAAAACGACTGAACCACGATCTTCAGATGGAGCATGAAGTAATGACACTTGCCTTGCCACTGGAACCCCTAAAGAAGCAAATTCGCGCCTTCCTGACCGCCAATTTCTACATCAGCGACGTCGCCGCATTGAAGGACGATGCTTCCCTGCTGGACCAGGGTATCATCGACTCGACGGGCGTGCTCGAGGTGGTCGGGTTCATCGAGACGACCTTCGGCATCGCCGTTGACGATAGCGAAATCCTGCCTGAGAACCTCGATACGATACAGGGCATGGCCCACTACATCGACGGCAAGATCAAATCCACCGTCGATACGTGACCAGCCCGCGAATCCAAGAGGCGAGCGACCCGGTGGCTCGATACCAGCTCGACACGCGGCCTCCACCGAGGCGTCGAGCGTAGCACCATTTTGTTGTTCGGAGACGATCCCTCGCAGTCCGCCCGTGGCGAGGACAAAACGTTTTTGTCGAAAAGAGGTACGCCTAGGCCGCGCCGCGGCACCAACAACCTTCCCGCGTCTTGTAGCACGAGCGCGAGGTTCTCATTCAAACGCACGAAGACGCAGGCACGGGTTTGCTTCTAGCTTTTCCTGGCGACGATGCCTCAGTCATTCTGGACAGTATCGAGTACAGGGAGGTGAAGATGAAAGCGGTAGTTCAGTGCGGCGGCAAAGGAACCCGACTTCGCCCGCATACGTCCATTCTACCAAAACCTCTCATGCCGATCGGCGCGCGTCCGGTCCTCGAACTCGTTCTCAAATGGCTGAGGCGAAACGGGATCGCCGACGTTTACGTCACGACCGGCTATCTGGGCCATCTGATCCGCAGCGTCTGTGGCGACGGCAACCAGTGGAATATGCGGATCACCTACACGCAGGAGCTCGAACCGCTCGGCACGATCGGTCCATTGTCGTTGCTCCGAGAACAGCTCGACGAGCCGTTCCTGGTCCTCAACGGCGACGTACTGACTGACCTGAACCTGAACCAGCTCATCCACAATCACCGAAGGTCCGACGCCAACATCACCATCGCCACCTCCGTTCGAAGCACGAAGATGGACTTCGGCGTGATTGATGAAACGGACGGGCATGTGACCGGGTTTCGTGAGAAGCCAGAGCTGACGAACCTCGTCAGCATGGGGATCTACTGCATGAATCCCGACGTTCTCGAACGCATACCCTCGGGCGTCCCGTTCGGATTCGATGACTTGATGTTCCAGATGCTCGAGGACGAGGCCCGCGTCAACGTCTTCAAGCACACTGGCCTTTGGCTCGACATCGGCCGGGTCGACGACTTCCTGAAAGCCCAGGACATTGCGTGGGACGAGCAGTCCGCGGCATTCGCAACCGCGGCTGCGTGATGCGGGCGTCGCCCGCACGAGGAAATAACGGGAAGAGGAACACATGCTGTTGGTATCAGAACCGACCCTTGGACGTGACGAAAAGGAAGCTCTTGCGGCGGCAATCGATAGCGGCTGGATCACCATGGGTGATCGGGTGCGCGAATTCGAGCAAGCGTTTGCATCCATGCATGGTGCGGATGAAGCAATTGCCGTCGGCTCGTGCACGGCCGCGCTTCACCTGATCTTGCATGCACTTGGGATCGGGCCGGGCGACGAGGTGCTCGTTCCGTCTCTCACGTTCGTTGCCACTGCCAATGCCGTGCTCTACGTCGGAGCACGGCCTGTGTTCGTCGACATCGAGTCCGGGGCAGTCCCCCTGATGTCCGTGGCCGATGCGCAGCGAAAATGCACGTCGCGAACGAAAGCCGTGATCCTGATGCACTTTGCCGGCTACCTCGCCGACCGTGAGGAGTGGCAAGCCTTCGTTCGCGACAAGGGCCTGCTCTTGATCGAGGACGCCGCACATGCGCCCGGCGCGAAGGGCGTCGGCACGTTTGGCGATGCAGCCGCATTCTCGTTCTACGGCAACAAGAACATGACGACCGCCGAAGGCGGCGCAATCATAACACGTCACCGGATCCTGAACGACATGATCAAACGTGCCAGGTCGCACGGGATGACCAGCAACACGCGCCAACGTCTCGTCAGCCGCAGCCCCGAATACGATGTGACACTTCTTGGGTTCAACTACCGCATGGACGAATTGCGTGCCGCAGTCGGTCTGGTGCAACTGCGGAAGTTGCCGGGCTGGAACGACACCAGGCGCCGCCTGTCGTTGCACTATCGGCGGCGTCTTGCCGAGCGCTGTCCATCGGTCCTCGTACCATTCAAGCCATCGTGGGTGTCGTCTCACCATTTGCTGCCGGTCGTGCTTCCGGCGGCAAGCGCTCGACAGCCGCTGATCGAGCAGTTGAACAAACGCGGCGTTCAGACGACCATTCACTATCCGCCGGTGCACCGACTGACGTTTTATCAGGATCTGTGCCCCGGCATCAGCCTGCCCAACACCGAGGATTTTTGCGGGCGTGAGCTCACTTTGCCGCTCCATCCTGCAATGACCCCAGCCGACGTCGATCTGGTGGCCGACAGCCTCGCGGATGGACTTCGTGCCAGCTGTCCCGCGGAGGTCGTACAGGCATGAGCGAACTGGCGAATACGGGGACGGCGGCTCCGGCACTGCGCTTGCAGCGCCTTGTCGACGTCCTCTGTGCCGGAACGGCGATGGTGCTGTTGCTGCCGGTCTTCTTGCTGACTGCGCTCGCAATCTGGACCGAAGGCGGGCGACCGATCCTGTATTCCCAGATGCGTCTCGGGCTGAACGGATCGCCGTTCCGCATGTACAAGTTCCGGAAGTTTCGAGCCGATTGCGATGACCGCGGAAGTCCACTGACGGTGGTGAACGACGGTCGCATGACAACGATCGGCAGAGTGCTGGCTGCATTCAAGCTGGACGAGTTACCGCAGCTCTGGAATATCCTACGCGGCGACATGTCAATTGTCGGTCCAAGGCCGGAAACGCTGGTCTTTGCGGATTGTTTCAGAAACGGGTTTGAAAGAATCCTCGAGCACAGGCCAGGCCTTATCGGACCGTGCCAAATTCTGTTCCGACACGAAAACACGCTGTTCCCTCAGGATGGCGACGTTGCGGATTTCTATCGGAAGGTCTTGTTTCCGGCCAAGGCGAAGATCGACTTGGCATACTATTCCAATCGAACCGTCATCTCCGATCTCTGGTGGGTCTTTCAAGCGGCCTGGGTCATTACGGGAGAGCCGCTTCTCCGCTGCGTACGAAGAGACCGGCCAGACCCTCGTGGCATAGAGCCAACATCTCGATTTCTCGGTGCCACGCTCGTTTCAAAAGCCGATGGGTGTTCAAATGACGAATGAAAGGCGAACTGCGCTGCTCGTGGGTGGGGCGGGTTACGTGGGCTCAGTGATCACCGGTCATCTGCTTAGGAGCGGTTGGCACGTTCGCTGCCTCGATCAGCTCATCTACAGGAACGAGAGCTGTGTCTGGCCTTATTTGAGCGATCCGCAATACGAATTCCTACACGGGGATATTCGCGATTCGCGCATCGCCGCTCAGGCCTTGAAGAACGTCGACGATGTGGTTCTGCTCGCAGGGCTCGTCGGCGATCCCATCACGAGCAAGTATCCTGACGAGAGTCACTCCATCAATCGAAACGGGGTCGGGTCCTTCGTCGACGCCGTTCAACATCACCCTGTCGACCGACTCGTCTTTGTGTCCACCTGCTCGAATTATGGCCTTGTCGAGGAGGACACCGCGGTCGACGAGAATTACCCGCTCGCGCCGCTTTCCCTCTACGCCAAGCACAAGGTCGAGATGGAGCAGAAGATTCTGGGCCTCAAGGGAAAGGCCGGCTTTCATCCAACGGTCCTGCGCTTTGCGACCGCTTTCGGTCTTTCCTCGCGAATGCGATTTGATCTCACGGTGAACGAATTTGTACGCGAACTCCATTTGGGAAACGAACTCCTGGTGTTCGACCCAAAGACCTGGCGCCCATACTGCCACGTTCGTGATTTCGCCCGCGCGATCGAACAAGTCCTGCGCGCGCCCGCCGGCAAAGTTGCTTTCGAGGTCTTCAACGTCGGCTGCGAGGAGAACAACTTTACCAAGCTGATGGTGGTCGAAGAGATCATGAGGCACATCCCGCGAGCGAAAGTGACCTATCAGGAACGCGGCGCAGACCCCCGGAACTACCGGGTGAATTTCGACAAAATCCGGCGGGTGTTGAACTTCAGTCCTGAAATCAGTGTGCAGCAAGGCATCAGCGAAATTCTCGCGGCCTTGAGCCAGGGCCTGTTCGACAACGTCGAAGAGCAGCGACACTTCTTCGGAAACTACAAGATTTTTCTTCCAACCGCCCTCGCAGACCTGAAGAGGGCAGTCTGAGAAGGACCGCGGGTCTGTCTCCAGGTTGCGAAGCAATAAAGGCTGGTTGCATTGGGAGTTCATCCATGAAGTGCAAAAAGCGGAGCAAGTGCTCTGCCGGCCTCCTGCTAGGTCCGTGCGCGGCAATTCTGCTCATCGCGACAAGCGGGCAGTCCGTTGCCGCGCCCTATAAGCTCGAACCCGGCGATACTATCGAGATTTCGATCGGCGGCCTCGCGGACCAACGCAGCCGCACACAAATCCAGATGGACGGAACCATCCCCCTTCCGGGAGGCGGATCGGTTGAAGTTGCGGGCTTGACGCCCGCCCAGATGCAGAGCCGCATCGAGACGCTGCTGCAAGCAAGAATACTGCGTCAGCGACTGACCGACGGACGCGACCAGGCATTCGTGGTCAAGCCGGGCGACGTCATGGTAACCGTAGCGGAATACCGGCCGGTCTACGTTTCCGGCGATGTCCTCACGCCTGGACAGCAGGCCTATCGGGCTTCGATGACCGTGCGCCAGGCAGTGGCAGTCGCCGGGGGCTTCAGCCTGCTGCGATCGCGCGGCGTGCAACCCGGCGCCGCCGACCCCGCGGATCTCGTGCGAGACTACCAGTCTCTCGCCACCGAATACACCAAGGAATACTTTCACATCGTCCGAACTGTTGCGGAGCTTGACGGCCGCGATACATTCGATGCGGCGCCTCCCAACGACATTTCGCTGCCTGCGAGCGTGATCAGTTCGGTCGTTCAAGCCGAAAGCGATTCTCTGAAGACCTCCCAAAGCGACTACCGCACGGAACGACGCTTCCTCGATGACGCCGTAAAACAAACCGACGCGCAATTCGCGACCCTCAAGAAGCAGCAGGAAGGTGAAGAGAAGGGAGTGCAGGCAGACGAAGAAGAGCTCGAACGGGTCATGAAGGCATTCGGCTCGGGACTGCTGGCCAGCCCTCGCGTCAGCGAAAGCCGGCGCGCGTTGTTGCTGTCCTCGACCCGGCGTCTGCAGACGAGCGTCGAACTCATGCGGCTCCAGCGCCAACGCGAGGACTTCCTGCGCCAGACCGAACGCGTGACCAGTCAGCGCACGATCAACCTGCTCAGGGAGCAGAAAGATTCGAATGTTCGATTGGCGGACCTGCGCGTAAGAATGCAGGCCCTCAGTCAAAAACTGCAACCGATCGGCGGCTCGGGCGCCATCCCGGTCAATTCAGGTGAACTCAATCCCGACGTGGTCGTCGTGCGGCGGCAAGCTCAGAAATGGACCAGGATTCCCGCGTCGGTGGATTTTGACGTAGAGCCCGGTGACGTGATCGAAGTCACATTACGCCCAGCCGCGAGACTCTCCAACTGACCGCGAAAGGGGTACCTCAATAGGTCAGCTCCACGCCCTCCTTCGGGAGTAGCTAGCGATTACGCCCCGGCTGCACGCGGGAAGCGTATGTCTGCCTCGTTACCCCTTACTTGATCAGGGTTAGGGTGGATGCCCTGCCCGTCGGTGGCTGTCGGCCTCTCAGGCCGCAGTGGGGTACTCCCCATTCAGCGTTTACACGCTCCGCAGAGTTTGGAATCTCTGCGCCACATTCACTCCATGGCTGGGGGGATAAAAATGTTCAACTTGAGCCAAGCATTGCCAAGGACCATTGCGTTGCAAAGTCATTCATCGGAAGCGATATTCAATTCTACGAATCCCATTGCGTCCGTTCATTCTGGAGCCAACAACCAAAGACAAGACGGCCTGCGCGGGGTGCTCGCGCGGATCGGTTGCGGACAGGTCTTGCTCAGGCGCGGACGAGTCGTCGAACTCAGTCCAGCCGGCCGCGCGATATTGGAGCGTGAATCCCGTGTCAATGCGACCCAGGACACGCTCTATGGCGCTGTCAAGGAGCTGGTCAACCGCGCAGGGGCACAATTTCCAGCAGGCTCGACATCCTGGCTGGCGACATCGACCAAGGAAGGGTTCACCGCCCTGATCAACCAGGTCGCGAACGCATGGTCCGACGAGACCATTGCGCTGATCCTGCTGGATCTCGACGCGCATCCGGAGCCCTCGCCACGAACTCTGCAGCGGCTGTTCGGATTCACTGCCGCGGAAACTCAGCTCGCGATCGAATTGGCGAGAGGCAACAACCTGATCGATATTGCTCGTACGCGACGACTAAGTCGAACGACAGTGCGCTCGCAGCTTGCCTCTCTGTTTGCGAAAACGCAGACACGCCGGCAGGCCGACCTCATCGCGCTGTTGGGGCGTCTCGCCGTTTTGCCTTAGGCAGGAACACGCACGGGCACTCATCGCCTCGAATGTTGTGCCGCGGTCGCTAGCTATTGCGCCCGCGTCACTCCCCCTCTGAACGTTCTGCTCGAGCACGAGCGCAGCGCTATCCCTGTCACTCATTCGAACGAATGAAGACAACCCTCAAACGCCTCCTAAGCTATTCTCGGCCTCCTTTCCGGGACGCAGATGTTGTTCGTGCAAACTAAAACATTGTCGAGCTTGTGAAGCCGAAGGGAACCAATATGGCGCCGCACTTGCTCTGCGTGGGAGGCGAGGATCACGCCCTGAGAATCCCTTTCCTGCTGGCTCTTCAGAAACGCGGCCTGCGGGTGAGCGCGGCGGGAACCGGTGCAGCAGGTGCATTCGCAGAGCATGGCATCTCCTATCATCAATATCAGTTCGACAGATTTGGCGTGGGTCTTTCCGACAGCGCTTCGATGGGGCAACTGGCGCAGGTTGTAAGGCGCGCTTGTCCCGACGTGATCCAGACGTTTGACACCAAGCCAAACCTGTTCGCGCCCTTGGCGCTTCGTGGCTCCGTGCCCGTTGTGCGCACGATCAACGGAATGGGATGGGTCTTTTCCTCGACCCAACCGAGAGCTCTGGCCTTTCGCCCGTTCTATCTTGCCATGCAACGCCTGGCCGCTTGCTGGACCGCCGCAACGGTATTCCAGAACAAGGCCGACAAGAGCTTCTTCCAGCGATACCATTTGCTTGGAAAAAGCCTGTCAACGGTCATCGGCAGTTCGGGAATCGATAGCGCCGCCTTCGAGACGGCACGAGCGCGGATGACTTCGCCTGCAGTGCTGCGGGCCGCACTCGGGCTTCACGATGCCGAGATCGTCCTTACCGTAAGTCGACTTACCGTACAGAAGGGCATCGCGACGCTTCTCGAAGCGGCGAAAATCGTTCATCAGGTCCGGCCAAAAGCTCGCTTCCTGCTGGTCGGTCCGCGCGAAAGTGAGGGCCCGTTCGCGATAGACCAAGACCTGATTGAACGGCATGCACCATATGTGATTGCGACCGGTGCCCGATCCGATATTCCCGCGCTTCTGGGCCTCGCCGACCTCTTTGCCTTTCCAACCGAATATCGCGAAGGCATTCCTCGCGTTCTACTGGAAGCTGGGCTGGCCGGCGTACCGATCGTCGCCTCCCGCATGCCTGGCTGCGACGATGTCGTCGTCGAGGATTGGAACGGCCACCTTGTCCCGCCGCGCGACCCACCCGCGCTCGCGGCAGCAATCCTCGATCTGCTCCAGGATTCATCTCGCGCCAAGATCATGGGTCAACGCTCGATCAACGTGGTGCGGCGGGAGTTTGATCTGAACGTCGTGGCCGATCGCTACGCGGAGCTCTACAGCCACCTTCTTTCTCTCAGCCACTCATATGACGAAGGGGTGGCGGCCTACAGCAGCAGTGGAATACAATGATTGGCAGTGCCCTTCTTGCGCTTGGCCTCGTGCTTGGGACAGCATCGCAGCTGCGCCTGCCTGGCGTACCCCTGGGGATCGGTGAGATCTGCCTTGTCCTCTGGCTCGGTTTCGCATGCCTGCATCTCCTGAGCATTCCGAAAGTCTGCAACGCTACAGCTCTGCTCTGGCTTCTCGCATTCTGGGCCTGCTTTGTCTGTATTCAGAGCTTCGGGGCATTCCTTGCGTTGCTGCGTCCGGAAATCGTCGATCCCGAGCTCGTCCTGCACGACATCTTCGCATATCTCCTGGTGGCGGCCGTCACCTGTCTGGTTGCGGCGACGATGAAACCCGAAGGTGCTCTACGCCAATCGCTATGGTTTCTGATCGGGTTCTGGATCATCGCGATGGCCGCGCAATTTGCATTGGGCTGGAACTACATCAGCATCTCTTCAGTCAATCCATGGTACTGGGATCGATTCCGCGGATGGTCCGAAAATCCGAACCAGCTTGCGATCTATTGTGCGGTTTTCACGCCGCTGTCGCTCCACTTGGCCCTGACAGCCAAAGGATTTGGCCGCCTTGTCGCAGTAGTGAGCTGCATCGCGACGTTCGTCGTGGGCCGGCTGACGAAGAGCGATACATTTCTCATCTCGATGTCGCTCTCGATCCCCCTCTTGCTTGCGCTGCGCCTGCGAAGCTGGCTCACGTCACCCGAACATCGCTTCAGCCTGCGTTTTGCGGCTGCAACGCTCGCAATGGTGGCCATGGTTCCCCTTTCACTGTCGCTGCTGCCCTACGGAGTGGCGACTGCGAATGACGTCGAGGGATTCGCGGCCGGCATGATGAAGGATCGTGGCGGTGAAGGAACGAAGGCGACGGCCAGTCTGCGGCTGAGCCTTTGGCAGGACGCTGTGCATGCCGGACTGGAGTCCGGATCACTCGGCCTTGGGCCCGGACCGCACCTGGAGAAACCAACCGGCATTACCGACAAGGGTGTCGCACTCCCGGTGGAAGCTCACAGCACAATCCTGGACGTCTTCACTCAAGCCGGGCTGCCAGGCGTGTTCGCCATTTTCGGCTTGCTCGCGGGCACGCTTGTCCTCCTGCTCCGCGCGCGCCTCGACGCCTTGTCCGTCCTCATCTTTGCGCTCGCCGTCTTCAGCATCAGCCATTTCATCCTGCGCCATCCGACGGTGTGGTTTGCCGTCACTCTTGGCCTCGTCCTGGGCTTCGATCGGCGATCATGGGCGCATGCACGCACTGAAGGTTAAGCCATGTGTGGGATAACCGGGATACTTCAGACGCAACAGGCTGCTCGATCCGCGGACCTGACCGCCATCGGAGCGATGACGGCTTGTCTGCGTCACCGCGGTCCCGATGCCGACGGATTCTGGAGCGATCGGGATGCCGGAGTTGCGTTCGGACACCGGAGGCTGGCCATCATCGATCTTTCCGATGCCGGCCGGCAGCCGATGCTTTCGGGCAGCGGCCGCTTCATCATTACATTCAATGGCGAGATCTACAACCACAAGGCATTGCGCGGAGAGCTTGAGCGCGAAGGCAAACAGTTCGTCGGCCATAGCGATACGGAGGTCTTGCTCGGCCTGATCGAGAGATGGGGCCTCGAGAAGGCGCTTCAGCGCAGCAATGGCATGTTTGCGCTCGCCTTGTGGGACCGCCGCACCCGCATGCTCCATCTGGCGCGCGATCGGATGGGAAAGAAGCCACTCTATGTCGCGCGGACTCCGCATGCGCTTGTGTTCGCGTCGGAGCTCAAGGCCATTGCTGCATTTCCCGACTTTCATCGGGAGATCGACTCGGGGGCCGTCGCCGAGTTTCTCACACGCGGATGGTTGCCGGAAGACCAGTGTATTTGGCGGGGCGTCTTCAAACTCCCTCCCGGCACCATCCTGTCCATCCGCGCAGCGGATCTATCGGGCTGTCGCGACGTGGCAGCGCTGCGGGAGAACGCGCGCTCCTGGTGGTCCTTGGCCGATGTCGCTCGCGCGGGTCGTCGGACGCCGGCGCCGGCGGAGGACCAACACCTCGTCTCGCAGGCTAGCCATCTGCTCGAAGCCGCAGTCGCCGACCGCATGGTTGCGGACGTGCCGGTCGGGTTGTTCCTGTCGGGCGGAATAGACAGCTCCACCGTCGTGGCTCTAATGCAAGCCCAATCGAGTCGGCCGGTGCGGACGTACACGATCGGCTTCGGTGAGCGCGCCTTCGATGAGACGGCCAATGCTGCGGCCGTGGCGCGACATCTGGGCACCAGCCACACCGAGCTACGCGTCACTCCCGCGGAAGCCAGAGCGGTCATTCCCGAGCTTCCAACCGTCTGGGACGAGCCGTTCGCCGATGAATCGCAGATTCCGACGCTGCTTCTGTCACGGCTCGCACGGCGGGAAGTCACGGTCGCACTTTCGGGCGACGGAGGCGACGAGTGCTTCGCCGGTTATTCCAGGCACGTTCTGTGCGCCCGCCTTGCTCCTCTACTGAACTCCAGCAAGCCAATAAGGACGATGGCCGCATCAGGCGTGGCGCTGCTCGGACGCGGTATGCGCGAAAGCGTCGTCGAGGCGCTTCATCTTCCAGGCTGGTTACAGCGGATGACGCACAGTGACCGGATCAATCGCCTGGCAAACCTCATTGGCAGCGACGACATCGCTGGCATGTACCGGAGGTCGACACAGCTCACCGAGTTGCAGTTGACACAGGCTCAACCGGGTAGAGATTCGGATTTGATTCCGCCGCTCGACGATCTTTTGTCCGAGTTCATCGTTCGGGACATGCTTGGATATCTTCCGAGCGATATTCTCGTGAAGCTCGATCGTGCCAGTATGGCGACGAGCCTGGAGGCGCGCTGCCCACTGCTCGACCATCGCGTTGTCGAGTTCAGCTGGTCGCTGCCGAACTCCGCGAAGGTGCGTCATGGCCAGGGGAAATGGCTCCTGCGCCAAGTACTAGGCCGCCATCTGCCCCGGCATCTGTTCGAGCGACCGAAACAGGGCTTTGACGTACCCGTCGGCGCCTGGCTGAAGGGACCGCTTCGTTCGTGGGCATCGGACCTCATGTCCGAGTCGCGCCTTCGCAACCAGGATCTCCTGGACGCAGCGCGCGTGCAGGACTGTTGGCTTCAACATCTTAGCGGCCGCCGAGATTTTTCGCGAGCGCTGTGGGCTGTCCTCATGCTGCAATCCTGGCTCGACACGCCGGTTGCCTGCGGGACGTCGCGCCTGGCGGGCGCGATGGAACCAGCGCAGTAAAGGAGCACGCGATGGAAGCGTTCGCAGGTAAACGAATTCTGCCGGTCACAGTTCTGCCGCAGGACCGATCGAGGGCCGACGAGCCCCGTTCCGATGACACCATCGCCGCATTCAAGCATGTCTTCGACAGCGTCAGGCAGTACAAGCGCTTCATTATGAGGATGATCGGCGCAGGGGCGCTGCTCGCAGTGGTCTGGAGTCTGTTGATGTCCCCCTCCTATGTCGCGACGGCACAGCTCGTCGTGAGCGCCCGGGGCGCCGGACCAGCAGATACTGCCGGCGCACCTGCCGCCGCGCCGACTGGCGGGTCGGACGACCCGACCATCGACACCCACGTGACCGTTATGTCGTCCGATGCCTATCTGCGGCGCCTGCTGCCGGCGCTGAAGATGCTCGATCAGCCGGCGCAGGGAAAAGGAACGGATTCGTTACTCCGCACCGCATGGTCAAAGATAAGAGAGCTCCTCTCGTTCCGGAAAGACCAACCGAGCGACGGCGCGGCGGTGGCGGCATTGAAAGGGCGTTTGAAAGTAAGTCAGGAGCGCCGATCCAGAGTTATTAGCGTCATCGCCAACGATGCCAATCCGCAACGAGCCGCCGACATCGCGAACCTCGTCGCCCGGTCCTACGCTGACGAGCTCGTCAGACAAAAGCAAACGGTAGAGCAGCAGGCCCTGAACGCCATCGCCGCACAGTCTGCGGCCGTTCAGCATGAACTGTCGATGGCAAACGCAGAATGGGATCGCTCAAGCCAGACCTCGTCAGCGCAGAGTGCGGCGTTGGAGTGGAAGATCACCACCCTGGCGCAGCAGTATGAAACATTGCTACGGAAGCGGCAGGATCTAACCACGAGGGGCGTCGTTGCCGAACCGGACGTGACCGTCATCGCGGAAGCGTCTCCGCCGGACTTGCCCAGTTCGTTGAATCCTTTCCTCCTCGTTCCTCCGATCACGATCGTTTTCGCTCTTCTGGCCTGCTTTACAGCGGTGGTCTTGAAGCGCCTCGATCGAAGCCTGCACACGGAGGCCGAAGCCGCAGAGGCATTGGGTATCCCGTGCCTCGGGTTGGTACCATCGATTCCGCCGGAGTTGAGCACCCCGCCACGGCGGTTCGTGGACGAATCGGCGATCTCATACAACAAGG
The DNA here is from genome assembly GCF_054057995.1 of Bradyrhizobium sp. USDA 4486. Classification (NCBI taxonomy): domain Bacteria; kingdom Pseudomonadati; phylum Pseudomonadota; class Alphaproteobacteria; order Hyphomicrobiales; family Nitrobacteraceae; genus Bradyrhizobium; species Bradyrhizobium sp. USDA 4486. Next base: position 3,286,503 of record NZ_JBSRZV010000001.1, read on the forward strand.
CAGTCCGTTCCACCGTGGTGTCTCTCATGGCCGCGGATCCGGTCGCGCCACCGCGCCGGCACGTAGTCCTTGTGACATCCAGCTTGCATGGTGAAGGCAAGAGCGCCATCGCGTGGAGTTTCGGTTTTTGCTCCGCGCAACTAGGTCAGCGCGTGCTGTTCATGGATTTCGCTCAAGTGCCCCGGCGTGCCACCGGCGATACTCCGGATCTGTTGAAGCTGCGGGCGCATGAAGGAGCGGCAGCCGAGGCCGTTCAGCACATTCCTGAGCTCGGCATCGATTACGTGTCGTCACGATTGTCCGAGGGTAACCACCTTGGGCCGCTGGCAGGACCCAAGCTCGCGACATTGTTCGAGCACTTCCGAAAGACCTATGATCTGATCGTCATCAACGCTCCGTCTTTGGACGAGGCGCCTGAAGTGCGGCTGCTCGCTTATTGGGCGGATCATGTCTTGCTCGCCGTCCGGGCCGGAAGCACGAGCCGAGACGTCGTGCAGAGCACATTGAGTCGGTTCGCACGAACATCGGACATTGAGTCCAGCGTCAAGCTCTGGTGCGTCCTGACACGCGGACGGACGACTGAGTTTGCGTCACCGGATGTAGAGCGGCCATGGGCGTCGAGCTTCGGGCTGTCCTTTCGCAGCCTCAAAACAGTAGCAGCACGGTGGATGAATATAGCGGCGTTCATCCGTACTCCAGGTGACGCCGAACCCGGTTGGAGGCAACGGAAATGAGACGGCTGGCCGTGTGCTGACCACCCGGCCCGCTGGACGGCAACAAGCCTATCGGCCTGGCAGGCCGCCCGGCGTGCGTACGGACTTCTTGGACAGGTGCCGTCGGGCTCCGGCAGTCGAAAATCAGCATCCTTCATTCGAAGTATGCGAGCCCGGGCTGGACTAACATACGTTGAAGCAGGAAATGGAACGGGTCCTGTGATGCAGCTTGAGACAACTAGCACGACATGTCCGTCTGGTGGGTCATGCGACACCCTCGAGACGTCCCCGTCCTCGTTCCCACAGCAATCTTTTGCAACATTGCGCTGGCTCAGCCCCACGGAGGTACCGCTCGACCTGCATGGCCCGGTGGATCGATCGTTCGCGCCCTTGGGAGCCGACTTTGCCGGCGTCTCTGCCATCGATCACCTCGTCGCGGTGAGCCTGAAGTTTGCAAACAAGGTCGCGATCAGCGACGGCAATCATTCCTTCACGTACTCACAACTACTGTCCCGCGTCTTGACCTTGGCCCGGGCGATCGAGGCTTTGACCCCTGAGGGAGAGGCCGTCGGATGGCTATTGCGCAGCTCGGCCTGGCAGCCAATTGCCATGCTGGCCTGCATGGCGGTCGGACGGACCCTCATCCCGCTCAATCCGCGCGATCCGGTTCAGCGGCTGACGGGCATCGCCACGACTGCACGGATTTCTGTATTGATCGGACAGGGCGCCGGCGCTTCTGCCGACTGGATCGAGCAATGCGGCCTGTTCTGGCTTGACGTCGCAAGTGCCTGCGAAGCTTCAGCAGCAATCACGACGGACGCGCGCGTTTCGGTCGATGCTCCTTCAGTAGTGCTCTATACCTCCGGTAGCACTGGAACGCCGAAAGGTGTCGTGAATAGCCAACGCAATCTGCTCCAGCGCGTTCAGCAATACGTGGATGCATGTCACATCAGTGCCGATGACGTCTTCATGCCTCTGAGCGGCCCCACCACGATCGCCGGCTGCCGAGAAATGCTGTCCGCACTATTGACGGGAGCAAGACTTCACATCGTCGACGTCGAGGCGCTCGGGTTGCGCGGCGTTCTTCGTCAGATCGCCGCTCAACAGGTCACGATCACCTACGTCGTACCAGCCTTGGCTCGTGCGCTGATCACCGCCAGCCGGCAAGGCGACTTCGATTCGCTTCGCATCGTTCGCATTGGCGGCGAGAAGGTGTTGTGGACCGACATTGGGCTCGTCCGAAAGGCGGTGAAGCCCAGTTGCTTCATTCAGGTCAGCTATTTGTCGACCGAGACCACCGGCACGCAGTGGTTTCTTCCCAAGGAATGGCGAGAGGATGGCGTCAGCGTCCCAGTTGGTTACCTTCTTCCCGGCATATCCTATGCCGTGGTCGACGAACGTGGAAAATCGGTCCAGTGCGGCGAGGTCGGAGAACTGGTCATAAAGAGCAGGTACGTCATGCTCGGATACTGGGAAGGCGGACTGCTTTCGCCGGCATTGCCCGCCCCGGATGACCCAAAGGCTCGCATCTACCGGACCGGCGACCTGGTGGTCGTGGATCCCCAAGGACTGGTGCGCATCGTCGGACGGAAGGGACGCCAGCTCAAGATCAATGGTCAGCGTGTTGAGCCCGCCGAGCTCGAGAGTGCGCTGCGCAAGCTCACCTATGTGAAGGACGCCGTCGCCATCGTGTCAGACGCGAACGAGCTGATCCTTTTCGTATCGCCGGCCAAACCACCCAGGCCGCACTTCCAGACCGACATTCGCGATGCGATCCGACAGGTTCTTCCCGCGGCCCTGCATCCCACCAGGCTGCACGAGGTACCAGAGATTCCCCGCCTTCCCGGAGGAAAGATCGATCACGCCCGGCTGAAGCTGCTCGATGCGGAGACCAAAAAGACCCCGCCCATGCCTGTGCCGACCGCGCAGAAAATGGCCGAGGCGCACAGGGTCGTGCAACAGGTGTGGAGCAGTATCCTGGGCGCACAGGAAGCCGTCGGACGTTGGGACGAGGCCGGCGGAGATTCCCTGAAGCTCCTGCGCTGTGTCATGGATCTCGAAGAGCTGATCGGCCGTGAACTCAGCATGGAAGCATTCACGGTGGAGATGACGGCTGACGACATGGTCCAGGCCGTCGCCACGGTCGACCAACCAGCGCGGCAGCCTCTTGACCATCCGACTGTGCCGGCTCTTGTCATACTGCCTGGCTCCATGGGATACGGCCCGAGCATGGCCGCGTTCGGCGCTCAGCTGAGCAAGGTGGCACGCGTCATCCCGATTCGTTATCCAGACCTGAGCTGGAGCCTCGCAGGCGGCGATTCCGTCCAGGAGATGGCTGCGCTGGCCGTCGAACAGATCAATGCGGCCCAACCGCGTGGCGACGTTCGAATGATCGGTTATTCCCTGGGCGGCGGCGTCGCCTTCGAAGTTGCCGCGCGACTGATCGAACAGGGCCGTGCAGTCAAGTTTCTGGGCATACTCGACACCAATGTGGGTCCGCGCAGGGCAAATCACCGCGAAGCCTTTTCGCGCACGATGCAGCGGATCCGATCCCACCGGATGACCATCTACCGCATGCTTTGCCGCTCAGTGGCGAAGTTGGCCACCCGAATGGGCCAAGAGGTTCGATTCTGCAGCCTCGTCGACGCCATCACGTGGTCTCGCCTGGCAAGCACACGTTTCATGCTCAAGCTCGAACTCGAGGAACTCCTGCGGATGCGGGCATTCGGGCGCTGGGTTTCCGACACCAAACCCCGTCTGCCCATCAAGGGAACGGTCTTCGCCTGTCATCGGCCAGGAGTAACGCCGCGCCTTGGATGGGACGCCCTGTTCGAAGAGCTGGATGTGATTCCGATCGCCGGCGGACATCTTGATCTGGTGATCGAGCCACATCTCTCGGTCAACCGGCCTGTCATCGAGCGCGCGATTGCGGCTTCCAACTCTTGATGCGAGGTGCTTTCAAACCAACCGTCCTGTCAGGACAGCACCGTACAGACCGATCGTTCCGTCAGGGTCGCAAGTAGCTCCAGCCTTGCTCTTGAAGCTCGATCAGGCGGACCACCCCGGACTTGGTGACCTTGGCTTGCGAAATCAGAGGAATGTCTTTGCCTTCGGTCTTCGTCATGTTCTCGCGCGTATTTCCGCATGCCGAGAACGTCAGTCCGGGAGTGGTCTCGCTCATCGCTGCAACACGCCCTTTGACGGGGGACGTGTCGTCGCGCAGCATGTGCAGTCCCGGTCCGTACGCGACCACTTCTATTTCGACTTTCTGATTGAGGTCGCTGTAGTGCTGAGCCACGTTGCTGACGTTGTTGAGGGCTAGGTTCATCACCGCGGGATCGTTGACGTCGACATGGATGACAAGCCGATGCGGACGCTCGGTCCGTGGCGTCGCATTCGATATCTTGGCATTTGCATTCCTGACCGAAAGGCTGGGATTCTTGCTGGAGAACGGCGATTGCGCAGAACCGTGAGTTTCCATGCCGCTTGCGAGGATCAGTCCGAAGGCCGCGACGCCGGCAAGAATGGCAAATGATCTGCTCATATTTTGCTCCCAGCGCGTGTGATGAGCCGTGCACATCGCAAGCTATTTAAGCGGTCGGCGGGGTCAAGACGCTTCGAGCAACGGTCCGTTCTCATCTACTTAATACCCATTGCCGCTCCTTCTAATCCGTTCTGGCTACTACGACTGCGATCTCGACAGTACGTCGGTGAACGCGGTGTCATGACTACCAAGCCATGATCCCTACCAAGCATTTTCATTTGGGCTGTAGTGATGGGGGCGCAGAGATCCGAGTTGTTGAAAAGAAGAGCGACCGCGATGATTGCTGTGCGTTGGCCCCGGCGCGAGCAGCTTCCATTCCGCGGACGCGGATTGTTCGACCTCGCTTACCGCTTGCATAGGCACGCAAGCGTGGGTGCTTTCATGGTGATCCCGGTCATCTGCCTTGTGCCGCTTCTGGTTGGTACGGCAGCTGCTGCGTCCTGGAACGAACAAGAGGGCAGCGCCCAGTTCGTCGCAGCAGCGGCATTCAATCAATCGACGGGCACGGGCGAACGAAAGCCAATCAAAGAGGTCGAACGAACGCAGATCTTCGCTCAACGCGTGGACAAGACGCAACCTGCCCCGCCGCAACCCGCTCCAAGGCCCGCGGCAGCCGCGCAAGGAGCAACGACGAAGGAGCAGCAACGCGCACCTGCTGAGGCCGGTGCCGTTCCGCCGGACACGATGTCTCTACCGGCCGACCGTGGCGCAGTTCAGCGTGCGTCAGAAGCAGAGCGGATCAATCAGCAACTACTGCTGGATCAGGAACGCCAGCGCAGGGAACAGCTTGCCCGCGAATTGGCTTCGGTCCGAGCGGAGCTGGACGCGGCGCGGCAAATCCAGACGCACACCGCCCGCGCCATCGAGATCGGAATCCAGCAAACGCAGGCACTCGAGCAGGAACGGGAAAAGACGAGCACTCTATCGCGTGAGCTCTCGTTCCTGAGAGCAGAACTCGATGTCGCACGAGTCGCGGCTTCGAAGGCGATGCAAGCGTCCGAAATGGAAGTCAAGCAGGAATGTCCACTCGACCGACGGAACGGAGCGAAGCGTTTTGCACTCCAGCTTGCTTCGCTTCGCTCAGAGCTGGACGGCGCTCGCAACACAATATCCGAGGCCACGAATTCCATTGCGAGGGAGACTGAACGGAGGCAAGCTCTGGAGCGAGAACTGAAGCAGGAGCAGGATAAGACTGAGGCTCTCATCAATGAACTCAGCGCTCTCCGGACTACGGCCTCCGAGACCGTCAAGATCAATGCTGCAGATTCCGCTGAAAAGCAGGCGCTGAGACGCGAGCTTGAGAAGCAGCGAGACAGGGCAGATAGCGCGGCCCGCCAGCTGGACTCGTCTCAGGCCGAACTCCGTGCAGCACAAACTGCGGCATCAGAACTGACGGCCCACCTCGCCGCCGATGGCGAACACCAGCGGGTGCTGGAGCGCGATCTCGAGCAGCAACGAAACCGTGCGGACGCGCTCGCGCGAGAGACGACATCGCTGAGGAATGAGCGCGATGCGGCGCGTGCTGAAGCGTCGGATGCGGCGCGCGCCGCCGAGGCTGCCGCAAAGACCCAAGCCAAGCGCGAAAAGGAGCAAGCAGGAGGCGGCAAGGCACCGTCCGCGACGTTTGCATCCGCCCGGGATCAACTTGCAGCGTGGAACGCTTTCGCCGATGTGCTCGCCCTCTCGCGTGGCGACCAGGGCCGCGCGCCCATCCAAAGTGTCGTCCAGACGCCCGCTCTACCCGCGCCCAAGCCTCCAGCTTCTGCCGCAACGCCGCCGAATGCGCAGCTCACAATGGGCTCTGCGCCGTCTGACCAGACGGAGCAAACGGCCGCTGTCAGCGCGGCACCGCGGCCACTGGCCAACGAGGAGAGACTGCTCGCCCGTGCCAGCGCATTGCTCCGCCAAGCGGACATCAACGGCGCCCGTGGGCTCCTCGAATATGTATTAACGCATGGCAGCGCACAGGCTGCCTTCATGCTGGCCCAAACTTACGATCCTCACATGCTGCAATCCTGGGACGTCCGCGGCGTCACCGGCGATTCGGCGAAAGCGCGCGAGCTGTATGAACGAGCTCGGGCTGGCGGCATTCGCGATGCGGACGGACGGATCAAGGGACTCAGATAGCTGGCGAGTGAGCCTTGGGAAGGCAGCCCAAAAAGGGGGAGCGATTCATGTTCTTGAACAAGCTCGCATTCACGGTAGTGCTGGCGATGCTCGGCCTGCAGCTGACCGCCAGTGCCCAATCTCGCCCGCCCCGCGAGCCGCCGCCGGCATCAAGCGCGGCACGAACCGCCGACACGATCGCAAAGGAGCGCATCAACGCGTGGACGGTCGGGCTCGCCGGAGGGCTCATTGAGGGCGCGCCGCTTCGGCTCGCCGCAGAGATCGCCCGGGTCGTCAATGAAGAGGACAAGCTGCACGTCATTCCGATCGTGACGACAGGCGCGACCGAGAACGTCAATTCGCTGCTCTACCTCAGGGGCGTCGATGCGGCAATCATCAACACCGACGCGCTTGACGAGTACAAGGCACAGGTTCCGGGGATCGAACGGCGAATCGTCTATGTGCTCAACCTCTTCCCGGCCGAGCTGCACGTCTTCGTGCGTCCCGAGATCAAGTCGCTCGATGACCTCAAGGGAAAGAAAGTCAACTTCAATACCCAGGGTACGGCGGCCGCCTACTCTGGTCCGCTGATCTTCAGCCGGCTGGGATTGAATGTCGAAAAACTGTTCATTCCCCATCAGGTCGCATTGCAACAGATGAAGAATGGAGAAATTGCAGCGGTCGTCTTCATCACGTCCAAGCCAGTCGATGCATTCTTGAAAGGTCGTTGGGACGATGGCTTCAAGTTCCTGCCGATCGAATATGATCCCCGATTTGAGGATTACTATCTTCCGTCATTCCTTGATGCAAAGGATTATCCCAACCTGGTTCCGAACGGCACGCGGATTCCAACCATTGCCGTTCCTACAATTCTTGCCGCGTACAATTGGCAACCACAGAGCGATCGCTACCGGCGGATGGCGCGCTTCGTGGATCACCTTTTCGGAAGACTCGACCGGCTGCAATCCGCCGGCTTCGATCCGAAATGGAAGGACGTGAATCTCCGCGCGGGTGTCCCGAGCTTGGCCCGATTTGGCCCAGCGCAGGAATGGCTCGATCATTCATCCAGCGCGACCGTCGGCTTGTCGCGATGACGCGCCTCGATACCCTCGTAGCCTGCGTGCTCGTGGGTATGGCGCATCTCGACTGCGCGTGGGCCGACGACGCGACGGATCGCTTGAAGGCATGCGCGCAATTTCAGGGCATGGAGCACATGACATGCGTCGACCAGCGGATCGGGGCGGTCGCACCCGAGCGATTGGTCCAGCTCGCTCCTCAAACTCCGAACTGGATTGTGAGCGAAACGACATCGCCGGTCGACTACAAGCCACAGATCGGCGCGCGAACGACCGCACGGTCCGGCTCGAAGGATGCGCCCTCCTCGCTCGCTATCCATTGTCACGCCAATCGAACCGCGCTGTTGCTCTCCGCAGCGAGTCCCTGGACCCAAACCCCCTCGTCCGAGATCCGAGTCGTATTCCAGATCAATGATCAGGCGGCTGTAGACCAACGCTGGAAGGTCGCCGATGGCGGACGAAGCCTGGTCTTTCCGGGCGATGCCGCCCGTCTCATAGGCGCCATGCCGGCGGCTGGTCGACTTCTGGTCAAAGTGTACACTGGAGCGGCTCCCGTCTCCGAGAACGAGTTTGAGCTGGTGGGTCTGGAGGCAGTTCGCCGGCGATTTGCAGAAGTCTGCGGCCGGCCGGCGAGCTGAGCCGGGCTGAACGATGGGCAGGAACGGGGGTCTGAAGGCAATGGCTGAAACAATCAATGTCGGCGAAGCTTACGGGCGTGGATCCACGCTGTTCATGGGAATCGAGCTGCTGGTCACTCCCGGCGCTCTCGTGCCTCGGCCGGAGACGGAGTTGCTTGCCAGAACCGCGATTGACGCTCTACGCCAAAGACACCTCTCCGCGCCGCTGGTCGTCGACATGTGCTGCGGCGCCGGTAATCTGGCATGCGCGATTGCGCTCAACATGCCCGGTGCTCGCGTCTGGGCTAGCGATCTGACCGACGGGTGTGTCGAGCTCGCGCGACGCAATGCTGCCCATCACGGCCTCGATTCACGCATGGCCGTGCTTCAAGGCGATCTGTTCGGGGCCCTGTCGGCTCTGCAGCTGGAACGAGCAATCGACGCGATCGTCTGCAATCCACCCTACATCTCGGAATCGCGCCTCAAGAGCGATCGCGCTTCCCTGCTCATAGACGAGCCGCGTGAGGCATTCGCTGCCGGGCCGTACGGACTGAGCATCCATATGCGCGTTGCCAAAGACGCACCTCGATACTTGCGGCCGGGAGGACTGCTGCTGTTCGAAGTCGGCCGCGGGCAGGATCGCCAAGTGGCAACCCTGCTCGAACGCAACGAGGCTTACGGGAATGTCCGCGTGGTTAGGGACGAGACCGGCACCGGTCGCGTCGTAATGGCGCACGCAAATTGATGCCGGTTTCGCCCGCGTCGTACCCGAACGATGGGCCGGCATCACTGTATCCAGCGACCCGCGCGCCGGCGAGGGAAAGCCGACGTGTCGTCAGCTTTCCCTCATGCCGCGCCGGATCGCGTCCGTGATCGGTTGGGTCAGATACGCAAGAATTGTGCGTTCGCCGGTTGCGATCAGAACGTCAGCCATCATGCCAGGCTTGAGCTTCTCACGGACTGCCTCGGGGAACTGAGTGACCTGGACCGACACTTTCACCTCGTAATAGGGTTGATGCGTCGCATCGTCGCGAGTGGCATCGGCCGCGATCGAAAGCACCTCCCCGAGAGCGATCGGCGTCGTGCGCGCCTTGAATGAGGGTAGCCGCACCTCGGTCGGCAGGCCGAGCTGGACGTGGTTGATGTCGAGCGCCGACACCTTTGCAGCCACCACGAGCACGTCGTTATCCGGCACGATCTCCATCAACACCTCGCCCGCCTTGATCACGGCACCGATCGTGTGAACCTTGAGGTTCACGATCCGCCCAGATCGCGGTGCGCGCACCTCCATCCGGGCCAGCACATCGACGGCGACGCGCAGCTTCTCGCGCGCATCAGCAAGCTGGGCACGGGTGTCGGCGAGCTTGCCGGTTGCTTCCTCCAGCACCTTCTGCCCGACTTGATCGATCTGCAGCCGCGACTCGTCAATGATGCGGCCATAGCGAGCGATGTCCGCCTCATAGGCGCCGATCTTGCCCTCGAGGTCCGCTCTGGAGCGCTCCAACGTGGCGACGCGCGCGAACGGCACGATGCCCTGGTCAGCGAGCGGCTTGAGCTTGGTGTATTCCTGGCTCACACTGTCGAATTGCGCGTGGGCGCCCTTGTTTTGCGCGGTGTTTCCCTGGATCTGCCGCTGCGCCTGCGCGATTCGCTCCTCGAGAATCGAGATCTCGATCTTTCGCGCCGCGCGACGTTCATCGAAGCGCCGCTTCTGGTCCCCCATTGCGCGCAGCGCGCTCGGATCTGAGCTCTTCTGGAGCAGCTCGGCCGGAAACGTGATGCTATCCTTTCCTTCGGCTTCCGCCTGCAGACGTGCCTCCTCAGCGACCGCCGAGTACACCGCCGAGCGGGCGATCTCCTCCTTGGCCCGCTCCTGGGTCGGGTCGAGCCGCAACAGGACCTGACCTTCCGCGACATGCGCATCGCCTGTCACCATCAGATCCCGGACGATTCCACCCTCGAGATGCTGCACGACCTTGCGGTCGCTCTCGACGACAACGGAGCCGGTCGCCACCACGGCACCATCGATCGATGCGAGGGCTGTCCAGCCGCCGAACACGCCAAAGGTGAGGAAGACGATCAGGAAGCCCCGCCGCGCGGGCGTCTTCCAATCGCCCGGCGGCCCCTCATTGTCGCCCAGTGAGGACCATTGGGACCACAGGGCGGGCAGTTTTGTCTTTGCAAGGTGAAGCAGCGAGCTTGTCATCGCTTTCGCCTTGGCAAGGAGTTGATCCGAAGCTTGCGGTGCCAGCTTGCCGGGAGCCAGCGGCGCTCGCGCCGCTTCGCCGGTTTTGTTGAACTGCCTCAGAAGTTCCGCCAGTTCGTTGTCGAGAGCGTCCGCTCCCCGTTGCAACATCTTGTCCATTATTGCCTCGTCGCGTGCGCCGGGCGCAGCTGATTTGAAAACTGTGCGGACCCGTGAATACCTTCAGCGCGGTGGTGGCCCTCAGCATGATGATGGCGGTCAGCACGATGGTGTTCGGCAGGCCCGCGCACCTCGCGTCGCATCGGTGCAACTGTCTTGCCAAGCAGCGCAGGCAGCATTTCCTCGCGCGTCCCGATTCGTCCGAGCCGCCCGTCGTGCATGAACACGATCTTGTCTACGGCGGCGAGCAGGTTCGGTCGGTGATTGATGATCACGATCGTCACCTTACTCTGCCGCAGTCTCTGGATCGCATCGGCCAGCGCGCGATCGCCGTCGCCGTCGAGATTCGCGTTCGGCTCGTCGAGCACGACCAGCACAGGCTTGCCGAACAGTGCGCGTGCGAGCCCGATGCGCTGCCGTTGGCCGCCGGAGAGACCTGCGCCGTTATCCCCGATCACCGTGTCATAGCCCTTCGGAAGACGCTGGATCATTGCATGCGCCGATGCCAACTGCGCCGCCTCCACGACCGCCTCGTCGGACGCGTCGTCGCGGAAACGAGCAATATTGTCGCGCACGGTGCCGGCGAACAGCTCCACGTCCTGCGGCAGGTAGCCCAGGTTCCGTCCGAGGAAATTGGGGTCGAAATGCGTAATATCATTACCGTCGATACGCACGCAGCCGTGCGCCAGCGGCCAGGCTCCGACTAGAGCCCGTGCTAGCGACGATTTTCCGGAGCCGGACTGGCCGACGACGGCGACGACCTCGCCCGGCTCCAGGCGGAACGAGACGTCGGCGATAGCCGGCAATTGCGAACCGGGAACGAGAACCGTCGCGGCCTCAAGCGAGACCTGGCCCACCAACGCCGGCAGTCTCGTCGGCCGCCGCTCCGTGGCGCGCGCCTCAAGCGCGCGATTGAGTCGGGCATAGGAGGTCCGCGCGGCAACGAGCGCCTTCCATTGCGAGACGGCAGCCTCCACGGGCGCAAGAGCGCGTCCCATGATCAGCGAAGCGGCAAACAGCACACCTCCCGAGATTTCCTGCTGGATCGCAAGATAGGCGCCCACTCCCATGATGATGACCTGAATCGCCATGCGCAGGAATTTGGAGATTGCGAGCAACGTCCCACCGCGCTCTCCGGCCGTCGCGCTTTCCGACAGCGCCTGTTCATGAGTTTGCGCCCAGGATGAGCGGATCGCAGGTCCCATTCCAAGCGCGCGGATCGCTTCTGCGTTGCGGAGCGAAGAGGTCAAACGGTCAAGTGCATGGAGATTCTTCGACGCAGCCGCATTCAGCGGCTTCTTCGTAAGACGCTCGTTGAGGAAGGCCAGCGTCAGAATGATCACTGCGCCGACCAGGGCGACCAAGCCGATCAGGGGATGGAGCAGAAAACAGATCGCGAGGAAAATCGGCGTCCACGGCACGTCCATCAGCGACGTGATCACGCCGCCCGACAGCACCTCTCGCAAGGTATCGACGTCGCGCAGCAGCTGGACATGGTGCGAGCTGCTTGTGCTCAGCGCCTGTCCGAGCGCGGTCTCGAATGTCTCCCCCGAGATGAGCTGATCGAAGTGAAGCCCGGTTTGCACAAGAACGCGGCTGCGAAAATGCTCGAGCGCCGCGTAGCTGACGAAGAGCGCGAGCGCGATCACCGACAGCAGCAACAACGTCATCCCGTTGCGGCTCGTTAGCACCCGATCGTAGATCTGCATGGTGTAGAGCGGCGAGACGAATACCAGCAGATTGATGAAGATGGATAGTCCGCCGGCCGCGATCAGGCCGGGACGTATCTGACGGAGAGCGCTCGCGAGCGCTGATTGTTTTGCCGAAGCGTGCATGTGCATATCCGGGCCGCCCTTGGCCGGGCGGCGGTAAGCTGGTTGAAAATTGCATGCAATCGAGCGTCAGGACGCCCGCATTTCAACATTCCGCCGTGCGCGGAATGGCACCCCTACTCCCGACCACTGCGGTCGCGAGGCATCCCCACATTGAGCATACGCGCGGGCGGACCGCGCGTATGCTCTTGTTGCAAAACTACGCTAGGAGCTCACGAGTGCCACGCGTGATGGTCGTGGTGGTGAGCCACGAAGTCAGCCAGATGCCCGACGAAGGACCCCGTGTCCGAGGTATCGGTCTGATCAGTGATTGTATCCGACACCGCAGATGACAGCGTGTTCAGGCCTCGCCATCCCCCGTGACCTCCGAACGAGGACGCCGTGGCACCATTGATCCACTGCGAGAAATCGAAGCTCCCGCCGTGGTTGTTGTGCCAGCCGCCGGTATCGCCGCTGGTGGACCCGGACGCGTCGGCCGACCAGTGACCATGGCCGCCATGCCAGTAGCCAGTGTCCGTCGTACCACCGGCCGAAGGGTCGGTGGCTCCGTCCGAACCGGAAACCGGTGTCGTCGGGCTGGTCGTCGGCGCGGAGCTTCCCGTCGAGCCGCCGGTGCTTCCGCCGGCATCGGCAACAGGCGTCGTCGTGCTGCCGTCCGTCCCAGTGCTTCCGCTCGCGTCGGAAGTTGGAGGCGTGCTGCCGTCGGAGGCCGAACTTCCGCTTTGATCGGGCGCCGGCGTGTCGGTCGGCGTTTCAGCCGGGGGCGCGCTAACGACTGGCGGGACCGGGGTCGACGCACCCGCGCTCGTATTGTGCGCGTGGAAGACCTGCTGCAATTCCGGCGAGTTCTCCAGCGCCGTATCGCCATTCTGCGAGCCCCATGCATAGGCGTAGTCAAACGCCGGGTTGGGAACGAGGTCCGCCCAGTGATTGATCATCGCCTGCGCTTGTTCGGCGCTGGGCATGACGACCTGGCTGCCGGTTTCGGTGGTCCAGCCGCCCCCGCCGAACGCCTGGTACACCGGGACAATCGAGTCGAGCGGGATACCTGCCTGTTCCGCAGCAGCGACGTACTTGTCGATGGTGCTGAGATCGACGTTCGGACGATCCGACCAGACCGGATACCAATCGAGACCGAAGTAGTCGATGTGGGTATTCGCCTGGTTGTAGCTGTTCATGTAGCTCGGGTCGTCCGATGATCCCATGTTGTTCAGGACCGTGAACGTCTTGGCGCCGGGATCGTGCTGGTGGATCCAGTCGGATTCCGCCTTCAGGTCCGCCGCGTTGGCTTGCGGGCCCCACTGCCCGGTGGGATCCGGCTCATCCACGAGGTAGAAGCCGAACACTTTTGGATTGTTGAGGAAAGGTGTGACCTTGTCGATGAAGTCCTGAGTCACACCTTGATACTGATCGAGCCAGACCAGACCCTGCACGCCGTTGGGCAATGCGTTCGCCTGGTCGACGTACTGGATGTCCGCGAGATTGAATCCCGCTTCGGCTGGTGTGTAGTTACCGTTCGAGTCCAGACCCCCGCCAGCTGCGTAGTGTAAGGTAGTCAATGATATTCCCCTATGTGTGTTGAAACCCCCAGTGACCCTTTTGGGCCTGACCGCCGACAACCGATCGTGCGTCCCACGGCGGCTAACGTATGTTTACGTTTGAGGCGGGAATTCCCGTTCCTTTGGGCGTAACCAAGGGATTGTTGTGCCTAAAGTTTGCACAGCAACACGACAGCAATGGTTTGCCAAATTGGGAGGCGGCCTGTTTCAAAAGGGGATTCAACGCTCTGCCAACGATCGGCACTACGGAGAGCTCTGAAAATCCGGCACAACGCTGACACAATTGTTTCAATGCCACGGCGGACAGCAAACGGGACAATCTATGCTCGCGGATTACTCCCGATGAGGGAGGTTCTCATCGGCGCCTTTCCATTGTTCAGTGGTCCCGTTCGGCGATTGATTTATTGCAAGCCGGATTCGCTTAGGCATCGGTATTGAGGCACCGAAATCGATTTCGTTGCCGAGCGAGCCGCGAAGTTGCGGAAGAAAGGAATTTTGTCTTAGGCGTCGGGCTGTGTTGCTCGTTCAGCGCCGTCAATCGAAGAGCCGTTTTTTGTGAAATCGCACGCGCCCGTCCATCTGGCGCAACGCTGTTGCGACGTTCGGGCAGAATTGGGCACTCGCTGCCGAGGATTCTATGTTGGCCGAAATCGAGCTCAAGTTTCCAGCGGGCTCACGAATTCAGGTAAAGCAGGCCGCCGGTCCTCGCCTCGCTGGAAGGATCGGGACTGTGATTGGGGCCGGGTACTACCCCAAGAGCCTCCGCGTGATCTTGGACGGATCGAAGGGCCCAATCACCCTTCATGTGAACTACGTGACAATGATTGACACGTGAAGCGGGGGCGCATCTGCGGCTGCGGCGCTCTGCGACGAGCGGCACGCTTGGAGTTACTCCAGAAGTATAGTTGGCCTCTCATGCAGAGTGAGGCCGCTTTTTCGGCGGATTTCAGCCAATCTGTTGATGGTTGTTCCTTGCTCGGGGGCGGGGTCCTTCAATTTGGAGCCTGTGATGTTCAAGCAAGTAATTTTTGCGTGCTGCTTCGTTGCGATCACCTCCCTCACTTCGGACGCGCGACCATATCGAGTAGATCGCGCGTCCGAATGCAACATCACCATGCCCTGTGACTTCTCATCCTACTCGCAAAACTTGAATCAGCGAACGGTGTTGCGGCACTCGCCGCGGACACATCGGTTAGATCAACTTGCCGCGCTCAATACTCCCACCAGCAGTCGAATTGTTGGCGGCCGCCCCGCCGGTTGCCCCTCTGCGTTCTGCGGTTGTGGCGCCGCCCTGCGCGTATTTGGCCGCATCGTGCCGGAACTGAACCTCGCGGCAAATTGGCTGCGGTTCCCGCGCACGTCGCCGGCACCAGGAATGGTTGCGGCAAGGCGCGGACACGTTTTCGTCCTGGAGCAGCATGTCGCCGGCGACGTTTGGATGGCATACGACGCCAACTCAGGTGGACACACAACGCGAATACACGCGCGTTCATTGAGAGGGTACACAGTCGTGAATCCACGCAACGCGGTGATGTGAATAGAGCCCCTCGCCGGCAACTCAGTGGAACAACTGTATGCTTCCGCTGGGCATGAACAAAAGCATGTTTCTGTCGCCAATTCGCTCCGACTGATCCTGACCAATACTTCTGTTACTTGGTGCATTCACATCTGTTCGCGGAGAGATTGGCAAAAAGCCGCTGGCGGCGCCGATAGGTTTGTCGCCAGCGGGCACACGGCTGGACTGCGTCGCCGCCATCGAAATATTCCGAATAGATCTCTTTCGTTGTCCTTGCCAACGCATTGACGGAAATTGCGCTAGCTGAAAAATCCCGATCAGCCACTTCGGTCTGCCGAGCCCTCTCCGGATCGCCCAATCACACCTTTCCTTGTGCTCGCCTCATCATGGGCTGCGTCTCTATCTGCAGAGGAGCGCGGGCTCGGGTCCAAATGCCGAAACAGTTACTCAATTTTGTGTTTGATACACCTCTACGAGGAATTGCCAAAATGTCCCGATTCAGCTTGCATAGGCAGATGCTATGCTCGGAGCTTGACTAGTAGAAATAGCCCAGGATTTTGGAGCCATTTTGGTGAATGACCGAACGCCATTGCAGAGCAGATTTTTTGTTCGAATGGGTGGCAAGGGTTGGATGGTATACGATCGAGAAAGGAAAGGCCCGGCGGTGATTGGAGCCGATCTGGCCGAGAATCTGACGAAAGAGCACGCAGAACGCATCCAACGTATGCTGGATTCGAGAGGAACAGGCGGCGCTGATGGCCCGAAGCGCTAGACTAGGGGAGCGGCAGCGGACGACGCGATGATATTGGGATGAATCGTGATCGCGCTTTGGGTTGTCGATTGAGCATGTCCTTGCCGGAAAGACGCATCGTGTGCGGCCATGGCTACTGGTGCGGAGGCTTTCACAAACTGCGGTGACGTGCAATCGAAGCAAGATCCGGTGTAAAGCCAAGCCCCGGCTCTTCGCCCAGGATGATCGTACCGTCCGTCACATCGGCGACGGGACCGCAGAACAGATCGCGCAACGGATTGTCGTTGATGTCGACCTCGAGCCAGCCGTCGCCTCCAACGCCCGCCAAGAGATGCGCCGAGGCAAGCAGCCCGATGCCGCCACCGAGATAATGTGGGCAGAACGTCTTGCCCGATTTCAGGACGTCACGCGCGAGGCCGGCGCAGGCGCTGAGCCCGCCCCATTTCGCGACGTCGGGCTGAACCACGCCGAGCACGTCTTCGGCCAGAACGAGCTTGAATCCCTCCACGCTGGAGATATTCTCGCCTGCGGCAATCGGCATCTTCGCAACGACCCGCAGCCTGCGCCACTCCTCGCGCGGCCGGTCGGCGCGGATGGGCTCCTCCAGCCAGCGCAGATCGAATGTGGCCAAGCGCGGCAGTATTGCCAACGCCTGCGCAACGGACCACCCCTGATTGGCATCCGCGGCAAGCATACCCGTGCCGATGAGGTCGCGCAGCGCCGCGAGATTGGCGAGGTCGGTCTCGGTACCGAAGCCGACTTTCAGCTTCAGCGCACGATGGCCGCGTTTAAGCGCAGCTTCGGCCGTCTGCGCGGCGCCGCCGGGATTGATGCCGCTCGCGTAGACCTTGACCGTGCGCGACTGTCCGCCGAGCAGCCGCCACAGCGGCAAATTCTGGCGTCGCGCGAAAAGATCCCATAGCGCGAGATCGATGCCCGAAATCGCCTGCGCGAACGGTCCAGGCTCGCCGCATTGGAGCGCCAGCACCTCGGTGCCCTTGGTCAGGGCTTCGAAAGCCTGAGCGGGAGCCTCGAATTTGCGCCCGACGAGGCTCGGCGCAAGCGCCTCGTTGATAAGCCGGGCGCGATGCTCCGCGCCTGGAGCAGGAAAGTTGGACCACGCCTCCCCCCGACCTTCGACGCCGTCCTCGTCGACAACGCGGACAAAGACGGCGGGACGGTCAAGCATGCTGCCGAACGAGGTCACCACCGGCGTAGCCAGTGGGTAGCGGTAGCAGAACGCCTCGATCGAACGGATGGTGAAGCTATCGGTCATGTTGCAGATCCTGCGAGACCATGCGGAACCGGTACCATCTTAGTAGGCGCGCGCGAAGTCACCTTCCTGCTTGATGTCGGTGAATACCGGAAAACGCGCCTTCCATGCCGTGCCCTTGGCCGTGGTCAGCCGGTTGAGCCGCTCCAGCACGCCGAGGCCATCCCTGCGCAGGCTTGCGGAGACTGCCGCGCGATCCGGGAAATACTTCAGGACGGCATCGAGCCAGATGGTCCGGCCCGCCAGGAAGCCGCTTGCGCCTGCGGCATAGGAGTAGTCGAGCACACGCTCGAACTTTTCAGGCGCCGCACCGCCCGACAGCAGTACCCAGGGAATGCTCCGTTCGCGGCAGATATCGCCGATCGCATCGAACTTCTTCTGCGCGGACTTCGCCTCGGCGCTGCCGTCGCGGGCCGGCAGACCGTCAGCCGCAAGCGGGCTCTCCAGCTTAAGCAGATCGACACCATATTCCGGCTTGGCAAACTCGCGAACGCTGTCGATGACGAGACCCGGCAGCTTGCCCGGCGATTCCACGTAGTCGGCGGTGTGGTTGGCACTGCCAAGGAACGGATAGACCAGCAGTTCGAGGACATAGGGAATGTCATGGCGGGCGCAGTCCTGCCCGATCTCCCGCACGAAGCGCTTCTGGTGCTCGTTCACCGCGGCATCGGCGTCCGGCCGGTACCAGGCCAGCACCTTGACGGCGTCACCGCCCCATGGCGCGGATCTTCTCCACGCTCCAATTGGTGATCGCGCGCGACTTCCGGCCGCCAGCGGTCTCCTCGACGCGATGCTCTTCCAGAGTCATGATCAAGCCGCATCGCGGCGGTAACAGGTCGATCGCGGCGGGCACCGCAAAATTCGGGTCGAACAACATCGAGCTGCAATACGGCGCGAGGTTCTCGACGAGGAGGCGCTTGGCCGCCGTGACGTCGGAATATTCGACTTGTTCCCGTGTGATGCCTTTGGCTTTCGCGATGGCATCGAACAGTGGCGGCCGCTGATCTAGCGCGACCATGCGAAAGTGGCCATCCGCGTCAGCAAGTCGTGCCAGGCCGCGGTTCTTTCCAATCGTTCTCATGCCTTCGTCCTCATGAATACAAGACACTCGTTGATATCGGGGATTCCGTTGCGGCCGCCGGCGTGGCGGCATTTGAGGGCAGCCGTGGCTGCCGAGAACGCCATGGCGGCGCCCACATCGAGGCCGGCGCCGACCGCCAGTGCATAGGCGCCATGGAAGACGTCACCCGCGCCTGTTGTGTCGACGACGTCGACGGCGAAGGCCGCCTGCCGTTGCAGCTGGCCGTTCTCGTACCAGCTCACGCCATCCTCGCCACGTGTCACGGCGATAACGGTACAGCCGAAGCGCGCCAAAGCTGCGAGAGATTCATCTTCGGCGGAGCCAGCAAAGGAGGCGAGCGCAGGCTCGGAGAAGATCGCATGATCGGTCAACGGCAACAGCCGCTCGAACACCTCTGCATCGGCCATATCGCCGTCAAGCACCGTCGGGATGCCACGCGCCCGCGCCTCCCCGAACAACGTGGCGGCGCCCTCGGCCCAGCGCGGATCGGCCAGCACGGACGATGCGCGCGCCACGGTTTCGAGCGGAAGCCAGTCCGCGGCCTCCGGATAGAGGCCACGGAAATTGACGATCTGTCGCTCGCCTGCGCTGTCGACGATGATCCCGGAAACCGACGAGCGTCCATCAGGAAACAGCCGGAAATTCTCGACGTCGACGCCTTCAGCGATGAAGGCCGACTTCATTTCTTTGCCGGCGGCATCGTTCCCTGCCCGCCCCCAGAACGCGACAGAGGCGCCGAGCTTTGCCACTGCCACACTCGCATTGGCCGCCATACCGCCGCCGAGCGTGCCGTAGGCGACGGCCTTGATTTTCTCGCTTCCGCCCGCGAACGGCCGATCGACGCGCCAGACCTGGTCGAGCGCAGACAGCCCGAGGCAGATCACGTGCACGGGTCTCGCCCTGGACGCGACGTCCGCCAGCGCGGAGAGATCATCCATGTTGGCCGATGCGTTCACCGCAGGACCTGTCCATTGGCCGCATCGAACAGATGCGTCTTGCCCGGCCGCGGACGCAGACTGATGCGATCGCCGACCTTCGGCCGCAGCGACGGATCGACCCGCGCGATCGCGGGGCCGCCGGCGAGATCGAAATGAATCAGCGTGTCCGAGCCGAGCGGCTCGACCAGCTTGACGTTGATCGCAATGCCATCGGTAGCAACGGCAAAATGTTCAGGGCGAATGCCCAACACGGCGTTGCCGGCCTTGCTCAGGCGGCTTGCGGTCTCGCCGTCCAGCGGCACCACCATTCCACCTTGCGAAAGGATTGCGCGCTCCTGGCGCCACGCCACCGGGAAGAAGTTCATCGCGGGCGAGCCGATGAAACCGGCGACGAACTGGTTGGCCGGCCGCTCGTAGACCATCTCGGGCGTGTCATATTGCTGGATCGTGCCGCTCTGGAGCACCACGATCCGGTCGGCCATGGTCATGGCCTCGATCTGGTCGTGGGTGACGAAGACCATGGTGGTCTTCAGCTCCTGCGACAGCGCCTTGATCTCGGTGCGCACCTGCCCGCGCAGCTTGGCGTCGAGATTGGACAGCGGCTCGTCGAACAGGAACGCCTTGGGGTTACGCACGATGGCGCGGCCCATGGCGACGCGCTGGCGCTGACCGCCGGAGAGCTCTCTCGGCTTACGATCGAGATAAGGCTCGATGTGGAGCAGCGCGGCAGCGCGCTTCACGCGGGCATCGATCTCCGCCTTCGGCGTACCGCGCAGCTCCAGCGCAAACGACATGTTGTCGTAGACCTTCATGTGCGGATAGAGCGCGTAGTCCTGGAACACCATGGCGATATCGCGCTGCGCGGCCTGGACGCCGTTGACGCGCTTGTCGCCGATATAGAGGTCGCCGGACGAGATCGGTTCAAGACCCGCGATGATGCGCAGCAAGGTCGACTTGCCGCAGCCGGACGGGCCGACAAAGACGACGAACTCATGATCCGCGATCTCCAGATTGAGATCGGGAATGACGGTGAAATTGCCGTAGCGCTTGACGAGATTGCGGATCGAGATCGAGGCCATGATCGCTCAGTCCAGCGCCAGCACGGGCTTGATCAGTTCGCCCTTGGCGAAGCGGGCGAAATTTTCGGGCAAGGCCTTAAGGCCGAACTCGCCGTCGACCAGGACGCGATATTCGTCCTTGTACTTGCGCAGCAGCTCGACATTCGGCTCGAACTCCGAGACCGGAAAATAGAAGGTCCGGATCATGTAGAAGTCCTTGCGGCGGAAGACCTTGCCCTCCTCGATGGTCCAGGGCGCAGCGTTCTCGCCCACCAGCACCAGCGCGCCGCGCGGCAAGACCAGATCGATGCCGAGGTTGCGCGCCGCATGGGCCCCCGAGCATTCCATGATGAGGGCAAAGCGCTTGGAGGTCGCGCCGACCGGGTGCGCCGTCGCGCCGAAGGACTGCGCGATCTTCAGCCGCGCCGCGTTGGGATCGGCGACGTAGATGTCGCTATAGCCGAGCGCGCGGAGCGCCAGCACCACGCCGAGGCCCACCGGCCCCGCCCCCATGACGAGGACCGGACCTGCCTCACGCGCTGGCACCACGCGACTGACGAAGCGCACGGCGTGGCCTGACGTGCCGATGGTGTCGAGCAGCAGCGGCGCGAGACTATCCTCGATATCATCGGGTACCGGCAGCAGGCAGTTCTCCGGCACCGGCACGTATTCGGCATAGCCGCCCGGCCTGTTCCAGCCGATCAGGCTGGAGACTTCCAGGCACATCTGGGTGTCGCCGCGCTCGCACGCGGCGCAATGACCGCAATGAAGCGGGATATAAACGGCACAGCGGCGGCCATGCAGCCGGTGACCAGGCTGCTCGACCACGCCGAAAATCTCGTGACCTGCGGTGAACTCGGCGCCCTTGTGCCAGAGCTTGAAGTCCGAGCCGCACAGCGCGGTGCGCGAGACGCGCACCAGCACCTCGCCGGTTCCGACTTCGGGCATCGCGACGCGCTCGATGGTGATGCGGTCGTTGCCGTGGAAGACCGCAGCCTGCATGATCGCATTCGGACGGGGTGATACGTTCATCAGATACCTAGCCTTTCACCGCGCCGAGCGTCAGTCCGGACACCAGCCAGCGCTGAACCAGGGCCGCCAACACCAGTGGTGGCAACGCGATCAGCGTCGCCGCGGCCATGAGGGCGCCCCATTGCGTCGAGCCTTCGCCGATGAAGTTGAAGGCCGCCGCGATCAGCGTCTTGGTGTCGCCGTTCGAGAGCACCAGCGCAAACAGGAAGTAGTTCCACGAGAACACGAAGGCGAGGATCGCCGAGACGGCGACGCCGGATGCCACCAGCGGCAGCGCGATGCGCCAGAGGAGGCGCGTGACGCTGCATCCGTCGACCTGCGCCGCCTCGAACACACTGCGTGGAATGCCGTCGAACGACGGCAGCAACACCCAGATCACGATCGGCAGCGTGATCACGGCATGGCTGAGGATCAGCGCGGTGTAGGAGCCGATCATGCCGACTTGCCGGAACATGACGTACCACGGCAGCAGGAACAGCGTGCCCGGCGCCATGCGCGCGGCGAGCGTCAGGATTGCCGGCCACGAGATGCGCGTCCACGAGACGGCGAAAGCGGCCGGAATTCCGAACAATAGTCCCAGCGCGGTCGAGCCGACTGTGACGATGAGGCTGTTGAGCGCATAGCTCAGGAACGGCGTGGTCTTGGTCAACTCGACGTAGTTCTCCAGCGTCGGCCTGAAGATCAGCGTCGGCGGATATGCGGTGACCTCGAAGGAAGGCTTGAACGAGGACAGCACCATCCAGACCGTCGGCGCCATGATGAGCACGCCGGCGAGCACGAGCTGGATCGTGTTGAGCCAGCGGATCCAGCGATCGGTGGTGGCTGCACCGGTCATGGGGTCACCACGCCACCGCGCCGCGCAGGCGGTTGAAGGCTAGCACGGCGCCGAACACGATCGCCGTCAGCGTCAGCATCAGGGCGCTGGCATAGCCGATGTTGAAGAATTCGAATCCGACGCGGAAGCCGTAGATATTGAGTGTATTCGAGGCGTTGCCGGGGCCGCCCTGGGTGGTGATGTAAATGAT
Source organism: Bradyrhizobium sp. USDA 4486 (assembly GCF_054057995.1). Classification (NCBI taxonomy): domain Bacteria; kingdom Pseudomonadati; phylum Pseudomonadota; class Alphaproteobacteria; order Hyphomicrobiales; family Nitrobacteraceae; genus Bradyrhizobium; species Bradyrhizobium sp. USDA 4486. The sequence goes on from NZ_JBSRZV010000001.1 coordinate 3,308,989, forward strand.
GTCGAAGAAGCGCAGCAGATCGACGCTGCGCAGAATCGCCGCGGTGACGATGGTCGGCAGCAGCAGCGGCAGCGTGATGCGCTGGAACGTCTTGAACGGGGATGCGCCGTCGATCTGCGCGGCCTCGTAGACACTCGGCGGCAGCGACTGCAATCCACCCAGCACGATCAGGGCGACGTAAGGCGTCCACTGCCAGCTATCGATCAGTGCCACGGTCGGAATCACCCATATCGGCGAGGCCAGCCAGTCCGACGGCGGCAAGCCAAACAGCTGAAGGATATAATTGGCGGCGCCCAGCGACGGATCGAGAATCACCAGCCACATCATGCCAGCCACGACCGGCGGCATCATGAAGGGCGAGATGAACAGCGAGCGCACGATGCCCGGCAGGCGCTTGGCGTGGAACAGCACCAGCGCCAGCCAGACGCCGAAGACGAGTTGGAGCACCAGCGACAGCAAGTAAAGCGCGATGGTGACCCACAGCCCGTGCCAGAACTCGTAGTCTGAGATCAGCTTCGAGTAATTGGCGAGCCCCGCGAACGACTGCTTGCCGGTCGAGGAGAAATTCTGGAAGCCGAGCCAGATCGTATAGACGACCGGAAACGCAATCATCGCGAGCGTGAAGATCACGGCCGGCGCCGAGAGCGCCGCCATCTCCAGCTTCTGCCGGTCCTGCCTGAGTGCCGCAGCCGTGTCCGACATGCGTTGGTGTCCTCGATCGAATTGGGTGCCGGCAGGCCGCTGGCCTGCCGGCGAGAAGCCGTTAGTTCAGTGCGATCAGTGCATCGAGCGCCTTGTCGGCATCCGCGCAGGCCTGGTCGATCGGCTTCTGCTTCAGGATCAGATCCTGCACGGCCTGCCCGATGAACTCGCGCGATTGCGGATTGGCGACGATGGGATAGCCGACTTCGGACGAGCCCTTGGTGGCCAGCACGTCGAGCGCGGCCTGCCATTCCTTCCGCACCGGCTCCTCCTCGATCCACTTGCGATATTCAGGATCGTTGGCGACGGACGGACGCGGCGGCGCAATGCCCTGGAGCGCCATCTTCTTCTGCACCTCGGGGCTAGTCGCCCACTGCACGAAGTACCAGGCCGCATCCGGCTGCTTGCTGTGCGAGGACACTGCCATGCCCCAGCCGATCGTGGTCGGCACCTGCCCAGCCTCGCCCGCCGGGAACGGCAGCAGACCGGTGTCCTTCAGGCGCGCGCCGCCTTCCATCACGGTACGCAGCTCGTTGGACGATTCGAACGCCATCGCGGCGCGACCGCTGCGATAGAGCGCGGAGATCTGCTGGAAGCTGTAGTTGACGACGCCGGGCGGACCGAAATCGCGCAGCAGCCGGCTATAGGTGTCGAGGGCTTCCTTGCCTTTGGCCGAGCAGAGGTTCGACTTGCCGCCAGCGATGTACGTGCCGCCGATATTGTGCAGCATATTGCTGAAGGTGTAGGCGACCGCCGGCTTGAGGCCGCGCGAGACGAAGGGCGTCACCGCGCTGTCGCAGGTCTTGATCTTCTCGGCGGCAGCCTCGACGTCCTTGATCGTTTTCGGCGCATCGAGGCCACACTTCTTGAAGATGTCCGTGCGGTAATAGAAGATCGGCCCTTCGAGATTCATGGGCATGCTGGTGAGCTTGCCATTGAACGTAGCCGCCTTGAGCAGCGCCTGGCTCAGCCCGGCAGGGTCGTAATCCTTGGCAACCTCATTCCTGGCCATCGCGGTGAGATCGGCGTACCAGCCGGCGGCGGCGAACTGCTCGCCCTCGCGTGAGGGTAGCGTCATGAACACGTCGACCTCGTCGCTGTTCGCATTCATGACAGTGACCAGACGCTGGCGCATCTGCTGTTCCTGATAGCCGTCGACCTTGAGCGTCATGCCGGTCAGCTTCTCGAAATCGGCCTTGTAGGTCAGCAGCGCCTGCGCGACCGGATTGTTATTGGCGAGAAAGGTGACGGTCTTGCCCTTGAACTTCATCCAGTCGAAATCGGCGGCGTGCGCCTGCGCGCTGGCGGCAATCGCGAGAACGGGCAACGCGACATGCGTCGCAAGCATCCTGGCCTTCATCGAACTCTCCTCCCGGCGAGCCGCCTTAAGCTGGCGGACCATTTTGACTATGGCATGAAAACGGTTACAATTTACGCTCCGCCAACGCCGTGTCAAGCAATGGACAAGCTCTGCAATCTGCGACGAATATGCGACATTATCCGCTATCAACCGGCGATCCGAGCCGAGATGTAACGTTACATACATGGGACTAACCAGCGCCAAGTCTGTGAAGCAGGGCATCCGCGCCGTGGCGGCCCGCGCCGGCGTCTCGACGGCATCGGTCTCGCGCGCGCTCAATAATCCCGATGCGGTGAGCCCGCCCCTGCGCGCGCGCATCGAGCAGGCCATCGATGCGCTCGGCTACATCCCGCATGCGCCGGCTCGCATCCTCTCGTCGCGCCGTTCACGTACCCTTGGCGCGATCGTGCCGACGATCGACAACACGATGTTCGCGCGCGGTATTGCCTCGCTTCAGCAGTATCTCTCCTCGGTCGGATACATGCTATTCCTCACCACCAGCGGCTACGATCTCGACGTCGAATTGCAGCAGGCGCGCAATCTGATCAGCCGCGGCGTTGACGGCCTCGTGCTACGCGGCGATTGCCATCACGACGGATTGCGCAAGCTGCTCGCGGACAACGCGGTGCCCTTCATCAATGTCGGCATCTACCAGCCTGACCGTCCTTACCCTTGCGTCGGCACCGACAACGAAGCGGCCGCCCATCGCGCCGCCGCACATGTCATCGAACTCGGTCATCGCCGCATCGGGATCGTCTCGGCGCTTCAGCGCAACAATGACCGCGCCAGCGCCCGCGTCGCCGGCTTTCGCCGCGCGCTCGCCGAGAATGGCATCGAGCTTCCCCCGCAATGGCACGTCGAGGTGCCCTATACGCTCGACGACGCCCGCGAGGCGGCCCGCTATCTCCTCAATCTCAAGGATCGCCCGACGGCCCTGGTGTGCGGCAACGACGTCATCGCCTATGGCGTGCTGCTGGAGGCGGAGCGCGACGGCTTTTCCGTGCCCCGCGATCTGTCGGTGGTCGGTTTCGACGACCTTGACTGGAGCCGCCATTTGCGGCCGAGCCTGACCACGATTCACGTCCCGACGGGGGAAACCTGGCAGCGCGCCGGCGAATATCTGGTCCGGAGCCTCGCCGGCGAGCAGACCATCATGCATCGCGAGATCGACTTCTCGCTGGTGGTCCGTGAATCGACCGCCCCGCCTCCGAAATCCCTGAAGTGAGACAACCCCAATGACTTCGAATTTCTCCCTCGCACCCGGCTTTCATGCCGTCGTGATCGGCGGAGCCGGCGACATCGGCGCGGCGATCAGCAACCAGTTTTGCGACCTCGGCGCGACGGTCACAGCAACCGGTGCCAACGATGCCGATCTTGCCCGCATCCTGCTCAAGCCACGCGCTGGCCTCACGCTTGCGACTCTCGATGTCACCGACGATGCGGCCATCGCGTCATTCGCCGGACAGCACAAGCGCGTCGACGCGCTGGTCAATTGCGCCGGCATTCTTGCACGCGACAAGGAATTCGAGATCGAGACATTCATGAAGGTGCTCGATGTCAATCTCACCGGTACGTTCCGGACCTGCATGGCGTTCCATGCGCTGCTCGCGGAGAGCAAGGGTTCGATCGTCAACATCGCCTCGATGAATGCGATGCTGGCGCTGCCGCGAATCCCCGCCTATTGCGCCAGCAAAGGTGGCGTCGTGATGCTGACCAAGGCACTCGCCCTCAAATGGGCGGAGGAAGGTATCCGCGTCAACGCGGTGGCACCTGGCTACATCGAAACCGCAATCAACGCCGCCGGCCGCACCGATCGCGCACATTATCAGCGCATCGCCGACCGCACCGCCTTCAAGCGCTGGGGACAACCCGAGGACATCGCCGGCGCGGTCGCATTCCTCTGCATGCCAGCGTCGCAGTATGCGACGGGTACGGTGGTCGCGGTTGACGGCGGATTTCTTGCGGGATGACCGAGACGCGACCCGGCCCGCTTCGCACCAATTGCGCCGCCTTATCTCCTGTTCAGATGAACGGCTTTCCGCCGGTGACGGCCAGGGTCGCGCCTGAGGTGTAGCTCGAGAGCGGATCGGCTAACATGACATAGGCCGTTGCGAGCTCGGCCGGCTGGCCGGCGCGCTGCATCGGCACCTGCTTGCCGAAATTCTTCACTGTCTCTTCCGGCATGGTCGAGGGGATCAGCGGCGTCCAGATCGGGCCCGGCGCGACTGCGTTGACCCGAATGCCCTTCCCGGCCAGCATCTGGGCGAGGCCGCCCGTAAAGTTCTGAATGGCCCCTTTCGTCGTGGCATAGGCGAGCAGGCTCGGGTTAGGCATGTCGGAATTCACCGAGGCCGTGTTGATGATCGCAGCTCCCGGGCGCATGTGGGGTACGGCGGCCTTGGTCAGATAGAACATGGCATGAATGTTGGTCTCGAACGTCCGCTGCCACTCTTCGTCGCTGATCTCCTCGAGGTCCTTGAACGTGGCCTGATGCGCGGCATTGTTGACGAGGATGTCTATCCCGCCAAGGTCCTCGACCGTACGACGCACGATGGACCGGCAGTGATCGGGACTGCGGATATCGCCCGGGATCAGGACGATCTTGCGGCCCTCCCGCTCCACCAGCGCCTTGACCTCGGCCGCATCCTCGTCCTCGTTCAGATAGGCGATGGCGATGTCCGCGCCTTCACGGGCATAGGCGATCGCGACCGCGCGGCCGATCCCGCTGTCGCCGCCTGTGATGATCGCCCTCTTTCCGGCGAGGCGCCCGGCGCCCTTGTAACTCTCCTCGCCGTGATCCGGCCGGGGATCCATCGCACGCGTTGAACCAGGCATCGGTTGCTGCTGCGAAGGGAAAGGAGGCTTTGGGTATTCAGTCATCGAACGCTCCGGGAATCTGCTCCCGCTAACGGAAGGCTTGCGCAAGAGTTCCTAGCCTTGCAGGAACCTCTCGGCCGCAGAGACATTGCCGCAACGGAACATCGCATGTCGGGAGCTGACTATGCCGGAAGCGCTGCGCGCGCTCGCGCGCGGAATCCCGCGCTTGTCGCTACGCTGAAGCAGGCATCATGACTCCGACACATCGTTCACCGATCTCTTTCCGTGAGATCCCATTGCTGGCCGTGACCATCGCGGTCGTCTTCATCATGGGACTGGCGCTCCTCGCTGGCGGTGCCTGGCTCGCAGCCCTTGGCGGTTCCGTCTACTATCTCCTCGCGGGGGCCATGCTTCTGCTCACCGGCTGGCTGCTCGCGCGCCGTCGTGCCGAGGCTCTCTGGGTCTATGCCGCGCTGCTTGCCGCCACCATGGCGTGGGCGATCTGGGAAGCCGGATTCGATTTCTGGTCGCTGGCCCCGCGCGGCGACGTGCTTGCGCCGTTCGGCCTATGGCTGTTGCTTCCCTTCGTTGCCTCCCGCCTCGGTCCCCGCTTGCGAGCGGCGCGATGGGCGCTCGGTCTCGTCCTTGTCGTTGCAGCCGTCGTACTCGGTATTTCGCTGACGAGCGACCGCCGCGATCTTGCCGGCACGATCCCCGGGAACGACACGACCGGCGCCATTGCCTCTTCCTCACCGGCCAGCGCAGCCGAGAACTGGACCGCCTATGGCGGCAGCGGCTTCGGGACGCGATATTCCTCGCTGAGCGAGATCACCAGGCACAATGTAAAGGATCTGACCCTGGCCTGGGAATTTCGCACCGGTGACCACAAAGGGCCGGATGATCCCGACGAGATCACCAACCAGGCGACGCCGCTCAAGGTCGGCGATCTTCTCTACACCTGCTCTCCGCATCAGATCGTATTTGCCCTGGAGGCTGCGACCGGAAAACTGCATTGGAAGTTCGACCCGCAGGTCCAGCACAATAAGACCTTCCAGCACATGACCTGCCGCGGCGTGTCTTATCACGCAACAAAACCGGGCGCCGTGACGGCCGACGGTGCGCCTGCGCCGGCCGATTGTGCCCAGCGCATTTTCATTCCGACCAATGACGGACGCATGTTTGCGCTGGACGCACAGAGCGGAAAGCCTTGCGAGAGTTTCGGCAATCACGGGCAGATCGACCTCAAGGAAGGAAGCGAGATCCAGACCCTCGGCTTCTACGAGGGAACCTCACCGCCCGTCGTCACCGACAAGGTCCTGATCGTCGGTGGCGCCGTCATCGACAATTATTCCGATCGCGTGCCATCGGGCGTGATCCGCGGCTTCGACGTCTATTCCGGGCGGCTGATCTGGGCGTTCGACGCCGGCAATACCGACCCCAACGAGATGCCCTCGGCGTCGCATCAATTCACCGCGGGCTCTCCCAACTCCTGGAGCATTTCCGCGGTCGACGAGAGCCTCGGGCTCGTTTACGTGCCGCTCGGCTCGAGCTCGCCGGACATCTGGGGCGGCGGACGTTCGCCCGAAAACGAGCGTTACGATTCGGCTCTAATCGCGCTCGATATCATGACGGGGAAGCTGCGCTGGTCGTTCCAGAACGTGCACCACGATCTCTGGGACATGGACATGCCATCGCAGCCGAGCCTGGTCGATCAGCGTTCGAATGGCAGCGTGACGCCGGCGATCTACATTCCGGCCAAGACCGGCGACATCTTCGTGCTCGACCGCCGCGACGGGCATCAGTTGGTGCCCGCACCGGAGAAGCCAGTGCCGCAAGGACCCGCACCGGGCGACCGGCTGTCGCCGACGCAGCCCTTCTCGCAATTGAGCTTCCGCCCGCCCGGCATGCTGACCGACGCGCAGATGTGGGGGAGCACGACGTTCGACCAGCTGGCCTGCCGCATCAAGTTCAAGCGCCTGCGCTATGAGGGCCCGTTCACGCCGCCGTCAGAACAGGGCACCCTGGTCTTCCCGGGCGACTTCGGCATGTTCGAATGGGGCGGCATTGCCGTCGATCCCGAACGTCAGATCGCGATCGCGAACCCGCAATCGATCCCGTTCGTCTCCCGCCTCGTTCCGCGTGGAAAGGACAACCCGGCCGCGCCGAACGCGGCGCATCCGCCGGGCACCGAACTCGGCGTGCAGCCGATGTACGGTGCCCCCTATGGCGTCGATCTCGGCATCTTCCTTTCGCCGCTCGGCATCCCCTGCCTCGCGCCGCCCTGGGGCAATATCGCGGCCATCGACCTGAGAACGCACAAGGTGATCTGGCAACATCGCATCGGCACGATCCGCGATCAGGCGCCGCTGCCGCTGCCATTCAAGCTCGGTGTCCCCATGCTGGGCGGCCCGATCGTGACCGCGGGTGGCGTCGTCTTCATCACGGGAACGATGGATGACTACATCCGCGCTTTCGACGTCCGCGATGGCAAGCAGCTCTGGCAGGACCGCCTTCCCGCCGGCGGCCAGTCGACGCCGATGACCTATGAGGCCGGCGGCAAGCAATACGTCGTCACGGTCGACGGCGGCCACGGCTCGTTCGGCACCAAGCTCGGCGATTACGTCCGCGCCTATGCGCTGCCGGAACGACATTAGCTGGCGATCTCAGCCCTCAGAACGACCCGAACATCGCCCCCGGTATCAGCACGGCGACCAGCGCGATCATGCAACTGACGATCACGGTCATCACCATGTCGAGATAGCTTTCCCGGTGGGTGAGACCGCTGATCGGCAACAGCAGAAGCACGGTGCCCTTGTGGCGAAGCGCGTCCAGGGTGCCGGCGCTCATTGTCGTGACACGATGCATCAATTCTGGAGCGAGGTGATGCTCCGTCACCAGGCGCATGAAATCGTCGACCAGACACCGGACACGGCGCCGATGGTCGTTCCGCCCCGCTGCTCGGCCGACAGGAACGAAAAATCGAGTCGGGGGAATACGACCAGCGACATCGGGAAGTTCGTGCCGATCACGACGACCAGGGCAACACGGCGAGCGCGAATCCAGGCCCGCTTTCAGTGGGCTACGACGAGCCGGCACGGAGGCCTCCGAACCAGGCGCCGAAATAACCGGCATAGAGCGCCGGCCGTTCGAGGTTCATCGAATGGCCGATGCCGGGGATCACCACCAGACGGCAATCTGGCATCGCCTCGGCCATGGTGCGGAGATCGGCCGGTGCAATCCAGCCGTCCCACTCGCCCCACAATACGAGATGCGGATGCCGGATCTCCGGCATGCGCCGCTCCAGCTCGCGGCTCCCCTTCTCGCGCGTCAAGTTGACCGGCGTTCCGATCCAGATCCCCTCCGACACGCCGAAGGTCTGCTCGATGATCCGGTCGAACAGCACCTGGATCTCGCCGAGCCCCTCGCGAAATCGCGGGACCATGTTCGGCGCCATGCTCTCCGGCTCGAACAGCGACGAGGCGGCGGTCGCCATCACAGACCGTGTCCGCTCCTTGCTCGCCATCATCGCCCTGAACGACCCAATCTGCTCGGCATTGAAGGCCACGCCGAGCGGCGTCACCGGATCGAGCGCGAAGACGCGGCCAAAGCGCTGCGGCTGCATCAACAGCATGCGCGCGGCGATGATGCCGCCGGTCGAATGGGTCGCAAGGTGGCAGTAGCCGATATCGAGCGCATCGAGCGCCGCCAGCATGTCCTCGGCGTGCTGTTGCATGGAGTAGTTGGCGTAGTCCGGCGCGGGCTTGGGGCGATCGCTGTCACCGCAACCGCGCCAGTCGATTGCGATGACGCGCAGGCCGGTCGGAAACAAGGGCGCAGCGAGCTCGATCCAGTCCTTGCTGGCGAGATTGCCGTGGATGAAGACGACCGTGACGTCGCCTTGCCCCCACTCCCGCCAGCCGAGTTGCACATCTCCCGCCTGCACTCTCGGCATGGGCAGGTCCTACTTGTTGAGACCGGCCGTCGGCGCCGCGCCGGGCGGCGTGGGCGCCAGCGGCAAGGCCGATGCCACCGCGCCCTTGATCATGCGGTCGGTGCCGAGCGGCGATGAGGTGTCGACAGTTCCGTTGATCACGAAGTCGACGACATCGGCGGAATATTCCACGGGGTTGTCGGTGTGGATGAAGTGCCCCGTCTCCGGATAGATCTTGAGCATCGGCCGATTGCCCGCCTTCGTCATTCGCGTCATGAACGGCGTGATGACATCGCGGCCAAGGTCGGTCAGCCCGTTGAATGCGGGGGTCGGGATAAACGGCTCCTTGTCGCCGAACGCGAGGAAGATCGGCGCCTTGATCTGGATAACCCGCTCATAGAGATTCTTGGGATCATCCTGCTGCAGCTCCGCGCCGATGGTGTAGATGTCGAAGATGAAGACGTTGCACCACTGCTCGAGCTCCTTCGGGTTGCCCTTGGTGAGCCCGACGCGCTGCTCGGTGTGAAGGCGGGCATATTCGCTGTCGCTGAAGAAGTAGCCGCTCTTCGCCGCCGACACCGCGCCGGTGCCGGGGTCACGCTTCTTGAAATAGAAGAAGTCGCGGATGTTCAGCTCGTCGCGCGCTTTTTCCGCGGCGAGGATGCCGGTCTGGTCCCAGACCTGCTTCCACTTGTCGAAGTCGCGGCCGAGGGTCGGATCGAACAGCGGCGCCTTCTTGTCTTTCGCAATGGTGATCTCGCGCGGATATTCCTCGAGGCCCGATGGCGCTTCGAGGGCGAGGCCCTGCACCGCATCCGGCCAGGTCAGGGCATAGCCCACGACGAACTGGCCGCCGAGCGAATGGCCGAGATAGTAGGCTTTCTTGACGCCGAGCTGGTTGACGACGAGGTCGTAGATCACCTCGCGCATGTCCTGCATCGTGCGGGCCAGGCTCTTGTCGAGATTGCCGGGCCCCGACATGCCGTAATGCGGCAGGTCGGGCACGATCACGCGCAGGCCGCTGTGCAGCGCGTATTGCATGATGTTGCCGTAGTGGCCGCCGAACGCGCCCTTACCGTGGATGATGACGAGCACCTTCGGATCCTTGTCGGCGCCGGCATACTCGTCCATGTAGCCGATTTCCCAGGAGTTGCCGCTCTTGTCCTTGGCGCTGGCGAATTTGACCGGATAGGGATAGGTCACATACGCCTTCCAGAACGACTTCTTGGGATCGATGTTCTCGGCGACGCCAGGCACGCGGTAATTCTTGTCGACGAATTTCTGCGCGCGATCGAGCGCGGCCACGTCGTCCATGAAGGCGACGAACTTCGGATCGTTCTTGCGCTGGTTGATGATGGGGAACACGCCGTAATGCGCGACCGGGCTCTCCTGCGCGATCAGGTCGGCCCCGGGCACGCGATCGACAGCCTTCTGCGCCAGCTTGAAGTTGAGCCAGAGGTCGTTGGTGATGTGCATCACCAGCGTGCGGGCCTGGATGCGGCCGAGATACGGGTTGATATTGTGCGTCTCGCCGACCCGGTTGCGCCAGACGAGGTCGACGGCATCATAGAGCTTGGCGCGGTTGGTGACGTTCAATCCCGCCTTCTCGTTCGGTGGGTCCCAATAGAAGATCTCCGGCTGCACGGCCGCCCAGCTCTGGGTCGTGCGGAAGGCAAAGTCGTAACCGGTCATGCCGAGGATCGACCAGCCGAACGCAACGCCCGGGACCGGATGCTTCTCCTTGGGCAGCTTGTAGTAGTCGCCGTTGGTGGACTGCCAGACGGGATCGGACTGGATCGCCGCCGTCATCATCTGAAACGTCCAGTTGCCGACGGGGTCGTCACCATCCGATTGCGTGGTGCCGCCGATCGGCATCAGGGCGTTGATGTATTCCGGATGCATCACGCCCCAGACATAAGTCTGCGTGCCGCCCATGGAGACGCCGGTCACCAGCGCGATGCGCGCGACCTTCAGCTCGTCACGCAGCAGGCGGTAATTCGCCTGCACCATGTCGTAGTAGCTGTACTGCGGAAACTTGACGCCGAGTCCGTCCGACGGCTTGCTGGCGCCCCAGGTGCCGAGCGGATCGACCATGATGACGTAATAGCGGTCGGTGTCGATCGGCCGGCCCGGACCGATGATCGGCACGCCGCCCGATAGTGCGGCGCCCTTCACCCATTGCTCGTACATGTCGGTGGAATCGCCGGAATAGTAGGAGTTGATCACGACGGCATTGGTGATCTCGCCGGCCGCGTTACGCCGGGCGTTGCCGATAGCGATGTAGGCGGTGCGCAGCTTGCTGGCGCCGAGCGACTCCAACGTGACGCCGCCCTCGCCGCCGTTCTCCCATTTCGAGGGATCCGACAGATCATACTTGCCGCCAAGGCGGAAGTTGGCGATCTCGTAAGTTTTCTTCAAACCGTCATGCTGCACCTGCGACGAACGCCGCGTGAAGGGTTGTGCGACTGCGAGCGCCGTGCCGACCAGCAGCACGACCAGGCTGATCAAGCAGCGCTTGACGATGTCTCTCGCGATCATGACGCAATCCTCCCACGCGCATTTTGGCGAGACGCTAGGCAGGACGGCCGGGCCAGCTTTGATCTAACTCAATGGAATTTGACTGCCGACGCTTGAGGATCGCGCATTCGAAACCGCCGCCGGCCAGCGCAATGCCCTTCCTCCGTCATGGCTCATACCGGATCCGCTATGAGCTGGACGGGCCGGCGGATGCCCCGGCCTATGTGCTCGTGAACGGGTTGACGCAATATGCCGAGCTCTGGTCGGCCTATCGCGAGGCGCTGCTGGCGCGCGGCTTTCGCGTCGCGACCTTCGACCTGCTCGGCCAGGGCGCCTCCGACAAGCCGACGCTCTTCATCAGCCAGGACGATCAGGTCACCGCGCTGCGCCTCCTGATCGACGAGCTCGGCGACGGCCCGGTCTTCCTGAGCGGTATCGGTTTCGGCGGCCTGATCGCGCTGCGCTACGCCATCGCGCACGGCGAGCGGCTGTCCGGGCTCGTGCCGATGAGCTGCTTCGCCGAGCTCACGCCGCAGCTTCTGCTGCTCGGCAATGCCCTGCGCACCGGACTGATCCTCGGCGGCACGAGCTACCTCCAGGACCTCTTGCTGCCAATGAACCTGTCGGACCAATGGCTGAAGCCGCTGCTGGACAAGCTCGACGGCGTCAAGCGTCAGGGCTGGCTGGTCAACGACGTCTACGCGCTCCAGAACCTGATGGAATCTTTCCTCGACTTCCAGCCGCTCACGCCGCGCCTGTCCGCGATCACGGCTCCGACCATGATCCTCAACGGCGAGTTCGATTTCCTGACACCGCGCAGCCTGCACGAGACCTTGCGCGTCGAGATTCCCAATAGCTCACTGGTCATCGTACCAAAGGCCTATCACGCCTTCACGCTGGAGAAGGGCGCGCTGACGGCCGATCTGCTCGCCCGCTTTGCCGACGACGTGCTGGCCGGGCGCTGGCAAGGCAATCAAGCGGTCTGGATTGCGCCGGACGAGGCCGGTGGCGAGCTCACGCCGTTTCCCCCCGGCTACGATCATCTGCGCGCCATCCCGGTCAAGCGAGCGCTGCCATGAGCGGCTTCCTCGGTCCACTCGATTTCGACAGCCGCATTCCACGGCGGCAGCAGACGCGGGTCGCGGCATTCCTGATCTCGGCGCACGGCGCCCTCGCCCGGCAATTCGCCTTCACTCTGCCGATGAAGCTCGACGCCGCCTGGCAGACCGAGTTGAACGCGCAGTTCTATCGCGAGAGCGAGATCGTCTCGCTGCTGATGCGCGCCACGTCTTGGGTGCCGGATCTTGCCCTGGGATACATGGCCGCATCCTGGGAGACCGCCTGGTTGCCTGCGCCGATCGAGGGGATCGCAGAGCCTCGCCTCGCCCAGGCGGTCCACCTCGCAACACTTGCGCATGCGGTGCATGCTGGCATCCGGCCGGCTGCGCTGCTCCCCGTCGAGGCCAATGCGCAGGACCCGTTCGTCATGGCATTGCGCCGGATCGAGTTCGAGAGCAGCCGTCTGTTGCAGGCGCAGATCCTATTCCTCAAGAGTGAAGTCCTCGCGGCGCATCGGGATGCCGTCAGCGCGGCGCTCGAGCAGCGCCACGCCGGCGTTCGCAGGCTCTGGCGCGAGACGCTCGCAAGCATCGGCGTGGACGCAGTCGGAACGGAATGAACTGAAGCCTTGATGCAGATCAAAGGAGACCAACCGGCCCGCGCCAACATCCACCTGCTGCCGCCCTTCTGCTCATCGCCGGCCGACCGGGAGTTTCAATCATGAAGGCCGTCTCCGTCGAAGAAGCCGTTGCGATGATCCCGGCAGGCGCCAGCGTCATGGTTGGCGGCTTCATGGGCGTGGGAACGCCGGAGCGGCTGCTCGACGAGCTCGTGCGGCAGAAGAAGACCGGGTTGACACTGATCTGCAACGACGCTGCGATGCCCGGCAAGGGCGTCGGCAAGCTGTTCGACGCGGCGCTGGTCTCCCGCTTGACCGCGACGCATATCGGTCTCAATCCGAAAGCCCAGCAGCAGATGCTGGCGAACCAGGTCGCGGTCGATCTCGTTCCGCAGGGCACCTTGGTCGAGCGCATCCGCGCGGGCGGATGCGGCCTCGGCGGCGTGCTCACGCCGACCGGCGTCGGCACGCTGGTCGCGGAAGGCAAGCGCCAGATCGAGGTCGACGGCAAACCCTTCCTGCTCGAGACCGCGCTGCGGGCGCAGTTCGCGCTGGTGCACGCCTTCCTCGCCGACTATCTCGGCAACCTCGCCTATGCGCTGACGTCGCGCAACTTCAACCCGATCATGGCGATGGCCGCCGACACCGTCATCGTCACGACCGAGAACATCGTGCCGGTCGGCGTCATCGCGCCCGATCATGTCATGACACCGGCGCCGCTCGTCGACTATCTCATTACCAACGGGTGAGCCATGGATCCGCAGATCATCATCGCCCGGCGCGTCGCCAAGGAGCTGAAGAGCGGCAACCTCGTCAATCTCGGCATCGGCATTCCGACGCTGGTGGCCAATTACGTGCCCTCCGAGCTCAAGGTGTTTTTCCAGTCGGAGAACGGCCTGATCGGCACCGGCCCGATCCCCGAGCAAGGGATGGCGCATCCCCTGCTCACAGACGCCGGCGGGCGGCCGATCAGTGCGCTGCCGGGCGCTGCCACCTTCGACAGCGCGATGTCGTTCGGACTGATCCGCGGCGGCCACGTCGATGTCACCGTGCTCGGCGGCCTCCAGGTCGACGCGCACGGCCTTCTCGCCAACTGGATGATCCCCGGCAAGATGGTGCCGGGCATGGGCGGCGCCATGGACCTCGTCAGCGGCGCCAAGCGCGTCATCGTCGCCATGCAGCACGCCGCCAAGCGCAAGTCGAAGATCGTCGCGAAATGCTCGCTGCCGCTGACCTCGGCCCGGCCCGTCAACCTGGTCGTGACCGACATGGCCGTGATCGGCTTCCCCGAGGGCAAGGCGACGCTGCTGGAAACCGCGCCCGGCGTCAGCGTCGGCGAGGTCCTGGCGCTGACGGAGGCGGAATTGGCCATTCCCGACAATGTTCCGGAAATGAAGCTCTGAGCAGGCTGACCATGCGGATCTTCAGCGACTTCGACGAGATCAAATCCGCCGTCGGCACCGAGATCGGTGCCAGCGACTGGATCGAGATCACGCAAGAGCGCATCAACCAGTTCGCCGAGGCGACCTGCGACGAGCAATGGATCCATGTCGACCAGGAGCGTGCGAGCAAGGAGATGCCCGGCGGCAAGACCATCGCCCACGGCCTGCTCTCGCTCGCCCTGGCGCCGCTGTTCATCCGAACGGTGATCGGACTGAAGGGCCTGCGCAACACGCTGAACTATGGCGCGGACCGGATCAGGTATCTCGCGCCGGTGCCGGCGGGCTCGAAACTGCGCGGCCGCGTCACGGTCGCCGAAGCCGAGGACGTGCCGCCCGACGGATTGCGCGTCAATTATCACCTCGTGATCGAGATCGAGGGCGGCAAGAAGCCTGCCTGTATCGCCGAGCTGATCGCCCTGCACTACCGCTGAAACAAAATTCGAAAACAACCCCATGCACAGTAGCATGGGGTTGATGGCACAGCCATTTTCTGCTTTATCTTCTGTTTTGTCGAAATTTCCTTGACCCGTCGGGCAAAACAGTGGCAAAGTGCCATCATCAGCCCGAGCGCCCAGACGGTCCAACCCGGCGTGACCACGCCCGGATGCACGATCAATCGATGATGTGATAGCCACCGTCGATATAGAGCACAGCGCCGGTGATCAGCTTGGCGCCGTCGAGCGCAAGGAAGGCGGTGGCGTTGCCGACATCGTCGATGCTGACGAGGCTGCGCGAGGGCGCCTTGGATTGTGCCTTGTCCATCAGCTCGTCGAACTCCGGAATGCCTGAAGCCGCGCGGGTCGCAAGCGGTCCCGGCGAGATCGCGTGTACGCGGATGCCCTTCGGACCGAGTTCAGCAGCAGCATAGCGAACCGAGGCTTCGAGCGCCGCCTTGGCAACACCCATGATGTTGTAGTTCTCGACCACCATCTGGCTGCCGTAATAGGTCATTGTGAACATCGTGCCGCCGTTCTTCATCAGCGGCTCGGCGAGATGCGCCATGCGCAGGAACGACCAGCAGGAGACGTCCATGGTCTTCAGGAAACCATCGCGGCCGACATCGACGACGCGGCCGTGCAAGGCCTCCTTGGGCGAGAAGGCGATGGAATGAAGCAGGAAATCGAGCTGGCCCCACTCTGACTTGATGCGCTCGAACACCGCTTCGGTCTGGCCTTCGACCATGACGTCGAGCGGCATGAAGATCGGCGCATCCAGCGCCTGCGCCAGCGGCTCGACATGCTTCTTGGCGCGGTCGTTCAGATAGGTGACGGCGAGATCGGCGCCGAGTGCCCGGAACGCCCTGGCGCAGCCCCATGCGATCGACTGGTCATTAGCGATGCCGACGACGAGGCCCTTCTTTCCCTTCAGGGCGACCTTGCTATCCGGAAATACTGGGATCATGACACCCTCTCATGTCTGGGATTATGCGAGTGGCCGTTCATCAGAAGCGCCAGCGTGTGCTGCGCAATCATCAGCTCCTCATCGGTCGGCACCACGTAAACGGGGATGCGGCTGGTCGCCGTCGAGATCAGCCGCGCATGGCGCGCGTTCTCGGCCGCATCGAGCGCGACGCCGAGCCAGCCGAGCTGCTCCGCCACGCGGGCGCGGATGCCGCTCGAGTTCTCGCCGATGCCGGCGGTGAAGACGAAGGCGTCAAGGCCCTGGAGCGCGGCGGCGAGCATGCCGGCGTTGAGGCCGATGCGATAGACGAAATAGTCTACCGCGAGCTTCGCCTGCGGATCGGGACTGGCCTCCAGCTCGCGCATGTCATTGCTGAGACCGGAGAGACCTTTCAGTCCGCAGTCGCGATAGAGGAAATCCTGCACCTTCGATACCGTCATCCCCTTCTCGGAGATCAAATACAGCACGACGCCGGGATCGAGCTGGCCGGGACGCGTGCCCATTGGCAACCCGTCAAGCGCGGTGAATCCCATGGTACTCTCGACGCTCGATCCGCCCTTCATCGCGCACATGGATGCGCCGCTGCCGAGATGGGCGACGATCACCCGGCGCTTTGCGATGTCGGGCGCGATCTGCGGCAGGGTCCGCGAGATGTACTCGTAGGACAGCCCGTGAAAGCCGTAGCGCCGAACACCCTCGGTGTGGAGCTGGTGCGGGATGGCGTAATGATCGGCGAGCAGCCCATGCGTGCGGTGAAACGCCGTGTCGAAGCAGGCGACCTGCAGCACAGCGGGGAAATTGGCGAGGATCGAACGGATCGGCGCCAGATTGTGCGGCTGATGCAGTGGCGCCAGCGCCACGAAGCGTTCAAGGCGCGCCACCACGCCATGATCGACCAGGACCGGCCGCTCATAGTCCGGCCCGCCATGGACGACGCGGTGTCCGACCGCCAGAGGTTGGATGCGAACCTCGTTCCGCAACCATTCGCCCGCGATCTCCATCGCCGCCGGAACGTCCGCAACGGCCTCGATCGGATAGGCACGGTCGGCCATGGGATCGCCGCCTGCGTCACTCGCCCGCAGACGCGGGCGGCTGCCGATGCCGTCCACCTGGCCCTTGATCAGCCGGCGCAGCGTGCCTTCACCCTCGGCCGCGAAGACCTGGAACTTGACGCTCGACGAGCCGGCGTTGACGACGAGGATGCTGTCCATGGCGGTCACGCCGGAACTGTCGGCGCCTTCTGGCGCCTTGCATGAGCATAGAGCGCAGCGACCGCGCAGGACGCCATCCGTGCCCGCGGAGTGTCGGCGCGCGAGGTCAGGACGACAGGCACACGTGCGCCGAGCACGATGCCGGCGCCGTCGGCCTTGGCGAAATAAGCGAGATTCTTGGCGAGCATGTTGCCCGCTTCGAGATCTGGCACGACCAGGATCTGCGCGCGGCCGGCAACCTCGGACTTGATGCCCTTGATGCGCGCGGATTCGACGTCGATGGCGTTGTCGAAGGCCAGCGGGCCATCGAGCAGGCCGCCGGTGATCTGCCCGCGGTCCGCCATCTTGCAGAGCGCAGCCGCCTCGATCGTGGACGGGATTTTCGACGTCACCGTCTCGACCGCGGACAGGATGGCGACGCGCGGCAATTTGCCGAAATTCGCCTGGTTGTACAGATCGATCGCGTTCTGGATGATGTCGCGCTTGGCGTCGAGATCGGGGAAGATGTTGATCGCGGCGTCGGTGACGAAGATGGTTTCGGCATAGGCCGGCACGTCCATGACGAAGACATGGCTGATGCGCCGGTCGGTCCTGAGCCCCCCGACCTTCGCCGTCACCGCCCGCATCAGCTCGTCGGTGTGCAGGCTGCCCTTCATCAGAAGCTCGCCCCGCGCGGCATGGATCAGTTCGACGCCCTTGGCCGCGGCATCGTCGCTGTGCGCGGCATCGACCACATCATAGCCGGAAATGTCCAACCCGAATTTCGCGGCCGTATCCCTGATCTTCCGCTCCGGCCCGACCAGCAGGGGCCGGATGATGCCGGCCGCGGCGCTGTCGACGGCGCCCCGCAACGAGGTTTCGTCGCAGGGATGCACGACGACGGTCGGCGCCGGCGGGATCGCCCTGGCAGCGGCGATCAGACGATCGTACTTGCTGGGAGACTGCGTGGCCGTCGCATCTGGTGACATGATGTTGCTCCGGGTCCCTGCAATTCGTGTTACGACGCCTTCGCCCTTGGATCGAAAGAGGCAACATTCGACGCCGTCTCGGAAGGCTCGCTGACGTCGAGGCCAAACAGGCCGGCAACTTGCCGCAGTCGTTTGGCCCGTTCGCCGGTGACGTCCTCGCTCGCGGACAGCACCTGCTTGATCGCCTCGAAAGCGCCGCGGCGAAGATTGACGTCGTCCGGCAACATTTTCGGGATGGCGGCCAGTGCCGCCTCGCGATCGAGCAGCAGCATGAAGAACTGCTCCCGCACCAGCATCTTGAACTCGGACAACGTCATGCGCGCGCCGGCTTGATCACGGCGGACCTGGCGCAGCGCCTCGATGCTGCGTTCATCGACCATCCCGCGCGCCGAGCCGACATAGAGCAAGGCGCGCAGCGCCGCTTCGCGAAGGCCGCCCTTGCCGATCCGCGCCTTCAATTCAGCGATGCGCCTCTCGAGCATGGCGCGGTGCTCGGCTGTCATCTCACACCGCTGGGATGGCGCGGAGGTGGGATCGATCCCGACCGCCGCCTGCAGCGCCGGCGAACCATAGACGCTGAGGAAGATCGCTTCGCTCAGCGCCTCCTGCGAGTCGCGCCAGCTATCCAGGGCGTGAACGATCTGCTTCGAGATCTGCTCCTGGAACGCCAGGAACGGATTGTCCTCCGCGACCGGCTTGCGCTCCTCCTCGGCCTTCTCGGCCAATGATTTCACCACCGCCATGTAGGGATTTCGGCTGCTGAACAGCTCGTATTGCAGCCGCAACGGATGCATGTTGTGGGCCCACTCTGCCATCGTGGGCGTCACCATGCCCTTGATCCAGGGCTGGAGGAATTTCTGATAGGCCTTGAGATTGATCTCCGAGACGCGCTTGGCGGTGGCAAAGCGCCGCTCGTCCTCGGGCGAATTGCCGCCCATCGCGCGGATGTCGCCGAGCGTCCGAGCCTCGCAGCGCATCACCCACAGGCCGACGACCAGTTCCGGACTCGCGGTCTCCTTGCCCTTCGCTTCAAAAGTGGCCTCATAAAGTCCGGGCGGCAGCACGTCGATCAGGTCGATATTGCCGGAGAATTCCGCATGCTCCTTTTTGGCGACGCCGCCGGAGACGAAGATGCCGAGATGACCGATGCTCTCGTGCACGGTGTAGACGATGGTCTGGCCATAGGCCCTGATCTCGTCGACATCGGCGTAGCAGTCGAGAATCCAGTGCAGCGCCTGCTGCGGCGGCGTGATGTTGTCGCCCTTGGAGCAGAACACCACGATCGGCGACCTGATGCTGCGGAGGTCGACCTTCTGGCCGTCGGACATCTCGATGTTGCCCGTGGCGAGATTGTTGCCGACGAACAGCTCGTCGACGATGAACTGGATCTCCTCGGCGTTGAGGTTGACGTGACCGCCCCACCAGCGCTCGAATTCGAGATAGCGGTCCGCCTCGGTATCGACCTTGGAATAGACGTTGTACTGCTTGGTCCACAACGTGTTCGACGGGTTCTGGTTCTCGAAATTCTGCACCAGCCAGGCGCCGTCGAATTTGCCGGCGCCAAGATCGCTGGTGAGCGCGGTGAGCCAGCTCCCGCCGAGGAGGCCGCCGGAATAGCGCATCGGATTTTTGCCGTGCACGCCAGCCCAATAGGCAAGCGGTGCGCCGGCGATGATCAGCGGCCCGAACAGCTCGGGGCGCAGCGAGGCCAGGATCATGAGGGCCCATCCGGCCTGGCAATTGCCGATCACGCAAGGCTTGCCGTCGGCGTTGGGATGGCGCTCGATGACCTCTTCGATGAAGATGGCTTCGGCACGCGCGATGCGCTCGATGGTCTGTCCGGGCATCGGATCCGGCAGGAACCCGATGAAATAGCAGGGATGGCCTGCCTTCATGGCGACGCCGATCTCGCTGTCGGCCTTGAAGCCGCCGATGCCGGGGCCGTGGCCCGCGCGCGGATCGATCACGACGAACGGCCGCCGGTTCATGTCGATCTCGACATTGTCGGGCGGAATGATGCGCACCAGCGCATAGTTGACGGGGTCATCGAGCTTGCGGCCGTCCATGATCAATTCGGCGGAATATTGCAGAACGTGCGGCGCGGTCTGCGCGACATGTTCCCTGTACTGGTCGCCGCGCCGGCGCATGATGTCCAGGAAGAGGACACTGCGCTGTCCCGCATCGATCATGTATTCGACTGCCGAGGCGACGAGGCCCGACATCGGACCGCCCGGAATTTGCACCTTATCGATGGACATGTTTCGACCTCTCCGTGGCGTTCGACAATTGACGGCGGCGAGCCAGGACGAACGTTGATCTAGGTCAAGATGACCTGCACGCTTGGAAGGCTCTTGTCCTGCAACGGGCTTATGAGGCGCGACTTGCTTGACGCGCCAATAGCTGCCGGGGCGACATCGGCATGTCACAAATCGCTGATTACAGCGCGCAAGCCGCGCTGAAGGACGGCACTCCGATCGAGATTCGCGCGCTTCGGCCGAGCGACGAAGCGGATATGCTGGCCGCGGTCGAGCGCACCGGGCCGAGCTCGCTGCAGAGCCGGTTCTTCGCCATGAAGCGGCACTTCTCGGAGAAGGAACGAAGCTTCTTCATAAACGTCGATTTCAGCACTCACGTCGCGCTGGCCGCCTGGGTTGAGGAACAGGATCGTCCCGCGATCGTCGGCGGCGGCCGATACGTGGTTACAAAGCCCGGCGAGGCCGAGATGGCCTTCGTCGTGGTGGATGCCTGGCAAGGACGCGGGATCGGTTCCCTGCTGCTGAAGCATCTCATCGACATCGCGCGGGAACAGGGGATGCGCGAGCTGACGGCCGAGGTTCTGTCCGGCAATGCCTCGATGCGCCGGGTGTTCGCGAAGTCCGATTTCAGGCCGGCGCGCAGCGACGATCCGAGGACGGTGCGCCTGGTTCTCGCTCTTAGAGCGGGATGAATTTGGCTGAATCGATGCGCGCTCAGGACTCGGTTCACCTCTCCCGCGGGGAGAGGTGAGCCACGGACGGCCCGCCGAAGCTGATGTCATCATGTTCCAGGCCCGCCCGAGCCTCATCGCAAGGCGATCGTGATCTGACTGATATTGGCGGCGAGCTCGAGTCCCGCCTTCGGGCCTTGCAGCACGATGGTCACGCCCTTCTCGTTGCGGAGGTGAACGCCGTTGACCCCGCCGACCAGCGCAAAGCCGCCGCCGACGGAGCTGTAGGTGCCGGCGAAGTCACCGACATCGCGGATCCCCGAGGCCCAGCCGTCGAAACGGCCGACCGTCGCGCCGGCCGTGATGCCGAAGCTCAGACCGCTGATCCTGAACGGATAGGTCTTGCCGCGATAGGTCAGCACGCCGCCGCCGGCGCCGCCGCCGACCAGGAGGCCGGCCTTCACGATCTTGGCCCTGACGTGACCCGCCGCCTGCGCCAAGGACGGCGTCGGCACCGCAACGCCGAGCGCCAGCAGCAGGAGCGCGATCCGGAGGAACATCCGCGCGCAGCGTTCAGGGTTTTGCAGCATCGACCTTCCTCCAGGTCTGGTCGGGATTGAACTGCGTGATGCGCTCGGCGATCAACGCCGTGCGCGGGCCGAGATCCTTCTGGTAGACGACGCCGTCGTGATTGACGAGGAAGGTCATGACGCCGGAATTGCCGTATTCCGCAGGCCAGGCGATCAGGCCGAAGCCGCCGATCATCTTGCCCTTGACGACATAGTTGAGCGCGCCGCCGCGGGCATCCGGGCCCTGCCCCTTGAGGATGTGGAAGTAGTAGCCGTGATACGGCGCGGGGCCGACATCGCCGGCGCGATAGCCTTCCTTCGACGCCTCCGCCGCCAGCGCGCCGAGCGGACTCGGGTCGCTGTCGTCGCGCCAGAACAGGCCGTCCTTCTTGCCGGGCGAGGAGACGATGCGCTGTGCGTAGACGCCGGCGCCCTCGCCGCGGTCATTGTCGGCATATTCGTTCTGCGCATCGACATAGGCGAGCATGGTCTGGATCGCGTCGAGCTCGTTACGGCCGATACGGCGGCGGAGCACCTCGATCCGTCCCTCGGCGGTATCGAACTCCCAGCCGGCCTTAGTGTTGACCAGCGGAATCGGGAACGGGAAGTCGTCCGGCCCGAGCAGCAGCGTCGCGGTCTTGTTGCCTTCCGCCTTGATGCCGTGCTTGGCCTCATACATCGAGCTGAAGCGCGCCCGGATGTCGTTGTCGGCGACATCGTCACCGGAGAAGACGATGCCCTCGGCATCCCTGCCGAGCACTTTCAAAATGTCTTTCGGTCCGCTCTTGACTGCGGCGGCAAGCGCAGCCGCGGCGTCTTCCGGTGTCTTGTAGGATTCCTGCGCGAGAGATGCCGATCCGAACAATGCGAGCGCGACGAGGCCGGGCAGCACCGCGCGACGGAACGATTTCAGACCGGTCATGGCGTCACCTCCGCCGGAATCTTCGCGCCGCCGGCGAGCCAGTCGCGGTAGGTCCGGAATGTCAGTCCGAGCTTCTCGTAATAAACCCGCAGATAGCCGTCGCGGCCGCGGGTGACGGCACCGGGCATCACCTGCGCGACCTCCTGCGCCATCACGCCAACATAGGCCTGGTCGCTACCGATATAGTTGAAGCGATAGTAGCCGAGGCCATTCGAGAGATGGCCGAGCAGAACGATGTCGTGCTTCAGCGCGATGTCGGAACGCCGGCCGCCGCCACCGCCGCGGAAACCACCTCCTCCACCTCCACCGCGGAAGCCGCCTCCGCCAACGCCGCGCATCGCCATGCCGCCACCGCCGCCGCGGCCGGCGAAGCTCGGTCCGCCGCCACCGCGCGGCATGCTCGCCATGCTGGCGCGACCTCGTGCGGATGCCGCGGACGCTGACCGACCGGAGGAGACGTTCATGGCGCCGCCGCGATTGCCGCCACCGCCACGATTGGCCGCAGCCCCGCCGCCGGCGCGGTTCGCGGCCTTGGCACCGCCGCCTTTGTTGCCGCCCTTGGCCCGATCACCGGCACGATCGCCGCCGCCCGGACGATCACCGCGATTGCCGGCGCGATCACCGGCACCGCCACGATCGCCAACGCGATCACCAGCACGGTCGCCGGCGCGGTCTCCAGCACGATCTCCTGCACCCTGGTTCGGACGCAGCACCTGGTTGCCGTCACGGCCGCGGAAATCCATCCGGTCGGACGCGCCGGCCTTGATGTTGGTGTTGCCGAAGCGCTGCTGCACGTTGGTATTGTTGTAGCGCACGCCGCCGCGATGCGCCGGATTGTGCTGCCAGCCGGTGTTGATGCTGGTGGTGCGATGATTGACATAGACGTTGCGGTTGCCCCAGTTGCAGCCGCCGCCCCAGTAATTGCCCCAGCGCCCGATCGCCCAGGCAGTGCCGAAAGCGATGCCTGCCGCGACCACGCCTGCGCCGATATAGGACGGATAGCCCCAATAATACGGCGGATATTCCGCATAGGGCCAGCTGCCGTAGACCGTCGCCGGATCGTAATAGGGCACGTACATCTCCGCGGGATTGGCCTGCTGGATCACGACGACCTGCTTGCCCTCCTGCGACTGGACGCTGACCTTCTGCTGCTTGGTGGTGACCAGCTTCTTGTTGTCATAGGCCTTGTTGCGCAAACGCTGGATCGCGTCCATCACGTCGGGCTGCTGCGCGAGGAAGGCGTCGCCGAGCTTCTTGGTCCAGTCGAGCTGGTCGCTCATCATGGCCAGAACATCGGCGGTGCTGGCGAGCGCCTTGATGCTGTCGTCCCAGGCCTGCTTCTCCACCTCGGTCTTGAGCGCATCGCCCTTCAGGCTCTTGCGCGCCTTCAGCCAGCGGTTGGCCTCCACCACTTCGAGCGGATAGGTCGAGGCGGCCAGCACGTTGGCGAGCAGCTCGTCGGGATAGAGCGCGATCGGCGCGACCAAAGCCTCCAACTGCTCGGGCTTCAACAGCTCGGCCGAAGGAGCGGGCGGCGTTGCAGGCTGTACCTGCGTGGTGGGTGTCGCCGGCGCCGCCGGCGTGCTGGCCTGCGCCATCGCAGCGGCGGGCATCGTCACCACGAGCGCAATCGCCATCAGGATCCTGCCGCAACCAACCATTGCAATCCTCCCAAGACTTCCGACCGCGACGATCGGGCCGAGCGATAGACGTTTATTGATCGAGATCAACGAAACGGCGCGCGTGCGCCGTTGCGGCGGCGCGTCAATCGATCAGCTCGGCATCCAGCAGCAGCCGGTTCGGGACGGTCGGCCCGAGGCCATGGGCCGCCTTCATGGCTCTCAGCCGAGCAGCGGCAGGCGGATCGTGAACAGCGCGCCACCCCAAGGCTGGTTTTCGACGCTGATCGTGCCGTGATGGGCCTCGACGATGGTCTTGACGATCGCAAGCCCCATGCCCATGCCTTCCGGCTTGGTCGTGAAGAACGGGTTGAAGACGCTGCCGAGATCGGCGGATGCGATCCCCGGACCGGTGTCGGCAACCCTGATCTCGGCATGATTGCCGGCGCGCATCGTCGTCACGCTGACCTCGCGCTTCTCCATGCCGGCATCGGATACCGCATCCATCGCGTTGATGATCAGGTTGAGAACGACCTGTTGCAGCTGGACCGGGTCGCCCTTGACGTGCAGATGGGCCAGAGCAGGCGTATAGGTCAGCACGATCCGGCGTCCATCGGCGACGGCCGCGACCAGGCCGATCGCCTCGCGCACGGTGTCGTTGAGCTCGATGTCGCCGACCTCAAACGGCATCTTCTTCAACACCCTGCGCAGCCTGCGGATCACCTCGCTCGCGCGCTGATCGTCGCGCCTGATGTCGGCGAGGATCTGCCGGATCTCATCCACATCGGGCGATGCGCTCTTGAGCAGGAGCTCCGCCGTCTCGGCATTGGTCAGGATCGAGCCGAGCGGCTGGTTCAACTCGTGGGCAATCGACGTCGTCAGCTCACCGACCGCCGAATAGCGATTGGCGTGCGCAAGTTCGGCAAGGCGCTGACGCGATTCCACTTCGGCGAGCCGGCGGCCGCGCCGCTCGTGCAGAAGACCGCTGATGAGACCCGCCTGGACCAGGAAGACGGCGGTGATCAGCAACATCTGCCAGCGATAGCGCTCCCAGATGTTGGGCTCGCGAAACAGGACTTGGCTGCCGGGAGGCAGGCGACTCTCGCTGATGCCCCAGCGCCGCAGTTCCCGCCAATCGTAGCGCGGCGGCGCAAAGCCGACCGGCTCGTATTTGACGTTTGCGGGTTTCTCACCGCCGAGAACCCGTAGCGCCGCGCTCACGGTCCGGGAGCTGGTTTCCGCGACCAGATGCATGGGTCCGCCGACGGTGCTGCCGCCGAAGAACGGCTCCTGGTAGGAGAAGATCGGCGCATTCGCGACCGCGTGCAGGCTGCGCAGGGCGATGTCGCTCTCGTGGACGATCCCGGCCGCATCGACCGACATCAGGCCCCAGAACAGCACGGTGTGCGGCGGCAGCTTGGAGGCGCGTTTCAGGATCTCCTCGAACGACAGGTCCGTATACCAGACGAGTTCGACCCGCTCGCCCAGAGGCTTCAGCTCCTGCTTCACCTCCTTGACCCAGAACTGCTCGAGCGGCGAGGCGCCGATCACCATTGCGACCGTCCTGGTGTCCGGCAGCAGCTGCAGGATATTGTCGAACGCGGCCACGAAGTCGTTGCGGATCGCGATGACGATATCGTTGTCGGTGAGATCGGCACGATCGATCAGCCGGTACTCGACCGCGGAGAAAATCAACGGTGTATCGGGGAACAGCCGCGCGCGATATCGCTGCGCGAAGCGAGCGGCGGGCGCGCCGATGCTGAGCACGATGTCAGGCATGGCGCCCTGATAGAGCGAGTGCAGATACTCGACGAAGGGCGCCTCGGGACCGGGATTGTTGAAGCGCGCCGTGAGCAGCGCGTGCTCCTGGATGTCGAGCGGCCAGGGCGATTGCTGCTCGAGCTCGGACTTGATGCTGCGCGAGAACTCGCTCCACGGCCGGAATTCGCGGCCGAAGGAATGCAGCAGCAGCACGCGCTTGAGCTCGCCGCCCAGGCTGCGCTCGGCGGCATCGGCGCGTCCGGGCGACAGGCACGCGGCGACAAGGAGCGCGAGGCAGACCAGCGCAACCGCTGCGTGCCGCGGCCTGACCTGGTCAGTGGACATGCGCCAGCTCATGCTCCAATCCCCGCAGCTTCCGAACGGCTGCTTGCCGGGCAAGTCTAGCGGGAATTCCACCGCCTCGACAGGTCGGAAGGCATCATCGCCGCCGCTCAATGCCCGCTCAGCACCAGCGTCTGGATCGGCAGCAGCAAGGCCTGGATGCGCAGCAGCAGCGCATGGACGAGGCCGACGGCGTCGACGACGTGGAGCGCGAACTTCCGGCCACCAGGAGTGTCCTTTGCGGAGATTTCTTCGTGATTGCTGGTGTAGGCATTGACGATGCAGCTCGAGCCGGGCGTGACGCCCTCGAGCCCGCCCTTGTAGAGCGGCTCCAGGAATACGAGGATCGTGCCAGGCTTCACTGCGTTCTGGGCCTCGAGCAACTGCTCGCCGGCGCGGAACTGCCCGGCCGCGATATAGTCCTGCACCGTCGTGATCACCATCGGGATGATCACCCACGGCTTCGAGATGCAGGTTGCCTCCGCCACCATGCCGGCCTTCATCACCTGCGCCTCGATCTGGCCGAAGCCGGCCTGAAGAATCTTGCGGCCCGCCTCCTCGGGGATCAGGACACCGGCCGGACGCATCAGCTGGTTGACGACGTCGCCGGGGCGAATCAAGAATTGCTCGACGCGACCGTCGACGCCGGCCCGGACGATCGTCTTGTCGAGATCGACCTGGGCCTGGTCGAGCGCGGCCTCGGCGCTCGCCTTCTGCGCGGGGAGCGATGTCGACACTTGCAGGCTCGCGGCCTGCCGTGCGGCTGTCGCGGCATCGATGCCGGACTGGCGCTGATCGACCAGCACCTGGAGCTTGTCGATGTCACGCTGCGGAACGATGCCGGGATTGCGGCGCTGGAGCTCACTCTTGACCTCGAGCTCGTCCTTGGCCTGCTGATAATTGGCCCTGGCTTCCCCGAGCTGCGCCTCGGCCTTGACCACATCGGCCTGCGCAGTCTGCATGGCGGCATCGACTTCTGCGACCTTTCGCTTCGCCGTTTCCAGCGCCGCCTGCTGCTTGGAGCTGTCGAGCGTGAACAGCACGTCGCCTTTCCTCACGGCCTGGGTGAAGCCGACCTTGACGTCGGCGACCCGCCCGGAGCCCTCGGGGAGGATCGGCACGGTGCGGAAATAAAGCGTCGCGCTCGATGTCGAGGGATGGAAGTAGAAGATCATCGTGATCAGCGACACCGTCAGCATCAGGCATCCCGTGATGCCCCAGCGCAGCTCGTACCAGACCGAGAAGAAGGTGATCTCCTTGCCGAAACGCTTGCCCTGGGCGTAACGGCGATAGAGGTAATCGGGCAGGATCGTCACCAGGGAGCAGATCATGAGCTCAAGCATGGCTGTGCTCCTTCCGAACGACGTCCAGCTTGTCCGCCGGAGCCGGCGCAGGACCGGCTTCTATCGGCCTCTTCGTCCTGGCCCGGCGCCGCGTCGGCGGTCTTCTCGACGGAATCGGCGATGCTGCGCAGCGGCGTTCCGAAGTCGGGGATATCGATCAGCGCAAGCAACAGGCCTGCAACCCAGAAGATGTGCATGTGCGTGAACAGCGAGATCAGACCGAGCACCGCCACGAATTCGAACTGCAGCTTCTGTGATTTGTGCGCCATTCGCTCCGGCAGGCTGTGCAGCTTCCAATAGAGCGTGCCGACCCAGAAGATGACGCCGATCAGAAATATCCCCATCACCACCGTCAGCGTGTCCGTGCCGCTTCCGGGCGCGAGATAGAACGGCAGATGGTGCGGGGCCATCGGATGAAGCTGGTCGCTCAAACGTCTCTCCCGGTCAGCGCACGTGCACTTGGCAAGCACTGTGTTCAGGCAGCATCGCAATTTGCTTGATTTGAATCAAGGGAATGCCGGCCGCCGGACCTAGCGTCCGCAAAACGCCGATTGCACACTGAAAGGGAGCCGCCCCATGCCCGGCCTCGACGATCTCATTCCAAGCGCCACGCAGATCCGAAAAGAAGCCGCTCTCAAGGAGGCCGAGAAGGCGGAAGAGTATGTCCGCCTCGCCGCGGCCGCCGAGGCCGAAAAGCGTGCCCTGATCGAGCGGCTGAGCAAGCCTTCGGGCAAGACCGAGGAGGAGAAGATCAAGCTCGCCTCGACCATCATCCAGCGTGCGGTGCGAAACGGTCTCTCCGAGGTCCTGGTCTACCGCTTTCCCAATACGCTCTGCACGGACAAGGGGCGCGCCATCAACCAGATGGAAAAGGGCTGGGAGAATACGCTGACCGGCATCCCCAAGGAGATCTTCCAGCTCTGGACCGACTATCTGAAGCCGCGCGGCTATCGCATCGCCTATCAGATCATCGATTTTCCGGGCGGCGTGCCCGGCGACATCGGCGTGACCATTTCATGGGGCGACAACTAGCGAGCGCAGGAGGAAAAGGACGGGCATGGCCAAGGATGATTCTGCCGGGCGAATGAAGCGGAAGGACTATGAGAAGGAGCTGGAAAAGCTCCAGGTCGAGCTGTGTCACCTCCAGGAATGGGTCAAGGCCGAGAAACTGAAGGTGATCATCGTCTTCGAGGGGCGCGATGCCGCCGGCAAGGGCGGCACCATCAAGGCACTGACGGAAAAGGTCAGCCCGCGCGTGTTCCGTGTCTGCGCCCTTCCCGCGCCCTCCGATCGGCAGAAATCGCAGCTGTTCATGCAGCGTTACATCGAGCAATTCCCGGCCGGCGGCGAGATCGTGATCTTCGACCGCAGCTGGTACAACCGCGCCGGCGTTGAATATGTGATGGGCTTCTGCTCGCCGACCGAGCACAAGCGCTTCCTGGAACTGTGTCCGCTGGTCGAAAAATTTGGCGTGGACGCCGGCATCATCCTGATCAAGCTTTGGCTGGAGGTCGGGATGGAGGAGCAGGAACGCCGCTTCACGGCACGTATCGAGGACCCGTTGCGGCAGTGGAAGCTGAGCCCGATGGACACCGAGTCGTTTGGCCGCTGGTACGATTATTCGCGCGCGCGCGACATGATGTTCGAGGCGACCGACACCAAACATGCGCCCTGGCGGCTGATCCGCTCCGACGACAAGCGGCGAGCGCGGCTCAACGCCATCTCGCATATCCTGAGCACGATCCCTTACAAGAAGGTCAAGCGCGAGAAGGTCAAGCTGCCGCCGCGGTCGAACAAGGGACGCTACAACGACCAGGCGAGCCTGCGCGGGCTGAAGTTCGTCGAGGAGCGATACTGAAACGTACGGCTTGAGATGCGAAACGGGCTGCGGTGACGCAGCCCGTTTGCCTTGGCCCCTCCTCCAGGAGCTATTTCAGCTTGATCGTGACGCCGCCGACCGCCGCCGACACCTCCGCGCCGACCCGGGGACCGCTGAGCTGCAGGATCACGCCATTGGCGTTCTGCAACTGCACGGCACCGGCGCCCGCTGCGACGGCGCCGCCGGCGCCGCCCACCGCATAAGAGCCTTCAATCGACGCCGGCCCCCGCAGGTTGAGCGCGCGGCCGACGAATTTCGTGGTCGACGCCCCGACCGTAAAGCCGACGCTCATGCCTGAGACGGTGAAGGGGTATCTCCTCCCCCTCAGAACCAGAACGCCCTCCCCACCGCCGACGCCGACGATAAAGCCGCCCTTGGTGAAGACGACGGCGACTTGTCCGGTCTCCGCACGCGCCGGCGGACTGAAACCGGCAACACCCACCAGCGAGGCAACCAGGATGGCGCCGAAGGTCAAATTTCTCATGACGTTTTCTTTCTCCTATTGAGCCAGGATCATCGCGAAGTAATCGCTCCAGCAGGTTGTCGGGACCACCGGTGGTGGCACTGCTCGCGGTCAGGAACGGGTTCTGTCCGTAGGCCAATGGTCTGCCCGCCGGCCTTGGGCTCTATGGACATGTGTCTCTTCCGATTGCTGTGGGCGAAGGTGACGCGGGATCGTGAGTGCGGCGCCGCTCGCCCCATTGATCCAAGTCAACGCTTGCCTGCATTCTGGCGGGCGATGCCAGGCCGTTCGCATCGCAATAGCACGGCATCAGGCCATGCGTTGCGCAGCGCTCGCCTGATCATCGCCGAGCAAGCTGTCGAGTGAGCGCAGCCATTGGCCGCTGTCGGTCTTCTCCGCGAGCCCTTCGGCGCGCAGGAGATCACGGAGCTGCGCATGCGCGCCCACGATGCAGAAGGTCACGTTGCGTGACACAAGTTCATCATGCAGCTCGTGCAGCATCCGCGCGCCCGCCAGATCGATGTAAGGCGAGGCCGAAAGGTCGCAGGCGACGAGGTGGATGCCCGGCGAGCTCCGGAGCGCGGCCATAACCGTGTCCAGGATCGTCTCTGCATTGATGTAGAGCAGCGACGCCTCGGGCCGGAAGGCGATGATGCCGACCAGCGGTTCGACGCCCTCATGCCGCGCGCTGTCCGAATAACGCCCGCTGCCGGGCAAGCGGCCGAGGAACGCGACGTTCGGATGCGAGGCCCGCGCCAGCAGCAGGAAGATCGAGGCGATCGAGGCCAGCAGGACGCCCTGGAGGATGCCGAGCAGGAGCACGGAAACCAGGGCAATCGCCGCCGCGTAGAAATCGATCCGGCTGACATGCCACATGCGCAGCAGCGCACGGATATCGACCAGCCTGTAGACGGCAGCGAAGACGATGGCCGCAAGCACCGCCTTGGGCAGATTGGTCAACAATCCCGTGAAGAACAGCAGGCAGAGCCCGAGCGCCACCGCGCAGATCACCAGCGCCAGCGGCGTACGCGCGCCGGCATTGTCGTTGACCGCCGATTGCGACAGGCCGCCGGCGACGGGATAGCCGTGACCAAAAGCCGCCGCGAGGTTCGCCGCGCCCAATCCCAAAAACTCCTGGCGGACATCGAGCGGATAGCCGTGCTTGGCCGCGAAGCTGCGGGCCGCCGACACGCCTTCGATATAGGCCAGCAACACGCAGCCCGCCGCGAGCGGAAAGAGATCGTCGAACTCCAGCAGGCCGAATGTCGGGATGCCGAGCGCCGGCAGCCCTTCCGGTATCTTCCCGGTGACGGGCACACCGAGGGCGGGGAAGCCGAGCACCGTTGCCACAATGATCGCGAGCGCAACGATGGTGATGCCGACCGGCTTGCCTGGCAAACGCCGCTCACCGAGGAGCAGCAGCAGGAGCGCGACGGCGCCGATGCCGAGCACGAGCGGGTTGATGCCGCCGAGCTGCCCGGCCAGCTTGACGGCGCGATCGAAGAAATTGTGGCCGCCTCCGGCAACGCCGAGCAGACTCGGCAGCTGGCTCATGATGATGGTGAGCCCGGCCCCCGCCTTGAAGCCGACCAGGATGCTGTCGCTGACGAGGCGGACCAGCACGCTGAGCTTGAACAGCCAGGCGATGAAGCACAGCACCGCCACGGCAAAGGCCGCAAGGCTTGCGATCTGCGCATAGCGCACCGCATCGCCTCCGGCGAGCGCGCCGACGGTCGCGGCGATCATCAGAGAGATCGCCGAGGTCGGACCGATCGCGAGCTGGCGTGACGCCCCGAGCAGGGCATAGCCGATACCGCCGAGCATGTAGCCATAGACGCCGACCTGCGGCGGCAGCCCGGCCAGCGCCGCATAAGCGAGCGAAACCGGAATGGCGTAGGCGGCGAGCGTGATGCCGGCGATGGCGTCGGAAGGCAGCCATTCGCGCCGATAGGTTGCCAGCCATTCGGCCGGTGGAAAGAACCGCGTCCAGGTCGGATCGGAGGGTGCGTTCATCGCTCCTCCTCCACACGTGGCATCGCTTCGCAGCGCAAGAGGACAATCAGCAGCGCGACCACGGGAATGCCGAGCGCGAGGCCGGGAAAGACCTTGGTGGCGAAAGCCCCGGCGGCCGCAAACAGGTTCTCAATGAACCCACGCATGTTGCCGGTGATCATCACCGTGCTGCAAACGGCAGCGAGGTCCAGAGTACTCATGTCGGCAATGGGGGCTGTCGCAGATACTCGATCATCGCATAGGCCTTGCCTCGTCGCCGCCAAGGCTTGATCTGGATCAAGCAATGCCGCCACGCCGCCAATCAAATCGCGGCAAAGTGCCGGCGGAATGCGAGACCATGGATACCGTCAGGTGGATCATCACCACCGCATGGGAGGCGCAGGTTGAAGGAACTCGCGATGCACCGCTTGCCTGCATTGCTCCACGCTTTCGCGTTCACCCTCCTCGTCCTTCTCGTCGCCGCATTGCCCGCGCGCGCCGAGGACGAGATCCGCATCCAGGAAGAGATCTGGGCACTGCCGCTGCCGCTACCGATGTTCGCCTATCTGGTGCGCCCGATCGGCGACGGCCCGTTCCCGCTGGTGATCATGAACCACGGCGTGTCGCTCAACCCGACCGACCGCAGCTTCTTCCCGCTGGTGGAGTTCCGCGACGCCGCCAAATGGTTCGCAAAGCGCGGCTATCTCGTGGTGGCGCCGGTCGGCAGCGGTTATGGCGCGCAGGCGATCGACATCCCCGATCGCGCGCTGTTCGGCCCGTTCTTCTCCAAGGTCGGCAAATGCACCAATCCCAACTTCCATGATGCGGGGCTTGCGGTCGCGCACGTCGACCTCTGGATCATCGACTATCTTGCGGCCGAGAAGCGGATCATCCCGAAGGACGTGATCGTGGTCGGCCAGTCCGCCGGCGGCTGGGCCTCGATCGCGCTGTCGAGCGTGAACCCGCCGCAGGTGAAGGCGATCATCACCTTCGCCGCCGGCCGCGGCGGCCGGGTCGGCGGCAAGCCCAACAACAATTGCGCGCCGGACAAGCTCGTGGAAGCGACCGCGGATTTCGGCCGCACCTCGCGCGTGCCGATGCTGTGGATCTACATCGAGAACGATACGTTCTTCGGGCCCGAGCTGTCGAAGCGCATGCATGCCGCCTTCACCGCCGCCGGCGGCCGCGCCGAATATCATCTGATGCCGCCGTTCGGCAATGAAGGCCATTTCTTCATCGGCTCACCGGATGCGATCCCGCTCTGGTCGCCGCTGGTGACGAACTTCCTCGATGCGCAGAAGTGAACGCCAAGTTCGGAGACGCGACTATGCTTCGCCCTCTTGCTTGTCTCTCCGGCCTCTTGGCGGCGGTCATCGCGACCCCCACGGCCCCGAGCATCGCCGCACCGAAGACCGCGCAGGCCGACAAGCCGGCCGAGGTCGCAACGCGCGGCCAGCGCGAAGCCAGGGACATCAGCTATGGCGATTGGCAAAAGCTCTGCTTCAAGGCCGGCGGCGCGCCGCTGCTGTGCCGGACCTCGATCACGGGCAAATTCCCGACTGGCCAGACCGCGGTGCGCATCGATTTGATCGAACGCCAGGATGCGCCCACCGCCCGGCTGCAATTGTTCGTGCCGGTCGGCATGTACCTGCAACAGGCGCCAAAATTGACGATCGACCAGGGCACGCCGTTCCGCGTGCCCTATACCTGGTGTGCCACCAATCTCTGTATCGCCGCCGACGTGGCGGCGGCCAAGACCGTCAAGGACATGGCATCAGGCAAGGTGCTGACGCTCGAGCTCGTCGATTCGAACCTCCTCGCCCTCACGACCTCGGTGCCGCTGACGCAGTTTGCGTCCGTCCGCAGCGGCGCGCCGGCGAAGACGCTGGAGCAGTATGTCGACGAGTGAGCAGCCTTAAGCCGCAGCCGCGCGCGTCACCGACTCGATGAGGGATTCGGCCGAAAACGGCTTGGTCAGATAGGCGACGCAGCCCGATGCGATCGCCGCGGTGCGGTTCGCCGGACTATCATTGCCGGTGATGTAGATGACGGGTGCGGTCACGCCTCTTTCCGTGAGCCGCCGCCGCAAATCGATGCCCGATTTCCCGTCAAGGTTGATATCGAGCACGATGCAGATCGCCCGTTCCAATCCGCTGTCATCGAGCAAGGCGCCCGCGGACTCGAACAGCGTGGCGACGAAACCGTGCGCGCGGAGCAGCCTGGACATGCTCGTCCGGACGGACGGATCGTCATCGACGATGAACACGGACTGGCGCGTCGGCACGGCGACCTCTCAGGTGGCATCGACGGTGGTGGCCCTGCGGCTGAACGCGATATGATCCGGCCCTTTCCCGGGGGATCGGGCAAAAAGCCGCGGCTACCGCGCCGGCATCGCAACACTGCGCCGACGTCTTTGCAATTGTCCCTTCGGGAAGTCTCACCGGGAGAACTGTGCAGTGCGTGGCGACAAATCGTTAGTCGCCATTCGTATCGAGCATTCCAAGCCGCTCCGCGGTCGAAACGAGCTCCGCAAGCGAATGGACCTGCATCTTCTCCATCACCTGATGGCGATGCGCCTTCACCGTGCGCTCGGTGGTCCCGAGCTCGTGCGCGATCTGCTTGTTGATCCGGCCGCGCACGATGAGATCGAACACCTGCCGCTCGCGCTGCGTCAGCGTCGCCAGGTGGACACGAAATGCCTCCAGCCTGCCGCGATGCGCACGCGCGACACTCTGGCGCGCCAGCGCGCGCTCGATCGCGTCGATCAACTGCTCCGAGGAGATCGGCTTGGTCAGGAAGTCTTCCGCGCCCGCCTTGATCGCCCGCACCGTCGTCGGCGTGTCGGCGAACCCGGTCAGGAAGATGATCGGCAGTGTCGAGCCCGATGCGACCAATTGGGTCTGCAAGTCGGGGCCGCTCAGTCCCGGTATCCGCACGTCGAGCAGGATGCAGCTCGCCTGCTCGTCGTCCGGCCCGGCATCCAGCAACTCCTTCGCCGACGCATAGGTCGCGACCTCATACCCCGCCAGCTTCAGCCGACGCTCGATCGCCGTCCGAAAGGATTCATCGTCGTCGACCACGTGAACGAGGCCTGGCACCTTCCACCCCTTGCATGAAGACTACCGATGGTCTTCTCACTCTACAAATCCGTCTTCATCCATTTGAGGATTGAAATGTCCGCTTCGTGATGAGTCAAATTCGAAGGACGCAATGCTTTCTCATTCTGCGCACCGGACAATCATGTTGTCCCTTGGTACAATGGACCTAGGGACAATGGATTGAAATACCACACTGGCCGAAAATCAACTTCAGCGGGAGTGGGATAGCGCGGCGCATTCCAGCGGCAAGAATAGTTAGCCTCACAGACCAATTCGGCGGTGAGCTGAGGAGTTGGCCTATGTTTGTTCGCATCACCACGGACTCCGCACCGCGCCCCAATTCCCTCCGCGACCTCGGCCTGACGAGCGACTCAAATGCGCTGGTCAATTTAAGCGAATTTTCCTACAGAAAAGGCACCGAAATCTACGGCGAGAAAGAGCCCGCCGACTACGTCTACCAGGTCAAGTCCGGCGCGGTGCGAAGTTACAAGCTGTTGTCGGACGGCCGCAGGCAGATCGGCGCGTTCCATCTCGTCGGCGATATCTTCGGGCTGGAAAACGGCGGCGAGCACCGCTTCACCACCGAAGCGATCGTCGACACCACGGTCCGGCTGGTCCGGCGGCAAAGCCTCGAAATGGTGGCCGAGAGCGACGCCATGGTCGCAAGGAACCTGCTCAGCATGACCACGAACAACCTCCAGCACGCGGAGGATCACATGCTGCTGCTCGGCCGCAAGACGTCGCTGGAGCGGGTGGCCGCGTTCCTGCTGGAAATGGACAAGCGCCTGACCGCATCCGACGTCATGGCGCTGCCGATGTCGCGGCGCGATATCGCCGACTATCTCGGCCTGACGCTGGAGACCGTGTCGCGCGCCTTGTCGCGGCTGCACGAGATCGGCGTTCTCGGCTTCATCGGCAACACCCAGCGCCAGATCGTGCTGCGGAACCGGCACCTGCTCGCGCGCCTCGATCTGCAGTCCTGAACCGCCGGGCAGCCCCTGCGCGAACTTCGCGGATGCGGCGCCTTGCCGCATCAGTCCCGCGATATCACCGTGCCGGACGCTTCGGTCAGACCGAGATGCTCGAGCGTCTTGCGCAGAACCTCGAACAGGATCGCGACGGACCAGCCGAACAGCAGCACGCCGTTCATGGCCGTCAACGGTCCGATCAGCCGCCATTCCTGCACCGGCGTGATGTCGCCATAGCCGAGCGTGGTGTAGTTGACGAAAGCGAAATAGAGCAGATCGCTGCCGGCGGTGGCGGCCCGGACGATGCCGTAGGTCACAGCCCACACCAGGATCTCCAGCGTGTGCGCGAGCTTCAGCACCACGGCGGTCGCGATCATCACGCCCATCAGGTGCAATCTCGGTCGTTTGCTATGGCGCAGGCCCGCGCTGCGGGCGATCGCGACGGCGACCACCGTGACCAGCGCATGAAGTCCGATATTGATCACGCTGACCAGGGTGCCGACGAGGAACTGCAGCATCATGGCGATCGACCAGTCCTCAATTCGCGGCCCGGCTGCGAAGCCGTCTTCGCCGCCTCAACCGTAACCCTGTCGATCTCGACCGGCGCGGCACGATCGACGCGGATCCAGGCCGCCGCGAGCTCCCAGGCGACCGACAGGATGATCGGGCCGATGAAGAGGCCGAGGATCCCGTGGCTCAGCGTTCCCCCGATCACGCCGATCAGGATGACGAGCGTCGGCGTGGTCAGCCCCCGTCCCATCACCAACGGCTTCAGGATGTTGTCGAGCAGGCCGACGACGGCAAGATAGAGCGTCAGAAGCAAGGCCGTGGTCACGTCCTTGTCCATCCAGATCCAGATGACGACGGGCAAGAGCACGAGGAAGGCGCCGATCTGCACGATCGACAGCAGGAGGACGATCACCGCAAGCAGGCCCGCGATCGAGAGGCCTGCCAGCTTGAAGCCGATCCCGGCGAGGAACGCCTGCACGATCGCCACGCCGATCACGCCCTGAGCGACCGCGCGTATGGTCGCGCCTGCGAGCTCCAGAAAATGCTCGCTCTGCTCCGGCACGACGCGGACCAAGAAGCCCCTGATCGCGGCGACGAGTTGCGGCCCGAACGGAAGCAGCAAGCCGGCGACGAAGACCGAGAGCAGGAACTGGAGCATGCCAACGCCGGTATCGCCCGCAAACGACAGCATCATTCCCGCAAGCGGCTTCAGATATGGCGCCACCTCACCCAGCACCGCGCGGATATTGGTATAGGCCAGATTCCAGAACTCGTGGAGCTGCGGACCGACCAGCGGCCAGTCCTTGACCTGCTCGGGCGCGGCGTGAAGCCTGAGCTCACCGCTGCCGATCTGGCCCGCGATGTCCTTGATCGCTTCGACGGCACCGAGACCGAGCCAGGCAGCCGGGCCGATCACGATGCCGAGCGCCACAAGCGTGAGAATGGCAGCCGCCGTCCGCGGCCTGCCGCCGAGACATCTGGCGAGCCAGCTGAACGCCGGATAGAACGCCACCGCCAATACCGCGCTCCAGGTCAGGATCGGCACGAATGGCTTGATGATGATGAAGGTCCACAGAACCAGCAAGGCCAGCAATCCGAGCCGAATCACAAGCTGGATCACGTCCGGAAACAGAAGCTGGCGCGGTTTCTTCAAGATCGAAGCCTGTCTCTCGGGGCGGGCGCACGCGTGCAAGGAGTAGCGCCCTGCCGGCCGTGGCAAGCTTGATCCAGATCAAGGTGGATGTTTGCCGCGCTCATTCGGGCGCCGCCCGCCGCGGCCCCGCTCCCTCAACGCGACGGCGATGGCGACAAGGCGCGCAGGATGTCCGGCTTCCAGGCCTGACGAGCAGTGTCGAACGCCGCGAAGTCGTGGTCGAACTGCCAATAGGCCCAGGCCCAGCCGAGCTTCTCGGCGCTTCGCGCCATGAACGACAGGTATCTCACGCGGCTGTCGGACGGTGCCCGCTCGTACACGCCGAACTCGCCGAGATAGACCGGACGCCTCTCCTTCTCCGCCCAGAGCTTCATCTTGTTGAAATCGGCGGCAGCTTTGGCTTCGTCGTCCGGGCCGCCCCAATCGAGCGGCCCGATCCGCGAAAACGTTCGGGACCACGGCGCGCCCTGATGGGTGAATCGTATCGGCGCGTAGTAGTGGAACGTGACGATGAGGTTCCTGTCGTCGACCGGCAGCGCCAGTTCGTCGACAGGAATCTCGTCCACGTTGAGAACGGCGGCAATCACCTGTCGCTCGGGATTGGTGCGGCGGATGATGCCGAGGCATTCGTTGAGGAGCGTATTCCAGCTCCCCGACGTCATCTGCCCACCGGGCTCGTTCAGGACCTCGAACACGAGTCCGGGATATCTTCCGGCATAGCGTTCGGCGATCTGCCGCCAGAACGCCCTGAGCTTCTCGGCACATCCGGAGACGTCGCTCTGGCAAACATCAGTATCATGCTCGTCGAGGACGGGGATGAGGCCCCTCGCGAAAACCTCTTCGATGACGGCATCGAGCCGCCGCAGGACCATCTCGTCCAGCACGTTCCCGGGGCCCATGAACTTGAAACCGAAGAAGTTGATTCTGACGTGCGAGAAGCCGGCTTTCTTGATCGCCGTCAAATTGTCTAGGCGGAATGGCGCGTTCTGGCCGCCTTCCCAGATTCCATCATAGCCGAGAATGTTGATGCCACCGCCCAGTCGCGGCATGTCGCCCGCAGCGGTCGGCCCGACCGCACAAGTGGGGCAGAGCAGCGAGACAAGGCAAAATGCCGTTGCGGCAAGAGACGAGATTCTCGGCCAGCGAGCCCGGATGGCGGTCATCTTGCTTCCCCTGGTGAGAACCTAAAGACTCGTCTGCGGCACCGGCCGGCACGTGGCGAAGAAGAACGCCAGGAGGAGCACCGAGGTGAACATTGTGGAACGAAGGAACATCGTTTCGGTGAAATTGGACTGAAAGCTGAGCACGACGAAACCGATGATCAGGGCGCAGTGCGACCGGTTGATCGATTGCGTGGAAATCAGATGGAGGATCTTGTTCGAGAACAGCAAGACGCTCGCGGCAAAGAGCGCATATCCCAGAAATCCCGTTTCGATCAGGATTGCGATGTAGCCGCTGTGATAATTGTCCAGAACCCAGCCGTGGTTCTGCTCGAAGTAATCGTAGACCGACGGGACGGTCCAGAAGCCGTTGATGCCGAAGCCGAGCAGCGGTGCATTGTCGAGGTGGCTGATGGCGTACTGCCAGATGAAGGTCCGCTCAGTGAAATCGATGCTCGCATCGCCGATATGGATGGCATCATGACCCGTCACATAAAAATAAAGGATCAGGAGAGCGGCCGTCATGCACATGACGACCGGCACGACCGCATAGATCCTTATGCAGCGAACCGACCACATCGAGGTCAGGAGCAGCGCGCAGGCGGCGAGAGCAACGGCACCGGCGCCGCGCGATTCCGACGCGAGCACGGAGGTTGACGCCAGCAGGAACACGAGGAGGAACGAGATCCAGCCCTGCCCGGTCATCTTCCGATAGCAGGAGAAGAACATCAGGTAGGCGCCGACGAAGCCGAGCGTCTGCTTGGATTCATAGATGCCCTGCCACTGGCCCTCGTGCATCCAGGTGTGGTCGATCCCGATATCGGGCACCGCAATCGCGAAGAAGGCCGATGCGGCGACCGATAGGAAGAGCCCGAGGACTGTGGCCCCCACAATCTCGTCGATGTCGATACGCGTGATCAGGCAGAACGCGCCGAATGTCGTCATCGCCAGCGCCGCACTCTTCATGAACGCCGCGGCACTCAGGTTTGACCAGAGCACGGAGATGGTGGCGAACGAATAGAATGCGAGCAAGGCGATCAAATCCGGATTGAGCTGCAATCGCAGACGCGGGCGCACGAATGCACTTGCGTAGATGAGGACGGCCCACATCAGGATCGCAATCGCCTGTTGCAGATTGCTCAGCTGTTCCGGCAGCAGCGCGGCGTTGAAATTGCCCATCGATGCGACCACGTTGACGGTGATCGAAACGAGGATGGCGGTCCTGGCAAGCGTCTCGACGCTGGCGCTGCGCGTCTTCCAGAACGCGCTCTCGAGTGCCTCGGAATCCACCTCGGTGTGCAGGCTGGCCATGAGACGACTTTCCTAAAGCGCGGTTAACAATCTGCTAGCGCCCGCGATCTCCGCCCCCCGCTCCGGCCGGCGACTTAAGAGCTTGGTAACGATATGAATCCTGCCCGGCGCATTAATGCAAATTACACGCCTCAGGTGTCTCGCCCGTAACGACCTTGCTATAAAGCGCGGGTCCGGCTCGATCGACGTCTCGATTCACCTGGTTTTCCCGGTTGCGCATGAACAGGCCCAGCACCAATTTCGACATCGCCGTCGAGCCGGCGTTCGACTTCCTGTCGCCGGAATACGCCGAGCTGTTCGACGGCTCGGCCGCCACCGCGTTCCAGCATCCGGTCTGGCTGCATAGCCTCTACACCGAGCTTGCATCTCATGCAGGGGCAATCCCTCTGATCGTCGTGGTCCGCCATCGCGCAACTGGCGCACTTGCCATGGTGCTGCCCATGCTGCGGGTCCGGCGTGGACCGATACGCACAGTCGAGTTCGCCGACCTCCGCGTCTCCGACTATCTGGCACCGGTTTGCAGGCCCGAGGCATTTTCCCAGCTGCTCGCGGACGAGAGCGCATGCGCCGAGATCAGGTATCTCATCCGCCCGTTCGATCTGCTTCGGATGACGAAGATTCCCGACGGACGGCTTCCGATCGAAAATCTTCTGGCTGCGCCTCGTCGCGTGTTGATGAAGACCAATGCCTACGCGACCGTTCTTGTCGCGCCGTTCGAACGATGGCGAGCCAGCGCGCTGCATCGCTCCTATCAAAAGGAGCTCGCAAAGAAATATCGCCAGCTCCAGAAGAAGGGCGCCCTGAGCTTCGCATGCTGCAACGACAGCGCCTCCGTGATCGAGGCACTGGACGTGATGCGGAAATTTCGCGGCCCGCGCTTTCAATCACAGGGCGACGGGGACCTGCTGCAGCGCCCCGAATATTACGCCTTCTACTCCGGCGTGGCGCTTCGCGGTCTCGGCTCCTTTGTGCGGCTCTATGTCATGAAGATGGACGGCGAGGTGATCGCGGCCGTGCTCGGACTGCACCACCAGGGCAATTTCCTGGTCATCATGAGCGCGTTCGACATCGCCGGATACAAGAGCCAGTCCCTGGGCGCGCTGATGTTCGAGCAGGTGGCAAGGGATTGCATCGAGCGCGGCGATCAGATGCTCGACTTCACCATCGGCGACGAGCCCTACAAGAAAATGTTCGGCGGGCAGCCCTCGCCGATGTGGGAGGTCACGCAGGCCGGCAGCACCGCGGGCGCCATATCGCTGTTCGCGCTGAAGCAGGCCCCCTGGCTCAAACTGGCCGCCAAGCGAATGTCGGAGTTGAGGCTCTTGCCGACGCGGACCCCGACGCCCACGCGCTGAACGAGGCGAGACGCCGAGGGCCGCAGCACTCAGACGCGCAGCGCGCTTCGGACCTGCGCGAGCCAGCCCGGCCGCATCTGATCCACCCGATGGGTGAGACTGCGCCGCAGGAAGTGCAGCCGCCGCCGCACGTCCCAGCCGATATCGTTGCGGGACGTCAGCGCCTGGCGGAAGTGCGCCATCTTCAGCGATTGCTGGTCCGCCGCGATCTTGTCGCGATCGGAATAGAACTCCGATATCTTCTCCTTGCCCATGCCTGCGGTCATGAGCCAGCGCGGCGCATATTCGGTGCAAAGACGCTCGACGTCGACCAGCAGGCGGGCAACGCCGGTGCCGGCTGCAGGAC
Organism: Bradyrhizobium sp. USDA 4486; assembly: GCF_054057995.1. Taxonomy (NCBI): domain Bacteria; kingdom Pseudomonadati; phylum Pseudomonadota; class Alphaproteobacteria; order Hyphomicrobiales; family Nitrobacteraceae; genus Bradyrhizobium; species Bradyrhizobium sp. USDA 4486. The sequence continues at coordinate 3,350,733 of NZ_JBSRZV010000001.1, forward strand.
AGTTGGTCTGGAACGCATCGCCGACGAGCACGACGCCGTCCTGGAGGTGCCCTTCGACGACGGACAGATCCATCACCCAATTCCGGACGCGGTCCGTCACGTGGAAGTCGCCGAGATAGGGCCGCAATCCCGGCAGCAAGCGCAAGAGCGTCGCTTCGGTGTCGCGGCGCAGATCGCGCATGACAGGATCGGCCGGGTCGCGGAACATGAAGAGATTGGCCCGCATGCCGGCGCGCACCGGAAACAGGCTGAGATAATCGACGCCGTCAGCGGTGCGCTCGCCGTAACAGGTCAGGGCGTTGAAATCGAACGGCATGGCATCCCGCCGGGCAATCGTGAAGCCGAACGAGACCGAGTGGCCCGCGGCGAGCAGGCGCCGTTTGATGCCGAGCTTGTAGCCGAGAGCACCCGCCATGCCGGTCGCCAGAACGACGAGACGGGCATTCAGGCGCCGTCCGGAGGCGAGCTCGAGCTGCTGGACGTCATCGCTGCAGCTGAGTGCAGTGACCTCGTCGATGATCAGGCTGGACGGATCGGGGATCTGGCCGCGCGCCATCGCAACGAGATCTGCATAAGGAAGCCCGTAAGCCTGGCCGACGCTGACATCGACCAGCTTGCCCTCCCTGATATTGAGCACGCGGTCGTATGGACACGCGACGCTCTCGAGCCCACGGAGGAAGCCCAGCTTCCGGAACATCTCCAGCTGGTGGCCGCCGATCTTCTCGACACGGAATTCGTCCGGGTAGAGCGCGCGCTTGTCGATGAGGGCGACGCGATGCCCCGCCCGCGCGAGCACCGCCGCAGCGAGGGATCCCGCGAGGCCGCCGCCCACGATCGCGACGTCGACCATCGCCGCAGCCCCGGTTGCCGCGACCGGCTCGGTGACGCTTTGATCCGCCGTCATGGTTCAGGCTCCCACGGTTAACGGTGGTTCCGTCTGCAATTCTCTCGTGCAATTCTCTCGCCTGATGTCGCATCGCGCGACCAAACGCGATCATTTCTGCCGATCGAGGTTAATGAACCGGCGGACTGAGTCAGCTCCATGACATCGCGGCACGCGGTTTGCTCGGGATATCAGGCAAATCCCGGATTCGGCCTGAACGGCGGCCCGTTTTGGCAATCGTTTGCGCGTCCAAACGGCCGATCTCGTCGTCATAGCCGTCGATGCGGCGCTATCCCGCCGTTTCGGCCGGGTCAGGGCTTTGCTTAACGGGACAGTCGGGACGGCCGTGTTTCACGGTGACGCAGCCGGCCGCGTCGCGACATCGTCGCGGCCGGCAATATCCTGAAGGTCTCTCATTAACACTCGCGGTTTTTCGGCATGCTAGGCTATCTCCGGTATCGGACCACGTCTCTTCAGGGGAGAGTTGCCCCTCAACTTCCATGATCGAATCCATCGTCCAGTTCATGCGGCGCGACGTGACGCGTGGTGTTGCCGGGACCATCCTGCTCAAGGTTGGTAGCGGCGCGCTGGCGTTTGCATTGTTCTCGCTGGCGGCGCGAACGATGTCGCCGGACGGGTTCGGCATCTTCGCGACCTGGCTGTCGGTGGCCCAGATGGCGTCGGTGGTGGGACTGGTCGGCCAGGAATCGCTGCTGGTGCGATTCCTCAACGAATATCGGGTGGCAAATCAGCCCGACCTCACCAAGGGCGTGCTGCTATCGAGCCTGAAGATCTCCTCCGCCGCGATGCTGTTCGCGATCGGCACAATCGCGGTCGTGGCGAGCCTGCGCGGCGACGAGTGGCTGCTGATCCTCGCGGTGGCAGCCTACACCGCCGCGAATGCGGGGCTGATGCTCGGCAGCCAGATCGCACGCTCGCTGGTCAGCATCCTCATGGGCGAAGGAAACAGGGAGTTCTTCTGGAGGGCCAGCGTCGTGCTGTTTCTGATCGCCGTCCTCACCGGGCATCGCCAGCTCGATCCCGCCGAATTGATCGCCGTGATGACGGTCGCGATGTCGATCGGCCTCGGCGCGCAGATCGTCGCGATCAGGCGCTCGCTGCCGGACTTCCGCGGCACCGCGGCGCGTTCCGAGACGTCGCGCTGGAGATCGAGCGCGCTTCATTTCTGGGTCGCGTCCATCCTCGAAGCCGCCAACCAGTATTTCGACGTGATCCTGGTCTACTGGATGCTGGATCCGGCGACCGCCGGCATCTACTTTGCCGCCTCGCGGCTCGCCAACATCTTCGCCATGCTCTCGGCCGCCCTGTATAGCTTCGGCGCGCGCCGGCTTCCCTCGCTGTATTTCAGCAAGAACCACCAGGAGTTCGAGCGAACCTTGCAACTTATGTCGGAAGTGACCGCGCTTTGCGTGATCAGCGGACTTCTACTGATCTGGTTTGGCGGCCCTTATCTCCTCAACCTGTTCGGGCCTCATTTCGCCGCACAGCACTGGGTCCTGATCGTGCTTGCGATCGGAACGGCGTTCCAGGCGGCGGGCGGTCCATCGGCGGCGATCTTGCAGCTGACCGGTTATGAGCGTGAGTATGTGCCCGTCGTCGCCGCGAACGTGGCGCTGCGGCTGGTCGGATTCCTCGTGCTCATTCCCTGGTTCGGCGTGCTTGGCGCAGCGATCTCGGCGACCGTGTCGCTGGCGCTTGCGACCATCGCCCTCAACATCCTGTGCCGCCGGCGGACCGGGGTCGATCCTTCAATTCTCGGATTGCTGCGCTTCCCTGCATCGAAGCGCGGTACTTACGCAGTCCGCGGAATAGACTCCGCCGAATAGGCGCGGGTTCAGCCGGCCAGCCCCAGCACTTCGCCCCGTCGCTGCGCCGACGGATCGGCGGGCACGTGATTCACGACGATCCCGGTGGGCACGCCGCCGAACCGGGGAGAGCGCGGCCGTTGCCCGGCGCATCGCCGCTGAATCGACGGCGTCTTCGCGCGCGACCAGAATGACGAGGTCGGCGTGCGCCGCCAGCGCCGCCGCTTCCGGCTGCAACGCCAGCGACGTCGCGTGAACGACGATCAGATCGAACTCGGAGCGAATATCGTCCGCGGGCGTCGCGTCGCGCCGCTTGCCGGCGCCGAGAAGCTCATCGACGCTGCGGACATCCGCCGTGGTGGTCATGCCGTCCGCCGGCGCTTTGGCGTTGGCAGGACGGGCACCGCCGAGGTCCGGCTCGACCCGGATCAGGACGCTCAGCTTGCCGCGGTTCACCGCCCACCGGTTCAGCGACCGCGCGACGGTGTTACCGCCGGCGCGCTTGCCGACCGACAGCACGAGCGCGACCTTGCCCCGCGGTCCCGATGACTTCTCCAGCCGCTCGAGCAGCGGCCGGAGATAGGGACCGAGATCGAGCTCGGCGGTTGCGGACAGCGGACCTTGCCAGATGTTTCTGGGCCCCTCGCCCGGCATCAGCTCGGGAACGCGGGCCCACACCGGCGGTCGCGACCAAGCTCCGGGCTGGCGCTCAGCGACTTCGGCGTCGCGCTCGCGAACGTCCGGAACGGGTTTCTCCGATCCGCGTCCCGTTGCGACAACGACCGCCGTCGATGTCAGCAGCGAGCCGATCGCGAGCGCTGCGAGCAGCAAGGGTAGCGGCGGAAGCGTCGAGCGCAGCGGCGGAACGGCGGATGAGGCGATCTTGGTCTGCGAGCTCTGCAACAGGCGCTGCTCGTTCGTGGTCTTGGAGCGCGAGAGGAACTGCTCGTAGATGTTCCTGTTGGCCTCGGCATCGCGCTGCAGCTCCTGGAGCTTCACCAGCGCCTGACCGTCGACCAGCAGCTGCGATTCCGCCGCCTTCATCTGGCTTTCCAGGGCCTTCTGCTGATCGCGCTGCGCTTCATATTCCGACTTTGCGGTGTCGATGCCCTTGGCCCGCTCCACCTCGATCTGCCTGTTGAGATCGTTCAGCTGGCTGTACGACATCACGAGGTCGGGATGGCGATCACCGAGCACGGCCCGCTTCTGCGCGATCTGATCGTTGAGCGCCGAGCGCTGGGCACGCAGCGCGCTCAGCAGATCCTGCTTGACGGGGCTCTCGACATTGCCCTTGAGGTCGCGCTGCGCCTGCTCAAAGCGGGCCTTGGCCTCTTCGGTCCGCGCACGCGCAGCGGCGACCTGCTGCGACAGCTCGCTCACGCGCAATTGCTGCGTCGTGGAATCCTTGCCGGCGTTGACGATCCTGTGCTCGAGCTTGAAGGCGGCAACCGCGTCCTCCGACGCCTTCAATCTGTCGCTCAACGTCTTGAGCCGGCTGCTCAGCCAGTCGGCGGCCTCGTCGGTCGCCTCGGTGCGGATGCTTTTCTGGTTCGCGACGAACGCCTCGGCGATGGCATTGGCATAATAGGCTGCGCGGTCCGGCCGGTTCGAAGTGAAGCGGAAGGCGATGACGTAAGTCAGCCCGCGACGTGATATATCGAGCCGGTTGCGGAAGCGCTCGAGCAGGCGCGCGGGGTCGGTGTGTCCCCCGGAAATGTCGTCATCGTCGCGAATCCTGAGCTGCTCGAGCAGCGGCTTGAGAAAGCCGTCGGATTTGGCGACTTCGACCAGGCTTTGCAGCGCGGCGCTGTCCTGCCCGATGCCCGGCAGGACGTCCTGTTCGGTGGTCACGCGCTGCTCGCGGGGATCGACGACGACGAGCGCGGTCGCGGCATATCGCACCGGGATCACGAGCAGAACGACGACGCCGAGCGCGAACATCGCGAGCGCGAGCGTCAGGATGCGGCGACCGTTGTCCCGGATGAAGGACAGCGCGCCGGCGGTCGTGAGGACACCGCGCGCGGCGACCCCGCTTCCCTCACCGTTCGACGAATTGCGGGGCTGCCACGACGCGGCGGTCGATCCGGAACTGGTCGGGTCTACGCGGCGACCGAACGTCATGGAAATTACTCGGATTCAACTGGCAAACACTGGTTCAGTGGCCTGCCCCCAACGTAGTTATCTATGGTTAATCCGCGGTTACCCGCCCCCGCACGACCATGACCAAATGGTTAACGCGCTCGCGCCATGCGCCCGAGAGCAAGCGGAATTCCCTTGTGAATGATGTGTTTCCGGCAGCGGGGCGCATTAACTCCGTTTGTTGCTAGTCGGTGTCTGGCCGATGCCCGCGTGATAGGTACGGAGTTAAGAAGGTGAAGATTTCACTAGCGGGCGGGATCCGTGCTCCATTACCAGCTAGGCACAGAACTGGGCGAGGCACCGAGGCTGCCGTCGACCGCGGCGGCGCTGGCAAGACCGGACGGTGGCGGAGCAAAGCCGCGCGTGCTTCTCGTGCAGACGCAGGCCGAGAACGCGGGGGCGCAGGAGATCTCGAGGCTCCTCGGCGCCGGGCTGACCGCTCGCGGCTACCGCGTCACCAATCTGTTCTTCTTCCGCAAGTCCGATTCGTTCGACGAGCCGCCCGATACGCTCTACTGCGCCTCGCGCCGTCCCGGCAATGCGCTGGCGCTGCTGCGCATGCTGTGGACGCTCGGCCGCCATATCAGGACCATCCGGCCCGATGCCGTCCTGACCTTCCAGCATTTCGGCAACGTCATCGGCGCGGGCGTGACGCGCCTCGTCAGCCGCGCGCCAGTCGTTGCCAACCAGGTGTCATCCGCGCTCTCGATGAGCTGGCCGGTGCGCACCGCCGACATCGCCATGGGCAGCCTCGGCTTCTTCGATTGCATCACGCTCAACTCGAAAGACATGGAGCGCGAATATTCACGCTACCCCGCGGCCTACACGTCGCGCATGGTGCATGTCCCACACGGCTTCGACGACAAGGCGCTCACCTTGTCGAAGCAGGCTGCGCGGCAGACATTCGACCTGCCGCTGGATCGCACATTGCTCGGCTGCGCCGCGCGGCTGCACCCGCACAAGCGGCTCGATGCGGCGATCCGCCTCCTGCCCGATCAACCGTCGTGGCACCTTGCCCTCGCCGGCCAGGGGGCCGACGAGGCGCGGCTGAGGCAGCTCGCGGGTGAGCTGAAAGTAACGGACAGATTGCATCTGCTCGGCGAAATCCCACCGCGCCGGATGGCGGAGTTTCTCGCCTGTCTCGATGTGTTCGTCTTTCCGACGCAGGCCGAGACCTTCGGCCTTGCCGCAGTCGAGGCCGCAAACGCCGGCGTTCCTTCCGTCGTCACCGACCTTCCCGTGCTGCGCGAGGTGCTGTCCTTCGAGGGCAAGCCGACAGCCCTGTTCGTCGATGCCACCGATCATGCGCAGCTGTCGGCCGCCGTCTCGAGACTCCTGAATGACCAGGCATTGAGCAGCGAGCTGCGACAGAATGCGAAGGGCCTAAAGTCGCGCTATTCGGTCGATGCGATGGTGGAGGAATACGTTCGAATTCTCGGCCGGGTCATCTGACCAGGGCGTTGGAAGAGATGAGCTCGACATGATCATCGAGTTTCGCTGTGAACGTGACCATGCGCGGCAGTGGATGGGCCGTCAGACGCTGTCGATCGACGGCCGCGACGTTCCGGTCCGGATCGCATGGACCGCGACGGCACAGCCGCGGCCCGCTGGTCTCGATGCGCTGTTCGAGCTCGAGCGCCTGGTGTTGCACAAGGGCAAGCCCAGCGGCGCCGGCAAGCTGAAGATCATTCCGGAACGCACGCAAGCGCCAAGCGGCACGACCGACGTGATCGTCGACTTCACCGGCGCGGCACGGGATCCGAATTGCACGGCCCGGCTCTATCTCCGCCCCCTGTTCAATGGCACCGCCGGCGAGAACGCTGCGCTCACCGCCATCCTCGCCGGCGATCTGCCTGTCGTCGAGATCGTCAATGAGGTCGACGGCGCCGTGCTCGATCGCGGCCATCCGTCCGCGGAGACCGCGGCCGGCCTGAGCGGCGGGCTTGAAACGGTCATGGCGCGAACGCTGACCATGGTGGCGGCCATCCTGTCGGGACGGCCGCGCATCGTGCCGCAGCTGGCGCGTCCCGCCGCTGGTGGCAATGGCCGGCAGCCGGCACCCTATGTACTGCGCGGCCTCGCCTTATCGGTCGCCAAGAAGATTTATCGCCTGTGCTGCTATGCGCCGCATTGGCATGTCGGATGGCGCTTCAATGACGGCGCGGGCATCTGGCAAACCGGAGATCTTTCCGGGCCGCGCTGGAACGTGCTCGGCGATCCCGGAAACCATTTCTACGCCGATCCCTTCCCGATCACCTGGCGCGGACGGACCTTCGTCTTCTTCGAGGATCTCGATCACCGCGTCGGCAAAGGCATCATCTCGGCGATCGAGTTCAGCGACAGCGGGCCCATCGGCGAGGTCGTGCCGGTGCTGGAGGAGCCTTGGCACCTTTCCTATCCATTCCTGATCGAGGATGATGGCGAGTTGTGGATGATCCCGGAAAGCTCGCTCCACGGCGATGTTGCGCTCTACAAATGCGTCCGGTTTCCGGACAAATGGGAGCGGCACGCGACGCTGCTGTCGGGCCTCGAGTTCGCCGACGCGACGATCACGCGGCACAACGGGTTGAACTATCTGTTCGGCGCCTGGCGCGACGGAGCCGGCGGCTACTCGGATTCGCTGGCAATCTATTACGCCGAACACCTGCTCGGCCCGTGGCTGCCGCATGCCAGCAACCCGGTGCTGATCGATCGCGCAAGCACGCGACCTGCGGGGAATTTCGTCACCATCGATGGCAAATTGTGGCGGCCGGTGCAGGACTGCACTGACGCATACGGCGCAGCGCTCGCCCTTGCGGAGATCGTCGAGCTGTCGCCGACGACATACAGGCAGGTGGTCCGCCACTCTCTCAAGCCCGGCCCGGCCTGGCCCGGCAGGAAGCTGCACACGCTGAACCGCTGCGGCCGGCTCGAGGTGATCGACGGATCGCGCGTTCAACCCAAGAGCCGTGCCTTCGCCAGCAAATTTCCATCGGCCGTTTTACCCGCGCGAGCCAGCGCGTTAACGGCCTGCTGAGCCGCCGCCAGCCGATCGAGATCGTGCGAGGCTAACACAAGAGCTGCCCCGCGCGCTCGTACGGCCGATCGGCGCGCGTTTTGGCGCCTATGACACGGCGGCGGCGTTGATCAAACGCCGTCCGCCATGGCTCGTTTCGAGCAGTCTCGGCAGCGGCGGACGTCCTACTGCGAGCGATCCGAGGTCCAGCCCTTGTACTCGGCGACGTTGTCCCTGGTCACGAGCTTGGACGGCAGGAGCTCGACGGTGGAGGCCGGCTTCTGGCCATTGAGGATGCCGACGCCGACCTGCACGGCCCGCCGCGCCATGAAGAACGGATCCTGCGAAGCCGAGGCCTGGATCTGCGGCGACTGCGGATCTTTCAGCGCCGCCTCGATATCGGGCGCGCCATCGACTGCAGTGATGATGATGCCCGTGCGGTTCTGCTGTCGCGCCGCAAGATCGGTGCCGATCGCCTGCGGATCGTTGATGGCGAAGATGGCATCGATCTTCGGGAAGCGCGTCAGATAGCCCTGCGCCACGTTGAGCCCGCCTTCGCGCGAGCCCTTGCCGTCCTGGTCGCTGGACAGCACCTTGATGCCGGGATTCTTGGAGAAGACGTTCTTGCAGCCGACGACGCGGTCGATCACGGCGGAGACCTGCGGCCCGTTCTCGATGATGACGTCGCCCTTGCCCCCCAACTTGTCGACGATGTACTGGCAGGAGATCTCGCCGGCCTGCACGTTGTTGGTCGTCACGGTGGCATCGGCGCCTTCGGCCGCGGTGTCGACCGCGACGACAACGATGCCAGCCGCCTGCGCCTTCTTGATCGCCGGCCCGATCGCCTTGGGATCACCCGGGTTCAGCAGGATCAGATCGACGCCGGCGGCAATGAAATTGTCGATCTGGGTGACCTGCTTGCCGAGATCGTATTCGAAGCCGACCGTCGTGATCTTCACATTGGGGTTGGTCTTCTTCGCCTCGAACTCGGCGCCCTTCGACAGCGCGACGAAGAACGGGTTGCCCATCGATCCCAGCGAGACGCCGATCGATTTGAGCTCCTTGGCGCAGGACGGCGCGGTGCCTAGGGCAAGCGCCATGGCAGCGCCGGCGAGCATGATGGTCTTCAACATTGGTTTCCTCCCTGGTCTGTCTTCATCCCCGGCACGGCAGACCAGTTGCCGCAACGGAACGTCGCATCACGTTCTGGCCGACCCTTGCAGGCGGTAGCGGTCGAGCGCCACGGCGCCGATGATGACGAGGCCCTTGATCACATATTGCCAGATGTCGGAGACGCCGATCAGGATCAGCCCGTTCGACAGCACGGCGATGATCAACGCCCCGACCAGCGTGCCCCAGATCGAGCCGATGCCGCCGACGAACGAGGTGCCGCCCAGGATCACGGCGGTGATCGCGTCGAGCTCATAGGACTGGCCGAGCTGCAGACCGTTGGCCGCATAGAGGCGCGCCGCCTGCATGGCGCCGCCGAGCCCCGCGAACAGTCCCGAGACGCCGTAGACGAAGATCAGCACGGCCCAGACCTTGATGCCGGCAAGCCGTGCCGCGCTTTCATTGCCGCCCACCGCATAGATGTGCACGCCGAGCACGGTCCGGCGCAGCACCAGCCAGGAGACGAGGATGACGAGTAAGGCGATCACCGACAGCCACGGGATCGACGCAACGCCGGGGACCAGCGTCAGCGAGCCGTTGCCGATGAACGCATAGGGAATCGAGGGATTGAACACGGTGGTGTCGGCGCCGAGCAGCCGCGCCAGGCCGCGCACGGCGGTGAGCGAGCCGAGCGTGACGATGAAGGGCGGGAGCCGCAGGAGCGCAATCAGCGCACCGTTGACGAGGCCGAAGCCAAGGCCGGTGACGAGCGCGGCCGGCAGCCACAGCATGCCGAGCTCCGGCAGCTTGGAGAGCGTCAACCCGGCCATCGCCGAGGCCGCCAGGATCGAGCCGACCGAGAGGTCGATGCCCCCGGTGAGGATGACGAAGGTCATGCCAGCGGCGAGCACGGTATTCACCGCGGCCTGCTGCAGCACGATGCCGAGATTTTGTCCGGTGAAGAAGCGCCCCTCGGACAGCATGTGGAAGCCGATGCAGAGAACCAGCAGCACCGGCAGCATGCCGAGCGCGCTGATCAGCATTCTCACCCGCTGACGCCTCGTCTCCGCAGCGGCACCGTTGGTCGTCGTCGGGACGGCACTGGCCTTCGAAGCACCGTTGTCAGGCATCGAGATGCTCCATCCCCGTGGCAAGCGCCATGATGTCTTCCTGCGCCAGCGGTGAATGCGGGCCACGCGTGACCTCGCCGGCGATGTGGCCGGCACGCATCACGACGACGCGGTCGCAGATGCCGATGATCTCGGGCAGATCGGACGAGATGACGAGGATCGCGGTGCCGGCCTTGGCCAGATTGTCGATGATCGAATAGATCTCCGACTTGGCGCCGACGTCGACGCCGCGCGTCGGCTCGTCGAGGATCAACACCTTCGGCGCAATGGCGAGAAGCCGCGACAGCAGCACCTTCTGCTGGTTGCCGCCGGACAGGCCCCCTGCGGCGACGCCGACATTGGCGGCGCGGATGCTGAGCCCTGCGAAGGCTCGTTCGGCCCGCTCGCGCGCCTTGTCGCGATCCAGGACCCAGCCGAGCTTCGCATCGCGCCCGAGCACGGCGAGATTGATGTTGTCCAGGCACGACATGTCGAGAAACAGGCCGAGCGCCTTCCTGTCTTCCGTCAGGTAAGCGATGCCCGCCTCGAGCGCCTCGCCCGGCGTGCGGATGTCGACCGGGCGTCCCTCAAGCTCGAGACGGCCGGCAGTCCTGGGCGCCGCGCCGATGATGAGATGCGCAAGCTCGGTGCGGCCGGCACCGATCAGGCCGGCGAGCCCCACCACCTCGCCTGCATGCACGGTGAGCGAGCAGCCCTTGACGCGGCGTCCGTCAGCCATATCGACCGCCGCGAGCACCGGATGTCCGCGTCCCGCTTCGGCATCGTGCTCCTTCTTGTAGAACGAGGAGACATCGCGCCCGACCATCATGCGGACGATGGTATCGGCGCGGATGCCCTGCTTGTCGAGCGAGCCGACCAGCCGGCCGTCGCGCAGCACGGTGACACGGTCGCCGAGCGCGTAGACCTCGTCCATGCGATGCGAGATGTAGATAATGGCGAGCCCCTCGGAGCGAAGCTGGCGGATCAGCGCGAACAGCCGCTCGCTTTCGGCCGCCGACAATGAGGTGGTTGGCTCGTCCATGATCAGGATCTTTGATCTCGCGTGCAGCGCGCGGGCGATCTCGACCAGTTGCCGTTGGCCCATCGACAGGTGCGCCACCAGTGTCGATGGCAGGAAGTCTGCACCCAGCCGCTTCAGGATCGGCCCGACGCCCTCACGCATCTCGCCGCGGGCCAGCAAGCCTGCATGCGATAGCTCCCGTCCCAGATAGATATTTTCGGCAACGCTGAGATTGGGAGCCAGTGACAGTTCCTGATAGATGATGGAGATGCCCGCCGCACGACCGCCGAGCGGACCTTCGATCCGGACCGGATGTCCCTCGATGCGGATCTCGCCGCCGGCATCAGGCCGGTAGGCGCCGGACAGGATCTTCATCAGCGTCGACTTTCCGGCGCCGTTCTCTCCCATCAAAGCATGGATTTCGCCGGCATAGACGGTGAGATCGACGGCACGCAGCGCCTTGATGCCGAAGAAGGATTTCGAGACCCCGCGCATCTCGAGGATCGGATCGTCCATCGTGCCTCCCGACGCACAATGCGTTTCCTACCCGCGTCTCAATCGGTTTCTCAGCGCGGTTCACGCATTAAACAAAAGGCTGCGGCGCAGGGCAATACCGAACACACGGGAAGGCAACATCGAAGCGGCACTAGTGGCGCGGCCGATACAGTTCGCGCCAGGCGGGAAGCCGGTCGGCATAAGCATCGACCAGCCCGGCGTCGGGTTCAAAGGTCTCGATGCGCTGCGGCCGCGTGCATACGGCGGCGACCGCCTCACCGGTGACAGCAAGCCGCCCCAATCTCGCCGCACCGAACGCCGCGCCGGTTTCACCTCCGGCAAAACGATGGACCGGAACATTCAGCACGCTCGCCAGCACCGAGAGCCAGAACGGGGACCGCGAACCACCGCCGATGGCGTCGGCCTCCGCGATCGCGATGCCGGCATCAGCGAGCACGTCGCGGCAATCGGCGAGCGCGAAGGCAACGCCTTCGAGCACCGCCTGCACGATCGTCCCGCGATCGGTGCCATGGCTCAAGCCATCGAGCATGCCGCGGACGAGGGGATCGTCATGCGGCGTCCGCTCGCCGGCAAGATAAGGCAGGAAGCTCACCGGTGACGGTGCCCGCGGGTGCGATCCAAGCGGCGCCAGCAGCTCGGCCTCGCTGGCGCCGAGAAGGCGCGCGATCCAGGCGAGGCAGGAGGCGGCCGAGAGAATTGCACCGGCCTGAATCCACATGCCGGGAACGGCGTGACAGAACGTATGCACCGCGCGATCCGGGTTGGCGGCGATGGCGCTGGTCGGCGCCAGCAAGGCACCGGAAGTTCCCAACGACACGAACGCGGTTCCCGGCCGGATCGCGCCGATGCCGACGGCGCCCGCCGGATTGTCGCCGGCGCCGCCCGCGATCACCGGCCGCCTGCGCATGCCCCAACGCAGCGCGAGCTCGCCGCGCAGCGTCGATGCGGGCGCACATCCCTCGACCAGGCGCGGCATGTGACCGCGCGACAGGCCGGTCGCCGCCAGCGCGGCCTCCGACCAGTCTCGGCGCGCGGCGTCGAGCCAGAGCGATCCCGATGCATCCGACACGTCCTCGACGGCCTCGCCTGATAGCACCAGGCGCAAATAGGCCTTTGGCAGCAGAACGAGCTTGGTCGCCGCGAATATTTCAGGCTCGTGCGCCGCGATCCACAGCAGCTTCGGCGCGGTGAAACCGGGCATCGCCTTGTTGCCCGTCGTCGCACGCAAGGCGGGCCAGCGTCGTTCCAGAATGCGACACTCCGCGGCAGCACGTCCGTCGTTCCAGAGGATGCAGGGCCGGAGCGGCTTCCCGCTCGCATCGAGCAGCGTGGCGCCATGCATCTGGCCGGATAGTCCGATGCCTTCGACGGCCGCCAACGCAGCGGCATGGCTCGCCTTCAGAGCGTCCAGCGTGGCAAAGGTCGCTTCAATCCACTGCGCGGGCTCCTGCTCATAACAGCCTGATAGCGGCGAGGCCGTCGCAAGCGGGCGGCTCTCGCTTGCGATCACGCGCTGGGCATCGTCGACGAGAACGGTCTTGACCGCGGAGGTCCCGAGATCGATGCCGAGATACATGGATGCTCTCCGCTCACTTGGTCGCGTCGATCCAGATTCCGGGCTCCGAATGCTCCCGAATGTGGCTGACGAGGAAGTCGGAAAAGACCCTGATCTTGGCCGGCAGCCTGACGCGGTTCTGATAGGCGATGTTCATCGTGAGCAGCGGCAGCTCCCAGTCCCTCAGGACGGGCACCAGCCGGCCGGCCGCGATGTCGCTCTGCACAATGTAGAGCGGCTGAATCAGGATGCCGAGCCCTGCGCGCGCCGCGCCACAGATGATCTGGCCGTCATTGCTGTCGAGCGTCGGCGCGATCCGAACCGTCTGCGTCGTGCTGCCCTTGCTCAACCGCAGCGAATAGGGATCGTTGGCGAGATTGTAGATCAGCATGTTGTGACGGGCGAGATCGGCGGGATGCTCGGGCCGGCCGTGCTTCTCCAGATAGGAGGGAGCCGCCGCGAGCACGCGGTGCATCTGGCCGATGCGGCGGACGACGATGTTGGAATCCGGCTCGTGCTCGCGCGTGCGGATCGCCACATCGATGCCGGCTTCGATGAAATCCAGATAGCGGTTGGCGCTGATGATCTGCACGCTGAGATCAGGATAGAGCGCGCGGAAGGCCGGCAGCATCGGCGCGAGATAGATCATCGCGAAGGACAGCGAAGACGTTACGCGCAGCATGCCCTTCGGCGACAGCGCGCGGTCGGAGACGGCGTCCTCGGCTTCGGCGAGCTCGTTCAGCAGCGTGCTGCAGCGCTGCAACAGCTCCTGCCCTGCCTCGGTGAGCCATTGCCGGCGCGTGTTGCGTTCGATCAGCCGGACCGCAAGCCGCTCCTCCAGCGCGCTGAGATGCCGGCTGGCGGCCGCGTTCGACATCCGCAGCATTTCGGCGGCCTTGGAAAGACTGCCGAGCTCGGCGGTTTTGGAGAAGACTTCGAGTTGGAGCAGCCGGTCCATTTTTGCGCAAAGAGGAAAAGAGACTTACGAAGATTGGCCTTTATTTCCGTTTTCCGCAAGGCAAAATGCCCCCAACAAAGCACAATGGCAGGCGAGGAAATCAGGAAATGTCGGGCCCGATCAGGCACATCGTGATGTGGCGGCTGCGCGGGGAGACCCCCGAGGAGCGCTCCGCCGCCCGGCTGAAGGTCAAGACCCTGTTCGAGGGCCTCAAGGGCCGGATCGACGGCCTCACCCACATCGAGGTCGGCATGGACGTCAGTGCGGTCGACTATGCCTGCGATGTGGTGCTGTTCTCGGAGTTCACCAACCAGGCGGCGCTCAGCGCCTATGCCAATCATCCGGAGCACCTGCGCGTCCGCGAGGCGCTGGGCGACTTGCGGATCGGACGCTTCCAGGTCGATTATCCCATCAAAGAGACCGGCGCATGATCGGTACGTTCACCTTTGAAAACCTGCCCTGCCGCGTCGTGTTCGGCAGCGGAACCCTGGCATCGGCCAAAGCCGAGGTGGAGCGGCTCGGCGGCAAGCGCGCGCTGGTGTTGACGACGCCGCAGCAGGAGGCACAAGGTAAGAGCCTCGGTGCCGCGCTCGGCCCGCTCTATGCCGGCATTTTTCCGGGCGCCACGATGCATACGCCGGTCGATGTCACCGAGCGCGCGCTCGCGGCGATGAAGGCATGCGAGGCCGATTGCGTCGTCTCGCTCGGCGGCGGCTCGACTACAGGCCTCGGCAAGGCGCTGGCCTTGCGCACCGGCGTCAATCAGCTCTGCATTCCCACCACCTATGCCGGCTCGGAGATGACGCCGATCGTCGGCCAGACGGAGAACGGCCTCAAGACCACGGTGCGCGATGCGGCCGTGCTGCCGGAGACCGTGATCTACGATGTCGATCTGACCTTGACGCTGCCGGTTGGTCTCGCGGCGACCTCAGGCATCAATGCGATCGCGCATGCTGTCGAGGCCCTCTATGCCCGCGACACCAATCCCGTGACATCGCTGATGGCGGAGGAAGGCATCCGTGCGCTGGCGCGCGCCCTTCCCGCGATCAGCGTCAAGAGCGATGATCGCGAAGCCCGCACCGAAGCCCTTTACGGCGCCTGGCTATGCGGCGTCTGCCTCGGCACCGTCGGCATGGCGCTGCATCACAAGCTCTGCCATACGCTGGGCGGCACGTTTGACCTGCCGCATGCGGAGACCCATACGATCGTGCTGCCGCATGCGCTGGCCTACAATGCGCCGGCCGTACCCGAGGCGATGGCGCGCATCTCGCGCGCGATTGGTGCTGCCGATGCGTCGCAGGGTCTCTACGATCTCGCCAAGCGGCTGGGCGCGAAGCTGGCGCTGCGCGACGTCGGCATGCCCGAGAGCGGCATCGACAAGGCGGCGGATCTCGCCGTCACCAATGCCTACTGGAACCCACGCCCGCTGGAGCGCAATGCCATCCGCGACCTGATCGCGCGCGCCTGGGCCGGCCAGCCGCCCGTTACCATCAAAGCGGCGGCGTGAGATGATGCGACGCACGCTGATCAGATCGGCCACCGTCATCAGCATGGATGACGCGATCGGCGATCTTCCGACCGGCGACGTGCTGGTCGAGGGCAGCCGCATCGTCGACGTACGGCCGTCGATCGACGTTGCGGCCGACACGGAGATCGTCGATGGCACGGGCCGCATCGTCATTCCCGGCTTGATCAACGCGCACATGCACACCTGGCAGACCGGCTTGCGCGGCTTCGCCGCCAACTGGACGCTGCTGGAATATTTCCGCCGCATGCATGCGGGCCTTGCCACCGTGTTCCGGCCCGAGGACATCCACATCGCGACGCTCGTCGGCGCGCTGAACCAGATCAACCATGGCGTCACCACGCTGGTCGATTGGTGTCACAACAATCCGACGCCCGATCACACCGACGCGGCCGTGCGCGGCCTGATCGAGAGCGGCATCCGCGCCGCCTTCTTCCATGGCTCTCCGAAGCCGGAGCCGAAACCAGGCGAGCCGCATTTCTCGGAAGTGCCGCATCCGCGCCGCGAGGTCGAGCGGCTGCTGGCGGGGCCCCTCGCCGATCGCGACGGCCTGGTCACGCTGGGACTTGCGATCCTCGGACCCCATTATTCGACACTGGACGTCGCCATGCACGATTTCCGCCTGGCGCGGGAGCTCAATCTGATCGCATCGATGCATCAGGGCGGCGGACCGGCCAAGACGCCCGGCGGCTGGGAGAAGCTGATCGAGGCCGGCCTCGTCGGCGCCGGCATCAACATCGTTCATGGCAACGATCTGCCCGACGACCTGCTCGATCACCTCGTCGACCTCGGCGTCTCGTTCTCCGTCACGCCGGAGAACGAGATGATCCAGGGCCACGGCTTTCCGATCACCGGACGGCTGCTCAAGCGCGGCGTGCGCCCGACCATCGGCATCGATCTCGAATCGGTGCTGGCCGGCGACCTCCTCTCGGTCGCCCGCGTTGCATTGTCGATGCAGCGAGCGCTCGACAACGCGGAATCGCGCAAAGCGAACGGTACCATTCCGGCGACGACCACGATTCCCGTCCGCGAGGCGCTGCGCTGGGTCACCACCGAAGGCGCCCGCATGCTCGGCCGCGAGCGCCAGATCGGTTCACTCTCGCCGGGCAAGCTCGCCGACCTCGTCCTCATCAACGCCTCCGATCTCAATCTCCATCCGGTGCACGATCCCGTCGCGACGGTGGTGATGCAGACGAGCCTTGCCAATATCGAGGCCGTCATGATCGGCGGTACCTGGAAGAAGCGGAACGGCAAGCTACTCGTCGAAGGGCTGCGGACGAAGAAGGAGCTGCTGGTGCAATCCGGCCGGCGGCTGGTACGGGACATCGAACGACAAGGACGCGCCGCCTGAAGGCGCCAACGGACAACGACAATGACAGACGCTACGAAGAATGTTGCTTTCATCGGGATCGGCAAGATGGGCCTCCCGATGTCGGTGCTCGTCGCCAAGGCCGGTTACGCCGTCACCGCGTTCGACCAGAGCGCGGTGCGGATCAGCGAGGCGCGTACGCAAGGCATTTCTATCGCCGCCTCGCCCGCCGAGGCCGTGAGCGGCAAAGCAGCGGTGATCACCTCCCTGCCCGATGACGCCGCCCTGCGCGGCGCGCTGCTCGGTCCCGCCGGCCTGATCGCGGCGATGGCGCTTGGGGCCGTGTTGATCGAAACCAGCACCGTCAGCGTCGAGGCTTCCAGCGAGGTTGCTGCCGCGGCGCAGGCACGCGGCATCGCCTATCTGCGCTCGCCGGTCTCCGGCAATGCCAGCATCGTCCACACCGGCGCGCTGACCTGCTTCGTCTCGGGGCCGAAGGACGCGTTCGAGACCGCAAAGCCGCTGTTCGCCGCCTTCACCCGTGCCCAGACCTATCTCGGCCCCGCCGAAGAAGCGCGCTACGCAAAGCTCTCGGTCAACCTGATGATCGCGGTGTCGGCCGCGATGATGGCGGAGAGCCTGGCGCTGGCCCGCAAGGGCGGCATCGCCTGGCAGGACATCCTGAAGGTGCTCGACGACAGCGCGGTGGCTTCGCCCATGGTGAAGTACAAGACCGCGCCGCTGCGGACGCGAGACTTCGAGTCCACCTTCTCCTGCAAGCAGATGGCCAAGGACCTCGATCTCATCCTGGGTGCCGGCCATTTGGTCGGCGTGCCGCTGCAACTCGCCGCGCAAGTGCGGGAGACCTATGGGTCGCTGGTGGCGCAGGGCGATGGCGAGGCCGACTTCATCGCGACCGTCAAGCATCTCGAGCGGCTGTCCGGCCTCGGCGAACCGAAACTCTGATCGTGGAGATACATATGCGTAACTTCAACGAGAACACGATCACGGACGCGGTGCTGGAGCGGATCGCGGGCGCCACCGATCCGCGCATCAAAGAGGTCAGCGAAGCCTTGGTGCGCCACCTTCACGCCTTCGTCCGCGAGGTGCGGCCGACCCAGAAGGAATGGGAGTACGGCATCGATTTCCTGACCCGCACCGGCCACATGTGCGATGACAAGCGCCAGGAGTTCATCCTGCTCTCGGACACGCTCGGTGTCTCCATGCTGGTCGACGCCATCAACCATCCGGTGCCGGAAGGCGCGACCGAAACCACGGTCCTCGGCCCGTTCTTCGTCCAGGCCGCGCCTGAAAAGGACAGCGGCGCCGATATCTCCGGCCCGATGGAAGGCGATCCGATGCTGGTCACCGGCTCGGTCTCGACCGTCGACGGCAAGCCGCTGGCGGGCGCCGTCGTCGACGTGTGGCACTCTGACGACCACGGCTATTACGACGTGCAGCAGCTCGACGAGATCGGCGATCTCGCGATGCGCGCGCGCTTCCACACCGATGCCAACGGCCGCTTCCATTTCTGGTCGATCAAGCCGGCCGCCTATCCGATCCCGCATGACGGTCCGGTCGGCGAGATGCTGGAGGCGCAGGGCCGCCATCCCTGGCGCCCTGCACATGTGCATTTCATGATCTCAGCGCCCGGCTTCGAGCAGCTGGTGACCCACGTGTTCGTTGCCGGCGACCAGTATCTCGACAGCGACGTGGTGTTCGGCGTCAAGGACAGCCTGATCCGCGAATTCACGAGGCATCCCGCCGGCCGTGCGCCGGATGGTCGCATGGTGGACAGCGAGTATTTTCACCTCAACTATGATTTCGGCCTGAAGCAGGTTGCGAGCAGCGCAAGAGCCGCCTAAGCCGATCGACGACGCCGCGGACCGACAAGAGTCCGGCAACAGGGAGCAGACGGGAGTTTTGGGATGGGACCTCGTGTCAGCACGAGCATATTGGCCGACCGCCTCACCGGCATGATCGGCCCGCGCGCGAGCGTAGCACGCGGCGTGCTCGACCAGCATGGGCAGAGCGAATCGCATTATCGCAATCTGCCGCCCGACATCGTCGTGTTCCCCGAGACGACACAGGAGGTCGCCGAGATCGTCAAGCTCTGTGCGGGCGCGGGCATGCCGATCGTCCCGTTCGGCGCCGGAACCTCGCTCGAAGGCAATGCGGCCGCGGTCGCCGGCGGCGTCTGCTTCGATTTCGCGCGCATGAACAAGGTGCTCAGCGTGCATGACAGCGACATGGATGTCGTCGTGCAGCCCGGCATCACCCGCAAGCAGCTCAATGCGGAGCTGCGCAACACCGGACTGTTCTTTCCGATCGATCCCGGCGCCGACGCCTCGATCGGCGGCATGACGTCGACGCGCGCCTCCGGCACCATGGCGGTTCGCTACGGCACCATGAAGGACAATGTCATGGCGCTGGAGGTGGTGCTGGCCGACGGCCGCGTGATCCGCACCGCGAAACGCGCGCGGAAGTCGGCGGCGGGCTATGATTTGACGCGCATGTTCGTCGGCGCGGAAGGCACGCTCGGCGTCATCACCGAGATCACGCTGAAGGTGCATCCCGTGCCGCAGGCGATCTCGGCTGCGGTCTGCAGTTTCGATACCCTGCACGATGCCGTCGACACCGCGATCTCCGTGATCCAGTCCGCGATCCCCGTGGCGCGCATCGAGCTGCTCGACGACGTGATGATGCGCGGCATCAACGCCTACGCCAAGCTCGGCTATCGTGAGGCCCCGACCCTGTTCTTCGAATTCCACGGCTCCGAAAACTCCGTCGCCGAGCAGGCCGAGGCGGCGCAGGCGATCGCCGCCGATCATGGCGGCCACGGCTTTGCCTGGGCCAAGGCCCCAGAAGACCGCAGCCGGCTCTGGCACGCCCGCGACAACACGCTCTATGCCGGCCTCGGCCTGCGGCCCGGCGCACGCGCGGTGATTACCGACGTCTGCGTACCGATCTCGCGGCTGGCGGAATGCCTGACCCAGACGCGGCGCGATGCGGACGAGCACGGCTTCACCGCGCCGATCGTCGGCCATGTCGGCGATGGCAATTTTCATATGCTGATCCTGATCGACCCCTTGAAACAGGAGGAGACCGAGGGCGCCAAGGCGTTGCAGGCCCGCATGGTCGCCCGCGCCATCGCCATGGACGGCACCTGCACCGGCGAGCACGGCATCGGGCTCGGCAAGATCGACTACCTCACCGACGAGCTCGGTGACGCCGTCGACGTGATGCGATCGATCAAGACCGCGCTCGATCCGAACGGCTTGATGAACCCCGGAAAGATCTTTGCAGGCGGAGCCAAGACATGAGTGAGATGGCATGAGCGACGCGCTCCCGATCGAGGTCACCTCGCCCACGCCGCTGCTGGAGCTGCGCGGCATCAGCAAGGCGTTTCCGGGCGTCAAGGCGCTGGATGACGTGTCCTTTGCCGTCTACCCCGGCGAAGTCCACATGCTGCTCGGCGAGAACGGCGCCGGAAAATCGAGCCTGATGAAAGTGCTGTGCGGCGCCTATCGTGCCGATGCCGGCGAGTTCTATTACGAGGGCGAGAAGGTCGCGATCTCCTCGACCGCGGATGCGCAGAAGCTCGGCATTGCCGTGATCTTCCAGGAATTCTCGCTGGTTCCCTATCTCGACATCGCCCAGAACATCTTCCTCGGCCGCGAGCCGAAAGGCCGCATCCCCGGCACCATCGACCGCCGCAGGATCCTGGCCGAGGCCAAGCGCGTGCTTGACACGATCGGCTTCGACATCGATCCCTCCACCACGGTCGACAAGCTCGGCGTGGCGCAGCAGCAGATGGTCGAGATCGCGAAAGCAATCAGCCAGAACGCACGCATCCTCGTGATGGACGAGCCGACCGCGGCGCTGTCCGATCGCGAGAGCGAGCTGCTGTTCGCGCTGATCGCGCGGCTCAAGGCCGATGGCGTGTCGATCGTCTACATCTCGCACCGCATGGCCGAGGTGTTCGCGCTCGGCGACCGCATCACGGTGCTGCGTGACGGCCGCCGCATCGACGGCGTCAAGCCCGCCGATGTCACACCGGACCAACTGGTGCGCATGATGGTCGGCCGCAACGTCGACATGACCTATCCGCGCAATTTTGCCGATAAGCCCGGCGAAGTACTGCTCGAGGTCCAGGGCCTCTCGGCCGCGACGGGCATCTCCGACATCAACATCGAGGTCCGCCGCGGCGAGATCGTCGGCCTGTGCGGCCTGGTCGGCTCCGGCCGCAGCGAGGTGGCGCGCGCCATCTTCGGCGCCGATCCCGTGACATCGGGCGAGATCATCTTCGAGGGCAAGAGCATCTCCGGCGAGCCTGATCTCGCCGCCCGCCGCGGCATTGCGCTGATCCCGGAGAGCCGCAAGAGCGAAGGTCTCGCGCTGCTCCGCTCGGTTGGCGATAATTTGGTCGTGTCGGCGCTGAAAAAGCTGTTCCCGAGCGGCCTGTTCGACCAGCGCAGCGCGCAGCGCACCTCGGACGGCCTGATCCGGCAGTTGCGGATCGCGACGCCGAGCGCGCGGCAGACCGTGGGCCTGCTTTCGGGCGGCAACCAGCAGAAGGTCGTGATCGGCAAATGGCTGGCGGCCGGCTCGAAGCTCTTCATCTTCGACGAGCCGACGCGCGGCATCGACATCGGCGCCAAGTCCGAGATTTTTGCGCTGATCGACCGGCTCGTCGCGGAGGGCGCGGCCGCGCTCATGATTTCGTCCGAACAGGTCGAGATCTGCCATGTCTGCGACCGCGCCTATGTGATGCGCGAGGGACGGATCGCAGGGCATCTGACCCGCAATGAATTGACCGAGGAGAACATCGTGCGACTGGGGATGCATCATGCGTGAAGCCGCGGTCGTATCACAACCCAATCCACTGCAGCGCATCCCCGGCGTCGCCATCGTGCTGGTGCTGCTGATCGCGCTGTTCAGCGCCATTGCGCCCGGCTTCCTGTCGGCCGCCAACCTCTCCAACGTGCTGGTGCAGTCGACCATCCTGACCATGCTCGCGCTGCCGATGACCTTGATCATCATGACCGAGGGGCTGGACCTGTCGATGGGCGCGGTGCTGACGCTGACCTCGCTCTGCGTCGCGATCGTGTCGCTCGCGACCAAGTCAATGCTGCTCGGCCTCGGCGCCGGCCTCCTTGTCGGCGCGGCGTTCGGCGTCGCCAATGGCTGGCTGGTCGCGATCCTCGGTATCCCGCCCTTCGTCGCGACGCTCGGCACGCTCGGCATGGCGCAAGGCCTGTCGCTGATCGTCAGCGACGGCCAGAGCGTGGTCGGGATTCCCCACAGCGTGCGCGACATCTATTCGGCGACGCTGCTCGGCGTTCCCGTGCCGATCGTGATGGCGCTGGTGACCTACGCGGCGTTCCACGGCCTGCTCTATCACACCCGCTTCGGCACCTACATCTTTGCGCTCGGCGGCAATCGCGAGGCGCTGCGCTATGCCGGCCTTTCGCCCAACAAGCTGCTGATCGCGGTCTACGCGATCGGCGGCGCCATGGCCGGCATCGCGGGTCTGCTGATGACCGCGCGAATGAATTCCGGCCACCCGACCGCGGGCCTCGGCCTCGAATTCGACGCCATCGCTGCAGTCGCGGTCGGCGGCACCTCGTTCGAGCGCGGCAATGGCTGGCTGCTCGGCACCCTGCTCGGCGTCCTCTCCGTCGGCGTGCTGCGCAACGGCCTGAACCTGATCTCGCTGCCGTCCTCGGTGCAGGTCGCAAGCGTCGGCGTCCTCGTCATCGTTGCCCTGTTCCTCGACGGCCTCAGGAGCCGCGCATGACCGACATCACCAAGGACGCCATCGCGCCGCCCCGCTCGTTCCTGTCGCAGGACGCGATCCAGCTGTTCTATCGCCTGCTCGCGGCGCTCCTGATCTGTGCGGTGCTCGCCGTGCTCAGCGATTCCTTCCTGAGCCTCGGCAACATCCTCAATGTGCTGAGGCAAGCGAGCCTGACCTTCTTCATCGCCTCCGGCCTGACGCTGGTGGTGCTCACGGCCGGCCTCGATCTCTCCGTCGGCGCCAATGTCGCGCTGTCGGCCTGCATTGCCGGCACCGTGATTCACAAGACCGGCTCGCCGGCGCTGGGCATCCTCACCGGACTTGCCTGCGGCGGCATCGTCGGCCTCCTCAACGGCGTCATGGTCACCGCGCTGCGCATCCCCTCCTTCATCGCCACCTACGGCATGCTCTGGGTGCTGAACGGCCTGACTTATTGGTACATGGCGGGCGAGACCCTGCACGGCTTCCCCGCGGGCTTCCGCCAGATCGGCAGCGGATATCTGTTCGGCCTGCCCATACCGGTCTACCTGCTGCTGGTGTTCCTCGGCATCGGCACGCTGTTCGCGCAGCGGACGATCTGGGGCCAGGAGATCTATGCGATCGGCGCCAATCCGGTCGCCGCCCGCCTCTCCGGCATTCCCGTTGCGCGGCGCCTGCTGCTGGTCTACGCGGTCTCGGGCACCATGGCGGGGCTCGCCTCGATCATCTTCCTGTCGCGTCTCAATTCGGCCGAGGCCGATATCGGCGAAAGCCTGACGCTGCCGGCGATCGCGGCCGTGCTGATCGGCGGCACCTCGCTGTTCGGCGGCGTCGGCACCGTGTTCGGCACCTTCATCGGGGCGCTGATCCTGACGCTGGTGCTGAACGGCATGAACTTGCTCTCGGTCAGCGCCAACTGGCAGCCGCTGGTCACGGGCATCATCGTCATTCTCGCGGTCTGGCTCGACATGAAGACCCGCCGCCGCGCGCAATGAGTTCTAGAAATCCAACAAGCAAAATGAGGGATGGAGGCACTATGAGACAGAAACTGGGCTATTTGGCGCTGCCGCTGCTGATGGCGGCTGCGTTCACGACTGGAGCGCGCGCCGACGGCGAAACCATCGCCATCTTCACCAAGAACCAGACCAACCCGTTCTTCCAGACGGTGCGGGTCGGCGCCGACAACATGGCGAAATCGCTGAACGCGAAGACGCTGCAATACATTCCGACCAAGCCCGACTCGATCCCCGAGCAGCTCAGCCAGATCGAGGACGTCGTGGTGAAGAAGCCGAGCGCGATCGTGTTCACGCCGGTCGACTACAAGGCGATGGTGCCGGGCGTCGAGAAGATCAACGAGGCAAAGATCCCGGTCGTCAACATCACCGACCGCTCGGCGGGCGGAAAATTCCTGTCCTTCGTCGGCGCCGACGATTACAGCCTGGGGCTGGAGACCGCGCGCTTCCTGCTCAAGACGCTGGGCGGCAAGGGCAACATCGTCATCATCGAGGGCGTCAAGGGCTCGTTGACAAATGTCGACCGCGTCCGCGGCTTCAACGACGCGCTGAAGGAGGCCCCGGGCGCCAAGCTCTTGGCCTCGCAGCCCGGCAACTATCAGCGGCTCCAGGCGCTCCAGGTGATGGAGAACCTGATGCAGTCGAATTCGCAGATCGACGGCGTGCTCGCGGCCAACGACGCCATGGCGATCGGCGCGATCGAGGCGCTCGACGGAGCGAACCGGAAAGCGCAAGTAATCGGCATCAACGGCACCAAGGAAGCCATCGACGCGATCAAGTCAGGCAAGCTGCTCGCGAGCGGCGACTACAACGGATTTGCGCAAGGCTGCCTCGGCACCATGATGGCGATCCGCTCCTTGCGCAACCAGCCTGTCATCAGCGAGATCGTGCTGAAACCGACCGTCATCACCAAGGACAACTACCAGCCGTTCGACGTTCCGCTGGAGCAGCGCACCTGCCCGACCTTCGAGGACGCGGGCAAGCTCGGCGCCAAATAGACCACCCAATCACCGCAAATACGGGCGGCCGCCCACGGCCGTCCTGAGAACACGGAGACACCATGCTGTTCGCCATCCACGCCGTCGACCGCGCCGGCGCGCTGCCGACCCGGCTCGCCAATTACGACGCCCACAAGGCCTTCCTGAGCGACACCTCGTCCTTCGGCGTCAAGATCGTGATGTCGGGGCCGCTGGTCTCCGACGATGGCCAGACCATGATCGGCAGCCTGTTCCTGATCGAGGCGCCGGGCCGCAGCGAGGTCGAAGCCTTCAACCGCGCCGACCCCTTTGCCGCGGCGGGCATCTGGGAGAAAGTCACGATCACCGGCTTCCTGCGCCGGCAGGGCTAGAGCATGATCCGGAAAAGTGCGAAGCGGTTTTCCGGAAAGATCATGCGTAAACAACAACCTAAAGCGCGATGACGCTTTAAAGCCCCTCCACTTCCTCCGCGAGGTGACAAGCCGCCCACTGCTCGGGTCCGATCGCGCGCAGCGTCGGCTCCTCGGTGCGGCAGCGGTCGAAGACGAGCGGGCAGCGGGTGTGGAAGCGGCATCCCTTCGGCGGATTGATCGGGCTCGGCACGTCACCGCCGAGGATGATGGGATTGCGCTTCGCGCCGGGCTCAGGCAGCGGCACCGCCGAGAGCAGCGCCCTCGTATAGGGATGTTTTGGCGCGGCAAATATCTCGCGGCGCGGCGCCACCTCGACGATCTTGCCGAGATACATCACCGCGACGCGGTGCGTCATGTGCTCGACGATGGCGAGATCATGGCTGATGAACAGCAGCGCCAGGCCGAATTTCTGCTGGAGGTCCTGGAGCAAGTTGACGATCTGTGCCTTGACCGAGACGTCGAGCGCCGAGACTGCCTCGTCGCAGACGATCAACTCGGGCTCGGCCGCGAGCGCCCGGGCAATGCCGATGCGCTGGCGCTGGCCGCCCGAGAATTCGTGTGGCCGGCGGTTCAGCGCCTCGCGCGGCAGGCGCACCGTGTCCATCAGCGCGGTGACGCGGACTTCGAGATCCTCCGCGGATTTGGCTAAGCCGAAATTACGGATCGGCTCGGCGAGAATGTCGCGCACGCGCATGCGCGGATTGAGGCTCGAGAATGGATCCTGGAACACCACCTGCACCCGGCGGCGCATCTGACGCATCGTGCTCGGATGCGCGTCGTCGATGCGCTGGCCGTCGAGGATCACCTGCCCTGCGGTGATGTCGAACAACCGCAAAATGGCACGGCCGACCGTCGACTTGCCGCAGCCGGACTCGCCGACCAGCGACAGCGTCTCGCCGCGCGCGATCTCGAATGACACGCCGTCGACCGCATAGACGAACTCGGACTTGCGGCCGAACAGGCCGGTCTTGATCGGAAAATGCTTCTTGAGGTCGTTGACCTGGAGCAACGGAACACTCATGCCGCGACCGCTCCCTTGGCGGCGTAGTGGCAGGCCGCTATGTGGCGCGGGCCTTTCTCTTCCAGGCCCGGCGCATATTGCCGGCACAGATCGGTGGCGAGCGCGCATCGCCCGGCAAAGACGCAGCCAATGATCGGCTTGCGAAGGTCAGGCACCTGTCCGGGAATCTCGGCGAGCCGCGTCGCAGTGCCTGCGAGCGAGGAGCCGAGTTTCGGCACCGCACCTAACAGGCCCTGTGTATAGGGATGCCGCGGAGAGCGGAACAGCTCCGCCACCGGCGCCTCCTCGACCTTGCGGCCGGCATACATGACCATGACGCGCTCGGCAATCTCGGCGACGACGCCGAGGTCGTGGGTGATCAGGATGATGGCCGCGCCGACCCGGCGCTTGAGATCCAGCATCAGCTTCAGGATCTGCGCCTGGATCGTCACGTCGAGCGCGGTCGTCGGCTCATCCGCGATCAGGAGCTTTGGATTGCAGGCGAGCGCAATCGCGATCATCACGCGCTGGCGCATGCCGCCGGAGAGCTGATGCGGATATTCGCGCACGCGCCGCTTCGGCTCGGGAATGCCGACCAGCGTCAGCATCTCGATCGCGTGCGCCTCGGCGGCCTGCTTGTCGAGGCCCTGATGGATCATCAAGGTCTCGCGGATTTGGCGGCCGACGGTCAGCACCGGATTGAGGCTCGTCATCGGCTCCTGGAAAATCATCGAGATGTCGTTGCCGCGGATGGCGCGCATCTCGCGATCCGAGAGCTCGAGGAGATTCTTACCGGCGAAGCGGATGGCGCCTGCGATCCTGCCGGGCGGCTCCGGGATCAGGCGCATCAGCGACATCGAGGTCACCGACTTGCCGCAGCCGGACTCGCCGACGATGGCCAGCGTCTCGCCCTCGTTGACGTGGAAGGACATCCCGTCCACGGCGCGGTTGATGCCGCTCGGGGTGCGGAAGTGGGTTTGCAGATTCTCGACCTCTAGCAACGCCATCGCACGCAGCCCCGGGATATCAGAGACGCTTGGCCATGCGCGGATCGAGCGCATCGCGAAGGCCGTCGCCGAGCAAATTCACGGCGAGCACGGTGACCGACAGGAAGGCCGCCGGGAAGAACACGATGTAGGGCTTGACCTGCCACAGCGCGCGACCTTCCGCCATGATGTTGCCCCAGGACGGAATGGTGGGCGGCGTGCCGGCGCCGATGAAGGACAGGATCGCCTCGGTGATCATGGCGCTGGCGCAGATGTAGGTCGCCTGGACCAGCATCGGCGCCACCGTGTTGGGCAGGATGTGGCGCAGGATGATCATCGGCGTGCGCGTGCCGCAGGCGACGGCAGCGTCCACATAGGGTTGCTCGCGCAGCGACAGCACCACGCTGCGGACGAGACGCGAGACGCGCGGGATCTCGGCGATGGTGATCGCGAGGATGACGTTGCCGACGCTGCCGCGCGTCAGCGCCATCAGCGCGATCGCGAGCAGGATCGGCGGGATCGACATCAACCCGTCCATGAATCGCATCAAAATGCCGTCGGCCCAGCGGATGAAGCCCGAGACCATGCCGATGGCAAGACCTGCCGCGGATGCGAAGATCGCGACCGACAGGCCGACCGTGAGCGAGACCCGCGCGCCGAACAGCACGCGCGAATAGATGTCGCGGCCGAGCACGTCGGTGCCGAACCAGAAATCGGCCGACGGCGCCCGCGTGCGTTTTGCAGGCGCCAGCGCGGTCGGATCGACCGTGCCGAGATGAGGTGCGAACACCGCGATCAGGACGAGCAGCAGCAGCAGCGCGCCGCCGATCGCAACGGTGGGATGGCCGCGCAAGAGGCCGATGAAACCGCGCCGGATCGTGACCGGACGCAGGATCTCCGGCAGCTGCGGCGCGAGGACGAGTCCGGCCGGAAGTGATTGCGGATTGACGGTGGTGTCGGTCAATAGCGGATCCTCGGGTCAACGAGCGTATAAATGACGTCGATCATCAGGTTGACGAGGACGTAAACGAAGCTGAACAGCAGCACGATGCCCTGGATCACCGGATAGTCGCGGCGCAGGATCGCGTCGATCGTGAGCCGGCCGAGCCCGGGAATCGCGAACACGCTTTCCGTGACCACTGCGCCGCCGATCAGCAGCGCGATGCCGATCCCGATCACGGTCACGATCGGCACCGCCGCGTTCTTCAGCGCGTGAATGAACACGATGCCACCCTGCCCGAGGCCCTTGGCACGCGCCGTGCGGATATAGTCCTGCTGCAACACTTCGAGCATGGCGGCGCGGGTGATGCGCGCGACCAGCGCGATGTAGACGCAGCCGAGCGCAACCGCCGGCAGAATCAGGTTCTCCAGCCACGGCCAGAAGCCCTGGTTGAGCGGCGTATAGCCCTGCACCGGAAGCCATTCCAACTCGAGCGCGAAGATGTAGGCGAGCATGTAGCCGACCACGAACACCGGCAGCGAGAAACCGAATACGGCAAAACCCATGATCGCGCGATCAATCAGGCTGCCGGCCTTCCACGCCGCCACCACGCCGAGCGGCACCGCCACCAGGACGGTGAGCAGCAGCGTGACGATCATCAGCGACAGCGTCGGTCCGAGACGCTGCCCGATCATCGCCGAGACCGGCAGATTGGTCAAGATCGAGGTGCCGAGATCGCCATGCAGGATGCGCCAGACCCAGCTCCCGAACTGGATCAGGAACGGGCGGTCGAGGCCGAGGCTCTGGCGGATGCGCTCCACATCCTCCGGGCTCGCCTGGTCGCCTGCGATCACCACGGCGGGATCACCCGGCGCGATGTACAGCAGGCTGAACACGAACAGCGCGACGATTGCCATCACCGGCAAGGTCGCGACGATGCGACGGAGGATGTAGGAGAGCATCTGGCCTCAGCGCGCGATCATGCGGACTTCGACACACCCCAGAAGAACGGCAGCGGCCCCTTGGTGATGCCGGAGACGTTCTTGCGCCATGCCGTGTAGCTCAGGAAGAAACCGGTCGGGGCATAGACCACGTCATCGAGCGCCGCCTTGTTGAGGCGACCGATGGCGGCCTTCTCCTCGTCGAGGTTCTTGGCCTCGAACCAGGACGCGACCTCCTTCTCGGTGCCGGGGCTGTTCGGCCAGCCGAACCAGGCCTTGTCGCCATTGGCGCGAATGGCGGTGTAGGGCGCCGGATTGATGCAGTCCGCGCCCGCATGCCAGGTGTGGAACATGTTCCAGCCGCCCTGTCCGGGAGGTGTCTTCTGCGCGCGGCGCGAGCCGACCGTGCCCCAATCGGTCGCGACGAAATCGACATTCATGCCGAGCTTCTTGAGCAGGTCGGCCGTGACGTCTCCCTGCGCTTTCGTGATCGGCTGGTCCTGCGCCACGAGGCACGTCACCGGCTGGCCGGAATATCCGCTCTCGGCGAGCAGCTTCTTGGCAGCGTCGAAATCGCGCTTGCCCTTCAGGATTTCGCCACCCGCCTCGGAATAGAGCGGCGTATCCGGCGTGAAGAATCCGGGCAGCGGCTTCCACAGCGCCGTGTCGTCGCCGACGATCGCGCGCATGTAGTCTTCCTGGCTCAGCGCCATCAGCACCGCGCGCCGCGCCCGCACGTCGTTGAAGGGCGCAAAGAGATGGTTCATGCGGAACGAGCCGACATTGCCGAGCGGATCGCCGATATCGACGCTGATGTTCTTGTTCTTCTTCAGGACCGGAACGAGATCGGCGATCGGGCTTTCCCACCAGTCGACCTCGCCATTCTGCAACGCCGCGGCAGCAGTGGCCGGATCCGGCATCACGATCCATTCGATGCGATCGATCATCATCTGCTTGCCGCCCGCGAGCCAGGACGCCTTCTCCTGGCGCGGCACGTAGTCCGCGAACTTCTCGAACACAGCCTTGGCGCCCGGCACCCACTCGCTCTTGGCGAACTTCATCGGCCCGGAGCCGACATAATCGGTGATCTGCTTGAACGGATCGGTCTGCGCGATGCGCTCCGGCATGATGAAGCCGCAGGGCGAGTTGTTCTTGGCAAGCGCGTACAGCATCTTCGGGTAGGGCTGCTTCAGGACCCACTTGAAGGTGCGGTCGTCAACCGCCGTCAACTCCTGCTGGAGCGCCTTGATCATCAATCCCATTGGATCGCGCGCCGCCCAGCGGGTGAGACTTGCAACGACGTCTTTGCTCAGCACCGGCTCGCCGTCGTGGAATTTGAGGCCCGGCCGCAGCTTGAACGTCCAGGTCGTGCCGTCGTCCGTCACTTCCTCGGATTCGACCATCTGCCGTTGCGGCTGGAGCGAGGAATCAATGCCGTAGAGCGTATCCCAGACCAGCGCCGCGGCGTTACGCACGACATATTGCGTGCCCCAGATCGGGTCGAAATTGGCGAGATTGGCCTGGGGCACGAAACGCAGGGTGCGCGCCGCGGCGCTCTGGGCGATCGCGGGGGCCGACAGGCCCGTCAATGCCAGACCGCCCGCGCCAGCCAGTCCCTTCAATACGGTCCTGCGATCCATGAAGTCCTCCCAGTAATGCCGTGATGCCAGCTTTCTTTGGCCAAGGGCAAGTGAAACCGAGCCCATTTGCAAGCAAATGGTATGCCACTAAATGCCCCTTCGCCAGCGGGATCTCGCTGCAATTTGGAACGATGCGGGCCTCACAGGGCGGCCGCCAGCACCTTGCCGGTCTCGATATGCGGGATCGCCTCGACCAGCTTGCGCGTGTAGTCCGTCTTCGGATTGTCGAACAGCGCCCGGCTCTCGCCCTGCTCCACGATTCCGCCATTGCGCAGCACGATGGTGCGGTCGCACAGCATGCGAACCACGTTGAGATCGTGGCTGACGAACAGCAGCGCGATGTCGTTCTCGCGCCTGAGACGATCGAGCAGCTGCAGCACTACCGCCTGCACCGAAACGTCGAGCGCGGCGGTCGGCTCGTCCAGCACCAGGAGCCGCGGCCGGCAGGCGATGGCGCGCGCGATCCCGACGCGCGCTTTCTGGCCGCCTGAAAGCTGGTGCGGAAAGCGCGGCAAGAGATCGAGCGGCAATCCGACCCGCTCCGCACACTCCTCCACCCGCTTGCGCAGCGCATCACCGGCGCGCATGCCGTCGAGCCGCATCAGGGGATGGGCGATGCAGTCGAATGCCGTGAAACGCGGGTTGAGGCTCTCGTTCGGGTCCTGGAAGACCATCTGGATGTCTTTGCGCAGGGGAGAGCGATGGAAGTCGCGCGAGGCGACGTGGCCGATCGACTGCCCTTCGAACACGATATCGCCTTCGCTCGGATCGATCAGCCGGCAGATCATCCGCGACGTCGTGCTCTTGCCGGAGCCGGACTCGCCGACGAGCCCGACGCTCTCGCCGCCGGCCATCGTCATCGAGAAGTCGGCGACCGCGGCGGAGCCCTGGTCGAAACGTTTTGCAAGCTTGCGCACCTCGAGCAGCGGTGGCGTCCCGTGCGGAAGCTCAGGCCTGGGCTTGCTGACGACGGCCGCGTATCGCTCCCGCTCCTCCTCAGTGACGAGATCCTCGATCCGCGAGGTCGCGGTCGGCGATGCCGCAACGAGGCGTTTGGTGTAAGGGTGCTGCGGCGCCGCAAAGAGCGTCTTGGGGCTCGCTTCCTCGACGATGCGTCCTCGCTCCATCACCGCAATGCGGCGGCAATAGCGCGCCGCAAGGCCAAGGTCGTGCGTGATCAGGATCGTGGCCATGCCGCGCGCGGCGGCGATGTCGGCGAGCAGGTCCATCACAACCTTCTGGGTGGTGACGTCGAGACCGGTGGTCGGCTCGTCCGCGATCAGGAGCGCGGGATTGCAGGAGATCGCGATCGCGATCATCACGCGCTGGCACATGCCGCCGGACAACTCGTGCGGATAGGCATTCATCCGCGTCTCGGGGTCGCGGATCTGGACCGCACGCAACAAGTCCAGTGCCTCGGCGCGCGCGGCCTCTTTCGAGATGCGCTTGTGGGTGAGGATCGCGTCCGCGATCTGCAGGCCGATCGCACGGATCGGGTTGAGCGCCGCCCGCGGGTTCTGGAAGATCATCGACATCGCGGCGCCCTGGAGCTGACGGAGGTCATCGCCCCGGAGTTTTGTCACGTCCTGCCCGCGAAACAGGATCCTGCCGCCGGTGACGCGACCGGCCGCATCGAGCAGCCGCGTCGTCGCAAAGCCGGTCACCGACTTGCCCGATCCGCTCTCGCCGACGAGGCCGAGCATCTCGCCCTTTTCGACCGTGAGCGTGACACCGCGCACCGCCTCGACCATGCCACGCCGCGTCGAGAACGTGACGTGGAGATCCTCGATCCTGAGCAGCGCTTCGCTCATGTGCGCATCCGGGGATCGAGAATGTCCCGCATCCCATCGCCAAGGAGATTGAAGCACAGTACGGCAAGCATCAGCGCGAGGCCCGGAAAGGCCACCAGCCACCACCGGCCGGTCGAAATGAAGCGCGCGCCCTCCGCGACCATGATGCCCCATTCCGGCGTCGGCGGCTTGACGCCGAGGCCGATGAAGGACAGTCCGGCCGCGTTGAGAATGGCCCAGCCGAGATTGAGCGAGATCTGCACCGCCATCGCCGGCAGGATGTTCGGCAGCAGGAAGCGCAGCACCACCGAGAAATGGCTCTCGCCGCAGGCGCGCGCGGCCTCGACCCAGCCGACATTGCGGCGGACGTTGACCTCGGCCCGAGCGAAACGGATGTAGAAGGGAAGATTGATGATCGCCGTTGCGATCACGATGTTCTCGATCCGGTTGCCGAGCGCCGCGACCATCGCCATCGCCAGCACGAACAGCGGAAAGGCCATCATGACGTCGACGAAACGGCCGACGCTACGATCGAGCCTGCCGCCGGCATAGCCGCAGAAGGAACCGACGACCGCGCCAAGCACAGAGGAGATGCCGACCGCCGAGACCGCGATGGCGAGATCGAGCCGCGCCGCGATGATGAGACGGCTGAACACGTCGCGCCCGAGTTGATCCGTGCCGGCGAGATGCGCCGCACTCGGCGGCTGCAAGGCTTCGGACACATTGGAGACCACGGGATCATAAGGCACGATCCAGGGGCCAAAAATCGCAAGCAGGACGAACACCAGCACGCCGGTCGCGGCGACGGCCGTCAGCGGGTTGCCGCGCAGAATCCAGACCGAATGGCGGAGGGTTGCGCTGGTCATTCGATCGACACCCTGGGATCAGCGATGCCGTAGCAGATGTCGACCACGAGATTGACCAGCACGAACAGGCTGGCCATCAGCAGCACGAAACCCTGGACCGGCGCGTAGTCGGAGGAGAGCAGCGCATCGAGCGCGTAGGAGGCAACGCCGGGCCAGGAGAACACCTTCTCCACCAGGACATTGGCGCCGAGCATGGTCGAGAACACGATGCCCGCGATGGTGATGACGGGCAGGATCGCGTTCCTCAACGCGTAAGTGACGACCACCTTGCGCCAGGACAATCCGACGGAACGCGCGGTACGCACAAAATCGCTGCCGAGCGAGACCAGCATCGAGGCGCGCGTGATCCGCGCCAGCGGCGCGATCACGAACAGCGCCATGCTCACCGCCGGCAGGATGAGCTGCTTGCAGGCCGCCCACCAGCCTTCGAAGTCCCCGGCGAGCAGGAAATCGATCGACAGGAAACCGGTGCGTGACGGCGGCAGCGAGGTGAAGACGTCGATGCGCCCCGTGGGATCGGGCGCTAGCCCGAGCAGATAATAGAAGACGTAGATCAGCAGCAGCCCCGACACGAAGGTCGGCACGCAGACGCCGAGCGCGCAGAACAGCCGCACGACATGGTCGACAACTGATCCAGGCCTCAAGGCGGCGATCACGCCGAGCGGCACCGCCGCGATCAGCGCGATCAGCAACGCGGTGAAGGTGAGCTCCAGCGAGGCCGGCAGCCGTTCGCGTAGATCCTTGAGCACCGGCTGCCCGGTCATCATGGACCGGCCGAGATTGCCGTGGCCGATGTCGGAGAGATAGAACACGAGCTGCTCCGGCACGGATTTGTCGAGCCTCATCTGCTTTCTGATCTGCTCGATCTCCTCCTTGCCGGCATTGGGCCCCGAGGCGAAGAACACCGCGGGGTCGCCGGGCAGGACGCGCATCAGCAGAAAGGTGAAGACCAGCACACCGAACAGCGCCGGCAGCGATGACAATAGCCGCCTGCCCGCCCGCACCATCGTTGCGCCAAGACCCGTCATCACCTCTCAAACTCTCTCTTGGCTGCGCATGTCACTTGCGGCTGACGTCGCGATAGTCGACCTGCCGGTGGAACTCGTAGGTGTAACCCTCGATCGAGGCGGCCATCACCGCATCCTGGTTCGGCTGCCATAACATGATCTGCGGCATCAAATCGGCATGCATCGCATTGAGCTTGCGGCCGTCTTCCTCGTATTTGGCCTTGTCCGGCTCAAAGCGGGCCTCCTGCGCGATCGCGGCAAGCTCGGGATTGTTGATCGAACTGTAGTTCCAGCGCTGGTTGCCGGTGTAGAAGTTGCGGTAGAAATAATCGGTCGACGGCAGCCAGGCGACGATTCCCTCGGTGAAGAACGGCAGCTTCTTCTCGTTGATCTGCGTCGACATCTGCGCATCCGGCAGCTTCTGGATGTCGACCTTGATCCCGATCTTGCCGAGCGATTCCTTCACCAGCGCCGCCATCGGCTCGGCGGTCGAGGCCTGGCCGACATTGAAGCTGAACGTCGTCGAGAATCCCTCGGGCAGGCCCGCTGCCTTCAGGTACTCCTTCGCCTTGTCGAGATCGATCTTCACCGGCTGCTGGAACGGATAGACACCGCTCAGCGGCTTGCCGTCCGGCCAGTTCGCGCCGAACAGCGGCGCACCGCGGCCGAACAGGGCGGCCTTGAACATGTCCTCATAGGGCAGCGCAAAGGCGATGGCGCGGCGGACATTGACGTTGTCGAAGGGCGGGATCTGGTTGTTCATCGAGACGAAGGTGATCGAATTGTATTGCGGTGTCGAGATCACCTTGAGCTTGCCCTTGGCCTCGAGCGCCTGCACGTCGCTGGCCTGAAGATCGACGACGAGATCGGCATCGCCGCGCTCGACGAGGTTGGCGCGCGTGGCCGGCTCCGGCACGGACTGGATGATGACGCGCTTGAAGAACGCCGGCTTGCTTGGTGATCCGCGGTTCCAGGCCTCGTTGCGCTTGACGATCACCTGCTCGCCCGGCTTGAACGTCTCGATCACATAGGCGCCGCTGCCGGCGGTATGTTCCTTCAGCCAGGCCGTCGCCCAGGGATCATCCGCCGTCGCATGCTCTTTTGCCAGTTTCGAGTTGATGATCATCGGGTAGACGGTGGCAAGGTTCGGCAGCGCGAGCTTGTCAGGTTTTGGCAGCGTTACCTCGATCGTGAGGGGATCGATCACCTTGAACTGGTCGGCCGACGTCAACGATCCCGTCAGCAGTTGCGCCTTGCCGAGGATCGGCGCGGTGACGCAGCGGTCGAGCGACCATTTGACGTCCTCGGCGGTGACGGGCGAGCCGTCCTGGAATTTTGCATCCTTGCGCAGGCGAAAGGTGAGCTTCAGGCCGTCGGGGCTGACGTCGTAGGATTCGGCGAGCTCACCGGTGATGGTGTCGAGATCGAACACCCATTTGCCGTTGAGCTGCTTGCGGCCGAACGCGACCAGCCGGTCATAGGTGCTCATGCTCAGCGCGAAGGACTCGCGGGTGGATCCGGGAATGTTGGGATCGAGCGTGTTGACGGACGCGCCGGTGACGTAGCGCAATGTCTCTGCCCTGGTTTGCGCTTGCGACGGCGCGGTGGCGACGAGCAACAGCGCGGTGGTAGCGAGGACGCAGGTCGCCGGCCTGAAAGACACAAAACGCATTGGTTTTTCCCTGAATTTCGAACGAGAACGCCAGCAAGGCAGGTTCAGAAACAAGCAAGTTGCGCGCCAGTCTCATGGGGCGATTTTGTAGGCGTATCGTCGCGGCGGCGCATGGATGATCATTGCGATTGCTCCATTGTCCGCGCTGGCCGCGTGATCGTGGCCTGCGGCACGTCATAGGCGCCGAGCGACGCCCAATGTCGCGCGATATCGGCGCGGAACAGGCCGCGCGTCAGGCCATTCACCAGTTTTGGCACGGCCGTCGTCATCGCATTGATCGACGATCCCGACGGGCCAAAGCTCATGGTGGAGGCGATGGCGAAGAGATGGATGTCGGAGATCCACGGCGTCGTGCCTGCCACACGCTCGGTGAAGGCGTAATCGTCGGCAAGATAAGGGAAGCGGCCGAGCCGATCGTTGCGCTCGTTATCCGGCGGCTGATACCGGTCGGCCCAGGTCGCGATGTTGGCGGCAAAACGGCTGAGCTCGGCGCGGCCGGCGAAGTTCATGTCGATACCGGTGCCGCAGATGACGAAATCCGCTGTGATGGTTCCGCGCGGCGTCTGCAATGCGATGCCATTGCCGGTCTCCTGCGCCGCGTCGACCGGCGCGCCCTCGTGCAAGCTGAAGTTGGCATGACGCGCGCAGCGGTCATAGGTTGGCTGCGGAAATCCCTCGCGCATCTCGAGAATTTTGCGCATGAAGCGCCAGCGCCAGGCGTCATCGAGATCGCTGAGATGGCGCAGGAAGCCGCGGAAGGTCAGCCAGCGATAGGGCTGGATCAACTGGATCTGCGCACGGCGGCAGAGCAGGTGCACTTCGGCGGCGCCAGCTTCCAGCGCGGTCGCCGCATTGTCGAAGGCGGAGGCGCCGGCGCCGATCACGGCGACGCGCTTGCCGCGCCGGCGCTCGAAATCAATATCGTCGGCGACGGTCGCGATGGAACTTTTCGGCAGGTGCGCTAGCTGCTCCGGGATCATCCAGCCGCCCATGCCCTCCTGCCCGGTCGCCAGCACGATCTTGCGGGCGTAGAGCGTCTCGATACCGTCGGCGCGTTTCACGCGCGCCGCGAGCAGGCCGTCACATGCAGGCGCAATCTCCAGAAGCTCGCAACCGTTGCGCACGGGCAAGCCGATCGTGCGCCGCAGCCAGAGCAGATACTCGGCCCAGTGATCGCGCGCGATCAGGTCAAGCTGCTGCCAGCTCTTCTTGCCGAACCGCGCCTCATGCCAGGACTGATAGGTCAGGCTCGGAATGTCGAGGTCCGGGCCGGTATAGTCCTTCGGGCTGCGCAGGGTCGGCATCCGGGCATAGGTGAGCCATGGGCCCTCCTTCCCCTCCTCCGCCTTATCGATCAGCAGGATATTGCTGACGCGCGAGCGCAACAGGCCGAAGCCGATGGCGATGCCGGACTGGCCGGCGCCGATGATGAGCACATCGAGCGCCGGCTTGCCATCGGGTCCCGTCTTCGGTTCGAGCCACGCGGCGCCGGGATGCGCGATCCGCGCAAGATCGGTGTGAACGTCCGCTTCGAGATCCGTCAGCGCGTCATTCATGCCGCGAGCCAGCCTCCGTCGACCACCATCACGGTCCCCGTCGTGAACGAGGACGCATCGCTGGCGAGATGCAGCGCGGTCTGGGCGATCTCTTCCGCGCGGCCGAACCGCTTCATGGCGTGACGGTTGCGGGAAGCTTCGCGCACCTCGTCCGGATTGGCGTGCCGGGCAAAGCTGCGGCGCAGCATCGGCGTATCGATCGCGCCCGGCGCGATTGCGTTGACGCGGATGCCATCGGTAGCAAAGTCCACCGCCATGGTCCTTGTCAGGCTGACGATCGCGCCCTTGGCAGCGATATAGGCGCTGTTGCCCTTGCCGCCGGCCATCGCGAGTTGCGATGCCAAGGTGATGATCGAGCCGCTGCTCTGCCGCTGCATCTGCGGCACAGCCGCCCGCGCCCACAGCCAGGTGCCTCCCACATTGGCGCGAAACACCGCGTCCCAGTCTTCCAGGCTCGTGGTCAGCACCGTCCCGCCGCAGGAGAAGCCGGCCGCCGTCATCAGGATATCGAGCCGGCCGTAATGCGCGACGACCGCGCTGACGACAGTCTCGGCGAATGCGGCATCGCCGACGTCGCCGACATGCGTCGTTGCCTCGCCCACCAAGGCTCGCGTTTCCTCGAGTCCTGCGGGATCGCGGTCGACCAGGGCCAGACGCGCGCCTTCCTCAGCGAACAGCCTCGCGCTGGCGCGGCCGATGCCGGAGCCGGCGCCGGTGATGATGGCGGTGCGCCCCTGCAGCCGCATGTCAGATCCCCTCCTTGTGCTGCATCCACCAGGTGCTCATCGCTGCCGCAGACCCGGCACAGCCGAACCGCGCGCGCCAGCCGAATTCGTCGGCCATCCGTTTGACCGACATCGGCGCCCGATCCCCACCGTGGAGCTTGATGAAGGTCTTCTCTCCGGGAGACGCGAGCCGGCACTCCAGCCCGGGATGCAGGCCCGCAAACGCCTCGCCCCATTGCAGCGCCGACCAGGCGCTGCCGCTGGAGATGTTGTAGAGCCCGTGGCGCGGCCGCTCGGCCTCGATCAGCAGTGCCACCGCTTCAGCGGCGTCCGGCGCATAGGTCCAATCCTTGATGCCTGGCGCCGGGAGAAGAGCCGGCTCACCGCGGGCAAACGCAGCAAGGATCTGGAATTGCAGGCTCGGCGTATCGCGCACCGAGCCGGGCCGCTCCCATGGACCGAACACGGCACTTAAGCGCACACTCAAGAAATCGCCGCCAAAGAGCTCGGCGTGGCGCGCGACAGATCGTTCGGAGGTGAACTTGCTGATCGCGTAGAACGAGACCGGATCGCAGGGCGTCTCCTCATCCAGCACCGGAAAGCGCTGGCCCGCGGCGCCATAGGCCGACGCCGACGACAGATTGACGACGCGGCGAACGCCGTGGCGGATCGCCGATTGCAGGATCGGTATTTGGGCCATCACGTTGATATCGAGAACGCGCGCGGGCGATGCCCGCTCGAGATCATCACCGGCGGTGATTGCCGCACCCAGCACAATCGCATCCCAACCTTCGGCAATGAGGGCATCGATGCCGTCCGCGTCTGTGATATCACCTTGAACGATCCTGAGCCGCTCCCGAAAATCAGCCAGGAACCGCTGCGCTGCCGGCGGCAGCAGCGCACGATCATACAGCGCCACCCCGTGCCCGCGCGCGAGCAGCACCTCAGCGAGATTGAGGCCGACAAAGCCGGTACCGCCGAAGACGACGATCTTCATCGCGCGCGATCCACCATCACAGCAGCTTCGCTCCGAAATTCCGTTCTGGATCCATGTCGGCGACGAGCCGGCCAGTGGGCTTTGCCGCCTCGCCGCCGCTGCGTGCGAGGAATTGTCCACTGCCGGCGCTCGCGAGGCACTTGTTGCCGTCGATGATGAGGCGGCCGCGCGAGAGCACCGACACCGGCCAGCCCTTCAGCTTGCGGCCCGCAAACGGTGTGTAGCCGGCAAGGTCGTGCATCATCTCGTCAGCGACGGTGACCTCGCGGTTGGGATCCCAGATCGCGATATCTGCGTCCGCACCGACCGCAATCGAACCCTTGCGCGGATGCAGATTGTAGATCTTCGCCGGGGCCGTCGCGGTCAGCTCGACGAATTTTTCCAGGCCCAGCCGGCCCTTCGAGACCATCGCGTCGAACAGCAGCGGCAGCCGCAGCTCCAGCCCCGGCAGGCCGTTGGCAATCTGCTTGAAATTCGGATTGGGACCGGCGCGCAGCTTGCCGGTCTCGTCATAGCGATAGGGCGCATGATCCGACGAGATGGTCTGGAGATCGCCGAGCGACAGCGCCTGCCACAGAGCCTCCTGGTCGGCATGCGTGCGCGGCGGCGGGCTGCACATCCATTTGGCGCCTTCAGCACCGGGCTTGTCGAGATCATCCGCGGTGAGGAACAGGTATTGCGGGCAGGTCTCGGCGAAGACCTTCAATCCCTGCCCGCGCGAGTCGCGGATCACCTTGGCGCCTTCGGCGGTCGAGACGTGGAAGATCATGATTGGCTGGTCGATCAGCGCCGCCATGCCGATCAGCCGGGTGAAGGCTTCCGCCTCCGAGACGCGGGCGTGGCTGACGGCGTGGTATTTCGGCATGGTGTAGCCGCGCGAAAGCAGCCGCTTCACCATCCAGGCGATGATGCCGTGGTTCTCCGCAT
This sequence comes from Bradyrhizobium sp. USDA 4486, assembly GCF_054057995.1. NCBI lineage: Bacteria > Pseudomonadati > Pseudomonadota > Alphaproteobacteria > Hyphomicrobiales > Nitrobacteraceae > Bradyrhizobium > Bradyrhizobium sp. USDA 4486. The sequence goes on from NZ_JBSRZV010000001.1 coordinate 3,390,908, forward strand.
GAGCGCACAGCATCGCGCCGGACTGGCGCGCGGCCAGGAGAATGTCGAGCAGCGGCTCGTCATCCACCTTGAGCCGGTCATAGGTCATGAAGATCTTGATCGACCCGTGGCCCTGCTTCACCAGCGCCGGGATGTGCTCCTCGACCGTCTCCCTGGTCGCATCCGCAATGATCATGTGAAAGGCATAGTCGATCACAGCGCCCTTCTTGGCGAGCGCGTGATAGTCTTCCACCACCTGCGGCAGCTTCATGCCGACATGCTGAGCGGCAAATGGGATCACCGTGGTGGTGCCGCCGAAGGCCGCCGACACGGTCGCGCTCTCGAAGGTGTCGGCATTCATGATGCCGGCGGCGGACAGTTGCTCGATATGAGCGTGGCTGTCGACACCGCCGGGCAACACCAGTTTGCCGCGCGCGTCGATCTCGCGCTTGCCCGCTGGAAGTCCGCGGCCGATCGCCGCGATGGTCTCGCCTGTTATCGCGACGTCGGCCTCGAAGACGTCCGTGGTGGTGGCGACGCGGCCGCCGCGGATGATCAGGTCGTAGGCGGGTTCAGTCATGAGGCACTCCGTGATAGGCTCAAGGCTCGCAATCGCAATTTCGCAGGAAGACCATCATGTCCCGGCCGCGCATTCTCGTCATCAATCCGAACTCCAATCCTGCGGTCACGCGAGGACTCGAGGATGCGTTGAAGCCGCTCGGCTTCGAGGGCGGGCCGGAACTGGTCTGCCAGTCGCTGGCCGAGGGTCCGTTCGGCATCGAGAGCCAGGCCGATGTCGACAGCGTCGCGATGCCGCTGCGCCGCCTCGTCGAAGGCGACAACAGCTCGGCCGCGTTCGTGATCGCCTGCTACAGCGATCCCGGGCTTCAGGTCTGCCGCGAAGGCACCGAGCGGCCGGTGTTCGGCATTGCCGAGTGCGGTGTGCTGACGGCGCTCGCCCGCGCCGAAACCTTCGGTGTCATCGCGATCGCGCAGCGCTCGATCCCGCGGCACATGCGCTATCTCAGGCAGATGGGGCTGACCGAGCGCCTCGCTGGCGAGCGGCCGCTCAACATGAGCGTTGCGGAGACCGCCTCGGGCGAAGGCACGCTGGCCAGGATGATCGAGGTCGGCCGCGCGCTGCGGGACGAGGACGGCGCCTGCGCCATCGTGATGGGCTGCGCCGGGATGGCGCGTCACCGCCGCCCGCTGGAAGACGCGCTGCGCATTCCCGTGATCGACCCGACACAGGCGGCCGTCACCATGGCGCTGGGTGCGGTGCAGTTCTCGGCTCACTAGGCGTCCTTCAGCTCTTTTTGGTCCTGCCGCGCGAGCCATTGCGCATGGCTCTCGCGGACAAGCGCAAACGTATCCCGCTGCGTCGTGTAGAGATTGCCGAACATGCGGCCGATCGGCCGATAGGCGTCGAGATCGACGTACATATTGGCCTCATCGACGAGGCCCTCGCGGGCGTGAATCCTGAGCACTTCCCCGACCAGGAGTTCGCGATCGGGCGAGAAGGTCAGCACGACGTGGCGCCTGCATTCCAGAGCGAAGGGCGCGGCAGCCAGACGCGGCACCTTGACATCGACGGAGGGAAGCGTGGCGAGCCCTGTCGCGGCGACCTCGCTGTCGCCGGAGGGAAAATCGACGGCGCAGTCGTTCATGGCGACCGACAGCGCCTCGTCGACCATGTGCACCACGAACTCGCCGTCGCGGTGGATGTTGCGGGTGGTGTCCTTCGGGCTGTGATCCGGCTTGTGCTGGAGCCCGAGCACGACCAGCGCGGGGTTTTCCGAGAATACGTTGAAGAAGCTGAACGGCGCGGCATTCACGGCTCCGTTCTGGTCCAGCGTCGTCACCAGCGCGATCGGCCGCGGCACGACCACGCCGCAAAGCAGCTTGTAGCGATCGCGCGGGTCGAGCTCGCGCAGGGAGATGCCCTTGTCCGCCATCGGCCTCACGTCTCCGGCGGCGGCACCGCGCCGGTGCGACTGGTGATCAAGCCGTAATGCTCGATGCGGCGGTGCGCCGCGAAGTTGAAGATCGTGCTCTTGCCGAAGGTGGTGGCATCGAGATCGCAAGCGTGAACCAGAAGCTCGTCCTCCTCGGTCCTGGCCTCGGCGACGATCTCGCCATCGGGATCGACGATCAGGCTGCCACCGAACAACGCATGGCCGTCCTCATTGCCGGCTTTGGCCACCGCGACCACCCAGGTCGCATTCTGATAGGCGCCGGCCTGCACGGACAGGCGATTGTGGAACAGGCGCTTCTCGACGCCTTCTTCACTCTTCTCAGCGTTCACGGACGGCGTGTTGTAGCCGATCAGCACCATCTCGACGCCCTGCAAGCCCATGACGCGATAGGTCTCGGGCCAGCGGCGATCGTTGCAGATCGCCATGCCGATGATGCCGCCGAGCTCGCGCCAGACCTTGAAGCCGAGATCGCCGGGCTCGAAATAGCGCTTCTCCAGATGCTGATGCGAGCGCTTGGTGTCGTAGTCGACATGACCCGGCAGATGGACCTTGCGGTATTTGCCGACGATCTTGCCGGACTTGTCGGTCAGGATGGCGGTGTTGAAGTGGTGGCCGTCGGGCGTCAGCTCGGCATAGCCAAAGTTCATGGCCATCTGATGCTGCGACGCACGCTCGAACAGCGGCTTCGTCGCCGCATTCGGCATCTCGCGCTCGAACCAACTGTCGAACTCGGAGCGGTCCTCGACGTACCAGCGGGGAAAGAACGTCGTCAGCGCCAGCTCCGGATAGACGATCAGGTCGGCGCCCTTGCTCTTGGCCTCGTCCATCAGCGCGATCATACGCTTGATCACGGCCTCGCGGCTGTCGGCTTTCTGGATCGAGCCCATCTGGGCAGCGGCGACATTGACGATGCGCATCAGCGATTTCCTGGTGATGTCTTGGCAGAGACTGCCATTTCGGGGACGTGCCGGCGCGCGGAGCTTAGCGCAGCCTCGCCGGACATTTCCAGCCGGAGGCCCGCGCGACGGCAAGATGTGCATTGCATGCTTCGCATTCAGCCATGCTCCCTGTCGGCGATGTCGAGGCCATGGTCGAGCGCGTCCAGAAGCTGCCCGGCTTCGCGCTCGGAGATCACAAGGGGCGGCGCCAGGAACAGCGAGGTTTGCTCGCCGCTGGTCCCGATCACCGCGCCGGCCTCCAGCGCCCGCTCCGCGACCCGCGAGGCGATCGGCACTTCGGTTGTGTCGGCGTGCCAGCTGCGCCAGTCCGGGCCGTGCAGCTCCACTGTCCAGTGCAACCCCTGCCCGGCCACGCGCCGCACGCTCGGATGCTTTTGCGCGATCGCTAGGAGGCGTCGGGCGAACAGCTTCTCCAGCTTCTGAACGTGTTCCAGAATCTTGTCGCCGCTGACGACCTTAAGATACGCGCTGACGGCAGCCATGCTGATCGGATGGCCGCGCAGCGTGCCGTAGTTCTGCCAGCTTGTCCCCTTGAGCCGCTCAACGATGTCCTTGGACACCACGACCGCGGCGACCGCCGCCGCACCGCCACCAAGCGACTTGCCGAGCGTCACGATATCGGGGCGGCTTTGCGCGCCCTGGAACGCGAACCAGCGGCCGGCGCGGCCTGCACCGGTAACGACCTCATCCGCGATCCAGTTGGAGCCGGCTTGTCGCGCACAGCGCGCCACCTCGTCCTGATAGGCGCCGTCGTAATAGATGCCGCCTTGGGTGTAATCGATGATCGTTGCCGCCGTGTCCGAGAGCAGACGCGCGGCATCCGCGAGATATTCGCTCGGCGGGGTGTTATTGGCCGGCCCACCATAAATCGCGCCATCCGGGGCCGGCAAGATCCGCACCGGTGCCATCGGTGCCGGCAGCTTCGAGCCGCCGGTATGTACGGCGAGACCGCCGTGCCATTGCGGTTGCACCGTCATGCTGCGCGACAGCCCTGTGATGCCGTGATAGGCGCGCTCGCGCGTCGCCAGCGCGGAGCGTTGCGTCAGTGCCTGACAGAGCGACAGCGCCATGTCGTTGGCCTCGCTGCCGCTGATGCAGAAGCGCACAGCGCCGACCCAATCCTCTTCGCCCCTGAAAGCGGTTGCCATCAGATCGTCCGCGGCCTGCTCGCGGCCGACCCAGGTCCAGCCTTCGTTGACAACGGGCGTATCGGCCGCGCGGCGGATCGCCTCCACCATCGCGGGGTGGCGATGGCCGAGACCGCCGCCGGTATTGCTGCCGTCGATCAGCTTGCGGCCGTCCGACAGATGAAAATAGACGCCCTCGCCGCCGACGACAGCCATCGGCGCCGCCTCGCCCGCGTTCAGCCCGGTTCGCAACAATCTGCTCATCGCGAGTCCCTCACTTCATGACCGCGACGCCGTAGCCGCCGCCACCGCACATCTCGATCGTGACGAGATCGTCTTGCTGCAACACCAGGTTCGACTTGCCGTCGATCGCGACGTTCGCACCCTGCCTGACCAGCGAGATGCGGCAAGCCTTGCCGGACTCGCCGCCCTGCATGCCCCAGGGCGCGATCACCATCCGTTCGATGCAGGTGGTCAGATGCATCGAAGGTGCGAGGATGCGGTAGGTGCGAACGGAGCCGTCACCGCCGCGATGCGCGCCTGCGCCGCCGGACTGCCGGCGGACGGCCTGCTGCTCGAGGCGAATCGCGTAGTTCGCCTCGATCACCTCGACCGGCGTGTTCGAGGTGTTCGACAGATGCACCCGCGTCGCCGAGGTGCCGGCCCGGTCATGCCGCGCGCCCTCGCCGCCGCCGTGAACCTCGTAGAGCATCTTCCAGGAACCGTTCGGCCGCGGCTCGGCGAAGAACAGGACGCCGGCAGTGGTCGCGCCGCCCGCCGACAAACGTTCCGGGATCGTGTCCTGCATGGCGCGAAAGATCGCATCGACGATGCGCATGGACGTCTCGTGATTGCCGGCGGCGACCGACGCGGTCCAGCCCGGCTCCAGGATCGAGCCCGGGCGTGTGATGATGGTCAGAGGCCGCAGCGCGCCGGCGTTCTGGTTCATGTCACGCCCGCTCATGATGCGCGCGGCATAGGCGACGGCCGAACGCGCCATGAACGGCGTCGTGTTGCAGAAGTTGGTGACGCGATCGCAGCTTCCAGAGAGGTCGAAGGTGGCCTCGTCGCCGCGAATGGTGATCTTCACATGGATGCGCGCCGGCGCGTTGTTCTCGCTGCCGTCGTCGAGATAGTCCTCGCCTTCGTAGACGCCATACGGCAGATCGCGCAGCGCCTCGCGCATCTCGAGCTCGGAAAGATCGTGCAGACGCGATTGCGTCGCCATGAACACCGCCTTGCCGTGCTCGCGGCAAAGCTCGACAATGCGCTTCTCGCCTGCCTTTGTCGCCGCAATCTGGGCGAGCAGGTCGCCCTCGCAGGACTCGGCATCGCGAACGTTGGCCTTGAGCAGCTGCACGATCGGCGTGTTGACGCCGGCCGCCGTCGCAATCAGCACCGGCGGAATCCGCATCGCCTCCTGGAAGGTGTCGACGGCCTTGGCGAAATAACTGCCGGGCCAGGTGCCGCCGATGTCGGGCCAGTGCGCGAGACTGACAGCGAAGGCCACGATCTCGCCGTCGACGAACACCGGCCGCACGACCTTGACGTCGTTGAGATGATTGCCGCCGAGCGCACCGACATTGTAGATCACGACGTCGCCGTCGTTCAGGCTCTCGATCGGCATTATCTTCAAGAATTCGGGGATCGTGTAGGCCATCGCGCCGAGATGGATCGGGATGTCGCGGCCCTGCCCGACCAGGCCGCCGCGACCATCCGTGATCGCCGACGACAAATCGCCGGCCTCGCGCAGCAGCGGCGAGCGCGCCGAGCGCGTCATCACGAGGCTCATCTCCTCGGCCGCGGCCGAGAGCCCGTGCCTGATGACTTCGACGACGAAGGGATCGAGCTTCATGCCGCCCTCCGCGTCAGGAACAGGTTGCCGGCGGCGTCAGGTTTGGCCTGCCAGCCGGGTGGCACCACCACGGTCGACCATGCGTCTTCGATGATCGCGGGCCCGCTGACGATGTCGGTCAGCGCGGCGCGGTCGATGATCGCTGTCGCAATATCGTGGAAGCCGTCGAACGAGCAGGTCCGCTGGCCCGACGACACCGCCCTCACCACGGTCGCCGGTCGGCTGACCACGGTTGTCGATGGGCGGCGTGCCTGGACCCGCACGGATTCGATGACGCAGGGCTCGCCGGTTGCATAGCCGAACAGCTCGTGATGCCGCGTCAGGAAATCCTGCTTCAGCTTGCCGACGTCGAGCGGGAGCGTGAATGATACCGGAATAGCGTCGTTTTGCGCCGCATAGCGCATCAAAGCCACCAGCTCGACCTGGATCTCCTCCTTCGCAACGCCGTTGGCGATCAGCGGTGCGGACGCGTCCTCGATCAAGGTGGCGATCCGATCCGACACGCGAACGAGATCGGTGCCGTCGAGGGCGGCGCGAAGCGTCTGCTGCTGGAGGAAGCTGAAATCGGCGGTGAGACACCCCAGCGCCGAGAACGCGCTCGAGGCGCTGGGCACGACGACCTCCGCAATGCCGTAGAGATCGGCAAGTCCTGCTGCATGCATGGGACCGCCGCCGCCGAAGGCGAGCAGCATGCAGTCGCGCCCATCGATGCCACGCTCGACCGTGACGCGCCGGAGCGCGCGGGCCATGGTCGCGTTCGCGACCTTGATGATGCCCAGCGCCGTTTCGGTCAGGCTGAGGCCGAGGGCCTGCGCGATTGGCTGGATGACGCGCTTGGCGGATTCGGTATCGATGCCGATACGATCACCAAGTTTCGTTTCGGGATTGAGATAGCCGAGCACGGCATTGGCATCGGTGATGGTCGGCTCGACGCCGCCGCGGCCGTAGCAGGCCGGTCCGGGCTCGGAGCCGGCGCTCTCGGGGCCGACGGTCAGACCGCCGGGACCGTTGCGCACGATCGATCCGCCGCCCGCGCCGATGGAATGAACCGCAAGCATCGGCTGGCGCAGCGGCCTGTCCCCGAGCATGCGCCCGTCGGCCAACTCGGCTTGGCCGTCAATGATCAGGCAGACGTCCGTCGTGGTGCCGCCCATGTCGAAGGTGAGCATGCGCGGCGTGCCGAGCTGGCGCGCGATGCTGACGGAGGCCGAGACGCCGGCGGCGGGGCCCGACATCGCCATCACCAGCGGCCGCCGCTTCACCGCCGAAATCGGAACCATGGCACCCGCCGAATGAAAGACCTGCAAGCCCGCGCCGATCGGCAGCCGCTGCTCCAGTTCGCTGAGATATTCCACCGCGATCGGCATCGCCGCCGCGTTGAACACGGTGGCAGAGGTCCGCTCGTATTCGCGCGCCTCGGGGTTGACTTCGTGCGAGAGCGAGACATGAGCGACGACGTCCTTGAGCCGCTCGCCTACCATCCTTTCATGCACCGGGTTGGCATAGGCGTGAAGCAAGGCCACGGCGACGCTCTGGACGCCGGTCTGTTTCAGCCAATCCACCAGGCGCTCGATCTCCGCTTCATCCAGCGCCTTCAGCACCCGCCCCTCGTGATCGAGGCGCTCGGCCAAGCCAAAACATCGTTCCGGCGGCACCAGCGGCGGCGATTTCGGCGGAATGTCGAGCCGGTAGAGATCGCGGCGGCGATAGCGCGCGATCTCCAGCACGTCGGCAAATCCCTCCGTCGCGACCAGCGCCACCTTCGGCAACCGGTTCTCGACGATGGCGTTGGTGACGCGTGTGGTGCCGTGGACGAAGCGCTTGACCTCGCTCTTGCGAAGGCCCACCGCCTCGATCGCCTCCAGCATCGCCTCGACGGGCGCCTGGGGCCGCGACGGCACTTTTGCGATCCGCGTCTCCGTGGAGCCGCGCCTGATGGCGATGATGTCGGTGAAGGTGCCGCCGATATCGGTGCCGACTTCCCAGTGATGTTCGGAAGAGCTCATGTGCGGGGATCAGCTACGCGTGACGTCCGGACCGGACGCCGGGTCGTTCCCATCCATCGCAACGTCGAATGCCGAACCGAGCGCTCATCATGCATCCCCTGTCATGCCACCGGACGGGAGCGTGCGACAGAGCGAAGGCTTCGCGCTAGGGCCAGAGTTGTCGCAATCCGCTAGACCAGAAGATACGCGGCATCGCGCGCTGCAACATCGGCTGCACGTTTTGGGGCAGCGGTGCCCGCGCAAAGAGCACACAAGCGCGGGCTAAGGCGCGCCAGACGAGTGCGGCGCACCACGAAATTTGCCGCGTGAATCGCGGTGCCGCTGCACTGCAATCGAAGCGCGCACAGTCGACTGTCTAATTTGCAGGCGATCAACCGGGATCACCGCCTGCCCATGAGCCATGCACCACAGTCGGCTCAGCCTCGCTTTATTGTACGAACAGTAAGGGAGGAAATTGCCGGTCCGGATGGTGCCTTGCGGGGACCGGAGCCGATGCAAGCCGCGATTCTCGCAAGCAGCGGAGTGGCATCTTCGACCTGCAGCCGCGCATAGCCCAACACCAGGCCTTGCCGCGTCGGCTGCTCGAGAAAGTTTTGCGATGGCGGCTGTTGTCCATGTCTCGCCCGTCAGGCAACGCAGATACTCTCCGCCCTTATTCCGGGGCGCGCCACTTGGTGCGAGCCCGGAATCCATTTGTACGCGTAGCGTGCTGTGCGATGGATTCCGGGCTCGCGCTCCGCGCGCCCCGGAATGACACCGCGTCTGACTTTACGCGCTCGCCTGCGTCACGAACTTCGTGTTGAGGTAACCTTCGATCGCCTCGAGACCGCCTTCGGAGCCGTAGCCGGAATCCTTGATGCCGCCGAACGGCACTTCGGGCAGCGCGAGGCCGTGATGGTTGATCGAGACCATGCCGCTCTCGACATCGGCGCCGATCGCCTGCATCGTCTTGGTCGAGGTCGTGTAGGCATAGGCCGCAAGTCCGTAGGGCAGACGATTCGCCTCGGCCACCACCTCGTCATAGCTGCGGAACGAGGTGATCGGCGCCAGAGGCCCAAACGGCTCCTCATTCATGATGCGGGCATCGCGCGGCACATCGGTCAGCACCGTCGGCTCGAAGAAGAAGCCTTCATTGCCGATGCGCTTGCCGCCGGCCTGCACCTTGGCGCCGCGCTGGACGGCATCGGAGACGAAACCTTCCATGGCATCGACGCGGCGTGGATTGGCGAGCGGACCCATGCGGGTGTCCTTGTCGAGGCCGTTGCCGACCTTGAGGCTCTTGGCGGCCGCGACGAACTTGTCGACGAACGGCTGGTACACGCTTTCATGCACCAGGAAGCGCGTCGGCGAGACGCAGACCTGGCCGGCATTGCGGAACTTGTTGGCCGAAAGGATCTTCGCGGCATTGTCGAGATCGGCATCCGCGAACACGATCGCCGGCGCATGGCCGCCGAGCTCCATGGTCACGCGCTTCATGTGCAGACCGGCCAGCGCAGCCAGATGCTTGCCGACCGCGGTCGAACCGGTGAAGCTGATCTTGCGGATGATCGGGTGCGGGATGAGATATTCCGATACTTCCGCCGGCACGCCGAACACCAGCTGGACGACGCCGGGCGGAATGCCGGCATCGGCATAGACGCGCACCAGCTCCATGCAGCTCGCAGGCGTCTCTTCCGGACCCTTGACGATGATCGAGCAGCCCGCAGCGAGCGCTGCCGAGATCTTGCGCACGGCCTGGTTGATCGGGAAATTCCAGGGCGTGAAGGCCGCGACCGGGCCGACCGGCTCCTTGGTCACGAGCTGGGAGACGTTGCCCATCCGCGGCGGCACGATGCGGCCATAGGCGCGGCGGGCTTCCTCGGAGAACCAGTCGATGAGGTCGCCGGCCAGCATGGTCTCGCCCTGCGCTTCCACCACCGGCTTGCCCTGCTCCATGGTCATGACAGGGGCGATCTCGGCGGCACGGGAGCGGATGATGTCGGCCGCTTTCCGCATCAGCTTGTAGCGGTCGAACGGCGAGGTCTTGCGCCAGAGCTCGAAGCCGGCCTTGGCGGCCTCGAGCGCGCGGTCGAGGTCCGCTTTCGAGGCGTGCGGGGTCTTCCCGATCGGCTGGCCCGTGGCGGGATTGAGGATGTCCTCCGACTTGCCGGACGTGCCGTCGGTCCACTCGCCGGCGATGAACATTTGAACTTTCGGATACATCCTCGTTGCCTCCATGATTTCGCGCATTGGCGGGCTTGGCGCCTCCGTTTCAAGCCGGCGCAGAGCTACACCGAAAGGCGGCCAGGGAAAAGGGATCAATGATGCCGCAGCAACGCATCGCTGATCTTCTCGGCGGCCATGATCGCGGGGATGTTGGCATTGGCCGCCATAGCCAGAACGTTTGTAGAGCCCGCTCCGGCGGCGCGAGCTCGTCCGGCCGCAAGGAGCGCAAAACGCTACCGAGGCGGGCTGGTTAGAACTGATCGAGATTGGGACCGACTGTGTTGAATGTCTCGATCGCGGGCCGATATGTTGACGCAGTCCATTGCATCCGGACAATCACCGCCCGCCATGCCCTTCTTCCGGCTCGCCGACGACCAATTGATCCCCGATGATCTCGGGTACTTCGATCCTGAGATCGTGCCGCGCACCCTCACCGCCTTCGGTAGCCGCATGGTCACCAAGAGAATGGGGCTCGCGATGCACGCGCATCGCAAGGACGAACTCGTTCTCGCCTTGCGGGGCATTGTCCGGCTCGAGGCCGAGCACGGCGTCTGGATCGTGCCGCCGCGTTGCGCTGTGTGGATTCCCGGCAACGTGCCGCACGGCGTGAGCATCGCGGGCGATGTCGAGATGTACTGCCTGTTCATCGAACCGGACGCAATGCCAATGCTTCCGCGGCATTGCTGCGCGCTCTCGATCTCACCTTTGCTGGCGAGCCTGCTGGTGCATGCCACCCACATGCCTGTCATGTACGACGTTGACGGGCCCGACGGCCGAATCGCCACGGTGCTGCTCGACCAGCTCGCCGCCGCTGCGGTCGAGGAGCTGCGGCTGCCGATGCCTGCGGATGCCAGGCTGCGCCGGATCGCGAGCGCGATGATGGAAGATCCCTCCGACCGAGCGACGATCGAGGATTGGGGCCGACGCATCGCCGTGGCCCCGCGCACCCTCACCCGGATCTTGCAACGCGAGACCGGCATGAGCTTTGGCCGGTGGCGCCAGCAGCTCCACATTCTCGTCGCGCTCCAGCGCCTCGACCAGGGCGCCTCGGTACAGGCCGTGGCGCTGGATCTCGGCTATGAGGGCGCGAGCGCCTTCGTCACCATGTTCCGCAAGGCGCTGGGCAAGCCGCCGGCGCGATACCTCGCCGAACGCCGCATCAGCGCACACTGACCGAAAATCGCAATCGATTGTCCCGTTCGCGGAATGCGATCTGAGATGTAATTTCGTATCCAGGCTCCAACGCGCCGGCGGGCGCATTGCAAGGGAGCTGGATACATGGATTCGATCAGCAGCGGCCTCGTCGCCGACGTCCTCCGTCGTCTTCATCAGGAAGCGGAGATCGCCGACGGGCCGCTGATGCAGGCCTACATGAACGAGGGCACGAGTCGCGAAGAGATGATCAGCCAGGCGATCGCGGCCGAGAGCCGCGATCTCAATGAGGTCTACCACAGATTTGCGAACAATTTTCTGAGCGTCTCGCCGCGGTTCGGACGCTTCCTCTACATGTGCGTCCGCGCCAGCAAGGCCAACCGCATCGTCGAGTTCGGCTCCTCGATGGGAATTTCGTCGATCTACATGGCCGCGGGCTTGCGCGACATGGGCGGCGGTCGCCTGATCGGGACCGATCTCGAACCCGGCAAGATCGAACGCGCACGAGCGAACGTCGCGGCCGCGGGGCTGGCGGACTTGGTCTCGTTTCGGCTTGGCGACGCGCGGGAAACCCTCCAGGCCGATCTCGGAGGCGAGATCGACATGGTGATGCTCGATGGCGCCTTCACGCTCTATCTTCCCATTCTCAAGCTGCTGGAGCCGCATCTGAAGCCCGGCGCGCTCATCGTCGGCGAGAACGCGTTCGAGGAGGCCTCGGGCTATATCGACTACGTCCGCGATCCCGAAAATGGCTACCTCTCGCTGTCGCTTCCGTTCGACCCAGGACGCGGCAACGAATTCACGATCAAGACCAGGTGATCCGCCGCGCAGGGCGCCGAGCCGCTGGTGATGGACCCGCCAACAAATGGGCCGGCATCATCGAGACGATCGGCATCGAGCCGATATGAGGGACACACGAGGCCGGTCCGTCGTTCAAGCCGCAACGGTTGACCGCAGACGCCGCCAGCCGATGACGATGCCGGTCACGGAGAATACGAGCCCGAGCGCACAAAGTCCGACAATCAGGATTTCGCGCAGGCGCGGATGCGCCATGAGGACCGGAAAATCGAGCGTGTGGAGCGCGCCGTAGAACCAGCGGTAGGCCCGCCGCGAGGCATCCAGCCTTTGCAGCACGTTGCCGTCGGCGCCGTCGACATCGAACCAGACGTCGCCGCATCGGGTGCGGTAGACGGGCGCTCCGGGAACGGTGGACTGCGCCGGATAGTCGTCAGACTCCGTGAGCACGGACGACATGCCGCAGTTGGCGGCAAGGCGCCTCGTCAATTCCTGAATGTCGCGCACACTCAAGGCTCCCGCTTGTCCATCGCGACGCACATCCCCCGCCCCGACCAATGTCTGCGATTCGAGACCAAGCCGATCGCGACGGTAGAGTTTGCCGTCGAACGCGAACCATTCGACCTCGTGGACCGGTGACGCTGCCGCCACCTCGTCGCGCGAAGAGGCCGTCCAGTCCGGCGCGGCGTCCACCACACGGGCTTCGGCGCCCGTCAACTGCCCGCGCGAGAACAGCCGGCCGTGATCCATGGACAGCCAGCCGCTGAAAATCCAAGTCAGCACGAACAGCGTTGCTGCGAGCCCGATGAGATGATGCAGGGCGTGCCAGCCACGGTACGGCGTTGAGATCGCCCGTCCCCGCATCCTGATCCGCACGATCCCGAGCACCGCACCGAGCAAGGCCGCGATCGAGGCCAGCAGTGACAGCGTCCAGACCACGCGGTCCCACAGCGCCCAATCGCGCCGCAGCACGGTCGGGTAAATCCAGTGCAAGACGCTGCCGAGCCAATTCCACCCACGCTCGCTGCGGGTCGTATCGAGAACGACCTCGCCGGTGCGTGACGAGACATAGATCTCATTCCCTGCGGCGTCGCCGAGGGTGATGCGAAACAAGGGCCGATGGCGGTCAAAGCCGTTCGGAACGCTCCATTGGTCATAGTCCGCGCGCGCGACGATTGCGGCCGGCGCGGGATCGAGCCCTCGCCGCTCGGCGTTCGCCCGCGCAATAGCCAGCGCAATGTCGGCAGACGTTACACTCGCGTCCCGTCCATCGAACGCGTGGACCGCGCCGAGGTGCGATCGCCCTGACACGATGTAGACCGGCCCATCGACCCGTTGGACCAGCCGCGCGCGCGTCGCATCCGCCGCCCCGCTTGCCGTCACGGCTTCGGCGACGGTGATCCTCACCTCCGCAGGATCGATCGGCGTCAGTCCGGCAAAGCGCTCCGCTTCCGTCAGTGACGGAAACGGAACGAAATGCATCACGATCCCGCTTGCGAACCACATCGCGAACAGCAGGCAGAAAGCGATCCCGAGCCAGCGATGCGAGAGGACGATCGCGCTCATCATGTGACTAGCGCCCTACCATTTGAACGCGGCGGGAGAGCTCGTAGGTGCGCGGCGCGCCCAGGAGGATCTGGTCGGGATAGAACGGATCGCCCCAGATCGCGTAGCGCTTGTCGGCGATGTTCCGCATGCGAAAGGTGAGTCGGGCCTGATCGACCCCGTTGAACACCGTCTTCGGGATATCGACGAAGGCATAGGCGTCGGCAACGGTGTACGCCTTCATCGTTACCACATTGGCATCGGTGTTGTAGCGATCTCCGACATGACGGCCGGTGATGCCGAGCTCCACCGGCCATGGCGTGAAGAACCGGTACGACGCGCCGGCATTGGCGACGATGCTCGGCACGTTCGGCGGCGTGTTGCCGGAGAACGAGCCGCCGACGAAATTGTAGTCGGCATAGCGTGCATCGACATAGGCGATGTTGCCCCAGAGGCGAAGCGGCTCGATCGGGCGCACCGAGGCGGCGAGCTCGACGCCCTTTGATTCCTGCCGCCCCGCGATGTTGAGCGCCATGCCGCCGGCCGCGGCATAGACGTTCTTGCGCAGGATGTCATAGGCGGAGAACGACCACTCCGCCCTGTTGTCCCAGAACAGATGCTTGACGCCGGTCTCGTAGGTGCGTGCGGTGGTCAGGTCGAGCGGCTGGGTCGGCCCAAGCAGGAAGATGTTGTTGGCGGAAACGTCGGCGCCGGTTGCGTACTGGCTGAAGAAGGTCAAGCCGGGCACGGTCTCCCAGGTGTAGCCGATGCGTCCGGTCGCTGGTGCCCAGTCTGTCGCAAACGGGAAGCCCGCCTTCACCAGGCCGTTGACGTCGGTGGAGTTGCGGTCGAGCCCGATATGTTCGACACGAAGGCCCCCGACCAGCGCAAAGCTGCGCGTCAGCCTCAAGCGGTCCTCGAATGACAGCGCCTCGTTGTCGATGCGGGCGGTCTGCTGCTGGATCGTCAGCAGGCCGTAATAGCCGCGGGCGGGATCGACAAGCGAGACGGAGTCGCCGGGAAAGTTCGCAGCACCGGGTCTGACGAAATCCAGATAACTTGACGACAGCGTCGTGACCAGACGGTTGTCGAACCCGGCGATGTTCGTGTCCCAGATCAGATCGGTGACGTTGCCGACAAGGCGCTGGCTGTGCGCGACGTAAAAGCGCTCGCGATTGACGAGATTCGAAACGGAATTGAATGCCTCAACCTCATTGTTGAACCAGGTGCGCTCGGCGCCATAGCCGTAGGCCTGACTCTTCAGTGTCAGGTCGGGCGCGAGCTTCAGCTCGAAGCCTCCGCGTAGCCACACTTCCTGCGCGACGTTGCGATTGTCGAGGACGTTATAGTTGGTGTTGAAGGTGCGATCGTCGATGGTGACAGCGCCGAGATTGGTTCCGTTGTAGTTGGAGACGTAATTGCCCGAAACGATGCCGCTCGTCGCATGCGAGCCGCTGAAAGCGATCGGCACCAGCGGCGCGCCCCAATAGGCCCTACCGCGGTCTTCGCGATACTCGATCGCGCTCCAGACCTTCAGGCTGTCGGAGATGCGGTAGTTGAGCTGACCCGAGACGTCGAGCGTTTTGGTGTTGGTGTCGTCGGCAAAGCCGTTGAGCGAGGAGCGGCTGATGTCGAAGCGGTAGTCGAGGCCCTGGACATTGGTGCTGCCGCCCGAGCCGTAATGGGCGCCAAACGAGTTCAGCGAATCCCAGGAGAAGTCCGCCTCATTGCGGATCGGTCCGGTGTGCGGCTGCTTGGTGACGAAGTTGATGGCGCCGCCGGCGGCGCCCTCGCCCGAGATCAGCGAGCCCGGGCCTTTCAGGAATTCCACCGCCTCCAGATTGGC
This sequence comes from Bradyrhizobium sp. USDA 4486, assembly GCF_054057995.1. Taxonomy (NCBI): domain Bacteria; kingdom Pseudomonadati; phylum Pseudomonadota; class Alphaproteobacteria; order Hyphomicrobiales; family Nitrobacteraceae; genus Bradyrhizobium; species Bradyrhizobium sp. USDA 4486. The sequence continues at coordinate 3,406,353 of NZ_JBSRZV010000001.1, forward strand.
CGTATCCATGATCCGCGAGGTCATATTCTGCGGACCGATCTTGATGCCGTTGTAGAGCGTGTTGATCTGGCTGTTGGTGAAGCCGCGCATGGAGAAGGCCGCGGGCTCGGCTGGATTGTCGCCAGAGGTGACGCCGACCGCGCCCTGCGCCACTTCGGACACGGTGCGATAGCCCTGCTCGCGCATGGTCTCGGCCGAGATCACCTCGACGGTCGCGGGCGTCTCACGCACGGTCAAGCCGAGACGCGAGGCGCTTTCCGCGACCGCGTTGGAGTTGAGCGGCGTCTGCGCCGTCGCAGCCGGCCCCACCGGCTGAGGGGCAACGGCCGCCGGCCTGCGCGTTGCCGTGCGCCGCGCGCTCTGGGGTTCGCGGCCAGCCGGCCTCGCCTGCTTGCGGGACTGGGCGGGCGACACTTCGACGGGCGGCAGCTGTTCGCGGGCCTGCTGCGCCAGCGCGGCGGGCACATTATCTGCGACCGCTAGCGCCGCGAGCACGGCGGAGGCGAGCAGGAAACGACGCGGTCGTACAATATGGATGGAAGGCACGGTTTGGACCTCGGTATGACGTCAGTGGCACGTCACAGCGAACGAGGTCTCACCCTGGGCTTGTCAGCCGCCCGATGAAGCCGAATGTCTGTACTCCCCGACCGACATCTTCGCGTATGACCACGGCTGACGGCAGGTCTCCTGGCTCGCGGGTCGTGACCGCTTCGTCGCCTTCCCGGGACCGAGGACCCAGTGGCTTCTGACGAAGGATTCACCGCTTACAGTTGCGGGGGCAGCTACGGCATTGGGGACAATGTCCCCGCACCGCATTCCCTTTTCATCCCCTCTCGGGGAAACCGTCAAAGGCATCTAGGATTACGACCAAGACAGAGTCAATGTGCAAGCTGCGGCGTTATTGCCACAGCCACCAACTTCCCTGGAGACAAGCATGGAAGGCGAGACCTTCCTCTGGTTGATACGGCATGCGCCCGTCGACGGCATCAAAGCCGTGATCCATGCCGCCGACGCGCCGGCTGATCTCGGCGATCGCGCGCAACTCGACGCGCTACGGCAGCGCCTGCCGCGGGATGCTGCGAGCTATGCCAGCCCGTCGCGGCGCACGGCCGAGACGGCACGGGCGCTGGGGCTGGAGCCGCTGCTGGTGAGCGATTTCAATGAGCAGAATTTTGGCGGCTGGACCGGCCATCGGCATGACGAACTCGCCGCGACAGGCGGCGATGCCTATGCACAGTTCTGGAGCGATCCAGCGCGCGGAAGGCCGCCGGGCGGCGAAAGCTTTGAGGATCAGGTCGCACGTGTCAGGCAGGGTCTCTCGCGGATCAGCGCCGGTTGTGCAAACTTGGTCGTCCATTCCGGAACCATCCGCGCCGCGCTCTGCCTCGCGCTGGACCTCACGCCGCAAGCGGCCTTGCGCTTTGTCGTCGATCCGCTGTCGCTGACCCGGATCGACCGGCTCGCGGCTGGCTGGCGCGTCGTCTCCGTCAATCAGCGGATCAGCTAACGCATGATCCGGAAAAGTGCGCAGCGGTTTTTCGAAAAGATCATGCTCAAACAACAACCTAGAGCGCGATGATCTCATCGCGCTTTAGGCCTGTCAGGCACATTGGCCTGCGCGAACGTCGCCATGCCGTTGTGCAGAGCGCAGGCCGATCGCACCAGCGGCAGCGCGATGGCGGCGCCCGATCCCTCGCCCAGCCGGAGGTCGAGGCTGATCAGCGGCTGCACGTTCAATGCACGCAGCACCAGCCGATGCCCCTGCTCGGCAGATTGGTGCGAGGGCAACAGGAACGGCTGGCAGGAGGGATTGAGGCGCGTCGCGGCCAGCGCTGCCACCGAGACGATGAAACCGTCGATCAGCACGGGAATGCGGCGCTGCGCAGCCGCGATGATTGCGCCGCAGATCGCGGCGATCTCGAGGCCGCCGACGGCGCACAGGATTTTTTCGGGCGCCGCGCCTGCAACGCCATGCCGTGCGATCGCAGCATCGATCACCCGCGCCTTCTGCGCGCGGCCGGCGGCGTCGACACCGGTGCCACTGCCGGCGATCTCCTCGGCGCTGGTGCCGAGCAGGCTGGCGGCGATCGCCGCCGACGTCGTGGTGTTGCCGATGCCCATCTCGCCGAAGATCAGGAGATCGGGCTCGGTGGCCGCCGCGCGCGCGACCGCGCGCTGGCCAGCTTCAAACGCGAAGGCCAGTTCCTCGGGCGTGAGCGCAGCTTCGATGCTGAAATCACGCGTACCGCTGCGTGGCTTGTCGGTGACGACGCCTGTCATCGCCTCCTGCGCCAGCGTGCCCGCGTCGACGACTTCCAGGCTCGAACCCAGTTCGCGAGCCAGCACCGAAATCGCCGCGCCGCCGGAGGCGAAATTCGCCATCATGGCGATGGTCACGGCTTGCGGATAGGCCGAGACGCCCTGCGCGACGATGCCGTGATCGCCGGCAAAAACGGTGACCGGCACGCGAGCCGCGCGCGGCTGCTCAGTCGCTTGCAGGCCGGCAAGCTCGATCGCGAGCTGCTCGAGCCGGCCGAGCGCGCCGGTCGGTTTCGTTAGCTGCGCCTGCCGCGCAATCGCCGCCTCGCGATGGACCGTCGAGATGTCGGGGCACTTTTGGTAGACCCATTCGGGGAGCATGCTGCCTCGCTAACGCCCGCGCTTGAGAATGTAGCTGTCCATGATCCAGCCATGCCGTTCGCGCGCTTCCTGCCGCGCGGCGACGATGCGCGGTCCAACCTCGACCAGTGCGCCGGATAGGATGAGCTGATCGGGCATGCCGAGATAGGCGCCCCAATAGATGTGAAGCCCCGCCGGATCGAGCGACTGGAATGCGGTGCCGCCATCGAGCATCGCTACCACGGTATCGACGCCCTGCGGCCAGCCGCCTTCGCGCAGGCGGCGTCCCGTCGTCACAAGGAAAGGCTCGCCGATGTCGTTGAGCGGCAATGCATGCGCCGCGCACAACGCCTGGATCGAGGTGATGCCCGGCACGACCTCGATCTCGGGCAAGGGATTGAGTCGACGCGCAATGCGCAGCGAGGAATCATAGAGCGAGGGATCGCCCCAGATCAGCAGCGCAACCTTGCCCTTGCCGCCAAGATGATCTGCGATCGCCTGCGACCACGTTGCGGCGACGGCATCGTGCCAATCGTCCACGCCCTTGCGGTAGTCGGCTTCACCCGCATCGCGAACGGGAAGATCGAACTCGGCGATGCGGGTCTTGTCGCTCGTGAGCACATCCGCGCAGATCGTGCGCCTGAGATCGGCGAGATCGGATTTCGCGCTCCCCTTGCGCGGGATCAGGACGAGATCGGCCGCGTTGATGGCAGTGATCCCAGCGCGCGTGAGCTGAGCGGGATCGCCGCAACCGATGCCTATCAGAGAGAGCGTGAGCATCGCGAGCGCGAGGGGCGGCGTTAGCGGCCGCCCCTTGTCTCCTAGGCCGCGTTGTGCAGGCGCGGGGTGACGAGGCCGGGCGCGGTGACGCCGCGCAGCGACTTCGCCAGCGCCAGCACCGCGAGATCGGCGAGCGGCTCGATCACGATGACAAGCGCATAGGAGGCCGCAAACGTCGCGATGTTGGCGAGGTTGCTCATGGCAAAGCCGGAACCATAGAGCGCCCAGAATGCCACCCAGGCGATCACGCCGGCCTGGTAGGTCGTCGAGAGCGCCAGCGCCTGGCGATACCTGAGATCGACATAGGCAGTGTTGCGCGAGATGATCCGCGCGGCGATCGCCTGGATTCCGAACAGCGGCACCAGCAGCGTGGTGACGTTCATGCCGTATTGCGGCAGGTCGGCGGGCTCGAAGAACACGCCCTGGAGCAAGAGGCCGAACGCGAGGCCGAAGGCCGCGGGCGCAGCGCCAAACAACAGGAACAGCGTCGAGCCGAGAATGAAGTGCACCTCGGAGACGCCGACCGGGAAGTGCGGCAGGATCTCGAAGAAGGTGAAGACGAGGCCGGTGGTGGCGAGCGTGCGCACCGCGAACGATGTGATGCCCTGCTCGCGTACGGTCTCGGCCGCGAGCTTCAAGGCAACGCCGCCTGCGGCGATGCCGGTTGCGTAACTCAATACGAGCTTGGCGCCCGTCACGATGCCGGGTTCGATATGCATGGCTCAGTTCCTTCCTGCCGTCACACCCGACGGCCTTGGCCTCAAAACATGCACGGCCGGTCTCCTGGCTCGCGGTTCACTGGGGTTCTCCGGCCTTCCCGGACCTTACGGCCCAGTGGCTGATCGGAGCCCCTCACCGCTTACAGTCGCGGGGGCGGCTGGGGTTTTGGGCGCCGCAACTGGGTCCGCCCATCCCCATTCCCGATTATGCTCCGGCGCTTTGCGCCGCATGGAGCACCATGCCTCTCCTGTGTGCCCCTTTCGCCAGCCGGGCGTCAAGGGTGGAAGGCAGCCCGGGCCATCATGACGGATAATCCCCCGCCAGCGCGCCAAACAGGATGACGGCCGCCGTCGAGGCCGCCCCGCCCCGCGCAAGCTGCTCGGCAAGCTCCGCAATCGTGGTGCGAACCAGCCGTTCGTCGGCACGGCCAAGCGATTCGGCGAACAGCGCCGGGGTGGTTGGAGCGAGCCCGTGCGCGATCAATTTTGCGGCAAGATCCGGAAAGGTGCGCCGGCCCATATAGACCACGGTCGTCGCTTCGGGGTCGGCCAGCGCCGCCCAGTTGAGGTTTTGGGGCAGCTCGCCGGTGACGTCGGCCCCGGTGACGAACTGCACCCGGCGCGAGGTATGGCGTCGGGTCAGGGGAATGCCGGCTTGGGCGGCGGCGACGCAGGCCGAGGTGACGCCGGGAACGATCTCGTAGCCGATGCCAGCTTCGCGCAGCGTCTCCAGCTCCTCCTCGAGCCGGCCGAAAATGCCGGCATCGCCGGACTTCAGCCGCACCACGCGCGCGCCGGTTGCGGCGTAGTCAACCAGGAGGCGGTTGACGTGGTGCTGCCTGGTTGAAGGCCGCCCTGCCCGCTTTCCCACCGCGACGAGATTGGCGCCGGGCCGCGCCAGGTCGAGGATCGCGCCGGAGGCAAGGTCGTCATAGAGCACGACGTCGGCCTCGCGCAGCCGCGCGGCGCCCTTCACGGTGAGGAGCTCGGGATCGCCGGGGCCGGCAGAGACGAAAGAGACAAAACCGCTCACCGGTCCTCCGCGATCAGATGAAAGAACGTCCCGGTCGCCTGTCCCCGCCGCGAGCCGGTCTCGGTGATCACCGCGCCGGTCGCATCATGCACGACGGCCAAAGGCGTGTCAGGCTGCGCAAGGATGGTCGAATAGTGGAATTCGTGGCCGCGCAGGCGCGCGCCCGCCCGATGTCCCGGCATCGGCGCTGCCAGCGCGGCGAGACGATAGCCGAGATGCATGCGGCGCTTGGCAAAGCTCGTCTCGAGGCCAAGCAGGCCCGTCATCTCGTGGCGCACACCGTCGGCATCTGTCAAAGCAGTCCCGAGCACCATGTAGCCTCCGCATTCGCCGTGCACCGGTCGCGTCTCGGCGAAGGCGCGCAAGCCGCTACGAAAGCTTGCATTGGCCGCGATCTTGCCGGCATGAAGCTCGGGATAGCCGCCGGGCAGCCAGCACACGTCGGCACTGTCATTAGGTCCTTCATCGGCGAGTGGTGAGAACGTCGAGATCTCCGCGCCAGCCGCGCGCCAGGCCTCCAGCATGTGGGGATAGACGAAGGAGAACGCCGCATCGCGCGCCAGCGCAATGCGCTGCCCGGGCGGCGTCACGTTGAGGCCGTTCGACGCAGCTTGCGGCGACCAGACGGCGGCCGCGCGCAGCACCGCATCGAGATCGACATGCTCGGCGACGAAGCGCGCGGCTTCGTCAATCAGCTTGCCGATCTCAGCCTGCTCCTCGGCTTGCACGAGGCCAAGATGCCGCTTCGGCAGGCTGATCTCGGCATGGCGCGGCAGCGCGCCGAAAACGGCGATGCCGGCGTCGTTGAGCGCACGGCGCACGAGGTCTTCATGGCGCGAGCTGGCAACACGATTGAGCACGACGCCCGCAAGGCTCACGCCGGCGCGATAGTCGCGCAGGCCGGCCGCGATCGCCGCCGCGGTCTGCGCCTGCCCGGAAGGGTCGATCACCAGCACCACCGGCCAGCCCAGCATCTCCGCGATATCGGCGGTAGCACCGGTACCCGAGACGCCGCGCGCGGCGACGCCGTCGAACAGACCCATCGAGCCCTCGGCGAGCACCACATCCGCATCCGCGCCGCGGCTGACGAGATGCGCGATGTCCGCGCGATCCATCGCCCAGCTATCGACATTGACGGAGGCGCGTCCCGTCGCGGCGGCATGAAAGGCGGGATCGATATAGTCAGGCCCACTCTTGAAGCACTGCACGTTCAAGCCGCGCTGGCGCCAGGCGCGCGCGAGCGCCAGCGTCAACGTGGTCTTGCCGACGCCGGAGGCCGGCGCGGAGATGACGAGGCCAGCAGCCATCACGATGCCTCCGGAAAGCGCGGCTCGGCGCCGACGGGTCGATAGCGGCGATCGTAATCGACGGCGTAAAGGCGGCTCTCGTCAAAATCCGCCGCGCCAAGCGTCTTGCCGACGAGGATCAGTGCTGTGCGCTCCATCTCGGCACCCACGGCAGCATCGAGCGTCGCAAGCGTCGCGCGGACGATGCGCTGGTCCGGCCAGCTCGCACGCCAGACGATCGCGACCGGGCAGTCTGCGCCGTAATACGGCGTCAGCTCGGCGACGACCTTGTCGAGCAGATGGATCGACAGGTGGATAGCAAGCACCGCGCCGGTGGCGGCGAAGGCAGCGAGCTTCTCGTCCTTAGGCATCGTACTGGCCCGGCCCGGCGTGCGCGTCAGCACCACCGTTTGGGCAAGGCCGGGCAGCGTCAGCTCGGCTTCCAGGGCGGCAGCCGCCGCCGAGAACGACGGAACGCCCGGCGTGACGGTGAAGGGAATGCCGAGCGCGCGCAGACGGCGGAGCTGCTCGCCCATCGCCGACCAGATCGAGACATCGCCGGAATGCAGCCGGGAGACGTCCTGGCCTGCCGCATGCGCGGCGGCGATCTCGAAGATGATCTCGTCGAGCGACATCGGCGCGGTATTGACGATCCGCGCCCCCGGCGGGCAATGCGCCAGCACGCCCTCCGGCACCAGCGAGCCGGCATAGAGGCAAACCGGACAGGCCGCGATCAGGTCGCGGCCGCGCAGCGTCAGCAGATCGGGCGCGCCCGGCCCGGCGCCGATGAAATGCACCGTCATGCGCCGTCTCCTTCCGCGATCGCAGCGGTCGCGGTGCGATCCTGCGAGACAACCCGTGTTGCAATCAACCGCGCGCGTGGACCGGCGACCGCGAGCGCCGCGGCCTCGGCCACAGATCCGGTGCCGAACTTCTGCGCGACAAGCGTCGATTGCGTGGGCGTGTCGATGCCGGCCAGTGTCGCGGCCGGAACGGCCCTGATCGACACACCGCATTCACGTGCGAGTTGCTTCAGCGCGTCGCTGTCGGCCTTGTCGCTGACGGTCGCCAACGCCACAAGCCCTTCCGCACCGCCGGCAGCCAGCAGCGCTTCGCGCAGCGAAGCCAGCGTCACATCGCGTTTGAAGCCAAGTCCCGCGACCTTCATCGGACCACACTCCACTGCACCACAGGGCGCGCTGCCTCCCAGGAGCGATAGCGGCCGAGCGGGGCGGCATGCGCGATCTCGACCCGCATCAGCTCGCCACCATTGCGCCGATGCAGCTCGCCGAGCAGCGCTTCCGTCTCCAGCGTGACTGAATGTGCGACGAGCCGCGCACCCGGCGAGAGACGGGACCAGACGGCATCGAACATCGCGAGATCGAGACCGCCGCCGATGAAGACGGCATCCGGTACGTCTTGGCCAGCAAGAGCTTCAGGCGCCTTTCCCGTGACAACGGTGATCCGATGCGCGAGTCCGAACGCCACTGCATTGCTGCGAATATTCGCCGCACGCTCCTCGCGCATTTCGACAGCGGTCGCCGTCCCCCCGCACAGCGCCCACTCCACAGAGATCGAGCCCGAGCCGGAACCGATGTCCCATAGCTGCTCGCCCGGGCGCGGCGCCAGCGCCGAGAGCGCAAGTGCGCGCACCGGCCGCTTGGTGATCTGGCCATCATGGACGAAGAGATCGTCCGAAACGCCGGAGCTGCGGGGAACACCATGCCCACCTCTCGCCTCGACGGCGACTGCGACAAGATTTGCAGCGAGGTCGCCCGCAAAGCTGTCGGCACGATATCCCGCAATGCTTTCGCGCGGTCCACCGAGCGCAGCCAGAATCCAGAACACCGAGGCGCCCCAACCGCGCTCGCTGAGCCACTTAGCGAGATCACCGGCCGCTTTCCCGTCGCGCACGAGGCAAAGGATCCGCGCACCATTCGCCAGATGCGGCACGAGACGCTCGAACGGCGCTGCGTGGAGGCCGAGGCATGCGACGGCTTCGAGCCGCCAGCCCAGCCGCGCTGCGGCAAGCGAGAAGGTCGACGGTGCAGAATGCGCGATCCACTCGGTAGCATCGAGCTTCTCGGCAAGGCTCGCGCCGGCGCCGTGCCAGAACGGATCGCCCGAGGCGAGCACCACCGTCGGCCGGCCGCGGCGCTTCAGCACGATCTCCGCATCGAACGGCACCGGCCAGGGGCGGCCGCGGTGACCAACGTCTGCAAGCGCGAGATGACGCTCGCCGCCAAAAACGGTTTCCGCCTTGGCGAGCGCCTTTCGGCTTGCCTCAGACAGCCCGGCAAGGCCATCTTCGCCGATACCGATGATGGTCAGCCAAGGATCAGTCATGATACGCGCCCTCATTCTGGGCGGAACGGCCGATGCGAGCGTGCTTGCGGCGGAGATCGCGCGCGCGCAGATCGAGGCCGTCTATTCCTATGGCGGCCGCACCCGCGCGCCCGCCGATCAGCCGCTGCCGACCCGCATCGGCGGCTTTGGTGGCGTGGGCGGGCTTGCAGACTATATCCGCAGCGAAGGCATCACGCATGTGATCGACGCGACGCATCCCTTCGCGGCCGAGATGAGCCGCAATGTGGTGGCGGCGTGCGCGGAAACCGGCACGCCGCTGATAGCGCTCGAACGCGCGCCCTGGACGAGAGCGCCCGGCGACAACTGGATCGAAATTCACGATATCAACGCCGCCGTCGCCGCGCTGCCCGACGCGCCGGCAAACGTATTCCTCGCCATCGGCCGCCAGCACATCGCCCCGTTCGCGAGCAAGCCGCAGCATGCCTACACGCTGCGCTTCGTCGATCCGCCCGAAGCGCCCCTGCCCTTTGCCGCGGATGTCATTGTGTCGCGCGGCCCCTTCACGCTCGAGGGCGAGTTGGAGATGCTGCAGGCGCGCGGCATCGCCTGGATCGTCGCCCGCAATTCCGGCGGCGACGGCGCGCGCGCCAAGATCGACGCCGCGCGCAGGCTCGGCCTGCCCGTGATCATGATCTCCCGGCCACATCTGCCCGAAAGGCCCTGCGTAGAGAGCGTGGCCGAGGTGATGCAGTGGCTCGGTCATTCTAACCGCCTCGGTGCGTAGACCCAGCGGCCGACACGGCGCGTCTGCGAATTGCAGACGATCACCAGCGTGCGCATGTCGGCCATTTCTGGGCGGGCCTCGCTCAACGTCACGATCTCGATCTTCTCGTCAGCAGCACTGATCGCGCGCGCAAAGATCACGAGGCGCTCGCCGCAGCCGGCCGCTTTCAGCACCGCCAGCGCGCGGCCAAATCCCTCTGGCCGGCTCACTGAGCGCGGATTGTACATCGCGATCGAAAAGTCGGCTTCGGCGGCGAGCCGCAAGCGTTTCTCGATCACCGCCCACGGCTTGAGATTGTCGGAGAGATTGAGCGCGCAGAAATCATGGCCGAGCGGCGCGCCGGCGCGCGCGGCCGCCGCCAGCATCGCGGTGATGCCGGGCAGCACGCGGATCGGCAGCGCTTGATAGTGCGGCGCCTGTTCCAGCGCCTCGAATACGGCCGAAGCCATCGCGAACACGCCGGGGTCGCCGGAGGAGACGACGACGACCTGCCCGCCTTCCCCCGCAAGCCGCAAAGCCTCACTCGCACGCTGCAGCTCTTCGCGATTGTCCGACGGATGCAGCGTGAGACCCGGCCGCGGCGGCACGCGCGAGACGTAAGGCGCATAGCCCAAGATATCGGTCGCGGCGGCAAGCGCAGCGGCGACCTCGGGCGTCACCAGCGCATCGCTGCCCGGCCCGAGGCCTGCGATGGTCAGTGTGCCCGTCATTCGGCGGCGTCCAGATGCCGGCCCTTGCCGTGCACCAGCACGATCGCGAAGTAAGGACAATCGGTGGCATCGATCTCGGCGAGCCGCACCACGCGCTCGCCGGGCATGGTGCCGCGCTCGACCAGCCACGCGTCGTCGAGCCGACCGGCGGATGCGAGCGCGCGGCGCACCTTCACGAGATTGCGCCCGGTCTTCATGATGACCAGCGCATCGGAATCGCGCATGCGCCGTTCGAGCTCGTCCTCGGCCAGCGTGCCCATCAGCACCGTCGTCACGTCGTCGCCGAGCGCGATCGGCTGCGCGACGCCGTTCCAGCAGCCGACCATGCCGGGAATGCCGGCGATCACCTCGATCTCGACGCGGCCTTGCAGGCGCATGTGCAGATGCATGAAGGAGCCGTAGAAATAGGGATCGCCCTCGCAGAGCACGACGACATCGACCGCGCGCGCAAGCCGCGCAAGGCGCTCGGTCCATTCGTCGTAGAAGCCGGCGAGCAGCTGAACGTACTCAGCGCTGTCGAACGCGATCTCCGTGGTGACCGGGTATTCCATGGGATATTCGGTAACGTCGGCCGCCAGCATGCCCTCGACGATGCGCCGCGCCTGGCCGGGCCTGCCTTTCTTGCGGAAATAGGCGACGTGCTTTGCGCCGCGCACCGTGCGATCGGCGCGCACGCTCATCAGATCGGGATCGCCGGGGCCGAGACCGCAGCAGATGATGCGCCCCATCGCTATTCGCTCCGGCTCGCCAGCGCGTTCACGGCGGCAACCGTGATCGCGGAACCGCCGAGCCGGCCCTCGACCGTCAATGCCGGCGCTGGCGGGGCGGCCATCAGCGCCGCCTTGGATTCGGCCGCGCCAACAAAGCCGACCGGACAGCCGATGATCGCTGCCGGGCGCGGACAGCTTTGGTCCTCCAGCATGTTGAGCAGGTGAAACAGCGCAGTCGGCGCATTGCCGATCGCGACGATCGCGCCTTCGAGATGCGGGCGCCACAGTTCGAGGGCCGCAGCCGAGCGCGTGTTGCGCATGGACTGCGCCAGCGCGGGAACCGCCTCGTCGCCGAGCGTGCAGATCACGGCATTGGCCGCAGGCAATCTCGCGCGCGTAATTCCTTCCGAGACCATGCGCGCGTCGCACAGGATCGGCGCGCCCTTCTGCAGGGCCGCGCGTGCGGCGGTCGCCATGCCGGGCGTGAAACGAATATGCGCCTCGAGACCGACCATGCCGGCGGCATGGATCATCCGCACCACGACCTGCTCTTCATCGGGCGTGAACCGCGCAAGATCGGATTCGGCCCGGATGGTCGCAAAGGACTGCCGGTAGATCGCCGCGCCGTCCGTCTCGTAGATGTGCGGCATCAGTGCCCTCCGACCAGGATGGAGGGATCGCTGACGATGTCGGCACAGCTCAGGCCGCGCAGGACGGGCTCGTCGCGGGTTGACCCGTTCCGGACGAGATCGAAGCCGGCGCTGGTCGCAACCAGCGTCACCGGGGACGCTCCGGAGCGGGCGCAGCCCTTGGCGCAGCCGGAGACGTGGAGCTTCGTGTCGAGCGCGATGCGCGGCGCCAGCGCCGCCGCCAGCGCACGCGTGTCGGCGTGCGCTTCGCGGCAGCGCGGCGCGCCGCTGCAGGCGATCACGCGCAGGGCCGGATCGTGAGGCTCCGTGATGAGGCCGGCCGCGCTCGGCATCGCGCGCTTGCCTTCGCTCAGAACCATCCGCCACGGCGTCATGCGCAGCGCATGACCGCAGCCGGAAAACTGATGCAGCGTCGTGTGCAGCATTTGCCCGAAGGCGACGCCGACGAGCGCTCCTTGCGGATAAGGCCCGGGCCGGGACGCCGGCATCACGGGCGCAGGCTCGGTCTCGCCCCGCAAAGCCGCAGGCAATGCCGCGCCGGCCGCGATGTGGGCCGCCATGCGCCCGCGTCCGCCCTTCGCGCCGCCGGAAGCGATGAACCAGGATGCGAGCGCGAGCGCCGTGCTCACCGCCTCTCCGCGCGCGACCGAGTGGCCGAAGCTTGCGCCATCGGGCCGCACCATCAAAAGGCCGCCGCGATCGCGCTCGATCCTCACGTCGGCGGAATCGCCGGCGAGCACGCGCGACTTGCCGTCGTCGATGGCGAAGCCGAATTTGGTGGGAAGATCGAGCGCGCTATCCGCGAGCGCTTCTTCAAGCTCCGCGGCGAGCGCCTGCGTCTCGTCACCGACAGTCCAGAACGGCGTCACCAGGATGTTGCGGCGGGCTTCGATGTCGGTATCGGGATCGAGCAATTGCAGCCGGGAAAGGCCATCGATCAGCGGCCGATGGCTCTCCTCGCTCACGCCCCTGATCTGGAGGTTGGCGCGGCTCGTCACGTCGATGAGGCCGTTGCCGTGGCGCTCGGCGAGATCGGCGAGCCCGGCAATCTGGTTTGCTTCGAGCCGTCCGCCGAACGGACGCACGCGGACCACGAGCCCGTCGCCCGATTGCATCGGCCGCAACGCGCCGGGACACCAGCCCTTGACCATCGACGCACTCATGACGCCTCCCGCAGCGCAGCCGCGATCGAATTGCGGCGCGTTCGCCAGAGCGAGGCCTCGTGCAGGCGCGTGAAGCAGGTCTCCATGGCGGCCAGCGCTGCCGGATTTTCACGAGCCATGAAGGCGCGGACGTCGGCATCACCAAGCGTCGCATCATAATATAGATCGAACAGATGCGGCGGCACGGCGCCGGCCAGATGCGCGAACGCTGCCATATGCTCCAGCGTGGCGGTGATCTCGGCGGCTCCACGAAAACCGTGGCGCATCATGCCGGCGATCCAGGCCGGATTGGTGGCCCGCGCACGAACCACGCGCGAAATCTCTTCGGTCAGCGTGCGCGCATGCGGCTGCTCCGGGCGCGTCGTGTCGAGATGATAGAGCGAAGGACCGGCCGCGCCGAGATGCGCAGCCGCCGCCGCAACGCCGGCTTCATGCGCGGCAAAGTCGGCGGCGAGCAAAAGATCGGTCTCCGGCAGGTCCTGGACGTGGACGAACGCATCGGCAGATGCGAGACGCTGCTCGATGCCGGTGCGATCCGGCTTAATCGCGCCATCAGCCGAGAATGCCCAAGACGATGCCGACAGCCACGCTTCGCCCGTCGCATCGCGCGTCTCGGGCGTGAACGCATCGGGGATCGCCGAGAGGCCGACGCCGTATTGTCCAGGCCGCGGCGCGAACACGCGGGAGGCGCGGTGGCGGTAGGGATTCTCGTCGCCCTCATCCTGACGGCTTGCCAGCGCTTCAGTGGCGGCTTCGAACAATTGCGCAAGCCCCGCGAAGACATCGCGGAATAGGCCAGATACGCGCAGCGTAACGTCGATGCGGGGCCGGCCGAGCTCGGCCGGCGCAATGATGTCGTAGCCGGTGATGCGGCCCGATGCATGATCCCAGCGCGGCGCGAGGCCGGCCAGATGCAGCGCCATCGCGAACTCCTCACCCGCGGTGCGCATCGTCGCCGAGCCCCAGAGATCGACGACGAGGCCCTTCGGCCAGTCGCCGTGATCCTGCAAATGGCGGCGGAGCAGCTCTTCGGCGAGCTTGATCCCTTGCGCCTGCGCCGACGGCGTCGGCACCGCGCGCGGATCGACGGCGAACAGATTGCGTCCCGTCGGCAGCACGTCCTGCCGGCCGCGATAGGGCGAACCCGATGGCCCCGGGGCGACGCGCTGCCCTGCGAGCGCGGCGCGCAGTGCGTCCCGCTCGGCCTCACCGCAGGCGCCGCGACCGAACACGTGCAGGCCGTCGCCGAATTGACTCTCCTTGAGATCGCAGACGAAGCGGTCGATGCGCGGAATGGCTTCCGCCGGCGCGGCCGATGCATCGAGACCGAGATCGTCTTCGAGGCCCGCTGCACGGGCCTCGTCGCGAATCGCAGCGATCAGGCGCTGGCGGCGCGCGGGGTCGAGCCCGTCGGCGGTCGAATATTCGTCGAGCAGGCGTTCGAGCCGGCGCAAACCTTCGGGCACCGCGGACGTTTGGAGCGGCGGCGGCAGGTGCCCGATGGTGACGGCCCCGACGCGCCGCTTGGCCTGCGCGGCCTCGCCGGGATCGTTGACGATGAAGGGATAGATGACGGGGAGATCGCCGACCAGCGCTTCCGGCCAGCAGGCGGACGACAGCGCCACGGATTTTCCGGGCAGCCATTCCAGCGTGCCATGCGCACCCATGTGCACGACCGCATCGATCCGCTGCTCACGGAGCCAGAGATAGAACGCGACATAGCCGTGGCGCGGCGTGCGGGCGAGATCGTGATAATCGCTATCGCGCGTAGCCACGTCGCCGCGCTCCGGCTGGACCGCGATGATCGAGCTACCGCACTGGATCGCCGCGAAATGGAACGCACCGTCGCGGCAGGTCGGATCACATTCCGGCGCGCCCCAGGCCTGCGTGAGATCATCCTGCAAAACTTGCGGCAGACGCGCGAGCGCCGCGCGATATTCTGCAACGTCCCAGCACCGTTTCTGCTTGAGCAGCGTCCCGCCGAGCGCATGGACCCGCGCGGCATCGAAACCGGCCTCTGCAAGGTCAGACACCAGCGCCTCGACCGACGCCAGCGCATCGAGACCAACCGCATGAGCGATCTGGTGCGGCCGGCCCGGATAGTTCGAGAGCACGATGGCAACGCGCTTCTCGGCGGCAGGCGTCGCCGCGAGGCGCCACCAGGCCGCAACGCGCGCGGCGACGGCCGTCACGCGTTCCTCATCGGGCCTGTGCGCCAGATGCGAGAACTGCAGATCCGGATCGCGCTCCGCCGCCGATTTGAAGCTCACCACGCCGGCGAACACGCGGCCATCGACCTCGGGCAGAACCACATGCATCGCGAGATCGCCGGGCGACAGGCCGCGCAGCGATTCCGCCCAGTCCTCGCGCCGCGCGGTCGAAAGCGCGACCTGGAACACCGGACATGGCGCGGCATCGAACGGCGTCGTGCCGTCATCGCCCACGGCAGAGAACGCCGTCGCATTGACGATCGCCGCCGGAGGATTTTGCATGAGATGCTCGCGCAGCCAATCCGCAGCGCCCGCAGCTCTCAGTGAGGTGACGAACACCCCATACGCGTCGAACCCCTTCTCGCGCAGCGCGGCAATCAGCGCGTCAACCGGGCCAGTGTCCGCAGCGGTAAGATATGAGCGATAGAAGGTGACGAGTGCGAGCGGGCTGCCTTCACGCGACGCCGGCGCGGCAATCACACGGCGCGCGGGATCGTAAAAACCCATCTCGGGCACGCTCATCTCGCCAACAACCGGCCCCGCATAGGCGCCCGAGGCCAGCGCAAGCTGTGCGATCGCCGCCTGAGCGGCGACGGGACCGCCGGTGTCGCAGAGCACCTTCAGCCGCCGCAGCGTCGAGACCGGCAGGGTCGAGTAGGCATCGAGCCTGACGTCGTCGCGGCCGTCGGCCGGCAGCACGGCCAGCACAATGTTGCGATCCTTCGCGAGTTGCTGGAGCGCTGCCAGCCCATAGGACCAATAAGATTCCCCGCCGATCAGCCGCACCAGGATGCCGCGCGCCTGCGACAGGGTGCGCTCGATATAGGTGTCGACCGAGAGCGGATGACGCAGCTCCGCCAGATTGGCGAGCCGCAGCGACGGCAGGCTGTCCCGGCCACGCCGCCAGCCGGCTGCGAATGCCGCAAGGTCGGAATCCGAATACGAGAGCACCACGAGATCGGCCGGGTCCTGGCCGATGTCTCTTGGCGTCGCGGTCTCCTCGAGACCCCGGCTCTCGCGGAAGACGACGTGCATCAGACTCCCAATCCCGCTCTTATCGCGGCCTCATTGATGTCGCCGTGCTCGCCGATCACGACGAGCTTCGACTGCCTGAGACCCACGCCCCAGGGCTTGTCGAACTGGTGGCGAACGCGCTCGCCGACGGCCTGAAGCAGCAGGCGCATCGGCTTGCCCGCCACCGCAATATACCCCTTGGCGCGCAGCACGTTCTGCTCGCGCGCCAGCTTCTGCACCGATGCGACCAGCGCATCGACATCCGCAACCTCGGGAAGATCGATCACCACCGATGCAAAATCATCGTGCTCGTGCTCCTCCTCGCCATCGTGATGCGAGGGACGCGCGGCGAGATCGTTTTCGGCGGCTGCGCCGAGCCCGAGGATGACGCGCGCATCGATCGCGCCGTCGGTCACCGGCAACATCGGCACACGGCGCGGCATCTCGGCGCTGATCGCGGCCTTGGCGGCTTCAATGCCGGCGCTGCCGGCGAGATCGGCCTTGGTCAGCAGCACGATGTCGGCGCAGGCGATCTGGTCCTCGAACACTTCCGACAGCGGCGTCTCATGATCGAGATTCTCGTCGGCCGCGCGCTGCGCTTCGACAGCCGCCGGGTCCGGCGCGAAGCGACCGGCCGCCACAGCCTCGGCATCGGCAAGCGCGATCACGCCATCGACGGTGATGCGCGAACGGATTTCCGGCCAGTCGAACGCTTTCAGCAGCGGTTTTGGCAGCGCCAGGCCCGAGGTCTCGATCAGGATGTGATCGGGCCGCACCGGCCGCGCCAGCAGCTGCTCCATGGTCGGAATGAAATCGTCGGCGACGGTGCAGCAGATGCAGCCATTGGCGAGCTCGACGATGTTCTCCTCCGGGCAGTTGGCATCGGCGCAGGACTTCAGGATCTCGCCGTCGACGCCCTCGCTGCCGAACTCGTTGACGAGCACGGCGAGCTTCTTGCCGCCCGCATTGCCGAGCAGGTGCTGAATCAGGGTAGTCTTGCCGGAGCCGAGGAAGCCGGTGACCACCGTCACCGGGACTTTTGCAAGCGAGTTCATTCAGCGGCCTCCGGCAACACGGCAATGGGGGGAATGCGGGCAAGCGACTGCTTGCGGAAGATTTCGGGCCGGCTGCGCCAGGGCACGAGGCCGTCGGGCGCGGCCGCATAGGCCGCGGCGCCGGCGACCACGTCCTGCGCGTTCGCATCCGACAGGCGGCCATAGACATAGGACCAGCGCCCCGGCGCGCTGAGCGCGACCGAGCAGCCCTGGCTGCATGCAGAGAGGCATTCGACGGGAACCACGCGGACGCCCTCGGGCACGCCGGCCTCGAGGATCGCGCCATGCAGGCGCTTGCCGGGCGTCGGCTCGCCCTCGCTGAGCGTCTGGCCGGCGCGGCAGGTGATGCAGACGTGAAGTGTGACGGTCATCGCCTCTTCCAGAATAACAGCGGGAGGCGAAGAGGCACACGGACCATTTCCTGAAGGCCCGTTCCCCGTCGCGGAACACCCCGTCCGCCGGTCCAAAACTCGTCCGCGCTGGCAGGTCTCCCGGCTTGCGGAGCAGGGTTTTGGCCCTTCGATCCCCGCCTTCCCGATCCCAGGGGATCAGTGGCTTCGGGCATCTCTCCGATCACGGTCGCGGGGGCGGCTGCATTTTGGACCCAAATCTTGTCGATTCGGACCCTATCGCATTCCCTCTTCGCCTGTCATAGGACAGGAACCAGTGCCGGGCCACCATTTGCCCCCGGCCGCCTCTTGTCAAGCCGAAGGACCGGGACCGATGACGCCTGAACCGGATACCCAAACAGCTGAGGAAACCGACGCCCGGCACGCCCAGAAAATGGCGAAGAAGAAGGCCGCCCGCGACAAGATCATGGCGACCAAGAGCGGCGAAAAGGGGCTCATCATCGTCCACACCGGCGCCGGCAAGGGCAAATCGTCCTCGGCCTTCGGCATGATCGTGCGCTGCGTCGCCCATGGCTTGCCCTGCGCGGTCGTGCAGTTCATCAAGGGCGCCTGGGATACCGGCGAGCGGCGCCTGCTCACCGGCCATTTCGGCGAGCTCTGCCAGTTCCACGCCATGGGTGAAGGCTTCACCTGGGAGACGCAGGACCGCGCCCGCGACATCGCCGCCGCGCGCGCCGGCTGGGAGAAGGCCAAGGAGCTGATCCTCGATGAGAACCTGCGCATGGTCGTGCTCGACGAGATCAACATCGCGCTCCGCTACGACTATCTCGATATCGCCGAGGTCGTCGAATTCCTGACGACCTCGAAGCCGCCGATGACGCATGTCGTGCTCACCGGACGCAACGCCAAGGACGAGCTGATCGAGATCGCCGATCTCGTCACCGAGATGACGCTGGTCAAGCATCCCTTCCGCTCCGGCATCAAGGCGCAGGCCGGCGTCGAGTTCTGAAGTCGATGGCACGCGCGCTGATGATCCAGGGGGCCGGCTCGGACGTGGGCAAGTCGCTCATTGTCGCCGGTCTCGCGCGCGCCTTTACACGGCGGGCCTTGCGCGTGCTTCCGTTCAAGCCGCAGAACATGTCGAACAATGCGGCCGTCACCGTCGATGGCGGCGAGATCGGACGTGCGCAGGCGTTGCAGGCGCTCGCCGCCGGCGTCGAGCCGCACAGCGACATGAACCCGGTGCTGCTCAAGCCGGAGACCGATGTCGGCGCGCAAATCGTCGTCCATGGCAAGCGCATCGCGACCGCGCGCGCGCGCGAATACGCGGCAATGAAGCCACAGCTGATGGGGGCGGTGCTGGAGAGCTTTGAGCGGCTGAAAGCGCGCGCTGATCTCGTGCTGGTCGAAGGTGCCGGCAGCCCGGCCGAAGTGAATTTGCGCAAGGCCGACATCGCCAATATGGGCTTTGCGTGCAAGGCCGATGTGCCGGTCGTGCTGGTCGGCGACATCGACCGCGGCGGCGTTATCGCCCAGCTCGTCGGTATCAAGACGGTGATCGACCCCGAGGATGCCGCCATGATCCAGGGCTTTGTCATCAACAAGTTCCGCGGCGATCCCACGCTTTTCGACGACGGCTATAGGCTGATCGCGCAGAAAACGTCGTGGCGCGGCCTCGGCGTGCTGCCCTGGTTCGCGCGCGCGGGCGAGCTGCCGGCCGAGGACGCGTTGGGCCTCAGCGACGCGCGCAAGGCCGGCCAGTGCAAGATCGCCTGCCTTGCGCTCTCGCGCATCGCGAACTTCGACGATCTCGACCCGCTCAAGCTCGAGCCTGGCGTCGATCTCGTGATGGTGCGTTCGGGCGAAGCGATCCCCGGCGACGTCAGGCTCGTCATCATCCCCGGCTCAAAGTCCACCCGCGGCGATCTCGCCTTCCTGCGCGCGCAGGGCTGGGACATCGATCTGCTCGCGCATCACCGCAGGGGCGGTCATGTGCTCGGCCTCTGCGGCGGCTATCAGATGCTGGGGCGCAATGTTGCCGACCCTCATGGCATTGAGGGCCCGGCGGGCGATACGCCGGGCCTCGGGCTTCTCGATGTCGAGACGGTGATGAGCCCGCAGAAGACGCTGACGCGTGTCGCAGCCGTGCATGCGGCGACGGATCAGCCGATCGAGGCTTACGAGATCCATATCGGCCGCACCGACGGTCCGGATCGTGCCCATCCGTTCGCGAAGCTCAACGGCGAGCCGGAAGGCGCGATCTCCAGCGATGGCCGCGTGCAGGGCAGCTATCTGCACGGCCTGTTCACGTCGGATGATTTCCGCAAGGCGTTTTTGGCGAAGCTCGACATTCCCGCGGGCAACGAGCCCTATCACGCCCGCGTCGAGAGCGCGCTCGACGCCCTCGCCGATCACATCGAAAAGCATCTCGACGTCAACGGCCTGCTCGCGCTAGCGCGCTAGGGCCTCGGCAAGACGTGTCCATTCGGCTTCGCTGCCGGGAAGCCCGAGCCGCAACCATGTTGGCTCTTTCGCGAACACGCGCGACCAGATCTGACCACGCGCGAGCCTTTCCTGGGCAGCACATGCGTCCGGCGTTTCATAGAGACGAAACAACGGCGCGCCGCCGACAAGGCGCCAGCCTTGCGCCTGCACCATCTCGTCGAGACGATCGCAGTCCCGCGCAAGCCGCGAAGCCGTCGCTTCGGCCCATGCATCATCGCGCAAGGCGCGGCAGCCGATCGCGATCGCCGCACCCGACACTGGCCACGGACCGGACATGGCCGCGAGCCTGCCGATGTCGTCGGCATGGCCGATCGCAAAGCCGAGCCGCAGCCCGGCAAGCCCGTAAAACTTGCCGAACGAGCGCAGGATCAGGAGCCCCGGCCGGCCCGCTTCCGATGCGAGCGAGACGTGCGGAACGGCATCGGCAAAGCTCTCATCCACGATGAGACGGCCGACGCGCGGCGGCAGTGTCAACACATCGTTTGGTGCGAAGGTTCGGCCATCGGGATTATTGGGATTGATCACGATGGCGAGGTCCGCGCCGCCCAGCGCGTCGAGCGTGCTGACTTCTTGGACGTCCCAACCCGCCATCGACAGCACCCCGGCATATTCATTGTAGGTCGGCGCGAGGATGCGGGCGCGGCCGGGCCCGCCAAGTTGCGGCAGCAATTGAATGGCGGCCTGCGCGCCGCCGAGCGCGACGATCGGCGCATTTGTGCGATAGGCTTGCCGCGCCGCCTGATGCAGCGTCTCGATCTCGGCCCGCGACGGCAGCGCGCTCCACGCGCGTGCGCTCACCTCGCCCACGGGATAAGGCAGCCGGTTGATCCCGGTCGACAGATCGATCCAGTCTTCCGCGCGGCCGCCAAACCGCTGCTGGGCCAGATCGAGATTTCCACCGTGCTCGCGCATGCCCCCGTTCTTTCACGCGAAGGCGAGGATCGCAAGGATGCCGGCGAGCAGCAGCATGGCGCGGCGGTAGATGGTCAGTCCCTCGCCGATGTCGGCAGCAAGCGGATCGCGCGCGCCTCCGTTGAGCCACGGCTCGTTCGTAACGCTGCCATGATAGATGCGCGGGCCGCTGAGCCGCACGCCGAGCGCGCCGGCCATCGCCGCCTCCGGCCAGCCGGCATTGGGCGAGCGATGACGGCGGGCATCGCGCATCATGCACGCCAGCGCCTCTGATCGCTTTGGAGCAAGCAGCACGAACAGAAACCCGGTCAGGCGCGCCGGGACGAAGTTGGCGACGTCGTCGATGCGTGCGGCGGCCCAGCCAAAAGCGTCATGGCGATCGCTGCGATGGCCGATCATGGAAATCCAGCGTGTTGATAGCCTTGTAGCCCAAGATGCCCGGCAGACCGAACAGCGCGCCCCAGAACACCGGCGCGACGATGCCGTCGGACGCATTTTCCGCCAGACTCTCGATCGCCGCGCGCGCGATGCCGGCCTCATCGAGCGCCGCCGGATCGCGCCCAACGATGCGCGAGACCGCTTCGCGCGCAGCCGCGATATCACCGGCCTGCAAGGGCACGGCGACGGCCGCAACATGATCATGCAGCGAGCGCAGCGCGACGAGCGGCCAGGCGAGGACGCCCACCAGGACGATCCGCAACCAGCTCAAGGGGAGCCATGACTGAAGCACCCAGCCGGCCACAACGGAGAGCGCGATCACCACAAGCGCCCCAGCGACACCTGCAGCGCGGCGCAGGGCCGCCGGATCGGAATCGCGATTCCAGGCCACATCGATCGCACCGATCAGCCGGCCCAGCCAGATCACGGGATGGCCGATCCGCGCGAACAGCCATGACGGCCAGCCCGAGAGGGCGTCCACCGCCATCGCCACCACCATCGCACCTGCAAAGCCCAAACCTGCCTCCTGTCCCGCCCCTGTTGCGCAAAGCGAGGGGCGAGCGCAAGCCCCTGCCCGCGTGATTTCGGCTTTGTCTTTGGCCGTGTTTGGTGGTTAGTCAGGCTCAAGGAGACTTTGATGGCTGTCATCTTGATCACCGGCGGAGCGCGATCGGGCAAGAGCAAGCGCGCGGAAATGCGCACGCGCGCGTTTCCCGGAGAGCCCGTGTACATCGCGACGGCCGAGGCGCTCGATGCCGAAATGGAGCTGCGCATCGCAAAACATCGCACGCGGCGCGCAACCGGCTGGATCGAGCGCGAGGTGCCGCTCGATCTCGTAGAGGTGCTGGTCGCAACCGATGGCGGCGGCGCAAGGCTGGTGGACTGCCTGACCCTGTGGCTCTCCAACTTGATGCATGCGCAGCGCGACTGGGAACGTGAAGTGAGAGAGCTCGCCGGCGCCCTGCCCCCGCCTGAAGAGCCCCGCCGTCTTCGTCACCAACGAGGTCGGCCTCGGCATCGTGCCTGACAATTCGCTGGCGCGCAACTATCGCGACGCCGCCGGGATCATGAACCAGACCATCGCCGCCATCGCCGACGAGGTCGAGTTCATCGTTGCCGGCCTGCCGATGAAACTGAAATGACGCCGCGCACTGAACTTTTGAAGGACATCATCGCCGATCTCAGGATGGCGGCGTCGTTCGTCACGATCCTCCCCGTGGCATCGTCAAAACCCGCGGGCGACGGAGCGGTCGCGCGCGCGACCTGGGCACTTCCCCTTGCCGGACTGCTGGTCGGCCTTGCCGGCGCTTTGGTCTACATGCTCGCCATGCGCGTCGGACTGACGCCGGATCTTGCCGCCCTCCTTGCACTCGCGACAACCGCTCTCATCACCGGCGCGCTGCACGAGGACGGGCTCGCCGACACCGCCGACGGGCTCGGTGGCGGCCGCACGCGCGAGCGCAAGCTCGAGATCATGCGCGACAGCCGGATCGGCACCTATGGTACTTGCGCGCTCATCCTGTCGTTCGGACTGCGCTGGAGCGCGCTCGCGGCGATCGCCAATCCCACGGCCGTGACGCTGGCGCTGTGCGCGGCGCATGCAGCGGCGCGTGCGGGCGTGCCGGCGTTCATGTCGCTGGTCCCGCCGGCACGGCCGGATGGATTGTCGGCCAGCGCGGGAGTGCCACCGGGCCGCAGCGTCGCCATCGCCTTTGCGATTGGAACGCTCGCACTCGCCCTTGCGTTGGGGCCGGGCAAGGCGCTGGTCGGCCTGATCCTGCTCTCGCTCGCCGGGCTGCTGCTGGCGCGGCTTGCCGTCCGCCAGATCGGCGGGCAGACCGGCGACATTCTCGGCGCGTTCGAGCAGATCGGCGAGATCCTGATCCTGCTGGTCGCCGCAGCTTTCCAGATCGGACTTTGAGCCGATGGTCGAGTTCGACGACACCTTCCGCCGGCAATTGCACGAGCTGTTCGTGTGGCGCCGCGACGTGCGGCGCTTTCGCAGCGATCCGCTGCCGGAGCGCGCCATCGACCGCCTGATCGAGACCGCCTGCCTCTCGCCCTCGGTCGGCCTCAGCCAGCCCTGGCGCTTCGTCGTCGTCGACGATGCCGCCCGCCGGCGCGCCGTCATCGACGATTTCAAAGCCTGCAACGCCGATGCGCTCGGTGCCTATGCCGGCGAACGCGCCGCGCGCTACGCCACGCTCAAACTGTCGGGCCTCGAAGAGGCGCCGGGCCAACTCGCCGTGTTCGCCGACAAGGCCAGCGACATCGGTCACGGCCTCGGCCGCGCCACCATGCCGGAGGCGACGGAATATTCCGTGGTTGCCGCGATCACCGCGATGTGGCTGGCCGCGCGTGCGGAAGGGATCGGGCTCGGCTGGGTGTCGATCCTGAACCCCGCGCGCATGCACGCGATTCTCGACGTACCCGACACCTGGAAGTTCATCGCCTATCTCTGCGTCGGCTATCCCGAGGCCGAATGCGATCAGCCGGAGCTGGAGCAGGCGAAATGGGAGCACCGGCGCAGCGCGGATGAGTTCACTGTTCGGCGCTAGATTGTTGGCTTGCGCTGCACGAGCAACCTGAAATTGGAAACACACTATTCACCAACAAGATCGATAGCTTCGATCGCACCGTGCAACCAGACGGTGTGCATGCTAAACTTCTAGGAGAACTGCCCGAGAATTGCACGTACGCTGGTTTGGAATTGGAATGTTCAGCGCGTCGACTTTTGCGAGAGCTGTGGCGTCGCTCGACCGCATTGGATTATCGAAATATCTGCAGATCGCGTTCTCAATTGCGCTCGGAACAGGTTGCGCGTCCCATCCGCGGACCGAGCAGTGCTGCTGGTTGATCGCCGCTTTCGCGTGCGGCTTTGCGGTGCTTCTTTGAGACACGCAACCATGTTCAGCCTGGCTGATCAGTTGGCTCTTTCGCGCAATCGGCCCGCGGGTTTCGACTACTTGCGACTTGTGTTGGCGGCTACGATTATCTGCCTGCACGGCGCGAACGTCACCCTTGGGCTCGATCGGGCCATGGAGATCGTGGGCCATTTTCGCGTGGTGAACGCCATGCTTCTCGCGTTCTTCTTCGCTCTGAGCGGATTTTTGGTGACGGCGAGCTTGTTGAGGTGCAAAAGCCTGATTTCATTTATCGGCCTGCGCGTGCTTCGCATCGTGCCCGCGCTCGCGGTCGAGACGACGCTGTCGGCCCTCATCGTCGGCCCGATCTTCACCCAGCTGCCCGCGAGCGAGTACTTCGCGGACCCGAAGTTCCATATCTATTTTCTCAACATCGTCGGCGACATCCACTTTGCACTGCCGGGCGTATTTCTTCACAATCCGACGCCTGGTCTGGTGAACGCTCAGCTTTGGACGATGCCGTATGAGCTGTGGTGCTACACCATCCTGGCGCTTCTTGCCGTGACCACGATCTGCTTCAACAGGGTGCTATACCTGGGCTTTCTGGTGCTCGCCCAGATCGGGCTCGTCTGCTACGATATCTACCATAGTGACGAGTTGCTTATTCACCTGCGCCCGCACCTTCTTGTGTTCTGCTTCCTCTTGGGTGTCGGCTTCTACCTCTGGCGCGACAAGATACCGTACAACCGGGCGACGTGCCTGTTCGCATTCGTGCTTTGTACTGCCGGCATGGCTGGCGGACGCCACGACGCGCTCTTTGCCGTGCCCGCTACTTATATCGCGTGCTATCTGGGCCTCATGTATCCGCGGCGAAGCTGGATCGTGTCGTCCGGCGACTACTCCTACGGGATGTATCTCTATGGCTTCGTCATCCAACAGTGCGTTGCAGCGTTCGACCCGTCGGTTCAGCATTGGCATCTGAACGTCCTGATCAGTCTGCCGATTGCCTTTGGCGTTGCTATCGCCTCTTGGCACCTCGTCGAGAAACACGCACTCCGGCTCAGAGACCGGCTCGAACGATTTGAGGCGGCCGTTCTGTCGCGGATTACAATTTCCGGGTTTTCGCCCAGGTCACGCCGACCGATCGAATTAGGCGCAACGTTTGGCGGTAGCGCATCAGCCTGACAGTGGCCCCCACCGTGTACTCGCTACACCACTCCCGGCGCTTCGCGCGCCTGTAGTCACGGAGTGATGCGGTTACAAGCAGTCTTTTCGATGACACTGTGCCAAGCGGAATAGCCGGGCGGCGTGAAGTGAACACCATCTACCGTCCACGCGGCCGGGAGAAAACCATCTTGGCCGGCCAGGACGGCGAAATCGACCAGACGCACGCCGCTCACTTGTCGAATGAAGGCGTTGAACTCGGCGATCTTCGCCGTATCAAAATATTGATCCCCAGCGGGCATTCCCTTGGCCACCGGAGCGATCAGGGCGACAAAAACGTCCGTTGAGATCGATTTTGCGGAAGAAACCAGCTCTCCGTATGCTTTTGCAAATTCAACTGCATCGGTGCCGCTTGTGCGCTTTGCGTTGTTTACTCCGACCGCTATGAGAACGTGCTTTGCTCTAAACGAGCCAAGGCCGGACACGACGCCAGCGACTTCGGCAACTCCGGCACTAGCCAAGCCTGCATTCAATACCGACTCGCCGCACAGTGATGGCACTGCGGCCAATTCGACGATGCTATCGCCCAACAACAACCAGTCGCTTTTTTTCAACTGAGCTGCTTGCGCCTGAATGGCCAGAGTGCGAAGGGGCCAGTGGGGAGGAACGTCAACATGGCGCCATCTGTCGGCTGTATAACCGGTCAGAAAAGCGCCAAGCATTGCCGCAAAAACGACGAATCCCCTCCAAGATCGCATGGCGCAACTGTCCAATGAGCCCCGAATTCTTTTTGCAACTTAGGACTGGTTTCTAAACAATTGCCAAAAATGCCTCTCGCCACCGCGTTCGCAATGCCGGTATAGCCACCTGAAGAGCGGGAACCACGATCCCTGAGGAAGCGGCAGGCGAATGACCTCACTGCACCGCAGCTTGCTCTCGCCCTTCGGTTGATGGCAGCCCGTTTGTGCCCCCCAAAGGACACGTTCGCCCATCGCCTTTTCATGCGTTACGGCGGTCAGTCCCATAGCTGGGCCGCTACGGTTGCTGTACAAGATGACGCCGTTAGACGGCGATCCGGGGCGAGCATGTACCGACGCGGATTTATTCGAGGACTGGGCTTTTTCGCGGTGCTGACCGGTTTCGCCGTGCTGCCCGCCTTGGCGGACGGCAAGCGCGTGGCATTGGTGATCGGTAACAGCACTTACCGGAACGTGCCGACGCTGCCCAATCCAGCTAATGACGCGACTGATATCGCCGCGGCGCTGGAGCGTCTCGGGTTCGCCGTGACCCTTTTCACCAACGCCTCGTTCGACCAGATGCGGCGAGGCCTCATCGCGCTCGGGCACGACGCTGCAGGGGCCGATATGGCGGCGGTCTTTTTTGCCGGCCACGGCATGGAGATCAGCGGCGAGAACTGGCTGATCCCGGTCGATGCGGACTTGAAGAAGGACACCGACGCAGCGAACGAAGCCGTCAGCCTCCGCAGCGTGATTTTGCAACTGTCGAACACCACGAGCCTCGGCCTCGTCATACTCGACGCCTGCCGCAACAATCCATTTGTTGCGAAGATGTCTCGGTCGCCGTTGCTGCGCGCAGCCATCGGCGGCGGCCTCGGTCGCATCGAGCCAGCCGGCAACGTGCTGGTCGCTTATGCCGCTCGCGACGGCACCACCGCTCTGGACGGGGACGGGCGAAATAGCCCATTTACCGCGGCGCTCCTGCACAATATTGAAGCGCCGGGGGTTGAGGTCACCTTCATGCTTCGCAACGTCCGCGACGACGTCATGGAGGCAACCAGCAATGAGCAGCAGCCCTTTGTCTACGGCTCGCTCTCGCGCAGGGCGATCTATCTTGCAGGCCTGCCGTTGTCAGCTGACCAGGCGGGTACAAGCCAGGCGAATGCCGCGCCTGCGGGCGCAGGTGCACCAGCGAGGGTGACACTCGCGCCTTATTCTCTGGCAATCGATCCAGCGCTGGTAGGGACCTGGGAGATCTTGGTGCCGAGTGATCGCGGGATGTCGCGCTGGATCTGGCGCATCATGGGTGACGGCACTTACAAATTCCGCGCCGAAGGACATCGCGCAGCGCCGGCGCATGAAGGAACGATCGCCGCCAGCAACGGCCACTGGTCGATCCACGCAAATAGAGGACTCGCCGGCTATGACGACGGCGGCTCCTACGAAATCCGGGACACCGCAGCGATCATCACCGGCAAGCTCGGCACCGGTTACTGGAAGCGGAGTCCGCAGTGACGCGACCGCCCGGCAAGCACGCGAAGAAAGATCATTGCAGGCGCAAAGATCGGACGAGCGTCGCAGGCGACGAAAGTCGCACAGGCGATGCGCGGCGCGCGAGGCGGATGAGCCTGGGCTGACGATACGTCGGCTTTCCGGCCGCGAACCACAGGCCAGGAGCCCGCTTGGAGGCGGACATCGCTTCCGGGGAGTTCGATTCGGAACTGAAGCGGGACCAGCCTGTTGGTTCGATCGATCAGCCAAGCGGAGTCTCGCAATGCGGATCATTCTGGTAACGGCGGTCGGCTGGGCGTTGTCGTGCGGATTTGCGGCAGCGCAGACCGACCCCAAGGACATGACAACTGGACGCTCGGCACCAGAAGAAAAAGGTCAATTGCAGCCACAAGGTTGGACCGGGCCGCTGGACACGAAATCGGGTGGCGCGCCGCCGGAAAGCCCGCAAGGTCAAAGCCCACCTGGAATGCAGGCAGCGCCGGACGGATCAACCAAAGTGGTGACCGAGCCACGTAAGTAACTCACTTGGTTCGTCGTCGCGAAGTCGCGTTCACCTGGGATGAGCCGACCCGCAACGTCGGCCTGTGGCCCATCGCTTCCGTTGACGCGGCGCAGCTACATGCCGGCTAATAGCGGGCAGAGCGGAGGCTTGCTGCGGAGCGCCAAACCAGCGCTCTTGCCCATTCGCGGACCTTGGTCTCAGATCGCGGTGTGGCCGCGTATCCTGCCGCTCTGGTACATCAGAAGTGACTGACAGGCTTACCAAACGGCGCATCGACATGGTGGTGTTTCTGCCTGAAGAGGCTAGAGACGACATCGATTTATGAGCTTCATTGCCCGAACTGGCCCGCGCCAGCCGAGAAACTGAAGCTTTTTTTCTTTGAGCGCGTTGCTAGCATCAAAGAACTTTTCCAATTGCTTCGTCGCCGTCGCAGGTAGACTACGAACGTCCGGCAAATCACCGGCAAAGAAAGAGTGATGGGGCACGGCAACAACTCGATCGTTCCTCTTTTTCTTGCGCGCGGTCACCTGAAGGACCTTGAGGACGCCAATGGGTCTACACCTAAGGACCGTGCCGGGATAGGTAGCGCCATCGTGGATCACCAACACGTCCAACGGATCACCATCGTCAGCCCGAGTGGACGGAATGAATCCCCAGTCGTAAGGATAAGTTAAGCCAGCCATCAATGCCTTTGAAAGCGTAAACACCCGCAACTTCGGATCGAATTCCAATTTACAGCAACTCCCGCGAGGAGTCTCGACGACGGCGAAGACGTTCTCTTTGTCGGCCCAAGTCGGCAGCTTCAAATAATTTGTCATTGCAGATATCCTTGGGGTTGGAACGTGCAGTCAATTTTTGGGTTCCTATTCGACCAAGACACCGGCCGGGTTTGCAATGCTACGCCCTTCATATCGGCGTCTGGACCCAGCCGAACCGCCGAGGCATCTGCAATGTCGGATATGGGAAGCGGAGCGGACGCGGGGCTAGGGCGTTGACCCCGCTTGTGGCCTCGAAGGACCGCCAGAGAAGTCGGCCTACCCAAAGAATGACGCGACCGAGCGTCGGCGGCAATGACAGCGCTCAAATGCTGCATTCAAAGAAAAGGCCCCGCGTGGGGCCAAGTTTGGGAGGGACGCAGAGTCAACCTCCCATTTCTGTCTCGTTCCTAATGATGCTCGCGAAGCTGCCGCTTCAACTGGATTGCTTGATCTGCGTTATAGGCTCGCTTTACGAAGGAGTTTCGCTCATCACCGGCGGGGATTCGCTCCGCGCGTTCCCGCATGTCTTCAGCGAACTGCGTCAGCCGTGTTTCGAGTGAAACTGTTTGCATAAACCTCCTCCGCTTCTTTCCCATCGCGTGTTCCTTCTGCTGATCGGAGCGATTTTAAGTTCCTATGCAGAAGGTGGCAGACACATAGGTTTAATCTTCAGATAGACCTTTGAACAAGACTCGCGTGAGGGACCCAATTGCTCGTACCCGGAAAGCCCGCAAGGTCAAAGCCCACCGGGAATGCAGGCAGCGCCGGACGGATCAACCAAAGTGGTGACCGAGCCACGTAAGTAAGTCTCACTTGGTTCGTCGGCACGAAGTCGGGTTCACCTGGGGATGAACCGACGACGCAACGTCGGCTTGTGGCCCATCGCTTCCGTTGATGCGGCGCAGCTACATGCCGGCTAATAGCGGGCAGAGCGGAGGCATGCTGCGGAGCGCCACTGCCCCTAAGCAGAAATCTGCGGGCGGGTCCACATCAGAGGAAATATCGTTGTTCAATTGCCGAAGCCGCGCGTATAGGCTGATTTATCGGCCGAAGTTTCCGAAGCGGCCGCTCTGCCCTCAACGTGCAGCTAGCTTTCTGTACGCCGCGATGGCGCGCATGAGGTCATCATATTCCTGGCACGGACGAAGGAGGCAGAGATTTTCCAATGCAGCCAGATGTTGTTCAGCTTTGCTGGGTTCGCCGAGCACCAGATAAGCCTCGCCAAGATGCTCGTGCGCGCTGCGATGACGCGGATTTAACATTAGCGCCTGCTGATAGTGTCCAATAGCCGGCCCGAGTTGGCGCAAGCGTCGATACGAATAACCAAGGTAGTTCTGGATATCGGCATTGACCGGGTCACGCAGGGCGGCGCGCATGAACGATACAATGGCCCCATTCCAGTCCGCAGCGGCAAGCGCCATCTTGCCCGCCTTGAAATCGGGATCGAGCTCCACCCACTCAGCATCCGCCGCCACCGGCGCCATGGTGGTGCAGATCGGCCAAGCTTCGGGCGCGACTGCGGTCGTCACTTTGCCGGTGGACCCACTGAACAGCTGTATAATCCCCCATTCCGTCCGGTCATTCCCGTAGACGGCGAAATAGGCGACAAGCCCACCGAGCACCGTCGCCGCAGCAATTGCTGGGATCAGCGTTGTCATTCCTACATTGACGGCGCTCTTGGGCATGGGTCGGACAGCCGAAACATCATTGTCGTGAAGTACCCACGGTGTCGTTCCGTAGCTGTGCTTTGGCTTCACGGATTTCCTGCCGCTCCGTATCTGCGTTCCTGGCGAGCTCTATCAGTTTGCTATAATACTCGGTTGACTTCTGACGGTCGCCGGAGCGGTCGGCGGCGCGCGCGGCGCCCCAGAATGCACGGAAGCGATTGGGAGTTTGCTTGAGTGCGGTCTCATACTCGTTCAGTGCGGATGTGGGCTATCCTACCTCCAGGAGCAATTCCGCCAACAGTTCACGCAACGGAAAGAGGCGGTTCTCCATAGCCACGTGTTTGACACTGCCGTCTTCGCTGTCGGCGGCTGCCCGCATTAACTTGAGGGCCCGATCGTGGTCGCCTTCCTTCAGTGCGACCCACGCGGCAACTGCAAGCATTTGCTCTTCGGTGCGTTCGGCCCAGTAGGATTGGTCAGCACCCTGCAACGTTGTGCGCAACACTCTCATCTCCTCGATCTCTTTATTGGCGCCGGCGATATCGCCGACACGCGCCATGCCGAGACCGCGCGTGAAGCGGATCAACGAATCCGCCATAGGATATTTAGTCGGCGTCATCGCCAGGGCGGCAGCGCCGGCCCAGTCGGCACGCTCCAAGACATAGCGCGCCGGCATGGCGGCCTTGGCAGTGAAATTGACGAAGTTGATCGGTCGGTCGCCGCGATCGGCGGTGGCCAGCGACTTTTTGATCATCGCGTCGGCTTTGGCATCTTGCGCGAGCTGCAGATGCGCATACACCGTGAAGTCAGATGCGTGATAGTAGTCGGGCTGAATCTCAAGCGCTAAGGCGTTTGAGGCGATGGTTCCTCCCAGAGCCCGACCATGGAATAGATGTGAGACGGCATGTGCCGCGCATGCGGCACCGCCGGAGCGATGCCGGCGTAGCGACGGGCGGATGCAATACCCTTTTCGGCAAGCGGAGCAAAATCGTAGGCGTGAATGAGGTAATGCGTCACACCCGGATGTTGAGGGTTCTCTTCGAACAAGCGTTCCAGAAGTGCCGCGGATTTCAGCTGGTTCGTGTATGAGAGGTCGTTCTTCTTCGCAGAAGCTTGTAGCGTGAGCGCGTAGTACGCCTTCGCCTCGTAGTCGTCAGGATAGGTTTGCACCATGCGCTCCATCGCAGCATTGTAGGCCGTCAGACGGGCATCAACGGGAACCTTATTGTAGTCGCGGAAATAGGCGCTCAGCGCCTCGATCCAGTCCCGCTCACGTGGAGTCTTCGCCCCGACCGACCGTGCCTTTTCAAGTGCATCCCAGGCGGCTTGTGCCTCGACATTTGATGGCGTGGTCGCAAGCGTGTTGCCAAGGAGGTCCATCGCCACACCCCAATATGCCATGGCGCAGCCGGGATCTTGTTGCAGTATCGCTTCGAATTTCCGGCGGGCGATCAGGAACCAATACGAATGCAGCATGGCGACGCCACGGTCGAACTCGGCTTGTACACCGGGATCGCAAGAGGTGGGGAATGTCACCTTACCGAGCTGCTGGTCTTGCTGACCAATTGCACCGCTCGTGATGGCACCACCTAGCAGGGCTATCGCAAAAGATATCTTTATCGAGTGAGTCCTCATCTAACTCTCCTCTCCAGAATGCACGCGGTGACGCGCGTGACCTGCCGCGTGCAAAGTTGCGACAAAGACCAAGACCAGGGAGGCGTATTGCTGAATTGGTTGAACTCGATCGGAGCTTACTACACGCGCCACCTCCTTAATAGGACAGCGAAATTTCCGTTATTGGCTCCAAACTGCCTTCCGTCATAAACGCCTGAACGTCGCCTTTTCGGAAGCGGAGTGCAGGCGGACGGTGCCAGGTAGCCTGCTTGTTGGCCCCGAGGCGAAGTCGCCGTACGCCCTGTTTTCCATCGTTGCTCGAGGTGAAGCGGACATCGGCAACCCCAGCGCTTGATATGAGTCCACTTGGCCGCCTCAGCGCGTCCGCGCGCCCTCCTCCTCCCGGCCAAAACGCTCGACCAGAAAATCGATGAACAGCCGCACCTTCACCGACAAATGCCGCGTCGGCGGATAAACCGCGTAGAGCGCGAGCGGCGGCGCTGAATAGTCGTCCAGCACCGAGCGCAGCTCGCCCTTGTTCAACGCATCGGCGGCGATGAATTCGGGAAGCAGCGCGAGCCCCCTGCCCTTGATCGCGACGTCGCGCAGCACCTCGGCATTATTGACGCAGAGCGACCAGGCCGGCTGGATCCAGTGATCGCCGTCGCTGCCGGTGAGCTTCCACTGATTGCCTGTCAGCAGGAAGCCGTAGGTCAGCGACGCGTGGTCACGCAGATCCTGCGGATGGCTCGGCGTGCCGTGACGCGCGAGATAATCCGGCGAAGCGCAGATCATCCGCGCTATCGGCATGATCTTTCGCGCGATCAGGCTGGAGGACTCCAGCTCCGCGATCCGCAGCGTCACGTCAAAGCCGTCCTGGACAGGATCGAGCAGATCGTCGCTGAGCACGATCTGGAGCTGGAGCTCGCCATGACGCGCCATGAAATCGGCGAGCACGGGACCTAGCCGCATGGTGCCGAACGACATCGGCGCGTTGACGCGCAAGAGGCCCCGCGGCGCCGACTGGGCTTGCGTCACCGCCTGATCGGCGGCCTCGATCTCCGAAAGGATCACGACCGCACGCTCGAAATAGCGCTGGCCGTTCTCGGTCGGACTCGCATGCCGCGTGGTCCGGTTCAACAGCTGCACCCCGAGGCTCTCCTCGAGGTCGGCGATGTATTTGCTGATCGCCGAGCGCGATACCCTGAGCTGTCGGCCCGCTTCGGCAAAGCTGCCGCTCTCGACCACCTTCACGAAGGCCCGAAGGCTGGCGACCTTATCCAAGGACCAGCCCCGGCGATTGTTTCCAAATCGTAGACATAGCCGTCATATTTGCATGGATTGTCTCCAATCCAAAGCGGAACGATATTTCGCCCCAGAGCAAGACGCTCCCCGCATCTGGAGGACGACAATGTCTGGACTGCACCATGTCACCGCGATTGCCGGCGATCCCATCCGCAATTTCGGCTTTTACACCCGTGATCTCGGCCTGCGCTTCGTCAAGAAGACGGTCAACTTCGACGATCCCGGCACCTATCACTTCTATTATGGCGACGAGACCGGCCGCCCCGGCACCATCCTGACCTTCTTCCCCTGGGCCGGCGTTCCCGCCGGGCGCCGCGGCGTCGGCGAGACCCATCAGACCGCCTTCCGCGTGCCGCAGCGCTCGCTCGGCTATTGGACCCAGCGCTTCATCGAGAAGGGCATTGCCTACGAGGCGCTCGAGAAGCGTTTCGGCGAATCCGTGCTGCCGTTCACTGATCCTGACGGCATGGCGCTCGCCCTCATCGGCGTCCCCGGCGCCGAGAACGAGCCCGGCTGGAGCAATGGCGATGTGCCGGCCGAGCATGCGATCCGCGGCTTCCATGGCGTGACCCTGCTGCTCGATAGCGCGGCGAAGACGGCGGCCGTCCTCACCGACGTGTTCGGCTTCAAGGAGACCGGACGCGAAGGCTCGGTGATCCGCTTCAAGGCGCCGGGCGATGCCGAGGGCAGCGTCGTCGACATCTACGAGGCCAAGGGTTTTCTGCGCGGGCATCAGGGCGGCGGCTCGGTGCACCACATCGCCTTCCGCGCGGCTGACGATGCCGAGCAGGGCAAGATGGCGCAGAAGCTCGTGAGCAATCACGGCCTGCATCCGACCGAGCAGCGGGACCGCAACTACTTCCGCTCGATCTACTTCCGCGAGCCCGGCGGCGTTCTATTCGAGATCGCGACCGATATCCCCGGCTTCGCCGTCGACGAGCCCGTCGCGACGTTGGGACGCGACCTGAAGCTGCCGGCTTTCCTCGAACAGCATCGCAAGCAGATCGAGGAAGTTCTGCCGAGCCTGGAAGAGAGCGTGTCGTGACCGAGTTCATCCATCGTTTCGAGCCCGCGACCCGCGCGGGCTCCCCTCCACTGCTGCTGCTGCATGGCACCGGCGGTGACGAGAACGACCTGCTCGGCCTCGGCAAGATGATCTCCCCCGGCTCCGCTCTGCTCTCGCCGCGCGGCCGTGTGCTCGAGCACGGCATGCCGCGCTTCTTCCGTCGTCTCGCCGAAGGCGTGTTCGATGAGGCGGACGTGCGGCGACGCGCGCTCGAGCTCGGTGCGTTCGTCGCGGAGGCGCGGAAGCAATACGGCCTCGCCGCGCCGGTTGCGGTCGGCTTCTCCAACGGCGCCAATATCGCAGCCGCGCTGCTCTTGCTGAAGCCGGAGGCTCTGGCAGGCGCGATCCTGCTGCGTGCCATGGTGCCGCTGTCGGATCCGCCCAAGACCGATCCGCTGAAGCCGGCTCTCGACGGCAAGCCGGTGCTGCTGCTGTCAGGGCAAGCCGACCCGATCGTGCCGGCGAGCAATTCGGAACAGCTTACGGCGCTGCTGCTGGACGCAGGAGCGCGCGTCGACCACAGGGTGCTGCCGGCAGGCCATCAACTATCGCAGGCCGACGTGACGCTGGCCCGCAACTGGATCGCCAGCGTCGACGCCAGAGCGGCGTAACCCGGAAGCGGCGCATTGTTCCCAATCGGTGCGCCCGCTTTGTCACTCGAACCAGCCGCGCCGCTTGAACCAGATCGGCAGCAGGGGACAAATCGCGAAATACTCATCGGTATAAGTTTGGGCCATCGCGGGCGCCGACTTCGGAATTACCGATGATGCCATCATGCCAGTGTTTTGCCCGACGGTCAACCGGAATCGAGGATTTCGGGCATACCGTCGGGCAGCGCGCGCAAGCCGTTGAAATGACTACCCCTGGGCTACTGTGCATGGGGTTGTTTTCAGAATTTGGTTTGGACCGGCCAAAAAAATAGCCTCTTCCCGATGGGAAGAGGCCGATGTTGAGGCGACAGGTTACCTGGTCGCGCAGTCCTTACTCCCAGGACCACGTCGAGAAATCGTTCTCGAATTGCGGGACTTCCTTCCAGACGCCCTTGAGCTTCTTGTTGATGACGGTCGGCCATTGCGGCTGGAACAGGTAGGCGGAGACGGCGTCGGTCGCCAGCATGCGCTGCGCGTCGCCGAGCAGTTTTGCGCGCGCAGCTTCGTCCGGCGTCGAGACGATCTGCTTGTAGAGCGCGTTGAACGCCTCGTTGTTGTAGCCGAGATAATAGTCGGGCTCGGTGATCTTGACGAGGTCGAACGGCTCGACATGGCTGACGATGGTGAGATCGAAATTATGCGGACCGTTGGCCGCGAACACCTGCGACAGCCACTGTGCCCATTCGACGTTCTCGATCTTGGCGATGATGCCGACCTTGGCGAGCTGGGCCGCGACGATCTCGCCGCCCTGGCGCGCATAGGGAGGCGGCGGCAGCTTCAGCGACAATTCGAGCGGCGTCGTGACGCCGGCTTCAGCGAGCAGCTTCTTGGCCTTCTCGGGGTCGTAGGGATTGATCCCGGTGGTGTCGACATAGCCGAGCGATCCCGGCGTGTAGAAGCTGCCGATCGGCGTGCCGAAACCTTCGACCGCGCCGTCGATCAACGCCTTGCGGTCGATCGCCGCGAGGATGGCGCGGCGAACGCGGACGTCATCGAGCGGCTTCTTGCGGTGGTTGATGGCAACGATGGTCTTGGCCTTGGAGCCGCCGATCAGCACCGTGAAGCGTGGGTCGCTCTTGAACTGGGCGACGACGCGGGTGGCGATGCGCGGGAACGCATCGACATCGCCCGAGAGCAGCGCCGCCGCCTGCGCTGCGGGATCGGAGATGAAGCGGATCGTCACCTTCGAGAGCTTGACCGCGGACGCGTTACGGTAGTCGGCCCATTTGTTCAGCGTGATCGAGGAGCCCTTGGCCCAGGCCCCCAACTGATAGGGCCCGGTGCCGACCGGCTGCGTGACGTTGGTGGCTGCGCTCTTCGGCTCGACGATCGAGCCGCTCGCCTGCCCGAGCAGGAACGGCAGGTTCGGCTCGCCATATTTCAGGGTGATCACCACGGTGTCGGCGTCGGGCGCCTCGACCTTCTCGAACGCCTGGAACAGGCTCTTGTCCTTGTTGGTGCTGGCGGGCGCCGCGTTGCGCTCGAACGAGAACTTTACCGCGGCAGAGTCGAACGGCTCGCCATTGTGGAATTTGACGCCCTTGCGCAACTTGAACGTATAGGTCTTCAAATCAGGCGACGCGGTCCAGCTCTCCGCCAGCAAGGGAGCGACGGAGCCGTCCTCGTTGATCTTGGTCAGGGTCTCGTAGATGTTGTAGAGCGTGACCTCGGCGATCGCCGCGGCGGCCGCGTTGGTGGGATCGAGCCCGGGCGGCTCCAGCGTCATCGCCATGACGACGCTGTCCTTCTTGCCCTGCGCCAGCACCGGCAGCGGCGCTGCGGCAAGGGCTGCAGCAATAGCGACGATCGATAGCTTCCTGAACATCTCGTAACTCCCCGGCCTGCTTTCTTTTTGAGCCTACGCCAATCCAGCGGCGGACACTAACCTTCCATCACCGCCTGCGGCAACGCCATCACCACCTCCGCCTTGTGGCAGGCGGCGAGATGGCCCTCACCCACCTTGCGTAGCAAGGGCGGAACCCCGCGGCAATGCTGGTCGGCAAGCGGACAGCGGGCGACATAGGGGCACCCGGTTGCGGCCGCCGATTGCGAGGCGATCGCCTGCGCCCCGCGGCGGCGCCGGCCGCCCCCGGCCCGCGCCCGCGGCACGGCCTCCAGTAGCGCCCGCGTGTAGGGATGGGCGCAGCGCTCGAACAGATCCTCGGGGCGTCCCTGCTCCACGATCCGGCCGAGATACATCACCGCGACCTCATCGCAGAGATAGTCGACGACGGCGAGATCGTGGCTGATCAGGATGTAGCTGAGGCCGAACTGCTCCTGCAGATCCTGCATCAGGTTGAGCACCTGCGCCTGCACGGAGACGTCGAGCGCGGAGACCGGCTCGTCCGCGACGATCAGTTTCGGCTGCGTGATCAGCGCGCGCGCGATCGCGATGCGCTGGCGCTGGCCGCCGGAGAATTCGTGCGGATACTTGTGCATGTCCGCATCGCGCAAGCCGACCTGTCGCAACACCGTCGAGACGCGTGTGCGAAAGGTGGTACGGTCGGCCCCTTCCAGCACGGTGAGCGGCTCGGTGACGATGCGGGCGACGGTCTGGCGCGGATCGAGCGAGCCGTAGGGATCCTGGAACACCATCTGGAAGTCGCGGCGCGCGCGGCGCAGCTCATCGGGCGAGATGCGATTGAGATCGCGGCCGAGCAGCGTGACCTCTCCCGATGTCGGCCGCTCCAGCGCCATCACGACGCGCGCGAAGGTGGATTTGCCGGAGCCGGACTCGCCGACGATGCCGAGGCTCTTGCCGGCCGCGACCGTCACGCTCACGCCGTTGAGCGCGCGCACCTCGCCGGGCGGGCGGAACAGGCTTTCGCGCCGCAGCGTATAGCGCTGCTCGAGATTTTTGACGTCGAGAAGAGGTGCTGCGGTCATGCAGACAGAGCTCCGACATTCGCAGCCATGGAGACGTCGGTCCGGATGCAGCGCACACCATGCCCGGGACCGACGTCGACCATCGGCGGCAGCGCCGCGCGGCATGCATCGATCACGAGCGGACATCGATCGGCGAACGTGCAGCCGGCCGGCAGATCGGCCAGCTCCGGCACGGTACCCGAGATCGTCTTCAGCCGAGTCCCCTTGCGCGCGCCGAGCTTCGGGCGGGCACGGAACAGGCCCTGCGTGTAGGGATGTCCCATCCGGCAGAACACCTCGTCGGTCGGCCCGCTCTCGATCACGGTGCCACCATACATCACCATCATGCGCTGGACGTTCTCGGCGATGACGCCGAGATCGTGCGAGATCAGGATCATCGACATGCCGCGCTCTTCGACGAGATCGGCAATGAGATCGAGGATCTGGCCCTGGATGGTGACGTCGAGTGCGGTGGTCGGCTCGTCCGCGATCAACAGATCAGGCTCGCAGGCGAGCGCCATGGCGATGGTGACGCGCTGACGCTGGCCACCGGAGAATTGGTGCGGATAGGCATCCACGCGCCGCGCAGGATCGGGCAGTCCGACGCGGTCGAGCAAGGCGATTGCTTCTTTCCGCGCCTGCGCCGGCGAATATTTCTTGTGGCGCCGCAGCGGCTCGGCAACCTGATGCCCGATCGTGTGCATCGGATTGAGCGCGGTCATCGGCTCCTGGAAGATCATGCTGATCCGGTTGCCGCGCAGGCGGCAATACTCCGCATCCGATAGTCCGGCGAGTTCGCTGCCATCCAGCTTGATGCTGCCGGTAACGACGGCACTCTCGGGCAGGAGGCCCATCAGCGACAGTGCGGTGACCGACTTGCCGCAGCCGGATTCGCCGACGAGCCCCAGCGTCTCGCCGCGGTTCAGGGTGAAGCTGACGCCGCGCACGGCCTGTGCCGGGCCGCGGCTGGTGTTGAGGCGGACGCCGAGATTGCCGACGTCGATCAGCGGTGTGGTTGCGGGATCAGCCATCGTCACCGCTCCCGCGCCAGTCGGGGATCGAGCAGGTCGCGCAATCCGTCACCGAGCAGATTGAGGCCGAGCACGGCGATCGCGATCGCAGCGCCCGGATAGACCGCGAGCATCGGCGACTGGAACAGCAATGTCTGGGCGTCATTCAGCATGCGGCCCCAGGACGGCTGCGGCGGCTGGGTGCCGAGACCGAGATAGGATAGCGCGGCTTCGGCAAGGATCGCGAGCGCGAACTGGATCGTCACCTGCACGATCAGGATCGAGAGGATGTTCGGCAGCACGTGCTCGATGGTGATGCGGAATTTGCCCTTGCCGGAGGCCCGCGCGGCCAGCACGAATTCCCGCGCCCAGATCGCGTTGGCCGAGCCGCGCGTCAGCCGGGTCAGGGTCGGGATCTGGAAGATGCCGATCGCGACGATCGAGGTCACCATGCCGGGGCCGACCACCGCGGCGAGCATGATCGCCGACAGCACGGCCGGGAAGGCGAAGGTGAAGTCGGAGAACCGCATGATGATCTCTTCGGTCCAGCCGCGCTTGGCCGACGCGATCAGGCCGAGGCAGACGCCGAAGGTGAGACCGATGCTGACGGCGATGATGCCGACCAGGATGGTCGAGCGCGCGCCTGCGAGCAGTAGCGAGACGATGTCCCGGCCGAAGGAATCGGTGCCGAGCCAGTGGGCCGCCGACGGCGGCCGCAGTTTCGAGGCGATGTCGATCTCGTAGGGCGACCACGGCGTCCACACCAGCGACAGCAGCGCCGAGGCCAGCACCAGCAGGCTGAGCGCGCCACCCAGCACAAAGCTGCGATGGCGTAGCGCGCGGCCCCAGAAGGTTTTGGCCGGCAAGCGGCGCGCCGGTGCGTCAATGGTCAGGGGCGCGCTCACAGGTCGTGGACCTTGATGCGGGGATCGATGAAGGCGTAGAGCACGTCGACGACGAAATTGACGACGACGACCATGGCCGCCAGCAGCATCACGCAATTGCGCACCACGATCAGGTCGCGGTTGGCAATCGACTGGAAGATCAGCCGGCCGAGGCCCGGCAGGTAGAATACGTTCTCGATCACGATCGTGCCGGCGAGCAGATTGGCGAATTGCAGTCCCATCACTGTCATCACGGGGATCATTGCGTTGCGCAGCACGTGACGCCACAGCACTTCGCGCTTGCCGAGCCCTTTTGCACGCGCCGTCCGCACGAAATCCTCACGCAGCACTTCGAGCACGGCCGAGCGCGTCACGCGCGCAAGGATCGCGGCCTGCACCACCGCCAGCGAGATGGCCGGCAGCAGCAGCGACTTGATGCCCGGCCAGATGCCGTCCTCCCAGCCGGCAAAGCCGCCCGCCGAAAGCCATTGCAGCCGCACCGAGAACAACAACACCAGCAGGATCGCGAACCAGAAATTCGGCAGCGCGATGCCCACTTGCGTCAGCGACATCACGCCGACGTCGCCGAGCTTGTTGTGGTTGGCGGCGGTGTAGATGCCGGCCGAGAGCGCCAGCGTCACCGTGATCAGCATCGACAGGATCGCGAGCGGAACGGTCAGCACCAGCCGCTCCGCGATCAGGCTCGCGACCGGCGTGCCGTAGACATAGGAGTTGCCGAGATCGCCGACGAAGAAGCCCTTGATCCATTGCAGGTAGCGGACCGCCAGCGGCTGATCGAGCCCGAGCTTGACGCTGAGCGCGCGCACCGCGTCGGCCGATGCGTCGGCGCCCATCAACATCTGGGCGGCATTGCCGGGAAGCGCGTCCAGCACCAGGAAAATGATCACGGATGCGCCGACCAGCGTCGCCAGCAATGTCAGGACACGTCGAAGGACAAATACGCTCATGCGCGTTCGGGTTCACGGCTCATCCGCGGCACGATCAACATGTCCGGACGGTCAACGCAAGTCCTTTGCGGCATGGTCCTCCTCCCCTCAGCCGGGCCGGCGGGACAGAAGGTCGGTTGACGCCTCGAACAGCGAACTAACGCGCAGCAATTCGGCATCAGCGCGGAAGCGGCCGACGAGCTGGAGGCCGATCGGCAGGCCGTCCCGGCCGAAGCCGCAGGGCAGACTGATCGCGGGATGCCCGGTCATGTTGAACAGCATGGTCCAGGGGAACCAGTGCGGGCGAACGCTGTCGAAGAGCTTGCCATCGATCTCGATACTGCCGAACAGGTCCTGCTCCATCGGCAGCGCGGTGCGCGTCAGCGTCGGCATCGCCAGAAGATGCCCGCGCGCAAGCAGCGATTGAACGCGGCGGAACAGC
Source organism: Bradyrhizobium sp. USDA 4486 (assembly GCF_054057995.1). NCBI lineage: Bacteria > Pseudomonadati > Pseudomonadota > Alphaproteobacteria > Hyphomicrobiales > Nitrobacteraceae > Bradyrhizobium > Bradyrhizobium sp. USDA 4486. Next base: position 3,447,585 of record NZ_JBSRZV010000001.1, read on the forward strand.
GCGGTGCGCGCGAACATCGCTTCCTGATAGTCGACGCCGCTGACATTGGTCGCGAGCGCAAGCTGCTTGAGGAAGGTCTCGCTCAGCTCGTCCCTGTGCTCGGCCGCGAGCTTGGCAAAGCGCGTGCGCCAGACCGTGTGGTTGATGGCGCGCCAGACCGGCTCGATGTCAAAACCCTCGCCGGAAAATTCCTCGAGCTCGGCACCGAGGCCTGCGAGGCGGTCGAGGCCCGCCTTGAAGCTGGCGCAGACATCGGCGGACGCCGGGCGGCCCGGCGGCGTCAGGCAGTACAGGATCTTTTGCCCGCGCAGATCGCCGCGGGAGACGGCCGTGCCGACGAAATCGGGCACGGGCACGCCGATCGACCAGGGATCGCATGCATCCTCACCGGCCATCGCCTGCATCATCAGTGCGGTATCCGCGACCGTGCGCGTCGTCGGCGTGACGTAGGTCTGGTTACCGAAGGCATCGAGCGCCTGCTGGCTATGCGCGATCACGCCGTTGCTCTGCTTCAGGCCGACCACGCCGTTGCACGCCGCGGGAATCCGCGTCGAGCCGCCGCCATCGGTCGCAATCGCCAGCGGCGCGATGCCGCTCGCCACCGCCACCGCCGCGCCCCCGCTGGAACCGCCGGAGGAGCGCTCCGGACTCCACGCATTGCAGGTGCGGCCGAACAGCGGCGAATCGGTCAGGCACTTGCTGCCGAACTCCGGCGTCGTGGTCTTGCCGATCAGGATCGCGCCCTCGCTGCGCAGCCGTGCGACCGCGACGGCATCTTCAGTCGGCACATTGTCCCTGTAAGGAACGGCGCCGAAGGTGGTCTTCACACCCTTGGTGTTGACGATGTCCTTGACGGTGACGGGAATGCCGTGCAGCAGGCCGAGCGCCTCGCCGGCCATCATTTTGCGCTCGGCCTCGCGCGCCGCTTCCATTGCCTGGTCGGTACAGACCGTGATGAAGCAGTTCAGCTTGGGCTGCAGCGCCTCGGCACGCGCGAGCACGGCGCTGACGACCTCGACCGGCGAAATCTTCCTGGCAGCGATGAGGCCGCGCAGCTCGGTTGCGGACAGCAGACAGGGATCGCCGTTCATCGTCACGTCACGCTCCAAAAGCCCACCACCGTTGGCAGGCATTGACAGCGAGAATGACAGTTTTGTTAACTCACCGTCCAATACGTTTTTGAGCGCCAAGCCATACACTTTCGGTATGCCAATGGATCTCCGCCGGCTTCGTTATTTCGTCGCGGTCGCCGAGGCGCGCAGCGTCGGCAAGGCCGCCGAGCGCCTTCGGATGGCGCAGCCGCCGCTCTCGGTGCAGATCCGCAAGCTCGAGGCCGAGGTCGGCGCGCCGCTGTTCCGCCGCGGCACGCGCGGCATGGACCTGACCGAAGCCGGTCAGGCGCTGCTGGCACGCGCCGGTGAGGCCCTGGCACTGGCGGCCGACGGCATCGAAGCCGCGCGCGCGGTTGCCTCAGGGCGGCGCGGGCGGCTGTCGGTCGGCTACATGTTCGTGCTGGCGAACGCGATGCTGCCGAGACTCATTCCCGAGCTGCGCCGCTCGATTCCCGGCGTTGATCTCGACTTCGCCGAGCTCAGCGCCTCGACGCGCGAGGCGCGGCTGCTCGACCGCAGCGTCACAGTCGCGCTGTGCATGCCCGCCATCAACCATCCCGAGATCCAGGTGGCGCGGATTGGCGCGCAGCCTTTAATGCTGGTCATGCCGACCAGCTCGCCGCTCGCCCGCCTGAGCTCGGTGCCGATGGCGCGATTGCAGGGCCGTCTGCTGATCGCGCTGCCGCATCCCGACCATGGCCCCGCGTCCTCGGCCGTCGTCGCCTTGCTGCGCCGGCACCAGGTGGTGATGCCGATCGCAAGCCGGGTCGAGACGGTGCATTCGGCGATGAGCCTTGTCCTCGCCGGCGAAGGTTTTGCGATTCTGCCGGCTTGCGCCAGGCTCGGCGCGCCGCAGGGCATCGTGTTCCGGCCGCTGCGGGATGCCGCCGACTCCATCGACATCGCGGTGTGCTGGCGGCGGGACGCGCACAGCCCGCTGATCCGCACCTTTCTCAAATGCGCTGAGAAGGTCGTCTCACGGCTGTGATGTGGACTACCGGCCCCACGTCACCTCGTGGCTCCACGGCGGATCCGCACCCGGGCGGGTGCAGGTGAGGCCGGCGCAGTTGGCGGCGAACGACAGCGCGCGGCGGAGCTCGTCGGCGCCGATGTCCTTCAGCCTCTCGCGGGCGATGCAGCCCTGCTTGTGCAGGGCAAACAGCAGAGCCGCCTGAAAACTGTCGCCGGCACCAATGGTGTCGGCGACCTCGATCTTGGGCGCAGCAACCTCGATCTGCCCTGCTCCCGCGTGCCAGGCGACAGCGCCGTTGTTGCCGCGGGTGACCACGACGAGGCGCGTGCCCTGCCCGAGCAGCGCATTCGCGCGCTGCTGATAAGGCTCGTCGCCGAAGAGATAGGCGAAGTCGACGTCGGACATCTTGATGAGGTCGGCGCCCGCAGCGAACGCCATCATGCGCGCAAGATAGGCCGGCTTGTCCTTGACGAGATTGGGCCGACAGTTCGGATCGAAGGAGATGGTCGAGGAAGCCCGCGCGTCCGCGATGAGCGCCTTCGTCTCAGCCGCGCCCTGGTCGCTGACGAGCGTGGTCGAGCCGACATGGACGGCCTCGACGTTCGCGAAGGGAATCGAGCCGCGCCGGTAAGTCCAGTTCCGTGTCGCGGTCCCGGCATCGTAGAACGCGTAGTGCGACTCGCCTGCGACGATGCGGACGAAGGCGAGCGTGGTCTGGTCGTCGCTGCGGGTGGCGAGATCGAGCTGGACGTTGGACGCCGCGGCGTGATCTGTGATCATCTGACCGAACAGATCGGTTGAGATGCCGCCGACAAAGCCGGTCGCAGCGCCCAGTCGCGCCATGCCGATCGCGACGTTGAGACAGGAGCCGCCGACAGCCGGCATCACCGCCTCGCGCCCCGCAACGTTTCGTGTCGGCACGAAATCGATCAGCGCATCGCCGCAGGAAATCAACATTGGCTTCAACCTTTGGCGATGTCGCGCATCGCGGCGCGGCTGCCGCGATCGACGTCACGCAGCAGCTTGTAGACCTCACGCTTGCGGGCGTGGAAGGCGGCCATGTCGGGCGTGGTCGGCTCGCTCTTGCCTCCGAGCACCGACATCTTTGCCATGGTCTCGCCGATCGAGGCGTAGGCGCCGCCGGCGACCGCGCCTAACATGGCCGCGCCCAGCAGCACCGGCTCTTTGGTCTGCGGCAGGGCGACCGTGAGACCTGTGGTGTCGGCCATGATCTGCCGCACCAGCGGGCTGCGGCTGGCGCCGCCGCCCATGATCATGAGGCTGGAATGAACGCCGTGCGCGGCAAAGGCCTCGATCACCTCGGCGAGGCCATAAGCAAGCCCGCAGAGGCCGGCGATGAACAGCCGCTCCATCGAGCCGATACCGGTGTCGAGATCGAGCCCGGCGATCACCGCGCGCGTATCCGGGTCGGCGTAGGGCGAGCGGTTGCCGATGAATTCAGGGAGCACATGGACCTCGCGGGCGAGCAGCGCGGCTCGGCTGGCGCTGCCCGCGCGCGCGATGATGCGGCGCTCGAGGAAGTCGATGAGGTCGAGACCCTCGCCGCGCGCCGCCGCGCTCGCCTCGGCGTGGCCGGGGTGGGACTTGAGGAGATGATCGATCGCAGCGCCCGCCGCCGACTGGCCGCCCTCGTTGAGCCAGAAGTCCGGCACCATGCCGGAATAATATGGCCCCCACACACCGGGCACGAAGCACGGCTCCTTCGTCGTCGCCATGATGCAGGCCGACGTTCCCATGATGTAGGCAAGGCGATCAGTGACATCCGCCGTTGCGCCGAAGCCGTCGCGGCCGCCGATCGCACCGATGCCGCCGGCATGGGCGTCGATCAAGGAGGCGCCGACCGGCGTGCCCGGTGGCAGGCCGAGTTCGGCCGCAGCGGTCCGGGTGAGCCCTTCGCCGAGGCGGGTGCCGGGCGCGACGATCTCGGTGCCGATGCGGGCGTATTTTTCATTGACGAAATCCGCAAGTCCAATGCGCTTGAAGAACGACGCGCTCCAGCCGCCGTCGTCATGGGCGAGATAGTTCCACTTACAGGTGACCGTGCAGGTGGAGCGCTGGAGCGAGCCGGTGGCGCGCCAGGTCAGATAGTCCGCGAGATCGAAGAAGTGACCGGCGGCATCAAAACTCGCGCGCAGATGCCGCTTCAGCCAGAGCAACTTCGGCATCTCCATTTCGGGCGAGATCGAGCCGCCCACATAGCGCAGCACGGCATCCTCGGTCTCGTTGATCAGCCGCGCCTCGGCAACGGCGCGATGGTCCATCCAGACGATGACGTTGCGCTGCGCCTCGCCCGAGGCGCTGACGGTGAGCGGCTCGCCTTGCTTGTCGAGAACCACGAGGGAACAGGTGGCATCAAAGCCGATGCCGCCGACACTGGCGGGCGGGATCGCGGCTTCCGCCATCGCCGCCCGCACCGATCTGACGCAGGCCTGCCAGATGTCATGCGAGGACTGCTCGACGACGTCGCCGGCCTCGTGCCAGGTCCGGATCGGGTGCCGCGCGGTCGCAAGCAACGTGCCGGCCTCATCGAACACCCCTGCCCGCGTGCTCGTGGTTCCCACGTCGACGCCGATATACGCTCGCGGCATAGTCGCTCCTGGTCGCTCTCCGTCAATTTTGACGCAAGCCTACCAGCAAGTGTAGCCGCCATCCACCAGCACGATGCTGCCGGTCATCAGACTCGCGGCCTCCGAAGAAAGGAATAGCACGACGGAGGCGATCTCCTCGACCTGCCCCATCCGCCCCATCGGGGTTCCACCGATCCAGGCGTCGTACATCTTGGGATTGCTCTTCACGAAGGCGTTGAGCGGCGTCTCGATATAGGTCGGCGCCACCGCATTGACGCGGATGCCGCGTGCGCCCCATTCAGCGGCGAGCGATTTCGTCAAATGGTGCACACCGGCCTTGGAGGCGTTGTAGAAGCACTGCTCCTGCGGCTTGTTGACGATGAAGCCGGACATCGAACCGACATTGACGATGGCGCCGCTCTTGGCTTTCAGCATGTGTTTGCCGAACTCGCGGCAGCACCAGAAGGTGCCGTTGAGGTTGACGTCGATGACGTTGAGCCAATGCTCGTCGGTGACGGTCTCGGCCGGGGTCTCGCTGCGGGCAATGCCGGCATTGTTGACGAGGATGTCGACCTTGCCATGGCGGGCGAAGAGATCGTTCGCGACCTCCGCCACCCGCTTGGTGTCGGTGACGTCCATGATCGCGGTCTCGATATCAAAACCCTTGGCCTTCAGAGCGGCCTTCGCATCATCGGCGACCTTGCTGTCGCGGTCGCCGATGATCACCTTGGCCCCGGCTTCAGCCAGCGCCTCGGCGCAGCCAAGGCCGATGCCCTGCCCGCCGCCGGTGATGAACGCGGTCTTGCCGTTCAGCTTGAATTTTTCCAGGTACATGGTGATCTTCCGTTTCCTGTTAAGCGCGAAGAGCGTTGCCGCTCTGGTCGAAGCGGTGGATGCGCGCGGGGTCCGGCACCAGCGAGACGCGGTCGCCGGCATGCAGGCTCAGCTCGCCGATGTAGCGTGCGGTCAGCATGCCGAGCGGACCGGCATCGACATACAGGAAAGTGTCGCTACCGAGATGTTCGGCGACCGAGATCGTTCCCTGCCAGCCGCCTCCGCCATCGCGATCGATCTTCAGATGCTCCGGCCGCACGCCGATCGTGGCCGCGCCCTTCTGCAATGCAGGCTCACCAGTGACAAAGTTCATCTTGGGCGAGCCGATGAAGCCGGCGACGAAGAGATTGGCCGGCCGCTCGTACAGCTCCAGCGGTGAGCCGTATTGCTCGATCTTGCCGCCGTTAAGCACGACGATCTTGTCGGCCATCGTCATGGCCTCCACCTGGTCGTGGGTGACGTAGATCGCGGTGGTGCCGAGCTGCTTCTGCAGTCGCGTCACCTCGATGCGCATCTGCACGCGTAGGGCCGCATCGAGGTTCGACAGCGGCTCGTCGAACAGGAACGCTTTGGGCTCGCGCACGATAGCGCGGCCGATCGCGACGCGCTGGCGCTGGCCGCCGGAGAGCTCACGCGGCTTGCGGTCGAGATAGGGCGTGAGGTTCAGCGTTGCGGCGGCGGCCTCGACCTTGCGGTTGATCTCATCCTTGGCAAGGCCCGCCATCTTCAGGCCGAACCCGATATTGCCGCGGACGCTCATATGTGGATAGAGCGCGTAGGACTGGAACACCATCGACAGTCCACGCTTGGCGGGCGGCGTGTCCACCACATTCCTCCCGTCGATCAGGATGCTGCCGCCACTGACATCCTCGAGGCCCGCGATCAGCCGCAGCAGCGTGGTCTTGCCGCAACCAGAAGGGCCGACGAAGACGACGAAGGAGCCGTCGGCAATGTCGAGATCGGCGCCCTTGATAATGTGTACGGGACCGAAGGATTTTTGCACGCCCTGAAGTGTGATCTGGCCCATGGCAGCCCCCTTATTTCACCGCGCCGAAGGTGAGCCCGCGCACGAGCTGTTTCTGGCTGAACCAACCGAGGACGAGAATGGGCGCGATCGCCAGCGTCGAGGCCGCGGACAGCTTTGCCCAGAAAAGCCCTTCCGGGCTCGAATAGGAGGCGATGAACGTGGTGAGCGGCGCGGCGCTCGAGGTCGACAGATTGAGCGTCCAGAACGCCTCGTTCCAGGCGAGGATCAGATTGAGCAGCAGCGTGGAGGCGAGCCCCGGGATCGCCATCGGCGTGAGCACATAGACGAGCTCGCGGCCGATCGTCGCGCCGTCCATGCGCGCGGCCTCCAGGATGTCGCGCGGGATCTCCTTGAAATAGGTGAACAGCATCCAGATCACGATCGGCAAATTGCCGAGACAGAGGATGAAGACGAGACCGATGCGGGAATCGAGCAGGCCGAAATTCTTGTAGATGAGGTAGATCGGAACCAGCACGCCGACCGGCGGCATCATCTTGGTCGAGAGCATCCAGAGCAGGGTGTCCTTGGTGCGCTTGGTCGGCGAGAACGCCATCGACCAGGCCGCGGGAATTGCGATCAGGAGCGCGATCAGTGTCGAGCCGCCGGCGATGATGATCGAGTTCATCGCGTGGTGGAAATAGTCGCTGCGCTCCTGCACCGTTGCATAGTTCTCCGTTGTCCAGTGGAAGAACAGGAAGGACGGCGGAATCGCGAAGGCCTCGAGCTCGGTCTTGAAGCTCGCCAGCACCATCCAGAGGATCGGGAAGAAGATCAGAAAGCCGAACAACCACGCCCCGATCGTCGAGACCACCACCCGCTGCGTCGTCGCCATCCGCGCCATGTCAGGCCTCCAAATTGCGGCCGACGATGCGGACCAGGAAGAAAGCGACGACGTTAGCGATCACGACCGCGACGAGCCCGCCCGCCGAGGCGCTGCCGACATCGAACTGGATCAGCGCCTGCGAGTAGATCAGGAAGGCGATGTTGGTGGTCTGCAGGCCCGGCCCGCCGCCGGTCGTGACGAAGATCTCGGCGAACACCGTGAGCAGGAAGATAGTCTCGATCAGGATCACGACGGTGATCGGCCGCGCGAGATGCGGCAAAGTAATGTAGATGAAGGTCGACACGGCGCTGGCGCCATCCATCTCCGCAGCTTCCTTCTGCTCCTCGTCTAGCGACTGCAATGCGGTCAGCAGGATCAGCGTGGCGAACGGCAGCCATTGCCAGGCGACGATCAGGATCACAGAGAGCAGCGGGACGTCGTTGAACCAGTCGATCGGCGTCAACCCGACCAGCGAGGCGAGCCAGGCGAACAAGCCCGAGACCGGGTGCATCAAGAGGTTCTTCCAGACCAGCGCGCTCACAGTCGGCATCACGAAGAACGGCGCGATCACCATCAGCCGCACGAAGTTGCGCCCCACCACGGGCTGGTCGAGCAGCAGCGCCAGGGGGATGCCGAGCACGATCGTCAGCGCCAGCACCGAGCCGACCAGCACCAGCGTGTTCTGGAGCGAAGCGAGGAAGGCGGGATCGGTGAGGAAGTAGCGGAAGTTTTCCAGCCCGACGAACGATTCCGAACCGGGATCGAGCAGGCTGTAATGCAGGGTCGAGAAGTAGATCGTCAGCGCGAGCGGAACGATCATCCAGATGAACAGCAGGCCGACGGCCGGGGTCAGGAGCGACCGCGCAAGGAATTGCGTCTGCCGGGTTGCCATCCCTGAGGTCTCCGCTGGCGGAAGAAGGCGGCCGTCCATCCGGGATGGGTGGATGGCCGCAAGTTTGAGCTCAGGAAGGAGAGCTCGGGTTCACTTGATGTAGCCGGCGCGCTTCATCTCGCGCTCGGTGGAGGATTGCGCGGCGGAGAGCGCCGCATCGACGGTGGTCGAGCCCGCGAGCGCCGCGGAGAACTGCTGGCCGACCTGCGTGCCGATGCCCTGGAACTCGGGGATCGCGGCGTATTGCACGCCGACATAAGGCACCGGCTTCACCGTCGGCTTGTTCGGATCGGCTGCGTCGATCGAGGCCAGCGTCAGCTTCGCGAATGGCGCGACCTTCAGATACTCATCGTTCTGGTAGAGCGAGGTGCGCGTGCCCGGCGGCACGTTGGCCCACCCCTCCTTCGATGCGACGAGCTTGGTGTAGTCCTTGCTGGTCGCCCAGGCGATGAACTTCTCGGCCGCGTCGGTCTTCTTCGAGCCGGCAGGGATGGCGAGGTTCCAGGCCCAAAGCCAGTTGGCGTTCTTGCCGAGCCCGGTGTTGGGCGCAAGCGCGAAGCCGACCTTGTCGGCAACCTTGGAATCCTTGGGGTTGGTCACGAACGACGCCGCAACCGTCGCGTCGATCCACATCGCGCATTTGCCGGCGTTGAACAGCGCGAGATTCTCGTTGAAGCCGTTCGAGCTCGCGCCGGGAGGGCCAGCCTCTTTCATCAGATTGACGTAGGTCGTGAGCGTCGTCTTCCATTCCGGCGTGTTGAACTGCGGTTCCCACTTCTCGTCGAACCAGCGCGCGCCGTAGGAATTGGCCATCGCCGACAGGAACGCCATGTTCTCGCCCCAGCCGGCTTTGCCGCGCAGGCAGATGCCGTAGGTGCCGGCGCTCTTGTCGGTGAGCTTCTTGGCGGCGTCGATGACGAAGTCCCAGGTCGGCTTTTCCGGCATCTTCAGGCCGGCCTTCTCGAACAGATCGGTGCGGTACATCACCATCGAGCTCTCGCCATAGAACGGCGCGGCGTAGAGCTTGCCGTCAACGGAGACGGCATCCTTGATCTTGGGCAGGAGGTCGGCGACGTCATAATCGGCGCCGAGATTGGCGAGCGGCACCAGCCAGCCCTTCTTGGCCCAGATCGGGACCTCATAGGTGCCGATGGTGAGCACGTCGAACTGGCCGCCCTTGGTGGCAATGTCGGTGGTGACGCGCTGGCGCAGCACGTTTTCCTCCAGCGTCACCCATTTCACTGAAATGTCCGGGTTCTTCTTGGTGAAGTCGCTGGTCAGCCCCTGCATTCGGATCATGTCGCCGTTGTTGACGGTGGCGATCGTCAGGGTGGTTTCGGCCATCGCAGGGACGGCCAACAGGACAGACGCGCCGCAGACGGCGCCGAGGAATTGTTTCACGGTGACCTCCCTAAGCTCGCGCTTTTGAGCAGATGCCCACGCGTTGAGCGTATGTTCGGCCGAAGGGCGACGGTTGTCAAGCAGGCGCGCCGGTGTTCGCGCAACTTATGAGTGCTGCGGCGCGGGAGGGATGTCAGTTGTTGGGAACGAACGCCGCGGCTTGCTCGACCTCCCCCGCAAACGGGAGAGGGAGCCGGGTCCCGCTGCCGCGCCAACCTATCGCTCCAAAATCGCCCTTGCGGTCGCCTCGTCCGTAATCAGGCCGTTGATCAGCCGTCCATTCAGCGCCGCGGCGATCGCCGGGACCTTGGCGGCACCGACGGCTGCGCCGATGGTCGTGGTCTTGGCCGGCACTTCCGGCGGGATGCTGGTGAGGCGCTTATTGGTGCCGGCCTTGAGCAGGCGGCCCTTGGCATCATAGGCCCAGCCGGTGATCTCGCCGATGGCACCCAATCGCATCATCTCGAACAATTCATCGCGTGTGACGAAGCCGTCGACGTGGACCTGCGCCTTCTGGTCCATCTGGCCGATGCCGACGAGGCGCAAGTCCGCCTTGGCCGCGACCGCCTTCACCTTCGCGATCGGCTCGATCCGCACCATCTTGTTGCGCTCGTCCTCGGACGACATCAGGAATGGCAGCGGCATCGGATAGTGCCGCGCGCCGGTGCGGTCGGCGAGCCGCCCGACGGTATCGTAGAAGCTCGCCGAGCCGTCGGCAGAGATGTTGCCGACCAGCGAGACAATCTGATGGTTGGGCCGGTCGATCGGCGTGACGCGCTCGACCGCTGCGCGCACCGCCCTTCCCGTGCCGAGCGCGACGATGACCGGAGTCTCGGAGCGCAGCGTCGAGTCCAGCAGATTGGCGCAGCGCTCGGCGATGCCGGCAGTGGCCTGCGGCGCCGCAGGATCGGCCGGCACAACTTCGCAATGGACGAGATCAAACCGCTCCTTCAGGCGCGCGGCCAATTCCATGCAGGCGGCGATGGGATGTTCGAGCCGGAAGGTGATGAGCCGCTCGGCGAGGCACAGCGAGACCAGCCGCTGCGCCGAGGCGCGCGAGACCTGGAGCATTTTTGCGATCTCGTCCTGGGTATGGCCGGCAATGAAATAGAGCCAGCCGGCCCGCGCGGCGTCATCCAGCCTCGACTTGTCGTTCTCGCCAGCCAAGGCGTCACGTCTCCTTCCAGAAATCGCTCATCTGCGCGAAGACCCGATCGGCTCCGGCGGCGGCCAATATAGCGCGGCCGTCCCGCCCCCGATAATGGCTGCCGCCGACAAATCCCAAGACCGTCATGCCGGCTGCTTTGCCCGCCTGCACGCCGCTGACACTGTCCTCGATCACCAGCGTGCGCGCAGGCGAGACGCGCATGTTCTCGGCTGCATGGAGAAAGAGATCAGGCGCCGGCTTGCCGTGCCTGACCATCTGCGCGGTGTAGATCCGGTCGCCGAAATGTGCCCGAAGACCGGTGACGTCGAGCGAGAGCGAGACGCGGTCAATGTCGCTGGACGAGGCCACACAGAACGGCACGGTCAGCCCCGAGATCACCGCCTCCACCCCGGGGATCGGCTCGAGCGAGGCGGCAAACGTCTCCAGCACGCGCGATTTCAATCGCGGCAGGAAGCCATCCGGCACGACCTCTCCGAGATCGCGGTAGTGCTGCTCGATCGCCCTGGTGCTGCGCCCGAGGAACAGCTCCAGTGCCTGCTCCTCGCTGAGCACCAGACCGAATTCCGCCAAGACCTCGGACAGACAGCGACAGCTCAAGAGTTCGCTGTCAACGAGCACGCCGTCGCAGTCGAAGATGATCAGATCAGGTTTTGACCGGCGCTGGTCCATCCGACCATTCGATCATATACTCAATAGGTGAGCAATAGCTCAGCCACGAACATGGCGCGGCGGCATTCCCAGCTCAATGCGCCACCTGGCGGTAGATTAGCGGCAGCGCCGCCGGCAATCGCTTGATGTTGCCGACGATGGCATAGCCGTTGCAGCCGAACAGCGTCGGAAAATAGGATTGCGCCGCCGCGTCGATGGTCACGCCGAACACCGCGATTCCGAGCCGGCGCGCTTCCTGCACGGACTTCCGGGTGTCTTCGAGCGCAAAGCGCCCCTCATAGTGGTCGACGTCGTTCGGCTTGCCGTCAGTGAGGACGAGCAGCAGCTTCTTGCGCTGCGGCTGGCGCGCAAGCTCGGCCGCGGCGTGGCGCACCGCCGCGCCGATCCGCGTGTAATAGCCGGGCTTGAGCGCCCCGATGCGGCGCTCGACCACGCCGCTCATCGGCTCACCGTACGCCTTAACCCTTTCGAGCCGCACCCAGGAACGCCGGCGCGAGGTGAAAGTGAGAATGCTGTAGTGATCGCCGCAGGCCGACAGCCCGTGGGCAAGCACGAGCAGCGCCTCCTTCTCGACGTCGAGCACGCGGTAGCCATCGACCCAGGCGTCCGTCGAGAGCGAGACGTCGACGAGCAGCGTGACGGCAAGATCGTGCCCTTGCGGGCGCATCGCCATGTGGACACGATCGAGACCGGCGCCATTGCCACCGGCCCGGAGATCGCACCGCGCGCGCACCAGCGCGTCGAGGTCGAGGTCATGTCCGTCGGCCTGGGCGCGCATCAATTCGTGGCGCGGCCGCAAGACCTCGAAGCGGCGGCGCACCTGGCGGATGTGCCGGCGCATGGCCTCGTCGGGTCTCCAACTTTCGCCGGTTTCAGAAGCGGCCGATGCGAGCACGCGGCAATGATCGGGCAGATAGGAGCCGCTGCGATAGTCCCATTCGGGATAGATCAGGTCCGCAGTCAGTCGCGAGGCATCGAGCGCTTCCGGCGGCAGATCGAGATCGAACTTGAATCGGCTCGCGGGCTTGCCGCTGCGGCGGCTGAGTGTGATCTCCTCGAGATCGTCGGCCGCTTTCTGCGCATCTTCGTCCTCACTGTCGTCCGAGGGACGATCGACATTGACCATCTCGGCCATCGCTAGGATTTTTTCGAAGCGATTGAGCACGAAGGGATCGCGGCGATTGGCGCGGTCCTCGCGTTCGCGGACGGCGAACCGCTTGCGATTGTCCTGGGCGGCCGGCGCCGCGGCGCTCACGCCCTCGTCCTCGCCCGCAGGAGCCGGCGACAGCGCACGCGCCCAGCAATCTCCCCAGAGCGGGCACGGCAGAACCGGACGATAGCCCGGCGGCGCCTTGTCCGGCAGTGGTCCCATCCCCATCATCGCCGGCCACAATTTCCCCGCGGGCGCAGGTCCCGCGCCGAGCAAAGCGAGAACGATCTGCTCGATCTCCTGTTCGATACGCGGCAGGGAGCGCCGCGGCCGGGCTTCGGCGGTCGCCGCTGCAAGCTGGGCGTAGTCGGCGACGAGTCCGGGAAACTGGGTGAGCACGAAGACCGCGGTTTCGGCGGCGCGGCGCAGCACGAGCAGATCGCGCCGGAGCGCATCGGTTTCGATGATCGCCTCGATCGGCGCGGCCGCGAACCAGGCCGCCAGCCAGCGATAGAGCGTTGCATTCAGCGCCTTGTCGGGAAAGATCGCGAGGCGGTCAGGAAGGAAGATGGTCGCGGCGTCGCGGCCCGGCTGCTCGATGCGCTCGTCGCCGAGACCGATGCGCTGCCGCCAGCCGAGCCGGTGCCCGGACTTGCGCGCGCCGGCGCTCGCGATCTGCACACCCGCCTCGCCGCCCAGTGCGCGGAACATCACCGCGAGCCTGCTTCTCATCTCGGCAAGCGAGACCGCATGATCGGCGTGAACCGGATAACTGGCAGTGCCGCCGACCATTTTGTGCCAGGCATGACCGACCGTCTCCTCCAGTTCCAGGAAAGCGAGCATGGTCGAACCTCAGCCGATCACGGCGCGTGCGACGTCGAGCAGCGCCGACTTGACGTCGGCATCATCGGTCAACGGCTCGATCATGCCGGCGAGCACCGCGTCTGGAATCGGCATGCCGGCCGCGATCAGGGTCGCGCAATAGACCACGAGCCGGGTCGAGACGCCCTCCTCCAGATCGTGGCCCTTCAGCGCGCGCAGGCGGCCGGCCAACACAACCAGCGGCCGCACATGCTCCGGCGACAATCCGCTCTCGGCCGCGATCACCGCGATCTCCTGCTCGGGCGGCAGAAAGCCGAATTCGATGGCGACGAAGCGCTGCCGCGTCGAGGGCTTCAGCGCCTTCAGCAGCGTCTGGTAACCAGGATTGTAGGAGACCACGAGCATGAAGCGGTTCGGCGCGGCAAGCTCCTCGCCCGTGCGTTCCAGAGGCAGGATGCGGCGATCGTCAGTCAGGGGGTGCAGCACGACGGTGACGTCCTTGCGCGCCTCCACGACCTCGTCGAGATAACAGATGCCGCCCTCGCGCACCGCCCGCGTCAACGGGCCGTCGCTCCACACGGTATCGCCGCCCCTGAGCAGATAGCGGCCGGTGAGATCGGCCGCGGTGAGATCGTCGTGGCAGGCGACGGTGTGCAGCGCCAATCCCAGCCGCGCCGCCATATGCGCGACGAAGCGCGTCTTGCCGCAGCCGGTCGGTCCCTTCAGCAAAACCGGCAGCTGGTGCCGCCAGGCGTGCTCGAATAGCGCGCATTCATTGCCGCTGGCCACATAGGCCGGCAGCGCTGGCGCGGTGACGGCGTGAAGGGCAGCTTTCATGGTCATTCTCCGCAATTCAGATTGAGACGGCGGCCGCGGCGAACCCGCGGCCGCCTTTACGCTCATTCGGCCGGCTGCAAGGCGCCGGGGATGACCGGCTGCCTGGCGCGACCGGGGACCAGCACGGCCCACACGAACATCAGCGCCGAGATCCCAACGAACACGCCGGATCCGAGCCGCACCCAGTAGAACAGGGCGAGCTGTTCCTGCACATCCATGTAGCTCTGGCCGAGCACACGCTGGAGATGGACCTGGATCACGCCGGCGAAGGTCAGCGCGAAGGTCATCACCATCATGGCTGTGCACATGATCCAGAAGCTCGCCATCGAGAGCCACTGGTTATAGGGCGCACGTGCCTTGATCTGCGGGATCGCGTAGGCCATCACCGAAAGGTTCAGCATCACATAGGCGCCGAAGAAGGCGAGATGGCCATGCGCGGCGGTGACTTGGGTGCCGTGAGTGTAATAGTTCACCGACGACAGCGTGTGCAGGAAGCCCCAGACGCCGGCGCCCAGGAACGCCATCACCGAGCAGCCGACCGACCACAACAGCGCAGCGCGGTTCGGATGCTTGCGGCCGGCCTTCCAGGTCATCTGCACCGTGAAGATCACCATGGTGAAGAAGGGAGCGACCTCGAGCGTGGAGAACAGCGAGCCGATCCACTGCCAGTAGCCGGGCGCGCCGATCCAGTAGAAGTGATGGCCGGTACCGAGGATGCCGGAGAACAGCGCAAGGCCGATGATGACATAGAGCCACTTCTCCACGACCTCGCGGTCGATGCCGTTTAGCTTGATCATCAGGTAGGCGAGCACGGAGGCCATGATCAGCTCCCAGACGCCCTCGACCCAGAGATGGACGACGTACCACCAGTACATCTTGTCGACGGCGAGATTCGCCGGGTTGTAGAAGGCGAACAGGAAGAAGATCGCAACGCCCCACAGCCCGAACAGCAGGATGTTGGTCACCGTGGTCTTGCGGCCCTTGAGCGCCGTCATGGTGACGTTGAACAGGAACATCAGGCAGACGACGACGATTCCGACCTTGATGATGAAGGGCTGCTCGAGGAATTCGCGGCCCTCGTGATAGTGGAAGAGATAGCCCACCACAGCCACGGCCGCGGCGCCAAAGAACATCCAGAACTGGATCTTTGCCAGCAGCGGGCTGTACAGCTCGGTCTCGGTTTCCTCGGGCAGCAAGAAGTAGGTCGCGCCCATGAAGCCGATCAGCGACCACACGATCAGCGCGTTGGTGTGGATCATCCGGACAATGTTGAACGGCAGGATGACCGACAGCGTGTTGGGCAGGACGTAGATGGTTCCGGCGAGCAGGCCGAACACGACCTGGGCCATGAACAAGGTCAGCGCGCCGTAGAAATACAGCATCGCGACTTTCTGGGTCTGATATTTCATCTCGGATTCTCTCTGTCTTGAAAGAGGCAGGGACCTGAAAGAGGCAAGCGCGCTAGCCCGCCTTGTTCGGCGGCCATTCCTGGCGCTTGATCTTGCTGCTCCATTGCAGGAAATCGGCGAGGTCGTTGAGCTCCTGGTCGGTGAGGTTGAACTGCGGCATCTGCCGCCGCCCCTCCGCGCCCGAGGGCTGCGACTGCATCCAGGCTTTCAGCGTCTCGCGCGCCGCGGCCGGATCCTCGTTGCCGCCCCAACGGTCCCAGACGTTGCCGACTTCAGGCGCGAAATAGGCACCCTCGCCGAGCAGCGTATGGCAGTTGATGCAGGAGTTCTTCTCCCAGACATGCTTGCCGCGCGCGACCGACGACGTCAGCGTCGTCGCATCCGTCGAGGTCGTGGCCATGTAGTAATGGCTGTGTGCCGTCAGCCCTAAGAAGATGGCGAAGAAAAAGGCCGAGCCGCCGTAGAAGACGTTTCGAGCCGCCGACTTGGTCAGGCGTTCAGCCATTGCCAATCCTTTCCGTGGTGAGTCCGGTCGTGAGGAAGCGGTGATGCTGTATTTTGCCTGATAGCGCGGATGGGTCTTTGTCGGGGCGCAATGAACGCTCGCGTTGGCAGCGTCAGGTCAGGATGATCACGGCGGAGGCGAGCCATGCGAACAGCAGCACGATGACGACCCAGGCGCTGACGAGGCCGCGCCACAGCGCGGGCACCGCCCTGAAGTCCATGAAGTCGAGCGCGATCCGGCGGCCCTTGATGCCGGCCAGCGCCAGTAGCACCGCGTTGCCGAGCAGCGGCCACGGCATCAACGGCGGAAGCAGGATGGTCGCGAGCGCGAGGCCGATCAGCGTGGTCCAGGTGATCTCGAGGCGATCCGGCATCGTCATCGCGCCAGATACAGTATCGGGAACATGACGATCCAGACCAGATCGACCATGTGCCAGAAGGCGGCGCCCGTCTCGACGCCCGCGGTCTCGGCGCGGCGGCAGACCACGGCTAGGATGATGATGCCGAGACCGACATGCAGCAGATGGAATCCGGTCAGCAGGAAGTAGAGCGTGAAGAACGGGCTGGTCTCCAAGCCGATGCCGCGCCCGATCTCCTCGGCATATTCGGCCAGCTTGATCGCGATGAAGAAGCCACCGAGCGCCATGGCGATCAGCAGGCAGCGGCGCGACGTCCACTTCTCACCGGCCCGCGCGGATTTCGTCGCCCGGGCGGCAGCCCAGCCGCTGGTCACCAGCACCAAGGTGTTTAGGCCGGCGAGATTCGAATCGAGCGCGGCCTGCCCGGCCGCGAACACCGCAGGATGGATCGCGCGGGCGACCACGAAGGCGCCGAGGAACAGGCCGAAAGCGACGAGCTCGCTGAAGATCAGCACCCAGATCATGGGATCGCCGGGGAGATCTTCCAAAATTCCCCAGCCGGTTCCCTGTTGTTCGCAATCGGCCGCAGACATCGTCTTTCCGGATCAGGACACCAGTGAGCCTTAACTCAGCCGTCTTGTTCGGAATTTGTCGCAGGACAAACTGGGGATCGGCGGCGGAGATGTTTGCGCCGGCGCAACGTCCGTTTCGCTCGATCGCGGTACGAACCGGCTCAGGCTTCCCAGGGAGCGGCGAGCGACGCCATGAGCGATGCACAGATCGGGCTGATGACCGCGACACCCATCATCATCGTCTTCGCCATCGCGCTCCGGCGTATGGGCGTATTGTCGACGGTCGCGACGGTTTCGGCGGTGAGTCTTTCCGTCGCGATCGCGACGGTGCTGTTCACGACACAATAATCCAGACGCTGCCGATCGGAGGTGCGATCAGTTCGCGCCGGCGGTCGGCCCGCCACCTCGATGCCGATCACGGGATCGCCGGTCTCCATGATCGAACGGACGATCTGATCGACGGATATACCGCAGATTTCGGTCAGGCGCTGGTTGATCAATAGGTAGCGGCAGTCCGGTGACAGACAGGCAAGCCCGATCGGGGCAGTGTCGTAGATCAGTTGCAACGCCGGAAACGTCGAGACCAGCATCACCTCCGAAGCCAGCGATGACCTTACTGTACGCGTCACTCAGCTTCCCCATGATCCCTTGCGCCAACCGCATGAAATTCGCGCGAAACTGTCTGCCGGTTGATCTAGATCAAGAAGACGCGCTGGCGCCTTCCGTTCCGAGGCTTTGGCGTGAATCGCGTCCTTCAAAACAGAACAAAGGCGCCGATCAACAAGCCTGCAGCAAAGGAGCAGAGCCCGAGAGTGCAGACGGAAACGATCCGCAAGAGGATGCGAAGCCGCCCCTCAAATTCATCATCCGTCATCTCGTCTATATGAGCCGCCACTGGTGCTGCCCTGCCCGTGCCCTCCTCGGCACCCCCGGATTTAGACCGCAATCATGGTCATCGCGAGGCATCGGTTCCGGTCGCGATGCCGATGCCGTGATCGAAATTGACGAAAATTGTGGTCGCCTGGCGGGGGCCGCGCCAGAGCGCCACCTCCGCGACGTGATCTTTGCGCCTACCGCCGCTGATTATATACGTCGATGCATACCGCGCCGAGCAACACCAGGCCCTTGATAACCTGCTGATAATCGATGCCGATGCCGAGGATGGACATGCCGTTGTTCATCACGCCCATGATCATTGCGCCGACCACGGCGCCGCCGACGCGCCCGACGCCGCCATAGGCCGAGGCGCCGCCGATGAAGCAGGCGGCGATGACATCGAGCTCGAAGCCCAAACCAGCCTTTGGCGTCGCCGTATTCAGCCGCGCGGCGAAGACGAGGCCGGCGAGCGCGGCCAGCACGCCCATATTGACGAAGGTGAGGAAGGTCAGCCGCTCGGTCTTGATGCCGGACAGGCTGGCCGCCTTGGCGTTGCCGCCGACGGCATAGATCTGCCGGCCGATCACGGTACGGCGGGTGACGAAGCCATAGAGCGCGATCAAGGCGCTCATGATCACCAGCACGTTGGGCAGGCCACGATAGGTCGCGATCAAATAAGTGAAGTAGAGCACGGCGCAGGACAGCACAATGCTCTTGCCGAGGAAGAACGCGTAGGGTTCGACCTCGATACCGTGCGACACTTCACGCGCCCGGCTCTTGGCGCTGGCGTAGACCAGCCCGAGCGCGAGCACAGCGCCGATCAGCATCGAGGTCGGATGCAGCGTGCCGGCTTCGGGCAGCAGCTCCGGAATGAAGCCCGACGACAGTTTCTGGAAGGTCGATGGGAACGGTCCGAGCGACTGGCCCTGCAGCACCGCGAGCGCCAGCCCCTTGAACACCAGCATGCCGGCCAGCGTGACGATGAAGGACGGGATCTTGAAATAGGCCACCCAATAGCCCTGCGCCGCACCAATGGCTGCACCGAGCGCGAGGCAAGCGACGAAGGCGAGGGTGTAGTCGACCTTGTAGGTCACCATGAGAAGCGCGGCCACGGCGCCGATGAAGCCCGCGACCGAACCGACCGAGAGGTCGATATGGCCGGTGACGATGACGAGCAGCATGCCCAGCGCCATGATGACGATGTAGCTGTTCTGCAGCACCAGGTTGGTGAGGTTGAGCGGCTGCAGCAGCGTGCCGCCGGTCACGACCTGGAAGAACAGCATGATCGCAACCAGCGACATCAACATGCCGTAGTTGCGCAAATTGTTCTTGATGAAGCTGCCGTGCTGGCGCTCCTCGGGCAGCGAAACCGTCTTGTCGGTCATGGCTGCGATCCTCCCATCTCCGCGGCCGCGGGCGCGGCGTTTCCAATGCTTCGTTCGTTGCGCATGATGGCGCGCATGATCTTTTTCCTGGGTCGCCTCTGAGCCATTGAACTCGCCGACGAAGGCGCCGTCGTTCATCACGCAGATGCGGTCGCAGATGCCGAGCAGCTCGGGCATCTCCGAGGAGATCACCACGACGCCCCGGCCGGCTTCCGCCAGCTCATTGATGATACAGTAAATCTCGTATTTGGCACCGACGTCGATGCCCCTCGTCGGCTCATCCAGGATCAAGACCTTGGGGTCGGTCATCAGCCATTTCGACAGCACCACCTTCTGCTGGTTCCCGCCGGAGAGCTGGCCGGTCTCCTGATAGACATCGGAGCAGCGGATGCGCATGCGGTTGCGGTAATCGCTGGCGACCTTCAGCTCGGCGATGTCGTCGATCACCCTCCCCGGCGCGACCTGGTCCAGGCTGGCGAGCGTGATGTTCTTGCGGACGTCGTCGGCGAGGATCAGGCCGAGCTGCTTGCGGTCCTCGGTGACATAGGCGAGGCCAGCATCGATCGCCGCGGCGACGCTCGGCAGCGCGATCTCGTGGCCTTCGAGGGCGATGCGGCCGCTGATATTGGTGCCCCAGGAGCGGCCGAACAGACTCATGGCGAACTCAGTGCGCCCCGCCCCCATCAGCCCGGCAATGCCGACGACCTCGCCGCGTTTGACGCCGAAATTGACGTTCTTGATCACCTGCCGCTCGGGATGGATGGGGTGATAGACCGACCAATTCTCGACGCTCAGCACCGGCTCGCCGATCTTCGCGCGACGCTCCGGGAAGCGATGCGCCATATCGCGATTAACCATGCTGCGGATGATGCGGTCTTCCTGGATCGGTTCGGCATGGCAGTCGATGCTGTCAACTGTGCGGCCGTCACGCAGCACAGTGATGTGGTCGGCAACCTTGGCGACCTCGTTGAGCTTGTGCGAGATCAGGATGGAGCCGATGCCCTGCTCGCGGAACGCCATCAGGCGCTCGAGCAGCGCGGCGCTGTCGGCCTCGTTGAGGCTCGCGGTCGGCTCGTCCAGGATCAGCATGCGGACCCGCTTGGAGAGCGCCTTGGCGATCTCCACGAGCTGCTGCTTGCCGACGCCGAGATCGGTGATCAGCGTATCCGGCGACTCGTTCAGGCCGACCTGCGCCAGCAACTCGCGCGTGCGCCGGTACACCTCGTCGCGGTCGATCACGCCGAACTTCGATGGCGGATGCGAGAGGAAAATGTTCTCGGCGATCGACATCAGCGGGATCAGCGCCAGCTCCTGATGGATGATGATGATGCCGAGCGCCTCGGAATCATTGATGTCGCGGAAACGCCGCTCCTCACCCTCGAAAACGATGGTGCCCTCGTAGCTGCCGGCGGGGTAGACGCCGCTCAGCACCTTCATCAGCGTGGATTTTCCGGCCCCGTTCTCACCGACGAGGGCGTGGATCTGGCCGGCCTCGACTGAAAAGTTGACGTCGCGCAGCGCCTGCACACCGGCAAAGCTCTTGCTGACGTTGCGCATCTCCAGCATGGCGGTCATCGTGTCATGTCCTTAAATCACCGTCGTTCCGGGGCGCCCAAAGGGCGAACCCGGAACCTCGAGATTCTCAGGTGCGCAATTGCGCACCATAGCTTGATGCTACGCATCGCCCCGGAATGACGGAGAAGCAACTTTTACTGGAACTGCGACTTCTTGTAGTAGCCGCTGTCGACCAGCACCTTCTCCCAATTGTCCTTGTACACCACGACCGGCTTGAGCAGATAGGACGGCACGGTCTTGACGCCGTTCTCATAGGTCTTGGTATCGTTGACCGTGACCTGCTTGCCGGCGAGTGCGGCGTCGACCATGTCGGCGGTCACCTTGGCGAGGTCGCGGGTGTCCTTGAAGATGGTCGAATACTGGTCGCCGCGCAGCATGGCCTTGATCGAGGGCACCTCGGCGTCCTGGCCGGAGATGATGGGCATCGGCTGGTCGGCGCTGCCGTAGCCGACGCCCTTCAGCGAGGAGATGATGCCGATCGAGAGACCGTCATAAGGAGACAGCACCGCGTTGATCTTCTTGTTGCCGTAGTAGGCGCTGAGAAGATTGTCCATGCGGGCCTGGGCAGTGGCGCCGTCCCAGCGTAGGGTCGCGACCTTGTCCATGCCCATCTGGCCGGACACGACGACGAGCTTGCCGCTGTCGATATAGGGCTTCAGCACGCTCATCGCGCCGTTGTAGAAGAAGTAGGCGTTGTTATCGTCGGGCGAGCCGCCGAACAGCTCGATGTTGAACGGACCCTTGCCGTCCTTCAGGCCAAGGCCCTGCACGATCGACTCCGCCTGGAGCACGCCGACCTGGAAATTGTCGAAGGTCGCGTAATAGTCGACGTTCGGCGTGCCGCGGATCAGGCGGTCATAGGCGATCACGGTGATGCCTTTTGCTTTCGCCTGTTTGAGCACGTCGGACAGCGTGGTGCCGTCGATCGCGGCGATCACAAGCGCCTTGGCGCCCTTGGTCACCATGTTCTCGACCTGCGAAAGCTGGTTCGGGATGTCGTCCTCGGCATATTGCAGGTCGGTGTTGTAGCCGCGCTCCTTCAGCACTTTGACCATGTTGTTGCCGTCGTCGATCCAGCGCGCCGACGACTTGGTCGGCATGGCGATACCGACAGTTGCTTTCTCCTGGGCGGACGCAGGCCCACCAGCGATCATCGCAGCGGCGCTCGCGAGAGCAAGCGCGAGGAAAGTCGTCTTCAATTTCAGCATATTTCACTCCCTTTGGGTGTCAGACTGTTTCTTCGTTTCGTCGAGAACTTGGGTGGATTGCCTCTGGTCTCCTATGCGAGCTTGACGTCGGGCTCCGCGCGACCGTGCGCGGATGCCTCCAAGAGAAAGGTGCAGCCGGCTTGCGGATCGGCAGCCCGCGCCGCCGCATCCATGTCCTGCCAGGCCGAGGTGACGAGAAGGCGCGAGAAATCTGGGCCGACGAAGGCCGGGCAGCTCGACTGCTTTGCCGGCACGCTGAGCGAGCGCAGGCGCTCGCCCTGCGGCGAGTAGACATCGATGCGGGCCGCGCCCCAGCAGGCGTTCCAGATGTTCCCCTCGGCATCGCACACCGAACCGTCGAGACCGCCGACGCCGGTGTGGCGCAGCAGCACCTCCGGCTCACCGCGCGGCAGGCCGGTGGTTGGATTGAGCGGCACAGCGTAGAGCACCGCGCGCGCGGTGTCCGCGAAATAGCCGGTGGCGCCATCCGGCGAGAAGCAGATGGAGTTCGGAATGCTGATGCCGGGAAACAGCGTCGAGATCTTGCCGCGGTGGAACGCGTAGATCGCGCCGGCCCCGGCTTCCGCCTTGCGGCCCATGGTGCCGATCCAGAACGTGCCGGACTGATGCACGCGACAGTCATTGGAGCGCGTCGCGGGATTATCGGCTTCAAGCGGACAGAGCAATGTCATCGCGCCGTCGGCGGGTGTGCGGATGTAGAGGCCATCCTCCGCGACGATCAGCTGACGCTCGGCATCAATGCGCCCGAGCGCGCTCGCCATCCGGCCGAGGGCGTGGACGCGGATGCGTCGGCTGGCGAGATGCGCCTCGAACAGACGTCCCTCGCGAATGTCGAACCACCAGGCGGTGTCGGTGGTGACGTCATAGGTCGGTCCCTCGCCGAGATGACACTGCTCGGCAGATAGAACCGAGGTTGGTACCTGCTCCGTCATGGCGACCTCGTCCCAAAGCGATAGACGGTGTGATGCCGATAGACTTGGCCGGGATCGAGGCGCGGGCTCGGAAAGTCCGGCCGGTTCGGCGAATTGGGCCACATATGCGGTTCGAGGCATATTGCATCCGACTGCCGAATGAGCTTGCCGCCCTTGCCTGAGATCGTGCCGTCGAGATAATTGCCGGAATAGACCTGAAGCCCCGGCTGATTGGTCAAGAGCTCCATGACACGGCCCGAGCGCGGTGCCTCCAGCCGCGCCGCGAGCGCCAGCTTGCCGTCGCGCCCAAGGCAGTAGGTGTGGTCGTAGCCCCTGCCGTTGCGCAATTGCTCGTGGCTCTCGCGGATGCGCGCACCGACGGTCTGCGCCTCGCGGAAGTCGAATGGCGTGCCTGCCACTGCGCGTGGGGGCTCGGGCAGCGGAATGGCGGTGGGATCGATGGCAAGGAAATGCTCGGCGACGACCGTCAGCTGGTGATCGAGAATGGGCGTACCGGATGTGGCTCCTTCCAGGTTGAAGAAGCTGTGGTTGGTGAGGTTGACGATCGTCGAACGGTCCGTCCGTGCTTCCATCATCAGAGACAGCGCGGCCGGACCGGTCACACGATAGGTCAGGCGGACCTCGAGCTTGCCGGGATAGTTTTCCTCACCGTGCGGGCTCGTGTAAGCGAGCGTCACTGCGGGCTCGGCGCCATCGTCAGTCGCGGCGATGTCCCACAGCTTGCGATCAAAACCGTCGAGGCCACCGTGCAGGGCATTCGGGCCGTTGTTGACGGGGAGCTGGACGGTCTCGCCATCGAGTGAAAACTGTCCCTTGGCGATGCGATTGGCGTAGCGGCCGACGGTGGCGCCGAAGAACTTCCGTTCGGCGAGATAGCCGGCGAAAGCATCATGGCCGAGCACGACGTCGTCGGTGCCGCCGTTGGCGTCCGGCGCGATCAGCGCCTGGATCACCGCGCCATAGGTGATGATGTGGGCCTCAAACCCGCCCTCGCCGCGCAGCACGATGCGCTCGACCTTGCGACCGTCAGGCAGCATTCCGAAGACGTCTTTTGTTGTTTTTGAGCCAGCCATGTTCAGTCCACAAAAGGTTCGACCAGGGTGCGCCTGCCGAGCAGGAACGCGTCGGCGACGAGACGGAGCGGCGCCAAGTCGACGTCGCTCGCTCCGGTCGCGGTGAGCGCGACGAAACGCCGGTACAGCTCGCGATATTCCTCATCAGGCGCCTCGGCAACAACCTTGCCGTCGACCGCCATGATCCTGCCGCCGCGAGACAGCGTCATTTGCCCCTTGTCGGTGTCGACGAAGATATCCCAGCTCTGCGGCCCGGTCTGGCGGAAATCGAATTCGGCACTGATGGGCAGGCTGTTGATATCCGTCAGGTTCAGATTCGCGGCGATCGGCGCCTGGCAATTGGCCGGGAACGCAAGTTCGGCCGAGGTGACGAACATCGGCTGCGGCAGGATCCAAGTCAGGATCGACAGCGCGTTGATGCCGGGATCGAATACGCCAAGCCCGCCCGGCTCCCAGATCCAGGTCTGCCCGGGATGCCAGACGCGGACGTCTTCCTTCCAGTTGATGTGTGCGGATTTGATCCGCCGCGTGGCCAGCCATGCGCGCGCCGGCTCGACTGCCGGCGCGTAGCGCGAGTGCCAGGTCGCAAACAGCGTCCGCTTTGCCTCCGTCGCCATCGCGATGAGCGGATCGAGTTCGGCAACGCCGATGCCGGGCGGTTTCTCCAGCATCACATGCTTGCCGGCCGCGAGCGCCGCGGCGGCCTGGGCGCGGCGCACCTGCGGCGGCGTGCAGAGCGAGACGGCGTCGACCAGCGGGCCCTGCTCCAGCAATTCCTCGATGGTCGCAAAATGCGGCAGCCCCGGCAACGCGGCGTTGCGGCTGGCAACGGCGGCGAGCGTCGCGCCTTCTACGGCGGCGATCGCGCCGACATGCTGATCGCGTGCGATCTTGCCGAAGCCGACGATGGCAATGCGAAGTTCGCGCACGCTTATTCTCCAGTATCTGCTGACGGTAGCGGGTCCGCCGGGGCAGTCTCGATCACCGTACCCTCGTGGCGGCGCGTGCCGTTGTGAATGACGTAAATCATCGCCTCTGATGCGGCTTCCGCATCGCCGGCGGCGATCGCATCGACGATCTTCTGATGCCAGAGCAACACGGTGTCGCGGTCCTCCTGCTCGACCGGAGCGCTGAGCAGGAACGAGGCGCGAAGCGCGGCCTCGATGACGTGCCCTATCGAGCGCATGAACAGATTGCCCGAGGCACGCGCCACCGCCACGTGAAGCGCGAGGTCGGCGTCGGCAAAGCCGACGGAGTCGGAGGCTTCAAGACGCATGCGTTCCATGCTACGGCGAAGCTCGGCGATGTCCTCTTCAGATCGCTGTGCGGCCGCGAGCATGGCGGCGCGCGGCTCGACCGCGAGACGGATCTCGGCGAGGTCGTTGAGGAAGCGCTTGTCGATGCCGGCATCGAGATGCCAGGCCAGCACGTCGGCGTCGAACATGTTCCAGGCGGCGCGCTCGCGCACGATAGTGCCAACCCGCGCTTTGGTGCTGAGCAGGCCTTTGGCGACCAGCGTCTTCACGCTCTCGCGCAGCACCGGCCGCGACACGCCGAACATCGCGATCATCTCGGCATCGCCGGGAAGCCGCGTGCCCTCGGCATAGCGGCCCGCGATGATGTCGACGCCGATCGAGCGGGCGACTTCTGCATGGTTGGAATGGGCTCGTCGTGTCGGAATAACAACGATGCGCGAGGTCATGAGACGGCTCCCGCTCGTTTCGCCACCGGTCGGCCCGCCAGCGCGACAAGGCCCTGCTGAAAAACGATGAAGGCGAACAGCAGCACGCCGGTCGCGATCTTGGTCCACCAGCTCGACAACGTGCCGTCGAAATTGATGTAGGTCTGGATCAGACCCTGGATCAGCACGCCGAGGAAAGTGCCGATCACCGAGCCCTGCCCGCCCGTCAACAGCGTGCCGCCGATCACGACAGCGGCGATGGTGTCGAGCTCGACGCCGACCGCCGAGAGCGAATAGCCGGCGCTGGTGTAAAACGAGAAGACAATGCCGGCGATGCCTGCGAGCAGGCTCGACAGCATGTAGATCTTGATCGTCATCTTGCCGACCGCGACGCCCATCAGGCTCGCGGTCGTCCGGCTGCCGCCGAGCGCATAGACATTGGCCCCGAACCGGGTGAGATGCAGCAGCAAGACACCGCCGATCACAATCACGAGCATGATGACCGCGATCGCCGTCAACCGCCCGCCGCCGGGCATCCGCAGCGCGAAATCGGACACGGTGGAATAGAACGGTGCGGTGATCGGCACCGATTCGGTCGAGAGCAGGAAGCTCGCGCCACGAGCGAGGAACATGCCGGCCAGCGTCACGATGAAGGGCGGCAGGTCGAAGATATGGATGACAGCGCCCATGGCCGCGCCGAAGGCAGCCGAGAGCGCGAGGATGGCGACGAAGGCGACCAGCGGCGGCACGCCCCAGCGCTCGATCGCGAGCGCGACAAACACGGTGGTGAAACCAATGACCGAGCCGACCGACAGATCGATGCCGCCGGAGATGATCACAAACGTCATGCCGGTCGCGACGATACCGAGGAAGGCGTTGTCAGTGAGGAGATTGCCGACCACACGGGTCGAGGCAATGTTGGGGAACTGCACCGCGCAGGCCGCAAAGGCCACAACGAGCACGACGGCGGTGATGAGGACGGGTGGCAAGCTTTTCATGCTTTCGTCCTCCACAGCCGCGACACGACACCGGCAATGCCCGGTAGTTTCGGCGATTGCAGCAGGAGCACCGCGAGCACCACCACCGCCTTGACCAGCAGATTAAACTCCGGCGGATAGCCGGACAGCAAGATGCCGGTGTTCATGGTCTGGATGATCAGCGCACCGAGAACGGCCAGAACGAGGCTGAAGCGGCCGCCGAACAGCGAGGTACCGCCGATTACGACGGCGAGGATGGCGTCGAGCTCGAGCCAGAGACCGGCATTGTTGGCATCCGCGCCCATGATGTCGGCCGCCGCGATCACGCCGGCCAGCGCGGCGCAGATGCCACACCAGACATAGACGGAAAGGATCATCGCGCGGGTGCCAACGCCAGCAAGCTCGCTCGCGCGCGCATTGCCGCCGGTCGCCTCGATCAGGAGCCCCAGCGCCGAGCCGCGCACCACCGCGCCGGTCAGGATGAGCATGCCCAAGGCGATCACGACCGGCACCGGCAAGCCGAGCACCGAACCATTACCGAGCCAGACCAGGTCCGGCGAAGAGAAGGTCACGATCCGCCCTTCGGTGATGAGCTGGGCAATGCCACGCCCCGCCACCATCAGGATCAGCGTAGCCACGATCGGCTGCATACCGAGCACGGCGACGAGAAAACCGTTCCACAAGCCGCAGACGAGGCCGGCTCCCAGCGCAGCCACCAGCACCACCGGCAGCCCGTGGCTGTCCGCGAGGGTCGCCGCAATCGCGCCGCAGATCGCCATCACCGCGCCGACCGAGAGATCGATGCCGCGCGTTGCGATCACCAGCACCATGCCGAGCGAGAGCAGCGCGACCGGCGTGCCGCGGTTGAGCACGTCGATCAGGCTGCCGAACAGGCGGCCGTCCTGGAGGCGCAGGTCGAAGAATTGCGGCGAAACCGCGCGGTCGACCGCCACGATGACGATCAGCGCGAGGATCTGGGCAAGGCCGCGGCGCGGCAACAGCGCTGTCATGCCCTGCCCTCATGCGCGATGGCCGAGTCGTCGGCGGCGATGGCCGCGAGAATGTTGGTGAGGTCGATCGCCTCGCCCTGGAGCTCCTCGACATGGGCGCGGTCGCGCAGCACGACGACGCGGTCGGAATAGGTCACGATCTCGTCGAGCTCGGAAGAGATCACGAGCAGTGCGAGGCCATCGTCGCAGAGCTCGCGGATCAGGCGGATGATTTCGGCATGCGCGCCGACGTCGATGCCGCGTGTGGGTTCATCCAGCACGAGGAGCCGCGGCGAGGTCGCGAGCCAGCGTGCGAGCAGCACCTTCTGCTGGTTGCCGCCGGAGAGCAGGCCGACGGCGCGCTCGGGATCGGGCGGGCGGATGTCGAACATCCTGACATAGCGACGCGCAATCTCGTCCTGCTCGCGGCGCGACAATGGACGGTGCAGGCCGCGCTTGGCCTGAAGCGCGAGCACGATGTTCTCGCGCACGGTGAGCTCGGCGACGATGCCGTCGGTCTTGCGCTCCTCCGGGCAATAGCCAAAGCCGTGGCGCACGCCATCGCGCGGCGACTGCAGCCGTACGGCCGTGCCCTCCACCCTCGCCTGCCCACAATCGGCGCGCTCGGCTCCGAACACCAGCCGCGCCGTCTCGGTGCGGCCCGAGCCGAGCAGACCGGCGAGACCGACGACCTCGCCGTCGCGCAGCTCGAGATTGAACGGTGCGACATAGCCTGATTTGCCATAGCCTTCGAAGCTCGCGCAAACCTCGCGTGTCCTGTGCTCGCCGGCCGAGGCCCGCGCGCTGGTGGTCTCGGCCAGCTCGCGGCCGAGCATCATGCGGATCAGCTCCAGCCTCGGCAGCGAGGCGGTCTCGCGCTCGCCGACGAGGCGGCCATTGCGCAGGACGGTGATGCGGTCGGAAATTTCGTAGACCTGGTCGAGGAAATGGCTGATGAAGACGATGCCGATGCCGCGCCCCGCGAGCTGTCGCATGATGCCGAAGAGGATCTCGACTTCATGACGGTCGAGGCTCGCGGTCGGCTCGTCCAGGATCAGTACCCGCGCGGAGAGATCGACGGCGCGCGCAATCGCGGCGACGTGCTGGACCGCCACGGAGTAGTTGCCGAGCGGCGCGGTGACGTCGATATCGAGACCGAAATCCGCAAGCAGCGCTTTGGCGCGGCGCCGCATCTCGCCTTCGCGCACGATGCCGCAGCGCATCGGCTGCCGGTCGAGGAACAGGTTCTGCGCCACCGAGAGATTGGGCAACAGATTGACCTCCTGGTAGACCGTGGCGATGCCGGCCCCAAGTGCGGCCTTGGCCGAGCGCGGCGCAACCTCCTCGCCGCCAATCCTGATGATACCGGCATCCCGCGGAAAGACGCCGGTGATCACCTTGATCAGCGTGGACTTGCCGGCGCCGTTCTCGCCGAGCAGCGCATGGATCTCGCCGGCGCGGAGCGTGAAGTCGACCTCCTGCAGCGCGCGCACCGCGCCAAAGCTCTTGCTGATCCCGCGCACCTCCAGTAGCGGCGGAGCAGCGTCAAGGCCGTTCTCCATGGCAATTCACTCCCACCGGTGCCGCGCTTGGGACGCGGACAGCCAGCCTAATCGTTCGCGCAGCGGATTCGAAGGGGCGCCGCCGGATGATCCATCGCGGCGGCGCATTTCACCTCAGTAACCAAGGCCCTTCTTGCTGTCATAGATTTTCTGCGGATCGTCGGCAGCCGTATAGAGCTTCGACTCGGTCTGGATCCATTTCGGCGGCACCGTGCCCTTCGCCTTGAAGGCCGCGATGGCATCGAGCGCAGGGCCGGCCATGTTCGGCGTCAGCTCCACCGTGGCGTTGGCTTCGCCCGCGGCCATCGCCTTGAAGATGTCGGGAACCGCGTCGATCGAGACGGTGAGGATCTCCTTGCCCGGCTTGAGGCCGGCTTCCTTCATCGCCTGGATGGCGCCAACCATCATGTCGTCATTGTGCGCGTAGACGGCACAGATCGACTTGCCGCCGCCTTCGGCCTTGATGAAGCTCTCCATCACCTCCTTGCCCTTGGCGCGGGTAAAGTCGCCGGTCTGGCTGCGCACCACCTTCAGGTTCGGATGCTTGGAGATCGCCGTGTCAAAACCCTTCTTACGGTTCGCGGCGACGCTGGCGCCGACCGTGCCCTGCAGTTCGACGATGTTGCAGGCTTTGTTGCCGACCGTCTTTGCCAGCCAGTCGCCGGCGACCTCGCCTTCATGCACGCTATCCGAGGTGACGGCGGTGAGATAGAGCTCCTTGCCCGAGGGATCGATGTCACGGTCGAGCAGCACGACCGGGATCTTGGCCTCCTTGGCTTCCTTCAGCACCGAATCCCACCCCGTCGAGACGACCGGCGCAAGGAAGATTGCATCGACGTTCTGCGCGATGAAGGAACGGATCGCCTTGATCTGGTTCTCCTGCTTCTGCTGCGCGTCCGCGATCTTGAGATTGACGTTGCGCTTGGTCGCCTCCTGCTTGGAGACCGACGTCTCAGCCGCGCGCCAGCCGGATTCCGATCCGATCTGCGAGAAGCCGATCGTGAGCTCTGCGGCACTGACCGGCAACGCGAGAAGCAACGCGGCCATGGCGCTGGCCGCAAAGAGGGCTTTAGGGATCATCAAGGCGTGTCTCCCAAGAGTTATCTCGGGCGCCGATTGGTAGCATGGCACCCGCAGGCCGGCCCCTTAGGCTGGCGGAAGCTACTATTTCACGTAAGATCGGTTCCGTATAGTCATATTATTTGACTATTAGATGAAGCGGCGCAGGCGTGCGGGACGGCCGCGCAGATGACACGCCAAGCGCGATTTTGTTCCGCAAGTGCAACGGGAGGATGAAGGAAAACGTGCGGGGTGGTTTGCGTGCCAGCAACGCGTCATGCCCGGCTTGTTCTGGGCTCCACACCTTGTGCCGCAAGCAAGACGTAGATGGCCGGGACTAGTCCCGGCCATGACGAAGCCGCAAGCAGACGCAGGAAAAGAGCTAGTGTCCTGAACCAGAAGTTCGCAACATTGGTCCGTTTTGTGCCGGGGCATTGTATCGGCAGAAGCGCTCGATGGAACCAAGGATGTCGTCAGCGGACTTAGTCCATCGGAATGGTTTCGGATCGGCATTGTGTCGTTCGATGAACGAGGTGATGTCCGCCCTGAGGGCAGCGACACTGCGATAGACGCCGCGCCTGATCTTCTTATCGGTAAGGAGCGCGAAGAAGCGCTCGACCTGATTGAGCCATGACGAACTGGTCGGGGTCAGGTGCACATGCCAACGCGGCCTTTTGGCTAGCCATTTCCGGATCAGCGGCGTCTTGTGCGTTGCATAGTTATCCATGACGAGATGGACGTCGAGTTCGCCCGGTACGGCGGCCTCGATCTCGTCGAGGAACTTGCGGAACTCGGCGGCTCGGTGGCGTCCGTAGCATTTGCCGATGACCCGTCCGGTCGCAATGTCGAGAGCGGCGAACAGCGATGTGGTGCCGTGCCTTTTGTAGTCACGGCTCCTTCGAGCCGGCTGACCGGGACGCATCGGCAGCATCGGCTGACTGCGGTCCAGCGCCTGGATTTGGGACTTTTCGTCTACACACAGAACGATGGCGTGTGCCGGCGGCGAGACGTAAAGGCCGACGACGTCGCGCACCTTGGCGACGAAGTTCGGATCGGTGGAGAGCTTGAATGTCTCTAGCCGGTGCGGCTGGAGCCCGAAGGCCCGCCAGATGCGCTGCACCGTTGACACCGACAGGCCGCTGGCCTTCGCCATGCCCCGAGAACTCCAATGAGTGGCGTTCTCGGGGCAGCTTTCCAGCGTCCGCACGATCACGGCTTCGATGCGGGCATCGTCAATGGTGCGCGGCGCCCCGGAACGCGGCTCGTCGTGCAGCCCGGCCACGCGCTGCTCTACAAAACGCTGCCGCCACTTGCCTACCGTTCCCCGCTCCAGGCCTAGCTTGGCCGCCACCTCCTTGTTCTGACCGCCTTCCGCGCAGGTCAGCACGATCCGGGCTCTCAGAGCCAGCGCCTGCGCCGTCTTCCGCCGCATCGTCAGCGACTGAAGTTCGGCAAGCTCATCATCGCTCAATATCAGGGGCGCAAGCCGCTGGGCCGACATCAGATCCTCCGTCGCTGTTACAGCCGCCATCTCTGGCACAGCGACGCGAATCTACTGCGAATCTACGATTGCGAACTTGTGACTCAGGACACTAGATCAGCTTCCGCTGCGCCAGGTTCTTCATCAGCGCACCAATGCCGAACGTCCAGGGCTCGCACTCGTCGCTGGTGCGCATGCGGTTGACGAGCTTGCCGAGCTGCGGCGCCGCGATGGTGACGATATCGTCGCGCTTGTGGGTGAACCCCTGCCCCGGCGCGTCGCGATCCTTCACGGGAGCGAACATGGTGCCGAGGAACAGCACGAATCCATCTGGATATTGATGGATTTTGCCGATGGTCTGCGCGACGAGATCGGTCGGATCGCGGCTGATCTTGCTGATCGAGGAATGGCCGTCGAGGACGAAGCCGTCCGCACCCGTCACGTTCAGGCTGATGTCGAGCTTGCGCGCGTCATCGAGCGTGAAACTGTCGTCGAACAGGCGCAGCAGTGGGCCGATCGCGCAGGACGCGTTGTTGTCCTTGGCCTTCGACAGCAGCAGCGCGGAGCGGCCTTCGAAGTCGCGCAGGTTCACGTCGTTGCCGAGCGCGCCGCCGACGATCTTGCCGCGGCTGGAGACGAACAACACGAGCTCCGGCTCCGGATTGTTCCAGGTCGACTTCGGATGCAGGCCCGCATCCATGCCGGTGCCGACTGAGGACATGGTCGGCGCCTTGGTGAAGACCTCGGCATCGGGGCCGATGCCGACCTCGAGATACTGGCTCCAGGCGTTCTGATCGATCAGCACCTGCTTCAGGTGCATCGCCTGGTCGGAGCCCGGCTTGAGCTTTGACAGATCGTCACCGATCAGCCGCGTCACCTCTTTGCGGATCGCCTCGGCCGACGCCGGATTGCCCTTCGCGCGCTCCTCGATCACGCGCTCCAACATCGAAATCGCGAAGGTGACGCCGGCGGCCTTCAAGGTCTGGAGATCGACCGGCGCGAGCAGCCACGGCTTCTTGGGGTCACGACTATCGGGCGCGGTGTTGGCCACGATGGCTTCGAGACCGCCGATGCGCTCGCCCTTCGCCGCGGCCAACGCCTTGGCCGGATCGTTCTCCTCGCAGAGTGCGCTGATTGTCGGAAATTTTGCCGTGACGTCGAACACGCCAGCGCCGCGCACGGCGACCACGGCGGGGCCATTCACCTGCGGCAGCCAGACGCGGCCGGCGAGCGTGCCGCGTGTTCCGTCCTCGGGGAGAAGGTCCTTTACCGTCAAAGTCGTCATGGCCGCGTCCTCGCTCTCGTCGGATCGGCCGCGCTTGCTCACGGCCAACCACATTGGCGAAAACCAATAGCGGTCTGGCATGGGAAGTCCACGGCCAATCGCTAGAGGATTTCATTAAGCCCTCCCCGCTTGCGGAGACGACGGTCTCGTATTGGTGGGCAAAGCGGAGGGTGCCCAGCATCTTTGGTCACGCAGATGGTGGACACCGCGCGTTCGTGCCTTCGCTCACCCCGACGGCAGTTTCGTGTGCCTCACTTGAACCAGTGCACCAGCGCGATGCTGATGCCAAGCAGCAGCAGCAGCGACAGCGTCACGGCCGCCGTCACCCGGCCGCCGACATTCGCCAGCACGCGCACATCGACGCCCAGACCTAGCGCGGCCATCGACACAACCGTGAGAAAACTCGTGATCTTCGTCACCGGCCCTACTACCGTCGCCGGCACGATCTCGAGGGAGCGCAAGGTCGCCAGCGCGAGGAAGCCGAGGATAAACCAGGGAACAAGACGGAAGAAACCGACATTGGCCTTCTTGGCACCGCTTTGCCAGCGCGAGGCGACTAGCGACAGGACGACCACGACCGGCCCGAGCATCAGCACGCGCATCAGTTTCACCAGCGTGCCGATCTGCGTCGAGACCAGCCCGGCCGGCACCGTTGCGGCGAGCACCTGAGGCACGGCGTAGACGGTGAGACCTGCGAGGATGCCGTATTGCGTGGCGGACAGTTGCAGCAACGGGATCAGCAGCGGCAGGCCCAGCACCATCATCACGCCGAGGATAGCGGTGAAGGAAATCGACGATGCGATCTCGTCATTGTTGGCGCCGATGATCGGCGCCACCGCCGCGATCGCGGAATTGCCGCAGATCGAATTGCCGCAGGCGATCAGGATCGACAGCCGCGTCGACAGGCCGAGCATCCGGCTGAGGCCGAAGGAGACGCAGAGCGCGACCCCGACGACGGCCGCGATCGATGCCAGCAGCGCGATGCCCGAGGCCGCGATGGCGGCAAAACTGATGGAGGCGCCGAGCAGCATGACCGCGACTTCGAGCAGCTGCTTGGCGCTGAAGGCGATGCCGGCCTGCCAGCGTGGCGCGGGTTT
Source organism: Bradyrhizobium sp. USDA 4486 (assembly GCF_054057995.1). Taxonomy (NCBI): domain Bacteria; kingdom Pseudomonadati; phylum Pseudomonadota; class Alphaproteobacteria; order Hyphomicrobiales; family Nitrobacteraceae; genus Bradyrhizobium; species Bradyrhizobium sp. USDA 4486. The sequence goes on from NZ_JBSRZV010000001.1 coordinate 3,481,925, forward strand.
CCAGAAGCTGCGCAGCGCCATGCCGAGCAGGATCGCCATCACCAGCGCCTCGACATAGGGATGCTCGAACACGCCGAGCTCAGCCCGCTCCAGCAGAGCCGAGACCCCGGCGACGACGATGCACAGAAGAATGCCGGGAATCAACGCGAGGACCCGGCTCGCGGTGGTGGCCGGCTTGGAATCGGCCGGGCTGGATGCTTGATTCTGCGACACAAATCTCTCCCAAGGGGAAGGATTTATACGCAGCGCCGTCCGATTGGGGAATAAGTTTTCGGCATATCAGGGCCGAGGGAAGTTCTGTGCTCGGCCCGGAAGAGCGAGGGTCAGAAGATCAGGCTTTTGGCGAGCAAAGCGACGCGGCTGAAGCCATCATAGACGCCCGGCTCAAAGAAAGCGGCACGGGCGAGCACGATGCCGGCGACCAGCGACCAGAACAGGCCGGTGCCGACCCGCAGCAACATTTTTGAGGCGCGCGACCGCGGCTGGGTGTCCGTTGCGGACACCAGTTGCTCGCCGAAGGGCTCAAATCCGGTGCGTTCCATGGCGGTCAAATCCATCAATCTCTGGCGGAAATGTCGTCGTTTCGGCCCAAAACAGCAATGGAAGCGATTGGCGTTTTTATCCTCCGGAGGGGAAACTCCTTCCTCTCGACGGCGCCAAGGCAATGGTTTTCTTCTTTCGGCCTATTTGGACCCCGGCCACCGGCCTAGAGGGCCAGATAGCGGCGACGGATGGCGTCGTTGGCTTTCAGCTCCTCGATCCCGGCGGCATAGACGATCTGGCCCTTGTCGATGACCGTGGCGTGGCTCGCAAGGCCCAGGCAGAAATGCATGTTCTGCTCGGCGATCAGCACGGTCGAGCCGATCTGACGAAGCTGCCGCAACAGCTCGCCGATCCGCTGCACGATGATCGGTGCGAGCCCCTCGCTCGGTTCGTCCAGCAGCAGCAGCGCCGGATTACCCATCAGCGTGCGCGCGATCGCAAGCATCTGCTGCTCGCCGCCAGAGAGACGCCCGGCGATACGATGGCGCAGCGGCTCCAGCAGCGGAAAGACCTCGTAGATGCGCTTGATCGGCCATTCGTCCTGGCCTTCCGGCCCTTTCTTCTTCCCGATGATGAGATTGTCCTCGACCGTGTGCTCCGGAAAGATCTGGCGATCCTCAGGCACGAAGCCGAGCCCGGCGCGCGCGATGCGGTGCGGCTTGTGGCCGGAAATCACCGCGCCGCGAAGGCTGACCCTGCCTCGCCGCGGCGGCGCAAGGCCCATGATCGCTTTCATCGTCGTCGTTTTGCCGGCGCCATTGCGCCCCAGCAGCGCCATGGTCTCGCCCTGTCGCACAGAGAGGCCGACGCCGAACAGGATCTGGCTCGTGCCGTAAAAGACGTCGAGATCGGCGACCTCGATGACCGGCGTGCTCATGCGGCGGCTCCCGCATGTTCGGTGCCGAGATACGCATCGATCACCGCGCTGTTGTTGCGGATCTCGTCCGGCGTGCCGGTCGCGAGGATGCGGCCGTAGCAAAGCACGACAATCTTCGGCGCGATCTTGAACACGATGTCCATGTCGTGCTCGATGAAGATGACCGTGATCTTCTGGGTCTCCCAGAGCTCGCGCACCTTGTCGATCATGCGCCAGCGCTCTTCCGGTCCCATGCCGGCGGTCGGCTCGTCCAGCAGCAGCACCTTCGGTTCGAGAACGAGCGCGAGAGCGATGTCGAGCAGCTTTTGGTCACCATGCGACAGCGTCGCGGCGGTGCGATGACGCTTTCCGGCAAGGCCGAGCAGCTCCATCACGCGCTCGGCGCGGTCGCGCGTCTCCGGCAAGGGAAAACGCTTGTGCAGCACCGCCGACGAGCGCTGGTCGGCGCTGACCGCGGCGAGCATGGTTTCCTGCACCGTCAATGACTTGAAGATGCTTGCGACCTGAAAGGCACGGCCGATGCCATGACGCACGATCTCCGGCGGCGAGCGGCCAGCGAGATCGACGCCGTCGAGCAGCACCTGGCCGGAATCCGGCTTCAACGCGCCGGTGATCAGGTTGAAGAAGGTGCTCTTGCCGGCACCGTTCGGGCCGATCACCGCCGTGAGCGAACCATCCGGGAAATCCAGCGAGACGTCGTTGGTCGCCTTCACGCCGCCAAAAGACTTTGCGAGCTTGCGGATCTCCAGCATGGCTAGCGCCCCTCAGGCCTTCGCCTGGCCCCGTCATTCCGGGATGGTCCGTCAGGGCCAGACCCGGAATCTCGAGATTCCGGGTTCGCACTTCGTGCGCCCCGGAATGACTCCATCTTGAACACTCCAGGCATGCTAGCGCCCCTCGCCTGCATCGCGCCGGTGCGCGAACCATTCGGCGACGAAATCGAGCAGGCCTTTGCGCAGGCCCAGCGCGAAGAACAGGATGACCATGCCGAGCACGATGCCGTGATATTCGGTGAAGCGCGTGACGGTGTCGTTGAGGAGGAGCAGCAGCACGGTGCCGACCATCGGCCCCAGGAACGTCGAGACGCCGCCGAGCATGTTGATGAAAATGCCCTCGCCCGAGATCGTCCAGTAGGCGAACTCGGGATAGGCGCCGGAGACGAACAGCGCCATCACCATGCCGCCCATCGACGCGAACAGCGCCGCCAGCACAAAGACGGTGAGTTTTGCGCGCCAGACGTCGATGCCGAGGAAGCTCGCGCGCGTGGCGTTGTCGCGGATCATGCGCAGTGTGTAGCCGAACGGCGATTGCGCGATCTGGCGCATCGCGAGCAGACCGAGGATCAGCAGCGCGCAGCTCGCGATATAGAGGTGGACGTGGTTGGCGAGATCGATGCCGAGGAAAACCGGGCGCGGGATGCCGCCACGCAAGCCCTGATCACCGCCGGTGAAAGACGCCCAAGACAAAATAGTCGAGTGGATCAGCATCTGGAACGCGAGCGTGACGAAGGCGAAGTAGATCTCTTTCAACCGCACGCAGATCGCGCCGATGATGGCGGCGATCACCGCGGTGATTGCGAGTGTCGCGACGAAAGCCACGGGGATCGGCACGCCGAGCTTCTGCATGATCAGGCCGAAACTGTATGCGCCAAGGCCGAAGAACATGCCGTGTCCGAACGAGGTCAGGCCGGTGTAGCCGACCAGCAGATTGAGCGAGGTCGCGAACAGGCCGTACGCCGAGCAGCGGATCACGAAATCGAGCAGCGCCTTGCTGCCCGTGAACAGCGGCAGGCTCGCCAGCACGGCAAAGGCGGCCAGCGCGATCAGCACGTCGCGGTAGCGATGAAGCGCCGAGCCGCTTCGCACTGGCGCTAGCGTTTGCGCGCGTCCGGCCTCCAGCTCGGTCATGCTGCCTCCTTGCCGAACAAGCCGGTGGGTTTCGAGACCAGCACGATCACCATGAACAGATACATCAGGCCTTCCGTGAACAGGGGAAAACCGAGCGAGCCGAACGAGCGGATCAGCCCGAGCAGCAGCGCTCCGATCAGCGCACCCAGGATCGAGCCCATGCCACCGATCACGGTGACGATGAAGGATTCGATCAGCACCGAAAATCCCATGCCGGGCGTCAGCGAACGCACGGGCGCAGCCAGCGCGCCCGCGAGCCCCGCCAACATGCCGCCGAGCGCGAACACGCCGCCATAGATCAGGCCGGTGTTGATGCCCAACGCGGAGACCATCCCGGGATTATGTGCTGCGGCGCGGATCACCTTGCCGATGCGGCTGCGCGACAGCCCGATGCCGAGCACGATCGCCGCGAGCAGCGCGACGCCGATCAGCAAGAGATAATAGGGCGGCACCACGCCGCCGGCGATGAACAGCGGCATCACCTGGAACGCGGACGGCATGCCCATCGACTTGAACTCCGGCCCCCAGATGATGCGCACGACGTCGTCGAAGATCAGCACGAAGGCGTAGCAGACGAGGAGCTGCATCAAAACGTCGGCGCCGTAGACGCGGCTCATGAAGACGCGCTCGAAGATCAGTCCGAGAATGGCGGTGCCTGCCGCGCCGGCCAGCATCGCCAGCGCAAAACTGCCGGTGAGCTGATTGGCCGTCATCGCGAAATATGCGCCGAACATATAGAAGGCGCCGTGGCTGAAATTGACGACCTTGAGCACGCCGAAAATCAGGGTCAATCCGACCGCGACCAGGAACAGCAGCATGCCGATGATGAGCCCGCTGGTGGTTTGCGTCACCAGGCAGGCGGAGCTGGAGAGGCAGCCGGTGAGCGCATCGAGGTCCACGGGAGCACTTTCATTGCGGCGCGCCCGATGTGGCGCGAAAGCCAGACGAAAACGGCGGAGGAAGTCACCCGCCTCCGCCGCACATCACATCAGTTGTAACCCTTGCTCTTCTTCCACTCGGCCTCTAACTCGAAGATGGTCTTCCAGTCGCCGGCCTTGACCTCCGGGACATAAGGCTCCTGCGGAATCGTGGTGCCCCAGCCGATGGCGTAGCCGACCAGCGTGTGGTCGTCGCCGCGCATCGTCACGGTGCCGTCGGCGCCGAACGGGCATTTGATTGTGAGGCCTTTCAGCGCCTCCGCGATCTTCTTGCCGTCGGCGGAGTTCGACTTCTTCGCGGCTTCCGCCATCAGCATGATGGCAGTGGCGTTCTCCCAGGACCAGTTGGTCGGGTATTCATTGTACTTGGCCTTGTAGGCGTCGCCCCAGGCGGCATTCTCCGGCGTGGCCGGGAACGTCTTGATGTAGCGGTTGCCGGAGTGGATGCCCTTGGGCAGGTTCTTCACCACGGTGAGCGCGGTGTAGTCGGCCATGTTAACCGCGAACACCTCCATCTGGCCGAACATCGCGTAGATGTTGGCCTGGTCAATGTAGGAGGTCAGATCGCCGCCCCACAAGCAGGAATAGAGCGCTTGCGGTTTGGCCTGCAGGATCTTGGTGACCACCTCGGTATAGTCGGGCTGAAACAGCTTCGGCCAGGACTCGCTGATGATCTCGACCTCGGGCGCAAAGCGCTTGAGGTACAGCGTGAACTCCGCCGTGGTGTCGCGGCCATAGGCGTAGTCGGGCGAGCAGGTCGCCCATTTCTTCAAGCCCTTCGCCTTTGCGATCGCCGCGGCATAGCTGCCGCCGACGATAGAATCGTGCACGCCCTGTCGCGCGGTGCGGAAGGCATTCGGAATGTGCTGCTTGGGATCGGCGGTCAGCGACGACGTTTCCGAATTGGTGTGGACGCAGAACACGCCGAGATCGCGCGCGACCTCATGCACCGCGAAGGCGCCGGAGGAGGCTTCGGCATCGATCAGCAGCTCGCAACCATCGGTGTTGACGAGCTCGCGCGCGACGCGGGCTGCTTCCTGCGGCTGGCCCTTGGAGTCGCGGATCACCATCTCGATCTGTCGGCCGGCAAGACCGCCGGCGGCGTTGACCTTCTCGACCTCGAGCATCACCGCATTGCGCGACGATGTGCCGAGCTGCGCGACGCGGCCCGACAAGATCGTCGGCATGCCGATCTTGATGGTCTTGGCTTGGGCGCGCGCCACCCACGGCGCGGCAACACTCATCACACCGGCGCCCATCAGCGCCAGTGTTGAACGGCGGCTGACGCCCGGCGTGCGGGTTCTCTTCATTTTCCCCTCCCTCTTTCGGGTCGGCGTTCCAGTCCCTTGTCGAAGATCGTCTCGTCTCCGTGTTCCCAACAATTTCAGAGGCAGGGGGTGACGTCAAGACAAACATGAATTATGAGTCAGAATTCAGAATGGGAGGAAACGTGGCCACCAATCGGCCCGAAACCGCAGCATGATCAACCTTTCGAGCTTCATCGCCTTTCATGCCCGGCGAACGCCGGACCGGCCCGCGCTGAAATATCGCGGCGAGGTGATCTCCTACGCGGCGCTCGATGCGCGCATCGGGCAAGCCGCAGGCTGGCTCGCCTCGCAAGGCATCGGAGCCGGCGACGTCGTCGCCGTGCTGATGAAGAACAGCGCGGCGTTCCTGGAGCTGGTGTTTGCGACCAGCCATCTCGGCGCGGTGTTCCTGCCGATCAATTTTCGCCTCTCCCGCGACGAGATCGGCTATATCGCCGGCAATGCCGGCGCGCGGCTATTGATCATCGATGAAGAATTGGTTGCGAACGCAGCGGGCGCAAAGACCGTCGTTCTGAGCGAGGCCGCGCAACAAAGCGTCACGCATCTCGCGCGCGACGCGGCACCTGTATCCATGAACGTCCGCGCGCCATCCGACCTGATGCGGCTGATGTACACCTCGGGCACGACCGATCGCCCCAAAGGCGTGATGCTTTCTTACGATAATTTCTACTGGAAGTCGGCCGACCAGACGATCGCGCTCGGCCTCAGCGCCGACGTGCGTCTGCTCGTCGTCGGCCCGCTCTATCACGTCGGCGCGCTCGACCTGCCCGGCATCGCCGTGCTCTGGCACGGCGGCTTCATCCGCATCGAGCGAAACTTCGAGCCCGAAACGGCGCTCGCCGCGATCGCCGAGGACAAGCTCAACGCCGCCTGGTTCGCGCCTGTCATGACCACCGCAATGCTCACCTGCCCGACCCGCGATCGCCACGACGTGTCGAGCCTGCGATGGGCGATCGGCGGCGGCGAGAAGACGCCGGAGCTGCGCATCCGCGCCTTCTCGGAATTCTTCCGCAATGCGCGCTACATCGACGCCTATGGCCTCACCGAGACCATGGGCGGCGACACCTTTATGGAAGCGGGCCGCGAGATCGAGAAGATCGGCTCGACAGGCCGCGCCATCGCCCATGTCGAGATCGAGATCCGCGACGAGGACGGCAAGGCGCTGCCGCCGAACTTCAATGGCGAGATTTGCCTGCGCGGCCCCAAGATCACGCGTGGCTATTGGAAGGATCCGGAGAAGACCGCCTCCGCCTTTTTCGGCGACTGGTTCCGCAGCGGCGATGTCGGCTATCTCGACGATCAGGGCTTTCTCTACCTGACCGACCGCAAGAAGGACATGATCATCTCCGGCGGCGAAAATGTCTCCTCCTCCGAGGTCGAGCGCGTCATCTACGACTTGCCCGAGGTGCGCGAGGTCGCCGTGATCGGCCTGCGCGATCCGCGCTGGGGCGAGCGTCCCGTCGCCATCGTCGTGCTGACGGAAGGCGCGAGTCTTGGGCTTCCTGCCCTCACCGAACACTGCCGCGCGCGACTGGCGAGCTTCAAGGTGCCGAAACAGCTGATCATCCGTGACAGCTTGCCGCGCAATCCGAGCGGAAAGATCCTCAAGCGCGTGCTGCGCGCCGAGCTGGAGACGTCTGAATGACGCAAGCGAACGCCAAGGTGACCAAGCTGAACCGCGTCGAGCGCAATGCCTGGACCAAGCAGAAGATATTTGACGCTGCGACCAAGGTCGTCGGCAAATATGGCTACGCCGAAGCCTCGGTCGCCCGCATCACGGAAGAGGCCGGCGTCGCGCAGGGCACCTTCTACAACCATTTCGAGAACCGGCAGGAGCTGCTCGACCAGCTCTTGCCGAAGATCGGACTCGACATGGTCGAGTTCATCCGCGCCCGGACCGGCACGGCGGACGCGGCGCGGCAGGAAATTTCGCGCTTCTCCGCCTTCTTCGACTTCATCCGCGAGGTGCCGGAATTCTTGCGCATCCTCAACGAGGCCGAATTCTTCGCGCCCACAGGCTATCAGAAGCACCTCGACAACATCTCGACGGCCTATGTGCGCATCTTGCGTCGCGCACGCGCAGCAGGCGCGATTCACGACTACAGCGACGAGGAATTCGAAGCCATCGTCCACATGCTGATGGGCTCGCGCGGCTATCTCAGCCGCCGCTACTCCTATTCGGAAGGCGGCGTCACCACCGTGCCCGACCACGTTATCTCCGCCTATCGCAAGCTGATGACGCGTGGCCTCTTCACTGCCTCCGGTGACACGCCATGAACATCGCATCTTCCCACAAGCCGCTCGACCTCGCCTCGGCCATCGCCGAAGCCGACATCCGCTGCCTGCTGATGGTGCTGGTGCACATGACCGGCGACAAGAAATGGCTGGAGCCGCCGTATCTGCCCAAGCGCGACATCCGCCTCATCCCCGATCCCGAGGCCGGCGTGCCCCGCAATATCCAGGACGAGATCCGCGCCGCCGTGGTCGAGCTGTTTGCCGGCGGGACGCCAAAACCCGTCATCACCGATCCCGGCGAAGAGCTGCTGCTCAGGATGATGCGCGCCTGCCTTGGCGAGAATGTTGCGCCGGAATATGCGCCCCTGATGCGCGAGGAGATGGGTTTTGTGCCGCGCGAGGCACGCTGGACCAAGAGACCCGCGGACGAGAAGCTTGCGGGGCAGCACGTCCTGATCGTCGGCGCCGGCGTCTGCGCCATCGCGCTCGGCGTAGCGCTCGGCCATCTCGGCATCCCCTACACCATCGTCGAGAAGAACGCCGAGCTCGGCGGCACCTGGTGGATCAACCGCTATCCCGGCTGCGGCGTGGATACGCCGAACCATTCCTATTCCTACTCGTTCGGCTCGGGCAATGCCTGGACGCGCTATTTCTGCCAGCGCGAGGAGCTGCTCGGCTATCTGCTCAAGGTCGCGGACGAATTCGGCATCCGCAAGCATCTGCGGGTCAACACGGAGCTGACCTCCTCGCGCTGGGACGAAGGCAAGAAGCGCTGGGTCTCTACGCTGAAGACGAGAGACGGCGAAGAGACCTTCGAATCCACCGCGCTGGTTTCGGCCATCGGCCAGCTCAACGATCCCTCGCGCGCGCATTTCAAGGGCGAAGAGACCTTCAAGGGCACGATCCTGCATTCGGCGCTGTGGTCCGGCGACATCAATGTCGACGGCAAGCATGTCGCCGTGATCGGCACCGGCGCGACCTCGATGCAGCTGGTGCCGTCGATCGCGGGCCGCGTCGCCTCGGTCACGGTCTATCAACGCAGCGCTCAATGGGCGCGTCCGGTGAAGGGTTATTCCGATCCGATCAGCAAAGGCGCGCGCTGGCTGCTCGCGCATCTGCCGTTCTATGTGCAGTGGTACCGCTTCAACATGTTCTGGCGCTATGGCGACGGCCTGTTGCCATTCCTGCGCAAGGACCCGGCCTGGCCGCATCCCGAGCGCGCCGTCAACAAGGGCAATGACCGGCACCGCCAGGAGCTGACTGACTTCATCCTGTCGGAACTGCAGGGACGGCCGGACCTGATCGAGAAATGCGTGCCGACCTATCCGCCCTATGGCAAGCGCATCCTGCTCGACAACAACTGGTTCAAGACCCTGAGGCGGGACAATGTCGAGCTCGTCACCGACACGATCGACCATTTCGACGAAACCGGCATCATCACCGCCGACGGCAAGCATCGCCACGCTGACGTCATCGTCGTCGCTACCGGCTTCAAGGTCACGGAGATGGCGGCGCGCCTCAACATCATAGGCCGCGGTGGCAAGAATCTGCGCGAGGCCTGGGCCAACGACAATCCGACCGCATTCCTCGGCCTCACGGTGCCTGATTTTCCCAACTTCTTCTGCATGCTCGGCCCGAACTCAGGTCCTGCGCACGGCGGCAGCGTCATCTTCCAGTCGGAATGCCAGAGCCGCTACATCTCCGCCTGTCTCGCCGAGATGATCGAGCACGATATAGCCGCGATCGACGTTCGCCCAGACGTGCTCGACGACTATGTTCGTAAAGTCGATGCCGAGCACGAGGCCATGATCTGGACCCATCCGGGCATGAGTACCTACTATCGCAACGCGAGCGGTCGCGTGTTCTCGGCGATGCCGTGGCGGTTCGTCGATTACTGGCGCATGACGCATGATCCGGATCTGGAGCAGTACCGGCGGACGAAGGGGTAAGTCGCTACTCAGGCGGCGAGCCCACTCCCGACAGGCGCAAAGTCCAGCCCAAGGCTCTCCGCCACGGCCTTGTTGGTGATCCGGCCACGATGCACGTTCAGACCGTTGCGCAGATGCGGGTTCTCCAGCACCGCGGCAAAGCCCTTGCTCGCGAGCATCAGGCCGAACGGCAGCGTCGCGTTGTTCAGCGCCTGGCTCGACGTCACCGGCACCGCACCCGGCATATTGGCAACGCAATAGTGCACGACGCCGTCGACCTCGTAGGTCGGATCGGTATGCGTCGTCGGGTGCGAGGTCTCGAAGCAGCCGCCCTGGTCGATCGCGACGTCGACCAGCACGGCGCCCGGCTTCATGGATTTCAGCATTGCGCGCGTGACGAGTTTTGGCGCGCTGGCCCCCGGCACCAGCACCGCGCCGATCACGACGTCCGCGGCGAACACTTCATCCTCGACCGACTCGATCGTCGAGAAACGGGTGCGGACCCGTCCGACAAAGAGATCATCGAGCTCGCGCAGACGTGGAATCGAACGGTCGATCACGGTGACTTCCGCGCCGAGGCCGGCGGCCATGCGCGCCGCCTGCGTTCCCACGACGCCGCCGCCGAGCACGACGACGCGCGCCGGCTGTACGCCGGGCACACCGCCGAGCAGCAATCCGCGGCCGCCCGCCGACCGCTTGAGCGCGGCGCCAGCGGCCTCGATCGCGAGGCGGCCGGCGACTTCGCTCATCGGCGCCAGCAGGGGGAGGTGACCGGCCGCGTCGGTGACGGTTTCATAGGCGATCGCACTACAGCCGGACGCAAGCAAACCCTTGGCCTGTTCGGGATCCGGCGCAAGATGCAGGAAAGTAAACAGAATCTGGCCTTCGCGGAGCTGGACCCACTCGCTTACCTGCGGCTCTTTCACCTTCACGATCATGTCGGACGTGGCGAAGATGTCGCGCGCGCTCGCGGCAATGGCAGCCCCTGCCCGCTCGTACACCTCGTCCGACGCGCCGATGCCGCTGCCGGCACCGGTCTCGACCGCGACCTGATGTCCGGCCGCGACATATTCACGGACCGCACCCGGAGTGAGCCCGACGCGATATTCCTGTACCTTGATCTCCTTGGGCACACCGACGCGCATCTTGAGCTCCCTCGCCATCGCATTGATTCCGTTGTTGATCGTAGCGACGGGGGCGGTTTGGTTTCGTGCAATTATCCGCTAGTTTGGCTGCTTGCGCGCCGGTTTCCGGCGCGGAAGCGCCCTTTCACGCCGGAAACAAAACCTTGGCCCTCGACCGGAAAGATCTCGCTATCCTCGCGGAACTCACCACCAATGCGCGGGCGAGCCACGCCGAGCTCGCCAACAAGATCGGGCTCTCCAGCACGGCGCTGGCGCGTCGTCAGAAAGCCCTTGAGGACGACGGATACATCCAGGCCTACCAGGCCGCGCTCGATCTTAACCAGTTCGGCCTCACCACCACCGTGCTGGTCCGCATCGCGCTCGAGAGCCAAAGCGACGAGGCGCTGAAGGCGTTCGAGGCCGAGGTGGTGAAATGCCCTTCGGTTGTGCGCTGCTTCCTGATGTCGGGGACCGACGACTACATCCTGATTGTGCTCGCCCGCGACATCCAGGATTTCGAGCGCATCCATCGCACCGAGCTGTCGCGCCTGCCGCGCGTGGCGCGGGTGCAATCGAGCTTCGCGCTCCGCGAAATCGTCAACCGCGCCGTGCCGACGGTGGTGTTCGGCGAAGCCAAGCGCTAGCTGAATCGCCGCCCGCGGCGCGGATCGTGCTGTCAAGCGCACCGCTTCACAGTCGTTTTCATTGCTCAATCAAAGATAATTGAGGCGCCGTCTCAACCCAATGGTTGAGGCGCAGCGGGCGGGTTCATCAGACCCAGATGATGGCGCGCGAGGCGTAGAGGCTTCGCGGGTCCGTTTCATGCAACCATCTGATATTGGGGTCTTCGATGTTCGAATCCAGCCGCCGTCTCTTCATTCAATCTGTTGCCTTCGGTGCCGGCATCCTCGGCGCTGCCAAATCCGCGATCGCGGCTCCCGATGGACATGCCGCGGGCTACGATGTCGCTCCGGCGACGGACTTCCTGAAGACGATCCCGCGCAAGTCCGGCGATCCCGTCGTGTTCACGGCCTCACTCGACAAGGGTCCGATCAAGGCCACCTCCGGAGGCTGGGCGCGCGAGGTCACGACCCGCACCCTCCCGCTCGCGACCGGCATTGCCGGCGCGCATCTGTTCGTCAATGCCGGCGGCGCCCGGGAAATGCATTGGCACAATTCCGCCGAGTGGGCCTAGTCGTCGACGGCCATTGCCAGGTGACGGTGGTCGATCCCGAAGGCCAGCTCGAGATCGTCAATCTCGCGCCCGGCGATCTCTGGTTCTTCCCGAAAGGCCACAGCCACGCCATCCAGACGCTGGGGTCTGCCCCCTGTCACGCCATCCTCGCCTTCGATGATGGGCTCTATTCCGAGCATGGTACGTTCGGGATCAGCGACTGGATGAGCCGCTACGACGCCCCGACGCTGTCGCAGGCATTGGGTGTCTCCACCGATATCTTTGGCGCCAATCCGAAGGCCGAAACCTACATCATGCAGGGCGAGGTGCTGGCGCTCGATGGTCCGCAGGCGAAAGTCGCCCGCGCGCTCGACCGCGACCGCACCCACCGTTTCCCGCTGACGTCGCAGAAGCCGCGGGTGAGCACGGCCGGCGGCCAGCTCTACGTCGCCTCGGCCAAGGAGTTTCCGGTGTCGAGCACCATGACAGGGACGGTGCTGAAGCTCAAACCCGGCGCGATGCACGAGCCGCATTGGCACACCGATGCCAATGAATGGCACTACGTGCTGAAGGGGCGCACGCGCGTGACGCTGTTCGCATTCGACAAGCGTGTTGCGATCGCAGAACTCTCGTCCGGCGAATGCGCCTACGTCCCCGCCAATTGCGGACACTCGATCCAGAACATCGGCAACGAGGACGCCGAGGTCGTCGGCGTGCTCGACAGCGGCACCTATCACGAAAGCAGCCTCGGCGACTGGCTGGCCAAGGCGCCGCGCCACCTGCTGGCCAACAATTTCGGTGTTCCTGAGGCAGCCGTGGCGAATTTCGGACGAAAGCGCATGATCATCGCCGCCGCGAACTGACCGGGTTCGTCGCGCGCAAGCCGCCGTCATATAACTGTCATCGAATGTGCAGAGACCTGTCCGTCTCGCACATTCGGGACACGCCATGGACTATTTCAAACGCTTCAACTTCCTGTTCGCCGCACCTGCATTCGACGCCGACGACCTCGAGGGCCTCCGCTTCAACCAGATCATCGAGGAGATCCAGCGCTCCGGCTTCGAGGTGGTCCGGGCACGCAAGCTGGAAGACGCCGAGATCGCGGTACAGACCGATGCCGCGATCGGCTGCATGGTGGTGGACTGGGGCAAGAAGGGCCTGGAAGGCAGGACGTCGGCCCTGATCAACCTGATGCGGCGCCGCGGCCTCGACTTCCCGATCATTCTCTTGATCCGGCGCAAGCGCTTCGAGGACCTGCCGGTCGAGGTGCTCGACTTCATCGACGGCTACGTCTTCCTGTCCGAGGAGACGCCGACCTTCATCGCCAGGAACCTGATCAGCCGGCTCAAGCAATATGCCGAGACCCTGAAGACACCGTTCTTCGGTGCCCTCGTCGACTATGCCGAGGAAGGCAACCAGCTCTGGACCTGCCCGGGGCACAACGGCGGCGTGTTCTACAACCGCAGCCCGATCGGCCGGGTCTTCGTCGAGCATCTCGGCGAATCCGTGTTCCGTGACGACCTCGACAATTCGGTCCTCGATCTCGGGGACCTCCTCACCCATGAGGGACCGGCGCTGAAAGCGCAGAAGGAAGCCGCGCAGATCTTCGGCGCGGAAAAAACCTATTTCGTTCTCAACGGCACCTCAACCTCGAACAAGGTCGCGCTCGGCGCCCTCGTTACCGACGGCGACCTCGTGCTGTTCGATCGCAACAACCACAAGGCCGCCCATCACGGCGCGCTGATGATCAATGGGGGCATCCCGGTCTATGTCCCCAGCGTCCGCAACGCCTGGGGCCTAATCGGCCCGATGCGGTGGGACATGCTCGATGAGAAGGCCTTGCGCGAGGCGATCCGCAACCATCCGTTGGTGACCGACAGCGACGCGTGGCGCAAGGAGCGGCCGTTCCGCGTCGCCGTGGTCGAGCAGTGTACCTATGATGGCTCGATCCACAGCGCCGAGATGATCCTGAAGCGCATCGGCCATCTCTGCGAATACATCCTGTTCGACGAGGCCTGGGCCGGCTTCATGAAATTCCATCCGCTCTATGCCGGCCGCTTTGCCATGGGGCTGTCGAACCTCCCTCCTGAGGCGCCCGGCATCATCGCGACGCAGTCGACCCACAAGCAGCTCGCGAGCTTCTCGCAGGCCTCGCAGATCCACATCAAGGACCGCCACATCCGCGGCCAGAAGCGTCGTGTCGAGCACCGCCGCTTCAACGAAAGCTTCATGCAGCACGCCTCGACCTCGCCCTTCTACCCGCTGTTCGCCTCGCTCGACGTCGGCGCGCAGATGATGAAGGGTCGATCCGGCGAGGTGCTGTGGGACGACACGATCCGCCTCGGCATCGAGCTGCGCAAGAAAGTCCGCGCGATGCGCCGGGAGTTCGAGGAGAACGAGCAGAATCCGGATCGGCGCTGGTTCTTCGAACCCTTCGTGCCGGATCGCGTCGCCATTCCCGACGTCGGCCGGCCCGGCACCGCGCATAACGTCGCCTGGGAGTCGCTCTCCACCGACGAGCTCGCCACCAATCCCGCGCTCTGGCAGCTCTCGCCCGATACAAACTGGCACGGCTTCCCCAATCTTACTGAAGGCTTCGCCATTACCGACCCGAACAAGCTGACGCTCCTCACCCCCGGCTTCGACCGCGCGACCGGTGCCTATGCCGACCACGGCATCCCCGCGCCCGTCCTCGCACAATATCTGCGCGAGAACCGCATCGTCCCCGAGAAGAACGACCTCAACTCCCTGCTCTTCCTGCTCACCCCCGGCGTCGAGGCGAGCAAGGCCGGCACGCTGATCTCCGGCCTCGTCGCCTTCAAGAAGCTGCATGACGACAATGCGCTGCTGGCCGAGGTCATCCCGGAGTTCTACCAGCGGCGCCAGGCGCGCTATGCCGGCGTGCGGCTGCGCGACCTCTGCGCCGACATGCACCGCTTCTTCCGCGCCGCCGACGTCAGCGCGCTCCAGGCCCGCCAGTTCATGCCCGAGCATATGCCTGAGATCGCGATGTCGCCCCGTGATGCTGCGCGCTATTTGTTCAAGAACGATGTGGATTATCTGCCGATCGAGGCGATCGCGGGCCGCATCGCCACCACGCCCTTCGTGGTCTACCCGCCCGGCATCGCCACCATCGTGCCCGGCGAGCGGCTGACGGAACGGGCCAAGCCTATGGTGGATTATCTCAAGATGTTCGAGACCTGCTTCAACACTTTCCCGGGATTCGACGTGGAAATCCAGGGCGTCTACAAGGAGATCGATGCGCGGGGCCGCATCGGTCTCTATACTTACGTCGTTGCCGAGTAGGTGCCGATGAACGAGACAGCTGTGCGCGCGAGTGACGAGCCTGTCCTGGTCAGGCCGTCACGCGAGAGCGATGTCGAGGCGATGCTGGCGATCTATCGCCATCACGTCCGCAACGGCGTACCGCGCGACGTCGAGGGAACCGGTGCGCCCGAGCCTGACGATTTGCGCGATCGCCGCAAGAACCTGAAGCAGACCCGCCTGCCGCACCTTGTCGCGACCTTTCGCGGCGAGGTGGTTGGCTATGCCTATGCGGTGCTGTTCCGCAAGCGGCCGGCCTATCGCTACACCGCCAAGCACTCGATCTACGTCCACCACGAGCATCTCGGCCGCGGGGTCGGGCGGCTCTTGCTCGGGGAATTGATCAACGCCTGCGCTGCGGCTGGCTTCCGCCAGATGATCGGCTATATCGATGCCGACAATGCGCCCTCGCTGGCACTGCACGAGAAGTTTGGCTTCGCGCGCGCCGGCCTGCTCTGCGGCGTCGCCTATCGCCACGGCCGCTGGTCCGACACCGTCATGGTGCAGCGCTCGCTCGGCGCGGGCGCAACCTCGCCGCCAGCGGTCACGGCACCTGGACGCTAAACCTCAGGACGGATAGTCAGCCGGTCTGACCTGGATGCGGTCGGCATGCAACGACCAGTGAAGCAACGCCTGGTCCTTGCAGAATTTTGCTTTCGCCCGCTCCTTGGCTTCGTTCTCATCGCAGGCATCGACCTCGAGGGTGCCCTGGCAAACCTCGATCTGCCGGCCGTGGCCGAGCACGTCCTTCATGAACCTGACGACATAAGTGGACATCGGACCTCCTGCCTGCCCCGGCGGCACTCTAATCCCATTTAGGCCGGATTGGGGAAGGAGATTTTGACGCGGATCAAGGCCGGCGACGGTTCCCGTCGCCAAAGGGCCTCGAAACGATCCGTCAGCGATCACGTCTTGATATCGAGGAGTGTGTCTTCGGTCTCGGCGTAGGCTTGAATGACCTTCGCATTGGCAATGAAGCTGTACTTTGCGGTCGCCAGCTGAGCGAACTCGTTGGCCAGATCGACGTTCGGCGCGGCGACCAGGCCCGCCTGATTTGCGAAGGGAGCGCTCGGGTCGGATTGCGCGGTATAGCTCGGCGAAACCGCCGATACGGTCGCGATCGTCCCGCCGGGCGCCGAGCCGCTCGATTGGGCGACCTGATCGACGCGCAGCGGCACATAAGCGGCGGGATACGTCGGAGCAATGCCCGAGCTGGCCGATGTGCTCGATCCGCCTGATACGGGGAGCGGCCCGGTCGTGTTGACGTTGGCGATATTGCTGGCGGCCACGTTCACGCGAAGGCTGGCCGCCGAAAGTCCGGATGTCGCAATCGAGAGTATGCTCATGCATCCTGATCTACAGCACAAGTCATGCGCGTTCATTCACGGCATCGGTAAAATCCGCCGCTTTTTGTTTTCAGCCTCGTAAACCAACGATCGGAGCGCAATCCCATGAGCGCGCCGCCTACCCCGGCGTCACGCCAAAAGCCTGCTTGAAGCGCTCGGCATAGCGCGGCCAGACCTCGGGATTGATGATGCGCGGCGGGCGCTTGCCGTCGAGCGTCTCCAGCACCTGCTCGGCGGCGATGCGGCCCATGTTCTGACGCGCCTCGACGGTGACGCCGGCGGTGTGCGGGCTCGCCAGCACGTTGTCGAGCTGGAGCAGCGGATGCTCCGGCGGCGGCGGCTCCTTGGACCAGACGTCGAGACCGGCGCCGGCAATGCGCTTGTCGCGCAAGGCCTGGAGCAGCGCGTCCTCATCGTGGATGAAGCCGCGCGCCGTGGTGATGAAATAAGCGTGCGGCTGCATCAGCGCGAATTCGCGCGTGCTGATCATGTTGCGGCTGCGCTTGTCCAGCGGGCAGGAGATCGAGACGAAATCGGCGCGGCGCAGCAGTTCGTCGAGCTCGACCTTTTCCCCGCCGCGCTCGGCCATCACTTCGGCCGTCAGATACGGATCGTAGGCCAGCACCTTCATGCCGAACAGGCCGTTGCACAGCGCGGCGATGCGGCGGCCGACATTGCCGAGGCCGATGATGCCGACGGTCTTGTGCTCGATCTCGTTCCCGACGAGTTCATTGCGGTTGACGTTGGACTCCCTGCGGAGCCTGCGGTCGGACTGGATGATGCGCTTGGACAGGGTCAGCATCATCGCCAGCGCGTGCTCGGCCACGGAATGGGCGTTACCGCCGGACTGGTTGACGACCAGCACGCCCGCATCGGTGCAGGCCTCGACGTCGACAGGGTCGAACCCCGCGCCGTTGCTGGAGACCAGCAGCAGGTTCGGCGTGCGCTTCAGAAACGCGGCGTCGACATGGAAATGCGGCGCGAGCTCGTCGCGGGCGGCGCCGATCTGGTAGACATGGGCCGCGCTCAGGATCGGGGCGTAAAAGTCCTCGGGGCTCTCGTTCTCGATGCGATCGAGCCGGACGTCGGGGCGCGCCTTCAGAATGTCGATATAGATCGGATTGGCCAGATATTTGACGTAGAAGACGCGCTTGCTGTTGACGGACATCAGGACCCTTCCGGCTCTCTCATGGAGACCCGCAAGGCCCGCGCAATGCTTACCCGGTCCATGCGTCCCTCCCGTTTCTCATGGCTGCCGCTTATGCCATGGCGGTGCCGGCCACGGCAGGCCGTCTGGCGCAGATCACGGTGCCGGGCCGGGCATGTTGACAATCCCGCTGCCTGGGTCAAGTTCGGCAGACCGCCGCGACGGCCAGAACCAACAAGCATGCGCGGCTCCGGGGAGAACGCAATGGCGACTGCAGAACAGCAGGCCCAGGCAGCACAGGCGCCCAGCGACAAGAGCTGGCACGGCATCGTCCTGCAGACCCTGAAGCGGAACGAGATCAGTCTCATCCCTTACGTGCCCGATCGCGTGCTGACGCCGCTGATCAAGAATTTGCATGCCGATCCCTTCTTCACCACCTTCGCCACCGCTCGCGAGGAAGAGGCCGTCGGCATCGTCTCCGGCGCCTGGATGGGCGGACGGCGTGGCGCGGTGCTGATGCAGACCTCGGGCTTTGCCACGCTCGCCAACGTGCTTGCTTCGCTCGCGGTGCCCTACCAGATCCCGCTGATCATGTTCGTGTCCGAGCGCGGCACGCTCGGCGAGTTCAACTACGGCCAGTCGCTGGTCTGCCGCACCATGCGCCCGGTGCTGGACTCGCTCGCCCTCGAGCACCACACCATCACAAGGCTGGACGAGCTCGAGTTCATCGCCGACCGCTCGATCAAGCAGGCCGTGACCACGCAGGCGCCGGTCGCGCTGATCCTCAACCCGCTGCTCACGGGCGGCAAGGTTTTCGACAAGTGAGCGCCGCCATGGCCACGCGCAACACCAAGATCATGAACCGCTTCGACGTCACCTCGCGTCTGATCGCAAAGCTCGAGCACGAGGAAGCTGTGATCGGCGGCATCGGCAACACCAATTTCGATCTCTGGGCTGCCGGCCATCGCCCGCAGAATTTTTACATGCTGGGCAGCATGGGTCTCGCCTTCCCGATCGCGCTTGGCGTCGCGCTGGCGCAGCCCGACCGCCGCGTCTTCGCGCTCGAAGGCGACGGCTCGCTGCTGATGCAGCTCGGCGCGCTCTCGACCATTGCGGCGTTGAAACCCAAGAACCTGATCATGATCGTGATGGACAACGGCATCTACCAGATCACTGGCGCGCAGCCGACGCCGGCTGCGAGTGTGGCCGACATCGTCGGCATCGCCACCGCTTCGGGGCTCGCCAACAGCGTCTGGGCCGCGGACGAGGAGGATTTCGAGCGCCTGATCGACGAGGCGATGTCGCGCTCGGAGCCCAGCCTGATCGCGGTGCGCATCGACGACAAGCCGGGCGTCGGCACCACCCGGCGCGACCCCGTACAGATACGGGAACGTTTCATGCACGGCCTCGGCGTACGCGAGCCGCTTTAACGTTCCGTCATTAACTACACAGCGATCTGATCCATATCGGGTAACAAGCTGTTGCGAATCCGTGCTATCGGCGCCGGATGTCCATTCTTGTTCGCCTGTTTGCCTGGGTTCTTGCGGCCGCCGTCACCTTCGCGACCCTGGGACCGCCGACCCTGCGGCCGCATTCCGATCTCGGGCAGGACGGCGAGCATGCTCTCGCCTTCGTTCTGATCGGACTGGCCTTTGGACTTGCTTACAGGAATCGCCGCGGAGCCGTTACCGCCATCGCGGTGGTCCTGATCGGTGTGCTCGAGCTGATGCAATTCTGGGCACCGGGACGGCATGCTCGGCTGGAGGATTTCCTGGTCGACGCCGGCACGGCCTGCATCGGCTTTGCGCTTGCCGCCGCAGCCGATTGGGCGCTCGCGCGCCTTCGCGCAACTCCGGCCCTGACAGACCGACGCCCCGCGGAGTGATGCTCCGCAGGGCGCGGCTCTTCTGCCTTCTGATCGATCAGTCGATGATCTTGATCACGCGGCGCGTGCGCGGCTCGACGATCACGCGGCGATCGTTCACGACCGCATATCGATATTGGGTGTAGTTCGGCACCGGCCGCAGCACCACGGTCGGGGGCAGCGGCTCGCCGACCACAACGCGCTCATGCACCACGACGGAATCGTCGCGCGGAATGCCGCCAAGCACCGCATTCGGAATTTCGAGGCCCGCGCCAACAGCCGCGCCGACGGTGCCGCCGACCATCGCGCCGATCGGACCGCCGATCTCGCCGCCCGCACGCGCGCCGTTCCTCGCGCCTTCCTCGGTCGTCGACTGGGCAAAGGCTGCGCTCGACGCCAGCACCGACGCGGCAGCCAACGTAATCGCAAAACGGGTCTTCATGTGCTTCAGTCTCCAGTGATTGCGTGTGCGTCTTCAACCGCGGGGCCGGATCATTGTTCCGGTTCCCCTGCGACGAAAGGCGGATCACATCCGAAGACTGTTACCGCGTAACATTTCAGGCCGCCGCGATCTCGTGCCCCGCCATCAGTTCCAGCGCCCGCACCATCGCGGAGTGATCCCAGGCCTTGCCACCGTGCGCGGTGCAGGACGAGAACAATTGCTGCGCCACCGCCGTGCTCGGCAGCGACAGGCCGAGCGAACGCGCGCCTTCCAACGCGAGGTTGAGATCCTTCTGATGCAGCTCGATGCGGAAGCCGGGCTCGAAATTGCGTTTCACCATGCGCTCGCCATGCACTTCGAGAATCCGCGACGAAGCGAAACCGCCCATCAGCGCCTTGCGCACCAGCGCCGGGTCGGCGCCGGCTTTCGATGCGAACAGCAGAGCCTCGCTCACCGCCTCGATCGTCAGCGCGACGATGATCTGGTTGGCGACCTTGGTGGTCTGGCCATCGCCATTGGCGCCGACATGGGTGACGTTCTTGCCCATCTTATCGAAAACCGGCTTCATCGTGCCAAAGGCGCGCTCCGGCCCGCCGACCATGATGGTGAGGCTCGCGGCTTTCGCGCCGACCTCGCCGCCCGACACCGGCGCGTCGAGATAGTCCGCGCCGAGCGCCTCGATCTTCTTCGCGAATTGCTTGGTCGCAAGCGGTGAGATCGAGCTCATGTCGACGACGATCTTGCCCTTGGAGATGCCTGCCGCGACGCCGTCCTTGCCGAACAGCACGGCCTCCACATGCGGCGTATCCGGCACCATGATGATGACCGCATCCGCTTCCTCCGCGACCTGCTTTGCCGATTTACAGGCGATGCCGCCGGCAGCGATCAGTTCGGGAGCAACGGGGGCGACGTCATGCAGGAGAACGCGATGGCCCGCCGCAAGGAGATGGCCGGCCATCGGCCGCCCCATGGTGCCAAGTCCGATGAAGCCAATGTCGATCATGTCCAGATCCTCAGGTCTCAAAAGTCTGCGCCGCGTGCCAGGACAGGCCTTCCAACGTCGTGGTGCGGGGCTTGTATTCGCAGCCGATCCAGCCGCGATAACCGATCGCGTCGAGATGGCGGAACAGGAAGGGATAGTTGATCTCGCCGGTGCCGGGCTCGTTACGGCCGGGATTGTCGGCGAGCTGGATGTGCGCGATCTGCGACAGATACTCCTGCATGGTGCGGGCGAGATCGCCCTCCATGATCTGCATGTGATAGATATCGTATTGGACGAACAGATTGTTCGACCGCACCTCGGAGATCAGCTGAACCGCCTGCTCGGTACCGTTGAGGTAGAAGCCCGGGATGTCGAGCGTGTTGATCGGCTCCACAAGCAGCTTGATGTTCTCCCGCGCCAGCGTCGAGGCGGCGAAGCGCAAATTGCCGACCAGCGTCTCCTGAAGCTCGCGCGGATCGGCGTCCGCAGGCGCAATGCCGACGAGGCAGTTGAGCTGGTCGCAATCGAGTGCCTTGGCGTAGTCGATGGCGCGGAACACGCCATCGCGGAACTCGCTAGCGCGATCGGGCATGATCGCGATGCCGCGCTCCCCGCCGGCCCAGTTGCCTGCAGGCAGATTGTGCAGCACCTGGGTCAGGCCATGGGCATCGAGCTGCTCGCGCAGCTGCGCCTTGTCGAAATCGTAGGGGAAGAGATATTCGACCCCAGAAAAACTCGCCGCCTTGGCCGCAGCGAAGCGGTCGAGGAACGGCATCTCGTTGAAGAGCATGGTGAGGTTGGCGGCAAATTTCGGCATGACTCTCCCCTACTCTGCCGGCTGCAGCACGCCGGTGCGCGTCGTTTCGACCTCATCGAGCGGCAGGTCCAGCACCTCCTCGAACTC
Organism: Bradyrhizobium sp. USDA 4486; assembly: GCF_054057995.1. NCBI lineage: Bacteria > Pseudomonadati > Pseudomonadota > Alphaproteobacteria > Hyphomicrobiales > Nitrobacteraceae > Bradyrhizobium > Bradyrhizobium sp. USDA 4486. The sequence continues at coordinate 3,503,988 of NZ_JBSRZV010000001.1, forward strand.
GACGATGTTGTCGATCTCGGTCCCCATCGCGATGTTGGTGACGCGCTCAAGGATGAACTCGACCACCACGGGCACGCGGTGCTTCGCCATCAATTCACGCGCAGTGGCAAACGCAGCCTGCGTGTCCTTGGGGTCGGTGACGCGGATCGCCTTGCAGCCGAGGCCTTCGGCGACGGCGACATGGTCGACGCCGTAGACGCCGATCTCGGGCGCGTTGATGTTCTCGAAGGAGAGCTGGACATGGTAGTCCATGTCGAAGCCACGCTGGGCCTGACGAATGAGGCCGAGATAGGAATTGTTCACGACGACATGGATATAGGGCAGATTGAACTGAGCCCCGACCGCGAGCTCCTCGATCAGGAACTGGAAGTCGTAGTCGCCGGAGAGCGCGACGATCTCGCGATCCGGACAGGCCGCGCGCACGCCGAGCGCCGCCGGCAGCGTCCAGCCGAGCGGTCCCGCCTGCCCGGCATTGATCCAGTTGCGCGGCTTGTAAACGCCGAGGAACTGCGCGCCGGCGATCTGCGACAGGCCGATCACGGTGACATAGGTGGTGTCACGGCCGAACGCCTTGTTCATCTCCTCATAGACGCGCTGCGGCTTGATCGGGACGTTGTCGAAATGGCTCTTGCGCAGCATGGTCTTCTTGCGATCGCGGCAGGCTGCGGGCCAGGCCTGGCGCTCGCGGAGCCTGCCTGACCGGCGCCACTCCCTGGCGACGGTGACGAAGAGTTCGAGCGCAGCCTTGGCGTCCGAGACGATGCCGAGATCGGGATTGAACACGCGGCCGATCTGGGTCGGCTCGATGTCGACATGGACGAATTTGCGGCCCTTGGTATAGGTTTCGACCGAGCCGGTGTGACGGTTGGCCCAGCGATTGCCGATGCCGAGCACGAAGTCGGATTCGAGCAGCGTCGCATTGCCGTAGCGGTGGCTGGTCTGGAGGCCGACCATGCCGGCCATCAGGACGTGATCGTCTGGGATCGCGCCCCACCCCATCAGCGTCGGCACGACAGGGACGTTGGCGATTTCAGCGAATTCGACCAAGAGGTCCGACGCATCGGCGTTGATGATGCCGCCGCCCGCGACGATCAGCGGACGTTCGGCGGCGTTGAGCATCTCCAGCGCCTTCTCGACCTGCTTGGGGGTCGCGGCGGGCTTGTAGACCGGCAGCGGCTCATAGGTCTCGTCGTCGAACTCGATCTCGGCGAGCTGCACGTCGAGGGGCATGTCGATCAGCACCGGTCCCGGCCGACCCGAGCGCATCACATGAAACGCCTGGCTGAACACGCGCGGCACCAGCGCCGGCTCGCGCACCGTCACCGCCCACTTCGTCACGGGCTTTGCGATCGATTCGATGTCGACGGCCTGAAAATCCTCCTTGTACAGCCGCGCCCGCGGCGCCTGGCCGGTGATGCAGAGGATCGGGATGGAATCGGCGATCGCCGAATAGAGCCCGGTGATCATGTCGGTGCCGGCCGGCCCCGAGGTGCCGATGCAGACGCCGACATTGCCGGCCTTGGCGCGCGCATAGCCTTCGGCCATGTGCGAGGCGCCCTCGACATGGCGCGCCAGGATGTGGCGGATCGACCCGCGCTTCTTCAAGGCCGAGTAAAGCGGATTGATCGCAGCTCCGGGAATGCCGAAGGCAGTCGAGATGCCTTCCTTCTCCAGGATACGCACGGCTGCATCGACGGCTCGCATCTTCGCCATATCGGACCTCGCTTTGGCTTAAGTCGGCGAGCGAGATCATCAGATGCGCGGAAGCCGATCTCAACGAGATCGATTTTATTTTCCACGATGCGGTAGCCGTGGGAAAAATTCGTCTGGTTCAAGCGCTTAGATTGAGAAATGCATGAAAGAAATCACTCGAACAACGGCGCCAGCTCCATCTGAGGCACCAGTACCAGGCCCTTGTCGGTGATGCGAATTTCCGGAATGACCGATAGCGGAATCAAATTGAAGCCCATGTAGGGAATGGTGCAGCCGGCCTCGGCCCATTCCTTCTTTAGCACCTTGACCTCTTCGGCGACTTCGGTGACTCGCTTGTCGGAGAGCAGGCCAGCGATCGGCAGCGGGACCAGCGCCCTCACCGTGCCGTCGGCGACGACACAGACGCCGCCCTGCTTGTCCTTGATCGCCGCGATCGCGACTTGCATGTCTGGTTCATTTGTTCCGGCGACGATGATGTTGTGGCTGTCGTGCCCGACGCTGGAGGCGACAGCGCCGCGCTTTAGGCCAAAATCCTTGAGCAGGCCATGGGCGACGTTGCCGGACGACTTGCCATGGCGCTCGACCACCGCGACGAAGCAGAGACCGTGGCGCGCGAACAGCGACGGCCAATCATTTGCGGGCTCGATCGCCACTTTCTCGTGGATCAGCGTGATGCCCGGCAGTGCGGTCTTGATCGCGTTGACGGTGCAGGCCTTCGCAGGAAGCTCGGGCGTCAGCTTCATCGTCGCTGGCAGTTTGACGGTCGCGTAAGCCGCCTTCGGATATTGGTAGCGCTGCGACAGCGCCTGATCGAGGCGATCCGTGATCTTGCCGTGCTCGACCACAAGCTCGCCGCCATACCAGGTGCATTGCGGCTTGAGCTGATCGTCCATCAACACGAGGTCGGCGCGGCGGCCGCCGCCGAGGCCGCCGATATCGCCCTCCATGCCGAAGCGTGCGGCGCCGTGTTGCGAGCCCATCGACCAGGCCTGCTCCGGCGACATCCCAGCCTTCACCGCTTCGCGCACCACCCAGTCGAGGCCGAACAGAAGCAAATCGTCGGCATCGCGGTCGTCGGTGCACACCGCGGTGCGCTTGTGCGAGGCGCCAAGCTCGGTGATCGTCCGGATCGCCTGCGGCAGCGAATGCCAGGGCGTGGTCGGCGGCCCGCCGCGCAGGAACACCCAGACGCCCGCGTCGAGCAGATCGTCGGCGATGTCGCGATCGATTGCCTCATGGGTGTCGGTGACACCGGATGCCGCGTAGGCCGCGACGAATTCGCGGCCGTAGACATGGCCGGACACCGGCCGCCCGCGCTTCAACGCTGCTGCGAGGATCGCGTGGCTGCGCTCGTCGCCCATGGTGACAGGCACAAAGTCCATCTTCTCGCCGAGTGCGACCGCCTCGGGCCAGCGATCGAACAAGCCGGCGATCTTGTCCGGCGTGAGATCGCCACCGGCGGTCTCGAGCTCGGCCGAGGTCGCCGGGACGGTGCTCGGCACCGTCAGAAAGATCGACAGCGGCGCCTCGCGCGCGTCCTCGAGCATCGCCTCGACGCCGGCGACGTCCATGACATTGCCGATCTCGTGGCTGTCGCAGAAGATCGTGGTGGTCCCGTTGAGCAGCGCTGCCTCGGCATAGGCGCAGGCCGTCACCATCGAGGATTCGATGTGGATGTGCGGATCAACGAGGCCCGGCGCGATGATGCCGCCGGCGGCGTCATAAGTCGCGATGCCGCTCCAGGCTTTGTTCGCCGTTCCGGCCGGCCTCACCGCCGCGATGCGGCCGCCGCTAATCCAGACCTCGCGGCCCGCATGGATACGCTCCGAATAGGTCGAAAGCACCCGCGCGCCCGTGACGACGAGATCCGGCGCGGCACGCGCAGAGGCGACGTCGGCAAGACGCCGCGTCATGCTATGCAGCGGCGCGACGGAAAAGCGGGTGAGTTTGGCCATCGGAGCTCTCGTTTGACGGGCACAGCCCAGCGATGGTTGCGCGGCGCAGGCGGCACGGGCAACTCAAATAAAACGGCATTCCTGCTTACGCATTAGGCAAGCGCGCCTGATAAGGGTTCCGCTAATCTTCGTTCGCCTTAAACCGGCCGAGCCCCTTCAGCACGAACGGCGCCAACAGCGCGATCAGCGCGACGCCGAGCAGCGTCGCCGAGATCGGGCTCTGGACCAGCGTCATGGGATCGCCGAGGCTGATCGCGAGCGCACGGCGGAGCTGGCTCTCGGCGATGGGCCCGAGGATCAGGCCGACGACGACGGGTGCGATCGGGAAATCGAACCGCCGCATCAGGAAGCCCAGCACGCCAAAGCCGGCCAGCATCGACAATTCCACCACCGAGGGCTTTGCCGCGATCGTGCCCATGGTCGCGAAGACGAGAATGCCGGCATAGAGCCAGGGCTGCGGGATTGCGAGCAGTCGCACCCACAGGCCAACCAGCGGCAGATTGAGCACCAGCAGCATCATGTTGGCGATGAAGAGACTGGCGATCAGGCCCCAGACCAGATCGGGCCGCTCGGCAAACAGCAGCGGCCCCGGGTTGAGGCCATATTGCTGGAAGCCCGCCAGCATCATCGCGGCCGTCGCCGAGGTCGGCAGGCCCAGGGTCAGCAGCGGCACCAGCGTGCCGGCGGCCGAGGCGTTGTTGGCGGCCTCCGGCCCAGCGACGCCTTCGATCGCGCCCTTGCCGAACTCCTCGGGGTGTTTGGTAAGACGCTTCTCGGTTGAATAGGACAGAAAGGTCGGGATCTCGGCACCGCCCGCCGGCAGCGCGCCGATCGGGAAGCCGAACATGGTGCCGCGCAGCCACGGCTTCCACGACCGCTTCCAGTCTTCCTTGGTCATCCACAGCGAGCCGCGCACCGGCTCGAGCTTCTCCTCGGTATGGTGACGGCGCGATGCGACGTAGAGCGCCTCGCCGACCGCGAACAGGCCGACCGCGAGCGTCGTCACCTCGACGCCATCGAGCAGCTCGGGCACGCCGAACGCAAGCCGCGCCTGTCCGGTCAACTTGTCGATGCCGACGAGGCCGAGTGTCAGGCCGATGAACAGGCTGGTCAGGCCGCGGACCGGAGAATCGCCGAAGGTCGCCGACACCGTGACGAAGGCGACGCACATCAGCGCGAAATAATCCTCGGGGCCGAAGCGCACGGCGAAATCGACCAGCCATGGCGCGAGGAAGGCGAGCCCGATGGTGGCGATGGTGCCGGCGACGAAGGAGCCGATCGCGGAGGTCGCGAGCGCCGGCCCGCCGCGGCCGGCCTTGGCCATCTTGTTGCCTTCGAGCGCGGTCGCCATCGAGGCGCTCTCGCCGGGCGTGTTGATGAGGATCGCAGTCGTCGAGCCGCCATACATCCCGCCGTAATAGATGCCGGCGAACATGATCAACGAGCCGCCGGGGTCGAGCTTGTAGGTGACGGGCAAGAGCAGCGCGACCGTCAGCGCCGGGCCGATGCCGGGCAGCACGCCCACGGCCGTGCCGAGAAATACGCCGATCAGCGCATAGAGCAGGTTCATCGGCTGGACGGCGACCGCCATGCCGTGGGCCAGCGCGGCAAAAGTGTCCATCACAGCAGTCGCTCCAGCGGGCCGGCGGGAAGGCTCAGCGTCAACAGGCGGTCGAACGCCAGATAAATGAGGGTCGACATCACGAGCGCGATGATGCTGTCGACCAGGATGGCGCGGCGCCCGAACGCGGCCGACGTCGTCACGAACAGCGCCGAAGTGGCCAGGATGAAACCCCCGCCGAAGCCGATGATGGCGATCAGCAGCGCAAGGCCAACGAGGATCAGAACGACCGGTACCGGATCGGCGCTCTCGCGCGCCGGCAGGTTGCCGCGCAGCGCGGCGATGAAGTTGCCGATTGCTAGCAGCGCAAGGCCGCTGGCGACCACCACCGGCATCGCCTCCGGTCCCATGCCGTACATCGCGGCGGATTGCAGGCCGCGCGCGTCCCAGACCAGCACCGCGGCGAGACCTGCGAGAAGTGCAGCGATGACGATGCCGGCGCGATCGACGCGCCGCGGCTGGGCGGGGTCGCCTGAGGTCATGACTTGACGAGGCCGACCGACTTCAGCACGTCAGTGACGCGCACGATTTCCTGCTTCAGGAAGTCGGCGAAGGCGTCGCCGCCGAGATAGGCATCCTCCCACCCCTTCTGCTTGAGGATCTCCTTCCAGGCGTCCGACTTGACCATCTTCTCGACCGCGTCACTGAGCGTCTTCTTCTGCTCCGGCGTGATGCCAGGAGGCGCAACGACCGAACGCCAGTTGGCGATCACGAGATCGATACCCTGCTCCTTGAAGGTCGGGATGTCGCTGCCCGCGATGCGCTTCTCCGAGGTCAGACCGATCGCACGCAGCTTGCCGGACTTGATCTGTCCTTCATATTCGCTCAGGCCCGAAATGCCCGCGGTGACCTTGCCGCCGAGGATCGCGGCGAGCGATTCGCCGCCGCCGGAGAACGGGATGTAGTTGATCTTCTTGGCGTCGGCGCCGACGGCGCTTGCGAACAACGCCGCCATCACATGGTCGACGCCGCCAGCCGAGCCGCCGGCGAAGGTCACCTTGGCGATGTCGGCCTTCACTGCGGCGGCGAGATCCTGCGCGGTCTTGATGGGCGAATTCGCGGGCACCACGATCACCTGGATTTCCTCGGTGAGGCGCGCGATCGGCGTCACCTGATCGAGTGTCACAGGCGACTTGTTCATGGCGAGCGCACCGACCATGACGAAGCCGTTGACCATCAGCTGGTTGCCGTCGCCCTTGGCGCCGTTGACGAACTGGGCGATGCCGACGCTGCCGCCGGCGCCGGGAACGTTGGTGACCTGCACGCTGCGCGCCACGCCCGAGGCGACCAGCGCCTGCTGCATCGAGCGCGCGGTCTGGTCCCATCCCCCGCCCGGGGCTGCCGGCGCCATCAGCTTGAGCTCGAGCTGCTGGGCGAAGGCCGGGCTAGCTGCCGCAAGGGTCAGCGCGACGGCTGCGCCGACAAGGCGCGCGGGGAATTGAAACATCAGTGCAGCCTCCAGGCTCGTGCGGACGTGTTGATCGTGTGCCGCATTGTGTCGTTTGGTCGCATATCAACCAAAACGGCCGATGCTGTCCAGCGACAGCGCCCGGGTTCCTCGCTATGCGGAGGCGGGCATCGCTCCGCCGAGCGCGATGGTCAGCTCGCCGGCGACGTCGCGCACGATCTGGCCGATTTCCGGCAATCTGTCGTCGGTCAGGCGGCTGGTCATCCCCGAGACTGAAATCGCCGCGAGCGGCTCGGCACAGTCGTTATAGACCACTGCGGCAATACAGCGCAGGCCCATGCAGGCCTCCTCATCGTCGATCGCAAATCCCTGCTTGCGGATCTTTTCGAGCTCCCTGAACAGGTCGCTCGGCCGCACGATCGACTTCTCGGTCAGACGCGGCATGCCATGATGGCGGATCACCGCGCCGACATCCTCGTCGGAATAGGTCGCGAGCACCGCCTTGCCGACGCCTGAGGTCACCATCGCGACGCGGCCGCCGACCTGGGTGAGCGAGCGCATGATCTCGCGGCTCTCCATGCGGGTCAGCACGATGATGAACTCGTCGTCGACCACGGCGAGATTGGCGGTCTCACGGGTGAGATCGCGCAGCTTGCGCAAGTAAGGAATCGCCTGGGTGGAAAAATTGCGCCGCCGCGCGAAGCTGGCGCCGACCGTGAAGCCGCGCACGCCGACATGCCATTTGGATTCGGCACGGTCGAACTGTACGAAGCGGCGGCTCTCCAGCGTCGCCAGCAGGCGGTGCACGGTCGAGGCAGACAGGCCCGTGCGCACGGCCAGATCGCTGAGGCGATAGCCTTCGTCATCCTCGGCGAGTGTTTCGAGGATCGACAGCGCGCGATCGACCGACTGCACGCCGCCGTCACGCGCCTCGTGCTCGGTGTCCGATGGCGACCGAGGTTCGAGCGATTTGCGCCGGATCACGTTCTTGCTCATCGCGACCTGCCGCTTGTACATCCGTCATTCCGGGATGGTGCGCCGGGGCTGCGCGCAGCGCGGGCCTGGCGTACCAGACCCGGAATCTCGATGTCCCGGGTTCAATGCTCCGGGCCGCGCTTGCGCGGTCCCGTCACATCGACCCGGGATGAAAGGCGGGATGACGCTCAGAGCAGCCCTGCCCCGCGCGCCCACTTGTATTTGGCGCCGAGCACCTCGACCGGAAGCTCGGTCGAATAGGCGTAGGCCGGGATGCCGTGCTGGTAGAGATATTCGGCGGCTTCCTCGACCTCGACGTCGCCGGCGAGCGAGGCGACCATCGGCTTCACGAAGCCCTTGGCCTCCATCTCCTTCTTCACTTCGACCATGTTGCGGGCGAACACCATCGGCGGGGTGACAATGGTGTGCCAGTAGCCGAGGATCAGCGCATGGATACGGTCATCGGACAGGCCGAGCTTCACCGTGTTGACGTAGGTGATCGGCGGCTCGCCGCCGGTGATATCCACAGGATTTCCGGCCGCGCCAAACGGCGGGATGAACTTGCGGAAGGCGGCATCGAGATCCGGCGGCATCGACATCAGCGACAGGTCGTTGTCGACGCAGGAGTCCGACAGCAGCACGCCCGAGCCGCCGGCACCGGTGATGATCAGCACATTTTCGCCCTTCGGCGTCGGCAGCACCGGCACGCCACGAGCGAATTCGAGCAGTTGGCGCAAGCTGCGGGCGCGGATCACGCCGGACTGCTTGAACACGTCCTCGTAGATGCGGTCGTTGCCGGCGAGCGCGCCGGTGTGCGACGAGGCCGCCTTTGCTCCGGCCGAGGTGCGGCCGGCCTTGAGCACGACCACCGGCTTCTTCTTGGAGACGCGCTTGGCGGCTTCCGCAAAGGCGCGGCCATCCTTGAGGTCTTCGCAGTGCTGCGCGATAAGATTGGTGTTCGGGTCCTGCTCGAAGAAGGCGAGCAGATCGTCCTCGTCGATGTCGGACTTGTTGCCGAGCCCGACGATCGCCGAGACGCCCATTTTCGCCGAACGCGAGAAGCCGATGATGGCCATGCCGATGCCGCCCGACTGCGACGACAGCGCGGCGTGGCCTTTGACGTCATAGGCGGTGCAGAAGGTCGCGCAGAGATTGGCGGGCGTGTAGTAGAAGCCGTAGATGTTCGGCCCCATCAGGCGAATGTCATACTTCTTGCCGACCTCGACGATCTCGGCCTGAAGCTCCGGCGCGCCGGCTTCAGCAAAGCCCGACGGAATCAGCACCGCGCCCGGGATTTTCTTCTCGCCGCATTCGGTCAGCGCTGCCGCCACGAACTTGGCGGGGATCGCGAACACCGCGACGTCGATTACGCCGGGAACGTCCTTGACGCTCTTATAGGCCTTGTAGCCGAGGATCTCGGCAGCCTTGGGATGGATCGGGTATATCTCGCCCTTGTAGCCGCCGTTGATGAGGTTCTTCATCACGGAGTTGCCGATCTTGCCGTCCTCGGCGGAGGCACCGACCACGGCGACCGCCTTCGGCTGCATGATGCGGTTCATGGCCGCGACGATCTCTTCGGTCGGACGCGGCTTCGGCTTGGGCTTGTAGGCGAAGTCGACGACGATGCGGACGTCGGCGGCGGTTGCGCCCCTCGGGGTCGCGAACACCGGGTTGAGGTCGAGCTCGACGATCTCAGGGAAATCGGTGACCAACTGCGAGACCTTGACGATGACGTCGGCAAGCGCCGTGCGGTTCACCGGCTCGCCGCCGCGAACGCCCTTCAGGATCTCATGGGCCTGGATGCCGTCGAGCATCGAGAGCGCGTCTTCCTTGATCGCGGGCGCGAGGCGGAAGGTGATGTCCTTCAGGACTTCGACCAGCACGCCGCCGAGGCCGAAGGCGACCAGCTTGCCGAACGAGCCGTCGGTGATGGAACCGACGATGACCTCGGTGCCGCCGGCCAGCATCTGCTGCACCTGGACGCCCTCGATCTTGGCATCGGACTTATATTTCTTGGCGTTGCCGAGGATGGTCTCATAGGCCTTCTCGGCGTCCTCGGCGGTCTTGAGGCCGACGATGACACCGCCGGCTTCGGTCTTGTGGAGAATGTCCGGCGAGACGATCTTCATCACCACCGGGAAGCCCATCGCCGAGGCCATCTTGCCGGCCTCGCCCGCCGACTTGGCCACGCCCTCCTTCGGCACCGGAATGCCGTAGGCGTCGCAGACCAGCTTGCCTTCCGGGGCCGTCAGGCTGGTGCGGTTGTCCGCCTTGACCTGGTCGAGCACCTTGCGGACGGCATCTTTGGAATTGGACATGTGGCTTCTCCCTTGACCTCAGTTCGTTCTTTTCAAAGCGCGCGCGTGTTGCGGCTGCCCGTGATGCTTGCCATTCGCCGCGCTCTGTTCCATGCGGCGGAACGGAGTGGCATAAGCCTGAGACTACTCCGCCGGCCTGGATCAAAAATGGCTGGCGATGGCATTTGGTATGCCAGAAGCCAACTTGTCAAGCCGCCGCATGACTTAGAACGCCGCAAAAAATAGGCAGCTTGACATTCTGGCATGTGGTATGCCAAAAACTTTCTCGTTAATAATCCTGTAAAAGACGACTCCCTACCTGGAGGAGATTCGTCGTGTCACTGCGGAAACCAACCAAGGCGTTGCCGAACATGGCCGAGGCAGATATCGCAATCGTTCGTATTGCCCCGGAGAGCAGCTTCAAGAACAAGGCGTATGACGCCTTGAAGGAAGCCATCCTCAAGATGGACATCTATTCGACGCCCGAGCCGGTGATGCTCGACGAGCGCGCGCTGTCCGAACGTCTGGGTGTCAGCCGCACGCCGATCCGCGAGGCCATCGCGATGCTCGAGCAGGACGGTTTCGTGAAGACCGTGCCGCGCCGCGGCATCATGGTGGTGCGCCGGACCAAGAGCGAGATCGTCGATATGATCCGCGCCTGGGCGGCGCTCGAGAGCATGGCCGCGCGCCTCATCACCACCACCGCGCGCAAGAAGGACATCACGGCGCTGCGTGACTTCTTCAAGGACTTCGGCAAGGACCGCCTGCCCGAGGATCATGTGGAGGAATACTCCAAGGCCAACATCGCCTTCCACCAGGCCCTGATCTCGCTGTCGGAATCGCCTGTTCTGGTCGATCTCACCAACGACCTCTTGCTGCACGTGCGCGGCTACCGCCAGCTCACGATCGGACGCAAGGACCGAACCGCGACCTCGCTGCCCGAGCATCTCGCGATGATCGAAGCGCTCGAGGCGCGCGACACCGAGCTCGCCGAGAAGCGCGCCCGCGACCACACCCTTGGCCTTGCCGCTTACGTCGAAGCGCATGGCCAGGAACTGTTCACGTAACCGTTCACCAAGCGACGTTCACCAGAAGGGCGAACAACTCGCCCCACTACTTGAGACCAGGGAGACAAGGCCCATGCTGAATACCGCGACCAAGTCCGAGGCACCGGGCACCGAGCAGGAACTGACGGATGGCTTCCATCTCGTCATCGACGCGCTCAAGCTGAACGGCATCAACACCATCTACAATGTGCCGGGCATCCCGATCACGGATTTGGGCCGCATGGCGCAGGCCGCGGGTATTCGCGTGATCTCCTTCCGTCACGAGCAGAACGCCGGCTACGCCGCAGGCATCGCCGGCTATCTCACCAAGAAGCCCGGCGTCTGCCTCACGGTCTCGGCGCCCGGCTTCCTCAACGGTCTCACGGCGCTCGCGCACGCCACCACCAACTGCTACCCGATGATCCTCGTGTCCGGCTCCTCCGAGCGCGAGATCGTCGACCTCCAGCAGGGCGACTACGAAGAGATGGACCAGCTCGCGATCGCAAAGCCGCTGTGCAAGGCGGCCTATCGCGTGCTCCACGCCCAGGACATCGGCATCGGTTTCGCCCGCGCCATCCGCGCCGCGGTCTCGGGCCGTCCAGGCGGCGTCTATCTCGACCTGCCGGCGAAACTGTTCGGCCAGGTGATGAACGCCGAGGCCGGCCAGAAGTCGCTGGTCAAGGTGATCGATGCTGCGCCCGCGCAGATCCCCTCGCCCGCTTCGGTGAAGCGTGCGCTCGATGTGCTGAAGAGCGCAAAGCGCCCGCTCATCATCCTCGGCAAGGGCGCGGCCTACGCGCAGGCCGACGAGGAGATCAAGAGCTTCGTCGAGAAGAGCGGCGTGCCGTTCCTCCCCATGAGCATGGCCAAGGGCCTTCTCCCCGATACCCATCCGCAGTGTGCCGGCGCGGCCCGCTCGACCGTGTTGAAGGACTCCGACGTCGTCATGCTGATCGGCGCAAGGCTGAACTGGCTGCTCTCGCACGGCAAGGGCAAGAGCTGGGGCGAAACGCCGAAGAAGTTCATCCAGGTCGACATCGAGCCGAAAGAGATGGACTCCAATGTCGAGATCGTCGCGCCCGTCGTCGGCGACATCGGCTCAGTCGTCTCCGCCTTCAACCAGGCGATGGGCACCGGCTGGACCGCCCCGCCCGCCGACTGGACCAAGGCCGTCTCGACCAAGCGCGAAGAGAACGTCGCCAAGATGGCGCCGAAGCTCATGAACAACAAATCGCCGATGGACTATCACGGCGCGCTCGGCGTGCTGAAGAACGTCATCAAGGAGTACCCCGAGGCGATCCTGGTCAACGAGGGCGCCAACACGCTCGACCTCGCCCGCGGCGTCATCGACATGTACAAGCCGCGCAAGCGTCTCGACGTCGGCACCTGGGGCGTGATGGGCATCGGCATGGGCCAGGCGATCGCGGCTGCGCTCGAGACCGGCCATCCCGTGCTGGCGGTGGAAGGCGACTCGGCGTTCGGCTTCTCCGGCATGGAGGTCGAGACCATCTGCCGCTACAACCTGCCGATCTGCGTCGTCATCTTCAACAATGACGGCATCTATCGCGGCACCGACGTCAACAGCGCCAACGCCGATCCGGCGACGACGGTGTTCGTCAAGGGCGCGCGCTACGACAAGATGATGGAAGCCTTTGGCGGCGTTGGCGTGAATGCCACCTCGCCCGACGAGCTCAAGCGCGCCGTCAACGAGGCCATGAAGTCCGGCAAGCCGACGCTGATCAACGCGGTGATCGATCCCGCCGCGGGCTCGGAGAGCGGCCGCATCGGCAACCTCAATCCGCAGAGCGTTCTGCAGAAGAAGAAGTAATCGACCGCCGGGTCACTCCCCGCGCAGGCGGGGAGTCCAGTATTCGCCGGACCGCATGGGTGGCGAGCACTGAGCCCAACTGAAACGACAGTGAATACTGGATGCCCGTCTTCGCGGGCATGACGGAAGCAAAGTGGTAACAGGAGCAACATGATGACCAAAGCGCTCACGGGCGTTCGCATTCTCGACTTCACCCACGTCCAGTCCGGACCGACCTGCACGCAGCTGCTGGCCTGGTTCGGCGCCGACGTGATCAAGGTGGAACGCCCGGGCGTGGGTGACATTACCCGCGGCCAGCTGCAGGACATCCCGAACGTGGACAGCCTGTATTTCACCATGCTGAACCACAACAAGCGTTCGATCACGCTGGACACCAAGAACCCGAAGGGCAAGGAAGTCCTCACCGCACTGATCAAGCAATGCGACGTGCTGGTGGAAAACTTCGGACCCGGCGTGCTCGACCGCATGGGCTTCCCCTGGGAGAAGATCCACGCCATCAACCCGAAGATGATCGTGGCCTCGATCAAGGGCTTTGGTCCCGGGCCGTACGAAGACTGCAAGGTCTATGAGAACGTCGCCCAGTGCACCGGCGGCGCCGCCTCCACCACCGGCTTCCGCGACGGTCTGCCGCTCGTCACCGGCGCGCAGATCGGCGATTCCGGCACCGGTTTGCATCTGGCGCTCGGCATCGTCACCGCGCTCTACCAGCGCACCCATACCGGCAAGGGGCAGCGTGTCACTGCGGCGATGCAGGATGGCGTGCTCAACCTCTGTCGCGTCAAGCTGCGCGATCAGCAGCGCCTCGCCCACGGCCCGCTCAAGGAATACAGCCAGTTCGGCGAAGGCGTGCCGTTCGGCGACGCCGTGCCGCGCGCCGGCAACGATTCCGGCGGCGGCCAGCCCGGCCGCATCCTGAAGTGCAAGGGCTGGGAGACCGATCCCAACGCCTACATCTACTTCATCACCCAGGCCCCGGTCTGGGAGAAGATCTGCGACGTGATCGGCGAGCCCACCTGGAAGACCGATCCGAACTACGCCAAGCCGGCCGCCCGCCTGCCGCGCCTCAACGAGATCTTCGCCCGCATCGAGCAGTGGACGATGACCAAGACCAAGTTCGAGGCGATGGAGATCCTCAACAAGGACGACATCCCATGCGGCCCGATCCTGTCGATGAAGGAGATCGCCGAGGACCAGTCGCTGCGCGCGACCGGCACCGTGGTCGAGGTCGACCACCCCACCCGCGGCAAGTACATCTCGGTCGGCAACCCCATCAAGCTGTCGGACAGCCCGAGCGACGTGCAGCGCTCTCCGCTGCTCGGTGAGCACACCGACGAGATCCTGCGCTCGGTGCTCGGCTTCAGCGACCACCAGGTCGCCGAGATCCACAAGTCCGGCGCGCTCGATCCGCCGCAGAAGCAGGCCGCCGAGTAAGCCGATTAGCCTCAACCAAGACGAAAGGGCCGCCTTTGGGGCGGCCCTTTTTGCATGAAAAGGCCGGGTGGCCGCAGGCCCAGAACTAAAAACTGAAAACAACCCCATGCACAGTAGCCGGCCCCCTTGGTCGCAAGCTGGTTTTCCGATTTTGCGAAAAAACTTTGACGCGTCGGGCAAAACAGGGGTATTGTGCCATGATCAGAACTGAGACGCTCATCGGCTTCGCCAGCAGGCCACCGAACAAGCCTGGCCTTCATTCGTAGCCGCCTCTTGCGCGTTTGCGGTGAATGCCCGGCTTTATTTTGATGAACTCAGTCATCGGCTTACCCTTGTCGACGACGAACACGTTCAGCATTTTCACAGCGGAATGCGTCGCGATGGCCCATTTGCGGACATTGCGCCTCCTTCGATCGCCCGTTTGCACAATGAAACAGGCTTACTCCGGCAATCCGGCTTTCCTCAATCCTTCTTCAAATCGCGCGAGGTCATGAACCCGTCGATGAGGCACCAGGCCCCGTATGCTGGATACGCGTAGCGCGGGATGGAGTTGTCGGAGGCGGGCTATTGCCTTGCGTGCCTGTTCCAGGCGACCGGCCATTGCGTTGCTCGCCGCAGCAACGCGCAATCCTGCCGGAAATTCGGGGTTGTATTGCAACGCCATTGCCGCCCACGACGCCGCCTCATCATAGCGGCCTAGCAGAAAATGCGCATATGCCATTCCGGTTCGCATCCCCGCGATCCTCGCATCCAATGGGTTCAGACGCATGGCGTGGTCGAAGCATTTGAGTGCCGACTCCGGCTCGCAGAGCCAATTTTTGACCCACCCATTAAAGAGCCACGCCTCGGCCAAATTGACATTGAGCAAGAGGGCGCGCTCGATCAAGGCGGCACCTTGCTCGAAATCGCCAACGATGTAGGCGAAAGCCCATCCGCTCGCACTGAGTGCGATCGCATCGTCTTTGCCTAACTCGAGCGCCCGCCTGGCAAGCATTGTTACTCGCAGAATCTCTTCCGCTGTGCCCGAAAACCAGCCAATGCCCTTACTATACGCATAGCAAGAGGCGGCACGGCCGTACGCGGCCGCAAAATTCGGATCGAGTTCGGCTGCGCTATTGAATAGCCGCAATGCGTCGTTGATCGCCTCTCGGTCGTTATCAATCTGATAAAATCTGGCCAATCCGCGCAGATAAACCGTATAGGCATCGAGACTTTCGGTTGGCTTGCGCTTGGCGCGCTCAATCTCCGCTTTTTCAACCCTTGGCGCGATCGCTCCAACCACGCTCTCAGTTACCTGATCCTGCAAATCGAAGACGTTGCCGAGTTCACCCTCGAACCGGTCGGCCCAAAGATGCGCTCGGGTGGCTGCATCGATCAGTTGGCCGGTGACGCGCACGCGGTCTAAAGCTTTCCGGACGCTGCCCTCCAGGACGTAGCGCACCCCAAGTTCGCGCCCGACTTTCTTCACGTCGACAGGACGCTCCCTGTAGGTGAAGCTCGAATTCCGCGCGATGACGAACAGGGCTTTGAATCGAGACAGCCCTGTGATGATGTCTTCGGTTACTCCATCAGCAAAGTAATTCTGTTCGGGATCGGAGCTCAGGTTGGTGAAGGGGAGAACGGCCACAGAGGCTTTCTCAGGGAACAGAAGCTCCAGTGTCGGCCCTTGCACGGGGGGATCGCCGATTCCCCCGCCTGCGAGCTTCGTCGCTTCCTGCACTGTTCCGACGAAGCGGAAGCCCTTGCGCGGAAAGGTCTTGATCAGCCGCTGTTCTTGCCCGGAATCGCCGATGGCGTTGCGGGCAGCATTCAAGCGCGTCGTGAGCGCGGCGTCGGACACGCTCCGCCCGCTCCAAATAGCGATGATGAGATCGTCCTTGCTTACGACCCGTTCCCTGTTGCGGATCAAGTAGTCGAGCAGATCGAATACCTGTGGAGCAACAGGGACGAGGTGCGCCCCGCGATGGAGCTCGCGCCGCTCGGTGTCGAATGAGCATCCCTCAAAGAGATAGCGCAAAGCTGCCAATCCCTCAGACTGCCGGTCGCAGAAGGCGTGTCAGCACCAACTCTAAGGATAAGCCGCCGATAAGGGAAAAGTAAGCCGAATGTTAAGCAAGCCCTGCAAGTCCTTCGTATCCTCTTTTGGTTTAAAACCCGAGGAGATGCCGCGATGGATACGACTTATAGTTGGATCGGGTCGCGACCGAGCGCCGCATCGACGTGGAGCGTCCCGAGCCTATTCAAGCGATGTTGGGGTGAGCTTAAGGAATGGCGCCAGTGCCAGAGGCTACGACGAGCTTTGTGCGACCTCAGTGACAGGGAGCTAATGGACATTGGCACAACGCGCGGCGAGATCGACTACGTCGCCTCCAATCGAGGTATTGACCCGCGAGGCATCCGATCCTCTGAATGAACAACTGAAGCCCTGTGCCAGATGATTGGACGCAGGCGAAAACGGCTAAATGAATATTGCCGGGGCTTACTTTCGGTAGGGGTGACAAGCCGCCGCTGAGCACCAAGCCGCAGGACATCCGTTGTATGCTCCTAGTCTAAGCTGACACCGCCCAGCGTACGGAGCGCCTCTGTCGCGTCAGCACCGGTGGCTGCGCTTCCGATCAGCGCGAGCGCGACCTGCACGATGTCGCCGGCGAGCCCAGCGCCAGGCCATACGCCAGGCGACGGGTAGGAGCCGCTCGCGTCCTGGAGCGCCATCCTCAAGATGCGCCAAGGACCGGCGAACTGAGTGCCCTGTCAAACAAACAAAAAGTCGTCCCTCGTCATCACGTCCGTGAAGTTTGCAAGCGTGACTTGATCAGCTCCCGCGATGATGACCGTGCTGGTTCCGCTCTGCGTGATGACAAGGTCGTCGAACGACTGCACGCCCTCAATGTCGATGAAAGCTATCTTGTCACCCTGGCATTGGCTGAAATCGCGAATGAAATTGCTGGTCCCAACGGTCATGGCGCCGTCGTCCTTGAATACGAACGTGTCGGAGCCTCCATGAGCATTGCCGCCCAGTTCGCCATCTCCCCACATCTCATTGTTGACCGTGGAACCTTGCCCAGCCCTCCCCGCGTATAGGATATCGCTGCCGCCGTTGGCACGACCTGAAAGTTCCGCGGCGTCGCCCCATAGGAAGTTATCGACCCGGCCGCTACTAATCGCGTCACCGCCGGCGATAAGATCATCGCCTCCTTGGCTCGCCCCGCCCATGACTTGGGCATCACCATAGAGCTGGTTTACAACATCAGTCAGCGACCTATCGCCGCCGCTGAGACTGTCATTCCCTCCGCTGGCAGCGTCGAGCATCGTAAGAGCATCGCCAACGGCGAAGTTCTTGGTGCCCTGCAAAGTCGCAACGTCATTCCCGCCTTGGGCATGGCCGGACATTGTGGCGCCGGCGTCCCCGTAAAATGACACTGTGGAGCCGCCTTCGTTTGCGAAGGTATCGTTGCCGCCCTTGGCGAAGCCGGACATGTCGCCGCCAGCATCACCGTAGAAGGTCTTTGACAGGACGGCCCCACCCGAGCCCGTAAAAGTGTCGTCTCCTCCCTGAGCATGGCCTGAGATGTTGCCTCCCGCATCACCGTAGAACACCTGCGTTGCGAACAAGGCTCCGTTGAAGGTGTCGTTGCCACCTCTGCTGTGGCCGGACATGTCACCCCCGGCATCTCCGTAGAATGTGTTGCCTGAGTCCGTTCTGGCTGTGAATGTGTCATCGCCGCCCTGGGCGTGACCGGACATGTCGTGCCCGCTGTCCCCGAAAAAGATGTTTGCAGCCTGTCTAGAGCCCTGGAAGCTGTCGTTGCCGCCCTTGCTGTCGCCGGACATGTCGCCGCCCGCATCGCCGTAAAACGTGTGGGTGCCGCCTTGTACCGTCTGAGTGATGAAAGTGTCGTCGCCGCCGTGAGCGTGACCCGACATGGAGCCGCCGGCGTCGCCGAAGAACGTATTGGTTTGCTGTCTGCCCGTCCCAGACAGGAAGGTGTCGTTGCCGCCCTTGCTGTGATCCGACATGTCTGCACCGGCGTCGCCGTAGGCCGTGACACCAGCCAGAGGGAGTCCGTTGAACGTGTCATCGCCGCCCCGAGCAAAATCGAAAAGGCTGCCGATCGCGTCGCCATAAAATGTGTAATTGGAAAGTCCGACTTCGTCGAAGGTGTCGTTCCCTCCCTTCGAAAAGTCGAACATGCTGCCACCGGCATCACCGAACAAGGTCGGTGCGCCGGGCGTGCCTATGAGGTTGTCGTCGGTGCCGAATTGACGATTGACCAGATCGCCCGAAGTAGGCGGAACAGGCTGCCTGCGCATCGCATCCTCCTCAACTAGACCGAGCAAAAGCTTATGATGTTTATTCGGCGCGCGAACTGACTATAAATGGGTATATCCAGCCGCAGGGACGCCGTTTCCATGTGTGATGGCCCTGCCCTCTCACGAGAGAGGCGTTCGCCTGCCTTCGATCGCGCGAATTCATCTTGCAACCGCAATTCTCACGCAGGTTGTCTCCTCGATTGCGCAAGGACACCCAATGTTCGGAGACGCTTTTGAGCGATCGCAGGTGGCTGCCGAAGTCACGATCATCGGAGCGGGTCCTGTTGGTCTCGCAATCGCGCTTGAGCTCGATCGTCTTGGAATTTCCAGCCAAGTCCTCGAAGCTGGAGGTCTGAGGCGGCGTCGATCAGTGGACCGTCTGTTCACCGCGCAACTCCGCACGCCGGCAACCCACGGCCCGCTCGAGGCCGTATCGGCCAAAATGTTCGGAGGAACATCCAATCTTTGGGCCGGAGCCTGCGTGGCCTACGATCCGATCGACTTCAAGGAGCGGAGATTCGTAAGCGACGGAGGATGGCCGATCACATTCGAGGACATATTGCCGTTCTTTGAACCGGCCAGTCGCTTTCTCGACGTGGGTCCTGCGGAGTTCATTGCGGCCGATGTAGCTCATGGGTCGGACGATGAGTTCTCGTGCACGAGCCTTGCGCGGTTCGCGGGCGAGAGGCGTAGCCAAGTCTCGCACGGTGCGGCCGCCGTTCGATCCACCCGCATCACGGTGTGCCTGAACACGGTCGTGACCGAGGTTTTCCTCTCCGACGATGGCGTCGTCACTGGACTTGCGGTGGCATCTTCGGACGGATCGAAAGCATCCCAACTACCCGTTCGAATGCTCGTCGTTGCGGCGGGAGGGATCGAGACGACAAGGCTGGCTCTGAATATGCAGCGCGATCGCCCCAGGCTGTTCGGCGGCGAGGCCGGCCCCCTCGGGCGATATTACATGAGCCATTTGATGGGCTCGATAGCGGACGTCAGGTTTCTCAAGCCGCAATACGTCGACTTGTTCGACTTCCGGAAGGACGCGAGCGGAACCTATACCCGACGCCGATTCCGGCCGAGCGAAGCAACGCAGGAAAAATGGGACCTGTCGAACACCGTTCTCTGGCCGGAGGGCGCGATTGCCGATGCGAGGCATCGACGAGCGCTGCTCTCGATGGTGTTCTTGCTCTCCGGCGCGAACAGCCTCGGACGAGCAATCTTGCCGGAAGTCGTTCGGCGCCGATACAGCGAAAACGTTCTCGGGAGCACTGCGAGGGCACATTTGAGAAACCTCACCCCAGCAGGCTTCATGAGCGTTCTGGCTGACGCAAAAGCGCTTTTGGAACGATGGCGCGCAGACCCTCGGCCTCCAGGCTTCCTCATACGCAACCCAAGCTCGCAGTACAGACTAGCATATCATGCCGAGCATCTGCCCAATCGCGAGAGCCGGGTGACTTTGACAGGCGAGGTCGATCGGTTGGGTATGAACCGGATTGCGATCGATTTGCGCTTTGCAGATGCGGACGCAGCATCCCTCGAGAGAGTACACCGGCGAATGTCGGAATGGTTGAAGCGGGGAAGCCTCGCCCGGCTGGTGCTGCGCTGTAACCCGTCCGATCAGCAACAGACCGCTCTGCGGCAGGCCAAGGATGGCACGCATCAACTCGGCTTGACGCGGATGGCTTCATCGGCAAAGGACGGAGTTGCGGACAGCACTCTTCGCGCTTTTGGCATCGCCAACCTGTACCTGTGCAGCACGTCGGTGCTGCCAACGTCCAGTCAAGCCAATCCGACGCTGATCGTCGTGGCGCTCGCTCTGCGATTGTCGCATCACATAGCCCGCTCATTCAAACTGAAGGGCGTCTCGCCAACTCAGGTGTGCACTCCCTAAAGGAGGCTCGCTTGCTTCAGGGAAGTAGATCGCCGTGGATCATCATTTTGATTGAAAGTGCGAGACACAACCAAAGCAGCAGGCCCGGCCCCGTGGCGATCAACAGCCCTCGGAAAAATCTTGCCCCATCGTCCTCGTCAACGTGGTTCGGGTGCACGTGACGGATCGACGATTGCTGGCGACGGCGGATCGGCTCAATTTGCCCCATCCGCAATCCTATTCGGTACCAGGAGCGCTCTGACAAGCCCTTCAGAGTGCGCTTCTTGCGCCTCTTTCGAGGTAACCCTCTCCGTCAGGGATGCGGGCTGACGACGCTCCGGGAGCTCGGCGACCTCCTCAGTCTGCTCGGCAGGCTGCCGGTTTCACTCGCGCGCGATCCGCATTGCTAATTATGTAGACTGTTCATCTCTCGTAAGCGCATCAAGGCGGTCCAATTGGCCTGCCAAACCAGAAAGGCTCCTCGCGATGTTCTTCATGATGAAGGCGCGGTCTTTGGAGATGCCGGATGTTTGAGAGAGTGCCCTATATCAATGTGCCCATTCCAAGCATTGCGCGGCGGTAATCATTTGGTCTCCAAGGCTCCATTTCAACTGAGGCGAAACATAATACCAATGCTCAACCAGCGGTTTTGTTCCCATATGCTCTTGCGCGGGTCAAGCCCAGCGCCACCGCACCCGCTACGGCAGACAACCGGAATGTCTTGGCCTCGGGTGTTGCCGTGTCCCTTCGAGGTCTTCGGACCTTCCCCGTCGTGACGTGCGCAAGTCGCCACTCCTATCGCCGGCGTGCGATCCACGCTCCGGCCAGGAAGGCGACAAGCAGCGACCGCAACGGCGCCTTCATCGTTACTTCGCGCAACTGCTCAGCCCATCGCATCGCAGGATCCGCGGAAGGCGATTGGACCGGCCGACGGCTCTCCCCTGCGTTCTCCTTTGGCCTGTTCGATCCGGAGGTTTGCCCTATGCCCTCCTGCTCATCCACCAACCCCGAGGCCTCCGTCATCGCCGAAGCTTCCTTCATGTCCATGCGTATTCTCCTCTCGAACAACCAGCGAAGCTTCAAACTCCGTCGGCTCACCTGATCCAACGGAACCGATCGTCTGGAGCAGCTATGGCGGCGGTACCCATGCGAACTATATGATCATGGAAGATCCCGCCGCACCGCTCCCTTGAAGAAACACTTGCTCATCTTTCTGTTCCTCCTGTTTGCGCCCCTCGCTGCCTCGGCGGCGAGATATTTGGTTTTGGGCGATGGCCGCGGCAATTGGCAAATGGCAGACCGGTCGAGCGCCGGCCTTCTGCCCGCCGCGGCGGATCATCCGGAAGCAGCGATACGGGTGTTCGCGGCGAGAACCGTCAGATGGCGCAGCATCTTTGCCGTTCACACCTGGATCGTCGTGAAGGAGAAGAATGCGGCGACCTACACCCGATATGACTACACGGCCTGGGGCGAGCCGATCCGCACCAACGGCTTCGCTCCAGATGGGCGGTGGTTCGGCGCTTTGCCCGAAACCATCGTCGCCGTGAATGGAGAGCGCGCGGAAGCGCTGATCCCCAAGATGCGGGATGTGATCGAAAACTACAGGTTCCGCTCCTACGGAGACTACAGCGCCTGGCCCGGTCCCAACTCGAACACCTTCGTGCAGGCCGCACTCGACTCCGTCCCCGAGCTCCGCGCCGTCCTGCCGCCGACTGCGATCGGCAAGGACTTCCCCTACACCGGCAAATGGCTCGGTATCACCGCGTCAGGCACCGGCATCTATGCGTCGCTCGCTGGATACATCGGCTTCTCGATCGGATGGGTCGAGGGTCTGGAGGTCAATTTCCTTGGTGCCGTGCTCGGTTTCGACATCCGGCGTCCGGCGCTCAAGCTACCTGGCCTTGGCCGATTTGGGATGGCCGCCGGCCTGTAATGGCCGGGCGCTGCGCATGGAGATTCTTCAGGTCTTCGCGTCCAAGACCAAGGCGGACAAGACCCGTCCGGTGTGACCTCAGCTCCCCTCGCCCGCTTCCCTATCGCTCTCCTCGCCCGCGACATATTCGAGGATGTCGCCGGGCTGACAGTCGAGCTCGCGGCAGATCGCAGCCAGGGTCGAGAAGCGCATCGCCCGTGCCTTGCCGGTCTTCAGGATCGACAGGTTCTGGATGGAGATGCCGATGGCATCCGCGAGGTCCCCGAGGCGGCGCTTCCGCTTCGCAAGCATGACATCGAGGTTCACGACGATCGGCACAAGCATTCACCTCAGATCGTCAGTTCGTTTTCGGACTGCAGCCGGATGGCGTGCTCGATGACGAATTTCAGCGCCATCAGGAACACCCCGCCCGCGATCGCGCCGATGTCGATATTGTATGACGGCAGGAAGAATTTGACGTCGCCGATCTCGTGCAAGGCATAGGCCACCGCGTTGCTGGTGATCAGGTCGATGAACGGCCAGATCACCAGAATGATTCCCATCCACCACACACCCTGGAGTGTCTCGGACACGAAGATCCGGCCGCGCGCGAATCGATGCACCATGCGGTGAAGGATGCCGATCAACACGGCGAAGAACGAGAGCTGAAGCGCAAATAAGGTCCAGAACAGCAACTGGCCCCGGCGCGACATGTCGAGCGGGTTGGCGACGATGCCGGCGCATTTGGCCTGCTCGGGGCTGAGGCTGGCCGCGATCGACGCGGAGGCGGTCGTGTTGGCCCGATAGGCGAGCCACACCATCACCGGCAGCGCCGCCCAGATCGCCCAGAACGCAAGATCAAGACGCCGAAACCAGCGCTGCCGGGCCTCGCGCACCGACGTCTCCACCGCAACCATCTCCAGCCACTCCGCAATGCAAGGGTCATCTACGCGGGCCAATATGCCCGTTCCAGGCGCTTGACTCAACCTTAAGCGCGATATATTGATCGTTTATCATGAAATAATTCATGATAATTAATTCGATATGGAGCCCCCATGCGTTCCACCCTTGTCCGGCACGTGCTCGCAGCCATGTTGTCCATCTCGCCGCTCGGAAATGCCGAAGCCGCAGCGTCGGGCGATCCCGGCGGCGTCTGGCTGACCCAGTCGGGCGATGCGAAGATCAAGGTGAGCCGCTGCGGTAACGCGCTGTGCGGCCGCGTCGTCTGGCTGAAGGAGCCGATCGACAAGAAGACCGGCAAGCCGCAGCTCGACGACCACAATTCCGATCCGGCGTTGCGCGGCCGAAAGATCGTCGGCATCTCCCTGTTCATCGACATGCAGGCGGCCGGCGCCAACAAATGGTCGGGCCGGATCTACAATGCCGACGACGGCAAGACCTATGCGAGCACCGTGACCTTGCTGCCGTCGGGCAATCTCAACGTCCAGGGCTGCATGGGAACGTTGTGCGCGGGTGAAGACTGGACGCGGTGAGCGGCAGAACCGGCGCGCGCAATGTCAAAGCCGCCGGTTCCGGCAGTTCTTTTATCTGCGATCTCTTTATATCTGCGATGACGTGTCGGATCGGCAGCCCCTCGTTCGTCATCTAGACATGAACGGGCCTTAAAGCGCGATGAGATGAACCGTCATCGCACTTTGGGTTGATGTTAAAGCATGATCTTTCCGGAAAACCGCTTCGCACTTTTCCGGATCATGCTTTAGACGCCAACCTCGGCCCATCAATGCACATGCACGAGGAATGACGAACATGCCCAGCACTGTACGACTGCACCGCGTTCTGGCCACCAGCCCTGAGAAAATCTATCGCGCCTTCCTCGAGGCCGATGCGATGGCGAAATGGCTGCCGCCGAACGGCTTCACCTGCACCGTGCATCATTTCGAACCCAAGGTCGGCGGCACGTTCAAGATGTCGTTCCGGAATTTCACCACGGGCAACAGCCATTCGTTCGGCGGCGAATATGTCGAGCTCGTGCCCGGCGAGCGCCTGCGCTACACTGATAGGTTCGATGATCCCAATCTGCCGGGCGAGATCCAGGTGACCGTGATCCTGAAGAAGGTGTCGGTCGGCACCGAGGTCGACATCACGCAGGCCGGCATCCCCGACGTCATTCCGCCGGAGGCCTGTTATCTCGGCTGGCAGGAATCGCTGCGGAATCTGGCGCGGCTGGTCGAGCCGGAGATCAATCAGTAGCAGTGACAGCAGTATCGTAGGGTGGGCAAAGCGCAGCGTGCCCACCAGTCTGTCTCAACCTCGGAAAGAGATGGTGGGCACGGCGCTCCGCGCCTTTGCCCACCCTACGGCACTGGTTGATCGCATCTGCAGATCGACCCACATCGTCATTGCTCGCAATGACGACTGCCACTGCCCTACGCACCCTTCGGCTTGAGCCCGCCATCTGCGGTCCAGCGGTCCGGATCGGGGCTGTGCCCGATCAGGGCGAGGCCATAGGCGATCGATTCGAACTGGTCGCCCGACATCAGCCGCTCGTTGCCGAAGCGCTCGGCGAACAGTCTTCGCACGGCAGGCACGAACGAGGTGCCGCCGGTCAGGAACACCTTCTCCACCTCGCGCGCGGTGATGCCGGCCTGAGCCAGCACCTTGTCGACAGTGGCCCCTAACCGGACGATGTCGTCGGCAATCCAGGATTCGAAATTCTTCCGCGTGATGGTCGAACCGATGTCGACGCCGCCGCCCTTGAAGCGGAAGTCGACCTGATCCTGCCCCGACAGCGCGACCTTGGCATCGGACACCGCGCGATACAGCGAAAAACCGAGGTCGAGATCGACGATGGTGATGAAGTCCTCGAGCAGCTTCGGCTTCAGCGCGGTGCGCGCGAGCTCGCGGAGCTCACGCAGGTCGCCATTGCTCTTCATCATCGCGAGCTGATGCCAGCGCGCGAGGTTGGTGTAGTGGCCGCTCGGGACCGGCAGCACCTTGTCGAACGAGCGGAAGCTCGAGCCCTTGCCGAGCCGCGGCGAGACGACGTGATCGACGATGCGATAGTCGAAGGTGTCGCCGGCGATGCCGATGCCGGCGTGGCCCAGCGGCTCGGCGCGCAGCGTGCCGCCGGCGCGCGAGAAGCGCATCACCGAGAAGTCGCTGGTGCCGCCGCCGAAATCCGCAACCAGCACGGTCGCATCGCGCTCCAGGCGGCGGGCGAAGGAGAACGCCGCACCCACGGGCTCGTAGACATAGCGGGCGTGGCCGGCGCCGAGACGCTCGAAGGCGGCGCGATAGCGCTGCATCGCCAGCGTCTCGTCGGGATTGCCGCCGGCAAAGCGCACGGGACGGCCGACGGTGATGTTGGACGTCTCGAAGCCGAACTTCTCGCCGCCATGGCGCGCCAGGGTGCGCAGGAACGCCGCCAGAATGTCCTCGAACTTGAAGCGCTGCCGGAACACCTGCGTGGTTTGGAAGCTCGAGCTCGCCGCAAAGGTCTTGAAGGACTGGAGGAAGCGGTAGACGTGGCGGCCTTCCAGGAACGTCTCGATCGCCCATGGGCCGCCCTCGGCCTGGGCGCCCGCGCCGGGCCGGTCCTCCCAGAAGCACAGGGCCGAGACGTAGACGCTGTGGCGCTGGCCGCCATGGTCGAAGCGGATGGCCTCGACCCGGCGGTCGTCCGCCGCGAGCGCGACGACCGTGTTGCTGGTCCCAAAATCGATGCCGATCGAGACGGCGGCCGAGGCGCTCGACATGAACCACTCTGCAGCTGATTGGAAAAGGGGGCAGAGCACTAACGGCTTTGACCTGCCCTGCCAAGGCCCGGACACGCTGTGATTCCGGTCAAATCCGCGCCAATGCGTCGTTTCGGCCGCTGTTTTGCAATTTTAAGCCCGCAACGGCCGCTTTAACGCATCATTATGCTGCAATGCGAGAGGCCGCATGCTGCTATGCAAACACGCGCATGGACACTGGCATCTGGTATACATAGATTGCCTTTCGAAATGAGACAGCGATATTGACCGTCTCAAGAAAGGAATTTCCGATGTCCAAGACCGCTTCCGTCGCTCTCGCCCCCTCCTCCTCGCTGTTCGCCCGCCTGATGGCCGCGATCGACCGCCTCCTGATGGCGAGCGCCGAGATCTCGAATCACAACGGCGATCTGCCGCGTTTCGGCCTATAAGCCGGCATTTTCCCGTGCTGCCACGCAGCGCGACGGTTTCAGACCGGTTCATATGCTACTTTTGATGAATGGCCCCGCAGGACGGGGCCATTTCTACTTGTGCTGTCCCTGAGTCACTGCCGCGGCCGGACAAGCTCGCTGCGGCATTTGCGCACGGTGGCCGGGCCAACGCTTGAACCTTGGCATAATGAATACAAGAATGCCGTTCCAGCGCTCGCAGAAAAATTAGAGGCGCCACGGGAGGCTTTATGACGGACATGGTGCAGGCAACGGCCCCTACTGCCGCGCGCGTCAGCGACACGTATCGCTGGGCGCAATTGGCGATCGGTGTAGCGGCCATGGTGATGATCGCCAATTACCAGTATGGCTGGACGTTCTTCGTCCCCGATATTCAGAAGAAGTTCGGCTGGGATCGCGCGTCGATCCAATGGGCTTTTACTCTCTTTGTCTTGTTCGAGACCTGGCTCGTCCCGGTCGAGGGCTGGTTCGTCGATAAATACGGTCCGCGCATCGTCGTCCTCGTCGGGGGCGTGCTCTGCGCCATCGGCTGGGCGATCAACGCGCAGGCGACCTCGCTCAACGGCTACTATCTCGGCATGATCATCGCCGGCATCGGCGCCGGCGGCGTCTACGGCACCTGCGTCGGCAACGCGCTGAAGTGGTTTCCGGACAAGCGCGGCCTTGCCGCTGGCATCACGGCCGCGGGCTTCGGTGCAGGCTCCGCCCTCACCGTCGCGCCGATCCAGGCCATGATCAAGGACAGTGGGTTCCAGACCACCTTCCTCTATTTCGGCCTCGGACAAGGCCTCATCATCTGCATCCTCGCCTTCTTCCTGCTCGCGCCGAAGCCGGGCCAGGTGCCGGCAGTGATGGCGAACGCCGCGCTGGTGCAGTCGCGTCGCAACTACCAGCCGACCGAGGTGCTGCGCCAGCCGATCTTCTGGCTGATGTACCTCATGTTCGTGATCGTCGGCGCCGGCGGCCTGATGGTCACCGCGAACCTGAAGCCGATCGCGGTCGACTGGAAGGTCGATGCCATTCCGGTCACGCTGATCGGCATGACCATGACCGCGGTGACGTTCGCGGCCACGATCGACCGCGTGCTCAACGGCCTGACGCGTCCGTTCTTCGGCTGGATCTCCGACATGATCGGCCGCGAGAACACGATGTTCATCGCCTTCGGCATGGAAGGGATCGGCATCTGGATGCTCTACCTCTGGGGCCACGATCCGGTCTGGTTCGTGCTGCTCTCGGGCTTCGTGTTCTTCGCCTGGGGTGAGATCTACTCGCTGTTCCCCTCGACCTGCACCGATACGTTCGGCGCCAAGTTCGCGACCACCAATGCAGGCCTGCTCTACACTGCAAAGGGTACCGCCGCGCTGCTGGTTCCGGCCGCGAACCTGATGCAGCAGAGCTCGGGCAATTGGGACAGCGTGTTCATCATCGCAGCCGGCGCCAACATCCTGGCCTCGCTGCTGGCGATCGTGGTGCTCAAGCCCTGGCGCAGGGTCGTGGTCGCCAAATCGACGATTTGACGCGCTGCCTCGACGGCTCGCTCGCTTACGACGCCCGGCCTAGTGGCCGGGCGTTTTCGTTTGGCCGAAGCACGATCGATTCCGGTATCCGAACGGAACCGCGCATTTTGTTGGCCTTCGACATGAGATAGGGCTTGCAATCTGGGATATGGTATACCAAGCTGCCCGCCGCGCTTGCGACGATAAGCCACAACATTTGCGACACCGGGTCACCTTGCCATCCCTGGTCGCGATCAATCAGGCGCGTTGGGAGGTTCTTGATGATTTCCAGCACGGACGGCGCCGTCACAGCCGCGCCTCTTCGGACCGGTTTCCGTTGGCTTCAGCTCGTCATGGGCATCGTCTGCATGGCGATGATCGCGAACCTGCAATATGGCTGGACGCTGTTCGTCGATCCGATCGATGCGGCCCACCATTGGGGACGCGCCGCGATCCAGCTCGCCTTTACCATCTTCGTGGTCACCGAGACCTGGCTGGTGCCGATCGAGGCCTGGTTCGTCGACAAATACGGCCCGCGCATCGTCATCATGTTCGGCGGCGTGATGATCGCACTGTCCTGGGTGCTCAACTCCTATGCCGAGTCGCTTGCCCTGCTCTACACGGCGGCCGTGATCGGCGGCATGGGCGCGGGCGCGGTGTACGGCACCTGCGTCGGCAACGCGCTGAAATGGTTTCCCGACCGCCGCGGTCTTGCCGCCGGCGCAACCGCAGCCGGCTTCGGCGCCGGCGCCGCCATCACCGTGGTGCCGATCGCGACCATGATCGCATCGAGCGGCTACCAGCAGGCCTTCCTCACTTTCGGCATCGGCCAGGGCCTGATCGTGTTCGTGCTGGCCTTCTTCATCCAGCCGCCGCGGATCTCGATCCCGCCGAAGAAGAAGCAACTCAACCTGCCGCAGACCAAGATGGACTTCACCCCGCCACAGGTGCTGCGCAGCCCTATTTTCTGGGTGATGTATCTCGTCTTCGTCATGGTCGCCTCCGGCGGCCTGATGACCGCGGCGCAGATCGCGCCGATCGCGCACGACTTCAAGATCGCCAACACGCCGGTGACTCTCGCCGGCTTCCAGATGGCGGCCCTGACCTTCGCGATCTCACTCGACCGCATCTTCGACGGCTTTGGTCGTCCGTTCTTCGGCTTTGTGTCCGACACGATCGGCCGCGAGCACACCATGTTCATCGCCTTCGGCACGGCGGCGCTGATGCTGTTGACGCTGTCGGCCTATGGTCACATCCCGATCGTGTTCGTGCTCGCGACTGCGGTCTACTTCGGCGTGTTCGGCGAGATCTACTCGCTGTTCCCCGCCACCTGCGGCGACACCTTCGGCTCGAAATTCGCGACCACCAACAATGGCATGCTCTACACCGCGAAGGGTACTGCCTCGCTGCTCGTCCCGCTCGCCAGCGTG
This sequence comes from Bradyrhizobium sp. USDA 4486, assembly GCF_054057995.1. Taxonomy (NCBI): domain Bacteria; kingdom Pseudomonadati; phylum Pseudomonadota; class Alphaproteobacteria; order Hyphomicrobiales; family Nitrobacteraceae; genus Bradyrhizobium; species Bradyrhizobium sp. USDA 4486. Next base: position 3,533,443 of record NZ_JBSRZV010000001.1, read on the forward strand.
ATCTCGACCGCCTATGGCTGGAAGGCCGTGTTCGTGGTGGCCGTGGCGCTGAACGCGACGGCGGCGCTGATGGCGCTGTTCGTTATCAAGCCGCTGCGCCGCTCCTTCATCCTCGGCAAGGAAGCCGAGGGCGCGAGCACCGCAACGGCAACTGCCAAGACCGAGACGGCGTAACGACCACGCCTCTCGCGTCGGTCAAGAAGGGGCGCAGCGCTGCGCCCCTTCTTTTTGGCTGCCGGACACACGTCAGTATTGCTGCCGCAAGATTTTTCGGATCAGCCAAATCCAGCGCTTGACGGTTGGCATTATGTATACCACACTCCCTCATCATTCACCCAGGGAGGTCGCCATGCTGGTCGGAGACATTCTGCGCAAGAAGACGCCGCGCGTTGTCACGGTGCGAATGAACGAAACGGTGGGTATCGCCGCGAAGCTGATGCGCGCGAACAATATCAGCGCGCTGGTGGTCAAGGACGTGGTCCGCTCTGAGGGCAACACCGCGGTCGGCATGTTCACCGAGCGCGATGTGGTGCGCGCCGTCGCCGAGCACGGCGCGAATGCCATTAACCTCAAGGTCTCGCAGCTCGTCTCGGTGCAGCAACTGGTCTCCTGCACCTCCTCGGACACGATCGAGCACGTGCGGCACCTGATGAACCGTCATCACATCCGTCATCTGCCCGTGATCGACGATTACAGCCTCGTCTCCGTCATCAGCATGCGCGACATCGCCGCGGCCGTTGACGAAGCGACCAACTCGACGCCGCAAGCCGCCTAGCGCGGCACACACACTTCCGCTGCGACCACCGGCCCCGGCTCGGATCCTTCCGAGCCGGACCGGATCTTTCGTCCCAAAATTCCGGTCTCTGCTCGCGAGGATTTCATGAAGATCTGCATCTACGGCGCCGGCGCGATCGGCGGATATCTCGGGGTTCAGCTCGCGCGCGCTGGCGCGGACGTCAGTCTCGTCGCACGCGGCGCGCATCTCGCGGCGATGCGCGAGCGCGGCCTGACGCTGCTCGCCGGCGAGGAGACGCACACCGTGCATCCGCGCTGTACCGACGATCCCTCCGAGCTCGGCGTGCAGGACTACATCATCATCACGCTGAAGGCGCATTCGATCACCGGCGTGATCGAGAAGATGCAGCCGCTGCTCGGGCCGCACACCCGTATCGTCACCGCCGTCAATGGCATCCCCTATTGGTATTTCTACAAGCACGGCGGCCAGTACGAGAATTCGACGCTGGAGAGCATCGATCCCGGCGGACGGCAGTGGCGCGAGATCGGTGCCGAGCGCGCCATCGGCTGCATCGTCTATCCCGCCACCGAGATCGAGGCGCCCGGCGTGATCCGCCACGTCTACGGCAACAATTTCCCGCTCGGCGAGCCCTCAGGGGAGATCACCTCCGACGTGCAGCGCCTCGCCGATCTCTTCGTCGCGGCCGGCCTGAAGGCGCCGGTGCTCGACCGCATCCGCGACGAGATCTGGCTCAAGCTCTGGGGCAATGTCTGCTTCAACCCGATCAGCGCGCTGACCCATGCGACCCTCGACGTGATCTGCACCGATCCGTCCACGCGGGCGCTGTCGCGCGCGATCATGGTGGAGACGCAGGCGATCGCCGAAACGTTCGGCGTCAAATTCCGCGTCGACGTCGAGCGCCGCATCGAGGGCGCTCGCAAGGTCGGCGCGCACAAGACATCGATGCTCCAGGATCTCGAGCGCGGCCGCCCGATGGAGATCGATCCGCTCGTGACCGTGGTGCAGGAGATGGGCCGCCTCACCGGCATCGCTACGCCTGCGCTGGACTCGGTCCTGGCGATGGTGACCCAGCGCGCCCGCATCGCCGGTCTCTATGACGGCGTCGCGGCACCCGGCGATCCCCGTGCGCTGGTGGTGGCGTGATGGCGGACGAAGTGAATCACTGGCTGCGATTCCGGAATAATGGTGCGACCGGTTTCGGCACGCTGACGCCGTCAGGCATCAGCGTGCATGAAGGCGAGATGTTCGGCCGCCATGCCGCCACCGGCAAGACGCTGGCCCTGTCGGAAGTCGAGCTGCTCGCGCCCTGCGCGCCCAGCAAGATCGTCGCGCTCTGGAATAATTTCCACGCGCTCGCGGCGAAACTCAACCAGCCCGAGCCGCCGGAGCCGCTCTATCTGCTCAAGGCCACCACCACCATCGCCCCGCCCGGTACGGTGATCCGCCGCCCCTCTTATTACGACGGCAAGACCACCTATGAGGGCGAGCTCGGCATCGTCATCGGCAAGACCTGCGCCCGCGTCTCGCCCGCGGAAGCCGACGGCTTCATCTTCGGCTACACCTGCGTCAACGACATCACCGCCAACGACATCCTGACCCGCGACCCCACTTTTCCCCAGTGGGCCCGCGCCAAGGGCATCGACGACTACGGCCCGTTCGGCCCCGTCATCGCGACCGGCCTCGATCCGGCCAAGCTCGTTGTGCGCACCATCCTCAACGGCGCCGAGCGGCAGAACTATCCGATCTCGGACATGATCTTCTCGGCGCAGGAGCTGGTCAGCCGGATCTCGCACGACATGACGCTGCTGCCCGGCGACCTCATCGCAGTCGGGACATCGGTGGGCGTCGGCGTGATGAAGGAGCCGGTGAACACGGTGACGGTCGCGATCGAGGGCATCGGCGAGCTCACCAACGAATTCCGCCTCTAACTAAAGCGCGATGAAAATCAGGATGAATCGTCACGCGCTTTAGCTTGTTGTTTGCGCATGATCTTTTCGGAAAACCGCTGCGCACTTTGCGCTGACGCGGCCCTTCGGGTCCGGATCATGCTGTAGCGGCTCCTTCATTCCCGGGCACAATTCCATCGTGACCTCGGAATGAAGGCTCGCCGGCCATTTCGCCGCAGCGCGGCAAAATTGATCCTGCGCAAATCGCGATGTCGCGGCCGCCATTATCCTTTCCGGCAACAGATCGATGTCTGATGCAAGGGAGGACGCCATGACGAATGCTGCCAATGCACTTTTGTGGACGGCTCTGTACTTTGTCCTCGCGTTCGCTGCGATCTTCGTGGTCTGGTTCGCCGACAAGATGCGCTCGAACTTCCTCGGGAAGTGATCGCGAGCGCTCGATGCCTTGCGCAAGGACATCGGCGGCATCTTCTCGATGATCAGGAACAGTTTGAACCGGATCGGGTGTGCGGCTTCGTAGGACCGGCATCGCACGTCCGAAACATCTGAACACATCACATCTGGGTTCGCCCGATCAATGCCGCCAACTTGTCCCGTGCGCGCCGCAACTTGGACGCATTCGGCCGCCTTTTTGTGAGGCGTGTCTGGGGGGCACGGCATGGCCGTGTTTGGACCAAACCTTTTAGGGGTGTCACTGTGAAGAAGATTGTATTTGTTCTGGGAGCAACGCTTGCTCTGGTGACGGCTGCGAACGCTGCGGATCTGCCGCGGCGCCAGCCCGTGCCGGCCTATCCGGCGGAGCAGGCCCCGATCGGCAAGATGCCGATTGGCAAGAGCCCGGTTGGCAAGGCGCCGATCGGCAAGGCGCCCGGCCCGGTCGCGGCGCGTTACTGACGCATCAGCGGAATCTGCGCGAGCGGCCGGCAGTCGAGGGGGCACAGCGTGACGAACAAAGCTGATCGAACGGGATCCTGCATCATCGCGGGGGCCGCGCTCGCGGCCATGCTCGCTTGCACGACACCCTCGGCTTCGGCCCACGAAGCGAACAAGCGCATGGCGGGCGCCAATGCGCTTGCTCCGGCCGGCACCGCCTCGCGACCGGCACCGCCATCGCGGCGCCCGGTCGCGCGCGCGGAGAAAGGTCCCTATTACGTCGACTTCCGTGCCCGCACGGCCGCGAGCTGGGGCCATGCCTTCGTCTGGTACGGCAAGACCAGCGAGAAAGCGGTCGAGGTCGCAGGGCTCACCCCCGCCGGCGACACGCTGGCTTACGTGCTCGGTCACATCACCTTTGTGCCGTCCGAGACCGGCGCCAGCTACGGCGATCTCGATCCGGAATATCTGACCGCGAGCTATCGCGTCTATCTCAACGAGGCCGACGCCAAGCGCGTGTTCGCCTATATCAAGAAATTGCAGGCGAGCTCGCCGGTCTGGAATGCCGAGACCGCCAACTGCACCGGCTTCATCGGCGACATCGCCGAGTTCATGGGACTAGAGGTCCCCAACCGCTGGCAGCGCCCGGAAAACTTCGTCAACCGCCTCAAGGAATTGAACGGCGGCCGGCAGATGGTGCGGCTGTCGGCGGAGTAGGGGCAGCCTAGGATCCGTGCCCCGGACGCAGCGCAGCGTTCCTTCGACGATGCGCTGCAGAGCCGGGGCCCATCTCTCAAAGTATCCGCGGAATGTGGGTCCCGGCTCTGCGCCGCAACGCCCTAGTGCGTCGAAGACGCGCGTGAACGCGCTGATGGCGTTGCAGCGCGTCCGGGACACGAGACCATCCAAATTATCCGCCCCGCGGAATCTCCTCATCCCCCGCATGAGCGCCCCGCCCTAACCGCACGTCCGCGCAATAGACTTTTGCCGACCCCGGCGGCATCCTCTCGCCATCAACCGATAACAGAGCGCCATACCGGCGGGGGAAACAGATCATGTTGCAGACACGGTTCACTGAGCTCGTCGGCGTCGAGCACCCGATCGTCCAGGGCGGCATGCAATGGGTCGGGCGGGCCGAGCTGGTCGCAGCCGTCGCCAATGCCGGCGCGCTCGGCTTCATGACGGCGCTGACCCAGCCGACGCCGGAGGACCTCACAAAAGAGATCGCGCGCTGCCGCGACCTCACCGACAAGCCCTTTGGCGTGAACCTCACCATCCTGCCCGCGATCAAGCCGCCGCCCTACGCCGAATACCGCGCCGCCATCATCGAGAGCGGCATCAAGGTGGTCGAGACCGCAGGCAACAAGCCGCAGGAGCATGTCGACGAGTTCAAAAAGCACGGCGTCAAGGTCGTGCACAAATGCACCAGCGTCCGCCACGCGTTGTCGGCCGAGCGGATGGGCGTCGACGCCATCTCGATCGACGGCTTCGAATGCGCCGGCCACCCCGGCGAGGACGACACCCCCGGCCTGATCCTGATCCCGGCCGCCGCCAACAAGGTTAAGATCCCGATGATCGCCTCAGGCGGGTTTGCCGACGCCCGCGGCCTCGTCGCCGCGCTGGCGCTGGGCGCCGACGGCATCAACATGGGCACCCGCTTCATGGCGACCAAGGAGAGCCCGATCCACCAGCTCATCAAGGAGAAGATCGTCGCCAATGACGAGCGCGAGACCGAGCTGATCTTCCGCACCATGCGCAACACCTCCCGCGTCGCCAAGAACGAGATCTCGACCAAGGTCGTCGCCATGGAAAAGGAAGGCGCCAGGTTCGAGGACATCCGCGAGCTCGTTGCAGGAGCCCGCGGCAAGATGGTCTACGCCACCGGCAATTCGGACGAGGGCATCTGGTCGGCCGGACAGGTGCAGGGGCTGATCCAGGACATCCCGAGCTGCGCCGAGCTGATCTCCCGCATCGTGCGTGAAGCCGAAGCGATCATCAGGAACAGGCTCGAAGGCATGATCGTTCATCCGAGCGCGCAAGCGGCGGAATAATCACTGCAAGAAGCGAGAGCAATTGATGAAGGCTTACGTCTACGGCCCTGAAGGCGCTCAGATTTCCGACGTTCCTCAACCTAAGCCCAAAGGCACGCAAGTGCTGGTGCGCGTGCGCGCCTGCGGCCTCAACCGCGCCGACACCGGCATGCGCAAGGGCCACGCCCATGGCGCGGCCGGCGGTATCGGCACCGTGCTCGGGATGGAATGGGCCGGCGAAGTCGCCGAGCTCGGACCGGACGCGAAGGGCGTCAAGGTCGGGGATCGCATCATGGGATCGGGCGCCGCGGCGTTCGCCGAGTATACGCTGGCCGATCACGGCCGGCTGTTCCGCGCCCCCGCGAACATGAGTTTCGAGGAGGCCGCCACCCTGCCTCTCGCACTCACGACCATGCACAACGCCGTCGTCACCGTCGGCGGCGTGCAGCCGGGACAAGCCGTGCTGATCCAGGGCGCGAGCTCCGGCGTCGGCCTGATGGCGATGCAGATTGCAAAGCTGAAGGGCGCAAAGCTCGTGATCGGCTCCTCGACCGATGCCTACCGCCGCGGCCGGCTGAAGGAATACGGCGCCGACCTCGCCGTCGATTCCTCCGACACCAAATGGGTGGACGAGGTGCTGAAGGCGACCGGGGGCGAAGGCGTCGACCTCATCGTCGACCAGGTCTCCGGCAAGGTCGCGAACCAAAACCTCGCCGCGACCAAGGTCCTGGGCCGCATCGTCAATGTCGGCCGGCTCGGCGGCACTCATGCCGACTTCAACTTCGACCTGCATGCGGCGCGCCGCATCTCCTATATCGGCGTCACCTTTCGCACCCGCACCATCGAAGAGGTCCGTGAGATCTTCGAGGAGGTCAGGAAGGACATCTGGGGCGCGGTCGAGTCCCGCAAGCTGCAGCTGCCGATCGACAAGGTCTATGGGTTCGACGACATCGACAAGGCGTTCGAGCACATGGAGGCGAACAAGCACCTGGGCAAGATCGTGGTGACGGTGTAAGGGGCGACCGTCATTCCGGGGCGGTCCGCAGGACCGAACCCGGAATCTCGGGATTCCGGGTTCGCCTTCGGCGCCCCGGAATGACGGTGGTGAGAGGCATCCGCTCCTGCAACTCACTTGCGACTATAGCTGTGGATCGTCGCTTGATGTTCGGCCTCGCCCTGCTACATCCCCGCCATGACCTCCCAGCACAACAAGACCTCGGTCGCCGCGATCTCGATCTTCGCCAGCGGCGGCATGGCGGCGGCCAAGCTCGTGGTCGGGATCGCGATCGGCTCGCTGGCGCTGATCTCCGAGGCCCTGCACTCCTCGATCGACCTCGTCGCGACCATCATCACCTGGGCGGTGGTGCGGGTCTCCGACAAGCCGGCGGACGAGGAGCACCATTACGGCCACGGCAAGCTGGAGAGCATCTCCGCGCTGGGCGTCACCGCCCTGCTTTACGTGCTCGCCGGCGGCATCCTGGTGGAGGCCTATGGGCGCCTGCGCGAGGGAACCCCGCCGCCGACGATTTCGGCCGTGCCGTTCGTCGTGCTGGTGATCGACATCCTCGTCAATGTCTGGCGCGCCCGTGCCCTGGACCGGGCCGCGCGGGAAACCAGGAGCCAGGCGCTCGCCGCCGACGCGCTGCATTTCGCCTCCGACGTGATGGGTTCACTCGCCGTGATCGTGGGCCTGATCCTCGCCGCCCTCGGGTTCTGGTGGGGCGACGCCGCCGCCGCCGCTGCGGTCGCGGTGATGATCGCCCTGCTCGGCCTGCGCATGGCCGGCTCGACCGTGCAGACGCTGGTCGACCGCGCCCCCGAAGGCGCGCAGGAGAAGGCCACTGCCGCGATCCGCAGCGTGCCCGGCGTGATCGGCGTCGAGCGACTGCGCGTGCGCATGGTCGGCGCGACCACCTTCATCGACACCATCGCCAAGGTGCCGCGGACCTATCCGATCGACCGTGTCGAGAGCATCAAGCGCAACGCGGAAGCCGCCGTCACCAGGGCCTTCGGCGACGCCGATCTCACCTTCACCGCCGTTCCCGTCGCGCGCGACAAAACGAGACCGTGCGCGACCGCATCATGGTGATCGCGCGCAATTCGGGCCTCGCCATCCATCACGTCACGGTGCACGATCTCGGCGCCAAGCTGATCGTCAGCATCGACCTCGAGGTCGACGCCGGGATGCAGCTCGAGGCCGCCCACGACATCGCCAACACGCTGGAGCGCAACATCCAGGAGGAGTTCGGCGAGGACGTCGAGGTCGACGTCCATATCGAGCCGCTGGAGCCGGAACTGCCGTTCGGCGTCGACGCCGCGCCGGAGCGGGTGCAGACCATCGCCACTGCGCTCGCGGAGTTCGCCGGCGAAGGCGAGATCCACGACATCCATAATGTGCGCGTGCGCAACACCGACGCCGGCGAGATCGTCAACTTCCACTGCCGCGCCGCGCCGTCGATGAGCGTGATCAAGGTGCACGAGCATGTCGACGCGATCGAGCGCGCACTGCGCCGCGCGTTCCCGAGCGTGAAGCGCGTCATCAGTCACGCCGAGCCGCCGCGCGCGTGATGCAGAACGTGGCGAGGAGTCACACGTTCTCGTTTCGGACTCCTCGTGCACGTCGATTTGCGGAGCTAAGACGCGCGAACTCTGCATTGGATAAGAATTATTTCGCGTTAACGTTTCGTTGACTCTCGACAGCCTGCGCAAACTGGATTCAAATCGGTGTGATTCGAAAGCGACGTGGGGCTGCTTTCGAAACTCGTTTTCAGGGGGCCGAAGGCATGTCGCGTGCAGACGCCGCGAACGCGTGCGTCCAATCCGATTCGATCAAGGGATTGGCGCAATCGATCGCGAAACCTGCCTACCACCGACTCCTGATCGCGGAGCCGGCGTTGCGCCGCGCCGTGCCGACGCTCATCATCGCTTTCCTGATCACCATCTGCCTCGGCGCCTTCGTGCAGGTCGTCGACCAGACGCGCCAGAAGCGGCTGGCGATCCGGCACGACATCTCCGCGCTCGCCGACCTGCTCGCCGAACGCATCGACCGCCTCGCCTCGTCGCGGCTGGAGCGGCAGAAGAACATCGAGCGCCTGCCGACGCTGCTGCCCGACCTCATCCCGTCCTGGGGCATGGCCGCGGGCCGCCACGTCATCGTCACCTCGGCGGGCATCGACCGCCGCATCCTCGCCCGCATTCCGATCGACAGCGACCCTTCCGGCAATGACCGCCTGCTCGATGCCATCACTACGGCGCAGCTGCTCGCGGCGCCGCCGCGCGACGGCAACATCTCCGACATGACGCTGCCGGGCGGCAACGCCGCAATGGCGACCTCGCGGCAGATCAAGTCGATGCCCGGCTTCGTCACCGTGATCCAGGAGCGCAACGAGCCGATCTGGGGCTCGGACGCCGCGCTCTCGGTGACGCTGTCGGCCACCACCGGCTTCGTCGTCCTGATCCTCGGCTTCGCCTTCCATTGGCAGTCCACCCGCGCACGCGAAGGCGACCTCATCAACGACGCCGTGCGCGGCCGCATCGACACCGCGCTCAACCGCGGCCGCTGCGGCCTGTGGGACTGGGACCTGTCGCGCGGCCGGATCTTCTGGTCGCAGTCGATGTTCTCGATGCTCGGCCTCGACGGCCGCAACGAGCTCCTCACCTTCGGCGAGGTCAACGCGCTGGTGAAGTCCGACGACATCGACCTGTTCGAGATCGCCGACCAGCTCATCTCCGAGAAGATCGACCACATCGACCAGACCTTCCGCATGCAGCATGTCGACGGCCACTGGATCTGGCTCCGCGTCCGCTGCGAGAAGACGCGCGGGGCGACCGATTCCAGCGTGCACCTGATCGGCATCGCGGTCGACATCACCGAGCAGAAGAGCCTTGCCGAGAAGACGGTGGAAGCCGATCTGCGCCTGCGCGACGCGATCGAGACTATCCCGGAAGCCTTCGTGCTGTGGGACGCCGGCGACCGCCTCGTGCTCTGCAACTCGCACTTCCAGCGCCTGCACAAGCTGCCCGACAGCGCCGTCATCCCCGGCACCTCCTACGAGACCGTGCTCGAGGTCGGCCGCATGCCGGAGGTTCGCACCCGCCACAACGAGACCGGTGCGCAAGGTCCGGGCGCCCGCACCTTCGAGGCGCAGCTCGACGACGGCAGCTGGCTGCACATCAGCGAGCGCCGTACCAAGGACGGCGGCTACGTTTCGGTCGGCACCGACATCACCCGCATCAAGGAGCACGAGCAGAAGCTGGTCGACAACGATCTTCGCCTGCGCGCCACCGTCATCGACCTCAAGCGCTCGCAGGCCGCGCTGGAGCGCCAGGCCGTGGAGCTCGCGGACCTTGCCGAGAAATATCAGCGCGAGAAGACCCGTGCCGAGGAAGCCAACCAGACCAAGTCGAAATTCCTCGCCAATATGAGCCACGAGCTGCGCACGCCGCTCAACGCCATCATCGGCTTCTCTGAGATCATGGGCTCAGGCATGTTCGGCGAGCTCGGCAGCGAGAAGTACCAGGAATACTGCCAGGACATCCTGACCAGCGGCCACTACCTGCTCGAGGTCATCAACGACATCCTCGACATGTCCAAGATCGAGGCCGGGCGCATGAAGCTCGACATGGAAGAGCTCGACCTGTCGCAGACGCTGGCGGAATCCTTACGCGTCGTCACCGGCCGGGCCCAGGACAAGCACCTGACGCTGGATGCCGACATCGCGAAATCCATCTCGGTCGTGGCCGACCGCCGCGCCACCAAGCAGATCATCGTCAATCTCTTGTCCAACGCGGTGAAGTTCACGCCCGACGGCGGCCGCGTCGTGGTGCGCAGCCGCCAGCTCGACGACAAGGTCGTGCTGATGATCGCCGACACCGGCATCGGCATCGCTGCGCATTCGCTGGCGCGGCTTGGCCGCCCGTTCGAGCAGGTCGAGAGCCAGCTCACCAAGACCTATCACGGCTCGGGCCTTGGCCTTGCCATCGCCCGCTCGCTGGCGCAGCTTCACGGCGGCTCGATGCGGCTGCGCTCGAAGATCGAGGTCGGCACCGTGGTCCGCGTCACCCTGCCGCGCGACGCCATCAGGGCGGCGACCGGGATATCAGCGGCGGCGTAGAATTACAGCTGCAGCGAGGGCGCGACCTCGCGCGCGACATTGACCAGCGCGGCGATCAGCGGCGTCATGGGATCGCGCTGCGGGATCACCATGCCGATGCTGTAATTGACCTCGGGATCGACGATCGGGATCGAGCGCACCGTATCCGATAAGCCAAGAGTCTCGGCGAGCTTGGCCGGCATCACGCTGGCCCAGCGCCCCGTCTTCACATGCGTGAACAGCACCAGCAGGGAGTTCGAGGTCAAGGTCGGCGTCGCCTCCGCGCCGACCGAGCGCAGCGCGCGGTCGATGATGCGGCGGTTCTGCATGTCGGGCGTGAGCAGGCACAGCGGCACCTGCCCGACCTCGGTCCAGGTCACCGTCTCGCGGTCGCCGAACATCGCATCGGGCGCGGTGAGCAGGCGATAACTCTCGTTGTAGAGCGGGATGGTGCGCACCTTGCCGATCGGCTCGTTCTCGATATAGGTCAGCCCCGCATCGACCTCGAGATTTTCGAGCAGGCCCAGCACCTCCGACGAGGTCGTGGACTGGATGCGGAAGCGCACCTCGGGATGCCGCGCGCGGAACGGCGTCGTCAGCGCAGCGACCATGCCGAGCACGGTCGGGATCGCCGCGATGCGGATCTCGCCGGAGAGCTGGTGCTTGAGCCCGTTGATCTCGTCGCGCATGGCGCGGGCATCGCCCACGATCCGCCGCGCCCAATCCAGCGCTCGCTCGCCTTCGGGCGTGAACCCCTGGAAGCGCGAGCCGCGCTGGACCAGCATCACGCCGAGGATCTCCTCGAGCTGCTTCAGCCCGGTCGACATCGTCGGCTGGGTCACGCCGCAGGCTTCTGCCGCGCGACCAAAGTGCCGTTCCTTCGCCAGCGCCAGCAGCAGTTCAAGCTTGTCGATCAACCGGACGTCCCCTCGAATTCTGTCGTCGCATGCAAGCTAGCATGTCGGGCCTGCACCGACACGCAAAAACCGGCAGCCGATACAACCTTCATTACCATTCGTATCGATCAATTGCGGTTGCAAATCGATCAGAATTCGCAATCGCAGCATGAGACAGCTTTATTGATCTTCGAATGATTCCAAATAGTTTGCGAGGGAGAAACGCTCCGGTTGAGAACGAAGAATGACAACGCTTCACGAGCTTTGGGACGAGACGCGCGGCGCCGAGATCATCGCCGAACATGCGAAGCAGGAGGGCGCAACGCTCGTCGTCCTGCATGCGCTTCAGGAGGCCTTCGGCTACGTGCCGGAGGCGGCGATTCCCATGGTCGCGCAGGCGCTCAATCTGTCGCGCGCCGAGGTGCACGGCGTTTTCACCTTCTATCATGATTTCCGCCACAAGCCGGCCGGCCGCCATGTGCTGAAGCTGTGCCGCGCCGAAGCTTGCCAAGCTGCGGGCGGTGATGCGCTGGCCGCGCGCGCCGAAACGAAGCTTGGCATCTCGATTGGCAACACCACCGCCGATGAGCGCGTCACGCTGGAGCCGATCTACTGCCTCGGCCTGTGCGCGACCGCGCCGTCCGCCATGCTCGACGGCCGCGTCATTGGCCGGCTCGACGAGAAGCGCCTCGATGCCCTGGTCGCGGAGGCACAGCGATGAGCATGCGTCTCTTCGTCTCGCGCGATGCAGGTGCGGTCGCCGTCGGCGCCGACGAGGTCGCGCTGGCGCTGGCACACGCTGCCGCCAAGCGCGGCATTGCCGTCGAGATCGTCAGGACCGGCTCGCGCGGCATGTATTGGCTGGAGCCGCTGGTCGAGGTCGCGACACCGCAGGGCCGCATCGCCTTCGGCCCCGTGACCGAGACCGACGTGCCTTCCCTGCTCGATGCGCTCGCCAGCAACACGCCGCATCTGTTGCGGCTCGGCGCGACCGACGAGATCCCCTGGCTGAAGCGCCAGACCCGCCTCACCTTCGCGCGCTGCGGCGTGATCGATCCGCGCTCGCTCGACGACTACCGCGCCCAGGGTGGCTACAAGGGTTTTGAGCGCGCACTCTCGCTCGGCCCGGATGAGATCCTGAACGAAGTCACCGCATCCGGCCTGCGCGGCCGCGGCGGCGCGGGCTTTCCGACCGGCATCAAGTGGAAGACGGTTGCGCAGACGAAGGCCGATCGCAAGTTCATCGTCTGCAACGCCGACGAAGGCGACAGCGGCACCTTCGCCGACCGCATGATCATGGAAGGCGATCCCTTCCTGGTGATCGAAGGCATGACCATCGCCGGCATCACGGTCGGCGCGGCCAAGGGCTACATCTACATCCGCAGCGAATATCCGCACGCCGTCGAGGCGATGAACGCGGCGATCAACGCCGCGAAGCGGGGCGGCTATCTCGGCGACAAGATCGGCGGCTCCGCCTACAGCTTCGATCTCGAAGTCCGCGTCGGCGCCGGCGCCTACGTCTGCGGCGAGGAGACCTCGCTGCTGGAGAGCCTGGAAGGCCGCCGCGGCATCGTGCGCGCAAAACCGCCGCTGCCGGCGCATCACGGCCTGTTCCGCAAGCCGACCGTCATCAACAACGTGCTGTCGTTCGCGGCGATCCCCTTCATCCTCGCCGAAGGCGCCAAGGCCTATGCCGATTTCGGCATGGGCCGCTCGCGCGGCACGATGCCGATCCAGCTCGCCGGCAATATCCGCTACGGCGGGCTGTTCGAGACCGCGTTCGGCGTGACGCTCGGCGATCTCGTCGACGACATCGGTGGCGGCACCGCAACCGGCCGCCCGGTCCGCGCGGTGCAGGTCGGTGGCCCGCTCGGCGCCTATTTTCCGCGCGCCCTGTTCGACACGCCGTTCGACTACGAGGCGTTCGCGGCGCGCGACGGCCTGATCGGCCATGGCGGCGTCGTCGTGTTCGACGACAGCGTCGACATGCGCAGGCAGGCGCGTTTCGCGATGGAGTTCTGCGCCGTCGAATCCTGTGGCAAGTGCACCCCGTGCCGGATCGGCTCGACCCGCGGCGTCGAGACCATCGAGAAGATCATCAACGGCGAGCGCGTCCATGAAAATCTCGCGCTCGTCGAGGACCTTTGCAACACCATGAAATTCGGCTCGCTCTGCGCACTCGGCGGCTTCACGCCCTACCCCGTGCTCAGCGCATTGAAGCACTTCCGGGAGGATTTTGTCCCGGCGCCAACCACGCTTCAGGCCGCGGAATAGGAGAACGACAATGTCTCTGATCGAGGAAATCGACTACGGCACGCCGCGCTCCAAATCGGAAACGATGGTCACGCTGACCATCGACGGCAACCAGGTGACGGTGCCCGAGGGCACCTCGATCATGCGGGCCGCGATGGACGCCGGCCATCAGATCCCGAAGCTCTGCGCCACCGACATGGTCGACGCCTTCGGCTCCTGCCGGCTCTGCCTCGTCGAGATCGAAGGCCGTGCCGGCACGCCGGCCTCCTGCACCACGCCGGTCATGAACGGTCTCGTGGTTCACACCCAGACCGAGCGGCTGAAGAAGCTGCGCAAGGGCGTGATGGAGCTCTACATCTCCGACCATCCGCTCGACTGCCTCACCTGCGGCGCCAATGGCGATTGCGAATTGCAGGACATGGCCGGCGCCGTCGGCCTGCGCGACGTACGCTACGGCTATGAGGGGGAGAACCACGTCTTCGCCAAGACGAACGGCTGCAGCAACGAGCACTGGATGCCGAAGGACGAGTCCAACCCGTACTTCACCTATGATCCCTCCAAGTGCATCGTCTGCTCGCGCTGCGTCCGCGCCTGCGAGGAGGTGCAAGGCACCTTCGCGCTGACCATCTCCGGCCGCGGCTTCGACAGCCGCGTCTCGCCCGGCATGAGCGAGAGTTTCCTCGGCTCCGAATGCGTCTCCTGCGGCGCCTGCGTGCAGGCCTGCCCGACCGCGACGCTGACGGAAAAATCCGTCATCGAGATCGGCCAGCCCGAACATTCGGTCGTCACCACCTGCGCCTATTGCGGCGTCGGCTGCGCCTTCAAGGCCGAGATGCGCGGCGAGGAAGTCGTGCGCATGGTGCCGTACAAGGACGGCAAGGCCAATCGCGGCCATTCCTGCGTCAAGGGCCGCTTCGCCTGGGGCTACACCAACCACAAGGAACGCATCCTCAAGCCGATGATCCGCGAGCGGATCGAGGATCCCTGGAAGGAAGTGTCCTGGGACGAGGCGTTCTCGTTCGCCGCGTCGAAGATGCGCGGCATCCAGAAGAAGTATGGCCGCGACGCCATCGGCGGCATCACTTCGTCCCGCTGCACCAATGAAGAGACCTATCTGGTGCAGAAGCTGATCCGCGCCGGCTTCGGCAACAACAATGTCGACACCTGCGCCCGCGTCTGCCACTCCCCGACCGGCTACGGCCTTGCCACCGCTTTCGGCACCTCGGCCGGCACGCAGGATTTCGACTCGGTCGAGGACACCGATGTCGTCGTCGTGATCGGCGCCAACCCGGCCTCCGCTCACCCCGTGTTCGCCTCGCGCCTGAAGAAGCGGCTGCGCCAGGGCGCAAAACTGATCGTGATCGATCCGCGCCGTACCGAGATGGTGGAATCGCCGCATGTGAGGGCGCTGCACCTGCCCTTGATGCCCGGCACCAACGTTGCGGTGATGACCGCGCTGGCGCATGTCATCGTCACCGAAGGCCTCGTCAACGAAGCCTTCGTGCGCGAGCGTTGTGACTGGGCCGAGTTCGAGGAATGGGCCGCCTTTGTCGCGCAGCCGAACAACAGCCCGGAAGCCACGGCCATCCTGACCGGCGTCGATCCCAAGCTGCTGCGCGAGGCCGCCCGCATCTACGCCACCGGCGGCAACGGCGCGATCTATTACGGCCTCGGTGTCACCGAGCACAGCCAAGGCTCGACCACCGTGATCGCGATCGCCAACCTCGCCATGGCGACCGGCAATATCGGCCGTCCCGGCGTCGGCGTGAACCCGCTGCGCGGCCAGAACAACGTGCAAGGCTCCTGCGACATGGGCTCGTTCCCGCACGAGCTGCCCGGCTACCGCCACATCTCCGGCGATGCCGTGCGCGACCAGTTCGAAGCGCTGTGGAACGTCAAGCTCAACCCAGAGCCGGGCCTGCGCATTCCCAACATGTTCGACGCCGCGGTCGAAGGCACCTTCATGGGCATCTACGTTCAGGGCGAGGACATCCTGCAGTCCGATCCCAACACCAGCCACGTGGTGGCGGCGCTGTCGGCGATGGAATGCGTCATCGTCCACGACCTGTTCCTGAACGAGACCGCGAACTACGCCCACGTCTTCCTGCCCGGCTCGAGCTTCCTGGAGAAGGACGGCACCTTCACCAATGCCGAGCGCCGCATCCAGCGCGTGCGCAAGGTGATGACGCCGAAGAACGGCATGGCCGACTGGGAGGTCACCATCGGCCTTGCCAAGGCGATGGGCTTCGAGATGAACTACAGCCACCCCTCGGAGATCATGGACGAGATCGCGGCGCTGACACCGACCTTTGCCGGCGTCTCCTACGCCAAGCTGGACGAGCTCGGCTCGGTGCAATGGCCCTGCAACGAGAAGGCGCCCGAGGGCACGCCTGTGATGCATATCGACGGCTTCGTCCGCGGCAAGGGCAAGTTCGTCGTCACTGAATATATCGCGACCGACGAGCGCACCGGCCCGCGCTATCCGCTGCTGCTGACCACCGGCCGCATTCTCAGCCAGTACAATGTCGGCGCGCAGACGAGGCGCACCGAGAACGTGGTCTGGCATGCCGAGGACCGGCTCGAGATCCATCCGCACGACGCCGAGCAACGCGGCGTCCGCGACGGCGACTGGGTGCGGCTGAAGAGCCGCGCCGGCGAGACCACGCTGCGCGCGGAGATCACCGACCGCGTCGCGCCCGGCGTCGTCTACACCACCTTCCATCACCCGGACACGCAGGCCAACGTCATCACCACGGACTATTCGGACTGGGCGACCAACTGCCCCGAATACAAGGTGACGGCGGTGCAAGTCTCGCCGTCGAACGGCCCGTCCGACTGGCAGAAGGCCTATGACGCGCAGGCGCGGCATTCCCGCCGCATCGCGCCGGCCGAGGCCGCGGAGTAGCCGGATGCACGTGCCGGTCCAGGCCATCGATCGCGAGATCTGGCGCGGCGCGGTCGCGTCCGAAGGGACGCGGCTGATACCGGAGGAGACGCCGCTGGCGCTGACCTATAATGGCGGCACCTATGCCGTCATGATGGGCACGCCGCAGAACCTCGAGGATTTCGCCGTCGGCTTCAGCCTGGACGAAGGCATCATCAAATCGGTCGACGACATCAAGTCGCTCGATGTGGTTCGCCTCGACGACGGCATCGAGCTGCGCATGTGGCTGGCCTCGGACGACGCCGCACGCATCAGCGAGCGCCGCCGCCACATCGCGGGTGCCACCGGCTGCGGCATCTGCGGCATCGAGTCCATTGCCGAAGCGGTGCGGCCTGCCGGCGTGGTGCCGCAGGGGCAGACCTTCACGCCGGATCAGATCATGGCGGCGATGCAGGCCATCGCGCCGCTGCAATCGATCAATCTGCAAACCCGCGCGGTCCATGCCGCCGCATTTTGGTCTACGACCGGCAACATCGTCGCGCTGCGCGAGGATGTCGGCCGCCACAACGCGCTCGACAAGCTCGCCGGCGCGCTCGCGCGCAGCCGCACCGACGCGGGTTGCGGCATGGTGCTGCTCACCAGCCGCGTCTCGGTCGAGATGGTGCAGAAGACCGCCGCGATCGGCGCGCCGGTGATGGTCGCGGTCTCCGCGCCCACCGCGCTCGCGGTGCGCACCGCGGAAGCCGCCGGCATCACGCTGATCGCCATTGCCCGCCAGGACGGGTTCGAAGTGTTCTCGCATGGCGGCCGGATCGTTGCCTGCCATGCCACGGAGTTGCCGATGTCGCCTGACCGCCTGATCTACATGGCCAACCAGATCGGCAAGTTCTTCCAGAGCCAGGGCCACGACAAGGCCGTGCCAGGGATTGCCGAGCACATCAGGAAGTTCTGGGATCCCCGGATGAAGCGCGCGATCTTCGCCCATCTCGATGCCGGCGGCGTGGGGCTCGAGCCGAACGTGCGCGAGGCCATCACCGTGCTGAAGCAGACGACGTCCCTCCCAGCAGCGTCCTGAACACGCGCCGCACCTCGCTCTGCGTCTCCTTCACGCGGGCCTCAAGCGCAGAGAAATCCGGCGCATCGCCGGCGCGTGTCATGACGCGCTGAAGATCGGTGCCGGCGGTCTCAGGCTTGAAGCGGTCGCTGACGCAGAGCCGCAGGATCTGCGTCAGATCGTGATAAAGCCGCGCCGCGGCACGCAGGATCTCGGTCTCCGATTGCGAAAGCACGCCGAGCCTGCATGCATTTTCCAGCACCTGCAGGGTGCTGACGTCGAGGATCCCCGGCTTGTCGTGAGCGTGCACGAGCTGGAGATATTGCGCGATGAAGTCGATATCGACCATGCCGCCGGCGGCATATTTGAGATCCCAATGGTCGCTCTCGCCCTTCTCCTGCGCGATGGCATGCCGCATGTCGGCAACGTCGTTGGCGGTGGTGACGGGATCGCGGCGGCGGGTCAGGACATCGCGGATCACGCGCTCGATCCGCTGGCGGAATTCACTCGACGCCGACACCACGCGCGCGCGCGTCAGCGCCATGTGCTCCCAGGTCCAGGCCTCGTTGACCTGGTAGTCGGCGAAGGAGACGAGGCTCGAGGCCACGGGGCCGGCACGCCCGGAGGGGCGCAGCCGCATGTCGATCTCGTACAGCACGCCGTAATTGGTGCGGGTCGTGAAGGCGCTGATCAGGCGCTGGGTGAAGCGGGCGAAATAATGCGCACCCTGGAGCGATTTCGGCCCGTCCGAGTCCGGCTCGTCGCTATCGAAATCGTAGAGCAGGATCAGGTCGAGATCGGACGAGGCCGTCATCTCGCGGCTGCCGAGCCGGCCCATCGCGATGATCGCGGTCTCCTGGTCCTTGATGCGGCCGTGCTGGGCGGCGAAACGATCGGCGACCAGACCGTGCACGGTGTGGACGATGCCTTCGGCGACGTCGGCAAAAGCCGTGCTCGCCTGCTGCGCCGACACGGTGCCGGACAGGATACGCGTGCCGATCAGGAACAGACTCTCTTGCCCGAACAAGCGCAGGCGATCGAGGAACTCCTCGTATGAGCCGGCGTCCTGCACGGTCGCCGCGAGCCGTCCCGACAATTCCTGCTTGTCCGGCATTGCGCCGAAGAAGCGCGGATCGATCAGCCCGTCCATGAGCTGCGGCTGCCGCGCCAGCATCTCGCCGAGCCGCGGCGCCGCGCCCAGCACTAAGGCCACCAGCGCGACGAGATCGCGGTTCTGTCCGAGCAGCGTGATCAGCCGGCCGCCGCGCTGAAGCGCCTGGAGGAAATGGTCGAACGCCACGACGGCGCGATCCGGCTCTTCGGCATGGGCGAGACCATCGATCAGGGCCGGCACGAACTCGACGAAGGCGCCTCGCGTCTGATCATTGCGGAACACGCGATAATCGCCGGTGATCCAGTCGCGCACGGTCTGCGCAACCGCGGCAGGCTTCTTGAAGCCCAGCGAGGTCAGATATTGCAGCAGGCGCGGATCCTCGGGACCGGCGCTGTAATCGAGCGCCGGCAGCTTTGCCGTGCCGGTCGGATCGTCGCCCTCGAACAGTTTCTCGTAGTGTCCCTGCACGATCTCGAGCTGGCGCAGCAGGTCGCGCGCAAAGGCTTCGCGATCCGGATAGCCGAAGAAGCGCGCGAAGCGCTCGACCGATTCCTTGTCCTCCGGCAGCGCATGGGTCTGCTCGTCGGCGATCATCTGGAGACGGTGCTCGACCCGTCGCAGGAATTGATACGCCGTGCTCAGTTCGTCACGCGCGGCGGACGTGATCCAGTTGCTGGAGGCGAGAATGTCGAGTGCGGCGAGCGTCGGCCGGACCCGCAATTCAGGATGGCGGCCGCCCGCGATCAGCTGCTGGGTCTGTGCGAAGAACTCGATCTCGCGGATGCCGCCGCGCCCGACCTTGACGTTGTGCCCTTCGACCGCGATCTCGCTCTGGCCGCGATAGGTCTGCATCTGCCGCTTCATGTCGTGCACGTCGGCAAGCGCGGCGAAGTCGAGATGCTTGCGCCAGACGAATGGCGCGATCTCGGCGAGCAGCGCCTCGCCCGCCTTGGGGTCGCCGGCGCAGGCGCGCGCCTTGATCATCGCGGCGCGCTCCCAGGTGCGCCCTTCCCGCTCGTAGTAATTCAGCGCGGCCTCGCGCGAGATCGCCACCTGGGTCGAGGACGGATCCGGGCGCAGGCGCAGATCGACGCGGAAGACGTAGCCGTCATAGGTGCGCTGCTGGAGGAGGCGCGCCATGCCTTGCGTCAGGCGGACGAAGAACGGCTGCGGCTCGATGTCCGGCGCGAGCGTCGTGGCTTCGGGATCGAAGAAGACGATGAGATCGATGTCGCTGGAATAGTTCAGCTCGCCCGCCCCCATCTTGCCCATCGCGAGCACGATCAGGCCGCAGCCCTCTTCAGGGGCTTCCGGATTGGGCGGTGAGAGCTTGCCACGTGCGGCTTCCTGCCGCAGCAGATACTGGAGCGCCGCCTGCACCGAGGAGACCGCGACGTCGGTCAGCGCCGCCGTCACCCGCATCACCGGCCAGACCCGGCCGATGTCGCACAGCGCGGTCAGCAGAGCCGCCTCCGCCTTCATGCGGCGGAGCAGACGCATCACCTCGGCTTCGTCGCCCGCGGCGAGTACCGCGCTCCTCGCCTCCGCGATCAGCGCAGGAAGATGCGCATCCGGATCGCATTCGAGCAGGCGGATCAGGCGCGGCGCATCGGCGCGCACCAGATCGAGCAGATAGGGCGAGAATTCCGCAATGCCGGCCAGGATATCCCGCGCGAAGGGATGGCTCAGCAATCCCTCAATACGAGTCGATTGTGCCGGCTCAAGTTCCGCCAGCCAGCTCTCAAGACGTCGTTCGTCGGTTGCGGAAGCGGCAATATGGGGAGCCTCCGCGAAGCGGGTCGCGAGGCTCACACCAGTCTTGTCCGCGTTTCCCGGCGCGGAGTGGTTCATGCCACCTTCTGTGGCATATCCGGCAGCGGAGGAGCAACCCTGTCGCCCGCGCCCGTGCGCGTCGGCAGCACCAGCGTGGCGACGAGGCCGGGGTTGGCATCGCCCAGCCGCAATTCGCCGCCATGAAGTGTCGCAACCGCGGCAGCCAGGCTAAGGCCGAGGCCTGAGCCCGGCAGCGTGCGGCTGGCTTCGAGCCGCACGAATCGCTCGACGACATGCTTGCGGTCGGCTTCGGGAATACCGGGGCCGCGATCGGTGACGCCGAGCAGCACCTGGTCGCCCTCGCGTTTCGCCTCGATCGTGATCTGCCTTGCGTCCATGCTGACCACGGTTCCCGCCGCCTGCACGGCCGGCTTGCCGTATTTGATCGCGTTCTCGACCAGATTGGCGAGCGCCTGGCTGATCAGTTCGCGGTTGGCATGAATCGGCGTCGGCTCGGCCTTCACCTTCAAGGTCATACCGTCGTCCTCGGCGAGCGGCTCGTAGAGCTCGTGGATGCCGGCCGCGACTTCGGCCGCGTCGAAGTCATCCATGTTGCCGCGCGCCTGGCCGGACTCGGCGCGCGCGATCATCAGCAGCGCGTTGAAGGTGCGGATCAGCCCGTCGGATTCCTCGATGGTTCGTTCCAGCGCGGCGCGGTAATCGGCCTCGCAGCCCGATTTCGCCAGCGCTTCCTCGGCGCGGTTGCGCATGCGCGTCAGCGGCGTCTTGAGGTCGTGGGCGATGTTGTCGGAGACTTCCTTCAGCCCCGCCATCAGCGCCTCGATCCGCTCCAGCATGGCGTTGAGGTTCTCGGCGAGGCGATCGAGCTCGTCGCCGCTGCGCCCGACCGGCAGGCGTCCGCTGAGATCACCGGTCATGATGCGCTGGGCCGTGCCGGTCATGGCGTCGATACGGGTGAGCACGCGGCGTGCGACGAAAATGCCGCCGCCAAGGCCCAGCACCACCACGATCAGGACCGACCATTGCGCCGCCTTGGCGACGATGCCGAACAGCCGTCGCCGCTCGGCGAGATCGCGGCCAATCAGGAGCCGGAAGCCGTTTTCGAGTTCGGTGACGCGCACCAGCGCGCGGTGGTCGCGGTCGTCGGCATCCTCGATGCGGCGGTAGGCGGTCTCGGACCAGCCGCGCGTCGCCATCACGCCCGGCGCCAGCGAGCCGACATTGCCGGCGATCGCCTGCCCGGTCGGCGTGGTCACGAGATAGAGGTTGGCGCCCGGCCGCAGCGCCCGGTATTCGATCGTGCGCACGAGGACGAACATGCCGCGACGGCCGTAGATCTCCTCGATCTCCGAGGTCTCGGCATTGACCGTCTGCGTGATCTCCTCGGTGATCAGCCGCCGCGTATTCCAGGCGAAATAGCCGAGCAGCGAGGCCGCGAACATCGCGAACAGCAGCAGATAGACCAGCGTCAGCCGAAACGCCGTGGTGCGGACGAGTTTACCGAATGCCGTCACGGATCATGTATCCGGCGCCGCGGATCGTGTGCAGCAGCGGCCGCTCAAAACCCTTGTCGATCTTGGAGCGCAGCCGCGAGATGTGCACGTCGATCACGTTGGTCTGCGGATCGAAATGATAGTCCCAGACGTTCTCCAGCAGCATGGTGCGCGTCACCACCTGGCCGGCATGCTTCATGAGGTATTCGAGCAGGCGGAATTCGCGCGGCTGGAGCGTCAGCTCGTCCTTGCCGCGGGCGACGCGGTGGGAGAGCCGGTCGAGCTCGAGATCGCCGACGCGATAAAGCGTGTCCTCGGCAGGTCCTCCGCGGCGGCGCGACAGCACCTCGACCCGGGCGAGCAGCTCGGCGAAGGAATACGGCTTTGGCAGATAATCGTCGCCGCCGGCGCGGAGGCCCTTGATGCGGTCGTCGACCTGTCCGAGCGCGGAGAGAATCAGCACCGGCGTGGTGTTGCCCTTGTCGCGCAGCGCGCCGATCAGCGACAGCCCGTCGCGCTTGGGCAGCATGCGGTCGACCACCAGCACGTCGTAATCGCCGTTCTCGGCCATGGCGAGGCCTTCCTCGCCGTCGGCGGCGTGATCGGCAATGTGACCGACTTCGCGAAACGCCTTCACGAGGTAGTCGGCGGATTCGCGGTCGTCTTCGATGATGAGGAGGCGCATCGTGCGTTCAGCGGCGGTCAAGGGGGTCAACCTTCTATGAACATGGCGCGAGCGGCAATCGCATGCAAGCCAAGCGAAAGAGACTTGGGTGGGCAAAGGGCGGGCGGTGAAGCTGGGGGGACTTCACCGCCCTAGGCCTTCCGACGGAGGGGGGCGTAATTCCACCGGAAGGTAGGCTGGGGAAGCAATCGTTGCGCTGCTCCCCCGAGGAGCGTCGGCGGCGGGGGCGACTGATGCCGGCGACACCCCTCATCTCGTAGGCCTCCTGGCCCTCAGCCCTTGGCGATGGGCACTGCGACGAAGCGCGACTGGCCGCCGCTCTTCACGCGCATCAGGACGCTGTTCTTGTTGTCGGTCCGCGCCGCGTTGATGGCGTCCCGGACTTCGCCGGCAGTGGCCACGCTCTTGCCGGCGACCTCGAGGATCACGTCGCCTTCCTTGAAGCCGCGTTCGGCCGCGGCGCTCTTCGGGTCGACTTCGGTGACGACGACACCTTCCTTGCCGGCGCCAGCCACGGAATTGGCAGGCGCAACGGTCATGCCGAGCTTGGGCACGTCGGTGCCTTTGGTGGCGCCCTTGCCGCTATCGTTGTCGGTGTCCGCCTTGGCCTCGACCGTGTTCGGCAGCTGGCCGAGGGTGAGGCTGATGACCTTGTCCTGCCCCTTGTGCAGCACGTTGAGCTTCACGGTCGCACCGGGCGCCATGCCGCCGATGGTGCGGGCGAGCTCACGGGCGTCCTTGACGGACTCGCCGTTGACCGCCGTGATGACGTCGCCGGATTCGATCCCGGCCTTCGCCGCCGGACCGTTCGCCTGCGGCTCGGCCACCAGCGCGCCTTCGGCCTTCTTCATGCCGAGGCTGTCGGCGATGTCCGACGTCACGGGCTGGATCTGCACACCGATCCAGCCGCGGCTGACCGAGCCCTTGTCCTTGAGCTGGGCCACCACGCTCTTCACGGTGTTGGCGGGAATCGAGAAGGCGATGCCGACGCTGCCGCCGGAGGGCGAATAGATCGCTGTGTTGACGCCCATCACCTCGCCCTCGGTGTTGAAGGCCGGACCGCCGGAATTGCCCTTGTTCACGGGCGCGTCGATCTGGATGAAATCGTCATACGGACCGTTGCCGATGTCACGGCCGCTGGCCGAGACGATGCCGGCGGTCACGGTGCCGCCGAGGCCGAAGGGATTGCCGACCGCGAGCACCCAGTCGCCGATCCGCGGCTTGCCGTCGGCAAGCTTGGCGAACGGGAAGTTGGTGCCGCCCTCGACCTTGATCAAGGCGAGGTCGGTGCGCTGGTCGGTGCCGATCACCTTGGCGGTATAGGTCTTGCCCTCATCGGTGGTGACCTCGACCTTGTCGGCGCCATCGACGACGTGGTTGTTGGTCACGGCATAGCCATCAGCCGAGATGAAGAAACCGGAGCCTTGGCCCTGCACGACGCGGCCGCGGCCGCCTTTCAGGCCCGGGAAGCCATCCGGACCGCCGAAGCGGCGGAAGAAGCGCTCCATCGGCGAGCCCGGCTGGAACGGCGACTGTGCGTCGTCGCCATCATCGTTGCTCGCAGTTTTCTCCTTGATGTTGACCTTCACGGAAATCACCGACGGCTTCACGCGCTCGACGATGTCGGCGAAACCGACCGGACGCTCGACCTTGCGAACCTCGTTGTTGACCTGCGCATGGGCCGGGCTGGAGAACAGGTCGGCCGGCGACACCGACGGGCTGAAGCCGTAAACGGCAGCGCCGAGCCCGGCGGCGACCGAGGCCATCAGCGCAATCTTGCGCGCGGAAAACACCGACCGGCGCGGCTGCCGGTAGGACGGGAGGTTCGAGAGGTCGATACGGTCGGTCATGCAGATATCTCCAGGGCCTTGAAATCCATCTGGTGCCGGATATGGGCACCTTTACGGATCTGAAGATGGGGACTTCCGCCTTACCGCGCGCTGGCGGCGGGGTTAAACTTTTGTAATGGAGGCGCGCTGCCGATGCGGCAGTTTAACGCAGGCCAAAAGTCGTGGTTCTTTAGGAACTTAACCGAAGTTCCCGGATAGGCCGACAGCGCGCTTTTTCACCGTTTTCAGCTCGCCCGAACGCTGGTCAGGACGGTTTCGCGTCGTCCGACATCAATGCCGCGAGACGCGCTTCTTCCTCAGGCGTGAGCGGCGGAGCTGGTAGATCCGCACCGCTTTTCGCGCGCCGGCGGATTTGCAGCCATAGCGCCAGGCCGCCGCCGATCAGCAGCAGCGGCGCGAGCAGCCAGAGCAGCATGGTGTGCCGCTCGAAGCGCGGCTTGAGCAGCACGAATTCGCCGTAGCGCGCCACCAGGAAATCGAGCACCTGCGAATTGCTGTCACCGGCCGCGATGCGCTCGCGCACCAGCAGGCGCAGGTCGCGCGCGAGCGGCGCGTCGGAATCGTCGATCGACTGGTTCTGGCAGACCATGCAGCGCAGCTCGCGCGACAAGTCGCGCGCGCGGGCCTCCTTCGCGGGGTCCGACATGATCTCGTCGGGCTGCACGGCGTGCGCCGCCGGCCCAGCCAGCAGCATCAAGGCAACGAACGCAGCCATCATCCGTCGCATCAAGATCACTCCGCGGGCTGGAGGCGCTGCCTGGCCCGCGCCGGTTTCGGCGCGCCAACCCGCAGGCGGCGGTCGGACAGCGACAGCACGCCGCCGAACGCCATCAGCACCGGTCCCCACCAGATCAGCAGCACCAGCGGCTTGTGATAGATGCGGACCGCGATCGCGCCGTCGGCGGTGGCGTCCCCGAGCGAGACGTACAGCTGGCTCGCGCCGCGGGTCAGCAGCGCCGCCTCGGTCGTCGAGGAGCCGCGCGTGGTAAAGCTGCGCTTCGACGGCGTCATCACGCTGATCGCCTCACCATCACGGCTGACGTTGAACTCGGCGATCATCTCGTGGTAGTTCGGACCCTGCCGCGAAAACAGGCCGTCGAGCTTGAGGTCGTAGCCGGCGACGTGGGCGACGTCGTTCTGCTTCATGGTCGCGATATATTCGCTGTTCCAGGTGGTCTCGCAGACGATGCCGATCAGCGCGACACCGAGGCCGGCATGCGCGAAGGCCGTGCCCCAGGCCGAGCGCGGCAGCCCGCGGGCACGGTGGATGGCCGTCGCGAACGGCAACCGCACGAGGCCCGTCCGCTCGACGATGTCGGTGACGGCGCCGGCGATGACGAAGATGCCGAGCCCGATCGCGAGCGGCGCCAGCGTCGCACCGCCGCTCGCCCAGCCCCAGGCGATGGCCACCGCGACCAGGCCGGCTACACCGGCCGCGAGCAGGCGCTGCGTCACGCCGAGCAGGTCGCCACGCTTCCACGCCAGCATCGGGCCGCACGGCACGGCGAGCAGCAGCAGCGCGAACAGCGGGACGAAGGTGAGATTGTAGAAGGGGGCGCCGACCGACATCTTGAAATCGGCCAGCACTTCCATCGCCAGCGGATAGAGCGTGCCGAACAGCACGACCGCGCAGGCCACGGTGAGCAGCAGATTGTTCAGCACCAGCGCGCCTTCGCGCGAGATCGGCGCGAACAGGCCGCCCTGCTTCAGCGAGGTCGCCCGGCCGGCGAACAGCGACAGGCTGCCGCCGATGAACATGCAGAGGATCAGCAGGATGAACACGCCGCGGGTCGGATCGGTCGCGAACGCGTGCACCGAAGTGATGACGCCCGAGCGCACCAGGAAGGTGCCGAGCAACGACAGCGAGAAGGTCAGGATCGAAAGCAGGATGGTCCAGACCTTCAGCGCGTTGCGCTTCTCCATCACCAGCGCCGAATGCAGCAGCGCAGTGCCGGCGAGCCACGGCATCAGCGAGGCGTTCTCGACCGGATCCCAGAACCACCAGCCGCCCCAGCCGAGCTCGTAATAGGCCCAGTAGGAGCCCATCGCGATGCCGAGCGTCAGGAAGATCCAGGCGACCAGCGTCCACGGCCGCACCCAGCGTGCCCAGGCCGCGTCGATCCGTCCCTCCATCAGCGCCGCGATGGCGAAGGAGAACGAGATCGAGAAGCCGACATAGCCGAGATAGAGCATCGGCGGATGCACGGCGAGACCGACGTCCTGGAGCACCGGGTTGAGATCGCGCCCCTCGATCGGCGGATTGACGATGCGCAGGAACGGGTTCGAGGTCATCAGGATGAAGAGATAGAAGGCGCTGGCGATCCAGGCCTGCACCGCCAGCACATGCGCACGCAGCGACAGCGGCAGATTGTTGCCGAAGGCCGCGACGAGACCGCCGAACAGCGCCAGGATCGAGACCCACAGCAGCATCGAGCCTTCATGGTTTCCCCACACGCCGGTGATCTTGTAGATCAGCGGCTTCATGGAGTGAGAATTCTCGTAGACATTCGCGACGGAGAAATCCGAGTTCACATGCAACGTCACCAACGCAATGAACGATGCGCCAACGAACAGCAGCTGCGCCAGCGCGGTGGAGCGCGCTACGTTCATCAGCGCGGCATCGCGCAGGCGCGCGCCGATCAGCGGCACGATGGACTGGATCAGCGCGAGGCCAAGCGCCAGCACCAGCGCGTAATGTCCTGATTCCGCGATCACCGCACCGCTCCTTGCGGGTTGCCCTGCGCCGTCGTCGCCGCAGGCTTGCTGCCACCGGAGGCCTTGACGTTTTCAGAAGGCTTGGCGCCGTAATCATCCTTCCAGTGGCCCTGCTTCTTCAGGGCATCGGCGACGTCCTTGGGCATGTAGGTCTCGTCATGCTTGGCGAGCACGGTGTCGGCCTTGAACACGCCGTTGCCATCGAGCGCGCCTTCGGCGACGACGCCCTGCCCTTCGCGGAACAAGTCGGGGAGGATGCCCTTGTAGGCGACGGGCAGCTTGGCATTGCCGTCGGCGACCTCGAAGGTCACCGCGAGATTGTCGCCGCGCTGAAGCGAGCCGGGCTGCACCAGGCCGCCGAGGCGAAACCGCTTGCCCGGTGCGACGTGCTTCTCGGCGACCATGGTCGGGGTCGAGAAGAACACAATGGAGTCGCGCAGTGCATTGAGCACCAGCGCGGCCGCGAGCGCGAGCACGGCGAGCGAGCCGCCGATAATGGTCATGCGTCGCTGCTTGCGGGTCATGGCGTGTCCGTTCTCCGTCCCAATATCGTCATCCGTCGAGCCCGAGCGTCTTGAGGCCCTCGTTGAGCTGGCGCAGCCGCTCGGCGTCATTGGCGACGGCCTGGCGGGCGTCGGTCGAGGCGCCCTTCGCCTTGTCGCGGTCACCCATCACGAGATAGGCCCGCACCAGGCGCAGCCAACCCTCGACGTCGTCGCCGTTCTGCTTGAGGCGCGTGGCGAGACGCTCGACCATGCCGCGGATCATCGCGTTGCGATCACCCTCGTTGATGTCCTTTGACGCGGCAATCGTCTCGTCCGACAGCGCGGGCATCGTGCCCCCGCCGCTGACCCGCGCCAGCGAGGACTGCACCAGCGGACGCCACGGCGCATCGGCCGGCGCCTTCGCCAGCAGTGCGCGCCAGATGTTGGCGGCATCGTCCTTGCGGCCGTCCTGCTCGGCGGCAAGGCCGAGGAAATAGTTCGCCTTGGGATCGTCGGCGTTGAGCGCATGCGCGCGTTCGAACTCGCTCTTCGCCTCGGCGGTTACAACGCCGCTCGCGGCCGCCGCGATCGCTTCGCCGAGATCCGACCGCCGCTCCGCACTCTCGCCGTTGTAGGCGAGCGAGTTGCGATAGGCGCGGACCGCATCGTCGAAACGGCCGAGACGTTCCAGCACCGGTGCGAGCACGTTCCAGCCGCGCCCGTCCGTTGGATTCTTTTCCAGATGTTGCTCGACCTGCAGGACGAGGTTCTCGAGCGGCTGCGCCATGCCGGTGCCCGCCCCGCGCTCCCGCTGCGCGAGCGGAAAGTCGCGCAGCAGGGGCGAGCCGAGCGGCATGTAGACGCCGATCGCAACCAGCGGCAGGCCGACGAGCGCCAGCACGGCCGCCGCGCGGCGCCATTTGAGGTTCGGTTTCGGCTCCAATGCGGGCTCGCTGGCGGCCGCAGCGAGCAGCCGGCGGCTGATCTCGACGCGCGCGGCTTCGGCTTCGGGCGCAGCGACCAACCCTGCAGCGAGATCGCGCTCGATCTCGGCCAACTGGTCCTTGTAAACCGCGACCTCGCTGCCCTGGGTTTGGCTATTCTGATCCTGCGCGCGTCCGCTGCGGCCGAGCGGCAGGAGCACGGCGAAAATCGCCGCGACCGTCATCAGCGCGAACACGAACCATAGCGTCATCAGGCAAGCTTCCGGCAGCGCGCCACCCGCGCCCATAGCTGGCTTTACACCACGGCCGGACGATGCGGCAATTGACAATTGTCAATTCGGCGCGACCGCACATAGTCCCGAAACGGTGAAAATCCAACGACTTAGCCGATCTCGAAGTCGGCGCTTTGCGCGGCGTTCTCGCCGTGGCCGTTGAAGGCCCGCAGGAAGTATGTTCCAGGCTCGATGGCGTCGGGCAATCTGATGCGCAACGCCCCGACGGGAACGGGCGATGCAACCCTGGTGACCGTCTCAGACAACTGCCGCCCGCTTGCCTTCTCGACCAGCACCACCTTCGCGCCGACCATCAGCCGTTGATATTTGGCAACAATGACGCGGTTCTCAATCTCGATGGAGCTGATAAAGGGTTTCATGCGCCCACAGATAGAAATTTCCAAGACTTGCATCGCGACCGTAGGGCTCGCCACGGGCAGCGTCAACCACAAATTGTGATTACACAAATATGCGCTTGGATCAGCTTGCGCGCGACGATTTGCGCTCGCCAGTGGCTGCGTTCTCCGCGGCGCGGCTCATCAGCGAGGCGTAATCGTCGCCGAACAGCACCTGGCAGAAGCGAATCGCGGCCTGCACCTGCTGTTGCCGGTAGGTACGGACCTTGTGATCGGCGGCGCGCAGCGATTGCACCAGCTGCTCGGTCGAGCGCTCGACATATTGCTGGAGGTCGGAATAGGTGCGCAGCGTCACCTCGTTGATTGCAAGCTCGCTGGCATAGTTGCGGCAGGTCGCGACGAAATCGATCAGCGCCGCGGTTTCCTCGACCTCGGTGCTGTCGATCCGCGCCCCCGGCGGGATGTCCTTCTCGGGCCGCTGGCGCAGGATGCGGCGGACCCGGCCCGGAACGCTATCGATCTCCGATTGCAGCGCATTGGAGATGTCGGCCCGGATCGAGGTCAGCTGCTTGCCCCAGGCCGAATCGTTGCGCAGATCGAGCTCGGTGCGCAGCCCGCGCACGCCGTCATGCAGCGCCTTGAGGTTGTCGGCGACATTGTCGAAATAGCCGCGCTTGATGTCCATGCGCAGGATCGCAGCAACGCAGGACAGATCGTGCAGAGCTATCGTGACCGCGACACCATAAGGCGTCGCCGCGACGCGGATCTCGTCGTCGGAGGCGGCCATCTTGATGGCGAGGCGGATGATCTGCCAGGGCGCGGCCATCCGCTGCGCCACCATCGACAGGGCGAAAGGCAGCATCTGCGGCGTCTGGAGCACGGGAATGTTGAGCGCCGCCGTCACCGAAGCGATCTGGGGCTCGCCGAAGGCGCGCAGAAAGCGCGGCAGCTTCTCGTTCAACGAGGCGATGGCCTCCCGGACCTGGAGCACCGCTCCGATCGAATAGAGGTCCTCGATCACATTGGGCGGGCCGACGCGCGCGAGCGCGCGCGATTTGTCGCCGCCGCCCGGACCCGTCAACTCGAGGATGGCCTCGGCAGCCACAGCCTGGAGCTTGTGCGCGAGCGCCTCGACCTGCCCTCCTGCATCCGCCGGCATGCGCGCCAGCGCCGCCTCGAATTCATTGACCTTGTCCGGGGCACCGTCGCGGCCGAGCCATTGCCAGATCGGATGCAGCGAGGAGCGGCGGATCTGCCCGACCCGGATCGGCACGCCCGCCTCGACCAGGAACGGTTCCAGCGCCTGGAACAGCAGCCGCGACAAATCGTCGGTTCGCGCCGGCGGGGCTTCGTCGGCTTCGCTCTTGCGCACGATCTTGCGCAGCTGCTCGAGCACGAGGGTCGCCACCGCCGTGTCCTGGCCGCGCTCGAGCGCGCGCTCGAACTCCCGCATCAGCAGCGCCTGCGACTGCGGCGGGAGCTGCGCGAGATATTCCCTCAGCCGCTCGATTGATGTCTGGCTCATGCGCCCGGTAATGCACGGTAAAATGGCGGACGTGGGATGCGTCCGGGCGCGATCATAGGAGACTGCGCCTTAAGAAGCGGTTGAGGACGTTGGCGCGAATGCCCCGATCCGCTCTGCGGACCGGCCTTCCTCAAACCGAAAACGCCCGTGGAAACAAGGGATTATATTCCTGGGAGCAACAGCTCGGCGCGCAGGCCTCCGATCGGGGCGGCACTGAGAGAGAGGCTGCCGCCATAGAGGGCGGCAAGGTCGGTGACGATGGACAGGCCAAGTCCCGAGCCGGGCTTGGACTCGTCCAGCCGCTGGCCGCGCCGGGAGACCTGGGCCCGCTCGGCCTCCGACAGGCCGCGGCCATCGTCGTCGACGAGAATCCGCAGCCGGGGGCCGGTGCCTGCCTGACGCGCCGTCTCCACCAGGACCTCGATGAAGACCCGGGAGGCGGCCCATTTGCAGGCATTGTCGACGAGATTGCCGACCATCTCCTCCAGATCCTGCCGCTCGCCGCGAAATTTTGCCGAGGGATCGGCCTTGGCCTCGACCATGATGCCGCGGTCGCGGTGGATCTTCTCCATGGTCCGCCGCAACGCCTCGATCGCAGGCGCAACCTCCGTCACGGTCGCGACCACCGAGACCCGCGCTGCAATGCGGGCGCGCTCCAGATGATGGGCGACCTGGTCGCGCATCACGTCGGCCTGCTCCATCACCTTGGCCGCGAACGGCTCGGCGGCGTGGGCGCTGGCCTCGTTGACGATGACCGAGAGCGGCGTCTTGATCGCGTGGGCGAGATTTCCGACATGGGTGCGCGCGCGCTCGACGATCTCGCGATTGGCTTCGATCAGCGCGTTGGTCTCACGCGCCAAGGGCGCGATCTCGACCGGGAATTCGCCTTCGAGCCGTTCCGCCCGCCCGGAGCGGATGTCGGCGATCGATTCCGAGATGCGCTTGAGCGGCGCGAGGCCGAAGCGGACCTGGAACACCGTGGTCAGCAGCAGCACGATGCCGAGCGCGGTGAAGGTGCCGCCGAGATAATAGTCGAAGCTGCGGGTCTCGTCGAAGATCTCGGTATCATCGCCGGCGACGCTGACCAGGAATTTGCCGTCGGCACCGAGATCGACCGGCCGCTCCACCATGCGCAGATTCTGTCCCTCGGGCCCGTCGACGTAAGCCAGGCGAATGCCGGCGGCGGTGAGCTCGGCGCCCTGATCCTCTAGCTTTGGCAGCTTCTTGTCCCATAGCGAGCGCGAGGAGCGCACCTCCGGCTTCTCGGTGTCGGTGCGCGTGATCTGCCAGTACCAGCCGGACAGCGGCAGCTCGAACAGGGGTTCGCCGAGCGACTGGAACTGGCGGTCCGGCGGCTCGTCGGGGGTCGCGACCTCGGCGATGAGGGTGCGCAGATAGAGGTTGAGCCGGCGGTCGAAGGCGCGCTCGCTCGCATTCTTGTAAACCGAGGACAGCACGACGCCGGTGATGGCCAGGATCACCACCAGCCACGCCGTCGCCGACAGGAACAGCCGGTTGGCAAGTGAGCTAGCAGCCATCGGAACGGTCCCGGCAGGCGCAGGATGTCAGTGCGTCGAACGTCATAACCGGACCAAGGCCCCTGTTCGGGCTGCCGTCAAGCCCGAGAAGGCCTTCAGGCGGCCGGCGGCGTCAGGAGATAGCCGAGCCCGCGGACGGTCTGGATGATGTCGACGTCGAGCTTCTTGCGGATGCGGCCGACGAAGACCTCGATGGTGTTGGAGTCGCGGTCGAAATCCTGGTCGTAGAGATGCTCGACCAGCTCGGTGCGCGAGACGACGCGCCCGGAATGGTGCATCAGATAGGCCAGAAGCCGATATTCGTGCGAGGTCATCTTGACGGGGTTGCCCGATACGCTGACTCGGCCGGTCCGGGTGTCGAGCGTGACGGGGCCGCAAGAGAGCTCGCTCTGGGCATGACCGGTGGAGCGGCGCAGCAGGGCGCGGATGCGCGCCAGCACCTCCTCCAGATGGAACGGCTTGGCGACATAGTCGTCGGCGCCGGCATCGAAGCCCTGGACCTTGTCGCTCCAGCGGTCGCGCGCCGTGAGGATCAGCACCGGCATGGTGCGGCCGTTGCGGCGCCATGCCTCCAGCACCGAGATGCCGTCCTTCTTCGGCAGCCCGATGTCGAGCACGACGGCGTCGTAGGGCTCGTTGTCACCGAGATAAAGCCCCTCCTCTCCGTCGAAGGCTCGATCGACGACGTAGCCGGCGTCGGTCAGCGCCTTGGTGAGCTGGCGATTGAGATCGGGGTCGTCCTCAACAACGAGCAGGCGCACGCTTCTCTCCAGATATTTGGCCGCAGGGACTGCGCTAGAGATGAGCAATTCCGGCGTGAACCGAATATGAACGCGGGGAACCGGCCCGCGTTACTTTTTAGTCATATACGATTCCTCACGCTCGGATGCGACTGCGCCCGCCGCGCATCCGGACGGGCCGGCGGCATGGCGGGCGCAATGTGCCGCGTCATGCGGCGGTCAGGATGGTCCGTGTGACCGGACCCGGCCGTCAGGTCCGGAAGAACACGAACCAGACGACGGCGAGGATCAGGATCGCCAGCCCGGTCGAGATGGCGAGCAGCGCGGCCACCGAAGGCCCGGGCTCGCCCTGGCGGGCCTCGGTCGGAGTTTCGACGATCCGGTTCTGCTCTCGCGTGGTTGCCATGATGCCCTCAATCTCTGGATGTCGCCTCCGATGGCCGACGACCATGTCGCCGCCCTGGAGCCAACGCTCGATCTGATATGATGTTCCGGTTTTGCCCGCGGCCTGAGGCAGCAACCGCGAGCCCAGCTGCCGGTTAACGCAGTTGCAAGATTCCGCGTCGCGCCTTGCTATGATTCGGTGTTCCCCGATGGTATCCTTGTCAGCTGTCCCCGTTGCGTTTGGAGTAGCCCATGGCCCCCCGCGCCAATTGGAAGGGTTTTCTGCGTCTGTCGCTCGTGACCTGCCCGGTCGCGCTGTATCCGGCCACTTCGGATACCGAGAAGGTCTCGTTCAACCAGATCAACCGCAAGACCGGTCACCGGATCAAGTATCTGAAGGTCGACGCCGAGACCGGTGACGAGGTGACCTCCGAGGACATCGTCAAGGGCTACAAGGTCGATACCGACACCTACATCGAGGTCACCAAGGACGAACTCGACGAGATCGCGCTCGACTCCACGCACACGATCGAGATCGATGAGTTCGTGCCGAAGGCCGACATCGACAACCGCTACCTGATCCGGCCCTATTATCTCGTGCCCGACGGCAAGGTCGGCCACGACGCCTATGCGGTGATCCGCGAGACCATCCGCAGCATGGACAAGGTCGCGATCGGCCGCGTTGTGCTGACCAACCGCGAGCACATCATCGCGCTGGAGCCGCTCGAGAGCGGCCTGATGGGCACGTTGCTTCGCTATCCCTACGAGGTCCGCAGCGAGACCGAATATTTCGACGACATCCAGGACGTGAAGCTGACCAAGGACATGCTCGACCTTGCCAAGCACATCGTCGAGAAGAAGTCCGGCGCGTTCGAGCCGGAGCTGTTCGAGGACCATTACGAGACCGCGCTGATCGACCTCATCAACAAGAAGCGCAGCGGCATGCCCATCACCCCGAAGGCGACGCCAAAGACCGGCGGCAACGTCATCAGCCTGATGGACGCGCTGAAGAAGAGCATCGCGAACGAGAAGGATGCGGCGCCCGCGGCGAAGGTCGCCAAGGAAGCCGTCAAAGGCAAGAAGCCGAAGAAGCGCGTCGAGGGTCAGCGCGAGATGCTGCTGCCGATATCAGGCAAGGGCGGCAAGGACGCTGCTGCGAAGACGGCGAAGGAGCCCGCCAAGAAGGCGGACAAGCAGCTGGTGCGCGCGCCAGCGCGGGCGAAGAAGGCCGGCTAGCGCCATACACCCTCTCATCGCGCTGTGATCTCTCCCCTCGCCGATCGGCCGGCCTGACATGCCCTGGTCGGCGACGTTCGATGATCCCATTGCCTTGCGCGGCGGGCGCGAGCTGCGAACGCTGCAAGAGGCGGCCGATCACATTATGCGGCTGCCCGAGGACGCGCAGCACACCCCCCACTGGCAGACCGCGATCGAGACGCTGATCCATGCGGCCGAGACCGGCGGCGGCTGGATGATGTTCGCCCGCATCGCGATGCTGCGGGCACTGAACGCGGATGCCGACCGCGGCTAGAGCATGCCGAAACTAGGTTCGGCGGGCTGTCCATGGTTCACCTCTCCCTGTCGGAAGAGGTGAACCGAGTCCTGAGCGCGCATCGATTCAACCAAAACTCATCCGCTTCGCTGTGTCGCTCACAAGATCTGCGCTCGCGTTTCTTGCCTCCCGGCGAACAGCCTCAACAATCCGTTAAGGCCGCATCGTGGTTTTCGCTCGCCCTCGGAGGCTGCCACGTAATCCTACGGAAGATAAAATTAACCTTCGATTCCCGCTGCGCATCGCATGGTTGCGCCGTCGATTGAATCCGGGGGGTACGCCCGTGCCGCAGCAGGACGCCAGGAAGTACTATATCAGCCTCGTCAACGACACGGCCGAGAACGAGCGCCTCGCCGGCGGCCCCGCGCCGTCGCAGCCGCGTGTCATGAGCTATCTGGTCGGGCGCCTTGCCGCTGTGCTGAAGCGCTCCGCCGAGGCCGCGCCGGGACGCTCGATCACGTCCTGACCAGAAACAGCATCAAATCCGGCCAAATCAGGTGATGAAACCTTAAGTCAACGCATGGCATCGTATTAAGCCGCAGGCAGAACGCATCCCGCCTGCACTTTTGCGCGCACGCGTCCCCCGAAAGTTAGTGAATCAATTTACCAATCCGAAAACGGCGCCAGCCTACGTTGGACGGATGAACAGGAGTTGACGATGACTTTGCTCAGGTCATTTCTTGCCGATGAAAATGGTGCCACCGCCATCGAGTATTGCCTGATCGCCGCCGGCATCGCGCTCGCGATCGTCACCGTCGTCAACAACACGGGCAGCGCGCTTCTCAACAACAAGTTCAATTCGGTCAGCTCGGCGATGAAATAGCGGCCGCTCTGGCCTGACTCGACACCCCCCGCACGCTCGGCGGAGCCCGCACGGCTAGAGCGCGGCAAACTCCCCATTTCCGTCACCTTTTGCAGCCATTTGGGTGCTGATATTCTTCAGCACGGCATGGCCGAACAGTCATGCCTTCGATCATTGAACCAAGGTTGTTTGAGGATGCCGATGAGACGCACGATGGTCCTGGCTGTCAGCTTTGCGTTTGTCGGCCTCTGGTCGCAGGACAGCGCGAGAGGACAGACCGCACCGCCGGTTTCGCTTGCTCCGCCTCAGGCATCTCCGCCGCAAGCGTCGCCCCCACCAGCGAGCGCCAGGAATTCCCGGCCCAAGCGCGATCGGGCCGTGGTGACCGCGCCCGGCGGAGCGCCTTCGACGCCCGTGATCGGCGGGCTTCCGGCATCGCCCAATCCCGCCGCCGACTACGATGGCTTCAGCGTCGGCAGCGAGGACAGCGACACCCCGCGCCAGTTGGCGCCGCCGGCGCGGTCGCGCGGGGCAAAGAAGGGCTCCACGGAACTGGACTCGTTCGATCCGGAAGATGAGGCGTTGAGACGAAAGCTGACGATCTGCAAGAACTGCAAATAGGAAAGCATAACGCCAGCCCGTAGCCCGGATGGAGCACAGCGAAATCCGGGGAGCTGTTCGCGGATGCAGTTGCTGACGCCGTTCACCGACCCCCGACCTCAAGCGCTTCCAAGACCACGGCCGTCCGATCAGCCAGCTCGGGAATTTTTGCCAGATAGGCCTGGTAATGCGGCGTGGCTTGGTGAGCTTCGACGGCCGCGCCGTCACGGTACAGCTCGTCGAGAACGTAGCGATCTTCGTTCGATGTGTCGCGCCAGACATCCCAATGCAGGTTGCCTGGTTCGGCCCTGGAATGCGCATGCCGCTTCCTGATGCGGATCGGCAGCTATCTGGCAGTCCTGGCCCGCGCCTATCTGCGGCAGGGGCGGATCGCGGAGGCGCGCGACGCCATCGCGCAGGCAATCGGCCATCAGGAACGCCAGGGCGAGCGTTGGTGCCGCTCGGAGCTTCAGCGGGTCGAAGCGGCGGTCCTTCTCCGCGCCGGCGAGCCGTTGCGCACCGAAAGGCAGCTGCAGCAGGCGCTCGCCGAAGCGCGAGCCATCGGCGCGATGACCTTCGCGTTGCGCATCTCCATCGACCTTGCCGCGCACTGGATTGCGACCGGCCGCAAGCCCAAAGCTGTTCGCCTGCTAGCCCCGATTTATGACGAATTCACCGAGGGCTTCGAGACACCGGATCTGCTAACTGCTTCGCGCCTGCTGCAGCGCATGCGGCCAACGCCGGGCGGCTGCGGCCATTGTCGCCAGCCGGGGCCGGTGCACGCTCGCGGTGCATAGCTGGCCTTCCGCCCCGCTCACCGCGCGCGCTTTACGCTTCACGGATTTCCTGATCCTCTCTCCTCAATCGGCCGGATCAACCGGCCTCGCTCCAGGGAGAGAGACGCCATGAAGCTCGGCACCGCCATTGCGGAAATCATGAGGCGCGAGGGGATCGAGATCCTCTGCGGCTATCCCGTCAACCATCTGATCGAGCACGCGGCCAAGGCCGAGATCCGCCCGGTGATGGTGCGGCAGGAGCGCGTCGGCATCCACATGGCGGATGCGATCTCGCGGGTCACCTCGGGACGCACGATCGGCGCGTTCTGCATGCAGCATGGACCCGGCGCCGAGAACGCGATGGGCGGCGTCGCGCAGTGCTTCGGCGAATCCGTGCCCGTGCTGGTGCTGCCGATGGGCTATCAGCGCCGGCTGTCGCACATCGAGCCCAACTTCAATTCCAGCGAGGCGATGAAGCCGTTCGCGAAATCCTCCGAACCAATCATCCTGGCCGCGGAGGTCGCCAACATCTTCCGCCGCGCCTTCACGAAACTGAAGAACGGCCGCGGCGGGCCCGTGATCGTCGAAATTCCTTCCGACATGTGGAACGAGGAGGTGCCGGAGCCGCTGAACTACACGCCGGTGCTGCGCACCCGCTACGGTGCCGATCCGGTGCATGTGAGGGAGGCAGCAAGCTTGCTCGTCAATGCAAAACGGCCGGTGATCTATGCCGGCCAGGGCGTGCATTACGCGCAGGCCTGGCCGCAATTGAAACGCCTCGCCGAGCGGCTGGCCATTCCCGTCACCAGCAGTCTCGGTGGCAAGTCGTCGTTTCCGGAAACGCACCCGCTTTCGCTCGGCTCGGGCGGTCTCGCCGTACCGCGCGCGGTGCCGAAATTCCTCAGCGATGCCGACGTCATCTTCGGCATCGGCTGCTCCTTCACCGAGACCAATTTCGGCATCGCGATGCCGAAGGGGAAGACCATCATCCACTCGACGCTTGATCCGAACCATCTCAACAAGGATGTGGAGGCCAGAATCGGCCTCGTCGGCGATGCCGGCCTCGTGCTCGATGCGCTGCTGGAGGAGATCGGCAAGACCGTTACCTCGGATCACGACGCCTCAGCCGTCGCGGCCGAGATCGCGGCCTCGCATAAGGAGTGGCTGGCGAAATGGATGCCGAAACTCACCAGCAATGACGCCCCGCTCAACCCCTATCGCGTGCTGTGGGACCTGCAGCACACTGTCGATATTGAGAATACCATCATCACCCATGATGCCGGCAGCCCGCGCGACCAGCTTTCGCCGTTCTGGAAAGCGGTAAAACCCCTCACCTATCTCGGCTGGGGCAAGACCACCCAGCTCGGCTACGGCCTGGGGCTGGCGATGGGCGCCAAGCTCGCAAAGCCCGACAAGCTCTGCGTCAATGTCTGGGGCGATGCGGCCATCGGCTTCACCGGCATGGATTTCGAGACCGCGGTGCGCGAGCGCATCCCGATCATGTCGATCCTGCTCAACAATTTCTCGATGGCGATCGAGCTGAAGGTGATGCCGGTCTCGACCGAGAAATATCGCTCGACCGACATTTCCGGCGACTACGCCGCGATGGCGCGCGCCTTCGGCGGCTATGGCGAGCGGGTGACCAAGCCCGAGGACATCATCCCCGCGATCAAACGCGGCATCCAGAAGACGCAGGAAGGCATACCCGTGCTGCTCGAATTCATCACAGCCAAGGAGACCGAGGTGTCGCGGCCGGGCACGTGAGGCCGGGCCTCGCTGCGGGCGCTGGCTCCGGCCGCAGAAGATGTGATAATCCGCCCTGGTGCCGCGCAGGTCGCGGCATCAGGCCGGAATGCGAATGACGAACCCTTCCAACGATGTCGCCGATGCGCTCGCAGCCGAGAACGCGCGGCTGCGCAGCGAACTTGCGAGCGCGCGCGACCGCCAGAGCGCCAGCGCCGAGATCCTGCGCACCATCGCGGCCTCCCCTTCCGACGCCCGGCCGGTGTTCGAGGCGATCGCGTCCAGCTCGAAACGTCTGCTCGGCGGCTTCTCCGCCACCGTGCTCCAGTTCATCGGCAACGAACTGCATCTCGTCGCCTATACGCCGACGAGCCCGGAGGCGGACGCGGGACTGAAGGCCTCGTTCCCGCGGAAGATCACGGAGTTTCCGACCTTCGAGCTGGTGCGCGGCGGCGAGACCATCCAGTTTCCCGACAGCGAAGCCGATGACGTCCCGCAGCTCAACCGCGATCTCGCGCGGCTGCGCGGCTTCCGCAGCGTGCTGTTCATGCCGCTGATGAACCGGGGCGCGCCGGTCGGCATGATCAGCGTCACGCGCGCCGAGGTCGGCGCATTCGCGCCCGATCTCGTGCAGCTGCTCCAGACCTTTGCGGACCAGGCCGTGATCGCGATCGAGAATGCGCGCCTGTTCAACGAGACCCAGCAGGCGCTCGAGCGCCAGACTGCCACAGCCGACATCCTGAAGGTGATGGCCGCCTCGCCCTCCGACGTACAGCCGGTGTTCGACGCCATCGCCGCCAGTGCCAACCGCCTGATCGGCGGCTTCTCCACCGCGGTGCTGCGCTATGTGGACGGTGCGGCGCATCTTGCCGCGTTCACCCCGACCGATCCGGCCGGCGACCGCGTGCTGCAGGCGTCGTTCCCGGTGCCGTTCGCGCAGTTCCCGCCCTATCGCCTCGTGGCGGGCGGCAGCGCGGCGCAGCTGCCCGATACCGAGCTCGAGCCGGCAGCCCGCGACATCGCGCGCGCCCGCGGCTATCGCAGCATGCTGTTCGCGCCCCTGATGAGCGAGGCCGAGGCGATCGGCGTCATCATCACCACACGCCGCGCGACGGGGACGTTCGATGCGCATCACGTGCGGCTGCTCCAGACCTTCGCCAACCAGGCGGTGATCGCGATCAAGAATGTCAGCCTGTTCAACGCGACCCAGGAAGCGCTGGAACGGCAGACCGCGACCGCCGACATCCTCAAGGTGATCGCGGCCTCGCCGGCCGACGTCACGCCGGTGTTCCAGGCCATCTCCGACAGCGCCAAGGCGTTGATTGGCGGACATTCCTCCACCGTCACACGCCTCATCGACGGTATGCTGCATCTGGCGGCCTTCACCACCGACAACGAGGCCGGCAACGCCGAGCTGCTCAGCACGTTCCCGGCGCCGCTCGACTCGTCGGGCATTCACAGCCGCGTGGCGACCAGCGGCGAATATGCGTTCCGCAGCGACATGCAGAACGAGCCCGATCTCACGGAGGCCATGAAGGAGCTGGCGCGGACACGAGGCTATCGCAGCATTCTCGTGGTGCCGATGCTGCGCGACGGCCTTGCGATCGGCACCATCGGCGTGACGCGGCGGGAGCCCGGTCATTTTCCGGAGAAGGCGATCAATTTGCTCAGGACCTTCGCCGACCAGGCCGTGATCGCAGTCGAGAACACGCGCCTGTTCAACGAAGTGCAAGACCGCACACGGGAGCTCGCCAAGTCGCTCGACGATCTGCGCGCCGCGCAGGACCGGCTGATCCAGACCGAGAAGCTGGCCTCGCTCGGTCAGCTCACCGCCGGCATCGCGCACGAGATCAAGAATCCGCTCAACTTCGTCAATAACTTTGCTTCGCTCTCGTCCGAGTTGACCGATGAGCTCAACGAGGTGCTGGCGCCGGTCCCGCTCGCCGACGATGTCCGCAACGAGATCGACGAGCTGACCGGGCTCTTGAAGGACAATCTGCAAAAGGTCGTGCAGCACGGGCGGCGCGCCGATTCCATCGTCAAGAACATGCTGCTGCATTCGCGCGATGGCGGCGGCGAGCACCGCTTGAGCGACATCAATGCGCTGGTCGAGGAGAGCCTCGATCTCGCCTATCATGGCGCACGCGCCGAGAAGCCGCAGTTCGACGTGACGGTGAAACGCGAGCTCGATCCGGCGGCCGGCTCCGCCGACGTTTTCCCGCAGGAGATCACGCGGGTGCTGCTGAACCTGATCTCGAACGGATTTTACGCGGTGACGAGACGCAAGGCGGACAACGGCGCCGCTGGCTACGAGCCGGTCGTGACGGCAATCACGCGCGACCGCGGCGACCATATCGAGATCCGCATCCGCGACAACGGCATCGGCATTCCCGACGAGGTGAAGGCGAAGATGTTCAATCCGTTCTTCACCACCAAGCCGGCCGGCGAAGGCACCGGCCTCGGCCTGTCGATGAGCCACGATATCGTGGTGAAGCAGCATGGCGGCACGATCGACGTCGCGACGGAGCCGGGCCAGTTCACCGAGTTCACGATCCTCCTGCCGCGCAAGAGCAGCTTCCCGGACACGACCACAGGGTAGCGGCGATCGGAAGGGGCCCTCATGACTCTGGCGCGGCTCATTCGGCGACAATTGCTCTCGCTGTCCGGCGTCGGTCTCATGCTGGGCGCCCTGTTCTTCGCGGCCGCGCTGACGCCGACGCTGGTGCCGCGGAGCTATCTCACCCAAGGCGCCCTCGCCGGCGGATGCTTTGCCATCGGCTATCTCGCCGGCAACCTCTGGCGCTGGCTGTGGCACTATCTCGAGCTGCCCGAGCCCTCGGCGCGCCTGCGGTCAGGCGGCAATGCGGTGGTCGCGTCCGGCTGCCTGATCGTCGTCATCATCTATCTGTTGCGCGCCGCCGAATGGCAGAATTCGATCCGCACCGTGATGAAGATGCCGCCGGTCGAGACCGCGCATCCGGTGAAGGTCTGCGGCATCGCCCTTGTCACATTCGCCGCATTGCTGCTGCTCGGACGACTGTTCGCGCTCGTGTCGCGATTCCTCGCCGAGCACGCCAGGCGCATCATTCCACGCAAGGTGGCGAACGTCATTGGTATCGCGGCTGCAGGCCTGCTGTTCTGGTCGATTGCCAGCAATGTCCTGATCAGCACGGCATTTCGCGCGCTCGACTCCTCCTTCCGTGAACTCGACGCCCTGCACGAGCCCGAACGGCCGCAGCCGACCGCGCCCGATCGCACGGGAAGTCCGGCGTCGCTGGTGAAGTGGACGGAGCTCGGGCGCACGGGCCGCCGGTTCATTGCCTCGGGTCCGACCGCCGCGGACATCAGC
The DNA here is from genome assembly GCF_054057995.1 of Bradyrhizobium sp. USDA 4486. Taxonomy (NCBI): domain Bacteria; kingdom Pseudomonadati; phylum Pseudomonadota; class Alphaproteobacteria; order Hyphomicrobiales; family Nitrobacteraceae; genus Bradyrhizobium; species Bradyrhizobium sp. USDA 4486. Next base: position 3,575,907 of record NZ_JBSRZV010000001.1, read on the forward strand.
GCCGTCGCGGGCGGGCCCGCACGTGATCCCGTGCGCGTCTATGTGGGCCTCGCCGGTGGAGGCACGGCGCAGGCGCGCGCGAAGCTCGCGCTCGAGGAGCTCAAGCGCCAGCACGGCTTTGAACGCAAGATCCTGATCGTGATCACGCCGACCGGGACCGGCTGGATCGATCCGTCTGCGATGGATACGGTCGAATATCTGCACCACGGCGATGTCGCCAGCGTGGCGATGCAATATTCCTATCTCAACAGCCCGCTGTCGCTGCTATTTCAGCCCGAATACGGCGCAGAGGCGGCGCGCGCCCTGTTTGCCGAAATCTACGGCTACTGGACAAGCTTGCCAAAGGACAAGCGGCCGAAGCTGTATCTCCACGGGCTCAGCCTCGGCGCCATGAACTCGGAAAAATCCGCGGAGCTGTTCGAGATGATCGGCGATCCCATTGCCGGCGCGCTATGGAGCGGGCCACCGTTCGAGAGCCGCATCTGGCGCTCGGTCACCGCAAACCGCAACCCTGACTCGCCGGCGTGGCTTCCGGAATTCGGTGACAGCCGCATCGTGCGCTTCATGAATCAGAACGGGCCCACGGTACCGCCGGATACGCCCTGGGGAGCGATACGCGTGGTCTACCTGCAATATGCCAGCGACGCGATCACGTTCTTCGCCTACCGCGATGCCTTGCAGGCCCCGGCTTGGATGAGCTTACCGCGCGGGCCTGACGTCTCACCGGAGCTGCGATGGTATCCGATCGTCACGATGCTGCAGCTCGCCCTCGATATGGCGGTCGCGACCGATACCCCGATGGGCTTTGGTCATGTCTACGCGCCCGAGCATTACGTCGATGCCTGGGTCGCGGTCACCGATGTCCGTGATTGGTCTGCGGATGCACTGGCGCGGCTCAAGGAAGAGCTCGCGGCGAAGGCGCGGAAGGCCGGCGCGGGCAATGTCGACGACGATCCCGATCGCGGTGGCTAACTCCTACTCCGCCATCTCCACATGCTTGGTAACGGAGGGACCGGCGAGCGGCCGCTCCTCCATCATGATCAGGCAGAACGCGGCGCCGGCCATCAGCGCGGTGGCGGCGCCGAACACGTAGCGGAACGCGTGCCGCATGTCCTCGGTGGGGATCACGACGCTGCCGGCGGCGTGGTGCTCGCCGGCGAGCGGAATGTCGGCGCCGAGCGCGATCAGCAGGATCGCCGCGAAGGCCGCGACCGTGAACGAGGACATCAGCGAGCGGAAGAAGTTCAGCGCGCCGGTGATGGTGCCGACCTGCGGGCGGGCGACCGAATTCTGCAGCGAGACCACGCAGACCGGGAAGGTCGTGCCGAGGCCGAGCGCGAACGCGGCCATCAGCGTCAGCAGGGCCCATAGCGGCAGCGTCGTGAACGTGAGGCCGAGACCGCACAGCGCGGCCCAGGACGTACCGATGATGGCGACGCGCTTGTAGTGCTTGGCGCGCGCCATGGTGCGGCCGGCGATTGCCGCGCCGCAGGTCGAGACCGCCGCAAGCGGGATCAGCGCGAGACCGGCCTCGCTGGCGCTGAGGTGATAGACCGACTCGTAATAAAGCGGCAGCTGGACCGTGAGGCCGGTGATCGCACCGAGCGCGCAGCCGCCGGCCGTCAGCCCATAAGGGGCGACCGATCCGCCGAGCAACGGCAAAGGCAGGAACGGCTCATCCGCCCGCCGCGCGTGCCAGACGAAGGTGACGGCGAGCGCGACAGCGCCGCCGATCATCGCAAGCACCGTCGGCGACAGCCACGGATAACGCGTGCCGCCCCAGGTCAGCACCAGCATGAAGACGACGGCGGAGGCCATCAGCAGCACGCCGCCGAGCCAGTCGACCTCGCGTTTGCGGTGGAACACCGGGATTTTCTTCATCTTCGGCAGCAGCAGCGCGAGCGCCGCGGCCGTGAGCGGCAGATTGATCCAGAAGATCATGGACCAGTGCAAATGCTCGGCGAATACGCCGCCGATCACGGGCCCCAAAATGCCGCCGACCATCCAGACGCTGGAAAAATAGGCCTGGTATTGGCCGCGCTCGCGCGGGCTCACGACGTCGGAGATCACGGTCTGCACGACCGGCATGATGCCGCCACCGCCGAGACCCTGCAGGCCGCGCGCCAGAATCAGCATCGGCATATTCGGGGCGATCGCACAGAGGATCGAGCCTGCGACGAACAGGCTGAGCGAGGTGATGATCATGGCCTTGCGGCCGTAGATGTCGCTCAACGTCCCGAACACCGGCGCAACCGCAGTCGAGGCGAGCAGATAGGCGGTGATGACCCAGGACAGGTTCGAGACGTCCTGGAACTGGCGCCCGATGGTCGGCAGCGCGGTCGCGACGATGGTCTGGTCGAGCGCGGCGAGGAACATCGTCAGCATCAGGCTGATGACGATCGTTCGGACCTCGTCCGAGGTCAGCGCCGCGGGCGGAGAGATGGACGGCGCGTCATCGACGCTGATGACCTCGCTCGGAAGGCGGGACAGCTCTTCCGCGATGTCGTCGGGCAAAGCCTGGATGTCGGCAGAACTGCTCTGCCGGTCGAACTTGTTCATCTCGATCGGACGTGATGTGGCGGCACAACGCCGCGAAGGATTCGTTCTATGCAGGCAATGTAGAGAGCAAAATCCTTCCCAGGCAGGCGCCGCAGCGCATGGGTGCATCCCGCGCGGGGGCCATCCCGAACATGTGATCCCGCGTGCGGCGGATCAGTCCTTCGGACGTCGCTTCAGGCGTGCCCGTTTCGGCAGCACGGCCGGCCATTGCACGATGTGGTCCTCGAGCTCCTCGTCCGGGATGTCCTCTTCGCTGCCCTCGACGCGGCCGCGCACGGACACACCGGCCTCATGCACGGTAGTGGGATCGCCTGACACCAGCGGATGCCACCAATAGAGGTCGCGCCCCTCGGCAACGAGCTTGTAGCCGCAGCTCGGCGGCAGCCAGTTCAGGGTGCGGACATTGGCGGGGGTCAGGCGGACGCAGTCGGGAACCTTGTCGGAGCGATTCGGGTAGTCCTTGCAGGCGCAGGTGCCGGCATCGAGCAGCTTGCAGCCGACATGGGTGAAATAGATCTGGCCGGTGTCCTCGTCCTCGAGCTTGTTCAGGCAGCAGCGGCCGCAGCCGTCGCACAGGCTTTCCCACTCTTCCCGAGACATCTCTTCCAACGTCTTGGTTTTCCAGAAGAATCCTTCCTGCCCGGAAGGTCGTTTGGGAGCTGCGGTCATGCGCCTCAACAAGGTTCGAAAGAGCTACGGCTAACGCCATCTAGGGCGTGCGGCCAGCATGCTGCAAGCAAGGCCCTCCAAACGCCCGTAATGAACCGGGGTCAATTAGGCCTGTTGTTCAAAATAGCGAGCCTGACCATTGGTTTATAGGCCATGCTCGGCTAGAAGGAACAACAAGTCCCTCGGGCGCTTGCCGGGCGCCTTGGGTTTGCCGCAACATTCCCTCAAGACGTCCCGGCGCCGCCCCCGGCCGGGTGCTTGAACGCTATCGAACCGAGCCTCAAGGGTTCTAGGTGGTCCAGAACACACCATCCAACTGGAAGAGCAAGGTCCGGAATTTCTTCCTGGACCTCGATGCGCGCATCGACTCCTCGCTGTTCTCCTCGGCCAAGGGCATCCGCGAGCTCTATGAGCGCTACTCGACCTTCATGGACCGTTTCTATGTCGGGCGGTGGAAGCGCTGGGTGTTCATCGAGCCGCTGTCGGAGGCCGCGACCCTCGGGCTGGGCGGGCTCGTGCTGCTGCTCACGCTCGCCATCCCGGCCTTCCGCGAGACTGCGGACGAGGACTGGCTGAAGAAGTCCGACCTCGCGGTGACGTTCCTCGACCGCTACGGCAACCCGATCGGCAGCCGCGGCATCAAGCACAACGATTCGATCCCGCTGGAAGATTTTCCCGACGTGCTGATCAAGGCGACGCTGGCGACCGAGGACCGCCGCTTCTACGACCATTTCGGCATCGACATCGCCGGCACCGCGCGCGCGCTCGTCACCAACGCCCAGGCCGGCGGCGTCCGCCAGGGCGGCTCCTCGATCACCCAGCAGCTCGCCAAGAACCTGTTCCTGAGCAACGAGCGCACCATCGAGCGCAAGATCAACGAGGCGTTCCTCGCGGTCTGGCTGGAATGGCGCCTGACCAAGAACGAGATCCTCAAGCTGTACCTGGACCGCGCCTATATGGGCGGCGGCACGTTCGGCGTCGACGGCGCAGCGCACTTCTACTTCAACAAGTCGGCGCGCGACGTGACGCTGGCGGAAGCTGCGATGCTCGCCGGCCTGTTCAAGGCGCCGACGAAATACGCCCCGCACATCAACCTGCCGGCCGCCCGCGCCCGCGCCAACGTCGTGCTCGACAATCTCGTCGATGCCGGCTTCATGACCGAGGGCCAGGTGTTCGGCGCCCGCCGCAATCCGGCCTTCGCCGTCGACCGCCGCGACGAGGCTTCGCCGAACTACTATCTCGACTACGCCTTCGACGAGATGCGCAAGCTGGTCGACACTTTCCCGAAGTCCTACACCGAGCGCGTCTTCGTCGTTCGCCTCGCGATCGACACCAACGTGCAGAAGGCCGCCGAAGACGCGATCGAGAACCAGCTGCGCCAGTTCGGCCGCGACTATCACGCGACGCAAGCCGCGACCGTCGTCGCCGATCTCGACGGCGGCATCCGCGCCATGGTCGGCGGCCGCGACTATGGCGCCAGCCAGTTCAACCGCGCCACCGATGCCTATCGCCAGCCTGGTTCGTCGTTCAAGCCCTACGTCTACACCACGGCCCTGCTGAATGGTTTCACACCGAACTCGGTCGTGGTCGACGGCCCGGTCTGCATCGGCAATTGGTGCCCGCAGAACTATGGTCATTCCTATTCCGGCTCGGTGACGCTGACGCAGGCGATCACGCGCTCGATCAACGTCGTGCCCGTGAAGCTGTCGATTGCGATCGGCCAGAAGGAACAGCCGAAGGCGCCGAATCCGGCCAAGATCGGCCGCGCCAAGATCGTCGAGGTCGCGCGCCGCTTCGGCCTCAAGGCGCCGCTGCCCGACACGCCGTCGCTGCCGATCGGCTCGGACGAAGTCACCGTGGTCGAGCACGCGGTTGCCTACGCGACCTTCCCGAACCGCGGTAAGTCGGTGACGCCGCATTCGGTGCTGGAGGTGCGCACCGGCGCCGGCGATCTCGTCTGGCGCTGGGACCGCGACGGACCGAAGCCAAAGCAGGCGATTCCGCCGAACATCGCCGCCGACATGGCGGGCATGATGAGCCACGTGGTCAGCGAAGGCACCGCGCGCCGCGCCGCGCTCGACGGCATTCCGACCGCGGGCAAGACCGGCACGACCAATGCGTATCGCGACGCCTGGTTCGTCGGCTACACCGGCAATTTCACCTGTGCGGTCTGGTACGGCAATGACGACTACTCGCCGACCAACCGCATGACCGGCGGCTCGCTGCCGGCGCAGACCTGGCACGACATCATGGTCGCCGCGCATCAGGGCGTCGAGGTCCGGGAGATTCCCGGCATCGGCATGGGCCAGAAGCTGCCGCCGCAGCCGAAGGATGCGAACGCGCAGGCCAATGCGGCGCCGAAAGTGCTGGAGACCAAGCCCGGTCCGCCGCCGGTGCTGACCAAGCGCGGTGCCGACATCCTGGTGCGCGTCGAGAAGATGCTCGACGAGGCCGCCAAGACCGCGAACAAATCGGCGGCCGACGACAGCAAGCAGGCGAGCCCGTCGCCGTCGACGAGCGCGCTCGCCTTCCCGCAGAACTATGCGGAAGAGAATGCGAACGCATCCGCTCCGCGCAAGAACTGATCGACGTCCGTGCGGCTGATCCTGATCACATTGACGGCGCTTCTTCTCGCAACCGTGGTGGGCCTGGGTGCCACCTGGATGACGACCACGCGCGGCACCGAGATCGGCGCGCTGACGATCGGCGCGTGGACTGCGCGTCCGCGCACCGGCACGGCCGACGTCGACCCCTATTCGCGCGCCACCATCGTGCGCAACGGCGAGCTGCCGATCGGCACCGGTGACGGCGTCGCCTTCACCGCCACCGCCGACGACAAGAAGAAGGCACTCGACGGCCGCTGCGACGTCGTCGTCTCCGGCGTGACGCCGCCGGCGCGGTTCTGGACGCTGACGCTCTATGACCGCAAGGGCCATCTGGTCGCCAACTCGCTCCAGCGTTACGGCTTCACCAGCCAGGAGATCGTGCGGTCGTCCGACGGCTCGTTCGAGATCCGCATCGCCTCGCGCTCGCGCGCCGGCAACTGGCTGCCGACCGGCGGCATCGAGCGTTACGCCTTGATGCTGCGCCTCTACGACACCCCTGTCGGCGTTGCCACCCGCACCCAGCGCGATGCGCCGATGCCCACCATCAAGACGGTGGGCTGCTCATGATCCGCCTCATGTTCACCATCGTCGCGGGCGTGGTGCTGGGCCTCGTGGTCCATCTCGTCAGCGTGCTGGCGCTGCCGCGGATCGCGACGCAGGACGCCTATTCGCGGCTGACGCCGATGACCAAGGTCAACGGCGTCACCCAGCTTCCCCTCGCCGATCCGCAGACCTCGCCGATGCCGTTCATGGACCCGGCGTTTGCGATCGCGATCTGCCGCTATGACCTCACGGGCGGCCCGCTCAAGCTGACGGTGCCGGTGAGCCAGGCCTATACGTCGGTGTCGTTCTACACACGCAACGAGATCGCCTATTACGCCATCAACGACCGCTCGGCCGGCAAGAAGGTGATCGAGCTCGACCTAATGACCGAAGCGCAGCACAACGAGCTGCCCGAGGACGAGGAGGTCACGGCGGCCGACCGCCTGATCATCGACTCGCCGAGCACCACCGGCCTGATCGTGATGAAGGCCCTCGCCGCCGAGCCCGGCCTGATGCCGCAGGCGCAGGCCTCGCTCCAGGCCGCGACCTGCGCGCCGCAGACCGAGCCGCCGGCCAAGGCCGAAGCCCCGCGCGGCCGGCGCTGACGCGCGGCTGTTTCGGCCAGCTCAAAACAAAACTTCGAAAACAACCCCATGCACAGTAGAAGGCCGCTTTCCGGCCCATGCCCTGTGCCTGCGGCGAAGCCGTTGACGTTTCGGTGCAAAACGTCCGTTCGGCGCAACAGCTGAGGAACAGTCGCCTGCACAAGCAGTTGCCTCAACTGGAGGAACGCCGATGAAAACCGCAACCCTTACTTTAGCGATCGTCCTCGCCTGCTCGACCGGCTATGCCTCGGCCCACAGCGCCAAACGCCATCATCATCACGGCTGGTTCAGCTCGATGAACATGATGCACGGTCCCGGAAGGACGGCTGCACGTACCGACCCGAACGGGACGGCGGGCGGGCCGACCAGCGTCAGCGGCACCGGCTCGTCGAGGTTCGGAGGACAAATCCCGGGATCCAGTGGCGCAGCACGACAGTAACTCCGAACAGCTGACGCCTTGAAACCGAAAGGTGGCGCCTTCCGGTCAGTTTGACACGTCGGGCAAAACGCCGGCATAATGGCATCATCGAGAGTTCGTCACACCCGCGCGGAGCAATCCGCCGCGGGTGTTTTCATTTGGGGGCGCGGAGCGATGTCCAGGCCGCGTACTCATTGATTTTCTCGATGTCCGGTTTGCCCCGGCACCGACCGCCTTTGTGCAATTGCAGCAAACGTCGCAGATGGGCCAGGGCACAAAGTCGCTGCGCTCCAGCCCGCTGCGCGGGAGCAAGAGCCGAGAGGCCGGTAGCCAGTTGAGAGGATAGTGGTAGCACTGGAGAGCCCCCGTCCTGAGAATCGAGGTGTTGCAACCCTCACTCAGGAAGGAGCTCTCCATGAGCGATACCAACACAGTCAGTCCGCTGCGTCAGCGTATGATCGAAGACATGGCTGCGCGCAAGCTCAACCCGCACACGCGGCGTGGCCACATTTACAGTTGCAAGCGGTTCGCCGCCTGGCTCAAACGTTCGCCCGATACGGCAACCCCCGACGAGGTGCGCCAATTTCAGCTGCACCTGATCGAGAGCGGGATGAGCATCTGCAACCGCAATCGGATCATGACCGGGGTGCGGTTCCTGTTCCGCGTCACGCTACGTCGTCACGATCTGGCGGCCGAGGTCTGGCACATCAAGGAGCCCGAGAGGTTGCCGCCGGTGCTAAGCCCTGAGGAGATCAAGCGTGTCCTGACCATGGCGACGAGCCTGAAAGCGCGAGCGATGCTAACGCTGGCCTATGGTTGCGGATTGCGCGCCGGCGAGGTGGTGCGGCTGCGGGCGGGCGACATCGATAGCGAGCAGAAGATCATCCGCGTTGTGCAGTCGAAGGGCCGCAAGGACCGGCACGTGATGCTGCCGCCGGAGGTCCTGAAGCTGTTACGGCAATGGTGGAAGGCGGGGCCGACCGCGTCCAACAACGGCGTCGCGCCCGAACAGCGCTGGCTGTTTCCCGGTCGCAATCAACGTCAGCCACTGACCACGCGTCAGTTCAGCCGGTTGTTCAAGGAGGCCGCCAAAGCCGCGGGGCTGCGCAAGACGGTCCCGCTGCATTCGCTTCGCCACAGCTTCGCGACCCACCTGCTCGAGCGCGGCAGGGACATTCGCGTGATCCAGGCGTTGCTCGGACATTCCAAGCTTGAGACGACAGCCCGCTACAGTCGCGTCGCGATCGGACTGATTGCCAAGATCGAGAGCCCGCTCGAGGGCCTAAGCGCCTCGCGCCGCCGCCGGCGACAGCGAGACAGTGAGGAGCCGCCAGCGCCCTAGCGCCGCCGGCGGTGGCTCGGCCAGTTCTGGAGGTCGCGGACATCCTCCGCGATCACGGCTCTGCTTGGCGTGACGCCAATCAGGGGCATGTGAGCCTCGGGCAATTGAAGGTGATGAGTGCGATCGAGCGCTGTCGTACGGCAGCACTCGGCGGCCACGTCGCACGCTGCGAGAACACAGCGTGCGGCTATACCGAGATCGCGTACAACTCCTGCGGCAACCGGCATTGTCCGAAGTGCCAGGGTGCGGCGTCACGCCGATGGCTGGCCGACCGCGAAGCGGAGCTATTGCCGGTGCCGTATTTTCACGTCGTCTACACGCTGCCGAGCGAGTTGCGTGACATCGCCTACCAGAACAAACGCGTGATCTATAACCTGCTGATGAAGGCAGCGGCCGAGACGACGCTCGCCATCGCAAGCGATCCCAAGCGCCTCGGTGCGCGGATCGGTATCACGGCCGTGCTGCACACCTGGGGCTCGGCGCTCACCCACCATCCGCACGTGCATATGATCGTGCCGGGTGGAGGGCTCTCGCTCGATACCACGCGATGGATCGCCGCGCGCTCCAACTTCCTCGTCCATGTCAACGTGCTGGCGCGCCTGTTCCGGGGCAAGATACTGGCGATGCTCATGGATGCGCATGACGCCGGCGAGTTGAAGTTCTTCAACACCCATGCCGGACTTGCCGACAAGACAACGTTCAAGCGCTTCATCGCCCCGCTGCGCAGCATCAAGTGGGTGGTCTACTGCAAGGCCCCGTTCGCGGGGCCCGCGCAGGTGCTGCGCTATCTCTCCCGTTACACCCATCGTGTCGCCATCTCCAACCGCCGCCTCGTTGCAGCCGACGAGGAGGCGATTGCGTTCCGCTGGAAGGACTATCGCGTCAGCGGCCCCGACCGTTGGAAGACCATGCGGCTTCACCCGCACGAGTTCATCAGGCGCTTCCTGCTGCACGTGCTGCCCAAGGGTTTCCACCGCATCCGCCACTACGGGCTCTTTGCCTCAACCAACCGTGCCGAGAGCATCGCAACCGCCCGCGCACTCCTCAATGTCGTCCCGTCTGCCGCCGATCCCCAACAAGAGCCGGATGGTGCGCCGGATCCACCGCGGGTGCTGCCGTGCCCATGTCCCCGCTGTGGCGCGCGCATGATCGTCATCGAGACCTTCGCACCCGGCTGCGCGCCGAGCTGGCGACCAACACCGATCAGGATCGACACGTCATGACCAACACCGCGTGTAAGCCTTGCAGTTTTCCTGGCCCGATATGCCGGCTCCACGCCGGTAGCGCTCTCGCTCAACCCAATGGCATCCAGCAGTGCCCGGATCCTGCGTTGATGCACTCCGAGCAGCCGCCGAGATGCCCATTGCATGCTCCCAATCTCGCCCGCGACCCTATCCGCAGGTCACATCCTGCCTCCGTCGCGTCCACCATCGAGGTCGGCGCCGCCGTCAAATCCGCATAGCACTCGCTGCCCGGCCAGTGCCCAACTTCCCGCGACTTCGTGCCTTGGCGCTTTTTGGACGCCGGCTAGTTGAGCGTGCGGAGCGTCTCTCGTTGCCGGCGTCCAAAAACCTGCACACAAGCGGACCAGCCGGGCCTGCTCCATAACCCGAAACAATTCGGCGGACGTCGATCTAAGCGCCGGAAGGTTCAAGTCCCAAGCTCAAAAATGTCTCGTTGCCGATCGGCCGGGAGCATCGGAAGATGAGCGACAGTCCGCGACTTGCGATCGGTGCCATAGTACCCAGCCAGTCGAAGTCGGACTGCGCCAACTCAATCTTCAGCGGAAGTCCAACCGAAGAGGAGGCACATCCATGACATTCGGAAGATGGAGTTTCATCGCCGCCGCTGTCACCTGCGCAATAGTGGCGACCTCTTGCGCGAGCATCGCGGCCGAGCCGAGCAGCAAGATTACGATCCTCTATGACGCGTTTGGCGCCGATCCCGCAATGACAAAGGACTGGGGGTTCTCCGCGCTGGTGGAGGTCGCGGGAAAGCGCATCTTATTTGATACAGGAGATAGCGCGGAGATCTTTGCGAGGAATGTCAGGGCGAAAGGGGTTGACCTTACCGCTCTTGATTTTGTGGTTCTCTCTCACAGGCATTCCGATCACATGGCCGGATTGAGCTATGTGCTCAGTGTGAACCCGAAGGTGAAGATCTACGCTCCCAAGGAGGGATTCGGCATCTACGGTTCATCGCTTCCATCGACCTTCTATCGCAAAGACGATTCCCTGCCTGAAGAGATGCGATATTACGGCGGCAAACCGCCGAACATCCTGGAGTTCGGCGCCGCATGGCCCAATGCAAACTTCGAACTGATTGATCAGACGACGGAGATAGCACCAGGCTTTACTCTGATCGCTCTGGTTTCTGATCTTCCCGGCACAAAGGAACTCAAAGAACTCTCGCTCGCAGTGAACACCCCGGACGGTCTTGTTCTAGTCGTCGGCTGTTCGCATCCGGGAATCGAACGGATTGTCGAGGCTGCAACGATCAACCCTAGAATTCATCTCATAGCTGGGAGCTTTCACCTCGTTGTTGCAGCTGACGATGCCATTGAAAAGATCGTGACGGCGCTCAAGGACAAATTCAAGGTCGAGAACATTGCCCCCGGGCACTGCACGGGCGAACCGACCTTTGCTGCGTTAAAGAAAGCATTCGGCACGCGGTACATCTATGCCGGGCTTGGTACATCGCTGGTCGTCGGGCCTGACATCAATTCCAACGTGCGGCGCGGCGAAGCACCTACCTTTGACGATCTCGCGGTTTATCGTAGGCTGGCCAGTCGCGAAGACTGATTTTCAAGTCAACAGAAGGGCGCGGTCATGGCGAATATCGCTCCCGAGTACGAGTATCGCCATGACCGCAATGGGTCAAAGGCTGCCCTCGGCGTCTCCACGAGGGCTTTCCGCTTAGCCCTCGGAAGCGGACCGTGCGAGGCCATGAAGGGAAGTCAGCCACGGGCCAATTCCGGACGGATTGGGGTCACTCGTCCGATCCTCCTCTCCGGCGAAAACCCTAACTACACCACCGCGCGCGTTCGGCTCCAGTCGTTCCACTTATTCGCGCAGCCCGGCCTGCTTCAGCGCGCCGCTCATTTTCTCCATATCTTCGGGCGAGAAGCAGAACATACGATAATAGGCGTCAGCTTCGCGAATGGCGAAGTCCGGCCGGAATTGAATACGACGAGGCGACACGGTTGAAATCGGGCAATCAGCCACTGTGCGTCGCACCTAATTTGTCTCGGATTTGATCTATCGCAAATACCGATACTGGCCCTGAGACTATATTTTGGCTGGTTTATGGAGCGCTGTCATGATCATAGAGCGCTTATCCCAAGAGCATCGCAACATTGAGAAGTTGCTCGCCATCCTCGAACGGGAACTTGAGGTATTCGACCGCGGAGACCGTCCCGACTACGAGGTCATTCACGCGGTGATCAGTTATTTCGAAGTCTACCCCGAAGTTTATCATCATCCCCAGGAGGACCTGGTCTTTGCCAAGCTGAGGGCGCGAGATCCTGCGGCTGCTGCGAAGATCGGTGATCTAGCTCGCGAACACCAGAAAGGGGCCCAGCTTTTACGCCGCGTCGCTCAGGCGGTCGACGGCGTACTCGCAGATCGTGAAATTCTTCGGGAAGATGTGGATATCATCGTTCGCGATTTTATTGCGCACGAGCGCCGTCACGTAATGATGGAAGATCGCAATTTCTTTCCCGCGGCACTTAAGGCCCTCAAGCCTCAAGATTGGACTGAGATCACTTCGGCCGCAACGAGTCACAAGGACCCACTGTTCAGCGACGTTGCCGAAGAGCGGTTTGACGCACTACGCGCACATATTTTGCGGCTCGAGCAGGAGGCTGACGCCGAGCGAAAGTAGTCGCGATGGTATCGCGCAGTGGCACTGTACCGAGCGACGCTGCGGTCAGGCGCATCAGGATTGGGCTGCGCCTTGCTCCCGCGCTCAAACGCGCTTGCGTCTCGAAGCAGGAGGCTCTGATGCCGGTCGATACCGACAATCTGGAATCGGCCGTGCGCTATGCGTTGTTGACAACGCGCGCTATGGTTCTCTGCCCTTTCCACCCAGAGGTGATCATCCGCGTCGGAGACGACGCCGCTGAAACCCACGCCTATTACCGCGCCAGAAACATCATCAAGAGTGATGGCACGTGCTGGGAGCATGAAGGTCTCACGGACGAGATTGCGCGCCAAGTCACGGATGCGGCCGACGGCGCGTGTCCTCGATATGCGCAACTGGTTAATTCCCATAACTGACAGGCGCGTCCTATGTTACCGCCCGGAAAATTTCCATATCCGTTCTGGCACGATTAGATCGACTGGGGTGAGGCCGCCAATTCGGTTCTGCTGTGGGTCACTCCGAAGACCGCGAAGATCGTCATCGGGCACCTAGACGAAAAATGGCCCGAAGGCGGCTCTCTGAGGTGCTGCGATCAAATCAGGGGCTAAGCTTTGTTAGGGGGAGCGCCTGTCTTGATATCGATCGTCTTCGAACTCTTCACGACCTTGGTTGGCTTCTTGATGGCCGAGATGCAACACGCCCTTGCCGAAATGCGCCTCGACAGCCTCAGGTTCAAAAGGCAGGGACATCGACCGATAGTATGAGCCATAGGTCCGCTCCTCGACGTGCCATTCCTTCTCGTCTGTTGTGCTCTCGGCCTTTTTCTCACCGGTCGGCCGTCACTTCGAAGGCATCCTTTGTCTCCGCTACGGCGAGTGGCGGGATACCAGCTCCAATGTAGGCGGCGGCTGGGGGCCAGAAATCGGCTCACGGGGCGATGCCCAGATGATCCGATACCGACTCGATTCCAGGCGTTGCCTCGGCCGCAACGCGCACGGCGGTCTTCTCATCCACGCTGTAGACAAACCCCCAGAGATCGGCGCAGCGGTCATTGACGATGATGTTGAAGGGTCTGTCCGCCCACGGCTGATCCTTGATGCTGTCGACGAAGCGTTGATGCAGCTCGCGGTCGCTTTCAACCCAATCCGCATTGTTGTTGACGCGGGCCAATACTTGCAACAGGTTCGCACGGCTGACGATCCCGACCACCAGTTCTTCCTGAACGATCGGCACCCGCTTGATGCGGTGCTTCTCCATCAAGTTCGCGATTTCCCGCAACGGTGTTTCCGGCTGCGCCGTTATCACCTCACGCGTCATGACATCGCTTACTCGTTTAGCGTGCGACTTGACGAACTCCTTCGCCAGCGCGTCGCTTGATATGATTGCTTCGCGCCCGCTGGAACGGCACCGTTCGGTGCCGATCTCGACGCGCCGGATCAAATCGCCTTCCGAAACGATGCCGACCAGCTTGGCGTGGATATCGATGACCGGGAGCGCGCTTACGCAGTTACTGACCATCGCATTGGCCGCGATTTGAACGGGGATATCGGGGCCAACCGAGATAACCCCACGAACCATCACGTCCCGCGCTTGCATCTTCTGGCTCCCTCACTCGGGGCAGAAAGATTACCATGCGCGCCGAGCTATTGCAGCCCCCCGAAGGAGGGCATGTGTCCGGTCGGGGTCAAAATGCGAAGAACTCAGATGGAAGCGCGGTAGGGACGGTCATTGCTGACCGCCCCCCGCCCAAATCCGTGCAGGCGGAATTCCCGCACACGGCTCCCACTCGGGTGCATGACGGCGAAACGTTTGTCAGGATACGGGTGAAGGATGCGCGGTTGAGGGAGCCAGTCGGCGGCTAACCTGTGCATTCGTTGCCATGAGAAGCGGTCCTTCTGGCCGCGCCGCCGCAGCGTGCGCAACCAGATGCGCGTCACATGATAATAGAATGCTCCCAGTGCGCGGCCGTTGGTCGGCACGGCATGGTAGGCGAAGAAGCCTCTGACCACTTGCTTGAGCCACGCCCCTTGCTCGGGGATAGGTTCGTGCATGCGCCGTCGCAATTCCTCCTTGACCCTCTTGAGCGTCGCCCGCATGCGATCGCGCCGTGTTGTTCTTTTGTCAAGGAACTGGCCACGGCGGTTGCGTTCACAGATGAAGGTAAAGCCAAGAAAGTTGAAGGTCTCCGGTTTTCCGAGCCCGCGATGAGCGCGTCGTTCCGCCGCAAAGCGGCCGAACTCGATCAGGCGGGTCTTGTCCGGATTGAGCGACAGCGAGAACTCCTCGAACCGCTTGCGCATATCGTCCCAGAAGCGCCGGGCGTCCGCCTCGTGCTCGAAGCCGACGACAATGTCATCAGCATACCGCATGAGGATCATGTCACCCGTGGCCTCGTGCCGTCGCCAGCGCGCGGCCCAGAGGTCGAACACGTAGTGCAGGTAGACGTTGGCGAGCAGCGGTGAGATGACCGATCCCTGCCCCGTCCCCTTTTCACTGACCGTGACAACTCCGTTCTCTAGGACACCCGCCCTCAACCACTTCTGGATTAGGCGGATAATGCGCAGATCGCCGATGCGGTGCCTCACAAATCGCACCAGCCAGTCTTTGCTGACTGAGTCAAAAAGGAGGCCACATCTGCGTCAAAAATGAAGTTCACTCGCCTGCTCGTGATCCCGACGACCAGCGCATCCAGCGCATTGTGCTGACCTCGCTTGGGTCGGAACCCGTAGCTGAACCCGGGAAAGTCTTCCTCGTAGACGGCGTTCAGCACAGCCGCAGTCGCTCTCTGGACGATCTTGTCCTCGAGCGCCGCAACCGCCAGCGGACGCTGTTTCCCATCAGCCTTCGGTATGTACGTCCGGCGCGATGGCAATGCCCGGTATGCTCCCCGATGAACCCGCTCGTGCAGATCAGTGAGGTTTCGGTCAGGTCTGCTTCGTAGGTCGGCCACGTCAGTCCATCCACCCCAGAGGCGGCATCGCGTTTGAGCGCGAAGAACGCCATCCGGAGGCAGTCGATGCTGATGTGGTGGAGGAGTGCGGTGAACCTCTCCTTCTTCCGTTGCCTTGCGGCTTGCCGTACGCGTTCCAGCGCCTGTGTCACGCGCTCCCGTCCCTGTGTCCGGTGCGTGCTTTGCTGGCGCGCGTTCCCCTTGGCCCCCGCCCTTGGCTCCACCGGCTCCGCTGCGGTCGGGACCGCTTTGTTCGTCGGCTTCACAGCTACTATGGCAGAGTCTGACTTCTCGCGACCGTGCATCATCGGCTTCGGCTCCTCGCCTTCCCGATGCGGACCGGCGGCTGTTGCCGAGCGGTCGATCGCGAGATCTCCCGGTTCCCATGCAAGGAGCGTCTGCACATGCCAGGGTCTCTGACCACGCCGGGTCGTCCTGGCGCTCGCGATGACGCGCCTGGATGTGTTGCCTTCCGCCATTTGCACGGCGTCGGCACCCGGAATAGGACTCTTTCGCGGCTCGATGGCTGGCCTATGCGCTCCCCTGTCAACGCTTCGCCGACACCTCGCGGGCAACTGCGCATGACTCGGGGCCGATCTGGATCGCTACTCCTTCATCGTAAGAGACTTGCACTCTCTACTCCTTGCCGGTCTCCCGGCGCTTCGCAAATCTGGTCCGCTGCGTCGCCGTGAGCGGACCTCCGTCAGACGACGCGCAACTTCGCCGATGGGGAATAAGCGGACAGGGCTTGGTCGCGGCCGGCTGCTGGAGGTAGATGCAACGGGCCACGAAGAGATCAGTTGACTGTCGCGATAGGCATCACCGGGGACAGCCCGGCGGTTTCAGATCAGGATCTCTCCGTGATGACGGTTGGGCGACTTATGCCACACGCGATTTGCGACGGTGCCTAGCAAGATCGGCCCAGCCTTCAGCATGACCGGCCGCTGCAACGGACGCGCAGGGGGAGTACGGCGGCTTGCAGCGAACTATGCGGGTTGCTTCTCGGTAGCGTCTGCTGCTTCGCCGAAAACCGATAGCCATTTTATGGAAGCTTATGAAAGCGTTAAATGATTGCCGCAAAACTACCTGCATATTTTAACAATTTGGAGGACACCGGTGTCCGAGGTACTCGATTTCCCGCGCGGTCGAGGACGTCCTACATCTCATCCCGCTGTTCGTCGGATCCAAGGACTTACAAACGTCCTGTCTGAGCTGCATGAAGCAGATCTTCAGAGCCAACACGACATGCGACGTGCTCTATGGATGCTCGATCTTACTAACAGGTGCGTTCAGATTATCCTGTCTGACTTTAAAGACGATCCGAGTATCCTTCAGCTCACTCGGCAAGCGGAAGAACTAATTAGTAGCGTCGAGAGAGCCCGTCAGATGGTTGATCAACTGGGCTCAGCTTTGGATGACGCTGCTCTAAGCAGGTTTCAGTCATGAAGCTTGTCGCTACGCACGAGTATCCGTATCTCGACGTTCAAACCTTAAGCGAGCGCCTAGCGCGCGACACGTTATTCCGATATGGCGAGAATTGCTTCGTGTTGCACATGACTCCCGGCGAAGGGGAGGAAGACCAGCTTTTGTGGTTGGATAGCCGGGCGGCGCTGCTTTGGATCAACCAGAGCGTTGAGGAATACGGATCGATCTAGGGACTGCAATAGCAGTTGAACTCATGGTAGAGACGCGTAACGCACCACGCTTTCGTGCGGCGATGCCGGCACAAATAGACGGAGCCGGAGATAAGATCTCCTGCACGATCCGCGATATCTCGACATCGGGCGCGGCGCTGCAATTCTTGGTACGACAGACCGAATACCCGCCAGGTTCACTCTGATCATCCCAGAGCACAGTCTAAAGTTGCCCTGCCGCGTGGCTTGGCGCGCACCCTTCCGAATAGGTGTGGCGTTTCTCTGAAAGTGATGCCGGCCTGGAAGTTTTGTAAGTCAGTATTGACTTACACCATTAGTATACCGCGTCGATTTTCCCGGTGCACAGTGGACTCTTAGACACGGGCATCACAGCCAGCGGATAAGTATCCGGCTTATGGCATTCGGCATATGGTCTTGGCCGAGTAAAGATCAAAAGAGGCGCGAATCGATTGGCGAAGAAAGTCACCTGGTACCCGGTCTGTTCCTGGCGCAGGAGCTGCTTGCATGATCTCGTACGTCAGGGGGAAAACGTAATGCAGGCGGTCTTGGACTTTATGATGCCAGGAAAACCAGGACACTGAGCTGCAGGCCGACACATCACGCCCCGTCCAGCTCCTGCCAAGGCGGACTCTGCAACGGGTCAAAAGCGCTGATTAGGTCCCCTGCTTTGCCATTTCCGGACTGCTTTGAGGAGCGGATAGCTGAGCAGCTCGTTCCGAATTCGCCGTCGGGCCACTTGCGGAAGCAAGGGCCCCTCTAGTGGGCCGAAGCCTCGTTCCCGTTGCCGCATTCCCGCACCAACACCTTGCCGAACTCGGCGGCTCCTGACTGAACGTCTTGATCAGACGGATGAGCCCCATCGGTTGTTGACCCTCACTGCGCTGATGCCCGTCTATATATGTATCCACGATCGTGAGCCGATGCTGGACTGCGTAGGCCGCGATGACAGCCATCTGATTTGCGATCGAGTATTGCTGACGATCCGTCGACATCCGGACTTACTGCTCAGCCCGGCGCTCGCGCTCAGCACGCAGGGGCAGCCTGGCATGCTGGACAGTGAGCTCTGTTCCCAAGGCTCCCGGCCTGTGCGACTGTCAGCCTAATCCAACCCCGCCTAAAAAACAGGAAGTGTGAAGCTGCTCACCCCTGCCGAATCTCTCCTCGCCTACAATAGGAACGTCTCCGTTCCGGATGCTTATCCGGGAATGGACGAGTCGGAGCTGGTGAAGCTGGAGGCGCGGCCATGAAGCGCCACCCCTTGAGCAAGTCGTTCGGTAATGGAGCGGGCCACGTTCTGCGCAAGCACAACAGCCCCGTACTGCTGTTCAGCTGGCGAGGCAGGCCCGACGGATCGGCCCGCTATGTGGAGCGCATCAATCGCTACGCTCGCAATGGGGTGGAATATCCCAGTCTTGCCGCCCTGATCCGCGCCGTGGAAGCCGAGCACGCTCCCGGTCATCCGTAACTTTTCCAAGGTAGGCCTGCCGACGTGAGCCGCCGAAATTATTCCGGCCGACGTACGTCCCCTGGAGCCAACCCTGGGCTTTGCCTGCGACCAAAGGATCGGGTTCGAACGTCGCGAGCTTCTGCTCGGACCGCCATAGCTCCCCGTCGTCGCCAAGGACATAGGCTTGATAGTGGGCGTCAGGCCGGCTGTGCTTCAGCGCTGGTATCGGTCTATACCGCGATCCGTCTGGCCCGCGTTGCAGTCTATTTGCGTGGAGGCGAAGCGCCAAGGGCGCCAGGCGTCAGGACCATCCTCCATGTTGCAGGGGCGCTCGTGACAATCGCGCTCATCGTCACGACCATGGTGGCGGCCATTCGCTGAGGCGCAGCGCCTCGTCCCCGACCTCCCCTTCCCGCATCACTTCCTTTCGCTCGCGGTCTTGTCGAGCGCAGCGCGCAGGCCGCCCGCGAGCTTGACCGCGTCGTCGTTGGCCCAGAAGTGCATGAAGAAGAGACGCGGCTGCTCGTCCAGCATGTGGCTGTGAAGTGCCGTCACGTCGATGCCGTGGGAGCGGAGCGCCGCGATGACGGGGTTGACCTCATCGCCGGCCAGCACGAAGTCGCCGGTGATCGCCGCCTTGCCGCCGCCGGTCGGCTGGAAGTTGATGCCGGTTGCGACCCCCAGTGGCGCAGCGGGGCTCAGCTGCATGCCTTGCTCCATGGCCAGATCGCGGCGGGGAACGTTGAACTGGTAGACGCCGCCATTGGCCTGGCCCTTGACGCCGATGATCTGATCGAGCTGCGCCGTGTCGAGATCGACGGCGGGCGGAGGGGCCGCTGGAGGCGCCAGCGACAGCGGCGTCTTGCTTTCAGCGAGCGCGTCCTTCAGGGCGGCCGCGATCCTGAGCGGATCGCCGTGCCCGGCGACGTGCATGTAGAACGTCGCCGGGCTCGCGCCGAGCAGATGATTATGAACGGCGGTGATCTCGAGCCCATTTTCGATCATCTTCAGCATCACCGGGTTGATCTCGGATTCGAGCAGCACGAGATCGCCCATCGCCATGACGCCGCCATGCGCGGGCTTGAACGCGACCCAGCCGCCGAGCGCCAGCGCGGGCTTGATGGTCACGCCACCGAGCGTGACCGCAAGATCGGTGCGCGGGAAGCCGTAGCGATGCACGTCGCCGGAGACGGCCGCCTTGCGGTCCAGCGTTTGATCGACCTTCTGCCAGTCGATATCCTGCGCATGAGCCGCCGCGATGAAACCGGCTGCGATGCCGATCAGCGCCGCGCAGGCGCTGACGCGCCGTGCCGCATTGGAGAGCCAGGACGATTTACCGGATGAGATCGTGAAAAATGACATGCTACGCCCCTAGTGAATCTCAGGACGCGACGCTTTGGCATGTCGCCTCACGGGGAGATCGCACATCCCCGATGGCTTAACGTAGAAACCCGGAGCGGTGGGCTGTCAACCCGAGCTTCCCGCGAAAGCGCGGGATAGGCGTCACGAAGAGTTCACCGCCCGGATGGAACCGACGCTCTCTTGAAATCCTGCGACCAATTCTCGTAGACTGATCCTCGTGGGGACGATGCAGACTCCCCGTGAGACCCAGGTCCAAGCTCTGCGCAGCACGCAAATTCGTGGAGCTTGCGCATGGACACCGAACGACACTCCTCTCACCGACCTGCTATCGCCATCCTCTCCCGCGGAGACGCTGCCGCGCGTCGCGACGCCACGGCGCAGAACAGCCGCTTCGTCCACGTCTTCGAGGCCCTCGCCGCGCTTGGCATCGACGCGCATCCGGTGATTTACGACGAAACCTTCGCTGACGCTGTCCGCGATCAATTGCTCGCCGCCAGTGGCGTGCTGGTCTGGGTCGACCCGATCCATCAGGGCAAGACGCGCGCGGACCTCGACATCCTGCTTCGCGACGTCGCAGCGCGAGGACCTTGGGTAAGTGCACATCCCGACGTGATCCTGAAGATGGGCGTCAAGGAGGTGCTCTACCGAACCCGTCATCTCGGCTGGGGCGCCGACACGCATCGCTACGACACGGCAGCGAGCTTCCGCGAACAGTTTCCGCCGCGGCTTCGAACGAGCGGCCCGCGCGTGCTGAAGCAGAATCGCGGCAATGGCGGCCAGGGCGTCTGGAAGGTCGAGGCGCTGCCCGACACCGATGCCATGGTTCGCGTGCTGCATGCAAAGCGCGGCAGCGTACCCGAGGATATGCCGCTCGATGCCCTCTTCGCGCGATGCGAGCCCTATTTCGGCTGGGGCGGCTGCATCATCGACCAGGCGTTTCAACCCCGCCTGCCCGACGGCATGATCCGCTGCTACATGAGCGGCGCCAGAGTCGCAGGTTTTGGGCATCAGAAGATCAAAGCCCTGATCCCGCCGCCGCCTGAGGGGCCGGACTCGCCTGAAGCCCAGCCCGGCCCGCGGATCATGCAGGGCCCCGACGCGCCGCAATTCCAGGCGCTGCGGCGAGCGATGGAGAACGAATGGACGCCGCAGATGCTGGCGAGGCTCGGCATCGATGAGGGTTCGCTGCCGGTGATCTGGGATGCGGATTTTTTGTACGGGCCGCGCGACCCAACGGGCGCCGACGCCTACGTGCTGTGCGAGATCAACGCGAGCTCCTGCTTTGCGATTCCCGAGGAGGCACCGGCCGCCATCGCACGGGCGGTGAGGCAACGCCTTCTGCTGAATCAAAAAGCTGACTCCGGCAAATAGAGACCGTGGCGAGCGCGCGTCGCGCAAGGCGCTCGCTCAATGCCCTCCGCACCGGCAGCGCTCGTAATCGGCGGGAGCTCAAGGTGAAGCGCGAGGTGGGGTTGCCTATCGCGCATCGGTCGGCCCCGCTATCGGATGCGCTGAAGGAATTTGTGGACACGCTGCAGAAGTAGCGGCGAAAGCCTGATCGGACCGGCGCGCGCAATGCGCTCAGCCCTTCGAGACCACCGCGCGGCCGTAAGGCGGCTGGCTCATGACCGGCGGGTTGGCGGTCTGGGCGGCGAGCTCTCCGATCAGGCGGTCGGCGTCGGCGGCCATGCCGTCGGGCGCCTGGATCACCAGGCGCTCCAATGCCCAGCGATAAGAGGAAACACGCTGTTCGAGGCACTGCTGCACCCACTGCACAATGAGCGAGTTCTCCTGCATGCGCGCGATCGCGTCCTCCATCTCCCGCGGCGAGAGCTCGGAGACGCGCACCATGCTGGCATTGCGCTTCCTGTCTAGATCGATGACGCGGATCGCGGAGGCGAAGAACGGCTCGAAGCGGGTGATGTCGTTGCGCACGTCCTCGATCAGCTGCGCATAGCGCGAGGAGTGCGAGCGGTGCGGCTCGTCGATCAGCGTGCGCCCGTACATGGTGCGATCGAACACGATCTTCTGCCGCCAGGGCGAGGGCAGCGCCTTGTAGTCGCCGAACACGCTCTTCCAGGCCGGACGCGACAGCGGCGGCTCGATCATGGGATAGGCGAGGTCGCGAAGCTGGCGCTCTTCGTCGGTGAGCTGGAACTGCGAGGCCTTGAGGCCGAGGCTGCCGGTGGCCTCAACGCCGAGCCAGCGATGCATGTCGTCGCTGCGCATATCGGCGCGGGTGCGGCCGAAATCGCCGCCGCTGCAGGCGGCGAGGCTCGCGCCCAGAGCTGCGAGCAGGATGGCCGATATGAAGGGCCGGATCTGGCGGATGGTTTCCGGCATTGCGGGAGCCGGATCTAGCGGCGGCGGCGACGGCGCCCCGGCGCTGTGCCCTGCTCCGGCCCGCGATCGCCGCTGGTTTCGTCGCTCTCGCGCTCGATGCGGATCACAGGGAGAATCACGATCGTTCCCGTGTCCGTGCGCGGTGTGGCGTCCCCCGACGAGCCTACCCGGCGACCGGCCGGAAATTCGATGATGGTCCCCATGTCAGCTCTCTTCAATTGCCGCGCGACCGAACGCGCCCCTGCAACATGGGTCCATTAAGATCAGCTCATGGTTAACGGGGTGTAAACACGCCCCTCCGACCGTAACCGCACGGCCTTCGCCGCGCCGTCCCGTTGCGGCACGACAATGCCTGTAAGTGCAGGGCGCGCTTCACGCCTCGTTTTCCTTAACGAGGCTTTAAACGAACCGGCGCTAGGTTCGCTGCAAGTGTCTCTTCCAAGTTGCGTACCTCTCCATGACCAAGTCGCTGTTTCCCGGATTCGACGGGCTGATGACCCTGTCACGTCGTGAAGGCGTCGATGTTCGTCCAACGCTGCTGCGCGTCCTGACCGACCTCTATGTTCAGGCAAGCACCCATAGCGAGGACGAGCAGCGGCAATTCGTCGAGCTCGCCACGCGGCTGATCGACCAGGTCGACGATGCGACGCGCGCCTCGGTCAAGGCGAAGCTCGCGACCTATCCGCAGACGCCCGTCCCGGTCCTGCAGAAGCTCGGGCTGGTCGCGGCCCAGGAAGGCCGCAGGATTCCGCTCGCGCGCGAGATCTCGGCGCCGTCCCCCAGCCGCGCCCCGACCGACGCGGAAGCGCGCATGGGCGCCAACATGGCGATGCAGCCGAAGGAAGCGGCCGAAATCCACGACACGTTCTTCCGCGCCGGCGCCTCCGAGCGCGCGCTGATGCTGCACAATCTGGCGCAGACGCCGCTGAAGGCCGCGCCGCGGATACCGACCGTGCGCGCCAAGCGCGCGATCCAGATCCTGGAGATGGCGGCAATCGCCAATGACGTCGAGAACTTCACCTATGAACTCGGCGACAGCCTGATCCTGCCCTCCCGCGTCGCCGCGCAAATCGTCGACGATGCCGGCGGCGAGGCGCTCGCAGTCGCCGCGCGCGCGCTCGACATGCCGAGCCCGAATTTCCAGCGCATCCTCTTGTTCTTCAAGCCGGAGATCGGCAACTCCGTGAACGAGGTGTACCGGCTGTCGCGACTCTACGACCGCCTCAGCGACCGCGCGGCGCTGGTGATGCTGGCGGCCTGGCGCGGCTCCACGCTCGCCGTGACGCGGGCGAAGTATCAACCTTCGCTGCACGACAGCGAGCGGCAGCGCGCGCGTGCCGGCGCAAGCCAGACGCGACCGGGCGTGCAGCCCGGATCCAGCCCGACGGTGCGCACCGGCACCGGCGGGGCGTCGGAGCGCTAAGTCTTCGCCAAATCCAGGAAATGCCGCCCGGCGCGGTCTTCGGTCTCGACGATCCACGCATCCGGATCGAAGCGGAGCTCCTTGGTCAGGCGCTCCTCAATGGTGTGCTCCGGCAGGGGCTGCGGCGCGACCGGCACGAAGAAGCGGTCGACGGGACGGCCGTCCTCATAGACGGTCTGCGGCGCCGGCACGTAGAGCATCGCGTTGCCGTCGAGCAGCGATACCTTGACGAACACCGCACCCGCCTCCTCGGCGCCACGGCGGCGCACCGCCCCGAACACGCCCTCGGTCTGGCAGCGGCGCAGATAAGCGGAGACCCAGATGTTTGATTTCAGGCGCATGAGCTAGCCTGCTGCGGAGGTACGCTTGCGCTTCACCACCTTGAGCAGTTCTTCATCGATCCTGCTCTGCCAACCCGGACCTTCCGCCTTGAAATGGTCGACCACCACGGGGCTCAGGCGCAAGGTCACCTGCCGTTTTGTCGGAGCCTTGTTGGGGCCGCGGCCCTTCCGCACACCTGGGAAAACCTCATCGAAAGCCTTGGCCCTGGCGAAGTCATCCTTGGTCCATTCCGGATTGTCGCTCACCGCACGCATGTCCCGCGCGGTGTAACCTTTCTTAGCGACGGATTTCTTCATAGAACCTCCTTTCTTTCTTGCTGGCAGGGCGCATGCTGACGATGCTTGCGCCTTCAGCTCCGCGGGTCGCGAAGATGACTGAGACAACGCCGAATGCTAATGCCGATCGCGCGCCAGCGGTTGCCATAGGTCGCCAAAACCAAGGCATTGTCGAAGAAGGTCTCGTTGAGATCCGCGAAATCCATCCCGTGCTTGTCGAGATTGGCTTGGCGCTTCGGTTCGTCCCAAACGATCTTCACAGGATTATTTTGTAGCTACAAAATAATCTCAAGTCAATTGTGATGAAGTATCCGCCCGCGCAGCGGCAGCGAGACCCAGTCAGGAGCGTGGATATGCACAGCCCGACAATTATTCGACGGGATGGCCGATCACGGCGGCGAGCTCGCGCAGCAGGCGGTCGGATACCTGGCCGGTGACCGGCATCTTGTGCTCGCGCTCGAACTTCTGGATCGCGGACTGGGTCTCGCCACTCATCGTGCCCGTGATCTTCAGATTGCCATAGCCATATTCGGCCAGCGCGCGCTGCACGCCGGCGATGCGCCGCGCCGCCGGGCTCTGCGGCGGCGGGATCGGCGCCGGCGGACGCATCGCGGACGACGGCGTCGCGGTCGCCTTGACCAGATTGGTCATGGGATCGTTGCCCGCGCGCGGCGTCGATGCGGTCGCCTCGACCGGCCTCTCCACAGGCTTCTCGGCGGCTCTTTCAGCAGGTTTGGGCTCGACGCGAAACTCCGTCGCCCTCGGTTCGAGCGGCGAGGTGTCGGCGCCGACGGGGCGCGGACGCGGCAACGGGTTCGACAGCGGCACCGACGAAGGCACGGGAAGATTGATCACGCTGCCGAACATCGGCGCCGGATGCCGGCCGGTCTGCAGGAACAGCGCATTGGCGACGATCGCGGCGATGGCGGCGACGGCGACGAGACCCGCCAGCGTGTCCTTCGGGCTGTGCAGCAGCACGCGCATCACGAGGTTGCGCTCGGTCTCGACGTCGATGACCGCGGCCTTGGTCCCATCCTTGGCGCCACGGCGGCGCGGAGCGGCTTCGTCCTTGGCAGACTTCTTAGGCACTTTTCTTCACCAGAGCGGGTTGGTCGTTGAGGTCTTCGTGAAGTTCCTCGCGAATTTGGTCGTAGGCCTCCTGGCGCAGCACCGGCGTCAACGTCGTGACCTTGCTTTCAACCGGCTTGCCATCGAAGCTCTTGGCTTGCGGCGGCGTGTAGACGAGCGGCAGCTTGACGGTGACGGCGGTGCCCTCACCTAACCTGCTTTGTAGCGTCAATTCGCCGAGATGCAACGCCACGAGACTCTTCACGATCGAAAGTCCGAGGCCCGTGCCTTCGTGGCGGCGCTGATAGGTCTTGCCGGCCTGGAAGAACGGCGCGCCGATCCGCTTGAGATCATCCGGCGCGATGCCGACCCCGGTGTCGGTGATGCGCAGCGTGAGCTGCGAGCCTGATGCGGCGGCCGTCACGGTCACCTGACCGCCGCGCTCGGTGAACTTGATGGCGTTAGCGACGAGGTTGAGCACGATCTGCTTGAATGCGCGCGGATCGCCGGTCATCACAGGCAGGTCCTGCGGCGCATCGGTGATGAGATCGATGCCGTTCTCCCGCGCCTTCAGCGCCAGCAGATTGCAGCAATGCATCAGCGAGGCGCGCGGCGCGAACGGCTCGGACGCGATCTCGAAATTGCCCGTCTCCATCTTCGACATGTCGAGGATGCCGTTGACGACGGACAACAGATGCTGGCCGGACGCGTTGATGAGCTCGGCGTATTCCTTGCGCTGGGCCGCGCTGAGCATCAGGGTCTGCTCCTGCGCGATCATCTCGGAGAAGCCGATGATGGCGTTGAGTGGCGTGCGCAGCTCGTGACTCATGGTGGCGAGGAAGCGCGTCTTGGCCGCATCGGCCGCCTCGGCGGCGCTGCGGGCCTGGTCGAGCGCCTGCTCGGACAGCTTCCGGTCGGTGACGTCGCGCATCACGCCGACGACTTCGGCCTCGCGCGCGACATCTCCGCTCATGTCCTGATCGAGCGGCCGGCAGCGCATCTCGACCCAGATGAAATCGACTTGATAATTTCCCTGGCCGCGCTCGGCCGCGTCAGGCTCGCGCCGGAGCCGGAACTCGACGCTGCGCACCTCGCCGCGCGCGGCATCCGACAGCGCGGTGAGATAGGCCGGACGGTCGGCGACATGGACGCGATCGAACAGGCCGTGACCGAGCAGCTGCGCGACCGGCATGCCGAGCATGGCTTCCACCGCCGGCGAGATGAACTGCACCGCGCCGTTGCGCCGGTGCCGCGAGATGACGTCGCTCATGTTGCGCGCGAGCAGGCGATAGCGCTCCTCCTCGCGCGACAGCAGCGCGACGCTGGTGCGCGCGAGCGATTCCGCGCCAAACGCAAGACCCGCGGCATAGAGCGTCGCGGATGCGACGCCGAATGCCATCAGCACGCCGCGCTCTGTGGCGCTGATGTCGCCGGCCGGCGGCCACCCAAGCTGGCTGAAGAGGATCAGCAGCCCCGCGCAGGAGATCGCAAGCAGGCAGGCGAAGGCTGCGACGCGTCGCGAGGCCGAGAGCGCTGCCTCGAGCGGAACCACGACCAGCCAGATCGCGGCGAAGGATTCGATGCCGCCGGTGGTGCCCGCGACCGTCACGATCAGGCCGGCGAGCGCCAGTGACGACAGCACATGCGCGCCTTCATAGCGGCCGGTGCGCGACAGGAACCAGGACAACAGGATCGGCGCGATCAGCCAGGCGAAGGCGGCGACCTCGATCGCGCCTGGCGCGCCGCGCATGGCAAGATAAACGGGAAAGGCGGCGAAGGCGGCCAGGCTGCCCAGCAGCCGCGGCGCCATGAAGGCACGATGGCGCGCACGCGTCAGCGCATCGTAACGCGCGGAGGGATGCAGCAGCGCATCGAGACAATCGCGGATGATACTCAAAACTGTCACGGGTCTCGCGCTTCGGCTCACTCGTCAAAAGACGCGCCGGAACGCCTCCTTGTCGTTGAGCCACCGTGTCAGAGCGACCTTAAACGAGTGCTAAGGCAGCGCCGCGCGCGGCCGGACACCGCATCAACGCGGGGCTTTTTAGACGATTTGGCGACGTCTTCAGCAGGAATGGTGAACACAGGGTTTCATCTTCCCGCACATGGTTTCGAAATGGTGGATGCGGCAGCCCGAATGGCCGCTTGCCTTCCGGCATCCATCGAAAATCGACGAGGCCGGTCCTTGCGAAGTTTTTTGCGTCAATTTTCCGCGAATTAAGCTCGAAGCAATCACTTGCGATTTATCGAGAGTTGCTAGGTCCCCAAGCCCGCGGACATCGCCGCGGCGGGATCTAACATACAGGTCGATCAGATGCGCTTTCTGCTCCGCATCACATTCTGGCTCGGGCTCGTGCTCGTGCTGCTGCCGCGGGACAAGACACCTCAATCGGAGAAGCTGCCGCAGATCGGCGCCGCCGACGCGGTGCAGGCTGCGACCGCGGCCGTGTCCGACATGAGCCAGTTCTGCAAGCGCCAGCCGGCGGCCTGCGAGGTCGGCGGACAGGCCGCGACCATCATCGCCCAGCGCGCCCAGGACGGCGCGAAGAAGATCTACCAGATCATCAACGACAAGAAAGAGCAGATCACCAACGATAAGAACGACAACAAGAGCGACAGCAAGAAGGCACCTGACCACACCGGCTCGATCGCGCTGGCCGGCGAGGGCGACGCTGCGACGAGCGAGGCGCCGCGCGACACCCTGACCCAGGACGACCTCGCGTTGGAATGGCGCGGCTCGTCGCCGGCGAATTAGGCCCCAAACCCTATCGATTTCGGCTCTTCGCATCCCTATATTGGCTCGAACAGGAACTTTGGGCCGATATGACGACGATCGACGAAATCAGGGACAATTTCGAGCTTTTGGACGAGTGGGACGACCGCTACCGGTATGTCATCGAGCTCGGCCGCACCCTGGAACCGATGCCGGAAGCCGAGCACTCCGCCGAGAACAAGGTGAACGGCTGCGTCAGCCAGGTCTGGCTCCAGAAGGTGGTCGAACGCGATGGTGGCGTGCCGGTCCTGAAATATCGCGGCGACAGCGACGCGCATATCGTGCGCGGCCTGGTCGCCATCGTGCTCGCGCTCTACTCGGGCCGCACGCCGCAGCAGATCCTCGACACCGACGCGATCGCCGTGTTCGACGAGTTCGGCTTCCGCGATCACCTGACGCCGCAGCGCTCCAACGGTCTCCGCTCGATGGTCGAGCGCATCAAGACCGACGCGAAAGAGGCGCTGGCGGAAGCGTCGTAGGAAGGGCCGCAGCGTGGGCAAAGCGCAGCGTGCCCACCATTCTGACTGCAATCAACGAGAAATCGCGGGCACGGCGCTTTGCCCCTTTGCCCGCGAAGTCCGAGGCTGGCGCTACTTCCGCTTCCGCTGCTGTTGTCCCAAGCCCATCTGCTTCGCCAGTTGCGAGCGCGCCACCGCGTAGTTGGGCGCGACCATGGGGTAGTCGGCGGGCAGGCCCCATTTCTCCCGATATTGCTCCGGCGTCATGTTGTACTGGGTGCGCAGATGGCGCTTCAGCGATTTGAAGCGCTTGCCGTCTTCGAGGCACACCAGATAGTCCGGCGCGATCGACTTCTTCAGCGACACCGCAGGCTTGGCCGGCTCGAGCGGCACAGCCTCACCGCGGCCTGACGACACCCGCACCAATGCACCATGGACCTGGCTGATCAGGTTCGGAATCTCGGCAGCTGGCGTGGGATTGTTGCCGACATAGGCCGACACGATGCTCGCCGTCAGCTCGATGAAATTCTTGGCCCCGGCATCCGACATGGGCTCGACCTTTCCCTTGAATCGCGTCTCCGGGCAGAGACGCTAGCAAAGTATTCCGTGTCAACAATACGTTCGGCTGAAATGAGACGACTGATGAATATGGGGCGATTACTGACGCCGTGACAAGAACGGCAGGTTTTACTTGGGCCAGGCAGCGCCTCAGCCCCGCTGGTCGAGATGGGCGCGCAGCTCGTCGATCGAGGCAAAGCGCATCATGCCCTCCGGCATCTGCGCTTCGATCGAGCCGTCGGAATAGAGCGAATATGCCATGCCGTCGACGACGCCGGATTTCAGCACTGTCACGGGCGCCTGCTCGGCCGGCGGCTCCGGCGCGGGCGGCGGCGGTGGCGGTGCTGACGGGGCAGCTTCAACAAATGTCGACGCCGAGCGCGGTGACGACGGACGGCGCGGGCCGGCCGCCGGTTCCTGCGGCCGTCCACGGTCCGGCTTCGGCCAGGCGTCGTCGAAGCCCGCGGGCGTCTCCTGAGCCTCCGTGGGCGCTCCAGGCGGCTGCGGTGGCGCGCTCTCGGCGGGCTTCGCCTCCGCGCGCTCGCGCTCCTTGCGCGAGGTCGAGGCGAACAACAGGTTGCGCCGGCGCGGCGCTTCGGGAACTGCGGGTGGAGCTTCCGGCTCCGGCGGCGGTGGCTCGACGCGCGGACGCTCGCGCGTCGCGGCCTCGCTCTGCCAGGGCGGCGGACTTGCGGCCGGCGGCGCCGGCTCGGGCCTTGCCGCGGGAGCAAGCGCCGGCTCGGGCGCAGGCGCGCCCGGCATCGCAAGGCCCGGCAGCACGGGCCTGACGCGAACCTCGGACGGCGCGGCCGATCCAGCGAGCCGGCGGGCGATGTTCCTCAGCTCGAGCACCACGAAATGCAGGCCGACCAGTAACATTCCGGAGCAGACGCCGATGGTACCAGAGATTATGAGGGTGCTGCCGAGGCTGAATTCCCTGACGGTGAAGCCAAAAGCGACCGCAACGAGGCCCGCCACAGCGGCGACGATGCCCGCGATCAACAATGCCAAGGTCATCGAATCCACCCCAGGTCGCGCATCCACACGCGACATCCTCTATGCCACGATACCGTCATACTATGTTCCGCGCCAACGGCGAATTGTAGGCCGCGTTCCGGAAAGGAAATCAGGGACTTATTCACATTCCCTTCAGCTAGGATTGGCTACTGCTAGACTGCTTCCAAGTTCCCGATTTTGCTGCGCCGCATCAGGAATTTAGCCATAATGCCCAATTACTTGGTAATGGAACTGCGCTATACGGAGTCCGGGGAACAGGCCCGCGCGCACCAGCAGGGCCGAGAGGGGATTCCGGGTCACCAATAGCCATGACATCCATCACGACTTCGGCGATCGACACGCCTCAACGGCGCTCGATCGAACGGACTTGCGACGATCTCGCCATGCTGGTGCTGGCTGCGGTCGCCGTCATCGCAGGCTTGACCTTCCGCGACTACGGACTCGGCTGGGACGACTACACCCACGCTGAATATGCCGATCTGTTGCTGCGCATGTACGGTTCCGGTTTCAAGGACACCGCCGCGCTCTCCTTCGCCAACCTCTATATGTATGGCGGCGGCTTCGACATGGTCGCGGCCCTCCTGCACAAGGTCATTCCGCTCGAGCTGTTCGAGACGCGACGCCTGGTCGGCGCGGTCGTCGGCGTGATCGGGCTCGCGGTGACGTGGCGGCTCGGCCGACGCGTCGGCGGCCCGCTCGCTGGTCTCGCCGCGCTGCTGCTGCTCGCGCTCTGCCCGATCTTCTACGGCCACATGTTCATGAACCCGAAGGATGCGCCCTTCGCGGTGGCCATGATCATCCTGATGCTCGGCCTCGTCCGGCTCGCCGAGGAATATCCGCAGCCGTCCCCGCGCACGATCCTGATCGTGGGTCTGGGTGCTGGCCTGGCGCTCGGCACGCGCATTCTCGGCGGTCTTTCGCTGGTCTACGCAACGGTCGGCTTCCTGCCGCTGTTCCTGGAGGAATTGCGCAGCGAGGGGCTGCGCGAGTCGGTGCGACGCTTCGCCCATGTTGTCTATGTGCTGCTGCCCGGCCTCGTACTCGGCTATCTCGTGATGGGCCTGATCTGGCCGTGGTCGATCATGGAGCCCGGCAATCCCTTCGAGGCGCTGACCTATTTCTCGCACTTCTTCGAGAAGCCATGGAAGGAGATGTTCGACGGTGCGATCGTGTCCGTGCCCGACATGCCCTGGTCCTATCTGCCGACGCTGTTCGCGCTGCAGCTGCCCGAGGTGATGCTGGTGCTGATGGGCGGTGCCGTGGTCGGCACCTTCGCGCTGCTGCCGCGCCGCGAGGTCCCGGCACGCCGCAAGACCATCCTGTTGATGCTGACGCTAGCTGCGACGCTGCCGCTCGCGATCGCGATGGTGAAGCGGCCGGCGCTGTACAACGGCATCCGCCATTTCGTGTTCGTGATCCCGCCGATGGCGGTGCTGGGCGGCATCGCCTTCGCCTGGACCATGGAGCGCCTGCGCGCCAATCACCGCACCTGGCAGCCAGTCGTGCTCGCGACCTTCTGCTTTGGCCTTGCGCTCTCGCTCGCCGAGATGATCCGGCTGCATCCCTATCAATACACCCACTTCAACCACATCGCCGGCACCGTGCGCGGCGCCGACGACCGCTTCATGCTGGACTATTGGGGCCTCGCGCTGAAGCAGGCCTCCGACGAGCTGCGCGAGCAGCTGGTCGAGCGCCAGGAAGTGCCGCCGGTCAATCGCAAATGGAAGGTCGCGGTGTGCGGTCCGCAACGTCCGGCGCAGGTCGCGCTCGGCCCCGACTTCACCATCGGTTGGGATTCCAACGCAGCCGATTTCGCCATGACGCTCGGCGAGTTCTACTGCAAGGGCCTCACCGCGCCCGTGATGGTCGAAATCAAGCGCGACGACGTCGTATTCGCCCGCGTCTACGACATCCGCGGCCGCAGCATTTCCAGCCTGCTGTCAGTGCCGGCGCCATAATAATCTTCTCCAGCGCAGCCCGCTCCATGCGGGCGACGCTGAACTGCCGCGCTCCTGACGCGCCTTGCTGCGAGCTCAGACCAAGACTACGCTCCCTCCCGCAACAACGATGTTCGGAGAGATGACCATGTCACCAGCGGAAGCGCGCCTGAAGGAAGTGCCGTCGAACATGACGGAGGCCGAGTGGCAGCAACGGGTCAATCTCGCCGCCTGCTATCGCCTCGTCGCGCTGTACGGCTGGGATGATCTAGTCGACACCCACATCTCCGCGCGCGTGCCCGGCCCCGACCATCACTTCCTGATCAACCCCTACGGGCTGATGTTCGACGAGATCACGGCCTCGAGCCTCGTCAAGGTCGACCTGCACGGCAACCAGCTCACCGAGAGCGAGTACAGCATCAACCCCGCCGGCTTCACCATCCATTCCGCGATCCACGAGGTGCGCGAGGACGCCATCTGCGTGCTGCATCTCCACACTCTCGACGGCACCGCGGTGTCGAGCAGCGCCGAAGGCCTGTTGCCGCTGAACCAGACCGCCCAGCTCGTCACCCACGATCTGGCCTACCACGACTATGAAGGCATCGCGCTCGACCACGACGAGCGGCCGCGGCTCCAGAAGGACCTCGGCAACCACAATCACATGCTGCTGCGCAACCACGGCACGCTGACGGTCGGCCGCTCGGTCGCCTCCGCCTTCGAGCGCATGTATCACCTAGAGCGCGCCTGCTCGATGCAGGTGCGCACGCGCGCGCTGGGCACGCCGGTGTATCCGGTGGACGACGTGGCGATCGAGAAGAATACCGAGCTGCTCGCCAACCGCGACCGCGCCGAGCTGCGCGCGACCAACCTCGTCTGGCCGCCATTGCTGCGCAAGCTCGACCGCGAGCTTCCGGGCTACCGGTCTTGAGATTTTCGGGATTTGGTGTAGGATCGCTTTCGAACGACCTCTGCACGTATTGGAATGAAACGCCGTCCAATCCCGGGCGGCGTTTTTATTTGAGTGAGTGATCGCTACGCGGTCATTTCACCTCTGCCAGCGCCGCGAGAATCCTTGCCCAGGAGCGGATGCCCTTCTGGAAGCTGCGGAGGTCGTACTTCTCGTTCGGCGAATGGATGTTGTCATCGTCGAGGCCGAAGCCGACCAGCAGCGAGTCAAGGCCAAGCGTACGCTTGAAGTCGGCGACGATCGGGATCGAGGCGCCCGAGCCCATCAGCACGGTCTCCTTGCCCCATTCCTCCGCCAGCGCCTTGCTGGCCGCCGCGAGCGGCTTCATGTTCCAGTCGAGCGCCGCGGCGGGCGCGGCGGAATGGTCGCCGAACTCGACCTTGCAGTCGCCCGGAATGCGCGCCGATACGTAATCACGGAACGCCTTGCGGATCTTGTGGGGGTCCTGCCCCTGGACCAGCCGGAATGAGACCTTGGCGGAGGCATGCGACGGGATCACCGTCTTCGAGCCCTCGCCGATATAGCCGCCCCAGATGCCGTTGACGTCGCAGGTCGGACGCGTGGAGGCCTGCTCGACCATCAGCCGCCCCTTCTCACCGGCGGGGATCGACAGGCCGACGGGCGTGAGGAACGACTTCGGGGTGAAGCTGAGCTTCTTCCACTGCTCCAAGATCTCCGGCGGCGTATCCTTCACGCCGTCATAGAAGCCGGGAATGGTGATGCGGTTGTCGTCGTCGAACAGGCCGCCGAGGATTTTGGTCAACACCCGAATCGGGTTCATCGCCGTGCCGCCGTACACGCCGGAATGCAGATCACGATTGGCCGCGGTGATCTTCACCTCTTCATAGAGCAGGCCGCGCAGCGCCGTCGTGATCGCCGGCGTTTCCGGGTCCCACATGCCGGTGTCGCAGACCAGCACGTAATCGGCCTTGAACTCGTCCTTGTTGGCCTCGACGAATGGCACGAAGTTCTTCGAGCCGACCTCCTCCTCGCCTTCGATCAGGAAGGTGACGTCGATCGGCAGCGAGCCCGTGACCTTCTTCCAGGCGCGGCAGGCCTCGACGAAGGTCATGACCTGGCCCTTGTCGTCTTCGGCGCCGCGCGCGACGATGATCTTGCGGCCGTCGGCGTGTTCGGTGACGACGGGCTCGAACGGCGGGCTGTGCCAGAGGTCAATCGGATCGACCGGCTGCACATCGTAATGTCCGTAGAAGATCACATGTGGCCGGCCGCCCACTCCGGTCTTGCCGACGACAGCGGGATGGCCGGCGGTCGGCCTCACCTCGGTTGAGACACCGAGGCTGGCGAGATCCTTGGCGAGATGCTCGGCCGCGGCCTTGCAGTCGCCGGCAAAGGCCGGATCCGCGGAGATCGACTTGATCCGCAACAGCGAGAACAGACGCTCCAGGCTGTTGTCGAAATCCTTGTCGATGTGGTCGAGCACGGATTGAAGCTGCGCATTGGCCATGGTCGTCTTCCCTGCTTTCGAGTCTCGAGACATCAGGCTTTTAAGATGGCTCTTAAGATGAGTTTTAAAATGGCTTTTTAAGATGGCTTGGCTTTTAGCTCCGACGCGGCGCCAGAGCCAGCCGCAACCGGCGGATGGCGGAGGTGCCATGCGAGGCTGCCGGCGAGAATGCCGGTGGCGGCAAGATTGTTGCCCCAGGCCTGGATGACATTGGGAAACCAGGGCAGTGCCAGCAGCAAGAGGATGCCGGCAGCGGCCAGCGCAAGCCAAGTTCCCAGCCGCACATTCGCCCGTTCGTCGAAGGCGGCGCGATGCATCAGCACCGTCATCGGGAAGAACAGCCACATGAAGTAGTATTGCCGCGCCAGAGGCGAGGCGATCGTCATCAGGCAGAACAGGATGCCGAGCTCCTCGGCATCCGAGCGCGCCGTCCTCCGCCGTTGCGGTGGCATCACCGCGACGAAGCCGAGCCCGAGCAGCGCCGACACCGCCAGCACGATCCAATTCGCCGTCTTGTAGTCGACGTCGATGACATTCATCGTGCGCGGCGGCTTGTTGGGATCCTCCTGATTGTAGTTGATCGGCCGGACCAGGCGATGCGTCACCGCGATGATGGACTGGTTGACCCACGACCAGTTCTGCTCGTCGCGCTGGCCAAAGCCCTTTTCCGAGCTCGATCCGACCATGCCCTGATACCAGGTCGCCAGCTCGGCCGCGTTGCGCTCGAAGCCGCGGATCGGCGCGGGCACCACATAAAGAAGCATGCCCGTGAAGGCGATCATGGCGCCGACAGCCGCCCATTTCCGCCGCCAGACCAGATAGGGCAGCACCGCGATCGGAAACACCTTGATGGCGGTGGCGAGCGCGAACATGAAGCCGGCGCGCCAGGGACGCTGATGCTGCAAGTTCCAGAAGCCCCACAGCATCATCGCGAGCAGGACGAGATTCGGCTGGCCGAGATCGAACATGTCGAAGGTGAAGGTCACGGTGACGATGGCCGGCAGCGCCTCCAGCCAGGGGCCAGCCTTGCGGCCCGATCCGGTCATGACGTTGGAGAGCGTCCCGGTGTACCACCACGCCAGCGCATTCAGGAGAGACAGCACCGTGTAGAGCGCGACCTTGCCGAACCAGCTCGGAATCGCGAGCAAGATCGCGGACAGCGGCGGATAGATGAATTCGAACTGGTGATGGACGTCGCTGGGATAGAGCGGCGCGCCGTGCAGCACCTGCTGCCCGGCCCAATACCAGAGCGCATAGTCCTTGGTCTTGCCGTTGTTGCCGAAAAACTCGGGACCGAGGACGTCGGCCGTCAGGATGAAGCAGCACAGCAGGAAGAGCAGGTCCAGCGGCGAGCGCAGCGACAGGCGTCTCGGCGCATCAGGCTTGGGTAGCGGGTCGGTCGAGGTCACGGTGGGTCCATTCGGCAAAGCCATGGACGTAGCAGACCGAAGCGGGCTTGGAGAGCCCCCTCACCCGAAATTGTGGTGGGGGTGTGGGCTTGACGAGCCTGCCTCAAACCTGGCTTGTCTGCCTAGCGGCGCAGCAGCCCGCCGAGCGCGCCGCGGACCAGGGTGCGACCGATCGAGCCGCCGAGCTGGCCGGCGACCGATTTGCCGATATTGGCCGCCATGCCGCCGATCACCTGGTTGGTCACCGACCGCGTCACGTCGCGCGCAATCACCTGTCCGGTCGACAGGCGGCCGCGCTTGACATTGGTGCCGAAGATGGTGCCGACGATCGAGCCGATCTGGCCGAGGATGCCGCCGCCTCCGCCGGCCGCGCCGGGATCGGCGGTCGCCGCCGTGCCGGCGATGCGCTTCTGGATCATCTCATAGGCGGACTCGGCATCGACGGCGGTGTCGTATTTGCCCTTCACCGGACTCACATCCATGATCGCCTTGCGCTCTTCCGGCGTGATCGGACCGATGCGCGCCGATGGCGGCCGGATCATCACGCGCTCGACCATCGCCGGCGTGCCGTTGCCTTCGAGGAAGGACACCAGCGCCTCGCCCTTGCCGAGCTCCATGATCACCTTGGCGGTGTCGAGCTTGGGATTGGGCCGGAAGGTCTGGGCCGCGGCGAGCACCGCTTTCTGGTCGCGCGGGGTGAAGGCGCGCAGCGCATGCTGCACCCGGTTGCCGAGCTGCCCCAGGACACGGTCGGGCACGTCGATCGGGTTCTGCGTCACGAAGTAGACGCCGACGCCCTTGGAGCGGATCAAGCGCACCACCTGCTCGATCTTGTCCAACAGCGCCTTCGGCGCGTCGTTGAAGAGCAGATGCGCCTCGTCGAAGAAGAACACCAGCTTCGGCTTCGGCAGGTCGCCCGCTTCAGGCAGCTCCTCGAACAGCTCCGACAGCATCCACAACAGGAATGTTGCGTAAAGGCGTGGCGACTGGAGCAGCTTGTCGGCAACGAGGATGTTGACCATGCCGCGGCCGTCGCGGTCGGTCTTCATGAAATCCTTCAGCGTCAGCGCGGGCTCGCCGAAGAATTTGGTGGCGCCCTGGTTCTCCAGCACTAGCAGCTGCCGCTGGATGGTGCCGACGGTGGCCTTGGTGACGTTGCCAAAACCCTGCGCCGCCTTCTTGATGTCGGCGAGCGGGCTTTCGTCGGCATCGGCGGTTTTCTTGCCGGCATCCGGCACGATGGCATCGAGCAGCGCGCGCAGATCCTTCATGTCGATGAGGGTGAGGCCGGCGTCGTCGGCGACGCGGAAAGCGACGTTGAGCACGCCTTCCTGCACGTCGTTCAAGTCGAGCATGCGCGCCAGCAGCAGCGGCCCCATCTCCGTGACGGTCGCGCGCACCGGATGACCTTGCTCGCCGAACACATCCCAGAACACCGTCGAGAACCGGTCGGGTTGGAACGTCAGCCCCATCTCCGTGGCGCGCTTGACGATGAAATCTTTGGCCTCGCCGACCTCGGAGATGCCGGAGAGATCACCCTTGATGTCGGCCGCGAACACCGGAACACCGGCGCGCGCAAATCCTTCCGCCATGACTTGCAGAGTCACCGTCTTTCCGGTTCCGGTTGCGCCGGTGACGAGGCCGTGGCGATTGGCGAGCGCCAGTGTCAGCCATGCCTGCTCGTCTCCCTTGCCGACGAAGATCTTCTCGTCGGTGTCGCCGAGCTTGCTGTCCTGTGCCGTCATTATTCTCTCTGAATCTCTCTGCCCGGTTTCGCGCAATGAAACTGAGCAAACCTGTTCCGTAGTTTAACGCATATCGCCCGCCATTTGAAACCGTTCAACAGGCCCCGCGCATGCGACATTGCCGGAAACAGACCGGCGACGTCAGCCAAAAGTAGGAATGCTGCGTTCGCACCGCGGCATTTTTTCGCTGTTTCCGTCTCCGGTCTTGCACCCTTGCAACACTTTTCGAGCCTTCGACAGTGAATCGGATCGTCGCATGCGTTCATCGCTTGTAATTCACACCACACCGGCTCAAGATCATTTTCGAAAGCAATACTCCGGCGTGCAACCGGTTGAGGGGCGGGTCTAATGGACGAGCTGATCGGGCAGCTGGCGACAAACGCCAGCATAGATAGTGCTGTGGCTGAAAAGACCGTGGGCATTATCCTGGACTTCCTCCGCAACGAGGGTCCTTCCGACAGCGTGCAGGCCCTGATCGATCAGATTCCCGGCGCGGAAACCGCGATCGAGGCCTCCAGGAGCAGCGGCGGCCTGTCGCGGCTAATGGGCGGCGGCCTGATGGCGGCCGGCACACGCCTGATGGGACTGGGGCTTGGCATGTCCGAGATTCAAAACATCGCCCGTGAACTTTTCCGCTACGGCCGAGACAAAATCGGAGCGGATCAGACGGGCAAAATTATTGCGGGGACGCCGGGCCTCAGCCAATTCGCCTGAGCGACTTTTTTTCATATCGAATATCATGACATATCCGATTTCCGAGATTGAGGGTCTGCCTGCTTTTGCCGCCAACAAGCTGAAGGCGCAGGGCATCCGCACCACCGACGCGCTGCTCGAGGCAGCCTCGACCGCGAAGGGCCGCAAGACGCTGTCCGCCAAGACCGGCATCAGCGAGCAGCAGCTGCTGGAATGGGCCAATGTCTCCGACTACATGCGCATCCCCGGCATGGGCCGAGCCAAGGTGGGCCTCGTCCGTGCTGCCGGCGTAACCACGGTGCGCGAGCTCGCCTATCGAAATCCGGCAAGGCTGGCGCAGAGCATGCGCGAGGCCAACGAGAAGAAGAAGCTCGTCCGCATCCTGCCGTCCGAAAAGTCGGTCGGCGACATCATCGCCAAGGCCAAGAAGCTGCCGCCGAAGATTTCGTATTAGGCTTTTCCGTCCTCCCGCGTTCGCCGGGACGACAGCGAGGATACTGCACGAGAGTGCCGCATCATCGCCCCCGGGCATGGCGCTGCCGCCGCCTCCCGGCTTGACACCCCCTTCCCGACCGCGCAAAGCGGGCGGCATGAATGCCTCGCCCTCCCCATCCGTCCCGCCGGCCGGCTCGGCCGGGCTCGATGCGCTGCGGACGCTCGTGGGCCGGCCCATTCCGGCGGTGATGGGCGTGCTCAACGTCACCCCGGATTCCTTCTCCGACGGCGGCGAGTTCATCGCGCCCGAGCAGGCGCTGGAGCGGGCACGGGCGATGATCGCCGATGGCGTCGACCTCATCGACATCGGCGCCGAATCCACCCGGCCCTACAAGGGCGCGAAGCCCGTCACCGCCGAGGACGAGCTGGCCCGGCTGAGACCGGTGCTGGCGGGCGTCGTCGCGCTCGGCGTGCCGGTGTCGATCGACAGCATGAAGGCCGAGGTCGTCGCCTTCGCGCTCGACCAGGGCGCCGCGATCGCCAACGACGTCTGGGGCCTGCAACGCGATGCCGGCATGGCGCCGCTGATCGCCGCAAGAGGCGTCCCGGTCATCATCATGCACAACCGCGACAGCGTCGATCCCGCCATCGACATCGTCGTGGACATGAAGGCGTTCTTTCTGCGCTCGCTCGAGATCGCGGCAAAGGCCGGCATCGCGCGCGACAAAATCGTGCTCGATCCCGGCATCGGCTTCGGCAAGACCGCCGAGCAGAGCATGACGACGCTGGCGCGCTTACGCGAGCTCGACATGTTCGGCCTGCCGATCCTCGTAGGCGCCTCGCGCAAACGCTTCATCGCCTCGGTCTCGCCCTCGGAGCCGAAGGAGCGGCTCGCCGGCTCGATCGCCGCGCATCTCATCGCCGCCCAGAAGGGCGCGAAGATCATCCGGACCCATGACGTCGCCGAGACCCTGCAAGCCCTGCGAGTCGCCAACGCAATCGAGAGCAAGCAATGACCGACACGATCTTCGTCACCGGCCTGTCGATCCATGCCCGCCACGGCGTGATGGATCACGAGACCGAGGTCGGCCAGCGTTTCGTCATCGACCTCGAGCTCTATACCGACCTGTCGGAGCCCGCGCGCACCGACCGGCTCGCCGATACGGTGTCCTACGCCGAAGTCGTGGCGACCACGACGGCGGCGTTCAAGAACACCAATTACAAGCTGCTGGAAGGTGCGGCCGGCGCGGTCGCCGATGCCATCCTGTCGCACTTCCCGCGCATCCGTGCGGTCAAGATCACCGTGCACAAGCCGCATGCGCCGATCGCCGCGATCTTCGATGACGTCGGCATCATGCTGACGCGCTCGCGGCATCCCTGACATGGCGAGTGGCCCGATCCTGACATTCGCACGGGCGCGCGGAGCCACGCTTGCGAATGTCAGGATCAAAAGGGCCACTCGTTCATTATTGTTTGCTCGCGGAGCGGATTTGACGTTCGCAGAAGGATGCTCGGCAATGGCTAGCGAACGTCAAATCCGCCCCGCGAGCGTGCTGATCGCACTCGGCGGCAATGTCGGCGACGTCCGCGCGACATTCAAAAAGGCGATCGCAAATCTCTGCGGCATGGCGCAAGCGGCGGTGATCGCGCGGTCCTCGGACTATGCGACGCCGCCCTGGGGCGACGAGGACCAGGATCCCTTCATCAATGCCTGCGTCGAGATCGAGACCAGTCTCGATCCGCACGCGCTGTTATTCGTGCTGCAGAAGATCGAGCGGAAATTCGGCCGCACGCGGGAGAAAGACCGGCGCTGGGGCCCGCGTACGCTCGATCTCGACATGATCGCTTATGACGATGTCTCCTTGCAGAAGCCCGACCTGACCCTGCCGCATCCGCGCCTGTTCGAGCGCGCCTTCGTGCTGGTGCCGCTGGCCGAAATCGCGCCGGATCGCGTGATTGCAGGCATTCGTGTGCGTGACGGGCTTGCCAGCGTCTCGACGCAAGGCATTGAGCGGCTTCCGGATACCGGTTAACCAAAAACAACCGTTTGCAGGGACGTGCCGCCGTGGCAATTTCGCCTGCGAATACGAGACGTTTGGGAGCCCTTGGCCGTATGACCTCCGCGACTGACGACCTGCCGCTGGCGGCGGATTTCCCCAAGGCGACCGTCGAGGACTGGCGCAAGCTGGTCGATGGCGTGCTGAAGGGCGCGCCGTTCGAGAAGCTGGTCAGCAAGACCTATGACGGGCTGAAGATCGAGCCGCTCTATCCCCGCGCCAAGGGCGTTGCGCCGGTGGTGGGACGGCCCGCCGCCGCGCCATGGCAGATCGTGCAGCGGATCGACCATCCCGATGCGGCTCTCGCGAATGCGCAAGGACTGGCCGATCTGGAGAATGGCGCGACGGGGCTCGCGCTGGTGTTCGCCGGGGCCAATAGCGCTCGCGGTTTCGGCCTGGAACCTTCGGCCGATGCCGTCGCAAAAGTGTTGAAGGACATTCATCTCGATGCCGGCATCGGCGTCGAGCTCGAGATCGGACCGCAATCGCGAATGGCCGCGATCCATGTCGCGGAATATGTGAAGAGCAGCGGTCTCGATCCCGCGGCCTGCAACATCCGCTTCGGACTCGATCCGCTCGCGGCCGGCGCAGTCTGGGGCCACAGCCCTTATACCTGGGACGAGATCGTTCCTGCCGTCACCGGCGCGATCAAGGGGCTCGCCGCGCTCGGGTTCAAGGGGCCGTTCGCGTCCGCGGACGGACGCGTGATCCACGATGCCGGCGGCTCCGAGGTGCAGGAGCTTGCCTTCGTGCTCGCCTGCGGCGTCGCTTACTTGCGCGCGATCGAAGGCGCCGGCATTCCGCTGGAGGCCGCGCAAGGCATGGTCTATGCGCGGCTTACCGCGGATGCCGACCAGTTCCTGACCATGGCCAAATTCCGCGCTCTGCGGCTGTTGTGGGCGCGCATCGAGAGCGCGTGCGGACTGACGCCAAAGCCGCTGTTCATCGCCGCGGAGACGGCCTGGCGCATGCTGACGCAGCGCGATCCCTACGTGAACATGCTGCGCGCGACGGTCGCGACATTCGCCGCGGGACTTGCCGGTGCCAATGCGATCACCGTGCTGCCGCATACGCTGGCGCTCGGCCTGCCCGATCCATTCGCGCGGCGCGTGGCGCGCAATACGCAGCTCCTGCTGCTGGAAGAAAGCAACCTTGCGAGGGTCAGCGATCCCGCCGCCGGTGCCGGCGGCATTGAGACGCTGACCGCGCAGCTCTGCGACGCAGCCTGGGCGCTGTTCCAGGAGAGCGAGAAAGCCGGCGGCGCCTTCGCCGCGCTTCAGCAGGGCCTGTTCCAGAGCAAGGTGGCAGCCACACGAAAGGCGCGCGATGCCAATATCGGAAAGCGCCGCGACGTCCTGACCGGCGCCAGCGAGTTTCCGAACCTGCATGAGAGCGAGACCGCGGTGCTGAAGGCAACGCCTGTCGCGCTCGCGCCCTACGGCGAGCAGAAATACAAGTTCGATCCGCTCACACCAATGCGACTGGCGGAACCGTTCGAGGCGCTGCGCGATAAATCCGACGCGGCGCTGAAAGCGCGCGGCGCGCGGCCAAAAGTGTTTCTGGCCAATCTCGGCACGCCCGCCGATTTCACGGGGCGTGCGACGTTTGCGAAGAGCTTCTTCGAGGCCGGCGGCATCGAGGCCCTCGACAGCGAGGGTTTTGCCGATCCGGCGAGGCTGGCCGCCGCGTTCAAGGCCTCCGGTGCCGCGCTCGCCTGTCTTTGTTCCAGCGACAAGGTCTATGCGGAACACGCCGAAGCCGCCGCGAAGGCCCTGCAAAGCGCGGGCTGCAAACATATGTATCTCGCAGGCCGCCCGACTGATACCGAGGCGGCGTTGCGGGCTGCCGGCGTCACCGGCTTCATCTTTGCCGGGGCCGACGCGCTTGCCACGCTGCAGGACGTCTATCGACGGATGGAGCAGGCATGACCGAAGCAGGCAAACCAGTTCTCACCGGCGGCTGCCAGTGCGGCGCCGTGCGCTTCGGCGTCTTGACGGCGCCGACCCGGGTTTCGATCTGTCACTGCCGGATGTGCCAGAAGGCCAGCGGCGCGCCGTTC
This sequence comes from Bradyrhizobium sp. USDA 4486, assembly GCF_054057995.1. NCBI lineage: Bacteria > Pseudomonadati > Pseudomonadota > Alphaproteobacteria > Hyphomicrobiales > Nitrobacteraceae > Bradyrhizobium > Bradyrhizobium sp. USDA 4486. Next base: position 3,618,951 of record NZ_JBSRZV010000001.1, read on the forward strand.
GCCTCCTTCGCCGACGTGAACAAGACCGAGCTTGTCTGGACGCGGGGAAAACCCTCGTTCTTCCGCTCCTCCTCGATCGCCGAGCGGGGCTTTTGCCCGGCCTGCGGCACGCCGCTGAGCTTCGGCCGCATCGACGGCGACCGCATCGAGATCATGACCGGCGCGTTCGACCGGCCCGATCACGTGGTGCCGACGCGGCAGTTCGGCACGGAGTCGCGCCTCGGCTGGGTCGTCGGCATCGCCAATCTGCCGAGCCAGACCACGCAGCAGAATTACGGGCCGGAGAAGATGGCGACCATCGTCAGCCATCAGCATCCGGATCATGATTGAGGATTGGTTGAACCATGACCCGCATTCCCAATTTCGCCGATGTTGCCTTCGAGCGCGTCGCCACCGCAGCGCCGGCCGGCACGGCCGAGCCGTGGCTGACGCCCGAGGGCATTCTGGTGAAGCCCGCTTATGGCGAGGCGGATCTCGCGGGGCTCGATTTCCTCGAGACCTATCCGGGCATCGCGCCATACCTGCGCGGCCCCTACCCGACCATGTATGTCAACCAGCCCTGGACGGTCAGGCAATATGCCGGCTTCTCCACGGCGGAGGATTCCAACGCGTTCTACCGTCGCAACTTAGCTGCCGGACAGAAGGGCCTGTCGGTCGCTTTCGACCTCGCCACCCACCGCGGCTATGACTCTGATCATCCGCGCGTCGGCGGCGATGTCGGCATGGCCGGTGTCGCCATCGATTCCATCTATGACATGCGCACGCTGTTCGCAGGCATTCCGCTCGACCAGATGAGCGTGTCCATGACCATGAACGGCGCGGTGCTGCCGATCCTCGCGCTTTACGTCGCCGCCGCCGAGGAACAGGGTGTGCCGCCAGAAAAGCTCTCGGGAACGATTCAGAACGACATTCTGAAAGAGTTCATGGTGCGCAACACCTATATCTATCCGCCCGCACCCTCGATGCGGATCATCTCTGACATCTTCGCCTACACCTCGACGAGGATGCCGAAGTACAATTCAATCTCGATCTCCGGCTATCACATGCAGGAGGCCGGCGCGACGCAGGATCTCGAGCTTGCCTATACGCTCGCCGACGGCGTCGAATATCTGCGCGCCGGCCTGGCCGCAGGTCTCGACGTCGACCGCTTCGCGCCGCGGCTGTCGTTCTTCTGGGCGATCGGCATGAACTTCTTCATGGAGGTCGCCAAGCTGCGCGCCGCACGGCTGCTCTGGGCGAAACTGCTGAAGCCCTTCAATCCGAAGGACCCGCGCTCGCTGTCGCTGCGCACGCACAGCCAGACCTCGGGCTGGTCGCTCACCGCGCAGGACGTGTTCAACAACGTGATGCGCACGACCGTGGAGGCGATGGCGGCGACCCAGGGCCACACCCAGTCGCTGCACACCAACGCGCTCGACGAGGCGCTGGCGCTGCCGACCGATTTCTCGGCGCGCATCGCCCGCAACACCCAGCTATTCCTGCAGCAGGAGAGCGGCACCACCCGCATCATCGATCCCTGGGGCGGCTCGTATTATGTCGAGCGGCTCACGCGCGATCTCGCCGCAAAAGCTTGGAGCCATATCCAGGAGGTCGAGGAGCTCGGCGGCATGGCCAAGGCGATCGAGGCCGGCGTACCAAAACTGCGCATCGAGGAGGCCTCGGCCAAGACGCAGGCCCGGATCGATGCCGGCAAGCAGGCGGTGATCGGCGTCAACAAGTACAAGCCGACCGACGAGGCGCCGATCGACATTCTCAAGGTCGACAACACCAATGTACGCCGCTTGCAGATCGACAAGCTGACGCGGCTGAAATCCGAGCGTAACCAGAAGGACGTCGATGCCGCGCTTGCCGCGCTGACGCGCTCGGCCGGCGACGGCAACGGCAATCTCCTTGCACTCGCGATCGACGCCGCGCGCGCGAAGGCAACCGTCGGCGAGATCTCGGAGGCGATGGAAAAGGTGTTCGGCCGCCACCGCGCAGAGATCAAATCCATTACCGGCGTCTACAAGCGGGAGGCGTCCAGCATGGGCACTCAGGTCGAGAAGGTTCAGGCGCTGATCGACGCCTTCGAGGAGGCGGAGGGCCGCCGCCCGCGCATCCTGGTCGCCAAGATCGGACAGGACGGCCACGATCGCGGCCAGAAGGTGATCGCCTCGGCGTTCGCCGATATCGGCTTCGACGTCGACATCGGACCGTTGTTCGCCACCGCCGACGAAGCCGCGCGGCAAGCGGTCGAGAACGACGTGCATATCCTCGGCGTCTCCTCGCTCGCCGCCGCCCATCTCACCGCGGTGCCGGAGCTCAAGGCCGCCCTGAAGAAGCACGGGCGCGAGGACATCATGATCATCGTCGGCGGCGTGGTCCCGCCGCAGGATTACGACGCACTCTATGCGGCCGGCGCCGAGGCGATCTTCCCGCCCGGCACCGTCATCGCGGATGCGGCCGAGGAGCTGATCCGCAAGCTGAACGCCCGGCTTGGGCATAGCGAGGCGGCGGAGTAATTCCGCCACCGCTGAGGCCTCGAACATCAAACCCGCAGGCTTGTCGGCGCGCCTGATCACGAGCAGGTGTTCGCGCGCCGCGTTGTGCGCCGGTTCATCTTGCGATCACTACGCTTGAGCGCATCGCTGCCGGCCGGCTGGAATCAAAATACATGGATATTGAAGTGACAGATCATCGTGCGCGCGCGGGGCTGTTCCCCCGCACCATCATTCTCCTTTCGGCCTTCGCTGCGATCAGCTTGGCCTCCCCATCCTTCGCTGGCGACCCCAAGCCGGACGCCGTCGTCAAGAACAAGAGCATCGACGCCCGCGTTTTGCTCGACGACAGGATCAAGGCCGACGCTGCGCTGGCCGCGGACTGCCTTGCCGAGGGCAAGAAGTGGCTCGACAAGAGCGCAGCGGAAGCTGCCGCCTCGCGCAAGGAGGATCCGCAATTCTTCAGGGACGGCGGCTGGGATTTCGAGCGCAAATATGCGATCCGCTCGGTCGTTGCCGATCGTTATGTCAGCGTACTGCGCAACGACTACATGGACACCCACGGCGCCCATCCCAACTCCGACGTGAACACGGTCCTGTGGGACAAGGTTGAGGGCAAGCGCATCTCGATCCGCCCCTTCTTCACCGAGACCGCCGACAAGGGACCGACCATGAAGGCGATGGTGAAGGCCATCATCACCTCGCTCAAGGTCGAGAAGAAGAAGCGCGGCACCAGCGAGACCGCGACCGAGGAATGGTTCAAGAGCGTCGAGCCGAGCCTGCTCAAGATCGGCGCGGTGACGTTCGCGCCTTCGACTGAGGCGGGCAAGAGCTCCGGCCTCACCTTCCACTATCCGCCCTATACGGTCGGCCCCTACGCCGAAGGCGAATATGTCGCCTTCGTGCCGTGGCAGATCCTGAAGCCGTATCTCACCGCGGAAGGAACGCACATTTTCGGCGGCGAGCGGCCGAAGGGCGACGCGGAGGAGCCGCAGTGAGCAGGTTTTGAGCAGCGCCACTTTGCTCACAACGCGCTGATAGCGCTACCTTGCGGCGGCGCCGCAAAGCCGACTAGAATGCCGCCGTTGACAAGAGCGCTCGACGTCACGGGCGCCGCTGGGAGGCATTCAATGTCCAAGATCACCCGCCGCGCCTTTGCGGCTTCATCTGCCGCGGTCGCCGCATCCGCCGCTTTGGGGTTCAAGCCCGCACGCGCACAAGCCTATCCGGCGCGGCCGGTCACTGTCATCGTGCCCTGGGGCGCGGGCGGCGGCACGGACGCAACCGCGCGCATCGTCGCAGCGCTGCTGGAAAAGGACCTCGGCCAGCCCTTCAACGTGGTCAACCGCACCGGCGGCTCCGGCGTGGTCGGCCATAGCGCCATCGCGACGGCGCAGCCCGACGGCTACACCATCGGCATGCTCACGGTCGAAATCTCGATGATGCACTGGCAAGGCCTCACCGATCTGACACCTCGGAGCTACACGCCGCTGGCGCTGATGAACGAGGACCCGCCGGGCATCCAGGTATCCTCCTCCTCGCCCTACAAGACGGTGAAAGAGCTCGCCGAGGCGATCAAGGCGGCCCCCCCGGGCAAGTTCAAGGCATCGGGCACCGGCCAGGGCGGCATCTGGCACCTGGCGCTGGTCGGCTGGATGCAGGCGATGGGCCTGCCCGCCAACCAGGTCGCGTGGGTGCCGTCGAACGGCGCAGCGCCTGCGATGCAGGACCTCGCCGCCGGCGGCCTCGACCTCACCACCTGTTCGGTGCCGGAGGCGCGCGCCATCATCGAGGCCGGCAAGGCCAGGAGCCTCGCCATCATGGCGCCGGCGCGCAACCCGATCTTCAAGGACGTGCCGACGCTGAAGGAGGCGATGGGCATCGACTACGCAACCGGCGCCTGGCGCGGCATCGGCGCGCCGAAGAACCTGCCGCCGGAGATCGCAACCAAGCTCACCGCAGCCCTGAAGAAGGTCTACGACTCCGCCGAGTTCAAGGACTTCATGAGCAATCGCGGCTTCGGCACCGTGTGGGGCGATGCCGGCCAGTTCGCCGGCTTCATGGACAAGGGCGATGCCCAGATGGGCGAGGCCATGAAGGCGGCCGGCCTCAGCAAGGCGTGATCTCCACCTGCGATGCTCTGCCCGCCTCTCCCCGCACGCGGGGAGAGGGATTTCTTTCATAGGATTCCTCCCATGCGTCTTCCCGACTCCGTCACGGGATCGTTTCTCGTCGTGCTCGGCGCGGCTTCCGCCTATGGCGGCTACATCCTGCCGCCGGTGCCGGGGCAGCCGATCGGCCCCAACGTGTTTCCGCTCGTGATCGGCACCGGCCTGGCATTGTGCGGGCTCGCGATCGTGTTCGGCATCGGCCATTCCTTCGAGGAGGAGGAAGAGCTGGTCCCGCTCGAGAACGGACAGGCGGCCGCGCCGCCGCCGCAGAGCAAGCTCTACGGCCTGCGCGCCCTGCTGCCGCCGGCGCTGCTGCTGTTCTACGTCTTTGCCGCCGACCGGCTCGGCTTCGTCATCACCGCGGCGATCATGGTCTACGTCACCTCGACGGCGCTCGGTGCGAAGTGGAAGCTGGCGCTGCCGCTTGCCGCACTGTCGCCCTTCGCCATCCACCTCATCTTCGGCAAGCTGCTGCGCGTACCGCTTCCCGCTGGCCTTTTGCCGACGCCCTGGTGATCCCATGCTCAAGACCCTGATTGATGCCTTCGCGCTGATCTCCACCTGGGAGGTCATCATCGCGATGTTCGCAGCCTCCGTGTACGGCCTCGTCATCGGCTCGCTGCCCGGCCTGTCCGCGACGATGGCGACCGCCCTGCTCGTCCCCGTCACCTTCTATCTGTCGCCGATCGCGGCGATCGCGACCATCGTCGCAGCGTCGTCGATGGCGATCTTCTCCGGTGACATCCCCGGCGCGCTCTTGCGCATTCCCGGCACGCCCGCCTCGGCTGCTTATGCCGATGAGGCCTATGCCATGACGCGCAAGGGCCAGGCCGAGCTGGCGCTAGGTGCCGGCGTCTGGTTCTCCGCCGTCGGTGGCATCGCCGGCGTGCTGTCGCTGATGATCCTCGCCCCGCCGCTCGCCGAGATCGCGCTGTCGTTCTCGACCTTCGAATATTTCTGGCTGGCGCTGCTCGGCCTGATGTGCGCGACGCTGGTCGCGCGCTCCTCGCCGGTGAAGGCGATCGCGGGCATGTTCATCGGCCTGCTCGTCTCCTGCATCGGCATCGAGAATCCCGGCGGCATCCCGCGTTTCACGTTCGGCATCACCGATCTGTTCGGCGGCATCGAGCCGATCCCGGCGCTGGTCGGCGTGTTCGCGGTGGCGCAGGTGATGCGCGCGATGCTGACCCCCGAGCCGCCGCCGCTGCCGCGGCGCAAATTCGGAAGCATCATGGCCGGGCAGTGGAAGCTGACGAAGAAGTACCACTGGCAGATGACGCGCGGGAACATCGTCGGCATCATCATCGGCGTGCTGCCCGGCGCCGGCGCCGACATGGCGGCCTGGGTCTCTTATGCGATGTCGAAGCGCTTCTCCAAGGAGAAGGACAAATTCGGCACCGGCCATGTCGAGGGCCTGGTCGAGGCCGGGGCCAGCAACAATGCCAGCATCGCCTCGGGCTGGGTGCCCTCGCTGCTGTTCGGCATTCCCGGGGACACCATCGCCGCGATCGCCATCGGCGTGCTCTACATGAAGGGCCTCAATCCGGGCCCGACGCTGTTCACCGAGAAGGCGTCGAGCATGTACGCGATCTACCTGATGTTCATCATCGCGAACATTTTGATGATCCCGCTCGGCATCGCCATGATCCGCGTCGCCGCCTACATCCTGCTGGCGCCGCGCTCGACCGTGATGCCGATCATCATGCTGTGCTGCGCGGTCGGCTCGTTCGCGATCGGCAACAACATGTTCGGCGTCGTCACCGTCGCCGCCTTCGGCGTGATCGGCTACATCATGGAAGCCAACGGCTATCCCGTCGCCGCCATGGTGCTCGGCATTGTCATGGGCACCATGGTGGAGCAGGCCTTCGTGACCTCGCTGATCAAGTCCGACGGCAGCATCCTGCCGTTCTTCGAACGGCCGGTCGCCGCCATCCTCGCCGCCATGGCGATTGGCGCCCTGCTCTGGCCGGTGATGGTGTGGATGTGGCGCAAGGTGAAACCGATGCAGGCGGCGGCGGCAACGACCCGGTGATATCGGGCGGGCGGCCCGCGCCTGCCCGGCGGCGCTCCAGGGCCGACGCTGGGCGGAGCGGTCGCCCTGTGCTAGTATTCGGTCATGGCCGAAGTCGCAGACATTCCGCTCCAGACGCTTGTCGGGAAGATCCGTGAGCTTGCTCCCGCGCTGAGGGCGGCGGGGGTCAAGCGGCTTTACCTTTTCGGGTCTCGCGCGCGCGGCGACGCTCGGCCTGACAGCGACCTCGACATACTCGTCGAGACGACCTCGCGCGAGGAAACGCCGCGGTTCGATTACTTCAGAGTCCTGCACCTGATCGAGGACCATGTCGGCCTTCGTGCGCAGATATCGATGCGCGACCTGCTGAAGCCGCGCATAACCGAGCGGATCGCGGATGATCTGGTCGAGGTCTTCTGAATGCCGCCGACGGTGGAAGACCGGCTACGAGACATTCTGGAAGCCATCACCGACATCGAAGATGTCGTGAAGGACCTCACCTTCGATCAGTTCGTCTCTGAAAAGACCTCCCGCCTTGCAGTCGAGCGGCTTCTCGAGATCATCGGCGAGGCATCGAAATTCATCCCGGATGAGGTCAAGCGAACCGAGCCTGGTGTCGACTGGCGCAAGATGATCGACTTCGGAAGTCTTCTGGCGTCATGCCTACCATATGACGAAGGCCGAGATCGTTTGGGACATCGTTCAAACCCACCCTCCACCTTTGAAGTCTTGCGCCGAGAAACACATTCGCATGTCGGGCCGCTAGCGGCTGGACGCGAAAGCAACGATGACCAGTAGCAGATCCATCGACATCAAATCTCTCGCCCGTGACCTGCGCGCCGGCAGCCGCGCGGCGCTGGCGCGGGCGATCACGCTGGTGGAGAGCCGGCGCGGCGACCATCAGGCGTTGGCGCGCGAGCTGGTGCAGATGCTGCTGCCCGACACCGGCAAGGCGTTCCGCGTCGGTATCACCGGCTCGCCGGGCGTCGGCAAATCCACCACCATCGATGCGCTCGGGACCTATCTGATCGAGCAGGGCCACAAGATCGCGGTGCTCGCGGTCGATCCGTCCTCGGCGCGCAGCGGCGGCTCGATCCTCGGCGACAAGACGCGGATGGCGCGCCTCGCGACCTCCGACGATGCCTTCATCCGCCCCTCGCCATCCTCGGGCACGCTGGGCGGCGTCGCGGCCAAGACGCGCGAGGCGATGCTGCTGTGCGAAGCGGCAGGTTTCGGCGTCGTGCTGGTCGAGACCGTCGGCATCGGTCAATCCGAGACCGCGGTCTGCGACATGACGGATTTCTTCCTGGCCCTGATGCTGCCGGGCGGCGGCGACGAATTGCAGGGCATCAAGAAGGGCCTGGTCGAGCTCGCCGACATGATCGCGATCAACAAGGCCGACGGCGACAACCTCAAGCGCGCCAAGATCACCGCCGCGGACTATCGCGGCGCGCTGCATATCCTGGCGCCGAGGTCCGAGCATTGGCATCCGCCGGTCGAGACCTATTCGGCGCTGACCGGAAACGGCATCGCAAGAATTTGGCAGAAGGTTCTCGATCACCGCAAGGCGATGAACGCGTCCGGCGATTTCGCCGCGCGGCGGCGCGAACAGCAGGTGAAGTGGATGTGGTCGATGCTGGAGCAGCGCATGCTGGCGCGGCTGCGCAGCGAGGCGTCGGTGCGCACGAAAGTGCGGAAGATCGAGGCTGAAGTCGCCGACGGCCATCTTACGCCGGCGCTCGCCGCCGAGCAGATTTTGGAGTTGCTGCAATGAGCGACAAGCTGCGCATTCTCCTGACCGGCTTCGGATCGTTTCCCGGCGCGCCCTACAACCCGACCCAGCCACTGGTAACGCGGCTGGCGCAGCTGCGCCGGCCGGCACTCGACGACGTCGCGATCGCGAGCCATATCTTCCCGGTCACCTACGCCGCGGTCGATCGGCAATTGCCGGAGCTGCTCGCAAGGGAAAAGCCCGACGCGCTGTTGATGTTCGGCCTCGCCGCGCGCACGCCGTACCTGCGCATCGAGACCCGCGCCCGCAACGCCGTCACCATGCTCTGGCCCGATGCGGCCAACACCCGCTCCAGCAAGCGCGGCATCGCCGGCCAGGCCGACGCGATGATGTTCGGCCCGCACACGGCGAGGCTGCTGCGCGCGGCGCGCCTCACCGGCATCGACGCCCGCGCCTCGCGCGATGCCGGCGCCTATCTCTGCAACTATCTCAGCTGGCGCGCGATCGAGAACGTGCGGGCCGGCGGGCCGCGGCTTGCGGCGTTCATCCATATCCCGCTGCTGGCGCGCAGTGGCGCCGTGCGCCGCAAGGGCGCGCCGCGGATCACACTGGAGGAACTGGTGGATGCGAGCGAAGCGATGCTGATGGAGATGGTGGGATTGGCAAGGAAGCGGCGGAACACACCGGTCTTGTAGGCGGGCAAAGGCGCATCGCGCCGTGCCGACGATGTCGTTCCGATCCGCCGTCAAATGGTGGGCACGCTTGCGCTTTGCCCACTCTTCGGCACCATTTTTGCGGTAAACATTTAACCCTACCGCGAACAATCCCGACGAGCCGCACCGGCCTGCGCTACCTACCTCCCGCGGACCCCGCGTCCGCCGGAGGACGCGTCATGGACCTCAATCGCCGTCATCTCATCGGAGCTTCGACCGCGGGCATTGCGGGCGCGCTCGCCATGCCGGCCGACGCTGCGCGCGTGGCGCCGCTGACCTCCCTGCTCGGCCGCGATGCCACGCAGTACGGCGTGCGGCCCAACAGCAGCGAGGACCAGACGCGTGCGCTCCAGCGCGCGATCGACGAGGCCGCAAGGGCGCAAATGCCGCTGGCGCTGCCGCCGGGCGTCTACCGCGCCGGGCTGCTGCGGCTGCCGAACGGATCGCAGCTGATCGGCGTGCGCGGCGCCACCAAGCTCGCCTTCACCGGCGGTGGGGCCTCGGCGATCCAGAGCGACGGCTCGGACTCGATCGGCCTCACCGGCATCACCTTCGATGGCGGCAGCATTCCGCTGCCGGCGCGGCGCGGGCTGATCCAGGTCCTCGGCGGGCGCGACGTTCGCATCACCGATTGCGAGATCACCGCCTCGGGGGGCAGCGGCATCTGGCTCGAGCAGGTCTCCGGCGACATCTCCGGCAACATCTTCACCAACATCGCTGTGACCGCGGTGGTCTCGTTCGATGCAAAGGGCCTCAGCGTTTCCCGCAACACGATTCTCGGCACCAACGACAACGGCATCGAGATCCTGCGCACCGCGATCGGTGATGACGGCACGCTGGTCGCCGACAACCGCATCGAGGACATCAAGGCCGGCCCCGGCGGCTCGGGTCAGTACGGCAACGCCATCAACGCCTTCCGCGCCGGCAACGTCATCGTGCGCGGCAACCGCATCAAGAACTGCGATTACTCGGCGGTGCGCGGCAACTCCGCCTCGAATATCCATATCACCGGCAACAGCATCAGCGACGTGCGCGAGGTCGCCCTCTATGCCGAGTTCGCGTTCGAGGCCGCCGTGATCGCCAACAATACCGTGGACGGCGCGGCCGTCGGCGCCTCCGTCTGCAATTTCAACGAAGGCGGCCGTATCGCGGTGGTCCAGGGCAACATCATCCGTAATCTGATCCCCAAGCGGCCGATCGGCACCGCACCGGATGACGACGCCGGCGTCGGCATCTACATCGAGGCGGATTCATCGGTGACCGGCAACGTGATCGAGAACGCGCCGGCCTACGGCATCGTCGCCGGCTGGGGCAAATATCTGCGCGACGTCGCAATATCCGGCAACGTCATCCGAAGGGCGCTGGCCGGCATCGGCGTATCCGTGGTCCCGGGCGCCGGCACTGCGCTGGTCAACAACAACATGATCTCCGAAACCCCGCGCGGCGCCGTGGTCGGCCTCGACCACGCGCGCGCGGTGACGTCGGACCTGTCGGCGGACGGCGCGCAGCGGTTTCGCACAAGTGGTGATCGGCGGCAACGCCGTGCGGCGGTAGGCGCGCGACGGGCGGACGGGCCGTGCATCCTTCGAGGCTCCTCATGGGACGCGCCGCGTCTCATGAGGGCACCTCAGAATGACGGATGAGGAGCGGCGCCTGGCTCGATGCGGTCACATCAAAGTAAGGCGGGCGACACATCCAAAAGTTGCTTCATCAAGCACTGACAACAAGCCCACTGCCGTCATCCTGAGGTGCGAGCCGTGCGGTGCGGAGCACCGCTCGGGGAGCCTCGAAGGATGATGTGGTGGGCATCTATGTCTACATGCTGCGATGCGCTGACGGCTCCTTCAGAACGCGTTCCGCAGCAGCGGGTACTTTGCTTCCAGGCCGTCGAGGCTGAAAGTGAATTCGACGACGCGCTCGGGGGCCGCGACGATTTCGGCGGCGGGCGGGGCGAACTGCGGCAGGAGCGCTGCCATCGCAGCGGAGGCCCGCACGGCGGGCGCGGCGACTGGTGCCATTGCAGCAGGTTCGGCGGTCGGCGACCTCACCGCGGGCGCGGTGCGCGGCGGCTTCACAGCGGGAGCGGTGAATGGCGCCATGGCGGCCGGGGCGGCGACCGGTGACCTCACCGCAGGTGCGGAGAGCGGCGGCCTCGCAGCGGGGGCTTTGAGCGGCGGGACGGCAGCAGGCGCGGTGAACGATGCCATTGCGACAGGCGGCAGGAGCGGCGCGGCCGGAGCGAGCGGCGCGATCGGCGCTTCCGTCACTTCGGCGAGAACGTCCAGCCTGGGCTCCAGCTTTACCGGCACGGCGGTCTCGGGCGCGAGGTGGACGGCTTTGGGCTGCAACGGCTTGGGCTGCATGGTCTGCGCCGGCTGCTCCCGCGGAAACACGCGGGGCATGGTCGCCGGCGACCAGCCGAAGGCGGGCGAGACGCTCGCAGCCGCCGCGGCAACGTCACCACCGGTCGCGAGCGCGCGCCAGGTCTGGACCGCGAGCTTGGCTTCCTGGATGTTTTCGAGGAATGCGATCTCGGAGTGGTAGCGGCGCCAGCGCCCGGTCTCGAACATTTCGGTGAGGTGCTCCAGCCGCTGCTCGGCGAGAGCGCACCAGCGTGCCGCGATCTCGCGGCCGGCGGCCGCGCTTTGGCGATGTGTCATGAACCAGCCCGTCATGAGAAAAATACGGACGCGACGCAACGCACACGAATCAATTTAGACGCGACACGAATATTTTGTGGAAAAGTTTTGACTTGTCCAGCAACGACACGCCGTTCGTCATGAAAGACCGTAGTCGTGCGGAGAATTGCTGTGATTTCGAGTCAAGCTTCGCACAAGCATGACGGAGCTGCGGCGTGACGGTCGACCGACGAGTGCACGCACGCGCGCTCCTTCAACCCCAAGCTGAGTGGATTCGACGCCTCGAAGACACAGACGTCCAAAAAGAAAAGACCCGTCCGGGGGGACAACCGGACGGGTCGAGCCATATGGGCGCTTGGGGTGGATGGGCGCTCGCGCCTGATATGACTGATGGGGAGGGATGACCGCTCCCACATATTTTGGTCGTGGCAGCTGGCTGAACGTTCAATGCGGCGTTCGATTTTTTAACCTTTGGCGGGCGCGCATTCTTTTCGTAGCCGCTATCGCGCCGCCGGCCTATCCGCCTGAGAAACCGTGGCTTTATCGGCCGCGCCCGACAGCGAGGGCTGCTCGATCGCGCGAATGCCCGGCTCATCGCGACGTGGCTGCGCATCTTCACGTTTTGTTGTACCGGACGCCGCCGCAACCGGCGTCGCGTTGTCAACGGGAACAGCCGTGACCGCGGCAAACGCGTCGGCCTCGCCATCGCCGAACAGATCATCACGCCCGGGTGAACCGAGGTCGCGCGCGGTCTTCGCCAGCGTCATGCGCAGCGCTTCCGGCTTCAAGGCGTAGTTGCGCTCGAGCAGCAGCGCGGCGACACCGGAGACATAGGCGGCCGAGAACGAGGTGCCCGACGTCATCTGGTATTTGCCGTCGGGGGCCGGCAGGAAGATGTCGACGCCGGGCGCCGCCAGCGCGATGTAATTGCCGCGGTTGGACGCGGAGAACAGCTTGTCCTGCTGGTCGGTGGCGCTGACCGCGATCACGTTGGGATTGGCGGCCGGATAAAGCGGCGGCGATTTCGCACCGGCATTGCCGGCGGCCGCGATCAGCACGAGGCCGCGCGCGGCGGTTGCGGCAATGGCGCGCTCGATCACCGCGTCCTTGGGACCGGCAAAGCTCATATTGACGATCTGCGCGCCGTGCTCGGCGGCGTAATTGAGCGAGCGCAGGATGATGTAGGACGAGCTCTCCGCGCCGCCGCCGGTGCCGCCAAAAGCGCGGATCGCGATGATGCGCGCTTCGGGCGCGCTGCCCATCAGCTTGGCGTGCGCCACGATGGCGCCGGCAATGCCGGTGCCGTGGATGTGCGGGCCCTCGGCGCTGCCGAGCGCATCGAAATTGTCGGCGATGGAATTGGCGAGCTCGGGATGCCTGGCGTCGATGCCGGAATCGATCACGGCGACGGTCACGTTGGCGCCATGCGCCAGCGTATGCGCCTGCGGCAGGCGGAGTTTTGCCAGGGCATATTGCGCGGGATCGCCTTCGCTCAGCGTCGCCGGCTTCTGGTCCTGGAGCACGTAGCGGAAGTTCGGCTGCACCGAGCGCACGCTGCCGTCCGCGGCGAACTCGCGCCGCACCGTCTCGAACGGACGGCCATCGGTGATGCGGAACAGGCCCAACGTCGCGCCGATCAGCGGGAAGTTTTCCGAGGATACGCGCGCAAGCCCATGGCGGCGCGCAAGCTCGTCGGCTTCGGTCGTCGTCAGCGCGCCGTCGATCTCAGCGACGAATTCGCCTGCGAAGCTGCGCAGGTTCGCAGCCACCGGCGTATTGTTGCCGCGCCCCTTGGCGGCGGCCTTCTTGCCCGCCTTACCGCTCCCCTCGCCGCCCGCAATCGGCTGCCCCAGGCATTCGCCGTCGGCGTCGCGATAGGGCGCGGTGCAGGCGGGATAAAGGTTCGGGGAGTAGCGCGCATAGGGCAGCGCCGGCGTCGGCCCCATTCGTGCCGAGAGCCGCGGCGTCGCGATCGCGCGCGGGCCGCGGTCGACTGCGACCACGCGCGCAGCCGCGCCCGGGTTGACGCGCGCGGCGACGTTGGGAGAGATGGTCGGCGTGCGCGAGGGGACGCTGATCGTCGGCGTGCGCATGATCGCCTGCGCCTTTGCGATGTCGACACCGAGACAGGCGGCGAGCAGCAGCGCGGCGCCGACCGATGATGAAGCGTAAGCTCCGGCGCGTATCCTCCTCTTGGACTTGCCTGTCATCGGTGGAAGGGCGCGCTTAAGGCGCCGCCACGGCGAGATTGACGAACTTCTCGCGCGACATCCTGGCAAGCAGTGCGGCGAGCTCGTCCTGGCTCATCGCCTTGTCGAACTGCAGGCGGAACATGCCGCCCTTGGCATCGCCGATGATCGAGGCCTGATAGCTGTCGAGCAGCGCCGTGATGTCCGCGACGCGCGCCTCGGGCGTAAAGCGCACCAGCGCCCGCGCCGGTGCGGCTCCGAGCTCGCGCGTGATCGGCGCGCCAATCGAGAGCGAAGCGGTCTGGTAGGTCGCGGTCTGGGTCTTCATCAGGACGGCGCCGATGATGCCGGCCTGCAGCAGCAGCGCGATGGCGCCGAGGCTTGCCGACCAGGCCAGAGTGCGCGGCGACAGGCTCGCAAAGAAGGCCGAGATGCGCGTGGCGAGCGGCAACGGCGTGGCTACCCGCGCCGGTTCGGCGTCGATCGCGGCAAACAGCTTCTGCATCGCGCGGGCCGAGGGAGCCCCCAGGCTCTCGTTCAGATGGATGGTCTCTTCGTACTCGCCGCGGATCGCGGCATACTGCCTGGCAAGCTCGGGATCGCGCGCCAGCGCGTCCTCGACGCGGCGCGCATCGCGCGCATTCAGCGTGCCGGCGGCGTGCCAGGGCAGCAGCAGTTCAATCTCACTGGGCTCTTGCTCCAGCATCTTCTTGCTCAAAGCCATCATGGCCAGCCTCGCTCAACGCCGGCTGCCTTCAGCAGTTCGGCCAGTTTCTTGCGCGCATAGAACAAGCGCGTTTTCACAGTGTTCTCCGGTATCCCGACGATTTCGGCCACCTCTTCCACGGACTTCTCGTGGTAGTAGACCAGATCGACGATTTCCCGGTGTTCCGGCGAGAGGCCCGTCAGACACTCCCGCAACGCTTCACTGGTATCCTTCTTCTGCACCACCGTTTCCGGATCATCGGACTGGTCCTCGATCGCGTTCGCGGCGTCTTCGTCCAGCTCAAAATCCTTCCTGCGCCGAAGCGCCGAGAGGGCCTTGAATCGGGTGATTGCCAGCAGCCAGGTGGAAACGGCGGAACGGCCCTCGAACTTGCCGGCTTGACGCCAGACGTCGAGAAATACCTCGCTGATGAGGTCTTCCGCCGCCTGCTCGTCCCGCACGAGCCTCAGCCCGAACCTGTAGACCCTGACATGGTGCCGCCCGTACAGCACCTGCATGGCGAGCCGGTCGCCTTGGGCGATCCTGGCGATCAGGACCTCGTCCGAAGCCGCCTGAGTCACGCTCAAAGGCCGTCTCGCAAGGTTGGTCGGGTCGATAGGGCGGAGGGTTCGACGGCAGGGGCGAAATTCTTCAACCTACCGCGGTCATACGGGGGCCTGTGTGATCTACCCCACATACGTGCATTTTTCTCGTTCCGCCCGCGGCGGCTGGCCATCTCGATCGGTATAGGTAACATAATAGTGAAACACTTTCCTGCGGAATGTCTGCCCCGGCACGGGCGGGCCGATCAGTTCCGGTTCCATAGCAGCCCTGCACGACGTATGTCTCACGAACCCCTGCCTTGGCTCGACCGCATCGCAAACGATGCCTAATCGCCGGCAAATTCTCCCTGCCAGCCAACACCATGCTGTTCTGCGCTGCACGGTTCGGATTCGGTTCAAAGGATACCAAACCTAAAGGCTTGCCAGGTAGATTTTTGGGCCGAACTCCACCACTGGCGGGACCATGAGCACGGCTGCGACGTCCTTTCCGGAGAGGAATGCCGCTGAGGCCGCGGACCTCGTCCTCGCGCCCGAGGCGGCCGCTCCTGCGGTGCTTGCGCGAAGAGCCCGGCAGCGCCGCCAGATGTATATCGGCCAGGTCGTGAGCTATTCGCTCGGCGCCTCGGTCCTGCTGCTCTACGCCTATGACGGAGCGATTTCGGTCGACGTCGCCTCGCTGTTCTGGTTCGGCGGCCTCCTCATCATCGGCACGTTCGCCGTGCTGTCGGAAGCCGGCGCCGGTGACAAATTCACCGACCACTATCTCACCGTATTCCAGATCTCGGCGCATATGGCGCTGCAATTCGTGTTCCTGGTGTCGGTGCCGACCATCGGTGTCGCCTTCATCAGCGTGCTGTTCCTGATTTTCGCCTTCGGCACGCTGCGCATGACCTCGGCCCAGGCGATGCTGACCTGGGCGATTGCAACCAGCGGCCTTGCCGCCGTCTTCCTCGCGTCCGACCTGCCGATCGGCCTGCCCGTTGCGACGCTGCTGCAGCGAACCGCCTCGATGCTCTGTTTCGTGCTGGTGATCGGCCAATGCGCCTTCCTCGGCCTGTTCGGCGCCACGCTCCGCAAGATCCTGTATCGGCGCAGCATCGAGCTGAAGAACGCCTATCGGCGCATCGAGGAGCTCGCCGAGCTCGACGAGCTCACCGGCTCCTACAATCGCCGCTGCATCATGCGCCTGCTGGACGCCGAAATCGAAAAGTCGCGCCAGACGTCCACGCCTTGCGCGATCGCACTGATCGACCTCGACTGGTTCAAGCGCATCAACGACGCCCACGGCCATCCCGTCGGCGACGAGGTGCTGCGCACCTTCGCCATCACCATTTTCGCCAATATCCGCCCGGCCGACAGTTTTGGCCGCTACGGCGGCGAGGAATTCCTGCTGCTGCTGCCGGACACCGAAGCCGACGCGGCCTTGCACATGCTGGAGCGGCTGCGCGGCATCGTCGCCGACCTCGACTGGAGCGCGTTCTCGCCGGGCTTGCGGGTGACGATTTCCGCGGGCGTCGTGACGCTGCGCGACACGGATACTGCCGACACGTTTCTCGCGCGCGCCGACAGCGCGCTCTATTCCGCCAAGGCGCAAGGGCGCAACCGAATTGCAACGAGCTGACCAATCCATTTTCTCCGGGCGCGACAGAAGCCGCCGCCGGACCCAACGCTCCAGGACAGGGCAATGAGATCCAAACCCGCCAAACCATCCGAGAACCTGCTCGACGAATTGCAGGCCGCGCTCTCGCACGGCACCGTTGCGCGCCGGGTCGAGGCGCTGCGCCGCGTCACCGAGCTCTTCGTGGGCAACGCGGTGGACTATTCCGACGAGCATGTCCGCGTGTTCGACGACGTGTTCCAGTGCCTGATCGAGCAGATCGAGACCTCGGCGAGAGCGCTGCTCGCCGAGCGCCTCGCGCCGATCGCGGCCGCACCGCCAAAAATCATCCGCACGCTCGCGCTCGACGACGTGATCGAGGTCGCCGGCCCCGTGCTGTCGAAATCGGAACGGCTCGACGAAACCACCTTGCTCGAGATCGCGCGCACCAGGGGCCAGGCGCATCTCAAGGCGATCTCGCTGCGGCGCGTACTGTCGGAAGCGTTGACCGACCTGCTGGTGACGCGCGGCAATGACGACGTGGTGCAGTCGACCGTCAGCAATCCGGGCGCGCAGCTCTCCGAGGGAAGCCTCACCGATCTCGTCACCCGCGCCGAGCGCGACGACGAACTCGCGACCTGCATCGGCCTGCGGCCCGATTTGCCTCGTCATCACTATCTGAAGCTGATCGCGAAGGCCTCGGCGAGCGTGCGCCGGAAGCTGGAGGCCGCCCATCCCGAGCTTGCGGAGGAAGTCTCGAGCGTGGTCCAGGAAGCGGCCCAGCGGGTCCGTGCGGCCGCCATGACCAAGCAAACGGAGATGGCGCGCGCGCTGGTGAAGTCGCTGCACGCGGACGGCCGCCTCAACGAATTCCAGGTCACCACCTTCGCCGAGCAAGGCAAGTTCGACGAGACCAACGCCGGGCTGGCCGCGCTCGCGGGCGTCGCGGTCGAAACCGCCGAAAACATGATGATCGAGAGCCGCACCGAGGGCGTGATGATCCTCGCCAAGGTCGCGGGCATGTCCTGGTCGAGCGTGCGCGCCATCATCGCCATGCGCGAGAAGCTCTCAGGCGGCTCGCAGACGGATATGCTGGCGCTGCGCGACACCTACGAGGCGCTGCGCTTATCAACCGCGCAGCAGGTGCTGCGCTTCCATCGCATGCAGAGCACGACGCCGGCGGCGTGAGGCCGCCGATTTAATACCGCAACGCCCTCGAACCGATCGCCGCGCCGACCGCGGTCACGAGCGCCGTTGCGATCGTGTACCAGGTCGCGACGAACAGCGGCGAATCATCGGTGCAGTGCGAGGCATAGAGGGTCGCGGCAAGGCCGGCCGACACCAGGCCGGCGAGCGCACCGGCGAGCGCGGGACGCGACGGTGCGCCGTGGCGCAGTCCGAACAGCGCCCCCGCAAGCAGCGGCAGCGACATCGCTGGGATCGCAACCAGGCACACCCTGGAGTTCTTGCCCATCATGCGCATCGTCATCGGCATCGCCGGCGCCATCATCATCTCGCCGCCAATCGCGACCGCGAGCAGCCCGACGGGGAGGAGCAGCAGCCAGCCCCAGCCGCGCATCAGGGCTTCGGGCCGTGACAGATGCAGGCTGACGATGATCGCGGGGATCGCGAGCGACAGCGTGACCGCGAACTTCATGTCGAAGAACGGATTGCGCATCGCGCTCATGACGTCGGGCCGCACGCCGAGGAACGTCGCGAAGATCAGGATCGACAATGGCGCGGCCACCAGCAGCGCCATGGTCAGCACGGCGCCGACGCGTGGCGCACGATGGGCGTTGTCGGCCGCGAGCGTGCGAATGAGTTGATCGGTATCCATGACTAGTGGTCTCGCAGTTTGGCAGTCAGCGCCGCAAGTCCGCGATGCAGCGCGACCCGCACCGCACCTTCGCTCATCGAAAATTTCGCCGCCGTATCCTTGATCGACGCGGCCTCGACCGCGATCGACTGCAACACGTCGCGCTGGCGCTGCGGCAGCGTGCTCAGCTGCGCCGCGACCTCGCCCGCCGACGCCGTTTCCTGCGGCGCCTCGCCCGGCAAGGTCTCCGCGAAGTCGTCGATGTTGACGAAAACGCGCTTGCCGCGCCGGCGGAGCGTGTCGATCAGCTTGTTGCGGCCGATCGCGAACAGCCAGGGCGCGAAGGGGGCTTCGCTGTCCCAGGTGTGCCGCTTCAGATGCACCGCCAACAGAATCTCCTGCACGATATCCTCGGCTTGGTCGGGGGGCTGCCCGGCCCGCGCCAGGCCCCGCCTCGCGGCGGCGCGCAGCACCGGCGTGACCGCCTTTAGCAGGCGATGATACGCCGCATCATCGCCAGCCATGGCCGACCGCATCAGGTCGGTCCATTCGTCCTCACGTCCGCGCACGCGCGCCCCTCACCATGCAATTCGGCTGCTCTTTCAATTTGTTACGCGGCTGCCGACCAGATCACGAACTTGTGATCCGCGCCGGACCGCGCCGCCGAGCGGGCCGAAAACGTCTGCGACGGCTCATAACACCGATCGGCGCGTCTCGCACCCGGCGACCGGCCGCGAGGGAGCGGTGCCCCGTTTTCGCCCGGTGTAGCCCGAAGATTCCCATTTTCTGCCCCGCTGTCGTCACGCCCCGGCGTCTCTGTTCGGTCCCGGGATGGGTGGATTGGGGAGATCGTCAACATGATGCAAGCCAGCGGGCGCGCTGCCCTGATTCTTCTGGCCGGGCTTTTCCTGCTGTTCGGAGGCGTTGCGCAGGCGGCGCCTAGCTCGGCTGCGAGCAACCAATCGGACAGCGCCGGCAAACAGGCCGACGCGGACAAGCCAAGCAAGCATCGGCGCCACTATTC
Organism: Bradyrhizobium sp. USDA 4486; assembly: GCF_054057995.1. Lineage (NCBI taxonomy): Bacteria > Pseudomonadati > Pseudomonadota > Alphaproteobacteria > Hyphomicrobiales > Nitrobacteraceae > Bradyrhizobium > Bradyrhizobium sp. USDA 4486. The sequence continues at coordinate 3,638,589 of NZ_JBSRZV010000001.1, forward strand.
GCACCGCAGCAGCAAGACGGCGCAGAAGTCCTCCGACGAGAAGGTCGCCCAGACGGACGCTGCGACGAAGCCCGACGCGGCGAAGGCCAACGCCGACGTCCCGGCATCCAGCCAGATGCCGCCTCAGGTCGCCAACGCCCATGCGCAGCTCGCCGCCGCCGACACGCCGACGGCAGCCGCGGCCTCCGCGATGACGGGCCGCGCGAACGACAACGTCCAGGCCGCGGCCGATACTCCGGCCGGCTCGACCGCCGAGAGCCAGGTCGTCGCACCCGACCAGCTCAACGATCTCGACCGCGCCCTGCCGCAAGACAACCCGCCGGAGCAGAAGGCGGTGATTGCCGCAACGGATGCGCAGCCGCGGCCCGCGCCGGTGATGGCAAGCAGCCAGCATACCTCGGCCTGGGACCAGAGCTCCCTGATCGGCAAGATCTTCATCGGCGTCGGCACGCTGCTGACGCTCGCCTCCGCCGCGCGCATGTTCATGGCCTAAGAAGAGCCTCCACGCCCCGGGACGCGCATCGTGCTGCGTGTTCCGGGCGAGCTTTGTTCCGACGGGCCTTTAGGCCCCTTGAAGGCATCCGCGCCAGCGGGCACATTGCCCGCCCAATCAAACGCGTGGGTGGAGCATGAGCACGTTCGAACACATCATCGTCGAAAGCCAGGGTGCGGTCGGCATCATCAAGCTGAACCGGCCGAAGATGCTCAACGCGCTCTCCTTCGGCGTCTTCCGCGAGATTGCCGCCGCCGTGGACGATCTCGAGGCCGATGAGGCCATCGGCTGCATCGTCGTGACCGGCAGCGAGAAGGCCTTTGCCGCCGGCGCCGACATCAAGGAGATGCAGCCGAAGGGCTTCATCGACATGTTCTCGGAAGACTTCGCTGCGATCGGCGGCGACCGCGTCGCGCGCTGCCGCAAGCCGACCATCGCCGCCGTCGCGGGCTATGCGCTCGGCGGCGGCTGCGAGCTCGCCATGATGTGCGACATCATCATCGCTGCCGACACCGCCAAGTTCGGCCAACCCGAAATTACGCTCGGCACCATTCCGGGCATCGGCGGCACCCAGCGCCTGACCCGCGCCATCGGCAAGTCCAAGGCGATGGATCTCTGCCTCACCGGCCGCATGATGGATGCGGCGGAAGCCGAGCGCTCAGGCCTCGTCAGCCGCATCGTGCCGGCCGACAAGCTGATGGACGAAGTCATGGCCGCCGCCGAGAAGATCGCGGCGATGTCGCGTCCTGCAGCCGCGATGGCCAAGGAGGCGGTGAACCGCGCCTTCGAGACCACGCTCGCCGAGGGCATGAGCGTCGAGCGCAACCTGTTCCACGCGACCTTCGCGCTGGAGGACCGCTCCGAGGGCATGGCCGCGTTCATCGAGAAGCGCAAGCCGGTGAACAAGAACCGGTAAGCGCAAGCGAACGGGTCAGCCTGGTGTAAGGCTCTGATGCTGATCCGCAAAAATGCTGTGACGCGCCTGCAACAAGCACGGAATAGATGGGGGTTTTCCCCGCGGCAGTTTGCCTGCGGGACCTCGGCTGGTTAAACAGTTAAGAGGACCGCCGTCGGTGGGGGCGGACAGCCGGGGTTTGCGGGATTTCATGATTGGGCGTGCCGCTGGAGCTGGTCGCGTGATGGCGCAGCATCGATCGGGCGTGGCTCCTGTGCTTGCGACATGGACCGCGCTGACGCTTTGTTGTGCCCTGCCCGCTGCCGCGTCGGCAGAAGCCCTGCCGGAGGCACTGGCAAAAGCCTACCAGAGCAACCCGCACCTCAACGCCGAGCGCGCGCGCCAGCGCGCGACCGACGAGAACGTGCCGCAGGCGCTGGCCGGCTACCGCCCGCAGATCGTGGCGAGCCTCAGCGCCGGCCTGCAATCGGTGCGCAACCTCTTGCCCGACAACACCATCCAGACCGCCAACCTGAAGCCGTGGGTGATCGGCGTCACCGTGACGCAGACCCTGTTCAACGGCTTCCGCACCGCCAACAATGTGCGCGCCGCCGAGCTCCAGGTGCAGTCGGGCCGGGAAGCGCTGCGCAATGTCGGCCAGGGCGTGCTGCTCGACGCCGTCACCGCCTACACCAACGTGCTCGCCAACCAGTCCCTGGTCGAGGCGCAGCGCTCCAACGTGGCCTTCCTGCGCGAGACGCTCGCGGTCACCCAGCGCCGCCTCAACGCCGGCGACGTCACGCCGACCGATACCGCGCAGGCCGAAGCCCGTCTCAACCGCGGCCTTTCCGATCTCAACGCCGCCGAAGTCGCGCTCGCGGTCAGCCAGGCGACCTATGCCCAGGTGATCGGCAATCCGCCGTCGCAGTTGAAGCCCGCCGAAGTGGTCGATCGCTATCTGCCGAAGAGCCGCGAGGACTCGGTGACGATGGCGATCCGCCAGCATCCCGCGGTGATGGCGGCAGGCTTCGACGTCGATGTCGCCTCGACCAATATCCGCGTCGCCGAGGGCGCGCTGCTGCCGAGCGCCAGCATCCAGGGCAGCGCCAGCAAAAGCCGCAACAACGACCCGACGCTCGGCACCCTCGCCGAGGACCAGGCCTCGATCATCGCCAGCGTCACCGCGCCGATCTATGACGGCGGCCAGGCCGCGTCGCAGACCCGGCAGGCCAAGGAGGTCATGGCGCAGAGCCGGCTCGTGCTCGACCAGGTGCGGAACCAGGCGCGCACCGCCGTTGTCAGCGCCTGGGTCGCGAACGAAGGCGCCAAGATCGCGGTCTCGGCCTCGGAGTCCGAGGTTAAGGCGGCAACCGTGGCGCTCCAGGGCGTGCAGCGCGAGGCCGCCGGCGGACAGCGCACGACGGTCGACGTTTTGAACTCGCAGGCCGACTTGATCCAGGCCAAGGCCCGCCTGATCGGCGCGCAGCGCGACCGCGTGATCGCCTCCTACACCCTGCTCAGCGCCGTCGGCCATCTCGACGTCAAAACCTTGAACCTGAACACGCCGGACTATTTGCCCGAGGTGCACTACCAGCAGGTCCGCGACGCCTGGCACGGCCTGCGCACGCCGTCGGGGCAGTAATCTCAATCTTCTCGCGGGTGCCATGAAAAGCCGCCGCATCCATCTGATGGGAGCTTCGGCGTCCGGCGTGACGACGCCGTGGCTCTCGGGCCTGCCCTGCCCCGTCGTGCGCGTTGACGGCTCACGCCCACTTGCGGACCGAGTAGCTATGCGGCGAAGCGGAGCGGCTGCCGGGCTGGATGTGATATCGTCTCGAACGGCCTCAAAAAAATCAGGGAGAGAAACCGTGCTCAACCGACGCAGCGTTCTGCTTGCCTCCCTCGCCGCCTGAGTAGCCATGACCAGCAGAGCCCACGCCGGGGCCGCGCAGCCCGCGACGCCGGTCAATTTCGACGTCCCGCCGCACGCCTGTGACTGTCACACCCACATCCACGGCGATGTCGAGAAGTTTCCGTTCTTCGCCGGGCGCGTCTACACGCCCGAGCCGGCCTCGCCGGAAGAGATGGCCGCACTGCACAAGGCACTGCACATGGAGCGCGTGGTGATCGTCACGCCGAGCGTCTATGGCACCGACAATTCGTCGACCTTGTTCGGCATGAAGGCACGCGGCACGAACGCGCGCGGGGTCGCCGTGATCGACGACAAGACGCCGGAGAGCGCGCTCGATACAATGCATCAGGACGGCTTCCGCGGCATCCGCCTCAATTTGGCGAGCGGCGGCGTCAATGACCCCAATGTCGGCCGCCCGCGCTTCGCCGCTGCAGTCGAGCGCATGACAGCGCGCGGCTGGCACGTGCAGCTCTACACCACGCTTGCCATGATCTCGGCGATCAAGGACCTCGTCGAGACGGCGCCTGTGCCGGTCGTGTTCGACCATTTCGGCGGCCTCGAAGCCGAGCTGGGCCTGGAGCAGCCGGGCTTCTCCGATCTCGTCGCGCTGGTGAAGTCCGGCAAGGCCTATGTGAAGATCTCCGGCGCCTATCGCTCGTCGAAGCTCGCGCCCGACTATCAGGACATGCTGCCGTACGCGCAGGCGCTGATCGCCGCCAACGCGGACCGCATCGTCTGGGGCACCGACTGGCCGCATCCGGATTCGAGCCACGTCGAGGGACGCAAGGCCACCGACATCGCGCCGCTCTACCAGATCGACGACGGGCGCCTGCTCAACCAGCTCCCGCTGTGGGCGCCGGATGCGAGCGTGCGCAAGAAAATCCTGGTCGACAATCCGGCACGGCTCTACGGATTCTGAGTCGTCGGACGCGATGAGTTTCATCGCGCGATGTCGTTGAGAGGCGGAACGCGATTCCATATCGCGCAATGGAACCGTTGCAATCGGGACACACCGTTGTAGTCAGAGCACAGCACGGGATCCTGATTCACTCGATCGTGTTTGTGCTTTCTTTCGCTTCTCACCCGTTCGGTTGACGCGACGATCGAGCTTCACAGGTACGCACACGCACAGATTTCATTTGTTCGTGCGGATGCATGCCTTTGTCGCATTATGTTGCCGCGCTTTTGTCCGGCATTGGAATTGGTTTCACCGTCGCCGCGCCCATCGGGCCGATGGGAATGCTTTGCATTCAGCGCACATTGGCCTCGGGCATGGCGACAGGTCTCGCAACCGGCTTCGGTGCGGCGACCGTGCATCTCACCTACAGCTCCCTCGCGGTTCTCGGATTAGGCGCGCTGGCGCAGCCCTGGGTCGAAGCGAACGCCGCGGTCTGCGGCATCGTCTCGGCGCTCACACTGCTGTGGTTCGCGGTCCGCACGCATCGGAGCGCCATCGTGCTGCAGGACGCCGCTGACATCGACAGAGTGCGTCTGGCGCGTGCCTATCTCAGCGCCATCGCCCTTGGGCTGACCAATCCGCTGACAGTCGTCCTGTTCCTGGCAGCACTGCACGCGTTCTCCACGCAGGCGGCGGCGGGACCGGTCATTGCGGGCGTCTTCGTCGGCTCTGCGGTCTGGTGGACGATGCTCAGCACGATCGTCGCAACCGCGCGGTCGCGGCTGACACCACAAATGCTGTCATTGAGCAGCCGATTCGCCAGCCTGCTGCTCCTTGGGCTCGGCACCACGATGCTGCTGCGGATCGCGCAGCGGGCATTGGGGTAAGGCGTGATCTGGAAAAGTGTACAGCGGTTTTCCGAAGAGATCGCGCCGAAATCAAGTGCCTCAGCGCGCGCGGCGCGAGAAGAAAGAGATCAGCACCGGCAACGTCACGAGGATCACGACCGGCGCCAGCATCATGCCGGTGACGACCACGACGGCGAGCGGCTTCTGCACCTGCGAGCCGATGCCTTCCGACAGCGCCGCCGGCAACAGGCCGACGCCGGCGACGACGCAGGTCATCAGCACCGGCCGGAGCTGCAATTCGCCGGTGCGCACCACCGCGCTGATGCGGTCCATGCCCTCTTCGATCAGCTGGTTGAACTGCGACAGGATGATGATGCCGTCCATCACGGCGATGCCGAACAGCGCGATGAACCCGATCGCCGCGGAGACGCTGAACGGCGTGCCGGTGATCAAGAGGCCCAGCACGCCGCCGAAAATCGCCATCGGAATCACGCTCATGGCCAGCAGCGTGTCGGCCATCGAGCCGAAATTGAACCAGAGCAGCACGCCGATCAGCGCCAGCGAGATCGGCACCACGATCGACAGCCGCCGGATCGCGTCCTGGAGATTGCCGAATTCGCCGACCCATTCCATGTGCGAGCCGGGCGGCAGCTGCACCTGGTCGGCGATCTTCTGCTGCGCCTCGCGGATCGCGCTGCCGAGGTCGCGCTCGCGCACCGAGAACTTGATCGGCAGATAGCGCTCCTGCTGCTCGCGATAGATGTAGGCCGCGCCCGACACCAGGCTGATGGTGGCGACCTCGCTCAAGGGAATCTGCGTGACGGTGCCGTTCGGCCCGGGCGCGCCGATGCGCAAATTCTGGATCGCCTCGGCGCTCCGGCGATATTCCGGCGCAAGGCGCACGATGATCGGGAAATGGCGGTCGCTTCCGGGCTCATAGAGATCGCCCGCGGTGTCGCCGCCGATCGCGACCTTGATGGTGGCGTTGATGTCGCCCGGCGCCAGGCCGTAGCGCGCGGCCTTGGCGCGGTCGATGTCGATCTGGATGGTCGGCTGCCCGAGCGAGGTGAACACCGCAAGGTCGGTGACGCCCTGCACGGTCGAGAGCACCTGCTTGATCTTGTTGGCGGTGTCTGTGAGCGCCTGGAGATCGCTGCCGAACAGCTTGATCGAGTTCTCGCCCTTCACGCCGGAGACGGCTTCGGAGACGTTGTCCTGGAGATATTGCGAGAAATTGAACTCGACGCCGGGGAAGCGGTCGTCGAGCTGCTTGAGCAGCTGCGCGGTCAGCTCTTCCTTGTCGCGCGTGCCCGGCCATTGGCTGGCAGGCTTGAGCGGGGCGAAGAACTCGGCATTGAAGAAACCGGCGGCGTCGGTGCCGTCATCAGGACGGCCATGCTGCGACACCACGGACTCCACCTCGGGCCGGGCGCGGATCACCTTGCGCATCTCGTTGACGTAGGTGTTGCCTTCCTGGAGCGAGATGGTCGGCGGCAGCGTGGCGCGGATCCAGAGATTGCCCTCTTCGAGCTTGGGCAGGAATTCGAGACCGAGCAGCCGGCTCAGCGCCACCGTCATCAGCACGAGGCCGACCGCGGCGCCGAGCACGATGTTGCGGTTGGCGACTGCCCAATTCAGCACCGGCATGTAGAGCCGGTGCAGGATCAGCATCACCTTGGTCTCGGTCTCCTCAACATGCGCGGGCAGGATGATCGCTGACAGCGCCGGAGTGACGGTGAAGGTCGCAAGCAGGCCGCCGGCGAGCGCATAGGCATAGGTGCGCGCCATCGGCCCGAAGATGTTGCCCTCGACGCCGGAGAGCGTGAACAGCGGCAGGAACGCGGCGATGATGATCGCGGCGGCGAAGAAGATCGAACGCGAGACATCGGCCGCGGCGCTGAGGATGGCGTGGCTCTTCATGCCGAACAGCGTCTCGGGCGACATGTGCTCGGATTCCGACACCGGCGTCGTCTGCGTCAGGCGGCGGAAGATCGCCTCCACCATGATGACGGTGGCGTCGACGATCAGGCCGAAATCGATCGCACCGACCGACAGCAGGTTCGCCGATTCCCCGCGCAGCACCAGGATGATGACGGCGAAGAACAGCGCGAACGGAATGGTGGCGCCGACGATGAGCGCGCTGCGGAGATCGCCAAGGAAGATCCATTGCAGCAGCACGATCAAGAGAATGCCGACCACCATGTTGTGCAGCACGGTGTGGGTGGTGAGCTCGATCAGGTCGCCGCGGTCGTAGATGCGCTCGATGCGCACCCCCGGCGGCAGGATGCTGGAGTTGTTGATGGTCTGGACGAGCTGGTGCACGCGCTTGATGGTCGGCGAGCTCTGCTCGCCGCGGCGCATCAGCACGATGCCCTGCACGATGTCGTCGGAATCGTCGATGCCGGCGATGCCGAGGCGCGGCTTCTGTCCGACGGTGACGCTGGCGACGTCCTTGACCAGCACCGGATTGCCATTGGTCTGGGCAATCATGGTGTTGGCGAGGTCGTCGATCGAGCGGATCAGGCCGACGCCGCGCACCACGGCCGATTGCTGGCCGATATCGACGGTGTTGCCGCCGACATTGACGTTCGCATTGCCGACTGCCTGCAGCACTTGCGGCAGCGTCAGGCCGTTGGCGACCAGCTTGTTGAAATCGACCTGGAGCTCGTAGGTCTTGCTCTTGCCGCCCCACCCCGTGACGTCGATCACGCCGGGCACGGCGCGGAAGCGGCGCTGGAGCACCCAGTCCTGGATGGTCTTGAGGTCGAGCACGCTGTAGTTCGGCGGGCCGACCAGACGGTAGCGGAAGATTTCGCCGATCGGGCTGAGCGGCGAGATCTGCGGCTGCACGTTGCCCGGCAGCGGCGCGAGCTGCGCCAGGCGGTTCAGCACCTGCTGCAACGCCTCGTCATAGGTATAGGCGAACGAGAACTGGAGTTTGACGTCGGAAAGGCCGTAGAGCGAGATGGTGCGGATGGTCGTGAGGTTCTTCAGACCCGCTACCTGGGTCTCGATCGGGATCGTGATGTAGCGCTCGATCTCCTCCGCCGACAGGCCCGGGCTCTGCGTCACGATGTCGACCATCGGCGGGGTCGGGTCGGGATAGGCCTCGATGTTGAGCTGGTTGAACGCGATCAGGCCGCCGATCAACACGGCGACGAACATGCCGACCATCAGGAAGCGCCGGTTGACGGCAAGGGCGACGAGGCGATCCATTCAGGTCTTCAGTTTGTCTTGTTTGTTAGATCGTCGATCAGCTGCCGGACGCCGCGCGGTCGATGAACAGGCTGCCTTTGACGACGATCTGCTCGCCGGGTTTCAGATTGCTGGTGACTTCGACGAGGTTGCCGTTGACGAGGCCGGTCTTGATTTCACGCAGCTCCACCGACTTGTCGTCGCGGGCGACCCAGAGGCGGACCTTGTCGGCTTCATAGATCAGCGCCTGCTTGGGGACCGCAGGCGCGGCGCGATCGCCGGCCGAATAGATCGTGACGTTGGCGAACATCTCCGGCTTGAGCAGGCCTTCCTTGTTGTCGATGGTGGCGCGGACCAGGAGACGGCGGGTGCTGGGATCAATCGCGGCGGCGACGTAGTTGATCTTGGCCGTGAGCGGACGGCCCGGCAGCGCCATCACGTTGACTGTGATGTCCTGACCGATGCACACCGCGGCCGCATCGCTCTCGCGAACGAAGGCGGTGAGCCAGACCGTGGAGAGGTCGCCGACGACGAACACAGGATCGCTGGCGCCGGCGTTGACATACTGGCCGGGACCGATCTTGCGCTGCACGACCGTGCCGGAGATCGGCGAGTAGATCGTGATCTCGCGATCGATGACACCCTTGTCCTGGAACGCCTTGATGGCGTCGTCGGTGAAGCCGAGGATGCGCAGCTTGTTGCGCGCGGCCTCCAGCGCCGTCACCGACGAGCGCATGTCGTTCTGCGCCTGGACCTGGTTCGCTTCCGCCTGCTGATAATCCTTCAGCGGAATGGCGTGACCTTCATAGAGATCCTTGGCGCGCCTGAACTGGATGTCGGCAAGATCGATCGCCGACTTCGCCTTGTTCTGCGCGGTCATCGCCGCGATGAAATCGTTCTGGGCCTGCACGGTGTCGGCGGCCTCGATCGTGAACAGCGGTTGACCCTGCTTCAAGGTCTCGCCGGGCTTCGCCAGCAGCTTGGTGACGCGGCCCGCATAGGGCGAGAACACCGGCGTCGAGCGGTCCTCATCGACCGCGACCTTGCCCTCGGTGACGTATTCGGCCCGGAAGGTCCTGGCCTTGACCGGCTCGATCGTCAGCGTGGCCCATTCGGACGGCGTCGGCGTGAAGTTCTGCGCATTCCTGCGCGACTGGCTGGAGATCTCGGAGTGGCTCTTCTCCTTGGCTCCCGCACGGAGAAAGCCGTAGGCGCCGGCGCCGGCAAGAGCTAGTAAAACTACGGATGTGATCACCCGTTGTTTTGTAAGCACCTGCATTCGTTTGGTATTTTCAACTACCATGGGGCCCGGTCGTGTCTGCGACGATCTCGGCAGATGGCTGCCTTGTCGGTCGCGCTAATAGTGCTGAATTGGGATTTCAAACAACCTAAAAAACGCAAGGTGCCTTTCGGTTTGCGTTAAAATTTTGCGATGCGTCAGCTCCCCGTCAGCTTCGCGCCGGCCACTGTGCCGGATGGCTGCCGAGCGGCATCGCCGGACGGCTCCATTGCGCCGGCGTCCTCGACAGCAGTGCCGAATGGCGCACCGCCTTCAAGGTGCCGAAGCCAGATGGCACGGCTTCGATGAACGCAGGATGTACGGCCGCATCCGTAAGATCCGGCGTGTTCAGGCCGCCGTCGAGCCGGCCGAGATTCCACAACCAGCGCCCGGTCTGGGCCAGCGACACACGCACATGCCAGCTGCCGCCTTGGCTCGCCTGGCGCGCCTTGGCCATCATCGCGCCGAACGCCATCAGATAGCCGGTGGCGTGGTCGAGCATCTGGGCCGGCAATTCCTTTGGGCCATCGATGCCGGCAGCTTTCCCTTCGGCATCGTTGAAGCCGGTCGTGGTCTGCACCAGCGAGTCGAAGCCGCGCCGCTCGGCCCAGGGGCCGGCATGGCCATAGGCGGACAACGTCACGTAGACGATGCCGGGATTGACGCGCGCAGCGTTCTCGGGCCCAAAGCCGGGGCTGGCGAGCGCGCGCGGGCGGTAACCTTGCGAGAAGATGTCGGCGTCTTGCAGCAGCGCGCGCATCTGCGCCCGGCCCGCCTCGCTCTTCAGCTCGATGAAGGTCGTGAGCTTGCCGCGGCCGGTGTCGATGGTGAGCCAGGGAATGGCCGGCAGCTCCGGCCCCGACACCAGCAGCACATCGGCACCGTGCGCGGCGAGCGTGCGCCCGGCAACGGGCCCTGCGATGACTCGGGACAGATCGAGGACGCGAATGCCCGCGAGCGGACGATCGCCTTTGGGCCACGGCTTCGGCGGGGCATCGCCGATCTTCTCGATCGAGATCAGGGGCAATTCGGCGAGCGCTCGCGCCTGCGGCAGCGCGAACCATTCGTCGTAGGAGCGCATCAAGGCAACGACGCCGCCCGCGGCATAAGTGGCGGTTTCAAAATCCTCGCCCTTCCAGTGCATCAATGCGGCTTGCACTTTCTCGCGCTGCGGCTCGCAGCCGAGCACCTTGCAGACGGCGTCGCGGTGATGCGGAAAGTTGGTGTGGCAGCGGACGAAACGATTATCGCCGGTCCTGTAGACGCCGGCGATCGCGTCCCAGGCCGGAGGCGGCGGCTTGTCATCAAGGCGCAGATAACGCTCGGAGCGGCACTCGGCGACGGCATGGCGCATATCGACGGAGACGTCCTGCGCCTCGCCGCTGCGCAGCCGCCAGATCTCGGCGGCCGCGAGACCTGCGGCAGCGATCGTCGTCTGTCCGGCGACGGCGACGCGAAACGAGGACGGGATCTGTGGCTCTTCGCCAGTCAGCCGCACACGCGCGAGCGCGGCCTTATCGCCGCCGGCGGAGGTCCAGATATCTTCGAGAATATCGGCGGGGCCTTGCATGGCGGCGTCTCTCCCCTTTCGGTTTGAGCATGATCTTTTCGGAAAACCGCTGCGCACCTGTCCGGATCATGCTGTAATTTTCGCGACCATGTCATGATCGCAGAAAGGATTGCAATGGCCGCCATCGATCCCCTCACCGCAGGCGCCGTGTTCGTCGCAACGGCGGCCACCGACGCGGTCTATGTGATGTTCACCTCGGCCGTGGTCGCGCGCAAGCGCATGCCGGCGGCGACCTGGAGCGCGATCTGGTACCTGCTCTCGTCCTACGCCGTGATCAGCTACACCGAAAACGCCTTCTATGTCGCTTTCGCCGCGCTCGGCTCCTGGGTTGGCGCGTATGCATCGCTGACCTTCCTGCACCGCCCGCCCGGCGGCCCGCCGGTGGGGGCCTCGCCGGAGTGAGGATGGACGTTCTCGGCCATTCCGCATGGTGTCATCATCCGCGTAGGCGGATGATCCAGTATTCCAAAAGCGCTGGTGATTGAACCGAGAGGCCGCGGCCTACTGGATACCCGCCTGCGCGTGGTATGACACCGAGAGCGAATTCGATATCTTCGCTCAAACAACCAAGCTCCGCACAACAGCAAGAAGGACAACCACCAATGGACCTCGGCATCAAAGGAAAGAACGCCGTCGTGCTCGGCGGCACGCGCGGCATCGGGCGGGCGATTGCGGACACGCTCGCCGGTGAAGGCGCCAATGTCGCGGTGTGCGCGCGCAACGCCGATCAGGTTGCGACGACCGTCACCGAGCTGAAGGCGAGCGGAATTCGCGCCACCGGCGGCACGGTCGACGTCACCGACGGGGCAGCGCTGAAAGCCTGGATCGAGGGCGCGGCGAAGGAGCTCGGCGGCGTGGACATGCTGTTCTCCAATGCCGGCGCGATGGCGCAAGGCCAGGACGCCGCGGCCTGGGAGCAGAATTTCCGGCTCGACGTGCTCGGCGCCGTGAATGCATTCGATGCAGCGCGGCCGTTCCTCGAAGCCGGCGGCGCGAGCAGCGGCGATGCCGCGTTCGTCATCATCTCCTCGATCGCGGCGGCGCAGGCGGATGCGGCAAGCTCCTACGGCCCGATCAAGGCGGCGCTGATCCACATGGCCAAGGGGCTGGCGCGGCAATACGCCAAGAAGAAAATCCGCGTCAACGTGGTCTCGCCCGGCACCGTCTATTTCAAGGGCGGCATCTGGAACACGATCGAGCAGAACATGCCCGAGCGCTACAATGACGCGATGAAGCGCAATCCGACCGGGCGCATGGCAACGCCGCAGGAGATCGCGAACGCGGCGGTGTTTCTGGCGAGCCCGGTGTCGGCGTTCACGACGGGATCGAATCTCGTTGTAGACGGCGCGATCTCGAACCGGGTGAATTTCTAGAGAGCCGCGCGCACCTGCTTCCGCCGTCATGGCGGGACGCACCCCACGGCAGCTGAGGGTGTGGCGGGCATTCCGTGCACACCTAATGAAAATCCCGCGACGGCGGCAGGATGCGGACGTTGCGGGGATGGCGGATTTTTTGCGCGGGCATGTCCGCAAGCGCGCCGGGGTCTTCGTTGAGGGGCTCGACCACGGTGGCGCTTGATGGCACCGGATGCTTGCGGCTGAGAGCATCGTTGGCCAATCCGACCAGATCGTGCGAGCGGTCGACCATGCGCTGCGCGATCAGATGCGTGACGTTTTCGGGGCTGCTCTGGATATAGCCATGGACCTCGATGAGGCGCGCGCCCATCACTTCTTTGCGGTACTGCTCCATGATCTTGGGCCAGACCACGACATTGGCGATGCCGGTTTCGTCCTCCAGCGTCATGAACACGACGCCGCTGGCGCTGCCCGGCCGCTGCCGCACCAGGACGACGCCGGCGCAGCGGACGCGGCGCCGATCGTTCTCGTGGCTGATCTCCTTGCAGGCGACGACACGCTCGCGCGTAAACATTTCGCGCAAAAACTCCATCGGGTGTCCTTTCAGCGACAGGCGGATGGTCTGGTAGTCGGCGACGACCTGCTCGGCGCGCGGCATCAGCGGCAGCGGTTTTGCATGCTCATCGGGCTGCTCACGCGCGGTTGCCGCCTCGAACAGCGGCAGCGGCACGTCGTCGGGCAGCCGCCGCACCTGCCACAGCGCCTCGCGGCGGTCGAGCCCGAGCGAGCGGAACGCGTCGGCATCCGCCAGCAGGATCAGCGCGCGCTTGGGCAGGCCGGTGTCGCGAGCAAAGTCTTCCACCGAGGTGAAGGGCCGGCGATTGCGGGCGGCGACGATGCGGTCGGCCCAATCCAACTCACTGTCATTCCGGGGCGATGCGTCAGCATCGAACCCGGAATCTCGAAGTTCCGGGTTCACGCTTCGCGTGCCCCGGAATGACGAGCGTTTCAGCCGCTCCTCATCCTCATCAAGCCAATGGAAGCCATCGATCTGGCGGAAGCCGAGACGAACGGCACAATATCTGTCGTCAGTATTCTCCAGCGTGTTCTGCGCAAAGCTGTAGGACACATCGATATCGCGCACCTCGACGCCGTTCTTGCGGGCGTCACCGACGATCTGCGCCGGGGCGTAAAAGCCCATCGGCTGCGAGTTCAACAGAGCACAGCAGAAGGCGTCGGGGTGATGATATTTCAGCCATGAGGAGATGTAGACGAGCTGGGCAAAGCTCGCGGCATGGCTCTCCGGAAAGCCGTAGGAGCCAAAGCCCTTGATCTGGTCAAAGCAGCTCTTGGCAAAATTGGCATCATAGCCGCGCGCGACCATGTTGCCGATCAGCTTCTCCTCGTATTGGCCGATCGTGCCGACATTGCGGAAGGTCGCCATCGAGCGACGCAGACCGTTGGCCTCCTCGGAGGTGAACTTTGCCGCCTCGATCGCGATGCGCATCGCCTGCTCCTGGAACAAAGGCACGCCCTTGGTCTTGTGCAGCACCTTGTAGAGCTCGTCCGCAGGACCATGCTCGGGCGATGGCGAGGGATAAGTGACTTTCTCCTGACCGTTCCGCCGCCGCAGATACGGATGAACCATGTCGCCCTGGATCGGCCCGGGGCGCACGATCGCAACTTCAATGACGAGATCGTAGAAGGTTCGCGGTTTCAGCCGCGGCAGCATGTTCATCTGGGCGCGGCTCTCGACCTGGAACACGCCAAGCGACTCGCCGGCACACAGCATGTCGTAGACCTTGGGATCGTCCTGCGGGACGCTCGCCAGCACGTAACGCTCACCCTTGTGGTCCGCAATCAAATCAAAACACTTCCGGATGCAGGTCAGCATGCCCAGCGCGAGCACGTCGACCTTCATCATGCTGAGCGCATCGACGTCGTCCTTGTCCCATTCGATGAAAGTGCGGTCGTCCATCGCAGCGTTGCCGATCGGCACATAGGTGTCGAGCCGGTCCTGGGTCAGCACATAGCCGCCGACATGCTGAGAGAGATGGCGCGGGAATTCGATCAGCTCGGTCGCGAGCTCGACCGCGAGGTTGATCATGGGATTCTGTGGATCGAGCCCGGCCTGCCTGACCTGCATGTCGTTGAGGCCCTTGCCCCAGCTGCCCCAGACGGTATCGGCGAGCGCGGCAGTGACGTCCTCGGTCAAACCCAGCGCCTTGCCGACATCGCGAATGGCGCTGCGCGGGCGATAATGGATGACGGTGGCGATGATCGCGGCGCGGTGGCGGCCGTAGCGGCGATAGACATATTGCATCACCTCCTCGCGCCGCGAATGCTCGAAATCGACATCGATGTCGGGCGGCTCCAGCCGCTCCTTGGAGATGAAGCGCTCGAACAGGAGATCGACCTTGGTCGGATCGACCGAGGTGATGCCGAGCACGTAGCACACGGCCGAATTCGCCGCCGAGCCCCGCCCCTGGCACAGGATGTTCTGGCTGCGCGCATAGTGGACGATATCGTGCACGGTGAGGAAGTAATGCGCGTATTTCAGCTCGGCGATCAGCGCGAGCTCCTTGTTGAGCGTGGCGCGCAGCTTGTCGTCGATCTTGCCGCCGAAATACTTGTCGACGCCCGCCCAAGTCAGATCCTCCAGATGCCCCTGCGCAGTCTTGCCCGGCGGCACCGGCTCGTCCGGATACTGATATTTGAGCTGGTCGAGCGAGAAGTCGATGCGGTCCGCAAAACGCATGGTCTCCGCGATCGCCTCGGGGAAATCGCGGAACAGGCGCGCCATTTCGCGGGGCGTCTTCAGGAAGCGCTCGGCATTGGCCTCCAGCTTGCGTCCGACCGCCTCGATCGTGGTCTTTTCCCGGATGCAGGTGAGAACGTCCTGAAGCGGGCGCCGGGCAGGATGATGATAGAGCACTTCGTTGGTCGCGAGCAGCGGCACTTTTGCTTTTGCGGCGAGATCGTCGAGCCGCACCAGGCGGCGGCGATCGTCGCCGCGATAGAGCAGGCTCGCCGCCAGCCACACGCCCTCGGCTCCGCTCGCCTTCAGCTTCGCGAGAATATCCAGCACCTGCGCCGGCTCGAAGCGATGCGGCAGCATCAAGGCCAGGAGCTGCCCTTCGGAAAACGCGAGCAGGTCAGCAAACCTGAGATGGCACTCGCCCTTCTCGATCCGCGTGATGTCGTCGCCGCGCTTGCCCCTTGTGAGGAGCTGGCACAGCCGGCCATAAGCGGCGCGGTTTCGCGGGTATACGAGAATATCGGGCGTGCCGTCGATGAAGACGATGCGCGCTCCGATCAAGAGTTTCGGCTTGTACAGCACCTTGTCGTTGTCGAGCTCCTTGTAGGCGCGCACCACGCCGGCGAGCGTGTTGTGATCGGCAATGCCGATCACGGGGATGCCGAGGATGCTGGCCTGATGCACATAGGCGCGCGGATCCGAGCCGCCGCGCAGGAAGGAGAAATTGGTGGTGATGCCGATCTCGGCATAGGCTGATGTCGTCATGCGAAGAGACCGTGCACATACCAGTTGGGAGACGCGGGCTCGCCGTCGCCGTCGAACACCTCGTTCTCGTAGAGACCGTCGCGAAAGATCCAGAAGCGCAGGCCTTCGGCATCCTCGATGCGGAAATAATCCCGCGTCAGCTGCTTGCCGTCCTGCCGCCACCATTCCATCGCGATGCGCTCGGGCCCTTCTACGCGCACTACCGCATGCCGCGCGCGACGCCAGGTGAATTGATGCGGCGGACCATCGGGCACGGTCGCGAACGGCACCTTGATCGGCTCCGGCTTGTCGAACAGACGCAACGGGCGCAGCGGCGGCTCGCTCTCGGCGCGCGCCGGCCATTCGGCCTGCATGGCGGCGGCGAGATGATGCTGGGCGGGCGCGGCCAGCACCGCGCATTCGGGGATATGGGTGTCCTGCGGCAGATGCACGACGACGCGTTTTCCGCCGATGCGCGCGGCGATGCGGTCGATCAGGGCGGCAAGCTCGTCATTGTCGTGGACATGGGCATCGAGATCGCGCTGCTCCTGCACCACGATCTCGGTGCGACTTGCCGACAGGCGCACCATGTCGAAGCCGAAGCCGGGATCGAGGGGATCGGCGAGCGCATCGAGCCGCTCGCGGAACAGGCGGTCGATAACCGCACTTTGTGTTACCGGCCGTCCGGTCTCGACCATGATCGCGCGCACCACGCCGTCGGTGCGGAAGAACGCAGCTTCGAGCCGTCGCGCGCCTTTGCCCTGCTTCTCCATGGAGGCGATCAGGGTGTCCGCGAGCCGCGACAGCGTCATCGCGATCATGGTGTCGGTTGCGATCGGCTCGGCAAAGCGCTTCTCGACGATATAGTCGGGCAGCGGCTTGCGCGGATTGATCGGCGCATCGCCCTGCCCGAGCGCATGCGCGAGCAGCGTGGAGAAGCGGGCACCGAACCGGGCCGTGATCTCGCTCGGCGAACGCGAGGCGACATCGCCGATGGTCTTCAGGCCGGCGCGGCGCAGGCCGGTGGTAATAGCCTCGCCCGCGCCGAGCGCGGACACAGGAAACCGGTCGATCGCCGCCGCCTCGCCGCCGTCGGCAACGATGATGCCAGACGTTTGCCGCGTCAGCGTGCGCGCGCAGACGGAAGTACCTGCGATCGCCGCGCTGACGGCAAAGCCTTGCCGGGCGAGCGCCCGGACCAGCGTCTGCAGCAGCGCAGCCTCGCCGCCGAACAGATGCGCGCAGCCGGTGATGTCGAGAAACAGCCCGTGCGGCGGATCGAGCGCCACCAGCGGCGTGAAGCGGTCGCACCAATCGGCGATGTCGCCAAGCGTCTTGGCATCGGCCACGACATCGGCATCGAACACCTTCAAGTCCGGGCACATCGCCCGCGCATTGGCCAGCGGCTGGCCGATGTACAGGCCGAGACGCTCGGCAGCCTCGTCGAGCGCATGGATCACCAGCGCATTGTTCTCCTTGATGACGACGATGCTCGGTTCATCCTGCGCGCCGCTGCTCACCTGCAAAAACCGCTGGATCCGGTCGATGGGCAGGCGCGGCAGCCACAGGCTGAGGATACGTCGACGGTTCACTGAACTGGCACTCATCACAATTCCATTCCATGATCCACCGGCCGCACGGGCCATGACGATTGCGCAAGAGCTCGGCATCGAAGCGCGGCGCGCCCCAGGCACTCCACATTGCCCCCGGCGGCGAATGCGCCGCACGCAGCATCCATCGCGTCTCCGCGGTCGAAGGCAGCGGCTGCGCCGCCATCCGCAGCATCAGCCCGGTGACGCCTGAAGATTGCGCGGCGAGGGTCAGCTTGCGGCTCGCGACGAGATCGAACTGTCTGACATCGCCCCAGAGCTCGAGCACGACCGCGCCGAGCGCATCGCAGGCGAGCGCGTCGGCCGAGATGCGCAGCGCGCTCTCGACATCGGCGGCGCGCGCCATCACGACGCGGCGCGGATCGAGCCCGAGCTCGGCAATCCCGCTCATCGACAGCGCACCGGTTTCAACTTCCGAAAAATCCTGCCGCACCCACAGCAGCGGCCGCTGCGCCGAGACGCGCCCTGCGAGGCCCATGACAAAACCCGTCGCAGTTGTCCCCTGCCGCCCCTCGCAAAACACCTCGTGGATCGCCGCGCGCGCGAGCCCGCCCTTCAGCGCGGCGTCGGCCTCGCCATGGCCGAGCGCGACGCGGTCATACTGATGCATGACCTCCGCCGTCTCGATGCGCTCGATCTGGCCGCGCAAGGTCGCAAGCGCGCTGATGCGTGCGCTGCTCATGCTCGCCGCTCCTTCAGAGGTGATTGCCGTGGCCTGCAAAAGAAGAACCAGCGGCTGGCTCATTTGTTCATGATATGTTCTAATATAAAGCTAACGGCGCTTGAAGAGTCAATCAAATTGGCGCGCCAAAGATTCATGAGTGGAATCAAAGAGATTCAGGCATGGACGTACAACGCAAACTGGAAATTCTCGCGGATGCCGCCAAGTACGACGCCTCCTGCGCCTCCAGCGGCACCGAGAAGCGGGATTCCAGCGACGGCAGGGGCATGGGCTCGACCGCGCCAGGCATGGGTATCTGCCATTCCTACGCGCCTGATGGACGCTGCATCTCCCTGCTCAAGGTGCTGCTGACCAACGCCTGCAATTACGATTGCCTCTATTGCGTCAACCGCGCCTCCTCGAACGTGCCGCGCGCCCGCTTCACCATCGACGAGGTCGTCAAGCTCACGCTCGACTTCTACCGGCGCAATTACATCGAGGGCCTGTTCCTCTCCTCCGGCATCATCCGCAGCCCCGACTACACGATGGAGCAAGTGGTCAGTGTCGCGCGAAAACTGCGCGAGGAGCATCACTTCCGCGGCTACATTCATCTCAAGACCATTCCGGAGGCCGACGACGCGCTGATCGCGGAGGCCGGCAAATATGCCGACCGCCTCTCCATCAACATCGAGATGCCGCAGGAGACCAGCCTGCAGCAATTCGCGCCGGAGAAGAACGTTCGCGCGATCCGCCGCACCATGGGCCGGCTGCGGCTGAAGCTGGACGAAGCCGAGGAAGGCCGTAACGCGAAGACCAGGGCGAAGCCGCAGCGCTTCGCACCGGCCGGACAAAGCACGCAGATGATCGTCGGCGCCGACAGCGCGAACGACCACACCATTCTTCACACCAGCGCCAATCTCTACGGCTCCTACCGGCTGCGGCGTGTCTATTACTCCGCATTCAGCCCGATTCCGGACGCCAGCCGCGCTTTGCCTCTGATACAGCCGCCGCTGCTGCGCGAGCACCGGCTCTACCAGGCCGACTGGCTGATGCGGTTCTACGGCTTCGACGTCGGCGAGATCGTCGACGACAGTGCGATGCTGCCGCTCGACATCGATCCGAAGCTCGCCTGGGCGCTGCGCCACCGCGACCGCTTTCCGCTCGACGTCAACCGCGCCAGCCGCGAGGAGCTGCTGCGCGTGCCGGGCTTCGGCACCAAGGCGGTCGAACGCATCATCGCAACGCGCCGCACCACCACCATCCGCCTTTCCGATCTCGCTCGCCTGCACGTGCCACGGCACAAGGCGCTGCCGTTCATCATCCTCAGCGATCACCGGCCCGCCCCGCATCGTCTCGATGCGGCCGGGCTCATCGAAAGGTTCAAGCCGAAGGCAACACAACTGGGGTTTGGCTTCTGATGCAGTACATCATTCTCGACACCGAAACCGATTTCGACGGCTGGCGCAACGCCGCGCGTTCGCTCGTGCTTCATCATGTGGAGCCCACCGATGTCACCTGGGCCGTGCAGGGCGGCGAAGCCGATTTGTTCGCGCCACCCGGGCCGTCGCCGATCCTCGAGGTGAACGACGGCACCTTCAACGTGCCGGCAAAATTCGTCGAGCTCGCGAAAGCAGCAATGCTCCATCGCGACGGCGAGCGATTTGCGATCCTCTATCGCCTGCTCTGGCGCTTGAAGGACAACCACGATCTCATCGAGGTCGCGACTGATCCCGATGTCGCGCTCATCACGGCGATGGCAAGAGCGGTTCATCGCGACGAGCACAAGATGCATGCCTTCGTGCGCTTCCGCGAAATCGGCCGGGAACGTGCCGCGCATTACGTCGCCTGGTTCGAGCCGGAGCATCACATCGTCGAACTCGCCGCGCCGTTCTTCGCCAAGCGCTTCGCCGATATGCCGTGGTCGATCCTGACGCCGGACCTCTGCGCGCATTGGGACGGCCATGCGCTCTCATTCACGCCGGGCGTGAGCAAGAACGAGGCGCCCAGCGAAGACCGGCTGGAGGAAACCTGGCGGCGCTATTACGCCAGCATCTTCAATCCGGCGCGGCTGAAGGTGAAGGCGATGCAGACGGAGATGCCGAAGAAATACTGGAGGAACCTGCCCGAGGCTTCGATCATTAAGCCCTTGATCGAAGACGCCGAACGCATGACCGGCGCCATGATCGCCAACGCCGCAACCGATCCGCACAAACCTCAGATGCGGCCGGAGGCTCCGATGAAGCGCCAACCTGCTGCCGACGATCTCGAAACCCTCCGCGAGGAGGCCGAGCATTGCCGCGCCTGCCATCTCTACAAGGACGCGACGCAGACCGTGTTCGGCGAGGGCCCGAAGTCCGCCAACATCATGCTGATCGGCGAGCAGCCCGGCGACAAGGAAGACCTCGCCGGCCATCCTTTCGTCGGACCGGCCGGACAGATGCTCGACCGCGCGCTGGAGGAAGCCGGCGTCGACCGCAAGAAGGTCTACGTCACCAATGCGGTCAAGCACTTCAAATTCGTGCCACGCGGAAAGATCCGCCTGCATCAGAAGCCGAACACACCTGAGATCCGGGCCTGCCGGCAATGGTATGAGCGGGAAGTTTCGGCAATCCAGCCCGACCTCATCGTGGCGATGGGCGCGACCGCCGCGCAGAGCGTGTTCGGCAAGATCACGCCGATCGGAAAGAACCGCGGCCGGCTCATGGACCTGCCCGACGGACGCAAGGCGCTTGTGACGGTGCACCCGTCCTATCTTCTGCGGGCTGCCCGATCCGAAAGCGAAAGCGCTGGAGTATCAGCGCTTTGTTGAAGACCTGAAGATCGCCGCCAATTTGCAGAAGAAAGGCGCCCGTGCCGCTTAAATAGAACAGGAAAGCGACCTTAGGACGCAGGTTGTCATCCAGCCTTCAAATCATTCGCGGACAATAGCCCTACCAATAGGTTAAGGGGCGTCCAAAGATGACAGACGTTGCATTCGACCGAGCTGTAGGCGATCCGTCGCCGGTCCAGCCGGCTTCCCGGCCCAATCTCGACAAGGGTTTCAACCCGCTCACCATGATCCTGTTCTTCGGGATCCTGGCTGCGGGCCTGCTCTATGTGGCCTACAGCATCTATAGCGATGTCGATGCGACCGGCACCAAGGTCACGACCTACCTGCCCTACGTCCTCCTGTTCGTTGCGCTGCTGATCGCGCTCGGGTTCGAGTTCGTCAACGGCTTTCACGACACCGCCAACGCGGTCGCGACCGTGATCTACACCCATTCGCTGCCGGCGGAGTTCGCCGTGATGTGGTCGGGCTTCTTCAACTTCCTCGGCGTGCTGCTCTCCTCCGGCGCGGTCGCCTTCGGCATCGTCTCGCTACTGCCGGTCGAGCTGATCCTCCAGGTCGGCTCCAGCGCCGGCTTCGCGATGGTGTTCGCGCTGCTGATCGCCGCGATCCTCTGGAATCTCGGCACCTGGTTTTTCGGACTTCCTGCCTCCTCCTCGCACACGCTGATCGGCTCGATTATCGGCGTCGGCATCGCCAACGCCGTGATGCGTGGCCGCGACGGCACCTCGGGCGTGGACTGGAGCAAGGCGACCGAGATCGGCTATGCGCTGCTGCTGTCGCCGCTGGTCGGCTTCATCTGCGCCGCCGTGCTGCTGCTGGTGCTCAAGATGATCGTGCGCAATCCGGCCCTGTACGCCGCGCCCGAGGGGCACAAGGCACCGCCGCTGTGGATCCGTGGCCTGCTGATCCTCACCTGCACCGGCGTCAGCTTCGCCCATGGCTCGAATGACGGCCAGAAGGGCATGGGCCTCATCATGCTGATCCTGATCGGCACCGTCCCTACCGCCTACGCGCTCAACCGCGCACTGCCGGAATCCCAGGTTGCCCAGTTCCAGAAGACCTCGGAGGCCGCTTCCAAGGTGATCTCGGCCAAAGGTGCTGGCCACAGCATCATCGGCGATCCCCGTCCGGCGGTGACCCAGTACATCGCGCTGCATCAGCTCAACGAGGGCACCTATCCCTCGCTCGCCGTGCTCGTGAAGGACGTCGGTGACCAGGTCGCCAGGTACGGCTCGCTGAACAAGGTTCCGGCAGAAGCCGTGGGCAACACCCGCAACGATATGTACCTGACCTCGGAAGCGATCCGCTTCCTGATGAAGGACAAGGAAAACGATCTCAGCAAGGAGGAGATCGCAACCCTGAACGCCTACAAGGGCTCGCTCGACGCCGCCACGAAGTTCATCCCGAACTGGGTGAAGATCGCGGTGGCCATCGCGCTCGGCCTCGGCACCATGATTGGCTGGAAGCGCATCGTGATCACGGTCGGTGAGAAGATCGGCAAGACCCATCTCACCTACGCCCAGGGCGCTTCTGCCGAGCTCGTGGCCGCCGCCACCATCGCGGCCGCCGACAATTTCGGCCTGCCGGTGTCGACGACTCACGTGCTGTCGTCAGGCGTTGCCGGCACCATGGCCGCGAACGGCTCGGGTCTGCAATGGTCGACCATCCGCAACTTGCTGATGGCCTGGGTGCTGACCTTGCCCTGCGCGATCATGCTGTCGGCCACGCTCTACGTGATCTTCTCGCGGCTCTTCTGAGCGATCACCTCACGCGAAGTCAAAGGGCCCGTGCGATGCACGGGCCCTTAATCATTTGTGCTTTGGCTTCCGCCTTACGACGCCGCGAGTTGCTCCTCGACCAGCTTGACCCAGTAGGACGTGCCGTAGACGATCGCCTCGTCGTTGAAATTGTAGGCGGGGTGATGCAGGCCGGCGCTGTCGCCGTTGCCGCAAAAGATGAAGGCGCCGGGACGCGCTTCCAGCATATAGGCGAAATCCTCCCCGCCCATCAGCGGCGGCATCTCGAGCACGTTGGCTTCGCCCGCAACCTGCTTCGCTATGCGCGTCGCCACCTCGGTCTCCGCGGCGTGGTTGTTCACGACGGGATAGTTGCGCTTGTAGCGCAAATCGATCTTCGCACCCGTGATCTGCGCCACGCCCGCAACCACCTCGTGCACGCGCTTCTCGACCAGCCTGCGCACCTCCGGCGTCAGCGTGCGGATCGTGCCGCGCAGCGTCGCCGTCTGCGGAATGACGTTGCGGGCGTTGCCGGCATGGAATTCGCAGATCGAGATCACCGCCGATTCCAAAGGATCGACGCTGCGTGCGACAATCGATTGCAGCGCCGTGATCACCTGCGCGCCCACCAGCACGGAATCCACGCATTTGTGCGGGCGCGCGGCATGGCCGCCGAAACCCTCGATCATGATGTCGACCTCGTCGGTCGCCGCCATGATCGGGCCCGGCCGGATCGCGAACGAGCCGATCGGGATGCCGGGGCCGTTGTGCATGCCATAGACCTGCTCGATGCGGAAACGCTCCATCAGCCCGTTCTTGACCATGGCCGCGCCGCCAGCACCGCCCTCCTCAGCCGGCTGGAAGATCACCACGGCATCGCCAGCGAAGTTCCGAGTCTCGGCAAGATAGCGCGCGGCGCCGAGCAGCATCGCGGTGTGGCCGTCATGGCCGCAGGCGTGCATCTTGCCGGGGGTCTTGGAGGCGTAAGGCAGGCTGGTCTCTTCGTCGACCGGCAGCGCATCCATGTCGGCGCGCATGCCAATCACCTTGAGCCCCTCGCCGGCCGGCTTGCTACCCTTGATCACGCCGACCACCCCGGTCTGACCGATACCGGTCACAACCTCATCGCAGCCGAACTCGCGCAGGCGGTCCGCCACGAATGCTGCGGTGCGGTGCACGTCGTACAGCAATTCCGGATGCGCGTGGATGTCCCGGCGCCAAGCCTGAATATCGGGTTGGAGGTCGGCGACGCGGTTCACAATGGGCATGGAAGGTCTCAAGCTTGGTTGAAAATACAGGACTGTCTACCATGCAAGCGCGAGTCCACCCAACTGCCTGAGGTCCGGGGAGCTCTGCCTCCCCGTCATGGCCGGGCTTCTGGGGGCTTCTGGCCAGCTTGTCTTGGCCATCCACGTCCGACTACTAGGACGGGACCCGCGTGGATGTCCGCGACAAGCTCGGGCATGATACCTGTTGGGGTGGAAGCAGAATGCCAAGACGGCTCGAAGGTGAGTTTGACTATATCGTCGTAGGGGCCGGCACCGCCGGCTGCATCCTCGCCAATCGGCTGTCGAGCGAGCCCAGGAACCGTGTCCTCATTCTCGAAGCTGGCGGCGACGACAACTGGATCTGGTTCCATATCCCGGTCGGCTATCTCTTCGCGATCGGCAATCCGCGCTCGGACTGGATGTTCAAGACCGAGGCCGAGCCCGGCCTGAACGGCCGCGCGCTCGCCTATCCCCGCGGCAAGGTGATCGGCGGCTGCTCGGCGATCAACGCCATGATCTCGATGCGCGGCCAGGCCGCCGACTACGATCACTGGCGCCAACTCGGCCTGACCGGCTGGGGCTACGACGATGTGCTGCCGGTGTTCAAACGGCTCGAGGATCACTTCCTCGGCGCGAGCGAGCATCACGGCGCCGGCGGCGGCTGGCGCATCGAGGCGCCGCGGCTGTCCTGGGACGTTCTCGATGCCGTCGGCGATGCCGCAGAAGAGATGGGCATCAAGCGCATCCCGGATTTCAACACCGGCGACAACGAAGGCACCAGCTATTTCCACGTCAACCAGAAGCGCGGCCGCCGCTGGTCGTCGGCACGCGGCTTCCTCAAGCCGGCGCTGAACCGGGCGAACCTGCGGCTCGAAAAGCATGTGCTCGTCGATCGCCTCATCATCGAGCAGGGCCGCGCCGTCGGCGTGCGCTTCATCCGGAACGGCGAGATCATCGAGGCACGTGCCAAGCGTGAGGTCATCCTCTCGGCAGGCGCGATCGGCTCGGTGCAGGTGCTGCATCGCTCCGGTATCGGCCCCGCCGACTGGCTGTCGCCGCTCGGCATCGACATTGTCATGGACAAGCCCGGCATCGGCCGAAACTTGCAGGACCATCTCCAGCAACGCGCGATCTACAAGGTCGAGGGCGTGCGCACGCTGAACGAAACCTACTACAATCTCTTCCGCCGCGGGTTGATGGGGCTCGACTACGCTTTCCGTCGCCGCGGTCCGTTGACGATGGCGCCCTCGCAGCTCGGCATCTTCACGCGTTCGGATGCCACGCGTTCGCGCGCCAACATCCAGTTCCACGTGCAGCCGCTGTCGCTGGACAAATTCGGCGATCCCCTGCACCGCTTCCCCGCGATCACGGTGAGCGCCTGCAACCTCCAGCCGACCTCGCGCGGCACCGTGCGGCTGCGCGCGGCGACGCCCGACGAGAAGCCGATCATCGCGCCGAATTATCTCTCGACCGAGGAAGACCGCCAGGTCGCCGCCGACGCCATCCGCACCACCCGCCGCCTGATGCGACAGAAGGCGCTGGCAAAATATCGCCCGAGCGAATATCTGCCCGGCCCCGCCGTCGGCGACGACGATGCCTCGCTGGCGAAGGCTGCTGGCGACATCGGCACCACCATCTTCCATCCCGTCGGCACTGCGAAGATGGGCGCGGCGAATGACCCGATGGCGGTGGTCGACGAGCGCCTGCGCTTCTACGGCCTCGGCAATCTGCGCATCGTGGACGCATCGATCATGCCGACCATCACGTCCGGCAACACCAACACGCCGACGGCGATGATCGCCGAAAAGGGCGCGACGATGATCCTGGAGGATGCGAAGTAGCATCCCGTCGCCATGATCAATTCGCACCGCCTTTCAATCGGCCCCGCCGGCGCAGAGATCGCCATGCTGCAATGGGGCGGGAGCGGCAAACCGCCTGCCCTGCTCGTGCACGGCACCAGTTTCGTCGCCGACGTCTGGGACGAGGTCGCGCGCGAGCTTGCCTCGGCCTACACCGTCTACGCCCTCGACCGCCGCGGCCATGGCGCCAGCCACAAGCCCAGCAGCTATCACTTCCTGGACTTTGCCGACGATGTCTGCCGGGTCATCGATGCGCTCGGGCTGCGCGAGGTCTACGGCATCGGCCACAGTGCGGGTGCGACCGATCTCCTGCTCGCGGCAAAGCTCTTGCCTGGGCGTTTCACACGCCTGTTCGTGATGCAGCCGACCATCATGAACCCGCGCACGGCGCGCGCCGGCGGATTGGACGAAGGGTCCCTGTCCCGCGTGCAAGGCGCGCTGCGCCGGCAAGCGGAATTCGACAGCCGGGATGCCGTCTTCAACCGCTACCGCGCGGCGCCGGCATTCGCGGGTTGGACCGAAACGTCGCTGCGGGCCTATGTGCGTCACGGCTTCGTGCCGATCGAGAATGGCCGCGTCCGGCTCTGCTGCACGCCCGAGATTGAATCGGCGATGCTGCGTCCGATCTACGAGGCGATGACGCAGGTTTACGTCGGCGATGCGCGCGGCAATCCGTTTGCCTCGCTTGCCGAGCGACTGCCCGGTGCGCGTTACCACCGCCGCGAAGTCGGGCCCGATCTACAAGGTGATGGCAGCGCGCGCGGTCTCGCTGCTTCCGAACGTCAGCACGTTGGTGTTTGAAGGCGCCGGGCATTGCGTGGCGCAGGAAATGCCGGCGGCCGTGCTTGAGGCGATCCGGGAGTTCGCGAAATAGCCCTCCTGCACCGGACGCAGCGCAGCACAAAGTGGTGCGCTGCTGAGCCGGGCCCAATTCACCGCGTACCGTGCGACTTTCTGGGTTCCGGCTCAGCGGAGCAGCGTTGCACGCTGCACCGCGTCCGGGGGAAGAGACCTCCCTCACGAAATCGTCATTGCATTCGGGAATAAGCCTCCCCCTCCCGCAATCACCTCCCCGAAGCCCAATTCCGGGCGACGCGGAGGGATGCGATGAGCGGACACGATCACGGGGACGACGGCGTCAGCCGCCGCAAGGTGCTGGAATGCATGACCTGGGCCGGCACAGGCGTGCTCTGGACCGTCACGGGCGGCGTGCCGCGCTCGCTCGGAATCATCGACTCGGCTGAAGCCGCGACGACGGCCGCGCCCGGCATGACCTTCCTGCAGATCAGCGACAGCCATGTCGGCTTCGACAAGCCGGCCAACCCCAACGCGCTCGGCACGCTGGAGGAGGCCGTCAACAAGATCAACACGATGCCGGCAAAGCCGTCGTTCATGATCCACACCGGCGACATCACGCATCTGTCGAAGGCCGCCGAGTTCGACAATGCCGAGCGCATCATCTCGCAGACCAAGCTCGACGTACACTACGTCCCCGGCGAGCACGACTTCATCGACGAGGAGGTGAAGCTCTACCGCGAGCGCTACGGCCGCGGCACCAAGGGCCACGGCTGGTACTCCTTCGACGCCGACGGCGTCCACTTCATCGGTCTCGTCAACGTCGTCGACCTCAAGGCCGGGGGCCTCGGCAACCTCGGCGCCGAGCAGCTCGCCTGGCTCGCGGACGACCTCCGCGGCAAGTCGAAATCGACGCCGGTCGTGCTGTTCGCCCACATCCCACTCTGGACCGTCTATCCCGAATGGGGCTGGGGCACCGAGGATGGCGGCCGCGCGCTGGAGCTCGTGAAGGGCTTTGGCTCGGTCACCGTGCTCAACGGCCACATCCACCAGGTGATGCAGAAGGTCGAGGGCAACGTCACATTCCATACCGCACGCTCGACCGCCTTCCCGCAGCCGGCGCCGGGAGCCGCCCCCTCGCCCGGACCGATGAAGGTCGAGGACGCAAAACTCCGCTCCATGCTCGGCGTCGCCAGCGTCAACTTCAAACAGAACGAGCAGCGGCTCGCGATCATCGACACGCCGCTCCAGGGCTAAGGTTGAACGGAATCTGACAATGAAGACACTCAATCGCCGCGACTTCAGTGTCGACCTCGGTCTCGCTTTGGCCGCGGCCATCCTGTTGCCCGCAACAAGAGCCCGCGCTGACAACGACCTGGAAGTGCATATCGACAATTTCGTCTTTCAGCCGGCCGAGCTCAAGATCAGGGTCGGCACCACCGTGACCTGGACCAACCGGGACGACATCCCGCACACCGTGGTGTCAGCCGGCAAGTTCAGGTCCAAGACCCTGGACACCGACGACAAGTTCTCGTTCACCTTCACCAATGCGGGCGACTACAAGTATTTTTGTTCGCTGCACCCGCACATGACGGGGATGATCAAGGTTGAGTAACGTCTCCAACCAAGGCATCAACGTCTTGCCCGGCCGGTGGTCCCACGCCGGCCGGGCTCACGCGTCTTCGACCGCGGCCAAAGCGGAAGCAAAACAAGAGGCAAAGCGAGGAGCGATGCCCGCCAAAGACGATCTGCAGAAGGCGCAGCGCTTCCGCGAGGCGGCGCTACCCTATCTCGACGACGTCTATACGCTCGCGCGCTATCTCTTGCGCGACCCCTCCGACGCCGAGGATGCGGTGCAGGAGTGCTATCTGCGCGCACTGAAGCACTTCGACAGCTATCGCGGGCCGGCTATGAAGCCCTGGCTCTTCGCGATCCTGCGCAATGTCTGCAACGCCGAATATGCGCGGCGGGCGCACCGGCCCGGCGCGATCGAGGATACGCCCGGCGCAGCCGAGCAGACGCCGCTCTGGCAGGAGAGCGAAGTAAGCCCGGAAACGGAGGTGCTGCGCAGCCGCGACGCCGGCGCCATCCGCAAGCTGATCGACGCGCTCGCCGAGCCATTTAAGGAGACATTCGTGCTGCGGGAGATCAACAACCTGTCCTATCGTGAAATCGCCGAGGCCGTCGGTGCCCCCGTTGGCACCGTGATGTCCCGCCTCGCCCGCGCTCGCGCCATGCTGCGCGCGGCCTGGACGGCGGAGGAGGAGCACTCGAAATGACCTGCGACGAAGCAAGGATCCTGCTTCACGCGCTGCTCGACAACGAGCTGGACGCCGGCCATGCGCGCGAGGTCGAAGCTCATATCGCGAGCTGCCCGGACTGTGCCACCGAGTTTGGCGCGCAGCGCGAGATGCAGCGCGCGCTCGCCGAGACCGATTTGCGCTACATCGCGCCGGCAAGCCTGCGCAGCCGCATCGAGGCCTCGCTGCCGCAGCCGCAGCGCCAGCAGCCGAGCCGCCGCTCGGTGCTGCGCGGCTTTGCGATGGGCTCGGCGGTCTCCGCGCTGGCCGCCTCCGGCGTCGTCGCCGTGGTGCTGCGCCAGGATGACCAACAGCGCATCCTGTCGGAGGTCGTCTCCGCCCACCTGCGCTCGCTCCAGGCCGGCCACCTCATCGACGTGGTCTCGACCGACCAGCACACGGTGAAGCCGTGGTTCAACGGCAAGCTCGATGTCGCCCCGCCCGTGGTCGATCTCACCGCGCAAGGTTTTACGCTGGTCGGCGGCCGGCTCGACTATATCGACGCGCGCGCCATGGGCGCCGTCGTCTACAAGCGGCGGCAGCACGTGATCAACCTGTTCGTGTCGCAGACCTCGAGCACGGACCACCGTGCGCCGAAGACCGAGAGCATGCAGGGCTTCCACTGCCGCCGCTGGAGCAATCGCGGCCTGAACTTCTGGGCCGTCAGCGATCTCGGCGCCGACGAGCTTGCCGAGTTCGTCGACAAGTTCGAGGCGGCGATGAAGGCGAACGTGGAGGGGTAGCAGTCTTCGCCGTCATTGCGCGGAGCGTTAGCGACGAAGCAATCAAGGCTGCCTCCTTGGAGATAGTCATGCGAGCGCCCGCCCGCCGTTATTCGAGCGGAGGAAATCGTTCGAACACGGGCAGCTCATGCGCCCGCTCCATCCAGCCGATGCGCTCGGCGACCTGGATGTGCATCACTGCCGGAACGGCATCCGGGTCGTCATAGGTGCCGCTCTGGATGTCGATGACGTCGGGCATCAGGTTTTCGTTGACGTAAAACAGTCCCGTGCCGCAATCGGCACAAAAGTGCCGCCGTCCATGCTCCGAGGAGTGATAGATCTTGGGCTGACCGCGCACCACTTTGACTGCTTCGCGCGGATACATCGCCCAGCCGACCATCGGCGCTCCGGAATGGCGACGGCAATCCGTACAATGACAGAGCGCGTGCACGATCGTGTCGCCGTTCACCTCGTAGCGGATCGCACCGCAATGACAGCCGCCAGTTACAGGCATCGCGCAACTCCTCTCCCGGTCAGGTCAATGCCGGGAAAGTTAGGTGCCGATTTGGAGTTTCAGGAGGCGGACTGTTTCGACAGGTCGCACGTCGCGACATCAGGCCGCGGCGGAGACTTTAAGCCGACCGCCGCACCGCGTTGTCCACCAGCGTCTTGCCCAGCGACCAGATCGCGCCGGGGACCTTGTGGCTGCCGGCGATAACGTCGTCGAACGCGCGCTCGATCCAGTTGCAGTCTTCTTCGGTGATGGTGAGCGGCGGCAGCAGCTTGATGGTGTGGCTGCCGTGGCCGGCGACCTGGGTGAGGATCTTGTGATCCTTGAACAGCGGCACGGTGATGAGCTGGCAGAACAGACCCTTGTTGGCGGTCTCCAGCACGTTCCAGGAGGCGCGCAGGCGCAGCGACTTCGGCGGGCCGAACTCGACGCCGATCATCAGGCCCTTACCGCGCACTTCCTTCATCAGCTCGTAGCCGGGCACCATGCGGGTCAGCGCGAGGCGCAACTCGGCGCCGCGCTTGGCGGCGGACTCGATCAACTTCTCGGACTCCATGACATCGAGCGTGGCGATGCCCGCGGCCATCGCAAGGTCGTTCTTGGAGAAGGTCGAACCGTGCACCACAGCGCGGTCCATCTGATTGAAGATCTTGTCGAAGATGCTCTTGCGCGTCAGCACGGCACCCACCGGCACATGGCCGCCGGACAGCGACTTCGACAGCAGCACCATGTCGGGCTCGACGTTCCAGTGCTCGACCGCAAGGAAGCGGCCGGTGCGGCCCATGCCGGTCTGGATCTCGTCGGCGACGAACAGCGTGCCGTACTTCTTGCAGAGCGCGGCTGCGCCCGGCAGGAACTCGTCGGTGGGCATGTTGACGCCCTTGCCCTGGATCGGCTCGACGATGAAGGCTGCGATCTCGCGCGAGGCCAGCGCCTTTTCCAGCGCGGCCAGATCGTTGAACGGGATCGACGTGCAGCCCGGCAGCAGCGGCTCGAAGCCGGTGCGGAAGTTCGAATCGCCCGTCAGCGACAGCGCGCCATAGGTCAGGCCGTGATAGCCATGGGCGCAATAGACGATGCCGGGACGCCCCGTCGCGCCGCGGGCAAACTTGATCGCCGCTTCGACGCATTCGGCACCGGAATTGGCGAAGAATGCCTTGTCGAGATAGGGAACGTATTTCAGGAGGCGCTCGGCTAGCACGCCGGCCAGCGTCGAGACGTCGAACTGGACGAGATTGGGCAAATCGGCATCGAGCACGCTCTTGAGCGCCTCCCGCATGACCGGATGATTGCGTCCGATCGCGAACACGCCGAATCCGGACAACAGGTCGAGATAGCGCGCCCCGTCGCGGTCGTAGAGGTACTGCCCCTGGCCCTTCTGGAAGCCGACATCGTAGCCGATGGTCTTGAGAACCCGGACGAACTGCTCGTTCAAGTACCGGTTATGCAGGGCGCTGCGCTGGGCCTGCCGGTCCGCGAACAGCTGAGACATGTCTGGATTTGGACTGTGCATCCGCTACATACTTCGGTTGAGGGCCGTCTCGTCAACTGAAAACGGACCGTTACTGAAAACGGTCTATGCGGCCTTTTGCCCTTTTTCGGACCATCTTCGCAAGCACAGCTTTAGACCATGTTGCACTGCCAAGGAACTCTCATGCGTTTCGCCCATTACACCGGACTAATACTGGTTGGCGGTTACACTTGCCTGACCCCCGCACTCGCCGCGGACCCGACCGGCGACTGGCGGGTCGCGGACGGCGTCGCCAACATCCGTGTCGCCCAATGCAATGGCAGCATGTGGGGCGCGGTTTCCTGGGAGAAACAGCCCGGCGGCCGCGACGAGAACAATCCGGATGTGTCAAAAAAGAACAGGCCGACGCTGGGCATGCCGACCCTGATCGACATGAAGAAGAAGCCCAGCGTCGATCAGTGGGAAGGACAGGTCTACAACGCCAAGGACGGCCAGCTCTACAGCGCGACCATCACCCCTGTCGGAACCGACCAGCTCGAAATCAAGGGCTGCGTGATGGGCTTTCTCTGCGGCGGCGAGACCTGGACCCGGGTCGGCCCCCCGATCCCCTTGAGCACAGCCAACGCCATGGCGAAGGGTGGACCGAAGTCCGCCGCGCCGAAAGCCCAGGGCGCCCCGGCCACGACGGGCGCCGCAGCCGCCGCGCCCGCAGCCCCGAAGACCGCCGCCAAGCCCGGCCAGAAGAGTGCCACCGACGCGGTCGGCGACATCTGCCTACTCCCTGAGATTGCGGGGTTTGCCCATTAGGGCCGGCTGGAACAGCAGCACGGCGGCAAGCGTCGTCACCAGCGAGAGTGCGAGCAGCTTGCCCATGCTGGACGTACCGGGATGGCTCGACAGCCACAGGCTGCCGAATGCAGTCGCCGTCGTCAGTGCACTGAAGAAGATTGCTCGCGTGAGACTGGTCTGGAGCAGGTTCGTTCTGCCCGAGCGCCAGGCCACTACATAATAGATCTTGAAGGCGACGCCGACGCCGAGCAGCAGCGGGAACGCGACGATGTTGGCGAAGTTGAGCGGCAAGCCGATCAAAACGCAGATCTCGAGCGTCACCGCGCCGGCCACCAGCAGCGGCACCAGCGTCATCAGCA
Organism: Bradyrhizobium sp. USDA 4486; assembly: GCF_054057995.1. Taxonomy (NCBI): domain Bacteria; kingdom Pseudomonadati; phylum Pseudomonadota; class Alphaproteobacteria; order Hyphomicrobiales; family Nitrobacteraceae; genus Bradyrhizobium; species Bradyrhizobium sp. USDA 4486. The sequence goes on from NZ_JBSRZV010000001.1 coordinate 3,671,447, forward strand.
CGTCGACGAACCGCCGCAGCGTGATCCACAGCAGCAGGCCGATCACCAATAGTGCGTAGATGCCGGCGTGGATGAACGCCCTCACCACAGTGTCGCCGGACTTCAGGATCGAGACCGGTCCGCCGATCGCGGTCGGCTCGGCCGCGAGCACCGCGGCGGCAAATCTGCGTAACGTCTCGTTGTCGTTGGGATCGCCCTTGGGCAGCGCCTCGACGCGGATGACGCCGTCCTTGCTCTTCCAGGCGCTGACGAGATCGGGCGGCAGCGAGGCCAGCGTGACGGGACCTGCCTGCATCGCGTTCCTGAGCTGGTCGAACACGATCTTCATCGGCGTGACGAACACGTCCTGCGCCTTGTTGCGCGTGGCCTCGTCGCCATTGGCAAGCTTCTCGAGCGCGTCCGCCAGCCGGCGCGAGGCGACCGCGCCGGGCCCCTTCGCATCACCGGCAGTCCGGCGCAGATTGTCGACCGAGGATTTCAGCGCCTCGATATTTTCCTGATCCGTCGGTGCTGCATCGATCTGGTCGGGGTTGAGCGCGGGGTTCAGCACCTTGGCACCTTGCGCGATCAGCTTCAGCTTCGGTTGCTGGTCCTGCGGCACGAAGCTGTCGAGCGACATCACCCGCAGCACCTCCGGAACCTTCTCCAGCCTCGCCTCGACCTGCCTTGCCTGCTCCTCCGACGTGGTCATCACATTGATGGCATTGGCGCCGGTGTTGGGATCCTTGCGCAGGTCGAGGAAGGTCGCGATCGATTCGGCATGCGGGTTGCGCAGATTCATCGGGTTGAAGTCGAACTTCATGAAATAGAGCAGCGGCAGGCCGGCGACCGCGAGCAGCAGCGTACCGCCGACGACCAGCACACGGTGCTTCTCCAGGAAATGATCGAGCGGTGCCAGGAAGGCGTAGCCGACCGGCTCCTTCTCGCCGGGCGGGTTCAGCAGCTTCAAGAGCGCCGGCAAGACGGTGATCGAGGAGATGAACGCCACCAGCATGCCGACGCCGGCGATCTGGCCCAGCTCGGCGATGCCCTTGTAGTCGGTAGGGATGAAGCAGAGGAAGCCGGCCGCGGTGGCCATCGCAGCCAGCGACAGCGGGATCGCGGAACGTCTGGCGGCAAGCACCAGCGCCTTGCGGAGATCATCGACCTTGTAACGCTCAGAGCGGTAACGGACGCTGTATTGGATACCGAAATCGACGCCGAGGCCGACGAACAGCACTGCAAACGCAATCGATAGCAGATTGAGCGAGCCGACCATCATCAGGCCGGCGGCCGTGGTGATCGCGAGGCCGACGAAGAGATTGACGAACACGGCGAAGATGATCTTCGCCGAATGCAGCGCCAGCCACAGGATGAAGAGCACGACCAGAACGGTGCCGATGCCGTTGACGACAGCGCCCTCCTGGACGGTCGCGTATTCCTCATTGGCGATCGGGACCGGACCGGTCAGCCGCACGCGCGCGTGGTATTTGGTCGCGAAATCTAGCTCCGCCGCCGCCTTGCGGATCGCATCGGTGGCGTCCTTGCCGGGCTCCAGCGCGTTGTAGTCGAGGATCGGCTTGAACTCGATGAAGGCGCGCCTGTCCGAATCCGACAGTGGCTGGTCGCTGACGAGCTCGCGCCAGGAGAAGGTCGCATTGCCCTTGTTGAGCACGGTCTCGACGGTCTGCGCGATCTGGTTGAAGGGCCGCTCGGTGCTGTCGAGCTTCACCTGCCCGCGCTTGACGCCGGCAAGCCCGGTCTCGAGCGCCCCGGTCAGGCCGCGGATCGAGGGATCGCCGGCCATGATCTCGATCAGGGGCGCCGCGGATTCGAACTGGCTGGTCGCCTTGGCAACCTCTTCGGTCGGCAGGAACAACAGGCCGTTGCGCTCGAAGAACTCGCCGGTGCCGAGCTGCTGCATCGACACGAAATTGGTCTTGTCGTCTTTCAGCTTGGCATAGAGCGCGTCCGCCGCGGCGGTCGTCAGCTCGGGCGTTGCGGCCTCAACGACCGCGAGAATGGTCGCGTCGCGGTCGAAGGCGCGGTCGAACTGCTGGTCGCGCTGGCGCCAGTCGAGGTTTTGGGAAATCAGCGAATTGATGTCGGTGTTGATGGCGAAGTGCCGCGCGGCGTAATAGCCCGCGCCGACCGACAGCAGGAGCCCGAGAACGACGACGGGAGAGGCAAGCCGGGTGCAGGCCCTGACGATGGCAACGACTACGCTTTGCAGCACATCTTTTCTTTCTGGTGAAACAGCTTGCCGAAAACGCCCGCTGTTTATCGGAGTTCCCGGGCGAAACCTATTGCTGTTTTGAGTGGCTCTCGCCGCACCAAGGTTCGAGGTAAACGGCGAAGTTCCGCAGCGAAACCATGCGGGGCGGTCGGTATAGCCGGGGAGTTGAGGCGGGAAAGTGGCGATCCGGTGAGCACAAGGCCGCTGTTTTGCTCACCGGAGCGCCCATATCATATTACCGGGCATCTGCGGGAGCCAGGGAACCCGGGCCCGTCGGCCTTTCCTTGTTGCCGATTTTTTGACACAAAGTATTGCGCCTCCATACGCCGGAACCCCGACGAGGGTGGGTGGTTACCGCGTGCGCGAACCAATGGTGCGGTTATTGCACCTGATTGGTCAGGAACGGGGTGCCGCCGGGGACTTGAAGCGGATTGGTGCAACTTGCGTGATGGGCGTCCTATGGAAGTTTACCTAGCGCAACCGCGCGGCTTCTGCGCGGGCGTGGTGCGTGCGATCGAGATCGTGGAACGGGCGCTGGAGAAGTACGGCCCGCCCGTCTACGTGCGCCATGAGATCGTGCACAACAAGTACGTGGTCGAGAGCCTGAAGAACAAGGGTGCGATCTTCGTCGAGGAGCTGTCCGAGGTTCCGCCGAAGGCCGTGACCGTGTTCAGCGCCCACGGCGTCGCGCGCAGCGTCCAGGAGGAGGCCGCCGCGCGGGACCTTCCGGTGCTCAATGCCACCTGCCCGCTGGTCACGAAAGTTCACAATCACGGGAAGCGCTACATCGCCAAGGGTCGGACCCTGATCCTGATCGGCCATGCCGGCCACCCCGAGGTGGAGGGCACCATGGGCCAGGTTCCAGGGCCTGTTCTGCTGGTCCAGAGCGTTGACGAGGCAAACAGCCTGACGCTGCCGGCGGATACGCCATTGGCCTATATCACCCAGACCACCCTGTCGGTCGACGACACCAAGGACATCATTGCGGCCCTCCAGGCCCGCTTTACAGATATTCAAGGTCCGGATATCCGGGATATCTGCTATGCGACACAGAACCGCCAATCTGCGGTAAGGGACTTGAGCAAGCTGGTCGACGTGATCTTGGTGGTGGGCGCTGCCAATAGCTCGAATTCGAACCGGCTCCGCGAAATCGGCACTGAGGCCGGCGTCGCGAGTTATTTGATTGCCGACGGCAGCGAGCTCAATCCGGAGTGGTTGAAGAATGCGAGGACCGTCGGCGTCACGGCTGGCGCTTCGGCGCCCGAGGTGCTCGTGGATGACGTGATCGACGCGATGCGGCGAATCGGACCGGTGAAGGTCCAGGTGCTGCCGGGCCGCGAGGAAAACATCGAATTCAGGCTTCCGGCCGAACTGGCTGCGAGCTGACCTACCCCGAATTCCAAGCCCAGAAAGAAACGTGCAATGGCTATCCCCTTCTTCAAGGAAATGCGTATCGGCGGCTATTTGCTCAAGCAGAAACTGCTTGGCCGCAAACGCTATCCGCTCGTGCTGATGCTGGAGCCGCTGTTCCGCTGCAACCTCGCCTGCGTCGGCTGCGGCAAGATCGATTATCCCGATGCGATCCTCAACCGCCGCATGACCGCGCAGGAGTGCTGGGACGCGGCCGACGAGTGCGGCGCGCCGATGGTGGCCATTCCCGGCGGCGAGCCGCTGATCCACAAGGAGATCGGCGAGATCGTGCGCGGCCTCGTCGCGCGCAAGAAGTTCGTCTCGCTCTGCACCAACGCGCTGCTGCTCGAGAAGAAGCTCGACCTGTTCGAGCCCTCGCCCTACCTGTTCTTCTCGGTCCATCTCGACGGCCTGCGCGACCATCACGACAAGGCGGTGTCGCAGAAGGGCGTGTTCGACCGCGCCATCTCCGCGATCAAGGCGGCCAAGGCGCGCGGCTTCACTGTCAACGTCAACGCCACCATCTTCGACGGCCATCCGGCCGAGGAGATCGCGAAGTTCCTCGACCTCACCGTCGAGCTCGGCGTCGGCGTCTCGATGTCGCCGGGCTACGCCTATGAGCGCGCCCCGGACCAGGAGCACTTCCTCAACCGCACCAAGACCAAGAAGCTGTTCCGCGACGTCTTCGCGATGGGCAAGGGCAAGAAGTGGAACTTCATGCATTCCAGCCTGTTCCTCGACTTCCTTGCCGGCAACCAGGAATACGAGTGCACGCCGTGGGGCATGCCCGCGCGCAATATCTTCGGCTGGCAGAAGCCCTGCTACCTGCTCGGTGAAGGCTACGCAAAGACCTTCAAGGAGCTGATGGAGACCACCGACTGGGACAGCTACGGCACCGGTCGCTACGAGAAGTGCGCCGACTGTATGGCCCATTGCGGCTACGAGCCGACGGCGGCGACCGCAGCCCTCAACAACCCGCTGAAGGCGATGTGGGTGTCGCTGCGCGGCATCAAGACCACAGGTCCCATGGCGCCGGAGATCGACCTCAGCAAGCAGCGCCCGGCGCAGTACATCTTCTCCGAGCAGGTCCAGAAGAAGCTTTCGGAGATCCGCAAGGACGAGGCCGAAGCCGCCGCGGCGAAGGCTGCGCGGAAGGCTTCGACGGCGGCGTAAGTCGCGCACGATCACATCTCACGACGAAAGCCCGGCCGCCAGCGCGTCCGGGCTTTTTTCTTTTGCGCAGGTTTCGTGAGGCTTGGAGGCACGCCGTTCACCCCAGCCTCCATGGCACCGGCTTGCTTTTCCATCAGCTCTGTTCCGAGCAGACACACCTGCGCGTTCTCGCGGCTTCTTTCGCCCGAGCTTTGCTGTTCGTTTCGCCCCATGAAAGCCAGGGGCGCAGGGAAGGCCGGGCGCCGGCGGCACCCGCGGTCCGCGTGCATCAAAAAACGCACACGGGGTGGATCACAGGTGATGCCGGTCGCCCGGCCTTCCCTGCGCGGATGGTTTTAACGGTGTCCTTCGTGCTCTCCTCGGGGAGCGTTGCACTATTGCCCCCGTCGCCTCGCCGCTGATCGATGCGCGCGCCGGTTGGCCGCCACATCACCGCGAAGCTTGACGCCAGAACCCCGGGCGTCGGGACCACACGACTTCTCCGTCCGCGGACGACCCTGCCGGAAGCATCCGAGGCTCGCGTGTGCTCACCTCCGAGATCCAGCCAAGCCGCTGTGACCGCGCCGTGTCGTATCGCGTCGGGCCTGACTCACGGTTGCCCGCCCTGTCATCGACTTCGCGCCGGCGCTGCCGCGTCCACCGCCCCCCGGTCCGCATCTCGTGACGATCGCGAAGCGCCCCTCTGGCAGGGCCGGGATAGCCGCTCTATGCCACAAATCCGAAATTCTGGAAAGAAGAATTTTTTTGCGGGAAGGGATTGACGAGTGTTCCGGTGTTTTGCCCGACGGGTCATTTTGTTTCGCAAGGGCTCAGCCCAGCCTACGGAGTGGCGCAGCAAAGCCAAAAGGCCCGGTCGCTACCGCGACAGGGCCCTTTGTTTTGTCCCGCTCAAGCGCCAAGGAGAAGGCCGGAGCGAGTTGCGGGGGGCTACGCTCCCTCCCCTCCTTGGTGGGTTGGGCCGCCTTCATGCCAAGGTGAATAACAACCACCCATGCATGCCACTGGCTTTCGCATCAGCTGTATCAGCGCCACATCAGAAGTGAACCTCGGTGCGCATGCCGAGAACCACGGCATTGTCGGTCTTCACGCCAGCGGCGTTATAGCCGCGCCCGCCGGGATTGATCACATATTGCGCGTCGAACTTGAGGTTCAGCCAGCCGGTCGCCTGCCATCCGTACCAGACTTCGAGCGGCACTTCGTTGCCGCCGGCGTTGGGGCTGAAGGCCGCCGAATTCACATGGGTCGTGCCCACCGCGAAGCCGACTTCGTCCTGGGGACGCCAGGAAAAGGTTCCGGTGTGCCTGAAGCCCAGCGCGATCTGGTAGTCCTGGAACGCTGTCCTGTGATCGGCGACGGTCGTATTGAGGAAGGTGTACCAACCGACCGCCCCGGGCCCGTCAACGGTCAAGCGCTGCAGGATCGACTCATAGACGCCGTAGCGGCCTCTTCTATCTCCCAGAAACTGGTCCGGGACACCACCGACACCGGGGATGACCTGAACGATACCCGGGAGGCCACCATCGATCGTCGAGGCACTGTCATACCAGCCGCCGACTCTCCAGGTCCCGTTCAGGGGACCTTTCGGCGCCCAGACCAACTCCACCGGCACCAGCACGCCCGAGGCAGGGCTTGAGCGAGGGACGCCCGGCAAGAAGTAGGTGCTGGGCTCCGACGTCGTCAAATAATTCGGATTGGCGTCGTAGACGCCGACCGACAATTGGAAATCCTTGGCGAAGTTGTAGTGGACGACACCGGCCCATTGGCTCACCGGCCAGTTATAGATGTAGCCGCCCTGGATGTTGCCGGGCTGGCCGCCGCAGAAGGTCAGGTTGATGAACTCGCACAGACCGAAGAAGAAGTCGGAGCCGACTGGTAGACGGCCGCCCTTGAGTTCAAGCTGATCATTGAAAAGCTTCTGCGAGTAATAGAGTTGGGTCAGGCGAAGGATATTTCCGCGGCCGAAAACTTCGTTGGTCAGCTGCAAGGCCGGAATGCCCGCCTCGGAATTCAGGTTGTCGCCGAAACGCTGGACCAGCGTGAGGCCGACCGTGCCGCCCGGAATGCCGGCAAGCTTCGCCATATCGAGCTTGGCACCGAACCACAATTGTCCAGCGTTGGCCGCGGTGTTCCTATCTCCTCCCGACAGGTTGCCGACGGTTTCATTACCCAGCGTCAGGCCGATATCGATGCCCTGCTCCTTCAGCCTCGTTCTGCCGAGATCGCCGAACAGATAGGGTCTCGTCCAGAAGTCGTCGGCGTCCGCATAGGGAAGAGGCGCAGCTTTCGTTGGAAAATCGGCCGCGTGTACCGCACCGCCCAACAGCGATGATAAAGCAATCCCCACACCGCATGCACATGCTGTGTTCATAACCTTGCGCAACATTTCTCGTGTCCTCCCGCCATCTCAGGCTTTGTCGTTCGTGCCTCGCGTTCCTGCCCAAGCCCTCGAGCCTGGAACGCGCTCGTTCCCAGTACACACCGTCGCAGCCGCGCGCCCACGAAACCGCTCAGTGTCAACTGGAGCCGAATCCCTCATGCCTGGTCGCCTGTTCTCGCCGGCAGCGCGTCCACGCCGCGCGGTGCTGCGCTCTGCTGTCGTTCAAATGCCGATCTCGGGGCCGCGCGGGCGAGGCCGGCCAGCGCCATCTTGCGCCGCCGCCGGGCCTGCAACTGATGATCCGCCAACACGCCGATCAGAATCACCGTTCCCATCACCGCAAAGTTCAAGGAATTAGGAATGCCCAGGATATTCACGAGGTTCTGCAGCACCTGCAGCAGCGCCGTGCCGAGCACGATACCGAGGATGGAGCCCTCGCCGCCGCGCAGGCTGCACCCGCCGAGGACGGCAGCCGCGATCGCGTAGAGCTCATAGAAATTGCCGAAGGAGCTCGGCGACACCGAGTTCGTGTAGAACACGAACAAGACCGTTGAAACGCCGGCGAGCCCGCCGCTGATGATATAGGCGGTTGCGATCACGATATTCGTGTTGATGCCCGAGAAGCGCGCCGCTTCCTCGTTCTTGCCGACGGCATAGAGCCAGCGCCCGTAGACCGAGCGGTGCAGCAGCACGCCAAGAACGAGCGCAAGGATGATCAGAAGGATGAAGGTGTTCGGGATGCCCGCCACATTGCCGGAGGCAATGCTGCTCAGCGTCCCGGCCTCGTCGCCGTAGCCGAAGCCGCGTGTCGAGTCGCTCGTGTAGTAGCGGGCGGCGCCGCGATAGATCAGCAACCCGCACAGCGTCACGATGAAGGGCTGCATCTTCAACCGGGTGACGAGGAAACCCTGGACTGCTCCCAGCACCAGCCCGCCCAGCAACACGGCCAGCAGCGCCAGAGGCCAGGGAACCTGATAAGTCGTCAGAAGGTCGATGAACACGACCCCGAGCAGCGCGAACATCGACCCGAGCGAGAGATCGATGCCGCCGGTGATGATCACCAGCCCCTCGCCGAGCGCGAACACGCCGAACAGGCCGATCAGGTTGGCCATGTTCAGCAGGTTCACCAGCGACAGGAAGGCCGGATTGATCGCGCCGGTGACGGCGGAAATCACCAGCAGCAGCAAGCCGAGCCCAAGTTCTTTCTTGTTCATGGTGCAGCCGCCACGATGTCCGGCGCCTGGCCGATTGCAAGCCGCAACACGTTGTATTCGCTGAACTGCGGGCGCTCCAGCACACCGCTGACGCTGCCTTCGTGCATCACCGCGATCCGGTCGGAGACGCCTATGACCTCCTCCATGTCCGAAGAAATCATCACGATCGCAACGCCCTGGTCGGCGAGCTCGCGCATCAACGCGTAGATCTCGCTCTTGGCACCGACATCGACGCCACGTGTCGGCTCGTCGAAGAACATCACGCGCGGCTGCATGGAAAGCCACTTGCCAAGCACGACCTTTTGCTGGTTGCCGCCCGAGAGCGTCACGGCCTCCATATCGATGCTGGGCACCTTGATGGAAAGGCGCCTCACCTGCTCTTTGGCGACCTTGCGCTCGGCCGGGCCGCTGACCAGCCACATCCGCGCATAATTCAGCAGGCTGGCGAGCGTCACGTTCTCCCGGATCGGCAGCTCCAGCACGAGCCCGGATTTCTTGCGGTCCTCCGGCATCAGATAGATACCTTGCCTGATCGCGTCCTGTGGCGATGCGACATCGACCGGCGTGTTGTCGATCCTGATCTCGCCGCCCAGCGGCGGGTCAATGCCGAAAGCCGCGCGGGCCAAGGAGGTGCGACCGGCGCCTACGAGCCCCGCCAGTCCGAGGATCTCGCCATGCCGCACTGAAAGATCGATCTGCCGGTCGGGAAAGGCCGATGTCACGAGGCCGACGATGTCGCAGCCGCCCGGCCGCGGCGGCCGCTTCGGCGGCGTATGCAGCGCTTTCAGGTCGCGACCGATCATCAGCCGGATCATTGCGGCGTGGCTCAGCCCGTCCCGCGCCAGCTCTCCCACCGTACGCCCGTCGCGGAGCACCACGACGCGGTCGGCGCAGGTCATGATCTCGCCGAGCCGGTGAGAGATGTAGATCACCGAGATGCCGTGCGCCTTCAGATCGGCAATCACCTCCAGCAGCCGTTCAGTCTCCGAAATCGTCAGGCTGGAGGTCGGCTCGTCCATGATGATCACGCGGGCGTCGATCGAGAGCGCCTTGGCGATCTCCACCAGCTGACGCTCGGCGATCGACAGGTTGTCGACCAGCGTCTCCGGAGTGAAATCGGCGCCCAGCCGCTCCAGCAGCGGCGTCACGCGGGCGCGCATCTCCGCGTTGTCCACCAGCTTCAGCGGACCGCCCATCAGCCTCTCGCGTCCGATGAAGACGTTGGCGGCGACGTCGAGGTTTTCGAAAAGGTTCAGCTCCTGATGCACGAAGGCGATGCCGGCCTGCGTCGCCTCGTTCACCGTCAGACGGACGTGCTCGGTGCCGCCGATGCGGATCACGCCCTCACTCGGCGCGATCACGCCACCCAGCACGCGCATCAGCGTCGATTTGCCGGCGCCGTTCTCGCCGATCAGACCCAACACCTCGCCGCGATACACACGCAGGCTGACGTCGTCGAGGGCCATGACCCCGGGATAGGACTTGCTGATCCCGGCGAGTTCGAACAGGATTTCCGCCATTCATTTCCTCCCGCCCGACGCCCGACGGCCGTGCCGCCGGGCGCCGAAAGGCGCTGAAAGTCACTTCTTCAGCAGGCCCTTCAGATTTGCGGTGAATTCTGCGACGTTGGATTTGCTGATCACTTGGGTTGGCACGATCAGCTTGCCGCCCGGCGGGATCCAGGACTTGTCGCCGTTCAGCGTCTTGATGATGTTGGTGGCGGACAGATATCCGAACTCGTACGGCTGCTGCACGACGGTGGATTCGATCGTGCCGTCGGATATTCCCCGCAGCGTGCGCTGGTCCTCGTCGAAGCCGACGATCTTCACCTTGCCGGCCTTGCCCGCCGCCTTGACCGCGTCATAGATCAGCGGTGTCTCGTAACTCCAGAGGCCGGACAACAGCGCAATGTCGGGATATTTGACGAGCACGTTCTCGATATTCGCCTTGGCCTTGGCGAAGTCCACCTGGTCGGTGAACACGTCGACCAGCTCGACCTTGGTGCCGGCGATCGCTTCCTTGATGCCTTGCACCCGCTCGCGGGCATTGTCCGCGTCCATCGTGCCGACGAACAGCGCGATTTTGCCGCCGTTCGGCAGCGCCTTCTTGATCTCTTCGCCTGCTTGCCGCCCGGCCGCGATGTTGTCGGTGCCGATATAGGCGAGACGATTGCTCTGCGGCGCGTCGCTGTCGGTCGTGATCAACACCGTCTTGGCCGCAACCTTGTTGAGCTGTTCGGTCGCGTGCGGCGCATCGTCGACCGAGATGGAGATACCGGCGACGCCGCGCACCAGCAGGTCATCCAACTCGCGCCGCTGGCCCGCTGCCGTGCCTTCGTTGGTGACGATCAATTCGATATTGTAGTCCGGGTGTTCCTTCTGCGCCTTCTCGAGCCCACGGCCGGCAATGGTCCAGAAGTCGGCCGCAACATTGGTGACCAGCGCGATGGTCTTCTTCTGCTGGGCCTGCGCCATCTCCATCGCCATCGCGAGCGCGACGGTAGCGAGCAACGGCACTAGCAATTTCTTCATCGATCCGTTCATGTTTCAGCTCCCATTGGCCCACCCCAGACGAGGGGCTTCGCGACGCTTTTGCGCCTTATTTTGTTTACGTAGCGAAGAAATGTCGCAGAGCAAAAACATCTGAATCGGGATGTACTGCCCCTTTCTTCACGCGGAAATAGTACATGAGGCATGATCCAAGTAAATATGACTCTCAACCGACGCCCTGCGGGTGTGTTGTTTCGATCACACCACCAATCACCCGCCGATTAACTTCACGCCATGAATTAAAGAGACAGCATGGTTGACCAAATCGAGCAGCCGAGACGAATTGCCAGCACCGGCCGCGGCTCGAATCGTGGCCGTCTCGTCGAGGTCTTGCGACGCCAGGGGCCATTGCCGCGTGTGGAACTCGCCCGAAGCACGGGATTGAGCTTCGCCGCCGTTTCCGGCCTGACGTCGAGACTGATCGCGGAAGAGTTGCTGCGCGAGACCGAGACGGCGGCGACCTCGTGGTCCGACGACACGGACGAAGACGATGCAGACGGGCTGAACGGCCGCCGCCGCGGCCGGCCCGCCGTGCTGCTGACCCTGAACCCGGAGTTCGGCCGCATCATTGCGGTCTCGCTCCGCATGAATCTGATTGAAACGCTGATCGCGGATTTCAGCGGCTCCGGCCTGGCGCAATCGCGGCTCGAAATCGCGACGCGGGCTCTCGATGCGGGCGCGTTGTGCGATCTCGTGATTGCGCAGATCGACGCGATGCTCGAGGCGACGGCCACACCGCGCCATCGCTTGCTGGGAATAGGGATTGCCCTGCAGGGAATCGTGAATGCGGACACTGGCCGGCATCTGTGGAGTCCGGCGCTCTCCGTCACCGATGTCGATCTGGTGAAGCCGGTGCGCGAGGCCTTCAACGCCGAAGTCGTGATGGCGAATGACGCTGTCGCGGTTGCGCTCGCCCTCTCCGCCGCGGAGCCGTCCCTGGCGCAGGGCCTCTCGGCCACGATCATGGTCGGCCACGGCGTAGGCATGGGGGTCATCGTCGACGGCGAGGCGCGCTGGGGCGCCGGCGCCGGCAGCGAGATTGGCCATATCAAGCTGGGATCGAACGGGCCCCAATGCCGCTGCGGCCAGCGCGGCTGTATCGAGGCCCATCTTGCCGACTATGCGCTCTACCGCGACGCTCGCACTTTTCTCGACCTGCCGCCGGCGGCGGCGCAACAGCCTTCCGAGGCGCAGATGGCGCTCCTGCGCGAGCGAGCGCGGGGCGGCGATCCCCGTCTCGAGCACGTATTCCAGCAGGCAGGTCGCGCGCTTGCCGAGGCGGTCGCGGCAACGATATCCGTGCTGCGCCCGCACCACGTGGTCCTGGCGGGACCCGGCCTGCAGGCATTTGACATGATGCGCCGAACCTATGAGGAACGGCTCGAGCAGGCGGTGTTGCCGTGGCTGCTCAAGTCCACGGCGATCTATCTGCGTCCGAGCGAGTCGGCCGCAATTGTCGAGGGCATGATGCGACGGACGCTGTGGGTCGTGGACCGAAACCGCATGGAGGCGACCGAGTGAGCATGCACCACAACGCAAAAAGCCCGGGCGCCGATGGCGACCGGGCTCTTTGTTTTATCCCGTCAAGAGCTCAGGCCGCCTTGGAGACCAGGATCTCGCTCTCGATGAGCTCCGTCCCGATCAGATAGTCGCGGCAGCCGCGAAGCGAGCGCAGCGCGCGGTTGAAGTCGATGCCGGTCGAGACCAGCGCATGCAGCGTGGCGGGATTGCGCACGATGCCGCGCAGCACGGCGGCGAGGTCGATCTGGCCGTTCGGCTTGATGGCGGCGCGGGCGAGCGCGGGCAGCGCGCGGTGGGCGGGATCGCTGATGACGCGGACGGCGGCGAAGGGCAGCCCGGCTTCGGCCGCATAGGCAGCTGCAATGTGGCTCTCCATGTCGACAGCCGCAGCCCCGGTCTCGGAATGCAGCGCCGCCTTGCAGGACCGCTTCGTGACCACCTCCTCGGCGCCGGCGAGGCTGCCGCGCACCACACGGCGGCGGCCGGAGGTCAGGCGCTCGATCAGGTCGTCGCCGAGCGACAGGCCAGCGGCCCAGCGGGTGTCCCCGGAGAGCACCTCGGTCGCCAGCACGACGTCGCCGGAGCGCAGCGTCGGATCGAGCCCGCCGGCCACGCCGAACGAGATCACGCCACGAATCGTCTCGGGATCCACCACCGTCAACAGGGCCCGCAACTGGCTCGGGCTGCTGGATGAACAGATGACCGCCATTCCCGGCCCGGCCGCGATGCGGGCCTCCTGAACCAATCCGGTCACAATCAAGATAGGCCGCGGGTCGATGGCCTGACCCGCGGTAACATAGTCCCCCGTCCCCAAAGTCACATTCCGACCCCTACCACCCTGCTGTTGGTGTTCCGCAAGTTCCGATACCGCGCCAGCGCCCACAGCGGGAAGAACTTCGAGTAACCATGATAACGTAGATAGAACACGCGGGGGAAGCCTGTGGCGGTGTACCGCTGCTCGTCCCACAGTCCTTTTTTGTTTTGTGTTGCAATCAGGTACTCCACCCCGCGGGCGACGGCTGGGTGATCAACCTCGCCTGCCGCCATCAGGGCAAGCAAGGCCCATGCCGTCTGCGAGGCGGTCGAGGGGGCGGGTTCCCAGCCCTTGTAGTCCAGCCGGTAGCTGACCGCGTCCTCCCCCCAGCCGCCGTCCTTATTCTGGATCGAGGCCAGCCAGGCGACGGCCTTGCGGATCATCGGGTCCTTATGATCGACGCCTGCCATGTTGAGGGCACAGAGCACGGACCAGGTTCCATAGATGAAGTTCATGCCCCAGCGGCCATACCAGGACCCCTCCGGGTGCTGGGTCTTGCGCAAATAAGCAACGCCAGCGGCCACCTGCTTGCTGGTCTTCTCGGTCTCGCCGAGCTGGGCCAGCATCGAGATGCAGCGCGCCGTGACGTCCTCCGTCGGCGGATCGAGCAACGCGCCATGGTCCGAGAACGGGATGTTGTTCAGGTAATATTCGAGGTTGTTGACGTCGAAGGCGGCCCAGCCGCCGTCGTCGCTCTGCATTCCCTCGATCCATTCCCGGCCGCGGGCGATCGCGGCGTCGTAGCCGGTCGCGCCGTGCTCCCGGCGCATGCGATCCATCGACATCACCACCACGGCGGTGTCGTCGAGGTCAGGATAATAGGCGTTGTTGTATTGGAAGGCCCAGCCGCCCGGACGCACGTCCGGCCGCTTCACCGCCCAGTCGCCCTTCACCTGAAGCTCCTGCTTCGGGATCAGCCAGTCGAGACCTTGCCTCGCTGCAGGCACCGCCTTGTCGCCGCCGGCTTCCAGCAGCGCATGCGCGGTCAGCGTCGTGTCCCACACCGGCGAGACGCAGGGTTGGCAGTAGGCTTCGTTTTCGCCGATCACCAGCAGCTTGTCGATGCCCCGGCGCGTCACCGCGCGCGGCGGATAATTCTCGTCCTTGCCGAGCGCGTCGTACATCATGACGATATTGGCCATGGGCGGATAGATCGCGCCCATGCCGTCCTCGCCGTTGAGCCGCTCCTCGATGAAGGCGAGCGCCGCGTCGATCGCGCGCTGGCGCAGGCTCTTCGGAAACAGCGGCTCGATCACGCGCAGGATCGCATCGAGCGAACGGAACAGCAGGAACCAGGCCATGCTCTGGTGCGGCGCCTTCGCCGTCATGCCGATCGAGCGCGGATCCTGCAAAAACAGCTCGTCGATGCCGACGCCCTTCGGATTCTTCGCGCGCGGCTTCAGCGCGGCGATCACCATCAGCGGCACCATGGTGGTGCGCGCCCAGTAGGAGATCTTGTTGAGGTGGAACGGCGACCAGAACGGCAGCAGCACGATCTCGATCGGCAGCACCGGCACCGCGCGCCAGGTCACGACGCCGAACGTCGCGAGCAGGAAGCGTGTGAAGACGTTGCTATGAATCGCGCCGCCGCGGGCGTGGATCGCCTCGCGTGCGCGCACCATGTGCGGCGCATCGACGGAATCGCCGATCATCTTCAGCGCGAAGTAAGCCTTCACGCTGGCGCTCATGTCGAACTCGCCGTCATGCACCAGCGGCCAGCCGCCATGGGCGCCCTGGACGCGGCGCAGATAGTTGCCGATCTTGGCCTCGAGCACGGTGTCGACGGGCTCGGCGAGATAATGGCGCATCAGGATGTACTCGGCCGGAATCGTGCAGTCGGCCTCGAGCTCGAACACCCAATGGCCGTCCGATTGCTGGAAGCCGAGGACGCCTTGCGTGGCCGACGCAATGCTCGATTCCAACACCTTCGATTCCACTGCCTCGCGATTGGGCGCGTTCACGGAATCCATCTCGCTCGATTACTCCGATAGTTGAGTGAAAAATGACCGGGACATCCGCCCGTCAGGGCCGCCTTTCAGGATCCTTTGGCGGCCAGCACCAGATCGGCGGCGCGGTCACCGGACCGGACCGATCCTTCGATGGTTGCAGGCAATCCCGTAGCAGTCCAATCGCCGGCAAGGAACAGGTTTTTCAGCGCAGTCGCCGGCCCCGGACGCAGGGCATTCTGGGCCGGCGTCGCCGCAAATGTGGCACGGCGCTCGCGCACGATCTGCCACGGCGGCAGCTCGCCGGACACGCCGGCCGCCTCGCAAACGTCGTTCCAGATCGCCTGCGCCAGCTCCTCGCGCGGCATGTCGACGAGGCGGTCGCCATTGCTGATGGTGACCGAGAGCCGGTTCGGGAACGCGAACAGCCACTCCACGACACCGCCGATCACGCCGAGGATCGGCGCTGCGCCCGGCGGCGGCTCAAAGCGGAAATGCGCGTTCACGATGGCGCGGAATTCGGTCGGCGTCTTCAGGCCCGGCAGCAGGCTCGCTGCCGCGCGCGGCGGCACCGCCATCACGATGACGTCACCCGGACCGAGCTGGACCACGTCCTCGCCGCCGAAATTCAGTGAGGTCACCTTGCCGTCGCTGCTGAGGAACGAACGCAGCTCATGGCCGAGCTGAACGGTGTGACCGCGCTCAGCCAAGAACTTCACAGCCGGCTCGATCAGCACGGCGCTGAGGCCGTCGCGCGCGATCAGCGGGCGGCAGGCCTGCCCGCCGGCAAGCAGCGTCTCGCGCACGATAGCGCCGGCAAGCCCGGCGGAGCCCTCGGGCGGATCGACATTGAGCGCGGCAAGCAGCAGCGGTTGCACCAGGCGCTGATAGAGGATGCCTTCGCAAGGAATCGACTTGCCGACGGGCGTGTCTTCCGAGGCCCAGATCAGCGGCGCCAGCTTCAGATAGTCGGTGAGCCCGGTGTCGGGCACGCGGCGGCTTTCGTCGAGCACCCAGGTCGGCAGCCGGCCATTGCCGAGATCGATCTGCCAGCGCTGCCCGGTCTTGATGTCGACGAAGGGAAACTGCGCGCTGTCAGGACCGACGAGGCCCGCCTCGGTGCCGATCGAGCGCGCATAGGCGCGCGCATGGCCGTTGCCCGACAGCAGCAGATGATTGCCATTGTCGATGGTGAGATTGGTGGCACCGTCGAAATAGGAGCGGCAGCGGCCGCCGGCCTGGTGCGTCGCCTCGTGCACGGCAACCTTGAAGCCGGCATTGGCGAGCCGCACGGCGGCAGAGAGGCCGGAAATCCCGGCGCCGATGATGTGAGCTGTCTTTTGCATCAGATGAAAGCGTAGCGGAGCAGGATCAGGATGCGTGTGACCTTCGACACACGCACCGGCTCGCGCGGCGCGTCGAAACCGCGCGCGATCAGAAGGTCCAGAATGGAATGATAGTACTTCGACATGATCCGCGGCGCGCGGACCGCGCGACGCTTGTTGCGGTTCATGATCTCGTCCGACTTTTCGAAATGCGTCTTCGCGCGCTGCGCCAGCGGCAGGCAGACCTTCGGCAGCGCGCGCTCGGCGATCACGCGGTTCGGATCGTTGGAGGTGATGCCGGCATGCAGCAGCGCCTCGCGCGGCAGATAGAGCCGGCCGAGACCTGCATCCTCGTCGATGTCGCGCAGAATGTTGGTGAGCTGGAGCGCGCGGCCGAGATGGTGGGCGAGCAGGATGCCGTCCTCTTCCGGCAGGCCGAACACGCGCACCGACAATCGTCCGACGGCGCTGGCGACCCGATCGCAATAGAGATCGAGCGTTGCCATGTCGGGCGCGCGGATGTCCTGCGGCACGTCCATCTCCATGCCATCGACGATGGCGAGGAAATCCTCGCGCTTCAGGCCGAAAGTCTTCACCGAGGCGACGTAGTCCTTCAGCCGCGGCGGCGGATTGCCCCGATAGAGCGCGTCGATATCGTTGCGCCACTCCTGCAGCGCGACGAGCCGCTCGTCGCGCGGGCCGTCGGAATCGGCGATGTCGTCGACCTGGCGGCAGAAGCTGTAGATCTGGAACATCGCTTGGCGCTGGTCATGCGGCAGGATGCGCATCGCAGCGTAGAAGGAGCTGTTCGATGCGGTCGAGCCATAATTGGCGCCGGGCGAGGTCGCCTCAAGCGTCATGTGCAGTCCCCGGTCTGGAAATGGCCCTGCGCCCGATCGCGCGGCGGCCGACTTCGCCGATCATGCCGGCGAGGCTGAAGGTGAGCAGCTCGAACTTGTTCAGATGCACGCGCTCGCGCAGGGGATCGCGCGCCTTCAGAAGACGCACGATGCGGTCGGCATAGGCCTGGATCACCGCGACGTCGACGCCGAGGCGGAAATCCCGGATCTCCGCAGCGAGCGAGCGGCCGTCGTCGAGTAGCGCCTCGTTGCGCGCGGCGAGCGACTGAAGACAGGCCAGCATCGCCGGCGGCGACTGTGCGAGCCCGAGCTGCTCGATCGAGGCGCCGTGTGCTGCCAGCGCCTCGCGCGGCAGATAGACGCGGTTGAGCTCGCGGAAATCCTTGCCGCAATCCTGCAGGTGGTTGTTGATCTGCAGACCTGCGCAGAGCGCATCCGATGCGGCCCAGGTCGAGGTGCTCTCGCCGTGGACGTCGAGCATGAAGCGGCCGACCGGCATCGCCGAATAGCGGCAATAATGGATGACCTCGTCCCAGGTCTCGTAGCGAAGCTTGGTCACGTCCATGCGGAACGCGATCAGCACGTCGAGCGCGTGCCGCGGCGTCATGCCGCGGTCAGCCAGCGCACGGCGCAGGGTGACGGCCTCGGCCTGCGTGTCGCCCTTGCCGAGCAGTTCCGCCTCGAGCAGGTCGAGATAAGCGAGCTTCTGGTCGGGGGGCAGCGTGGCGTGGTCGGCGATGTCGTCGGCCGTGCGGACGAAATTGTAATAGGCCAGGATCAGGGCGCGATGACGCGGATGAATGATCCAGGACGCGACGGGAAAATTCTCGTCGCGGTCACCCTTGCCGGATCGCAATTCGCTCGCAGAGGTCATCGAGGCTGGTTTACAATCGTTTGGACAGGAAGGGCTTTTTCGCTCGCGCGGGCTCATGCCGGCGATGCCGCCGCGGCCCCCATATAGGGGAATATGGCCGCAAAACCAATCCTGTCTCTCGATTGCAGCCCCGTACGGATCCGGCCCGAAAAGGCGGCTCCGCGGCCGCCCTTGTGGGCCAGTGGCCGAGCTTACTGGTTGTGGTTCTTCAGGACCTGGTCGCAGGCCTGCGAGATCTTGGCCCGGTTCTCCTTGAGGCAGGCGAGGATGGTGAAATCGCCCTGGTCGATGACCGGACGGCAGAACTTCTGCACGTCGCGGGTGCAGGCCTTCTGCTCGGCCTCGGTACCACGCCCCTGCTGGGCGAACGCGGCCGTGGACAGGGTTGCCGACAGCACGGTGAAAGCGACGAGAAGCTTACGCATTGTATTCCTTCATTCTGACGGCAGAATCGCACCGATCCCGGACAGCACAGGGTGGACGGCCGGAGCGGATTGTTCTGATGGCAAGTCGCCGCGAAGTCGCGGCCTCAGAGAAGGCACAAGCACTGGCAAATGCGGCCAAATTGGCGCCACCCTGCCAAATCAGGTCTTCCCTGCACCTTCATTGGCAGATGTAAGGGATTGATACTACGTCATAATTCAACAGCGTCGCGTTTTGCTCGACACCTGTTGCACACCTGCATCTCTCCGCCGGACCGCTTCGGCCAGAAACCTGCGGAAACACGGGGAATCGCGATATCGGAGGCGGCGCAAGCCGTTGTGAAGCACTATCTCTGGCGTCCAAGCTTTGAACCTGACACAGGCTCAAGGCACTAAACTTTCGATGTGGCGAGACGTTCTTAATCGTAAATGAGCGTCGTTCCAAAACGGGATATTTGAGATGAAATTCTTTGGGCGATCTGGACTGGCAATCAAGGCGGCCGGCATCGGGACTGCGCTGCTGTTCTCAGTTGCGGCAAGCCATGCTCAGTCGTCCGGACCCTTTGCCGGATTCGACGGCGCGTGGACCGGCACAGGCACGGTGTCGCTGTCAGACGGCTCCACCGAGCGCATCCGCTGCAAGGCGGACTACAAGGTCGCCGGCAGCGGCCTCGCGCTCAAGCAGGCCCTGCACTGCGCCTCCGACAGCTACAAGTTCGACCTCACCAGCGACGTGACCAGCCAGGGCGAGCGGATCTCCGGCAATTGGAGCGAGTCCAACCGCAACATCTTCGGCAATCTGCAAGGCACCGCCGGCGGCGGCCAGATCGACGTGTTCGTCGAGGCCAACGGCTTCGCCGCCAATCTGTCGCTGCGCACCAACGGCACCAAGCAGACGGTGCAGATCTCTTCCAAGGGCGAGATCCGCGGCGTCAACATCACGATGACGAAGGGCTGATCCCCTTCCCGACCGGATGAGGAACACGTCCCCGGTTCTCGCGAGCCGGGGGCTTTTTGCTGACATGAATCTTCTGCGCCGACAGGCGTGAGCGCCGCAGACCGCCGGATGAGTCCTTGCGCGCGACACATTCGCATCGGCATCTGAAATAGACCGCATTCGGATCGCGCGCCCAGGCGTCCCATCCGGCCAGCGCCGCCTCGATCTCGTTGCCGGTCGCGAGCCCTTTCCCGACAAGCTGCGGCCCGAGACCGAGCAAGCTCCGCCGCGCATCCGCGACGGCCTCGCCCCGGCGCGCAGCATCGGCGCTGTGATTGACATAACTCGCACCGGTCCAGACTGGCCCAAATCCGTGCGCACGAAGAATCGAGCCCTGCCGGCGGCCGAAGCGAAGCGCGTCCGGATCGTCGTGCTCGTACCAGCGCTGCCAGAGATCGAGCGCGAGGCGTACGCCCTCGATTTCAGGATGAAGAATGTTGCCGCCGACATCGGCATCGCGCGTTGCAACGAGACCGCCGCGCTTCAGCACGCGCCAGGCTTCCGCCAGCGTTCGCGTCAGCGCCGCCTCGCTGTGATGGTAGAGCACCGCATGAAAGAACACCGCATCGAACGCCTCGCTCTCGAACGGAAGCGCGGTCATGTCGGCTTCGACGAAGGACAGGTTGATCAAGCCTTTCGCCGCTGCGAGCCGATGTGCGGCGGCGATCGCCTTCGGCTCGATGTCGACGCCGACTGCCTTTTCGACCACGCTCGCGAGCGCGGCCGTAATGGTCCCGGGTCCGCAGCCGGCGTCGAGCAAGATCATGTCCGATGTCAGGAACGGGACGAGAAAGGCGGCGGAATCGCCGCCGCGCTTCCGCTGAAACTCCATGATGGAGCTGTCGTGCCGTATCGGCCGCATGAGGTATCCCTGGAACGAAAATCGGCGCAGTCATCCAGACTGCGCCGATTCCATGTCCGGTGGATGAAGCCGCTCAGATCGCCGGCTTGTCGGGGCCGTGAAGCCTGGCGTGCAGATTGATCAGCCACATCGCCGTCGGCCTGAGGATGAAGAGGTCGGCGACGAGCGCCATGACCATCGAGAAGGCGCTGAGCCAACCGAACAGCCGCAGCGACGGCAGGTCGGAGAACACGGTGACGACGAGGCCGCAGGCCAGCACCACCGTGGTCAGGATCAGCGCGGGGCCGACCAGCACGGTCGCCCGCTCCACCGCGAGCGCCGAGCCGACGCCCGGCTTGCTCTCGAGCCGCAGGCGATTGAGGAAGTGGATGGTGGCGCTGAGGCCCAAGCCGAACGAGACGGTGAGCGCGACGACGCTGGCGAATTGCAGCCCCTCGCCCATCGCCCACAGCACCGTTCCCGACATCACGACGGGGAAGATGCCCGGCAGGATGCAGGCGAACATCACCACCCATGAGCGGAAGG
Organism: Bradyrhizobium sp. USDA 4486; assembly: GCF_054057995.1. Classification (NCBI taxonomy): domain Bacteria; kingdom Pseudomonadati; phylum Pseudomonadota; class Alphaproteobacteria; order Hyphomicrobiales; family Nitrobacteraceae; genus Bradyrhizobium; species Bradyrhizobium sp. USDA 4486. The sequence continues at coordinate 3,692,531 of NZ_JBSRZV010000001.1, forward strand.
CAAGGCCGATGAAGAGCGCGACCAGCGCGAACTCGACCGTGAGGCCGCGGTTCAGCTTCTCGATCATGCTGGCCGAGTTGCGCGCCGCGATCGCGGCAAGACCCGTGACCGCGATCTCGTAACCCGGATGCTTCTTGCGGACGGCGTCGAGCTCGGAATCGAGCTTCTCGACGATCGGCAGCAGCTGGCTGGAATCCTTGTCCGGCACGCGGCCGGCGACCACGACGGCATCCTGCTCGGCGTCGATGAAGCGCCGCACCAGATGCTCGGGGATGACGTTGACATATTCCTTCAACGTCGCGACGTCGGCGCTGCCGGCCTTTTCCGCCAGCCAGCGGCGCAGAGTCTCGAGCGACCAGACGTTGCCGACGCCGGCCGCCTTCTCCACGGTCGCGTGCACGTCCGCGATGGTCTGGAGCGTCTCCGGCGAATACAGCGTTTCCCCCTTGGGAAACTGGATCAGCACGTTGACCGGGTTGGCGCCGGTCAGCTTGGCATCGAGCCGGTCGCTGGCGGCAACCGCCTGGCGCTTGTCCGGCACCTGGTCGGCAAGGCGATAGCGCGGCTCCAGATTGGCGTAGATGACGCCGAGGCCGCCGACGAACAGCACCGCAATCAGGCTGAACAGGCCGGGACGGCCGACCATGCGCACCGCGATCCAGTAGCAGAAATTGCGCAGCGCCTGCACGCCGGCATCGGCGCTCTGGAATTTCACGGCGAAGATCTTCTCGTTGCGCACGAACAGCACGCCGAACACCGGCACCAGCGACAGCACCGCGACCAGCGCGATGATGGTGGCGGCAAGGCCCGCCTCGCCGAACTTGCGGATCAGGTCGGAGTCGGAGAACTGAAGCGCGATGAAGGAAATGCCGGCGGTGCCGTGCGTCAGCACGCAGGCCGGACCTACCACCAGCACGGCGTTCTTGAACGCGGTGAACTTGTCCTGGCCTGCGATCAGCCGGTCGCGCGCGGCGAAGGTCAGCTGCATCGAGTCCGAGAAGCTGATTACCATGATGAGCGGCGTCATCACGTTCAGGAACATGTTGAGATTGAAATTGGCCCAGCCGAGTGCGCCGAGCGCCAGCAGGATCGCAATCATCGGCGGAAACGCCGCCGCGATCATGAACGAGATCTTGCGGAAGAAGATGATGGCGATGACGCAGCCGGCGAGGATGCCCAGGACGTTGTAGGTGAGCCCGTCGCGCTCGACCGCGTTGCGGATCTCGAGCTGCATCACCGGCACGCCGGAGAGCTGCACGTTGAGCCCGGTGTCGCCGAGATCCTCCTTCATCAGCGCGCGGATGTCGCCGACGGTCTTGGTCAGCTTGTTGGAGCCGACCACCTCCGGATCGAGCGACAGCACGACCAGCGCCAGGGTGCCGTCCTCCGACAGCAGCTTGCCGCGGATGATCTCGTTGTTTTTGACCGTCTCGATGAACTTGTCATAGGCCTCGCCTTCGGGCAGCTCGGCCGGGAACAGCGCTGCCGGCAGCTTGCCCGGCGCCGGCGCCTGGCGCGCCGAGAACAGCGAGACGAGGCCACGCGTGCCTTCGACCAGCTGCATGTCTGTGATGAAGTCGCGCAGCTTCTCCAGGTTGTTCCGCGCCAACAGGTTCTTGCCCTCGACCACGACGAGGACATCGAATTCCTCGGCCGGGAATTTCTTGGTCACCTCTTCATACTGCTTGAATTCGCGGGTGTCGGAGCGGAACAGCTGCGACAGCGAATCATCGATCTTGATCCGGTGGATGCCGAACACGGCGCCGACGATCAGCGCGAGCAGGATGATGCAGGAAATGATCGGCGCCCGGACCGCGATCAGGCCGATGCGCTCCAGCCCGAAGGCGATCGAGGACGCAGGTCCCTGCTCGACCTTGTCGACATGAACCTCACTCTCGCTGTGCTTTTCGAGCATGCCTTATCCAGTTCCTAAATCGGCTCAAGCTGTGAGCTTATGGCGTCCCGCGAACGGCTTGAAAATGCCATACCAATGGGAGGCTTGCCCTTTGAAAATGCGCGGAAAATCGCCGGCAGCGGTTTAGCAGGTCAAAAGGCCTTTTCGCAAGCAGGCGGAGAGCGGCCGAATCGATCAAGATGCGGCGATTTTGCCGGAATGCCCGTCATTCGGGCCGCGCGGTGCCGATTCGGAGCGGCGCACGGTCGGCGCTCTCGTCCTTCAGCGCCACCCCGGTGACCTCCCGGGCCAGCCCCTCACGGACCAGCCAGGCGATTTTGAAGGCGGCCTCGTCGTAGCTCAACCCGGCCTTGTGGATGTTCGAGACGCAATTGCGCTCGGCATCGCTGCGGCCGGGCTTCGGCGCGAAGGTCAGGTAGGCGCCGAGGCTGTCGGGCGCCGACAGGCCGGGCCGCTCGCCGATCAGCATCACGACCATGCGCGCACCGAGAATCGCGCCGATCTCGTCGCCGAGCGCAACGCGCGCGCCTGAGGCGACCACGATGTGGCCGGTCGCGACAGCCTCGTCCTGGCCGAGCCGCGGCAGCAGGCTTTGCAACAGCGCGACTGCATGGGCATGGACCGCGGCCGCCGACAATCCATCGCCGATGACGATCACAAGCCGGCACGGTGCCGTGGCGACATCCGCCAGCGCCGCAGCGGAGCCGGCATCGAGCTGCCGTCCGAGATCCGGCCGGCGCAGATATTCGCTGCGATCGGCGGCCCGGCTCCTGACCTCGGTGGCGGCAAGCCCGAGCGCCCTCAGCTCGGCAGCCAGACGCGGTGCGTCGAAGGCGGCGTGCACGGCATCGCGGGCGCGGGCGTGGGCCAGCGTGAAATCGAGCAGCGGCTTTGTCGGCAGGCTCGCCCCGCTTCGCCCGAGCGCAACGCGCGCAGGCGTGAACGATCTGAGATCGACAGTCGGGCGCGCCGGAACGGGTGTGTCGTTCATTCGGCGGGAACGGATGCTTCGCGCAGCCGGATCGAATAGTTCGACGCGTTCTGCTTGCCGCTGGAGGCCGCACGCGCAAAGGTGATGAGATGATGCGCGATCGTGGTGCAGCCGATCAGGCCCTCGATATCGCCACGCCGGAGCCGCCCCAGGGCGAATTTCCAAAACACCCGCCTGTAATCGCCGAGTACGCCGACCTTCCAGAAGATATTGCGCAACATGACGAGCCCGCGCCGGATGTTCGGCCAGGTCTTCATCTCGTCCGGCACCGGCATCTTGAGGCGATTGGGATAGACGTGGTCGCACTGATACTGGAAGCGCGCATAGACCTTCTCGGGCTCGTAGGCGACGGCCATGGCGTGCTTCCAGGACGCGACGACGTCGTCGTAGGGCAGCAGGAAGTCGACGTTGGAATCGCGCCCCTCGTCATCGATCAGGCGCCCTTCCCGCTCCAGCCGGTCCCACAGCGGCGTCTTCGGCAGCGCCTGGAGCAGGTTGATCGTGAGCAGCGGAATCCTGGACTCCTCGACGAAGGCGAGCAGCGCTTCCGAGGTGTTCGGCTTGTCAGTGTCGAGACCCATGATGATGCCGGACACCACTTCCATGCCGTAGGAGTTGATGGTGCGCACGCCCTCCAGGATCGGGACCATCATATTGTGGTCCTTGTGCATCGCCTTCAGCGCGTCGGGATCGGGCGTCTCGATGCCGCAGAAGATGGTGATGAAAAAGGCCTCCCGCATCTTCTCGAGGATCTCGGGGCGCTTGGCGATGTTGAGCGTCGCCTCGCAGGCGAGCCGTACCACATAGCCGGTCTTCTTCTGCCATTCGATCAGGTGCGGCAGCAGATCCATCGCCGCCTTGCGGTTGCCGATGAAATTGTCGTCGACGAAATAGATCGTGTCGGTCATGCCGCATTCGCGCAGGCGATCGAGCTCGGCGATGATCTGCTCCGGCGTCTTGATGCGCGGATTGCGGCCGTAGAGGCCGGGGATGTCGCAGAACTCGCACTGATAGGGGCAGCCGCTGGAATACTGGATGCTGCCGAGGAAGTATTTCTTCACATCGGCGAGCTCATAGGCCGGGATCGGAAACTCCGTCATCGGCACGCGGTCTTTGGTGGTCAGCACCACCTGCTGCTCCGGGCGCGAGGTGTCGCGGGACAGAATCTCGATCAGCTGGTTGGTGGCATCGCCAAGCTCGCCGACATGCAGATAGTCGAACGAGGGGTAATAGTCCGGGCAGGCGCTGACGGACGGGCCGCCGAGCGCGACCGGCAGATCGAATTCATGGGCGCGGCGGCAGATGTCGTTCATCTGCTGGCGCTGGATGTGCATGCCGCTGACGAACACGGCCTCTGCCCATTCGAACTCTTCCTTGGTCGTGCGTCGGAGATTCTCGTCGACGAATTTGACCTGCCATTCCCTGGGCAGATAGGCCGCAAGCAGCAGCAGTCCCTGCGGCGGCATGAAGGCGCGGACACCGTCGGTCAGCGGATAGGCATGCTCGAAGGTGCCAAACGAGGACGTGTAACGCGGAAAAACGCAGAGAATCCGCCGGGACGTACCGTTGCTTTCAGCTCGCATCAAAGCTCCCCCAGCCACGCTCGACAGATGGTGCGCAAATTGCCAGCAGACACATAGCGTAACGCTGCAGCCGCAATTTCTCAATATTGTGGCAGCATCTTAATTCGCGAAGCCCGCCAATGGTTTCCTTTGGGAGATCTAGGCAGGCGCTTGAGCGCCTCACGCGATCAGCCGCGCGGCAAAATCGGGCAGCAGGCCCGCGTCGCCGGCAAGGCGGAAATCGGCGCCCGCAATGCCTGACTGCACCAGCCAGTCGTCGAATTCCGGCGCGCGGCGCAGACCGAAGACGTCGCGGACATAGAGCGCGTCGTGAAAAGACGTGGACTGGTAATTCAGCATGACGTCGTCGGCGCCGGGGACGCCCATGATGAAGGTGACGCCGGCCGCCGCGAGCAGCGTCAGCAGATTGTCCATGTCGTCCTGGTCCGCCTCGGCATGGTTGGTGTAGCAGATGTCGATGCCAAGCGGCAGGCCGAGCAGCTTGCCGCAGAAGTGGTCCTCGAGCCCTGCCCGGATGATCTCCTTGCCGTCGTAGAGATATTCCGGGCCAATGAAGCCGACCACGCTGTTGACCAGCAACGGCGTGAAGGCGCGGGCGACCGCATAGGCGCGCGCCTCGCAGGTCTGCTGGTCGACGCCGTGATGGGCGTTGGCTGACAGCGCCGAGCCTTGGCCCGTCTCGAAATACATCACGTTCTCGCCGACCGTGCCGCGCCTCTGCGACAGCCCGGCTTCTCGCGCCTCCTTCAGCAAAGCGAGGTCGATGCCAAAGCTGCGGTTGGCGGCCTCGGTGCCGGCGACCGACTGGAAGACGAGGTCGACAGGCACGCCCTGCCCGATCAGCGACAGCGTGGTCGTGACATGGGTGAGCACGCAGCCTTGCGTCGGGATCTTCAACCGCGCGATGATCTCGTCGAGCAGCCGCAGCAATTGCGCGATCACGGCCGGATCGTCGCTGGCCGGATTGATGCCGATGCAGGCATCACCAGCCCCGAGCAAAATGCCGTCGAGGATCGAGGCGGTGATGCCCCTGGCATCGTCGAACGGATGGTTGGGCTGAAGCCGCGTGCTGATCCGGCCCTTCAGGCCGATGGTGTTGCGGAAGGCGGTGGTGACCTCGCATTTCCGCGCGGTGAGGACCAGATCCTGGTTGCGCATCAGCTTCGACACCGCGGCCGCCATCTCCGGGGTGATGCCGGACGCGAGCTGGCGCAAGACCTCGGGCGTCGCCGCATCCGACAGCAGCCAGTCGCGGAAGGCGCCGACCGTGAGCGAGGAGACCTGCGCAAACGCTTTGGCGTCGTGGCTGTCGATGACGAGGCGGGTGACCTCGTCGGCCTCATAGGGGATGATTGCTTCCCGCAAGAACTGCCCGAGCGGGACGTCCGCCAGCGCCATCCGCGCCGCGATCATCTGCTCGGCACTACCGGCAGCGATCCCGGCCAGCCGGTCGCCGGAGCGCGGCGGGCTCGCCTTGGCGAGCAGGTCGCGCAGATCGGGGAAAGTGTAGGTCGTGGCGTCGATGGTGTGGCGGTAGACCAAGGGCCTCTCCGGGGGGTCGTCGGCCAGCGGCCGACTCCAGGGACTATCCTGAAACTATGGCTTCGGATCAAGACGCTGAAATATCTTACCTTTCCTTCGACTAAGGGCGAAGCGCGCGCATTAACGCTGCATCCACCTTCGTTCTGCATAGTTTTGTATCAATTTTAAACGACTGCACTTTCCGGCCGCTCCCGGCCATTCGGGCCCGCACCATGACATCAGAACGATCTGGGAATGCCGCCAGCCTGGCGGGCCGTTTCACGCTGAGCGTCAAGCTCTATGCGATCTTCGCATTGTTCGCTCTGCTGACCGCGGCGATCGCGATGCTGTCCGACTACAACAGCCGCCGCAGCGCCGAGCTGACCAACGCGATCGAGACCGCGAATGCCGCCGCGCTGAACGTCGAGCGGGTCAACTCACTGGTCTACGCGGTCGTGATGGAGTCGCGCGGCGTCTACATGTCGACGGAGCCCGCCGTCGTGAAGAAATACGGCGATGGCCTGCTCAAGTTCAACGCGCAGATCCTCGAGGTCGTGAAGCGATGGGAGACCATCGTCAAGGCGGACGACGCCGAGCAGTTCGCGACCTTCAAGAAGCGCATCGAGCAGTTCGTCGAGTTCCGCAAGGAGCTGGTGCGCCGCGCCGTCGAGATCAATGCGGCCGCGGGCCGCGAGTGGGGCGACAACGACGCCAACCGTTCCGTGCGCTCGGCGCTGAACAAGGACCTCGAGGCGCTGTCCAAGGTCTATGCCGAGCGCGCCAAGCAGATCGCGCGGGAGACCGAGACCAACCGCACGCTGTCCTTCGTCCTGACCTGCCTCGGCGGCGTGGCGCTGGTGCTGGTCGTGATCGGCATCGTCATCATCGCCCGCTCGATCGCGCGGCCGCTCTCGGCGATCACCGCAACCATCAAGCAGGTCGCCGACGGCGCCAAGGATGTCACGGTGCCGCACACCGAGCGCGCCGACGAGATCGGCGCGCTGGCGCGCGCGATCCAGGTCTTCCAGGAGGCCATGGACCGCAACCGCAATCTGGCCTCGCAGGTCTCGCAAGAGGCCGCGACGCGCGAGCAGCGCGCCCGCCACATCGAGACATCCGTCGAGTCGTTCCGCGAGGCGATCGGCGCGATCATGCGCGGCCTCACCGACAATGCCACCGTCATGCGCGAGACCGCGCAGACCATCACACGCGCCACCGCGAACGCCAGCGGCCGCGCCGGCACGGCGGCCAGCGCCACCGAGCAAGCTTCACGCAACGTCACCGCGGTGGCGGGCGCGGCCGAGGAGCTGTCGGCGTCGGTGGAGGAGATCGGCCGCCAGGTGCGTCAGTCCGCGAGCGCGGTCGAGCAGACCGGCCAGCGCACCGAGAAATCGATTGCCGAGATCGAGAGCCTTGCGGCCGCCACCCAGCGCATCGACGGCGTGCTCAATCTCATCCAGGCGATCGCCGAGCAGACCAACCTGCTCGCGCTCAATGCCACCATCGAAGCCGCCCGCGCCGGCGATGCCGGCCGCGGCTTTGCCGTGGTCGCCCACGAGGTGAAGGCGCTGGCGGGCCAGACCGCCAAGGCCACCGCCGAAATCGGCGAGAACGTGTCGATGATCCAGGCCTCCACCCGCAATGCGGTCGACGCCGTGCGCGAGATCGGTGGCGCGGTGCGCGAGATCAACGAGGTCACCTCGGCGATCGCGGGCGCCATCGGCCAGCAGGACCAGGCCACGCGCGAGATATCCTCCAATGCGCAGAGCGCGGCGCAGGGCAACGAAACGCTGGTCGTCAACATCACCTCGCTGCGCGACGCCATCGGCGAGACCGACACGGCGGCCTCCTCCGTGCTGACGGCAGCGAGCAGCCTGACTGCAACGGCCGAGACGCTGTCGCGCGAGGTGGAAAAATTCTTCCAGAACCTGCGCTCGGGCACGGCGGACAGCCGCATCGCCAAGGCGGGATGACGAGTTCATCGCGCATCGGCCGCCGGAACGTGGCCGCTGCCCTGCTCCAACAAGAATATCAAAACAACCCCATGCACAGTAGCCGACCGAGACTTATCAACGGCTTGCCTGCCCCGTGCAGCGGCTGTGCGGATTTTACGAATTTCCTTTGACACGTCGGGCAAAACACTGGCATGATGTCAGCATGCCAACCCTACCCCGTGGCGCACGATGCCTGCATCCCCGATCCGACCACCGCTGGGCTGTGTAGGCATTCGGTCGCAATTGCCGCCCTCGCGAGCACGGTGATTTCATTCGTCGCGAACCACGCGGGCTGCCGCAAACGGCAAAGACAGTCATCCCTGGAAGCACAGCTCAATGAACAAGAACAATCGCGTGCTGTTTCTCTGCACCGGCAATTACTACCGCAGCCGCTACGCCGAAGAGATCTTCAACCATCGCGCCACGCGCGAGGGACTGGGTTGGCATGCCTTCTCGCGCGCCGTTGCCGAAAAACTCTCGCCCGAGAACGTCGGGCCCATCTCGCCGTATACGCTCGAGGCCCTGCAAGCGAAGGGCATCGCGCCGGGAGGCGCTACGCGGCATCCGGAGCTCTGCACGCAGGACGATTTTGCACGAGCTGGGCTCGTGGTCGCCCTGAAGGACGCCGAGCATCGCCCCATGATCGAGCGCCGCTTTGCCGCCGTCGCCCATCGTGTCGAGTACTGGGACGTGGACGATATCGAGTATCTCGATGCGCCAACGGCGCTGGGCAAGATCGATGAGCTCGTGGGGCAGCTGATCGGGAGCCTGCAAAGCCGCTCCCGATAGAAGGCTGCTCCGCCGTCACACCGTCAGCAGCGTCTTGATCGCGCGGCGCTGGTCCATCGCCTTGTAGCCTTCGGCGACCTGATCGATCGGCAGCGTCAGATCGAACACCTTGCCCGGCTGTATGAGTCCATTGAGCACCCGGTCCATCAGATCGGGCAGGAACCGCCGCACCGGAGCAGGACCGCCCAGCATGCGCCGCTGGCCGAAGAACAACGCCTGGGCATCGAAGGTCACGCCGTGGGGAACACCGACATAGCCGATCGTGCCGCCGGGCCGCGCAATTTCGAGCGCCTGTGACATCGCTTCCGGCGTGCCGACGCATTCGAGCACCGAGTCGGCGCCGACGCCCCGGGTCACCTCTTTGACGCGCGCGATGCCTTCTGCGCCGCGCTCGACGACGATATCGGTGGCGCCGAACGCGCGGGCGAGATCCTGCCGCGTCTGGTGCCGGCTCATGGCGATGATGCGCTCCGCACCCATCTCCTTCGCGGCAAGCACGCCCATGAGGCCGACCGCGCCGTCGCCGACCACCGCGACCACGGAGCCTTGCTTCACGTCCGCGGCATCGGCCGCATACCAGCCGGTCCCGAGCACGTCGGAAGTGGCGAGCAGATGCGGGATGAGGTCGCTCCCCGGCATCTCCCTGGTTGCGACCAGCGTGCCGTCGGCGAGCGCAACGCGCGCGTAAGGGGCTTGCGCGCCCGACATGAACTCACGCTGCTCACACGACGACTGGAAGCCGAATTTGCAATGCGGGCAGGTGTTGTCCGACACGCAGAACGAGCCGACGACGAACTGACCGGGCCTGATGGTCCGCACCGCGCTGCCGACCTCGACGACCACACCGCAATATTCATGCCCCATATGCATCGGTCCGTCCTGCGGTTGCAGGCCGCGATAAGGCCAGAGATCGGAGCCGCAGATGCAGGTGGCCGACAGCTTGATGATGGCGTCAGTGGGGTGAAGGATCTTCGGATCGTTGACGCCTTCGTAGCGGATATCGCCGGGCCCGTAGAGAACGGTTGCTTTCATTGTCATGCTCCTTTGGCTGTGGGGCGCCGTATTGCTCGTCCGTCACCCGTTCCATCCATGTGACCGGGTTGCCGTCGAGCGATTCCTGAATCGCGATATGGCTCATGGCGGACGTGGCGGACGCGCCATGCCAGTGCTTCTCGCCGGGTTCGAACGAGACCACGTCACCGGGACGGATGTTTTCGACCGGTCCGCCCCAACGCTGCACGCGGCCGAGGCCTGAGGTCACGATGAGCGTCTGACCAAACGGATGCGTGTGCCACGCCGTGCGCGCGCCGGGCTCGAAGGTGACGTGATTGCCGGCGACGCGAGACGGATCGACGGCAGGAAACAAGGGATCGATACGGACCGTGCCCGTGAAATATTCCGCCGGAGCCTGGACTGACGGTTGCGAGCCTGCTTGGCGAATTTGCATGTTGTATCCTCTGAGGTGATGGTTGCTGCAGTGCTTCAAGCATTGCCCGCGGTCCGCCGATCGGCACCGCGCCTCGCCGCCGAGATGAAAAGGCTGGTGAGGATTGCGAACAGCCCCGATACGGAAATGGCTTGCCCGGCTTGGCCTTCCGTCAGCTGAAGGCTGCTGGCAATCGGCGTGAGCAGGCTGACAGGCATGAACTCGGACGCGACCAGCGTGGCGGCACAAAGCGATAGCGCGAAAACCGCGCTCCGCGTTGTCTCTCGATCGATCGTGAGGTCCATCGGGATCCATGTGTTGCGAAGCGCCTGGTGTTCACGGCGACATCTAGCGGCCCCTGGCGTTCGAATAGCCGGCATAATTTGCTTGCATTAATCGATGGTAGCCATGAATAGTAGCGGCCATGGCAGCTCAGGATTTCAACGATCTCCTGGCTTTCGTGGCCGTTGCCCGCGAGCGCAGTTTCACGAAGGCCGCCGCGAAACTGGGCGTCGTGCAATCGACGCTCAGCCATACGATCAAGCGGCTGGAAGCGCAGATGGGCCTGCGGCTGCTCACGCGCACGACCCGCAGCGTCGGCTTGACCGAGGCCGGCGAGCGGCTTCTGCAATCGGTTGCGCCGCGCATCGAAGAGATCGAGCGCGACATCGCGGCGCTGATGTCCCTGCGCGACAAGCCGTCGGGCACCGTCCGGATCACGCTCTCGGAACACGCGCTCGACAAAGCGGTCTGGCCGAAGCTGGTGCCGGTCCTGAAGCAATATCCAGACATCAAGGTCGAGTTCAGCCTCGACACGGCTTTCCGCAACATCGTCGAAGACGGCTTCGACGCGGGCGTCCGCCTCGGCGAGAGCGTCGAGAAAGACATGATCGCGGTGCGCATCGGTCCGGACTGGCGGCTCGTCGCGGTCGCCTCGCCCGCATATCTGAAGGAACATCCGAAGCCGAAGCATCCGCAAGACCTCCTGAAGCACGTCTGCATCAAGCGGCGCGCCGCGGCCGGCGGTCATTACGTGTGGGAGTTCGCCAAGAATGGTCCCGATCTCCGGGTGCGGGTCGAGGGGCAACTGACCTTCAACGACTCCCGCGCGATGATCGACGCCGCCGTGAAAGGCTTCGGCATCGCCTATGTGCCCGAAGACATGGTGACGCGGCAGATCCGGTCCGGCGAGCTCGTCGTCGTGCTCGAGGATTGGTCGCCGATGTTCGACGGCTACTACATCTACTATCCGACCTCGCGGCAGAACTCAGCTGCGTTCAAGGTGATCGTCGATGCGCTCCGCCATCACGAGCCGCGAAGAAAACGCAGCTAGACCAGCTAACCGCTTGCGTGGCCGGCGGCAGCCCGAGAGCATGATCCGGCCCCGAAGGGCCGCGTCAGCGCAAAGTGCGCAGCGGTTTTTCCTCGCGACAAACGCAGAACGCGTTTGCGCGGAGATGATGCTCAAGCAACAATCTAAAGCGCGATGACGATTCGCCCCGATCTCATCGCGCTTTAGATCATCATAGAGGCGAGGACGATCAGGCCGATCGCCGTCAGCCCCCAAGCCAGCGAATGCATCGCCCACGGTCGCATCGTTGCACTCCGTCCCGGTGTCCTGCCCTCAGCATGAACGCCCGGGCAACATGCACGGCTTGAGATAGATCAATGATTGAAGATGAGCACAGAGACGGCGGCCAGAGTGAAAGCACCGGCCGCGATGGCGATGATACGCAGGAGAAGCTCGTTACCCATGCCCAAGCTTAACATGGGTTAGGTCGGGCAAATTATGCAGTTTGTGCCAAAATGGAGCGTTCGGACAAATGCGCCCCCTCAAAGAATGATGCCGGGTCTCGCGCGGCCTGCGCAGCCATTCCCGTGGCGGAGGCCTCGACAACGAAAAGCCTCGGCATGCGGGCCGAGGCTTGCGACCCGCCCGCGTACATCCGGCGAACCGATCGTCGACGCAGAGACTAGCCGCGGATTTTGAACAGATGATGACGGGTTGGCATCGACAACATGTCGCGCCGGGTCAGGACCGGATCAGCCGTCCCGGGACCAAAGCGCGATGAGATGATGAATCGTCATCGCTTCAGGTCGTTGCTTGCGCATGATCTCCGCGCAAACGCGTTCCGCGTTTGTCGCGAGGGAAAGCCGCTTCGCATTTTGCGCTAACGCGGCCCTCCGGGTCCGGATCATGCTTCATCGCTCCGAAATGGCTTTTTGATCGACGAAGATTCGGACGCGGCCGACATCCTCGACCTCACGATAGTGGCTCAGCTCGACCTTGAGCTCGGGATCCGAATTGGCCCAGGCCAGCCAATCGAACGGAACCGAGCTCAACATGTAGGTGTCCACCAGAATCACATCTGGGCGGCCGCTGCGCAGGTCGGCCAGGAGTTGCCGCCGTTCGAGATCGATGATGCCGTCCAGCTTCGCCCGCTCGCCCTGACTGAGCTGCGCGTTTTTCTGCTGCATCATCGCGCCGGCCGCCAGCATTTGCACACAGGACTTGCCCGCCCAGGTCCCATTGATCTGGCGGACGAGCGGATGCCCGAGAGCGACGTGATCGGTGATCGTGATCAGCCGCGGGTTTTTGACGAGGGCCTCGATACGCTCCTTCAGCGGAGGAAAGTGCCGCACCGGCACGGACAGGCAGAATCCGATGAACACGATGGCAGCGAGGCCGCCGACCATCACCGGCGGGCGCAACGTCCTCGTGCGAGCCTGCAGCAACGGCGCGGCGATCGCGAACATGCAGAGCGCGAAGGCCGTGTAGGTCCAGCCCTTGCCTTGCAGAACGAAACTCGCGGCGCCGCCAATCGCTGCGGCGAGCCACGGAGTTGCGTCGCCGTCCAGCTTGAACTGTTGCGGAGCCACAAGGCGCAGAAACGCGATGGACGCGAAGATCACGATCGCCGGGAAATACAGCAGATCGCTCAGATTCATCCTCAACGGCACATAGGTGGCCGCGACCATCGGAGCATAGGTGAACAGATAGTCGGGAAATGCGAGAGTGAGCACCGCGCCATAGCCGATGACGACGGCGGTGGCTGCACAGGCTTCAGCGCTGAACAAGGGCCTGAGCGAACGCTGGCGCAAGGCGGCAAGGATGATCGGCACGCCTGCCACGAGCGCAAGATACGGCTTGATGCTCATGGCGAGTCCGGCCCCCAGCCCCGCCACGACCGCAACGGGTCCTGGACCAAGGCCGCGCCAGCGGATCGCGGTGATCGCGACAAAAGGGGTCAGCGCAATGACGGCGATGTGTTCGCGTTGGCCGAAGACGGCGCTGGGAAGAATTGCGAACAGGAACGCGAGCAGGCAAGTTGCAAGATTTCTCTCGCCAGCCTCCAGCCCTGCCGCCGCAGCGGCGCGGTCGATCACGATGAGCGCGACGACGATCTCGATCATCACCAGGATGATCACGAAGATCTCGGGCGCAAGGCCGGTCGCATGCGCGAGCATCAGCGCGGGCATGTAGAGATAGACCGAGAGCGGCGGATTGACCTCGAAGACGTCGACCCCGAGCTTGCCGCCATCGAGAACCTTCTCGCCTGCGGTCAACAGGCAGCCCAGGTCCGCGTTGAGAACGACGGGCATCTGAACGAGCAAGGCCGTCAGCAGGATCGCGGCCACAATCATCCAACGGTGCTTCATGCTGAAATTGCTTCCTGACATAGTCGGGGCGCGACCGCCTCTCGTGAGGCCGGCAAAAGCGCTCTTCGCGGGCGGAAGCGGTCTATTCCCTTCACCTGCGTGAACCTGCCGTAGAGCGCGCTCAGCGCCACTCTCGACGGTAGTCGTTACTATTGTGCTACAATGATCTGAAACAATGCCGCAATGGCCCGAAATAATGCCATGTCATTGCCGGGGCAGGCCCTATGTCGCGTCGTCCCGAACAGGAACGGCAGGATTCTGCCGCAGAGCGGCGGCGTTCTCATTCTCATGGATAACACCATTATAACATATAGGGTTGCGCCGGTGCCCTTCGGTGCCGACCTGCGCATGCGTCGCGCCGGGGGGCGAGAGCATGATGAAACTCGGTTCGGCGGGCTGTCGGTGGTTCACCTCTCCCGTTGGGGAGAGGTGAACTGAATTCTGAGCGCATACCGAGTCAACCAAACTTATCGGGCTTTAGTTAGCTTCTCGCGAATTATCCCATCACCCCGCCGCGCTTGATCAGCTCCTTGCCGACCGCGGCAAGGTGCACCTGATCCGGCCCGTCGCCGATGCGGATGAAGCGGGCGTAGACATAGGCGCGCGCGAGGAACGTATCCTGCGACACGCCGGCGGCGCCGTGGATCTGGATGGCGCGGTCGATGACGCGGGCGGCCATGCTGGGCACCACAATCTTGGCCGCGGCGATCAAATCGCGCGCGGCCTTGTTGCCTTCGCGGTCCATCTTGTCGGCGGCCTGCAGCGTCAAGAGCCGCGCCTGCGCGATCTCGCAGAAGGAGTGCGCGACGTCCTCGCGCACCGAGCCCTGCTCAGCGAGCGGCTTGCCGAAGGCGACCCGCGACACGGAGCGCCGGCACATCAATTCCAGGGCACGCTGGGCGCAGCCGATCAGCCGCATGCAATGATGGATGCGGCCGGGGCCGAGCCGCCCCTGCGCGATCTCGAAGCCGCGGCCCTCGCCGAGCAGCATGTTCTCGGCGGGTACGCGGACATTCTCATAGACGATCTCGGGATGACCGACCGGCGCATCGTCGTAGCCGAAAGTGAGCATGTCGCGGACGATGTGGACGCCGGGGGTGTTCCGGGGCACCAGGATCATGGATTGCTGGCGATGGCGGTCGGGATCATCAGGGGCAGTCTTGCCCATCACGATCAGGATCTCGCAGTCCTCGTTCATCGCGCCCGAGGTGAACCATTTGCGGCCGTTGATGACGTAGTCGGCGCCGTCGCGTTTGATCTCGCACTGGATGTTGGTGGCGTCGCTGGAGGCGACCTGCGGCTCCGTCATCGAGAAGCCGGAGCGGATGCGCCCCTCAAGTAGGGGCTTCAGCCAGCGCTCCTGCTGCGCCTTGGTGCCGTAATGGCTAAGCACCTCCATGTTGCCGACATCGGGCGCCGAGCAGTTGAACACCTCGGGCGCCCAGAGGATGCGGCCCATGATCTCCTTCACCGGCGCATATTCGAGGTTGGAGAGACCCGGACCGTGCTCTCCCGACAGAAACAGGTTCCAGAGCCCCTGCTCGCGCGCCAGCCGCTTCAGATCCTGCAGCACGGGGGGGCGTCTTGTAGCGCGCGGCCTCCAGCTTCACCTGCTCGTAATAGAGCTCCTCGACCGGCTCGACGTGCGTTCGCATGAACTGGCGGACGCGCTCCTGCAGCTCCAGCGAACGGCCGGAGTGTTGAAAGTCCATGGTGGTCTCCTGTCCGCGACATTTGAGGTCGTCATGCCCGTGCTTGTCCCGGGCATCCACGTTCTTTTGTGCCAGGAGCAAGACGTGGATGGCCGGGACAAGCCCGGCCATGACGCCGTAGATGTATCGCGCCTCACGTCCCGCGCAGCAGCTCGCTCGCCACCACCCAGTCGTTGCCGTCGAACTGGAGCATGTAGCCGTCCTTGATCGGGCGGAAATCCTGCGGCGTGGTGTTGAGAGTGATGCCGGGCATCAGCAGCGACAGCGGCACGTTCTTCAGATTGGCCGCCTGCGCCATGATGTTCTCGCGCGTCAGATTGTCCTTGCATTGCTTGAGCAGCACCACCAGCGCCTCGGCAACAGTGTAGCCGTAGAGGCCAGCGACATTGTTGATGTCGGCATTGGGCAGGCGCTTCTTCATGAACTCGATATAGGCCGTCATCGCCGGATCGTCCTTCGGCTGCTCGAGGAACGGTTTCAGCGAGCCGAGCGACAGCACCCCTTTGCCGGCATCGAGGCCGGCGGGCGTCATCACCGTCGCCTTGTTGGCGCAGCCGCTCGCGAGGAAGCGCGTCGGCTGCCAGCCGACCTCATGCGCCTTGCGGATCGCCTGCGCGCAGGCGCGCGGCGTCACCGAATAGATCATGAAGACGTCGGCCTTGGTGTTGGCGAGCGTCAGCACCTGGGAATCGACGGTGGGATCGGTGACTTCGAAGCTCGACGCCATCGCGATCGCCTTGTCGGCGTCGGCGCCGAGCGCCTCCTTGACGCCGCGGAAATATTCCTTGCCGGCGTCGTCGTTCTGGTAGAGCACCGCAAAGCGCGCGTTCGGGTTCTTGGCGCGGGCATAGGCGACGTCGATCGCGGCCTCGCTGGTATAGTTCGGCGCCCAGGGCAGCGCCATCGACCACGGCATGTTGGCGGGATCGTTCCATTTCGAGGCCGAGCTGATCAGGAAGATCTGCGGTACCTTGTTGCTGTTGAGATATTTCGCGATCGCCGAGCTCGGCGCGGTGCCCATGGTCGCGAAGATGAAGGCGACGCCCTCGCCTTCCACGAGGCGCCGCGCGGCCTCCATGGTCTTCGGCGGCGAAAACGCGTCGTCGAGCGAGATCAGGTTGAGCTTGCGGCCGTTGACCCCGCCCTTCTCGTTGACCTCGTCGAAATAGGCGGAGATCACCCGGCCGGTGATGCCGAGCGGCGATGCCGGGCCGCTGTAGGGCATGGTGTTGCCGATCTTGATCTCGGTGTCGCTGACACCGGGACCGTAGGACTTCTGCGCGAACACGGGCGTGGACAGGCAGGCGGCAGCCAGCGCTGCGGCCAGGGCCAAAGCGGCTTTCATGGCTTCTCCCCGATGATCGTCGCCGCACGAGACGACACGCGGCGCGCTCCTTCTCGTCAGCACGTCAGCTCAGCGGAGTTCCGCAAGATGGTCTTGCGTCGAGTTGCTGGTACGCCGGCGCACGAGTCTCCGCTTCACCTCTCCCCATCGGGGAGAGGTGATCCGAGCGTCAGGCACGCATCGAGTGAGCCAAGCCTTATCCGGCTCTACCCGCGACGCTTCAGGCTGAAGCCGAGGCTGATCCAGCCGGCCCCGGCCATGATCAGGTCGATGCCGAGGAACAGGCCGAGGATGTAGACGCTGTTCACCGGCCAGCGCGCCACGATCAGGAGGCCAAGCAGCAGCGTGATGGCGGCCGAGAGCGCCACCCACACCCACGGGCTCTCGCGCTTCATGCTGAAGGCGAGGAACAGCCTGACCGCGCCGGAGGCGATCAGCGATACGCCGAGGAAAAGCGTCAGCAGGACTGCCGCGAACAGCGGATTCTCGAAGGTGAGGAAGCCGGCGATGACGTAGAGCACGCCGAGCAAGGCCCAGATCAGGAACCTGCCCCAGCTCTTCATCTGGAACGCGCCGATGATCTCGGTTGCGCCGGCGACGATCATCATGGCGCCGACCACGATCACGCTCGCGACCGTCGCCATCACCATGCTGCCGAGCGCGATGAAGCCGGCAATGAGATAGACGACGCCGAGGGCGACGATCCAGCCCCATTTGGCGTGAAGCGCCGTGATGCCCGAGCCGAGGCTTGAAGGATGAGTCGTATCCGAAGCACTTGTCATGGCGGCCACTCCTGCATGCAAGCCCGGAGGCACACGCCAGGATAGCACGCGCCGCGCCGGGGCGACAGCCAGCAGAGCAGCCCTCAGCGGCAGCAACATTGACGCAAATCAAGATCGACGACGGCGGATCAGGCGCGCGAGCGCTCCATCTCGAGTTCGGCCTTGAGATTGTCGAGGTCGCGATAAATTGAAGCAACGGCGAGGACACGGCCGCCCTTGCGGTACTTCAAAACACAGTCCTTGCCGGAAATGCTGCCGTCGATCGCGATGTCCTCGAAGCTTTCGGCATGGCCGACATAGTTGATCGGCACGTCGTAGTGCTGGCTCCAGAAGAACGGCACGGCCTCGAAGCGCTCGCGCTTGCCGAGCATGTTGCGCGCCGCGGTCTGGCCCTGGCGCTCGGCCACCACCCAATGCTCGACGCGGATGGTTTGCCGCGCATGCGGATCGGGCCAGCGCGCGATGTCGCCGGCGGCGAAAATGCCGGCGATACTTGTCTCCAAAAATTCGCTGACGCTGACGCCGCGATCGGCGGCAAGGCCGGCCTGCTCGGCCAGCGCCAGACGCGGCTTGACGCCGATGCCGACCACGACGAGATCGGCCTCGATCACGGCACCGCTCTTCAGTGTGGCGCGGGTCCCGTCGAGCTTCTCGACGGTGTCCTTGAGATGGAAGTTGACGCCGTTCTCCTCGTGCAGCGACCGGACGAAATCACCCATCTCGGCGCCGAGCACCTTTTGCATCGGCCGTTCCTCGGGCGCGACCACATGCACCTCGATCTTGCGCGCACGCAGTGACGCCGCGACCTCGAGGCCGATGAAGCTGGCGCCGATCACCAGCGCACGCTTGGCGCTGCCCGCCGCCTTGATGATGGCACGGCTGTCGGCGACGGAGCGCAGGGTGTGAACGTGCGGCTGGTCCGCGCCCGGGACCTGGAGCCTGACCGGTTCGGCGCCGGTGGCGAGCAGCAACCGGTCGAACGGGAGCTTGTCGCCATTGCCCAGTGTCACGCTGCGCGCCTTCGGATCGACCGCCGAGACGTTGGTGTTGAGCCTGAGGTCGATGTCGGCGTCCTGATAATAGTCCTCGCCGCGCAGTGGCAGCCAGTCCTCCGGCGCATTGCCGGCGAGATAGTCCTTGGAGAGATTGGGACGGTCGACCGGCATCGCGCCGTCATTGCTGAGCATGGTGATCGCGCCGGCAAAGCCCTCGCGCCGGAGCGTCTCGGCCGCTGCGAAGCCCGCCGCACCGCCGCCGACGATGATGAATCTTTCCGGCGTCGGGGCGCTGCGATGAGCTGCCGACGGTTTGGGGGCCTCACGCTTGCGCTGAACGACGATCCTGTCGCCGTCGCGCGCGACGTCCCAGACCGCCAGCGCATTCAGCGCCGGCGGGCGCGTGGCCTCGCCCGTGCGCAAGGAGAAGCAGGCGTGATGCCAGGGACAGCGGATGGTGTCGTCGACCACGAGGCCTTCCGCGAGCGGACCGTGGTAATGGCTGCAAGCCGGCTCGATCGCAAAAATCTCGCCGCCGGCTTGTACCAGGAGGACATCCTCTTCGCCGACATGGCCGAGTAATTTACCGTCCTTGAACTCGGTCAGCGACACGCCATTGGTGAGGTCGGGTCCACTCGGCTTGTTGTCCTCGGTCATGTGCGTCTCCCTGGCACTGTCTCCTTGCGGATCAATCGTCCGAATTGGCGAGCCCCAGCAGCTCCTGCCGCGTCAGCCCATTGTCGCGGAACACACCCAACATGCGGCTGGTGACGAGATCGGTCCCGGGCTTGTGCGCGCCGCGCGTGGTCATGCAGTGGTGCGTCGCCTTGATGATGACGCCAACGCCTTCGGGCCTCAGCACGTCGTTGATCGTGTTGGCGATCTGCGCGGTCATCTTCTCCTGGATCTGGAGACGTTTTGCGTAGATGTCGACGACGCGCGCAAGCTTGCTGATGCCGACGACGCGCCCCTTCGGGATGTAGGCGACCCAGGCGCGGCCGACGATCGGCGCCATGTGATGCTCGCAATGGCTCTCGAAGCGAACGCCGCGCAGCACGATCATCTCGTCATAGCCCTCGATCTCCTCGAAAGTCTTTTGCAGGATTTCGCTCGGGTCCTGCGCATAGCCGGAAAAATACTCCTCGAAAGCGCGCGCGACGCGGTCCGGCGTCTCGCGCAGGCCGTCGCGCGCGGGATCATCGCCGGCCCAGCGGATCATGGTCCGGACCGCCTGCTCGACCTCCGCCCTGTCCGGCCGCTCGCTCGGCGCCCGCGCCACCGCAACCCGTTCCAGCCTGCGCGCTTGTGACGTCATTCAAAGCCTCCCCTGCAACGAGCCGCAGACAGAAGCGGCCCCACAGCTTGGACGGCGGCGATTGGAAAAGGTTCCCGAAAGAAGGGAAAAATCGCGGAGACGAGCGCGCCGCTACTTCTGCGGCCCGGAGAGCGAGATGTCGCGCTCCGCGCGGAACACGTTGCTGTAGAGGTTGGCGATCCACTGCCGGCCGATCTCGGTCTTGTTGAGATAGCCGATCTCGGTCTGAATGTGCGGTGCGACGCTGTTCCAGTAGAATTGCGGATAGCGGTTCACGATGTCGGCGGGCGAGTCGTAGCCGAGCTGGCGGTTGATGCCGACCTCCTCGAACTCGTAATACAGCGCGTTGGCTTTGCGCAGATAGTTGGGATCGCCGAGCTGGCCGATGAAATCGGCGGCTCGGAGGATCGAGGCCTCGTGGTCATACTCCTGCCCCTCGCGGGCCGGGAAGCGGGTGCCCTCGATGGCGCGGGCGACGCGCTCACTGTCGAGACCGCGGATCGGCGGGAGCCGCCGCCTCACGAAAAGTTTGGAGCGGTCAACATGATACATCATCAGACTGGCATCCGATGCGCCGCGCGGCAGCGACACTTTGGTGCCGGCCTCGTCGATCACGAAACCGTCCTCGTCATCTTCCGGAAACAACCCACGAACATAGCCGATATCGTGGGCAAGGCAGGCGATGAGGACATGGATGTAGTCCTCGGCATCGATGTGCGCATGCAGATTGCGGCCAAACATGATCGCCTGGGCGGCCAGCGTCACCAGCATCGTATGCTCGATATTGTGATAGAGCGCATCGCTGTTGCCGATGCATTCCATCGCGGTGCGGGTCGAGGCCTCCACCACCCGGGCATAGGACTCGTCGTACCTGCGGCGCATGAACGAGCCCAGCATCTTCTCCAGGGTTTCGGCCGCCAGCCTCGGTAACGTCATCATGGATGCAGCCCCGTTTGATGCAGCCCCGCTTGCCGGTGGTGTCCCACGCCAACTCCCGACGTTTCATCCTCGTCCTCGACGCGACGACCAGCATAGCCCATCTCGGGCCAAGTGACCAAACCCCCGCGGAACGCGATGACGGAAATATGTTACCGTTGTGCTGTGCGACATCGGGGTTGCGGCAACGGATCGGCACGCCCGGGCGACCGCAGCGAGAACACGGCATTCACTCCACCAGCAGCACGTCGACGGCGACGCCGAGCTTCTGTTTTGGCGAGCCGACGATGATGCCGTCGACAGGGGAGACGTCGGAGAAGTCGCGGCCGACCGCGAGCACGATATGGTCATTGGCGACCAGCAAATCGTTGGTCGGATCGAGATCGACCCAGCCAAGCTCCGCCCCGCACCACAGCGACACCCAGGCATGAGTGGCGTCGGCGCCCTGCAGGCGCGGCTGGCCCGGCGGCGGAATGGTGCGCAAATAACCGCTGACATAGGCCGCCGGCAAGCCGAGCCCGCGCAGCCCTGCGATCATCACATGGGCGAAATCCTGACAGACGCCGTGGCGCTTCTCGAAGACCTCGTTGAGCGGCGTCGAGATCGCGGTGGCCTTGGGATCGTAGCGGAATTCGGTGCGGATGCGGTGCATCAGCTCGACCGCGCCGGCGAGGATGCCGGTGCCGGGCGCAAAGCTCGTCGCAGCATAGGCGCTGACCGGGCGCAGCACCGGCACCAGTGGGCTCGCAAAGACATAGCCGACCGGCGAGGACGGCCCGAGGCTGGATGCTTCGAAGGCGATGTCGCGAACGCTCTCCCAAGGCGGGCTCGATGCATCGCGCGCCGGCGGCCGCCGCTCGACGGAGACACGCGAACGTGAATCGATCCGCAAGTTGCGGTGCGCGGCCTCGATCACGATGCTCTCGGTCAGCGTGCCGAAGAAATCGCGGCGGATATTGCGCTCGGAGGGACGCGGACGGATCTCGGCGCTGTGCGAGATCAGCTCCTGGCCGCCACCGCTTCGCGGCTCCAGCCGCAGCGTGCAGCGGGCGAAGCTCACCGGGCTTTCATATTCGTAGGTGGTGACGTGACGGATGTCGTAGATCACGCCAGCCCCGTCAGCTTTTCCGGCCGGCTGGCATTGGGGCCGTGCGGGAAGTAGTGCAGCCCGACCGCCTCGGCGAGGCTGAGCAGGTCCTGCTCCAGTCCGAACAGGGTCTTGACCTCGAGCTTCTCGGCTTCCGCGGTGGCGAGCATCGCCTGCACGGCGACCGCAAGCCGCTGCGGCTGCTCGATCAGGCCGTGCTCCTTTAGGCTCGGCAGCGCCGCGATGTGCTCGTTCAAGGTCGCGACCTGGAACGCGACCGACCGCGGATTGTAGGGATCGAGCACAGCGAGGTCGCGCACCGGCGCGAGGATCGGGGCCAGCAGATAGCGCGAGCGATAGGTGATCTGGGAATCCACCAGTGTCAGCAGGATGTCGAGATCCTCGTCGCCCGCCTCGTCATATGCAAATTGACGTGCAAAGCGCGTGGTGTTGATGGCGCGCTCGGCGCGGCGGCCAATGTCGAGGAAGCGCCAGCCGGCGGCGCGGTTCATGTTCTCCTGCGCAAGGCCGGCAAAGCTCGCGAGCTCCTGCAAGGTGAGCTCGGCCGCGCTCAGCACGTCGTCGTCGTCCTCGACCTCGATAGCGAGACGCTCGGCCATCTCGGTGATGACCTGCCAGGCATCGGGCGACAGCCGCTCGCGCAAGGAGGTCGCGGTGCGCTGGGCCGCGCGCACCAGCGACAGCGCCGAGCCGAAACACTCGGTGCTCTGCAAGGCCTCGGCGACGATGCGCCCTGGCGCCGCGCGCGAGGCCTGCGAGATCGCACCCCAGGCCACCAGCAGGCGCTGGATGCGGTCGGCCGATTGCATTGAAGCCGCGGTGCCCTTGTTGGGCCCGCTCGGCGAGCCCAGCGCGCGCACGAGGCGCAGCGTCGCCTCGGCGCGTTCAAGATAGCGGCCAAGCCAGAACAGATTGTCGGCGGCGCGGCTCGGCAAGACGCCGGCGATGCGGCGAATGCGCACCTTGTCGGTCGCCGGCAGCAGCGTCGCGGTCGAGACCTTCTTCTCGGAGACGACCCAGACGTCGGCCGCGCGCGCGCCGTCGCCCATCGACACCGCGCGGGCATCGGCCTGCTCGGCGATCCGGCAGAAGCCGCCCGGCATGATCGCCCAGCCGTCCGGGGTTGCGGCCGCGAACACGCGCAGCACAAACGGGCGCGGCGTGAGCTGGCCCTGCTCCCACACCGGCATGGTCGAGAGCCGCACCACCTCCTGGCCGACATAGTCCATGCCGCGCGTGCTGATGGCGTCGACCAGGCGCTGGCGCCCGGTTGCGTCGAGCTCGCTCGCGAGCACCGGGCCTTTGCTCTCGAAGCCGGGCACGCCGCGGCGGTAGGCGCCCTCGATCGCGACCTCGTCGAGGCGCGACAGCACCTCGTCGCGCGCGTTGCGCTGGCCGCACCACCAGGTCGCGATGTGCGGCATCTTCAGCTCCTCGCCGAGCAGGCGGCGGCTCAGCGCCGGCAGGAAGCCAAGCAGCGCCCTCGCCTCCAGGACGCCCGAGCCCGGCATGTTGGCGACCACGACGCCGTCCTTGCGCAGCACGTCGATGAGGCCGGGGACGCCGAGATGCGAGGATGCATCGAGCTCGAGCGGATCGAGCGAGTTGGAATCGACCCGGCGCAGCAGCACATCGAGCCGCTTGAGACCGGCGACGGTGCGGATGTGGACGCGGTTGTCGCTGACGGCGAGATCGTCGCCCTCGACCAGCAGGAAGCCGAGATAACGCGCCAGCGTGGCATGCTCGAAATAGGTCTCGCTGAAGCTGCCCGGGGTCAGCACGCCGATACGCGGCTCGTCGCGATCGGCGCGCGCGCGAAGACTATCGCGGAACGCCTCGAAGAACGGGGCGACGCGCGGCACGTTCATCGACTTGTAGAGATCGGAGAAGGCCCGCGACTGCACCAGGCGGTTCTCCAGCGCATAGCCGGCGCCCGACGGCGCCTGGGTGCGGTCGCCGAGCACCCACCAGCGGCCGTCGGGCCCGCGCCCGACGTCGGCGGCGTAGAGCGAGAGATAGCGCCCGCCCGGCGGCGGCACGCCGCAGACGGGCCGGAGATATTCCGGACTGCCGGCGATCGCGGCCGCAGGCAGCACTCCCTCCGCGACCAGCCGACCCTCGCCATAGATGTCGCGCAGCACGAGCTCCAGAAGCTCGGCGCGCTGGGTGATGCCGGCGGAGAGCTGCTGCCAGTCGGCCTCGTCGATCAGCAGCGGCAGGTGGCTGAGCGACCAGGGCCGGTCGGCGCTGTCGCCGGGCGCGCGGTAGGTGACGCCGGCCTCGCGCAAGTGACGGTCGGCCATGGCGAAGCGCCGTTCAGCCTCGTCGGGCGCCAGCGCGCTGAAGGCATCGAAGAAGCGGCTCCATACCGCGCGGGGGGCGCCATCGGGCCCCAGAAACTCGTCGGGGATGCCGGGCAGACGGCTGTAGTCGCGGACCCATTGGGCGAGACGGCGCTGGCCTTCACGTTGGCCTTGCGCCTGCCCCGCTCTGTCGTCCTCGGCTGCGCCCTCGGCCATCCGCCTCTCCCTGCCCCACCATCATACTCATTGCAGAAGCGGGGTCCGCAAGTCGAGGGTCAGCGGAAACTCATTTGTGCGTTCCTCGGGCGGCGGCTGCATCGGGCCCGGGGTATGGCCGTGGTCCTGGAAGCGCGCCAGCCGCCGCGCCTCGGCCTCATAGGTGTTGACCGGCTTGGTGTCGTAGTTGCGCCCGCCGGGATGGGCGACGTGGTAGACGCAGCCGCCGAGCGAGCGGCCGTTCCAGGTGTCGATCAGATCGAAGGTCAGCGGCGCATGCACCGGGATGGTCGGGTGCAGGCCGGAGGCCGGCTGCCAGGCCTTGAAGCGGACGCCGGCCACGGCCTCGCCCGAGCGGCCGGTCGCCGTCATGGGCAGGCGGCGGCCGTTACAGCTGACGACGTGGCGGCCTTCGACAAAACCTTCAGCCTTCACTTGAAGCCGTTCAACCGACGAATCCACATAGCGCACCGTGCCGCCGGCGGAGCCTTCCTCGCCAAGCACGTGCCAGGGCTCCAGCGCCTGGCGCAATTCCAGCGTGACGCCGCCATGATGGACGCGGCCGAAGGCGGGGAAGCGGAATTCGAGCTGAGCCAGATACCATTCCGGCTCAAAGGGATAGCCTGATTGCTTCAACTCAGAAAGCACATCAAGGAAATCCTCCCAGATGAAGTGAGGCAGCATGAAGCGATCGTGCAGCGCGGTGCCCCAGCGCACGAATTTTCCTTGTTGCGGCTCGCGCCAGAATTTTGCGATCAGCGCGCGGATCAACAGTTGCTGCGCCAGCGACATGCGCGGATCGGGCGGCATTTCGAGCGCGCGGAATTCGACGAGGCCGAGGCGGCCGGTCGGCCCTTCCGGCGAATAGAGCTTGTCGATGCAAATCTCGGCGCGGTGGGTGTTGCCGGTGATGTCGACCAGCAGATGCCGGAACAGCCGGTCGACCAGCCACAGCGGCGTCTGGTAGCCCGGCGGCGGCACGTGCGAGAGCGCGATCTCGAGCTCGTAGATGCTGTCGTGACGGGCTTCGTCGATGCGCGGCGCCTGGCTGGTCGGGCCGATGAACAGCCCGGAGAAGAAATAGGACAGCGATGGATGCCGCTGCCAATACAGCACGAGGCTCTTGAGCAGATCCGGCCGGCGCAGGAACGGCGAATCCTGCGGGCTCGAGCCGCCGACCACGACGTGATTACCGCCGCCAGTGCCGGTGTGGCGGCCGTCGACCAGGAAACGGTTGGCGCCGAGCCGCACCTTGCCGGCATCCTCATAGAGACCGGAGGTGATCTCGACCGCGTCGCGCCAGCTCTTCGCCGGCTGGACGTTGATCTCGATGACGCCGGGGTCGGGCGTTACCTTGATCACCTCGATGCGCGGATCGAACGGCGGCGGATAGCCCTCGACATGGACGGCAAGCTGCATCTCCTCGGCGGTAGCCTCGAGCGCGGAGATCAGCTCGAGATAATCCTCGATGCGCTCGACCGGCGGCATGAAGGCGCAGATCACGCCATCGCGGATTTCCACCGCCATGGCGGTGCGCACGGGAATCGCGGTGTTCAGCTGCTCAGGCGCCGTCCGCGGCGGCGACGCCGGGCGCGCCATGCGGGTGAACACCGGGAGCTTGCCGCGCGGCTCCATCGGATCCTGCTCGACGATGTAGGGATATTGGTCGGGCGGGACGTAGCCGAGCGAACCGATCGGCAGGCGCAGGCCGAGCGGCGAATCGCCCGGCGACAGGAACAGGTGATTGCGGCGGAGCGGCCAGCGCTCGCTGCGCCAGCGCGGCGGCGCATTCCAGCGCTGGATCGGCAGCACGAAGCCGCGCGGCGTGGTCAGGCCCTGGTCGAACACCCGGGCCATGCGGGCGCGCGCTTCCGGGTCGGACAATTTGGAATCGGACGGATCGACATTGATCGGAAGCTCGGCTTCCTTCTGAAGCCAATAGGCCGGATCCTCATAGGCCGGCATGATGTAGCCGAGATCGAGGCCAAGGCGAGCGGCCGTGCCCTCCATGAAGGCCTCGGCGTCCCTGACCTCAGGCCGCCGCGGGTTCTCGATCTTGGCGATGAGGTCGGCGTTCTTCCAGATCGGCACGCCGTCCTTGCGCCAATAGAGGCCGAAGGCCCAGCGTGGCAGGCTCTCGCCCGGATACCATTTGCCCTGGCCGTAATGCAGAAGGCCGCCCGGCGCAAAGCGCGTGCGCAGGCGACGGATCAGATCGTCGGCGAGCGTGCGCTTGGTCGGGCCGACGGCGTCCGTATTCCACTCTCCCGCCTCGAGATCATCGACCGAGACGAAGGTCGGCTCGCCGCCCATGGTGAGCCGCACGTCCTGGGCAACGAGATCGCCGTCGACCTGCTCGCCGAGATCGTTCAGCCGCGCCCAGGATTCATCCGAGAACGGCTTTGTGATGCGCGGCGCTTCGCGAATGCGCTTCACGCTCATGTCGAAGCTGAACTCGACCTCGGCAAAGCCGGCACCGCCGGAGATCGGCGCCGCCGAACGATAATGCG
Organism: Bradyrhizobium sp. USDA 4486; assembly: GCF_054057995.1. Taxonomy (NCBI): domain Bacteria; kingdom Pseudomonadati; phylum Pseudomonadota; class Alphaproteobacteria; order Hyphomicrobiales; family Nitrobacteraceae; genus Bradyrhizobium; species Bradyrhizobium sp. USDA 4486. The sequence continues at coordinate 3,719,632 of NZ_JBSRZV010000001.1, forward strand.
GCGTGGCGGCCACGGGGATGTGCCCCTCGCCCGCCAGCATGCCCGAGGTCGCGTCGAATCCGATCCAGCCTGCGCCCGGCAGATAGACCTCGGCCCAGGCGTGCAGATCGGTGAAATCGTTCTCGACTTCCGGCGGGCCCTCGATCGGGTCGATGTCGGGACGGATCTGGATCAGATAGCCCGAGACGAAGCGCGCGGCGAGGCCGAGATGGCGCAGGGTCTGGATCAGCAGCCAGGCGGAGTCGCGGCATGAGCCGGCACCGGAGGCGAGCGTTTCCTCCGGCGTCTGCACGCCCGGCTCCATGCGAATGATGTAGCGGATCTTCCTCTGGAGCCCGCGATTGAGCTCGACCAGGAAGTTGACCGTGTTCGGGGCTTCATGCGGGATCGTGTCGAGATATTTCGCGAACAGGCGATCGGGCTTGATGGTCTCGAGATAGGGCGCCAGCTCCGTCTTCAGGTCCTTCGGATACTCGAACGGAAAGCTGTCGGCATAGGGTTCGACGAAGAAGTCGAACGGGTTGACCACGGTCATCTGTGCCGTGAAGTCGACCTCGAACTTCAGCTCGGTGGTCTTCTCGGGAAAGACATAGCGCGCGAGCCAGTTGCCCTGCGGGTCCTGCTGCCAGTTCACGAAATGATTGGACGGTGTGACCTTGAGCGAATAGCTCAGGACCGGCGTGCGCGTATGCGGCGCCGGCCGCAGCCGGATGGTCTGCGGTCCGAGATCGATCGGGCGGTCGTATTTGTAATGCGTGACGTGGTGTAATGCGACGTAGATCGACACGGGGTGCGGTGCTCCAGCAGCTTTTTTGAGCAGAACACCGCAAGTGATCGCGATCAAGCATTAACAACGGGCAGAGGCTGCCTATGCAAGGTGCGGGCCGACCAAAGGAAGTCGCCTAAGACGCGAAGGGTTGGCGGTCCAACGCTTCCACAGCGTCATGGCCAGGCTTGTCCAGGCTTGTCCCGGCCATCCACGATCTTCGTTTGCGGTCCCCAAGAACGTGGATGCCCGGGACAAGCCCCGGGCATGACGCCCTCATTTGGGGAAACGTTACGCCGCCGATGTCAGCCGCTGCAGGAAGTGCGTCACCTCGCGGCGGAGCGTTTCGACTTCGCCGTGGACACGTTCGGAGGCGCTGTTGACGCGGCCGGCGACGCGGCCGGTGTCGGCGGCCGCTTCGCTGATGCCGGTCACGTTGGAGGACACCTGCGAGGTGCCGGCAGATGCTTCCTGGACGTTGCGGGCGATCTCGCGGGTGGCGAGGCCTTGCTGCTCGATCGAGGTCGCGATCGCGGCGGCGATGCCGTTGATCTCGGCGATGGTCTGCGCGATCGCCTCGACAGCCGCGACCGAATTGGTGGTCGATTGCTGCATCTCGCCGACCTTGGCGCTGATCTCTTCGGTCGCCTTCGCAGTCTGATTGGCGAGGCTCTTGACCTCGGAAGCCACCACCGCGAAGCCGCGGCCGGCCTCGCCTGCGCGCGCCGCCTCGATGGTGGCATTGAGCGCGAGGAGATTGGTCTGCGAGGCGATCTCGCTGATCAGCTTGACGACGTCGCCGATCCGCATCGCAGCGTCCGCAAGCGCGCGGATCTCGCTGCCGGCGCGGTTGGCCTCGTTGACGGCGCGCCCCGTGCTCGCGGTCGAGCCGGTCACCTGGCGGCTGATATCGGCAATCGAGGATGCCAGCTGCCCCGCCGCGCTGGCGACGGTCGCGACATTGCGCGAGGCCTGGTCGGACGCACTGAGCACGCCGGAGGTCTGCCGGCTGGTCTTCTCGGCCGCCGCCGCCATCTGGTGCGCATCGGATTCGAGGTCGGTCGCAGCGCCCATCAGCGTGCCGGCGACGCCGTCGAGATGCGTGCCGAACTGCTTTGCGAGATCGGCGATTTCCACCACGCGACGGCCAAGGCTGTGGGTGCCGGAATTGATGACGACGGCCGAACGGCGGAACGAACCGGGCAGGCCGCGCGCCAGGATCTTGCGGAAATGCTTGCCGCGGCTGGCATAGTCCATCGATGCCGAGGCCTCGCGCAGGAAGGCATCCGTGATGTCGAGCATGTCGTTGACCGATTTCTGGATCGACCCGATCCGCCCGGCCTGGCGGTCGCTCAGGATGCGCGTTTCGAGGTCGCCATGCGAGGCCTTGCGACAGATATCGGCGACCTCATCGACGGCCGCCGCGGTGCGATGCTGACACCAAACCGCATAACCGAGCAGCACGACCGTCGCGCCGAGCAACACCGCTCCGGAGATTCCAGCCAAACCGAAAAGCGAGAGTCCGAACACAACGACGACAAGAACACACGCGAGCGCGGTCGCTCCCTGCGCCTTAGAGAGAGAGCACAAATTCATCGTAACCCACACCCTGTTGCCTCAGTAATCCGACCATCGCATCAAAGCTCGCATGCATGCCGTCCCTGGCATTGGCGTGCCGCGCCTCTTCCGCGCACAGCGTCTTGTAGATCGGCTTGATGCGCTCGATCTGCGCCGGATCGGGCTTGCGCCGGTTGGAGTGATAGCCGACGATGTTGCCGCGTTCGTCGAAGGTCGGGGTGACGTGGGCGAGCACCCAATAATGGCTGCCATCCTTGGCCAGATTGACGACATAGGCGAAGATTTCCTGCTTCGCCTGGAGCGTGTCCCAGAGCAGCTTGAAGACGGCGCGCGGCATGTCAGGATGACGGATGATACTGTGGGGCGCGCCCATCAGCTCCGCGCAGCTGTATTTCGACATACGGACGAAGACGTCGTTGGCGTAGGTGATGCGGCCCTTGAGATCGGTCTTGGAGACGATCAGCTCCTCCTCACCGAGGAGATTTTCCACGCCGGTCGGCCGTATCGCACGCGTCATCGTTGACGAATCCTGTCGAAGGGCAGCGCCCTCGAAGGAGTCGCCCGCATCACCTCACGATTACGGTGCGAAACATTAATCCCGAGTGACCGCGGGAACTGCTTCGATCACATGACACCTACGTATGACTACGTAGGTGTCCGCTGTTCGTGCCGTCATTCCGGCCGCGAGGTGCATCAGCACCGTTACATCGTCGCCCCAAGCACCCAGGGCGCGAACTCGGCGCCGCCGAAATCGAAGCTCTCGCTCTTGGTCGGCTGGCCCGAGGCGGTCTTGAGGATGAGATCGAAAATGCGCTGACCGCATTCCTGGACGCTCTCCTCGCCTTCGAGGATGGTGCCGCAATTGACGTCCATGTCCTCTTCCATGCGCTTGTACATGGGGGTGTTGGTGGCGAGCTTGATCGACGGCGCGGGCTTGCAGCCGAACACGCTGCCGCGGCCGGTGGTGAAGCAGACGAGGTTGGCTCCGCCGGCGACCTGGCCGGTCGCAGCGACAGGGTCGTAGCCGGGCGTGTCCATGAAGACAAAGCCCTTCTTGGTGACGGGCTCGGCGTAGCGCAGCACCTCGACGAGGTTGGTGGTTCCGGCCTTCGCCATCGCGCCGAGCGATTTCTCCAGGATGGTGGTGAGGCCGCCGGCCTTGTTGCCAGGGCTCGGATTGGCATTCATCTCCGCGCCTTCGCGCTCGGTGTATTCGTCCCACCAGCGCATCAGGTCGACCAGCTTCTCGCCAACCTCGCGGCTCACCGCACGGCGCGTGAGCAGATGCTCGGCGCCGTAGGTCTCCGGCGTCTCCGACAGGATCACGGTGCCGCCGTGGCGCACGATGAGATCGCTCGCAGCACCCAGCGCCGGATTGGCCGACACGCCGGAATAGCCATCCGAGCCGCCGCATTGCAGCGCCACGGTGAGCTCGCTTGCCGGCACCGTCTCGCGCTTCACCTTGTTGGCGTCAGCCAGCGCTTCGCGCACGAAGGCGATGCCGGCTTCGACCGTCTTGCGGGTGCCGCCGACCTCCTGGATGTCCATCGCGCGCAGGCGGCCAGCGAGCTTCTGCTCTTCCATGAGCCCGCCGATCTGGTTCACCTCGCAGCCGAGGCCGAGCACGATGACGTGGGAGAAATTGACGTGCCGCGCATAGCCGCCCAGCGTACGGCGCAGCAGCGCCAAGGGCTCGTTCTGCGTCATGCCGCAGCCGGTCTTGTGGGTCAGCGCGACCACGCCGTCGACATTGGGGAAGTCAGAGAGCGGATTGTCGCCGGTGAAGGGATTCCTCTTGAAGACGTCGGCGACGAGGCTTGCGACATGGGCGCTGCAATTCACCGAGGTGAGGATGCCGATATAGTTGCGCGTGGCGACGCGGCCGTCCGGCCGGCGGATGCCTTCGAAGGTCGCCGGCAGGTCGAAGTTCGGCGTCGGCTTGACGTCGGCGCAATAGGCATAGTCCTTGGCGAAATCACCCATGCCGCAATTCTGCGTATGCACGTGCTGGCCCGGCGCGATCGGAATGGTCGCGAAGCCGATGATCTGGCCGTAGCGGATCACCGGCTCGCCCACGGCGATCGGCTTGATCGCGACCTTGTGGCCGGAGGGAATGCGCTCGACGGTGGTGACGCCGTCGGCGACCACCGTTCCCAGCGGCAGGCTGGCGCGTGCGATCAGCACGCCATCATCGGGATGCAGGCGGATGACGGGGCTGATGGTCATGGGTATCTCCTTGGGTCTTGAAAAATATCGTGCCCCGGACGCTGAGCAGCGCGATTAGCGCGTTTACGCACATCTTCGACGCGCTATGGCGATGCGCTGCAGATCCGGGGCCCAGTTGTCACGCACGTGCTTCACTGGCTTCTGGTCCCGGCTCTGCGGCGCATCACTGCGTGCTGCGCCGCGTCCGGGACACGAGAGTGCCTACGCCTTGCCGCTCGACTCCTTGCGGGTCGCATTGACCTGCATCTTGGCGTAGGTCGTCATCAGGCCGACCTCGTTCGACAGCGTCACCAGCTTGAAACCCATGTTGATGGCGCGCGCCGCGCCTTCGGCGCCGCTGCAATGGATGCCCGGGTTGAGGTTGCGCTTGGCGCATTCCTTGATGATCTTCTCGTAGATCGCGAGGATCTCCGGCTCGGTGCGGTCGAGCTTGGGCTCGAGACCGTAGGAGAAGCCGAGATCGGACGGGCCGATATAGACGCCGTCGATGCCCTCCACGTCAAGGATCGCTTCCATGTTCTCGACCGCGGTCTTCGTCTCCATCATCGGCAGCAGCACGGTGTCCGCATTCGCCGTCTTCTGATAGGAGCCCGCGGTGCCGTACATGCCGGCGCGGATCGGGCCGTTGGAGCGGACGCCCTGCGGCGGATATTTCGCATACGAGACGAGGTTCCTGGCTTCCTGCGGCGTGTTGACCATCGGGCAGATCACGCCATAGGCGCCGCCGTCGAGCACCTTGCCGATGATGCCAGGCTCGTTCCAGGGCACGCGGACCATCGGGGTGACCGGATGCTTGTCCATCGCCTGGAAGCACTGCACCATCGACAGGTAATCCTGCACGCCGTGCTGCATGTCGACGGTGACGCTGTCGAAGCCGCACTGCGCGATCATCTCGGCCGAGAAGCCGGACGGTATCGCGAGCCACGCATTGACGACGGCCTTGCCCGACTTCCAGATCTCTTTGACTTTATTCGCCACGTTGCCTTCCTTCTTTGTTGTTTGGACCGTCGTTGCTTAGACCGTCGTTGCTTGGACCGTCGTCACCATGACGAGCGCCGCGACAGGGCAGCGCCGTTATTACCGCGAACTGGATCGCCGCGCTACGCTCGCGATGACGCAAGGTGCCTTGGCAGGGGCGGCGTTATCCGTTCCGGCGCCGAATTTCGCGCGATCGGCTTGCGCGGCACTTTGAGCGAAAAAGCGCGGCCATGTCCATGGCTGTCGTCGCGCGCCGGCGCATATCAGCTTTCACTCCTCGGCACTTGCCTCATCGCCGGCACCGAGCCCTGCCAGACTCTGTTCGAGCTCGCCGAGCATGTCCTGCAATTCGGCGAGCTTGCGGGCGCCGAAGCGGCGCGTGATCTCGGCGTAGATCGCCTCCGAGGTCGGCGCCACCGAGGCCATCAGCTTCACGCCCTCCTTCGAGATCGAGACCATGCTGCGGCGCTGGTCATTCTTCGCGGTCTTGCGCTCGATCAGATGGCGCGCCTCGAGGTCGCGCAGGATGCGCGACAGGCTCGGTCCGAGCAGGAACGCGGTGCGCGCGAGTTCCGTGACCTCGACCGCCTCGATGGCCGCGAGCGCGCGCAGGATGCGCCATTGCTGTTCGGTGAGGCCGTGCTCCCGCAGCGAGGGGCGAAACTGCCGCATCACGGCCTCGCGCGCCCTGAGCAGCGACATCGGCAGCGAGCGCGAGAAGTCGCGCATCGGCACCTGCCGTGCGGCAGGCGCACCACCATTGGCCGGATCGCCGGGTCGCTTCGTCATGGCACCCTTTCAGCCCGCAAAAGTTTGCAGTGCAGCAAAGCAAGAATCCGTTTGACGCATTCACTTAACATGTTAAGTATCTCCGGACACCACGATTTGTAAGATCACAAATGGCGCTTTCCAACGACGATATCCAAGCTTGCGCGAGCCGTCTGCACCAGGCGGAGAAGACCCGCAGGCAGATCCGGCAGCTCTCGCAGGATTTTCCGGAGATCACCATCGCCGACGCCTACGCCATTCAGAAGGCCTGGGTCGACGTCAAGATCGCGGAGGGGCGCATCGTCAAAGGCCACAAGATCGGCCTGACCTCGAAGGCGATGCAGAGCGCACTCAATATCGACGAGCCGGATTCCGGCGTGCTGCTCGACGACATGTTCTTCGCCGATGGCGGGATCGTTCCGACCGAGCGCTTCATCGCGACGCGCGTGGAGGCCGAGCTTGCTTTCATCATGAGCAAGCGGCTCGCTGGGCCCAATTGCACGATGTTCGACGTGCTCAACGCCACCGACTTCGTGGTGCCGGCGCTGGAGATTTTGGACACGCGGATCGAGCGCGTCGATCCCGAGACCAAGGCGACGCGCAAGATTTTCGACACGATCGCCGACAACGCGGCGAATGCCGGCATCGTGCTCGGCGGCCGGCCGATCCGTCCGCTCGACGCGGACCTGCGCTGGATCGGCGCGCTGTGCTTCAAGAACGGCCAGCTGGAAGAGACGGGGCTTGCCGCCGGCGTGCTCAATCATCCGGCGACCGCTGTTGCCTGGCTCGCCAACAAGATCGCGCCGCTTGGCCTTGCGCTGGAGCCAGGACAGGTCGTGCTCGCCGGCTCCTTCATCCGCCCGATCGAAACCCGCAAGGGCGACACAATTCAAGCCGATTATGGCGCCTACGGCTCGGTGAGCTGCTACTTCGCCTGAGAGATGAAAATACAGGGAGTGAAACCGCGATGCCGCATTTCACGATCGAATATTCGGCCAATCTCGACCGCCGCCTCGACATCGCGGCGGTGTGCGAGGTCGTGCGCAGGGCGGCGGTCGAGACCGGCATCTTCCCGCTCGGCGGCATCCGCGTCCGCGCGATCCGCTGTGAGCACTATGCCATTGCAGATGCGCGGCAGGACTACGGTTTCCTCGACATGGTGGTGCGGATCGGCGAAGGCCGCGATCTCAAGACCCGCCAGAAAGCCGGCGAGCATGTGTTCCAGGCGCTCTCAAAGCATCTCGATCCCGTCTTCGCCGCCGGCAAGCTCGCTCTGTCGTTCGACATGCAGATCAACGACAAGGACACCAGCTGGAAGCGCAACAACATCCACGACGCCCTGAAAGTGGAGGCCGCACATGGATAAGCCGATCCCGAAAGCCGACATGTTCCAGGCCAATCGCGACCGCCTCGCGCCGCTCTTGAAGAAGCTGCGCGCCGACGGCATCGGCCACATGATCGACGGCAAGACCGTCGCCTCGATCTCGGGGGAGACCTTCGAGACGAAGTCGCCGGTCGATAACGCTGTGCTCGCCACCGTCGCGCGCGGCAATGCGGAGGATATCGATGCGGCCGCGACCGCCGCTGCCCTCGCCTTCAAGTCCTGGCGCGACATGGGGCCGACGATGCGGCGGAAGCTGCTGCATCGCGTTGCCGACGCCATCGAGGACAACGCCGAAGACATCGCGGTGCTCGAATGCATCGACACCGGGCAGGCCTACCGCTTTATGGCCAAGGCCGCGATCCGCGCTGCCGAGAATTTCCGCTTCTTCGCCGACAAATGCGCCGAAGCGCGCGACGGCCTCAACACGCCGAGCGAGGAGCACTGGAACATCTCGACCCGCGTGCCGATCGGCCCGGTCGGCGTGATCACACCGTGGAACACGCCGTTCATGCTCTCGACCTGGAAGATCGCCCCGGCGCTGGCCGCCGGCTGCACCGTCGTACACAAGCCGGCCGAGTGGTCGCCGGTGACGGCGTCCATTCTGGGAAGGCTCGTTAAGGAAGCCGGCGTTCCCGACGGCGTGCTCAACACCGTTCACGGCTTTGGCGAGGAGGCCGGCAAGGCGCTGACCGAGCATCCCGCCATCAAGGCGATCGGCTTCGTCGGCGAGAGCGCGACCGGCTCGGCGATCATGGTTCAGGGCGCGCCGACGCTGAAGCGCGTGCATTTCGAGCTTGGCGGCAAGAATCCCGTCATCGTGTTCGACGACGCCGATCTCGACCGCGCGCTCGATGCCGTCGTGTTCATGATCTACTCGCTCAACGGCGAGCGCTGCACCTCGTCGAGCCGCCTGCTGATCCAGCAGAGCATCGCGGAGAAATTCGTGGAGAAGCTGACTGCGCGCGTCAAGGCGCTGAAGGTCGGCCATCCCCTCGACCCGGCAACCGAGATCGGGCCGCTGATCCACGAACGTCACCTCGCAAAGGTCTGCTCCTATTTCGACGTCGCGCGCCAGGACGGCGCAACCATCGCGGTCGGCGGCAAGACCTATGACGGTCCCGGCGGCGGGCATTATGTCGAGCCGACGCTGGTGACAGGCGCGCACGGCCAGATGCGCGTCGCACAGGAGGAGGTGTTCGGGCCATTCCTGACCGTGCTGCCGTTCAAGGACGAAGCCGACGCGATCGAGATCGCCAACGACATCCGCTATGGCCTCACCGGCTATGTCTGGACCAACGACGTGGGCCGGAGCTTGCGCGTCGCCGATGCGCTCGAGGCCGGCATGATCTGGCTGAACTCGGAGAACGTCCGCCATCTGCCGACGCCGTTCGGCGGCATGAAGGCCAGCGGCATCGGCCGCGACGGCGGCGACTACTCGTTCGACTTCTACATGGAAACCAAGCACGTCTCGCTGGCGCGGGGCACCCACAAGATTCAGAGATTGGGAATTTAGAAACGCCGTCGTTCCGGGGCGACGGGACCGCGCAAGCGCGGCCCGGAGAACCCGGAACCTCGAGATTCTCAGGTGCGCAATTGCGCACCATAGTTCGGTCCTGAAGGACCGCCCCGGAATGACGGAGGCCTAGAGAGGGAAACGCCAATGCCCGTACCACAACACGTCTTCGAGCCGCCGTTCAACATCATCCGCTCCAGCCACGTCGTGCTCGAGGTAACCGATCTGAAGCTGAGCCGCGAATTCTACGAGACCACCGTCGGCCTGCATGTCGAGGATGCCGACGACAAGGTCGTCTACCTGCGTGCGGCCGAGGAGCATCAGCATCACTCGCTGGTGCTGCGCAAGGCCGCCGCGCCGGCCTGTAGCAGGCTCGGCTTCAAGGTCGGTAATGACGGCGATCTCGACAAGGCCGCAAAGTTTCTCTCCGAGAACGGCCTCGCCTACGCGTTCGCGGATCAAGCGTTCCAGGGCCGCACGCTGCAGTTCACCGATCCCTTCGGCTTCCAGATCGAGCTCTACGCATCGATGGACCGCCGGCCGCATCTCTTGCGCCGTTACGACCTCTATCGGGGCTGCCATCCGCAGCGGCTCGATCATTTCAACGTCTTCGCCGCGGAGGTGCAGGACACCGTCGATTTCTACGCACGGCTCGGCTTCCGCCTCACCGAATATGCCGAGGAGGACGGCCCGAACGGCCGCATCGCCGCCGCCTGGATGCATCGCAAGGGCAACGTCCACGATTTCGCCATCACCAACGGCAAGGGCCCTCGCCTGCACCATTTCGCCTACTGGACGCCGACGGCGATGAACATCATCCATCTCTGCGACGTCATGGCCTCGCAGGGTTTTGTGAAGAACATCGAACGCGGCCCCGGACGCCACGGCATCTCGAATGCGTTCTTCCTTTACGTGCGCGATCCCGACGGTCATCGGCTGGAGCTCTACACCAGCGACTATTTTACGGGCGATCACGACCACGAGCCGCTGCGCTGGTCGCTGCGCGATCCGCGCCGCCAGACGCTATGGGGCGCGCCTGCGCCGCGCTCCTGGTTCGAGCAGGGCTCGCCGTTCACGGATCAGGCCGTGCGTGAGCCGAAGTTCGTGGCCGACGTGCTGGTGGCGGACTGATGAAGCTCCCTCGCCTCGCCACCTATTCCGTCAACGGTGATGTCAGCTACGGCGCCGTCCTGGAGAGCGGCATCGTCGATCTCTCCGCGCGCTATGCGAAAAACTATCCGACGCTGCGCGAAGTCATCGCCGCCGGAAAGCTCGTGAGCCTTGCCGAAGAAGCTGCCGGCCGCGCGCCGGATCACGCGCTCGCCGATATCACCTGGCTGCCGCCGGTGCCTGCGCCGGAGAAGATCATCTGCATCGGCGTCAACTATCCTGATCGCAACGCCGAGTACAAGGACGGCCAGGACGCGCCGAAATATCCGAGCATGTTCATGCGCTCGCCGCGCTCCTTCGTCGGCCACGACACGCCGCTGGTGCGCCCGCGCGCATCCGCCCAGCTCGACTATGAGGGTGAGATCGTGCTGGTGATCGGCAAGCAAGGCCGGCACATTGCGGAAAGCGCCGCGCTCGACCACATCGCGGCGCTGACGCTCTGCAACGAAGGTTCGGTGCGCGACTGGCTGCGCCACGCCAAATTCAACGTCACCCAGGGCAAGAACTTTGATTCCAGCGGCAGCCTCGGTCCGTGGTTGGTGCCGTACATGCAGGAATCCCAGATCGCGGACATCCGCCTCACCACGCATGTCAATGGCGAATTGCGGCAGGACGACCGCACCAGCCGGCTGATGTTTCCGTTCCGCTATCTCATCAGCTATATCTCGACCTTCGCAACGCTGGTCCCCGGCGACATCATCGTCACTGGCACGCCGACGGGCGCCGGTGCGCGGTTCGATCCGCCGCGCTATCTGAAGCCGGGCGACGTCGTCGAGGTCGCGGCCGAGGGCATCGGCTCCTTACGCAACGGTGTCGTCGACGAAGCCTGAACAACAATGGAAGTGGAATAGTGCAATGACCACCCTCACCGGCGGCGAAGCGATCGTCAGCGGCCTTGTTGCTCACGGCGTCGACACCGTGTTCGGCCTGCCCGGCGCGCAGATCTATGGCCTGTTCGACGCGTTCCATCAGGCCCAGCTCAAGGTGATCGGCGCGCGGCACGAGCAGGCCTGCGGCTACATGGCGTTCGGCTATGCGCGCGCGAGCGGCCGGCCCGGCGTGTTCAGCGTGGTGCCCGGCCCCGGCGTGCTCAACGCCAGCGCGGCGCTGCTGACCGCCTATGGCTGCAACGAGCCGGTGCTGTGCGTCACCGGCCAGGTGCCGACGCAGTTCCTCGGCAAGGGCCGCGGTCATCTGCACGAGATGCCGGACCAGCTCGCCACCTTGCGCACCTATGTGAAATGGGCCGACCGGATCGAGACGCCCGGCAACGCGCCGACCACGGTGGCGCGCGCGTTCCAGGAGATGACCTCGGGGCGGCGCGGCCCCGCCTCGGTCGAAATGCCTTGGGACATTTTTACACAGCGCGCAGATACAGCGGCTGCACAGGTGCTGGAGCCGCTGCCTGCACCGCTGCCCGATCCCGATATGATCAAGCAGGCGGCCGCGCTGATCAAGGCCAGCAAGGCGCCGATGATCTTCGTCGGCAGCGGCGCGATCGAGGCGGGCGAGGAGATCCTCGAGCTCGCCGAGATGATCGATGCGCCCGTCGTCGCCTTCCGCAGCGGCCGCGGCATCGTCTCCAACGCGCACGAACTCGGCCTCACCATGGCCGCCGCCTACAGACTATGGCCGAACACCGACCTCATGATCGGCATCGGCACGCGGCTGGAGCTGCCGACCATGTCGCGCTGGCCGTATCGTCCCGACGGATTGAAGAGCATCCGCATCGACATTGATCCTGTCGAGATGCGGCGGTTTGCTTCCGACACCGCGATCGTAGCCGACGCTAAGGCCGCGACTGCCGACCTCGCCGGGGCCGTCAGCAAGGCCGGCTACAGCAAGACCGCCGGCCGCCGCGGCGCGATCCGCGAGGCCACCGCGAGCGCACAAGCCGAGATTCAGCGCGTCCAGCCGCAGATGGCGTATCTCAACATCCTGCGCGAGGTGCTGCCGGCGAATGCGATCGTGACCGATGAATTGTCGCAGGTCGGCTTCGCCTCCTGGTACGGCTTTCCGATCTACCAGCCGCGCACCTTCATCACCTCAGGCTATCAGGGCACGCTCGGCTCGGGCTTCCCGACTGCGCTTGGCGCCAAGGTCGCCAATCCCGACAAGCCGGTGGTCGCGATCACCGGCGATGGCGGCTTCATGTTCGGCGTGCAGGAACTTGCCACGGCCGTGCAGTTCAACATCGGCGTGGTGACGCTGGTGTTCAACAACAACGCCTACGGCAATGTCCGCCGCGACCAGCGCGAACGTTTTGACGGCCGTGTGGTGGCGTCGGACCTCGTCAATCCGGATTTCGTCAAGCTCGCGGAGTCCTTTGGCGTGGCGGCGGCGCGTGTGACTGCGCCGGAGCAGTTCAAGGCGGCGCTGGAGAAGGCGCTCAGCCATGGCGGGCCGTATCTGATCTCGGTCGAGGTGACCAGGGATTCGGAAGTGAGCCCGTGGGCATTCATTCATCCGCCGAAGCCGTAATCAAAACATCGTCGATTCGGCCTCTTGCCTTCTCCCCTTGTGGGAGAAGGTGGATCGCTGACGCGAAGCGGCAGCGAGACGGATGAGGGGTCTGTCTCCGCGGATAGAGACCCCTCATCCGCCTTCCCTTCGGGAAGGCACCTTCTCCCACAAGGGGAGAGGGAAGATTACCGCGTCCGGCGAAACGTCAAGTTGATCCGCTTCCGCCCAAGCAGCGCGTGCTCGCCCTCGGCGAGCGGCGCGACGCCGTGATAGGCGAGCCTGCTCGGCCCGCCCCAGACCACGACATCGCCATGCACGAGCCGGAAGCGGCGCGGCTTGTCGCTGCGGGCGAGGCCGCCGAACAGGAACGTCGCGGGCAGGCCCAGCGAGACCGAGACGATCGGCGCCGAAAAATCCAGCTCGTCCTTGTCCTGATGCAGCGACAGCCGCGTGCCGGGCTCGTAACGATTGACGAGGCAGGCATCGGCCGCGAAGTTTTGGAAGCCGCCCCGCTCGGCTGCGTTGCGGGCGAGATCGCGGAGCACGAGCGGCATCGCCGGCCATGGCGCGCCGGTACGCGGGTCGATGGGATCATAGCGATAGCCGGTGTGATCGGTGATCCATCCGCGCTCGCCGCAATTGGTCATGGCCACCGACATCAGATGGCCGCCGGGCGTGGCCATCCGCCGGAACGGCGATTGCGCCACGATGGCGCGCACGGCGTCGATCAGCTCGCGTTCGATCGGCTGGACGAAGCCGCGCAGCAGCACGGCGCCGTCGGCGATCTCCTCGCGCGACGGCTGCGCCTCGGCAACGCTGTCGAACAGATCAGCTGTCAATCGCAGCACTCATTTCGCATCGTGGAAGATCACACCGAGTGTATGGCGCTGGCCTGAGCGAATCCGGCTGACGCCATGGCGCATGTTAACGCGGTAGGTGCCGCGTGTCCCCTGCACCGGGCGGTGATGCACGGCAAAGGCGACCGCATCACCTTGCGCCAATGGAACCACCTCGGCGCGCGACTGCATGCGCGGCCGCTGCTCGGTCAGCACGAACTCGCCGCCTGAGAAATCGCGGCCGGGCTCGGAGAGCAGGATCGCGACCTGGAGCGGGAACTCGTGCTCGCCATAGAGGTCCTGGTGCAGGCAGTTGTAATCGCCCGCTTCGTATTGGAGGAGCAGTGGCGTCGGCCGCGCCTGCCCGGCCTCGTGACAGCGCTTCAGGAACGCCGCATGCGCCCGGGGGTAGCGGATGTCGATCCCCATTGCCTCGTTCCAGCGGTTGGCAACGCCTTGCAGATGCGCATAGAGCGCCGGACGCAACTGCGCGATCAGGTCCGGCAGCGGATAGGAGAAATACTTGTACTCGCCGCGGCCAAAGCCGTGGCGGCCCATGACGATGCGGCTGCGGAAGTGCGTGTCGTCGGGGTACAGCGCAGCGATGGCGCGGCATTGGGCCGGCGTGAGCAGGCCCTTCAGGACGGCGCAGCCCTGGCTGTCGAGCTCGGCCGTGATCTGCGGCCAATCGAGGGCGTCGACGTGGGCGGCGAGGTCGAGGGACGGCGGAGGTGATTTTCGAGCGGTCATTGTCATGGCAATCACCCTTGCAGCCCGGCTTTCACCCCTGCCACCCGATTTCCGATGACTCTCTCCCCCGTCATTGCGAGGAGCCTTGCGACGAAGCAATCCAGACTGGTTCCGCGGAGGACTCTGGATTGCTTCGCTGCGCTCGCATGACGGTGGGTAGACCTAGCCCAGCACCGGCAGCGTCACCACGTCGTAGCCGTGCCTGATGGTCCGCTTCAGCACGGGATCCTCCAGCTCGAAGTCGAACCGGTCAGCCGGACGGATGCCGCCCTTGGCGGCGAACGTGCCGCCGAACATGGCGCAGCCGTCGGGGAGCTTGCCACCCGGGAAGCCGCGCGCGATGAGATCAGTGACGGGCAGCATCGCATCCAGCGTGCCCTCCTGGTAGAGCACGCGCTCGCCGTTGATCGTGGCGTAGGAACGCAGGATCATCTTGTCCCAGTGGCCGATGACGTCCTCGAGCTTCCACAGCGTGGAGGCGACCGGCTTGTCGCACATCTGCTTGGAGACCGTGACGTTGTAGGCCTCGACCTTGCGGTCGGTGTGGTCGGAGCCGCAGCCGACGAAGATGCGGCCCTGCCAGCCGATCAGCACGAACTCGACCTCACCGCTAGAATCGCCACCAGTGCATTCGATGCGGTCTTCCTGCGTCAGCCGCCGCGCCGAGGCGCGGTAGTAGATCGGCGTCGAGGCCGGCGGAGCGATGCCCATCTCCTGCAGCTCGGCGATGTGCTTGTCGCGGGCGACGGGATCGCGGCCGGTCCAGCCGGCGATGACCATCTGGTCGATCGCCAGCGTCAGCGGCGTGGTGGTGTCCTGGGCATCGACGGTGAAAGTGAGATCAAACACGAATGACGGCCTCCATGCCGGCAGCAAGCTCGAAGATACGGCGGTCCGAGCCGCCCGCGCCGGCCAGCATCAGGCCGACCGGAACCTCGCCCTCGCGATGCGCGGGCAGCGAGATGGCGCAGCCGTCGATCATGTTGATCAGGGTGCAGTTGCGCAGCGCACGCAAGTTCTGCGTGGTGAATGCCTTGTCGTCGGCCAAATCTGAAATCTTCGGCGGCGTGTTGGCGGTGGTCGGCAGCACCAGGGCGTCATAGGGCGCGATGCGCGCGTTCACGCGGGCGATCAGCGAGCGGCGCTCGTTGAGGAGATCGATGTAATCGGCCGCGCTCTGCGCCTCACCGCGCATGATGCGCACGAAGACCCTGGGATCGTAGACGTCGCCCTTGGCCGTGATGAGATAGCGGTGCCAAGCGTAGCTTTCGGAGGCCGCAAAGCCGCCCTTGGCGTTCATCGGGCCGACGTCGTGGAATTCCGCCATCTCGATGCCCTCGATGCTGGCGCCATGATCAGAAAGTGTCTTCAGCGCGCGCTCGAAGGTCGCGGCCACGGCCGCATCGAGATCGTCGAGCGCGATCGCGGTGGGCACCGCCAGCCGCATGCCCCTCACCGGGCGCGGCTTGAGCGGAACGATCGGCTCGTTGGCGAGCACGGAATCGAGAATGGCACAGCAGCTGACCGATCGCGCCAGCGGTCCGATGCTGTCGAGCGAGAACGACAGCGGCACGGAGCCGTCGAGCGGCACGCGCCGCTGCGTCGGCTTGTAGCCGACGATGCCGTTATAGGCCGCCGGAATGCGGCAGGAGCCGCCGGTGTCGGTGCCGAGCGCGCCATGCGCCATGCCGTCGAGCACGGACACCGCCGCGCCCGAGGACGAGCCGCCGGGCACATGGCCCTCGGCCCGGTTCCAGGCCCCCTTCGGCGTGCCGTAGTGCGGATTGATGCCGATGCCGGAATAGGCGAACTCGGTCATGTTGGTCCGCCCGATGACGACGAAGCCGGCGTGGCGCAGCCGCGCAACGGCCGCCGCATCGTGCTCCGCCGGATCGGAATCGTCGAGCGCGCGAGAGCCGGCGCGCGTCGTCTGCCCCTTGATGTCGAACAGATCCTTGATCGAGATCGGGATACCGGCATAGCGCGATGGCGCCGCCTTGACCTTGCGCAACCCGTCCATCGCATCCGCCGCTGCGAGCGCGGCCTCCTTGTCGACGTGGATGAAGGTGCGCTGGCCCTCCCCGGCGGGGTCCGCGATCCTGGCGATGCACGCCTCGACCAGCTTGCGGGAGGTGGTGCGGCCGCTTTCGAGGTCTTCGGCCAGCTTCGCCAGTGTCGGAAAATCGGGCATGTCTGTCTCACGGAATATTGGCGCGCGCAATCTATAGCGCTGGCTCAGTTCGACACAAGCATTGTGCGCATGATGGCATGCATGCGCATTGCTGGACCGTTGACGCGCCATGGTCGATTGTCGCATCAAGATCGAAACAGGCGGGCGTCAAGCCTGCCCATTGGAGGGCGTTCCGAGATGACCGAACCGCAGCGCGCGCGACCGAAACCGACGCCGGAGACCCAGCATTTCTGGGACGGCACGAAGGCGGGCGAGCTGCGGCTGCAGCGCTGCGACGCCTGCGCGCATGTCTATTTCCCGCCGCGTCCGTTCTGCCCGTCCTGCACCTCGCGCAAGGTCAGCATCTTCAAGGCGAGCGGCAAGGGTTTCCTCTACAGCTACGTGATCAACCACCGCCCCGCCGCGCCCGGCTTCACGCCGCCTTACGCCATCGCGGTGGTCGAGCTCGACGAGGGTCCGCGGATGATGAGCAACATCATCGACTGCCCGCAAACGCCGGAGGCGCTGGAGCTCGACATGAAGCTCGAGGTCGCATTCCAGGAGCTCGACGACAAGATCACCCTCCCCGTCTTCCGTCCGGCAAGGGGCTAGATCATGCGCAAGAACCAGGTTGCCGTCGTCGGCGCGGCCGAGACCACCGAGCTCGGAGTCATCCCCAACGCCTCGCAGCTCCAGCTCCACGCAGATGCGGCGCTCAATGCCATTGCGGATGCCGGGCTGAAGCTGTCCGACATCGATGGCTTCGCCACCGCGGTCGAGACGCCGCAGCAGGTCTGCCATTATCTCGGCATCAAGCCGACCTGGGTGGACGGCACCTCGGTCGGCGGCTGCTCCTTCATGCTGCACGTCCGCCACGCGGCGGCGGCGATCGAGGCTGGTCTCTGCAGGACCGTGCTGATCACGCATGCGGAGAGCGGCAAGTCGATGATCGGCAAGCAGCCGCGCTTCACGGCGGCGGATAGCCTCAACGGCCAGTTCGAGGCGCCCTATGGCGTCTACGGCCCGCCCAGCATGTTCCCGATCCCCGTGCTGCGCTTCATGAAGACCTACGGCATCACGCATGAGCAGCTCGCCTCGGTCGCGGTGGTGCAGCGGGAATGGGCGGCGAAGAACCCGCGGGCGATGATGAAGGACCCGATCACGGTCACTGACGTCCTCAACTCGCGCATGATCGCCTATCCGTTCCGCTTGCTTCAGTGCTGTCTTGTCACCGACGGCGGCGGCGCGCTGATCCTGACCTCGGCCGACCGCGCGAAGGATTTTCCGAGGAAGCCGGTCTACATCATGGGCACCGGCGAGAGCGTGGAAACGCCGATGGTCAGCCAGATGGAAACGTTCAACTCCTCGCGCGCGTTCAAGACGGCCGGGCCGCTGGCGTTCAGGGAAGCCGGCATTTCGCACAAGGACGTCGATCACCTCATGATCTACGACGCGTTCGCGCATCTGCCGCTGTTCGGCCTCGGTGATCTCGGCTTCATGCCGTATGAGGAGACGGGTCAGTTCATTGCGGAGGGCAATACCCGGCCCGGAGGCAAGCTGCCGCTCAACACGAATGGTGGCGGCCTCTCCTATATGCATTCGGGCATGTACGGCATGTACGCGCTCCAGGAGAGCGTGCGCCAGATGCGCGGCATCGCGCCGGCGCAGGTGGCCAACGCGAAGATTTCGGTGTGCCATGGCGTCGGCGGCATGTTCGCGGCGAGTGGCACCATCGTGTTCACGAACGAGAGGTAACTAACCGTCATTCCGGGGCGCGCGCAGCGAACCCGGAATCTCGAGATTCCGGGCCTGGTGCCTCGCACCATCTCGGAATGACGGACACAACAGGAGAACCGACATGAGCAAATCACTGCAGGACAAGGTCATTATCGTCACCGGCGCAGGCCGCGGCATCGGGCGCGAGATCGCGCTGCTGTGCGCGGCGGAAGGCGCCAAGGTCGTCGTCAACGATCCCGGCGGGGCCGCCGACGGCGCAGGCTCCAGCGCAACGCCCGCCGAGGAGGTCGTCGAGGAGATCAAGAAGCGCAGTGGCACGGCGGTTGCAAATTTCGAGTCGGTCGCGGAAGCGATCCCCGCCAGCAAGATCGTGAAGACTGCGACCGATGCCTTCGGCAAGCTCGACGGCGTCGTCAACAATGCCGGCATCTTGCGCGACATGATCTTCCACAAGATGAGTGTGGAAGCGTTCGAGGCCGTCATCAAGGTTCACCTGATGGGCTCGTTCTACGTAAGTCATGCCGCAGCGCGCATCTTCCGCGAGCAGGAGAGCGGCTCCTTCGTGCACTTCACCTCGACCTCGGGCCTGATCGGCAATTTCGGCCAAGCCAATTACGCCGCCGCCAAGCTCGGCATCGTCGGGCTGTCGAAGTCGATCGCGCTCGACATGGGCCGCTTCAACGTCCGCTCCAACTGCGTATCGCCGTTCGCCTGGACGCGCATGATCGGCACCATCCCGACCGAGACCGAGGCCGAGAAGGCGCGCGTCGAGAAGATCAAGCAGATGGGACCGGAGAAGATCGCGCCGATCTGCGCCTATCTGCTCTCCGACGCCGCCAAGGACGTCACCGGGCAGATTTTTGGCGCGCGCATGAACGAGCTGTTCCTGTTCAGCCAGAACCGCCCGCTGCGCTCGGTGCACCGGAGCGAAGGCTGGACGCCGCAATCGATCGCGGAACACGGCATGCCGGCGTTGAAGGGCTCGTTCTACAAGCTCGACCGTTCCGCCGACATCTTCCCTTGGGACCCCGTGTAAGGATTCCGTCTAGCCGCATTTTTAGCATCCCTGCGCTGCGATCGCTGGTTGCCTTGTCCTGAGATCGCCCCGTTTTATGCCTGAATGCGGGCGAATAGTGTCCTCCCAACAAACCTTGGGAGGAAACCATGACAAGAATACTGACCAACTCCGACGTCACCACTGCAACCGGCGGTCTCGGCCGCCGCACGCTCCTCAAGGGCGCGGCGACCGTCGCCGCATCCGCCCTGCTCGCCTCGAAGGCCGACGCCCGCGATTTCGGCGCCAATGCCGAGCCGCAGCGCTATCCCGACCCCGACATCGTCGTCATCGATCCCAAGCGCTTCAAGGCCAAGGTCGGCAACACCGCGATCAAGCGGCTCTATACCGGCTGCCTCTGGGCGGAGGGACCGGCGTGGAATGCGCAGGGACAATATCTCGTCTGGAGCGACATCCCCGCCAACCGGCAGCTGCGCTATCTCGACGATGACGGCCACATCTCCGAGCAGTTCCACAAGCCGTCGAACGAGGCCAACGGCAACTCGTTCGACACCGAGGGACGCCAGATCACCGCCGAGCGGACCCGCCTCGTCCGCTATGAGCACGACGGCGCGGTGACGACGTTGGCCGAGCAGGCAAACGGCAAGCCGCTCAACGGCCCGAACGACATGGTGGTGCATCCCAACGACAAGGCGATCTGGTTCACCGATCCCGGCTACGGCGCGATCAGCATCTACGAGGGCAAGCTTGCCAACACCGGCTCGCTCCAGCCGTACCAGAAGGAAGCGGTCTACCGGCTGGATGCACAGACGGGGCAAGTCGCGAAGGTCGCCGACGAGCCGTTCAAGCCGAACGGCATCGCGTTCTCTCACGACTACAAGAAGCTCTATGTCTGCGACACCGGCATCACGCATTACCCGCAAGCGGAGAACGTGGTGTGGTCCTACGACATCGACGGGACGAAACTGTCGAACCCGAAGAAGCTGATCGACATGAAGCTCGAGGGTAAATCAGGCTTCCCGGACGGATTGCGCGTCGATACCGAAGGCAACATCTGGGTCGGCGCGGGCTGGGTCGGACCTGGCTATGACGGCGTGCAGATCTTCGCACCGAACGACGGCGCGCGGATCGGGCAGATCCTGTTGCCGGAGACCTGCGCCAACCTCTGCTTCGGCGGCAAGAAGCGCAATCGCCTGTTCATGACCGCGAGCCAGTCGCTGTACTCGGTCTATGTGGAGACGCAGGGCGCGCATTTCTGCTGAGAGGTAAAACGTCATTCCGGGGCGATGCGCAGCATCGAGCTATGGTGCGCAATTGCGCACCTGAGAAACTCGAGGTTCCGGGTTCGCCCTGCGGGCGCCCCGGAACGACGATCGGGATTAGCCCGTATTCCTCAACCCCGCCGAGATGCCGTTGATGGTCAACTGAATCCCGCGCAGCACCTGCTCGTCGGGGTTGTGCGCGCGATGCTCCTTGAGCAGCTCGACCTGCACGTGGTTGAGCGGGTCGAGATAGGGGAAGCGGTGGCGCACCGAGCGTTCCAGCAGCGGATTGCCTTGCAGCAGGCGGTCCTGACCCATGATGTCCAGGAGCGTCTCGATGCAGGAATGCCATTCGCGGCGGATGCGGCCGAAGATCTTTTCGCGCAAGGCTTCGTCCGGCACGAGCTCGGCATAGCGCGAGGCGATCGCGATAGAGCTTTTCGCCAGCACCATGTCCATGTTCGACAGGAGCATGCGGAAGAACGGCCATTCCTTGTAGAGCTCCTTCAGGAACGGCATGCCCTGCTGCGGATGCGCCGCGATCCACTGCTCGACCGCGCTGCCGAAGCCGTACCAGCCCGGCAGCATCAGGCGGCATTGCGCCCAGGAGAACACCCAGGGAATGGCGCGAAGATCCTCGATCGCGCGGGTCTTCTTGCGCGAGGCCGGGCGGCTGCCGATGTTCAGCGTCGCGATCTCGTTGATCACAGTCGAGGCCCAGAAGTAATCGACGAAGCCCTCGGTCTCGTAGACGAGGCCGCGATAGGCCTTGAAGGCGAGGTTCGACAATTCGTCCATCGCGGCGAGATATTCGCGGCGCGGCGCGCTCTGGCGCGGCTGCAGCAGGCTCGCATCCAGCGTGGCGGCAGCGAGGATCTCCAGATTGTTGCGGCCGACCTCGGCGTTGGAATATTTCGACGAGATGATCTCGCCCTGCTCGGTGATGCGGATCTGGCCGTTCACCGCGCCGCCAGGCTGCGCAATGATGGCGTCATAGCTCGGCCCGCCGCCGCGGCCGACCGAGCCGCCGCGGCCGTGGAACAGGCGCAGCCGCACGTGATGCCGTTCGAACACATCGACGAGGCCGATCTCGGCCTTGTATAGCTCCCAGCCCGACGTGACGAAGCCGCCATCCTTGTTCGAGTCGGAATAGCCGAGCATGACCTCCTGCACGCTGGCGCGGCTGTCGACCAGGCGGCGATAATCGTGCAGCGACAGCATGCGGTCCATGATGCCGCTGGAAGCCTGCAGATCCTCGATGGTCTCGAACAGGGGCACGATGTTGATAGCGCTGCGCCCGGAGGGATGGACGAGGCCCACTTCCTTGAGCAGCACCGCGACCTCGAGCATGTCCGACATGCCCTTGCACATCGAGATGATGCATTGAGGGATCGCGTCCGAGCCGAACTTCGCATGCGCTTCGGCGGCGGCATGGAAGACGTTGAGCTCGCCCATGGTCTCGTCGCTGTATTTGACGAAGGGAGAGACCAGCGCGCGGGTCGAACGCAACTCGTTGGTGAGCAGCGAGATGCGCGCGTCCTCGCCGAGCGCGAGATAGGACATGCCGGGATTGGCGGCGTCCATCAGCTCGGCGATGGTGCGCTCGTGCACCGCCGAGTTCTGGCGGATGTCGAGCCGGGCCAGATGGAAGCCGAAGCAGTCCACCGCGCGCCGCAACAGCCGCAGCCGGCCGCGGGCGATGACGCGGGCGTTGTTGGAGATCAGCGAGCGGTGCAGCACGTCGAGATCGGCCTGCAATTCCCTGACGCTCTCATAAGGCTTTCCCTTGCCGACCGGCCGGCGCGTGATCTCGACCTCGAGCTTTTCGGCGGTCGCGGTGAGGCGCGCATAGATGCCGGAGACTGCGAGCCGGTAAGGCTCGCCGCTCCGGTGCGGCGAGGTGTCCGGCGAGCGCTCCGCCAGCGTCCGCAGCTCCTCCGAGACGTCGGCGAGATGCGCCGCGATCGACAGTTCCGAGCCGAGCACGTGCAGCTCGTTCAGGTAAAACTGCATCACGCGGCTCGATTGCAGCCGCAGCGTGCCACGCATGACATCGGCAGTGACGAAGGGATTGCCGTCGCGGTCGCCGCCGATCCAGCTGCCCATGCGCAGGAACGAGGCGAGCTCACCGGCAGCCGCCTCGCCGCCCTCCTCCAGCCGGTCTTCCAGCACGTTGACCAGCCGTGGCACCTCGCGCAGGAAGGTGTAATCGTAGAACGACAGGCCATTGGCGACCTCGTCGAGCACGGTGAGCTTGGTGCGGCGGAGCAGATTGGTCTGCCACAGCGTCAGCACCTCCCGGCGCAGCTGCTCGTCGCTGGCGGCGGCCTCCTCCGCGGTCAGCGCGACACGCTCGCGCCGGTCGAGCAGCGCGGCCACCTCCATCTCGCGGTCCATGGTGCTCTTGCGCCGGACCTCGGTCGGGTGCGCGGTCAGGACTGGACTGACCAGCGCAGTCCTAAAGAAGCTGCGCAAGGTGTCGGAGTTGATGCCCGCGGCCTTGGCCTTGGCCAGCGTCTCCGCCAGCACACCGGAGCCGCCGCCCTTGCCGGCACGCATCTGGCGGATGTTGTTCTGGTCCTCGGCGATGTTGGCGAGATGGGAGAAATAGCTGAAGGCGCGAACGATCCGCACCGTCTCGGAGATCGACATGCTGTCGAGGATCTGCTCGAGCTCGCGGCGGGCGAGCCGGTCCTCGTCGCGATGGAACCGGATCGAGGTCTGCCGGATGCGCTCGACCAGGTCGAACACGTCCGCGCCCTCCTGGTCGCGCACGGTATCGCCGAGGATGCGCCCGAGCAGGCGGATGTCGTCCCGCAGCCGCGCGTCCGCTTCCAGCGCCTGAACGTCCTCAGGGCGATTCGGGCGATGATCAGGCGCGTCGGACGATACGGTTTGGAGGGACATTGGCTCGCTCCCCTTAGTCAGAGCTCCCTATGGCTCCCCGGCGCCGTCAAGTGTGCAAGTTTTTTGCCGCAGTGCAAGATGAACTTGGGGCGGCGCCAGGCAATGACTCTCGTGTCCCGGACGGGCAGCGACGCCGCAAGCGTTGCTGCGCCGAGCCGGGGACCCAGGAAGCCACAAAGAAAATGCCGCACTGTAGGCCCGGCTCTGCAGCGCACCACGCCGCGAAGGGGGCGGCGCGCTGCGCTGCCTCCGGGGGCACGAGATCCCGTTCACACAACCATGCTTTCGCGCTCTCGCGGCGCAGGCGTCCGAACTTCGGTCGATCAGAATATTTGGCGCCCGGTTCTTGACCTTTATGTAGCGTGATTTGTCCGTTGGGCAACGCCAGGCGTGCTTCGATAGCCTGCATTTGAATGATGACACGACATTCGAACTCAACCACGCTCGAAGGATAGGGCTGAGTGAGGTCAGAAGAGATGAGCACTTGTCCAGCATGCGGCAATGCGTCGACGGCCAAATTGTTCGAAGTGACCGCAGATCAGGCCTCCCGATCCTTCATCAATCCGCGCCAGTATCCGGATCGCTTTCGAAAGTTGACACGTCACCTGTCGCTGCTCTGGGGCCGCGACACGTGCGAAATCCGCAAATGCGCGGGTTGCGGATTCGGCTTTGCATATCCGTTCGTCGCGGGCGGCGCCGAGTTCTATAACCTGGCCGCGCCGCATCCCTCCTATCCGACCATGAAATGGGAGTATGCAAGGACAATCGAAGAGCTGCGTCGCATGAGCACTGATGGAAAGACGGCGATCGATGTGGGAGCGGGGTTCGGGTATTTTCTTGATCAGGTCCGGGACAGATTCTTTCCTGCATCCCACATTTACGCGGTCGACTACAACGAAACAGCGCAACAGATATTGCGATCCAAAGGCTACAAGACTTTTTCGGTTGATCTTCGAGACGATGGCCTCGCCCCGATGAAAGAGGCTTTCGACTTCATCTTCATGTTTCAGGTGTTCGAGCACATGGACCGGGTGGATGAAGTCTTTGCTCGATTGAAATATCTTCTCAAGGCGCAAGGCTCCGTCTTCATCGCTGTGCCAAACGAGCTCCGAACGTACTACATGGAGTCGCATGGATCTCTCATAGACATGCCACCGAATCATATTGGCCGCTGGACCAAGGAAGCCTTCGCTGCCGTATGTCGGCGACATGGCCTGCGATTGAGCATTTGCGAGCGGGAACCATTCAATCTCTTGAAGTTCCTCCGAGAAGACGTCGTGGACAGCTTTTTGCGGAAGGCAGAGAAGCCGGGCAGCATCTGTGAGTTCGTGCGCGGCCTGCCGCGAAGCAAAGCGCAGCGGATCGGGCAGGCCGTGATCGCACTTTTGCTTTCACCGTCACGCTTGCCGGCGTGGGCCTACGCGGCCAGGCACAGGTCGACGCTGGGGAGTGCGCTCTGGGTGAAAATTGACAAAGGTGTCCCCCAAAGCTGAAGCCTCCGTCCGGCGAGTCTAAGCCGGCACGATCACCTTGCCGATCGGCCAGAGCGCGATGCCGGCGAGCTTCAGATGGGCCCAGGCGAACGGAATGCCGATGATAGTGATCGCGAGCACGAGCGCGGTCACGAGGTGGCCGAGCGCCAGCCACCAGCCGGCCAGCACGAACCAGATGATGTTGCCGATCACCCCGAGCGGCCCGGTGCCGATATCGCTCTCGCCGGTGACCTCGTAGCGGCTGACCGCCCGCGAGCCGAACGGCAGCAGCGTATAGACGGCGATGTTGAACGCCGCCCGCGCCCAGGGCAGGCCGATGATGGTGACGGCCATGATGACCGCGGCCACCAGCCAGCCAAACGCCATCCAGGCGCCGCCGATGAGAATCCAGAGAATGTTGAGCAGGATGGAAACGGGGGACATGGGATCATCCGCGGGTCAGTGATCACTCACTATAGCACGACGTCCGAGGTCATAGTCCATGACGCCGGCTGCGTTCGGCCCGCAGCGATGTGCCGACAAATCCAACATCTTCGATCCCTCGCCAAATCTCCTTCGCGCAGAGCCAAAGCGTCAGCGCGGCGACGGCAATCGCGCCTAGTCCCGAGATGAGAAGTGGGTTCGGGCAGAATATGACAAGAAAAAGGTCGAGCGGAATGTATCCGGTCGGCAAGGGCGGCGAGCAATAAAATGCCAGAGCCCAACCGCAAGACATGACGGCGGCAGCGTTCGCTCCGGCCAGGGCTGCCACGACCATCGCGAGACCCTTCTTCATGGAGAGTGCGAGATCAACCATCTTCACGACGGCACAACATGCGAGCACGAGGATGATCATCTGCCCCCATCCAAAATCTCCCGCGGCGATGGCCTGACCGCCCCAGGCCCACAGCGCAACGACGCAGGCCAGCAGGGTCAGATTGACCTTCACCGCCTCGGGAAACTTGCAACGAAGCGCATAGGCATTCGCCTTCTCGACCAGGTCCAGCACCGCGCAGGCGATCAATCCGGCCGCAAAGCCGCCGAGATGGACGCCCCAGTCGATACGCGAGTTGCTGAACGCGAACGCGACGTTCAAGCCAATGTTGATCGCGAAGAAGTCGAAGCTGACGTCGAGCTTGCCGAGGATCCACAGGCAGAGCAGCGCGCCGAGAATGCCCGACGTGGCGCCGGAGGCTCCGACCGTCAAATAGGGGGTGGAATGGATGCCATTGCCGATGATGGCGCCGAACACCATCGCGCAGAGATAAATCATGAGGAAGTAGGCCGGCCCGATCCGCCGCTCGAGATGCCCTCCCCAAAGCACAAGACACAGCATGTTCATCGTCAGATGAACGAAATCGACGTGCAGGAAGCCGTAGGCGATGAGCCGCCAATACTCATGCCGCGCCATTGCAGTCGAATACATTCCGCCATAGCGATACAGTAATTCCGCCGGTGCTGACGGGCCGCCCGCCTGGATGAAGCAAAACCCCGACGCGAGGACCGTCACGGTCAGCAGTGCATAGACAGCCCCATGAGGGACTTCGAAGAATCCGGGACGAAACGATGGCATGAAAAATCGGGACCAGATGAAGCGGAGAGCGGCAGCATAGCCGAACCGACGAGGTAACTCTACCCATACGTGTATCAGATCGACGAAAGCCTGTTGAGATAGTTGAGGCTCCTCTTGCACTCAGGGCGAGGCAGGACGGAGGGGCACTCATGCGTGCGTCAGATCTTCCGGCCCACCTGTTCCCGATAGTCTCGTTAGGATGGGCAAAGGCGCGCTTGCGCCGGGCCCACCATCTGTCTCCGCAAGGGAATTTGATGGGCACGCTTCGCTTTGCCCACCCTTGGTTCTCGTCGAATTGTCAGATCTTCCGGCCCGCCTGCTCCCAATAAGGATCGCGCAGGCGGCGCTTGAAGATTTTTCCGGAGTCTTCTCGCGGCAGGCCGCTGCGGATCTCAATGTGCTTGGGCACTTTGTAGTCGGCTAGCGAGGTCTTCAGCCGCGCCCGGATATCGCCGGCATCGAGCGTAACGCCCGCTTGCGGCTCGACCACCGCCATCAGGGCCTCGCCGAACTCGGCATCTGGGATGCCGAACACGGCGCAATCGTGCACGCCGGGCACGGCGTGCAGCACGGATTCGATTTCTGCCGGATAGATGTTGACGCCGCCTGAGATCACCATGTCGCGCTTGCGGTCGCAGATGAAGACGTAGCCGTCCGCGTCGATATAGCCGACGTCGCCGGAGGTGATGAAGCCGTCGCGGTCGATCTCGGAGCGCTTCCCGGGCTTGTTGTGGTAGGTGAAGTCGGCAAGCTCGGCCATGCGGGAATAGATCTCGCCGATCTCGCCGACGCCGAGCACGCGGCCGTCCTCACCGAGAAAGCGCAGCTCGGCGCCGGGCGAAACCTTGCCGACGGTGCCCGGCTTCTTGAGCGCGTCCTCGGACGTCGCAAAGGTGACGGCGCCCGATTCCGTCGAGCCATAGAATTCGTAGATCACCGGGCCCCACCACTCGATCATGGCGCGCTTGACGTCGGCCGGGCACGGCGCGGCGGCGTGGATGACATGGCGCAGCGAAGAGACGTCGTACTTCTTGCGGGTCTCTTCCGGCAGTTTCATCAGGCGGATGAACATGGTCGGCACCATGAACATGGTGTCGATCTTGTATTTCTCGATCAGCTGCAGAAACTCTTCCGCCTCGAAGCGCGGCATCAAGACCAGCGCGCCTCCGAGTTTTCCCGCGCGGATGCCGAACGAGTTCGGCGCGGAATGATAGAGCGGCCCCGGCAGCAGCGCGCGGGCACCGGGCTTGAGGCCATAGATCATCGCGCGCATGCGCTCGCCGGCGGCCTGTTGATCCGGCGTCGGCGCATTGCGCCGCACGCCCTTGGGATGGCCTGTCGTCCCTGACGTGTAGATCATGTTCATCGGCTGCGGCACGACAGGGCCCTCATAGCGCTGGAATTGCGCGAGCCAGGGTTCGAAATCGATCGCGAATTCGGGCGTCCTGAGATGATCTGGATCGATCTTGTAGTTGGCCAGGATCTCCGGCGGCGTCGGCACGCTGAGCACGGTGACGCCTTCGGGAATCGCATCGCGCAGGGCGTGCAGCATGTCGGCATGCCCGATCAGCACGGACGTGCCGGTGTCGCCGAGGATGTAGTTGATCTCCTCCGGCTTGAAGTGCCAGTTGATCGGTACGCCATAGGCACCGAGGCGCATCGCGGCGTAGGCGGCCTCCAGGAAGGCAATGTCGTTGCGCATCAGCATGCAGACGCAATCGCCCTGGCGGACGCCGATCTTGGCAAGACCCGAAGCGATGCGATCGGCGCGGTTGGCGACTTGGGCGTGATCACGACGGCGCTCGCCGGAGACGATGCCGAGGAATTGGGACGTTTCGCTCATTTTTGTTTTTCTTTGTTCTTGTGTTCGTCATTCCGGGATGGTCCGAAGGACCAGACCCGGAATCTCGAGTTCCGGGTTCGATGCTGCGCATCGCCCCGGAACGACAGTGAACTAATCCGCAAACTTCGGCGCACGCTTCTCCAGATTGGCCCGCACCGCTTCGGTCTGGTTCGGACTGCCGATCAGCTTCTGCTGCTCGACGGATTCGGCGAGCAGTGCCGGACCCGGATCGACCGAGAGATTGTTCAGCAACCGCTTCGCCGCGCGGATCGCATCGGGGCTCTTGCCGGCGATTTCGCGCGCGACTTCGAGCGCTGCCGCGCGCGGCTCGTCGCAGATGCGCGTGGCGAGACCGTAGGTCATCGCCTCCTGCGCGGAGAAGATGCGGCCCGTATAAGTGAGATCGCGCAGGATGTCGTCGCGCACCAGCGAGGCCAGGATCGGCGTGCCCGCCATGTCGGGGACGAGGCCCCATTTGATTTCCATGATCGACATGCGCGCATCAGCGCTGAGAAAGCGCATGTCGGCCCCGAGCGAGAGCTGGAAGCCGCCGCCAAAGGCAACGCCATGCACCGCCGCGATCACCGGAACCGGAAGCTGGCGCCAGCCCCACACCGCGGCCTGCGGAAAGTTCGCCTGGCCATGCGTGCGCTTGGTGAGATCGCGATTTTCGCCACCCGGAATTCCGTTGCCGCCCTTCTCCTTCATGGCGGCAAAACGCCCCATGTCGAGCCCGGCGCAGAAGGCGCGGCCCTCGCCCGACAGCACGACGGCGCGGAGGCCTTTTTCCTTCGAAAGCCGCTCGGTTGCGGCGACAAGGGCCTCGAACATGGCCTGATCCAGCGCATTCATCTTGTCGGCGCGCACCAGCCGCACGTCGGCGACGCCTTTCGAGATCGAGATCGAGACGCGCTCTTCCATGGACGAATTCTCCCCTGTTCTTGACCGGTTGCCGCTTTACAGAAAGCTGGCGGCCGGATTTAGTCAATCGACCAATTAACTGACAATCCGTACGAGAGGAACAGCCATGTTCAAGGAAAATCTTCTGGCTGGGCGGCGCATCCTCGTGACCGGTGGCGGCACCGGGCTCGGCAAATCGATGGCGGCGCGCTTTCTCCAGCTCGGCGCCGAGGTGCATATCTGCGGCCGGCGCAAGATCGTCTGCGACGAGACCGCGACCGAGCTGATGGCCGAGTATGGCGGCCGCGTCACCAGCCACGGCGTCGATATTCGCAACGCGCTCGCGGTCGAGGAGATGATCGAGACCATCTTTCGCGACGGACCATTGACCGATCTCATCAACAACGCCGCCGGCAATTTCATTTCGCGCAGCGAAGAACTCTCGCCGCGCGGCTTCGATGCCGTCGCCAACATCGTCATGCACGGCACGTTCTACGTGACCCATGCGGTCGGCAAGCGCTGGATCGCCCTGAAGCAGCCCGGCAATGTCGTGTCGATCACCGTGACCTGGGTGCGCAACGGCTCGCCCTACGTCGTGCCGTCGGCGATGAGCAAATCGGCGATCCACGCCATGACGATGTCGCTCGCGACCGAATGGGGCCGCTACGGTATCCGCCTCAACACCATCGCGCCGGGCGAAATCCCGACCGAGGGCATGAGCAAGCGCATCAAGCCGGGCGACGAGGCCGGCGCGCGCACCAAGGCGATGAACCCAATGGGCCGCGTCGGCACCATGGAGGAGTTGCAGAACCTTGCGGTGTTCCTGATCTCCGGCGGCTGCGACTGGATCAACGGCGAGACCATCGCGATGGACGGCGCCCAGGCGCTCGCCATGGGCGGCAATTTCTACCAGCTGCGCGATTGGAGCGACGACGACTGGAAAGCCGCGCGCGAAAGCATCATGGCGCAGAACGAGAAGGACCGGGCGAAGCGGGGGTAGTCTCTCTCGTGCCCCGGACGCAGCGCAGCGCGCCCCTGGCGATGCGAAGCATCGTCCAATGCGTCGTGGTGCGCTGCTGAGCCGGGGTCCATCTCTCGGCGTACGCAATGAATGGGTCCCGGCTCTGCGCAGCAGTGCATAGCGCGTTGAAGACGCGCGTGAACGCGCTTGTGCGCGCTGCAGCGCGTCCGGGACACGAGACCATGGCTGGCCTTCTCGCATCTTGTCTTCACCTGCGGATAACGCCACACTCCCCGGCACAAAACAAAACGCCACGGGAGAGACATGTCCACACAGCCATTGGCGAACCTCGCCGACATGGTGCGCGAGCGCGCGACGAGCCGCGGCGACGCCATTGCCTTTGAGTTCGAGGGTCGCATCACCAGCTTTGCCGAGTTCGATGTCAAGACCAACAAGGTCGCCAACGCGCTCCTCGCCATGGGCTTGAAGAAGGGCGACCGCATCGCCTATCTCGGCAAGAACAGCGATCTCTATTTCGAATTGCTGATGGGCGCGATGAAGGCCGGCGTCGTCATGGCGCCGGTGAACTGGCGGCTCGCCGGCCCGGAGGTCGCCTTCATCGTCTCCGATTGCAAGGCGCCGGTGCTGTTCGTCGGGCCGGAGTTCATCACGCAGGTCCGGCAGATCAGGGATCAGATATCAGACGTGCGCACGATCATCACGACTGAAGGCGGTGCCCCGGAGTGGCAGGATTTCACAGCCTGGCGCGATGCACAGAGCGGCGCCGACCCGAAGGTGCCGATCGACACCAACGACATCGCGATCCAGCTCTACACCTCGGGCACGACGGGCAAGCCGAAGGGCGCGATGCTGAGCCACGCGAACTTCCTCAACCTCGTGCAAACAGGCAATGCGGAGGACAAGCCGGAGTGGAACCGGTGGTCGACCGACGACGTCTCGCTGGTCGCGATGCCGATCTTCCACATCGGCGGGTCCGGCTGGGGCGTGATGGGCCTCTATCACGGTGCCCGCGGCGTCATCGCGCGCGAGTTCGATCCGACCAAGGTGCTGGATTTCTTCGAGCAGTCGGGCATCACAAAACTGTTCATGGTGCCGGCGGCGATGCAATTCGTGGTGCGGCAGCCACGCGCGAAGACCGTCGACTTTTCACGGTTGAAATACATGCTCTACGGCGCGTCCCCGATTCCGGCGGCGCTGCTGAAGGAGTGCATCGAGGTCTTCAAATGCGGCTTCGTGCAGATGTACGGCATGACCGAGACGACCGGCACCATCGTCGCGCTGCCGCCGGAGGATCATGTCGAGGGTCTCGAGCGGATGCGCTCGGCCGGCAAGGCCCTGCCGGGTGTCGAGATCGCGATCCTCGACCCCGACGGCAAGCCGCTGCCGCCGCGCGAGGTCGGCGAGATCGCGACGCGCTCGGGCTCGAACATGGCGGGCTATTGGAACCTGCCGGAGGCGACCGCCGCGACGCTGCGCAGTGACGGCTGGCTGCGCACGGGCGATGCCGGCTACATGGACGAGGACGGCTATCTCTATATCCACGACCGCATCAAGGACATGATCATCTCCGGCGGCGAGAACATCTATCCCGCCGAGGTCGAGAGCGCGCTGTGCGACCATCCTGACGTCGCCGAGGCCGCCGTGATCGGCGTGCCCGACGACAAATGGGGCGAGGCGGTGAAGGCCGTGGTGGTGATGAAGCCTGGCAAGCAGGCGAGTGCCACCAATATCATCAACTTCACCCGCGAGCGCATCGCCGGCTACAAGACGCCGAAGAGCGTGGAGTTCTTGCCGGCCCTGCCGCGGAATCCGTCAGGCAAGATCTTGCGGCGGCAATTGCGCGAGCCCTATTGGGCGGGGAAGGACCGACGGGTGAATTGATTCCGCGGTGCCGTAGGGTGGGCAAAGGCGCGAAGCGCCGTGCCCACGTGCTCGCTCGATAATCGAAAGATCGTGGGCACCCTTCGCTTTGCCCACCCTACGAGACTGGAGCAAGCTTCAGTGCTTCCCCGGCCCCATATAGCCGAACAGGAACCCCGCCACCTTGCGCATCTGGATCTCCTCACTGCCCTCCGTGATCCGGTAGCGGCGATGGTGCCGGTAAATGTGCTCGAACGGCTTGTGGCGTGAATAGCCCATGCCGCCGTGGACCTGCATGGCGCGGTCGGCGGATTCACAGCAGAGACGGTTTGCCCAGTAATTGCACATCGAGACGCGATCGGAGAGCGTGCGCTCGATCTGCTCCTCGGTGAGCTGGTCCATCTCCCAGGCGGTCTTGCGGATCAGAAGGCGCAGCATCTCGGCTTGGGTGGCGAGCTCGACCAGCGGGAACTGGATCGCCTGGTTCTCGGCGAGCGCCCGGCCGAACGGCTTTCGCTCGCGCGCGTATCTCACGCTCTCGTTGATGCAGTAGACCGCCGCGCCGAGCGAGCTCGCCGCCTGGCGGATGCGGTTCTGATGGACAAAGCACTGTGCCAATGACAGGCCTCGGCCGACCTCGCCGAACTGCGCATCCTCGGGCACGAACACCTCGGTGAAGCTCACGCGCGGATGGTCGGTCGGCATGTTGAAGGTCCACATGTACTCCTCGATCTTCACCCCGTGGCTCTTGGCAGGCACCAGGAAGCAGGTGATACCGCGGGCATCGCCGTCATTGCCCGAGGTGCGCGCGAACAGCGCGCAATGCGTGGCGACGTGCATGCCCGTCGTCCACATCTTCTCGCCGTTGATGATCCAGCCCTTGACGTTGTCGCGCGTCGCCGGCACCGCGCGTGTCTCCATGTGGGTTGCATCCGAGCCGTGATGCGGTTCGGTCAGGCCAAAGGTGATGCGATACTTGCCCTTGATCGAGCCGTCGATCATCGCCTTCTGGTCGTCGCGGCCGTAGCGGTCGAGCATCGTGACGACGGGGAAATTGCCGACGATGGAATGCTCATTCTGGAGATCGTTGTGCAGCCCGAGGCCCTTCGCGGCAAAGTGCTCGCGGATCACCGCCATCCAGAGATTGGAGCCGTCCTTGCCGCCATATTGCTTCGGCACCGGAAAGCGCAAGTGACCCGCGGCGTCCGCGAGATCCTTGGCTTTGCGCAGCAGCGCTTCCCATTCAGGGCGCGGCAGGCCGCCATTCTCGAAATCCGTGCGCGCCCATTCGCGGCGATGGTCGAAGAAGCGGATGTTGTCGTCGGCCTCCTCCAGCGGCTTGATCTCGCATTCGATGAAACGATCGAGCTCTCCGAGATAGGTGACGAGATCGGCAGGCAATGAGAAATCCACAGGTTCTCTCCCGGATTGATTTTATCGTTTTGTGTTAAGGCGCTAGCGCGTTCTTGCTTCGCACGATTAAGGTGAGAAGAGCGCCGTCAAGTCAAGCAAGCCGAGGCGTGCCGGATGCGCAAGGCGCGCCCGCGCAATTCGATGGTGCTCCGGCACTGAGGCGCGGTAGTATGACGCCAATATTCCTTCAGAAGAAAATGCGGGAGCGCGCGATGGAGCTGAAATTTTCGAACGTGGAACGCAAGGGGCCGATCACGATCGTCACGCTGTCGCGGCCCGAGGTCTACAACGCGCTGCACATCGATGCGCATTTCGAGCTCAACAAGGTGTTTGACGATTTCGCCGCCGATCCCGAGCAGTGGGTCGCGGTCGTCACAGGCAGCGGCGACAAGGCGTTCTGCGCCGGCAACGACCTGAAGTGGCAGGCGGCGGGCGGCAAGCGCGGCTGGGACAAGGGCGGCTTTGCCGGACTCACCTCGCGCTTCGATTGCGACAAGCCCATCATCGCGGCGGTCAACGGCGTCGCGATGGGCGGCGGCTTCGAGATCGCGCTCGCCTGCGACCTCATCATCGCCTCGGAGAATGCGACCTTCGCGCTGCCCGAGCCGCGCGTTGGCCTCGCCGCACTCGCCGGCGGCCTGCACCGGCTGCCGCGCCAGATTGGGCTGAAGCGCGCGATGGGCATGATCCTCACCGCGCGCCATGTCAGCGCCAGGGAAGGCCACGAGCTCGGCTTCGTCAACGAGGTGGTGCCGCAAGGCGAAGCGCTCGCTGCCGCATTGCGGTGGGCCGAGATGATCACCAAGAACTCGCCGATGTCGATCCGCGCGTCCAAACAGGCCATCCAGCGGGGGCTCGGCGTGTCGCTGGAGCAGGCGATCGAGGAACAGCGCGAATATCCAGCGGTGAAAGCGATGGTGGCTTCGCAGGACTACATCGAGGGCCCGAAAGCGTTCTCGGAGAAGCGGCCGCCGAAATGGGTGGGGAAGTAAAAGGTGTCTCGGCCGTCATTGCGAGGAGCCCTTGCGACGAAGCAATCCAGACTCATCTGCGTAGAGACTCTGGATTGCTTCGCTGCGCTCGCAATGACGGTGGATGCAGCGCCGCCTACCCTCCCCGCCCGAGCTCCCGCTTGTAGGACGCGTAATTCGGCTGATCGACGGCGAGCTTGTCCATCGTGGTTGCCCACAGATGCTCGGCGAGGCCGGGCGTTGTCAGATCGACCTCGCCCTTGGCGATGCGATCGGCGAGCACCCGGTTCAGCTCGATCACCGAGCCGTCGATGCCGAGCAGCGCACGCAGCCGCTCGACCTCTCGCGCATCGCTCCCCGCCTCCTGCGTCAGCTGTCGCGTGACGAGATCGAGGATGTTGATGGCGACGCGCAGCTTGAAGGCATG
Organism: Bradyrhizobium sp. USDA 4486; assembly: GCF_054057995.1. Lineage (NCBI taxonomy): Bacteria > Pseudomonadati > Pseudomonadota > Alphaproteobacteria > Hyphomicrobiales > Nitrobacteraceae > Bradyrhizobium > Bradyrhizobium sp. USDA 4486. The sequence continues at coordinate 3,754,596 of NZ_JBSRZV010000001.1, forward strand.
ATGGCCGGAGATCAGCGGCGTGATGTCGTTGCGAAGGAAATCGGCGACCGCCTTGGTCAGCTCGATCGGGGTCGGCTCGTCCTGCATGTCTACCCTCCCCGCGGCGCAAGCAGCCGCAGCAGATCGATCTCGCTCTCGCTGGCGCGGCGGCCGATCATGGCGCGCTCCATGGAATGGTCCGGCCCCTCGCGAAAACGCTGCATCATGCCGCCGCACATGATGCCCCAGCGCAGCGTCCCCATCACTTCCCAGAATTTGACGCGCGCCGGATCGACCTTGCGGCCTGCCGCTTCGTAGCCGGCGAACAGCTCCTCGCGCGAGCCAAAGCCGCCGACGGGCTTGTCGATCTCGCCAAAGCGCCAGGAGTTGACGCAGACCCAGCCGAGATCCTCCATGGGGTCGCCGAGATGGGCGAGCTCCCAGTCGAGCACAGCGCGAACGCCATCAGCGCCGATGATGAGATTGCCGTTGCGGAAATCGCCATGCACCAGCGTGGTCTCGACTGAGGGACCCGGATCGTGATCGCGCAGCCAGCGCAGCGCCAGCTCGAACACCGGCTTTGGCCAGTTCAGGCTGCGATAGTCGCGCTCGAACTCTGAGATCTCCTGGGTCGCGCCCCGGCTGCGCAGCTCGGGCAATTTGTCCTGCGGCAGCCGATGCAGGCCGGCGAGCACGCCGCCGATCTGCCGCGCGAGGATGGGCCGCGCCGCCGCGAACTCCTCATCGCGCAGGATCTTGCGCGCGATGGTCTCGCCCTCGACGCGTTGCATGATAAAGCCAGTGCCCAGATCGTCTTCCGGCGTCAGCACATGCATCACCCGCGGCGAAGGCACGCCGGCTTCGTAAGCGAGCTGCATCAGCTGCGCCTCGGCGGCGAGTCCGGCCGCGCGCGTTGGCGCGGCGCCATAGCCCTTAGGCGAGCGGCGCAGGATCGCGCCGATCGCCCCGTCGGGATGCACAATGTCGAAGCGCCAGGTCTCCTGACTGGCGCCGCCGGACAGTTTTGCCGCGCCGGTGACGCCTGTCGCGCCCTTGCACCAGCGCTTGACGCTGCGCGAAAGCTCCGCCTCGATCATTTGCCTTTGAACTGTGCGGGCCGCTTCTCCAGGAACGCGCCAACGCCCTCACGGAAATCCTCGGTGTCGCCGGCACGAAGCTGGCACTGGAATTCGAGATTGAGCTGCTCCTCGAAGGAATTTTCCGGGCTGTCCCAATAGAGCTTGCGGATCAGCGACAGCGCCACTGTCGGCCCGCTGGCGAGATCGCGCGCGAGCTTCATCGCCTCCTCCATCAGCACGCCGTCGTCATAGACGCGGTTGACGAGGCCCCATTCCAGCGCCTTTTCGGCCGGCAGGCGCTCGCCCATCAGCGACAATTCGATCGAGCGCGCCCGGCCGACGAGGCGCGGCAAGAGCCAGGTCGAGCCGCAATCCGGCACGAGGCCAATGCGGCGGAACGCTTGCAGGAAATACGACGAGCGAGCGCAAAGAATCATGTCGCCGAGCAGGGCGAAGCTCATGCCGGCGCCCGCGGCCGGCCCGTTGACCGCGGTGATGATCGGGCAGTGCAGATTGCGGATGCGGCGGAGGAAGGGATGAAAGCCGGTCTCGAGCGTCAGGCCGGCCTTGGTCTTCTTCGACTGGTTGTTGCGGCCCTGCAGATTCGCACCGGTGCAGAACGCGCGCCCGGCGCCGGTCAGCACGATGCAGCGCACCTCGTCCTTCTTCTCCTCGATCGCGTCCAGCGCCTCGGCAAGGCCGCCCAGCATGTCCACGGAGACCGCGTTCATCACCTCCTGATGGTCGAGCCGGAGAACCGCGACCGAGCCATCGAAATCGAGCGTGACATGTTTGAACTGCATGGTTTCCTCGTCAGTTGCGGACCGCGTCAGTTTCGCAGACCGGAATTTCTTTTTCCGGCGCGCATATTTGATTTTTGTCGCGGCCTTGTCCATGGTGATCAGAGCATAGCAAGCAATCTTGTGCGCAGCGGCTGATGCCCCTCATATCAAGAACAGGAAACGCGCCATGACCCTTTTCGACCTCACCGGCCGCGTCGCCGTGATCACCGGCGGCAACGGCGGCATCGGGCTCGGCATAGCGCAGGCGCTCGCCGGCCAGGGCTGCAACGTCTCGATCTGGGGCCGCAATGCTGACAAGAACAAGGCCGCTGCCGCGAGCTTGGCGGGGCTGTCAGGCAAGGTCGACAGCCGCGTCTGCGACGTCAGCGATCCGGCCTCGGTCAATGCCGCGATGAAGGCGACGCTCGACATTTTCGGCCGGGTCGACGGCTGCTTCGCCAATGCCGGCATCGGCGGCGGCGGACGACGCGCCTTCATCGAGCGCACCGAAGAGGAATGGCGCACGATGTTCGCGACCAATCTCGACGGCGTGTTCCACGCGTTCCAGGCCGCCGCGAAGCACATGACCGAGCGTGCCAATGCCGGCGATCCCTTTGGCCGGCTGGTTGCGACCTCGAGCCTCGCCTCGATCTTCGGCACCGCGCGCAACGAGCATTATGCCGCGACCAAGGCCGCCATCAACGCGCTGGTGCGCGCGCTCGGCGTCGAGTTGGCGCGCCACGGCGTCACCGCGAATGCGATCCTGCCCGGCTGGATCAAGAGCGACATGACATCAGGTCTCATGGCCAACGAAAAGTTCGTCGCCAACGTGATGCCGCGGATTCCGGTGCGGCGCTTCGGCGAGGCATCCGATTTCGGCGGCATTGCCGTGTATCTGATGAGCAAGGCGTCATCGTATCACACCGCGGATACGTTCGTGATCGACGGCGGCTATACGGCGTTTTGATATCTCCTAGGGTGGGCAAAGCCGCACTTGCGGCGTGCCCACCAATTCGGTTTTCGATTTGCAGTGGTGGGCACGCTGCGCTTTGCCTACCCTACGGTTTTTCCGAGTCTGTAAGCGCAGAGGGGGCAGGCAGATGTTTTCACATGTGATGATCGGCACCAACGATCTGGACAAAGCCAAGGCGTTCTACGACAGCCTGCTGAGTACGCTCGACGTGCGACCGGCGCGGGTCGACGGGCACCGCATCTTTTACATCACCAAGACCGGCGTGTTCTCCGTCTCCAAGCCGATCAACGGCGAGCCGGCGACCTGCGCGAACGGCGGCACGATCGGCTTTGCCGCCAACTCACCCGAGCAGGTCGACAAATGGCACGCCGCCGGCGTCGCGGCCGGCGGAACGCCGATCGAGGATCCGCCCGGCATCCGCGAGGGCGCGGGAAACAAGCTTTATCTCGCCTATTTGCGCGATCTCGACGGCAACAAGATCCGCGATGCACCGGATGCCGATTTGATTGCTCTAGGACGGTGTCGTTCCCCGCGAAAGCGGGGAATCCAGTACGCCACGGCTTCTCCGTGAAACGCTGACGTCACGGCGTACTGGATCGCCCGCCTTCGCGGGCGATGACAGCGGTGAGCGCGGCCCGCGCCTGCCACTCACCCTCATTCAAACAACATTTCAAACGCCGTCGCGAAATTCCATCGCGTGGCATGGCTCGCGCGAGAAAATACGCGCTCGCACTTTGGCGAGGCTGCGACTATTCTTGCGGCCAACACGAACTCAGCGCCCCCGGGAGGACCAATGACAAAACACGCCTACATTCCCCGCACCACCAACTACACGCTCAATCCCGGCGACGAGCTGAACGATCTGCGCATGTCGGACCAGGTCCGGCCGCTCTACGATCACGTCAAGAGGTTCATCCGCGACACCGTCGAGCCGATGTCGATCGAGTTCGCCAAGGCCGGCGAAGGCAAGGAGGATCGCTGGAGCTTCACGCCGAAGCAGCTCGAGGTGCTGGAGAAGGCCAAGAACAAGGCCAAGCAGGAAGGCCTCTGGAATTTCTTTCTGCCCGATGATGAGACTGGCCAGGGCCTGAAGAACCTCGATTACGCCTATATCGCGGCCGAGCTCGGCAAGAGCCCGCTGGCGTCCGAAACCATGAACTGCTCGGCGCCCGACACCGGCAACATGGAGGTGCTGGAGCGCGTTGGCACCAAGGAGCAGAAGGAGAAGTGGCTCAAGCCCCTGCTCAACGGCGAGATCCGCTCGGCCTATGTCATGACCGAGCCGAACGTCGCCTCCTCCGATGCCAAGAACATCTCGACGACGGCAAAGCTCGTCGGGGACGAATGGGTCATCAACGGCGAGAAATATTACATCTCCGGCTTGGGCGATCCCCGCTGCAAGATCCTCATCGTGATGGTGAAGACAAATCCGGATGCGGCGCCGAGCAAGCAGCAGTCACAGATCCTGGTGCCGCGCGACACGCCCGGCGTCGAAGTGCTCGGCCCGATGTACGTGTTCGGCCAGGACCACGCGCCGCGCGGCCACATGCACATGCGCTTCAACAATGTGCGCGTTCCCAAGGAGAACATTCTGCTCGGCGAAGGCCGCGGCTTCGAGATCTCGCAGCTGCGCCTCGGACCCGGCCGCATCCATCACTGCATGCGCACTATCGGCAAGGCCGAGAAGGCGCTCGACCTGATGGTGCAGCGTGGCCTCACCCGCGAAGCGTTCGGCAAGAAGATCGCCCATCTCGGCGGCAACATGCAGATCATCGCGCAGGCGCGCTGCGAGATCGAGGCGATGCGGCTGATGGTGCTGAAAGCAGCGAAGGCGATGGACGTGCTCGGCAATAAGGAGGCTCGGGTCTGGGTCTCCATGGTCAAGGCCATGGTGCCCGAGCGCGCCTGCAAGATCATCGACCAGGCGATCCAGATGCATGGCGCCACCGGCATCTCGCACTGGACCCCGCTCGCCGAGATGTATCAGGACGTCCGTCATCTGCGCTTTGCCGACGGTCCGGACGAGGTGCACTGGATGGTGGTCGGCCGCCACGAGCTGAGCATGGCGTGAACCTCGCCTCTCCTGACGCGGGAAGAACCGTAGGGTGGGCAAAGGCGCAACGCGCCGTGCCCACGACCTCTCTCCGCTAGCAATAAACGCGTGGGCACGCTTCGCTTTGCCCACCCTACAATACCTGGGAGTTACGCAGTCTTCGCCGCCTCGACCTTGTCCTGCGTCTTCGTCTCGAAATCGCTCGCGTCGTGCCGCTCGTGGAGCTGGCTTGAGGGATCGCCGGAGACGCGGTTGACCATGCGGCCGCGCTTCACGGCGGGGCGTTGCGCGATCTGGTCGGTCCAGCGCTGCACGTTCTTGTAGTCCTGCACCGACAAAAATTCGCCGGCGCCGTAGACCAGCCCCTTGGCGAGCGCGCCGTACCACGGCCACACCGCGATGTCGGCGATGGTGTACTCCTTGCCCGCGAGGTACTCGTTGTCGGCGAGGCGCCGGTCGAGCACGTCGAGCTGGCGCTTGGTCTCCATCGCAAAGCGATCGATGGCGTATTCGATCTTGGTCGGGGCGTAGGCGTAGAAATGACCGAAACCGCCGCCGAGATAGGGCGCGCTGCCCATCTGCCAGAACAGCCAGGACATAGCCTCGGTGCGGGTCTTGATGTCCTTCGGCAGAAAGGCACCGAACTTCTCGGCGAGGTAGAACAGGATCGAGCCGGATTCGAAAACACGGATCGGCTCCGGACCCGAGCGGTCCATCAGCGCCGGGATCTTCGAGTTCGGGTTGATGTTGACGAAGCCGCTGCCGAACTGGTCGCCATTGCCGATCCTGATCAGCCAGGCGTCGTATTCGGCACCCTTGTGGCCGAGCGCCAGCAGCTCCTCCAGCATCACCGTGACCTTCACCCCGTTCGGGGTCCCCAGCGAATAGAGCTGGAGGGGATGCTTGCCGACCGGCAGCTCCTTGTCGTGGGTGGGACCGGCAATGGGCCGGTTAATGCTGGCGAACTGCCCGCCATTCTCCTTGTTCCAGGTCCAGACTTTGGGCGGCACGTAGGCGGGGGCGTCGGTCATGCGGGGGCTCCGGCAAAAAGATGCGCCTGCATTAATTAGCCCGCGCGCGGTCGATGGCAAGGCCTGCCGGCTCTGCGTCAGGCGCGGGCCTCAGGTCGGTGTCATGCATCCGGCAACCTCGTTAGGCCGCGCATGGTTGCGAGGGCAATGGCCCGTCGCGCGACGTGGCGCCTGCACGCAAGATGCGCGCTGGAATCCGGCATGGCATCGCGCACGACGATGAGGGCACAGTCTCGTCGAACGCGCGCCGGGAGAGGACCATGAAATCGCCGATCTGTGACATGCTGGGCATCGAGTTCCCGTTGCTCGCCTTCAGCCATTGCCGCGATGTCGTAGCCGCCGTCAGCCGTGCCGGCGGCTTTGGCGTGTTAGGTGCCACCGCGCACACGCCCGATACGCTCGAACGCGAGCTGAAATGGATCGACGATCACGTCGACGGCAGACCCTATGGCATCGACGTGCTGATCCCGGAAAACATCTCGACTGCAGGCGAGAAGGACGTCACCTGGAAGAGCCTTGAGGCGCGCGTGCCGCAACAGCACCGCGCCTACACGCGCGACCTCTTGAAGAAGTACGATATCGAGCTGACCACGACGAGCGTTGCCGACGATCAACCTCAGCCGTTCGACGCCAAGACGGCGCTGGAGATGCTCGAGATCTCCTTCAATCATCCGATCCGCCTGATCGCGAATGCGCTCGGCGTGCCGCCGAAGGCGATGATCGAGATGGGCAAGTCGCACGGCGTGCCCGTGGCCGCGCTCGTCGGTGCCAAGGAGCACGCGCTGCGCCAGGTCGCGGCCGGCGTCGACATCCTCGTGGTGCAGGGCACCGAGGCCGGCGGCCATTGCGGCGAGGTTTCGACCATGGTGCTGGTGCCGGAGGTGATCAAGGCGATCAAGAATATCCACGACGTGCCCGTGCTCGCGGCCGGCGGCATCATGACGGGCCGGCAGATGGCCGCCTGCATGGCGATGGGCGCGGCGGGCGCATGGACCGGCTCGGTGTGGCTCGCGACCGTCGAGGCCGAGACCAGCGAGATCCTTCGCGAGAAGATGATCGCGGCGTCCTCGCGCGATGCGATCCGCTCGAAGGGCCGCACCGGCAAGCCGGCGCGGCAACTCCGTTCGGTCTGGACCGATGCCTGGGACCGCGCGCCGGAAAGCCCGGGTGCGCTGCCGATGCCGCTGCAGAGCATCATCAGCCGCGATGCGTTCAATTCGATCGATCGCGCCGCCGCAAGCGGCAATGCGAAGGCGCGCGATCTCGTCAGCTATTTCGTCGGCCAGGGCGTCGGGCTGATCGACAGCGTGAAGTCGGCCGGCGCGGTGGTGCAGGAGTTCAAGGAAGATTTCGCCGAAGCCGTCGAGCACATGAATGCGCTGGTGGCGGACTAATCCCAGTCGTCATTGCGAGCGCAGCGAAGCAATCCAGACTGCCTCTGCGGAAAGATTCTGGATTGCTTCGCTGCGCTCGCGATGACGAACAACTAACATCGTGAATTGAAGAAGAAATGACCAATACCCCCGAAGATCGTATCCCCGTCATCGTCGGCATCGGCGAGATCGTCGACCGCCCCAAGGAGATCACCGAAGGCCTCGAGCCGCTCGATCTGCTCGAACAGGCGCTGCGGCGCGCCGAGGCTGACGCTGGCGCAAAGCTGCTCGGCGAGGTGCAATCGCTCGACGTCGTCAATTTCCTGAGCTGGCGCTATCGCGATCCGGAAAAACTGCTGGCGCAACGTCTCGGCATCTCGCCGGCGCATTGCTATTACGGGCCGGTCGGCGGCGAGAGCCCGATCCGCTACATCCACGAGGCAGCCAAGCGCATCGCGCGCGGCGAATGCACTGTGGCGGCAGTGTGTGGCGCGGAGGCGCAGTCGACCGCAACCAAGGCGGAGCGCGCCGGCGTCAAGCTGCCATGGACGCCGTTCGCCCATGACGTCGAGGAGCCCAAGCGCGGCGCGGCGTTCCAGAAGCCGCTGGCGGTGAAGCTCGGCGTGTTCCGGCCCGTCACGGTCTATCCGTTCTACGAGGCGGCCTCCTCGGCGCATTGGGGCCAGACGCCGCGCGAGGCCATGGCGGAGTCAGGCACGCTGTGGTCGCGCTATTCGGAAGCTGCCGCGCAAAATCCCAGCGCCTGGCTGAAGCGGCGTTATGCGCCGGAGGAGATCACGACGCCGACTGCGGACAACCGTCTGATCGCCTGGCCCTACAACAAGCTGATGGTCGCCAATCCCAGCGTCAACATGGGCGGCGCGCTGCTGCTGACCAGCCTCGCCAAGGTGCGCGCAGCGGGCATCGCCGAAGACAAGCTGGTCTATCCACTCGGTGGGGCCTCGGCGGAAGAGCCGCGCGATTATCTCCTGCGTGACCAGTTCTACGAAAGCCATCCGCAGAACGCGGTGCTCAGAAGCGTGATGGACCTCGCCGGTGGCGACGGCAAGAAGTTCGACGCGATCGAGCTCTACAGCTGCTTTCCCTGCGTGCCGAAGATGGCGCGGCGGACGCTGGGTCTTTCCGATGACGTCCAGCCGACCGTGACCGGGGGCCTCACCTTCTTCGGCGCGCCGCTAAATACCTACATGACGCATGCGGCCTGCGCGATGGTGCGGCGCCTGCGCGACGGCGCCAGGCTCGGCCTGCTCTACGGCCAGGGCGGCTTCGTCACCAAGCACCATGCACTGGTGGTGGCGAAGGCGCCGCCGCGCGAGGCGCTGGCGCACGAGACGAGCGTGCAGGCGGAGGCCGACCGCAACAAGCGCGCGGTACCTGAGTTCGTCACGAAGGCCTCGGGCAAGGGCAAGGTCGAGAGTTTTACGGTGCTCTACGGCCGTGGCGGCGAGGTCGAGCATGGCGTCGTGATGCTGCGGACCGAAGATGACCGGCGCACGCTGGCGCGGATTCCAGCAAGCGATAATGCGACGCTGGCGCATCTGCTGAATATGGACCGCACGCCGGTGGGTTCGCTCGGCGAGGTCAATATGGCCGCGGATGGCGTGCCGGAGTGGCAGGTGGCATAGCTCCCTCTCTTGTCCCGGACGCGGCGCGGCATGCAATGCCGCTCCGCAGAGCCGGGACCAGAAAGCTACACAAGACAGCGAGGAGAGATGGGCCCCGGCTCAGCAGCGCACCACCATAGCGCATCAAAGACGCGCGTAAACGCGCTTGTGGTGCTGCGCCGCGTCCGGGCACGAGACAGTCTTCAGCTCTTCGGCGCCTGCTTCTCGGATGCCGTCGCCGGCTTGCCCTTGGCGCCGGCGCCAACCACGCGGACCTGGTCGCCATCGGAGAGGCCGTCCGGCGGGGCGGTGATGACGCGGTCGTCCGCGGCGATGCCCGAGGCGAGCTCGATCTCGCGGCCGAGATCGCGGGCGACGGTCACGGTCTTGAACAGCACCTTGTCGTCGGCGCCGACAGTTGCGACGCGCAGGCCGCTGCCGTTGAAGATCAGGGCGCTGGCCGGGATGCTGAGCGGCGCAGAGTCGCGCTGGAGGTTCAGCTTCACGCTGGCATAGCCGCCGGGCATCAGCTCGCCGGAGGAGTTGTCGAGGCCGAGCTGCATGCGCGTGGTGCCGGAGGCGACGTCGACTGCCTGCGAGGAGGCTTCCACCGTCGCCTGGAAGGTCCGGTTCGGATACTCAGGCAGCGTGATGGTGGCCTTGGCGCCGATCTTGATCGCCGGCACGTAGTTCTGGGGCACGTTGACGTAGACGCGCAGCTTGGTGATGTCGGAGACCACGAACATCGCCGGGCCCGAGCCGCCGCCGGCGTTGATCAGCGCGCCGACGTCGGTGTCGCGCGAGGTCACCACACCGTCGAACGGCACCGTGATCTTCTTATAGCCGGCCAGCGCTTCAAGCCGCTCGACATTGGCCTGGCCGGACTTCACCGCCGCGTTCTTGTTGGAGAGATCGGCGGTGCGCTCGTCGATCTCCTGCGCGGAGACGAAGTTGGAGGCGACCAGCGTCTTGCGGCGGTTGAGGGTGGCTTCCGACAGCCTGGCGCTGGCCTGCTGGCTGGCGAGGTCGGCGCGGGCCTGAAGCAATTGCTGGTCGAGATCGGGCGCCTCGATCTCGGCAATCACCTGCCCGGCCTTGACCCGCGCGCCGATATCGGCGCTCCAGCTCTTCAGATAGCCCGAGACACGCGCGAAAATCGGCGCGCGGTAATAGGCCTCCAGCCGGCCCGGCAGGTCGATGGTGGCATTGAGGGACTTGGCGTTGGGCAGGGTCACCGCAACGCTGGGGACGGCCTGGTCCTCGGTCCACTCCTTCAGCTTGGAGCCCTGGTCTTCGCGGGCCCGGATGCCGGTGCCGACGACGAGGCCTGCCGCGATCAGCGCCACCACGCCGAAGATGCCCAGTTTCCGGTGCGAGACCGGGGAGCGTGGTTCAGTGGGCGACATGCGGTGTCTCCGATGAGGCGGCGGCTTTGGCGCCTTGTTTCTTGTGTACCATGCTGAACACCACGGGAACAAACATCAGCGTGGCGAAAGTTGCAAAGATCAGGCCGCCGATCACGGCGCGGCCAAGTGGCGCATTCTGCTCGCCGCCCTCGCCCAGGCCCAATGCCATCGGCGCCATGCCGATGATCATGGCGAGCGCGGTCATCAGCACCGGACGAAACCGGACGAAGCCGGCTTCGAGCGCAGCCGCGACGGGATCGCCGAGCTCCTCGTAGCGTTCGCGCGCGAAGGAGATCACCAGCACGCTGTTGGCGGTGGCAACGCCCATGCACATGATCGCGCCTGTCAGCGCGGGCACCGACAGCGTCGTCTCCGTCATGAACAGCATCCAGACGATGCCGGCGAGCGCAGCCGGCAGAGCAGTGATGATCACGAACGGATCGGACCAGGACTGGAAGTTCACGACAATCAGAAAGTAGATCAGCACGACGGCACCAAGCAGTCCGAACAGGAGGCCGGTGAAGGCGCTGTTCATGGTCTGCACCTGGCCGAGTAGCACCACGGACGAGCCCTTCGGCACGTCGTTGGCGGTGTCGGCGATGACCTTGCGGATGTCGGCGGCGACCACGCCGAGATCGCGGCCCGAGGTCGTCGCGAAGATCTGCACCATCGACTGGATGTCGTATTGCGAGACCACCGCGCTCGAGGTCGACCGCTTGATGTCGGCGATGCCGCCGAGGATCGGCGACTGCGCATTGCCTGCAGCCGTGATCGGCAGCGTCTGCAGTGCGCTGAGCGAGTCGATCTGGTATTGCGGCGTCTGCATCACGATCGAGTAGGACACGCCGTTGTCCGGGTTGAGATAGTAGGTCGGCGCGACCTGCGAGGAGCCGGCGAGATTGACCACGAGGCTGTTGGTGACGTCGCGCTCGGTCAGGCCGACATATTGCGCGCGGGTGCGGTCGACGTCGATGTTGAAGGTCGGGTTGTTCGGCGATTGCTGAATGCGCGCATCGGCAACGCCCGGGATCTTGCGGACTTTGGCCAGCAAGCTGTTGGCGTAAGCGAAGTTGGCGTTGAGATTGGCGCCGCGGATCTGCAGGTCGATCGGCGCCGGCGCGCCGAAATTCAGGATCTGGCTGACGATGTCGGCGGGCAGGAACGCGAAGCTGACGCCGGGGAACAGCCGCGGCAGCTGCTCACGCAGCACCTTCACATGCTCCTCGGTCGGCTTGTGGCCTTCCTTCAGCTTGATCTGGATGTCGCCGTCCTGCGGGCCGATCACGCCGGTGTTGTTGTAGGTCATGTTGATGCCGGAGATCGGCATGCCGATGTTGTCGGTCATGGTCTCGATCTCGCCCGGGATCAGCTTGCGTACCGCCTTCTGCACGTCGGCGAGTTGGTTGGCGGTCTCCTCGACGCGGGTGCCGACTTGCGTGCGGACATGCATCAGGATGTTGCCGGCGTCGACGGCGGGAAAGAAATTGCGGCCGAGGAACGGCACCAGCGCAAAGGATGCGCCGACCACGCAGAGGAAGCCGATCACGAACACCGCACGATGCGCCAGCGCAAGGCCGAGCAGCCCGCGATAGAAGCCGCGGATGCGCTCGAACCGCGCCTCGAAGCCGCGCTGGAACCAGACCAGGGGATTGCGTGACTTCGGCGGGGCGCCGTCGTGATGGACACGCGCCTGCAGGAGGTAGTTCGCCATAGTCGGCACCAGTGTGCGCGACAGGATGAACGACCAGATCATCGCGAACATCACGGCTTCCGCCATAGGCACGAACAGGAAGCGCGCGACGCCGCTGAGGAAGAACATCGGCACGAACACGATGCAGATGCAGAGCAGCGAGACGAAGGCCGGTGTCACGATCTGGTTGGCGCCGTCGAGAATCGACTGCTCGACCGGCTTGCCCTGCTCCAGATGGTAGTTGATGTTCTCGATGGTCACGGTGGCGTCGTCGACGAGGATGCCGACGGCGAGCGCGAGACCGCCGAGCGTCATGATGTTCAGCGTCTCGCCGATCGCCGAAAGCATGATGATGGCGCCCAGCACCGAGAGCGGGATCGACACCGCGATGATGATCGTGGAGCGCCAGCTGCCGAGGAACAACAGGATCATGACGCTGGTCAGCAGCGCTGCGATCACGCCTTCGAACGCGACACCCTCGATCGCACCACGCACGAACACCGACTGGTCGCCGATGAAGCCGATCTTCAGCGCGTCCGGCAGCTGGTCCTTGACCTCGATCACCTTCTGCTTGATGCCGGCGATGATATCGAGCGTCGAGGTCGTGCCCGCCTTCAGCACCATCATCAGCACGGAGCGGTTGCCGTCGACATGGACGATGTTGGTCTGCGGCGGATTGCCGTCGCGCACGGTCGCGACATCGCGGACATAGACCATCGCGCCGTTGACCGTGCGGATCGGCAGATTGCCGAGCTCGTCGATCTTCAGCGGCGAATTGTTGAGCTGGATGTTGTACTCGAACTGGCCGATCTTCTGGGTGCCGACCGGCGTGATCAGATTCTGGGCTGCGAGCGCATTGGCGACGTCCTGGCCCGACAGCCCGCGGGCCTGGAGCGCGGAGGGATCGAGGTCGATCTGCACCTGGCGCTGCTTGCCGCCGAACGGATAGGGGATCGCCGCGCCCGGCACGGTGACCAGCGGTGTTCGCAGCTGGTTGATGCCGATATCGGCGAGGTTCTGCTCGGTGAGGCCCTCGCCCGAGAGCGCCACCTGGATGATCGGCACGGTCGAGGCGGAATAGTTCAGGATCAGGGGCGGCGTCGCGCCCGGCGGCATCTGCTTGAGCAGCGTCTGCGAGATCGCGGTGACCTGCGCATTGGCGGTGCGGATGTCGACGTTCGGCTGGAAGAAGATCTTGATGATGCCGAAGCCGTTGTAGGAGTTGGCGGTGATGTGCTCGATGTCGTTGACCGTCGTCGTCAGTGCGCGCTGGAACGGCGTCGTGATGCGGCCGGACATCTGGTCCGGCGGCAGGCCAGTGTACTGCCAGACCACGCCGATGACGGGGATGCGGATATCAGGGAAGATGTCGGTCGGCGTCCGCAGCGCCGCCAGCGGTCCGATGATGAGGAGCAGGAGCGCGAGCACGACAAACGTATAGGGTCGGCTCAGGGCAATTCGGACCAGAGCGATCATTCGTCAGGCAATTCCAGGTCGAGCGAGGATTTACGGAATCCGCCCATGGGGATCCCTTTCCCCTTTACCCGAGCACCGCCGGAAACGCTAATCTCCGGCGGCTGTCCTGCATTCACTTCCCTGCTACCGCACTGCGAAATCTACATCGCAGCCATGCAGCCGCATGCCTCAGGCGGCGCGGACGTTGGTCAGGAACTTGCCGACCTCCATCTTAAGCCGGTTGGAATCGCGCGACAGCATTTGCGCCGCCGACAGCACCTGCGAGGACGCCGAGCCGGTCTCGGAGGCGCCGCGCTGAACATCGTTGACGTTGGAGGAGACCTGCTGGGTGCCGTGGGCCGCTTCCTGCACGTTGCGGGCGATCTCCTGAGTCGCCGCGCCCTGCTGCTCCACGGCCGCCGCGATCATCGAGGATATCTCCGACAGCCGCGCGATGGTGCCGCTGATCTCGCTGATGGCGCTGACCGATTCCTGGGTCGCCGCCTGGATGCCGCCGATCTGCTGGCCAATCTCGCCGGTGGCCTTGGCGGTCTGCTCGGCCAGCGCCTTGACCTCGGACGCAACCACCGCGAAGCCGCGGCCGGCCTCGCCGGCCCGCGCCGCCTCGATCGTGGCATTCAGTGCCAGCAGATTGGTCTGACCCGCGATGGCATTGATGAGCTCGACAACGTCGCCGATCCGCGCTGCGGCGCGCGACAATTCGCTGACCCGCTCGGTGGTGGCGTGCGCCTGGCTGACCGCCTCGCCGGCGATACGCGCCGAATCCTGCACCTGGCGGCTGATCTCGCGCACCGAGGACGACATCTGCTCGGCCGCCGAGGCCACCGAATGGACGTTGCTGGAGGCCCTGTCGGAGCCGGAGGCGACAGCCGTCGCCAGTTCCTCGGCGCGGCCCGCGGCCGAGGACAGCGTCGAGGCCGACGCCTCGAGCTCGGTCGCGGCCGAGGACACGGTCTCGACGATCTCGCCGATCGCGGCCTCGAAGCCGTCGGCCAGCTTGGTCATGTCGGTCTTGCGTTGCGCCTCGGCGCGGCGCTGCACCGCCTGCACCTCGTCGCGGCTGAAGCGGATGATGGTCTGGACGGTCTGGAGATTGCGCAGCGCCTCGCCGATCTCGTCATCGCGCTCGATGTTGATGCGGTTGTCGAGCTTGTCCTGGACGAGGTTGACCAGGGTGTCGTTGAGGTGCTGCATCGGCCCCTTGATCGCCAGCATCGTCGCAACGCCGGCGAACCCGGCGCTGGCAGCGCCGATGACGGCCAGCAGCGACAGGATCAGGCCGGTCGAACCGCCGGTGGAGAGCGCACCACCGGCGCCAAGCGCGAGCATGAACAGCGCCTGGAGCGCCATCGTCGTGACGAGGCGCGCCCTCAGGGTTCCGGTGAAGACGCTGAAGCGGTCGAGCAGCGAGCGGCGGCGAATGATGCCGGCATCGATGCGATAGCCATGCGGCTTCTTCTCGCGGATTGCGGCGTAGACCTCTTCGGCGAGCTTGCGCTGGTCGGCCGGCAGCCTCGTGCGGATCGAGGTGTAACCCTTGACCTGCCCGTTCTCACGGATCGGAGATGCCGTCGCCAGCACCCAGTAGAAGTCGCCGTTCTTGCGGCGGTTCTTCACGGCGCCGAGCCATGGCTTGCCGGCCTTCAGCGTGTCCCAGAGATTGTCGAACGCCTCCGACGGCATGTCGGGGTGGCGGACGATGTTGTGCGGCTGGCCCATCAGCTCCGCCGACCTGAAGCCGGCGGCCGCGATGAAGTCCTCGTTGAAATAGGTGAGCTTGCCCTTGAGGTCGGTGCGCGAGACGATCAGCGTCTCGTCGCTGACGGGATATTCGATATCGGTGACAGGAAAATTCTTGCGCATCGGCCCCCCAGAGCACGCTTCGGTATGGACTCATTCCAACCGGGGCTGTCGCCATATGAGGCCGCCCGCGAGCAATTCTTGTAAATCGAATTTAACCATCGATGAAACTGCGCGCCCGTACGAGTACGGGTAATCCGTCACAATGCTACCTTTAGACGATATCATGCGTCCGCCAAAAGAAAACGGGCGGCGCTCGCGGCGCCGCCCGTTCGTCGATGGATGTCCGGCGCCGCGGTTTACGCCGCGCGGACGTTCGTCAGGAACTTGCTGACCTCGGCCTTGAGCCGGTTCGAATCGTTGGACAGCATCTGCGCCGCCGACAGCACCTGCGAGGAGGCCGTGCCGGTCTCGGTCGCGCCACGCTGCACGTCGGTGATGTTCGAGGAGACCTGCTGGGTCCCCTGCGCCGCCTGCTGCACGTTGCGGGCGATCTCCTGGGTCGCTGCGCCCTGCTCTTCCACCGCAGCCGCGATCGCCGAGGAGATCTCCGAGAGGCGCTCGATGGTCGAGGAGATCTCCTTGATCGCGCCGACAGAGTCGTTGGTCGCCGCCTGGATGCCGGAGATCTGCTGGCCGATCTCGCCGGTCGCCTTCGCGGTCTGCTCGGCGAGCGCCTTCACTTCGGAAGCCACCACAGCAAAGCCGCGGCCGGCTTCACCGGCGCGCGCCGCCTCGATCGTGGCGTTCAGCGCCAGAAGGTTCGTCTGTCCGGCGATGGTGTTGATCAGCTCGACGACGTCGCCGATGCGGGATGCCGCCTTGGAGAGCTCGCTGACGCGCTCGGTGGTGGCGCGGGCCTGGCCGACAGCGTCGCCCGCCATCCGTGCCGATTCCTGCACCTGACGGCTGATCTCGCCGACGGACGAGGCCATCTCCTCGGTCGCCGAGGCCACCGACTGCACGTTGGTGGACGCTTCCTCCGATGCTCCGGCAACGGTGGTCGCGAGCCGCTGGGAGCGGTCGGCGGTCGAGGTCAGCGTCGAGGCGGAGGCCTCCAACTGGGTCGAGGCCGACGACACGGTCTGCACGATCTCGCCGATCATCGTCTCGAATTCGCGGGTAATGTTGTCGACGCGGCGGCCGCGCTCGATCTTGGCCTCGGCAGCGGCCGCGGCGGCCTCGTCGGCGGCCTTCTTGGCGATCAGCGCCTCCTTGAAGATCTGAAGCACGTCGGCCATGGCGCCGATCTCGGTCTTCTCGCCCCGGTGCGGGACTTCGGCTGAAAGGTCGCCCTTGCCCAGTGCCTGCATCGGCAGGGTGATCGAGTTGATGCCGCTGGAAACATCATGGACGAGATAGAAACCGACGCCGATGCCGACGATGACGGCGGCGCCGAGGATGATCGAGAGCAGCATGAACGCATGATAATAGCTGTCGGCCGCGTCCCGTGCGGCCTGGTCGCCGCCCCTGGTGTTGAGCTCGATGTCCTTCTGCAGCACCTCGTCGGACTTCAGGCCGATCTTGTTGACAGTCTTGGTGTTGAGCTCATGGGATCCGTGCGGCACCTTGCCCGCCTCCATGCGCGACAATTCCATGACGTCCTGGCCGCCTTTCTGGTACTCGCTCCAGAGCTTCGACCACTCGGTGTAGAGCGCCCGCTCTTCCGGCGAGGTGATCATCGCCTCGTAGTCCTTGCGAGCCCTGGCCAACATCTCGGTTACGGACGCCGCAGTCTTTTCCGCCGCCAGCTTTTCATCCAGCGTCTCGGCCAGCATGTGCTCGCGGATCACGTTGCGGTAGGTGATCACGCCGGCGCGCAGATCGCCCAGCACGCGCACGCTCGGCATCCAGCTCGTGGTGATGTCGACCGTATTGGCGTTCATCGACCGCATCTTGATGACGGCTAGCAGGCCCATACCGGCCATCGCGACGAGCAGGAACGCCACGACACTGATGATCTTGGCGCGGATGGAAATCTTAGCGAGCATAAGCGGTCTCTTTGCGTTGGCGCGGCGGCGCGTCCGGAAATGGTCATCAACAAACGATGCGGTGCCGATATCCAACAGCAAGGCGACTGAGCAGCTCTTAACTACGACTCCGCACAGGTACGGAAGCCGAAAGAAATGAATGAGGGGCTAAGAATGCCCTGCGCTCAGCGCATGAGCCTAAGCGCGTCCGCGAAAAACTCCGCGCCGCCAAAAATTTCCGGACTTCAGCGCGAGCAGCATGTCGCCGCCAGCACCGGCCGCGCGCAGCACCGGAACGCCAGCGGCGATTTCCACTCCGACGAGAAATCCGGGAATCCTCAACCGATCAACGACGGCGCCGGATGTTTCGCCACCGGCAATGACCAGGCGCCGTACACCTGATTTTACAAGGCTTTCCGCAATATCAGCCATCGTCTGCTCGATTGCATGGCCCGCCGCGTCGCGGCCGTGACGCGCCTGGAGCGCGGCGACCTGATCCGGTGTCGAACTCGATGCGATCAGCACCGGACCTTCGGCCAGTCGCGGCCTTGCCCAGTCCAGCGCACGCTGCGCTTCGCGCGCTCCCGTAAGAATACGGTCGGGATCGAGATGCAACACCGGCATGACACGTTCGGCATTCGCGATCTGCTGAAGCGTTGCCTGCGAACAGCTTCCGGCAAGGCAGGCCGCCGGTCCGCCGACCGCGGCGCCCGCCTCTCCGCTCGTCGCGGCCGATTTGACCTTACCCGTCGACACCAGCGCCCGCGCCAGACCGAGGCCGATGCCGGAGGCACCGACCGACAACCGATGTTCGGCGGCCACGAGACCGATGGTCTCGAGATCGCGGTCGAACACGGCATCGATGATCGCTGCCCCAATGCCCTTGCCCGCGAGCTCGGTGAGCCGCACGCGCACGGCATCTGCGCCGCGCGTGACGGTAGCGAGATCGACGAGGCCGATTTGCGTCCGGCTCTGGCGCGCCAGCACGCGCACCAGGTTGGAATCGTGCATCGGGTTGAGCGGATGGTCCTTCAGCGGGCTCTCGTTCAGCGGCACCGCGCCGACGAAGAGGTTGCCCTGGTAGACGGTGCGGCCGGTCTCCGGGAAGGCCGGCGTCACCAGCACGACGCCCTCGCCGCCATCGGCGCGAAGAGCATCCATCACCGGGCCGATGTTGCCGGCATCGGTGGAATCGAAGGTCGAGCAGATCTTGAACAGCACGTGGTCCGCGCCGCGGCCCCGCAGCCATGTCTCGGCCGCGCGCGAGCGCGACACGGCAAGGCCGGCCTCGATCGAGCGGCTTTTCAGCGACACCACGACAGCGTCGACCTCGGGCAGCGCCAGATCATCGGCGGGCACGCCGATAGTCTGCACGGTGCGCAGGCCCGCGCGCGTCAACGTGTTGGCGAGATCGGAAGCACCGGTATAGTCGTCCGCGATGCAGCCAAGAGAAATTTTTGCTGCGGGGGTCACGGCTTCACTCCGGCGTAAGGTTTGAACCAGGCGAGGCCATCGGTGGTCTTGCCGCGCGGATTATATTCGCAGCCGACGAAGCCGGGATAGCCGAGCCGGTCGAGCTCTTCGAACAGGAACGGATAGTTCAGCTCTTCGCCGTCGGGCTCGTTGCGCGAGGGGACGCTGGCGATCTGGATGTGGCCGATGATCGGCATCATCTCGCGCAGCCGCATGGTGACATCGCCATGGATGATCTGGCAGTGATAGATGTCGAACTGGAGCTTCAGGTTCGGCAGCCGCAACTCCTGGATCAGGTCGCGGGCGAAGCCGAAATCGTTGAGGAAGTAGCCGGGCACGTTGCGGGCGTTGATCGGCTCGAGCACGATGTCGATGCCGTGCGGGCCGAAGAACTCGGCGGCCCACGCCACCGACTTGTAGAACGCCTCAATCGCGACGCGCTCGCCGCGGTTGGCGATGCCGGCCATCAGGTGAAGGCGCTTGACGCCGGTTGCCTTGGCATAAGGCAGCGCTGTCTCGAGGCTCGCCTTGAGATCATTGAAGCGCGAAGGGAGTGCCGCAAACCCCTTCTCGCCGGCATTCCAGTCGCCCGGCGGCAGGTTGAACAGCGCCTGGGTCAGACCGTTGCGCTTGAGCCGCTCGCCGACGGCCTCGACCGGATGCTCGTAAGGAAAGAGGAACTCGACCGCGGTGAAGCCGGCTTGGGCTGCGGCATCGAAGCGGTCGAGGAAGGGCACCTCAGTGAACATCATCGAGAGGTTGGCGGCGAAACGGGGCATTGGAGATCCTCTTACTTGTCGCCCGGGAGCTTCACGCCAGTGACCTGCGCGTACATCCGCGCCACCGAGGCATCGTCGTCGCGGCCCATGCCGGCGGCAGCCGTCATCAGGAACATCTGCAGCGCGGCGGCGGAGACCGGCACCGGGAACCGGGCGCTGCGCGCCATGTCCTGGATGATGCCGAGGTCCTTCACGAAAATCTCGACCGCGCTCCGCGGCGTGTAGTCGCCGTCGAGCACGTGCGGCATGCGATTCTCGAACATCCAGGAATTGCCGGCGGAGGCCGTGATCACCTCATAGACCTTGCGGATGTCGAGGCCCTGCTTGGCGGCGAACGCGATGGCTTCGCTGGCAGCGGCAATGTGCACGCCGGCGAGCAGCTGGTTGATCATCTTGAAGGCGGCGCCCTGCCCTGCGGCATCGCCAAGCTCGTAGAGCTTTGCGGCCATCGCGTCGAGTGCCGGCCGCGCCTTTGTAAAGGCGGCAGGGCTGCCGGAGGCGAGGATCGTCAGCTCGCCTTGCGCGGCACGCTGCGCGCCGCCGGAGATCGGCGCATCGAGATAATGCCGGCCGGTCGCCTCGAGCTGTTTTGCAAGGCGCCGCGCCACGTCGGGATCCATGGTGGCCGAGGAGATGAAGACGCCGTCCTTCGGCAGGGTCTCGGCGACGCCGTCCTTGCCGAACAGGATCGCTTCGGTCTGGGCGGCATTGACGACGACGCTGACGACGATGTCGGTGTCCTTGGCGGCCTCGGCCGGCGTTTTGGCGCCGCTGCCGCCGTCCTTCACGAACCGCGCCACAGCGTCCGCCGATACGTCGCAGCCGGTCACGGCATGGCCGGCGCGCTTCAGCGAGGTCGCCATGCCATACCCCATCGAGCCGAGCCCGATGACGGCGATGCGCTGATTTTGTGATGTGGTGGCGGACATGCAACTGACCCTTGCGAACGTTTCCTGGACGGCCGCCCTTTGCGGCGGCTTCGCAACCGAATAACACGGCTTGGCCGCGCTGCCAAAGCGTGAGACAAGCGGGCATGACGGCCATGAGCACTGAAACGAGCAACGAGACAAGGCTGCGTGAGGATATCTGCCGGTTCGGACGGTCCCTGTTCGAGCGCGGGCTAACGCCGGGCTCCTCCGGCAATATCAGCGTCAGGCTGGACGGCGGTGGCTGGCTGGTGACCCCCACCAATGCCTCGCTCGGCTTCCTCGATCCCGCAAAATTGTCCCGGCTGGATGATCAGGGCCGGCTGGTATCAGGCGATGCGCCGACCAAGGAAGTTCCGCTGCACACGGCGCTCTATGACACGCGCGGCAGCGCACGCGCGATCGTGCATCTGCATTCGACTCATTCGGTGGCGCTCTCGATGCTGCCCGAGATCGACCCGCGCGCCGCACTGCCGCCGATGACCGCCTATTACCTGATGAAATGCGGCGCCACCGCGCTCGTGCCCTATTACCGCCCCGGCGATCCCGCGGTGGCCGACGCGATCAAGGGACTAGCGGGAAAGTACTCATCCGTGCTGCTCGCCAACCACGGCCCCGTCGTCGCTGGCGACACGCTCGAAGCAGCCGTGTTCGCGACGGAGGAGCTTGAGGAGACCGCGAAGCTGTATCTGCTGCTGCGCGGGCTAAACCCGCGGTATCTCTCGCCCGAGCAGGTGACGGATCTGGTGAAGGTGTTCGGGGTGACGTTGCCGGAGCGTGGGCACGAGCACTAGAGCCCGGCTCTCACCCCTCGTCATTGCGAGCGCAGCGAAGCAATCCAGAATCTTTCCGCGGAGGCAGTCTGAATTGCTTCGCTTCGCTCGCAATGACGGCGGAGATTGCGACGGCAGTCTAGCTACAGCCCCAGATACGCCTTGCGCACGTCGGGATTGCCCTTGATCTCCGCGGACGGGCCCTGCATCAGCACGCGGCCGGTTTGCAGGATGTAGGCACGGTCGGCGATCTCGAGGCACTCGGCCATGCGCTGCTCGACGATCAGGACGGTCATGCCGGCGTCGCGGATCCGTTTCACGGCCTGAAAGATCTCATCGACCAGTTTTGGCATGATGCCCTGCGAGGGCTCGTCCAGCATCAACAGCCGCGGGCGCGTCATCAGGGCGCGGCCGATCGCGAGCATTTGCTGCTCGCCGCCGGAGAGCGTCTCAGCGCGCTGCTCGAGGCGCTCGGACAGGCGCGGAAACAGGTTGAAGACCAGGTCGAGCGGTCCCTCGCGATCCGCATCGCCGCGATAGAGGTAGCTGCCGAGGCGGAGATTGTCGCGCACCGACAGGCGCGGAAACAAGCGGCGGTTCTCCGGCACGTAGGCAATGCCGGTGGCGGTGACGTGATGCTGCGCCATGCCGTCGAGGCGCCTGCCATCGAACGTCACCGTGCCCGAGCGCGGGCGCTCGGCGCCGGCGATGGATTTCAGCAGCGTCGACTTGCCCGCACCGTTGGCGCCGGCGACGCAGACGATCTCGCCCTTCTGGACCTCGATCGAAACCGCGGAGATCGCGACCAGGCCCTGATAGGCGGTCGTGACTTCATGCACGCTGAGCATGACGATCTCCCAGATATGCGCTGATCACCTTGGGATCGCGGACGACGTCGGCGGGCTTGCCCTCGACCAGCACCTTGCCGAGGTCGAGCACGATGGCGCGGTCGACCAGCGGCATCACGATCTCCATGACATGCTCGACCATCAAGACGGTGATACCGGCATCGCGCACCTTGCGCACCAGCGCCACGCCGGTCTGCGCCTCAGTCGGCGTAAGGCCAGTGAGGACCTCGTCGAGCAGCAGTAGCTTCGGTTCGGTTGCGAGCGCACGCGCAACTTCCAGGCGGCGCTTCTCGGCCGGGACGAGATCGCTCGCGAGCACGTCGGCGCGCGCGGCAAGGCCGGTGAATTCCAGCACCTCGCGCGCCTTGCGGCGCGCCTCGCGCATCACGGTGTTGCGCACGAGCGCACCGACGATGACGTTGTCGACGACGGTCATGGTTTCAAAGCTCTTGACCACCTGGAAGGTGCGCCCGACGCCGCGTTGGCAGCGCGCGGCCGCCGGCATGTGGGTGACGTCCTCGCCGTCGAACCAGATCGAGCCTTGCGTCGGCGGCAAGACGCCGGCGATCAGATTGAACAGGGTCGACTTGCCGGCGCCGTTGGGGCCGATCAGGCCGACGATCTCGCCGCGGCGGACCGAGATCGAGACGTCGCTGTTGGCGACGAGGCCGCCGAACCGCTGCCAGACGCCGCGGGTTTCAAGGAGCGCGGTCATCGCGTGGCTCCTTTCGACTTTGAACGGGAGAACAGGCTCACTAGGCCCTGAGGAAGGGCCAGCGAGATCGCCACGATCAGCGTACCGTAGACGATGAGGTCGACGCCGCGGCCGGAGCCGCCGATATAAGACCGCGTCAGCTCGGTCATCGGGATCAGGATGGCGGCGCCAAGCACGGGGCCCCAGAGGGTGCCGATGCCGCCGAGCACGGCCGGTAGCGCCATCAGCAGCGAGAACTGGAAGCCCATGACGCTCTCAGGATCGATATAGGCGAGGAACTGCGCATAGAAGGCGCCGCCGATGGCGACGAGGAAGGCCGAGAGGGCAGCCGCGCCCATCTTGGAGTTGAACACGACGACGCCGAGGCTTTCGGCCGCTTCCGGATTGTCCTTCACCGCGCGCCACCAGAAACCCCATTTGGAGTCTTCCAGCCACCAGGTGACGAACCAGGCGAGGCTGCACAGCGCCAGCGCGAAATAGAAGTACGGCAGCTTGCTGCGCAGGAACTGGAATTTCAGCCAGCTGTCGCCGCGCACCGGAATGGTGATGCCCATCGCAGCCCCCGCCCACTCCCAGTTCTGGAACAGCAGCAGGCCGATCTCGGCTATGACGATGGTCGCGATCACGAAGTAATGGCCGCGCAGGCGGAAGAAGGGATAGCCGAGCCCCATCGCGATCACCGCCGCGATCACGCCGCCGGCGAGCATGCCGAACCAGGGCAGCACGCCGAACTTGGTGAACAAGAGCTCGGTGGTGTAGGCGCCGATGCCGAAATAGAGCGCGTGGCCGAGCGAGATCTGTCCGCAATAGCCGGACAGGATGTTCCAGCTCTGCGACAGCGCCGCATACATCAGGGTCAGGATCAGGATGTTCTGGACGTAGACGTCCTTGATGAACAGCGGCGCGAGTGCGGCGAGGGCTGCCAGCACCGCGGCGATGATGAGGTCGCGGCGGCGCCGCGCGGCAAAATTCTTGTCCATCACATCGACCCGAACAGGCCGCGCGGCCGGATGAAGACGACGAGCAGGTAGACCGCATAGATGCCGACCGATTTCAGCGAGGGCGGCAGCACCAGGGCGGTCGTGGCCTCGACGAGACCGACGATGATGCCGCCGGCGAAGGCGCCGAACACGCTGCCGAAGCCGCCGAGCGCCACGGTCACATAGGCAATCAGCGCGAAGGACGCACCGACGTCGGGATAGATGTAGAAGAACACCGCCATGATCGCGCCGGCGAGACCGACCAACGCGGCGCCGAGGCCCCAGCCGAGCGCGAACACGCGGTTCTTGTCGATGCCGACCAGCGCGACCGCGCCGGGATCTTCACGCGTGGCTTCCAGCGCGCGGCCGAAATCGGTCCGGTGGATGAAGAAGTAGAGGCCGGCGAAGGCTGCGATCGAGACCAGCGCGCCGATCAGCTGCGGCTCCGGCAGAAAGATGCCGGCGATCGATACCGTCTTGCCGCCGAGCCAGGACTGCGGAATGCTGCGGTAGTCCGGCGTGAAGAAGAACTGCGCGAGGCCGCGCATGACGATGGCAAGGCCGAAGGTCGAGAAGATCTGCACCATGCCGGCATTGGCCTTGGCCCGCATGGCGAAGCGTACAATCAAGAGGTAGACGACCGCTCCGAACACGAACAGTGCGGCGGCGACCAAGGGCGCCGACAGCAAGGGATCGATGGCGAAGAACGCGAACAGGAAGAAGCTCGCATACATCGCGATCATCAGGAACTCGCCATGAGCGAAGTTCACGACGTCCATCAGGCCGAAGATCAGCGCGAGGCCGACGGCGATCAATCCATAGAGCAGGCCCATGAGAAGGCCGCTCGCGAGACTCTGGATTATGGCTTGGGCTGTCAACTCTGGTCCCCCGTCCGAAACGTGATCGTTTGCTCCGTCATTGCGAGCGAAGAAGCAATCCAGACTGCCTCTCCGGCAATTGCCTGGTTTGCTTCGTCGCTTCGCTCCTCGCAATGACGAGGCTCGCGCGACGATCTCGACTTGCTCCCCTGCTCCCGCAGCGCTTACTTCATCGGCCAGGTCGCTTCGGCGATCGCGGCCTGCGGCGGGAAGATGGTGACGAACTTGCCGCCGATATATTGCAGCAGCACCGGGTCGGCGTCGTTGTTCTGGCCCATCTCGTCGAACTTGACGCGCTTCCAGGGCATGATGGTCTGCTCGCCCGGGATGTCGGTCGCCGCCAGCGCATCGCGGATCTTCTCGCCGTCGGTCGACTTGGCGCGGTTGATGGCGTCCGCCAGGATGATCAGGCCCATGAACTGGCGCGAGGTGAGGTCGTTGAAATCCTTGCCCGAGCGCGCCTTGAACATCTCGTTGATCTTGCCGACCATCGGGCGCTTCTGCGCGAGGTCGAGCGAGAAAGTGCCGCGCGAGATCACGCCTTCGAGCTTGTCGCCGACGGCGTCATACAGCGCCTTCTCGGAGAAGCCGGCGTCCTGCGCCACGATCGCGTTCGGCTTGTAGCCGAGCTCGGCCATGGTCTTGACCAGCAAAATGCCGTCCGTGGTGTAGCTCGAGGGCATCAGCACGTCGGCATTGGCCGTCTTGAGCTGCTGCACCTCGGCCGAGAGCGAGGGCGAGTTGGCCCGATATTTGATGTCGGTGACGATCTTGTAGCCGCGCTCGCCGGCGATCTTGGCCTGCGCGTTGCCGGAGTCGGTGCCGAAGATGGTATCTTCGTGGAACAGCGACAGCGTCTCGATCTTCGTCCCCTTCTTCTTCATGGCATCGAAGAAGTCGAACATCGCGGCCGAGTACATCTCGTCATGCGGCGCGGCGCGGAAGTAATATTTCAGGCCGCGGCGATGCAGGCTCGGCGAGGAATTGTCGGCGGAGACGAACGGAATCTGGTAGCGTTCGCAGATCTGGCTGACGGTGACGGCGACTGCGCTCTGATAGGTGCCGATGATGGCGCAGACCTTCTCCTGCGTGATCAGGCGCTCGGCCTCGGCGCGGCCCTTCTGCGGATCGGCCTGGTGGTCGGCGAACACGAGGCGCACCTTGGCGCCGCCAAGCCCCGACAGGCCCTCGCCCTTGGCCAGCGGCAGGTCGAAATCGGTATCCTTGTTGATGACCTCGAGCGCAGTCTCGTAGGCCTTCTGCGCGTCGACGCCCTGCTGTGCGCTGCCGCCGGAGAACGGATAGATCACGCCGATCACGACTTCCGACGTCTGGGCGCGTGCGGCGAGCGGCACCAGCGCAGCAATAGCGGTGGCGCCCAGCAGCACGTCGCGGCGAGTGATCGTCATGGCAAAGTCCCCTGTTGAATTTCGACTGTTCGAATGAAGCGATTGGCGATTAGCGTAAAGCCCGAAGAAGCAGCAAACGCTGCCTCCTAAATCACGGCCATGGCCCTGTTCTTCAGATCTGTCACCAGCATCAGGCCGGGCGAATGCGTGATCGCGAACGGGAGTTTCGCAGCGTTGATTACAGATTGCGGCGTCACGCCGCAGGCCCAGAACACCGGGATCTCGTCGTCGGCGACGGGCACGGGGTCACCATAGTCGGGCTTGGCGATGTCCTTGATGCCGATCAGATGCGGATGGCCGAGATGCACGGGCGCACCGTGCACGGCGGGATAGCGCGACGTGATCTGCACCGCGCGGATCGCGTCCGCCGGCTTGAACGGGCGCATCGACACCACCATGGGGCCGGCGAACGGACCGGCCTCGCCGCAGGCGATGTTCGTGCGGTACATCGGCACGCGCACATTGTGCTCGATGTGGCGGATCGGCATGCCTTCATCGAGCAGCGCCTCTTCGAACGAGAAGGAGCAGCCGAGCACGAAGGTCACGAGGTCGTCGCGCCAATAGCTGGTCACGTCGGTCGGCTCGTCCACCACCTCGCCGTCGCGCCAGACCCGGTAGCGCGGCACGTCGGTGCGGATGTCGAGATCGGCGCCGAGCGCGGGAATGTGCGGGCTGCCGACATCGGACATGCCGATGATCGGGCACGGCTTCGGATTGAGCTGACAGAAGCGGTGAAAGGCACTGGCATATTCGGCCGGCAGGATCGCCAGATTGCCCTGGACGAAGCCCGGAGCGATTCCGGCGGTGGAAGCGACCAGCCCCTCGCGGTAGGCGAGCCGGGCCTTGCGGCTCGGGAGCGTGTCGGGCGTTTCAGTTTGCTGCGCTGCCACTAAAACAGTCATTTGATCGACCTGCCTACGAACTCGACAAGCACAACCAACATCAAGCATACTATAAAGTCTAATCGTCCTTTTTAATCGATATCGATAAACTCGCTTTATCGACCAGGAAAATCCTTCCAATGCTCGACTTCAGGTCGATCGAAACCTTCCTCTGGGTCGTGAAGCTCGGCAGCTTCCGCGGCGCTGCGGCGCGGCTCAATACGACCCAGCCGGCGATCTCCCAGCGCATCGCCCAGCTCGAGCGCGAGATAGGTGTCAAGCTCCTCAACCGCGACCATCGCGTGGCTTCGCCGACGCCGAGCGGGCGGCAGATGATGGTCTATGCGGAGAAGCTGATCGGCCTGCGCGCCCAAATGATGGCGGAGATCGGTGACCGCTCGGCCATGCGCGGCGTGATGCGTCTCGGCGTCGCCGAGACCATCGTACACACCTGGCTGCCGCGCCTCGTGAAGAGCGTGAACGAGGTCTATCCGAACCTGTCGCTGGAGATCGAGGTCGACATCACGCCGAACCTCACTGCGCGCCTGCTCGCACAGGAGATCGAGCTCGCCTTCGTCGTCGGGCCGCTGTCGGCCTCGGGCGTGCATAATCGCGTGCTCGCCGATTATCCGATCGGCTTTCTCGCAAGCCCCTCGCTCGGCCTCGGCAAGGGGCCGGTCACGCCGGCGGAGCTCGCGCGGTTTCCGATCATCACCTTCCCGCGCAAGACGAAGCCTTATGAGGTCGTGCGCGAGGTGTTCGACCGGCCGGAGCTACCGCCGATCCGGCTGCATGCGTCCGCATCGCTTGCGACCGTCATCCACATGGCGGTCGAGGGACTCGGCATCGCCGTGATTCCCGATGCCATCGTCGAGAACGAGCTCGCCGACGGGCGGCTGCAGCTGCTCGACACCGATCTTGCCATCGCGCCGCTGACATTCACCGCGAGCTGGCTCGCCTCGCCCGACGTCGTCGCGGTGGAACGCGTCGCGGAGCTTGCACGTCAGATTGCGCAGAGGAGCCTTGCTGTTGACGCGCCCGTGCTGGCGCGTCATTGAAAAAGGCGCCGGACAACCTTCCACGTCATTCCGGGGCGATGCGACAGCATCGAACCCGGAATCTCGAGATCCCGGGTTCGGCTCTTCGAGCCGCGCCGGAATGACAACTGAGAGACTGACCGTATGAGCCGAGCCGCCACCAATCTGCAAATCGATTCCGCCCGCCTCTGGGGCTCGATCCACGAGACCGCGCAATTCGGCGCGACGGCCAAGGGCGGCGTGCGACGGCTGACGCTGAGCAACGAGGACAAGCAGGTGCGTGACTGGTTCCGAAAGGCCTGCGAAGATGCAGGCCTCGAAGTGCACGTCGATGCGCTCGGCTCGATGTTCGGATTGCGCAAGGGCCGCGACATGTCGAAGCTGCCCGTCGGCATCGGCTCGCACCTCGACACCCAGCCGACCGGCGGCAAGTATGACGGCATTTTGGGAACGCTCGGCGCGCTCGAAGTGATCCGCACGCTCAACGATGCCGGGATCGAAACCGAGGCGCCGATCTGCGTGGTCAACTGGACCAATGAGGAGGGTTCGCGCTTTGCGCCGGCGATGATGGCCTCCGCCGCTTATGTCGGCGATTTCACCACTGACGACATCCTCTCGCGCAAGGACATCGAGGGTACGACCGTCGGCCAGGCGCTCGACAGCATCGGCTATCGCGGCGACAAGCCGGTCGGCTTCCAGAAGCTCGGCTGCTTCGTGGAGCTGCACATCGAGCAGGGCCCGATCCTGGAGGCCGAGGGCAAGACCATCGGCGTGGTCGATTCCGGCCAGGGCGTGCTCTGGTACGACGGCAAGATCTCCGGCTTCGAGAGCCATGCGGGCTCGACCCCGATGCCGCTGCGGCGCGATGCGCTGGCAACGCTTTCCGAGATCGTGCTGGCGATGGAGGCCATCGCCAAGAAGCACGGGCCGAACGCCGTCGGCACTATCGGCGAGGCCGTGATCGCAAATCCCTCGCGCAACGTCATCCCCGGCGAGATCGCCTTCACCATGGATTGCCGCAGCGCTGATGGCGCCATCATGGATGCGCTCGATCGGGACTTGCGCGCCGCCATTGCCGAGATCGCCGCGCGCCGCAAGGTTGACGTGAAGATCGAACTGGTCTGGCGCAAGCCGCCGACGCATTTCGATCCCAAGCTGATCGCAGCCGTCGAGAATGCCGCTAAGACGCTCGGCTATTCCTCTCGTCGCATCACTTCTGGCGCCGGCCACGATGCCTGCAACCTCAACACCGTGATGCCGGCAGCGATGGTGTTCGTGCCCTGCAAGGACGGCATCAGCCACAACGAGCTGGAGGACGCCACGCAGCCTGACTGCGCCGCGGGGACCAACGTGCTCATGCACACCGTGCTGGCGATCGCCGGCGTCGCGTCCTGACCGGAGAGAGCCATGCGCGGAGTTTTCGTCGACGCCAACGAAGCCCTCGCCGTGATCATGGAGCGGCTGGAGAAGCCCGGTGATCCCAAGGTGCGGATCCACCGCGATCCCGATATCAAGCCCGAGCAATACCCTGAGATCCTCGACGGCGCCGAGATCGCGATCGTCGACCACACCGCGCTGCCAACTGAGGTCGCGAAGAAATGTGCAGGGCTGAAGCACGTCGTGTTCCTCGGCACCGGCGCGCGCAGCTACATGAACCCGGAGGAGCTCGCCGAGCTCGGCATCTCCGTGCACCTGATCAAGGGCTATGGCGACACGGCGGTGGCGGAATCCGCGATCGCGCTGATGTGGTCCTCCGCTCGCGTCATCGCGATGATGGATCGCGAGATGCGCGCCGGCAATTGGCTGCGTGAGGACGGCATGCAGCTCACCGGCAAGACGCTCGGCCTGATCGGCTTCGGCGGCATCGCCGCGGAGGTCGCGCGCATCGCGTCCGGCTCAGGCATGAAGGTGATCGCCTGGAACCGCTCGCCGAAGAGCCATCCCGGCGTCGAGTTCACCGATCTCGACAGCGTCTTGGCGCGAAGCGACGTCGTATCGTTGCATCTGCTGCTCAATGACGACACGCGCGGCATGATCACGCGCGAGAAGATCTTTGCGATGAAGCCCGGTGTCATCCTCGTCAACACCGCGCGCGCCGCGATCGTCGACGAAGCCGCCATGATCGACGCGCTGAAGTCGGGCCATATCCGTCATGCCGGCCTCGACGTCTTCAACATCGAGCCCCTGCCCGCCGACCATCCGCTGACCAGGATTCCGAACGTGACGCTGTCGGCGCATTCGGCCTTCCGCACGCCGGAGGCCAGCGAGAACCTGATTGAAGCGGCCTGGGTCCACTGCCGCCGGATCGCGAAAGGATAAGAGCAACGACAATGGCCGACTACCGCACCATCAAGGCTGAGCCGCTCACCAACGTCGTCCGCGCCATTGTCAAGGCCGGCGGCTCCTCGGACCGCGAAGCCGAGCTCGTCTCCACCAACCTCGTCGAGGCCAATCTCAAAGGACATGACTCCCACGGCGTCGGCATGATCCCGCGCTATGTCCAGAGCGTCACCAATGGGGGGCTCGCCGTGAACCAGCACGTCAAGATCGTGCTCGACACTGGCCCACTTCTCACCCTGGACGGCCTCACCGGCTACGGCCAGGTGATCGGCCATGAAGCGATGGAGCTGGCGGCCGAGCGCGCCAAGCGCAACGGCGTGTGTCTCGTCGGCCTCTCCAACTCGCACCACATCGGCCGCATCGGCCAGTGGGCCGAGCAGTGCATCGATCACGGGCTGGTCTCGATCCACTTCGTCAACGTGATCTCACGCCCGATCGTCGCGCCCTGGGGCGGCAGCGATGCCCGCCACGGCACCAACCCGTTCTGCGTGGGCATTCCGCGCAGGGGCAAGGACCCGATCGTGCTCGACTTCGCCACCAGCAGGATCGCGCAAGGCAAGACTCGCGTCGCCCACAACAAGGGCGTCGAGCTCGAGCCCGGCACTATCATCGACAACGAGGGCAAGCCGACCACCAACCCGCGCTACACCGTGATCCCGCCGCATGGCGCCATCCTGCCGTTCGGCGAGCACAAGGGTTCGGGGCTCGCGCTGGTGTGCGAAATCCTCGGCGGCGCGCTCGCCGGCGGGCAAGTGGTCAAGGGCCCGTCCGACGGCAAGTACAACGTCCTCAACGGCATGCTCTCGATCGTCATCGATCCGGACAAGCTCGGCACCGGTGAAAACCTCGCGCGCGAAGTCGAGAGCTTCGTTGCCTGGCACACCGGCTCGCCGCCCGGCCCCGGCGTCGACAAGGTGAAGATCGCCGGTGAGCCCGAACGCGAGACCAAGACGAAGCGCCTGGCCGAAGGCATCCCGGTCGATCCGACCACCTGGCAGGAGATCGTCGAGGCCGGAAAGAAGTTCGGGCTGGATCAGGCCGCGATCGAGAAGATCGCGGGCTGAACGATCATAACCGGTGTCGTCCCGGACGACACCGTGGTTGTTGCTCCGCCTTAGTCCACCATGTCCGCAACTGCCTTGCCGCAGGCGGTGGTGTCGGCATTGCCGCCGAGGTCCTTGGTGCGCAGCGTGCGTTCGGCGAGCGTGCGCTCGATCGCCTCGACGATGGACTTGCCGGCGACCTTCTCGCCGAGATGCTCGAGCATCATCGCGCCGGACCAGATCATGCCGATCGGATTGGCGATGCCTTGCCCTGCGATATCAGGCGCCGAGCCGTGGACCGGCTCGAACACCGAGGGGAAATCTCCTTCCGGATTGATGTTGCCTGACGGTGCGATGCCGATGGTGCCGGTGCAGGCCGGGCCGAGATCGGACAGGATATCGCCGAACAGGTTGGAGCCGACCACGACGTCGAACCAGTCCGGATGCAGCACGAAATTCGCGGTGAGAATGTCGATGTGGTACTTGTCCCACTTCACGCCCGGGAACTTCTTGGCCATCGCCTCCACGCGCTCGTCCCAATAGGGCATGGTGATGGAAATGCCATTCGACTTCGTCGCCGAGGTCAGGTGCTTCTTCGGCCGCGACTGCGCGAGCTCAAAGGCGAACTTCAGGATGCGGTCGACGCCGGTTCGGGTCATCACCGTCTGCTGCGTCACGAACTCGCGATCGGTATCCGGGAACATGCGGCCGCCGACCGAGGAATACTCGCCTTCGGTGTTCTCGCGCACCACCCAGAAATCGATGTCACCGGGCTTGCGGTTTGCCAGCGGCGACGGCACGCCGGGCATCAGCCGCACCGGACGCAAATTCACGTACTGGTCGAACTCGCGGCGGAACTTGATCAGCGAGCCCCACAGCGAGACGTGATCCGGAATCTTGGCCGGCCAGCCGACCGCGCCGAAATAGATCGCATCGTGCTTGCCAATCTTCTCCTTCCAGTCGTCGGGCATCATCTGGCCGTGCTTCTCGTAATAGTCCCAGGACGAGAAGTCGAAATGATCGAATTGCAGCGAGACGCCGTGCTTCTTCGCCGCGGCTTCCAAAACGCGCAAGCCCTCGGGCATCACTTCCTTGCCGATGCCGTCGCCGGGAATGACCGCGATCCGGTATTGTTTCTTGCTCATCGAGAACGTCCTTGGTTGGTCCGGCAGTCGCCGCGTTTTGACTGCACTGCAATGGACCAAACTCGCGGGCAGCGCAACGCTGCACTGCAATGTTGACCATGGCGCCGCCGAGCGCCTACTGATTTCATCCTGTTCTCATCCTCGCGAGTACTCCTCATGGATTTGCATCTGCGTGGCAAGCGCGTCCTGATCACAGGCGCGTCCAAGGGCATTGGCGCTGCCGCCGCCGAGGCGTTCGCCGAGGAAGGCGCGCACCTCCTGCTGGCCGCCCGCAGCGGCGACCAGCTCAAGGCGTTGGCAGAGCGCCTGCGCTCTGCGCACCAGATCGACGCGGCAACCAGCGTGGTGGACCTGCGCAAGGTCGAGGACATTGCACGACTCGCCAAGGACGCCGCCGGCATCGACGTGCTCGTCAACAATGCCGGCGACATCCCGGGCGGCTCGATCGACAAGATCGACGAGGCGACCTGGCGCCACGCCTGGGAATTGAAAGTCTTCGGCTACATCAACCTGACGCGGCAGATCTATGCGCAGATGAAGGCCAGGGGCGGCGGCGTCATCGTCAATGACATCGGCGCCGCCGGCGAGAAATTCGATGCCAATTACATCTGCGGCAGCACGGGCAATGCCGCGCTGATGGCCTTCACCCGTGCGCTCGGGGGAAAAAGCCTCGCCGACAACATCCGCGTGGTCGGCATCAATCCCGGCCCCGTCGGCACCGACCGCCACGTGACGCTGCTCAAGACACGCGCCAAGCACCAGTTCGGCGACGAGAGCCGCTACAAGGAGTTCCAGAAGAGCCTGCCGCTCGGCCGGCCCGCGCATGCGCGCGAGATCGGTGATCTCATGGCGTTCCTGGCCTCGGATCGCGCGGGCTATACGTCCGGCGTGATCTATACGGTGGATGGCGGCATCAGCGCGGGTTGGAGTTAAACTGACATAGAGCATTGAGCATCGTCGTTCCGGGGCGATGCGAAGCATCGAACCCGGAACCTCGAGATTCCGGGTTCGCCCTGCGGGCGCCCCGGAATGACAATCAAGAGGTAGGAGTACGATACTTGTCCCAAGACCTGATCCGCGAAACCGCCTGCACCGTCGTCGACAAGCTGCGCTCGGGGGACGTCTCTCCGCTCGAACTGCTGGATGTGGTGGAGAAGCGCGTCAAGGAGATCGACGGCAAGGTCAACGCGCTGCCGACGCTGTGCTTCGATCGCGCGCGCGACCATGCCAAAGTGCTGATGCAGAAGCCAGCCGGCGCGCGCGGGCTGCTCGCGGGCCTGCCGGTGCCGATCAAGGACCTGACCGACGTCGCAGGCGTCCTGAACACCCAGGGCTCGCCAATCTTCAGGGATAACATCCCTGCAACGTCCGACCTCATGGTCGAGAACCTCGAGGCCAACGGCGCGGTGGTCTACGCCAAGTCCAACACGCCCGAATTCGGCGCCGGTGCCAACACCTTCAACGAGGTGTTCGGCGCGACGCTCAATCCGTGGGATACGTCGAAATCGGCCGCCGGCTCGTCCGGCGGCGCGGCCGTAGCGCTCGCCACCGGCATGGCCTGGCTCGCGCAGGGCTCCGACATGGGCGGCTCCTTGCGCAGCCCCGCGGCATTCTGCGGCGTCGTTGGCATGCGCCCGAGCATCGGCCGGGTCGCGCATACCCCGAAATCGGCGATCGATCGCAATCTCGGCGTGGTCGGCCCGATGGCGCGCAATGTCGAGGACCTCGCGCTGCTGCTCGATGCCATGAGCGGCGACTATGCCGCCGATCCGCTGTCGCTGCCGGCGCCTCTGACCTCGTTCTTGTCGGCGGCGCAATCCGGCAAGAAACCGAGGCGGATTGCCTATTCGCCCGATCTCGGCATCACCCCGGTCGATCCCGAGGTGAAGGCGATCACGCGCAAGGCAGCGGAACGTTTTGCCGAAGCCGGCGTCATCGTCGAAGAGGCGCATCCGGACTGGCGCGAGGCGCATGAATGCTTCCACGTGCTGCGCGCCTTCGATTTCGCGATCACCAAGGCCAACCTGCTGCGCACCAAGCGCGACCTGCTCAAGCCCGAGGTGATCTGGAACATTAACGAAGGTCTCAAGCTCACTGTCGAGCAACTCGCGCGCGCCGAAGCGCAGCGCGTCGGCATGACCGCACGCGCCGTCGAGTTCTTCAAGACGTATGATCTGTTGCTGACGCCGACGACGATCGTGCCGCCCTTCCCGGTCGAGCACCGCTATGTCGCCGAATGTGGCGGCAAGAAATTCGAGAACTACGTCGAATGGCTCGGGATCGTCTATGCGATCACGCTTGCCTGCTGTCCGTCACTGTCGCTGCCCTGTGGTTTCACGGCCTCTGGCCTGCCGGTCGGCGTGCAGGTCGTGGGCGCCCCGCGCGCGGATGCGCAGGTGATCTCGGGCGCCAAGGTGCTGGAGGACATTCTGGACCTTCGCGGCACGACACCGATCGACCCGAAGGTGAAGTAACCGCTCTCGTGCCCCGGACGCAGCGCAGCGCTCACGCGCTGCACCTTGTCCGGGACACCGGACCTTACCTTGCGCTCGTCGCTTCCAAACTTCGGCTATAGCGCGACATCGCGAAGCAGAACACGAAATAGATCGCGGCGACGAAGATGTAGACCTCAACCGAAAACTGCTGCCAGGCCGGATCGATGATCGCGGTCTTGGCCGTGGTGAGCAGGTCGAAGATGCCGATGATCAGCACGAGGCTGGTGTCCTTGAAGAACGCGATGAAGGTGTTGACCAGCGGCGGGATGACATGCCGGATCGCCTGCGGCAGGATGATCAGCCGGTGCTTGCGCCAGTAGGACAGTCCCAGTGCGTCGGCGGCTTCATACTGCCCGCGGGGCACGGCCTGCAGGCCGCCGCGGATGACCTCGGCGAGGTACGCGCCCGCGAACAGGATGATCGCGATCTGCGCGCGCAAGAGCTTGTCGATGTTGAAGCCGGCAGGCATGAACAGCGGGAACATCACGCTCGCCATGAACAGGAGGCTCACCAGCGGCACGCCGCGGATCAGCTCGACATAGAGCACACTGAGCGAGCGGATCGCCGGCAGTTTTGAGCGCCGGCCGAGTGCGACCAGGATGCCGAGCGGGAATCCGAACGCCAATCCGAATGTCGCCAGGATGAGCGTCACCGGCAGGCCGCCCCAACGGTCCTGCGAGACGAAGGAGAGCCCGAACAGGCCGCCCCACATCAGCAGGCTGATCAGCGCCAGCGCCCCGATCCAGACATAGACGAGTTCGCGCCGCCACAGGGCGCGGCGGGTCGAGAGATAATACAGCGCGATGAACAGCAGCACCGACAGCGCCGGCCGCCACTGCTCGTCGAACGGATAGGTACCGAACAGGATGAAACGATATTTTTCCGGAATGATCGCCCAGCAGGCGCCAAGCCCACGCACCGCGCGGCAGGCGCTGGAATCGTTCGCCGGCGTCAGCCAGACCGCATTGGCAATGCCCCATTGCACGAAGCTGAAAATGCCCTTGGCGAGCAGCGCCAGCAGCACGACCGTGAGGATGCCGTTCGGGATCGACGAAAACAGATTCGTGCGCAGCCAGCGCAGCACGGGATTGCCGGCTTGCGGGCGGCGGGCTGCCCGTGGTGCATCGGGCATGTCGGTGATCGCGGTCATTCGTCAGCGCTCCACCAGCGCGATGCGCGCATTGTACCAGTTCATGAAGAAGCTGATGGACAGGCTGATGGTCAAAAACACAGCCATGATCAGCGCGATCGCTTCGATCGCCTGCCCGGTCTGGTTCAACGTGGTGTTGGCGACCGAGACCACGTCCTGGTAGCCGATCGCGACCGCGAGCGAGGAGTTCTTGGTGAGGTTCAGATACTGGCTCGTCATCGGTGGCACGATGACTCGCAGCGCTTGCGGCAGGATGATCTGTCGCAGCATGAAGCTGCGGCGCAGACCAAGTGCATTGGCGGCATCCCACTGCCCGCGCGGCACCGACTGGATGCCGCTGCGCACGATCTCGGCGATGAAGGCGGACGTGTAAGTCACGAGCGCAATCAGCAGCGCGAAATATTCCGGCGCGAGCGTCAGGCCGCCGACGAAGTTGAAGCCGCGCAGCTGCGGCCACTCGATCGTCCAGGAGACGCCGAGCACCAGCGAAACGGCCGCAGGCAGCGCGACGATGAGACCAAGCGCGAACGGCCAGGCCGGCCGCGGTTTGCCGTCGCGCATCTGCTGCGCGACCAACCATCGCCGGATCAGATAGAACGCGGCAATCCCGAGCACAGCCGTGCCGAGTACCCAGAGCTGCGGCGCTCCGACCGGGATCGCCGGCAGGATCAGGCCGCGATTGGACAGGAACACCCCCTCGACCGGCCGCCATGCCGCGCGCGCGGCCGGCAGCGCCTGCATCAGCACGTACCAGAACAAGAGTTGAAGCAGCAGCGGGATGTCGCGGAGAGTCTCGACATAGACGGCGGCGAGCCGCGACAGCAGCCAATTCGCCGACAGCCTGGAGATGCCGATCAGCGTGCCCAGGAGGGTGGCGAGCACGATGCCGATCACCGCGACGCGCAGGGTGTTGGCGACGCCGACGACGAACGCCCAGAAATACGTATCCCTCGGACTATAAGCGAGCAGGCTGTCCGCGATGGGCATGCCGGCCTCGCGGCCAAGGAAGGCAAAGCCGGTCGTGATGCGGCGGGCCGACAGATTGGTGACGGTGTTGGACCAGAGGAAAGCGATGACCGCGACCGCGATCCCGACCACCAGCACCTGCCAGAGCAGGCCCTTCAGCTCGCGGGGGCCCCATGCACCGAACAGGCGGCGGCGCGGCGGCGGCCTTGGCGTGTCTGATGTCACAGCACAAAAATCCTTCTCAAAAGCAACGATTTCCGGCGGCGCACGTCAACTGTTGCACCAATCCTGGATTCATGCAACAAATGTTTCATGGCCGAGCCCGCGAAATCCTCGCCGCTGAGCGAACTGCGCATCGCATTGCCATCGCTTCCCCTGCGCCTGCAGGAGGTCGGCCGCTTCGTCGCCGCCAATGATTACGACGCCACCACCCGTTCGATGCGCGATCTCGCCGCCGAAGCCGGCGCCGATCCCGCCGCCTTCACCCGGCTTGCCAAGGCGATCGGCTATTCCGGCTGGGACGAGCTGCGCGCGGCGCTGACCGAAGCGCGGCGGCCGTTGCAGACCTCGCCGTTTTCCGCCAGGGCGAAGGGCCGGCGTCATGGCCCCAACGTCGATGTCGCGCTGGTCATCGACAAGCTCGAAGCTGAAGCTGCCGGTCTTCCGCGCATTCCGGCACAACCCATTGCGGCCGCAGCCCGCGCGCTGCACGAAGCCAAGCGGATCTGGATCGCCGGCTACCGCAGCTGCCGCAGCGTCGCGGAGCTCTTGAACTACGAGCTGCGGCTGTTCCGCCCCGAACAGGTGCAGCTTGTCGGCGCATCCGGTCCCGACGATCTCGATCTCGGCGCCTTTCGTTCCGGCGAGGCGGTGATCGTCATCGGCTTTCTGCCCTACACGAACGCGAGCGTGCGGGTCGCACAAGCCGCTCATCGCGCCGGTGCAACGCTGATTGCGATCGCGGACAGCCTCTCGGCACCGATGGCCGAGGGCGCCGACCAGGTGCTGCTGTTCGAAGCGGCTTCCTCCCCCGGGTTCTTCCCCAGCCTCACCGGAGCCATCGCGATCGCACAGTCACTGGCCGCAGTGACGTTCTCGCTCGGCGGCACTGCCGCGAAGAAGCGCCTGGAACATACCGAGGCGCGGCTCGCCGCTGCCTCCACCTACGTCTCAGAGAAAGGTTGAGTCATGGGCACCCGTACCAGCCGCGTGCTGCACCGCTCGCTCCGCGAAACGCCGCCCAAGGCGATCGGCGGCGAAGGCGTCTATCTCTTTGCGGAGGACGGACGACGCGTGATCGATGCGTCCGGCGGTGCGGCGGTCTCCTGCCTCGGCCACCAGCATCCCCGCGTGATCGCGGCGATCGCCAAGCAGGCCTCGACGCTGGCCTATGCCCACACCGCCTTCTTCTCATCCGAGCCGGCCGAGGCGCTCGCCGAAACCCTGGTCGGGCACGAGCCCGGCGGCCTCGCCTACGCCTATTTCGTCAGCGGCGGATCGGAGGCGATCGAAGCCAGCATCAAGCTGGCGCGGCAATACTTCATCGAACGCGGCGAGCCGCAGCGGCAGCATTTCATCGCGCGGCGGCAGAGCTATCACGGCAACACGCTCGGCGCGCTCGCCGCCGGCGGCAATGCCTGGCGCCGCGCACCCTACGCGCCGCTGCTCTCGGCCGCGTTCAGCCATGTGACGCCGGCTTTCGCCTATCACGAGAAGCACGACGGCGAGTCCGATGCGCAGTTCGTCGCGCGTCTTGCCGCGGAGCTGGAGGCCGAGTTTCAGCGGCTTGGTCCCGATACTGTCGCAGCATTCCTCGCCGAGCCCGTCGTTGGCGCCACCGCCGGCGCCGTGACGGCACCGGACGGCTACTTCAAGGCGGTTCGCGAGATCTGCGACCGGCATGGCGCGCTGCTCATTCTGGACGAGGTCATGAGCGGCATGGGCCGCACCGGCACGACGCACGCCTGGGAGCAGGAAGGCATCGCGCCCGACATTCAGGCGATCGCAAAGGGTCTCGGCGGCGGGTACCAGCCGATCGGCGCGATGCTCGCGAGCAGAGAGATCATCGACACCATCCGGTCCGGCTCCGGCGCATTCCAGCACGGCCACACCTATCTCGCCCATCCCCTCGCCTGCGCAGCCGCGCTTGCAGTGCAGGAGGTGATCCGCGAGGACCGTCTGCTCGATCGCGTGAGGGAGCGCGGCAAGCAGCTCGAGCAGCGCCTGACCGAGCGCTTCGGCAATCATCGCCATGTCGGCGACATCAGGGGCCGCGGCCTGTTCTGGGCGATCGAGCTCGTCGCCGATCGAGTCAGCCGCACCTCGTTCGACCCGGCGCTGAAGCTGCACCAGAAGATCAAGGCCGAGGCCTTCGCGAACGGGCTCGGCTGCTATCCCGGCGGCGGCACCGCGGATGGGGTCCGCGGCGATCATGTGCTGCTGGCGCCGCCCTATATCGCCTCGGCAGGCGAGATCGATCAGATCGTCGATAAGCTCGGCACGGCCGTCGACAACGTGTTGCGTAGTGTCAATCACTGAGGGGAGAGTAGAATGAGGAAAGTGGTCATCGCAGCGGGCGTGCTCGCCGCATCGACGATCGTCGCATCGGCGGCGACGCTGGATACGGTGAAAAGCCGCGGCACGCTGGTGTGCGGCGTCAGCGCTGGCTTTGCCGGCTTCTCCGCGCCGGACTCGCAGGGCAATTACAAAGGTCTCGACGTCGACTATTGCCGCGCGCTCGCAGCCGGCGTGCTCGGTGATCCCAGCAAGGTGCGCTACGTCTCGCTGACGGCGCAGAACCGCTTCACCGCCCTGCAATCGGGCGAGATCGATGTGCTCTACCGCAACTCGACGCAGACCTATTTGCGCGGCGTCACGCTGGGCCTGCGGCAAGGCCCGATCAATTTCTACGACGGCCAGGGCTTTGTTGTGAAGAAGGACCTCGGCGTGAAAGAGCTGAAGGACCTCAAGGGCGCCACCGTCTGTGTCGCACAGGGCACCACGCATGAGGTCACGCTAGGCGATTACGGCCGGGCCAACGGCATCGATTGGAAGCCGCTGGTGTTCGACCGCGTCGACACCATGTACCAGACCTTCTTTGGCGGCCGCTGCGACGCCATGACCCAGGACGCCTCCGCGCTCGCAGGCGCCGTCACGACCGCCGCCCCGAACCCTGCGGATTACGTCGTGCTGCCGCAGACCATCAGCAAGGAGCCGCTCGGTCCCTTCACCCGCAACGGCGACGAGGTGTGGAGCGACATCATCACCTGGCTGCATTACGGCCTGATCGAAGCCGAGGAGCTCGGCGTCACGCAAGCCAATGTCGAGGAGATGACGAAGTCGCAGACGCCCGCGATCCAGCGCCTGCTGGGCGCCACCGGCGATCTCGGCTCGCGGCTCGGTCTCGACAACAAATGGCTGGTGACAGTGATCAAGGCCACCGGCAATTATGGCGAGATCTACGAGCGCAATGTCGGCAAGGCGAGCCCGCTCAAGCTCGAGCGCGGTCTCAACGGCCTCTGGAGCAAGGGCGGCTTGATGTACGCGATACCATTCAAGTAAAAATCTCGCGTGTCCCGGACGCGCTGCAGCGTCCCGGCGATGCGAAGCATCGTCCGGCACGCTGCTGCGCAGAGCCGGGACCCAGCAGCGACAATGGGCCCCGGTTCTGCAGCGCAATACTTCGCATTGCGCTGCGCCCGGGGCACGAGACCGGGTCTACGCGCTCAATGACAATGCCCCCTCGCATCGCCCTGATCCACGCCCTCAAGCACTCCATCGGCCCGATCGAGGCGGCCTTCGCGAAGGTGTGGCCGGAGGCGCGGCTGATGAACCTGCTTGACGACAGCTTGTCGGCGGATCTGGCGCGCGCCGGTGCACTCAACGATGCCATGACCGAGCGCTTCCTCGCGCTCGGCGACTATGCGGCGGCGACCGGAGCAGATGCGATCCTGTTCACCTGCTCGGCCTTCGGTACCTGCATCGAGGCGGTGGCGCGGGCACATGCGCCGACGCCGGTGCTGAAGCCCAATGAAGCGATGATCGAACGTGCCGTGACGATGGGCAAGCGGATCGGCCTGCTCTCGACCTTCCCGCCGACGCTGGCCTCGATGCCGCCGGAGTTTCCCGCCTCCGTTCAGCTGGTACCGAAACTCGCCGAGGGCGCCCTGGCGGCGCTCGACCGCGGGGACCGCGCCACGCACGACCGGCTGATCGCGGAAGCCTCGCGTGACCTGCGCGATTGCGACGTCATCGCGCTGGCGCAGTTCAGCATCGCGGCAACAGCGCCGCTGGTCGCGGAGGCGACCGGCCGTCCCGTGGTGACAACGCCTGACAGCGCGGTCGACAAGCTGATGCGGCTGCTCAAGGCGAAAACCTAAAGCATGACCCGGAAAAAATGCGCAGCGGTTTTCCCTCGCGACAAACGCGGAACGCGTTTGCGCGGAGATCATGCTCAAACAACAACCTGAAGCGCGATGATGATTCATCCAAATCTCGTCGCGCTTTAGGCGCCAGTCTTCTGACGCCGCGCATCCTTGATCGCAACCGCGAGTGCGGCCTTCGTCTCGTTGACAAAATCCTCGACCAGCTCCTCGCGCGTGGCGTGCGCCGACTCGCCGGTGAACAGGCCCTGCTCGGCCAGCATCACCACGCCGTGCAGGGCGGCCCAGATCTTGAGAGCCTGCCGCTCGCGCAAATAGCCGACGGCCGGCGCTTCCAGCGCCTCGATCACGAGCCCAAACGTCTCCCGCGTCGCCGCGTGCAGCTCGCTGCCCTTGGCCGCGCATGACACGGTGCGGGATGCGAACATCAATCGGTAGATGCCGTTGCGGCGCAACCCGAAATCGAGCATCGCCTGCGCCAGCCGCGACAGTTTTGATTGCTTCGACGGCTTCGCCATCGCCTCGCGCAGGATCGCACTGAGCTGGCGGAACGCTTCCGCCGTCGCCGCCGCAAGCAGCGCCTCCCGATCGGCAAAGTGGCGGTAGGGCGCCGGCTGCGAGACGCCGAGCTGCTTTGCCAGCGCCTTGATGCTGATTGCTTCCGCCCCGCCCTGCTCCGCTTCGCGCAACGCGGCCTTGATCAGAGCGTCGCGGAGATCGCCGTGGTGGTAGGTCTTCTCGGGCTTGCGGGCTAGTTTTGAGCGCATGTTGCGGCCAACCTATAAGTTTGCGCTTGACAGGGGAAGCCTGTCGCGAATGTAATAGCATATAACTTAGAACAAGCCGCAAATGTCGCGGTCAAGATTGAGGAACGCGCGCCCTTCGGGCCACGCGCATACGACCGAGGAGCCGCCATGACAGAGCGACTGAGGGTTCACGTCGATCCCGACAAGTGCCAGGGCCACGCGCGCTGCAAGGCGCTGGCGCCGGAGCTGTTCGAGCTCGACGCGTACGGCAACGCCCATGAGGCCGGTGACGGCGTCGTTCCGCCGGGCCTCGAAGACAAGGCCTGGCTTGCCAAATCCAACTGCCCGGAAATCGCGATCGATGTGATCGAAGAGTAGCGGGACCTCCCCGCGCCCCGCGTGCTTTGAGCGAACACGAGCTACAAGGGATTTTCGAGATGTCCGACGTCAGCCAGCCCGCCGCCCATCCGCCCGTGACCGACTGGGTCCATGATTTCGATCACACGGACCCGCAATGGACCGACGATCCGTTCCCGATCTGGGAGGAATTGCGCGCCGCAAGCCCGGTCGTGCACACCCAGCGCTTCCTCGGCTGCTACATGCCGACGACCTACGAAGCGGTGCGCGCGATCGCCAACGATACCGAGCATTTCTCCTCCCGCCGCATCATTGTCCGCGACGTGCGGCCGGAGATCACGAGCAGGAACGCCGCCCCGCCGATCACGTCCGATCCGCCCGCGCACAAGCCGGCCAAGCAGCTGCTGCTGCCGCCTTTCACACCGGACGCAATGAAGAAGCTCGAGCCGCGGGTGCGCGCGATCTGCAACGAACTGATCGACGGCTTCGTCGCCGAAGCACGGATCGACGCGGCGGAGCGCTATACCAAGCACATCCCGGTGCGCGCGATCGCGCATATGCTCGGCATTCCCGAGACCGACAGCGACCTCTTCATCAACTGGATTCACATGATCCTCGAGCTCGGCATCAAGGACGAGAACGTGCTGCTGCAGGCGGTGGAGGAGATGAGCGCTTATTTCAGCGGACACATCGAGGCGCGCAAGAAGAAGCCGACCGACGATCTGATCTCCTACCTGATGAATGCGAAGGACAAGGAGGGCAATCCGCTCGAGGACTCCCACGTGCTGGGCTCGCTGCGGCTGCTCCTGATCGCCGGCATCGACACCACCTGGAGCGCGATCGGCTCCTCGCTGTGGCACCTCGCCCGGACACCGGCAGACCGCGAGCGGCTG
Source organism: Bradyrhizobium sp. USDA 4486 (assembly GCF_054057995.1). NCBI lineage: Bacteria > Pseudomonadati > Pseudomonadota > Alphaproteobacteria > Hyphomicrobiales > Nitrobacteraceae > Bradyrhizobium > Bradyrhizobium sp. USDA 4486. The sequence continues at coordinate 3,798,049 of NZ_JBSRZV010000001.1, forward strand.
ATCGCCGAGCCCGGGCTGATCCCGACCGCGGTGGAGGAGCTGCTGCGCGCCTATTCGCCGGTGACGATGGCGCGCGAGGTGGTCAAGGAAACCACCATCTCCGGCTGCCCGGTGAAGCCAGGCAACATGGTGCTGTTGTCCTTTCCGGCCGCCAATCGCGATCCAAAGATGTTTCCGGACGCTGACAAAGTCGTGATCGACCGCCGCGAGAATCGTCATGCCGCCTTCGGCCTCGGCATCCACCGCTGCGTCGGTTCCAATCTTGCACGCATGGAGATGCAGGTTGCGCTGGAGGAATGGCTGAAGCGCATTCCGGATTTCCGCCTCGATCCGGCAGGCACCGTGACCTGGTCGCAGGGCACGGTGCGAGGCCCCCGCCAGTTGCCATTTTTGCTGGGAAAGGCGATGTAGGCTTTTTCCAGGACCAACGGAGAGGCCGGACGTGACTGAGCAAGCAACCCAACCGGCCTCCGACCACTTCGACATCGCCGACGCCGAGCGGCGGATCAAGGCGATCTTCATCGGTTCCGTCGGCAACCTCGTCGAGTGGTACGATTTCTACGCCTATACGGCGTTCGCGCTCTATTTCGCCCCGGCGTTCTTCCCTGGCAACGACCCGGTCGTGCAGCAGCTGAACGCGGCCGTGGTGTTCGCGGCGACCTTCCTGATGCGCCCGCTGGGCGGCTGGTTCTTCGGCTATCTCGCCGACCATTTCGGCCGACGCATCTCGCTGACCCTGTCGGTCGTCTTCATGTGCTTCGGCTCGCTCATCATCGCGTTGACACCGACCTATGCCACGATCGGGTTTGCCGCGCCGTTGATCCTGGCGCTCGCCCGCGTGATCGAGGGCCTCAGCCTCGGCGGCGAATATGGCGCCAGCGCCACTTACCTGAGCGAGGTCGCCGATCCCAAGCACCGCGGCTTTTATTCCAGCTTCCAGTACGTCACGCTGATCGGCGGCCAGCTCACCGCGATCATCGTGCTGCTGCTCCTGCAAAAGGTCTTCCTCACGCCGGAGGAGCTGAAAGCCTGGGGCTGGCGCATCCCGTTCGCGATCGGCGCCGCGCTCGCGATCTTCGCAGCCGTTATGCGGCGCGGCCTGCACGAGACCGAGGCGTTCGTGGAGGCCAAGAAGGTGGTGAAGCCGACGGGCTCGCTCGCCAATCTGCTGCGTTACCCGCGCGAGCTGCTGCTCGTGGTCGGCCTCACCGCCGGCGGCACCGCAGCGTTCTACACCTTCACCACCTACATGCAGACTTTCGTCAAGCTCTCGGTCGGATTGACCGAGGACCAGACCACCTTCGTGATCTTCGGCACGCTGATCTTCGCGACCATCCTGCAGCCGATCTACGGCGCGATCTCCGACCGGATCGGCCGCAAGCCGCTGTTGATCTTCTTCGGTGCCGCCGGCACGCTCGCGACCGTGCCGCTCTTGATGACGCTGAAGGAGACCAAATCGCCCTTCATGGCGTTCATCTTGATCTGCTGCGCCTGGCTGTTCGTCGCCGGCTACACCTCGATCAACGCGGTGGTGAAGGCCGAGCTGTTCCCGACCAATGTCCGGGCGCTCGGCGTCGGCCTGCCCTATGCGATCACGGTCTCGATCTTCGGCGGCACGGCGCCGGCGATCGCGCTCTATTTCAAGAGCATCGGGCACGAGGACTGGTTCTATTATTATCTCGCCGGAATCATCTTCCTGTCGCTGATCATTTATTCCACCATGCGCGACACCAAGCACGCCTCCGCGATGCATCGCCACGAGTAGCTCATTCACGAGTAGCCCATCCACGAGTAACTTATGGCTGACGAGACGCCATCCGACAGCAAGCTGACGCGCACCAAGGAGAAATGGGCGCGCGAGGGCCGCTTCCTGACAGGCAAGGTCACGCGACCGGAGGACCAGCGCCTGCCGCCCGGCCAGCATTTGACAAAAGACTGGCCGGTGCTCGATCTCGGCATCGTGCCGCCGGTGTCGCGGGAACGCTGGCGGCTCGACGTCTATGGCGCGGTCGACAATCCCGTGTTCTGGAGCTTTGCCGAGTTTACCGCGCAGAAGCAGCAGCAATTCACCTCCGACATCCATTGCGTGACGACATGGTCGCGCTATGACAATCAATGGCAAGGGCTCGCCACGCGCGAGCTGCTCCAAGCCTGCCGGCCGCGCGAGGATGCGCGTTTCGTCGTGCTGCATTCCTATGACGGGTACACCACCAATCTCGCGCTGGAGGATTTTGCCGCCGAGGACGCGCTGCTCGCCCATAGCTGGTCGGGCCAGCCGCTGTCCGACGAGCATGGCGGCCCGGTGCGGTTGGTCGTGCCGCATCTCTATTTCTGGAAGAGCGCCAAATGGCTCCAGGCCATCGAATTCCTGACTGAGGACGCGCCGGGCTTCTGGGAAGTCCGCGGCTATCATAACCGCGGCGATCCCTGGGCCGAGCAGCGCTATTCAGGCGATTGAAGTCGAACAAGAGTGGGGGAGGATCATGGCAACGGAGCGCTTCCAATTCACCGGCGAGGGTGGCCATCAGCTCGCGGCCGCGCTGGAATTGCCTGACGGCGAGCCCGCGGCTTACGCGCTGTTCGCGCACTGCTTCACCTGCGGCAAGGACACGCTGGCGGCCAAGCGCATCTCGGTTGCACTCGCCGCCAGGGGCATCGCCGTGCTCCGCTTCGACTTCACAGGGCTCGGCTCCAGCGAAGGCGATTTCGCCAATTCGACGTTCTCCTCCAACGTCGCCGATCTCGTGCGGGCCGCCGATCATCTGCGCAGCGTTCGTGAGGCGCCGTCGATCCTGATCGGCCACAGCCTCGGTGGTGCCGCCATCCTCGCGGCAGCCGGGAAGATCCCCGAAGCCAGGGCGGTCGTGACCATCGCGGCGCCGTCCGATCCGGCGCACGTCACCGGTCTCTTCAAGGAGCATCTCGACAACATCCGCGCGCGGGGCGAAGTCGAGGTGTCGCTCGCAGGGCGCCCGTTCCGGATCAAGCGCGAATTCCTCGACGATATCGTCGAGCACGAGCTGATGAAGGACGTCGCCGGCCTGCACAAGGCGCTGCTGGTGATGCATTCGCCTGTCGACGACACCGTCGCCATCGACAATGCGACCAGGATTTTCGTTGCGGCAAAGCATCCGAAGAGCTTCGTCTCGCTCGATCATGCCGATCATCTCCTGACCAAGCCGGCCGACGCGCTCTATGCAGCCGACGTGATCACGGCCTGGGCGAGCCGCTACATCGATACGGCGAAGCCCGCGCCGGCGATGGACCTCGCGGAGGAGCCGCGCCGGGTCGTGGTGCAGGAAACCCGCAAGAGCAAGTTCAACCAGATCATCACCGTGGGCCCGCATCATCTGGTCGCGGATGAGCCGAAGGCCGCCGGCGGCGAGGATGCCGGCCCTGGCCCCTACGATTTCCTGCTCGCCGGCCTCGGCGCCTGCACCTCCATGACCATGCGCCTCTATGCCGACCGCAAGTCGCTGCCGCTCGATCGCGTCACGGTGACGCTGAAACATTCGAAAATCTACGCCAAGGACTGCGCCGAGTGCGAGACGCGGGACGGCATGCTCGACCAGATCGAGCGCGATATCGCCATGGACGGCGCGCTCGACGTCGAGCAGCGCAAGAAGCTGATGGAGATCGCCGACAAGTGCCCGGTGCACCGGACGCTGACGTCCGAGATCCGCATCGTGACGAAAGCCGTCGGTTGAAGTGGCGCGCTAGAAGCACGCCGCCATCGTCCGCAGCGCTGCGCTGATCTCGCTCTCGCGCCAGGCTGCGAAGCCAAGCAGCAGGCCGTGATCGCGCGGCCTGCCGAGCGCAAGGCTCGATAGAGCGCGCGTCTCGACACCCGCGGCGACCAGCCGCTTCACCGCCACCTGATCGCCACGACCGCGCTTGAGGCGCGCGACGAGCTGGATGCCGCCGGAGGGCACCTCGACCGAAAGCACCTCGCCAAGCTGGCGCTCCAGCCCCTCGGCGAGATGATCGCGGCGCGCATGATAGAGCCGGCGCATCCGCCGCAGATGCGCGACGAAGTGGCCGTCGGCAATGAACTCGGCCAATGCTTCCTGGATGTGGCTGGCAGCGATCAGCCCGATGTGCCGCTGCGCGATCTCGAGGGTGCGGACCAGTGCCGGCGGCACGACGAGATAGCCGAGCCGGATATCCGCCGTCATCGACTTCGCGAAAGTGCCGACATAGAACACGCGGCCATGGACGTCTAACCCCTGCAGGGCCGGCACGGGTCGGCTGTCATAGTGGAATTCGCCGTCGTAGTCGTCCTCCACGATCCAGGTCTTGCCCGGCCTGCTTGCCTTGAGAAACTCCGTGCGGCGCGCCAGCGACATCAGCCGTCCGGTCGGATGCTGGTGCGATGGCGTCATGAAGATGAGCGTCGGGGCCGCCAATCCCGCCATCCGCTGCATGCCCTGCTGGTCCAGGCCGATGCCGGTCACGCGCGCGCCGGAGGCGCGGAAGGCGGCCGCCGCGCCGGGATAGCCGGGATCCTCGACCCACACCTCGTCACCGGGCGAGATCAGCGCAGCCGCGATCAAGGTCAGCGCGGCCTGGGCGCTCGGCAGGATCAGGATCTGGTCTGCCGTAGCGCGAACGCCCCTGCTGGTCGCGAGATAATGCGCCAGCGACTCGCGCAGGCGCGGCCGGTTGATCGGTCCGAGCTCACGTCTCGCCGCACGCACGGCAGTGCGACGCAGGCAGCGCGCCCAGACCTCGTTCGGAAACTCCCTTGCATCACCATGCCCCGGACGCAACGGTTTCAGCGGCGCCTGGTAGGACATCGGCCAGTCGGTCTGCTTGAGCCTTGCGGCCCATGGCGAGAGCCGCGGCTTGCCGGTGCGCGCACCGGCGGCACTCGCCGCTTTGCCGGGTTCGCCGCCATCGACCGTGACAACCGGACGGCGTCCGTGCGAGGCCTCGAGATATCCCTCGGCCGCGAGCTGCTCGAACGCATAGGTGACGGTGTTGCGTGAGACGCCGAGATCGCCGGCAAGGCGACGGCTCGACGGCAGCACGCGGCCTTTGCCGAGACGGCCGCTCGCGATCAGGCCGCGGAGCTGGCTGGTGAGCTGTGCCATCAGCCCCTGCTCGTCAGCCCGGTTCAGGTCGATCATGGCGGAAATCACACCGTCTGAAACTGGCACCTTATTATTCTCCAATCTGGCACTTTTTCAGGTGCCAATAACGATGCTAACCGCGGCACTGGACTGCTTCAAGGACCTCCGCGATGAACTCCCTGTCACCCCGTGCGGCCATCGGCCTGTTCCTGATCGTCGTCGTTGCCTGGGGCGTCAACTGGTCGGTGACGAAGCAGCTCGTCCAGTTCTTCCCGCCCCTGTGGACGTCAGCGATCCGGAGCTGGATCGCGCTGGCCGGATTGTTCGTGATCCTCGGACTGAGCAACAATCTGATGATCCCGGAGCGGCGCGACATTCCGGTGGTGCTGAGCGTGGCGCTGCTGCACATGACGGTGTTCTCGGTTCTGGTTGCGGCCGGTGTGCGCTTCCTGCCTGCGAGCAAGGCCATCGTGCTCGGCTACACCACGCCGCTTTGGGTCGCGATCGCTTCGCCCTTGCTGGGGAAGGATACGCTGACTGCGCCAAAGCTCGCCGGCGCCCTGCTCGGGCTGATCGGCCTTGCCGTGATCCTGAACCCAACGTCGATCGACTGGACCAATGTCAACGTCCTCATCGGCGCCGGGATGGTCATCCTGGCCGCGATCTCCTGGGCCGCCAACATCATCTATATCCGCGCGCATCGCTGGATCGCCTCGCCGCTCCAGCTTCTGATCTGGCAGGTGCTCGTTGCGACGGTCGTGCTGACAGGATCGGCGCTGGTCACGGACGGCCCGCCGCACGCGGAATGGTCGTGGAAGCTCGTCCTGCTGTTCCTGTATTCCGGCCTGATCGGGACGGCGCTGGCTTATTGGGCGATGTCGATGGTCAACAAGAGCATCTCGGCCCTGACGACCTCGCTCGGCACCACCGGGACGCCGCTCGTCGGCATCGCCGCGGCCGCGATCCTGCTGGGCGAGCCGATCGACATCAGCCTTGCCGTTGCGGCCGGACTGATCGTCACCGGCATTGGGCTCGCGACGCTCGGCGACCGGCTGCTGCGCGGTCAGGCCACCGCGAGCGGCTGAACGCGCAAGGCGCCGCGCAGACCGGCCGTGGTGCCGAGCAGGATGCCGGCGACCGCGACGAACGAGCCCAGCCCGAGCGTCGATAGACCTGTGAGCCCCTGCCCGATCGAGCAGCCGAACGCCATCACGCCGCCGATGCCCATCAGCGCCGCGCCGCCGGCCGAACGCAGCATGTGGCGCGGCGAGGAATAGCCTTCGAGATGGAAGCGGCCGGTAACGACCGCAGCGACGAGACTGCCACTGAAGACGCCGCCCACCGTCGCGATGCCGAAATTGAGCGTCAGGCCCGTCGAGAGCATCGCGTATTGCAGGGCGTCTGCGATCGGAGCGACGAAGGTCAGCGACGTCACCGGGACGGGGTTGAAGTCGTCGGCACCGAGATAGCCGGTGACGTACCAGCCGCCGGCGACGAGCAGGCCGACAATGATGCCCGCCGCGATCTGACCCGGCGAGCGCCGGAACGGCGGATGAGCGAACGCGAACAGGAGCAGCGCAAGAACGATCGCGGCAGCGCCCAGCGCACGCGCGAGCGCTTCCGTGAGACCGAGCGTCGCCAGCAGGGATGGCAGCGAGTTCGCGCTGACGGTCGTCTGGGAGGCCTGAACCATCGCGATGCGGGCCGGTGCGATCAGACCCTTCAGCGTCATCTGCGCGGCGATGCCGAGCACGATCACGACGACGAAGGAGCGGAGATTGCCGCGGCCGAGCAGCACCAGCGCACGTGAGCCGCAGCCATTGGACAGCACCATGCCATAGCCGAACAACAGGCCGCCGAGAAACAGCACCGGCACCGAAAAGGTCGGTTGCAGGTAGATCGACCTGCCGAGATCGACCATGCCGTTGCCGGCAACGAGCTGGCTCGCTGCGATCGCGACCGCGATCGCCAGCGCATAGGTCCGGACCAGCCGTTCGTCTCCCTTCGTCAGCCAGCCGCGCATGCCGCTCATCAGGCAGAATCCGCTGAGCAGGCCGACGGCGCCATAGACGAGGCCGATGACGAGGCCGGTGAGGACGACGAGTTGGGTGGGTTCCATTGTCACGGCTTCAGGATCACACGGTCGCGCGACGAGCCGGCGACGGCAACGTACGCCTCCTTCGCACGCTCCAACGGGTAGACCGCGTTCGCCTTGATCGGGAATGGCTTCAGGTGGCCGCTCGCAAAGCCCGGACCGAGATCGCGCAGCACCGCGCCGGTCGCCGCCGAGGACAGGCCGAGCGTGTCGATACCGACATAAGTGTGCTGGCCTCGATAGAATTCGAGGATGTTGAACTGCACGATGCGGTCGATCGCCGCGATCAGGATCTGGCGGCCGCGAAGCGCCAGCGACTTGTGCGCGGCCTGGAAATAGGGATCGCCGACCGTGTTGAAGACGATGTCGGCGCCCTTGCCGCCGGTCAGTTCGCGCATGCGTGTGGCGACATCTGTTGCGGAGGCGTCGATCACCTGGACGGGCGCGTTGGTGTGGCCTTCATAAGCTTCCGCCCTGCGCACCACGCCGATGACGCGCGCGCCCTGCCAGGTCGCGATTTGCACCGCGGCCTGACCGACCTTGCCGTTGACGCCGAACACCAGCACGGTTTCGTCGGGCTTTGGAATGCCGGCGCGACGAAAGCCTTCCATCGCAGTGACAAAGGGCACGCCGATGCCAGCGGCTTCTTCCCACGACACCGTCTTCGGCTTCTCCACGACCGCATCGGCCTCGACGACGAGATAGCTGGCGTGCGTGCCGTCGCGGCGAATACCGAGATCGCCGGACGAGCCGAACACTTCGCGCCCTATTGTTCCGGCGGGCCCGTCGATCACCACGCCGGCGTAGTCGCGGCCGGGCGTGCGCGGGAACACCGCATAGGGCATCAGCCCGGTCGCAGCCTTGACGTCGGACGGATTGACTGCGGCGGCCTTCACTTCGATCAGCAGATCGTTCGGGCCGCGCGCGAGCGTGCGGTGCTCGACCACCGGCGCAAGCGCGGCGGCATTCTCGGCCTTGGCATTGAGGCGCACGCAGCGCGCTTCGAAGGCTTTGGTACCGGCTGACGACATGGATAAGACCCGCGATTTCTCGCGGGCCTTGTCGCCTCTGGGGCCGGTCAAGTCAATCCGTCAAGTCAGTCCTTGGGCCGCTTGTCGTAGAGCCGCTTGGCCTTGCCGAGCGAGCGCTCCAGCGTGGCCGGCGCCACCACCTGGACCCTGGAGCTGATGCCAATCGTGTTCTTGATATGGGTCGAGACCTGGTCGGCATGGTCGACGAGGCCTCTTCCATCCCAGCTTTCCGGCCGCGCCTCGGCGATGATGGTGAGCTCATCCATGCGGCCTTCCCGGGTCAGCTCCAGGATGAAGTGGCCGCCGCACCAGTCGGTCGCGAGCAGCACCTCCTCGATCTGGGTCGGGAACAGATTGACGCCGCGCAGGATGATCATGTCGTCGGAGCGGCCCGTCACCTTCTCCATGCGCCGCATGCCCGGCCGCGCCGTGCCCGGCAGCAGCCGCGTAAGGTCACGCGTGCGATAGCGGATCACCGGAAAGGCTTCCTTGGTCAGGGAGGTGAAGACGAGTTCGCCCTTCTCGCCATCCGGCAGCACCGCACCGGTCTCGGGATCGATCACCTCCGGATAGAAATGGTCCTCCCAGATGTGCAGGCCATCCTTGGTCTCGATGCATTCCTGCGCGACGCCGGGACCGATCACCTCGGAGAGGCCATAGATGTCGGTCGCATCCATATCGAAGGCATCCTCGATCTCGCCGCGCATCGCGTTGGTCCAGGGCTCGGCGCCGAAGATCCCGACCTTGAGCGAGCACTGGCGTGGATCGAGCTTCTGGCGCTTGAACTCGTCGAGGATCGCCAGCATGTAGCTCGGCGTCACCGTGATGATGTCGGGCCGGAAGTCGTTGATGAGTTGCACCTGCCGCTCCGTCATGCCTCCGGAGATCGGCACCACGGTGCAGCCAAGCTTCTCCGCTCCGTAGTGAACGCCGAGGCCGCCGGTGAACAGGCCATAGCCATAGGCGTTGTGGATGATCATGCCGGTGCGGCCACCGGCGGCGCGGATCGACCGCGCCATCACGTCCGACCAGGTGTCGATGTCGCGCTGGGTATAGCCGACAACGATCGGCTTGCCAGTCGTGCCGGAGGAGGCATGAACCCGCACCAGCTTCTCGCGCGGCACGGCGAACATGTTGAAGGGATAGTTGTCGCGAAGGTCCGTCTTCACCGTGAACGGAAACCTTGCGAGATCGGAGAGCTCGCGAAACTCGGACGGATGCACGCCCGCCTTGTCGAACGCCTTGCGATAATGCGTGACGTTGTCGTAGGCGTGCTTCAGCGACCATGCCAGTCGCTGCGTCTGCAACGCCATGATCTCGTCGCGCGAGGCACGCTCATGCGCGTCCATCTCGGCACTATAGTGGTTGCCGCCTTCCTTGAGCCTCGTCAGAGCCATCCTCGTTTCCCCACATTGATTTGTTCTTTTCTTTATTGATCTCGTGCGGGCAGCCACGTGCCCGGAATGACACGGGAATGCCCGCGAAATTCGGCGATAATGGTGTCGCCTGCGGTGACACGCACGTCGTAAATGCCGGAGCGGCCGCCGCGGGTCACCTCGCGCGCCTTCGCGACGAGGCGGTCGCCGAGCCTGCCCGGCTTGATGAAGGTGATCTGCCCCTGCGCCGCCACCACGCGCTCGTTGTGCGAGTTGCAGGCGAACGCAAAGGCAGAATCGGCGAGCGTGAAGATGAAACCGCCATGGGCGATGCGCTGGCCGTTGACCATGTCCGGCCGCACCGTCATTGCGAGCGTCGCAAAGCCCGGGCCGATCTCGACGATCTCCATACCGAGCGCCTTGGACGCATCGTCCTCTGCCCACATCGCATCAGCGCAGGCGCGAGCAACATCCTGAGATGACAGGGCGGCTTTGACGTTCACGCGCTTCTCCCGGCTCTTTGCACGCAATGTTCTTGCTGGTTGGACAACACTGTCAAACATGGTCGTAATCGACGATGACCCGCTCCGAGGACGGCTTGGCCTGGCAGGTCAGGACAAAGCCGGCCTTCAGCTCCCAGGGTTCCAGCGAATAGTTGAGGTCCATCGGCGCCTCGCCCTCGACCAGCTTTGCGCGGCAGGTCGAGCACATGCCGCCCTTGCAGGCGAAGGGCAGATCGATACCGGCGCGCAGCGCGGCATCGAGGATCGCCTCGTCCTCGGCGACGGGCACATCGCGGCGCTTGCCGTCGATGATCAGGGAAGCGATCGCCTTCGGCGGCGCATCGGACGCAACGGCCTTCTTCGGCCGCGGCTTGCCGCCGAATTCGGAGACGAAACGTTCGACGTGTATGCGCTCGTCCGCAATGCCGAGTTCGCGGCAGGTCGCCTCGATCTCCTCGCTCATGCCAAGGGGACCGCAGATGAAGACGTGGTCGACACTTGAAGCCGGCACCAGCGAGCGCAAGAGCACCCTCACCTTGTCGCCGTCGAGCCGGCCATGCAGGATCGGGATGTCCTGCTCCTCGCCGGAGATGACGTGAAAGATCGAGAGGCGATCGATGAAGCGATCCTTCAGCTCTTCGAGGGCCTCGAGAAACATGATGTTGTCGGTGGCGCGGTTGCCGTAGAACAGGAAGAAGCGGCTGCCCGGCTCGCGCGCGAGGATGCCCTTGACGATCGATAGGATCGGCGTAATGCCGGAGCCCGCGGCGAAGCCGACATGGATGCGCCCGGCCTCGGCAGGCGGGACCACGCCAAATCGCCCCGTGGGCGTCATGACGTCCAGCTCGTCGCCGCATTTCAGCTCGTCCGCCGCCCAGCTCGAGAACGCGCCCCCGTCGATTTTCTTCACCGCGATACGGATCTCGCCGTCATCGGGGCCGGAGCAGATCGAATAGGAGCGGCGCACTTCTTCGCCGTCCAGCATGGTGCGGAGCGTGAGGTACTGGCCGGGCGTGAAGGCGTAATCGCCGGCGAGTTCGCCGGGAATGGTGAAGGTCATCGAAACCGCATCCGACGCCTCGCGGCGGAGATCGGCGACGGCCAGGCGATGGAAACGTGGTGCGGATGCTGACATTACAAGCGCCCTCGTTCGGTCTCTCCGGCGTCATTGCGAGCGAAGCGAAGCAATCCAGAGTCTTTCCGCCGAAGCGGTCTGGATTGCTTCGTCGCAAGGGCTCCTCGCAATGACGATGGGGCTGACATCATGCGCCTCAATGACACTTGAAATAATCGAAGGGCTCGCGGCAGGCTTTGCAGCGCCACAGCGCCTTGCAGGAGGTCGAACCGAACTCGGACAACAACTCGGTCCTGTCCGAGCCGCATTGCGGGCATGCCACCGCCTGCTCGCCGAACAGCGCACGGCGTGAGCTTGATGCCTGCGGCGGCGCGATGCCATAGGCGGTCAGCTTGCGGCGTCCCTCCTCGCTCATCCAGTCCGTGGTCCAGGCCGGCGACAGCACCGTGCGCACCTTCGGACGATGGAAGCCGGCCCGCTCCAGTGCGAGCTCGATTTCGAGCGCGATCATGTTCATGGCCGGGCAGCCCGAATAGGTCGGCGTGATCGCAACCTCGACGTGGTCTCCGTCGAGAACGACATCGCGCAGCACGCCGAGATCGGCAATGGTCAGCACCGGGATTTCCGGGTCAACCACGCTCGCCGCGGCGTCCCAGGCGCGCCGGCGCAGCTCGCTGTCGCGGTACAGCACCGTCACCATGTCAGCCCCGGAAAAGTGCGCTGCATCGACTGCAGCTCGGAGAGGAGATGGCCGAGATGCTCGCTATGGCGGCCGGCACGGCCGCCCTGCTGCATCCAGTCGTTCTGCGGCAACTGCAGCGTTGCTTCGCCGACGACATCTGAGAGCGTCGTCAGCCAACGGCCACGCAAGGACCCGGGATCGATGGCGATACCGGCGTCAATCAGCGCGCGCTCGCCGTCGTCGACGGCAAACATCTCGCCGGTGAAGGTCCAGAGGTGATCGATCGCGGCTTGCGCGCGATTGTGGCTTTCGTCCGTGCCGTCGCCGAGCCGGATGATCCATTCCGAGGCGTGGCGCAGATGATAGGCGCTTTCCTTCTCCGATCTCGCGGCAATCGCCGCCAGCGTCGGATCTCGCGAGGCGGTCATGGCGCGCCAATAAAAGTCAGCGAAGGCGGAATAAAAGAACTGCCGCACCAGGGTCTGCGCGAAGTCGCCGTTGGGCTGCTCGACCAACAGCAGATTGCGGTACTGTCTGACGTCGCGCAGGTAGGCGAGCTTGTCCTCATCGTTGTCCTTGCCTTCGACCTTGGCGGCGTAGGTGTAGAGCTCGCGGGCCTGGCCGATCAGGTCGAGCGCGATGTTGGAGAGCGCCATGTCCTCTTCCAGCATCGGCGCGTGACCGCACCATTCCGACAGCCGATGGCCGAGGATCAGCGCATCGTCGGCGCGGCGCAGCGCATAGAGCACCAGCGGCGTTTCGGCGACTTGGATGTTGGCGGTCGTCATCACATGTGCCCCACTTCTTCCGGCACCTCATAGAAGGTCGGATGCCGGTAGATCTTCGATTCCGCCGGCTCGAACATCATGCCCTTCTCGGTGGGATCGCTCGCGGTGATCGCGGCCGAGGGCACGACCCAGATCGACAGGCCTTCGCCGCGGCGGGTGTAGATGTCGCGCGCGGCCTGCAAGGCCATGGTGGCGTCGCTCGCATGCAACGAGCCGACATGCTTGTGCGCGAGCCCGTTGCGGCTGCGGATGAAGACTTCCCACAACGGCGTGTTCGGCGTAGCCATATTGATCTCCTATTCCGCGGCTTGCGCGATCTGACGCTGCGCGCGCTTTGCGGCATAAGCGGCCGCCGCCTCGCGTACCCAGGCCCCCTGGTCATGCGCCTTGCGGCGCACGGCCATGCGGTCGCGGTTGCACGGGCCGTTGCCGGCCAGCACCTGCTTGAACTCGGTCCAGTCGATTTCGCTGTAGCGCCAGTGCCCGTCCACATCCTGAATCATGCCGGGGTCGGGAATGGTGAGACCGAGATATTGCGCCTGCGGCACGGTTGCATCGACGAACTTCTGGCGCAGCTCGTCATTGGAGAAGCGCTTGATCTTCCACTTGGTCGAGGTGTCGCTGTGCTGGCTCGTCGCATCCGGCGGGCCGAACATCATCAGCACCGGCCACCACCAGCGGTTCAGCGCGTCCTGCGCCATCGCCTTCTGCTCCTCCGAGCCACGGCACAGCGTCAGCATGATCTCGTAGCCCTGGCGCTGGTGGAACGACTCCTCCTTGCAGACGCGGATCATCGCGCGCGCATACGGCCCGTAGGAGCAGCGGCACAGCGGGATCTGGTTCATGATCGCGGCGCCGTCGACCAGCCAGCCGATGGTGCCGATGTCGGCCCAGGTCAGCGTCGGATAGTTGAAGATCGAGGAATATTTGGCTTTCCCTGCGAGCATCGCGTCGACCAGCTCCTCGCGCGAGGTGCCAAGCGTCTCGGCCGCGGCGTAGAGATAGAGCCCGTGGCCGCACTCGTCCTGCACCTTGGCGAGCAGCGCGGCCTTGCGGCGCAAGGTCGGCGCGCGCGTGATCCAGTTGCCTTCGGGGAGCATCCCGACGATTTCGGAATGGGCGTGCTGGGAGATCTGGCGGGTCAGCGTCTTGCGATAGGCCGCCGGCATCCAGTCGTTCGGCTCGATGCGTTCTTCGGCATCGATGCGGGCCTGGAACTGCTCAGCTCGGCCTGCTTCCTCCAGACCGCGATCGTCGGTCTCGGCCGTGTTCAGCGCCTGGGTGTACATGCGCGTCCTCCCGTTTATTGGGAGGCAATATATAACAAAAATTACGTCATGCAAGATATTTCTGTAACATATAAATCAAGCCTCGAACCTCCTCTCCAGGAGCTTTCGGGCGGGCGGCAGCGGCCCCTTTTCGTTGGTTCCATGGCCGTCAAGCCATTGTTCGGACGGGGCGAGCAGCGCGCGATAGATCTCGCTGCACAGCGCGCGGGCTGCCCTGCCCGGCCAGTCCGCGGGCAGCAGGCTCTCGGGCAGCAGCGGATCGCGCAGCACGACGCGGCGATAATAGTGGATCAGCAGGATGCGTGCGGTGAACGCATCAGCCTCGGACAAATCCCTGCCCCGCCCGATCGCGGCCCGCAGCGGCTCAAAGGTCTTCATGAATTTCAGATAGGCATCCGCAGTCCGCCCCAGCGGCCAGCTCGCGCCGAGCAGGCGGCGGCCGTTGTCATCCTCGGCCGAGACTTCGAGACGGATGGCGCCGGCGGCCTCCTCCGGCACCGGCACGCCCGATGGCGCGACCCAGACACCGGGAAGCGGACTGCCGAAGCCGGCGTTGCGCAGCGCCTCGCGCGAGACGTCGCGGTCTTCACCATTGCCAATCAGCAGCAGCTCGAAGCGTCCGGTCCAGTCCGATTGCGGCGGATCGTAGATGTGGCGCGTCGCGGCCTCGAATGTTTGCCGCCCCTTGTCGGCGAGGCGATAGAAACTGTTGCGGCCGACCTTTTCGCGCGTCAGCCAGCCATCCGCGGCGAGGCGCGACATCGCGGTGCGCACCACGCCGCTGTCGATGTCGAGGGTTTCGAAGAATTCCAGGAGCGTGCCGAGCCACACAGAGCCGCCGCGCGGCACGATGGCGTCGCCGAACACGGTGATGACGATGGAGCCGGTGCGCGATGGTTCGCGCTTGAGCTGGTCGATGATGCGGGAGAGCGGATGCGCCATGCGCGAGGCATAGCGCGTTTGGTGCGGCCGCGACAGTGGACGGGAGCGACGGCTGGCGCGACGCTGCTTCTTCTCCGCGGAGCCTGTCATCGGGCCGCGCTTTGCGCGGACCCGGTGGCGGTCTCCTCAGGATGAGGCTAAACGGGCATCGGCGCCCGCTAAAGCAGCTGCAACACACTCGGGCCTCATTCGGAGGGCCCGCCAGAGGCGGGCATCTCGAAGGATGCGCCGCAGGGGAGCCAAATGGGAGAGGCGAAGAAATTACCGATGCGGGTCGGGGTAGGCGAGGCTACGCCAGCCGCTGCGATCGAACGGGCGCCACTGGCCTTCCTTTTGCGCGAGGCGGTCGGCGACGGCGTAGACGACCGCGGGATGGTGGCCCATGCCGCAATGGCTGCTCTCGACCTCGATGCTTTCGGTCTGCGCGCCTGATTTCTCCATGCAGCCCTTCCAGGCGCAGACGCCGTCGGTGCGGCTGAAGATGGCGGTGGTCGGCACCGGCGGCGGCACGGCGAGTTCGCCGCCGAACTGCGGATCGACCTCGTCGGCGCGGCGGCCGCTCGCCCATTCATAGACGCGCCAGGCATTGGTCGAACGCGGATTGCCGGCGAAGGGGCTGCCGAGCGTGATCACCTGGCGCACGCGCTCGGACATCATCTTGGCGAGCTGGCGGGCGTAGAGGCCGCCAAGGCTCCAGCCGACCAGGCTGATCTTGCGGCCATGCCTGTCGCTGAGCTCCTCGACCAGATCGACCATCGCATGCTGGACGCCGGGGCGCAGGCCGTAATTGCGGCCCTGACGCCAGCCGCTCACCGCATAGCCCTTGCTGGTCAGGAACGTGCGCAGCGCGCGCGTGGACGCATCAGAAGCGACAAGGCCCGGCAGCACCAGCACCGGATGCCCGTCGCCACGCGGCGCGAGGCTCAGTAGTGGCAGTGCGCCGAGGAATGCGCCGAACTCGTGGATCGCGCGCCCCTCCAGAAACATCAGGGTACGGGAGGGCGGACGCAGCGTCTGGGCAGTAGCGGTCATCACTGGATCCCTTGGAGAAGGCGCCGGTCGCGATGCCGGCAATGGGCTTGAATTCCAATACGCCGGCTTCTTGAACGTTCCGCAGCGCAGTATGAATCAGTTAGGTGGCCGGTTCCGGACATTCAAGCGGGAGAGACGCAAGGCGACAATAGGCCCATACGTTAATGCCACCGGCCGTGACGCAAAAGTCACAACAATCGAAGCAGGAATTCTGCGGAGTAGAGCGCGAGCCCGGCGAGGCCGCCGATCAGCGAGCCGTTGAAGCGGATGTATTGCAGGTCGCGGCCGATATTGATTTCGATCAGCGAGATCAGCTGCGTCATATTCCACGCCTTGACCTGGTCGGAGATGAAGGTCGAGACGCCACTCTTCTGGTCGGCGACGAAGCTGCGCAGCACAGTCACCAGGCCCTGGTTGATCTCGCCGCGCAGCTCGGCATCGCCGGCCAGCGCATCGCCCGCCGAAACGAACATGCCGGCGAGGTGATGCTGCAAAACCTGCGTCTCGCCGCTCGCACTGCGCTCGATGAAGGAGCGGGTGTTGGCCCATACGGTGCGGGCGAGATCGGCAAGCTCAGGCCGCGCGAGCAGATCACGCTTCAAGCCGTCGATGCGATCGATATAGGCCTGGTCGGTGCCGAGCCGGTCGACGAAGCTCAGCACCATGCGGTCGAACTCGCCGCGGAACGGATGCTTGGGATCGCTGCGCACCTCGTTGAAGAACGCGGTGGCGGACGACACGATCTTGTTCACCAGAAACTTGTCGGCGCGATAGAGCTTGAGCAGGGTCGGCAATTCCGCGCGCACCTTGTCGCGGATCATCGCCATGGTCTCTTTCTGGGTCAGCGTCTCGTGCATCACGCGCAGGAGATCGTCGAACAGGATCTGGTGCCGCCCCTCCGCCACGAAACCGCGCAGCGTGCCGGCGGCGAGTGGCGCAAGGTCGATCGCCTGGAGCTGCGAGGACATGCGGCGGATGATGAAGGTCATCAGGCCCGAGGTCTCGGTCGCGGAGACGGCCTCAGGAAGCAGGCGCAGCGCAAAGCGCGCAAGGTCGTCGCTGCGCTTGCGGTCGCGCAGCCAGTCGGCGACGAAGGAGCCGAAATCGATCTCCTTCAGCTTGGCTTCGACGGGACCTGCCTCGAGGAAATGCACCTGGATGAACTCGCCAAGCTTGTCCGCGATGCGGGCCTGGTTGCTCTGGATGATCGCGGTGTGCGGGATCGGCAGGCCGAGCGGCCGCTTGAACAACGCGACCACGGCATACCAATCGGCGAGCCCCCCGATGGTCGCGGCCTCCGCGAAGGCCGCGATGAAGGCGAACACGGGATGCACGGGCAGCAGCCACTTTGCGACGATGAACAGTGCCAGCGTCGAAGCCAGCACCAGCGTCGCCAGCGCCTTCACGCGGCGGAGCTCGGCCGCGCGCTCGGCATCGCCGGGGCTATCAAAGGAGAACGTGGCGGGTGCGTTCATGATGAAGTCTAGATTACGTCATTCCGGGGCGATGCGAAGCATCGAACCCGGAAGTTCGAGATTCCGGGTTCGCCCTTCGGGCGCCCCGGAATGACGATCACGACGGCAGCACAAACAAAGGCCCGCCGAAGCGGGCCTCAAATTCAGTTTCTCTGCTCAGGGCGCCGGATCAGGCGGTCTTGGTGTAGACCTTGGCGAAGTTGTCCTGAGCGGACTTGGCACCGTTGGCGGCGAGCTTGCCGAGATAGTCGGCGGTCGCCTTGGCGCGCGAGACGAACACTTCGCCGCGGGCGCGCAGCAGGCTCGACTGGATCTCGACGGCTTCGCTGACCGACTTGGCGGACGCAAGCTTGTCGATGCCCGAGAAGAAAGCCTCGGCGTCCTCGTAGATCGCCTGCTGGATGTTGCGGCTGATCTTGCCGGCCTCGGTGACGGACTCGGTCACCGCGTTCTCGACGGCGGCAGTCACGCGCTCGGAGCCAGCGAACACCTCGGCAGCACGGTCCTTGGCGGTGTTGGCGGTCTTCTTGACGAACTCGCGGGCGGCCTCGGGAACTTCCAGGTTCTGGATGTTCTTCAAAGCGTCCTTGAAGCCCTCGAAAGCAGTGTTGGTTTCAGTGGTCATGGGGTTCTCTCCATCCTCATTGCGTTGAGCTATGGGCTCACCCCGTCCTCGATGGCCCGGGGCACGGCTTATATGGCACGGCCAATTGTGCGATGCAATATTCGTACTGCACTGCGATATCACGAAATCGTGAACAGCCTCAATTCGAGGCAATCGGCTGCCTTCCCGGGCCCCGCCGCCTACTGTGCATGGGGTTGATTTCCAGTTTCTGGCCGCCGTGGACGGCGCCTCAGTGCTGGACGGCGCATCTAATGCTGGACGGCGCATCTAATGCTGGACGGCGCCTGGCAGCCCATAAGCCTCCATCTGGGCCTGAACCTGCGCGATATTGTGCCCGAGGACGACGATGTCATGCGTCTTGCCGTCGACGTCCCGGACATGGTCGCGCAGCAGCGCCTCGGCCTTGAAGCCGAGGCTCTCGAACAGCGCGATCGCCGCCTGCTGGTCCACCGTCATCTGCACCGAGAGCTTCTCCAGACCGGCGCCAAGCGCGAGGGCGAAGGTCTCCTGTGACAGCGCCTTGCCCACCCCTTTCCCGCGGACGTCGGGCGAGACCACCATGCGAATCTCGCCGACATGGGGCGACCAGGAATGCGCATCGCGCACCAGCGTCCCGCAACCGACGACCCTGCCCTCTTGGACCGCGAGCAAGCTCTGAATCGCGCCGCGCTCGATCTCCTTGACCCAGGCGGACAGCACCTTCGGCTCGCTGATATTGCGCGGCAGGAACAACAGGTCATGGGTCGGCAGGCCCTTGCCGAACGCCAGCACCGCGGCTTCGTCCGCGGGCGACATCAGACGGATTTCGATATTGCCGGCGTCGGTCTTGACGTGACGCGGATAGGAACGCTGCTCGCTCATGTCGATCTCTTCCCCAGCCAGGAGTCCAGTTTCGGCCACAGCCGCTTCACCGCATTGGCCCCCGCTACGAGCGAGACGTGACCGCCCTTCAGCACCACCTCTTCCTTGTCCGCGGAGCCGATCTTGGCGATCAGGTGCTTTGCGGCGTCATAGGGCACGATATGGTCATGCTCGGCGACCGCATGCAGGATCGGCACCTTGATGTCTTCGAGCTTCGCCGGCCGACCGCCCACCGACATCGTGTCGTTGAACAGCTTGTTGTCCCACATCAGGTCCTTGGTGATGGTGCGGAAATATTCGCCCGCGAGCGGCAGCGTGTCGGTCGCCCAGCGGTCGAACATCCGGTACGATTTCACGAACTCGTCGTTCCAGATGTTCTCCCAGAGCTGGATCTGGCTCACCGTGCGTGAGGCCGGACGCAGCATCTCGAACGAGGACAGGATCATCTCCGGCGGCACGTTGCCGACGCTATCGACAAGGCGGTCGACGTCGAAATAGCGGCGGTCGGAGAAGTTCGAGAACAGCTTCATCTCGCGGAAGTCGATCGGCGTGGTGAAGCAGATCAGATTCTTCATCGGCCCGTCCTTGTGGATCGAGCCGTAGAGCAGCGACAGCACCCCGCCGAAGCAATAGCCGATGACGGAGACGTCCTGCTCGCCGGAATCGGCCTGCACGCGGCGGACGCAATCCGGGATGAAGTCGAGGACATAGTCCTCCATGCGCAGGCTCTTCTCCTCCGGGCGCGGCGCGCTCCAGTCGAGCATGTAGACGTCGTAGCCGCGCTTCAGCAGGAACTCGATGAAGCTCTGGCCGGGCACGAGGTCGAGAATGTAGCCGCGGTTGGTGGTCGCCATCACGATCAAGACCGGCACGCGGTAGACCTCGTCCGACATCGGTCGGTAGTGATAGAGGCTCATCGTGCCGCGCGAATGCAGCACGTCCTTCGCCGTCGAGCCGAGCGTGGGACCGGATGTCGAGAAATATTCGACGCCCTTGATGCTGCGCATGATGGCGCGCTGCACCTCGGACTGGATGCGCTCGGGGATGGCTGCGAAATCAAGTCCCGTTGGGGCGTTCATTTTTGCTCTCCGCCTTCGGACGGCGGACGTTTCGTGCGCGGCGGCCGAGGCGCAGCGCCAACCTGCTGCGCGCCCGTATTGGCCGACATCTGGCTCAGCATCGACCTGATCTCGCCGAGCTGGCCCTCGATCGACTGAAGCCGCTCGGCGATACCGGTCATTTGCTCGCGGCTCGGCAGATTCATGGAGAGCAGGTACTTCTCCATGAGATCGCCGAATTGCTTCTGAGCACCTGCAGCAACGCCGCCGGCGCGGTTCATGGCCTGCGAGAATTCAGGCGTCTCCATGGCCTTGGTCGCCAAGGAGTTGAAACCCTTCTCCATCTCGCCAACCATCTTCTGCCACAAGGCAACCGGATCGGTGATCTTGTCGGTCATCAGCGTCCTCCCAATGTGGAGGGCTTTTCACCCCTCTTTTCTCGCCATACCACACCGTTGCGCAGTGCCGGTCAACCGGCAAGCCGCGCGCGTGGCGTCGCGCACGCGGCTTCTTCGCGGAACAAAACCGTGCGATACAGCATCGATCAGCAGGAGGGACCGCGCCCGTGACCACCCATCAGCCGCCCCAGACCGTCCGCGCCAACGGCATCGACATCTGCTACGAGATTTTCGGCAACGACAACGCCGAGCCGCTGCTGCTGATCATGGGGCTCGGGGCGCAGATGATCCATTGGGACGATGCGTTCTGCGAGCAGCTCGCCGCACGCGGCTTTCGCGTGATCCGTTTCGACAATCGCGACATAGGCAAGTCGAGCCATCTCACCGGCGGCAAGCGCCTGACGCCGCTCGAGCTGCTGAAGCTGCGCTTCCTCAGGATTCCCGTCGCCGCGACCTACAGGCTGATCGACATGGCCAGGGACACGGTTGGGCTGATGGACGCGCTCGGCATCAAGTCGGCGCATCTGGTCGGGGCTTCCATGGGCGGGATGATCGCGCAGGAGGTGGCGCTGTCGTTTCCCGAGCGCGTGCGCTCGCTGACCTCGATCATGTCGACGACGGGCAATCCGCGCGTGCCGCCGCCGACCCGCGAGGCCGCCGCCATGCTGATGGCGCCGCCACCGCGCAGCAAGGAGGAGTTCATCACCCGCTTCGGCGAGACCTGGAAGATCTTGCGCGCCGGATCGTTTCCGGAAGAGGAGGCACTCGATCCCGGCCGCGCAGAACGCGTCTTTGCCCGCGGGCTCAATCCTGCCGGCGTCGGCCGGCAGCTCCGCGCCGTGCTTGCCTCCGGCAGCCGCAAGGCGCGGCTGCGTAGCGTCAAGACGCCAACGCTGGTCATTCACGGCACGGTTGATCCGCTGGTTCGTCCCGAGGGCGGGAAGGACACTGCAGAGTCAATTCCTGGCGCAAAGCTGTTGATGATCGAAGGCATGGGCCACGCGCTGCCAAT
Organism: Bradyrhizobium sp. USDA 4486; assembly: GCF_054057995.1. Lineage (NCBI taxonomy): Bacteria > Pseudomonadati > Pseudomonadota > Alphaproteobacteria > Hyphomicrobiales > Nitrobacteraceae > Bradyrhizobium > Bradyrhizobium sp. USDA 4486. Next base: position 3,819,363 of record NZ_JBSRZV010000001.1, read on the forward strand.
GCGCTTCTGGCCAGAGATCATCGGCGCCATCGACAAGCACGCGCATGGCGCGGCGGCGAAGGCGGCTTAAGTCTTCTTCGCGATCCAGATGACGTGGCGTGCGCCGCCGCCTCGGCCGGTGGCGCGGACGTTGACCTCGTTGACGTTAAAGGCGGCACGGCCGAGACGCTTGGTGAAGGCAGGGTTCGGCCCTGACGACCAGACGGCGAGCACGCCACCCGGTCGCAGCGCCGCCTTTGCCGCCGTCAATCCGCTCGCACTGTAGAGTGCGTCATTGCCCTTGCGGGTCAGCCCTTCCGGCCCGTTGTCGACGTCGAGCAGAATGGCATCGAAGGCCGAGCTCTTCGCCCGGATGATCTCGCCGACGTCGGTCTCGCGGATGCTGACGCGTGGGTCACCCAGGCTGTCACCAAAAACCTCTGCCATCGGGCCTCGCGCCCAGGCAACGACCGACGGGACGAGCTCGGAGACGACGATCTTCGCCTTGGCGCCGAGCACGGCGAGCGCCGCGCGCAACGTAAAACCCATACCGAGGCCGCCGATCAGAACGACAGGCTCGGCAACCCTCTCGATCTGCTTCGCCGCCAGCGTCGCGAGTGCGGCCTCGGAGCCTGACAGGCGGCTGTTCATCAGCTCGTTGGTGCCGAGCTTGATCGAAAACTCCTTGCCCCGCCGCATCAGGCGTAGCTCTTCGTCCGAGCCGGGTATTTTGGCGGCGTCGAGTTTTTCCCAGGGAATCATGAGAGAGTTTTAGCACGATCGGACGATCAATCACCCGCCGGCCCAGACGTCCAGCACATACCGGTTGTTCGTGCCCATGTCCTCGATCCAGCGTGCACTGGCGGCGGCATCGCTGCCGCTCTTCTCACCATGGATCGCGACGAGCGCGGCTTTCACGTCGGGCTCCATCTTGCCGCCGTCGCCGCAGACATAGATGATCGCGCCCTGCTCGATCAGCGGCCAGACCTTGTCCTTCTGCGCGGCGAGCACGTGCTGCACATAGGTCTTCGGCCCGTCTGCGCGCGAGAACGCCGTGAACAGCTCGGCGATGCCGCCGGCCGCCAGCGCCTTCAGCTCCTCCGCGTAAAGAAAATCTTGGTCGGGATGACGGCAGCCGAAGAACAGCATGGCTGGACCGAGCGTGGCCCCTTTCGCCTTGCGTGCGGCGCGCTCCTGGAGGAAGCCGCGGAAAGGCGCAAGTCCCGTGCCCGGACCGATCATGATGATCGGCACGGATGGATCGTCCGGCAGGCGGAAGCCCGCCTTGGTCTCGCGCACGGTGGCATAGATCGTATCGCCGGCGCGCCGGTTGGCGAGATAGTTCGAGCAGATGCCCTTGTAGGTGCCGCGCCCGGAGGCCGCGGGCCCTTCGACCACGCCCACCGTGACGCTGCACCGCGCCGGGTCGACTGACGGCGAGGACGAGATCGAGTAATAGCGCGGCGCCAGCAGCGAGAGCATTTCGAGATAGACGTGGAACGGCAATTCGCAGGCGGGATATTCGAGCAGCAGGTCGAACACCGATTTGCGCCTCGCCAGGATGTCGCTGCGATAGCGCTCGAGCGTTTCAGGCTCCTCCCCGACAAACGCCAGCAGTTTTGGCTTGGTGACGGGGCAGCGGGTGTGATCCGCCATAATCTGGATTTGCTTGCGCGTTGCGACCTGCTGCAGCTCGACGAACTCGCTGAGCAGGCGGCCGACCGACACGGCATCACCCACCGGCAATTGTGCGCGGCGGCCCTCTGCGACCTGGAGCCTGATCTGGTCGGCCGGCAGGAAGCCGAAACGGCGGGCCACCGAATCCACCAGCGTCGGATCGTTGCGCGGGACCACGCTCAAATGATCGCCGACGCGATAGGTGATGTTGGACGGCAGCTGCACCTCGATATGGCGCGTCGAGCGGTCGGAAGGGTTTGCGCCGGACTTGTTCTGGAGCTCGTCGTTGACCAGCACCTTCATCGCCACCGCGCCGCCCTGGGCCACGATGGTGTTGACCGCGGTCACCGCGACCGGCTCGATCGCGTAGAGCGGATCGTCTTCCGCCGTGCGGGTGAAATTCCAGTCGATGCCGAATTCCTTGGTCGCGACTTGCGCGGCCGCCGGGAACCATTTCTGGAACTGGCCGTCGAGATCGCTGCGCGCATCACCCTCGCCGCGCGGATAGACCGCGCGCGCGCCATGCATCGACAATTGCTCGTCGATGAAACGCGGCACCGACTGATAGGTCGCGGCCCAGTCGCTGTTGCCGCAGCCGAACACGGCGTAGCGCACGCCGGCGAAGGCATCCTTCGGCAGGTCCTCGCCGAGCCATTTGACGAACTGTGTCGCGTTGTCCGGGGGCGCGCCGTTGTAGGAGGCGCAGATGATCAGAACGCCCCCCTCCTGCGGCAGCTTGCCGACATAGTCGTCCAGCGCTCCGAGATGCACGGCAAAACCGTTGATCTCCGCAAGGTCCGCCATGCGCGTCGCAAGCTCCTCGGCGGTGCCGAGATTGGAGCCGTACAACACCAGCATCGGCGTGTTGTGGCCGGGCCGCGTGGTGGGCTGGCGCTGCGCCTTCGGCGCCGAGGACGCAGCCGCAATCGGCCCGCCATAGGTGCCGCGTTCGCGGTCGGCCCGCGGCCGCACCTTGATCTTGAAGCCTTCCGGCTTCATCGTCAGCGTTTCCTTCAGATGCATCTGATAGCGCTGATGGTCGATCAGCTTAAAGCGCTGCAGGATCATGCCGAGCGCAAGCGCCGCCTCGTGCATAGCAAAGCCGCGGCCGATGCAGGCGCGCTGGCCGTTGCCGAACGGCTTCCAGGCGTTGATCGGCCGCTTCGCCTCGGCCTCACGGCTGAAATTCTCGGGATCGAAGGCATCCGGGTTCGGGTCCCAGACCGAGGGATCGCGATGCAGAGCCGTCACCAGGATGGTGATGAACGTGCCCTTCCGGAGCTTGTACTTGCCGCCGCCGATGGTCTCGTCCTGTAGCGGCGAGATGCCGTAAGCGGGTGCCGGCGGCCACAGCCGCAGCGCCTCCTTCAGGATCTGCGTGACGTAGGTGAGCTGCGTCACCTGCTGGTAGGTCGGCTTCGCGTTGACGTCAGGACCGAACACGCGATCGACCTCGTCATAGGCCTTTTTGAGGACGTCCGGATGCTTGAGCAGCGCATAGAGCGCGTAGGACAGGAGGCCGCTGGTGGTCTCGTGGCCCGCGATCAGGAACGTGTTGATCTGGTAGCGGATGTTGACGTCGTCGAGCTGCTCGCCGGTCGCGCGGTCGACGCCGGTCATCATCGCGGCGAGCATGTCCTTCTTGTCGTCGATCCCTTCCGAACTCTTGCGGCGCTCGGCGATGATCTTGTCGACCATCTTGTTCATGAAGGCGACGTCCTCGGCGAGCGTCTTGCGCCGCTTCTGCATCCAAAACTGCTCGAACGGCAGGCCGCGGGTCATCATGATGGTTTCGAGCGAGCGCACCAGCGACTCGACGAAGGGATGGTAGTCGCGCCGGTAGAACGAGTTGAAGCGGTACTCGAAACCGCATAGGCCGATCGTGTCCAGCGTCAGCGCGGTCATGTCATGGACGACGTCGATCTCGTCGTCGGCGTTGAGCCGCCCCCATTTCTGCACGAGCTGCTCGGCGATATCGACCATGCTCGGGTGATAGGACTGCATGGCACGGTTGCCGAACGGCTGCAGCAGGATGTTGTGCGCCTTGCTCCAGTTCGGCTCGCGTGTGTCAGCCGTGAACAGGCCGTCGCCGCCGACCGCGCGCACGCGCCGCAGCGCGCCGCGCACCGTCTTGTCGAAACGCTTCTCGTCGGAGAGCTCGTCGACGAGATCGTGGCCGGAGACGACGACGATCGGCGCGCCCATCATGTCGAGCCAGAAAATCGGGCCCAGCTCCTTGGCCAGCCGCGTCAGGTGCTGCACCGGGGCGGCGGAATCCAGCGATAACATGTTGCCGACCACCGGCCTGGTCGGCGGCTGCGGAATCGGGTTCAGTCGGTTCTTGGATGACATTTAACTACGCTTCCCCTGACCGCGTCATTCCGGGGCTCGCGAAGCGAGAACCCGGAATCTCGAGGTTCCGGGTCTAGTCCTTCGGACCATCCCGGAACGACGTCTAAAACTCACATCGGCAACAGCATCGTCAGCCAAACCGCCTTCTACGCCATTCGATCAGCTTGGCGCTGACCTCTTCCGGCTTCTCCTGCTGCGTCCAATGGCCGCTGTCCTTCACCAGATACTTCTCGAGGTCGGCGATCAGCTTGTCCATGCCGTCGGCCGCCGAGGGCGGCAGCACCGCGTCGTTCTCGGCCATGATCATCAGCGACGGCACGCTGATGTGGTGATCCAGCCCCTTTGATCTCTCCCAGTTACGAGTGAAATTGCGGTACCAGTTGATGCCGCCGGTGAAGCCGGTTTTCGTGAACGTATCGACGAACACCTTCTTCTCCTCCGGCGACAGGATCGGAGTGCGCGGATCATGTCTGGCGTCGTAATTCGCGATCATCTGTGGGAACGCCAGGTTGATGCGGGGCGAAGCACCAATGCCGGCAATCGGCTGTTCCTCGGGCGCACCCGGAGGGCGGGCGGCCGGCTTGCGCATGAAGGCATCGAACGTCTCTTCGACGCGGCTGCCGAAAATCTTGTCCGGCCCGCGCGCAGGGTCCTGGAACTGGACGATATACATGTGCTCGCCGAAGCGCTGGCGGAACAGCGCAATCGGATCGATCGGAGCGCGGTCCCAATGCGGGGTGTTGACGCCGACGACGCCGGCGACGCGCGAAGGATGCCGCAACGGCATCTGCCAGACGACGAAACCACCCCAGTCGTGGCCGGCGAAGATCGCCTTCTCGATCCGGAGATGATCGAGGAGCCCGACGAGATCGCCGGTCAGATGCTCCATGTCGTAGGCCTCGACCGGCTCCGGCCGGTCGGTCGCGCCATAACCGCGCTGGTCCGGCGCGATCACTCGGATGCCGGCCTCGCTCAGCGCCTTGATCTGGTGGCGCCAGGAGAAGGCGAGCTCGGGCCAGCCGTGGCACAGCACGATTGGCGGAGTGTCCGTGGCCGGGCCGGCCTCGTAATATCCCATGCGGATTCCGTTCGTCTGGGCGAACTGGAGTGGCGGCATTTCAATCATGATACGCTTCCTGATCAACTCGCTATTCGGCTGCGCCCTTGATATCGGCTGTGGGCGGCGCATAGGCCGCCTCCAGCGCGGCGAACTCCTCCGGCAGCATGTCGCACATTACCTGCACATGCGGGATGATGTTGGCGCCGACGATGAAGCCGAAATCGAGCTGGTCGCGATAGCTCTGCACGGTGATGTTGAGCGCCTGCCCGTGGGTCGAGATCGACACCGGGAAGATGTGCAGCAGCTCGGCACCGGCCGCATACAGCGTCTGCCGCGGCCCCGGCACGTTGGACACGGTGATGTTGGCCACCGGCGGTAGCACGTCCGACAAATTGGAGCGGCTGTAGAGCAGCGCCAGGATCTGCACCATGATCGGCGCTCCCAGCATAGAGATGTTGGAGACCTGCGGCATCAAAGCGCGCAGCGGATGCGACATCTCCTTGGACTTGGTCGACTGCGCGATGATGGCCTCCAATCGCGCCTTGGGATCGTCGATGTTGGTCGCGATCGCGCAGATCATGCCGAACACCTGGTTGTTGGCCTCGGTGTTGCCCTCCTCGCGCAGCGAGATCGGCACCGCCGCGGTCAGCGATTTCGCCGGCAGCGTGCCGTATTGCTGGAGGTAGCGGCGGACCACGCCGGAGGCGAGCGCCAGCACGACGTCGTTGAGCTTACCGCCGGCCTGCTTGGCCAGCGCCTTCGCCCGCGACAGCGAGATCGACACACCCGCAAAACTGCGCTCCGACGAGATGGTCTTGTTGAGCATGGTCGGCGGCGACACCATGCTGGCGAGGCTTTCCCGCGATTTGGGATCAGAGATCTTGCCAAGCACGTCGGAGACGCTCTTGAGCACGGTCGGGATGTTGCCGGCGAACCGCACCGCGCTTTCGATCTGGTACATCGCGTTGTCGAACAGGATCGAGCCGATGTCGCTCTTGCCGGTGCGCGGCAGTTGCAGGTTCCTCGCCGCTTGCGAGGCATCGAGCGGCTGGCTGAACAGCTGCTGATAGGAATCGAGCAGGTTCGCCGCGATGTCGCGCGGCTCCTGCCCGGGCTTCGACCCGCCGGTCGGGGGATCGACCTGCCGCGGGATCGGCGAGATGTCGTAGATCATGTTGGTCAGCGCTGCACCGGCGCCACCGTCGATGGCGGCATGATGCATCTTCGAGTAGAGCCCGACCTCGTTGTCCTTCATGCCCTCGAACACATAGAATTCCCAGAGCGGGCGGGCGCGGTTCAACAGCTTGGCGTGCATCCAGCCGACGATGCGCTCGAGCGTGGCGCGGTCGCGCGGTTGCGGCAGGCTGGCGCGGAAGATGTGACGGTCGATGTCGAACTGATCGTCCTCGACCCAGGAGGGATGGTCGATGTCGAGCGGCGCCTTCTCCAGCCGCGCCTTCAGGATCGGCGCGATGTGCAGGCGCGAGACGATCATCGCCTTGAAGTCTTCGAAGAAGTCGCCCTTGTAATCGTCGGGCAGGCGAAAGATCGCCATGCTGCCGACATGCATCGGCATCTCAGGCGTTTCCAGATAGAGAAACGACGCGTCCAGTGACGACAGCTTCTTACCGTCGGCCATTGTTCCCTCCACTCAAATTCGACGGGCGCCTTTGCCGGCGCTTCTCGTCAGGCAGATACTGCCTGTTCCGGCGGGGCATATGCAATGGCAAACGGCCCTGCCCGGTCAAATGGCCAGAATTCCCCCTCCGGTTGCGCCAGGCGGTCGGCCACGGCCCACAGCGCCGCGGGGTTCACGCCGAGCCCGATATGGCTCGCCAGGTGGATCTCGATGTTCTCGGCGCGATCGGAAGGACGGAGCAGGCAGGTCCGCCAGTTCACGACGCCGTCGGCACGCGAATAGATCGACGTCGCCAGCACCGGCAGATCGCCCGCGATGGCCGCGCGCGCTTCCGCAAAATCCTCGACCCGCTCTCCGGATAGCGCCTCGTAGAGCCGCGTAGCGTTGGTCGCCCGCACGTCGTTGGCAAACGGGCTGCCGAGCGTGATCACGTAGCGGACCATGTCGGGCGCCCACAGCGCGAGATCGCGGGCATAGACGCCGCCGAGGCTCCATCCGACCAGGCTGACCTTGCGCCCGGTCGCGCCATGGATCTCGGCCAGGCGGGCGCGCAGCGACTCCCGCATCCGGCCGAGACCACCGAGATTGCGGCCCATCCGCCAGGCATGTGCCTCATAGCCGAGCTCGCTGAGATAGCGTCGCATCGGCGCCATCGAGAGATCGCTGGCGAGAAAGCCCGGCAGCGCCAGCACCGGATGGCCGTCGCCCCTGGGCGCGCGCATCAGGACGGGCGACAGCAGCAGGCTCGCATTCAATTCGAGCAGCCCACGGGTCTCGGCCAGCAGCAGGCCAAGAGCCGGCGGACGAAGCCGGTCTGTCCCCAGCGCCCCGTCCCGTCCGGGCGCCACTATTTCTTCTTGTCGCCGCTGCGCGTGCCGCCGAGGCCGGCCATCGCGACGAACATGTCCTGAAACCGCTCGGCGATCTTCGGATCGAAGGTGAACCAGCTCTGGACCAGCGACTCCGGCGAGATCTTCTCGATGTTGCTCAGGACCTGCTGCTGGAGCTTGTCCATCACCGCCGTCTGCATCGGCGCTACGTCGGGCAATCCGAAGAACTGGCGGGCCTCGAGGGGGGTGCAGTCGATTTCGATGTTAACCTTCATGTCCCCTCCGGATCAGATTCGAGCGGCCTGTTGCAGTATCGCCGCGACACGGTGTGCAACGCAAGCGACCTGAGACGGCCGGCCGGGCGCCGGCTTGCGTGATCGGCAGGTATGGTCAATCAAATCGCACGAGGGCACCGCACCGGCCGGCCGACGACCGTCCCGGCCTCCGGGGGATTTCACGAGTCGAAAGTCCATATTGCCGGCGAACCGTCCGCTCCGAGATTGCGGGTCAGCATTGCTGCACAGCGGCGCAACTTGGCGCGTTCCTTGCTGGAATGGCGCTTGCACGGGTCGATAACTCTGGGCAACATGGATAAATCAGCCCGCCGAACAATCAAAAATCACCGGTGCGGCAGTGTGGAGAGGGTCAAGAATGTCAGTCGGTCGAAGTCTGTTTGCGGCGGCGCTCGCCGGTACGTTTGCGTTGACGGTGTCGCCGGCGTCCAGCCAGACGCTGCGTTATGCCAACCAGGGTGACCTGAAGTCGCTCGATCCCTATACCCTCAACGAGAGCACCACCCACGCCCATCTCGGTCACGTCTATCAAGGCCTCACCGCGCGCGACAAGGACCTCAAGATCATTCCGGCGCTGGCGGAAAGCTGGGAAACGCCGGAGCCGACCCGCTGGCGCTTCCATCTGCGCAAGGGCGTGAAGTTCCACAACGGCGATCCCTTCACCGCGGACGACGTGCTGTTCTCGGCCGATCGTGTGCGCAAGAAGGGGTCGAACATGCAGACCCGTCTTGCGCCCGACGTCAAGGTGGTCAAGGTCGACGACTATACCGTCGATTTCGTCCTGCCCTCGCCCAATCCCATCCTGCATAACGCGTGGGATGTCTGGTACATCATGGACAAGAAATGGGCCGAGGAGAACAACGTCGTCGATCCCACGCCAGTGGCGGCGACCACGCCAAGCTACGCCTCGCTGCACGAGAATGGCACCGGCCCCTTCATCATCGAGAGCCATCAGCCTGGCGTGAAGACGGTGTTCAAGGCCAATCCCAATTACTGGGGCAAGGTTGAAGGCAATCTGAAGGAGATCATCTTCACCCCGATCGCCTCTGACGCTACCCGCGTCGCCGCACTGCTCTCGGGCGAAGTCGACGTCATCGAGCCGGTGCCGATCCAGGATATCTCGCGTGTCGATTCCAGCCCCAATGCCCAGGTGCTGAAGGGGCCGGAGCTGCGCACCATCTTCATCGGCTTCGACCAGACCCGCGACGAGCTGCTCTACTCCAATATCAAGGGCAAGAACCCGTTCAAGGACGCCCGCGTCCGCGAAGCCTTCTACAAGGCGATCGACATCGAGCTGATCAAGACGCGCGTGATGCGCGGACTGTCGACGCCCTCGGCGCTGATGATCGCGCCGGAGCTGTTCATACTGTCCAAGGAGTTCAAGCGGCCGAAATTCGATCCTGACGGCGCCAAGAAGCTCCTGACCGAGGCCGGCTACCCCGATGGCTTCGAGGTCACCATGGACTGCCCGAACGATCGCTACGTCAACGACGCCGGGATCTGCCAAGCCGTTGTCGGCATGCTTGCCCGCATCGGCGTCAAGATCAATTTGCTGGCGCAGCCGAAGGCGCAATACTTCGCTAAGGTGCTCAAGCAGGGCGGCTATCAGACCTCGTTCTACCTGCTGGGCTGGACGCCGAGCACCATGGACTCCCACAACGTGCTCTACGACATCATGGGCTGCCGCGACGATGCGAAATCCTCACGAGGCGAAGCCAATCTCGGCGGCTACTGCAACAAGGAGTTCGACGCAATCACCGACAAGGTGCTGGTCGAGACCGACACCGCCAAGCGCAACCAGCTGATCAAACAGGCCTACGAGATCAGCATCAAGGACTGGGCCTACATCCCGCTGCACCAGCAGGCGCTGGCCTGGGGCGTGTCGAAGAAGGTCGACCTGCCGCAGCGCGCCGACAACCTCGTCATGTTCCATTGGGCGACCAAGAAGGAATAGCGTCACTTGAACACGAGGTCCCGGCAGCGTCACGCTTCCGGGACCTTTCCTTTTCCGGCTGACAAGGACGTTGGCCGTACGCTCATCCAAGGAAAGTGGAAGGCATGCTCGCTTTCACGCTTCGCCGCGCCGTCCAGGCCATCGGCGTCATGTTCGCCGTCGGCATCATCGCGTTCTCGATGTTCCGCTTCGCCGGCGACCCCGTCAACCAGATCGTCTCGATCGACACATCGGCGGCCGAACGCGAGGTCGTGCGCAAATCGCTCGGCCTCGACGATCCCGTGCCGGTGCAGTTCGTGCGCTATTTCGCCGACGCCGCGCAATTCAAGTTCGGTATCTCCTATCAATTCCGCCAACCCGTCGCGGCGCTGTTGATGGAGCGCATGCCCGCGACGCTGGAGCTGGCGATCTGCGCGACCGTCTTTGCGATGGTGCTGGGCATCCTGATGGGCGTCTATTCCGCGCTCAGGCGCGACACCTTACTCGCCAAATTATTCCAGGCGGTCTCGCTGATCGGCATCTCGCTGCCGACCTTCCTGATCGGCATCCTGCTGATCTATTTGTTCGCGGTGACGTTGGGCTGGCTGCCCTCGTTCGGCCGCGGCGAGGTGGTCAAGCTCGGCTGGTGGACGACGGGCCTACTGACGCTGTCGGGCCTGAAGGCGCTGATCATGCCCTCGATCACGCTCGGCCTGTTCCAGATGACCCTGATCATGCGGCTGGTGCGCGCGGAAATGCTGGAAGTGTTGCGGACCGACTATATCCGCTTTGCCCGCGCCCGCGGACTGACCACCCGCGCCATCCATTTCGGCCACGCGCTGAAGAACACGCTCATCCCCGTGATCACGGTGGCCGGCCTGCAGTTTGGCTCGGTTATTGCATTTTCGATCATCACCGAAACCGTGTTCCAGTGGCCGGGCATGGGACTGATGTTCGTACAGGCCGTGCAAAACGTCGATATCCCGATCATGGCTGCCTATCTGCTGATGGTTTCGCTGATCTTCGTCACCATCAATCTTGTGGTCGACATCCTCTATACCGTGGTCGATCCGCGCCTGCGCGCGACGGTCGGCCGCGCCGCATAAGGCAGCCCGCATGTCCGACGCAGTCGTCTCAAATTCCAACGGACAGAGCGCGCAGCCGGCGCACGCCGCGCGCAGCTGGTTCAGCCGCGCGCTCGACAGCGACGTCTTCTATTCGTTCCGCCGTTCCAAGCTGACGATGGTGGCGGCCGCCATCACGGTTTCGTTCTTCCTGCTCGCGATCTTTGCATCATGGCTGGCGGTGCAGAACCCGTTCGATCCGGCGCAGCTGCAATTGATGAACTCCCGGATCTCGCCGCTGTGGACCGCCGACGGCCAGAGCCCGTTCCTGCTCGGCACCGACGAGCAGGGTCGCGACGTGTTCTCTGCCATTCTCTATGGCATGCGGATCTCGCTCGCCGTCGGCGTTGCCGGCGTGATCTTCGCCGGCGCGCTCGGAATCGCGCTCGGCCTGATCGCCGGCTATTTCGGGGGCGCGGTCGACGGCGTGATCATGCGCATCGCCGACGTGCAGCTCACCTTCCCCGCCATCCTGATCGCGCTGCTGGTCAACGGCATCGCCAAATCGATCCTCGGCAACCGGCTCGATGCAAACAGCATGCTGGTGGTGCTGGTGATCTCGATCGGCCTGAGCTTCTGGGTTGGATATGCCCGCACCGTGCGCGGCTCGGTGATGGTCGAGAAGAACAAGGACTATGTCGCCGCCGCGCAGCTGATCGGCCTGCCAGCACCAAAGATCATGCTGCGGCACGTGCTGCCGAACACAATGGGTCCGATTCTCGTCATCGCCACCATCAACCTCGCGCTTGCCATCATCACCGAGGCGACGCTGTCCTTCCTCGGCGTCGGCCTGCCCGACACCATGCCCTCGCTCGGGACGCTGATCCGCATCGGCAACAACTATCTGTTCGCCGGCGAATGGTGGATTGTTGCCTTCCCCGGGCTCGCGCTGGCAGCGCTGATCCTCTCCATCAACCTGCTCGGCGACTGGCTGCGCGACGCGCTCAACCCGAAACTGCGATGAGTATGCGTTGCCCATGACCGAACCCGTTCTCTCCGTTCGCGACCTACACGTGGAATTCGCTTCCCGCCGCGGCACGCTGCGCGCCATCGACGGCGTCTCCTTCGACATCGCCAAGGGCGAGGTGCTGGGCGTGGTCGGCGAATCCGGCGCCGGCAAGTCCGTGACCGGGCTATCGGTGATCGGCCTGATCGATCCGCCTGGCCGCATTACTGGCGGCGAGATCCGCCTCGCAGGAATGCGGATCGACAACCTGCCGCCCGAGGAGATGCGCCGCATCAGGGGCAAGCGCATCGGCATGATCTTCCAGGATCCCCTCACCTCGCTCAATCCCCTGTACAAGGTCGGCGACCAGATCGTGGAGACGATCCGGACCCACCTCAATCTCTCCGAGGCGGCCGCCCGCCGCCGTGCCATCGATCTGCTCGCCGAGGTCGGCATTCCCGCGCCGGAAAAGCGCGCCGACGGCTATCCGCACGAATTCTCCGGCGGCATGCGCCAGCGCGTGGTCATTGCGCTGGCGATCTGCGCCGAACCGGAGCTGATCATCGCGGACGAGCCGACCACCGCGCTCGACGTCTCGGTGCAAGCCCAGATCATCTCGCTGATCAAGCGGCTCGGCCGTGACCACGGCACCGCCGTGATGCTGGTGACGCACGACATGGGCGTGATCGCGGAAACCTCCGACCGTGTCGCGGTGATGTATGCGGGCCGAGTCGCCGAGATCGGCCCGGTCCAGGACGTCGTCAGGAATCCGCTGCACCCTTACGCCAAGGGTCTGATGGGCGCGATCCCGACGCTGGCCGGCGACGACAAGCGCCTGGTGCAGATCCCGGGCTCGATGCCACGCCTGTCGGCGATCCCGCGCGGCTGTTCGTTCAATCCGCGCTGCGCCTTCGCCTTCGACCGCTGCCGCGTGGAGCGCCCCGAGCCGCTGCCGCGCGGCGCGCAATCGGTCGCCTGCCATCTCTATGACACGGTGCCGGCGGAGAGCGCGGCATGAGCGCTTCTTTCGTCCAGGCCACAAACCTGCGCCGCGTCTTCGACGTCTCGAAGCCGTGGCTCAATCGCGTGCTCGAAGGCGGTCATCTCGAATACCTCAAAGCGGTCGACGGCGTCACCTTCGACATCAAGAAAGGCGAGACCTTCGCGCTGGTCGGCGAGTCCGGGTCAGGCAAGACCACGGTCGCGCGGATGGTCGTCGGCCTGCTCCCACCGAGCTCCGGCGACGTCTTGATCGACGGGGTCTCGATGACCGATCCGCGGCAGGCGCCAGCGCGCCGCAAACTGCGCCGTCGCATCCAGATGATCTTTCAGGACCCCTATGCGAGCCTGAACCCGCGCTTCCGCGTCGATGCCATCATTTCCGAGCCGATCCGCGCCTTCGACCTGATCCAGGGCGAGCGCGACATCCAGGCCCGCGTCGGCGAGCTGCTCAGCCTTGTGGGTCTGCATCCCGACGACAGGCTGAAGTTTCCGCACGAGTTCTCCGGCGGCCAGCGCCAGCGTATCGCGATCGCGCGGGCGCTCGCTTCCGACGCCGAGTTCATCGTCTGCGACGAGCCGACCTCGGCGCTCGACGTCTCCGTGCAGGCGCAGATCCTGAACCTGATGCGCGACCTCCAGGACAAGTTCGGCTTGACCTACATGTTCATCAGCCACAACCTCGCTGTGGTCCGCCACATGGCGAGCCGCGTCGGCGTGATGTATCTCGGCCGCATCGTCGAGATCGCGGAAGGACGCGAGCTGTTCGCCCGTCCGCGCATGCCCTACACCAAGATGCTGCTGGGCGCCGTGCCTGACCTCGCTATGTCTGGCCGACAACGCATTCCGGTGAAGGGCGAGATCCCGAACCCGATCAATCCGCCCTCCGGCTGCGCCTTCAATCCGCGCTGTCCACTGGCGTTCGATCTCTGCCGCAAGGAAACGCCGGAACTGATCGACGGTGTCGCCTGCCACGCGGTGAACACCGCACCGGTCCCAGCGTGACGCGCGCGTGCCATGCGGCCTGCGCATTTGGCCGCGGCCTGGCGCTGTGATCAATTGCGCGCGCCGCAAATGAGGTAGACCATGGCCAGCAATATCAATCCCGATCCGTTCACGACGCGCCCCGAGATCGAGGGCACGTTCGGAGTGGTCGCCTCGACGCACTGGATCGCGACCGCCGTCGGCATGGGCATCCTGGAAAAGGGCGGCAATGCTTTCGATGCCGGCGTCGCCACCGCCTTCACGCTCCAGGTGGTTGAGCCGCATCTGAACGGTCCCGGCGGCGACGTTCCGATCATCGTCCATGACGTCAGGCGCGGCCGTACCGAGGTGATCTGCGGCCAGGGGCCCGCGCCGGCCCGCGCCACCATCGCGCATTATAGGAGCGAAGGCCTCGACATGGTGCCCGGCACCGGCCTGCTCGCGGCCTGCGTGCCCGGCACCTTCGAATCCTGGATGATGCTGCTGCGCGACTACGGCACGATGCGCGTGCGCGACGTGCTGGAGCCCGCGATCTCCTATGCGCGCGACGGCTATCCGCTGGTCGAGCGCGCTTGCGCCACGATCCAGACCGTCGAACAATTGTTCCGCAAGCACTGGCCGACCTCGGCCGCGGTCTATTTGCCAAATGGCGAGGTGCCGAAGCCCGGCACGCTCTTCACCAACAAGACGCTGGCCACGACCTACACCCGGATATTGAGCGAAGCCGAGAGCGCCGGCGGAGGCCGCGAGGCCGAGATCGAGCGCGCACGCAAGGCATGGTCGCAGGGCTTCGTCGCGGAAGCCATCGACAAATTCTGCCGGACGCAAGAAGTGATGGACGTCAGCGGCTCGCCGCATCGCGGCGTGCTTTCGGCCGACGACATAGCGCGCTGGCAGCCGACGGTCGAGGCACCGCTGACCTACGATTATGGCCGCTACACCGTCTGCAAGGCCGGTGTCTGGAGCCAGGGTCCGGTGACACTGCAACAGCTCGCACTGCTCAAGGGTTTTGCGCTCGACGGGCTCGACCCGACCGGGCCGGAGTTCATCCATCTCCAGATCGAATGCGCCAAGCTCGCTTTCGCGGATCGTGAGAAGTTCTACGGCGATCCGAAGTTCACCGAAATCCCGATCGCGACGCTGCTGTCGGATGCCTATAACGACCAGCGCCGCAAGCTCGTCACCGACAAGGCCTCGCTCGATTTCATCGCCGGCTCCGTCGAAGGCTTTGGCGGGATCGTAAAACTGCGCCGCGCGGAAGGGCAACGCGAGGCCGTCGGCGCACTTGGCGCCGGCGAGCCGACCGTCGGTCGCTTCGGCGAAGTGCGCGGCGACACCGTGCATTTCGACATCATCGACAAGGCCGGCAATATGGTGTCCTCGACGCCGTCGGGCGGCTGGCTGCAATCTTCGCCGATCATTCCGGAACTCGGCTTCTGCCTCGGCAGCCGCGCCCAGATGTTCTGGCTGGAGGAAGGCCATCCGGCCGCGCTCGCCCCAGGCAAGCGCCCCCGCACCACGCTGTCGCCGTCCATGGCGCTGCGCGACGGCGAGCCGTATCTCGCATGGGGTTCGCCCGGCGGGGACCAGCAGGACCAGTGGATCACGCAGTTCTTCCTGCGCCACGTTCATTGCAACCTGAATCTCCAGGAAGCCATCGACGCGCCGGCCTGGCATTCCGAGCATTTCCCGATCTCGTTCTGGCCGCGTACCGCGCGCCCCGGGGTTCTCGTGGTCGAGAACCGGGTGCCGAAGGCGACGATCGAGAACCTGCGCGAGCGCGGGCATATCGTCGAGGTAGGCCCCGACTGGTCCGAAGGCCGCCTCACCGCGGCCTCGCGGGTCGGCGTGCGCCGGCGTGCCGCCGCCAATCCGCGCGGCATGCAAGGCTACGCCGCGGGACGCTGAAGGCAGCACATGACCTGGTCGATCATCGCGCGAGACCCTGCCACCGGCCAGTTCGGCATCGCGGTTGCGACCCGCTTCTTCGCCGTGGGCGCACGCGTGCCCTACATCGCGGCGGGCCTCGGCGCCATCGCGACGCAGGCCTTCGTCAATCCCTATTACGGCATCGACGGCGTCAAGCTGCTGCGCGAAGGCCTCAACGCGCATGATGTGCTCGCCTCGCTGCTGGCGACTGACAACGGCCGCGAGAGCCGCCAGATCCACGTCATGGACGCGAGCGGCGAGATCGCCGCGCATACCGGGCGCGATTGCGTCGACTGGTGCGGCCACATCGCCGGCAGCGGCTTTTCCATTGCCGGCAACATGCTGACCGGCGCCGACGTGCTCGACGAAACCGCAAAGACCTACATCGCCAATGACAGCCTGTCCTTCCCGCGCCGCCTGCTCGCTGCGATGCGCGCGGGCGAGGCTGCGGGCGGCGACAAGCGCGGCAAGCAGTCGGCGGCGCTGCTGATCCACGGCGAAGAGGAATGGCCGGCGCTCGACATTCGTGCCGACGATCATCCCGATCCGCTTGGCGAGCTCGAACGGCTCGAACGTGTCAGCCAGGAGCTCTGGGTGCATTTCCGCAGCTCGCTGCCGACGCGGCAGAACCCGGCCGGCAACACCGATCGCAGCGTCATCGACGCGAGCATCGCAGCAGCGCGCGCAAGGCAGTCATGAGCGCCAGCTCTCTCATCGAGATCGAGGACCTGCGCATCCGTTTCCACGGCGACGACGGCCGCATCACCCACGCGGTCGACAGCGTCGACCTCAGCGTCGCCAAAGGCGCCACGCTCGGCCTCGTCGGCGAATCCGGCTGCGGCAAGAGCGTGACGTCGCTCGCGATCATGGGATTGCTGCCGAAGCAGAGCGCGGAGATTACTGGCGCGATCCGCTTCGACGGCTTCGATCTGCTGCATACGTCCGATCAGACCTTGCGTGACTTGCGCGGCAACCGGCTCGCGATGATCTTCCAGGAGCCGATGACCTCGCTCAATCCGAGCTTTACGATCGGTGACCAGATCATCGAGACGATCCTGCGCCACCGCGGCGGATCGCGGAAGAGCGCACGCGAGCGGGCAATCGAGCTCCTACGCCGCGTCCATATCCCTTCGCCCGAGCGGCGGATCGACGAGTATCCGCACAAGCTCTCCGGCGGCATGCGCCAACGCGTGATGATCGCGATGGCGCTCGCCTGCGACCCACAGCTCCTGATCGCGGACGAGCCGACCACGGCGCTCGACGTCACCCTGCAGGCGCAGATTCTGGAGTTGATGCGCGAGCTGAAAGCAGCGAGCGGCGCCGCGATCATCCTGATCACCCACGATCTCGGCGTGGTCGCCGAGGTCTGCGACGAGGTCGCGGTCATGTATGCGGGCGAGATCGTCGAGCGCGCGCCGGTCGACGAATTGTTCTCCGCGCCGCAGCATCCCTACACGGTCGGCCTGCTCGGCTCGATCCCGCGTCTGGACCATCGCGCCGAGCAGCTCGCGACGATTGAGGGCATGGTCCCGAACATGGCGCAGCCGCCCGTCGGTTGCCGCTTCGCCGCGCGTTGCCCGTTCGTGCTGGACGCCTGCACCAAGGCACCGCCGCCGCTGGTCGAAATCAGCCCCGGCCACCTCTCGCGCTGCATCCGCGCGCCGCTCGAAACGTTGGTGTCGTGATGGCCTCGTTTTCTCCTCTCGTGCCCCGGGCGCAGCGCAGCACAAGCTTAGCGCCGTGGTGCGCTGCTGAACCGGGCCCCATGGGGCGACAGCCTCGGTCCCGGTTCAGCGTCGCAGCACTCCGCGCCGCGCCGCGCCGGGGACACGAGATCGGTATTCGCGGAGACTACGGACGATGACCGCTCTCCTCGAGGTCGAAGGACTGGTCAAGCATTTCATCGCCCAGCGTTCGCTGTTCGGCCGGGCGCTGGCCCATGTCAAAGCCGTCGATGGCGTTTCCTTCTCTCTCGAAGCCGGCAAGACGCTGGCCCTTGTCGGCGAATCCGGCTGCGGCAAGTCCACCGTCAGCCGCCTGGTGCTGCGGCTGATCGAGCCGGATGCGGGCTCTGTGCGTTTCGACGGCCGCGATCTGCTCTCGCTGGACGCCCTCGCGCTGCGCAAGTTCCGCCGCGAGGCGCAGATCATCTTCCAGGACCCTTACGCCTCGCTCAATCCGCGTATGACGGTCGGCCAGATCCTGACCGAGCCGCTGGCCCTGCATGATCTGGTACCGCCGGCGGAACGACGCGAGCGCGTCGCAGACATCTTGCGGCTGGTCGGCCTCGAGCCACGGCTCGAGCGGCGCTATCCGCACGAATTCTCCGGCGGCCAGCGCCAGCGCATTGCGATTGCCCGCGCGCTCGCGGTCGAGCCGAAGCTGATCATCTGCGACGAGCCGGTCTCGGCGCTCGACGTCTCGATCCGCTCGCAGATCCTGAACCTGCTGCGCGAGCTCCAGGACCGGCTCGGCCTCGCCTACATCTTCGTCTCGCATGACCTCGCGGTGGTCAAGCACATCGCCGACCGCGTCGCGGTGATGAATCTCGGCCAGATCGTCGAGGAAGCCGAGGCCGACGCGCTGTTCGCCGCGCCCCGCCATCCTTATAGCCGCGCGCTGTTGTCCGCGATCCCCGTGCCTAAACCGCGGGCAAAGAGCAGCCGGATTGTGCTCCAGGGCGAGATCCCGAGCGCCCTCAATCCGCCGGGCGGGTGCCGCTTCCATACCCGCTGCCCCTACGTCATCGAGCGTTGCCGCAGCGAAATGCCGCGGCTCCTGCCGGATGGCATCGGACATGCAACCGCCTGCCACCGAACGTCGGAACTGCCGTCCTCCGCGGCGATCGTCCCGATGGACGGCGGCTTCTCGCCGGTCCTTGAAAAATTGGTCGCCGCCTTCAGCGGTGGCCCGGAAGCAGCGCGCGCGAGCGGGGTTAGTCCCTTGGGGACCGATCCCGCATAGCCGCAAAACAGAGGTTGAGAGCGATGAGCTTCATGCATTTGGCAATCCTGGCGTCGGCCTTGCTGACGTCGCTCGCGGGCGCTGCCCAGGCCCAGTCCACACTTCGCATCGGCATCGCCGAGGACCCCGACATTCTCGATCCCAGCGTCGGCCGCACCTATGTCGGCCGCATCGTGTTCTCCGCCTTCTGCGACAAGCTGTTCGACATCGACGAGAAGCTCAACATCGTGCCACAGCTCGCGCTGTCGCACGAGACTTCGGCCGACGGCAAGGAGATGAGGATCAAGCTGCGGCCGGGCGTCAAATTTCATGACGGCGAGCCCCTCGACGCCGAGGCTGCCAAATTCTCCATTGAGCGTCACATGACATTGCCCGGCTCGTTCCGGAAATCCGAGCTCGCAAGCGTGGATCATGTCGAGGTCGTTGATCCGCTCACCATCAAGCTGGTGCTCAAGACTCCCTACTCGCCGCTGATCGCTCAGCTCACGGACCGCTCCGGCATGATGGTGTCGCCCAAGGCGGCCAAGGAAGCCGGCGACAAGTTCGGCCTGCATCCGGTCTGCGCCGGCCCGTATAAGTTCGTCGAGCGCGTCCAGCAGGACCGCATGGTGTTCGAAAAGTTCGCCGACTACTGGAACAAGGACAACATCCATATCGATCGCATCGTGTTCCTGCCGATCGTCGATGCCACCGTCCGCCTCGCCAATCTGAAGTCCGGCGGGCTCGATCTGATCGAGCGCGTGCTCGCCACCGACATCAAGGACGTGCGCGCCGATTCCCGCCTCGTGCTGTCGACGGCGCCGGAGCTCGGCTATCTCGGCCTGACTGTCAACATCGGCAACGACAAGAACAAGGGGCCGCTAAGCCAGTCGGCAAAAGTCCGTCAGGCGCTCGATCTGTCGATCGACCGCGAAGCGCTTAACCAGGTCGTCTTCAATGGCGAGTTCACACCAGGCAACCAATGGGTCAGCCCGACCCATCCCTATTACCAGAAGGCCTTCCCGGTTCACGGCCGCGACATCGCAAAAGCGAAGGCGCTGTTGAAGGAAGCCGGCGTCACCACGCCGGTGACGGTGGATTACATGATCCCCAAGGGCGCGGAGAACGAGGCTGTCGCCCAGGTCGTGCAGTCGATGGCCGCAGAAGCGGGCTTCGATATCAAGATCCGCGCGGTCGAGTTTGCGACGACCTTCAAGCAGGCCCAGGCCGGCGAGTTCCAGGTGTTCCAGATCAACTGGAGCGGCCGCATCGACCCCGACGGCAATTCCTACATCTTCATGCGCAGCAAAGCGCCGCAGAACGACGGAGGCTATTCGAACCCCGAGGCCGACAAGCTGCTGGAACAAGGCCGGGCCACATCCGACGTCGATGAGCGCAAGGCGATCTATGCCAAGCTGACCAAGATCCTGCTCGACGACCTGCCGATCATCTACCTCTATCACCGCACACTGCTGATCGCGCACACCAAGAAGCTCGACGGCTACAGGCAGATGCCCGACGGACTGGTCCGCGTCGTCGGGCTGAAGTTCAAGTGATTACGGCTACGCCGCGGGACGCGATCTGAATCATGCTGAACTTTCTCGCGCGCCGCATCGCGCAGATCGTGCCGACACTGTTCTTCGTGTCCGTGCTGATCTTCTCGCTGCAGCAATTGCTGCCGGGCGATCCTGCGCTGGTCATGGCCGGCGAGGAGCGTGATCCCGCCGTGATCGAGCAGATCCGCCAGCAGTACAAGCTCGATCAGCCGATCCCGGTGCAATATGTCTACTGGCTTAAGGGGGTGCTGACGGGCAATTTCGGCGAGTCCTTGCGCAACAAGATGCCGGTGCGCGAGCTGATCGCGCAGAAGCTGCCGGTGACGCTTCAGCTCGGCTCGATGGCGATCGTCATCGCGTTCTGCATCGGCATTCCCGCCGGCATCATCTCGGCGGTGAAGAAGGGCACGGCCTGGGACTACGGCGCCAATCTGTTCGCGCTGTGGGGCATCTCGACGCCGAATTTCTGGCTCGGAATTCTCCTCATCTTCCTGTTCTCAATCAAGCTCGGCTGGCTGCCGGCCTCCGGCTATGTGCCGCTCACCGAGAACTGGCGCGCGAGTTTGGCTGCCACCATCATGCCGGCCTTCGTGCTCGGCAATGCGATCTCCGCGATTCTGATGCGGCATACCCGCAGCGCGATGCTCCAGGTGCTGGAGAGCGACTATGTCCGCACCGCGCGCGCGAAGGGATTGTCGGAGCGCTCCGTGATCCTCAAACACGCGATGCGCAATGCACTCACGCCCATCATCACGCTCGGCGCGCTCGAGCTCGGCACGCTGCTCTCAGGCGCCGTCTTGACCGAGCAGATTTTCTCCATTCCCGGTTTCGGCAAGCTCATCGTGGATGCCGTGTTCAACCGTGACTACGCCGTGGTGCAGGGCGTGGTGCTGGTGACGGCCACGGTCTATATCACGCTCAACCTCGTCGCCGACATCGCCTATGTCCTCGTTAATCCCAGGCTGAGGAGCTAGGCCATGACCGACGCCGCGCTTTCAGCCAGTCCCGCCACGCAAGCCCACGAGCTCGACAGCCCCGCCCGCCGCGCGCGGCGGCGGCTGTTCAAGCGCAAGGCCGCGGTATTCGGGCTCCTCGTAATCACCGCGTTCATCCTCCTTGCAGCCTTCGCACCGCTGATCGTGCCTTACGATCCCATCGCGACCAGCTGGAGCCTGGTCCGCAAGCCGCCCACGGCGGCGCACTGGTTCGGCACCGACGAGCTTGGCCGCGACATCCTCAGCCGTGTCGTTTACGGCGCCCGCGCTTCCCTGTTGGCAGGTCTCATCTCGGTCGCGATCGCGCTCGGCATCGGCGTGCCGCTCGGCCTGCTCGCCGGCTATCGCGGTGGATTTGTCGATGCCCTGATCAGCCGGATCACCGATGCGATGCTGGCCTGCCCGTTCCTGATCCTGGCCATCGCGCTCGCGGCGTTCCTCGGCCCGAGCCTCGGCAACGCCATGATCGCGATCGGTATTTCGGCAACGCCGATCTTCATCCGCCTGACCCGCGGTCAGGTACTGAGCGTCAAGGCCGAGGACTATGTCGAGGCCGCTCGCGCGCTCGGCAATCCGCCCTGGCGGATCGCGTTCTCGCACATCCTGCCGAACATCCTGCCGGCGCTGCTGGTGCAGGCGACGCTGTCGATCGCCGCCGCCATCATCGCCGAGGCCGCATTGTCCTTCCTCGGCCTCGGCCAGCAGCCGCCGGCGCCGTCCTGGGGCAGCATGCTCAATGCAGCCCAGCGCTTCCTGACCCAGGCGCCGTGGATGGCGATCTGGCCGGGCTTGGCGATCTTCCTCGTGGTGCTCTCACTGAACCTCCTCGGCGACGGCCTACGCGACGCCCTCGACCCGAGGCAGCGCTAGGCTAAACTCTGCTGGCGGGCCCTTCACCTCTCCCGTCGGGGAGAGGTGAAGACCCACTGTCGACGGATCAGATCACCGTCTCCCGCATCACGCGCCGGCAATCCATCTCATATTCGAGATCGACCACCGGCGGCCGGGCATAATGCCAGGTCAGGCCGGAGCGCAGCGCGCCGCGGCGGACCAACTCGTCGACCAGCGCGTGGTGGAAGTCGTGCACAGAATAGGCCTGCACGCCGGTCGTGTCCCTCCAGCCGAAGCCGAATGCGGTCATCCGGCTTTCCATCTGCGAGGTCGTGGTGAACCGCACCTTTTCACGCAGGCCCTCCGGGCTGAGATCGCGGTAGCGCACCGTGCGCTCGACATAGGTGCCGCTGCCCTCGCGCGCCTCGGCCCCGCCGGCGATCACGAAGGAAGGCGCCTTGGACGTCGTCGGCCGCGTGAAGGAGAACGCATAGAATGAAGGCTCGGACGGCGGATCGATCTCGGGACAGACATTGCTGCGCGCCACCGGGTTGGTGGTACCGTCGAAGATGCCCCACTCCGACAACGTCTTGACGTAGTGCAGATTGAATGCGCGAAAGCCCTCTTCGCTGAAGGCCGCCGGCGAGCGCAACTCGCAGGCGCAGAAGGCCGTCAGCGGCCGGCCCGCCTCCTGAATATACTTCGCGGCCAGCGCAAATCCTTCAGCCAGCGGCACCAGCCGATCGAACCGGACGCGCTCGATCTCGTAGCCGTCGTGCGCGGCCGCACCGGCCGAATACTGGAACACGGACGGGATGAAACGATAATTGCCGGCGGAGAAGTCACTGAACATGTCGAGCTCCTAGTCCAGTTGCATGCGGATGCCCTTGGCGCCGTTGAGCAGGCGCTTCAGGTGAAAGCTGGCCAGCGGATCCTCGGCATGCATCCCCACCAGCGCGGCGAAGGCCGGCATGGCAGCGACGTCGCCGGCCTCCATCTTGGCAAAGGCCTCGCAATAGAGCGCCGTCTCCGGGGCCTCGAATCTGGCCTGCGGCAGCGGCTCGAACGCGCGCAACGGCTCGCTGCGTCCGCGCAGCATCAATTCGCCTACGGGGCGGCCCTGGAAATTCTCGGCCGCCTTGGCGACGCTAGCACTGACGCAGATGCGCGTGCCGAGATGCTTGTTGGCGGCCTCGAGCCGCGCCGCGATGTTGATGGAATCGCCATAGGCAGTGTAGTCGAAGAAGCGGTTGCCGCCGAAATTGCCGACCAGGGCTGGACCTGCGTGAATGCCGATGCGGGTGGCGCCGAAGTTCACGCCCCTCGCACGCTGGCGCGCGCAAAAATCCCGCGCCCAGGCATCGAGGTCATGGGCGCAGGCGACCGCGCGCGTCGCATAGTCGGGCTGATCGCCGGGCGCATTGAACAGCACCTGGAGCGCATCGCCGATGATCTTTGCGACGGTGCCTTCATGCGCGAAGACGACCTCGGTCATCCCTCCGACATACTCGTTGAGGAGCTCTCCCAGCGTCTCCGGCGGCGCGCTCTCGACAAGCGAGGTGAAGCCGGTGATGTCGGTGAAGATGGCGGCGACCTCGCGCCACTGTACCTCGATTCCCTCACCCTCGCCGCTGGCCGCCAGACGCTTGGCAAGCTCGGGCGAGAAATGGCGCGACAGCGCGGCATGGGCCCGCTCCGCCACCATCTGGCGGCGCCGCACCTCGCGCAGCATCTCGATGTGGCGGATCGTCTTGTCGATCGTGGCTTCGAGGTCGGCGAAGTCGATCGGCTTGGTGAGGAAGTCGAACGCGCCGCGGTTCATCGCGGTGCGGATGTTGCTCATGTCGCCATAGGCCGAGACGATGATGGTCGATTTCTTGTCTTCGGCCTCCTGCAGCTTTTGCAGCAGCGACAGCCCGTCCATGCGCGGCATGTTGATGTCGGAGACCACCATGTCGACCTGCGGATTTTGCTCCAGTGACTGCAGCGCCTCCACGCCATCGCGGGCGAACATGATGGCGAGCATCCCGTCGCGGATTTGCCTGCGGAATTTCTGCAGGACCAGCGCCTCGAGATCCGGCTCGTCGTCGACGAAGAGGATGGTCGCAGTCATGCCGCCTGCTCGAGCCTCGTGTCGATCTCCTGGCGCAGCAGCGCAAAGTCGATCGGCTTGGTCAAGAGCCCGACGGCGCCGCGCTCGATCGCCTTGCGACGCGTCTCGGCATCGCCATAGGCCGTGATCATGATGACGGGAACGTCCGGATGCTCGGCGCGTACTTTCGGCAGCATGTCGAGCCCGCTCATGCCGGGCATGTTGATGTCCGACAGGATCAGGATCAGCGAGGGATCGCGCACCTCGGCAGCGAGTTTCAGCGCATCGGACGCAGACGGCGCGAATTCCATCTGGAAACGGCCGGCGCGCAGGTCGCGCCGGAACTGCTGCCGGAACAGCGCCTCGACGTCGGGCTCGTCATCGACGACCAGGATGTAAACGTTCAACTCTTGCCTCCGGAAGTGCCGCCTGCCGCCATCATGCGCGGCAGAGTGATGATGAATTCGGTGAATACACCGGGTTCCGTGTTCACGTCGATCGTGCCGCCGTGCTGTTTCACGACGATGTCATGGCTCATGGATAGCCCGAGCCCCGTGCCCTCGCCGGCCGGCTTGGTGGTGAAGAAAGGATTGAACATCTTTTCCTTCACCTCCGCCGGAATTCCGGTGCCGTTGTCGCGGATCCGGATTTCGACCCCGCTGCCGAGATCTTTTGTGGCGGCGCTTAAAGTTGGCTCGAAGCCGTCCTGTGCGCTCTCCTTGCGCTTGGCGGACGCATAGAATCCGTTCGAGATCAGATTGAGCAGGACGCGGGTGATCTCCTGCGGATAGACGTCGATCATGCCGGCGGCAGGGTCGAAATCGCGCCTCAGCGTGACGTTGAAGGCCGGCTTTTCGGCGCGCGCGCCGTGATAGGCGAGATTGAGGCTCTCCTCCACGATCGCGTTGATGTCGCTGGGGCGATGCTCGCCGGAGCCTTCGCGCGAATGCAGCAGCATGTTTCTGACGATGGAATCGGCGCGCTTGCCGTGCTGAACCACCTTTTCCAGATTGCTCCTGAGCATGCCGGTCAGCTCCTCGATGTCCTCCTTCGTCTTGGCATCGAGCGATACGGCTTGAAGGGTTTCGTTGAGCTCGTCGATCAACTCGGTCGACAGTGACGAGAAGTTGTTGACGAAGTTGAGCGGATTCTTGATCTCATGCGCAATGCCGGCGGTGAGCTGGCCGAGCGAGGCAAGCTTCTCGGTCTGGATCAGGCGGTCCTGGGCGGCACGCAGATCGTCGAGGGACCGCGACAGCTCCCTGGTGCGTTCCTGGACTTCCTCGAACAATCGGACGTTCTCGATCGCAATGAGGGCCTGATCTGCAAACGTCGTGGCGAGCTCGATCTGCTTCTCGCTGAAGGGCCGCACGACATGCCGCGTCAGGACGAACACGCCGATGGGCGCCCCCTCTCGAAGCAAAGGCACGCCAAGCATGGTGCCAACGTTGGAGCGTCTTCGCGCGGACGAAGGAGCAAATTCCGGATCCGCCTGCACATCCGGAACATGCACCGTCTTGCAATCAAGCAAGGTACGCCCGACGACGCTTCCCCGCTCCGGTACGGAGGCAAACGTCCGAAGCTTGGTCTCCTGCTCCGCGTCCAGGCCGCAGCTTGCTGCCAGATAAAACACGCCGTCGCGGGGCCGGAAGATCGTTCCTTCGTCCGCGTCACACAAGCGGGCCGCCGATGCGACCAGCGTATCCAGAACGGTTTGCAAATCGAACGTCGAGCGGCTGATCACTTTCAGCACATCGGCGGTCGCGGTCTGCTGCTGTAATGCTTCCCGCAATTCGGCCGTCCGCTGCTCGACCTTGTTCTCCAGGTCGGCATAGGATAGCTGCAGGCGCTCACCCATGTGGTTGAACTGGTCCGCAAGACCCTCGAGCTCATCGCCGGTCTTGATCGAGATGCGCTGGGCGAAATCGCCGCCGCCGATCCGCTCGGCGCCGACGCGCAGCGCCTGGATCGGCCCGACCATGCGGCGCGCAAGGAAAATCCCGGCAAGCACCGCAAAGATCGAGGCGACGAGCAGCACGAGCGCGAGCCGCTCCAGCGCCGCATAGAGCGTCGCATAGGCCTCCTCGACCGGCAGCTCGACGAACATGGTCCAGTGCAGCGGCTCGATCGGAGCCGATGCGGTCAGCACCCTCTGTCCCTGGATGTTGCGCGCTTCCGCAAGCGCGCCCTTGGTATCGCCGCCGGCCAGCGCCGCTTGCACCTGCGCGAGGTTCGACATGTCGGTGTTGCGCAGGACCAGGCTGATATCGGGATGCGCGATCAGCCGTCCCTCCGGGCCGACGACATAGGCGTGCCCGTGCTGGCCGACCTTGATCTGGGACACGACATCCCAGATCAGCTTGAGGTTCACCTCGGCGATGCTGACGCCGGCATCCTTGCGCGCGCCGGCCTGTGCCAGCGTCATGTAGGGCTCGGAGTCTCTGCGAAAGTAGACCGGTCCGTAAAAGACCTTGTGGGCGACTGCCTGGGTGAACTTGGGGTCATCGGACAAATCGATCCCGCTGTCGATCGCATCCATCGCGAGCCGCGACACGCGCAGCCGCTCCCTGCCGGTCGCGTCCACCTGGGCAAGCTCGGTGATCGCAGGCACCTGCCGCAGCAGCCGCAGCGCATCGAACCGGCGCTGCTCGACCGAGCCCGCCGACCAGGGCAGTTGCGTGGTCCAGCCGAGCTGGCTCTCGATCTCCTTGACGAACTGGCCGATCTTGGCCGCAGCCGCCTCGGCCTGCTCGTGCTGGACCCGGATCAGAGCGGCCTTGTGCTCGCGATAGTAAAAGAAGACCTCGAACAGGCCGTTGGCCAGCAGCGCGATGGCGACGACGGCCACGAACAGCCCGACATATTTGGTGAACAGCCGGGGCCTGATCCCCCGCCCGGCCGCCTCGCCGGACACAACACCGTCCGAGGCCGCGCTCGGCAGCGTCCTGGCTTGCGGGGTGTCGGGATGGAGGGAGAGGGCCATATCCCGCCGAACCTAGCAAGAAGGCCCGATCTTGTCTCTCACGCTCGCCCTAAGCCTTAGGGCGGACGCCGCGATCGGGACGTAAAAAGGGCGGCAACGGATTGGCCGTTGCCGCCCTTCTCTCCTCGTTCGATTGTCCGCCGCCTCAGGTCGGCCGCAGCGCCTTGGCGTCGAGGTCGAGCGCGTTGACCTGCTTGTTCCGCTCCGAATCGGCCGCCGCGCGATGGTCGGTCGCCAGCACAACGTACACGGCGGGCAGCACGAACAGTGTGAACAGCGTGCCGATCGACATGCCGGCGACGACGACCAGGCCGATCGAGAATCGGCTGGCCGCGCCCGCGCCCGACGCCGTCAAGAGCGGGATCAGGCCGGTCACCATCGCAGCCGTGGTCATCAGGATCGGACGAAGGCGGATGCGGGCCGCCATCTCGATCGCCGAGCGGCGGTCGAGCCGCTCGTTGACCTGGAGCTCGTTGGCGAACTCCACCATCAGGATGCCGTGCTTGGTGATCAGGCCAACCAGGGTCAACAGACCGACCTGGGTGTAGATGTTCATGGTCGCAGCGCCGAAGAACAGCGGGATCAGCGCACCGACGATGGCCATCGGCACCGAGATCATGATCACGAACGGGTCACGCAAGCTCTCGAACTGCGCCGCCAGCACCAGGAAGATGATGATCAGCGCAAAGCCGAAGGTGATTGCGAGCTGATTGCCTTCCTGCACGTACTGACGCGAGTCCGCCAGATAGTCGTGGCTGAACCCCTGCGGCAGCTTCTTGGCCTCGCCTTCGAGGAAGTCAACCGCAGCACCGATGGTCACGCCGGGCATCGGCACTGCCGAGAACGTCGCCGAATTGAGCTGGTTGTAGTGGGTCAGCGAGTTCGGGTCTGTCCGGGTCTTGATCGAGACCACGGTTGACAGCGGCAGCTGCTGGCCGGTGTTGGTGGTCACATAGTAGCCGCCGAGCGATTCCGGCGAGAGCCGCTTGCCACGCGGCACCTGGGGGATCACCTGGTAGGAGCGGCCCTCGAGGTTGAAGCGGTTGATGTAGTTGCCGCCCAGCAGCACCGCGAGCGTGGAGCCGAGGTTCTGCATGTTGATGCCGAGATCCTGCGCCTTGGTGCGGTCGATCGTGACCTCCACGCTCGGCTGGTTGTAGGCGAGGTCGCTGTCGGAGACGATGAACATGCCGCTCTTGCGCGCGGCGTCCTTCAGCTTCTCCATCTGCTCGTAGACCGTCTGGAAGCTCGCGGTGGAGTTGATCACCATCTGCACCGGCAAGCCGCCCGGTCCGCCCGGCAGCGGCGGCAGGTTGAACGCGAACGCCTGCACGCCCTCGATCTTGGAGAGCTCGGCCTGCACCAGCGGCTTCAGCGCAATCGATGAGCGCTTGCGCTCCTCCCAGGGCTTGAGCAGCATGCCGGCAATGCCGCCCTGCGGGCCGTTGATGCCGTTCAGCACGAAGCGCAGATCAGTCTCGGGGAATTTCTGGAATTCCTTGTCGAGCTTCTCGCCGTAGTAATCGACGTAGTCGATGTTGGCGTATTTCGGCGCCTTGGTCACCGCGAACACGATGCCCTGGTCTTCCTCGGGTGCCAGCTCCTTCGAGGTATGCATGTAGAGGAAGCCGACGAGCCCGAGGATCGTCACCGCGAACAGGCCGGTAATGGCCTTGTAGTCGAGCGAGCGGTCGAGCCTGCGGCCGTACCAGCGCGTCATCGCGCCGAACACCTTGTTGACCAGCTTGGCGAAACGGCCCTCTTCGGTGTTCTTCAGCAGCACAGAGCACATCATCGGCGACAGCGTCAGAGCGATCACGCCCGACACGATCACCGAGCCCGCGAGCGTGAAGGCAAACTCGCGGAACAGCGAGCCGGTGAGTCCGCCGAGGAAGCCGATCGGGGCATACACCGCGGCCAGCGTGATCGTCATCGAGATGACGGGACCGACGATTTCGCGCGCGCCTTGCAGCGAGGCCTGGACCGGTGTCTTCCCCTCCTCCAGATGGCGGTGGATGTTCTCCACCACGACAATGGCGTCGTCGACCACGAGACCGATCGCGAGCACCATCGCCAGGAGCGTCAGCAGGTTGAAGCTAAAGCCCAGCGCCAGCATCAGGGTGCAGACGCCGATCATCGACAATGGAATGGTAACGACCGGGATGATGACCGAGCGCAGCGAGGCCAGGAACAGGAAGATCACCACGATCACGATGATCACGGCTTCGCCGAGCGTCTTCTCCACCTCGTCGATCGAAGACTGGATGAACTTGGTCGAGTCGTAGGCGACCTTCATCTTCATCGACGGCGGCAGGTTGCGTTCGAGCTCAGGGAACAGTGCGCGCACGCCCTTGACCAGCGTCAGAGGGTTGCCTTGCGGCGTTGCCTGCACGCCGATGAAGATCGCGTGCTCGCCATTGAAGGCGACGCTCGCATCCGTGCTCTGGGCGGCAAGCTCGACGGTGGCGATATCCTCCATCCGCACGAAGCCGCCGTCCTTGGCCTTGACGATCATCTTCTTGAACTGGTTGACGTCGGTCAGGCCGGTATTGGTCGAGACGTTCGAGACGATCAGATAGCCCTTGGTCTGACCCGCCGCGGACTGGAAGTTGTTGGCCTGGATGGCAGCGGCAACGTCCGCCGCCGACACGTTGCGGCCGGCCATCTTTACGGGATCAAGCCACAGCCGCATCGCAAAGGTCTGGCCACCGAGAATATCGGCCGAGGCGACGCCGTCGACGGTCGACAGCACCGGCTGCACCACGCGTGTCAGATAGTCTGATATCGCCGAGCCCGACAGCTCCTCGGACGAGAATCCGAGGTACATAACGGCGGTGGTCTGGCCCGTGGTCTTGGTCACGATCGGGTCGTTGGATTCCTTCGGGATCAGGTACTTGACCGAGTTGGTCTTCGCCAGAACTTCGGTGAGCGCCTGGTTCGGATCGAAGTTCAGCTTGATGTAGACCTGGATCGTCGAAGTGCCGAGCACCGAGGATGAGGTGATGTAGTCGACGCCCTCGGCGGAGGCGACCGCCTGCTCGATCGGCGTGGTGATGAAGCCCTG
The DNA here is from genome assembly GCF_054057995.1 of Bradyrhizobium sp. USDA 4486. Taxonomy (NCBI): domain Bacteria; kingdom Pseudomonadati; phylum Pseudomonadota; class Alphaproteobacteria; order Hyphomicrobiales; family Nitrobacteraceae; genus Bradyrhizobium; species Bradyrhizobium sp. USDA 4486. The sequence goes on from NZ_JBSRZV010000001.1 coordinate 3,849,572, forward strand.
GATCAGGTCCGCGGACGCGCCGGGATAGACGGTCGTAATGTTGATGACCGTGTTCGACAGCTTCGGATATTGCCGGATCGGCAGCACCATCGCCGCGCGCAGACCGATCAGCAGGATCAGCAGGCTGACGACGACCGAAAGAACCGGGCGCTTGATGAAAATATCGGTAAAGGCCATCGCGGCGATCTCGATTTCTTTGTCTCAAGAGACGTGATCCGGCCGGGCCGGATCACGTGAGGATGTTATCAGTAGCGCGGCGGCTGCGCCGGGATCGCCGGAGCCGGATCGGTCGAAATCGACACCGGCGCGCCAGATTGCAGCTTGAGCTGGCCGACGGCGACGACCTTGTCGCCGGGCTTCACGCCCTTGATGATCTCGACGCGACCGTCGACTCGATTGCCGGTCTGCACGAAGGTGCGCACCGCTGAGAGGCTGGTCTTGCCGTCCTCTTCCTTCTTCTCGGTGATCACGAAGACCGAGTCGCCGTAGAGTGTGTAGTCCACCGCCGTCTCGGGCACGGTGATCACCGCCGGCTTCTCCGGCAGCACCACCGTGGTGGTCACGAACATGCCGGGCTTGAGGATTTTCTCGGGATTGGCGATCGTCGCCTGCACACGGATGTTGCGGGTGTCGGTGGCGATCTGCGGCTCGATCGTGGTGATCTTGCCCTCGAAGGTGCGGCCCGGATAGGCGTCGACCTTCAGCCGAACGGTCTGGCCGACCTTGAGGCTGCCGGAATCCTTTTCGGTCACCGTGAAGTTGGCCCACAGCTCCGACAGATCGGTCAGCGACACGATCGCCGTGCCAGCCGTCAGATACTGGCCGACTTCGACCTTGCGCATGCCGAGATCGCCGGAGAACGGCGCGCGCACCAGCTTCTGCGAGATCAGCGCTTCGGTCTTGGCGATGCCGGCCTGCGCCTGATCGTAGGCGGCCTGCGCGGTATCGACGGTCGCCTGCGGTCCGAACTGGCGCGAGGCCAGCTGCTTGGCGCGGTCGAGCGAGAGCTGCGCGACGGTGGCCTGCGCCTTGTAATTGGCGAGATCGCCCTGCTCCGGCGCATCGAACAGCTGCACCAGCGGCGTGCCAGCCTCGACGCGCGTGCCCGGCTCAAACTTGATCTCGGTGACGCGGCCGTTGACGTCGGCGCTGACGTCGACCTGGTGCACGGCGACAAGGCTGCCGACCGCGGTGAGCAGGTTGGGCACGATCTCCGACTTCGCCTCGGCGGCGCTGACGGCGACCGGCGGCGGCTTGTTGTTGGCGAAGAACTGCTTGATCATCTGGCCGCGGAAATAGTTGAACCAGACGAGGCCGCCGACGAGCAGGCTCAGTAGCAGGCTGACGATGATGAACCAGCGGACCGGCTTCACGGGCCGCTTCGGCGCCTTGTCGATCGGTTCGCCCGATATCTTGTGTTCAGCTACGATGTTCATGTCATGCGCTTTCTGCAATCGCCGCCTCACCCGCACCCGGCGCCAAAGCGCGGCCCAGATGCAAAGCAATTGCGGCGTCGTTAAGTCCGATACCCCTCAGGAGAAACTCACAAAGCTGGCGCTCGAGATCGTCAGCCTTGCCGTAGGCGAGACAGGGCGTGGCCGGCAGCCTGGTCAGCGCCGCCGTCATCACCGTGTGATGCGCGAACCAGAACAGGTTGAGCGGATCGCCGCTGAATGGCCGTGCGTCCCCGGCGGCCACCGCGCGCTCGAGCGAGGTGACGAACACCGCCCCGATCAGCGTCTCGATCTTGGCGTATAGCAAACGGGCGAATTCGCCGTCATCCAAATGACTCGTGGCCATCAGTCGCAGCCGCTGCGCCTCCTCCTGATCGGGCCCGTCGGCGATCTCGAGGAAATGTTCGACCATGCCACGGATCAGCTCGACCAGCGTCGCCGTCGACGGCTGCCGTTCGAGCAACTCGGTGAGCGCCGGATCCGCCTCGCATTCGTCGCTGAGAATTTCGGCGTACAGCGCCGCCTTGGACGGGAAGTGCTTGAACAGCAGCGCTTCGGAAATGGCAGCGGCGGCCGCCACGCTCTTGGTCGTGGTGCCGTTATACCCGTGCCGTGCAAAGCAGCGTTTTGCGGCACCGAGGATCAACTGACGCCTCAGGTCGCTCGTCATTCGCAATGAGCTCATGTTAGTGAGTAAGCACTCACCCACGCAAAAGTCAAGCAGAATGCTGCGCCGCAACCTAGATGTGTTGTAAAATCAGTGGAAATCGGTCCGTCCTGCACGGGTCACGTGCAGAATGGTGACTGCGCCGGGATGGACAGGTCCGGCCTAGATGGGCTGGAAGCCGAGATCTCCGCGGATCCGGTTGAGAATGTAGGTCCCGTCCCGGGTCGGGAGGATCCGCTCGAGGCTGGCGTTGTCGATCTTCACATTGGCAAAGCGCGGTCCGGCGGAGACGTCGTGGACCGCTTTGGCGAAGGCCTCGACCTCGGCCATGGTGGTCACAGCCCGGCTGTCCTGGATGCCGCAGGACTTGGCGACGCCGACGAGGTCGGCGGCCGCGGAGGTGTGGCTGGTCTGGCCGCCGGTCTCGCCATAGGCCTCGTTGTCGAGCACTGCGATCGACAGGTTGGACGGCTTCTGCAGGCCGATGGTGGCAAGGCTGCCCATCCCCATCAGCATTTCGCCGTCCCCGGTGATGACCAGCACCGGCAATTTGGGCTGCGCCAGCGCGAGGCCCAGCCCGATCATCGCAGCGCCGCCCATGCCGCCCCAGAGATAGAAGTTGCGGGCGTGGTCGCCGGCCGCGCACATGTCGTTGGTCGAGGCGCCCAAGCCGCCGATCGCGACGAGGTCCTTGCGGTTCGCCAGCAGCGCGGCGACCACCTGGCGGCGATCGAGGAGATTGGCCTTGCTCATTTGGTAAACACCTTGGCCCCGATCAGGCGCTGCGACAAAAGGACGGCGGTGGGCGTGAGTGCGTTGTAGGCCTGGGCGGCGGCCGCCTCCATCACGGCCGGCACCTCGGCCGCGTTCAAGGCGCGCAGCACCTGAACGCCGGACAGCTCGAACACGCCCTGCGTGGTCGAGCCCATCGGTACCTGCCAGGGATTGAACTCGCCCCATTCGCCGCGCATCGTCACGAGCGTCAGGAACGGAAAGCGCAGGATAGGGATCAGCGACAGCATGTTGATGCAATTGCCGACGCCGCTCGATTGCATCAGCAGGACGCCGCGCTGGCCGCCGGCCCAGGCGCCGGCGAGAAGGGCGACGCCCTCCTCCTCCGTCGTCAGCGGAATGCCGCGCATGGCGGACGAACCCAGCACGCGCTGGATCAGCCTGGAATGGCCGGCGTCAGGCACGTAAGGCACCTGCCGGACGTCGAAGCGTTGCAAGGTCGCGAAAATATCGTCGGGCCAATTCGGGGCCGTGTCGGCAGCGTCAGCGCGGGCGTGCATTTTCCTGTCCGGTCGGCTTGCAAATCACGGCACGACTGTAGACGGTGAGCCGAGCCGCTCGAAAGAGCGAAAACAGCATAACGGTCTCAACCGGCGAGTATGGCGGATGAACGCAAGTGCGAAAGAACTGGCGGCCAATTTCGATCTGGAGAAATTGACGGCGGAATTCTACGACAATCCCTATCCGACCTATCGTGCATTGCGGGAGAACGAGCCGGTCAAGCGTCTGCGCAACGGCACCGTGTTTCTGACCCGCTATGACGATCTCGTCACCACCTACAAGAACACCAAGTCGTTCAGCTCCGACAAGAAGCGCGAGTTCGCGCCGAAATACGGCGATACGCCGCTCTACGAGCATCACACCACCAGCCTCGTCTTCAACGACCCGCCGGCGCATACCCGCGTGCGACGCCTGATCATGGGCGCGCTGTCGCCGCGCGCGATCGCGGGCATGGAGGGCGACATCGTCAAGCTGGTCGACGGCCTGCTCGACGCCATCGCCGCCAGGGGCTCTTGCGAGATCATCGACGACTTTGCCGCCTCGATCCCGATCGAGGTGATCGGCAACCTGCTCGACGTTCCCCATGACGAACGCGGGCCGCTGCGCGACTGGTCGCTTGCGATCCTTGGTGCGCTCGAACCGGTGGTGTCGCCGGAAGTCGCCGCGCGCGGCAACAAGGCGGTGACGGATTTCCTCGCCTATCTGGAAACACTGGTTGCGCGCCGCCGCGCGAAGCCCGGCAATCCCGACCGCGACGTGCTCACGCGTCTCATCATGGGCGAGGAGAACGGCGAGCGGCTCACCGAGAAGGAGCTGCTGCACAATTGCATCTTCCTGCTCAATGCCGGCCACGAGACCACCACCAACCTGATCGGCAACGGCCTCGTCGCACTGCACCGGCATCCGGACCAGAAGCAGCGCCTGATCCACAACCCTGACATGATCAAGACCGCGGTCGAGGAGATGCTGCGCTACGAGAGCTCGAACCAGCTCGGCAACCGCATGACCGCGGAGCGGGTCGAGCTCGGCGGGGTCATGCTCGAGCCCGGCACCTCGGTGACGCTGTGCATTGGCGCGGCCAACCGCGACCCCGCGCAGTTTGCCGACCCCGAGCGCTTCGACGTTGCGCGCACGCCGAACCGGCACCTCGCCTTCGCCACCGGCGCGCATCAATGCGCCGGCATGGCGCTGGCGCGGCTGGAAGGAGCCATCGCGATCTCACGCTTCCTGGCGCGCTTCCCGAACTACGCCGTCAGCGGCCAGCCGGTGCGGGGCGGACGGGTGCGGTTCCGCGGGTTTTTGAGCGTGCCCTGTTCGATCGGGTGAGGGCCAACAACAATAATATCGAAAACAACCCCATGCACAGTAGGGGCCGGGTCGACGAGGGACGCCCTGTGGGTTCCGCAGAACTATCTGACCTTGCGAGCAAATCGGGCCGCGCCGCGCCATTGGCGCATGAAGGCTTCCAGGGCGGCAGGCTGATACCCAAATCATGCTGAGGCCGCCGGTGCAGTCGGTTGCCAGCCACCGCGCGCCGCAACGGAGTGACGACAGATGAGCTCGTCGGTCATTGATTTCATCGCAACGGAAGCACGCTTTGGCGCCCGCAATTACGAGCCGATCGGGGTCGTCCTGTCGCGCGGCGAAGGCGTCTGGGTCTGGGATACCGAAGGCAACCGTTATCTCGATTGCCTCTCGGCCTATTCCGCGGTCAGCCAGGGCCACTGCCACCCCAAGATCCTGGCGGCGATGGTCGAGCAGGCGCACAGGTTGACGCTCACCTCGCGCGCCTTCCACAACGACCAGCTCGCCTTGTTCTACGAAGAAATCGCGGCGCTCACCGGCTCCCACAAGGTGTTGCCGATGAACAGCGGCGCGGAGGCGGTCGAAAGCGCGATCAAGTCGGTCCGCAAATGGGGCTATGAGGTGAAGGGCGTGCCGGACGGCCAGGCCGAGATCATCATCTGCGCCAACAATTTCCACGGACGCACGCTGGGCATCGTCGGCTTTTCAACCGACCCCGAGACGCGCACGCATTTCGGGCCGTTCGCGCCGGGCTTCAAGATCATCCCGTTCGGCGACGCCGCGGCGCTGGAGGAGGCAATCACCCCGAACACGGTGGCTTTTCTGGTCGAGCCGATCCAGGGGGAAGCCGGTGTCGTCATTCCTCCAGCCGGCTATTTCACCAAAGTGCGGGAGCTCTGCACCGCCAACAATGTGATGCTGGTGCTCGACGAGATCCAGACCGGGCTCGGCCGCACCGGCAAGCTGCTCGCCGAACAGCACGAGGGTATCGAGGCGGACGTCACGCTGCTCGGCAAGGCCATGTCCGGCGGCTTCTATCCCGTCTCGGCCGTGCTCTCGAACAACGACGTGCTCGGCACGCTTAGGCCCGGGCAGCATGGCTCGACCTTCGGCGGCAACCCGCTTGCCTGCGCGGTGGCGCGCGCGGCGATGCGCGTGCTGGTCGAGGAAGGCATGATCGAGAACGCGGCGAGGCAAGGCGCGCGCTTCCTGGAAGGCTTGAAAGGCATTCGTGCCAACACGATCCGCGAGGTGCGCGGGCGCGGCCTGATGCTGGCCGTCGAGCTGCATCCCGAGGCCGGCCGCGCTCGCCGCTACTGCGAGGCGCTTCAGCGCAAGGGCATCCTCGCCAAGGACACTCATGAGCAAACGATCCGCATCGCTCCGCCGCTCGTGATCACCAGCGACCAGGTCGACTGGGCGCTGGAGCGGCTCGCAACCACCCTGACGCAGGATCTCTCTTGAGACTGCCTGCGTCGGAAGATCGCAATGCCGGCGATGGCCAACCACGAACGATTCCGCCAGCCGTGCGTTGAAGGTCGTGGGCTAATACGAGCTGGGAGCGACAATCATGCTTCCGCGTGGCGTTTGCCTGACGGCGGTTTTAGTTGGTGCCTTGATGCTGACGGCGAGCATCAGTGCCTTCGCCCAAGGACCCGGCCAGGGACATGGAAGGGGCGGGCCACCCGGCCCAGCCGCAGCGCCGGCAGCACGGCCAGCAGCACCACCGGCCATGGCCCGTCCAGCGGCGCCGCCAGCCATGGCGCGTCCCGCCGCGCCGGCGTTCCATCCCCCGGCCATGCCGCAGCGGCCGGCGATGGCACCACATCCCGCGCCGCATATTGCCTCACCGCCACCGCGCCCGGCGCCACATTTCGCTGCACCGCCGCCGCGGGCGGCCCCGCACGTGGCGGCGCCACGGCCCGAATTCCATCGGGCGCCCGCAGCACCGCAACGTCCGGCCATGGCTCCCCGGCCGACGCCGCACATCGCGGCTCCCTCGCGGCCCAGCGGACCGCCGGCCGCGAGCGAGCGGCTGTCGCGGCGCGATCAGATCGAACAGCGCGCGCAACAGCGCCAGCAACAAATCCAGCAGCGCCAACAGATCGTGCAGCAGCGGCAGCGCGAGATGCTGGCGCGCCAAACGACGCAGCGTCAGGCCCGCATCGATCGCCTGCAGCAGCGCGTGCAGCAACTCCAATCGCAGAAACCGGAAGGCGCGCGGGCGTTGCGCCAGCAGCAACGGATGCTCCAGGCGCAGAGCCGCTTGCTGAGCCGTGAACAGCGGGCGCAGCAGAGTGACCTGACGCGCCAGCAGCGACTTGGACTGCAAGCTCCGACCGGGCGGGCGCCGGCGATCGCGGCCGCTGCCCAGGCCGTCCAGCGCGGACGGTTTGCCGAGCGCTTCCGCGAGCAGGCCCCTGCGCAAGCCCAGGCGGCGCTCACCACCCGCCAGAGCGGCTGGGCTCCCCGGCAGGCCTGGCGACATCGCCATCCCGCCGTGTTCGTGGCTTGGCTTGGGCCCGTGTTCTGGCCTTATGCCTATTCCGACATTTTCGACTACACGTTCTGGTCCTATGCCTACGAACCCGGCTATTGGGCGTACGCGTATGACGACTTCGTCGACACGGTGTTCTGGGGTGGTGACGGCCCCTATTCCGCCTATGCCAGCATCAACCCGCAGGACTACCCGCAAGCCGGCGGCAGCCGCGTTCGCCAGCGCGCCAGCGTCAGTCCGCGAACGCTCCAGCAATTGTGCGGCACACCGGATAAAGGCGTGACCGCCTGGCCGCTTGCCGACATCGCGCGGGCCGTGCGGCCGACAGCGGAGCAACGCGCACTGCTCGACGAGTTGAAGGCCGCGGCGGCCAACGCTGCCGGTGTGTTCAAGGACTCCTGCGCGGAGACCTATGCCCTGACTCCGCCTGGCCGCCTGCGCGCGATGATGAACCGCATCAGCGCGACGCTGGAAGCCGTCAAGATCGTGCGGCCGGCACTTGAGAATTTCTACAACTCGCTCAGCGACGAGCAGCAGGCCCGCTTCAACGCGCTCGGTCCCAATGTCGGCGAGCGCTCGCCACAGCAGCAAGCCAACGCCGAGGGCTGCGGCGATCCGAAGTCCGGCCTGACGCAGTTACCGATCCAAAGAATCGAGGCTGTGCTCCACCCCGCCGGCAAGCAGAAGGAGGCGCTCGACCGCCTCAGTGACGCGACAGCCAAGGGCGTTGAAGGCCTGCAGGCGGCCTGCCCAAACGACATACCGCTGACGCCGGTTGGACGGCTGGAGGCGATGCAGCACCGGCTCGAGGCCATGCTGACGGCCGCCAAGCTGGTCGAGCCGGCCCTGGACGAGTTCTACGCCACGCTGAGCAGCGAGCAGAAGGCGCGCTTCAACACGCTGCAACAGGTCGCAGGGCCGTGAACGACGTCAGGTGACGCAATCGTCTTGCTGCAAAGCTCGACGAGATCGTGCACGTCGCCGCCGCGGCTCTCTGTGAGAGTGCTGCGGCACGCATACGACAGCCTCGTTCTGACCTCACGCGGCGGAAATCGTCTTCCGCCCAGCATCATTCGCGTTTGTGATCGATTGAGACTGCTCGACCTCACTCGAGACAACGGCGTTGCGTTGCTGGAAGTGAGAAGACAACTCGAGATCGGCCAGATGATCCCAGTATTCTGCTTCTGCGAGCAGCTTCCATTTGTTCATGCTGTTGTACGCGGCCTGTTGGCGGCGCAGTGAGCTCATCGCACGCAAGCGTCGCACTTTATCCACTGCGGACCTCCCTACGCAGCTTGCTTGTTTGCAAGCGCATTTATGCTGCCACAGCTTCGCAGATCGAATTGGCAAGTGATAGCCCGGTGTTTGACGGTGAATCGAAGACAGCGCAATCGTCTGACTTTTCACTGAACGGCCATCGCCCGCTTTGTGCAACCGCGGCAAATGTCGCGAGGGACCAGGAAGAGACACTTCCCCCGGTGCTGCGCGGGGCGGCCTAAGAGGCCGCCCCGCCATGCTGATCATGAATCCAGGCTATTTTGCCATCGCCGCCCTGGCCGCCTCGATTTTCGCCTTCACGGAATCGAGGTTGAAGCTCGCGCCCTTCTGCATCGGCGGAAACTCGATCGCGGTCATGGCCAGCTTCTCGACCTCCTGTTGAACGAACACGAAGCGCCAGAATTCATATTTGAACCAGTCGAAGTATTGTTGCGCGCCGTATTTTGTCCCGCTATCGGGCCATCCCGTCCGCTCGAACGGATCGAGGCGAAGGTTGATCAGGTAGGGAACGTCAACCTTGGTCTTTGCACCGAGCCACCCCTCTGGCTGGTCGATGAAACGGTACTTGAAGTCGTCGATGCGCACAGCCCCAAGCTCGCTCTCGCCGAAGTACCAGATTTCGTGCCGGGCCGACGGTCCCTTGCCGGTGATCATGTCCATCTGATTGTAACCGTCCAGATGGACTTTGTAGGTGCGGTCGCCGATGTGCTTGCCCTTCTTCAGTTCCTCGACAATGTTGGGGTTGCCGGCAGCCGCCAGCAAGGTCGGGAACCAGTCCAGCCCGGAGATGATGCCGTTCTCGACCTTGCCCGCCGGCACCTTGCCCGGCCAGCGGATCATCGCCGGCGCGCGGAAGCCGCCTTCCAAGACCGTACCTTTGCTCTGCGCGAAGGGTGTCTGTCCGCCATCCGGCCAGGTGAAGACCTCGGTGCCGTTATCCGTGGTGAAGATGACGATGGTGTTGTCATCCACGCCCATGTCCTTGAGTTTTTGCATGACGATGCCGACATCGTCGTCGAGCTGGGCCATGCCGGCTTCATGAATCGACCAGCCGTTCTTGGAATTGCGCATCGCCTGGTACTTCGGCGACAAGTGCGTGACGATGTGCATGCGGGTTGGATTGAGCCATAGGAAGAACGGCTTGTTGTCGGCCTTGGCCTTTTCGATGAACTTCAGGGCAAGATCCCGAATTTCGTCGTCCACGGTTTCCATCCGCTTGGGATAGAGCGTGCCGGCGTCCTCGATCCTCTGCTTGCCGACCTTGCCCCAGCGCGGATCCACGGTGGCATCGTCCACATCGGTCGCCCACGTATGCAGCATGTTGCGCGGACCGACGACGTTCAACAGGTCCTGCGGATAACCGGGGTGAGCCGGATCTTCCATGGCGTCGAGGTGATACAAATAGCCGAAGAACTCGTCGAAGCCGTGCACGGTCGGCAGAAACTCGTTCTTGTCGCCAAGATGATTCTTGCCGAACTGGCCGGTGGCATAGCCCATGCCTTTGAGCGCGGTGGCGATGGTCACAGCCTCCGCCGGCAAGCCGGTGGGAGCGCCGGCCTGACCGACCGTGGTCATGCCGGTGCGGATCGGCAGCTCGCCGGTGATGAAGTTGGCCCGGCCTGCGGTGCAGCTCGCCTCGGCGTAGTAATCGGTAAACAGCATGCCTTCTGCCGCGATCTTGTCGAGGTTCGGCGTGCGGCCGGCCATCATGCCACGATGGTAAGCACCGATATTCCAGATGCCGATATCGTCCCCCATGATGACGACGATATTGGGCCGCTGTCCGCTCGGTGCCTGCTGCGCCTGGGCCAGTGCCTTCTCAACCGATGCAGCGGTGCCCAACGCGGACGCGGCGGCAATGCTTGTCGTCGCGAGCAGAACATTGCGGCGGCTCATGTCGCGGGCCTTGTTATCCTTCTCATCGCTCATCATTTGCTCCCTTCCTTATGATGCATCGAAAGCCAACGTGGCTCGTGGACGTATCCGCCGCTTCCGCATGACGCGCAGCCGGGCGATAGCGACGGCAGTAGTTCGGCGCGCAGAGATGCGAGCCGCCTTTGAGAACCTTGCGGGGAATTTTGATCCTGGGCAGCGACGGATCGTGGCTGTCCTGCTCACGCCCGCCGCGTGGATTGTGCGGAATGCAGCACGCCTTGGCCGGATCGGGCTCATGTCTGGTGGACCACCAATCCGTGGTCCACTCCCAGACATTGCCGATCATGTCATGGAGGCCGTAGCCATTCGGCGGGAACGCCATCACCGGCGAGGTTCGCGCGTAACCATCGCTGCTGAGATTCTCGTACGGAAATGCGCCTTGCCAGGTATTCGCCATTGGCTTGCCGCCGGGCATGAGCTCGTCGCCCCAGGCGAACTCGGCTCCGTCGAGTCCGCCGCGCGCGGCAAACTCCCATTCGGCTTCGGTCGGCAAGTCCTTGCCAGCCCATGCCGCGTAGGCCTCGGCATCGCGATAGGCAATGTGGACCACGGGATGAGCGTCGAGGCCGCTGATCGAACTGCGGGGGCCGTATGGCCGGCGCCAGTTGGCGCCAAATTTGAAATTCCACCATTGCGACCAGTCGCGCAAATCGACCGGACGCTTCGGTGGCGTGAAAACCAGCGAGCCTGCCTTGAGCATGTGCGGCAGCGCGCCCGGATAGTCCTTTGCGTCAGGCCGCGTCTCCGCTGACGTCACGTAGCCTGTTGCGTTGACGAACTTGCGGAAATCGCGATTGGTGACCGGCGTCCGGTCCATCCAAAAGCCGCTCACCGAAACGCGATGGACGGGTGCCTCTTCGGCGTAGTGCCTGTCGGAGCCCATGCGAAACGTGCCGCTCGGAATCCAGACCATACCCCTCTCGCTGGGCCCATCCGACAAAGGTAGGCCTGCCGCAACCCCAACGTCGTGCATGCGCTGCTCCCAGCGAATGAGTTTCAAAAAATTGCGTGGGGCACGCGCAAAACTCTCTCGGCAGCTTCCTAGCGTCGATTCTGCCGGGAACGAGCGCGGCTTAACATCTTAGTCAGTCAACATGACCGATCGAACATCTGAAGCAGTGGCACGTTCGCAGCGGCACAACCTTGCTTTGTTGATCTAGATCAATCGAGCAAGGTCGCCTCTTTCCTGCATGCACCTGAAGCCGACATGGCTTGCGGAGGTCTCGACCGGGCATTGCCTGCCGCCGGACGATGGCAGCGGCTGCAATGACAAGAGCAAGGATGCCGGCCGCCTTAAGCACCCGCGCGCACATTTCGGTATTGGATCTTTTAGGCTCAGGCGAACAAGGCGGAGCGGTTCCCGCCGAATGGATCTAGATAGATCCGAGCTGGGGCTTGGCCACGCGAGAGCCGAGAGCAGGTCTGCTAGGGCAAGCGACAACCTGGCCGAGAAATTCCTCCGAGTGTGGCCGGGGGGAGACAGTCAAAAGCATCGCCTTGTAGTTGACTATCCAGCATTGGGAAGATTTGGCAGCGTCGTTACCCGCTTTGGGGGCTCCATGAAATCATTCCTTGCAAGCGTTGCTTTGTTTGCAGTCTGCGTAAGTCTCACAGCGCGTGCCGCGGACTTGCCAGTGAAGGCTCCGCCCGCTTTACCCCCAGCCTACAATTGGTCGGGATTTTATCTCGGTGCAAATCTCGGTGGAGCGTGGACCAGCGGCAGCCTGCCTATCCCAGGTAACAACTTGTATGGCGGCATCACCGAATTCATCGGTGGTGTTCAGGCCGGCTACAATTTTCAAGCTGGCCATCTCTTGTTTGGTGCGGAAGGTGATTTCGATGGGGCGACTTTTGGTCATCCCGTGCTTCCGGCCCCGACGCTCGGCTCGGTCAGCCACAACTGGATTGGGACATTGGCAGGCCGCGTCGGCCTCGTGGAGGATAAGTGGCTCCTCTACGCCAAGCTTGGCGGCGGTTGGGTGCACAGCAATGCCACGCTGAACTTCCCCGGCGTTACCTGGCAGGGGTCCACCACCAGCTCCGGCTGGCTGACTGGAGTGGGTGTCGAGTACGGATTCAAACCGAATTGGACGCTGAAACTCGAATACGATTACATTGGGCTAGGAAGCTGGATTTCGCCCACCGTCCCGCCAATTCAGTTGAACCGTGACCTTCAAATGGTCAAGTTCGGTGCAAACTACAAATTTGAGCGCGGCATTGCCGATACGGTCGCGCCGACAAGAGCCGCGCATTCTGCTGAACCTTCCGAAAATGAAGACCTCGCCCAAAAATCGCAAAACCCTATCGCCGATCTCGTCAGTGTTCCGTTCCAAAGCAATACGAATTTCAACGCCGGGCCGTTCAACCGCACCCAGGAAGTGCTCAACATTCAGCCAGTCATACCGCTGCGCATCAACGCGGACTGGAACGTGATCTCGCGGACCATCATGCCGGTGATCAGTCAACCCAATCCGTTCTTCAACAACAACACGAATGGAATTGGCGACATTACTCAGCAGTTCTTTTTCACCCCCACCCATCCCGGCGTTCTGATCTGGGGTGTCGGTCCCGTCTTTACGGTCCCGTCCGCGACCGATCCGATTCTCGGAACAGGCAAGGTGTTGTTCGGCCCGACCGCCGTTGCCCTCGTGACGCCCGGACATTGGGTGATCGGCGTTCTGGTCAACAACCAGTGGTCAGTTGGCGGCAACCCGTTGCGCCCGCCCGTGAACGAATTTCTCGCGCAGCCATTCGTCAATTACAACATGGCGCACGGGTGGTACCTGACAAGCTCACCGGTGATCACCGCAGACTGGCTGGCAGCGCCGGGTCAGCAGTGGACCGTACCGATTGGCGGCGGCTTTGGTCGAATCTTCAAGCTTGGCGACCAGCCGGTGAGTGCAAATATAGCCGGCTATTACAACGTCGTTCGTCCAACCGGCGCGCCAAACTGGCAATTGCGAGCACAATTGTCTCTACTGTTCCCGGAAAGTTAAGAGTCGTCTTGCAACGAGTGAGATTCGGAAATTTGTGGTCGCGCAACTCTGGTGCGTTGCAGGCCGTGAAAGGGGAGATCGCGATGAAGGGCAGGAAATTGATACCAAGGCCTAGTGTCGTTTTGCGGCCGGGTTTGGCGGCAGTCGCCGCCTTGCTCGTTCTCCTCTCCAATGCGGCTCGCGCCGATGAAAATGGCATCAGCTTCTGGATACCCGGCTTCTTTGGTAGCCTCGCTGCCGTGCCTCAGCAGGCGCCGGGCTGGTCGGTGACCACAGTTTACTATCACACCTCTGTTTCCGCCGGCGGCGACGTCGCGCGGGCACGCGAGATCACGCTTGGTCGCTTTCCCGCGAATCTGACGGCCACCGTGAACGCGAACGTCAATGCGAACGTGGATCTTGGCCTTGTGGCCGGAACTTACACCTTTGCGACGCCTGTGCTGGGCGGCCAGGCTTCTGCCACCCTGTTGGCGACCTATGGCTCTAACTCCACGTCGCTGGCGGGATCGCTCGTTGGGACATTGACGGGACCGGGCGGCGGAACGCTCCCCTTCTCCCGGTTTGACAGCATCGACAGCTCGCTCATTGCATTCGGCGACCTGATCCCGCAGTTCGCGCTGCGCTGGAATGCAGGTGTCAACAATTACATGACGTACATTACCGCCGATCTTCCGGCCGGCGCTTACCAGTCGAACCGGCTGGCGAATTTGGGGATCGGGCACTGGGCGATCGACGCGGGCGGCGGCTACACCTACTTCGATCCAAAGACCGGGCATGAATTTTCGACGGTGCTGGGATTCACCTACAACTTCGTCAACCCCTCGACCCAATATCAAAGCGGCGTTGACATGCACCTCGACTGGGGCGCATCGCAATTCCTGACCAAGCAGTGGCAGGTCGGCCTCGTCGGTTACCTCTATCAGCAACTCGGCTGCGACAGCGGCTCCGGCGATCGCGTCGGCTGCTTCCGGTCGCGCGTGGTCGGCGTCGGCCCGCAGGTTGGTTACATTTTCCCAGTTGGAGACATGCAGGGGTATCTGAACCTGAAGGCCTACGGCGAATTCGCCAATGAAAATCGGCCGGCGGGCTGGAACGTCTGGCTGACGTTCAATCTTCAGCCTGCGGCGCCAACGCCGCCGACATCCACAAGGCCCAGATTCACGAAATAGCAATAGCGGTGATGCTGCCACTGGTGCCGTGCTGAAGGATAAATCCGGTGCGGCGGTAGCAACCCGATCAGCCACTCCGCAGGCGTGGGGACATGTTCGAGTTGGGTCACACTCGAAAAACTCAATCTGGGCATAATGCGTCTGCTTTCGAGCGGACGGCGTCCAACCGCCTCCCGCCGAGCCACACGTTGAGCCTGCCCTGAGGCCGTGATTCAAGTTCCCAAACTGGCGGCTCGAATCATGCTACGAACTCACAGGTATGGCGTGGGCTGCCATCAAGCCAACGTTGCCGAACAAGCCGCGGCGGATATGCCGTCCCGGCGGCGGGAAGCACTAAAGCCGCGATGAGATTTGGATGAATCGTCATCGCGCTTTAGGTTGTTGTTTGCGCATGATCTTTCCGGAAAACCGCTTCGCACTTTTCCGGATCATGCTTTAAGTCTCGATCCGTTCAGTTTTGCGGAATGGCTGTAGAGCTTCTCGCGACCTCACTCGAGGCGGCAATAGCTGTCCGGGCATGTCATTGAATATGCGACCAGTCCGCCCGCTTCCGCAAATTCGCGAAGCGGACAAATTGCGAGAATTCGGCTCTTCGCCGTCAATTCGACTATCATCACAACAATGGCCCCGACGGTTGCACGTCGGGGCCATTCGAGATCAACAGGCCTGGGTACATCCGCCGCGTCTGCTGATCGTTGATGCCACGGATCACCACATCCAATCTGGCGCAGACTGTGACGCGGCTGCGGCATCGAGATGATGATATTCTGCCTGGGACTGATGGGCGTCCACCTCACCATTGGTGGTACTCCCACCGGCTTGCTGCTGCGCCAGAAGGTGCGCCGCAACAGATCGCAGGCCCCGCGGGGGCGCACTGATGTTAACTACACCACCGTCTTGTGCCGCGCGATGCAGGTGCGGAGCACCTCGTCCATCGGCTTGCCCCACCAGTCGTTGGAGAAGATTTCGATCTCCGAATAGCCGGCAAAGCCCTGCGCTTCGACTGCCTGACGCACCGATTTGATGTCGATGACGCCGTCGCCCATCATGCCGCGGTCGTTGAGGATGTCCTTGGTCGGCACCAGCCAGTCGCAGACATGGAAGGCGAGCAGGCGATCCTTGCCGGCACGCGCGATCTGGCTCATCAGCTCCGGGTCCCACCAAATGTGATAGACGTCGAGCGCGACGCCGAGCATGCCGCTGCGGCCCGGGTCGAGCCGGTCGCAGATATCGAGCGCCTGCTTCGTGGTGTTCACGCAGGCGCGGTCAGCTGCATAGGCCGGGTGCAAGGGCTCGATCGCCAGCGGCAGCTTTGCCTGCTTCGCATAGTCGAGCATGTCGGCGAGCGCTTCCTCGACCTGCCCGCGCGCCGCCACGATATCCTTCGAGGCTTCGCTGCCAGGCCGCGAATATTGCGGCAGGCCGCCGACGACCAGCACGATGCAGGATGCGCCCATCGCCTTGGCTTCGTCGACACAGCGCCGGTTGTCGTCCCGCACCTCGCCCCGGCGCGAGGTATCAGAGGTGAACATGCCGCCGCGGCAATAGCCTGAGAGATCAAGGCCAGCGTCGCGCACCGCGCGTGCGGCGCGATCGAGACCGACGGCAGCGACCTGGTCGCGCCAGGGATCGATGGCGCGGATGCGGTGCCTGGCACAGGCATCGATGATCTCGACGAGATTACCCTGCTTGCGGACGGTCGCCGTGTTCAGCGACAGCCAGCGATGATCGGACGAAAAATCACGCATCAGGGTTCGATGCCGTGGATGGCGAGCACGGTCTTCATCCGCTGCGTCGCGAGTTCGGGATTGGCGAGCAGGCCGGCCTTGTCGGCGAGACGGAACAGCTCGGCCAGATGCAGCGTGGAGCGCGTGCTCTCCTGACCGCCGACCATGGTGAAATGATCCTGGTGGCCGTTCAGATACGCCATGAACACCACGCCCGTCTTGTAGAAGCGCGTCGGCGCCTTGAAGATGTGACGCGACAGCGGCACGGTCGGCCCGAGCACGTCATGGAAGCCGGCCTCGTCGCCGGCCGCCAGCCGCGACAGCGCGTAGGATGCCGCCGGCGCGATCGCATCGAAGATGCCGAGCAGCGCGTGCGAAAAACCTTGGCTATCGCCAGCGATCAGCTCCGCGTAATTGAAGTCGTCGCCGGTGTACATCTTGATGCGCTTGTCGAGACGACGGCGCATGTCGATCTCGCGCTGCTTGTCGAGCAGCGAGACCTTGACGCCGTCGACCTTGGCGGCGTTGCTGTTGATGATGGCCACCGCAATGTCCATCGCCTTGTCGAGATCCTTGTTGCCCCAGTATCCGGCCAGGGCCGGATCGAACATGTCGCCGAGCCAGTGGATGATGACGGGTTCACGAACCTGCGACAGCACGCGGTTGTAGACATTGGCGTAGTCGTCGGCGCTGCGACCGAGCTTTGCCAGCGCGCGCGACGCCATCAGGATGATGCGCCCGCCGACCTTCTCGACGGCCGAGAGCTGTTCCTCATAGGCCTGGATCACGTCGCCGAGGTTTTTGGCATCCTCCACCGCGAGGTGATCGGTGCCGGCGCCGGAGAACACCAGAGCGTTGCGGCGCTTTGCGGCATTGACCGAACGCGTGATCAGCTCCAGCGATGTCGGCCAGTCCAGGCCCATGCCGCGCTGCGCGGTGTCCATGGCTTCGGCAACGCCGAGGCCGAGGTCCCAGACATGCTCGCGGAAGGCGATGGTCTTGTCCCAGTCGACGGCGACCGAGAGCCAGGGGTCGTTGTCCGCGAACGGATCGGCGACCGTATGCACGGCCGAGAACGCGATGCGGTTCAATGGCCCCTCGAGCTTGGCGGGAAATGTGCGCGAGGCCGCGAGCTGGTAGGTCTCGATCGAGCGATCGGCCTTCGGCAGCTTGAGTGACAATGACGACATTGAAGGAGCGGACTTGGGCAGGACGGGCTTGTTCATGTCTGCCTCCTCAGGCCTTGATCGGGGCGACATCGATCCAGCGCCGCTCCCTCCAGCTCTTCAGCGCGCATTCGGCGAGCTGCACGCCCTTGGCGCCTTCGAGCAGCGTGAACTTGTAGGGCGCATCCTCGTAGACGTGGCGGATGAACATCTCCCACTGCTCCTTGAAGCCGTTGTCATAGGTGACATTGTCGGGCATCTTCTGCCAGTCGCCGTAGAAATCGTGCAGCCGCTTCTCGTCGGGATTCCACACCGGCCGCGGCGTTGCCTGCCGCGCCTGGATCATGCAGTCGGTGAGCCCCGCGACCGCCGAGCCGAGCGTGCCGTCGACCTGGAAGGTGACGAGGTCGTCGCGATAGACGCGCGTCACCCAGGACATGTTGATGTGGGCGATCACGCCGCCCTTGAGCTGGAACGTCGCGTAGGCGGAATCATCCGCGGTCGCCTTGTACTTGTTGCCCTGCTCGTCGTAGCGCTCGGGAATGTCGGTGTTGCCGATGCACATCACGCTCTCGACCTCGCCGAAGAGATTGTCGAGCACGTAGCGCCAGTGGCAGACCATGTCCAGGATGATGCCGCCGCCATCCTCGCTGCGGTAGTTCCAGGACGGCCGCTGCGCCTCCTGCCAGCCGCCTTCGAACACCCAATAGCCGAACTCGCCGCGCACCGAGAGGATACGGCCGAAGAAGCCGGAGTCGCGCAGGAAGGCGATCTTCTTCAACCCCGGCAGGAACAGCTTGTCCTGCACCGTGCCGTGCTTGACGCCCTTGGCATTGGCGAGCTTCACGACCTCGACGGCTTCCTCGAAATTCGTCGCGATCGGCTTCTCGCAATAGACGTGCTTGCCGGCATTGATGGCCTGGGTCAGCAGGCCCGGGCGCGCCTGCGTGGTCGCGGCGTCGAAGAACATGGTGTCGTTCTTGTCGGCGAGCGCGGCATCGAGATCGGTGGTCCAGCGCGTGATGTTGTAGCGCTTGGCGAGCGCCTCGACCTTCTCGGCGCTGCGGCCGACCAGGATCGGATCGGGCATCACGCGATCGCCGTTCTTCAGGCGGACGCCGCCCTGGTCGCGGATCGCGACGATCGAACGGATCAGATGCTGGTTGAGCCCCATGCGGCCGGTGACGCCGTTCATGATGAGGCCGAGGCGTTGGGTGGTCATGCTAGTTGCTCCCAGAGTGATCTTGGCTGTTCGAGCGGGCGGAGCGCCGACCAGTCCGGATGGACCGACGTCGCAAAGCCCACTGTGTAGAGCGATCCCGTCAGGAGATCGCCGTTATGAATCTTGAGGCGGATGCCGTGGCCATCATCGGCATAGAGATCGGGATGCGCCGCCGCAAAGGCCGCAGCTTCGGCGGCGGGTGCTTCGCCAAAACCGTCGACATAGTGGTGGCCGTTGCGCTCGGCATGGGTCACGCCGATGAAGGCACCCAGCGCGAGGTCCTGCTGGACGGCAAGGCCAGCCTGGCAGGTAAGGTCCTCGCCGGTGACGAAGAACCGCTCGCCGGCCGCACTCCACTTCGCCGCGCGCGTGGCGTTGACGATGGACTTGTAGAGCCCCTTGCAGGATTTCGAGGACATGCCGCAATAGCCGAGCGCCCGCGCCGCCGGAAAGGCATCGTAGGAATCGTCGGCCTCGTCGATGATGAAGCCGTATGCGGCGAGCGGACCCAACGGCGATTGCCGCGTGATGTCGCGCGGCATCGGCTGCTCGACATAGAGCAGGTGCGAGGCGATCGGCCGCAAGGCGGCATCGCGATCGATCAGGTCCATCAGCGCTTGCAGCGCGGCCAGATCGGCGTACTGCTCATTGGCGTCGAGCGTCACCTTGGTCTCGCGTCGGAGCGTATCGAGCTCCCTGCCGATCCGTGCCAGACGGGCGGCATCGGCGGCGGGATCGCCTGACAGCTTCAGCTTGAAATAGTTTGCACCGGCGTTCTCGTGCGCATCGGCAACGCCGCCTTGACCTTCGATGGGATCGTCAAGGCCGACGGTATGCCGGACGGCAACGCGCGGCAGCGGCCTTCGGCCGGCGAGGAACGTGGCGAGATCGGCGTCCTTCAGATCAGGCGAAAGCCGCGCATCAATGCCCGCGACGTTACCTGCCATGCCGTCGAAGAAGCTGGTCGCGGTGGCACGTAGCAGTCCATCGAGGATCGCCTTGTCGATCTCCGCCGGGCCATAGGCTGCGGCAAGCGGTGGAATGTTCTCCTTCGCGCAAGCCGCGACCTGGGCACCGATGCAGGAGGCGTGCAGACCGAATGCCGTCTGGAAACCGGTTTGCGCCAGATAGAGATCGCGCGCGATCTGGAGCGATCTGCGCAGGCCGTCGACCGTCTGTGCCGGCGACAGCTCCGGCCGCTTGTCGAACCATTTCGGCACCAGCAGCTCGGCAGCCGCACCGACCACGACGCCCCTGCCCTCGACCTCGATCTCCACCCGCACGAACAGCTGCGGCGTCGCCTTGATGGTAACGGCGCCAAAGCGGAACGGCCGCGCGAACTGCACGGGTCGCTCGAAGAAGGCGATGTCTCGCAGCTTCAGGCGCGGGGACATGGTGCACCCGAATGATCGTTGGTGACGTCAGTGCGGCCGCAGCGGTGGCCGTGCACCTCTCCCGCTTGCGGGAGAGGTCGGCACGAAGTGCCGGGTGAGGGTTTTCTCCTTTGCGAGGTTCTCGCCTGCGGAGACACCCTCTCCCCAACCCTCCCCCGCAGGCGGGGGAGGGAGCGCACCGGGCATGTGGTGGCTCCGGAGAACATCACTCGCCTCTAGTCCAATGCACCTTGCGAGAAGAAATGCTTGCGGATGCGTTGCACGAGTTCGGTAAACACCGGGTCGGCCATCACGTCGAGCGAGCGCGGGCGCGGCAGCGGCACGTCGTAGATGGCGGCGACTGCGCCGGGGCGCTCGGTCATGACCAGCACGCGGTCGGCGAGGAACACGGCTTCCGGAATCGAATGCGTGATCAGCAGCACGGTCTTCTTGGTCTCGCGCTGGATCCGCATCAGCTCGACATTCATGCGTTCGCGCGTCAGCGCATCGAGCGCGCCGAACGGCTCGTCCATCAGCATGATCCTGGGATCATGCACCAGCGCACGGCAGATCGAGGCGCGCTGCTGCATGCCGCCGGAGAGCTGCCAGGGCAGCTTCTTTTCGAAGCCTTCGAGACCGACCAGCTTCAGCAGCGACCTGGCCCGATCGAGATATTCCTGCCGCGGCAGCCGCTTCATGTCGATCGGCAGCATCACGTTGTTGAGGATGTTGCGCCAGGGCAGCAGCAGCGCGTTCTGGAACACGATGCCGACATTGCCGTGCGGCTTCGTCACCTTCTCGCCCTCGACCAGCACCTCGCCCGTAGTCGGCGGCAGCAGCCCCGAGATCAGCTTGAGCAGCGTGGACTTGCCGCAGCCCGATGGGCCGACCACGACGAAGAACTCGCCGTCATTGATGTGGAAGTCGAGCGGACGCAGCGACGGCACGTCGCCGTCGCGCGTCCGGTAGGTCTTCGATACGCCTGACAGTTTGATGCCCGAGGCATCGCTGGCCCGGTCGCTCACCAGTCTCAGATGCGCGGCCGGCTGCACGTCAGCTATCTTGGTTGCTGGGTTCATTCAAACAGGTCCACTCCACGATATGCTCGTCATTCCGGGGCGATGCGAAGCATCGAACCCGGAATCTCGGGATTCCGGGCTCGCCCTGCGGGCGCCCCGGAATGACAGTGTTTGCCTCACGAGCCACTCTTCGGCAGATAGTCGTTGGTGTAGAACGCCTTCGGATTCTCCTTGGCCTTGGCATCGAGGCCGCCATATTCGACCATCAGGTTGACCGTCTCAGTCATGTTCTGGTCGGTGACCTGGAACGGCCGCTTGCTCCTGGTTTCCGCGGTCCGGTACAGCGGAATGGTCAGCTCAAAGCCCTGCGTCAGCGTCTCGATCTTGCCGCCCTTGGGGTTGGCATCGAGGATCGATTGCGCGGCCGCCTTCGGCTCCTTCTCGGCAGCTTCGACCGCCTTGGTCGTCGCCGACATGAAGCGGCGGACGAGATCGGCATTGGCCTTCACATAGTCGGAGTTGGCGATGATGCCGGAGGACACCATGTTGATGCCGTAGTCGGCGAACTTGATCGGATAGACGTCCTTGCCGGTGGCGTCCTTGATCTTCATCGACTGGTCCATGACGTAGCCGAGCAAGAGGTCGGCCTGGCCGTTGATGACCGCGTTGAGCTTGGTCTGGCCGTCGCCGGCGACGGTCTTGAAATCGCTTTCCTTGAGGCCGGTCTTCTTCAGGAACAGCGGCCAGATCTGGGTCATGGAGTCGGCCGGCGTGATCGCCACCGTCTTGCCCTTGATGTCCTCGGGCTTCTTGATGTTCTTGTCGGCAAAACCCATGGCGGACATCGGTGAGGTCTGCAGCAGCACGCCGGTCGCGATCACGGGCGCGCCCTTGATCGCGGCGCGCATCATGGTAGGCACGTCGACATAGCCGAAATCAGCGGTCTTGGCGGCGACGGCCTGCGTGGTTGCAGCGGAGCCGCGGCCTTCCTGGATCTCGAGGTCGATGCCCTCGGCGGCATAGATGCCCTTCGCCTTGCCGTAATAGAACGGCGCGTGCTCGCCATAGACGTACCAGTTCAGCATCAGCACGACCTTGTCGGCCGCCTGCGCCGGCATGGCCGCAAACACCATCAGCGCCGCAGATGCAGCCCCAATCCACCGCCTCATTGCACTCTCCCTATCGTTGTTGTTTCGGCCGTTGCTGGGCCGTTGCTTAAGTTAAGATGCGAAAATCACGTCTTCGCGCTGGCTGACATGCCAGGGAATGACCAGCTTCTCGATGCGGTCCACGATCCAGAACAGGATGACGCCGAGCAGTGCCAGGATCACGAGCGCCGCGAACATGGTCGGCAGGTCGAAGGTGCCGATCGAGCGCTGCATGACGTAGCCGATGCCGGAATTCGAGCCGACGAACTCGCCGACGACGGCGCCGACCACGGCGAGCGTCACCGAAACTTTGAGGCCGGAGAAGATTGCCGGCAGCGCATGCGGCAGGTTCACCGCGCGGAACACCTGGAAGCGGCTGCCCTGCATGGCGCGGGCGAGATCGACCATGTCAGGATCGACCGACTTGAAGCCCTGCACCGCGGAGACGACCACCGGGAAGAAGCCGAGCAAGAAGGCCGAGATCACCTTCGGCAGGATGCCGAAGCCGAACCAGACCACGAACAGCGGCGCAATCGCGATCTTCGGCACGGACTGGGAGAACACCAGCAGCGGATAGACGTAGCTCTCCACCGTCTTCGAGCCCGCGATCAGCATCGCCACGGGAATGCCGAACAGCGCCGAAAGCACGAAGCCCCAGATGGTCGCATAAGTCGTTGGCCAAGACTGGCGCAGCAGTTCCGGCCAGTCGCTGCGCAGCACGGCGACGACGTCGGCCGGTGCCGGGATCTGATAGGCGGGAATCTTGAACAGCCGGATCGAAAGATCCCAGGCGACGACGATGAACACCAGGAACAACAGCGGCCGCACCCAGGCCGCATTCAGCATCTTGGACACCGCACCCTGCGGCTTCACTTCAGCCACGTCTCACTCCCGGCATTCTTTCTTCGTTCGGGCGAGAAATTAACCCGTTGGATAAATACTGTCCAGAGCTTTCCCTGTGACGTTTCGCATCGGGTTCCAGATCGTCATTCCGGGGCGATGCGAAGCATCGAACCCGGAATCTCGAGATTCCGGGTTCGGTCCTACGGACCGCCCCGGAATGACAGTGGAGAGCTTAGGGGACTAAACCGTCTGCGCCACCGCGCTCCGCGATTTCGCGGGCTTGGCGATCTCGAACAGCGCGGCCGACTGGCCCGTCAGCGCGGCCAGCACGAGACCGACCATATGCGAAAGCCGCTCGTCCTTGGCGTCCTTGGCGAGCAGGTCGCGGCCGAAGATCACGCTGAGCGTGGCCGAGTTGGAGAGATAGAAGAAGCAGAGGGCCGCGATCGAGATGTAGAGCTGGACCGGATCGACCGCGACCTGGAACTCGCCGCTTTCGACGCCGCGCCGCACCACGGTGCGGATCATCTCGACGAAGGGCGAGTGCATCGACTTGACCTTGGTCGATTTCTTCAGGTGCTTGGCGCGCGCGAGGTTCTCGGTCTGCAGCAACGAGAGGAATTCCGGGTTGCGCAGAAAGTAATTCCAGGTGAACTCGATCAGGCGCCGGATCGCCTCGGGCGGATCGAGATGTTCGAGATCGAGTCCGCGCTCCTCGCTGCGGATCTTGTCATAGGCGCCTTCGAGCACCGCCAGATAAAGCTCGTCCTTGTTGCCGACGTGGTAATACAGCATGCGCTTGTTGGCGCCGGCTTTCGCCGCGATGCGGTCGACGCGCGCACCGGCGAGCCCGTGAGCGGAGAACTCCTGCTTGGCGGCTTCGAGAATGCGCAGCCGCATCCCCTCGGGGTCGCGCTGCCATTTCAGAGTTCGCTTTGCGGTTGCCTTGGCCAAACCGGGTGCTCGCTGGGTGTTCTCAGGATTCCGTGTAACACGAGGACGCACGTTTGAGAAAGCAGGGACGCCGGCTAGCTCCGTCATTCCGGGATGGTCCGAAGGACCAGACCCGGAATCTCGAGATTCCGGGTTCGATGCTTTGCATCGCCCCGGAATGACTCCATCCCCTCACTCCACCGGCTTCGGCGAGCGCTCCAGCAGCACGGTCTGGATGCCGCAGGTGCCGCTGCGCACCGTCATGATGCGCGTGCCGGGCTTGCGGCCGTTGCGGATCTCGCTGACGTCGAGGCCGGCGGCGATCAGGCGGGCGCGGGCGACGTCGATGTCGGCGACGCGCCAGCTCAGGCCCCAGAGCCGGTCGTGCTGGGCATCGCCGCCCGCCACGGGACGTCGCACCACCTCGATGATGAGATCACCGCAGCGGAAGAACATCAGCTGCCCCCAGTCGTGGTGCGAGCGGTCGAGCGCGAGATCGAGCCCGAGCCGCGCGCCATAGAGCGCTGCGGCACCATCGGAATCCTCGGTGGTGATGACGACGTGATCGAGCCCCTCGATCGGCGCGACGTCGGTCGCGACCGACTTCGGCCGCTCCTCGGCGAGCTCGAGGAAGAACATGCGCACGCCGCGCGTCAGCTCGGTGGCGGGGCGCGTGCGCTTCCAGTGCAGGGCCGCACCGCTCGCATCGTCGCTGCTCTCGACCTCGGCGACCGGATCAGGCTTCAGCGCCACCCGCTCCAGCCGCCGGTGCATCTTGCCGATGTCTGCGACACGGAAGCAGAGGCTCGCGAGCACGCCGTCATGGTCGTCGAGCAGCGCACGCATGCGGTCGGCGGTCGCGGTGAAGCCGCTCGGCGCCATCAATTCGATCGTCATGTTGTCGAGCGTGAACAGCACCCGGTCGGCGCCCTCGCCCGAGTTCTGCCAGGCCGGCGCGCGGCCGAGGAGCGTCTGATAGGCCACCTTGGCCGCGCCGATGTCCCTGACCAGAGCGACGACGTGATCGAGGCCGGTGATCATATGTCCCCCCTTTTGAACGGCCTGGAACCGCGCGCCGAAAGACGGCGTTTGTCCGGGCTTGGCATGGGCCTGACATGGTCGTATTCCGGCACCATGCCGACCTCAAGCGCTTCGGGGCGGTTTTGCGAATAATTTCAGCGTCTCAGACGCGGAACCGGTGCTAGAGTAAGTGCGCCGGCCGGGACCACAAGCGCATCACGGACAAGCAATGCAGGCTCTCTTCATCGGACAGACCTATATCGACGTCGTCTTCATCACCGACCACATGCCGACCGGCGACGAAAAGCACGTGGCCAAGGACTACGCGGTGTCCTTCGGCGGCAACGCGGTGACGGCGGCGTTCTGCTGCGCCAAGCTCGGCATCGTGCCCGACCTGATCGCGACGGCGGCCAATGACTGGCTGGGGCGCATGTTCCAGGACATGTGCGCGAAATACGGCATCTCGCTGCACGGGCGGAAGGTCAACCAGTCCTCGCTGTCCTTCATCATGCCCAAGGACGGCAAGCGCGCCATCGTCCGCTGCCGCGACGACGAGCACATCCACCCTTTTCCGATGCTCAATCTCGGCGGCTGCCGCGCGCTGCATGTCGATGGCCATCAGCCGGACGCGGCGATCCACTACGCCAAAGTGTGCCGCGAGGCCGGCATCCTGACCTCGCTCGACGGCGGCGGCCTGCGCACCAACACGCATGAGCTCCTGGAGTTCATCGACGTCGCGATCGTCGCCGAACGTCTCTGCGAGCAGATGGATCTGACGCCGGAGAAGATGCTCGATTATCTCAAGAGCCGCGGCTGCAAGATCGGCGGCGTCACCATGGGTGAGAAGGGCCTGCTCTGGTACGACGAGACCGGGACGGTTCAGGTGATGCCGGCAATGCCGATCCCGCGCGAGCGCGTGATCGACACCAACGGCGCCGGCGACGTCTTCCACGGCGCCTATGTCTATTCTTATCTGGCCCATCCGGGCAAAAGCTGGCGCGAGCATTTCGATTTTGCCCGTGCCGCTTCGACCTACAAGATCCAGCGCCTCGGCAACGAGGCGGGCCTGCCGACACTTGTCGACATCGCCAAGGTCCGGCACGAGTTCGAGGTCAGGGTTTAGGCTTTTTGTTCTTGTTCGAGCATGATCTTATCGGAACACCGCTGCACACTTTTCCGGATCATGCTCTAGGAGGGTGATATGGGGCGCGTCTTCGTCGCCGGCAGCATCAACATGGATGTGGTGGCGACGGCCGATCGCCACCCGCGCGTCGGCGAGACAGTCGCAGGAAAGCAGGTGCTGTATTTTCCGGGCGGCAAGGGCGCGAACCAGGCGGTCGCGGCATCGCGGCTCGGCGCTGGGACGACGCTGATCGGAAGGCTGGGCAAGGATTCGTTCGGGGCCGAGCTGCGCACGTTCCTCGCCGACCAGGGCATCGACCTCGGCTATGTCCAGGAGACGGCGGAGGCTCACACCGGCACCGCGCTCATCACGGTGGCGGAGGCCGACAACACCATCGTCGTCATTCCCGGCAGCAATGCGCTGGTCAGCGCAGAGGACGTCAGCGTCGTGCCGATGTTGAAGGGCGACGTCGCTGTCAGCCAGTTCGAGATCCCGTTGCCGGCGATTGCCGCGTTCTTCGAGCGGGCGCGTGGCGTTGGAGCCACGACGCTGCTCAACCCGGCGCCGGCGCAAAAGATGGCGAGCGAGCTGCTCGCGCTGGTCGACATCCTCGTGCTCAACGAGACCGAGCTCGGCTTTCTCGCCGGCGTGGAGCTTTCGGACAGCGACGAGGCTGCGCGGATCATCGACGTGGCGCGAAAGTTTCAGGCACGCCCGGACCAGACTATCTGCGTCACACTCGGCAGGCGCGGCGTGCTCGCGCTTGCGGGGCGCGAGGAGATTGCGGTGCCTGGCCGCTTCGTGACGGCAGTCGACACGACAGGCGCCGGCGACTGTTTCGTCGGCGCGCTCGCCTCGCAGCTCGCTGAGGACGCGACGTTGCGTGACGCGCTGACCTTCGCCAACGCCGCAGCGTCGGTCTCCGTGCAGCGTATGGGTGCCGGGCCGTCGATGCCGACGGCCGCGGAGGTTAAGGCAGTGCTTAGCGTCGGCTGATCACGCCAGCGCGCTCTTCAGGTCGAAGCTCTCGTCGGCGGCCTGCTCCGGCGTGATCGAGCGGTCCATGGCCTGCAGTCTCCGGCCGAACATGTGATCGCCGGCTCGGTTGATCGATTCGATGCCGAGCAATCTGTCGCCGTGATAGCAGAACGCCGAAAAGGCCTTCTTGGCAGGATCGCCGCGCAGCACGACGCGGTCGTAGCCGGTGGTGAGGCCCGCGATCTGGAGCTTGTCGTCGCCCTGGTCGCTCCAGAACCAGGGATGGCTGTCGTACGGCTTCTTGTCGCCGGTCAGCCGCGCGGCGAGACAGCGGGCGTGGTCGGTGGCATTCTGCACCGATTCCAGCCGCAGCGAGCCGCCGAAGCGCGGGCTTGCGAACAGCGCGCAATCGCCGATCGCGGAGATGTCAGGATCGGCCGTCGACAGATATTCGTCGACCATGATGCCGGCGGCAACCGGCAGCCCCGCCTCGGCCGCGAGCTCGATATTCGGCAGCACGCCGACGCCGACCACGACGAGGTCGGCGGGCAGATGCCGGCCGTCGCTCAGGGACACGCCGGTGATCTTGCCGTTCTCGGCCTCGATGGAGGTTGCCTGCACGCCCAGATGGATGCGGATGCCGGCCTCGCGATGCCGGTCCTGAAAATACTCGGAGACCTCGGCCGTCACCGCGCGCGCCATCACGCGCGGGGCGAGCTCGAGCACGTCGACCTCGAGACCCTTGATCCGCGCGGTGGCGGCGAATTCGAGGCCAATGAAGCCGGCGCCGATGATCACGGCGCGCTTTTTCGACGGCATGATCCGTCGCAGCGCCTCGCTGTCGTCGAGGATGCGCAAATATTTCACGTCGGGCAGATTCGCATTTGGCAAATCCAGCAGCCGGTTGCGCGCCCCTGTCGCCAGCACGAGATGGCCGTAAGGCAGCGTTTCGCCGGAGGCGAGCAGCACCTTGTGCGCCGCGCGGTCGATCGACACCGCGCGGCCCGCGATCAGCTCGATCTTCTGGTCCTGGTAGAACTTTTCGGGGCGGAACATCAGGCCCTCCGGCCCGGCCGAGCCCTTGATGTAGGCCTTGGACAGCGGCGGCCGCTGGTACGGCAGATGCGCCTCGTCATTGATCAGGCTGATGGCCTCGGCAAAGCCCGCCTGGCGCAGCGATGCCGCGACTTGATAGCCGCCATGGCCGGCGCCGACGATGATCACCGGGCCAGTCATTGGGCAGCCCATTTCCGGAAGACACGAGCGTGACCCATGTCGTCTCCTCTCTCGCTGATTTTGGTTTGGCTGACCTTACGAGGAGCCGGCGCTCGTGTCCGTCCCTTGGCAAAGGCGGCTCCATTTGAGCCTATCGTTTCGCCTTGCGCAAGAGCGGCCGGGGATTGTCACCCCCAGCCTTCTGCGATTTAGTCGCGAGAGCGACCTCCTGCCGGAGATATTCCAGATGCCAGCTCCCGTCTCAAAGCCGGACGATCCCGCCTTGCTGCGGATCGACGGCCCGATCGCAACCATCACGCTCAACCGCCCCGCTGCGTTCAACTCGATCAATCTGGCGATTGCGCAGAAGCTCGAGCAGCTCGCCGCCTATATCGAAGGCGACGACGCCATCAGGGTTTTGGTGATCGAGGGCGAAGGCCGCGCCTTCTCGGCCGGCGGGGATCTGCAGACGATCGGGGCTGCCGCCGAGGCCGGCACGGTGACGCCCGTCGTCGGCGAGCTCCTGAAGCACTATCATTCCTTCATCGAGATCATCAGGCGCATGCCGAAGATCTCGCTGTCGAGCGTGCACGGCTCGGCGGCCGGCGCCGGGATGGGCCTCGCCTTCGTCACCGACCTCTGCATCGCCGCTGACGACGCAAAATTCACGCCGGCCTATGCCAAGATCGGGGTGTCGCCGGACGGCGGCTCCACGGTCGGCATCGTTGGCACGGTCGGCTCACGCCGCGCTCTGCAGATCTTTCTCGCCGAGGACAATTTTACCGCGCAGCAGGCCTATGAATGGGGTCTCGTGGCCAAGACCGTTCCTGCGACCGAGCTGAAGGCGGCGACGCGGCAATTTGCCGAGCGGCTGGCGCAGAACCCGCCGGCGGCGATATCAGGCACCAAGCAGCTAGTCTACCAAGCCGCGACCACGGCGGTGAAGCAACAGTTGGACGCCGAGGAGCACAAGATCATCATGGCGATGAACACGGAGGAGTTTCGCGTTGCCGTGAAGAAGTTCACCAGTAAGGGCAAGTGAGCCCTCACTGCGGACAGATATAGCCCGTCCCGGCGGGCGACTTGAAGCAGCCGACCGACTCGGGGAGCACGTGCCGCGGCAGCCAGAGCACGACGCTCGGGAAGTAGATCGCGAATGCGATCGTGGTGAAGAACACGAGGTAGATCGGCAGCGCCGCGCGCAGCGCTTTCGCAAAGCTGATGCCGACGAATTTCGACGCCATCAGCAAGACGAGCCCATAAGGCGGCGTGATCAGGCCGAAGGCGAGCGTTGCGATCAGCACTACGCCCATGTGGACGCCGTTGATCTCGCCCGCCTCGGTGAGCGCGTTCACCAGCGGCATGAAGATGATGATGGTCGGCACCGGCTCGATGAAGTCGCCGACCACGGTGAACAGCAGCACCATCAACAGCATGATCAGGTGCGGGTCGTTGCCGGCGATCGAGGTGATCCACTCGGCGATGTAGGTCGCGCCGCGCAGATAGGCGAGCATCCAGCCGAAGGCGTTGGCGGCGCCGATGGTGATCAGCGGCAGTGAGAAGATCAGGCCGGCGAGGCAGAAATCATAGGGGATCTTCCTGATGTGGCCGCGGTTGAGCGCGGGGATCACGACGAGGATGATCCAGACCACGGCGACGACACCGGCTTCCGTCGGCGTGAACCACCCCGTGAGGATGCCCCCGAGCAGGATCACCGGGATCATCAGCGGCAGGGCCGCATCGCCGGCCGCGAACACCACCTGGCGCAGCGGCGCGCGCGGTTTGCGCAGGCCGGATGGGCCGAAGAAATAGCAGTAGATCATCAGCCCGAAGCCGATCATCAGCCCGGGCACGACGCCGGCCATGAACAGGCCGGCGATCGAGACGTTGCCCACCGCGCCATAGACCACGGCCGTGATGCTCGGCGGCACCAGCGCGGCGATGGTCGAGGCGGAGGCGATGATCGCGGCGATGAAGGCGGGCTCGTAGCCCTCGCGCTTCATCGGGCCGCCCAGCGCGCGGCTCATCACCGCAACATCGGCCGTGGTCGAGCCGGACATTTCCGAGAAGAACATGCTGAAGACGACCACGACCTGCGACAGCCCGCCCCTGATATGGCCGACCAGCGACACCGACAGATTGGCTATTCGCACCACCACGTTCGCCGAGCTCATGAGCTCGCCGACCAGAAGGAAGAATGGGATCGCCAGCAGCGCCTCGGAATCGACGCCATCGAAGATCTTCTGGATGATGGCGGCGAGCGAAACGTCCGACAGAATCGCGCCGACGAACACGCCGGCCATCAGCGAGAACGGCACGGGCACGCCGAGATAGCCGAAGGACAGGAAGCAGATCGACATCAAGGCGAGGACAACAGGGGCGCTCACGGCTGCGCCCTCATCTGCGGCTCGGCGACGACAGGTGCGGCATGCTCGTCAGGCGGCTCGGGATGGTCAAAGCCGTTGCGCAGGCCGTTGACGAGCTGCTCGATGGTGAACAGGCCGATCAACACGCCCGACAGCGGGATGATCGCGTAGAGCGAGGCGATCGGGGTGCCTGACGGCAGACGGAAGCTGCCGAAGCCGCGCAGATAGTTCTGGTAGCCGTACCAGATCAGGCACAAGGCGACGCCGAGCACGACGAGGCGAATGAGAATCTCGACGATCAGCCGCGGCGTGCCGTGCATCGCCTCGGAGATCGCGGTGAGATAGAGGTGATCGTTGCGCCGGGTCGCCGCCGCGGTGCCGATGAAGATCGCGTAGATGAACAGTGTCGAGGTGACTTCCTGGAGCCACAGCCAGGGATGGCCGATGGTGCGGGTGACGATGTCGGCGGTGACCGACAACGAGAAGCCGAAGCACAGGAGGCCGCATAGGATCATCAGCGCAAGCTCGAGCCAGTCGAACGCGCGCCATTTGAGGTGGCGTTGCCGTTGCACCAGCAGTTTGTCGGCGATGGGCATTATTGTCCTGGCTGCGGCTTTCCGTCATGGCCAAGCTTGTCCCGGCCATCCACGCACTTGGCGCGGTCTCGAAGGAAGAACGTGGATGCCCGGGACAAGCCCGGGCATGACGACCTTGTTTGTGATTAGTTGATCGACCGGATCAAATTCTTGATCTTCTCGGCGTGCGGGCCGAGCTCCTTGGCGAGCTTGTCGAGATAGGGGTCGGCGATCACCGTAAAGCTCTTCTTGTCGACATTGTCGACGACCTTCACGCCCATCTTCCTCAGCTTCTCGGCCGCGGTGCGTTCGAGCTCGAACGCCTTTTGCGGCTCTTTCGAGCTGATCTCGTTGGCCGCGGTCTGCACCCACCCCTTCTGCTCGGGCGTGAGACTCTGCCAGAGCTTGTCGGAGATGAAGACCAGTGCGTTGTTGGCCTCGTGCTCGGTGATGTTGAGCACGGGCGCGACCTCGTAATGCTTATTGACGAGGTAGACGTTGATGCTGTTCTCGGCGACGTCGACGACGCCGGTCTGCAAGCTGGTGTAGACGCTGCCGAACGGCATGTGCACGGTCTGGGCGCCATAGGCCGGGAACATGGTGTCCTCGGTCGCGGTCGCCTGCACGCGGACCTTCAGCCCCTTGATGTCACCGACGTTGTGGATCTCCCGCTTCGAATACATGTGGCGCACGCCCTGCGACCCCGTCGCGATCACGTGCAGACCCTGCGTGGTTTCGTCGATCATGGTTTTCAGCGCTTCGAACACGCGGGGATCGGCGAGGCCCTTGACGACGTGGTTCTCATCGCGGAACAGAAAGTGCAGCGACATCACACCGGCCTGCGGCGAGATAGTCGCGGTGTTGGCCGAGGAGATGATGGCGAATTCGACGTCGCCGGCCTTCACGAGCTGAAGCA
Organism: Bradyrhizobium sp. USDA 4486; assembly: GCF_054057995.1. Lineage (NCBI taxonomy): Bacteria > Pseudomonadati > Pseudomonadota > Alphaproteobacteria > Hyphomicrobiales > Nitrobacteraceae > Bradyrhizobium > Bradyrhizobium sp. USDA 4486. The sequence goes on from NZ_JBSRZV010000001.1 coordinate 3,881,790, forward strand.
CCTGCGGCTCCTGCCCGAGCTGCGCGCCGGGATACTGGTCTATGATCATGGTGCCCTTGCTCAATTCCTTGAGCTTGTCGGCAAACAGGTCGCCCGCGATCGAATAGCCGGTGTTGCGCGGCTGATCGTAGGGGAAGCGATAATGCTTCACCTCCTGCGCCCCGGCCCCCGTGACGAAAAGCATGGCGGCAAAAGCCACCAACCCACGCGTGGATCGTGCAATCATCGTTTCCCCCTGTTTTGTCGCCCGCCGCTTGTGCGGTCTGAGCGCTCGTGCGAGTCGTCAATCCGTCTTTGGTCCAGTCCTCTGCATGAAGTCGAAATCGCAGCCCTCGTCGGCCTGCAAGATGGTCTTGTCGAATAGCCAGGCGTAACCTCGCCTGGCCTCGTCCGGCGCGGCCGCGGGCTTCAAGGCCGCACGCCGCCGCTCCAGCTCGGCGGCATCGACCAGCAGCTCGATGCTGCGCCTGGCCACGTCGAGGCTGATCATATCGCCGTTCTGCACCAGCGCTAGCGGCCCGCCGACGGCGGATTCCGGCGTGATGTGCAGCACGATGGTGCCGAACGCGGTGCCGCTCATGCGCGCGTCCGAAATGCGCACCATGTCCTTGGTGCCGCCGCGCGCGAGCTTTTTCGGGATCGGCAAGTATCCCGCTTCGGGCATGCCCGGCGCGCCCTTCGGGCCCGCATTGCGCAGCACCAGCACGTCGTCGGAGTTCACGTCGAGATCGGGATCGTCGACCCGCAAGGTCATGTCCTCGACGGATTCGAACACGACCGCGCGCCCGGTATGCTTCAGCAGCTTCGGGCTCGCCGCCGACTGCTTGATGACCGCGCCGCGCGGCGCAAGGTTGCCGTGCAGGACGGCGAGGCCGCCCTCCTTCTTGATCGGATTGTCGCGCGAGCGGATCGCGTCCTGACCGGGCACGTCCTCGGCATTTGCGACGACATCGCGCAACGTCTGGCCCGCGATCGTCTTCGCATCGAGATCGATGAGGTCGCCGAGCTGTGCCAGCAGCTTCGGCACGCCGCCGGCGTGATGGAAATGCTCCATATAGTGCTCGCCGGAGGGCTTCAGATCGACCAGCACCGGCACCTCGCGGCCGATCCGGTCGAAAACTTCAAGATCGAGCCGGTGCGGCGAGCGATGCGCCATCGCCGTCAGATGGATCAGGCCATTGGTCGAGCCGCCGATCGCCTGAAGCACGACCTGCGCGTTCTTGAAGGACGCCGGCGTCAAGAGCTCGCTCGGCTTTGGCCCCTTGGCCTTGGCCATTTCGGCGGCAACCTTGCCGCTGGCTTCGGCCAGACGGAAGCGCTCGGCATGCGGCGCGGGGATCGTCGCGCTCATCGGTAGCGACAGGCCCATGGCTTCGATCATGCAGGCCATGGTCGAAGCCGTGCCCATCACCATGCAGGTGCCGACGGACGGCGCGAGGCGCCCGTTGACCGCCTCGATCTCGGCATCGTCCATGTCGCCGGCGCGATATTTCGCCCACAGGCGGCGGCAGTCGGTGCAGGCGCCCAGCACCTCGCCCTTGTGATGGCCGACCACCATCGGGCCGACGGGAATGACCACGGTCGGCAGATCGGCGCTGATTGCGGCCATCAACTGTGCCGGCAGTGTCTTGTCGCAGCCGCCGATCACGATCACCGCATCCATCGGCTGCGCCCGGATCATCTCTTCGGTGTCCATCGCCATGAGATTGCGCAGATACATCGATGTCGGATGCGCAAAGCTCTCGGCGATCGAGATGGTCGGGAACACAAACGGCATCGCGCCCGAGAGCATTACGCCGCGCTTGGCGGCATCGATGATCTGCGGAACGTTGCCGTGGCAGGGATTGTAGTCGCTATAGGTGTTGGTGATGCCGACGATGGGGCGCTCCAGCGCGTCGTCGGAATAGCCCATCGCTTTGATGAACGCCTTGCGCAGGAACAGCGAGAAGCCGGCATCGCCATAGCTCGTCAGACCCTTGCGCAGACCACTCGCCATCATGCCACTCCTTGCGTTGCCATTGTGGTACAGCCTGCCCCCTCATTGTCAATAAGACAGGCGTCTCCCCGGCCATTTCTGGGCCCTTGCACCGCGAAACGCCCAGATTATTGACAATCTGCGCCTTCCCTGCTCCACAGAAGGAACCGGTCCAGCACCGAAGGCCGAGGGCAATGTCCGACATTCGCACCGCAGACAGCATGCCGGTCCGGCGCGACGATCCGGACGACGTGGTCGCGCGGCTGGAGGAGGACATCATCTTCGGCCGGCTGCCGCCGGGCGCGCGCCTGACCGAAGACGCGCTGATGTCGCGCTACGGCACCTCGCGCCATTTCGTGCGCCAGGCCTTGGTGGATGCCGAGCGGCGCGGCATCGTGCGCCGCGAGAAGAATGTCGGCGCCACCGTGCGGTTCTATTCGGCCGAGGAGGTCCGCCAGATCTACGAGGTCCGGGAGATGCTGACGCGGCAGGCCGCGCTGATGATTCCTCTGCCCGCGCCGCAAGCTCTCATTGACGAGCTGACCACCTTGCAGAAGCAGTATTGCGCGAAGGCAGACATACGGGACCTCCGCGGCATTCACGAAGCCAACGACGCGTTCCACGTCACCCTGTTCTCGGCCTGCGGCAACCCCTATCTGGTGCGCTCGCTTCAGGACTACATGAACCTGACGCTGCCCATGCGCGCCAAGAATCTCGCCGACCGCGAAGGCCTCGCGCAATCGCGCCGCCAGCATGAATTGATGATCGAGCTCTTGAAAGGCCGCGACAGCTGGGCACTGGCGCAGCTGTGTGTGGACCACATGCAGTTCAGCAAGTCCGATTATCTGGCGAGGATTGCGGGCGAGGCGAGCTAGCCGGTCCTTGCTTCGTCTCTTTCCGCTTGCGGGGAGCGCACCTGCGGCGCGAGCACGAGCTGACGATCGAGCTCGCGGCAAGGTCAAGCTGCAGGCATTGCCACGGAACGCCGCCGCCCTGGGCGCGTTGGAAGTCCAACCTTTAGCTTGGGTCTTGCTTCGGACGCGGCAGATGGAAGTTTCCCGGAGCATGTCACGCCCAAGAGTGGGCTGGCCAAGCAGGTTGAACAATGAGGGTCTGCGGAACGATGCGGGCCGGTTTGTTCATCGCATTGATTGCAGCGGTCTGGTTCGGCGGACAGGTCCAGGATTGCCTTGCGCAGACGCCGCCGCCCGCCTCTCCGAGGGAGTCGACGAAGTCGTCTCCGAGAAAGGAAGCCATCCCCAGGAAGGAAACAGGACGATCTGCGGACCCGTACACGGTGGGATTCGTGACCGGTACGCCGCAATGCACTGAATTCGCGATCGCTCAGGACATTGCGACCACGCTCGCTGCCGGCCAAGAGACCGGCCCTCATGGCGAGGTCGCCTTGCGGGTTCTGCCCATCGTCGGAAACGGCGGTATTCGCAACGTCCTCGATGTGCTGACGCTCGCCGGTGCCGACGTGGCGATCGCCCCTGTCGTGCTTGTCGACCGGCTGCGGGAGACAAGGACCTTCGGAGATATCTCCGACAGGCTGACCTACATTGCTCCGCTCCATATCGAAGAGTTCCATCTTCTCGCGCGGCCGGAGATCGGAGACCTGACGGAGCTGGCGGGAAAAAGGGTCAATCTCGGGGATGACGGTAGTGCCAGCGCCATCCTTGGCCGTGAAGTGTTCAACCGTCTCGGCGTCAAGATCAGCGAGTCGAACTTGGGACCGGAAGCCGCGCTGGATGGCCTGAGGAAGGGAGATCTCTCCGCCGCTCTGCTGGTGTCAGGAAAGCCGGTGAGCTTCCTGACACAGATCTCGCAGCTCGATGGTATTCGCCTCCTGCCCATCCCCTACTCCAAAGAGCTGCTGCAACAGGAATACCTGCCATCGACGCTTCGCCATCTGGACTACCCGAACATCATCGCGGCCGAAGCCAGCGTCGACACGATCGCGATTAAATCAGCTCTGTTCGCCTATAGCTGGCCGATCGGCAGCGAGCGATATCGGTTGCTGGATTTCTTCGTGCAGACATTGTTCACGCGCTTTCCCGAATTTCTCGGCGACTCGCATCATCCTAAATGGCGCGAGGTGAACCTGGCCGCGCTGCTCCCCGGATGGCGACGATTCCGACCGGCAGAGCGGTGGCTCCAGCAGCAATCAGGTGGCGAGGCCGCGCTTCGCAAGGCGTTCGGCCGGTTCCTCGAGGGAAAGCCAACCGCCAATCCGCCAGACCGCGAAGAATTGTTCCAGGATTTCCTACGCTGGAGAGAACGCAATCCGGCCAAGTGAGCGAGCTTGACAAACAAACCTCGGGAGGGGTCCGATGCGCAAAGCGCTGGTGAGCGTAACCCTCGTTGCGTTGCTCGTCTTGATCGCCGATGTGAGGCGTCTCGCCGCCCAATTTGCCCCCTTCTTACCACAGGCGCCGCAAACGCTCGCGCCGGCCACCGCACAACCGGCGGACAATGTCGAGCAACCCAGGACAGCCCACCATCGAAGCAGCCGGGTGCACAGGAAGCACGCCGTCGTTCGTCCGCCGCCAAATCAGCGGGAGGTCGCGGAAAAAAACGGATACAAGCGGGTCAGCGATCTCGTGAACTTCCCGAAGTTCTTTCCGGGCCTTGGCATCATCTTCGTCAAGCCCGACAGTTTGCCGCTGGGACCATTCCTGTGCTTCGATCGCAGGGATCGTCTGGTCGCGACCGTGTACATGGTCCCCAACAAGGACATCGACGATCACAAGTCACTTGAGGGGGCGGGGTCAACGCGGCCGGTTGATCACGTCAGCTTCTACTTCAATCCCGGTCACCCGGGCGTGGACGTGCCGCATTACCACGTGGTTCTCTGGCATGTTACCAAGAAACAGGAAGCGCGCGTTGCGAAATGACGACTGGACTTTCTTGCCAGCGCCCCCTGCAAAAACGGTCGGGACAAGCCCGACCATGACGCCGAGGAGCTCTTCGCGAATCCAACTCTCACCGCGCCCTCGGAAGCGGCCCTCATCCCTCTCGGCGCGAGTGAAGCTCGTCGCGCCCCGCAAGAACGGCGCGAGGGAGCGCCCGTGCGTTCGCGTCAAACGCTACCGCTTGTTCCAGTCGATGATCCGACTCGGGTCGGCGTCGAACTCCATACTGCAGAACGTGCCGCCTTGGAAATAATCGCCGACCGGGTCCGGCTTCAGCTTGGCTTGCTCGGCCATCGCGTGCTCGCGGAAGTCCTCCGCGCGTCCCGTCGGGCGATAGCCGAATTCATAGGCGCGATGATTGTCCCACCAGGCGCGCTCGTTCAGCGAGGCGCCATAGAAGACCTCGAAATGGATGTCGGGATGTTCGAGCCCGATGCGGCAGAGCTGTACGAGGTCGTCGGGCTTGAGCCAGATCGAGAGCCGGCGCTGGTCGAGCGGCATGTCGCCGAAATTGCCGATGCGCAGGCACGTCACCTTCAGCCCATGCTTGTCGGCATAGAGCGCGCCCACGGCCTCGCCGAACACCTTGCTGACGCCGTAGCGGCCGTCGGGGCGCGGGGTGACGTCGGTGCCGATCTTGTGGTGACGCGGATAGAAGCCGACAGCGTGGTTCGACGAGGCGAACACCACGCGCTTGACGCCCTGGCGGTACGCCGCCTCGAACAGATTGTAGCCGCCGATGATGTTGGCCTGGAGGATCTGGTCCCAGGTGCCTTCGACCGAATAGCCGCCGAAATGGATGATGCCGTCGACGCCCTCGCAGATCGCCTCGCATTGCGCGAGATCGGCAAGATCCGCCGCCTTGAATTTCTCGTTCGCGCCGAGATCGGCGGGCGGCTTGATGTCGGAGAGCAGGAGATCCGGATAGATCGGCGGCAGCAGTTTTCGAAGGCTCGTGCCGATTCCGCCCGAAGCTCCCGTCATCAAAATACGCGGCATGTCTTTCCTCGTCTGTAGCCACCGATTTGCGGTCACGTGTCTCTAATGATAGCAGGATTGTCCAGAGGGAACGAAACGAGAGAACCGGCATGAATGAGGCATCGTCCCACACCCAGGAGCGGCCAGGCTGGCGGCCGGCGAGCTATTATCCCGATCCGGCGATCCGTGCGCTCGATTCCCGCTTCGAAAAATACTGGCTGAAGCTGTCGGCGGTGGAGCGGCTCGCGACCGGCCTGCGCTGGGCGGAAGGGCCGGTGTGGTTCGGCGACGGGCGCTATCTCCTGTGCAGCGACATCCCGAACCAGCGCATCATCAAATGGGAGGAGGAGACTGGCGCGGTTTCGGTGTTCCGGAAACCGTCGAATTTCGCCAACGGCAATACGCGCGACCGCCAGGGCCGGCTCGTGACGTGTGAGCATGGCGGGCGGCGCGTGGTGCGCACCGAATATGACGGCAGCCTCACCGTGCTGATGGACCAATTCAATGGCAAGCGATTGAACTCGCCGAACGACGTCGTGGTGAAATCCGACGGCTCGATCTGGTTCACCGATCCGACCTTCGGCCTGCTCGGCAATTACGAGGGCTACAAGGCCGAGAGCGAGATCGAGCCGAACGTTTACCGGCTCGATCCATCAACAGGCAAGGCGACCATCGTCGCCGAGGGCGTGCTCGGTCCGAACGGGCTGTGCTTCTCGCCGGACGAGAAGATTCTTTACGTCGTGGAATCGCGCGGTGTGCCGAACCGCAAGATTCTCGCTTACGACGTTTCGCCTGACGGCACCACGATCTCGGGCAAGCGCGTCCACATCGATGCAGGGCCTGGCACGCCGGACGGCATGCGCTGCGACATCGACGGCAATCTCTGGTGCGGCTGGGGCATGGGCGATCCCGAACTCGACGGCGTCGTGGTGTTCGCGCCGGACGGCGTCATGATCGGCCGCATTGCGCTACCCGAGCGCTGCGCGAACGTCTGCTTCGGCGGCGTCAAGCGCAACCGCCTGTTCATGGCGGCGAGCCAGTCGATCTACGCGTTGTATGTAAACACGCAGGGTGCGCTGGGGGGATAGTCTCTCCTGCGTCATTGCGAGCGAAGCGAAGCAATCCAGACTGTTTCTGCGGGGACAGTCTGGATTGCTTCGTCGCTGCGCTCCTCGCAATGACGAATCGGGATAGGGGGGAGTCTCGCGACTCCTCCCCTCCCACACCACCGTACATACGGGTCCGTATACGGCGGTTCGGCGGATTATGCAGGCCACTGTCCCGTGACGGAAGCCAAGCCGAGCGAAGCGAAGAAGCTGTTTGGCAGAGCAATGGCGAGCGCGGGGCTGTTCGCGAGCCGCCAAGGGCCATGCGGGGCGCCGGCAGTTTGCGCTGCCAGATCCCGGCCGACGCCACGGCGTCGCAGCTCGGCGAAGCGAGCGGGTCCATACTTCCATTGCTTCCAGACGACGGCGCGCAGCCGCCGCCTGATCCACCGGTCAAGCACGCGCAACACCGACGGGGTTTGGCAGAAGCCGAAGTAGCCGCGCCACCCGATCAGGTAGGCTGACAGCTCCTTGGTAATCTGCACGAGGCTTCGACCGCACGTGCGTCGCGTCAGCTCCAGAACTTTTACCTTGAAGCGGGCGAGCGCCTGCGGCGCGATGCGCCGTCGCGGTGGTTCACTTCCGCCGGTAAAGCTGAAGCCCAGGAACTTGCGAACGCTCGGTTTGGCGACCGCACTCTTGGCCTTGTTGATCTTGAGCTTGAGGTGCTTTTCGAGGAACCGTTCGAGGCCGGCCAACACCCGCTCGCCCGCCTTCTGACTGCGTACATAGATATTGCAGTCGTCGGCGTAGCGCACGAAGCGATGGCCGCGTTTCTCCAGTTCCTTGTCCAGCACATCCAGCATCAGGTTCGACAACAGCGGCGAGAGCGGTCCGCCTTGCGGCGTACCCTCCTCCGTCGGGCTGACCAGCCCTGCCTCCATCACACCCGCAGTCAAGAAGCCACGGATGAGCTTGAGGAGGCGCTTGTCAGCGACCCGTTTGGCAATGAGCCCCATCAGGATGTCGTGGTTGACCCGGTCGAAGAACTTTTCCAGATCGATGTCGACGACGACGGCGTAACCGGATGCGATGTAGGTCTGCGCCCGTTCCACCGCCTGATGCGCCGAGCGGGTCGGCCGGAAGCCGAAGCTCGCCTCGGAGAACGTTCCGTCCCAATCTGCCTGCAACACCTGCATCACCGCCTGCTGGATGAAGCGGTCGAGCACCGTCGGGATGCCGAGCGGCCGCAGGCCGCCCGACGCCTTCGGTATCTCCACCCGCCGCACCGGCTGTGGCTTATAGGTGCCGTCAAGCAACTGGGCGCGGATCGTGAGCCAGTGCTCCTTCAGATAGGCCGATAGCTCGCCGACGGTCATCCCATCGACGCCTGCCGCACCCTTGTTGCGCTTCACTTGCGCCAATGCTGCTTGCAGATTCTCACGCTCGACGACTACTTCCATCGACGGTCCTGCGACCGCCGGGCGTTCGAGGCTGGCTCTCACCGCGCTTGCTTCGGTCTCTCCGGCGGCGGAGCTTGCGGCTTCACCGCCTGCTCCGGTGCCCAAGTTCAGTTCGACCTGATTCTTCTGCCGCATGGCTCGCGCGAGATCGTTGCTCTACTAACCACTTCCACCGTTCGGGCCTTCGGCGGCACACGCCACCTACTATGCCCTCAGCTGACTTCTGCGCTGCGGTCGGGCCGCCTTACGACGACCTCAGTCCCGTTGCCGGGACACAACGCAGACCTCCCGAGGTAAGACCGACCGCCTTCACCGCGCGCCCGCCGAATTTACCACCCCGACCCTTGATGACCCTGGACTTCGCGATCAGTTGCTCGCTCGTCCGGCCGGGTAGGCCTCGTTATCCGGTGTTTGTCCATCGGGCCGCGGCTTTGCTCCACGCTTTCTTCAGACCCCACCTCGCGGTGACGCCCTTGCGCTTCGCTAATCCTTCGCCGCCATCAGGCTGGATAGAGGACTTCCACCTCCAAGCTGTCGTTCATACTCGGCACACAACAAAAACGCCGGAGCGATCACTCGCTCCGGCGTCATTTTTTTCAACCGCTCAATCTTACGCCGCATTGAAGCCGGCGACCGCCTTCACCTCGAGGAAATCCTCGAGGCCGAACTTGCCCCATTCGCGGCCGTTGCCGGACTGCTTGTAGCCGCCGAACGGCGCCGTGCGGTCGTTGGGCACGCCCTGGAGGTTGACGTTACCGGCGCGGATCTGGCGACCGACGCGCTTGGCATCCTCGACCGAAGGACCGTAGACATAGCCGGCGAGGCCATAGGGCGTGTCGTTGGCGATCTTGACGGCGTCGGCTTCGTCCTTGGCACCGAGGATGGTCAGCACCGGCCCAAAAATCTCTTCGCGCGCGATCGTCATCTCGGGCGTCACGTCGGCGAAGATGGTCGGACGGACATAGAAGCCCTTGTTGACGCCTTCGGGCAGGCCCGGGCCACCGGCGACGAGCGTTGCGCCCTCGTCGATGCCCTTCTTGATCAGCGCCTGGATCTTGTCCCACTGACCGCGATTGACGACCGGGCCGATCGTGGTGCCTTCGGCGCGCGGATCGCCCGCCTTGGTCTTGTCAGCGACGGCTTTTGCGATCGCCGCGACTTCCTTCATCTTGGACAGCGGCACGATCATGCGCGATGGCGCGTTGCAGGACTGGCCGGAGTTGTTGAACATGTGCATCACGCCGCCGGTCACCGCCTTTGTGAGGTCGGCGCCTTCGAGGATGACGTTCGGCGATTTGCCGCCGAGCTCCTGGCTGACGCGCTTCACGGTCGGCGCGGCGCGCTTGGCCACATCGATTCCGGCGCGGGTCGAGCCGGTGAAGGAGATCATGTCGATATCAGGGTGCTCGCTCATGGCGGCGCCGACCTCGGGGCCGAGCCCGTTGATGAGGTTGAACACGCCCTTCGGCACGCCGGCTTCATGGAGGATTTCCGCGAAGATCAGCGCCGAGGTCGGGGTGAACTCGCTGGGCTTCAGGATCATGGTGCAGCCGGCGGCGAGCGCGGGCGCGACCTTGCAGGCGATCTGGTTGAGCGGCCAGTTCCAGGGCGTGATCATGCCAACCACGCCGATCGGCTCGCGCAGCACCATCGCGGTGCCGACCGGTTCCTCGAAATGATAGTTCTTGAGCACGTCGAGCGTCGTCATGAGATGGCCGAGGCCAGCGCCGGCCTGCAGCTTCTCGGCCATCGGCAGCGGCGCACCCATCTCGTCGGAGACGGCGGCGCCGATCTCCTTGAGGCGGCCCTTGTAGATCTCGATGATCTTGCTGAGCAGCGCAACGCGCTCCTCGCGGCTGGTCTGGGAGAAGGTTGCAAAGGCACGCTTGGCGGCGGCAACCGCCTTGTCCACGTCAGCCTTGGAGCCCAGCGCAACCTCGTACATCGCCTCTTCCGTCGCGGGATTGACCACGGCGGTGGACTTCTTGACGGCGGGATCGACCCAGGCGCCGTCGATGTAGAATTGCATGCGATTGACCATCTTTGACCTCTTCTTGGGAGCTTGGAGGGGGCGTTTCGGCAGGCATCCTTGCACGAAAGCGCCAGCAGTTGAACCCGCCATATGCGGGGCCAGCGTTGCGGCGGAGGGAGCCTATATGAGCCGATGGCGGGAACTTGGCAAGATTCTCTCGATCGTCATTCCGGGGCGATGTGAAGCATCGAACTATGGTGCGCAATTGCGCACCTGAGAATCTCGAGATTCCGGCTTCGGCTCTTCGAGCCGCCCCGGAATGACATCTAGGTTACCCCGACTACACCGCCATCTTCCGATGCAGCACCGGCGCGCCGGTGGTGAGGCTTTCGGCCGCATCGATGATCGCATTCGCATCGATGCCATAGTGGCGGTAGAGGTCGGCGATGCTGCCGGTCTGGCCGAACTGCTCGACGCCGAGCGCCTCGACGCGATGGCCGCGGACGCTGCCGAGCCAGCCGAGTGCGGATGGATGGCCGTCGATCACGGTCACGATGCCGCAGTCGCGCGGCAGCGGCGCCAGCAGCTTTTCGATGTGGCTGAGATGCTGCACGCCGCGCCGGTCGCGCCGCAATTTTCGCGCGGCCGTCCAGCCCGCATGGAGACGGTCGGCCGAGGTGATCGCGAGCAATCCGATGTCGCGGCGGCTCTCGCCGATGAAACCGGTCGCCTCGATCGCTTCGGGAGCCACCGCGCCGGTATAGGCGATCACGACCTCGGCATTGGGGCCCGGCTTGCGCAGCCAATAGGCGCCGTCGGTGATGCCTTGTTGAAGCTCCGCCGTCATGATGCGTTGCGCCTGCTCGATGCTGCGCGTCGAGAGCCGCAAATAGACCGAGCCGCCCTCGCCCGCCTCGCGCTGCATGTGCTGGAAGCCCCAACCCATGATCACCGCGAGCTCGTCGACGAAAGCAGGTTCGAACGAGGCGAGCCCGCCCTGCGCCATGCCGATCAAGGGCGTTGCGATTGACTGGTGCGCGCCGCCTTCCGGCGCGAGTGTGATGCCCGATGGCGTCGCCGCCACCATGAAGCGCGCATCCTGGTAACAGGCATAGTTCAGCGCATCGAGGCCGCGCTCGATGAAGGGATCGTAGAGCGTGCCGACCGGCAACAGCCGCGCGCCGTTGATCTGGTGCGACAGGCCGAGCGCCGAGAGCATGATGAACAGGTTCATCTCGGCGATGCCGAGCTCGAGATGCTGGCCCCTGGGCGAGGCGTCCCAGTTGTAGGTGGAGGGAATTTTCTCGCTGCGGAATAAGTCGGCCTTCTCGGCGCGCGCGAACAGGCCGCGCCGGTTCACCCACGGACCGAGATTGGTCGAGACGGTGACGTCGGGCGAGGTCGTGACGATGCGCTTTGCCAACTCGCTGTCGCTGCGCGCGATCTCGTTCAGCACGAGGCCAAAGCCCTGCTGGGTCGACATCTGCGGCGATGGCTTGAAGCTCAGCTGCGCGGGCACCTCGACCACAGGCGCCGTCAGCCGGCGTCCGTCCTGGTTGAACGGCACGCGTGCGAGGAAGGCTTCCAGCTCGGCCGCATCCTGGGCGAGGCCCTCATACTTGTCCCATTCGTGGCCGGGACGGATGTTCTGGCTCTCGCGATATTTCTCCATCTGCGCCACCGTCATCAGGCCGGCATGGTTGTCCTTGTGGCCTTGGAAGGGCAGGCCGACCCCCTTGATGGTATAGGCGATGAAGCAGACCGGCCGGTCGTGGTCGATAGACTCGAACGCTTCCAGCATGCTCGGCATGTCGTGGCCGCCGAGATTCGACATTAGCGCCAGCAGCTGCTCGTCGCTGCGCTTGTCGATCAGCTTCGTGATCGGCCCCTGATCGCCGATCTCGTCATGCAGATGCTTGCGGAAGGCAGCGCCGCCCTGGAAGCACAGCGCCGCATAGAGCGCGTTCGGGCAATTGTCGATCCAGCGCTTCAAGGCCTCGCCGCCGGGCTCCGCAAAAGCTTCGCGCATCAGGCGGCCGTATTTCACGATGACGACGTCCCAGCCGAAATTGCGGAACATGGTCTCGAACTTTTCCCAGAGCCCCTCGCGCACGACCGCGTCGAGCGACTGGCGATTATAATCCACCACCCACCAGGTGTTGCGCAGGCCGTGCTTCCAGCCCTCGGCGAGGGCTTCGAAGATGTTGCCCTCATCCATCTCGGCGTCGCCGACGAGGGCAATCATCCGCCCTTCGCGGCGGTCCTTCATCCAGCCATGCGCCTTGACGTAGTCCTGCACCAGCGAAGAGAACAGCGTCTGTGCGACGCCGAGGCCGACCGAGCCTGTGGAGAAATCGACGTCGTCGACATCCTTGGTGCGCGAGGGATAGGACTGCGCGCCCTTGAACCCGCGGAAGTTCTCCAGCTTTTCACGGCTCTGGCGGCCGAACAGATACTGAATGGCGTGGAACACCGGGCTCGCATGCGGCTTCACCGCGACGCGATCCTCGGGGCGCAGCACGTGGAAGTAAAGCGCCGACATGATGGTGGCGAGCGAGGCGGACGAAGCCTGATGGCCGCCGACCTTGAGGCCGTCCGCATTCGGGCGGATGTGGTTGGCGTGGTGGATGGTCCACGACGACAGCCACAGCGCCTTGCGGCTCAGGGCGGTCAATATGTCGAGACGGGCGGAATCAACGGGCATGGCAATGCTCCCGAAAACAATTCTGGCGATGATACGCCTGCGGGCAGCGCCAAACTTCTCAATTTTTCGCGCCAGACCCGCCGAGATTAGGATAGTTTACCAATCGATTGCCTCCAAATGCAGGTTCCATCCCAATGCCCGACCTCGATGCCATCGACCGCAAGATCCTCGCGCTGCTCCAGACCGACAGCCGGCTGACCATGCAGGAGCTCGCCGACAAGGTCGGGCTTTCGGTGTCGCCCTGCCACCGCCGGGTCAAGCTCTTGGAGGAGCGCGGCGTCATCTCGCGCTATATCGCGACGGTCGACCAGAAGGCGCTGGGGCTGCATGTCAGCGTGTTCATCTCGATCAAGCTGGCGCGTCAGAAGGAGGAGGACCTCAACCGCTTCGCCCGCGCCATCTCGAAATGGGACGAGGTGCTGGAATGCTATTTGATGACCGGCAACCGTGACTACCTGCTGCGGGTGGTGGCGGCCGACCTCGCCTCCTACGAGACATTCCTGAAGACAAAGCTGACACGGCTCGACGGCATCGCCTCGATCGAATCCAGCTTTGCGCTCAGCCAGGTCAAATATTCGATCGCGCTGCCGGTGTGACCACCCACCCTGTCATATGCGCGCAACAAACCCCGCCGATGGTCCTGAGCGACAGACATTTCTGCCGTGAGAATGACCCATGACCGACCGCACCTCTCAGACCGCCAAGCGCGAGCGCATCATTGAGGAGATGGCCGACGATCTCGACGAGGAGCTTGAGATGGAGCTGGATGACACCCGTCTCGATGAACTTCTGGACGAGACCGACGTGCTCAACCCGACGCTGGACCGCAAGCTCTATTTCCGGGAGCTGCTCCGCCTCCAGGGCGAGTTGGTCAAGCTGCAGGACTGGGTGCAAGCCGAGAAGAAGAAGGTCGTGGTGCTGTTCGAGGGCCGCGATTCCGCCGGCAAGGGCGGCGTCATCAAGCGCATCACCCAACGTCTCAATCCGCGCATCTGCCGCGTCGCGGCGCTTCCGGCTCCGAGCGAGCGCGAGCGCACGCAATGGTACTTCCAGCGCTACGTCGCGCATTTGCCGGCCGGCGGCGAGATGGTGCTGTTCGACCGCAGCTGGTACAACCGCGCCGGCGTCGAGCGCGTGATGGGCTTCTGCACCGAGGAGCAGTACCAGGAGTTCTTCAAGACCGTGCCGGAGTTCGAGCGGATGCTGATCCGCTCCGGCATCATCCTGCTCAAGTACTGGTTCTCGATCACCGACGACGAGCAGCAGTTCCGATTCACCATGCGCATCAAGGATCCGCTCAAGCAGTGGAAGCTGAGCCCGATGGACGTCGAGGCTCGCAGCCGCTGGGAAGCCTACACCCCAAGGAGACCATGCTGGAGCACACGCACCTGCCGGATAGCCCGTGGTGGATCGTCGATGCCGTCGACAAGAAGCGCGCCCGGCTCAACTGCATCGCGCATCTGCTCAGCCAGATCCCATACCAGGAAGTGGCGCGCGCGCCGGTGGTGCTGCCGGCGCGGGTGCGCAATCCCGACTATCACCGCGGCCCGATTCCGCCGGAGATGTACGTGCCGGCGAAATACTGACAGAGATCTCGTAGGGTGGGTTAGGCGAGCAGGTGCGCAAAGCGCAGCGTCTCGGCGTAACCCACCTCTTCTGTCGCCACGACAAGAGAATTGGTGGGTTGCGCCGTGCGGACTGCGCTTCGCGCAGCCGCAGGGCTAACCCATCCTACGAAACTGCTACCGCCACGGCTGCACGAGGATCTTGGTGTGCACCTCGGGATTGGCGAGATCGGCAAACGCCTTGGCGACGCCGTCGATGCCGACCTCGGCGGTTACCATCGCCGCGGCATCCACCTGCCCTTCCGCGATCAGGCGCAGTGACGCTGCAAATTCGTCCGGCGTGTAGCCGAGCACATACTGGACGTTCAGCTCCTTCATGATGCCAAGCATGGGCTCGTTTCTGTCGCTCTCCATGCAGACGCCGACAACGACAACCTTCGCATCGCGCGGCGCACCCTCGAACACCTGCTGCAACAGGCCGGGCACGCCGACACATTCGAAGATGATCGCGGGCTTGAGCGCCGGCAGCATGGCCTGGAATGGCGGCCGCGCGGCTTTCTCCGCCTCCGACATCTGCGCGTGCTCGGCCCACGTCGTATAGGGCTGCGACACGCCGGGATCGACCACGACGTCCGCGCCGAGTTTTGCGGCGAGCGCCCGCCGCGCGGGCGAATAGTCGGAGGCGATGATCGGATGCAGGCCCTTGATCCTCAGCGCCGCGATGACCGCGAGCCCGACCGGGCCGCAACCGATCACGAGCGGCACCTCGCCGCCCCCGATATTTGCCTTCGCCACGGCGTGAACGCCGACCGCGAGCGGCTCGGTCAGCGCGGCATGTTCGGGCGCAAGACCATTGGGCACTTCGAGCAGGAGCGGCTCGCTCAAGATCATTCTCTCCGCATAGCCGCCGACGAAGTCGTTGGAATAGCCGATCCCCTTGATGCCCTCCGGCGTCAGTAGCGCGGGCAGCGAGCAGACATGCGTGCCCGGCTTGAGCTTGCGCACAGTGCCGGGGCCGTAGTCGACGATCTCGCAACAGAACTCGTGGCCGAAGACGACATCGCGCGACAGATCCATCGGCGTGCGTCCGGTCTTCTTCGCCATCTCCACCATGCGAGGCGCGTGCTGACGCGCATGCAGGTCGGAACCACAGATGCCGCAGGCGAGCGTCCTGACCAGCACCTGGCCGGGGCCCGGCGTCGGCTCCGCCATCTGGCCAACGACAATCTCCCCGTTCCTGAAAATCGCAGCGCGCACCCGGCTCCTCCTCTGGCGTCGGAGCCATTGATAGCACGTATCAGAGAGCGCCGACTTGCGTCAGGGGTTCGGGGAACGCTCTTCCAGCACCAGCAGCTGGGCGCGGCGGACGCGCTCGCGATGGGCGATATAGAGACCGCTGGCGACGATGAAGGCCGCACCGATGACCGTCCAGATGCTCGGCACCTCGCCGAAGATGAAGAAGCCAAGAATGCTGACCCACAACAATTGCGAGTAGGAGAACGGCGCCAACACCGAAGCATCGCCGTAGCGATAGGCCAGCACGACGATCCACTGCCCGGCGGTCGATGCGACGCCGATGAAGATGCCGAGTGCGATCGCCGTCCAGGACGGCGTCACCCAGACGAACGGAACGATGGCGGTGAGGATCACAAGGCCGGTCAGCGAGGAATAGGCCATGGTGGTGACGACGGCTTCCCGTCCGCTCATCATGCGCGTCAGGATCAGCGTGCCGGCCCAGCAGGCCGCCGAGACGACCGGGAAGAACGCCGCCGGATGAAACGCGCTGGTGCCCGGGCGCAGGATGATCAGCACGCCGACGAGGCCGAGGGCGGTGGCGAACCAGCGGCGCATGCCGACCTTCTCGCCGAGGAAAACGATCGAGAGCGCCGTGACGAACAGCGGCGCCACGAAACCGGTGGCAGACGCCTCCGCGATCGGGAGGAAGCCGAGGCCCGTGATGAAGAACAATGAAGAACCGAGCAGCACCGCGCCGCGCATCACGTGCAGTCCGAGACGCTCGGTGCGCATCGCATAGTACGGCGAGGACCGCAGCATCACGGGCGTAAAGATCAGCGCGAAGGTGAGGAAGCGGATCCAGGTGATCTCGATCGACGGCAGGCTGGTCGAGAGATATTTCGCGGTGACGTCGGAGCAGCCGAGGAACACCGTCGAGAGCAGGATCAGTGCGATGCCCTTGAAGGGATGATCGACGCGCGCGGGAGCGCGGCGGCGAACATGCTTCTTCTCGGGCATGGGCACGGAAATACTGTCGAGCCTTGCGGCTGCGGCGGGCGGCGGGGTCACGGCTGGAACCTGGGACAACGACGATTCGGGAACGATCGTAAAAAACGACAAAAGCGCCGCTTTCACAACTTCCGAAAACAGGATGCCGATATGCGCTCACGTCCGCGCGCGTCAATACTCCATTAATAATGGAGGTTTGTGCACTACAGCATGGGCAGGCTGCGCGGCTTCGGACCGCGCGGAAACGCCGCATCGAGCGCCGAAAACTCCTCCTTCGTCAGCACGAGATCGCCGGCAGCCGCATTCTCGCCGGCATGTTCCGCGGATGACGCCTTCGGGATCGCGAACACCGTAGTCGCACGGGTGAGAAAACTCAGCGCGACCTGACGCGGTGTTGCACGACGTGCCTCCGCGATGCGCGCGAGCACCGCTCCGCCCTTGCTGCGTTCATCGGGGAAGTCATCGTGCCCAAACGGCGAATAGGCGACCACGGCAACGCCGTGCCGCTCGCACCACGGGATCACCGCATGCTCGATCGCGCGCTCCTTGAGATGATAGAGCACCTGATTGCAGGCGATGCGACCCGCGCCGGAGACGTCGAGAATGTCGTCGAGATCGTCGGCATCGAAATTGGAGACACCCCATGATTTGATCTTGCCTGATTTCACCAGCTCCTCGAACGCGGCGACGGTGTCTTCCAGCGGATAGGAACCGCGCCAATGCAGGAGATAGCAATCGAGATGATCAGTCTTCAGCCGCTTCAGCGAGCGCTCGCAGGCGGTGATGGTGCCGCGGCGCGAGGCATTGCTCGGCAGCACCTTCGAGACGAGGAACACCTCGTCGCGGCGGCCCACGATCGCGTCCGCAATCACGAGCTCGGCATCGCCATACATCTCGGCGGTGTCGATATGCGTCATGCCGAGATCGAGCCCGCGCTGAAGCGCCGCGATCGCGCGCTTGCGATCGCCGTGGTCGAGATACCAGGTGCCCTGCCCGATCACGGAGACGCTGGCGCCAGTCTTGCCGAAGGGTTTTGTGTTCATGTCTGTCTCCGATCTCTCTTCGCCCTCTCGTTCCTACGGGGAGAGGGTCGGGATGAGGGGCCGCCTCCGCAATCAAGGTAGCAGTTGGACTCGTGGAGAGCCCCTCACATGCATTTTGCGCATCGCGCCACTGCGGCCTCTCCCCGCACGCGGGAGAGGCGAGAAGAGGCACCGCCCAGCTCAACATTTGTCGCGTGTTACAGTTCACTTATATCCGCCACCAGCACGCTGCCGGTCGCAGATTCCGTGATATAGAGCCGATCCTTGTTCGCGCCACCGATGGCGACATTGGTGCAGTTCGGGCCCGTGCAGGATTTGATCCGCGCGATCAATTCGCCGTTCGGCGCGAACACGAAGACGTGGCCGAGCGAGGCGTGGCCGACGAACAGGCGGCCCTTGGCGTCCATCGTCAAGCCATCAGGGCCGCTGGTGCCGAACAGCGAGCAGAAGCGACCGACCTTGGACACACTGCCGTCCTTCATGAACGGCAGCCGCCACACCGCATTGTCGCGCGTCATCGCGACGAACAGCACGGTCTCGTTGGGATCGAGCACGAGCCCATTCGGGCTGATGCCGGTGTCGATCAGGCAGTCGAGTCGCCCGTTCGGTGCCAGCCGGTAGACGCGGCCACTCGGATCATGCAGGCCGGTCTGGCCTTGATCGGTGAAGAAGATATCGCCGTTGGACGCGAGATGCAGATCATTGCAGCCGCGGAAGGACTCTGAGTTGCGCGCGGTCAGCACCGGCGTGATGCGGCCGTCCTTGGCGTCGAGCTCCATGATGCCGTGCATGTAATCGGTGACCAGGATGCGGCCGTCGGCGGCGATCTTCAATCCGTTCGGCCAGCCTTCATACTCGATCACGAGCGACCACTCGCCGCTGGGCGCGATCCGGAAGATGCGGCCGAACGGAATATCGACGATGTAGAGATTGCCGTCCTGATCGAACGACGGCCCTTCGATGAAGCTGTCGGTCGGCACACCCGGCCGGTTGGCATCGGCCCAATCGGTCCGCACGCCCTTGCGGCGGAATGTGTCGGGCATGGCGGAGAACAGTTTTGCTTCGATCAGCCGCGGCGGCGTTTCCAGGTACATCATGATTGTTTGTGATTGTTGAGAGGGAGCGCGCGGCAACATAGGGCACAATCGCGGGCGCGTCGATTGGGGCGATGGACATGGCTGCGTTGGGAAGCGATACCGACCCGCGCAACTCCCGTGTCCCGATGTGCAGCAACGCATCAGCGTTGCTGCGCGGAGCCGGGACCATAAGGGCCAACGCTCTGCCGTTAGATGAGCCCCCGCTCTGCAGCGCACCACTCCGTGCTGCGCAGCGTCCGGGGCGCGAGACCGTGCTGTAGCGCAGCCCGCTCAAGCCGCGCGGACGGTGGCCAGGAACTGCTCGACCTCGCTGCAGAGGCGTTTGTTCTCGTCGAGCATGGCGGCCGGCGGACGGCCGGGTTACCCCGCCGCCCCCGCCAGCTTGGCCTGCTTCGGCGGTGTCTCCGTCGTCGCAATCAGGCGCTTCAGCTCGGGGATGCAGGAGCCGCAATTGGTGCCGGCCTTGAGCTTTGCGCCGATCTCGGCCGCCGTTCGTGCGCCGGATGAGATGGCATCACAGATGGTGCCGCGGCCGACGCCGAAGCAGGCGCAGACGATCGGGCCGGTCGAGGCAGCGCCCTCGCTGGACTTGCCCGACAGCAGCATGCGGCGCTGCTCGTCGGTGACGTGATCGGCGACGAACAGGCTCTTCACCACCTCCCAGTCGCCGGCGTCGTGCGCGGGTCCGACGAACAGGCAGGTCTCGATGCGGTCGCCCGCGAACGAGGCGGCGCGATAAACGCCGCCGCCGAAGTCGCGATACTCGGCGACGTCTCCTCGCCGGCGATGCTCTCGAGCCAGGCCGGCCAGCGCGCGAGGTCCGAATTGTCGGCGAAGAGATAGCCGAACCCGCCTGAGACCGTGACGCGGGTCCACAACAGGTTCTGCGGCAGATCGAGTTGCTTGCGCGAGAGCGCGAAGCCGCGGAAGACGTATTCATACGGCGCGATCGCAGCGGGCGTCGCCTTGGATTCCGGCTGGCCCGAGAACGGATCGGTGAACGGTGCTACCAATGCCCCGACGCGGCCGTGCGAGGCGTTCATCGCGCTCCAGTGGATCGGCGCGAACAGCGTGCCGCGCTGCTGGCGCTCGCTGACGACCACTTTAAGGGTGCATTGGCCGTAATCGGTGGTGATGCGAGCATAGCCGTCATGGACGATGCCGTATTTGCCGGCGTCGTCAGGATGGATTTCGACGAAGGGCTCCGGCAGATGTGCGCCGAGCCGCTGGCTGAGGCCGGTGCGCGTCATGGTGTGCCACTGGTCACGGATGCGCCCGGTGTTGAGCCGTAAGGGGCGCGACGGGCCGGTCTCGCCACGCAGCGACGGCACCTCCGGCGCGACGAAGCGGCCCTTCCCGTCATTGGTGAAGAAGCCGCCTTGCGCGAAGAAGCGCTCGCCAGGCATCCCGCCTTCGCGCACCGGCCACTGCACCGGCTTCAATGCATCGAAGCCTTCGTCGGAGAGCGACGTCAGCGCGCCGATGTCGAAATCGCGGCTGCCATTGTTCTCGAACGCCGAGAGCGCGGCGTGCTCGCGGAAAATATCGGCGGCGGATTTGTAATTGAAGCTGTCGCCGAAGCCGAGACGTCTTGCGATCTCGCTCAGGATCCACCAATCCGGCCGCGCTTCGCCCGGCGCCGGCAGGAACGAGCGCTGACGCGAAATACGCCGTTCTGAATTGGTCACCGTGCCCGACTTCTCGCCCCAGGCGAGCGCGGGCAGCAGCACATGCGGACCGGCCTCGACCGTGTCGTTGGAGAGCACGTTCTCGGAGACGACGAACAACTCGAGCTTCTTCAGCGCGTCGCGGACGAAATCCGCATCGGGCAGCGAGACAGCGGGATTGGTGCCCATCACCCACAGCGCCTTGACCTCGCCGCGGTTGATCGCCTCGAACAGCTGCACCGCTTTCAGCCCCTCATGGGTGGCGATACGCGGCGCGTTCCAGAACCGCCTGACCCGATCAATGTCCGGCGGCGTGAAGCCCATATGTGCAGCGAGCATATTGGCGAGACCGCCGACCTCGCGGCCGCCCATCGCGTTGGGCTGGCCGGTGAGCGAGAACGGCGAGGCGCCTGGCTTGCCGATACGGCCCGTGGCGAGATGGCAATTCAGGATCGCGTTGACCTTGTCGGTGCCCTGCGCCGACTGGTTGACGCCCTGCGAATAGAGCGTGACGACCTTCTCGGTGTCACGGAACATCTTGAAGAAGGTCGCGACGTCCAGCTCGTTGAGACCGGTCGCCAGCGCGGTCGCGGCGACGCTGCCGGCGATGTTGCGCGCGCGCGCCAGCGCATCGTCGAAACCGCTGGTGTTCTGCGCGATGTAGTCCTTGTCGAGCGCGCCGTTGTCGGCGAGATGAACGAACAGGCCGGAGAACAACGCCGTGTCGGTGCCGGGCTTGAGGCCGAGGAACAGGTCAACGTCGCTTGCGGTGTCGGTGCGGCGCGGATCGATCACGATCATCCGCGCGCCGCGCTCCTGCCTGTTCTTCAACATGCGCTGGAACAGCACGGGGTGACACCAGGCTGCGTTCGAGCCGACGAAGACGAGCAGATCGGCCTGGTCGAGATCCTCGTAGCAGCCAGGCACGGTGTCGGCGCCGAAGGCGCGGCGATGGCCGGCGACCGAGGACGACATGCAGAGCCGCGAATTGGTGTCGACATTGGCGGTGCCGACGAAGCCCTTCATCAGCTTGTTGGCGACGTAATAATCCTCGGTCAGCAGCTGGCCGGAGAGATAGAACGCAACCGCGTCCGCACCATCGCGCGCCACGATGTGCTGCATGCGGTGGGCAACATGGTCGAGCGCATCGCTCCAGGCGACGCGCTCCAGCACGCCCTTGCAGCGGATCATCGGATAGAGCAGCCGGCTTTCCAGCCCCACGGTCTCGCCGAGCGCCGAGCCCTTCGAGCAGAGCCGGCCGAAATTGGCGGGATGATCAGGATCGCCGGCAATCGCAGCTCCGCCCTTGCCGTCCGGCGTTGCCAGCACGCCGCAGCCGACGCCGCAATAGGGACAGGTCGTTCGGGTCGCGCGGAGATTTGGGTCGATCGCCGTCATGTCAAGCAGCCTTGGACGGAAGCGCAAGCGTGCGGCCGAACATCATGTCGGTGCGGATCGCCGCGACCTTGTCGCGATTGCGGATCAGCTCGAGATACCAGAGCGCATCGACGGTATCGCCGATCAGCACCGCGCCGGTCAGCCGGCCCTCGGCGATGACGAGCTTCTTGTAGGTGCCGCGCCTGCGGTCGGTCAGCACGAGGCTTTCGCTGCCCTCCCCGCCCATGAAATCGCCGGCGGAGAACACGCTGACGCCGGACACCTTCAGATTGGTCGAGACCACACTGCCCTGATAGGCGGCGGGCTTGCCGGCGAGATGCCGCGCCAGCACCCGGGCCTGCTCGTAGGCGGGCTCGACCAGGCCATAGCAGGTGCCGCGGTGCTCGGCGCATTCGCCGAGTGCGTAGATGCCGGGCGAAGCCGTCTGCATCTCGTCGTTGACGACGATGCCGCGGTTGACGGCGATGCCGGCCTCCCTGGCCAGCGCGATGTTCGGCTTGATGCCCGCCGCGAAGATCACGGCATCGGCCTCGATGCGGCTGCCGTCGGCGAGCTCGACGGCTTCGACATGGGCCTCGCCATGGATGCGCGCCGTGGAGGCGTTGAGCAGGATGCGGATGCCCTTGCGCTCGACCAGCGTCTTGAGGAGATCCGCGGCCGGCCCATCGAGCTGGCGCTCCATCAGCCGGTCCATCAGATGCAGCAGCGTCACCGGCGCGCCGGCCTTGGCGAGGCCGTAGGCTGCTTCGAGCCCGAGCAGGCCGCCGCCGACCACGACGACGCGCTTCCTCGCCGCCGCGAGCGTCAACAGCAGGTCGACATCGCGGGTGTCGCGAAAGGTGTGCACGCCGGCAAGATCGGCGCCCGGCACGTTCAGCCGCAGCGGCGTCGATCCGGTGGCGAGCACGAGCTTGGAATATTCCATGCTCTCTTCGCCGGCGATCTTGAGCTCGCGGCGGCCGGTGTCGATCTCGGTCACGCGATAGCCGTAGCGCACGGTGACGCCGCGATGGCGCCACCAGTCCGCCGGCCTCAGCTCGATCTCGTGCGAGCCGGTCTCGCCAGCCAGCACGGATGAGAGCAGCACGCGGTTGTAAGCGAGCCGCGGCTCCTCGCCGATCACAGCGACCGCGTAGCGGCCGAGCGCGGTCTTGGCGAGCTCGTCGACCAGACGAGCAGCAGCCATACCGTTACCGACGATGACCAGCGGTTCACTCACAAGGCATCTCCTATTCGGCGGCCTGCGCCTGGGGGCCATAGGCCTCGGAAATCATGTAGCCGGACAAGACGCCGAAGGCGTCGGTCCAGGCGGCGGCGAGCTCGGGCGTCCAGGCCTTGCCAAGACCCTTCTCGAGGGTCCAGAGCAAGGTCGCGCCGACCACGGGATAGTGCTCGGCCTTGGCGCCGTAGGCGACGTGGCGCTTGGCGAGCGCGGAGGCCGCGGGAAGAATCGTCTCGAGATTCGACAGGCCGCTGACGACGGCCGCGAGCATGCCCATCAGCTTCTTGCGCTGCTCGGTCATGTCTTCAGGAAACATCGCGCGCACCGGTGGCGCCAGCTCGAACAGGCGATCGTAGAACAGCACCGCAGCCTGCTCGGAGATCGGAGCGACCTTGGCGAAGCTCTGCTGAATGAGGGTCACTTGTTCGGGCGTCATGATGCTCTCCTGTCTGTTTCGGTCTGCCTTTGTCCGCGCCGTTGCGAACAAGGTTCATGGATCAAACGTCATCAGAGCGGCTTCTCCCCGCGTACGGGGAGAAGCGATTTTCATACCAGGTATCAGACGCGCGCTTCCGCAAGGCTCGGCGCGCCTTCGGCTTGCGGGCTGCGACGCAGGTAGAACCACCAGGTCAGAGCCAGGCACGAGGCGTAGAAGCCGAGATAGATCGCGAGCGCGAGCTGCGGCCCGCCGGTCATGGCGATCGACTTGCCGAAGCCGCTCGGGATCAGATAGCCGCCGACCGCGCCGACCGCGCCGATGAAGCCGACCGCCGCGCCGCTCTCGATGCTCGCGGTCTTCAAGGCAGCGGCGCGCGCCGCCTCGCCCTGGCCGCGCGCCCTGAACAGGTTCTGCTCGCGGAAGATCGAGGGAATCATGCGGTAGGTCGAGCCATTGCCGATGCCCGTGGTCACGAACAGGATCAGGAACATCGAAAGGAAACCGATGAAATCCTTCTGTCCGACGAAATAGAGCACGCCTACCGTGGCGCCCGCCATCACGATGAAATTCCAGAACGTGATGATGGAGCCGCCGATCCTGTCGGCAAGCCAGCCGCCGAGCGGACGCGATAGCGAGCCGACCAGCGGACCGAGGAAGGCGATCGAGATCGTCATCGTCGGAAACTGCGTCTTGAGCAGCAGCGGGAATGCCGCGGAGTAGCCGATGAAGGATCCGAACGTGCCGATATAGAGATACGCCATGATCCAGGTGTGCTTGCGCTTGACCACCGCAAGCTGGTTCTTGATCGACGATTTCGCCGAGGTGAGGTTGTTCATGAAGAACACCGCGCCGAACACCGCGATCGCAATCGGCAGCACCCACATCAGGCCGGCGTTCTGCAGGAAGATGCCATCGACGGGAGATGCCTGGAACAGGTTGATGACGGCGAGCGTCATCAGGATCGGGGTCAGGAGCTGCACGCTGGAGACGCCGATATTGCCACCGGCAGCATTGAGGCCGAGCGCCCATCCCTTCATCCGGTCAGGGAAGAAGAAGGAGATGTTGGTCATGCTGGAGGCGAAGTTGCCGCCGCCGAGGCCAGCGGTCGAGGCGACCAGCAGCATCAGCCAGAACGGCGTGTCGGGATGGCTGACGAAATAGGCGAGCGACAAGGTCGGGATGAACAGGATCGCCGCACTGAAGATGGTCCAGTTGCGCCCGCCGAAGGTCGTCACTGCGAAAGTGTAGGGAAAGCGCATCAAGGCGCCGATCAGGCCCGGCACCGCGACGAGCTGGAACAGCTGGTCGGTGGTGTAGTGGAAGCCCGCCTGCGGCAGCTTGGTGGTCACGATGCTCCAGATCAGCCAGACCGAGAAGCCGATATGCTCGGCCACGATCGACCAGATCAGGTTGCGCCTTGCGATAGTCTTGCCAGTCGCATTCCAGAACGCCTCGTCTTCGGGGCGCCAGTCTGAAATCCAAGTAGGATTCTTCGTCATTGAGTATCCCTTCCAGGCTCACCGCTGCGTCGTTGCAGGCTCAGCCTCCGGTCACGGAGGCACGCTCCGGGGCTTCTCCCCCGGTGGCGAGTTCACGATGCTGATTGATGATGTTGAGGGACGTCGTCGTTGGCGTCGGAAAAGGTATTTCAATTTCCGTGCCAATTGCGCACACGCCGGAAATGCAGGGATTTCAGGACGTTATTCGTATTGCCCGAAATCTTCGCAGGGCCTTTTCGCACGCTAAATTTGCGATTCGCTCAATCCTTGTGCGACGCACAAGGATTGAGCTTGATGTCAAATATTTAGGCGCACTCGTCTCGCGCACTTACCTCTGGTTTACGCGGCTTCTACGAAGCGATGACGTTCGTAGAGGAATTCGAGCACGCGCTGGCGGCACTTCAAATACGTCGCGTTGGTCGCAAGCTCGAGCCGCTTGCGCGGCCGCGCCAGCGACACCTCCAGCACCTCGCCGATGCGCGCGCTCGGGCCATTCGTCATCATCACGATGCGGTCGGAGAGCAGCACAGCCTCGTCGACGTCGTGGGTGATCATCAGGATGGTGTTGCCGAGCTTCTGATGCAGCGCC
The DNA here is from genome assembly GCF_054057995.1 of Bradyrhizobium sp. USDA 4486. Lineage (NCBI taxonomy): Bacteria > Pseudomonadati > Pseudomonadota > Alphaproteobacteria > Hyphomicrobiales > Nitrobacteraceae > Bradyrhizobium > Bradyrhizobium sp. USDA 4486. The sequence goes on from NZ_JBSRZV010000001.1 coordinate 3,907,606, forward strand.
ATCACCGAGTCCTGCAAATGCGCCCGCGTCAGCGCGTCGAGCGCGCCGAACGGCTCGTCCAGCAGCAGCACCTTCGGCTCCATCGCGAGCGCCCGGGCGATGCCGACGCGCTGCTTCATGCCGCCGGAGATTTCGGAAGGCCGCTTGTCCCTGGCATGGGCCATCTGCACCAGGTTGAGATTGTGCATCACCCAGGCGTCGCGTTCGGCCTTGGTCTTGGTTCTGGCGAAGACCTTGTCGACGCCGAGCTTGACGTTCTCGTAGACCGTGAGCCACGGCAGCAGGCTGTGATTCTGGAACACCACGGCGCGATCGGGCCCCGGCGAATTGACCTCGCGGTTCTCCAGCAGCACGCCGCCTGTGGAGGCATTGGTCAGTCCTGCAATGATGTTGAGCAGGGTCGACTTGCCGCAGCCGGAATGGCCGATGATCGAGACATATTCGCCCTTCTCGATCGTCAAATTGATGTCCTTCAGCACCTCGGTCGTCGCGGCGCCGCGGGTGAAGATCTTGTCGATATGGTCGAGCTTCAGATAGGCGGTCATGGGCGCTTCTCCCTCAGTTCTGCGCGGTGCCGCGGGTGACGACCTTGCCGAGGCCCGCAATCAGGCGGTCGAGCACGAACCCGACGATGCCGACATAGAACAGCGCCAGGATGATCTCGCTGATATGCGAGGAGTTCCAGGCGTCCCAGATGAAGAAGCCGATGCCGACGCCGCCGATCAGCATTTCAGCCGCGATGATGGCGAGCCAGGAGAGGCCGATGCCGATGCGAAGGCCCGTGAAGATGTAGGGCGCCGCCGCCGGGATCATGATCTTGCCGAAGAACTCGAGCGGATTGAGCTGCACCACCGCGGCGACGTTGCGATAGTCCTGGGGAATGTTGCGGATGCCGACCGCGGTGTTGATGATAATCGGCCAGATCGAGGTGATGAAGATGACGAAGATTGCCGAGGGCTGGCCGTCGCGGAAGGCCGCCAGCGACAGCGGCAGCCAGGCCAGCGGCGGAATGGTGCGCAGCACCTGGAACAGCGGATCGAGCCCGCGCATCGCCCAGACCGACTGCCCGACCAGCACGCCGAGCGCGATGCCGGCGATCGCCGAGAGAGAATAGCCGAGCGCGACGCGCTGGAGGCTGGCGGACAGGTGCCAGAACAGGCCCTTGTCGATACCGCCGTGATCGAAGAACGGATCGAAGATCAGCTCCTTGGTATCCTTGAACACCTTTGACGGCGGCGGCAGTGCGGAGCCTGCGCGGCGGCAGACCAGCTCCCACACCAGCGTCAGCAGCACGATCACGACCAGCGGCGGAATCACGCGCACGGCGAGCTCCCGCGCAATCCGCGCATAACTCTCCGCGCGGGGCGGACGCTTCGGCGTCATCGCGACAACCGGGGCGGCAACAGACGTGGGCGCCGCTGTCTCAACCTCAATCTTCGTGGCAGGCATGTTCATGGAAATCCCTCTCCGGCTTCTCAACAACGAAGCGGCCGCCCGAAGGCGGCCGCGAGGCTCCATCAGACTTCGACGCGCTTGATCGCGAGCGATTTCAGATAGGCAGCCGGATTTTCGGGATCGAACACCTTGCCGTCGAAGAAGGTCTCCTTGCCGCGCGAAGTGGAGTTCGGAATCTCCGCGCCCGAGACGCCGAGAGTCTTGGCCGCATCGCGCCACATGTCCTCGCGGTTGACCTTGGCGATCAGCGCCTTTGTGTCGAAATTCGCCTCGTACTTGCCCCAGCGGATGTCCTCGGTGAGGAACCAGAGATCATGGCTCTGGAACGGATAGGAGGCGAAATCGCGCCAGTACTTCATGATGTGGGGCGAGTTCTCCACCACCTTGCCGTTGCCGTAGTCGAACTTGCCGGCAGTGCGGTCGTAGACGTCCTCGACCGGGCAGTTGATCCACTGCCGCTTCGCCATGATGGTGGCGAGCTCCTGCTTGTTCTCGGCCTTGTCGGACCATTGCTGGGCTTCGAGCACGGCCATCAGGATCGCCTTCGTGGCCTTCGGATATTTGTCGACGAAGGCCGCGCGCATGCCGAACGACTTCTCCGGATGCTTGTTCCAGATCTCGCCGGTGTTGACCGCGGTGTAGCCGATCTCCTGGTGCACGAGCTGGAGATTCCAGGGCTCGCCGACGCAGAAGCAGTCCATGGTGCCGACCTTCATGTTGGCCACCATCTGCGGCGGCGGCACCACGATGGTCTCGATATCCTTGTCGGGATCGATGCCGCCAGCAGCAAGCCAATAGCGGATCCAGAGGTCGTGCGTGCCGCCGGGGAAGGTCATCGCGGCCTTCACCGGCTTACCGGCGGCCTTCTTCTTCTCCAGCGCCACCTTGAACGGCGCCGCGTCGGTACCGAGCTTGAGATCGGCATATTCCTTGGCGACCGAGATGCACTGCGCATCGAGATTGAGCCGCGCCAGGATGTACATCGGCGTCGGCTGGTTGTTCTGCGTCACCTTGCCGGCCGAGATCAGATACGGCATCGGGGTAAGGATATGTGCGCCATCGATGCCGTTGCCTTCGGAGCCGAGCACGAGGTTGTCGCGCGTGGTGCCCCACGAGGCCTGCTTCTGCACATCGACGTCGGGCACGCCGTATTTGGCAAACAGCCCCTTGTCCTTGGCGACGAACAGCGGGCCGGCATCGGAGAGCGCGATGAAGCCGAGCTTGGCGCCTTTGACCTCAGGGCCCGAGTCCTGCGCAAAGGCGCCGGCGGGGAAATTGAGCTTGGCGGCGGCGAGAAGGGCGGCGGTCGCGCCGGTGGCCTTCAACAATTGACGGCGGGTCAGACCGGAATCCGAGGGCCGGCGAATGCGCTTGGTCATAGGCAGTGTCGTCCTTTGCATCGTTGCAGAATTGTTGGCGTCAGTGCACGCGAGCAGCCCGTCCGGTCCTGATGGCGCCGGCTTTGGCGCATGCAGACGCATGGCGGGGGAGTCCTCCGTCTGGTGGCGTCAGCAAATCGGATGAGAAGTCTCGCGGGACGGCTTCAATGGCGTCGACGTGGAACTATTCAAGCTTCATGCCAAGCCCGCGATAGCAAAAAGCCAAACCTGTTGAATGGGTTAGAGACGTTGCGCCAGACTGCCGCAGGCGCCAAGCGCTCGCCGAATTTGCGTCCTGCACAATTTTTGTGCGACGCACAAGTGTTGTGCAGGCGCTCATGCAAGAGGCCGCCCCGCGCCGGACGAGCGGATTCGGCGCAGGTCCATCGCACTGATATCACTCAGCTTTCAGTTTTCGTTCGCTCGGCACGCAACTTGCTTCCTCTCTGGATGTCAACGAAGACTGCGGCTTGCCGCATCGCTGCGGCCTCTGGCGGCCGCAAGAGGAAGCTCAACCGCTTCGCGGCCTTTCTCGGCTCGTCGTCGTGACGCGATTCCCAGGGCTTCCAACCTCTCCCAACCTTCGTGCGCGGCAGCCACCCGCACGACCAATGACGTTCAGCCGCTCTCTTGCGAGGGCGTCGATCTCACTTACGAAGCAAAAGGAACCATTGATGTCGTATCTCGCGCCTTCGGAATTCGTCACCAAGATGGTGGATGCGGGCGAGTCCAAGATCTTCATGTCCACCCGGGATACCGTCATCCGCGCCTACATGGCCGGCGCGATCCTGGCGCTCGCAGCCTGGTTCGCCGTCACGATCAACGTGAACACCGGCCAGCCGCTGGTCGGCGCGCTGTTGTTTCCGGTCGGCTTCGTCATGCTCTATCTGCTGGGCTTCGATCTCTTGACCGGCGTGTTCGTGCTCTCGCCGCTCGCCCTGATCGACAAGCGCCCGGGCGTCACGCTCAGCGGCGTGCTGCGCAACTGGGGTCTCGTCTTCCTCGGCAATTTCGGCGGCGCCTTCACCGTGGCCTTCATGATGGCGTTCGTCACGACCTTCGGCTTCACGCAGGACCCCGACAAGATCGGCACCGCGATCGGCAATATCGGTGAAGGCCGTACGCTCGGCTACGCCGCGCATGGTGCGGCTGGCATGGCGACGCTGTTCATGCGTGGCATGCTCTGCAACTGGATGGTCTCGACCGGCGTCGTCGGCGCTATGATCTCGACTTCGGTCTCAGGCAAGGTCATCGCGATGTGGATGCCGATCCTGGTGTTCTTCTACATGGTGTTCGAGCATTCGGTCGTGAACATGTTCCTGTTCCCGTCGGGCCTGATGCTGCATGCGAAGTTCTCGATCATGGACTATCTGATCTGGAACGAGATCCCGACTGTGCTCGGCAACCTCGTCGGCGGCCTCGCTTTCACGGGCATGACACTTTACGCCACGCATGTCATGACCCTACCGAAGCGCCAGGCCAACAAGACTGCGAAGCCCCGCGTCGCAGCTTGATCACACGCACCTCAACAAGGGAGCCTCGCCCGGCTAGGGTGAGGCTCTCTTCGCCTTGGTGATGACGATGACCCGCGGACTCCTGATCTCGATCGGCCAGCACTCCGACAAAGGTCGCAAGCCCGTCAACCAGGATTTCCACGGCGTCCTCATTCCGGACGAGCCGCTGCTCAGCCTGAAGGGCATTTCAGCCGTCCTCGCCGACGGCATTTCCAGCAGCACGGTGAGTCAGATCGCCAGCGAGTCGGCGGTCAAGAGTTTCCTGATGGATTATTACTGCACGTCGGAATCCTGGACGGTGAAGACCTCCGCCCGCCGCGTGCTGGAAGCCACCAATTCCTGGCTGCACGCGCAGACGCGCAAGAGTCAATATGCCTATGACCGCGACAAGGGCTATGTCTGCACCCTGAGCGCCATGGTCATTAAGGCGACCACCGCGCACATCTTCCATGTCGGCGACTGCCGCATCTACCGCGTGGCCGGCAAGGCGCTGGAGCAGCTGACCGACGATCACCGCATCATCGTCTCCTCCGAGCAGACCTATCTCGGCCGCGCGCTCGGCATCAATCCGCAGCTCGAAATCGACTACCACGCGCTCGAGATCGAGGCCGGCGACACCTTCCTGCTCGCGACCGATGGCGCCTATGAATTCGTCGATCCGCGCTTCGTCACGAGCGCGATCAACGAGCATGCAGCCGAGCTCGACACCGCCGCGAAGGCGATCGTCGAGGAAGCCTACCGGCGCGGCAGCGACGACAACATCACCGTGCAGATCCTGCGCATCGACGCGGCGCCGCAGCGCGAGCCCTCAGGCATCTTCAATCAGACCGCGGAGCTGCCGCTTCCGCCGTTGCCGGAGCCACGTGCGATAATCGACGGTTACAGGATTGTCAGGGAGATTCATGGCAGCAGCCGCAGCCACATTTATCTGGCCGTCGACACCGAGACCGAGCAGCCGGTCGCGCTCAAGCTGCCGTCGATCGACCTGCGCGACAACGCCGCATACTTGAAGCGCTTCCTGATGGAGGAGTGGATCGCGCGGCGCATCGACAGTCCGCATGTGCTCAAACCGCTCTCACAATCGCGGCGGCGCAGCTATCTCTATGTCGCGACCCGAATTCGTCGAAGGCCAGACCTTGCGGCAGTGGATGACCGACAATCCGCGTCCCGATCTCGAAACCGTCCGCGGCCTCGTCGAGCAGATCGCCGCGGGCCTGCGCGCCTTCCACCGCATGGAGATGCTGCATCAGGACCTCAGGCCCGACAATATCCTGATAGACAAGACCGGCACCGCGAAGATCATCGACTTCGGCTCGGTCAGGGTCGCGGGCGTCGCGGAGGCCGCGCCGTCGGACGAGACCGACGACATCTTGGGAACGGTCCAGTACACCGCGCCGGAGTATTTTCTCGGGCAAGGCGGCTCGCCGCGTTCCGACATGTTCTCGCTGGCCGTGATCTGCTACCAGATGCTGACGGGCAAGCTCCCCTACGGCACCCAGGTCGCCAGGATCCGGCGCAAGGCAGACGTGCGGCGGCTCAAATATTGCCCGGCCGAGGACGACCGCAACGTGCCCGCCTGGATCGATGGCGCGCTGCGCCGCGCGCTGCATCCCGATCCCTACAAGCGGCACGAGGACCTGTCCGAATTCGTCTTCGAGCTTCGCACGCCCAATCCGGCCTATCTCGACACGCGGATCACACCGCTCCTGGAGCGCAGCCCGCTGATGTTCTGGAAGCTGACCTCGGCGGTGCTTGCCTGCGCGGTGGTCGTGCTGTTGGCGCTGCTGCACGCGCGGTAACGCCGCTGTCCACCGTGGCCCAGACTCAGCTTGGAATTGATCCAGATCAAGCTTGCGGCTGCACTCTTTGGAATTCTCATCCGGCCAAGTGACCAAACCGGTTGTTTGGCGTCATCATTGCACATTGGAGGGGAAAATGCCTGCAGTCATCATGCAGTTCGTTTCGCATCCAAGACCCGGTAGTGATCTCGCGACTGTCTTGCAGTTGGCAAAGGAGGCCGCATCACTTTGGAAGAAACACGGAGCCGATGTCAGCTATTGGTCGGTGATCGGCGGCGAGATCGGAAACTATGCCTTCGTCGCTCGCTTCGATAGTGTAGAAGCTTATGGGCGCACCTTGTCGGCACTGGGTGCCGATCCCGCTTTCGTTGAATTTCAAGCCAAGCGATTGAAGGCCGGGCAATCGGATTGGGTACGCTCGAACGTTGCCATCCAAGTCGATCTTTAGCGGGCGCCTTCTCGCCCAAATGCGAGACCGCCCTCGAGCGGTCTCTCGCTACGCGGCCGATGTCGACTTAAGCGCAGGGTGTCACGCCGGCTCTGCTGCCTTCACCCCCAGCGGCTTCGGTGCCATGCCGCCGCCCGGCTTGAGGTGGAATTCGTAGCTCATCAGGTGCCACCGCCCGTTCGCCTTGGTGCCGTCGGGCATCTCAGGGTCGTTGCGCGGCTCGACCTTGGCGACGAGGTCGTCCTTGACCCCAAACACCACGTCGGAATCCAGATATTTGTCGCCATCCATGAAGACGTGGGTGATCAGCGGCTCGTAGCCCTTGGCGTTGACTAGAAAGTGCACATGGGCGGGACGCATCGGATGACGCTTGGTCTGCACGATCATCTCGCCGACCGGGCCATCGGTCGGGATCGGGTAGCTGCACGGCAAAATGGTGCGGAAGAAGAAGCGGCCGTCGTCATCGGTGATGAAGCGCGCCCGGGCGGACGCGCCGACCTCGTCGTAGTTCGCCTTCTGCGAATCGTAGAAGCCGTCATCGTCGGCATGCCAAACGTCGACGGGAACGCCCGCGAGCGGCTTGCCTTTCAAATCCGTGACGCGGCTCTGCACGAACATGCGCTCGCCCGTGTGGTTGTTCGGCGAGATATCGGTGCCGTGCGCGGTCACCTTGTGCTCGCCGACATAGAAGGGCCCGAGCACTGTGGTTTGGGTGGCGCCGTCGCGGTCGCGGTGATTGACCGCATCGACCAGCATGGAGACGCCGAGCACGTCGGATAGCAGGATGAATTCCTGGCGAGTGTCGGTGCATTTCTGCCCCGTCCGGGTGAGGAAATCGATGGCGTATTCCCATTCCTCGAAGGTGAGGACCGGTCTTGCTCACGTAATCGTGCAGCGACTTCACCAATTCCTGGAGCAGGAATTTCGCGCGCGGATTGGGTGTGTTGTCGAAGCTCTTGACGACGGCTTCGGTGAGTTCGGTCTCGTTGAACTGGGTCATGGTGCGTCCGCCCTGTGTTTTCTCGTTGGCCCATCCAGGGGGCCCTGGGTTTCCCTGGAGGCGTTCCAGGTGCAGCCTACACCAGGCGGCAGGCTCGCGTTAAGCGCAACCGGCTTGGAAAGCCATGGCCATTTCGGCTATCACCGTCCTCGAGAAACTGCCCGGAGGAACTGATGCTCGCCCCTACTCCCGCCTCGCCCGAATCCGTCGGCATGTCCAAGGCCGCGCTCGACCGCGTCGATGCGCATCTGAAGCGCCGCTACATCGATGCCGGCCGCTTCCCGGGCACGCATCTCTTGGTCTACCGCCGCGGCAAGGTCGCGCACTCCTCGGTTCAAGGCTTTGCCGATCTCGAGCGCAAGGTGCCGGTCAAGGACGACACCATCTACCGCATTTATTCCATGACCAAGCCGCTCACCAGCATTGCCTTCATGATGCTGGTCGAGCAAGGCCTCGTCGCGATCGACGAGCCCGTCGCAAAGTACATTCCGGAATGGAAAGATCTCGGCGTGTTCGTCGCCGGCACGGCGCCGGCGTTCCTGACCCGGCCGCCGTCCCGGCCGATGCTGATCGTGGACCTGTTGCGCCACACCGCCGGCCTCACCTACGGCTTCCAGCAGCGCTCCAATGTCGATGCCGCCTATCGCGCCGAGAAGATCGGCGAGGTCGAGAAATCAGGCACGCTCCAGACCATGATCGAAGGCCTCGCAAAAATCCCGCTGGAGTTCTCGCCGGGCGAGTCCTGGAATTACTCGGTCGCAACCGACGTGATCGGCTACCTCATCGGCAAGATCTCGGGGATTCCCTTCGAGCAGTTCCTGAAGCAACGCATTCTCGATCCGCTTGGGATGACCGACACCGACTTCCACGTGCCGGCCTCGAAGGCGCATCGCTTTGCGGCCTGCTACTCGGCCGACCCGGGCGGCGGCATGACCTTCCATGCCGGCCAGCGCCGCGAAGGGCTGACGCTCCAGGACGACCCGGCGACGAGCTCGTTCCTCACCCCGCCGTCCTTCATCTCCGGTGGCGGCGGACTGTGCTCGACGGTTGCCGACTATCTCACCTTCTGCCGCGCGCTGCTCAATGGTGGCGAGCTCGGCGGTATCAGGCTGATCGGACCGAAGACGCTGGCGCTGATGACGACCAACCACATTCCGGGCGGCCGCGCGCTGCCGGAGGTCTCGCGCTCGCTGTTCTCGGAGGCCACCTATAACGGCATCGGCTTCGGCCTCGGCTTTGCCGTCACCATGCGCCCGGCCGAGACGCTGATCGCCGGCAGCCCGGGCGAATACAATTGGGGCGGCGCGGCCACCACCTCGTTCTGGATCGACCCGGCCGAGGAGCTCATCACGATCTTCATGACTCAGGTGCTGCCGTCGAGCGCCTATCCGATCCGGCGCGAGCTGCGCAGCATGGTCTATGCCGCGATCACCGAGAGCAATCTCTGAGATCGCGAAGGTCCGTTAGCGCTGCGAGAAGTCGTCATGCCCGGGCTTGTCCAGGCTTGTCCCGGGCATCCACGTTCTTCATTCCGTCGGCCAAGACGTGGACGGCCGGGCCAAGCCCGGCCGTGACGCATCGCTGTCGTTCTCAGTGGAAATGACCAATCAGATAAATGCCGCCGCCGATCACCAACACGGCCGGCACGGCCCACAGAATAAAGACGGGCATGTGTCATCCTCCTCAGTTCGACGTGCAGACCTTGACGGTCTTCATGCTGCTTTCAGCCTCGGTGCGCGACTTGTAGATCGTGCCCGAGGGGCTGACGACGGTCATTGACGAGTCCGTCGGCTTCTTGTCGACGACCGTACACTTCTTGGTCTTGACGTCCTGCACGACGTAGAATTCGTCGGCCGCGAATGCCGGCAAGGACATTGCAGCAACCATCAGCGCTGCAGTTGCGATTTTCAGCTTCATCTTTCTCTCCTCCTCCAGTTCCGAGCCGTCGGGCCCGGTCGAGTCACAAACGGGAAAAAGCGGTAGTTTGTTCCTGCAGGTGGGAACGCCATGCACGGTGGGATGTTGTTGCGGCACTTATTCCATGAGGAGGAGAAGATGAAGAAGCTGTTCCTGTTATCCGCCGCGGCGATGATGATCTCGACCGGCGCGTTCGCGCAATCCACCGTGGTGACGACCACCGGAACCGGTCACGCGGCCGCCGTGCAGATCGAGCCGGAATACCGCACCAAGATCAAATCCTACGTCACCGAGCATCGCATCCGCCCCGTGACGACGAAGGAGAAGATCGTCGTCGGCGCGAAGGTTCCGAGCGACGTCGAGCTCGAAGCCGTTCCGGCCGACTGGGGCCCGTCGCTGACGAAATATCGCTACGTCTATTCCGGCGATCGCGTGATGCTGGTCGACCCCGGCTCGCGCACCGTCGTTCAGGAAATCGACTAAGGCGTAACGGACGGGCGGCGGCCTTGACGGCAGCCGCCCTTTCCGGAGTTCACTGCATGAGATCGCATCGAGAGGCGCGGATCGCCGGGCTCGGCCTGGCGGCTGTCTACGCCATGTGTCTACTATTGACCGCAATCAGCATGACCTGAAGCGCAGGGCGTCCCGCAACCGCGCTACAAAATCGCTCTCCAAGACCGCTTGCGGCATGCAAAAATCGTGGCGCCGCGCAAATCCATCCGCATGGCCGGCCGTGCCGCTGTCACCACGGCTCGCCGTGGTGCTCTCGATGATCGTGCACGAGATCGCCACCAACGCCGCGAAATACGCGCTGTGCAACGAGACCGGCCGGATGACGCTGGACTGGGAGGTCATCGCCGACACACCGAAACCGCGGCTGCGGCTGATCTGGACCGAGATCGGCGGGCCGCCGGTGACGGAGCCGGTGCGGCGCGGCTTGGGCTCGCGCCTGATCGAGCGCAGCGCCCGCGACCAGCTCGGCGGCGAGCCGACCGTCGAATTCCCGCCGCGCGGCGTGGTCTGCACGATCGCCTGCGCGCTGGACGAGATGCGGTGTCCGGAGCATCGGCGATGAAGATCACGAAGGTTTGGGCACACGAGGTCGACCGCGAGGCGCTGGCGCGCTTTGCTGCGACTTCCTACCCAATGGTCTGCAGCGCCGGGAACGTCTCCAGCAGCCAGATGCTCACATTCGAGACCGCACCGGTGAGGAAGCCGATGCCGGTGATCACCATCAGCACGCCCATGGCGCGCTCGACATTGACGAGCTGGCCCTTCATGCGCGCGAACAGTTTTGAGAACTGCTCGATCATCAGCGCGGCGATCAGGAAGGGAATGCCGAGGCCCGCGGAATAGACCGCGAGCAGCCCTGCGCCTTTCGTCACGGTCGCTTCGGCCGCGGCAATCGACAGGATCGCAGCGAGGATCGGGCCGATACAGGGCGTCCAGCCGAACGCGAAGGCGAGCCCCATGACATAGGCGCCCCAGAGACCGACGGGCTTGGGCACGGTCAGGCGCCCCTCGCGCATCAACAGGCCGATGCGCGTCAGCCCCAGGAAGTGCAGGCCCATGACGATGATGACGACGCCGGCAAGAATCGACAGCTCGGCCGACCAGGCGCGGATCAGGGAACCGATCAGCGAGGCGCTGGCGCCGAGCGCCACGAATACGGTGGAGAAGCCGAGCACGAACAGCAGCGCCGCCATCATGATCGCCCGCTTGGAGGCCGAGGCCGGCTCCTCGCTCTCGACATGCTCGATCGTGGCGCCCGTCAGGTAAATCAGGTAGGGCGGAACCAGGGGCAGGACGCAAGGGGAGAGGAAGCTGACGAGGCCGGCAATCAGCGCCGCCGGGATCGAAACATTTTGCATGATGCAGTCGGAGCCATTTCAGGCTCCATGCGGCGCGCGGGGACTGCGCGCGCACCGGAGCCAAACCGGCTCTGGTGTAGCCGATGGCTGAGAATGCGCAACAGAGGCGCGATCAAACCAGGGCTCCTCCCGATGCCGTCTGCGATCACAGATGCGGCACCGGGACGCGCACAAATCTCGCCAAAAAGCGAGATTCGGCGGCGCGGCTACTTCACCACGCGGAGCAGCGGACGCCGGGGCTGGTCCTGCGTCTGCTTTGAGGGGGACGGCGGTTCGCTGGCAGCGCTCCGCAGCATTTCGTCGCACAGCGCCTTGAGATCGGCACTGTCAATTCCTTTGAGCTTCATCCGCACATCGAGGATGACGATGGACAGCAGTTCGGCCGACTCACGGCTGTTGATCTCGTTGAGGACCTTGCGGCACCCCTCGAGGGTTTCCAGCACCGACTGCAACTGGTCGTCTGAATGCGACACTTGCGTTCTTTCCGTTAATTCGGCCGGTGAGACATGTTTGCGACCACCCCTTCGGCCCCCGTGGGTCGCCCAAGATAGCATGAGGCCGTAGCGCCCCCGAACATGATTTCAGTGTGTTTCCGTCTTGAAACCGCGGTTGCGGCGCATATCGCCCGGCTGCGCTGCCGGACGTTGGCGAGGCGGGGCGTTGTCAAACGCCCAGCACGCCCTGATTGATCCATGCCGGAGAGCTGCGCCGCCCCCGGCGCAAGGACCGCCATTGTGGGCAGCGCCGACAATCCCGCAGCCATGTCACGGCTCGCAACGGAACTCACGCAACACCCCTCATCCGGGCGATGGTCTGCCCGATTCCCAGCCATTGTCCCAGCTCCTGGCAGCACTCCAGTACCTCCCTAGAGGTAGTAAGGATGACGTTCAAAACTCGTCATTCCCCAACCCGTCGTGGTTGTGGTTCGCGCCAGATTCTGCCAGTTTAACGAACCGAAGGGACTTGTATGCACTCCTTGGCGGAAAGGGGCGTTCCTCTGGAGGAACGCCCGAAGGCAAATCTCAGCGGCCTCTCGGATTGGGATGCGGCCCGCATATTCCTTGAAGTCGTCCGTTGCGGCAGTTTCCGTTCGGCGGCCGAACGCTTGTCTCTGTCGATCAACGCAGTGCGCCGCCGGATCGATGATTTCGAACGCCAGACCGGCGCCACGCTGTTCACCCGCGACGTCCACGGCACTCATCTGACCGACGAAGGCTCCCTCGTAGTGTCCGCCGTGGAGCGGATGGAGGCGGCCACTTTCGACGTTCTGCGCGCCAGCGATTCGATGGCCAACGTCCTGACCGGCGAGGTGCGGGTCGCCGTCACCGAAGGGCTCGGCACATTTTGGCTTGCTCCGCGCCTTGTCGAATTCCAGCAGGCCTATCCCAAGATCCTGGTCGATCTGCATTGCGCGATGCGCTCGGCCGACGTCTCCCGCCACGAGGCCGACGTCGCCATCCATCTGTCGCGTCCTTCGGCGCTCGACATCAAGCTGGTGCGGCTCGGCCGCATGCACCTGATGTTCTGGGCGTCGGAAAAATACGTTGAGAAATACGGCACGCCGCGCTCGGCGGCGGAATTGATCAAGCACCGCCTGGTGCTGCAATTCGCCGACCAGCTCGCTGCCAAGGAAACTTTCGAGAGCTTCTTCCCGGGCGTTCAGGAACGTGACCTTCTGGTCATGAAGACCAACGTCTCGAGCGCCAACTATTGGGCCGTCGCGAATGGTGCCGGAATCGGCGTATTCCCGAGCTACGCCATTGCGCTTGGCGGGAAGTTGATTCCACTGGAGGTCGAATTGAACCGACCGCTGGATATCTGGTTGTCCTACCATCCCGGTAGCGGCCGGATTCCACGCGTGCGGCACATGATTGACTGGCTGATCGAGGCTTTCAATCCGGCTCGCTTCCCGTGGTTTAAGGAAGAGTTCGTGCATCCGCACGAATTCAAGGACTCGTATATGGGCGAACCCCTGACCCAGCTCTTCGGGGGATTTTCTACCGAAGAACAAAGGTGAAAACAGAGATGAAAGCAGCGGCGAAAAGGATGAAGCAGCGCAGTGCCGGCAAGCCGGACATTGAGCTTGGCAAACGGATCCGTCTGCGGCGTGTCGAGATGAAGATCTCGCAGGCCGAGCTGGGCGAGAAGCTCGGCGTCAGCTTCCAGCAGGTCCAGAAATACGAGAAGGGCGTCAATCGTGTCGGCGCTGCTCGGCTTCAGCAGATCGCCTCCGCCCTCGACGTGCCCGTGACCTTCTTCTATGACGGCGACAACAAGGCTCGCGAAGTCGAAAGCCTCCTGTTCCTGGACTCGGCTTTCAGCCTCCGCCTGCTGCGCGCCTACAGCAAGATCAAGGACCAGACGGTGCAGCGTCAGCTCGTCTCGCTGATGGAATCGATTGCAGCGAACGAAGGCTGAGATCGGGTCTGGCTGCTACGGCCGATGTTCAATCCGCCGCGTCGCGGGGGCGTGGCTGGATTGAACGAGACCGACGGGATCAGATGTGGGCTCGCGCGCGTGCGCGCAGCCTTTCTCGGGCGGCTTGGCCGCCCTTTTTTCTTGACGATCGAGCCGCATTTCGTCGCGGATATCGCGAACCCATCCAGCCCCTGGCGCGACCCAATCGAGAAGTCCCGCATCGGGCGCGGGGCTTCGCCTGCCGTGCTTAATGGGACCTCAACTCTGGTGCCGTAATTTCCCGCCGGTTTGACCAATCGGCGCACGCGACGCGGCGGCCGGAAATTGATGGTGCGAGCCCGTTGCGGGCCTCGTTCTCAGGGGGAAGTCGGGACACATGTCGAAACGCCTTGCGATGATCATTGCCCTCGGCGCGCTCACGAGCGTCTCCGCGCTGGCGCAGACGGAGACCATTGGACAAGCCGGTCCCAAGCCGGCGACATCAGGCGCGGTGCCAGCCGCAGCGAACCCGGCCCATGCGGCCGCGCCGAAAGCGGCCACGTCCACGCCCGCCTCGACGCCGGAGAGCCGCTCGGCCGCAGCCCTCGCGATGACGCATGAGCCAACCTACGACGAGGGCTCCGCGCAGCGCATCAAGGACGCGGCGCTGAGCTATTCGGACCTTGCCGTGCGCGGCGGCTGGCCGAGCATCCCGGCGGATGCCAAATTCGCTGTCGGCGTCCAGGGCGGCCATGACGAGCTCCTGCGCAACCGGCTGATCGTCTCCGGCGATCTCTCAGCCGAGAAGGCGACCGGAGCCTTCGACCAGGATCTCGTGGACGCCGTGAAGCGTTTCCAGGCCCGTCATGGCCTCGCCCCGACCGGCATGATGACGCCGCGCACGATCGCGGCGATGAACGTGCCGGTGCAGAAGCGGATCCGGCAATTGGAGGCTTCGCTGCAGCGGCTCGAGAACATGAATTTCGGCTTCGGCCAGCGCTATGTCGTGGTCAACATCCCCGCGGCCTTCGCCGAGGCGGTCGAGAACGATGTCGTGGTGCGGCGCTATCGCGTCATCGTCGGCAAGACCGAAAAGCCCTCGCCGACGCTGACGGCGCAGATCACCAGCGTCGTGCTCAATCCGACCTGGACGGTGCCGGCCTCGATCGCCAAGACCGAGATCTCCGCGCATATGCGCAAAGACCCGACCTATCTGTCGCGCATGCACATGGAGGTGCTCGACGCCCACGACAATCCGATCGATCCGCATTCGGTCGACTGGTCGGGCACGCGCACGCCGAACTTCACCGTGCGCCAGCACAACGGCACCTTCAACGCGCTCGGCGCGGTGAAGATCGACATGCCGAATTCCTATTCCGTCTACATGCACGACACCAACCTACGCAATCTGTTCAGCGACGACTACCGCTTCGATTCCCACGGCTGCTCGCGCGTCGACAATGTGCGCGACCTCGCGGCGTGGCTGCTCAAGGACCAGCCGAAATGGAGCCGCGCCGCGATCGATGCGGAGATCGCCACGGGCCAGCATCTCGAGGTCGCTATGGCGCAGAAGGTGCCGGTGGCCTGGATCTATCTGACGGCATGGATGACCAAGGACCAGACCGTCCAGTTCCGCAACGACGTCTATAATCAGGACGAGCAGCTCCTGGAGGCCACTGCCGAAGAAGCAGCGTTCTTCAGCAACGCCGGCAGCCATCCGCTGACTGCGCACATGCATGTGACCCAATAGGCGCTACTTGCGCCATGCAATCGTGGCACAGGCGGGTGCAAGGCCGCATGCCTTGCCGCGGTTGACCCGAGCGCTGCCGGGGCTGCACATTGCGCTTCGCCCATGACCAGCGAGCGCGCGATGCCTGACATTTCCAACCCGACCGAAACACCTTACGCCGACGGCAAGATCCTCAAGCAGGTCACCGACGGCGTTGGCGTCATCATCTTCAACAATCCCGACAAGCGCAACGCGATGTCGCTAGAAATGTGGGAGGGATTTGGCGAGGCGCTGACGGCCTTGCGCAACGACGATGCAGTCCGCGTCGTGATCCTGCGCGGCGCCGGCGGCAAGGCGTTCGTCTCGGGCGCCGACATCAGCCAGTTCGAGAAGACGCGCCACAACGCGGCGGCCTCCGAGGAATACTCCAAACGCAGCGCCGTCCAGCGCGCGCTGCTGGCCGACTACCCGAAGCCGACCATCGCCTGCATCCAGGGCTTCTGCCTGGGTGGCGGCATGCAGATCGCGATGCTCGCCGACATCCGCATCGCCGCGCATGACAGCCAGTTCGGCATCCCTGCCGCAAAGCTCGGCATCGCCTATGGCTATGACGGCTTGAAGCATCTGGTGTCGCTGGTCGGCCCGTCCTGGGCGCGGCTTTTGATGTACACCGGCATGCGCATCGATTCCGCCGAGGCGCTGCGCATCGGCCTCGTTGAGCGCGTGTTCCCCGACGATCAGCTCTGGGGCGAGACCATGGCGATGGCCGAAACGATCGCGCACAACGCCCCACTCGCGATCAGGGCCGCGAAGATCACCATCGCGCAGGTGTTGAAAGACGAGAGCGCGCGCGACATGGACACGATCAAGGCGATCGGCAATGCCTGCATGGACTCGGCCGATTTCCGCGAGGGGCGTCAGGCCTTCATGGAGAAGCGCAAGCCGCAGTTCCGGGGGAAGTAGCTGAACCGATATTCACGAAGATTAAATTCCTCTACTTCCCGCATCGCGATAGCAACCACTTGATCCGCCGCAAGTTCTCCTGCCACCAACGAGGGAGATCGCGATGAAACTCAAATTTGCTGTTCTTGGTCTGGCTGCTCTCGGCGGAGCCGCGCTCGCCTCGGGCTCGGCGCTCGCGGCGATGCCGAACGGCATCCCGCAGGCGGACCAGATCGCAAGGGGCCCGGCGGCCGACGTCGATCAGGTGCGCTGGGTCTGTAACCCCTGGGGCCGCTGCTGGTGGCGCCCGAACTTTTATGGCGCCTATGGCTATTACGGCCCGCGGCGCTTCTACGGTCCGCGTCCATGGGGCTGGGGTTACCGCCACTGGCACCGCTGGTGAACGACACGCCGGTGAACGACGAAGGGGCCGAGAGGCCCCTTTTCTTTGACGCGTTTGATTACAGCGCCCTTAGCACCGCCTTCGTGATATCCGCCGTGCCGTTGCTGCCGCCGAACTCCATCGGCTTGATGCCGCCGGCATAGACCTGGTCGATCGCGCGCTCGATGGTCTCGCCAGCTTCCGCTGCGCTCTCGACGCCGTGCTTGTCGGCGAGCCAGTCCAGCATCATCGCCGCCGACAGGATCATGCCGGTGGGATTGGCCTTGCCCTCCCCCATGATATCAGGCGCGGTGCCGTGGCAGGGCTGGAACACGGCGTATTTGTCGCCGATGTCCGCGGACGGCGCCATGCCGAGGCCGCCAATCAGGCTCGCGGTGATGTCGGAGACGATGTCGCCGAACATGTTCTCCATCACCATCACGTCGAAATCCCAAGGACGCTTCACCAGCATCGCCGAACATGCGTCGACATAGAGGCGATCGGTCTTCACATCGGGATGCCCCTTCTCGACCTCGTCGAAGATGCCGCGGAAGAACGCAAAGGCCTTGAACACGTTCGCCTTGTCGACGCAGGTGAGCATCCCCGGCTTGCCGCGCGCCTTGCGCCGTTCGGCCAGACGGAACGAGAACTCGAACAGTCGCTCGGAGGTCTTGCGCGTGATCACCATGGTCTCGCGCGCGTCGTCGTGGGTGACGACGCCCTTGCCCATCGAGGCGAACAGGCCTTCGGTGGATTCGCGGATGACGACGAGATCGATGCCGCGGTTGTCAGCGCCGACGATCGGACTCGGCACGCCCGGAATGAGCCGCGCCGGTCGCACGCCAGCATAGAGATCGAAGATGAAGCGCAGCTCGATTTGCGGCGCGATCTCGGTGTTATCAGGATAGCGCACCGACGGCAGGCCGCAGGCGCCCAGCAGGATCGCGTCCGCCTCCTCACAGAGCTTGATGGTGGAATCAGGCATCGACTTGCCGGTCGCGAGGTAATTGTTGGCGCCGGCCGGCGCCTCGGTGAAGCGGAAGCGCAAGCCGGACTTCTGTTCGATCTTGCGCAGCACCTCGATGGCCGGCGCCATGACTTCAGGACCGATGCCGTCACCGGCGAGCACGGCAATGTGGAAGGCGTTGTTAGCGGACATAGGAGTTCCTGGGGAGGTGGCGTCATCCCGGGGCGCCTCGAAGAGCCGAACGATGGTGCGCAATTGCGCACCTGAGGATCTCGAGATTCCGGGGTCGGTCCTTCGGACCGCCCCGGAATGACGGAAGTTGCTACGGCGTCAGCACCGTGCGGCCGACCACGGCGCCCTGCTGCAACTGCAGCAGCGCGTCATTGGCCTTGACGAGCGGTGCCGTCGTCACCGGGATCGGCGGCACCTTCTTGGTGCGCACAAGGTCGAGCAGCTCCTGCGTTTCGCGCAAATTTCCGACATAGCTGCCCTGGATCGTCACCGCCTTGATCGGGATCAGCGGCAGCGCCCAGGTCGCACCGCCGCCGAACAGGCCGACGATGACGAGCTTGCCGCCTTTGGTGAGGCAGTCGAAGCCGAGCTGCGTCGTCGCGGCATTGCCGACGAGATCGATCACCGCGCGGATCGGGCCGCCTGCTTTCTTCGCAAGCTGCTCCAGCGCGTCGGGCGCCTTGGGATCGATGGTGGCGAGCGCGCCGGCTTTCTCGGCGGCCTCGCGCTTCCTGGCATCAATGTCGACCATGATCGCGCCCTTGCCGCCCATCGCTTTCAGCAGCGACAGCGCCATCAGGCCGAGGCCGCCGGCACCGAACATCACGATCGGCGTGTCGAAATGCTGCTCGACCTTCTTCAGCGCGCTGTAGGTGGTCACGCCCGAGCAGGCGTAAGGCGCAGTCGTCGCGGGATCGAGACCTCTCAGGTTGAGCAGATAGCGCGGATGCGGCACCAGCATGTGATCGGCATAGCCGCCGTCGCAATAGACGCCGAGTGAGCGCGGCGTCAGGCACATGTTCTCGTCGCCGCCAAGGCACGTCGCGCATTTCCCGCAGCCGATCCAGGGATAGACCAGGCCGACATCGCCGAGCTTCAGGTCGCCCTGGTCGGTCGGCTTGACGTCGGGACCGAAGGCGAGCACCTCGCCGACGGTCTCATGGCCCATGGTCAGCGGCAGATTGATGCCGCGGTCCTTCAGCGACAGCGGCTTGCGGCCGTGGCCGAGGTCGTAGCCGCCTTCCCAGATGTGGAGGTCGCTGTGGCAGACGCCCGCGGCCTTCACCTTGATCAGCACCTGCGTGCCCGACGGCTGCGGCGTGGCTTCGTCGAACTCCTGCAGCGGCGCCTTGAAATCGGCGACCTTGAAACTCTTCATCGGCATCCTCCCGCATGCTTCTTGTTGTCGTGCCACCATGCCATGGCAGGCCGGGCGAGACAAATCTGGATCTGTCTAGTTGACGCGCGTAGACCGTGGCAAGCCGAGCGCATGCAGGGCCGGATTGCTTGCCGCAGGACGATGTTCGTCAGCCCCGCGCCGCGGTCATGCCGGGCGGAATTCACGTGCCGTCGGCAAGGCCGACCTCGCGGCACAATTCGCGCGTGTGCTCGCCGAGCACGGCCATCGTCCTGCCCGGCGCGGTGTCGGCGCCCGACATCCGGAACGGCAGATTGAGCACCTGGAACGAGCCGCCTTCGTCCTCGACGGGCGAGAGCGCCTGGCGATGGGCGAGCTGGGGATCGGCCAGCGCCTCGGCCACGGTGCGATAGGCCGACGCCGGCACGCCGGCCACGGCAAGCGCAGCGAGACAGGCCTCGGTCGACAGCCGCCGCGACCAGGCTTCGACGCCGTCCATCAGCTCGGCCCAATTGTCGCGGCGCGCGCCATAGCTGGCAAAGCGTGCGTCGATGATCCATTCGGGACGGCCGATCACCCCCATCAACAACTGGAACGTCTTCTCGCTGGCGATCGTGATCATGAGATAGCCGTTCGCGGTCTCGGTCGGCCCGAACATCGGCCGCGGCGGCGGCTTGACCGCAAATTGCGAGCTCTGCAATTCGATCACGGTCAGGCTCAGCATCGACTCCAGCATCGACACGTCGATGTGCTGGCCCCGCCCCGTCACGGTGCGCTGATAGAGCGCAGAGGCAATCGCGCCGAAGCCATAGGTGCCGGTGACGACGTCGGCATGATAGATGCCGCAATAGTCAGGCCTGACGCGGCCGGGCTGGTAGGCGAGATGCGCCATGTCGTAGCCGGAAGCTGCGTGGATCACCGGTGCATAGGCCGGCAGCTCGGCTGACGGCCCGGTCTGGCCGTAGCCGGAGATCGAGCAATAGATCAGCCGCTCGTTGACGGGACGCAGGCTGTCGTAGTCGAGCCGCAGCCGGCGCATCACGCCGGGGCGGAAATTCTCGACCACGATGTCCGCGGTCGCGGCCAGCCGGCGGACCGCCTCCCTGCCCTCCTCGGACTTGAGGTCGAGGACGACACTCTTCTTGCCGACATTGAGCTGGCCGAACACGGTGCTGCAGCCCTTGCGCAGCGGCGGCCGGGTCCGCATCGTCTCGCCGCCGTCGGTCTCGATCTTGATGACCTCCGCCCCCATGTCGGCGAGCATCCGCGCGCAATGCGGACCGGCGATGGTGGTCGAAAAATCCAGCACCCTGAGGCCGGCGAAGGCCTTTGTCGTCGTCGCCTCATGCTTATCTGCTAGCTGCATGCTTGCCGCGTCCTCGCCTGTGTCCTTGAATTGCTTAGGAACGATCAATGTTCTCTGTTGTTGGTGCGTCGACCCTAAAGGGCGGCGGCTGAGTAGGAAAGTCTTTACCGAACCGGCGCATCTCGCGGAGGGCTTGAGAATTCCAGGGGCAACTGGACCCGTTCTTGCATAGCAGCAAACGGGATCGGAAGAGGGCAATCGTTCTTGAGGGTCTTGTTCGTCACGACAGAGATGGACGACTTCGTCCGCGTCGGCGGGCTTGGAGCCGTTTCTGCCGCCTTGCCCCGAGCGCTCCGACCCGTCGCCGACATCCGGGTGATGCTGCCAGGCTACCGCGACATCATCGAACAACTCACGCATATTCAGGTCGTTGGCCGCTGTCCGGCTTTTGCCGAGATGCCGGCCTGCTCGCTCGGCCGGGCCGCGACCAAGGACGGCCTGCCGGTCTATGTGCTGTTGTGCTCACAGCTCTACGACCGGCCCGGGAACCCCTATGGCGACGAGTCAGGGCGCGACTGGCCCGACAATGACATCCGTTTCGCGCGCTTTGCCTCGGCCGCTGCTGAGCTGGCCATGGGCAATCTGGACAACAATTGGGCAGCAGACCTGATCCATGCCAATGACTGGCAGGCTTCGCTGGTGCCGGCCTATCTCGCCTGGCGTGGCGCCAAGCTGCCCTCGATCCTGACCATCCACAACCTCGCCTATCAGGGCCTCTTCCCGAAGGACTCGCTGCGGCGGATCGGCGCACCGGAGAGCTCCTTCCACATCGATGGCGTCGAGTTCTACGACCAGCTCTCCTTCCTGAAAGCGGGCCTGGTCTACGCCTCGCACCTCACCACCGTCAGCGGCACCTATGCGCGCGAGATCACGACGGAGGAATTCGGCTGCGGCCTCGAAGGCCTGCTCCGCGTCCGCTCGGACGCAGCCGAGCTCACCGGCATTCTCAACGGCATCGACGAGAGCTGGGACCCGCGCTATTGCGCCGAGCTCGCCCAGCAGTTCGGCGCCGGCGACTGGGTCGGCAAGAAGGCCAATGCGGATTACGTGCGCAAGCAGTTCGGCCTCGCAGTCTCGCGCGGGCCGATGTTCGCGATCGTCGCGCGCCTCGTGCACCAGAAGGGCATCGACCTCGTGCTCTCGGCCGCCGACGAGATCGTCGATGCCGGCGGGCAGATCGTGGTCACCGGCTCCGGCGAGCCGGCTCTCGAGCAGGCCTTGATCAACGCGCATCGCCGCCGCCCCGACGCCATCGGCGTCACCATCGGCTTCAACGACGCCCAGGCGCGCCGCATTTTTGCGGGCAGCGATTTCACCTTGATGCCGTCACGCTTCGAGCCCTGCGGCCTCAGCCAGATGTACGCCCAGCGCTTCGGCTCGCTGCCGATCGGCCACCAGACCGGAGGCCTCGCCGAGACCATCACCGACGGCGAGACCGGCTTCCTGTTCTCAAGACCTTCGCACGAATCCTTCCTCGGCGGCGTCCGCCGCGCCTTCGAGGCCTTCATGGCCCATGACCAGCTCGACACCATGCGCCGCAGCGCCATGGGCCGCTCGTTCTCCTGGAGCATCTCGGCGGGGAGCTACAGTGCGTTGTACAGGAAGCTGGCGTCCGCGTGAGGCCGAGGGCCGGCTACAGCCTTCGTCGTTGCGAGGAGCGTAGCGACGAAGCTTCTGCAGAGGATCCTGGATCGCTTCCCTACGCTCACAATAGAATTTGGGCCTCACTCTGCTCTCGTGCCCGGACGCAGCGCAGCGCGTCGCCCTTCGCGACGTGGTGCGCTGCTGAGCCGGAGCGCATTCGCACCGGAGTTCGTGGCTCTTGGGTCCCGACTCTGCGCCGCAACGCTTCCGCGTTGCGGCTTGTGCGGGACACGAGAGATTGGCCCTCACCCCTTCCCGCGCTGATCCATCTGCCGCCGGCCGATCCAGGCACGGTTGAGGCAGCGGATCATCCAGTCGGGCTGAGCCTCGCCCCGCAGCCGTGCCTGCGCTTCCTGATAGGGGCTGGCATAGCGCAGCCTGTCGGGCAGTTTCGGATAGACGCGCCGAATCCACCGCAGCGCGCGGTCGGCAGACCTGACGTCCGGTTCGTCGAGCGCAAGGTCGAAGCCGGCGCGCAGGCGCTCCGGCAGCATCCTGGCCGTGAGCGCACGATACCAGCGCGGCGGGCGCAGCCACGGACGCGCGCCGCCAAGGATCTGCGCGGCGATCTCGCGCGCCGCCGGGCTGACCGTCAGCGTCTCCGACTGCGCCATTGCCGCGGTGTACGCCGCAAAGCCAGCCCAGTCCGCCGGCAGATCATCGCCCGTCAGTCCGAACAGCGCGCCAAAGGTCCGGCTCTCGGCCCAGTAGCGCTCGCGCTCCTCGACCGAGAGCGGCGGCAGAACCAGATCATGCGCCATCAGCGCGGACTCGACCAAGGTGGCATGAACCCAGCGCAGCGACGGAATGTCGTTGGCGCAGTAGCGCGAGCCAGCCGCAAACGGACCGACGGTCTCGGGCATCTCGCCGACGATCATGGTGTGGCGCCGGTGCAGTTGCCGGGCCGACAGCAAGGCACGGTCGAGCGAGCCGAACACCATGGCGAACACGACGTCGAAGGTGCGGTGGAAGCGGCCGATCGGATCGGCAAAGGTCGTCGAGTGCTCGGCGATGGCAGCAGCGACCCAGGGATGCGCGAGTTGAAGCAGCAGCGCGCGGCCGGCACCGAGAAAGACGGCGGCTTCGCGGTCGATCCGCCAGGTCAGCGTGTCGGGACCGAACACGCCCGCGACCGGTCCCGCGGCATGAGCGCGGACCTGATCAAGAGCGGCTTCAAGATCGTTCCCGGACACCATTTACACGGCCTTCGGCTATGACGGACTGCCGACGATCCGCAAGGCCTGTGGCAATTCGATGAAGCGCGCGGTCACCCATAGTCCTATTCCGCAGCCATCGGCATCTCGTCCGTGTGCTCGTGCAGCACCACGCCGGCGAGCGGATCGAATTCGCCGATCCACGGCCTGCGCGCGAGCACAGACTTGGTGTGGGCATAGCCGGCGTGCCAGCGCCGCGTGATGCCGGACGGGCTGAAGTCGATGTCCTTGGTGTGGGTCTCGCGCTCGAGCTGCGGCGCCAGCAGCCGCACCACATGCATGCGGGTCGGACAACCGTAGCTCATCAGCTCCCTCACCGCGGGATCATTGCGCTCGCTCTCGGGCAGCCGCGCGGCAAGCTGATTGATGACGTGGCGCAGCCGATGGGCCTGTTGCTGGCGCACGATCTGGCTCGCGATGCGGCTGGAATATTGCACGTCCTTGTGCCGGTTCAGCACCTCCGCCATCGTGGTCGGCTCGGGGCCGACGGGATTCCACAGATGCACGGAGAAGATCAGCGAATCCCTGCGCGGATTGTCGTCGAACACCGCTTCCGTCGGCGTGTTCGACAGGATGCCGCCGTCCCAATAGAGTTCGCCCTCGATGCGCACCGCCGGGAAGGCCGGCGGCAGCGCGCCCGAGGCCATCACGTGCTTCACGGTCAGCTCCCCGTCGCGGCTGTCGAAATAGCGCATCTCGCTGGTGCCGACATGGGCCGCACCGACCGTCAGGCGCGGCGCGCAGCGATTGGCGAGGTCGAAATCGACCAGCTCGGTCAGCGTCTTCTCCAGCGGCGCGGTCGAATAATAGCCAGCGTGGTCAGCGCCCAGCGGATAGCAATCCCCCGCATGCGCCAGCGGATTGGGGCGGAAGAAACCCGCAATGCCGTGGGTCACGGTCGACCAATAGGCCAGCTTCTCGTTGAAGCCGGGAAAGGCGGCGCGCCAGTCCCAGACCGGCTGCTGCTCCATCCGCTTCCAGAACTCCTTCAATCGCGCGAGCCGGTTCTGCGGCGCGTTGCCCGCAATGAGGCTGGCGTTGATGGCACCGATCGAGGTGCCGATGATCCAGTCCGGCTCGATGCCCGCCTCGTGCAGCGCCTGGTAGACCCCGGCCTGATACGAGCCGAGCGCGCCGCCGCCTTGAAGCACGAGAACGACCTGACCCGGCAGGTCCATACTGCTTCGTTGCGGGTTGTCCTGCATGCCGTTCATGTCTCGCTCCTGTCGAGCCTATGGTTATCATTCGTCCGGCGTAAGGCCTTTGTTACGTCTTGCCGTTGTCGGCGATTGTCCGGTCTTTTGGAAATGCCGGCTGGCTTCCGAAACCATACGCGCGTGCTATTGCTGCCAGCATATCATTTCCCGCCCCGATCGGTTAGATTTCCGGCCGATCCAGCTGGGAGCCGATCCATGGAAATGCATCAGGTCCGCTATTTCCTCGCGGTCGCGCAGCTGTTGAATTTCACGCGCGCCGCCGAGGAGTGCAACGTCACGCAGCCCTCGCTGACGCGCGCGATCAAGCAGCTCGAGGCCGAGCTCGGCGGCGACCTGTTCCGGCGTGAAAGGCCCGCGGCTCAATTGACCGAGCTCGGCCAGCGCATGCATCCGCTGCTGAAGCAGTGCTACGACGCCGCGGCCGGTGCACGCTCGCTCGCCTCTTCGTTCAAGAGCGGAGAGATCGGCGCGCTTCGTATCGCGCTCACCCATTCCATTAATCTAGCGCTTCTGATTCCACATCTCAGCGAGATCAAGCGGCAGTTCAACCGGCTCGAACTCCGCTTCCTGCGCGGCTCGAGCCGCGACGTCGCCGAGTTCCTGAAGAAAGGCGACGCCGAGCTTGGCATCGCCGCCGAGATCGACGAGTCCTGGGAACGGCTCGACGTTTGGCCGCTGTTCACGGAAGGCTTCGAGCTCGTGGTCAGCAGCAGGCACCGGCTTGCCGGCCGCAGCAGCATCGAACTCGACGACCTGCGCGCGGAGCAGTTGCTGGGCCGGACGTTCTGCGAGCATTCCAGCCGGATCTCAGCAAGCCTGCGCGAGCACGGCATCGAGCATGGCCACGAAATTTCGAGCGAGCGCGATCTGATCGAGCTGGTCGAAGCCGACGTCGGTGTCGCCATGGTGCCGCACACGTCAGCCGTGCCGGAGAAGCTGACCCGCACTGCGGTCACGGGGCTGGACGCCCGCCGCACCGTCAGCCTCTACGGAGTGGCCGGCCGTCAGCGCACGGCGGTGGCCAACGCCGTGATGCGGATGCTGCGCGGCGCGGACTGGCGGCAGATTGCTGGGTAACCTTGTGTCGTCGCCCCTTCCACTCTCTCACATGCCTTCGCCAAGGCTTCGGCGGACATGAGGGGAGAAGGGAAGAAAGCGCGCGCGGTTCAACACTCCCGGCTCGCATCTTCCAGCGCTGCGAGCAGATCGTCGATCTCCATGCGCTTGCGGAAATCCGGATCGACGAAACGCGCTTTGACAATTCCGTCGCGACCGACGACGAACACGGCCGGAATCGGCAGCATCCAGCCGTCATTGCCGTGGAATTTCGCCATGTCCTGATAGGACAACAGGCTCTGGATTTCGGCGCCGAGCCAGATCGCGAGATTGAGCGACAGCGCATAACCGTTGTCGAGATCGGTCAGGACCGGAAATGGCGCGCCGGATTCGGCCTTGAGCTGCCGCGCATATTCCTGCGTCTCCGGCATGATCGCGACGACGCGCGCGCCCATGGCCTCGATGCGGTCCAGCGCCTGAACGACCGCGCGGACGTTGAGCCGGCAATAGGGGCACCAATGGCCACGGAAGAACATCACCGCGACCGGGCCGCTCTCCAGCAGCGCAGTCAGCGTGACGAGACGTCCGCTGTCGTCCGGCAGCATGAATGGCGGCATCGCATCGCCCGGGCGCGGCGCAGTCTCGCCTCCGCCATTTCCGCCCAATCGGGTCACCAGGCGGTCGACCGCCTCGCCGTAGGCCGGGAAAACCTCGCGGCTGGCATCGGCATAGGCGCGGAGCTGTTCGTTCAGCGTGCCGTCCATGTCACGACAACGCAGGAAGGCAGATCTGAGCCGCTCGGCGTCGGCTGGCGAGAGAGACGTCATCTTCCGCTCCGGCGTTCGTGAGGTGAATATTAGTTTCCTGGTTCGGCCGCCCGCAAGGGGGCGGCCGCCATGCCGGGACCGATTCAGTTCACGTAGAAGTTGCCGGTCGGATCGAGCCGGCCCGAGGTCGAGTACAGCGTGCCGTTATCCATGAAGAAGACGGTGTTCTCCGGCACCTTCTTCGCGTTCTTCATCATGGCCTCGTGGTTCTTCTCGGCCGGGGCCATGGCCATCGCCGACATCTTGCCGGGCCCGCCATAGACATAGGCCATGCCGGCCTTGAAATCCCAGGTCGCCTCCGAGAAGGCCGACGTGGCGATCACCGCGAAGGCGGCGGTGAAGATCAGGGTCTTGGACAATCTCCTCATGGAATGCTCCTCCGGATTGACGTGCACGCCCGCCAATCGGGCGCAGTGCCATCGGACGCCAGACACAGCAGAAGCGGAAATGCCGATGTCCAATCGGTTCGATAGCCGCCGCGCATCAAGATAGCGCGCAGCTATCGGATCAAGAGCAAGCCGGCATTTCAGGATCGAGACAGCTTCGACCAAGCTCCTGCCATAGCCGGCGACCATCACGGTTGCGGCCAGCACAGGAGACTTCCCATGTCTAGGCATCACGTATTGTCGCGCACGGTTTGGACGGGCCTTGCCGTTCTCGGGGCGCTCACATTTGCGACGCCGGTCTTCGCCGGCGAATGCCCGGCCGACAAGATCAAGCCGAACGCGCAGCAGATGGTCGATACCAAGCCTGTCGGCGTCACCGACGTCACGCTCGGCGCAATCGACCTCGGCAAGCAGCCGGCCCATATCGAGGGCCGCGAGCTGCGCTTTCGCAAGCTGACCATCGAGCCCGGCGGCATCGTGCCCTGGCACAGCCATGACGATCGCCCTGCCCTGATCTTCGTGCAGCAGGGCGAAATCGTCGAACACGCCTCCAACTGCGTCGATCCGATCGTGCACAAGGCCGGCGACATCCGTCCCGAAGTCTACGGCACCTCGCATTGGTGGAAGAACCTCGGCAAGGAAACGGTCATTCTCTATGTCGCTGACGTCCGCAAGGATCCCAACGACCATCACATGTAACGAGCTTTGGTGTCCCGTCATTCCGGGGCGCGAAGCGAACCCGGAATCTCGAGATTACGGGTCTGGTGCTCCGGGCCGCGCTTTGCACGCCCCGTCCGCACCAGCCCGGAATGACAAGTCAAAGAGAAGCAGCCATGACTGATCTTTCCGCGTCGATCAAACCAGCCGCCATGACGATGGAGGCGTACTCGCCTGGTCTCGCGCTGCGCTCGCTCGTGATCGGCCTCACCGCATTCCTGACCGTCGTCGACCTGTTCGCGACGCAGGCGATCCTGCCCTCGCTGACGCGCCACTACGGCGTTACGCCGGCAGCGATGGGATTTGCCGTCAATGCCAGCACCTTCGGGATGGCCATTGCGAGCCTCGTCGTCGGCTTCTTCAGCCCGCGCATCAACCGCCGGGCCGGAATCCTGGTGAGCCTCCTGCTACTGGCAATCCCCACCAGCCTGCTGGCGTCCGCACCGAATCTTGCCGTCTTCACGACCTTGCGCGTCGCGCAGGGCCTGTGCATGGCGTCTGCCTTTGCCCTCACCCTCGCCTATCTCGGCGAACAATGCAGCGCCATGGACGCCGGCGGCGCGTTCGCCGCCTACATCACCGGCAATGTCGGAAGCAACCTCTTTGGCCGGCTGATCTCGGCGGCGATCGCCGACGGCCTCGGCCTTGCCTGTAATTTCTATGCCTTCGCAGCGCTCAATCTGGCCGGCGCCGTGCTGGTCTATTTCACCATCGGACGCGTGCCGCCGATGCATGCGATGATGCCGGCGGCCTCGCCGCTCGCCGCCACTATCGCGCATTGGCGCAATCGGCGGCTGCGCGCCGCCTTCGGCATCGGCTTCTGCATCCTGTTTGCCTTCATCGGCACCTTCACGTTCGTGAACTTCGTGCTGGTCCGGCCGCCGCTGTCGCTGGGTATGATGGACCTCGGCCTCGTCTATTTCGTCTTCCTGCCGTCGGTCGTCACGACGCTTCTCGCCGGCAAGGTGGCCGCGCGGCTCGGAACGCGGGCGACGATCTGGGGCGCGCTCGCCGTTGCCGGGCTCGGCCTGCCGCTGATGCTGACGCCGCATCTCGGCGAAGTGCTCGCCGGCATGGTTCTGGTCGGCGTCGGCACATTCTTCGCGCAGGCCGCCGCGACCGGCTTCGTCGGACAGACAGCAGCCGACAACCGCGGCATCGCCAGCGGGACCTATCTTGCATGTTACTTCTGCGGCGGGCTGGTCGGTACGGCCGTGCTCGGGCGATTGTTCGACAGTTTCGGCTGGCACGCCTGCGTCGCGGGTGTCGGCGCGGCACTCGCGCTGGCCGCCCTGCTCACCTTCGCCCTGAGGCGCTAACGCTTGACCGGCGCTTCCTGCGGCGGCTCGTCGTCGGCGATGGCGCGCCAGGCGGCGCCGTCGAGATCGTCATACTGGCCGCTTTTCAGCGACCAGAGGAAGGCGACGAGACCTGCGCCTCCGAGCATTAGCGCCAGCGGGACCAGGATGACCAGGATCTCCATCACAGGGTCTCCCGCGAAGCGCTGCGCGCGCGCAGCGAGTTCAGCATCACCAGAATCGACGATCCGCTCATGGCCGCCGCCGCAATCAGGGGCGTGACCACGCCGCTGATCGCGACCGGCACGGCCAGCACATTGTAGCCGATCGCGAGCCAAAGGTTTTGCCGCATCAGATGCAGCGCCTTGCGCGACGCATCGATGGCGGCGACGACGGGAGCGAGCGGCCGGCCGAGGAAGACGAGATCAGCAGTGGCCTGGCTCAGATGTGCGGCCGAGATCGGCGACATCGAGACATGGGCCGCCGCGAGCGACGGCGCGTCGTTCATGCCATCGCCGACCATCAGCACTTTTGCGCCGCGCCGCTTCAATTCCTCGATCCGCGCGATTCTTGTCGGCCGGCGTCACGCCGGCGCGCCACTGGGGAATCCCGAGCGCGTGCGCCGCGGCGATCACCGCCGGCTCACGGTCGCCGGAGAGGATCTCGATGCCGATGTTGCGCGCCTTCAGCGCCGCGATCGCAGGCTGGGCGTCCGGGCGCAGCCCCTGGCGCACCGATAAGATGAATTTTTCGCTCCCCTTGCTGAACGCGACGACGGAGGCCTCGGGATCGAGATCGTCTGCCAACCCGACAAGGCCCTCGGCACCGCAGAACGACGGACGGCCGAGACGTAGCTCGATACCGTCCAGCGTGGCGCGCACGCCCTGGCCGGTCTCTTCAACGGCACCGACGATCGGCGACTTTGCGACGGCGGCCTGCGCGACTGCGGCGGCCACCGGATGATGGCTCGACAGCGCGAGCCGGCCGGCAAGCTCGAAGATATCGGCGGGAATGTCGGCTGCGTTGGTCACTTCGAGATCAGGCAGCGTCAGCGTGCCGGTCTTGTCAAAGATGATGTAGTCGGCCTCGGCGAGGCGCTCGATCGCATCGCCGGCGTTGAGCAGAACGCCGGATTTGAACATCGCGCCCGCGGCCACGGTCTGCACGGTGGGGATGGCGAGCCCCAGCGCGCAGGGGCAGGTGATGATCAGAACCGCGACGCCAGTCACGATCGCATCGTGCCACGACGCGCCGGCGACGACCCAGCCGAGGATCGTGATCAGCGCGGTCGCATGCACCACCGGCGCGTAGAGCCGCGAGGCGCGGTCAGCGAGCCGCATGTAGCGCGACCGTGCGGCCAGTGCATTGTCGAGCAGCCGCGTGATCTCGGCGAGCAGCGTCGCTTCCGAGGCCGCCGAGACCCGCACCCGCAGCGTGCCGGAGATGTTCATCGAGCCGGCATAAACCGGTGTGCCCTGCCCGGCGGTGACGTACAGCGTCTCGCCGGTGATCAGGCTCTGATCGATCTCCGAACGTCCCTCGATCACGGTCCCGTCGACCGCGCAGCGCTCGCCGGGCCGGAGCAGCACGATGTCGCCGGGATGAATCGCCGCGACCGGCACCTGCGAGATTTCATCGGGCCCGACGAACTTCGCCGCCGTCTCGGCCTTCAGCGCGGCGAGATTGCCGGCGACCGCACGGGTCCGACGCCGCATGTTCTGGTCGAGGAAGCGGCCGACCAAGAGGAAGGTCAGCAGCATGATCGCCGCGTCGAAATAGGCGTGCTCGGCGTGGTGGATGGTCTCGACCACGGACATGCCCAGCGCAAGGCATACGCCGATCGAGATCGGCACGTCCATGTTGGTGGCCTTGTTCGACAGCGCGCGCCAGGCCGAGCGAAAGAAGGGTTGACCGGCATAGGCTGCCGCCGGCAGCGCGATCAGCGCCGACAGCCAGTGGAAGAAGTCGCGCTGCTCCGGCAGCATGTCCGAGACGTTGCCCGACCACACCGGGATCGACAGCATCATCACGTTCATGGTGGCGAACGCGGCGACGCCGAGACAGCGCAGCAGGAACCGGGATTCGGCGACCTCGGCCTCTTCCGCGCTTTCGGTCTCGTAAGGATAGGCCTTGTAGCCGAGCTCCTCGAGCCGGTCGATGAAGCGCGCGGGGTCGAGCGTGCCCTGCTTCCACTCCAGCGCGACGCGCCGGTCGGTGAGGTTCACGCGCGCCAGCGTGACATCAGGAATGGCGGAGAGGCCGCGCTCGATCTTGGCCATGCAGCCGGCGCAGTGAACGCCCTCGACCGCGAGATCGATATGCTTGATGCCCTCGCCGGCGGCCCGGACATAGTGCGAGAAATCCCGCGTGACCTGCATGACCATGTCCCTCAGTTCAGGATCACGCGGTTGCGTGACATGAACACGCGCGTGCCGCGCGCCTCGCCCTCGATCACCAGATCCCACTGGCCGGGCGCGAC
This sequence comes from Bradyrhizobium sp. USDA 4486, assembly GCF_054057995.1. Lineage (NCBI taxonomy): Bacteria > Pseudomonadati > Pseudomonadota > Alphaproteobacteria > Hyphomicrobiales > Nitrobacteraceae > Bradyrhizobium > Bradyrhizobium sp. USDA 4486. The sequence continues at coordinate 3,938,979 of NZ_JBSRZV010000001.1, forward strand.
GGCCGCGGCATGGCCGCGATAGATGCCGAAGCCAGCCTCCGACAGCTCGACCTGGAGATCGGCGCGCTTGTCGATCGGCCGCTCCAGCCGTCCGCCGAACTTCAGGCCGCTCACCGGCTGCCCCTTGGCATCACGCGCATCGACCTGAAGCGTGGCACCGCCATCGGCGCGGCGCTCGATGTGGGCGCTGACCTGCCAATTTCGCGCGGCCTGGTCGTGAGCCGCCGAGACCTCGCGGTCGTAGGTGAGGCCCGCAGCATAGGGGCTGTCGACGTCGGTGCCGGGCAGCGTCGCGATCGCGAGCTTCATCATGGTGACATTGACGCCGATCACGAGGCCGAAGAAGGCGACCAGCATCAGGAACACCTTGGTTCCGGTCAGCGGCTTGGTTGCCATTGCAGTCTCCTGGTCTTACGGCGCGACAAAGTTGTCGGTGGTGGTGGCGACCTCACCGAGGCCGATATCGGTGACGTGGAAGCGCACTGGCATCGACTTATCCGGATTGCTCTCCGCCGGCGCGGTGACCAGCAGGCGCAGCTCGCTGGTGGAGTCGCGCGGGATCACGACCATCGGCCGATCAGGCGTCACGGAATCGATGCCGATGACATGTGTGACCAGATTGGCCGGGCCGTCCGCGTCGATCGCAACCACGCGGTCGTACCCGCTCTTGTTGAGCAGCCGCACCGTGTAGGCATTGCGGATCGAGCCGTCGCTGAGCTTGACCGCGACCGGATTTCGATCGTGCAGCACGTTGATGTCGAGCAGGCTACGGGTCGCGAGCGTGTAGATCATGATGCCGCCGACCGCCGCGATGATCGCGCTGTAGACGATCGTGCGCGGGCGAACGATGCGATAGACCGGCGCCTTGCCTTCCTGGCGGCGCTGGATGTTGATGTCGTTGTCGTAGCCGATCAGTCGCTTGGGCCGGCCGATCTTGGTCATGACATTGTCGCAGGCGTCGATGCAGAGCCCGCACTGGATGCACTCGAGCTGCGGCCCGTTGCGGATGTCGATGCCGGTCGGGCAGACCGCGACGCATTGATAGCAGTCGACGCAGTCGCCAACATGCTCGCCCAGCGCGCGCAGCTCGGCCGCCTTCTTCACCGAGGTGCGCTTCTCGCCACGGTCGTAGCGATAGGTGACGTTGAGCGCCCATTCGTCGGTCAGCGCGGCCTGGATGCGCGGCCATGGGCACATATAGGTGCAGACCTGCTCGCGCATGAAGCCGGCCAGCACGTAGGTCGTGGCGGTCAGGATCGCGATCCAGACATAGGCGATCATCGGCGCCTGGAAGGTGACGAGCTCCTTCACCAGTGTCGGCGCGTCATTGAAATAGAGCACCCAGGCGCCGCCGGTCCACCAGGCGATCATCAGCCAGATCGAATGCTTGAGCACGATCTCGGAGATGCGCTCGAGCTTCATCGGGTCGGACGACTTGTCCTTCCTCATTCGCTCGCGCCTGTCGCCCTCGACGAGGCGCTCGACCGCGTAGAACAGATCGGTCCACACCGTCTGCGGGCAGAGATAGCCGCACCAGATGCGGCCGCCGACAGAGTTCATCAGGAACAGTGCCACCGCGGCGACGATCAGAAGACCGGTGAAGTAATAGACCTCCTGCGGCCACAGCTCGATGAAGAAGAAGTAGAATCGGCTGTTGGGCAGGTCGATCAGCACAGCCTGGCTTGGCGCGCCGAGGCCACGATTCCAGCGCACGAAGGGCAGGAAGTAATAGACGCCGAGGCAGAATGCCATCAGGCCCCATTTGATCCGGCGGAAGGTGCCGGAGACGCTCTGGGGATAGACCTTCTTGCGGGCTGCATAGAGCGGCCCGTAGTCGTCGTCCGATGTGAGCTCGTTCGGGTTCACGGTCTTGTTCATCGCTTGAGCTTTTCGAGAGGTGCGATCAAACCTAGACCCGACGCCGCTGCGTCAGTTGATCCAGCTCAAGCGGGGGCATTTTGTCCACCCCCGCCTATTCTTTTTTTGCTACTTGCCGCCTCCCAGCGAGTGGACGTAGACCGCCATCGCCTTGATGGTGGCGGGATCCAGTCGCCCTTCCCAGGCCGGCATGACGCCGGCGCGCCCCTGGCTGATGGTCTCGATCAGGGTCGCCTCGTCCGAGCCGTAGAGCCAGATCTTGTCGGTCAGGTTCGGTGCGCCCATCTCGGGGTTGCCCTTGCCGCCGTCGCCGTGGCAGGCGACGCAATTCTCCGCAAAGATCTTCTCGCCCTTGACGGCGTCAAAACCCTTACGGGTCGACAGGCCCGACAGCGAGCGGACGTAGTTGGCGACCGTGACGATCTCGTCCGGCTTGAGCACGCCATCCTTGCCGAAGGCGAGCATCTGCCCTTCATGCGTCTTGGCATGGCCGGAGCGAGCGCCGAACTGGATGGTCTGCATGATCTGCTCGAGCGTGCCGCCCCACAGCCAGTCGTCGTCGTTCAGGTTCGGAAAGCCCTTGGCGCCGGCGCCGCCCGAGCCGTGGCACGGCGCGCAATTGTCGCCGAACACCGTCCTGCCCTTGGCGCGGGCGAGCGCCAGCAGGGCCGGATCCTTCTCGATGTCGGCGAGCGGCGCCGCCGCCAACGCCGCCATCTTCTCGCCTCGCAGCGTCTCGAGATTGGCGAGCTCCACCGCGAGGCTGGCGCGCGTCGAGTAGCCGAGCAGCCCGGTGGTATTGCTGGAGATCAGCGGCCAGGCCGGATAGACGATCCAGTAGCCGATCGCCCAGATGATGGTGAGATAGAAGGAGATCACCCACCAGCGCGGCAGCGGCGTGTTGAGCTCCTTGATGCCGTCCCACTCGTGTCCGGTCGTGGACTTGCCGGTGACGGAATCGATGTCGCCATGGTGATCGGTCATGATCTCTTACTCCTCCCGCAAAGGCAGGCGCGCCGCTTCGTCGAACGCGGCCTTGTTGCGGGGCCAGAATGCGTAGGCGATGATCGCGAGAAAGATCGCGACGAACACCGGCGTCCAGATCGTGGTGACGAGACCAGACGCGAGATTGTCGAGTGTCAGGATGGCTTTCATCGGTGATGCCTTCTCAGCGAAGATTGGCTTTCTCGTTGTAGAGCTTGAAGTCGACCAGCGTGCCGAGCATCTGCAGATACGCGATCAGCGCGTCCATCTCGGTCGGCGTCCCCGCCTTGCCGTCGAAATTGCGCACGGCGGCCTTGGCGTAGCGCTTGGTGAAAGCGTCGGTGCCGGCATTGTCTGGATCGGCCTGGGCCTTCAGGTCGGCGCCTGCGTTGGCGATCTGCTCGTCGGTGTAGGGCGTGCCGACGGCCTTGAGCGTCTTCATGTGGTCGGCGATCGTATCCGGATCGACCTCGGTCTGACCGAGGAACGGATAGCCCGGCATCACCGACTGCGGCACGATCGCGCGCGGATTGGTCAGATGGGTGACGTGCCAGTCGTCGGAATATTTTGCGCCGACGCGGGCAAGATCGGGACCGGTGCGCTTCGAGCCCCACTGGAACGGGTGGTCGTACATGCTCTCGGCGGCCAGCGAGAAGTGACCGTAGCGCTCGACCTCGTCGCGCAAGGGCCGGATCATCTGCGAATGGCAGAGATAGCAGCCTTCGCGGACATAGACGTTGCGGCCCGCAAGCTCCAGCGGCGTGTACGGCCGGACGCCGTCGACCGCCTCGATCGTGCTCTTGAGGTAGAACAGCGGGGTGATCTCGACCAGGCCGCCGATCGCGATCACCAAGAGGATGCCGACGATCAGGACGATCGAGTTCTTTTCGAAGATTTGGTGGCGTGTCCAGAACGACATGGAAGACTCCTCATTCCGCCGGCTGGAGAGCGACGGGCATCTGGACTTGCCGCTCGCCTGCGCGAACGGTCATCCAGAGATTGTAGGCCATGATCAGCGCGCCGATCAGGAACAGCCCGCCGCCGGCGGCGCGGATGATGTAGAAGGGATGCATCGCCTCGACGGTCTCGATGAAGGAATATTCGAGGAAGCCGAGCGAGGTGTAGGCGCGCCACATCAGGCCCTGGAGGATGCCGGACACCCACATCGCCGAGATGTAGAGCACGATGCCGAGGGTCGCGACCCAGAAGTGCCAGTTGACGAGCTTGAGGCTGTAGAGGCCCTTGCGGTTCCACGCCCATGGCACGAGGCAATAGAGCGCGCCGAAGGAGACGAAGCCGACCCAGCCGAGCGCGCCGGAATGCACGTGGCCGATGGTCCAGTCGGTGTAGTGGCTGAGCGAGTTCACCACCTTGATCGACATCATCGGCCCCTCGAAGGTCGACATGCCGTAGAAGGCGACGGAGACGACCAGCATGCGCAGCACGGGGTCGGTGCGCAGCTTGTCCCAGGCGCCCGACAGCGTCATCAGCCCGTTGATCATGCCGCCCCAGGACGGCATCCACAGCATGATCGAGAAAGTCATGCCGAGCGTCTGCGTCCAGTCCGGCAGCGCGGTGTAATGCAGATGGTGGGGACCGGCCCAGATGTAGAGGAAGATCAGCGCCCAGAAATGGATGATCGAGAGCCGGTAGGAATAGACCGGCCGCTCGGCGCGCTTGGGAATGAAGTAGTACATGATGGCGAGGAAGCCGGCGGTCAGGAAGAAGCCGACCGCGTTATGGCCGTACCACCACTGGAACATGGCATCCTGGATGCCGCCCCAGGCGACGTAGGATTTCGAGCCGAACACGGAAACCGGAAGGGCCGGATTGTTGCCGAGATGCAGCACGGCGATCGTCACGATGAAGGCGAGATAGAACCAGTTCGCGACGAAGATGTGCGGCTCCTTGCGCTTGATGATGGTGACAAGGAACACCAGCAGGTAGACCACCCAGACGATGGTCAGCCAAAGGTCGGCGTACCATTCCGGCTCGGCATATTCCTTCGACTGGGTGACGCCGAGCAGATAGCCGGTGCCGGCGACCAGGATGAAGTAATTGTAGCCGAGCACGACGAACCAGGGCGCGAGATCGCCGGCAAGGCGCGCGCGGCAGGACTTCTGCACGACATAGAACGACGTGCCGATCAGCACGTTGCCGCCGAAGGCGAAGATCACCGCCGAGGTGTGCAGCGGCCGCAGACGGCCGAAGCTGGTCCAGGGCAGGTCGAAATTCAGCGCCGGCCAGGCCAGCTGCGAGGCGATGATGAGGCCGACGAGGAAGCCCGCGATGCCCCAGAACATCGCCATGACGACGGTGAACTTGATCGGCCCCATGTTGTAGTTGGGCCGCCCGTTGATCTCGGCCGGCGGCAGCTCCGCCGGGCGATCGAAGTAGCGGTTGATGATCACGAACACCACGGCGAGGCTCGCCGCCGCGCTCAGCCCGGCATGGAACGCGAACGGCGCATCGAGCGCCTTGGCCGAGGCGATCACGCAGAGGAACGCGGTGACTGCGAACACGGCAGCCAGTCCGCTTTCACCTGATGTCATGGATTTGGAGATGGAGGACTGGCTCATCGCGGATTCTCTTTCGAAAGAACACGGAGCCAGAAACCACATTCAGCCTCGCTGGGAATTGATTGAAATCAAGAGAGGCGCTTGAGTTCGTCTTAGGTGGCAGGCGACTTTTGGGGGATAGCCCGTATTTTTACGGCGCGGCTCTTGAAATGCGTCTCCCTCATGTCCGCCGAAGCCTTGGAAGGCGGATGCAGGAGAGGACAGCAAGCAAGGTGCGGCTAGACTCACTTGGTGGGCACGCTTCCGCCTTCGCTGTTCGAGCTACGGCGGACAAGCCGCTTTGCCCCCTGCGACATTCCGCGAGGGAGGGGGAATCACTCCCGCGACGTCGCCTTGAGCGCGGCGATGACATCCTCGCGGGCGATGATTCCGGCGAGCTTCTGCGCGCCATCGAGCACGATGATGCTGCGGATGCGGTGCTCGACCATGATCTGGAGCACGCGCGTGAGCCGCGTGTCGGGGCTGACATAGATGAACTCCGGCGTCATGACGTCGCCGATGCTGCGGCTCATCAGGTCGTGATAGCGCGGCAGCATCTGGGTCGGCGTGAACGCGAAGCATTTCAGGATATCGAACTTGGTGACGATGCCGACCACCTGCCCGTCGTCCTCGACCGGATAGGAGTTGAAGTCGTCGGTCTCGAACATCTCGCTGAGCGCGAGCAGGTCCTGGTCGCGCCGCACCGACTTGACCTCGCGCGTCATGTAGCGATCGACGGTCTCTTCGAGAAACTTGTACACGGCGCGTCCTCCCCGAACAGCTCGATCAGTGCGACAGCAGCACGCAGCGGGCGGTTTGCGTCACCAGAGATTCCGTGACGCCGCCGAGGATCAGCTCGCGGAAACGTGAATGACCGTAGGCGCCGGCGACGATCAGGCCGGCACCGAACTCAGCGGCGACCCTCTCCAATTGCACCGCGGCGGTTTCGTTCCTCACGGCCTCAGGGACGCGCGCCGTCGCAGTGACGCCGTGGCGGGCGACCCAGGCGGCCACGTCGCTGACGCGCGCCGCCACCGCCGCGCGGTCCTCGCCTTCTTCCGGAATCTCGACAATGGCGACGTCCTTCGCCTTGCGCAGCAAAGGCAGGGCGTCGGCTACCGCTCGCCGGGCCTCGGGCGTATCCTTCCAGGCCACCAGCACGCTACGCAAATCGAGCCAGTTGACCCGGTCGGGCACGAACAACAGCGGCCGGCCGGCCTGCATCACCAGATCCCTGGGGCTCACCAGCGAAAAGGCATCGGAGAAGACCGGACTCTGCCCGCCGCTGACGACGATGTCAGCGCAGCGCGCCTGCGCCAGGACATATCGTGCTGGAAAATCCATGGCGCTGCGCCATTCAAGGCTCCCAGCACGGGTCCTGGTCGCGGCGCGGAATTCCGCCTCCAGATCGGCCAGACACCGTTTGACGGAATCCTCCTCCTGTTCGATCAGGCGCTGGGCCTCGCCACCATCGCTGAAAAAAAGCGGCGGCGCGAACTTTGCCGCGGCGACGCCGACCAGGGCAGCCTCGAATCGTTCGGCGAGTTCGCCCGCGATCCGAAGACGCGCATTGTTGGGCTGGTCGAGCGCGAGGCTGACCATCACGGTCGCGTATGTCATGGCGATTCTCCGAACGGCAATGAACCAGTGAGAAATCTAGCCTCGCCGTGACAAGGCAGGATGAGGTAGATCAAACCGCCGACGCGCTTGGGGCGGGAAATCCGCCAATGGAATCAGCGATCCGAACTTGCCACCGGCCCGCCCTTGGGCGAAATTGCCGACACATTCGCCGCACCAAACCCGCAGCAGGAAAATGGGAGCCATCGATTGTCGCCGACCCGCGTAACGCATCCGCCTGATGACGGTCGCGGCGAGCATTTCCGGGTCCGGATCGAGGGGTTCGGCGTCGGCACCTGGGATCTCGATCTCACGACACGGGAGCTGGACTGGTCGGAGACCGCGCGGATGCTGCTCGGCATCGAGCGCGGCCAGCCGGCCAGCTACGACCTCTTCCTCTCGCGCCTCGCGCCGGAGGACCGCGCCCGCGTCGAGGACGCGATCAGCCAGGTCACCGAGCACGGCGGCGGCTTCGACGTGTCCTTCAAGGTTTCCGGCAATACCGACCGCGGCAAATGGCTCAGGGCCCGCGCCGGCCTGATCCGGGACGGTTCCGGCCTCGCGCGCCATCTCAGCGGCATCCTGCTCGACATCGACGAGGAGAAGCAGGTCGAGGAAGCCTTGCGCACGCGCGAGACTCACCTCCGCTCCATCCTTCACACCATTCCCGACGCCATGATCGTCATCGACGGCCACGGCATCATCCAGTTGTTCAGCACCGCAGCGGAGCGCCTGTTCGGCTGGTCGGAGCGGGAGGCCATCGGCCAGAACGTCAGCATCCTGATGCCGGAGCCGGACCGCACCCGCCACGACAGCTACATCGCGCGCTATCGCTCGACCGGCGATCCGCACATCATCGGCATCGGCCGCATCGTCACCGGCAAGCGCCGCGACGGCACCACCTTTCCGATGCATCTGTCGATCGGCGAGATGCGGTCGGGCGGCGAGCCCTATTTCACCGGCTTCGTCCGCGACCTGACCGAGCACCAGAAGACCCAGGCGCGGCTCCAGGAGCTGCAGTCCGAGCTCGTCCACGTCTCGCGGCTGACCGCGATGGGCGAGATGGCCTCCGCGCTCGCCCACGAGATCAACCAGCCGCTGGCGGCGATCAGCAATTACATGAAGGGATCGCGGCGGTTGCTCGCCGGCAGCCTTGATCCCAACGCGCCGAAGATCGAGAGCGCGCTGGACCGCGCCTCGGAGCAGGCCTTGCGCGCGGGCCAGATCATCCGGCGGCTGCGTGACTTCGTCTCCCGCGGCGAATCCGAGAAGCGGGTGGAGAGCCTGTCCAAGCTGATCGAGGAAGCCGGCGCGCTCGGGCTTGCCGGCGCGCGCGAGCAGAACGTGCAGCTCCGCTTCAGCCTCGATCCCGATGCCGATCTCGTCCTCGCCGACCGCGTGCAGATCCAGCAGGTGCTGGTCAATCTGTTCCGCAACGCGCTGGAGGCGATGGCGCAATCGGAGCGGCGCGATCTCGTCGTCGCCAACAAGCGCGTTGCCGACGACATGATCGAGGTCGAGGTCTCCGACACCGGCTCCGGCTTCCAGGACGGCGTCATTCCAAACCTGTTCCAGACCTTCTTCACCACCAAAGACACCGGCATGGGCGTCGGACTGTCCATCAGCCGCTCGATCATCGAGGCTCACGGCGGGCGCATGTGGGCCGAGAGCAATGCATCGGGCGGCGCGACATTCCGCTTCACTCTGCCGGCAGCCGACGAGAGCTGAGCAATGGCGACCAAGGGACATGTCTACGTCATCGACGACGATTCAGCGATGCGGGACTCGCTGAACTTCCTGCTGGATTCGTCTGGCTTCGGCGTCACGCTGTTCGAGAACGCGCAGAGCTTCCTCGACGCCCTGCCCGGCCTTGCCTTCGGCTGTGTCGTCTCCGACGTACGCATGCCGGGCCTCGACGGCATCGAGCTGCTCAAGCGGATGAAGGCGCAAGCCAGCCCGTTTCCCGTCCTGATCATGACCGGCCATGGCGACGTGCCGCTCGCGGTCGAGGCGATGAAGCTCGGGGCCGTCGACTTCCTGGAGAAGCCGTTCGAGGACGATCGTCTCACCACCATGATCGAGACGGCGATCCGCCAGGCCGAGCCGGCCGCCAAGAACGAGGCGATCGCGCAGGATATCGCCGCCCGGGTCGCCTCCTTGAGCCCGCGCGAGCGTCAGGTCATGGAAGGGCTGATCGCAGGCCTCTCCAACAAGCTGATCGCCAGGGAATACGACATCAGCCCGCGCACCATCGAGGTCTACCGCGCCAATGTGATGACCAAGATGCAGGCGGGCAGCCTGTCCGAACTGGTCCGCCTGGCGATGCGCGCCGGCATGCTGAAGGACTGAGGCAAACCGGATTGAGGCAAGTTGGCTTGAGGCAAGTCGGCTTGAGGCAAGTCGGCTTGAGGCAAGTCAATCCGGGCCGCTCCGGCTGTGCTAGCCAGATGCGATGATCGAGATCGGCTCGCACACCCAGCGCCTTCCCATGGCGCCCTCGGCAAAGCCCGTCGTCTACGTTGTCGACGACGATGCCGCCGTGCTGGGATCGCTGCGCTTCCTGCTCGAGACCGATGGCTTCAACGTGCGCACCTTCAGGAATGCCACGGCGCTGCTGAATGCGGCGAGCGAACCCGGTGCCGACTGCTATGTGATCGACTACAAGATGCCGGACATCAACGGAATCGAGCTCGCCGGCCGCCTGCGCCGGTCCGACGAGGGCACGCCGGTGATCCTGATCACCGGCTATCCCGATGGGAATATCTCGGCTCGGGCCGCGGCCGCAGGGGTCAAGGACGTGATCTTGAAGCCGCTTCTGGACGAGAATCTGGTCAAGAGCATCCGTGGCGCAATCCAGGAACGGCACCGGAATTGACCTTACGGGATTCTACGTAGGTAAACCTCCTTAAGATAACGCGCGAAATTTCCGGATTGCGCAAACCCGGCTAGCAATGCTCCATCACAACGGAGATGGCGCAGATGCTGACCCAGACGCTCGATACCCAGGCGATCAACACGCAACTTCGTGGCAGGATTGCCCCTGCCCATCCCGTCTCCGATCAGTTCGGCGCGATCACGGGCCATGTCGGCCTCGTCGCCACCGAGTTCTCCTACCGCAAGGACGAGGAGATCTACGGCGAGGACGAGCCGGCCGAATATGTCTATCAGGTCGTGTCGGGCGCGGTACGCAGCTACAAGCTTCTCTCCGACGGCCGCCGCCAGATTGGTGCCTTCCATCTTCCCGGCGACGTGTTCGGCCTCGAATCCGGCCCGACCCACCGCCTCGCCGCCGAAGCCATCATCGACACCAATGTGCGCCTCGTGAAGCGCGCCAGTCTGGAGAAGGCCGCCGGCACCGACGTGCAGGTCGCCCGCAAGCTCTGGGCCATGACTGCCGGCGAGCTGCGTCATGCCGAGGACCACATGCTGCTGCTCGGCCGCAAGACCGCGATGGAGCGTGTGGCCACCTTCCTGCTGGAAATGGACCGCCGCCTCGCGGTCGCCGGCATGATGGCGCTGCCGATGTGCCGCCGCGACATTGGCGACTATCTCGGCCTGACGCTGGAGACCGTGTCGCGCGCGCTGTCCCAGCTCCACGCCCAGGGCATTCTCGGCTTCTCCGGCGCCCGTCAGATCGTGCTGCGCAACCGGGCGCGCCTGCACAATCTCGATGCCTGACTTTTCCTCCCAACACGGCCGGCTGAACGCGATCAGCCGGCCACCTCTTTGATCGCGAGCCGCCGCGTCTCCGGCATCAGCAGCAGGATCAGCAACAGCCCGGTCGCGGCGATACCGGACAGACCGATGAACGCGCTGGCATTGCCGAACTTGTCGCTGACATAGCCGCCCAGCGCCGTGCTCAGCGACGCCCCGAGGCCGGTCGCGGTGCCGACGATTCCTTGCGCCAGGTTGAAGTGCCCGCTGCCGAAGGCGACGTCGGCGACGATCAGCGGGATCATCACGGCGAACACGGCCGCAGTGATACCGTCGAACACCTGCACCAGCACCAGCAGATACGGATCGCGCACCGTCGCGAACAACAGGCCGCGGATCGTCAGCGCGCCGAAGCCGATCAGCAGCAGCGGCCGGCGGCCCCAGAGTTGCGCCTTGCGCCCGACCGTCGGCGACAGCAACGCCACGATCGCCTGGGGCACTACGATACAAAAGGCGACGAGCACCGTCGCCCATTGGCTCGAGCGCGCCGTCACGGCGCTCGCCATCAGCGGCATCATCGCGGCGTTCGCCAATTGCAGCAGCAATACGCTCAGCGCGAAGACGATGAGCGGCCGCTGCCGGATCAGATGCCAGACATTGGTGTCGCCCGGCACCGGCGCCTCCCGCGGCATCTCGCCGTGGCAGCGCGCGATATCGACCTCCTCCTCGCGGATCCGCGACAGCGCGATCAGCGTCGGGATCGCGAGCAGGAAGGTGACCAGGAACACCGAGCGACTCGACAGGAGATAACCGGCCGTGCCCATCACGGCCGCCGCGACGCCATTGCCGAGCGAGGCGAAGCGCGCATTGCGGCCGAGCCGCTCGCCGATCGCGAGCGGGCCGACGAGGCCGAGGCTGATCGCCGCGATGGCAGGTCCCAACACGCAGCTCGCCGCAGCATGCAGCGTCGCCGCGGTCACCACCACGGGGAAGATCGGCATCGCGGCATAGGCGAGCGCGCAGCAGCCGATGGTCACGATCGCAAGCGCTGCGACCAGCCGCTCGGATTTGGCGGCATCGATGATGGCGCCGCCCGGCATCTGCCCGATCAGGGCGATGATGCCGCCGATCGACAGCACGAGGCCGATCTCGACCTGGGTCCATTTCTGTGTCGTGAGGTAAACCGCGATGAAGGGACCGAACCCGGTCTGCACGTCGGCGAGGAAGAAGATGAACCAGTCGAGGCCGCGCAGGCTCTGGCGCGACGGCGCCGGAATGGGCGCAAGCCGCAGCGCGACGGCGTTGTTCTGTTCAACGTGGCCGCCGCGATCCGCATGGTCAGGCTTTCTCGACAACAGCACAGGCGGTCAGCCCTCCCCGCGCGTCACTGGATGGCTTGCAGCGGCTGAAGACTGCCGGACGCGCCGAGCACGACCATCGGCGTGTCTTCCTTGTACTCCGGCGCGGCGGCGACCTGCGCCTTGGTCAGCTCCAGCGTGATGCTGTCCTTCTTGTTGGTGATCTTGCCGAAGCGAAGCGCGTTCCAGTCCACCACGATCTTGCGGCTGCCGACGCCGAGGAAGCCGCCGAAATCGATCACGGCAGCCCGCACGTGGCCGGTGCGGTCGACGATGATGTCGACGATGCGGCCCATATCCTCGTCGGCGGCGCTGCGTACGTCGCGGCCGAGCACGCCATGGGCGTCGCTCGCGCCGATGATGGTCACCGAGGGCGGCGGCGCCGCGTCCTTCGGCGTCACGGGCACGGTCGAGGCCGGCGGCTGCGCGGCCGCCGGCGCATTCGCTTCATTTGGCGGGCTTGGGGCCGCCGCAGGCGGCTCCTCCGCGTCACGCGACACGGCGACCGTCACTCCTGCGACGAGCGCCACGCTCAAGGCCAGCCATCGGACAGCACGCATGGACCCTCCTCGCGCGCCTCAGCGCGCCAGCACGATCGAGACCTGGATCTGGCCGCGGGTGCGCAACACCTCCAGCGCCACGTCGTCGCCGTGCCGGCTGACGCGCAAATCGACGCTGGACTCGCCGAGGCACAGATCGCGCAGGATCACCTCGTTCAGGAATGCCGGCAGATGCGGATTGCGCAGCCGGATCTCGCCGCGCGCGACGTCGAACTCGATGCCGAGCGCCGCTTCGAGCAGCGTGAACGGCGTCGCGCTGGCCCAGGCCTGCGGCGCACAGGCGACCGGATAGAGCGTCGGGCCGCGCCGCTTCTCGCGCCGGAAGCCGCAGAACAACTCGGGCAGCCGGCGCAGATCCATGTAGGTCGCGGCGTCGAACAGGCCCTTGAAGACATGCGCGACCGAATGCTTGAGGCCGTAGCGCGCGAGCCCGAGCGCGATCAGCGCGTTGTCGTGCGGCCAGACCGAGCCGTCATGATAGGACATCGGGTTGTAGCGCACCTCGCCTTGCGCGACGGTACGGATGCCCCAACCGGAGAAGAAGTGCGGCCGCATCAGATCGGCGGCGACGAGACGCGCGCGGTCCTCGCGGATCATACCGCTGAACAGCACCTGTCCGGCATTCGAGGTCCGCACCTCGCAGGGCCGCTTCTCGCCGTCGAGCGCGAGCGCATAAGTGCCGAGCTCTTCGCACCAGAACGCCTTTTCGAAGCGCTCGGCCAGCGCCTTGGCTTCGGCCTCGAGCTTGCGCACCCGGTCCGGCTTGCCGAGCCGCAGCGCGCAACGCGAGGCGAGCTGCTTGGCCGCGTAGACGTAGCCCTGGACTTCGGCGAGCGCGATATTGCCTTCCGCAAGCTGACCGTCGGCATGGAAGATCGCATCATAGGAATCCTTCCAGCCCTGATTGGCCAGCCCCTTTTCGGTCGCACGCTGGTATTCGACGAAGCCGTCCTGGTCAGGGTCGCCCGGACCATCAATCCAGGCCAGCCCCGCCTCGATCGCCGGCCACAGCTCGATCAGCGTCGCCGCGTCGCCGGTCCGCTCGAAATAGCTGCCGGCAAGCAGGATGAACAAGGCGGTCGAATCGACGCTGCCGTAATATTGCGAGAATGGCACCTCGCGCAGCGCCGCCATCTCGCCGCCGCGCATCTCGTGCAGGATCTTTCCCGGCGCCGCATCGGCGAGCGGATCGATGGCCTTGGCCTGGAAATGCGCGAGCCGCCTGAGCACGCCCTTGGCGACGCGCGGATCGACCCACAGCATCTGCAGCGCGGTGATCAGGCCGTCGCGGCCGAAGGTCGTCGAATACCAGGGAATGCCGGCATAGGGATAACGGCCCTGCGGCGTCTCCGTCATCAGCATGTTGAGGTCGGCCATGGCCTGGCACAGCACCTCGTTGAAGATGTTGTTCGAGGTTTCGATGCTGGCCGCGCCCATAGTGGACTGCCGCATCTCGCGGCGATGGGCGAGCAAGCCTCTGAAGAAACGCGCCGGCTTCTCCGTGACCGGCCGGTTGCAGGACACCGCGACGAACAGCGATGTCGATTCATGGGGATCGAGCTCGATCTGCCAGGTCGCGGCGTTCACCGACAGCCGTGTCGGACGCGGGTCGAAATGCAGACCGGTGGTGCGCTCGGCATCGTCGAGGCCGCGATAATCGAACAGCACGTCGGTCGGCCCGAGCAGTTTGCTCGTGCCGGTCCCGCGGCGTGGCCGCCGCTCGCCGCGGACCTCGAACAGATCGGCAAAGTCATTGTCGAACAGCAGCGTCAGCTCGAAGCTGGCGCGTTGCTCGCCATGGTTCTGCACCCCGATCCGCTGATACGCCGTGCCGCGCCACAGGAAGATCGTGCGCACGATGTGCAGCAGGTCCTTCTGCAGCACGAGGGCGCCCTCGCGGTAGATGTCGGGATTGGTGAGATCGACTGTCAGCGCCGAATTGTCGTCGCGTAAGTTGGAGCCGAGCAGCAGCGGCTGGAGATCGTTGAGCACGAGCTCCAGCCGCGCGAGGTAGCGCGTGTCATGGTGGAACAGGCCGTCCGGCCCGCCGGCCGAAGCGCCGATGTCGCCGTGACTGTCGAGCACGATGAAGGTGTCGTCGTGCTTGAGCGAGCGCCGCGGCCGCGCCGACGGCCCCGTCATCGGGATGTAGAAGGGCTGCTCCGGGACCTGCTCCACGGTCCGCGCCACGGAGACCAATTTGGTGACGACTTCGGCTGACATAAGCTGCTCCCCTGCGCCTGTATCGAAACGCAACCAACGCGGACGCGACTGTTGGGTTTACGCGGCGAACTTCGCGAGCCGGCTCATCTCCTGCGTTACCAGCTCGCGGTACGGACCGTGGCCCTGCATCAGGCGGTCGGGCGCGCCGTCCTCGATGATCTTGCCGTTCTTGAGCACGATCACACGGTCGAAATTGCGCAGCGTCGCGAGCCGATGCGCGATCGCGATCACGGTGCGGCCGCGCATCAGACGCGCCAGCGCCTCGCGGATCGCTTCCTCAGACTCGCTGTCCAGCGCCGCCGTCGCCTCGTCCAGCAGCAGGATCGGCGCATCCTTCAGGAAGGCACGTGCGATCGCGATGCGCTGGCGCTGGCCGCCGGACATCTTCACACCGCGGTCGCCGACCATGGTGTCGAGACCCTCGGGCAGATTTTCCACGAAATCGCAGCGGGCGGCAATGGCCGCGCGCAGCACCTCGTCGTCGGTCGCATTCGGGCGGCCGTAACGGATGTTCTCGCGGATGGAGCGGTGGAACAGCGAGATATCCTGCGGCACGACCGAGATCGCCTCGCGGAGGCTGAGCTGCGTCACTCTCGAGATGTCCTGGCCGTCGACGGTGATGCTGCCCTCATCGACGTCGTAGAAGCGCTGCAGCAGCGTGAACAGGGTCGATTTGCCGCCGCCGGACTGGCCGACCAGGCCGACGCGCTGGCCGGGCTGGAGCCGCAGGCTGAACCGTTCGAAGATCTTTTCGCCGCCGGGATAGCCGAAAGTGACGTTGTTGAACGCGATCGCCGCGCCGCTCTTCACCAGCGGCTCCGCCTCGGGGTGATCGCGCAATTCGTGCGGCACGAGCAGCGTCGCGATAGCCTCGGTCAGCCGCGCGACATGCTGGGTGACGTCGACCAGCGCCACCGCAAGATCGCGCGTCGCATTGAGGATGGACAGGCCGAGGGTGCAGACCAGCACGACGTCGCCGGTGGTCGCCTCGCCCTGCTGCCAGAGCGTGATCGCCCACGCCATCAGCGCAATGGTCAGTACGACTGTCACACCGGCATGGATGAGCCGCAGTTTCTCCAGATAGCGCAGGCTGCGGCCGCGCGCGGTGAGCTCGCGATTGACGGTCGCGTCGAACCGCTCGTGCTCATGGCTGATACCGCAGAAGGCGCGGACCAGCGGCATGTTGCTGATGACGTCGATCATCTCGCCGTCGACCACGGCCGCCTTGTCGGCGAAATCGTCATGCAGGGGCTTGCCGGCCGCGGCCAGGCGGAACATCGCGATCACCATGCCGCCGGCGATCACGATCAGGCCGAGTGCCATATAGGGACTGACGGTTCCGATCAGCAGGATTGCCGCAATTGTGGCAATGCACGGCGGCAAGACATTCCAGACGAACATGTTCTCGACGGTGAACACCGCGTTCGAGGTTGCCGTGATACGGCTCGTCAGCATGCCCGGCATGCGGTCGGAGAAGTAGCTCGGCGCATGCCCGGTCAAGTGACGAAATATGTCGCGGCGCAAATCGCCGGTGACACGAACGAAGGTGAAGCTCGCCGTCCAGCTCGCGATCCGCCACAGGAAGTTGTCGGCCGCGATCAGCGTCATGAGCAGAATGAATGCCAGCCATACGCTACCGCCATGCGACGGTCCTGCCGAGAGGCTATCGACCAGGGATTTGACGCCGTACTGGGTGCCCACGGAGCAGGCAACGGCTGCGATCACAGCGGCCAGGATCACGAGATGCGACGCGAGACGACGCCGAAGATAGCGCAGAACAAAGGCAAATGGCCTGCGTGCGTATCCAGAAAGCTGATCCATATGGCACTCGACCCCGTGTGATGACTTTAGTTTTAGTTTCGTGACTGACCGACTGAACATCGACCAGCTCGCCTCGGTTCCCGGGCAAGCTCATCACGACATGCGGATACGGACGATCTGCGAAGACGAGATGGCAGCATCGAGACAGATGCCGGATGTGTCCAATAAGTAACGTTTGTTGAGAGGAACTTCGCAACTGCGGGAACGTTCCCTTTGCTGGCATTGCCGGTGCCGTACGCGCTGGGGGTTTTCAACATTCATGATCGCAGAGGAGAAGGTGAGATGCGCATCGCGCAGGTAGCTCCGTTGACGGAGGCTGTTCCACCCAAGCTGTATGGCGGCACCGAGCGGGTGGTGCATTGGTTGACGGAAGAGCTGGTTGCCCTTGGACACGACGTCACACTCTTCGCCAGCGGCGACTCGCGGACGTCGGCGAAGCTGGATGCCCTTTGGCCGCGGGCGCTGCGCCTTGACGGTTCCGTGCGCGATCCGAACGCGTTGCATATGGTACTCCTGGAGCGGGTGCGGCAGAAATGTGACGACGAGGAATTCGACTTCCTCCACTTCCATCTCGACTATTATCCGTGGTCGCTGTTCTACCGGCAGCCGACCCCGTTCCTGACCACGCTGCACGGCCGGCTCGACCTGCCGGAGCATCAGCCGGTGTTCGACACCTTCTCCAAGATGCCGGTGATCTCGATCTCCAATGCGCAGCGGCGGCCGGTACCGCAAGCGAACTGGGTGACGACGATCCATCACGGCCTGCCCGAGAATCTGCTGACGCCGAAGCCCGTGAAACAGGAATATCTCGCCGTGCTCGGCCGCATCGCGCCGGAGAAGGGCGTCGACCGCGCCATCAAGATAGCGACCCATTGCGGCATCCCGCTGAAGATCGCGGCCAAGGTCGATCGCGCCGACCAGGACTATTACGACGAGCTGATCAAGCCGATGATCGTGAACAATCCGCTGGTGGATTTCATCGGCGAGATCGGCGACCACGAGAAGTCGGACTTCCTCAGCGGCGCGCTGGGCCTGCTGTTGCCGATCGACTGGCCGGAGCCGTTCGGTCTCGTGATGATCGAGGCCATGGCTTGCGGCACGCCGGTCGTCGCCTTCAACCGTGGCTCGGTGCCGGAGATCATCGACGAGGGCCTCACCGGCTTCGTGGTCGAGGACATCCTCAGCGCAGCCGGCGTGGTCAACCGTCTTCCGAACCTGGACCGCTCCGCGATCCGCAAACAGTTCGAGACGCGCTTCACGGCGCGGCGGATGGCGCTCGACTATCTCGCGGCCTATCGCAGCCTGACCGAGGAGCAAGCGCCGCGGATCAAGCTGGTGAGCAGCGCGGAGTAGTTGCTCGCTCCAACACGAGCTGTCATGCCCCGCCTAAATCATGATCCGGAAAAGTGCGAAGCGGTTTTCCGAAAAGATCATGCGCAAACAACAACCTAAAGCGCGATGACGATTCATTCTGATCTCATCGCGCTTTGGTGCGCAATTGCGCACAGGGGCGGGACATCCAGTACGCCTCGGCCGTAGCTGTTCACACAACACCGGCCGCGGAGTACTGGATCGCCCGGTCGAGCCGGGCGATGACGGCGAGTTTGTGGAGGCTGTTCGCCCTACACCACCACTGTCCGCTTCGGCTCCACGATCTCGAACATCCGCGGAAACTCATCCATCAGGTCCATCAGCTCGGCGAGCTTCATCGGGTTGCCTGACAGCTCGATCTTGCCGGCCGCCACGGCCTCCGGAAAACTCGTCAGCTTCGCGATGACCTCATCGAGAGTCGATCGCGCCAGCCTGAAGCTGGCATCGGCGCCCTGGGCCTGCAGCCCCTCGGTGTAGGTCAGCGCGCAATTCTCCAGATTGAGCGCGAAGGTCTCGCCGGTGTCCGAAAAGCTCCAGTTCAGCACGATGTGCTTTCCTTCCGCTTTCGGACCGTTGAGGCGGATGCCGAGCACGTCCCAGAGCTGTGAGGTGCGCAGCGCGGCCAACGTCTCGCGCGGCATCGGCGGACGCGGCGGGGTTTTCGGCATGCCCTGGCGCAATTCCTGGGCGCCGAACAGATAGGCGTTGCGCCAGGTCGCGCTTTCGGCGGCATAGCCGAGCTGCTCCAGCGTGTCCGCCAGCAGCGCGCGCGCTGCCCGGTTGTCCGGCTCGGCGAACACGAGATGGCCGAGCGCCTGGGCGACGAAGCGGAATTCACCCTTGTCGAAATCCACGCGCGCCCGTGTCAGGATCGCATCGGCGCCGCCCATATACTCGACATATTTCTTGCCTGATGCGACCGGCGGCAGTGGATCGAGATTGACCGGATTGGCGTCGTACCAGCCGAGATACTTCTGGTAGATCGCCTTCACATTGTGCCTGATGTGACCGTAATAGCCGCGGCCGTGCCAGGCACCCTCCAGACTCTTCGGCAGCCGGATGGTCTCGGCGATCTCTGTCGCGGTGAGGCCGTGGTTCATCAGGCGGATGGTCTGGTCGTGCGCGAACTTGTAGAGATCGCGCTGCTGCCGGATCATTGTGCCGATGCGCTCGGCTCCCCACACCGGCCAGTGATGCTGGCCGCACATCGCTTCCGCCTTGCCGTCCCACAGCTGCAAGGCCTCATTGAGGTATTTCGACCAGGCCAGCGCGTCGCGCACGTCGGCGCCGCGGAACGGCAAGAGATTATGGAAATTGTGGGTGCAGTTCTCGGCGAGGTTCAACAGCTTGTAGCGCGGGATGAAGAAATGCATCTCCGCCGGCGCCTCGCTGTTCGGCGCCATCTGGAATTCGAACGCGACGCCGTCGATCACGCGCTTGTCGCCGGTCGCCATGATCAGATCGGTCGGCCGCAGCAGCGCGACCGAGCCTGCCGCCATCGACTTGCCGAGGCCGCAATCGACCTGGCCGCGTGCTCCCTTGGCCAGGAACGGCCCGAATTGATATTGCGCTCGGCGCAGCATCGCCGGACCCGCGATGATGTTCTCGGAGACGGCGTGCTCCATGAAGAGGTTCGGCGCGATGATCGGCACGCGGCCGGTCGCGAGCGCATCCTCCTCCAGCACGCCGCGCGCGCCGCCCCAATGGTCGGTATGGGTGTGGGTGAAAATCACGGCCGCAACGGGCTTCGTGCCGCGATGCGCGAAGTAGAGATCCAGCGCGGCGCGCGCGCCTTCGATCGAGGTCAGCGTGTCCACCACGATGACGCCACTGTCGCCCTCGATCAGCGTCATATTGGCGATGTCGAGCCCGCGCACCTGGTAGACGCCAGGCACGACCTCGAACAGCCCGTGCTGCATGTTGAGCCGCGACTGCCGCCACAGGCTGGGATTGACCGTCGGCGGCGCCTCCTCGGGGGCGAGGAAGCCGTAAGGCTCGAGGCTCCAGACCGTGCGCCCTTGCGGATTCGTCACCTTCGCGTTGTCGATCCTGCCGAGGAAGCCGCGCGCAGCATCCTCGAAATCCCGCGTGTCGGAAAACGGCAGCGCGTTGAGCATGCTCTCATGCTGGGCGATGACGGACGGCGTTGCGTCCTTGGGCTCGTTGCTGGAGATCTCGGTCATCGGCTGGGCTCCTCCGCTGCTCTGGTTGGAACCATCTAAGCGCATCTCACAGTGGATTGCCAATTACGGGAGCCGTGCAGCTTGCGTGACGTGGCCGCCCTCACCCTCCTCCAGGGAGGATAAGCGGCGTGCACCGCTTGTGCGGCTAGTGCATCCCCAGCACCCGCGGCAGCCACAGCGTCAGGTCCGGCCAATACGTCACGATAACGAGGAAGCCGAGCATGGTGATCAGCCATGGCATCACCGCCACGGCAAGGTCGGTGATGCGCATTCGCGCGATCATGGATGCGACGTAGAGGTTCAGGCCGACAGGCGGATGGCAGAGGCCGACCTCCATGTTGACGTCCATGACGATGCCGAAATGGACGAGGTCGATGCCGAGCTTCTTGGCCGCGGGCGCGAGGATCGGGGCCATGATCAGGATGATCGAGTTCGGCTCCATGAAGTTTCCGGCGAGCAGCAACAGGATGTTGACCACCAAGAGGAAGCCGACCCAGCCGAGATTCTGCGCCGCGATCCAGTCGGCGAGCGTCGCCGGCAGGTTCTCGTTGGAGAGCACGAAGGAGAACAGCACCGCGTTGGTGACGATGTAGAGAAGCATCGCGCTGGTGTTGGCGGCGCGTAGCAGCACCCGCGGCACGTCCGCCATCTTGATCGCCTTGTAGACGAACACCGCGATGATGAAGGAGTAGACCGCGGCCATCGCGGCGGCCTCGGTCGCGGTGAACAGGCCGCTATAGATGCCGCCGATGATGATGACGACCAGCATCAGTCCCCAGATGCTCTCGCGGAAGGTGCGAACGGTCTCGCCCCAGCTCGCCTTCGGCAGCCGCGGATAGTCGCGATTGCGGGCAAGCCACCAGGTGACGATGCAGAGCATGGTGGTCAGCAGGATACCGGGGAGCAGGCCTGCGACGAACAGCGCGCCGATCGAGGTGTTGGTCGAGACCGCGTACACGATCTTCGGGATTGACGGCAGCATCAAGATGCCGAGCGAGCCGGCGACCGTGATGATGCCGGCGCCGAAGCGCATCGGATAGCCATGGCGCACCATCTCGGGCAGCACGATGGCGCCGATCGCGGCCACCGTGGCGACGCTCGAGCCGCAGACCAGCGCGAACATCGCGCAGGCGACGATGCCGGCAAGGCCAAGGCCGCCATACCAGTGCCCGATCAGCGAGGTCGCGAAATTGATCATGCGCCGCGCGACGCCGCCATGGGTGAGGAAATTACCGGCGAGGATGAAGAACGGGATCGCCATGATCTCGAAGCCCTCGATGCCCGTGAAGAGCTTCATCGAGACCGCCTCGATCGGCACGGCGGTCAGCGTGAACAGGAACGTCATCACGGTGAGGCCGAGCGCAATCGAGACCGGGATGCCGGTCAGCATCAGCGCGATCAACAACGCGAACACGGTCGCGGCACGCATCCAGTGCGGCAGCACCACCACGCCGAACTTTTCGGCAAGGCACATCATGAAGATCAGGACCGGCGCCATGATCAGGATGATGCCGAGCGGCGAGACTTTTCGCGCGGCAGCGCGGGTCGCGGCGCCGGCGGGCTGCGGATGCAGCGCCGGCGAGATGTCGGTCTCGACGCCCTCGACATGCGTCTCGTCGTGATGCGGCAACTCGCCCGTCCAGTAGTAGATCCACGAGACCTGGAGGAAGCGGAAGCACATCAAGCCGGAGCCGAGCGGGATCGCGAGATAGACGAACCACATCGGCGCCTCCAGATCGTTGGACTGCTGGCCGGTGTGGAACATCTCGCGCACGAAGGAGGCGCCGAAAGCGGCGATCATGCCGGTGAACAATGCGCCGCAGAGCATCGCGAACAGGATCACCTGCTTGCGCGAATGCTCCGGCAGGCGGTTGACGAGCAGGTCGACGCCGACATGGATGCCGGTGCGCACGCCATAGGCCGCGCCGAACTTCGCCATCCAGATGAACATGTAGATGCAGAGCTCCTGCGCCCACGACAGGTCGAGCTCGGACAGGAAGGTGAACACCGCCATCGACAGCGACGCCAGCCAGCTCATCCCGTGCGCGGCCGCCCATCTGGAGAGAGCGATCGATTCGCCGGCGCCGTACCGGTGCAGCACGGCAATGAAGATCAGGCCGGTTGCAGCCGCAATGAGCGTCGCGATCAACCATTCTTCGAGATGGTTGAGCGCCGAATTGAGCACGCGAAGCAAATCGAGGTCCCCCTATCGATACGAAACGGCCGGAAGTGCTCGCACTCCCGACCGTTGGTATTGTTCTCCAGGAAACGCGTCAGTTCATCTTGACGTCGAGTTCCTTGGCGACGAGATCGAGCACTTCCTGCCCGACCCGGCCCTTGGCCCATTTATAAGTCGGCTGCATCGCCTCCTGCCAAGCCTTGCGGTCGGCGTCGCTGAGATAATGCAGCGTGGTCTTGCCGGTCTTCTTGATCTCGGCGAGCGCATCCTCGTTCTCCTGATGCGCGATCAGATTGGTGTAGTCGGACGCCTCAACCATCGCCTTCTCGAGCTGGGCGCGGATGTCGGGCGGCAGGCCGGACCAGAATTTCGAGTTGACGATGACGGCATATTGCAGATGCGCGTGATAGGACACGGTGATGTCCTTCTGCACCTCGTAGAATTTCTGCGTCAGATAGTTGGACGCGGTGTTCTCGCAGCCGTCGACGACGCCGGTCTGCAGCGCCTGGTAGACTTCGGAGAACGCCATGATCTGCGGGATCGAGCCGAGCAGGCGGAAATACTGGTCCGCGATCTTGGAGCCGGAGATGCGGAATTTCAGGCCCTTGAAATCCTCCGGCTTCATCAGCGGACGATTCGACGACACCATGTGGAAGCCGTTGTCCCAATAAGCGAGCCCGGTGATGCTCTTGGCTTCCAGCTTCTGGAACAGCCATTTGCCGAGCGTGCCCTTCATCGCGTTGGAATAGGTCGCGTCATCCTTGAACAGCCAGGGCAGGTCGAG
Organism: Bradyrhizobium sp. USDA 4486; assembly: GCF_054057995.1. Lineage (NCBI taxonomy): Bacteria > Pseudomonadati > Pseudomonadota > Alphaproteobacteria > Hyphomicrobiales > Nitrobacteraceae > Bradyrhizobium > Bradyrhizobium sp. USDA 4486. The sequence continues at coordinate 3,962,149 of NZ_JBSRZV010000001.1, forward strand.
CGCCTCGAACTCCTTGATGCCGAGCGGGGCGAATTTCGCGGTCGAAGGTGCCAGCATCTGCACCGAGCCGAGCTGGAGCGCCTCGATCTCCTCCTTGTCCTTGTAGAGCGAGGAGTTCGGATAGACTTCGATCTTGACCTTGCCGTCCGTGTACTTCTCGGCGAGCTCCTTGAACTTCAGCGCGCCCTTCCCCTTCGGGGTGTCGTTGGCGACGACGTGGCTGAACTTGATGATGATCGGGCTCTGGGCGAAGGCGGGGGCCACGAGGAGCGTGGCCAAAGCAAGCGTCGCCGCTGCGACCGCAGGAAGCAGTTTGCGCATGAAGGACCTCCCCAATAACCCAAGAAACCGGGTCTTTTTTTGTTTTGCGTCCTCAGTAGTGGCAGCAATCCGCCACCCTGCCAACTAGACCTAAGCCCAATTTGCCGCAGCCAAGCTATCTTGACGACCGCTGCATGCGCAACCCGGCACCCGCACCACGCCAATGGAGCGAGCGCTTATGTCGCATTGCGGCGATGCCATCAGTCCTTGCGCTGGGCGACCATGAACAGACGACGGAACGGAAACAGCGTCTGGCCCGCGGCATTCTTCGGGTACGCCTTCGCCACTCGCTCCCCATAGGCCGATTCGAACGCCGCCTTCTCCTCGCCCTGCAGGACGTCGAGATAGCGCGTCAGCCAGGTCCCCTTGGTCCATTCCTTCACGGGGTTCTCGCCATCGAGCACCTGAAGATATTCGGTCTCCCAGATGTCGATAGTGGCAGACATCGGAGCAAGGAGATCGTGATAGAAGGCCGGCCCCTCCACCGGCGGCGGCGTGATGAGATGCTCTACCTTGGACCGCCAGGACCCGTTGAGCGCGGTCTCGCCGATCAGCACATGGGACGGCGCTAGAAAGTTGCGCGGCATCTGCACGGCAAGCACGCCGCCGGGCTTCACCTGCTCCATCACCGATGGGAAGAGTGCCGCATGATTGGGCAGCCAGTGCAGTGCGGCATTGGAATAGACGACGTCATACTGCTTCGCGGGACGCCACTGGCCGAGATCCTCATGTGACCATTCCACGTCAGGCGCTGCCTTGCGGCCCGCGGCGACCATCTCGGCCGAGCCCTCGACGCCGGTCACGGCCGCATCCGGCCAGCGCTCCTTGATCAGCTTGGTCACGTTGCCCGCACCGGCGCCGAGATCGGCGATCGTGCGCGGAGCAACATCCGGAATCCGCATCAACAGGTCGACGGCGGGCCGCAAGCGGTGGCCGGAGAATTTCAGATATTGCTGCGGATCCCAGACCATGACCTGCGCCCTTTGTATTTCGTGTTTCCTTCGCTGCCGCTCTTGGTTACCACTGCTCGTCCTGATCAGGCAATTCGCACGGCCGGCGGGACGGGCAGGAAACGAACAGCAACACGCAGAACACAAGAGAGCGTTGTTATGGACCTCGGGCTCACATCGAAAACCGCAGTCGTGACGGGAGCGAGCATCGGCATCGGCCGCGCCATCGCCAAGGGCCTCGCTGCCGAAGGCGTGCGCGTCGTCGGCGTTGCGCGCCGCAGCGATCTGCTCGCCGAGCTGGTGAAGGAAGTCGGCTCCGGGCTGATCACGCCGCTTGCGCAGGACGTGATGGAAAAGGACGCGGCCGAGAAGATCGCGGCCTTCGCATTGAAGGAGCTCGGCCATGTCGACATCCTCGTCAACAATGCCGGCGGCAGCCGTCCCCTCCCCGTCGATGCGCCCGACAGCAAATGGGACGAGGCGATCGCACTGAATTTCACCAGCTACCGCCGCATCGCCCATGCGCTGCTGCCGCAGATGATCGAGCGCAAATGGGGCCGCATCGTCAACATCACCGGCAAGTCCGAGCCGGAGGGCCTCAACGCAGCCTTCGCCGCGAAGGCCGCCGTGCACGCCTGGGCCAAGGGCCTGTCGCGCGAGATCGGCGAGCACGGCATCACCATCAACTGCATCCCGCCCGGCCGCATCATGAGCGAGCAGATCCGCCGCAACTATCCGCCGGAGTACCGCGAGCGCTTCGCCGAAGAGGAAATCCCGGTCGGCTATTGGGGCGAGCCGGAAGATCTCGCCGCGCTCGCGGTGTTCCTGGCCTCACCGGTGGCGCGCTACATCACGGGCACGGTGATCCCGGTGGATGGAGGCTTGCGGAGATATCAGTTCTAACGCACCGAGGCTCACATGGAGCGAGAGGCGGCGCCAGTTCGCCCCGTCGTGTGAGCCGGGGGTGACGAGGCGAAATTCGCAAAATGAAGAGGCCGCCAACTGAGGCGGCCTCTAGTCGTCTGGTATGTTGTTAGCGACACGGCTTTCCGGACATCTGGGCTGCCCGGCTGTGGCAACCGTCATGCATCTTTGGCTTGGCCTTTGGAGCAGTTGATGATTTGGAAGGAGGCTGTGTTTGTGCGTATGCCGACATCGAAGAAGCGAAAATAACCAACGCCAACGCGACTTTGAAAATTGATTTCATGACTTTCCCCAATGGGTTCGAGCTGGGATCCGCAATCAAGCGGGGCATAGTCTAATGTTCAATCCGAGTTGTGTCAGCTCCGAATGGGGGCCGGCCGTAAGATTGGCTCGTACCGTGACACCGCTTCAGAGCGCTGGTCACAAGTAAGAGCCAAGAACCGAGCGAATGGCCGAGCCGAGAAGGTTCCGGGACGGAGGCGCAACGCCGCGCACGCACCTGCGGAGTGTGCGTCCATCCCGTCTTGCTCTACCCACAGGCGCGCAGTGCCCGTCGGCCATATCAGCCGGTAACGCTGCCCTCAGCCGCGCGGCAGTGCTTTTCGTAGAGCGCCTCCAGCCTGGCCCGGTCCGGGGCGCTGCGAAGATCGTCATTCTGATGGAGCAGCTGCTCCAGCTCGAAGGTCTCGTCCGGGGAAAGTCCGGCAAGGATGATCATGCCTCTGGCATTCGTGGTGAACTCGAAATAGCGAGCGCTCATCTGGAAATTCCGAAGAATGACTGAGGATCAATATCGGCGATCCTGGCGATGGGAGTGCGAGAATCCGCCAAGGGCCACAAGAGGGACTTACACCGCGGAACGCGCTGGTCAGACCGATGAGATCTTCCGCAACTGCGCGGCGGGCGCATCGCGGAGGTCGTCCGCTGCGGCGAGATGGGCCGGCCAGTCGATCGGCTGGCAGAACAGGCCGCGGCGGCCGATCTCGCGAAACAGGCGGTCCGCGCGCTGCTTTGCAGGCACGCCTACGAGCCGGGTGCCGGCCAAGGCATCGGCTTGCAGCTCGTTGCGGATGAACTCGTACATCCGCAAGATGAAATGGTCGGAGAGGCCTTCAAAGTCGTCCATGGTGATCCCACGCTCTTGTCAAGACAACATCCATGCGAGGACACGCCAGCTGATCCAGGCGATCGCGGCGATCCAGGCGATCATCGCGCTGGCGAGCGCGCCAAAGAATGCGAGCGCGACCAGATAGTCGCTGGTCTGCCGGCGCTGAACGCTGACAGGCGCTTCTTGCGTGGCGGTTCGATTAAGCATTTTGGTCCCTGATGGATGACAGGGATAACGAGTCCAATGCGGATCGACAAATGGACGACGATATTAACCTCACCAGTCAACCTTAAGGACGGACGGAACGAGCACGGCTACAGGGGACAGTTGGACTGGCTCGCCTCCCGGATCGATGCGGAGTATTTCTTGACGATCCGCAATGCGATCATCGCGGCGGCAGACGAACTGAAGGCGCTGGACTCGCCGGCGTGAGGCGGCCCGCACACCCGGCGCGTGACGCCGGATGCTTGATCCAGATCAAGCTTGCCACGACAATGCCATTCCGGAATAGCTGTCGATGGCCGCGCAGAAGCGCCGCCCATAGCCAAGGAGATGATCGATCATGACCTCCTCGAAACCCCTGTGTCGCCTCACGGTCGCGGCGGCAAGCACCCTGCTTCTCGGCACGGCCGCCCAGGCCGGACCGATGCCCACACATCTGTCGGCGATGAAATCGATCGTTGATCAGACCACGACCGAAGTGCGATGGCTCGGCGGCTGGCGCGGCGGCTACGGCTATCGCGGGGTCGGCTGGGGCTACCGCGGTGGTTGGGGTTATCGCGGAGGCTGGGGCTATCGCGGCTACGGATATCGCGGCCTCGGTTACGGCGTCGCCGGCGCCGTTGTCGGCGGCGCGATTGCGCGGAGCGCCTATTACGGCGGCTATGGCGGTTACTATGGCGGCTATCCCGCCTACAGCTACGGCTACAGCTACCCACCCGCAGCGTTTTACGGCTATGGCGGTGACTATGGCTATGGCGGCGACTATTGCGCGCCCTCCGGCAGCTACTGGGCCTACTAACCCGTACGACCAGGTCGCGCGCAGCGAAACCCATCGACCGCCTTCCAACCTGAAACGCGATGGGTTTTCGCAAGTGCTCTCCCCATCCTGCGCACGTCATCCCTGGCCCGCCGGCGGGACGACATAGAGCGTCAGCGCGAACACCGCATAAATCAGCATCATCAGGGCGCCAACGAACCATGCCGAGCGGCCGCTCGCGGTGACGAAGGCGGACGTAACAGTTGCGATCATCACCATGGTGACGGCGCCCGGCCAGAACTGCAGGTCCATCGGCTTCGGCCCCACGACGTAACTGAGCAGCACCAGCGCGGGGCCAACGAACAGCGCGATCTGCGAGGCGCTGCCAAGCGCAATGCTGACGGCCATGTCGAGCCGGTCCTTGCGCGCCGCGCCGAAGGCCACCGCAAATTCCGCGGCGGCGCCGACCAGCGAGACGACGATGAAGCCGACGAAGGCCGGGCTCATCCCAAAAGTTTCCGCCGCCTTCTGCACCGATTCCACGAAGATTTCACTGACCAGCGCGACCAGCACGGTGACGACCAGCAAGGTGCCGACGGCTACGCCGATCGGCCAGTGCGCCTCATTGTCATCGCCGTGATCGGCGCTTGCGAACAATTCTTTGTGGGTCCCGAGCGAGAACAACAGACCGAGCCCGTAAGCCAAAATGAGCAGGATCGATATGCCGAGGCTGAGCTTGTTCAGGATGCCCCCGCCTTGCGGCAGATGCTCGATATCGGCGACCGCCGAAGGCGCCAGCAGGGCGACGGTGGCCATCAGCAGCAGGCCGGACGAGAGCCGCGCGCCGGCGCGGTTGTACTCCTGCACACGGTAGCGCAGTCCGCCGAGCAGCAGGCAGGCTCCCAGCATGAACACCGCATTGGTGACGATCGCGCCCGCGATCGAGGCCTTCACCAGCATGTACTGGCCTGCGCGCAGCGCCGCGATGGCGATGATCAGCTCGGTCAGATTGCCGAGCGTGGCATTGAGCAGTCCGCCCACGGCATCGCCGGTCTTGGCGGCAACCGCCTCCGTAGCGTGGCTGAGCAGCGCCGCCAGCGGCACGATCGCAAGCACCGCCAGCACGAACAGCAGCGTGTGGGAATGCGGGGCGACCGCCTCGGCTACCAGCACGATGGGCACGAACGCCAGCATCCAGAGCAAAGGCGTGTCCCGGATCTCCCTAAGCAGAATCTGCATGTCGGCCGTCCTTTCCCATGGATGCGCTGAGGGAAGGTCCGCGGGGGAACGGAGGGAGTGTTGATCTGGCTCAACGGTGCCGGGGGAGCATCGGAGTGCAGCCTATAGGACGGGTAGAGCACAGCGAAACTCATCGATGGCATCCGGCATGGCGCATGTTGGGTTTCGCTACGCTCTACCACCCCTGCGGATCCGGAATCTGGGTCTGGAAAGTCGAGCTTCATGCCTCGGTCCACGACCGCTTATGCAGAGCCTGCATAATCATATTTTGACCTGACATTGGATTTTCGGCAGCACGGCCGGCATTGTTTCGGACGGCGAAATGCCGGGGAAGCGCTCAATGACAGATAATATTTCGATGTCCGACAAAGATCAGGCAGGGCGTCCATCCGACGCATCCGATGCAGGCTTGACCCGCCGCCGTTTCGTGTCGCTTGCGGCCGCGACTTCGACCGCGGTGGGTTCGACGATGCTGACGTCGCCTGCTCTCGCTGAGGAGAAGACTGCAGTGGCTGGCGATCAGATCGAGAAATTGCTGCCGGGCTTTCGCCGCAGCCGCATCAGGACGAGTGGCGCGGAGATCAATGCCCTGGTGAAGGGCGAAGGAGCGCCACTCTTGCTGCTCCACGGTCATCCTCAAACGGCGGTCTGCTGGCACAAGGTTGCTCCCAAGCTCGCCGAGCGCTTTACGGTCGTCCTCACCGACCTGCGCGGCTACGGCGATTCCAGCAAACCCGACGGCGGCAAGGACAGCATCAACTATTCCAAGCGCGAAATGGCGCGCGATCAGGTCGAGGTGATGCGTTCGCTCGGCTTCGATCGCTTCCATGCTGCCGGCCACGATCGCGGCGGCCGCGTCCTGCATCGGTTGTTGCTCGATCATCCCGCGGTCGCTACCAAGGCTGCCGTGCTCGATATTGCGCCGACGGCGACGATGTACGCAAAGGTGACCAAGGAATTCGCCATGCGTTACATGTGGTGGTTCTTCCTGAGCCAACCGGCACCGCTTCCCGAAACCCTCATCGGCAACAATCTCGAATTCTATCTTCAGGCGCACATTAACAAGCAGAACAAGACGCCCGGAGCGATCGATCCGATCGCCTTCGAGGAATACCGCCGGTGTTATACCCGCGAGACCCTGCACGCCGTCTGTGAAGACTACCGGGCGGCCGCCGGCATCGATCTGGTCCACGACGAGGCGGATTCGATGCAGCGGATCGGTTGCCCCCTGCTCGTGCTGTGGCGTGAAAAGGGTGTCGTGGGATCAACCTACGACGTGCGCGAGACATGGCGTGAAAAGGCCGTGGATGTGCGCGGTGAGAGTCTCCCCTGCGGCCATTATCTGCCAGAGGAGGCGCCGGGGCTTGTGGTGGACAAGTTGCGCGACTTCTTCACCTGAGCGGTGCCTGCCGGGCGAGACGGTGGACGGCGACATGCTCACCGGTCAGATCAAGGCCGCGAGCAGAGCCCTTCTGCAGATCATCGCGACCACGATTGACAGCAGCAAGCCCGCTCCGGAGAAGATAACGAGCAGCTTGAGAGTCTCGACGTCGACCTTCACTCTCGTGGCGCGGGATATTGCCTGTGCCAGTGCAGCCATCATCGCCAGCTCCGAGGAGGCCGCGCGAAGGCGAGGCCTGACTTCGTCTAACCTGTCGGGGCGTGGTTGCGTGTGAAGCAGATTACAGGCGGTCCGCCAAATTCCGCCGGACATCCTGATCGATGTCGTCTCTGACGCTCGGGTGCCTGCACGGCCTCTCCCCGTTACGGCAGGGCCGCAGCGCGGCTCATCCATCGCGCCTGTTGGGCCGCTGACACCACCGTCGCCAGCATGACATCCTGCCGGTGTTTTGCCCGACGTGTCAACGTGATCGGGGTCACACACGTCGTCGCAGCGCGGCTCGAAAAATCTCTTGCGATCAAGGGCGCCGTCTACTGTGCATGGGGTTGTTTTCGATTTTTTCTTTTGAGCCCCAATAAAAAACGCGAAGAAGCCCCTCACTCCGCCTGCAGGATCTCCGCGATCGCAGCGCCTGCCGCGATCGTGCCGAGCCTGCCGCCGACGTCGCGCGTCGCCCTGCCCTCGCGAAGCGCCTTGGCCACCGCGGCCTCGATCGCGCGCGCCGCTTCCTCATAGCGGACCGCACCGCTCCTCTCGCCGTGCCAGGCCAGCAGCAGCGCGGTCGACAGAATCAGCGAGACCGGGTTGGCGACGTCCTGCCCCGCGATATCGGGCGCCGAGCCGTGCGCGGCCTGCGCCATGGCATAGCGGTCGCCGACGTTGAGCGAGCCGCCGAGGCCGAGGCTGCCGGAGAGCTCCGCAGTGAGATCGGAGAGGATGTCGCCGAACATGTTGCTGGAGACGATGACGTCGAAACGATCGGGGCTCCGCACCACATGCGCCATCATGGCGTCGACCAGGATGTCGTCGACTTCGAGGCCCGGATAGGTCTTCGCCGCCGCGCGGCAGATGTCGAGGAACATGCCGTCGCCGATCTTGAGCACATTGGCCTTGTGCACGATGGTGAGATGCTTGCGCCGCTTCATCGCGAGGCGGCAGGCGGCGTGCGCGATGCGCTCGCAGCAGAGGCGCGTGATCCGGCGCAGTGAGATCGCGACGTCAGGCGTGACCAGCATCTCGCCATTGCCCTGCTCCATGTTGCGGTCGGCGTAAAACCCTTCGGTGTTCTCGCGCACCACGACGAGGTCGAAATCACCGATGCGGCCGGGCCGCCCGGCATAGGTGCGCGCCGGCCTGACGTTGGCGTAGAGATCGAGGCTCTTGCGGAAATGCCGGGACGGATTGATCTCGCCATGCGCCTCGTCCTTGAAGTCGAAAGTCGCGGTCGGCCCCAGGATCAGGCCATCGGCGGCGCGGACGATGTCGAGCAGCTCGGGGCGCACGGTCGTGCCTGACAGCTTCAGGCTGGCATGGCCGACGGCGTGCTCCTCGAGCCGCAGATCGAGAAGGAAGCGCTCGGAGGCCGCGCGCAGCACGCCTGAAGTCGCGGATGTGATCTCAGGTCCGATGCCGTCACCCGGCAGAACGACGATGTGCATGACGTTTCCCTGTCATTGCAGTCACGGCGCGATCATACGCCGGCGCGAGGCGACATCGCCTCACCTTCGCGCATACACAGCATGCAAGCATATGCCTGTGGAAGCGGCCTTCGGCGTAGTACATGCCAAAGTCCCCTATGGCCACGCCGTCGGAGCCACGCGCGAAACGCAATGACAATCACGTTACCCGCCGTCGCGCGCGAGCCCGACCATCCCATTGCCGACGGACTTCCAGTCGTGCAGCGGCGCTGGGCGATCGCCGCGATCTTCACCGCGCTGGCGATGGCCTCGCTCGACACCGCGATCGCCAACATCGCCCTGCCTGCTATTGCCGCCGATCTGCACGTCACGCCGGAGCAGGCGGTCTGGGTCGTTAACGTCTACCAGATCGCGCTGGTGGCAACCCTGCTGCCGCTCGGGGCGCTCGGCGAGATCGTCGGGCACCAGCGCATCTATCTCGGCGGCCTGATCCTGTTCACCATCGCCTCGCTGTTCTGCGCGGTGGCGTGGTCGCTGGACAGCCTTCTGGTCGCGCGCGCGCTGCAGGGACTCGGGGCCAGCGGCATCATGAGCGTCAACACGGCGCTGGTGCGCTTCGTCTATCCCGCACGGATGCAGGGCCGCGGCTTCGGCCACAACGCGCTGGTGGTCGCGACCGCCTTCACCTTCGGCCCGTCGATCGCCTCCGCCATTCTCGCGGTCGGCCCATGGCCGTGGCTGTTCGCCGTCAACATCCCGTTCGGCCTGGTTGCGACCGGCATCGGCTTTGCGATGCTGCCGAAGACGCCGCGGGCCGATCACGGCTTCGACTTCCTCGGCGCACTCCTCGCCGCCGCCTGCCTCGGCCTGTTCATCACCGGCGTCGGCAGCGCCGCACACAATCTGTCGCCGGTTGTCGTCGGCATCGAGCTGATCGCGGCCCTCGCGCTCGGCTTCATCCTGACCCGCCGCCATGCCGATCACCCGGCGCCGATGCTGCCGATCGACCTGTTCGGCCGGCCGATATTCGCGCTGTCGGCGGCGACGGCCGTCTGCTCCTTCGCCGTGCAGGGCCTCGCCTTCGTCTCGCTGCCGTTCTATTTCGAGGACGTGCTGGGACGTTCGCAGGTCGAGACCGGCTTCTTCATGACGCCCTGGCCGCTGGTGGTCGGCATCATGGCGCCTATTGCGGGGCGCCTGTCGGACCGCCATCCGGTGGGCCTGCTGGGCGGCATCGGCCTCGTGCTGCTCGGCATCGGCATGGCGCTGCTCGCGCTGCTTCCGGCGAGCCCAAGCATCCCTGACATCGTCTGGCGCATCGTGATCTGCGGCATGGGCTTTGGCTTCTTCCAGGCGCCGAACATGAAGGCGCTGATGGGAAGCGCGCCGCCCCACCGCAGCGGCAGCGCCTCCGGCATCGTCGCGACCGCGCGCCTGACCGGACAGACGACCGGCGCAGCGCTCGCCGCCGCCTGCTTCGCACTTGCTGGCCACAACGGCGCGACGCTGGCGCTGGCCCTCGGCGCGGGCTTTGCCGCGCTCGGCAGCGTGATGAGCTTCTTGCGGCTCGCGGTGAAGTAAGCCGTCAGGCCGCCGTCACGCCGACGGCCACCGGAGCGACGGTCTCGTTGTCCAGCGCAGCCAGGCGCTCGTCGATGGCCGCGATGACCTTGCGCGAGTACGGTCCGAGATGTGCATAGGCCGCGATCATCTGCACGGCGATGCGCGCCGATGACGTGTCGCGCTTGGCGCAGTTCATGAAGGTTTGCCAGAGCGGCCCCCGCGCCTCCGGAAGGACGGAGACCACCTTGTGCACGGTCTCCATGGCCCCGAGCTTGGAGCGGATATCACCTTCGGCAAGCTCGGAACGCTGCCTGGATCGGTCGAGCAGCGTCATCAGGCGGTCGACGCGTGCTGCATAGGCGGCCGGGCTGTAGATGTGCTCCAGCACCCGCTTGTAGTCCATCAGGATGTCCCGCAGCGGGCGGACCGGATCGAAGTTGATGCCGGCCGTACACTGATCGGCGCCGATTGTCGGCGCCACGTCATGGCCCGAATGCAGCCGGCCTTCGCGCTCCAGCCGGCGCGTGAGCTGCGTGTTGGGCAAGGCATAGAGCAGGCCGACCATGGCCACGGGAATCGCCGCCTCCTCGATGAAGTCGATCATCGACTCCGCCATCGAGACCTTCTCGTTGTCGAAGCCGACGATGAAGCCCGCGGTGACGAGCATCCCGGCGGCGTAGATCTTGTGGATGCTTTCGGCGATGTTGCGCCGCGTGTTCTGCTTCTTGCGCATCGCGACCAGCGTCGCCGGGTCCGGACTTTCGATGCCGACGAAGATGCCGAAGAAATTCGCCGCACCCATCAGCTCCAAGAGCTCCGGATCGTCGGCGAGGTTGACGGAGGCTTCCGTGGAGAATTCGAAGGGATAGCCGTGCGTGCGCTGCCATTCGGCGAGCTTCGGCAGGAACTGCCGCAGCGACTTCTTGTTGCCGATGAAATTGTCGTCGACGAAATCCAGATGGCCCCGATAGCCCATGTTGTAGAGCGTCTCGAGCTCGACGAACATCTGCTCGATCGTCTTGGTCCGCGGCACGCGTCCGTAGAGCTCGATGATGTCGCAGAACTCGCAGGTGAAGGGGCAACCGCGCGAATATTGCACACCGAGATAAAGATAGTCCTCGAACTTGAGCAGGTCGAAACGCGGCACCGGCGTCTTGGTGACGTCGGCCTGGAACTTCGGTGCGGTGAAAACGCCGGACCGCGCGCCACTCTCCCAGGCCGCGATGAACTCGTCCATGACGCTCTCCGCCTCGCCGAGCACCCGGAAATCGGCCCGCTCGTAGATGTGGGGGCTCGAGGTGGGATCTGGTCCGCCGACCACGACCGGCTTGCCGGCCGCGCGGCACAGCTCGATCAGGCGCAACGTGTCGGCCTGCTGGGGCAACATTCCGCCGGTGAACACGACGTCGGCCCAGGCGAGATCCTCCTCCCCGAAGGGCGCCGTGTTGCAATCGATCAGCCGGACCGTCCAGCTCTCGGGCAGCATCGCGGCAACGGTGATCAGGCCCAAGGGGGCGGCCGGGCGCTTGACGCCCATCACTTTGCAGGATTCACCGAAGGTCCAGAAGGACTCTGCCGAGAACAGCGGGTAGAGCATCAGTACGTTGCAGGGACTCGGCACGTTCATGGAACTCCTTTTGCGTCGGCGCAGTGTACCAAAGCGCCGGCGACTTGCACCCCGGCAAAAGGGACAAAGTGTGGCCTGCGCCATGCGCGGGAACCCGCGGACGTCGCCTCAAGCCGGGGCCTGACGCGCCGGGAAAGGTCGCGCAGCCCCGCGCGGCCGGGGCGAGGCAAAACACCGCGGGTGCCCCAATCTTCCCGCAGCCGCGAGAATCTTCGATAGCTGCCCCTCGGACTCTTGATTTGAAGAGTTCCAATTTGGCGGACAAATTGAACCCCTGAGCCCAATCGGTGGATTGGACCCAATCAGGGGACTGCGATGGCAAACCTAACAATCAACGGAAAAACCTTCACGCTCGACGTCGAGCCGGATACGCCGCTGCTCTGGGCGATTCGCGAGAATGCCGGCCTGACCGGCACCAAATACGGCTGCGGCATTGCGCAATGCGGCGCCTGCACCGTCCACCTCGACGGCGTGACGATGCGCTCCTGCGGGATCTCTGTCGCCGAGGCCGAGGGTAAGAAGATCACCACGATTGAAGGGCTCGCCTCCGGCGCCACGCTGCACAAGGTGCAGGAAGCCTGGATCGCCCAGGACGTACCGCAATGCGGCTATTGCCAGAGCGGCATGATCATGGCTGTCGCCGCGCTGCTGAACGAGAAGCCGAAGCCGACCGACGCCGACATCGACGAGGCCATTACCAATATCTGCCGCTGCGGCACCTTCCAGCAGGTGCGCGAGGCGATCCACACGATCGCAAGCGCGTAGAGGAGCCGCCCCATGAACAAGCACGTCTCTCCCAAGATGAACCGCCGTGCCTTCGTCATCGGCACCGCCGCTGTCGGCGCCGGCCTCGCAATCGGCCTCGATCTCCCGTTCGGCGGCCCCGCCGTGGTGCGCGCGGCCGACGGCTCGCCGGAGGTCAACGCCTGGGTCGTGGTCCGGCCCGACGACACCGTCGTGATTCGCATCGCCCGCTCCGAGATGGGCCAGGGCTCGCTGACGGGCCTCGCCCAGCTCGTCGCCGAGGAGCTCGAATGCGACTGGACCAAGGTCACCACCGAATATCCGACGCCGGGCCAGAGCGTCGCCCGCAAGCGCGTCTGGGGCGATTTCTCGACCGGCGGCAGCCGCGGCATCCGCTCGTCGCAGGACTATGTCCGCAAGGGCGGCGCCACCGCGCGCGTGATGCTGATCGAGGCCGCCGCCAATGCGTGGAAAGTGCCGGCCTCCGAATGCACCGTCGCCAACGGCGTGATCACCCATACGCCGTCAGGCAGGACCACGACCTACGGCAAGGTCGCCGAAGCTGCGGCCAGGCTGACGCCGCCGGCCGACGTCAAGCTGAAGGAGCCCAAGGACTGGAGGCTGGTCGGCAAGGGCGTGAAGCGGCTCGACACCGCCGACAAGACCACCGGCAGCATGATCTACGGCATCGACGTCAAGCTGCCGGGCATGCTCAATGCCGCCATCAAGGACTGCCCGGTGTTCGGCGGCAAGCTGAAGAGCTACGACGAGGCCAAGATCACCGGGATGAAAGGCGTCAAGAAGGTCGTCAAGGTCGGCGATACCGCGGTCGCGGTCGTGGCCGACACCTGGTGGCACGCCAAGACCGCCCTGGAAGCGCTGCCGATCGTCTGGGACGAAGGCGAGAACGCCAAGGTCTCCAGCGAGTCCATTGCGAAGTGGCTGGCCGAAGGCCTGAACGACGACCAGCCGGCCTATGTCGGCAACAAGAACGGCGACGCCAAGGCCGCGATCGCCGGCGCCGCCAAGAAGGTCGAGGCCGTCTACTCCTATCCCTACCAGAACCACGCCACCATGGAGCCAATGAACGCCACCGCGCTCTACACGCCGGACAAGTGCGAGGTCTGGTGCGGCACGCAGAACGGTGAAGCGGCCTTCGCAGCCGTGCTGGAGGCCTCCGGCCTGCCGGCGGAGAAGTGCGACGTGCACAAGGTGATGCCCGGCGGCGGCTTCGGCCGGCGCGGCCAGACCGACTATGTCCGTCAGGCGGTCTTGGTCGCCAAGCAGATGCCGGGCACGCCGATCAAGCTGCTTTGGTCGCGCGAAGAGGACATGGCGCACGGCCGGTATCACCCGATCACCCAGTGCAAGATGACCGGCGCGTTCGACGCCAACAACAATCTGGTCGCGCTGCACTACCGCCTCTCCGGCCAGTCGATCCTGTTCTCGCTGCGTCCTGAGGCGCTGCAGAACGGCATGGACCCCGTTGCGTTCCAAGGGGTCGCCCAATCCGGCGAGGCCGCGTTCGGCTATTCGGTGCCGAACCTGTTGATCGAGCATGCGATGCGCAATCCGCACGTTCCGCCCGGCTTCTGGCGCGGCGTCAACGTCAATCACAACGCGATCTACATGGAATGCTTCATGGACGAGCTGGCCCAGGCCGCAGGCCAGGACCCGCTCGAATTCCGTCGCAAGCTGATGGGCAATCACCCCAAGCATCTGGCGGTGCTCAATGCGGTCGCCGAGAAGATCGGCTGGAGCACGCCAGCGCCGCAGGGCGTCTATCGCGGCATCGCGCAGGTGATGGGCTATGGCAGCTATGTCGCCGGCGCAGCCGAGATCTCGGTGACCGACGGCAGCAAGATCAAGGTGCATCGCATCGTCGCCTCCACCGACCCCGGCTACATCGTCAATCCGGCGCAGGTCGAGCGGCAGATCGCGGGCTCCTTCGTCTACGGCCTCTCCGCCCTGTTCTATGGCGGCTGCACCGTCAAGGACGGCAAGATCGAGCAAACCAACTTCGACACCTACAATTCGATGCGTATCAACGAGATGCCGAAGGTGGAATCGGTGATGGTGCCGAGCGGCGGGTTCTGGGGCGGCGTCGGCGAGCCGACTATCGGCGTTGCGGCTCCGGCGGTGCTCAACGCCTATTTCGCCGCGACGGGCAGGCGAGTCCGCTCGTTCCCGCTGCGCGACCAGAACATCACCTTCGCTTAAAGTAGCATGCTGCGGCGACGCGAGAGTGCCGCCGCAGTCCTTTTGCAGATGCCCCTGATGACCACGCGCCCGGTGACACGGCGCAATGCCGTGTTCGGCATCACCATGGCGGCCGCGACGCTGGCGCGGCCATCGATCTCGCGCGCGCAATCCACGGCGCGCATCGTCGTGGTCGGCGGCGGTTTCGGCGGTGCGGCCTGCGCCCGCGCGCTGAAGCGCGCGCAAGCAGACTTGCAGATCATCCTGATCGAACCCAATGCGGTCTTCATCTCCTGCCCCCTCAGCAACGAGGTGATCGCGGGCCTGCGCGAGATCGACGCGCAGCAGTTCGGCTACGATAAGCTCGCGGCCGACGGCGTCATCGTGATCGGCCAGGCCGTGACCTCGATCGAAGCGCAGCAGCGCAGGGTCATGACGGCAG
The DNA here is from genome assembly GCF_054057995.1 of Bradyrhizobium sp. USDA 4486. Classification (NCBI taxonomy): domain Bacteria; kingdom Pseudomonadati; phylum Pseudomonadota; class Alphaproteobacteria; order Hyphomicrobiales; family Nitrobacteraceae; genus Bradyrhizobium; species Bradyrhizobium sp. USDA 4486. The sequence continues at coordinate 3,977,284 of NZ_JBSRZV010000001.1, forward strand.
ATGGCGTCGCGCTGCCCTACGACCGCCTCGTGCTCTCGCCCGGCATCGACTTCCATTTCGAGGCCCTGCCCGGCTACGACGAGGCCACATCGGAAAAGATGCCACATGCCTGGAAAGCCGGCGCACAGACGCTGCTGCTGCGCCGCCAACTCGAGGCGATGGAGGACGGCGGCACGGTTGCCATCGCGGTCCCCGCCAATCCCTCGCGGTGTCCGCCGGCGCCCTACGAGCGCGCCAGCCTGATCGCGCACTATCTGAAGACGAAGAAGCCGCGCTCGAAAGTGCTGGTCCTCGACGCCAAGGACAACTTCTCGCAGCAGCGCCTGTTCGAGAAGGCGTGGAAGGAGCTTTACGGCGACATGATCGAGCGCATCGCGCTGTCGCAAGGCGGCCGGGTGACCTCGATCGATGCCGCAACCAAAACCATCGTCACCGAGTTCGGCAACTATACGCCCGATGTCGCCAACGTCATCCCGCCGCAGCGCGCCGGCCGCATTGCCGAGATCGCAGGCGCGACAGATGCGACCGGCTGGTGCCCGATCGATCCTGTCACCTTCCAGTCAAAGCTCGTCAAGAACATCCATGTCATCGGCGACGCCTGCCTCGGCGGCGGCATCCCCAAATCGGCATCGGCCGCGAGCGCGCAGGGCAAGGCCTGCGCCGCTGCGATCGTGGCCCTGCTCGCAGGTCACGCGCCGGAGACGCCGCGGCTGACCGGCGTCTGCTACAACACCGTCGCACCTGGCTACGGCTTCTCGCTCGCCGGCAACTATCAGCCCAGGGGCGACATCTTCGCCGAGGTCGAAGGCGGCACGACGAGCCCGGTCGTTGCGCCGCGCGAGCTGCGCGGCCGTGAAGCGGCGGAGGCCGAGCGCTGGTTTCAAACCATCACGGCGGACACCTTTGGCTAGAGCAATGATAGAGCGAGCCTGTCGCCACGAACAAAGTGTGCCCCCTCCCCCGCCTGCGGGGGCGAGTTGGGGAGAAGGTGTCTCCGCCCGCGAGAACCCCCAGGAGGAAAGACCCCTCACCCGCCGCTGCGCGGCGACCTATCCCGCAAGCGGAAGAGGTAAGCTGAGTTCGCGACGATCCTGGTTCCTTCATCGAGCGCTTGCGATTTCAGCAATGGTCGTGACGAGCCTGGCCGTGCCTTCCCAAGCCGAAGAGCTCACCTCCTACCAGATCGTCGGCGACGGCATTCCACAATCCCTCACCGGCACTCCCGGCGATGCCGCGCGCGGGCGCGCGCTGGTGCTGGCGCGCACGACGACCTGCATTCTCTGCCATTCCGGCCCGTTCCCGGAAACGCGCTTCCAGGGCGACCTCGCGCCTGATCTCTCAGGCGCCGGGAACCGCTGGACGGCGAGCCAGTTGCGGCTTCGACTGGTCGATGCCGCGCGTTTCAACCCGCAGACCATCATGCCGTCCTATTATCGCAACGATGGCCTCGTCCGAGTCGGGCGCAATTTCGCCGGCAAGCCGATCTTGTCGGCTGCGGAGATCGAGGACATCGTGGCCTTTCTTGCAACGCTTCGGGACTAGCTTCATGCCGACCACGCGACGACAATTTTTCAGCCTTGCCGGAAGCGTCACGGTCGCCGGGACGATCCCGATCCTCACGTTGCGACCGCTCGAGGCAACGCCAGCGATGCTCAGCGCCGCGATCCGCAACGTCGTCGGCGAGGCACCAATTCGCGCTGGCAAGGTCAAGCTCGACATTCCGCCGCTGGTCGAGAACGGCAACACCGTGCCGATGACGGTGAGCGTCGCAAGCCCGATGACGGCGACCGACTACGTCAAGAGCATCCATGTCTTCAACGAGAAGAACCCGCAGCCGAACATCGGCAATTTCTATCTCAACCCCTCCTCCGGCCGCGCCCAAGTCTCGACGAGGATCCGCCTCGCCGATACCCAGAAGGTGGTCGCGATCGCGCGCTTCTCGGACGACACGTTCTGGCAGATTGCCGCGGACGTCGTCGTGACGCTGGCTGCCTGCACCGAGGAGTTGAACTGATGGCCGCGCTCATCAACGTTCCTGCAAGGGCCAAACGCGGCGACATCATCGAGATCCGCACGCTGACCTCGCACATCATGGAAACCGGCTTCCGCCACACCGTCGACGGCGCGCTGGTGCCGCGCGACATCATCACGAGTTTTACGTGCCGCTACAACGGCGCCGAAGTCTTTCGCGCCGACCTGTTTCCGGCGATCGCCGCCAATCCGTATCTGTCCTTCTTCACCGTCGTGAAGGAGAGTGGCAAGTTCGAGTTCGAATGGATCGGCGACAACGGCTATTCGTCCACCGCATCGGCATCGATCACCGTCGAATGAGATTTTGGCGCGCGATAGCGGCGGCGATACTGCTCGTCACGGTCCCTGCCCTGCGCGCCGGTGAGATCCCGCCCGATGCGCGCCGGTCCGGCTACACCTTCATGGGTCCTGATACCCGCGCCATGCAAGATGACGATACCGCCAATCCCGGCATGCTGTTCGTGCTCGACGGCGAGGCGCTGTGGGGGGCAATAAGACCGGCAGCGCCGACAAGGCCTGCGCCGATTGCCATGGCAATGCGCGCAGCAGCATGAAAGGCGTCGCGGCACGCTATCCCGCCTTCGACAAGAGGCTTGGCCGTCCCGTCACGCTGGACCAGCGCATCAACCTCTGCCGCGCCAATCATCAGCAGGCAACAGTGCTGCCTTACGAGAGCCGGGACCTGCTGGCACTGTCCGCCTTCATCGCCCACCAGTCCCGCGGCATCGCGATCACCGCGGGCGACGATCCGCAACTCAAGCCCTTCGTTGTGCAGGGCCGCGATCTCTTCATGCAGCGCGAGGGTCAGCTCAACCTCGCCTGCACCAATTGCCACGACGACAATTTCGACAAGCGTCTCGCTGGCTCACCGATCACACAGGGACAGCCGACCGGCTATCCGCTCTACCGTCTGGAATGGCAGACGCTCGGATCTCTGGAGCGTCGCTTGCGCAGCTGCATGACCGGCGTCCGCGCCCAGGCCTATGATTACGGCTCGCCCGAGCTGGTCGCGCTCGAGCTCTATTTGATGTCGCGGGCGGGCGGCCTGCCGATCGAGGCGCCGGCCGTGCGGCCTTGAACGAGAGCGGCCGGGGCATCGCCCGGCCGCCCGCAACGATCGCGACGCTCTACTCCGCCGGCGCGGCGTGCATCTCCGGATGTGCGGCGTAGTGCTCGCCGGTGCCGAGCTTGCTGGCCGCGAACAGGCCGGCCGACATCACGGCATAGGCGAGCGCGACCGCCGGTGTCACGCCAAACCCGCCGCCGATGCCGACGGCTTCGCCGTGCATGAAGCCGAAATAGGTCATGATGGCACCGGCCAGCGCGAAGGCGGAGGCCTTTTCGAAATCGCGCTCGATGATGAAGACACCGATCGCGCCCAGGATGAGGCCGCCGAGGATGGAGCCGCCGCCCATCACCTCCAGGCCGTGATAGAACACGCCCTGCTGCGGCAGCGCCGCGATCGCGGCAGCCTTGACCGCGTCGGCCTTGTCGGCGGCCATTCCTCCGACGGTCGCCGCAGCCGTCATGGTTGACCCGAGCATGGTGTCGATCTGGAGCTTGGCCCAGGCCGCAAGATGCGGCGTCAGCGCCAGCACGATCGCGGGCGCGTGCTTGACTGGCGTGGTCTGGAACGCCTGCGCGCCGATGAGCATGCCGATATAGAGCAGGATCGGCGAGATCGCGACGACAGGCACCAGCGCCAGCAGCACCGAGATGATGCCGAACCAGGCCAGCACCACGACCATGATGCCGGTCGCAGCCGAATAGCCGATGCGGCCGCCCATCGCCTTCCAGCCGGGATGGCCGATATAGACTGCGTTGATGAAAGGATTGCCCATCAGGCAGCCGATCAGGCTGACGACGCCGTCGGCGGTCAGCACGCGTGTGGTCGGATATTCGTCGCCAGCCGCTTCCGCGCTCTCGACATTGTCCATGGCCTCGACGAGATCGTAGATGCCGAACGGAATGGCGGTGACCAGGATGATGCCGAGGAATTCGAAGCCCGAGAAAACGTAGCCAACGGCCGGGATCGGCACCGAGAAGCCGAAGTTCGCGAAAGCGGCTCCAACACCCGCGATGCTCAATCCGCCAAGGCCGAGCCCGAACAGGTTGGAGCCCCAGGCGATGATCATGCCGGCCGCGATAGCGACGAGGCCCGCGGGAATGCCGCGCCAATACTTCACGCCACCGAACCAGCTCACCAGGATGATGGCGAAGCAGACCAGACCGATCTGCGGCGTCATGTACATTTCGAGCGCCGGCCGCATCGAGATGAACGTAACCGATACGCCGGCAAGCGTGCCGAGCAGCGCCGCACGCGGCGTGATTTTTCGGATGAATGGGGCAATGAAGCCACCGATCATAAGAATAAAACTTTGGAAGAACACCCAAACGAGTCCGGCCGACCAGCCCTTCAGCGGATCGCCGGTCTTCAGCGTGATCGGCAGCATGATCACGAAGGTGACGATGAACATGTGCGGCACGCTGACGCCCGAGGGCAGCGCGCAGACGTCGCTGCGGCCGGTCTTCTGCGCCAGGCGATAGGCGAGATACGCGTAATAGAAGGTCGACAGGCACATCATCAGCCCGAGCGCGGGCAGGATGCGGCCGAACACGAGACTATCGGGCATCTTCAAGACGAAGCGGAGCAGGCCCGTGAGCACCAGCATGTTGACGAGGATGTTGGTGCCGAAGCCGAAAAACGCGTTCCAATCGCCCGATGTCCATAGTGCCGGCTTGAAGCTGGACTTGCCGGCCGTCCCCGTCAATGTGCTCATGATACTACCCCTATGTGGTCGAAATTTTCATTGCCTCCAGGACTGCGGCTGAATCCGCGACCCAGCCGAAGATGCCGCCCTGGGCCTTGATCATCTTCAGGCCCATCTCGTGAAACTCGGGGAAGTAGGACGCGCAGCCGTCGGAGATGACGACGCAGCGATAGCCGCGGTCATTGGCTTCGCGCACGGTGGTGTTGACGCACACTTCGGTGGTGACGCCGCACACCAGCAAATTCTCGATGCCGTATTTCTCCAGCACCTCGCTGAGCTCGGTGGCGTAGAACGCGCCCTTGCCGGGCTTATCGATCACGACCTCGCTGTCGAGCGGATAGAGCTGCGGGATGATGTCGTGGCCAGCCTCGCCGCGGATGAGGATGCGGCCCATCGGGCCGGGATCGCCGATGCGTAACGACGGTGCACCGCGCTCGACCTTTGCCGGCGGCGCATCGGACAGATCAGGCAGATGGCCCTCGCGAGTGTGGATCACCAGCATGCCGCTCTCGCGCGCCGCCTTCAGCACCGCGCCGATCGGCTTTACCGCACGCGCGAGCTGGCTGACGTCGTTCCCCAGCGTCTCGCCGAAGCCGCCGGGCTCCATGAAGTCGCGCTGCATGTCGATGATGAGGAGCGCGGTGCTCGCCCAGTCGAGCTTGATCGGCTCGGGCTCGGCGATGATGACGCCCTTTGTCGACTTGCTTGAGTTCAACATGACGCCCCCGCGAGAACTCTCTTTCCGGAGAGTTCTGCAAGCGCCGTGCCATTGTGTACAATTGCGGAGACGAGCAGGTCGCAAAGGAAATCGTTGCGTAGTCAGAAGGTTACGCCGGCGATCGAGGTCTGCTTATTCCCTGTGCGACGGCTTTGCGACGCGCATTTGCTTAAAGGATGAGCGGGTAAGCGGCGCCCTCCTTCGCTGTCAATCCTGGGCGACGCTCTCTCGTCTCCCTCTCCCCGTTCTCACGGGAAGAGGGTTGGGGTGAGGGGCTGCTTCCGCAAAATCGGTGAGCGTTGAACTCGCGGAGACTCCCCTCACCCGGAATTTGCTCTCGCAAATGCCGGCCGCTCCGGCACGCGAGGGAGAGGCGAAGTGCGAACACTACCGCCCAGCCCCATACAGCTGCCGATACTCATTCTCATATGGCGCATACGAATCCTTCAGCGTCGCCATGTTGAGCAGCATGGTCGCGACCATCGTGCCCGCCTTGTCGAACACGCGCGTCTTCACCCAGGCGCTCTCGGTTCGGCGGCTGCCGGACAGCGCGACCACCTCGCGCTCGACCTCGTACTCTTCGTCGACGAAGAGCGGGCCCTTCACCAGCCTGATTTCCTGATCGGCGAACAGGCCGACCGCCGGGCCCTTCGCCGGCAGGGGATCCTCCTTGGAGCGGTACTGGAACAGGACGCTCAACATCTCCATCGGAATGATGGGCCTGCGCCACGGATTATCGGCGGTCGAGTAATAAGGCGAATTCTCGGTGATGACAGCGAGCTTCTGCCGCAGCGAAAACGGATAGAGGTCGCCCATATTCTGGTCGAACGCCATCCGTACCGCCTGCCGCTGGCTCGTCTGCGCCACCTTCACGTCGCGCAGGATCACGGGATCGGTCAACGGCTTGAGCTCGGTAAGACGCGCTTCGAGTGCAGTCTGAGCGTGCGGCTCACCGAGCGAGGCCGTGCCGCGCAGCACCTCCGTGCCATCGCGCTTCACCATCTGGATCTGGCACTGGCTCGTCCCCGGCAACGGCTTCGACAGGATCGCCTGCACCTCCTCGCCTTCGTAGCAGACGCTGCGGTAATGCGCGGAGAGGCAGCCGGTCTCGAACCAGGCGTGTCCCCACAGCCGCGCGCCGAGCGGAGCGAACTGGCTGAAATGGGTCGGGCCCTCGATGGTGCCGCCCTTGAAGCCGAGCTTTTGCGCGGTCGTGTCGTCATGGATCGAGGCGTGCGCGTCGTAGGTTTGCGCCTGCAGCATCTGGCGCGGCTGACGCCACGGCCCGGTCAGGGCCTCGGCCGTCTCGGTGATCTCGGTGTCGAATGCGTTTGCAGCCATGGTGCTCTCCACTGCAAGCCATGACTAGCAGGAGCGCCACGGATGCGGCCAGCGATATTGACTTCGCGGCCCCATGCTTTTGACTGTCACAATTCGCGTCGCGCAGCCGCACCCCTCCCGCAGCGCAACCCCCGCCGAACGAGACACGAGGATTTCTGAAATGACGCTGATGCAGGTCGAGCTGGATGACAAATACCGGCTCGAATCGAAGCGGATCTTCCTGTCCGGCACGCAGGCCCTGGTCCGCCTTCCCATGTTGCAGCGCGAACGCGACCGGCTCCAGGGACTCAACACGGGCGGCTTTATCTCGGGCTATCGCGGTTCCCCGCTCGGCATGTACGACCACGCGCTGTGGCGCGCGAAGTCGCACCTGCAGCAGCACGACATCGCCTTCGTCCCCGGCCTGAACGAGGATTTGGCTGCAACCGCGGTCTGGGGCAGCCAGCAGGTCGGCCTGTTTCCGGGCGCCAAGGTCGATGGCGTGTTCGGCATCTGGTACGGCAAGGGTCCCGGCGTCGACCGCTCGGTCGACGCGCTCAAGCATGCCAACGCGGCCGGAACCTCGCTCAACGGCGGCGTGCTCGCGCTCGCCGGCGACGATCATGGCTGCCAGTCCTCGACGCTGGCGCATCAGAGCGAGCAGGTGTTCGCAGCGGCGCTGATCCCCGTGATCAATCCCGCGACGCTGCAGGACTATCTCGATCTCGGTCTCTACGGCTTTGCACTGTCGCGCTTCTCCGGCTGCTGGGTCGGCTTCAAGGCGATCAGCGAGACGGTCGAAAGCTCGGCCTCCATCTACAGCGATCCTGAACGCATCAAGATCGTGCTTCCCGATGATTTCGAGATGCCGCCCGGCGGCCTCAACATCCGCTGGCCCGATCCGCCGCTGGAGGCGGAGAAGCGCCTGTTCGGCCCGAAGATGGCAGCGGTGCAGGCCTTTGCCCGCGCCAACCGGCTCGACCGCATCGTGCTCGATTCCAGGCCGGCCCGGCTCGGCATCGTCGCAACCGGCAAGGCCTATCTCGATCTGCGCCAGGCGCTCGCCGACCTCGGCATTACTGACAAGGACGCGCAGGATCTGGGCTTGCGCATCTACAAGGTCGCGCTGACCTGGCCGCTGGAGGAAAGCGGGGCAAGGCGCTTCGCCGAAGGCCTTCAGGATGTGCTGGTGGTCGAGGAGAAGCGCGGCTTCATCGAAGACCAGCTGATGCGCATCCTCTACAATGTGGATGCATCGAAGCGTCCCATCGTCACCGGAAAGCGCGACGAAAACGGCACGCCGCTGCTGCCGAGCGAAGGCGAGCTGACGCCCACCATCGTCGCGGGCGCGCTGGTAAACCGCTTGCGCAAGCTCGGCCATCACAGCCCCGTGCTGGAGCAGCGGCTCGCCCGGCTCGAGGCGTTCGACAATCCCGTCACATCAAGCTCGCAGATCAAGCTCGCGCGTACGCCATTCTTCTGTTCGGGCTGCCCGCACAATTCCTCGACGCGCGTGCCGGAGGGCAGCCGCGCCATGGCCGGCATCGGCTGCCACGGCATGGCCCTGAGCATGCCGACACGTCGCACCGACCTGATCTCGCATATGGGCGCCGAGGGCGTGAACTGGATCGGCCAGTCGCCCTTCACCAACGAGAAGCACATTTTCCAGAATCTCGGCGACGGCACCTACACGCATTCCGGACTCCTTGCCCTTCGCGCCGCGTCGGCCGCCGGCATCAACATCACCTACAAGATCCTCTACAACGACGCCGTCGCGATGACCGGCGGCCAGCCGGCCGAAGGCGCCTTCAATGTCGCGCAGATCGCGCATCAGGTCTGGGCCGAGGGCGTCAAGCGGCTCGCGATCGTCTCGGACGATCCCAGCAAGTACCCCGACGGCAACTACTTCCCGCAAGGGGCGACCATCCATCACCGCCGCGAGCTCGATGCCGTGCAGCGCGAGCTGCGCGACATCAAGGGTCTCACCGCCATCATCTACGACCAGACCTGCGCGGCAGAGAAGCGCCGCCGCCGCAAGCGCGGGCTCTATCCCGATCCGGCCAAGCGCGCCTTCATCAACGAGCTCGTGTGCGAAGGCTGCGGCGATTGCTCGCTGGCCTCCAACTGCGTCTCGGTGCAACCGCTGGAGACCGAGTTCGGCCGCAAGCGCCAGATCGACCAGTCCAACTGCAACAAGGACTTTTCCTGCGTCGAGGGATTTTGCCCGAGCTTTGTCACCGTGCATGGCGGCACGCTGAAGCGAATGAAGACCTCGGCGGTCGATTCCGGGCAATTGTTCGCCGATCTCCCGCTGCCGCCCGCGCGTGAGCTGGACGGCCCCTACAACATCCTCGTCACCGGCATCGGCGGCACCGGCGTCATCACCATCGGCGCGCTGCTCGGCATGGCCGCCCATGTCGACGGCCGCGGCTGCTCGGCGCTGGACTTCACCGGCCTGTCGCAAAAGAACGGCGCGGTCATGAGCCATGTGCGCATCGCGCCGAAGCCGGAAGATATTTCCGCCGTCCGCATCACCACCGGCGGCGCCGACGTCATCCTCGGCTGCGACATGATCGTCTCAGCCGGCCCGACTGCGCTGAGCCGCGCCGAGCGCGGCGTGACCAAGGCCTATATCAACGCCGACCTGCAGCCGACCGCGAGCTTCGTGCAAAACCCCGATCTCGATTTCGAGATGGGCACGATGCAGACCGTGCTGCGCGATGCCGTCGGCGACAAGAACCTCGACATCATCGACGCCACCGGCATTGCCGCGGCGCTGATGGGCGACAGCATCGCGACCAATCCCTTCATGCTCGGCTTCGCCTTCCAGAAGGGCGCGATCCCGCTGTCGCTGGAGGCCCTGCTCCGCGCCATCGAGATCAACGGCGCAGCGATCGAGATGAACAAGCTCGCCTTCACCTGGGGCCGCCTCGCCGCCCACGACATGTCGCGGGTGCGCAGCGTGCTCCAGTTCAAGAACCGGGCGTCCGCACCGACAAAATCGCTCGATGACATCATCGCAACACGCGCGGAGTTTTTGACCGGCTATCAGGACAAGGCCTATGCCGATCGCTATCTGGCGGCCATCGCCAAGGTGCGCAAGGCGGAAGCCGCCGCCTCGCCCGCGTCCATGGAGCTGACCGAGGCCGTCGCCAAGAACCTGTTCAAGCTGATGTCCTACAAGGACGAGTACGAGGTCGCGCGGCTCTACACCGACGGCAGTTTTGCGAAGAAGGTGTCGGAAAAGTTCGATGGCGACTTCACGCTGAAATACCACCTCGCACCGCCGATCTTCGCAAAGCGCGACAAGGTGACTGGGCGACTTCAGAAGCAGGAGTTCGGCGGCTGGATGGTCCACGCCTTCCGCGTTCTTGCAAAATTGAAATTCCTGCGCGGCGGCGCGTTTGATCCGTTCGGCCGCACCGAGGAGCGTCGGGCCGAGCGGAAGCTGGTCGAGGATTACTTTGCGATGATCGATCAGCGCATGCCCGGGCTGAGGGCGGAGCAGATCCCGTTGCTGGCGCGGCTCGCGCGCGTGCCCGAAACGATCCGCGGCTTCGGCCACGTCAAGGAAGCCAATATCAAGTTGGCGGCGGCCGAGAAAGCGCGGCTGGAGGCGGAGCTCGAGAACAGCCGCTTTGCGGCGGCGGCGGAATAGATTGTGGAACGCGCTCGCCATTCACTCGGTGTCATCGCCCGGCTCGACCGGGCGATCCAGTGCTCCGAGACGGTTGTGATTGAATCGAGAAGCCGCGGCGTACTGGATGCCCCGGTCAAGCCGTGGCATGACAGTGTTGGAGGTGGCTAGACCGAGGCTGACACGCCGGCAGTCGTCTCGCGCACCGCCGCCCCACCCTCCGCCAGATGCCGTCCCGCGATGTAGCCGAACGTCAGCGCCGGCCCGAGCGCAATGCCTGGCCCTGGACAGTTCCCGTTCATGATCGAGCCCATGTCGTTGCCGCAGGCATAGAGGCCGGGAATCGGCGTGCCGTCCTCACGCAGCGCGCGCGCCTGTGCATCAACCTTCATCCCGATCGCCGTGCCGAGATCGGCCGGATAGATGCGCATCGCGAAGAACGGCGCGCGGAGGATCGGCGCGACGCAGGGGTTGGGCTTGTGGGCGGCGTCCCCGAGATGGCGCTGATAGGCCGTGCTGCCGCGGCCGAATTCGGGATCGCGGCCTTCTCTCGCATCCGCATTGTAATTCTCAACCGTCGCCGTGAGCGTGGTTGGCTGATGCCGACCTTCGCTGCCAGCTGCGCGATGCCGGAAGCCTCGATCAGCTCGCCGCTGGCGACATAACGGCGCACATTGCGCGTGAATGGCTTGATGCGGCCGAGACCGTAAGCCCAAAGGAACTGACGGTCGCAGATCAGATAGAACGGCCGGTCCGGCTCGCCATTGCCGTCGCGCAGCATGGCTAGCACGAACTCGTGATAGGACAGCGCCTCGTTGACGAAGCGGCGGCCGGCGGCGTTGACGGCGATCACGCCAGGCTTGGCGCGGTCGGTCACCATGTGCGGAAAGACTCCGCGGCTGCCATCGGCGCGGCGGAACAGCGAGGCCGGCACCCAACAGGCCGGGCTCGTCGCATCCGTATTGAGGGCGGCAGCGACCGTGGCCGAGAGCCGAAGCCCGTCGCCTGTGCTTGATGTGTTGGCCGCAGAGATGACGCTGGCAGCAGGCGGGAAGAAGCGCTTGCGCAAAGTCGCGTCATGCGAGAAGCCGCCGGTCGCCAGCACTACGCCGCGACGCGCGACGATCGGGCGATCACGCGCGCCGTGACGGATGACGACGCCAACGACGCGATCACCCTGCGTCGACAGATCCTGGACATCCGCGCTGAACAAGATTTCAACCTGCCGCGCCAGCAGCGAGGCGTAGAGCTGCGCGGCGAGCGCATTACCGAGATGCAGCGTCGTGCCGCGCGGGCTGCGCAGCCGCTGCAATGCGTATGCGGACACCAGCCGCGCCGTACGCAAGGTCGAACGCAGCGATTTTCCAACACGCCGCAGCTGCGGGATCTCGAGCGGGTTGACCATCATCCCGCCGAACAGCGTGAGCTCCGGCGGCGGCGGCCGCAGCCGCGCGAAAGCCCGGCCAAGCATTGTGCCGTCGAACGCCACCGGCTCCAGCACGCGCCCGCCCGGCGTCGCACCGAGCCGCTCCGGATAATAATCGGGATAGGCTTTGACCGACTGAAGGCGAACCTGCGTGTTGGCTTCGAGATATGCAATCGCCTCCGGCCCGCGCGCGAGGAAGGCAGCACGCAAGCTGGCATTGGCTGGCCTGGGCACAGTGCTCCACAGATAGCGGACGGCATCCGTGATGCTGTCGGACAGCCCCGCCTCCTTCATCTTGGCATTGGCGGGAATCCAGACCATGCCGTCGGACCAGGCCGTGGTGCCGCCGACGAAGGCGGTTTTCTCGATCACCAGCACGCGCAGGCCTTCGGCGGCGGCCACTGCCGCGGCCGTCATGCCACCGGCACCGGCGCCGATGACAATGACGTCGTAGGTCTCTTGTGCCGGCATCATGCAAGGATCCGAGGCGCGAGGCATGCTAGCGTCATACCCCGCCCGCGGGCTCGCAGCTAGCGTTGCGGCTTGCGTTCGATCGGGTCGATGTCGATCGCCCGCAGGCGGCCGAGCCGCAGCACGTCCATGGCGAGCCGGCGACCGATGCGGTCGCGGTCGAGCACGCGGATCAGATCGTCGACGCCGTTGATCTCGACGCCGTCGAGCCTGATCACGACGTCGCCGGGCAGCAGGCCCGCCTTTGCCGCCGGCCCGTCCGGCTCGATCTGCATCAACAGCGCGCCCATCTTGTTCTCGACGCCGGCCACGACCGCGTGCCGCCGCGGCACCGGCGCGGTCTGTCCGGCAACGCCGATATAGGCCCGGCGGACATAGCCGTGGCGGATGATCTCCGACAGCACGAATTGCGCGGTGTTGCTGGCGACCGCAAAGCAGATGCCTTGCGCCCCGTTGATGATGGCGGTGTTGATGCCGATCACCTCGGCATTCGACGACACCAGCGGCCCGCCGGAATTGCCGGGGTTGAGCGCGGCATCGGTCTGGATCACGTCCTCGATGGTTCGCCCGCTCACCGACCGGATCGAGCGTCCGAGCGCCGAGACCACGCCGGCCGTCACGGTCGATTCGAAGCCGAGCGGATTGCCGATCGCGATCACGAGCTGGCCGCGCTTGAGGCTCTTGGAATTGCCGAGCGCGGCATAGGGCAGATCGCGCACGCCGTTGGCGCGCAGCAGCGCAAGATCGGTATCAGGGTCGACGCCCAGCACCCGGGCGTCGCCGACGTGACCCTCGACGTCGCGCAGGCGGATCTCCCTGGAGGAGCCGACCACGTGGCTGTTGGTGAGCACGAGTCCATCCGGCGAGATCACGATGCCCGATCCGAGGCCGCCGCGCTCGCGGCCGTTGGGGACCTTTGGCCCGGTCTCGACGCGGACGACGGCTGGGCCGACACGGTCGGTGACGTCGATCACGGCATTGGAATAGGCGTCCAGCAGCGCCCGATCATCGACTGGCGCAGCCGCCGTCGTCCGCGATGACGGCGCGTCATCGGCGATATCTGAGGTAAAGTCCAACATGGCAAGAGTCCTTGAAGCTCACACAGATGGTGGCCTGTTCCCTCCTACGCAAGGGACCCGCCGGGGGCGCAGGGCTGGACTGCCCAGGTGGCTAGGGCGCCCGCCGCAGCGTGCCCGCCCTCGCCTTGACCGGATCGAGCAACGACCAGTCGCCATCCGGGAGGACATGGCCTTTTGGGAATGGCGCGCGCAGCTCGAGCCCGAGCGAGCGCAGCACGCGGTCGTCGCGGTAGTAGCATTGCAGCACGACGCGAACGAGCGTTGCGGCAGGCACGCCGCCGTGCTTGCGAAACTCCTGCGCCGCCGCGTCGCGCGCGGCGGGTTCGAGATCAGCAAGCGGCATACCGGCCAACCGCGCCAGGTGATCCAGCGCTGCCGCGACAGGTCTGCTATCGCGGCCGAGTGTTGCAAGGATGTCGGCCTGGATGATCTCGTCATCGGCGCCGGGGACGCGATATTCCTCGCTCGGTGGAATGATCATGGCGGCGATGGTGCGGAGGTCGTCGCGCTGCCGCGGCGAGAGGGTCGGCTGATCAGTCATGGCGTCCTTTCGTCGAAACTCTACAGCCACAGTGACGGTGTGCTCCCTGCGGGGCTGCGTTTGAATGCGATCATCTCAATCGAACAAATTGGCGAGGCGCTGCTTCATCTGGTCGGCGATGTAGAGCGCAAGGGCCTGGATGGTGGAGGTCGGATTCACCCCGCCCGAGGTGACGAAGATGCTGCCGTCGACGATGAAGAGGTTCTTCACGTCGTGCGTGCGGCCCCATTCGTTGACCACGGAGCGCTCGGGGTCGGTGCCCATGCGCGCGGTGCCGAGCAGATGCCAGCCGCCCCAGGGGATCGGCGAATTGACGCAGATGTCGCTCGCCCCTGCCGTCTCCAGAAACTCGCGGCCGCGGGCGAGCGCATGCTCCATCATCTTCCGGCTGTTCTCGCTGATCGTGTAGTCGACCTTCGGCGCGGGAATGCCGTGGCTGTCCTTCAGCACCGGATCGAGCGTGACGCGATTGTGCTCCTCCGGCAGGTCCTCGCAGATCGCGGAGAAGCCGAGCCGGTGGCCGTTGAGCTTGCGGAAGACGCGGTGATGATCTTCGCCCCAGGGCAGAATGCCCTTCTGCTCGCTGACCACGGCCTCGAACACCGGACCTGCGCCGCGCACGAACTGCACGCCATAGCCGCGCACGAAGCCGCGCGATAGGTCGGTGTCGTACCACTCCTTGCTCCACAGGCAGGTCGGCGGCGCGCGGTTGGAGTCGGTCGGCTCCGTCACGTAGCCGTAGATCTGCGCATAGGGATGGAACATCAAATTCTTGCCGACGAGGCCGGACGAATTGGCGAGGCCGTTCGGGAAGCGGCTGGATGCCGAGTTCAGCAGCAGCCGCGGCGTGCCGACGCCGTTGCAGGCGATGATGACGACATGCGCCGGCTGGAACTGCTCGACGCCGTCCTTGTCGTAGTACACCACGCCCGAGGCCATGCCGTTCTCATCGGTGGTGATCTCGCGCACCCGGCAATGGGTGCGCAGCTCGACGCCGGCGCGGATGGCGTGCGGCCAATAGGTGATGTCGGTCGAGGACTTTGCGCCTTGCGCGCAGGCAGGCGTGCAATGGCCGAGATTGATGCAGCGCGCCCGGCCCTCATAGTCCATGGTTGCGACCGTCGTGTCCGACGGCCACCAGTGCCAGCCGAGCTTGTTCATGGCCTTGCCGATGATGGCGCCGGACAAGCCCATCGGCTGCTGCGGCATCGGCGGATGCGTCAACGGCGACAGTGGATCGCCCGACAGGCCCGATGTGCCCATCATGCGGTCGTTCTCCTCGAAGAACGGGGTCAGCGCGTCGTAGTCGATCGGCCAATCGTCGGCGACGCCGTCGAGCGTCTTCACCTTGAAATCGGAGGGATGCAGCCGCGGCCAATGCGCGGTGTACATCACCGTCGAGCCGCCGACCGCGTTGTAGTTGACGACCTTGATGGGCGAGTTGTCGTCATTGATCGGGTAATCCTCGGGCCGTCCACGGACATTGGGGCTCGACGACCACTCACCGTAGAACTTGGCCTCCCAATCCCGCCCCGTGCTGGGATATTCCGCCGGATTCATCCAGCCGCCCTGCTCCAGGCAGAGGATGTGCATCTTGGTCTCGGCCAACGACCACGCCACCGCTGCGCCCGACGCGCCGGCACCGATGATCAGGACGTCCACGGGATCTTTCATCGCAACCTTGTCCTCCCCCTCGCCGCTTCCCGGGCGATTCGGCCTTCGCGGACCGGAAGGCTGCGCAAACGATAGGGGCAGAGCGACGGCTGAGTAAAGCCGCGAGGCCGGAATGTCGCACTTCGCAGGGCGCAGACCATTGGTATCGCCTCGTCCGGATGCTAGGAACGATGCGCAAGAGCAATCGATAGCGAGACCGTATGTCCTTCCGAAATTTCTTTGCCGCCCCCCGCGCTTTTGCGCTCGTTTCGTTTTTCGCTCTGTCAGGAATCCTGATGCCGCCAGAACCGGCCGCCGCGCTGACTGCAGCCGCGACGGTCCGGGACGGCAATTCCATCCAGCTCGGCGACGTGACCTATCGGCTCGACGGCGTCGATGCGCCTGAGCTGGACCAGGTCTGCATCGACGACCACGCCGATCCCTGGACCTGCGGCATCGAGGCCCGCGAGCAGCTGAACAAATTGATCAACAAACGCTCGGTGCGCTGCGATGATGTCGGGCCAGAAAAGAGCTTTGGCAAGCGGCACCGGGCGATCTGCACCGCCGAAGGCGACAAGGCGAGCTTGAACGAGCAGCTGGTCAAGCTCGGCTATGCCATCGCCCGCGAGCCGATCAAGGCGAACGTCAAGCCAGCGGCGACCGACGCCAAAACCGCATCGGCCGGGATCTGGAAGGGCTGCTTTGTTGCACCGCAAGATTTCCGGACCGGCAAGAAGGATGGGACGCTGCTGGGCGCTGCCTGCCGCGCCGATCGCGACAAGGAAATTCGCGCCGTGCTGTTTCCGGAGGATCTGACGATGCCGCCGAGCTGCAGCATCAAGGGCAAGCTTGCGGTGCGCGCCCGCGTCACCGGCAATATCGGTATCTATCATTTGCGGGGCTGCCCGAGCTACCCGGCGACGACCAAGCCGGATCGCTGGTTCTGCTCGGAAGACGACGCCCAGGCGGCGGGCTTCCGCAAGGCCTACAACTGCCGCCGGCCAAAGTGAAAAATTGGTTCACGCAGCCGTGAGTGGTACTCCGAGACAGTATTGATCCGGAATTGAACTCCAGCGGGAGTTGCTGCACCTATATGTGTATGCGAGCGCTTTGCGCGAGCGTTTCCTTGGCAGCAATCCGGCTTCGGCCGATTGTCTTTGCTGGGGCGTTTCCTCCCTAGACTTGGGCCGCTTGTCACAAACAAGCGGCTCTTCTTTTTGCGGAGCTGTTGACGCCAACTCCGCCCGGCCATGACGATGCGGTAAGATCAACGCATCAGGCTCACGACTTCCTCCGCTGCCATGCGAGCTACTGACGCATCATGATCTGATCCATCGGGGGCATGTTCTGGTTGAGATGCGACATGATCCAGACGGTGCCGCCAACCACCAGGAAGACGACCAGCAGCCCGAACGCCAGCGCCAGCACGTTGTTGGTGTTGTCCGGGCCCGTGGTGATGTGGAGGAAGAACACGAGGTGCACACCCATCTGCGCGATCGCGAGCACGATCAGCGCGACCGGAATCGAAGGCTGCCAGACAAGGTCAGTTCCGGCGATGAAGAATGACATCGCCGTGAGCACCAGCGCCAGAGCAAGGCCGACGACATAGCCGAGGATCCGCTCGCCGACGCTGTGATGCTCTTCCTCGCCCGGTGCGAGGTCATGTTCGGCATGCATATGCGTCTGATCGCTCATACGCCACTCCCAAGCAGGTAGACGACCGAGAAGACCCCGACCCAGATGATGTCGAGCGCGTGCCAGAACAACGCAAAGCACATCATCCGCCGCAGGACGTCGGCACGAAAGCCTTTGGCGAAGACCTGGGCCATCATGGTGAGCAGCCACAGGACGCCGGCCGAGACATGCAGGCCATGGCAACCGACCAGCGAGAAGAACGACGACAGGAAGGCGCTCCGCGACGGGCCGTAGCCGCGCGCAACGAGATCGGCGAATTCGCGGAATTCGATGACGAGAAAGATCAGGCCGAGCACGCAGGTCACGGCCATGCCGAGATAGAACCAGAACCGGTTGCGCACATCGGCGGCAATGCTGGCCATGCCGCAGGTGAAGCTCGACAGCAGCAGGCAGACCGTCTCGATCGCGACGTTCCGCTGATCGAAAATCTCGGAGCCCTTGGGTCCATCCGCTGTCTGGGTGACGAGCACCGCATAGGCTGCGAAGAAGCAGGAGAACATCACGATATCGGAGAGCAGGAAGACCCAGAAGCCGTACGCGGTCACGATCCGCTTCGACGCGGGCCCGGGATGCTCGATGACGATGCCGATGTGATGCGGATCGGCGTGGGCGTGCCCGGCGGTCGCGGTCATCGACATCAGATGGCTCCCGCCATGCTGACGAGGCTGCGCCGCTCCTCGAGATTGACGCGGTCGATGCGGGCGACCTCGGCGGCCGGAATGACGTATTCGTCATGGTCGCGCCAGGCGAAAACGACGAAAGTCGCGAACGCTCCGACGCCGCCTAAAATGACCATCCACCAGATGTGCCAGATCAGCGCAAAGCCCATGATGGTGGCGAAGAAGGCGCAGACGAAGCCGGTCGGCGAGTTCCGGGGCATCTCGATGTCCTGATACTCGGGCACGTCATGTTCGAGCGATTGCTGCTGGGCGCGGGCCTTCATGTCCCAATAGGCGTCCTCGCCACGCACATCAGGATTGAAAGCGAAATTGAACACGGGCGGCGGCGACGAGGTCGCCCATTCCAGGGAGCGCCCGTCCCAGGGATCGCCGGTGCGGTCACGCAGCGCCTCGCGGTTGCGGATGCTGACCACGAGCTGCATGATCTGGCTGATCACTCCGATCGACAGCAACAGCATGCCGAACGCCGCGATGATCATCCACGGCCTCCAGACGGCAACATCATAATGCTGCAGGCGCCGCGTCATGCCCAGCATGCCGGCGATGTAAAGCGGCATGAAGGTGACGTAGAATCCGATGAAGGTGAACCAGAATGCGACCTTGCCCCAGCGTTCGTCGAGGCGAAAGCCGAACGCCTTGGGGAACCAGTATTCGAAGCCGGCAAAGGCGCCGAACAGCACGCCGCCGATGATGACGTTGTGGAAATGCGCCACCAGGAACATGCTGTTGTGGAGCATGAAATCCGCCGGCGGCACCGCGACCAGCACGCCGGTCAGGCCGCCGATGATGAAGGTGACCATGAAGCCGACCGACCACAGCATCGGTGTCGCGAAACGGATGCGGCCGCCATACATCGTGAACAGCCAATTGTAGAGCTTCACGCCTGTCGGTATCGCGATGATCATACTGGCGATGCCGAAAATGGCGTTGACGTCGGGGCCGGCGCCCATCGTGAAGAAATGGTGCAGCCACACCATGAAGGAGACGACGCAAATCGCCATAGTGGCAAGCACCATCGAGCGATAGCCGAACAGCGCCTTGCCGGAGAAGGTGGACACCACCTCGGAGAAGATGCCGAAGGCCGGCAGCACCAGAATGTAGACCTCCGGATGTCCCCAGGCCCAGATCAAATTCATGAACATCATGACATTGCCGCCGGCTTCATTGGTGAAGAAGTGGAAGCCGAGGTAACGGTCGAGCAACAGCATCGCCAGCGTAGCGGTGAGGATCGGGAACGCCGCGACGATCAGGAGGTTCGAGGCGAGCGTCGTCCAACAAAACATCGGCATGCGCAGATAGTTCATGCCCCTCGTCCGCAGCTTCAACACCGTCGTGACGAGATTGATGCCGGCGACCAGCGTGCCGACGCCCGAGATCTGGAGCGACCAGGCGTAATAGTCGACGCCGACGCCCGGCGAATAGGACAGTCCCGACAGCGGCGGAAAGGCGAGCCAGCCGGTGCGCGCGAACTCGCCGATCACGAGCGAGAGGTTGACCAGCAGCGCGCCGGTCGCGGTCAGCCAGAAGCCGACCGAATTGAGCGTCGGGAAAGCAACGTCGCGCACGCCGAGCTGGAGCGGCACGACGAGGTTCATCAGCCCGATCACGAACGGCATCGCCACGAAGAAGATCATGATGGTGCCGTGAGCCGAAAAGATCTGGTTGTAGTGCTCGGGCGGCAGATAGCCTTGCGACTGGTAGGCGATCGCCTGCTGGATCCGCATCATGATGGCGTCGCTGCCGCCGCGCAGCAGCATCACGGAGGCGAGCAGGATGTACATGACACCGATGCGCTTGTGGTCGACGCTGGTGATCCATTCGTGCCAGAGATAGGGCAGATGTCCCTTCACCACGACCCACACCAGCACGCCCAGGATCGCCACCAGCACGATTCCGCCTGCGACGAGCGGAATGGGTTGATCGAACGGGATCGCTGACCAATCGAGCTTACCGAGCATCGTGGCCTCCAATGTGCGACCGGCCAGCCTCGGATGCGAGCTCCGGCCCGGGCCCCGGCGGGATGTGCTGGGTCGCGATCAGGTCGAACAGGCGGGGATCATCGAGGCGATAGACCGGCCGGCCCCTCTCGATGCCCTGCTGCATCAGCTTCTTGTAGCTGTCCTCGTTCAGCACGGCGTCGGTCTTCGCGGTGGTCGCCACCCAATCAGGGAAGGCCAGTGACGAGATCACGTTGACGTCGAACATCATGTCGGGAAAGCCGTCGCCGGAGAAATGCGCCGACAGACCCTGGAGCTTGCCCTCATTGTCGGCGCGCAGGTTCAGCCGCGTCACCATGCCGTTCATGGTGTAGATCATGCTGCCGAGCTGCGGGATGAAGAACACGTTCATGACGCTCGACGAGGTCAGCTGGAAATTCAGCTCCGCGCCGGCCGGCACCGTCAGCGAGTTGACGATGGCGATGCGCTGGTCGGGATAGATGAAGAGCCATTTCCAGTCGAGCGAGACGGCCTGGATCCGCACCGGACTTCCGGTGCCCGGCACAGGCGCGGCGGGATCGAGCTGATGCGAGCCGATCCAGGCGACGCCACCGAGCAGAATGACGGTGAGCGCCGGGATAGACCACACCACCATTTCGACGCGACCGGAATAGACGAAGTCCGGCCGGAAGCGCGCCTTGGTATTGGAGGCGCGAAACCAGAACGCGAACGCAAGGATCGCGAGAATGGTCGGCACCACGATCACGAGCATGATGAAGACGGAATCGACCAAAATGGTGCTGTTGGCCGCAGCTACGGGCCCTTGTGGATCAAGCAGATTCATCGGCAAGCCACTGGCGGTTGGGAAGCCCCGAGACAGAGCCTAGCGCGGGAAAGGCTCCGGCAGCAAACGCCGCGACCTCGGAACGGTTCCTGAGCCGCAACGGCAGCGATGCCCGATGAGCCGGCCGCAGCATGCAATTCCAAGTGATGTCAATGACATGAACGCAGGAGCCGCGCCCTTCTCGCAGGTCGGGTCGATTGCTAATCTGCACGAAAATAATGAGACGGACCGATCCCGGGAGTGAACTGACATGCGCTTGAAGGACAAGGTTGCGATCGTCGTCGGCGCCGGCCAGAGCCCCGGCGAAGGCATTGGCAATGGTCGCGCCGCCGCGCTGACCTTCGCGCGCGAAGGCGCGAAGGTCTTATGCGTCGACCACCATCTGGACTCGGCGCAGGAAACGGTTGCAATGATCACCGCGAAGCAGGGCGCCGCCGCGGCCTGCAGGGCCGACGTGACCAAGGCTGCCGACATCAAGGCGATGGTGGCGGACGCGCAATCGCGCTGGGGCCGCATCGACGTGCTGCACAACAATGTTGGCGTGAGTCTTGCCGGCGGCGACGCCGAGCTGCTTCAAATCACCGAAGAGGCATTCGACCGCGTCGTCGCCATCAATCTGAAGAGCTGCATTCTCGCGGCGAAGGAAGTGATCCCGATCATGCGCGCGCAAAGGAGCGGCGCCATCATCAACATCTCGTCAATGGCGGCGATCACGACCTACCCTTACGTCGCCTACAAGGCGACGAAATCGGCGATGATCGCCTTCACCGAGCAGCTCGCCTACCAGAACGCCGAATACGGCATCCGCGCCAACGTCATCCTGCCCGGCCTGATGAACACGCCGATGGCCGTCGACACCCGCGCCCGCGGATGGCACAAGACCCGCGCCGAAGTCGAAGCCGAACGCGACAGCAAGGTGCCGCTGCGCAGGAAGATGGGCACGGGCTGGGACGTCGCGAACGCCGCGCTGTTTTTGGCGTCGGACGAAGCCAATTTTATTACGGGCGTGACGCTGCCGGTAGACGGCGGGGCGAGCGTGAGACGGGGGTAGGTCGATGCGAGTGAGGTGCTCTTGCCTTCTCCCCTTGTGGGAGAAGGTGGCGCGAAGCGCCGGATGAGGGGTATCTATCCGCGTACTCGATTGTGAGAGGTGCTTGTGGAGAGACACCCCTCACCCGTCTCGCCGCTATGCGGCGAGCCACCCTCTCCCACAAGGGGAGAGGGAAGCGTCACTGCGGCCCGCGCGTCACCCGCCAGATCGTGCCGTTGCCATCCTCCGACACCAGCAGCGATCCATCCTTCGCCACGGCGACTCCGACCGGCCGTCCCCACACCTCGCTGTCACTCACCACGAACCCAGTGACGAAATCCTCGTACTCGCCCGTCGGCTTGCCGTCCTTCATCCTGATGCGGATCACCTTGTAGCCGGTGCGCTTCGATCTGTTCCAGGAACCGTGCTCGGCGGCGAAGGCGTCGCCCTGATACTCGGACGGAAACTGCGCGCCCTGGTAGAAGGTCATGCCGAGCGAGGCCGAGTGCGGCTGGATCAAGACATCAGGCACCGTCACCTTGTCGTTGAGGTCCGGCCGCGCTCCGACATGGCGCGGGTCCTCGTTGCCGCCGATATAGAACCAGGGCCAGCCGTAGAAGGCGCCCTCCTTCACGCTCGTCACGTAATCAGGCACGAGATCGTCGCCGAGACCGTCGCGCTCGTTGGTCGAGCACCAGGGCAAGCTGGTCTCCGGCTGGACCGCAAGGCCGACGCAGTTACGGATGCCGGTGGCATAGATCTTCCGATCCTTGCCATCGGGATTGAAGGCCAGTACCGCGGCGCGCTCGAGCTCGCTCGCCCAGGCTGCGCCAAGCGGCTGCGCCTTCGCCCATGCCTCCATCCCGCCGGGCGGCGTGCCCATGCCTTCGGCGACGTTGCTAAGCGAGCCGACCGACACGAACATGCGCTTGTTGTCTGGCGTGAAGACGACATCACGCGTGGAATGCCCGCCGTCATGTGGCAGGCTGGCCACGATCGTCTCGGCCTTGCCGCGCGCCTTGAGATCGCCGGCCTGATAGGGGAAGCGGATGACACTATCGGTATTGGCGACGTAGACCCATTGCGGATTGTCGCCGTTCGGAAAGAAGGCGATGCCGAACGGCTGCCTCAGGCCGCTGACAAACACCTCGTTGGTCGCGAGCTTGCCGTCCTCTCCGGCGCGCAGCACACGAATGGTGCCGATCCGCGTCTCCGCGACGAAAATGTCGCCATTAGGCGCGACCCTAATGATGCGCGGCGCGCGCAGGCCTTCCGCGAACAGCTCTATCTGGAAGCCGGCCGGCACCTGGGGCGCGGCTTCCGATCGACGCGACACCACGCGCGCGGAGCTCGCAACCGATCGTGTGGCGCCGGGCCGCACCAGATCCTCCGGCCGGATCAGCCTGACCGTGCCGGGTTTATCGGCCCGCCAATCGCCGTAAGCATCCTTGCCTTGCAGCACTGGCTCGGCCTGCGCGGCGGTCGCGACCACGACCGCAGTCATCGCGATGGAGACCCTGTTCCTCACCTTTCTTCCTCCCGGCCAGTTTGTCCCGGCATCAACGCCGTTCAACTCGCAAACGTTCTGCGGCAGGTCAAACACCTGCCGAATCCCACGTCACGGCCTGCCCGCACGATGTGCATCGGCTGCGGCCCATCATACTGGAAAATAGCACGGATCGATGCGACACATTGGAGGGGCTGGGCCGCCGGTTGCGGCCATCAAGGCTGCGGCATCGGGGCCGCAATTGATGGGATGATCATGTGGGGATCCATCATATCGGAATGGGCGAGCCTGCTGCTCCGCTGGCTGCATGTGGTCGCCGCGATCGCTTGGATCGGCAGCTCCTTCTATTTCATCGCCCTCGATCTCAGCCTCAGGCCGAGAGGTGACCTGCCCGGCGGCGTGCAGGGCGAGGCCTGGCAGGTCCATGGCGGCGGCTTCTACCGGATCATGAAATATCTGGTCGCGCCGAGCCAGATGCCGGACGAGCTGACCTGGTTCAAATGGGAGGCCTACACCACTTGGCTCTCAGGTTTCGCGCTGATGGTGGTGGTCTATTATCTCGATGCCGATTTGTTCCTGGTCGACAAGTCGATCCTCGACCTCACGCCATTCCAGGCCGGCCTGTTCAGCTTCGGCAGCCTCGCCCTGGCGTGGCTGCTCTATGAGGCCGCCTGCCGCACCGGGCTCGCGCAACGCGAGCTGCCCTTCGCCATCGGCGGCTATCTCTTTCTGGTCGCGTTGACTTACGCCTTCACGCATGTGCTGAGTGGCCGCGGCGCCTTCAACCAGATCGGCGCGATCATCGGCACCATCATGGTCGCCAATGTCTTCACGCTGATCATCCCGAACCAGAAGAAGATCGTGGCGGCACTGATCGCAGGTGAGGCGCCCGATCCGAAACTCGGCAAGGCCAGCAAGGAGCGCTCGGTCCACAACAACTATCTGACTCTTCCTGTCGTCGTGCTGATGATTAGCAACCACTATCCCTTGCTCTACGCCACGCGCTTCAACTGGATCATCGTCGCGATCGTGCTCGCGCTCGGCCCCGTGATCCGCCACTTCTTCAACGAGCGCCATGCCGGGCGCAAATCGCCGTGGTGGGTGTGGGGTGTGGCGGCGGCGGGCGCGATCGCGATCTGCCTGCTCTCCGCGACAGGTCCGCGCGAGGCGAAGACGAGCGCGCTGCAGGTCCAACCCACGCTCGCCAATGTCGAGGAGATCGTGATGTCCCGCTGCAGCATGTGCCATGCGGCCGAGCCGGTCTGGGCCGGCATCGTGACCGCGCCGAAGGGCATTTTGCTCGACGCGCCCGAGCACATCCATCGCAACATCCGCCTGATCGGCCGCGTCGCGGCCTGGTCCAACGCGATGCCGCCGGGCAACATCACCGAGATGACCGGCGAGGAGCGCGCCACCCTCGCCGCCTATCTCGAGCGGGCGCGCTGACGTCGGGCCAGCCTTTGGCGGAATGAAATTCCGCATCTTCCGCCGATTTGAAAATGACTTGACCGCACATCCGGCGTAGACATGATCCGCGGCCGCTGCAGCGGCCGAAGTCAGTTTGCATGCGGGGAAGAACAGTGACTCTCAAGAACGTCATCGGTATCGACCACGCCGTGGTCATGGTGAAGGACCTCGACAGGGCCGCCGAGAACTACCGGCAGCTCGGCTTCACCGTCTCGCCGCGCGGCACCCACAGCCCGCATATGGGGACCGGCAACTACACCATCATGTTCGATCCCGACTACATGGAGCTGCTCGGCGTGCTGGTGGCGACCGAGCACAACGCGCCGGCTCGCGTTTTCCTGGACAAGCACGGCGAAGGCATCGAGCGCATCGCTTTCACCGCGGTCGATTCCGCTGCGGGCGCCGAGGAGATCCGCGCACGCGGCCTCATGCCGATCGGACCGACCGATTTCGAGCGGCCGGTGACGCTGCCTGATGGCTCCGTCTCGGCGGCGAAATTCCGCGCCTTCATGTGGCCGACCGCGGAAGCACCGGGCGGCGTGCGCATCTTCGCCTGCCAGCACAAGACCCGCGAGACGGTGTGGATCCCCGAACTGATGAAGCACGCCAATGCGGCCAAGCGAATCAGGCAGATCCTGATCGCAACGCCGGAGCCGGCGAAGGAGGCCGCACACCTTGCGCGTCTGATCGACCGCGAACCGAAGGCCGCGGTCGATGGTGCCGTGACGGTGCCCTCCGGCGGCGACCGTGCCGATTTCGTCTATCTGACGCGCGAGCAGCTCGGCCAACGCTATCCCGGCGTGCCGCTCGCAGGCCTCTACGAGCGCGGCGGTGCGGCGCTCGTTCTCGTCAGCGGCGATATCGCCGCGACCGAAAAGGCGCTGGGCGCGGCCGCGGTACGCAGCGGGGCCGCGATCTGCGTGCCACCGGCCAAAGCCAACGGCACCCTGCTCGCGTTCGTTGCGAAAGCGTAGCCGCACTTGCCGCTTGCACGTTGCATCTGTCCGCGGCTCCCGTAGATCCGCGGAGCCGGCATCGCCGGTTCTGCGGCGGGAACACCCGTACTAACACCGACCCTCCCGCGGAATCGCAGCTTCGCCGCAATTACGGTTAATGAAGTCCTCGTTGCCGGCGCACATGCCGGTCGTTCCCCACAGTTCGAGGACTCTGACCGAGATGCGATTTCTCGTCGCGGCTTGCGCTGCGTTGCTGATCGTGATGTGCGACGTCGGCTCGACGACGTCCCGGCAAGCGGAAAACACCGACAACGCCCTTCTGAAAACCGATCGCGCGCCCTCTCTGGTTCCCCTCGTCGAGCTCTTCCTTTCCAGCGTGCAGGCCATTGAGCTGACGAACGCGCGCGCTGCATATGAGGAGACGATCGAGCCGGCGCGAGCGGTCGAAACCGTCGCGCCTGCCCCGCTTTCGTCGACTGAACAATTCTGCCACGCGCTGCGCGAGGCCGCGGAGGCCAGCGGCATTCCGGTGCCGTTCTTCGCGCGCCTGATCTGGCAGGAGAGCCGCTTCAGGTCCAACGAGGTCAGCCAGGCCGGCGCGCAAGGCGTTGCGCAATTCATGCCGGAGACGGCCGCCGAGGTCGGCCTCGACGATCCCTTCGATCCGATGAAGGCGCTCCCGGCATCGGCGAAATTCCTGAGCAAGCTGCGCGACGATTTCGGCAATCTCGGTCTTGCCGCGGCCGCCTACAATGCCGGCCCCGGCCGCATCCAGAGATGGCTGGCGAAAGAGAGCGAGCTGCCGCGCGAGACGCGCGACTATGTCCGCATCATCACCGGCACCCGAGCCGAAGACTGGACCACGCGCGCCGACGCGCTGGCGATCCGGATCGACCTGCCGCGTGAAGCACCTTGCGAAGGCATCGGCAGTCTCTCCAAGACCAGAGACGTCGCCTGGGTTCCGGTGAACCTCACGCCCTCGGTCACCACCATCATGCGCAAGGCCGAGCAACTGGCGGCGCGTTTGACCGCCAACCGCGCCCGCAAGCGGCTTGCCTCGGTGATCCGCAAGACCACCAAGGCGCGCAGCATGATCGCGGCGCGCGCGGCCGGCAAGAGCGCCAAGGCCCGCGCCATCCGCTTGGCCGCACGCGAGCGGTCCTCAGGCTGACGCGCGGACCGGAAGCCGCTCGCAGGAGCGGCTTCCGAAGTGCTGCGATCTAGTCGATCTCCTCGATCACGCGACGTTCGCGCGGCTCGATGACATAGGTCCGCGTGTCGCGATGGATGTAGCGGTATTCCCGCAGGTCGGGCGCATCCTGGTAGACCGTGCTCGGGAATTCCTCGACCTCGACGGTCTCGGGGACGCGGTCACCGACATGTATCTCGGTACGCGCGGTGCTGCCGGTGGTGCGCGCTTCGCTACGGCCCTCCGTACGGGTTTTCACGTGCTTGCGGATCACCTCACGATCGCGATCCGAGAATTTGCTGGCGCTGCGCTCGCGCGTGGTCGTCGTCGCGGTGGACTGTCCTGAATACGGCAGCACCGTCACGATCTTGTAGGTCGCAGGATCGACCACGACGATCTGATCCTTCACCAGCGCAAAGCTGTAGCCGCGGTACTGCGGCACGATCTCGACCACGTCGGGCGGCAGCGTCGACAGCTGCACGTCGCGCGGCACCACGGTGCCGACGTTCAGCGAGAAATTGACGTTGGTGAGCGGTCGCACGTTCAGGCGCGAGATCGACGCGCTGATCCTGCTCTCCTGCTGCCGATCGAGATTGACGTCGGTGCGGGAAGCCGTGTTCGTTCCGGATCGTTCGCCTTGCGCCTGGCTCGTGCCCGATGCATTTGGCGACTGGGCCTGGTTGGTTCCCGCGCTGGGCGCCTGCTGCGCCTGATTGGTGTTGGATGACGGATTGCTGGATGACGGATTGGTCCGGTCCTGCGCCTGGTTGGTGTTCGTCGCCGGCGGGTTGGCGCCCTGCTGCGAGGCGGGCGGATTGCCGGCGGTGTTGGAATTCGTCGTCCCACTCTGCGATCGCGATGAATCTGCGCTGTTGGACGTATTCGACGTGCCCGAGCTGTTGTTGGCGGAGCCGGACGATGGCGGCGGGGCCTGCGTGTTCTGCGTCGATGCTGCCGGCGATGACTGGGACGGCGCTGTCGATTGCTGCGGGCTGGTTGTGCTCGGCGCCGGGCTGGTCTGCTGCGAGGTCGTATTTGACTGCGATGGTGGGGTCTGCTCAGTCTTCGAGCTCGTGCCCGGTGATTGCGCCAGGGCGGCATTCGCCAGCACGAGGCCTAATGCAGTCGTCGCTAACATTCGGATCATGGTTCTCCTCCTCTTGTCCGGTTCTGTATGGCTACCAACCTGCGTTAAGAGGCTCGGTTCCAGTTTTTCCCGGGCCGGTGACAGATGAGGAACCAGCGATGCCAACGAGAAGCGCCGGGATCGTCGCCTATCGCATGCGATCTGAGATCGAGGTTCTGCTGGTCCATCCCGGCGGCCCGTTCTGGCGCAACAAGGATCTCGGCGCCTGGTCGATCCCGAAGGGCGAATATGAAGACGGGCAAGATGCCGAGGAAGCCGCGCGGCGCGAATTCGCCGAGGAGCTCGGTGTCGAGGTGGCCGAGCCACTCACTGCGCTGGGCGAGGTGAAGCAGCGCGGCGGCAAGATCGTCACCGCTTTCGCCATCGCGCTCGATGTCGATACGCTCAATGTCCGCAGCAACATGTTCGAGATCGAATGGCCGCCGCGCAGCGGCAAGCGACAGGCGTTTCCTGAGATCGACCGCGCCGCGTTCTTTACGGTCGACGAAGCGGCCAGGAAGATAAACGAGGGCCAGCGCCCGTTGCTCGAGCGGCTGGCGCGACTGATTAACCGGCGCCCTACTCCGCCTTGATGTTCGCGGCCGCGACGACCTCGGCGAGATCCTTGGTCTCCTTCGCGATCTTGGCGGCATACTCGGCCGGGCTCAGCACGCTGATGACGCCCTGCGTCTGCAGCCGCTCCTGCAACACCGGGTCCTTTGCCGCGGCGACGATCTCACGATGCAGCGTCTCCAGGATCGGCGCGGGCGTTGCCTTCGGCATGAAGAAGCCGACCCAGAACGAGATGTCGAAGCCGGGGTAGCCGGCTTCCGCGACCGTCGGCACATCCGGCAGCGATGGCAGCCGCTCGGCGGAGGACACCGCGAGCGCGCGCAGCTTGCCGGCCTTCACCAGCGGCACCGCGGAGAGCGGATCGAACACGGCGAGCACCTCCTGCGCGAGGATGCCGACCTCGGACGCAGCCCCACCGCGATAGGGCACGTGGATCAGCTTGATGCCGGCCTTCTGGCTCAGCAGCTCCATGGCGAGATGAGCGAGATTGCCGTTGCCGCCGGAGCCGTAGGCTAGCTCGCCCGGCCTTGCCTTAGCCGCTGCGACGAGATCGGCAACCGTCTTGATGTCAGCGGTCTTGGGATTCTCCGGATTGACCACCAGCACCAGCGGCGCCGAGACGACCGTGGTGAGCGGCGCGAAGTCGCCTATCGGATCGTAGCGGGCGTCCTTGAACAGCGTCTTGTTGAGGGTGATGGTGGAGGAGTTGCAGGCAAGGATGGTGTAGCCGTCCGCATCGGCGCGCGCCAGGCCTTCGGCGGCGATCATGCCGTTGGCGCCGGCGCGGTTCTCGACCACGAAGGGCTGCCCGAGCTTGTTGCCGAGGCGGTCGGCGACGATGCGCGCGACGACATCGACCGGGCCGCCGGCGCTGAAGCCGACCATGATCTTGGCCGGACGCGCCGGATATTTCTGCGCAAACGCGTGTGTGGACAGCACAGAGGCGCAGAGCGCGGCGACGAGCACCAGCAGGCGGGCCGTTCGTTGCATTGGTTCTCTCCCCAACCTCGGCGCCTCTGCTTGTTGTTGATGCGGCGCGTCGCCAACCATGAATAGCCGTCGCGCCGATTTCCGCAATCGCGTTTTCCACGGCGGCATTCCGCCGCGCGGCAGGCGAGAGCCCCGATCCAGACAAAACCGCGAAAACAACCCCATGCACAGTAGGCGGCGCCCGTCCGAACAAGGACCCGCGGGTCTATTTCGCGTATCCCGAAAATGGGTTTGACACGTCGGGCAAAACAGGTGCAGAATGGCATCATCGCGACAATCGCGGTGCCGGCACTACGCCCGATCCTGGGCGGCTCGACCTGGCTAGCGTAAACCCCTCACCGACATCTCAAATCTCAACCGCCGCGCAACAGGCGCCACTGGCCTCGCGCTCCGCGAGCCCTCGCGCCTGGGCGGGCAAAGGATACCTCGCATGACGACATCCCCGACGAGCACCCAGACGATGCTCATCGCGGCGGACGACCGCGCCGCGACCATTGTAAGCCCGAAAGTCAAACTCCGCCGCAGGCGCATCGTGATCGACCATCCCGATCCGAGCGCCGGCGAAAGGATGCTGGCCGAGGCGCTCGGCGCCGTCGACCGCGACGCGCTGCATGGTCTCTTGAGCCAGCTGGCGAAAGCCAGCGTGGTTGCACGCAAACCGGGCCAGGGCAATCTCGCCTTCATGGTCTCGATGCTCAAGAGCATTGCGGCAAAGGACTCGTTCGAAGCCATGCTGGCGGCGCAGATGGTGAGCGTCCACGTCGCGTCGATGCGTAGCGCCTGCCGTCTCGCCTGCACCGACGACGTGTCGCAGCAGGAGAGCCTCACGCGCGCGCTGACCCGGCTGGCGCGCACCTTCGCAGCCCAGGTGGAGGCCTTGAACCGTCACCGCAGCAACGGCGCGTGTGCGATCACGGTGCAGAATTTGTCGGTGCAGGATGGCGGCAGGGCTGTTGTCGGCAATCTCACACAACACGCGAACTTGATCGCTGCGCAGCCGGGCCTGGTGGACGCGGCGGCCGTCGGCGCATGAGTCACGCGCGCAACACAGCCCCAATGCGAACGAGCCCGCGTTGCGGGGCGCAAACGCGCGATGGCGACCCCTGCCGCGCACCGGCGCTGCGCGGCCGGCCTCGCTGCCGCATGCACGGCGGCGCGGCGGGATCCGGCGCGCCCTTTGCAAACAGCAATGCCATCAAGCACGGCTTTTTCACCGGCGAAGCCATTGAGGAGCGAAAGCTTGTTTCGCACCGTTCTGAGGGAAGCAGAGCGACTGCTCCGCCAACTGCGCACGGAGACCAAAGCCATCCGCAACTCCTGAGACATGAAACCAGACCCGTGGTGCATCTTCGAGACGCGCCTTCGGCGTGGTCAGGATGAGGACGGAGCGCGTAGCAGCTTTTCGGTGGACAACGCCTGGTCAGTCCGACGCCGTCCTCGCCGAGATATCGTGGCTGGTGCGCGTTCCCTCGCCGTTGTCCAGATGATAGAGCGCGGTCGCACCGCCGGCAGGACAAGCACGATGATAAGGATGGCAATGACGTTCTTTGTGCTCACGGACGCCTCCTCCAAGAGACGTGATCAAGAGACGCGATCAAGACCCGATGATGTTCGTCAATCGAGCCTTCTCAGGTGGAGTTCCGTGAATTTTCGATGACGCCTGCGGCGGGATCAGTCGCGGGATCATCGGGATTCGAAATGTCCGTCTGCAGCCGGAACTTCTTCGCGGTGGCGTCACTTTGAATCGGCAACGGAAGCACGCCCGATGAATGCCGAAACGGAACTCAAATTCCGCCTTGCGCCGCGCAAGCTGTCATCGGTCTTGCGCGCCGCCAATTCGAACGGACGACGAGGCGACAGGTCCGAGCAGGCGCTGGTGTCGACCTATTACGACACGAACAAGCTGAAGCTCAGGCGACATGGTCTCACGCTCCGCGTCCGCAAGGTCGGCGATCGCTATGTGCAGACCGTCAAGGCGGGCGGCTCCGGAACCCTCACACGCGGCGAATGGGAACATGAGGTCGCAGGCGCAAAGCCCGATTTCAAGAAAATCAAGAACACGCCCCTCGACGACCTCTCATCCAGGAAGCTTCCGCGCAAACTGCGGCCGGTGTTCCAGACCGAGGTCCATCGCACGACCGAGGCAAGGCGGGTGCGACGGAGCCAGATCGAGCTCGCCGTCGACCGCGGCCGCGTCGGCGCGGGGCGGCGCTCGCGGCCGATTGCCGAGCTCGAGCTGGAATTGAAGTCCGGCCAGGTCGCCGATCTGTTCCGACTGGCGCGCAATCTCGAACGCAAGACGGGCGCCGAGCTCGATCTGCGCTCGAAAGCCGAGCGAGGCTTTCAACTGGTCGCCGGCAACGGCACAGGCGCGCAGCACGCCGAGCCGATCGCGCTGAAAGCCGAGCTCTCGCCGCGCAATGCCTTCGGCGTGATCGCGCATTCGACGCTGCGACAGATCACGGCGAATGCGGATCCGGTGCGGGACATGGATTCGGAAGGCGTCCATCAGATGCGCGTCGGCCTGCGGCGCTTGCGGGCCGCGATCTCGCTGTTCTCGGACGTCCTGCCGCGCGCCAGCACCGAGCGGATCAAGGCCGAGCTCAAATGGCTCACGAGCGAACTGGCGCCGGCGCGCGAGATCGACGTCTTCCTCAAGGAAAGCATTCAGCCGATCGCCGATCAAGGCGTGCCGAAACGCGGCGCTCGCGCGATCGCCAAGCGATTTTCCACGGAACGAAGCGAAGCCTTCGCACGCGCCCGCGAGGCGGTCGAGTCGGCCCGCTACCGCCGCCTGCTGATCGACGTGATCGAGTGGATCGAGACCGGACAGTCCCGCGCCGGCGACGACGGGTCGATTGCCCCTTATGCCGCCGAGGTGCTGGATCGCCGGATCAGGAAGGTACGCAAGCAAGGCAAGAAGCTGGACGATCTCGATCCGCGGCAGCGCCACAAGCTGCGGATCAAGGTCAAAAAAATCCGCTATGCCGTCGAGTTCTTTGACAGCCTCTACAGCGATCGCGGCCGCAAGCAGCTCGCAAGCCTCTCCAAGCGGCTGAAGCAGATTCAATCTGCACTCGGGTCGCTCAACGACTTCATGGCGCATCGCGAGCTGGCGACCGAGGCGGCGTTGACGGCGCCGCCGGCGAACCGACGCGCCCAGGCTTTCGCATCGGGATTCATCGTCGGCCGGGAGCGCGAGGTGGCAAACGGCCTGATGAAGGACGCCGCGAAAGAGCTGCATCGACTGCACCGGCTGCGCGTCGTGCCGGGCAACTGAACGGAGAACCCGCATGTCATGGGTCGGCAGTTGGCGAAACCAGTTCGGCTCCATCCTGCGCATCATCAGCGACGCGGAGGGACGCATCGAGGGCACATTCGAGACCGCGCTCGAAGACAGCGGCTTCTATGGACAGACGGTGCAGGTCGCCGGGTTGCATCGGGGCAATTGCATCGGCTTTGTCGCCGTCGGCTCCTCGGCGACGGGCGACCGCGTCGTTTCGTACACGGGATTGTTGCGCCACGGAAAGATGGAGACCGCCTGGTTCGTGGTCGCCGACCAGGCGCTGAGCGCGGCCAGCGAAGGCGATCCCGCCAAGCTCAAGCCGCTGAACTGGTGGCGCGCCGTGACAACCAATGTCGACACGTTCGAGCGGGTCCAGAGCGTGATGGGATGAGGCTCGACTAGTTCCGATTGAGGTGCACTCCTTCCACGCTTGTTAACCGGACGGACTACATCCATCAGGACATCGACATCATCACCACGCGCTTGAGCTACAAATTCGGCGGGCCTGTCGCCGCGAAATATTGATACTTTTCGAAATAGAAACTCCAGACCCCGGCATCGAGCAGGCCCTTTTGTTTTGGCGGGGCGTTCCGAAAGGCAGGTCTACGTGCCGCCTGATCCTCGCGCCATTGTTGTCGCTCCTCGAACCGTTTCGACATTGGCACGTTGCAACGTGGCCCGCCTCTCGGCGATGGCGTTGCTCAACAGATCGAGAACCAGGTGGAATGCCGCGAGCTCCTCTTCCTCAATTGCGCCGTCGTCGTAGCACGCGAGCGTTTCGCGTATGATGCCGTCGGCTTCGCGCTGGAGCGCCAAGAGCTGCTGGTTGGACTCCGCGGTCTGCGCGCTGGACACCATGGCCAGGATTCTCTTGCGATGGCTGGTGTTTTCCTCCCTTTCGTCGCGATTCAAATAGCGGCGCAACCAGGCGGCGGCCGAGCCGATGCCGGAGAGAAGCAGCAGCCCGAACCAGAAATAATCGCCGTAGCGGTCGAGAAAGCTGCGCTCGTTGCCGTCGATCACGGCCGACGCTCCACGATGTACCGGCAGCTCGGTATCCTTCTCGAGGTCCGGCTTGGTGATGTGGGCGGCACCTGGGACCTGCCTGGCGATCGCCTGACGAACGGCAAAGAGCTGGCGGAAGAATGCGGCCACGGTCGTTTCGGACAAGGCCTTTCTCGCCACGATCAGGTGGCTGACGCTGACTGTCTCGACCTTGTCGTCCGGCCAAGCCGGATCCGCATTGAAGACGCTGGGCGGGATCTCCTCGGATTCATAGCGGGGATGCTTCAAGGCGATCGCTTCCGAGGTCTCGACGGCGAGAAACTTCGGCTCGCCGCGCAGGCGCGCCGTTGGCTGCGATGGCGTCGGATGTGATCTTGCTGTCGAGCGGCCCGACTGCCATGAAGGCATCGAGGCGAGGGTCGCGCGCCAGTGCCTCGATCTGGTCCGTGCCAAAGTGCGTCACTGCGACCTTGTCCGCATCGACGCCGGAGGCGCTCAGGATGACCCGCAGCAACGCGGCATTCGCCGGCGTCTTTCCGATGATGCCGACATGATGCCCGGCGAGATCGGCAACCTCCTTGATTTTCGGCGTCGGCTTTCGTTTCGAGGTCTTGCTTGCAAGTCCGGACGGCGACCACAGCACGACGAAGTTCCTGCGCACGACCGCGACTTCCTGCGCGTCGGCAGGCATCTCCAGGTCGCCGCGGCCAACGGCCAGGTCGGCCTTGCCGGCCCCAAGCAGCGCAAGCGACTGCGCTGCCCCTTCGGTCTTGATCGGCGACAGCCTGACGGTTCGGCTCTCGGCACCAAAGGCATCGGCCATCGCCTGAATGACCTTGTCATCGTCGCTGCCCGATGGTCCAACGGCGATCCGAAGCGTCGCCGGCCGCAACGCATAGTAGAGCGCGCCCGAGGCCGCGGCAAAGACAAGAAATCCAACCGCGAGAACCAACAACAAGGCATTGCTTCTTCTCCGCTCGCGGCGGGCGGCGTCAGTTGTCGCCTGGCCTGTATTCTCCGAAAAGGTCATCGTCGTTGCCAATCGCAATCAGGAGCAGCTTCCCGTGTCACCCGTTCTTCACGGGAACAACGTGCTGACGGCCGCGCCGGTTCATCGGCCTGACGCTCGAAATGGGCGGAGCTCGGGATCCCCGGCCGGTCGGCCGTCGTGATGCTCTCGGGCCCTTCTAGCGAAGCCACAAGGGGCAATGGCGCTATTTACCTAGAGCGGCGGCGACGTCGCCGACCAATTGCTCTGCCAGCATGTGATAGCCTTCCGCCGTGAGATGCTGCCCGTCGGTTTATGCGGCAGTCCGTGCAGCATCCCGTTCGGGAGCATGACAACCTTGATTCCCATCGCGCCTAACCGGCTTTGGATTTCAGGCGTGTTGTCGGCGGCCAGCTTTCTCCGGTCATTTCCGCCGGGTTGAAGGATCACCACGCTCGTGCCCTTCGAAGCGCCCGCAAGCTGAGCGTCCAATCGGCGCATCCGCAAAACTATCGCCGCGTGGCTGGCACAAGCAAGCCACCATTCCGGCAAGGGCTGGAAGCCAACATCAGCGTTGTGCCGCTACGTCTGGCGGGCCATGCGATAAGCCGCCTACTCCCGCCATTGGCACGCCTGCCGCAATGATGTAACCCGGCCAAAACCCTTGCCGGGACGGGAACGCTATGAGTGCGGTTGCGACGGATGAAGCGGGACATGGCATCCGCGCGCTGATCTTTGCGCTGCTCGCTCTCGCCTGCGGGCACATGCTGTCGACCTTGCTGCGCACCATCCCGGCGGTCAGCCTCGATCTGATGGCGGCGGATTTTCATATCGAGCCGCAGGCGCTGGCGAGCCTCACCTCGGTCTATCCTTTCGCCTTTGCCGCTGCGCAAATCCCGGTCGGCGCGGCGATGGACCGGTTCGGCGTGCGGCCGGTGTCGCTGAGCCTGCTCGCGGGAACCGTGGTCGGCGCGATCGCGTCGGGCTTTGCGATGGGACCTGCGAGCTTTGCCCTTGGGCAGGTGCTGCTGGGCATTGCGACCTCGGGCATGCTGATGTGCCCGATGACGCTCGCCGCCAAGCAATTGTCGGCGGCACGGTTCGGGCTGTGGTCGGGCGCGATCCTCTCGATCGGCAATATCGGCATGCTGCTGTCGTCGAGCCCGCTCGCCTTCGTGGTCGACAATTACGGCTGGCGCGCCGGGTTCTGGATCTCCGCGCTCGGCGGCGTCGCGGTCGCGCTCGCCGTGTTCCTGCTGGTGCCGAGCCAGCCGGCCGAGCACAAGGACGATTCTTCGCCGCTGTCGCAGATGATCGAGGTGCTCAGGCTCGGCCTCTCGCGGCCCCTCCGCGGCCTGATCGCGCTGGCGCTGGTGTCGCTGGCGACCTCGCTGGTGCTGCGCGGCCTGTGGGGCGGGCCGTGGCTGATGGAGGTCAAGGGGCTGACGCGGGTCGAGGCCGGCAACCAGCTCGGCGCGTTCACGCTGGCGATGATCGCGGGTCCGCTGTGCATCGGCATGATCGACCGCAGGCTCGGCCGCCGCCGCGCGCTGGTGGCCGGCTCGCATCTGGTCGGGGCGCTGCTGCTGGCACTGATGGCGCTCGGCGCACCGCATTATCCGGTCTCCACGCTGCTGGGCCTGCCGGTGATGCCGCCGCAATACGACCTCGCGCTGTTCGTGCTGATCGGGCTTGCGACCTCGGCGCAGCCGCTGCTGTTCGGCATGTCCAGGCAGCT
This sequence comes from Bradyrhizobium sp. USDA 4486, assembly GCF_054057995.1. Taxonomy (NCBI): domain Bacteria; kingdom Pseudomonadati; phylum Pseudomonadota; class Alphaproteobacteria; order Hyphomicrobiales; family Nitrobacteraceae; genus Bradyrhizobium; species Bradyrhizobium sp. USDA 4486. The sequence continues at coordinate 4,013,942 of NZ_JBSRZV010000001.1, forward strand.
GGTCGACGCGCAAACCGCAGGCAAGGCGCTCGCGGCCCTGAACCTCGCCTTCTTCCTCGGCGCAGCGCTGATGCAGTCGATCACCGGCGCCGTCGCGGCACTGGGCCTGCCGGCGGTGCTGCTGTTCATGGCTGCAATGCTGGCATTCGGCGTGCTGATCTTCTTGGCTTACACCTCGCCGAGCCCATAGGATGGCCGGCACCGTTCGCCAAAGGAATCGATCATGCCCGTCGACCACCAAGCCGCCACCGACCGTCTCATGCGCTTCCTCGCCGTCGAGGGCGTGACCGGACAGGAGGCGGCGATCGGGCGTGAGCTCACGGCCGCGCTGAAGGAGGCTGGCGTGCCTGCGAAGGCGATTCGACTCGACGATGCCAACACCCGCATTCCCGTGCCGACCGAGACCGGCAACCTCATCGTCGACCTGCCCGGCCGCGGCGCGCTGCACAACCAGCCGCGCATCATGTTCATGACTCATATGGACACCGTGCCGCTCTGCGCCGGTGCCAAGCCCAAGAAATCCGGCCGCAAGATCGTCAACGAAGCAAAGACCGCGCTCGGCGGCGACAACCGCTGCGGCTGCGGCGTGCTGGTGACGCTGGCCGCCGAGCTCGCCAAGCAGAAGCTCGACCATCCGCCGATCACGCTGTTGTTCTGCGTGCGCGAGGAGAGCGGGCTCTATGGCGCGCGCCACGTCAAGCTGGAGGAGCTCGGCAAGCCCGCGATGGCCTTCAACTATGACGGCGGCGCGGCCTCCAATGTCGTGATCGGCGCGGTCGGCGCCGACCGCTGGACCGTGGAGATCTTCGGCCGCGCCTCGCATGCCGGCGTCGCGCCCGAGCGCGGCATCTCCTCGACCATGATCTTGGCGCTCGCGCTTGCCGAGGTGAAGGCCGGCGGCTGGTTCGGCAAGGTGGTGAAGGGCAAGAAGCAAGGCACCAGCAATGTCGGCCCAGTCACCGGCGGCGAGGGCCGCCCCGCGGGCGATGCCACCAATGTCGTCACCGACTACGTCCATGTGCGCGGCGAGAGCCGCAGCCATGATGGAAAGTTCTTCAAGGAGATCACGAAGGCCTACAAGGCCGCGTTCGAAAGGGCGGCCAAGAAGGTGACCAACGCGCAAGGCAAGTCCGGCAAGGTCAAGTTCAAGGCCGAGACCGACTATTATCCGTTCCGCATGAAGGAGAGCCTGCCCGTGGTGAAGCGCGCGATCGAGGCGGTGTCCGCGGTCGGCGGCACGCCGAACGTCCGCGCCGCCAATGGCGGCTTAGACGCCAACTGGATGGTCCGCCACGGCGTTCCGACCGTGACGTTTGGCGCAGGGCAGAACGAGGCGCACACCATCGACGAGTGGATCAATCTCGACGAATACGACAGGGCGTGCGCGCTGGCCGTGCAGCTCGCGACCATGCGGTGAGTTCGTAGCCTGTAAGGGTGGGTTAGCGAAGCGTGACCCACCACGTCTGTCCCCCGCGGACACCAAGAGGTGGGTTACGCCTTCGGCTAACCGACCCTAACAAAAGAAAAATGGGAGGCCACATGCCAAGCATCGCGTCAATCGAATCCGCCCTCTACCGGATCCCGCTGCCCGTCACGCTCTCGGACTCCACACACGGCGAGATGGCGGCGTTCGAGCTGATCACCTGCCGCATCCGCGATGCGGATGGCGCCGAGGGCGTCGGCTACACGTATACCGTGGGGCGCAATGGCGGGGCTGTCGCCGACATCCTCAAGCGCGAGATTCCGCTGCTGGTCGAGGGCCGCGAAGCCGACGATACCGAGGCGATCTGGCATCATGTCTGGTGGGGCCTGCACTATGGCGGGCGCGGCGGGCCGGCGGTGCTGGCGCTGTCCGCGCTCGACATCGCCCTGTGGGACTTGAAGGCGCGGCGCGCGAAATTGCCGCTGTACCGATTGCTCGGCGGTTTCGATGCGCACGTGCCGTGCTATGCGGGCGGCATCGACCTCGATCTCTCGGTCGAGGCGCTCTTGAGGCAGACCGATGGCAACCTCGCAAAGGGCTTTCGCGCCATCAAGATGAAGGTCGGCCGGCCCGATCTCAAATCCGACGTCGCGCGCGTCGCCGCGATGCGACAGCATCTCGGCGACGGCTTTGCGCTGATGGCGGACGCCAACATGAAGTGGACGGTGGAGGAAGCGATCCGCGCCGCCCGCGCGTTCGTGCCTTACGACCTGACCTGGCTGGAAGAGCCGATCATTCCCGACGACGTCGCGGGCCATGCCCGCATCCTAAAGGCCGGCGGCGTGCCGATCGCGGCCGGCGAGAATCTGCGCTCGCTGTGGGAATTCAAGAACTACATCGTCGCGGGCGCGGTGTCCTATCCCGAACCCGACGTCACCAATTGCGGCGGCGTCTCGAGCTTCATGAAGATCGCGCGGCTCGCCGAGGCGTTCAACCTGCCCGTGACCAGCCACGGCGCGCACGACATCACCGTGCATCTGCTCGCGGCCTGCCCGAACCGGTCGTATCTGGAGGCGCACGGTTTTGGCCTCGACAAGTATATCGAGCACCCGCTGGTGCTGAAGGACGGGCTGGCGCTGGCGCCTGATCGGCCGGGCCATGGCATCAGTTTCGACTGGACGGGGCTGGCGAAGCTGGCGGCGTAGAGTTTGCTCGTCAGCCCGGGCTTGTCCCGGGCATCCACGTTCTTCGCAAGGCAAGCAAGACGTGGATGGCCGGGTCAAGCCCGGCCATGACGATGCGGCTGCACCCGAGGCATTCGCTGGCACTGGGTGCACGTCGCCGATAATCGGCTAGAGTGGTGGCAGCCGTCACCATCCGAGAGAGCCGCGCCTTGCCCCCCGAACTCCACAAGAAACTGACCGAATGGCGCCGGCATCTGCATGCGCATCCCGAGCTGTCGCTCCAGGAGAAGGCGACCGCCGCGTTCGTGCAGGAGAAGCTGACCGAGCTCGGCATTCCCTTCAAAGCCGGCATCGGCGGCCACGGCATCGTCGCGACCTTGAGGCGCGGGTCTGCGCAGGGCCGAGTCGGCCTGCGCGCCGACATGGATGCGCTGCCGATCACCGAGGAAACCGGCCTTGCCTACGCCTCGACCACGCCGGGCGTGATGCACGCCTGCGGCCATGACGGACACACCGCTTCGCTGCTCGGCGCCGCCGCGCTGCTCGCTGCCGATACCGATTGGAGCGGCACCGTCGATTTCATCTTCCAGCCGGCGGAGGAAGGCTTTGGCGGCTCGCGCGCGATGGTGGCGGCCGGGCTGTTCGAGCGCTTTCCGATGGACCGGGTGTTCGGCTTCCACAACTGGCCGGGCTTGGAGGCCGGCACCATCGCGGTGCATGACGGCGTCGTCATGGCCTCCGGCGGGCGCATCACCATCACCATCGAGGGCCATGCCGGGCACGCCGGCATGCCGCATCTGACCCGCGATCCCGTGATGGCGGCGGGGCATCTCATCGTGGCGCTGCAGGCGGTGGTGTCGCGCAGCGTCGATCCGCTCGACACCGCCGTGCTCTCGCTCTGCACGATCGAAGGCGGCACCGCGCCGAACCAGATCGCGGGCAAGGTGACGATCCGCGGCACCCTGCGCTATCACCGCGATAACGTGAAGGACACCATCCTCGAGGGCATCGAGCGCACCTGCGCCGGCATCGCCACGAGCTTCGGCGTCAAGGTCACGCCCGAGATCGTCATGGGCGTCGGTGTCGTGATCAACACGCCGGCCGAAGCGGGCCTCGCCCGCATCGCCGCCGAGACGGCACAGGCGCCCCTGCGCCGCGACCTCGCGCCCAGCATGGCCGGCGAGGATTTCGCCTTCTATCTGCAGAAGCGGCCGGGCGCGTTCGTGTGGATCGGCAACGGGCCCTTGCGCGACGGCGCCGAGCTGCACGGCCCGCGCTACGATTTCAACGACGCGATCCTGCCGGTGGCGTCGACCTGGATGGCCGAGGTCGCCAAGACGGCGCTGGCGTCGAACTAAAGCGCAATGAGATCAGGATCAATCGTCATCGCGCTTAGCTTGTTGTTTGCGCATGATCTTTTCGGAAAACCGCTGCGCACTTTTCCGGATCATGCTTTAGCTGATCTCGCGCGGCAGCTTCCACTCGGGCCGCGGCTCGCAGACCTCGCTCTCCTCGACCCGCGCGACGTGATATCCCCCGGGCAGAAGCCGGCCGCCTTCCTCGTCCGCGACCGGCACGTCGGTTACCAATCCCTCGATCAGGGCGGCTTCCCACACCTCCTTCTCGGAAGGAAAGGGAGCGCCGATCTGCTTGTTGCCTTCGAACAGCGCGTACATCGGTTCCGGTCCTCGCGTTGACCAAGCTCACGAGAAACGTATCGACCGTACGGACGTTCCCTCCTTCAGGCGCGACTTCCGCCCTCGAGCGCGCCTGCGACGGCAAGGGATATGACGTGAATGGCGCGCGTTCTGATCGGAACTTCCGGCTGGCATTACGCCTCCTGGCGCGGCCGGTTCTTCCCTGAAGGCGTGAAGCTGAAGGATCAGCTTCGCTACTACGCCGGACAATTCGAGACCACGGAGCTGAACGGCGTGTTCTACCGCACGCCAACGCCCGAAGCGGTCGAGGCCTGGCGCGAGCAGACCGGCCGTGATTTCGTCTTCGCCTGGAAGGCATCCAAATTCATCACGCACTGGAAGCGCCTGTCCGATCGCTCGGTGAACAGCCTCGAGCTGCTGGAGGACCGTATCTCGCGGCTCGGCGGCAAGGTCGGACCGATCCTGTTCCAGCTGCCGCCGCAATTCGAGGCGAATGCCGACCGGCTGGCGTCCTTCTTCAAGCTGCTGTCGCGGAAGCGGCGCTACAGCTTCGAATTCCGCCATCCGAGCTGGTATCAGCCGCGCATCCTGCGGATGCTGGCCGACGAGAACATCTCGCTGTGCCTGTCCGACCATCATGATGCGCCGGCGCCGTGGAGGCGCACGGCGGATTTCGTCTATGTGCGCGGACACGGGCCGGGCGGGCGCTATCACGGGCACTATACCAAGGCCACGCTGGCGCAATGGGGCCGCCGCATCAAGTCATGGAAGCGGCAGGGCTGCGACGTCTACGTCTATTTCGACAACGACCAGAAGAGCGCGGCGCCTGCCGATGCCAAGGCGTTGAAGCAACTGCTTTAAGCGCGGCAAGCCGGATCAGGCGGCAACGTCCTGCTGCCAGCCGCCGTGGAGCTCGCTGATCAGCTTCTCCTCCCGTTCGATCCGGCGCCGGTAAAGCTCGCGCTCCGTCTCGGTTTTTGCGCCGGCCAGCAGCAGGCGATAATGCCCGATGATCTTCTCGCTACCGCGGATCAGCAGGGTTCGGACGTCGGTCATGACGCGAGCCTCGCGCTGTCAGGCGTGGCGGCGCCCTGCGGCCAGGTGAACTCGACAGGGAAGGTGTTGGAGGCGAGCGCCGCGAGGGCCGCCCGCTCCTCCGACAGGCGCCGTTCGATGAACTGGCGCTCGAGGTCCGACAGCCGCGTCTTCAAAAGGCGTCGATAGCGGAAAATGTTATTTCGGTGCGCGCGAATGCGGGCCAGATCTTCATCGAGCATCATCGTCGCTCCTGACGGTCTTTCACTATCCTTTTCGCTTTTTCAGGTGCTGGAAGAGCAGTCTTCCGGCGGAAAAAATATTCGAGCTTCTTACGCTGTCAAGATGCACCCCTGCCGCTCCCGGCTCGGCGCAGCGATCGGCCGGCCGCGCCTAGAAAGCTTTTACGCCACCCTCTTGCAACGAGTTTCCTCCGCTCCAGCAAAATCCGTGGTCGATTTCGGCTAGATGATCCCGCCCTGCCGAAGCGCTGCGATGGCAGCCTTGTCATAGCCGAGCTCGGCCAAAATGACGTCGGTGTGCTCGCTGAGCGTCGGCGGGCGGCTCGCGATGTGGCCCGGCGTTTCCGACAGGCGGACAGCGGCGCGGGCGACGGGAGCGTGTTTCGGCAGGCCCGGATAGTCGACGTCCTGCAAGAAGCCGGCGGCGCGGATGTGCGGATGATCGAGCGCCTGTTGCGGGCTCAGCACCGGACCGGTCGGGATCATCGCCTCGCCCAACGCATCGACAGCCTCCTGCGTGGTGCGCATCGCGCACCAGCGCGCCATCCGCTCGCTGATGACGGGACCATTTTTGCCGCGGCTGATGTCGTCGGCAAAGCGCGGATCGTTCAGCCAAAGCTCCTCCTCGCCCATCAGCCTCGCCCAGCGCCTGAACAGCGGCTGGCCGGTGACCTGGCACAGCACCCAGCCGTCCCTGGTGCGGTAAATGTCGGCGGGCGCGGCAGTCTGGCCGAGATTGCCCGTCGGCACGCGGTTGATGTTGATGACGGCCTGCTCGATCAGCGTCGCATTGGTGAAGGACAGCGCGGTTGCGAGCAGCGCGCCCTCGACGACCTGCCCGCGCCCGGATTTGCCGCGCTCGATCAGCGCGGCGAGCGTGCCGAACGCGCAATGCAGCGCGGTGCCGAAATCGACCCAGTTCACCGCGGCGCGATAAGGCGGATCGCCTACGCCGGTCATGTAGACCGAGCCCGACATGACCTGGCCGACGCCATCGAAGCCGACGCGATCCGACCAGGGGCCCGGCCCGCCGAACGCCGTCGCCGTGGTCAGGATGATGTCGGGCTTGATCGCCTTGAGCGAGTCGTAGTCGAGCTTCATCGCGCGTAGCGTCTGCGGCGGCAGATTGGCGACGACGACGTCGGCGGTCGCGATCAGGCGGCGCATCACCTCTTGGCCTTCAGCCCTCATCGGGTCGAGCGTGATGCACTTCTTGTTGCGGTTGACCTGGAGGAACAACGCGCCTTCGCCGTTCGCGCCGACCGGTGCCACGAAACGGTCCTCACTGCCGTCGCGCTTCTCCACGCGAATGACCTCGGCGCCGAATTCGGCCAGCAAGGTCGCACAGTAGGGACCTGCGATATAGCGCCCGAAATCGAGGACACGCACGCCCTCCAGAACTCCCTGCATCGATCCCTTCCCTTATTGTGTTCTCGCCAGCTTACAGGGACTGGCTCCGACGGCAAGGCGGGCGGCTGACAGGCCGGCCCGCTCTCAAGATGTGATCGGCAGGCCGTTTCGACTGGCGGAAATTGTGCTCTAGTATGGGCCTCCCAATGCTCCCAGCGAGAAGCGTCCCCATGCCGCAACAATTCGACCGATCCGCAGAAGATCTCGGCAACGCGATCCATTTCGAGCACGTCAACATCCAGGTCCCCGACCAGCGCCTGGCCACGCTGTTCTACGTCGCCGGGCTCGGGCTCACCCGCGATCCCTATCTGATGGTGTCCGACACAAATATGTGGATCAACGCCGGACGCAGCCAGTTTCATCTGCCGAGCGGCAAGGCGCAGGTGCTGCGCGGCCACACCGGGCTGGTGATCGAGGGCCGCGAGGCGCTGCTCGCGCGCCTTGCATCGGTTGCGAAGAAGCTCGAGGGCACCGCCTTTGCGTTCACCGAGCACAATGACCATGTCGAGGCGATCTGTCCGTGGGGCAACCGGATGCGCTGCTACGAGCCGGATGCGGCGCGCTTCGGCCGCATCGCGCTCGGCATTCCCTATGTCGAGTTCGACGTGCCCGTGGGCACCGCGAAGGCGATCTGCGCGTTCTATCCCGAGATCATGGGCATGCCCGCGAAGATGCGGAATGGCGACGGCACGGTCGCCGCTGTGCAGACCGGCCGCGACCAATATCTGCTGTTCCGCGAGACCGAGCGGCCGCAGCGCGGCTATGACGGCCATCATGTGCAGATGTACATCACGGACTTCTCGGGCCCCTACCGCAAGCTGCTGGCGCGCGACCTGATCTCGCGCGAGGACAACCAGTACCAATACCGGTTCTGCGACATCGTCGATCTCGACAGCGGCAAGCACCTCTTCACCGTCGAGCACGAGGTGCGCTCGGCGACCCATCCGATGTTCATGCGCCCGATGGTCAACCGGAACCCGGCGGTGAACAACCGCAATTATGCCTACGGCCACGATCAGACGTCATGGGCGCTGGGATTGGATCAGTACGAGGGATAGAGCGCGTGCCGGCTCGCGCATCCGATGATTTCGAGACGCATTTGGAAAAATGCACGACGCTTGCGGGCCGTCCTCTTTGAACGATCGAAAGAGCTACTATCTGCGCAATGCAAATGCAGCATAGGCTTGTGGCCGCGCCGTGCCGGACAGCCATGGCCGGAGAGATCGCGATGAAGAAATGCGTCTATTGGGCCGCTGCGGCGGTCTGTCTCGCCGCCTCCAGCTCCGCAGCTGAAGCGCGCTCAGCCTACGACGGCACCTGGGATATCGTCTTCGTGACGCAGCGCGGTACATGCGATCAGAGCTACAGTTTCTCCGTCAACATCACCGACGGGATCGTGACACATCCGAACCTGGTCCGGTTCAGAGGCTACGTCGCAAGATCCGGCGCGGTCCGCGCCTCGGTGGCGGTTCAGGACAAATTTGCCTCAGGCAGCGGCCGGCTTTCGGGTAACGCCGGCCAGGGACGGTGGAGCGGCTATTCCGGGACCGCGCGTTGCTCCGGATATTGGACCGCTCACCGAAACTGATCATCGGCTCTGCCGAGTGGATTCCGAGCAGCCGGCCCCCTGCTTGGCCGGAAGGGGAAAATCGTTACCGCGACGTGACGTGCCGCGGAGAAGGCGCACGATGTTCTTCGCGTCCGCATGTGAGCCGCTTGTAACCCGCAAGGCTCGTGCGCCAAACGAACTGCCATTGTCGAACGCGCTCGAAAAATCTGGCGGCACCCGGGGGCTTACCGGCCACGCAAACTCTCCGCCACTGCCGAAAGCACGTCGGCCAGTTGTCTCGCCATCTCCGGTATCGAAAAGCCAGCCTTAGGCTTGTTATACAAGCGTCACCCTCGGAAAGCCGAGGCAGGCTTGGGCCTGCTCAAACGTCTGGCAGAACGGAGGCCTCGATCGTTTGAGCGCCAATTGCGCTCCGATGGTCTGCACAGGTCCGATTTGTGCGCCATAATGCGCTATTCTCGCGCATCATGCTGGCTGGGGCGGGAGGGATCGAACCTCCGAATGGCGGAATCAAAATCCGCTGCCTTACCGCTTGGCTACGCCCCAACTGGCGACCGGGACGGGCGGGAGGCACGGGCTACCGCAGATTCCGTTCGGTCGCAGCCGGTCTATAGGGAGCGGCGCGGCATTTCAACCGCCTGGAGGGGCAAAATACCATCCCCCGGGGCGGCCGCGCCACACTCTATTAAAGGACCGGGCGGCGCCCCGTTCCGACCCCCTACTCCCGCCCATTGAGACCTCAGCCGTTTCATGGGAATACGGCGCCAAGTTCTATCGAGAAGACCTGTCCACGGGGAGTGAGCCATGACCTACCGCGCGCCGATTTCTGACATGCTGCTGTCGCTCAACCATGGCGCCGGCCTGAAGGCCGCCGTGGAAGCGGGCCATTACGGCGATTTCGACGCCGACATCGTCGCGGCCGTGCTGGAGGAAGCCGGCAAGTTCGCGACCGACGTGCTGGCACCGCTCAACAAGATCGGCGACGAGCACGGCATCAAGCTTAGCGACGGCAAGGTCACGACCGCGCCGGGCTGGCCCGATGCCTACAAGCGCTGGACCGACGGCGGCTGGAACGCGGTATCGGGGCCCGAGGATTTCGGCGGACAAGGCCTGCCGCTCGCGATCAACGCGGCCTGCACCGAGATCTGGAGCGCCTCCAATGTCGCCTTCGGCCTCTGCCCGCTGCTGACGGCGTCCGCCATCGAGGCGCTGGAAGCGCATGGCAGCGACGAGCTGAAGACAATCTATCTCGAGAAGCTCGTCACCGGCGAATGGACCGGCACGATGCAGCTCACCGAGCCGCAGGCCGGCTCCGACGTCGGCGCGCTGCGCACCCGCGCCGAGAAGCGGGCGGACGGCACCTATCGCATCAAGGGGACGAAGATCTTCATCACCTATGGCGAGCACGACATGACCGACAACATCGTGCATTTCGTGCTGGCGCGCCTGCCCGATGCGCCCGCCGGTACCAAGGGCATCTCGCTGTTCCTGGTGCCGAAATTCATGGTCAATTCCGACGGCTCGCTGGGGCAGCGCAACGACATCTTCGCCTCCGGCGTCGAGCACAAGCTCGGCATGCATGCCTCGCCGACCTGCACCATGACCATGGGCGATCATGGCGGCGCGATCGGTTTCCTGATCGGTGAAGAGAACCAGGGCATGCGCTGCATGTTCACGATGATGAACCAGGCCCGCCTCGGCGTTGGTCTCGAGGGTGTCGGCATTGCCGACCGCGCCTATCAGCAGGCCCTCGCCTATGCCCAGGAGCGCAAGCAGGGCCGCGCCGTCGGCAAGACAGGCGACGGCTCGGACCCGATCATCGTGCATCCCGACGTCAAGCGCATGCTGATGCGGATGCGGGCGCAGACCGCGGCCGCGCGCACCATCTGCTATGCCACCGCCGTCGCGCTGGACGTCTCCATCCGCGCCAAGGACCCCAAGGTCCGTGCCAACGCCGCCGCGCGCGCGGCGCTGCTGACGCCCATGGCCAAGGGCTATTCCACAGACATCGGCAACGAGGTGGCCTATCTCGGCGTGCAAGTGCATGGCGGCATGGGTTTTATCGAGGAGACTGGCGCCGCGCAGCACTATCGCGATGCGCGCATCACCCCGATCTATGAGGGCACCAACGGCATCCAGGCGATCGATCTCGTGACGCGCAAGCTCGCGGCGAATGGCGGCGCTGCGGTGTGGGCGCTTCTCGACGAGCTCGCGGCGACCGTCAAGCAGGTCGAGGCCTCCAACGATCCCGCCTTCGGCACCACCGGCGTGAAATTGCGCGAGGCGCTGGAGGCGCTGACGCGCACCAGCAAATGGCTGCTGGAGCGCGTGACCTCCGCACCGAACGAGGCCCTCGCCGGCGCAACGCCTTACCTGCAACAGTTCGGTTCGACGCTCGGCGGCTGCATGCTGGCCTCAGAAGCGCTCGCCGCGGAGGCCGAGGGCCTTGGCGATGCGCCGCGCCACGTCTCGCTGGCGCGCTTCTTCGCCGAGAACATTGCCGTGCAGGCCGGCGCGCTCGAGCGCACCGTGACGGAGAGCGCGGCCTCGGTCGCCGCGGCCGATGCGGTGTTGTTGTAGGCGAGTTCCGCTCCGACCGCGATGTGCGGAGGCATCTCCTCCTCGCTGTCATTCCCCGCGAAGGCGGGGAATCCAGTACACCGCGGCCTCTCGACAAACGACCGAGGTCTCGGAGTACTGGATCGCCCGATCAAAGTCGGGCGATGACATCGAATGTGCGGACGCGTGTACCACGAGCATGCAATGGTCCCGGATTACACTTCGCTCCACGCAGCCTACGAAGCAGCGATCTCGGCTCTTTTCCCCGGCCGCCACAGCACGATGCCCGCGGCCACCAGATCCAGCATCACGCACATCGAAAACGCTGTCGTGTAATTGCCCGTAAAGCTGTGCACCAGACCGACGATGCCGGGGCCGAAGGCGCTGACGATGCCGCTGATCGAGGTGCCCAATCCCATCGCGGCGGCGAAGGCGGTGGAGCCGATCTCGCGCTGGATGATCAGCGGCGGGAAGGTGATCATGTTGCCGATCGAGAAGCCGTAGACGGCGCAGCACACCAGCAGCACCGTCGGGCTGGTGGTCTGCAACAACACGAACAGCGCCGCCGCCTGGCTCGTCATCGACGCGGCGCAGGCGAGCCTGGGATCGAGCCGGTCGACGAACAGACCGAGCGACAGGCGGCCGACCACCGCCATCGCGGCCATGATGGTGACCGCAAGGCCCGCGGCGTGACGGCCGATCAGCGGCTCGAGGAACGTCACCTGGTGGATGATGAATCCCATCTGCGCCAGCAGCGCGATCGCGATCGGCAGCACCATGGTCCAGAACGCGGCGTTGGCGAGCAGCGTTCTGCGCGAATGCGCCGGCGCGGCCATACCCGCAGCGGCCGCACGCCGGCCGGAGGCCGTCGACATCCCTGCGGGCCAGCCGATGAAGAGCAAGACCACCGGCAGCACCAGCCCCCCCATCACGATCGTCGCCGCCAGCATCGCCGAGCGGAAGCCGATGCTGCTCGTCAGCGACAGCAGCAGCGGCACGAGGATGATGCCGCCGCAGGTGGCGCCGTTGAAGGCAAGGCTGAGCGCGAGCCCGCGGCGCCGCTCGAACCAGGCGTTCAGCACCGTCGCGATCACCACGGTGCCCATGCCGGTCCAGCCGACCGCCATCAGCGCATAAGCGAGATAGAGCTGCCACGGCGCCTGCATCAGCGCCAGCAGCGCGGTCGAAGCGCCGAGCGCCGACAGGCCGCACAGGATCAGCGCGCGCAGCCCGATACGGGCGAGCAGATCGTCGGTGAAGATGACGAGGACGGAGGTCAGCAGGAACGAGAAGGTGCTGGCGGCGGAGACCAGCGTGCCCGGCCAGCCATGGGCGCGCTGCAGCTCGGCAAGATAGACGCCCTGGCCGTAGAGGCCGAAGCCGAACATGAAGAAAGCCATCAGGAAGCAGGCCAGCACTACGCGCCAGCCGCGATAACGCAGCGAGGATTCGTCAGCCTGCGCTGCGGCAATCATCGGTCGAGCGATCGGCCAGAATGAACGGCATGCGCAACCCTGCCCCACAACCAACGGTTTTTCAAATGAAACATTGTACCCGATTGTTGCAATGCGCAACGGCTCATGCGACACGCTGCGGCGGGCGCCATGCGCCGACCTCGCGGGGTCGTTCCCGAAAAGGTCGAGCTGCCGCATTGGCACGCCTGCAAGATCATGTAGGCTGAGGCTTGCGAGACTCACCAGCAGCGTCGCGGCGAGTCCAGGGGGTTGTTATGGCGAATGGCAATATCGTCGTCACCGAAGAGCGCGGAACACGCGTGATCACCCTGCGCCGCCCGGGCAAGAAGAACGCGATCACGCAGGACATGTACCGGGAGATGAGCCGCGCGATCGACACCGCGCAGAACAATCCCGACATCCGCTGCATGATCATCACCGGCGGCTCCGGCGTGTTCACCGCCGGCGACGACATCGACGATTTCATGCACGCCGATACCTCGCGTCCCGAGACGCTGTCGGACGGCGCCAAATTCCTCTACTCGCTCGCCCTCAACGTCAAGCCGGTCATCGCGGCGGTCGACGGTGCCTCGATCGGCATGGGCACGGTGATGCTGTTCCACTGCGACTATGTGCTGGCCTCGAATGCTGCGACCTTCTCCGCGCCCTATATCCACCTCGGACTCGTGCCGGTCGGCGCCTCCAGCCTGCTGATGCCGAACACGATGGGTTATCAGCGCGCGTTTGCGATGCTGGTGATGGGGCGGACGTTCACTGCCGCCGAAGCGCTCGCCGCCGGCTTCGTCAATACCGTGGTCTCGCCGGGACACACCGAGGTGGAAGCCCGCAAGGTGGCGCGCGAGATCTGCAAGCTGCCGGCCGAGGCAGTCGCGACCTCGCGCCGATTGCTGCGCGCTGCGCCCGAACAGCTCACCCGCCGCATCGACCAGGAAGCCCATCTGTTCGGCGAGCGGCTGAAGTCGGACGAAGCCGTCGCCGCGTTCAACGCGTTCGCGAACAGGAAGAAGCGGTAGAGGCAAGCGCTGTCACCCTCCCGTGGAGGGGCAGGGCAATCGCACATGGCTTGCACGATGCGGCGGCATCGGTACTGGGCTCCCTCTCCCGCTTGCGCACCCTCTCCCCAACCCTCTCCCGCGCACCGCGTGGAGGATAGTCTGTCACCCCTCCCCGGCTCGCATTCCATGCGAACCGACCCGCCCCCTCAAGGGGCGGGTGGGAGCGTGCGGCGCGCGCGGTGCTTCAACAAAAGGTTTCGTGAAATCTTCGCGCGTACCAACTAGTCTTGTCCCATGCGAAACCGATCCATCCTTGCCGCGCTCGCGCTCAGCTTCGCCCTGCCCGCCTCTGCGCAAACCGCAGCGCCGGTCGACCTGCGCATTCTCGCCATCAGCGATTTTCACGGCAATCTGCGGCCGCCGCCGGGCGGCATCCGGATCAATGATCCCGAGGACAAGGGCAAGAAGGTCATGGTCGCCGCCGGCGGCGCCGAGTACATGGCGACCTTGGCCAAGCAGCTGCGCGAGGGGCACAAGAACACGATCTTCGTCGCCGCCGGCGATCTGATCGGAGCGAGCCCGTTCCTGTCGGCGATGTTTCACGACGAGCCCACGGTCGAAGCACTCTCGATGATGGGGCTCGCGATCACATCGGTCGGCAATCACGAATTCGACGAGGGCAAGACCGAGCTCTTGCGGATGCAGAACGGCGGCTGCCATCCGCTCGACGGCTGCCAGGGGCCGCATCCGTTCACCGGCGCCAAATTCCAATATCTCGCCGCCTCCACCGTGGAGACCGCGACCGGCAAGAGCGTGCTGCCGCCCTACGAGATCCGTGAGTTCGACGGCATCCCGGTCGCCTTCATCGGCCTCACGTTGAAAGAGACCGCGGGCATCGTCTCGCCGTCGGGCATTGCCGGGCTCGAATTCCGCGACGAGGCCGAGACGGTGAACGCGCTGGTGCCGCAGCTCAAGGCGCGCGGCGTCGAGGCCATCGTGGTGCTGATCCACCAGGGCGGCGAGCCCTCGGGCGACTACAATGAATGCCCTGGGATCACGGGGCCGATCGTCGACATCGTCAAGAAATTCGACCGCGCCGTGGACGTCGTCGTCAGTGGCCACACCCACCGCGCCTATGTCTGCGACATCGACGGACGGCTCGTCACGAGTGGCGACAAATACGGCACGCTGGTCACCGCGATCGATCTCAAGCTAGATCCCGCAACGCGCGACATCGTGAGCGCCAAGGCCGAGAACGTCATCGTCGCCAACGCCTCGCTGGCGAAAGACCCCGAGCAGACCGCGCTGATCGAGGCCTATGACAAGCTCGCAGCTCCAATCGCCAACCGGCCCGCGGGATCGGTGACGCAGACGCTGTCGCGCGTGCCGAACGAGGCCGGCGAGAGCGCGCTCGGCGACGTCATCGCCGACGCGCAGCTCGCCGCAACCAAGGACGCCAAGGACGGCAGCGCCGTCATCGCGCTCACCAATCCCGGCGGCATCCGCACCGACTTGGTGCCGAAGGAGAACGGCGCGATCACCTTCGGCGACGTGTTCTCCAGCCAGCCGTTCCGCAACCGCCTGGTCACCATGACGCTGACGGGCAGCCAGCTCAAGGACATGCTGGAGCAGCAATGGCTCGATCCGAAGCGGCCGCGGATCCTGCAAGTGTCGAACGGGTTCAGCTACACGTGGGATGCGGCCAAACCGTTTGGCGAGCGCGTGATGGCGGACAAGATGACGCTCAAGGGCAGGCCGATCGAGGCCGGCACCGGCTATCGCGTCACCCTCAACGATTACCTCGCGGTCGGCGGCGACGGTTTTACCGTCGCCAAGCAGGGCACCTCGCCGCAATATGGCGGCTATGATGCGGACGCGCTGTTCGCGTTTTTCCGGGCGCACGGGCCGATCGGCCCGCTGCCACCGACCCGCATCCTGCGGGTGAATTGATCCGGATCAAACGAACTGGCCCACAGTTTGCCATTCCCCGGGGAACACCTAGATTGGGATTTGCATTGCGTTTTGGCGCCGGATGCGCCAACGACGTCGAGAGCCCGCATTCCATGAGGCCGACCTGATGAGCACGCTTCTCCTCTCCCATAAGGCCTGCCTCGACCACGTCACGCCGCCGGGACATCCTGAACGGCCCGATCGCCTGCGCGCGGTGGAGGAAGCGCTGTCGCATGAGCGCTTCCAGTTCCTGGTGCGCGACCAGGCGCCGGAGGGCGATCTCGATCTCGTCACGCTCTGCCACAACGAGCACTACGTCACCGAGCTGCGCCACGTCGCGCCGACCAGCGGCCAGGTCTATATCGACGGCGACACCTCGATGTCGCCCGGCACGTGGGAAGCGGTGATGCGCGGGGTCGGCGGCGCGGTGGCGGCGACTGAAGCTGTGATGAATGGCGAGCACCGCAACGCCTTCGTCGCGGTGCGGCCGCCCGGCCACCACGCCGAGATCGGCAAGCCGATGGGCTTCTGCTTCTTCGACAATGTCGCGATCGCCGCCCGCCATGCACAGCGCAAATACGGCATCAAGCGCGCGGCCATCGTTGATTTCGACGTGCATCATGGCAACGGCACGCAGGACATCTTCTGGTCGGACCCGACCGTGATGTACTGCTCGACGCACCAGATGCCGCTGTTTCCGGGTACCGGCGCCAAGGGCGAGCGCGGCGATCACGACACCATCGTCAACGCGCCGCTCGCTTCCGAGGACGGCGGTCCCGAATTCCGCTCCGCGTTCGAGAGCCTGATCCTGCCGCGGCTGGAGAAATTCAGCCCAGAGCTGCTGATCATCTCCGCCGGCTTCGACGCGCATTACCGCGATCCGCTGGCTTCGTTGAACCTGCGCGCCGAGGACTACACCTGGGTCACGCGCAAGCTGATGGACCTTGCCGACAAGTCCGCCGGCGGGCGCATTGTCTCCGTGCTCGAGGGCGGCTATGACCTGCAAGGATTGAAAGAATCTGTTACGGCGCATGTCGGCGCCCTGATGGGCGCCTAACGACAATCGCCACATTAGGCCCGTACAACCTTGCTTTCTCTGACGGAAGGCAAGCGGGCAATCGGAAACGGATATGGCCGAAAACACCCAAATCGACGTCTCCAGGCTCACCTTCGAGCGCGCGATCGAGGAACTCGAAACGATCGTGAAGCGGCTCGAGGACGGCAAGGTGCCGCTCGAGGAATCCGTGACGATCTACGAGCGCGGCGAAGCCCTGAAGCGCCGCTGCGAGGATCTGCTGCGTCAGGCCGAAGCCCGCGTCGACAAGATCACCACTGATGCCAGCGGCCAGGCCACCGGCACTGCGCCCCTTGACGTGCAGTAAGGCGGGCACCCCCAATTTCAGTTCTGACGGTGGTTCCGCGGCCGTTCCAGCAGCAGGAACCCGCCGAGGCCAATGCCTTGACGGCTGGAACCGGGCCCGAACAGGCCGAAAGTCCCATATTTTCACCGAAAAGCACTGCCAACGAAGCAGGCAGGGAGGAACCGCCAGTCCCTGCCCAAGGTTAACCAAATCTCGCCCGCGGGTTGCTGCTGCATGGCCGCAATCGGCGGGGCGGGTTGGCTTTGGCCCAAGCTTTGGTGTAAAGCTGCGCGGAGTGTGGCTTTTTGCAAGCCTTGCGTGGGCACTGATTGCCGACGACAAGCGCTTCAAACTGCTGATGAATTGGCTGGGACGGACGAAGCCGATCTAAGTGACAGGGATCACAGAGACTGAACCGGAGCGCACCTAAGCTCACCTAAGCTTGAAGACGGGGCCGTGCCCCAGGCAGGTGGCTCCGACGGTTTTAGGATTCGCGCTGCGCCGATATTGTGCAAACCCATCGCGCACCGGAACGACCTTCCGGCGCTGACAAATTGGAAATCGCCGTGAACGCATACAGTAAGACGCCGCTTCTCGACACCATCCGGACCCCGGACGACCTGCGCAAGCTCAAGGTCGAGCAGGTTCGCCAGGTCGCCGACGAGCTGCGGCAGGAGACCATCGATGCCGTCTCTGTGACCGGCGGTCACTTCGGCGCGGGCCTCGGCGTGGTCGAGCTCACCACCGCGATCCACTACGTCTTCGACACGCCGCGCGACCGGCTGATCTGGGACGTCGGCCATCAGGCCTATCCGCACAAGATCCTCACCGGCCGCCGCGACCGCATCCGCACGCTGCGCACCGGCGGCGGCCTCTCCGGCTTCACCAAGCGCAGCGAGAGCGATTACGATCCGTTCGGCGCCGCACATTCCTCGACCTCGATCTCGGCCGGTCTCGGCATGGCCGTCGCGCGCGACCTCTCCGGCGGCAAGAACAACGTTATTGCAGTGATCGGTGACGGCGCGATGTCGGCGGGCATGGCCTATGAGGCCATGAATAATGCCGGTGCCATGAACTCGCGCCTGATCGTGATCCTCAACGACAACGACATGTCGATCGCGCCTCCGGTTGGAGCCATGAGCGCCTATCTGTCGCGCCTCTACTCCGGCAAGACCTATCGCACGCTGCGCGATGCGGCCAAGCAGATCAACAAGCGCCTGCCAAAAATCCTCGCCAACCGCGCCAACCGCGTCGAAGAATATTCCCGCGGCTTCATGATGGACGGCGGCACGCTGTTCGAGGAGCTTGGCTTCTATTACGTCGGCCCGATCGACGGTCACAATCTCGATCACCTCCTGCCCGTGCTGAAGAACGTGCGCGACATGGAGACCGGCCCGATCCTGGTTCACGTCGTCACGCAAAAGGGCAAGGGCTACGGCCCGGCGGAGGCCTCCGCCGACAAGTACCACGCGGTCGTCAAGTTCGACGTCGCGACCGGCACGCAAGCGAAGGCCAAGCCGAACGCGCCGGCCTACCAGAACGTGTTCGGCCAGAGCCTCGTCAAGGAAGCGCAGAAGGACGACAAGATCGTCGCCATCACCGCGGCGATGCCGTCGGGCACCGGCGTCGACATCTTCAACAAGGCGTTCCCCGACCGCACCTTCGACGTCGGTATCGCCGAGCAGCACGCCGTGACCTTCGCCGCCGGCCTTGCGACCGAAGGCTACAAGCCGTTCTGCGCGATCTACTCGACCTTCCTGCAGCGCGGCTACGACCAGATCGTGCACGACGTCGCGATCCAGAACCTGCCCGTGCGCTTCGCCATCGACCGCGCCGGCCTCGTCGGTGCCGACGGTGCGACCCATGCCGGCTCGTTCGACAACGCCTATCTCGGCTGTCTGCCCAACATGGTGATTATGGCCGCGGCGGACGAAGCCGAGCTCGTGCACATGGTGGCGACCCAGGTCGCGATCGACGACCGTCCGAGCTCGGTGCGTTATCCGCGCGGCGAAGGCCGCGGCGTCGAGATGCCGGAGGTCGGCATTCCGCTCGAGATCGGCAAGGGCCGCATGATCCGCCAGGGCAGCAAGATTGCCCTGCTCTCCTTCGGCACGCGCCTCGCCGAATGCGAAAAGGCGGCCGACGAGCTCGCTGCGCTTGGCTTGTCCACCTCGATTGCGGACGCGCGCTTCATGAAGCCGCTCGACACCGAGCTGGTGCTCAAGCTCGCTCGCGACCACGAGATCCTGATCACGATCGAGGAAGGCTCGATCGGCGGCTTCGGCTCGCATGTCGCACAGTTCCTGACCGATCAGGGCGTGCTCGACAGCGGCATGGTCAAGTTCCGCTCGATGGTGCTGCCCGACGTGTTCCAGGACCACGACACGCCGGCGGCGATGTACGCCCGCGCCGGCCTCGACGCGAAGGGCATCGTCGCCAAGGTGTTCGAGGCGCTCGGCAAGGACGTGAAGACCGAGACGGTCAAGCTGGCCTAAGCCATCGCGACAGACGCTGCACCCCCACCCCCACCTCTCCCGATGGGAGAGGTGTTGTACCGCGCTTCGCATCGGCAGATCTCACCCATGAAAATCTACCTGGCAGGCCCCGACGTGTTCCTGCCGGATGCGGTCGAGATCGGCCGGCGCAAGGTCGAGATCTGCGCGGCGCACGGGATCACCGGCCTCTATCCGCTCGACAATGCCGTCGACCTCGCCGCGCCCGACGCCTCGCGGCAGATTTTTTGCGGCAATGAAGCGATGATGGACGGCGCCGATGCCATCATCGCCAACCTCACCCCGTTCCGCGGCGCCGGGGCCGATCCCGGCACGGTCTACGAGCTCGGCTACATGGCCGGCCGGCGCAAGTTCTGTCTCGCCTATTCCAACGATCCCGCCACCTATGCCGACCGTCTCGGCCGCTTCGCCCATGTCACCTCCGCGGATGGACGTCTGGTCGACGCGGAGGGGCTGACGGTCGAGGACTTTGGCCTCGCCGACAACCTCATGATGATCCATGCGCTGGAGCTGCACGGCTGCCCCTTGGTGACGCCGGCGCAGCTGCCGATCGACGCCTGGCATGACCTCGCCGCGTTCGAGACTTGCGTCCGGATGGCGGCCGCGCGATTGATCGCTACATAAGCGACAAGCCCGGTCCTGGAGAGTCGATTGTCCCCTACCCGCAAGCGCGCGGATGTTCTGCTGGTCGAGCGCGGCCTGTTCGAGAGCCGGGCGCGGGCGCGCGCGGCCATCGAGGCCGGGCTCGTCACGGCCGATGACAAGCAGGTCTTGAAGCCGTCGGAGACGATCGCCGCGGATGCTGTGATCCAGGCCGAGCCTGCGCATCCCTATGTCTCGCGCGGCGGTGTCAAGCTCGCCGGCGCGCTGGAGCGCTACCCGATCGAGATCGAGGACCATGTCTGCCTCGACGTCGGCGCCTCCACCGGCGGGTTTACAGAAGTGCTGCTGGCGAACGGCGCGAGCCTCGTCTTTGCCGTCGACGTCGGCACCAGCCAGCTGCATCCCTCGCTGCGCGGCCATCCCAAGATCGTGTCGATGGAGGAAACGGATATTCGCAGCTATGACGGCAAGCGGCTGCCGGCGCGGCCCGATGTCGTCGTCATCGACGTCAGCTTCATCTCGCTGAAAACCGTGCTGCCCGTGGCGCTGTCGCTGGCGGCGGCGCCGATGAGCCTGCTGGCGTTGATCAAGCCGCAATTCGAGGCCGAGCGGAAGCACAACAAGAAGGGCATCATCCGCGACTCGGCCGTGCATCAAGAGATCTGCGACGACATCGTGGCGTTCGCAGCTTCGCTCGGCTGCACCGATATCGAAGTGTTCCCCTCCCCAATCGCGGGCGGCGACGGCAATATCGAATTCTTCCTGGGCGCCCGCCGTGGTTGAGCGCGTGAGGATCGATCACGTCGGGCATCGCGGCGATGGCGTCTGCTTCGACGCCGACGATGCGATCTACGTGCCCTACACGCTTGGCGGCGAGACCGTCGAGGTCGATCACGTCGCGGGCCACCATCCTGATCGCCGCAAGCTGCTGGCGGTGGACGTCGCCAGCCCCGAGCGCATCGAACCGTTCTGTCCGCATTTCGGCGTCTGCGGCGGCTGTGCGATCCAGCATTGGGCCGCGGAGCCGTACCACGCCTGGAAGCGCGGCATCGTGGTCGAGACGCTGGCGCAGGCCGGCATCGCCTGCGAGGTGGCGCCGCTGGTCGATGCCCATGGCGCGGGCCGCCGGCGCGTCACGCTTCATGGAAGATTTGGCACGCATGACGTGCTCAAGGTCGGCTTCTCGGCGGCGAGCTCGCACGACGTCATCCCGATCAATCGCTGCCCGATCCTCGATCCCGGCCTCGAAGGCGCACTCGACGCCGCCTGGGCGCTTGCCGAGCCGCTGACGTCGAAGATGCCGGTGACGAAGCCGCTCGACATCCAGGCCACTGCGACCGCCAACGGCCTCGATGTCGACGTGCGCGGCTCCGGCCCGCTGCCGACACCGATCGTCAGCGCGCTGTCGCGCGTCGCCGAACAGCATCGCCTGGTGCGGCTGACGCGGCATGGCGAGCTGGTGCTGCAACGTCTGCCGCCGATCGTGAAAATGGGTCGCGCTGACGTGACGTTGCCGCCCGGCTCGTTCCTGCAAGCGACGGTTGCGGGCGAAGAGACACTGGCCGCGCTCGTCGCCGAACGCGCCGGCAAGGCCAAGGAGGTTCTCGACCTCTTCTGCGGCGTCGGGCCGTTTGCATTGAGGCTCGCCGAGAAGGCGCGGATCACCGCCTATGACAACGACGCCGGCGCGATCGCCGCCCTCGCGAAAGCCGCGCGCACGCCGGGCCTGAAGCCCATCAGGTGCGAGCCGCGCGACCTGTTCCGCCGTCCGCTGGTGCCGCAAGAGCTCCGCGAGTTCGACGCCGTCGTGTTCGATCCGCCGCGCCAGGGCGCGCAGGCCCAGGCGCTAAAGCTCGCCGCGAGCAAGGTGCCTGTGGTAATCGCGGTGTCCTGCAACACCGCGACCTTCGCCCGCGATGCGCGGCTCCTGATCGACGGTGGCTACAAGATCGACTCGGTGGTGCCGGTGGACCAGTTCCGCCACACGCCGCATGTGGAGCTGGTCGCGAAGTTCACGCGATAGTCTTTTCGTTTGAGCATGACCGTTTCGGGAAACCGCTGCACACTTTGCGGGTCATGGTCTAGCGCCGCAAGCCGCTCAGCGCCGGAGACTCGCCGGGCAGCATGTTCGATCGGATATCGCTGTCCATGCGGCCCGAGTCCTGCTGGACGACGCC
Source organism: Bradyrhizobium sp. USDA 4486 (assembly GCF_054057995.1). Lineage (NCBI taxonomy): Bacteria > Pseudomonadati > Pseudomonadota > Alphaproteobacteria > Hyphomicrobiales > Nitrobacteraceae > Bradyrhizobium > Bradyrhizobium sp. USDA 4486. The sequence goes on from NZ_JBSRZV010000001.1 coordinate 4,036,097, forward strand.
GGCGCCAAAGGACAGGCTGAGGTTGGAGGTCGGCTTGAACTCGACACCCGCGAACGCGCTGTAGCCGGGCGCGGCGCTGGAGGTGAGCGGCGCCAGCGAGCTGCCGATGCCGTCTCCGTATTTCAGCGAATTGAAACCGGCAAAGAACGTGACCGGCATGCCGCCCGCGGTCTTGGTGTTGTAGCCGAACTGCGTGCTGTCATAGGACAGCGCGCTGAAATTGCCGGCCGGGACGGACTGGCTGAAGCCGCTCAAGCCGAGATTGCCGCGCGCGCTGCCGACAAAGAAACCGGGACGAAAATCATAGCCCCCGTTGGCATCGCCCGCATTGAAGCTTGGGAAATTGCCGTAAGCATCGGCGCTCTGGACAGCACTGCCGCCGAAGCCGAACGGCCCGCCCGGGATCCAATATTGCAGCGGGGCGGCCTGCGCATGGGCCGGCGCATCGCCGAGGCAGAGCAGCGCGAAGAGAGTTGCAAGACCGCAGGAACGAGCGAAGCTGGACATTCAGGTAACCGTCAGAACCTCGCAGATTATATGCCCAGGATCGTGCAAATGCCAGTGAATGGTACCCGTGATCACGCGATCCAGTTCCTGGCCATTCACCTTTTCCTGACGTCTTGAACCTCGCTTCCGACGGGCGGACCCATTTACAGGGCATGCAGCGTGCTCCCGACGATGGGGGCGCAGACCCTCAATATCCGCCATCGCATGGAGGCTATCATGGACGTCGATACCGACAGGTTGAATGCCTTTATGGGCAAGATGATCACCGAGGTCGGAGCGGCGATGAACGCATCGCTGCTCCTGCTGGGCGACAAGCTCGGTCTTTACCGCACCCTGGCCGCCAAGGGACCGATGAACTCCGCCGAGCTCGCAAGCGCCACCGGAACGACTGAGCGTTATGTCCGCGAATGGCTCTCGAGCCAGGCCGCGTCCGGCTACGTCGAATATGACTCCGCATCCGGAAAATTCTCGATGCTGCCGGAGCAGGCGATGGCGCTTGCCGATCCGGATAGTCCCGTGTTCCTCGGCGCGGTCGGCAACGTCATTGCCGCGGCCTTTCTCGACGAGCCGAAGGTCACGGATGCGTTCAAATCCGGCAAGGGCGTCGGCTGGAACCGGCGCAGCGAGTGCCTGTTCTGCGGCACCGCCCGCTTCTTCCGCACCGGCTACATGCATCATCTGGTGCAGGAATGGCTGCCTGCGCTCGAGGGAGTCGTGGACAAGCTGAAGCGCGGTGCCAAGGTCGCCGATGTTGGCTGCGGTCACGGCGTCTCGACGCGGCTGATGGCGGAAGCCTTCCCCAATTCGCGCTTCTATGGCTTCGACTATCACGAGGGCTCGATCGAGGCGGCGCGAAAGGCTGCAGCCGAAGCAAAGCTCGGCGATCGCGTCAGCTTCGCGGTGCACTCGGCGAAGTCCTATCCGGCCGAGGGCTACGATCTCGTTTGCTTCTTCGATTGCCTGCACGACATGGGCGATCCGGTCGGCGCCATCCGCCACGTGCGCGAAAGCATGGCCAAGGACGGCACCTGCATGCTGGTCGAGCCATTCGCTGGCGATCGTCTCGAAGACAATCTCAACCCGGTCGGGCGCGTCTACTACGCGGCGTCCACCATGATCTGCACGCCGGCCTCGCTCGATCAGGAGGTGGGCCTGGCGCTCGGCGCCCAAGCCGGCGAGGCAAGGCTGCGCAAGGTCGCGAGCGAAGGCGGCCTGTCGCGCTTCCGCCGCGCGGCCGAGACGCCGTTCAACCTGATCCTGGAGGCACGGATCTGATCCAACGAGTGGCCGTTTCTTCAGCGGCCCTCGAAGCGCGACGGCCGGGCTGCTAGCCGCGCGGAAGCAGCGAGGCCGTGCATCCTTCGAGGCTCCAGGCGCGATGCTTTGCATCGCGCCACTCGCACCTCAGGATGACGAATTGGACAGGGTCGTCGTTGTGAGGGAGCCAACGCAATCCGCGGGCTGGCAGCCGTAATCGGCTAAAGAGCGATGAGATCAGGATGAATTGTCATCGCGCTCTAGCTTTGTTGTTTGCGCATGATCTTTTCGGAAAACCGCTGCGCACTTTTCCGGATCATGCTTTTAGGCCGTCCTGTCCACCGAAGACGAGCCGTCCGCCGGCGGATATTTCGTCACCGGCACCACGAAGGACTTGCTGCCGACCTGGTAGATGATCTTGCCGTTCTTGCCGTCGTCGGTCGCGATCTGCGACTGGCCGAACATGATGACGTTCTTGTAGAGGTAGCCCGTGCCCTGGCGGGTGATGCCGTCGGTGGTGACGCTGACCGTGGCTTCCTTGCCGTTGATGGCGAGGACGCGAAAGCTTGCGCTCTTGCCATTCTCGGCCGAATAGCCGCCCCAGCTTCCCATGAGATTGTTGTCGGAACCGGGAGGCGCCTGCTTCGCGAGAGTGGCGGTCGCCTTGCCGCCGCCGGCGGAGAACAGCAGCGCGAGATTCTTGCCATCCTTGGTGCCGACAGTGACGGTGCCGTAGGTGATGGTTGCACCATTGACCTCGCCGAAACCGCGCTCGGTATGTCCATTATGGGTATACTCGATCTGGGCTCGGGCTCCCCGGATGTTCACGACCTTGAAACCGACTTCCTGGTTGTTGCCCACCCAATTGCCTTTCCAGTCACCGATCAGGTTGCTCTGGTGATACATCCGCTCGTTGGCGGGCGAGATCTGGTTGGTGCTGGGCGAGATGACGGCCATCGGATTGCTCGGCGGACGATCCTGACGAAGACGCTTTCGGTCGCATGTCGGCGCACAGTATCAGGACATGATCCTGAAACAGCTGGAAACAATTCGATTAGGGCCACGCGCTGGTTAACGAGCCGTTAAATCCAAGCGCTGCGCGAGGTGAGGCAAACGGTCCCGTTCGAAAAGGTCGCGCGTCTCAGCGGCCCCAGCGGTCCGACCAGATCTTCTCGCCGATCATGCAATTGACCCGCGGCTCCTTGTCCTTGTCGGCAACGGCAACCACCGGCCGCTCCGGCGTGCGGCCCGCCACCTCCATCAGGAGTTTCGTGCGGATGGCTTCCTTGAACTTCTCGCGATCCTTGATCGAGATCACGAAGGCGCCGGGACCGCCGATGACGCAGTCCTCGTAATAATAGTCGAGATTGTCGATATCCATGGTCGAGTAGGACGGCTCCTTGACCATGATCGGCAGGCCGTTGATGACGATGCCTTTCTCGAGTGCGGCGTCGCGCGCCACCGTCACGGGACCGCCATTGTTGTTGGGTCCGTCGCCCGAGATGTCGATCACGCGGCGCAGGCCCCGATAGGGATCCTCCTCGAACAGCGGCATCGCGAAATTGATCGCGCCGGAGATCGAGGTGCGCGAGGCGCGCCGGATCGGCGTCTTCATGATCTCGGCCGCGACTGCATCCGCGGTCTCCGGTCCGTCGACCAGCCGCCAGGGGATGATGATCTTCTGGTCGCTGGAGGCGGCCCATTCGAAATAGGTCACCGCGATCCGACCGTTCGGACCGAGCTTCAGCGCCTGGAGGAATTCCTTCGACTGGAGCGCCTGCGCGTAACCTTCGCGCTGCACCGCGAGCTCGTCCATGTCCATGGAGTAGGAGACGTCGACCGCGAGGATCAGCTCGACGTCGACCGTCTGCGCATCCTTGTCGGCGGCTGCCAGGCGCTGCGGCTGATGTCTGGACGAATCAAATTTGGGTCCTGGTGCCGCAATGCCCGCGACCTCCCCTCCGGCAAACATGCCGGCCATCAGCACAGCCCCGATCGAGAACAGCAATCGCATCGCAGTCTCCCGTCGTATGACGCGATGGTGACATGCAATCGCCTTGCCGCAAAGCGCGAAGATCGCTTGCGCTTCACATTCGAGTTAGGAATTTCGCGCCTTGCGCAAAGCTGCCGCGATGCTGCCGCGCTTGCGTCATCGGAACGCGTGCGACCACGAACTCCGTCATTCCGGGGCGGTTCGAACAGCCGAACCCGGAATCTCGAGATTCTCAGGCGCGCAAGGGCGCGCCAGAGTTCTCGCTTCGCGAGCCCCGGAATGACGGAATATGGAGCTACTCCCCCGCCCACTTGTCCGGCGCGATTTCCATGCTAGGCTGGACGCACAGATGGGGATGGAGTCCCCCGACAACCGCCCGGCGGTTCAGATTTGCCTGGACCGTATTGGGCTGATGACTCCTGCTTGAGGTGGGGCAATCATTGAGCCTCCGCCTCTGGCGGAAGCATGGACAAACCCGCCGATGGCGGGTTTTTTGTTGCCTAAGCCGGGCAAAGGAGAAGGCGTGACGACGACACTGAATGCTGCGCGCAGCGCGTTGCCCAGGGGGATCTGGGTGCTCGGCTTCGTCTCGATGCTGATGGACATCTCCTCCGAGATGATCCACGCGCTGCTGCCGGTCTATCTCGTCACCGTGCTCGGCGCCTCCACGCTCACCGTCGGTTTCATCGAGGGCATCGCGGAGGCGACCGCCTCGATCACCAAGATCTTTTCGGGCGCATTGTCGGACTGGCTCGGCCGCCGCAAGCTGCTCGCGGCCCTCGGCTATGGGCTGGCCGCGATGACGAAGCCGCTATTCCCGCTCGCCCCCAGCGTTGGATGGCTGGTCGCGGCGCGCTTCATCGACCGGGTCGGCAAGGGCATTCGCGGTGCGCCGCGCGATGCGCTGATCGCCGATATCGCCCCTCTCGGCCTGCGCGGCGCTAGCTTCGGCCTGCGGCAGTCGCTCGACACCATCGGCGCGTTCGTCGGTCCGCTCGCGGCGATCGGCTTGATGTGGTGGACGGCGGATAATTTTACCCTCGTGTTCTGGCTGGCCGTGCTGCCGGCCTTCCTGTCCTTCGGCCTGATCGCGTTCGCGGTTCACGAGCTGGAGCCGGACCCAGGCCGAGAGCCCGCGACGAATCCGCTGAACCTTGCGGCAATGCGGCAACTCGGATCGGTGTACTGGCGCGTCGTCGCGGTCGGCGTGGTGTTTCACGCTGGCGCGCTTCAGCGAGGCCTTCCTGATCCTGCGCGCGCAGAACATCGGGCTCAATGCGATGTGGGTGCCGGCGGTGCTGGTGCTGATGAACATCACCTACGCACTGTCGGCCTATCCGGCCGGCGTGCTGTCCGACCGGATCAACCGGACCGCCCTGCTCGCGCTCGGCCTGCTCTTTCTCGCCGGCGCCGATCTCGCGCTCGCGCTGCTGCCGAGCCTTGGGGGCCTCGCGCTCGGCGTCGTGCTGTGGGGGCTGCATATGGGACTGACGCAAGGCCTGCTCTCGGCCCAGGTCGCCGACGCTGCGCCGCCGAGCCTGCGCGGCACCGCCTTTGGCTATTTCAACCTGTTCACCGGGCTTGCCCTGCTGGCCGCAAGCGTGATCGCCGGTGCGCTGTGGGACACCTATGGTCCGGCGGGCACATTCCTCGCCGGGCTCAGCTTCGCGTTGATGGCGCTGGTGGGGCTGCTCACCGTCGGCAACGGCCTCGCCGCGGAGGACAAGTGATGCTGAGCGGAGTGACCGCGATCGTGATCGGCAGCGTGCTCGGCGGCTGCGCGCGCTATTTCGTCTCCGGCGCGATCGCCCGGCGGCTGGGCGAGACGTTTCCGTGGGGCACAATGACCATCAACGTCACCGGCGCCTTCCTGATCGGCATTTTTGGCGCGCTCGCCACCCATCCCGGATCGGTGTTCGCATCGCCCAATCCCTGGCTGTTCGCGGTGACCGGCTTCCTCGGCTGCTACACCACAGTGTCCTCGTTCAGCCTGCAAACGCTGACGCTCGCGCGCAACGGCGAGCCGCTACACGCGCTCGGCAACGTCGTGTTCTCGGTCGGGCTATGCCTCGCCGCCGTCAGTTGCGGCTTCCTCCTTGCGGACAATCTTGGAGGCTAGGCGCGGATGAAGTCCCCCTCCTCCGCCGAGCGCTGGCGCACTGCAACGCTCTATGCCTGGGTGGCTGCCGGCAGCATCATTGGCGGGCTGACGCGATACCTGGTCGGGCTCGCACTCGACGCAGGTCCCGGCTTCCCCGTCGCGACGCTGTTCATCAACGCAACGGGTTCGCTGATCATCGGCTTCTACGCCGCGCTCACTGGCCCGGACGGCCGCGTGCTGGCGCGGCCCGAGCACCGGCAATTCGTCATGACCGGATTCTGCGGCGGCTACACCACCTTCTCGACCTTCAGCCTCGAGACCTTCCGCCTGGTCCACGGCGGCCTGAAATATACGGCGCTGGCCTATGTGGCGGCCTCCGTCGTCTGCTGGCTGGTGTCGGTCTGGCTCGGGCATATGCTGGCGAGCCGCACCAACCGCTTGAAAAGGAGCTGACGATGCAAATTCCCAATCAGGCTGTTTCGCTCCGGATCTTCATCGGCGAAAGCGACCATTATGACGGCAAGCCGCTTTATGAAGCGATCGTGACGACGGCGCGCGAGCGGCACCTTGCCGGCGCCACCGTGCTGCGTGGCCCGATGGGGTACGGCAAATCGAGCCGGCTGCACACCTCGAAGATCCTGCGGCTGTCGGAAGATCTGCCGCTGCTGATCGAGATCGTCGACAGTGAGGACAACATCAATGCATTCCTGCCCATCCTGGATGGCATGATGTCGAGCGGCCTGATCACCTTGGAGAAGGTGCAGGTCCTGCAATATGGTGCGAAGGCCGCGAGCTGATCGCTCCGGCTGGAACCCGAGCCCGCCCTGTCCGGGAGGCGGAATGAACGACACTGTCACCACGCCGAAAACCAAAACCAAGACCGAGACCAAGACCAAGGTCGAGCAGCCGCGGCTGCACAAGGTCATCCTGATCAACGACGACTACACGCCGCGCGAATTCGTGACCATGATCTTGAAGGCCGAATTTCGTATGACTGAGGATCAGGCCTACAAGGTGATGATCACTGCCCACAAGCTGGGCGCCTGCGTCGTCGCCGTGTTCACCAAGGACGTCGCCGAGACCAAGGCGACGCGCGCCACCGACGCCGGCCGCGCCAAGGGCTATCCGCTGCTGTTCACCACCGAGCCCGAGGAATAGGTCTAATCCAAAGCGCGATGAGATTAGGATGGATCGTCATCGCGCTTTAGGTTGTTGTTTGAGCATGATCTGTTCGGAAAACCGCTGCGCACTTTTCCGGATCATGCTCTAGCCGCGCCTCCGGCGTGCGCCCACCGGCTTGCGCGCGCTGCTTGCGGGCGGATGCTCCTGAACGTGTTTCCAGAACGCTTCCGCCGCGGGCGTCAGCCTCGACTTCGGCCGAAACACGTGGATCTCGATCGGGACCTCCCATTCCCGCCCGCCCGCCCTCACCAGCTCGCCCGATGCGAGCTGATCGGCGATCAGGCTTTGTGGCAGCCAGGCCATACCGCGGCCGGCCTGGACCATCGTGACGAGCAGTTTAGCAAGGTGCGAGGTGAATGCCGGCTTGAGGTGCGCCTTCAAGGGCGAGCTCGAGCGGACCGCTTCGAGGATCTTTCCCATTCCGGATTCGGGACGGAAGCTGAGGAATTGCACCGGTGCGGTCTCCGTTCCCGGCAACCTGAAGCGTGGAGTTTTGACCGATCTCGAAGCGGGCACCGACGCCGGAATCAGGCAGTCGTCTCCGACATGAACGGAGCGAAACTGGGACGTCGTCAGCGCGGTGACGGTTGCGGGATGGTGGTGGCAGAGCAGGAAATGCACCTCGCCGGCAAGCAGCATGCGCTCGCACGCCTCCATGTGGTTGGCGACCAGCTGCACGTTCGGCACGAAGGACAGCACGGTCTCGATACCGCGCAGCCAGTCCGGAAAGAAGGTCAGCGACAGCGCGTTGGTCGATGCGAATTTCAAGACGTCGGAGGCGCCGCGGGCGAGCTCCTGGGCCTCGAGCCGGCCGGCCGAGAGGCGGCGGAGGATATCTTCCGCGGTGAGGCGGAACGCCTCGCCCGCGGCGGTGAGACTCACCGCATGCGTCGTGCGCTCGAACAGCGCAGCGCCAGCCCACAGCTCCAGCGCCTTGATCCTGCGGCTGAGCGCCGGCTGCGACGAGTTACGTTGTTCGGCGGCGCGCGAAAAGCTGCGCGTCGAAGCCACCGCGATGAAATCGTGCAGCCAGTTGATCTCCATGCCGCTTAGTCCCGCTTATGCAAATTCCGCATAATCATATCATGAGGTGACATTGGATTTCCAGAAGGCCCGCCTGCACCGTCAGGGAAAGCAGATTTCCCTCGGGAGGCCGAATGTCCGGGCGCACGCTCTACGACAAGCTCATCGACGCGCATGTGGTGCGGAAGCTCGACGATGACGGGCTGGTGCTGCTCTATGTCGATCGCACCGTCCTCAACGAATATACCAGCCCCCAGGCCTTTGCCGGCCTGCGCGCCGCCGGGCGCAAGGTGTGGAACCCCTCCGCCGCGCTGATGGTCGTCGACCACGTCAATCCGACGGCGGCCCGCCGCACGCGCCAGATGCCGGACGCCGATGCGGCGCGGCAGGTCGATTACTTCGCCGACAATGCGCGCGATTTCGGCATCGAGTATTTCGACATCCTCGATCCGCGCCAGGGCATCGAGCACGTCGTCGCGCCCGAGCAGGGGCTGGTGATGCCCGGCATGGTGATCGCCGCCGGCGACAGCCACACCACGGCTTACGGCGCCTTCGGCGCGCTCGGCTACGGTATCGGCACCTCCGACATCGAGCATTATCTGGCGACCTCGACGGTGCGCTACCGCCGCCTGAAGACGATGCGGATCAATGTGACCGGATCTCCTCCGCTCGGCGTGACGCCGAAGGACGTCGTCATGGAGATCATCCGGCGCATCGGCGCCGATGGCGCCACAGGCTATGCGGTCGAGTTCGCCGGTCCTGCCGTGACCGGGATGAGCGTCGAGGGACGGATCGTGATATCGATCATGATCGTCGAGGCGGGCGCGCGCGGCGTCGTCGTCGCGCCCGACCTGAAGGTGCTTGATTATCTCAGGGGACGGCCCCGCGCGCCGAAGGGGGAGATGTGGGACCGCGCCGCCGCGGCATGGTTGCAGCTGCGCTCCGATCCGGACGCCCGCTTCGACCGCGAAATGACGATCGATGCCGGCGAGGTCGCGCCGCTGGTGACCTGGGGCACCAGTCCGGACCAGGCGATCGCCGTGACCGATCGTATTCCGGATCCCGACAGCAACGTGGCCATGGATCGCAAGACGGCTGCCATGCGCGCGCTCGCCTATATGGGCCTAACGCCGGGAACGCCAATCCAGTCGGTGCCGATCGATTTCGCCTTCATCGGCTCCTGCACCAATTCCCGCATCGAGGATCTGCGCGATGCGGCGCGGGTGTTCAGAGGCCGCCACGTCGCCTCAGGCGTCCGCGCCATCGTCGTGCCGGGATCGACGCAGGTCCGCGCGCAGGCCGAGGCGGAAGGGATCGCGCAAATCCTGATCGATGCGGGCGTCGAGTGGCGGCAGTCCGGTTGCTCGATGTGCCTGGCGATGAACGACGACATCCTCGCGCCTGGCCAGCGTTCGGCTTCCTCGACCAACCGCAATTTCGAGGGGCGACAGGGCCCCGGCGCGCGCACGCATCTGATGAGCCCGGCGATGGTCGCCGCCGCCGCGGTCACGGGCCGCATCACCGACGTGCGCAGCCTGATCGGAGCAGACGCGCCATGACGCCGTTCCATCGTGTCTCCGGCGCGGCTGCGCCGATGATGACGCCGAACACCGACACCGACGTGATCATGCCGAAGATGTTCTTGAAGGGCGTCGATCGCAGCGGTCTCGGCGACGGCGCCTTCAACCTGCTGCGCTTCAATGCCGGTCAGCCCAATCCGGATTTCGTGCTGAACAAGGACGGCTATCGCGACGCCTGCTTTCTCGTCGTGGGTCCGAATTTCGGTTGCGGCTCCAGCCGCGAGCATGCGGTCTGGGGTCTCCAGCAGCTCGGCATCCGCGCCCTGATCGGCACGACCTTCGCCGGCATCTTCAACGACAATTGCACCAATAACGGCTTGCTGACGATCAGCTTGGACGCCGCCACGGTGAGCATGATCGCCGACGTCGTCGCCAATCCTGCGAGCAACCGCCTCGCGATCGACCTCGAGCAGCAGGTCATCCGGATCGAGGGCGGAGGGATCGTCCCTTTCGCGATCGAGCCCGCACGCAAGGAGGCGTTCCTCTCAGGACGCGATGCGATCAGCGCGACGCTCGTCTTTGCCGACGACATTCGTGCCTTCGAGCGGCGGCACAAAGCGGATCATCCCTGGTTCTGAGCGAACGCAGGGCAAATCAAAACGAAACAACACAGGGAGGCAATCTTGACCGACACGACCATGAAGCTTGACGATGCGGCGCAGCCCGCCCCGTCGTCCGCACTCGCGGCGCTCAGAATCGGCCCGCTGCCGATCACGGTCTATGTTGCCGCTGCGCTGGTCTGTGCGGCTGCAATCTATACCGGCAAACTCCCCAACGACGTGATCGGCGGCCTCTCCGTGCTGATGCTGCTCGGCTTCCTGCTCGGCAAGCTCGGCCAGACCATTCCGGTACTGAAGCGGATCGGCGGCACGGCGATCCTGTGCCTGTTCGTGCCGGCCGCGCTCGTCAGCTACGGCCTGATGCCCGAGGCGGCGCACAAGGCGATCACGACGACATTCCGCACCGCCAATTTCCAGTACTTCTTCATCGCCTGCCTGGTCGCAGGCTCGATCCTCGGCATGCCGCATCGTGTCCTGGTGCAAGGCTTCATCCGGATGTTCGTGCCGCTGCTGGTCGGCACGCTGAGCGCGATCGCGATCGGCATGGCGGTCGGGCTGCTGTTCGGTCACAGCCCCAAGGAGACATTCTTCTTCGTGATCATCCCGATCATCGGCGGCGGGCTTGCTGAGGGCGTGCTGCCGCTGTCGATCGCCTATGCGGAGATGCTGCACCGGCCGCAAGGCGAGCTCGTGGCGCAGATGGTGCCCGCAGCCCTGCTCGGCAACGTCGTCGCCATCGTCGCGGCCGGACTTCTCGCTCGCCTCGGAGGAAAAACGCCGCGACCTCAACGGTCGGGGCATGCTGGTCAAGACCGGCGACAATGACATCCTGGGCCCTGCGCGATCCGATCGTCCGATCGATCTCGGCCTGCTCGGTGCCGGCATCGTGCTGTCCTGCGTGCTGTTCGTGCTCGGCATGGTGCTTGCGCCCTATACCGGCATTCCCGGTCCGATCCTGATGATCATCGCGGCGGTCGTACTCAAGCTGACGAAGCTTTTGCCGGCGGAGATGGAGCTTGGCGCATATCAGATCAACAAATTCATGTCGACCAACCTCACCTTCGCGATCCTCGTCGCGATGGGAACGCTGCTGGTGTCGTGGCAGCAGCTCGTCGCCTCCTTCAATCCAGGCTACATCGCGGTCTGCACCGCGACGGTGCTGGCGATGGTCGCCTCCGGCTTCTTCGTCGGCAAGTGGCTGAACATGTATCCGGTCGAGGCGGCGATCGTGACGGCCTGTCATTCCGGGCTCGGCGGCACCGGCGACGTCGCCATCCTCGGCGCCGCGGACCGCATGGGCCTGATGGCCTTCGCCCAGATCGCCACCCGCGTCGGCGGCGCCGTCATGATCGTGATCGCGACACTGGCGATGAAGGTCGCGTATTGACGGGCTGTCGCGGGGCGGCCGGTGATCACACCGAGCCGCTGCCTGCCAATGTGTCGCGCACATTGACGCGCCGCCCGTCGGGCCTGCTGACGTAGAGATGGCTCTCCAGAACTGATTGCATGTTCTCGAACATCGAATAGAGATCATCGCAATAGACCGAAGGATTGTCGTAGCCGTTTATCTTGGAGAAGCGGTGCGGAAGATAGCCTCCCCCGCAGGCGTTCATGAACTTGCATTGGCGACACTTCTCGCAAAGATTGATTGAAGCATCGCGCGCGGCCTTCCAGCGCGGCTCATTGCGGACCTCATCGATCGCATGATCGAAGATGTTGAACTTGGTGTTCGTGAACCCGTCGCCCGCAATCCGCAGCACATCGTGGGCCTCCACGGTGCCATCGGTCATCACGGTGCAAAGCTCGACCGGTTTGTGACCCACGCCCTCGGTCGGCGAATTGTTGCCAAGCAGGGCGGTGATCATGTCGGAGATGATGCGGATGTCGGTCGCAGGCGTCGTGCGATTTGCCTCCAGCCACAGGGCAAACAGTCCGTTGTAGAAGGCGGCAATGGAAGGCGGCTTCTCATCCACCGTCGCGTCGGGGATCATGATGTCGTAATTGGAGATCCCACACGCGGCAAAAAAATCAGCGTATTGCTGCGGCGCGTAAGCGGGATTGCAGACGGCCAGGGCAATGACGCCAATGTTGCGCGATACCAGCATGCGGGCGGCACGTTCCACGGCGGCATGGGTGCCCGTACCCTGAAATGTCTTGCGGTGGAGGTCGTGAATATCGGCCGGCCCGTCCAGGCTGATCGCGACCGAAATGTTGCGCGCCTCGAAGCAGGCAAGCCATTCGTCATCGATCAACATGCCGTTCGTCGTGACTGCGATGGGTATGTCGCAGCCCGTCCGTGATGAAATCGCCTCGCAGGCCTCGGCGAAACGGTGGAAGTTCTCAACGCCCCACAGCAACGGCTCGCCGCCGTGCAGAACGATGGGAAAATCGACGAGGGAATATCTGACGAGGTGCTCCTCGATGCGCTGCAGCAATCGATGCCGCACGTCAGGGCTCATCAGCTTCGGTTTGGTATAAACGGACGCGTCGCGGAACCAGTAACAATAGGAGCAGTCGATGTTGCATCTGGTCGCGACCTTGACCAGCAACTGCGTGATCGGCTGTTCCTGGAAGGCGACACGATCTGGACCGTCAGCCGACATGCCGATACCGCGACGGGCTGGAGGAAGCTATCTAGTACCCTCGAACGAATCCTCCTCGGCGGAACGCGCCGACGCCAGGAGCGTATGCCGCCCTGCGAAACGCGCCTGCATTGGCTCCCTTGGCAAAACCGCCCCGTCTAAAAGCGGCCTGGGTCGCCACGGGTTCGTCGGCGACAACGCTTTGCTCCGCACCCTGTCCGCGCAGATCGTTCAGCAATGCGTCGATACCCTGATGGTCGCTCTGAATGGTTGCGCCCGGCCCATGCAATTGAATGAGGCTCGCCAAGACCTTCAGCGTCGTAATCGGCATGATTGTGCTCCTCTTTTCGCGACGCGCTGCAGGGATCGAACGAAAGGCCGGCATGTCGAGCCGGCTGAGCAATCACAGACACTATACCTTTTCTGTTGTAGCGGCAATGTCTCGGGGCCGTTCGGACTTCCGCCCGGTCTGCTCGGCTCAAAGAGCAGATACTGCTCCTGGACCGAGCCCGCCTTACGCCATCACCACCGGCGTCTCCTCGCCGAGCCCGTAGACGCGCTGGGCTTTCGAAAATCCCGCGATCGGAAAATCGCCGAGCGCGCGCCAGTCGTGACGGCAGACATTGGCAAAGCCTTCCGAGGCGACGATGGTGCGGCCGAGCCGGCCGGCGATCTTCTCCAGCCGCGCGGCGAGATTGACGGCGGGGCCGATGCAGGTGAAGTCGAGGCGGTTGCCGCCGCCGATATTGCCGTAAAGGATGTTGCCGACGTGGAGCGCGACACCGAAGCGGAAGCGTTCAACGACGTCGCCGACAGGAAAGGCGAGCGCCTCGACGCTGGCGCGGGATTCGCGCGCAGCCTCCAGCACGCGGGAGCAGACGTGCGAGGCATCACCGACATATTCGTCGATCGGGAACACCGCGAGCAGCCCGTCGCCCATGAACTTCAGCACCTCGCCGCCATGGCCGCGAATCGCGGCGACCTGGCAGTCGAAATACTGGTTCAGGATCTCGACTACGGTCTCGGCCGGCAGCCGGTCCGACAGCGCGGTGAAGCCGCGCAGATCGGAGAGCCAGATCGCGGCCTGCATGGTGTCGTTGTGGCCGCGGCGGATTTGGCCGCCGAGGATGCGCGCGCCGGCGCGGTTACCGACATAGGTGTCGAGCAGCATCTCGGCGGTGCGGCGCAGGCTGATGATCTCGGCGACGCGCGCGAGCGGCGTCACGATAGAACGGATAGCCGCGATGTGGTCTTCGCTGAAGCCGCCGGGATGCCGTGTCACCCAGCTCGTCGCATGTACCGAGCCGTCGAGAAACGGCATCGGCACCGCGATATAGTCGGTCGCCCCTTCGGCTCGAATGTCGTCGAGAAATGGAAACCGCTTGCTGTCCGGATCGTCCATCCGTCCGCGGACCTCCAGGCCTTGCTCGAACACGATTCGGAGCGGGCTCCTGGCGAATTCGGGCGTCTCCAGGATCTTGAAATCGACGGTGCCGACCTCGACCTCCTCGCCCTGCCGCCAGATGAAGTTGCGGCCGAATATCTCCGGATGCAGCGTGCGGATGAAGATGCCGAAGCGCCATAGCGGCAGGCCGGCCTCGACCAGATGCTCGCAGACCTCGGTGATCATCTCGGCCGGAGTCCCGGACGACCGCGCGCCGTCGATCAGCCAGTTGGTGATGCGCTGGAGCTCGGAGCTTTGCATGACCGCATTAGCGGATGAAGTTGTGTGGACGTCAAGCTACGCGGTAAACTGGTGCCGCGACACGAGGAGCTTCAAGCACCGTACCTCTTCCCAGCGGGGAAAGGTGAAGAACTAGTGTCCTGAGTCACAAGTTCGCAATCGTAGATTCGCAGTAGATTCGCGTCGCTGTGCCAGAGATGGCGGCTGTAACAGCGACGGAGGATCTGATGTCGGCCCAGCGGCTTGCGCCCCTGATATTGAGCGATGATGAGCTTGCCGAACTTCAGTCGCTGACGATGCGGCGGAAAACGGCGCAGGCGCTGGCTCTGAGAGCCCGGATCGTGCTGACCTGCGCGGAAGGCGGTCAGAACAAGGAGGTGGCGGCCAAGCTAGGCCTGGAGCGGGGAACGGTAGGCAAGTGGCGGCAGCGTTTTGTAGAGCAGCGCGTGGCCGGGCTGCACGACGAGCCGCGTTCCGGGGCGCCGCGCACCATTGACGATGCCCGCATCGAAGCTGTGATCGTGCGGACGCTGGAAAGCTGCCCCGAGAACGCCACTCATTGGAGTTCTCGGGGCATGGCGAAGGCCAGCGGCCTGTCGGTGTCAACGGTGCAACGCATCTGGCGGGCCTTCGGGCTCCAGCCGCACCGGCTAGAGACATTCAAGCTCTCCACCGATCCGAACTTCGTCGCCAAGGTGCGCGACGTCGTCGGCCTTTACGTCTCGCCGCCGGCACACGCCATCGTTCTGTGTGTAGACGAAAAGTCCCAAATCCAGGCGCTGGACCGCAGTCAGCCGATGCTGCCGATGCGTCCCGGTCAGCCGGCTCGAAGGAGCCATGACTACAAAAGGCACGGCACCACATCGCTGTTCGCCGCTCTCGACATTGCGACCGGACGGGTCATCGGCAAATGCTACGGACGCCACCGAGCCGCCGAGTTCCGCAAGTTCCTCGACGAGATCGAGGCCGCCGTACCGGGCGAACTCGACGTCCATCTCGTCATGGATAACTATGCAACGCACAAGACGCCGCTGATCCGGAAATGGCTAGCCAAAAGGCCGCGTTGGCATGTGCACCTGACTCCGACCAGTTCGTCATGGCTCAATCAGGTCGAGCGCTTCTTCGCGCTCCTTACCGATAAGAAGATCAGGCGCGGCGTCTATCGCAGTGTCGCTGCCCTCAGGGCGGACATCACCTCGTTCATCGAACGACACAATGCCGATCCGAAACCATTCCGATGGACCAAGTCCGCTGACGACATCCTTGCTTCCATCGAGCGCTTCTGCCGATACAATGCCCCGGCACAAAACGGACCAATGTTGCGAACTTCTGGTTCAGGACACTAGCGCCCGACCTGCCCGCGGTCGCGCAAAAAGTGGTCGGCCAGCACGCAGGCCATCATGGCCTCGCCGACGGGGACCGCGCGGATGCCGACGCAGGGGTCGTGACGGCCCTTGGTGAAAATCTCGGTGTCGGCGCCCTTACGATCGACGGTGAGACGCGGCTGGAGGATCGACGAGGTCGGCTTCACGGCGAAGCGCACCACCACCGGCTGTCCCGTCGAGATGCCGCCCAAAATGCCGCCGGCATGGTTGGAGAGAAAGCGCGTGCCGTCATTGCCGGTGCGCATCTCGTCCGCGTTTTCTTCACCGGTGAGCTCCGCCGCGCCAAAGCCGGCGCCGATCTCGACACCCTTGACGGCGTTGATGGTCATCATCGCGCCGGCGAGATCGGAATCGAGCTTGGCGTAGATCGGCGCACCTAAGCCGGCCGGCACGCCCTCGGCGACGATCTCGAGCACCGCGCCGATCGAGGAGCCGCTCTTGCGGATGCCGTCGAGATAGGTCTCGAAGAACGCGGCCTTGTCCTTGTCCGGACAGAAGAACGGATTTCTGCCGACCTCGTCCCAGTCCCACTTGTCGCGGTCGATCTTGTGCGGGCCGATCTGCACCAGCGCGCCGCGCACCTTCACATCGGGGAGCACCTTTCGCGCGATCGCGCCGGCGGCAACCCGCATCGCGGTCTCGCGCGCCGAGGAGCGGCCGCCGCCGCGGTAGTCGCGCAGGCCGTATTTCGCCTCATAGGTGAAGTCGGCATGGCCAGGACGAAACTTGTCCTTGATCTCGGAATAGTCCTTCGAGCGCTGGTCGGTGTTCTCGATCAGGAGCCCGATCGGGGTGCCGGTCGTCACCTGCACGCCGGTCTCCGGATGCGCCATCACGCCGGACAGGATTTTCACCTGGTCCGGCTCCTGTCGCTGGGTGGTGAAGCGCGACTGGCCGGGCCGGCGACGGTCGAGATCCTTTTGGATATCGGCCTCGGTCAGCGGGATCATCGGCGGGCAGCCGTCAACCACACAGCCGATCGCCACCCCATGGCTCTCGCCAAAGGTGGTGACGCGGAACATGTGGCCGAAGGTGTTGAAGGACATGCTTGGCTGTCGCCTGATGTTGACAATTTACATCGCGTGGTAGCGCGCAAGACAGGAACCGTCAAACGCTGTTCCCGTCATTGCGGGATGGTCCGAAGGACCAGACCCATCTCGAGATTTAGGGTTCGGTGCTGCGCACCGCCCCGGAATGACAGTTGGGTGAGATTAACTAAACTTCTCCAGCCGCCCCTCGCGGAACACGTAGACGGCGCCCTGTTCGATATAGAGGTCGGCGGCGCTGGCTGGGGTCTCCAGCCCCAACGCCACCATCAGGGCCCGGCAGGTGCCGCCATGGGCAACCGCGACGGTGTCGACCAGGATGGACTCGTACCAGTCGAGCATGCGCAGCTGCACCGCCGCATAGGTCTCGCCGCCGCTCGGGGCCACCGTCCACTTGTCGGCGAGGCGCCTTGCGTAGACCTCAGGGTCGGCCGCTTCGCTCTCGACGAGGGTCAGCCCTTCCCAGCTGCCGTAGCCGATCTCGCGCAGGCGATCGTCGAGCGAATAGTCGGCAGGCGGGAGTTCGAGCTTGCCGCGCACGAGTTCCATGGTCTGGCGAGCCCGGCCGAGCGGGCTCGACACGTAGGGCAGTGCCGCGCGGTCCTGGCCGTCACGCTCGAACAGATCCGCCAGCACGCCGGCGGCGTGCACGGCCTGACCGCGGCCGCGCGCGTTCAGCGGGACGTCCCTGGTGCCCTGGAGCCGTCCGAGCGCATTCCACTCGGTCTCGCCGTGGCGAAGGAAGTAGATCGTGGGCACGGGCATTGCAATTGCAGCTGAAGATCAGTTCTCTTGTTTGAGCATGATCTCCGCGCAAACGCGTTCCGCGTTTGTCGCGAGGGAAAACCGGTTGCCACTTGTCCGGATCATGCTCTAGCCACCCAGCGAAATGTCCGGCGCGTCCGGACGCTTCATGCCGAGCACGTGATATCCGGAATCGACGTGATGCACCTCGCCGGTGACGCCGCGCGACAGATCGGA
Source organism: Bradyrhizobium sp. USDA 4486 (assembly GCF_054057995.1). NCBI lineage: Bacteria > Pseudomonadati > Pseudomonadota > Alphaproteobacteria > Hyphomicrobiales > Nitrobacteraceae > Bradyrhizobium > Bradyrhizobium sp. USDA 4486. The sequence goes on from NZ_JBSRZV010000001.1 coordinate 4,053,978, forward strand.
GAGGAAATACAGCGCGCTGCCGCCGACGTCCTCGGTCGACACGTTGCGCCGCATCGGCGCGTTGTACTCGTTCCACTTCAGGATATAGCGGAAGTCGCCGATGCCGGACGCGGCGAGCGTCTTGATCGGACCTGCCGAGATCGCGTTGACGCGGATGTTCTTCTCGCCGAGATCGGCAGCGAGATAGCGCACGCTGGCTTCCAGCGCGGCCTTGGCCACGCCCATCACGTTGTAATGCGGCATCCACTTCTCGGCGCCGTAATAAGACAGCGTGATCAGCGAGCCGCCGTCGGTCATCAGCTTCTCGGCGCGCTGCGCCACCGCCGTGAACGAATAGCAGGAGATCAGCATCGACTTCGAAAAATTCTCCTGTGTGGTGTCGACATAGCGGCCGTCGAGCTGCTCGCCATAGGCGATCGCGTGCACCAGGAAGTCGATCTTGCCCCACTTCTCCTTCAGCACCGCAAACGACGCGTCGATGGTCGCAGCGTCGGTCACGTCGCAATGGCCGAGCACGAGGCCGCCGATCTCGGCAGCGAGCGGCTCGACACGCTTCTTCAGCGCATCGCCCTGATAGGTGAAGGCGAGCTCGGCGCCGGCGGCGTGGCATGCCTTGGCAATGCCCCAGGCGATCGAGCGGTTGTTGGCGACGCCGAGGATCACTCCGCGCTTGCCTTGCATCAGACCTGAATTCTGCGCCATTTCTTCACGTCCCATCGAGCGGGTTGACGTCTGGAGGTACACCACCCCTCCCCTGCGGTACAGCCCTAATACGCGGCGTTAACGCTGTTTCGAGCGCCGGAATAGCCGTTCCGTTCGGGTGTTATGATGATCGAGGCGTTCGCGCCGATCGTTAGGAACGTCAAGACGGCAATGAGTGCGTTTCGCCAGAGTGTGGAAGCCATGATCCCGGCGTTGCGCCGCTACGCTCGCGCGCTGACGCGCGATGCGGATGCGGCCGACGATCTGGTGCAGGACACCTTGGTGCGGGCGCTGCGTTCGGAGCGCCTGTTTCTCGGAGGCGATGTCAGGAGCTGGCTCTACACGATCCTGACCAACCTGAACAAGAACCGGCGGCGCTCGCTGGCAAGGCGGCCGCAATTCATGCAACTGACGGAGAACAACCCCGACGCCAGCGGGACCGAAGCCGAAGGACGCGACATCGAGAAGGCGCTGGCGACGCTGGTCGAGGAGCAACGCTCTGTGCTGCTCCTGGTGATGCTGGAGGGCATGAGCTACCGCGAGGTTGCCGACATCCAGGGCGTGCCGATCGGCACCGTGATGTCGCGCCTGGCGCGTGCCCGCGCCCACGTCAAAGCCTCACTGGACGGCGAGCGCCCGGCGCTCAGGCGGGTGAAATGATGGCAGGATCGATGCATAGCGTTTTGTCCCGCCTGCCGATGAGGCGAGCAACGTCGAATCACGAAGAACATTTTGGGCCGCAGAGCCAGAGACTAACGATATGAACGACCGCAATATTCCAGTGACCGAGGACGAACTGCACGCCTATGTCGATGGCGAATTGCCGACCGAGCGCCGTGCCGATGTCGAGGCCTGGCTCGCCGCCCACCCTGAAGATGCCGAGCGCGTGCAATCCTGGCGCGCCATGGCCGAGATGCTGCACGCCCGCTACGACGCCGTCGCCCTGGAGCCGGTGCCGGCGCGGCTGGAGCTCGAGCGCCTGGAGCGCCGGCCGCGGCAATGGCTGTATGGCGCCGCAGCGGCTGTGCTGGTCGCTTTCGTCGCCGGCGGCTCCGCCGGCTGGCTCGCCCACGGCGCCGCCAACGCCCCCTCGGCCTTCCAGAGCTTCACGGCGGATGCGCTCGGCGCCCACCGCCTCTATGTCGTCGAGGTCCGGCATCCGGTCGAGGTCGGCGGCAATGAGCGCGACCACCTTCAGGCCTGGCTGACCAGGCGCTGCGGCTGGACTGTGTTCGCGCCGAACCTGGAGGCGAGCGGGCTGAAGCTCGTGGGTGGCCGGCTCCTGCCGGGGCCGAACGGTCCGGCCTCGTTCCTGATGTATGAGGGCGCCTCGGGCGAGCGCTACACGATCTACAGCGCCAAGACCGAAAATGGTGCGACGCAGATGCGCTACGCCAAGACGGACAAGGACGGGGCGCTGTTCTGGGCCGAGCGCGGTGTTGGCTATGTCGTCAGCGGCGGCGCCGACCGCGACCGGCTGACCAAGGTGGCGCAAGCCGTTTACGACCAGGCAGAGAAAAGCGGCGGCTGAACAACCGCACGAGGGCAGTGCCCAGATTCCGTCATCGAAAATTTCGAATCAAGACATGTGTGCGTCTCATTATCGCACCGGGTGATCACGCGATTATGAGTGGCGTTCGATCCGCCGATCGACGCGGGCGGCCTCGATTGGGGTTTTTGGTACCGCGCTGGTCCCCCTCTCGAGGCCGCACCTTTTTATCGGCCGCCCCGCCGGACAGCCGACACGTCTCAGACGTCAGCGTCGAAGCGCGGCCCGCGCTTCAGGCGTATGTTGAGCATCATCCTGTGGGGAAGAGAATGCTCCGATCGTCGACACGGTCTCGGACAGCGCCCTGTGTCTTTTTGGCATGATCTTTCGGAGAACCGCTACGCACTTTTCCGAATCATGCCCTAACCGAGCCCGCTACGCGGATTGTAGCGATGTTGGTCCCGCCACTTCTCCATCAATGCCTCAAGCTCGGCGTCGTTCCCGTCCGGTAGCATAATCCTGACGGTGACAAAGAGGTCCCCGGTTCCGCCGGCCTTCGGCAGGCCCTTGCCCTTGAGGCGGAAGGTCCGGCCGCTGGAGGTGTTTTTCGGGACAGACAGCTCCACGGCATTGCCGAGGGTGGGTACGCGGACCTTGCCGCCAAGCACCGCCTCATAGAGCGTGACCGGCAGGTCGATCCGCAGGTCCGCGCCCTCGACCTTGAAGTACGGATGCGGCGCGATGTTGATGGTGAGCAGCAGGTCGCCGGGTGGATGGCCCTGGGCGCTCTCGCCCTGGCCGCGCAGCCGGATCTGCTGGCCCTCGGTGACGCCGGCGGGAATCTTGACGTTGAGCTCCTTGCCGTTCGGCAGGCGGACCCGCTTCTCGCCGCCCTTGACCGCCTCTTCCAGCGAGACGGACATGGCGACATTCACGTCGAGATCGAGCCCGATCCCGCCGGTGTCGAACTCGAACTGGGCGCCGCCGCCGGCTCCGGGCCGCGCGCCGCGCATCCCGCCGCCGAACATGCTGTTGAGGATGTCCTCGAACGCACCGCCGCCCGGGCCGGCACCCGCACCGCCGCTTCGGAACGTATAGCTTTCGAAGCCGCCGGGGCCGGCGCGGCCGCGGGGGCCGCCGCCCGGAAAGCCCTGGAAGCGCGGCTTGCCCTCGGCGTCGATCTCGCCGCGGTCGAACTGTTTGCGCTTATCCTCATCGCCGAGGATCTCGTTGGCCGAGTTGATCTCGGCAAAGCGCTCGGCGGCCCTGGGATCGCCTTTGTTGTTGTCGGGATGGTGCTTCTTGGCAAGCTTGCGATAGGCGCTCTTGATCGCGGCAGCGTTGGCGCTCCGCGGCACCCCCAAGACCTCATAGGGGTCGCGCATCCGTCACGTCTCCTTCAAGCATTCGAATTTGTTCAAAGGGCTCCCCACCCCACCTCGATCCATGTGGGGGCGGAGTGGCATTTTTGCAACTAGTCGAGTGAAGCGGACCGCTTCGATTCGAGCACGATCTTATCGGAAAACCGGTTCACACTCCTTGCGCACCGCCCTTCCGGGTCTGGATCCTGCTCAGCTCCGCCATGGCTTTAGCGTATGAATCTCCCAACGGCCATGGCTGCTTTGGCAGCCGGCGCCCTGGAGCCAGCTTTCGGTGCTGCCGTTGACATAGCTTGCCAGGAAATCGCGGCACTTGCGGCCGTCCTCGGCGGCATAGGACTGCGCGATCGGCGTCACCGAGCCGCGCGCCCCCGTCTCCGGGTTCTCCCAATGCTGGCTCGAATCCTTGTCGCCCTTGCTGAGGACATCGGAGGCGGCATTGCGCGCGAAAGCGAGATCGGTCTCGGTCGGCGGGACATCCTTCCGCGCGATCGAACCGGTGAGGTCGCTATCGTCGGCTTTGGCATACGCGGTCTTGTCATTGCGGGAGAAGCTGCAGCCGCCCGCGCCAAGCCCGATCAGGACGATCGTCAGGACGAGGCCCGACGGGCGGATCGCCGATAGGCCAACGCGTCCCCATGCCCTATATAGGGTGGGAGCGGACAACAGCGCGTTTTGGGCCGCGGGACGCAACTCGGACTCCGGACATGACCGACACGACCTCGATGAAACACCAGACACCCTTAACATCCGGTGATTTCACCGCCGCAGACGAACCCTTTGCGCTGTTCGAGGCCTGGCTCAACGAGGCGATCAAGAGCGAGCCGAACGATCCGAACGCCATGGCGCTCGCGACCGTCGATCCCGACGGACTGCCCGACGTGCGCATGGTGCTGATGAAGGGCTTCGATACCGAGGGTTTTGTCTTCTACAGCCACATCGCAAGCCAGAAGGGCCGCGAACTCGCCGCAAATCCTAAGGCCGCTTTACTTTTTCACTGGAAGTCGCTGCGCCGTCAGGTCCGCATCCGCGGCAACGTGACGCCGGTGACCGACGCCGAAGCCGACGCCTATTTCGCGACCCGGCCGAAGCAGGCGCAGATCGGCGCCTGGGCCAGCAAGCAGTCCGAGGCACTGGAGAGCCGCTTCGCGTTCGAACAGGCGATCGCGAAAGTTGCGGCCAGGTACGTCATCGGCGAAGTGCCGCGGCCGCCCGGCTGGAGCGGCTGGCGCATCACGCCGCTGCGCATCGAGTTCTGGCACGACCGCCCATTCCGCCTGCACGACCGCATCGAATTTCGCCGTGACGCGGCCGGCCAGCCATGGTCCAAGACGCGGATGTACCCCTGAGCTCGGGCCGACCTGAAAGATGTCCATGCCGCATTCGTCCAACGCGCCGCGCCGCACGCTGCTCCTGACCGGAGCGAGCCGCGGCATCGGCCATGCCACCGTGATCCGATTCTCCTCCGCGGGCTGGCGCGTCATCACCTGCTCGCGGCATCCTTTCCCCGAGGACTGCCCCTGGGATGCGGGCCCCGAGGATCACATCCAGGTCGACCTCGGCAATCCTGAAGACACCGCGCGCGCCATCACCGAGATCCGCAATCGTCTCGAGGGCGGCACGCTGCATGCGCTGGTCAACAATGCCGCGATCTCGCCCAAGGGCGCCGGCGGCGCACGGCTCGGCTCGGTCGACACCGATCTCGACACCTGGACCCACGTCTTCAACGTCAACTTCTTCGCGCCGATCATGATGGCGCGCGGGCTCATCGCGGAGTTGAAAGCGGCCAAGGGCTCGGTGGTGAACGTCACCTCGATCGCGGGCTCGCGCGTGCATCCCTTTGCGGGCGCTGCCTACGCCACCTCGAAGGCCGCGCTCGCCGCGCTGACGCGCGAGATGGCCTCCGATTTCGGCCGCGTCGGCGTGCGCGTTAACGCCATCGCGCCGGGCGAGATCGACACCTCGATCCTGTCGCCGGGGACCGAAAAGATCGTCGACCAGCAGATCCCGATGCGCCGGCTCGGAACGCCCGACGAGGTCGCCAAGATCATCTATGTGCTGTGCACGGACACCTCGTCCTACGTCAACGGCGCCGAGATCCACATCAACGGCGGCCAGCACGTTTAGGCCAAGACGGCGGAAGCATGGTCCCGTTCGCGAGCAGAGCGTTCACTCTACGAACATTTGCGGCCGCCTTACCCGACCGAATTCTTCCGCAGCGTCGCGCACAAGCTCGGCCTCACCCAAGAGAGCAGCCTGATTGATCTCGGCACCGGACCCGGGCTGCTGGCGCTCGGCTTCAAGCGCATCCTCACCTACTAGTCGTCCTCGCCTGAAGCATTGGGCGACCATGTCGAGGCGGCGCTGCGCGATGTCGAGAACCATCTCGTCTCGTTCCACCGTGACGGCGCCATCGCCGAGACTATCGTCTCGACCGCGCAGATCGTGATACGCTAAAGCATGATCCGGAAAAGTGCGCAGCGGTTTTCCGAAAAGATCATGCGCAAACAACAAGCTAAAGCGCGATGACGATTCATCCTGATCTCATCGCGCTTTTTGGTGAAAGACGGAAGCAGGCGATCCAGACAACGCCGCCGCAAGACCTGGATCGCCCTTACCTTCCGTCCCTCAATCGAGTCGAATCCGACGTGACCTCTCGCGCGGCCGCGGAGCGGCCGTGCTGAACGCAGTCGAGCAGTCGTCGTCGTTCTCGCCGTCGAGCAGCGGAGCACCACAGTGCCGGCACATGCGTGCCGACATCGACGACGCCTTGCCGCTCGCCACGGCCTGACGATAGTTCGCCAGATCGATGACGTTGCGGGGCGACGTTATGTGTTTTTCAACCATGGCTGTTCCTCGCGGCTATATACTGCTTATCGCAGACAAGTTTCGCGCAAACGTTCAGCCCACCGCTCAAATTTTACCGGAGGAATTGGGGCGGAGCGCACACGTCACGGCGCGGCCGCAATCCCGCTCTATTCTGCGACACGATGCACCGCGTCTCAGCGACCGGCGTAAGATATCGGTAGGTATCTTTGCCTGACGACGCTGAACCACTACGAACGTCAAGCTGACGTTTCGAGCCTGATCTCAGCGCAAGCGCGTTCCGGATCGTGCTTCACAGCCACTTCTTGAACTTGAAGATCCAGTACGGGACGATGGCGGCGACCAGCATCATCACGAGCGCCATCGGATAGCCGTGGACCCATTCGAGCTCCGGCATCACCTTGAAGTTCATGCCGTAGATCGAGGCGATCAGCGTCGGCGGCATCAGGACAACAGCCATGACCGAAAACAGCTTGATGATGTTGTTCTGCTCGAGATTGACGACGCCGAGCATGGCGTCGAGCACGAACGTGATCTTGTTGGAGAGATAGGAGGCGTGGTCGGTCAGTGACGCCACGTCGCGCTGCATGGTCTTGAGCTGCTCGCGCATGTCCTTGGACCATTTCACGCCCTCGACCACCGCGGAGAGGAAGGTGACGACGCGGCCGATCGAGACCAGGCTCTCGCGAACCTTCGAGGTCAGATCGCCCTTGCGGCCGATCGAGATCAGGATCTGGGAATATTGCTTGGCGTGGCCGTGGCGCTCGCTCTCGGGCTCGAAGATGTCGTGCGAGACCTGGTCGATCTCGGCACCGCAGCGCTCCAAAATGTCGGCGCAACGGTCGATCACGGCGTCCAGCAGCTCCATCAGCACCATCTCGCCGGTGATGGAAGGCGTGCAGGAGCGGGCGAGCTTGGCCTCAACCAGCGCGAACGGCTTGGGCAGATCGTAACGCACCGTCACCAGGCGGTGGTCGCCGAGGATGAAGGTCACGGCCGTAGTCCGGGGCATGTCCGTGTCGGAGTGGCACATCAGCGTCGCCGTCATGTAGCGCGCGCTGTTCTCGATATAGAGGCGGCTGGAGATCTCGATCTCCTGCATGTCTTCCCGGGTCGGGATGGCGATGCCCGCGAGCCGCTCGACCGCCTTGTCCTCGGCCGCGGTCGGATTGACGAGGTCGATCCAGACCGCGCTCTCCGGCAGCGCCGAGAGATCCTCGACGACCGCCTTCTTCAGGGCACCCTCGGAGGGAACGAAAACAGAAAACATGCACCAACTCCAGCAGGGGCCTGCGACAGAATGACTGCCCTTAGCGCGATTCTGACAAGTTCATGATGACAAGCACATTAATGGAGCGTTTGCATTTGTGGCGGCGCCGTGACCCACCCGTGGCGCGGAATCGACAGTTCGGCGTCTCCCGCCCCAAAACGAGCCCAGGATCGCAAAAATTGCGGCAAAAAAGCCACAGCTTGGGTCTCGCAGCGCGGGAAAACGGCCGAAACGCTGGAATTGTGGCAGATTTCTACGATAATGGGCGCAACGGAATCGTGGTCTTGAGCTTGGCTCAAGCCCCACGAAGGCTTGCTGTTGTCGATTGGAACCAAATCATGTCGTCGCTGAAAGTTACGCTGGGTATTTTGGCTGCGGGCCTGATGCTGTCGGGCTGCATGCAGGCCACACATTTTGAGGCGACCGACACCAAGGCCTTCAAGCCGAAGGACAAGGAACTTCTCGCCAAGGTCCGGTACGAGAACACCCCGGTCGCTGAGCCGTTCCGCCGCGCCATCGTCGACTACCACCGCAAGGAATCGCCGGGCTCGATCGTGGTCGATTCCGACAATCACTACCTCTACTACGTGCTCGAGGGCGGCAAGGCGATCCGCTACGGCATCACCGTCGGCGAAGAGGCCATGGCCTGGTCCGGCATCGCCAAGGTCGGCAGCATGACCGAATGGCCGGCCTGGCATCCGACCCCGGGTGAGATTTCGCGCCTTGGCGTTCCGACCTATGTCGCGCCGGGTCCGGACAATCCGATGGGCTCCCGCGCGATGTATCTCTACTCGGGCGGCAAGGACACGCTGTTCCGCATCCACGGCACCAACCAGCCGGAATATATCGGCGCCTCGATCTCGTCGGGCTGCATCCGCCTCACCAACGAGGACGCGATCGACCTCTACAACCGCGTGAAGGTCGGCACCATCGTCGTGGTGCTCGAGCCGAAGCACGGCGACTCGCCCTACAATTCGCGCCTCGCGCTCGGCAGCAGCCAGACCGGCCAAGCCGGCAGCTACTGATCCCTTCCTGATCTCAGACGTTCAAAAGCGCCGGTTTCACCGGCGCTTTTTTGTTGCGGCCTTGGACGCTTTCTTCTCGGGCACCGGCTTGTCCTCGTGCGGAGCGGACTTCTCCGCCGCGTGGTCATCATCGCCTTCCTTTGCTTCAGGCTTGGCCGCGACCTCGCGCGGGGGAGCTTCCTCGGGCCGTTCCGCCGGCAGCAGCGGGGCGACCTGCGGCAGGGGATCCCAGACGTTCCACTGGCAGATCCGGTAGTCGTTGCGCCGCTGCGCAAGGTCGAGATGGATATGGTCTTCGTGGTACCAGTCCGAGCCCGGGCCGAGCACGGTGGAGAACCGCGAACAGACCGACTGCAGCACGCGCTCGCGCACCTCGCGCGACACGCTGCGGTCAGTGAGGCCGATCGACTGCCCGTTGGCGAGCTTGATGGCACGGACGTCAAGCGCGTTGGCCTTGGCGTGCTCGGACAGCATTGCGCCGACCACGCGATTACGACCGCGGCACTCAAAACTGTCGAAATTGTCGAGATCGCTGATGGTCGTGCCGAGGCTCGCAGCCAGCGGCACCATGTCCTTGCGCACCCAGTCGGCAATGGCGGAGGCCATGGTGCAGCGGAGAATCGCCGCTGGCTTGACCATCACCTTGCGCTTGTCCGGCAGGACGATGGCCTCGAGCCGCACCAGATCCTCGCCGCCGCAGGCGCCGGGACCGCGGATGTCGGGGATGGAGGGCGCGATCGCGATGTCCTCGGTCAGCGCGAGGCGGCAGGCCGAGAGCTGCTTCTCGGACGGCCGCGCGGTCTCGGCCGGCTTGGGAGCATTCGGCTTGTCCGGTGACGGCTTGCCCTCCGCCTCCGGCTGGTCCTCGTCGGAGGCCTTAGGGGCCTCCTCGGGCCGCGGTCTCGGAAGCGGGATCCTGGCGGAATGGACCGCCGCGCGAGGCCGTGGTGTACCAAGGCCAAAGATATCGAGCGGCGTAGCATGTTTTCGCGCCTCCGCCCGCTCCGCCAGCACAAGCGACAGCCCGAGCGTAGCGGTAACCATTGCCACGCGGGCAGACATATAGCCGCGACAAGACCATTTGCGGCGAAAGTCCGGCACGCTAAAACTCATGACAATTCTTTGGCCCAGCGCTGAGAGCGACAACCCGCCCAGCGAATTCTCGGAGGAACGTTTGAATGCTCGGTTTGATGCAAGATTGGCCCCTGCTCTGCCACCGGATCATCGAACACGCCGCCAGGATTCATGGCAAGCAGGAGGTGGTTACCCGATCGGTCGAGGGACCTATCCATCGCACCAACTATGCCGAGATCCACAAGCGCGCGCTGAAGGTCTCGCAGATGCTGGAGCGCGACGGCATCAAGCTCGGCGACCGTGTCGCAACGATCGCCTGGAACACCTGGCGCCATCTCGAAGTCTGGTACGGCATCATGGGGATCGGCGCCATCTGCCATACCGTCAATCCCCGTCTTTTCCCCGAGCAGATCGCCTGGATCGTCAACCATGCGCAGGACCGCATCGTGATGACCGACATCACCTTCGTTCCGGTCCTGGAGAAGATCGCCGACAAGCTGGAAAGCGTGGAGCGCTACATCGTGCTCACCGACAAGGAGCATATGCCGCAGACCACGCTGAAGAATGCGGTGGCCTACGAGGACTGGATCGCGCAGGCCGACGGCAAATTCAAATGGAAGGAGTTTGACGAGAACACGGCGGCCGCGATGTGCTACACCTCGGGCACCACGGGCGACCCGAAGGGCGTGCTGTACTCGCACCGCTCCAACGTGCTGCACGCGCTGATGGCCAACAATGTCGACGCGCTCGGCACCAGCGCCTCCGAGACGATGCTGCCGGTGGTGCCGCTGTTCCACGCCAACAGCTGGGGCATCGCCTTCTCCGCGCCCTCGCAAGGCACCAAGCTGGTGATGCCCGGCGCCAAGCTCGACGGTGCCTCGGTCTACGAGCTGCTCTCGACCGAGAAGGTGACGCACACCGCCGGCGTGCCCACGGTATGGCTGATGCTGCTGCAGCACATGGCCGCCAATAACCTCAAGCTGCCGGACCTCAAGATGGTGATCTGCGGCGGCTCGGCGATGCCGCGCTCGATGATCAAGGCCTTCCTCGACATGGGCTCGAACGTCCGCCACGCCTGGGGCATGACCGAGATGAGCCCGATCGGCAGCGTCGCCGCGCTGAAGCCGCCGTTCCAGAACGCGACGGGCGATGCCAAGCTCGACGTGCTCCAGATGCAGGGCTATGCGCCCTTCGGCGTGCAGATGAAGATCACCGACGATGCCGGCAAGGAGCTGCCCTGGGACGGCAAGACCTTTGGCCGCCTCAAGGTCTCCGGCCCTGCCGTCGCCAAGGCGTATTACCGGGTCGATGCCAACATCCTCGACGAGGAAGGCTTCTTCGACACTGGCGACGTCTCGACCATCGACGAGGACGGTTACATGCGGATCACCGACCGCTCCAAGGACGTGATCAAGTCCGGCGGCGAGTGGATCTCCTCGATCGACCTGGAAAACCTCGCGGTCGGCCATCCGGCCGTGGCCGAGGCCGCCGTGATCGGTGTGTTCCATCCGAAATGGGACGAACGGCCGCTCCTCATCGTTCAACTCAAGCAGGGCCAGCAGGTCACGCGCGAGGACATCCTGAAATACATGGATGGCAAGATCGCCAAATGGTGGATGCCCGATGACGTCGTCTTCGTCGACGGAATCCCGCATACGGCGACGGGCAAAATCCTGAAGACGGCGCTGCGCGACCAGTTTAAGGATTACCGCTTCCCGAACGCGGCGGCGTAGGCCCGTGGATGCACACCGCCATTCCGGGATGGTCCGAAAGGACCAGACCCGGCATCTCCAGATTCCGGGCTCGCCCTTTGGGCGCCCCGGAATGACGGGGCCGTAACAGCCCGGTCACCCTTGAATTTGCCCGCGCGCCGTGGTCTCAACGGCTCATCGTCGCGCCAGACCGGCCGGCACAGCCCAAAACCCCGGCAGAGCTCACCCGATGGCCCGCAGGTTTTCCGCTCCCTATCAGACGGAGCCCGTGTCCAGCCTCGCGAGCTGGGCGCGCAATCTGGCCGTGTTCGCGGTGGTGGCGGTGTTGGTGTCGATCCTCATCGTCCGCTTCGGCTTTCTGGAACCGAAGCCGGCGCTCGCGACCTTCTTCGGGGGCCTCGCGATTGCCGGGCTCTCCATCCTGTTCGGGCTCGCCGGCTTTGCCGCGATCTGGCAGAACGGCTCGCGCGGCATGGCGCGCATCCTGCTCGCGTTCCTGATCGACGGGATGATCCTCGCCTACCCCGCCTATCTCGGCCTGCAATACCGCAAGCTGCCGGCGATCCACGACATCACCACCGACCCGATCGACCCGCCGCGGTTCGAGGCGCTGGCCCCCCCCCTGCGCGCCGTCGAAGGCGCCAACACTGCGGTTTATGCCGGTCTCTACTCGGCCGAACAGCAGCGCCATTTCTATCCCGATATCGAGCCGATCGAGCTCGAGATCCCCGTCGACCGCGCCTATGCGATCGCGCGCCAGCTCGTCATCAAGCGCAAATGGCTTGTCATCGACGAACGCGAGCCGAGGCCGCCGCGCCGCATCGGCCGCATCGAGGCGGTGGCGCGCACGCCGATCATGGGCCTGCGCGAGGACATTTCCATCAGGGTCGTGCCCGATGGCGACGATTCCCGCGTCGACATCCGCTCCGCCTCGCGCCATTTCGAGAGCGACCTCGGCAGCAACGCGGCGCGCGTGACCAAGTTCATCGAGGACCTCAACACCGCTGCGGACGCCGATGCTCTGAAGCCGGTGAAGAAGACACCGGTGGCGCCGCCGAAGGCGCCGGCGAAGACGGTGAAGAAATGACGCGACAGCGTCATCCCGGGGCGCCGCAAAGCGGCGAACCCGGGATCTCGCGCCGCAATCTCTAGATTCCGGGACGCTAGGCGCCCGCCATCCGGTACGATCCCGTGATCACGGGATCGCCATCAGTCGCCACCACGCCGCGAGCGACGAGATCCTCAAGATGCGCCAGCACGGAATAGCCCGCGGCCGCCGTCAGCCTCGGGTCGATGCCGATATAGATCGCGCGCACCATGGTCGGGATGTCGGTCTCGCCCTTGGCGAGGCGATGCAGGATGGAGGCCTCGCGCGCCTTGCGGTGACGGATCAGAAAGCGCACGAAGCGCTGGCCGTCCGGGATTTCAGGACCGTGGCCCGAGAAATACAGATCCTCATCGCGTGCGGCGAGACGATCGAGCGATTCCATGTAATCGATCATCGAGCCGTCGGGCGGCGCCACGATCGAGGTCGACCAGCCCATCACGTGGTCGCCGACGAAATTGAACTTCCGCTCGGGCCAGGCGAACGCGAGATGATTGGCGGTGTGGCCGGGCGGTCGCCACGGCCTCGAGCCGCCAGCCGTCGCCCTCGACGACGTCGCCATGGGCGATCCTGATATCGGGCGCGAAATCGCGGTCGGCACCGGATTCCGGATTGTGCTTCTCGCTCTCGAAGCGCGGGCGCGAGGCGCGGTGCGGGCCTTCGGCATAGACGGGCGCGCCGGTCGCCTGCTTGATCCGTGTCGTGTTCGGCGAATGGTCGCGATGGGTGTGGGTGACGAAGATGTGGCTCACCGTCTCGCCGCGCACGGCATCGAGCAGTGCAGCCGCATGGGCCGCATCATCAGGACCGGGATCGATGATCGCGACGTTGCCATTGCCGACGATATAGCTGACGGTGCCGGTGAAGGTGAACGGGCTCGGATTGTTACAGAGCACGCGCCGCACGCCGGGACGGACTTCCTCGACGATTCCCGGCTTCAGCGGAAAGGTGCGGTTGAATGGGACGTCTTCGTTGTCGGACATGGCTTCTTCTTTGTTCTTTGACGTCATTCCGGGACGCCCGAAGGGCGAACTCCGGTGCGCCCTTGCGCACCTGAGAATCTCGTCATTCCGGGTTCGATGCTTGGCATCGCCTCGGAATGACGGAGAACGTAATCAGAAAAACGCCTGAATGCCCGTAATCGCGCGGCCCAGGATCAGGGCGTGGACGTCGTGAGTGCCCTCGTAGGTGTTGACCGTCTCGAGGTTATGGACGTGGCGCATCACGTGATATTCGGCCGAGATGCCGTTGCCGCCATGCATGTCGCGGGCGGCGCGGGCGATGTCGAGGGCCTTGCCGCAATTGTTGCGCTTCATGATCGAGATCATCTCGGGCGCGAACTTCCCCTCGTCCATCAGGCGGCCGACGCGAAGCGAGCCTTGCAGGCCGAGCGCGATCTCGGTCTCCATGTCGGCGAGCTTCTTCTGCACCAGCTGGGTCGCGGCAAGCGGCTTGCCGAACTGCTTGCGGTCGAGCGTGTACTGGCGGGCGCGATGCATGCAGTCCTCGGCCGCGCCCATCGCGCCCCAGGAGATGCCGTAGCGGGCGCGGTTGAGGCAGCCGAACGGGCCCTTGAGGCCGGATACGTTAGGCAGCAGCGCGTCCTCGGGAACCACGACGCCGTCCATCACGACTTCGCCGGTGATCGAGGCGCGGAGCGACAGCTTGCCGCCGATCTTCGGCGCGGACAGGCCCTTCATGCCCTTCTCCAGCACGAAGCCGCGGATCTGGTTGTCGTGCTCGGCCGACTTAGCCCAGACCACGAACACGTCGGCGATCGGCGCGTTGGAGATCCACATCTTGCTGCCGGTCAGGCGATAGCCGTCCGACACCTTCTCGGCGCGGGTCTTCATGCCGGCCGGATCGGAGCCGGCATCGGGCTCGGTCAGGCCGAAGCAGCCGACCCACTCGCCGCTGGCGAGCTTGGGCAGGTACTTCTTGCGCTGGTTCTCGTCGCCATAGGCGTAGATCGGATACATTACCAGCGAGGACTGCACCGAGTTCATCGAGCGATAGCCGGAGTCGACCCGCTCGATCTCGCGCGCGACGAGGCCATAGGCGACGTAGCTCGCGTTGGCGCAGCCATATTCCTCGGGCAGCGTGATGCCGATGAGGCCGAGCTCGCCCATCTCGTTGAAGATCTCGCGATCGGTCTTCTCTTCGAGATAGGCCTTGGAGACGCGCGGCAGCAGCTTGTCCTGGGCATAGGCGCGTGCGGTGTCGCGCACCATGCGCTCGTCTTCGGTGAGTTGCTCGTCGAGCAGGAACGGATCGTCCCACTGGAAGGAAGCCGCAGCCGGCTTGTCCTTGATCTGAGGGCGCACGCTCATGAAACGTCCTTTCGCGTCTGGTTCCGTCAAATAAATTGCCCGACAAATTAAAGCGCCGCGGCAACAAGTGCAATGCATCCTGGTTTCGGTCATTCCGGGGTGATGCGAAGCATGGCGCTTTCAGCGCCATCCCGGGATGACACTGCGTGTCAGCTCTCGAGCTGCTCGTTGGCAACGATCTCGATGCCGAAGCCCGACAGGCCCTTGTAGTCGTGCACCGAGGAGGTGAGATGGCGGATCGAGGTGACGCCGAGATCGCGCAAAATCTGAGCGCCGACGCCGACCTCGCGCCACTGGCGGTTGCGATCGGCCTCGGTCGCCGTCTCGTCCGACAGCGGCGACACGGGAACACCGGCCGCACCGTCGCGCAAGTACACCAGCACGCCACGGCCGGATTTCTTGAAATGCTCGAGCACCGCCGCCATGCGCTTGTGGCCGGTGAAGGTGTCCTTGACGATGTTGGGCTTGTGAAAGCGCGTCAGCACGTTCTTGCCGTCTCCGACGCCGTTATAGACGAAGGCAACGTGGGCGATGGAGTCGAAGGGCGAGCGGTAGGCGTAGCCCTGCAAAGGGCCGATCGGGCTTTCGGTGACGAAGGTCGAGACCCGCTCGATCAGTTTCTCGCGCGCCTGACGGTAGGCGATCATGTCGGCGATAGTGACGTGCTTGAGCTTGTGCCGGGCGGCGAACTGCGCGACCTGCTCGCCCTTCATCACGCTGCCGTCGTCGTTCATCAGCTCGCTGATGACGCCGACCGGCGGCAGGCCGGAGAGCTTGCAGAGATCGACGGCGGCCTCGGTATGGCCGGAGCGCAGGAGCACGCCGCCATCCTTGGCGATCAGCGGAAAGATGTGGCCCGGGCGGGCGAAGTCGTTGGCGCCGACATTGGGATTGGACAGCGCGCGGCAGCACGAGGCGCGCTCCTCGGCCGAGATGCCGGTGCCGCCGTCGGGCTTGTAGTCGATCGAGACCGTGAAGGCGGTGGTGTGCGCGGAATCGTTGTGGGCGACCATCGGATCGAGCCGCAGGCGGCGCGCGTCCTCGGTGGTCACGGGCGCGCAGACGATGCCGGAGGTGTGGCGGATGATGAACGCCATCTTCTCGGCGGTGCAGAGCGAAGCGGCGACGATCAGATCGCCCTCGCCCTCACGGTCTTCGTCGTCGGTGACGACCACGAGCTCGCCCCGGGCAAAGGCCTGCAAGACTTCCTGAACGCTATCGGGCATGTCCCAATCTCTATCGGTTACGAGCGGGAGGCTTAGCCGGACTCTCGCCGGGGCGCTAGTGTCCTGGACGCAACCGCATATTCCGGCTCGCGGGCCTGCCCGCGGCTTTCAGGCTTGCACCGCAGATATCAGCGATATAGGCGCGGATGCCCCAGGGGGAAGACCGCCGTCAGGGCAGCACTTCGCGCCGCTCGCCGAGCCGCAGGTCGAGCTCGGCGCGCTTGTCGGCCAGAAGCCCGGCCTGGGCCGCTTCGATCACGGTAAAGAGCTCATGAGCATCGCTGAGCCGGGGCACGGTGACGTAGCTGGCGCCGGCCTCATAGAGCTCGCCGACATCGGCCAGGAAGTCGGCCGTGGCCACGATCAGGGCGGTCGGGTTCAGCGCGCGGACGTGGCGGACCAGCTTCTCGTTGGTGGCGCCCTTGAGCAGCGAATCCGGCACGCTGAGGATGATCATCTCGGACTTGCCGACGCCGGCATGGAGCAGCGTGTCGACATTGCTGATGTCGCCATAGATCACGTGCAGGCCGCGCGACAGCAGCGTCTGGTACACATTGGGGTTGAAGTCGACCACGGTGATCTGCTCGAGCAGCACCGGCGCCTGCCGTTCGATCTCGGCGAGCAGCGCGCTCGCCGCACGGAAAAAGCCGAGGATGACGATGCGGCGGGCCTCGCCGTGGCCAGCCTCGTGGCCCTCGTCGCCGCGCGCCTGGCCGTGGTCGAGATCCTTCAGGCCGATGCGCTTCAACGGGCCGATCGCCCAGCGGGTGATCTCGTCGCTGCGGCTCATCGCGAAGGTCGAGAGCACCGCCAGCACCACGAAGGCGAAGGACGCCGCATTCGCCGTCTCGGCTGCGATGTGGTGGTCGGTGATGCCGGTCTGGATCACCACCAGCGAGAACTCGGAGATTTGCGCTAGGTTTAGCGCCGGCAGCAGGCTGGCGCGCAGGCCCTGCTTCATCAGGTAGAGCGGGGTGAAGGTGGTGACGAGCCGGCTCACCACCGTGAACGCCGCGATCATAAGCGCCAAGCCGATCACGGAAAGGCCCGGCACGGGAATGGTCATGCCGAGCGCGACGAAGAACAGCGTGATGAAGAAGTCGCGGAGCGTCGTGACCTTGGCGGTGACGTCGAGCGCATAGGGAAAGGTCGAGAGCGAGACGCCGGCAATCAGCGCGCCCATCTCGCGCGACAGCGACAGCCGCTCGGCGGTCTCGGCGACGAGAAAGCACCAGGCCAGCGCGCCGAGCAGGATCAGCTCCGGCCGCCGGGCGATCTGGTGAAACAGGCGCGGCAGCACATAGCGGCTGACCAGCAGCGCAGCCGCGACCAGCACCGCGACGCGGCCGATCGAGAGCAGGATGACGGTGAATTCCAGATTGGCGAGGCTCGGCTGCACCGCCAGGAATAGGATGGCGAAGATATCCTGGAGCACCAAGACGCCGAGGGTGATGCGGCCCGGCAGCGTATCGAGCTCGCGCTTCTCGTAGAGCACCTTGACGATGACGACCGTGCTCGACAGCGCGCAGGCGACGCAGAGATAGAGCGCATCGAAATGGCCGCCGCCGAGCGACAGGCCGATGCCGACGAAGAACAGCACCCCGAGCAGGCAGCCGCCGAGCAGCTGGCCGCCCGCCGCGAACAGGATCACCTTGCCCGCCCGTACGATCTTCTTCAGGTCGATCTCGAGGCCAATCATGAACAGCATGAAGATCAGGCCGAGCTCGGAGATGACGCTGATCGATTCCTGCGACTTGACCCAGCCGGCGCCGAATGGACCTATGCAGAAGCCGGCGATAAGGTAGGCCAGGATCAGCGGTTGCCGCGAGAAATGGGCTAAAAGGCCCAGCATCCAGGCAAACAGGATACAAAGAGTGATGTCGCGAATGAGTTCGTGCATGCCAAATCGGTCCGTTTTGCCGCACCCTAGTGGCCGAGTGCAGCGCGGCAAGCGAGCAATTCGTCACATGCGGATGGTGCTCTGGCTGATAGCCCTGCTAGGTTCGTTCGCGCCTGCGATCGCTCAGCCCAAGGTCAATATCGAGCAGACCTTTGCCGACTCGCTCACCGCGGTGCCGAAGGAGGAACTGGCCGTCTCCGGCGGGTTCTACGTGCCGGCCTATTCCAGCGTGGCGATGAGCCAGGGCAAGCTGCGTGTCGACTTCTCGGTCACGCTAAGCGTGCACAACGCCTCCGAGACGCAAGCACTGGTGGTCAAACGCATCGCCTATTTCGACACGGCCGGCAAGCAGGTCGAGACCTATCTGAAGGCGCCTGTCGCCTTGAAGCCGCTGGCCACCGTCTCGCTCTTTATCGCGACCGACGACGTGCGCGGCGGGACCGGCGCCAATTTCCTGGTCGACTGGGCGGCGACGGGCGAGATCGCCGAGCCGGTGGTCGAGGCCTTGATGGTTGGCGGCGTCGCCAATGCGCATTACGCTTTCATCAGCGTGGGCCGTCCGACGCGGACGGTCGGCAAGCAGTGAGGCCGTCGGCGCAACGCCGGCCGGCTCAACAAAAACAAGATGAGGAACGCTCCCATGACGTCCAGCTTCGATTTCGCGCCCCTGTTTCCCGCAGGGCTGCCGGCCCCTTCTGCGCGCTGGACGGGCCTTGCCAAATACAGCTTTGTCGGCGGTAACAACGACTCCGAGCAGCTGCCGCTCGACGGCCTGATCGAGGCGACCAACTCGGTCCTGCAACGCGAGGGGCGCTCGCTCGCCACCTACGGGCTGGCGCATGGTCCGCAAGGCTATTTGCCCCTGCGCGAGTTCCTCGTGACGAAACTCAAGCGCGATGCCGGCATCAACTGCACAGTCGACGATCTCCTGATCGTGTCTGGCTCGCTGCAGGCGCTCGACCTCGTCAACAGCACGCTGCTGACGCGCGGCGACACCGTGATCTTCGAGCAGGAGAGCTACCAGGGCTCGTTGACCCGCCTCGCGCGGCTCGGCGTTAACGTGGTCGGCATCCCGCTCGACAAGGACGGCATGCGCATGGAGGTACTTGCCTCGGCATTGGCCGATCTGAAACGCCGCGGCATCCGTCCCAAATACATCTATACCATTCCTACCGTGCAGAACCCGACCGGCACCATCATGCCGGAGAGCCGCCGCGCCGAGCTGATACGGCTCGCGACCCAATACGGCGTGCCGATCTTCGAGGACGATTGCTATGCGGACCTCGTCTGGTCGGGACAGCGGCCGCCGGCAATCTACGCGATGAGCCCGCATGGTGGCGTGATCCATATCGGCTCGTTCTCGAAGTCGATCGCGCCGGCGCTGCGCGTCGGCTTCGTCGTCGCGCCCTGGGATGTGATGTCGCGGATGCTGGCGCTGAAGACGGACGCCGGCTCCGGCGCGCTGGAGCAGATGGTGCTCGCGGCCTATTGCAAGCCGCATTTTGCGAGCCACGTGCCGGCGCTGACGAAGGCGCTGCGCACCAAGCTCGATACGCTGATGGAGGCGCTGAACGAGCAGTTCGGCACCGCAGCCGAGTTCGAGGAGCCGAAGGGCGGCATCTTCCTCTGGGTCAAGCTGCCCGACCAGGTCGATACGCTAAGGCTGTATCAGGCCGCGCTCGCGGCGGGCGTCTCGATCAATCCGGGGCCGGAATGGTCGACCAATAAGAGCCATTCCGGCTCGCGGCTGCGGCTGTGCTTTGCGAGCCCCTCGCATCAGCAGATCCGCGAAGGCGTCGCCGTGCTGGCTGAGGTCTGCCGCAAGGAGTTCGGACTGCCGGCCCGCAGCGCCAATGTGGAGAAACGGGCCTGAGGCTCGCTTAGGCTGCCTGGGGCTGGCTGCCGTGGATCGCAGCGGCCAGCCGCAGCAGCAGCACGATGGAGACGTTGCCCTTGCCGGCCTCGATCTGGGCGATGTAGCGCTCGGAGATTCCGGAGCGGCGGGCCAGCTCCCGGCGCGACAGCTCGCAGCGCGTGCGCGAGGTTCTCAGGCGTTCGCCGAGCTCGGCCAGAAACGCGGCCTCGGAATAAGGCGGCACGGCACAGCTGCCCGGCAGCACCTCGCCCGCGAAATCCATGACTTGATCCAGCATCGCTCTCACCACGCATCGCCTTCGGGAGCGCCATCCTACGCCTGATACCATCGGCCTCATTGACGCGGATCAAATTCGCGCGCGATCGGCAGCCGCCGTGGACGATCGCGCCCGGAATGCTAACGCGCGATGACGTTGGGATGAATCGTCACCGCGCTTTAGGTTGTGTTTGAGCATGATCTTGTCGGAAAACCGCTTCGCGCTTTCCCCGATCATGCTTTAGAATTTGGAATTGTTCGAGGCGGGGTTTTTCAGGATATGACGTGTTGTCTCAGCCGCTGGACCACGGCGGCGGTGCTATCGATTGCGTTGACGTCCACGGCCGGCGCAGGGACGCTGGCAGTGACGGTCGAGCAATGGGGCCTGCTCGGCGCATGGGCGGTCGATTGCGCAGCAAGTCCCGACCGCGACAAGGGCGCGCGGCTCACTTACGAAATCCGGAAGGACGGCCGGGTGATGTACCGGCGCAATTTCGGCGAAGCCAAGGACGAGAACGAGGTCGTGTCCGCGACGGTCAACGCCGAGGGCCTGCTCAATGTGATGGTCTACTTCCCTTCGATGCAGCAGACGCGCGAATTCGGCCTGCTGCTGTTGAAGGACGGCGGCTTGCGCGCAATCTACAATCGCAGCGAGCGCGGCATCTACACTATCAGGGACGGCAAATACGTTGGCACGGGCGAGCTGACGCCGGTGCAGCAGCGCTGCGATTAGCCATTGCGTTTGAGCACGGTCTTTCCGGGCTCATGCTCTGCCTGAATATCCATTCAGAAATCTCCTCCCGTTCCTCCGGAACGTTCATGCGAATGCGCGGTTTAGATTTGCATTCGATTGGAGGAGGACATCATGAAGAAGCTTGGTTATGTGGTTGCGGCGCTGGGCGCGCTCGTGATCGCGGCGCCGACGCTGGCCAGCGCCGAGACGGTGGTGATCAAGCGCGGTCATCATCACGGCCCGTACGCCGCCCACGCCGAGTACGGCATGCATCGCGACCACGGCTGGCATCGCGGCTGGCACCATCGCGACCGGGTCGTCGTGATCAAGCACAGCCATCGTCACCACTGGGACTAATGCGCAACGCAACATGGAGATGGCCCCTCGCGGGGCCATTTCTTTGCGTGTTTGAAGTTTCAGCGGGGACTAATCCCACGCCGGCGCAAAAACCGGGCTGACGCAGCGCTTGTCCTTGGGCTGCGCGGCGATCTTCCTGCGGTCGGCATCGTCGAGCGTGATCTTCAGCGCGTCGAGATTGGCCTGCTGGCTCTCGCGGCGCGAAGCCTTTGGAATCGCGGCGACGCCGTTCTGGTCGAGCAGCCATTTCAGCGCGACCTGGGCTGCGGTCGCATTGTGCTTGGCGCCGATCTCGGCCAGCACCGGATCGGAGGCGATGCGCCCCTGCGCGAGCGGGGCAATAGGCGACCAGCGGGATCGATTTGGCGTTGAGATACGCCAGCACCTTCGATTGATCGAGCATGGCGTGATATTCGATCTGGTTGCAGGCGATCGGCGCCCTGATGTCCTCGACGGCGATCTTGAGCAGCGCCGTGGTGAAATTGGCAACGCCAATCGCCCGCGTACGCCCATCCTCCTTCAGCTTCATCAGGGTCTCGAACACCGCACCCCAATTGGCCGACTTCGACGGCCAGTGCACGAGATAGAGATCGGCATGGTCGAGCCGAAGCTTGCTCAGGCTGGCGTCGAAAGCGCGGCGGATGGCGTCGGGGCTGAGGTTCTCGTGCCAGACCTTGGTCGTGACGTGCAACTCGCCACGCGGCAGCCGGGCCGCGGCCAGCGCGGCGCCGATGGCTTCCTCGTTGGCGTACATTTCGGCGGTGTCGATGTGCCGGTAGCCGATCGCAAGCGCGCTCTCGACCGCGGCGCGGCAGGCATCGCCCTGCATGCGGAAGGTGCCGAGGCCGAGCTTGGGCATGCCGATGCCCTGTGTCTCCAGATGATCCATAAGTCAACTCCTGACGTCATTCATGCCGCCAGACACGCGGTGGACCGCGGGGACAGACTCTTCGGTGATGGAAAAGAGGTGGCGGGAGGAGGCAGTGTAGCGCGTGAGGCGCAAGGCGGCCAATCAAGATGGAGTTAAGCCCCCGCCGTCATGCCCGGGGCTGTCCCGGGCATCCACGTTGTTCGTGCTAGGCAAGACGTGGATGGCCGGGTCAAGCCCGGCGATGACGACGCAGAGACTGCACGCCGCTCACGAATGCTGCGCCACCTCGGCAGGGCGCGGCTGCGGCTCGATGTCGACCGACCAGAGGTCGTGGTTGTCGACGTCCTTCAGGGTCACGGTCATGACGCCGCTACGGCCGTCGATGTCGACGCGGCCGAAGAACTGGAGGCCGAAGCTCGGCGCGAGGTTGTCGCCCTGCGTCTCGCTGCAGCCGTTCTGGTACATCGCGACCGGGCCAAACGTGTTGTCGAGCTCTCCCGGGCCCCAGGTGCCGGCGTGCAGCGGGCCCGAGACGAACTCCCAGAACGGCTCGAAATCCTGGAACTGGGCTTTGTTCGGATCGTAGTAATGCGCGGCGGTGTAGTGCATGTCGGCGGTGAGCCAGACGATGTTGCGGATGCCGGCGCGCTTGATCGCGCTGAGCAGATCGGCAATCTCGTGCTCGCGCCGGTCGGGCGCGCCATTGCCGAGCGCTACGGCGTCCAGGCTGACGAGGCCGATCGGCAGGTCGGCCGCAATCACCTTCCAGGTTGCGCACGAGGCGGCGAGCTCCCGCTTCAGCCAAGCGAGCTGCTCGGCGCCTAGAATCCAGCCGCGATGATCGTCGCCCTTGTTCCAGGTCTCATCGCGATAGCTGCGCATGTCGATCATGAACACGTCGAGCAGCGGCCCGTAAGCAATCTTGCGATAGACCCGGCCCTTGCGCGCGCCGATGTCGCGGATCGGCATGAAGTCGAAGAAGGCGCGTCGGGCGCGCGCAACGAGCCACGGGGTGCCGTCGTCTTCAAAGCCGGCGTCATCGTAGCTGCCGGTGGGCGACCAGTCGTTGGTCACTTCGTGATCGTCCCACTGTGCGAACATCGGCACTTCGGCGTGGAAGGCGTGGAAGTTTTCGTCGAGATGGTTGTATTTGTAGTTGCCGCGGAACTGCGCCAGGGTGTGCGCGACCTCGGTTTTCTCCTCGGTCACCACATTGCGCCAGATCTCCCCGTTCGGCAGCTTCTGCTCGGACGGGATCGTGCAGTCGGCGTAGATGTGATCGCCGGAATGGATGAAGAAGTCCGGGCGGTTGTCGAGCATGGTACGATAGCTGCGATAGCCGCCACGCGCGACGTCGATGCCCCAGCCCTGCCCCGCGACATCGCCCGACCACACGAACGAGATCGATCGGCCGGCCGCCGGCGTGGTGCGGAAATGACCGGTGCGGCTTTCGCCGGCAATGCCGGTCGCGATGTCATCGAAGCGCACGCGATAGAAGATGTCCTGCCCGGGCGGCAAGTCGTTCAGCAGGAGCTTTGCGGTGCAGTCGGCATCAGGCAGCGCGTGGCGCGAGGCGGATGCGATGATTGTCTTGAAGCTCTCGAGGGTGGAGCACTCCACCTGCATGCGTGCGGGCCGGTCCGCGCGCGCCCAGATCACGGCGGAGCCATCGGAGACATCACCGGACTGGATGCCGCCCGCGATCTGCGGGCGATCGGCGGCGCGGCTGATCGCAGGCTTCGCAAGCGAGGCGATGGCGAGACTTGAGGCGGAGCGGACCAGGAATTGCCGCCGGGTCCATGCGCACGAAGCGCGGAGCGATGCCATTCAGGAGACCTTCGTCGAATCGCGACGGAAGGTGCCTGCGCTCCTTGACTTCGGGCTTACGGTTTCTTGACTCCACGCCTACGGTTTTGCGACGCGGAGATGACGCGCGCGGAACTAACTACCGCTTCCAATTGCAGATACCGCCGGAGCGGCACGGCCAGGTCTGGATGCGGGTGTCCATCGCCTGCGCGTCGAGCGGATTGCCGCGGCGATGTGCTAGCTTGGTTCGCGCGGCACCGCGCGGCTGGGCGCTCCTGGCATGCGCGACTTTCGGCTCGGGCACATGCACGCGCTCGGCGGCGACCTTCTTCGGCACATCCATCGGCTCGACCTGGGCCTGCGCCTCGTTGCCGCCCTTGGCCTGGAGCGCCACCGGCGCGAACTGCGTCTCGGGCCCGAGCCGCTTCGGCGACAGCACGGCCTTGGAGAGATCAAGACCGAGATATTCGTCGGGCTTGTAGTCCTCAGCGCGTGCGAGACCGCCCCATGCGAGCACGAGGGCAATGGCAACCGCAAAAGGCACGCTTTTCAGGACCACGGACTCCTCCTGAAATTGAATTATCAAAGGGCATAAGCTACCCCTATTTAGGAGGCGTCGCGTGCAATTCCAGCGGCCAATTGCCGCCGTGGTTAAGAAGTTTGGCGGTCTCAGGCGACCTTTCGCGTCGCACCCGTCCCGTCCAGGAACCCCAGCAAGCGGCTGCGGATGATGGTTTCCGCCTCGCTCATGATGCGATCGACGAGCTCCTGGCAAGTTGGGATGTCGTGGATGAGCCCTGCGACCATGCCGCAGCTCCAGGCGCCCGCGTCCATCTGTCCGTCCAGCATGATTCTGGGATAGACGCCCGCGACCTGGTCGTGGATGTCGTCGATGGTGAGCTTGGCGCCCTTCTCGCGCTCGATCTCGAGCAGGCGATCGACATTGGCGTTCTTGAGGACGCGCTCGGTGTTGCGCAGCGCGCGCATGATCAGGCGGGTATCGAGCTCGGTGGCGGCCACCAGCGCGTTCTTCACGTTCTGATGCACTGGGGCTTCCTTGGTGGCGATGAAGCGCGTGCCCATGTTCATGCCGGCAGCACCCAGCGAGAGCGCCGCGACGAGGCTGCGCCCGTCCGCCATGCCGCCGGAGGCGACGAACGGGATCTTCAATTCCTCCGCCGCGCGCGGCAGCAGGATCATGTTCGGAATGTCGTCCTCGCCGGGATGACCGCCGCACTCGAAGCCGTCCACGCTGACGGCATCGCAGCCGATCTTCTCGGCCTTCAGCGAGTGACGCACGGAGGTGCATTTGTGAATGACCTTGATGCCGGCGGCTTTCAGCGCGGGCATGTATTGCTCCGGACTGCGCCCGGCAGTCT
This sequence comes from Bradyrhizobium sp. USDA 4486, assembly GCF_054057995.1. Taxonomy (NCBI): domain Bacteria; kingdom Pseudomonadati; phylum Pseudomonadota; class Alphaproteobacteria; order Hyphomicrobiales; family Nitrobacteraceae; genus Bradyrhizobium; species Bradyrhizobium sp. USDA 4486. The sequence goes on from NZ_JBSRZV010000001.1 coordinate 4,079,293, forward strand.
CCACCGCCTTGATGCCGCCTTCGACGATGGCCGCGATGTATTCCGGATAAGGCGGCGCCGAGAAGGTCGGCAGGAAGGTGAGGTTCACGCCGAACGGCTTGTCGGTCATGTCGCGACAGCGTGCGATTTCCTTCGCGAGCAATTCCGGCGTCTTTTGCGTGAGACCGGTGATGATGCCGAGCCCGCCGGCATTGGACACGGCAGCAGCCAGCTCGGCAAAGCCGACGAAATGCATGCCGCCCTGGATGATCGGGTGCTCGATGCCGAACAGTTCGGTGATCGCCGTCTTCACGTAAGTCCTCCTCCCGGAATTTGCTCAGATTGATTTCAGTCTAGCCGGACTTTTGCGCCGCGGTCACCATTTCTCTCCGAACGGGCGGATCTCCATCTCGAAGGTCCAGGCACTCTTCGGCTGCTGGTAGATCTGCCAATAGGAGTCGGCGACAGCCGACGGCGGCATCAAGAGGTCAGGATTGTCGAGCGCATTGGGGCCAAGCGCTTCGAGCCGGCGCTGCCGCACCCATTCGGTGTCGACGCCGGAATCGATGATGAGATGGGCGACGTGAATGTTCTTCGGCCCGAGCTCGCGCGCCATCGCCTGCGCCACCGCGCGAAGGCCAAATTTCGCGCTCGCGAAGGCGGCAAAGCCGCTGCCGCCGCGCAAGCTCGCGGTCGCCCCTGTGAAGAAGATGTTGCCGCCGCCGCGCGGCAGCATCAGCCGAGCAGCTTCTCTCCCGGCGAGGAAGCCGGAATAGCAGGCCATCTCCCAGACCTTGCGGAAGACACGTTCGGTGGTGTCGAGGATCGGGAAATTGACGTTGGCACCGACGTTGAAGATGCAGACTTCGAGCGGCGCGTGTTTGTCGGCATCGTCGAGGAAAGAGATGATCTCCTCTTCCTTGCGCGCATCGAGCGAACGCGCGTGGATCTCGCCGCCGGCAGCTTCGATATCTTTCACCAGGGGCGCGAGCTTGTCGCCGTTGCGGCGGCCGGCGAAGATCGAAAAGCCTTCGGCGGCGAATTTCTTGGCGATCTCGGAGCCGATGAAATCGCCGGCGCCGATCACGGCCGCTGTCGCGTGTCGCTGGGGCAGGGTCGCCTCCTCCGGTTGGGTGACGGGATTGGGAGGAAAGCTATAGTTCTAAAATAGAACTGTCAAACGACTGCGCCGAATGCTAGGTTTCGGACCAAATTGCGTTGATCATTCAAGTCAGTTCCTTTTTCTGACTGACAAGGCCTGAGCCGGAGACCGGATCATGAAATGGGATACGCTGGACGAAGAGCCCTGCTCGCTCTCCCGCACCGTCGCGGTGGTCGGCGACCGCTGGACGCTGCTGATCCTGCGCGAGTGCTTCTTGCGCGTGCGCCGGTTCGAAGCATTCCAGTCCTCGCTCCAGATCACGCGGCATCTGCTGTCGGAGCGGCTGAAGAAGCTGGTCCGCTTCGGCATCCTGCGCCGCGTCCCCTACTCTGACGCACCGAAGCGCTACGAATACATCCTGACGCAGAAGGGCCTCGACCTCTATCCGATCATCATGGCGATGGTGCATTGGGGCGACACCCACATGGGCGACGAGCGCGGTCGCCCGTTGCTGCACGAGCACAGGACGTGCGGCAAGCTGTTCGATCCCGTGATGGTGTGCTCGGAATGCGGCGAGCCGCTGCACGCCAAGCAGGTGCATGTGCATGCCGGGCCTGGGCGGAAGGAGGCGGTGGGGTGAGACACGCTATCGCCACTTGCGCAGCCGCGCTCCTGCGCAACATCTCGGATCGACAACGACGTCCAGCCTCAATGCCCCCGCGCCGGCGCGTGCAGATCGATCGGCCGCAGCACGGCCGCGGTGGGAATCATCAGCACCGCGACGATCGCAAGCGTCCAGAACACGTCGATATAGGCGAGGAAATCGACCTGCTGCTGCAAGGTGCGGCCGACCCAGGCCACCGCCTGTGACGCCGCATCGCTCGCATTCGAGCCCTGCGCCTGGAAATAGCGCGTCATCGCGTCGATGGTCTGCTGATAGCCGAGGTCGGACGGCGAGGCGTGCTCGATCAGGCGGCTCTGATGGAATTGCTGGCGCTGCGCCAAAATGGTTTGTGCCAGCGCGACGCCCATGGATCCCCCGATGTTGCGGGCGACATTGATCAAGGCGGACGCCTGGTTGGTCTTGTCCGGCGGGACGCCGTCATAGGACGCGGTGGTCACCGGCAGGAACAGGAACGGCAGGCCCAGCGCGAGGAAGATGCGTGACAGGGCGGCATAACCGTAGGTGATGTCGCCGTTGAGGCCGGTGAGATGCCACATCGAGAACGCGACGACCGCAGCGCCGAGCATGATGAGATATTTCGGCTGCACCATGCTGACGAGGCGTCCGACCACCGGCATCAGCACCAGCGTCGCGAGGCCGCCCGGTGACAGCGCGAGGCCGGCCAGCATGGCCGTGTAGTTCAGCTCGGTCTGGAGCAGTTGCGGCAAAAGCTGTGTCGTCGAGATCAGCACCGCGCCGGTGCCGAGCATGACCAGGAAGCAGGCGCCGAACTGGCGCCGGCCGAGCAGGCGGAGGTCGACGATGGGATCCTCTCGAGTCAGTTCCCACGGGATCAGCGCGAGCAGTGACACCGCCGCAAGCACCGCGAAGACGATGATCATGTTCGAGCCGAACCAGTCGTTGCGCTGGCCCTCGTCGAGCACGAATTCGAGCGAGCCGAGCCCGATCGCAACCAGCAGGAAGCCGACATAGTCGACCCGCAGCCCCTTGCTCAGCAGCTTCCGCCGCTCCTCCTCCGCACCCGAGGGCTCCTTGACCAGCGTACCGACCAGAAACAGCGAGAGCAGTCCCATCGGCACGTTGATCAGGAACACCCAGTGCCACGAATAGGTGTCGGTGATCCAGCCGCCGAGCGTCGGGCCGATCACCGGCGCGACCACCACGGCAACGCCGTAGATCGCAAAGGCCTGTCCGCGCTTATGCGGCGGGAAGGAGTCGGCGAGGATCGCCTGCTCGCTGGTCGCCATGCCGCCGCCGCCGAGGCCCTGGAGAATCCGGAACAGCACCAGCGCCTCCAGATTCCAGGCGAAGCCGCACAGCAGCGATGCCACCGAGAAGGTCGCAACGCAGATCATGTAGAAGCGCTTGCGTCCGACCACGGTCGAGAGCCAGCCGGAGATCGACAGCACGACGGCGTTGGCGACGAGATAGCTGGTGATGACATAGGTGCTCTCGTCGATGCCGACCGCGAGCCCGCCGGCGATGTGGCGCAGCGCGACATTGGCGATGGTGGTGTCGAGCACCTCCATGAAGGTCGCGATCGAGACCACGAACGCGATGAGATAAGGATTGTGCCCGCCGGCCGCCGAACGCTCCGGCGACCAGCCTCCGGCGCCCTCTTGCGTGGCGTCCGTCATCGCACCCTGGTCCAGGGCACGACCGACATGCCGGGGCCGACGGGCAGATCGGCCGGCCAGCTGTCGACCACGATCTTCACCGGCACGCGCTGCACCACCTTGACGTAATTGCCGGTGGCGTTCTCCGCCGGCAGCAGGCTGAACGCGGTGCCTGAGCCCGGCTGCACGGAATCGACATGGCCGGTCAGCTTGCGCCCGGGATAGGCGTCGATGCGGATCTCGACCGGCTGGCCCGGACGCATGTCGTTGAGCTGCGTCTCCTTGTAGTTGGCGACGATCCAGACCTCGTCCGGCACGAACATCATCAGGCTCTGGCCTGCGGTGACGAAGGTGCCCTTGCCGCCGGACAGCCGCACCACGCGGCCGGACTGGGCGGCGACGACGCTGGTGTATTGCAGATTCAATTTGGCATGATCGAGCTGCGCCTGCGATTGCTCCAGCTGTGCCTTGGCGCCTTGAAGCTGCGCCTGCAGCGTCTTGATGCCGGCCTGTGCGGTCGTGACCGCGGTCTTGGCACGCTCGGTGTTGGCCCGCTGCGCCTGAAGGTCTGAGCGGGTCTGCTGCTGGCGCTGCACGGTGCCGGCCCCTTTCTCGACCAGATTTTCCGCGCGGTCGAACTCCTCCTGCGCGAACTGGAGCTGGGCCTGCGCCTGCTCGAGCTGGGCCTGGGCCTGCTTGATCTGCTCCTCCTGGGAGACGATCTGCGCCTCGACATTTGCGATGTTGGCCTTGGACACTTCAACTTGCGCAGTGGCTTGGTCGACCGCGATCCGGTAGTCGCGCTCGTCGATCTTCGCCAGCAGATCGCCGGCATCGACATGCTGGTTGTCGGTGACCGGCACGTCGGTCACGTAGCCGCCCACCTTCGAGGCCACGGAAAAGCTGCGCGCCGCGACGAAAGCGTCATCGGTGGACTCGTAATGGCGGATCTCGAGCCAATAGAGCAGGCCAACGACGAGTGCCGCGATCACCACGATGGCGCCGACGGTTGCCGGCAGCCAGTGCTCACGAATCCGGTCGCGCAGCGATGGTGTCTTCGCCAGCTGCGGGCCGTCGGCGTCACGGGGAGAGGTCTTCGGAGCTTCCTTCGCCCGCTGCGGCTGCTCCGCGGACGGATCACGCTGCCGTGTCTGAGCATCCACGGTGGAACACCTTTCTTGCGGACTAAACCGGCGGGAGAGCGGAGACGAACAGCTCGCGCGCCGCGAGCCTAACCGCAGCCCTGAGGCATGGTTCCGGCTTTGAAGAAGCTCACCGCCATTCGCGATTGCATCGCTCAAAAAACAAGCGCGGCACTCTCGCCGCGCTTGCCTGAAGTGCCGGTATGGAGCACTTGCTTAGTGCGTCTTGCTCTCGTGCCATCTCTCGAGATCGGGCTTCACCTTGCCGGACCCCTGCTCCTTCTCCGGAGTGCCCTTCCAGGGCGTGTCCGTCTGACTGTGCGAGCCCCAGTCATTCTGCTGCCGGGGATCGTCGTTGGGGCGTTCCTTGCTCATCGCAGGCTCCTTCGCTGGATGCTATGCGAAGGGAACGCCGTAATAGGAGTTGATGCCGCGAACTGCGGCCTCATCACCCCAGTTCCAGTCGCTCCGATCGCCGTATTTCGGCGCGCCTTCCAGCTCCTTGGTGGTGATGCCGGTGACATAGCCGCCGAGCTCCGTGTCGTATTTGAGCGACTGCCAGGGCAAGGGGTAGTGATCATTGCCGAGCCCCAGGAAGCCGCCGAAACCGAGCACGGCGTAGGACACCTTGCCACTGACCTTGTCGATCATCACACGCTCGATCGAACCGATCCTGTTGCGGTCCGCGCCATAGACCGATGTTCCCTCGACCTTGTCACTGCCGATCAACCGGCCCATCTCGCTGCGGTCCAGTTCGCCTTGATTCAGCATGTCAATTCTCCACTCAGCCGATGTTTGAATCAACCGCGCGGGCGAGCGATCGTTCCGGCACGCAACCTGCGCAAGATCAGGAACATCGCCGGAAACGCGCGGTTCTAACGTCACCGAAAGGAAACCGGGAGCCGCCTCAATGTCCCAGACCGTCTTCGACTTCATCATCCAGCGCCTGCATCAATGGGGCGTGCGGCACATGTTCGGTTATCCCGGCGACGGCATCAACGGCGTCTTCGGCGCGCTGAATCGGGCGGACGGCAAGATCGGCTTCGTGCAGGCGCGGCACGAGGAGATGGCCGCGTTCATGGCGACCGCTTACGCGAAGTTTTCAGGCGAGCTCGGCGTCTGCATCGCGACCTCCGGCCCCGGCGCCTCACATCTCATCACCGGCCTCTACGATGCCCTGCTCGATCACCAGCCGGTGCTGGCGATCGTCGGCCAGCAGGCGCGCGATGCGCTGGGCGGGAACTACCAGCAGGAACTCGACCTCGTCTCGATGTTCAAGGATGTCGCCGGCGCCTATGTCGTGCAGGCATCCTCGCCCGCGCAGGTGCGGCACCTGGTCGACCGCGCGGTGCGAACCGCGCTGGCCCGGCGAGCTCCCACGGCGATCATCCTGCCCAACGATCTGCAGGAAGAAGCCTACGAAAGCCCACCCCGTGCACACGGCACGCTGCATTCCGGCATCGGTTACAATTCGCCCAGCATCATGCCGCGCGACGCCGATCTCGACCGCGCTGCGGAGGTGCTCAACGCCGGCAAGAAGGTCGCGATGCTGATCGGCGCCGGCACGCTCCATGCGACGGACGAGGTGATTGCGGTCGCCGACCGCTTGTCGGCCGGCTGCGCCAAGGCGCTGCTCGGCAAGGCGGCGCTGCCGGACGATCTGCCTTGGGTGACCGGCTCGATCGGCCTGCTCGGCACCGAGCCCAGCTACAACATGATGATGGGCTGCGACACGCTGCTGATGGTCGGCTCCGCCTTTCCCTATGCCGAATTCCTGCCCAAGGAAGGCAGCTGCCGCGGCGTGCAGATCGATATCGACGCCAGCATGATGTCGATCCGCTTTCCCATGGAGGTCGGCCTGGTCGGCGATGCCGCCGAAACCTTGCGCGCGCTGCTGCCGCGGCTTGCCCCCAAGGCCGATGGCGCCTGGCGCAAGGCCATCGAGGATGACGTCGCAAAATGGTGGAAGACCCTGGACGATCGCGCGCATCAGCCGGCCGCGCCGGTCAATCCGCAACTGGTCGCCTGGGAATTGTCCCCTCGCCTGCCCGACCGCGCCATCATCACCAGCGATTCCGGCTCCTGCGCCAACTGGTTCGCGCGCGATTTGAAGATGCGCCGCGACATGATCGCTTCGCTCTCCGGCGGCCTCGCGTCGATGGGCGCCGCGGTGCCTTATGCGCTTGCTGCAAAATATGCCCATCCGGACCGACCGGTGATTGCGCTGGTCGGCGACGGTGCGATGCAGATGAACAACATGGCCGAGCTGATCACGGCCGCGAAATACTGGCGGTCCTGGCGCGACCCGCGCTTTATCGTCTGCGTCTTCAACAATGAGGATCTCAACCAGGTCACCTGGGAGCAGCGCATCATCAACGGCGATCCAAAATTCGAGGCCTCGCAGCGCATTCCCGACGTGTCCTATTCCCGCTTTGCCGAGATGATCGGCCTCACCGGCATCTTCGTGAACAGTCCGCAGCTGCTCGGCTCGGCATGGGATCAGGCGCTCGCGAGCGAGAGGCCCGTCGTGCTGGAGGTGAAGACCGATCCCGAGGTGCCGCCGCTGCCGCCGCACATCACGCTCCAGCAGGCCAAGAACTTCTCGCTCGCGCTGATGAAGGGCGATCCGAACGAGAGCAGCGTCATCAAGGGCGCGGCACGGCAGGTGCTCGAAACCATCCTGCCCGGAAAGGAGTGAACCATGAGCGATTTCCGCGATATCCAGCATGGCGTCAACGACCCCGTCGACGGCGTCGACGTGAAGCAGCACTTCAACGACAACAAGACGCCACACGAACGCGCACAGCGCCATGCCGACGTACGTGCTGAGCCTTCGGCCTCGCCAGGCGAGCCGTTTCTGCCCGAACGGCTGCGTCGCAAGCCGACCGATCCCATCAATCCGCGCACCGGCCGCAATCCCACCGACTAGCCGTTAGGAACCTCGGCCCCTGCGGTGTGTTGGTCGGCGCAACGTCGCGCGGCGAGAGGCTGCGCCCACATCGGAGAGATCGGACCATGAAACGGACCATCATCGCCATTGCCTGCGTGCTGCTCGCAGGCCCCGCGCTCGCCCAGTCGCTGGGCGAGAAGACCGGCGTCAATTCGGCACTCGGCGTCGCGCCCACCACCGCCGACTTCGTCAAGGAGGTCGCGATCAGCGACATGTTCGAGATCGAATCGAGCAAGCTCGCCGAGCAGAAAGGCAACGCGCAGGAGAAGACCTTCGCCCAGCAGATGGTGACCGACCACACCAAGACCAGCGGCGAGCTGAAGGGGCTGGTCAGCGACGGCAAGGTGCAGGCAACCCTGCCGACGGCGCTCGACAGCTCGCACCAGGGCAAGCTCGACAAGCTCAAGGGCGCGACGGGCAAGGATTTCAGCTCGGACTACAATTCCTACCAGGTCAGCGCCCACGAGGACGCCGTGTCGCTGTTCGAACGTTACGCCAAGGGCGGCGACAATACCGCGCTGAAGGACTGGGCCGGCAAGACGCTGCCGGCGCTCAAGCACCATCTCGACATGGCCAAGGAGCTCGGCAAGGCGCCGAGCGTCGGTCAGTCGAAGTAGCCATGTTCCGAGGACGCCGGCAAGTGCGGCGTCCTCCCAATTAGCAGCGATGCCCGTCTCTGCGGATAGAGATCGCAAATCGCGAAGATCATCATGGCACAGCAAGACAAGAGTTCACTCACCCGCCGGCACGTCGTCCACGCCGCGAGCGCGACGCTCGCGGCGGCTTCGCTGGCGCCCTCGACAGCGAAGGGAGACACGTCCATGGCCGAGCAGAAACTGATCGACCCCGTCGGCCGCTATCCGAAGCCGCCTTTCAAGAAGCAGTCGCAGCCTTGGCCGGGTCTCGCCGGCAAAATGGAGCCGCGCCCGGACCATGGCGAGACCAGCTACAAGGGCTCCGGCCGCCTCGCCGGACGCAAGGCGCTGATCACCGGCGGTGATTCCGGCATGGGCCGCGCCGCCGCAATCGCCTATGCGCGCGAAGGCGCCGACATTGCCATCAACTATTTCCCCACTGAGGAGGCGGATGCACAAGACGTGATCGCGCTAATCAAGCAGGAACGCCGCAACGGCGTTGCCATCCCCGGCGATCTCCGCGACGAGACATTCTGCAAGACGCTGGTCGAGCAGGCCGTGCGCCAACTGGGCGGACTCGACATCGTCGTCTGCAACGCCGCACGCCAGCAGAGCCGGGAGTCGATCCTCGAAGTCTCGTCCGAGGATTTCGACGCGACGATGAAGACGAACATCTACGCCCCGTTCTGGATCATCAAGGCGGCGCTGCCGCATCTGAAGCCCGGATCCTGCATCATCGGCACGACCTCCGAGCAGGCTTATGACCCGTCACCGGAGCTCTATGATTACGCGCAGACCAAGGCGGCGACGATGAACTACGTGAAGTCGCTGGCCAAGCAGCTCGCTTCAAAGGGCATCCGCGTCAACGGCGTCGCACCGGGTCCGATCTGGACGCCGCTCCAGGTCTGCGGCGGCGCGACGATGGAGAAGCTCGAGAAGTTCGGCGGCATGACGCCGCTCGGTCGCCCCGGTCAGCCCGCCGAGCTCGCGTCCATTTACGTGCAACTGGCCGCGGCGGATGCGAGCTATGCGACCGGGCAGGTGTATGGATCCGCCGGCGGATCAGGGCAGCCATAGTCGCGGCTGCGCGGGCCGATGACAGGTAAAGTCCGGGAACAATCGCTGTCTTCCAGGCTTTACACAACTGTCACACAAGGAACCACCTGCCCGCGGGACCGATGGCGCTCGTAACAGTCAAACCCACCCGGATCGATACAGCGATCGCGAACGAGATCGCGGACCATACCAGCTCAGGACTTGAGCACGCTGCCGAGACATTGACGTGGGGCGCAGACGAGCACGTGGTGCTCGCGCTCGCCGCTGCAGGATGGCTCTACACAAGACTGCAGTCACCGCAGAAGCGCCGCCTTGCCGATCACGTCCTGATGGTGTCGCTGGCGACAGCCGTACTGCCGCACGTGCTGAAATCGGTGTTCGATCAGACAAGGCCGGACCGGCTGACAGTGCGCGGTCATTGGCGCGGCATTCCCTTCTCGGGACGATCCCGGGATGCATTTCCCTCAGGTCACGCCGTGCATATGGGTGCACTCGCCTCCGCGGCCGGCCTGCTGCCGCCGGCGCGGCGCCGGGTCGCGCGCGCGCTCGCCGTGGTGCTGTCGTTGACGCGCGTGGCGCTGCTTGCGCATTGGATCAGCGACGTGGTGGCTGGCTTCACGCTCGGCGTCCTCGTCGAGCGGCTCCTCAGGCCGTTCACACTCGGAAAGCCACGCCAGGTACGGCCTTCAGCCTCGCGGGTGCGGCCATGACGGAATATCTCGTGCGCTTCATCGCCGGCGGTCTGATCGTCTCGGTGTTCGCGATCTGCGGCGACATACTGCGGCCGAAGAGCTTTGCCGGGCTGCTCGGCGCAGCGCCCTCGGTCGCGCTGGCGACCCTTGGCATCGCCGTGGTCCAGCATGGCCCGCAATATGCCGCGGCCGAGAGCTGGACCATGATCTACGGTGCGATCGCCCTCGCCTGCTACAGCCTCGCGGTCTGCCATTTGCTGATGAGGCTTCGTCTCGCCGCGCTGCCGGCCACCATTGCCGCCTTCGCGGTATGGCTCGCGGTCGCCTTCGGCCTGCTGGCGGGCTTCGGAGGGGCGGCGTGATGCTGGTCAAGCTGTCCTCCTCGGCGCTGCAGCAGACCCGTTGGTACGAATACGCCGTTCGCTTCGTGCTCGGCGGCCTTGCGACGGTGCTTGCGGGATTCATCGGCTCGCGCTTCGGCGTCTCGGTTGGCGGCCTCTTCCTCGCGCTTCCCGCCATCTTCTGTGCCAGCGCGACCCTGATCGAAAGCCACGAACGTCACGCCAAGGAGAAAGCCGGGCTGAGCGGGCGGCGTCGCGGACAGAACGCGGCGGCGCTCGATGCGGCTGGCGCGGCGCTGGGCAGTATCGGCCTTGCGGCGTTCGCTCTCGTGTTCCATCTCGCGGTCGAATCAAGCGTTGCGGTCGCTTTCATCGCGGCGTTGACGGTTTGGGCCGTGATCTCCGTCGTGGCCTGGTGGCTCAGGCGCAAGGTCCGCATCATCTCCCGCAATCCTCGGCGATCCGCGCATCCGGCAAAGAGCCACGGTCTTTCCTCGTAAAGGTCTAACCCGCTTTCGACCGCGACGGCTGCGATGTCGGCGGCTGAAGGCCGGCGCTATTGGCCCATCGCTCCACTTGCTCGATGATCTTCTGGTGGCTCGGTCGCACCGGCTTGGCATTGGCCTCTTCGGAAACCTTGCGGGGCAGTCGGACTTCGTCCGTCATGACATCTCTCCCGTCTTCTTCTCCTCGCTTTTGGCCGACAATGCGCCTCCTCCGGTCACCGCACAATAGCTTATCTTCTTGATTTTACTATTTTTTATTGCTCATTAGGCGTCTGTTCCGCCACGTGCGGAACTCTTGCCCAGTTGGCTTGTTGAGTAAGCTACTCAAACTGCTCATTTGGTGTGGCTTGCTATGAACGATCTTCGCGCCGAGCGGCTTCAGGTGATGCTCTCGCCAGAGGAGCTGGCGGCTCTCGACGATTTCCGGTTCAAGCATCGAATGCCGACACGCGCGGCAGCCGTCCGCGAATTGCTCAAGCTTGGGCTCGCTACGGCCGGCGTCGACGCCCGCGCCGGCATCAAGTCCAGCGACTACGGAGTGTTTGGCCGCGGGCCGGACGGGCACAGGCAGGCCAATGATGAACACGACGCCACGGATTGACCGGCCCTACCGAAACTCGCAAGCAAAACGGCCCCGGCACGGGAGTGCCAGGGCCGTCCTTGGAGATTGCTTCCGGCGCACCGGGGGCATGACAGCCGGAAGCAATCCGTCGACTCTCCGCGCGCAGATTGGTTCCTCGCGCTATTTTTTGCGGCATGATCTTTCGGACAACCGCTTCACGCTTTGCGCTAACGCGGCCCTTCGGGTCCGGATCATGCTTTAGCCGCTCGGCGCGGAGCCGGAATCATCCGGCGTCATGCCCGAGCCTGGTGTCTTGCTGTTGTCGTTGAGCTCAGGATCGCGCGTCGCTTCCCGCGACGGCGAGCCCTTCGGACCTGTTTTTTGAGGATCCGTCTTGTGCACGGTCTGTGCGCGCTGCTTGTCGCTGGGCTGCTCTTCAGCGCGCTTATCCCGAACGATGCCGTGGTCGGAATGCGCCATGGTGAACTCTCGCTTCTCCGATGCCTCGAAGCGCTTACGCACCGCGGCGCCGAATGTTCCGGCGTGGCACTAACTATGCGCGGCGCGGACCGCAACTGATGCCTTCTCCAGATGCACCTGCCGGAGGGTCGTCACGGTCGCGAACGCGACCGAGACGCCGAAGGCGAGAATGAGGGAAAGCAGAGCCAGACGTGGAGCCATCGCAAAACCTCCTTCTGGGATCGGAAAAATCAACGCGATCGACGGTTGCTCGATGTTCCTGAATTGGTCGCTTGCATTCCGTGAGCGGTCTCACACGTGGATTGACGAAGCGGGAGAGTGCTTACGCATTCCGCGCTTGCGGGGTCCGGATCTTAACGGGCGGGATCTCTCCATCAAGCCAATCCTGCTCGTGCGCGAGCGCCGTCCAGGCGTCCGCCATGCGCGAGTAGCGCTTGTGGGCAGGTTGTCCTTCCGCTCGCTCGGCGAGCTGAAGACAGTTTTCGGCGTTGTCCCTGAAAATGTCAGACTGTTTCATGCAGAACATTTGGGGATGGAACTCCGGCGTCGCAACGGTCTTACCCGATCGTAAGGTTCGGGGGGAACTTCGCACGCCACCGCTCATTGAGGCCTGCATGAGGATTCTTGTCGCGATTGTCCTGACCTTTGTCAGCACCCCGGCGCTCGCCGACAACATAGGGGAGCGAACCGTGGGCGGCCGCACGCCGACCGCGACCGATGTGATCAGCGGCCTCTACAGCTTTAGCCGTTTCCAGCAGGGCCTTCTGGAGAGCACCGATCTGAAGGGCAATGCGGAGGTCAAGAACCTCGCCGCCTTGCGCGCCGATGAGGCGGCCAAGCGCGACAAGGCGCTAAAGCAGATCCAGGAGGCAATCGGCACGGAGCCCCACGCCGGCAAGACGACGTCGGTAAGCGCAGGTCTCGTCGAACCCGAAAATTCGGACGGGCCGACCTACGTCAGAAGCTTCTATGCCGCGCAAATTCCCGAGTACGAATCCGCCATCAGCCTGCTCGAGCACTATCTCAAGGCACCCGACAATGCGGCACTGGCCGCCTTCGCTCGCGAGCAGCTTCCGAGGCTGCGCTCGCAGGCCAGGGATGCCGAGCGCACCATGGCGGACAAGTAGCCGCTCTACTTGTCATTCGGATGATGTTGATCGCTCTCCGGCCGCACGGTGCGGTCGCTGTCCGGCATCTTGTCCCGGCCTGCATCGCCGTTGTCGTCCTTGCCGCCCGAGGTCGAGGTGCCGCTGCCGCTCGGGTTCGACCTGGTCGACGCACCCGTTGTCGACGGATCGGCATGGGGGGTGGCAGAGCTGGCGGCGGGATCGCCGGTGGTGGCCCCGCGGCCGCTGGGCGTCCCCTGGGCGAACGCCGACCCGGCGGCAAGCATTAGGACGATGATCGCGGCAATTCCTGCTCTCATATGCGCTCTCCCTTTCTTTCGGGCTAACCGCAGGGCCGGCGCTCCGTTCCGAGGCACGCCAGTGTGGACGGGGTACCTCCCGACGTCGATTTTCTGCAGCCACATGGAACCAATCCGATTGATCGCCGTTGTATCGGCCGGGCTGAGCAAAGCAGGTTCCAATTCCTGGCGTCGCAACCTTGGCGCTTGATTTCGAATTTGGCTGACGCTCTATTTTGACAAACTGCGTCGTGTCAGGATTCGGCCGATGCCTGCGGGGGAATCAGTATGAGCGACCTCGATCCCGGAACTGCATCACGCTCCGGTCGTCGCGTCCCAAAACCAAAAACCAACGGTATGCCAGAGCCGGATTCCCGGGCGGAACTGCTCCTCGCCTTACAGGCCATGCGCAGCGGCGATTTCTCGGTGCGGATGAGCGGCGACTATCTCGGCATCGACGGCAAGATCGCCGATACTTTTAACGAAATCATCGCCGCCAACCAGCGCATGGCGCAGCAGCTCGAGCTGGTCGGCCAGGTGGTCGGCCGCGAAGGCAAGACCCGCCAGCGCGTGAAATTCGGCCTCGCCTCGGGCTCCTGGGCCGACATGGAAGGTTCGGTCAACACGCTGATCGACGACTTGCTCTGGCCGACGCGCGAGGTGACCCGCGCGGTCGCCGCCGTCGCCCAGGGCGACCTGCTCCAGACCGTCAAGCTCGACGTCGACGGCCGGCCGCTCCGCGGCGAATTCCTGCAGTCGGCGACCATCGTCAACACCATGATCAAGCAGCTCGGCGTGTTCACCTCCGAGGTGACGCGCGTGGCGCGTGAGGTCGGCACCGAAGGCAAGCTCGGCGGCCAGGCCCAGGTGCCGGAGGTGACCGGCGTCTGGAAGGACCTCACCGAGAGCGTCAACTCGATGGCGAACAACCTGACCAACCAGGTCCGCAACATTGCCGAGGTGACGATCGCGGTGGCCAACGGCGACCTGTCCAAGAAGATCACCGTCGACGTCCGCGGCGAGATTCTTCAGCTCAAGGAAGCCATCAACACGATGGTGGACCAGCTGCGCTCCTTCGCCTCCGAAGTGACGCGCGTGGCGCGCGAGGTCGGCACCGACGGCAAGCTCGGCGGCCAGGCCATCGTGCCCGGCGTCGCCGGGACCTGGAAGGACCTGACGGACTCCGTCAACGCAATGTGCGGCAACCTCACCGCACAGGTCCGCAACATCGCCAACGTCACCACAGCCGTGGCGCGCGGTGACCTCTCCCGCAAGATCACCGTGGACGTGCGCGGCGAGATCCTCGAGCTGAAAGACACCATCAACACCATGGTGGACCAGCTCAACTCCTTCGCCTCGGAAGTGACACGCGTGGCGCGCGAGGTCGGCACCGAAGGCAAGCTCGGCGGCCAGGCCCAGGTGCCTGGTGTGGCCGGCACCTGGAAGGACCTGACCGACAACGTCAACTTCATGGCGTCGAACCTGACCGCGCAGGTTCGCAACATCGCCGACGTCGCGACCGCGATCGCGAGCGGCGACCTGTCGAAGAAAATCACGGTGAACGTCTCGGGCGAGATCCTTCAGCTGAAGGAAACGCTGAACACCATGGTCGACCAGCTCAACGCGTTCGCCGGCGAAGTCACGCGCGTCGCGCGCGAGGTCGGCACCGAGGGCCGCCTCGGCGGCCAGGCGAACGTGCTCGGCGTCGCCGGCACCTGGAAGGATTTGACGGAAAGCGTCAACTCGATGGCATCGAACCTGACCGCGCAGGTCCGCAACATCGCCGAGGTGACGACCGCCGTCGCCGGCGGCGACCTCTCGAAGAAGATCACCGTGGACGTGCGCGGCGAGATCCTCGAGCTGAAAGACACCATCAACACCATGGTGGACCAGCTCAACGCGTTTGCCGGCGAAGTCACGCGCGTCGCGCGCGAGGTCGGCACCGAAGGCAAGCTTGGCGGCCAGGCCGTCGTGCGCGGCGTCGGCGGCACTTGGAAGGATTTGACCGACTCGGTCAACTCGATGGCCTCGAACCTGACCGGTCAGGTCCGCAACATCGCCGAAGTCGCGACCGCGGTCGCGAAAGGCGACTTGTCGAAGAAGATCACGGTGAACGTGTCGGGCGAAATCCTTCAGCTGAAGGAAACGCTGAACACCATGGTCGACCAGCTCAACGCCTTCGCCGGCGAAGTGACGCGCGTGGCGCGCGAGGTCGGCACCGACGGCAAGCTCGGCGGCCAGGCCGACGTGCCCGGCGTCGCCGGCACCTGGAAGGATCTGACCGACTCCGTGAACTCGATGGCGGGCAACCTCACCGCGCAGGTCCGCAACATCGCCGAGGTCGCGACCGCCATCGCCGGCGGCGACCTGTCGCGCAAGATCACGGTGGACGTGCGCGGCGAGATCCTTCAGCTCAAGGACACGCTGAACACGATGGTCGACCAGCTCAACCGCTTCGCGGGCGAGGT
Source organism: Bradyrhizobium sp. USDA 4486 (assembly GCF_054057995.1). Lineage (NCBI taxonomy): Bacteria > Pseudomonadati > Pseudomonadota > Alphaproteobacteria > Hyphomicrobiales > Nitrobacteraceae > Bradyrhizobium > Bradyrhizobium sp. USDA 4486. Next base: position 4,094,912 of record NZ_JBSRZV010000001.1, read on the forward strand.
GACGCGCGTGGCGCGCGAGGTCGGCACCGAAGGCCGCCTCGGCGGCCAGGCCAACGTGCCCGGGGTCGCCGGCACCTGGAAGGACCTGACCGACTCCGTGAATTCCATGGCGGGCAACCTGACTGCCCAGGTCCGCAACATCGCCGAAGTGACCACCGCCGTGGCGCGCGGCGACTTGTCCCGCAAGATCACCGTGGACGTGAAGGGCGAAATCCTCGAGCTGAAAAACACCATCAACACCATGGTGGACCAGCTCAACGGCTTTGCCGGCGAAGTGACGCGCGTCGCCCGCGAGGTCGGCACCGAGGGCAAGCTCGGCGGTCAGGCCGAGGTGCCCGGCGTCGCCGGCACCTGGAAGGACCTCACCGACAACGTCAACTTCATGGCCTCGAACCTGACGGCCCAGGTCCGCAACATCGCCGAGGTCGCGACCGCGATCGCCGGCGGCGACCTGTCGAAGAAGATCACCGTGGACGTCCGCGGCGAGATCCTGCTGCTCAAGGACACCTTGAACACGATGGTCGAGCAGCTGCGCTCCTTCGCCGCAGAAGTGACCCGCGTGGCGCGCGAGGTCGGCACCGAAGGCCGGCTCGGCGGTCAGGCCGTCGTGCCCGGTGTCGGTGGCACCTGGAAGGATCTCACGGATAACGTCAACCTGCTCGCCGCGAACCTCACGACGCAAGTCCGCAACATCGCCGAAGTGACCACTGCCGTGGCGCGCGGCGACTTGTCCCGCAAGATCACCGTGGACGTGAAGGGCGAAATCCTCGAGCTGAAAAACACCATCAACACCATGGTGGACCAGCTCAACGCCTTCGCCGGCGAAGTCACGCGCGTCGCCCGCGAGGTCGGCACGGAAGGAAAGCTCGGCGGTCAGGCCCAGGTGCCTGGCGTGGCCGGCACCTGGAAGGATCTCACCGACACCGTGAACTTCATGGCGGCGAACCTGACCGAGCAGGTCCGCGGCATCGTCAAGGTCGTGACCGCGGTCGCCAACGGCGATCTCAAGCAGAACCTCACCGTGAAATCGAAGGGCGAGGTCGCGGCACTCGCCGACACCATCAACAACATGACCGAGACGCTCGCGACCTTCGCCGATCAGGTCACCTCGGTGGCGCGCGAGGTCGGCGTCGAAGGCCGCCTCGGCGGCCAGGCCAACGTGCCGGGCGCCGCCGGCACCTGGAAGGACCTCACCGGCAACGTCAACCTGCTCGCGGCCAACCTCACCTCGCAGGTGCGCGCGATCGCCGAGGTGGCGACCGCCGTGACCAAGGGCGACCTGACCCGGTCGATCCAGGTCGACGCCCGCGGCGAGGTGGCCGAGCTGAAAGACAACATCAACACGATGATCACGAATCTCCGTCTGACGACGGACGTGAACACCGAGCAGGATTGGCTGAAGACCAATCTGGCGAAATTCACCAACATGCTCCAGGGCCAGCGCGACCTGGCCACCGTCGGCCGGCTGCTGCTCACCGAGCTGTCCCCGCTGGTGAACGCCCATACCGGCGTGATCTACCAGGTCGAGAGCGAGGACAATCCGCAGCTCCTGCTGCTCGCCTCCTATGCCAGCGACGGCGTCTATCCGTATCAGCGCGTGCTCCAGTTCGGCGAAGGCCTGATCGGCCAGTGCGCCCTCGACAAGCGGCCGCGCGTGGTGGCCGACATTCCGTCCGATGTCGTGCCGATCAACTCTGCACTGTTCCGTGTCGCACCGAAGAACCTCGTCGTGCTGCCGGTGCTGTTCGAGGGCCAGGTCAAGGCGGTGATCGAGCTCGCCTCGCTCGTCTCGTTCACGACCTCGCAGATGACGTTCCTGGAACAACTCACCGATTCCATCGGCATCGTGCTCAACTCGATCGAAGCGACAATGCAGACCGAGGGCCTGCTCAAGCAGTCGCAGCAGCTGGCCGGCGAGCTCCAGACCCAGCAGCGCGAATTGCAGCAGACCAACGACCAGCTCGAGCAGAAGGCGCAGCAGCTCGCCGAGCGCAACGTCGAGGTCGAACGCAAGAACCAGGAGATCGAGCAGGCCCGCCGCGCGCTGGAGGAAAAGGCGACGGAGCTCGCGTTGACCTCGAAGTACAAGTCCGAATTCCTCGCGAACATGAGCCACGAGCTGCGCACGCCGCTGAACTCGATCCTGATTCTGGGGCAGCAGCTCACCGACAACCCGGACGGCAACCTCACTCCCAAGCAGGTCGAATTCGCGCGCACCATCCATGGCGCCGGCACCGACCTCTTGAACCTCATCAGCGACATTCTCGATCTCTCCAAGATCGAGTCCGGCACGGTGACGGTCGATGCCGAGGAGATTTTGACCGCGAACCTGCTCGAGACCGTCGGTCGGCCGTTCCGCCACGAGGCAGAGAACCGCAACCTGTCGTTCAAGATCGATGTCGATCCGAATCTCGCGCGCAGCATCGTCACCGACTCCAAGCGACTGCAACAGGTTCTGAAGAACCTGCTCTCCAACGCCTTCAAGTTCACCGCCGAAGGCGAGGTGCGCCTGAAGGTCGCCGGCGCGGTCGGCGGCTGGGGCACGGATCACCCGGTGCTGAACTCCGCGCCGGCCGTGATCGCGTTCGAAGTCTCCGACACCGGCATCGGCATTCCCCTGGAGAAGCAGAAGCTGATCTTCGAGGCGTTCCAGCAGGCGGACGCCGGCACCAGCCGCAAATACGGCGGCACCGGCCTTGGTCTTGCCATCAGCCGCGAGCTCGCGAGCCTGCTCGGCGGCGAAATCCATCTGCGCAGCGCGCCCGGCAAGGGCTCGACCTTCACGCTTTATCTGCCGCTGAAATATTCCGGCCCGACGCTGGCGCCGCGCGCGCCCGCTCCGCAGTCTTACAGCCAGCCGCCCGCACTGCAGCCGTCCGCACCGGAGCAGCAGCGCGTCATCGAGCAATTGCCCGACGACCGTCTCAACCTCGAACCCGGCGACACCATCCTGCTCATCGTCGAGGACGACCCGCACTACGCGCGCGTGCTGGTCGATCTCGCCCGCGACAAGGGCTTCAAGGTCCTGGTCGCCGCGCGCGGCGCCGAGGCGCTGGAACTTGCCAAGCAGTACCAGCCACGAGCCGTCTCGCTCGACGTGTTCCTGCCCGACATGCTCGGCTGGACGGTGCTGAGCCAGCTCAAGCACAATCCGCTGACCCGCCACATCCCCGTGCAGATCATCACGCTCGACGAGGACCGCCAGCACGCACTTGCCCGCGGCGCCTTCTCCTTCGTCAACAAGCCTACGACGACGGAAGGCGTGGCGGCGGCGCTGACGCAGATCAAGGAATATGCCCAGCCGCGGCGCAAGCGGCTGCTGATCGTCGAGGACAACGAGGCCGAGCAGCTCTCGATCCGAGAGCTCCTGCACCATGACGACATCGAGATCGTGGCGACCGACACCGGCGCCGGCGCGCTCTCGATGCTGCGCGAGGCGCCGTGCGACTGCGTCGTGCTCGACCTCAGGCTGCCCGACATGAGCGGCTTCGAGGTGCTCGACCAGATCCGCAAGGACGAGGCGCTGTCGAACATTCCGGTCGTGGTCTTCACCGGCCGCGAGCTCTCGGCGGAGGAGGATGCGGAACTCCACACCATGGCACGCAGCATCGTGGTCAAGGGCGTGGAATCGCCGGAGCGCCTGCTCGACGAGACCGCCTTGTTCCTGCACCGGGTGATCACGGAACTGCCCGTCGAGAAGCAGCGCATGCTGGAAAAGCTGAACAGTTCCGATGAGGACCTGATCGGCAAGACCGCCCTATTGGTCGACGACGACGCCCGCAACATCTTCGCGCTGTCGAGCGTGCTGGAACGGCGCGGCATGAAAGTGCTGACGGCCACCACCGGCAGCGAGGCGGTCACGCTGGTCGAATCCAACCCGGAAATCGCCATCGTGCTGATGGACATCATGATGCCGCAGATGGATGGCTATCAGACCATCGGCGTCATTCGCGAAAACCCGGCGTTCGCCCGGCTTCCGATCATCGCGCTGACCGCTAAGGCGATGAAGGGCGACCGCGAGAAATGCCTGGAAGCCGGCGCGTCCGACTACCTCGCCAAACCCGTCAACACCGATCAATTGCTGCTTGCGATCCGCATGTGGCTGCATCGTTGAGCTGGATCCGCGAATGGACCACGAAAAGGTCAATATCCTCCTCGTCGACGACCAGCCGGCCAAGCTGCTCGCCTACGAGGTGATCCTGAAGGATCTCGGCGAGAACCTCGTGATCGCTTCGTCCGGCCGCGAGGCGCTGGAGGTGCTGCTCAAGACCGAGGTCGCGGTGATCCTGGTCGACGTCTGCATGCCCGAGCTCGACGGCTTCGAGCTCGCCGCGATGATCCGCGAGCATCCGCGCTTCCAGAAGACCGCGATGATCTTCATCTCGGCGATCCAGGTCAGCGACATCGACCGCCTGCGTGGCTACGAGATGGGCGCGGTCGACTACGTCCCCGTGCCTGTCGTGCCCGAGGTGCTGCGCGCGAAGGTCAAGGTATTTGCAGAGCTCTATCGCAAGACGCGGGAGCTCGAGCGGCTGAACCAGGACCTCGAGGACCGCGTCCGCGCCCGTACCGCGGAACTGGAGAACTCCACTGCGAAGCTGCGCGAGAGCGAAGAACGGCGCAGCATGGCGATTGCCGCCGGCAAGATGGGCTCCTGGGATTGGGACTGGATCACCGGCGATTGGATGTGGGACGAGGGCCAGTACCGCATCTTCGGTGTGAGCCCCGAGAGTTTCGAGGTCAACCCCGCTAACGTCCAGGCCCTGTTGCATCCCGAGGATGTCGATCAGCTGCGCAATGCCATCGCCGAATTCAACAAAGGCACCCGCGCTTACGAGACGGAGTTTCGGATCGTGCGGCCCGACGGCGAGGTGCGCTGGTGCGTCGGCACGGCCGCCGCGACGGCGGACAATAGCGGCCGCGTCGTGCGCGTGAGCGGTGTCACTGTTGATATCACCGAACGCAAACGAGCCGAGGAAAGGCAGAATCTGCTGGCGCGGGAGGTCGATCATCGTGCCAAGAACGCGCTGGCGCTGGCGCAATCGATCGTGCGCCTAACCCGGGCCGACGAGGTCAAGGCCTATGTCAACGCCGTCGAGGGCCGCATCAATGCGCTGGCACGCGTGCATACGATCCTGTCGCTGTCGAGCTGGCAGGGCGCCGAGCTCTCCAGGCTGATCGACGAAGAGCTTGCGCCCTACTCGCTCGGCGGCCAGATCAAGCTCGCGGGTCCCGAGGTTCAGTTGCTGCCGACCACCGCCCAGACGCTGGCGCTGGCGCTGCACGAGCTGTTCACCAATTCGGCAAAGTATGGCGCGCTCTCGACACGGTCGGGGCGGCTCGTGATCGGCTGGCAGGTCGATGACGATCTTCTCAAGCTCACCTGGGAGGAATCCGGCGGGCCGCTGGTCAGGACGCCGAAATCGCGCGGCTTCGGCACGCGGAGCCTGCTTGCCAGCGTCGAGTCCCAGCTCGGCGGACAAGCGCAATTCGACTGGCGGACCGAGGGCCTGTTGTGCCGCCTGGACGTGCCGCTGAAACGCAAGTCTGCAGCGACGACGGCACCTGGCAAGTTCGAGGCGGCCGGCTCCGTCGAATTGCAGCGCGCATCGGGTTAACCGGACGCCGCGCTCGTCCTGCGCTGCGCCGTCCGCGGTTCGCGAGCGATGCGCCCCTCAAGCCAGGCTTCCGTTCGGGCGAGATCGCGCAGCGCCTTCGCATAGCGGCGGGCGGCGTTTCGTTCGGCGCCATGCGGCAGCTTGCGTGCCTTACGGATGATGTCTGCGGCCGCGTTGCGATAGGCCAGCGAGCGGTAGAGAAAAACGACCTTACCCATATCGAATGTTCCCGTGTTGCTGGCCCTCATCCTCGCAAGCCCGGCATGAACGTCCGATGAAGCGCGCCTATGAAAATCCCTGATCCGGACGGAACCGGAGAACATCACGTGCGTTTGCCTGCTGGATTCGGGACGCAGTTCCATGCGCACGAAAAAGTCGTCGGATCTGATCTCTCCCACTGGCATCATCAAGCTGATGACGCATGCGATGATGGGTGCAGCCCTCGGCCTCGCCTTCAGCCTCGCACTCGTTTTGATGAATCCAGCCGTCGCCAACCTCTTGAATGACGGCGGAGGTCAGGCCGTTCTCGTCTTCACTCTCACACTCGTGACGACCTTCGCGATCGGTGCGACGCTCACCGGCGTCGTGTTCATCCTCGCGGAGGACAAGCAACCTTGAACCTTGCGTGAAGCGACGGAGATCTTTGTTGGGAACTCCTGCGACGGATGGCGGTTGGCAGAGTGCGTCATTTTAACCCAGGGAGTTCCCGCGCATGAAGACAACCAAGCTCGTTCTCGCCGTGATGCTGGCAACCGGCCTTGCAGCCGCCCCGTTCGCCGCGCAGGCCAAGTCGCATAAGGCCAAGCATGGATCCTCGATGTCATCGTCGCAGACCACCGGCGCCAACACCAAGCCCTCCAGGGGCCCCGACGCTTCCGGCCAGGGCGGTTCTGGCCCGGGCTCCGATCAGGGCGGCACGATGACGAAGGGTGGCATGAGCAAGTAAGCTCACGTAGCTTCGGCCGCATCTCAAACAGAGCCCCGCGGCAACGCGGGGCTTTTCGTCGAAACGGTGCAGCAGCAAAGGTCACGCAGCGCTACGCTGGATGTGACGGCCTTCCTTCACCTCTTCGATGATCTTGGCGCTGTGAAGGCGTCGAGGTCGCCGGGGTTGCGCGAGGTGATGACGCCCTGGTCGACGACGACTTGTGAGTCTTCCCATGTCGCGCCGGCGTTGATGACGTCGGTCTTGATCGACTTGTATGACGTCATCTTGCGACCCTTGGCGATGCCGGTCTCGATCAGGAGCCAGGGCGCATGGCAGACGGCGGCGACGATCTTCTTGGCATTGAAGATCTCCTTGATGAAGGACAGCGCCTTCGGCTCGACGCGCAAGAGGTCCGGATTGATCTGGCCACCAGGCAGCACGATCGCGTCGTAATCGTTGCTGGAAACCTGGTCGAGCGTCTTGTCGACCTTTACTGGACGTCCCCAATCCTTCTTGTCCCAGCCCTTGATCTCGCCCGCCGCGAGCGAGATGACGTGAACCGTCGCGCCGGCCTGCTTCAGGCGATCGCGCGGCACTTCCAGTTCCGACTGCTCGAAACCGTGTGTAGCGAGGATGGCAACCGTCTTGCCCTTGATATCCATGGAACGCTCCATCGCTATGAGAGGAGCTCGGTCAATCGGTCGAGCCGGCGTCCGTTCCGGCCAATTTGCGGCATCTCACGGGGATGTGCGGCTTGCCGCAGCGGCATGATGGCGGTCCGATCATCGCCGCACCGGGCTAGCGCCACATCGTCGGTGCGCGGACCAGAGCATCTCGCGCCGCCTGTTTCAGATCCTCGATCGAGCGGCGATCTGTTTGCGCGGCCTCACGCAATCGCGTGGCGACACGCTCGCGCGTCGCCAGTTCGGAGAGACGAAGCCCGGCGCAGGCGTCGTCCAGCACGGCCTGTATCAAGGCGGCGATTTCGGCATCGAGCATCGGCGAGCTCCAGCGTGTCGCGTAGCGCGCTCGCTTTAGCTGCGTCGGATGTCAGGGATGTTAAACGCGCCCCACGGCGTTGGCTTTCACGAGCTGCTCGAGTTGCGCGCGCTTGCGGGCAATCAAGAGCTGGGCTGCAGCGTCATCGAGACCCTCGCGCTGCAATTGCCGGATCGCGGAGCCGAGTTCGAGGATTTCGGCGCGCAGTGTTAGAATCCGGTACGTGTCCGGGTCTTCGTCCACCGCTCGCCTCCCGAAACGCTCAGCGGCGCGCGATTGCGCGCACCGGACTGGCGGCTGTCTTCACCGGGCGAAGGCGCACGGTCGCGGACGTCAGGCAGGACGTCGCCACCGCCGGCCGCCCTCCATTCGCCGATCAGCAGATTGATCTTCCCGCGCAGATCCATCTGCGCCAGGACCTTTTCCGTGCAGTCGCGATCGCGATTGACGAGGTCGCGCACGGACGCCTCGATGTCGGCCATCTCCAGCCTCAAGGCGCTGATTTTACGTCGAATTTCATTAATTCTGTTGTCCATGGCTTGTTAGAACAAAATAAGAACATATAGTCAAGCCGCAATTTCAGGACGGAGCAGCGACATGCAGGTTCAAGGTAAATACGACGCCAAGGCTATTCTTATGGAGCAGATGACCCGCGCGCAGGGGCTGAGGCTGAAGCGGCTCAGCGAGGAGGCCTACCAGCCGGCACAATACGATCGGGATCTGTCGTTCGCGGAAGCTGCGCGCCGCATCCGCGCGCTGGAGGCGGAGATCGAGCTGGCGAATTCGTTCTAACGCTGCATCCCAGGCGGAACGTTCCGCACGCTTCTGGAACCATGCTTGTGTCCGAAGGTTTTCTCCCAGCCAAGGGAGGACATTCATGGCACGCAAGGCAAAGAAACGCCGCTACTCGCGCAGCTCCGGCAGCGATGTCGAAAGCGAAATGCGGCGTTACAAGAAGGGCACCGCGAAGAGCGGACGTGGCGGTCGTGGCGGACGCGTGAAGAGCCGCAAGCAGGCGATCGCGATCGGACTGTCGAAGGCGCGCAAGAAAGGCAAGAAGGTCCCGAAGAAGGCATCGAAGCGCAAGACGTCCAAGAAAAAGACGTCCAAAAAGTCGTCCAAGAAATCGTCCAAGAAATCCTCGAAGCGCAGATCCTCCTAAAGGGCGATCAGATTGGGATGAATCGTCGTGGCGCCTTAGCTTGTTGCTGGGCCTGATCTCCGCGCAAACGAGTTCCGCGTTTGTCGCGAAGGAAAACCGCTTCACGCTTTTCCGGATCATGCTTCAGTTAGCAGTTCGCGCTCGCGCCGATCCGTGTCAGATCATGCTGCCCGGCATGAAGCAGCGGATCGAAATCCCGAACGCGGTCTTCACCGGCCACACCATGGTGCGGCCCGCCCGGTTCGGCTCGGTGATGACGGCTTCGTCGGGCACCTCAACCCATTGCCCGTCGAGACGCACGCGATAATGCCCGTTGTGCGACTCCCAGTCGGGATCGGCAACGGCAAAACCATCCGCATCCGAACAGCACGGACCAAGATGGCTGCGCAGGCTATCGAACCACGGCTTGAGGGGCGAGTCGGCGTAACGGCCGTCATCGCGTCCAACGGCGTTTGCGCTCCACACCACCAATGGCGCCACAAGCAACGCACGCTTTAGCGAAAGCTTCAATCGATCCATGTTCGGCACCGATCAAATGCGAGCCACCGGCCGGTTCCACGGGAGCGGCGGGCAGCTCGAATTCCACGCTTGCAACCGTCTCGGCGGCTCCGTTGCCGCCAGGTAGATATACGACTCGGAACAGTGATCAGCGAACACGGCTTTTTCGGACGAACCGGGTCATCGTCCCTGCCGTTAACGAGAATGTTATCGGATATCCCGCGGTACTTCTGAAGGCGAACAGAAAAGGCGGCCACAAGGGCCGCCTTTTGCATTCGCACCGGTCGAAATTCGGGTCAGGCGAGCGGCACGGCGACGAACCGGGTCGCCTCCGCGCTCTTGACCTGCAACAGCACGCTGCGCTTGCCGGACGACTTCGCCTGCGCCAGCTCGGAGCGGACGTCGCCGACATTGGCGACGGCCTTGCCGCCGACATTGAGGATGACGTCGCCGGTCTGAATGCCGCGCTGCGCCGCAGGCCCTTGCGGATCGACCTCGGTGACGACGACCCCCTTCTGGCCGGCGCCCTGCACCTCACCGGCCGGAGCCAGGCTCAGCCCAAGGCGCGGCGTGCCGGCGTCCGGCTGCATCCTGCCCTCGCCGGTCTTGGCTTGGGCCTGCCGCTCGTTCGGCAACTCGCCGAGCGCGAGCGTCACCGTCTTGGCTGCACCCTTGTGGAAGACGTCGAGCTTGACGGAGGTGCCTGGCGCCAGGGTGGCTATGGTGCGGGCGAGATCGCGGGAGTCCTTGATCGCGGTGCCGTTGACGGCAGTGATGACGTCGCCGGCCTCGATGCCCGCCTTCGCCGCCGGGCTGCCGTCCTGCGGATTGTCGACGATCGCGCCGCGCGCTTCCTTGAGGCCGAGGCTGTCTGCGATCTCCGACGTCACCGGCTGCACCTGCACGCCGAGCCAGCCGCGCGTCACCGCACCCTTGTCCTTGAGCTGCGCGACGACGAGCTTCGCGGTCGAGGCCGGAATGTCGAAGCCGATGCCGACCGAGCCGCCGGAGGGCGAGAAGATCGCGGTGTTCACACCGATCACGTTGCCGCTCATGTCGAAGGCCGGGCCGCCAGAATTGCCCTTGTTGATGGGCGCGTCGATCTGGATGAAATCGTCATAGGGGCCGTTGCCGATGTCGCGGCCGCTGGCCGAGACGATGCCGGCCGTGACAGTGCCGCCGAGGCCGAAGGGATTGCCGACCGCGACCACCCAGTCGCCGATGCGCGGCTTCTGGTCGGAGAACTTCACAAACGGGAAGTCTTTCTTGCCGTCGACCTTGATCAGCGCGAGATCGGTCTTCGGATCGGTGCCGACCACCTTCGCGGTGTAGATCGTGCCGTCATCCATGGTCACCTGCACGGACTCGGCATGGTCGACGACGTGGTTGTTGGTCACGGCATAGCCGTCGGCGGAGATGAAGAAGCCGGAGCCTTCGCCGGTGATGACCTGGTGGCGTTGGCGCGGCATGCCGTTCATGCCGGGTCCGCGGAAGCCGAACTGCCGCGAGAACTGATCGAACGGCGAATCCTCGTCCGAATCCATCCGGTTCTGCTGCATCATCGCGCTCTTGTCGTTGTCCTGGTCGATCTTGACCCGCACCGAGATGACGGCAGGTTTGACCTTGGCAACGAGATCACCGAAGCCCTGCGGCGTCGCGGCGGCTTCCGCGGCCTGGGCCGGCGCAACGAGGGAGGTGATGCCGAATTGCGAGGAGACGGGAGAGGCAGCGAGCACGGCCACGCCGAGCGCGGCCACGGTGCCGAGCAGCGCGAGCCGGCGCGGCTTCAAAATCGTGCGGGAGGTGGAATTGACGCGATCATTCATGTCGAAATGTCCATGTTGGGTAAGTCGCCTTGCACCCAACATGGACATCGCCACCTTACGACGTCCCGTCCGTCCGATTAAATCTTGGAAAATAACAGCCTAGCCGAATGGACGACGGACGTCCGAGCCGCTCGACCGACTGCCTCGCCGTTCTAGCGACGCGGAGCCAACCAACTCTTCACGCGGCGACGTGAGCCTCCCACGCTGCAGCCGCAGCGGCATCCTCGTCCCGTTGTGCATTGCAGGCCTCGAAATGCGCCTTCAGCTCGGTCTCGGCAAGATGTTCGAAATGCTCGGCCTGGCCGAGGAGTTCCCAGTTCTGGAGCGGCCGATAGGCCGCCTGCTGACGACAGAGGGACGCCAGCGCCCGGTAGCGACGTACGTTCTCCATGAGACCCTCCCTCGCATTCACTGGCTTATTGCCCTGATTTGCGTCAGGCCGATGGCAGCCCTGCAACAGTTTTGCTGCGCGCAGCGCGGGCCTGATCGAGGTTAACTTTCAAGAAACACGCAAGCGAACATTGGTTCCTCGCGCAGAACCGGGCGCGGAACTCGCAAGGTATCAGGCGTAGCGGCGGCGCTCGATGGTGATGCCGATCGCATCAAGATACCGTTCGATCGGTTCGGGCCGGCCGATCAGATAGCCCTGTATCGCGTCGCAGGTTTCCCGCGCCAGGAAGGCACGCTGGGCTTCCGTCTCCACCCCTTCGGCGACGACAGGAATGTTCAGGGCGCGCGCGAGGCTGAGCACGGCGCGAACGATCTCGGCCGATTGCGCGCTCGCCTCAAGGTTCGAGATGAAGCTGCGGTCGATCTTGATCTTGTCGAACGGGAACGACTGGAGATAGGACAAGGATGAGTAGCCGGTGCCGAAATCGTCCATGGCGATGCGGATGCCGAGCGCCTTCAGCCGCCGCAGCAGATTCAGCGCGCGGGTGAAATCGCCGATCAGCACGCCCTCGGTGATCTCGACCTCGAGCCGGGTTGGCGCGAGCCCTGTCTCCAGCAGGATCTGGTGGATCGATCGTTCGAGGTCGCCGGCCTGGAATTGGACCGGCGACAGATTGACGGCGACCGGTAGCGGCCGCGGCCAGGACGCCGCCTCGCGGCAGGCTTCGCGCAGGACCCATTCACCGATCTGGATGATCAACCCGTTCTCCTCGGCGAGCGGAATGAACTGGTCCGGCGGCACGAAGCCGCGCGTCGGGTGGTTCCAGCGCAGCAGAGCCTCGAAGCCGACGACCTCGCCGTCCATCCGGGCCTGAGGCTGGAAGTAGACGAGGAGCTGGTTCTGCTCCGGCGCCTGGCGCAGATCGTGCTGCAACAGCCTGCAGTCGCGCAGCTCCTGGTCCATCCCGGATTCGAAGAAGCGGACCCGGCGCCGGCCCTCGCGCTTGGCGCGATAGAGCGCGGAATCGGCATTGGCGAGCAGCGTCGCCGCGTCCACGCCGTCATCGGGGTACACCGCGATGCCGACGCTGAGGCCGACATGGGAGAGATAATCGTCGACCTCGAGCTCGGTGCCGATCGCCTGGACCAGGCGTTCGCCTAGCGCCAGCACCGCGTCGCGGCAGACATCATCCGGCATCAGAATCATGAACTCGTCGCCACCGATGCGGGCAATGAAGGCCCCGTCGGCCTCCGCTGCAAGACGGTCCGCCGCTGCCCGCATCAGCATGTCGCCGACGGGATGGCCGAACACGTCGTTGACCTCCTTGAAGCGGTCGAGATCGAGGCTCAGCACTGCAAAGCTGGTCGAGGCCTCCTGCGCCCGCTGCAGCCGCTCCGCCAGCGCGATGTTGAATGCGCTGCGATTGGGCAGATCGGTCAGCACGTCGTGACGTGCGAGATGGCTGATGCGTTGCTGCGTGTTGACGCGCTCGGTAACGTCCTCGATCACACCGACCAGATATTGGGGCTCGCCCGCGCCGTCCGTGATCAGCATCTTGCGCGAATTGACGACCCGGTCGTGGCCCCTGACGCCGACTTCGAGCAGATGCTCCTCCAGGAACATCGGCATGCCGCTGGCGACGACCCGGCGGTCCTGCTCGTTGACCATGCGGGCGACGTCGGCCGGGAAAATCTCCTCGGGAGTCCTGCCCAGCATCTGCTCGCGTGGCACGCCGTAATAGTCCTCGCCGGCGCGATTGAGCAGAATGTAGCGAATCCTTCGCGCACGTCGCGAACACGGCGATCGGGATGTTCTCGACGATGGTGTCGAGGAATTCCTGGGTCCGCAGAAGATCCTGTTCGACCTTGTCATGCGTGTGCCCGCGCGCGTCCGTCATTCTCTGACGGTCCCGCTCGCTGACCTCATAGGCCGCGCTAACGAGCTCGCCCAGCTTGACGAGATCGACCTCTCCGGTGGCATCGGTGGCGCAGCGGAGCTGCTCGGCGAACAGGCGGTGCATCACGCCATCGCTCCGAGCCGCGTGCAGGCCTCATGCCTGCAAATATCTGCGTTCCGCATCCCCGGCTCTCTTAGCTTCCTAAACCGCAGATTGAGGCGCTCAACATTGCGCGGGCGTTAATCGAACTCGCGTCTCGGCCGTGTTGGTTACTCTGACCTGAAAAGAACCGTCAGTTTGCGCGGCATCCTCCGTAGAACTCCGGAGAATGATGACGCGCCCGGGCACAGGGGGAACCGCAATAACATCGCCGCGCGTCTCATCCTACCGGATGAGCGCGCCCTCTCCGGCCCGCATCGGCTGGGCAGAAATCTCCTGCAACTTGGGAACTCCGCCGGCTTCCGCTGCAGCGCGAATGGCCGAAATGTTGGCGGAATATTCGGCGCAGCTTTTGCCGCGGAACACCGCCGAACCCGCGACGAGCGTGTCGGCGCCGGCAGCGGCAACCGCAGCAGCATTGTCGCGCGTGACGCCGCCATCGACCTCGAGCCGGATCGGCCGGTCGCCAATCATGTTGCGAACACGCCTGATCTTCTCGATCTGGGAGTCGAGGAAGGACTGGCCGCCGAAGCCCGGATTGACCGTCATCACCAGCACGAGGTCGAGACGATCGAGCACGTATTCGATCGCGCTCTCCGGCGTCGCCGGGCACAGGCTGACGCCGGCTTTCTTGCCAAGCGCGCGGATTGCCTGGAGCGAGCGGTCGAGATGCGGACCTGCTTCGGCATGAACCGTGATGATATCGGCACCAGCCTTGGCGAACGCCTCGAGGTACGGATCAACAGGCGCGATCATCAGGTGCACGTCGAAGATCTTCGATGTCACCGGCCGGATCGCCTTGATGACGTCCGCGCCAAAACTGATGTTCGGCACGAAATGTCCGTCCATCACATCGCAATGGATCCAGTCGGCACCGGCTGCGTCGATCGCTGCGATCTCCTCGCCGAGGCGGGCGAAATCCGCCGCCAGGATCGAGGGAGCGATGATGATCTCATTGGTCATGCTTTGCACTCCGTGCGTCGGCCCCGCCGCTGAAGACGCGGCTCGCCAGCACATCGGCGGCATCGACGGTTTCGAGATCTGCGACATCGAGCATGCGATCGAGATCGGACACCAGGCGATCGGCCTGCCGCAGGCGGATGCGGTCCACAGCGTTGCGGATCGAGCGCGCATTGGAGAAGAACGGCTGGGTCCGGCGCAGCGCGATGTACTTCTCGAATGCTTCCCGTGCCGCTGCCGAGAACCGATAACCGCGCTCCTTCAGCATCACCTCGGCGATGACGAGCAGCTCTGATTCGGCATAGTCAGGAAATTCGATATGGTGGGCGATGCGCGAGCGGAACCCTGGATTGGAGGCGAAGAAGGTCGTCATCCGCTCGCCATAGCCTGCGAGGATCACGACGAGATCCTCGCGCTGGTTCTCCATCACCTGGAGCAATATCTCGATCGCCTCCTGGCCATAGTCGCGCTCATTGTCTGGCCGGTGCAGATAATAGGCCTCATCTATGAAGAGCACGCCGCCCATCGCCTTCTTCAGGATCTCCTTGGTCTTCGGCGCGGTGTGGCCGATATATTGGCCGACGAGATCGTCGCGCGTCACGGAGATCACCTGCCCGCGCCGCACGAAGCCGAGCCCGTGCAGAATCTTCGCCATGCGCAGCGCCACGGTGGTCTTGCCGGTGCCGGGATTGCCGGTGAACGACATGTGCAGGGTCGGCGGCGCGGCCGCGAGACCCGCGCGCTGGCGGATGCGCTCGATCAGCAGCAATGAGGCGATCTGGCGCACGCTGTTTTTCACCGGCTTGAGCCCGATCAACTCCCGCTCGAGCTGTTGCAGCGTATCGGTGATTCCGGCGGCTTCGGCTTCCTTGCGCAGATCGAAACTGGTCTCGCCGTTTTCAGCAGTGGTCGCGTGGGGGACATCCAGCATGGGCACCTCGAAGAAAAGAGCTTCGCCGCGGGGGTGCGGCGAAGCAGTGGTCCGCCAAGGAAACTGAGCAGGGAGTGCTCCGCGCGGAGGGAGAATGGCTATTGAGCGGCGCGTGCGGCGAGCTTTCGCACGGTGGTGTAGCGGATGGCGCGTCCGCCCACCTCCTGCCGCACCAGCTCGAATTCCGCCTCTTTCGGCGGCCTGTTGACGATGAACGAGATTCGCACCGATTCCCAGCCATGGCTGGAATCGAAGCCGCTGATGCGGATGTAACGGTCGCCATACACTCTGCGGCATTCAGCGAGCTCCATCATCACGCCGGCGGCGTCCTGGAGATCGAACATCGGCAGGCCCCACATCTCCCAATAGGTGCTGCGAGGATGCGGATCGTCGGTGAACTCGATGTTCACCGCCCAGCCGTTCGTGAGGCAATACTGCACCTGCTTATAGATCTGGTCGTCGCTGAGATCGGGCAGGAACGAGAAGCAGCCCTGGGTCAGTTTCATTTCAACTCTCCTCAGACGGTTTCCAGCGCCGTCGGCACGAAGTCCGGCGTGTCGGTGGATTGATAGTTGAAGGTGACGTCCTTCCAGACCTCGAGCGCGGACTTCAGCGGCGTGCAGGTTTGCGCCGCCTTGGCCAGGATCTCCGGACCTTCATGGACGTAGTCGCGGCCCTCGTTGCGGGCGAGGATCATCGCCTCCAGCGCCACGCGGTTGGCGATCGCGCCGGCGGCGATGCCCATGGGATGGCCGATGGTGCCGCCGCCGAACTGCAGCACGACGTCCTCGCCGAGGAGATCGAGCAGCTGATGCATCTGGCCGGCATGGATGCCGCCTGAAGCCACCGGCATCATCTTGTTCAGGCTCGCCCACGACTGGTCGAAGAACAGGCCGTGCTCGAGCTTCATCGGGTTGAAGTCCTCGCGGCACACGTCGTAATAGCCGCGCGTGGTGTTGGGGTCGCCTTCGAGCTTGCCGACCACGGTGCCGGCATGGATGTGATCAACGCCGGCGAGCCGCATCCATTTGGCGATGACCCGGAACGACACGCCATGGCTCTTCTGCCGCGTATAGGTCGAGTGACCGGCGCGATGCAGGTGCAGGATCATATCGTTGCGGCGCGCCCATTTCGCCATGGACTGGATCGCGGTGTAGCCGATCACGAGGTCGATCATGACGATCACCGAGCCGAGCTCCTTGGCGAATTCCGCGCGCTCGTACATGTCCTCCATGGTCGCCGCGGTGACGTTGAGATAAGTGCCCTTAACCTCGCCCGTGGCTGCCTGCGCACGGTTCACTGCCTCCATGCAATAGAGGAAGCGGTCGCGCCAGTGCATGAACGGCTGCGAGTTGATGTTCTCGTCGTCCTTGGTGAAGTCGAGCCCGCCTTTCAGCGCCTCGTAGACGACGCGGCCGTAGTTGCGCCCCGAAAGCCCGAGCTTCGGCTTCACCGTCGCGCCCAGAAGCGGCCGGCCGAACTTGTCGAGCCGCTCGCGCTCGACCACGATGCCGGTCGCGGGCCCCTGGAACGTCTTCACATAGGCGACCGGGAAGCGAATGTCCTCCAGGCGCAGCGCCTTGAGCGGCTTGAAGCCGAACACGTTGCCGATGATCGAGGCCGAGAGATTGGCGATCGAACCGGGCTCGAACAGGTCGAGGTCATAGGCGATGTAGGCGAAGTACGACCCCGGCGAGCCCGGCACCGGATCGACGCGGTAGCATTTTGCGCGATACTTTTCCGCGGCGGTCAGGCGGTCGGTCCACACGACCGTCCAGGTCGCGGTTGAGGATTCGCCCGCGACCGCGGCGGACGCCTCGATCGGATCGACGCCCTCTTGCGGTGTCACGCGGAACAGCGCGATGACGTCAGTCTCGCGCGGCATATAGTCGGGCTCCCAATAGCCCATGCGCTTGTATTCCATCACGCCCGAGCGATATCTCTCCTTGCCGCGTACAGTTCCTGCGTGTGCATTCATGGCTCTCTCCTGCTCTTCTCTCTCTGAATGATTAAGCTGCGACCGGCTCGCGGGCGCCGATGCGCGGATCGAGCTCGCCGGCGCGGTAACGCCGCGCCATCTCGCTCAAGGGAATGACCTTGATCCTGCCGGCATGGCCAGCGGTTCCGAACTGCTCGAAGCGATCGCGGCAGAGCTCGCGCATCGCGTCCGTCGCGGGCTTGAGGAACTTGCGCGGATCGAACTCGGAGCGCGCCTCCGTTGCGACCTTACGGAACACGGCGGTCATGGCCAGACGACAGTCGGTGTCGATATTGACCTTACGCACACCGCTCTTGATGCCGCGGACGATCTCCTCCATCGGCACGCCCCAGGTCTGCGGCATCTCGCCGCCGAACTGGTTGAACATGTCCTGGAGCGGCTGCGGCACCGAGGAGGAGCCGTGCATGACCAGATGCGTGTTCGGCAGCCGGCGATGGATCTCTTCGACCACCCGCATCGCCAAGATGTCGCCATCGGGCTTGCGGCTGAACTTGTAAGCGCCGTGCGAGGTGCCCATCGCGATGGCGAGCGCATCGACCTTGGTGGCGCGGACGAACTCGACGGCCTGGTCGGGATCGGTCAACAGCTGGTCGTGGCTGACCTTGCCCTCGACGCCGTGACCATCCTCCTGATCGCCGCCACCATGCTCGAGCGAGCCAAGCACACCGAGCTCGCCTTCGACGGAAGCGCCAACCCAATGGGCGAGATCGACGACACGGCGCGTAATCGCGACGTTATAGTCGTAGTCCGCCGCGGTCTTGGCGTCGGCCTTGAGCGAGCCGTCCATCATGACAGAGGTGAAGCCATGGGCGATGGCGGAGGCGCAGGTCGCCTCGTCGTTGCCATGGTCCTGATGCATGCACAACGGGATGTCCGGATAGGTCCGCTCCAGCGCGTCGATCATGTGCGACAACATCAGATCGCCGGCATAGCTGCGCGCACCGCGCGAGGCCTGGATGATGACGGGCGCATCGACCTCGGCCGCCGCCTGCATGATCGCAATGCCCTGCTCCATGTTGTTGATGTTGAAGGCCGGCACGGCGTAACCGTGGCTGGCGGCGTGATCGAGCAATTGGCGAAGGGTGATACGGGCCACGACAGATCCTCCTGTTATTGCTTGCGGGCGCGGGCGATCGCCCGGCGGGCGGCTTCGGCAACGCTTTGCGGCGTGATGCCGAATTCGCGGTAGAGCACCGGCGCCGGCGCCGAAGCACCGAAACCGCGCATACCGACGAACTCGCCGTCACTGCCGATCCAGCGATGCCAATCGCCGGCGACTGCTGCCTCGACGCCGACTCGCGGTGCGGTGCCGAGCACGGCGGCGCGGTAGTCGTCCGGCTGCTCCTCGAACAACGCGAAGCACGGCGCGGAAACGACGGCCGCACGCACGTGCTCGGTCGCAAGCAGCCGGGCCGCTTCCAACGCGATCGACACTTCCGAGCCGGTCGCCATCAGCGTGACGTCGCGCCCGCCATCGGGCGAGACGATGAGATAGGCGCCGCGGGCGACCCGATTCCGACCGCGGACATCGCTACGGAAGGTCGGCAGCGCCTGCCGCGACAGGCACAACACAGAGGGACGGTCTTCCTCTTCCAGTGCGCAGTTCCACGCCTCCAGCGTTTCGACCGCGTCGGCCGGCCGGAAGACCAGAAGATTCGGAATCACCCGCAGCGCGGCGAGATGCTCGACCGGCTGATGCGTCGGTCCGTCCTCGCCGAGGCCGATGGAATCGTGCGTCATCACATGGATGACGCGCAGCCGCATCAGGGCCGCAAGGCGGATCGCCGGCCGGCTGTAATCGGAGAAGGCGAGGAAGGTGCCACCATAGGGAATGAAGCCGCCATGCAGCGCGAGGCCGTTCATCGCCGCGGCCATGCCGTGCTCGCGGATGCCGTAATGGATATAGTCGCCGGCGAATGCGTCACTCTTGATCGGGACTTGCGCCTCGGCGTGCGTCAGGTTCGAATGCGTCAGATCGGCAGAGCCCCCAATCAGCCCGGGAATGGTTCCGGCGATGGCGTCGAGCACCTGTTGCGATGCCTGCCGCGTCGCGAGCTTCGGCCGCTCGCTGGCAAAGCGTTCGCGCAATTTCGCCGAGGCCTGGGCGTAGGCGTTCGGCAAGGCAACCGCCTTGCCCTCGACGAACAGGTCACGCTGCTCGGGCGTTGCGCCTTCATAACGGTCGAGCCAGGCGAGACGCGCGACCTGCCCGCGCTGCCCGATCATCCGCCACGCCTTCGCGACCGGAATCGGCACCACGAAGGGCTGGTAGTCCCAACCGAGAGTTCGGCGCGCGGCCGCGGTCTGCTCGGCGCCGAGCGGCGCGCCATGCGCCTTCTCGGTGCCCTGTCTATCTGGCGCGCCGTAGCCGATGATGGTGCGGCAGGCGATCAGCGACGGCTTTGCGGTTTCGCGCTCTTCCGCGATCGCCTGCGCAACGGCTTCAGGATCGTGCCCGTCGACGCGGCGAACCGACCAGCCGGAGGCGGCGAAGCGTCCGAGTTGATCGTCCGAGGTCGCAAGCGAGGTCGCCCCGTCGATAGAGATGCCGTTGTCGTCGAACAGCACGATTAGGCGGCCGAGCTTGAGATGACCGGCCAGCGAGATCGCTTCCTGGCTGATTCCCTCCATCAGGCAGCCGTCGCCGGCGATGACATAGGTGAAGTGATCGACGAGGCCATCGCCGTGCCGCGCATTGGCCATGCGCTCGGCGAGCGCCATGCCGACGGCCGTCGCAATGCCCTGTCCCAGCGGTCCCGTGGTGGTCTCGACACCCGGCGTGTGGCCATATTCGGGATGCCCCGGCGTCTTCGAGCCCCATTGCCGGAAGGACTTGATGTCGTCGAGGCTGACCGCACCGCCGGTGAGGTGCAGCAGCGCATAGAGCAGCATCGATCCATGGCCGGCCGACAGCACGAGGCGGTCGCGGTCCGGCCAGTTGGGATGGGCCGAGTCGAATTTGAGGAAGCGCCGGAACAACACGGTCGCGACGTCGGCCATGCCCATGGGCAGGCCGGGATGGCCGGACTGCGAGGCCTCGATGGCGTCGACCGCGAGGAAGCGGACGGCATTGGCGAGATCGTTGTGCGTGACCGCGGTGAGATCGGCTTCGGCGTGGACGGAAATGTTCATCGGGGTCTCTCCTCGTTCACTTCAAGCTGCGCTTGCGCTCGATCAGCTGCATGATCAGCGGCGTCAGGATCAATTGCATCGCGAGATCGAGCTTTGCGCCCGGACACACGATCGAGTTCGCACGCGACATCCAGCTGTGCGGCAGCATCGAGAGCAGATACGGGAAGTCGATGCCGCGCGGATTCTTGAAGCGGATCACGACCATCGATTCGTCCGGCGTCGGGATCCAGCGCGCAATGAACGGATTAGACGTGTCCACCGTCGGCACGCGCTGGAAGTTGATGTCGGTCTCGGTGAATTGCGGGCAGATATAGTGGATGTAGTCGGGCATCCGCCGCAGGATGGTGTCGGTGACGGCCTCGGTCGAATAGCCGCGCGCGCTGCGGTCGCGGTGCAGCTTCTGGATCCATTCGAGATTGATGACGGGCACGACGCCGATCTTGAGGTCGGCATAGCGCGCGACGTTCACCTTGTCGGTGACCACCGCGCCGTGCAGGCCTTCGTAGAACAGCAAGTCCGAATTCTCCGGCAGCCGCTTCCATTCGGTGAAGGTGCCGGGCGCCGCGCCGTGCAGCGCGGACTCTTCTGCGTCGTGCACGTAATGCCGCGTCGTCGCCGTGCCGGTCTCGCCATAGTCGCGAAACGCGCGCTCCAGCTCCTCGAACAGATTGGTCTCGGGGCTGAAATGGCTGAAATGCTTGTTGCCGCGCTCGGCCTCCGTGGCCATCTTCGTGCGCATCTCGGCGCGGTCGTAGCGATGGAAGGCGTCGCCCTCGATGTAGACGGCGTTGACCTTCTCGCGGAAAAAGATTTGCTCGAAGGTCTTCTTGACCGAGGTGGTGCCGGCGCCGGAGGAGCCGGTGATGGAGATGATCGGATGCTTCCTGGACATGGGACGCCCTCCTACAGCCGGAAGAAGCCGCGGCGCGCGAACAGCGGCGCGGAGACGCTGGCAACCAGCAGCGGATCGCAATGCAGCTCCTCGAGACGCCGCACCTCGTTGCTCGAGCCCATGATCAGCGGCACGCGTTGATGCAGGCTTTGCGCCGACAGGTCGAGGATGCGCTCGCGCCCGGTCGAGGCCGAGCCGCCGGCCTGCTCGATGATCATGGCCATCGGATGCGCCTCGTAGGTGAGGCGCAGACGACCGTCGCCATAGCCGGGACGCGCGTCCGAGGGGTACAGGAACACGCCGCCACGGGTGAGGATGCGATAGGCCTCCGCGACCAGCGAGCCGATCCAGCGCATGTTGAAATTATGATTGGCGGGGCCCTCGACGCCGGCGAGGCATTCGTCGATGAAGGCGCGCACCGGCGGATCCCAGTGCCGGCGGTTGGAGGCGTTGATCGCGAATTCCTCGCACGCCTCGGAGATCTGCACGGCGCTGCGGGCGAGGCGGAAGCAGCCGGCCTTGCGGTCAAGCATGAAGATGTCGACGCCGTCGCCGAGCGTCAGCACCAGCGAGGTTTGTGGGCCGTAGGTGACGAAGCCCGCAGCGAGCTGCTCCGAGCCGCGCTGATGGAAGGCAAGGCTCAGATCGTCGGGCGCGGGCAGGATGGAAAAGATCGTGCCGACGGTCATGTTCAGGTCGATGTTGGAGGAGCCGTCGAGCGGGTCGATCGCGACGCAGATCTTGGCTTCGCGGTCGCCGATCTGCGGCTCGCGCATCTCTTCCGACGCCAGCGCTGCGATCGAGAGCTTGCCGAGGCAGCGGCGCAGGATCACATCGGCCTGCACATCGAGATCACGCTGGACGTCGCCGTCGCTGTTGCGGCCGGTGGTCAGCCTGGAGGCGTCGGCGAGATCGCCTGTCGCGATGAGGTCGGTGATCTCGATCGCCGCTGCCGCGATGGCGTCGACTGCGGCCGCCACAGCGGGCCCATGCGGCGCCATCTCGGAATACCGTTGAAGGTGGTCGTCCAGCCTGAGTTGCCCGGTCATCTGCGTCCATCCCCCTGCTGGCGCCGCATCCAGTTCCCTCCCGCTGGAGGTCGGTGCGGTCAGTCCCAGCACGATGAGATTGACAGGGCCGGCTTAATAAGGAAAATTTCTATTCATAATGAGTGCCAAAGAATTTTCTTATAATGGCCCCGGTCACGCAGCAGCCCAGCTCCGGCATCTGACGATCCGGCAGCTGCGCTCGCTCGCGGCGCTCTCGGCCAAGGGCAGCGTCACGGCGGCCTCCAGCCATCTGGGGCTGACGCAGCCGGCCGTGACCCAGCAGCTGCGGCAGCTCCAGGACCTCGCAGGATTGCCGCTGGTGCAACGGACCGGCGACGGCATGCTGCTGACCGAGGCCGGCCGGGAAGTGCTGGCGCTCGCCGAGCGCGTCGAAGCTGCGATCATGGACTGCCAGGGCGCGCTCGACCTGCTCGCCGGGCGCACCGGCGGCACGGTCCATCTCGGCGCGGTCTCGACCGCGAAATACTTCGTGCCGCATGCGATCGCGGCGTTCTCGAAGCGATATCCGAAGATCGAGATCAAGCTCACCATCGGCAATCGCGAGGACATCCGCGAAGCCATGCACGGCTACGACCTGGATTTCGCGGTGATGGGCCGGCCGCCGCCCGATGTCAGCGTCGATGTGCGTCAGCTCGGCCGCAATCCGCACATCATCGTCGCGCGCAAGGGGCACTGGCTGGAGCAGGATTCCGGCCTCAGCCTGACCGACCTCGTGCACGAGACCTTCCTCACCCGCGAGCCGGGCTCCGGCACGCGCACGCTGATGGAGGGCATGTTCCAGAAGTCGGATCTCGAGCCGATCATCGGCATGGAGATGAGCAGCAACGAGACCATCAAACAGGCCGTCATTGCCGGGCTCGGCATCGCCTTCATCTCGGCCCACACGGTGGCGCACGAGCTGGCCGAAGGCCGCCTCATCGTGCTCGATGTCGCCGGCCTGCCGATCGTGCGGCAATGGTACGTGATCCGCCGCAGCGACAAGGTGCTGCTGCCGCCGGCGCAGGCGATGTTCGATTTCCTGGGCTCGGAAGGCTCGAACTATCTGCCCGACGTGCCCGAATTCGGCGGACGATAATTCGCCGGCGCTCAGCTCATGAGCTTCATGGCGACGGTCGCCGCCAGCACCACGATGATCTGGAGCAGACGCTCCGTCGTGAAGATGCGGTTGAAGGTGGTCATCGCTTGCCCCCGGCCGACGTGAAGCGGATATCGATCGATAGGGTGCTAGCACAAGCCGGCATCGAGACAACTCCGTAGTCGCCCCGGGCCGCCCGCCCCTGATCGGACCGATCGCGCCCCGCCTGGCGCGGTTAACGATCAGGCCGCGAGCGGGGCGGCGTACTCCACGCGCGTGGCAAAATAGGCTTCCAGCTCCGACAGTGCGCGCGCTTCCCAATCCCTCGCCTGCTCCAGCAGCGACCAGCTCTGGCCCGGGCGGAATGCGGCGGTCTGGCGATAGAGCGATGCGATGCCGCGATAGCGGCGCACATTCTCCAGGATGGCGTGACCGTTTATTTGGCCGTTCATTGAAAACTCCCTCGTCATTCCCGGGGGAGAAATTGCGGCCAAATCTTTTTCGAAAAGTTAGCGGCGCGCGGCAAGCTCGCGGATGGTTGCCGGACTGTTGCGCACGTGCCACGCGCGCGGTCGCGCACCGACGATCTATTGCGAATTCGTTGCCGCGCTTTCGCCCGACGGCTTCAGCCCGCCGCGGCTGATGATCACCATCGTCTCGCGGCAGAGATCGGCAAGGCCGATCAGGAGCACAGAGAGCACGCAGAACAGGTTGATGGAATCCGCGTTCGCGCTGGTCAGCGGCATGAACTCGAAGAAGGGCGGGATGAACGCCCACCACACCAGCGGCACGGTGAGCAGCGCCGCGAACGCCGCCGCCGGCGCGCCGGCGACGATGCCGAGCACGAACAGGCTGGGCAGGAATGCCGCGAAATAGAGCTTCGCGCCGAGCGCGACGCAGATGCCTTGAATCGCAGCCGACGCTGCGACGGCGCCGATTCCGAGCAGGAACGCCTGCCACGACCATGGCCGTACTCGCGGTACGCCAAACAGTCCCGCACGCCTCATCAGCCTCCCCCTGCCGCCCGCTAACCAAGGCCGCTTGCGACCAAAGTACTACAGCGCTGCGGGAATCGCGAGATCGAAATTGGGGCTGCGGCCGAGGTTTGGTAAACGCCCGCATGGCACCAATCGCGGCCCTACTCGGTGGCGGCGTAGAGCAGGCCCGCGACCGGCAGGGCAAGGCCAATGGCCGATGCGAGCATCCAGCCGCCCTGCGCAAAGGCCCAGGCGCCGACCGCCGAGCCCGCTGCGCCCGCCGCGAAGAACGTCGCCATGTAGAGGCCATTGAGGCGGCTGCGGTGCTCGTGCCCGAGCACGAAGATGGCGCGGAAGCCGAGCACGACGTTGCCCTGCACGCCGATGTCGATGGCGATCGCGGCCACGACGAGGCAGGCGAGGTTCAGCAGCGAGCCGGGCGCACCGAGATAGGTCGCGAGAAAGCCGGCGGCGGCGAGCAGCATGGCGACGCGCGTCGCGATGCGGCTGTGGCCGCGATCGGCGAGCCGTCCCGCGATGGGAGCTGCGAACACACCGGCGACGCCGGCGAGTGCGAACAATGCGATGCCGCGCTGGGTGAAGCCGAATTCACTGGCGAGCTGGAGCGGCGCCACCGTCCAGAACAGGGTGAAGCAGCCGAACAGGCTCGCCTGATAGAGCGCGCGGCGCCGGAGCAGCGGCGTGGTCAGGGCCAGATGCGGCATCGACAGCAGCAGCGTGCCGTAATACATGCGCGCGACCGGCTTGCGCTTCGGCAGCGTCGTCCACAGCACGGCCGCGAGCACGATCATCAATGCGGCCGAGCAGAAGAACACGGCGTGCCAGGACAGAGCCGCCGTGACGAAGCTCGAGACCGGGCGCGCGAGCATGATGCCCAGCATCAGCCCGGTCGAGACGTTGCCGACGACGCGGCCGCGGATCGCTTCGGGCGCCAGGTGCGCGGCATAGGGAATGATGATCTGCACCGCGACCGAGCCGAGGCCGATGAACAGCGCCGCGATCAGGAACGGCATCGCGTGGGTAGCGAACGCGGCGGCGAGCAGCGAAGCCGCCCCGAGCGTGATGACGGAGCAAATCAGCGCGCGATTCTCGATGAGGTCGCCGAGCGGCACGATGAAGAGCAGCCCGACGCCGTAACCGATCTGCGTCATGGTCACGATCAGCCCGGCCGCTTCGTGAGACAGGCCGAGCGCGGCGCTGATCGGGGCGATCAGCGGCTGGGCGTAGTAGATGTTGGCGGCGACCATGCCACAGGCCGCCGCCAGCACGAAGGTCAGTCGCTGCGACACCGCATCCGGCCTGGGCGCAATCTCGATCGTGGCATTCATCGTCATTTCACGTGGTCTCCAACCAATCGGGAACGATCATTCCCTAATAAGACATAAATTCAGGCGAGCAGCTTCATCGCGACGCCGACGAGGCGCATTCCGTCGAGCGGCAGGCGCGCCTTGCCGACGACGCGCATGCCTTGCGTGATGCAGATCATCAGCCGCGCAGTGTCGTCGGGCTCGACATGGCCGGGAATCGAGCCGTCCGCCTGCCCCTCGCGGATGAGGCCGGCGATGAAGCTCTCATTGCTCTCGAGCTGGGCGCGGACGCGGGCGGCAACCGCGGTATCGACCGCCGACAGCTCGACCGCACTGCCGACCACGAGGCAGCCGCGCCGCCCCTCGATGCCCTGCGAATGCGCGACGTAGGACAGCAGCACGCTGCGCAGCCGCTCGCGGCCGTTTTCGCCGCGCGCCGCCGCGCTGCGGGTCTGCTCCTGGCGCATCGCCGTGTAGCGCTCGAAGGCGGCGAGGAACACTGCACGCTTGTCGCGGAACGCCTTGTAGACGCTGCCGGTGGCGAGCCGCATCGCCGCGGTGAGGTCGCCGATCGAGGTGGCATGATAGCCGCGCTCGCGAAACACGCGCACGGCGCGGTCGAGCGCAGTATCCATGTCGAACTCCCGGGGACGGCCGGGCGGACGGGCTGTGGGCGGGGATCGGCGGGCTGCCTTTTGCATTGCAGTATAATAGGGAATGATTGTTTCCTAATAAAGACACGTGGTTGTGATGAGGTGGCCGTTTTGCGGAGCCCGCAACTCTCGTAAGCGGCGCGGGCTTCGTTCTCCCAACTCCGTCATTCCCCGCGAAGGCGGGGAATCCAGTACGCCGCGGCCTATCGATTCAATCACGACCGCCTCGGAATACTGGATCGCCCGGTCGAGGCCGGGCGATGACAGCGAGCGTGTGGTTACCGACATGCGTATTCGCCCTCGCGGCCCAATTCGCCCGAGCTTTGCTTGATCTCTCCACCCTCTAAGCCAAGAGGGCGCAGGGAAGGCCGCATAGGCGTTAAGTTTATTCTTGAGTGTTGGAATCACACGTGATTCCAAGGGGCATGGCAGACGAATCGCTTCTAAATGAGGACTGGACGAGAGTGGTTGCGCAGCTGGGTGGGGCTGAGCAGCTTGAGATAAGCGCGCGCCAGACGAAGGCTTTCGCGCGGCGGCGCCAAATTCCAGACGCGGTGGCGTTGCTTCGGCTGATGCTGGCCTATTGTTTAGGGGAAAGAGGATTGAGATCGACAGCTGCGTGGGCGGCTTCTGTTGGCCTTGCGGACCTCAGCAGCGTGGCGTTGTTCTATCGCCTGCGTCAATGTGGCGATTGGTTTGCAGTGCTGGTGGAGAGCTTGCTCGATGCGGCAGCGCCGAAGGCGAGCCGAGGCCGCCTGATCCGCATCGTCGATGCGACGACAGTACCTCAGGCCGGGCCGACTGCCCGCAGGAGCAGTGAGCTTTGGCGGCTTCATAGTGCATTTGATCTGCCAAGTGAGCGCTTTGGTCACTTCGAGCTAACGGATCAGCAAGAGGGCGAAACGTTTGACCGGATACCAGTAGTCAAGAACGAGATCCGCATTGCTGACCGCGCTTATCTGCAACCTGACCGCATCGCGGCTGTCCGCGCGGCTGGTGCCGACGTTCTGATCCGAGCAGGCTGGAAGAACGCGCGCTGGCTTGATGCCCAAGGCCTTCCATTCGATCTGATGGCCCAATTGCGTGCGGCAAAGGCACGCGGACTGATCGATCGGAGGATTTGGATCAAACGCAAGGACGGGGCGCCTCTGGCTATGCGTCTGGTTGCGGTCAAGAAGCCCACCGGTGCGGCCGCGGCTTCGCGTCGTAAAGCTCGGCGAGACGCACGAGACGAAAACCGCATCATCTCCAAAGGGACTCTGGAAGCCGCGGATTGGGTCATTCTGGTCACGTCGCTCGCACGGGACGAGTTCTCCGCCAAGGATGTGCTTGCACTCTATCGACTGCGATGGCGGATCGAACTTGGCTTCAAGCGACTGAAAAGCCTGATTGGTCTCAAGACACCGCCTGGAACTGATCAGCGTTCGGCGAAGCCCTACCTGCTGGCTCACCTCTTGATTATCCTGCTGCTCGAGCCGCTTGTCCGCGACTTCGAGGACTCTCCCCACTGGAAGCAGGCCGCCTGACGACACCTGGCGGTTGGCGTATCTTGCAACAACTCGTTGCATCCTTGCTGCAAGCAATCATTCCACAACCAACCATCCGCCGCTTGCGCCGCAGTAAGCGAGCGCTTGGGCGGCACCTGCGCGAGCCTCCCCGAAAACGTCAATATCAATCAATGCTTGCGCTACCTTAACGCCTATGGGGAAGGCCGGGTGCTGACCTCGCACCCGCGGTCTGCTGCGCGAGATAGCGCAAAGGAGACCGCACAGCAGCATACAGGTGGTGCCAATCACTCGGCCTTCCCTGCGCGATGGTCGGACGGCGTATGCCGCGCTCTCCCGGGAGCCGAGTTCCTTCTGGCCTCCCTCACTCTCGCGAAAGTCACCGGCCATCGCGCCGGTTGACGCGACTGCCGCATCCGCAAGAGCTTGACCGTAGCAACGACGGCCAGGACCACACGGTTTTGCCGTACGCACGGCCCGCCATTTCGCCGCAGTTTTCGCAGCCCTGTCGACGGGGCTGCGAAACTTACAGGCGAGACCGACCTGACAGCGCCGTCCGTCCACGCGAAGCCTTAAGGGCTCACGGAGAGCAATCCGCCCTGCCCCTGGCCACTCGCGCCCGACGCTGCTGCGTCCACCGCAAAGCCCGGCTCGCGACAATGACGACCTCATGATCGCCCCTCAAGGATGAGCCGGGATGGCCGACACATACGACAAATCCGAATTTCGGCAAAGCGGAATATTTTTGTGCCGCTGGGTTGACAGAGAAGCGAAACAGCCGGTCCCCCAGCCCGCATGGAGCGCAGCCCAATCCGGCACAGTGCAAGATGCCGCGCGAGCGGCCCCGGACTGCGCTTTCGCTCCATCCGGGCTGCGGAAGCATCACCCCTTCGACAGCACCGGCGTCCCATCCGCCATCGTCGTCACGCCTTTCCGCTCGACGATCATCCCGTAAGCCCGCGGCTGGCGGTGGACGTCGAAATTGAAGGTGGTGCGCTTGTAGGAATTGCAGAGATCGAGGTCGCAGCGCGCCAGCGCGATCTCGTCGCCCTTGGTGGTGCAGGCCGCGATGATCTCGCCCGAGGGCGCGATGATGCAGCTGCCGCCGATCTGATCGACGCCCTCCTCGAGACCGGCCTTGGCGACCCCGACGACGAAAGTGCCGTTCTGATAGGCACCGGCTTGCATCACCAGACCATTATGAAACAACGAGAGATCGTCATGCTCGGGCGCGGGTGGATTGTGCACCGGCGTGTTGTAACCGATCAGCAACATCTCGACGCCCTGCAGACCCATCACCCGATAGGTCTCGCTCCAGCGGCGGTCGTTGCAGATCGCCATGCCCATGACGCCACCGAAGGCATCGACCACGCCGAAGCCGCTACCCGGCTCGAAGTAGCGCTTTTCCAGATGCTGAAACGCGCGCCAGGGCTCGTGCTCGGCATGACCGGGCAGATGGACCTTGCGATACTTCAGGACAATCGCGCCGCTCTTGTCCACGAGAATGGACGTGTTGTAGCGCCTGACGATTCCGGCCTCCACCGCGAGCTCGGCATAGCCAAGGCAAAAGCCGATCCCGAGTTCGCGCGCGAGATCGAACAGCGGCTGCGTCTCAGGGCCCGGCATCTCGCGCTCGAAGAAGCTGTCGACCTCGGCCTGGTCCTCGAAGTACCAGCGCGGAAAGAACGTGGTCAGCGCCAGCTCGGGATAGACGATCAGGTCGCAGCCGCAAGCGCGCGCCTCGCGCATCGACGCCATCAGCCGCGCCACCACCGCGGTCCTGGTCTCGCTCCTCGCAATCGGGCCGAGCTGGCCGGCTGCAATAGTCACAAATCTCGCCACGACTCATTCCTTACGTTTCTGATCGCGTCGGACCTGGAGTTGCCCAGGCACCGCGCGCAGCCGCTTTGGACCCCCCGTCGGGACCATCGTGCGACGGCTCGCCGACAATACCGGAACTTTCGTTGCCGATCTGCAACGGTTCCCCGCGATCTGAAGCCGGACAAAACAAACTCCCATTCCGGCCACGAACCGCTCTCACAACGCCGTGAGGACGACAGGGGAATGACGATGCGTGCACAACGCGTTTGGAAAGTGAATGGGGCTGCCAGCATCGGGCAGCTCCAGTCGAGACTGGACGATCTCAACAAGCGTCTCAGCCAGCTCGAAGGCCAGAATCCGGAGACCTGGAAGCTCGACGAGCTGAGATCGAGCGCGCTCAGGCTGTCGCGCGAGATCGACGACATCCGCTGCGCGGAAGCGACGGCGGCGCTGAGCGAGCTCTTGCGGAAGTAGCCGGCGATTCGCTCGCCGCCCAGGAACCAACGCGTCCCGCCGCCATTTCCATGAGAGCATGGAGCAAGGTCATGAGCAGGCACCTGACGCGAGCCGATCTCGCGCGCGGCGTGGCTGGCGCGGTATCCACGCTGGTCGTGTGCGCGACGGCGGCCTTTGCCATCGCACGCCATTTCGCGCTGTGAGGGATTTCGCATGACATCCGACCCTGAGGAGTCGGTGAGGCTGCAAGGCTTTGGCGAGATGACGTTGCGCAGCGCGATCGCGACGCTGATGGCGCTCGGCGAGCGCGAGCGATCAGATGCCGCCATCTTCCGCATCCGCGACGGCTCGCGTTTGGCGTCGAGCGAGATCGCCGAGCTCGCTTCCGACTGGGGCATGACGCCGATGGCTGAGGTCAGGTCGCCGCGACTGGCGCCGGATCAGCACTGGACGGACATCGTTCGCGGCATGGTGCGCGAGGCCCCGCTGCCGTCGCTGATGGTGGCGTTCTTGGTGGGCGTCCTGGTGGCGCGGCGATAGCAATGCCGCTCGCGCGGCCTCGGCCGCCGCTGGAAGCCATGCCGCCGCAACAGGCTGCCCCGCCCATGCCAAATCGGCCGTGGACCCGTCCCGAAAATCGTTGCAGAAAGACACCTGAGGCGCTGGCGGCCGGTCCGCCAAGCCTCTGGAAAACGTCAACTTTTGGAAGAATGGTCGGAGTGGCAGGATTCGAACCTGCGACCCCTGCGTCCCGAACGGAACCGCCACGTTAGAAACCCCTTGTTTTACAGGGATTTTCGAAGGCGTTTCCTCAAGATCTTCTTCGTTTGTTCATGGTCATTCTGGGGCCAATCTGGGGCTGTAAAGTGGGGTCACGGCTCGTCGCCTCCCCAATACTTGAAGAAATCAAGCGCCTGCTGCCGTTCTGGATCGAGCATAAGAAGTCCCTCCGCTGCTTGGGCTTGCAGCACCTTGTGCGAGGCCGTCAGCGTCTTGCTTGCAATCTCCCACAGGAAGCTAATCGCGGCGGTTACTCGATCTGCGTCCACGACCAAGCTGTTCATGTAAGCGTCGCTCGCTAGGTCCAGTGTCCCACCCGCTTTGGATTGATCAAGGTACCGCGTCGTGAAAACGGAGCCGTGGTGCACGATCAGATTGCGGTCTCGGAGCAGTTCCTCGTAATGGATGACGTCGGCTTTTGAGAATGGCGTGATCTTGAGCAGACAGCTATAGATCGAGTTAATCTTCCGCGCGCCGCCAAAATCGATTGGCTCAAGAATCAAGAATCCAATTCGAGCTTCCAAATTTTCGGCGAGTTTGACGACCTTGTGGGCGTCGATCGAAGTGTCATATCCGGCCGCCCGGAATTGCTCGATCAATTGTGGAGCAATGCTGATGATCGAACCTGCATGGTCTTTGCAGAATGCTTCAAAATAAGAAAGCGCTCCGACGAAGCATAGCTCGCTGAGCCTATCAATGCCGCGCGCTCGTCGCGATGAGACGTTTATCTGGCTTATGTCGTCTAGAATGCTTTTAAATACCGCTCCCGTCGGCACACCACCCGAGAAATAATCTAGAGAGAGTGGAGATGGCATTTCAGATTACTCCAAGGGGAATGTGCAGGAATAGCGGACGCCTATAGTCTGAGATCGTCGATTTCTCGATCGAACCGAATTCATAAGGGTAGAAGTGGGCACGGGTCCCGGGCTGGCGTCATGATCGTTACGACGTTTCTTGCTCGCGTTGCAGCAACGTGAAGGTTGAAGCGCGCCGATCGCTCCGCGTCACGTCCCCGAGGCTGGAGGTACCGCAAGAACGCCCCCTCAAAAACAATCACTTCGTCGAACTCCTTTCCTTTCGCCCTGTGTATGGTCATGACGGTCGCACCACGATGAGGTCTCGTCGTAGCCGCAAACTGGTCTTCAACGACTGCCGCACTCAACATAGCTCGAGCATCCCGATATGCACCGTAGTTCCGCCAAGCTTCAGCGAACCGGCTTTCGATCTGAGCGCCTCGTCTTAAAAGCCGCATATGACGGGCCTCCCTTGCGACCGCCTGCAGTTGCGCCCGTGGGCTAGCGGCAAACGCAGCCCTAACCGCACGCCAATCAGTCATGGGATCGCCTGTAAGCGCTATGCCTTCAACGTTTTGGATCAACCCTCGAACATCGGCCCCGATGCCTCGACCGCCGAAGCCTTCAATGCCGCGACGCCGCACCGCTTGACCGAGTGCGCGAAGCCGCGAAGCCCTATTTATCGCTACGTCTGAAGCGGCCTCAGAGCGCCCTAGTTCAAACTCGGCGAGACCATCCAGTAGCAGCCCGCCCAAATGCGCCGTCGGCGTCTTAGGTTCGAGCATGAGGGCTATTAGAGCGCCTGCAAGCATTGGGCCCTCTGCCGAGACCAAGATCTCTACTGGATACCCTGGCAGACCGTGATCTGCGCGGGCCATGTAGTCGAAGATCTGCACAGCAAGGTTGTTCGCAGGAACGAGAATAGCAAGCGACCAATCTGGCGCTCGTCTGAGGCGGCCAATACTGCGCAGCACTTCCTGCTTAAGTGGACGCAGGCTCTGGCCAGGATACCTAGTGATCGAAACACCGGCATACGGATTCGGTCGAAATGCCCCCTCTATCATCGCGTCGGCGAACTCCAAGATGTCCGTCCCCGCGCTACGACGATTCTCGCCTACAAAATCGAATTCTGTTGGACGGAACTGAGCGATAAATTCTCCGAACCGCCGCGGATCTGCGCCTTTGAAATCGTAAATGCGCTGCTTCGGGTCGCCTAACGCGATTAGTCTGCTATGACGACCGAGTTGCGCGATCATGGCCCACTCTTCGGCGTTCGTATCTTGAAACTCGTCGACAATAATAAGCGGGTAAGCCCGCCCATAAGCGTCTGCGAGCGTAGGCACACGACGGAAAAGCTCTGTAAGCAAAGTCGGAAACAAATCAAAAGCGACTAAACCTTCTTCATCGAATAGCTGCCGCTGCCGCACTAGGCGCTCCTCCCCGTCCAATCCAGCCAAGCGGCTCCGGGCTTGCGCGGGCAATAAAAGCGAAACGCCCTGACGTGCGCAAAGCAGATAACCGTGGCTCTTCAAGACCGTCCAGGCGAACCCGTGATAAGTATTGATTTCGATCCGCGATGCCTGCTCACGCGGAATGGAGGCCGTGGCCTGCTCAGCGACCCGAGCCACAGTCGCCCGCGCAAAGCTAAGGAAGAGCGCCTTGCTTTGGTCAGGTAGACGACCGGCGGTAAGATCCGCGCACGCCTTGGCCAGCGCGATTGTTGTCTTTCCCGCGCCCGCGCTGCCACGAACTACGATATGTCCGTCTGTAGCGAGCAACCGACGACGCTGATCGCACAGTATCAACGGCATATGGCGTTACCCAAAGATGCCTGGGGCCTGCATTGGGGCCGGAGGCGGTGGCAGCGGAGCGACCATATTGCGCAACTCGGCAAGAATGCGGGTCATGGTCGGGGGCAAATGAACGACTTGGCATTGGTCAAAGAACACAGTGAGATAGTCGTCGCCCTTTTTGTGTTTGAACAACGCCAAAAACGGTGGAGTATAGGCGTCGTCTGCTGAGCCATCCGGCGGGATCAGATGAGCGAGCGCTTGCGGCCATTCACCAGCTTGAACAAACCATTTCACGAACCACGCCTGCATTGCAGGCCAAATTTCCGCCCGGAGCAGATGTTCAAATCCTGCGTACGGTTGCTCGAACGCACGATGTGACGCGGCCTCTATCGCGGCGCGCGCGGCCGGGTTCTGCTGATCAAATACAGAGGCAACCGTCTTGCCCAACCCTCGAAAGAAGGCTGCAAAAGAAGCTACCGCTGATTCTCCGCCCGCATCGAACGGAACCCAACCGAGTGAATCGGTGAATCCAAACGTTGGTACTGATCAGGCGACAACTCCGACGCGCGACGAGCCATCGCACTGTAGGCAACAAGTTCGGTCTTGCCTTCCATCACAACGACACGTCGCGCCAGCAACGCCTCGCAGAAGCGGGTTCGAAACCCATCACGGAATATCTTTAACTTCAGATTGTCCGGCAATACCACGCTT
This sequence comes from Bradyrhizobium sp. USDA 4486, assembly GCF_054057995.1. Taxonomy (NCBI): domain Bacteria; kingdom Pseudomonadati; phylum Pseudomonadota; class Alphaproteobacteria; order Hyphomicrobiales; family Nitrobacteraceae; genus Bradyrhizobium; species Bradyrhizobium sp. USDA 4486. The sequence goes on from NZ_JBSRZV010000001.1 coordinate 4,129,267, forward strand.
GCTGCCGTAAGTAAGCCCGTGTTGTCTCGGGTCACGACGGTCATTTGCTCTGGTGCAAACTGCTCGATGACATATGGCGAATGAGAGGTAAAAAGGGCTTGCGCTGCAAGCCCACGTACCTTGTCAACGACGCGCTTCTGGACGTGCGGCGGAAGTGACAACTCCGGCTCCTCCATCGCGAAAATGACACGACCATTTCGCCGTTGAGCTATCAGACCAAGCATAGATAGGACCAAGGCGTTGATCGTTCCCGATCCTTGATGTTGGAACGGAGCAGCGTAGCCCGGCACCCCTGTTGCTAAGAAAGATTTCAGAACTCGCCGCAAATCATCCCGCGTCAACTCGGAAACCCGCAGATGTGGCGCGTCGGCCCATTCACCGGGAACAATCTCTCTCATTGCATCGCGGATGGCAGTGAGAATGCGTCCAAACTCGGGGTCATTTTCACCAACGACATCCAGGCCGCGAAGTCGGTCCAGCAATCCCTCCCACATTCGAGTACGAACTTCGTAAGTTCTAAGAATCACATCCAGTAGTGATCCTCGCTCCATCGAAAGCGCGCGATTTCCTGTTCGCAAAGCACGCAGGTGGAGAAAACCAAACTCACGCTTGTCGCTCGAGCGGCACTCGCTCATTGGCACACCATCGTCCTGACGCGGGATGGCGAACCACGTTTTTGCAACAAACTCATCTCCGTCCGGGTCGTAAGCGCCTTCAAAAATGATCCGTACAGCCGCTTCGACACCCTGTCCGGCTACACCCCAAACTTCTCCGGGCCCCAAAATTGCCCTGTCCACCCGGCGCCAAAATTCTATGTTTGCGCGAAACTTTGTCTGTTGCTGTTCGTCCAGGCCCGCGATCACGACCTCAACTTTGATCTTCTTTCCAGGCTCGCCATCCGCCGCCCTGTAGTCGCCTCCGTGAAAGTCATGCTCATCAATGGCTTGCGATCTGGCTAGTCGATCAGCCCCGATCGCAAGTTCGATGGCTTCAAACACCGTCGACTTGCCAGTGTTGTTGTCCCCCAACAGAACGGTTGTGCCTTCAAAGTTGATGTTGGCAAGCCGTATGCCTCGAAAATTCTCGATGTGGACCCGAACAATTCTCACTGATCCCCCGCCTCAATCGCTCAACCCGTCAGCCGACACAACCCTAACAGGTGCGAGCCGGCGGAACCAAGTTTGACTTGTGCAGATAAGGGATAAGCGCACCGGGGCTCTGGGGATAAAGTTCGAGCCGCAAATTGCGTATGCTTTTGAACCCTAGCGCCTTGCGTAAATAACGGAGCGGGCGAGGGTATTCATATCTGGGGCTATTTCTGGGGCCGCAAAAAGTGCTAGACGCTAAGTCCCTGAAATTCTTGGTCGGAGTGGCAGGATTCGAACCTGCGACCCCTGCGTCCCGAACGTAAATAGCGGCCGAAAAGATCAACAAAAACAATGAAACTTGCCCGCGATTGACCACCTTTATCACCGTTTGTTCCCGGCGTTTCGGTGGTCAATCGGTGGTCAGCTCCCGATCTGCTTTCTCTGCAACCATTTCGGCCCGACCGTCGGAGTTCAAGTCAGGGGAGCGCTACCGCTCAGCAACCGAACCTACGATATCTGAGTAGAGTCGAGGAAGGGCGCGGTTGCTTAGGCCGTGCGGCATCGCCCCGTTTCCCCTCCCCGCTCATCAAACCGGACGTGCGGATCTACGGCATCCGGCTTTCCGACTGGCTTCATCATGAGGCACGCAGCGGCGACATTCCACGCCCGCGATGAAGGCGCAGCACCCTTAGTTCCTCGTAGATAGTCTCGCGAGAGAACCGCTTTATGCCGCGCCCCGGCACTTTGTGTCGCTTGCACTGGAAGTTGCGCACCCGATCATAGACGTGATTGTCAATGGTCTGGTACGCCGATGCGCGAACGCCATACGAGAAGTATGCCGACCAACCGCGCAAAAGGCGGTTCAGTCGAGCTTGCACTTCAGGCCAGGCGCCCTTGTTACCCGGCGTCGGCAAGTCACTGACTTTAGTCTTGATCCGCTGCATACTCTTCCTGGATGGTGCTGCGCCAAGATACCAACGACCACCTTGTGTCAAGCGACGTCCGGATTTAACCCGGTAACGACATGAAGAAGTGACCCCCCTTGTTGTTTTGGCGGATGTGGAGCAAGCCGCTCGCGGAGCGCGCCCCCATAGCGCCGTAGCGAGCGAGCGGCTTGCTTCACGGCTTTTTCTCCGATTTAGCTTCTGGCGCGGCGGCCTTCTGCAAAAGCCCGCTACGACGCTTTTCCTTCAAGCGGTAGCTGTCGCCGCGGATTGTGATCACGTGACTGTGGTGTAACAGGCGATCAAGGATCGCGGTGGCGACCACAGGGTCGCCGAAGACTGAGCCCCACTCGCCGACGCTGCGGTTGCTGGTGAGCAGGATCGCGCCTCTCTCGTAACGGCGGCTGACGAGCTGGAAGAAGAGATGTGCGGCATTGGGCTCAAAGGGCAGATAGCCGAGTTCGTCGATGATCAGGAGCTTTGGCTTGGCAAATTGCGCGAGCCGCTCGTCAAGCCTGCCTTCGCTGTGTCCTTTGGCAAGTTGCGCAACGACCGTCGTGGCTGCGACGAACTGCACGGAATGCCCAGCCAGGATCGCTTCACGCCCCAGCGCGACCGCCAGGTGCGTCTTGCCAACGCCAGGCGGCCCAAGCAGCAGCACGTTCTCGCCATTGGCAATCCAGCGCGCGCCAGCAAGCTCACGTACCTGCTTGGGGTCTAGCGACGGCTGGGCCGAGAAGTCGAAGCCGGAGAGATCGCGAACGAACGGGAAGCGAGCGAGTTTGAGGGTCATCTCGATGCGCCGCTCGTCCTCGCGGGCGATCTCGCGCTCGCACAGTAGCGCCAGGGTCTCGCGCAGGCTCAGCTCTTGTCGGCCGGCCTCGTCCAATAGCCCATCCAACTGGTCGCGGACGGCGGTCAGCTTCAGCCGGGTCAGCATATCGCTCAGGCGATCGGGGACAGCGGCGCGCATCAGAAGCTCCCCCCGACGATTGCCTCATACTCGCCGAGCGGCCGCAGCAGCGCCGGCGAGTGCGGCACAACGAACGATCCTGCGAGCGCGCCAGCCCGGTTCGATCCAGTCAGGCCCGCAAAATGCTCGGGGTCGACGACGCGGCGGCGACGACCGGCACAAATCGGATGGACGGCCACCTCATGGATCCCATGGTGGATGCGCACTAGCCCGTCGGCGATCATCACTCGCACCATCTCGCCGATTAGCCGCCAGGGCACCGAGTAGGCGTTGCCATCGATCTCGACGGCACAGTCGGCCTGCACACGGCGGATCACTTCACGTGCAGCCTGGAAGGGCGGCCTCCCAACGATGGGCTTGAGTGCCTGCGCTTCCGCCCGCCTGAACCGCTCGATCGGAGGATCGCCGGTCGTGCCATGCTGGCGCAGGTCGGCGACCTCCCGCGTCCAAGCCTCAAGATGTGCCTCAAGGGCGTCCCAGCTCGGGAAGGCGCGGCCCGCGATCGCGTTTCGTTTTACGTAACCAACGCCGTTCTCGGTCTTGCCCTTGGTCCGGGCTCGGTATGGCGCGCAGGCACAGGGCCGGAAGCCCCAGTGCTTGGCAAATGCACTCAGTTTGTCGTTGAACACCACTGTGCGCGTGATGGCGTCATGCTCTACGACCAAGGCACGGCCATTGTCGAACAGCACTTCTTCGGGCACGCCGCCGAACCTCATGAACGCGCTTTCCAGGCCGTCGAACCAGCTCTCTTGCCGTTCGTTGCGGAAGGCTCTGGCATGATGCCGGCGCGAGCCCAACGTGGCGACGAACAGGTAGACGCGAACCTTGTTGCCGCCGATCTCAACCAGCCGTTCGCCAAAATCGATTTGCAGTTGCTTGCCAGGCGTCGTCTCGAACCGCACCGTCGCGCGCGCTTCCGCCGCAAGCTCCTGGCGATAGCGCTGTACCGCCCGCTCAACTGTGCGCAGGCAGACAACGATGCCTTTCTCAGCTGCCAACTCCTGGCGGATCACGTCAGCATTGCCGCGGTGCTGCCGCAGACGCTCCTTGAGCCAGCTCTCCTGGCCCTCAAGCGCCTTTTTGCGCCGCGGTTGCCGATAGGGTGTCCAGCCGCCGGCCGCGATGTACTCCTTCACCGTGTTGCGGCTGACCCCGAGCTCCCGGGCAATCCGTTTGCTACCCCACCCCAGCTCGTTGAGCCGGAGTATTGCCGAAACCTCGTCCGGCTCCAGCATGGCCTCCCTCCGCGGATCTTTGAACCGCAGAGGACCTGAACTGAGTCGCTGCATAAAACCCCCGTTTTGATCGTGTCGCGAGGGGGTCAATTCCTCGTGTCGTGAGGGGGGCAATTTCCCATGTCGCCCGACACCTTGAGGAAAATGGCGTGGTCCCAGCGTGTAGCCAAGAAAATCGAAGCTTTCCCGCCGAGCATCTTTCACCGAGGTTTTCGCCTCGTTGAGCGACAGCCCGAGCGCCGTCATCACTGCTCTTGTCCACGTCAGCGCTTCGTCGGCGTGACCGCGGCTGAGAATGACGAAGTCATCGGGAACGCTTCTCCGCGCCCGCTCAGACGCCAATGCTTCAGGAATCGGTTCATGTAGATGACGGAAAGCAGCGGACTGGCGACACCACCCTGAGGCGTGCCGCGTTTGCTGCCTTTACCCCCACTCATGCATGGAATCCCGCCATCCCGCTCCTCGACTGGAGCTTGTAGCCACACCTTGATCAGCCGCAGCACGTTCCGATCAACGATGCGTCGGGCCACCGATTTGAGGAGGTCCGAGTGCGGAATCATGTCGAAGTATTTCGACAGGTCGGTGTCAACGACGTCGGTATAGCCCCGACAGATCAGCCGGTGCGTTTCCTTGACGGCATCAACCGCTACCGCGCGGGCGATAGCCATAGGCTCAATCCTCGAAGTCTGCTTCGAAGATCGGTTCCAGCACAAGCTTGGCAGCGGTTTGAACGACTCGATCCCGAACGGTCGGGATGCCGAGTGGGCGTTCGCCACCCCCCGGCTTCGGAATCATCACTCGCCGCACCGGCTGGGCCGGTACCTCTTCGCAAGCAGTTCCTTGCGCAGGCCTGTCAGCCAATTCTCCGTGCCCGACGCTTCGATCTCAGCGAAAGTGATGCCGTCCACACCCGGCGCGCCCGCATTCGCGCGGGCCGACGCATAAGCGTGACGCAGAATGTCTTCGCGGCAGATCTTGTCGTAGAGCAGGTAGAAGCGGAAGGCAGGCTCCGCCTTCGCCTTACAGTAAAGCTTTCTCTGAAGGTTCCTGATCTTTTCGGGCGTTTCCAGGCTCATCGCCAATCACCACATCCTCATCATCTTCAAAAGCATGCCAGAAGTCAGGGTCCTTTCCTCCACCGGCATTACCCGGCCTCAACGGTCGTACGACCCTGTCCGACTCCCGCCCGGTCCGCTGCCAGAAGCAGCGTCGAAGTCGCGACCTCCGACAGAGCGGGTCTCCCCGATTACGCGCATCACCCTTCCAGCGTGCCGTGTCCATTACCCCGGTGGACCGGACAGGTGCATCCCTCGATTGCTTCCCTATCCGCACGGCCTTCCCCAGATTCGAGGTAGGTCGGCATCCACACCGCTACTTTCGAGGCCTGCTCAGACTTTACTCACGTTACGGCCCGTTGGATCGCTCAACCGTCCAAAGACGGCCTTTGTCACGAGGCTCCGATCCGTCAGTTGCCCTCCGAAGCGCTCGTCAGCTACCAGATCAATCGACAACTCTCTGGGTGGAATCTTCCTCCACTGTTGACACGCGCCTTCGGGGTGCACTCCAATCTTACGCATAAGGCAGGCGTGAGCCTTGGTAAGCGGAGCTTTACGCTCAGAAATCGACGCTCGTCCTGAAATGATGCAACGATCCGACATCGTTTCGGCCGGCATTCCGCCGCGCGCCGAGCTGGAGGCGATGATGGCCAAGCCGTCATCGGCGGATGTTCCACCATTTGTTGAGGGCGGAACCTATCTCGAGGCGGCGGACAGTCGGCAAAATGGGTACAACGCCTTTGCCGACTGGTCGACGTGGCTCAGGATAGTGACGGGCAGCGGTGCAAGCTGAGGGCACAGCTCGATCAGGACGGTTTGGCGTTTCGAACCTGACCGCGGGCGCAGCCTGGCCCAGTACGTCAGGCGAGCAGCTTGTCCAGCGTGATTGGGAAGCATCGGATGCGCTTTCCCGTCGCGTGATAGACCGCGTTCGCGATCGCCGCGGGCACGCCGACGATTCCGATCTCGCCCAGGCCCTTGACGCCAAGCTTGTTGATACGGTCATCGCGCTCCTCGACGAAGATCACGTCGATGTCGTGAATGTCAGCATTTACGGGGATGTGATACTCGGCGATATTGTGGTTCATGATCCGGCCGAAGCGGTGATCCATCACCGTCTCCTCGTGCAAGGCCATCCCGATCCCCCAGACCACGCCGCCCATGATCTGGCTACGGGCCGTCTTGGTGTTCAGGATCTGCCCCGCCGCGACGGCGCTCACGACTCGCGTGACGCGGATGACGCCAAGCTGCTCGTCCACCTTCACCTCGGCAAAGACTGCCGAATGCGTATTGCGCGCGTGCGACTTGTCCTCCGCGAATTGGTTGAGCTTCTGCTTCTCGATCCGCTCAAGCTTGCCGTGGCGCATTGCATCCGCGATCGGAACCGCACGGCTCCTGTCGCCTTCCTTGGCGATCGTGCCGTCGACAAGGATAACATCGGCCACATCGGCTAGTGGTGAGGCGGGTATCGCCGCGGCAAGACGCGCGAGCTCCTGGCGAATGTCCTCGGCCGCTCCCAACACCGCATGCGCGCTCGACGCGGCCATCCAGGAGCCCCCCTCGACGGGGGCCTGCGGCAGGGTCGAGTCGGCCAGTCTGACGTTGATGTTCTCGATCGGTAGCCCAAGTGCATCAGCCGCCACCTGCGCCATGATGGTGTAGGTGCCGGTGCCGATGTCGGACGCGGCACAGGACACCTCGGCGTGGCCGTTCGCCGTTAGCACGATGCGCGCTGCGACGGGCATCTGCAGCGCTTCCCATACGCCCGTCGCCATGCCCCAGCCGACCAGCTCCTTGCCGTCGCGCATTGCGCGGGGCGCCGGGTTGCGCCGGCTCCAGCCGAAGGCATCCGCGCCCCGGGCGTAGCATTCGCGCAACTGCTTGCTGGTGTAGGGGAGATCGTCGCTCTGGTCGCGGTCCGAGTAGCACTTCAGCCGCAGGTCGACGGGGTCGAGCTTGAGCGCGACCGCCAGCTCGTCCATGGCGCATTCGAGCGCGCAGACCCCTGACGCCGCGCCCGGCGCGCTCATGTCGCAGGGCGTCGACACGTCGAGACGGACGAGCTTGTGCGAACAGCGACTGTTCGAGCTCCTGTAGAGCTGCTCCGCCCAGCCCGCGTCGTTGCGCGAGAAATCCTCATACCGCGAAGTAATGGCGGTCGCCTCATGAACGACCGCGTCCAGCGTGCCGTCGGGCTTTGCGCCGAGCCCGACGCGCTCGATCGTTGCCGGCCGATAACCGATCCCGTACATCTGCTGCCGCGTCAGTACCACGCGAACACTGCGCTTGAGCGCAAGTGCGCCGAGTGTAGCCAGTACCACCTGGTATTGCGGCCGCAGACCGGAGCCGAAAGCGCCGCCGACGTAAGGCGAGAGCACGCGGATTTCGTCCGGCTTCCTGCCGAACACGCCGCAGAGAAACTTATGCACGTTCTGCACGCCTTGCGTCTTGTCGTAGACCGTGAGCCTGCCGCTGCCGTCCCACACTGCGGTGGAGACAAAGAGCTCCATCGGGTTGTGATGCTCGCTCGGAACGACATAATCCGCCTCGTGCCGAACGGCTGCTTGCGCCGATGCGCCGGCCAAGATGGCGCTGGCGAGCAGTGGATAGCGCTGCTCGATCAGCGGATCGTAGGCGAGGTCCGAGTCCGGCACCAAGGCACCGATGCGCAGGCCTCCGTCGGCCGTCTCTTCGATCTTGCGGAGCGGCAGGCGGGAGATGTCGATCAGCCTGGAAGGCTGCTCGACATTCTCCTTCATCAGGTCGATCAGGTTGGTGCCGCCAGCGATGAGCTTGGCGCCGGGATGGGCGGTGAGCAGGAGTATCGCATCGGTGACGTCGGCGGCGCGTGAATATTGGAAGTTGATCATGGGCGGCCCATTGCCTGCTGGATGGCTGCAACGATGTTCGGATAGGCGCCGCAGCGGCAGAGATTTCCGCTCATCAGCTCCCGGATCTCGTCGGCATCCCGGGCGCGGCCTTCGGCGAGCAAACCGGCCGCCGAGCAAATCTGTCCTGATGTGCAATAGCCGCACTGGAAGGCGTCGCGATCGATGAAGGCCTGTTGCAGAGGATGCAGCACACCATCCCGGGCAAGACCTTCGATGGTCGTGATCTCCGCGCCGTCGTTCATGACGGCGAGTGCCAGGCAGGAATTGATGCGCCGGCCATTGACCAGCACGGTGCAGGCGCCACACTGTCCGTGGTCGCAGCCTTTCTTAGTGCCGGTCAGCGCGAGACGGTCGCGCAGAACATCCAGGAGCGTGGTCCAAGGCACAACGTCGAGCGTGCGCCTTTCGCCATTGACGATAAGATTGATCGGAATACGGTCGGGAATTCGATTTTCGGCATCGACCATGGCTCTTCCCTGCGACGGAGGCCGAGCCGAGAAATCAAGCCATATGACGCGAAAGGCGCGTCATCTCCGCAGCGCCCAACGGACAGCAGGCCACTTGGTTCCTACGGGACTTTTCTTCGCCGGCGACAAAGCCACCGGCGCGCCGTGCTTCCAGAGGTCGCGGAGGCTTCTGCTCGGATCAAGGACGAACGTCAAGGAGGAGGCACTGTAAACCAATTCTGGGCATGGCACGGGGACAGCCAAACTCCAATGCTTGAAGGTGATCTAACCCTGGCTGCCATGGAGTGATGTTGGCAAAGGATTGAGGAAGTAGCGTCTCAGTTTAGTGGAACGCACCGATCGCGATGCTTTCAAGTTGACGTATTCGGCGCCAAGCATTCGCAAATTCCAGCGAAAGCCTCAGGTCGAGCCCTCCACTGCTCTTCCTTGATATTCACTTGCTGCCGCCTATTCGAATGCTCATCAACCGGATTCTCCTGCTCCCCTTCCTCGTAGGCCAATCCGGAGGTCTGCTGGCGCATAATCGTGACGCGTTCGTTCAAGCCGCCCCGAAGTTGTTCTAGCGCCATAATTGCTTCAACGCGATCGCGTTGCGTCGCCGAGGCATTTGGATTGCCTTCCGCGTAGAGGTGCATCGAGCGCAACGCTGCGTCGCGGGCGTTCATCAGGCCGTATGCCTCTTGCGGCCAAGAGCCAATAGATTTCATGCCACGAAAGCTCATCGAAACTTCCACAGAAGACTATCAAGCCGCAGTTCGTCGAGGGCCTTTCGGACGATGTCCCCTTCGCGCTCTAGCGATACGGCCGCCTTCACGATCATCGAGACGCAGCGGCCGCCGATTGGCGGCGCCGCTCTGCTAGCTGGCGGTACACCGGCTGCGCGGCCAAATAGGCCGCCAGCAACGCGACCATAGCAGCGATCAGCGTTTGCCACTTATCTAATCCGGCCCACAGCCTATCAACGAAGAGCGGGCCGGCAATGCCAGTCCAGCATCGCGCGCGGCATCGACGTATCAAACGCGCAATCCACGGCCGCTATGTCAAGAAGCGGGTGCTGACGGCGTTCACTGCCATCCTTCCGGCGAATAAGCCGACATATCAGCTTCTGATCATGTTCGACGAGCCGCAGCCGAAGGAGACCTACGGCCAGATCGCGTCGGGCTGGAACGCCGTTCCGACCGCGGGCAATGTCACCGCTCGTATCGGAACGCTTCTCGGCATCGAGCCCCGCTACGACCTGCCGCCTGCGGCCCGCCTTATTCTTGCAGCTTCAACAGCGCGTCAGTAGGAAAAAGGCGCGGCACCGGCGCATTGATGAGTCCGCAGTGCTGGCGATCGCGCTCCACGATGGCTTTCCGCTCAGCTGTCGGAAGGTGACGTGCGACGTCAAGAAGAAAGGTCAGCCACGGGCCGTCCAAGACCGCTTTAGTCGCTCAACGCGCAAGCGGATTAAACTTAGGGGTGGGACTGGAAATATCATTCTTCGCCGCGTTTCGATTTTTGAGTTTTTACACGGCCTGGGCCAAGAGCCGACATCGGCACAGGCTGCCACTGGTGATGGACTTACGCTATGGGCGGCTCCGGATGCCCGACGACGGGCACCGGAAGATTCAGCAACTCCTCTGATCTCGCCAAAGCTTGCCGCGAGCGCCGCAGCATATCCTGCGTCATTTCATACGCCGTGCCAAGCCACTCGGTTCTTGATGTACTCGCGCAGCATTTCCGGTCGTCTAGCAGCATAGGCCTCGGTGCGGCAGCTTGGGCATTAACTCATGTTAAGCGGGATGGCTCCGTTGGTGCCGCCAAACCGACTTGCAAAAGTTCTGAAGGTCCGCGATGTCCTTGAGTGGAATGGGCAAGAACCACCTATGGCCGGGCCGACGGATGCCACAAGGGCGATAAATTGTTCTGCAAGAGTCGACCTTGCCTGATCAGATCGGTCCCATAAACTGCTCTCTGAACAGTCCTTGGGGGCGTGCCATGCGAGAATATCCGCCGTTCGCACATTTCGCCGTCGTGCTGAAGAAGTGCGGGCGAAGCCGCTGGAAATGGGCCGTCAACGCAGCAGCGGGACAACTTCTTATGTCAGGCTCGGAGCATACTCGAGCGGGAGCACGTTACAAAGCGGATCGCGCGCTCTTCTTGCTCCTTTGTTCTAGTGCAACCCATCGTTCCGAAGCGTGGGATGAAGGACATGACCTCTTGGATCGCGCCGCAACGATTATATCAGAGGCTCGCCGGCAGCGAGACGAAAGTCGGGCGGCTATCGCAAAGCTGCGCCGGCCGAGGAACGCTCTCTTCGAAAACATTGAGAAGCTCCGTTTGGCTCATCAGACGCTTATTTTGGAGGCTACGTCTGCACGACGCTTCATGTGGAGCTCTTCGGAGAAACTGACAAAAGTTGCACGCTATCGGCCGCCTATGGTGATCGAAGATCCTCCCGCAGATTCTGAAATCTAGGAAAGCCTCGTGCCGCCAGTGGACCCGCACGCAAGAACACAACCGGGGCGGCGGCAGTCTTCCTGACGAGCGCTTCAGAACGGTTCCATATTATCAGACCAACCCGACATAGGAGCCGGAGAAGTTGGATGACTGTCAATCGGCTTCATTGCAGGCCGAATGACAACATAGCTCCGTCGAAGAGGGGTCCCAAACCCCGCAGGTACATCATCGTCGTCCATGCCACAAGAATAGCTCAGGACAGTTTAGAAAGACGTTGCCGAAGGTCCGACGTTAGAGACGTCATCAACATGCCACACCGCCCTATTCCGTCCGACAAATGTGCTGAGCGTCCAATCCTTTTGCAGATCTGAATCCTATGATCTGCGTGTTTATGCATCTCGCTTCCGAGCATGTTGCTCAAGCTGCTGTTTCAGCAATTGCTGGCGTGGGCTCCAACAAATTTCGCATAGATCGCGGACTTCGTCCGGCATGACCTGCCAATCCTCATCGGCCCAATTGACACTGATATGAGCCCAACCAATACGATTATCCGCTTTCCGTAGGCAACAATCGCAGACGAACGTCGTCTCGGTGCTCATCACCCAACCTCCGGTTCGCCTTAGCCGAACAACACAGGCCGGTAGCCCAGGTTCCCGCAGAGGCAAGTGGGTTAAGACTCGCATCAGCGGTGCCGCAGACCGCCATGCACATTCGGAGAGAGGGGCTCTTCGTGCTTCCCGGCCGCCGCTTCGGCCTCCCCCTGCCAGACGGCTATGTCGTGGAAACCAAGCGCCGGACCTAAAACGACGGCCCCAGCATCGGGCGAGCTGGGGCCGTGGAACGCTCCGGACGCAGGGGGGCTTGGGCCGGAGCAGTGCGCCAACCCGCGCATTACCGATTGGTTCCGATTCGTAAAAGCTTTCGCAGTTCGGGCAAACAAAAAAGGTGGCCGATTAACGGATCCGGAGTGTCTCGCACCAACTTCGAGCGAAACCGGCAATTCGTACAGTCCGGGACTTCGAGATGCACCAGTGCCGCCAGGCGTCATGATAAGCAGCATTGTTCAGCATTAAACCGCCAGACGGCCGCCGGCCGGCGAGGCATTGGGGGTGTAGGCCGGGGCCGCTGTGCTTGGTCTCCAAGCAGACGCGAGCCTACTCACATGGCGAGAAACACCTCTGTTCACTTTCGCACAGTTCCGTTGCCTATTTTTCCCAAGCTGATTCACGTAGACAATTGCAATCAAGGAATGAGCGCGGCCTACTCATCGGTTCGCAGGAAGTGAGCGCGATGGTGAGTGAAAATGCGCTACCACCAACAAACAGGTTTCTTATTCGTATGGGAGGCATGGGTTGGATGGTTTACGATCGAGAGCGTCGGGGCCCAGTGTAGCGCGGCAATCTGGGTAGGAAGTCGCCTTCTATCCTGATCGCCGCGCGACAGCCCAGCGATAATCGGGACCGACGTAGCAGCTAATTTGACAAAGGAGCAGGCAGAGCGAGCGTAAGAAAACCTTGTTGGGTCGGCGCACGACTCTGAATAGCTTTGAGCTGCGTGCTATTTCATACTGCGTCCGCCAGCTTGTCTTGCTAGGGCTTTCAGGGCGGAGGGGACGAGTATGAACCGGCTAAAGGACGCGTTGGAGCACCTCGAAGCTCCTGTCTGCCTCAGTTGCCACATAAGCATGAGCTGGTTTCGATCCGAACTAGTGCGAGACACTTCACCCGCCATAATCGCTCACCTCTTCGTCTGCCCGAACTGCAAGCGCGCTCAGCGGACTGATACTAAGCTTACACCGGTCCGCTTCGCGCCCGACAAGCTGGCGGCTCCCCGGTTTCGCGTGATCGCAGGGGGAAGAAAGACCAGCTAGGGGCTTCTATTTGGGGTCCCCGTTAGCCATGCCATCACGGCCAGCGGCGTGGCCCGTGATGAAATGCCGAGTTTCGGCTAAGAGCACCATCCGACCAGAGCGTTTCCGCAAGAAAGCACGAATATGATTGTCCCCGGTGCGCGCGCCCAAGCTCGCACGGTCTTGTTGGCAGCTCTCAGAACCGAGGGGCGAAGGATTTGAATTGCATCGCGGATAGTTGCGACGATTGGTTGGCGGCGAATCCGTCCGCGTAGCCGAGCAACCCGTAGTGCACGCACGACCGTTTCAGGATCGGGAAGCGCTCTCTTATCTTCCAAAAGGCTCCAGGTGAGGCGCTTGAGATCAAATGTCTCCTGGTCAATTTGGGAGAACGATCCGGAAGCCGTGATGCTTGCGTGGTCCGTCATGTCGTAAAAGATAAGACCATCGTCTATCGCCACCATGTCGCCATGACAGGCCAGATCAACGAAGAACAGTTGGTCCACTCCCCAACTTATCGACTGGTAGTTTCGCATCAGGCAGCCGGCTTTGACGACGTTGCCATTGACCAGCAGCGTGGAAGGGACCATCCGCAGCAACCGGGTCTTCCCCGCCAAATAGAGATCCGCCAGGCACTGCTGACTTGAATAACAGTAAATCTCGCCTCCTCGTCGGTACCTTATGCCGTTGTCCTGAACGAGATGGCATGTGGAGGTCATAAATGCTGCGGCTGGGTAAGCCCTCGCAAGCTTCGCGAAAGTTGTGAGCGCTCCTGGCGCTAGCCAGTCGTCATCATGCAACAATTTGATCCAGGGGCCGCGACACGTAAGCATCGCGTTGTTCGTGTTCTCGACCTGACCACGGCCTCTGCGATTTTCGATAACTCGGATGCGCGGCTCCTTGTGGGCATACTCGCACGAAATATGCCAACTCTCGCCCGCCGGCCCTTCGTCATCGCTTATAACCAATTCCCAATCGGAGAAGTCCTGCTGCAGCACGCTTTCGACCGCGCGGCGCAGCATGTCTGGACGGCGGAAGGTTGGTATCGCGACCGAAATGAATGGCTGGAAGTCCGAGCCTTGGGAGCTGCCGCGCCGCTTGGCCTGCAACCTGTCCATTCGGTAGCTCCTCACTAAGAAGCGATTGCTCAAGATCGTCCTCGCGTCCGATCGAAACTGATCGCAGTCAAAGTAGACCATCCTCGCGCTGAGTAAGCCGAGTTGGCCGGACGCTGGACACCGAGGGGCACATCGTCATCGTCCATTTGCATGACGGTGGCGCGGCCGCGATGTTTTGAAGCAGATCACAACGAGAAAACGCTTCACACATGCTTATTGCGATGCACCAACAGGCGGCAAGAAGGTCGGTCCTTGGACAGGGACTGTCGTCTCCGCCGATCTTCTTCACTTCGGAGATCGTGAAGCAAAGAGCGGGGCGTAGCGGAGCTTGTTAAGTCGCGGCTCGCGTCTCGCAAAAGCGGCCCCAACTCGGGGGCTAAGTTGGGGCCGTTACACTACGCGGGAGCCAGCCAATTGGGATTATGCTGGCCCAACACTAAACATATGAGCGGCTCGGGCAGTCTGGCGATATGGCATTCGATGTATGGAGCTGGCGCGACCGCTCCCGTCCTGCCCACTTCGGCCGCCATGCTCGTTAGCCCGCGTCGCAGCTGTCAAACGCCATCTAGAACTGCTCCCGCATATTGCCTCAGATGACAATGTTACCGAAGCGCACCCTGGCGTCTTCTGGGTCGGCTGCCGCGAGTCGGAGCAAGCCGCTCGCGTAGCGCGCCCTCCAGAGCGCCGGAGCGAGCGAGCGGCTTGCGGTGATTCGGCGAAAGATCCTGTCGGGTATTAGATACTAAGAGACGAAGCTTGGACCGATAGCATGATCTCTGTGCTGCTGATGAGCTGTCGAGCGGCCTTTGATCGCCAATTCTTCATCAACCGCTGCACCAAGCGCGGCGTCTTCAGTGTCATCAAGCGCGAGTCCGCCGCCGCTCCGCCATCGAACCCATCATCGGACACCTGAAGGCGGATGGTCACCTCGGCCGCTGTTACCTGGAAGTCCGCGCCGGCGATGCGCCTAACGTCATCCTCTCAGCCGTCGGCCACAACTTCCGCCGCATCCTCGCCGCTCAGAACTCTTTGTGCCTCATCCTGCTCCAGCTATGGCGCACGTTCGGTCGTTCCGCCCGCTCAATTCGCCTTAACGGACGACTATGCAGCGGTCCGACGCTCAGCCGTGAGCTAGAAATGGCTCGGCCGCCCCGAGTCCTAGAGACCACGATAGCCGTCGGGATTCTTCAATTGCCAACGCCAATGGTCCGCACACATATGCGCCAAAGACCGCGTCGATTTCCAACCCAGTACACTTTCCGCACGCGTCGGATCGGCATAATAGATTGCAACATCGCCGACCCTACGTTCACCGAACACATACGGAATTGACCTGCCGCTCACAGCCTCGAATGTTCGAACCACGTCCAAGACGCTGCTGGCGACTCCCCTTCCGAGATTGACCAGAGCAGGCCGGGCAGCTCCAGTCGGCGCTAAGCACTTAGATGCCCGGACGCAAGATCGACAACATGGATGAAGTCGCGAATTCCGGTGCCATCCGGCATGTCATAGTCGTTGGCGAAAGCAAAGGTCAAGAAACTCATCTTTAGTTCGTCCGCTAGCGTCTACGGGACACCTGCGTACCTGCCCTCGACGAGAAGCATCCTCTCGGACGGTAAATCCGTACGGCCGCACCAAGCTTTTCTCAAAGAGATGCTGAACGATCTCTATCGTTCAGACGACGAATGGCGGATTGGCATTCTGCGCTACTTCAATCCGGTTGGGGCGCACGAAAGCGGGCTCATCGAAGATCCGCTGGGAATTCCGAACCATGGCCGACACGAGCCGCATCGTTCCCAGGACGTTGTTCTCGTAATACGTCATCGGCTGAAGGTTTGATTCGCCTAAGGATCCACTCGTGAGACACTTCGTTCCTGTTGGAGAGATTGTCGACTGTGACGACGTCAAACCCGGCGTCCAGTAACGCGATGCACACGTGAGACCCCATGGAGCCGGCCCCGCCCGTCAACATGATCATCAGCGACACCTTCCCTATTGGCTCAAACTGCCCAGGCGTCGGCGCGCTCCAGAGGGGTTAGTCGCTCATGTGCGTGCCTCTCGCCAGAGCCAGCGCAAGCGCCGAAGCTTTATCCCCTCCGGTGTCTCCCATGGTCCGCCAACGGACTTCGTAGTGCGCGGCCGTTTCCGGTCGTTTAGTATAGCTTCGTGTCTTCGAATATTGCTGCGACCAAGTGCCTGGCTCTCGGATTGGCAAGTCTCCGCGGTAGTAAATAGGTGGCGGACTGAACGAGCTTTCGGGCTCGGAGCACCGCAAGAGAACAGGAGTCTTTACCGCTT
This sequence comes from Bradyrhizobium sp. USDA 4486, assembly GCF_054057995.1. Lineage (NCBI taxonomy): Bacteria > Pseudomonadati > Pseudomonadota > Alphaproteobacteria > Hyphomicrobiales > Nitrobacteraceae > Bradyrhizobium > Bradyrhizobium sp. USDA 4486. Next base: position 4,145,627 of record NZ_JBSRZV010000001.1, read on the forward strand.
CCGCTTCCCCGCAAGGAGCTGATTCTTGCACGACAAAGTCAAACACGGCAAGCATTGAAGCTTGACCGAGGTTTTACAGCGCGCGAGCGGGGCCGAATGGCAGGGAGGGAGAAGCTAGCGCTTTTCCCCCGCCGAAGCCGGACAGCTTTATTGTTCGGCGCGGCGTTCAATGTTGCGTTCGAACTGCGCCGACACAAGGTCTTGATAGGACGTCTTGCCACCCTGAAGAGGCCGGCGCTACCGCTCCCGCAAGGCTTCCTGCTTGTATCTCGCCAGCGGTGAGAGCAGGTAGCTGATGATCCTGCGCGCGCCAGTCTTGATCTCGACCGTCACCGCCATGCCGGGACTGAGCTTGACCAGCTTGTCCTCGATCTGCATGTGCGACCGGTCGAGTGAAATGCGCGCAGCATATTCCAGTTCTTGGCCTTTCGGCTCGCTGCTGCTCTGCGCCGAGCCCGCCGCCCGGTCATTGGACCCGCCCTGTTGCCTGTCGCGCGTGATGGCATCCGTCGACACGCTGAGCACTTCCCCATGAAGGAGTCCGTAGCGAGTGAAGTTGAACGTATCGACCTTGATCTCGGCCTTCTGTCCCGGATGGACGAATCCAATGTCGCGGTTGGAGAGCATCGCCTCGATCTCGAGCTGGCTCTCGCTCGGAACCACCACGGCCAACGCCTGAGCGGGCGTCACCACGCCCCCGACCGTATGAACGGTGAGTTGCTGCACGACGCCATCGACCGGTGCGACCAACCGCTGGAGTTTCGTGCGTTTCTCTGCCTTGATCACTTCCTGCTGAGCGCTCGCAGCCCTCTGCTCGGCTTTCGCGAGTGCATCATAGGTCGTGCGCCGATACTCTGCGGCGGTCTTGTCCTTCGTTTCCTTCAGAAGCGCCATAGCCGCATCGGTTTCGCGCAGCCTGCTTTGTTGCAGGAGGAGATCTTGCTGCATAGCGATCAGTTCCTGATATTCGGACAGATAGACTACCTTCGACGCCAGAGCCTTGTCGACGAGACCCTTGCGGATGTCGACCCGCTCTTGGAGCACTGGAATCGTCGCCTGCAACTTCGCAACGCTCGCCGAGGTGGTCGCCCATTCCGCTTCCTTCTGACCCTGCTGGCGCTCGATCTCGGAAAGCTTGGCATTCTGCTCGGCGCGCTGGCTGATCAGGAACTGGCGATGCATCTCGATCTCGGCGGCGCTTGCGCTCTGCGGCGGCCGGAAGGCGGCGAGCGGATCCTCCGCCAGCGCCGCGCGCAGCCGCGCGACGTCGAGTTCGGCCGCAAGGAGATCGCTCTTCTGGCGCTCCTGGTCGGCTTCCGTGATCGTCGGGTCGAGCTCGATTAGGACGTCGCCGGTCTTGACGCTCTGACCGTCGCGCACGTGGATGGCACGGACAACGCCCGTCTCGAACGGCTGAATCAGCTTGGTACGTCCCCCCGGCACGATCTTGCCGGTCGCGGTGGCGACGATGTCAACTCTGCCGAGTGCCGCCCACACCAGGGCGATGCAGAATACCGCGATGATGCTCGCGGCGATCGCGCGCCCGATCGGCGACGGAGGCGTTTCGGTGATTTCGAGCGCAGCCGGCAGGAATGCAATCTCGTGCTCACGGCGGCGAGGTTCGGATCTCGGAAACGGGACGACATTTCGGCTAGCGGACGTCATGGACACCAGCCTGCAGATAATGGAGGTTTGCGTAACGGCCGTTTGTGCGAATCAGCTCATCATGGCTGCCGTCCTCGACGATGCGGCCATGCTCGAGAGTGATGATCCGGTTCGCATTGCGCACGGTCGACAGCCGATGCGCGATGACGAACACGGTCCGTCCGGCCGAAATTCGTTTCATGTTCTGCTGGATCGCGCGTTCGCTCTCGTAATCCAGCGCGCTGGTGGCCTCGTCGAGTATCAGGATGCGCGGATCGTTAATGAGCGCGCGCGCGATCGCGACACGCTGGCGCTGCCCGCCGGACAGACTGCTGCCGCGCTCGCCGACAATGGTGTCATAGCCCTCGGGCAGCTCCAGGATGAAGTCGTGAGCGCCGGCAAGCGATGCTGCCTCGATGACACGTTCCATGGGCATGGACGGATCGGCCAGCGCGATGTTCTCGCGAATGGAGCGGTTGAATAGCACGTTCTCCTGCAGGACAACGCCGATCTGGCGTCGAAGCCAGGCCAGATCGACCATCGCGAGATCGGTGCCGTCGATCAGCACGCGGCCGCTCTCCGGCACATAGAGCCGCTGAATCAGCTTGGTGATCGTGCTCTTGCCCGAGCCGGAGGAGCCTACGATGCCAATGACCTGACCGGGCCGGACGCTGAACGACACGTCGTGCAGCACCTGGGGGCCGTCGAGGCGATAGCGGAACGAGACATGCTCGAACGTGACCTGTCCGCGAATTGGCGGCAGAGCGGCGCGGCCGGGATTGAAGCTCGGCTCGGGAAGGGTATTGAGAATGTCACCAAGGCGATCGATCGATAGACGCGTCTGATGGAAATCCTGCCAGAGTTGCGCCAGTCGCAGAACCGGCGTGCTCACGCGCGCGGCCAGCATGTTGAACGCGACGAGCTCCCCGACGGTCAGGTCACCGCCGATCACGAGCCTGGCGCCGAAGTAAAGGGTTGCCGCGACGACCAGCTTGTTGATCATTTGGACCGCCTGGCTCGCCGTATTGTTCAGGCTAAGCACTCGGAAGCTCGCAGCCACATAGCCGGCAAGCTGCTCCTCCCAGCGGTGCTGCATCTGCGGCTCGATCGCCATGGCCTTCAGCGTCTCGACGCCGGTGACGCTCTCGACCAGGAAAGCCTGATTCTCGGAACCCCGATTAAACTTCTCATCAAGGCGCCGGCGAAACAACGGCGCAGCCAGAGTAGAAATGCCGATGTAGAACGGGAACGAGGCCATCACGATCAGTGACAACGCCGTCGAGTACCAGAACATTACTGCAAGAAAGATGACGGTGAAAAACAGGTCGATCACCAGCGTGAGCGCCGAGCTCGTCAGGAACTGGCGGATATTCTCGAGCTCGCGGACGCGTGCGACCGAATCGCCGACGCGACGTGACTGGAAATAGGCGATCGGCAACGCCATTAGGTGACGAAACAGCCGGGCGCCCAGCTCGACGTCAATGCGGTTGGTCGTGTGCGCGAACAGATAGACGCGCAGCGTCTCGAGTACAGTCTCGAAGACGGTCAGGACGATAAGGCCTATCACCAGAACGTCCAGCGTGCTCATGCTTCGATGCACGAGCACCTTGTCGATCACCACCTGGAAGAACAGCGGTGAGATGAGGGCAAAGATCTGGAGGAAGAACGACGCGACCAGCACTTCGCCGAGAAGACGGCGATACTTGTGAACCGCGCCGACAAACCAGCCGATATCGAAGCGCCGCGAGAGATCCGTCAGCGCCGCGCGCCTCGTCATTAGGATGATCTCGCCGTCCCAGATGGCCTCGAGTGCGGCCTGCGTCATCGTTTCGGGGCGGGGCGACAGCGGGCGCTGGACGAGGAGCGTGTCCTCGACGACCTTGCCGAGGATCAGGAAGCCGCCGTCACGTAGCATCGCGATTCCCGGCAGTGGCGTAATAGCAAGCCGATTCCAGCTCGTTCTCTGAACCTTTGCCTTGAGCCCGAATTCCTTGGCGCAGCGCAGGATTTCGGTGGGGCCGAAGCGCGGCGCGCCCATGCGATGTCGGATTTGGCCTGGATCGGCCGCAACGCCATGGCAGCGGAGCAGAATTGCCGTCGCAATAATCCCGGATTTATCGTCATCGTCGAATTCAGGACTCGCGGCCGGAGCATCGCCGCTCGCAGGCGTGTCAGCACGATCGCTTCGAACCGAGAAATGCCCGCGCATCAAGGTGTCGCGGGCCTTCATCAAGGTATCGCGGACATGCATCCACGCGTGGCTGGCGCGGCGCAGCAGGTCAACTAGGTGGGCACTCATGCCGGCAATCGCCTGATGTGGTCGACCCAAAACCGCATCCTGCGCTCGATGTGCGAGGCCCTGTAATCCGGCCAGGAGGCTCTGTGATCCGGGCAGGATCAAACGGCCGTCCCAGATCTCTTCGAATTCCGCGCGTGTCATCCGCCTCGGATGCGACGCCGCCGGGTGCAGCACAAGCGCCGCCTGATCGTCGACCTTCCCCAGAAGCAGAAATCCGCCGTCACGCAGCGATGCAATACCGGGCAACTGAATGTTCGCAAGTCGCGTCCATTGCGTGGTGCGCGAACGGACATTCACTCCAAATTCGCGCGCGCAGCGAAGCATCGCTCGAATGCCGACCTCATCGCTCCCGCAGCGCTCGCGGAGCTGGTCGGGCTCGGTGCTCACGCCATGAAAGTGCAGGAACAGAGCCAGGGCCCGAAGCCCAAGATCTGCAGCATGGGCATTTCCATTCTCGATCGCCATTTTTTACTCATTCCGTCGCGGCTATCGACCGCTTTCGATGTTCCTCATACATTTCCAAAACTGGTGGTGCCGCACCCAAGCACCGGGCGCCTCGCTGCCGAAGCGGATCAGTGCTGCGGCCTAGTCAGGAATGGTTCTTCACGCCAGCTAAGCCATTCGACACCGCCACGATGGAAGAGTTCCACCGCCGCGCGTCGCGAAGACGCGCAACACACCGCACGCTCGCAGCCTAGGAACCGCGAGCAGATTTCAAAGCATTGCAGCCTCGAACCGCGAGGAGATAGAGCAGTCGGACTTTGAAGGCTGGCCCCCAACTGCTGAACCGGTTAGCTAACAAGAAAAAATGGCGAAAAAACTTTCGAGATATGGTTTATATACTCACGTATGTAGCGCCGCACTTGCCCTATACTCATCTATTTTTGCGCCGGCACATGCCCGATCAATCGGAAAACACCGGCACATGCCCGATCAATCGGAAAACACACGCTCGATTCTTCTGTTACGTCATCGTCGGAGTTTCGGAAAGATCGCGAGCGGCGGAGCCAGTCGAGACGAACGCGCACGGTGACGATCGATACCTTTGGCTTGCCGGCCGCGTTCGTTCCTTTTGCATCTTCAAAATTGATGATGCCGCACCCAGGCGCCGAGCGCTTGGGTGCGGCAGTGGATCAATGTTGAGGTTTGGTGAGGAACGAAGAGCCCTGTGCCCAGGCGTTTCCATTCGAGACGGCGGCCACGATCTGACCGGGCTCGACCCGACCGGTGCTACCCGCCAGATACTGGTTCAGGAGTGCAAAGCTCTGGCTAGCCAGGGAAGCCGTGGTCGTGCCGGTCGCGTGCGGAGTATCCGTCACGGTGATCGGCGATGCAGAGGTTGCAACGCCTCTGTTGGCGATCAGGTCCCTAATCTCGCTAAGCAGAGCAGACCCCTGGCCTGCCAGCCACGTGCTCGTGCCGGTTGCAGGCGTCCCATCGCTAGCGATCGAGCCGCGATGTTGGCCCCACGATGCATAGCCCTGGCCATCCGGCGGCGTGGTCGTTCCACCGCCGGAGATCAAGTCGCGATGCTCGCCCCACCATCCTGTGTTCGTCCCGGTCGAAGGCGAAGGATCCGTCACAGGGGTGGTCTGCGGCGACGTTGCGGTCGTGACGCTCGTAGGCTGAGGGGTCGTCACGGTCGAGGTCTGCTGCGACGTTGTGGTCGCAGCCGTCGCAGGCCGGGGATCCGTCACGGTGATGGTCTGCGGCGCCGCTGACGTCACAGCGCCGGTGATCGGGTCCTTTGCGCGCGCGGTCAGCGTGAGGTTTGCGACCGGTTGACCTCCGCCCCGGTAGTTCGATGTCAACGTCAATCCACTGTCGACCTGCGCGGAGGTCAAGGTGATGTCGCTGCCCCTAAACGTTTGGCCATCGAGGTTGTCGGTGATCGTCTCGTACCTCGGCAGCCCCTTGATGTTCAAGGTGACCTGATCATTGGTGTCAGTCGTTGTCACCGTTGTTCCCAGGTCGACCGTGCCGCCTCTCCCGGCCACCCAGAGCGAGTTATGCGCCACCGAAAGGACCGGCGTGGTCACGGATGGGGTCGGGGTAGTCGGGGTCGTGGGCGATGCCGTCGAGATCTGGAGTCCGGCGAATGTCTTCACCGCACCCGAGAGATCCGCGGCGAGACCGCCGGCATCCTTGATGCTCGATCCGCTCGGGAGATTGACTCCGGTGATGGCGAGTGCCGAAGTATTCGTGTCGGTCGACGCGACAGTCGTCTTGAAGGTGAGCGCGTTCGTCCCGGTGCCGCTCACATAGGTGGCTTTAGCACCATCATTGAGCGACAACGTAGGCGTGCCGGTGACGGTCACGGCCTCGCTGAAGCCGAGCGTCATTGTGATGGTATCGCCGACATGCTCGACTCCCGTCCCCGGCAAAGCGGAGGCCTGGGTCACCGTCGGCGCGACGTTGATGGGGGTGGTCGGGGTTGTCGGGGTCGTCGTGGGCGAGCCCCCGCTCACGGCGTTGAGCATTGGAAGCAGCTTATTCAAATCCGTATTTAGGGCGCTTATCGTCGTCGCATCATAGGCGTTCTGTTGGGCGCGAAGGACGGTCTGATCGCCTCCCATCTCAGTGACGTAGGCGCCGTATTGCTGGAGGGCGCGGAACACCTCCTGGCCAAGCGGCGAAAGGCCGGAGGGCATCGGCGTTCCCTTCGGAATAGCCAAAAGCTGGCCTTCCTGCACGATGCCGCCGGAACTGGTGCCGTCGGTGGCAATGGCGGGGGAGACATATCCTGGCTTCAATTGCGTGCCGGCGACGGCGAGCTGCAGGGCATGATCGATCGTGCCCGTGTCCGTCTGCGCCTGAACCAGGAGACCGCCAAGTTCGCTATTGCCGGCTGCACCGACTCCTGCGCCAAGCGAGGACTGCCAATTGTTTGCCGCAGTGGGTGTCTGAAGGGTGCCCCAGCCGGTGCCCGTGGATACGCTCGCCTCGCCATACGACTGGGCCGTCGCGGTCGTGTCGCTCGTGCGGCTGAATCGCCAGAAATTGTAGACAGTGTCGCCGTCGACGACGATGATCGGGGCGTCGCCGCCCGAGCCGACCGCGCCGGTCGCCCCGGCCGGAACATGGACGCTCACGGTCCCTCCCGGCCATCCCCAACTGGCGGGAACAGACACCTGCACGACCGGGTCCGACGACGAGGCGACGTAGACTGGAAACCCGGTTTGGGACCAGGTCACGCCGTAGTTCCATCCGGTCGAGGAGTCCCAGTTAAGCGACGTATATGTTGCTCCGGTCGGGACCTGTTGGTTCCAAAGCGAGGTCGAGGAAAACGGAGTAGATGACAGATTGAACGACATGCCCATTCTTTCGTTCTGGGGTTGCGTTGACAAGGGAATTCCACTGCCGCGTATCGCAAAGACGCGACATACCACATGCTCGCGACACGTGCCGCGAGCGGATTCCAACGCTTCGCAGCGCGAGGCCGCGAGCGGATTTCAAAGCAGTAGGATTTGGAAGGTTGCCCCCCACTGCTGGTCGGTTGGGTAGTAAGCAAAAATGGCGAAAAAAATTTCAAACTGTGAAATTATGCACATGTATGCAGCCCTGATATTTCCCTGGACACGACACTATTTCCCGCGAAATCCGTCAGATTCGCCGACCTGAAAGAGGTACTTCATTACTGCGGCGACACGTGTAGGCGAGCACATCAGTCTCCGCGTTGGCGAGGAGGCCTTGAGACGACGGCGCAGTGATTGGCGGGCACATTGCCGGCCATCGCCGGGGCTAGCACGCAAATCCGCCGATCGTGCGCATGTTGTCCGCACGCTGCGGCTGCGAAGTCCAGCACCTTCATATTCGGCTGGATCGTGAATCCCAAGTCTGACAGCATATGCCGGAATACGTCGAAGCGGTTCGCGGTTTTGATGATGCTACAGGATAGAGCTACAGGATAACGGATCGTGAGGATCTCTCATGGCCTGGAGCGCATGGTTCATTCATCGAGCGCATCTAGGAATGCTACTGGCCACTTTGAGCTTCGCTGCCGGGCATGCAGCCGTTGTCAGAAGCGAGCCATACATCTGGACAAACGTGAAGTGGGGCGGCGGTGGGTACGTCACCGGGATCGTCGCACATCCATCCGCGCCCAACTTGCTCTACATCCGCACCGATGTCGGTGGATGCTACCGGTGGGATGCTGCCAACCAGCGGTGGATTCCGTTGCTCGACTGGCTCCCACTCGCGGAAGAGAATCTGTTCGGCGGAGAAAGCATCGCGATCGATCCATCGAACCCCAACAACGTCTACTTTGCTGCCGGGATGTACAATTGGTGGCGCGGCGGTCCGTGGGATGTGCTTAAGTCTACGGATCAAGGCAAGACATGGGAGCGCACTAATCTGAACGTCGCAATGAACGGCAACGATTTCCCCGGCGCGCTCAACGGGGAGCGCCTGATTGTAGATCCGAACGACGGCAACATCCTTTACTTTGGTTCACGCAACGACGGCTTATGGAAGAGCACAAACGCCGCAGCAAGTTGGCAGCGGGTCGAGAGTCTTCCCAAAGGCACGGCGGGGGTCGGGATCACCTTCGTGGCCATCGACGGTACGACAGGCAGGGCGGGGTCGCCCTCTTCAACGATCTATGCCGCTGTACGTGGCCACGGAGTCTACCGAAGCATGGACGCAGGGCTCTCGTGGGCCGTCATGGCCGGCAGCCCAGTTGACCCTCACCGTGAAGCCATCGCCTCTGATGGAGCCCTCTACGTGACCCATGACGACGGCGTCGCCAAATTTTCCGGCGGCGTCTGGACCGACATCTCGCCGCCTCAGCACAGGCGTAACTTTTCGGCCATCAGCGTTGACCCCACCGATCCGAACGTCGTGGTGACGATGGAGAACAGATATGGCTGGTACCGCTCCACAAATGGCGGCGCCACTTGGACCTTTTGGAACGTGAGCGCCACTTCTTCGGTTCCGTGGCTGCCCAACAGCGAGTTCGCCGATGGGCCGTCGGCGATGTTAATTGATCCGGCCGATCCGAAGCGGGTCTGGTTCACGGACACCGGCGGGGTGTGGCGCACTGACGACATCACCGCGAAGCGCCAGATTTGGCAGAGCTACGTAAATGGGCTGGAAGAGATGGTCGTCTTCGACGTCAAGTCCCCGCCCCGGGGCGCTCCACTGCTCTCCGGTGTGGCTGACCATATAGGGTTTCGAAACGCCTCTCTCACCACGCCACCACCAAACGAGATGGGATACACGCCCTTCGGCAACTCCACCGGAATCGACTTCGAAGAGGCTGATCCAAACTTCGTCGTGCGGGTGGGACATCCTGGAGACACCTCGCCGGCTGGTGGCTACTCCATCGACAATGCGCAGACCTTCACGGCCTTTTCATCCAACCCAAACAGAAACTTCGACGGCAGAGTGGCGGTTTCGGCCACGTCACGGCGGATCGTGTGGCTGCCGAAAGGAAGCATTCCCTACTACTCGACGGACTTGGGCGCCTCATGGACGCAGTCGATTGGAGCGCCATCGGGTGCCGTGGAAGGAGCCGACTACTGGAGCAAGAACAAGCCACTGGCCGCGGACCGCATAGATGGGAGCAAGTTCTACCTGTACGACTACAACAGCGAGCATTTCTACCGCTCGACCGATGGTGGGGCGACATTCGAGAGCATCTCAACCATTCCGTCGTTGGGCTGGCGACAGCAGGTCGTAGAGGCCGCCCCAGGATTGAACGGGGAGGTTTGGATCAGCAACGGTGCGTCGGGCCTTTATCGTTCGTCGAATGCAGGTGAGACCTTCGCCAAAGTTGCCAATGTCGACACCGCCTTCATGTTCAGTTTCGGAGCACCCCCGATCGGGTCGAAAGTCCCCACTGTCTTCCTCTACGGCACAGTAGAAAACACGAAGGGGATATTTCGGTCCGACAACCTGGGCACCAGTTGGGTTCTCATCAACGACGCCCAGCACCAGATGAGCGATCTCGTGATGGGAGCTGGGTCCATCGCGGGCGACCGGCAGGTTTGGGGCCGTGTGTACATCGGGACCGACGGACGGGGCGTCTTCTACGGTGTACCAACTGATGCAGCCCCAAGCCCGACACCGCGGTGATTGACTTTGTCGGCTCATTTATAACAGCCACTGACGCCATGACCGACGCCTAGTTCCAGAACGTGTTGAGGCATACTTCGTCGAATGTGTTCATAGAGTAACATGTCCGCGCTCGGGACTAATAAACGGTATGTCACCCAAAAACTCTCGGATTCTTCAAACCGCATCACTAAAACTCCTCTGAAATCTTAGAAATTAGAAATAGCTATCTGTAGAATTTCTGAAGATCGTGCTTCAACGTGGTGTAGCTGGCGGTGGGTCACGGCGTTCGCGGGCAAGGCATCCAATCCATTAATGTACCGCATGTGTAGGTCGCGTTCGCCGCATCAGATGGACGCCGCGGAGCCATTGCTCCAGCACAACGATACTAAATAATATCTTGTGGTGGTCGGCCCGGCCTGCCGCGTGGTCCCTCAGCATGGACTGCACCACAACCGGCTCCAGGAACCGGTAGACCCGTGACTGCGGATCGGCCAGGTATTGCTGCATCAGTCCGTCGAGGGATTGGCGGAACCACCCATCGACCACATTCACCGCAAATCCGCGCTTCTCGCGATGGATGATTTCGGACGGCAACAGCCGCTTGCTCACTTCGCGATGAAGCCACTTGCGAACGCCATGACGCACCTTGAAGGACGCGCCCAACTGCTGGACGTGCTCGACCACTTCGCGATCGAGATAGGGTACGCGAACCTCGAGAGCGTGCGCCATGGACAGCTTGTCGCCATACATAAGCAACTCGTCCGGCAGCGACGAGCGCAGCTCGAGCAACTGAAAGGCGTTCAGGTCGTCCAGCTTTTCGAGGGCCGGCCGGTATTCCTCCCAGCAGCGGGCGGCCACGGTGGCTTCCCCGTCAGCGATCAGCTCGGGGCGAAAAAGCCCCTGCATCGCGTTGTCCGAAACCAGGGAGAATACCTGCTGGAAACGACGAAGCCGGTCGGGCTCGTGCAGCGAGTAAAGGCCACGCTTGATCGTATCGTTCCGCGGGAGGGCGCGCGCGAGTGCCGCACTCGGTGTCCGCAACCAGCCGGGCAGCGCGCGCCAGGCGGCGCCATAGTGCACGCCAAGGTGTCGGGTGTATCCGCCGAACAGCTCATCGGGCCCCTGGCCGATGAGCGCCACCTTCACGTTTTCACGAGCCCGCTGGCAGACGAAGTACATGGGCACGATCGATGACGAGGCAACCGGTTCCTCGAGGACGTCCACGATGCGGGGCAGAATGTCTTCAAACGTTTCCCGGGTGAGATGAACCGCGCTATGCCTGGCGCCGTAGGTCCGGGCCGTCTTGGCGGCATCCTCGAGCTCATCATCGACGAACGACGATCCGTACCCGACGCTGAAGGTGTGCCAGTCGCGTCCATACAAGCTCATCAGCGCGAGCAACAGGCCCGAATCCAGGCCGCCGCTGAGCAGCAGTCCGAGCGGAACGTCGCTGATGAGATGCCGCTTCATCGCCGCCTTGTAGAGTTCGATCAATTTCTCCGTCGCCTCCTCCGGGCGGGGCTGCGGGGCGAATGGCTCCGGGACGAACTGGTAGTAGCGCGAGACGTGCACCTGGCCCTTTTCGACGACGAGTTTTTCACCCGCGGCGAGCTTCTGGATCCCCTTGAACATCGTGCGCGGGGCGGGCGCGTAGCGATAGCGCAGAAAAAGAGCGACGGCTTCGGGATCAACGCCCGGCGCCTCGCCGAGAGCAACGCAGACGGACCTGATCTCCGAACCAAAAGCGAGCGATCCGTTGTGGATTGCGCAGTAGACCGGCTTGATGCCCATCGGATCGCGCGCCAGCAGCAGCCGGCGCTTTTTCACGTCCCAGATGGCGAGGCCGAACATGCCGTTGAAGCGGTTCAGCACGGCGTCTCCCCACTGTTTATAGCCGTGCACAATCACCTCAGTGTCGCAGCTCGAACGAAACACGTGGCCGTGCCCCAGCAACTCCTGCCGGAGCTGCTGATAGTTATAGATCTCCCCGTTGAAGACCACCCACACCGTCTGGGCTTGGTCAGACATCGGTTGGTGGCCGGCGGGTGACAGATCGATGATCGCCAGCCGGCGGAAACCCAGGCCGAGATTCCCGTCCAAATGCTGGCCAGCGTCGTCGGGGCCGCGGTGGATGATCGTGCCCATCATCGCTTCGATGGTGCAAGCGCTGACGGGCGCACCGCTGCCGAAGTTAAACTGCCCGCAGATCCCGCACATGGTGGAATCCTTTCAGTTGGAGTTCGAAGCGCTTGCTCGTCGCGCAGCCGCAGGTCAAGCGCTCGGACATCTCCGACTGGCCCCACGGTGCGTGGATCGGGCTGGGCGCCATTTCGGAGGAGAACTTGTGGGTCATTGAAAGCTTCACCGGATCGATGCGCGAAGATCTTCGTTAATACCTTTCATATAGAGGGCTTCCCAAATTGTTTCTTCAATGCTGGCGCCGGCGTGACCATCGGCGTTGAAGTGTTCGTTGGCGATGGTGTGCTGTTCATCGTCATCCGCGCGCCCTGCTTCACGACAGAACCTGCTCGTACACGGATTGTATTCGCCTTGCGACCTTTGCGAGCGAAAGCTCATCGACCGCGGCATACCCGCCGGAAAGACGCTTTCCACGAGCCAGTACCTTCGCTACAGCTTCCGCGATAAAGGCCGGTTCGTCAGGTACGATGTAACATCCTTCGAACTCTTTAATTCGCGCGGCCACGTCGCCAACATCGACGGAAACAATCGGTAGATTGCAGGCAAGAGCTTCTTTGACAATGTTCGGAGACCCCTCATGAGCAGACGTAAGGAGCAAACAATCGACGGCGTTCAGGAATCGTGCTACTTCTTGTTGAGGTCTCTTATCGAGTGTGACCAATTGGGCAGATGGATTGGATCTTCGAACCAACTCAAAAGCAGCTTCGGCGAGCGGATATCTCTTATAACCCCCTGCTGAGGGCCTGCCGGCAAATAGGACGTGCTGCTCGTCTTCCTTTAAACCTACTTCGCGCTTAGCGATTGCTCTGGGATAAAAGATATCAAGATCCACCCCATTGGGGATAATGGACGTTGTTTTGGCGCGAAGATATTTTGCAAGGCCGGCACTCTTCGCAATATTGTGAGCTGTCGCGTACGACAACAAACGGGAGAATAGTCCGTGCAACACTCGATTAGGGAATGAATATTGTCCCCACTCGTTGCAACCTCCATATACGTCGTTGCCCATAAAAGACACAACGAGCGGCAGGATAGTAGCGAATCTGGCAGTCCAGCCTGAGTACATATAATGCGCATGAACGATATCGTACTGCCTCGAACGCGCAGCCTTCCGTATCTCAGCAATGCCCATGATATATTTGCCAACGCCAGTGCCTTTGAGCCGGCAAACGTCAACATCAAGCCCAAGCCTCGCCAGCGACTGCACCTGAGTGCAGATGAAAACGCCCTCAGACGGATTCTGTTCAGTAGGGTATGCGCCCGTAACATGCAGAACCCTCATCGCGGCTTGCTCCTTTTGGCCTCCGGAAATGGCGATACGCTCTAAACCTCGATAAACTTTTCCACCATCGCAGTTGTGCTGCGATCTCGTCAACCGGAAGAGATCATCGTCTCGTAGACGTCAATCTGCCGAACGATGCAAACGCGACGCCGCGCTGCACGATCGGCGGAGCCTCACGCGACCTCTCCTTTGCCTCCGAGCGCTAGTCCCGCAAGCCTGCTGGCGATGAGCCACAGCTCCGCGGCGATCGGGAGCGGATCGTCCCATGCAGCGATGGGGCCCTCAACGTGCGGCTTCAGCGATCGCAAGTACGGCCTGAGCGCCAGCCGACCGGCGGCTATCTCGGCGACCGACGTGGGCACGTCCGTCGACAGCCGAACCCATCGGCACCCGGGCTTGCCCCGCCCCTCGGGGACAGGCTTCCCCATGGCGAGCAGCCAGGCGAGGTAGGGGAAGTCCACGCCTGCGGCACGACCGAGAGAATGCCATCCCCAGATCCGAGGATTGACATCGAGCAGCTTCAACCGGCCGTCCCGCGGGTCACGCTGGAACTCGACCTCGACCGGCCCGGAGAGTCGCAGGTTCCGAAGCAGAATCTCGGCCGCCGCAACGACGTCGAGGTCCTCGATCGTTTCAACGAAGGTGCTGGCCCTTCCGAAGTCGGCTGGAAATTGGCGCATGCGTCGGGCGGCGACGAACGCAAGAGGGCGTCCATCGCTTACAAGAGCCGCGAACGACAAGCGCGTCTCTCCGCCACCGGGCAACAGCTCCTGGACCATGATGAGGTCAGGATCGATCTGCGTACTGGCCGCTCGGTAGAGATCGAGTAGCTGCTGTCGGTTGTCGGCCCTCCATGCCTTTGCGTCGGTGAATGCCGAGGCGATCGGTTTGCGCGCGGGCTTGAGAATCACCGGGTACGAGAGCTCAAGCTGCTCCAACTCCTCGAGTGTGGACGGATAGTGGGTGGCAGCGCAGCCGATCCCGAGTGCTTCTGCACGGCCATATGTCAGTCGCTTGTCGGCTGCGAATCGATGCAACTCCCACGGAGACGTCGTAAGCTTGTAGCACTGTGCAAGCTTCTCCGCGTGCCGCGCGACCAGGGATGCTGTCTCTTCCCCGCTCGGGAACAGCACCCAGCCGTGGAGCCCATGCCGGTCAGCAAGGTCTATGAGGCAGGTAAGCTGCTCCTCCAGTGCCGCTGGCCACACCGTCCGTCCTGTTGCGTACCGCGACGCCCGCGCCAGCGAGAACCGCTCTGCAGCAACCCAGACGGGGATGCCATGGCGGCCGAGGCTCCGCACGACGCCGAGCCCGCGGTAGTCGCCGCCGATGACCAGCGCGCCGGTCACCGTTGCAGGCCTTTTACGAGTGTTCTCGATGCGTATCCGCTGCCGGCAACGAACCGCAGGAGCGGGCCATGACTCCACGCCGCAGGGGCGCCCACGATGTGGAGGCCAGGGACGGACGTCTCGAAGCCACGCGACAGGCGGGGCCATCCTGCGACAGTGTTGATGCCCGCGAGCACTGATGGAGACAGGAATGAGTAGCGCGATAGGTCGACCTGGTAGCCGGTGGCCAGGAGCACGTGATCCACGGTGCTCTCCGTGCCATCGTTGAGGACAAGCCGTACGCGCTCGCCCATGCTGCAGGCATCGCGCACCTCCGTGTTGAGCCGGATAGGGACATCGGTGAGGCGGGGGATGAGCCAATTCGCTCCCGCTGCGCGAATGACGCGCGGCCCCAGCCGGTCCTGCACGCGACGAGGTAGGGCGCAGAATGCGCGTGGATGCGCGACGAGGTGGCTCACGCCGGCGGGACCGACATCAGGCGGGGCGTATAACATCTGCTTGACCGGCCACTGCTCGTGCAACCATGGACGCTTGTGAAGCCACCTGACGAGGGGCGCACGCACGAGGACGTCCACCTCAGATCCCGCCTCGTGCAGCAAGGCGGCTGACTCGAGCGCGCTCTGACCACGGCCCACCACCGTCACCCGCTGTCCGGCGAACTTCCCGAGGTCGTCGTGGTCCAAGCTGTGTGAAACGAGCGAAGGGTTGAGAGAATCGAACTGGGGCGGCCTCCAGGCGAGTGCTCCAACTCCCGCCGCCACGACGACCCTCGCCGCCTCGAACTCTTCACCATCCTGAGCCACCAACCGGAAACCAGCGCCAGCCCGCTCGACGGAACGGATCTCTCGGCGGTCCAGGTCTGAAACCGCCTTCTGCTGGAACCAAAGCCCGTACTCGATGAACTCGTCAGCGGTGACAGGTCGGCTGACAGGGTGGACGCGACCAGCGTCGAATGCCTCGAGCGTCAGGGGACCTTTCCAGTCACCGATGCTGCTCCCCTCGTACGGAGACCGGAGCAACATGCCCTTGGGAGTTTGCGACCTCCAGAACAGCAAAGGATCGCCAAACACCTTTACGGAAAACCCGGCACGTCGAAGGGCTAGCGTCGATGCAAGGCCGTACGGCCCGGCCCCAATGATCGCAACGTCAATTTGACTCATGATGCACCTTGCCGAGCCAGGCTGCCTAAGCGCCAAGGCCGCCTCCCACGATCATGGCGTTCGTCTGCGCTGCAATGCTCTTTGAGGCTACGCTCATCGACTCGGCTCAATTCAAGGTCGCCCGCTCGACGCCTGCGGTCCGCTCCTGCCGAAGATTAAGGGCATGAGGCGCACTGTCCCGTCAGCAATGTGCCTTTGTGTCATGCACTCTTCTCCTTGATGCATCGAGGACAGCTTTGATTTCTCCTCGCCCTCTCCCCAAATGTAGCTTGCGTTCGGAATAGTCGCCCTCTGGATAGGCCAGCGCAATACACCTCGTCTCCGCGCCTGGTTTGAAGATCTGACCTTGATCCTGCGATCTCGGCCTCCGCCTTCTCTTCTGAACAGCATGCCCGGACCGGGTGGAAGACGGTAACGTAATGCGCTTGGACTGGCCCCGAGAATATTGATGACGTCGACCGTGTGGCCGAACCCGCGCAGCTCCTCTTCCTGCTGGCGCACGAAGGCTCCGGAGCCGTCTCTGCGGACTCGGAACAGGTCGTTGGCAGACGCTCCTCACCATCCTGCGTTCTCCCTCAGCGCCCGGCAGGAATTCTCATCGCATTACTGGCATGCGCCGGCTGCCGTCGCATTTGCTCGGCCCATTGTCTTCGCCACGCCTCGAAGGAAAGAAGGGTCCATAGCTGGTACCCATAATCCTTTTCTCCCGAGATATGTTTCCGCCAAATCTCTTGCGCCGGTTTTACGTCGAGGATCCCACCGCCGTATCTGGCAGGCGCAAGCAGATCCTCGGCCCAATCGCGTAACGGTACTCTAAGCCATTCGCCTATCGGGACGCCGAAGCCCATTTTCGGCCGTTCGACCAGATGGCGAGGAACGTAACGGTCGAGGACCCGTCGCAGCAGCCACTTCGTCTCTCCGTTCCGCACCAAAAACCGTGGAGGAAGGCGCCACGCAAATTCGACTATCCTATGGTCCAGGAGTGGCGGACGCGCCTCCAAGGCTACTGCCATCGACGCCCGATCGACCTTCTGCAGTATATCGTCCGGAAGGTAGGTAACTGTGTCGACAAAACGAGCGCGGTCCAAAACCCCAAGTCCTGGTGGCGCCCCTCCCAGCCCAGGGGGATTTTTCCGATCAGCCATGTGAAGTCCCACATCTGGGACCAGACTGACGAGCCGAGTGTAAAACCCATCCGGATCCAACGACAGCACACAAGATAGATTTCGCACCTTGTCTCCAAGTCGTGGCGGAATCCTGCCGCCACGAAGGAGGTGCGATAAACGATTTAAGATGGGGGGTGGCACAGCGCCCAAAACGGCACCGGCGCCCTCTCGAAATCGAATAGGTATCAGGCCAGCGTACCGCGAGAACCACGTCAAAATTTTGTACCTATCATATCCGGCGAACAGTTCATCGCCGCCATCGCCGGATAGTGCTACGGTGACGTGACTTCGCGTCAGCTTCGACACAAGAAAAGTCGGTATTTGCGAAGCATCTGCCAATGGCTCGTCATACATTTCAGGGATCAGAGGTACCGTCGCAAGCGCATCAGCAGCGGTAATGACCAATTCCGAATGTACACTCCCTATGTGACGAGCAACGCGGGCGGCGTACGCCGACTCGTCAAACCCTAGGTCGGGAAATCCAATCGAAAATGTACGGACGGGCCCTTTCCCAGCTGCCATCATTAAAGCCGCAATTGAAGAGGAATCGATGCCTCCTGACAAAAAAGCGCCAAGCGGCACATCGGAAATCATTTGCTTGCTGACTGCATCGGCGAGCAACGACGAAAATGTCTCTATTGCCTCTCGGTCACCAACTTCCAGCGGCGCTTCGAAGCCTTGTGCGACGGCATCTTCCAAGCGCCAATACCGCGACCGGGAAATACGCCCATTGACGCCAATCGATACGATCTCACCAGGCATCACCTTCTCGATGCCGCCTAATATTGCACCTGGTGCCGGAACATAACCAAATTTGAGATAACTGCTTACTGCTGCCGTATCTATTTTCCTTGGCACAAATCCCAGTCTCAGCAAGGCCTTTATCTCCGAGCCAAACGCGATCTTTCCTCCATGCAAGGTAAAAAATAGCGGTTTAATTCCAAGTCGATCACGTACGAGATGCAGCACCCGCTCTCGGCGATCCCAAAGTGCCATCGCGTACATGCCGTTGAGCGACCTTATAGCCGCCGTTATTCCTTTACTTGCAACGGACTCGATCAGAACCTCGGTGTCCGAATGACCTCGCCAATTCACGCAGGCAACGCTCGGCTCCCGACGAATTTCTTCCGCATTATATATTTCGCCATTGTAACTCACGACCCACCGCCCATCTGCCGACATCATGGGCTGCGCTCCGGCCTCACTTAGATCAATTATGGCAAGTCGGCGGTGTGAAATCGCGATGCCAATCGCTGCATCAATCCACACCCCCTCACCGTCTGGCCCGCGATGCGCAATCGCATTCGCCATGTCGCGCGCCGAACGTCGCAAGGCCTCCGGCTGCGCAGCGAGACTAGGGTCAATCAAACCTGCAATCCCGCACATAGCGACCAATCCTCTCAGCAGTATCCTAATATGATCGTTCGACCAATCTGAGGCCCCACCTCGCAATCACACTTCAAAGGAAAGCGCCCTATTCCCGCTAGCCAATCGCCGAAACAGCTCAACGTGCTTCTGCACCATTCGCTCAATCCCGAACTCCTGCTCGATGAGCGCCCGTCCTGCACGACCGAACGCGCTTCCAATATCAGGACGGTCGACAATTTCCCTTATCCGCCACGCCAGCGCATTTTCATCTCCGGAGGGTATTAGGAATCCATTCTCTCCGTCCTTGACGATTTCGCGATTGCCCCCCGCATTCGTGGCGATGACCGGCTTTTCCAGCGCCATGTACTCCATAATTACATTCGCTATTCCCTCCCCGTGGTATCTTGAGTCCGCCAACAAGACTCCGACAGAAAACGTTTTTACGATTTCTTCGACCCGTTTTCTGACTCCCAGAATGCGTATATTCTCGTGAGAGTCACTCTCTAAAGGCACCCTGAACCTTTCCAGATCCGGTCCTTCGCCCACAGCAACGAACGTGATGTCCTTCCGCTCACTGCACAGCAATTTCGCCGCTTTGAAGAACGTACTATAGTCTCTCTCTCGATGGAATCTTCCGACCATCCCGACTACGTGTTTTGTCCTTATGTCCAACGAACGCTTGACCTGGTTGACGTCCGGAAGATTATCTATTCGATCGAAATTAAAACCGTTATGTATACAAACACCTTTTTTGCCATGTACTCGAAAAGCTCTGAGTCCCGCCAATGAATTCGCCAATATTACACTTGAAAATGGAGTTGTCAGAAGCAAACGCCGGTACCCGCGGTCTTTCAAGTTCACAAAGAGCGGAGCGTTTTGTATCATCCCGTTGATCAAAGCCGATCTAGATATCAACGCAATTGGTGACGCATACACCGAGCACATCGACTCCCACGAATATATTATATTCGGTCGGTATTGCCTCGCCAGGCGATATAACTTTTCGAGAATACGAAAATCCCATCGTCGGCTTCTTTTGAGGATGTGTATTTTTATTCCCAGTGACTTGACCTCGTCATAGTGGATGACGTCTGAAAGAACGACCAATTCATTAGTGAACCCATCTAGTTTGCTGAACCCGCGCAACAATTCGACCAGTTGCCGCTCCTTTCCCCCGGAGGCCAACGTGTCGGTTATATGCAGTATCCTGATCGCGGACCTTGACGAATTCAGCATTCCATCACCCGACCGTTATGCCCATAGCCCTGGCGCTCAATTAGGCGCCGATACATGTTGGTGACAAAGACGCTCCTCACGATAAGTGTTCACTCCACTGCGCCGGTAGTCGCTTTGATCCGTCGTCGGATCTCTGCCGGGACACCCATCACGAGCGCACCGTCGGGCACGTCCTTCGTCACCACCGCGCCAGCGCCGACAACTGCGCCAATGCCGATTCTGACGCCTGGCAGTAGGTTGGCTCCCACTCCGATAGCCGCGCCGCGTGCGATATTGGGCCCCAGCATAGTCGAACCGCAGTAGCCGTGGCGACCGATCGCATTGTCGTTCGAAGTGCCGACACAGCCCGAGATGAACACGTCGTCTTCGATCGTCATATTGCCCGCCAGCCAGGTGTGATCCTGCACCCGAACGCGATCCCCGATTTGCGTGTTGTAATTGACCGTGACGTAACGTCCGATGGTGGTCTTCGAGCCGATCCGCGATTGTTCACGGATCGAGGCGCCGTCGCCGATCAGGCTCCCCGCCCCAAGTGAGACGTCGTAGAAGATCACCGCGTGCGGTCCGATAGAACAATCGGCGCCGATGTCGACCCACGCCTCGAAATGCGGCGCGCGCGACAACGCGCCGGCTCCCTTGGGCGCCTTACCGATATAGGCTCCGGGAAAGATCTCGACGTTGTCCCCGACTCTCGCGCCGCTCTCGATCACGACATGCGGATGAATAACCACCCGGTCGCCTATCGTAACATCAGGCCGCACCACAGCGAACTCGGCGATCGCCACGGCCGTGCCGATCGCCTCGGTCTCTACCACCGCCCATGCGCTGATTCGATTCATCGCTAATCCTTTCGATTCATCGCCAGGGCCTTGACCATCGGCGCGCAGCGCGGTGCGCGACTAGGTTGACTTTCGCCGCAATTTCGTGTGGCCGTCCCGCTTTGTCGCAGCACGAGCAATCGCGGCGATATGGCGCACTTGGTCGCGTGCGAGTTCAGCGAACATGGGCAGGGACAATGCTCGAGCGGCCATCGCTTCGCAGCACGGCAAGTCGCCCCGCCTGTAGCCGAGATGGGCGAGAGCAGGCTGCAGGTGGAGCGGCAACGGATAATGGATGCCAGTCGCCACACCGGCCTCGTCGAGCTTATTCCGCATTGCGTCCCGCTCATTCGTGGCGATCACATACAAATGATAGACATGCATCGACCCCTTTCGAGCGAACGGTGTCTTGATCCCCGACTGCGCCAACTCCGCGGCATACCAGTCCGCAGCGCGCCGTCGATTGGCGTTCCACTCATCGAGGCGCCGGAGCTTGACCCGCAGAACTGCCGCCTGGAGAGCGTCGAGCCGGCTGTTGAACCCGATCTCGGCGTGGGTGTAGTGGGTAGTTCGACCGTGGTCGCGCAGTCGTTCGATGCGCTCGGCGATCGCGGTACTGTTGGTGGTGACCGCTCCGCCGTCGCCATAGGCCCCGAGATTCTTTGCCGGATAAAACGAGAAACATGCGACATCGCCGAGCGCCCCAGTTCGGACCCCGTGATATTCCGCGCCGTGCGCCTGGGCCGCGTCCTCTACTACATAGAGGGCGCGCCGCCGCGCGATCTCATTGATTGGATCCATGTCAGCCGGCTGCCCGAAGAGGTGGACTGGGATGATCGCTCTTGTATGACCCGTCAGAGCGCGCTCGATCATTCTGGGATCGATCGTGTAGGTGTCTGGATCGATATCGACGAACACGGGCCGCGCTCCTGTCGCAACGATGGCAGCCGCGGTGGCCATGAAGGTGGTGGCGGTTGTAATTACCTCGTCGCCATGACTAATACCCAAGGCCCGCAGCGCCAGATGAAGCGCGTCCGTGCCGCTCGCGACACCGCGCGCATAGCGCACGTGGCAATACGCGGCGAAATCTCTTTCGAAGGAGGCAACCGCCTCGCCGCCGATGAACTGCGCGGACTCGAGAATGCCCCGAATTGCTTCGGCCACCTCGTCCTTCAGCGTCTCATATTGCGCTTTGAGATTGACGAACGGAATGTGCATTTCTCGAACCTCACGAGAATGTCACTCGGGAACCTCATCGGGCGCCGCGCCCCCGCAGCACCGCTGGAAACGTAAGGGCAATCAACTTCAGGTCCGTCCATAAGGTCCAGTTCATTGCATACTCGACATCCATCTCGAGCATCACCTCGGGGCGGAGGCGACCCCGGCCGTGCACCTGGCAAACTCCAGTTATTCCGGGCTTCACAAAGTGACGTTTATGGTGCCAGTCATGGAAGTATTCGAGTTCATAAGGGATCGCCGGCCGCGGACCAACGATGCTCATTTCGCCCCGCAACACGTTGAGGAGTTGCGGCAGCTCGTCGAGGCTAGTTCTCCGCAGCAACCGCCCCACGCGCGTCACGCGAGGATCGTCTGTCAGCTTGTATGGGGCATCGGGATCGTCCGAGAGGGGTTCCTTCGCCCAAACCCGCCGGACCGCCTCGCGATGGATGGTTTCGTCGGCGTTGTGGCGGAGCGTCCGGAATTTGAAGCAGTTGAACGGCTTCTCGTCTCGCCCGATCCGGCGTTGGCGAAAGATCGCAGGGCCGGGGCTGTCGAGACGGATTGCTACCCACACCACCGTGAAGACGGGGGCCAGCGCCACGATCGCGAGAACGCTGATCGCGACATCGAGCGCCCGTTTGCCGAATTCCTGGGGGATCGCCTTCCGTCGCGTGGCTTCACGTGACAGCACCTTTCGAACCTCCCACCGACACGTTCCGCCGCCGAAACGTCAGTTGATCCTTACCGTTGCTATGGTGTTTGTGCTTGCGCCGTAGGCACGCTGATGCCGCCTCAAGCGCTTCGACAACGCGCAGCCCATGCATTCCGTCCGCGCGCGGCCGTTCTCCCGTCATCATCGCGTTGACGAAGTCGAGTATCTCGAGTTTCAACGGTTCGCTGTTGGATATCGCTGGGATACGAACGTCACCATGATGATATGCGGACTGAAAGTCGGCGTAGGAGTTGCCGTCGATCTGCGGCCTGAAGCGCTTCTGGTAAATGCGCACTTTCTCGGACGGCTGCACGTCGTCAAACACCAGCATAGCATCGCTGCCGACGATCGTGATCTGGCGTACTTTGACCGGGTCCAGCCAGGAAACATGCACATGAGCGGCCACTCCGCTCTTGAAGCCCATCTTGGCGTAAACAACGTCCTCAACGTCGGGCAGAACGTGCGCGCAACCCCAGGCGCCGATGGTTTGCACCACGTCCTCCAGGAGAAAGAAGATGATCGAGAGGTCGTGCGGCGCCAAGTCCCAAAGGACATTTGCGTCCTGTCGGTAGAGACCGAGATTCAGGCGCCGCGAATCAATGTAGTAAAGCTCGCCGAGAGAGCTGCTCTGGATCATCTGGCGCATGAAACCCACCGCTGGGTGGTACTCGAACGTGTGCCCGACCATCAGCACGCGCTTGCGCTCTTCGGCGATCGCGTTCAACTCACGGCATTGCGCGCTCGTCATGGCCAACGGCTTCTCGACGAGCGCATGCTTGCCGGCCTGGAGCACCGCACGCGCCAATTTAAAGTGCGTCTCCGCGGGGGTGGCGACGATGACCCCGTCTATAGAAGGATTGCTCAGTACCGCGCCGATATCACGCGAAACAGCGATAGAAGGATATTGTGAATGGACATATTCCAATCTGTCAGTGCGTAGATCGGCGGCCATCGACATCCTTGCGGCGCGTACATCGCAGGCGACACGGATGTGTTTCGCACCCCAGTAGCCGCAACCGATGACAGCGAGCAACGGGCCGTCTTTCGCGGTCTGAACTTCCGCGTGTTCGGCTTGGTTCGGAGTATCGAGTAAGGGAGGGACGAGTTTGGAACGCATCACTATCGAACGAGTCATGCTCCCCTCCTTAGGTTCACACTGTTTTTCGAATCAGAAATTGCAGGGGGCGTTCCATCAAAAGCGAACGCAGTAGGTGAATACCGCTTCCACGCCGTGTATGACAAACTACTACAATGCCGTTTACTACAACTGGCCTTTCTCGCCAGCCCAGTAGAGCGCACTATTGGGGGCTAACCCTAAAGTTGGCAGCGTGAAATTACCGCGTCGCAACCGGTGGCTTCTTCGCTGATCAATAAAAGACCAATAAACGGCGGGCTGAGGACTTCTAGCCTTAAGGTCATCGGCGCATGCAGGTTAAGGTGTCGGCGCTGAACGTCGGCGCCGATGGACTTGCGGCGCGAAGGTTCGTCTGGTTGAGGAGACGTTGCAGGCCGGGAAGACTGTGAGCTGGAATCATCGCGATTGAACTTGGCGGTTGCTCTCGCTTCGAGTTGACCAGGACGTAGTGCCGCAGCCCTGCGGCGTGTTCCTAAACTCCTGCGACGACGATGATCCCGATTTCCGAGCGGCGTCAAAGCCTGCATTGCGACTGGCCACACTGACAAGCGCCGCGTCATGCAAAGCCCCAACGCATCCAATCTGATCGCCTACGTAAACTCGGCGAATACGTGATGCAGACGTTGGAATGCTCGCCGCGTCAGTGGAAGTGATCGAGACGGCGCGCGAGAAGTTCACATACCGCGACTGCGAAGATAGCCAGCCGCAGGCGCTAGAGCACTCCATCAATGCCAGGAGCGGCGAAGAGCATCTGAAGATGCTACAGTTGTCGAGCACTTGATTTCTATATGCGGGAGCAGGTGGTCAACCTCTCCCGTGCACACGACCTGGCCAAAGTCTTCAACTATTCCCGAAGGGATGTCCGAGGCTTCACGCCGTTCCTTGAGGACGTGTGTGCCTGTCCACGGACCAAACGGGGCTTGCGAGGCATCGTCCTTGGACGAAAATCCCGGCTGTTCTGCGAAACTGATCGCGGCGGGCGGCGCGCCGCAGCCACGTACAGCTTGATCGTCACGGGTCAAAATGAACGGCGTCGATGCGCAAGCTGGCTGGCCGATGTCCTTGCTCGCGTCGCGGCAATCCCAGCTCATCAGCTGGGCGAGCTCCTGGCCTAGATTGGACGCCGGCATCAGCAATCTGCGGTCGAGCGGCACACCACGCGCGTCAAGGTCCATCACGTCACCACCGTCACCCAGGTCGCGAAAGAGCTCGGTGAAGACGAAGATCGGCTGCGCGAGATCTCGATTGAAATGGAGATCGAGGACGAGGTTATCAGAGTCTGGGGGCATCAGAGAAGACGGCGTCAAAGGCGTTCACCGAGTTTGGAATCGAAAACCCGATTAAGCTTATCAGGTTCTGCAAAGACAATCCCGGAACCGCTCGGGTACCGCCCTGCGGCTTACGCGGAATGAATACGGCAAACTATGTTGACGAAGAGGGTGGCACCGCCGATAGCGCTTGTGCTGGCGCATGGAGGTTAAACGACCTGAGATTTTGCGTGGTTTCGACGCGCGACCGCACGTCTGTCGCGGCTTCCGCGGACACGGGCGATACGGCATCGTATGTGCCGACGCTAGCCAACGCTTCCGGCAAAAGAACCGCAGCCGATGCCAAAACGATCCCCCCAACCACGCCCAGCGCCAGGAAAATGATCAGTTGGGGAAAAGCGGGAGAAGCTGGCGGGCTGGCAAATTGCGCAATTCGCAAGCCCGATACGCGTGCGTTCGCAAGACTCGTGTTGATCCGCTCCTCGGTGGTTCGCTTCGCATAACTCTCGGCAGCGCTCACCGCCAGCGTCAGTTCCCGGCTCAGCCGATTGTATTCCGCCTCTCTCGACGAGAGAGCGGCAAGTTCCTCGTTTATACGCTGAAGCTCTGTGCCCAAGTGTGCCTCGCGATTCTTTGCGCCCGCAAAATCCGCGTCAACCTTGAAAAGAGCAGCCATTGTGTCCTGATAGACGCGGACAAGAAGGAGCGGCGGAGCCTCGGTGAGAGATCGCTCGGCCGGGCTCGTCCTGGCACGACTTTCAGTCCTTTCAACGTTGGTTGCTCCCAAGCTACTCACAATCCCGGAGACGTATTGCGATTGGGTGACCGGCTTCAGCCTCAGTAACTGCTCGGTCAATGCTTCCTTCCGACCTTGCAGCTCCACGATGGAGCCCTGCGTTGAACTGAGGGATTGGGTAAGTTGGTCGGCACGGTTGAGAAGGAGAGTACGCTGATCGTTGATGGAATAGATCGAGACTGCAGCCGAAAAGCTCTCAAGTCTAGAGGCCGCCTTCTGAACCTCTTCCTGCAGCTGTTTTCTCTGCACGTCAAAAAATTGAAAGGCGCCCGGCACGTTGAGAAGCTCAGCCTGCTTGGCGACCAACGCGTCAGCGAGCGCATTGACGAACTCGGCCGCGATCACCGGATCGCGGTGAGGAAATGAAATCTTCAGAAGGTCGGTTTTGCCATCTGCTTGTGCGGACATGGAGCGCCGCAGCATTAAAATCAGTGTGCCGTCCCCACGTCGGGTCTGATGAGCAGGAAGCAAGCTCTCAAGACTTAATTTAGCTGCCGCTTCGCGCAAGATCGAAATCAATCGGCCACCGTTCAGTTGCATCCGGTCGAGGTCAGGAAAAAGGCGCTGAAGACCTACCTTGTTCGCCGCTTCGCGCACAACGTCTTCTGTCTCCGCAAGTCGGGCGAGCGAATTGATACCGGTAGGGTCGACGATGCTGCGGGCGTCGACGACGCTGCGGGGTTCTGAGTCCTTGACACCATTGCCAACCAGGAGCAGGGCCTCGGCGTTGTAACGCCGCCCGACAAGCTGATAGGCTGAAAGAGACGCGGCGAACACCGTCAGGAAGACGGCAAGCGCCACGACTTTGCGGCGCCGCAGTGCGGCAATCAGAAGCTTGGCAGCAAGCAGCAGCTCCACCTAAAGCTCCGCTTTCTCAACAGGACCGGCTCGTACCCGTTCGCTCTGTCTTCCCGAGGACGCCGTCTGCTGCGCTCGAGCAAGACGTCCGCGCGCGGAGCGTCTCGATGAGGTTAACACAGGACAATGCGATTTACGACGCATTAAAACTACGCGGACAAGAATCGAAAGAGGTAGACGAAAAGAGGTATCGCCCCAAACGCGTAGACAAAAACATCCGACAGCGCAGACAAAATCCACGCCGTCGTTCTGTAGCGCGGGCTGGCAGCTACCCTCCCAATGGCTCAACCTTGAAGTTCCGCAACTCATTCAAGGCCAAGGACAGCTCGGCTACCTGTTCTGTGCTCATTGGCGCGCGGCAGGCCGCCGCGCGAGTCTCCCGTTGAATTGGACGAACAAGAATGCACCCTCGGGATCGGCGCCCGGGTCTTCGAAACCGCAATTTGCTCGCGCGCGCGTCCCCACGATCGCGACGCGAGGTCTAGCCCCTTGCGCGCACCCCATGCAGCTCGGTCTCACCGCAGCCGGGAGCCAAGATCCGGAAACTACGCTCTCGATGCAGGGGCTGGTCCCCGGTACACTCTCGCCGACCCAGCGATCGGTCACAGCAGTACCCACTCCACCGCACAGTCGTTGATTGCTTCCGCTCTCAGGGAGCATCCGTATCGGCTGATGTCCCTGCTTTCCTCGCAGGCGCACGTGCGCGCCTCGACGCCAACGTGGCATAGGCGGCGAGAAGGGAACGTTTTTCGACCTCCCACTGAAATTCGCCATGGGCGCGCTCCCTGCCGTAGTTCCGCATACGCTCGCGCCCGGCCTCGTCCTCAAGCAGCGCTACGATACTTTCGC
Organism: Bradyrhizobium sp. USDA 4486; assembly: GCF_054057995.1. NCBI lineage: Bacteria > Pseudomonadati > Pseudomonadota > Alphaproteobacteria > Hyphomicrobiales > Nitrobacteraceae > Bradyrhizobium > Bradyrhizobium sp. USDA 4486. The sequence goes on from NZ_JBSRZV010000001.1 coordinate 4,173,044, forward strand.
CGAGCGCCTGCGGTGTCGGCTCCGCTACGACCAGGGCGGCGCCGCCTGCATCACGCTTCGCCTGTGCCAAGTCGAACAGGACGAACGGGAGCCCGATGGCCATGTATTCAAAGACCTTGATCATCGACATGATCACGTTGCAGGCATTGGGCGGATCGGGAACGACGCCGATATCGCAAGCCGTCAGCTTGGCGGGAAGCGCATCGCCCGAAATGTAACCTGCAAATTGGACATTGTCGGCGATCCCAAGTTCACCTGTGAGCGTCCTGAGGCGGCCTGCTTCCGGGCCATCGCCGATGATCAGGCAGGCGATGTCTGTTCGATGCAGCCGCTTGACGATATGTTCCATCGCCCTGACCAGCAGGTCTACACCGTCCTGCTCGGCAATCATTCCCACATAGCCGACGAGATATCGAAAGGTCCGCCTGACTGACAGATCGGGCTTGACCTGCCTGAAGCGACCAAGATCGGGGACGCTTCTGACGATCCAGACTCTGTCTGGCCGCATCCCGCCTCGCCGCACGGCTTGCTGCTTCAGCGTAGGGTTTGTCGCGAGGCTCCCGTCGGCCGATCGAAACGTCCAGCGTTCAAGCAGCAACAGAAGACGATAGAAGAAATCCTGGCCGCCGAACTTGACCTCATAGAGTTCGGGCGCTGGATCATGCTGATCAAACAGAAATTTCTTGCCAAAGAAGAACTTGTAAAAAATCGCGATCAAAAAAATCAAGTCCGGTGGATTGCAGGCATGAAGAATATCGAATCCATGCCTGTGCGCCACCTTCAACGACAGAACGAATTGCCAAAAAAGGGCGACAGTATATTCGAGAAGATAAGTCACGGCGCCCGAACCCTCCACACCCCGTGGATGGCGGTAGATATGCACACCGTCTATCTGCTCGTATGCCTTCTCATATCCCGTCCCCTTCGGACAGATGACTGAAACGGTGTAACCAGCCTGGTGCAGCGCTGTGGCCTCGGGCCAGACCCGGGCATCGGCCGGCACCGGCAGGTTTTCGACGATGATAAGGACCCCGCCGACCGCATCACCTCCCGCAGATATGTTGGCCGACAGAACCACTGCCTTACCTCCGTCACGGGGAAACCAGGCGACGTTTCGTATAGGACTTCACAAAGAGGAGCACAATCTCGAGGTCGCGGACGATATGCGGGATGCCCAGGCCTTGCCGCCGAAGAATGATGATCGGCAATTCTTATACTGCTCCGGCGTAGCAAGCGCTCCTCAAACCGGATTAAGCCAAAGGCGCAAGGGCAATTCGACCCAGCATGATGCTATTACAATTAAGGCGATGCGAGTTCATTATCCCTGCTCGGCGCAGTGATCGTGTGGCCGCTCCTGGCACCCGCGCAGTCAGCCCGCCAGATGAGACGGATCGGTGTAGCTGATGGGCGGCTTCGACGAAAGCGATCAGGAAGCGCAGTCCAGGGTCGGCGCGATCCGGGAAGAACAGCAAAACGCGCCGGCTCCGGCAGATCCAAAGCCCAACCAGGGACGCGGAAAGCGCGTTCTTGACCTGGCGGTCGCCTGTCCCCTGCTCTTGTTATGTGCACTACCTATGATTGGATTGGCCATCCTGATCCGGCTTAGCAGCCCCGGACCGGCCATCATTCGGCAGATCCGCATAGGCCGGAACGAGCGACCGTTCACAATGTTCAAGTTCCGAACCATGTACCTCTACGCTGACGACACGCCTCTGCGGCAAATGAACATCCGAGAGCTGTTGGGCGGGCAACCAGGAACCAGCGATGGCGTCTTCAAATTGGAGGCAGACCGGCGAATTACGAACGTGGGCCGCCTTCTTCGGCGGTTCAGCTTGGATGAGCTCCCACAATTGTTCAATGTGCTTCGCGGCGACATGTCAGTGGTCGGGCCTCGGCCCTCATTGCCGTGGGAAGTTGAGCTGTTCACAGCCGAGCAACGCAAGAGGCACGACTGTCTCCCCGGCATTACAGGATTGTGGCAAGTCAATGGGCGCAACCGGCTATCGATGCCGGAAATGCTGGCACTGGACCTGGTCTATGCTCGATCACGATCGCTATGGCTCGATCTTTGGATCCTTTGCCGCACTCCTGGAGCGGTTCTATTCGATAGAACCGCCAGGTGAATCGACGAACGGCAGAGCCGGGGAATTAGCAGGGATGGGGAAGGATACCCATGCTTGAGGATATGGATGGACAGGCCGAAATGTGGCGCGCGATTGCGCATCATCCATTAAACAGTTTGTTCTCCTCGCAGCGTTGGACGGAGGCGGTAGCCCGGACGTACGGGTTCAAGGTCTCGGTATCTATGAAAGGTATTCAGAATGACGGCAAAGCAGACGGCGCCATCCTGTATTGTCAGCTCTGCGATCTCAAGGGCGAGCGGATTGTTTGCGGACCATTCTCAGACTATTGCGATCCACTAGTTAGTGATGTCGACACTTGGCACGAGCTCGTTGCCCCGTTGATTTCCTTGGGCGTTCCGATCACGCTTCGCTGTCTTAGTAACCAATTGCCCGCAAGAGATGAGCGCTTTGTGAAGGTCGGCGAAGCGGCTTGGCACAGTGTCGACCTCGCTCGGCCGGAGCTTGAAATATGGGGCGGCTTCTTGGGGGCGGCTCGTCAGAATATCAGGAAGGCTCAACGGAGCGGCATCAAGGTCCGTGCGAGCCAAGAGCTCCATGACCTTCATGTCTTCTATGAGATGCATTGTCATGTTCGAAAATCCAAATATCGTCTCCTTCCGCAGCCCTTTGCTTTTTTTGAAAATCTCCATGCTTCGTTTGCGAAACATGGTCACCTGACGGTGCTTCTTGCCGAGCTTGACGGATCCCCGGTCGCCGCCACTGTATTCCTCGAATGCAGGGACACGCTTTATTATAAGTTCAACGCTTCCCTGGAACGAGGCTTGTGTCCGAATGACCTTCTTGTCTGGGAAGGCATCAGAATTGGACAGCGCCGTGGCCTTAAGCTGCTCGACTTTGGCGCATCTGACCTCGATCAACCCGGATTGCTGCGATTCAAGCGCAAATTCGCTACAGTCGAGCGGAGAATTTTCCGGCTGCAGTTTCAGCCGGAGGGCTATCGCGATCGACGAGCCTCGGCGGTCAACAAGACTCTCGGTTCTCTTACATATTGGCTCACCGATCCCAACGTGCCAGATCCGATCACTCAGGCTGCGGGAGCCGACTTGTATGCCGTGTTCTGCTGAATGTGCAGCTTAACCGAATTGCCAGCCGCCGGCCGCGCACGCGCAACTCCTCAACTTGTTGCGGCAGCTCGTCGAGTCCTGGCCTCCGCCCCAACGCCCCACGCGCGTCACGCGAGGATCGTCTGGCAGCTTGTATGAGGGCACGGGGTCGTCCGAGAAGGGTTTCTTCGCCCAAGCCGGCCGGATCCTTGTAAAGCTCGCTGAGAGAGATGCTCTCGATCATCTAGCGCATGAAACCCACCGCCGGGTGATACTCGAACGTATGCCGACCATCAGCACACGCTTGCGCTCTTCGGCGATCCCATTCAACTCGCGGCATTGCGAGCTCGTCATAGCCAACGGCATCTCGACGAGCGCGAGCTTGCCGGCCTGGAGCACCGCCCGCCAATTTAACGTGCGTCTCCAAGGGGACAATGACCCGTCTATAGAGGGATTACTCCGTACCGCGCCAATATCGCCCGATGACGCCGAGCGGCGGGCCATCTTTCGCGATCTGAATTTGCGCGTCGTCGATAATTCGCCATGTTGGCTGCTTCTTTGACGGCTCCCCATCTTGCGTTCATTCAAGATAACGATTGGGCGCTAGAACTCTGTGCCAACCTGTGTCCCTCGATTCTTTGTTTCGTCTAATCCGCGTCAACTTTTTTGCTACGATTTAGCTCAGTGGAAGTACCTTTGATACTGAAGATGTTGAGTCCGGGAGAGGTGAGTGAAACTACGAGTGTAGAGCTGACTTTCGTAGATATTCGCAAGAACACCAGTGGCGAGCCGGCTCACTGGCCCGGAAGTGAAGCCGCAAGACGGTCATCGTGCGTTCAGTCGAAATGACCGATTTGGCCGCGCGCTGCTGAAGAAACCGGATTATCACCTACGCTCCTCTGGGGTACACAGGCGGGAGTACCCGCGCGCTTCGCTCATGGTTCTATTTGTTGGAATATTTGGCGAAGTCGTGGTGGAGTTGACCGCGATGATCGGAGCGTTATGCTTGGACGCCATTGGCTGTCGCCCGTTATTGCACTTGCCGCCTATCGGTACTCCGGTTCGGCACAGCGCCCGATCATCAATTCGGGCGAAGTGAGCACATACCTGCAACAGCGAGCACATACCTGCAACAGCGAGCACATACTTGCAGGACAATTTTGCCAAGCCGAAACCAGTCGGCATACCTGGGATGTCGGTAAACCAACCAATGTCAACGAATTCGACGCTCGACTATGCCTCTCAATCGAGGATTAAAGTTCTAACTCTAATGTTCCTTGGCATTTCCGCCGCGCTGATCGGTTGCGTGATAGCATTTCTCGGCGAGCTTGCCTGCGCTCTTCTCTATTGCTCCTTTGTATTCGCACTAATTATTTTTGCTAACTACCGGAATGGCATTTGGCTGCTCACATTACTGTTGCCATTCGCCTCGACCCACCTCGTTCCACGCGAACTTTTCGGGGTGATCGGACTGAACCCATTCAATATCTTATTTGTGCTGACGCTCTTGTCCTTGTTTGCGGCTTCCGCATTCAGGCGAGAGGACATTCGCTTCGTCAGTTTGCCAACCGCATTCTGGGTTTATGTCGCCGTCATGGGAGTTGGCGCGTATGTGGGCGCCGGTTCGGTCGAAGGCGCAAGAGTCCTTCCTCACTCTGAACCCTTGACAAAAACCACATATTTGCTTGACGCTTTTTTCAAGCCATTGATGATCCTCGCCGTGGCGTGGCTGGCGGCGGTTCTTTCCCGAAACGGCAATGGACGCTCTGTAATCTGGGCTCTAGCATCCGCTTATGTTACCTTTTTCTTCGTGATTGCCGGTTATCTGGTTATCAATGGCACCAGCCTGCAGGGCCTAGCTGCCGGCGACCGAGAATTTCTAAATTGGACAGGATTGCATGCCAACGATGTGGGCGAGCTGGCCAATATTGGGCTCGCGATCCTCCTCTTCACCGCGCTAGCCACCTCTGCACCTTGGCCGCGAGCAATACTACTGGCATGCGCCGGTGCTGCGGCAACGATGGCCGCGTTGACTTTCTCGCGCGCCGCCTTCGTGGGGATTGGCATCATATTAGGCTATTTCGTTTGGAAGCAGCGAAGCATGGGGCGGTTCTTGCTTGTGCTGTCTGCAATCGCCGCGGTTGCATTGCTATTGCCCGACGCGTTCTTTGAACGGGCATCGACCGGCTTGGCAACCGGGGACGAGCAGGCGATTACCGCTGGTCGGCTCGACCAAATCTGGCGCCCATTGATAGGTACTTTTTGGGAGGCGCCTATCATTGGTCATGGCCTCCATTCGACGCTGTGGGCGACCCCGAACCTCCGTGGTAACATGCTCCCGGTCGGCCAAGCCCATAGTGCTTATCTGGACGTCGCCCTTGACCTGGGGATACTGGGTATCGTGGTTGCGGCGGCTTTCTTCTGGTCTGTCTGGACAATGTTTAGGGATTTATCCAAGCACCACATCGATCCGCAATGGCGAGGTGTCTTTGAAGGCTGCATCGTTTGCCTGTTGTTCCTTGCAGTTCAGGGACTCACAAATGATCGATTCACGCCGACTCCCCCGCAGACTGCCCTATGGCTGTGTTACGGGCTCGCCCTCGGCCAGGCCCAGTCAACGCGTTCCAACACGAGACCGCAGCCATGAAGGTGTGTTTCGTCGGTTTCGAAAATCTTCCGGTCCTTGCCCGCGAATACAACCACCATGGCAATGGCGGGGCGCAGTTACAACAGACGTTGCTCGCGAAAGCACTCGTTGCCCGCGGATACCAGATTTCCATGGTCGTCGGGGATTACGGTCAGCCAGACGCAGCGGTCTGGCACGGCGTCACGACCTACAAGGCGTATCGTCCGGATGTGGGTCTTCCGGTATTTCGTTTTTTTTATCCCCGTTGGACCGCAACGTGGGCGGCCTTGAGGAGGGCCGATGCCGACGTTTACTACACGAGTTGTGCGGGCATGCACGTTGGCTTGGTGGCGATGTTCTGCCGCCGGCATGGACGTGGCTTCATACACCGATTGGCACACGACACCGATGCCGATCCTAAACGACTGTTCATTCGCTATACGCGAGACAAACAACTGTACAAATATGGATTGAGACACGCTCATGCTATCCTTTGCCAGCACGCGGGCCAGCAACGCGCGCTCATGAAAAATTACGAGGTGACCAGCGTGGTCGCAGACCCGCTGGTGGATCCTCCGGGTCGGCAGCTGGATCGTGAGAAGCGCGACTTGGAAATTCTTTGGGTCAGTAACCTGAGTGCCTTCAAGCGACCCGAACTCGCGGTCGAGTTGGCGCGTCACATGCCTTCACGGCATATTCACATGGTCGGTGGTCCACAACCGGGCTTTTCCGATCTGTACAACAGGATCGAGGCCGCCGCGAAGAGACTGCCGAACCTGACGTTTTACGGTCGCGTGGCTTATCACGACGTAGGTGACCTCTATGACCGCGCCAAGGTCTTCGTCAATACCTCCGCCACGGAAGGTTTTCCCAATACCTTTCTTCAGTCCTGGAGTCGCGGCATTCCGGTAATATCATTTTTTGATCCTGATGGACTTATCAGTCGCGAAGGCCTGGGTGCCTCGCTCCGGTCCATCGATGAGATGGCTTGCGTTGCGGAGCGCTTGATCACCGATGAAATGGAATGGCAAAAGGTGTCAGCGCGATGCAGGAGCTATATGAACCGGAAGCATGGCGATGACGTGGTGCTGAAGCCCTACGTCGCAGCAATCGAGGGAGTGGTTCGCCGAGCAAAAAATGACGCGCGTCGAGCAAACCGCCACAGCTGCTGAAGGAGGCCGCACAGAGGAGGCGCGCGGACGCGGCGTGAGATCGGGGATTCGCCGTAAGGCGGGATTTCTCGCGGCTGCAGGGCTGCTCGAGTATGCTCTGCAGTTGGTGGTGCCTGTCATCCTGGTCCGCTACCTGACCACGCAGGAGTTTGGGGACTACCGCCTGATGTGGCTGGTCGCCCAAACGGGGTTGATCCTCTTCCCCCTATTCCTCCCGCAGTCCCTATTCTATTTCCTGCCGCGCGCCGCTCCCGGAACCCGCCCAAAGCTCGTGGGCAATACGTTCGCAAGTCTCTTCGCTCTTGGGGGGCTCTCGATTCTGCTTTTAGAGCTGATGCCCATTGGTTCGATTGGAGGCCTACAGCGTTACTCGCCCCTCGTTCAGATTTTCGTCGGTACCTGGATATTGGCGTCGATTCTTGATGTCTTGCCGACGGCGGACGGAAAGGCTGAGTGGGGGGGCTGCGCAACGATCGGGTTTGCGATAATCAGGGCAGCGGCATTGGCAGGTGCGGCAGTCGCATCTGGCGATGTCGGGTGGCTTCTGGTGGTGATGTGGGGCCTGGCCATATTGAAGGTCGGGCTCGCGGTCTTCTATGCCCTGTTTGCCGCCCAGGAACGGGGTCTCGGTTTCGACGGCCAGTTGGTCCGCGCGCAATTGAAGTACTCGCTGCCCTTTGCGATGGCCAGCGGTTTTTTCGCTTTGCGCGCGCAGTCCGATCAATGGGTCGTGGCAGCTAACTTTTCGAGCTCGGCCTTTGCACTCATCTCGATTGCATCAGTGGTCAAACTCCTCGGAAACTTGACCCGAACGCCTCTGGGTTATGCGCTTCTGCCCAATTTCAGTTCCCTGGTGGCCGATGGCAACATTGATGGCGCCCGCAAGCTGGTATCGAAAGCGTATCTGCTGCTGGGATGCGTGCTGCCGCCACTCTACGGGTTGCTGATAGCGACCGCGGAAGACCTTGTGGAACTGATCTATACACGCGAGTATCTCGGGGCAGTTCCGCTCATGCAAATTTATTCGTTGGGAGAGATCGCAACTGTTTTCGGGGCCGGCCACCTGCTTTGGGCGCTTGGATTCGGCCGGCAGGCCGCGACTGTCGGCGCGATATCACTTTTGCTGTCAATTGCCTTGAGCATCCTTGGTCTCCAGTTATTCGGCCTTGCCGGTGCGGTTGCAGGAAGCATCGGTAGTCTCGTTCTTTGGGAGTGGTGGTCGTTGACCAAAGCCGCCAAGGCGCTCGGAACCGGCATCGCTAAATTGGTACCGATGGGTCAGACCTTGAAAGTCACCTTTGTGATCGCGGTCGGTGTGCTCGCCGCTCACATCGTCTCGTCCGAGCTAGACACATCCGTTTTTCTGCGACTCGTGGCGAAGTCTTCGGCTTATGTGACGACCGTGCTGCTTGGGTTCGTGCTCACAAAGGTCCATCTCTCCGTGATATCTGTCGTTAGCGGCGCGAGTGAAGAAGCGGCTTAGCAACACTTGAAATGCTGGCGCCAGGACACGAACTCGCCTGATCGATCTGGATCGTCTTCGGTAGCCGACTACTCGTAACCCTGCGGGGAGGCTTTTAATTAGCAATAGGTCGGACCACTCGCCGATCGGCGAGATCTTGAGCCGAAAGAATCACCTCTGATTTCTTGCTGGGCATCTGATTCGCTATGGAGGCTCTATGCCGCTCTTCTCTTGTTTCTTGCGGCTCCGCAGGCGGCCTTAAACGAAGCGCTGTGCCTGATCCACCGCCGCGGCTGCAATTCCCGTCCAGACCGATGACCAGCACAGGTGGGCGACGGGCCTTATCGTCTTTCGCGCATCCTGAAGGGATTGCAGGCGGTCCAGATGGCACCAGGGCTCGAGACGGAAGCAATCGTTGTTAGGTGGAAGAAAGCCGCCCGTCCCGACCTGTGAGGGCAAACCAAATGGCCGAGCTACTACTCGACGACGACCTCCAGCGCGAGGCCCTTGGTTAGCTCGTTTTGGCCGGAGAGGCGATAGGGCAATCAGCGTGGTCATTTCAGTATGGCCTAACATCAGAAATCGTTCTCAAGCGACTGCTCGGTTCTCGAATTGGCGAGGTGGCACTGTCGTCATCGGTGGGAGCTCAGCACGGTTAGACTGTGCCGTGGCCGAGCATGTCACTCTCGCGATCACCAATATGGATGCATCGTTCCGGATGATCCAAGAGTTGCGTGGACTGCTTGGGATTTTCCAAGCACGGGACACTTTCCTTTTTTCTCGATGGGAATCCGGGTCGGATTGATCTTCTTTTTAAGCGCTGCCGTCCCCTTGAATTTCTTCCGGGTCCAGAACTTAACGGCCGCCAACCCCAGCGGCACCCCCTCGATTGTAACCGCGAGGCTCGAATGCATCAAGGATGCCGCAAGCCGTGTGCGATCTGAGGCGACCTGCCTTATCCCGTCCACTGTTTATGCTCTTGGTGATGCCGATCGCTTGTGACTTCTCGCGTTGATAGCTGAACTCGGTTGTATCGTGCAGCACAAGAACGAGACCTTCAGTGGCGGTGGCACGATCGCGTGTCGATTGAAAATGGCCGGCCAGAATGTCCGCTTCGCTGACCCCTCATTAGAGAAGAAGCGGTAAGCTGCCTTGGTATTCGCCCAATCCTGGCAGACGAGCGGAATGCTTTGTCCCATGGCGCTTCCAATCTGCGAGAGCAGGTTGCGGGATCTGTCGCCGAGCCGCGCATCCCTAAACTCGCATCCACTACTCTCTCGATCAATCCAGCATTCACCTTCCAAGGACCGCAAACAGCCTTTTGCCGATCGATCCCTCAATGTCAGCCGCATAGAGCACCCTTCGCCAATCAGGTGCTCAGAAAGGAATCACAAGTGATTCTTTCGATTCAAGATTTCGCCGATCAGCGGATCAGCCGAGTGGTCCAGGTTATGGGATGGTAGTGAAAGCTTCACCGGACGGATACCCTGATTGCGCGCCCAGATGAGTTACTCATGGGACCTTGTGCATGACCTCGCAGCCGCCGGAGTTCGGATGTCGAAAGCGTCGGGACATCCGCGCTCCTGTGAGATCGTCAGTTCGCCTGACTGAGCCAAGGCAAGTTGCTGCGAACCTTCTTAAGGATTTTATTTGCAATGACCTCAGCCCAAGATCGCGTTCGCGCGGTGACGCCGAAATTGTTCAGCGTGCCCGATATCTCCTTGGCCAGATTGAACATCACCCGCTTCGAGTAATGATTGATGTGATCGACATAGTCATCCTCCCCGTAGATGTACTTCGAGGGCTCGATGAAGATGATGGATTTGTCATCCTTAAAGCGGTCCTTGAGCGCCTCGTTTGTCACCTTGTGCGCCTTGGCCCTACCGAGATAGTTTCCGACATTGTATTTCTCGATCTCACGCTCCGAGCCGAGAAGGATGACCAGCTTGGCGTGAGGCCTCATCCTGCTCCGGATAAACCGGACGTTGTCGATGATATCGTCGATGCCATAGTCGATCTTCGCGAAGTCCTCCGCGAAGCGGCTCAGTTGGCCCACAGTCAGATCGTAATTGCCGTTGTAGATCCGACCGTCGATATAGTCCTGCCAATTCTTCGGGTCCGTGATGTCCTTGTAATTCTGGCCGAGCGCGATCCTTAGCTTCTTGGTTCGATGCTCATAGACGCCGAAATTAAAGTCGGCGAGAAGGGAAATTACAACCACATTATATTTGCTGTCGAAGATGGCGGTGTCGAAGACCTCGTCCTCGAAGAACGGCATCACGTCGCGCAGATAGCCCAAATCGCGCTTGGTCAAGGTGCAGGAATTGACGACGTTCTGCGTCGCACACTGAATCTCGATCTGGCGCCCCTTGTCGTCCACATGCACGAGCTCGGTGTCGATGTTGTCGACGTTCATTAGCTGAACGATCGACTGCAAGTCGCAAGGTCCCTTGAACAGGACCCGAATATCGATCGCATCGCTCTGATCGCGTTCCTCCGTCGCGCCCTTTTCATGGTTGATCCAGCCGGGACGCTCGCCGCGGAGGATGGTGGCCGACACAGGACCCGCGATCTCAATGGAGGGACAGTTCAGCTCATCGTAAACGAACTGCTCGATGCCCATGCCGATCGTCCGGCATGAGAATGCGAAATGAACGAGCGCGTCGTTCTCGACCGCGAAAAATCCGACGATGCCGTAGTCACCGTACTTGTCGATGACCGTCACATACCCGCTGTCGACATCGGCTGACCTCAGAAGTCTCTGGAAATCCTCGAGCGTTTCCCTCTTCTTGGTGAAGTTTAGCTGGTTTGTCCTCATAATCAGCTCGTAGAGCCGCTTCTCGTTCCGAATCACGTCCCGGCAGATATTCACCCGGATCGCGCTATCGAATAGGAACTCCTCGTTCGAGGAATAGGCGGCCTTCTTGACGTGCTTGTCCTCGAGCTGCTGATACTGGCGCAGGCGCTCCAGCGCACTGTCATCCTTCCCGAGCCGACTCACATTGTCCCTCAGGTCAGTGATGATCGAGGGCAAGCCGGTCATCAGCCCGGAACAGTAGAACTCCGCCTCCTTCAAGTTGGAGATGTTGTCGTCGACGAACAGCACATTCTCGTAGCGGAGGCCCATGTTATCGACGATCATCTTGATTCTCTCTCCCTTTGGCGTCCAGTCGATCGAGCAGAAGACGAAATAGTCGCTCAAGCCGTGATCCGCTAACTTGCGCATCGCCGGCTCGAGATCGTTCTTCGAGCAGATCGAGTTGACGATTCCTCGCTTCGAGAGATCGATCACCAGCTTGATATTGTCCTCGATGGCGTGGACACCCTCCTCGCTGAGCGAGCCCTGCCAAAGGGTTTCATCCAAGTCCCAGATAATCAGCTTTATGTTCCGAAGGTTCACGCCAATATCTCCTGGATGGCCATGAATTGGTTGAATCTGCAGTGCGATCGCCCTTCCCCAGGAAGCAACGGTGTGGATCTTGTTTAGATCGCGATCGAGAGTGTTTCTGCCCAGCTGCAACGCACGTAGTTGGACCTTTCAGGGCATTATTTGCCGCCGTCCCCGAAAAACGGCCGCCCTTTCGCAGCCATACCGCGAGCTGCCGATCCAGAGCACCCAAGACTCTCGACCTTGGGCTTGTCTTCGCCCCGCAGAATGATAGGCGGTGGCCACACGAAAGGTTGTTGGCCTTTTGACATAGACCGTCGGCGATCAGTGCCTGCATGATGCGGCATTCGCGAAAAAAAGGGCGGACTGGGAGACTCCTATTATGGAGTAATCCAACGGACGTTCTTGCCTCGTCATCAGGGATGTGCGGAGCGCGAGTCTGTAAGAACTGGGCACCAGTTGCCCGCGGCAATTAGGGTGGAAGCGTAGCGTCAATCGGTATGAGAGAGCTTCGCCGGCTTGTGACGCAGGGAGGGCGTAGCCCGGCCGGAGTTACGAGCCCGGCGTCGGCGCAATCCAGAGGGGACCGCGCCGACTGGTGATCGCGGCTAGCCGGTTATACAAGTGGTTCTTCAGCCAAAAGGAAACACTTGCGTGCCCGGCCGACACATCAATGATCACCAGATGAAGCTCTCATAGTACTATCAGTCCGATGGCCCGCAAGTGCCCGCTGCCTAGGCGTCGCTCAGTCCATCAACCGCGTATCAGATCGAGAAGGATCCTCGCCTGCCATCGCCAGAGGAAAAATGGGCGTGGCCGTCGCCGGCCCTTTGGCCGATGCGTTTGAGACAAGGCTGGCGGAAGCCTCCGCGCCCGTGGAGGCCTAGCGATCGTGCGGGGCGATGCGCAGGAACTGCTTGCCGGCCGTCCAGATCGAACCGGCCCAAGACCTCCTCTTTGATCAGGTCGGTGCCCAAGGACCGCAGCGATGTTGTAGATCTCAGGCGCCACTTCGCGCCAGCGATGACGGGTCGGCGTGGCGACGAGCTCGTCGCGGGTCACGATCTGGTCCATCGGTAGTCCTTGTCCGCGGCCACTCCGTGGAAACCATGATCTCCCGGGTGTTGATCGCGGCAGCGGCCTCCGCGAGGGCCGACCGGCAGCTGGGTAGGTCGCGCTGTAGATGCCGCCGCCGTTGTCGTGCCGGCCGGCCTCCTGGAAACTCTCGAGGGCGCCCCACGGGTTCTTTGTCTCTTGACGGTGGCCGCCCGACGGATACGCTCTCTCAAATGCTCTTCGCGCTCATCTCACTTCTTCCTGGCTGCCAGAATCCGGCGGGTTAGTTCGGACAATTTGAGCGCGGCGCCTTCCAGACGTGCCACCTCGTCCAGTAGCGCGGCGACAATCTGGTCTTCGACCTCGTCGGTGACGGAACGGCTGCCGTCGCCGATCTTCTGCAGTAACGCCGGCGAAAGACCCGCGGCCCTCGCGAGCGGCGACTGCCAGCGCTTTTCGCCGTAAGCCAGCTTGCCGGCGGCGACAATCCGCTTGGCGCGGGCGCTGAGCTTGGTCGCGGCCATCACGCGAGCTCCATCAGGGCTGCGTCTTCGGCCGGCGCCCGCGTCGACAGCGGCTTCGCCGGCTTCGGCGTGACGAAGAATAATGTCGGTGCTCTCGGACACCGCATCCTGCCCCCGCACCGGCAATCCGGCGGCGGCATAGCGCGCGCTCCTCGTCTTGACCGCCTCCTTGCCAACTTCTCGTGCTGGCAGGGCCGGAGCACGGCCGGACCATCCGATTAGCAGAAGTTCGCGCGCCCCCGATCGCTGTTGCCCGCCGACTGTACAATGAAGGAGGACGGTTGCAAGAACACGATATGCCTCTAGGTTCGCACGTCAGGAACTCCTGTACCGCCACCAGCAGCGGATCAGTGTTGCCGATCCAATCAACATTAGTTCCGGCTTATCGAGGGTTCGCTACGGACGCCCATGACAGGCTCAATGCTTCCTCGAACTCAGATTAGGTGGGTTCGGCGCAGGCGGTCGCCGGCACGTCCAAGGCGACAACTAAGACTCTGCTGTGTCATCTCAGGCTTCATGGCCGGTGTGCTGTCCGCGCCCGCGTCCGCGAGTAGGGTCCGAGCAGGTCAAGGGCATCGCCGATCGCAATCTGCGAATATGCTAGGATCTAAGTGTTGCGCCACTCGTTGTGGCCATGACCGGCCCATGCTCAAGGACGCCCTCTTTATCGCCGGCACCTTATCCCAAAGAGTTAGCCGAGGCCGTATTTGCGAGGATTAGGGTTCGGTAAGGTTGCGACTGATCAAGATTGGCCTATCGCCATGCGGAGGAAGTGGAAGGGAGCCGCGTTCAGGACGGTGTGGGTCGCTGCAGCCGTCCTCGCGGCAACGTGGAACCTCGGCATTCTGGTGGCTCAGTCCCTCCGAGAGGAGCCCGACCGGACCACGCCGGCGAGGACAGTTGACGAGGCCAACCCGATAAAACAGCCGGCGAACGCAGCTTTTGCGGAGTTGCAAAAATCCCTGCAGCAGGAGCGCGACCGGGCAAGCAAGCTGGAACAAGACCTCGCGACCGCGCGGCGCGATGTCGAAACGCAGACCGCGCTGGCAGCCAAGGCAAGCGGCGAAGCAATCCAATTGAAGAAGACTGCGGAATCTGGCTCGCTGGATTTGCAAAAATCCCTCCGGCTGGAGCACGACCGGGCGAGCAAGCTGGAACAAGACCTCGCGACCGCACGTCGCGATGTCGAAACGCAGACCGCGCTGGCAGCCAAGGCAGGCACCGAAGCAACCCAACTGAAGAAGACCACGGAGGATTTGCGAACATCCCTGCAGGAGGAGCACGACCGGGCGAGTAAGCTGGAGCAGGACCTTGCCGCAGCGCGGCGCGATGTCGAGACGCAGACCGCGCTGGTAGCCAAGGCGGGCGAGGAAGCCGCGCAGCTGAAGCAGGTGACGGAAAAAGGCTCCGCCGAGCAGAGGCAATTGCTCCAGCAGGAGCACGATAAGGCCGAGGCTCTGGCACAGGAGCTCTCGATGGCGCGAAGCAAGATATACGCCTATGAAACTCAAGTGCCTCAGGCGAGCGATCAGGCGGCAGAGCTCAAGGACGCAACGGAACGCGGCAGGGATTTGCAAAAGTCTCTCGAGCAGGAACGTGAGCGGACGGAGGCGCTGGCGCGGGAGCTTTCCGCGACACGGCGCAACGTCGAGACGCAAACGGCCCTAGCGATCGAGGCGAACGCCGAAGCCAGCCGGGTCAAGCAGGTCGCTGAGAGCGGTTCGGCGGAACTGCGCCAATCGCTGCAACGGGAGCGTGACAAGGTGGCTCAGCTAGAGCGCGATGCCTTGGCGCGGACCAAAGAGAACGTGGTCGCGCCCTCCATCGCGGCCACCGATCGGATCGACACGCAAAGCGAGGTCGGGGCAAAGCCAGTAGCTGCCGGGCAGGTCGCCATCGCAGATGTGGGAGCGGATCCGCAGGCAGACCCTAAGAATGCTGCGGAAGTCGCGAGATTGCTGGCGCGCGCGAATGTGCTGCTCGGGCGTGGTGACATCGTTTCAGCGCGAACCGTGCTTGAGCGCGCCGCCGAAATGGGCGATGCCCTGGCAACCTTCACGCTTGCAGAAACCTATGACCCGCTCAATCTTTCCAAATGGGGAGCTTACGGCACGCGCGGCGATACAAAGAGGGCACTTGATCTCTACGCCAGGGCTCTTGCCGGCGGAATCAAGGAAGCGAAGGAGCGGTCCGATTCGCTGCGTCGATAGTCGTCCGTGAAGAGTGGCTAAGCGATTGAGCTAGAATCGCATTTTGTCGTTGTGGACTGTTTTGCGTTTGCAGGGGTTTGATGCTTCGGGCGTCGGAACCTTGCAAGTTTATTTTCAGGATTCCGTCGAATCGCCAACCATGATTCCGTCGTCGCATCGGAGGTGGCGATGCGACCGAAGAAGCACAGGACGACGGGATCGGGCGATCTGTTCCGGGCCAGGCTGGACCAAATCATCAACATGAAGCACGAGCTGGTTCAGCTCGCCGGCAAGGTCGATTGGGACTGGATCGACGGCGAGATCGCGCCGCTCTACAGCGAGAACGGCCGGCCCGGAATCGCGACCCGCTTCATGATCGGGCTGTTGCTGCTCAAGCACATTTACGGGCTGTCCGACGAGGGGGTGTGCGAGCGCTGGGTCCACGACCCCTATTTCCAGTACTTCACCGGCGAAGAGTTCTTCCAGCACGCATTCCCGCACGAGCGCTCGGACCTGAGCCATTGGCGCAAGCGGCTCGGCGACAACCTGGAGCTGTTGCTGGCCGAGAGCTTGCGGGTGGCACACGAGGCCGGCGCGTTACGCAGCCAGGACCTCAGCGGGTCACAGTCGATACCACCGTGCAGCCGAAGGCGATCACCTTCCCGACCGATGCCAAGCTCTTCGCAGCGATCAAGGGGCTCAACCGTCTGGCGCGGAAGCACCGGATCAAGCTGCGGCAGTCCTATCTTCGCATTGCCAAGATCGCGGCGGATGATGGCGGGACGCTACGCCCATGCCAAGCAATTCAAGCGGCATCGGTGGCAGTTGCGCATCCTGCGCAGCCGACTGGGCCGGATCATCCGCACTATCCGCCGCAAGATCGAAGGACAGGCTGTGCTTGAGAACACGTTCGCCCTCCCGCTCAGCCGGGCCTCGCAGATCCGCTCGCAGCAGCAGCGCCGGCGCGGCTTCAAGCTTTATTCCTTCCACGCCCCGGAGGCGGAGTGCATCGGCAAGGGCAAAGCAGCCGCGCCTTGCGAGTTAATGGCATGGACCACGCCCGCCGCTCTCAACGGCAACATAGAACCCCGACAAGAGAAGGAGCGCGTACCATGTCCCATACGAACATTGTCACGATCCGCATCGATCCAGGCAAGAACACATTCCATGTGGTGGGGTTCGATGCCACGGTGTGCAATCATCCTACGCAAGAAGCGATCGAGAAATCAGCTTGAGCAGTCGCTGGCCAATGTTCCGCCCTGCCTGATCGGAATGGAGGCCTGTGCAGGAGCACACCACCTCGCTCGCAAGCTGGAGAAATTAGGCCATCAAGTACGGCTCTTGGCGGCAGAGTATGTGAAGCCATTGCCTCAAGCCACAAAAATGACGTCCGTGATGCCGAAGCCATCGCAGAGGCGGCGCAGCGCCCGACCATGCGTTTCGTCCCGTTGAAATCGGCCGAGCAACTTGACTTGCAGGCGCTACACAGAGTTCGCAGTCGATTGGTGACACACAGAGAACCGCGGTCATCAATCAAATCCGAGGTTTTTTGCTTGAGCGAGGGCTGCCAGTTCGGCAGGGAGCGGCAGCACTCCGATTGGCACTTCCACAGATTCTCTTGATGCTCTCGATAACCTTTCGCCTCGAGTGGTTCGGCTCATTCAGGACTTGGCCGAGGACTAGCGCTTTCTCGAGCGGCGGGTCGCATCGATCACAAAGGAAATTGACGAACTCGCTGATCAAGACGCACACTGTTCGCCACCTGATGAATGCGCCGGGTGTCGGACCAATCATCTCAAGTGCGATGATCGCCGCGATCGGAACTGGTGATGCCTTCCATACGGGTCGTGACTTTGCGGTATGGCTCGTACCGAAAAAAATCTCGACTGGCGATCGAACCATTCTCGGCCGCATATCGAGGCGTGGCAACCGGTACCTGCGAACGCTGTTCATTCAAGGGGCCAGAGCCGTACTTCTAAGGCGTCAGAGTTGGTCCAGGCATGGCTTCGGAGCCTGGTTGGAAGCAGCATCCAAGCGGGCTCCACTCGAATGTACTGGTTGTCGCCCCGGCCGCAAAACTCGCGCCTAGCCTGGAGCATGGCTCGCAAAGGGCCGTGATTACGACGCCAACTTCACGGGCCAAGCCGCGTAAGACAGGGCCGGGAAGCAAGAAGATCCACGATCCACCCGGAAAGGCACAATATCCCGCCGAGGTTTGCGAGACGGAAAGGACGAATGGAGCAACGGTTGCACCGACACTTCTGAAGCCTGATTCGACGCCATGGCCCTTCTTGAGACCGGCGAGTTATCGAGCACAGAAGTGGGCGGATATCCATACTGGCTCGAGGCGAGAGCCTCAAATCGAAGCCGGATAGATTGGCGCAGACCGCTACATCCCTTTGTCGATCCTCTTGCAACGCGGCCGTGGTCCATAGATCGGCGTCAAAGCCTCCATCATCACCAACAACCGCCGCGCTCCCGGCGGCCTGTTCGTGCTGCATGCCAGTGCGCTCCCCGATAACCCGTACGACGGTCACACCTCACGGGACGTCATCGACCGCAGCGAGACACTCACCGGCTGTGCGATCGAGCGGGCCTATGTCGAAAAGGGGTACCGCGGCCATGACGCACAAAATCCCCGCCGGGTCTTCATCTCCGGCCAGAAGCGCAGCGTTTTCGGTGTCATCAAGCGCGAGCTGCGCCGCCGCCGCCATCGAACCCATCATCGGACACCTGAAGACCGATGGTCACCTGGGCCGCTGCTACTTCAAAGGCCGCGCCGGCGATGCGGCTAACGTCATCCTCTCAGCCGTCGGCCACAGCTTCCGCTGCATCCTCGCCCGGCTCAGAGAACTCTTGTGCCTCATCCTGCTCCAGCTATGGCGCACCTCGGCCGTCCCGCCACGCTCAATTCGCCTTCTTACGGACGACTCGATAGCGTTACCCGACGCGCGGTAGCGCGAGTGCGACATTATCAGGCCTGACGTGTGCCTCTAGCGGCGCAGGTTCATCCCTTACCCTTAGATTAATGTTCGCATGGAGCAACTCGCTCCTTTAGAGCGATGCCGAACATACCCTTTCCGTTGAATCGTCGGAAATCAGGACGGAGTGGTTCTGCCTCGCAGACCAACGAACAAAGGCCGGAATTGGATTGTGTAAAAGTATGGAAGCCGCGATTCACGTCGATGTCATCGACCACGATCACTCCGCCTGGCCGCAACGCAGCCCAAGCAAGATCTACTTCAAAGCGAACATTCCGTTCGCTGTGCAAACTGTCGTGTATGAACAGGTCAATCGGTCCAAGTTGCGCCAAGAGGCTGGGCAAGCGTCGCCTGCTTGAGCCACGGATGTACGACCACCGTTCCTGAAGTCTGCAGCCCACAGCGATTCCAATTTGCTGCTTCCATTCGGGCTCCATTGGAGGCCGATCAATGCTCCACAGATGGCCACTTCCATTTCTCTCTAACGCCTCAAGAACAAAGCGCGACGTGACGCCATGAGCAACGCCGGTCTCAATAACCGCTGTCGGCTTCAGATGGCGGACCAGACACCAGATGGCGCGCACGAAACCGGCATCACCGTCGTTCCAACCCTTGAAGCTCTCAGGGCCAGCCTGAATTCCCTTTGCCTTGAGTTCGTTCACGACGCTGGCCCACAAGTTCCAGAACTCCGACAGCAATTCACCGGATGAGGAGAGACCAATGAGTGAATATAGGCGCATCTCCCAATCCTCGTCGGGCTTATAGAGGTCCGGCGGCGTGTGGTCCTCACGATGCGCCGCGTATTGCTCACGAAACCGCGCCCACGATTCAATCGGATCAGCTGCGATCGCTACCAAGGTCGAAATGGGCCTTCGCAGATATGGTCGGAGATCAAGCATGGCATGCTCCGTACATTAACGCCGAGTATCAGAGGCTTATAGCACTTTCACGATACCGCGTCTCTTCCGAGCAAGGTACTTAAGGTGCTACAATGACGGCGAGGTTCTGGATCCGAAAACGCCCCCTCTTGCCCGATTCCGTTGAAAAAGCCGGCAGTAGTCCCGATGCATTGGCGCCAGCGACGACGGCCCCACCGGTCTTGCAGTTGCCTACGGCGCGTACTCATCTGTGGACGCCCCGCCAGCGTGACTGTTACACCTTAAGCGGCGAGTGCTAATCACAGGCTACGGCGGAAGGTGAGCAATCGCTTGAGGATCGGCCTTTCGCCTATCATAGATTATGGAATAATGAGCTGCTGCCGGTTTGATGGACACCGGGTTAAGCTAAAGCCACCTTGCGCTCGAACTCAACCGGGCTGAGATAGCCGATGGTCGAGTGCCTGCGGATCGTGTTGTAAAATCTTTCGATGTAGTCGAACACATCGGCTCGTGCCTCGTCTCTGGTTCGGTAGATCTTGTTGGCGGTCCGTTCGGTCTTGAGCGACGAGAAGAAGCTCTCCATCGCCGCGTTGTCCCAGACGTTGCCGGAGCGGCTCATGCTGCAGGCAATGCCGTGGTCGGCCATCAAACGCTGGAACTGCTCGCTGGTGTACTGACTGCCCTGGTCGGAGTGGTGCAACAGGGCGTCCGGCTTGCCGCGTCGCCAGACGGCCATCAACAATGCGTCCGTGACGAGCTGTGCTGTCATGGCGGCACTCATCGACCAGCCGACCACCCGACGTGAGAACAGGTCGATCACCGCTGCGACATAGAGCCAGCCTTCGGCCGTCCAGAAATAGGTGAAGTCGGCGATCCATTTCTGGTTGGGACGCTCGGCGGCGAACTGCCGGTCAAGGAGGTTCGCCGGTACGGCCTCAAGCTGTCGATCGCCGGCATCCTTCGGCAAGCGCCGACGTCGCGGCCGCGCCCGCAAACCTTGCAAGCGCATCAGCCGTTCGATTTGGTGCAGGCCGCAGTCCGCCCCATCGGCGAGCAGATCACGCCACACCCGGCGCGCACCATAGGTGCGGTCGCTCGCCATGAAGCTGGCCTTCACCTTGCCGCCGAGCTCTTCGTCGCTGCGGGATCTGGCGCTGGGCGAGCGATTCAGCCAGGCATGGAAGCCCGACCGCGACACCCCCAGCGCATCGCATAGCCATGCCACCGGCCAGACCGCCCGGTGCTTCGCGATGAAGACGAACTTCATGTCGCTTCCTTCGCGAAGAAGGCTGCGGCCTTTTTTAGGATATCCCGCTCGGCCTTCAACTTGGCGACCTCACGGCGCAACTGCTCGATCTCCTGCTGCTCCGGCTTCACCTGCCCGTGGCCAGGAAAGGCTTGCGCCGGGTCGCAGCCGAACTCCTTTACCCATTTGCGCAGAACGTTCTCATGAACATCCAGGTCGCGGCCGGCTTGCGCCACCGACACCCCACGCTCCCTGACCAGTTTTGACCGCCTCGATCTTGAACTCGCGACTGAACTTCCGTCTCTTCATCGCCCACCTCCGGCTCCATGAAACACCTAATCTCGGTGTCCATCAAACCGGCAGCAGCTCAAGCGATAATCACGTCGTTCTTTGTCGTTACATTCTTCGTGTAGGAATAAGCGTGGTCGAAAGACGCAAAACCATAATGTCCGCCCATGTTTGCATATAGGGCTGAGGCGAATTCGTATTCAGATACATCCTCAACGTAGGAGGTCCCTGCGTGGATGATAGTAGGCACATCTATCGGGGCCTTTTCGTCAGAAAGAGCAGCGCGTGGCCCGGTACCGGCAAACGGAGAGTACGTGGCTGGAATTGGGCTAGCTGGGTTATCCATGATTAGACCCTGACCCAGGAACACATTTGAAGGTGCATCCCCAGATATACCGACCCGATGTTCTCGCTTAGTGATGTTGTAGAGGTCATACGCGGACGTACTTTGAGCAAAGAGAGCCGAAACAATCTCCCAGAGCACGACAAATGCTACCAACCTCGCCATTGCTTCCTCCCAGGATGGAATCTATTTGTTTCCCAGAATGTATCCGTAGCAACAGTCAGTTTTAGCAAATCCGAATAGTCGCCAGCCCAACCTCAAGCTGGAATGCGGGAAGGTGATCTTGCGCGCGTGCACGTCCGGCGGTCAATCTGAAATTGCATGATCGTTCAGCATTGGGCTACTGCCGATCCCAAGTAATTGACTAACGGCGTCCCCAATCCTCCTCGGCCTCCCGCCCGACACCGACGCTCAACGGGTTCTTGCTCTTGCGCCAGTCGTCGCAGGGGCCCGAGCGATCTGGTCTTTGGTCGTCAAGTCCCAAGCGAATACTGAATCGCTCTGACAATCGGCGCATCAGCAGCTCAACCTCTGCTCCTCGCAACTCGGCCTCGTTCATTCCCGTGAGCCTGTAAATGTTTTCAGCGAGGGAGAGGATGTGCTTGGCGAGCGTGGCACGCGCGAAGGCAGGCATTGAGGCTGCGGATTCCGATGATCTCGCCCGGGTGTACCGATTTGATCTCGCCCAGGATTCCGAGATGATCTCGCCCACCATTCCGATTTGATGTCGCCCGGGGCGCGAGGCGTTCTGGCTGTCTGGTTTCTGGCATCGACGAAGCCGCGTGGTCAATCTTGAATCGCGGCTCGAAGGACTTGTTTTTTGCTGCTCCTGCTGTGGGCATGTGGGCAACGCCCTTCGCGTTGTCCAAGCGCAGCGGCATGTCCACAGCGCCACGGGCTCAGGTCTTTCGGCCGGGCTTACGGGTTCGCCGCAGGCTCTCGCCGTTGAGATCGATCCGGTGAGCATTGTGGACCAGGCGGTCGAGGACGGCGTCGGCGTAGGTGGGATCGCCGATCAGCGCGTGCCATTGGTCGACCGGGAGCTGACTGGTGACGATGGTGGAGCGGTGGCCGTAGCGGTCCTCGAGGATCTCCAGCAGGTCGTGGCGGGCTGCGGCGTCGAGTGGCTCGAGGCCCCAGTCGTCGAGGATGAGGAGATCGACACGGCCGAGCGCGCGCAGCAAACGGGGATGGCGGCCGTCGCCGCGCGCCAAAGCGAGATCGCTAAACAGCCGCGGGACGCGCTGATAAAGCACGGAGCGATTGTCGCGGCAGGCCTTGTTGCCGAGCGCTGAGGCGAGCCAGCTCTTGCCAACGCCGGAGGGTCCGCAGATCAAAAGGTTGGCGTGGTCGTCGATCCATTGCCCTTCAACCAGCATCGTCAGCAGGCTGCGGTCGAGGCCACGCGGGGTGCGATAGTCGATGTCCTCGACGCAGGCCTCCTGGCGCAGCTTGGCGTATTGCAGCCGCTTCGAGAGCCGCTTGTCGCGTCGCAGCGACGCTTCGCGTTCGAGCAGCAGCGCGAGCCATTCGGCGTGGCCGAGGCTTGCGGCATCGCCGCCGGCTTCGATGTCGGCAAAGGCCTTGGCCATGCCATGAAGGCCGAGCGCGTGGAGTTGATCGAGGGTCGGATGCGTGAGCAAGGCGTGATCTCCTAGTTGTAGTAGCGCGGCCCGCGGATGTTGGGATGAAGGATTGGCGCATCGTCCGCGGAGCGCTTGGGGGAAGGACGCCGATCGAGATTGTTGGCGAGGATCGATTTGACCGAGCCGTAGGTGCGGGTGCCGATGTCGATCGCCCGCAGGGCGGCGGCATCGAGCCGCTCTTGCCCGTAGGATCTGGCGAGCCGGATGATGCCGAGGCAGGCGCGGAAGCCCTGCTCGGGGTGCGTGCGTTCATCGAGGATCAGGTTGCACAGCGCCGCGGTGGCCGATCCGATCGAGGCGGCATCCTTGCGGATGCGCTCGATGGTCCAGCCGGCGTAGCGCCGATGACTGGACGCCATGTGTTCCGGCAGGGTGGTGTGCTTGTGGTTGCCGCTCATGCGCTGATGCGCGGCGATCCGCTCACCCTTGTGGAATATCTCGACGGTGCGGGCGGTGAAGCGCACCTCGACCTCGGCGCGGACGAAGCGATGCGGGACGCTGTAGTAATGCGCCTCGACCTCGACGTGGTAGTCGATGCTGACTCGGCAGATCCGCCACTCGGCGAACACGTAAGGGCTCTCCGGCAAGACAGGCCATTCCGCACCCGGCCTCCTCCTCAACTCAAGCCAGGAGCAAAATAAATGAGGCAACCGATCGCACCCGGGAGCATCAGTACATGAGGCAATACGCCATCCTTCTTTCGGAAGCTCTTGATCGAAGCCCAGGCTTCAATCAGCGTACCATCGACCGAGAAGTGATCGCTCGACAACAGCCGCTTCACCTTCGGCTGAGCCAGCACCGCCGAAAGGAACTTGACGGCGATCTCACCCTCTAACAGCCGGTCGCGATTCTTGGAGAAGGTCGAATGGTCCCAAACCGCATCGTCCACCCCAAGCCCAACGAACCAGCGGAACAGAAGATCGAACTCTATCCGTTCCATCAGATGCCGTTCCGAGCGAACGCCATAAAACGCCTGGAGGAGCATCGCCCGAAGCAACTTCTCCGGTGCGATCGAGGAGCGACCGAGGTGCGTATAGAGCTTGCCGAACTCCCCAGAAAGCTCGCCCAGCGCCGCATTCGCCAAGTCTCGGATCACCCGTAGCGGATGGTCGACGCGAACTCGAGCCTCCAGGTCCACATAACTGAAAAACGAGCCGGGCCGTTCGTCACTCCCCCGCATCGCGCGCTCCCCCAGTTAAATCCTGGTCCTAGGGAATCACGATACGAAGCGCTTCGCTACCGACTTCTTCAACAGCCTGCTAGATGCTCACTGCACGGTCTTAAAAAGCAGTCATGGTTGCGCCTTGCGTACCGCGGTTGGAAGGGTTGTTCAGATGGAGGGGGGCGCACCCCCCAAGGATCAGCACTCACCGAATGGGATAGCGTAGATGACGCGGTTGCAGTCTACAATCGAAAGCGTGGGCGGACCTTGCTCCCCAGCGTGACAAGGCAGCTAAGGTCGTGCGCAGGTATGCCGTCGAAATCGAGAAATAACCCCCAGACCGCGTGCCGCAATAACTGTCCAAGAGGCCGCCCGCCTTGGCGGTCTTCCTTCCAACGTCGACAGCGCGGCTTGCTCGGAACGGGTCTTACATACGGCCGCTTCACTCAACGTCGCCCCTAGCACAGTGAATGTCGCCTTTTGGCCGATACTGTCGAAAAACGCCGTGGCATAGTTGGTTTTGCTCTCGGGGGCGCTTTCGGCGTGTTCCTGGCTGGACGTCAGAGCCGGATCGGCAGGCCCCGCGACCAGCTGGCGAGCCTCTTAGGTGATCGCCGCACAGGCTCCCTTTGTTGGCGGGCCGACCAGACACATCGCCATTGTCTTGAGGTTCTGCACAATGGCAGCGAGATGAAACTCGTCACGGGCGCCGGTGAGACCGCGAAGGCGCATACGCTCAAAGCCATGCTGGACCTTCAGGTGTGCAAAACGCATCTCCACCTTTTTGCGCGCGTTGCTCGATCGTTCGAACTCCGGCGTGCCCTTCAGTGACCGGGCATGGTTGCGCGCATCCTCATTAATGTCGCGAGCGATCTTCTTGAACGGTGCGCGCGTGCATCGTTGCTTGAGCGTGCAAGCACGGCACTCTTGAGGTTGTGACAGGTAGTTCCTGGCGCGGCCATCATGGACCGTTCCCGAGGTTCGCAAGAGCTTGCCATTACAGACATAGACGTCTCGCTCAGCGTCGTAGGTGAATTCGCCACGGGAGAACATGCCGTCAGACGACGGATATCTTTCCCACACGGGAATATGCGGCGTGATGCTTTTGCCCAGTAACCATGCAAGCAGTTTGCCGGTGCCGTAGGCGGTACCGGCCGTGAGCCAATCAGGCTTTAGATCAAGCCGTTGTTCGGTGCGATCGATCATCGTCCTGGTAGACGCGACTTCATCATAGGTGCGTGCCGGCGTCGCCTCGACATCGACAATGATCGCGTGCTCAACATCGATCAGATAGTTGAGCCCGTATCCGAACTGCACCCGCTTGTTGGCTTTCGCCGTCCATGCCGACGACGGATCAGAAGGCGAGATCACCTTCGGTGGCTTGCGATCGGACGATGCGGTCGGCGTCCCATCAGAACCGCCAGCGCCCCTATCCCCGCCTTCCTGGACCTGCGCTTCGGCCTCAAGTCCGGCAAGATATTCGGCCACGGCACGCTTCTGACGTTGCGCATCGGTCCAGTCCAGCTCGCCCGGCGCTTTACCGTGATAGCGGCTGGCATTGGCCTCCATCACGCTCGCATCCACCGCGAACCCTTCGCCCTTGACAAGGCCCGCGGCCATGCATGCCACAACCACGCGCTCGAAAATGTGGCGCAGGATCTCGCTCTCCGGAAGCGGCCCAGCCTGTTTACCGAGAACGTCGAATGGTGCGGAACCCTGTCGTCGAGATCGAGCTTGCAGAACCAGCGATACGCAAGGTGCAGCGCCACTTCCTGACAGAGCCGGCGCTCATGACGAATGCCATAACAGTAACCGACCAGGAGCATCCGGATCATCAGCTCGGGATCAACCGAGGGCCGGCCGATGTCGCTGTAAAAGGGCTTTAGCTGGTGGTGCAAATCGGCCAGAACCGCCGTCGCAAACAGGTTCATCCGTCGCAACAGATGGTCAGTCGGGATCATCTCGTCGAGGCTAAACTCATAAAAGAGCTGCCCCTGATCTCGGTCCCGCCGCCCCATCATCGCCGACTCTCCTGCCGCCTCCTGAGCAGGAATCATTGTTCGCTCGGCTCCTCAAGTCCTTTTTCGACAGTATCGACCCATCTGCGCAGTTGCGCAGGCCCGGGCGAGGTCCGCTCACCGCGCCAGAGCAGCCCAGATTTGCGCAGCTTGAGTTCTTCGCAGTTTGACCCTGAGCCGACTGTTCGGGGAGCGCGCCGCGCAACGCGCGCCGAACGAGCCGGACTCCACGTGACCATTCGCGTTGATCTACGCGGCGCGCTCCTTGTCTGACTGTTCCTCTACCGCGGTCGCGGTTTCTTCCAACCTCGTTTTGTAATTGCCCGCGAACCTTTCAATACTATCGGCCCACATCCTCAGCATTGAGACCTGAAACTGCATAATTGGGCTCAAGGCATTCATGCCGATTGCTGTCGCTGCGGCGATGCGTCTTTGTGGTTCGCGCGCGAAACGGTTTGAGTTAGCGGATTTGTCTGCCATACTGGCCGCTCCTTCCTTTAGTGTTATTGCCTGAAGCTAAGTGTCGGGTTGTGCACTGCGGGATTCTAAACGTTCGGCCAAAATCTGATCTACCGCGAGTCTCGCAGATCGGTCGTCATGCAATTCGTCTAGTTTTTTCAAGTAAGCGACCGCCGCTATTTGCAAGAGATCGAAATCATCTTGGCCGGTATCACCAAGATTGACGACGTAGCGGTAGAGGGCAGAACGCCGAGTATCGTTCTCGCTGATGTCGTTGTGAAGCAGCAAGTAGTTCCGCCAAGCGAACGCACAGGCGCCTTCTATGGTCTGAGAAGTCATGTGCACCTCCCAAAGGCCAGAGAAAGACTGACCACGCGTTTCGTTCCGCGAATCTCCCGGATGTAATGTTGTTCCGTAGCTGCGCTGCAGGATGTATTTGCAGCCAGGCGGCGTCGATGCTGCTAGTCGGCAACCTCGATAGCGCATTCGGTCAATGCGATTGGGTTCGAACCGCCTTCGAGCGCACGCATTTCGCGCCGCGGGTGTGCCCGAATGATCGTGCGTGTATTCCCCAGACAAACGGGGCTTACGTGCGAGACTTCTGGTTCTGACCCATCGCGACAAACTCGACCGGTGCATTGTTGTCGGCGATGAGGGGTAGACTGGACGCGGCCTTGACCAAACCGAACCGACGCGATTGACCAAACCCGAAGTGATAACCAGCATTGAGCGCGCAGTGGCCTATGTTCTTGCCTTCCAGTTCTTTGTAGCGTCGGATACTTCCAAGAATCCGACATGCCGGGCGACAGCCAGCCTCGATCAAAGGCGAGCGGCATTGTCGATAGCTGCCGCAATATTTGTCTGTAGGAAAGGCACAAGCGGCATAGCACTAGGCCGACCTTCTCGTAGACCAGAGGATAGCGTTAGTGAGGATTTTCTGGCAGCGCGGGTCCTGCCAGACCGACGCCTCGTGGCCAAGCGCCGAATAGAATACTCGCCCCTCGCCGTAAAATCGTTTCCAGGCGAGCGGCCAACCATAGAAGCGTTGATGCACACCGGCCTTACTGAGGTCCACCGAACTTTGGTCGAGGCGCAGGAGCACGCGTGATCCGCGATAGTCGAAGTCGCTGATCTGGTATATTTCATCGTTCAACTGCAACGAATTCCCCAGAAACGCCACCAGTGGATCTGCAACATCAGCCACCTCGATGGTCACACCCTGATGCCAGGGATGACCATTGAAGTAGCCGCCGATCAGATCGAGATAGTCTGGCCAAGTGTAGAATGTGTCGGTGGCCGAGTGAACGCCGAGAAAGCCACGGCCCGAGCGCACAAAGTTGAGAAGTGCTATCTTTTGGGCGGCGCTCATCGGAATTTCACCGCTTGTGTAGAACATCACAGCGGCGTACCGCTCGAGGTTTCCGGTCGAAAGTTCAGACAAGTCTTCCGTTCCGATGACTTCAAAGGCACCGGAATTCCTTCCAAGCTGCGTCAGGATTGCATGGGAAAGTGGTATGACGTCGTGCCGATAGCCGGCCGAGTATGTGAAATAGAGGACACGTTCTGGCGGGCGCTCTGCACGCGCACCGCGCGGTCGGATTGCCGCCGCGCTGCTGACGAGTGCGATGAACTCGCGTCGCGTCACAATCCTCTCCCGATGCATAACCGGCCAGAAAAGCTTAGCACATATCAGCGCGCCGCGCCCTACGGCGCCGCCCTACGCCCGCGGTTCAATCGATAGCCTCGACTTGGCAATGTCTCGCTTAATGTGCCCAGAGCCGTCTGTGAGGGCAGCGAAGAGCGCGTCTGCTCTGCCCCCGACGTCAGAAGTCGACTTGTTCTGCTATCGCGAGGGCGTCGTCCACCCCGATGCCGAGATTTCGAACGGTGCTCTCGATCTTGGTATGCCCCAAAAGGAGCTGTACGGCTCGCAGATTGCCGGTTCGGCGATAGATCAAAGTCGCCTTGGTCCGGCGAAGGGAATGTGTCCCGAACAGATGCGGGTCCAATCCGATGTCGGCGAGCCAGCGTGATAGAAGGCGGGCATACTGGCGGGTCGTCATATGTCCACACAGCCGGCCAGTGAACAGGTATTCTCCTGACTTCTTGCCCGTAAAGCGCAGGTAATCGTCGATTGCCTGCCGGGTCGATTCCGTCAGCTCAAATTTGACTGGCCGGCCGGTCTTCTTCTGTCGGACGGTCGCGCGTCGGCCAAATATCCGCCCGGCGCAAGGTCATCAACTTTCAAGGCTACGACGTCGCAGCCGCGCAGCTTGCTATCGATGGCGACGTTGAACAGCGCCAGATCGCGCATTCGGCCTGGAGCTTGGTTCGGATTGACCAGACGTGCTTCGGACGGAGCGGCGGCTTTACGCCGACAATCTTCCCCTTGTTCCAAGGAACGTGCTTCGAGACGGCGGAGATGGTGCTTAGGGTAACGGTCATGTCGACCTCCTCAGCTAGTGAGGCTGGTCATTTTCAGCCCGGAGCCCTTCCAATCCGGCGTCCGCTTCTAGGCGTTGGAGACGTACTTGCGTCCAATTCGAGCGATGGCAGGACCGATTTGACCCAAAGGCGACCTACCCCGTAGCGGGATGTTTGTAATCTGATATGCTCCAGGCATTCTTTTGTGTTTTTGGCGGGGTCAAATGGAAGAACTTGCTTTGCCAGTTACGCGGTACGCGTCCAGCGGAGACGTCAGCATCGCGTACCAGACGATGGGAGATGGCCCAGTCGATATTATTCTCGTTCCTGGCATCGTTTCCCACGTCGAGCATATGCATGAGTTGACCGGCTACACGCCATTCCTTCGACGCCTCTCCTCCTTCGGTCGCGTCGTCACATTTGACAAGAGAGGACAAGGACTGTCGGACCGTGTTGCGGGCGTACCTAGCCTGGAACAGCGCATCGACGACGTCCGCGCGGTAATGGACGCAGTTGGATCTCGACAGGCGACACTCCTGGGTTTCTCAGAAGGCTGCGCGATGAGTGCGATGTTTGCCGCGACCCATCCAGACCGCGTTTCCAAGCTGATTATGTTTGGCGGATTTGCTCGTTTCGCCGACAACTTCCCGAGTGTTGAGGAATTTAAGGAAATAATGTCTCAACGAGCGAGCTCTTGGGGCGACGGCAAATTTTTGATGCGCATTATTTCTGCCGAACATCACACTCCCGAGCTGCTTTCGCAATACGCAAAGTTCGAGCGGCTATCCGCCAGCCCCGGTGCTTATAGGGCGATTGCCCTAATGAATATTGACATCGACATCAAATCGATCCTCCCTACCATACGCGTCCCGACGCTTGTTCTCCACCGTGCGACCGATGCGATGCTGAAGGTCGAGCTAGGACGCGATTTGGCATCGCGCATTCATGGCGCAAAGTACATCGAGTATCCGAACGGCGGTCATGCTTTCTGGTTTGGGGACGCCGAGCCGCTTCTTGGCGATATCGAGGAGTTTATAACGGGCCACCGGGAGCATTCTTCGGGTGAAGTCGAGCGTGTTCTGGCGACAGTCTTATTCACGGACATCGTAGATTCCACGCGCCGCGCCACGGAAATGGGCGATCTTGCGTGGCGTCGATTGCTTGATCAACACGATGAGGCGGCAAAGCAGATCGTTCAGCGACACCGAGGCAATCTTGTGAAATCAACGGGGGACGGAATTTTGGCGACCTTTGATGGGCCGGGTCGTGCTGTTCGGAGCGCATTGGCGTTTCGAACGGCAGCAGAACAGCTAGGACTGCGTGTCAGAGCGGGTCTGCATACTGGCGAGATTGAGCTGCGTGATCGGGATATTGGCGGTATCGCGGTTCACGCGGCCGCTCGCGTGATGGGAAAGTGCCAGCCTGACGAGGTGCTGGCTTCGAGAGTTGTGACCGACCTAGTTGCAGGAGCCGGTTTGAAATTCTCTGATCGTGGTTCGCATGAGCTGAAGGGCATACCTGGCCGTTGGGACTTGTTTGCGGCGACCGCTTAGATGTGTGTTTCTGGCCCGCTGCTGACCTTCGCGCGAACGACCGCAGCGTCAGGTATCCGGGGTAGACCGGGACCAGCCCCGCGACAGGGTTGAAGCCGCAGTGTGCCCCGGAGCGGAACCTCGAAGTGTTTCTCTGCTCTAAGTCGATGAGTCCCTAACCGTAACGAATATTTTCCTGCCAGCATCATCGCAGTGACTGCGTAGAGCGAATCCGTGAGGCAACATGTCTGTCTGGATCAGCACACGATGGTCTCGCAGTGGTAAAGCCCGGCCAAAGCTATGTGGGCAAGCAGGGCTTTACGTACGGATCCGGTGTATCCAAGGAAGCCGTAGGAGCAAAGCAGGTTTGCTTGAATATTTTACCAATGCTGCCGGGAGCTAAAGCAAAGGTCCATTACCACAAGGGCATCGAGACAATCGCGTACCTCTTGGAAGGCGAATGTGCCGTGTACTACGGCGACAAGCTTGAGCACCGCATCGCAGTCAGCGCGGGTGATCAAGTCTATGTGCGAGAGGACGTACCTCATGCCCCGTGCAACGAGAGTGGAGCACTCTGTAGGTGGGCCGTGGTGCACTCATCAGGTAGCGATCAGGACGGCATCGTCTTGTTACCAGAACTTGATACAAGGCTGGCGCAGATGACGAAGGGCTAGATGAGAGCCTATCGAAGGTCTGCCAATGGAGCGGACCTCTCGCTACAGAACGGCCCAGTCGAGCGATAGCCTTAAGGCAAAGTCGATCACCCTATCCGAATTGCGCGTTGAGCTTCTCTCTACCGTTCAACCGCGAATAATCTGACGCTGTTAGTAATGCCCTTTAGGGAATGATGACCTTCGTCATGGAACCGAATGTTTGATCCTGCCACCAGGTCACGGACGGTATTCGAGACCAAAACCTGTCCGGGCTTCGCCATCGTCGCAACGCGCGATGCGATGTGCACGGCGATTCCGCTGACATCGTCATCGGCAACTTCAATCTCGCCCGTGTGAAGGCCGGCCCTCACCTGCAACCCGAGCGGTTCGACGCTTTCATTTATTGCAAGAGCGCACCGGATCGATCGGGCCGGACCGTCGAAAGTTGCTAAGAACCCATCACCCAATGTCCTCACTTCACGGCCGCGATGCCGCAACAGTTCTCGTCGCACGATCGCATTGTGGTGACCCAGCAGGTCGTGCCATGCGCGGTCGCCGATCTTCTCCGCGCGTTTGGTTGAGTTCACAATATCGGTGAACAGAACAGTGGCGAGGACGCGGTCAGCTTCGGCGGCCGATCGCGACCCAGTCAAAAACTCCTCAACCTCATCTAGTACGCGATCCGTGTCACCGGTCCACAACAAATGGTCATTGCCCTGTAGTTCGACGTATTTCGCATTCGGGATCTTCTTCGCCATGAATCGCCCGGCCTCAACGTTGACCCGAACGTCGCCTTGGCGATGAGCGATGAGCGTCGGCACTCGAATGGACGGGAGAATGGGACGAACATCGATTTCACTGTTCATTCGCATAAGCGCCACAACAGCAGAGGGACTTGCGCCAAGCCGCTCAAAACGTGCCCAGGACTGTCGAAAATTCTCATCAGCGGCCACGCTTGGAGCAAACAACGCAAGGCTCTCACCAGTCCCCCACGCCTTCTCCATGCGCTCAAGCGCACCTTCGATCCTATCCGGTGGCAGCACCCACGATCGGAAGTGCCCGTACGTTCCATAAAGCGCCAGAGCTCGCGTGCGCTCTGGATAGCTGGCTGCAAACAACACGGACATCGCGCCGCCTTCAGAGATGCCGAATAGCGCAGCCTGTTGCGAGCCGACGGAATCCATGACAGCCCGAACGTCGTCCATACGTTCCTCGAGAGTCGGCACGCCGACAGTCCGGTCAGAGAGACCAGTGCCGCGCTTGTCAAACATGATCAACCGGGAGAAAGCAGCCAGACGCGTCCAAACGCGGGCACGATGAGGCTCGTCCCAGGCCACGTCTAAGTTCGAGATGAAGCCAGGCACAAACACAAGGTCGAACGGCCCATCCCCCACGACCTGATAGGCGATCTTAATATCACCGCTCTTTGCGTACCGCGTTTTCGGAACCATCGCACATCACTGCACGTAGAGTGGCGTGATTGGGAGCTATCGGTTGGCTTCATGCTTCTAGCGAGCAGGCCTTCGAGAATGGTAACAGCTTGCCTTGCTCTGCGGAAGCTAAAAGACCAGCGCGACCGACAAAGGAGGGTAGTGTCCTGGAAGTTCTGCAAAAGCTGAGAGGCTGAAGCGGTCACGGTAAGTCCGGTGATTGCGAAGATCACCGCTCGTAGAGGAGCTTGGACCCGCCATGACCGTGACGAAGATTAGGACGGATGTCTCTGCAGTCAAAGAGTTGTTGAGGTCGGACAAGGAGTTCCTGAAGCCGCTGATTCAGGGTGCGGTGCAGGACATTCTGGAAGCCGAGATGACGGAGACGCTGGGTGCGGAGAAAGGGGAGCGCAGCGAGGGGCGGCTTGGCTACCGCTCCGGCTACTATTCCCGCTCGTTGATCACCCGGATCGGCAAGATCGAGTTGAAGGTGCCGCAGGATCGGCAGGGGCGGTTCTCGACCGAGTTGTTCGAGCGCTACCAACGCTCGGAGAAGGCGCTGGTTGCGGCCCTGGCCGAGATGTACGTGCAGGGCGTCTCGACGCGAAAGGTGAAGCAGGTCACCGAGGAACTGGTGGGCCATGCCTTCTCGGCCTCTGCAATCAGTGCCACCAACAAGCGGCTGGATGCGTCGCTGAAGGCGTTCTGCGAACGCAAGCTCAAGGAGCCGTTCCCTTATCTGATCCTGGACGCCCGTTACGAGCGGATCCGGGAGGATGGGATCATTGCCAGCCAAGCGGTGCTGATCGCGATCGCGGTCGACTGGGAAGGCCGGCGCCAGGTGCTCGCGGTCGAACTCGCCAACCGAGAGAGCCGATCGAGCTGGAAGGATTTTTTGGAAGCCTTGAAGGCCCGTGGCCTGCATGGCGTCGAGTTCGTCGTCTCCGATGATCATCCGGGGTTGAAGAAGGCCATCCCCGAAGTTCTCACCGGCGTGTTCTGGCAGCGCTGTTATGTGCACTTCCTGCGCAACGCGCTCGACTATGTCCCCCGCAAGGTCGATGACGATTGCCTGCTCGAGCTCAGATGGATGTACGACCGGCGCGACCTCGCGGAGGTCCGGCGCGATCTTGCCGCCTGGTTCGCCAAATGGGGTGGCAAATACCCCAAGCTCACCGGCTGGGTGGAAGAGAACATCGAGGAGACGCTCACCTACTTCCGCCTGCCGCGGGCACACCGCAAGCACATGAAGTCGACCAACATGCTGGAGAGGCTCAACGAGGAGATCAGGCGGCGCACTTATGTGGTGCGGATCGTCCCCAATGCCGAGAGCTGCTTGCGGCTGGTGCGCGCCTTGACCGTCGAGCGTCACGAGACTTGGCTCGAGGATCATCGCTATCTGAACATGGACCTGCTGAAGGAACACAAGAAGGAGGCACTACGCCAAGCGGCCTGACGATGCTCAGGCCCACCAAGGGGATGCACGCCACCCCTCTCCGCCGCCGTCGCTCGCCAGCGCTACGCTTTGGGCAAGCGAGCGACGGCGGCTCCGAGGGGATGGCTCGGCCGGACCCCATGATCAATTTTGCTGAACTTGACGCACAGAACTCGAGGCCAGTTTAGCTTTCGCGAGCACTAGTGTGACGTTCGAAGATTTGGTGGCGTTGCTCGGTCCGTCCATTCATCGAGAGCTTCGCCGCACGGATTGCTTCGGGTGCTTCTAGGGCGCGACGGTGTATGAACCTCACGCCAGCTGGGCGGCGCCACACCGTCAGCGGCGTTGCTTCATAGATGCCCCTCGCGATGGCACGGGCAAGGCACTCCGCGGCCATCATCCCGATTTCGGTGAGGTCAGCGAGCTCGGGCGTGCGCGCGGCCCGACCGGTAGTCGCGGCGAACACGATGTCGCCGTCCATCGGGGCGTGAGCCGGTCGCAGCGAAAGCGCAAACCCATCCTGGGCCATGATCGCGACGCGCTTCATCTGCGCCTTGGTGAGGGCCGCGCCGGTGACGACCATGCCGATGGTCGAGTTGGCCGGTGCGTTGCCCAATTCTCATTCGCAGATCTTTCCCGCGTGGATTCGCCGCCCTGCCCAAGGCCGCCGAACTCCGCCGCGCGCTTGTATGGGGCCGCCCAGAAATGCGGACCCCGCCGCGTGTGGCGCGTCCAACGGCGTTCACGCCAACCAGCGCGCCCACTCCGAAGCCGTTAGACGTGACTGCGCTTGCGGATCCAAGTCCACCTTTGAGGTCATAGGTGGTCAGGCCTTAGCCAACGCCCGCCGTGCCGGGGGCGAACGTCGCGCCCGCAATGCTTGCCGCGCGGATCCCAATAGGGCGCCGCGTGATCAAGCCCGACTCCGCCGATTTGACCAACCTCAATCGCTACATGCTGCTGCTGCGATCCCACTGCGATGCGCAAAAGGCCAAAGACCTCGAAGAGATGTGTACGGGAACCGGTCTGGCTCACGCCCATCCCGGAGCGATTTGGTCCCGAGACCGCCACTCGGTCGGCTTGCGCGAGGTCGTGCTGGTGGGCGTCGACGACACCCCTCGCGGTGGTTCGTGCAGCGCGCGTCGACGGCATGGCTCGGCGTCGGTGCAACGACGCACTGGTCCGCCATGGCATCATTCCACGTGCCCGGCACGGACGGTTGCGCCGAGTGCCTGCACCCGACGACGACCCCACCGACGCCCCCATTCCGACCTCGTCTCGTTCTGGGCCGGACTGCTGACGGGGGCTTATTTCCTTCGGCACCGTGCCGGCGTTCTTGGCGCAAGATCAGCAGATCTACGTGACGCCTGTTCGTCCGGAGAGCCCTGTCTGGGCGATGTTCCAAAGTGTCCCGGGTGGGCGCCGTGTGCAATGCTGCAGTTGACCGCCCAAATGCCGGAAACCGAATCGCAGTGATTTCACCTACAACCGTTTGGGACGCTCACGGTGAGCCTTCGCTTGCCTGGCGACGAAGGAGCCCGCGCGATCATATTGCGATCTATGCACTTCTAGCGGCGAGCTTCCGCCGCATTACCGCTTCAATAGCTCGCTGACCTCCACGCCGAGAGCTTTCGCCAACTTTGCCAACATCGTGACTGATGCGCTGTAAACACCCGTTTCCAGCTGGCTGATGTAGCTGCGATCCACTTTTGCCTGAAACGAAAGCTCTTCCTGGCTCAACTTTCTCTCGTGGCGGAGACGCCTCAAGTTCCGAGCGACAATCTGCTTCATCTCGTCCATCGACGGCGAGATGCTTCTTGTTGAGTAAACTCATCAATTGAGTATACTCAACAAAAAGGAGACGGCTTGTGCCGGCTGATTTCGAACCTTTCATTGAACTCCCAGCGCACGATTGCGATGCATATCGCTTTGGCTACCGATGCAAGCAGACAGGCGTCCCTGCCGCTATCGTTGAAATCGCAGCTACGGCGGTAGCTCAATTCGTTCCATTGCAAGTTTCCGCTCGAATGACGATCGACGGAAAGATCGTCGTCGACGCTCAACTACCAGACATCGGTCGCGGCACGCCTAGCCGCGAATCCGAAGAGGTTTCCCTGATAGACTTGATTGAAGCAGCTCTCGACGTCGACAACCTCCGGATGGAAGAGGCCGGCCGGCACGAACTCCGCACCTTGCTCCGAGCGCTCGAGATTTCCATCCAGCGGGTGAAGGTTGCCCTCGCGGCGATGTAGATCGATGGGGTCATCGCAACGAGCTTGAGACCGGTTAGGCAGTCCCGCCGCTGAGATTACTCGTTCAAGCGTTCGCGGCCGTGCCAGGCTGAATCTCTCGCGGGGTGCACGTTGAGTTCCAGGGCACCATTCGGCGCATCGCGCTGGATGGCCAGGTCAAGTCGCGTAGACCGCTCGGCTGTAACCTCCTGCTGGAATTTACGAGCGGCCTGGATTTCGGTTTCTGGACCAAGCTCCCGGGTGATGAAGTCTGCCGCCCGCGCCCCGCAACCGTGAGTGAGCGATCACGAGGTGATGTCCATCGCTATCCTTTCCGCGCAAGCACGATGTGGCTATGCGGATGCCCCGTGTTGAAATGATCCGCCGCGACCCAGTCGAGCCGCGTGCCCAGATCGCCTTCCATCTGTCGCATCAGGCCACGGACAAGTGGCTTCGGCGCGGTCGCCGGCGGCATTGTAGAGCTCGCTTGGCTCGTCGTCTCGCATGACACTGTCGCGTCGACGTAACGTAGATGCGCCCGGACAGCGCCGGGATCACCCGCTTTGATGCGCACAATGCGGGCCTTATTATCACAGCCCGGCGCTGGCCCTTCTTTCCCCCGTCCAGCCAGCACTGCACCTTCGCGTATCCAGGATCTCTGCGGCCAAGCTTGACATCGAATTCGTCGACGGCGCGCATGACGCAAGCTCCTCTTGAGGAAGACCGCGGATATGCGAAGCCAGCGAGCGGTCGGCAACACGAAGGCTGATCTTCGCCCGAAAAAGTAGACGGGTTAGGCAGCTCTTAGCTCCATCTCGATCGAGGCGATATATCCCGCGGCGGAATAAAGCCTTGTGCGGTTGTAGAAGCCCTCGATGAAGGCGAAGATATCGCGCTGGGCCTCGATGCGGGTCTTGTAGTCGCGATGGTGAACGAGCTCGGTCTTCAGGGTATGGAAGGAGTTTCTCCATGGGGCATTGATGAGCCGCAGGGCCGATTGCTACGACACTGATGATGCCCATCCAGCAGCAACGGCCGCAGGCCGGATTGATCCACCACTCCGATCCGCGACGTGCAGTATGCCTCACACGCCTATCGCGACGCTCTCACGGGCGCGGGCATCACCGCATCGGCCGCGGATGCGAGTTCGAACTTGCATATGATCCCGCATGGACCAGCCGACGATCTTTCGGCTGAAGAGATCCATGACAGCCAGCAGATACAGCCAGCCTTCCGCGGTCGGGATGTAGGCGATATCGGCGAGCCAGATCCGGTTCGGGGCTTCCGCTGTGAAGTCGCGCGCGACCAGGTTCGGGGCGATCGGCAGGTCGTGACGGCTGTCGGTAGTGCGCACACTGCGCGGCGGCGCCATGATGGCGCGGATGCCGTGCCGAAGCATCAGCCGCTCGATCCGGCCGCGGCTGGCGCCACGGCCCTGCCTGCGCAGGACGGCATGGAGGCGGGGACTGCCGTAGCCCCGCTGCTGTCGTGATGGACTTACCGGACCGCATCCAGCAGCGCGGAGGGCGCTCACCGGGCGCTCGCGCCAGGCGTAGTGGCCGGTCGGCGAGACCTCGAGCACAGCGCACACCAGCCGCACTGGATAGACGTCGCGGTGGTCCTCAATGAAGCGGAACCTCATGTCCTGGTTCCAGCAAAGATCGCGATCAACTTTTTAAAATGGCGCGCTCCATGCGCAGCCGTTCGTTTCTCCTGGCGCAGCCGGGCGATCTCCGAAGCCTGAGCCGCCGATATCGGCGTCGCCTGCGTGGTGAGGCGCCACGCCGCCACCCAGCGCCGCAGCACCGAGTCGCGCAGACCGAGCTCCTTGGCCACCGACGGGACCGAGCGGCGGCTCGACACCACCAGCTCAACGGCCTGACGTTTGTACCCTTCGGTAAATGACCGACGTTGACGTAGCATTCGACACTTCCGGGCTCAATGAGCCTACTACAGGTGTCCACTCATTCGGAGGAGGTTCAAACGCAGACGCAATCAATGAGGGAGAGCCTCGGCATAGGCCGCATTTGGCGACATCGTAGCCAGGGGCGCCGCCAACTCTTGGATGTGCAGACAACAGCTTAGGCGCTCCGTAGCGCCAGTGCTTTTATCTTGCCTTCCTAATCGGGCGGGCAAAGTCAACTCATTCCTACGCTTTTCTTCGACTCTTCGCACTTCAGCCATGACAGACTCCCTGCATCGACAACGCGCACGCGTCACCGCAACGCTTGCGATCAGCATCACCAGGCGGGGTCCATGCGTTCCTTCGCGTTCAGCACTTCAGCCGTCGCATGCTCTTCATCAGGTTCGTAAACAGGGCTGTCCAAGCAGTCTGGCGCTCTCGTTCCCGAAGGACGGCAGCAGGCAAGAGATAGCGGACATTCCCCGTTTCGCGGCCCCGCCAGGGGACGCTCACCGCGCGCGCGGATCTCTAATTTCGCTCCTCCTCAACATGCTGGGAGTAATCCCAGCGCCTTCCTACGCTCGTCTACGTAGCTATTGCTGCGCCGGCTTCAGCCGCAGCCGTTGCGTGACCTTGGCACCGAATCCGACGTGGAAATCCGTCTCGCTGACCCACATCCGGTGGAGAATACCCGCGAGCTTTCGCGCGACCGCGGCAATCGCACACAGCATGCTCGACCGCTTGGCAATTCGCAGGCCCCAAGCCCGCAACGCCGACCATTTTCTGACCCGTAGCAGCAGACTTGCAGCCGCTTCACACAGCGCCTCCCGCACGGAGATATCGCCTTGTTTACTGATGCGACCTTCAAAATCGATCGATGTGCCAGACTGATGGCGCTTCGGCGTCAAGCCAAAATGGGCGCCCACTGTGCGTGATCGGGCAAAGCGATGAGGGTCATCAACGCCAACCTTGAATGACAAGGCGACAACCGGACCAACGCCCGGAACCGTCATCAGACGCCGGCAAACAGGATCATGCTGGACCACCTGTAGAAGCACGCGATGCAGCCGATCGTAGCCCCCGAGGAGCGCGCGGCGCACGTCCAGCATGACCTGGATCGACATCACAAAAATCGGGTCGCTGTGCTCGATCAGCTCTCGGGTGCGGGCCTCAAAGGCGCCTCGAGCGACTGCTCCGACGAGCAATCCATAGGCCCGCAGCGCGCCCCGAACATGGTTCTCGAGGTCGACCAATTTGCGCTTAAGCAGCTTCCGGTTGGTCAGCAATGTGCGCATTTTTTGCATGTCGATATTCTTGACATGCACGGCGCGGTACCAGCCCAACCGCATCATCTGCGCGATGCCGCGCGCATCGTTTCGGTCGGTTTTGTTGCGCATTGTCGACAGCGAAACGCGCATGTGGCGCGCCTCCACGACAATGATTGGAAGCCCGACTGGCTGTAATTCGCGATACAGCCAGATGCCTAGCGATGACGCCTCGACCCCTACTCTATCGAGGCGATCCGCGTAGCCCTCTACAGCGGAGCGGATCGCCTCTGGCTCCGTGCTGACCTTAATTTCGCGGACCGTAAGACCTTGGCTATCGACGATGCAAACGCTGGTTTCTTCAAGGCCGACGTCCAATCCAACGTACAGTTTCATCGGAGCTCTCCCTTGTGGCAACGACCTTCTAAGTCGTTGCACCAGGCTCCGGATTCGGCCACGGCCGAAGAGCCCTCACTCCCGCTGCTTTTTTGCTTTGCGCTCATTTGCGATAGCGATCGTTACCCGAAGGGCCGAGACACCCGTAGGGTGGCTCGGTGAGGAGCGAAGCGACGAGTAGAGCGCGGGCCGAAGGCATCGCCCGTATGCCATCAGCACGCTATTGACGCACAAAAATCGCGTACTAGGCGCGCTTCTAGGCCATCAATTCCAGCCTCCCTTCTGCCCATCGGTTGGAGCAGATTCCAATGCAGATGGAGCGATTTTTTGGCGTCGGAACGAAGAGAAAAAGCCACGGAACGACCTTCGCTCCAGGCAAATTCCACGGCGTGCCAGAGCGCTTCTTCGATCGAAATGCGATGCCTTGCAGACTGGCCAACCAACCCTCGCCTCTCCGCGCACCCAGCTGCGGGCGCTTTTGCACCAATCGGGAATATCTAAAGCCTCCTATCCGAGATACAAAAAGGGGCTCC
This sequence comes from Bradyrhizobium sp. USDA 4486, assembly GCF_054057995.1. Lineage (NCBI taxonomy): Bacteria > Pseudomonadati > Pseudomonadota > Alphaproteobacteria > Hyphomicrobiales > Nitrobacteraceae > Bradyrhizobium > Bradyrhizobium sp. USDA 4486. The sequence continues at coordinate 4,213,471 of NZ_JBSRZV010000001.1, forward strand.
CGCGCGATGCGCGAGAGCCAACATTTCGAGTCAATCGACAGGATTCCAGATCAGGAAGAAGCTGCCGTCACCGTTAAGGCCGACCGTTCGACCAAGGTGGGCGCAGAGCCTACGGACTCCAAGGCTAGGTGCTGCGAGTGACAGGCTGATGTAGTCCGTTCCGCGGTTCTCGCCGGTCAAAATCCGGCCGGATCCGACCTCGAGTCCATGCGCGAAGATGCGGAAATCTGCTGGCTTATCGCCGGACTTGTCGCGGTTTGGAACGATGTCGATGTCGGCGCAGACGGGCAGCAACTTTAGCTGGCCCCTGAAGCCTCCGTGAACTGTGCGGGTGACGAATCCGATCGCGGTCATGGTCTGTCTCCTTCGTTGCCGCAGGGCCGATGCCCTGCGATGACGAGACCGTCATGGCGGGCGGCCCGCATCCGAACCCTTGGGGCGAAGCGCAGCGAAGCACCTGAGCCCGCTCCTTATTTGCAGCGAAGCGGCGGCGAGGAGCCGGCCTGCCGGCGGGGAAAAAAGGAAGCGTGCGAGGGTTTCGGATGGGGGACGGCTGCCATAGGTCGTGGCGCCACAAGCAGGGAATCGTCCCCTTCAGACGAATGAAACAGCCGTTGCCGCAGAGCGCCAGTCTCCGCACGAACGGCGCCTGGGCCACTTTCCGGCGTATGTGTCGCCTCCAGTTTCTCGCGTCCAGACCAGACTATTCGCGTGGCAAGCGGCTCGGTTTCACATCTGAGACGTGGTCCTGGTGCCGGCCAATAAGTCGAATGCAGCGCACTCAGTTGGCCGCTCACACGGCTATTGAGCTCGCGAACCGCCCAACGAAAACGAAGCCAAAAAGCTTGTCGAAATTCGCACCTCTAGACCGCAAATCGTGCTTGAGCTGGCCCGCAAATCCGAAGGTGCGCGCTGCCTTTTGGGCAAGAAAATGCTCTCCTGACTTCCTTCAAAGCGCGTAGGAAACGCAAAAAAGCCCCGCCTCCGAGGAGGCGGGGCCGATGATCCCCGGCGTCAGTCGCCGTTGCGGCGCGACCAGATCAGGCTGAAGCCCTCCTCGCCTTCGACCTTGACCAGCGAGGCGTAGATCGGAGCCGGGAAGCTCGGATCGTCGAGCTTGACCGAGAGATATTCGCGGTCGCTGTCGCGGACGCTCTTCTTCCAGGCGGCACCGAACTCGGTGCTACCTGCGAAAATCCTGAAGTCGGGAGCGTTGTCTTTGTCCTTTTCGGAGGCCGCGAACTTGGCCTTGATGTTCAGCGTCAGCGTCTTGATCGAACCGGTGTAGCCGTTGTCCGAAGTGGTGAAGGTGCCGATGGTCGCCATGGTAATCTCCGTCTGTCTGTTGTTCGGGCCGCGCCCATCGCAGCCTCGATGGCGATCCTTGGCCCGGGGAGCGATCGGCCCGCAGCCCTTGGGCCCACAGCGCAGCGGAGGACGGCGAAAGCCTGCCTTTTTTGACTTGCGCGAGGAATGCCGCCGCGCGGCGGCAGGGAAAAAAGCAGGCGTGAGCTGTTGCGGGAAGGCGATCGAGGCTCTTGCCGTCCCTCGGGCCTAATGAGCCATTCGTGGATGCGTTGGACGCGAGCCGTGACCGAACTGACGGCGATTACCCTGACTTCCAACGCCCAGCGCAGCATCAGAAAACGGCGCGTATCGATCAAAAAAGCGACGCCTGCGCATCACTCGCGAGCACGACGCACCAGACAAACCAAGCGGACCCGACCGCATTTTCGCATGAGGGAACGACGGCGCCGACCAGAATTATTTGCGTGATTGCGCGTCGAATACGCGAGGTCCGGATTCGATCGGGGTCCCAGCTTGATCGCCTCGCCAACGCAAAAGTAGACCTGGCGCAACCTCACTGGCCTCCGCAAATCGGAACGGATCGTAGCCCGCATTTGGAGACGGGGTTCGCGTGAGTCATCGCCCGCTTCCCTTCAACTGAACCGACCGCGTGCCGTCAGGTGCGCGGCCGCAATTTTTCGACGAGCCGGGGCGTTCTCCCGACCCCGGCTCGCCTCCTACTCGGCTGCTTGCGAGCGGAAATCGTTGCGCTGCACCTCATCTGGCGCACCCCGCTTGCTCCTCCGTTTTGCCTGTGCGCAGCAACGACGGCAACCAATCGGTTGCGGCCAACAGCTGCTCCGCGGCTGCTGTCATCTCGGCCTTTTCAATCCGACAAGCGTGCGGCGGCTTTCTCGCCGACGCCTTCGCTGACGGCCTTGAGAATGCCCGACTTGGTGACCCGGCCGAGATAACTTTGCACCGTCGGCCGCCAGTATCCAGTCATGTCGAGAACGACGGCCTCGGCCAAACGGCTGGCCGCCGTCAATCGCGCGGCCAAAGGTTAAATGGCAATTTGACCGCATTGACCGTCAATGCCGTGCAATGCGCGAGCAGAGCCATGCGGCTGTCGTGTTCGAGTTCGGTCACGAATTCCCACACTCCGCCGACGTCCCGCGGCATTTGCCCCGCCCAATTGGCATGGCGATCCGACCATGCTTTTCCGGCCGCCGTGTCCTCTATTCCGGCCGGATGCACAGCCAAATCGGTCTTGATCGGTTGAATGCCGACCACATGGGTATTGGCTCCGACATAGAAGATTTGCGCGGCCAGCGCATGGGTGACGGCTACGATTGCGACATCGGGCTGCTCACTCAGATTGAGACGCAGCCCCAGGGTTCGATGCGGTGAGGTCACGAACCAGCGTGTCAGACAGCGACTGCTCCTCCTCTTCCTCCTCGTTTTCTCCACCCTCTCCTTTACCATCGCGCGTGGCTTGATCGTCTCCTCCGCCCTCCTCATCCGGTGCCTTACCGTCGTTGTCCTGCCCGGTTTCGGCATCGGGCTTGTCGTCACCGGGGCAGATGAAGTCGCGTTCGATCCTGATGGTGCCGTCATGATTGAGGATCACGAACGCGCCGCCGCGCGCGACGTGGCCGGGACCGTAAGCCTGCCGTTTCGCCTCCAGCAGCTCGATATTGGTCTCCAATTCGCCATACCGGGCGTCCACTTCATCAGGCAGTTCGTCGGCTGTTTGATGCTGTTCGGTCAGCCAGTCGAACTCGGTTTGAGCGGCATGCACGGCGGACCGATCTGCCGAAAGCTCGACCAGATGCGGGTAGGCACGGCGCATCCCATGGGCGCACGGGAAGTCGACATGGGATTCGGTCCACTTCCACCCCTCAGCCGCCCAAGGCGTCCGCCTCGCGGCCGAGCCGTGCCATCACCAGCAAATCGAGCAGCGCGACGTCTTCCAGATAGCCGCGGCGGTCCTCTGCGAAGAGGTCGCGCAGGATCGTACCACCAGCTTCGATGTAGGCCTTCAGCCCGACAAAACGCGCGCGGCGATCGGTGGCCGCGACATGGGTTTCAGTGAGGAGACGGCGTATGGTGCTGGCATCACGGTCGTAGGAGAGACGCTCAAAAACAGCCTCCTGCCGGGCCTGATCGTCGATGGCAAAGGCCATCAACTGCTCAAGTGTCAGATCGCCATCGCGGTACAGCTGGATCAATTTGCCGGAAACTGCACCCAACCGGAGGCGTTGCCGCACAACATGTGGCGTCACCCCAAAGCGAGCGGCGATCTCCTCCGCGCCGAAGCCACGCTCGTCCGCAAGCTTCCTGAACGCCTCGAACTGGTCAGCGGGATGCATGTTTTCCCGGGTGACATTCTCGTCCAGGCTGATTTCGTGAAGGTCATTCGCAGTGTCGATGATGCAGCGGATCGGCTCGGTCTTCTTGATCTCCTTCCGCTTCACTCTCAGCAGCTGGGCAAGCCGCCAGCCTTCGCCAATGGTCACGCGATAGAACCCCGTTGCCGTTCCCTCTCCGTCTAACTCGGGCTCAACCACCAGATTCTGCAGGGATGCCCTTGGCGGCGATACTCGCCGCATAGCTTTCGATCGCGGCCTCGCTGTGGGGCGTCTTGCGCGCATTGTTCGAGGACTTCTTCAGCTTGTTGAGCGGAATGAAAATCTCCGTCCCGCTCGCGGGAACGATTTCAATTGATTTGGCGGACATGATCATTCTTCCTTTTGCTTCCATGGGTGCAAGGCGCACCACGCGCCTGCGCCCCTGCCCGTCGGCGAGACCGGGGGTAGCAAGTGCCAGGGCGCCCCGAGCGGAGGGGGATCTCCCGCCCGCAAGGGCCGCTCGTTAGGAGCGGGTCTGCACAAGCGCGTGTGCCATGCAGTCAAAATCGACAGGATGAGCGAAGCGCGGAAGACCGGGGAGACCGCTCGGGACGGCACCGGCGGCAGCCGGCGCTTTACCCTGGCGCGCGCGAGGGGCGGAGCCCCTGAGATTTCGAGCGTTGGAATATTGAGAAAGTCAGAGCAGGTGGGAACAAGACAAGAGTGAGAAAATCAAAAGAGGCACCCGCAAGAGGGTCAGCATAGCGCCGACGCATAGCGGCGGGACCCGGGACCGAGTGCAGTCGCGAGACCGGTTAAAAAGGCACCCGCGCGACGGGCAGTGCTAGCGGTGCCGCGAAGCGGCAGCCCTTCGTGCGAGTGCCTCCGGCGAGCGACACGTTATATACTTGCTTGCGCGAGGGATCTAAGCCGAAGGTCGAGACGCAACGCGGCTCGGTTCATATGTGGAGGGCCCCCGACTTGCAAGGATTGGCTCTGGCAGCACGCTCGGATCGCTTGCGCTCATATGTCCGGCCTGTTTTCGGGTCTTACGACCACCGGCCAAGATGGGCTTCGCGGACAGTGAGATCCAAACACGAGAGCGGCATTTTCTGCCGGTAAACCGAGCGGAGCATTTCACTGACCGGCTTGCGCCGAACGTACCACCTCTTCCTGTCCTGCAAGTTCCGCCCCCGGCGTCAAACCTGCCGGTCTGGCGCCAAGCTCTGCATTTCGTTCAAGGCTATGTCGGCATCGGCACGACGCTGCTTGCAGGTCGGTACCGCTCGCCGCTGACCATCAGTTTCCAGGCGATCCGCGCCAGCTTATTGCCAACGCTATGGCCACCAGCTTCGGCGGCTTGCGTGCGATGATATCTTTGAGCCAGGGCCAGGAGCGACCTTCCCGTCGGCGCATATGTGCGATCACAGCTGTCGCGCCTGCCACCAAGACGGTTCGCAACATTCCGTCGCCGGCGCGCGTAATCACGCCGAGGCGGTTCTTTCCAGCCGTCGAGTGATTCTTTGGTGTCAAGCCAAGCCAGGCAGCGAAGTTTCTTGCCGACTTGAACCCGCGTGCATCCACGACCTTGATTGACAGCAGCGTCGCGCCGATCGGACCAACACCCGGAATAGCCGCCAGTCGCCGGCTCATCTCGTTACTACGGTGGAGTTGCATGAGCTTTTTGTCGAGCTTGGCGATCTGGTCGTGGACGCGCGCCAGCTCTATTGCCAAAGCTTCCACCAGCTCCTTCGCCAAGTTGGGGACTGTCGCGTCATCCCGAATGTCGATCAGCAATTGCTGAAGCCGGGAAAGCCCCTTGGGCGCAGTAAAGCCGAATTCCGCGGCGTAGCCTCGGATCGAATTGGCGAGCTGGGTCCGCCTGCCGATGAACTGGTTGCGCACACGCGCGAGCATCTGTGCGCCCTGCTTGTCGCGCGCCATGGAAAACTGCCCCCTCGGCGTCATGAGGAATTGCCCCCTCCTTGGATAGCCGAGGAGAGAGTGAATGAAAGAGGAACGAATCGCGGAAAGCTCGTCGTGGATTGATCCACGGGGGCAGGTGATGAAGACGCCGGATGACGTGGCGGAGATGTTGCGCCTGAGGGCGTGCGGGTGGGGTCTGAAGCGGATTGCGCGGCAGCTGGGCTGCAGTCATCACACGGTGAAGGGCTACGTGGCGGCGGGCGGTGTGAAGCCGTTCAAGTCGCCTGAGCGGGCGAAGCGGCTCGACGGCCTTGAAGGTTGGCTGCGCGAGCGGTTCATCAGGCATCGGGGCAATGCGGATGTGGTGCGCCAGGACCTGTTGGCCGAGAAAGACGTGGCGGTCAGCCGGCGAACCCTACAACGGGCCGTGCAGCCGTATCGCCAGGCGCTGAAGGCGGAGGCGCTGGCGACGACGCGGTTCGAGACGCCGCCGGGCCGGCAGCTGCAGATCGACTTCGGCGAGCGTCTGGTCGAGATCAGCGGGGCGAAGATAAAAGCGTTCGTGTTCGTGGCGACGCTCGGACATTCGCGGCGGCTCCATGTGCGTGCGTTCCGGGCTGAGAAGCAGGAGCATTGGTTTGCCGGGCTCGAGAGCACATTCACGACCCTCGGCGGTGTGCCTGAGGAAGTGCTGATGGACAATCCACGCGCGCTGGTGGTGCGCCACGACGCAGTGAGCCGGTCGGTCCAATTTAACGACAAGCTCATCGCGTTCGCGAAGCATTGGGGCTTCCGTCCTCGCGCCTGCGCGCCGTATCGGGCGCGGACGAAGGGCAAGACGGAGAATGGCGTCGGTTACGTGAAGAAGAACGCGATCGCGGGGCATTCCTTCGCGAGCTGGGAGGCATTCGAGGCGCATCTGGCCGGGTGGGAGCGTGAGGTGGCGAACGTGCGAATCCACGGCACGACCGGCGAGGCGCCGATTGCTCGCTTTGCGCGTGACGAGGCCCACCGGTTGAAGCCGCTTAGCGGGCAACCGTCGTTCGGATCGTTGCGTGAACTGACCCGCGTCGTCGGCCATGATTGTGCCGTCGAGATCGACACGAACAGCTACTCAGTGCCGTGGCGCCTGATTGGCGAGCGCGTGGCGGTAACGATCGCGGCCGGGGAAGTGCGGATCCGCCATGGATTGCACCAGGTTGCGATCCACAAGCAATCGGATGGACGCCGGCTGCGGATCATCGACACCGCCCATCTCGATGGTGTTGCTGGTCACAGCGGCGCGGTCCGCCGGGCTGAGATCGCGGCGGCGGTGCTGGGGCCGTCCTCACCGCCGTCGTTGTTGCGCCCTCTTGCCGAATACGAAGCCGTGGTCGGAGGAAGCTTCTGATGGCGCGGGCAAAGAAGATAATGGAAGCAACGACCGATCCGCTCGATGCCATGCTGGCGCGACTGCAGCTCTCCGGTATCCGCGATCAGCTCGACAGCCTGCTCGACGAGGCGGCGCGCGCGAACCTGTCGGCGCGTGAGACGCTGATCCTGCTGTGCGAGCGCGAGATCGCACGCAAGGACCATCGCCGCATAGAGATGGCGCTGAAGCTCGCACACTTCCCGGCGGTGAAGGAGCTTGCTGGCTTCGACTTCGAGGCGCAGCCGTCAATTGATCCAAAGCAGATCCGTGATCTTGCCGCATCACGTTGGATAGCCAACGGAGAAAACGTGCTGCTGCTCGGCCCGCCAGGCGTAGGTAAGACGCACTTGTCGATCGCGCTCGGGCGAGAGGCGATCCTGGCCGGATACACGGTACAGTTCACCACGGCGACGACGCTGGTCGCTGGCCTTGCCAAGGCGCACGGCGAGCGACGCCTAGACGAGAAACTTCTCGCGCTGTCGAAGCCAAAGCTGCTCATCGTCGACGAACTCGGCTACCTGCCTCTGGAACCTGACGCGGCCCATCTGTTCTTCCAACTAGTCAGCCGGCGATACGAAACCGGCGCGATGCTGATCACGTCGAACCGCAGCGTTGCCGAATGGGGTACGGTGTTCGCCGATCCCGTGGTCGCCACCGCGATCCTTGACCGGCTCCTGCATCACAGCCACGTGCTGACGATCCGCGGCGACAGCTACCGGCTCCGCGCCAAGCGCAAAAGCGGCCTTATCAAGACGCCGACCGCCGGTGACGGCCCTCCGGTCGGCTCCGCCTCCCTCCGGCCCGTCACCGGCGGAAACAACCTTCAACCGAGATCATAATCCCGATGGTGGGGGCAGTTCTTCGTGACGCAAAGGGGGCAGTTCCGGATGGCGTTTGACACCTGCTGCTCGGGGCTTTTGATAGGCACAAAGTTCTTGCGCAATTTTGGCCGGCTTGCCGCTTCGCAAATCGCCTCGGCGTCTGCAGCGTCCGATTTTCCGCGCTGAACATACGGTTTGACATATTGCGGCGGAATCATCACCACCTGGTGCCCAAGCGATTGAAGCTCCCGCGCCCAATAGTGCGATGCCCCGCAAGCCTCCAGCGCGACAAGCGCAGGCGGCAAACGACGGAAGAACTCCAAAACCTGCCCGCGCCTCAACTTACGCCGTAAAACCGGCTGCTCGGTGCCATCAACGCCATGCAACTGAAAAACACTCTTTGACGTATCCAAACCGATGCGCACAATCGTTTCCACGGGCGGCTCCTTCGTTGAGGTCAGCGACGACCTCATCTTGCCACGCAGTTTGGCGGAAGGGGGCCGTCCACCCCAACACGAGAGCCCGGTGCGGCTATTGCCGCACGAGCCAGAGATGCAGAAAAATGGGCCGCGCAGGTATTGGTCGGCCGCTGACTCCGGCAAACTGTCGCGTTCGTCCCAGAAAGATCGCGTTCGGGGGCAACGACAGGACGGATACCGTGCTGAGATCCAGACCCAAGACTCCAGGCGCCTCGCCGAGACAATCCACAACCTGTTAAATCTTACAGTATCGGCCAGCCGTCCGACCCAATAGAATCAAGGAGCTATGTCGAGCGACCGGCGAAAACTGTTGGGCTGGCCGCTTCAGCAGCTGGGTCGCTATCAATAGCAAACCAATCGTCCCGCTTCGCACAAATACGTGGGCTGTGGCGTAAGCGAGCGCTAAGCAACCACGCTCAGTTGGACCGAAAAGCAATGGAGCATATCGCAAAAGTGATCGATACCCCTACCTAGGATGACGTTGGCGCGGCCGCCCTAGGCATTCTCCGCGCCGGCCCATATCGGCCTAAACAGCCGCTCGTCGCAATTGAGCTATCGCCCACGCGTTGATTGTATGTGCCAATGGGCACTGACGATCTCGAGGCGAACAGCAACACTGGAAGGATTCTTAAAGGCCGCGGCGATGAGCAGAATGTTACCCTTGCTCAGCGCTGCCAAACACTTCTAATCTCCACACCGACTCGACACCTCGCGGCAAGCGCATTCTTCCGACAAATAGAACCGCGACAATGCCGCCCACATAAGAATCGATCGTCGTTAGCGCTTCGCAGATTGCGACGTTGCTAACATGATCGATGTATGGAAGCGCCCAAAGGGCGTTGGTCTCCACGATCCACTCCGTCTTGCTGTAGCAGCGGCCTTGGCATTTCCCGACGGTTCGATGACCGCTTCCGGATTGCGCAGAGAAGGAGCCCGTGGACGACTCGTTATCGAGCGCATTGCGGGTAAGGACTACACAACGCTCTTTTATATAGAGAGAATGAGGAAATTATGCCGCGTCCAAGCAAGGGAGCTCGGCTCTTCAAACGTAAGCCCAGATACAGAGACGGCAAGCTCGTCGCCCAAGCCGTCTGGATCATCAAGGACGGCGGCCGCCATATCGCCACAGGATGCCTTGCGAACGCGTCTGGAACAAAGCCGCCTCGAGAAGCAGAGCAAGCGCTGTCGGACTACATCGCGCGCAAGTACCAAGCGGAGCGAAGCAGACGAGACATAGAGGACATCGACTGCGCCGATGTACTCTCAATCTATCTGACGGACATTGGCGAGCCAGGCGAGCAACACGAGATTGAGCCGAGGATCGAACGTCTCAACGAGTATTGGGGTGGCAAGATGCTCGCGCAGGTTAACGCCCAGACCTGTGCGGGGTATACCAAGCATCGTGGCGGTCCAGGCGGTGCTCGCCGCGACCTTGAGACACTTCGCGCCGCGATTAACCACCACGCAAAAGAAGGCTTTCACCGCGGCGTCGTGCGCGTGTCGCTCCCGCCGAAAGGTGAAGCGCGCGACCGATGGCTGACTCGCAAAGAGGCCGCAGCGTTGCTTTGGCATTGTTGGAGCTACCGTGAGAAGCAGACGATACACTCGGGAGCATCGAAGGGGGGCCCGGTCGCCACGAACCGAAGGCCTCTGCGTCATATTGCTCGGTTTATCCTGATCGGCCTGTACACCGGCACTCGCGCGGGCGCGATAGCGTCGGCATCGCCATATGCGATAACCGGGCGCTCTTACGTGGATCTGGAGCGCGGCATTTTTTATCGCAAGGCCATTGGCAAGCGCTCTACCAAGAAGCGTCAGACGCCAGCCCCCATACCGCCCCGGCTGCTCGCCCACTTTCGACGCTGGTGGAACCGTAAGCTGATCGCCGAATGCTTCGTTGAGTTCAACGGCAAGCCAGTCGCCTCGGTAAAAAAGGGCTTCAAGACCGCTGTGAGGCTTGCTGGCCTTCCGGGGAAAGTGACACCCCACACCCTACGGCATACGGCTGCGACATGGCTCATGCAGCGTGGCGTGGCGATCTGGGAGGCGGCAGGGTTCCTGGGCATGTCTCCCGAGGTCCTGCAGGACACCTACGGCCACCACCACCCAGACTTTCTGCAGGGGGCGGCCACCGCCATTGGCCAAAAAGGCCGGTATGTTTCGGTGGTTGAAACGGTGGTTGACTCGGGAAGGACCAGCGATCAGAAGGAAAAACCTAATGATTTCTGGTCGGAGTGGCAGGATTCGAACCTGCGACCCCTGCGTCCCGAACGCAGTGCTCTACCGGGCTGAGCCACACTCCGACAAGAAGGCGGCTTATAGCGTCGGGTTTGACGCACTGCAAGCGGCCGAGCCGAGGAATTTTGTCCCTGTGAGAACGGGTCTCGAGACACTGATTTTGCCGGCCGGCGAGGCCGGCGCGGAAGCCGCCGCCCGGACCTTGGCCGCCGGCGGGCTGGTCGCGTTTCCGACCGAGACGGTCTACGGGCTCGGCGCGGATGCCGCCAACGCCGCCGCGGTGGCCCATATCTACAGCGCCAAGGGCCGGCCGGCGTTCAATCCGCTGATCGCGCACGTGCCTGATATCGCCGCTGCGTGCCGGATCGGCCGGCTCGACGGCCGCGCGCTGAAGCTGGCAGAGGCGTTCTGGCCGGGGCCGCTGACGCTGGTGGTGCCGAAGACGGAGAACTGCCCGGTGTCTGATCTCGCCACCGCGGGCCTCGACACGGTCGCGATCCGCATTCCCGCCCACCCCGTGGCCGAGGCGATTTTGCGCGCTTTTGGCGGAGCGGTGGTGGCGCCGTCGGCAAACATCTCCGGGCACGTCTCGCCGACGCTGGCGGCGCATGTCGCCAGCGACCTTGCCGGGCGCATCGACCTGATCATCGACGGCGGGCCGGTCGCGGTCGGCGTCGAATCGACCATCGTCGGCTGCTTCAAGGCGCCAATGCTGCTGCGGCCAGGCGGGCTGTCGCGCGAGCGGATCGAGGCCGTGCTCGGCGCGCCGCTGGCGCGGCCACCGGCGGACGCCGAGAGCGACGACAGCCAGCCGCTGGCGCCGGGCATGCTGGCCTCGCATTACGCGCCGCGCGCCCATGTGCGGCTGCACGCGCAGGACGTCGCGCCGGGTGAAGCGCTGCTGGCGTTCGGGCCTGCGCGTCTGCCGGGCATGGAGGCGGCCGCGGCCGTCATGAATCTGTCGCTCGCGGCTGATCTCGATGAAGCCGCCGCCAATCTGTTCGGCTATCTTCGCACGCTCGATGCGAAGGCACCGAAGGCGATCGCAGTGATGGCGATCCCCGAGGAAGGCTTGGGCGAAGCGATCAATGACCGGCTGCGGCGCGCGGCAGTTGCGCGTTAAAGCGCGATGAGCATTGGATGAATCGTCATCGCGCTTTAGGTTGCTGTTTACGCATGATCTTTCCGGAAAACGGCTTCGCACTTTGCGCTAACGCGGCCCTTCGGGTCCGGATCATGCTTTAGAACGCGGGATGAAAGAAGACGACATGAACATCAATCAATCCGCCGCCCCTCCGCTTGCGCCCGAGCTGATCGAGCAATTCCGCAAGATCGTCGGCGATCGCCACGCGATCACCGATGCGGCCGACATCGAGGCCTACGTCACCGAAGAGCGCAATTTGTTCCACGGCCGCACGCCGCTGGTGCTGCGTCCGGGCTCGACCGCGGAAGTCTCCGAAATCTGCAAGCTCGTCTCCCAGCACAGGATCGCGCTGGTGCCGCAGGGCGGCAATACCGGTCTCGTCGGCGGGCAGACGCCGCACAATGGCGAGGTGGTGGTGTCGCTGCGCCGCCTCGACAAGATCCGCGAGGTCGACACCGCCTCGAACACCATGACGTGCGAGGCCGGCGTGGTGCTGCAGGTCGCGCAGCAGAAGGCCTCCGACGCGGACCGGCTGTTTCCGCTGTCGCTCGGCGCCGAAGGCAGCTGCACCATCGGCGGCAATCTCTCCACCAATGCCGGCGGCACCGCCGCGCTCGCCTATGGCGTCGCGCGCGAGATGGCGCTGGGGCTGGAAGTGGTGCTCGCCGACGGGCGTGTGCTCAACGTGCTGTCGAAGCTGAAGAAGGACAACACCGGCTACAATCTGCATAACCTGTTCATCGGCGCCGAAGGCACGCTCGGCATCATCACCGCGGCGACGCTCAAGCTGTTCCCCAAGCCGCGGGCGGTCGAGACCGCCTATGTCGGGCTGAAGTCGCCGGAGGCGGCGCTCAAGCTGCTGACGATCGCGCAGAGCGAGGCCGCCAACGCGCTGACGAGCTTCGAGCTGCTCTCGCAGATGGCGGTGGATTTTTCGGTGCGTCACGGCATCGACGTGCGCGATCCGCTGGCGGAAAAACATCCCTGGTACGTGCTGATGGAGCTGTCCTCGCCGAGCGAGGACGCCCGCACGCCGCTGGAGACGATCCTGGCCCGCGCCATGGAGGAGGAGATCGTCGACGACGCCGTGATCGCGGCCAGCCTCGCCCAGCGCAACAATTTCTGGAAGCTGCGCGAGGAAATGTCGGCGGCGCAGAAGCCGGAGGGCGGCTCGATCAAGCACGACATCTCCGTGCCGGTCGCCGCCGTGCCCGCCTTCATCGCGGAGGCCGATGCTGCCGTCGTCAAGCTGATCCCGGGCGCACGGCCGGTGCCGTTCGGCCATCTCGGCGACGGCAATCTGCACTACAATGTCAGCCAGCCGATCGGCGCCAACACGGCGGATTTTCTCGCGCGCTGGCACGAGATGAACGCGGTGGTGTTCGAGATCGTGCTGCGCATGGGCGGCTCGATCTCGGCCGAGCACGGCATCGGCGTGCTCAAGCGCGACGAGCTGCCCGAGGTCAAGGACAAGACCGCCATCGAGCTGATGCGGTCGATCAAGGCGATGCTCGATCCGCTCGGCATCATGAATCCGGGGAAGGTGCTGTGAGTATTCTTGCGATCGATGCGATCGGGGATGCCGACGTCGAGAACGTCGTGGCGCTGTGGCAGCGCTGCGGCCTGACGCGGCCCTGGAACGATCCGCATGCCGACATCGCGCTGGCGCGCCGGCGCGACAACTCGACCGTGCTGATCGGCCGCGATGGTGGCGCGATCGTCGCCACCGTCATGGTCGGCCATGACGGCCATCGCGGCTGGGTCTATTACGTCGCCGTCGACCCCGAGTGCCAGAAGCGCGGCTACGGCCGCGTCATCATGGCGGCGGCCGAGGACTGGCTGCGGGCGGCCGGGATTTCGAAGCTCCAGCTGCTCGTCCGGCGCGAGAATGCACGGGCGAATGCGTTCTATAGCTCGCTCGGCTTCGAGCTCTCCACCTCCGTGATGTTCCAGAAGTGGCTCGACGGGCGCGCGACCACGCCAAGCAACTGAGCTGCGGCCCCGGGCGCAGCTGCGCTCTCCCTCGCTCCGCAAGCGGGGCGAGGTGAAGAAAAGAAGGACAGCCATGACCATTTCCGACCGCGTCCGCATCAAGGACGTCCGCGTGCTCTCGGACAATTGGACGCCCCTGAAGACCACCACGTTCGAGTACCGCCGCGCCAATGGCGAATGGCAGACCCAGCATCGCGAGACCTATGAGCGTGACAACGCCGCGGCCGTGCTGCCCTACAACCTTGCCCGTCGCAGCGTGATCCTTGTGCGTCAGTTCCGCCTGCCGGCATTCATCCGCGGCTACGACGATCTCCTGATCGAAGCGGCCGCCGGCGTGCTGGACAATGCTTCGCCGGAAGAGCGCATCCGCGCCGAGGCGGAGGAGGAGACCGGCTATCGCCTGCACCATGTGCACAAGGTGTTCGAGGCCTTCATGAGCCCCGGTGCGATCACCGAGAAGCTGCATTTCTTCGTCGCCGAGTACGAGCCTTCGATGCGGGTGAGCGACGGCGGCGGCCTCGCGCATGAGGGCGAGGACATCGAGGTGCTGGAGCTCGGCATCGACGAGGCGCTGGCGATGATCGCGGACGGCCGCATCATCGACGCCAAGGCGATCATGCTGCTGCAATACGCCGCGCTGCACGTTTTCAGGTAGGTGATGCCGGCGCCTCTTCCCTGGAGGGGGAGGGTCGGCTCGCATCTGAGCGTAGCGAAGATGCGAGACGGGGTGGGGTGACGGTCTCTCCGCAACGAACAGTGCCCGTGTGGAGAGATCACCCCACCCCGCTCGCGCTGTGCGCGATCGACCCTCCCCCTCCAGGGGAGGGTAAGTGACACAGTGCGCGCGGCTTCATCGTCGGCTGCAATTCTGACCTGCGCCGCCCTGCTCCCCGTTGAGCAACCGCAAAACTATCTCTAGTCTGGCCTCAACCAAGAACCAGGAGACGCGCCCATGTCCGCTCCGCGCGACGACGAATTCGGCTTTGCGCCCGACTATGATTCCCCCGTCCCTTATATGCGGCGCACGCGGGATTATTACGCGGCGATCGGCTACACCACGCCGTATCGCTGGGCGCATTACACCGAGGCGCCGTTCCGGCCGCTGAAAAAGCCGCTGGCGCAATCGCTTGTGACCATCATCACGACGGCGGCGCCGTACGATCCTGACAAGGGCGACCAGGGTCCGGGCGCGGCGTATAATGGCAGCGCGAAGTTCTACCAGGTCTATGACGGCGACACCTCGAAGCAGCACGACCTGCGCATCTCGCATATCGGCTACGACCGCAAGCACACCTCGGCCACCGACAGCGGCACCTGGTTTCCGCTGCCGCAGCTGTTGAAGGCGAGCGCGGCGGGACGGATCGGCGAAGTCGCCCCGCGCTTCTTCGGCGCGCCGACCAACCGCAGCCATCGCGTCACGATCGACACCGACGCGCCGGAGATTCTTTCGCGCTGCCTGGCCGACAAGGTCGACGTCGCGGTGCTGGTCCCGAACTGCCCGGTCTGCCACCAGACCACCGCGCTGGTGGCGCGGCACCTGGAGCGGAACGGCATTTCGACGGTGATCATGGGCTGCGCCAAGGACATCATCGAGCACGCCGCCGTGCCGCGCTTTTTGTTCAGCGACTTCCCGCTCGGCAATTCCGCCGGCAAGCCGCATGACGTCGCCTCCCAGGCGCAGACCCTGGAGCTGGCCTTGAGGTTGCTGGAGACCGCGAGCGGGCCGCAGACCACGATGCAGTCGCCGCTGCGCTGGAGCGAGGATGCCTCCTGGAAGCTCGACTACAACAATGTCGCGCAGCTTTCGCCGGAAGAGCTCGCCCGCCGCCGCGCCGAATTCGACAAGCAGAAGGAGATCGCGCGCGGCAACCGCGCCGCCTGACATCCTCCGATAACGATAAGCAATGGGGAGAGCGACGTGACGCGACCGTTCGAGGGCGTGAAGATCCTGGACTTCACGCAAGTGCTGGCCGGCCCCTATGCGAGCTACCAGCTCGCGCTGCTGGGGGCCGACGTCATCAAGGTCGAGCGGCGCGAGGGCGAGGACATGCGCCGCACGCCGCTGTCCCGCGAATGGGCCGAGCGCGGGCTGGCTCCGGCGTTCCAGGCCATCAACGGCAACAAGCGCAGCCTGACGCTCGACCTGCAAAAGCCCGATGCGATCGCGATCGTGAAGAAACTTGCGGCAACGGTCGATGTGGTCATGGAGAATTTCCGCCCCGGCGTGATGGACAAGCTTGGCATCGGATATGAGGCGCTGTCGGCGATCAATCCCAAGCTGATTTATTGCGCGGTGTCAGGCTTCGGCCAGACCGGGCCGGATCGTTTGCGGCCCGGCTATGACGGCAAGATGCAGGCGCTGTCGGGCATCATGGCGATCACCGGCCATCCCGAGACCGGGCCGACGCGCGCGGGCTTTGCGGTATGCGACGTGCTCTCGGGCGCGACCGCCGCGTTCGGCGTGTCGAGCGCGCTGTACCAGCGCGACCGCACCGGCAAGGGCCAGCTCATTGACGTCTCCATGCTGGAGGCGACGATGGCGTTCCTCTCGGGCCAGATCGCTGACTGGTCGGTCGCCGGTCATCGCCAGCAGCTGTCGGGCAACCAGGCGGTCAGCCGCAAGACCACCGCGAACCTGTTCAAGGCCGGTGACGGCTACATCCTGCTCGCCGTCAACAACGAGAAGCAGTACCGCGCGCTGATGTCCACGCTCGGCCGTGAGGATACGCTCTCCGATCCGCGGTTTGCCGACTGGTTCTCGCGCAACGAGAACGAGCCGGCCCTGCGTGCCATCATCGAGGAGGCGCTCGCGAAACGGCCGGCACGCGAATGGGAGACGATCCTGGAGGACGCCGGCGCGCCCTGCGCCAGCATCTGGAAGGTGGAGGAGGTCATCGACCATCCGCAAATCAAGGCGCGCGGCGCCATCCAGGAGCTGGATACGCCCTACGGCCGTCTGCGCTTCGCCGGCAGCGGATTCAAGCTCGCGCATGGCGGCGGACGGCTGGACCGGATGGCGCCGGAATTAGGAGCGGATACGGACGCGGTGCTGGGCGAGCTGGGCTTCGATGCGGCGGAGATCGCGGCGCTCAGGGCGCGGGAGATTGTGTGAGGACGCAGCCACAAACTCCAAACTGTCGTTCCGGACAAGCACAAGCGCAGATCCGGGACGACAGCGGAGTGAAGGGCGCCAGCTTGGCTAGAACAACGACCCCTGCCCGTCATCGGCCGAGCTCGCCGCAACTTTCCGCGCCACTCTCTTCGGCTTCGGCGCTTCCGCCTCCATCTCCTCCGCACTGATCGGCAACAGCAACTGCTCGTCGTCATTGGCGACGCGGTTGACGCGGGTCGAGACCGGGTGCCAGGCGAATTCGCCGATGCGTGGCGCCCTCATCAGCGGCAACACGTGATCGACCTCGTCGCCGCGGATCTCGAGCCAGCGCTCGAAATCGCGCGGGCTGATGGTGACCGGCACGCGATCATGCAGCGCGGCGAGATCCTCGCCCGCCGCAGCGGTGATGATCGCGACCGTGTCGAGCTCCTCGCCGTTCGGTCCGATCCAGGTTTCGAACACCGCGGCAAAGCCGAGCGGCTCGCGGTCGGCGCGGTGGATGAAGAAGGGCTGCTTGCGGCCCTCGATGGTTTTCCACTCGTAATAGCCGTCGGCCGGGATCAGCCCGCGCCGGCGGCGAATCGCGTGTCTGAACGCGGGCTTCTCCAGCACCGTCTCCGAGCGGGCGTTGATCAGGAGCGTAAATCCGCGGGGATCCTTGACCCAGCTCGGCAGCAGGCCCCAACGCATCAGGCGGAAATGGCGCGCGCCGTTCTCGATCAAAACGACCGGAATCGGTTGTGTCGGAGCGACATTGTACCGGGGCGGGAAATTCGGCTGCTCGATATAGCCGAACAGTTGCCGTAAAGCCGCGGGGGCTGAAGTTATGACGAAGCGTCCACACATCCTTGGGCCAATATAGGGTCCGTTGAGGTCCTTTTAACCCCGAACGTTAACACTGCGGCCGATGAGCTCAATGGCCTCCCAACCCGCGCGGACGCATGTACAGACGGGCCCCGAGGCCGAGGCCTGGGCCGAACGGCTGCGCGTGGCCAACATCAACCCGCGGACCGGGCTTGCCACCGACTATCTCAACCATTTCAATGAAGCCGTGATGCTGCTGGAAATGGTCCCCGACATGCCCGAATGCGCGGAAGATTTTCTGACCTGGTCGCCGCTGTCCTATGCCGAGCATTTCACGGCGTCGAATTTCAAGGCACGTGATCTCGCCATCGAGGCCTACGAGAAAGCCGATCCGAATGTGCGCGCCCAGTTCGACCACATCACCGACACCATGACATCGATTCTGACCGCGGTTGGCTCGGCCATGCGCGAGGTCGAGAAGGATTCGACTCGCGTCCGCCTCGCCGAGCAGGCCACTCTCTGGGTCAAGCCGCTGATCGCGGCCTGCGGCGGCATCATCAATGGCGGCGCGGAAGCCGACGTCGACACCATCATGGCCAACTGAGCCAGGGTCTCCAAGAAAATGTCGGCGGTCGTCCAGCCCACCCATCCCCAGATCGCGGTCAGTGCCGCGATCTTTCGCAACAGCAAGGTGCTGCTGACTCGCCGTGCCCGCTCACCCGCCAAAGGCTTCTATTCGCTCCCGGGCGGCCGCGTCGAGTTCGGCGAATCGCTGCACCAGGCGCTCAAGCGCGAGGTCGACGAAGAGACCGGCCTTTCCATCGAGATCGTCGGCCTTGCCGGCTGGCGCGAGGTGCTGCCGTCCGCGCCCGGCGCCGGCCATTACCTGATCATGTCCTTTGCCGCCCGCTGGGTGGCCAGGGAACCGGCGCTCAACGACGAGCTCGACGATTACCGCTGGATCGCCCCGGATGCGCTCGCGAGCCTCGGCGAGGTCAAGCTGACCGGGGGACTGGAGGACGTCATCCAGTCCGCTGCGCGCTTGATTGGCGCCTGACCATCCCGCCTTGCGCCCGCCGTCCCGAGGGGGCATACACGCGGCGATGTCCACGCGATCTCTGGCCATTTTTGCCCTGCTTCTCGCCTGCGCCTCCGTGCCCGCGAGGGCCCAGGACGTGGCGGCGCCGTTTGACGCCGATTTGCAGCGGCTGGCCGAGATCCTGGGCGGCCTGCACTATCTGCGCGGCATCTGCGGATCCAACGAGGGCAACAAATGGCGCAGCGAGATGCAGGCGCTGATCGATGCCGAAACCCCCTCTGGCGAGCGCCGCACCCGCATGATCGCCGGCTTCAACCGCGGCTATAACGGCTTCCAGCAGACCTACCGCAGCTGCACGCCGGCGGCCACGGTCGCGATCCGCCGCTATATCGAGGAAGGCTCGAGAATCTCGCGCGATCTCACCGCGCGTTACGCGAACTGAAACTCTCTCCTCGTCATTCCGGGGTTCGCGACTTCGTCGCGCCCCGGACTGACAGTGACGGGAACCCTGTCATCGACTTTGTTCACAGCCGTTAACCGTTCTTAAAGATGTGCTCTAGCGGTCGTTAACGCCCGTGCTACACCTCTCGCACAGCGCATCGCCGTGGATCGCGCCCAGTCCTGACCGAGTTTCATGAGCCAGCCGATTTCCTACGCCCCCGCCCGCGCGCCGCTGCCCGATCACGAGCAGAAGCAGGCCGCCTTGAGCTATCTCAACGAGGCCTGGGCCGAGGCGCGTCATGACGGCGTCGATGGCGATTGCCTGGCGCAGGCGAGCCTTTTCGCCGCCTTCGCCGAGCTGGTCGGCACCTATGGCGAGGACGCGGTGGCGAAATTCGTCGAGGGTCTTCCTGGCCGGGTGCGCAACGGCGAATTCTCGGTCGGCGTCTCAAGGCAGTAAGCGCTTACGGCTCGATCTTGAGCGTCGCTTTCATGTTGGGATGATAGCGGCAGTAGTACTCGACCGTTCCCGATTTCTTCAGAACGAATGAGGCAGACTTCTTCGGCGGCAGCGCCACGTCAAAATCGCCGTTCTTCGCCGTGGCGGTGTGGGCGAAGACGTCCTTGTTGATCCAATTGATGGTGTCGCCGACCTTCGCCGACACCTCAGCCGGTGAGATCACGAGATTCTCCATCGTGATCTCGATGGTCGCGGCGTGTGCCGGGACGACCATCGGCATGAAGATGGCCGCAAGCGTGATCGCTGCGAGGCGTCCCGGCTTCATCTCACACCCTCCTACTTCAGCTCGGATGCGACGTGCTCGGCGTGCTGCTGATGGCCCTGAAAGATCTTCAGACCGGTCTGCAGCAGGCTTTTCAGCTCGGCATTGCTCGCCGACGGAATCAGCTGGGTCTCGAGCGCGCCATTGACCGTCTTGTGATAGGCGACCTCATTGGCGACATAGGCCTTGTCGAAGGCCGCGCCGCTCAGCTTGTCGAGCTCGGCCAGCTTGTCGCTCGCCTGCTTCGACAACGCCTTGCTGGTGTCGTTGTCCTCAGGGGTCACGTTGAGCTTCTTGACCAGCGCCAGCGCCTGCTTGTTGACCGCCTCGTGGTCGCGCAGCATGTCGTCGGCAAACGCCTTGACGTCCTTGTTCTTGGCCTTCTTCTGCGCCTGCTTGGCAGCGTTGATGTCGATCACGCCGGCGGTGTAGGCGATGTGCGCGATCTGCGGATCGCTGAGCTTGTCGGCAGCGTGCGCGCCTTGCAGCAGCACGGGGCTGAACAACAGAATGGCTGCGGCGGTCGCCGCGCTCCAACGAACGGACATGGCTTGACACTCCTGTGCTGCCGGACGTTTTGCCGGCGCGTTGCTTCACAGGAATTGGATGGACGTCTCGCGCAAACGTTCCCGAAAATCTTCAGCCGCCGATGCCGAGCCGCTTCAGCACGGCCTCCGTCAGCCGTTCGCAGCGCCAGCCGGCGAACGGGAAGGCGTCCATCATCACCGGGCCGATCTCCTTCTCGACGTTCTCGCGCAGCATGGCGCGGGCGCGGTGCAGCCGCGTCTTCACGGTTTCGGGCTTGACGCCGAGCAGATCGGCGGTCTCCTCGATGTTCATGCCCTCCATGACCCGCGCGACGAACACCATGCGGAAGACATCCGGCAACTCGTCGATGGCGCGTTCGACGACGCGCTGGATTTCACGTTGGGCCATGGTCCTTTCCGGATCGCCTGCGGGAGAAACGGGAAATTTGATGATCTGCGCCTCGAGCGCCTCTTCGGGCACCGCGCCGAGCTCGACATGCGGCCTGGCGCTGCGCGCCCGGCCAAGCGCCTCGTTGATGGCGATGCGCGACAGCCAGGTCGACAGCCCGGACTCGCCGCGGAAGCCCTCGAGATGGGTGAAGGCACGGACATAGGTCTCCTGCACCACGTCCTCAGCTTCGCTGTCGCTGCGCAGGATGCCGCGCGCGAGGCGGTAGAGCCTGCGGTTGTTGGCCTGCATGATCTCGCGCAGCGCGGCCTCGTCGCGGCCCCGGGCCCGGTCAATCAGCTCGGCTTCCGATGTCCTGAGACCGGCGGAGAGGCCGGCTGCGGTCCGTTGCATGGCGGTCACCTGCTTGTTTTGCGTCATTCCGGACGTTGGATGCGGGCCAAGGGAAAAGGTTCCCAGTTTTCTCGTCCGGCCCTTACCCTCGCCTGGAAGGACCTGGAGCGGAGGGTAAGAAAGGTCCTAATCCGTCTCGATCGGGAGCGAGGGGTCCCTCGCCCATTCGCCCATGGAGGCGTCGTACAGCGCCAGCTTGTCGTAGCCGAGCTGCGTCAGCATCAGCAGGTCGATCGTCGCCGAGATGCCTCCGCCGCAATATACGATCGCATTCTTGTCGCGCGTGACGCCTTGGGCCGCGAATTTCGCTTCGGCATCGGCCAGCGTTGTCAGCGTCTTGTCGGCGTTGGCGAGCGTCGCGGCGGGAACGTTGACGCTGCCAGGTACGCGGCCGGGCCGGCCGTAGCGGCTCGGCTCCAAGCCCTGGTGAAACTGTGGTCCGAGCGCATTGACGATCACGGTCGAGGGATCGCCGATCCGCGCCTTCACGACATTCTTGTCGACGAAGAAGCCCGCGCGCGGCGAAGCCTTGAAGGTCGTCGCCGGATAACCCTTCGGTGCGCCTGTTTCGATCGGCCGCCCCTCTTCCTTCCATTTGTCGAGGCCGCCGTCGAGCACGCGGGCATCGACGCCGAGCGAGCGCAGCATCCACCAGAACCGCGTCGACCACATCATGGTGCCGATGCTGTAGAGAACGACGGTTTTGGATGCATCAAGGCCGTGGCGGCCGAAGGCGGCTTCCAGCTGGGGCACATCAGCCATCATGAAGAACTGCTGCGCGGAGGTGTCTGAGAATTCGCCTTGCAGGTCGAGGAAATCGGCGCCAGGGATGTGGCCGGCCGCGAAGGTCTTGTCGCCGGGCACCGCGCGATACGGCACGTCGCTGCCCGGCGGGACAGGCTCGTTGTAGGTCGTGCAGTCGTAGAGGCGCAGATTGGGATCACCGAGGATGGCGGCAAGTTGCTCGGTGGTGATGAGGGGCGTCGGTTGGGACATTGCTCTCTCCCAATTTGCGCTCGGGCTTCCTGGCACTCTGTCATTGCCCGCGAAGTGTCTAGTCCGCGCCGCCTACTGCTTCAGCGTCTCCAGAAACCGCACCGGCTCTCCTTGCGAGGCCGTCACCAGCTCGCCCTGCCACATCACGCGGCGGCCGCGGATGAAGGTGCCGACGGGCCAGCCCGTCACACGCACACAGTCATACGGCGTCCAGCCGGCTTTCGACGCCACCCATTTGTTGGTGATGGTCTCGCTGCGCTTCAAATCGACCACCGTGAAGTCGGCATCATAGCCGGCGGCGATGCGGCCCTTGCAGGCCATGTTGTAGAGGCGCGCGGGGCCGGCGCTGGTGAGATCGACGAATCTTGCCAGCGACAGGCGGCCGGCATTGACGTGGTCGAGCATCAGCGGCACCAGCGTCTGCACGCCGGTCATGCCGGAAGGCGACGCCGGATAGGTCTTCTGCTTCTCTTCCAGAGTATGCGGGGCATGGTCGGAGCCGAGCACGTCGATGATGCCCTGCTCGATGCCGCGCCAGATGCCGGCGCGGTGATCGGCGCCGCGCACCGGCGGGTTCATCTGCGCGAGCGTGCCGAGCCGCTCGTAGCATTCGGGCGCGACCAGCGTCAGATGATGCGGCGTCGCCTCGCAGGATGCGACATCCTTGTGGTCGCGCAGGAATTCGATCTCTTCCTTGGTCGAGATGTGCAGCACGTGGATGCGTTTTCCTGTTTCGTGCGCGAGCTTGACCAGGCGCTGTGTCGCCATCAGCGCCGCGGTCTCGTCGCGCCAGACCGGATGCGAGCGCGGATCGCCCTCGATGCGCAGCGATTTCCGATCGTTGAGGCGGTACTCGTCCTCGGCGTGGAAGGCGGCGCGGCGGCGGATCACCTGGAAGATGCGGCGCAGGCTTTCGTCGTCCTCGACCAGCAGCGCGCCGGTCGAGGAGCCGATGAACACTTTCACGCCGGCGCAGCCCGGCGCGCGCTCCAGCACCGGCAGGTCCTGCACGTTCTCGCGGGTGCCGCCGATGAAGAAGGCGAAATCGCAATGCATGCGGTGATGGGCGCGCTTCACCTTGTCGGTGAAGGTGGCTTCCGTCACCGTGAGCGGCGCCGTGTTCGGCATCTCGAACACGGCGGTGACGCCGCCCATCACGGCGCTGCGCGAGCCGGTCTCGAGGTCTTCCTTGTGCTCCAGCCCGGGCTCGCGGAAATGCACCTGCGTGTCCATCACGCCGGGCAGGATGTGCAGGCCCTTGCAGTCGATCACCTCGGCGGCGGAGCCTTGCGACAGCGCCCCCAGCGCGGCGACGCGACCGCCCGTGATGCCGATATCGCGAACACCCTCGCCGTCCTGGTTGACGACGGTGCCGCCCCTCAAGATCACATCGAAACGCTGGGTCATGGGGCCTCTCTCATCCCCAAGCGCAGGGCTCGAGGTCTTGTCGTTTATGCCTTGCGGGCTTACGTTCCGGAGCAACATGTCGCAAGAGATTTTCGCATGAGATCAGCGTTTCTTCCCGACCGGGGCGTGGTCAAGGTCGCGGGCGAGGATGCGCGCAACTTCCTCAACGGCCTCATCACCACCGACGTCGACAGGCTCAAGCCGGGCCTGGGGCGATTCGGCGCGCTGCTGACGCCGCAGGGCAAGATCATCGTGGACTTCCTGATCACGGAGGTGCCCGCGGGCCATGGCGGCGGGTTCCTGATCGACTGCCCGAAGCCGCTGGCCGAGGGACTCGCCACCAAGCTGAAATTCTACAAGCTGCGCGCCAAGGTCACGGTGGAAATCCTCGATCTCGGCGTGCTCGCGGCCTGGGGCGGTCAGCCTGCGGCGCAGCCGGACCTCGCCTTTGCCGATCCGCGCAATGCCGAGCTCGGCATCCGCATCCTGATCCCCGAGGATCTCAAGCAGAAATTGTCGGACCTGATCGGCGCCGAGCTTGTCGACGCCGCCAAATATGAAGCGCACCGCATTGCGCTTGGGGTGCCGCGCGGCGGGCTCGATTTCATGTACAGCGACGCGTTCCCGCACGAGACCAACATGGACCGCCTCGCCGGCGTCGACTTCGACAAGGGCTGCTATGTCGGCCAGGAGGTCGTCTCGCGCATGCAGCATCGCGGCACCGCGCGAACCCGCAGCGTCAAGGTGCTGCTCGACGACCTCTCGCCGGAGGTCGGTGTCAGCGTCATGGCCGGCGACAAGCAAGTCGGCACCATGGGCTCGTCGGCGCAAGGCAAGGGCATTGCGCTGGTGCGCATCGACCGCGTCGCCGATGCACTCGATGCCGGGCAGCCGCTCACCGCCGGCGGCCTGCCCCTGACCCTCGCCGAACCCGACGCCGTGCGTATTCCAGCCAAGCAGCCCACCGCATGAGCCGAGCCCCCCGCCTGCATCCCGACGGAAAGACCCGCTGCCCCTGGCCCGGCGAGGATCCGCTCTATGTCGCCTATCACGACACCGAATGGGGCGTGCCGGAATATGACGACCGCGCGCTCTACGAGAAGCTGATCCTCGACGGCTTTCAGGCCGGCCTCTCCTGGATCACGATCCTGCGCAAGCGCGACAATTTCCGCAGAGCCTTCGACGACTTCCAGCCGGAAAAGATCGCGCGCTACAACGAGAAGAAGGTTCACGCGCTGATGAACGATATTGGCATCGTGCGCAACCGCGCCAAGATCGAGGGCACGATTTTGAGCGCGAAGTCATACCTCGACATCATGGAGAAGGGCCCCGGCTTCTCAAAGCTGTTGTGGGACTTCATGGACGGGCGGCCCAAGGTCAACCATTTCAAGACCACCGCGAGCGTGCCGGCCTCGACGCCGTTGTCGGTGCAGATCTCGAAGGAGCTGTCCTCGCGCGGCTTCAAGTTCGTCGGCCCGACCATCGTCTATGCCTTCATGCAGGCGACCGGCATGGTCAACGACCATCTCGTCGACTGCCATTGCCACGCGACTTGCGGCAAGACGCAGCGCAAGCCGCGCCTCAAGGCCAAATGACCGGGAAGAAGACGGCGCGCGATGCGCAATGCCGCGCCTGGCAGCGCATGCTGTCGGGCCGCCGGCTCGACCTGCTCGATCCCTCGCCGCTCGACGTCGAGATCGCCGACATCGCGCATGGGCTGGCGCGGGTTGCGCGCTGGAACGGGCAGACGACGGGCGCGCACATCTTCTCGGTCGCGCAGCATACGTTGCTGGTGGAGACGGTGATGCGGCACGAGATGCCGAACGTTGACCAGCGCATGCGGCTCGCCGCACTGCTGCACGATGCGCCCGAATACGTGATCGGCGACATGATCTCGCCGTTCAAGGCCGTGCTCGATGGCCATTACAAGGCAGTGGAGAAGCGCCTGCTCGGCGCCATCCACATCCGCTTCGGCCTGCCGCCGGTGCTACCCGACGAAATCACGCAGGCGATCAAGGCCGCCGATCGCGGCGCGGCGTATCTCGAGGCGACCGAGCTCGCCGGCTTCAGCGAAAGCGAGGCCAAGCGCCTGTTCGGCAAGGATCCGGGCCTGTCCGACAGTGTCCGGCGCGACTATCTCACGCCGTGGACCGCGGCACGGGCGGAGAAGCAGTTTCTGGAGCGGTTTGGCGCGGTGTTTGCGTAGCATCATCCCTTCGTAGGGTGGGCAAAGCGAAGCGTGCCCACCAAACTGGGCGAGATGCGCGCGGTGCGAAATGGTGGGCACGGCGCGATGCGCCTTTGCCCACCCCACGAGCGCTCGCTATAATCAGCGGCAAAAAAGGTCCGCCATGATCCACGTCTGTTCCCTCGCCGCGCTTCCCGAAACTGTCCGCCTCACCAAGGCCAGCCATGTGCTGACGGTGATGGCCAATGTCGAGCAGGTCGCGCGTCCCGTGTCGGTGCTGCCGGCCAACCATCTCAAGGTGTCGATGGACGACATCACCGAGGAGATGGACGGTTTCGTCGCGCCGTCGGAGGCGCATATCGAGCAGGTGCTGAACTTCGTGCGTGGCTGGGACCGCAGTGCGCCGCTGGTAGTGCATTGCTATGCCGGCATCAGCCGCTCCACTGCGAGCGCATTCGCCGCCGTGTGCGCGCTCAATCCGGAGCGCGACGAGATCGAGATCGCCAGGAAAATCCGTGCGGCCTCGCCAATCGCCTCCCCGAACCGCCGCATCGTCAGCCTTGCCGACCGCGCGCTCGGGCGCAACGGCCGCATGCTGCGCGCGCTCGACGAGATGGGCCCCGGCGCCATGATGGTCGAAGGCCGCCCCTTCGCGATCGAGCTCGAATGAGCGTTGTGGTCCGCAACTCAGGTGCGCCCCCTCTCCCGCTTGCGGGAGCGGGTGTCTCCGCAACGGGACAATCCCCTAGAGGAGTAAGCCCTCACCCGGCGCTACGCCATAGCCGAGGCTTTGCCTCGGCGTGTCTAATTACGGCCGCCGAGGGCGGCCTGCGCCTCTGCCGCAAGCGGGAGACGTTACAGCGAGCCCGCGGTGATGCTGCCAAAATCAACCGGCATATCTTTCTCTCAACACCCGCGATCATCATCGCATGAGCGACAAGCTGCTGACGCCGATCGAGATCGGGTTGACCGCGGCGATCGTTGCGATCGCGGAGCACGAGCCGCTGGTGCTCACCGCGCGCGGCAGCGACGGGCTGGCCGGACTGCCGTTCGGCCCGTTCGACGCGCTCAGCCATCGCACCTTCGAGATCGGCCTGCGTGCCTGGGTCGAGGAACAGGCGGCCTTGAGGCTCGGCTATGTCGAGCAGCTCTACACCTTCGGCGATCGCGGCCGTCACGCGGAGGCCGGCGACACTGGCGCGCATATGGTGTCGATCGGCTATCTCGCGCTGACGCGCGCGGTGGACGGCGAGCTCGCCGCAACCGGGGCGAGCTTCGAGCCCTGGTATCGCTTCTTCCCCTGGGAAGACTGGCGCGAGCAGCCGCCTGCGATCATCGCCCGCGACATCATCCCGGCGCTCACCAAATGGGCCGAGGAGGAGACGCCGGAGACCACACGCGCACTGCCGCGAAAGGATCGCGTGCGGTTCTATTTCGGCCTTGACGGCGCGCCGTGGGACGAGGAGCGCGTGCTCGACCGCTACGAGCTGCTCTACGAGGCCGGCCTGATCGAGGAGGCGCGGCGCGACGGCCGCCCTGCGGCATTAGCGCGCAAGGCGCTGCCTGCGCTCGGCATCTCCATGCGCTTCGACCACCGCCGGATTCTCGCCACGGCAATCGCGCGGCTGCGCGCAAAACTGAAGTATCGCCCTGTGGTGTTTGAACTTTTACCCGCCGAGTTCACACTTACGGAATTGCAGCATACGGTGGAGGCGATCTCCGGCCGGCATCTGCACAAGCAGAATTTCCGCCGCCTGGTCGAAACCGAAGCCCTGGTCGAACCGACCGGCGTGATGTCGACACAGACCGGCGGACGGCCGGCGGCGCTCTACCGCTTCCGCCGCGAGGTGCTCCAGGAGCGGCCCGCGCCAGGCTTGCGCGTACGCTCCCGGCGCTAGAGCATTGCGTGATCTGCGCGCCGGTTGCCTGGAGGCTTCATGTTCGACGGCCCGTTTGACGTCTTCGCGCTGATCATTGCGATCATCGCCTTCCTGATCGCGATCAAGGCTTCCAGCCAGGCGGCCGAGCTGCGCCGCCGGCTGAGCTCGCTCGAAGCGATGTTTTATGCGCAGCGGCAGGTGCAGCCGCCGCCGCTGCCGCCGACCCAGGTGCAGCCCGAGGCGCCGGCGACGGCTGCTGCCGCCGAGCCGCCGCCGCTCGCGCCGGAGGCCGAGACCGCGGCGCCTCCGCTCGTCACTGAAGAGGCCTCACAGCCGCCGATTGAAGCGAGCACCGCAGCCGATGCAGCGCCGCCGCCTTTGCCCGCGCCGGCGCCCGGCTTCGAGGAGCGGCTCGGCACGCGCTGGGTGGTGTGGATCGGCGGCCTTGCGCTCGCGCTCGGCGGCTTCTTCATGGTGCGCTATTCGATCGAGGCCGGCCTCGTCGGCCCCGGCGTGCGCGTCTTCCTCGGCGGCCTGTTCGCAGCCGCGCTGCTCGGCGCCGGCGAATGGACGCGGCGCAAGGAGAGCATCTCCAACATCGCGGCGCTGCCGATCGCCAACATCCCCGCCATTCTCACCGCCGCCGGAACGGCGGTGGCGTTCGCGACCATCTATGCGGCCTACGCGCTCTACGGCTTCCTCGTGCCCGCCACGGCCTTCGTGCTGCTCGGCATCGTTGCGATGGGCACGCTCGCTGCGGCACTGCTGCATGGCCCTGCACTCGCCGGCCTGGGCGTTGTCGGCGCATTCGCGACGCCGATCCTCGTCTCCAGCGGCAAGCCGGACTATTGGGCGCTCTACATCTATCTCGCGATCGTCACCGCCGCGAGCTTTGGTCTCGCCCGCATCCGGCTGTGGCGCTGGCTCGCAGTGACCAGCATCGTTTTCGCCGTGCTGTGGGTCTTCCCGGGGCTCGACACCAGCGATTTGCAGGTCGCGCCGCACGCCTTCCACGTCATCGCCGGCTTCGTGCTCGCCGCACTGCTCGTGGTCTGCGGCTTCATGTTCGGCCCGGCCATCGAGGACGGCGAGATCGAGCCGGTGTCGTCGAGCTCGCTCGGCGCCTATCTGTTCGGCGCGATGCTGATCGTGCTGTCGAGCGCGCATGCGGATCTGGCGCTGACCGCCTTCACGCTGCTCGTGGGCGGAACGCTGTTCGTCGCCTGGCCGGCGCCGGCGGCGACCGGCGCGCTCGGCGCAGCCGCTGCAACGGTCTTCATCGTGTTCGCCGAATGGGCGGTGCGCGCCAATCCCGACATGCTGGTGCTGCCGGGCGGCCCGATGCCCGGCGTCGGGCCGGTCGCGACCGACAGCTCGGTGACGCTGCATCTGGTGATGGCCGCGATCTTCGCCAGCGGCTTCGGCGTCGCGGGCTTCCTCGCGCAAGGCCGCTCGAATTCGGCGATCGTTCCGGTGGTGTGGTCGGCGGCCGGCGTCGCCACGCCGATCGCCATCCTGGTTGCGCTCTATGCGCGCATCGCCCATCTCGACCGCTCCATCCCGTTCGCGATCCTCGCGGTGCTGCTCGCCGCGGCCTTCGCCGCTGCGACCGAAGCGCTGATGCGTCGCGAAGAGCGACCGGGCGTGGCAGCCTCGATCGCATTGTTCGCGACCGGCACGCTCGGCGCGCTGGCGCTGGCGCTGACCTTCGCACTGGAGAAGGGCTGGCTCACCATTGCACTCGCACTGATGTCACTCGGGACCGCCTGGATCTCGTTGCAGCGGCCAATTCCGGTGCTGCGCCGGCTAGCTGCGATCGTCACCGCACGCATCGGTTATGATCCGCGCATCGTCGGCGATGTCGTCGGCACGACGCCGATCTTCAACTGGCTGCTCTGGGGTTACGGCCTGCCGGCGGCCTCGTTCTGGGGCGCGAGCATGTTCCTGCGCCGCCGCGGCGATGACGCCCCGCTGCGCGTGGTCGAAGCGGCTGCGATCCTGTTCACCGCGCTGCTCGCCTTCATGGAGATCCGGCACCTTGCGACCGGCGGCGACATGATCTCGCCGCCGTCATTGCTCGAATTCGCGCTGCAGGTCTGCGTCGCACTTGCGATGGCGATCGGGTTGGAGCGCCTGCGGCTGCGCAGCCGCAGCATCGTGCACAATGTCGGCGCGGTCGTGCTTACCGTGATCGCCGGCCTCATCAGCGTGTTCGGTCTCTTCATCCTGGAGAACCCGCTGATCTGGCGCGTCGATGTCGGCGGCGCCGTGTTCAACCTACTGCTGCTCGGCTACGCGCTGCCTGCGATCTTGATGCTGCTGCTCTCTTATGCCGTGGTCGGCGCGCGCGGCAAGGTCTACGCCAACACCATCGCAGGCGGCGCGCTGGTGTTCGCGCTCGCCTACGTCACGCTGGAGATCCGCCGCTTCTATCACGGCCCGATCCTCTCCACGGGGTCTACGACGGGCGCGGAGCAATACACCTACTCGATCGGCTGGCTCGGCTTCGGCGTGGTGCTGCTCGGCGTCGGCGTTCTCGTCAATTCGGAGCGCGCCCGCCTGGCGTCGGCCGTCGTGATCGCGCTGACGATCCTGAAGGCCTTCGTCATCGACGTGTCGACGCTGACGGGCATCTACCGCGCGCTGTCGTTCATGTGCCTCGGCATCGTGCTGGTCGCGATCGGCTGGCTGTACCAGCGCATCCTGTTCCGGCGGCAGGTCGCACCGCCGCCGGCTCCGCAGACGAGCAGCTAGAGCGTGGGACGAGGTACTTCACCTCTGCCCAGCGGGGAGAGGCGAACTAAGAGCGAGCGCTAGGCCGCGCGGACCGATTCCAGGAACTGCGCGACCTCGACCTTAAGGCGCGTGCTGTCGGTCGCGAGCGATTTCGCCGCCGACAGCACCTCGACCGAGGCCTCGCCGGTCTCGATCGCGCCGCGCTGCACGTCGGTGATGTTCGAGGAGACCTCCTGCGTGCCGACCGAGGCCTGCTGCACGTTGCGCGAGATCTCCTGCGTGGCCGCGCCCTGCTCTTCGACGGCGGCAGCGATCGCAGCTGACACTTCGGACAGCCGCTCGATGGTGCCGCCGATCTCCTGGATGGCGGTGACGGATTCCTGCGTCGCGGCCTGGATGCCCGAGACCTGCGCGCCGATTTCGCCGGTGGCCTTCGCGGTCTGCTCGGCCAGCGCCTTGACCTCGGAGGCGACGACGGCAAAGCCGCGGCCGGCTTCGCCGGCGCGCGCGGCCTCGATGGTGGCGTTCAGCGCCAGCAGATTGGTCTGTCCCGCGATGGTGTTGATCAGCTCGACTACGTCGCCAATGCGGGAGGCCGCCTGCGACAGCGCGTTGACGCGCTCGTTGGTGCGCGCAGCCTGCTCGACCGCTTCCGCCGCCATCCGCGCCGAATCCTGCACGCGCCGGCTGATTTCGGTGATAGACGACGACAGCTCTTCCGAGGCGGAGGCCACCGCCTGGACATTGGTGGAGGCTTCCTCGGAGGCGGCGGCAACCACGGTTGCCAGCTCCTGCCCGCGTTGTGCGGTGCTGGTCAGGGTTGACGCCGACGCCTCGAGCTCGGTCGAGGCAGAGGAGACCGTGCCGACGACCTCGCCGATCATGGCCTCGAACCTGCGGGTGATGGCGTCGACCCGGCGGCCGCGCTCGATCTTGGCTTCGGCGTCGAGCCTGGCAGCTTCGTCGGCGGCCTTCTTGGCGATCAGGGCTTCCTTGAAGATCTGGAGCGCATCCGCCATCGAGCCGATCTCGGTCTTCTCACCGCGATGCGGCACCTCGGCCGAAAGATCGCCCTCGCCGAGCGACTGCATCGGCTTAATGATCGAGGCGATGCCACGCGACACATCGCGCACCAGATAATAGGCGGCGCTGATCGCGATCACGACCGAGAGCACGATGATGGCGACCAGCACGCGGAAGATCGTGGCGTAGCTGTCGGCCGCCTGCTTGGTCTCCAGCTCGGCGCCGCGATTGTTCATTTCGATGCCCTTCTGGAGCAGCGGGTCGGCCGCCTGCGCCATCTTGGCGACCTTGGTCTGAAGCATCTCGTTGGCTTCAGTCGGGAACTTGCCGACGCTCTTGCGCGACAGCGCCATCACATCCTGCACGCCGTTCAGATACTCGCCCCAGGCCGTGGTCCATTGCTGATAGAGCGAGCGCTCTTCCGACGAGGTGATCAGGGGCTCGTAGACCTTGCGGGTCTGCTCGATGCGGTCGCGCAGCGAGGCGAGGCGCTTCTCGGCCGCCTCCTTGCCCTCGGCGCTCTCCTGCATCAGGTGCAGCCGCAGCGCGACGCGCAGCTCGTTGATGTCGGCGCGGAGCGAGCCGAGCGCGCGCACGCTCGGCAGCCAGCTTTCGGCGATCTCGACGGTATGGGCGTTGATGTTCTGCATCGTGCCGATCGCCGTCACGCCGACGCCGGCGAGCGAGAGCACGAGGACCGAGAGCACGGTCAGAAGCTTGAAGACGATCGACAACTTCGACATCACGACATCCCGCTGATACCTGGCAACGCACACTTACCCACGCCGCAATCGCCGCAACGGACGACAGGGCCGGCTTCATGCAACGATGCTGGCTGGTTCTTATCCGGTAAGATTGCTCCGATAATTGCAAACAGGCGTTAACAGGAACCTACGTGAAACTATCGAAGCAAGGATGACCGCCGCTATTTTCATTGCAACCATGCATTGCAGCGCGACAGGCATCGCTTAACGCGAAAGCCGGCCGCGCTGATCACCATGCGCCGTCAGGCCGCGCGCACTGTCTCGAGAAATCTGCCGACCTCGAGCTTGAGACGGTTGCTGTCGCCCGACAGCATCTGCGCGGCAGACAGCACCTGCGAGGAAGCCGATCCGGTCTCGCTTGCGCCGCGCCGTACGTCGGTGATGTTGGACGAGACCTGGTGCGTGCCCTGCGCGGCCTGCTGCACGTTGCGGGAGATTTCCTGCGTCGCGGCGCCCTGCTCTTCCACCGCTGCTGCGATGGTCGAGGAGATCTCGGACAGCTTCTCGATGGTATCGCTGATGTCCTTGATGGCGCCAACCGATTCCTGTGTCGCGGCCTGGATTCCGGATATCTGCTGGCCGATCTCGCCGGTCGCCTTCGCCGTCTGCTCGGCGAGCGCCTTGACCTCGGAGGCGACGACCGCAAACCCCTTGCCGGCCTCGCCGGCGCGTGCCGCCTCGATCGTGGCATTGAGCGCCAGGAGATTGGTCTGGCCCGCGATGGTGTTGATCAGCTCGACCACGTCGCCGATCCGCGTCGCCGCCTTGGACAGTTCGCTGACGCGTTCGGTGGTGGTGCGGGCCTGGCCGACGGCTTCGCTCGCGACGCGTGCCGATTCCTGCACTTGGCGGCTGATCTCGGTGATCGAGGACGACAGCTCTTCTGTGGCGGAGGCCACCGACTGCACGTTGGTGGAGGCTTCCTCCGAAGCGGCCGCGACCACAGTGGTCAAGCGTTGCGTACGCTCTGCGGTCGAGGTCAGCGTCGTGGCGGACGCTTCGAGCTCGGTCGAGGCCGACGACACCGTGCCGACGATTTCGCCGACGGCGCCTTCGAAACTGTCGGCGAGCCTGCGCATCTCCGCTTTACGCTGCTCGGCTGCGATCTGATCCTGCCGCATCTTGGCTTCGGCTTCCGCATGCGCCTTCTGCTCGGACACGATCTTGAATTTCTCGACCGCACCGGCGACCTCGCCGACCTCGTCCTTGCGGCCGAGGCCCGGTAGCACCACGGAGAAATCGCCGCCTGCAAGCTTCTCCATCGCGAGCGTCAGCGCACGCATGGGCCGCGCAATGCTGAAGACGGAGAAGATGCATGCGCCGACGAGAACCAGCGCGACCAGCACGCCGACGACGAGCGACGTCCGTGCGACCGACGCGGCCTCCGCTTCGGCCTCGGCGCGGGTCTCGACACTTCTCTGCTTGGCGAATTCGGTGATCTTGTTGGACAGCTCCGAAATCTCTTCGTTGATCGGCGCCAGCGTCCCCTTGCGAACGCGATCGATCTCGGCCGCGAGCTTTGCGTGTTGCGCCGCCGCCTCGCCGTCCTTCTTTCCCTCGAACGCGAGCTCCTGCTTGCGGATGGCTTCGATCTGCTGCGCGCCTTTGCCGAAATCGCCGATCAGCACGGTCAAGCGATCGATCCGCTGGCGGTTCTCGGGGGAGCGCGAAAGCTTCGCCATTTCACCGGCGAATTTCTGGGCCGCCGTCTGGCGGTCGTTAAAATAACCGACCGCCTTCTGCATCTCGACCGGCGAGGATGAGCTCAGGATGTCGCGAATGCCGATCTGCATGCCGCGGACCGAGGCCTTCGCTTCGGCAGCATTCTGCGCGATCGCCTGCTGCCCCGCCGCGCTCATGCCAAGCTTCTGGACCTCGGCGCCGCCGCTCATCTGAAGGAAGATCATCAGCGCGACGAGCCCGATCGTCAGCACGGAGGTGACGGCGAGCTTGGTGCCAATTCGCAGATTTTGAATGAACGACATCGAGATATCCCGGCTACGCATGGCCGCGCGGACGCGCGTGAACAGTCATGAAAAGCTAGCCGAGAGGTTCCTCATTAACGTTAAGTGAGCGCAGCGTGGCCTAGGTAGAAATACCGAAAAAGCCGCTCAACCCGCCGGATTTGCGCACTTTTCGCGTGCAGCGAATCTGCACTTCGCGAATTTGCATGCCTTGTGGCCATTAACGAGTGTCGCCGATTCGCGGCCGTCAGCAGATCGTCTCGCCGACCAGACTGACGCGGAAGACCGGCTTCTTGTTCTCGTCAAGCAGCTCCATGCGCCACTCGGCATTCGGCTTCAGGCCACGCGCGATGCCGCCGAGCAGATTGGCGCACACCTCGGTCATCTCGGTCCAGGCGGCCGCCCGGTCCTCGAACTCGTACGGCTGGTCGGCGGCCCCGGAATAGCGGCCGGTGCTGATGCGAAAGAAATACAGCGACATCGTAGAACCCTTGCGCTCCCCCGGCCCTGCGCAAACTTGGGGGCGACTAGCTACCAACGCATGAAAGCCGCCGTCCGTATGATTACGGCGCAGCGGCTTCGTGCTCGGTGGGGCTCTTCGAGCGTACGCGGTGGATGCCGCGGCCGGCTCACTGGGTCGAGCGGCGCAGCTCCAGCGGGGCGTCGTTCCTGGCGGGCTCGGCCTTCACGGGCTCGAGCCGGCTGCTCTCCACACGCGGCGTCTCCACCCGCGCGGCGACCTCGGTGTTGGAGGCGCCGATCGATCTGGTGTGCTCGGACGAGCGCAGCGAGCGCGGACGCGCCGTGGCGCGGGCCATCAGCATCTGATTGCCGCCCTGATGATGGAAGTCGCAATAGGCGAAGCCCATGCCTGACACCGAGCCGCGGAAGCTGCGCTCGTCGGTCTTCTCCAGGTTGAAACAGGGCTCGAACGGAATGCCCTTGATCGAGGCGCAGACGTTCTGGCCGCGAATCTGGAGCGTGTTGCCGGGCAGGCGAAGATGCCGCACCGGGCCCGAGCCCGAGAACTGCACCGCGCCGGCGGCACCGAGGTCATCGAGGATGCGGCCTGCGCCGCGGGTGCCGTCGAAACAGGTGAAAGCGAACACCTTGCCGGCGACGAAGCGGCGCGCCTCATCGGCATTCATGCTTCCAGCAATGGCCGGCGCAAACGTCGCTGCCGCCGTGACAGCCCCCAACACAATACGCGCAAGCATGCTCTACTCCGAACCAACCCCCGCAGCGGGCGATGCCTTTATCTCTTTACCCGCTGCTTACCATACTAACCAAGGCAACATTGAAGCAGCTTGGTTGGTAAAGTCTGAACGCCGTTAGAGAATTTTTACCACGACTCGACCGCGGACCTGGCCCGCGAGGATTTTCGCGCCCCATTCCGGAACTTGGTCGAGCGAAATTTCCTGAGTTATTTCAGAGAGTTTCATCCGGTCCAGGTCCGAGGCCAGACGTTGCCAGGCGGCCTTGCGTGGCTCGATCGGGCACATCACGGAATCGATGCCGAGAAGGCACACTCCGCGCAAAATGAAGGGTGCGACGGAAGACGGCAGGTCCATACCGCCCGCCAGGCCGCAGGCCGCGATCGCCCCGCCGTATTTCGTCATCGACAGAAGATTCGCGAGCGTGGTCGATCCGACGCTGTCGACGCCGCCCGCCCAGCGCTCCTTGGCCAGCGGCTTGGCCGCCGCCGACAGCTCATTGCGATCGATCACCTCGGCGGCGCCGATCTCTTTCAGATAGTCCGCCTCGGAGGCGCGGCCGGTCGAGGCGATGACGTGATAGCCGAGCTTCGACAGCACGGCGGTTGCGACCGAGCCGACACCGCCGGCGGCGCCCGTCACCACCACGGGGCCGCTCTTCGGCGAGATGCCGTGCTTCTCCAGCGCCAGCACCGAGAGCATCGCGGTGAAGCCGGCGGTGCCGATCGCCATGGCGTCGCGCGCCGAAAGCCCTTGCGGCAACGCGACCAGCCAGTCGCCCCTTCACCCGCGCCTTCTCGGCATAGGCGCCGAGATGGGTCTCGCCCATGCCCCAGCCGGTGCAGACGACCTTGTCACCCGCCTTCCATTGCGGATGCGAGGAGGCTTCCACCGTGCCGGCGAAGTCGATGCCGGCGATCATCGGGAAGCGGCGTACCACCGGCGCCTTGCCGGTGAGCGCGAGGCCGTCCTTGTAGTTCAGCGTCGACCATTCCACGCGGACGCTGACATTGCCCTCCATCAGCTCGGCTTCGTCGAACTGCGCGAGCTGCGCGGTGGTGCCCTTGTCCGTCTTGTCGATCCGGATCGCCTTGAATGTGGCCACGGCTGCACTCCCTGACTTGTTTGCCGGGGATGTTTAGCCGATCAGGCAGGCTGCGCAACCACTCGCTGAACCGGTTTCTCCACGATCGGAAGATTGATCAGCGCCGAGAGCACGCCGAACAGGATCGAGAGCCACCAGATCGGCGTGTAGGAACCGAACTTCTCGAACACGATGCCGCCAAGCCAGACGCCGAGAAAGCCGCCGACCTGATGGCTGACGAAGGCGAAGCCATAGAGCGTGGCAAGCCAGCGCGTGCCGAACATCAGCGCCACCAGCGCCGAGGTCGGCGGCACCGTCGACAGCCAGGTCAGGCCGGAGATGGCGCCGAACGCGATCGCCGAGAACGGCGTGATCGGGAACGAGATGAATGCGAGCGTCGCAAGCGCGCGGGTGAAGTAGATGGTCGAGAGGATGTAGCGCTTGGGCAGCGAATTCTGGAGATAGCCGACGCCGAGCGATCCCATGATGTTGAACAGGCCGATCGCCGCGATCACCCAGCCGCCGGTTTGTGCCGAGATGCCGCGATCGACCAGGAACGCCGGCAGATGCACCGTGATGAAGGCGAGCTGGAAGCCGCAGGTGAAGAAGCCGAGCACCAGCAGCACATAGGAACGATGACCAAACGCTTCGGCGAGCGCCCTCGTGAAGGTCTGCTCATCGGCGGGCGCCGCATTTGCCGTGCTCGCGACCGGTGGTGTCGACAGCGCCAGCGACAGCGGGATGATCAGCAGCATCAGGAAGCCGAATACGGAGAGCGCCTGCTGCCAGCCGAAATTGTCGATCAGCGCCACACCAATGGGTGCGAACAGGAACTGGCCGAACGAGCCCGCCGCGGTGCCGGCGCCGAGCGCAAGGCCGCGCTTTTCCGCCGGCAGCAGTCTTGTGAACGCCGACAGCACCAGGTTGAACGAACAGCCGGCAAGACCGAAGCCGATCATGACGCCTGCGCCGATGTTGAGCGACAAGGGCGTCGAGGAGTAGCGCATCAGCAGGAGGCCGCCGGCATAGAGCAGCGCGCCGACGCACATCACGCGGAACAGGCCGAACCGGTCGGCGACCGCGCCAGCGAAGGGCTGGCCCAATCCCCACAACAGGTTCTGCACGGCGATCGCGAGGCCGAACACGTCACGGCCCCAAGCGAATTCGTGGCTCATCGGCTGCACGAAGAAGCCCAGCGCCGAGCGCGGACCGAAGCCGAGCATGCCGATGGCGCAGCCGCAGAGAATGATGATCGCCGGCGTGCGCCAGGAGGAAGAACGTGAGACCGGACCGAGTTCGCCTATCTGCGTCGACATCGTGTTCCTCATCGTCATTGGCGGATCCGGAATAGGCAGCCGCGATACCGCGTTTAATGCAGATGCATGAAAATCCCAAGTCAAAAACGATTGCGTTCCACGAAGGGCTGCTGCGGGAGCATTGCGTTTCCTTGCGGCCTCGCCGGAGAGTGACTTGACGAGAATGTGTGCGGCTGGCCCTAGCGGCGTCCCGGACGACCTGCTATCTTCGATTTACTCATAATGAGTATATCGAAGCTCTGACGATACGCCACCGGCCCTCGCGGCCGGATTTCTCAGGCCGAATATATACTCACATCGAGCACAACCGACACACGGGAGGCTTCCATGCCGATCACTGGACTTTACGGGCCCGAAGACTTTGCAAGCCGGCCGCAGGGCCAAGCCACAACCTCCCCGCGGGCTGCGCCGGCGCGCACGGGACCTGCGCTGCCGATGCCCTCGCTGGAATGGACTGACGAGGTCGAGCGCGCCACCGCGCCGCTCTATGAGCGCGTGAAGCACGTGATCCCGCCGATCGAGTGGCCGCTGATGGCGCCCAGGATTCACGCGATCAACGAGCTGAAACAGGCGCGCGGCGCGGTGATCCTCGCGCACAACTACCAGGCGCCGGAGATCTTCCACTGCGTCGCCGACATCGGCGGCGACTCGCTCCAGCTCGCGGTCGAAGCCACCAAGGTGAAGGCGGACATCATCGTCCAGTGCGGCGTGCACTTCATGGCGGAGACGTCGAAGCTGCTCAACCCGGAGAAGACGGTGCTGATCCCGGATTGGCGCGCCGGCTGCTCGCTCGCCGCCAGCATCACCGGCGCCGACGTGCGGCTGCTGCGCGAAAAATTCCCCGGCGTGCCCGTCGTCGCCTACGTCAACACGTCGGCGGAGGTGAAGGCCGAGGTCGATATCTGCTGCACCTCATCGAATGCGGTGCAGGTGGTGGAGAGCCTGAACTCGCCGACCGTGATCTTCCTGCCCGACCGCTATCTCGCCAGCTACGTGGCCTCGAAGACCGACGTCAAGATCATCGCCTGGAAGGGCGCCTGCGAGGTGCATGAGCGCTTTACGGGCGAAGAGCTGCGCGCGTTTCGCGACGCCGACCCGTCGGTCCAGATCATCGCGCATCCCGAATGCCCGCCGGACGTGCTGGCCGAAGCCGACTTCACCGGCTCGACCGCGCATATGATCAACTGGGTGCGCGCGAAGCGGCCACGGCGGCTGGTGATGATCACGGAATGCTCGATGGCCGACAATGTGCGCGCCGAGCTGCCCGACGTGGAGATGCTGCGCCCCTGCAATCTCTGCCCGCACATGAAGCGCATCACGCTCGCCAACATTTTGGACAGCCTGCTGACGCTGCGCGAGGAAGTCACGATCGAGCCGGCGCTTGCGGCGCGCGCAAGGCGATCGGTCGAGCGGATGATTAATCTGAAGAATTGAGAGCGAAGCGCAGCAACGACACAGCTGTCGTCCCGGATAAGCGAAACTCCAGACAACGCGCAGCGTGGTCGGGAGCGGAGCGCCGATCCGGGACCCATAACCACCGGAAGATATTTGGCGAAGAACGGCATTGCAGAACTTCGCGCAACAACTTCCGCCACGGCGTATGGGTCGCTGCTTTCGCAGGGACGGCAGCGGAGCAAGAGGAACTATCATGACAAACATCCACAATCTCACCCGCACCACTGACGACGTCGTCATCGTCGGCGGCGGCCTCGCCGGATTGTTCTGCGCACTCAAGCTCGCGCCGCGGCCGGTGACACTGATCTCGGCCGCGCCGCTTGGCCAAGGCGCATCCTCCGCATGGGCGCAAGGCGGTATCGCCGCGGCGGTGGCCGAGGGCGATACACCCGAAGCGCATGCTGCTGACACCATTGCCGTTGGCGGCGGTATCGTCGACGAAGCCGTCGCACTCGGCATCGCGCGCGAGGCGGCGCCGCGGATCGACGATCTGCTCGCCTATGGCGTGCCGTTCGATCGCGACCTCGAGGGCCGGCTCGCCGTCGGTCGGGAAGCTGCGCATTCGGCGCGGCGCATCGTGCATGTGCGCGGCGACGGAGCAGGCGCGGCGATCATCGCGGCGTTGACCGAGGCCGTGCGCCGCACGCCCTCGATCCGGCTGATCGAAGGTTTTGTCGCCGAAGCGCTGTTGACTGAGGACGGCGCGGTCACCGGTCTTCAATTGCGCGAGGCAGCCAATCCAGCCGCGCGGCCGGTTATGCTGGCCTCGCGTGCGATCGTGCTTGCGACCGGGGGCATCGGCCACCTCTATGCCGTCACCACCAATCCGATTGAGGCCAGCGGCTCCGGCCTTGCGATCGCCGCGCGCGCCGGCGCGGTCATCGCCGACCCCGAATTCGTGCAGTTCCACCCGACCGCCATTATGGTCGGGCGCGATCCCGCGCCGCTCGCGACCGAAGCGCTGCGCGGCGAAGGCGCGATACTCATCAACCGCCATGGCGAGCGCTTTATGCTTGCGCGCCATCCGCTCGCCGAGCTCGCGCCGCGCGACATCGTCGCCCGGGGCGTATTCGCGGAGATCGCGACCGGACGCGGCGCCCTCCTCGACGCGCGGGCGGCGCTGGGCGTGCGCTTCGCGGAAAAGTTTCCGACCGTGCATGCAAGCTGCATCGCCGCCGGCATCGATCCCGCGACGCAAGCCATCCCGATCGCGCCAGCCGCGCACTATCACATGGGCGGCATCGCGGTGGATGCACGCGGCCGCAGCTCGATCGACGGACTCTGGGCCGGCGGCGAGGTGTCGTCCACCGGCGCGCATGGCGCCAACCGTCTCGCCTCCAATTCGCTGCTGGAGGCCGTGGTCTATGCCGCGCGCATCGCCGACGACATCGCCGGCCGTGCGATCCCGTCGCCGGCCCCGCTCCCGGATGCGCTGGTGATACAGCGCAGCGGCGCTCCGGATGCAGCGAACGTGGCGCGGCTGCGGGCGATGATGAGTGCGCATGTCGGCGTGATCCGCGATGGTGACGGGCTTGCACAGGCCGCGCGCAGCTTTGCTGCACTGGAGCGCGAGGCGACGAGCATCACCGTCCGCAACATGGCAACCACGGCCCTTCTCGTCGCAACCGCCGCCTTGAGCCGGCGCGAGAGCCGCGGCGCGCATTTCCGTTCCGACCATCCGGCCGATGTCCCAGAGCTGGCGCAGCGGACGATGACCACGCTCACCGCTGCGCGCGAAGTCGCGGACAGCCTAAGCGAGCGTCCGCTGCCGCGCACCGCTCAACCCATGATCGCCTGAAGGAAACTCGATATGACCCCGACCTCCCTGCTCTATCCCGATGCCTTCGTTTCGCCCCTCGCCATCGACGAGGCCGTGCAGCGCGCGCTGGCGGAAGACCTCGGCCGCGCCGGCGACATCACCTCGCTCGCAACGATTCCCGAGGCGACCAGAGCGCAGGCCATCCTGGTCGCGCGCCAGTCCGGCGTGATGGCCGGATTGCCGTTGGCGCTGGCGACGCTGCAAAAGCTCTCGTCCGACGTCGAGGTGCGCGCGCATATCCGCGACGCTGCCCGCGTTGCCCGCGGCCAGCATGTGCTGACGATCTCGGGCCCGGCGCGCGCCATTCTGACGGCGGAGCGGACCGCGCTAAACTTCGTCGGCCGGCTATCGGGTGTTGCAACGCTCACGGCCGACTATGTCGCGCGCACCGAGGGCACGAAGATGCGGATCTGCTGCACGCGGAAGACCACACCGGGATTGCGGGCGCTGGAGAAGTACGCGGTACGCTGCGGCGGCGGCTTCAACCACCGTTTCGGGCTCGACGATGCGATTCTGATCAAGGACAACCACGTCGCGGTCGCAGGTGGCATCCGCCCGGTGCTGGAGCGCGCCCGTGCCCATGCCGGCCATCTCGTCAAGATCGAGATCGAGGTCGATACGCTGGCGCAGCTGCGCGAGGTGCTCGATACGGGCCTTGCCGACGCCGTGCTGCTCGACAACATGGACCTTGCAACCTTGCGCGAGGCGGTGCGGATGACGGAGGGCCGCCTCGAATTGGAGGCCTCCGGCGGCGTCACGCTGGACTCGATCGCCGCGATTGCCGCGACCGGCGTCGATTACGCCTCAGCCGGCGCGCTGACGCATTCGGCGCCGAATTTCGACTGCGCGCTTGATATCGAGGCGTGAGGGGCGCGGCTTGCACGAGATCGTCATGCCCGGGCTTGTCCCGGGCATCCACGCGCTTCTTGCGCTAGTCCAAGAACGTGGATGGCCGGGACAAGCCCCGGCCATGACGCAGTCGAGATGCTACCTCCGCTCGCTCGCGCCCATCTCGGCAGAGCTCTTGGCTTCCTGCGCGAGCTCGGCCGACAGCGCGGCTGTCTGCGCCGGCGTGCCCCAGCTCGGTTCCTCGCTGCCATCGCCCCAGGCGCGGGGGCGGTAGAAGGTGTGCACGCCGGTCCTGTACATCTTCTTCATCTCAGCGACCCAGGACGGGCGCACCCAATAGGCGTGGTAATGGGTGGATTTGCCGACCTCGGGCAGCCAGATCTGGCCGTCGAGCATCGCCTTCGAGATCTTCTTGGCGCGCTCCCACATCTCGGGCTCGCGGATCACGTCGGGATTGTTGTCGCAGGCGAAGGTGAACTGACAGGCGAAGTGGCGATACTTGTTCTGGTAGACCACGCCGCACACGGTATCGGGATATTTGCCGGAGAACACGCGGTTCATCACCACCTGCGCGACCGCCATCTGGCCGCGCACGGCTTCGCCGCGGGATTCGAAGTAGATCGCTTCGGCGAGACATTTTTCTGATTTCGCGCGCGACTTGTCGTCGAGCGCGAGCCGCTCCGCCGGAGACCTGGCGCGCTGGTTGTCGACGTTGACCTCGCCTTTCGCCGCGACGCTCTCGCCGCTCTCGATATCCCCTGGCGATCTCTTCGGTCGGCGGCGTCAGCGAGGCCGTCACCTTCATGTCGGGATCGGGCATCACGATCATCGGCTCGGCACCGGGCTGCCAACTCTCGATGCTCTCGAGATTGCCGCCGAGGGAGGAGCTGCCGAAGAACAGGTTCGCGGTCTTGACACTGAACGGATCGCGCGGCGGTGCCGTCGGAAGCGTCTCCTGCTTCAGCGCTTCCAGCGGCTGCACCGGGAACGAGCGGGCGAGGTCGCTGGCCTTTGGCGGATTGGCATAT
The DNA here is from genome assembly GCF_054057995.1 of Bradyrhizobium sp. USDA 4486. Classification (NCBI taxonomy): domain Bacteria; kingdom Pseudomonadati; phylum Pseudomonadota; class Alphaproteobacteria; order Hyphomicrobiales; family Nitrobacteraceae; genus Bradyrhizobium; species Bradyrhizobium sp. USDA 4486. Next base: position 4,256,350 of record NZ_JBSRZV010000001.1, read on the forward strand.
TGCGGCAGCGGCGGCGCGCGCAGCGCTTCGGCGAGCTCGGGATCGAGCGCGGCTGCGGACTCGGGCGACATTGGTTGCGACATCGCTTGCGGCAAGGTAGCGGTCTTCGCGCCGAACACCGAGCTGTTCGAGGTCGCAGGATCTTCCTGCGCGGGTGCCGCGGCCGGAGCCGTCGTCTCAGGCGCCTGCGTTGGCGCAACGGTTGCGAGACGATCACCCTTCAGCGAGCGATCGACCTTGGGAAAATCGGCGGCCTGGTAGCGCGGCGGCGCCTGCAGCACCGGATTGCGGCTGATCGCGCCGGTGACGTCGCGAGCATCGAGGCTCGCGAGCCGAATCATCGCGCTCTGCGGCGCAGACGTACCAATCGGGCGGGAGAAGCTGTAGGTCGCGAGCTGGATCGAGGACGCCGCGGAAAACACCTGCTTCTGCCAACGCTCGGCGACGCCGGGCTGGCGGGCCAGCAGAGAGGCAATGTCCTGATACCCGGTCTCTCTCGGCATCAATGCAAAGATGCAGAGACCGATGCCGAAGGACGCGAACCGCGCGCCCTTCGGATGGTTACGCAACACTGACATCGATACGCTCACGCAACGCTTACGCCCGTTTCGATCGAACTCAGTACGTCCGTGCAATTCGATCTTTTTCGTAAGTATCTAATTTAGGTTGCCGGGGCGTTAATCGGCGTTGCGCGCGCGGCACACTCAAGCGAACACAGGTGTTTTCACGGAGCGATTGCCTGCGTGGTAAATGCCGCCTCATTTGAAGCGGTAAACAATCGGTCAATGCGAATGGTGAAGGAACTCTTGCGCGCGCGTCTCATTTCGGGACGCGTGATGAGTTCCCGGCATAAGCACGAGATGCTTCTCCGCAACGAGTGTCATGCTCCGCGAAGGCGGGGCATCCAGTACGCCGCGGCCTATCGCTTCTATCACTGCTATCTCGGCGTACTGGATCGCCCGGTCAAGCCGGGCGATGACAGCGAGTGAGCGGCAAGTGCATCCCACAAACTGGTCATTGCGAGCGCAGCGAAGCAATCCAGAGTCTTGCCGCAGAGACAGTCTGGATTGCTTCGCTGCGCTCGCAATGACAGTATGGATGCAGCGGCGCGCAAAATGAAAAGAGGCGGAGCCAAACCCCGCCTCTCTCAGTCCAATCGTGCGCTTCGCGCTTACGCCTGGCTCGCGATCGCCTTGCCGAGCGCGGCCTGCGCTGCGGCAAGCCGTGCGATCGGCACGCGATAGGGCGAGCAGGAGACGTAGTCGAGGCCGATATTGTGGCAGAAGGCGACCGAGGCGGGATCGCCGCCGTGCTCGCCGCAGATGCCGACCTTGAGCGAGGCACGCGTCTTGCGGCCCCGCGCGACGCCGATCTTGACGAGCTCGCCGACACCTTCTTGATCGAGCGCGATGAAGGGATCGACCGAGAGGATACCCTTCGCCACGTAGGGACCGAGGAAGCTCGCCGCGTCGTCGCGGCTGATGCCGTAGGTCGTCTGCGTGAGATCGTTGGTGCCGAACGAGAAGAACTCGGCCGACTGCGCGATCTCGGCCGCGAGCAGGCAGGCGCGCGGCAGCTCGATCATGGTGCCGACCTGATAGGCGAGCTTGGTGTTGGCGTCGCGCATCACCGACTGCGCGGTGGCATCGATGCGCGCCTTGACCAGATCGAGCTCGGCCTTGGTCGCGATCAGCGGCACCATCACCTCGAGGCCGACGGCCTTGCCGGTGCGCTTCTGCGCCTCGACCGCCGCCTCGAAGATCGCGCGCGCCTGCATCTCGGCGATTTCAGGATAGGCGATCGCGATGCGGCAGCCGCGGAAGCCGAGCATCGGATTGAACTCCGAGAGCTCGCGTGCGCGATCGGCGAGGCGCCGCGGATCGGTGTTCATGGCTCGCGCCACTTCCTCGACCTCGGCATGGGTGTGCGGCAGGAACTCGTGCAGCGGCGGGTCGAGCAGCCGGATCGTGACGGGCAGGCCCTTCATGATCTCGAACAGCTCGACAAAGTCTGCGCGCTGCATCGGCAGCAGCTTAGCGAGAGCCGCGCGGCGCGCCTGCTCGTCCTCGGCGAGGATCATCTCGCGCACGGTGCGGATGCGCGTCTCCTCGAAGAACATGTGCTCGGTGCGGCAGAGGCCGATGCCTTCGGCGCCGAACTTGATCGCGGTGCGCGCATCCTCCGGCGTGTCGGCATTGACGCGCACGCCGATCTTGCGGACCTGGTCGGCCCAGTTCATCAGCGTGCCGAACTCGCCGGACAGCTCCGGTTCGATCATCGGCATGCGGCCGGCCAGCACCTGGCCGAGCGAGCCGTCGATGGTGATGACGTCCCCGGTCTTGAAGGTGCGCGAGCCGATGCTCATGGTGCCGCGGCCGTAGTCGACCCGGATGGTGCCGCAGCCGGAGACGCAGGGCTTGCCCATGCCGCGCGCGACCACCGCCGCGTGCGAGGTCATGCCGCCGCGGGTGGTCAGGATGCCTTCGGCCGCGTGCATGCCGTGGATGTCTTCGGGGCTGGTCTCGATGCGGACCAGGATCACCTTGCGTCCGTCGCCCTGCAGCTTGGCGGCTTCGTCCGAGGAGAACACGATCTCGCCTGAGGCCGCGCCTGGCGAAGCCGGCAGGCCGGTCGCGATCACGTCGCGCTTGGCGTTGGGATCGATCGTCGGATGCAGGAGCTGGTCGAGCGAGGCGGGATCGATCCGCGTCACCGCTTCCTTCTTCGAGATCAGGCCTTCATTGGCGAGCTCGACCGCGATGCGCAGCGCCGCCTTCGCGGTGCGCTTGCCGCCGCGGGTTTGCAGCATCCACAGCTTGCCCTGCTCGACCGTGAACTCCATGTCCTGCATGTCGCGGTAATGCTTCTCGAGCAGCGTGTAGATCCGCGTCAGCTCCTTGAAGGCTTCCGGCATCGCCGATTCCATCGACGCCTTGTCGGAGCCCGACTCTTTCCGAGCGTCCTCGGTGATGTCCTGCGGCGTGCGGATGCCCGCCACCACGTCCTCGCCTTGCGCGTTGATCAGGAACTCGCCGTAGAGCTTGCTCTCGCCGGTCGAGGGATTGCGCGTGAACGCAACGCCGGTCGCCGAGGTCTCGCCCATGTTGCCGAACACCATGGCCTGCACGTTGACCGCGGTGCCCCAGGATTCCGGAATGTCGTGCAGCTTGCGGTAGGTCACCGCGCGCGCGTTCATCCAGGATGAGAACACCGCGCCGATCGCGCCCCAGAGCTGATCGTGCGGATCCTGCGGAAACTCCTTGCCGGTCTCGCGCGCAACGGCGTCCTTGTACTTGCCGACCAGCTCGACCCAGTCCTCGGCCGACAGGTCTGTGTCGAGCGAATAGCCCTGGCTGTCCTTGAAGGTGTCGAGGATCTCCTCGAAGTGATGATGCTCGAAGCCGAGCACCACGTCGGAATACATGGTGATGAAGCGGCGATAGCTGTCATAGGCGAAGCGGCGGTCGCCCGAGAGCGCGGCCAGAGCTTCGACGGTCTCGTCGTTGAGGCCGAGATTGAGCACGGTGTCCATCATACCCGGCATCGAGGCGCGCGCGCCGGAGCGCACGGAGACGAGCAGCGGGTTCTTGGTGTCGCCGAACACCTTGCCAGTCAACTTGCCGACATAGTCCAGCGCCTTCTCAACCTGCGGCCTCAGCTCCTTCGGGTACGTCTTGCCGTGCTCGTAGAAATAGGTGCAGACCGAGGTCGGAATGGTGAAGCCGGGAGGCACCGGCAGGCCGAGATTGGCCATCTCGGCGAGGTTGGCGCCCTTGCCGCCGAGCAGGTCGCGCATCTCCGAGCGGCCCTCGGCCTTGCCGTCACCGAAGGTGAACACCCATTTGCCGGCCTTGACCGCAGCCGGCGCAGCCCTGGCGGGGGCAGCCTTGTCGGGGGCAGCCTTGGCGGGGGCAGCCTTGGCCGGGGCAGCCGTCTTCGGCGCAGCCGGCTTGGTCGCAGCCTTTGCAGCTTTGGCAGCGGGTTTCGCAGCCGACTTGGCTGCGGGCTTGGCTGCAGGCTTAGCAACCGACTTCGGGGCGCTCTTGGCCAGTGCCTTGCGGGCTGGCGGCGCGGCTTTCGCGGCAGCGGAAGACTTTGATTTCGCTGAAGTTTTATTGGGCTTCGAGGCGGCTTTGGCCATGGCTTGCACACAACCTGCGAGAGGGAGGGGAAATCGCGGGCCTTACACCATTTTGGGCGGGCCCGCGCAAGTCGGACTGTTCCGGAAAGTGAACCCCTAGAGGTGAAGCCACTTCAGGAGCCCAAGCCCGATCGCGCCATTGATGATGAGGAAGATCGCGACGATCAGGTTGAGCAGCCGCGGCATGATGAGGATGAGCACGCCCGCAATCAACGACAGGATCGGCGAAATGTGGGCGACGGTGATGTGCATGAACTATCTTTCCATGAGGTGAGGCGAATCGCGGGCGGATCATAGCGGCCCTGGTTCCGCGAGTAGAGACGCGCAAGCGCCAGGCCGGTTCCCGCCACTCACGAAAACTGCCCGAAATTGCCGCTGATGCGGCAGGGCTTTCCCCGGAACATTGCGAAGAGGCACGCATTGGCAACCGGTTGCGCTACTCGCGCTTCCCAAAGGATCACGTCGAAGGAGTTTTCCATGCGGAACAGGATTCTTGCTCTTGCAGCGCTTGCGGCCGCGATCGGCTCGCCCTTGGCGGCGCAAGCGCAAAGCGGGGTCACGATCGGACGCGCGCCTGTCGTAGTCGATTCTGGCCCAACCATCGCGGTCGAACAGCGACCGGCCTTCCGCGAATATGTCGTCGAACAACGTGTGCCGGCCTTCCGTATCCCGGATCGCGTGGTGGTCGGCGCCACCTTACCGGAGACCGGCATCACCTATTATGACGTGCCGCAACGTTTCGGCGCCACCACCTATCGCTACACCGTCGTGAACGGCGAGACCGTGTTGGTCGAGCCGCGTTCGCGCCGCATCGTCGAGGTGCTGGACTAGGCTGGTGTCTGGACGCGTTGTTCTTCACGCGAACCGGTCTCCGCTTCGCGCGAAAGCGCTGTCGATCAACTCGATGTCCGGCGCGTCACATCAGGCTGGCGCGAGCAGTATTAAATCGGACATCAGGCCCTGCCCGGTCCTCCCCCCGCCGGGCGGGGCTTTTTTGCGACGTCATTCGGGCGCGCGCGAAGCGTGAACCCGGAATTGCGAGATTCCGGGTTCGGTACTGCCCACCGCCCTGGAATGACAGTGGTATTTGTCGCGCGACCGCGCCTCAATCCTGGATCTTCGAGAAATCCGCCACCGCACGCGTGGCGCTGCGGATCTCGTTGAGCAGTTTCAGGCGGTTCTCGCGCACCTTCGCATCGTCGTCATTGACGCGCACCTTGTCGAAGAACGCATCGACCGGCGGACGCAGCTTCGCCATCGCGCTCATCGCGGCGGCAAAGTCTTCCTTGGCGACGGCGGCGCTTGCCTCCCCCTTCACCTCGCCGATCGCTTTCGCCAGCGCCTTCTCCTCGGCGAGGCTGTAGAGCGCAGCATCGGGCGTGCCATCAAAGGTGCGCTTGTCCTTCTTCTCCTCGATCGCGAGAATGTTGCTGGCGCGCTTGGTGCCGGCGAGCAGGTTCTTGCCGTCGTCGCTGTCGAGGAATTTTCCGAGCGCCTCGACGCGGCGGACGATCATCAACAGATCGTCCTGGCCGCCAAGCGCGAACACGGCATCGACGAGATCGTAACGAGCGCCCTGCTCGCGGAGCTGGACTTTCAGGCGGTCGGCGAAGAAGGCGAGCAGATCGCTCGGGAGCGTCTGCGCGTCCGCGGGCTGCACCGACAAGCCGGCGAGCGCGGACGCCGCCACCTTCATCAGCGACAAACGTAGCGCATTCTCGGCGATCAATCGGATCACACCCAGCGCCGCACGACGCAGCGCATAGGGGTCCTTCGATCCCGTCGGCTTTTCGTCGATGGCCCAGAAGCCAACAAGCGTATCGAGCTTGTCGGCAAGCGCCACCGCAACACTGACCGGATCAATCGGGACGCGATCCGCCGGCCCTTGCGGCTTGTAGTGCTCCTCGCAAGCCGCAGCGACAGACGCGTCCTCGCCCTGGGCCAGCGCATAGTACTTGCCCATCAAGCCCTGAACTTCCGGGAATTCGCCGACAACCTCCGTGAGCAAGTCGGCCTTCGCCAAATGCGCGGCGCGCTTGGCCTTCGCAACATCCGCGCCGACCAGCGGCGCGATCTCGGCCGCTAGCCGCTCGATGCGCTTGATGCGCGCGGCCTGGGTGCCGAGCTTCTCGTGGAACACGATCTGCTCGAACTTCGGCAGTCGGTCCTCGAGCCTCGTCTTCAGGTCGGTCTCATAGAAGAACTTCGCATCCGACAGGCGCGGACGGATCACGCGCTCATTGCCTGATACGATGACCTTGCCGCCGTCGGCCGCCTCGATATTGGCGGTGAGGACGAACTTGTTGGTCAGCTTGCCCGTCTTGGGATCCTTGACGACGAAGCACTTCTGGTTGTTGCGGATGGTGGCGCGGATCACTTCGTCCGGGATCGCGAGATATTCTTCCTCGAACGATCCCATCATGACGACGGGCCATTCGACGAGGCCCGAGACCTCGTCGAGCAGCACCTGATCCTCGACCAGCTCAAAGCCCTGCGCGAAGGTCAGCTCCTTGGCGTCGGCGAAGATGATGTCCTTGCGCGCCTGCGGATCGAGGATGACCTTGGCCGCCTTCAGCTTGGCCTCGTAGTCCTCGAAGCGGCGCACGGAGATCGCGCCAGGGGCCATGAAGCGGTGGCCGTAAGTCGTCTGGCCGGCCTCGATGCCATCCACCTCGAACTTCACGACATCGGGCTCTTCGGTCTCGAGCCCGAAGGTCGCGGTGATCGCGTGCAGCGGACGTACCCAGCTCAGCGAGCCCGGCTTGCCCGAGCGCGCGCCCCAACGCATCGATTTCGGCCAGGGGAAGGTGCGGATGATCACGGGCAGGATTTCCGCGAGCACGTCGATCGCATCGCGTCCGGGCTTCTCGATCAAGCCGATGTAGAAATCACCCTTGGGGTCGCGCTGGATCTTGGCTTCATCGAGCGATTTGAGACCCGTCGCTTTCAAGAAACCCTGCACGGCCGCATCGGGCGCGCCGACCTTCGGGCCGCGACGCTCGATCTTCAGATCAGGCTGGCGCGCGGGGATGCCGTGCACGGTCAGCGCGAGGCGGCGTGGCGTCGCGAAGGCTTTCGCGCCTTCGTAGACGAGACCCTCGGCGACGAGCTTGTCGGTGACCATGCGGCGCAGATCGTCGGCCGCCTTGGCCTGCATGCGCGCGGGGATTTCTTCCGAGAACAGTTCAAGCAAAAGTTCGGGCATCAGGCCACTCCGCCCGCTTCAGTGTGGATCCAGGCCTCGCCGCAGGCTTTTGCCAATTCGCGCACACGCAAGATGTAGCTCTGCCGCTCCGTCACCGAGATCACGCCGCGCGCGTCGAGCAGGTTGAAGACATGGCTTGCCTTGATGCACTGGTCATAGGCCGGCAGTGCCATCAGGTGCTGCTTGCTGTTACTTCCTTCGCGCCAGCCAGCGTCGAGATATTTCCGGCAGGCCGCCTCGGCCATCTTGAACTGCTCGAACAGCATCGCGGTGTCGGCGACTTCAAAATTGTGCCGCGAATATTCCTGCTCGGCCTGCAGGAAGACGTCGCCATAGGTGACCTTCTGATCGCCCTCGCGACCGTTGAAGTTGAGGTCGTAGACGCGGTCGACGCCCTGCACATACATCGCGAGGCGCTCGAGCCCGTAGGTCAGTTCGCCCGCGACAGGGGCGCATTCGAAGCCGGCGACCTGCTGGAAGTAAGTGAACTGGCTCACCTCCATGCCGTCGCACCAGCACTCCCAGCCGAGGCCCCAGGCGCCGAGCGTCGGGCTCTCCCAATCGTCCTCGACGAAGCGGATGTCGTGCACGGCGGAATCGATGCCGATCGCGGCAAGCGACTTCAGATACAGCTCCTGAAGGTTCGGCGGCGACGGCTTCATGATCACCTGGAACTGGTAGTAGTGCTGCAGCCGGTTCGGATTCTCGCCGTAACGCCCGTCCTTGGGGCGGCGCGAGGGCTGCACATAGGCTGCGTTCCAGGGCTTTGGCCCGAGCGCGCGGAGCGTGGTCGCCGGATGGAAGGTGCCTGCGCCCATCTCCATGTCGTAGGGCTGCAGGATCACGCAACCCTGCTCAGCCCAGAACCGCTGGAGCGCGAGGATGAAGCCCTGGAACGAACGTTCCGGGCGCATATGGGCGGGCAATGAGGCGTCCATCGTCAGATCGGGCTCTCGCGGGGGGTTTGAATCGCGCGGGACCGTATCGACGGCGGGGATGGGAATCAAGGCGAAGGGGGCGGAAATGGCTGTCATTCCGGGGCGATGCGAGAGCATCGAGCCCGGAATCTCGAGATTCCGGGTTCGCCCTTCGGGCGCCCCGGAATGACGGTGCGTATGGAAAAGTGCGGTTAACCCGGCCTATAAGCTCCGGTCACGGGGTCACGCTTCAACGTCTGGATGTCCCCCATGCGGGCGGCTTCAGCAACGCGCGACAGGCGCATTTCCTCCAGCTCCTGGTTGATGCGGACGGCGGTCTTGTAGGCCCAGCGGACCACGGCAAGCCCGCCCAGGACGCCTGCGAAAGCGACGAACGGCGGCATCGGTCGATCCTTGTCTAGTGCTCAGCCCCCACATGCATTGTCGCGCAGTCGGGGCTACGCCGCAATTGGCTCGGCTTCGATTCCCCTTGGACCAAATGGCGCGGGAGGGCGCGTCTTAGAACCCGAATTTCGCCCAAATCGCTCGCGTCTCGACCGCCGAGATCAGCTCGTCCGGCAGCCCGGCCATTGATTCCATGGCCAAAAGCTGCCCAGCGCCGGGCGCTTTCCGCCCAAAAAGGCCGGAGAGAAGTCCGGTCGGCTGGGCAATCACGGGGGTGAGAACCTTGTCGCCGTAGCGGGCACGAAGAGTTGAGCGGAGATCACCGATGCCATCGGCGAGCCCCAGCGCGATCGCGCTCTCGCCAGCCCAGTACTCTCCCGTGAAGAGCGTGTCGTCATTGCCCTTCAGCCTTACGCCGCGGCTGTCCTTCACTAGCGAAATGAATATCTGGTGGATCTCGCGCTGGATCGCCTTCAGCTTGGCGACGTCATCCGGATTCTCGGGCAGAAAGGGATCGAGCATCGCCTTGTGCGCGCCGGCGGTATAGAGCCGCCGCTCGATACCGAGTCGCTTGATCGCGTCCTGGAAACCGAAGCTGCCGCCGACCACGCCGATCGAGCCGAGGATGGAGGATGGATCGCAAATGATCTCGTCGCCTGCGCAGGCGATCATGTAGCCGCCGGAGGCCGCGACGTCCTCGACGAACACCAGGACCTTAAGCTTCTTCTCCGCCGCGAGCTGCTTGATGCGCAAGTAGATCTGGCGCGACTGCACCGGCGAGCCGCCGGGCGAATTGATCACCAGCGCCACCGCCTTGGCGTTCCGATAAGAAAACGCCCGCTCCAGGATTCGCGCTACCCCGGCGAGCGTCATGCCCGGCCGCAACGGCGTCACCGCGCCGATCACGCCCGAGAGCCGCACCACCGGCACCACAGCCGTGCCGGGGCGAAAGCGCGCCGGCAGATATTCCATGAGCTTGTCGGCCAGGCCGGAACTGTCTCGATCGTTCAATTGTTCGGCCATGCCGTTACCTCTGTTTAACCATTTCTTATCACGCGACTGTCATTGAAGGTGCCTGGAACGTGTTTTGCAGAATCCGCGTAGGGAAGCTGCAATGAAGCAGCGGAGGAAACGCCATGAAGATCTATCTGCTGTTGATGCTGATCGGTGCGCTTTTCACGGCGATTCGCTTTACGTCCCCGCAAGAACAGCAGTCGGAGTCGCTTCCCCAGTAAGCGATCACGGCTCCGCCAGCGGCAAGGCCGCCCTCCCCTCCAGAATATCGCTGACCTCTTTTTTAGGCACGCGTGACTCATCGTTGAGCACGAGGCCCGGCAGCAATCGCGTCGGCGCCCGACCGCCCTTGACGGCGCGGACCAGCACGCGGATCGCGGGCCGTCCCGCTTCGCCATGAATCGGCAGGATCGCGAGGCCCCCGAAGCCGCGTGACAGCGCTGCCAAGACATCGCCGATTCCATCTGCACGCCAGATCAAGGTGAGCGCGCCATTCGATCGGAGGATGCGCCGTGCTGCATGCACCCAGGCATGCAGCGTCTCGTCGGTCGCGACATGCGCGATCTGGCGCGCCTGATCGGGCGAGACGCGGTGCCGTGCAGGATCGTTGAAGGGCGGATTCATCAGCACCACGTCGACACTGTCGGGCGGCAGGTCATTTGCCGCGAAGGTCTGCGCATCCGCGGTGACGTCGAGCACGATAGCCTCGGCAGCGATCACGTTTGCCGCCGCATTGGCGCGCGCCAGCTCCGCCAGTTCCGGATCGATCTCGACCAGGCTGAGCCTGATCCCCTCGACGCGGCGCGCCAGCGCGAGCCCAGCCGCGCCGATGCCGGCGCCGAGATCGACGACGCGGTCGCCCGCCTTCGCCTCGGTCGCCGCCGCCAGCAAAATGGCGTCATGGCCGGCGCGATGTCCGCTGCGCTTCTGCTTCAGGAGCAACTGCCCGCCGAGAAAGGCGTCCTCGGTGATGTCTGCCAAAACCTCACTCATCGCCGCGCAGTTCGTGGCTGAGACCCGCCTCGGTCAGGATCTGCCGGGCCTCCTGGGCGTCGTCCTCATGGACCAGGATCCGCCGCGGCAAAATGCCGAGCGAGCCCTCGATGATGCTCATGTTCTGGTCCAGCACCAGATGATGGATATTGGCGCCGTCGAGCAGCGCGCCGATCGCCGACACCAGCACCATGTCGTTGGTCCGAACCAGTTCACGCAAAACGCAGGTCTCCTGCCTGAAAGGGGCTTAAGCGGCAAATGTCAATGGTTCCGCGGGCCTTGCCGCATCCGCTGCCAGTTTCTATTGTCTTTCCATCAGAATAGCCCCTCCGGGGCAAATATTGGAGACCGGCGTGGCCGTCATCGTACCTTTCGAAACTCCCGGCGCGTCGATCGAAGAGCTGGTTGCCCTTGTCGCTCCCGACATGGAACGCGTCAACGCCACGATCCTGTCGCGGACCGGCTCAGACGTAACCATGATCCCCGAGGTCGCCAACCACCTGATCTCCTCCGGCGGCAAGCGCCTGCGGCCGATGCTGACGCTCGCCATGGCCAACCTCGCCGGCTACACCGGCGACGGCCATATCAAGCTCGCCGCGTCCGTCGAGTTCATGCATACCGCAACCCTGCTCCACGACGACGTCGTCGACGAGAGCGAGATGCGCCGCGGCAAATTGTCAGCGCGCATGCTCTGGGGCAACGAGGCGAGCGTCTTGGTCGGCGACTTCCTGCTCGGACAGGCGTTCCGCATGATGGTCGAGGTCGGCTCGCTCCGCGCGCTCGACATCCTGTCCGCGGCTGCCGCCACCATCGCCGAAGGCGAGGTGATGCAGCTTGCCGCCGCCAAGAACACCGCGACCACCGAGGATGAATATCTCGCAGTGATCCGCGGCAAGACCGCCGAATTGTTCGCAGCCGCTTGCGAGGTCGGGCCCGTCATCGCCAACCGCCCAAAGGCGGAGCAGACCGCCTGCCGCTCCGTCGGCATGAATCTTGGCATCGCCTTCCAGCTCGTCGACGACGTGCTCGACTATGGCGGCAAGAGCGCGAAGCTCGGCAAGAACACCGGCGATGATTTCCGCGAGGGCAAGATCACCCTGCCCGTGGTGCTCGCCTTCCGGCGCGGCAACGACACCGAGCGCGGCTTCTGGATCCGCGCGCTCGAGCGCGGCGAGATCGGCGATGCCGATCTCGACCACGCCATCGGCCTGATGAACAAGCACCGCGCGCTCGAGGACACGCTGAGCCGCGCCCAGCATTACGGCGCCATGGCCGTGGACGCCCTGGCGCTGTTCCCGCCCTCGCCGATGAAGAGCGCGCTGGAGCAGGTGGTGGCGTTCTGTCTGGCAAGGTCGCATTAGGCGCGAGGCTCGACAAGCGCGGCGACCGCGTCGCTCGTGTTGCAACCTCAGGGGACGGCGACCGACAGCTGCACGGAGTTTGGCGCAACAGCACATCTCTCGTGTCCCGGACGCGCTGCAGCGTGAAACGCTGCTGCGCTGAGCCGGGACCCACGTAGCACCGAGCGATCAGCAACATAGGCCCGGCTCTCTGCAGAGCACCGCTGAAGAAGCGCTGCGCTGCGTCCGGGGCACGAGAGCGGTTGTCCAGCACATCTCACCATTTGGGCCCGCGGCAACACACGCATCGCTCTCCTATCCCATCTCACCAGCGAACTAACTCCAAATTCTTCATCGTCCCTCCACCCGCACGACAGTTGCTTCCCAGTCACTTGCATTTTGCAAGTCAATTCCCTACCTTTCGCCCATGCAACCCAAATCCCCATCCATCCTGGAATGCCCGGTCGGCCGTGCCGTGGAGACGGTTGGCGAGTGGTGGAGCATCCTGATCCTGCGGGATGCGTTTCAGGGCGCGACGAAGTTCGACGAATTCCAACAGAGCCTCGGGATTGCGCCGAACATCTTGTCGCGGCGGCTTGCGCATCTCACCAGGAGCGGCATGTTCGCGCGCCGCCGCTATCACGAACGCCCGCCGCGCTACGAATATGTGCTGACCGACAAGGCGCGCGACTTCTTTCCCGTGGTCGCCGCGCTGCTCGCCTGGGGCAACAAGCACCTCGCGCCGAAAGGCGAATCCATCCTGCTGGCGAGCCGGGACGGCATCCGTCCACTCGACCCGGTCGTCGTCAATGCGAGCGACATGCGTCCGATCACGCTCGCCAATACGGTCGCCATTCCGGGGCCCCGCGCCAGCCGCGGCATGCGCGCACGGCTCGCTTCGCTCAAAGCCATGAACCCGGCCGTCGCGCCGGCTGGAGACTGACATGCGTCGTATCGTCGTGACAGGCATGGGCGCGGTGTCGCCGCTCGGCTGCGGTGTCGAATTGTCGTGGCGCCGGCTGCTTGCCGGCCAGAGCGGACTGCGACCGCTGCCCGAATGGGCGCAATCATTGCCCGCACGCATCGCCGGCCTCGTGCCCGACAAGGCCGATGATGCCGACGGCGGATTCGATCCGGGAGAGGCCGCTGCGCCAAAAGACCAGCGCAAGATGGACCGTTTCATCCTGTTCGCGCTGCTCGCCACCGCTGAAGCGGTGACGCAGGCCAAATGGACGCCGCAGGATGCAAGCGCGCTGGAGCGGACCGCGACGATCATCGCCTCCGGCGTCGGCGGCTTTCCAGCGATGGCGGAAGCCGTGCGCATCACCGAGCAGCGCGGCGCGCGGCGGCTGTCGCCGTTCACGATCCCCTCCTTCCTCGCCAATCTCGCCGCCGGCCATGTCTCGATCAAATACGGCTACAAGGGTGCGCTGGGCACGCCTGTCACCGCGTGCGCCGCGGGCGTGCAGGCGATCGGCGATGCCGCGCGCATGATCCGCGCGGGCGAAGCCGATGTCGCGATCTGCGGCGGCGCGGAGGCCTGCATCGATATCGTCAGCCTCGGCGGCTTTGCCGCCGCACGCGCGCTCTCAAGCGGCTTCAACGACGAGCCCGCGCGCGCTTCGCGCCCGTTCGACCGCGACCGCGACGGCTTTGTCATGGGCGAAGGCGCCGGCATCCTCGTGATCGAGGATCTCGAGCATGCGCTGGCGCGCGGGGCGACGCCGATCGCGGAGATCGTCGGCTACGGCACGACGGCGGATGCCTATCACATGACATCGGGTCCGCCCGACGGCGACGGCGCCCGCCGCGCCATGGAGCTGGCGCTGCGGCAGGCGCGGCTGGAGCCCGGCGATCTGCAGCACCTCAACGCGCATGCGACCTCGACGCCCGCCGGCGACGAGAGCGAACTCGGCGCCATCGGCGCGCTGTTCGGCCGCAACCGAAACATCGCCGTCAGCGCGACCAAATCGGCCACCGGTCATCTGCTCGGCGCGGCCGGCGGCCTGGAAGCGATCTTCACCATCCTCGCATTGCGCGACCAGATCGCGCCGCCGACGCTCAATCTCGAAAACCCCGACGCGAGCGCCGACGGCATCGACATCGTCTCAGGCAACGCGCGGCAGATGCCGATGCGGCACGCCATCTCGAACGGATTTGGCTTCGGCGGGGTCAATGCCAGCGCGATCTTCCGCCGGATGGGCTGAACGAGAGGCCTTGCAATCGTGGCGCGCTGCGCTACGAAAACAGGATGATCGACACCAATTTCTGGCTGTTCCTGGCCGCAGCATTCCTCATTGCGGCAATTCCCGGCCCCGGCATTTTCTATGTCGCGGCGCGCACCTTGTCGGAAGGGCGCGCCAGCGGCTTTGCCTCGACCGCGGGCACGGCGCTCGGCGGCATGGTCCATGTCCTCGCCGGCAGCCTCGGCATCTCCGCGATCATCCTCGCCAGCGCGGAGCTGTTCGGCGCGGTGAAATTCGTCGGCGCGCTCTATCTGGTCTGGCTCGGCATCAAGACGTTCCGCAGCGCCGGCCGCGCGATGTCGCTGGAGAGCGAAGCCGTCGGCGACAAGCGCGCGTTTCGCGACGGCGTGCTGGTCGAGGCGCTGAACCCCAAGACCGCCGCGTTCTTCCTCGCCTTCATTCCGCAATTCCTCGACCCCGTGGGATCGAGCCCGACGCTGCAATTCATCATGCTGGGTACGATCTCAGTGGCGCTGAACACGCTCGCCGACGTCGTCGTGGTGCTGATGGCCTCGGCGACGCGCACGCAGCTGATCGGACAGCCGCATCTGATGCGGCGCCTGACGCAGGGCTCCGGCGTTTTCATCGCCGGCCTCGGCCTCTCGCTCGCGCTGGCGCGGCGGCCGGCAAATGGCTAGCGCGCCGCAAAGCCGCTTCTATGAATCGCACGGCCTGCGGCTGCATTATGCCGATTGGGGCAACGCGGGCGCGCCGCCTCTCATCCTGGTCCATGGCGGCCGCGATCATTGCCGCAGTTGGGACGTCATCGCGCGATCGCTCCAGCCGCATTTTCACGTGATCGCGCCCGATCTGCGCGGCCACGGCGATTCCGACTGGACGCGTGGCGGCAGCTATGCGCTGACGGAGTATGTCTACGATCTCGCGCAGCTGGTTCGGACGATCGCCGCACCTCAAGTCACTCTCGTCGGCCATTCCATGGGCGGCATGGTGAGCCTGATCTTTTCAGGATCGTTTCCCGAGCTGGTCACCAAGCTCGTCGTGCTCGACGGCATCACCATGCTGCCGGATTCACCGAAGCCACCGGTGCATGAGCGCATCGGCAAATGGGTGAGCCAGCTCGACCGACTGCACGACCGCACGCCGCGCCGCTATGCGACCCTGGAAGACGCGGCCGCGCAGATGGTGCTGCACAACAAGCGGCTGTCGCGCGAGCTCGCACTGCATCTCGCCACCCACGGCGCGCGGCAGAACGAGGACGGCACCTACAGCTGGAAGTTCGATCCCTATCAGCGCGCTAGTGCGCCGCACCGGCTCTGGCCGGACGATCACGTCGCGCTGTGGTCGCGGATCAACTGCCCGACACTGCTGCTCAATGCCGGCGAAAGCTTTCTCGCCGGCACCAGGGGAGCAGGTCTGGAGCGCTATTTCGCGCAGGCGCGCATTGAGACGATAGCGGGCGCCGGGCACTGGCTGCAGCATGACAAACCGCAGGAAGTGCTGGGCGAGATCCGGCGGTTTTTGGGTTTGGCCGCGGACAGCGGCGGTTAGGCCCGCTGCCGTAGGTGGGCAAAAGCGAAGCGTGCCCACCAATCTACCCGTTCAAATCTCGGTTGACGGTGGGCACCGCGCGTCGCGCCTTTGACCACCCTACGGCACCCTCGCCGCGGAAATTACCTAGCTCAACGTCCCCGCATGCACCCACCAGCCGGGGTGGTCACGGCGAATCCGTTCAGCGGCGGCATGGGCATCAGTCGCCGCACCGTAGACCGCAAAGCACGTCGCGCCGGAGCCGGACATGCGGGCGAGCTTGACGCCGGCGGAAGAGCGCAGCGCTTCCAGCACCTCGCCGATCACGGGCTCGATGCGCATCGCGGGCGCTTCGAGATCGTTGGCGACGGTTTCGAGAACGTCGACCCAATCGGCGATCGAGGCGCCCTCGTCCGGCCAGGCCGGCGCTTCGAGGACGGAGGTGGCGCCGACCAGAAGCTCGCCGTTGCGCAGGCCCAGCGCCTGAAACACGTCCTTGGTCGCAACAGGCAGGCGCGGATTGACCATCACGCAGGGCATGCTCGGCAGCGCGAGCGGCAGCAGCTGCTCGCCGACGCCGGTCATGTCGCAGGCGCGCGAGAGCAGGCACACCGGCACGTCCGCGCCGGTCGCGAGTGCGACCTTCTGCAAGCGGGGATCGTCGAGCGAGAGATTGTTGAGACGCGCCAAGAGCCGCAGCGCCGCAGCGGCATCGGCCGAGCCGCCGCCGATGCCGGCTGCAACCGGCAGCACCTTGTCGAGCGCGAAGGCGCCGAGCTTCAGGTCCGGCACGGCTTCGGCCAACAGCTTGGCCGCCTTGAGCACGAGATTGTCAGCGGTATCGCCGCAGGCGGCAGCCAGCGGCCCCGTGGTAGTGAGCTTCAGCTCATCGCCCGGCTCCAGCGTGAGCCGGTCGGCGCAGTCGGCAAAAGCGACCACGCTTTCGAGATCATGATAGCCGTCGGCACGACGGCCAACGACGCGAAGGCTCAAATTGACCTTCGCGCGCCCTTCTTCAATCAACGCCGGCATTGGCGATCAGCCCCCAGAACAAATTCCTTTGCGCATGATCTTTGCGGAAAACCGCCACACACTTTTCCGGATCATGCGCCCGGCTCAACCGCCCTTGCCGTCGTCCTTCTTCTTCTCGGCCTGCGCCGCAGAAGAATTCGAATTGTCGTCGGTGAGACCATTGGCGATCTTGGCCTCGATCTTCGGCAGCTCTTCCGGCTCGGGCTTGAGATCGCGCGCATGCGACCACTGGAATTTGGCCTCCAGCGTGCGGCCGACGCGCCAATAGGCGTCGCCGAGATGGTCGTTGATGGTGGGATCCTCGGGCTTGAGGTCGATCGCGCGCTCGAGGTTCTTCACCGCCTCCTCGTAATTGCCGATGCGGTAATAGGCCCAGCCGAGGGAGTCGACGATGTAGCCGTCGTCGGGACGCTGCTCGACGGCGCGCTTGATCATCTTCATGCCCTCGTCGAGATTCACTCCCTGGTCGATCCAGGAATAGCCGAGATAGTTGAGGACGTGCGGCTGGTCGGGCTGCAGCTCCAGCGCCTTCTTCATGTCGGCTTCGGCCTTGGCCCACTGCTTGGAGCGCTCCTCGCAGATGCCGCGATAGTAATACCAGACGCTGTTGGCCTTGTCGTTGCCGGCCGGCAGCACGTCGATCCCTTGCGAATAGGTCGCGCCGCAATCGCCGAACCGCTTGCGGCCGCGCTCGATATTGCCGAGCGCCATGATGGCTTCAAGATCCTTGGAATCCTCAGTGGTGACGCCCTTGAGGATCTTGATCGCCTCGTCGGTGCGGTCGGCGGAATCGAGGTCAATGGCGAGCTGGATCTGCGCGTTGCGCTTGAGCGGCGAGGACGCCGGCACGCGCTCATAGACCTTGATCGCCATCTGCGGCCGCTTCACCGATTCGTAGAGATCGGCGAGCGAGAGCAGCGCCAGCGGATGGCTGGGCTGCAGGTAGAGCGAGAGCTGGAGATAGACAAGCGCCAGATCCTCGCCGCCGCGGCGGGTCAGTGTGGCGCCAATGCCGTACAGCGCTTCGGCCGCGCCGGCCTGTGCGGAATCGACCAGCGGCGGCAGCTTCTTGCCGGCCTTCGTGTCGCGCAACCCCTCCACGATCAGCGGATGGCGGGCGAGCTTCTTGTCGAACGCCTGGTAGACATTGGTCGCTGCAGCCGAATCCTTGTTGCGCGACAGCCAGCGCGCATAGGCCTCGGTCACGCGCAGCATGGAATCGTCGAGCTTGTAGGCGCGCTCGAAGCGGGTGCCGGCGTCCTTCTCCTTGCCCGAGAGCTCGAGGATCATGCCAGCGTGGAGATCCTTGAACAGCGGATACCATTCCGGACCGGCGAGCTTGTCGATGGCGGCAACACCGCCCTTGGCATCGCCGGCGCCATAGGCGGCCCAGCCCGACAGCAGCGTGGCGACGAGATCGGTGATCGGACCGCGGATCGACTGATTGATGTTGCTCTGCGCGGTCGCGTACTTCTTCAGCTTGAGATCATGCACGCCGACGACGAGGCGCGCGACGCGGTTGGTCTTGTCGATGGTGAGGATGCGCTCGGCGAGCTTGACCGCTTCGTCGATGTCGCCGTCGGCGACCGACGAGATGAAGGCGCGGTCGAGCAGCTCGTTGTTCTTCGGATCGGCGCGCAAGGCCGAGCGGTAAAACGCAGCCGCCGAGGCCGCATCGCGCTCGACGCTGGCGTGGCGGGCGGCGAGATAGCTGCCGGCAGTGGTGAGCGACTTCAGATCGTTCCGGGTCGGAAACTGCGCCGCCGTGTCGGACGGATGGTCCGGCGTCTGCGCCAGGACCGCGCCGGGGACCGTCGCGATCGCGGTGCCCATGAGGGCGATGGCGGCAACAGTCCAGCGGTTGAAACGATATGAAAACATCAGGGCTCGCCTTGAGTTGGTAGTGCCTGGGTTTGCAGCAGAAGGCCGTCTCGCATGCGAACGCGGCCGGTGGCATCGGGACCCGGAACCGTCGGGCCGACAATGCCGCTTTTGGCGCTTGACCGCAAGGATTCGGGCACGCGATCCCCTCCGGACGTCCCAAATCGGCCGACAACGCCCCAAGACGCTGCCAGTATGGCCTTATCGTGACCACGGGCTGCCGTGGTAGCCCGGTTCTCACGCGAACGTGCGTCACAATGCCGGGACGCACAACCTCGGTCACATCGGCCGTGGCTACCCCCGGATTACATCGCCTCGTAGTTCGGCCCGCCGCCGCCCTCCGGAGGAACCCAGGTGATGTTGCCGTTGGGGTCCTTCACATCGCAGGTTTTACAGTGAACGCAGTTCTGAGCGTTGATCTGGAAGCGCGGGCCGGAACTCTCCTCGATCCACTCATAGACGCCGGCCGGGCAATAGCGGCTCGAGGGACCGGCGAACACGTCGTGCTCCGAGGTCTTCTGCAGGTTCATGTCCGTGACCTTCAGATGGACCGGCTGGTCCTCCTCGTGATTGGTGTTCGACAGGAACACCGAGGACAGCTTGTCGAAAGAGATTTTTCCGTCCGGCTTCGGATAGTTCTTCGGTGCGTGGTTCTTGGCCGGATCAAGCGTGGCGCGATCGGGCTTGCCGTGCGGCAGGGTGCCGAACAGCGAGATGCCGAACAGCTGGTTGGTCCACATGTCGAGCGCGCCAAGGGGGACGCCGAGAAGCGTGCCGAACTTCGACCACAGCGGCTTGACGTTGCGGATCCTGAACAGGTCCTTGCCGACAGCCGAGTCGCGCCAGGCGTTCTCGTAGGCGACGACCTCGTCATTGGCGCGGCCTTCGGCGAGCGCGGCGGCGACATGCTCGGCGGCGAGCATGCCGGTGCCCATCGCGTTGTGGACGCCCTTGATCCGGGGAACGTTGACGAAGCCCGCGGCGCAGCCGACCAGCGCACCGCCCGGGAAGGTCAGGCGCGGCACCGACTGGTAGCCGCCTTCGGTGATGGCGCGCGCACCGTAGGCGAGACGCTTGCCACCCTCGAACACGTCGCGGATCGAGGGATGGGTCTTGAAGCGCTGGAATTCATCGAACGGCGACAGATACGGATCGTCGTAGTTGAGATGCACGACGAAGCCGACCGCGACGCGGTTGTCGTCGTAGTGATAGAGGAACGAGCCGCCGCCGGTGGAATTGTTGAGCGGCCAGCCGAACGAGTGCTGGATCAGGCCCTTCTTGTGCTTGGCCGGATCGATCTGCCAGACTTCCTTCAGGCCGATGCCGAACTTCGGCGGCTCGCTCTTGGCGTCCAGTGCGAACTTCGCGATCAATTGCTTCGACAGCGAGCCGCGGGCGCCTTCGGCAAACAGCGTGTACTTGCCGAGCAGCTCCATGCCGCGGGTGTAGGAATCCTTGTGCGTGCCGTCCTTGGCGATGCCCATGTCGCCGGTCGCGATGCCCCGCACCGCGCCCTTCTCGTCATAGAGCACCTCGGTCGCGGCAAAGCCGGGATAGATCTCGACGCCGAGTGCTTCCGCCTTGGGCGCGAGCCAGCGGCAGACATTGCCGAGCGAGCCGATGTAGCAGTGATGATTGTCCATCAGCGACGGCATCGCGAAGTTCGGCAGCTTGATGCGGTTGTCGCCGAACATCCAGTAGAAGTGGTCGTCCTTGACCTGCGTCTTCAAAGGACAGTCGGGATCCTCGCGCCAGTCGGGGATCAGCTTGTCGAGCGCGATCGGATCGATCACCGCACCCGAAAGGATGTGTGCGCCGACCTCGGATCCCTTTTCGACGACGACGACGCTGAGATCGGCGTTGAGCTGCTTCAGCCGGATCGCCGCGGCCAGGCCCGAGGGGCCGGCGCCGACGATGACGACGTCGAATTCCATGGATTCGCGCGGGGGAAGTTCTTCGGTGCTCATCTGATCTCAGCCCTTGAGACGGTTCCTTGTCATTTGCGCTCCCTTGTTTCCGATTTTTCCGGGTAGGACAACCACGGAAATGCGTTCCGCTGGGATGCAAGGCGCCTTAAGATGAACTAATAGTCTGACTTTCCAAATGGTCCCCGAGCCCGCACCCACCGTTCGAGAGCTTCTCGCCTTCTATCTGGAGGCCGGGGTCGACTGCGCGCTCGCGGAGGAGCCGATCGACCGCCTGGCGGAATTGGACGCTCCGCCTCCGGCCCCGCGCGCGGCACCGCCGGTCGAGGCACCGCGGCCGGTCGCCGCGCCTGCGGTGATGCGCGGCGAGGCCGCACCTGCGCCCGATGTCGCCATCGCGTCCGCACGCGAGGCCGCGCGCACCGCGCCGACGCTCGAGGCCTTGCGCGAGCTGATGCAGAACTTCGAGGGCTGCGCACTGAAGCACACCGCGACGCGGCTGGTGTTCGCCGACGGCAATCCGCAGGCACGCATCATGTTCGTTGGCGAGGCGCCAGGCCGCGACGAGGACATCGAGGGACTGCCGTTCGTCGGGCGGAGCGGCAAGCTGCTCGACCTGATGATCGGTGCCATAGGCCTCAACCGCACCACCGCCTACATCGCCAACGTCATTCCCTGGCGGCCGCCCGGCAACCGCACGCCGACGCCGCAGGAGACGCAGATCTGCCTGCCCTTCATCCAGCGCCAGATCGAGCTGGTGAATCCCGACGTGCTGGTGACGCTCGGCAATCCCTCGACGCAGACGCTGCTGTCGACGCGCGAGGGTATCATGCGCACGCGCGGCCGCTGGTTCGAGTACGAGACCGGCCAGCGCACCATCCGCGCGCTGCCGACGTTTCACCCGGCCTACCTCTTGCGCTCGCCGGCGTACAAGCGGCTGGCCTGGCAGGATCTGCGCGCGATCGCGAAGGTGCTGGCGGGATGACACTCTCGTGTCCCGGACGCGAAGCAGCGCCATGGTGCTGCTTCGCAGGGCCGGGACCCAGATCGCGATACAGTCCAATGCGGTGAGATGGGCCCCGGCTCGGCGGCGCACCGCCGAACTGGACGATGCTTCGCATCGCCAGGACAGCGCTGCGCTGCGTCCGGGGCACGAGAGACCCGTCTCACGACCCCTTCGGCCGCACGATCGCCCAGCCGATGCGCAGCAATCCCTGTCGACCATTGACCAGCCATTCGAACGCACGCGGCACTTCCGGCACGATGCCGGGAAAGCGCGCGAGGATCTCCGGCGGCGGGGTGCCGGCGGTGTCGGAGGCGCGCCAGACCACGACGCCGCCGGTCTCGCTGAATTTGGCCTGGCTCATCCACGGCGTCCGCGAAGGCTGGGCATCGATGAACAGATGCGGCCGGCCGGAATGCAGCGTGATCAGGCTGGCAAGCTGGGTCTCGCCGGCGACCGCGCGCAGGCGATGGTTGGTGCGGCGGGCGAAGCTCTCGTCGAAGAAATCCGAAATCGCACGCGCCGGCATCGAGGTTGCGATCTCATTGGTGCCGGTCCAGGGCAGGAACAGCACGGCGAGCACGACGCCGGCGGCCGGCGCGGCGACGGCGGCAGCCCACACCGTCCGCAGCATCCGCGCGCGGCGCATCGCAATGAGGTCGCCGGCCGCGACCACCACGGCAAGCCCGGACATCACCAGCACGACGCCGGGGCCGCCGACGACGGAGTCGAGCCCGAGCAGGCCCGAGATCAGCACCGCGCCGAGCGCCGGCGCCAGGGCGAAGAAGTAAACGAAGTTGCGCCCGAGCGGCTCGACCGGCGGGCGGAAAATGATCGGCGCCTCCTCGCCCTTGGCGACGAACAGGCCGGTGTTGAGGAAGGTCAGCGCCGGGATCGCCGCCGCGCCGAGCACGAGCCCGCCGAGCAACCAGGCCGCATGGATCGCGCGGGCGCTGAGCTCCGTGACTTGCGGCAAGGCCGGCATTACAAACGTCTCGGCGCGCATCAGCCAGACCGCATAGGGCAGCGCCAGCACCGCGACGACGATCAGCGCAAACAGCGGGTCGAGCGAGCGCAGCGTGCGACGGCCACCGGCGGTCGCGAGCGCGAAGACGACGATCAGCAGCAGGAGGAAGATCGCGGCAGGCGTGGTCAGCAGCAGCAGGCCGGCCTCGATCGACCAGGCGAACCAGGCGTTGCCGCGGCGCTGGCCGATGATCTGCCAGGAATGCAGCAGCAGCAGCGCCCAGAGCGGCCGCGCCAGGACCAGCGGGCCGAAGTCGAGCGCGGGCGAGGAGAAGGCCAGCACCGTCATGGTCAGGAGCACGGCGAGCACCGCCTGCTGCGAGCCGACCACGGCACGCGAGAGATGGTAGAGCGCCATGAAGGTCGCGATCTCGCAGAGCTGGGCCAGCACATAGACGCCGAACACGTGGCCGCCGGCGGCGCGGTAGGCGATATCAGCGAGCCAGATCGGCAGCGGCGGGCCCAGATCCGTACCGACCTGGTATTCGCGGCCGAACGCCAGCAGCGTCGCAAGGCTGCCGGGCGGGCTGCGATAGAACGCCAGCGCCACGAACAGCCACATCAAAGCCTGGAGCAGCACGGCGATCCACACGATCAGCCGCGGCCGGGCGCGAATGAGCTCGATGACCAGGGAGGTAAACCGCATGCAAGGTCCGAAAGATGCAGCCAACCCGTCCAGCCGGCCCTATTCGCTCACACCTGTTTTGATAATGGGCGCTGCGCGTCGTGGCAACGACCGTCTGCTCGTCATGCCCGGGCATCCCCGTTCTTCAAGCCGCAAGAAAGACGTGGATGACCGGGTCAAGCCCGGTCATGATAATTCGGAAGCTGCGGGGCGAGGCCCTAGAGATTTGCTGAAATATCGACCTCGACGCTCGCTTCCACCTGCACCTCGACCTCGCTCACCGAGAACAAATCCTGCACCGGCTCGACGGTCCAGGGCATGTGCTTGGCGCGGGCGGCGGCGACGGGGGCGAAGAAGCTGCGGTGGTGGACGCTGGGACCAAGGCGATCGAGCGCCTCGAGATGCTCGGGGACGGCATAGCCCTTGTGCTGCTCGAAACCGTAGCCGGGGCAGTCCTGCGCCAGCGCGCACATCAGGCGGTCGCGCGTCACCTTGGCGACGATCGAGGCGGCGGCGATCGACAGCACGATGCCGTCGCCGCCGATCACGGCCTCGCAGTCGCAAGCCGTATCGAGCCGGTCGCGGCCGTCGACGAAGACGTGGCGGGGCGCTTCCGGCAGCGCCACCACGGCGCGCTTCAAGGCCCACAGCGAGGCGCGCAAAATGTTGTCGCGGTCGATTCGCGACGGCGAAGCGACGGCGACCGACACCTGCGCGGTGGCGCAGATCTTGTCGAACAGCTTTTCGCGCTCTTCCGCGGTCAGGCGCTTGGAATCGTCGATGCCACGCGGGATGCGGTCGGGATCGAGAATCACGGCGGCTGCCACCACGGGACCAGCCAGCGGCCCGCGGCCGGCCTCGTCGCAGCCCGCGACCGGCCAGATGCCGCGCTTGATCAGCGCCCGCTCGCGGCGAAAGCTCGGCGGCGCGATCGCGATGATGCCTTTCTTGCCGGGCAGGGCCGGCGCGGCCTCGACGGCAGACGCCTTGCCCGATTTGGCAGGTGTGGCCTTCTTCGCAGCGGCGCTCGCCTTGGGCGCGTCTTTGGCCGGCTTCTTGGCAGACTTGTCCCGAATCATGGCCGGGATCGTGCGCAAGCGATCCGGCCAGCGCAACCGGGAACCCCGCGCAATTCCCGTTATTCAGACCGTCCCCTACTCCGCCAGATGGACCCGCCGGTCCTCGCCGACCTCGATGCCAGGCGCAACCACGACTTCCCAGGGATGGCCGTCGGGATCGGCGAAATAGCCGGAATAGCCGCCGTAATCAGTCTCATGCGCCGCTTTCAGCAGAGCCGCACCCTTGCCGAGGGCGAAGGACAGCACGGCGTCGACCTTCTCGCGTGTCCGGCAGTTCCAGGCGAGCGTGATGCCGCGGAAGGTTGATGGCCTCGGATCGTCGGGCAGCTTGGCGTCGGCTGCGAGCTGATCCCAGGGATAGAGCGCGAGCACCGGACCGCCGGTGTCGTAGAACGCGACGGCCTCGCCGGTTCCTTTCAGCCGGCGCGCAAAGCCGAGCGCGTCGTAAAAGGCGATGCTGGCACGGATGTCGCTGACGCCGAGCGTGACGACGGTGAGCCGCGGCACCGGAGCCGGGAGTTCCTTGCTCATGCGACGCCCCTTCGTTTCGATCAGAACAGGCTGAGCTGCTCGCCGTTCCGCTTCGGCTTGGCAAAGTGATCCGTCGTCAACTTCGACCGCCGCTTGTTGAGACCAAGCCTCTCGCAGGCGATCTCGAAGCGCCGGCCGATGGTCCAGGCCATCGGCCCCGTGCCCTTCATCCGCTCGCCCCATTTCGCGTCGTAGTCGCGGCCGCCGCGCATGTCGCGGATCAGCGTGAAGACGTGGCGATAGCGGTCGGGAAAATTGGCCATCAACCATTCGCGGAAGAGATCGCGCACCTCGAGCGGCAGCCGCAGCAATACGTAGGAGGCTTCCTTGACGCCGGCATGGGCGGCGGCATCCAAAATGCGCTCGATCTCGGAATCGTTCAGCGCGGGGATCACGGGCGCGACCATCACTGTGGTGGGAATGCCGGCCTCGGAGAGCTGCTTCAGCGCCTCCAGCCGCTTCGGCGGCGTCGAGGCACGCGGCTCCATGGTGCGCGCCAGCTTCGGATCGAGCGAGGTCACCGAGATCGCGACCTTGGCGAGGTTACGCTTGGCCATCCGCGCGAGAATGTCGATATCGCGAACCACCAGCGTCGACTTGGTGACAATGCCGACGGGGTGGCCGGTGCGCTCCAGCACCTCGAGAATCCCGCGCATGATCTTGCGCTCGCGCTCGATCGGCTGATAGGGATCGGTGTTGGTGCCGATCGCGATCATCCGCGGCTCGTAACCGGGCGCGGCGAGCTCCTTCTCGAGTAGCAAGGGCGCTTCGGGCTTCACGAACAGCTTTGACTCGAAGTCGAGCCCCGGCGACAGGCCGAGATAGGCATGCGTCGGCCGAGCGAAACAATAGACGCAGCCATGCTCACAGCCGCGATAGGGATTGATGGAGCGATCGAAGCCGATGTCGGGCGAATCGTTACGGGTGATCACCTTGCGCGAGGTGTCGACCCCGACGGTGGTCTTGAACGGCGGCAGATCTTCCAGGCTCTGCCAGCCATCGTCGAAAGCGACGCGGGCCTCGGCCTCATAACGGCCGCTGGCGTTGGATTGTGCGCCCCGCCCTCGCCTGCGCGCGCGATCAATGGCGACGCCAAGCTCGGGAAAATCAGAGCCCGCACCCGCCGGCTCGGAGGGCGCCGTGACCGGCGGGTGCTTGAGAGCATGAGAGGATGCTGCTGGACTCATGCGGACAAGATAGCACGACAGAGGAACAAATCAAGAACGAAGACAAAAGACTCGAAAACAACCCCATGCACAGTAGCCGCCCAAATTTCTCGCGCGCGGCTTTGACCTCACGCAACACGCTTGCGAGGCGATCCCGTTTGATGCCGGCAAGGGATCGATCGTCGCGGAACAATGTTGGTGACCATCCCCGGTGAAGGTCGGCATGAACATGACAAATCAACAACAATCGCGTGCGGCGAGCAGCGACCTCGGTCTGCTCGATCGCTATTGGCGCGCCGCCAACTATCTCTCCGTCGGGCAAATCTACCTGCTGGACAATCCGCTGCTGCGTGAGCCGCTGCGGCCCGAACACATCAAGCCGCGTTTGCTCGGCCATTGGGGCACGACGCCCGGGCTGAACTTCATCTACGCCCATCTCAACCGCGTCATCCGCACGCTTGACCTCAGCGTGATCTATGTCTGCGGGCCCGGCCATGGCGGCCCGGGCATGGTCGCCAACACCTATCTCGAAGGGAGCTACAGCGAGATCTACCCCGACATCGCCCGCGATGCGGACGGATTGCGAAAACTTTTCAGACAGTTCTCCTTCCCCGGCGGCATTCCGAGCCATGCGGCGCCGGAGACGCCCGGCTCCATCCACGAAGGCGGCGAGCTTGGCTATGCGCTGGTGCATGCCTATGGCGCGGCATTCGACAATCCCGATCTGATCGTCGCCTGCGTGGTCGGCGACGGCGAGGCCGAGACCGGCCCGCTCGCGGCCTCCTGGCATTCCAACAAGTTCCTGAACCCGGCCCATGACGGCGCGGTGCTGCCGATCCTGCACCTCAACGGCTACAAGATCGCGGGTCCGACCGTGCTCGGGCGGATGCCCGACAGCGAGATCCGTGACCTCTTCCGCGGGCTTGGTCACGAGCCGCTGTTCGTCGAGGGCGACGATCCCAAATTGATGCACCAGGCCATGGCGGACGCCCTCGACGTCGCGCTCGCCAGCATCCGCTCGATCCAGCAGCACGCCCGCGACGGACGCAAGACCATCGAGCGGCCGCGCTGGCCGATGATCGTGCTGCGCAGTCCGAAGGGCTGGACCGGCCCGAAGGAGGTCGATGGCAAGAAGGTCGAGGATTTCTGGCGCGCGCATCAGGTGCCGGTTGCGAGCTGCCGCGAGAACCCGGCGCATCTGAAACTGCTCGAAGACTGGATGCGCAGCTACGAGCCGGACAAGCTGTTCGACGCGAACGGTACGCTCATGCCCGAGCTTCAGGCGCTGGCACCCGATGGGAACAGGCGCATGGGCGCCAATCCGCATGCCAATGGCGGGCTGCTCAAGAAGGAGCTGAAGCTGCCGGACTTCCGCAGTTATGCGCTGGATGTGCCGCAGCCCGGCGGCGTCATCGCCGAAGCGACGCGCGAGCTGGGCAAATTCCTGCGCGACGTCATCAAGCTCAACACCGAGACTCGTAACTTTCGCATCATGGGGCCGGACGAGACCGCGTCCAACCGGCTGGACGCCGTGTTCGAGGCCACCGAGCGCGTCTGGATGGAGCCGACCGAACATTCCGACGTGCATCTGGCGCAAGACGGACGCGTGATGGAGGTGCTGAGCGAGCATCTCTGCCAGGGCTGGCTCGAAGGCTATCTGCTCACCGGCCGCCACGGCTTCTTCTCCTGCTACGAGGCGTTCATCCACATCGTGGATTCCATGTTCAACCAGCACGCCAAATGGCTGAAGGTGACGCGGCATCTGCCATGGCGGCGCCCGATCGCCTCGCTCAATTATCTCCTGACCTCGCATGTCTGGCGCCAGGACCACAACGGCTTCAGCCATCAGGACCCCGGTTTCGTCGATCTCGTCGCCAACAAGAAGGCCGATATCGTCCGCATCTATCTCCCGCCCGACGCCAACACGCTGCTGTGGATCGCCGATCACTGCCTGCGCACTTACAATCGCATCAACGTGATCGTCGCCGGCAAGCAGCCGGCGCCGCAATGGCTATCGGTGCAGGAGGCGGCGACGCATTGCGATGCCGGCATCGGCATCTGGACCTGGGCCGGCAACGAGGATGCCGACAGCGAGCCCGACGTGGTGATGGCCTGCGCCGGCGACGTGCCGACGCTGGAGACGCTCGCCGCCGTCGACCTGCTGCGCAAGGCGTTGCCTGACCTGAAGATCCGCGTCGTCAACGTCGTCGACCTGATGACGCTGCAACCGAGCGAGCAGCACCCGCACGGCCTCTCCGGCCGCGACTTCGACAGCCTGTTCACGCGCGACAAGCCCGTGATCTTCGCCTATCACGGCTATCCCTACCTGATCCATCGCCTGACCTATAACCGCACCAACCATGCCGGCATGCATGTGCGCGGCTTTGCCGAGGAAGGCACCACGACCACGCCCTTCGACATGGTCGTGCTCAACGGGCTCGACCGCTATCACCTCGCGATCGAGGCGATCGAACGCGTGCCGGGCCTGGCGACCAAGGCCGCGCAGGTGAAGCAGCAGTTCCGCGACAGGCTGATCGAGCATTCGCGTTACGTGCGCGAGCACGGCGAGGACATGCCTGAGGTGCGCGACTGGGTCTGGCCCAACAGCGCCGGCGGCAACACGCCGGCGGAAGCCGGCGATTGATGCCCGCCATGTCCGATGCGGTCCTCGTCCTCAACTCGGGCTCGTCGAGCATCAAGTTCGGCCTGTTCGATATTTCCGCGGCCGAGCCCACCCTGCTCTGCAAGGGCCTGCTCGACGAGCATGAGGCAAAGCCCCGGCTCGTCGTGAAGAACCCTGCCGGCGAAGATCTGTTCGAGACGCAAAGGGACGTGGCGGATGCGGACAGCGGCCGTCTGTTCGCCGACGTAATCGGCTTCGTCGAAGATCGTATTGGCGACCATCGCCTGCGCGCCGTCGGTCATCGCATCGTTCATGGCGGGCCGGATTATTCAGGCCCAGTCGAACTGACCGATGATGTCCAAGCAAGGCTGGAGGCGTTGACCCCGCTGGCGCCGCTGCATCAGCCGCGATGCCTGGAGCCGATCCGAACCATCGCGGCAATCAAGCCTGCCCTCACGCAGATCGCCTGTTTCGACACCGCCTTCCATCACAGCATGGCGCCGCCGGCGAGCCGTTTCGCGATCCCACGGCGCTTCGAGGCACGCGGCATCCGCCGCTACGGGTTTCACGGTCTCTCCTTCGAATATGTCGCCGGCCGCCTCGCCGGGATCGCACCAGAGCTCACGGCGAAGCGCACAGTCATCGCGCATCTCGGCAATGGTGCCAGCCTCTGCGCATTGCGCGACGGTCGCAGTGTCGACACCACGATGGGGCTGACGCCGCTCGACGGCCTCGTGATGGGCACGCGCTGCGGCACGATCGATCCCGGCATGCTGCTCTATCTGCACCAGCACGAGAAGATGTCCGCCGAAGACGTCCAGCATCTGCTCTATCGCCAGTCCGGCCTGCTCGGCGTCTCCGGCCTCTCCGCCGATATGCGCACGCTGCTCGCAAGCGGCGAGGCCGCTGCGCGGGAGGCGGTCGATCTCTTCACGCTTCGCGCGGCGCAGCAGGTCGCAATGATGGCGGCCACGCTCGGCGGGCTGGAGTGTCTGGTTTTCACCGGCGGCATCGGCGAGCATGCGAGCGAGATCCGCAGCGCGATCGGCGAGCGCCTTGCGTGGCTTGGCGTGCGCATCGATGCGGCGGCGAATGACGCGAGACGCGAGCGGATCAGCAGCGGCGACAGCGCCATCGATGTGTTCGTCATTCCGACGAATGAGGAACTGACGATCGCGCGGCACTGCGCGGCGGTGCTGCGAGCGAAGGCTTAGCATCGTAGTATCATAGGGTGGGCAAAGCGAAGCGTGCCCCACCAATTCGAGGTTGTGGGACGGCGCAAGTGCGCCTTTGTCCACCCTACGATACTGGACGCGCGGAGACAGGGGGGCACAACAAAGCTCAGTGAATACCCGCAAGAATCTGAAAGCACCCGATCGCGACCTCGATCACGATCAGCACCACCACCGCGACCTCGAGGCGGAGGGAGCGCTGGGTGTCGATGATGTCGGTCAGCGCGTTGGCGGTTTCCGACACCGCGGTGAGCTTGCGCTCGAGCGTGTCGAGGCGCTCCTTCAATTCATACTCGTCCTCGAGACGGGCATAGAGCCGGTCGAGCTCGGGCTTTTCCCAGAGCACGTCCGGCTTTTCGGCCACAGCGACACGGCCGGCGACGCGCTGCTGGACCAGGAGCGCATTGCCGATCAGTTGCAGCATGCCCTTGCGGCGCGGCGGCGTGCGGCCCTGCTCGGCGAGCTTGCGCGCGAAGGGCTCGATCACATCGAAGACGGCGGCCACGCGCCGCTCATCACGCGCCAGCGAGGTGCTCTTGGCGAGCGCATCCGCAATCAGGAGCAGCCGGTCGTCGGAGAACCTGGCAAGGCAGATCGGCCCGCCCGGCTGGATCACCTCGGCGTTTTCGTCCTTGCAGAGCTGGGCCTGCGCGTTCTCTTCCTCATAGGGGCTGAACTCGCCGATCACGCGGGACTTGAGGCTGTCGATCAGCACCTTCTCTTCCGAGGGAAGCAGCCCGATCAGCACGACGACGCCGTAGCGGAAGATCACGGCAAGGCCGCCATGGACGCGGAACGCGGCCGGCGTCGAGGAGACGAGCGTGCCGATCTCGAGGCCGGAGGCATTGATGCGTTCGCCGAGCATCACGGCGCGAATCCGCAAGGTCGGCGCGGCGTCCGGTTTCGGCGGTGCTGGCGTGGTGCCAATGGGAAGTTGATCGGCGGTCACTCGACTATCTCACTCTCGGCACCGGCGGTTGCGGGTTTTCCGGTCGTAAGGTCCATGTCAGACCGCCGATGCAGGCTTGCGGACCAGTAGCGTCTTCACCTCGATCATATCGGCGAAGACAGCCCCGTTTGAAGCTCACGAAGCCCGAAATTCGCCGAAACATTCGGCAATATTGTCCCCCTGCGCGCGACACATTTGGCTGCGATGGGCGGGCGCGGTTTACCATCGCATCCCGGAGCACCGCCAAAAAGTTGCACTCGGTAACGCCGCATGTTTATGACAAAGTCATAACAAGCTACGCTTCTCCCGAATTGCGGACATCGAAGCCACAATCATGCTGAGCGTTATCATTCCGACCGAAGGCGTCGAACAGACGGCGGTCGCAACTCTGGCCGCGCTGGTGCCCGGTGCCGCCGCCGGCATCATCCGCGAAGTCCTGCTGGTCGACGGCACCCGCAACGGCGTCATTGAGCGGGTTGCCGACGTCGCGGGCTGCCGTTTCATTGCCTTCGAGGGATCTTCTCATGGCGCCGCGCTCGCCGCCGGCGCGCATCAGGCCCGTTCGCCTTGGCTGATGTTCCTGCCCGCCGGCGCCATGCTGGAAACCGGCTGGATCGAGGAGACCACCCAGTTCATCCAGGCCGTCTCGACCAGCGGACGGGATCGCGCAGCGGTGTTCCGCTATGCCCGCTCACCTTACGCAGATACCGGTGTGCGCGACCTGCTCCGCGCCGTCGCGCGCAAGCTCGTCGGCCCGCTGGCCGATCAGGGACTTTTGATCGCGCGTGACCATTACGATCGGGTCGGCGGCTATCCGCCCCAAGCCCGCCGTTCCGAGGCGCGGCTGCTCCGCCGGCTCGGGCGCTCGTCCCGGACCATGCTGCGCAGCCGGATCGTCATGGTCGGCTGAGGCCGCCCAATACTTGCCAAAGTCAAGTAATTATTTGACAATGGCAATTATTGAGGTGTCCCGATGTCATTCAACGGTACCGACCACCAGATCGCGGCAGTCCGCGCCTTCAACCGCTTTTACACCCGCAAGCTCGGCGTGCTCGACCAGCATCTTGGAAAGAGCCCGTTCTCCCTCAGCGAGGCGCGCGTGCTCTACGAGCTCGCACATCGCGACGATCTTTCGGCAAAGGAGATCGGCAACGAGCTCGGTCTCGACCCCGGCTATCTCAGCCGCATCGTGCAGAGCTTTGACGAGAAGGGGCTGATCACGCGAACGCCCCTGCCCGCAGATCGCAGGCAATATCAGCTTAGCCTCACCGCCAAGGGCCGCCAGGCCTTTGCCCAGTTGAACCTCGGCTCGCAAAACGAGGTCGCCGCCATGCTGGCTCAGCTGTCGGCCAGCGATGCAACGCGGCTCACGCAGGCCATGGCGACCATCGAGGCCGTGCTGGAGCAACGACGAAGCCAGCCCGCTTCGTTCATGCTGCGCAGCCATCGCGTCGGCGACATGGGCTGGGTCATCTCCAGCCAAGGCGCCGCCTATGCCGCGGACTACGGCTGGGACATCAGCTATGAAGCGCTGGTCGCCGAGATCTGCGCCCAGTTCATCAGGAATTACGACGCCGCGCGCGAGCACTGCTGGATTGCCGAGGTCGGCGGCGAGCCGGTCGGCTCGGTCTTCCTGGTCAAGGCCACCAACGAGATCGCCAAGCTGCGCCTGTTGCAGGTGGAGAAGAAGGCGCGCGGCCTCGGCGTCGGCCGCGCGCTGGTCGAGCAATGTATCCAGGGCGCACGCGAGCGCGGCTACAGCAGGATGACGCTGTGGACGCAAAGCATCCTGGTCGCCGCGCGCGGCATCTATCAGAGTGCCGGTTTCAAGCTCGTCGCCACGGAGCCGCATCACAGCTTCGGGCAGGATTTGATTGGCGAGACCTGGGAGATGGATCTGTAAAGCGCGATGCTGCGTAGATTATGGAGCGATGCGCATTGTGGTGCCCTCTCCGCTTGCGGGAGAGGGCAGCGACGCAAGTAGACACAACCTCACTAGGGTGAGGGGTATGTCTCCTCGCATTCCATGCTGATAGATACCCCTCATCCGGCGCCATAGCCGAAGCTTCGCTTCGGCGTTCTTAAGAACGGCGGCCGCAGGCCGCCTATGCCACCTTCCCCCACAAGGGGGGAAGGGAAGAAAGAACAGACTACACTGTCGCGCCCTGCGCCTTTGGCCTGCGCAGATGCTCGTCCAGCCGCGGCATGATCTCGACGAAATTGCAGGGGCGCGTGCGGTAGTCGAGCTGGCTTGCGAGGATGCCGTCCCAGCCGTCGCGGCAGGCGCCGGGCGAGCCCGGCAGGCAGAAGATGTAGGTCGCGCCCGCAACGCCCGCGGTGGCACGGCTCTGAATCGTCGACGTGCCGATCTTGGCGTGGCTCAGCATGTGGAAGGCGATCGAGAAGCCGTCCATGCGCTTCTCGAACAGCGGCTCGATCGCCTCCGGCGTGACGTCGCGCCCGGTAAAGCCGGTGCCGCCGGTGGTGATGACGACGTCGATGCCGGCGTCCGCGATCCAGCGGCGGATGACGGCGCGGATCGCCTCGACGTCGTCGGTGACGATCTCGCGCGCGGCGAGATGGTGACCGGCTGCGGTCAGGCGGTCGGCGAGCGTCTGGCCGGATTTGTCGTCGGCCAGCGCGCGCGTATCGGAGACGGTGAGCACCGCGATGTTGAGCGGGATGAACTGTTTGGATTCATCGATCGAGGCCATTCTTCACCTTCACTCGTCGTTCCGGGGCTCGCAATGCGAGAACCCGGAACCTCGCGCCGCAACTTGTGGATTCCGGGTTCGCGCTGCGCGCGCCCCGGAATGACGAACTACAACGCCCCGCTGCCGAAC
Source organism: Bradyrhizobium sp. USDA 4486 (assembly GCF_054057995.1). NCBI lineage: Bacteria > Pseudomonadati > Pseudomonadota > Alphaproteobacteria > Hyphomicrobiales > Nitrobacteraceae > Bradyrhizobium > Bradyrhizobium sp. USDA 4486. Next base: position 4,290,014 of record NZ_JBSRZV010000001.1, read on the forward strand.
GTGTTGCAGGCCTGGACCGTGCCCTGCTGATAGCCGGTCATGAACCACTGCTTGCGTTGCGCCGCAGAGCCGTGAGTGAAGGAGTCGGGCACGACGCGGCCAGTGGCCTGGCGCTGCAGCGTGTCGTCGCCGATCGCGCTCGCCGTGGTCAGCGCGGCGTCGATGTCGCCGGGCTCGAGGAAGTTCGGACGCTTCTTGGCCTCGCGATTGACCCAGACGCCGGAGAGGCAATCCGCCTGCAACTCGACCTTGACCTGGAGCGCGTTGGCCTCGGCCTTGCTGCCGGCCTGCTGCTGCAGCCGCGTCACGCGCGGGATGATGCCGAGCAGGTTCTGGATGTGATGGCCGGCTTCATGCGCGATGATGTAGGCCGTGGTGAAATTGCACGCCGACTTGCCGGAGCAGCCGCGGAAGCGCGTCTCGACCTCGCGGAAGAAGCTGGTGTCGAGGAAGATGGTGCGGTCCGGCGGGCAGTAGAACGGCCCCATCGCCGACTGCGCCATGCCGCAGCGGCCGCCATTGGTGGCGTTGCGGAACAGCACGACCTTCGGACCGGTATAGGACTGGCCGCTGGCCTGGAAAATCTCGCTCCAACGATCGTCGATCTCGCCGAGGATGCCGGATATCATGCTGCCGATCTCATCCGTCGGCGCGCCGCGCTTGGCGGAGGTCGACTGCCGATCGGTCTGGTAGCTCGGCGCCTGGCCGCCGCCGGAGAGGATCTCGGCGCCGCCGATCAGGATGCGCGGATCGATGCCGAACGCATAGCCGATCAGGCCGAGCACGATGATGGTGCCGATGCCGAGACCGCCGCCGCCCATCGGCAGGCCGAACCCGCCGCCTCCACCGCCGCCAAAGCCACCACCTTCGTCGCGACGATCCTCGATGTCGTCGCTGCGGCGGAAGTCATCGTAACGCATGGCGGCTGTCCCTTGGCGGTCCCTGATTTGGGAGTCCCTGATTCAGTTTTGTCGGCGCACAGAAACGCAAAAGCTCAACGCACCACACAGGTAAAATTTCCATTGCGTTAATCAATATCCCGGTCGGCAAAAATTGCCTAGTGCGACAGCACGTCCGCACCAGCAATTTTTTCCTGTCCGCGTGCAATTTTTTCCGAGAGAAATTTGCAGCCGCGGCGGCCGCTGCGCCGCAGATGAATGCGAAATATACTGTAAAACACAGCGATTGCGCGCACCACAACGCATGAGGCCACTAATGCGAGGCCTTCTCAGAAAAGCAGCGGGTTAAGTCGTTTTTTACTTTGCCGCTGCAAGGTAACGACCAGTCGGTTGTTTGGTCCCGCGTCGCCGACAGCGTCGCCTGAGTCAGAGTTCTTGAGTCATGGTAGAGTCGCGTCGCGGGGCGTCTGCAAGGGCGCCCCGCACAAATTTTGAGTCCGCCTCGCATCGCATCATCGTCGGCGACTGCGTCGCCGAGATGTCGAAGCTTCAGGCCGGCAGCGTCGATCTGGTGTTCGCAGATCCGCCGTACAATCTCCAGCTCAAGGGCGATCTCAAGCGTCCCGACGAATCCCATGTCGATGCCGTCAACGACGCGTGGGACAAGTTCGATTCGTTTTCCGCCTATGACGATTTCACCCGCGCCTGGCTCTTGGCCGCGCGCCGCGCGATGAAGCCGTCGGCGACGATTTGGGTGATAGGCTCCTATCACAACATCTTCCGCGTCGGCGCGATCATGCAGGACCTCGGCTTCTGGCTCCTGAACGACATCGTCTGGCGCAAGACCAACCCGATGCCGAATTTCCGCGGCCGCCGCTTCACCAATGCGCACGAAACCATGATCTGGGCCGCGCGCGACGAAAAAGCCAAGGGCTACACGTTCAACTACGAAGCGCTGAAGGCCGCCAACGAGGACGTGCAGGCACGCTCGGACTGGCTGATCCCGCTCTGCACCGGCGAAGAGCGCCTCAAGGGCGCCGACGGCAAGAAGGTGCATCCGACGCAGAAGCCGGAAGGCCTGCTCGCGCGCGTGCTGCTGTCGTCGTCGAAGCCCGGCGATCTCGTGATCGATCCCTTCAACGGCACCGGCACCACCGGTGCCGTCGCCAAGCGCCTCGGCCGCTCCTATATCGGCTTCGAGCGCGACAAGACCTATGCGAAGGCCGCGGAAGCGCGCATCGCCAAGGTCGAGCCGCTGCCGGAAGAGAGCCTCGCCCCGTTCATGACCGCGCGCGAAGCCCCGCGCGTCGCGTTCGCCGAGTTGATCGAGCGCGGCATGATCATGCCCGGCACGAAACTGTTCGACGCCAAGAAGAAGCTCGGCGCCCTGGTGCGCGCCGACGGCGCCATCATGCTCGGCGACAAGGTCGGCTCGATCCACCGCATCGGCGCGGTCGCGCAAGGCGCGCAGGCCTGCAACGGCTGGACCTTCTGGCACGTCGAGACCAAGAAGGGCCTCAAGCTGATCGACGAGCTGCGTGCGGAGATCCGTGCGGGGATGGCAGCGGAGTAAGGTCCCTCCATCGTCATTCCGGGGCTTGCGAAGCGCCGTGCCTACGAATCCTTCTCCGTAGATGCAGAACGTGGGCACGCTTCGCTTTGCCCACCCTGCGGCGCCTTGAATGAGGCAACAGCCAGGAGTAAACTTGCGGCATCAGCCCCGTCCTGACGGTTGGCCCTCATGCGACGACAGTCCGAGACTTTGCTGCTGGTACCGCTGCTGCCGATCTTCCTGCTCGGCATGTTTCCGATGTTCCTGATCGCGTTGCTCGGCTTCTTCGGCCTCGCGCTGTTCGGCGTGCTCGTGGTCTGCGTCGGCCTCTCCAGCAGCAACGAGGCGCACGACAATTTCAACCACGACGTCATCGTGCACGGCTATGCCCGGCAAACGGAGCGCGCGGCGCGGGCGTCCGACATGCATCTGGCCGCCAAGCTTGGACTGCGCCTGGAGGCGATCGGCGCGGCGATGGTCGTTACGGCGGCGATCGGGCTTTGTTACGCCGGCTGATCTGCGTGGCGCGCAGATACCGCCCGGCAAACTCGCCGGTTGCGCGTCCGGCCCCGGGTTTGGCAAGAGAGGTCGCCACGCGTTCGCTCTCGGCAACACACTGGGGAGATGCTCAATGCTCAAATTCTATTTCAACGGATCGCCGAACCCGACCAAGGTCGCGCTCTTCCTCGAGGAATCCGGACTGCCGTTCGAGCCCGTCGCGGTCGACACCCGCAAGGGCGAGCAGTTCACGCCGGACTATCTGAAGATCAATCCGAACGCCAAGGTGCCGGCGATCGACGACAATGGCACGATCGTGTTCGATTCCAACGCCATCCTGCTCTATCTGGCCGAGAAGACCGGAAAGTTTCTGCCCGCCAATCGCGCCGAATTGCTGTCGTGGCTGATGTTCGTGGCGACCGGCGTCGGACCGTATTCGGGTCAGGCGGTGCACTTCAAGCATTTCGCGCCGAAGGACCAGAACCACGACTACGCCCATAACCGCTACCAGTACGAGACCGATCGCCACTACACGATCCTGGACGGTCACCTCAAGGGCCGCAGCTACATGGTCGGCGATGCCTATTCGATCGTGGACATGGCGCTGTGGGGCTGGGCGCGGATGGTGCCGTTCAAGCTCGGCGATGGCGCCTTCGCGCGCTACCCGAACGTGAAGCGGCTCGTCGACGAGATCTCGGCGCGGCCGGCGGCGGCGCGCGCGATCGCGCTGAAGGACAAGTTCACCTTCAAGGCCGAGATGGACGACGAGGCGCGCCGCAACATGTTCAGGCACATGACGACCAAGGTGGCCTGATCGCGTCCTGCCGCGGTTTGAAGGCCACGCGCATGCGCGTGGGCCACGCGCATGCGCGTGGCCTTTTGCTTTTCGAGGTTCAGGCGGCGTGGACCGAGCTCAGGAACCGCGCGACTTCGTGCTTCAGGCGGCTGCTGTCCGACGACAGCGAGCGTGCCGCCGACAGCACCTGCGATGAGGCCGAGCCGGTCTCGGAGGCGCCGCGCTGGACGTCGCCGATATTGGTCGAGACACGCTGGGTGCCATGAGCGGCCTGCTGGACATTGCGGGAAATTTCCCGCGTCGCCGCGCCCTGCTGCTCCACGGCCGCGGCCACAGTCGAGGCGATCTCCGACAGCCGCTCGATGGTGCCGCTGATCTCGCGGATCGAGCCAACCGATTCCTCGGTCGCGGACTGGATGCCGGAGACCTGCTGGGCGATCTCGTCGGTCGCCTTCGCGGTCTGCTGGGCGAGCGCCTTGACCTCGGAAGCGACCACGGCAAAGCCGCGGCCGGCATCGCCGGCGCGCGCCGCCTCGATGGTGGCGTTGAGCGCGAGCAGATTGGTCTGGCCGGCGATGGTGCTGATCAGCTCCACCACATCGCCGATGCGGGCGGCGGCCTTGGACAGCTCGCCGACGCGCGCATTGGTCCGGCTCGCCTGGCCGACCGCCTCGGTGGCGATGCGGGCGGATTCCTGCACCTGGCGGGCGATCTCGCTCACCGAGGAGGACAGCTCTTCCGTCGCCGAGGCGACGGCCTGCACGTTGGCCGTGGCTTCCTGCGAGGCGGAGGCGACTTCCGTCGACAGGTCCTGGGCACGCGAGGCGGTCGTGGTGAGCGTCCCGGCCGAGGCCTCCAGCTCGCTCGATGCCGACGAGACGGTGTCGACGATCTCGCCGACCGCCTGCTCGAACTGGTCGGCCAGCCGGACCATGTCTTTCTTGCGGCTTTCGGCCTGCCGCGCCTCGGCCTCGACCTGCTCGGCGCGCAGGCGTTCGGTTTCGACCATGTTGTCCTTGAACACCTGGATCGCCTTGGCCATGTCGCCGATCTCATCGGCCTTGCCGCGTCCGGGAATCTCGACGTCGAGATTGCCGCCGGCCAATAGCCCCATCGCACGGGTCATCGAGGTCAGGGGACCGACGAGGCTGCGGGCAGTCAGGAAGGCCACGATCAGGCCGAACAGGACGGCGATGCCGCCCGCAATCTCCTGCACCGTCGTCGTGCCGTCGATGACAGCTTCGGCCTGGGTGCGGGATTCCTTGTAGTCCTTCTTCAGGGTGGTTTCCGCGGCCCTGAGCTTGGCGATGCTGTCGACGATCAGCGGCGCGAGGTTCTTATGGTAGATCTCGTCGGCCTGGAGCATCGCCGCCGACGTGGTCTCGAACGCGGATTTATAGATTCCGAGCGAGGTCTTCACCGGCGCGAGCGTGGTGCGCAGCTCGCTCGCCTGCGGGCTCTTTTCGAGCGCCGATAGCCGCTGCATCGCTCTGTCCACATTGGTCCTGAAGTTGGCCGGCCCCTTGGTGTCGCGCAGAGCCAGAAAACGCCAGTTTGCGATTTGCACGACGAGCAGCCTCGATTCGAGATCCGCAACCAGCGCCGCGGTGTCTTCGTCGACCGCCGCGCGTGCGACGTCGACCAGCTTGCCCATCTTGACGGTCAGCTCGTCGCCGCTCGGCAGCAGCGTCGCCTTGCCCGTGCGCGCCTCGTTGACGGCATCGCCGAGATTGTCGCGCAGGCTTCGCATCCTGGCGATGTCGGCGATCAGATCGTTGTAGAGCTTCCGCCGCTCCTCGGAGGCCGTCCCCTTCGCGCCGACTTGCAGCAGCTCGGTCGCCGCGGCCTCCCGCTCGGACGCCTCCCTCATCGTGGATTCATTGGCGTCGTAGATGTAGCGCAGATTGGCCCGCTGGATCGCCTGGAGATGGGTCGAGATCTCCAGGACCCGCGCCGTGCTGTCCGAAAATGCCGAGGCCTTCGCGACCTGCTCCTGCACGGACCTCAAATTCCAGATGGCAACCACCGCCATCACGAGACCGACCGCCACCAGGGCCATGAAGCCTGCGTACAGGCGTCCCCTGATCCGCAAACGAAACTTCGGCATTCCCACTGTCCACCCAGATGCATGTGAATTCGAGCGGACCGAACGAATCCGGCAATCGTCACGGCCACCCTGGCAGCCGCGCGTCGCGCTGTGAAGGCGACTCACGCTGCACCGCGACACAATGGGGGACACTCGTTAATTGAACCTTCCAATATTTCGCGCAGACCTGCGGCGAAGCGCGCAAAATTTGCTGATTTTATAGCCAGCTATGCATGAATCGGCGCGCTCACCATCTCGGGTTGCGAAGATGAAGGGCGCGCCGATGTCCGCTCTGCCGTTTTACTTCCGCCGAATGGGATTCTTCAGCTCATACGCAATCTCCGACCGGGTCATGCCGCAGTCCTGAAGCTCCCGTTCGGTCATGGCAGCGAGCTGGCAACGGGCGCGCGACTGCTCCCGCCGAACCCGCATGACGTCCACCAGCGTCCGCCATGCTCGCACGACGATCGGCGGCCGTGACGAATGGGACCGGCCGGCCGACGCGGTGTCGTTCAATCCGGTCAGCTCGCGGCCCTCACACCCGTTTGCGGAAACGGGCCAAGCGCCTTCTCGGTCAGGGCGGAGTCGCAGTATTCCCGGATCTCCTTGATCTTGCCGTCCTCGATCTGAAACACCAGACAATAATCGTTGTCGTAGCGCACGCCCTCGGGCGTGACGTTGTCGCCCTTGGCTTCCACCACGACGATGTCGTCATCGGCGATGAAGCGGTGAGCCACGGTGCGTGTGCGATCGCGCAGGCGGGTGCGCACATAGCCGTGCAGGTCGTTGAGGATCGCCTCCTTGCCGGTGAAGGTGCGCGACCAGGAATACTGGCCGGTCACGACCCATCTGGCATCGTCGGCAAGGCTTGCGGTGAACAGGGCGCGATCGCGCGCGGCCGGATCGGGATTGGCGGCGGCGGCGAAAATATCCTGCATCAGTTTCTTGTTGGCGCTCGCGCTCATGGCGGCATCTCCTTTGGTAAGAACCACGGAGATCATCGTTTGCTGATCGAAATTCTTCAAATCGATATCAGATATGATATCTATTCACCTCATGAATTTGAACTCCCTTGACCTCAATCTCCTTTCCGCGCTCGACGCGCTGCTGCGCGAGGCCAATGTCAGCCGCGCCGCGATGAGGATTGGCCTGTCGCAGCCGGCGGCGAGTCACGCGCTGCAGCGCCTGCGCGACATTTTCGGCGATCCGCTGCTGGTGCGCACCGGCGCGCGGATGGAGCTGACGCCGCGGGCACAGGCGCTGCGCGCGCCCCTGGCGCAGGCGCTCGACCAGGTCCGCGGGCTGTTCCTGCCTGAGGACTTCGATGCCGCGCGCAGCGAGCGGCAATTCCGCCTGATGATGCCGGATCTCGCGGTCGAGCTGCTAATGCCGCCCTTGATGGAGAAGGTGACGCGCCTTGCGCCCAACGTCCGCATCGACGTCGTGCCGTGGCGGGGGCCCGCGATCTTCCACGCCGAATTTGCCCGCACCATCGACCTCGTGATCTCGATCGGCAACGCCTTCAAAGGATTTCACCGCCAGCTGCTCTACACCGATAGCGATGCGCTGGCGGTGCGGCGCGGGCATCCGGTTGGAGCGAAGCTGAAGCGACGTGAGACGTTCCTGGCCGCGCGCCATGTCGGCGTCATCATCCGCGGCAATGCTGAGGATCTGATCGACACCTGGCTGCACAGCCACGGCATCGAGCGGCACATTGCGCTGGTGGTATCGGGCTATCTCGAAGCGCTGCACGTCGCGGCGCGAACGGACCTCGTCGCCTTCGTGCCGCGCCGATTGATCGCGGCGCTGTCCAGGCAGCTCGGCCTCGTCACGGTGACGCCGCCGCTCGACCCCGGGATCGACGAGCAGTTCATGTTCTATCCGACCCGCGCGCAGATGGATCCGGGCTCGATCTGGCTGCGGCGCCTGATGCTCCAGACCGGTCGGGAGCTGGAGCAAGCCAAGCGCAAGCTCTCGTAGGGTGGGCAAAGCGAAGCGTGCCCACCTTCTGTCACTGCCGGAGAAAAGATCGTGGGCACGGCGCGTTGCGCCTTTGCCCACCCCAGCGGAGCAGTGCTCCTACGCCTTCTGCGCGTCCATAACCTTGCGGATCGCCGGGCGATTGGACATGCGCTTGAAGTGATCCGCGATCTTCGGAGTCGCGTTGATGTCGACGCTGTCCCCTTCGAGCCAGTGCGAGAGCGTGTGGAGATAGGGATCGCAGATCGTGAACTGATCGCCCATCACCCAGGGGCCTTTGAACATCTTCTGCTCGATGAGCTTGAAGCAGGCGGCCATGGTCTTCGGCACCATCGCCTTCATGTCGGCGAACGAGCTCTCCTCGGTCGCCCAGCGCGCACCGCGCATCTTGTGGGCGTGGTTGATGTGCACGGTCGAGCAGAGATAGGAGTTGAACGACTGCACTTGCGCGAAGTCGAAGGGGTCGTCGAGCGGCGCGAGCTTCGCCTTCGGGAAGATTTGCGCGATATAGGCCAGCATCGCCGGCGTCTCGGTGAGGACGCCGCGATCGGTCACCAGCGCCGGCACGCGGCCCTTCGGGTTGATCGCGAGATAGTCCGGGCTGTTCTGCTGGTTGTCCTTGAAGCTCAGCCGTTCGGCCGTGTAGTCGGCGCCGGCCTCCTCCAGGGTCATATAGGTGGCGAGCGCACAGGTGCCGGTGGCGTAGTAGAGCTTGAGCATGTCGGACCTCATGGGAAAATTGGAAATTAACGGCTGCCGGAGCCCAGGTCCATAGCACGATATCCTGTTCGCAGTTGCCCACCGCCGCCCGCCTGTGCCAAGACGCCGAGGATCGGAGGGGGATTTGTCATGACGGTACTCATCGCCGGTGGCGGCATCGGCGGGCTGACGCTTGCGCTCAGCCTGCATCAAATCGGCGTTCCCGTAAAAGTGCTCGAGAGCGTCGCGGAACTGAAGCCGCTGGGCGTCGGCATCAACGTGCTGCCGCATGCGGTCCGCGAGCTGATCGAGCTCGGGCTGATGGACAAGTTGGATGCCAGCGGTGTGCGGACCCGCGAGCTCGCCTATTTCTCAAAGCACGGCAAGCCGATCTGGAGCGAGCCGCGCGGGTTGGAAGCCGGCTACAAATGGCCGCAATTCTCGATCCACCGCGGCACGCTCCAGCAAATCCTGCTCGATATCGCGGTCGAGCGGCTCGGCCGCGAGAACATCCTGACCAGCCATCATCTGACCGGCTGGACTGAGACGGCCAACGGCGTGCGCGCCGACTTCATCGACCGGGCGACCGGCAAGGCCGCCGGCAGTTATGATGGCGCGATCCTGATCGCCGCCGACGGCATCCATTCCGCCGCGCGCGAAAAGCTCTATCCGCAGGAGGGACCGCCAATCTGGAACGGCCGCATCCTCTGGCGCGGCGTGACGCCATCGAAGGCCTTCCTCACCGGCCGCACCATGATCATGGCCGGCCACGAAATCCTGAAATTCGTCTGCTATCCGATCTCCAAGGAGCCGGACGAATCAGGCAACCATCTGATCAACTGGGTGGCCGAGCGGCACATGCCGCCGACCTATCAGTGGCGGCGCGAGGACTATAACCGCACCGCGCGGCTCGATGAGTTTTTGCCCTGGTTCGAGAGCTGGCAGTTCGATTGGCTCGACGTGCCCGGTCTCATCAGGAACTGCCCGCACGCTTACGAATATCCGCTGGTCGACCGCGATCCAGTGTCGCAATGGACATTCGGCAAGGTCACGCTGATGGGCGATGCCGCGCATCCGATGTATCCGATCGGCTCCAATGGCGCCTCGCAGGCGATCCTCGATGCCCGCGTCATCACCCGCGAGATCCTGGCGCACGGCCCGACGCAGGCCGCGCTGCTAGCCTACGAGGCCGAGCGCAGGCCGGCAACCACCGACCTCGTCCTGCTCAACCGCAAGAACGGACCCGAGCAGGTGATGCAACTGGTCGAGGAGCGCGCGCCTGATGGCTACAAGGTGGTCACCGACGTGCTGTCGCAGCAGGAGCTGGAAGACATCGCTGCGAACTACAAGCGCGTCGCGGGATTCCAGGTGGAGGCGCTCAACGCCAAGCCGCCGATCGTGAGCAAGGACGCGCGCGCGGAGATGTAAGGGTCATTCCCTGATAGCGCGGCTTTCCAGGGTTCGTCATGCCCGGGCTTGTTCCAGGGCATCCACGTTCTTCGTTCCGCTTGGCAAGGCGTGGATGGCCGGGACAAGCCCGGCCATGACGATGCAGAAGCTTGGGCGCGCGAACGCTGACATCGTACGCGAAGCGGAAAGCGCCCGCCTTATTTCACCACTCTCGCCGCCTCCAACAACCTCTCGCTGGCACTCGCCGTCGCCAGCACCGTGCCGTCCTCCGCCGTCAGCTTGCCCTCGATGAACGCGATCGTCTTCCCGAGCTGCGTCACCTTGGCTTCGCCGATGATCGGCCCGGGCTTTGCCGGCGCCAAAAAGTTCACTGTCATGCTGATGGTGGTGGTGTAGAGCCGGCCCTCGCTCATCACCAGCACCGCCGGACCCATTGTGTCGTCGAGCATGGAAGAGAGCATGCCGCCCTGGATGAAGCCCGCGGGGTTGCAGAACTCCGGCTTGCCGTCGAAGGAGAGCTTGATCCAGCCCTCTTCGGGGCGGGCGTCGAGCAGGCGCCATCCCAACAGCTCGGCGCAGGGCGGCCTCGGAAAATTGTCGAGCGCGGTCTTGACCATGCGGCACCTCCGTTGCTGCCGACAGGTAACCGAGCCCTGCTGACACCATAGTGGCAGCAGGATAGCCGGCTAGAGGTCCAATGCGTGCGCGATCACCTTGCGCATGACGTTGGGCAGCGCCTCGTTCGCGAGGGTCGCGATCGGCACCCAGCGCATGCCTTCAGGCGCGCGCGTGCGAGCCTCGGCCTTCGCCGTGTAGACCACCAGCTCCAGCGGAAAATGTGTGAAGACGTGGGTGACGACGCCCACCTTGCGCTGCCAGCGCGACAGCCCAGTCAATTCGGGCGCCTGCTGCTTCGCCGTCGCATCCTCCTGGCCGGCGAGCCAGTCCGAGCCCGGCACTTCCGTCATGCCGCCGAGCAGGCCCTTTTCGGGCCTTGAGCGAACCAGCAGGTCGTCGCCGCGCGTGACGACGAAGGCCGCGCCACGCCGCAACGTCCCGCTCTTCTTCGGCGCCTTGCGCGGGAAGGTCTCCTGCGTGCCCTGCGCACGCGCGGTGCAATCCTCGTTCAACGGGCACAGCGAGCAGGCCGGCTTCTTCGGCGTGCAAATCGAGGCGCCGAGATCCATCAGCGCCTGCGCGCTGTCGCCGGCGCGAGAATCCGCCAGCAGCGTCGCGGCCAATTGCTGGATCAGCGGCTTCGCCTGCGGCAGCTCCTCCTCGACCGCGAACAGCCGTGACACCACGCGCTCGATATTGCCGTCGACCGGCATGGTGCGGTGGCCGAACGCGATTGCCGCAATCGCCGCCGCTGTATAAGGGCCAATGCCCGGCAGTGTCCGCAGCCGCTCCTCCGTGTCCGGAAACACACCGCCATGTTCCTGCGTGACGGCAACGGCACAGGCGTAGAGATTTCGTGCGCGCGAATAATAACCGAGCCCGGCCCACATCCGCAGCACCTCGTCCTGCGAAGCGCTCCCCAGCGCCGTGACGTCAGGCCAGCGTGCGACGAATTTCTCGAAGTAGGGCCCGACCGCCTTCACCGTGGTCTGCTGCAGCATGATCTCCGACAGCCAGACGCGATAAGGGTCCGACGCCTCGCCCGGCGCGGCGCGCCAGGGCAACCGGCGGCGATGGCGGTCATACCATTGGAGGAGCGCGAACGGACGCGATGTGGTCTCCGGCAGGGAAGGTTTCGGCTTCGGCTTGCGGACGGATCTGGAACTCATGCCTCACTGTAACGGCAAATGCACCGGCCTCTCTACGTCATGCCCGCGCTCGTCGCGGGCATCCACGTCTTTCTTCGAAGGAAGAACGTGGATGGCCGGGACATAGACGAGCGAAGCGACGCCGTCCTTCGGACGGCTATGCCCGGCCGTGACGAGCCGCGGGCCTGTGGTCCACCCGCCGAAGTGCTATAAGGCGCCCATGTCCAAATCCGGCCCCATCTTCAAACCCGGTCCTATCAGCGCGAAGCCACTCGGGATCCTGCTCAACGACGTCTTTGCCGAGGCCTATGCCAAGCAAGGTTTTGCGGCGCGCGAGCTGGTGACGCGGTGGGCGCAGATTGCCGGGCCCGAGATCGCGGCCCATGCCGAACCCCTCAAGATGCAGTGGCCGCGGCCGGTCGAGGGCCAGCCGCAGGAGCCGGCGACGCTGGTGCTGCGGGTCGAGGGCCCGATGGCGCTGGAGATCCAGCACTCCGCCGACGTCATCCTGGAGCGGGTCAACCGCTTCTTCGGCTGGAGCGCCGTCGGCAAGCTGGCCTTCCGCCAGGCCCCCCTGTCCCGTCCCCAGGTCCGGAAGCGACCTGGCCCGCCGGACCCCAAGAGCGTCGCCAAGGTGGCGGAAAGCCTCGTGGGCATCGAAGATGAAGAGTTGAAGACGGCGCTGGCGCGGCTCGGGGCCGCCATCAAGCGAAATTGAGCCTCATTCCCTGGCTATTCTGGACCGGTCCTTGTCCCTCGCCATTGCCTCGAACGAGGTTTCAAGCTAGCGACAGGCCGCCCGAACGGGAACCTCGGGCAACACCTCGCCAATTCGGGAGCCGACCGTGATCATCACCCGCCGCGCCTTCACCACGATGCTGTCGCTGACCGGGCTTGCCGCGGTCGCCGGCCTCTCGCCGCTGCGGTTCATCTCCGAGGCAATGATCCCTGAAGCAAAGGCGCAGACCGCCGCCGACGTCGCCAAGCCGGTGTCGCTGCCCGACATGGCGCTCGGCCCGAAGGACGCCCCGGTCACCATCACCGAATTCGCCTCGATGACTTGCCCGCATTGCGCGGCCTTCAACGAGCAGGTGTTCCCCAAGATCAAGTCGGAATACATCGACACCGGCAAGATCCGTTACATCTTCCGCGAGTTCCCGCTCGACATCAAGGCCGCGGCCGGCTCGATGCTGTCGCGCTGCATCGCCAATGGCGACGCGCCGAAATACTTCGCGGTCACCGACATGCTGTTCCGCCAGCAGAGCGACTGGGTGATGAAGAACACCACCGAGACCCTGACGCGGATCGGCAAGCAGGCCGGCCTGACCCAGCAGCAGGTCGAGGCCTGCCTGAAGGATCAGGCGCTGCTCGACAAGATCGCCGCCGACCAGAAATACGCCAGCGACATCTTGAAGGTGGATTCGACGCCGACCTTCTTCATCAACGGCGAGAAGATCAAGGGCGAGGCCTCGTTCGAGGAGTTCGCCAAGAAGATCAACGCGCTGCTCAAGAGCTGATTCGCTCGTCAAGATCCTGATTCTCATCTCGAAAGCCGTATCATTCCCGCCATAAATCCCTTGGGAAAAGCGGCTTTCGCCGGTTGCCCTCGCGGCGCCCGGCGGCCATTGTCCAGCCGCACGAGCCGCCTCGCGCGACTCGCCCAGACAGCGACATTGCCTTCCATGGTACTGTCCCGGCAGGGGGATTCGCGCCTGCCAACAGAGATGCGTGCTTATGAAAATCACCCGCCTGCGCCTTCACGGCTTCAAGTCCTTCGTTGAGCCCACGGACTTCGTCATCGAGCCCGGCCTGACCGGCGTGGTCGGCCCCAACGGTTGCGGCAAGTCGAATCTCGTCGAAGCGCTGCGCTGGGCGATGGGTGAGACCTCGTACAAGAGCTTGCGCGCCGCCGACATGGACGCGGTGATCTTCGCCGGCTCCGGCAACCGTCCCGCGCGCAACCACGCCGAAGTGACGATGACGATCGACAATGCCGATCGCACCGCGCCGGCGGCGATGAACGACAGCCAGATTCTGGAGATCTCCCGCCGCATCGAGCGTGAGGCCGGTTCGGTCTATCGCATCAACGGCCGCGACGTGCGCGCCCGCGACGTGCAGATCCTGTTCGCCGACGCCGCCACCGGCGCGCGCTCGCCAGCCCTCGTCCACCAGGGCAAGATCGGCGAGATCATCCAGGCCAAGCCCGAGCAGCGCCGCCGCGTGCTGGAAGACGCCGCCGGCGTCGCCGGCCTGCACGCCCGCCGGCACGAGGCCGAGCTGCGGCTGAAGGCCGCCGAAACCAACCTCACCCGCGTCGAGGACGTGATCGGCCAGCTCTCCGGCCAGATGGAAGGCCTGAAGAAGCAGGCCCGCCAGGCCGTGCGCTATCGCGAGGTCGCGGCCAAGGTCCGCAAGGCCGAGGCCACGCTGTTCCACCTGCGCTGGATCGGCGCCCACGCCGACGTCAACGAGTCCGGCCAGACCCACGACCTCGCCGTGCGCGAGATGGCCGAGCGCACGCAGCACCAGGCCGAAGCCGCCCGCATCCAGGCGATCCGCGCCGCCGAAATGCCGGCGCTGCGCGATGCCGAAGCGCGCGCCGCGGCCGGGCTGCAGCGCCTCACCAATGCCCGCGAGCAGCTCGACCGCGAGGAAGAGCGCGCCAAGGAGCGCGTCGCCGAGCTCGAGCGCCGGCTTGCGCAATTCGAGGGCGACATTTCCCGTGCTCAACAACAAACCATGGATGCCGACGTCGCGCTACAGCGGCTCGACACCGAAGACGCCGAGCTGAAGGAAGAGATCAAGTCGCGCGTCGAGAAGCGGTCCGGCGTCGACGAGCGCGTCGCCGAGGCCGAGGCTGTGCTGACCGAGACCGAGCGGCAATTCGCCGAGCTCACCACCGCGCTCGCCGACCTCACCGCCAAGCGCAATCAACTGGAAGCCAATGTCCGTACCCATCGCGACAAGCTCGCCCGGCTCGACCAGGAGATCGCGAACGTCACCGCCGAAGAGCAGAAGCTTGCGCAGGAGACCGGCGGCTTCGGCGATCTCGACGAGCTGACTGCTCTGGTCGAGACCGCCGAGCAGACGCTGGCAGCCTCCGAAGCCGCGGCGCAGGCGAGCGAAGCCGCGCACCTCGCCGCACGCCAGACGCTGGAATCCTCGCGCTCGCCGCTGAATGAAGCCGACAAGCGCGTGCAGCGCCTGGAGACCGAAGCGCGTACGATCTCTAAAATCGTCAATGGCGAGACCAAGAACCTGTGGCCGCCGATCATCGACGGCATCACCGTCGACAAGGGTTTTGAAAAGGCGATCGGCGCCGCGCTCGGCGACGATCTCGACGCACCGGTCGACCCGTCGGCGCCAATGCGCTGGACCAATGCCGGCGTCACCGAGGGCGATCCGGAGCTGCCCGAGGGCGTCACCCCGCTCGCCAACCACGTGCAGGCGCCGGCCGAGCTGGCGCGCCGCCTGGCGCAGATCGGCGTGGTGCCGCGCGAGCGCGGCGCTGAGCTGGTCTCGCAGCTCAAGACCGGCCAGCGGCTGGTCTCGCCGGAGGGCGACGTCTGGCGCTGGGACGGCTTCGTCGCCGCGGCGCACGCACCGACCGGCGCCGCGCGGCGCCTTGCCGAGCGCGCCCGCCTCGTCGACATCGAGAACGAGCTGGAGCAGGCCCGCATCGACGCGCAGATCAAGCGCCAGGCGCTTGAGAATGCCGAGTCCGAATTGCAGATGGCCGCCAGCACCGAAGCTGCCAGCCGCGAAGCCTGGCGCGCCGCGCAGCGCGAGCTCAACACCGCGCGCGAGCGCCATGCGAGCGCCGAGCGCGAGATCAGCCGCCACGCGGCGCGCAAGGCGACGCTGTCGGAAGCGCACAGCCGCCTCGCGGCAGACCGCGCCGAGGCCGAAGCCGCCTACGAATATGCCGAGGCTGGCATTAACGAGCTGCCGTCGAGCGAGGACACCGAGACCCGCCTCGCCGCCGTCCGCAGCGACATCGAGGCTCATCGCCGCATGGCCGCCCAGGTCCGCGCCGAGGCGCAGGCACTGGCGCGCGAGGCCGAGCTCGCCGACCGCCGCGTGCAGGCCATCCTCGCCGAGCGCACCGAGTGGCAGAACCGCAAGGAGAGCGCGGCCTCCCATATCGACACCATCCAGGCCCGTATCGCCGAGCTCACGATCGAGCGCAGCGAGCTCGAGAACGCGCCGCAAGTGTTCGCTGAGAAGCGCAGCGCACTGATCACCGAGATCGAATACGCCGAGAACGACCGCCGCATGGCCGCCGACGCGCTGGCGACCGCGGAGACCGCGATGGCCGAGACCGACCGCGTCGCCAAGCTGACGCTCGAGGCGCTCTCCAGCGCCCGCGAGGCCACCGCGCGCGCCGAGGAGCGCATGGAAGGCGCGCGGCGCCGGCTCGAGGACATCGAGCGCGAGATCCGCGACATGCTCGAGGTCGAGCCGCAGGCGGTCGCGGGCCTTGCCGAGATCGAGCCCGGCGCAGAGCTGCCGCCGCTGCACGACATCGAGGAAGACCTCGAAAAGATGCGCCGAGACCGCGAGCGCCTCGGCGCAGTCAATTTGCGCGCCGAGGAAGAGCTGCGCGAGGTCGAGACCCAGCACACGGGCCTCGTCACCGAGCGCGACGACCTGGTCGAGGCCATCAAGCGGCTGCGTCAGGGCATCCAGAGCCTCAACAAGGAAGCGCGCGAGCGGCTCCTGACCTCGTTCGAGGTCGTCAACAACCATTTCAAGCGGCTGTTCGTCGAGCTGTTCGGCGGTGGCGAGGCCGCCCTGCACCTGATCGAGAGCGACGACCCGCTCGAGGCCGGTCTCGAGATCATCGCAAAACCGCCGGGCAAGAAGCCGCAGACGCTGTCACTGCTCTCGGGCGGCGAGCAGGCGCTGACCGCGATGGCGCTGATCTTCGCGGTGTTCCTGACCAACCCCTCGCCGATCTGCGTGCTGGACGAAGTCGACGCGCCGCTCGACGACCACAACGTCGAGCGCTACTGCAACCTCTTGCACGAGATGACCGGCTCGACCGACACTCGCTTCATCATCATCACGCACAATCCGATCACGATGGCGCGGATGAACCGCCTGTTCGGCGTCACCATGGCCGAGCGCGGCGTCTCGCAGCTGGTCTCGGTGAGCCTGCAAGAGGCGGTGGATATTCTCGACCAGAACGTGGCTTGAGAGGATTGACCGTCATTCCGGGGCGATGCGCAGCATCGAACCCGGATCTCGCGCTACAATCTCTAGATTCCGGGTTCGCGCTTCACGCGTCCCGGAATGACGCGAGGTTGTTATGATCGCCCCCACGCTCCCCGCCGAATTGAAAGCCGCCCTCGACGGCAAGCTTCAGGGCTTCTCCCGCGCCGACGCTGCCCAGCGGGCGCAGAAAATCTCGACCACCTATCGCGCCGGCGGCGGCTCCGGCACGATCAAGTCGGAGGCCGATGCGCTGGCTTATGCGCTGGCGCGCATGCCGGCGACCTACGCGGCCGTGACCGCGAGCCTGAATGCGCTGACCGAAATCGCTCCTGATCTCGCCCCGGAGACACTGCTCGATGTCGGCGCAGGTCCAGGCACCGCGACCTGGGCCGCCGCTGAGGCGTTTCCATCGCTGCAGGATTTCACCCTGCTCGACGCCAACACCACGCTGAGCCGGCTTGCGCTCGAATTGGCACGCGACAGCTCGCGCCTTTCGGAGTGCCGCTATCTGCCGGGCGATGCCGGCGGCAACCTCGGCGAGCTCTCGCAAGCCGATCTCGTCATCGCCAGCTACATCATCGGCGAGCTCAGCGAAGGCGACCAGCGCATACTCGCGGAGGCAATGTGGGCCAAAGCGCGCCGCGCGCTGGTCGTGATCGAGCCCGGCACGCCCGCGGGCTACGCCCGCATCCTCGCGCTGCGCCAGCAGCTGATCGCGGCTGGCGCCTACGTCGTTGCGCCCTGCCCGCACGAAAAACCCTGCCCGCTCACAGCACCCGACTGGTGCCATTTCAGCCAGCGCCTGCCGCGCTCGCAGGCGCACCGGCAGATCAAGGGCGCCGAGGTCCCGTTCGAGGACGAACGCTTCATCTACGTCGCCCTGACCCGTACGCCGCCAACAACGCGTGCCTCACGCGTGCTGGCACCGCCCGATGTCGGCAAGGCCGAGATCGCGGCCAAGCTCTGTACCGAGGGCGGCGTCGAACTGGCAAAGGTCGCCCGCCGCGATAAAGCCACCTATGCAGGTGCCCGGCGCTGGCGCTGGGGCGATGCCGTTGTTGCCGAAAGTTAACCTCATTCAAGGCTTTCGCCTTGAACTTGGATGGTTCCCGGTTCGACCAAGTCTTACTTGCCCTCTGCGCCGGGGCTCTCGCCCTGCGCCAATTTGGTCTACCCTAACGCCCGCCTCAATGCCCTTCAGGAGTCCTCCATGTCGACCGGCTGGATCGTTCTCGGCGTCATCGTCGTCCTCGTATTCTTGGCCTTCAGCGCCTACAACCGCCTGGTGGCGCTGAGCCAGCGCGTCGGCCAGGCCTTTGCCGACATCGACGTGCAGCTCAAGCAGCGTCACGACCTGATCCCGAATCTCGTCGAGACCGTGAAGGGCTATGCCTCGCACGAGCGCGGCACGCTCGACGACGTCATCAAGGCGCGCAATTCGGCGATGTCGGCGCAGGGTCCGGCACAGGTGTCCGCGGCCGAGAACCAGCTCTCCGGCGCGCTCGGCCGCCTGATCGCGCTGTCGGAGGCCTATCCCGACCTCAAGGCCAACGCCAATTTCCAGCAACTCGCATCCGAGCTCTCCGACCTCGAGAACAAGATCGCGGCGAGCCGCCGCTTCTTCAACAACGCGGTCCAGGAGTACAACACCGGCATCCAGCAGATGCCCGCCGCGCTGTTCGCCGGCATGTTCGGCTTCACTAGAAAGGACTTCTTCGATCTCGGCGGCAGCCGCACCGAAGTCGAAGCGACGCCTCAGGTGAAGTTCTGATTGCTGCTCACCAAGGGTGTCATTCCGGGGCGATGCGCAGCATCGAACCCGGAATCTCTTCGAGATCACCAACCTCTGGATTCCGGCTTCAGGCCTGTGGCCTGCACCGGAATGACAAAGGTTAAACGGAAGCAGCCATGGCCGCGTATGGTCTCTACACGCATATCGCCTCGAACAAGTTTCGTTCGATGCTGCTGCTCGCCGGCCTGTTCGCTTTGGTCTATGTGCTGGTCTATGCCGGTGCGTTGGTCGCCGAAGTCCTCATCGACAGCAACCGGACCGCCGCCTTCTACCTGAGCCGCGCCTTGCATGATCTGATCGTCGCCGCGCCGATTGCGACGGTCGTCACAGTGGCCTGGGTCGTGATCGCCTATTTCTTCCACCAGTCGATGATCGACGCGGTGACCGGCGGCCACGACATCACCCGGCAGGAGGAGCCGCGGCTCTATAACCTGCTCGAAAACCTCTGCATCTCGCGCGGCATCACCATGCCGAAGCTGAAGATCATGGAAAGCCCGGCGCTGAACGCGTTCGCGACCGGCCTCAACCCGCGGCAATATTCGGTCACCGTCACCACCGGTCTCCTCGATGCGCTGAATGACAAGGAGATCGAGGCGGTGCTGGGGCACGAGCTGACCCACATCAAGAACGGCGACGTGCAGCTGATGGTGGTTGCCGTCATCATCGCCGGCGTGGTCGGCTTCTTCGGCGAATTGTTCTTCCGCGTGTTCACGAATTTCAGCTGGAACACCAGCGGCGGCTCGTGGTCGTCGGGCTCCTCCTCGTCGTCGCGGTCGTCCTCCTCGTCGAGCGACAGCAAGAGCTCCGGCGGCGGCGCGGTGATCGTCATCATCATCGCGGTCGTGCTGATCGTGGTGGCCTGGCTGATGTCGCAGGTGGTGAAGCTGGCGCTGTCGCGCTCGCGTGAATTTCTCGCCGACGCCGGTTCGGTCGAACTGACCAAGGATCCTGATGCCATGATCTCGGCACTGCGCAAGATCGAGGGCCGCGGCGAGCTGCCGGGCGCGACCTCGGCGGTGATGGAGCTTTGCGTCGACAATCCGCGCGAGGGCTTTGCCGATTTGTTCGCGACCCATCCCTCGGTGCAGTCGCGCATCGACGCGCTGGTCAAGTTTGCCGGCGGCCACGATCCCGGCCCGTTGCCCGACCCGGCTGAAGCGACGGATCAGCCCGAGCCGCAGTCTGATGCGCAGACCACCCCGCCGCCACTGTCGCAGGGACCGTGGGGCGATGCAGCCGATCCGGCCAGTCCGCCGCCCGTCCCCGCGTCCAGACCCTCCGGAACCGCGGCTTGCAATCCCATCGGTCCCTGGGGCCGCCGTTGAAGCAGGCACCGCATGCGGCGGTTTCGCAACGATCAGGAAAAACCCCCGCGAATAGCCGCATGAGCGTGCCGAGGATTTGAATTCTCCCTTGTTTCTGCCATGTTCGCGCCCAACAGCAGACTCGGGACATCGATTTGGGGCCCGGCCGATTGCGACCTCGCGATCGGGGGCGCGCGTTAGGGGACAGCAATGGCAAAGCCGGCAGTGGTTGTGGTGGGCGCGGACAAGGGCGGGGTCGGCAAGACCACGGTATCGCGCACCCTGCTCGATTATTTCTCAGCCAACAACGTGCCGACGCGCGCGTTCGACACGGAGTCGCCGCGCGGAACCCTGAAGCGCTTTCACCCTGATATCACCGAGATCGTCGACATGACGACGACAGCCGACCAGATGAAGATCTTTGACACGCTCAACGCGGTCAGCCCGTCGGTCACCGTCATCGACGTCCGCGCCGGCCTGCTCTCGCCGGCGCTGGCCTCGCTGCGCGACATCGGCTTCCTCGATGCCGCCAAGGCCGGCCAGATCACCTTCGCGGTGTTCCATATCCTGGGCCCCTCGATCGCCTCGCTGGAGGAGATCGCCGAGACCGCCGGCTTCATGACCGGCGCGAAATACTTCCTGGTGAAGAACTTCATCAACGACACCCAGTTCTTCCAGTGGGATCAGGCGACCTACAATTCCTACTTCCACCGCATCAAGGACGCCACCGAGCTGACCATCCCCAAGCTCAACGAAATGGCCTATGAGCAGGTCGAGGTGTCCTCCGTTCCGTTCCTGAAATTCGTCGCCAACAAGGGCATCAGCGACGAGGCGGCGAACTATTCGTTCGTGCTGCGCGGCTATGTCCGGCACTGGCTGGCCAATGTCTGGAGCGAGTACGACCGCATCCGCCTGACCGACATCGTCGGTTCGAAGCCGGTGACCCGCAACAGCGAAAAATAGTTGCGAACCTCGGGCGGATACGGCTGGATTGGGCGGCAAGTTCGCTCAAATAATCATCCGCAATGTCCGCGACACCCGTCTACATCATCTGCTCGCCCCGCCCGCAAGTCGGCAAGACCCTGCTGGCGCGGCTCCTGAGCGAATTCCTGCTGCTGAAGAACGGCAATGTGGCGGCCTTCGACGTCAACCTGAAGGAGCCGTCGCTGCTCGACTATCTGCCGAAGATCACGGAGACCGCCGACGTGATCGACACCTACGGCAAGATGCAGCTGATGGACCGCGTCATCGTCGATGACGGTCTCGCCAAGGTGATCGACCTCGGCTTCCACGCCTTCGACGAGTTCTTCAAGATGACGGAGGAGATCGGCCTGCTCAAGGAAGCGGCACGCCGCCATGTCGCACCGCAGATCATGTTCGTGGCCGACACCGACCGCGTCTCGGCCCGCGCCCACGCGATGCTGCGCGGACAGATCCCCCGGATGAACCTGATCACGGTGGACAATGAATATGTCGTCCGCGGCGAGCTGCCCGCCGCGATGGAAGGCGGCCGTCTGTTCCGCCTGCCCGCGCTGCCCGGCTTCCTGAAGACCTATATCGACCGGCTGACCTTCTCCTTCACCGGCTATCTGCGTCAGGAGAAGGACTCCTCGACCGAGCTGCACCAGTGGATCCGGCGCAATTATCTCGCCTTCCGCGAGCTGGAGCTCAACCTGATCCTGCAGCGGTCATAGAGTGTGCTCGGCCGACGAACTCCACCTCTCCCGCAGGGAGAGGTGGACGGAGGCCGCAGCCGACAGCAATCCAAACAAAATAGCCCGGGCGCTATTCTACGCCCCCTCAGTGTCCCTCGAACGTCATCAGCGTGCGCACCGGCACGTCCATGGCGCGCAGCTTGGCGGCGCCGCCGAGCTCGGGCAGGTCGATGATGAAGCAGGCGGCGACGACATTGGCGCCGATCTGGCGCAGCAGCTTCACGGCGCCCTCGGCGGTGCCGCCGGTGGCGATGAGATCGTCGACCAGGATGACGCGCTCGCCGGGCTGGATGGCGTCGACATGCATCTCCATCTCGTCGATGCCGTATTCGAGCGAATAGGCGATGCGCACGGTGGTGTGCGGCAGCTTGCCTTTCTTGCGGATCGGCACGAAGCCGGCCGAGAGCTGATGCGCCACCGCACCGCCGATGATGAAGCCGCGCGCTTCCATGCCTGCGACCTTGTCGATCTTGTTGCCGGCCCAGGGATTGACGAGCTCGTCGACGGCGCGGCGGAATGCGCGCGCATCCGCGAGCAGGGTCGTGATGTCGCGGAACATGATCCCCGGCTTGGGATAGTCGGGGATGGTGCGGACGCTCGCCTTCAGGTCGTGGTCAAAGGTCATTCGTTTCTCGTTTCATGTCATTCCGGGGGTGTGCGTAGCACCGAAGCCGGAATCTCGAGATCCCGGGTCTGGTGCTTGCGCATCATCCCGGAACACGAGGTGAAATATCCTGCACTCAATTCGTCCCGGCATCCAGCCGGAACGCATTCTCAACAATCTTCAAGCCCACCTCGCCGCCGAGCGACATCAGCGATTCCGGGTGGAATTGCACGCCGGCGACCGGCAGGGTCTTGTGCTCCAGCGCCATGGCGACGCCGTCCTCGGTGCTGGCGGTGACGCTTAGCACCTCCGGCATGCTGTCCCGCTCGACGAACAGCGAGTGGTAGCGGCCGATGACGATCTCGTTCGGCAGATTGCGCATCAGGCGGCCGCCGCGCACCTGCACCCGCGAGGGACGGCCATGGGCGGGATGGGTCAGCTGGCCGAGTTCGCCGCCGAAATATTCGCCAATCGCCTGCACGCCGAGGCAGACGCCGAACACCGGCAGCTTCTTCTCCAGCGCCGCATCGATCGTCTTCCTGATCCCGAAATCCTCAGGGCGCCCAGGGCCGGGCGACAGCACCAGCAAGTCCCACCTCTTCTGCTTGAGCATGTCGAGCGCATGCACATAGCGGACCACGGTGACGCTGGCGCCGACCTGGCGGAAATAATCGGCGAGCATGTGCACGAAGCTGTCGTCGTGGTCGATCAGCAGCACCTGCTTGCCCGAACCGGTCGCATCGGGCGCAAAGGTCGAGAGCGGCTTCGGCGGATCGCCGCGCAGCGCCTGGAATAAGGCGGCAGCCTTGACCTGGCACTCGCGGTCTTCAGCGGCCGGATCGGAGTCGAACAGGCAGGTGGCGCCGACGCGCACCTCGGCGAGGCCATCCTTCATGCGGATGGTGCGGATGGTGAGGCCGGTGTTGATGCTGCCGTCGAAGTTCACCGCGCCGATCGCGCCGGCGTACCAGCGCCGCGGCGAGCGTTCGTGATCCTCGACGAACTGCATCGCCCACAGCTTTGGCGCACCGGTGACAGTCACCGCCCAGGCATGGGTGAGGAAGGCGTCGAGCGCGTCGAAGCCGGGGCGCAGCATGCCCTCGACATGATCGACAGTGTGGAACAGCTTTGAGTAGGTCTCGATCTGCCGCCGCGCCAGCACCTTGATGGTGCCGGGGACGCAGACGCGCGCCTTGTCGTTGCGATCGACGTCGGTGCACATGTTGAGCTCGAACTCGTCCTTCTCCGAGTTCAGCAGCTGGCGGATCTGCTCGGCATCGCCGATCGCATCGGTGCCGCGTGCGATCGTGCCCGAGATCGGGCAGGTCTCGACGCGGCGTCCGTCGGAGCGCACGAACATTTCCGGCGAAGCCGAGACGAGAAACTCGCCCTCGCCGAGATTCATCAGCGCGCCATAGGGCGACGGATTGATGACGCAGAGCCGCTGGAAGACTTCGGCCGGCGAGCGGTCGCACGGCTCGGCGAACAGCTGGCCGGGCACGGCCTCGAACAGATCGCCGCGTGCAAACGCCGCGCGCGCGGTCTCGACGGTCGCCTGATACTCGCCTGGGGCGTGATCGGCAAAACCCTGGCGCGGCGTCTTCAGATACGGGCTCTCGGCGGTCTCGCGCGGCAGACCTTCCGTCGACTTGCCCTTCCAGGCGAAATCGTAAGTGAGCACCACGCCGCGGCCGGTGGCGCGGTCATAGGCCAGCAGGCGATCGGGCACGTACAGCACGATGTCGCGCTGGTCGGCCTCGCGCGGGCGCTTCTGCACGAGATCCTCGATCTGGAACACGAGGTCATAGGCGAAGGCGCCGAACAGGCCGAGCAGGCCATCGTCATTGGAGGAGAAGGCGGCGACGATGTCGCGCACCAACGACATCACGCTGGCGCGCCGCGTGCGCTGGTCCTCATCGACCGGCGCCTCGCCGCGAACGATATGGCCGGCAAGGCGCGTTGGCATCTTTTCGGAGATCACGACGCAGGGCTCGCGCAGCACGTCGCCGAGGAAGGCGATCAGAACCTCGCCACGCCCGTTCAGGGCTTCCAGCTTGAAATTGACGCTCGTGGTCTCGAGCTTGAGCGGCGGATCGGAGAAGCCGAGGTCAAAACTCTCGTAACGGCCGGGCACGGTCGTGCCCGAGGACAGCACCACGCCGCGGCGGCGATCAAGCAGGTTGATGAGGTCGTCGAGCCGGTTGGCGCCGCCGGTGAATTGCTCCGCCACGCGCGTGATCGCGAGACCCGCGCGGGTGGCGTACTCACTTCTGGCCGGGAGGGCAAAGACTGTCCTGTTCATGTGGTCCTCTTACGAAACTTGTCGAGGGAACGCCACACAGGACAAACGATCAGGCCGCCGCGCTGTGCTGGCGACCTCAGACGATTTGGGAAAGGAAAATCGCACCGGCCACCTCTTAGGAGGTGCGCCACCAAAGACGGGCTGGGCGGACGGCGGTGCTCATGGGGCGGATACTCACCATGGCCCGGGGGCGGCGTCAAGGGCGCCGCCCAACTCTGGGCTGCCGACAATTATCCCAGATGCTTCCGGAAAAACTCCGTGGCCCTGCCCCAGGCGAGCTCGGCGGCTTCGCGGTCGTGCACGGCCTGGCGCTGCTCGTTGACGAAGGCGTGCTCGGCGTCATAGCGGAACAGCTCGAGCGACTTGCCGGCGGCCTTCATGGCCTTCTCGAAGCCGCCCACCAGCTCCGGCGTGCACCAATCGTCCTTATTGGCGAAATGGGCCTGGAGCGGGATCTTGACGTCGGCGGGCTTGGCCGCCTGCTCCGGCGGGATGCCGTAGAACACGACGCCGGCGGCGAGCTCCGGCACATGCACCGCGCCGATGATGGTGACGGCGCCGCCGAGGCAGAAGCCTGTCAGCCCGACCTTGGCGCCGTTGCGCGACAGATATTGCGCGGCGCCGCGCACGGTCTGCGTGGTGGCGTCCATGAAGTCGAGCGAGTTCATCTCCTTGTTGGCGGAATCCGTGTCGTGATACGGCACCACCTTGCCCTTGTAGAGATCGGGCGCCAGCGCATCGAAGCCGGCCAGCGCAAAGCGGTCGCACAGGCCCTTGATCTGGTCCGACAAGCCCCACCATTCCTGGATCACGACCACGCCCGGCGCGTTGCCCCGCGCGGCATTGGCGAGATAGCCCGAGGCGTCCTTGCCGTCCGGGCGCTTGAAGGTGATGGTGGTTCCCATGGTGTCCTCCGGTGAGTTTCTGGGGAGCGGTTGGCGGTATTTTGGCGGGTGCAAGCGCGTGAGGCAATCCACACTCTCGTCATTCCGGGGCGCGCGATAGCGAGCCCGGAATCTCAAGATTCCGGCTCGATGCTGACGCATCGCCCCGGAATGACAGTCCAACAAAAAAGCCCCTCGCGGGGGCTTTTTCATTTCTCGTCGCGCGCCGCTCAGTGCGAGTCGGCCCAAACTTTCTTCTTGGTGAAGTACATCAGGAACGCGAAGATGATCAGGAACACGAACACCTGGAGGCCGAGGCGCTTGCGCGCTTCCATATGCGGCTCGGCGGTCCACATCAGGAACGTGGTGACGTCCTTGGCGTATTGCGCCACCGTGGTCGGCGAGCCGTCGTCATAGGTCACTTGGCCGTCACTGAGCGGCTTCGGCATCTTGATGGCATGGCCCGGGAAGTACTTGTTGTAGTAGGAGCCCTCCGGGATCGTCACGCCCTCCGGCACCTTCTCCTCGAAGCCCTGAAGCACCGCCGCGACATAGTCCGGGCCCTGCTCCTGGTACTGGGTGAAGAAGTCGAAGATGAACCAGGGGAAACCGCGGCCGTAGGAGCGCGCCTTGGTGATCAGCGACAGGTCGGGCGGCGCCGCGCCGCCATTGGCAGCACGGGCAGCCTGCTCGTTCGGGAACGGCGAAGGGAAGTAGTCGGCCGGCCGGCCTGGGCGCTCGAACATGTCGCCAGCATCGTTTGGACCGTCCTTGATCTTGTAGTCGGACGCAAACGCCGCCGCCTGTGCTGGCGAATAGCCGGGACCGCCGGCTTCCGCGAGATTGCGGAAGGCGACGAAGGACAGGCCGTGGCAGTTGGCGCAGACCTCCTTGTAGACCTTCAGGCCGCGCTGCAGCGCGCCGCGGTCGAACTTGCCGAACGGACCTGAGAACGACCATTTGTTGCCCGGCGGCCTGTCACTGCCTTCGGACGCTTTGGCGGTATCGACAGAGCCCGCGAACAGGGCGCCGGCGAGCGCGAGCACGATCGCGGTCGATACCATCGGCGTCGACTTGCTGCCGGTCTTGGCGAGGATCGCCTCCGAGATCGAGTTCGGCACCGGCCGTGGCGTCTCGATCCGCGAGAGCAGCGGCAGCACGATCAGGAAATAGGCAAAGTAGCACACCGTCAGGACTCGGCCGGCGATCACATAGATGCCTTCCGGCGGCTGCGCGCCGAGATAGCCGAGCAGGATGCAGACCACGACGAAGATCCAGAAGAACTGCTTGGCCAGCGGACGGTACTTCGACGACCGCGTCCTGGCGCTGTCCAGCCAGGGCAGGAAGCACAGGATGATGATCGCCGAGAACATCGCGATGACGCCCGCAAGCTTGTTCGGGATCGAGCGCAGGATCGCGTAGAACGGCAGGTAGTACCATTCCGGCACGATGTGCGGCGGCGTCACGCCCGGGTTGGCCGGGATGTAGTTGTCGGCATCGCCGAGATAGTTCGGCATGTAGAAGATGAACCAGGCGTAGAGCAGCAGGAAGCAGGACACGCCGAACATGTCCTTCATGGTCGCGTGCGGCGTGAACGGCACCGTGTCCTTCTCCGTCTTCGGCTCGACGCCGTCAGGATTGTTCTGGCCGGCGACGTGCAGCGCCCAGACGTGCAGCACGACGACCCCCGCGATCAGGAACGGCAGGAGATAGTGCAGCGAGAAGAAGCGGTTCAGCGTCGGGTTGCCGACCGAATAGCCGCCCCACAGCAGCGTCACGATGCTCTCGCCGACATAGGGAATGGCGGAGAACAAATTGGTGATGACGGTGGCGCCCCAGAAGCTCATCTGGCCCCAGGGCAGCACATAGCCCATGAAGCCCGTCGCCATCATCAGGAGGTAGATGATGACGCCGAGGATCCAGAGCACCTCGCGCGGCTCCTTGTAGGAGCCGTAATAGAGGCCGCGCAGCATATGGACATAGACCGCGAAGAAGAACATCGACGCGCCGCAGGCATGCATGTTGCGCAGCAGCCAGCCGTAATTGACGTCGCGGACGATCAGCTCGACCGACTTGAAGGCGAGATCGGCATGCGGCGTGTAGTGCATCGCCAGGATCACGCCGGTGAGGATCTGCATCCCCAGCATGAAGGAGAGGATGGCGCCGAACGTCCACCAGTAGTTCAGGTTGCGCGGGGTGGGATAGACGACGAAGGAGGAATGGATGAGACCCATGATCGGCAGGCGCCGCTCGATCCATTGCAGGGCCGGATTGCTCGGCTGGTAGTCGGATGGTCCGCTCATGATGCGATCCTGAGGAAATATAACGACGAGACGGCGCGAAACTTCGGACGCAGGTCCGCAGCTCAGCCGATCTGGATTTTGGTGTCGGAAACGAACTGGTACGGCGGCACGGCCAGGTTCGCGGGCGCGGGCCCCTGGCGGATGCGGCCGGACGAGTCGTATTGCGAACCATGGCAGGGGCAGAAGAACCCGTCGTAATTGCCCTCATGGGCGATCGGGATGCAGCCGAGATGGGTGCAGATGCCGATCACGACCAGCCACTGCTCATGGCCGGACTTGACCCGGGCCTCGTCAGACTGCGGATCGGGCAGGCTCGCCACGTTGACAGCGCGCGCCTCGTCGATCTGCTTCTTGGTGCGGTGGCTGATGTAGATCGGCTTGCCGCGCCAGAACACCTTGATGTCCTGGCCCTCGGCGACCGGGCTGAGATCGACCTCGATCGGCGCACCGGCGGCGATGGTCGACGCATCAGGATTCATTTGGGAGATGAAGGGCCAGAGCGCGGCCGCGCCCCCTACTGCTGCAGCTGCCCCCGTTGCAACGAATAAGAAATCACGGCGTGTCGGATGGTCCGCCGAAGACGCTGTCGTCACGATTCCAACCCTTTCTTCTTATGCTGCCGGCGGAACCGCTCCGGGAGCCCCCAAGGTCCCCAGAACAGCCTGCCGGCGCCCGCGGCCCCCCGCGGCGGCAGAACTTCACTTGTCCCCACCAAAACAAGGGCGAAAACAGCAGTCCAGAATCGTTCTATTGGCACCCTTGCCGAGCGAGCGCAAGCCCGCTAACGGCGCGGGAGCGTGCAATGCACGAATTCCCGCGCCAGCGATGTTTTATTGAGACAATTCGGTCCCGCCCAACCCGAAGCCAAGCCATGCAGATAGCGCTTTTCCAGCCCGACATCCCCCAGAACACCGGCACGATTCTCCGCCTCTGCGCCTGCTTGGGGCTAGGCGCCCACATCATCGAGCCGGCAGGGTTCCCGATCTCCGACCGGCATTTCCGCCGGGCGGGAATGGATTATCTTGACCATGTCAGCATCGTCAGACACGACTCCTGGGCGAAGTTCGAGGAGTGGCGCGCGGCACAGGGCTACCGCCTGCTGCTGTTCACCACCAAGGGTGCCACCGACTACCGCGATTTCCGTTACCAGACGGCGGACATCCTGCTATTCGGGCGCGAGAGCGCCGGTGTCACCGACGCGGTGATCGAGGCCGCCGACGCGCGGCTGGTGATCCCGATCAATCCGGGGCTGCGGTCGCTCAATGTCGCCATGACCGCGGCGATGGCCGCGGGCGAAGCGCTGCGGCAGCTCCGGAACCCGCAAGTTCGAGACCATTGAGGAGAGACCAGTGAGTTACGCGGTCAAGGAGATCTTCCTGACCCTGCAAGGCGAAGGCGCCCATGCCGGGCGCGCGTCGGTGTTCTGCCGTTTTGCCGGCTGCAACCTCTGGAGCGGCCGCGAGGCCGACCGCACCGAGGCCGTGTGCAAGTTCTGTGACACGGATTTCGTCGGCACCGACGGCACGCTCGGCGGCCGTTACGCTTCGGCTGAAGACCTCGCCGACACCATCGCCGCGCAGTGGACCGCCTCGAGCGACAACCGCTACGTGGTCCTCACCGGAGGCGAGCCGCTGCTCCAGGTCGACGCCGACCTGATCGATGCGCTCCATGCGCGCGGTTTCGAGATCGGCGTCGAGACCAACGGCACGATTGCAGCTCCCGACGGCCTCGACTGGATCTGCGTCAGCCCCAAGGGTGGCAGCGAGCTCGTGCAGACGCGCGGCCATGAGCTGAAGCTGGTCTATCCGCAGGCCCTCGCCGCTCCCGAGACCTTCGAGGGCCTCGCCTTCGAGCGCTTCTCGCTGCAGCCGATGGATGGACCTGAGGTCACCGAGAACACCGCGCGCGCGATCGATTATTGCCTGCGCCACCCGCAGTGGCGGCTGAGCGTGCAGACGCATAAGTCGCTCGGCATCAGATAGGACTGGTTTTCGAAAAATGTGGGAATTGACGAAATCGTTCCGCTTCGAGGCGGCGCATTCACTATCCGGCACGACCTTCGGTGCCGCGAGCGAAGAGATCCACGGCCACTCCTTCCGCGCCGAGGTGACGCTGCGCGGCACGCCAGATCCTGCAACCGGCATGGTGGTCGACCTCGGCCTCGTCCAGCGTGCGATTGAAGACGTGCGGCTCGCGCTCGATCACAAGTACCTCAACAAGATCGAGGGGCTGGGCGCGCCGACGCTGGAAAACCTCTCGCGCTTCGTCTGGGAGCGGCTGGCCCATATCGGCCAGCTGACCCGCGTCAGCATCCACCGCGACAGTTGCAACGAGAGCTGCACCTATTACGGTCCGCACGCGTGAGCATCTCGTAGGGTGGGCAAAGCGTAGCGTGCCCACCATTCGAGATGGCGGAGACAGATCGTGGGCACGGCGCAAGGGCGCCTTTGCCCACCCTACGGCAGTCCACACTGGAATGAACATGGACGCATCGACAATCGAAGACCGCAAGAGCCGCGCCCGCGCCTGGTTCGAGGCCTTGCGCGACGACATCTGCGCAAGCTTCGAGCGGCTCGAGGACGACGCACCGCAAAGCCTCTATCCGGGCGAGGCCGGCCGCTTCAAGCGCACGCCCTGGCAGCGCACCGATCACAGCGGCGCCGCCGGCGGCGGCGGCGTGATGTCGATGATGCATGGGCGCCTGTTCGAGAAGGTCGGCGTGCATTGCTCGACCGTGCACGGCGAATTCGCGCCCGAGTTTCGCGCGCAGATCCCGGGCGCGGCGGAAGACCCGAACTTCTGGGCCTCCGGCATCTCGCTGATTGCGCATATGCGCAATCCGCATGTGCCGGCCGTGCACATGAACACGCGCTTCGTCGTCACCACCAAGGCCTGGTTCGGCGGCGGCGCGGATTTGACGCCGGTGCTCGAGCGCCGGCGCACGCAGGAGGATGCCGACACGCTCGCCTTCCACGCCGCGATGAAGGAGGCCTGCAATCAGCCGAGCGGCGTCGCCGATTACGACAAGTACAAGAAGTGGTGCGACGAGTATTTTTATCTGCCGCACCGGAAAGAGGCGCGCGGCATCGGCGGCATCTTCTACGACTGGCACGACAGCGGCGATTGGGACGCCGACCTCGCCTTCACCCAGGATGTCGGCCGCGCCTTCCTGAAGGTCTATCCTGACATCGTCAGGCGCAATTTCGCGAGCGCCTGGACGGCTGCTGATCGCGAGGAGCAGTTGATCCGGCGCGGCCGCTATGTCGAATTCAACCTGCTCTACGACCGCGGCACCATCTTCGGGCTCAAGACCGGCGGCAATGTGGATTCCATCCTGTCCTCGCTGCCGCCGGAGGTGAAATGGCCATGAGCGCTGCAATGCCGCCGCTGCCGCGCGCCATGCTGATCGACATGGACGACACCATCCTGTCGGCCTATGGCCGGCCAGAGATCGCCTGGAACACCATCGCCAACGAATTCGCCGCAGAGCTTGCGCCGCTGCCGCCGCACGAGGTTGCAACCGCGGTGCTGGCGTTCGCGCGAAACTTCTGGGCCAATGCGGACGCCTCGTGGCGGCTCAAGCTCGCCGAGGCGCGGCACATCACCGTCAAGGGCGGCTTCGCCGCGCTCGCCGCGGCCGGCCACCCTGCTCTCCCCGACGAACTCGCCATCCGCATCGCCGACCGCTTCACCGCCTATCGCGAGGAGGAGATGTTCGTCTTCCCCGGCGCGCATGAGGCGATCGACCAGTTGAAAGCGCTCGGCGTCAAGCTCGCGCTGGTCACCAACGGCGCGGCCAATACCCAGCGCGCCAAGGTCGAGCGCTTCGAGCTTGCGCACCGCTTCCACCACATCCAGATCGAGGGCGAGCACGGTTTCGGCAAGCCCGAGGAGCGCGCCTATCTGCACGCGATGGAGGCGCTCGGCGTTACCGCGAAGGACACCTGGATGATCGGCGACAACCTCGAATGGGAAGTCGTGACGCCGCAGCGTCTCGGCATCTATGCGATCTGGATCGACGTGCATGGCGAGGGCCTGCCCGCAGGCTCGACCATCAGGCCCGACCGCATCATCCGCTCGCTGACCGAGCTCGTGCCGGACCGGACTTGATCGGGAACGGGAGCAAAAATCGAAAACAACCCCATGCACAGTAGCCGGACGGCGGCAAATTCAAGGACCTGCTGATTTTCCGAACAACCGTTGACATGTCGGGCAAAACAGGGGCATGATGTCACCGTCGCGACGTCTGCGATGGACAGCTGCGTGAGCTGCACCTGCCTGCTTGGCGGGGCTAATTGCGTATGATTGGGCGCACCAAAACATCCACCGTGTCATGGCAGGGCTTGTCCAGGACAAGCCCGGGCATGACGACCTGCTAAATCTTCAAAGCGATTGCTCTAAAGCGCGATGAGATTTGGATGAATCGTCGTCGCGCTTTACGTTTTTGTTTCGCATGATCTTTCCGGAAAACCGCTTCGCACTTTTCCGGATCATGCTCTAGCGAGCCACTGCCTGCCGACATTCGGCAGCTCCCCTGCCCCACTTGAAGTGAAATGCCTCACAGTTCGCAATCACCAATTGCGGTACGCTCGTGCCATGGGGCGTGGAGCGAGTTGGAGGCGACCAATGGAGCAGGAGAAGGACGCAACGCACACGCAGCCTCCCGCCGCGGGACCGCTGAGCTAGCTGACTAAATTCGATCGTGGGTTCTCCCTCGTCAAAGGCCTGTCGCTCGTGACGGTGCTGACCGGACTGGTTGGTGGATACTTCCAGTACATGAACTTGTACGACCAGAAGATGGGTGAACAAGCCAAGACCGACATGGAATGGGCGACCAAAACCTTTCTCGAGATCTCGGATGCGTTCGCCCAGGTGCAAACGCAGCAGGAGAACATATTGGCGGAGCAAAGCGGCGCGCCAAAGCCCCAGTTGAGCGGGGCCTTCATGCAGGTCGAGACGAAAACGCTCGCACCGGGCACGGACTATTGGAAGGCACGCACGTCCCTGCGACAGAGCGGCGCCATTTTCGGCCGTAAGGCGGAGATCTACATCGACTGGCCGAGTGACCTAGGCCGGAATCCCGCTGGCAAGCAGACTCTTGATCAGGATCCGCTGACCGAAACGTTGCTCACCAAGTATAATTTCGACTGTAACGCCGAAGCCAATCTTCCGCAGTTCAATGGCGCGATCTTTAACGGAGCCGATCCGGGGCGTCCCACCGAAGAGCTTTGCAATGACCCGGAGGCAAATGGGCCGAAGGCCTATCTCAACCTCTGTGCCCGGCAGCCGGATGGCACGATCAACCCGTTGCACAAGGTCGTCACGGTCAACTGGCTGAGTGCCAAGCACCACGTGCTCGTGATGAATCATTGCGCGGAGACGTTGTATGGTCAGCTCGGCAAGCAGAGCCTCGGGCCCGCCGGCGAGCTTCCGCGCGACCGAAAGCTGGAACTCCCCAAGCTGCAGGAAGCCAATCAGCACGGATTGCAGCTTCAGGCCCGACGGATCGATGCATTCATGACCCTGACGATGGCGCAGCTGGACCGCATCCGGGTGCGATATCGCCCGGCCGGCCTGCTCTGCTACATGACGCGCGAGACCGGCTTCTTCGGCCACCGATGCTCGCCGGCCAAGCGGTTCGCGAACGCGGACAGTTGAGACGAGGGCCGAGGCGGCGATTGCCTGCGACACGCGCCTTGCGTGATCGCCCTGTCATGACGGCTTGCTAGCGTCCTCCTCGTAGACCACTCAGGAGGACAATCCATGGACTTGAAAGCCGGCGATGTCGTGATGCTGAAATCCGGCGGCCAGCCGCTGACCGTCGCGGAAGTGAAAGAAGACGACGTGCTCTGCCTCTGGATGGGCATGGAAGGCGACCTGTTCCGCGAGACGCTGCCGCTGGCCACGCTCGTGCAGGTGGAGGAAGACCCCGACGAGGAAGAGGACGACGAAGACGAGGACGAAGACGACGATTAGGCACGCCTTGAGGCCGCGTCCTGGTTAGGCCGGAGCCTTCCGCTCCCGTGAAAATGCGAAGCGGTTTCGCGAAAAGATCATGCTCAAACAACAACCTAGAGCGCGATGACGGTTCATCCCAATCTCATCGCGCTTTGGCACACGACAGTTCGCTCGCGTTTAAGAACTCGCTTCAATATTGATCCTGGCCGTCGACCCGCAAGCGCGGAGCCCACAGCCGGATTGACGCAGGGCTATCGCATATGAAAACGGCGTAATTTTTGGCGCTACCGTTTCCACATCGTCATGGCCGGGCTTGTCCCGGCCATCCACGTCTTCACTCCTGCAAAACAAAACGTGGATGCCCGGGACATAGGCGAGCGAAGCGACGCCGTCCTTGCGGACGGCTATGCCCGGGCATGACGAGTTTGTGGAGCGATCGGCTGCTCACGAGACACATCGAACCTGCAGCATTATCCGCAGATGCGATTGCCCTGCGGATTGACGCGAGCCCTACAATCCCGGTGATCTCGCCGCCCAGGCCTTGGTGGCCTGGCAGCTTTCCATCGCTCGGGCGTAGGCAGGGCGTGCCGTCGTGCGGGTGAGATAGTCCCGCTCGGTAGGACCGGGGACGTAGTTGCCAGTTCGCAGGCCGAGCAGCAGGGCGTAGCTCACCGAGATATCGGCAGCGGTGAATCGGTCGCCGGCGAGATAGGGGCAATCCGCGAGGCGGCGAATCACCAATCCCAGCCGGCTCTCGAAGGTCTCGCTTGCCCAGCGGGTAACCCGGGCATTTCGCTCGGCTTCGGGCGCCAGTTGGCGGCCGACAAGGACGGCGTTCATCGGCCCGGCGAGCCCGGCCTCGCCCAAGTGAAGAAATTGCAGATAGGAAGCGAAGGCGGGATCGTCCGGGGCGACCGCAAGCGAACCTGAGCCGTAGCGGACGAGCAGATACTGCAGAATCGCGATCGATTCGACCATGATCGTCTCACCGTCCTGCAGTGCGGGAATGAAGCCGGCGGGGTTGATGGCGAGGAAATCGCGATCAACCTCGGCTGCCAGAAGATCGACCGGGCGCAGCCGATACGCCAATCCCAATTCCTCGAGCAGCCAAACGACACGGAAGCCGCGACCTTCGCCATAGACGGTGAGCATGGTTAAGCGTTCCTGGATTCGAGCTAGAACGGTAAGCCGATCGCGCAATGAACTATCGATGGTGCATAGTACGCGCAAGGCTTGGCGCATATCCTGATGGTGCTGCTCGTCGCCGACACGGCTGGCCGTCGCAAGCACGGATTGAACCTGTCGGCTCGCCTCGCGACGTGCACTCTCGTGGAGACACGACATTTTGCCGGCGACTTGAACTGGATCGTATTGCGATCCCGGTCAGAAAAGTGACAGCCAATCGGACGTTTTTCCGCCTACCCGCCTAATGCTAGATTTCCTGGGTCATACCGGACAGGAGGACGACATGCCCGATAGCGTCTACAAAGTCATAGAACTGGTCGGTACCAGCAGCGACTCGTGGGAGAAGGCGGCCGCCAATGCGGTCGAGCAAGCCGCAAAATCGCTCCGAGATCTTCGCATCGCGGAGGTCGTCAAGCTCGATATGCAGCTGGATGAGAATGGAAGAGTCGAGGCCTATCGCGCCAAGCTCAACGTATCGTTCAAATTCGAGGGCTCCTGAGCCTCGGCACCTCGCCCCGCTTGCGGGGCGAGGACGTCTCATTGGAACAAGGCGCGCCTGCGCGGCCCGCCGAACAGGCCGGTGTAAGCCATCTCGGAAGTAGGCCCTAGTCTGATCGGGATCGATATGTTTTGATGCGTGGGGGCGTGTGGCGCGTGGTGACCTCATGTACATGGTCATTCGCAAGTACACCGAGGTTCGTTCGGTGGCGGACGCTGCCCGCCGCGCCAAGAGCGGCGTCGGCGAGATCCTGAGGCAATCGCCCGGATTCAGATCTTACCATGTGCTGGATGCGGGCGACGGCGTTGGTATCGCCGTGATGATATTCGAGGACCGCGAAAGCGCCGAGGCGGCGAACGCCAAGATACTGGCGTTCGTTCAAGCAAGTCTGCTTGACCTCGATCTCGGAGTTCCCGAGATCTTCGCCGGCGAGGTTTTGGTGAACATGGAGCCCCACGGGTCCTCAGGCATGAGGTAGCCACGTCACCGCTTGCGTGGCGGGTGCCGCCCGCGGCTGATGCGTCAACCGGATCCCCGTCGCGCTAGCAGCGACCGCGCCTCTGAGCATGTGCATGTCGTCAACCGGGAACGTGCGACTGCGCGTTCCTTTCGAGGAGTAGCAACAACATGAAGCAACGCACCTCCGAGGCACTTTTCACCCCAGCGGCCGGCTGGACACCGCCCGTGCCTACGGGCGCGGCGATGCCGCCAAGAGATCCCGACGAAGACGACGAGGACGAAGACGACGAAGACGACGAAGAGGAAGATGACGATGACGAACCGGCGGTCGTGCGCGAGCCGGACGAAGACTAGAGCGCGATGAGATTTGGATGAATTGTCATCGCGCTTTGGGTTGTTGTGTACGCATGATCTTTCCGGAAAACCGCTTCGCACTTTTCCGGAACATGCTTTAGACTAGCGCGCGTTCGACGGTTGGCTTTATAATATCTCCCATGGGCTGGGACGCGAAAGACATAGCGCTTCTCAAGAGGCTCTGGTCCGCAGGACGGAGCGCAGCGGAGATTGCACGTCGTCTCGGCTGCAGTCGTAACGCGGTCTGCGGCATGCTGACCCGTCAGGGCCTGAGGCGGGGCCGCAAGCCGCCGACGGCAAGACCCAAGATAAGGCCGCCCCCGAAGCTGATGTCATCGGCAGCCTGCACCAATCGAGCCGCACAGAAGGTGTCGCGGAACAAAGCCGACAAGCGGCAGCCCAAGGAATTCAGCAAGCAGCAGCTTTACGCCATTCTGGCTGAGGCGGTCAGAAACACCGGCTAGGAGCTGGCCGCACGCACGGCCGGGCCCGCGGCGCGAGGAGATCGCCCAACTCTGCGGGTTGAGCGCCACCTGGTGCACTGGATCGAGCAGGGGCGCGATGTGCCAGAAGCACGCTAACGCCGGGGGCAAACCGCTGCTTGGAGGGTCATTTCGCTCGTTTGAACACTAGCTCCAGCGTAATGCCGGCCGGGGTGCGCGGATTTGTAAACTTCAATTCTTCGTCGCTGATCGATTGCACGATCCGCCGTTGATTTGGCGCTCCGACCAAATTCGGAAACGAACTCGTTTCGATGTTGACGTGGATCGTCTTGGTGCTCTCGTCCACTTTGTATGTCCCGGTGTAGGCGACGACACCTGAGGCAATTGCCATGGCCTCCTCGGCGGAGGGACGTGCAGAATCGCCCGATGCATATTTTGGAGCGTCGGAGCGGACAGTAATGAAATGAAAATGACCGTCGGCGGTATAGGTGACCGCACCTTGTAGCTTGGGCCGTTCTACGGCACTGCCATCTTCACGGGTCGCGGTGCTGGACACGTAAGTCCAGGTGCCTACCAATTGATCCCGAAGAGACGTTCCCTGGGCGATGCTGGCGTTCGGGAACACGACCAGCAAGATCAACGCCTTCGCGCAAAGACCAACTGCATAACGCCTATCCATGAGACGCCCCTGCTTTCTCGCAACGTCGGCAAGACTACGCGGCGCCCGGAATGTCAGCAATGAGGTTAAAGGCCGCCGATGACGGCTAATTTGCACTCGGAGCCAGCGTCTTTGCGCACACGCCCTGACGAGCTTCGATCCGCATCTATGCGATCAGCTGCCGCGCCGCCGCCGAGATCATCACCAGCCCGCCGGTGATCACCGCGACGTCGAGGATCGCGGTGTGGATGTGCACGCTCATCCGCTCGACGAAGGCTTTTGCCAGGAACGCGCCGGGCACGGCCACACCGCCGATCAACAGCGCGAAGGCGAGCACCTGCGTCGTCACTGCGCCGGCGAGGCCGAACACCGAGATCTTGATGAGGCCGGTGCCGAGCGAGATCATCGCGTCGGTGGCGATTACGGCGGCGCCTTCGAGGCCGGCGGCCATCAGCAGCGAGAGCAGGATCACGCCGGAGCCGGACGTGCCGCCGACCAGCACGCCGTAGCCGACCGAGCCCGCGGCAAGGCCGGTGTCGCCGATCCTGACCTTGCGGCGGCGGAGCACGCGGCGCAGCGGCACGCTCAGGATCAGCATGGCGCCGATCACGATTGCAGCGCCCGCGTTGGTGAGGCGCGTGTAGCCGTAGGCGCCGAGCGCGGTCGTCAGCGCGGCGCAGGCGAGCACGATCAATGCGCGGCGGCGGTCGGCATAGCGGACATAGGCAAGGGCGCGGCTCGCATTGGTCAGCATCGCCGAGATCGCGATGATCGGCACCACCGGCTCGGCGCCGACCAGCGGCACCAGCACCAAGGGCATCAAGGCGCCGGTGCCGTAGCCGGCAAGACCGCCGATGATCGAAGCAAACAACGCCATCATCGCGACCAGCAGGAGCTGCGGAAGCGAGATGTCGGCGAAGCCTGATGCGATGGTCAATTTTTCTGGTCGCGGCTGATGCGTGCCGCAGCTTGATCGGCGATGGAAGCGAGCGCGGCTTCCTCTAGGGGAAAATCCGCTGCAAGCCAAGCGTCCTCGGCGAGCGTCAACACGTGCCCGAGCGCGGGACCTTCGGCGAGACCACGCGCGATGAAATCGGCGGCCTTCAGCGGAAATTTCGGCGCGGTCCAGCGCTGCGGCAGCTCGGCGAGCGCGCGCCAGCGCGACGAGCCGGTATCGCCGCCGTCCCGGGCCCAGGCCAGCAGCACGCGATCCTGATAGCGCTCCGCGCCGAGCCGGTAGAGCAGCCGCCGCGCATGGGCCTCGTCCTTGGCGGCGAAGCGCCACCAGCGATGGCCCATCGAATCCAGCGCCTTGGCCTCGGCATTGGAGAGCCGTAGGCGCATCGCGACGCGCTTGGCATCCTCGGTCACGGCGACCGCCAGCGCGGCGAGGCGCCGCGTTGCGCTTGCGGTGAGGCCGAGCTCGCGCTCGATCGCGATCATCGCCGAGAGCGGCCCGGTATAGGCGACGCCGCCGATCAGCGCCTGCAGCAAGCCGCCCTCGGTCATCGCCAGCGCGGCGGCGGATGCGCCTGGTGCCACCAGCAGCTTCAGCATCTCCATGCGCACCCGCTCCGCTGACAGGCTGGCCAGCCCCGCGCGTCCGCGGATGCATGCGAGATAGCCGCCGCGGTCGGGCTCGCCGGCGCCGAACGCGGCGTGGATGCGGAAGAAGCGCAGGATGCGCAAATAATCCTCGGCGATGCGCTGATCGGGATCGCCGATGAAGCGCACGCGCCGCGCCTTGGCATCGGCGATGCCGCCGACATGGTCGTAGACGACGCCGCTCGCATCGACCGACAGGCCGTTCATGGTGAAGTCGCGCCGCTCGGCGTCCTTGACCCAGTCACGGCCGAACGCGACCTTGGCCTTGCGGCCGAAGGTCTCGGTGTCCTCGCGCAGCGTCGTGACCTCGTACGGATGGCCGTCGATGACGAGGGTGACGGTGCCGTGCTCGACGCCGGTCGGCACGCTCTTGATGCCGGCCGCCTTGGCCCGGCGGATCACCTCGTCCGGCTGCGCCGTGGTCGCGATGTCGATGTCGCCGGGCACGAGACCGAGCAGCGCGTTGCGCACGGCGCCGCCGACCACGCGTGCCTCCTCGCCGTCGGCGTTGAGCAGCTTCAGCACGCGCGCGGTGCCGCCGGAGATCAGCCAGGGCGCTTGCGCAAGCAACGGCTCCGCGCTCATCGGCCCGCCCCTATCTTTCCACGCCCGGCACGAGCTTGCCGTTCTCGATATGGGCGGGCGTGTAGGTCGAATCCGGCGCCGCACCGGAGAAATGCGCAAGACCGATCAGGCCTGCGATCACCAGCACCAGTGCCGCCAGCACGAGGCGCGCGAGGACCGTGACCGGCCAGGACGATTGCACGAACAGGCCGGAGCGGCTGGCGGCCAGGAATAGCGCGTAGACGGCAAAGGGGATGAGGAAGATTCCGATCTCGGTCAGAACCGTCCGGATCATGATGAATAGATCCGCTCATACAACACACGCAGCATTCCGGCCGTCGCACCCCAGATGTAGCGCTCCGCGAACGGCATCGCGTAATAGAAACGCTCCATGCCGCGGAATTCCTTGCTGTGCACCTGGTGGTTCGCCGGGTTCATCAGGAAGGATAGCGGCACCTCGAAGGCATCATCAACCTCGGAATGGTTGATGGTGAGCGAGAAGCCCGGGCGGACCCTCGCAACCGTCGGCAGGATGCGAAAGCCGAAGGCGGTGCCGTAGAGATCGAGATAGCCGATCGGCTCGACGAAATCCCTGGACAGCCCGACCTCCTCCTCGGCCTCGCGCAGCGCCGCATCGAGCGGCGAGGAATCGGTCGCATCGATCTTGCCGCCGGGAAAGGCGATCTGGCCGGCATGGTCGTTGAGATGCGCCGAGCGCTGCGTCAGCAGGACGGTCGGCTCGGGATGGTCCACCACCGCGATCAGGACCGCTGCGGGGCGCACCGGCTGCTCGCGCGCGATGATCTCCAGCATCTTGTCGGTACCGGGATCACCGGAGGCGGGAATGATGTTGGGATCGTAGAGGCCGGGCGGCACATCGAAGCCGAGCCTTGCCCGGGACCGCGCGAAAAACTCCGCCGCGCCGATCGCGACGGGCTCACGCTCAGGGCCACTCTTGGGGATAGGCTTGTTCAAAGCGCGGCCCTCACCTGCTCCGCGTCGGCCATGGCGAAGAACTCGCCGGCCGACTCGACGCCGAACATCGGCTGGCCATCGATCATCCGCTCCTCGCCCATGTCAACCAGATCGTAATAGAGCGCGCGGGTGACCTTGGCCCAGAGATCGGCGCGCACGTGCAGATACGGCGTCAGCCCGCCGTCCTCGGCCTGCTCGAAGCGCAGCCGGTGCGCGGCATCGCAGGTGACCCAGTCGTCGACATTGGTGCGGAAGCTCAGCACGCGATGGTTGTCCTCGCCGCTCTTCAGCATCTCGACCGCCATGAACGGCGCGTCGTCGACGCGGATGCCGACCTTCTCGACCGGCGTGACCAGGAAATGCTTGTCGCCCTCGCGCTTGAGGATGGTCGAGAACAGGCGCACCAGCGCGTGACGGCCGATTGGCGTCCCCATGTAGAACCAAGTACCATCGGACGCGATTCGGATGTCGAGATCGCCGCAAAACGGCGGATTCCACAGATGCACCGGAGGCAGGCCCTTTTTGGCGCCTTCGGCACTGGCAGCACTTTTGGCGGCGGCAGTCAGCCCCTCAAGACCGCGATCGGCGCTCTGCCCTTGGTTCGCCATGGTTTGCCCTGACTCTGTCATTTGGCACGAATGTCGTTTGGCACGAATGGTGCAGGTCTACGTTGTCATCGGGCGCTCGGTTCCACCCCGGACTAGTCCGGTGTGGAGGTCGCCACTTCGTGATGCCGTACATAACCCGAAGCCGATAAGGTGGGGATAGGTTAATTCAACGAATACATGGCCTTCCTGCAAGTCTAGCATGGGGCCCATGATCCAGCCGACGTGCTGATGTGACGACGCAAGCAAGCCTCGTGGCAGGCTGAAGGAGCGAGCGAATGGCGGAGAGTGTCGAGAAACTCGAGGACGGGATCGTCCGTTCGGCCGAGCAGGTGTCGAGCCAGATTCGCGCGGCGAAGGAGGCGATCGGCTCCGTCATCTTCGGCCAGGATCGCGTCGTCGAGAACACGCTGGTGACGATCCTCTCCGGCGGCCATGCGCTCTTGATCGGCGTGCCGGGCCTCGCCAAGACCAAGCTGGTCGAAACGCTCGGCGTCACGCTCGGTCTCGATGCCAAGCGCATCCAGTTCACGCCCGATTTGATGCCGTCGGACATTCTCGGCGCCGAGGTGCTGGACGAGAGCACCGCCGGCAGGCGCGCGTTCCGCTTCATTGCCGGTCCGGTGTTCGCGCAGCTGCTGATGGCCGACGAGATCAACCGCGCGAGCCCCCGCACGCAGTCGGCGCTGCTGCAAGCGATGCAGGAGCAGCACATTACCGTCGCCGGCGCGCGTCACGATCTGCCCAAGCCATTCCACGTGCTCGCGACGCAAAACCCGCTGGAGCAGGAAGGCACCTATCCGCTGCCGGAAGCGCAGCTCGACCGCTTCCTGATGGAGATCGACGTCGACTATCCCGATCGCGATGCCGAGCGCCGCATCCTGTTCGAGACGACAGGTGCGGAAGAGACGCTGGCGAAGGGCTCGATGAGCGCGGACGCGCTGATCACCGCGCAGCGGCTGGTGCGCCGCCTGCCGGTCGGCGATTCCGTGGTGGAGGCGATCCTATCGCTGGTGCGCTCGGCCCGTCCGGGCGCGGAGAGCGGCGAAGCCGGCAAGTTCATCGCCTGGGGCCCCGGCCCGCGCGCCAGCCAATCCCTGATGCTGGCCGTGCGTGCCCGCGCGCTGATCGACGGCCGCCTCGCCCCCTCGGTCGACGACGTGCTCGATCTCGCCGAGCCCGTGCTGAAGCACCGTATGGCCTTGACGTTCCAGGCGCGCGCCGAAGGCCGCACGATTCCGGACGTGATCAGGCAACTCAAGACACGGATCGGTTGATGGCCGCAGAGACCGGGCACACAGCAAAGGAGATCATCGCGATCCGACGTGCCGATGGCGAAAGCCGCACGCTCGCCGCTTCGCTGCCGCGCCTGGTGTTGGAAGCCCGCCGCATCGCCGCCAACGTCATCCACGGCCTGCACGGCCGCCGCCGTGCCGGCTCCGGCGAGAATTTCTGGCAATACCGCCGCTTCGTCTCCGGCGAGCCGGCGCAGAACGTCGATTGGCGCCGCTCGGCGCGCGACGACCATCTCTATGTCCGCGAGCTCGAATGGGAAGCCTCGCACACGGTGTGGATCTGGCCCGATCGCTCGCCGTCGATGGCGTTCGCCTCGAAGGTCGCGCGCGAGTCCAAGCTGGAGCGTACGCTGATCGTCGCCTTCGCGCTGGCCGAGCTGCTGGTCTCCGGCGGCGAGCGCGTCGGCATTCCCGGGCTGATGGCGCCGACCGCGAGCCGCAGCGTCATCGATAAGATGGCGCAGGCGATGCTGCATGACGATGCCGACCGGCTCAGCCTGCCGCCGTCCTTCGTGCCGGCGGCGCTGGCCGAGATCATCGTGCTGTCGGATTTCTGGTCGCCGATCGCGGAGATCAGGACCATGCTCGCAGGTCTCTCCGGCTCCGGCGCGCATGGCACGCTGGTGCAGATCGTCGATCCCGCCGAGGAATCCTTCCCCTATTCCGGACGCATCGAGTTCGTCGAGCCTGAAGGCTTCGGCGTGATCACCGCCGGCCGCGCCGAGAGCTGGGTGCAGGACTACACCGCGCGCCTCGCGCTGCACCGCGACCAGATCCGTGCCGAGACGAGCAAGCTCGACTGGCTGTTCACGACCCATGCGACCGACCGCTCGGCTGCCGAACTGTTGCTGTATCTGCACGCCGGCATGCAGGTGAGCAAGTCGGGCGCGCGCACCACGACCATCAAGGCGGGGCCGGCCGCATGATGGGACTGCCGCTCGCCTTCACCGAACCGCTGCTCCTGATCGGCCTCGTCAGCCTGCCCGTGCTGTGGTGGCTGCTCCGCGTGATGCCGCCGCGGCCGCGCCGCATCGAGTTTCCGCCGACGCGCCTGTTGTTCGACATCGCACCGAGGGAAGAGACGCCATCGCGGACGCCGTGGTGGTTGACCGCATTGCGCCTGCTCGCCGCGGCGCTCGTCATCTTCGCCGCTGCCGGCCCGATCTGGAATCCGCAGAACGGGCTTGCCGGCAGCAAGGCGCCGCTGATGATCATGTTCGACGACGGCTGGAGCGCGGCCTCGAACTGGGACATCCGGATCAGAGCGGCCGACGAATTGATCGCCAATGCCGACAACGACCGCCGCGCGATCGCGCTGGTGCCGCTGTCGGAGCCGAACCGCGACATCACGCTGATGCCGGCAGGCGCTGCGCGCGTCGCGCTGCGGCAGCTCGCGCCAAAGCCCTATTCGATCGACCGGGTCGAGACCCTGACCGCGATCGACCGTTTCCTGAAGGCAACCGGTGACTGCGAGATCGCCTGGCTGTCCGACGGCGTCGACACCGGCCGCGGCGAGGAATTCGTGACTGGCCTCGGCAAGACCATCGGCGATCGAAACCTGACCATTTTCGAAGGCGGCACCTCCGCGCCGCTGGCGCTGGTCGCGGCCGAGAACGCCGCGGCGAAGATGACGGTGAAGGTGCTGCGCACCGACAGCGGCATTGCCGCGGGCATCGTGCGCGCGCTCGACCAGAAGGCCTCGCCGATCGGCGAGGCGCGCTTCTCGTTCGGCCCACAGCACAAGGAGACCGACGCCGCGTTCGACCTGCCGGTCGAGCTGCGCAACGACATCACGCGGCTCGAGATCTCGGGCGAGCGCTCCGCCGGCGCAGTGCAGCTGCTCGACAAGCGCTGGCGCCGCCGCGCCATCGGAATCGTCTCGGGCTCGACCAGCGAGACCGCGCAGCCGCTGCTGGCGCCGACCTTCTATCTCACCCGCGCGCTGGCGCCGTTCGCCGACGTGCGGCTCGCCGACAAGGGCTCGCCGCAGCAGGGCATCACCCAGTTCCTCGACCAGAAGCTGCCGATGATCGTCCTCGCCGATGTCGGCAC
The DNA here is from genome assembly GCF_054057995.1 of Bradyrhizobium sp. USDA 4486. Lineage (NCBI taxonomy): Bacteria > Pseudomonadati > Pseudomonadota > Alphaproteobacteria > Hyphomicrobiales > Nitrobacteraceae > Bradyrhizobium > Bradyrhizobium sp. USDA 4486. The sequence goes on from NZ_JBSRZV010000001.1 coordinate 4,334,473, forward strand.
CATCGCGCCGGAGCTGCGCGAGCGGCTCAACGCCTGGATCGACGGAGGCGGCGTGCTGGTGCGGTTCGCAGGCCCCCGCCTCGCGCAGGCCGAGGACGACCTCGTGCCGGTCAAACTGCGCAAGGGCGGCCGCACGCTCGGCGGCAGCCTGACCTGGGAGAAGCCGCAGCATCTCGCCTCCTTCGCCGCCGACGGTCCATTCGCCGGCGTCGCCGTGCCGAAGGACGTTACCGTGAGCCGGCAGGTGCTGGCCGAGCCCGATGCCGTGCTCGCCACCAAGAGCTGGACCTCGCTGGAGGACGGCACGCCGCTGGTCACCGGCGAGCATCGCGGCAAGGGCCTCGTCAGCCTGTTCCATGTCAGCGCTGACATGCGCTGGTCGGATCTGCCGATGTCGGGCACCTTCGTCGAAATGCTGAGGCGCGTCGTCGACATGTCCGGCTACACCGCCAAGCCCGGGGCCGGCGTTGCCGCCGAGGCCACCACCGAGACGGTGGCGCCGCTGCACATCCTCGACGGTTTTGGCGCGTTCGGCCCGCCGCCGGCGACCGCGAAGCCGCTGCCTGCGGATTATCGCGACCGCGCCACCCCCGATCATCCGCCTGGCTTCTATGGTCCGGCAGAAGGACCGCTCGCCGTGAACACACTTGCCGCTGCCGACCGCATCGCCGCGCTGAATACCACCAGCTTGCGCGCCCGGCACGCCACCTACACCAATGCCGAGCCGCGCGACCTGCGCGGCTGGCTGCTGTCGACGGCGCTGGCGCTGTTCCTGATCGACGCCATCATCGTCGCGGTGCTCGGCGGCGGCCTCGCCGCGCTGCTGCGCCGCCGTGCCGCGACCGCAACGATCGTGCTTGGCCTCGTGCTCGCAGGCCTCGCATCGCTCTCGCCCACGCCATTGCGCGCCGACAGCGCGTCCGACGAGTTCGCGATGAAGGCGGTGTCGCAAACCCGACTCGCCTACGTCGTCACCGGCAACGCCGACGTCGATTCCATCGTCAAGGCCGGCATGTCCGGACTGACGCTGTTCCTGGCGCAGCGCACCGCGCTCGAGGCCGGCGATCCCGTCGGCGTCGATCCCGCGCGCGACGAGCTCGCCTTCTTCCCGCTGATCTACTGGCCCATCGTGCCCGGCGCGCCCAAGCCGCCGCAGGACGCGATCAACAAGATCGACGCCTACATGAAGCAGGGCGGCACCGTGCTGTTCGACACCCGCGACGCCATCGAGGCTGGGCCGGGCGACAACGGCGCGTCGCAGACCCCGGCGATGCGGACGCTGCGCGAGATCCTGTCGTCGCTCGACGTCCCCGAACTCGAACCGGTGCCGCGCGAGCACGTGCTGACCAAGACCTTCTATCTGCTGCGCGACTTCCCCGGCCGCTTCAGCACCGGCCAGACCTGGGTCGAGACCCTGCCGCGCGAAGAGGACGACGAGGCTGCGCAGCGGCCGGCGCGCGGCGGTGACGGCGTCTCGCCGATCATCATCACCTCGAACGATCTCGCCGGCGCCTGGGCGGTGCGGCCCGACGGCCAGTCCATGCTGCCCGTCGTCGGCGGCGACCCCCGCCAGCGCGAATTCGCCTACCGTGCCGGCGCCAATATCGTGATGTACACCCTGACCGGCAACTACAAGGCCGACCAGGTGCACGCGCCCGCGTTGATTGAACGGCTGGGACAATGATGCGGGTGACGAGCTTGAGCTACACACCCCGTCATTCCGGAATGGTCCGAAGGACCAGATCCGGAATCTCGAGATTCCGGATTCGATGCTTCGCATCGCTCCGGAATGACGTCGATAGGTTTGTCTGATGAATTACGGCATCGCCTTTACGCCGCTTGTACCCGCGATCGTGCTGTGGATCGCGCTCGCTGCGATCGTGGTCATTGCGCTTTTGCTGCTGGTGGCGCGCGCGCGCGGCGCGGCCGTGCGCGTGGCGGCGCTGGCGCTGTTCCTGCTGGCGCTCGCCAATCCCTCCTTCACCCGCGAGGACCGCGATCCCCTCACCTCGGTCGCGGCCGTCGTCGTCGACAAGAGCCCGAGCCAGAATTTCGGCAACCGCAATCGCGAGGCAGCCCAGGCGCAGGAAGCGCTGGTCGACGGCCTGAAGAAGATCAAGGGGCTCGAGGTTCGCGTCGTCGACGCCGGACAGGCCGATGGCGAGACCGACGGCACGCGGCTGTTCGGCGCCCTCGCCTCGACCTTGTCGGACGTGCCGGTCGACCGCGTCGCCGGCGCGTTCCTGATCACCGACGGCCGCGTCCACGATATTCCGGCCAGTGCCGCCGCGCTCGGCTTCCAGGCACCGGTGCACGCGCTGATCACCGGGCAGAAGGACGAGCGCGACCGCCGCATCGCGATCACCGCGGCGCCGCGCTTCGGCATCGTCGGCCAGAGCCAGACCATCACCTACCGCCTCGATGACCAGGGCCTCTCCGGCGAACGCGCCAAGGTCACGGTCCGCCGCGACGGCGAGACCATCAACGAGCGCACGCTTTCGAGCGGCCAGACCGCGAGCGTCGACGTCGACATCAAGCATGCCGGCCCGAACATCGTCGAGATCGAGGCCTCGCCGCTGGAACGCGAGCTGACGCCGGTGAACAATCGCGCCGTCGTCGCCATCGACGGCGTGCGCGACAAGTTGCGCGTGCTGCTGGTCTCCGGCGAGCCGCATTCCGGCGAGCGCACCTGGCGCAACCTCTTGAAGTCCGACGCCAGCGTCGACCTCGTGCACTTTACGATTCTACGTCCGCCGGAAAAGCAGGACGGCACGCCGATCAACGAGCTGTCGCTGATCGCGTTTCCGACCCGCGAGCTGTTCCAGCAGAAGATCAACGAATTCCAGCTGATCATCTTCGATCGCTACGCCCGCCAGGGCGTGCTTCCGATCGCCTATTTCGACAACATCGCGCGTTATGTCCGCGCGGGCGGCGCGGTGCTGGTCTCGGCCGGTCCGGACTATGCCTCCAACACCAGCATCTGGCGCACGCCACTGGATTCGGTGCTGCCGGCCGAGCCCGTCGGCGTGACCGAAAAGCCGTTCTATGCGCATCTCTCCGACATCGGCAAACGCCATCCCGTCACGCGCGGGCTGGAAGGCTCGGCCAGCGAGCCGCCGCATTGGAGCCGCTTCTTCCGCACGGTCGACACCCGCAATGCGGTCAACCCGCCTGTCATGACCGGCGTGGATGGCAAGCCGCTTCTGTTCCTGTCGCGCTTCGGCGAGGGCCGTGTCGCGCTGCTGCTCTCCGACCACATCTGGCTGTGGGCGCGCGGCTATGAAGGTGGCGGGCCGCATCTCGATCTGCTCAGGCGGATGTCGCACTGGCTGATGAAGCAGCCTGATCTCGACGAAGAGGCGCTGCGCCTCCAGGTGCAGGGCAAGGATCTCGTCGTGGTGCGCCAGACCATGACCGACAGCGTTCCCCCCGTCAGCGTGACCTCGCCATCGGGCGTGTCGCGCGACCTGACGCTGAGCGCCGGTGATCCCGGCGAGTGGCGCGCCAGCCTGCCGGCCAATGAGCTCGGCCTGTGGCAGGCCACCGACGGCACGCTGAAGGCGCTGATCAATGTCGGCCCGACCAATCCGAAGGAGTTTTCGGAGGTCACCTCCACCACCGAGACGTTGAAGCCGCTGACGCAGGCGACCGGCGGCAATGCCGTGCGCGTCGCCAGTGGCTCCAGCGTCGAGCTGCCGCGCATCGTGCCGTCGCGCTCGGCGAGTGTCTTCGCCGGCGACGGCTGGATGGGCGTGCGGATGCGCGACGCCAGCGTCGTGAAGGGCGTCGGCGTGCTGCCGATCTTCGCCGGCCTGATCGGCCTGCTCCTCCTGCTCGGCGCCTTCGCCGCGACCTGGGTCCGCGAGGGGCGATGAGGCGTGCTGAGTAGACGTCGAATTCAATCTGGCCACCATCAGCGCTCTCCCCATTCCCTCCCCACAAGGGAGGGAATGCGCGCCGCACTAATTTAGTTAGGCCTGATCTCCTCGTACGCAGTTGCACGAATGACACATCGCGCGGCCACGCCGCGCGATCCAGCGCTCCCGCGGTTGACATCCGCTCCCGTCTCTTGCGATGTTACAATATAACATCGCGACGCCTTATCGGCGTCTCGCGATGCGGGGTGGCGTTTGCAGATGAAGTGGTTCCGGTCGAATATCAGGCACGGTGCCCGGCTCGCGTTGTTCGCGATGCTGGTGCAGCTCGCGCTGACCTTCGGCCACAGCCACTGGTTCGCGCAGGCCGCGCCGCTGGCGCAGTCGCAACTGGCCGACAGCGCCAAGGGGATTGCCAAGACCATCGCGTCGACCGACCACGCGGCGGTCCAGAAGCAGTCTCCGGCAAAGCCCGACCGCGAGCAGCCGGGTGACGACAATTGCGCGATCTGCGCATTGGTCGCGATGGCCGGCACGGTCTCGTTCGCGACGCCGCCTCTGCTGCTCTTGCCGCAAGCGATCGAGCTTCTCTACCGCACCACGGACGCCGAATTCATCCATCTGGAATCGGCCGGCTCCGCGTTCCAGCCACGCGCTCCTCCCGTCTCCTGATCCATCGATTGATCACCCCTGGGCCCGCCGCAGTCGGCGAACGCTCAAGAGCCGCTGAAGTCGAATTCCGTCGCGCCGCGACGGCAGGCCGCCTCCGATCAACAAGCATACATTCGGACGGCCGCCTGACAGGAATCAGGATCATGTCATTTGAATTGCGACGCGCGCAGCGCCTGAGCGGAGCAAGTCTGCTCCTGCTCGGCGTCGCCGCGACCCCGGCGCTGGCGCAAGATAAGCCGGCCGCCACCGAGCTTCCCTCCGTCACCGTAACGGCTCCCAGTCCCATCGTCCGCCGTGCGGTCGTGCCGTCCCGCACCCCCGTCCGCGCCACACGAACCGCGCGGACACGCAGCCGCGAACGCGCGGCGGAAACCACGCCGGCGGCCCCGGCAACGCCGCAGCAGGGCGTGCTGCAGGTCGTGACCGATCAGTTCGCAACGGTGACCGTGGTGCCGAACGAGGAAATTCGCCGTGAGGGCACCGCCCAGCTCGGCGACCTCCTGTTCTCCAAGCCCGGCATCACCGGTTCAACCTTTGCGCCGGGAGCGTCGAGCAGGCCGATCATTCGCGGCCTTGACGTCAATCGGGTTGGAATTCTCGAGAACGGCAATAACGCCGGCGGCGCCTCGGATCTCGGCGAAGATCATTTCGTGCCGATCGATCCGCTTGCCACCAACCAGGTCGAGGTCATTCGCGGTCCGGCAGCGATGCGTTACGGCTCGACGTCGATCGGCGGCATCGTGAGTGCGACCAACAACCGCATTCCGGACGCCCTGCCCACATGCGCGGCCCCTCCGTTCCAGACCTACGGACTTCCAACGAAAGCGCCGCTGGCTAATGCGCCATCGGCGCCTTGCGTGAACGTCGAGACGCGAACGGCGGTGAACTCCGTTGATCGTGGCGTCGACGGCGGCATCCTGCTCGATACCGGCGGAGGCAATTTCGCGTTTCATGCCGATGCCTATGGTCGCAAGGCCAGCGACTACAACATCCCCAGCTATCCCTACCTGTTCGACCACACCCGACCGGTCGGTGGACAGCAGCCGAATTCGGCTATGCAAGCGGACGGCGCCTCGATCGGCGGCTCGTATATCTTCACAGGCGGCTTTATTGGCGCTGCCATCACGCAGAACGATTCGCTTTATCACGTCCCGGGCATCGATGGCGCCGACCACGACACCCGGATCGATGCGCATCAGACCAAAATCACGATGAAGGGCGAGTACCGGCCGGATGCGGCGGCCATCGATGCGATCCGTCTCTGGGCCGGCGCGACCGACTACCGGCACAACGAGCTTGGGCTGGCCGACCCAGCCGATCCCTTCAGCGACGGCGTACGCCAGACCTTCACCAACAAGGAGCAGGAGGCGCGCGTTGAAGTGCAGATGATGCCGTTCAACGCCCGCTTCGCGCAGGTAACCACCGCGTTCGGCCTGCAGGGAGGCCATCAGGAGCTGACCGCCCCAAGCCCGGACGATCCGGGCAGCCCGCTCAACGGATTGTGGAACCCTAACAACAACAACAGGGTCGCCGGTTACGTCTTCAACGAGCTGAAATTCAGCGAGACCACCAAGGCGCAGATTGCCGGACGCATCGAGCACGTCAACCTCGCGGGAACGACGCCGGCATTCATACCTCCCGTGTTCGACGTCAACATCGACCCGGCCAGTATTGGTCCCGCCACGCCGCGCAATCTGAACTTCACGCCAAAGAGCGCGAGCATCGGCCTGATCCAGAATCTGCCGTGGGATCTGGTCGCCAGCGTTACCGGTCAATACGTCGAACGCGCGCCGAAGCCGGCAGAGCTGTTTTCACGCGGGGCCCATGATGCCACGGCCACCTTCGATATCGGCGATCCGAATCTCGGCATAGAGACCGCAAAATCGATCGAGGTCGGGTTACGGCGGGCGACAGGGCCGTTGCGATTCGAACTCACCGGCTACTACACGAAGTTCAACGGCTTCATATTCCGCCGCTTGACCGGCAACACATGCGACAGTGCGGCTTGTGTGGACATAGCCAATCCGGACCAACTTGAGCTGCAGCAAGCGAGATATTCGCAGCGCGACGCCATCTTCCGCGGCGGCGAGTTCCAGAGCCAGCTCGATGTCGGGCCACTGAACGGCGGCATCTGGGGCATCGAGAACCAGTTCGACATCGTGCGCGCCACCTTCACAGACGGCACCAACGTGCCACGGATTCCCCCGATGCGCGTCGGCGGCGGCGTCTACTGGCGCGACGACAACTGGCTCATGCGCGTCAACCTCCTGCATGCCTTTGCACAGAACGATATCGCCCCGATCGCGGAAACCCCGACGCCCGGCTACAATCTGTTGAAGGCCGAAGTCAGCTACAAGACCAAGCTCGATCCTTCCTGGTTCGGCGCGCGCGAGATGACGGTAGGACTTCTCGGCAACAATTTGCTCAACGAAAACATCCGCAACGCCGTTTCCTACACCAAGGACCAGGTGCTGCTGCCCGGCATTGGCGTGCGGGCGTTCGCGAACTTCAAGTTCTAGGCTTGGGCCGGGGCCTGAAGGGCCCCGACATCGTTGCGCTTGGTCGAGCTATCGTTTCAGCTCCCTGATCAGGTTGGCCAGCCCCGCATCGCCGCGGCGAAGCCGCGCCATCTGCTCGGCGTGATCGAGAGCGGCCGCGATGTCGCCGCTCTCGCGACTGAAGTTGATCGCGGCGGCAAGCACATCGATGTCGTTGGGGTGTCTGCGCAACGTCTCCTTCAATACTGCAAGAGCGTCGTCGCGTCGGCCCGCAGAGTTCAACGCCACGGCATAGACATAGGCATAGCGCGCCTGGCTCGTGTCCAGTGCCGCCGCCTGACGCAGCTCATCGAGAGCGGCCTCGTTGCGCCTCTGGCGCACCAGGGTCAAACCAAGCGCATGGTGAAGCGAAGCATCCTGCGTCGATCCGGATAGGGCCTCGCGCAAGACGCGTTCGCCGTCGCCGTCACGTCCAAGCTGCCGATAGAGATCGGACAGGTTGATGGCGGCAGCGGCATACGATGGATCAAGCCTGAGCGCAGCCCGATATTCGGTCTCCGCGGCACCGATATTGACCTGGCGCGCGAAGAAGGCCCCCAGCGCGGTGCGCGCGTCGGGCCGATCAGCGTTCAGCTTTTGCGCCGCCACGAATTCAGCGGCGGCCTGCGCGAACCCGTCGCGATCGGCTGCAGGTCGTTGAGAGGAAGGCACGGAAGCAAGAAGTTCGGCGGCGCGGATGCGTACGCCGCGCACGGGATCAGTCAGCTGGGGCGAAGCGAGCGTCCAGAGCTGGCTGGCCGAAACGCCTTCCAGCGCGTCGAGCGCTCCCAGCCTGACGAGCGGATCGGGATCGGACAGTCCGCGCCGGACCAGACCGAGATCAGGCACGGGAAGTTCGACCAACGCACTGGCGCGCACGATGCCCGGAATGTCGCCGGAGCCGGCGACAGCAGCGAGCAGGGCTTGTGCATCGGGGGCTTGGATCCACGCCGCGTGGAACGCGCGCGCATAGTTCTGATAGCCGCGCCGCTCCGGGCCGAACCAGGTCTCGACTTGCCGGGCCGCCCATACCGCGGGCTTGTCGCGGTGACAGTCGTTGCAGGCATTCGGCGCGCCCGTGGCAACAGAGAGATCCGGGCGAGGGATGCGGAAGCCGTGATCGTGGCGACGGTCGACGACCATGTAGCGCCGCTCCGGCATATGGCAGGACGCGCAGCCTGGTGGCGGCGAAACGTCGGCGTGGTGACGGTGCGCGGCGGTCTCGTACTTCTCGGGCGCATGGCACTGCGCACAAGCGCCGTCCCCGCCGGCCTTCAGTGAGGCGCTATGCGGATCATGGCAGTCGCTACAGGTCACGCCCCTGGCGAACATCTTGCTCTGCCGGAACGGTGCGTAGTTGTAGGTCTCCTCGTCGTCGCGCATCTGGCCATCGGCGTGGAAGCGCTGGCGGTCGAGCAGCGACACGCTGTGAGTTTCCGAAAGCGGCCGGCCTGGCGTCCAGTCCTCCGACATCTGGCCGCGGCGCGCGTGGCAGCGACCGCAAGCCTCGACCTCCTTGTGCAAGGCCGACGCCGATGCGCTGCGTTTCGGCGTCAATGTGCCTGCTTCGATTGACCAGGTGATGCCCGTTCGCTCGTCGAACTTCACGAGCAAACCACTGTCCGGACCGCGCGACGCCGGCGTCTGGCGGGCCCACGCAACATGGCGCGAACCTTCCCCGTGACAAGCTTCGCAGCCAACGCTGATTTCGGCGAATCTCGTGGCGAAGCGGTCGTTGGCGGCGTCGTAGTTCTTGCGCACGCCCGTCGAATGACACTCCGCGCACATGAAATTCCAATTCTGGTTCAGCTTAGTCCAGTGCAGGGGATCGCTGCTGGTGACGGCTGCATCCGGGTAGAGATGAAACCAGCGTTGGCCGCCCTCCTGCTCCGGCCTCATATCCCAGGCGATGGACAAGGCCTGGACATGCCCGCCCGGGAACTCGACCAGGTATTGCTGCAGTGGATAGATGCCAAAGGTATATTTGACCTCGAAGACGGCGAGCTTGCCGTCAGGCCCATCGGTCTCGACCAGGAACTTGTCGTCCTTCCGGAAGAAGCGCGAGCGTGTACCGACGTAGTCGAAGGCGGCGTCGTTGAAATCGCCGCGCACGGATTGCGCGGTCGCATGATCCATGGCGTGGCGGTGCTGCGACGTTTGCCAGAGTTTCGTCTCTGCCTGGTGGCAGCCCGCACAGGACGCGCTCCCGACAAAGGCCAGTGCGACGGATGTGGGATGCTGGATTGGAGCCTTTGACGCCTCGAACCAGAGCAGCCCCACGATGATCGCGCCAACAAGCATGCCGGCGCCGACGGCCGACCGCTTCATGCCGCTCTTGGAGAGGGACTGTGGCTGCAGTGCGGAACTGTCCGGTTCGGGCGTGCCTCCCTTGCGGACCTTGTCGCGCTTGCGGTTCTTTCGCGAACCTCGTGCCACGTCCGCTCACCGCTCCGCTCGTTCAGCCGTCATTGGCTTGCGCGTGACGATCACTGTTGTGACCCGAGCGCTACGTCACCGAAGAGGCTCGACCTTGGCGGCCATGTCGGGCGCACGGCTCACCCGATAGCTCGCGTTGCTGCATCTAAGCACCCAGACACCATGATCGGGCCGTGAGCGCCTCGTATCCTTGGTCGCGCCGAGCGCCTTGTCGCAGACAAATCCCTGCGAGCGGATCTGCGTCGCGAGCATGCCCTGCACTGTCTCTCCGGCAGCCTGCGCCACTGCTCCGCCGGGAGCCAGGCCGGCGATCAGTGCAAGGGCCGAAAGACATGTCCAAGGATTACGTTTCATGGGCTTCTCCCACCGTGACATCGTGCGAATTTTGCCGGCGGGAAGCCGGCAGGCTTCCCGCCGCTAGCGCGGGCCTATTGCCCGACGCATTCCTGGATGAACTTGATGCGGTCCACCACACCGAGATCCTTTGCCTCTGCCTGCTTGCGACAACCCTCGCGCTTGTCGATGCGCAACTGGATCTTGTCGACCAGGCTCAGACCGACAGTGCCGACTCGTGGTGTTGCGGAAGCCATCTTTGCGTCGTCGGCGGATGGACCGTCGCCAGCCGCACGCGCGGCCTCCTGCAACCGCTTCTCGTCTTCCGGACTCAGCTTGGGCCGGTCGATGTCGAGCGAGATCCGGTTGATCTTGCCGGTGAAGGCAAACGGCACCTGATAATCGTTGTCGTCGACCGGTGTGCCCGTGTCGGAGCCGATATCCAATGCTTCGTCCCATTGCAGGATGAACGGAAGCGTGTGCTCCATCTTTTCCGTGGACACCGCATTGCCGTCGAGTTTCAGCCTGCCGATGCCGCCCTGCCCGATGCCGCTATAGTTTCCGAACGCCATGGTCCCCGCGCCGAGACCGTCATATTTGAAGTCGAACTCGATGACGTGCTTGCCAGGCGTCAGTTCCGGACCTTCCCAGCGCACGCGCTTGAGATCCACGAGATTCCAGGTGAACACCGGCTTGTTCTTCAGGACATAGAGCCCATAGCCGCCGAAGCGGCCACCTTGCGTCACCAGGACACCTTCCGCGCCTCCTTGCGGGATCTCCACATCGGCCTTGAAACTGTAGGAGGCGTTGAGCAGGCTCGGCGCGTCGCCATTCGGCGTTCCGGTCATCGGCCGCATCCAGGCAAAGCTGGTTCGGCCGGCACTGAGGCTCGGACGCGGCGTGATCAGCCGCGCTGCCACCGATGAATCGAGCGGCAGCACCTGATATTTTTCTGCCTCCTTCCAGAACAGCGCCTGCATCTCCTTCAGCTTGTCTGGATATTTGGTCGCGACGTCCTCGGCCTGTGTCCAGTCATTGCGGAGGTCATAAAGCTCCCACGGGTAGTCCTGCGGGTTCGGCACTTTCGCGATCGTCACCCATGGCGGGCGCATCACCTTCGTGCTCGCGATCCAACCGTCGCTGTAGAGCGCGCGGTCGGCAAACATCTCGAAATATTGAATCGTGTGTGACGTGGCGGCATTCGCGTTCTTCGCGTCGAAAGTATACATCATGCTGACACCCTCGATCGGGCTCTGCTTGATGCCGTCGACGAATTCGGGCTGCTTGATCTGGGCTGCCTCGAGAATGGTCGGCACGACGTCGATGACGTGGTGGAACTGATGACGGATGCCGCCCTTGTCCTTGATCACCGCCGGCCAGGAGATCGCCATGCCCTGGCGCGTGCCGCCGAAGTGGGACGCGATCTGCTTGGTCCATGAGAACGGGGTGTCAAACGCCCAGGCCCAGCCGATCGACATGTGGCTGTAGGTACGGTCGGTGCCCCAGACGTCGTAGAAATATTTGAGTTGATCCTCCACCGACGGATTGATTTGGTTGAACATCGCCACTTCGTTGGGCGTGCCGTTCGGTTGCCCCTCCGCGCTCGTCCCGTTGTCGCCCTCGATGTAGATGATCAACGTGTTGTCGAGCTTGCCCGTATCCTGAATGGACTGGATCACCCGGCCGATTTCATTGTCAGCGTATGCCGCATATGCAGCAAAGACGTCGGCCTGACGGATGAATAGCTTCTTCTCGTCGGCCGAAAGCTGATCCCATTCCTTGATCAGATCCTTCGGCCACGGCGTCAGCTTGGCATTCTGCGGAATGACACCCAGCCGCTTCTGATTCTCGAAGATGGTGTCGCGCAGCTTGTTCCAGCCCTGGTCGAACAGGTGCATGTCGCTGATCTTCTTGACCCACTCCGGCGTCGGGTGATGCGGGGCGTGGGTTGCGCCGGGAGCGAATTTCACGAAGAAAGGCGTGTCCGGCGACAGCGCGTTCATGCGGTTCACGTAATCGATCGCCTCGTCCGCCATAGCGGTCACCAGATTCCAGCCGGGCTTTCCCTGGAAGGGATAGATCGGCGTGGTGTTACGAACGAGATTGCCGGGCTCCCATTGATTGGTGTCACCGCCCATGAAGCCGTAGAAGTATTCGAAGCCCATGCCGGTCGGCCACTGGTCGAATGGACCGGACTGGCTGGCCTGGTATTCCGGCGTGTTGTGGTTCTTGCCGAACCAGGCAGTGTGATAGCCGTTGTCGGTCAGAATCCGGCCGATGGTGGCCTTGTCCTTGGTGATGATGCTGTCGTAGCCGGGATAGCCGGTGGCTTGTTCCGCAATGACGCCATACCCGGCGGAATGATGATTGCGGCCCGTTATCAGGGCCGCGCGCGTCGGCGAGCACAACGCGGTCGAGTGGAAGTTGGTATAGCGCAATCCGCTTTGCGCAATGCGGTCGAGCGTCGGCGTCGGGATCACGCCGCCAAATGTGCTCGGCACGCCGTAACCGGCATCGTCGGTGATGATGAGCAGAACGTTCGGCGCGCCCTTTGGCGGCACGACGCGTGCCGGCCAGTAAGGCTTCGAGTCCCTGGCATCGCGCTCGATCTTGCCGCCGAACTTCTGCGGAGGTGGCGGAAGCTGGTTGCCGGGAATGGTGATGGTCGCGGCAGGTGAGCCGGGTGGCTCAGCTTGTCCAGCCTGTTGTGCGAATGCGGGCGCCGACAATGCAAAGGAAAGCGAAAACGCGACGAGATGAAAGGATCGGATGCCGCTCATTGCAATGCCTCCCCTCAAATGAAACTCCATCATCTTCCAGCAAGCAGAAAAGGGGTTTGATATGGATCAACAGATCAAAATGGCGGATGGGAAACGGAGATATGTCTCCACGCGGCGGAACGTCGCCACATGAGAACAACCTGGTGCCACTTTCCGTAAAATCCCGGATCGCGCATCAGTCCCGCCGGTACGATGGCGCTGCACTGTTGTTCGTTCCTCCGATGACCGAATATTCCCGGCGTAAGCATAGCGATGGTCTGTCGGGTCGCCCGGGTTGTATGATCGGTCCCATATGGGCGCTCCCATTGGGCGAAGCTCGTGGTTCGGGGAGGGGTCATCATGCGGGGCAGCATTTTCTGCGCCCGTCGATATTGATCTGGATCAACATCATTCACGCGCTGCGGTGGCCCACTGCTCTGGACGTGATTTGATTGCAGGAGAATCCATATGTTCTCAAATGCATCGTGCGTCCTCATTCTCGCTGTTGCCGCTCTCGCAATGGCAGACACCGCACCTGCCGGAACGGCAGCTGCCGGTCATGTTTCGCCGCAGAAAACGATCGGCACAACCAGGCCCAAGGTGCCATTTGCGCTCGATGCCCGTTCGACCGTACGCGGCTTTGCATTGCGACAGGATCTGTTCGATCGCGCCTCTCCCAACAATTTCAGGTCGGATTGGCCGGCCCCTCCGGCGCAGCCGGGACAGTTCTAGAGATGGAGAGCTAGATGAAACTGGTCCTTTTCTCGCTTGGATTGCTGGCAAGCCATTCGTTGCTGCCCATCTCCGATCGCGTCCCCGAACTGAAGGTCGAAACGCTCTGCAAGATGACGTCCGAAACTGACAAGGCGATGGGATTGGCGCTGGCACAGAGCTTTGCTGATTGCATGCGCGACGAGACGGCAGCACAGCAACAGCTCGGCACGATGTGGGCGACGACCAAGTCCACTGTCCGTGACACCTGCGAGGGCGAGGCGGTTGCAGCGGGATCCCAGAGCTATGTCGATCTGCTTACCTGCATCCAGATGACGGAGACCGCGAGTGCGCTGTCATCGCCCCCGCCGCTCAGAGGTGCGAGCAAGAATCGCAACAAGCAGTAGCGAACACGTTTCTTTCGACCCGCACCGCTACACCCGCGCCCTGCTCCAGTCGGGCACAACCGCGCCCGACACACCTTCGAACGCGCCCTCGACCAGCTCGTACACCAGGACGCGAGCGGCATCGACCGGGCCCGGCATGATGACGCGGCCCTTCGGGACCGGCTTGAAACCGACGCGGCTGTAATAGGCTTCGTCGCCGACCAGCAGCACGATCGCGTGGCCCTTTTCCCTCGCGTCCTTCAGCGCGCGTTCCATCAACTGACGGCCGATGCCGCGGTCGCGGAACGGCGGCTCGACGGTGAGCGGCCCGAGCAGCAGCGCCTTGGTCTCACCGATCAGGATCGGCAATTGCCTGACCGAGCCGACCAGCAGCGTGCCGATGCGCGCGGTAAAGGAGACGTCGAGCAGATGATCGACGTGCTCGCGGATGCGGTAGGCGCTGAGCACGAAACGGCCGGGACCGAAGGTGCGCTCATGCAGCCGCTCGATCGCCTGGGCGTCGCCGGCGGCTTCGGGAAGGATGGTCACTGAGAGGTCGGTCATGTCAGCATGCGAGATAGCATCTGCGCGCAACAAGGTCCATCGAGCTGTGTTGCACCCTCACGCGCGTGCCGCCTGGCCGAGACGGGCGTGCTCCGCGATCCAGCAGGTTGCATCGCGAGAGCGAAACACACGCTCCACAATGAGAGCATTGTGATGGGAACGACATAATAGGGCGTGAACGTCGGATGGCTGACGAAGAATATGAGGTTGACGACAAGATTGCCGCCAACGACGAGCGCGAGCTGCCGTGCGCCGCCCCGGCCGGTCAGCAGCAGCCACGCGGTCGAACCGACCGCGAGCAGGACCAGGACGAACTGCATGTCGTGCAGATACTCGTTCAGGATCGCGAGATTGATTTCGGGGGCCGTGGCATCGTCGGAACTATAGGTGGTCGCAAACGGACTGCCAGCATTGATCGCATTGGCGACCAGTGTCGGAACCATGCCGACGGCAAAGGCGAGGCCAAAGACCAATCCGCGTACAAACGTGGCGACCGTGCGCCAGCGGAGGAAGGTCACGCCCAAGGACAGAACGTAACCCGCAACCAGGAATAGGTTCGGCAGCCTGAGATTGACCGACAATCCGAGCAGGAGACCGATCAACAGCACGAGCCAAACATCGTCCTTCGGCTTGATCAGCCACAAGGCGGTCAGATAACCCACGACGGCGCAGAGCGCCATCGTCGGCGCGATGGAATAGCTGGCCTTCGCCGGGTTGATCATCATGTAGACGGCAAGTGCGCCAAACACACCAGCCGCCACGACCGATGACGGCGACCGCGCGTAGAAGATGGCGAGCAACGCAAATCCGCAGACGATCAGATTGACGCTGACATATAGCGGCACCACCTGATGGCCCTGCGAAAACAGCGCGAGCACGAACCCGGTGCCTGGCGGATACTGCATCACGTATTTTCCGCTGGCCGTCGGAGGATGGCACGGTGCAGGGGCTCCCTCGGGATAACCTATCTCCTTCAGCTTGCCTTGCAGGAAGTGATCTTCATCCCGTGACACATCCGTATCCAGCCCGCCGATACCATGGAGCTGAAACAGGTGCGCCTGGCGCAAATAGCATATGTCGTCCCATACGCCGCGGGCTTCGGTCCAATGCGACATCACACGAACGTTGCTGGCGAGGATCAGGAGACAGATCAGGCCGAAAGCCATTTTGAGAAATTTCATTCAATCACCGTGACCAGGACCCGCGGACATCAGACGCTAGGAGTGCTTGATCGACATCAGGCCTGCGAGGAAGCCCGCAAATACCAACTGGGCCCCAACGGTGATCGCAGTCGTGGAAAGCGCCACGACGCGGAGCAGGCTCGATACGTCGAGCGGCCCGAAATGGACCTCGCTCCATTGGATGATAGCTGTAGTCAGGCCAGCGATCCCGAGCACGAAGATCGCGCTCCCCCCGAATACGAAGAACTCGAGCGTGCAGGCCTCGAGCATGCGGCCATATCTCTCGGAAGGCGGAAGAAGGTTCATATCCTTGGCGAAACTGCGGGCGATGGCCGCGAAACAAATGCCCTGGATGCCCACGACGAGACAGGTACAGGCGACGAGCATCGTCCGGATATCGAAACCGATTCCACCGATGCTGATCTGCCCGAACAAAAGTATGCTGCTGAGAATGGTACCCGTGGCAACAAGAAGCGCCCCCGGATAGAAGAACAGCCATCTCGGCGAATACAGCAGCAGGAACTTCAGATGACGCCAGCCGTCGCGCCACGTTCTGAGATGGGGCGGGCGGGATCTGCCGTCTTTCGACAGTGTGGTCGGCACCTCGGAGATCTTGAGCCCAACGATGGTCGCACGAACAACCATCTCGCTCGCAAACTCCATTCCGGTGGTGCGCAGGTCCAGTTTCGCAATTGGATCTCTGGAAAAGCCCCGCATGCCACAATGAAAATCACCGAGAGGCGTGCGGAAGAACAGACGGCCCAACCAGCTCAGGATAGGGTTTCCGAGATAGCGATGAAGGTACGGCATAGCGCCCGTTTCTATGCCACCGCGAAACCTGTTTCCCATCACCAGATCATCACCGGCCCGCAGGCGTTCCAGGAATGCATCGAGGCGTGAGAAATCATAACTATCGTCGGCGTCTCCCATGACGATGTAGCGGCCGCGGGCCGCCGCGATACCGGCGCGGAGCGCTGCGCCGTAGCCGCGCACGGGGACGTCGATGACACGAGCGCCGCCGGCCTCGGCGATGTGCCGCGAACTATCCGTGCTGCCGTTATCGGCAATCAAAACCTCGCCCGCGATCCGGGCCCGACGAAGAAACGCCTGCGCCTTGGCAACGCAAATTGCCAGCGTTTCGGCCTCATTGAGGCAAGGCATCAAGATCGTCAGTTCGAGTTCAGGCATGGTCACCTGACGCAATGTCCCAACTGGCCCTGCGCTTATCGAAGAAGGTTCGGTCAGATCCATCGATTCAAGCACTTTCGCTCGCGGGGCATGAGGACAGATAGGGCGGTCACTGCGCAACGGCGCGGCTGCGCAAGCCATTCAGACCGGCCAGCCGCCGACCGAGGTTAATCCCTGGAATTTCGATCAGCTTGTAGCAGGCCAGCGCAGGCACGGCCGCTGCGAGGATCGTCACCATTGACAGCGTCATCGCAGTTGTCCACGGGTTCAAGTGCTCGAACAACCGAGCGCCCAGAGCTATCGCAGGCGCGACCGTGAGCATGTGCAGCAAATAGAAGCTATAAGATATCCGACCGTAGAACCGTATCAGCGGCCAATCGAGCGGCTTCATCATGCGCTGATGCGGCATCTGCGAAATCGCCAGCACGAGCAAAGCTCCGCCGATGCAATCCATCAAGATCATCAGACCGGCGTCTTGCTTGAGCATGCCCGCCACAAGGAACAGTGCTACGCCGAGGATTGGAATCCAGATCGAAGTTCGCGGGGAAACGGAGCGCGCGATCTTCGGTCCCTCAAAATGAACGAGAATTCCCGCAAGAAAAGCGTAAAGCGGCGCCAGATTCGCGCCAATGAGATCGCGATACTGGCCAACGAACGACAGGCCAAACAGAACGGCGGCAACTGCGAGAAGAGGCGTCCTGCCGTGTTTCCTGTATGCTCGAACAGACATGAAGATCAGTGGAGTCGCGGCAATCTCGACCGTCAATGACCACATCACGCCATTGATGTCGCTCCTGATGAGAAGCATGTTGAGCAAGACGTTGAGTGGCGCAAACGAAGCCTCGAAGCCAACATAGAATCCAAAACGTTCATGAAGGAGCGTGAGCAGGCCGACGACCGCTATGGACGCCGGCAAGAGACGAAAGGCTCTGTTCCTGGCGAATGAAACGAAGGAAATGGAAGCGTCCCGGTCCAGGCTTCGGGCGAGAACAAACCCGCTGATGACGAAGAAAACGACGACGCAGCCAAGACCGTTGGCAAAGGCGAAATAGAGCCGCGAAGACCCCGAGGCCGGGTATTGCAAGTACATGACGCCGCAATGGTAGACGGCGACCAGAACGGCAGCCACACCGCGAAGAGATTCAAGTCTCGGGATGAAGTTGCTTTGCCCCATGCGGCCTTCTTCCTAGCACACCAGGGCCGCGAGAAAAGGAAGTTCCTTCCGCCTCATCCGGCTTTGCATTGAAATCTCACCGCCACGTCGCAATCAGCGGCCTGCCGTCCAGGACTTCCGCAAGCCGCAGCCGCGTGCCGGGCGTGGTCCCCTCGGGCAGCGCCGAGATGGCGAAGAACCCGCATTCGGCGATCTCGCGATTGGGCTTGGGCAGACGATCCTGCTTGAACTGCCTGACGACGTAGACCGCGACATGGTCGCGGCGGGAGATGTGGCTGTTGAGAAAGATGCCGTGCAGCACGGCCTCTCCGGTGAGATCGATGTCCCCCTCCTCCTTGAGCTCGCGCCGCATCGCCTGCTCCATGGTCTCGCCATAGTCGACGCCGCCGCCGGGCAGATACCAGCCGCTGACATAGCTGTGCCTGACCAGGAACACCCTGTTCTCGGCATCCAGCACCACGGCGCGGACGCCGAGGGTCATGCCGCGGACGAACAGGAAATAGGTGTGGAAGACGTGCCGCAGCAGCGGCTCGAATTTCCGTCGCATCCGGTCGAGAGGTTCTCCCATCAGGCTTCCTTGACGCTCCGCTTCAGGATTTGGTTGTCAGGCTCGGCTTGTCAGGCTTGGCTTGTCAGGCCTGGCTTGTCAGGCCTGGCTTGCGCGCTGCCCGCGACCTTGCCATTACAGCGGACGAATAGCGAGGCAATCGCGCGCCATGACTTACAACACGCTGACCCCCTTCACGCTCGCCCATCTGTCCGACCCGCATCTGCCGCCGCTGCCGAAGCCGCGGCTGGTCGAGCTCGCGGGCAAGCGCGTGCTCGGTTACGTCAACTGGACGCGCAACCGCCACAAGTACCAGCGCCGCGAGGTGCTCGACGCCATCGTCGCCGACATGAAGGCGCAGGTGCCCGACCACATCGCGGTGACGGGCGATCTCGTCAACCTCGCACTGGAGGCGGAGTTCGCCCCTGCCCGCGCCTGGCTCGACGATCTCGGGCCGCCCGACCGCGTCACCACGATTCCCGGCAATCACGATGCCTATGTCCGCGCCACCTTCCATCGCTTCGGCGAGACCTTTGCGCCCTATCTTGCCGGCGACGATGGCCGCATCGGCTTTCCGAGCGTGCGCCGGCGCGGGCCGCTCGCGCTGATCAGCCTGTCGACGGCGGTGCCGACTTTGCCGCTGATGGCGACGGGCACGCTCGGGCGCAATCAGCTCGCCGCGCTCGCAGCGGTGCTCGAACGGCTCGCAGCAGAGGACGTGTTCCGCGTGCTGCTGGTGCATCATCCGCTGAAGTCGCTCGCACGCCAGAAGCGGATGACCGACTCGGCCGAGCTGCTCGCGCTCGTGAGGCGCCACGGCGTCGAGCTGATTCTGCACGGGCACGACCACGTTCATTCGACGATGTGGTTCGAGGGACCCAACGGCAAGATTCCCGCGCTCGGCGTCCCCTCGGCCTCCGCGCTCGCGCATGGGCGCTATCCGGCGGCGGCGTATAATCTCTTGACGATTGAGAAGGACAACGCCGGCTGGCGCTGCGAGCAGACGGTGCGGGGGCTGGGGGCTGGATTTCAGATCCAGCAAGTCAAGCATGCGAGGTTGATCTAGTCCCATGCCGTCATTCCGGGACGGCTCGAAGAGCCGAACCCGGAATCTCGAGATTCCGGGTTCGCGCTTCGCGCGTCCCGGAATGACAGCGAAACTCTCACCAGCTCCGCAACGCCGCCACAAGGGCGAGGCCGAACAGCGCGGCGGCGCCGAGGATGAAGCCGAGCACGAACGGCCAGACGCGCGAGTGGCGCCGCGGCTTCTCCGCGAGTTCGGGCACCGGCTCGGGCGGGACCACCATCGCACGCTCGCGCTCGATCATGCGGCGCGCGACGTAGTCGGTCACGGCATCCACGATGACAGCCGTGTCGTGCGATTCGGCGAGCACGACGCGGCCGAAGCGGGTGTCCTGGACGAAGCGGTACTGCCGCTTGTCGCGCCCCATCATGATGTGCGCGACCACGTCGATCCAGAGCCTGGGCGTCTCGCCCTGGCTGATGCCGCGGTCGAACAGGTCGATCTGATCGGGCACCTGCGCGAACAGCGGGTCGAGCGCGTCGTTGAGGATCTCCAGCCGCGCCACTTCCGCGTCGCGGAGGTCGACGACGACGCCGGTCCGATCGGCGGCCTCGATCCGCGCGCGCAGCAGCGCATCGCGCAGCCGCACCGGGCGCGGCTGGCTGGGGTGGGTCCCGCTGGTCTCGGGCTCTGACATCGTCGGCCTCGTCCTCATTTGCCGCAATTAACCTATCAGCAACCAAACCGTCCGCAAAGGGCCCACAATTCCAGATACTTACGGTGCCCACAGGCGCCGACCTGTGCCAAAAACAGACGATCCCACCCAGGCAGAGCCTGGATGGGACCATCCGTCCTTGGACGTCTTCTTAATTCAGCTCGGCAGGTAGTCCCTCAGGCCGAGACGCGCGAGGGCTCTTCCACGATCGAGAAGCGGACGCCGGCCTTGTGGCGGCTCTCCTCCGAGACTTCCCTCCAGCAGTCCTCTGCTTCCTTGCGGGTCTTGAAGGGGCCTTTGACCTGGGCCGAGCCTTCCACCAGCTTGTGAAAGTTCATCGAGCCGAACTCGCCGCCGATCACCCAGAAATTGCTGCCATTGGTCATTGTCAGTCTCCTCTCGAAGCGCGTGGTGCGTTAGCCGAACTGGTTCATGGTGTTGTGGACGCCGCCCGCCTTGAGGGCGGCTTCACCCGCGAAGTACTCCTTGTGGTCGTCGCCGATGTCGGAGCCGGCCATGTTCTGGTGCTTCACGCAGGCGATGCCCTGACGGATCTCGGCGCGCTGGACGTTCTTGACGTAGCCCAGCATGCCTTGCTCGCCGAAATACTCGCGGGCGAGATTGTCGGTCGAGAGCGCAGCCGTGTGGTAGGTCGGCAGCGTGATCAGGTGGTGGAAGATGCCGGCGCGCTTGGCCGAATCCGCCTGGAAGGTGCGGATGCGCTCGTCGGCTTCCTTCGCCAGCGGCGTGTCGTCGTACTCCGCCTTCATCAGCTCGGCACGGTTGTACTTGCTGACGTCCTGGCCCGCCTCCTTCATCGCGTCGTAGACCTGCCAACGGAAGTTGAGGGTCCAGTTGAAGGACGGCGAGTTGTTGTAGGCGAGCTTGGCGTTCGGCACGACCTTGCGGATGCGGTCGACCATGCTGGCGATCTGCTCGATATGCGGCTTCTCGGTCTCGATCCAGAGCAGGTCGGCGCCGTTCTGGAGCGAGGTGATGCAGTCGAGCACGCAGCGGTCGGCACCGGTGCCGGGACGGAACTGGTAGAGGTTGGAGGGCAGCCGCTTCGGACGCATCATCTTGCCGTTGCGGTTGATGATGACGTCGCCGTTGCGGGCGTTCTCCGGCGTCACTTCCTCGCAATCGAGGAAGCTGTTGTACTGGTCGCCGATGTCACCGGGCTTGTGGCTGACGGCGATCTGCTGCGTCAGGCCGGCGCCGAGCGAGTCGGTGCGGGTCACGACGATGCCGTCTTCGACGCCGAGCTCGAGGAAGGCGTGGCGGCAGGCGCGGATCTTGGCGAGGAAGACGTCATGCGGCACGGTGACCTTGCCGTCCTGATGGCCGCACTGCTTCTCGTCGGAAACCTGGTTCTCGATCTGGAGCGCGCAGGCGCCCGCCTCGATCATCTTCTTGGCGAGCAGATAGGTCGCCTCCGCATTGCCGAAGCCGGCATCGATATCGGCGATGACGGGCACGACATGGGTCTGGAAGTTATCGATCTTCTCGATCAGCTCCTTCTCGCGGGCCTTGTCGCCTTCCTTGCGCGCCTTGTCGAGCAGACGGAAGATGTCGTTGAGCTCGCGCGAGTCCGCCTGACGCAGGAAGGTGTAGAGCTCCTCGATCAGCGCCGGCACCGCGGTTTTCTCGTGCATCGACTGGTCGGGCAGCGGGCCGAACTCGGAGCGCAGCGCCGCGATCATCCAGCCGGAGAGATAGAGGTAGGTGCGATCCGTCTTGCCGCCGAAATGCTTCTTGACCGAGATCAGCTTCTGCTGGGCGATGAAGCCGTGCCAGCAACCCAGCGACTGGGTGTACTTGGTCGGATCCTTGTCATAGGCCGCCATGTCGGCGCGCATCAGCGCCGCGGTATAGCGCGCGATATCGAGGCCGGTCTTGAAACGATTCTGCAGGCGCATGCGTGCGACGGCCTCGGCCGTCACCCCGTTCCAGGTCGGCTTGGTCTGAAGCAGCGCCTGGGCTGCCTCGATCTCGCTCTGATAGGACGCCGGACGCTCGAGAGCGCTGATGCCACGGGGCTGGTAATTCATGTGCCTGATCCTTCTCAATGATGACGAAGCCTCTCGCCCTCGTCATCGACATTTTTGACAGTGCATTGCGAAATGCGTGTCATGAGCTAAACGCGAGAAAAGGAAGTTCGTACAGAGGCCTTGCATTTGAATGGTGATGTCATGTAACATCAGAACATGTAATAGTTGTTATATTGTCAATTTTGTAAATTTTTGTCAGCATGCCTGCCTTTCACGCTACGGAGGTCTGAGAAATGCCTGCCAAATCCGCTGCTTTCTCCCGCTCCCCCTTCTTGCGCGGAGAGGGTCGGGGTGAGGGGCTCTCTCGGCGAGACCGACTCTCACCTCCCTCCCGAAGAGCCCGCCTCACCCGGATCGCATCTGCGATGCGCCATGGCCGAAGGTTCGCTTCGGCGTTGTTCAGGACGGCCGCCGAGGGCGGCCTCTGCCTCTCCCCGCAAGCGGAGCGAGGCGAAGAGGGGAGCCGCTGATGCCCGCCGAATCCGGGAAGAAACTGTTCGTCGGGCCGCGCTTCCGGAGGATCCGGCAGCAATTGGGGCTGTCGCAGACCCAGATCGCCGAGGGGCTCGGGATCTCGCCAAGCTACGTCAACCTGATCGAGCGCAACCAGCGCCCGGTGACGGCTCAGATCCTGCTGCGGCTGGCCGAGAGCTATGACCTCGATTTGCGCGACCTCGCAACCGCCGACGAGGACCGCTTCTTCGCCGAGCTCAACGAGATCTTCTCCGATCCCCTGTTCCGCCAGATCGACGTACCCAAGCAGGAGCTGCGCGATCTCGCCGAACTCTGCCCCGGCGTCACGCACGCGCTGCAACGGCTCTACGCCGCCTATACCGAGGCGCGCCAGGGCGAAACGCTGGCGGCGGCGCAAATGGCTGACCGCGACGTCGGCCCGCGCTTCGAGGCCAATCCGGTCGAGCGCGTGCGCGAGCTGATCGAGGCCAACCGCAATTATTTTCCGGAGCTGGAGCAGGCAGCGGAGGCCCTGCGCGACGAACTGAACGTGCCGGCTGAAGGACTCTATGCGGCGCTCGCCGCGCGTCTGCGCGAAAAGCACTCGATCCAGACCCGCATCATGCCTGTCGACGTGATGCGCGAGACGCTCAGGCGGTTCGACCGCCACCGCCGCCAGCTGCTGATCTCGGAACTGGTCGATCCGCCCGGCCGCGCGTTCCAGCTCGCCTTTCAGCTCGGCCTTGGCGAATGTGCGCAAGCCCTTGAGACCATCATCGGCCGCGCCGGCCCGCTCGACGACGCCCCGCGCCGGCTGTTCCGCATCACGCTCGGCAACTACTTCGCGGCAGCCGTGATGATGCCGTATCCGGCGTTCCTCGCGGCGGCCGAAGCGCTCAACTACGACATCCACGTGCTGGCGCAGCGCTTCAATTCCGGCTTCGAGCAGGTCTGCCACCGCCTCACCACGCTGCAACGGCCGAACGCGCGCGGCATCCCGTTCTTCCTCTTGCGCGTCGACAATGCCGGCAACGTCTCCAAACGCTTTTCGTCGGGCACGTTCCCCTTCTCCAAGTTCGGCGGCACGTGCCCGTTGTGGAACGTGCACTCGACCTTCGACACGCCGGATCGCCTGCTCAAGCAGGTGATCGAGCTTCCCGACGGTACGCGCTATTTCTCGATCGCGCAGATGGTGCGTCGGCCCGTGGCGCCGCATCCGCTGCCGCAGCCGCGCTTCGCCATCGGCCTCGGCTGCGAGATCCGCCACGCCGCGCGCCTCATTTACGCTGCCGGCACGGACCTCGAGAAGACCGAGGGCACGCCGATCGGCGTCAACTGCCGCCTCTGCGAGCGCGAAAACTGCGCCCAGCGCGCCGAGCCGCCGATCACGCGCACGCTGATCCTGGACGAGACGACGAGACGGGTATCGAGCTTCGCGTTCTCGAATGCGAGGGAGTTGTGAGGGCAGGAATCGCGCGGGCATTGCTTCGCGTTTGGCGGAAGGCATCCGCTACACCCACCGCTGTCATCGCCCGCGAAGGCGGGCGATCCAGTACGCCGCAGCGGCTGTGATTGAACCGAGACGCCGCGGAGTACTGGATGCCCCGCCTTCGCAGGGCATGACAGCGGAAAATGAGGCATGACTGACCCGCCTCACGCCAGCGTATGCACGATCACCGGCCCCGCAGCGGCACTCGCATGTCCCACCAGAAGCGGGCCCAGATCCTTCTCGATCCAGGCGATGGCGCGCTTGTTCGCTTCCTCGGCCTGCTCGAACTTGTCGAAGATCGAGATCGCGGTGACCGTGTCGTCGCCGGCATAGACGACGTAATAGGCGCGGAAACCGTCGACGTCGCTGATGATCGGAACGGCGCCGTCCTTGATGCGGCGCGCCAGCTCTTCCGCGCTCCCGCTTTTTGCCTTGGCCTGACGGATGGCGGCATACATGGCATCCTCCCTTCCGGCTGTCTGGATTCGGGGCTTGCTGCCCTCCGATGAATCTACACCTCAGTACCCATCCCGTCATCCTGAGGTGCGAGGCCTGCGGTGCAGAGCACCGCAGGGGAAGCCTCGAAGGGTGCACGGCCCGATGCAGCTGGGCCGTCGCTCTTCGAGGGCCGCTGAAGAAACGGCCACCTCAGGGTGACGGATGACAGGCTGGCGCCCGCGCTGTCGGCCTTGGTTAACCCGTCCCTAATCCATCCGCGCGATCTGCAACCGGCGGTTAAGCACGCCTCAACATCAGTGCCTTAGTGTTGCCCCACTCACTTTTCGCAAACAACGGTGGCCTATCCTGCCCGGCGAAGTGACATCAGGGGGTTCATCATGCGCATTGCGTTGCTGCTGACCGCAACCATTGTCGGCGCGCTCTTCGCCAATCCGTCCCATGCCGGCTCGCTCGATGCCGCCGGCGCAGCGCAGCCGCTGCCGCCCGGCTTCCAGAGCTACCGCGGCTACATGTTCGACCTCACGGAGAATTCCGAGCGCAAGGACGTCGACAAGCTCACCGAGAATGTGAAGCAGCAGATCGACGTCGTCGAAGCAGCCGGCCTGTCGCCGCGCGTGCTGCGCTTCTTCCGCACCGTCCCGATCGTCGCGAGCGAGTTCGCCTGTCTCGACGAGGGCGCCGCGACCGCCTGCTACGGCCGCGTCACGCCGGACATCCAGCGCAGCGCGCCGCGGACGCTGACGGTGTGGGATCATGACAAGCAGCGCTGGACCAATCCCAATGCCGTCGACCTCGCGGTCGATTCGGGCCTCGGCGTCATCATGCTGCGCCCGGACATGATGCGCTACGAGAAGGAGGCCGTGCTGCTGCACGAGCTGCTGCACGCCTATCACGCCCGGCTGTTGCCGGACGGCTACGCCAACAAGGGCGTGATCCTCTATTACGCGCTGGCCAAGACCAAGGATCTCCTGCCCAAGGAATCCTATGCGATGAAGAATCCCATGGAGTTCTTTGCCGTGACCGGCAGCATCTTCCTGGCCGGCAAGAGCGAATTCCACGATCCGAAGTCGCGCGAGGCGCTCAAGGAGAAGATGCCGGACTATTACAAATATCTGGTCGGCGTGTTCGGCTTCGACCCCGACCCGGCGGCCTCGAGCGGACCGGTCGCCTCGCTGAAATAAGGCGTCTGCGCCAATCCACCCCAAAAGCCGCGCCAGCCAGCGCGGCTTTTTTGTTTTGCCAACCGGAAGCTGCGGATGACGCCTGGGGAGGAATTGCCAAGGTGGGGCCCGATCTGCATAGTCCCGCCCGCATCGAGACTGTTTTCAAGAGGATAGAACAACATGGCGGACGCCGACCTGGATGTCGTGATCCGGCAACTGGCCAGACAGCTGCATACGGGCCTGATGACCCGCGCCAAGGAGCGGCGGGATCGCTTCAACGGCCTTGCGGCCAAGGCCAAGGACAAGGAGGCCGGCGAGCGCTTCAAGATGATGGCCAAGGCCACCATGGAGCAGGCCACCGCTGCCGCCAGGCGCCTGCAGATGTCCGCCGACAACGTCGCCGACAGCTACGCCAGGTCGATGCGGATTGCCGCGAGCACGCCGGTGGCAGTGAAGGCGGAGAAGACGAAGGAAGAGAAGCCGGCGAAGAAGGCCAAGGCGAAGAAGGCGAAAGCCAAGAAGGCGAAGTAGGCGCGGCTCGTCCGCGTCACCTCTCCCTGCTTGCGGGCTGCTTGCGGGGCGGTCGGATTGCCCCGGCGATGCGAAGCATCGTCCGGCGCGATCCGGGTGAGGGGGTAGAGGTACCGCGGCCGTCGCGCGTGTGGATAGAGCCCCTCGCCTCAACACTCTCAGCGCGAGCGAAGCTCGTCGCGGCTCCTCAAGAACGGGAGAGGGAGAGAAGCACTCTTCACCTTCTCGGCGCCGCCACCTGAGTCGGCTCGGCGCTCGCGAGCTCGGCGAGCTTGGCGCGTGCGGCCTCGCGGGTGCGGACGTCCTTGCCGGCGGGCAGCGCCAGCGCGGCTTCGAAATCGGCGCGGGCGTCGTCGGCCTGACCGCGGGCGAGGAAGGCAAGGCCCCGGTCGAGGCGGGCCTGCGCGTCCGAGGGGTCGAGGCGGATCGCCGTGTTGTAGCTCAGGATCGCGCGGTCGAGATCGCCGGTGGCAGCAAGCGCCAGGGCGCGCTGGTGATAGGGCGCGGCGAGCTTTGGATCATGCGCGATCGCCTCGTCGTAATCCTCGATGGCGCGTGCGAGGTCGCCGTTCTGGCGGTGGGCCAGCGCGCGGTCGCGATAGAGCGAGGCGCGATTGGGATTGAGGTGGATGGCCTCATCGAAATCGCCGATCGCCCGGCGGAAGTCGCCGTGGCGCAGCGCGATCCGTCCGCGCCCCTCATAGGCAAAGGCGATCAGCGAGCCGCGCAGCGGCGAGAAGCCGATCACGGCCGAGCAGATGTCGGGATCGTCATCGTCGCCGCAATTGACGACCATGTGCGTGGACAGCCCGATCAGCACGCAAAGGACGATCAGCAATGGTACGGCAGTTCTGGTCATCTTCGATCGTGGCCGGCGCCGGGCCGGCCACGCATCCCCTTTCGAAGGAAGTGGCTCGCCTGCGTGTTAACACCGGCTGGGGCCATCCTTTGTGCGCCAGGTCACAAACCCAGGCACAATTCCTGACCGGCTCCATCAGCCCCAAGGCCCACGAGAAGGGCCACGAGACGGCCCGCGCGAGGACGAGCGGCCCCAGGGGCCCTGCGGCGGATAGTTCTCGTTGGCGCCAACCGATGGCGCCGCATGTGTGCCGAGCTGCGCCGCAAGCTGCTGGAGCGCCGCGATGCGATTCTGCGTCGAGGGGTGGGTGGCGAACAGATTGTCCACGCCATGGCCCGACAGCGGATTGATGATGAACATGTGCGCGGTCGCAGGATTGCGCTCGGCCTCGAAATTCGGGACCTGGTGCGCCGCGCCCTCGATCTTCACCAGCGCCGAGGCCAGCCACATCGGCTGTCCGACGATGCGCGCGCCGAGATCGTCGGCGGCGTATTCGCGGGTGCGGCTGATGGCCATCTGCACGAGCATCGCGCCGAGCGGCGCCAGGATCATCATCAGGATCGAGCTGACGATGCCCGGACCGTTGTTGTCGCGGTGGCCGCCGAAGAACATGCCGAACTGCGCCAGCATGGAGATCGCGCCGGCGATGGTGGCGGTGATGGTCATCAGCAGCGTGTCGTGGTTCTTGATATGCGCAAGCTCGTGCGCGATCACACCGGCGAGCTCCTCGCGGCTGAGCTGGTTCATCAGTCCGATGGTGACGGCGACGGCCGCATTTTCCGGATTGCGGCCGGTCGCGAACGCATTTGGCTGCGGCTCATCCATCACGAACACGCGCGGCATCGGCAATCCTGCGCGGCCGGCAAGCTCGGCGACGAGGCCGACCAGTTCCGGCGCGCTGGCGCGGTCGACCTGATGGGCCCCGTACATCGAGAGCACCATGCGATCAGAGTTCCAGTAGGTGAAGAGATTGGTCGCAGCCGCGATGACGAGCGCGATCATGGCGCCCGAGGCACCGCCGATCAGATAGCCCACGCCCATGAACAGGGCAGTGAGGCCTGCGAGCAGCATTGCGGTACGAAGATCGTTCATGGCCGTCTCCCAAACCGGCCGCGGGCGGGCCTTCGGCCGGCATCTTCGAAGTATGATTGGCGCCGTGCACCGCAAGGTTCATGCGTCGCGGAGCCGCAGATCGAGGGCGGTGCGGCCAGCCTTTCCCCAGCCGCTAAAGCTTGACCGGGAATTGTGCAAAAACGCGTGCGCACGCTTAGCAACCTGGAAAGCGCGGCGTCGGCATAGTGGCGGTAACCTGGCACACTGCGCGGCCCTTGCGCATTGACCGGTTCCATCGGCTTCCGTCCGCAAGGTGACCGTCATGGTAGACCGCTCGCGCGCCGCTTCCGTGGACTCCGCATCCGCTCCCTCCTCTCACGAGACCGACGCGAAAGGATTGCAGGAGGCGCTGCACGAGCAGCTGTTCGCCAATGACGAGCCCGGCCACGCGCCCGAAGCGCAGACCGCATCGGACTCAGGGCGGCGCTCGCCGCATCTGCGACGTGGCGCCAAGATCGCGATCGGACTTGCGATCACCGCCGTGTTCGGCTGGCTGCCGCTGCGCGCGATCTGGGAATATTCGAGCGTCGAGGCCGTGCTGAATTCCCGCCTCGTCACCCTGCGAACGCCGATCGGTGGCCGCGTCGCGGCCGCCCATCGCATGATCGATCAAGCGAGGCTCGACGCCGGAACCGTGGTCCTGCGCGTGGTGAACTCACGCAGCGACCGCACCCGCCTCGACGATCTCCGGCGGCAGAAATCTCGCCTGGAGAACGAGCGACCGAGCCTGGCCGCCAAGCTCGCCTCCGCTCAATCCGCACAGAAGGATCTGGCACGGCAGGCCGCGCAATTCCGCGACGGACGGGTCCTCCAGCTCGAAGCCCGCATCGCCGAGATTCAGACCTCGATCGAAGCGGCCGCGGCGCGACGCGACGAGGCCAGCGCCGCGGTCGAGCGCGCCTCGTCGCTGGCGAAATCGGGCAATGTCTCGACCGTCGAGCTGACGCGGCTGACGCGCGAGCTCTCGGTGGCGCAGCAGACCGAGCTCGGCGCGCGCAAGCGGCTGGATGCCGCCAAGGTCGAGCTTGCCGCGGCACAGAACGGCTCGTTCCTCGGCGACAGCTACAACGACCGCCCGAGCTCGGTGCAGCGCGAGGAGGAGATGCGCCAGCGCGCCAGCGACCTCGAGGCCGATCTCGCCCGCATCGACACCGAGATCGCCTGGCTCGCCAACGAGATCATCGTCGAGGAGGTCCGCTTCGCCGACCTCTCCGAGGCCAACATCACGACGCCCGTTGCGGGCCGCGTCTGGGAGATGATGACCTCGCCCGGCGAGGACGTGCAGGCGGGTCAGCCGCTGCTCAAGGTGCTCGATTGCAGCAGCGCCGTCATCACCGCCAATGTCACCGAGAACGTCTACAACCGCCTGCAGCTCGGAGATCACGCCACGTTCGAGCCGAACGACGGCGGCGCGGCGATCTCGGGCACGGTCGTCAATCTGACCGGGGCCGCGGGTGCGCCCGCCAATCTCGCCATCAATCCGGACGCGCTGAGCAAGGAGCCTTACCGCGTGACCGTTGCGCTCGCTGATGCCGCCGCCCACGGCTGCACGGTGGGACGCACCGGCCGTGTCGTGTTTGCCGGCCGCGAAGGCGCATCGTGACGATGGCGCTGGCGCCCGGCCTGATTGCGCTCGGCGCCTTCACGGCGATCGCGCCGCTGCTGAGGCGCGACAGCACGATGGCCCGCTCGTTCCTGGCCGTGGTGTCGCTGGCGCTGCTGCTTCGTTATCTTCATTGGCGCGTGACTTCGACGCTGCCTCCGCTACGCCTGACGGCGGATGCCGTGACCGGCTATCCCTTCATGCTGCTGGAGGCCGCCTCGCTGGTTGCGGTCGCGCTGTCGCTGCTGTTCCTCAGCCGCACGCGCGACCGCACCAAGGCGCCCAGGATCGCCAGCCGCGCCAGCGATCCGGGCGCGCCGCTGATCGACGTCTTCATCTGCACCTACAACGAGGAGCGATCAATCCTCGAGCGCACGATCATCGGCGCCACCGGCATGGAGTACGGCAATTACCGCGTCTGGCTGCTCGACGACGGCCGCCGCCCTTGGCTGCGGCGGCTCGCCGGCGATCTCGGCTGCCGTTATCTGACGCGGCCCGACAACCGCGATGCCAAGGCCGGCAACATCAATCATGCGCTGAGGCATGTCGGCACGCTGGCCGAGCCGCCGCAATTCGTGGCCATCCTCGATGCGGATTTCATGCCGCGGCCGGACTTCCTGGCCCGAACCATCTCGCTGATGGACGACGCATCGGTCGGCGTGGTGCAGACGCCGCAGCATTTCATCAATCCCGACCCGATCCAGACCAATCTCGCCGCGACCGACGTCTGGCCCGACGAGCAGCGCTTCTTCTTCGACATATTCATGCCGGCCAAGGACGCCTGGGGCGTCGCGTTCTGCTGCGGCACGTCATCTCTCATTCGCTATGAAGGGCTTGTGCAGATTGGCGGCTTTCCGACCGATTCCGTCACGGAAGATTATCTCGTCACGCTTCGCCTGAAGGAATGCGGCCTCACCACGGTCTATCTCAACGAGCGGCTGACGATCGGCCTCGCACCGGAGGGGCTGAAGGAATACATCACCCAGCGCGCCCGCTGGTGTCTCGGCTTCATGCAGATCGTCCGCGGCCGCAGCGGACCGTTTTCGCGGGCATCAAAACTCTCTTTCATTGACCGGCTCTCGCTGCTCGACGCCTTCATGAGCTGGGCCGCGGTTTACTCCGCAAAGATCGCGGGTCTCGTCGTGCCCTGGCTGTTCCTGTTGTTCGGCATCAAGGCGGTGCAGGCCGATCTCACCGAGCTGCTCCGCTTCTTCCTGCCGTTCTATGTTTGGCACGGACTCAGCATGGCCTGGCTGTCGCACGGCCGGTCGCTCGCGATGATGACCGACGTCTCGCAACTGATCGCCGCGCCCGCGGTGCTGAAGGCGGTGGCGGCCGGCCTGCTGAAGCCACAGGGGCACAAATTCAAGGTCACCGCGAAAGGCGGCGACCGCGACAACAGATTCGTCGAATGGCCGTTGCTGCGAATCTATGGCAGTGCGCTGGTCATCACGCTCGTGTCGATCGCCTACGCTTTCATCCTGCATTTGCGCGGCGAGAACATCGCCTACGGCGGGCTGGCGCTGGCGTGGAGCCTCTATAACGCATTCATCCTCACCGTGGTCTGCTTCGTCTGCATCGAGCAGCCGCGCAAGCGAAAGGCGGAACGCTTCCACCGCAATGAACCCGTGCTGCTGCGCCAGGACGGCAAGTCGCATCTGGCGCGGCTTGCCGACATCTCCATCACGGGCGCCCGGCTGATCGATCCCGATCCGCCGCTTCCCGGCAGCACGATCGAGTGCCAGATCTATGGCCGCTCGATCGCGGCCGTCGTGGTGCGGCGGACGACGGACGGTTTTGCGGTCCGCTTCGCGGAGGGCATGGATACGCGTGTGCACGCGATCCGGGCGTTCTATGCCGGCGAATATGTGCGCGCCTACCGGGGCGTCAGAGCGCTCCCGGTTGGGAAGGCGCTGCTGATGCGACTGTTTGGCTAGCTCGCATTCCGCGGCCCGGCCTGGCATGGAAAGGATGGCCTGAGGGTTGTCAGTTCACCTAAAGCGCGATGAGACTTGGATAAATCGTCATCGCGCTTTAGGTTGTTGTTTGCGCATGATCTTTCCGGAAAACCGCTTCGCACTTTTCCGGATCATGCTTTAGACTTCACGCGAATCCTCGTCCGTCCTTCCCTGCCGGAACCCTTATGGTCCAGACCCGATTTCTGATCGCGGCCGTCGCGCTCCTCGCATGCTCCGCCACCGCCTCCGCCCAGTTCGCACCGCCGCCCGCAAGGCCTGCCGCGCCGAAGGCCACCACGCCATCGCCGCGCGCGGCCTCGTGCCACAACGGGGCGAGCTTCGATCGCTTCCTCGCTGAGGTGAAACAACAGGCGGTCGCCGCGGGCGTGTCGCAGCGGACGATCACAGAGGCGTCGCCGTACCTCGTCTACGACCAGAGCATCGTCAATCGCGACCGCGGCCAGCGCGTGTTCGGCCAGCTCTTCACCGAATTTGCCGGCCGCATGGCCGCGCCCTATCGCATGCAGAACGGGCAGCAGCACATCAAGCAATACGCCGCGGCGTTCGCGCGTGCCGAGAAGGAGTACGGCGTGCCGCCGGCGGTGATCGCCGCGTTCTGGGGCCTTGAGAGCGACTTCGGCGCCAACATGGGCAACCTGCCGACGCTGAAATCGCTGGTGTCGCTGGCCTATGATTGCCGCCGGTCGGAGATGTTCGTGAACGAGACCATCGCGGCTCTGAAGATCATCGACCGCGGCGATCTCACGCCCGACGAAATGATCGGCTCCTGGGCCGGCGAGCTCGGACAGACCCAGTTCCTGCCGGTGCATTACGTCAACTACGCCGTCGACTATGACGGCGACGGACGGCGCGATCTGTTGCGCTCGGGCCCCGACGTGATCGGCTCGACCGCGAACTACATCGCCAACGGCCTGAAGTGGCGGCGCGGCGAGCCGTGGCTGGAGGAGATCAAGGTGCCCTCGAGCCTGCCGTGGGAGCAGACCGATCTCACGGTGCGAGAGCCGCGTTCGAAATGGGCGCAGCTTGGCGTCACTTATCCCGACGGACGGCCGCTGCCGAACGACAATCTCGCAGCCTCCGTGCTGCTGCCGATGGGCCGCAATGGGCCGGCCTTCATGGCCTATGCGAATTTCGCGGCCTATACCGAGTGGAATAATTCGCTGATCTATTCGACCACCGCGGGCTATCTCGCCTCGCGCATCGCCGGCGCAGCGCCGATGCGAAAACCTGCCCAGCCGGTGGCGCAGCTGCCGTTCAACGAGCTCAAGCAATTGCAGCAGCTGCTGGTCCAGGCCGGCTTCAATGTCGGCAAGGTCGACGGCGTGCTGGGCCAGCAGAGCCGCGCCGCCGTAAAGGCAATGCAGATCAAGTACGGCCTGCCGGCGGATTCCTGGCCGACGGCGGAGCTGCTCGCCCGTATGCGCGGCGGCACGGCGCAGGCGCAGCCGGCGGGTGTGATGCGCTAAATAGTCTATCCGTCCTCATCCCCCGCGAAGGGCGGGGAATCCAGTACGCCGCAACCTGTCGATTTGACCACGACGGTTTCGGAGTACTGGATCACCCGCCCCAGTGCGCTAGTGCGCACAAGGCGGGCGATGACACCGTGGGTGGGGGAGCGGTGAGGCGGTAGAATTTTCGCACTGCACAGGCAGCGTTGCGCGATTGTATTTTTCCATGAGGCTCCCATGTGAGTGGCTCAGGTTTTCTCCTGAGATTTCCACCATTGAAGCGAGCATCACATGTCCTTCTACGACGCCGTCGTCCCCCCTTATTTGCAAATGCTGAACAGCATGACCGGCCTGCTCACCAAGGCCGAGGCGCATTGCGCAGCCAAAAAGATCGATCCGAGCGTGCTGCTCGGCTCCCGCCTCTTCCCGGACATGCTGCCGCTGTCGAAGCAGATCCAGCTCGTCAGCGATTTCGCCACCAAGGGCTGCGCGCGCCTGACCCACAGCGAAGTGCCCTCCAATCCCGACACCGAAAAGACCTTCGAAGAATTGAAGCAGCGGCTGGCGAAAACCATCGACTACGTGAAGTCGTTCAAGCCGGAGCAGTTCGAGGGCGCCGACACCAAGGACGTCACCTTCCCGACCGGGCCCGACAAGACCACGACCCTGAAGGGCCAGCAGTTCCTGAGCACGTTCTCGCTGCCGAACTTCTATTTCCACTGCGCGACCGCTCACGGCATCCTGCGTCACAACGGCGTCGAGATCGGCAAGCGCGATTTCATGGGCTTGAGCTGATTGGGCTTGAGCTGATTGGGCTCGAACTGATTGAGTTTGAATCGATTGGGCCTGACCTGATTTGCGCAATCGCACGGCCGCGGCAGCAGGATTCTGCTGTCGTGGCCGAAATTGCACATGAATTATGCTAGGCGGGGTCCCACGCGTAGCTCGCCTGCACTTTCCGTATGGCTCCTCTCTTGCGCGGGTTGTCGCGATGCACAAGTGTTGCTGACCTCTCACCGCCTGGAAGCATTCCCATGAGCCGTTCGACCAAATTGTTTGAGACCTACAAGCTCGGCCCGATCACGCTGGTCAACCGTTTCGTCATGGCGCCGCTGACGCGCAACCGCGCCGTTCCCGGCACATTCGTGCCCGGGGCGCTCGCGGCCGATTATTACGGCCAGCGCGCCTCCGCAGGCCTCCTGATCACCGAAGCGAGCCAAGTCTCGCAACAGGGCCAGGGCTACCAGGACACCCCCGGCATCTATTCCAAGGAGCAGGCGGCGGGATGGCGCAAGGTTACCGACAAGGTGCATGAGCGTGGCGGCAAGATCTTCATCCAGCTCTGGCATGTCGGCCGCATCTCGCATGTCGATCTGCAGGCGAATGGCGCAGCTCCGGTGGCGCCGAGCGCGATCCGTGCCAAGGGCAAGACCTTCGTGAACGGCAGCTTTGTCGACGTCTCCGAGCCGCGTGCGCTCGAGCTTTCCGAGATTCCCGGGATCATCGACGACTTCAAGCGCGCGACGAAGAATGCGCTGGAAGCCGGCTTCGACGGCGTCGAGATCCACGGTGCCAACGGCTACCTGCTCGAGCAGTTCGCCAAGGACGGCGCCAACAAGCGCACCGATGCTTACGGTGGCTCGATCGAGAACCGCGCGCGGCTGATGCTGGAGGTATCGAAGGCGGTCGTGGCGGAGGCCGGCGCCGATCGCACCGGCATCCGAATCTCGCCGGTAACGCCGGCCAACGACATCTCGGATTCCAACCCGCAAGCCCTGTACGACCACATCGTCGACGGCCTCAGCGCGCTCAAGCTGGTCTATCTCCACGTCGTCGAGGGCGCCACCGGCGGGCCGCGCGACATCGCCCCGTTCGACTATGCATCCTTGCGCAAGCGCTTCTCCGGCGCCTACGTCGCCAACAACGGCTACGATTTCGATCTTGCCACCAAGGTGCTGGACGCGAACGCCGCCGACCTCATCGCCTTCGGCAAGCCGTTCATCTCCAACCCCGACCTGGTCGAGCGGGTGAAGCAGGGCGCGGGCCTGAACGACTGGGACAAGAGCACCTTCTACGGCGGCGGCGCGAAGGGCTACACCGATTACCCGACGCTGGCGGCCGAGCCGGCGGAGTAAGCGGCGGGCACACTGCCATGCCCAGCGAAGGCGGGGCATCTAGTATTCCGAGACGGCGCGGCTAGAAACGACGAGCTGCGGCGTACTGGATCGCCCGCCGTCGCGGGCGATGACAACGCGAACGTGGGACGCATGTGCCACAAGCTCGTCATTGCGAGCGAAAAGGAGAAGGCCGGGATAGCTCCCGGCCTTCTTCTTGCCTTTGCCGGTTCATGCCGATGCGCGCGCCTCGGACTCGGACGCCACCATCCGCTCGACGATACGACGCATGCGCTGGGGGGCGGCGTCGATGCCGAGCCGGATGCATTTTGCATTGGGGCGCGCCTGCGAGACCTCCTCTATGCGCTCCAGAATGTCTTTGTCTTCGTTGAACGCGATACGAAAATCGGCGTGCAGACGCTGGTCCACATCGGCATCGCCCACAGCGAAATTGCGGACATGGAGCCAGTGATCGATGCAAACGTGATCGTCCACCGGCGTGATGAAATGGCAGGCGAATATCCGCAATCCCCTTCCTCGCTCCTCGGGATCAACGATCACGCCGGCGTCCGCGCTCCCGAAATCGATCACTGCGATGCAAGGAGCGATATAGTCGTAATAGTGCCAGCGATCGACATTGCCGCCGAAGTTGCCGTACTTGGCGAACAGCGGGATAGGCGGGGCGTTCCTGATCCACCGCCACACCAGCACGCCGCGCTCGGAAAAGCTGTGCTCCACCGGAATTTCTTCGCTGGCCGAATTGCCAAGCGTCGACAGGTGCACGAAGCTGACATGCGCGGGATCGCAAAGATTGTCGGCGAGGTTCAGATAGTTTGTCCCGATCCGGAGCGCGTCTCCTTCCGCCACATGCCAACCGCTCTGGCCGAACTGCGGCAGATCATAAATCAGCGATGGGTCGGCGAGCGCGGGATCGCCGGGCCAGATCCAGACGAGGCCCATCTTTTCCCGAAGCGGATATGATGGCACCCGCGCGTTCGGCGGTATCATCGGCTGGCCGGGAATCCGGATGCAGCGCCCGTCCGGGCCAAACGTCATGCCATGATAGCCGCATTCGATCGCATCGCCCTTGAGCTTGCCCATCGACAACGGCGCGAGCCGGTGCGGGCAGGCATCATCCAGTGCAACCACCTCACCTGCTTCGCTGCGATAGACGACGAGGTCCATGCCGAGAATGCGGTGTCGCGCGAGCAAGCGCGTCACATTGCGCGACCACGTGAGCGGATACCAATTGTTACGCGGAGCAAGCAGGTTCATGCGGCACCTCTAGTTCTTCAGCTTGGCCAACACCTCGGCGTCGGCGGGCTGATAGTCGGCGCCGTCGACATAGCGCCAGTCCGTCATCACCCCCTGGCCGTCCCGCACCGCGAGCTGTCCGACATAGACTCCCATGGTGGATTGGTGATCAATCGTCCGGAAGGAAATCGGGCCCACGGGCGTGTCGACCTTGAGATGCTCCATCGCCTTGATCAGCTCGTCGGTCTTGGTCGAGCCGGCCGTCTCGATCGCCTTTGCCAGCACCAGCGTGTTGGTGTAGCCGATCAGCGCGCCGATATTCGGAGGCTCCTTGAAACGCGCAACATAGACCTTCAAGAAGGAGTCATGCGCCGAGGTCTTGATCTCGCTCCAGGGATACCCGGTGACGAGCCAGCCGGGCGGCGCTTCATCCTTCAGCGGGGCGAGATATTCCGGCTCGCCGGAGAGGATGCTGACCACCGCGCGCTTGGCAAACACATTGCGCGTCGTGCCTTCGCGCACGAATTTCGTCAAATCGGCGCCGAACGTCGCGTTGAAAATGGCATCGGGCTGCTCCGCCATCATC
The DNA here is from genome assembly GCF_054057995.1 of Bradyrhizobium sp. USDA 4486. Classification (NCBI taxonomy): domain Bacteria; kingdom Pseudomonadati; phylum Pseudomonadota; class Alphaproteobacteria; order Hyphomicrobiales; family Nitrobacteraceae; genus Bradyrhizobium; species Bradyrhizobium sp. USDA 4486. Next base: position 4,371,677 of record NZ_JBSRZV010000001.1, read on the forward strand.
GCTTGCACAACTGCACCCGCATCGATCTTGCCGAGCGGCGGCCATTGTTCGGAGACGAATTCGACCTCCGGCTTCAATCGCTTCAATTCGCTTTTGAAACTGGCCACCGCGGCTTGGCCAAACTCGTAGTTCGGCGCAATCGTCGCCCAGCGCCGCGCGGGGAACTTGGCCGCCTCTTTTGCCAGAATTGACGCTTGCGTATAGGTGCTCGGCCGCAGCCTGAACGTATAGCGATTGCCCTTTTCCCAGATGAGCGCATCGGTCAGCGGCTGCGAAGCGAGAAAGAATATCCGCCTCTGCTTGGCGAAATCGGCCACGGCGAGTCCGACATGGGGAAGAATCGTGCCGGTGAGGAGATCGACCTGCTCACCATCGACAAGCTGCCCGGCGGCGGTGATTGCAACGTCCGGCTTGCCGGCGTCGTCGCGAGCGATGATGTCGAGCTTGCGACCGAGAACGCCGCCGCTTCGATTGATCTCGTCGCGTGCGAGTTCCCAGCCCTGGCGATAGCCGCGGGTGCCGACCGGGAGAGCTGAATAGCTCGATATCTCGCCGATCTTGATCGGCGGCGGCTCCGCCGCCCACGCCCCGGCGTAGGTTGCGGTCAAGGCCAGTCCAACAAGCTTCGCAACAGCCGAAATGCGCAAATCAGCCTCCCTTCATTGGGATCGGCTAGTGTATGTAGTACTTACTACATAGCGAATACCAGGCGCTGATGGTTGTCAACGGCGAAGTAACGGCGGCCTTGCCAAAAAAACGGTAGGCGCCATCCTACTGGCCGTGATTCCCGGGATACATGATGGCCAACGACACAGAGCAGCCAGCCCGCACTCTGGCCGGCCCCCGCCTCAAGCGGCCTGGCAAGCGGAAAAGGGCATCAACGGTTCGACGGACGCGAGCGCCCGATAAGACCCGTGAAGCCATTCTGCATGCAGCCGTCGCCGAGTTTGCCCGCGAAGGCTACGGCGGTGCGCGGGTCGATCGCATCAGCAAGGCCGCCAGGAGCAACGACCGGATGCTCTATTACTATTTCAAGAGCAAGGAGAAGCTGTTTCACCAGGTGATCGAGCATTGCTATGCTGACCTGGTCGCATCGGAAGAGGCGCTCGATCTCGATTTTTCCAGCCCGCGCCAGGCGCTTGCGGCGCTGGTCGCGTTCAATTGGAACTACTATTGGGCGCATCCGGAGCTGTTGAGCATTCTCGCCACGGAGAATCTCTTCAAAGGCCGTCACGTCAAGAACAACATCCGCCGCAGTTTCTCCAATACTCAACTGGGCATGCTGGAGCGGGTGCTGCAGAGCGGCATCGAACGGCGCGAGTTCCGGCCGAACTGCGATCTCTTTCACCTCTACCTGTCCATCCTGTCGCTGACCTATTTCTACCGCGCCAACCTGTACACGCTGTCGAGCTATACGCAGGTTGATCTTGCGGACGAGGAACGACGAAAGACGTGGCTCCTGCATGTGCAGGCGATGATCGAGGATCTGGTGAGGCGTAGGGACTGACGAGACCAGCGGCACTTTCGCTGCGCTTGCAATGCCGCACTGATTGCCGCGTGCAAAAAAAGGCCGGGATCGCTCCCGGCCTTTCGCATTTGACGAGCTAGACGCCGCTTACTTCGCTTCCGCGCGCTTCGGGGGCTGCGCCGGCCACGACTTGATCAGCGTGTCGTAGTCCACCGTCTCGCCCTTCGGCTTCTCGTTGGCGAGCTTGCGCTGCGGAGCGATGGTGCCGTCCTTCTGGGCCTTGGCGAACCAGTACTCGGCCGTCTCCTTCTTGTGCAGCTTCGGACCGCAGGCGCCCTGCACGCCGGACTTCTCCAGGCGCTCCATCACGGAGTCCTGGGCCGCCGCGAGAGCGTCCATCGCCTGCTGCGGCGTCTTCGCACCGGACGACGCATCGCCGATGTTCTGCCACCACAGCTGGGCGAGCTTCGGATAGTCCGGCACGTTGTTGCCGGTCGGGGTCCACTGCACGCGCGCGGGCGAGCGGTAGAACTCGATCAGGCCGCCGAGCTTCGGCGCACGCTCGGTGAACGACTTGTCCCAGATGTCGGATTCACGGATGAAGGTGAGACCGACATGGCTCTTCTTCAGGCTCACCGATTTGGAGACGATGAACTGGAGATAGAGCCAGGCTGCCTTGCGGCGGTCCGCCGGCGTCGACTTCAGCAGCGTCGCGGAGCCGGCATCCTGGTAGCCGAGCTTCATGCCTTCCTTCCAGTAGGCGCCGTGCGGCGACGGAGCCATACGCCATTTCGGCGTACCGTCCTCATTCACCACGGGCAGACCGGGCTTCACCATGTCGGCGGTGAAGGCGGTGTACCAGAAGATCTGCTGGGCGATGTTGCCCTGCGCCGGAACGGGGCCGGCTTCGGAGAAGGTCATGCCCTGCGCCTGCGGCGGCGCATACTTCTTCAGCCACTCGAGATATTTGGTGATCGAGTAGACCGCGGCCGGACCGTTGGTGTCGCCACCACGCTCGACCGAGGAGCCGACCGGGCGGCAGCCTTCCATGCGGATGCCCCACTCGTCGACCGGCAGACCGTTCGGAATGCCCTTGTCACCGTTGCCGGCCATCGACAGCCAGGCGTCGGTAAAGCGCCATCCCAGCGAGGGGTCCTTCTTGCCATAGTCCATATGGCCGTAGACCTTGACGCCGTTGATCTCCTTGATGTCGTTGGTGAAGAACTCGGCGATGTCCTCGTAGGCGGACCAGTTCACGGGCACGCCGAGCTCGTAGCCGTACTTGGCCTTGAACTTGGCCTTGTAGTCGGGGTTGGTGAACCAGTCGTAGCGGAACCAGTAGAGGTTGGCGAACTGCTGGTCGGGCAGCTGATAGAGCTTGCCGTCCGGCGCCGTGGTGAACGACTTGCCGATGAAGTCGTTGACGTCGAGCATCGGGTCGGTGACGTCCTTGCCTTCGCCGGTCATGTAATCCGACAGGATCACGGTCTGGCCGTAGCGGAAGTGGGTACCGATCAGGTCGCTGTCGTTGATCCAGCCGTCATAGACGTTCTTGCCGGACTGCATCTGGGTCTGCAGCTTCTCGACGACGTCACCTTCCTGGATCAGGTCGTGCTTGAGCTTGATGCCGGTGAGTTCGGAGAACGCCTTGGCCAGCGTCTGCGACTCGTATTCGTGGGTGGTGATGGTCTCGGAGACGACGTTGATCTCCATGCCCTTGAACGGCTCGGCCGCCTTGGCGAACCACTCCAGCTCCTTCTTCTGGTCTTCCTTCGACAGCGTCGAGGGCTGGAATTCCGCGATCCACTTCTGGATCACGGCCTCGTCGGCGGCGCGGACCGGCGCCGAGACGGCGAACGACACCGCGACGATCGCGGCGGCGCTGGACATGGTCAGAAAGCTGCTCTTGGTCAATGGACCTTTCCTTCTCCTAAACTGTCGCATGTTGTTCCTCCGTTGCAGCGACAAACTTTTATACAGGCCCGGGTTAGATCCCGGATCTGGCCGTCCCTTCGCGAGCTTCAGACCGTGCGGAAAATGAGCGCGGCCGTGACCAGCGAAATTCCTGATGCGAGCCACAGGCTCGAGATTTCAAAACCCTCCTCGCCGACCGGCAGCGTCGCGATCGCGTCGGTGCCGACGAGGCCGATCCAGAGCAGATGGATCACGGCGGCCGCGATCAGCGAGATGAACAGGCGATCGCCGCGCGTGGTCGGAATGCTGAGCACGCCGACACGCTCGGTTTCGGGGTAGACCGCGGCGAGCCACGTCATCACCGCCAGCGTGCAGGCGAGCGCGGCGAAGAAGATAGCGGTCGGCAGCGTCCAGGCCATCCATGCGATGGATTCCATAGCTCTTACTCCTTGCGCATGACCTGGTCCGAAAACCGGTTTTCACTTTTCGGGATCATGGGGTCAGACCCGGCCGAGCGCGAAGCCCCGCGCGATGTAGTTGCGGACGAACCAGATCACCAGCGCGCCCGGAATGATGGTGAGCACGCCGGCCGCCGCAAGCAAGCCCCAGTCCATGCCGGCGGCCGACACCGTGCGCGTCATGATCGCGGCGATGGGCTTGGCCTGCACCGAGGTCAGCGTGCGTGCGAGCAGCAGCTCCACCCAGGAGAACATGAAGCAGAAGAAGGCGGCGACGCCGATGCCGCTCGCAATCAGCGGCACCAGGATCTTGATGAAGAAGCGCGGGAAGGAATAGCCGTCGAGGAAGGCGGTCTCGTCGATCTCGCGCGGCACACCGGAGACGAAGCCCTCGAGGATCCACACCGCGAGCGGAACGTTGAAGATGCAATGCGCGAGCGCCACCGCCCAGGGCGTATCGAACAGGCCGATCGCCGAATAGAGGTTGAAGAACGGCAGCGCATAGACCGCGGCCGGCGCCATGCGGTTCGACAGCAGCCAGAAGAACAAATGCTTGTCGCCGAGGAAGCGATAGCGCGAGAAGGCGTAGGCCGCCGGCAGCGCCACCGAGATCGAGATGATGGTGTTGAGAACGACGTATTCCAACGAGTTGATGTAGCCGGAATACCAGCTCTCGTCGGTGAAGATGCGCTTGTAGTGCTGCAAGGTCGGCGTGTGCGGCCACAGCGTCATTGTCGAGACGATCTCGCTGTTTGTCTTGAAGCTCATATTGACGAGCCAGTAGATCGGCAGCAGCAGGAAGACCAGGAACAGCCCCATGATGAGGCGGCGGCCGGGAATCGAATGCATCAGGCCACTCCTTCCTTTGGCTTGAGCGCGGGTACGGGCTTCAGCGCGGCCGAAGGCTTGGGCTCCACCGCCGGCTCGCTCTCCGCCTGGACCTTTCGTTCGACGCCGGCATTGGTCATGACGGTGTAGAAGATCCAGCACACGATCAGAATGATCAGATTGTAGACCAGCGACAGCGCGGCGGCCTTGCCGAGGTCGAACTGGCCGAGCGCGATCTTGACCAGCTCGATCGACACGAAAGTGGTGGAGTTGCCGGGTCCGCCGCCGGTGACGACGAACGGCTCGGTGTAGATCATGAAGCTGTCCATGAAGCGCAGCAGCACCGCGATCAGCAGCACCCGGTTCATCTTCGGCAGCTGGATCGCCTTGAACACCGCCCAGCGCGAGGCGCCGTCGATCTGGGCCGCCTGGTAGTAGGCATCCGGGATCGACTTCAGGCCGGCATAGCAGAGCAGCGCGACGAGGCTGGTCCAGTGCCAGACGTCCATCACGATGACGGTGACCCAGGCGTCGATCTCGTTGGAGACGTAGTTATAGTCGATGCCGATGGCGTTCAGCACGTAGCCGAGCAGGCCGATATCGGGCCGGCCGAAGATCTGCCAGATCGTGCCGACCACGTTCCACGGAATCAGGAGCGGCAGCGCGAGGATGATGAGGCAGGCCGCGACGGTCCAGCCCTGGCGCGGCATCGACAGCGCGACGACGATGCCGAGCGGCACCTCGATCGCGAGGATCACCATCGAGAAGAATAGGTTTCGCCCGAGCGAGGCGAGGAAGCGGCCGCCGAGATCGGTCGAGGGGTCGAGCAGCTCCTTGAACCAGCCGACACCGTTCCAGAAGAATTGGTTGTTGCCGAAGGTATCCTGCATCGAATAGTTCACCACCGTCATCAGCGGCAGCACCGCCGAGAAGGCGACCACCAAGAACACCGGCAGCACCAGGAACCAGGCTTTTTGGTTGACGGTCTTGTCCATCAGGCGGCTCCCTCCACCAGAAGGCTGTCGGCATAGACGTGGACATGCGACGGATCGAATTTGAGCCCGGCCGTGCTGTCGGATGAGGTGAAGCCCGCCGGCGCGCGCGCCGCGAGTTTGGCATCGCCAACACGCACGCGCGCGAAGCGGATGCGGCCGAGATCGTCGATGCGTTCGATCTTCGCGCTGAGCAGGCCTGGCGCGGGCATGACGGCCTCGACGAATTCGGGGCGCACGCCGATCTCGATCTTGGCACCCGCCGGAAGATTGTCGTAGGCGCGGTTGAGCGCGATGATGTGGCCGTCGACCCTGGCCTCGCGTCCCCTCACCTCCGCCGGCAGGATGTTCATGCCGGGCGAGCCGATGAAGTAACCGACGAAGGTGTGTGCCGGCTTGTCGAACAGCTCGGCCGGCGTGCCGCTCTGCACCACGCGGCCGTCATGCATGACGACGACGGTGTCGGCGAAGGTCAGCGCCTCGGTTTGGTCATGGGTGACGTAGATCATCGTGAGGTCGAGCTCGCGATGCAGCGCCTTCAGCTTGGAGCGCAGCTGCCATTTCAGCTCGGGATCGATCACCGTCAGTGGTTCGTCGAACAGCACGGCGGCAACGTCGGAGCGGACGAGGCCACGGCCGAGCGAGATCTTCTGCTTGGCGTCGGCGGTGAGACGCGTGGCCTTGCGGTTCAGATAGGGCTCGAGGTCGAGCAGGCGGCCGATCTCGGCGACGCGCTTGTCGATCTCGGCCTTCGGTACGCCGCGGTTCTTCAGCGGAAATGCCAGATTCTGCCCGACGGTCATGGTGTCGTAGATGACCGGAAACTGGAACACCTGGGCGATGTTGCGCTTCTGGGTCGACAGCGGCGTGATGTCCTTGCCGTCGAACAGGATCTTGCCGCGCGAGGGCGTGATGATGCCCGAGATCACATTGAGCAGCGTGGTCTTGCCGCAACCGGACGGGCCAAGCAGCGCATAGGCGCCGCCCTGCCGCCAGGTCATGGTCACCGGCTTCAGCGCAAAGCTTTCCTGCGGCGCATCATTGCCGCCGTAGGAATGGGCGAGATCGACGAGGTCAATGCGGGCCATGGCGCATCTCCCTCAAGCTTTTTTCTTTGACGCGTTTTCTTCACGCGAACCGCTAGGCACTTCGCTTGAAAACGCTATAGGGCCCGGAGCGGCGACCAGGCGGTCAGCCGCATCGAACACAAACACATCGTTGGGATCAAGCACGGCATCGAGGATGGTCTGGCCGGGCTCGAACTCGTGCACGCCGTGCAGCACCGCCACCCAGTTCGATCCGTCGCGGGTCAGATGCACGAAACTCTCCGAACCGGTGATCTCGGTCACCGTAACAGTGGCGTGGAAGGCATGGCGGTCGGCCTCGCCATCGGCAAGCCCAAGCTGATGGGCGCGGAAGCCGACGCGATAGGTGCCATCGGCGAGCGAGGAATAGAGGCCGGAGGCCGGCGAGGCCGTGCCGCCGGCATATAGCACAGAGCCGTTCCTCTTCTCGATGCCGACCAGATTGAGCGGCGGATCGGAGAAGACCTGCGCGACGCGCAAGGTCTGCGGCCGGCGGTAGACATTGGCGGTCTCGCCCATCTGCAGCGCCTGCCCTTCCCACATACAGACCGTGTTGCCGCCGAGCAGCAGCGCCTCGGTCGGCTCCGTGGTGGCATAGACGAAGATCGCGCCCGAGGCCTCGAAAATGCGCGGAAGCTCGGCGCGCAGCTCTTCGCGCAGCTTGTAGTCAAGATTGGCGAGCGGCTCGTCGAGCAGCACGAGATCGGCGCCCTTGACCAGCGCGCGCGCGATCGCGGTGCGCTGCTGCTGGCCGCCGGAGAGCTGGAGCGGCGTGCGCTTGAGGAACGGCTCGAGCCGCAGCAGCTTTGCCGCCTCGGCCACGCGCTTCTCGATCTCCTCGCGCGGCTTGCCCTGCACGCGCAGGGGCGAGGCGATGTTCTCATAGACCGTGAGCGAGGGGTAGTTGATGAATTGCTGGTAGACCATCGCGACCGACCGCTCGCGCACGTCGGCGCCGGTGACGTCCTTGCCACCAACCAGCACCCTGCCCGTCGTCGGCTTATCGAGGCCGGCGAGCAGCCGCATGATCGAGGTTTTGCCCGACAGCGTCGGTCCGAGCAGCACGTTGAGCGTGCCGCTCTCGAGCGTCAGCGAGACGTCGCGGATATGCGCGATGCCGTCGACGGTCCGGGTGACGTGATCGAGTGTCACGCTCATGGGCGTCCTCCTGCTTCCAGCAGTGGACTTTGCTGCACAGCGTGGGTCCTGATCCAGTCGTCAAGCGCTGCGATCTCGTCGGCACTTAGTCGCAGGCCGAGCTTGGAACGGCGCCAGACGATGTCCTCGGCCGTGACCGCCCATTCATTGGCGATGAGATAGCGCACCTCGCGCTCGGTCAGCGTCGCACCGAAGACCTGGCCGAGATCGGCGGCCGATTTGGCGTCACCGAGCAGCTTGATCGCCCTGGTGCCGTAGGCGCGCGCAAGGCGGCGTGCATGCTCATGGCTGAGGAAGGGATAGCCGCGCTGAAGCTCGGCGACCAGGCCGTCGACATCGGACACGCCCATGTCGCCGCCGGGCAGTGGCCATTTGCCGGTCCAGCCCTCGCGCGCTTTTGCACTGCGAAGATAGGGCGCGAGCCGCTCCAGCGCCTCTTCGGCGAGGCGCCGATAGGTGGTGATCTTGCCGCCGTAGATCGACAGCAGCGGCACGCCACCGGGGGTATCGAGCTCGAACACGTAATCGCGCGTCGCGGCTTTGGCCTCGTTGGCGCCATCGTCATAAAGCGGTCGCACGCCGGAATAGGTCCAGACCACGTCATCGGACGTGACGGGTTTCGCCAGATACTCGCTCGCCGCCGTGCAGAGATACTGGATCTCCTCCGGCGTCGCCTTCACCTTGGCAGGATCGCCGTCATAATCCCGGTCCGTCGTGCCGATCAGCGTGAAATCGTCCTGATAAGGAATCACGAAGATGATGCGCCCGTCAGCATTCTGGAACATGTAGGCGCGGTCGTGGTCGTAGAGCTTCTTGACCACGATATGCGAGCCCTGCACCAGGCGTACCTTGGCTTTGGAGTTGACGCCGGCGCCGCGGCCGAGCACGTCCTCGACCCAGGGGCCGCCGGCATTGACCAAGGCCTTCGCCCGGATCGACGAGCGCGCGCCGGTCAGCGTGTTGACCATGCCGACGGTCCAGATGCCGTCGGACTGGCGGATCTCGGTGGCGCGGGTGCGGGTGCGGATCTCCGCGCCCTTGTCGGCGGCATCGCGCGCGTTGAGCACGACAAGGCGGGCGTCGTCGACGAAGCAGTCCGAGTATTCGAACGCGCGGCTGTAGCGATTCGGGATCAGCGGCTTGCCGACCTCGTCACGCCGAAGATCGACCGAACGGGTGGCCGGCAGCAGGTGCCGGCCCCCGATATGGTCATAAAGGAAGAGACCGAGGCGCAGCAGCCAGGCGGGGCGCAACCCGGCGTGATGCGGCAAGACGAAACGTAGGGGCCGGATGATGTGGGGCGCGATGCCCCAGAGGATTTCTCGCTCGATCAGCGCCTCGCGGACCAGCCGAAACTCGTAATATTCGAGATAGCGCAGGCCGCCGTGCACCAGCTTGGTCGACCAGGACGACGTCCCGCTCGCCAGATCGTTCATTTCACACAGGAAAACCGTGTTGCCGCGGCCCACCGCGTCGCGCGCGATGCCGCAGCCGTTAACACCGCCTCCAATGATGGCGAGGTCGAAAATACGCTCCAACAGACGCATCCCCCGGCGACCGCTCGTTCCTCGAGCGACTACTTTCGTTTTTGATTAGATCACACCAAAAAACGAAAGCAAGATGAAAGAGAGGGGAAGCGAAGTGAAAGAGGAACTTTTTTTGGCGAGCAATTGGACCGGAAATGAAGCAGTTCGGAGCTGCGATTCGAGGCGGACGCACCCTTGAACGTCAGCGATGCAGAATTATAGTCATAATAGTCATATTGGTTTCTGCTTCATGATCGATAACAACCCTGCACGTGAGTCCCTTCCGATTGATGACACCTGGACGCTCGCCAATGCCAAGGCGCGGTTGTCGGAGGTCATCGACCGCGCTCAAACCGGACCGCAGGTCATCACCCGACACGGCAAGCCCAATGCGGTGGTGGTTTCCGCCGAGGAATGGGCGCGCAAGACAGCGCGCAAGGGCACCCTCGCCGAATTCCTGCTCGCCTCGCCACTGCGCGGCGCCGAGCTTGAGCTCGATCGCGTGCACGACACGCCACGCGACGAAATGCCGTGAACCTGCTGCTCGACACCAACGTGCTGTCCGAGGTTCAGCGGCCTGCGCCTTCGCCGAAAGTCCTGGCGTGGCTCGATACGATCGACGAGGACCGTGCGTTCATCAGCGTTGCATCAATCGCTGAGCTTCGCCGCGGCATCGCATTGCTGGAGGAGGGCCGGCGGCGCACCGCGCTGGCCGCCTGGCTTGCCAACGATCTGCCGGCGCGGTTCGCCCGACGAGTCCTGCCGATCGATCACGCCGTGGCCGAGCGCTGGGGCGACCTGATGGCCCAGAGCCGCAGAAGCGGCGTCGCATTGTCTGTTATGGACGGCTTCTTTGCGGCCACGGCGCTCACGAACAGCCTCACGCTCGTCACGCGCAATACGAAGGATTTTGCCCCCTTCGGCGTGCCGCTACTCAACCCGTGGGACGAAGCTTAGGCCGCTATCTCAACCGCACGACCGGCGCCGCGTCCTGCGCATCGGTCTGGGTGTCGTCGATATCCGCTCCCTTCGGCATCGCCTCCACCACCTCGATGCCCTTGCTGTGGCAGATGGTGGCGAGGCGCTCGGGAAGCTCCTGGTCGGTGACGAAGGTCTGGATCTGGGTGATGTGGGCGATGCGCACCGGCGCGCTGCGCCGGAGCTTTGTCGAATCGGCAACCAGCATGACGCTGCGGGCATTGGCGATGATGGCCTGCGCCACCTGCACCTCGCGATAGTCGAAGTCGAGCAGCGCGCCTTCCTCGTCGATCGCGGACGCGCCGATGATGGCATAGTCGACCTTGAACTGGCCGATCAGCTGCGTCGCGGTCGAACCGACCACGGCGCCGTCGGCGCGGCGGACCGTGCCACCTGCGACCACCACCTCGATGCGGGGATGGCGGTAGAGCAGCATGGCGACGTTGAGATTGTTGGTGATGACGAGGAGATCCTCGTGCGAGGTCAGCGCGCTTGCCACCTCCTCGGTCGTGGTGCCGATGTTGATGAACAGCGAGCAGCCGTTCGGGATCAGCGAGGCGGCGGCGGCACCAATGGCTTTCTTCTCATCCGCGGCCACGAAGCGGCGCGCCTCGTAGGCTAGGTTTTCCACGCCGGAGGCGATGATGGCGCCGCCATGGATGCGGGTCAGCGATCTCCGTTCGCAGAGATCGTTGAGGTCCTTGCGGATGGTCTGCGCCGAGACCTCGAACTTGCGCGCGAGTTCCTCGACCGTGACACGGCCGGACGCGCGCGCGATGTTGAGGATTTCGGCTTGGCGGTGGGTCAGTCCGGTCACGGCAATGGCCTCAAATCAGAATGCCGCATGGTGCGGCGGTTCGCGCGTCCGGTCAATGCACACGCCGATCACGGTTAACGGATGGCCTCACCACGCCATCGCGGCGGAGAGACGCGCAAGCAGTTCCGGATCGTCATAGGCGCTGGCGGAGGCGACCGCGCCTGACGCAACCAGGTCAGCATGGCTGAGGCTGGTGCGGATGCCGATGGTCGGAATGCCGGCCGCTGCGGCGGATTGCACGCCCGTGCGGGAGTCCTCGAATGCGATCGAAGCCTCCGGCCTCGCGCCGACGAACCGCAGCCCCTCTTGATAAGGCAGCGGATGCGGCTTGCCGTGCGGCAACTCGGCGCCGATCACGAGCGCCCTGAAACGGTGCGTGATGCCGAGGCCGGACAGCAGCAGCTCGGCGTTGAGACGCGGCGCGTTGGTCACGGCGACCATGGGAATGCCGGCGCTGTCGGCCCGGTCGAGCAGCGCCATCAGACCCGGCAGCGGCGCGATCTGCCCGGCAGCCAGCGTGCGGAAGACCTCCTCCTTCTCGTCGAGAATCAGGGTGCGCCGCTCCGGCGCCTCGTGGGACAGAAAGCGCTCGCCAATTGCGACGTTGGCGAAGCCTTGCAGCTCCCTGGAGAAGCGCGCGTGGTCGAAGACATGGCCGTGCGGGCCGAGCACCTGGTTGAAGGCCTTCAAGTGCAACGGGTCGGTGTCGGCGAGCGTGCCATCGACGTCGAACAGCAATGCCCTGCCCATCGTCCCCGGTTTGGCCTCGATCATTTCCGTACTTTCTAAAATGCGCGACGCATCGATGCGCGACACGTATCAATATGGCCTCCATCGCGCAATGACGCATCCACATGACGACAATGCGCCACTCGACAAAGTGGCGCGCGGCTGCAACACTCGGTGCAAGACCAAAAAGGAGGAAACGATGACGATCAACCGACGCGACCTCGCTCTCTCGACCCTCGCCGTCTCGGCGCTTGCGCTCACATCACCTGCGTTCGCCGCATCGGCGGACGAAGAAGCCGTGGCGAAGAAGGTCGAGGCCTTCCGCCTCGCCCAGATCGCGGCCGACCCGAAGGCGCTCGGCGCGCTGTGCTGGGACGATCTCAGCTACAGCCATTCCAGCGGCAAGGTCGAGGACAAGGCGACCTTCATCGCCAACGCCACCGACGGCAAATCGAAATTCCTGTCGATCGAATACAAGGACCCCACCATCAAGGTGGTCGGTCCCGCCGCGATCGTGCGCTTCCACTGGCTGGGCGAGCAGGAGATGGCGGCCGATGGGAAGAAAGTGTCGACCAATCTTCACATCCTGATGAATTGGCAGAAGCAGGGCGACGAGTGGAAGCTCTTGTCGCGCGCCGCGACGAAATTGTGATGTGACCGCCCACCCTCTCCGCTCATGTCCGCCTTCGCCAAGGCTTCGGCGAACATGAGGGAAGGAAAATGCAGCCGCATCAAGGGCTGCAAAAAATTCCGACCACGCTTCGCGCGCCCCGAAATGACGGATGCGACGCTTACGCCGCCTCCTTCACATCGCCGTTGACCAGCTTGCGCGCAGCGCGCTCGGCTTCGCGGGGGTTGCGGAAGAGTTGGCCTTCGAGGCGGTTGAAGCGGTGCGACGAGGCGAAGAAGCAATAGCCTCCTTGGGAACGAACGACGATACCTGCGGTCTGCGAATTAACTTCGATGATGTAGCTGTCCGGCATGGTCCGTGAAGTCCTCAGTGCGCGCAGATAACGGCATCCAGGCCCAAAGGTTCCTGGGCATTTGAGGCCGTTTCCACCCCGAATCGACACGCAATTGAGTACGCCGGGACCTCATCCGTTTTATGACCTGTTCTTGGCGAAGCCGCGACGGATGCGGACGAGATGCCGCGCAGTCGTCCGCCGCGCGCGCTTACGTCGCGATCGACGCGTCAGGGGCGCGCACTTCCTGTGGCCGGCCGTGCTCGTCGATCGAGACGTAGGTAAAATTGCCGTCGGTGACCAGGAACGGATGCTCCTCGCCGCGACGCAGCGCCCAGGCTTCGAGATGCACGGTCATTGACGTGCGCCCGACGCGCACGAGATTGGCATAAACCGAGACGAGATCGCCGACATACACCGCTTTGCGAAAATTCATGGCCTCGATCGCCACCGTCACGGTGCGCGACTTCGCGACCTTTGAAGCAAACACGCCGCCACCGACGTCCATCTGGCTGAGCAGCCAGCCGCCGAAGATGTCGCCGTTGGCATTGGTGTCAGCGGGCATCGCCAGCGTGCGGATGCAGAGATCGCCGCGCGGCGCGGCGTCGGACTTTTCGTTCATATCGCTCTCACTTGAAATTATCCCAGCCCGGATCGGGCGCGAAGCGTCCGCCGAATCGTTCGGCCAGCGCGCGCAGCGTGGATACAATATTTTCCACGCCGCGCGTGCGCGCATAGTTCAGCGGGCCGCCGCGGAACGGCGCATAACCTGTGCCGAAGATCATGGCGCCATCGACGGCATCGGGGTCATCGACGATGCCCTCGCGAAGCGCCGCGACGCAGACATTGGACATCGGCAGCACCAGGCGGTCGATCATCTGGTCGGTGACGCGCGGGCCGGTTTCGGGCAGCGGTGCCTTCTCGGCCTTGCCGTCCTTCCAGGTGTAAAAACCCTTGCCGGTCTTGCGGCCGAGCTCGCCCTTGGTGACCTTCTCGCGCAGCCAGGCCGGCGTCGGCGGCAGGAGGTCGCCGAACTTGGCGCGCAGCATGTCGCCGACGTCGAGGCAGATGTCGAGACCGACCTGATCGGCGAGCTCGATCGGTCCAATCGGCATACCGAACTGTTCGGCGGCAGCATCGATCAGGCGCTGGTCGATCTTCTCGTCCAGCATCACCATCGCCTCCAGCATGTAGGGCGTCAGCGCGCGGTTGACGAGGAAGCCGGGCGAGCTCTTGACGGCCAGCGGCAGGCGATCGATAGCGCCGACAAAGGCGAGCGCTTCTTTCAGCACATCGGGGGCGTTGCCGTCATGGCCGACGACCTCGACCAGCTGCAGGCGCGACACCGGATTGAAGAAATGCAGGCCGACCAGCCGCTCCGGCCGCGCCAGCGTGGTCCGCAGATCCTGCAGCGGAATGCTGGACGTGTTGGTCGCAAGGATCGCGCCCGGCTTCATGCGTGGTTCGAGGCCGGCATAGACCTTCTGCTTCAGCTCGAGCTTTTCCGGCACGGCCTCGATGATCAGATCGGCGTTGCGGACGCCCTCCCCGTCCATATCCGGAATCAGGCGATCGAGCGCGTCGCGCACCTCGGTGGCTTTTCGGATGATCTTGCCGTAGAGCTCGGCGGCACGCTTCACAGCGCCTGCGATCGGCTCCGCCTTCATGTCGGCGAGCGAGACGCGCAGCCCCTGTCCCGCACACCAGGCCGCGATGTCGCCGCCCATGGCGCCGGCGCCGATGACATGGACGTGCTTGATCGCGTTGCCGCTTCCGGCCACCTTCTTCATCTGCTCGCGCAGGAAGAAGACCCTGATCAAATTCTGCGCGGTCGGCGTCACCATCAGCTTGGCAAATGATGCCTGCTCGGCCTTCAGCATCGCAGCCTTGCTGCCGCCATGCCTCTCCCAGAGATCGATCAGCGCGTAAGGCGCCGGATAATGCTCGCGGGACGCGGCCTTCGCCGCCTCCGAGCGCATGCGTTTTGCGAGCAGCCCGCGCACGGTGCCGAAATTGGCCGCGCGTGTCAGGACGCCTGGACGCGCGCGCTTCAGGCGGCCGAACAGCGCGTCCTTCACGGCGCCCCGGACATGGCGCTCCTGCGTCACGCTATCGACCAGGCCGAGCGATTTGGCGCGGCGCGCATCGATGGTGCGCCCCGTGAGCATCAGCGCCATCGACTGCGTGGGATTGACCAGCGCCGTGAAACGCGCGGTGCCGCCGAGGCCGGGATGCAGGCCGAGCATCACCTCCGGGAAGCCGAAGCGCGCGCCGTCGATGGCGATGCGCGACTGGCAGGCCAGCGCGACCTCGAGCCCGCCGCCGAGGCAGAAGCCGTGGATCACTGCGACCGTCGGCAGCTTGAGCGCTTCCAGATGATCCACCACCGCATGCGCGGCGCGGATGCGTGTCTCCACCGTCTCGGCATCGCTGGCGCCGCGGAATTCGTTGACGTCGGCGCCGGCAATGAAGCCGGAGGGTTTTGCCGAGCGGATCACGAGACCGGCCGGACGCTCGGTCTCGATCGCCGCGAGCACTGCGTCGAACTCCTCCATCACGTCGGAAGAGAGCGTGTTGGCGCTGGAATCGGCACGGTCGAACAGCAGCCAGGCGACGCCGTCGGCATCGCGCGTCAGCTTGAAGTGCTTGTAGCGGCCGTCCGGAGCGGGCTGCGGCCCGAGCTCCAATACGCGATCGCCGAGCGCGGTCATGATCTTCGAATCCATGCTCACACCACCTCGATCAGCATCGCGCCGCCGAGCCCGCCGCCGATGCATTCGGTGGCGACACCACGCCGCGTGCCGAGCCGCTTCATCGCATTGACGAGATGCAGAACGATGCGGTTGCCGGAGGTGCCGACGGGATGGCCGAGCGAGATCGCACCGCCATCGACATTGAGCCTTTCACGGTCGATCTCGCCGGCAGCGCCGTCGAGGCCAAGAATCTCGCGGCAGAATTTGTCGTCGTTCCAGGCGGCGAGGCATCCGAGCACCTGTGTGGCAAAGGCCTCGTTCAGCTCCCAGGTGTCGACGTCCTTGATGGTGAGGTCGTTGCGCTGAAGCAGCGGCGTTGCCGACATCACGGGACCGAGCCCCATGATGCTGGGATCGAGCGCGGCCCAGTGGCTGTCGACGATCGCAGCCTTCGGCGTCAGCCTGTGCTTTGCCACCGCCGCGTCGGAAGCAAGGATCACCCAGGAGGCGCCGTCGGTGATCTGCGAGGAATTGCCGGCGGTGACCTGGCCCCAGGGCCGCTCGAACACCGGCCTCAGCTTTGCAAGTGACTCGGCCGTCGAGTCCGGGCGCACGCCGTCGTCATGATCGAAGAACTTGCCGTCGCGGGAGAACGCAGTCTCGACCTCGCCTTTCAAAAAGCCCTCGGCCTGCGCGCGGGCGAGCCGGCGATGGCTCTCGGCGGCGTAGGCATCGGACTGGGCGCGCGTGATGCCGAAGAGATGGCCGACGACTTCGGCTGTCTGGCCCATGTTGAGATCGGTGATGGGATCGGTCAGCCCGCGCTCGAGGCCGATGATCGGCTTGAGATAGCGCGGGCGCAGCTTGAACGCGGCGGCGAGTTTTGCGGCGACGCCCTTGGCAGTGGCAAGGCCGGCGAACCAGCGCACGCCGGAATTGGGCCAGACCAGCGGCGCGTGGCTCAGCGCCTCGGTGCCGCCGGCCAGGATCATGTCGGCGTGGCCCTCGCGGATGTAGCGATAGGCGGTGTCGATCGACTGCATGCCCGAGCCGCAATTGATCTGCACCGTGAAGGCGACCATGTCCTCGCCCATGCCAAGCCGGAGTGCGGCGACGCGCGCCGGGTTCATCTCGTCGGCGATGACGTTGACGCAGCCGAGAATGACCTGGTCGAAATCATCTGGAGCAAACGGCTGGCGCGCCAGCAGCGGCCGGCCGCATTGCACGGCGAGATCGACCGGCGTGAACGGCCCGGGCCCGGAACGCGCCTTCAGAAACGGCGTCCGGCTGCCGTCGACGATGAAAACCGGTCGTGCCATCAGCTCGCCGCCCTCTGTTCCCCGAGTTCCTGGAAGAACTGATGCACGTCGCCGATTTTCTTGTAAATCGGCGACAGGGCCTCCGGCGCAAAATCGTCGACCTCGATCACTTTTGTGGCGGCTTCACGAGCGGCCGCGAGCTGCTCGCCCTCGGCCTGCGTGATCACGCCCTTGGTGACGGCGTCCTTCCAGTCCCAAATATGCGCAGCGCGCATGCGCCTGGCGATCGCGTCGGCACCTGCCACGAGCTTGAATGCGCGCTCCAGCCGGGCAAAGCCGCTGTCGTCATCGACATGGGCGAGATCCGGCGTAAGCCGCTCCCGCGCGGCCGACGGCTCCAGCACAATGCTTGCGCATTCGTGCACGACGCGGTCGGAGGGGCCGAGCACGCGGGCGCCGAACGGCTGGACCACGAACTTGAGGAAGCCGGCGACGAAGCGGTTGGGCAGATTGGCGAGAATCTCGGCAAGCCGGTTCTCGATGGTCTTGAACCCCGTTGCCATGCACCATTCCAGCGCCGCAAAATCCTCCTTCTGCCGGCCTTCGTCCTGCCAACGCTTCAGCGCGGCCGAGAGCAGATACAGCTCGGAGAGGATGTCGCCGAAGCGCGCCGACAGCATCTCCTTGCGTTTGAGCGCGCCGCCCAGCGTGAGCAACGCCATATCGGCGCAGAGCGCGAAGGCCGCGGAGTAGCGCGAGAGCTGGCGATAGAAGGGCGTGGCGTCGCCCGCATCCGGAGCCATCGCGAAGGCGCCGAAGGTCCAGCTCTGGCCGAAGGCACGGAACAATGTCCGCAAGCTATGGCCGACATGCTTCCAGAACGCCTTGTCGAATGCGGTGAGCCCGCGCTCGCGATCGGTATCGGCCAGCGCGTTCATCTCGTCGAGCAGATAAGGATGCGCGCGAATCGCGCCCTGCCCGAACACGATGAGATTGCGCGTAAGGATATTGGCGCCTTCGACGGTGATGCCCACAGGCACGGCACGGTGCAGGTTGCCGAGATAATTCTGCGGGCCGTCGATCACGGCCTTGCCGCCGTGGATATCCATGGCATCGTCGACGGCGGTGCGCATCCGCTCAGTCGCGTGCAGCTTCATGATGCCGGAGATGACGGCAGGATGAACGCCGGCATTCAGCGCCGCGCAGGTCAGCCGCCGTGCTGCATCGAGCTGATAGGCGGTGGCGACGATGCGCGCGAGCGGCTCCTCGACGCCCTCGAACTTGGAGATGGAGATGCCGAACTGCTCGCGGATGCGGGCATAGGCGCCGGTGGTGCGCGCGGCATAGGCCGCGCCGGCAGCGGAGAGCGAGGGCAGCGAGATGCCGCGGCCGGCGGCAAGCGCCGTCATCAGCATCTTCCAGCCCTGGCCGAGGCGTTCCTTGCCGCCGATGACGTAGTCGAGCGGGATGAAGACGCCGCGGCCCCAGTTCGGGCCGTTCTGGAACACCTGCATGGACGGCAGATGGCGATGGCCGATCTCGACACCGGGCAGGTTGGTCGGGATCAGTGCGACGGTGATGCCGAGCTCTTCCTGGTTGCCGACGAGATGATCAGGGTCATAGGCCTTGAAGGCGAGCCCTAGCAGCGTCGCCACGGGGCCGAGCGTGATATAGCGCTTGTGCCAGTTCAGCCTGAGGCCGACGACTTCGCGGCCCTCGAAATCGCCCTTGCAGATGATGCCGGTGTCGATCATCGAGGCGGCATCGGAGCCGGCCTCGGGGCTGGTGAGGCCGAAGCAGGGAATGTCGCGGCCGTCGGCCAGCCGTGGCAACCAGCGCTCCTGTTGTTCTTTGGTGCCGAAGCGCATCAAGAGCTCGCCGGGGCCGAGCGAGTTCGGCACCATCACGGTGACCGCTGCTGCGATCGAGCGGGTCGAGATCTTGCGCACGACTTCCGAATGCGCATAGGGCGAGAAGCCGAGGCCGCCAAACTCCTTCGGTATAATCATGCCGAAGAACTTCTCGCGCTTGACGAAATGCCAGACGTCCGGCGGCAGGTCGCGCCATTCCCAGAAGATCTTCCATTCGTCGAGCATGGCGCAGAGCTCGTCGACGGGGCCGTTGAGGAAGGCCTGCTCCACGGCGGTCAGCCGCGCCTGCGGCACCTTCAACAGCTTGGTCCAATCAGGGTTGCCGGTGAAGAGGTCGGCGTCCCACCAGACGTCACCGGCCTCCAGCGCCTCGCGTTCGGTGTCGGACATCGCCGGCAGCACGCCGCGCGCCCAGGAGAAGATCGGCTTTGTGATTTTGTCGCGGCGGAAGCTCATGGCGGACCTCATGGATCGGCGCGGGTGTCGGCATTTTAGCGGAAAGTGGCCGGCGAAAGTGAACATCTCGGCGGCAAAAAAGACGCGAATCGACGCGGCCGGGCGGCCACCCCCGGGACCATAACGGCCGGGGCGTGCGGGCAGTTCCGGGAGGGGGAATGGGACGAGATGTCTTCGCACGTGTCATTCCGGGGCACGCGAAGCGTGAGCCCCGAATCCATACTCCCGATCGTGGTTATGGATTCCGGGCTCGCGCCTGCCGGCGCGGCGCGGAATGGCGGAGTAGCCTAAAGCGCGATGAGATCAGGATGAATCGTCATCGCGCTTTAGGTTATTGTTTGAGCATGATCCTTTCGGAAAACCGCTGCGCACTTTGCGCTAACGCGGCCCTTCGGGTCCGGATCATGCTCTCTAATCCGGCCGGACCATCTCGAACATGTTTTCCGGCTTGATCTCGAAATAGTCGCCGCGGCGGCCGGCGCGGACGATGGGGCGGGCGGCCGCGGTCTGGTAGACGCCGTCCTTGATCATGGCCTTGTGGATGTGGACGGCGACCACCTCGCCTAGCGTCAGCCAGGCATCGGCCTCCTTGCCGTCGGCGCCCTTGAGGCGGACGATGTCGGACACCTTGCATTCGAAGGCGACCGGGCTCTCGCCGACGCGCGGCACGTTGACGAGCTTGCCGGGCACGGCGGTCAGCCCCGCGATCTCGAATTCGTCGACCTCCGGGGCGACATGCGCGGCGGTCGCGTTCATGTGCTTGGCCAAATCCATCGTCGCGAGATTCCAGACGAACTCGCCGGTCTGCTGGATGTTCTCGACCGAGTCCTTCCAGTTGGTGGAGGAGAAGCCGATGATCGGCGGCACGTAAGCGAAGGCGTTGAAAAAGCTGTAGGGCGCGAGGTTGACGTGGCCCTTGCTGTCGCGCGAGGAGATCCAGCCGATCGGCCGCGGCGCGATGATGGCGTTGAAGGGATCGTGCTTGAGGCCGTGGCCCTTGGACGGCTCGTAGAAGTAAAGGTCTTTGTCGGTCACGCCGCTGTTTCTCCGTTTCTGTCATTCCGGGGCGGTCCGGCGGACCGCGCAAGCGCGGCCCGGAGGACCGAACCCGGAATCTCGAGATTCTCAGGTGCGCAATTGCGCACCGGAGTTCGATGCTTCGCATCGGCCCGGAATGACGGTCAACTTAAAACATCGGGCAAACGACTTCAGTGGCGCGGGGACAGACCCGCGATGACGAAATCGATCATCTGGTCGATGGTCGGGCCCGGCTTGGTGGCGCACTGGGCGATCATCTGGGGGTGGAAGAAGCGCATCATCGCGGTGCAGGCGCACAGCGAGGCCAGTTGCAGGTCCGGCGCCTCGAACTCGCCGGTGGCAGCGCCCTGGGCGATCATCTGGCCGATGACGCCGGCAATGCACTCCATATGTGCGA
This sequence comes from Bradyrhizobium sp. USDA 4486, assembly GCF_054057995.1. NCBI lineage: Bacteria > Pseudomonadati > Pseudomonadota > Alphaproteobacteria > Hyphomicrobiales > Nitrobacteraceae > Bradyrhizobium > Bradyrhizobium sp. USDA 4486. The sequence goes on from NZ_JBSRZV010000001.1 coordinate 4,392,306, forward strand.
CGCAGACGTCCCAGTCCTCCTCCATCGCGATCGCGACCATCTCGTGCAGCTTGTTATCGCCGACATAGCGCTCGGTGTTCATGCGGTGGATGGTCGTGAGCAGCTCGCGGAAGCGCTCGGGCACCGGACCGGGCTTGGCCACGATCCGCTGCGCCTCCAGCTCGACCTCGCCCATCAGGCGCCGCGCCACCGCCTGGTGAATCGCCTTCTTCGATTCGAAGAAGCGATAGACGTTGGCGGGGCTCATCCTGAGCTCCTTGGCGATGTCCCCGACCGTGGTCTTCTGATAGCCGATCTGGCGGAACAGCCGCTCGGCCACCTCGAGGATACGATCCCGGGTGTCGCCTTCGATATGTTCCGCAATCAGTGTCATTTTGTCAGGACTCGTTCGTCAGTACTTCATCTCACTTATTCAGCCGCTTCAGCAAGCGGAATAGCAGGATGGTCATCGCTCCCATGCTGCGATGCGGCAGGCTGTTCGGCCGAACCGGCCTCGTCCAGGCTCTTCCTGAACCACAGGGCGTAGAGGCCCGGCAGGTACAGAAGCGTTAGGAAGGTCGCGACGAACAGGCCTCCCATGATCGTGATCGCCATCGGCCCCCAGAACGCCGAGCGCGACAGCGGGATCATGGCGAGGATGGCCGCCAGCGCCGTCAGCACCACCGGACGCGCGCGGCGGACGGTGGCCTCCACGATCGCCTCCCGGCGGGTCAGGCCATGAGACACGTCGGTCTCGATCTGGTCGACCAGGATGACGGTGTTGCGCATGATCATGCCGGCGAGCGCGATCAGGCCGAGCAGCGCCACGAAGCCGAAGGGGGCGTTGGCGACATTGAGCCCGAGTGAGGCGCCGACAATGCCGAGCGGCGCAGTGAGGAACACCAGGATCAGGCGCGAGAAACTCTGCAGCTGGATCATCAGCAGCGTCAGCATCACCATGACCATCACCGGGAAGAGGATGAAGATCGAGGCATTGCCCTTGGCGGATTCCTCGAACGCGCCGCCCGGTTCGATCCGGTATGCCGGCTCGAGGTGATCCTTGATCGCCTTCAGCTTCGGCGTGATCTGGTTGGTGATGTCGGGCGCCTGCACGCCGTCGACGACGTCGGAGCGCACGGTGATCGCCATGTCGCGGTTGCGCCGCCACATGATCGGCTCCTCGTGGGAGTACTCGATCTTGGCAATCTGCTGCAGCGGCACGGCGACGCCGTTGCGCGAGGTGATAGTGAGATCGCCGACACCGCCGAGGTCGAGCCGCTCGGATGGGATCGCGCGGGCGACCACGCCGACCTTCTCGATGCCGTCGCGCACGGTCGTGACCTGCGAGCCCGAGATCAGCATCGCGAGCGCCTGCGAGACATCCTGCGGGGTGAGGCCCATGGCGCGGGCACGATCCTGGTCGACGACGAGCTTCAGGTAAGGCGACTGCTCGTTCCAGTCGAGCTGGACGTCCTTGACGCTCTTGTTTTGCCGCATGACATCGCGGACCTGGTAGGCGATCTCGCGCACCTTGTTGGCGTCAGGGCCGATCACGCGGAACTGGACGGGGAAGCCGACCGGCGGGCCGAAATTGAAGCGGTCGACGCGGACGCGCGCCTCGGTCAGCATGCCGTCGGCGACCGCGTTCTCGATCTTGGCCTTGACGCGCTCGCGCGCCTCGACGCCCTTGGCGACGATGACGATCTCGGCGAAGGCCTCGTTCGGAAGCTGCGGGTTGAGACCGAGCCAGAAGCGCGGCGAGCCCTGGCCGACATAGGCCGTATAGGTCTCGATGTCCTTGTCGTCCTTGAGCAGCGTCTCGGCCTGCTTCACGGCCTTCTCGGTGACGTTGAAGGCGGTGCCCTCAGGCAGGCGCAGCTGCAGGAACAGCTCGGGCCGCTCCGAGAGCGGGAAGAACTGCTGCTGGACATGGCCGAAACCGACGATCGAGGCAACGAAGACCCCGACGGTCGCGGCGACCACGGTGATGCGGTGGTTGACGCACCATTGCACGATGGCACGCAAGCCGCGGTACATGCGCGTCTCGTAGACCGCGTGCGGATCGTGGTTGTGGTGCGCCTTCATCTCCGGCAGCAGCTTGACGCCGATATAGGGCGTGAAGATCACCGCCACGAACCAGGAGGCGACCAGCGCGATCGCCACGATCCAGAAGATGCTGCCGGCATATTCGCCGACCGCCGAATTGGCAAAGCCGATGGGGAGGAAGCCAGCGGCCGTGACCAGCGTTCCCGTGAGCATCGGAAACGCGGTGGATTCCCAGGCAAAGGATGCCGCACGCATGCGGTCCCAGCCCTGCTCCATCTTCACCACCATCATCTCGACCGCGATGATGGCGTCGTCGACGAGCAGGCCGAGCGCGATGATCAGCGCGCCCAGCGTGATGCGGTGCAGGTCAAGCGACATCGTGTTCATGACGATGAAGACGATGCCGAGCACCAAGGGCACCGACAGCGCGACCACGATGCCGGTGCGCCAGCCGAGCGCCAGGAACGAGACGAACAGCACGATCACGAGCGCTTCCATGAAGGAGTGCACGAACTCGCCGACGGCGTGCTCGACCACCTTGGGCTGGTCGGCGATCAGCTTGACCTCGATGCCCTGCGGCACGGCCTTCATGAACTCGGCAGTGGCCTTCTCGACCTCCTTGCCGAGATCGAGGATGTTGGCGCCCTTGGCGGTGACGACGCCGATGCCGATCGCGGCCTTGCCTTCCTGGCGGACGACGAAGCTCGGCGGGTCGACATAGCCGTGGGTGACAGTGGCGATATCCCCTAAGCGGAACACGCGGCCATTGCTCTCGACCGGCGTCTCGGCCACGGCCTTGGCGCCGTCGAGCGCGCCGGTGACGCGCAGCGGCACGCGCTGCGAGGCGGTCTCGACCGTGCCGGCCGGCGTCACGTTGTTCTGCTTGGCGAGCGAATCGAACAGCGCCTGCGGCGTGATGCCGAGGGTGGCGAGCTTGGCGTGGCTGAACTCGACGAAGATGCGCTCGTCCTGGTTACCGTAGACGTCGACCTTGGTGACGCCCGGCACTTTCAAGAGGCGCTGGCGGAAACCTTCGGAGACCTTCTTGAGCTGGGCATAGTCGGCGCCGTCGCCGGTCATCATGTAGAGGATGGAATCGACGTCGGAGAACTCGTCGTTGACGACGGGCCCGAGAATGCCGGAGGGCAGCTGGCCCTGCACGTCGACCAGCTTCTTGCGCAGGAGATAGAAGAGATAAGGCACGTCCTTCGGCGGCGTATTGTCGCGGAAGGTCACCTGGAGCGCGGCGAAGCCGGGCTTGGAATAGGTCTGCACCTTCTCGAAATAGGGCAGCTCCTGGATCTTCTTCTCGATGGGGTCGGCGACCTGGGTCTGCATCTCCTGCGCGGTCGCGCCCGGCCAGAGCACGGACACGTTGACTACCTTGACCGTGAAGAACGGATCCTCGGCGCGACCGAGCTTCTGATAGGAGAAGAAGCCGGCGACGCCGAGCACGAGCATCAGGAAGAGAACCAGCGTCGGATGGCTGACGGCCCAGGCCGAAAGATTGAAGCGCTTCATCGCTCTCTCCGAAAGACGATCCAGTTGCAAAAACGGCAGCCGCCCTGTTCAAACCGTCGTCGCGAGGCAGCGAAGCAAATCCAGGGGGCTGGGCAGGTTCTGGATCGCTTCGCCGCTTCAGCCCCAGCATTTGCGCTTGGGCCGAAACTCGCCTTGCACGACGTAACTCGACTTTCCTTTGTCATTCCGGGGCGCCCGCACGGCGAACCCGGAATCTCGAGATTCCCCGGTGCGCAATTGCGCACCTGTGGTCTGGTCCTTCGGACCATCCCGGAATGACAGGAACTAGAAACTCAGCGACGAAACGACCCGCACCTTCTGGCTCGGATCGAGCTTCTGGACACCGAGCGCGACGATCTTGGCGCCTTCCGGCACACCGCCGGTGATGACGACGTCGTTGCTCTCATAGGACTTCACAATGACCGGCTGCAGCGTGACCGAGCCGTTGTCGTCGACGACATAGAACGACGGCTTGCCGCCTTCGTTGAACAGCGCCGACAGCGGCAGTCGCGCCACGCGCTCGGTGGCGGCATCCGACAGCGTCAGCGTCGCGGTCATGCCGAGCGCGACCTTGTCGTCGGCCTCAGGCAGCGAGAACTTTGCAAGATAGGTGCGCGTGGCGGGATCCGCCGCCGGCGCGATCTCGCGCAGCTTCGCCGTGTACTTCTTGTCCGGCTCGGACCAAAGAGTGACGCTGGCGACGCCCGATTTGGCGCGTCCGACCAGCGTCTCAGGGATCGCGACGACCGCTTCCTTTTCGGCAAAGCGGGCGACACGGATCGAGGCCTGGCCCGCGGCGACCACCTGGCCGGGCTCGATCAAGGTTGCGGTGACGACGCCACGGGCGTCGGCAACGAGCGTCGCGTAGGAAAGGGAATTCTTAGTCAGCTCGACCGAGCGGACAGCGCGGTCGAGGCGCGCACGGGCCTCGTCGGCAGATGCACGGCTCGCATCGAGCTGCGCGTCCGTGGTCCAGCCCTTGGCCTTCAGGTCCTTGGCGCGCTGCTCGGCGGCGGCGGCCTGGGCCAGCACGCCGGTCGCAGCGGTCTGCTCGGCGACAGCCTGCTCGGCCTGGAGCTTCAGATCGACCTCATCGAGGGTGGCGAGCGGCTGGCCGACCTCGACGGTCTGGCCGACCTCGACCAGACGCTTGGCGACCTTGCCGACCACGCGGAAGCCAAGATCGCTCTCGATCCGGGGCCGGATGGTGCCGACGAAGCTCCGCTCTGGCGTCTCGGCGTCGTAATGGGCTGTCGCGACCAGAACCGGCCGCGACGGCTCGGCATTCTCGGCCACGGTGTCATTGCACCCGGCCAGCGAAGCGGCCATCAGCGCCAGCGACACACCTGCCAAAAGCCTGGAATAGCTCGACAAAACAGACCGGACGAACATCAGAGGACACTCCCCTATTCTCGAATGAGAGGAATGTCGACTAATCACTGATAAAAGTCAATAATCGTCAGTCATCAGGAAAGCGTGATCGTTGAGGGGCGGTAAGGATTGGGCCCGATATTTCTACGCGAGCAAGCCGCGCCGGGCTTCGGGCCAGACACCGCAGGGAGAGGCGCGCTAGCGCCGTGCCCACGAACTATCCGTGCGCACGCTATGCTTTGCCCACCCTACGGGACCGTTCACTCGGCGCTACCGCCCCTGCCCGGCGAACTCGTGCTTGCTCTCGTGGCCGCCGACGAAGACCAGGATGCCGGCGATCAGCGGGAGCACGGCAAGCACCAGGAGACCGGTCGAGGTCTGCCCCGTCGCTTCCTTGACCCAGCCGATCAGATACGGGCCGCCGAAGCCGGCGAGATTGCCGATCGAATTGATCAGGGCGATGGCCCCGGCCGCGGCCGTACCGGAAAGCCAGGCGGTCGGCAGGGTCCAGAACACGCCGAAGACGCAGAACAGCCCGATGGCGGCGAAGGTCAATGCCACCATCGTCATGGCCGGATCGGTGAGATAGGAGGAGATGCCGAGCGCGATGGCGATCAGGATCATGGGCGCGCCGACATGCATCACGCGCTCGCGCGTGGCGTCCGAATGCCGCGCCCACAGGATCATCGCGATCGTGCCGAACACATAGGGAATCGCCGTCACGAAGCCGGTCTGCGCGTTGGTGAGACCGAACGCCTTGACGATCTGCGGCAGCCAGAACTGCATGCCGTAGAGCGCGCCGACGAAGCCGAAATAGATCAGGCTCAGCGTGATCACCTTGGGCGAGGACAGCGCTTCGCCGAGCGTCAGATGCTTCACGGCCTGCTTCGCCGCGATCTCCGCATCGAGTTTCGCCTTGAGCCAGGCCTTCTGCTCGGCCGAGAGCCAGTCCGCCTTCTCCGGCCTGTCGGTGAGATAGAACCAGGTGACGATGCCCAGCAGCACGGAGGGAATGCCTTCAAGAATGAACAGCCACTGCCAGCCCTTCAGGCCCATCATGCCGTCGAGGCCGAGCAGCAGGCCGGAGATGGGCGCGCCGATCACGGTCGAGACCGGGACGGCGATGGCGAACGCCGCGAGAAAGCGCGCGCGGTATTCGGCGGGATACCAATAGGTGAGATAGAGGATGATGCCGGGGAAGAAGCCGGCCTCCGCGACGCCAAGCAGGAAGCGCAGGACGTAGAAACTGGTGACGCCGCTGACCATCGCCATCAGCGCCGAGATGATGCCCCAAGTCACCATGATTCGCGCAATCCACCGGCTGGCGCCGAACTTCTCCAGCGCCAGATTGCTCGGCACCTCGAAGATGAAATAGCCGATGAAGAAGATGCCGGCGCCCCAGGAGAAGATCAGCGGCGTGAACTTCAGGTCCGCGTTCATGGTCAGCGCCGCGAAGCCGAGATTGACGCGGTCGAGGTAGGAGAAGAAGTAGGCCAGCACCAGGAACGGAATCAGGCGCCAGGAGATGGCGCGGATCGTCGAGGTCTCGACGGCGCTCCTGGCTGTGCCGGCGGAACCGGCGTAAATCGTGGTCTGGCTCATGGCTTCCCCCGGGGCTGTTGCTTTTTTGGGCTGATCCGGGTTTTGAGCATCGCCGCGAAAGAGTCAATGGAGCAAGCAATGCACGGGGCGCAGCCGGCCAACACTGTTGCGCCCGTTCGGACGCCGCTGATGCGCGGAGGGCTGGCGCTGATCGTGATTGCCTGCGGCCTGTCCCTGCGCTGGTATGGCTTCCCGCTCAGCCTTCCCGCCTTCGTCGTGAAGTACGGCGGCTCGCTGCTATGGGCGACGATGGTGTATCTGCTGGTCGGGGTTCTGCTGCCGCGGCTGTCGCGGGCGCAGCTCGCGGCCATTGCGGCGATGATCGCCGCCGTCGTCGAATTCTCCCGGCTGGTGCACACGCCGTGGCTTGATGCGTTTCGGCTGACGACCGCCGGCGCGCTGCTGCTGGGCCGCATCTTCTCGCTATGGAATTTGATGGCCTATGCGGTCGGGGTTGCGGTCGGCGTTTGGATCGATCAGCTCGCCGCGATGCGTGGCCTCAAGGGTGGGCAAAGGCGCGCTAAAGCATGATCCGGAAAAGTGCGCAGCCGCTTTCCGAAAAGATCATGCTCAAACAACAACCACCTAATTAACGCCGTGCTCTCGATTTCATTCATTGGGGCAATGGTGGGCACGCTTCGCTTTGCCTATCCTACGGGACCGACGCCGTGGCGAGCAGCTCTCACTCCGCCAGCTGAAACCGCTCGAATCGATCGAGTTCTTCCTCGATCACCCGCTTCAGCTCCTTGCGCCCCGCCGTCTTCCTGCCCTGCCCGACCCAGGTCCATTTCTGCATCAACAGCTTCTTGGCCTGCCGGTCGGCCTTGAGATCGAGCGCGGCGACGATCTCGTCGCCGACCAGCACGGGAAGCGCGAAATAGCCGAGCTTGCGCTTGGCCTTCGGCACATAGGCTTCGAACAGATGGTTGTAGCCGAAGATGAGATTGGTGCGCTTGCGCTGGATGATCAGGGGGTCGAATGGCGAGAGGATGTGGACGAGATCGGGCGATGCGCCCTCGCCGGGCTCCAACGCCGCGGGCGTCGCCCAATGCTCCTGCTTGCCGGCGCCGTCGAGCGCGACAGGCACGAGTTCGCCGCGGCGGACGCGCGAGGCGATGAGGCCGGCGACCGCCTTCTTGCGCGGCGCGTCGAGATGGCAGATCGAATCCAGGCTAACGACGCCCTGCGAGCGCAGCGCGCGGTCGAGCAGATAGGCCGTGATCTCTTTCGCGGAGGCCGGCTTCGGCAGCTTGTCCCAGCCGAAATGGCGCGTCATCAGGTCATAGGTCTTGAGCATGCCCAGGCGCGCGCTGATGGTTACGGCGCCGGTGTAGAAAGCGAGCTGAAGCGCCCGCTTCGAGGGCTTTCGGCTCTGCCAGAGGTGCTCCTTCTCTGTGAGCACGTCGTCCTCGATGTCACGGATCGTGAGCGGGCCGGCGCGCAGCAGCCGCATCACCTTGCGCGTGTCGGCCGGCTTCACCGAAGCATACCATTTGTGCCCCTCGCGCTTGTGCTCGCGCATCGCCGGCAGGAAGAAGCGGAAGTCGGCGGACGGCACGTAGGAGAGCGCATGCGTCCAGTATTCGAACACGCTTCTGTCGACGCTCTGGGCCTGGCGCAGATCGGCGCGGCGATAGGCCGGAATGCGGCTGAACAGGATGTGATGATGGCTGCGCTCGACGACGTTGATGGTGTCGATCTGCACATAGCCGAGATGGGTGACGGCATCCGCCACCGCCTGCGCGCCTTCGCCGAACGGCGCACGCTGGTCCAGCCGCTGGGCATGCAGCCAGATCTGCCGGGCCTGTGTCGTGGTGAGCGGGAGCGGTTTGGGCGCACGTGACATTACAGGGAGCAATGTAGCGGGATTCGCGCCGAGAGAGAACGCAGGCAGCGGACAGGAGAAAGCCGCGCTGTCGTCTGCTGACAGCGCGGCCAAACGAGAGGCACCTTGCGCCTTACTTCATCGACATTGCCTTTTGCGACTTCATGTAGTGCATGCAGGCGCTCTTCATCTTGCCATTGCTCATGTCCGTGTTGGCCAGCGGCACAGGGCTCAGCGGCCCTCCTTCGGCATCCCGGACCGGCCGCCGATACTGCCTGTGGCGACATCGGGCTCGCACGAGGCCCTGCCGCGTCCTTCCGCCTGGCAGCGGTAGACGCTGCCGGTGAGACGGTCGACCAGCCACATATTTTCTTCGGTCGGCGCCTCGAGCCCGACATAGCGGGAGGTCAGCCCCGTGATCAGCGTCGACAGCAGGATCGCCACGGCGATCATCGCCGCGCCGATATAGATGGGCATGGAATTCAGAGAGACGGTCCGATCCGGCGGGCCACTGCGATAGAACTGGGAGTCACGCTGATAGTCACTTGGCCGCGGCACAGGACGGAACTCGGCTCCCTTCGTACATGAGTGGCTGTCGGAGCGTGCTAGGCGCGCAACTGGCCGAATTCTTGTTCGCACGCAGGCCATCACGCGACGGCTTTGCGATGAGCAAGGGTTTCCGGAACACAGAGACGGCCCGGACAGGCCGCCTCTAACGCTGCCTTCTACTCAGCGGTGGCCGAACAACCCGCCCATCATACCGCCGAGCAGCCCGCCTGGGCCGCCCGCCGGACCGCCACCACCACCGCTATAATAATGGCGCCGGCCGCCACCGCCGGAGGAACGGCGACGCGCCGGCTCATCGTCGGCCTGCTCGGAGGAGGCCGCGCGGGTCGAGACGATCTCCGACAGCAGGGCCTTGTGCTGGAGCTTGTTGAGATAGCCGGTAGCGGGATAGCCGCGTGCCGCCTGCCACCGCCTCATCACGGAACGGGTCTCCTCGTCGAACTTGCCCGTCGCCTTGACATCAAAGCCGAGGCCGGTAAGGCGGCGCTGCACGTCGCGGCGCTGGCTCTTGTCGAGACCAATCTGGTCTTCGGACACCTGGTTGGCCTCTTCCGTAAAGGTCGCAGGATCGATCCCGGCCGAGAGGTTGCGGGTGGTGTTGGAGGGACCATCCTGCAACGCCGCGATGCGGGCGAGTGCGATCGATTTGAATGTGCCGTTGGGATAGCTGGTGAGATAGGCGTTGAGTTCCTCGACCTTGTTGGAGTCCTTGATCGAGCGCCAGAACTCGAGCTCGACGTCCGAGCCTTGCTTGCTGGCGGCCTGTGCCGGGGCGTTCGACGTATCCGTGGTGGCCGCGGCCGGCACCCCAACCGGATTGAGATACACGTTGCCCGTGAGGTTGGTGTGCCCCCAGGGCAATTGTCCCTTGCTGGTCTCGTCGCTGACCTGGGCGCGGACCTTGGTCATCGCCTGCTGGATCTCGACCCCGGGCTGGACGATGTTGGCAACGAGCGCGCGGGTGAACGGGCTGTTGGTGCCGGCTTCGCCGTCGAGCGCGGTCTGGCCAGGGCCCGTGGCAAAGGCAATCAGCGTGCCCTCGCCCGACTTCATCTCGGCAAGGCCAGTCTGCACATTGACGGAGCGGGTGGCCTTGGCCGAGCGGATCTTCGCCGCGAACGGATTGTCACGGCAGGCATCGAGGAACACGAGCTTCACCTTCGCGTCCGACATCGTCTGATCGAGCGTGAGGTCGACATTGATCGCCGCGCCAAGCTTGACGTCGATCTCAGATTTCAGGTCTGCGTCGATCGGCAACAGGTAGTTGACGCCGTTCACGGCGATCCCATGGCCGGCATAGAAGAATACCGCAACGTCGGCGCCTTCGCTCTTCTTGCCGAACTCCAGAAGCTTTGCGGTCATGGCGTCGCGGGTGAGGTTGGCGCCCTCGACGACGTCGAAGCCCACATTGCGCAGCACCCTGGCCATCGCCTTGGAATCGATCGCGGGGTTGGGAAGCTGCGGGACATTCCTGTAGGCGGCGTTGCCGACGACGAAGGCGACGCGCTTGTCCGCGAAAGCTGCGTTGCCGCTGACAATGAATGCTGCGATTGAAATTGCTGCGATCAAGAAGCGCATGATCATTCTCCCCTGATCCAAACTTCTTCGCTGCTCTCGGGTCGGCCTTCGCCGATCCGATGAACGCAATCTGATCCAGCTCACAAGGACACACCGTGATCTGGATCACTCGGGGATTTCTCCTGCTCGAACCGAGCTAGGAGTCGCTGCGACGTCGGCTTTTCGGGCTGCTGACGCAGCGGGCAATACAGGCTGGTGACGAGCAATGACGAAAGAGATTGTACCTGCGGGCGCGCCGAGTCCAGCAGGTAATGAACACTCTTCCGAAAAAGCGAGAAGGATCGGCATTCTGCTTCCACGGCCGAATGCGACAGCGCTTCTTCCCGTTGTTAGGGCGCTGCCAAGGGATCGGCTCGCCATGGATGCCAACTGGCTCCGGCGCTAGGATGCACAGGACATTTCCGGCGATTTGGAATGTGACCCGCATCACATCAGGGCCTTTGAACCTGTCCTAGGCTCTCAGCATCAAATCGCTATCAGGCGTCACACCGAGGATACGACAATGACCCGTTTCGATAAGTTTTTTGGACTGAAGGCGATTGCTCTTTCCGCCGCGCTGTCGATGACGGCGGGCCTTGCTTTCGCCGGTGACAACAACGTCTCCGCGAGCCAGATCCTGGATGCGCTGAAGCCGAAGCCGGCGACCCGCGGCCTGTCCGTCGGTCCGCAGGCCGATCCGACCGCGCAGGCCAAGGAAGCGACCTTCCTGAACACCGTGCGCAACCGCTCGACCCGGTCCCTCTCAATGGGCGAACGCGAGCAGATCGCAGAGCTTGCCGCGACCAAGCCGAAGATCGATCTGGAGATCCAGTTCGACTACAACTCGGCCGACATCGCCAAGACCTCGGTGTCGTCGGTGCAGGCGCTCGGCAAGGCCCTGTCCGACCCGGCGCTGAAGGGATCGACCTTCGTGGTCGCAGGCCACACCGACGCGATCGGCGGCGAAGAGTTCAATCAGGGGCTCTCGGAACGTCGCGCCGACACCATCAAGAAGTACCTGGTGCAGAACTACGGCCTCAACAGCGCCGATCTGGTCACCGTCGGATACGGCAAGACCAAGCTGAAGGATGCGGCCAACGGCGCCGACCCGATCAACCGCCGCGTCCAGGTCGTGAACATGGACACCAAGACCGCGTCGAAATAATCGCGGCGATCAATGAGCCGCCTGCCGCATCGGCGGCAGGCGGCTTCTGTTGTCAGATCCAGCTCTGGAACAGCATCAGGCGGTTGAATATCTGCATCGTCGTGCCGATGAAAGCCGCCGAGATCGGCAGCATTACCGCAAAGCCGATGGCGGCGACGCCGACATAGGCCCAAAGCAGCCAGCGCGGCAGCCGCTCTCTTCGCAGCACATAGACCAGCGCGAGCGATGCAATCGTTGCGGCCGGCAGATAGTAGTAGATGAAGCCGAGCGTGCGCGGCAGCAACGCCCAGGCGAGCCAGCAGCCGAAATAGAACGCCGCGATCAGGAACGCATCCCAGCGGCGCGCGACGACGAAGTCGCGCAGCACGATTGCGAGCGCGAGCAGCGCCGGCCACAGCACCAGGGGATTGCCGAGAAAAACGATCGCGGACACGCTGTTTTCCGACATCTTGTCGAACAGGAACCATACCGGTCGCGCCAGCAGCGGCCAGGACGGCCACGCGCTCATATAAGTGTGACCGGCGATCGCGGTCGTGGTGTTGTCGGCGAAGATCCGGCGCTGTGCCTCGATTAGATCCGATAGCGAGAAACCATAGAGCGGGACGAATGCGGCGAGATACGTGATCGCCGGCAAGACCGCGAAGCAGAGTGCGGCGTGATGCAAACGAAAGTCGGGCCAGAGGTCGGGCCGGTACCAGTCACCGGGCTTGGCGTCGGCGAACAGCGTGCGCCAGCCCTGCATCAGGCGGATCACCGCGACGATGACGATGCAGACCCCGAGCGGAAACAGACCGCTCCATTTGCAGGCTGCAGCAAAGCCGAACAGAGCGCCCGCGAGCGCGAACAGCGCATGCGGGCGCTCTCTTCGAAACCCATGCATGAAGGCGGCGATCGCGAGCAGACCGAACCCTAACGCGAAGATGTCGAGCATCGCGATGCGGGACTGCACGTACAGCATCTGGTTGAACGTCGCGATCAGCGCGGCGGCGATCGCAGGCCCTTGTGCCGAGAACAGTGCAAGCCCGCACAGATAGATCGCGACGATCGCGAACGCGCCGAACAACGTCGCGGGATAGCGCCAGCCGAATGCGTTGTCGCCGAACGCTGCGATCGAGGCCGCGATCATTTCCTTGGCCAGTGGCGGGTGCATCGGATTGAGCATCGGCTGCGACATCGGAGGTGCCAGCATCTGCCGCCCCGCCGGCACGTAGTGCACCTCGTCGAAGACGAATTTTTCCGGCGTCGTCAGGCCAATCAGCAGCGCCAGATGTGCAACCAGAAAGATCGCGACAGCGATCACTGCGCCCTGCGATAGCTTCGGAACCGCTGACACTTCGATCGGCTGTTGTGGGGATATTTTGCGTGACAAATCTGCTTCACCGGGGCGAAAAACTGGACGGCCGTTTTCATTGAACGCATTCCGCCGCAACTGTCACTAAGCATAGCGCAGGTCCCGCGCCGCTTGTGATAATTTCGCCACATCGGAAGCGTGCGCGATCCGGTACGATCAGGGACACATCGATCGATTGCGAAATGAATTTGCGTTCTCGTTTTCCCGACCCTGCTGATGGCCGCGCTGTGCGCGGCGTCCGGCGCGCAGGCGCACACGCGCGTCGGCGAAGCGGTCGTGATTCAGAACGAGGTGGCGCGCGTCGCTGCGACCACGAGGCCGATCAATGTCGGGGACAGCATGCTGCGCGACGAGATCGTGCGCACCGGCGCCGACAGCGCCGCGCGCTTCGTCATGGCCGACAGCACCAATCTCTCACTCGGCCCGAGTTCGACGCTCAAGCTCGACCGCACCGTCTTCAACGACGAGCACAGCTATCGCGACGTCGTGATCCGCATGATCACAGGCGCGTTCGGCTTCGTCACCGGCCATTCCGAGAAGACCGCCTACAAGATCACGACGCCGCTCGCGACCATCGGCGTGCGTAGCTCGAAGAGCGAAGGCGGAAGCGTGCCCACCGCCTCTCTCGACCATGGACAGATGGTGGCACGGCGCTTCGCGCCTTTGCCCAACCCTACGGCACTGAGTGCGTGGTGCGAGTCACGCCGCGGACTTGCCCTCGAACGCCCGCCGAAGCGCTTCGACGTCGAGCTTCACCATCTTCATCATGGCCTGCATCGCGCGCGCGGCAGCCGCCTTGTCGGGGCTCGACAGGAATTCGAACATCACCTTCGGCACCACCTGCCAGGCCACGCCCCAGCGATCCCTGAGCCAGCCGCACTGCTCTTCCCTGCCGCCATGCGCCAGGAACGCGTTCCAAACGCTGTCGACCTGGGCCTGGTCGTCGCAATGGATCATCAGCGATATCGCATGGGTGTATTCCATCTTCATGCCGCCGTTCAGCGCGACCAGCGGCTGCCCGGCCACCGTGAACTCGACGACCAGCACTGAACCTGTCTTGCCGGACGGGCCGTCCGAAACGTTTTGCTGAACGTGCGTGATCTCCGAATTCGGCACGAGCGAGGTGTAGAACTTCGCAGCTTCCTCGGCATCGCCGTTGAACCACATGCAGGGGACAAGCTTGGACATCGTGAATGCTCCTTCTCGAGATTCTCTGAATTCGTGGGCTTCGATCAGGCGTTCGCCATCTCGGGCTGCGCGGAAAAGGCTGCCATGTCCATCCAGTTCACACCCCACATATGGCCATCCGGATCCTCAAAGCTGCGGCCATACATGAAGCTGTATTCGTCCTTCGGGCTGGGATCGGCCACCCCGCCCGCAGCCGCGGCCCTGGCGACGATCTCGTCGACCTCGTTCCGGCTGTCCGCGGACAGGCAGAACAGCGCCTGGTTCGAGGTCTTCGCGTCTGCGATCGGTTTTGGCGTGAACTGACGGAATTTGTCGTGGGTCGTCAGCATCGCGAAGATGGTCTCGGAGAAGACCATGCAGCTCGCGGTGTCATCGCAGAATTGCGGGTTCCTGGTCGCGCCGACCGCCTCGTAGAAGGCGGTGGCGCGCTTGAGGTCGGTCACCGGCAGATTGATGAAAATCATCCTGGGCATCGCAAACTCCTTGGGCGGGGTTCTGCCCAAGGACGGATGGCCCGACGGCCATCCGACATCGCTTCCGGATATTTTTTGCCGGCTGGGGCGATGGCACTGCCCCCGCCCCGTGGGCCGGTCCTACCTCTTCTCGTTGGGATCCCGGTGCACCGGGTCGATCCACAGTACGGTCTCGGGCTTCTCGACCGGCTCGATGTCGAGGTTGATCGCGACCGCCTCGCCGTCGCTGCGCACCAGCACGCATTCCAGCACTTCGTCCGGGCTGGCGTTGATCTCCTGGTGCGGCACGTAAGGAGGCACGAAAATGAAATCGCCGGGTCCGGCCTCGGCGGTGAATTGCAGCTTCTCGCCCCAGCGCATCCGCGCCTTGCCCTTCACCACGTAGATGACGCTTTCGAGATGGCCGTGGTGATGGGCGCCGGTCTTGGCATCGGGCTTGATGCTGACGGTGCCCGCCCACAATTTCTGCGCGCCAACCCGCGCGAAATTGATCGCGGCTGCGCGGTCCATGCCCGCCGTCGACGGCACGTTGGTGTCGAGCTGGTTGCCGGGAATGACACGCACGCCGTCATGTTTCCAGCGATCATCGTGATCGTGGTCATGGTGGGAATGCGAATGGTCATGGCCGGTCATGGGACGTGCTTTCTGTTGGTTCCGTGCGCGGCAAGCTACCCCAAAGCCGCATCCGCAAGCCATACCAAAATCGGAACTCTCGTAACTGCGGGACGTTGCCCTCACAAGCAAAATGGAAGGAGAGTTTCATGGGTAGCACCACGGACAAGATCAAGGGCACCGCCAACGAGACCATCGGCAAGGCCAAGCAGGGCATCGGCGAAGCCACCGGTTCCGACCGCATGAAAGGCGAAGGTTCGGTTCAGGAAGTGAAGGGCAAGGGCCAGCAGGCCATGGGCGATGCCAAGGACGCAGCGAAGGACGCCATGGACCGCGCAGCTGCGGCAGCACGTCGCGCGGCGGAGTAGCGCGTGCCAGCATTGAAAGCGAAAAGGCCGGCCGAAGGCCGGTCTTTTTGCTTGTGCCGTCATTCCGGATGGTCCGAAGGACCAAACCCGGAGTCTCGAGATTCCGGGTTCGATGTTGGCGCATCACCCCGGAATGACGGCTGCGCCGTCACTTCACCGCGAGCAATTCCACGTCGAACATCAGCGTCGCGTTCGGAGGGATCACGCCGCCGGCGCCGCGGGCGCCGTAGCCGAGCTGCGGCGGGATGATCAGGGTGCGCTTGCCGCCGACCTTCATCGTGGCGACACCCTCGTCCCAGCCGGCAATGACGCGGCCCTTGCCGATCGGGAATTCAAACGGCTCGTTGCGGTCGACGGAGGAGTCGAATTTCTTACCCTTCTGGCCGTTCTCATAGAGCCAGCCGGTGTAATGCATCACGCAAATCTGGCCGGGCTTGGGCGATACGCCGGTGCCAACGACGCTGTCGGTGACTTGCAAGCCTGAAGCTGTGGTCATGGTCTTTCCTGCGGTCTGGGCGGAGGCCGTGGTGGAAACGAAAGCCGACACGCCGGCAATCACAGTGATCGCGAGTGCCGAGATGATGGCGAGAACTGCGCGTTGAAAACGCTGCATAAGGCACCTTCGGTTTGAGGCGGAAGGTGTCTAGCGCAAGGAGCGTGGGGTTTCCACCCCTTAGACCTCGATATTTTCCAGCCGCACCGGCAGCTTGCGGATGCGCTGGCCGGTGGCGTGATAGATCGCGTTGCAGATCGCAGCGTTGGTGCCGACATTGGCGAGCTCGCCTAGGCCCTTGGCGCCAGCCGGATTGATGTGATCGTCCTGCTCGGAGAGCAGGATCACCTCGACGCTTGGTGTGTCAGCATTCACGGGCACGAGATAATCGGCGAGATTATCGTTGACATAGCGCGCATAGCGTTCGTCGATCTCGGTCGCCTCCAGCAGCGCCGAGGACATGCCCCAGATCAAGCCGCCCATGAGTTGGCTGCGCGCCGTGCGCGGATTCATGATGCGGCCGGCCGCGAAGGCGCCGACCAGACGGGGGCTGCGGATCTCGTGCGTGAAGCGGTTGACGCGGACCTCAGCGAACTCCGCGCCGAAGGCGTAGGCAATCTTGTCCTTCATCTGATGCCCGCCGACGAGGCGCGCGTGCCCGCTGTGCATGGCCTTGAACGAATCCAGCGGCGCACCTTCCGGCTTCCACTCGCCATATTCCTCGACGACGCCGACACCGAGCGCGTCGAACGCCTTGTCCAAATCGAGCGGACGATCGCTTTTTGCGGCTTGCGTCGTCGGCGTCTGTCCCATGCCGATGGTTTCCTTGGCTTTGTCGGTCAGGCTCGCATTCGGCATCACCGCCTTGAACAGCCGCTGGCGGATCTGGTCGCACACCATCATCACCGCCGAGCAGGTACTGGCGGTCGAGTTCGAGCCACCGGCCACCGGCGCCGGCGGCAGATCGCTGTCACCGATGAAGACGGCGACCTTCTCCAGCGGCACGCCGAGCCGCTCGGACGCGGTCTGGGCGATGATCGTGTAAGCGCCGGTGCCGATCTCGTGGCCCGCGATCTCCACGCGGGTACGGCCGTCGCGCTGGAGACGCACGCGCGCGGCCGACGGCGCCATCTGTGTCGGATAGCAGGTGGCGGCGCAGCCATAGCCGATCAGCCAGTCGCCCTCCGCCATCGATTTCGGCTCCGGCGATCGCCGCGACCAGCCGAACGCCTTGGCAGCCTCATCGAAGCACGCCATCAGCGACCGCGACGTGTAGGGCTTGCCGTCGATCGGCTCGTTGGTGGTGTCGTTGATGCGGCGAAGCTCGACTGGGTCCATGTTGAGCTTGACCGCGAGTTCGTCCATCGCGCTCTCCAGCGCGAACAGATACGGCACCTCCGGCGGCGAGCGCATGAAGCCCGGCGTGTTGCGGTCGGCGCGCACGATCGACACCAGGCTGTCGACGTTCGGACAGGCATAGAGCCGCGTCGTGGTCTTGGTGCCGCCGACGCAATAGGGATCGGGACGCGAGGACACCTCGGCGCCCTCGTGCCTGAGCGCGGTAAGCCTGCCGTCGCGGCTGGCGCCAAGCCTGATCTCGTGCCGCGTCTCGGCGCGATAGGTCGCGATGGTAAAGCCCTGGTCGCGGGTGGCAACGAGCTTGATCGGCCGGTTCAGACGCCTGGCAATCGCAGCGATGATCGCGGTGCGCGGCGTCATCGAGCCGCGCGAGCCAAAGCCGCCGCCGACATAGGGATTGACCACGCGCACCCTGTCGGCGTCGACGCCGAGCTGCTCGGCGACGCCGTTCTTGAGCCCGTAGACGTACTGGCTGCCCTCGTAAATGACGAGGTCGTCGCCCATCCAGGCGCAGCTCGTCGTGAACAGCTCCATCGGATTGTGGTGCTGGGTCGGCGTGTCGTAGGAGGCGGTGAGCTTGACCTCGGCCTCGTCGAATGCCTTGGCAAAATCGCCGACCTTGGGGTCTTCCTTGAACTGCGAGTTCTGCCCCTTGGCGGCGGCTGTCGTCGTCCCCGGGGAATCGAAGGTCGCGCTGGGCGTAGCCGCCGTATAGCTGACCTTGACGCGGTTGGCGGCCTCGCGCGCGGCCTCGTAGGTGTCCGCGATCACGACAGCGATGATTTGGCCGTCATGCGCGATGTCGGCCGATTTCAGCGGCTGGATCGTGGTGCCGGCATAGCCGCCATTGCTGAAGAGTTTCGACTCCTTCAGCTTCGGGGCGTTCTCGTGCGTGACGATGTCGATCACGCCGCGGACGCGCCTTGCATCAGCGAGGTCGAAGCTGTCGATGCGGCCTTTGGCGATGGCGCTGGTGACCAGGAAGGCATGGGCCGGGTTGTCCAGCGGCATGTCGGAGGCGTAGGTCGCGCGCCCCGTGACTTTTGCGGCCGCATCATAGCGCGGCACGGGCCGGCCCATATTCGCCTTCGGCTCGGGAGCAGCAGCGGTCATGGTCAGATCTCCATCGTTACGGCCTGCTGGAGCGCACGCGCCACCACGCGCTTGCCGAGCGCGATCTTGAAATTGTTGTGCTGACGTCCTCTGGCGTCGGCGAAAGCGGCATCGGCGACACGCTGCGCCAGCCCGTCGTCGAACTTCTGGCCCTTGAGCAGCGCTTCCGCCTCGCGCGCGCGCCAGGGCACGGTGGCGACGCCGCCGAGCGCGACGCGCGCATCCTTGATCGTGCCGTCCTGCACGTCGAGCGCGACCGCCGCCGAGGACAGCGCGAACTCATAGGATTGCCGGTCGCGCGCCTTGAGGTACACCGAACGCGGCCAGCGGCCACGGACGACGAAGGCTGAGATCAGCTCTCCGGGCTCAAGCGTGGTCTCGATATCAGGCGTGTTGCCGGGCGCCTTGTGCAACTCCGCGAACAGCATGTTGCGCGTACCGGACTTGCCGGTGATCTCGACCGTGGCATCCAGCGCGATCAGCGCCTGGGCGAAATCGCCGGGATAGGTGGCGATGCAGTGGTCCGAGGTGCCGAGCACGGCATGCATGCGGTTGACGCCGTCCATCGCGGCACAGCCGGAGCCGGGATTGCGCTTGTTGCAATTCTCATAGGACACATCGCGGAAATAGTTGCAGCGCGTCCGCTGCATCACGTTGCCGCCGAGCGTCGCCATGTTGCGCAACTGGGCGCTGGCGGCAAGCTTCAGGGAATCGGCGATCACCGGATAATCGCGCTGGATTCCGTCATGCGCGGCGACATCAGACATCTTCGCGAGCGCGCCGAGCCGCAACTTGTCGCCGCCCGGCTCGATTGCCGACCAGCTGCGCGCGAGCGGATTGATGTCGATGATCGCAGCGGGCCGCATCACGTCCAGCTTCATCAGGTCGATCAGCGTGGTGCCGCCAGCAAGCGGCTGCGCAGCGGCCTGGGTCAGCGGACGGTTGGCAGCCGCGGCGGCGCTGAGCGCCTGCACGGCCATATCGGGGTCGCTCGCCCTCTGATACGAGAAAGGTCGCATGTGCCTAGCCTTTCATGATCTCGGGCGCGGCCTGCTTCACCGCGGCGACGATGTTGGGATAGGCGGCGCAGCGGCAGATGTTGCCGCTCATATATTCGCGGATATCAGCTTCGCTGTTGGCATGGCCCTCCTTTACGCATGCGATCGCCGACATGATCTGGCCCGGCGTGCAATAGCCGCACTGGAAGGCGTCGTTGTCGACGAAGGCCTGCTGCATCGGATGCAGGCGATCGTCGGTGGCAAGGCCCTCGATCGTGGTGATCTCCTGCCCCTCCGCCGCGAGCGCGAGCGTCAGGCACGACACCACGCGGCGATCGTTGATCAGCACGGTGCAGGCGCCGCACTGGCCGTGATCGCAGCCTTTCTTGCTGCCGGTGAGCTTGAGGTGCTCGCGCAGCGCATCGAGCACGGTGGTGCGGGCGTCGATGTGCAGACGCTTCTCCTTGCCGTTGACATGCAGCGTGACGTCGACGGGCAGCGCCGGATTCTGCGCGGACGACGCACCCGCATCCTGCGCAGCAGCGCGCGCAGTGATCGGAACGAGGGCGCTGCCGGCGGCGCCTGCCATGAAGGCGCGACGATCGAATCCGGATGATCGGGAACTTGAATTGTCGGACATTGACGGCCTCCGCCGCTTCAAGACAAAGCAGCGCACGCCTGCACCGCTCGCCCCTCAACTTGGAGCGATGAGCGCAGTTCCGAACGCGAGAGGGGCGACACGGCAAATGCCGCGCCGCCCCTTCGTCAAATTTTCCTGAACTCGCGCGCGGAACTCGTTCCGCGCGCGATCAATAGCCGAGTGCGCAGCCGTCCTTGCGCGGATCGGAACCGCCGGTCAGCGTGCCCTTCTCCCAATCGATCCAGATCGCCTGGGCGCCGCCAAGCGGTCCGACGACGCTGGTGGTCTTGTGGCCGAGCTTCTTCAGGCCCTCGACGATATTGGCCGGGACGCTGTCCTCGAGCTGGTACTGGCCCTCGTAGTGCAGGCCACGCGGCATGTCGATCGCCTCCTGCACGTCGCAGCCATAGTCCAGGATATTGGTCAGGAGATGGGTCTGGCCGGTCGGCTGGTACTGGCCGCCCATTACTGCGAACGACATCGCGGACCGGCCGCCCTTGGTCAGCAGCCCCGGCATGATCGTGTGCAGCGGACGCTTGCCGCCTTCGATGCAGTTGGGATGGCCCGGCTGGATACGGAAACCGCCGGCCCGGTTCTGGAACAAGACGCCGGTCCTGTTGGAGACGATCGCCGAGCCGAAGGAATGCGCGACCGAGTTGATGAACGAGCAGACGTTGCGGTCCTTGTCCACCACGGTGATGTAGATCGTCGAGGGATTCATCGGCGGCGCGACGTTCGGCAGGTCGAGCATGCCGTCCATGCGGATCTTGCTGATATACTCGTCGGCAAAGCCCTTCTCGAGCATCTCGGCGACATTGATTTTCATGTGCTCGGGCGATGCGACGTGCATCTCGCGGTTCATGTAGGCGATGCGCGCGGCTTCCGCCTCCAGATGGAAGCGCTCGACGCTGACGGGCGCGTACTTGGTCAAGTCGAAGCGCGACAGGATGTTGAGCATCAACAGCGCCGTGACGCCCGGGCCGTTCGGCGGGCACTGCCAGACGTCGTAGCCCTTGTACATGGTGCCGATCGGCGTCGTCGTCTCGGTGGTGTGCGCGGCGAAATCGTCGAGCGTGTGGAGACCGCCGATCGAACGCAGGGTCTCGACCATGTCCTCGGCGATCTCGCCCTTGTAGAAGGCGTCGCGGCCGTTCTTGGCGATCGCGCGCAGCGTCTTGCCGAGCTCGACCTGACGGATGACGTCGCCGGCCACCGGCGGCTTGCCGCCCGGCAGCAGGTAGCGCACGGTGTTGGTGCCGGCCTTGAGCTTCTCGAACTGGTTCTTCCAGTCGAAGGCGACGCGGGGGGCGACGACGTAGCCTTCCTCGGCCGCCTTGATCGCGGGCTGAAGCAGCCGGTCGAAGCCGAACTTGCCATGATCGCGCAGCACGGTCGCGAAGCAGTCGATCACGCCGGGGATAGAGACCGCATGCGCCGAGGTTAGTGGCACGGAATTGATCTTGCGCTCGAGATACCAGTCGGCATTGGCCGCCTTCGGGGCGCGGCCGGAGCCGTTATAGGCGATGATCTTGCCCTCGCCGCGCGGCTGGATCAGCGCGAAGCAGTCGCCGCCGATGCCGGTCGATTGCGGCTCGATCACGGCGAGAATGGCTGAGCCCGCGACCGCCGCGTCCACCGCCGTCCCGCCCTCGCGCAGCACCTCGATCGCGGCCAGCGAGGCCTGCGGATGCGAGGTCGCCACCATCGCGTTGGTGGCGTGGACCGTGGACCTGCCGGGGAAGTGGAAGCTTCTCATTGAATCTTTGCTCTCTCAGACCGTCGGCGCGGAGGCGCGCCATCTCGGAAAAACTGGGCCTACATGACACATTCCTGCCCATCCGGGCAATCCTGGCATACCAGGAAAATGGCAGCCGCCCGCTGGGCGATAGGCCTTTTGCCGTCCGCATCCATGCGGGTTTTCTGGGCGGCGGCCGCCTGCTAAACGAGCCGCCATGATCCACAAGGTCGCCGCCTTCTACCAATTCGCCGCCCTGCCCGATTACCGCGAGCTGCGCGAGCCGCTGCGCGCGTTCTGCGCTGGGCTAGCACTGAAGGGCAGTGTGCTGCTGGCGGAGGAAGGCATCAACGGCACGATCGCGGGCGCACCGGAGGCGATCGACGCCTTCGTTCATGAGCTCGCTCACGGCGCCATGTTCGGCGGCCGGCTGGACGACCTCGAACTGAAATTCTCGACTGCGGACGCGATGCCGTTCGGCCGGCTCAAGGTGCGGCTGAAGAAGGAGATCGTCACTCTTGGCGATGCGGCGGCCGATCCGACGCGACTGGTCGGCATCTATGTCGATGCGAGCGAATGGAACGCGCTGATCGCGGCGCCCGACGTGCTGGTGCTCGACACCCGCAATGCGTTCGAGGTGGCGATGGGCACGTTCGAAGGCGCGGTCGATCCTGATATCAAGAGCTTTGGTCAATTCAAGGATTTTGCCGCGCAAAAACTCGATCCCGCGAAGCACCGGCGCATCGCGATGTTCTGCACCGGCGGAATCCGCTGCGAGAAGGCGAGCGCGCATCTGCTCGCGCGCGGCTTTGCCGAGGTGTATCACCTCAAGGGCGGCATCTTGAAGTATCTCGAAGAGGTGCCGGAGGCGCAGAGCCGCTGGCGCGGCGAATGTTTCGTGTTCGACGAGCGCGTGGCGCTCGGCCACGGCTTGCGCGAACGGGACAAGGACGCCGCACGTGACCAATGAGATCAAGAACCTGGGCGAGCGCATCGACGCGCTGGAGATGCGCATCGCCTATCAGGACGACACGATCGAGACGCTGAACCAGACCATCACCGCGCAGTGGAAGCAGATCGATGCGCTGACGCGGAAGGTCGCAGAGCTCGGCGAGCGTCTTCAGCAGGCCGAAGCCAACGCGCCCGGCCCTGCCAACGAGCGCCCGCCGCACTACTAGCCCTCGTGCCCCGGGCGCCGCGCTCTTCGCGGTGCGCTGCTGAACCGGGGCCCATCGCTGCAGCGAAGAAGAGTGCTGGATCCCGGCTCAGCGCCGCAGCGTTTCACGCTGCGTCGCGTCCGGGACACGATAGCTCTTATGCCGTTTGATATTACTCGCCGACGGCCTTGGGCAGGCTCGCGACCTCGACCGACATCATCAACCGATCGCGACCGGATTCCTTCGCGGCATAGAGCGCCTGGTCGGCCGCCTCGACGAGGGTGCCGACGCCGGCGGTGCGCTCCAGCGCCGGGCGGCAGGCGGCGCCGCCGAACGAAGCGGTCACGCAGCCAGAGCTGCGATTGGCGCTGTGGACGAGGCCCGCCTCGCGGATGGCCTTCCGGATTCGCTCGCCGATGCGGGCGCAGCCGTCGGCATCGGTGTTCGGCAGCAGCACTGCGAATTCCTCACCACCGTAGCGCGCAGCGAGATCGCCGGGGCGCTTCATCTCGGCGGCGATGACCTGCGCCACCACGCGCAGGCAGACATCGCCCGCAGGATGGCCGTATTCGTCGTTGTAGGCCTTGAAGTGGTCGACGTCGATCATCAGCAGCGCGAGGCTGGAGCGGTCGCGATAGGCGCGCGCCCATTCATCGCTAAGCCTCTCGTCGAAGCGGCGGCGGTTGGCTAGCCCGGTCAGGCTGTCCTCGATCGCGAGCGTCTCGAGCCGGGTCTCCAGCTTCTTCTGCTCGGTGATGTCGCGCGAGATTGCGACCACGCCGTCGACGCGACCGTTGTCCCTCCGCGTCACCCGCATGGTCGATTCGAGCCAGACCTCGCCCGTCTGCCGGTGCGAGTTGCGATAGGTGACCCGCGCCTCCTCTTTTTCGCCGCGCTTCATGGCATCGACGAGAGCCTGGACCTGCGGCAGGTCGTCGGCATGGATGCCCGCCAGCGCCGGCGTTCCGATCAGCTGGTTGGCGCGCCAGCCGACGACGCGGACCGAGGAGGGAGAGACGTAGCGCAGCCGCTCGTCGAGGCCGATCCGGGTCACCATGTCGCTGGAGCCTTCGGCGAGCAGGCGGAAATGGGCTTCCTTCTCGACCAGGGCGGCGGCCATGTTCTGGCCCCGCTGCAACTGCCGCACCAGCACCGCGCCGATGATCGCAATCAGCATGACCAGCGCAAGCACGTAGAGCATGCGGGAGATGGCCGCCGCGCGCCAGGGCGCCAGCAGCTCGTCCTTGTCGACGGTCGCGAGCAGGACAAGCGGAAAGCGCCCGCTGCGCTTGAAGAAGCTGACGCGGTCGGCGCCGTCCAGCGGTGACTTGAAATGATAGGCGCCGGCCGGCCGCTGCAGGCTGGCGTCGCGGAATAGCGGGGTCTCGGCCACGCTGCGGCCGACGAACTTTGCGTTGTGCGGGGTGCGCGCGATGATCGTGCCCTCGCCGTGCATCAACGCCACGGAGCTGTTGCGGCCGATCTCGAACTGCTCGAAGAAATGCGAGAGATAGCGCGAGCTGATGGTTGCGAGCACGACGCCGCCAAAGCTGCCGTCCGGCTTGTTGAAGCGGCGCGACAGGGTGACGACCCATTCGCCATCGAGCTGGCTCTTCACGGGGTGGCCGACAAAGGGCTCACGCTTCGGCGAGAGTTGATGATGGCGGAAGAACGCATCGTCGCTGAGCGTCGAGGAGATCGTGCCGGGCGAAGTCAGCCAATTGCCCTGGTCATCGATGATGGCGAGGCTGTGGACGCGCTCCATCGCCTTCTTGCGCGCCTCCAGGAGGCTTCTGAGCTTGCTGATCGTCGCCGGCTCGGTGCCGTCCATCTCCAGCCGGCTGACGACGCCGACGACGCCGGAATCCAGGAGATCGAGGCTGTCCTCGGCATGCTGGGTCAGCAAGCGCGCGACATTCGCCATTTCGGTCTCGGCGCCCTTGAGCACCGCATCGCGCGCGGCCCATTCGCGCCAGCCGCTGACGCCGAGGATGGTCGCGCAAGTCAGCACGACGAACGCCGCCGCACGCAGCGGCAGGCGGCTCCATCCGGCTCTTTGGGCAACGACGTTCATGCGGCAGAGGTCTCCGATCTTCCGGAACCTCTGCCGCTTCTGTTATTGAACTCTGAAACGATTGGCGGAATGGGCCGCCATATCCCCGGTTTCCCGTAGTCGTACGGACACCGGAATCGATCCATCGCTAACAAGACATTAGCGAACCTATCGGAATCCGGCGCCCCTCCTCGCTAGCTGAAGATCGCCTTAACCTTGTCCCAGAGCGAGGGATTGTCCGCCTCCGCGTCGGCCTTCGAAGGCGTCGGCTGGGCGGCGCTGACGGGATCGGATGCCGGGAAGGTGTCCTCCAGCCCGGTGTCGAGCTTGGCGTGACGATCGGCGGCGAGCGCCTCGCGCAGATCGTCGGCATGCTTGTCGTGCGGCGCGGGATTGAACGTCTCAGCCATGATCTCCTCCGTTGGCTGGTCAACGCGGCCGTAACGCACTGGTTCCCCTGTTCCGCTGGGGCGCGCGGCGGTGTATCAGGGGCGATAACCTGCTTCAGGACCATTCGTGCCCCAGCCTGCGACGAAACCTTTCATCGACGTCCTCTCCGGCCAACGTCAGCCCGTCCCGCCCATGTGGATGATGCGGCAGGCCGGCCGCTATCTGCCTGAATATCGCGAGGTGCGTGCCAAGGCCGGCGGCTTCCTCGATCTCTGCTTCAACCCGGAGCTTGCCGCCGAAGTGACGCTGCAGCCGATCCGCAGGTTCGGCTTCGATGCGGCGATCATCTTCTCCGACATCCTCGTGATCCCCTACGCACTCGGCCGCTCGGTGCGCTTCGAGGTCGGCGAGGGTCCGCGGCTCGAGCCGCTGGATGATCCGGCGAAAGTCGCAGCGCTCGCCGCGCAGGCCGATCTCGGCAAGCTCACGCCGGTGTTCGAGGCGCTCAAGCTCGTGCGCGGCGCGCTCGATGCCAAGACCGCGCTGATCGGCTTCTGCGGTGCGCCGTGGACGGTCGCGACCTACATGGTCGCGGGCCACGGCACGCCTGACCAGGCGCCGGCGCGGATGATGGCTTACCAGCATCCAGAAGCGTTTGCGAAGATCATCGACGTGCTGGTCGAGAGCTCGATCGCATATCTGCTGGCGCAGTTAGAGGCCGGCGCCAACGCACTGCAGATCTTCGACACCTGGGCCGGCGTGCTGCCGCCGGCCGAGTTCGCGCGCTGGTCGACTGAGCCGACGCGGCGCATCGTCGCGGGCGTGCGCGCAAAGGTGCCGGACGCGAAGATCATCGGCTTTCCCCGCGGCGCTGCGGCGCAATTGCCTGGTTACGTCGAGGCGGCCGGCGTCGACGCGGTCAGCATCGACTGGACCGCGGAGCCCGCCTTCATCCGCGAGCGCGTGCAGAGCAAGGTCGCCGTGCAGGGCAATCTCGATCCGCTGGTGCTGATATCAGGGGGCGCCGCGCTCGATCGCGCGGTGGACAACGTGCTGGCGAATTTTGCGCAAGGACGGCTGATCTTCAATCTCGGCCACGGCATCCAGCCGGAGACGCCGATCGCCCATGTCGAGCAGATGATCAAGCGGGTGCGGGGGTGAATTTCGCTGCGCCTAAGGACAAAACAAAGGCCGCGAAACAACCCCATGCACAGTACGAATCATTGAAGATTTCGCCGCCGTGGAAAATTCTCCGTTTCCGAATATAACTTGACCCGTCGGGCAACACAGGCGCATAATGCCATCATCTCGCCGACCGTAATTCGCAGAGAGCCAGCTAGCGGGGCCGGCTTCGCTCGATGATCTCCGCCGCACCCTTTGCCAAGAGTTCGAGACCCACCGCACGACCGAGCTCGCGCGGGCGATTGGCGGGGCCTATGCGCGAAGCTTCGATGATGGTGTTGCCGGAAAGGTCGAGCACGGAGGCGGTGAGCGACATCTGATCGCCCGTGATGGTCGAGAAGCCCGCAACCGGCGAATTGCAGTGGCCGTTGAGGACCCACAGCACCTCGCGCTCGGCATCAGCAGAGGCGTGCGCAGCGGGATCGTCGATCGATGAAAGAATTTGCCTCGTTTGCCAGTCCTGCGCGGCGCATTCGACGGCGACGATGCCCTGCCCCGCCGCGGGCAACATCTCCGCCGCGGTGAATTCGTAGGCGATGCGATGCGCAAGACCGACGCGGTCGAGGCCCGAGCGCGCCATGATCAGCGCATCCGCGGGCCCCACAGCACCGCCATCCGGCAGGCGCTGCTTCTCGCCATTGTCGAGCTTTCGCACGCGGGTATCGGCGGCGCCACGGAAGTGGATCACCTCGACATCCGGAAACAACCGCCGCGCATAGGCGGCACGGCGCACCGCATTGGTGCCAATTTTAAGACCCTTGCCGCGCGACTGGCGCAGCGCGTCCAGCATCACGCCTTCACGCAGCACCAGCGCATCGGCGGGTGGATCGCGCGACAGCGTGGCGCCGATGACGAGACCGGGCGTGTCCTCGTTGCCCGGCATGTCTTTCAACGAATGCATCGCGGCCTGCAGTTCCCCTGACAGCACGGCGGCACGGATCTGCGCCACGAAGGCGCCGCCCTTGCCGCCATGCGGCAGCAGCTTGCTGGTCTGGTCGAGATCGCCCGTGGTGTCGAACTTGACGATCTCGACCTCGAGATCGGGCCTGGCGGCGGTCAGACGGCGCGCAATCTCCTCCGTCTGCGCCAGCGCCATCGCGCTCTTGCGGGTGCCGATCCGTAGTCGAATAGCCAAGCCGTTCTCCATCCAGGACGCGTGTCGCGTGCGCGAGCGCGTCATTGCCCATACGACAGGTTCAGGTCGCATGGTAGATGGCTGCTGCGCTCTCTGCAGGGACATTAGCACAATCATGCGGAGAGACGCAGCGCCTCGACCAACGATCGGAACGCACGGGCATATTCCGCACCGGCCCTTGCGATGTCGGCGCGCCCGGCGCAGGCGACCGCGGCCTCCGTCACCGCGCCGAGCAGCAGGCGGGCCAGCGGCTCGACCGGCTGGCGTGCGATCAGACCGGCGTCCATCGCGGCGGAGAGCGCCCGCGGCATCTTGCCGCCGAAGTGCCGCGCGTCGATCTCCCGCCAGCGTTCCCAGCCGAGCACGGCCGGGCCGTCGCGCAGGATGATCCGGCCGGTCGGGCCCTTGGCGGTCGCGGAAAAATAATGCTGGGTGCCGGCGATCATCGCGGCGAGCACGTCCTTTTCGGCGCGCGCGGTGCGGTCGATCTCGGCAACGAGCTCGCGCGAGACGGAATCGAACACGGCTTCGAACACGGCTTCCTTGGTCTTGAAATGATGATAGACCGCGCCCTTGGCGATGCCGGCGCCTTCCGCAATCTCGTCCATGGTGGTGGCGGCAAAGCCGTGCGTCCCGAACAGCCGGCGCGCCGCCGTCAGGATCGCCTCCGTCGTCGCCGCGCGCCGCTCTGCCTGTTTCGCCATGTTGTTCCTGTCTCGCGCAGATCAGGCCGCGGCCTCGCTTAGCCTCTCCCGCCAACAAGCGGGAGAGGGAGCCCACCTTCTTCGCGGACGCGGCTCGATCTGATCTGATGCTCTAATTGAATTTGGCGGACGCTGCCAGTTGACTTTTCGACCCTCGGTCGGTATTTACCGACTATAAGTCGGTTTTATTCGTGAGGTGCGCCATGCCGAGCCGTGACATCGTCGAAGCTTTTGCGAAGCGGTTGGAGGATGGGGATTTCGTCGGGGCGATCGAGCAATTCTACACGCCCGATGCCGCCACTTACGAGAACAACGCCGCGCCGACGATCGGACGGGACAAGCTGGCAGCGAAGGAGCGCGGCGTGCTGGCCGCCTTCAAGGAGGTCAAGGCGGTCCGCATCGGGCCGAGCCTGATCGAGGGCGACAATGTCGCGACGCGCTGGATCTTCAGCTTCACCAATGCCGAGGGCGTCACGCGAACGCTGGACGAGATCGCCTGGCAGACCTGGCGGGGTGATGAGCTGATCGAGGAGCGGTTCTACTACGATCCGAAGCAGTTGGGGCGGTGAGCCTCGGGCACGCTGTCATCGCTAGGCTTGACCTGCCGATCCACTACTCCAGAGCCGGGCATTGAAGAGCTCGCTCTCGCCACATCCACCGCAGCCTGCTGGATGCCCCGGTCAAGCCCGGTCAAGCCGGGGCATGACAGCGGGAATTGGTGGCGAACATGTTTCCGTCCGTTACAGCCGTAACGCGCGGGCCTGCATTTGTATCGATTTGTTATCGATACTCCCGATCGAACACGCAGAAGTGGTCACAGAGCCCGCCGCAAGCGTGGATAATTCACAGTTCGTCAAAGCTTTATGGCGAATTCTCCGGATCGAGCCGGACAAACGGCTCGTGCTGCTAGGCTCTGGGATGCGGACTCAAACGACCAGCTATTTCGCGCGGCTGTTTGGCGGCGATCTGTCGGCCTTTGGCGGTCCTGCAACCGACGAAGCCGTGGCCGGCCATATCCGCGCGGAACAAATGTCGCTGGTGCTCGGCTATTCGGTCGGCATCATGCTCGCCAATGCCTGCAACGCCGTCGTGCTGGCGATCGCGCTGTGGCAGTCGCCGGAGCGAATGTTCGCCCTGATCTGGGCGGTCATCGTGGCCGGCGCCGCAATCGCGTTCGGCCTGCAATCCCATGCCGCGCGCCGGATCACCAAACCGCAATTCGTCTCACGCCGGGCGATGCACCGCCTGGTGCGCAATGCCTTCGTGCTCGGCAGTGCCTGGGGCATCGTCCCAGTCGCCTTCTTCAACAACGCCTCGACCGGCGGCCAGCTCGTCATCACCTGTCTCTGCTCGGGCATGCTGGCCGGCGGCGCGCTCGCCTTCGCCACGATCCCGATTGCAGCCATCTCTTTCACCGCGCCCATCTTCGTCGGGATCGCCATTTGCCTCGGGCGAAACGGCGACCTCGCCTTCCTGCTGATCGCCTTTCTCGTCGTGGTCTATGGCAGCGTGCTGCTGCGCGGCGTGTTCGTGAACTCGTTCGCCTTCGCGCGACGCGTGATGCGGCAGATCGAGGCCGAGCGCACGGTGCGGCAGGATCCGCTGACCCAGCTGCCGAACCGCGTCGCCTTTGGCGAGACGCTCGATGCCGCGCTGAAGCGCCTCGCTCTGTCCGGCGAGGAGTTCGCGGTGCTGCTGCTCGACCTCGATCGTTTCAAGGAGGTCAACGACCAGTTCGGACATCCCGCCGGCGACGAATTCCTGGTCCAGGTCGCAAGCCGCCTGCAACGCTGCACCCGCGCGGCCGAGCACGTCGCGCGGATCGGCGGCGACGAGTTCGCGCTGCTGATGGCCAACCTGGCGCGCCCCGAAGACGCGCTCGAGATCGCCGAGCGCTTCGTTGGCGCCTTCAAGGAGCCGTTCCAGATCGAGGGCCGCCAGTTCGTCGGCGCAACCAGCGTCGGCATCGTGGTGGCGCCGTGCGACGGCAGCTCAGCGCTCGACATCATGAAGAACGCCGATACCGCGCTCTACCGCGCCAAGAAGGCCGGCCCGGGCACAGTCTGCTTCTTCGAGGCCAGCGACGACCGCTCATCGCGCGAGCGCAAGGCGCTGCAATCGGACCTCGCGGGCGCCGTCGGGCGCAACGAGCTGTTCCTCGCCTTCCAGCCGTTCCTCGATCTCGATGCGAACCGCATCACCGGCTTCGAGGCGCTGCTGCGATGGCAGCATCCCTCGCGCGGCCTCGTGCCGCCGAGCGAGTTCATCCCGATCGCGGAGGAAACCGGGCTGATCCACGAGATCGGCGAATGGGTGATCCGCCGCGCCTGCGCGACGCTGGCGGACTGGCCCGAGGACATCCGCGTCGCCGTGAATTTTTCGGCGGCGCAGTTTCACAACACGAGCATTCTCCAGACCATCGTGCAGGCGCTGGCGGAGGCAAAGGTCGCTCCGCACCGGCTCGAGATCGAGATCACGGAATCGATGCTGCTGTCGAAATACGGCTCGGCCGCATCGATCCTGAACGCGCTGCTCGAGCTCGGCATCACGGTGGCGCTGGACGATTTCGGCACCGGCTTCTCCTCGCTCACCTATTTGCGCAAGCTGCCGTTCAGCCGGATCAAGATCGACCAATCCTTCATCCGCGACATGCTGGTGCAGCCCGACTGCGCCGCGATCGTGAAGTCGGTGATCTCGCTGGCGCGCGATTTGCGCATCGGCGTGGTCGCGGAGGGCGTCGAGACCGCGGACCAGCTCGAATATCTCAGGCAGATCAGTTGCGACGAGGTGCAGGGCTATCTGATCAGCCGGCCGGTGCCCGCCGACGGCGTGATGGCGCTGCTGGAGACGAAGAAGCTGCGGGCGACGTTTGCGGCGTAGCTATCAGAGCCTCCGCGGCGTCATGGCCGGGCATAGCCGTCCGAAGGACGCCGTCGCTTCCGCTCGCCTATCTCCCGGCCATCCACGCCTAACCACTCGGCACGAAGAACGTGGATGCCCGGGACGAGCCCGGCCATGACGACTTCACCTCAGACCGCATCCGCCCGCAGCAGCGTGTCCACCGTGATCGTGCCCCTCGCCCGCGAGACGCAGGCGCAGATCTTCTGGTTGCTCTGCTTCTGGTGATCGCTGAAGAAGACATCGCGGTGGTCGATCTCGCCGTCGACGGCGACGACGTCGATGGCGCAGAGGCCGCACTCGCCGCGCTTGCAGTCGTACATCACCTCGTGGCCGCTGGCGTTGAGCACATCGAGCATCGAACGCTCGCGCGGGATTTCGAGCTCGACGTCCGAGTCCTTCAATCGCACGCGAAAAGTCTCGGTCGGCAGCGTTCCGCTGGAGCCGAAGGTCTCGTAGCGGAGATCAGGGAGCGGATGGCCGGCGCCAATCCAGGCGTGGCGTGCGGCATCCAGCATCCGCATCGGGCCGCAGAACAGTGCCAGCGCACCTTGCGGCAATGAGGCGAACAGCGCGTCAAGATCGAGGCGCCGGCCCTCGTCGCTGGCATGAACGACGAGGCGATCGCCGAGCATCGCGGCGAGATCGTCGAGATAGGCCGCCTCCGTGCGCGAGCGCACCGCATAGTGCAGCGTCACGTTTGCCCCGCGCCGGGCCAGCGCCTGCGCGGCGCCGAGGATCGGGGTGATGCCGATGCCACCGGCGATCAGGCAGTAATGTTCCCGCGACCAGTCGACCGCGAGCAGCGAGGCCGGCTGCGTGATGTCGAGCCGCGCGCCGGGCTGCAAGGACCACATGTAGCGCGAGCCGCCGCGGGAATCCTCCGCGCGACGGACCGCGATCTTGAAGCCGCGCGAGATGGCTTCGCCCACGAGCGAATAGGACCGCGTCTCCGGCAGGCCGTTGATGGTGACGCTGACATTGATATGGCTGCCGACCGGATAGGCCGCGCCGTCGAATTGATCCGGCTTGATCAGGAATTCGCGGATGCCGGGGGCGAGATCGCGCGTCTCAACGAGCGTTGCCGGAATCCAGGTCTCAACGAAGCGCATGGTGACTGCCCTCAGTCGGTTGCGGTCTTGATCAGCGCGAGCGCCGGCAAGAGGTCGAGATGGGTACGGTTGCGCAGTGCGAGCCGCAGATTGCGGACCGCGAGCCGCGCGTGCTCGCGCATCACGGCTTCGGCGCGCGCGCCCTCGCGGTTCTCGATCGCGTCGATCACGACGCGGTGGTGCTCCTGCCCGATGATCAAGATCTGCTGCGCTTCGGGCAATGCCGACTGCGCCATCACGAAGGCGCTCGGGGACGCAAACGGCAGCGCCGAGGCGCGGTCGATCTGCCGGATCAGCGGCGGGCTGCGCGACAATTCGGTCAGGAGGGCATGGAAGCGCGCGTTGAGCGTGACATAGGACGAGAAAGCCTCGATCGAGATCGGCACCTGGCGCAGCAGCTCGTCGATCGCAGCCAGGCATTCCTTCAGCGGCTCGAGCTCGCGCGCGGAGGCGCCGCGCTCGGCGGCAAAGCGCGCGGCAAGGCCTTCCAGCGTGCCGCGCAGCTCGATGGAATCGGAGATGTCCCGCTCCGAAAACGCCTTCACCATGAAGCCGCCGGAGGGAATCGCTTCCAACAGCCCCTCCTCCTCCAGCCGCACCAGCGCCATGCGCACCGGGGTGCGCGAGGCGCCCGTCGTCTCCACCGCCTGCAGCTCGGAGATGCGTTCGCCGGGGCGTAAAGACCCCGACAGAATCTGGTCGCGCAGTGCCAGCTGCGCCTTCACGGTCTGCGAGACAGAGCGGTCGACCTCACGCTCGGCCATGACCTACTCCGCAGCCTGAAGGCGCGGCGGCGGATTTTCCTTCGCCACCATCTTGTCGATGAGCTTGCGCGACCACATCGCGCCGGCGTCGATATTGAGGTTGTAGAAGATGCGGTCGGGGTTCTCGTCCATCGCACGCTGCTGCGCCTCGAGGATCAGTTCGTCCTCGCGGAAGATGCCGGAGACACCCTCGCGGATCTCGGTGGTGATGCGCTGCTCATCGAGACGATAGTTGCGCACGAAAGCCCAGAAGTAGTGACAGGTCTTCTCGGTCTCGGGCGTGATGGTGTTGAGCACGAAGCCGTTGACGCCCTGCGAGCGGTCGCCTTCGGGCGCGCCGGTGCCTGTCGGCGCCACGCCGACGTCGATGGCGATGGTGCACGGCGCCTCGAAGCGGATGATCTGCCAGCGGTCGACGAGGCCGGGCTTGCCGAGCTGCTTGGCCCAGAACGGCGGCGCCTCGATGCCGCGCATCCAGCGCGTCACCGTCACCGTCTTCTCGCCATGGGTGACGTCGAACGGCGCTTCCGCCACGGCGTCGTTTCCAATGGACGAGCCGTGCACGAACGTCTCGTGGGTGAGGTCCATGAGATTGTCGAGCACGAGACGGTAGTCGCAATTGACGTGGATAGTCTTGCCGTCGCCGGCCCAGGCCGGATCGTGATTCCAGTGCATGTCGGGCACGAGCGCGGGATCGGCGAGCGCCGGATCGCCCATCCAGAGCCAGACGTAGCGGTGGCGCTCGACCACGGGATAGGCGCGCACGCAGGCCGACGGGTTGATGGTCTCCTGCGAGGGCATGAAGGTGCAGCGGCCCTGCGCGTTGTATTTCAGGCCGTGATAGCCGCAGACGACGGTGTCGCCTTCGAGCCGGCCCTTGGACAGCGGCACCAGCCGATGCCAGCAGGCATCCTCCAGCGCGGCCACCGAGCCGTCGGCCTTGCGGTACATCACGACATGCTTGCCGCAGATCGTCCGGGGCAACAGCGCCGGCTTCACCTCCGCGTCCCAGGCCGCGGCGTACCAGGCGTTCATGGGGAAGGGTTTTGTCATGGGCGTAGCTCCCGAGGCTTATGTATTCGTTCTGTATACAATAGCGCCGGTCTGAAAATCGTTCAAGGCCAAAATTGGCGTAATATGATACCCAAATGTGATTAAGTGTATACAGATGATCCAATTCCACTGTCATCGCCCGCGAAGGCGGGCGATCCAGTACTCCGCAGCGGAAGTTTTCTGAACAAATTGACGCCGCGGAGTACTGGATTCCCCGCCTTCGCGGGGAATGACGGCGGTGACTGCGGGCCAAGCGGACGCGGCCCCCTCCAGGAAGGGGTAAGAGGAGCGGCCGCGTTGGTGGCTACGCCCCGAACACCTTCTTCAGCCCCGCCTGGGCTTCTTCCTGGATCCGCTTCAGGTGCTCGGTGCTGCGGAAGCTCTCGGCGTAGATCTTGTAGACATCCTCGGTCCCGGACGGCCGCGCGGCGAACCAGCCGAAATCGGTCTCGACCTTGATGCCGCCGAAGGGCTGGCCGTTGCCGGGGGCCTTGCTCAGCGTCGAGCGGACCGGATCGCCGGCGAGGTCCCTCAGGCCGAGCTGCTCGGGCGTCACCGACTTCAGGATGTTCTTCTGCGGCCCGGTGGCGGCAACGTCGATGCGGGCGTAATGGGGCACGCCGAATTCGGCGGTGAGGTCACCAAAGAGCTGGCTGGGATCGCGGCCGGTCTTGGCCATGATCTCGGCGGCGAGCAGGCCGAGGATGACGCCGTCCTTGTCGGTGGTCCACACCGTGCCGTCGCGGCGCAGGAACGAGGCCCCTGCACTCTCCTCGCCGCCGAAGCCGAAGCTGCCACCAACGAGGCCGTCGACGAACCATTTGAAGCCGACCGGCGTCTCCACCAGCTTGCGGCCGAGTTTTTTCGCGACGCGGTCGATGATCGAGCTCGACACCACGGTCTTGCCGATCGCGGCATCCTTGCGCCAATTCGGCCGGTGCGCGAACAGATAGGAGATCGCGGTCGCGAGGTAATGGTTCGGATTCATCAGGCCGCCGCTGCGCGTCACGATGCCGTGGCGATCGGCGTCGGTGTCGTTGGCGAACGCGACGTCGAAGCGGTCGCGCATCGCGATCAGGCTCGCCATCGCGTAAGGCGAGGAGCAGTCCATGCGGATCTTGCCGTCCCAGTCCACCGTCATGAAGCGGAAGGTCGGATCGATCGCCTCGTTCACCACCGTCGCCTTGAGGCCGTAGCGCTCGATGACGGGATGCCAGTAATGCACGGCGGCGCCGCCGAGCGGATCGATGCCGATATTGACGCCGGCGGATTTGACGAGATCGAGATCGACGACATTGCCGAGATCGGCGACGTAAGGGGTGATGAAGTCGTAGGCGTGCACGTTCGCGGCCTTGCGCGCCCTCGCGTAGTCGATGCGCTTCACGCCCTTGAGGCCATCGGCGAGATAGGCATTGGCGCGCTTCTCGACGACACCCGTGACGTCGGTGTCGGCCGGGCCGCCATGCGGCGGATTGTATTTGTAGCCGCCATCCTCGGGCGGATTGTGCGAGGGCGTGACGACGACGCCGTCGGCGAGACCCGACGTGCGGCCCTTGTTGTAGGTGAGGATCGCGTGCGAGATCACGGGCGTCGGCGTATAGCCGCCGTCCTTGTCGATCATGACCTCGACGCCGTTGGCGGCGAACACTTCCACCGCGCTTGCCAGCGCCGGCTCGGCCAGCGCGTGGGTGTCGATGCCGATGAAGAGCGGGCCGGTGAGGCCTTTTTCTTGTCTGTAGTCGCAGATCGCCTGCGTGGTCGCGAGGATATGGCCCTCGTTGAAGCTGTTCTTGAACGAGGTGCCGCGATGGCCTGACGTCCCGAATGCCACCCGCTGCGCGGGATCGGCGGCATCGGGCTTGCCGGCGAAATAGGCCGTCACGAGCCGCGGAATGTTGGTGAGCGCGTCCGGCGAGACCAGCTTGCCCGCCGCGGGATTGACATCAGCCACTGAAATATCCTCGTCCTGTCGTCATCGAGATAGCGGGACACCATAGCATCGACCCGGTGTCCGCCAAACCACAACACACGCGACGGGTGAGGCGTTCCTTGGGCGGGGCGCAGTCGTCATCTCGTTCATCCTTCATTCCGGCTCGCGCCAAGTGGCGCGGCCCGAATGACGCGGAGAGAGGCCGTCTTGGCATCTTCCCGAAGCCCGTTGTTAACTTCGACGCCCTATGACAGGCCCATGCGACGTGATCGGACACGCTTCAATCGCGGCGCGACGTGGAGATACGTCGCGGTCGCCCTGCTTTTGTCGATTCCGATCTGCGCGCATGGCAAGGACGGCGCGCCGGACGAGCCGCGCACGACGCCAGCTGCGGAGAGCATGACGGAGCTCGGCGCCGGCGAAACGCCATCGTCCCGTGCCGAGATCCGGAAAATCATCGAGCGGGAAACCGCGAAGACCGGCCTGCCTGCCGATATCGCAGAGGCCGTCGTCTTCGTCGAAAGCGGGTACAATTCGGCCGTGATCGGCAGCGTCGGCGAGATCGGCCTGATGCAGGTGCGGCCCGAAACCGCCGCGATGCTCGGGTTCCGCGGCAACAATACGGAGCTCGCGGAGCCTGATATCAACATCCATTACGGCGTGCTTTATCTCGCCCGCGCATGGCGCCTCGCCGGCGGCGATCTCTGCCGCGCCCTGATGAAATATCGGGCAGGTCACGGCGAGGAAACGATGACGGCGCGCTCGCAAGTCTATTGCAACCGCGCCCGCAACCGTCTCGTCGCGATGAACTCGGCGGCTCTGGAAGGCGGCGTTGCGGCGCTCGATCCCGCGCCGGCGGCGGCCGTGCCGGATCCGCCTCCGGCGGCAGCAAAGGCAGCAAAGACGGCGCAGAAGGTGCCGACGCGTCCCAAGGACGTCTATGCGCGCTACCGCCAGGGCACGGCAGCCGCCAGCCGCGCCTATTGGGCCGCGCATGAAGCGAGGGTCAGCCTCATCAGGGCGCGGATCGAAGCGAAGTGGAAACGGGTCGCCTCGCGCTGACCGCAATGCGTCCCCTGCGCTTCAGGTTATGTTTGAGCACGATCTTGTCGGAAAACCGCTGCGCACTTTTCCGGATCGTGCTCTAGAGCCGCTCGCTGAGTGCGAGCCTGTAGCCGACGCCGGCGGTCGCGATCACGGGCCTGCCGCTGCCGATCAGCTTGCGGCGCAGCCGAATTGGCCCACAATTCTCGTGCCGCGCACCATCGCGCCCGCCCTGGCTTGCGCCAAGCGGCGTCGGGGCGGCCGAGCGCCGATCCGGTACATTCGGCTCCCGATTCAACCACTGGTTAACGTAAAGACAGCCTTCGGCTTCGGAAAAGCCGGCCGCGCCTCTATTGTCTCCGCTTGCAGGTGTGCGAAACCACGGAGCAGGCGTTATGCAGGGGCAGGCCCGGTCGGCTGCCGGTCGAACCGAACGAGGCGCAGCGCACCTCAGTCGCTCGCACACGCTCGACTTCCTGCGCGGCCTCGCCATCCTCGGCGTGATCGCGATCCACGTCTCGCAGTCATTTCCGTCGAACATCCACGCAATCGACTACGCCTTCATGTGCGGCTGGACCGGCGTCAACGTGTTCTACTTCGTCAGCGCGATGACGATGTGCCTGATGTGGACGCAGCGCGCCGGCGAAACGAGCCCGACGCGCAAATTCTACATCCGGCGTGCCTTGCGCATCGCGCCGCTGTTCTGGCTCGCGATCCCGCTCTACCTCGTCCTCAACGGTACGGGACCGAGCTACAACGCGCCCAATGGAATCGGGCCGCTGCAGGTGATCCTGACCGCGACGTTCCTGCACGGCTTCTGGCCCGACAGCGTCAACAGCGTGGTGCCGGGAGACTGGTCGATCGCGGCGGAGATGACGTTCTATCTCGTCTTCCCGCTCCTGATCGTCGCCTTCGGATCGCGCCGCGGTCTCTATCTCGCGCTCGCGCTTCTGCTGCACCTCGTCAATGTCTGCCTGTTCAAGCCGTGGGCCTTCGAGCTGTTCTCGGCCTATTACGGCCCCGGCCACGACTCCTTCGTCTGGACCACACTGCACTACAGCTTCCTGAACCAGCTGCCCGTCTTCCTGATCGGCTGTGCGCTGTTCTTCTCGCTGCGCGACGGCTTCACCAGATCCGACGCCGCGATCTTCTGCGTCTTTATCGCGCTGTCCTTCTTCGCCAATCGCGCGACCGGCGCCCACGAGTTCAACTATCTGATCATCAACCTCGTGCTCGGCGCGATGGTGGCGGGCTGCATCCGCCTCGCGGTACACTGGTCGCCGATCGAGGCGCTCGGCCGCAATTCCTATTCGATGTATCTGTCGCACTTTGCGGTGATCTCGGGCCTGCACCGGATCTGGCCGTTCGCGGACGGGCTGGCCTCGCTGCTGGTGACTTACCTCGTCACCATCGCGCTCAGCTATCTCCTCGCGCGCGCGACCTGGCACCTGGTCGAGCGGCACACCCAGGACCTGGCGCAGCGCCTGACCTCATCGGCGTCCGCCCGCCCGGCCATCGGCCCCGTCGTCGCGGCCACGGCGACCGGCGTGCACTGAACGCGCGTCCTTCGCCGCTTGCCTCGCCGCAGCCTTGGTATCTACTGTGCGCTCCCGGCTTCACACTGGAGAAGGCGCATGGAGGTCATCCTGCTCGGCACCGGCGGCCCGCGCCCGGACCCGCGCCGCATGGCGACGACCACGCTGATCCGGCTCGGCGAGGAGAACATCCTGTTCGACGCCGGCCGCGGCGTGATGGTGCAGCTCGGCAAGGCCGGCGTGCCGCTCGGCGCCATCAACACGGTCTTTCTCACCCACCACCATTTCGACCACATCGGCGACCTCTACGATGTGATGCTCAATTCATGGATGCACGGGCGCAAGGACGAGCTGCGCATCTTCGGGCCGCCGGATACCGAACGGCTCGTCAACACGCTGGTCACGCAGGTCTACGACAAGGATATCGCTTGGCGCGATCAGGGCGAACCGACCTTCGGCGGCTGGAAACCGGTCGTCGCAAAGGACATCGTTCCAGGTCCCATCCTCGACACCGGCCGCTGGAAGATCACCGCCGAGCTGGTCTCGCATGGCGACGGCCTCGACATGTCGCCGGCCTTCCTCGCGCGCTGGATGTGCCTCGGCTACCGCTTCGAGGCTGAGGGCAAGGTCATTGCGATTTCCGGCGACACCGTCCCCTGCCCTGGTCTCGAACGGCTGGCGGAAGGTGCCGACCTGCTCGTCCAGGTCTGCTTTCTCGCAACACCGGAGATCAACAACGAGCATTTCCGCCGGCTTGCGAAATACACGATCGCCTGCGGCGATACCGTCGGCAAGGTCGCGGCCAAGGCCGGCGTCAAGAAGCTCGCGCTGACCCATCACCGGCCGCGCACCGACGACACCATGCTGAATGCGCTCCTCGCGGATGTGCAAAAGGACTATTCGGGCCCTGTCGTGCTCGGCGAGGACCTGACGCGGATCGAGGTCTGAGCGCCTCGATCTCAGGACGATCCGATCTCGATCCGATACGACAAACGCTGTTCCGCTCCAGGCGCGATCTGCATCAGGCCGGGCTTGTCGGCGAACTCGCCGTCGAAGCCTTTGGGGCTGGCATAGCCGCGCCAGGGCTCGATGCAGATGAACGGCGCGCCTGAGGGCTTCGACCAGACGCCGAGTTCGCGAAAGCCGCGCCAGGACATCTTCAGCCACGGCGCGGCGGATGCGTCCTGCCCGGCGGCATAGCGGACCGAACTGCTCTCGATCCGGTCGAAGATGATGGCATCGTCGACGAACAGGGATTCGGACAAGGGCAGCACCGTGCCGTTGACCGGGCTCGGCTCCGCTGCCGCGCGCAGCAATCCACCATCGAGACGGCGGACGGCAGATGCCTCTGCGTTGGCGAAGGTCAGCGCATAGCTTTCCTTGGGCACACCCGCCTGCAGCGGCCAGTTGAAGGCCGGATGTCCGCCGAGCGAAGCCGGCAACATCTCCTTGCCGGTGTTGACGATCGTGAGCACGAGATCAAGGCCGGCGTCGTCGATCGTATAGATGGCCGTCAGGCGGAACGCGAACGGATAGAGCGCGCGCGTCGCCTCGCTGTCTTCGAGCACCAGCGTGCAACTGGTCGTATCGCGCCCAGCCCAGGCAAAGCGACTGTCACGCGCAAAACCGTGCTGGGTCATCCGGTAGGTCCTGCCCCGGTGCCGCAATTCGTCGTCCGCAAGACGCCCGACGATCGGGAACAGCAGCGGCGCATGGCGCGGCCATTCCGGCCCCGCCTGCCAGATGAACTCGAGGCCGCTTGCGTCCTTCAGCGAGCACAGCTCGGCGCCGTGGGCCTTGATGGTCGCGGTGAGAAGGCCGCTGTGGATCGTGTGCGTGTCGTCGGTCATGGATGATCTGAGGCTGACACCTTACGGGAATTAACAGGGCGAACGCCGCAAAACCGGCCCTGCTTCTATCGCACTTCGGGGAAATGACCAATAACGACAGGGTTTTGGCGGCCAAATTCCCACAAAATCGGTCACGGGAAATCGGCCTGCGATTTGCAGGAAACGGCGCCCCATCGACCGGAAGCTCGCCGCAATGCGCCGATTGGACCTTCGGGATGCGTGCAGTCCGCTGCAGGAAGCGCAAGCGCCAAATATGTTTGACGGCTGAGATTTTGATCCCTAAGTAAGCGTTAGCGAGGGGGTTCAACGAACCTGAACTCGCCGCTTCAGAAATCCGAACGAGAACCGACATGATGAGATGCGCGATCCTCGCGCCTCGGTCTGTGGCGTCTTTGTGCGGCTTTCTGCTGTACAAAGGTCTCACTCCAAGGCGTGAACGCCCACCAAAATGGAGATGAGACGATGGAATTTGATGAAGGCGCCAGCGATAAGCGCGGCGCACCGCACCCGCCGGCCGAGCGGCGTCCATATGAGGTCGGTTACGGAAAGCCGCCGAAGGCCACTCAATTCGGGGTCCGTCCACAGCCGGCGCGGCATGGCCTAGCGAGGGACGCTCGTTCTGAGCGAAAGCCAGATCTCGCAAGGGTTTTGGACCAGCCCATCGAGGTCAAGATCAACGGGCGGAGGACCAAGCTGCATCCACATGCGGCCATGCTTCGCGGCCTATTTGCCAGGATAATCCAGGGGCAGCTTCGAGCGATCAAGCAGTTCCTACGCGAGTGCGAGCGTGCTGGTCTGTTCGACTCCGAGGTCCTGCAGTGCTCAGTCGTGGTGCATGCTCCGAAAAACGTCCCTCTCGAGCTTGCAGGTTACATTCTCGAGCGCGAGGGGCCGCCGCCATGGAGCGAGGAGACGTTGAGGCCCTATCTCGCTGACTATCAGCGCGATCTTGCGCGGCTGAAAGCGCTGAAAGAGGAGGCGCTCCGCCAGGCCCGCGCGGGAGGCGAGAATGTCTACTAACGGGACGAACCAAAAAAGCGCCGCGGGCAAGCGCAAGGCTCCACCCCAAGACTCGCGGTTCAAGAAGGGTCAATCGGGCAATCCGGCCGGTCGGCCGAAAGGGGCGGTTAGCGTCGCCGGCATCACCCGAAAGTTCGCATTAAATAAAGTCCCCGTCGCACTCACGGGGAAGCGACAGCGGATGACGCGGCTTGATGTCACCCTGCTCAAGCTGAAGGCTCTCGCAGCGCAGGGCTCGCCCGCGGCGGCGGAAGAGCTCAGCAGGCTGCGGGCGCGCCTGACTCCGAACGCGGCGGATCAGAAAGCAGCTTACCTGGTGGTGCCGGAGCTCGTATCGATCGAAGAATTCATCGCTGAGGAGGAGGAGCGCACCAGAGACAAGGTTGAGCCAGGCACCGCAATCAACCTTGATGCCGAGGAGTTCATCAAAGCCGTCCGCGGCGAGCCGACAGTCTACGGCCAGGCCTTGCTCGCGCATAGCAGGAAATACGGCAATTTAAACCAATGACTGACCCGCAACCGACGCTTTACGAAATATTTGACGAAACCAACCTGGAGTTCTGGCGACCGCGCATCGAGAGCGGGATAATGCCCGATTCAGAGCAGCTTGCCGCTTTGCTGGACCAAAACTGGGCCAAACCACTTCCATCGTGGTTGCGACCCGTGGTCCTTCAGGCTGTGCGGGGCAAGCTGAAAGCGAAACGAGGCCGCCCTGCAAGGAGTCTCTACTATCAGGTCTGCCTCTCAGCGGCGATTGCGCAATACGAGCGCCTACTGAAACAAGCGGTGCGCGCGAGGAAGGGCGCGAACCGGGCGGGTGCTGTTAAAACCCCGAAGGGGCGAACTCGCGAGCCACTGCATGAACGGTTGGCCGAACAGGTCGTTAGCGAGTGGAAGCTCCCGATCAGTTGGAAGTCGTTTTTGAACGAGATAAGTTCACGAAAATAACGACACTTTTTCATGGATGAGCCCCTGAGGGCCGTCGAGTAAGCCTCCTTGATAGTCAAACAAGGAGACTCCTTCGTGCACAACAACTCACCCCGTCCGCCGCATCATCGCCAACTCACGATCATCTATCAGGACCGAACCCGCCTCACCCCCCGACCGACCAATCCCCGCACGCATTCCAAAAAACAGATCGAGCAAATCGCCACCGCGATCAAGAAATTCGGCTTTACCAATCCGATCCTCGTCGATCAGGACAACGGCGTGATCGCCGGCCATGGCCGCCTTGCCGCGGCGAACTTGCTCGACATCAGCGAGGTCCCGACCGTTCGTCTTGCCGACATGAGCGAAGCGGAGATCCGGGCCTACGTGATCGCGGACAACAAGCTTGCGGAGAACGCGGGTTGGGATAAGCGCCTGCTTGGGCTCGAACTGCAATATCTCTCCGAACTCAAGATTGATTTCGATGTCACCATCACGGGATTTGAGGCGCCCGAAATCGATATCCTGGTCGGCGACATCGCGGACGCGGCGCAGCGCAGCGACAACGTAGCGGACAAGCTCATCGAGCCGGCTGCAGGACCCTCCATCAGTCAAAGCGGAGACCTCTGGCGGATTGGCGAGCACCGCTTGATCTGCGGCGATTCGACCCAAGCTCAGACCTATCAAGCCCTGCTCGGTGCCGCGCGAGCTCAGATGGTGTTCTCGGATCCGCCCTACAATGTGCCGATCGCCGGAAACGTCTCCTGTCACGGCGAGATTATCCACCCTGAGTTCGCCATGGCCTCAGGCGAAATGTCCAAACACGAGTTCACCGCCTTCCTGAACGCGGTCTTTCGCAACCTCGCCGCCCACTCGGTGAACGGTGCAATTCACTTCCAGTGCATTGATTGGCGGCACATCCAGGACATGCTCGCGGCTGCCGAGGGTGTCTACACCGAGCTGAAGAACCTTTGCGTCTGGACCAAGAACAACGCCGGCATGGGCTCGTTCTATCGATCCCAGCATGAACTCGTGTGCGTGTTCAAATCAGGCTCCGCCCCGCATATCAACAATATCGAGCTCGGCAAGTTCGGCCGTAACCGGACCAACGTATGGAACTATGCCGGTGTAAACGCTTTCGGATCATCGCGCGCCGACCTTCAATTGCATCCAACCGTCAAGCCCGTGGCAATGGTCGAGGATGCGATCCGCGACTGCTCGCGGCGCAAAGGCATCATCCTTGATCCCTTTCTCGGCTCGGGCACAACCCTCATCTCCGCTGAGCGAACCGGCCGGATCGGCTACGGTATCGAGATCGATCCGCGCTATTGCGACGTTGCACTCCGCAGGCTCAAGGCAGTGTGTGGACTCGAGGCAGTACTGGAAGCAACAGGCGAGGCGTTCGAGGGGGTTGCAGCTCGGCGCCTCGGCG
The DNA here is from genome assembly GCF_054057995.1 of Bradyrhizobium sp. USDA 4486. Lineage (NCBI taxonomy): Bacteria > Pseudomonadati > Pseudomonadota > Alphaproteobacteria > Hyphomicrobiales > Nitrobacteraceae > Bradyrhizobium > Bradyrhizobium sp. USDA 4486. The sequence goes on from NZ_JBSRZV010000001.1 coordinate 4,436,455, forward strand.
GTCAGGCCTGCCCGAGTGAAGCCGCTGAATAGCTGGGCCGGGCGCGCGCAGCGGGTTCACAGGTAGGCGCTCGCGGCCATGCTCCACTAAAGAATGCGCTCGGCTATCCATCGGAACAGGCCGGCATCGATCGCATCTTCGGCGACCTTCTCCGCCGACCAGACGTGGACGTTGGGCATATCTAACGGCGGTCGGATCGGCTGGCGGGCTGTGTGATAAACGAAGAAGAAGGTGCCGCCGCTCGCCTGCCGCCGAAAGCGCTCAAGATAGTCCTCGAACGTCGCTTGCGTTGCCTGTGACTTGACCTGCACCCAGGCGCTGCTTCCGATCAGTGGCTGCCGAGCGACGAAATCGACATCCGCCTGAGCTCCGCCGAGCGCGGTTTCGCGCTTATAGCCGCCATGGGCGAAGATCAGATCGACCAGCGTCTCAAAATCCTGCCAATCCAACCGGCACACCATCTCCGCTGCCGTTGCCGCCATCTCCTCACGCAATTGATCAGCTCTGAGGCGAAGTGGCTCATCTTCACCCCTGATCCGTCGCAGCAAATAGTCCGCCTCTTGTACGGCACAGATGGCCCGCTGATAACTCGCGGTCCGGCTCAGAGCCGAGCTGACACTGCGTTCGGTCAATTCAAGACCGCTCAGGCTTCTGTTCGACCAAGGGGCTCGCACCGGACGATATCTGGGCGGCCCCTCAAGGCCGGCTCTGTCGCCTTCCAGAACCTCCGCTTGCGCGAACGTCCACCACACATATCCATCCGCGATCGTAAACCACAGCGTGTCCTCCCCGAGACCATAGAACTCTTTCAGCTCGCGCTCGTCGTCCTTCAAAGCGCGCTCGTTGCGGCCCATCGCAATCAATTGCCGGCGAACCTCGGCCCAATCTCCCCTGTTACAAGCATCATGGCCAACGCCGCGGAAATCGAGCGGGACGATGCCACGCCTGATCGCATCACCGGCCCATTTGCGGCCGGGACCCAGCTTGATATAGCGCACGTCGGCTACCCTAAACGGTGCAGCTTCCGGACCATCGCCCCTACCCTTTGTCACGCTTAGCAGCCCTCGTTTGCTCATCTCGACACCACGCTTGTCCAATCAACTGATGCGGACTTCGCTCTGCCCGCGCCGGAAGTCGAGCGGGCTCGCGGGTTGATATCAGAACAGAGTTAATCTGATCCTATTTTGGGATAATCCTGATCTGGGATCACATTGGCCGCCGCCGAATCAAAGCGCCCGGCGGCCAATGGAAAAGTCCCTCAGATCCGCCGAATATGCCCGATTGGTCGCCCTGCTTGTCGCCACGCGGCATAAGGCCGGCATCCGACAGCAGGGGCTCGCCAAAAAACTGCGCAAGCCTCAGTCTTTTGTGGCAAAATACGAGGGTGGCGAACGTCGCTTGGATGTCATTGAGTTCATCGCCATTGCCGAGGCATTGGGCGCCGACCCGCTGAGGCTGTTGCGTCAATTCCTACGAACCAAAAAAGCCTGAAGCGCCGCGGGGGCGATCAATCTTGCATGATGATCCGACGTCCGTGCCAAAAGCTTTCAGGACCTTCCGCTGTTCGCGCTGAGCGGCTTTCTCGTAACGATCAGTGCGATGACCCCGCTCGGCCTGCCCAGGTGAAAGACTTCCAACAACGACGACGAGCATCCGAGAGCGAATGGCTCGGACCTCATTCAATGTCAGCCGAACACGCACCTAATCAGTCGGAAGTCCGAACCATCTCGGGCGTGAACCCCGGTGTGCTATGCGTCAGCCCCTGCGCAATTGACGGTCGCAACGCGGGCCAACCCGTCCCGAAGCGCTTGGGGTTCGAACGAGACCTACCGACTTTTCGGATTGCTTAAGCTTTTTTGCGTTAGTTTCGCTTGGCTTCGCATTATCGATTTGGCTCGGTTCCCGTCGCTGATCCTTCGCGGATGGCGAAGTCCTGCAATCGTTTGCCGTGCTCGCGTCGTGATCAGCTGTCCGTGCGAAGAGCTTTGAGCACCCTTCGCTGCTCGCGGTGTGCGGCTTTCTCATAGCGGTCAAGTGCGATGATCCCTTTGGCCTGACCAGGCGATGACCCTTCCAACAGAGAAGCGAGCATCCGTGAGCGGATCGCTCGGACTTCATTCAATCTCAGCTTAACCCGCGCCAGATTGGTCGCGAACTCCGGACTCATCTCGGACATCAGACCCAGTGCGCTGCTCCTCAGCGCCATCAGCCCACAGTCTCGATCCGCTGCAGCGCGCGCCAGCCCGTGGCGAAGTGCATTGCGGCTCGAACGAGACTTACCGTTTTTCGTCTTGGGGCCAGTGCTTTTCTTTGCGTTTGCTCGATTGGCTTCGAATTGTCGTTTTGACGTCATAGCTGGCCCGAGCTTCTCCTTCCAACGATGCCTCTGCGGCCCAAGAACAGCAATAAGCCCTGCAAAAGAGCAAGAATGTTGCTGCAGAAAGGACTGGAATTCACGCCCGATCGGAGCGTTACTGATTCCAACAGGCGAACAACAACGCCATTCGCCGGTATTTCCGCCCCGCAAGTCCGGGGCTTCGGGCAGTGCGGCAAGCCACGTCGCGCGTTCCTGAGTGGGAGTTACCGGTGACATCATCAATTCGAGCACAAGATTCAGCCACACCGCGCCAGATCATCAACTTCAATCCAAACGTTCGCCGCCATTTCATCGGCGGCTCGGATGCCCGCATCGTCATGGGCGACGACCAGAACGCCCTCCTGCGACTATGGCGTGAGAAACGTGGTGAGATTGAGCCAGAAGATCTCTCGGACAACTTGATCGTTCAACTCGGGACTGTGACTGAGGTCCTCAACCGTGCCTGGTACCAACGCGCGAGCGGCCACACCGTCAAGGATATCCAAAGACGCGTCCGCCATCCTGTCCACAAATGGATGGCCGCAACCCTGGATGGTATCGTCGAGCAGTCGGGAGCGGTCTTCGAAGCCAAGTTCATGCTGCCTTGGGCTTTCAGCGAGGAGGCCGCCGCCGAGAAACACATGGCGCAGCTGCAACACAACATGTGGGTAATGGCCGCCCGCAATTCGGTGCTCTCGATCATCACCGGCGGTGGCAAATGGGTCGAAATCACGATCCACGCTGACCCATTGTACCAGCACGTCCTGCTCACCGCCGAGAAGAAATTTTGGCGCTGCGTCCAAATCGGGGAGCCTCCTGTTCTCTTCAACATCGAAGCGCCCCGACCGCGCCTGGAGGCGGTCAAGGTCGTTGATATGTCCTCCTCCAATCAATGGGCGGACTTGGCGGCGACTTACCTGCGGACGCGAGAAGCCCACGGCGAGCATGAGGCCGCCAAGGCTGATCTCAGGAGGCTCGTTCCGGAAGATGCCAAGGAAGCGGCTGGGCATGGCATCAAGGCGAAGCGCTCCAAATCCGGCGCTGTCAGCTTCGAAGCCCTGATCAAGGAGGGCTCCCATGCATCGCTCTAGCGAGCATATCGGGACCATCGCTGCCGCCCTCGCCCGAGCTCAAGCTGAACTGATGAACCCCGAGAAGACCCTGACCGCGATCATCAGCTCCCCGTTCCCGCGGGAGCAGGCGAAAATCTTCCGCTACGCCTCGCTCGCCGCAGGCCTCGATATTGTTCGCAAGACACTCAGCCAGCAGGAGATTGCCACCATCCAGACCACCCGGATCGAGCAGGGCACGGGCCAGATCCACCTGACCACCCTGTTGGCACATGCCTCTGGAGAATGGATCTCCTCAGACCTGCCGGTCTGCGCCTCCAAGGAGGTCGAGGCGCCGCATCGAATGGGGGCGGCCCTGACCTACGCCCGCCGCTATGCCCTCTTCGCCCTCGTCGGTATCGCCGGCGAGGACGATCTGGACGCGCCAGACGTCATCACAGGCCCTCCGGCCGCTGCCGAGCCAAAAACCGTCCCAGAGCCGCAAGGAAAGCACTCCAAAGAGGTGCTAAACCGCGCCCCCGTCTTGCCGCCGGAACGCTCAGCCGAACTCCTGCAACGGCTGCTCGGCGAGCTAACCCGCCAAGAGGGCACTGACGAGCTGCTCATCTGGGCCAAGGCTAGCCTGCCTCTCAAGAACACCCTTCTGCAGGCGGACGCCCGCATCCTCGAAACAGCCTACCAGGAGAGACTCGAAGGAATAGTCCTCAGCGACTTTGATGCAGCACAACAGCCCCGCGGCCCACTGGCCGACGAGTCCGTGGTCCCTGAAGCTTCCGGCACAGCATCCAACGGTGTTGAGGCAGCTGCCGCTGGCTCTCCTCCAGAGCATGCTGGCCTTGCCTTCCCAAAGGAGCCGCCGCGGCGACGCAGCAAGAACCATCTCGCCTTCGTCCGTAGCCAAGGTTGTCTGGTCTGCCAAAAAGCGCCTGCCGACGCGCATCACCTGAAGTTCGCGCAGCCACGAGCCTTGGGACGCAAAGTCAGCGACGAGTTTACGGTGCCGCTGTGCCGGTCACACCATCGATCACTTCATCGGCACGGTGATGAGCGAGGCTGGTGGGCGAACCTGCAGATCGCTCCGCTATCGATTGCCAAGGAGCTTTGGGATGCGAGCCCTGTCCATGTGGCAGAGGGTTCACAAATCACCCCAGCGATATCAGCCTCGATCCCGGAGACGCCGCGGTAATGAACCCGCAACTCAACCGGCTTCAGAGGCCCGCGACCACGATGCCGAACGAGGTCAAGGCGCTATGTCCGCCTCCTCACCTTCTCCCTGGAGAACGCATCGGTGACTATCACGCTGTTCAGGCCGCCATCTTCCAGGACATCAATCCTCAAACGGCGATCGAATGGCTACTGGCCGCCGATATCGCGGAACTGTCTTGGGAAATGCAGCGCTATCGTCTTCTACGCCACAGACTACTCAACGCCTATCGCCAAAAAGCAATCGAGATGGCGCTGCGTCGCATCGACGTGATCGGCATCTCGCCTGACTTTCAAGATCTCGCGGAGGTCTATACCGTCAAGAACGCCGTGGATTGGCAGCTCGACCCATCCGCGGCCCGCGACATCGAGGCTCGCCTCCACTCCCACGGCTTCGATCAACATGCCGTCAACAGCGAAGTTTACGTTCAAGCGAGAGAAGATTTGTCTCTCTTCGAAACGCTTCTGAACGGAGCCCAGCTGCGACGCCTTCCGTTGCTTAAGGAGATTAACAACATGCGACGTCACCACCAGGCCCGCACTCTAAATTTTTCACGAACATCTCAAATCACTGAGACAGAACATGGACGCTCGAGCTAAGGAGCTCGTCATCGAGAGCCCGCTAGATGACATTCGCCAAAATCTAAGAAAAACCAAGTAGTGCATCAAAGCGGCCCAGGGCTGCCCAACGCAGGGAGCATCTCGGAAGCTGTTCATCTCTCCGTGGAGCTTGACCGACTTTTACGATCTATGTCGTCTCCACGATCAATCGCATTGCAGGGCCGATCATCCAAAATTGGTCGATTTAGAAAGTGCCAAGCGACAGCGTCTGCATTTGGAAACCGAGCCCGGCATCATTAGTCAGCTTGGGGCGGAGCTCCGCCCAATGCTTTCGTAGACAAATCCAGCCGCTTCCATCTCTTCCGGGCGATAGATATTGCGGAGGTCGACGATGACGGGCTGGGCCATGGCGCTCTTCAGCCGGTCGAGGTCGAGCGCGCGGAACTGGACCCATTCGGTGACGATGACGACCGCGTCGGCGCCTTGCGCGCAGGAATAGGCGTCCTCGCAATAGGTGATGCTGGGCAGCTCACCCTTCGCCTGCTCCATGCCGACCGGGTCGAAGGCCTTGACGGTCGCGCCCATGTCGATCAGGCCGGTGACCAGCGGGATCGACGGCGCATCGCGCATGTCGTCGGTGTCGGGCTTGAAGGTGAGGCCGAGCACCGCGATGGTCCTGCCGCGCAAGCTACCGCCGAGCGCCTGGCTGACCTTCCGCGCCATCGCGCGCTTGCGGTTCTCGTTGACCGCCAGCACGGATTCGACGATGCGGAGCTGCACGTCATGGTCCTGGGCGATCTTGATCAGCGCCTTGGTGTCCTTGGGAAAGCACGAGCCGCCGAAGCCGGGACCGGCATGCAGGAACTTGGTGCCGATGCGGTTGTCGAGGCCAATGCCGCGGGCGACCTCCTGGACGTTGGCGCCGGCCTTTTCGGACAGGTCGGCGATCTCGTTGATGAAGGTGATCTTGGTCGCCAGGAACGCGTTGGCGGCGTATTTGATCATCTCCGCGGTGCGGCGCGCGGTGAACATCAGCGGCGCCTGGTTCAGCGACAGCGGACGATAGAGGTCGCCCATCACCTTGCGGCCGCGCTCGTCGGAGGTGCCGACCACGATGCGGTCGGGGAACTTGAAGTCGCGAATCGCCGCGCCCTCGCGCAGGAACTCGGGGTTGGAGGCGACGACGACGTCGGCGTTAGAATTGGCCTCGCGGATGATGCGCTCGACCTCGTCGCCGGTGCCGACCGGCACGGTCGACTTGGTCACCACCACGGTGAAGCCGGACAGCGCCTGCGCGATCTCCCTCGCGGCGGCGTAGACATAGGACAGATCGGCGTGGCCGTCGCCGCGGCGCGAGGGCGTGCCGACCGCGATGAACACGGCGTCGGCCTCGGCGACCGGCTTCGACAGATCGGTGGTGAAGTCCAGCCGCTTGGCCTTGACGTTGCTGGCAACCAGCTCATCCAGACCGGGCTCGTAGATCGGAATCTCGCCGCGATGAAGGCTGGCGATCTTCTTCTCGTCCTTGTCGACGCAAGTGACCTCGTGACCGAAATCCGCAAAGCAGGCCCCGGACACCAGTCCCACATAACCCGTGCCGATCATCGCGATTCGCATGAAAAACCTAGCTCCAATAGGGACAGATGTTCCACCGAACATCTTAGTACACTTCTTTATCTGCTCGCACGCCCAACATTGGAGCAGGTTCTGGAGTAGTCCGAATAAACCTTAACCGCGCTGTCTTGCGGGAAGATCAAGTCTGCGCCCGGACGATAGAGAATCGCGCAATGGCGCACCACTATGGGGCCTCATGCCGCGCCGTAGGAAACCCACGACGAAGTCCGCTACTTGCTGAAGGAACGCTACTCCGACCTCAACTGAAACGACGCGCCCCAGACACTCGCCTCTCACCGGACGTGCCGCTCGATAGCCCCCTCCACTGTAGGTACCCCAGGCCGAGCCGGTGAATTCCTTCATAAGTATACTGCTTGATAGACCTTTCTCCGCAGACGACAGTGACTTGTTCAAGTCGATGAATGTCAGTCCGTTCTGGTCGGCATGGGCGCGCAGCAGCTCATTGAGAGCACGAATGTCATCAAGTATCCCGCCGTACACCGTCCTCGATCATTCGTGATGGTGGACTGGATGTAGACATCGACTTTCTGCGCGGGAAGCCGATCGATGATCCCTCGATAATTCTCAAAAGAGACAGCGACCGGCTGATTCGAGCGCGAAGTCGTTAAAACCCACCATGAGAAAGACGCGCTGTGCTCCGACGGCAGCGATGGCGTCCATTCGCTGGAGAATGTCATCCGTGCGATCACCGCTGATGCCGCGATTCGCAATGCTCGTACCGGGAAAACATGTCGCGCCATTCCGCCGCCTCGGTGAGGCTCTCACCGACCATGACAACGTCGGCATGTGGATGGAACGTCTCAAAGCCCGTATTGCGCGGCCGCGGAGCGGTTCGGGGAAACCAGCGCCGCAACAACGGTTCGCCGACGATCCCTCTTGCGAGCGTCTGCGTCGACCGCATGAGACAGACTTTTTCCTGGGAGATCACTCCGGGGGCGAAGGCGGCCAGCGCAATGAGAATGTGTTGGGCGCCGAGTTTCATTGGAACGGAGTTGAGCGCAAACGTCGCTCACCGTGGTCCACGATCTTTTGCTTTGAAGGGGCAAACAACGCCGGCGATGCGGCCTTCTCAAGGGCTCGGAGGCTTGGTCTGAGATTGGAGACGCAGAGACAGACCCAGCTCACGGGCTTTGCGATGAACTTCACCGGTTGACCGGCCGAGTTCAATTGCGATTTGAGATGCACGCCGCTTCTGCGCCAGCATCCTCAGCCGTGAGATCTCTTCCTCAGTCCAACGGCGCATTTTCGCCACCGCATTGCTATGCAATTGCACAACTCGGTCGCGACGGGCCCGTTCCTCACCCTTCGCCTGCGCGATCGGTCGAATTGTTCGACGATGAACGGGCTCCTCGCTCCAGAAGAGCGACATTGCCACATTGAGATGAAGTTTGTTCAAGTTCCGCAGCCAAAAAACTAGGCAGACTGGCAAGCCGGCTTCTTCCTTAGCTGTATCGCATACGAGGCGTCGTGCGCGCCGGCCTATCCGGCAGCGTGCGCGCGCGTTAGCAGCGTCCAGCTCGAGCACTTCGCTACGAAGTCTTGCTCTGAATGCTCCAGCGGCACTCCAGCCACTAACGCCAGATCGACGGTCCAGCAAGCCTCAGTTCAATAGCCCGCCAGATTGGCGACGAGACCCTCGTTTGAGGCGCTGACCTTGATGTGAATGACCGACCGTCCCTCGTCGTCGTGGCGGTTCTTTCCCACCACCACCAGCGCAAAACTGTCGCTACCCTTGAAGTCCGAGTTGGCGAAATAGCGAAATCCGGGACCGACCAATGTGAGCTCGCCGCCTCTCGGCTGCTCCGCGACGGACACGCTATAGATTTGCATGGTCGACCAGCGAAGGCCCTGAATGCAGTTGGCGCCCGGCTTGATCGTCATCGACCAATCGATACTGTCGCCGGCGAGCTTATAGGGCTGATGATCTCGCAGGCAATTTGGGGTCGCGTTGGCTTGGCCGATGAGAAGAGCGCTGATCATCGGCATAACGAGAGCGGGAAAAGTGAACGGTTTCACTGGCGCCATCCTTTTTTGAGGACGATGCGCCAACTCGGGCTAACGTTCGGTAAGGCCCGGCCGCAAAGGGCCCGCATTGGTAAATGTGAAGCTAAATCCCGTTAGCAGGTTTGCGAGACGACGCTGGCAAGACCGTGAAACGAACGGGTATAAAGCCGGTTCGGCTGGTTCGTTCGAACACACTTGTCCTCCCATGATGCGAGACAAAATTGAAGATCGCAATCAACCTCGCCATGCTAGCCTGTATGCTCGTTCCGACCGCGGCGGTCGCCGGTCCAAGCGCAGAGGTGGCCCGCAAGTGCATGCATTATTCCTACATCGCTTATCCGTATCAGCGCCCCGGATCGGTGCGGATGAGCGGGGATCGCCAAGCCTATTTCAGGAATTGTATGGAGAAGGAAGGCAATATTCCTGCTCCACAGACGCCTTCCTCATCCGCACAGCGCCAATCCTGATGTGCCTGCGATGGGGCCTAACTCCGCAATCAGTTGAACGGTGTTCACTTGGACGGTGTTCACTTGGACGACGTTTCAGCGTCCATCCTGCCGTTGTTGACGACACATTTGTTGAAATAGTCGTGCTGAGCACGCCCTGACCCCTTTGCACTGCCGGCTGCCGGGTTGCCGGGCTCGCGCGGCGGAAATTGCTTGGCCGTCAATGCACTGCATTTCCGCGCAAGCTCGGCCGTGAGTGCCGATGCGTGCCCTGGAAGGGCACCGACCGCAAGACACGTCACGGCCAGTAGCATCAAGGGCGATTTCCGGTTAGCGACCATGTGATGTTCCCGCACGACAGCTTTTCTGACGACCGGACCACTTGATCCGCCGCATCCAGCCATTCTAGTCGAGATGCATGGCGCCGATACAGCCGAAAATGCCGTATTCGTGGCAGGCGGATTGGTTTAATCTGACTGTCATGCACTCAAGAATGCCACCCAGGCGATGACCTCGGGCGACCTAATTCCTAACGATCCCGAACGGCCGGACCAGGCTCCTACGGAGATCCAATTCGCGCTCGTCATCGCCCGCATGATCGAGACGGTGGACAACAACCCCGAGCATTTGCGTCAGGCCATTTACGACCTCGCCCGCTACAAACTGCTGGAGCAGTTCACGCACGCCGATGCCAAAGATATCAAGCGCGCGCAGCAGGCGCTCGAGACCGCAATCCGGGGCGTTGAACACTTCTCGCAACAACAGCCGCTCATTGCGCCCTCGCCGACCAAGGTTCAGCGCGAAGAGGGCCCGGCCCGACTGGACCAGCTGCCAGGCTCTATTGCCGCTCAGGCCGCGGCGGCGCAGCCGACGCTGCCGGAGCCAGCCTGGCGCCTCGGACCGGACCACGTGGCAGGTCGCGGCCGAAGCCCGCAGTTTGCGCTGAAGCGACGAACTGCCGCGATGCTTGTCGTCCTCGGCGGCGTTTTGCTCGCTGTCCAGCAGCGGGAGCGGTTGTGGCACCTCACACAAAACTTGGCTCGGGATCTCGCTCCTCAGGAAACAGCAATTGCCTCCCCGCCGCCGGTCCAGCCCGCGAGCGCACCGGCGCCCACGCCTCCCCCGGTGAAGCCCGATCCGTTGCGGCCGACGGACTACGGCATCTACGCGGTCGCCGACAATCGTCTCGTGGAGCTGCCGCTCCTCCCCGGCAAGCCACCAGATATTCGCGTTGCGGTGTCGGCCGCGCTCAAGGCACCGAGCCCGACCGTGTTACCGAATGGGCACCCGAAATTCGTCGTGTTCCGCCGCGATTCCTCGGCCAATGCCGCCGATCGGGCCGAGGTTCGCATCCTGGCGAGGGTCACCCGTGAATTTTCCGCCGAGGCCGCCGGAAAGAGGCCGGATGACGGCGAGGCGACCTGGGTGATCAGGAACGTGTCGTTCCCGTTCCGTTCATCACCGCTCCCAAACGCACCCGAGATGTACGAGCTGCATAGTGAGGATCCCGAGCTTGAATTGGCACCGGGTCGGTACGCCCTGATCCTCAGGGGACAGGCCTACGATTTCACGGTCCCGGGAGAGATCACCGATGCCAGGCATTGCATCGAGCGCGTGGTCCTGACCACCGGGGTTCTCTACACCGATTGCAAGAAGCCCTGACGCCTTCCAATTCGCAATTCCGCGCCTAGCTTTATTGAGCTGTCGGTCAACTGCGTTAGATGGAGGCAACAATGCGTTCGTCCGTACTCACTGCTCTCGTCATCGCGATGCTCGGCGCCTCGACCGCGGCAGATGCTCAAGGAACGCAGCAACGAGGTCAGAGGGGCCAGCCACAGTCCGCGCGCAAGGGGGGTTGCCACTCAACCGAGCAACAATCCATTCCAAAATCCCATTGGTCAGGGCGTGCCGCCGGCGGTCTCGGCGAATCCCAATGTCAACAGCAACAACACTGGGCTGACCAATAATCCGCCGCGCTGAGCATGCAGTGGCGGGATCGCCCTTCAGAGCAAGCCAAAATCTTCACGCCGAACGCATTATCGCATAGACTAGCAAGCTTATTCTGCGCTTACTTCGACTTCGATCGACGAGTTGCCGGAGATCCGCATCGACGATCCCGTGATGCTCAGCTTGAACGAATCGCTTCCGCGAGCGCCCTCATTGGACAAGTAGCGGAACGAAGGTCCCTGGATGATGACCTGGCCTGATTTGGGCATCTCCGTGATGGCGATATGATCGATCATGATCGTCGACCATCGCAAGCCCTGGATGCATTGCCCGCCCGACGCGATCTTGAACGACCAGCGAACCGTGTCCGATTGAAGCTTGAATGGCTCCGGATGCAGGAGACATGTCCCCCCGGCCAGTGCCGCCGCGGGCAGGACCGTCGGGAGAAAAACAAACGTTCTAAGTATCGGGTTGATCAGAACACACCTCGTTGCCAAAAAATCAGACTGCTAGTACTTCGCTCCGTAGCCTGATCGATAACCATACGGTGCCTGTCGCGCCGGCGCCAACGGTTTATAGCGCCCGGTGCCGCGCCGGGTCCTGTGGTTAGAAACGCGCAGCAGACTTCACGCTTAAGGAGATTTATCTTTGATGAAAGTGGACGCCTAGCTTTTCAACTCAGTGGGCTGACGAACATGCACCGCGACATCAAAGAGACGCTGATCGGCTCGGCCGCGATCATTCTTTTTGGCGCCGCCGTTATCCGTTGGCCCTCATTCGGCCATTTCGTCGATCAATTCTTCTTCTCGTATTGTGTTTCCACTTGGCATTTCCTGCGCGGGCTATTTTCTTGAGGCCGATTGTCCATCGCTATTCAACCGTCGGAAGGAAGATTGGTCAGCGCAGTGAAATTTCCTTGAACTCGACAACGAGGTTAGACGAGCTGCGAAGATCACCCTGCGCTATGCAATCGAAGTAGCAGCTATTCAGGGTAGACAACAATAGCCCGTTTTTTCGACTTAGCTATGCCAGCTGCCAGAACGCCGCCGACCAACACTTTGGGCAGGCTCGAGAATGTCAGTCTAGTTCCAGGAGCGGAACTTCATTTCCTAACATTCGCTTTAGAAATTGCGAAGGACTCGATCGCTAGCTTTTGCGAAATCAACACCTCCTGTTCTCTACATCATTCGTCCAACGAAATTAAGGTGGGCGAACGCAAATGGCTTCCACGAAAGTTGTCACTAGGCTCTCCGATGGCTCTACTCAAAGTCTCGAATACCTCAACGGCGTACTCATTTCTCGAACCATTGCATATCCGAACAACAGCAAAGATGTACTTCTTTCAAACATCACGGGACGCAGCTACGTGGCCGAGCACGACGTCTATAATCCCGCAGGTGTCCTGACCAGCATCACGCGTACGCACTCCAACGGCTCGCTCGATTACAACTACACACTGGGGTCGGATGGAGCCAAGGTCACCGCACAATACGATGCGGCCGGCAAGATCCTCACCCGCTCCATCGTCCAGGCCGACGGCTCATCGGACTTACAGACCTATGCCAACGGCGTGATGGTCAGCGAAACTGTCATCCACGCCGACAAGAGCAAGGACGTGATGCTTTCAAACATCACGGGACGCAGCTACGTGGCCGAGCACGACGTCTATAATCCCGCAGGTGTCCTGACCAGCATCACGCGTACGCACTCCAACGGCTCGCTCGATTACAACTACACACTGGGGTCGGATGGAGCCAAGGTCACCGCACAATACGATGCGGCCGGCAAGATCCTCACCCGCTCCATCGTCCAGGCCGACGGCTCATCGGACTTACAGACCTATGCCAACGGCGTGATGGTCAGCGAAACTGTCATCCACGCCGACAAGAGCAAGGACGTGATGCTTTCAAACATCACGGGACACAGCTACGTCGCCGAGCACGACGTCTATAATCCCGCAGGTGTCCTGACCAGCATCACGCGTACGCACTCCAACGGCTCGCTCGATTACAACTACACACTGGGGTCGGATGGAGCCAAGGTCACCGCACAATACGATGCGGCCGGCAAGATCCTCACCCGCTCCATCGTCCAGGCCGACGGCTCATCGGACTTACAGACCTATGCCAACGGCGTGATGGTCAGCGAAACTGTCATCCACGCCGACAAGAGCAAGGACGTGATGCTTTCAAACATCACGGGACACAGCTACGTCGCCGAGCACGACGTCTATAATCCCGCAGGTGTCCTGACCAGCATCACGCGTACGCACTCCAACGGCTCGCTCGATTACAACTACACACTGGGGTCGGATGGAGCCAAGGTCACCGCACAATACGATGCGGCCGGCAAGATCCTCACCCGCTCCATCGTCCAGGCCGACGGCTCATCGGACTTGCAGACCTATGCCAACGGCGTGATGGTCAGCGAAACTGTCATCCACGCCGACAAGAGCAAGGACGTGATGCTTTCAAACATAACGGGACGCAGCTACGTCGCCGAGCACGACGTCTATAATCCCGCAGGTGTCCTGACCAGCATCACGCGTACGCACTCCAACGGCTCGCTCGATTACAACTACACACTGGGGTCGGATGGAGCCAAGGTCACCGCACAATACGATGCGGCCGGCAAGATCCTCACCCGCTCCATCGTCCAGGCCGACGGCTCATCGGACTTACAGACCTATGCCAACGGCGTGATGGTCAGCGAAACTGTCATCCACGCCGACAAGAGCAAGGACGTGATGCTTTCAAACATCACGGGACACAGCTACGTCGCCGAGCACGACGTCTATAATCCCGCAGGTGTCCTGACCAGCATCACGCGTACGCACTCCAACGGCTCGCTCGATTACAACTACACACTGGGGTCGGATGGAGCCAAGGTCACCGCACAATACGATGCGGCCGGCAAGATCCTCACCCGCTCCATCGTCCAGGCCGACGGCTCATCGGACTTACAGACCTATGCCAACGGCGTGATGGTCAGCGAAACTGTCATCCACGCCGACAAGAGCAAGGACGTGATGCTTTCAAACATCACGGGACACAGCTACGTCGCCGAGCACGACGTCTATAATCCCGCAGGTGTCCTGACCAGCATCACGCGTACGCACTCCAACGGCTCGCTCGATTACAACTACACACTGGGGTCGGATGGAGCCAAGGTCACCGCACAATACGATGCGGCCGGCAAGATCCTCACCCGCTCCATCGTCCAGGCCGACGGCTCATCGGACTTGCAGACCTATGCCAACGGCGTGATGGTCAGCGAAACTGTCATCCACGCCGACAAGAGCAAGGACGTGATGCTTTCAAACATCACGGGACACAGCTACGTCGCCGAGCACGACGTCTATAACAGCAATGGGACGTTGACTTTTCGAGATCAGACTGCGTTAGATGGCTCGCACATTTTAACAAACTGCGAAGCCGCTTCTGTTGATCAAGCTCGCTTCTTTTCCAATGCAAGCGCATGGAATGCGGCCATAGATCCAAATACTACGAACTATACAACGCCGGACGCCATCCAGAACGTGCAGTTCAGGGACGCTACCCTGGGTAACAGCTGGATTCAGTCGGACAATGGCCTTCTAAATCACACGCCACAGAACGCGGCGCACATGACTTGGAATTTCGACGTTTTGAACCTGTCAAACGTGGGCGGCTCATTTTCCACACACGGAAGCCTTCAACTAGCGACCCCATCAGATTTGACAGCATTAGGTAACGACGGCGACGTCGTGTTTACTGATCCGGACGGGGTCCACTACTGGGAAGCATGGTTGGCAACTTACGACTCCGCCCATCAAACATGGCACGCGGCCTACCTAGTGGAAGGAGATCTGGAGGGAACAGGCTGGGGCACAGCGACCGGCATCAGCGGCGGAATTCGTGCTTTCGGGAGCATCGCTCCTTGGCGGTCTGGTCACCGGAGACGAACTGAACAAGCTATCCATCAATCATGCTCTATCGATTGAGCTCGATGAAAGTCAACTGAAGGCAGGCGCTACGCAGTACGATCAATTCGTATTTCCAGCAGTGGCAGCGGACGCGAATAGCGTCTCGGCTTACAAAGGAACAATTCCAATGGGCGCTCACTTTGCGTTGCCCGCCAACCTCGATCTCGATCACGCCGGCCTGACGCCAGAAGGCCTCGCTCTCGCGAAGGCTTATCAGGAATATGGCGGCTATGTCGTGGATGCGGCGCCGCACACCACCTCTCTGGCTGATGTCGATGGCGCAACAGCTCAACAACTTGCCGACTTGCGGCACGATGTTTCCTGGATCCGCGATCATTTGGTGATGGTATGACATCCAAGGAAAACGCATGAAGCACTCTCAAGCGCGTTAACGTGCAAAATCGCCCAGACCACGATCCGCACTCGAGATATGCCGCGACACGACATCTAGGTCCAATCACTGGACGAGTAACGGGTGCCCGCAACGGAATAGCCGAGACTGGCGGATTTACAGAAACAAATTCGACAGTGTTTTCGCCATTCACCGGCTTTGCAACCAAGCCCTGTTCATCCACAGCGATGACCAGCGCGGGCCGCGCATGGAATCGCGCCGGGACGCGGCTCGGACATCCAATCCGGTGCGAATTTGCCTTTGATGAAAGAGACTTGTTTGCTGGGCATGCCGAAAAGTAAAGTAGCCGCCGGTCCTAGTTTGGCCCCACAATTCGTGGCTGAACGCCGTGCCCTTCCGCGCGAATTGTCTCAGACAAGGAAGTCAGATTAGTAACAGGCGATCGTATTGGCGTTCCCTCACCTGCCCTTGCGGGCCCAAGCGCAAGGTCGCGAAACAGTGCATGCGCTTTCCTAAGTCGTTTGTTCTTATGAGCGGCTGTGTTCGGTCAAGATGAGCGCAGTGAGAAACCGCATGCCCGTCCGCGCGCCGCTACTTGCTGCTGTCATCCATCTTGCCTTTGTTCGCCCCGCCATTTCTTGAAATTGGCTGATCGCGCCCAGTTCCCTTAGCCACTTCCCGCGGCCGGATAGCCCGGTCCCCCGGACTGGAAACTGTTGGTTGTCAGTGCACTGCAGGTTCTCTCCAGTTCGGCCGTGATCGCAAAGGCGGGCTGAGGCACCAATCCACAGGCAAGACAATTCAACGCGATTACCACGGCACCGGATTTCATTCTGAACAGCATTGCTCTTGGGCCTCGCATTACAGAACCAAAAGCGTGAGCGGCGTAAATCGGGCAAGCTGAAAGATGAGTTCGAGCGACCTGCGACCTACCGTTGAGGATGGTGGCGAGCCAGCGTCCAACGAAGTCCCGGTTCGCGCTCGTAGCGCTTGATACGGTTCAGAACCATCCCGAGCACTGCGTCAGGTCGTCTATGATCTCGCCAGTTACAAGCTCGAAGACAATTCAAACTGCCATCCTCGGCGTCGAGTTATTTTGCGCGGCAACAGGTCAGCCTGCCGCCGTCGGGCACCCCAGCGCCCATCCGCGCTCGCGACCTCCAATTCGCCTCCTCCGCACCTGATGAGGGTTCGGGAGCTCCCGCCCGCGCTCCGCGCGGAAATCCAGATTCGACGGCCGCTTGATCGGCGCACGTGATCCGCCGTGGCCCGTGATCAGGCGCGCGGCCATGCTGCTGCTCGTAGCCGGCACAGCCGTGCTCGCGATCCAGCAACGGGAGCGGCTGTGCCTTCACTGGCAAAACATCTCACGCTCCAGGACCGACAGGTCCACGACTCAACAGGCGGCCGTAACGCGCCGCTTTACCCGCGAAACTGAACCCACTCCCTCCCCCGGATTACGGCGTCTGTGCCATAATCGACGACAAGTAGCTTGCTGAGCTCGAGTTGCTGCCCGGCCGGCCGCCGTTCAGACGCTGACGGCCTCCATGCTCGACCGCCTGCTGTATCATGCCCACATCGTCCAGGTCAGCGGTGAAAGCTCTCGCCTGCGCGACAAACGCAAGGCCGATCAGGCCGCCAGGAGGGTTACCGGAGAAAAATAGGATATTGTGCTGGCCAGCCGCTACGGGCTCTGCCCTCCGCAACTGGCCAGCACAATACGGCGCCGGGGTGGGTCAGAATTAATTCGGCGACTTCCGCGAAGGTGGGTCAGATATGTCGGCGTTGACACCCGGACAATGCGGAGATGTACAAGCTGCACAACGAGGAACTGGCGGTCGAAATTGGGCCCGGCCCTTACGAGCTGCAAGGTACACAGCAAAACAGGAATGATCCCAAAGCTACATCACCCAATCAATCTCCGGTCGCCACTCAGCCGGGCAACAATCCGTTCAGCAATTCGATCCGACAGAGTGTTTCGCGTTCATTGCCTTTGAATAGCGGCTGCGAAATGCAGTCATGACAGCATCCAGCCGACACCGCCGCGCAGTGCCAGCCCCAACGCGTAGAGCCAGCCGAGCATCGCTGCCCATACCGCAGAGCCGTAGGCGATCGCCACTGCTCGTTCCACCCATATAGCGCGCTCTTGAGACGCGACGAGATCCTCGGATGCAATCTGGTCGGACGAAGGCGATACAGGCACGATGGCTCTCCGTTGCAGGGAGGGAAATTCACCTGCTCAGAACTAATATGAAGCAGACGCCGACAATGTGACTCCCTTTACAAAACGAATACAAATTTCGAGTCGACCTGAAATCCATTGTGAATTGATATCGACTTCGATCGTCGAAAAAAGCAGAACGCCGGGCCTTAATCATGAGGCGTCCAAGATCCTTGATCGACCAATGCACCGTTTGGGTTGCCGCGCGAACGGTTCGGATGCAGGATACACGTGCCTCCGGCGCGAGGATGGATGCGGAACGAGCCTCCGCGCTATCGCCCTCGCGGTGATGATCGAACGATATGGTGCAATCGCATCGGGCGCATTGATGCTGATGTTACTCAAAGAAGCCGAGACCTATGCATAAGGCCGAATCTGCAAATCGCTAACGCTTGCAAGTGCGTCCCCGGAGTCAGGATTAACGAATGGCATGCAGCTTTCGGGATCTCCGTCCAGGGAGCGCGACCGACTTTGCTGAAACCTTCATCAGCCGAGCGAGACCTTCAATGTTAATTCCCCACGACAAGAAACGGCGGTAGTCCGACAAGGAGGGACGAATTCCGTGATAATGGGAAAACATCTGAAGGAACAGACCTTGATGGGCGGCCGGTGGCATATCGGCATATTTCGCCGATATAGTCTCGAAGGCGCGCCGAATGCGAGGCTCGTTTCTCGAGATCCTGTCCCGATTGGTCGACACGTCGCAGATATAGGTCGCCGAGTCGACAAGCCGAGCCTCAGGTAGCCGCCTCAGAAGACGCATGAAGAGATCGAGATCTTCCCAAGCGTTTAAGCTGTCATCAAAGAGGCCCACCTCCATCAAATCGTGCTTGGTGCAGAAGACCTGATTTCCGATGTAATTGTGCTGAAACAGATCCTGAAAGCGGACGCGGTCTTTTCTATCGCGGGTTATCCTTCGGTTGTCACCGTTGACGAACACGCTTTGCGAGAACAGGCAGAATGGGCCCGTCGAGTATTGGGATAATTCGTGCCAATAAGCGACGAAGCGCTCAAGCCGATCCGGTGTAAACTCGTCATCGTCGTCCAACCCGCTCACGAATTCACCTTTGGCAAGTCGCACCGCCATGTTGCGGCACTTAGATGGGCCCAAGGGCTTCGGATTGGCAACAATGGTCACCCGCTGCTCGATTTTGCCCAACTCTGTCAAATAGCCGGACGTACCATCCGTTGACCCATCGTCGACTATTATGAGTTCGAAATTGGCATACGTCTGCCGCAGCACCGATGCGATCGCTCGCTCTAGAAGCATCCGACGATTATGCGTGGGCAGGTAGATGCTGATAAGCTTGTCCATAACTTGCGATGGCCAATCTAACGTTAGGAAATTCCCAGGCTTAATCTCCGGGGGGCGATGTCCTCAGCGGTTGAAAGATCATTCTGTATTTAACAAGTGCTCTACTCCATTGAACCGGAACAGCTTTGTTATCCAGCGGCTGGCCGCCGCGACACTAAAGGACAGCCCGCTCCGCGCTTGATGGCCTCGCGCCACAAGGAGCAAACCCAGCAGTTCAGGTGTGGCATGAGTTAGATCGGAAACCTCGAACCTGAGGTTCAGTCCTCTTACGGCGGCATCCGAAAGCGCGTCACGCAGGGGCTGCAGGTCTCTGCCATGCCACGCTCCCTTCAGGCGCAAAATCATCTCAGCTGATGCAATGTCCACGTTGAGCTGGGCAGTTACGCGACTCTCACCTGATATGCCAGCCAAGATACGGAGAAAGACCGCCGGCAGCAACTTCGACCAAACGATGCGTAGAAGCCCCACGAAGTCGTTCGCATAACGCGGAGCCAAATGCGGTTCCTCAATGATCCGCCAGAGCCACTCCAATCCCAGGACCTGCATCCATCTAGGCGCGCGAGTGACAGTGCCGGCAGCGAAGTTGATGACGGACCCAAGATGCGAAAGCAGAGGGACGTTCAGCCTGTGCCCATTCAGCCGGATCCATTCGTGACCGCGCTGAGTGCCGAGTGCCAGCACCAACATGTCGGGACGCACGGCATTGATCTGGCTCAGAATCTCCTCGGAGCTCATGCTCTCGATCGAGCCGAAACCGGGAGCAAAGAAGCCAACGCATCGCATGTGCCGGGACAGACTATTCAGGCGTTTGCTTGCTTGTCTCACGATCGCGTCGGTCCCGCCGAAGAAGTAAACACCAATTGATGCCCTCTCCTCGGACATTAGGTGATCAAATACACTCGATCCCGCAACCCGCTCGGAGATCGGAATCCCAAGCACCCGCGCAAGCAGCACCAGCGGCATCCCATCGACGGTCGAGAGATCGCTCAACGACAGCATTTCCCTGAAGCGAGCATCAGTCTGACTCGCCACCAGATTGTTCAGGTTTGGCGTCGACCAGACCATCCTGCGCCGCGACCTCAATGTCTCGAGAAGAGTCGCAGTCACGTCACGGAACTGAAGCGCATCAACCGGGATACCCATCAAGCAATGGACGCGGCGGTTATAGTCGGGAGCGGAAACGGCTCGATGATCACCCACAATGCTATTCAACTGATACGTTATCACGGTCGGTCTTCACCCAGGACATCTGGCGATTGAAAAGAAAGGAACGGTAAAGCGGCAGCTTTGACAAGACATACATGGGTAACCGGTACAGTTCATCCAGCGAGACCAAGTTCCGACCATGACGAACCCAGATCACTGAGACGGACACCACCAGCATCGCCAGCTGAGCGCCATTGAGCGCCACAGCAACTAGCCGCTCGGATATTAGGAAGAGGACGAAGGATACAACTATCGATGCCAAGCTCGAGAGCACCAGCAGCGCCAAGGGCGGCACCGACAAATCGACTGCGATTGCCAGTAATGGGAGACTTCGCTGGTGCACGGCTTGCCAAAGGAGCACGGGGATGTACTGCCCCATCGAGGAGATATAGCCGTGCTCCCATCGCTTGCGTTGGTTCTCCACAGCGGCTTCTTGGATTGGAAATTCGCTCCAAACAATTGCGTCTGGGCAAAACGTCGCAGGATAGCCGGCAAGTGCGAGATCAATGCCCAGTTTCAAGTCCTCGACGATATGGCCAGTCGCCAAATCCGCCTTCGCGAACACGTCGGCGGGAAACGCCATTCCCGATCCCATCAACTGGCAAGGAAATCCCCAAAAGCGGCCGCCTAACGGGCGAACGTAGTTCTTGATTCTCCAGGCTAGCATCTTGATGGAGCCAAAGTTGGATCGAAATCCGTTCGGCAGTCGCATCAAATAGGCTGCCTGGACCGGCCCAAGGGTATCCATGCATTGTGTCGCGAGCAATTCAACGGCTCGATTGCCCAGACGGCAATCCGCATCAACCAGCAGGACAACGTCGAAACTCCCCAACTGTTTGAGGCAATCGCGCCCGTAATCGATCGCAAAGCCCTTTCCCACCCGCGACGTGTCCCGTCGATCGACAACGGTCGCGCCGCACTCATGGGCAACTTGTGCCGTCGCATCGGAACAATTGTCGGCAACAACCAGCAATCGATCATGTTCGCCGAGCTGCGAAGAGATCGAGCTCAGCGTATCGCGGATGCACCTTTCCTCATTGTGAGCCGGCACGATCACGCCGACGCTGGGCCGAGCGGTCGCGCGACGGCGGGCCGGGGGTGGGCGAAACGGTGCCGACACCTGCAACAGCAGCACCGCGGCCGGGATGAGAAGCAGAATTGCCGCCGTGACCAGAACGGCGTGCAGCGCATCGCCTAGGAGACTGAGCATCGAAGCGACCTTTCGAACAGCTTCTCGAGTTTTTCGGCTTCGATATCGACGTCGTGTCGACTGAGCGATCGTTTGCGGCTCTCCGATCCCATGCGGCGCACTTTTTCATCGGATGCAGCCATGCAGCTTCGGATCGCGTCGCAGAGGTCCTCGATTGATCCTGCGGGCACCAGCCATCCGGTCTGGCCGTGGATCACGAGCTCGGGATGACCGGCCACATAGGTTGTGATCACCGGTCGCCCCAGCGCCATCGCTTCCATGAGAACGACCGGCAACCCCTCCGCAAAGCTTGGCAACACTACCGCCCGCGATGAAATCATCTCACGGCGAACAGTGGCCGCGTCCGCCCAGCCGGTAATTGAAACCGTGTCGGCGAGATCATGTTGCCGGATCAGATCCTCCAGCAGTGGCCGCTGTTCGCCATCGCCGACCAGGACCAGCTTGAACTTCAATCCTTCGGCGCGCAACGCTGCCGCGGCGGCGATCAGCAGAGCCTGACCCTTTTGCTCGCAGAGCCGACCAACGCAGACCAACCGTTGCGAGTTCGCGGAAATTTCAGGCGCTTGCGTCGTGAACAGCGCGTCGACGCCGCAATGGACGACCTCGAACTTCGACCATTCTGGATAATCGACCAATCTGAAGAGCTGACTGCGGCCGTACGAACTGATCGCAACGACAAACCGGGATCGGCGGATCTTTTCCGCGAGATGGATGCCCCTCGCCCTGTCGAATTCTTCGGGCCCATGAACAGTGAAACTGAACGGGATGCCCGAGATCTCGCCGACGAGCATCGCCACTTCGGCTGGATTGGTCCCGAAATGCGCATGAAGATGCCCAATCTCCTCATTCAGCAGCTGGCGGGCGAGCCAGCACGCCTCGATGAAGTAGATCAGGTGCAGGACGGCCGGGCGGTCCGAATGCCGCATCATCCTGGCCGCGAGCAACGCCGTTCGAAACCACTGCAGCGGCCTCGATGCGCCGATTGCGACAGTTGCCAACAGCAGCCGCGCGAAGCCTTGCTTCAACACATAGGTGGTGATCTTCTGCTCCGCGACGTCGGCCGGATCGACCACGTGGTCTTTCCACCCGCGAGCGGCATAACGCAAAACTGTCCACCCCCGCCTCTCGAAGGCGAGGATCTCTCGCCGCACGAAGCTGTGACTGATCTTCGGATATTCGCTGATGATGTATGCGAGCTTTCCTCGCACAGGCATTTCGTCGTTTCGAAGCGGATCAACGTGGCGGGCTAGGGCATCCATCTGAAAGATCGATCTCCAATGCGCTCGGCGGTTCGGCGCGAAACCGGCGCGGCCATTTGAAGCCGCTGTTCATTGCCTGACGTGCGACGAACTATCCCGAAACATGCGTGCTTCCACCAGTCCGCAGATCATGTGCGCGGCAACGATGTGAATCTGCTGGATGATCGCCGTGCGGCTGGATGGCACGTGCAGCACCCGATCGCAAAGCGAATCCATGGAGCATTGTTTTGCACCGGTGAAGCCGACGGTGACCATTTTCCGGGCTTTGGCCGCGTGCAAGCCCCTAAGTACGTTTGGCGACTCGCCGGACGTCGAGATGCCAATGAACACGTCTCCCGGCACGCCCAGGCCGAGGACCTGTCGTTCAAATACCTGCTCAAAGCCGTAATCATTGCCGATCGCGGTGATGACGGACGTATCGGTCGTCAGGGCGATGGCGGGCAACGGCGCGCGATCAAAAAACAGCCGCGACACGAACTCTCCGGCAATATGTTGGGAGTCGCCCGCACTGCCGCCGTTTCCGGCTAGCAGCAGCTTGTGACCTGCGGTCAAGGAGTCGGCGATGAGGCCGGCAATCGCCAGAACTGCTTCCCTGCCGTTCGCCTCCTCGACAAAAGACCGCAGTGCCTGCTGCGATTCCTCGAGGTATTCGTCTACAAACCTCACTTCTGCGACATCCATGACTCGACACCGTCCATCGTTAGCTGGGCTCCTTCGGCGATGGCTCCGGCCTTGTTCAAAGCGTGAATGACCTTGAGGCGACGCTCCGGCGGCACGATAAACATGATGAAGCCGCCGCCACCGGCCCCCGACACCTTGCCGGCAATCGCGCCTGCGTCCAGTGCGGCGTCGATCAAGCTCTCGATTTCGGGAGTGGAGACCGCATCAGCGGTCTCCTTCTTCGCTTTCCAGGATCGCTGGAGGACGTCGCCCATACGAACAATGTCGGAGCCGAGCAGCGCCGCCTTCATCTCGTGCGAGTCGAGCTTAAGGCTGTGAAGGCTGTCGACCGTCTTCGGCTTCTTGTCGATCATGCCCTTCTGCTGGTTTTCGATGATCTCGGCTGAGCGGCGCGAGATGCCCGAAAAGCAAGTGACCAGAGAGGCCTCGATCTCGTTGAAGAAGCTGCGTGAGACGCGCAGCGGATTCACGATGACCTTGTCGTTCTGGAGGAATTCGATGAAGTTGATCCCGCCGAAGGCCGCCGCGTAGTGATCCTGCTTGCCGCCCTGGAATCCGAGATCGATGCGCTCGATCTCGAACGCAAGCTGGGCGACGTCGTAGGGCCCGAGCGGCACATCCAGCGCGCATCTGAATGCCTCGACAAGAGCGACGACGAGCGCGGATGACGATCCGAGTCCCGAGCCGGCAGGCGCATCGACCATGCTCTGGAGTGTGATCGCCAGCGGACATCCGCCGCCGAATTCGCTAACCATCCGCCGATACACAGCCGCATGCAGCGGCAGGCGCGTGCTATGCACGGCATCCAGATCGAGCGGAAAGACCTCCTCGAAGCCGAGGTCGCTCGCCACAAAGCGAATCTTCCAGTCGGGCGAGGACTCAATGAACGCAAAGGCGTGACGATCGATGGTCGCGTTCAGCACCGCGCCGCCGAAATCCTCCGAATAAGGGCTCACGTCGGTCCCGCCCCCGGCCAAGCCAAGCCGCAGCGGCGCACGGCTCCTGATTTTCACTGTGGGGGTCACCGGGCTCTTTATCGCCGCGCCAGCCAAGGAATTCCCGGGCTTCGCAAATCCATTACGTTGCAGCAGCATGGTGACCTTTACTTGCTAGTGATTTTCCCAGGCAGAACGGAACTTCTCACGAGTTTCAGGATCTACCGCACTGCAAACATTCAAGACAAGCACAACTAAAAAGCACTGAATGGTGGACTACATCGCAACGAACTCTTGCAGAAAAACATAAGCCGCTGCACCGGCCCGATCAGCTGGCACACCCGAAGCGGAAGAATTTGGCGATGACCGCACCCATCCTATTTTACCGCAATCAAGTGTTGTTTGTCAAGCATGTCTTTACCAACGAACACAGATCATCCCCATTAAAGAATCGGCCTTCAATTCCCGCCCGCGATGCTGCTTCGATGTCGCTAGCTTTGTCACCGATAAGAAAACTCCTGTTCTTGTCGACATGCCACCGAGTGCAAAGGTCGTCGATCATTCCGGGCTCCGGCTTTCGTCGCCTGCAATCGGCCTTATAGCGCGCGACTGTGGCGTCCCGATGATGCGGGCAGTAACTAATATCGTCGATGTTCGCTCCTTCCTTGCGCAGTTCCTCGATCAGCCAGCCATGCAGAGCGTGGACGTCGTCCTCGCTGTAGAAGCCTCTCGCGACACCGGCTTGATTGGTCACGATGAACGCGTGATAGCCGGCATCGTTAACGGCGCGGACTGCCTCCTTTGCAGTGTCGGTCCACCGAAAGTTCTTCCTGAAACCCACCCAACCGAGATCATGATTCAACACCCCATCCCGATCGAAGAACACCGCGGGGCGCATCATCCGTTTGGGAATTTCGGTTTGCGAGGTCTGATAGTCGGACGGGATCCCGATATCGATAAAGTATCCCTCCAGCAGCCGGCCTGAAAGAAGTCGCTTTGAGGCAAGAACGGGAAATATGTCTTCCTCAATCGAACAGGAGGGCGAGAGGAGCTGCAGCAACTCCTTCGAAAACAAGTAAATGCCGGCGTTGATGATCGCGGGCTGTTCCCCGGTATCCCGCTTCATTATGCCGGTGATGTTCATCTGGTCATCGAGCTTGACGACACCGAAACGACCGGGGTTTGGCTCGCGGCGCAATGCAATCTGCCCGATCGCGTGCGGATTGGCCTCGACAAACAGCCGGCTGAGATTTGCGTCGATCCAGGAATCGCCGTTGAGCAGCAGAAAGGTTTCCTCGAGCAGGTCGCGGGCGTGCCAGACCGCGCCGCCTGTCCCGGCCGGCGCGGGTTCCCGGGACAGTTTCAGAGTAACCTTTTTCGGTAGCCAAGCCTGCATCTCCGCGACGAAGCCCTCGAAGCTTTCGGCCTTGTAGCCGGTCAGCAGCAGGATCTCCTCGATGCCGTATCGCGTCAGCTCGCGAATGATCCATCCGAGAAACGGCCGCCCACCGCAATCGAGCAGCGGCTTCGGCGTGTCGCGCGTCAAAGCGCCGAGCCGCGTTCCAAGCCCTCCAACGAGAATGGCGCATTGCCTAGGAAGTCGCATGTCTAAGAGATCTCACGAGGATGGGATCAGTACATTACTCTATCGCGAGCGATGTGCGAGGAAGAAACAGGCCGCCGGCCCAGCCGAATCTCGCGAAAGCGTGGCTGCTCCGCGTGCGCCGTCGCAAGCCCAAATTAATCATGGTGTCGCCCGGACGACATTGTTGTCGTCGAATTGTCCGGCTTTGGTCACGATGTACCAGAAGAAAACCGCATTCGCGATCGATCCGATAATCGAATAGAGCGCAACCGGCACGACCGGCTGAAACTCGCCAAGGGCCGCGATCGACAGTGCTGCAAGCTTGAACAGGGTGCCAACGATCTCGAACACGAGATATGTGCCTTGAACCTTCAACACCGGCGCGGCCGACAACGCCGATCGCAAAACCAGCGTCGTGCAGGTCAGTAGCGCGAGCCACCGCGCATATTCGCCGGCTTCCAACCATTTCGCGCCGAACACCAACTGGAACAGCCAGGGCCCGGCAAGGAACAGGAGTAACAGCGGCACGACGCTCACCGCGGCAAGCGCCCAGGCCGCCTTGAGGATCAATATCCTTGTTTCTTCACGTCTATGTGACGCGTCCACCAGGCGCGGAAAGAACACGTCATTGATGGCCTTGGTCATCAGTTGCATCGGCGCACCCAGCATCGAATTGCTGAGCGTGAAGAAGCCCGCCGCGGCGGGGCCGTGGTAATAGGCCAGAATGAGGATCGGCAGGCTGAGCGATGCGGCGCTCACCAGTGATTGCGGCGTCCGATAGAGCGGAAAGTCGATGTAGCGGCGCGCCGCCGCCCTGATGTCGCCAAACTTCGCGGCGGGCGGCCATCGGCTGCCGGAGCGGTTCTTATTCAGCGCCACCGCATAGAAAATGGCATTGATGGGGACCGCGATTAGCGAAACCAGCACGAGCGAAAATGCACTCGGCGACACGAGGCCGGCAACAATCTTTGCCGCCGCGCTCACGATCGCCTGGATGATGTTGAATTGGGCGGTCTGCCGAAAACGCTTTTCCCTGATCATGCATTGCTGCGTGACCTGTAGTAGGGCCTCAAACATGATCACGACGGGAACGACATAGAGCAGGTTCTGAACGTCTCCCGACCAGCCGCGCGTGCCGTAAACGTCATAGATGACGACGGCAAGAATGGACAGGATCGAAATGCCGGCCGAGACGGTGATGCTGAGCCAGATGACGGCGGCGGACTCCTCCTCCCGCCGCGGCAGCACGATCGCGCCGGCATAGGCCAGCGTGACGGCAGGGCCGACCAATCCGAGCAGCGACATGAACGAGCCGAGCACTCCGAATGCTTCCGGGCTGAACAGACGGGAGACGATCGGCGACACCGCGATTCCGATCACCTGCGACAGCGCAGCGCCCGTCAGCACGACGGCCACGTTGCGGAAGAACTGCCGCCCGACGGAAGCCTCGATGATGTTGCGTCGGACGCGGCTCAGCGTCACTGCCAGTTGCATCCGATATTTGCCTCTTTGCAATCCATGGCGCTTTTCGCTACCTACTCACCCCAAGGCACGGCTTCCCTTTTAACATCGGGGCAGCCATATCAGAACGGTTTCGGGCAATCTATCTCCCACTGACATCTTCCACCCGACTGGCGCGCAGATGGGCAAACAAGCTTTTGGTATTATCACGATCGCGATAGGGCACGAACGATATTCGCAGCAGGTGGAAATCCTCGCACTATCGTTAAGACAAAACATGCCCGGCGTTCCCCTCGCTGTGGTGACCGACAATCCGAGGCTCGCTGACATCGCGGAGTTCATTATTCCGCCGCTCGAGGGAGTTCCGGTTGGTGTGCTGCAAAAGGCGTATCTGGATCAGTACACGCCGTTCGGAGAGACGCTGTTCATCGATTCTGACTGCATCGTGACGCGGCCATTTCACGACGAACTGGCTGAAATCAGGCGGTTCGAATTCAGCCCCGCGATGGAACGCGTGACGCCGCGCGACGGAAGCGACGAATACGTCCTTAATCTAGCGGATACGCTGACCATGGTCGGTGGCGAGAGCTTTCCGAAGTTCAATGGCGGCATCTATTTCTTCAAGGACACGCCACTGGCATCTTCGGTGTTCGGTATCGCCAGGGAGATTCACCGCGACTATAGCGCCTATGGCCTGAAGACCTTCGACAAGTCTGGCCCCGGAGAAGAAACCATCTTCGCGCTCGCGCTGGCAAAGCTCGGCTTGACAGAGCTTTATCATGACGGCGGCCGCCTGATGCGAACCCCAACGGGGTTGAAGGGACAAATCCGGATCGACCCGCTGGGCGGCGGATCCTCATTCGAGCGATATGACGGCAAGGTGACGCCGGCGATCTGCCATTTTGCCGGCCCCTACATCTTCTGTCCGGAATATCGGCTCGCTGCCTACTCACTTGCCCACAAAGTAGCCATGAAAGACATCGTACGGGGGGTGAGGATCCGGATAAAACTTGCGTCTTGGCTTGCGCGGATGAAGAAGTTTCTTGAGTACAAGATGCACGGCGTAAGGAAGCGAATGCTGGAATCTCGATAGAGCACGTCTAGGCCGGGCACGCGCACCCTGCAACGAAGGATTTCAAATGAGACCGCAAGGCGGCAAATTCCGGCGTCAAAGTCAACGCTTCGCATTGCTGCCCCTCCGCCCTTGCATGGCGATACGGCAAAGCGGTCAACGGAGTGCTGTGACCGACAATCGTGGATCAGACTTGGACTTCGCCCGGTTTCGCTCAGCAGACCCCTCAAGGGTCTCGGATAAACGCACTTGAACCTGTAAAGGCACGCTCTTAAGTTCGAACTAACACTTGCTCAGTTGGGCCACAGTATCGTGGTCGTTTGAAAAGAACGAGTATCCGAGGCCAGAAAGCTGAGTACGGCATTCGACTTGGTCAGCAAGGGAGAGGTGCTTATGTTCGTAACTAATTACATCTGGGCGTAAACTAGCAGCTAGCAGCGACTTGATCACTTCGTAGTCGAAACCCTCGGTATCGATATGGACGATAGACACTCGTCCCAAGTCTTTGTGCTCGCTCAATAGATCACCAATCGTAACTACAGGAACAGAGAGCTCTTCGATCGAACTTTCGTAGATATCGTTCGGCACTTCGGGCGCCCGCTTATGCTTGAGAAGAACCTCACGATTGAAGGTTGCGGTGCCTCCTATCCAATCAGGCATTCCCGGAGCCGACGGGTTTATCCGATATATCTTTGCAAGCCCGGCCGATCTACCGACGGCAACATTTGCAAGTTTGATGTTTTTGAATTCCGACACATTGCGCGCGAGACGTTCAAAGACATCCGGCAGCGGCTCCACCAACAAGGCTCTCAATTCGTATTTCCGTATGAGAGCGCAAACAGGATCTGTCAAAACGGCATCATTCGCTCCTATTTGCAGAACGGCGCCGGATCTATCAAGCAAAATGGACCGCTCGATCAGAGCGGAAACAACATCAAAAGCGGAGCCATTCTCGGCTGTCATTCGAGTGAGTTGTAAGCCCCGCCTGGACAATTCAGCTTTCACTAGATTCTTAACTAGCCCCATCGTTTCGTCCTATGGTCGAATTGAGCGAAGAGAAGAGCGAAGCGGGCTGATCACGCAAGGACCGCTCGCCAAGGGAATTTAACAGCCGCGGATCAGAATCCGGATCAAGCTTCCAAGCAAAAGGCTTGGGGCGAGCTCCACCAGCTTCGGATAAATGAGCGCTAGCTTCAACACACTCTGAAAATCTATGTTTTCGGAACCTCCAATCCTCACCCAAGGTGCGCGCCAAGACGACGACCTGCAACAGCAGGCGCTGATTCCGCGATATTCACTAGCAACTTGACAAATTTGGCGACCGCAACTTAACTTTCAAAGGTTCCCAGCATGCAAATCACCCAAACAGATCGGCGCTACGCACACCTCGATGGGCTGAGAGGATGGGCATCTGTTGTTGTACTTCTGAATCACACGTTTCCCAACTTTCTTTTTCAGAATGTTCATTTCAGTAGCATCTCTGCCCTTCTGACCCAACCCGATATGGGAACGCTAGCCACACGGCTGGCGGAAGCCGCCTTTATTACTTTCTACGTATTCGTAACCAACGGAGCGCTCGCCGTTCAAGTGTTTTTCGTCTTATCCGGTTTCGTCCTCTCGATCGGCTACTTTAGCACCGGGAAACAGGTCAATCATATGGGACCAGGCACGCCGCCGTTATTTGCGTTTGACGATTCCGATCGTAGCCTCAGTCCTCATCGCATACCTCCTTGCCGCAAATGACCTTTTTTTTAACCGCGATGCCGCAAGTACTCTCGGCAATCCATGGATCGGAAAATCCTACGGGTTTCCTCCAAGTCTCGCAGATGCTTTGCGTTTTGGCCTGTTTGACGTGTACTTTCGTTACGATGACGATCACACGTACAACTTTGCGACATGGACGATGGGAATCGAGCTTGCCGGGTCATTTCTTGTATTTGCAACTGTGCTAGTTATCGGAAGGCTGCGCCTTTGCTATAGGCTCCTTTACTACCTAGTCGTATCCATCACTTGGCTCTGCCTGCAGAGAATACCGATGGTCGCCTTCATGGCCGGCGTTGTGCTCGCAGACTGCCGGAGCTCCTTTCCGTTCGTCGAGTGGAAACGAGGCTTTCTTTTGGTCGCCGCTGGGCTGTTTATCATATTCGCTCCGCTGGTTTCGCCCAAAATCCAGCTCGAACTGATGGCAGATATCGTTCAAATGTTGGTTGCCACAGCGATTGTTTCACTGGCAGTATTCTCGCCATTTGTACGCCATGCCCTTTCCAGTCGTACATCGAGTTTCTTTGGAAAGATCTCGTTTCCCTTGTATCTTATCCATCCAATCTTGCTCTGCTCGGCAGTGTCGGCCTTGAGTTTAACTCTCCTACCCATTGCGGGAGGCGGAGCGAAAGCGATCACGGCTGCATTTGCGATTGTAATCTGCATCATCGGTTCGGTGGCGTTCGTTCCGATCGAACGCGCCTCAATCTCTTTCTCGCGCCGGTTTTCTAAGCTCATTTCTGGTTATCAGATCTCAGACAACCGTGAGACCCTGCGTTAAATGCGTACGATCGTATCTCTCCAGTATGTCCGAGCGATCGCGGCTATAGCCGTTGTCATCCATCACTTCGTCTCGTCAGCATACTTCGACGCGGGCCTCGGTTTGCAAGGGACGTTGGGCGAGGTCGGAGTCGACCTATTTTTCGTTGTCAGCGGGTTCATCATGTGGACGACCACGCGCCGCCGAGAAACCGAGCCGGCCGACTTCATTTGCCATAGGCTGGTCCGAATAGTCCCCCTCTATTGGCTGTTCTCGGTGGTGTACCTCGTGACGATGCTTCCTCGTCAGCACGAGCCAGTATCTGCGCTTGATTTCGTCCGATCACTTCTGTTTGTTCCATGGTACGAGGAACACCTTAGCCAGAAAACGTCCGCCTTTTATTTCTTGGGGTGGACGTTGATGTACGAGATGTTTTTTTACGTCCTCTTCGCGCTATGTCTGTACGCTCGAAGGGAGCTTCAGTTCGCGTCGATTACTTTGTCACTGCTCCTTCTGGTGACAATGGGCTTTCTTTTCGATTTCAAGCATGGGGTATCGTTTACGTACACCAGCCCGCTTCTATTAGAGTTTGCCGTCGGATGCGCGATCGGCAGGCTGTCCGAGTTACAACGATTGCCTGCGACGTCTGCCGGATTGATTCTAATCGCAACTGCCGCGGCGATGTTCATACCAACGATCTGGCTAGTGCCGGATACTCTCGCGGTCAGGGCTTTGGTTTGGGGTGTGCCGGCCTCACTAACTGTTCTTGGTGGATTGTCTCTCGAGAAGGTCGCAAGAGAAAACGCATCGCGCTATCTGGTGCTGTTAGGGGACGCTTCCTACTCCATCTATCTGTCTCATTTCATCACCTTCCTTGTATTCAACTCTTTGGTAAAGCGATCAGGCCTGGTGCAGGGAGTTGCGCCATCTATCGCAATTTACGGCATTATTGGAGCTTCGATTGCCGTAGGCGTCGGGGTGGCAGTGCACGTTTTGATTGAACGCCCATTGCTTCAATTCTTGCGGACGAGACTAATGTCCGCGAGCAAAGCCGCAGCGCCGATTGGCTGAACTAAGAGGTGACGCGCTGTCGAGAATTGCTAGCTTTTGGACCGTCAAAGCCCGAAAGCCTGCAATCTTAGCCGTCCCGCTTTAAAGAACCGATTCTTGATCAACCGCTCGGAGAGTCTTTCACGGACGACTGCTCCGGGCTGGCTGGGTGCCGTCAATCTAAACCGGCAGCCCATCGCTAGTTGGACCAACTT
The DNA here is from genome assembly GCF_054057995.1 of Bradyrhizobium sp. USDA 4486. NCBI lineage: Bacteria > Pseudomonadati > Pseudomonadota > Alphaproteobacteria > Hyphomicrobiales > Nitrobacteraceae > Bradyrhizobium > Bradyrhizobium sp. USDA 4486. The sequence goes on from NZ_JBSRZV010000001.1 coordinate 4,468,724, forward strand.
CGCTAACCACTCGCCCCTACAGTTTTCCGCCGAACCGTGACCGAATTGATGGGCTTGGTTTCGCGTGAACCGGAATATCTTAGCGATAAATCTGCCCCAATGATGGCCCAGAAGTACCAGTTGTAGGGCAAATAGTAGGGCAAATTATCCGCGTAGTTGATGATCAAGTTGACCACAACAAATCCGCTTATCAGCCAAGTTAGCTCGGAAAAACGCCGCTGCCCCTGCTTAATGGCGACAACTGCTGAACCCACATACAACCATACGTAGCTCAGGAGCCCGATCGCGCCCAATTCGTACAGCGCCTGCACGTATCCACTGTGGGCCTCGCCGCCGACGCTCAATGGAAAGAACGAGGGGATATCGTGCGAGAACGAGCTGAAGCCTCTCCCGAGCACCCGATCATCCTCAGAAGCGCGTATTGCGGAATCCCAAAGCTTCCTTCGCCAAGTGTATGAATTCAAGACGACAGTCCCCTTCTGCACCTCCTCGTAAGTAGCAGTTTGACCCGGGTCGACGTCCGACAGCCGATCCGCGACAGGCGGCAGCAATAGGATCATGGGAACAATTGGCGCCACCAGCAGAAGTCTGCGATTTACGCCAATGGCATAGAAAGCAGCAAACACGACAGCGGCAATCCATGCGTTTCGGGTCTGTGTGAGCACGAGGAAGACGAATTGGAGAAGGATGTATCCTTGCAACAGCAGCGCTTGCGACGGGGTAACTCGCGCACTGCGCAGGCGGCTCATGTACAAGATCGCAAAGATGGTGGCGAGGATGTAGAAGGCATAGATGTTTGGGTGGCCGAGTGTAGAGTGTAATCGGGCGCCATATCCCTCGGTTGCGATTTCATAAAATGAAACGAGAGTTGGAACTATCGACCAATAGATGATCCACCTCAGAAGCTGGACGACGTGCTCCTCGGTTCTGAGAAAGAGTACGGCAGATCCAAGCACCGCGGGGAATGTAAGTGTGCTCAAGAAAAGCCGGATTCCGTCCGAAAAATCCGGCGTGAAGCTCAGGGAAATAGAGGCGATCAACAAGTACGGCCCCCAAATGAGTGCCAGCGCGCCCAGACGCGCAGACCGCCTGATCGCTACACCAAACAGAAAAAGCGAAATTGCAACCACGTTGAGGATTGCGCCAGGCGAGAATCCTCCTCCGTCCAGTCTCGCTCCGCCGAAAAGCACTTCCAAAGGTGCACGTGTTGCTATGATGAGTAGCAATATATAACGTGGGAGCACCATTTTCGAAATTCACCCCTTTCTGGCGACGGCAACCCACAATTCAGGATCATACCAGTTCCAAGATCAACCTTATTCCCGACGGCGGACCGCTCGGTGCGCGGACACTGATCGAGGCCAACGACGATGCCGGATCGGGCCATCGAATTCTGGTTTCCTGACCTGGCCTCATGTCGGACATCGCAATCGGCACGCCGTCAGAGGTTCTGATCATGAATGCGGCGGTCGCTTCGCCAAAACCCTCCACCCGAAGGCGATATTCATGATCCGGCAGCGGATTAATGTACCAAGCCCCTCCCGTCCATTGAAACCAGGGATCGCGTGCCCTGTCATTTCGGACCAGTATCGACTTTCGATAGGCAAGCGGCGCTGTCAGCTCAGGAAACAAGAACATTTTAGAAGACGTTTCGTAACCTGCGTCAATGTTCGCCCCGCCCTCGGTTTTCGTCCAAGGCCCCCGCATAGAGAGGAGATTCATCTGTTCCCAGGATTTTGGGGCGAACTCCACTCCGTTCGCGTCGAGCCATCGTGACACCGAGACGACGGGCCGCAGGCTGTCTCTCATCTTCGTCAGATCCTGCGCCCATGTACGACGCCAATCGGGCGGAGACCAGCCGCCATCCATTTCTCCGCCGAACGAAAACGTATTCTGCGTTTGGTCGATCAGCCGGGCTCCGTACAATTTCAAAGTACGTGCAATGGCTCGCGTGTTCGGCCAATTAAGTTGTTCGGCATCAAAATCGGGGGGCAGCATGAAGAGCGTCCCCATCGCGAACCGGCCCGAATAGTGATTGCCCCCGTCTCGATCTTCTAAGGTCGCGGGAAATATTGGCCCGGATCGAAAGACGTTGGCATGGGCGGCCACCGCGAGTGCGTGGGGAACGACGTCACGGCCCAGTTCGTGAGCCCGCAGCAATCCGCTGGTCGACGGCGTGCCGGATGCGCGCGGTCCATCCGGACACGCTGGCGATCCCCACCCGGTACCGTCGATGGACGTCACCGTGTACTTCGACGCTCGCCAAACGTTGGCTTCGCTGTCGAAGATCAGGCCGTAGAAGGAGTGCACCAGGCCGGAGGGTTCGTCGAAGATCTCGCAATGGCCGTCCGATCCGCTTGCCGGTACGGTGCCGGCCGGGAAGTGGGGGATCGTCACGTTCCGGGTCCGCAGTTCATCGGCGACCCACATCCCATTGGCGCCGTTGCGCCCCTGAACAACGACGGGACCGTCTGAGGCGGTCGCGCGGTAGAGCTTCGACGAATACTTCGACTGCTCGAGATAAGCATTGTTGTGGTCTGCGGGAATAGCATCGGTCCCGAGCTGGGGATCGATCGGCCGCGCGTTCCAGAGTGACTGCGCATCGTACGGACGCTCGAACGTACCCGTCCGCGACAAGGCGGCCTGCGCGGGCGCGATAGGGAGCCGCGAAGAAGCGGCGAGCGAAGCGGCCGCAATGAGGACATCACGGCGAGTAGCGGCAAGTCTGGTCAAGCTATGGTCCCTGTCTCTAGTCTCCCGGCAATCAGGTGAGGCGCTTCTTCAGGAAGCGCTTGATCCTACGCGCGGGGGCCGTGATCAAATTAAAGAACGGAACGCGATCAAGCGCCGATGGCGCCGAGATGTCGGTGCGTGACGGCCTCTGATAACCGAGCTTCGGCCACGCGATGAAAAAGCTATATCCAGGGACTTTGCGTCCAAAATGCGTATACGCCGCATCAATCCCGCGCGAGCCGCCGACAGGATCGCGCGCTAGAAGTTCGATCTCGTCATGAAGGAAGGGCACCAGTGCCTGGATCGCGCGCGCACGAAATGCTACGAAGTGAGTTCCACGAATCCACGTTCCCTGCTCAATTTTCTGAATGGGATCGGGCGATGTTTCATCACAGGCCAAATCCTCATGACCGCCGAAGAACAAATCCCAGTGCTCGCGGCGCAATGCTGCGGCAGCGCGTGGGAGCAGTTCCTCGATGTTCCCGACGAAATCGCAGTCGTCCTCGAGGATGAGAATGTTGTCAATTTTCCGATCGAGCGCTTCTTCGAGGATCTTGAGATGGCTATCGTAGCAGCCCTTTGCGCCGATCGATGGAAACGGATTCGCATCGCTGAAGCGCGAGGCGTCGTGAAACCCGATCTTCTCGCCGTCGATCGCAAGGCCCAGCCGGGCAAATTCCGCAGTGACCTCTCGACGTCGGTCGTCGCGAGATTTCAGGTTGATGATCCGAATCGCGGAAAAAGTATCTAGCAGAGCGCGGCCTGCGAGCGTCGGATTTGCCTGAACAATTGATCTTGGGTGGGCTACATCGGTCATGTGCACCTGCGATTCCATTTACCCTAACAATTGCATGTGTCATCTCGATCTACGACGTGACATCTGGCAGAACTGCCCGATCGGACGTCAAGTTCTAGTGGCTGAATAGCAGTGCAAAACCCGGCCTGTGCATCCGCGCGGCGCCGTTCGTTAACGTTCATGGGACGGGCGGGAAGACCATGGCACGAATCTTCCTAACATGGCACAAAATTTGCTCAATTTGAGCATAGCCGGTTGATCATGTGATCGCGAATGCGATGGAGCTATACAAGACTTGCGGCGGGAACTCTGCTAGAGGTCGTCGAATTGCTTTTCCCGGCCACTCTTTATCGGTCGTGAGGCCCTGTTCATAACCGAGGTCATATTGCTGACTTGTCCGTAGTGGCAATAAGGCGCGTCTGAATCCGTAGCGGTACACCTGATGCTTCAAACTCGATTTTCTTCCAATCCTGCTCCAGACACAGTAGAATCAGACATCGCCTCGCTGCATGAGACGATCGCCTCGATGCGCCAGCTGTTCCGGCGCCAATACCCGATCATGGTCGCAGTGCTGCTGGGAGTCGTGGCCCTGGCGTTCCTCTTTGTCCTGTCCGCCTCCAGGCAGTACACCAGCACGGCGAACCTCATCATCGATAGCCGCAAGACCAACATGATGCAGCAGTCCACCCCGGGAGCTGATGCACCGATCGAGTCGGCCATGATCGACAGCCAGGTGGAGATCCTGAAGTCAGAGACGATCGCGCTAGCCGTGATCAAGGACCTCCACCTCATCGATGACCCCGAGTTCAATGGCGGCAGCCGTGGATTGATCGGGACCGTTGTTGGCGCCTTCACGGGATTGTTCTCGAGCTCCACCCCGGCTTCCGATTACAACCGCACCCGCGCAGCGCTCCAGCGTTTCCAGGGCAAGCTGGGCGTGAAGCGTGTCGGCCTGAGCTATGTGATCGAGATCTCGTATCAGTCGCTATCGCCCGACCGCGCGGCCAAGATCGCCAATGCCGTTGCCGACGCTTACATTGTCGATACGCTGGAATCGAAGTACCAAGCCTCGCGTCGCGCCACGGTCTGGCTGCAGGACCGGCTGAAGGAGCTCAGGTCCCAGGCCTCGGCAGCGGAGCGCGCGGTTGCGGATTACAAGGCGCAAAATAACATCGTTGATGCCGGCGGCCGCCTGCTCTCCGATCAGCAACTTGCGGAAATCAACAGCTCGATGACCGTCGCGCGGACGCAGCGAGCCGAGGCCGAGGCGCGCCTGGCCCGCATCACCAGCATTCTCGATGGCGACGCCAAGGCTGACGCCAGCCAGACTAGCAGCTCGCTAATCGACAGCCTCGGCACCGTCACCGATACCCTAAACAACCAGGTCATCGTCAAGCTGCGCCAGCAATATCTTGACATTGCCCAGCGCGAGGCCGACTGGCGCAACCGGTATGGCATCAACCACCTCGCCGTGGTGAATCTTCGCAACCAGATGCGCGAAATCAGGCACTCCATAGGCGACGAGCTGAAGCGCATCGCCGAGACCTACAAGAGCGATGCGGAGATCGCCAAGGCGCGCGAGGAGTCGGTTGAAAAGAGCTTGAACGAAGCCATCGCAGCGTCGAACGGGAACAGCCAGGCACAAGTGGTGCTGCGCGAGCTCGAAAGCAACGCGCAAAGCACACGCGCGCTCGCCGACAACTTCCTGCAGCTCTACATGGTCTCCGTTCAACAGCAGTCGTTCCCGATCACCGAAGCCCGCATCATCACGCCGGCTTCTGCCTCGCTCAGCCCCTCCTCGCCCAAAACCAATCTGATCCTGCTCGGCGCCCTCGGCGCGGGGTGTCTCCTTGGGGGAATGGTCGGCTTTGCGCGCGAGCTCATGGATCGGGTGATCCGGACCGCTGCGCAGGTGGAAGGGCTACTCAAGGTCAGCTGTCTTGCCAGCATTCCGGTGGTTACCGAGAGGGAGGCGAAGCAGATCGGCTTGTTGCCGAACATGGCGCGGTTGCCCGTTCCCGGGCTGAGGCGGCTGTGGAAGTCGCGATCCCCCGACATTCCTGGCGGCCCAAATACGGTCGGCACGCTGGAGATGCCTTCGCCATTGATCGACGTCGCCAGCACTGTTGTGAACGCGCCGTTCTCACGCTTTGCCGAAGCGATCCGATCGATCAAGCTGGCTATCGACCTGAGTTCGATGGATACAACATGCAAGGTCCTCGGCATCACTTCATCGTTGCCCAACGAAGGCAAATCGACGATTAGCCAAGCGCTCGCCTATGCAACTGCGCGCGCGGGCACGCGAACACTCCTCATCGATGCCGATATCCGAAATCCCTCGATCACCCGCGAGCTCGTCCCCGAGGCCCGCGCCGGGCTCGCCGAGCTCGTGCTTGGCGAGGCGAGTTTCTCAGACGTGCTGGTACGGAACATCGAGCCCAATCTCGATTTCCTGCCTTCTAACGTGGCCAGCCGATTCTCGAACTCAGCCGACCTACTTTCGTCCTCGCAAATGCAGAAACTGTTCCACGAGCTGCGCAACCAGTACGATCGGATCATCGTCGATCTTTCGCCGCTCGCCCCCGTCATCGACGTGCGGGGCACTGGGGGATTGATTGATTCCTATGTCCTCCTAATCGAATGGGCCCGCACGAAGATCGACGTGGTCGAACGCGCGTTGAACGAAACGCCGATCGTTCACTCGCGGCTGCTGGGTGCGGTCCTCAACAAGGTCGACATGTCCCTGATGAGCCGGTATGACCACTATCGCGGCGACTACTATCATAATCGCTACTACAAGAGATACGGCTACAGCGATTAGCGACGGATGTCCGCGATAACAGCAATGCTCTCTCGGGCGGTGATACTGTGCATGTCCGGGGCCGCCGCTCTCTGGGCAGCGCTGACCCTGCTCAGGCCGGACGATTCTGTTCGGATGAACGCGATTGCCACGCGTATCATCGCGGGCGAACCGTTCGCCGCACCGACCCTCGAGTCTCTCGAATTGGATGCGGTCGACCGGCGACATCCTTGCCACGCGCTAGAGATGCGCAGCGTCGTGATCGTACGACTTCGACTCTATGAGAACGCGGTCGAGGCATCTGATGCTGCGGCGGCCGATGCGCGACTGAAGCAATTGCGTAACTCCATCGATCTAGCGCTGAGCTGCGTACCGACCGAATCGTTTCTGTGGTTCATGCGCTACTGGACCGCGACCGTCGCCGCCGACGGATCGCCGAGGCTGCTCGAAAACCTGAAGCGCTCTTATGCTCTCGGCCCGTTCGAAGGCTGGATCGCGGCAAGGCGGAACGTCTTTGCGCTTGCTGTGTACGATGTGCTTCCTCCTGATGTTCAGGGACAGGTTCGTAGCGAGTTCGCCGCGCTGGTCTCGTCGGGATTGCTCAACGATGCAGTTCGCAGTCTCGTGGGTCCGGGATGGCGCCTGCGCGATGTGCTCCTGGCTGAGCTCGAGCGATCGAGCCTCGCCATGCGCCAGTATCTCTCCAACATGCTCCACTCCGAGGGTGTCGACGTGGATATCCCGGGCGTGGAACGAAAGCTCTCCCGAGGCTGGCGATGAGCCTTATGATCCGCAGAGCGATGAGCGAATGGAGTTGGCGCCGGACTTCGGGATCGCGGCCCGCCGATCCACCATTGGTCTGCTTTGGCGCACTGGGATTCGCCTTGCTGCTCATTGGATCCCACGACGCCTGCGCACAGATCGCGTTCGGAGAGCAGCGACTCTCGGTCGCGATTACGGGAGCAACAACCTCCGGAAAAACACCTGAGCTGAAGCCGCTGCCCGGGCTCTCGACAACCATATTGCCGCCGCCGCATCTGGATCCCAGCGGCAAACCTTGCGTGAGCGTGACAGCATTTTCGCGCAAGCAGACTGGAAACCCCAACATCTATGACCAGATCCTGCTGCTGGAAAATCGCTGCGGCGCCGAAATCCGCCTGAGGGCCTGCTACCGCGACACCAATGATTGTACCGAAATGTCTGTAGGCGGCTACAAGCGGGTCGAAAAGATTCTCGGAATATTCCCTTCGCAGTTTTTTCGGTTTACCTACAGAGAATACGTGAAATAGCGGCCTGATCCGGGACTAAGGCGTGACAATGATCAAAAATCGCACAGCGCTCCCGTTTCCAAGTGAGGGATGATTGCCTGGGTGGGCGGCACACTCGAGGCGCCGACGGAGTGCGGACGAGCCGACACGGCTTGCGCGCCGCAGTCTCGTCATTGCGCTTCCCGTGTTGATGCTTGCCGCGCTGTTCTCCGTCACCAAGAAAGACGCGCCGCCCCTTGCCATTCCAGATGCGATGCAGGCGAACTTGGAACACTACGCCGTCAAGTGGAACGCCAGCATCAACTATAGCGCTGTGGGAGTGACATTCGGAATCGAGAGGGGCTTTTTCGACCGTGCGGGTCTGACGCTCGCAGTCCAGGACGGCACCAGCGACGCTGACACCGCAGCATCAGTGGCCGGCGACGATCACATGATTGGCCAAGTGTCCGCCAGCGGCTTCCTGCGCGCGCGATCAGCCGGATTAGACGTCGTGGCATTCGCCGCGTCATACATCGTCAATTCGACCGAGATCTACACATTGCGACTAACGAAGATTGAGTCACCCGGCGACCTCTCCGGAAAGGCAATCGCGTACGACCCCGCAGCTGACTCGAACTCTATCTTCGACGCGCTCGTCAGACGGAATGGAATTCCGCGATCCGGCCTCATCATTGTCGAGACGCAGGAGCTTGCCTCGCGTCTCATTCGAGGGGACGTGGATGTCATTGTCGGCAAGTGGGAGAAGGATGGACTGGACTTAAAGGAGTCCGGCATCCGTTTCCAAGCCGTCAGCCCCGACGCGTTTGGCATCCATTCCCTGGGTTCGGTCTACATCGCGTCTTCGAAGCTGATTACTGGGCATCCTGAAGTTCTTGAGCATTTCCTTGTCGGCCTATTTGCTGCGTGGGACGCGGCTTATCAGGACTACGGGCAGCTTGCCGCCATGAGCGACCGGAGAGCCTTCGGTAATGCGGACGTCGCTCGCATTGGCGAAGCCATGGACCGACAGCGACAATTCCTGAGACCGCTCGGCACCCGTATGGGCGAACTGGACGCCACGCGCCTGCGCGAGATGCAGAATCTATTGCTGACCCAGCGCGCGATGGTCAAGGCTCTCGACCTGTACGCAGCCGCAAACTTCACCCTGGTTCGGGAAATCTACCGCCAAAGACTAAAAGCCCTGGAAAAGAATTATGACGGCAGGACCGGACGCGCAAATTAATAGCCGACCCGAAATGCGTGCAAAGGCGTCAATGCCGCAAAGCTTCGCGTATTTTGCCGCGTTGCTTCTCTGCACGATCGTGGCGCTCGCGCCTTTGCCGTTTGGTTCCGTCTCCATCGGGGCCATTGCCGTTGAGGTGATCGGCCTTAGCGTAGTGCTCGCCTGCGCGAGTTGTCGTGAGCTTGTCGCACGTGACAGAAAGATCATTGCCGGGTTCGCGCTGTTCGCCGGTTGCTGGGCCGCCGTAGTTACCATACAGCTGTTGCCGAGCGGTGGAGAGCGCTTTGGCTTGAGCAATCCCGCCTGGCGCGAGGCGAGCCGTCTTCTTGAAATGCAATTGCCCGACTATGTAACGGCGGTGCGGCATCAGCCGCTGCTGTCGGCCGGCTCCCAGATAGCGTGTGCGACCGCACTCCTCAGCGGCTATCTGGTCGGGCGAGACGCCTCGTCGGCCGCACTTGTCTTCCGAGTATTTGCGATCTCGGGACTGATCTACGCAGTTTTCGGGATTGTTATGGCGTTCTTCGCGCCACATTGCGTGCTCTGGCTTGAGAAGGCCGCCTATCGGGATGTTCTGACCGGCACGTTCATCAATGCTAACACCGCCGCGATTTACTTTGGCGCCTGTTCGCTCGCCTGGTTTCTGTTGATGACCGATGACGTGAAGAGGTACTCCAACCTGCGGGCGGTTCTGGTTTATTTGCCCCGTCAGACGGTCGCGTGCCTGACCGCTTTCCTCGTCACCCTATCAGCTACTTTCATGACGGGATCCCGCGCGGGATCCGGGCTGGCCTTGCTCGTTATTAGCACTGCCGCCGCGGTGACCTATCGGCACCACGTGAAGACTTGGTTCGCGATGGGCGCGGGGCTGCTTTGGGGGATCGGTATCTTTGCGGGAACTGTCGTTCTACTGGGTGGTCGGGTCAGCGACCGATTTGACACCTCGGGTTTCACCGACGAGGGGCGGCTCAGCTCTTACGCGTCTACGCTTAAAATCCTTCATGACTATCCTTGGCTCGGCACAGGCCTCGGAACGTTCGTTTGGGTTTTTCCCTCCTACCGAAGCGACAGCGCCCCCATCGTCGGAGTCTGGGACCGCGCGCACAACACCGCATTGGAGATTGCCTCAGAGATGGGCATCCCGTTCCTCGTCATGGTCGCGCTTGCGTGGCTGGCGATCTTCACCGTCCTTTTCATGGGTATGGTTAAGCGCAAGCGCGACCGGATTTTTCCGATCTTCGCCTTCTGGACGGGCTGCCTGACGATTCTGCACTGCCAGATCGACTTTTCCTTGCAAATTCCCGGGCTCTCGATCCCAATCTTGAGCTTGATCGGCGTCGGCCTTTCCCAATCGGCGCCTAGCGGACATTGGCGAAGAATGTGCCCCCCGCTAGACTCTCGAATGAAAAGACAATAGATTGAACCAGTTGGCTGAAATTAGGATTTTCGAGAATGATTTGCCGACCTGCAAGTTGCGGCGCAAGGTCGCTTTTTTTTGCGTCCGTCCTGCTAAGCTTGGTTTCGCAAGGCTCAACTGGTGCATTCGGGGCCTGTAGTCCCGGTACTGCGTCGCTGCAAATGATCGAAGAATTCACGAGTAGCCCGTCCTCATTGCTCAATGGTCCGTCGGGCCCGCGCACCGGCGGAGAGGTGACGAAGGACGTTCGCGATCTCGTCGTTAGTGATCCGGCGACGCTGCCGTTGATCATCACGCTGCTGAAAGCGGAGCCACTGCCGAGTCCCGATCTGCAGCGCGCGATGGGCACGGGCTTGGGCCTTGCAGCCAACATGTGCATTCGCCCCGATCCGACTTTCGCCGCCGAGATTCAAACGCAGCTCGCGGTCACCAGTTCAACGGACGCAAAACAGCAATATGCTGCCGTCACCGGAAACCAACTAATCGGGTCCGTCGGTGGTGGCGCAGGCGGCGTATCCAGCGGCAGCAGCGGCGGTCAAGCCAATCCCCTTGCCACCGTCTCATCTTCCTCCGGAACTCCGCAAACGTTCGTGGCAAACGGCGTCTCGACCCCGGCGACCAACTTCTTCACGGTAAGCGCAACTGGCGCTTCGTCGATCTCGACTACGACGAACAACACGACCACTAGCGTCAGTCCATCGACGCAATAAGTATCGTCGCATTCCTTCAAGCACGTGAGAGCTGATCCAAACAGGTGAGGCTCGGCCAGCAACGCTCGCAAAGCTCGTGCTGAGCCCCGCTCAATTGGTGATGTGAACGTCAGATCAGCGGCGCTGGATTTTAGACACCTCGTCTGTAGCACATCTCATAGCGTCCATTGATAGCGACAGCTCACCATATATGAATAGCATTGTCCTCAAAGTAGGTAGTCGGCCGCAAAGTTTACTTACGTCGGTTGCAGGTTGAAAAGCTTGGCGGTGTGGATCTTTTAAGCCGAGAGGCCGAGCCTAAAAAACACTCCTGCCTGCCGAACAAGAGTCATCAGGGCAGGATAGAGGCCTTGCACCTGCCTTAACGACGAGACCTGGATCAAACAAAGGCTGCGCAACTATCTCGGATTTCCGGCTCTTCCTCGCGGTGCCGCGGACAGTTGCAGCTCGTTCAGTGCTCGGCTCCCGAAGCCCGGCTCGACGCGGCACTATGAGCAGTAAGCAACCCTTATTTCGGCGAAGAGACGTTCGTTCCGATCAGCCCCTCAACATGGACGATGAACTATCCGCTCTTTGCACCAGACCTGCCGGTGGCGGGGCCGCAGGCCCCCTGGATGATGCATTTCTTTTCGGCTGATTGCATTGGCCTTCAGTCGGCGCTGGTGCAATTTTAGGTCAGGCATCGTCCCGCCAGCGACAAGATCGCGCGAGGCCAATCTGACCGAGCAAGGCGCGCGGCCTCAGCGACCGCTCAGCCCAGCTATTGCCTTGAATTGATCTTCAGGATTTGGGCGTTGTTCGCAGTGACGATGGTATCGTTGGCGGTCGCCACGATCAGGCGCACGAACTGCAGGAACTTTGCTGTGTCGTAGGTTGCGGCATTTGCAGCGAACAGCACGTCCTTGTCACGCATGTCGAACTTGGTCGCCAGGAAGAAGCCGGCGGGATCTCGGAAATCGACATTGTAGACAACCGGGACCAGCGGGCCGACGTACTTCGAGCAGTCCACACCCAATCGCTCGGCGAGCTCCCTGGGTTCACGGCGGTAAACGAAGACACCTGCTGGCTCGGCCTGCGCATCAAGCAATCCGCCCGCCTTGGCCATGGCTTGCGCCATGGTGATCTTCCACATGTCGAATGGGAATTGCCCCTGCTGTCCCGCCGCGCCGAACGCCAGGAAAATCTGAGGTTCGCGGTAGACGTAGATGGTGTCGCCTGGGTGGACCCACACGTTGTTGTCGGGCTGGTACACGAGAGCACCGAACGGCACCGTTGCCCGCTTGCCATTGCGCTCGAGCGTGACCCAGGTCTCCCAGCCCTGCCCCTTCGGGCCGCCGGCGCGGCTGATCACGTCCAGCACACGCTCGCCAGCGGCGTTCGCTTGCAGGCGGGCCGGCGTGTTGACTTCGCCCAGCACGCTGATGAGCGACGTGTTTTGCGTGATCAAGGCGACCACGACCTGCGGCTCGATGGCTCGATTACCGATCGCCTTGACGATGTCCTGCTGAATCTCGCTGGGCGTACGACCGGCCGCCTTGACGGCGCCGGCATACGGCACCGTGATGTTGCCGGCGGTATCGACGTTCTGATTTGGAATCTGGACGAAGTTGCCGGGCCTGACGCCCGCTTCAGCGGGGATGAAGAGACCGCCGGCGGCCGCTTCGAAGATCGTCACCGAAACGACGTCGCCAATACCAAATTTGATGCTGCGCGGGGGTGACTTGTCGGGGAAGGTGCCGGCCAGTGCGCCCGGACCATATTCCTTCAGAATGTCGACGACGGTCGGCGTGAGCTTGACGAGCCCGTACTCAGGCCCCGCCTTCGTCACCTCGCTCTTGATGACGTGGTCCTCGGGACCAGAGCTGGGCATGATCGCGCAACCTGTCGAACACAGCAGAACGACCGAAAGCAATGCCGATAAAGTAATGCTGGATCTCACGCCCAACCCCAATGGTAATCCGGGCCGAGAAGTGGGCTGAATCCTCAACAGAGTCAACGTAATCCCTATCGATCTGCTTTAATTGGATTGAGGTTGTTGCGCCGCAGCTACATCGGCAACGCCGCACAGGTGACCGTCATCGCGCTCAGACCAAAGTTGCCTAAGCGCAGCCCGTTTTTTGCCTGTTATGTGGTCAGTACGCGTTACCCCGGCGGGTAACCTCGAGGCAGGTGAGCATCAAAATCTTCAGGTCGAGCGCGAGACTCCAGTTGTTGATGTACCAGAGATCGCAATCCACCCGGCCTTTCATTTGCTCGACCCTTGCGGTCTCGCCGCGATATCCGCGAACTTGCGCCCAGCCAGTTATTCCTGGCTTCACGTGATGCCTGAATGCGTACTCCGCCAGCAGGTCACCGTAATGGTTGTCGTGCGCCAACGCATGCGGCCGAGGTCCGACCAGCGACATCTCGCCCGTGAGGACGTTCAAGAGCTGGGGGACCTCGTCGATGCTCGAACGCCGCAGAACACGCCCGACGCGGGTCACGCGAGGATCGAAGCGCTTGGCCTGAATCACCGCGGCCCCGTCTTCCATCACGGTCATGGTGCGAAACTTGAAAATCGAAAACTGCTTGGCATTGAAGCCGTTGCGGCGCTGGCGGAAGAAAATGGGGCCGGCAGAATCGAGCTTGATGGCGATGGCGCTCAAAATCATGAGCGGCGCCAGAATGATCAGACCGAGCGATGCGCCGACTATGTCGACCACTCGTTTCGAAAACTGTTCTGCACGCGACAGCGGCCCGCGCTGGATTTCGATCGACAAGGATCGACGCAGGCGATAGGACGGATTCTCAGCCAGCGCACGAATTCGCCTGTCTGGCACCAACTGCACCGGGAGAGGCGACACCCTCAGGCGGTCCCGCACCAATTCGAGCTTACGCGTATCGGTCCACGGCAACGCCAACACGATTTCGTCGACCGCCGACTCGCGGCCAATTGCCAGCGCGCGATCGAGCAACGACGATTCTTCTTCGGTCATCGCAAATCCGCCGTTGCGATCCGATGAAAAGACGACGCGCGCCATCTCGGTCAAACCGAAGCGTTCAAGCAATTCTTCGACCCCAAGGGCGGCAAGTTCTTCCCGGGTCCCGATGACGATGGCACGCCTGCCCTGCACCTGGCCGTCAGCGACAGCAGCTGCGACGAATCGTTTCGAAAAGCGGCGGCAGGCCAAAAGCAACGCCAGCGCAAGCAAGCCGAAGCAGATGATTGAGCCGCGCGAGAACACCGCCCCCATCTTCATGAGAAACGCCAGCAGGGTCAGCAGCAAGCTGACCATGGCCCATTGCGCATAAATGCGCCCGGCGTCCCGCCTTCGCCTCGAGAACGCGACGCGCAAATCGTAGAAGCCGCTAGACTGACCGATTAATACGTAGAGCAAGGCGGCAGTAAGACCTGCACCAAGCAACTGGTCTGCGTTCCTGAAATCCCCGGTTGTAAGAAGCTGATAAAGCCCGCCGCCTACAACGGCAGCGAACGTAATCAGGGATGCGTCGACCAGCGCCAGCAAATATTGCAGAGCGGAATAAGGGATCTTTACGCGCCCCCCTCCCGAACTCGTTTCTGGCAAAGCTTGATCTTGCATGGGGAGGGTCTCCATGGCCACGCGCTCCGCTAGCCCACGCCCGCGTACGTTTCGCTTTGGGGGCATGAAGAGCGCCTCCCGCAAGAAGGTCGTAACGTGAGATTAACCACAGGTTAGAAACAACATTTTTTGCTGCAATGCAATAAGATTGCGCAGCCTAATGCATCAAGTTCGTATGATAAGAATAGTGCCAAATTCATCATCAGCTCGTCAAGACCAAGGGTCCGTTCGAGCGTTAGTCGGAAGCCCTCAAGATGCTCCGCGCATTGCTTCTCGTGGTCGCGATCGCGCTCCCGTGCTCTGCATTCGCTGACTCAACGCGATTGCCCCGAAGTTGCGTGCCGGGTGCAGATCCAGAGCAGCGTCAGCGCTGCGACGATGCGGCTTCACGCCAACTGAACTCATCGAGCCAATCGACGCCTCTCGATGGAGGTTGGCGGTTGGTCAAGACACAGAATCTAAATGGCGATGCGGATATCGTCGCAATCATGCGCACGGCCGACACAGCAAAATCCGACCTGAATCTGGCCGGATTGAGCCTACGTTGTGGCGGAGACAGGACGGAAGTGATGCTGACCCTGCTGGAACAGCAGCCTCGCGCAAGCCATCCCAAGGTCACCCTGGCCGCCGGATCCGATCGCGTTCAACTCGAGGCATCGGTCAACCAAAGCGCAGAATCGATCGTCCTGCCGCCGAGCGCCTCCACGCTCGCTGCGGGCCCTTGGCAGACATTCCCGGAGCTCACGGTCGAGATCGCGACGACGCCGACACCCACTCGCGGCACCATTCCTCTTGCGGGGCTCGCCAATGCGATGCGAGCGCTGCGATCAAGCTGCGCGCATCGCTAGATGGCGGCCTTGTCAAGCTTCACGGATTCTTAAGGAACCAGGTGAAAAGGTGGTCGCCGGGAGACAAAAATGGTTCCGGTCGCCTTATTTTCATTTCTGGTCGGTGCGGTGCTCGCATGGCGCTTTCGCGTCTGGATACTCGTGCCAGTTACTCTGCTCGCGGCCATAGCGGCCACACTGCTCGCGCTGTTGCATGGCGAGGATTTCGCGTCGACATTGTCGCAGGCCTTTTTGGCCGGCGCGCTCACACAAATCGGCTACGGCTTCGGCTTGGTCGGCCGTCACGTCCTCGCCGTATTGAGAACGCCGTCTGCGACGAGATCGCGCACTGCGGCCGTCGCTCTGTTGTACAGGCAGCGGCCAAACCGCTGATCATTCCGTTCGGGCGGTGCGCTGCCCTCCGCACGTCTAGACGCGCAACGGACATCCGCAGAGTCGCATCCGAAAGGGATCTGATCCGCGTATTTGGCACACCTCGCTCGATGTGCGATAAGCACCGGCCATAGCGTCTGCCCGACTCTCGCACGAAGAATTTTCGCTTGCAGATTTCCGTTCGCCTTTTGATCATCGTGCTGGCTGCATGCCCCGCGCTGGCAACCATTCGTATCTCCCTGGTCGAGCAGCTCGTTTCTGCTGCAGCTGCAATGATTCTCGTATGCGCAGCCACGAGAGACCAGGCCGAGATATCCGGTGCAGCTCGGTTCATAAGTCCGCTGGCGCTCTCGCTCGCCTTGCCCGCTTTATGGATGATCTTCCAGATGACGCCCCTTCCCTTTCCTGCGCTCGTCAATCCAATTTGGAGGATGACGACCGTAGCCCTTGGCGAGCCCGTCGCCGGAAGAATCAGCATTTCACCGGACGACACACTACGAAGCCTTATGGTTTACCTGGCCATGCTCTCGCTTTGTATTTCTACGGTGATTGTCACGCGAGACCGGCACCGGGCTGAAACGCTGTTCTATGCATTGAGTACGGTAACGACCTTCATGTCGGCGATGGTGCTGATCTCGCGCTTTGGAGGCGTTCCCGGCCTGATCCCGTCGAGGGACGGCGCAGCTTCCGCCTTCGCTGCAGCGGGTGCACTGTCGGTCCTCATGAACGCAGCCACGATCATCATGATGATCGGAAGGAATTGGGGCAGCGGCGTAGCGCAAGGCGTGTCAACGACAGTGCTGGTCCAATTCGCACTCGTTCTCGTTGGGCTCGGCGTCTCACTCGCCGCCTTGGCCAGTCTTGCTTCCATTGGTCTGACGACAGCAGTGGCCCTGGGAGTTGTCTCACTCATCCTCGTGGCCGCGAGCCGCCATCTTGAGCTCGGATGGTGGCCCGCGCTCGTTCTATTCGCGATCGTCACGGCGATCGTGGCCGCAACAGCGATGACGCGCCTTCAGGGGATAGCGTCGTGGACGATCGTTGATTTGGCGCAGGCGGCAAACGTAGCGCAGCGTTCAATGGCGCAGCGCCTGATGGCGGACGCGCCGCAACTCGGCAATGGGGTCGGAACGTTCCAGTCGCTCGAGCCCGTCTATCGCGATTTCGAAGCAACGCCGGTTATCGAACTGCCATCCGCCGCGGCCACAATGGCAATCGAGTGGGGCAAACCGGCGTTGGCTTTCATCGTCCTGATGGTTGCCTATGTCTTTGTCGTGATGTTCCGAGGGGCCGTTCGGCGCCGACGCGACTCGCGTTATGCTTCCACGGCCGCTGCCGGCCTGATTGTCCTGCTTTGCGAGGCGTTCCTCGACAGCGGTCTCCTGAATGCCGCCGTTCAGATCCTCGCAACCATCACGATCGGGATCGGAGTGGCGCAGAGCATCGGCCGCACGAGCGCCGCAACTAAGGCTCATACCCGACGCGAAGCGATCGTGGCCCACAATCTGTTGTGATCTGGCGTCTGAATTCGAACCCAGCGATAGGGTGCGCGGGACCAGGGCTTGATACTCGGGCTCAAATTGTCGAGCACGAGATCGCCATTCTTCGTGCGAACGACGAGAACGAGATGATGCTCCCCGGAAATGGTGACCACCTCGCTCAGGAGCAGAGCGCGGGCCGGCCAACCCTGAGCCAGGAGTTGATGGCGCTTCGTGACCGCATAGTCGTTGCAATCACCACGATCCGGACCGATCAGCCAAGTCTCGCCGGCTAGTCCAAGCTCGTTGCGCTCAGGGATGATGTCCCTGTTGACCGCTCGATTGACTTCGTTGAGCTGGTCCCATCGCTCGGCCGTCAGCTTCACCGGACCGCCGCGGAACATTGGGCGCTTGCGACATTCATCGACATATCGAGCACAGAATTGCGTGTACGCGAACGGAGCCAACGCATTGGCTTCGAATTTGATGTGCTGGATAGCCGACTGCAGTCCCATCGGCATCCCCAATAGACCAGCTTGAACCGGCTGAAACCCGAGGGCGATCGCGGCGGCCCCCATGACCACCCAGGCTGAAATCTTACGCATGCTTGACTCCCCACAACACTCTTGAGGAGCACGCTAGATGGAACGATTTGAGATTCTGCGCCGTTCGACCGATCAAATGGAATCAAACGGTCTCGTTCTTCGACACGAGTCATTTACCAATCCCCACTGCAAGCTCGAGACGAACCGAAATCGAGAAAATACTCGCGGTCGTCGCCCATCGAAGACTCGGCGCCAATTCGGCCGGGCTTTGGAATGCGGTAACCCTGACGAATTCTGCTGCCGCGCTTTCGAGACGGATCGCGACCCGTCAACAAGCCGACTATGCAACCCGGAGCGCGCGTAGGAACCTCGTCTTCCCCGCGGGGAGGCGGCCATTTGGCGAGTGTGCGTTAACGGTTCCCATGCGAGCAAAACTATAGGACACAGTTCTTTTTCGGCGCGCGCATCGGTTGGTGGCTCGAACGGGCGGCTCACACTAGCGCGACGTTGCGGCGCGCAGCGATCGTGCAAGTCAAGACTACGACTGCCAGGCAAAATACGGGGCTGGCGGTTTCCGATTAATGGCTGGTTGTTTCTACCGATCAGAACCCATCGATAGACTTCGCGCGATAGAGACGTCTTCGGCCCTACACATCCAGCGCGATCAAATATCCGGCCGGCTCGACCAACGTGTCCGACACGAAGCTCTATACGACGGTCAATGGACAGGCCGTCCTCGCCAGCGACACCGTAGTGCATGCCGACAAGACCAAGGACGTCTATCTCTCGAACATCACCCGCAAGACCTACGTCGCCGAGCACGACGTCTACAACGCCGCCGGCGTGCTCACCAGCGCTGTGCGCACCCATGCCGACGCCACCCGCGACTTCACTTACACTCTGGGCCATCGAACTGGACCCGACCCAACTCAAGGCAGGGACCAGCCAACTCGACCAGTTCGTCTTCCCTGCAGCGGCGGCCGATGGCGGGAGCGTCAACACCTACAAGGGTACAATCCCGGTCGGAGCCCACTTCGCCCTGCCAACCGACCTTGATGTCGAGCACGCTGGTCTGACGCCGGAGGGCTTGGCGGTTGCGAGAGCCTATCAGCAGTATGGAGGCTACGTGGTGGACGCCGCCGGACACACCGCCTCTATCGCCATGGTCGAGGAAGCGACCACTCAGCAGCTGGCCGATTTACGCCACGACGCCGCTTGGATCCGCGATCATCTGGTGATGGTGTAGGGCCGCTAAACGCGAATGAAGACCGGGCGAACATCAAGCTCATGGCCGGCGATGCATGCTTGTCGCCGCCGGCCAGACACGCGGATCACGGCACGAACAGACCGGAAAACCGCCCCCGGTAGATGCCCGCAAGATAGCGCCAGATTGATTGCCCATCGGCTCGAGAATGAGACGTTTGGCGCACTTCCCGCCCTTTCCGATACCCTCTATAGGACCAGCTCATACCACTTGGGCACAATTGCTTACTGAATCTGTTTAGTATGGGAGGTACGGTCGCGTTATCCGAATCGTATTACCTGCAGGCGTTACAGGTCCCCAAGTCGCTATGATCAAATGGCCCCGTTCGAAGGCGCAAATGCCGAAGCCGAGGTTGCCGAATGGCATCCGCATCTATGCGATCAGCGACGTCCACGGATGCGCCAATCTTCTCGAGCAGATGTTTACGGTCATCGACAAGGATCTCACGACGATCGGCTCGATGCGGCCGATCCATGTCTTTCTCGGCGACTACATCGATCGTGGCCCGGATTCGTACCGCACCATCGAACTTTTGATCGAACGAGGCCGCAAGCATGAGTCGGTGTTTCTCAAGGGCAATCACGAGGAGTTCCTGCTGGATGTCCTGAAAGACCCCGCCCAGTTCGATCAATGGAAGCAGTTCGGCGGCCTGCAGACGCTGGCGTCCTACGGCCTCAAACCCTCTCTCAACCCCAGCGCAGCGGAACAAGCCGAACTCATCCAGGAGCTGTCAGCAAGAATTCCGCTTCATCAGCATCGATTCTTTCAAGGTCTGCGCCCTCGCTTTGTCTGCGGGGACTTCTTCTTCGTTCACGCCGGCGTCAGACCGGGCGTCCCGCTGGCACGTCAGCAGGAGCACGACCTCCTCTGGATCCGAGAGGAATTTCTACGAAGCGAAGCCTTTTTCGGCAAATACGTCGTCCATGGACACACACCGGTTCAGGAGCCCGATATCCGTCCTAACCGGATCAATATCGACACGGGCGCCTATGCAACCGGCAATTTGACGTTGTTGACTATTCAAGGGCATAGTCTCCTGGCGCTTTGAGCGCAATGCTCGGCCATGGGTTCGTCGATGCTCTTCCGGATCAGCCTGATTGCCTTGTCGCTGCTCGTAGGATGCTACGGCTTCGTCTCTGGCGCCGCGGAATTGGCTGCGAGTGCGCGGCCCGTTTTTCCTGACGATCCCAAGCTGTCGGTACAGCTGCACGAAGCTCCCGGTTGGCCCGGTGGCATTCCCTTCAGATCGGACCTCGAAAGCAATCACACGCTCATCGAAGCACTACATGCCATTCGGGATGGAAAAATCTCTCCGAGGAACGATCATGCCCGATTGCGCGTCATATCGGCCCTGTCCGTAACGCCGTATGACGCCGAGTTATGGCTGACCCTAGCCCTTCTCGAAGCCCAACGTGACCCCAGTGGTCCGGCGGTGGTCGGCGCGCTCAGGATGGCCTACATCACGGGGGCGAATGATGCTCGTTTGATGCCGCTGCGGCTTTATACCGCGACCTCTGCCGATGCACTTTTCGATCTTGAGCTTGCGGACCTCGCGCGAGGCGACGTGCGCCTGATGTTGACGCGCCGCCCGGAATTGAGGGCGACGCTCGTTAGGGCCTACCGGCAAGCCTCCAAGCAGGGCAAAGTCTTCCTGGAGCAAGCCGTGCAGGCGGTCGACCCCTCCTTTGTCGGCGCGCTACGCAGCTAGAAGTTTGTCCGTTTATTGCACGATACCCGGCTGTCCAGAGACCAACTTGCCGGTTCGGACGAGAACGTTTAAGATTGTCCCAATTGGGGAAATACAGCCATGCGATCTCTTTTCGGATTTCTCGCCCTTGCGACGAGCCTGACCGCCGTCGCCTCACCGTCTCTCGCCGCCGACTACGCCGTTCCGCCAGTCGCCGTTCGTCACGCTACGGCTGTTCCCTATATCGATCGCGGCCCCAACCCTTATTGCGGTCCGCGCTGCGGCTGCCCGATCGTGGTCCATGTCCGGCATCGTTCGCTCGGACAGGCATATTCCTACGCTTTTGATCCGCGAACCCGGGACGAGCCTCACTACTACTACGGTCGCGTTCGCACATACGCGCGCTATGCAAATCCCGCATTCCCGGAGCGCGTGCTTCAATACTAAGGCGCGCAGATTCGCTGCCTGAGCGCAGACGCCGGTTGAGGCGCTATCAGGGCTCCGATTTGCCGTTGGCTTCAATGGCTGCGGTGCAGTCTAGCTAATTTGCGCCGGTGGGTGGCCTGAACTCCGGAAAGCGGCTCAGCATTGCCGCCTTCAGGAATTTGAAGTGCGCGATTGAGGAGCCCAGCTCCTTGAGCCTGCGCTGCCCGTTCAGGATCTCCTTGTCGAAGAGATCCTGATGGTGATTGTCCAGGTCTTCGCGCTCCAGATACTCGTCATCGCCATTGCCGAACGTCACGGCAGCCCGCGCGAGCACGTCTTCCACGCGGCGGCTCAGGCCTGACTGCTCACGCTCGGCAGCGTGCAGCGCATCTTCGATCGCTGTCATGATGGCCCCGATCCGGGAGCGATCCGTTTCCATGTCGCGTTCGGGCGAACGTGCACGAAACTCCTGCTCTCCCCGGCTATGGCCTCTCAAGAAGTTGTGGGTGCGACCCCGCAAGAACAGCTGGAACATGCGTTCATTTTCCGATTGGAAGCGCCAGACCAGAAAATGGGTCCGGATAGTTAATAAAGCCTAAAGCCTGGCCCGTTCACCACGGTTCTGCACCAACCACGCCTTCCAGGCTCCGTCGTGCTTGGCGTACAGCTCCTGCCAACGCCGCTCGCCGGCTGCCGGCCACGGGACCTTCCCGTCGCGGAGAACTTGGCCCTCGGATAGGTCGGCAACCGGTTTGCTGTCCAGCCGTTCGAACTCGAAGGTCTCTTCAAGGGTCAGCCCAATCAAAACTCGTCGCCCGCCCGCATCCACGCAATATCGCCGCGGTGCATTGTTCCTCAGATCAGTCATGACGCGCCGCCCCTTCCCAGATCCACGGTCCGCTTAGCGTGCCAAGCCGGCAGCCATAGGCCCACACGCGGGCGCCGCCCAGTCGCTCCGTACGGATGCTGTCATCACGCTAGCTGTCTTCCAGTTGTCTAGTCTCAAAATGCTCGCCGCGCGGCCGGCCGGGATGTCGGCGCGCGATAGGGCGCGTAAAGTTGGCGCATGTGCTTGCGCTTGCGCGAACGCCAGGCACGCGCGAGATAGCCAACTCCGAAGCCGGCGAAGAAGATCAAGCCTACGATCAAGACCGATGTCATTGGGAAATCTTTCCATTTGCGGAACGTTTCCTTGTCCCAGACGCAGGATTCTCATCCTTCAGATTTGTCGACATCATGATGAGCTCTGCTGATTTCGTTCTCACGCGCGAGAAATGTTGGGCAGCCATCTGCTTAAGGATCGATCATCCGCATGCAGTCAGCCGACGAACCACAGGATCAATCTCAGCAGCAATAGCGTGATGAAATAGACCCAGCCGGCCATCGCGATCAGCACAACACTGAAGAACGCGCCTTCGAATGCCCGTTCCTTGATCTTGGTGAGAGGCAGCGTCGTCCAAGCTTTTTGAAGCATCTGCGTGTTCGCATTGTTGTTTGCACGATCATAAGCGAATGAATTCGACGATCTCGTGACGCGTCCTCATGAGATGAGGTGCAGGACTCCATCGAGGGAGAATTCACCGGGGATGACGTTGCATGCGCCCATCATGAGTTGATCGATTGTGAACCAGAGTTGACACGAGCGTCACGATTTCGCGCGCGATGATTCGCTTCGTCTCGATCAGCACGATGTTGCAAGGCGTGAGTGCGAGCGAGAAATGTATCTCGCCGCGAGCAAGCTAGCGCGGAGCTATCGGCGCGAAATCCGCAGCCTGTCGGTCGGCTCCCGACCGCCCGAGAAACACAAAGAAGCCCTTGTCCGTCGAGACGATGTCGCCCGGCTGCAGCGTGTCATCGCTCAGCACCCGTTCAGTGGCGATCTTCTCCGGCGGATCTGACACGAACGTTCGCAACGGCGCATTTTGCCGCCACTCCCGTCGTGCCTGCTCAGCCCGCGAGCGAGCTTGCTCGATCCGGCGCTTCCAATCTTGACGGGAAATATGACTATCGGGGGATGCGACGGGATCACTAGCCTGGCTTTCGGCCATCGAACCAGTCGTTGATATCCCGTCGCCGGCCCAAGCTTGACCGCACGACGCATGGATCGTCACGACCAACGCAATCATGGCGCCGAAATCTGGTCTCATAGCGAGCATTGCGATGGTCTGACTATTCGAACCGCAGAGTAGTTCATCGGGGCGACTGTGTCAGCAACGACCGGTAGAGAGCCAACAGAGCAAAGACGGCGAGGCCTGGAACATCAACTCGCGCTTCGAACTCGACAGCAGCCATCTCTTGAATCCAGTTCGCACAAACCAGTTCTGCGGAAGCCATAATGGAAGCATCCTCGGTTTCAGCCACTTGTCCGTAAGCCGCCGTCACTGACGAAAAACTCCCGTGGTTATACGTAGATCCGGCACCAGCTTCGTAGCGGTAAGGTTGAGAGGTTAGCTTAATTCCCAGTCTTTGTTGCGCGTTTCGGCGGATCGCATATCCATCGTCGTACCGGGCTTCCCCCAAGGCCCGGCCCCACCCAAGCAAAGCCGCTGAGCGAACATGGGTCCGCTTGGCGGCTTTGTCGTCGTATCGATGTGAGAGGGTAGTTTCGATTATGGCGCGCAAGCCCTGGTCATTCAAGGAAGACCGCCGCCTCATGCAATTGGCCAAGTCTTCGACTTCGCTGGAAGATGCAGCAAAACAGCTCGGGCGATCGCCCGACGCAATCAAGCGGATGGCCTTGCGCCTCGGCCTTTCACTCAAGTCGAAGGCAGCGAAGAAAGGCTAGCTAGCAGCTGGCGAAGGCCGCCTGAGTCGCTTGGGGAATCACGCCCCGTTCTTCGCGCTGTTTCGGCAAGATCTGCCGAGAAGCGGGGACTCCGCTGTGACACATTAGTTCACTGTCGCGGCATCGATCTGGCTAGCCCTTAACGTTGCATTCGTGGTGCTGCGCCTTTGTGTCACGCGGCCCGTCGGCCAAGGTATCCACGCTCAGATAGTGATCGAAGTGATTTGAGAGACGTGGACCGGCAGCACTCGAGGGCACGACACAAAAGGCTGTGCTTGTTTGCCTAGGAACAGCAGGTTGACGATGCGGCTCGAAAGCAGCCGCCTGCAAGGAAGCGCCTTTATCTGACGAATCCGAGCTGGCACGGCAAATGCTTCGAGTGGTGCCATGCTGGCGCTGCTCTTCGTATTGGCTATTTTTGCGGCTGGGTTTGCCGCGGGTTACGCCATTCGCGAGCTGCGTTCACGGCGGCGCCGACGCAGGTTCAGGCGAATTGCCTCCTGAACGGGCGTGACGCAAGGGTCATGATGTTGACACACGTTCCTCGATGAGCATTCTGCGGACGGGGACAAAGTTCCGGTCATCCCAGGCAAATTCATGTGATCGCGAGTCATCGGAAGTCCGCAAAACTGCCTTATGAATGTTGACCAGCACCGGTATCGGACACGCAAGTGCTCCGATGGTGGTTCTCTCGCATGTTCGAAATCATACTCCTGGCTGCCATCGTGGCAATTTCGTTCGCGGCTGGTTATGGCACGCGATCCGTCATCTCGCAGAGGCGTCGTACGAAATACCTCAAGTTGAAGCCTTATGTGCGCCCCTCCAAGTCGTCCGAGCCTCCACAATTCCTGATCCGTCCCCACGGGGGAAATGTCGCTCAGATGCCGAGGGTTGCATCAAACGGCCGTCGTAGCGGCTGATCCTGGCAGGTTGTTCCGGTCCAGCCCTCGCCTGATGAAGGTTGGCGCATCCGTTGTTGCGAAGCGTCGGTGAGCACTCTCGTCGGACGGAGA
Organism: Bradyrhizobium sp. USDA 4486; assembly: GCF_054057995.1. Lineage (NCBI taxonomy): Bacteria > Pseudomonadati > Pseudomonadota > Alphaproteobacteria > Hyphomicrobiales > Nitrobacteraceae > Bradyrhizobium > Bradyrhizobium sp. USDA 4486. The sequence goes on from NZ_JBSRZV010000001.1 coordinate 4,493,669, forward strand.
GGCGCGGCCTCCTTAACGATAGCAAAGGGTTTCGCGGCACCAGCTCGCAAAATTGCGATATGGTGCTGACATGTTTCGGAACCCCTAGTTGCGGCCACTGGCATCTGCCTCGCGCTGATAACTTACGCCACCCTGGCGAAATTGGCAGGTCGCCCCGTGCTTGTCAGCCATCACGAAGCCTATTGGATCGTCGTCGTCGAGCGGTTCAGCGCTTATGGGCTGCTGGGCTTTCTCTTGTCTTTTTTGCTGCCTGGACGCTTCCGCCTGGCTTGCATGCTCGTGTTGTCCGTCGCAATCGGGCTCGAGGTTCTGCAGGCTCTGACGCCCGATCGCGATCCGGCCCTGGTGGATGTGCTGCAGAAGGCAGCAGGCGGAACAGTCGGCGTCCTGTTTGCTCAGACGATTCTTGCCTTTTTGCCCAGAGCTCCATCGTAGACACGTTCTGCACGCTCTGCTCAAAGCTCGCAGCATGACGCAGATTGGCAAACTGCGGCTTCTGATCCACAATGCACACACCCCGTTTAGAGGATTTGAACGATGGCCGGTAAACTTCATGTGCTCCTGGGTGGAGCTTTGCTCATTGCCACATCGCACTCGGCAATCGCCCAAGGCACTTATCCGAGCGGTGTGCGCAGCGGCTACACCGGCACTATGTCGAGTTCACCCACCCCGATGACTAGCGCTACGGGTGCATCCCCCTCTCCGACACCGTCGACTCGAAACCTGGGAACCGGCCAAGGACGTACCGAGGGCGCGATGGGACTTTCGCCGCAATTGCAGAAAGAGTTAGGAATTGGCCGTCAACAGTAGGCCTGTTGCCAGTTGCGCCGGAATGCGTGTTGCGTCCGGCCCTCCAGATTGATCGAGAATGCCTACAACTGACCGGCGACATCGATCAAGCCCGCCAGCCAGAGATAACAGGTGCTTCATGCTGCGTCCGACAATCAACTCCAGCGTGATGTATTGCTGAATAAATCTCGCCGACGATCGCACTGGCGCCCGGTTCTGGGATCGCTTACACGACTCCGCGCCTGCCGAGGAACTCGTGCGGTGTCAGGAGTTCGGCCATCTGCCGATGCGTGGCCTGGAGCGCCTCGATGGCGCCGTCGAGATCGAAATCAGACTCGCGGACGGAGGCGAAGAACTTGGCTGTCAACGCCAGATCCAGTTTGACGCGCGTCGTTCCGTCGCGGCTCTTGCGACGGTCAAGTGACAGGTGAATGGCTCTCAACCGGGCTTCACTGCTGCCGCAGTCGCACAGTCTTCCGAGTTCGTCATAAGTCATCCAGATCTGAGGCATGTTTTCCACCACTGTTATCTGGCTTCAGATTTAGATTCCACGTCTAAAGGCACGGTTGCTTCGGCGCGGCCCCAGCGTCTTTTCGAGGCAACAGCGTCAATGCAATACTAAGATGCGGGAGACCTGGGTGGTCCGGGGAAGTGGCGCGGCCGGGACCGGCTGTCGAGCCCCCTGGGCAACTTGTCATTGAGCTTCACGACCCCGCGCCGCCCCTCGACGGCAGGTTGATCTTCCTGGCTGTAGATCAACGTCGCCTCGAACATCACGTCGGGCGCTTGCCTCGCTGTTCCGGAGCAGGTCGCCATCGCCCCACTGCACACGCCGGAGAGCTCGACCTCGACCTCGTCGTGCCCGAACACGGTCGGCGGGCCATCGGCATACCGCTTGGTGGTCAGGAGGGCGGTGAAGCGCTGCTCGTCGACGCGATAGGATCCGCCATAGGTGAAGAAGCTGTCACTGCCCGAGATCCGCCCTTCGGCCAGATGTACGACGCCGGTGCCCTGGCCACGTGGGGTTCTGAACCAGGCAGCGTATTTGCCGTCTCTCAGCATGAAAAACATCCGTCGCAATTCCATGCGTATTTGCGACGAACTCTGGGGCGCGACAATGACCGATGCGACGAGCATTTCGCCACGGTTAATGCCCCGCAAAGCGAACCCGTCAAATTGCTGGCGGCGCGCGCAAAGGCGCGACGGCCGACGTCAGAACAATTCTATGCCGTCATCCGCGGCCTCAACCGCGTTGACCCTGCGCGTGGCGGCGACACGGAAGCTCGGCGAGCGCGAGGAGGAGATCATCCTGCGACTCGCACTCGCGGTCGAATACCGCGACAACGACACCGGCGAGCACACGCTGCGGGTCGCCCGGTACAGCCGCATCATCGCCGAGCAGCTCGGCCTGCCGGCCCGGCTCTGCCGCGACATCTACTTGGCCGCGCCCCTGCATGACGTCGGCACGGTCGCCATCCCCGACAACATCCTCCTCAAGCCTGGCCGGCTGACCGACGAGGAGATGGCGGTGATCCGGACCCATGCGACGATCGGCGAGAGGATCCTGGCGGACTCCAGCTGCGAGCTGATCCAGCTCGGGGCGCAAATTGCGGCAGGCTATCACGAGCGCTGGGACGAGGTCGTCGAGATCGCCGCCGGGCAACAGGCGACGCCATATCAGACCGAGGCGATACTCTTGCCTATTATAGAGTGTGCGGCGGAGAGCCGTCCGGCCATCCCGGCGGCCTGATATATCCATTCGGCCAACAGCTTGCCACGGCTCCGTTTTCTCCGGTCGCCGGGTTGAACCTGTTGCTGCTAGAGTGGCACCAATACCAAGAGTGATTCTGGTCACACATGCCTGGGCGCACCGCTGCTAAGCATCGGACCAGGACGGGGACCGGTAGAGCATCGGTCGAACTGGATGAGCATTCCCATGAGAAGCCTGATCGGCGCCGCTGTCGGCGCGTTCTGCCTTGCGGCCCCCGCTTCGGCCGAGACGCCGGCCGCGATCGTCGAGGACGTGCAGGGCAAGGTCGACGGCGTCGCGTTCATGGATTATGTGGCGCCGGGCAAAATCATCAAGCTCGGTCCCAAGGCCAGCATCACGCTCAGCTATCTCAAATCATGCCAGCGCGAGACCATCAGCGAAGGCGTCGTCCTGGTCGGCGCCGAGCAGAGCACCGTGCAGCTCGGCGAGATCAAGCGGGAAAAAGTGCCCTGCGATACCAACGCGGCGAAACTGTCGGAGCGCGAGGCGAACCAGAGCGCGGCGACCACCTTCCGAACGATGCGCTCCGATGCCAAGGGCGCACCATCGAAGCTGCCGACGCTCTACGGCACAGCGCCGCTGGTGCAGGCCAAGAGCGGCAGCACGCTGGTGATCGAGCGCACCGACGGCAAGGAGCCCACGATCAGCGTGCCGCTCAAGAGCGAGATCATGGTCGGCGGCAAGTTCTACGACTTTGCCAGGGCCGGCAAGTCGCTGACCCCCGGCGGCAGCTATCTCGCCGTTCTCGGCGCCAAGCGTTACGCCTTCCAGGTCGACGCCAGCGCCACGTCATCGCCGACCCCGATCGTCGGCCGCCTGCTGCGGCTCGAATAGGCGACGTAGCGACGGGGCGATGCGACGGATCGGCAGGCGGGACAGCGTTGCGGCGTTCCTGATCGCGCTCCTTGCGGGCGCGGTGTTCACGTCTCCGCCGCTACAGACGCTGCAAGGTCTCTCGCTCGACATTCTCACGGCGCTGCGCGGCAAGATCGCCAGTGACAGCCGCGATCCCGCGGCCTCGCCCGTGGTCGTCGTGGCGATCGACGGAGAGACCTACGACACCTCGCCGTTCAAGGGATCGCCGACACAAACCTGGACGCGCGAAATCGGCCGGGTGCTCGGCAGCATCACCGAGGGCGGAGCCAAGGTGATCGGCTTCGACGTGATCTTTCAAAGCTCGATCGAGCAGTCGGAGATTCCATTCGGCGACGCGCCATTCGGCAGCCGCTTGAAGGGATTCGATCGGGACTACCTCATCGCATTGCGGAAGCTTTCCGATAGCGGCAAGCTGGTGCTCGGTGAGATCCTGAGCAATAACCATCCGGAACGGCCCGACCGCGCGCAACAAGTGGCGGCGAAAAGCAATATCCGCGCTCTCAACGTCCACACCGACGCAGACGACGTCATCCGGCGGATGCCGCTCAGCTTCTCCGTCGGCGGCAAGGCGATGCCCGCGATGGCGGTCGAGCTCGCCGCCCGTGCGCTCGGAGCAAAGGTCGAAATTGGGCCGTCCGGCGCAGCCGAATTGTCCGGCTACACGATCCCGAGCGCGGTGCCGAATACACTGTCGCTAAACTTTCGCGGGATGGCTCGCGACGTTCCGACCTATTCGTTCGCTGATCTGCGCGCCTGCGTCGAGAAAGGCGACACCGATTTCTTCCGCCGTGCCTTCGACGGCAAGGTCGTGCTGCTCGGCACTATCCTCAATTTCGAGGACCGCAAGCTGACATCGATGCGCCTTGCGGGCGGTTATGACGGCGCGCCGGGCGCGCGGTGCGCCCTGCCCGCACCCGCAAGCACCGCGCGGAAGGCTCGCAGCGACGTCGCCGGCGTCTTCGTGCACGCCACCGTGGTGCGGAACCTGATCGAGCGCGATGCCGTGGCCGAGCTCGGTTTTCCCATGCGAGCCATTCTCACGATCGTGTTCGCGGCGATCATCGCCTGCGCGGCCTGCCTGCTCGCGCCGGGCGGCGCAGTGATGGCATGGTTCGGCCTTACCGCCATCTACACCGCCGTGGCCGTCGGGGCTTTCGTCCACGCCCTGGCGCTGCCGCTGACCGAGCCGGCGCTCGCGAGCCTTGCCGCGCTCGCGATGATCATCGGCTACCGCTTCGTGCTGGCCGATCGCGACGAACGTTTCCTGCGCAAGAGCTTTGCGCTCTATCTCGCCCCCGAAATCATCGAGACCATGGTCGCCTCCGGCAAGATGCCGGAGCTCGGCGGCGAGATGCGCAACGTCACCATGTTCTTCTCCGACCTCAGCGGCTTCTCCTCCATCGCCGAAAAGATGACACCGGGCGAGCTGGTGAAGCTGATGAACGAATATCTCTCCGCCATGACCGATATCATCGAGAGCCATGGCGGCTATGTCGATAAATATATCGGCGATTCCATCGTCGCCATGTTCGGCGCGCCGGCCGACGATCCCGCCCACGCGCGCAACGCCGTCCACGCCGCGCTGAAGTGTCACGAGAAGCTCGCGGAGCTGAATGCTCACAATGCCACATTCGTCGGCCACCGTCTGTCGCACCGTATCGGCCTCAACAGCGGCGAAGCCGTGGTCGGCAATATCGGCTCCCGCCGCCGCTTCAACTACACCGTGATGAGCGACACCGTGAACGTCGCCTCGCGGCTCGAAGGCGCCAACAAATATTACGGCACCGCGATCATGGCCTCGGAGGCAACCGTCGCGCAGACCGGCGACACCTTTGAATGGCGCGAGCTCGATGCGATCAGGGTCTTGGGACGCGGCGAGGCGATCAAGGTGTTCGAGCCGCTCGCCGAGAGGGGCGCAGAGAGCGCTGAGCAGGCGAAGGTGGCCGCGGCGTATGCGGAGGGGTTGGCGTGCTGGCGGGCGCGGGAGTTCGCGAAGGCGGCTGATGCCTTCGAAGGCGTTGCGAAGATCGACCCGGCATCGGCGCTGTTCGCCAAGCGCGCGAAAGCTTTGACGGTCAATCCTCCGCCGCTGGATTGGGTCCCTGTCAACACGCTGGAAGGGAAGTAACCTCTCTCACCCTCCTCTCCAGGGGAGCGGAAGAGAGATCGCGCTAAAACGGCAGCCCCACATAATTCTCCGCGAGCAGGCGCTGCGCCGTCTCGGACGAGAGCAGATATTCCAGCTCGGTCTGCTGCAGCCGGTCCTCATATTCCAGCCGATTGGGGAAACGATGCAACATCATCGTCATCCACCAGGAGAAGCGCTGCGCCTTCCAGATCCGCGCCAGCGCCTTGGCGGAATAGCCCGCAAGCCCCGAATCATCGCCGCGCCGATAGTGCGCGAGCATGGCGTGATAGAGATAGTAGATATCGGAGGCAGCGCTGTTCAGCCCGCGCGCGCCGGTCGGCGGCACGATGTGCGCAGCATCTCCGGCGAGGAACAGACGGCCATAGCTCATCGGCTCGGCGACGAAGCTGCGCAGCGGTGCGATGCTCTTCTCGATCGAGGGCCCCGTGATCAGGCGGCCGGCAACCTCGTCCGGCAGGCGGCGCTTCAGCTCGGCCCAGAACGCATCATCGCTCCAGTCCTCCACCTTGTCGGTCAGCGGCACCTGGACGTAGTAGCGGCTCAATACCTGAGACCGCAGCGAGCAGAGCGCAAAGCCGCGCTCGTGCTTCACGTAAATCAGTTCCGGCGACGCCGGCTTCGTGCGCGACAGCACACCAAGCCAGCCGAACGGATAGACCTTCTCGTATTCGCGCAGCACGTCCTTCGGGATCGACTTGCGGCTGACGCCATGAAAGCCGTCGGCGCCGACGATGTAGTCGCAATCGACGCGGACAGTCTCGCCGTTCGAGCGGTACGTCACGTAAGGCCGGTTGGACGTCAGATCATGCGGCGTGACGTCCTCGGCATTGTGCACGACCTTGCCGCCGAGCCGGTCGCGCGCCTCGTAGAGGTCGCGCGTCAGCTCGGTCTGGCCGTAGACCAGCACCGAATTGCCGCCGGAATGCTTGTGCAGGTCGATGTGGGACAGCTTGCCGTCATGGGCGATCTCGAATCCGCCGTGGATCTCACCCTCGCGGTCCATCCGCTCGCCGCATTGCGCCTCGCGCATCAGTTTCGCAAAACCATGCTCGAGCACGCCGGCGCGAATCCGGGCGAGCACATGATCGCGGCTGTATTTCTCCAGCACGATCGTGTCGATGCCCTTCAGATGAAGGAGCTGGGACAACAACAGCCCGGACGGTCCACCGCCGATGATGCAGATCTGAACTTTCATTTTTGCGTCGGCACTTTTTTGCAGATCTGATCCCGCAAACCGATGGAGGGTTTCGTCTTTGTCTTGTACTATTCGAACATGAGACGCGCAGCCCCTGTCCCGGCGATCCGGGTCTATAATCTGTTTGGCGAATCCGGCGATCTGCCCGACGTCGTGCATTGCGAGACGATCGCGTCCCGCTCGGCGCTGCACGACTGGACGCTAGCGGTGCACCGCCACGCCCGGCTGCATCAGGTGCTGCTGATCGAGCGCGGCGGCGGCGAGGCGACGCTCGACGGGCGGGTGGTGCCGCTCCGGCCGATGCAGATCGTCAACGTGCCGGTCGGCCATGTCCACGGCTTTCGCTTCGAGCCCGATACGCAAGGCTGGGTGCTGACCATCGCGGCGGAAATTCTGGACGAGGCGCTGCTCGCCGCTGAAGGCCTGCGCGGGGCGCTGTCGCGATCGGCCGTGGTGCGCGGCACGCCGCAGATCCGCACGACCATGAAGCAGATTTTTGCCGAGCACGCCGCACGCGATTTCGGCCGGGCCCATGTGCTGCGCGCTCTGTCGTCGGCCATGATCGGGCTGGTGGCACGCGCGCTCACCGGCGAGAGCGGCGGCGCGGGCACGGCGGAAAGCGGACTGTTCCGCCGCTTCGAGGCGCTGCTGGAGCAGCATCATCTGGAGCGCTGGAGCGTTGCGGACTACGCCAAGGCTCTGTCGATCACGCCGACCCATCTCAACCGGATCACGCGGGCTGCGACCGGCGATACCGCCTCGCACCTGATCCTCTACCGGCTGATCCGTGAGGCGCGGCGCAACCTCGTCTACACCAATCTGCCGGTCTCGACGATCGCCTATGCGCTCGGCTTCGAGGATCCCGCCTATTTCAGCCGGGTCTACACCGCTGCCACCGGCGCATCACCGCGGGCATTCCGCGCGCGGCTGTATCGCAATCAAGACTGACACAGGCGCGAAGAACCCAGCGCGCCCACGGTCGCGGGCCACGCCGCGGACCGCGATTGCGCCTGTTGCCGACGCAGCCACTTACCTTCGTATATGCCGTCCCATCCTTTCGGATAGGGGCTGTTTACCTCCGTACAATTGAGCCAGAACTGCGCCCGCCTTAGCGTGGCTGCATTCGGCGCCCTGGCGCCTGTGGCATGAATCCTCCCTAACCTTGGCGCAAGGCGGCCACCCCTGTCCGGTCGTCTGCGCCGCCTTTTTCGCCAAGCCATCGGCGCCTTCAGAGTTTCCGGCCGACACACCGCACCATTTCGGCTGGACCGTCCAGCTTTCGTGCGGAACTGGGGATTTGTGCATAATGTCTTCAATTGGGAAGATCGCGCTCTTCATCGATGGCCCCAATCTCTACGCCACCTCCAAGGCGCTCGGGTTCGACATCGATTACAGGCGTCTGCTCGGCGAATTCCAGAGCCGCGGCACGCTGTTGCGCGCGTTCTACTACACGATCGTCATCGAGGATCAGGAGTATTCGTCGATCCGCCCGTTGATCGACTGGCTCGACTATAACGGATACACCGTCATCACCAAGCTCACCAGGGAGTTCGTCGACGCCACCACCGGCCGCCGCAAGGTGAAGGGCAGCATGGGTGTCGAGCTCGCCGTAAGTGCGATGGAGCTCGCCGAGCACGTCGATCAGATCGTGTTGTTCTCCGGCGATGGAGACTTTCGTTCACTGGTGGAAAGCCTGCAACGCCGCGGTGTCTGCGTGACGGTCGTCTCCACTCTCTCCACCCAACCGCCGATGGTCGCAGATGAGCTGCGCCGACAGGCTGACGTCTTCATCGATTTGGCAGACCTGAAACCGAAAGTGGGGCGCGATCCGGCCGACCGGCCGCGGGAGCTGCGGCAGTCACCGCAATTCCTCACGCGCGGAACGATCAAACGCGACGACCGGGTAGAGTGACCCTGCGAGACGAATGCCGGATTTCACACGTCGAAGAACACCGTCTCCTCCGGTCCCTGCAAGTTGATCGTGAAGGAGTACACGACCTTGCCGGCGCGTTCGCTGCGCGTCGCAATCAATGTCTTGCGGCGCACCGGCGGTTCGACCAGGTTGAGCACGGGATCGGCGGCATTGGCGGTCTCTTCATCCGAGAAATAGATTCGCGTATTGAGGCCGATATTGATGCCGCGCGCGACGATCCAGACATTGACATGCGGCGCGCATTTGCGCCCCGCCTTGTCGGTGATGGCGCCGGGCTTGATGGTCTCGAAGGTGACGAGGCCGCTCTCGAAGTCGGAGCCGGCGCGGCCCCAGCCACGAAACGCCTCGTCCAGCGCGCCGGGCGAGCGATCGGCCGGATGGTTGTAGCGGCCGGCCGCATTGGCCTGCCAGATCTCCAGCAGGACGTCGCGCAGCGCCGTGCCGCTGCCGTCGAGCACCTTGCCTTCCAGCGTGATGCGCTCGCCCAACGTGTTTGGCGTCACCAGCACGTTGGAAAAATTCTTCTCGAAGATGTCGAAGCCAGCCATGGCCGGGATCAGGCCGATATGGACGTAGGGCCCGGCGGTCTGCGAAGCGGTTTCCTTGAGGTAGTTGAGCGGCTGCGGCATGATTCAGTTTCCTGGGCTCAGTTCCCTTCGGGGCGATTTTCAAAATAGGTCGAACGCTGGCCGCGCAGCACGATGTCGAAGCGATAGGCGAGCGAATCAAACGGCGTCGAGGCGTTGAGGTCGAGCGGTGCGACCAGGCGATCCAGCGCATCCTTGTCCGGGATCGTCGTCAGGATCGGGCAGACCGGGATCAAGGGATCGCCTTCGAAATACATCTGCGTGATCAGCCGCTGCGCAAAGCCCGAGCCGAATACCGAGAAATGAATATGGGCGGGACGCCAGCTGTTGACGAAGTTGCGCCAGGGATAGGGACCTGGTTTCACGGTGCGGAAATAGTAATAGCCGGTGTCGTCGGTCAGCGCGCGGCCGCAGCCGCCGAAATTGGGATCGATCGGCGCCAGATACGTATCCTTCTTGTGCCGGTAGCGGCCGCCGGCATTGGCCTGCCAGAACTCGACCAGCGTGTTCGGCACGCCGCGGCCGGTCTCGTCCAGCACGCGGCCGTGGACGATGATGCGTTCGCCGACGGGATCGCCGTCCTTGGCGTAGTTGCGGATCAGGTCGTTGTCGAGCGGGCCGAGATCGTTGTGGCCGAACACCGGCCCCGTGATCTCCGAGACCGAGTTCTCCAGCGACAGCAGCGCCTGGCGCGGCGAGCGCAGCACCGAGGATTTGTAGCCGGGCGCATGTGCCGGCGGATGGATCGAGCGGTCGCGCTGGAAGAAGCCGCCATCGCGAGGCGTGAACGGTTCGGGACGGTTGAGGCGAGGATCCTGCAAGGCTGGCATCGGGGCCTGGGCATTCATCGGCGTTGTCTCTCCCTCTGTGGCGCCGGGTCGGGCACGCGGCTTATCGGGAGATCATGAGCCGGTCTATTCTCAAGATAAATAGATCGATTATAATGTATTGCATGAAAAAAATCGATCATTTGTCGCTGGACGGCCACGCCGTCGAGCTGTTTCTCGCCGTGCTCGAGGAAGGTTCGGTCACTGCGGCGGCGACGCGGCTCGGCCTGACGCAGTCGGCGGTCAGTCACGGCCTGAACAAGCTGCGGCGGATCGCGGGCGATCCGCTGTTCGCCAAGTCCGGCCGCGGCATCGTCGCCACCGCCCATGCCCAGGCGCTGGCCGCGAAGGCGCGCGCCCTGATCGACGAGATGCGCAGCTTTGCCGGCGGCGTGACCTTCGAGCCGGCGCGCGCGCAGCTTTCGCTGACGATCGCCGCCAATGATTTTCAGCGCGACCTGCTGTTGCCGCGGTTCTTCGATCATGTCGCCGCGCAGGTGAAGAGCCTGAACCTGCGCGTGATCCCGTCGCAATCGCCCTCGCCCGCCATGCTGCGCGAAAACCGCTGCGATCTCCTGATCACGCCGCTACCGCCGTCGGGCGTCGACATCGTGCAGAAGCGCCTGCTGAGCGATCACTATGTCTGTTACTTCGATCCCAAGGCACGCGCCGCACCGTCAGGCCGGAGCGCTTATCTGACCGCGCGACATATCACCGTGGTCTATACCGACAACGAGCGGCTCGACTTCGACCGCCGGCTCGCTGCGAGCGGCTTCCACCGCGACATCGCCATTTCCGTGCCGAGCTTCTCCGGCGTGCCGTCGTTCCTGCGCGGCTCGCAGATGCTGGCGAGCATGCCGAGCCTGCTCGCGTCCGGCGTGATGCACGGTTTCGCGTATGCGCGAATTCCCTTGGCCTCACCCACGCGCACGCTGGCCGAGCTGCCGATGTTCATGGTCTGGCACCAGCGCTATCAGAAAGACCCGGCACATCGCTGGCTCAGGAGTCAGCTCGAGACGGTCGCAGCGACCGCATCAGGCGGCTGATCCAGAAGTCGGCGCCGCTGCGGCCGATCGGCCACACCAACGTCCGGAAATGTCGCGCCAGGCGTAGCAACCGGCCGAGTTCAACCGAACGGTCGATGCGCAATCCCCGACTCCTCGCCACGGTCGCGCCACTGGTGGAATGAGGTGAATACAATGAAGACAATTCTTGCGCTCATGCTCGGCGCAACTGCTGCCTTGACGGCGTCAGGTGCCGCTGCCGGGGAACTCGAAGACGTCAATGCGCGCCTCGAACGGCTGGAACGTCAGAATGCCGCGATCCGCAAGGAAAACGCTGCCTTACGCGAGAACCAGCGGCTGCACCAAGGGAATATACGGCTGAAATCGCAGGGCGCGCAGGCTTCGGTCGAATCCGCCAGGACCGGCGCCCGATCGCACGGGGAAAACGGTACGTTCTCGGCCGTATCGGCGGCTTCGCGACAGGCCAAGAATCCGTTGCAGTCCTATGCCGCGGACTTCCCGGTCAAGGCGCCGCCGCTGGCCGGCCCGGCACTGTTCAGAGCCTGGGTGGAAGGCGGCGCAATCTGGAGCGGCGGGGATCCCGTGCTCCATACTTACTTCGACATCACTGGCGTCACCGGTGTCTTCGCCCTGACCCCCAAAGTCGGCTGGGAAACAGCCATCGGATTCGACCATCGCTTCGCCGCATCTCCCTGGCACATCAACGGTCAATTCCGCTACGGCGAAGGCGGCGAGACCAACGGTACGCGAACGATCAACTTCGCCTTCCCCCTCGGCGTAATAGGAACACAAACCTTCGGGGCCGCGTACAAGGAAACTCACTGGCTTGCTGATCTTGCGATCGGGCACGACATCGCCGGGCGCGGCCCAGATGCACTTCAGCTCAAGGCTGGTCTTCGCATTGCCGAATTCACCGCCCGGAGCTCGGACCCGAATGCCGAGACTCTCACCGGCCTCGGCCTCTCCTACACGACATCGAATTTCGTCGATACGCGCGCGAGCTTCCTGGGCGCGGGACCACTCATCGGTCTGGAAGGCTCGGTCCCATTCGCCGGCACATGGTCGTTCGACTATCACGGCGACGTCGCCTTGTTGGTGGGCCGGCAGCAGCAGCAGCGCACTGTGAGGAGCTTGTCTGACCCTCCACCACCCTTCGAACATGTGACGACGGACAGCAATCGTATCTTTGCCGGTTCGCTCAGCGCCGACATCCAGGTCGGCATCTCCTATTGGCTGACCCAGAACCTGAAGCTTGGCGCCAGCTACCGGCTCGATGCGTTCGTCAACGTGTTCAACGAGGCCGGCTCGTCCAACAACGGCTTCACGCCGGACCGTTACACCCACGGTCCGCGCGTCACGCTGACGGGACAGTTCGACGCGATGTAGAAGCCGTCGCGGAACGTGCGGCGGGGGGCCTGCTCCTCGCCAAACCCACTGGTTGGGCGCGGGCGGCCACGCTAGAATTCGGTCATGACAGTGACCGACATTGCGAGCCGAACCTACAATCACAGCTGGCGGCTGGATCCCATCATCCGCAGCCTGCTCGATACCGACTTCTATAAGCTGTTGATGTTACAGATGATTCGGGAGGATTACCCGGATCAGCAGGTGACATTTTCGGTCATCAACCGCTCGCGCCATGTGCGCCTCGCCGAGATCATCGACGAGGGCGAGCTGCGCGCCCAGCTCGACCATGCCCGCACCATCCGCTTCACCAAGAAGGAGCTGATCTGGCTCGCGGGTAACACCTTCTACGGCAAGACCCACATGTTCTCGGCGGATTTCATCCGCTGGCTCGCCGAATTCCGCCTTCCCGAATACGAGCTGCGCAAGGTCGAGGGTCAATACGAGCTGCATTTCCACGGACCCTGGACCCACACCACGATGTGGGAAATCCCGACACTCGCGATCCTCAACGAGTTGCGCTCGCGTTCGGCGATGAAGGGCCGCGGCCGCTTCGAGCTCGACGTGCTCTATGCGCGCGCCAAGGCCAAGCTGTGGACCAAGGTCGAGCGGCTGCGCAAGCTGGAGAATTTGCGGCTGTCGGACTTCGGCACCCGCCGCCGCCACGGCTTCCTGTGGCAGCGCTGGTGCGTCGAGGCGGTGAAGGAAGGCCTGGGTTCGTCCTTCATCGGCACCTCCAATGTGCTGCTCGCGATGGACAACGATCTCGAAGCCATCGGCACCAACGCGCACGAACTGCCGATGGTCGCGGCCGCGCTCGCCAAGGACGACGAGGAATTGCGCTGGGCGCCCTATCGCATCCTCGACCAGTGGCGCCAGACCTATGGCGGCAATCTCCTGATCGCGCTGCCTGACGCCTTCGGCACCAAGGCGTTCCTGCGCGATGCGCCGGAATGGGTCGCCGACTGGACCGGCTTCCGTCCTGACAGCGCGCCGCCGATCCAGGCGGGCGAGGAAATCATCGCCTGGTGGCAGAAGAAGGGCCGCAATCCCAGGGACAAGCTGCTGGTGTTCTCCGACGCGATGGATGTCGGCTCGATCGAGGAGACCTATCATCACTTCGCCGGCCGCGTGCGGCTCTCCTTCGGCTGGGGCACCAATCTCACCAATGACTTCGTCGGCTGCACGCCGGATGGCTCGTTCAGTCTCGATCCGATCTCGCTGGTCTGCAAAGTGTCGTCGGTCGACGGCCATCCGGCCGTCAAGCTCTCCGACAATCCGGAGAAGGCGACCGGAATGCCCTCCGAGATCGAGCGTTATCTGCGCGTGTTCGGCGACGCCGGTCGTGTGCGCAAGCCGGTGCTGGTCTAGTATTCTCTCGATCGGGTAAATCGCAGGCGACGAATGCGAGTCATCGGCTCGCCGAAACAGGGCCAGTTGCGATCTTCCGGCATTTGAAGCGATCTGCGCCCATCCGCTTCACAGCGCCTTCACCCTGCAACGCAGTCCCCTGTCTCTTTCAGATCGAGTTAAGCAACCATCTCCTCTACTTGGCGTTGCAGGCGCAACGCTCCGCTGGGGTCGTTGATCGATTTGGGGAATGCAGGGTGCTCCGCAGAACAGCGTCTTCGACGAAGGGAAACAGCTTCCTTCACGTCATCAAGCTCGTCTCGCCTTTCGTGATGGTCGTCGTGCTCCAGGCGGGGATCGCGGGATTCAGTCTCGAAGTGATGTCCTCGGTCCGCGCCTATGTCGCAGGCGAAGCGCTGTGGTCGCGCTCGCAGAAGAACGCCGTCTATTTCCTCAATCTCTATCTGCATTCGGGCAAGGCCAGCCAGTTCGCGCAATATCAGGCCTCGCTCGCCGTGCCGATCGGCGACGAATTCGCGCGCTGGGCGCTTGAGCGCGATCCGGTCGACGTCGAAGCCGCCCGCGTCGGTTTCCTGCAAGGCGGCAACCACCCCGATGACGTCCCGGGATTGATCTGGCTGTTTCGCTACTTCAATGGCGTCAGCTTCGTCCGGGAAGCGATCCGCGAGTGGGCTGCCACCAACCCCATGCTGCTGGAGCTGAGCGTCTTCGGCGAGATGATCCGGTCCGAGCTGGACAACGGCCCTGTTCAGGACACGGGCCGCCTGCAATTCCTGTCGTCGCGGCTCTCGGACCTCAACGCTCAATTCACGGTACATGCCAACCGCTTCTCCACCGTTCTCGGCGAAGGCTCCCGCGCCATCAAGGTGACGCTGACCGGCATCAACATCGTTACCGCGGTGATGCTGATCGTGCTCCTGGTCTGGCACACGCGGCGATTGCTGCTGCAGCGACAGGCCTTCGAGGACGCCTTGCATGCCGAGAAGGAGCGCCTCGCCTTTCAAGCTTCGCACGACTGGCTGACCGGGCTTTCGAACCGCCGCGCCTTCGAAGCGCGCCTGCAAGCCGAGCTGGACAATGTCGCAGGGGGCACGCTGGCACTGATCCTGCTCGACCTCGACCAGTTCAAGAGCGTCAACGACAGCTGCGGCCATCTCGCCGGCGACAGCCTGCTCGGCCAGGTTTCGCAGCTGTTGCAGCAGGGCCGGCGGCCGCATGATCTCGTGGCCCGGCTCGGCGGCGACGAATTCGGCCTGATCCTGCCGCGGTGCTCGCTTCCGAGCGCCGTCGACATCGCAGAACGGCTGCGCCGGTCGCTCGAAATGTTCAGCTTCGCCTGGGAGGATCGTTGCTTTGCGGTGACGGCAAGCGTCGGTGTCACCTGCATCGCCGAAGGCGGCACCACGCTCGAAGACGCCATGCGCCGCGCGGACGCCGCCTGCTACCGCGCCAAGGAAAAGGGACGCAACCGGATCCAGGTCGACAATGCGAAACCGGATGTCGTCGTCGTTCCGGCGCGGCCGCGCGAGGCTGCCTGCGCCTGACGCGGCTCGTCGCGTTCATCGCGGGCAGGGAATCCCGAGGCCGGCGAGATGCGTGTCCAGGAACTGCTCGACCTGCTGGCGCAGCATCTGCGACGGCACCGCCACCATGCGGTCCTCGAGGCCCAGCGAGATGATCCCATGGACCGCCGAGAACAGCGTGCGCGAGAGCAGCGCGATCTTCACGTCGTCGGCATCCGGTAGCACCCGCACCAGAGGCGGATGCATCAGCGCAAACGCATCCATCACCATCTGGAGGATGTCATCTGGATAAGGACGGTCGTCCTCCATCCGGTGCTCGAACAACGAGCGCAGCAGATTGGCGTGTTCGGCGAAGAAATCGAGATAGGTCTCGGCCAGCCCATAGAGTTGGCGAACCGGATCCTCGGCCGAAACCCCGCGAAGGCGTAGTGTGAGCGCCTGGACGGTCTCCCGGTTGACGGTGAGGATCACCCCGTCGAAATCGCCGAACTCGTTATAGACGCTGCCGACCGAGCAGCCGGCGGCCTCCGCGATGTCCCGAACCTTTAACGATCTCAACCCTTTAGCCGCAATGATGCCGCGGGCGATCTCCAGGATCTGGAGCCGTCGCCGATTTTTTTTCTGGTCCCGCAGCGATTCTTCTTGAACATTGTTCATTTTCAAGCTACTCACGTGAACATTGTTCAAATTAACCCGGAGACCTGGAAAATGCAAACCCTCGCTGTTGATATCGCCTCGACCTTCGTCGATGACGCCGCCGCTCTCGCGACCGGCTTTGGCCGGGCGTTGCTCAAGTTCGCGATGACCCCGATCGATCGCATCGCAAATGCCTGCGACATTGCCGGCGTGCTGTCCGAACGGCGCGCGACCTTCCGGATGTGGCGGGCCAGTCGTGCCCGCGCCCGTCACGATGGCCGCCGCTTCAGCCTGCTCCGCCGCTTCTCGCCGTTCCGCCACCTCAATCATCTCACCTGAGCTGGCACGTTCGGAACGACTAGAATGCAAGGACCGCTTGCAACAAAGCACTCACCATGTCCCGACATTCGCAGCCCTTCCCGCAATCCTCGGCGATGCGGTTCACTTTTCCTCATCGTGCGGCGCGATATCCCGATGGGTGCGGCCCTTCCGCCGGAAGCGCGGCCGCAGCCAGATATTTGCGAACCTAACGAGATCACTTGGAGACCAACAGGATCGGAGGACCGGGGGAACAGAGCAGGCGGTGACCGTCGTCACTCCGCAATCGTTCGTCCCATATCCTTCGGTCGTGACGTTTCATCAACAGCGTAACAACCTCAGGCTGCCTCGCCAAAACAGGACTAGTCATGATCAGGGATTTGATGTCGTCACGCCGCTTTGCGCCGCTGTTCTGGGCGCAGTTCTTCTCGGCACTCAATGACAACGTGCTCAAGAACGCACTCGTCATCATCCTGCTTTACAGTGCCGCGACCGGCCATGGCGACGCCCTGGTGACGGTGGCAGGCGCGGTGTTCATCTTCCCCTATTTCATCCTGTCCGGGCTCGGCGGCCAGCTCGCGGACAAGTACGTCAAATCCGTCGTCGCAAGGCGGCTCAAATTCGCCGAGATATTCGCCGCCGCCTTTGCCGCCGCCGGCTTCTTCCTGCACTCGGTGCCGCTGCTGTTCGCAGCGCTGGCACTGTTCGGCATCATCGCCGCCCTGTTCGGTCCCGTGAAATATTCGATGCTGCCGGACCAGCTCGAACTCGGCGAGCTCGCGACCGGCAATGCGCTGGTCGAAGGCGCGACCTTCATGGCCATCCTGCTCGGCACTGTTGCCGGCGGCCAATTCGTGGCGGGCTCGGCGCATATGGGCTGGGTCGCATCGGCCGTTGTTGTGCTGGCCCTGTTGTCCTGGGCCTTCGCCTCCCGCATTCCCGCAACCACGCCCTCCGCTCCCGATCTGCCCGTCACCGCAAATCCCTGGACCTCGACGCTGAGCCTGCTGAGGACGCTGCATGCCGACCACCGGCTGTGGGACGGCACGGTGATCGTCTCCTGGTTCTGGCTGGTGGGCGCCATCGTGCTGTCGCTGCTGCCGGCCCTGATCAAGGAGGTCGTCGGTGGCACCGAGGGCGTGGTGACGCTGTGCCTTGCGATCTTCGCGATCGGTATTGCCATTGGCTCGCTGTTCGCAGCCAGCCTGAGCCACGTTCGCCCCAACCTCGCGCTGGTGCCGATCGGCGCCATCATCATGGGCTGCGCCGGCCTCGATCTCGCTTGGGCCATCGCCGTGACCACCAAGGGTCAGGACATCACCGCAGCCAGCTTCGCGACCTCATTCGCCGGCCTTCGCATGCTCGCCGATTTCGTCGCCTTCGCGTTCGGCGGCGGCCTGTTCGTCGTTCCCTCCTTCGCCGCCGTCCAGGCCTGGTCGGCACCGAACGAGCGCGCCCGCATCATCGCTGCCGGCAACGTGCTGCAGGCTGCCTTCATGGTGGTCGGCTCGCTGTTCGTCGCGCTTCTCCAGGCAGGCGGGCTGCATGTCGGCTGGATATTCTTTGGCCTCGGCGTCGCGAGCTTCGGCGCGGTGTGGTTCGTGTTGACGAAGTGGGGCAAGGAAGGCGTGCGCGATTTCGGCGGGCTCCTGTTCCGCGCGCTGTTCCGCACCGAGGTTCGCGGGCTCGAGAACCTGCCGCCCCCCGGCACGCGCATGCTGATCGCGCCGAACCATGTCAGCCTGATCGACGGCCCGCTGCTGCACGCCGTGCTGCCGATCGACGCGAGTTTCGCGGTCGACACCGGCATCTCCAAGGCCTGGTGGGCGAAGCCCTTCCTGCGCGTCGTCAAGCACTACACCATGGACCCCACCAAGCCGCTCGCCGCACGTGACCTGATCAAGCTGGTCGCCGCCGGCGAACCGGTGGTGATCTTCCCGGAAGGACGCATCACCGTCTCCGGTTCGCTGATGAAGGTCTATGACGGCACCGCGATGATCGCCGACAAGGCCGACGCCGTGGTCGTTCCGGTCCGCATCGAGGGCGCACAGCGCTCGCATCTCAGCTACCTCAACTCCAGCCAGATCAAACGCTCGTGGTTCCCGCGGGTGACGGTCACGATCCTGCCGCCGGTCAAGCTCCCGGTCGACGAGGCGCTGAAGGGCAAGGCGCGCCGCAACGCCGCGGGCGCCGCGCTCCAGGACGTGATGATCGACGCCTTGGTCAAGAACGCCATGCTCGACCAAACGCTGTTCGAAGCGCTCGGCCACGCCTATCGCGACCGCGACACCGGCGAGGTCATCATCGAGGACGCGCTCGGCACCAAACTGACCTATCGCAAGCTGATCCTCGGCGCGCAGGTGTTGAGCCGCAAGCTCGAGGTCGGCACCACGGCCGGCGAGAATGTCGGCGTGCTGCTGCCGAATTCGGCGGGAGTTGCCGTCGTGTTCATGGCGCTGCAAAGCATCGGCCGCGTCCCCGCAATGCTCAACTTCTCCGCCGGGCCGGTCAACGTTCTCGCCGCGATGAAGGCCGCCCAGGTCAAGACGGTGCTGACGTCAAAAGCCTTCATCGAGAAGGGCAAGCTCGACAAGCTGATGGCGGCGATCTCCGCGGAAGCGCGCGTGGTCTATCTCGAGGACGTCCGCGCCTCGATCGGCACAGCCGACAAGATCAGGGGCTTACTCGGCGGCACCGCGCCACGTGTCGCCCGCCAGGCGAACGATCCGGCCGTCGTGCTGTTCACGTCGGGCTCGGAAGGCACGCCCAAGGGCGTGGTGCTGTCCCACCGCAACATCCTCGCCAACGCGGCGCAGGCGCTGGCGCGGGTCGATGCCAACGCCAATGACAAGGTGTTCAACGTGCTGCCGGTGTTCCATTCATTCGGACTGACCGGCGGAATGATGATGCCGCTGCTCGCAGGCATTCCGATCTACATGTACCCCTCCCCGCTGCATTACCGCATCGTGCCCGAGCTGATCTACCAGACCGGCGCCACCATCCTGTTCGGCACTGATACGTTCCTCACCGGCTATGCGCGCTCGGCGCACGCCTACGATTTCCGCACGCTGCGCCTCGTGATCGCCGGCGCCGAAGCAGTCAAGGACCGCACGCGGCAGGTGTTCATGGAGCGCTACGGCATCCGCATCCTCGAAGGCTATGGCGTCACCGAGACCGCACCGGTGCTGGCAATGAACACGCCGATGGCCAACCGCCCCGGCACGGTCGGCCGTCTGTCGCCGCTGATGGAAAGCAGGCTCGATCCCGTCCCTGGCATCGAGGAAGGCGGACGCCTTTCGGTGCGCGGACCGAACGTGATGCTGGGCTACCTGCGCGCCGAAAATCCCGGCGTGCTCGAAAGGCTCGCCGAAGGCTGGCACGACACCGGCGACATCGTGTCGATCGACTCCGCCGGCTTCATCACCATCAGGGGACGCGCCAAGCGCTTTGCCAAGATCGCGGGCGAAATGGTCTCGCTCTCGGCGGTCGAGAGCATCGCGGCGACGCTGTGGCCGCAAGCCGCATCGGTCGCCGTATCGATTCCCGACCAGCGCAAGGGCGAGCGTATCGTCTTGCTGACGACGGAAAAGAACGCCGAGCGCAGCGCGATGCAGGCCCGGGCCAAGACGATCGGCGCCTCCGAACTGACCGTTCCCGCGACGATCATGGTGGTCGACAAGGTGCCGCTGCTCGGCACCGGCAAGACCGACTATGTCACCGCAACCACGATGGCCCGCGAGCAGGCGTCCGCGCCGGAGCGCGAGGTGGCGTAAGGCTCAGGACCGTCGCACCGGCACATGCCCGGTGCGACGCTCCCCTCATTTGCTCGCACGAACATCATCCCACAGTGCGACGGACGCTCGCCGAAGCGCCTGCTGAACTGAAATCCCATGCCGCCGGCTCAAGAGATACGCCGGCGCCGCACGCCGCTCAAGAGCCGGCTTCGCTGCGCCGCTCCTGCGCGTAACGCACCAGCGCCACAAAGCGATAGATGCCGTGCACGAACTTGCCATAGGGCAAGGTGATGAACAGGGCAAACACCGCGCCGAGATGCAGCGCGAGCAGCGGCCCCATGGCTGCAGTTTCGCGCAGGATCAGAAGCAGCATGCCGGTGAACCCGGTCAGGAACAGCATGGTGATGAATCCGACATCCATGCCATAGCTGTTCTCGTCGAGCAGATCAGGATCATGGCGCGTCTTGGCCATGAACAGGCCGATCGGACCGACGATGAGGCCGATGCCGCCAAGAGTGCCCAGCACAACCGGCAGGTCCCACCATGGATACGGCGCCTCGCGGCCGAGCAGATAATGATAGAGCGTGGCCACCGATGTTGCAACGAAACACAGCAGCAAGCCGTAGAACGTCAAATGATGAAAAAGCTTGCGCCGGTCGGTCGGCTTGTCGTCCTCGTTGTAGCAACCGACACCGCCGCCATGGAGATAGCGTAGCTCGCCGAGGTCGCGGATCGCCTGGAAGATGGAGCCCGTGTCGGCATGGCCGCCGATGGGCGAGCCGATGTCGCGCCAGAATGCGCGAACGCTCATGACCAGCGCCAGAATCGCGAAGAGAAACGCAGCGCTGAACAGCGCGGCCATCGCATTGTGCGGCATCAGTTGGTAGAACGCGCCGGGGCCGGTTTGCACACCGAAAAGCACGCCGCGGTCGTTCAGTGCCGCGAAACCGAAAACGAAGGCCGCCATGCTGAGCGCGGCGATGACACTGATGACCAATCCGTTGCGCGCGAAGGCGCCGGACAGCGCCTTTGGCCAGGCATAGGCGGCATAGGATTCGGCGCGAGCGATCGCGAGCGTCTTCGGAACATTCACGTTGAATTCGTGTGGCGGCGAGAACTGGCAGTCGACGTAGCAAGCGCCGCAGGCATGGCAGAGATTGGCGAGATAGTTGAGGTCACCGTCCGAGAAAGCGCGGCGCATCTCCATGGCCGGAAACACCGCGCAAAGCCCCTCGCAGTAGCGGCAGGAATTGCAGACTGTCATCAGACGGTCGGCTTCGTCGAGGGTCCTAGTTCCGTGCATGTTTCGCCGCTTCCCGTCCTGCGATACGCCCGAACACGCTGCCGATGGTCATGCCCATGCCGGCGGCATAACCCTTGCCGAGCACGTTGCCGGCCATGATCTCGCCGGCAGCGAACATGTTGCCCGACGGCTTGCCGTCAGTCATCAGCATCCGCGCCTCCTTGTTCACGCGCGTGCCGAGATAGGTGAAGGTGATGCCCGGCCGCACCGGATAGGCGAGATAAGGCGGCGTCTCGATCTTGCGGGCCCAGTGCGTCTTTTGCGGCGTGATACCTTCGGCGCGGCAATCATCCAGGATGGTGTGATCGAACGTGCCGGGCCGCACCGCGGCGTTGAACTCGGCGATAGTCTTTTCCAGCGCGGCTGGATCGAGCTCGAGCTTGCCGGCAAGCTCGGCCACGGTCTGTCCGGCGATCGGCGGGAACAGCGTCGGCATGAAGCTGGTGACGACGGTCGAGTCGAAAATGATGTAGGCGATCTGGTCGGGCTGAGCCGCGACCAGCCGGCCCCAGATCGCGTAGCGCTTCGGCCAGATGTCCTCGCCCTCGTCATAGAAGCGTTGCGCGTGTTTGTTGACGACGATGCCGAACACGACGGAGTCATGGCGCGTGATGATGCCGCCGTCGAATTTCGGCGCGCGGGCGTCGATCGCGACGGCATGGCACTGGGTGGGATCGCCGACTTCCTGCACGCCCTTGTCGAGCAGCATCTTCAGGATCGAGCCGCGGTTATAGGGCGTGCCGCGGATCAGGAAATTGTCGGCGGCCTCGCCCCAATATTGCTTCAGCCATTCGATATTGGCTTCAAACCCGCCGGCCGCGGCGACCAGCGCCGTCGCGCGGATCTCGGTTTCGCCCTTGACCGGCCGCTTGAGACGCGCTGCGAGGAACATGCCATCCTCGATCGCGAGGTCGGTGACTTCGGCGTCGTATTCGACCTCGACGCCGAGCTGCTCGGCGGTCAGATACAGCGCGTTCAGCATCGCGCGGCCGCCGCCGAGGAAGAAAGAGTTGGTGCGGCCGAGGCTCAGCGTGCCGCCGAGCGAGGGTTGCCAGCGCACGCCCTGCTCCACGATCCAGTTCAGGATATCTTTGGACTCCCGGATCATGTGGCGGGCAAGCGCCTCGTCGGTCTGCCCGCCGGTGACGCGCAGCAGGTCCTCCCAGAATTCCTCCTCGGTATAGGGTCCGGTCAGGATCTCGGTGGCGGTGTCGTGGGCGCAGCGCATGTTGCGGGTGTGGCGTGTGTTGCCGCCGCGATAGAATTTCGGCGCGCCTTCGAGCACCAGCACCGAGGCGCCGCCGCGGCGCGCCGAGATCGCCGCGCACAGCGCCGCGTTGCCGCCGCCGATCACCAGCACGTCGTATTTGCTGCCCATGCGGTCCGCCCGATGCGACGAAGTTGGAGACATTCTGCCCGCCGGCGGCGGCCGGTCAATGCCGTCCGCCATTGCGCACTTTCGTATACAAAGATATACAAAAGGCAGCAAGCGGCATCTCTGCATGGGCAGGATGCAGGTGAGGGACCATGGCCAGACGCCCGGCAAAGACAGGCGGATCGATCGCGCGCGGCGCCGGCGTCGCGCTGGGCGAGGCCGTGTTCCGCTCGCTCTGCCAGGCGCTTCAGGCCGGCAGCTACCGCGCCGGCGACCGTCTGCGCGAGGAAGAGGTCGCCCAGCGGCTCAAGGTCAGCCGCACGCCGGTGCGCGAAGCATTAGGCCGGCTTGCCGCACGCGGCTTCGTCGAGCCCGCCGGCGGCCGCGGGCTGATCGTGCGCAACCTCGACATTTCCGAGGTGCTGGAGCTCTATGCCATGCGCGAGATCATGGAAGGCGCCGCCGCGCGCCTTGCCGCTGCGCATGCCTCGCCTCCCGAGGTCGACGCACTCAGGGATATCGAGCAGGCTTTTGTCGAGACCACCGACGCCGCCGAGATGGCGAAGCTCAACCGTGCCTTCCACGAAGCGATCTGCCGTGCCGCGCGCAACCGCTATCTCGACAACGCCTCCCGCGAATTACAGGACTGGATCGCTCTGCTTGGCCCGACCACCTTCACCGTATCGGGCCGGCCCTCAACCAGTCACGGCGAGCACCAGGCGATCATCGATGCCATCGCGGCGCGCGACGGCGACAAGGCCGAGCAGCTCGCGCGCGCGCACATCCGCGAGGCGCTGCGCTGCCGGCTGAAATTGTTGCAGAAACAGTAGCTAAAGCATGATCCGGAAAAGTGCGCAGCGCTTTTCCGAAAGATCATGCGCAAACAACAAGCTAAAGCGCGGTGACGAATCATCCTGATCTCATCGCGCTTTAGGCCTCGAACACGCGCTCGAAAAGCCAGTAACCGCCGACCAGGCTGATGGCCGCGGATACAGCATAGACCAGCCTTGCCGCCCTGACCGGCTTGGCCGGGTCGGCTGCGATCAGCCGGTCGAACAGGCTGAGCATCGGCAGCACGATCGCGACGATCGCGACCTGCCCGATCTCGACGCCGACATTGAAAGCCGCGAGCGCCGGCACGATCGCGTCCGTCGGTAGGCCGACCTCCCTTAGCGCGCCGGCGAAACCGAAGCCATGGATCAGTCCGAACAGGAAGGTCACGCGCCAACGCCTGTCGATGTCGCGCGAGAAGAAATTCTCGACGGCCACGAACACTATGGAGACGGCGATCGCCGGCTCGACGATGCGGCTCGGAATGACGACGACGTTTAGCGCTGCCAGCGACAGCGTGATCGAATGGGCGATGGTGAAGGCGGTGACGATCTTGATGACCGGAACGAGTCGGCGTGCCCACAGCACGACCGCGATCAGGAAGGCGATGTGGTCATAGCCGAGAAAGATGTGCTCGATGCCGGTGAGGAGATAGCGCTGCATCGTCGACCACAGCGGCGGCGCCGGCGCCGAGAGCGTGACGGCGATATTGCCGGCATCGAGCAGCGCCTGCGCCTCGGACTTGCCCCGCGCGACCAGCACCACCTGCCGCGCGGTCGGATCCTTCTCGGTCAGCACAGTGGAGCGGTAGATGATGTCGCCCGTGACGGCGGTGCAGGCAAAACTGTTGCGGTAGATCACGCCGTCGCCGTCGGCGAGGATCACGGCCGCTCCTGCGGCGCAGCCGCTCCCACCGGTGCCGGCGACGGCCAGATGCGCCTTGAAATAGACCAGGATCAACGACGCAGCCGCATCGACCGCGGCGGGATCGACCGCATCCGCCGTCGCGTCATAAAGCTTGGTGCCGACGAGGCGGTCGACATCACTGCCCTTGAGCGCGACCTCGATGACCACCGTGCGGTCCGCAGCCAGCGCCACGCGCGCCGTCGAGAGGTTGACCTGATGCGCGCGCACCGGCGCGCCAAGGCCGAGCAGGATCACGCCGAGGAGCAGGAGGCGGAGCAGGCTCATGATCCCGCTCCGACCGCGCGCAGCAGCTCCGTCAACCGGCGCATTTCGAACTCGGCCACGGTGACCACCGTCCCATCGGGCGCGAGGCGCGCATAGCGGTCGAGGCTGTCGGCGGACGCGCCGAATTCGAGCCTTGCCAACGGCGCAGACGCGTCGCGAGCAAAGACCAGCACGATCAGGCTCGGCAGGTTGAGCCCGTAGCGGGCCAGTTGCGACGGATCGGCGGGTCCAACATGCGTCTCGATCGCGCTCGCATCGAATGCGCGCAGCGCTGCGTCGATGATGCGGGCCTGCTCGGGATTGGCGACATGCACAACGTTACCGGCAGCATGGTTGTGCAGGCCGAGATGACGGAACCAGTTGCCGTCGGCGTCGCGTTCGAAGCGGGTGAGCTTGCCGGCGAACAGGATCTCGAGCGCCCACACCTGCGCCATCGACACCGGCAGCAATAGGCTCCTGCCGCGGCTTGTCGCGTCCGGTCCGGTCGGCCCGCGCAGACGGCGCGCCATATCGAGCGTGACACGCCACTCATCGCCGACATGGCGCGGCATCAGATACACCGCGGGACGCCCGGCGATCCGGACATAGTGAGAGGTGCTCGCGGGGTTGAGCGTGCCCACATTCATCGACGTCGCCGAGCCATCGGCCGTCTCGATCGCGGCAACGGTTGCGGGCGGATCGAGACCAAATGCGGCAAAGCTCGCAGTGGTGAGCTCGCTTGCCGGAATTTCGCGTGCAGGCTCGCTGACGGTGACAAGCCGTAGCGCGGTTTCGAGATGCGATTTGAGCTCGGCCGGCAAGGCACCGTTCAGCCCCTCGATCGTCCACTCACCGCCCTCGCGCACCAGGACGACACTGTCGCTGCCGGAACGGATTTCCACCCGTCGCGCGTCCGCGGGTGCGATGGTCACAAGACCCTTCGGCGCAAAAGCAACCTTGCTGCGCAGCTGCGGCCATTGTCCGCTGATGATCAGGACAGCCAGCAGTCCAGCGAGGCAGGCAGCCAGCAGCGGCGTCAGCCATCGGGCCGTTCCGCGTGCGGCCGTCCCGTCCGTCACCGTCGCCTCCACCACATTGCAACACCGAACACTGCCGTGCTCAGCGGCAGCAGCACCTCGAGCACGATGAAGGTGTCGCGCATCTGGCTGCTGGTCAACACGATCTCCGGCAGCTTGAAGGTCTGCGGTGCGATGCTCGGCGTCGTGTCGTCCTCGGCGAGCCAGCGCAGCATCGCGAGCGACAGTTCGCCATTGGAGACGTAAGGAAAATATTCGTTGCTCGCGACCTTGCTGGTGCCGGCCACGACCAGGCGGAAGCGCTTGTCCGGCACCGCGCCCGGCCAGCTGCCTTCGAGCGCAACCGCGAGCGGCTGCGCGCTCCGCCGTGCGCCCGGCGCTTCGCCATTGGCTGCGGCCGGCGCTGCACTCGGCGAGCGCAGATAACTATCCTGGCTGCTCGCGGCCAGCACGATGAGACTGACCCCGGACGGCGGCTGCGCCACCGCGAGCGGCCGCGCTTGCGGAAACACGGTCAGCGCCAAACGCTTCGTGATCGGGTGGGGCGGATAATAGGGCACGGCGACCTTGTCCGCATCGGTGCGGAAATGATTGAGCGGATCGATGACGATCGCAGCCTCGCTCGACAGGCCCACGGGCTTGAGCAGCAACCGCTCAAAATCGCCGTCGACGTGCGAGAGCGGATCGATCAGCAACAACAACCGGCCACCACCCCTCACATAATCGCCGAGCAGCGCGGTCTCGCGAGCGTCAAAAGCCGTGCGTGGACCGATATCTGCGACGACCGAGCAATCGGACGGAATGGCGGACGCGGTCGCCGTGACGAGCTCGCGCATCTCGAAGCCGATCTGGTTCAGCGCCAGCAGCAGCCGGTCGAGCGCTTCGGGCGCCGTCTCCAGCACGTCGCCAGCGCCGGGCGTCTCGTGCCCCTTCAGGGTCTCGACATGGCTGAAGTGGAAGTGCGGGGGCAGCGGACGGAACGTCTCGCCGTGGCCGGTGACGAAGCAGACTGTCTCCACGCGCTTGCGCAGCACGCGGAGCGCCGCATAGCCGATGCGGGCGGGATCGATGACGTTTTCGACCAGAACCTTGCGGTCGTCGGCCTGCAAGACCGCCGTATTATAGGCGCGCACGCCGAGATCGCGGGCAAGGCCGGGCTCCTTATCGAGGTCGATGGCGCGGAAGGCGAGCAGCGGGTGGTTGCGCGCGGCGGTCTGAACGAGGTCACGGACCGCGATCGCGTTGGCGTCACTCGCATTGTAGAAATAGGTCAGCGCGAGCGGCGCGGGCAGTTGCGCGATCACGTCGGTGAGCTGTTGCGGCGGCGTGTTGCGCCCTTCCCGGCTGACGTCGAAATGCACGTCGTGACGGTACAGCGCGACGTTGGCGCTGATCACGGCTACGACCGCAGCAATGACGACCGACGCGTTGGCAAGCCAGGCCGACCAGCGCGCGCCGCCGCCGCGCAAGGGAAGCCGCATCGCGAGCATGAACAGCGCGAGCAACGCCAGGACGCAGGCGGCGAACAAGACGCTGTTCGATGCGGTCTCGCCGAACCCTGCAAAGCCGAGCGCGCCGCAAACGATCGCGGCGGCCGCCAATGCGAGGAAACCAATGTTGGATCTCGCGGAGCCGCGCATCGCCTGCGCCCTCAGCGCCGCGCCAGCGCGCGGACCGTCAACAGCAGCGTCAACAGGGTGACGCTGAGGAAGAAGCCCACGTCGGACAGATAGATCGAACCGACGGCAAAGGGACGGAAATGGATCGAGAGCGACAGGTTCACCACCAGCGTGTCGGCGGGACTCGGCAGCAACCAGCCGAAATTGTCGATGATCCAGAGCAGCAGAAATACGCTGAGCGAGATCATTGCGGCGATCACCTGGTTGGCCGTCAGCGCCGAGGCGAGCAGCCCCGCGCCGACCAGCGCCGATCCGAACAGCAGCAAGCCGAAATAGCCGCTATAGATCGGTCCGAAATCGGGGTCCCCGAACCAGGCGAGCGCAGCCGCGTAGGCCCCAGACAGCACCAACATGACTACGATCAGACTCATCGCGGCCAGGAACTTTGCCAGCACGATCGCGACCTCCGAGACCGGCGCGGTCAACAGAACCTCCAGCGTCTTCAACTTCCGCTCCTCGGCGAACAGACGCATCGTGATCAGCGGAACGGTCAGCATGAACAGCACGAACATCTGGAAGAAGATGTGCACCATACTGGGCTGGTGGCTGAGGAACAGGGTGAGCGTGAAGCTGTAGCCCATGATCAGCAGGAACACCGTCATCAGCACGTAGGCGATCGGCGAGGAGAACAGCGCCGTCGCTTCCTTCCCTAGCAGCACCGCAAAGCTTCTCATGCGGCCGCCTCCGGTTGCCGTGTGAGATCGAGGAACACCCGTTCGAGATCGGGCCGCAGTTCGGTCAGCTCGCGCAACGGGATCTGGGCCGCAACCAGGGCGGAGACCAGGTCCTCCGCGAGCAACGGACGCCGCTCCGTCCTGATCCGAAAGCGTCCGGCGCTGCCCGGATCGGCGACAATCTCGCGAATGCCGGCGACCGTCTTTGTCGCATTGCGCACAGCATCTTCTGTCGCGTCTGCCGACAGTCGCAATGCGAGGTCCTGCGCGGCGTCCTTCAGCGCATCGGACGTCAGAAGCATGCCATCGAGCAGGATCATCACGCGGGACGCCATCTTCTCGATTTCGGGCAGGATGTGCGAAGCCATCAGCACGGTGTGACGTCCGGCCAATGACTGGATCAAGTCGCGCACGGCGATCACCTGGTGCGGATCGAGACCGCTGGTCGGCTCGTCCAGCACGAGAACTTTTGGATCGCCCAGCAGCGCTTGCGCGATCGAGACACGCTGGCGGAAGCCGCGCGACAGCTTTCCGGTCGTGAGGCTCATGACACGGGCAAGGTCGAGCCGCTCGGCGGCCTCGTCGACCGCCGCCCTCGCCTTCGGCCCGCGCAATCCCTTGATGCCGGCCATGAAATGCAGGAACTCGCCGACCCGCATATGGTCGTAGAGCGGCGCATCTTCCGGCACATAGCTGATGGCGCGGCGCACGCCGAGCGAGTCTTCGATGACATCGTGGCCCGCGACCTCGATCCGTCCAGAGGTCGGCACCAGATAGCCGGTAAGCATGCGGAAGATCGTGCTCTTGCCGGAACCGTTCGGCCCCAACAGGCCGACGATCTCGCCGGGCGCGATCGCAAAAGACACGTCCGCAACTGCGCGCCGCGGTCCGTACCATTTTGTTACGCGCTCGGCGACGACGACCGGAGAGACAGCCGACAGCATGGAGACCTTACACCCCCTGTGGCAGGCACCGCGTGAGACTACCGCGCAAAATCCCGGGCGAGGGCCCGGGATGATGACGCATGTGCGATGGCCCGAAGTCGCGACCAATCACTCGTAGAATTCGGGCGAATGCTTGTGCGCCTTGAACGTATCGGGGTCATGGGCATAGATGATGTCGGCGCCCTCGGTGTCCCGAACCCGCTTCACCCAAGCGTAGGCATCGAGCATGCCGACCGGATCGTAGACGCTGCCGATGCTCGGCAGGATGTTCTTGTCCAGATTCTCCTGGAGATAGACGGCGTCGCTAGTCAGCACCACCGTGCCGGTCTTCGGCAGGCGCACGACCAGGATTTGACTTCCGGGCGTATGCGACACGGTGCGGTGGATGAATACGCTGTTGTCGCCGAACAGGTCGAGATCGCCGTCGAGCTCGATGGTCTTGTACTTGGAGGGCATGCCTCCGCCGACGCTGTTGCGCAGCATGGCGAAATCATCGGTGATGAAGAAGGTCGCGTAGCCCGGCGCAGGCCAGAACGCGTTCCTCATCTCGTCGCGCTGGTACACGAAGGTCGAATCCAGGAACTTGCCGATGTTACCGGCGTGATCGACGTGGAAATGGCCGAGGATGACATATTTGATGTCGGACGGCTTCACGTTGATCTTGGAAAGCTGCGCGTCGATGGCGATTTCGGGCGAACGGCCCGGATCAAGCGCCTTGACGAACGGGCCCCAATAGTCGGGATCCTTGATGATGCGGTCGTTATTGCCGCAATCGAACAAAATGTCGCCCTTGGGGTGGCGGATCAGGAAGAAACCGACAGGGATCTGGACCTTGCCGCTGCTGCCGTTCTGAATGATCGACTTGTCGAGATTGAGCGCTCCCGAAGAGAAGACGTAGAGCTTCATCTCCTTGGGCGGTTCAGCGGCCAGCGCGGCTGCCGAAATAAAAAAAAGTCCTGCGGCCAGCGAGCCAAGGACCTTCAACGCAGTCACCCGCATGTCGTCCTCCCTGTTTTCGACGCACTTTTTTTCAGCGGATTGCAGCACCCTACCATAGTCTAACGCCGCTGTGCAGGCTCCATGCACGCGAGCGTGCAAATAAATCGACCTGCGCGGCGCGCGGCGTGCTTTGTGCGCTGCAATTCGATGGCTCGAGATGGCCCACGGTCGCGTTTAGCTCAGGCGACGACGTCCGCCACGACCAGCTTCAGGGCGTCCCGCAGATCGGCCGGCTTGAGCCGCACTTGCAGGCCGCGTTGACCGCCATTGAGATAGACCAGATCATGCGTGAGCGCGCTCTGCTCGATCACCGTGCGGACCGGCTTGCGCTGTCCGAACGGGCTGATGCCGCCGACCTTGTAGCCGGTGACGCGCTCGGCTTCGGGCGGCTTCATCATCTGCGCCGACTTGCCACCCACGGCCGCGGCGAGCTTCTTCATGGAGACTTCCTGGTCGGACGGGACGATCACGCAAACCGGCTTGCCGTCGATTAGCGCCATCAGCGTCTTGAGGACGCGCGCCGGATCCTCACCGAGCGCGGCGGCGGCCTGGAGGCCGATGCTCTGCGCGTCGGGATCGTAGTCGTAGCTGTGGACGGTGAAGACGACGCGGGCGGCTTCAAGCGCGCGTGTGGCGGGGGTGACCTTGGACATGGGCCACATTTACCACCGTCATTGCGAGGAGCGAAGGGATGACGATGTGGATGCACACGCGCGCCACACCTTCAGTGTCGTCCCCGCGAACGAGAGGACGACACCGTGGATGAGGCAGACGCCGTACCGCCGCCCCTACTCCGCCGCGTCCCGCATCTCGGCGCGCTCGGCCCTGGCCGCACAGAACTTGAACTCCGGGATCTTGCCGAACGGATCGAGCGCCGGGTTGGTCAGGAGGTTCGCCGCCGCCTCGGCGTAGCAGAACGGCATGAAGACCATGTTCTCCGGCACGTCGCGGTCGGAGCGGACCTTGACCTCGACGGCGCCGCGGCGGGTCTCGAGGCGAATGAAATCGCCCGGCGCAAGCTTCTTCCTGTGCATGTCCT
Source organism: Bradyrhizobium sp. USDA 4486 (assembly GCF_054057995.1). Taxonomy (NCBI): domain Bacteria; kingdom Pseudomonadati; phylum Pseudomonadota; class Alphaproteobacteria; order Hyphomicrobiales; family Nitrobacteraceae; genus Bradyrhizobium; species Bradyrhizobium sp. USDA 4486. The sequence continues at coordinate 4,524,858 of NZ_JBSRZV010000001.1, forward strand.
TCGGCGACATGAACGCGACCGCCTCCGGCTCGATCTGGTCGAGCACCTGGGCGCGGCGCGTCATCGAGCCGGTGTGCCAGTGCTCCAGCACGCGGCCGGTCGAGAGCACCATCGGATACTCGGCATCCGGCAGCTCATCGGGCGGGATGACCTTAGCCGGCACGATCTTGCCGCGGCCGCTCGCAGTCGGGAAGCCCGTGGTGAAGATGATCTCGTTGCCGGGCTTGTTCGGATCATCGGCCGGATAGGTCACGGCACCTTCGCGCACCAGCCGCTCCCAGCTGATGTTCTTCAGCGACGGCATCAGCTCCGCCATCTCGGTGTAGACGTCGCCGGGACCGGAATAATTCCAGGGCAGGCCCATCCGCTTGCCGATCTCCTGGATGATCCAGAGATCCTGGCGCGCATCGCCCGGCGGCTTGATCACCTGACGCGCGAGCTGCACGCGGCGATCGGTATTGGTGAAAGAGCCCTCCTTCTCGGCGAAGGCCGAGGCCGGCAGGATGACGTCGGCGTGGAACGCGGTCTCGGTGACGAACAGATCCTGCACCACGAGATGATCGAGCATCGCGAGCGCCTGCCGCGCGTGCTGGAGATCGGGGTCGGACATCGCGGGATTCTCGCCCTCGATATACATGCCCTTGATCTCGCCGGCGTGGATCGCGTTCATGATCTCGACGACGGTGAGGCCGCGGACGGGATCGAGGTCCTGCTGCCAGAGCTTCTCGAAAGCACCGCGCATGTCGTCGCGGCCGACCGGCTGATAGTCCGGCAGGAACATCGGGATCAGGCCGGCGTCGGAGGCGCCCTGCACGTTGTTCTGGCCGCGCAGCGGATGCAGACCGGTCCCTGGCCGGCCGACCTGACCGGTGATCAGCGCCAGCGCAATCAGGCAGCGCGCGTTGTCTGTGCCGTGGACATGCTGGCTGATGCCCATGCCCCAGAAGATGATCGACGACTTTGCCCGCGCATAGGTGCGCGCCACCTCGCGCAGCGTCTGCGCCGGGATGCCGCAGATTGGCTCCATCTTCTCCGGCGTGAACTCCTTGATCTTCTCTTTGAGCTGCTCGAACCCTTCGGTGTAGCCGGCGATGTACTGGTCGTCGGTTAGGCCCTCGGTGATGATCGTGTTGATCATCGCGTTCAGCATGGCGACGTCGGAGCCGGGCTTGAACTGGAGATGCTTGGTCGCGTGGCGCGACAGCGTCTGCCGGCGCGGATCCATCACGAACAGCTTTGCCCCATTCTTCACGGCGTTCTTCATGAACGTCGCCGCGACCGGATGGTTCACCGTCGGATTGGCGCCAATCACCCAGATCACCTCGGCATCCATCGCCGCCGAGAACGGCGCCGACACCGCGCCCGAGCTCAGGCCTTCGAACAGCGCCGCCACCGACGAGGCGTGGCAGAGACGGGTGCAATGATCGACGTTGTTCGAGCCAAAACCGGTGCGTACCAGCTTCTGGAACAGATAGGCCTCTTCGTTCGAGCCCTTGGCCGAACCGAAGCCGGCCAGCGCCTTCGCGCCCTTCTCGTCACGTATCTTGACGAGGCCCTTGGCGGCAATGTCGAGCGCCTCTTCCCAACTCGCTTCGCGGAAATGGGTGAAGGGATTGGCGGGATCGACCTGGTCGTTGGCATCCTTCTTCGCATTCGGCAGCCGCACCAGCGGTGTTGTGAGCCGATGCGGATGATGGATGTAGTCGAAGCCGAAGCGGCCCTTCACGCAGAGACGATTGTGGTTCGCGGGGCCATCGCGACCTTCGGCATAGATCACCTTCTCGTCCTTGACCTCGTAGGTGACCTGGCAACCGACGCCGCAGAACGGGCAGAGCGAGTCTACCTTCTTGTCGGCGTACACGACGCGCGTCTGCTTCTCGTCGAGCATCACGGCCGGCATCAACGCTCCGGTCGGGCAGGCCTGCACGCATTCGCCGCAGGCAACGCAAGTGGACTCGCCCATGGGATCGTCGAAGTCGAACACGATTTTGGAATCGTGGTTGCGATAAGCCATGCCGATGACGTCGTTGACCTGGACTTCGCGGCAGGCGCGCACGCAGAGGCCGCACTGGATGCAGGCGTCGAGATTGACACGCATCGCCGGATGGCTGGCGTCGGTCTCCCAGCGCTCGGCGGCGGGGAAGCGGCTTTCGGTGACGCCCGTGGTCTCGGCCCAATGCCAGAACTTCGAATCCGGATCGTGGCTGGTCTCGCGCGCCGGCTGGTCGGCGACCAGCAGCTCCATCACCATCTTCTGCGCAGCAGTCGCGCGCGCGGATTCGGTCTTCACCTTCATACCGACCGACGGCGTACGCTTGCAGGATGCCGCCAGAACGCGCTCGCCCTCGATCTCGACCATGCAGGCGCGGCAATTGCCGTCGGGGCGATAGTCGGGCGCAGGCGAATAGCAGAGATGCGGGATGTCGCGGCCCTGGCGTTTTGCCACCTGCCAGATCGTCTCGCCGGGCCTGGCCTCGACCTGCTTGCCGTCGAGCTCGAACGTAATCTTCGTCATTCCGCCGCTTCCTTGAACTCCTCAGGGAAATATTTGATCACGGAGGACAGCGGATTCGATGCCGCCTGTCCGAGCCCGCAGATCGAGGCATCGCGCATCGCCTGGCTCAATTCTTCCAGCAAGGCGCGGTTCCAGACCGGCTTCTGCATCAGCAGCGCCGCCTTCTGGGTTCCGACCCGGCACGGCGTGCATTGGCCGCAGCTCTCGTCCTCGAAAAACTTCATCAGGTTGAGTGCGGCCGCGCGCACGCTGTCCTTCTGCGACAGGATCACGATCGCGGCCGAGCCGATGAAGCAGCCGTATTTTTCCAGCGTGCCGAAATCGAGCGGGATGTCATCCATCGAGGCCGGCAAGATGCCGCCGGAGGCGCCGCCCGGAAGGTACGCGTAGAACTGATGGCCGTCGGCCATGCCGCCGCAATATTCATCGACCAGCTCGCGCACGGTGATGCCCGCGGGCGCCAGCTTCATGCCGGGATTTTTCACGCGGCCCGAGACCGAGAAGCTGCGCAGGCCGTGGCGCTCATGGCGGCCATGACCCTTCCACCAATCGGCGCCCTTCTCGACGATGTCGCGCACCCACCACAGCGTCTCGATGTTGTTGATCAGCGTCGGCAGGCCAAACAGGCCGACCTGGAACGGATAAGGCGGCTTGTGCCGGGGCAGGCCGCGCTTGCCCTCGATGCTTTCCAGCAGCGAGGACTCTTCTCCGCAGATATAGGCGCCGGCGCCGCGGCGCATGTGCAGCGTCGGGCCGCCCGCCGGAAGCTTGGCGATCTCGCGCTCGAGGATCTCGCGCGAGGCCGGATATTCATCGCGCAAGTAAATGTAGACGTCGGAGGCCTGCACCACATGCGCGCCGATCAGCATGCCCTCGATGAAGCGATGCGGATCGGTTTCGAGATAATAGCGGTCCTTGAACGTGCCGGGCTCGCCCTCGTCGCCGTTGATCGCCATCAGCCGCGGACCGGGTTCGCCCAGGACCGCGCGCCATTTGCGCCCGGTGGGGAAGCCGGCGCCGCCAAGGCCGCGCAGCGAGGCGTCATCGAGCGCCTTCAGCAAATCATCCTTCGACAATTCGCCGGAGCGCACGCGGCCCAGCAGCTTATAGCCACCGCCAGCGACATAGGCGTCGTAGTCGACATAATCGGGCAGATGCGCGTGGGTGTCGCCGGCCTTCGCCGCCGCCATCACATTGGCAACCGTGGCGTGATCGACGAAGTTGTGGCCGACTTCCGCGGCGGGCGCGGTGTCGCAGCGCCCGACGCAGGGCGCGCGGACGACGCGGACGCCGGGACCGGAGGCGTCCTGCAAGTCCGCGAGAAGCTTCTCGCCGCCAAGCATCGCGCAGGTCAGCGAATCGCAGACACGGATCGTGAGCGGCGGAATGTTCGGCTCGCCCTCTTTGACCACGTCAAAGTGCGCGTAGAAGGTCGCGGTCTCGAACACTTCGGCGAAGGCGAGCTTCATCTCGTCGGCAAGCGCCGCCAGATGCGCGGCCGAGATCTGGTGATATCGGTCCTGGATCAGGTGGAGATATTCGATCAGGAGATCGCGCCGCCGCGGCCGATCGCCGAGCAATTGCTCGATCTCATGGGCGGCTATGGGGTCGACCTGCCGCCCCTTGGGCGTGGCCTTGGCGCGCCGGCGCCCCTCGCCCGGATGCTCGAATTCCCTGACCTTGTGAACGTCGTCGTTGCTGCTCATGGAAACGTCGCGTTCTCCTCAAAAGCGCGATGACCTCAGGCGGGATCGCCATCGCGATCCGCCATTTCCAGGCCTGTCGGACGGGAACCGCGTCGTCCGCATCCCCTGAGTCAGGCCTCATTCCAGGCGACTCTAGCCTCTGGTATACCAGACGCCAAGTAAAATTAGAATGTGTCTATAGTCATTTAGGGGCGGGCAGCCGCCCTGCCGCGCCCCCTTGCGCAAACTGTTCGCGGGAACCTTGCCTCAGGTCTTGTTCATGCAGTCTTCGATGTAGAACCAGCGATCGTCGCCGGTCAGGCCCTTGGATTTCACCTCGCCGCGGCAGGCTTTCAGCTTCGGCTTGTTGGCCGCCCATTTGGCCTTCATGTCCTTCAACTTCTGCATAGTGAGCTTGATCTTGCCCGGCTTGGCTTGGGTCGTCGCGGCCGGTGCTGCGGGCGCGGTTGCAGTCTGTGCCGACGCGGAATGGAGGCCCGCGGCCAGCAGCATGGCGGCGAGGCAGATACGGGTGCGAAGCATTGAGATCCCCCTGAGTCCCATTCCTGGTGATGTCTAAAAGGCGAACGCTGCGGGACGCAGATGAGCGTCCCGCAGCGGTCTCGACGGCAATCAGAAGATCTTGACCGCGCTCTCCAGCGTCTTCCAGACACCCCAGAGCAGGGGAATGCCGACGAAGGCCCAGAACAGCGCCGCCTTGGCATCAAGCCCGCCGAAGCCGATGCCGTAGGAGCCGTGCGGCCCCGCGGCGGCCGCGCTGGCGCTGGCCGCTTGCAGCTTGGCAACCTCGGCCTCCTTCATGTGCCACTTCGCATCGACCGGCTTGACCAGGTAGTTACAGATCAGGCCCGCGATCAGCATCGCGCAAAGGATGTACATCGTCGTGTTGTAGAGCTGGTCACGCGGCACGCCGGCTGCGAGCTGGAACTCGCGGATGTAGTTCACCACGACTGGGCCGATGATGCCGGCGGTCGACCACGCCGTCAGCAACCGGCCATGGATGGCGCCGACGAACTGGGTGCCGAACATGTCGGCGAGATAGGCCGGCACGGTGGCGAAGCCGCCGCCATACATCGACAGGATGATGCCGAAGCCGAGCACGAACAGGAGCTTCGAGCCCATCGCCGCGAAGGTCGGCGCCAGTGCGTAGAGCACGATGCCGAGGATGAAGAACGTGTAGTAGGTGTTCTTGCGTCCGATCTTGTCCGACAGCGACGCCCAGAAGAAACGGCCACCGATGTTGAACAGCGACAGCAATCCGGCAAAGCCCGCGGCGATCGCCGCGATCTGCGCCTTCTGCCCGGCGTCGAGCGCGTTGAAGCCGACGTCCGGCAGGCCGATCAGCTTGCCGGCGAAGATCTCCTGCAGCATCGGCGAGGCCATGCCGATCACGCCGATACCCGCCGACACGTTAAGACAGAGCACCCACCAGATCAGCCAGAACTGCGGCGTCTTGTGCGCGTCGTTGAGATGGACGTTGTTCTTCGAGATCATCGCGTTCGCCTTGGCCGGAGGGGTCCAGCCCTCCGGCTGCCAGCCGGGCGGCGGCAGGCGATAGCGGAACGCGCCGATCATCATGAACACAAAGTAGATGACGCCCATCGCGACGAAGGTTTCCCAGACGCCGACCGAGGTCGGGCTCTTGAAATAGTTCATCAGGAGGTTCGCCAGCGGCGCACCGATCATGGCGCCGCCGCCGAAGCCCATGATGGCCATGCCGGTCGCCATGCCGCGGCGGTCCGGAAACCATTTCACCAACGTCGAGACCGGCGAGATGTAGCCGAGGCCGAGACCGACGCCGCCGATCACGCCCGAGCCCAGCCACAACAGCCAGAGCTGATGGGTGTAGACGCCGATCGCGCCGAGGAAGAGGCCGCCGCACCAGCACAGCGCCGAAACGAAGCCGGCCTTGCGCGGACCCACCCGCTCCAGCCAGCCGCCCCAGACCGCCGCCGCGATGCCGAGCAGCACGAAGAACAGCGTGTACATCCACCCCATGCTGGCGACCTTCCAGTCGCAGCTGGTCGTGAACAGCTCCTGGAACAGCGAAATGTCCCCGCAGGTCTTCGGCGCGGTCAAGCCGATCGCGCGCGACAACGGGAGCCAGAACACCGAGAAGCCGTAGGCCATGCCGATGCAGAGATGGATGCACAGCGCCGCCGGCGGTACCAGCCAGCGATTGAAGCCGGCAGTCGCAATGGTTCGTTCGCGATCAAGAAAACCCGCGCCGCGGCCTGCAATGGTCCCGGCGCTTTCCACAGTAGCCATACATTCCTCCCCTAAGCCGCCCTTCTGAACAGCCTGCCGCAAATATCCTGATCCTCAGCCCGTTGCGGGGCAGCCAATGTCCCTGCTGCTCCGCCCAATCATCCGACGCGCGCCAGGATCGTCGCGCGCATCCGAAAAAGTTAACCCCGCGAGCGGGGTGCTATGCCGATACGACGTGCAAGCTTCGTGTGGCCCGTTCCGCGTATCGCAGACAAGACTCAACCTCCGCGCCTGCACGGAGATTGTCAATTGGGGCAGAAGCCGTGATTGATGTCGATAGACAAATGGTCGGTATCAGCGCGGTAACGTCCTCAAGGACGCAACGCAGCATTGATGCTTTCTATTGAGCCATTTGTCTTTTCTATCAAGAACACGATGCGCGCGTCGTTGCGCTCGGTGATCTCCACCGTGTCGCCCGTCTCGCGGATCAGATTCGGAATGTCAATCACCGACAGCGGATCAGTGCAGTGCACTTCGAGCTGATCGCCCGGCCGCAAAGGCTTCAGCGCCTTGCGCGTTTTCAACGCAGGCAATGGGCATTTCAGCCCGGTGAGATCGAGCGTCGTTCTGGTCATGGGCGCAACATGGCCGGGCGAAGCGCTGGCGTCAACGAAGGAACGTCAAAGCAAATCCGCATAGGACAGGAACCCCACGCTCTGGCCGGGCTCGACACGAATGATGTCCTCGCCAAGTTCGATGAGGCCGTCGGTCTCAACCAGCGAGGACAACAGGCCGGCGCCCTCGCGCGGGAACTTGACCGCCTCCAATGCACCGTCGTTTCCGCGCCGCAAGGTCGCGCGGACATATTCGCGGCGGCCGGTCTTCTTTTTGTAGGTGAACGCCGCGCGTACCGGAATCGGCAACAGCGGCTCGGGCAGGCTGCCGGCAAGCGCCAGCACTGTCGGTCGCACCACATGAACGAAAGTGACGAAGCTCGCGACGGGGTTGCCGGGCAGACCGATCAGCGGCGTGCCGCCGATGATGCCCATCGCCACGGGCCGTCCGGGCTTGATCGCAATCCGCCACAGCACCAGCGAGCCGATGCTTTCGACGGCCGCCTTGACATGGTCCTCCTCGCCGGTCGAGACGCCGCCGGTGGTCAGGATCAAGTCGTGCACGCCCGCAACCTGCTTCAAGCCATTCGCCAACGCGATTCGTTCATCGCGCAGGATGCCGAGATCGCTGACATCGCAGCCGAGCCGGCGCAGCATCGCGATCAGCATGAAGCGGTTGGAATCGAACAGCTGCGAGGCGGCGCGCGGCTCGCCGGGCGAGGCCAGCTCGTCGCCGGTCGAGAACACCGCGACGCGGATGCGCCTGATCACGTCGAACCTGGCGAGGCCGAAGGCTGCGGCAAGCGCGACATGCTGCGGCCGCAGGCGCTGGCCGGCGCGCAGCGCGACGTGCCCTTGAGGGATGTCCTCGCCGGCAGGACGTACATTCGCGCCGGGCTTCAGCCCCGCCGGCAGCACGATCTTGCCCGATACATCGATGCGGACATCTTCCTGCATGAAGACGGTCTCGGCTTCCGGCGGCATCGGCGCGCCCGTGAAGATGCGCGCGGTGTGGCCGGGCTTGATCGGCGCATGCGCAGCCCCCCCGGCCTGGATGCGGCCATCGAGCGGCAACGCTTGCTCCGCAATTTGCGGCAGGTCCGCGTTGCGCACGGCGTAGCCATCAACGGCCGAGTTGGTGAACGGCGGCAGCGGCAGGGGCGCGGCGATATCCCGCGCCAGCACGCGGCCGTCCGCATCGACCAGGCCCACCGTTTCGAGATCGGTAATCGCGTTGACGCGCGTGGTGATCAGGCCAACGGCCTCGTCGACCGACATCATCGGTCCGCCGAAGGCAAAGCAATCGTCTGACAGTTGCGCCATAGTGCCTCGTCAGCGCATCGCGGCGCTTTTGGCCACCGCTTCTTCGACCGGCATCGCCGCACGCAGCATCAGCGCCGCGGCAGCCTCGATGTCATCGAGATGGACAGTCGGCAGCCGCGTGTCAATCGCGACGTCGGTCGCGATCCCGGCAATGCCGGGATCGTCCGGAAACAGCAGCGGCTTGCCGTTGGCGGCGCGGTGCACCTCGATCTTGCGATGCGGCTCGCGCTTGAAGCCCTCGACCACGACGAGATCGACGGCGGACAGCTTGCTCAATAGTTCCGGCAGCCGCGGCTCCGCCGCACCGCGCAACTCGTGCATCAGGGCCCAGCGGTTTGACGATGCCACCAGCACCTCGGCCGCCCCCGCTTCGCGATGGCGCCAGGAATCCTTGCCAGGCACATCGACGTCGAACCGGTGATGCGCGTGCTTGATCACGGAGACACGCAGGCCTCGCGTGTTGAAATGCGGGATCAGCCGCGTCAACAGCGTGGTCTTGCCCGCACCGCTCCAGCCTGCAAGGCCGATGACTTTCATCGCATCTAGATCTCCGCGGCCGGAACCGCCTTCTCCATCATGGTGAGCATGCTTATATCGGCTTGACCCGAATGTCATGCTAACGTCACGGCTATGATGAAGATCGACAAAGCCCCGGTGCCCCTCATCGTTCCCAATCCGGACGACCCGCGCCTGACGCAGAGCGTGACCGGGACCGACCAGACCGGCGCCAGGGTCGAGATCAAGGTGCCGATGGAGCGGCCGCTGACGCTCTACCTGAATGCGCAGGAGATCGTCACCATGATGACAATCGGCGACTATCCGGAATATCTGGCGCTCGGCTACCTGCTGAACCAGAACATGCTGAAATATAATGACGCAGTCACCCAGGTCGAATACGACGACGACCTCCAGGTGGTCGTCGTGCGCACAGAGCACCACACCAATTTCGAAGCCAAGCTGAAGAAGCGCACGCAGACCTCGGGCTGCGCGCAGGGTACGGCCTTCGGCGATCTCTTGGAGGCCGTCGAGAGCGTGGCGCTGCCGAAGGCCGAACTGCGCACCTCCTGGCTGTACCAGATGACGCAGACCATCAACACCATGCCCTCACTGTATCTGGAAGCCGGCGCGATCCACGGCTGCGTGCTGTGCAAAGAGGGCACGCCGCTCTGCTACACCGAGGATGTCGGCCGCCACAACGCCGTCGACAAGATCGCCGGTTGGATGTACCGCCACGGCGTCGATGCCAGCGACAAGATCCTGTACACTACGGGACGCCTCACCTCGGAGATGGTGATCAAGACCGTGCGGATGGGCATTCCGATCCTGGTGTCGCGCTCCGGCTTCACCGCCTGGGGTGTCGATCTCGCAAGGCAGGTCGGCCTGACGCTGGTCGGCCGCACCCGCGGCAAGCGCTTCATCGTGCTCGCCGGCGAAGAGCGGATCGTCTACGACCAGAACCTCGCTTACGTCGAGGAGGAGTCGGCCAAGCACAAGCGCAAGGGTGAAGGTGGTGACGACTGACATCCCCGCCACGAGTATTCCATCAACTCTTGGCGTGCTGCTCGCGGGCGGCCTCGCGCGGCGCATGGGCGGTGGCGACAAACCGATGCGCACGATCGGCGGCCGCACCATTCTCGAGCGCGTGATCGCGCGCCTGTCACCCCAATGCAGCGGGCTGATCCTCAATGCGAATGGGGATCCCGCGCGCTTCGCCGCCTTCGGCCTGCAGGTCGTCGCCGACAATGTCCCGGGCTATCCCGGCCCGCTCGCCGGCATTTTGGCCGCGCTCGACTGGACCGCATCGAATCGCCCGGAAATCGAATGGGTGCTGAGCGCCGCCGGCGATTGCCCGTTCCTCCCGCGTGATCTCGTCGCGCGGCTGCACCAGGCACGAGAGCGAGACAACGCGCAGCTCGCGGTCGCCGCATCCGGCGATCAGACGCATCCGGTGATCGGATTGTGGCGCGTCGCCTTGCGCGACGAGCTACGCCACGCCCTTGTCGTCGAGGACCTCCGCAAGATCGACCGCTGGACCGCGCGTCATCCACTGGCGACGGTGACGTGGCCGACCGCGCCGCTCGATCCGTTCTTCAATGCCAACACGGTCGAGGACATCGCCGAGGCCGAGCGGCTGGCCGCGCTGGATGACGCAGCCTAGAGCACGATCCGGAAAAGTGGGTATCGGTTTTCCGACAAGATCATGCTCACAATAAGCTAAGCGCGATGATCATTCATCTTTATTGCCATCGCGCCTTGGCGCGCTGCGCGGAGCTCGTGGCCGTGAACCGGACCGCGCAAGGGAACGAACAATGATCGATACGTTGCCGGGATGAGCCATGGCCGACTCCCTCTTGGATGTCATATTCGAAGTTGTCGATTTCGCCATCGATGTTTCGGATACGATCAATCGCAGGAAACGGCTTAGCAAGCCCGACATCGTCCGGCTCGAGCGCCGCGTCGTCTACGCGGGCCGGAAGCCCGCGTGCTGCAGTGCGGCGCGCGCCTCATCCGAGCCGAGCGCATCGAGAAAAGCCTGCACCGCCGGCCGCTGCTCGCGCGCCATCACCAGCGCGAAGTCGTAATGCTCTTCCGAGAACGGAATGAAACCGAGCCCGACCGCATGGGCGACTGGCGCAATGGTCATGCCCCAGTCGGCGCGGTGCTGCGCGACCGCCGCGGCCACCGCATTGTGCGAGCGCGGCTGGTTCCAGTAGCCTTCGGGCCGCGCACCGCCGAGCAACCGGTCGATCAGGATGCGCGTGCCGGCGCCCTGGTTCCGGTTGACCATGATGCAGGTCGGATCAGCGAGGGCAGCGGCAACCGCCTCCTTCGCGCCGAGCCCGTCGAAACGCTTGTCGCCCTTCCGGAAGACGATGCCCTGCATCCGCCGCCAGCCCGGCACGAGCTCAAGCCCGTCGACGAGATAAGGCACATTGTAGGTCTCGCTCTTGTCGTCGAACAGATGGATCGGCGCGAGGTCACATTCGCCGCGCTTGGCCGCCGCGAGCCCGCCGAGACTGCCGACCGCGATCGAGCGGACGGTGAATCCGGCATGCGCGAGCTGCGCCGTGACGAGATCGAGGCCGGTGCAGTGGCTGCCGACGATGACGAGATCGGGCACGCGCACATGTGGTGTGAACAGCGTCACCTCCGCTTCAGTCCCGGCCGGCATCTGGTCGGCCAGCGCACCGATGCGCAGGAACCCGTCGGCCTGCGCGAAGGACGTGATCGCACCGGAGCCTTTGCCGGAGGGATAGGCGATCAGGCCGTCCTTGCCCTCGACCAGCGAGACCATGACGAATTCGGTGCGGCCAAGCTCGGACGCGATGCGCACCGGCACCGTCGCATTCACCTTGGCATCGGAGCGCGGCGGCAATCCGGCCAGCTTGCGCAGCACCGGCAGGATCATATCGTGAAAGGTGAACATCGCCGAGGTCGGAAAGCCCGGCAGGATCACCACCGGCTTGCCGTCGCACACCGCAAGGCACAGCGGCTTTCCGGGCTTGAGCGCAACGCCGTGCGCGATGATGCCGGGTTCTCCGAGCCGGCCGATGATGCGATGTGACAGGTCGCCGGCACCCTTCGAGGTCCCGCCTGAGAGCACCAGCATGTCGGAGGCCGCCAGCGCGCTGCGCATGGCGGCTTCGAGTTTTGCCTCATCATCGGGAATGGCGCCGAGGAAGACCGCCTCGCCGCCATTCTCATCAATCGCCGCGGCGACGATCGCGCCGTTGGTGTCGTAGATCGCCGCCGGCGCAAGCGCTTCGCCGGACTGCACCAGTTCGTCGCCGGTGGAGATCACGGCAACCCGCGGCTTGCGTGCGACTTTCACCTCGGCGATGCCGCAGGCCGCGAGCATGCCGATCTCGCGCGAGCCGACGAGTGTGCCGGCGCGCAGCAGCGCCTCGCCGCGCGCGATGTCGGAGCCCGCATAGGAGACGAACTGGCCGGGAGATGTCGCGCGGCGGACCTCGATCGCATCCGAGCCGGCCGGCTGGGTGTGCTCGACCATGATGACCGCATCGGCGCCGCGCGGCAACGGACCGCCCGTCGCAATGGGCGTTGCGGTTCCCGCTGCCACTTGCAGCGCCGGCGCGGCGCCGCAATGGATGGTCTCACCGTTGAGCGCAAGGCGAACGGGCGCGCCTTCGCCGGCCGCGGCGAGGTCGGACGAGCGCACGGCAAAACCGTCGACATTGGAACGGTCGAACGGCGGCACATCGATCGGTGCGGTGATGTCTTCGGCGAGTGCCGCGCCGAGCGCAGCACCGAGCTTGCGCGTCTCATTCGGAAGAACACGCGGGAACAACGCCGCCTCGAAGCGCGCCAGCGCCTCCTCGCGCGAGAGAACCTTCAGGAACTGCTCCTGTTCGAGCCCGCTGCGGTCTGGCGGTTTTGGGAACATCGTCATGCCGGAACCCATCTCACTCCCGCATCAGATAAGCATCGACCGGCGCGCCCGCCGCAAATCCTTCGTGGCTGCCGGGAATGAGCAGCCATGCATCCGCGCGGGCGATCGCCTGAAGCGGCCAGTCGCCGACCGCAATCGGCATCCATGTCTGATGTTCCCTCGCGAGCAGCGCGATCTCGGCGATGCCGACGCTGGACGCAATTTTTCGCGCGAGCGGCAAGGTCGCCTGTCTGCGCGGCTGACGCGCCGACAGACGATCGATCAGGGGGAGCACCAGCGCGAACCAGGCCGCGAGGGCATGATCCGGCGATCCCGGCAGGGCCACGGCGGGAACCTTGCCAAGCCGCACCACGGCCGTGGTACGTCCCGGTTGGAGCGCAATTCCGTGCGCGAGCACATCGCCGCGCTCGGCCAGCGCGGTGACGGCCGCGTCCCGGTGGCCGATGCCGCTGCCGCCGACCGTCAGCAGCACATCGCAAGAGGAGACATCGAGCACAGCGGCAATCGATGCCCGATCTCGCGCGCCGGCCTCGAACGTCGTCACGTCCAGCCCCGCCGCACGCGCCATCTCGGCGACCATATGCGCCGCTATCGTTGCGCCCGGCACATTGACGATGCGCAGCCGCGGCCGCCGCACGCTGAGCTCTGCCAAACCCGCGATGCGCACGATGAACAGATCGGCTGCGCTGACCGGGTGCCCCTGTCGCCCGGCAGGCGTGCGGTCCGCGACATCGCTTCGGGCGCGCCTGACGCCCTGCCCCGGCACACCTTCGGCCAGCACCTGGACCAGCGGCCCCAACACCTCGACCGCATCGGCATCGAGCACGCAGTCGCATTCCGCAGGCATCGCATCACCGACCTCGACCCAGGCAGGCGTCCCTGTGAGAGGCAGCGGCGAATAGGCGGAGGCGCCGACGAGATCATTGGCGCGGAACGCCCAGCCGTCCGCGGCGGCGATGTCGCGCAGCGGACAGGCCGGAAGCAGCGGAGCGCCCGCCGCAATGCAGCCGGCCGCTTCGGTCAGCGGCAAATCCACCGGCGCAAGCGGATCGACGCCGCGCAGCAATGCGGCGAGCGCAACGTCGAGCGATGTGAGCGAGGGCGGCAGGCGCTGGGTCATGCGCCATGATGGACCATGCATCGCCCGGTTTGGCAACCGCTGGCGGTGCGGACATCAGCCGCCCGACCTGTCCGCATTTGGAAAGAACAGCTGCTGTCCGTCGACCTTGAAGCCGGCGATCGCGGTCTGTCCCTCCGGCGAGGTCAGCCAATCGACGAAGGTCTGCCCGAGCTCCTTCTTCACGTCCGGAAACTTCTCGGGATTGACCAGCATCACGCCGTACTGGTTGAGCAGCCGCTTGTCGCCTTCGACGACGACGTCGAGACCGCCGCGCTCCTTGAAGGCGATCCAGCTGCCGCGATCGGACAGCACATAGGCGTTCGCGGCGCGCGCGGCCTCGAGCGCCGCGTTCATGCCTTGCCTAGCCTCGCGATACCAGGCGCCCTTCGCGCTTGCGATGTCGATGCCGGCGACGATCCACAGCGCGAGCTCGGCTGCGTGGGTGCCCGAGCGATCGCCGCGCGTCACGAACGGCGCGCCCTTGGCCTCGATCGCCTTCAGCGCGGTCGCAATGTCCTTGCCCTTCACGGCGGCGGGGTCGCTCTTCGGCCCGATCAGCAGGTAGTCGTTGTACATCACGTCGTAGCGCTTCGATGCGAATCCGTCGGCGACGAATTTCTCCTCCTGCGGCCGCGCGTGCATCAGCACCACGTCGGCTTCGCCCCGTCGCGCGCCCTCGAGCACCTCGTCGGCGCGGCGCGCGATCACGGTGACGTCGATGCCGGTCTTGTCGCGGAAGATCGGCAGGAGATAGTCGAGCAGGCCGGACTCCTGCGTCGATGCCGTCGTCGCGAGCACGATCGCGCGGTCCTCGGCGGATGACGCCCGCAACGGCTGCGCCAAGGCCGCAGAGAAGCGCAAGCAGAGCGGACAAGCGGCGAACGGCCATGGACGGGTTCCCTCGGATATGACGCGATCATGATGATGATCGATTGCGCCGCACTCGTGACGCATTTCGCATCGCCAGTCGGGTCTCGGCAACAAAAGATAGAGCTGCAGTCCAATCACCACAGCAGCAGACGTCGCCGCGCGCCGGCGCGCTCGCGTCGAGGCGCGACATTCGGGAAAGTTCGGCAACGCCGCGACGTTTATCTCGATCGCGATCGCAACCCCCGCCATGCGCGTGCACAGGATCGTTCACCAAAGCAAAAATCGCCGGCGCGGATGTGTTGCAAAGCAACGAAATCATCGTGCATGGTTCCATTGTACAGAAATTGAAATGCAGAATTCCACCTGCGTCGAGCGTCAAAAAGAAGCAAGAATTTGCATAGGAATGCAGGATGGAATTCCTGACCACCAGCGAAGCCGCCGACTATCTCCGGCTCGGCGAACGCAAGCTCTACGAACTCGTCACCAATGGCGCGATCCCCTGCAGCAAGGTGACCGGAAAGTGGCTCTTCCCGCGGCACGAACTCGACCTCTGGGTCCTCTCGGGCCTCGCGCGGCCCGCCGGCATGCTGATCGCGGAGCCGCCGCCGGTCGTGGGCGGCAGCCAGGACGAGCTCTTGGATTGGAGCCTGCGCGAATCCGGCTCGGGCCTGGGATCGATGACCGAGGGCAGCGCGCGCGGGCTGGAGCGCTTGCAGCGCGACGAGGTGATGGCAGCCGCGGTGCACTTCCACAGCCTCGACGCCGACGGCAATCTTGCCGCTGACGCCAGCGCGACGGCGCTGCGCGACGCGCCGGACCTGCACGATGCCGTGCTGGTCGCATTCGTGCGCCGCGAGCAGGGCCTCGTGCTGGCGCCGGGCAATCCGAAGCGGCTGCGCGGCCTCTCCGACGTGCTCGCGCTCGGCGCCAGGATGGCGATGCGGCAACAGGGCACTGGCGCGCAGATGCTGCTCGACGTGCTGCTGAAGCGCGCCGGCGCCTCGACGCGGGATCTGCACCGGATCGAGGCGCCGGCCCTCACGGGTCCGGACCTCGCCGAGATCGTGCGGGCGGGACAGGCCGATTGCGGCGTCGCGACGCGGGCGGCGGCACGTTCGGCTGGACTGGATTTCGTGCCGCTGGCCTGGGAGAATTTCGATCTTGCGATGCGGCAGCGCAGTTATTTCCGCCCGGCCATGCAGGCCTTGATCAGGTTCCTGAACGAGCGGAGGCTGCGCCAACGCGCCGAGGAGCTGACCGGCTATGATCCCTCGCCCGCAGGACAGATCCGCTTCGCAGCCTGACATTGACGCCCGCCCCCTAATAGTTGCAAAAGAAACCAATTCAGCCGGGCCATACCCGGGGCAACACCGGCCAACGCGCCGGATCAGGGGAGGACAAACGTGAATCCAGCGAGATTTGGACTGCCGGTCGCGGCTGCCCTGGTGGCAGCGCTATTGCCGGGCACAGCTTCGGCGCAGGTGTCCGACAACGTCGTCAAGATCGGCGTGCTCACCGACATGAACGGCCCCGCCTCCGCGCCGACCGGCCAGGGCTCGGTGACCGCGGCGCAGATGGCGATCGACGATTTCGGCGGCACCGTGCTCGGCAAGCCGATCAGCATCGTGATCGGCGACCACCAATTGAAGGCCGACATCGGCGCCTCGCTCGCGCGGCGCTGGTACGACGTCGACCAGGTCGACCTGATCGTCGACGTACCGGTCTCCGCCGTCGGCCTCGCGGTGCAGAACATCGCCAACGAGAAGAAGAAGCTGTTCATCACCCACTCCACCGGCACTGCCGACTTCCACGGCAAGTTCTGCTCGCCTTATGCGATGCAGTGGGTGTTCGACACCCGCGCGCTCGCGGTCGGCACCGCGGATGCCGTGGTCAAGCGCGGCGGCGACAGCTGGTTCTTCATCACCGACGATTACGCCTTCGGTCACTCCCTCGAACGCGATGCCTCGAGCGTCATCACCGCCAATGGCGGCAAGGTGCTGGGATCGGTGAAGCCGCCCTTGGCAACGGCTGACCTCTCCTCGTTCGTGCTGCAGGCGCAGGCCTCCAAGGCCAAGATCATCGGCATTGCGGCAGGCCCGCCCAACAACATGAACGAGATCAAGACCGGCTCGGAGTTCGGCGTGTTCAAGGGCGGCCAGCAGATGGCGGCACTGCTGGCGTTGATCACCGACATCCACGGCCTTGGCCTGCAAGCCGCGCAAGGCCTGCTCCTGACCACGTCGTTCTATTGGGACATGGACGACAAGACGCGCGAATGGTCGAAGCGCTATTTCGCCAAGATGAACAAGATGCCCTCGATGTGGCAGGCCGGCGTCTATTCCAGCGTGATCCACTATCTCAACGCCATTAAGGACGCCGGCACCGACGATCCGCTCAAGGTCGCCGCCAAGATGCGCGAGAAGCCGGTCGAGGATTTCTTCGCCCGCAACGGCAGGATCCGCGAGGACAATCTGATGGTGCACGATCTCTGGCTGGTGCAGGTGAAGACGCCGGAGGAGAGCAAGTACCCGTGGGACTATTACAAGATCCTCACGACGATCTCCGGCGAGAAGGCGTTCGGCCCGCCGGACCCGGCGTGCGCGCTCGTGAAGAAGTGACGATGTAGCGAAACACACACTCGTCATGGCCGGGCTTGACCCCGGCATCCACGTCTCTTCTCAACCGCGGTGACGCGTGGATGGCCGGGTCAAGCCCGGCCATGACGGCCGTGGGTGTGGCTGTTCCTATTTCACCACCCCGATCTCGCGAAAGTACTTCATCACGCCCGGATGGATCAGCTCCGTCTTCGGCGCGGCCGCGACGGTGTTCGCGGCCGTGGTCTCGCAGGCCTGCGCGAGCCGCTTGCAGAACGTCGCCTCGACGCCGTGCAGCGTCTTCGCCAACCGATAGGCGACATCGTCGGGCAGGTCCTCGCGCGTTAGGACGAAACTCCAGGAGCCGAGCGAGGCAATCGGCTCGCTCTGCTTCGGATAGGAGCCGGCCGGAACCGTGAGCGGCTTCAGGAACGCGTGCTTGGCGCGGATGCGCGCGATCTCCTCTGCGCTCGGTGCGATGAAGCGCGCGCCTGCCGCGCTCGAGGCGACCGCGGCAAAGCCGGGCCAGCCGATGCCGGCGCCCCAGAGCGCGGCGACGCGGCCGTCCTCGACCATCGCAGGGCCATCGCCGGCGCGGTCGAGATAGATGGCGTTGAAATCCTCGTCCTGCTTGAGGCCGAGGCCGTCGAGCACATAGCGCGCCAGGATCGGCAGGCCCGAGCCCTTGGCGCCGAACGCGACGGGCTGGCCGACGAGATCGCGGATCGTCTTGTAGGGACTGTCGGCCCGCACCACGAACATGCCGGGGTTGGAATAGATCGCCGTGAGAATCTTCAGCGCTACCTTCGCACGGCCGATGCCGGCAAAGGCCTCATAGGCCGGCTCGCCCGCGACCAAAGCGAGATCGAGCTCGCCTTTCTCGAGGAGCGGGATGTTCTCGTTGCTGCCCTTGGTGTTGCGCGGCGCGATGGTGATTTGCGGATCGGCCGCGTTCATCACCTCGGCGAAGGCATTGCCATAGAGCGGGAAGCCGCCGCCGGGCGTCGCGGTACCGAGGCTGAGTGTCGTGGTCGGAATGGCCTTGCCTCCGGTTTGAGCCACGACGGGGGTGAAGGGCAGCACCGCTGCGAGAAGGAGAATTACGAATCTCATGGTCAGTCCCGGCGGGCCTGCGTCAACACCGACTTGCGGCGATGTAGGCAGCGGCCCGTTTTTGTGAAAGCATGGCCCATAACGACAATAGAACAATGGGAGGCGTCATGTTGCGAATTTTGCGTAACGGTGTTTTCGGGCTCGCAGTTCTGTTAGGTCTTTTCAGCGCCTCCCCTCCCGCCTCCGCCGCCTATCCCGACCGCCCCGTGCACTGGATGATCGGCTTTGCCGCCGGCGGCCCGGTCGACATCGTGGCGCGGATCATGGCGCAGGCGCTGTCGGATCGGCTCGGCCAGCAGTTCATCGTCGAGAACCGCACCGGTTCCGGCGGCAACATCGCGGCTGCGGCTGCGATCAACGCAGCCCCCGACGGCTACACGCTGCTGTTCGTCGCGCCCAACAACGCGATCTCGACCTCGCTGTACAAGAAGCTGCCGTTCGACTTCCTGCGCGACACCGTGCCGGTGGCGAGCATCATGCAGCTCACCAACATGCTGGTCGTCTCCAACGCGTTTCCGGCGAAGACGGTCCAGGAGTTCATCGATTATTGCAAGGCCAATCCCGGCAAGATCTCCTATGCCTCCTCCGGCAACGGCACCTCGGTGCACATGTCGGCCGAGCTGTTCAAGGCGATGACCAAGTGCGACATGATCCACGTGCCCTATCGGGGCTCGGCGATCGCCTTCCCCGACATCATCTCCAACAAGGTGCAGCTGATCTTCGACAACCTGCCCTCCGCGCTCGAGCAGTCGCGCGGCGGCAATGTCCGCGCGCTTGGCGTGACCTCGCCGCAGCGCTGGCCGAGCGTGCCTGACGTGCCGGCGATCGCCGAGACCGTGCCCGGCTTCGAATCGGTCGGCTTCTACGGCATCTCCGCCCCGAAGGGCACGCCGAGCGAGGTGATCGAGATCCTCAACAAGGCCGTCGGCGAGGCGCTGAAGGACCCGAAGGTGATCGCGCGGCTGACCGAGAACGGCGGCATCCCCAAGCCAATGGCGCCAGCCGAGTTCGGCAAGCTGGTCGCCGACGAGACCGAGAAGTGGCGCAAGGTGGTGGAGTTCGCCGGCGTCTCGGTGGACTAGTGGGCTAGTGGCGAGCTTGCGGCTCGCAACCAAGCCATTGGGCGGGGCCGAAGGGCCCCTTCAAATCAAAAATCAAAACAACCCCATGCACAGTAGAAACCTTCAGCGATTACAATGGTTTACAGGATCGGGCGAGCCGGCCCGCGAAAAACCCTTTGACTCGTCGGGCAAAACAGGCGCATAAGGGCATCATTGCCGATTTCGGTAATTCAAAATTTACTGAGCCAAGCCGTGCTGGCGTTCCCGCCGCGGCTGTCAGCATTGCACCCCCGCCTCCATCCCTGTAAACGAACCGCGCACCGTTGCCGGTCGCGCATACGCGCTAGCCGTCCCGCGGCGGGGCCTGTAGCTCAATGGTTAGAGCCGGCCGCTCATAACGGTCTGGTTGCAGGTTCGAGTCCTGCCGGGCCCACCAATGAAATCAGTGACTTATCAAGGCCGGTTTCGTTTCATCGGAAGCACCGCACCAGATATCGCACCAGATACGTGCCCTTTTCGTTCGCTGGCTGGGTAGCACTTGGCGATTCTGGTCGAGGCATCGGACAAATAGTCGAGATTGTGATGGCCGTACGTGTTGAACAGCACCTCAAGCTACATCCCGAGATACCCGCTGCCTGCCACGGATCCGCGCGTCGCTGCATGAGCCAAGTCGCTGCGGTCTGTCGCAGCGTATGTTTGCTTCAAGCACCAGCACCGATGGACGCTCGTAACTGAACGCCGCGGTAAGCGCTCCCTTGTCTCGAGGAGCGCTCGTCCAACCACAACGCAGGCATAAGGTGGGACTCGTTCCCCAACAATCGGTCCGGTAGCTTTGGCCGACGCGACCCACGTTTCTGGTTTCAGCGAGAACGCGCCGCTGCTTCCGCCGGCCCACGCCGCTTCGCTGACGATATTTCCGGAGGCGTCCGCGTAGTACCCCCTGGTACGAACTCTGCCATTTGCTCAGGCGAAAGCCAGGAACGCAGCAGTCGCAGCGCACAAGCCTGAATCGTCTTCTCGGGCTTAGCTGCTTGATAAAGTCTGCCAATCGAGACGCTTCGATGGAGCTACAGGCCGATGCGTTGAAGCCTTCTCGTCACCAGATCATCACCCGCCCACGAGCCGCGGGAAAAACAGTGTCTCTTCGGCAGTCGGATCGAACGCGGTGATCCTGGTTATCTCACCGGGCCCCTTCCGCACCGCCGCTGTATATCCTTTGAGGGCAAATTGCAGAAAACGCTTCTCCGCCTCTGCCAATGCTTCTGCATTGGATTCGTCGAAGAAGTGCTGGCTATCGCCGCTGTGATCCATCACGATTTGGATTGCCATGCTGAGGCTCCCGATTGCACTTCAGAAGGAATGTGAAAGCCGAGGTCTCGTTCCTAAGTTCGCAATTGACAGCTGTGAGACTTTCCACATTGCGGGCACCGCGTTGCGCTGGGCGCGGTTCGCTGGCCGAAAAAACACGGCCCCAGCACAACCCGCCGGAGCCGTTGGAGGCCTCGACAGTAATGGGGGGCCGCCCAGGCATGCTAAGGTCTAGGAAGATCCGGCAATCGGGTATGTATGCCTTTGGATATAACGGGTGCCTCGATCACTCTCTCTCAGTGACCGACAGGCTTTGCTTTTCCACACCCACAAGAGGCTGTAGGTCGCGCGGGTTCGAGGCCACCATCGATCTAAAATTTGCGAGGTACTTACGATGCTGCCTGAATGGCGGCATACCTCGCCCAGCCCAACGCCCAAGCCCACGCATGCTGATGGTCGGCCGTTCAAGATCACCTTCGGCGGAGATGCGTGAGACGGGCTTGCGCGCGTCCTAGTCTACTTCCATTGCGGACACCACGTTGAACTGAGCGCTGATCGCTGGGCTGATGACGTCCGGCTGTCAGATTTCGAGACGCGGTTCGTCTGTCAGGGGTGAGGCTCTCGGGGCGCCGACGTTCGGCCCGACTTCGAGCGTGGCGATGCACGACTTGCAATCGTAGGCCACACGGGCCGTGATCAATTCAGATCGAAGTCACAGGTGCAAACCGATCATAAACCGGATGGCGAAGAATGAGCCAACGGCGACAACAGCCGTCGCACTGATCGCAAACAGGACTCTCCAAGTCTCGTCCAATCGACGCCTCGTACAGAAACGGCGCCCGTGGTGGCCCCATCATCGGGCCGTGGGGCATGATGATGCTGGGGCCTCCGGACAGGCTCTTGCCTCCTGGGACAGAGTCCGTCACCCGCGAGACACAAGCACATTTCCGATCAGCTGTTTCTTCGCTTGCCGATTATTCCCCGATGTGTATCCAAATTCCCACAGCTCTGCTGATAAGAGGAAGGGCCGCAGGCGCCGCTCTGGTACGACCCCTGCGGCCGGCGCCGCGACGTTCCGCACGATCGGCGCGGCACTCTTGAGGGCTCTAAGATGTTGCTCGTATCGGATCAAGCTTCCTGCGTTCCCGCGGGGAACATACCGTTTCGAAATCAATCTCATTCGAAGGATTGCACCTTGAGAGCGAACATGGCACGGCTTATGCTAGCCCCAATGCTCCTGGCTGCCGATCCAATTACGGGTCTGAGCGCCGGGGCCGAATGGCGTGAGTGAATTTCAGCAACTAACAAAAGTTCCAAAATTCGGAAGTAGCGAAATGGTTCGCGACTGGCGGCCGTACATGTGTCAGGAAATTCTTACCTGAGCTGGCGCATATTCTACTTATTCTGCATAGATCCTCTTTTACCCGGCAATGTTTTGAGAAGCGGCCGCAGCAGGACGATTGCTGCGTCCTTTTGCTAACAGCCGCTCCGGCCGAGCGTTTTCCGTTCAATTGACAACTTTGTGGTTCGTTGCCATTGGAGACAATACCTATGTCTGAAGAAAATTGCGTGATTGTCCGTGCTGCCGGCAGGCAACTGGACCTTTTGCGCGACGAAGCCTTTCGTATCGCGAAAGATGCAAATGTTGGCTGGTGGACAGACCGCGCGCAGGTCGGCACAAAGTTCTGCTTTGAAGACGCCAAGGCAAAAGCGTCATTCGCGGCGACCTGCCACAAGCTCGATATTCCGTACAGAGAAAACTAGTCAACGAAAAACCCGCCGGCCTGTACAGCCAGAGGGTTCTCAATGCCCATGCGTACCGCGGTACTCGTCACCAATCCGCGATGATGTATCGTAAGCCGGTATCGGTTGATGCCCGGTTACCGCTCGAGGCCGGTGGGTCATGAGGCGCTGCCAGTCTCTTTTTTTGGGTCCTCCGCCGCGGCAACGCGATACTTTCCGGACCGACCCCGCCGTGAGGGTCTCTGCCATAGTGATTCTGGAGAGACATGCATGTGCGGCGCGTGATGATTTGAGGATTGAAGCGGTAGCTGGCGAAAGAGCAATGCGAAGCGGTAACGTTCAAACAATGGCCAACTGCGGGAAGAATTTCCCGCTTGTTCTGCTCGCTTGCCACCGCTGCCTCTGAAAGCGCTGGAGGCGAGCGTAAACCGACTGACGCGTCCGACCTAGCCGTTCTCCAATTTCGTCGGCAGTGGCTCCGTCGCCAAGAAGGGAGATTAATCGCCCCTTCTCTTCCGGTGACCAAGATCGGCGCAAGTTGCGGCTTTTCGTCAACGTGGCCTCGTCCGAGCTTATGGGCGCGGAGGCGCGGGCTGACGCGATTTATCGAGAACTCGATTGGGTTGTTCAACCCGCGTCGGGTGCGGCGATCGACGAGGCTCAGATGCGGTTAAACCGCACCATCCAAGCGGCTAGACGGGCATAGCTCCCTCGAAGAGCGGTGCCAAACCCCGCAGGTACATCATCGTCGTCCATGCCACAAGAATAGCTCAGGACAGTTTAGAAGACGTTGCCGAAGGTCCGACGGTAGAGACATCATCAACATGCCACATCGCTTCATTCCGGCCGACAATTTGTGCTGACCGTCCAATCCTTTTGCAGATCTGAATCCTATGATCTGCGGGTTTACGCACCTCGCTTCCGAATGTTGCTCAAGCTGCTGTTTCAGCAATTGCTACAGTGGGCTCCAACAAATTTCGCATAGATCGCGGACTTCGTCCGGCATGACCTGCCGATCCCATCGGCCCAATTGACACTGATATGAGCCCAACCAACACGATTATCCGCTTTCCGTAGGCAACAATCGCAGACGAACGTCGTCTCGGTGCTTCCTCACCCAACCTCCGGTTCGCCTTAGCCGAACAACACAGGCCGGTAGCCCAGGTTCCCGCAGAGGCAAGTGGGTTAATGCTCGCATCGGCGGTGCCGCAGACCGCCATGCACATTTGGAGAGTGGGGCTCTTCGTGCTTCCCGGCCGCCGCTTTGGCCTCCCCGCCATGCTAGATGGCTATGTCGTGGAAACAAGCGCCGGACCTAAAACGACGGCCCCAGCATCGGGCGAGCTGGGGCCGTGGAACGCTCCGGCCGCAGGGGGGCTTGGGGCCGGAGCAGTGCTGCCAACCCGCGCGACTACCGATTGTTCCCGATTCGTAAAAGCTTCGCAGTTCGGGCAGACAAAAACGGTGGCCGATTAACGGATCCGGAGTGTCTCGCAAAAAGTCCCTCATGGGGATCCGGCAATTCGGACAGTCCGGGACTTCGAGATGCGCCAGTGCCGCCAGGCGTCATGATGAGCAGCATTGTTCAGCATTAAACCGCCAGACGGCCCGGCCGGGCGAGGCATTTGGGGGTGTAGGCCGGGGCCGCTGTGCTTGGTCTCGGTTGCTCCAAGCAGACGCGAGCCTACTCACATGGCGAAAAGCACCTCTGTTCACTTTCGCACAGTCCGTTGTCTATTTTTCCCGGGCTGATTCACATACGCAAATGCGATCCAGGAGTGAGCGCGACCTACTCTTCAGTTCGCAGGAAGTGGGGTCATGGTGAGTGAAATTGCGCTGCCAACGAACAGATTTCTCATTCGAATGGGGGGCGTCGGGTGGATGGTTTACGATCGAGAGCGGCGGGGCCCAGCGCTAATTGGGACTGAGCTGGCTGCGAATTTGACAAAGGAGCAGGCAGAGCGAGCATACAAAATCCTTGTCGGCTCACCACACGAGCCTTGATGTGGAGAGTAGCCGCCCGTTTCAATAGATGTCCTGGATGAAGGAGTCTGCCACTGGCGCGGCTCTATTCCTTCCTGCGCTGATCTATGGTTTCGAGCGCTGCGGCAGAGCGATAAAGGACCTGGGCGCTTTTGGCGAGCACAAAGTAGCTGTCAGCCAAGGCTTCAAGGTGGGACCGGGAAATTGGGTCCTTGGCAACTGCCGCGGTGAGCTGCTGCCGGTTTGATGGACACCGAGATTGGTGTTTCATGAAGCCGGAGGTGGGCGATGAAGAGACGGAAATTCAGTCGCGAGTTCAAGATCGAGGCGGTCAAGCTGGTTAGGGAGCGTGGGGTGTCGGTGGCGCAGGCCGGGCGCGACCTGGATGTCCATGAGAACGTTCTGCGCAAATGGGTGAAAGAGTTCGGCTCCGATCCGGTGCAGGCCTTTCCCGGCCACGGGCAGATGAAGCCGGAGCAGCAGGAGATCGAGGGTTGCGCCGTGAGGTCGCCAAATTAAAGGCCGAGCGGGATATCCTAAAGGCCGCAGCCTTCTTCGCGAAGGAAGCGACATGAAGTTCGTCTTCATCGCGAAGCACCGGGCGATCAAATAGCGCCTTGGATCGCGCTATCGCCTCAAGAGACTGCGCAATGGTCTCAGCATCGTATGAGGCCAATAATTTCCGAAATTCGATCTGCTTCCGAAATTCGATCTGCTTCACCGCGCCGGACCGGTCCAACATTAGCAGCGCTCGCCTTGTTTTGCAGGCGGGAGCGCTCGGTCTCTCAGCCACCGATGCCTACGGACAAAGCCTTGGCCGGTGATGGAAGGTAAACTACTCCGAATTGCTTTGGTTCAGAACTGAAGTTATGGGTCAGGCCATTGGCGATCCAACCAATCCGCCAAGACCTTGTACTCGCGAGCCATTTCCAACAGCTCCAGCTTGGCCGCCGGGGTAGTTGTGATGGCTGCCTGATGGCGGCAGAGGGCCTCAAGCGACCGATATGACTCGGATCGAGGATGCATCAGGAGCACCGTGGCCCTCGATGCGGTTCGCGTCCATCACTTGTGTTACAAAGTGTACATTCGACAATGTGTGCCAGATCCCGCGGCCTTAGTCATTCTCGGCCTTTACTTGCTCGATCGCTCTTTCGAGCTCTGCGGCGAGGACCTTGTAGTGAGAGACCACCCGCTCGAACGCCGCTCGCTTAATCTGCGACTTGGCCGTATCTCTCAACTGCTCGCATTTTGCGATCTGCTCGCGCAACGTGGCGAGGTGTTCGAGCATGTCCTTCATGGCGCGTTCCCCCACAGGAACTAGCTTAGGGCCAATCAGGACGCGGGCAAATCAATTCAACACTCGGAATCCAATACGGAGAGGAGCGCTTATAGTATTAGCGGCTCCGGCCGCCTGGAGGCACTTGGATGGGAGGGTCACGAGGGCCGGAGCCGCGTTCCGCTGAGCGCGGAGATAGGCATCCTGCACGAGCCAGTCCGAGCTGGCATTAAAGCAAGTAAAATGATTGGCAATTGGCAACTCGGCTCCCTACCTTGGACTTCGGTCAGTGGAGTTCTCGCGTATGGCCTCGCCGTCGATCGTACCGAATGATCCCCTCGACAAGAATTTTTACCTTGTGCTCGATGAGTTCCGCGATGGCGCCGCGTTCCGGGAAACGGACGAAGGTATCGACCACGCCACGGAAGGCTGCGACATCTCGGATGGCTTGAGGGATTTTGTTGAAAGCCAGCTCGGCCGACGTATCGGCGTGCAGTCGGCTGCCGCTGAGGATCCACAGCCATGCCTGATAAAGGAAAGCCGGTCGACTATTGGCTACCGCGCTCTGAAGCAGACGATTACGTCCGGTGCACGATCTGCCGTGAGATATTCGACATGCGCGAGCTCGACCGGGTGCTTTATCATCTGCACGGCCAGGAGGTCGACTTCTTCGAAATAAGTCTCGCGTAAAGCGACCGCGTGACCCGACTTAACGCCTCTTGGCCTTTTGGCGGTTTTCTTCTTCTCGATTCGGACACCTTTGAACATCGGACGAGGCGCGTTACCGGCCCTGCCCGACGGTTGTCCTCTCTGGCTAGGCATGTTCGGCGGTATGCACGCCGCCATCCCCGCCCCGTCGAGCGAGCATTACGGCGACTGCCAGCACGAAAGCTAATATCGCAATGCGCTGCATACCCTTAAACGCCTGGTCGGCCGGCTGGTTGCCGATCGCCTAGGAACGGAGGGTGGCGTTCACCCATTGTCGCCCTATGGAAAACGTCCCCCAACGACCGAGCCCCCGCCAGACGCCGACGGATGATCCTCGGCAGCAAACCGACGAGCCCACCCACAGGCAGACCAAGCCGTGGACCAGCAACCCCGAAAAGGACCAACTTCCGTCGGACCGGCCGGATCTCGATCTGGAGAAATGGCAGGAGTCCAACACCCACTGAGGCCTGAGTAGCGTGATGTATCAAACGAGAGGGTACCTGGAGTGCGCCGAGAACTGCGCCGAGCTGACGGACGAGGCCGAGACCTCCTCCGCCGCGCGCCGCTTCCAGAGGATGGAGGCGGCGTGGCGCGCTTTGGCCGAGGAGCAGCAGTGGCTAGATGGAGAAGTGCCCCCGGTGCCACTCGTACATTCGCCGGTGTTACACTCATAATGGCGTCGCGGTAGCCGGCGACTAACAGCGTGTTTTGAGCAGGTCAACGTAGCGCGCGTGCAAGGTTACAAAGCGCTTGGCTCCGTCGAGGAGCACTTTGACCTGAGTCGCGGTTGCCCCTTGGCCAACGATAATACCGATCCGACCACTCAGGCGCGGCCCGGCCGAAGCAGCAACAACGATCCTGCGCCCAGTCATCAGCTCTTCTTTGATGACAAATAGGTCTGCTGACTTCGGCAAGTTACGGTTTGTGCTCCGGGGCATGGCCTGTTCCTTACCACCATCTATCGACGTTGAACCCGCGATTGACGGTGCACGCCTCGGTCGCGACCGCAAAGAGGCCGACAGGAGCGATCCCCAACATAAGGCGGTCCGCTACAGTTGTGCCACCGCCTGCGTCGCGAGTAATAGGCGCATATTGAATATGCGTGTCTTGACGAACCCGGTGCTACCAAGCCGTCCGCGGCATGATCCATGTTACTGATGCGGAACTCGCGATCTGATCCCACTTAAAGGGGAGGCGAATCACATGGGCGAGCAACAAGCCGCTCTTTGAGATGAGTTTATTGACTGGCGTCCCAGGTGCGAAGATTGCCACAGAGTCATGGCCCTGACATCGATCATTTGCGACGCTCGAGATGGGCGCCAGGTCTCTGTTTACAAATGCTCGGACTGTGGCCGACTCGCCTGGAAGGATTCACCCGCGAGCGGTGGTGCATAAAGGCAATGGATATAAGCACTGGCCTACGCGCATTGCGCAGCATCTCAGTTAAGCGTCGGCGAAAGGCATTCAATTGTAGGCACCCTGAGCTGCGCGCTAAGGAGCTTCAGACGCTGGCTTTCTTCCTGATCGTCGCCTACTTGCTGATTCCGCTCGATGTCGCCCACCATTCCGGAATGATCTCGCCCACCGTTCCGATTTGATCTCGCCCACCATTCCGAGATGATCTCGCCCACCATTCCGGGATGATGTCGCCCCGGGGTATCGCAAGAGCGAACCCGGGGTGACGAGGCCTCTTCTGGCTCCGCTACGGTCCCGCCTTTCGGCTTTGCGAAGGGGGACCTGGATGCCGACGGAGAGGTTTGCGATGCGCCATGTGCGCGATGTGATCAGATTGAAGTCGGCCGGATGCCGACCCGCGAGATTGCGCGGCGGGTGGGGACAGCGCCTTCGACGGTGCGGTTGACGATCCGCCGGTTCGAGGCGGCTGGGCTGACCTGGCCATTGCCCGACGACATCACCGACGCTGTGCTGGAAGCCCGGTTGTTCGCCAGCACGGGAGCCGGTCTCGGCACCCGGCGTGGCCATCGCCGGCAGCCCGAGCCGGACTGGGCGGCGGTGCACCGCGAGCTCCGGCGCAAGCACGTGACGCTGGCGATCCTGTGGGAGGAGTACATCGCCGGCGAACCCGGCGGGTATCGCTATTCGCGGTTCTGCGAGCTCTACCGGGCCTGGGAAGGCCGGCTGTCGGTGACGATGCGCCAGTCGCATGCAGCCGGCGACAAGCTGTTCGTCGATTATGCGGGCGACGGCGTGCCGGTGGTGATCGACCGGTTCACCGGCGAGCGGCGAGTTGCGCAGATCTTCGTCGCGGTGCTCGGCGCATCGAGCTTCACCTACGCGCAGGCGACCTGGACGCAGGGGCTCGCCGACTGGATCGATGGCCATGTCGGCGCCTTCGAGGCGATCGGCGGCGTGCCGGCACTGCTGGTGCCGGACAACACCAAGGTCGCCGTGATCAAGGCCTGCCTGTACGATCCGCAGATCAACCGCAGCTACGCCGACATGGCGGCGCATTACGGCACCGCCATTCTGCCGGCCAGGCCACGGCGGCCCCGGGACAAGGCGAAGGTCGAGCAGGCGGTCCTCATGGTCGAGCGCTGGCTGCTCGGACGGCTGCGCCATCGGACCTTCCACAGCCTCGCCGAGGTCAACGCGGCGATCGCCGAGTTAATGACCCGGCTCAACGAGGAGCGACCGATCCGGCGGCTCGGCGTGACCCGCCGCAAGCTGCTGGAGGAGATCGACCGGCCGGCACTCAGGGTCTTGCCGGAGAGCCCTTACGTGTTCGCCGAGTGGCGGATCTGCCGGGTCAGCATCGATTATCACGTCGAGGTCGAGGCGCATTACTACAGCGTCCCGCATCGCTTCGTCCGCGCCGAGGTCGAGGTGCGCTTCACCGCCCGCACCGTCGAG
The DNA here is from genome assembly GCF_054057995.1 of Bradyrhizobium sp. USDA 4486. Lineage (NCBI taxonomy): Bacteria > Pseudomonadati > Pseudomonadota > Alphaproteobacteria > Hyphomicrobiales > Nitrobacteraceae > Bradyrhizobium > Bradyrhizobium sp. USDA 4486. The sequence goes on from NZ_JBSRZV010000001.1 coordinate 4,554,282, forward strand.
ATATTCCACAAGGGTGAGCGGATCGCCGCGCATCAGCGCATGAGCGGCAACCACAAGCACACCACCCTGCCGGAACACATGGCGTCCAGTCATCGGCGCTACGCCGGCTGGACCATCGAGCGCATCCGCAAGGATGCCGCCTCGATCGGATCGGCCACCGCGGCGCTGTGCAACCTGATCCTCGATGAACGCACGCACCCCGAGCAGGGCTTCCGCGCCTGCCTCGGCATCATCCGGCTCGCCAGATCCTACGGGCAAGAGCGGCTCGATGCCGCCGCCCTGCGGGCGATCGACATCGGCGCCCGCACCTACGGCTCGGTCAAATCGATCCTCGCCAACAATCTCGATCGGCGTCCTTCCCCCAAGCGCTCCGCGGACGATGCGCCGATCCTTCATCCCAACATCCGCGGGCCGCGCTACTACAACTAGGAGATCACGCCTTGCTCACGCATCCGACCCTCGATCAACTCCACGCGCTCGGCCTTCATGGCATGGCCAAGGCCTTCGCCGACATCGAAGCCGGCGGCGATGCCGCAAGCCTCGGCCACGCCGAATGGCTCGCGCTGCTGCTCGAACGCGAAGCGTCGCTGCGACGCGACAAGCGGCTCTCGAAGCGGCTGCAATACGCCAAGCTGCGTCAGCAGGCCTGCGTCGAGGACATCGACTATCGCACCCCGCGTGGCCTCGACCGCAGCCTGCTGACGATGCTGGTCGAAGGCCGCTGGATCGATGACCACGCCAACCTGCTGATCTGCGGGCCCTCCGGTGTCGGTAAGAGCTGGCTCGCCTCAGCGCTCGGCAACAAGGCCTGCCGCGACAATCGCTCCGTGCTCTACCAGCGCGTCCCGCGGCTGTTCACCGATCTCGCTTTGGCGCGCGGCGATGGCCGCCACTCCCGCCTGCTGCGCGCGCTTGGCCGCGTCGATCTCCTCATCTTCGACGACTGGGGCCTCGAGCCACTCGACGCCGCGGCCCGCCACGACCTCCTGGAGATCCTCGAGGACCGCTACGGCCGCCGCTCCACCATCGTCACCAGCCAGCTCCCGGTCGATCAATGGCATGCGCTGATCGGCGATCCCACCTACGCTGACGCCGTCCTCGACCGCCTGGTCCATAACGCCCACCGGATCGATCTCAACGGCGAAAGCCTGCGGCGAACCCGCAAACCCGGCCGAAAGGCCTGAGCCCGTGGCGCTGTGGACATGCCGCTACGCTTGGACAACGCAAGAGCGCGTTGCCCACATGCCCACAGCAGGAGCAACAGAAAAACCCGCCCGTCGAGCCGCGATTCAAGATTGACCACGCGGCGTCGCCGATGCCAGAAACCAGACAGCCAGAACGCCTCGCGCCCCGGGCGACATCAAATCGGAATGGTGGGCGAGATCATCTCGGAATCCTGGGCGAGATCAAATCGGTACACCCGGGCGAGATCATCGGAATCCGCAGCCTACTTCGCTATTCTTGCTCATGCTGTGTTTAGTTGAGAAAGGGCGCTGGTCCCATCCCGTTTTTTGAGCTTAGCAAAAACAACGCGGCTTCCGGCCGCCAGTGACGCGTGTGCGGCGATCGGCGCGCTTGGAGGGCTGGATTGTCAACATGGCCGGATCGGCAATCAAGCGGCGACCGCCGCCCTTGCCAGGGAGCAGCGAGGGCAAGAGTTTTCCGAAGGGAGGAGCCAGGCTAACCGCTTTTCTCTTGGGTGTTCCTAGTGGTCCTGACGAAGTTGCCGCTCAATGTCGATTGCTTGATCTGCATTGCGTGCTCGCTTGAGCAAAGCATTGCGTTCGTCGCCGGGAGGCTTTCCATCTGCCCGCTCACGCATGTCTTGTGCAAATTGCTCGAGTCGCGTTTCCAGAGAATCCGTCTGCTTGAATCGCCGTCGCTTCAATCCCATCGCATGTTCCTTCTGCTGATGGGTATTGATTGTACGTCCGCGTGCAGATCATCGCAGGAACATAAGTTATTTCCCGACTTAGACCTTTGAACTATCGAGCACCTTGCGGATCTGCGCCGATGTTGTCCGACTCCAGCCACTGACGCCTACGGGCAGAGCCTTGGCCGGTGATGGTGCGGTAAGCAGCGCACGGCACCTTAGTTCCAATTTTAACTCCTAAAGAGCCCCGGGCGCGGGGCATGTTTGTGCTGCTCCTCCCTTGTCAGCGCATCAAGCCGATCCAATTGACCCGCCAACCCGGTAAGGCTCCGAGCTATGTTCTTCATCAGGAAGGCGCGGTCTGGGGAGGTGTTGGGGTTCTGGGAGAGGGCTCTGTACTGGCGTGCAAACTCTAAGCATTGCGCGGGGGAAATCATCTTGCCTCCGAGGGCCAAAAAAAGATAAAAACTTTCAACCTATGGCTTAGTTCGATGAACGAGAATGACTATAGAATGCATCTGTCTCTGAAGGCAACGTTGCCCGTCCGGATCGCCGCCAAACCCGGACACAACGGAAGCGGGAGCCCCGCTAGTGTCCTGAGTCACAAGTTCGCAATCGTAGATTCGCAGTAGATTCGCGTCGCTGTGCCAGAGATGGCGGCTGTAACAGCGACGGAGGATCTGATGTCGGCCCAGCGGCTTGCGCCCCTGATATTGAGCGATGATGAGCTTGCCGAACTTCAGTCGCTGACGATGCGGCGGAAAACGGCGCAGGCGCTGGCTCTGAGAGCCCGGATCGTGCTGACCTGCGCGGAAGGCGGTCAGAACAAGGAGGTGGCGGCCAAGCTAGGCCTGGAGCGGGGAACGGTAGGCAAGTGGCGGCAGCGTTTTGTAGAGCAGCGCGTGGCCGGGTTGCACGACGAGCCGCGTTCCGGGGCGCCGCGCACCATTGACGATGCCCGCATCGAAGCCGTGATCGTGCGGACGCTGGAAAGCTGCCCCGAGAACGCCACTCATTGGAGTTCTCGGGGCATGGCGAAGGCCAGCGGCCTGTCGGTGTCAACGGTGCAACGCATCTGGCGGGCCTTCGGGCTCCAGCCGCACCGGCTAGAGACATTCAAGCTCTCCACCGATCCGAACTTCGTCGCCAAGGTGCGCGACGTCGTCGGCCTTTACGTCTCGCCGCCGGCACACGCCATCGTTCTGTGTGTAGACGAAAAGTCCCAAATCCAGGCGCTGGACCGCAGTCAGCCGATGCTGCCGATGCGTCCCGGTCAGCCGGCTCGAAGGAGCCATGACTACAAAAGGCACGGCACCACATCGCTGTTCGCCGCATTGCGACCGGACGGGTCATCGGCAAATGCTACGGACGCCACCGAGCCGCCGAGTTCCGCAAGTTCCTCGACGAGATCGAGGCCGCCGTACCGGGCGAACTCGACGTCCATCTCGTCATGGATAACTATGCAACGCACAAGACGCCGCTGATCCGGAAATGGCTAGCCAAAAGGCCGCGTTGGCATGTGCACCTGACCCCGACCAGTTCGTCATGGCTCAATCAGGTCGAGCGCTTCTTCGCGCTCCTTACCGATAAGAAGATCAGGCGCGGCGTCTATCGCAGTGTCGCTGCCCTCAGGGCGGACATCACCTCGTTCATCGAACGACACAATGCCGATCCGAAACCATTCCGATGGACCAAGTCCGCTGACGACATCCTTGCTTCCATCGAGCGCTTCTGCCGATACAATGCCCCGGCACAAAACGGACCAATGTTGCGAACTTCTGGTTCAGGACACTAGCGAGCGGAAGGTAAGGCTGGTGCGACTGGAAAAATAGAACTTGCCTCAACCGATGGCGATCCAGTTTCAGCGTACGCCCCGCTCCCGGCTTCATTGGGCCCTGCATCCCCACAGTCGCCAAGACCGCACCGGTAGGACTGGATTGGTCTACGAAATCAAGCACGACGCTGCGAAAGTACGATGACCGCGTGCGGATTGGCCTGGCATGACTTCCTCCTTTCAGAAGCAAGCGTCGGCGAAGCCCACCGGTTCCTGTGATGCGGCAACGGGGCGCCGCAACAGACGATGCCATTCGGTGTCGTCCGACCGCAGGCGGTCAATCAGTGACGGCAGCAATGAAACAGGCCGGCCTTCCTGTTAAGCAGCCGTAGCTGTGCCCTAGGCTTACACGACGAGCGGCGAAGCAGCCCTTTTGCTGCGGTTAACCCGGACCTGTTGCTAAAGAAGTGGGTAACAGTGCCGCGCCCCCTGAAATCGCTTGAAGCGCGCAAGTTTCCCAGTTCGTCGCACACCATTGGTAAATCGAGAGCCTGAGGGCCCTTCCGGGCCCACCAAATAAGTCAGTAACTCATAAGGCGCCATTTCGCCGGATCGGAATTACCGCACCAGATACGTGCGCTTTTCGTTCCCCAGCCGGCTTTCGACTGGTGATTTTTTCCACCGCATCGGACAAATAGTCGGGATGGTGATGACCGTAGGTGTTGAGTAACACCTCTAGCGACATTCCAAGATAGCCAGCTGCCTGCCAAGGGTCCGCACCTCTCTGCATGAGCCAAGTCGCAGCGGTGTGCCGCAAAGTGTGAGGGGAGATTCCCGGGCCGAGGCCTGCGAGCCTGACTGCACTCTTGAATGCAGTCTTGACTGACGTCACAGCCTTCCCATTGTACTCCACGAAATGCTTCGCCTGTGGATTAGCTCGGTGCCAGCGCCGCAGGTGCGCGAGCAAGCGCAAGGGGATCGGCACGGTGGGTTGCCGTTTGTTGGTTTTCGCGCTGCCCTGCTTCAGGCGGTAGTAGCGGCCGCGCTCTAAATCGACGTAAGAACGACCAATCGCGGGAATGGGAGATGCAGCTGCGATAGCTCCAGCTCGAGTTCCGCTGTAGATCCCCAATAAAATGAACCGTGCAAGATGACGCAGTGGACGCTTGTTTGTCGAGACCTTCACATCGTCGGTTGGCCGACGCGAACCCTTTTGCATTTCGCGATAGCGCCAGCAAGTCCAGATCAGTTTAGCGGCATCGTTGCGCGTCAACCACTTATCTCTCGGCTGGCCCTTCTCGGGCAAGGAGACCTTCACGATCTCTCTATGGTACCCCTCGGCTGCGTGGTGACCGATGGCAGCACGGAGATCTTCAAGGTCTCGACGAGCCCCACCCTTTCTGTAACGTTTCTTGGCGTAAGCCCGGCATGCCTCACCATTGACCTCGCCAAGCATTTTTCCGCCCCACCAATCGTTCAGCCGCTCGGTCCGCTTCTTGAACTTTCGGATGTCCGGAATGGAGTCTTCGTTTTCGAACTCGACGTTGAAGCGACTGCGAAGTTTGTCTAGTTGGGCATCCAAGTAGATCGAGAGGACATCCGCGATCGGGATATCGTCTATATGGCGAATTCTTCGCTTCGGTGTGTGCTTTGAGGTAATGTAGTCCCTTAACTTTTCCTCCGCGGCTGCAATTTCATCTGCAGCGCAGCCCGTGCCGACATCCCGGCCGTTGTCTCTGATGATCCAGGTTGCTTGATGGGTAATCTTTCCGGCTTTGTTTCGGCGGGCGGCTTTGAGCTGAAGTCGAGCCCCCTTGCTTCTCCGCGGCATAGCTCTCGCATCCGTTCAATGTGCGCCAGCGTCGTGAATTCCTTGCCGGCGATTTTCTCAATGATTAACCGGTTGCGATCGCGCTCACGGCGCAATCCCGCGACCGTCATTCCCCCTAAAGGAAACGCGATTTTCACGGCATCAGCAAGGCGAAGGGGCGTATCTGCTGAAATGTCAGGTTGCGCTCGACTTGACATCAACGCTTATCAGCTGTTGAGGAATTCGCTCGAGCATCATCGCAAGGATCAGTCCGCGCTGAAAGATCCAGCCGCGCTTCGTCGCTTTATTGGGCACGTTCTCGCGCAATCGCGCAAGAACGCGTAGGCGCGGGTGGCTAGTCCCTGCAGGAGGCACGTCCGTTTGGGGCGCGCATCAACGGTGGCAACAAGCGACGCGGCTCAAGATTCTTTTTTGAATGAGGAGCCACCTCAGCTGCGAGCTCCTCGGCAACCGTCTCCGGCAGGTGATACCCGCTCTCGAACTCTTGCGGCACCTTCAAGCCGAAAATTATGCTGTTGTCAGTGAATTCCTTGAGAAGATATCCCGCAGCCTCTGCTAAGCAGATGCGAACGTCCACTGGAAGCCGATGGGCTCAATTGGGTCAGAATGGCGCACTTATCCTTCAGTACAGCCGAATCGATACCGCCACCGAGGTCAAAAAGTCGCGGACTGCTCTCCGCATTGTTTCGTAGCTCTCTCTTAGCAGATCATCTGCGCTCAGAGTCTCGCAGCTTATCTGCATTTTTTTGCAGACAACGATTGAAAACGCCTAGCAAACCATGCGAGACTATCGCTGTAGTTGAACCGTTCAGGGGGCGGACTCGCCGGTTCTCAATACAATGCAATTGAGAGGGGCCGGCACTGCGTTTGTTTCGAGCCCGGTCGCGCATTTCAGCCTCTGGGTCCAGCGGACGCCACACATCGCTTAAAGTGTTCTGCAAAATGCTCTGCCATGTCTGGAAAGGCGTGGCCTTAATGTCGCGAAGAATTGAGCGAATTCGCGCCGCGCACCGGAATTCGCTCAGGCCTTCAAAATCGATTTCATAGTGCAATTCGATCTCGTAATTCCCGGACAGCTGCGAGCGCCGGGATGCGAGCTGGGAGGCAATCAATGGAAGACGTGCTCACTGACCCCCATGAAGAACCTGCCGGGATTGAAGACGGCGTTGCTTTGTCACTTTCGGGCGGCGGATACAGGGCCATGGTATTTCATGTCGGGGCCCCTCTACCGGCTTAATGAGATCGGTCTCTTGGGGAAGCTGACCCGAATTTCGAGCGTCTCAGCTGCGCGATTACAGCCGGCGTGCTTGGCCTCCTCTGGGACGAGCTTCAGTTCAGAACGGCAGGGCCGCGAAATTTGATCTTTTCGTCGAGCGCATTCGCGCCATGGCGAACACAACTGTGGACGCCGGCGCTGTCATTGGCGGGATATTCTCTTCGCTTTCGATCAGCGAAAAAGTCGCGCAAGCCTATGATGATGTCTTATTCGAAGGCGCGACGTTGCAAGACCTTCCTGGTGATACGGAGAACAACGCACCTCGGTTCGTCACTAATGCCACGAACGTCCAGAGTGCAGCACTCTGGCGCTTCTCGAGGCCATACATGAGCGATTATCTCGTCGGCCTCGTCAAAAGAGCCCAATGTTTTGCTTTCGGCGGCAGTTGCAGCTTCCTCAGCGTTTCCGCCCGTCCTCTCGCCAATGGTCCTGCCCATCCGGCAGCCCGTAGAGGCCCAAACAGGCAGTCTGCTTAGCCGTTCTCCATTCACGACCCAAGCGGTGCGGCGCCGTTCAAGCAGGGCTTCGATCCAGCCGGATCATGTCGGGGGTCCCCCCAATTTACCCTACCCACTCGACAAGAAGACCGTCATGAGCCGTCACTTGCCTGCTCCGACCAACAGCATTTCGTCCAGACGATCAGCGCCGGACCACAACTCTGCGACGAGCTTGCCCGCGCTGGCTTCGATCGCGGCCAGCACCGGGATGACCCGCTCCATCGCGCATTCGGGATGCAGCAGGGTCAGCTTCAGAGCTGCCAGACCCCGGTAAACTGTCTTCCCGATGACGGCGCTTCGATCATTCCAGAGACGGCCAGGAAGCTGCCGATTGACCTCGTTGATGAGCGCGTCCGGCAGGCTGTGCCCAGCCGGTCGCCATCGGAACAATACGATATTGGTTTCGGGCTGGACCAGCAATTCGAGCTCCGTCGATTTCTCAATCTCCTCCGCGGCAAAATGCGCTTGCGCAAGCATCAGGTCGAGCAGTTCGCCCACACGTTCCCTGCCGAGCGCCCGCAGCGACATGAACACCTTCAACGCATCGAAGCGGCGCGTCGTTTGCAACGACTTCCCGACCAGATTCGGTCCGAGATTATCGGCCTTATCGCTCGGGCTGAGGTAAGCAATCGACCGGTCGAGGATCGACAGCGTCGCACGCCTGCGAACCATGAAGACTCCGCAGCTGATGGACTGGAACAGCAGCTTGTGGAAGTCGATTGAGACGGAATCGGTGAGTTCGACACCGCGCAAAAGCGGCGCGTGATCGCTCAGCAGCAGCGCGCCGGCGGTGGCAGCATCCAGGTGGACCCACATGTTCGCGCCGTGGGCCACACGCGTGCATTCCTCGATTCGATCGATTGAGCCGCATTCGGTAGTGCCGGCCGTCAGCACCACCGCGATTGGACGATGACCTCGACTGGCCTCGGATCGTATCGCCCGGTCGAGCCGGTCCGCGCTCAACTTGCCATCGCGCTCGACCTCGATCGGCACGACTGCGGATTCGCCGAGACCTAGGATGTGGGCACTTCTGGCGACTGAGAAGTGCGCGAGCTCCGAGCACAGAATGCGCCATCGCCGTGCCTCGGCCGGCACGCCGGATATCCTCACAGTATTCGTTTCGCTCGCCGGAGCGTGATCGCGCGCCAGCATCAACCCCATGAGATTAGCCTGCGTTCCTCCACTCGTGAATACGCCGTCACCGGCCGCGCCGAATCCCACGAGATCGCTCAGCCAGCGCACTACATGGCATTCCAACGCCGTTGCGGATGGGCCTTGGTCGAACGAATCCAACGACTGGTTGCTCGCGCTGATCAGACACTCCGCAACCAACGACGGCAATATCGGCGCGGAATGCATATGCGCGACATAGTGAGGATGCGAGACTGAGACGAAGTGCGGCATGATCCGCTCGCGCACCTCCAGCATGACGGCATCGAGACCGCGGCCCCCGGCGGGGCACACTTCGAGCGACGCCAGCAGGTGCTGGAGCTGGTCAAACTTGATGCCGCTGGTCGGAGCAAATTGCTCGTCCCAACTTTCCATCACGTGATCGATGACGCGCTGCATGGCGCAGACGAAAGCGGCGCGGGTGCTTTCATTGGTCGCCGGGAACAGACCCAAGTGATCCGCTTGATCGGTGCCGGGCACCTGTCAGCTCCTTACTGAACGCCGGCCCATGGCAACAGGCGAGGAGGCATCGGTTATGTCGGCGGCCGTCGCGCCTTGACGCAGCCCCTGGAAAAGATCACACAGCGCAAGACCAAGGGAGGAAGGAACGGTCGCACGGAAACGGCTATCCCTGCGGTTGATCACCTGCTCCGTTTCGACGGTCTTGTCGTTGTCGCTGCTCATTTCAACACTCCCGGCGCCGGCGGGGCACCCGCCCATGTCGCCGCAGCCGGAGCTCCGGCAGAGCCAATCGCCGCGCCGACCGCAACTGCTCCCCGATCGGCCAGCCATACCAGCCGGGTGGCGCCCACGGGCCAGGCCGCGCGCGTTTTCTTGCCATTTTTCACCTGCCGCCCCGATCCATCTGTTCTCTCTATGACGCGCAAATTCTACGTGGATCACAAACACGCTGTTCACAGCGTCGAAAGTTAGCGGCGACGTGACAAGAGGTCCGTCGGTATTGGCCGAGCAGGGCGGCGTGCCTGCGTTATGTCACGCGCCGCTAACCTCACTGGCCAGCCACGGCCTCAACTTGCGATGGTAGCCATGCCTAAAGGAAGGGTGCCCCAGGCGCGTCTAGGGTGTGCATTGTTCGTGCCAGCGAATACTCGACAGTTGGCACCACTTTGTGCTCGCTTTGTCTGCATTCCGACATTTTCAGGTCTCGATCGTTGCACTCCGGCTTATCCCGTGATTTCGACGCGCGTGGTGTGGGGTCACCGACGAGACGGACGGCGGAGACGGCACTTCAAATGAATGCAGGCAGCGACGTCGGGCGTGGTGAAATCGGTCACTTTGAAGCCAACTTGACGCGGGCTCACCGCACTCCGCCAGAATCGGCCGTCTCTCAAAACGAACGGGCAGCAAGCGCGTGCCCCTTGCAGCAAGTGCCGCTGAAGACCACGTGCTGCTAGTCTTACTGCGTCATAAACGACGGTCTGTGTAGTGGTCGAACTTGATCGCACAACAAGGACATCTCGACAGCGTTCGGACAAGCCATGTTCGAGCCGCCGTCGCATCGTCGCGATCGAGTTTGGAATGTGACGCTGGGTCCGCAGCGGCAGATCCGCGTGGTCTATAATCCGGGGGAACGCGAGCGAGCGGGATCGGCCGGACGCGCCGCGCGCCTGAGGGGGAATCCTCTCCCGCTCGGAGACCGGGAATCCGTAGGCCGCGATGTTGCGTGATGATGAAAGCCGCGCCAGCGGCGTCCGTCGAAGTGGCCGAGCCCGACCTCCTGCTTGACGTCCTGATAGTCGGGCTCGATGCGCCAGCGTGATTTAGCCGTCTCAACGAGCGTCTGGAATGCCACTTTCTCCGGCAATGTCGAGAGCCAATATTTGGTAGGCTGGTCCTCGCCTTTCGGCCATTCGATCAGCAACCATTCCTCCAATCGCCGGGTGGTTTGCCAATAATCAGGATGCGCGGCCCGGACCCGCACGCGGGCAAAGCGCGAGGTCAGCTTTTCGTCCGTTCCTTGCCGGCACGTGATGGTGCGCCAAGCTTCGGCCGGCAGGCCGATCGCGAGCGCCTTGACGGCGGCTTGGCTGATCCTGACGGTTGCGGCCCATCAGTTTTGGTGGACGGCCGCGGCCCGACCATGGCTTCGGCGGCAAGGGGCCGGTGCCGGGCGCCCATACCGTTGTGCTCGACAGAAGACCCGCCACATAGGTCAATCCCAGCGCCGTGATCTCCGTGGGCAGGTCGCTGTTGTTGCCATAGCCCGCGTCCATCAGCACGACACCGCGCGGAAGGCCGCTTGCACAGGCCCACCGCAACTGCTCCAGTGCGATCTCCAGCTTGGTCTGGAAGCCGACTTCGGCAGGAATGCCCCACCTTGCGCCGCCGATCGCGGTCCTCAGTCCATTCCTTCGGAAGATAAAGACGGTAAGCGACAGGCAGACTGGCGTGGTGGTTGGCAATCGACAGCGACACCGTCACCCGGCAATTATCTTGCTTGCCGAGCTACCCGCAATATTGCCGTGCAACTCCAACCGAATGTCGCCCCTGCTTGGGAAATCCGGTGTCGTCGATGATCCAGGCTTCGATGGGGCCCTGGCATTCAATCGCCGGCAGGACCATCTCGCGTATCTCGGCCCAGCACCTTCTCATGCGACCAGGCACCGCTGCCGAGGAAATGCAGCAGCGATTGATGCTGGGCGGCCGTCCGTTCCGGTGCCGTCATCGCCGCCATTGGCTCCACGTCCTTGCGACCGCCACAGGCCATCAGGCCGACGCAATAGTCGCGCAGCGGCGCTTTCCGATCAGCATGACCGATGACACTGGCAAGCCCTTCCAAATACGCACGGACCTAAGAACCTTGCCGTCTTTGACAACGCCGACCGAAGCATCCACCCTGCCGCCATGTCAGTTCTAGCCTATGTAGAGAGCTAAGGCTCTCCGTCGAGATCGTATCGTCTCGCAAGGTCTTTCGCGAATACGAAAGCAGCTGCCGACGCCATCTCGCGGCCCTCGCAGACATCCCGCATACCAGCTGATGAATTTGGGAGCAGTCGCAAACGATCGGGTGATCGGCACGGTCCTGATGTGGCTCCAGCTCGGATGCCTGGCAACCTCCTCTATGAAGATTTCGCGTAGTCATCGGCCGTTTTCTTTTCCCTCATGGCTTTCCTCACTTGCGCGCTCATTTAGAGTCCTTGGGTAAGCCGACGTGGGTTGAACGAGAGCAGATGTGAGCTAGTGACGCCGAGGACGTGAGGTGATCGAATTGATCTCGTCGTCGTGTACAACGAGAAGCTCACCTGGCTTCAGGCCAAGTCTTTGCAACAGCCCCTCGTTGATCGGGCAGCTGAGCATTGCGGCCCGCGGGCACGGTGTCAACCACGATAGGGGGTGTGCGAGTCGCTGGATGCACGATCCGTACTTCCGTGTGCCTCGAAGCTGGTGCGTATCTGCCGGCGTAACTGTGTTGAAGATGGGAGTTGGCCTCCCGGAGCCGGCCTGCAGGGGCAGGCTTCAAACCACTCCAGGCTGCTGCGTTAAGAGACGGGGTGGTGAGCGGCTGGACGGCTTCAACTAGATGCAATCGGGCAAGGAATCAGGCGGCAATTGCGAGTTGGTTTTGTTCGTTGGCCCACGGTCGCGCCGTCTCCGAATGGCTCGAAATCGAGTGAGATTGACGGCCTGCCGGCGATCCCCTGCTGAACGCATCCAGCAAGGGCTATTACGTGTGCCTCGTGCGACAGCTTTCGGGCGCGCAAGGCAATGAGGCCGCACGCCGCGATCATGTCAGCGTGCCGCGCGTCCAATCCGCTGTGCCCCCACTCAAGCCGTGTTCAGCGCCTGTCCGAGATCGGCGATCAGGTCGGTGGGATTCTCGATCCCGATCGACAGCCGGATCGTGCAATCGAGCACGCCGATTTTCTGACGGATGTCGGCGGGAACGCCGGAGTGAGTCATCGTCGCCGGCAGGCTGGCGAGCGACTCCGTTCCGCCGAGGCTCACCGCGAGCTTGAAGATCTGCAGCGCGTTGAGGAATTTCACTGCTGCGTCCTTGCCGCCGACGATGTCGAACGAGAAGGTCGATCCCGCCCCCAGGCACTGCCGCGCGAACACGCGCCCCGCGGGCGAGGCCTCCTCGTGATGGCCAAGGTAATGCACCTTCGCCACCTTGGCATGGTCGCGCAAGAAGTCCGCGACGAGCCGCGCATTCGCATCGGCCTTTTCCATGCGCAGGCTCAGCGTCTCCAATGAGCGGTTGATCATCCAGCAGGAATGCGGATCGAGCTGGGTGCCGATGGCGCCGCGCAGCACCTTGATGCTCTTCATGATCGCCTTCGATCCGAGTGCGGCGCCCGCGATCAGGTCGGAGTGGCCGCCGACATATTTGGTCAGCGAATACAGCGACAGGTCCGCGCCGTGCTCGATCGGCCGCTGAAACACCGGGCCGAGCAGCGTGTTATCGCAGGCGATGATCGGCGTGTGTCCCTGCGCCTTGCCGACAGAATCGGCCATGCGGCGGATCATCGCAATGTCGACGAGGCCGTTGGTCGGGTTGGCCGGCGTCTCGATCAGGATCATCGTGACACGGCCCTTGCCCATCGCCTCCTCCGAGGCCTGCCTGACCGCCGTCTCGTCGACACCGTCGGCAAAGCCCACGGCGCCGATCGACAGGCGCGCCAGCGTGTTCGTCAGCAGGGTCTCCGTGCCACCATAGAGCGGCTGGGAGTGCAGGATGACGTCGCCCGGCCGGACGAAAGCGAGGATCGTGGTTGCGATCGCCGCCATGCCGGAGGAGAACAGGGCGCAGCTCTCGGTGCGCTCATAGACCGCGAGCTTGTCCTCGACGATCTCGCTGTTGGGATGATTGAAGCGCGAATAGACGAGACCCGCGCCCATCCCCTCCGGCGGCTCGCGCCGGCCGGAGACGAAATCGAAGAAGTCCTGCCCATCCTCGGCGGTCTTGAACACGAAGGTCGAGGTCAGGAACACCGGAGGCTTGATGGCGCCTTCGGAGAGCTGCGGATCATAGCCATAGGTCAGCATCAGCGTTTCCGGATGCAGCATATGGTTGGCGATGTGGGTCTTGGACGGGAACGGTTTTGCCATGGCTTGCCTCGCTGGTCCTGATGCTCGCCGCGCGTGCGCCGAATCGGTGGTACACTGCGGTGGTCACAAAATCGCGCCTGTATGCAGGTTCGTAAGCACCTGCTCCGGCAGCGGATGTCCAGACAGATCTAACGCGACACCAGCGCTCAACTGCGTCAGTAGGTTCTCGGGTAGGCTGGTTAGCTGGTTGCCCCTAACGGCGAGAGTACGGAGCATAGCGGGTAAGCCCTCCGGATGACTCGTCAATTGATTGTCGCTGACCTCGAGATACTGGAGCGAATCAGGGACGACCTCCGGCAGATTCGGCAACACATTGTAGCTGCCGTCGAGAAACTGAAGCGCAGGAAGAAGGGCCTCAGGCAGGCTCGCTAGTCGGTTATCACTCGCGTTGAGATAAGCGAGCACGGCCGGAAGGGCGGGCAAGTTGGTCCGCTGGTTGTGACTGACGTTGCGCGACCTGAGGGTGGCGGGCAGGCAATCGGGCAGCCTGGTCAGCCGGTTCAAGGAGACGTCGATTTGCCTGAGGTCGGTCGAAAATCTGGGCAGACTGGTCAGGGACAACGATCCGAGATCGAAATGTTGATCTCTCTCGGAGAGATTTAATCGCGTTAAGACTTCTTCTGGACCTCGATTGGGCCCACGTCCCGTTCGGCAGCCCAATTTTCAACCGTCTGGTCTTGGTCGTCCTTCGCATGAGCTGAATCTGCCGCGTCATAGCCTGTCAGCACTCCGTCCCACTGCGCCCCGACCTCGTTTTCCTGCCCCTCTCGTTCGTTCGAAGAGATCCCATCGCCGCGCAGAATCTGTCCTGCCTCAAAAGGATCCATTCCATACTCTCTTGCCAGGACTGAGTAGACTCAGTCCACTACGATACGTTGTAACCTCTGAAGCACTTACCTGTCGGTAAGCTGACGAAGAAGCTTACGATTACCCACATTTTTGAGTCAGAGTTTCGCTCCCGTTGCGATAACCATGAATCGCGATAGTACGCGCCACATGATCAGATTCCCTGGTAGCGCATCGTTGGCGCGGACGAGATAGCCGCCGAGCCTGGCGATCTTGATGAGATAATGCGACAACGTCTTTCGTTGGGTGCTGGCTCCATTCTTGTCTTTGACGAGCCTATCAAGCAATTGGAGGTTACGAGGACCGCTGAACAGCACGGAGACAGATCTTCCAGATTGATCCTGTGGAGCGCGTCGCTTGGAGCGAGATTCTTCCTAGTGACGAGCGCTAGGAAGCCTGCCTCGTCTGCGGCACGCTGGAACGCCCGGTATTGTGCTGGGAAACTTACACGCTCGGATTGGGATCGACCTCCACCCGGACGCTGGTGCTCCCGGCGACGACGCTTGCTACCCGAACTGTCCCCTCAAAGGCGCTTCGCGCGCTGAGGTGATGGCTGGCATGCTCACTGAATCTCTTCGCTATTCGTTCGTTGGCGGTCAACGGATATCGCTTATGAGGCGGAAGAAGTTGTAGCTTAAGCCGTCATTGCAGCGGATGACGCGCTCAGCGAGTGGTTGCACGCCGCTAAAGGCGAGCGACTATACGCCCGCTCAAACGACGCTCTCCACAACCTGATTAGCAAGGAGTTTGCCTATCGCACCGCTTTGACGGCCTGGGCCAACTTGCCAGCATCGCGCGCCATTGGCCGCACCACGGGCGCTCTCGTGGTCAACCGGAACTACCCACGCTGAAATCGTTCTCTCGCGGTCGAGGCGCATTGGGTCACGCGTTGTGATTGCTCGAGAACGTCGTGGTTCAAGGTCCATCCAGCTTAGCATCTTGTCTCGGGTGGTGGTGTGTATCTCGATCAAGTTTCAACATTGCGGCCAGCCCTGTTAAATGCCGCCTCTTCACGAGCAAGGCCTTGATGATGCGCGCAATCTCGTTGCGAGTGCCACGGATGTGACCATGATCGGTTGTCTTTGCAGTCCGACTCCAGAGCAGGGCCCTCAAGCCTCGTCAAGCAACTTGACGATCAAGGTCGCACTAACGATCAGCAACGTCCGAAGTCGTCGATTTCCGCGTTTTGATGTCGTCCCAAGCCGCTGCGTTTGGATACTGACAACGAAAACCTCGTCACGCGTAGTGGGCCGATTGTCAGTTCGGCAACAAAATGGCACGAAGTGGACGATACACACGGAAAAAAGGAAGAAAACCAGCAATCTTCAATACGGCATGCCGCTTGCTTTGTTGACGGCGTCGTCACCGACCGCTTGTGATGCATGATTTGGCGACTTTGAGCAAAGGCACGGAGACTGGCTGTGTCGCGAACTGACGTAGAGCGATTCGTCAACGATCTCGGGAACGAGGGTGGTCTGCTAGAACGCATAAAGCCAACTGCTACCGGCCTTGCATCGATTGTCGCGATCGGAAAGAGCCTCGGCTACAGCTTCACACTTGATGAAGCTAAAAGTTGCATTCGAGCCCGACAGAAGTTGACGACTAAACGGCTCGCCAATGGCACTTTTCATTCGAGTGATACGATCTCGCTCAGCGCTGTGCAGGGCGTTGCGGAGGTGGCCACGAGCAGCGCGCAAGCCGCGGAAGCGGCCTCTGACCACGCCCGGGCCGCTGAGCCCGTTGCAGTTGTTGTGGTTGTCATTGTTGCGGCTGTTGTCGCGGTCGAGATCTGACCCGCCCTTCGCTCTGACCGCATCGGCTGGTTGCTCAAGGAGGCGATGAAGTGCGATGAGAACATGAAGTAAGCTTCGCCGAATGACACACGCTGCCGCCGAGCACTACCGACAGATTTTTGACCGGCGCTCCCCGGAGCAACTGCGCACCCTGTCGCACCTCAAACGGTTCATGGAGAGGTTAGTCGGTGACGTGGAGTTCCGCAGGGCGCTTGCTGAGGCAATCGCCACCCCTCGAGCGGTAACAGAGCGGTACGGCATCAAAGTGGATCCAATGGAGGTGCTACCGCTCTGGCGCGGTGGCTACCAACAACACCGTTTTAAGCCGGAGTCTGCGCCGTGGCCGCTAGCTGTGATGTGGGATGAGTATCTCCGCGAGATGATGCGTCATCGCGACCTCTTGCGCGACGAAGGCGAGATGTCAACGATCAATCCTCGCTTTCATGCTTGGCGCGAGCGGCAAATCCGGCGCTGCAATGACCAATTGGGCGTGTCGGCGGCCTCGCTCACGCACCCCATAATCGCTTTCGAGCTAAGCGAAGGCTGCACCGTCGGCTGTTGGTTCTGCGGCCTCTCGGCCGATCGCTTCAAAGGCTATTACGACTATAGCAAAGAGCATGCAGCGCTTTGGCGGGGCGTGGTTCGTGTCGCGAGCGAAATGTTTGGTTCGGCAGTCCGCACGGGTTTCTGCTACTGGGCCACAGATCCCATCGACAACCCACACTACGACCGCTTTCTGTTCGACTACTATCAGATTACAGGCGCGTTACCGCAAACAACAACGGCCGCCCCACTCAAGGATCGGGCACTCACCAGGCGCGTGCTCGGGCTCTTCAATCTATATCGCACGACGACGAACCGTTTCTCCGTGCTGAGCACGGCACATCTCAATCAGATTCACACGGCCTTTTCGCCTGAGGAGTTGCTAGGAGTCGAACTCATCCTGCAGGGCAACGAGGCGCTGACGGCAAAGGCCATGGCCGGGCGCGCACGCGAGCGGAAGGAGAAGCTCAGGGGCGCTAACAAGGACGGTGCAATCGCCTTTCTGGAACGCAATCACACGACAATCGCCTGTGTTTCCGGCTTCCTCGTAAATATGCGGCAGGGGCGTTTACGACTGGTGACGCCGGTGCCGGGTAGCGAGCGCTGGCCTCTCGGGTACCGCATCCTGGGCGAACGCTTCTTCAGCACGCCTGACGGATTCCGGGGCGGGCTGCAGAGCATGATCGAACAGCATATGCGCGAGAGCCCAGCCCATGATCTGCCAATCCGCTTCCGCAGGGACCTGCAATACAAGGCAGGGAGCCGGTACTTTCATCTTCGCTCACGCAACATGGAACACCACGTGCTCGACGACATCGCCCCGATTTCCGTTGGCCGTTTGATCGCGGACGGCAACTGCACAATGTCGGAGCTGGTTATTCGGGTCGCAGCTGACGGAAAAACCCTCCTTGGGGTCGCCGACTTGCTCGATCAGTTGTACATGGCCGGCCTGATCGAAGAAGACCTCGACGATCGTTTCATCTGGCAGACCGGTGACTGGAGCACGAGCCGCATCGAAGGAGTCAAATACGCGGGCTCCCGCACGGGTGCAGATTGTGCCGATTCGCATTGAGGTACTACTTTGCTCAAGCAACGGCAGCACCCCACCAACCAACAGTGCTGAGCGCGATGACAAGCGCTCCGCATCCACGGTCCGTGGCTTCGTGGCGCGCACAACCGACGCGACCACAGAAGCCCAGGGGACTTCCGCGTTTTGCTTCGCGCCAAGCCCCCATTTGCGTGCATCAGCGGTGCACGACTGGACGCACGCTGTTAAATCAAGAATGGCTTGCCCCGCCCAGTCGTCAATCAAAATGGTTCTGCCAGACGACAGTGGCGCTGGTTCCGGAGAGGTCGTGGCCCGCCACTGCAACTTGCACTGGCGGTGATCGTCGGCAGCCGACGACGACGCAGCTGAAACTTTGATAGCTCCATGTGAATGATGACTTCAATCCGTTCCTCGATGATGAAAAACATCGAGTCGCACTCGAGCGCGGCGTCGCTCAACATCAAGAGCGGGGCCGCGTGTAGGCAACTATTCACCGCTCGGCTCCAGCACTCTCTGCTTGTTCATGCCGTCCAGTCGGCGGGCAACGAACGCGACGCGGAAATCGTGGCTCGAAGCGGGCTACGCACTGGCGGAATTAATCGACTTCGTGTTCACGGCTCCAGTCAGAAATTGCGCAGGAGTTCACTTTGCCGTCCCTCGCGTGAGACTATGGCAGGGCGAACGCACCCACATCATGAATAACGTGGTATGATTATGAGTATCGATGTGCCAATCGTCCTAGTCAACATGCCTGTGTCGGCAGTCGAAAGGCCGTCGCTGGCGCTTGGTCTGCTGAAATCAGCGCTGACCCAGGCTGGACTGCAATCCACCATAGCTTATGCCAACATCTGGTTTTTAGAATACATAGGCATCGCGGACTATGGACCTCTTGAGAATTGCCCGCCAGAGGAGGCACTGGTTGATTGGCTGTTCGCGGGCATTGCTTTTCCCGGCTTCGAAGGCGAACAAAATGCCTTCCTCGACCTTTATTTCGAGCGCAACCCGATACGCGCAGGCAAAGGTATGGCCGAGCGTCGCGCGAATTTCCTCAAGCTGCGTTCGCTTATCGGCGGGTTTATCGACTGGACGGCTGACAAGATACTGGAGAAGCGGCCAGCTATGGTCGGGTGCAGCTCGACCTTCACCCAGCATGTCCCATCGCTCGCGTTGCTGCGCCGGCTGAGCGAGCGCTCACCTGACCTTGTCACCCTCATGGGTGGAGCAAACTGCGAGTCGGTAATGGGATGGAGCACTCACGCGCGTTTCCCATGGGTCGACTATGTCGTGTCGGGCGAGGCCGACGCACTGATCGGCCCGCTGTGTTGGGACATCCTCAATCGCGGCAGAGACATTCCGCCTGCTGACCTGCCATTTGGCGTTTTCGGTCCGACGCATCGCGAGGCCGGCTATCCCGCGGCGTCGACGCGCGACTTAGTGCCCCGCGCAGTGATCGAGAACATGCGTGACCTGCCGCTGCCGGATTTCTCGGACTATTTTGCGGAGGTCGAGGCATCGCTCTACGCCGATCGCATCCATGCCGGGCTGCCGATGGAGTTCTCTCGCGGCTGCTGGTGGGGCGAGCGCAGTCATTGCATGTTTTGCGGGCTGAACGGCGGATCGATGGCATACCGCCAGAAGCCCGCGGGGCAGGCCGCAGCGGAGATGATTGAGATGTCGGCGCGCTACGGCTCGTCGCGCATCGAAGCTGTGGACAATATCATGGCCATTGACTACCTTGAAAAGGCGCTGCCTCACCTCACCGCGCTACCCGAGAAGCTCACGATCTTCTTTGAGGTCAAGGCCAACCTGAAGCGCCACGAAGTGAAGAAGCTGGCTGCTGCCGGCGTCCGCTGGATTCAACCGGGTATTGAGAGCCTGGATACTCGTGTTTTGAAGCTAATGCACAAAGGAACGACCTCAGCGCACAATGTTCTGCTCTTGAAGTGGTGCCGTCAGTACGGCGTCCGGGTCAGTTGGAGCTTACTGTGGGGCTTTCCCGGCGAGAGTGATGCATGGTATGCGGAAATGGCCTCTTGGTTGCCGTTGCTGCATCATCTGCAGCCGGGACCCGCGGTACGCCTGCGATACCAGCGCTACAGCCCTTATCATCACACAGCCGAGAAACATGGACTGAAGCTGCTCCCCGCCGCCCCCTATCGCTACGTCTACCCGCTGTCGGAGCGCGATCTCTCGGATCAGGTATACTACTTCGAAGACAGCGAAGACAAAGATGTCGGCGGCCACTTCACAGTTCGCGACGCTCACCGTCGCCCGGGGCTAAATGCCGTCGCCAAGGGCATCGATGCCTGGCTGAAAGCCTGGCGGGGGCCGACTTTGTCTATGCTGTCGATGCAGGACAACGGCGACGAAATCATAGTCGAGGACACGCGAGCCATAGCAGTCGAGCGCGAACACCGCGTCAGAGGCCTCGAGCGAGAAATTCTTATGGCCGCGGACGAAGGGGCGCCTGAAACCCGCCTGCGCGAACGGCCGGGCGTGGCGAAGGTAATGCAGAGCGAGATTGAGGCGGTAATAGCTAACATGATCGCCCGCAAACTGATCGTACGGCTTGACGCGCGGCTGGTTGGGCTCGCGTTATGGCATCCATATACGCCAATCCTTCCCCCGACTGCGTTTCCTGGTGGCTATCTCGACCGACGCTCCACGCCAGCAGCCCCCCGCGCAAATTAGGAACACTGCGGTGTACACTTCGCAAGGTCACACCTGTCGCCGGTCTCTTTCTTGGCGCTCGCCCCAGTCTTGTCGCTTTGTTCGCCCGCGTCGTTGAGCACAATCAACGGCGCCGAGCCCCAAGCTCCAACATATTATGGTTTGAGATATTTGGCCGAAGCGGCGGCGATAATCGCGCCAACCTAGCGGAGCCGACGAAGTTTATGCGGCGTACGATGGGACGGGCAATGATCGCCCAAACGACGGGACCAGCGTCGGCGCGTGCGTTCGCGAGAAAGTTGACTGCTCCGGCGGGACGGCCCGCCGCCACTTTGGTGCGAGCAGGTTGCAATCAGATTTCCGAATGGTCGTTCCAAGATCGTCGAATTCCGCGCCGCGTTCGATAGCTTAGAGATGCGCTGCGAACTGCATCGCTCGATCTTCGTAGACTACTTCATTGGCGAAAAACAACTAACTCTTTGACACGGGCTGCAGCTGCCGGAGCGTTGTGTACTTTATCGGCCGCTCGAACGTTGTGCCTTTGGCGACATATGGCTTGCCCGCGTCAAGCATCGGCTGGAATGGATCCAACTGCTTCGCCGCGTACAGATCGACACATAGAGACTTACTTTCGTGATCGACGATGTCGACGCTACTGCACCATCATAAAATGCAGGCAACCCGCGCATCGTTTCGATGCCGGGGGCGAAGCACCTACTCGTCCTCGATCATCATTTGGCGCATTTCCAAATCTATCCAGCGGACATGGAAGAACAGATGCCCTTAAGATTCACTGCATTTAGAATCCATCTCCCTTCAGTTGCACAAGAGTGTAATGAACGAGCCACGATTGCTACGCCGACGCGTACCTTCAGGGTGGTCCGGTTTGGGCCACGGGCTGCCTTCCTGAATGCACTAGCGCCTGGGCCGCTTTACCGCAGGTAGCTGACGGACCTTGAACGATCATAGCGCTCGCGATTGTGCTGCACGCTGCGTAAGACCCTTTCGATCCCGGCGCTACGTCCCAATGCTTGGCGCTGCCGTACGAGGCGACGTGTGCCCAATATCCAAGAGCTGCGATCGAGAATCTTCCACCCATTTCACCCCTCTTTGCGTAAGCGGTTTAGCTGAAGCGGCTCAGGCTTTGCGGGCTTTTACAGCATGAGAGGCAGCGATCTTAGACGTTGTCCGCCTGCGCGATCGTTCGAGAGTTTGTGGGAACCATGCATGCGGATTGACAACATTCATCTTCATCTGTCCGCAGAGGCGTGGCGATGCCCGCCTAGGTCCGGCCGCCCCGATGGCTCTGGGCACGAGCATTTTGATGCCGGAGGAGTCGTTTAGCATTTTCGTGTAAACCGTCAGACCGTCAGATTTGGTTGCCACTCGCCGCCGGAGAAATGGATGGATGATGTCAGCGAGTAAATTCGACTATGACCCTTCTTCTTTCTGTTTGCTCCGTTGCCTGCGCTTTGACGCTCTCGGAAACCCGCCTTGCGGAGTTGCACAAACACTCTCATAGCAAGCCTTCTCACCCTTGTAGTTGGCCAGCGCTTGGACCAGCGGCGGCGTGTAGTACTGTTTCAGTTCGTCGGGCATGGGCTCAGGACCGCTTAGCGAGTTCAATGCCACCTCGACCAATTCGATTGCGCGATCCTTGTTGCCGCTCTCATAATAATACTGCGCGACCGCCCCATAAGACAGCCACTTGGGGCCACCGTCCCGGTGCGGAGGATTCAGCGCAAGAATGTGTTCGGACAACTCTTTGCCCATCGCAAAGCGCTCGGTAGACGGGACGTGGGAGTTGTCATTCGTCGGATTGAAGAGTTGGCGCAGCGCCTCTTCCATCCACACCTCATTGTTTTTGTCGATCGCGTCGCGAGCGAATTGCCTCATAACCGGCAAGCCGGTCTGCATGTTGCGCAGTTTGTGAAGCAACAGATCCGCATGGCGCCCGCGGAAGTCGAGGTCGTCCGGCATCACCGCGAGGGCCTCTTCGACCGCCGAAACCGCCTTTGCCCAATCCTCCGCCTTCATCGCGGCGAGAATCGGTTCAGTCAACGCCCGCTCGCGCGTCATTTCGTCCATTTCGCGTCGTCCGGTTTCGATCCGCTCTGTGTCGGCGGCTTTAGCTTCATCGCTGGTCCGCCAGCTGCCGTTAAGAACTTTCGGCAAGACGTCATCGAGCTGCATCGGAAGACCGATAAAGGCGATGTGGCCGTCACGGTCAACGACGAACGAGGTGGGAATCCCGATAGAAAAGCTGGAATCCATCCAAAGCTTGTTCATTTCGCCTGTGGAGTCGAACCCGATCCGAAAGTTCAGGTTCGAGAACTTGTCGGTCAACCACGCGTCCAAGCTTGTTCGGGCCTCGTCCGCCGTTGGAGCTTGTTCGTAAGCTGCGACGCCGAGCAGCTCAAGTCCGCTGTCTTTGTATTTCTCTTGCAGCTCTACTAGATGAGGCATCGCTGCCGCACATGGTGCGCACCAAGTTGCCCAAAATTCGACGACGTACACCTTCCCGGGCTGAAAGCTCGTGAGGGGCTCGCCTCGCAGCCAGTTCTCCACCTTGATCGGGGGAGCTGGGGAATCCATGTGCAGCACCATGTTGCTCTCCAAAACTATTGCCACTCGTTGCGCGACTTTGTGTGCTAGCGTGTCTCTCTCAGAAACAGAGCACACGGGTTCAAGAGAAGGCGAGCATCACTCGTTTTGCGCATCTGGTGTGCGCTCAGCCCTCACTCCATGTTTCTGCATCCCAGCAACAGGCGTGCCAGCTCAGTCAGCACGCATCAAGCGCCTGACTACGCTTTGAAAACTCCAAGGCGCCCCAAACGCAGCCGGTGTTTTGAACCCGACGGACTTTGTCCCGAGTCAGAACTTGGACACGAATCGCGCGCGATCGGCGGACTTGGGCCGCTGTGGCCGCGGTCATCGGAGGCAACCGCCCAGAAGTAGCCTTTCTTCGTTTGGCCGCGCCCGGGATCGAGTACCGGCTCCGTGGTTTCGTCCATGAACAGGCGATCCGCCGGGCCAGGCGGCGGCGCATGTGGACCGCGATCGGTTGAAGATGGAAGCAGGCGCGGCCGGACCAGTTGCCCAGCGTCGCCCGATCAAGCCGGATTCCCTGGCGCGCATAGATCTCGGCCTGACGATAAAATGGCGTATGGTCGCCAAACTTGGAGACGATCACCTGCGCAATGGCCGCTTCGGTCGGCAGCCCGCTGCGTGTGCCTACACGACAGGGCCGGAGCAGCGGCGACAGATATATATTTCGGGCGGCGCGTGACCAGCACACGCCATTGCGCCGGGATTTCGTCAGGGCGCTTGCTGACGTCCTCGCCGATCTTCGTTATGGTGCCGCAACCGCACGGCAGAGCGTGCTCGCAGGCTCGATAACCCGCTCCACCCGCGGCAAGCGGGCAGGCAAGCAGCCGCGATTGCGATGAGAGCCTTGATCCGTCACGCTCCGCGATCGGCCCTGGATCACCGCCTCGGTTCTCTCCTGCGCAGCATTCAGGATACCTTGCGCAATCTCCACGTCTTCGAGCGGCAAGTGATACTGATCTGGTCGCAGCTTCTCGGACTTCCGAACTTGTCGCGTCGCAATTCGCCGATAATGATCTCCAACCGACGCCGCGCATCCTCCGACGCCGCCAGCGCCCACTGATGCTCGCTCAAGGCCGCCTGCGTTTGCGCCAAAAGCGCCTTGAGGCGTTCGTTTTCGTCGCGCAGCGCCGCGATGCTCATGGGCGATTTCGAGCACATCGGCGCCGCACGTGCCACGTTCAAAATAGCTGCCAAGTCATTCTGCCGCAGTCATGCCGCCGCCTGCGGGCGCCGCGCTTCCTCCGGGCGGACCATCCAACAGCACAAGCGGCCAATCGAACTCTGGCGTCATCTCCTCCCAAACCATTACGCTGCATATGGCTGACACATCAGAACGCCCCTTCGAAGGTGAGGGACGAAATCATCCTTGAGGCTCAACGCATCGAGGGGAGAACGAGAGATTTATCCAAGGGGCATCACTGCGCAGCCGAGGGATGGAGTAAAAGGGCCTTCCGGCTTGGTCTCCCCACGGCGATCATTCTGCGCTGACGAGCGTTGCCGTGTTTGCACAGGCCGCGAAGGACTATTGGTGGATTGGCCTCATCGCCATTGCGCTCTCCATCACAGTGACCATCCTCACGACCCTCGCAACGTTCCTCAAACCCGAAGAGAAGCAGAGCGCTCATTTCAACGTCGCCATTGCCTACGACAAGCTAAACGGCGAAGCGCGGATGTTAAGGGAGAAGCCACCTACCGAGTGGACAAGCGAAAAGACCCCGCTCCCCTGCACGGCCGCGACCTCAATTGCACCGGCAAGGCCGCCGAGCGAACAACACGCCGAAGTGGTCAGAGGTGTTAGCGGACGGCAACTCCACGCCCCCTGAACAATCGCTCGTCCGTAACGACCAAACGAGAACTGCTTGATCGCATCGATCAGGGCTCGAGGCCGTGCTCCCGGAGAACCTTATGCATCAGCTCGCCTTTGATCTCGCGAGCGATTTCGCTGAGGATTTGGGCTCCGACTACCCGCCGGGCATCGACATCATCTGTCAGGCCATGCTCCGCGAGTCGTTCGTTCAAGCGCGTCGGAAACTCATCTTCCAGCGCATCGGCAAGCCGGTCCCGCATCGCGGCATGATCATCGGGAGCGATCCGCCTCGCCACCGTATCCCAAGGCTCCCAGCGCGTTGCCAGAAAATCCGCGAAACCCGCGGCTTCCTGTTCCCGCACCGACGTCTCAGCCCTGGCAACGTCGTCCGGCGTGACGTCAGAGAGATTCAAGAAGCGCATATCCGGGGCGATGTGGCGCAGTTCCAGCCGATCCCGTAGCTGGGTCTGATAGGCCAGATAGACCTCGATCTCGTCGATATTGGCCTCCGGGTCGGCACGCCGGAGCGAGCTGACCGTCTCGCGTGCGATATCGTCAAGGGCCTCCAAACGAAACATGACACGGCCATGTTGGAGCAGTTGGTCGAGCCGATTGTCATAGAGCCCCTCCTTGACATCAGCGTTCAGGCGTGCGGTCTGCATGCCGTTCCAGGTCAAAGTGATGCGGTCCTCGCAGGACGCAGTCGCTCCGTTAGCCAGCTCGAAAAACTGCTTGCGCAGTCGCGGCCTCATCGCGGCCTGTTGCAGATTCTCGGCCACCTGGTCGCGGAACGCCTGATGACCATAGTTTACGGTGCCCGCAAGTCTTTCGAGAAACTGAGCGAAGTCCTGCGCACCCGGCTCTGCGGCGAAGCCCTGCCACGCGTCCGCTGCGCGAGGCTGGTCCGCGAGCCAGTCCGCGACAACCTCGTGCAGGGGCCGCGACTCGTGTTCCATCGGTTGTAGCGGCATCGACAGCAAGACTTGCGGGCCGGCATAATCCGCGCCGCGCGTGACTGTCGCCAAATCGGCCAGCACCGGAGCCGGTATCGGATTGGACCGCAGGTCGATGCTGGACGCGCTGCCGAGCTGCGTCAGCACGGTCGCGGGCAAGCCGGTCAGCTGATTATTGCTGGCGCCGAGCATTTCAAGGCTGACGGGGAGTCTCTCGGGCAGATTGGTCAGCTGATTTTCGCTGACGTCCAGGTATCGAAGTCTGGCCGGAATGTCGGGCAGGCTTGTCAGCTGGTTGTCGCCTGCGTCCAGGTACCGCAGCCTTGCCGGAAGATCGGGCAGGCTCGTCAGCTGATTTTCGCTGACCTCCAGGCGGCGGAGCCTGGCTGGAAGCTCGGGCAGACTGGTCAGCTGGTTATTGCAGGCGGAGAACTCCTCGATCGTTGCCGGAAGGGCGGGCAGGTCGGTCAGTTGGTTGCCATCGACAGTCAAGCTGCGTAGCCTGGACGGCAGCGCTGCCGGCAGGCTGGCCAACTCGTTGGCCATAAGGTGGAGGTGCCGGAGCCTGCTCGGAAGGGCGGGCAGACTAGTCAGCCGGTTGTCAGAAGCGTAGAGATCCCGGAGTCCGCCCGGAAGCTGGGCCGGCAGGCTGCTCAATTGGTTACCGATGACATTGAGGGTCCGGAGCCTCGGCAGGAGTGAGGCTGGCAAGGCGGTCAGGGACAGCGACGATAAATCCAGCTCGTCTCTGACATCACCCTCGTCCCGCCACGCCCTCGTCCGGTTGACCGCCTCTTGCCGATTCTCGTCTTCACCCTGCCCCTCTTCCGCTGCCCAACCGGCCAGGGCGCGGTCCTGCGACAAGACGAGGTCGGCGGCGGCCGCTCCTGTGGCCCACCGAGTCAAGGCTGACGCCCACTGGGTCAGGCACGAAGGCGAATGCCCGGCGGCCCCAGACGTTGGCTCGGTGCTTTCGGATTCGGAGGGTATGCCAGCGCGAGTCTGGGCCTGTTCTGTATTCATTGAACTTCATGACATGTTTGGTCTCAGCCGATAAGGCGGCTCTATCGGCTAGATCGAGACGTTCGCATGCTAGGAAGCTCAGCTGTCGATAAGCTGACGAGGTCAGGTTATCCGATCGGCTTCGGCTCTACTTTGGCGCCGAGCCCCAAAGGAAGCAGGATCCGTATCATCCTTATCCCGATGACGCTCGCATCATCGATGGCATAGTCAGTAGAACGCTGAGCAAGCTCAAAAAGAACGAGCCTAACAAAAGGAAAGCTGCCTGACGGCCAACCATCAACGGAAATTTAGTGCTGGCTGCAAACTAAGAGAAGAAGGGGAGCATGCGCGAGCCGACAAAGATCGGTACTGAGCCTTTGCAAATTAGGTTGTCGCGCAACTCCGCGGCGAGGACGTCCGCTCCCCGCGATGAATTGCAAGCAAGCTCAGCCGAGGAACTGACGGCGAACCACATGCTGTAGGCTAAGCTGCTGTTGATGCGAAATCTCAAGTGTGATCCCGTTTTCCGTGGAGCTTAAACACCTATGTGGAGCTTAAACACCTATCGGAAGTCATAAGGAACTGTTCGTGGTATAGTGAGAGCTTGCGGATGACGACGGCGGCCCATTTGTGTCGACCGGCACTCAAATATCGTCGGTGCGAGAGTCTCCCCGATAAGGATTTACTTCGATCCACCTGTGATACAAGGCGGCAGAATAAGGGGACACTTTCAGAATCTCGCGCCCATGGCGGGGCCGTCGTGCTTCGCTCGGCGAAATACGGCAACATTGGCTGGCGGTAAGCCGACTTTGCCCAGCAAAGGATGCGAGCACGGCGCTGTGGGGGAGAATGCCTCTAACAGGACAGCCCGGCGAGCGCCGAGCGGTGTTGGAGCGCCTTCGCCGAGCCTTGCATGGCATCTCGACGAACGGATCATGATCGGATCCCGGTGAGAAAATGATCGGCTTCGATTTTAAGGTGATGGCTGGTTCGGGCAAGCACATTGGCAGATGTCAACACCTGCGACGATGATGCACCTATGATAAACGCCTTCTGCGCGACCTGCCGGATGTTGCCCGCGACAGTCGTCGACATCGCGGCCGCCTGCTGAATATTTTGGGCAATATCTTTCGTGACTGCGCCCTGTTGGTCGATGGCCGCGGCAATCGCTGATGCAATTTGTGAGATTCTGCTAATGCTGTTTCCGATGTTTGTGATGGCGCTGGCCGACTCCAGTGTCGCTGCCTGAATGTCAGCAATCTGCTGTCCGATTTCAACGGTCGCGTTCGCCGTCTGAGTTGCTAACGACTTCACCTCGAGCGCCACAACTGCAAAGCCGCGGCCGGCGCCGCCGGCACGCGCGGCCTCGATTGTTGCATTGAGCGCCAGAAGGTTGGTTTGCCTGGCGATCGCTGCAATTAGGTCAACCACCCCACCGACTTTTGTTGCAGCAGCCGATAGCTGCTTCATCCGGCGATCCGTTTCTTCAGCCTGGCGCACGGCTTCGTGGGCGATCTCCGTTGATCGCGCGACCTGCCGGCCGATCTCGGAAGCGGACGCCATCATCTCTTCCGTTGCCGCAGCAACCAGCTGAACATTGGCTGACGCCTCCTCCGATGCCGACGCAACGTTATCAGAGATCTCCCGAGTAAGCTGTGCCGTCTCTGTCAGCTCGCGAGCCGAAGCCTCCAGTTCAGTCGATGCGGAAGACATCGTATCAATGACGCTGCTAACGGCGCGTTCAAATGTGCCCGCCAGCTCGCCAAGCTCCGCCTTCCGCCGCTTCGCGGCTACACGGTCCTGCTCTTGATTCGCCGCTAGTTCCTCTTGCAATTTTTCCTTCGATCTCACCTTAAACGCTTCCATGGCCTGAGCCATGTCGCCGATCTCGTCTGAACGGCCAAGACCCGGCAGCGTGACATCGAACTGCCCGGCCGCAAGTTGACGCATCGCCTCGCTCATCCGGCTTATAAGCCTTGCCAGCTTCTGACCAACAAGCACCGCAACGAAGCCGATCCCGAGAGTGGCAAGCCCGATTGCCCAACCCAACGTCTCTCGGAGGCGCGACGCACGCCCTTCAGCAGAGGTGGCGCGAGCGTCCGCGCCTGCTATCGCTTTCAAAAGAAGGGGACGATTCCGGCCGTAGATTTGGACGAGATCGTCAACTTGATCGTCCAGCGCCTGCTGCGATACAAGAAACGCAAGAAAGCTCGATCGATAAGAAGCAACAAGCTTCTTCAGCTCACTCTTGGATTCCGGGGCAAGTTCTGAAGCAGCAAGTGCGGCCTCGAATTCGACGACGCGCTTATCCAGCTCATCGCCATACCGCTCTTCATGACGTAGCATGAAATCCTTTTCATGCCGTCGCATCATCAACATCAACATCGTTAGGTGCGGCTCATTGAAATGTGCAAGTCGCGCTTCTGCCTGATGTACGGCTTCGCGAAGCTTACCTTGGAGCCCATCACTTTCCGTGAACCCGAGCACCCGCTGCGCGGAGACGACGTTATTAAAACGAGTCGCATAAAGGTTGATTCCGGCGCGAAGGAACTTCACGTCTCTCAGGGGATCGCCCTCGGGCGAGGAAGCGGCCCGCTCTTCGATTTGGCCAAGGTCCGCCAATGCGTTATTGAGGCCCTCGGCTTGCCGCGCGACCACGGCTTCGTCGTGCTTGCGCAAAAACTCCAACGCCAGCTGCTGCGATTCAAGAAAGGCCTCAGAAAGAGACGTCAGATGGGCGCGAAGATTGGCGCTCTCGCTTACCTCACTCTGAGCCGTCGCAAGATAATTGAGTCCGGCAATTGAAGTCGCGCCAGTGACAAGAACGCCCGCGATCCCCAAACAAACAATCTGAGTGCGTAGGCTCGGTCGAAACCGACGAAAGACCGTTGATGGGAGCCGTTTCGCGATTGTAGGGGCGGTCATCAGACTTCCAATTAGATATGAGATCGTTTCGCGACACCCGTAGTTTTGATTGGTTACATAAGATTGAACTCGGATGTCATCTGAATCATACATGCGCGAATAGTCGAGAGATGGCCACGCACTCTGCAGCGTAGCAGTAATGACCCGACGCAGAAATTCTGCAGTTTGCTACTCGTGTCCGCAGGATTCGCGCGCAGAATGGCCCGTAACAGTTCCGCGGTGAGAACGATGCCGCGAGGCCCCAACCAAAAAAGATATTTCGAAGACTCTGCCGTTTCGTCTTTCGACTGTGCCCCCGAGGGATCGATCGAACAGCCGACGACGCGGCTTCAAGCTGATACCGGAGGGCTCAATCCGCACTTGGCTAGTGCGTAGGCCCTTACCTGACTGGAGCTCGCATTCGACCGTCCTGGAATTCCATTAAAGCAGCAGCGATGAAGAGCGTGTGACACTCCGGCGGTTTGAGTCGCCAAGTCGAGTGCGCGATGGTCGACTTGGCTTCCTTAGGGCCAGTCGAACGATCGGCGACGGTCTCGCGCTGCTTCCACTTCGCAACAGTCTTCTGGTTGATCCCGTAGCGCTTGGCGAGACCTCTCAGGCTCTCTTGACTCTTTGTATTGCTCGACGCACTGCCTCCGTTGGTGGCGCAGCCGTGTAAAACCTGTCCCATAGCGCATCCTTCGAATCGTGCGATAAGAATGCACCATCAAAACTGGGACTAAACAGCTTGTGCGCTGATGCCGAGGATGTTCAATGCGCCAGGGAGCGTCGGTGGCCGCCTCCCACAATCTAAGCGGAAGCGTTCATCCGCACGCCATAGAGAACGATGTTGATGGCTTCTAGAACGGACGATCCATATTTTGAATGGCGGCTGCAGAGGAATTTCGCAAGCGACCTTGTCTTCTTGTACTTGTCGTGCCTCTCGCCATCCGGCAAGTTCAATGTAAATTCGACAAACGACGCGCATGATCCTGAATGGACCACACGCGCATGCAGAGCTCCTCGAATTTGGGCGCATTCAGTTTAGGAATTCGGTCGCGCGAAAGCAGATCGCGGAGAATCGGCGCCCGTTCGAGGATCGTCCGATCTTCGCCTGATGGCAGACTGTCGAGGCTATGCCACCTCTGCATTGCTCTTAAGGTCTTGGCCGGGTCACGCTTATTCTCCTCTTTTCCGAGTAGTAGCTTTTCCGATCGCCTATGACATGCGTATAGAGTGGGCGTGTAGGAATTGGCCGGCCTGTAAACCGGATGGTATGTCGGCAGGTAGCCGGCCAGGCCTGGTTTTGTAAGGACACGGTTGCCCCGAAGATGAACCACTCTCGCGCCACGCTAGCATCTCGGTGATGACGCCGGTACGACCTTCGTAGATTGTTCGGATGATCACCTGAAAATCCTGGCTTCCGCTCCGCCTCGAGGAGGGCAATCCGTTTGAGCTAATTGGTTCGTCATCCTTTCGAACCGATCAATACGCGCGCTCAATCCGCGGTCTCGAACGCCTTCACGAACGTCTCGACCAATGTGGCCACTTCTGCAGCTTCGCCAGGCGTGATCTGGCCCGACGCCACCCCGCTGAGAATTGCGCCCGTTGCTGAGGCGGCTTCGGCGGCATCTTTGATTGTCGGCAAGTCGAAGGTAGCCGGTCGGTCCTTGCGGTGCGCAGGCACTACACGGAATTTCAGATCGAGCGTGAGGGCCGCCATGCCAATCCTTTGAACTGGAAAATTGAAGGCGCCCGAAATCGCCCAAGAATCAACAAGGGCTAAATCTCACCAAAGCCGTCCATTGTGTTGCAGACACGGAGTCAACCGAGGCAGCCGCTTGGCTGCGCAGAAAACCAGCGCATACCAAGTAATGTGGGCCGACTTTAGTCATGACAGCGCTGCTAACATCGGTCTCATATTTCGCTCGGGGCCAACATTGTCATCGCAAGAGATTTACACGCCGTCGGTTGCTGCAGCCGATCGGGATCTGATCTTCGTAGTAATCGAGCGTCATCGCGAGCTGTCCGCGCACTACGATGCGGCTGCGTCGGTTTCGGCTAAGCTCTCGGATGGTGCCGAATTTGCTGCCGCCGACGAAGTCACCGGCCAAACGAACCTGGCTCTCACGGAGCATACAAATGTGCTCATCGGTTCGAAGCCAGCCACGATCGCGGGCGTGATCGCTCTGATCAGATACGTCGCCGGCCTGCGGGAATGGGAGCTGCCCGATGATGATGCGTGGCACCGAGCGTTCTTAGAAGGGCTGGCGGATGCGATCGATGAGATCGGAATGACGCAGCGACGTCGGCACATTGGAAATTGAAAAAAGGAGGGACATAGAAATGCGATTTTTCATGTTGTTGTTGATCGGGATAATCGGCTTAGCTTCGGTCGAAACCGTCTCGGCTCGCTCCTGCACCGAGCAAGGAGCGTTGTGCGTGAGTTGGGCGAAAGCAAACGTTCCTGACGCGGTAAGGTAAAGCGCCGCTATGGGGATATGCCGTGAAGAAATTCCTAAATGCAGAGCGCGTTGCAAGGCCGGCAACAAATACTTCGTCGGAATCGGCGGCTCTACTCAATATCCAATTGATACCTGCAATTAGATCAAGCCGAGAAGCCGCCCGCGGCCTCTTTCATTTCAATCCGCTAGCGGCACCCACAAAATCCGGGCACAAAAAACGTTCCCGCCACCCGGGCCCTTTCGGCTCCAGATGACGAGGGTGGAGGTCCAGGGAGGTGTGATGCCTGCGCATCGCCCCGGGGGCTGCCGGCACCGAAGGAGCCGGCAGTTATCCACGGCGCGGGCATGCGCTGCGCAGGAAAGCTGCCCGCTGACCGATCGGTCTGCAGTAATCTCGCGTCAAAAAGCGCTTATCGCGTACAATGGCAGCCTGCCATGCGACATCCTTCCTGCTCGCCGGTCTATCCCGCGAGGTGATCGGCGGTCGCGAGGCCCGGTTAGGATTCGCCTCCGTTGCCGGGCCTCGCTTCTTCGATCCACCATCAGAGTAGAAGAATAGAACCGGCCTCGCGATCGCGAACAGCACCGAGCCAATTCATACATTCCGGCCCCAGTCATCGGGGGCGAACACCCGGATGACGCAGATGATGCCGAGGACCGTAATGAAGGCGCCGAGAAGCAGGACGGTTTTGCCGACAAACGGTGACGTGTGAAGCCATCACCAGATCCGGCCGCAAATAATCGAGTTGCCGAACACCAACACGAAGATCGAGATCGCCGCCTGCAATTGCATGCGCTGAAAGCCGTTCATCCCGACTACGCGAGCAATGTAGACACGCAACACCCGACTATTGCGATTGGTCCAACAGGAGATCCCCCGGCTTGCATGAGGGTCGGAACCGCGACCCATTCGTCCCCAATGTAAGTAGCAATCGAAAGGACTCACAAAATCATGGAGTTTGGGCTTGTTTGACCTTCCTTTGGCGGAGGCTGTTTACGGGATTTCAATGGTCAATAGATAGTTGGCCGAGACGGCGCGTCTTGGCCGAGTAGCGGATTTCTACTCCGCGGGTTGCAGGTTCGAATCCTGCCGGGATCGCCAGTCTTTCCACAATCAAAACAG
The DNA here is from genome assembly GCF_054057995.1 of Bradyrhizobium sp. USDA 4486. NCBI lineage: Bacteria > Pseudomonadati > Pseudomonadota > Alphaproteobacteria > Hyphomicrobiales > Nitrobacteraceae > Bradyrhizobium > Bradyrhizobium sp. USDA 4486. Next base: position 4,587,537 of record NZ_JBSRZV010000001.1, read on the forward strand.
GATCTTGGCGCCGTTGCAGCTTCGTTCTGCGCGGAATTCCATGTTGCGCGGCGCTTCAACTCGCTAGCAGCAAATTCAACGCGTTACGCGGCATTACAAATACTCCACGCAACACGGCAGCAACACGGCGTTTCACTTTCCGTTCGCAATCGGAGCGCGCCAATGACGGCTCTGATTGGGCTCATGTTCGGCATGCTCCTGGGCATCATCGGTCGCGAGTTGTGGCCGCGGCGCCGTGAGCTCCTGATGGCGGCAGCGTTGCTGCTGGTCTCGACACCCATCGTCTGGTTCATGGTGGAGGTGTGGCTTCGAATGCCGAAGGGCTGAGTCTTCCACACCTACGATGGGCAGTGGTTCGCGCGCGCTGCGGACCGCTAGGAATCGATAATTTGCGAGCTACTTACGATCCCGCTTTGATGGCGGCATGCCTCGCCCTGTCCGACGACACACGCCTACGCACGCTGACAGCCTGCCCGCTGAAGATCACATTCGGCGAGATGCGAGAGATGGGCTTGCATGGCGTCCTGGTCTACTGCCATTGCGGGCACCACGTTGAACTGGATGCGGTCCGCTGGCCGGGCGAAATGCGGCTGTCCGACCTCTAGTCGCGCTTCCTCTGCAAAGGCTGCGGATCTCGCGGCGCGGACGTTCGGCCGGACTTTGAGCGAGGCAATCCTTAGATGGCCGTGATGGGGTATCGGAACACGAAACGACCAACGGCTGGGGGCGCTGCGTCGCATCACCGCGGTTGTATTTTCCCTTCTGGTATCTAAAGTTCCCTGGATCGGAATGCTGCTCAACGGAATGGAGGGCATCATGCCTATTAAGATGGAGTATGATGTGCTTGTTTACGCAGCACTGGCGACATTCCTGCTCGTGTTTGCGATTTCGGCATTTGTGTTGCTTCTGACGAGGGATCAAGGTGACCTCGAAACGCGCAAAATTCGCTTTGCGGCGGTTACCTTCACCGGAATCCTCATGCTCTTCGTCTTTACTGCAATTCTATATTTCGTCGCACCGAATGGACCTGGAAAAGAGATATTCGAAAGGGCCGTGACGGCCATGACGCCTCTGGCCGGCGCAATCATCGGTTATATGTTTGCGTCACGGCCGGCCGCCGGGGCAGCGGCGGAACAGCGTGAACAGAGTTCGCCGGTTACGGCTTCACAGCCCCAAACAATTCGTACTGCACAGCCACCGCCCCTGGTGACCGCCCCGTGACCCGTCACTGCCAGAGCGCCCTAACGTTGAAAGGCCCGCCAGCGTGAACCGGCGGGCTTCTGTTCATCGATACTCTTCCGGCATCAGGACGCTGTGGCGAGCAACAGGCTGCCTTTGATCGACCAGCAACCAAGCATGACCCGCGCTGCTTAGGGCAGTCTCCCTGATGAATAAAATCCTCATCGGGCGAGAGTTCTTTGGTAATCAGCGAGAACTTGCTGATTTCTGCAATGTCGTCCTCCCGAAGGCGGGAGTGCTCCTTCAGGTTACGGATGAGCGTCTCATGAGCATTGTCCATTGCGTTCCAAACTATTTTTGAGATCGTATCAGCTGATACGACGGCGCCCCGCGTGCTGGCTACACTCGTAGCGCCTCTCAATGTTCGATGACATTCAGCAGGCAATTAAAATATTGTCGGTGATGAGACCGCCGGTTGCGCTCCCGCACCACCAAAACGGGGAGCAGCGCCTTGCCTATCAATCGGGTTATTTCTGCGAGTATAGGTTTGAGCCCAGAGCAGCGGCACGTCCTTGAACTCGCCTTCAACCGCACCCTGAGTAAGCTCAACCTCGTCGGTCGTAACGATCCAATTTGCGAGATCGTTGCTCGCAAGATCATTGAGGTAGAAGCTACTGGCGTCACCAATGCTCTTGCGATCTCGGAGATCGCGCTTAAGCAGCTTCGTCCTAGTTTGACACCTCAAGCCCAGCAGCGCCATGGAGGTTCGTGATCAGCTTCCCAGATCTTCGGCGTGGGCTCGCTCTTTGCGCAAGTCATGGCTCTCAGCCGCAATGAGGAGCCGGCCGGAGGGCCGTCGGCGGCTGGCAGGGAGCTGCAATCGCGCCAGCAGGGCTCCGAGCCGATCGATCGATACTTCGGTGGCATTGTTTGTTCGGCAAGAGCACGCAACGAACGAGGGCAAAAGGCGGTGGCACTGTCGGTGTCGCGTTTGCCGGTCGGCAGACCGCGCCGCACTCCAACTGTTCGCATTACTCGGGCACGCGCGCGCCTCTTACAACAGCTGTGGACTGAAATAATCGTACATTGATTCACGCGCTATCGCACGGATCATGAAATCTGACGGAATGCCGGAACGACCGTAAAGTGACCACGTTTGATTGCGCAGGATCAGCATGTGCGGACAGGGAGTCGCACAAGTTCCTCAAGAACCCCTGTGATGGAGACAAGAAAAATGGCAAACGAACGCCCAGAGGATAAGGCCGCTCAAAACGTCGAGGATAAAGCCCGTCGAGCCGGTGAAAGAGTGACCGAGCAAACGCGCCGGATCGGCCTAGTCGCAGCAGAAGCAAGCGAGCAAGCGGCGAAGACAAGCGCCCATGTGCTGCAGCACAATGCTGAAATGTTACAGAACACATGGCAGTTCGGTGTAGACGTCGCGACTGCGATAATTGGGCACTCGGCGGACCATTTCGGTGAAGCGCTAGGCGTCTCAGGGAGCGAAGCTCAGGACGCAGCAAGACGATCCGCTCGGAACGCCGAGAGCATTCTCTATTCGGCGACCGCAGTAACGAAGGGCATGAACGATGCCTCGCGAGAATGGCTGGCGCTTACGCGAACCCAGGTAGAGAACAACATGAAGGGAATGAGCGAGCTCTGGCGGTGTCGCACTCCGCACGATCTTCTTGCTGTTCAGACAGACTTGGTACGCGAATCGCTTGAGCGTGCGCTGCAGAGCAGCCGCCGGATCGCTGATATGTCGGTCAAAGTCGCCGAAGACGCCGCAACGCACATGACCGCCGCAGTCAGGCAGGCAGCCTGACTCAGCACACGGAACTAAAGATCAGCGGCCGAAATCTTGGTCGGCCGCTGATCCGTTTCGGGCATGGGGCGTTCCGTATTGGGAGGCATCTATGGCGCTCGTTGTATTCCATTGTCCAGTTCAGGATAGGCAGGTCCAATGGGTGGAATGCGAAGGTCTGCCGCTCGGTGGCTCGCGTGAACTCTATAGAGCTCTCGTCTGCCCGGCATGTTCTCGATTGCACTTTGTAAATCTCTGCAACGGTGATCTGTTGGAACGCACCATAGCTACGGCTTAGGAGTTCCGCGACCGGCTCAGTAAGCGCGGGTGCTGTTGGCGCGTGATGCCGACATAGGTTTACCGCCGTAACGTTGCAGTGACGACAGAAGTGGTTGCCGGTCTTGGTTCGTGAACCGGCAGGCCCCTTCGTTTTAGCTATTCAGTCGGCGACGATGCGTCATGAGCCGCTGACGATCACGCTGCCTATGTGCTCGGCGCCGGCACTTCATGCTGAACGCTCCCGCTGTTCGCAATCCCGCTCGACGAGCCGGAACAATGATCGGAGGAAGGCAATTTCGAAGGGTTCGAAGGTTCTCGCATCTGGTCCATTCCGACGGCCGCGACGCTAGCGAGGGACCTAATCTCGACCCTCCGAAGCGTGTCCGCCTTCTTCGCGTAAGCCTGCGCAAAGTGGCGTCCCGCCACGCCCACATCCCTTCGTGCCAATCTCTGCGAGGGCGGAATTGCCGGTATGCTCCGCGATCCAGGCCCCATTAAATGCCGCGTTCAGAGAGGTGTAGGTAAAGGCACGAAAGTCCTCAAGGACAACTCCGGCGAGGACCGCAAGGCGCCGGCACTCTTTGAGCTTCTCGGCGAGCCATCATCGTCCCGCTAGAGGGTGTCTCACCAGCCGTCGCGGCGCGCGTCCGCGATACCTCGGCATTTGAAGGTGAGCGCGACGGGGACGCGGCCGGCCATCCCCAAAGCGAAATCGACGACCTCATGCCCTGGCGGCTTCGCAAAACGTCAAGCCAGCTTCGATAGGGTCGCTGCTAAGCCCTTACCGCCAGCGCCGCCACGGCATCCGCTATTCCCGGGGCATCTGCATAGGTAACCATATGACCAGCATCCTCGACCAGCCCTAGCAGGGAGCGGGGCAACGTCTTATGCAAGCGGCGCGACTGGTCGGCCTCGATAAGCCGGTCAGCCTTTCCATGCACGATTCTAACAGGACACCGGATTCGCTGATATTGCAGCTGCAACTGCGCGGCAGCTGGAATAAGGAACGCGCTCTCCTCGGCGGCCGCCCTCAACTGCTTGGGCCGGAGCGCCAAGGAGATCGGAAATTCGTTCTTGAATTCCGGCGAAATGGCACGCGGCGCGAACAGCTTGCGCATCAGCTTCGGCATAATCGCCCACGCTATGATGGGCGAGATAGTGTAGCGCATTAGATCGCCGAGCAGCGGCAGTGCCGGACCTGACATGAGCCAAAAGTCCATGCGAGACGTAGGAAAGTAGTAGCCCGACACAAGCACGAGCCCACTCACGGTATAGCCACTTCGCAACGCCAGCGCGATTGCCACCAGCGTCCCCCAGGAGTGGCCGAGTACCACGGGATCGCGCACACCAAGCTGATCAAGAGCCTTCGCAAATAAGGAAGCTTGCGTTGTGGCCGTCCAGATCCGCGTACGCGGACGGTGGCTGTAGCCAAACCCGGGCCGGTCGAAGCAAATGACGCGATACTGGTGGGCCAAACGGTCGACCAAACCGCTTAGGATGAGATCCTGAATCATGGTCCCATTCCCGTGAAACAGGACCACGCAAGGCGCAGCGGCTTCGCCCCGTTCGATATAGTGAAGGCGCACTCCGTCGCACTCGGTGAAGACGCCGATTGGCGGATTCTTACGCTCCGCTGCCACTTGAAATGCGATATTGCCGAGTATCATCAAGACAAATACCGCCATAATGATCAGCAGGACGGTTTCAGTTGTGGACATCAGTCAACCTTAGATACTGGCGGATTTGCGGAACCGAGCGGGGCGGACGTTGATTCTCCCTCCCTCGTTGTGACCCGTGCTCGCAATCGGCATTGCGTCCATTCGTTTGCCGCAGCGAGTATGGCTTGCCGTTATCGTCCCGGCAGAGACGTGAGCGCCCGGGACGCCTCGATGCACCAGAACGGATATGCAGTCATATACTTCCCGTACAGGTCGATACGCCTGCTTGTAAATTCTGCAATGACGGCAAAAAAGTCGGATGGTGACCTGATCGCCGCAAGTCTCAGGCCGAACTCGAAAGCGAATTGCGTGTTCGCTTGCGCTATTTCGAGAAGCTTCACTGGAGCTTGCATGTTGGCCGTCGCTAAAGCAAACTCTTGCTTTGGATTGCTCTCCGCCATTTTCTGACTGAGGTCATCTTGTAGGTCACCCCCGCATTTCTCAACGATGGGAGCCTCGTGTCTTGAATCGTCCTGAAGCTTGAGAGGCGATTCAATCGCGCCTATCGCGACAGAGCGCAGAAGATCGTCTTTCGGACTCTTGATAGTGGCCTGCTTGCTCCGTTGGACCCGCGCAGCCATTTTGGCTTTCCGCGGGCGCTTTGCCGCTATTCCCAGCTTACGTTTGCTCATCTGATGCTCCAAGAACATGGGGGGACCATCGGCCACTAAGGCAACGGGCTCTGAGGGGCGGCGTTCCAAACGCGCGCGAGTCTGCACCTCCTAGTCTCAAAGGTACTTGGGGTTGCCGATGCGGCGGGGACGGCGGACCGCCGGCCTTTCGCTGGTCGAAATCTCAAAGGTGTTGAAATGAGCGGGACCAGAGAAAATCGATATCGCGGTGATCCGGGGCAGCGATAGGCAGCACTATGCCTCGGTCAGGGACGTGTGCCGCTATGGCCGGTTGAGCCACATCAAATGCTACAAGCTGATCAACGAGGGCGGATCAAGGCGAAGAAGTTGGACGCCCGCACGCTCACTGATCTCGATGGCATCGACGCCATGTATGCCGGGCTGCCCGATTTGGCGCCCAACCCGGGCGCCAGGTCTTAGCGTTAGGTATCAGGGCGCTATTCACCCTCACTGCGGCCAATCAGTCCAGAGCGTGATGCCGATCATGATCAGCGAGGCGATTGCGACCGCCACCGGGCAGATAAACGGCAATTCTTCCAGCACGCCGATAACGACCGTTCGGACGCGGCGCGTTCTCTCCATATGCACAAATCGCGATCCTGCCAAACCCATCGGAGCATTCCCGTCTGGCCCCCCACCAGGGGTCTCACTCTTCAACGCGAAGCGATTTCCGGCTATAACCCATTTGGATGTGTTCCAAGATCAAGGTGAAGGAACGCTTGCATGTGGAACTGGATAATGCTGGCGCTAGAAAGCAATCGCGTGATCGGACTGCGGACCGCAAAGTTGATGCGAGGCGGCAAAGCGGCTCAACGTGAAGCCCGGCGCATGGTCAGCGAAAAGATGTTTGCCGCGGGGAAGGCCGGTGCAAGTCTGATGGCGGGGGCTTCCGGAGACAAGATTGTTGAGCAATATCGAAGAAAGGTGGCGGCAAACGCGAAGCGGCTCAGCCGGAAGCAGTCCCGGCGAAAGCGAAAGTCACGCTGATCGTTGCCCGGCGAAACCCATGCTATACCGATGTCGATGATCCGGCTCGCGGCGCGGGCGGCCAAGTCGCGCAAAAGCGAAGCCCGGCGATCTGCCTATCGAGCAGGCCGACAAATTCACGCACATTCTAAACCTGAAAACGGCAAAGCAGCTGGGCATCACGGTGCCCTGCGCTGCTGGCGCAGGCGGATGAGGCAATTGAACAGCAACCCGTTCGGCGCGTTGCGTGGTCCGGTCATGGATCTTAGCGTCGATTTCGGAATGTCCGCTCGTTGGTCGCTTGAGGTAGTCATTAGTCGATCCGGCAACGACCACAGGTCGCACTTCGTGATGCCGTGCATATCGGCTGCGAAACCATCGACCTCCACGACTCTCGGCTTCCTGTGCGAGCTTAAGCCACTCGGCCAAGCGCTGCCACTCTTCCTTGTCTAGGGCGCTGATCGCCTTCTCCGCCAGGTGGATGCAATCGTCGGCTTCCTTGCAAGAGTTCTGCGTCTGTCACGGCCATGGTGCAAAGGTAACGCATAAGACAGGGCAAAGTTGAAGGCCCGCGCCGATCTCGGCTGGCTCGAACTGCACGAAAGCGGGACCTAGGTGCGGCTACCGAGGCCAGGGGAAGATCTGCTCGCTCACAAGTGGGCAGCGCCTCGCCTCTGAGACGTTCAAGGCGCGCGCTGAAGCCTGTGCGTCAGCTCTCTGCGTCTCGCAAAAAGCGGCCCCAACTCGGGGGGCTGAGTTGGGGCCGATACTACGCAAAAAGGCCAAGCCGATGGGGTCATGCTGGCCCAAGGCTTAACGTGCACAGGCCTCAGGCGTTCTAGCGATATGGCAATAGATGTATGGGGTGGCGCGCGGCGGATTCACATTTGTTGTCGCAGGAACTTCACGCGGCGGGAACATTCGGCAACCCGGGGCTGGCTCCATAGTTCACGTAAATTGATTTCACCCGGTTCATTTGACCTTGCGCGGGCCGCAGCGATTGAGTTCGCTGCGGCCTTTCGACGTCGACCAAGTCTGGTTCGATCCGCACGAGAGCTTACGTGGGGGCGCCAGGGCAAGCTCTGCTCGAGAACTAATCTGCTGCGCAACCGTGGCCGCGAAGGGGTCGCGCCCGACTTCGCGCGGCCTTTGCTGGCCAATGCGCGCCACGGATGGTCTCTGAGCCGCCGGTATCGAATACTTCGCAACGCAAGCAGCGCGGGCATTGAAACTGGACGAGCCGGTAGAAGCCGGCCACAGGACCAGAGACCGCCATCGGCCAAGCCCCGCACTGCGGACAGCATGGTAGGACGCAATCGGAAAACGACATTGCGTGCTCGGTTCTTGGCCCTTCTCGGACGAACCGGCCTTTTTTAGCACAAGTTCCTAGTTGGCGCGGAAGCAGCACTATGTTGGTTGTGGACGTTCGCCCCTAGCTAGGGCTTCTAACCTGTCGAGTTGACCAGCGACGCCAGCAAAGCTCCTCGCGATGTTCCTCAAGAGAAAAGCTTGGTCCTCAGAAATGTTCGGAGATGTGGCGAGGGTCTTATAATGTTGCGCGATGCTTTTGCATTGGGCTGCAGTAATCATGAGAACTCCCAATTCGACAATCAATGAGTGAACATTTAAAACGCCTGGTCGGCCGGGTAGTTGCCGATCGCCTAGGAACGGAGCGTGGCGTTCGCCCATTATCGCCCTATGGAAAACGCCCCCCAAAGACCGAGATCCCGCCAGACGCCGACGGATGACCCGCGGCAGCAAACCAACGAGCCCACCCACAGGCAGACCAACAAGCCGTGGACGGGTAACCCCGAGAAGGACCAACTTCCGCCGGACCGGCCGGATCTCGATCTGGAGAAATGGCAGGAGTCCAACACCCCCTGAGGCCTGAGTAGCCTGATTTACCAAACGAGAGAGTACCTGGAGTGCGCCGAGAACTGCGCCGAGCTGGCGGAGGAGGCCGAGACCGCCCCCGCCGCGCGCCGCTTCCAGAGGATGGAGGCGGCGTGGCGCGCTTTGGCCGAAGAGCAGCAGTGGCTCGATGGGGAAGTGCCCCCGGTCCCACTCGTACATTCTCCGGCGTTACGCTCCTAAGGGCCGGCACCGCTGCCGTGGCGCCAATGCGTTGTAGTCGGGATTGCCTCGACCTCCCTCAAAAGCCTGCTCAATTCAGGCGCGGTCTAGCTGTCGTCGTGTGCAGCTGCAGTGCATGCCGGCGCCTCATTGCCAGCCAAAGGCCTCACTCCAAGTGCGCTGCGTTCTCGCAGACGAACCGGATAGCAAGGCAAACAGGACACTTGCGATTAATCAATGAATACCCTTCGTATCGAGACAAGAATGGTGACGATGAGACCCGCGAGACAAACAGCTAAGCAGATGTCTATCATCAGTAGCAGCTGCTCCCTGTCCTCTCGCTTCAACACTTTTACCTCGACAATTCCTTGCGGACTGCTGCAGCGGAGTTGCCTACCTTGTCAACGAGGCGCTGTAGTCTGCTTCTCGTTATTCCGAGTTCATGGGTCCAGTACTTAACCGCGTAATCATCGTTCATGTCGATCTTGTTGCGGTCCGGTTGAACACGCTTGCCGATGGTCATCTACTTCTCCTCCGAAGCAGAACGTCAGCTCAATGCTGATGTTCCCAAATGCAGAGGAATAGGTTATTTGCGAGTGAGGCCTTTGAACGAGCTGGCGCGAAGCAGCGCTTCGGACGTTATGTCTCGATATCAACGTCAGCGTAGAATTTCGGCTCGACCCATGTGGCTTTTGGTTTTCTAATGGGCTTGGTAAGCTTCTGCTTTGGACTGATCATAGTGTCGAGCGCATTTCTAATCTTGCGAGAGGTGGTCCGGCTCCAACCCGTCCCCATCTTGCCCATCTAGACCAGGTCTTTACCTTCTCTCTTGCCGAGATAGAGAGCGGCAACACCGGTGGGATCTTTTATGAAGCCGACAACGGGGAATTTGCCATTTTGGACGGCTTTGATCTTCTGCCAGGCTTCAACCCGCGCCGATCGGTAAGGAGGAATCCACTCGCTTGTAGATGATACCCTCGTACTTCAGTTTGCCGGCTGCTTCGAACAGCGCCTGCCCGTCCCCTTCGTGATGTTCACTGTAGAGGATAGACTCCTCGATGTTATTGCGCCAGATAAGCTCCTTGAGCAGCTCCTTACGCGCAAGCTGGGAAAGCTTCCGGAGGTCATGGCCATCAAGCCACAGGAGATCGAAGGCGAAGTAAACTAAGCGATCCTGATCCCCTCTCGCGAGGTCGGCCTGCAGCTCGGAGAAGTTAGGTCGCCCCTCGTGGATAACGACCACCTCGCCGTCAATGATCGCCTCTCCTTCGATGTCGAAGGCGCCGGCAATGACGGAGACTTGTGAACCCAGTTATGGCCGTTTCGCGTGTGGGCGCGGCGGTCATCTCCATTGATACGGACCTGGATGCGGTAGCCGTCGTATTTGACTTCGCGAATCCACTGAGACCCGGAAGGTGCCTTCATCTTTAGGGTCGCAAGCTGGGGCGCAATAAACCCCGCCATCCGAGGGGCCTCCGGCTGTTTCGCCGCTGCTTTGGTACGCTTTGCCACTAACGCAACTCACAAAAAGCCCGCCCTCGGGTTGGGCCAACAGCGGGCAGTCTACCTACCTTATTCACGACTCTCCAACCGCCGAGCCAAGAAGGCGTTCCCAAGGCTGAACTTTATACAACCGCAATCGCGTTTCCCGGTTGTATTTTCAAGGTCAACGAGAACGCCAGCCGAACGGCAAGAGAACGCGGTGTGACAAAGCTCCCCTTTGCGATGGCGGCCCGGAAGAAGTGCATGCGTACCGGCATCTACATCGGCCCGGAAAGCGGCACGAACGACGGTCAGGCCGAGAAGAAGTAGCTAGGCGATATCAGTCTGGCTCCGAGGCCCAATGCCTTGCGGTCGAATTCAAAGAATTCTGGAAGCGCTTCAGATTTTGCTCGTCCTGGCTAGCCTGATCCTCCGCCGCTTTCTTGCGTTCGTTGGTTGACAGGATAGTCAGTTGGTCATCACGCACTCTAGCAACGGCCAGGCGCTCTTCGGTGATGCCCGCCTTTTCCAACGCATCGTTGTAGTTCTTCAGGATCTTTTGGCGGTCAGTCAGGTCGGGCGCCACTGTGCTGCCAAGCGTCTGCATCGCCTTGGCGAAGGCTTCGCCCTGCTGGGCAGCTGCCAACGCCTCGGAGCTGAATCCGCGCAATGACTTCTGAGCGCTCTGAAGCGCAAGATCAATCTTGTTCGTATTGTCGGTCATATCGAGTAGCGACTGACCAAGCTTTCGCACGTTCTGATCCACCGAACTGTCGACGATATTAGAGACAGCTTCGCGGAACGCCCTGACATCCGGCTTTCCGGCCTTCACGGATGCGTTGAAGTCATCGATCGCCTTGCGGAACGGGGCAAATTTGTCCGCCGCGTCCGCAAGTGGACGCCCTAAGTCGTCAACGAACCGCGCCATTGGCACAGCTGCCGACAGCGCAGTCTTCGAAAGCCGCTCCAAATCCTTCTGAAAGCTGTCAGTCGATAAGCTGAGCAGCGTCTTGAAGACTGTGATGCTGTCCTTGGCGAAAGTATCAACGCCCTTGCCCGCCTCGCCATAGGCGTCCTTCTAGTGACTTAATAAGGTCTGCGTGAACCTTGAGCCGGTCGTCTAGGTCGTCGACCGCACCAATCGCCTTAAGGCCGTATTGAAGGGCCGCACCGCCAAGTGCAATGACGCCGATGGTAGCCAGGCTGGTTGGCGAAAGCAGCGACTTAAAAGCGGCGCCCAACAGCACGACAGCGGCACCAGCGCCAGATTGCCCCAGCACCTGGCTAATCTGCGTGCCCTGCTGCAGCGCCACGGTGAAAGACGACTGACCGCCCTGAAGCTGAACAGCAATGTCCTGGAACTGTGCGGCAAGATTGGCGCTCTGGAATTTTGCCGCGCCGAGCGACTTGGCAACGTCGTCGATCTTCTTCGGTGCCTTGGTGAACGCATTTCCAAGACTATTGTCAACGGTGCCTATCTGCCCTACCAGCTTGTCAAGCTGGCGTTGCATTGCTCGCGTGTCGGCCGAGATAGATAGAATTAGTTGTTCGTTGTCAGCCATTAAATCTCCGAAACATAATCGAGCTATTGTTGCGCAGCGTGCGCGGCGTTGTTAGATCGCGCTCCTAACAACTCATGGAGTCGCCGAGTGCCTAAGAAGACAAAGAAAATTGTCCGCCGAGAGTGGACGAAAGAAGACATCAAGGAATTGAAAGCGCACTCCTAGTCGCGGACACCGGTTGCGAAGATTTCCAAGATGACCAAGCGCACCGAGCGCGCGCTCCGTCAAAAAGCTATCGTGTTGGGTGTTGGACTCGGCCATCAACGGTGATCACCCGTCCGCCAAATTTCGATATCGTTTCGACACGAAACTGACATGCTGACCTGCAGACTGTTGTGTGGCGAGCTGGGCAGCTCGCGCGCGGAGGTTGAGAGCTCGCTATAGCCAGCCCCGGCGGGCTCTCCCTCTTCCATTTGTCAGTAGCCCTGACGTAGACGTAACATTTTCCAAAGTGTGACATCGACGACATTGCGACTGGGCGTAGTCCGGCTAGGCTACTTCCGCCGGGGCTGGATCTGATATTTCACCTACACATTTTAACCCGGCAGGCCGCGGTGGCTTGCTACTGCGGCCTTTTGATTGGCGGAACGCGCATCACGCAGCTGTCAATCGAGCAGGTCATCGGGTTCTTTCTCCGGCGCCCAACTAACCTTACTCGCATCAGCCGGCGTGGCGCCCATGCTTCCCAAGCACAATCGCAGAAGCGAAAGCGCCTTGGTGCCCACCTCCTCACCTGCCCGCAGGCGAGCACGCACGATGCAAGCGACTTCCAGCAAGGCGCGGTGGCTGTGGTTCAACCACGGCAGTTCACCAGCGAATTCTCGCCAAGCTGCGGACTGTGGCTCGATTAGCCACTTGGGTGGATCGCCGATCGCGTCGGCGGTCGGTTCGTTGCGCTTAAAGCGGCCGGCATTGATGAGATGTCGGCGCTCAATGCGGGCCTTGGCTTTCGGAATTCGCGTTCAGACCCATATTTTGAATTGTGGATGCGTGAATTTTTGGGGGCCGCCGGTAGCTAGTGGCGACTTCACCGCGTACCCGGTGATTACGTTATCAGCCAGGACGCGATATTTTCTTTGTCGGACCGACTCTGATCGAGAAGGTCAACGAATAGGTCGATGCAGTCCTGCGCGATGACGGTTTCCAAACCGGGGCGGTCGGACGAAACGAAAGCTCCTTGGCGTGGCCGATGCGCGCGCCAACGTTTTGCAGTCAGATGTCTTCGAGGTTGCTCGATCATGATAGTGGCCGAGTACTTGGGCGAACCACGGCGGGGAGCCTTAAGTTGCGCGAGGGTAGTGTCGGGTTGTACTTCTATCTGACTGTCGATCCGTCCACGCCAGAAGGCCAGACCGCGCTGGGAACGGTTGGCCGGCAGGATGCGCGTGGCACGGTACCTCGCCTTGCCGGAGTACGCACGATTGTCCGAGCAACGGCGAGACAGGCGGCGGTCGCAAAGTTGTTGGATGACGCGTTTGAGCGTCAGAGTGATCCTGATCTGCAATCTGAGCTGCGAGCCCTGCGGAGCCGTCTCGTTGCTGCACTCGGTGTGACCAATCGCTTGGACCTTCGTTGGCCTTCCGGCTTCAGCAGCCAATCGCGCAATTCGCCGACGGTGAGCGATGAGACGATCGCAAAGGCCGCCGAATCATGTCGATCCAAGATCAGGCGAGAGACGTCGTCAGTACGGCCGGAATCAGTTTCTCGGCCAGTCGGCACATCGGCGAGCGCCATCTGGGCGCAAGCCGCTCTTCCGGACCGTCAGCGGCGATGCCGACGAGCTGATCGACCGTCCGCTCGGACGTCACCTTGGCCATCAGATCCCCGAGGTCAGCAAAGCGGACACCTGTCCCCTCTATAGGGCATGATTAGTGGTTATCCCTTGATCAAGGCGAGCGCTTCGGCATGAAGCCGCGGCGTAGCGGTTGCCAAGATGCGCCCTTCCGAGTGAATCGAAAGCGGGCATCCCTCCCAATCGGTGATGCAGCCGCCGGCGCCCTGCACGATCGGAACCAGCGCCATGTAGTCATATGGCTGAAGCCCCGTTTCGAGAACTATGTCGCAGTGTCCCGACGCAAGCAGGCCATAGATGTAGCAATCGCCGCCGAATCGGCGCATCCGCGCAACTCGCGACAGCCGCTCGAATGGCTCCATCTCGCCTTTGCGGAACATGTCAGGCGATGTGGTGTAGAAGCTCGCGTCGGCGAGGCTCTCGCATGCGCTGGTCCGAGCCAATCCATCGCCAAACCGCGCCACGCTGGGCTTCGCCATCCACCGCTCGCCCGTAAAGGGGATGTCGATCAGGCCGCAGAACGGCTGCTGCTGATAGGTCAACGCGATCAGCGTGCCGAACAAGGGAAAGCCGCTGATAAAGCTCTTAGTGCCGTCGATCGGGTCAACGATCCACGTGAATGCTCCGCCGGGCTTGGCTCCGATCTCCTCGCCGATGATGCCATGCTCCGGAAAGCGCGCCTCTATCCTTTCCCTGAGACGCAACTCGACGGCTCGATCGGCGATCGTCACCGGGCTGGCATCGGACTTGGCCACGACATCCAGCGGCGTGCGGAAATAGGACAGCACGATGGGCCTGACCGAATCCGCTAGCTCGGCGGCGAATGACAGATAGACATCGGCATCGTCTGCTATGATGGCATATTGGCCCATTACAACTCCTGCAGGAACAGCGGCCAGTGGATCACGGATGATCAAGCGCGGCCCATGTGTTTCGAGATGCCGTATTTGCGACCCGCCAAGTAGGCTCAAGCAATCCGCTCAGGCGGCTCCAGGTTCCCGCAAACATCCTGCGTCTGCCACCAGGATTTTAAGTGTCGTTTCGCGACTGCGATGGGATCATCGTCCTTGCCACGGGCCGGCTGATACGCAATGCCACTATCTTTGAACTTGTTAAGCAGTATGTATCCATCCTCGACCTTGTATTGTCCTTCCGGCTATCTCGCCGGTATCGCCCTTCGCGCCCGACGAGGACCGAACGATAACACTAAGGCTGCGATATTCATGCAGCATTTTGGACACCCTAGATATGTGATTTGTCTGCGTTGCCGATCATCAAACGTCGCGCGCGAAGCGCGATGCGTGTTCATGAAACGCTACGACATTTCCCCTCCACCTGATCGAGCATAACCGGTAAAGGAGCTTCGTGGGGCTGCCCAGACACCTTTCGGGCAGTGCCTGACTAACCCCGTCCCCTGACCAAAAGCTGACGGCCGCGATCAATTCCTCGAATTCGGTAACTTGCGGGGCACCGCGCACCCCCAGTCAACTTAGAACAGCGATGCTACAAGCCTCAAACTTGTCAGAATTGTCCAGCCGCGCAGGCAGTCTTCGTCAGGGTCTTCACTAATTGTGGCGAATGAACCTTGCCGCCGTCAGGCCACGTCAGCGACTGCGGGTTCAAGGCTGAAGGGCTGACCGTCAAACACAAAGGCAACTTCGTCATCTTCGATTCGCTTTGACGATCTCAGCCTCGGAGGTTGATCGTTGTACCGACTTTTGTGCCGGCGTCGAACTGCTCTACCGCGGGATCGCGATAAGCTGCGGCGCCCGATAGCCGAGGTTTCAAGCAGGCAGCCAATGACAAGCCATTTCCGTTCAGCCGCCCTTAAGTCGAGGTATGAGGATAACCTTGGCGCCGAACGGATTGTAGGCTGTCCCTTCCCTCATGCCTGCAGCCCACTGTGCCATGTACGGATGACCATGGATGCAAACATCTGCCGTGGGCTGGTACGGCCCTCGGGATGCCATCTACGCTATTGAGCGCGCCGAGCAGGATGTCTGGAGCCGCTTGGGGGACCGTGGTTCCAGCCGAATCCGGTCGACGTCGACGGCACGTTTCTCACGATTGAGACCTTGCAATAGCAACAAGGCATCGGCATTGGAGAGCATTTTGCGCAAATCTATTTGTATCTGCCGATCGGAAATACTTGCGATCTTGTCACGCGGCCATTGCGGGAAATCACCACACGATTTCCATCAGGCGTGAGCTCGAAATCGGCACGGACCCAGGCATGGAGATTCTGTCGATTCTCGTCCGTCTGAAATCTATCAAATCATAGGCGAGCATCGCCTCGGCCCCAC
Source organism: Bradyrhizobium sp. USDA 4486 (assembly GCF_054057995.1). Classification (NCBI taxonomy): domain Bacteria; kingdom Pseudomonadati; phylum Pseudomonadota; class Alphaproteobacteria; order Hyphomicrobiales; family Nitrobacteraceae; genus Bradyrhizobium; species Bradyrhizobium sp. USDA 4486. The sequence continues at coordinate 4,603,324 of NZ_JBSRZV010000001.1, forward strand.
CCAAATCGCCCCACAGTAGCAAGGACCGCCTCAAGCCCCGCCTGTTTTGGGTTTATTGACGTCGCTACCGGCGACCGGTTCGATACGATGACGAGATGCACAAGTTATCCTTCCCGTCTGATCTGCCGGTTTGCCGGCCATCGATCAAGTTGCAAACGTTGGTCCCCGAAAATTTCCGGCCGGACCGCCGATCGGACTCGGTGATTTCGTGTGCACTCGGCTGGGATTGGATGTAGCGAGCCGCCTCGAGGGCGTCTCCACGCACGCCCTTGTCAATCGCAAGACGAATGCGTCTAGCCCGCGTCCACCGCATCAACGGCTTCGTCTAACAAAGCAACTTACCCACGGCCACGAAGTACCGATTCTTCACAGACAAAACGGCTTTAATTCTTCGGTGAGCGGCACTCTGGTCCGATATCGGGTCGATCGATCGGCTTTGGGTGCCGATGATTCTGCTGGAGCAAATTGCGCCTGCTCCCAATATCAACCTTCGCCGCGGGAACGACAGTTTACGCAACGCGGAGCTAAAACGGCTGCCTACCAAATTTGGTATGGGACATAAAGACGCGTTTGGATCGTGCGACCGATAGTCTGTCACGCTAGAGCGATATTGGTGGGGACGAAAAACGTGCACCGCCAAGGTCGCGCGCGCAACGCTAGACCTATCGAGCCACAATGTCGACCTTTCGCCGTAAACACCGGACCATACGTTGATGCCGTCATTCGAAAGCTGGATGGGGCGGCTCCATCTCAATCTGCCTGGCCTGACGCTCCTCCCGAAAGACCTCTTTCGCGAGTTCAAGGCGGCCTCGGTAGTGATCGTCGACATGACTTCATCATCAACCTAGCCGCGCGCAACCGTTTCCAAGCACCGCCATTGCCTCCCGCGTCAAGGCTGACGGTTGCCTGCTCACCCGAAGCGAGGCGTTAATACATGGTCGATGAACTGGATCTGCGAACCTTCACGCCACATCCGCAACGCGACGCTGTGCTCCGCGAAGTGCACGCGCGCCCCTTCACGCGCCTTGTTTCGCCATTCAGCGTGATCCACTTCGCTTTTCTGGCACAGGGCGAAGCGGCCACAAGCGATCGCTGCCGTTTTATCGATTTTTGCCTCGAGCGCAATCTTACGCCGCCTGAGCAATCTGCGAAACTTCATCAGATTGTCATCGGTCCCGCTACGCTACGCTGGGAGCAGCATTCCGAATTTACAACATTTACCTGGATCTGGACTAATGCAAATTGTTCTGCCGCAGACCAATTTGACAAAGTTGATGGCACCGTCCGATCGCTGATCCGCGCGTTGCGTCAGACCGGACAGTTGCTGGTCGCGATCAGGCTAGAAGTGGAGCGGGATGCCTCGCCGACCAGGCGGGCCGAACAGATTTTTGACAAGGACAGCCTGGCCATGGTTGTCACAAACAGCGGCGCAGGCGTTGCCGCCTCAGACTTCCGCGTAGACGAAAAAGGCTTCACGAAAATCCTCGTCTGCGACCTCGGGTTGACGTCGCACGATCTCGGAGCGCTGGTGCAGCGGCTCCTCGAAATCGAGACCTACCGTCCATTGGCGCTGCTTGGCCTGTCGGCAGCCCTTGAGCTTGCACCATCTGTTGATCGCATTGACCGTCGTCTTGTTGAGGCGCTCGAGAAAATGCAAAGCGGTGAGGGGCTGCAGTTCAACAACCACCTACTTGCTGAGCTGACCGCGCTGGCCGCATCCTTCGAAAGAGGCGCGACCGGCAGCCTGTTTCGCTTCGGCGCCAGCAGGGCCTATAACGAGCTGGTCCAATCGCGACTGTCCATCATTGAAGGCAACGATGTCTCGGGCTATCCGACCTGGTCGTCGTTTCTGGCACGCCGCATGGCGCCGGCGATGCGAACCTGCGCAACTGTGGAGGATCGTCAGGCGACTCTGTCGGTCAAGCTCGCGCGTGCCGCCGATCTGTTGCGAACCCGGGTCGACGTCGAAATCGAACGACAGAATCGTGACCTGTTGCAGGCTATCAACGAGCGCGCGAGACAGCAACTTCGGCTGCAGTGCACGGTCGAAGGATTGTCGGTCGGGGCGATAGGATATTATGTGGTCAGCCTATTTAGCTATCTTGCCAAGGGCGCGCATGATGTCGGACTGCGAGTAGAGCCCTCGTTCCTGACCGCAGCCTTCGTGCCGATCGCGGTCGGCGTGATCTGGCTGGTGAGTTACAATGTCCGAAAGCGACACCTCAAGCACAACGACGCGCCCTCGGTTACTTACGACTAGAGCTCCTAAAGGGAATCGTTGCGTTCGTCCTCCAAAGCTCGCATGGTCGGGGTGCCACGCTGCCGCAAGATCGCGGCCTGCTCCTGCGCAAGGTAATGCCTCCCGGACCAGCCGGCGAGGCAATGTGGGCAGGATCAGTCGCCGTTGCGGCGGTTGGGACCCGGCAGATCAGGCTGAAGGGCTCACCTTCTTCGTCGGAAGAGCTTGGCGAAGATCGCAGCGGTGAAGCTCCGATCGTCGAGCTTCGTTAGAGCGCTTCGACCAGGCAGCCCCGATCTCCACACGGCCGACATAGACCCGGTGGCTCGGTGCGTTGGCGCGGGAGCGGTTGGTCGGGGACGATCCGGACGTTCCTGGCCTGGAGCGAGAGTGTGACGATCGCGCCGATGAGCTCGATGTTGCCGGTCTTTTTGAAGGTGCCGATGGTCGCCATTGTAGTTCTCCTTGATCTCCGTATGCCGAGCTCGCACCTTGCGGCCTCGATGGTGATCGACAGGCCGGAGGCGATCGACAGCGCACCCCGAAGGGGCCTGACAGCAAAGGAGCAACTTTCTTGGCTCGCGCGACGAATGACGGCGCAGCCGACAGGGGAAAAAGTTGTGACGCCGCTGTTGCGCCTTAGGCGGTCGAGGCGCAGCCGTCCTTCGGGCAGACCAATCCATCGAAGATGGCCGTTGGTGCGCTCGGCCTAAGAATCGGAAGGAGAATGTGGCGAGTTCGACCGCACAGAGAGGCCGGCGACTGAGTTCGATGGTGACACGCGCCCTCCCTCTTCAGCAGCGGACGGATTTGGCATCGTGATTACGCGTCGGCCGCGCGGCCCGTTCACGTTTATTGTCGGCCGCAGCCTCGAGATGCGACCGCTTGGCCCATGCCTCCATGATCACCGCGACGAGTCCGGGGCGGAAGTTCGACCATCGGAGCTTCAACGGCCAGCCCGCTCTCGTTCGAATTTCGACGATGAGGGCCGTGAGGATCCCCGACATCTGGTCCAGTCCCGCCCGTCGTCGCGACGCCTTAAGTTGGCGCTACCATTATCCGGCAGGTTCGGGGGCGGCCGTTCCAGTGAAGCGGATGAACGCTGTGATGCTGAGGGCAATGGCACGCAGGACGCCAAGAATCATCCGCCAGATTGGTGGGGCACCGTCATCAGGGCGAATCCATATGTGCCGCTATCGCCCTCTACGTAGCGGGCGCGACGTCAATTGCGACGCCTCCGAGCAAGCCCGCACGGGTGGAGGCCCACATGGCGATCGTCATGCCAATGAAGACCGGGAGCGCAGAGGCAGCGAGCGTGAACACCAGCCAACAGAACAAGCCGATGAGGAGGATAATGAGTGCTGGCCCGGAGCATGATGATGGCGGTGGAGCCCGTGAGATAAAAGTCTGACGGCTGCGCCTTCCACCACCACGGCGCGCGCCCCTACAGCAGGAAACGCAGCGACCGGATCGTCACAAATCCAGTTGTGCGATTTTGTCATTGGCGCCGAGCTTGCGCAGGCCTCGTGCAATCGGCATTGACCCTTTTTGATCCCCAAGTGGCCCCCGCCGTTTGAAATCACCTAGCGCAATCAGTTTCGGGAAAGTCCTGTATTCTTTCTCCATTTCGGCTGCCACTCCATCGTGTGTGTTGCTATTGAGGATCCGGGGTTACAATCGCCACTCACTCGCAAGCCCTGGTTGTTTCCCGTTTGGCGGCGTTTTGGCGCGCAACTATTCCCACGCAATTACAAAGGTTGCGTATTGGATCTGCGCTCGCAAATGTCGGCTGTGGAGAGATTGTCGGAAGCTCCGATTGTCACATTTGAGACAACGTCGGCAAGTTGACGCGACAAACTCTTCCGAAAAGCCTGCAAAACAAGCGAATTCAGTTTGGCACATCCATTGCTCCATTCGGGCATCATCACCAATCGCAGTACGGTGATTTCGGAGCGGATCTGGCGCGCATTGCCGCAAATGTCAGCTCTGCTCCGACGATTTGCCGTGCGGCGATATCTTAGGAAAGCCGGTGTGGACCGGGAAAGTGCAGGATCTTTGATGAAGTCGAGAGTAGTTGGGTTGGGCGTCACGACGATTGCGGTCATAGCGAGCGGAGCGGCCAACGCGCGCCTTGAACAAGAACCGAAGCTGCCGCTGGTCGTATGGAACTGGTCGGGTGGTTATATCGGCGGACACGTCGGCGGTGGATACGGCCGAACCTCCTTCAGCAATCCATACGGTCCATCAATCTATGGCGGCATCGTCGATACCCCGGCGTTCCTTGCAGGTGGCCAGATCGGTTACAACTGGCAGAACAGCAGCTGGGTGTTTGGCATCGAGCTGGATGCCAGCGGTGCTGTCTCCGACGGCACAAATACATGCCTCGCCGCTTCGGGCTTAGTTGTGAGCGCAAATTGCAAGGCAGGTCCGAGCCTCTTTGCCTCCGGGACCGGTCGCGTCGGTTACGCCTTTGGCGCGCTCGGACACACGCTGGCCTATCTCAAGGCAGGCCTAGCCTGGCAAAACAATCGGGGCGATGTCGTCAACAACTTTGAAGGCGGCTGGCCACAGGAGAAAACCCATTTCGACTATGGCCGGGTCGGTGGCATCATCGGGCTGGGCATCGAGCAAGCCCTAACGCCTGCATGGTCGGTGAACGTCGAGTATGACTATCTGCACTTTGGCGGACCGGGCGTCGCGACCGCTTCGACAGTGCAGTTTCCGCCGTTTGCGATTCTGCCGGCGAACACAACCAGCCTGTCCAGCAACTACCACATCGGAAAGATTGGCCTTAACTACCATTTCGACGCCGACTCGAAGGCCGCACAATGGTCTAATGCTCCGCTGTACACGAAGGCGCCCGCGAGCGTGCAGCCCATTCCCTACGCAATTGGTTGGTCGTTCGAAGGCGGCTCGCGGCTCTGGCTTAGCCCGGGGGAAATTCCAGTGGGATCACAGCGCAGCGGACGAACGCCAAGATCCCGGCTTGCTGATATCACGGCTCACGTATCATGGACTGGATGGATTCTCTGGGGAGTTATTCGGTCGTGTTGACAGTCCCTGGGGAGTGTTCCTGAAGAGCAATATTGGCCTTGGGCAGTTCAACAAAGGGAAGTCGAATGATGAAGACTGGTTGCCCGACGAGGGACGGTCCTACCAGAACACCCTTTCAGATGAGGCAAACGGAAAGTTCACATATTACACGGCCGATCTCGGATACGATTTCCTGCGCGGCACGAACTACAAGGTCGGTGGATTTCTAGGCTGGACCTACTACGGCCAGAGCTCGGACTCGACCGGTTGCGTTGAGTTCGCTAATCCGCGGAATCGATGTCTTAACCCGGGTGACAACAGGATTGTTGGTAGCGAGGATACGCAATGGAATGCGCCCCGGATCGGCCTGAGCGCCGAAACCATGCTGACCGAGCGTTGGCGCCTGAACGCTGATATCGCTTACCTGCCCTGGACCGATTTCATCGGCCGGGACAATCACCTCCTGCGCCCAAAGACCACCTTTTGCTGAACAAAGCGGCAGTGGTGGCGGCGGAGTCCAGCTTGAAGGCGTGCTGTCCTACTTCCTCACCGACAACATTAGCATTGGCGTTGGTGGCCGCTATTGGGCCATGTGGACCAAAGAGGACGCCGGGTCCATGCACTGCGGTAACGGCTGCATCAAGCACTCGCCCTCATTTGCGAAGTACAGCATGGAGCGCTGGGGTACGTTCTTTCAGGCCTCATACAGATTCGATTCAAAGACTTGATCTTGGCCAGCTCGAGACTACTTCTCGAGCCATCCAGGCCTGCTCGTAAGCAGCGACGTCGGCGCCAAACAGCGACCCGACGTCGCGGGCAATGATGGTGAAGCACCTCGGAGCAGAGCTCAGCGTTGGTTGCAAGGAATGAGTGCCAGCCGGTGCGAGCCCCACGCCTCTCGAGTCCCTTCGGCCCCCGAAAGCCTCAGTGCCGACACGATTTCATCCACCCCCGGGCCTTCCTTGAGGATTTTCCAACCTCCTTCGATCGTCTCATGAGAATAGAAGTAAGTGTCAGCGCTTTCACTTCTTGAACAATAGTTTCAATGCAAGCGTCCCCAAAACGCCGCAACGTTTTAGGTTGGATCGGAAATGAGAAGCTGCACTGCGGAACTGCTTGCTGTAGCCCACCGCGACGCGCGAGAAGGCCCTGACGTTGCGCGCTCCAGCAAACTCTACGGGCGCGGCATTGAGATGATCCGAAAGTCCGGGATGAGCTAAGCCGGCGGGCCCCATCGTCGGGCAGAATGCGACGCGCCAAGTTTGGGTGCAGATCGGCGTACTAGTCCAGCACTGCTGAGCCTGCCCTGACGAACTGGTCGATCAGCTCTTGCGCCTCGGGCAAGTCCCGGGCGTGCCTGGCCGCTCGACGACAAGTTTCAAGGTCCTCAAGGCGGCTCCCCAATTTTCGCTTTGCTGCGTTGATTTCGTCCCCCGTTGGCGCCCCCACATCCGAAGTCGGTGGCGGGTTGGTAAGCGCCGCGGCTCTATCTTGAGGCGGAGCGCATCGCCTCAACGACGGCGTCGGAGGATTGACTGCGTTCCTCTCGGACAAGCCCGGGCTCCAGGCTCGAACTGCCAAATCCTGCAGCCCCAACGTGGGATATGCCAGCTCGGCCAATGCCCGTCATATCGTATCTCCCATGTTCTATATCCTGGTCACACCTCGTGCACACGGACCTTTAGCAGTTGACAAACCTAAACTCCCGGACGAGTTCATCACAGTCCGTCTTGCCATGCGCCACGATCTGGAGACGATATTTCGTACGTCCCCTGGTCGTAGATCGGCGCCACGAATCGTCCCGGGCAGCGGGTCGGCGATTGTCGAGAAGTTTGACGGCTTGAGCCAAATCTCTACCGAGGTGGCGGAGAATTAACTCTCGACTTGGCTAGTACAGGTGCAATTCGGTTTTCGCGACTCGGGCCAGTGCCCTTAGACATGTGGCGCCCGGCGCCCGCTTGGACTAGCATGGCGTCGACGCGCCCGCGGGTCGATCCGCTAATGCGCTTGGCAACGCTGATGAGGCTTAGCCTTTCGGCTCGAATAGCCCACTCGAGTAGCCGCGGGTTCATTCGCTTACCTGATGCGGAGACCCGTAGACCAAAGCGAGTCAGGCTCTCCCGCTGACGCGACGATTTTCCAAGCTTCCCCCGGCGAAATGATCGTGCTTGTGCACCGTTCAGGGATGTATTGCGTGCTCTCGATGTGATTTACGAAAGAACTGTTGAGCGTTCGCGCGCATGATCCTCTCTATCAGACCACGAGTCTCTTCAAGCGCAACCCACCCTTCGGCAACCAATTGCGAGAGTGTTATCGCGATTCCACGACGCGCTACAAACGCATGGCCGTAAATTGGCTCGACAGCGACATAGTCGCCGCCAAAGGTGAAGATCTTGTTTGACGGAACCGCCATCAGAAACTCCTTCAGAAAGCGAACGCCCGCCACCGGATTGATAATCCACGCCCAGCACATGTCGATCGCGGCATTCGGGTAATGTTTGGCGAGCGCGATAAACTCGTGTTCGTATGGATAGCCAATATGCATGAGAACAAAACGGGTTTCAGGAAAGTCTTGCAACAGACGGCATACGTCTGCGGCATTGCTGTGGGTACGGCCGAGTTGCATCACGCCATGGCCGGCCAAAACGCCGGTGTGCAGTTTGACCGGCAGGCCGCACTCGCCAGCCTTGTCGACACAATAGCGGAACAGATAATCTTGTAGCGCTTTGAGGTCCTCGGGACCGAGGGCGTGTAATGCGCCGACTCTGTCGGCGTGATGAGGAAATAGCCTTGACGCATGCGCCTTGGTGACCGGCTCGAAATTGAGAGCGCGCGAATAGGCAATCTGCGATTTTACGGCGACAGCTTTGGGACCGTATGTTGCGAAGTAGAAGTCGATGACGTCGAGCCACTCATCGAGCGTCGCGGGTCGCCTGCCTGTCTCAGCCTCCACCCACGCAAAATCAGCAGCGCTACACCGGCACAGTTGAAGGATGCTTATATCGTGATCGAGTAGCCCTGGCTGTTCGGTCTCCATAAAAATGCGCTGTAGCGAATTGACATGGCAGCCCTCGATGTTCGCCAGGCCAAAAATGCGGGCATAAAACCCGGGCTGAACCGTTTCTCGGTATTTCTCAGCGATGCGCGGCAGGCTCTCGGCCGTCAAATCATCTTCACCGTAAACGCCGCGAAACGTATGGCGCAGGGCCTGGGCGTAGCCGGTGTGGCGGATGCGCTCCCAATAAGGGGCAATCAACCGATATTTTTCCAGGCTTGGAAGATCCGGCCCGAGGAACCTGCGCAAATCGGCCGCCGGAAGGCCGGCAACGACCAGATCCTCGGCTGTATAGGACCTGAATAAATAAGCCCAGTCGTTGCATGGCAATGTTCGTGGATGGATCGCTCCAGCAAGGCGTTGACTTTCCTCAATCAGATGTTCGTGGGTGTCCACAAACGGCGTTTCCTCCACCCACTGCGCAATCTTTCGATCGGAGTCCGTCATTGCCTCCCACCCAATCGCAGCGCTACTCATTTTGGACTCCTTTCAGGTAAGGACGGTCGCTTGCATCCGCATTCGCGATCACCGCTGCGTTAACCATGCTGTATGTCTAACTTCGCCAACGGCGCATTTCGCGACCGCACTCCGATTAGATCAATTGTTGACGACGTCACTCGGATGGGCGACGCGCTCCTTAAGAGCGTCCGTCATTGGAAAGTTGAGGTTGATGTTCTTCGGTGGGATCGCAGCCATGAACCATTTGTCGTAGATCTTCGCGAACTCGCCGGAAGCCATGAGCTTGGAGAGAACGTCGTCGACCATTTTTTTGAAGTCGGGGTCATCCTTCGAGAACATCAGACCATAATAATAGATCGTGCCGTAATTGGCTCTTAAGAAAGTTAGGTCAGCGGGGTTCGAATAATCCGCCTTCATACCGGCCAAGAGAATGTCCGCCTCCACCCACGCCGATGCCCGCCCAGTGGCCAGCAGCAGCAGGGATTCAGCATGGTCTTTGGCTTGCGCGATCGTAAGATTGAGACCTTCATCCTGCGAGATACCTTTGGCGATACCAAGCGCATCGGACCCCTGCGTGACAACGATAGTCTTGCCCTTGAGATCTTTCGGCGTCTTGAACCCGCTCGACACCTTTGCGAGCCAAGCCGTTTGGCTAGCGAAGGTCGAAACGCTGAATGAGACCTGTTCCAGACGCTGCTTGCTGCTGGCAGTGCCGCCGCACTCGATATCGACCGTACCGTTCTGTATCAGCGGGATGCGGTTGGACGAATTGACCGGCGTGAGCTTGACATGAAGGTCTGGAGTGCTGAGATCAGCTTTCAGCCGATCGACGATATGCGCACACAGGTCCAGGGAAAAACCGACTGGCTTCTGGTCGCCGCCGAGATAGGAAAAGGGGATCGAAGCTTCGCGATAGCCAATGGTGATCGCCTTTTTCGACTTGATGTTGTCGAGCGTCGGACCGGCCTGAGCCGTGGAGAATGAAAGCATGATGATAGCAGTTGCGGAGAGCAGTGCAAACATTCTGGGCATGGAGATCTCTCAGTTCGGATAAGACGCGGCTAGTGAATGATCTGGTTGAGGAACGCCTTGGCCCGTTCCGTGTTCGGAGCGTGGAAGAAGGTGCTGGGATCACCCTCTTCCACGATCGAGCCGCGATCCATGAAGACCACACGATCTGCCACTTCGCGCGCAAAACCCATTTCGTGTGTGACGCAGACCATGGTCATCCCGTCCTGCGCGAGCTCAACCATGGTGTCGAGCACCTCCTTGACCATTTCCGGGTCGAGAGCAGAAGTCGGCTCGTCGAACAGCATGATGTTGGGCTGCATGCAGAGGGCGCGAGCTATCGCAACACGCTGCTGCTGCCCGCCCGACAATTGGGCGGGATACTTCTTGGCCTGATCGTGGATGCGAACTTTCCTCAGCAACATCATCGCCCGACCATGCGCCTCAGCTCGGGGCAGCCCCCTGACTTTCATCGGAGCCAACATGCAGTTTTCGACCACCGAGAGATGTGGAAACAGGTTGAAAGTTTGAAAGACCATACCCACTTCGCAGCGGACGCTGTTGATATCGCCGATCCGATCTGTCAGCTCGGTCCCGTCGACGACTATGCGGCCTGAATCATGCTTTTCGATCTGATTGATGCAGCGGATCAAGGTCGATTTCCCCGAACCCGACGGCCCGCAGAGTACGATCTTTTCTCCTTTTGCAACGTTGAGATTGATATCACTCAGGGCATTGAAGCTGCCGAATCGCTTGACGAGGTGCTCGACGACAACCATCGGGAATTGGTCGGCTGGGCTAACCGTGCGCTCTTGCTGCATGCTGGTCTCCAGGTTGAAGCCGCCAGGGAATGACGGGCTATCAGATCATCGATGACTATCGGTGGGCGCCCGCGATCGCGTACTTCTTGCGAAGTGAGGCGACGAATTGGGACGCGGCGGAACTTATGATGAGATAAGCAACGGCTGCTGCGAGGTACATCTCGACGAGGCGACCATTGAGCTGTGCAAGCTTCGAAGCCGCACCAAGGAGATCAGTGAGGGACAGCACGTACACGAGCGACGTATCCTGAAACAGAATGATGGTCTGACTCAGGATGATGGGGCTGGCGACCCGAAACACCTGTGGCAGGACGACGTGGCGATACGCATCGAATGTCGACAAAGCGAGCGCCTGGCAGGCCTCAAATTGTCCCTTGTTCACCGCACGCAAGCCGACGCGGATGATTTCCGAATAGTAGGCGGCCTCAAACAAGCCGAACGTAATGAACGCGGTATAGGTGGCACCGACCGGAATCGGGCGACCATTGCCGGACAGTTGACCCAGAACGACGGGCACCAGGAAGAAGAACCAAAACAGGACGAGAATGAGCGGAATCGATCGCATCAGTGCGACGTAGCTACAGACGAGCGGGCTCAGGATGCTGAGTTCAAAATGCTGCACAAGGGCGAAGAACGTTCCAAGAAACATCCCAACCAGGAAGGCGGCTGCCGTCAATGAGAGCGAGAACAGCAATCCTGACCATAGATAGGGCCATGCCTGCGCAACAATCGAGAAATCGAGGCTGTTCATTTCACGACCTCCATACTGCCAGGCAAGGAGCTTTCCAGCTCCACATCGTCAAAATCTGACCCGACGGCTTGCTTGCCTGGTGCGGTACCTGGAATGCGCACCGCTCTGTCGATGAGCATCATCGTCTGGTAGGCGATCAGAGCCAAAGCAAGATAGATGAGTGTGGCCGCACCGAATGCAGTGAAGGTTTGGAACGTAGCGTCGCTGATTTGGCGCGCCTGAGCGGTCAACTCCATCAAGCCGATGGTCAGAGCCACGGACGTGTTCTTGTAGATGCCCATCACCTCGCTTGTCAGGCTTGGCACGATCAGGCGCAGAGCCTGCGGCAGGATGATATAGCGATAAGTCAGGTATCCGCTTAGGCCAAGTGCGGCAGCCGCTTCGGCTTGCCCTTTCGGCAAGGCTTCGATGCCTGCCCGAACCTGTTCCGCGATGCGCGCCGCGGTGTACAGGCTCAGACACCACAAAGCGGGAAAGAAGGATCCCCAGGGCGGAGGAATTTGCTTGATCCAGTCGCCCATTGCACTCGGAAGAAGCTCGGGCAGGACGAAGTACCAGAGGAACATCTGCACGAGAACGGGGATGTTTCGGAAGATCTCCACGTACAATCGCGCTAACGCCCTGAAAAAGGAACTCCGCACGGTTCGACCTATGCCGACGACGACACCGACCGCGAACGCTATCCACCAGCTGAAGAAGGCAAGCGCCAACGTCCAACCAAGGCCCGAAAGAAGCCAGTCGATGTACCGCTGGCCATCCAACGTCTTTTCAAGAAGAACTCCGAACATCGCGGACCTCACGATTTGCGGGCGTCTTTCTCAAACCGCTCCCATGCCATTCCTAAGCGGCCCTGAATGACTTTTTAGACTGCCGCTCACGGATGAGATGCACCAGACGATCCACATCGTCGACTGTGTTGAACATGCCGAACGAAACGCGAATGCCATCGCGTTCGGGGGAAACACGCACGCCGTTCTCCTCGAAGTAGCCGATCCATTCTGTCGCGGGCAAGCCAACGACGTAGATATGAGGCGAGCGATGCTGACGCTGACGTGGACCGACGAGATTGAGGTCGAGTTCGTCCAGTTGGGCGATGAGATGATCGCCCAGGTCGAAACAATGGTTCTGAATGTTTGTCACACCTATCTGCTCGATCATGTCGAGGGAGGCGCCGAGCGCGTGAATTGCAGGAAGGTTGAAGTTTCCTATTTCGAAACGTCGCGCGCTCGGAGACGGTGACAAGCGATCGGCACGCGCGATAAGGTCGTCAGGAACCTCGGCCAAGCTGGCAGCGGCAAGATAGGCAGGCTCCAACTCCTCCAGCTTCTTATCCCAATAGAGCAATCCAAGACCTTGAGGCACGAGCAATCCCTTGTGACTGCCGGAGCCGACGAAGCTTGCCTGAATGGCTTTCGCGTCTATCGGAACGATCCCGATCGCCTGCATGACGTCGAGGACGAAATACAGCTTCTTATCCGCGCAAAGAGCACCGATGCTCTCGATGTCGAAGCGATGTCCGGCGTGGAAGGTGACGTGCGACAGCGAGATCGCGCGCGTCTTTTCATCGATGTGGGGAAGGAACGTTTCCGCATTTACGACATCCGTCATCGGAAGGAAGTCGATTTGAACGCCCTTCTTTTTCAGATTGAGGAAGGCATAGGCGTTATTTGGGTGATCACCGTGGATCATCAAAACGTTGTCGCCGGCTCGCAGAGGCAACGCATTCGCCGCGATGTTCATGCTTTCCGAAGTGTTCTTCGTGAAGGCAATTTCGTCGGCCGACACTCCAAGGAAACGGGCGACTTTGGCACGCGTTTGCTCAACCCGATCGAGCCATACGCTTTTCGGTCCGGCCGTCTCCAGGCCTTCACGGAGGAAGGTCTCGATCGCTGCCATGACAGAACGCGCCAGCGGCGCCTGGAAACCGGAGTCGAGGTAGACCATCCGTTCGGCCGCCGGGAACTCCTTGCGCACAGCTTCCACGTCGTAATGACGAGACATTCCCATCTCCATCCTGGACACGTCGCCCGCACTGGTCGGGATTCGGGCCTAGCGGCCATCCCAACACGCTGTGCGCTGCACAAACTCTGGTCATGAGACGACAGCGCCAACGGTATGAGCAAAGAGCCAGCGCGTCCAAGTTATTTTGCGAATTATAGTAGTATTTATTCCGAAAAATGATAATAAATGGCTGCGGAGGACACATGGAAGAGCAAGAAAGAACGGCTGGACCGCTCGACCGGGCATTCGCCGTTGTCGGTTACGTCGCTAGTCAGACAAAGGCTGCCTCGGTCGCGGAGATCGCGAAGGCGCTCTCGTTACCCGTTCCGACAGCCCATCGGCTTGTCGGAAACTTGGAAGAACGCGGCCTTCTGCAGAAGGCGCTTGGATCGAAGCGCTACGTGGTGGGCAATCAGTTGGTCACATTGTCCGCCAAAGTCATCGGCGCGGCTTTTCGCACGGCCCGGCGACATGCGGTGCTGCGCGCAGTCGCCAGCGAGATCGGCGAACAGTGCGAAATTGGCGTCGTGCGCGACAATGTTGTCGCTTACGTCGACAGCGTACGGGTGTCTCAGCCGCAGGGACTTCAATTCAATCCCGGCGAGGCTGCTCCACTTCACTGCACCTCGACTGGCAAGATCTACATGAGCCGGTTACCCGAGAGGGCGCGCGAGAAGCTATGCCGCTCGCTCGCTTTGACGCGGTACACCGACAACACCATCGTGGATCACGAAACCCTCCTGAAGCTTCTCGAGGAAACCCGCCGTCGCGGATGGGCCAAAACCAATGAGGAATACGTCAAGGGGGTCGTCGGCTGCGCTGTCCCCATCGTTTCCCCGGACCGAGAGCTGATCGCCTGCCTTGGCGTGTCGGTGCCCGTGGCGCGAGTGAGCTTCACAGAGCTGGATCGCTTCATTCCTCCGCTTCAAAGAGCCACCCTGCTCCTGTCACAAACCATCCTTCAAACCGACAGTGAAGACGACACATTCGAGGATATTTGATGATCCTCAGCGCCAGCCTGCTCGGGAGGAGAGAGCTTGATCGGCTGAGAACGTATCTCCATCGATGTGATCGACGATCTCCTCGATCCTCATGTCAGCTAGCGCATACTGCCATGTGCAAGCCATCGCTGACACCTTAAAAGGTCGGGGGCCTCGGAGAAAGTTCTCTTGGTCTATTCAACAGCTGCGATCTAGGGCTGTTGAAATGGCTCGAGCCAGAACTCGGCGGTTTTCTGGATGGTTCACCATTGTCGCGTGGTCGCCTGGAACGGGCACAGTATGAATATCCCCAGCATCCACGATCCGGTCCCAGCCCTGCTTTGGCAAGTCGCGATCAAGCTGTTTGTCAGCTGATAACCGACTGATGAGAGGCTCACTGGCATAAAACTGGTGGATTTCAATCGGGAGCGACGGAACGCGATACGATTGTAGCGCGCGGTGAAATGTCGCGACCTTTTGATACATCGAAATGTCGCTGTGAAGATCGTGATCTGGAGCTAGCGCTCCTATTTGCTGCGCCTTTTCAAGCAACTCAGAGATGGAACATTCTTCGGTGTCCCGTTCTAAAATCTCGTGATAAGCATCGCGTAAGATTCCATAACGATCCAAAACAAATTCTCGTGCCAAATTCTTCAGCGATTCGTTTGAAGAAGCCGCAGGTAGACTAACATCGATGAACGCCATGAATGACACAACTTCATCAACACTCAGTAACTGCTCGGCAATTGCATAAGCCAGGATTGCACCTGATGAGTATCCAGCAAAGCGGTATGGGCCACGCGGCTGGATCTGTTTAATCGCAGGAATCACCTCCGCGGCCATCGCCTCGAGCGTCGGTGGACGAACATCATCGAACGGGGGCCATGGCAGAGCGTAGACCGAGCAGTCTGCATCCATTTCCGCTGCCAAACTGAGGACATACGAACAATCCCCAAAACCTGTGGGGACAAAGAAGAGAGGTGGCTGCGATCCGGTCGATCGAACGGGAATCACCGCCCTGTTACTGGGCTGCACCTGCAAACGAATCTTCGATGCAAGCTCCTTCAGAACAGGGGCTCGGAAAAGGTCGATGGCGCTAAAACTTAGCCCAAGATTTAATGCTCCACTGAGCATCTGCACGGCCAAGAGGGAGTGGCCGCCCAGTTCGAAGAAGTGGTCGTTGCGCCCGATGCGCTCGACACCAAGGAGCTCGGCCCAGATCTGCGCCAGCGCCGTCTCGACCGCGCCTTGCGGCGCCTCATAGGCTGCCAGCGCATAGGCCTGATCGGCCGGCGCCGGCAGCGCGTTGCGATCGAGCTTGCCGTTGACCGTGAGCGGAATTGCCGCCAGCCGCACGAACGCGCTCGGCACCATGTAGTCCGGCAGCCGCGCACTCAAGTGCGCGCGCAAAGCGCCCGCAAGCCCGCCTGCATCGCCCTCGTCCGAACCGGCCTCGGGCGCACAGACCACATAGGCGATCAGATGCTTGTCACTGGGGCCGTTCTGGCGCGCCACCACCACCGCCTCGCGCACCCAGGCGTGCTCGCAAAGCTTTGCGACGACCTCGCCCGGCTCGATGCGGTAGCCGCGGATCTTCACCTGATCGTCGTTGCGGCCCAGGAACTCAAGATTGCCGTCCGGCAGATAACGTGCAAGGTCGCCGGTCCGGTACAGCCGATCGCCCTCGACAAAAGGACTGGCGATGAACCGCTCGGCTGTCAGCTCAGGGCGGTTCAGGTAGCCCCGTGCCACTCCCGCCCCGCCAATGTAAAGCTCGCCCACCGCGCCAAACGGCACGGGCGCGCCATGGCCGTCCAGCAGGTACACCCGCGTGTTGGCAATTGGACGCCCGATCGGGACCAACGACCCATTGAAATCAGCCGGGCAAGTCCAGATCGTCGCACAGACTGTTGCTTCGGTCGGGCCGTAAGCATTGACAATTGATGCTGGGGCCAGACTTCGGATGAGTTCTGGCTTCGGCAGCTCTCCGGCAAGAATGAGAACTTGCACAGCCAAACCTTTCGGATCCTTGCTGGTCTGAAGCAACGCGGGGGGTAATGTCGCGTGGGTGATGGCTTCGCTTTGGAGATAATCCGATAGCTTGTTACTCGCTTGACGGATCTGTTCGGCCGGCAAGTGCAAAGCGGCTCCGGAGCCAAACGCCATAACAAGCTCCCAAGCGCTTGCATCAAAAGAAATGGAGGCGAACTGCACGACCCGGCTGTTGGAAGAAGCGCCAAAGAGGCCGACCTGAGCCGACTGCAGATTGACCAACCCCTGATGCTCGACCATGACCCCCTTTGGGATTCCGGTTGAGCCTGAGGTGTAGATTACATAAGCGAGATGGTCCGATGTGAGGCCAAGCGTGCGCCGATCGGGGTTTGAAGCTGCCCGTTCGGCCCAGGCGGGCGTGGCCGTCTCCAGATCGATGACTGTCACATCGGTCAGCACCTCGGGGCGGAGTGCTGCGCGACCAACGCCGTCGCAAAGCAGCAGCCGCGGCGCGGCATCGTCAACAACCTGATGCAGCCGCTGGCTGGGATAGGCTGGGTCCAGCGGCAGATAGGCACCGCCCGCCTTCAGGATCGCCAAGACACCAACCACCATCGCCGGACTGCGTTCGAGGCAGATCGCAACCGGCTGGTCCGGCTTGACCCCAAGCTCGATCAGGTGATGTGCGAGGCGGTTGGCCCGAGCGTTGAGTTCGCCATAGCTCAGCCGCTCATCATCGCAGACTAGCGCCACCGCCTCCGGCGCCTTTTGCACCTGCGCCTCGAACAGCTCATGGACGCACAGGTCCGACGGATAGGCCCTCGCCGTCCGGTTCAGGTCCTCCAGCAGATAGGTACGCTCCTCGGCCGGCAGGACGTCGAGGTAGCGTACCGGCGTATCCGGGGCGTGCTCCAGCGCTTTTGCCAGCTCCTCGAGCGCGCGCTGCATGTAGCCGCAGATCCGATCCGCCGAGACTGGCTCCGCCACCTGCGCAGTGAGGCCCAGCGCCTCGCCATAATCCTCCACCGACAGGGTCAGCGGATAGTTGGTGCGTTCCTCCCCGCCCAGCCATTCCATGCCCGACAAAACATCATCCGTCCCGGAGCCGGGCACAGCCGGCGCCATGTTGTGACGGTAGTTCAACAGCGTGCTGAACAGCGGCGCCGACCCCGCAACAGCGCTGCAGCGCTGTGCCAATGCCAGCGAGGCATGCTCATGTGCCAGCAGGTCGGCCAGCCGGGCGTGCGTCATCCGAACGCTCGCCTCGACGGCGGTCTCATCGAGATCAAGCCGCACCGGCAGGGTGTTGATGAACAGCCCCATGGCGCGGTCGGCGCCAGCGCTGCCCTGCAGCCGGCCTAACAGCACCGTGCCGAACACCACCTGCTCTCGGCCGCTGCTGCGCGCCACCACCTGTCCCCACGCCAGATGGCACAGGCTCGCCAGACTCACCCCCAGCCGCCGCGCCTGTTCGCGTAGCCGCGCATGGAGCGCTGGCGGCAGCATCCGATGAGCCTCTCGAACCCCGCCACCGTCGCCGCGCACCTCGCTCAAGCCAAAGGGCGTGGTCGGCTCGTCGATGTCGGCCAGCAGCTCCCGGAAGAAGGCTTCATCGGACTTGGCATCACCACGTAGATGCGCCTGTGCCACCAGATTACGGAATGGCTGCGGCGCCGTCAGCTCATGCACACGCTCCTCCAGCTCGGCCCGGACCTCAGCATGCATCACGTCGCGCGTCGTGTGATCCCCGATGAGATGATGCTGCAGCTCCAGCAGCAGCCAGCGCGCGCTACCGGGCTCGCGTGCAATCACAAACCGCAGCAGTGGCGCGCGGCCAAGCTCGATGCGGTGCCGACGTGGATCAAACCGCTCCTTGAGCTGCTCGGCGCCAGTGCCGTGAGCGCCATCCAGCTGAACCTCAATCACCTCCAGTCGCGCCTGCCGCCACACCACCTGGGCTGGCCGAGACAACCCCTCCCAGACAAACGAGGTACGCAGGATGTCATGCCGATCCACCACCCGCTGGACCGCGGCAAGATAGCGATCGAGCAGCCCACGCTCGGCAAACGCCATAAGCGACACCAGTAGGTATGGATCGCCCTTTGCCGCTAGCAAATGATGGAACAGGATGCCGTCCTGCAGCGGCGACAGGCCGTAAATGTCCTGGATGTTGCAAACCCCGCCGGGTACCGTGGCGATGATCCGGTCGATCTCGCGCTGCGTGAGCTCGATCAGCGGCAACATTTGCGGCGTGATCGCCGCGCTCCGCTCGGTGATCAAGTTGGCCGGGACCGCCGCCTCGTAATGACGATCCAGTCTTGCAGCCAGATCCGCCAGCACGGGCTTGACGAACAAGGTGCGCACCTCGATGCGCAGTGACCGCCGCCGTAGACGCTCGATCATCTGCACCGCCAAGAGCGAGTGCCCTCCCAGTTCGAAGAAGTTGTCGTCTCGTCCGACCCGCTCCAGCCCCAGCAGCTCGGCCCAGATCTGCGCCAGAACCGTCTCCATCTCGCCCTGTGGCGGCGCGTAGGTCCGGCGCGCATACGCCTCGTCGCGAGGGGCCGGCAGCGCGTTTCGATCGAGCTTGCCGTTCAGCGTCAGCGGAAGCGCCGGCAGCCGCACGAACGCACTCGGCACCATGTAGTCCGGCAGCCCTGCACTCACATGCGCCCGCAAACCGCCGGCAAGATCAGATTCCTCGGCTTCAGAGGCAACGACATACGCAACGAGGCGCTGCTCGCCGCGACCATCCTCGCGCGCCACCACCACCGCCTCGCGTACGAAGGCGTGCTCGCAAAGCTTTGCTACGATCTCGCCCGGTTCGATCCGGAAGCCGCGGATCTTCACCTGATCGTCGTTGCGGCCCAGGAACTCAAGATTGCCGTCCGGCAGATAACGTGCCAGGTCGCCGGTCCGGTACAGCCGGTCGCCCTCGACAAAGGGACTGGCGATGAACCGCTCGGCTGTCAGCTCAGGGCGGTTCAGGTAGCCCCGCGCCACTCCCGCCCCGCCAATGTAAAGCTCGCCCACCGCGCCGAACGGCACGGGCGCGCCATGGCCGTCCAGCAGGTATACCCGCGTGTTGGCGATCGGACGGCCAATCGGGACGATAGCTTTATCAAACTCAGCCGGGCAGCTCCAGGATGTCACGTCGATCGCGGCCTCAGTCGGACCGTAGAGATTGTGCAGATCCGTCCAGGGCAATACGTGCCGAACCCTATGCACACTGGCGGCAGGGAGCGCCTCGCCGCTGCATACAACCCGCCGCAGCGATGTGCAGCGCTCAACACTCTGCGCATCCAAAAAGCTGACCAGCATGTGTAGCGCGTCGATCTGGATGGGAAGGCGCGGCAATCTGGATGGCGAGTCAGTGTCGCGGCGAAGTAATGATTGCCGCGCAGATTGTCGTGCGCAAGAGTTTTGTTGAACTCTGATTGTCGCGGAGCGTCAATCAGCGACGGTTTTGGGTGTCGCGTGCGATGGCGGCCGTCCGGGACCGCGTTTTCGTTCGAGCGCGGTCCGTCTGCGATAGCTCTCGACGTTCATCTCGACGATGGTGGCGTGGTGAACGAGACGATCGATGGCGGCGAGCGTCATGGCGGGGTCCGGGAAGACCTTGTTCCATTCGCCGAACGGCTGATTGGCGGTGATCAGCATCGAGCGTCGCTCGTAGCGTGCGCTGATGAGCTCGAACAGCACGCTAGTCTCGGCCTGGTCCTTGGTGACGTAGGCAAGATCATCGAGGATCAGGAGATCGAAGCGATCAAGGCGGTTGATGGCGGCCTCGAGGTTAAGCTCGCGGCGAGCCAGCTGGAGCTTTTGCACGAGATCGGTGGTGCGGGTGAAGAGGACGCGCCATCCGTTCTCGATGAGGGCCAGGCCGAGAGCTGCCGCCAGGTGGCTCTTGCCGCCGCCGGGCGGCCCGAACAGGAGCAAATTGGCGCCCTTGCCCAGCCAGCTGTCACCGGCGGCGAGCGCCATCACCTGCGCCTTCGAGATCATCGGCACGGCCTCGAAGTCGAAGCTGTCGAAGGTCTTCCCGGCTGGCAGCCTGGCCTCGACGAGATGGCGTTCGGTGCGCCGGCGGCCGCGTTCGGCGATCTCGTGCTCGGCAATGGTGGCGAGGAAGCGGGCCGCCGGCCAACCTTCCTTGTCGGATTGCTCGGCAAATTGGGCCCACAGCACCTTGATGGCTGGCAGCCGGAGCTCATTGAGCAACAGATTGAGGCGCGCGGCATCAACCGTGTTCGTTACGCTCATGCGGCACCTCCGGTCTCGGCGGTACCGATGAGGCATTCGTAGGTCGCAAGCGGCACGAGCTGCACCACGACGTTCGGCAGGTTGGCGGGATCGGGGGCGAAGTGAGCACGTAGCCGGGTGAGGTCGGGCAGTCGGCCGGCCTCGAGGTCGGCGGTGAGCTGCTCGGCGAGTTCGGTCTCGCAGCCGCGTTCATGAGCGAGCGCGAGGAGATCGACCATGATCCGGCAGGCTTTTTTGTCCGGCAAGCGTTCGCGCAAGCGATCGAAGGTCTTCCGATAGGCATCGCGCGGGAACAGCCGATCTCGGTAGACCAGATTGAGAAGCGCCATCGGCTTGCGCCGCAGGGAATGGATCACGTGCCGATAATCGACGACCTGGTCGTACTTGCCATTGGGATGCGGCCGCCCACGCGGCAAGGTGACGAGGTGGGTGCCGCCGACGAACACGTCGAGATGATCATCGTAAAGGCGCACCCGCAGCCGGTGACCGATCAGGCGTGATGGCACCGTGTAGAACACCTTGCGCAGGGTGAAGCCGCCGGACGATGTCACGCGGACGATCACCTCTTCGTAGTCGGAGGTGCGCCGATCGGGCAGCTCCTGCAACACCACGCGCTCGCTATCGATCCGCTTGGCGTTGCGGGCATTGCGGCGGCTGACGATCTCGTCGATAAAGCCGCGATAGGTGGCAAGATCGTCGAAGTCGACAGTTCCGCGCAGCAGCAAGGCGTCCTCGATTGCCCGCTTAAGATGACCGTGGGGCCCTTCGATCGAGCCATTCTCGTGGGCGACGCCTCGATTGTTGCGGGAAGGCCGCATGCCGTAATGGGCACAAAGGGCCTCGTATCGCTGCGTCAGATCATCCCGTGCATCGCGATCGAGATTGCAGAATGCGGCCGACAGACTGTCGGTCCGATACTCCCGCGGCGCCCCACCGAGCGACCAGAGGGCATTCTGCAGGCCTTCGGCCAGGGCAACGAAGCTCTCGCCGCCAAGCACGACGTGGGCGTGCTCGAAGCCGCAATAGGCCAAACGGAAGTGATAGAGACGATGATCCAGCGGTGCGCCCGCGATCGTCACACCCAACTCGCCCATGTCTGTGAAGTCGGAGAGGCCGAGCTGGCCAGGCTCATGGATCTGGCGGAAGATGACTTCCTGCTCCTCGCCGTGGATCGCCCGCCAGGCACGGATACGACGTTCCAGGGTACGACGGATACCGGTGCCGAGATCAGGATGACGTCGAAGCATCTCCTCGAACACCGCCACCGGGCGTAAGCCAGGTGCCGACTTCAGGATCGGGACGATCTCGGTCTCGAACACCTCGCTCAACGGGTCCGGTCGTCGCCGGCCGCGGGGAGCCTTCTTTTGCGACGGAAGTCGGGGATCTATCTCGATCCGATAAGCGGTCGACGCACTGAATGATGCCTTGGCCGCCGCCACTGGCGGGCTATCGGTCTGACGGTACTTCATGTAGAGCCTCATTTGGTGATCTGTGATGTGTCGGCCGGGCAAGCGAGTGATTCCTCTTGGCGGAAGAACCACTTGCATAACCTGCCGGCCGCGATCACCAGTCGGCGCGGTCCCTCGCGGATCGCGCCGACGCCGGGCTCGCAACTCCGGTCGGGCTACGCCCTCCCTTCGTCACGA
The DNA here is from genome assembly GCF_054057995.1 of Bradyrhizobium sp. USDA 4486. Lineage (NCBI taxonomy): Bacteria > Pseudomonadati > Pseudomonadota > Alphaproteobacteria > Hyphomicrobiales > Nitrobacteraceae > Bradyrhizobium > Bradyrhizobium sp. USDA 4486. The sequence goes on from NZ_JBSRZV010000001.1 coordinate 4,625,572, forward strand.
GCCCGGCGAAACTCTCTCACCTTGATTGACGCGCTCTTCCATCCTGATCGGCGCGCGACACCAGCATGGATGGCACGAAGTGAATCGTCGTGATGCGCTGGCTGACGATCAAGCCGACCAATGCATCGGGATCTCTGTGCGCACCGGGCGGCGCCAGTACCAACGTTGCCCCTTCGAGCAAAGTCCAAAAGAACTCCCAGGCGGAGACATCGAAGCTAAATGGCGTCTTCTGCAACACGACGTCTGTTGCCTTGAGGCCATAGGCGCTCTGCATCCAGATCAGGCGATTGACGATAGCCCGATGTTCATTCTGTGCCCCTTTGGGCGCGCCCGTGGATCCCGAGGTGTAGATCACATAGGCGAGATTGCGGGAGGTCAGGCTGAGCGCGCGCGGGTCGGGATCCGCTTCCGGCAAGCTGGCCCAGGCCGGCGCCGCAGCATCGAGCTCCACAATGCTCATATTGGCCCGCACATCTGCGCCGAAGGCGGCACGGCCGGCCACATCGGCCAGCAGCAGCCGCGGCGCCGCGTCATCGAGCACCTGATGCAGCCGCGCCGGCGGATAGGCCGGGTCCAGCGGCATATACGCCCCGCCGGCCTTCAGGATCGCCAGAAGCCCAACAACCATCATCGAACTGCGCTCGACGCAGATCGCAACCGGCTGGTCCGGCCCGGCCCCGAGGGCGATTAGATGATGTGCCAGGCGGTTGGCCCGCGCGTTGAGCTCGCCATAGCTCAGCCGCTCATCACCGCAGACCACCGCCACCGCATCCGGCGCCTTGTGCACCTGCGCCTCGAACAGCTCGTGGATACACCGCTCCGCAGGGTACGGCGCCGCCGTCCGGTTCAGCTCCTCCAGCAGATACGTGCGCTCGGCAGCCGACAGCAGCTCAATCCGGCGGACCTCTTGCTGCGCATCGGCGGCCATCGCCCGCAGCAGTGCCAGCAGATAGCCACGCTGCCGCTCGATCGTCGCCTGATCAAATAGCGCCGTGGCATAAGCCAGCGTTCCGGCGATCTCCTCGCCATGCTCGCCAAGGCTCAGCTCCAGATCGAACTTGAGCTGATCAATCTCCTCCCTGGCAGGTTCGACACTCAGCCCCGGCAGGTCCAATGACCCAACCGCATTGTTCTCCCAGGCCAGCATCACCTGGAACAACGGCGTGTGATCAAGAGCCCGGGGCGGCTGCACGATCTCCACCACCTGCTCGAACGGCAGGTCCTGATGCTCTTGCGCAGCCAGCACCGTGCGCCGCGTCCGCTCCAGAAGCTCCGACACGCTTGGCTTGCCCGACAGGTCGAGCCGTAGCGCCAGGGTGTTGACGAAGAACCCGATCAGCTCTTCGATCTCGCGGTGCCCCCGATTGGCGCTCGGCACGCCAATCACAAGATCGTCCTGCCCCGACAGACGCGACAGCACCGCCGCCCAGGCCGCCAGCACCGTCATGAACAACGTCGAGCCATGCTGCAGGCTCAGCCGCTTCAGCTCCCGCGTCAGATCCGCATCGACGGTGACCGGGACCGTGGCCGCGGCAAACGACTGCTGGGCAGGCCGCGCACGGTCCGTCGGCAAGACAAGACGGGTCGCGCCTACCAGGGCGCCGCGCCAATACTGCGCCTGCTTCTGCAGCCGTTCCCCCGACAGCCATTGGCGTTGCCAGGCGGCGTAATCCGGATACTGGATCGCAAGCGGCGGCAGAGGATCGTCCTGCCCAGCCTCGAACGCCCGGTAAAGCTGGCTAAGTTCACGCAGCAGCACGCCCATCGACCAGCCGTCCGAGACGATGTGATGCTGGGTCAGCAGGAAGACGTGCTCCTCGTCCGACATCCGCACCAGATGCCCGCGGATCAGCGGACCGCGCGCAAGATCGAACGGCGTGCGCCCGTCTTCATGGCACAGATCCAAAAGTGCCGCTTCCGCATCCGATCTCTCCCGCAGATCGTGGTCAACTATCGGCAGTCCCGCATCCGGCGGCAGAACCTCAACCCGGGGCTTACCTTGCGTTGCGACAAAGACACTGCGCAGCGCCTCATGACGCGCAAACAGACGGTCAAGGCTGCGCTGCCAGGCGGTGCGGTCGAGCCCCCCGCGCAGTCGCAGGGTCAGCGGAATGTGATAGTTCGTGCTGCCTTCGTTCAGCTGCGCCAAAAACCATAGTCGCTGCTGCGCAAACGACAGCACAAGCGGCTCATGGCGCGACACGGCTGCAATCGACGGCAGCTGTTGCGGCCCGCAGCGGCTCAACAGCTCGACGATGCTTGCCGCCAGGTCAGTCAGCACTGGCCTTGCGAACAGCGTCGACAGCGGCAGGTTGACCCCAACCGCGTGGGACAGCCGGCTCGACATCTGCACGGCCAAGAGGGAGTGGCCGCCCAGTTCGAAGAAGTGGTCGTTGCGCCCGATGCGCTCGATACCAAGGAGCTCGGCCCAGATCTGCGCCAGCGCCGTCTCGACCGCGCCTTGCGGCGCCTCATAGGCCGCCAGTGCATAGGCCTGATCGGCCGGCGCCGGCAGCGCGTTGCGATCGAGCTTGCCGTTCACCGTGAGCGGAAGCGCCGCCAGCCGCACGAACGCGCTCGGCACCATGTAGTCCGGCAGCCGCGCACTCAAGTGCGCGCGCAAGGCGCCCGCAAGCCCGCCCCCATCGCCTTCGTCCGAACCGGCCTCGGGCGCGCAGACCACATAGGCGATCAGATGCTTGTCACCGGCGCCGTTCTGGCGCGCCACCACCACCGCCTCGCGCACCGAGGCGTGTTCGCAAAGCTTTGCGACGATCTCCCCCGGCTCGATGCGGTAGCCGCGGATCTTCACCTGATCGTCGTTGCGGCCCAGGAACTCAAGATTGCCGTCCGGCAGATAACGTGCCAGGTCGCCGGTCCGGTACAGCCGATCGCCCTCGACAAAGGGACTGGCGATGAACCGCTCGGCTGTCAGCTCAGGGCGGTTCAGGTAGCCCCGTGCCACTCCCGCCCCGCCAATGTAAAGCTCGCCCACCGCGCCGAACGGCACGGGCGCGCCATGGCCGTCCAGCAGGTACACCCGCGTGTTGGCGATCGGACGCCCGATCGGGACCAACGACCCATTGAAATCAGCCGGGCAAGTCCAGATCGTCGCGAAGGTCGTCGTCTCGGTGGGCCCGTAGCAGTTCATGAGACGCACGGGGCCGTTTTCTTTCAACACTCTCAAAAATGAGGCAAGATCACCGCGCTCACCCCCACAGAGGAGGTGCTTCAGCTGCGCCAACGTCGGAGCAATCGAGGATGTATATTGGTTGAATAATGCTGTTGTCAGAAACAGTGACGTCACCCGATGCTGTTCAAGCGCCCAGGCAAAACTAGCAGCATCCCTGACGGTGGCCGCATGCATGGCAACAATGCAACCACCGTTAAGCAGCGGTGCCCATACCTCGAATGTGCTTGCGTCGAAGGCGGGATTGCCAGCCCATGCCACCCGATCTCCTGCATCGATCTTCACATACCCACTGTTGATCACGAGCCGGTTGACGGCACGATGAGGAACAACAACTCCTTTGGGAAGGCCAGTTGAGCCGGAGGTGTACATGACGTAAGCGGCGGTTTCAGCGCTCAACGCCAGCCCAGGATCGGAGCTACATTCCGTACCAGCTATAAGCGGCTCAATAGCACGAACGGGTATCGTCGCCTCAGCCAGATCATCCCCGCAAAGCACCAAGCGTGCAGCACAATCGGCCATCAACAATTCTTGTCGCGCCACCGGAAGGGCGCGATCGATCGGTACATACACCCCGCCGGCCTTCAGAATCCCCAGCTGTGCCACCACAAGAGCGGCGGAGCGGTCCAGCACGGTGGCAATGCAATCCCCAGGTTTGACCCCGAGGGCGATTAGATGATGTGCCAGGCGGTTGGCCCGCGCGTTGAGCTCGCCATAGCTCAGCCGCTCATCATCGCAGACCACCGCCACCGCATCCGGCGCCTTGTGCACCTGCGCCTCGAACAGCTCGTGGATGCACCGCTCCGCAGGATATGGCGCCGCCGTCCGGTTCAGCTCCTCCAGCAGATACGTGCGCTGGGCAGCCGACAGCAGCTCAATCCCGTGGACCTCTTGCTGCGCATCGGCGGCCATCGCCCGCAGCAGTGCCAGCAGATAGCCACGCTGCCGCTCGATCGTCGCCTGATCAAATAGCGCCGTGGCATAAGCCAGCGTTCCGGCGATCTCCTCGCCATGCTCGCCAAGGCTCAGCTCCAGATCGAACTCGACTTGATCAACCTGGTCCCCGGCAGCTTCGACACTCAGCCCCGGCAGCTCGAATGACCCAACCGCATTGTTCTCCCAGGCCAGCATCACCTGGAACAACGGCGTGTGATCAAGAGCCCGGGGCGGCTGCACGATCTCCACCACCTGCTCGAACGGCAGGTCCTGATGCTCCTGCGCAGCCAGCACCGTGCGCCGCGTCCGCTCCAGAAGCTCCGACACGCTTGGCTTGCCCGACAGGTCGAGCCGAAGCGCCAGGGTGTTGACGAAGAAGCCGATCAGCTCTTCGATCTCGCGGTGCCCCCGATTGGCGCTCGGCACGCCAATCACAAGATCGTCCTGCCCCGACAGACGCGACAGCACCGCCGCCCAGGCCGCCAGCACCGTCATGAACAACGTCGAGCCATGCTGCAGGCTCAGCCGCTTCAGCTCCCGCGTCAGATCCGCATCGACGGTGACCGGGACCGTGGCCGCGGCAAACGACTGCTGGGCAGGCCGCGCACGGTCCGTCGGCAAGACAAGACGGGTCGCGCCTACCAGGGCGCCGCGCCAATACTGCGCCTGCTTCTGCAGCCGTTCCCCCGACAGCCATTGGCGTTGCCAGGCGGCGTAATCCGGATACTGGATCGCAAGCGGCGGCAGAGGATCGTCCTGCCCAGCCTCGAACGCCCGGTAAAGCTGGCTAAGTTCACGCAGCAGCACGCCCATCGACCAGCCGTCCGAGACGATGTGATGCTGGGTCAGCAGGAAGACGTGCTCCTCGTCCGACATCCGCACCAGATGCCCGCGGATCAGCGGACCGCGCGCAAGATCGAACGGCGTGCGCCCGTCTTCATGGCACAGATCCAAAAGTGCCGCTTCCGCATCCGATCTCTCCCGCAGATCGTGGTCAACTATCGGCAGTCCCGCATCCGGCGGCAGAACCTCAACCCGGGGCTTACCTTGCGTTGCGACAAAGACACTGCGCAGCGCCTCATGACGCGCAAACAGACGGTCAAGGCTGCGCTGCCAGGCGGTGCGGTCGAGCCCCCCGCGCAGTCGCAGGGTCAGCGGAATGTGATAGTTCGTGCTGCCTTCGTTCAGCTGCGCCAAAAACCATAGTCGCTGCTGCGCAAACGACAGCACAAGCGGCTCATGGCGCGACACGGCTGCAATCGACGGCAGCTGTTGCGGCCCGGAGCGGCTCAACAGCTCGACGATGCTTGCCGCCAGGTCAGTCAGCACTGGCCTTGCGAACAGCGTCGACAGCGGCAGGTTGACCCCAACCGCGTGTGACAGCCGGCTCGACATCTGCACGGCCAAGAGAGAGTGGCCGCCCAGTTCGAAGAAGTGGTCGTTGCGCCCGATGCGCTTGACACCAAGGAGCTCGGCCCAGATCTGCGCCAGCGCCGTCTCGACCGCGCCTTGCGGCGCCTCATAGGCTGCCAGCGCATAGGCCTGATCGGCCGGCGCCGGCAGCGCGTTGCGATCGAGCTTGCCATTGACCGTGAGCGGAAGCGCCGCCAGCCGCACGAACGCGCTCGGCACCATGTAGTCCGGCAGCCGCGCACTCAAGTGCGCGCGCAAAGCGCCCGCAAGCCCGCCCCCATCGCCCTCGTCCGAACCGGCCTCGGGCGCACAGACCACATAGGCGATCAGATGCTTGTCACTGGGGCCGTTCTGGCGCGCCACCACCACCGCCTCGCGCACCCAGGCGTGCTCGCAAAGCTTTGCGACGACCTCGCCCGGCTCGATGCGGTAGCCGCGGATCTTCACCTGATCGTCGTTGCGGCCCAGGAACTCAAGATTGCCGTCCGGCAGATAACGTGCCAGATCGCCGGTCCGGTACAGCCGATCGCCCTCGACAAAGGGACTGGCGATGAACCGCTCGGCTGTCAGCTCAGGGCGGTTCAGGTAGCCCCGTGCCACCCCCGCCCCGCCAATGTAAAGCTCGCCCACCGCACCGAACGGCACGGGCGCGCCATGGCCGTCCAGCAGGTATACCCGCGTGTTGGCGATCGGACACCCGACGTGAGGCATCTCGGACCAACATGACGGATCAGCTGCAAGGCGGTGCTCGGAAATGACGCTGATTTCTGTGGATCCATATTGATTGATCAATCTCGCGTTCGGGTGTGCTTCGAAGAACGTCCTAAGCAGTGGAGTGGCCTGCAATCGCTCGCCGGCTGTATAAAGCTCTCTTAAGGAGGGCAGCTGCACGCGCTGCCTGCTCCAGACTTCCGCAAAATGATTCAATGCTACGAACGGCAGGAAAAGCCGCTCGATCGCCTCACGCTGTACAAATTCCAGCAGGTCGGAGAAGCGCCTCCGAGTCTCTTCCCGCACGAGCACAAGCGCACCGCCGTCCTTCCAACAGATGAACAATTCCTGGCAGGACACATCGAAGTTCAGGGTTGCGAATTGAAGTGTGCGCAGTTTTGACGTGCCAATCCCGGCAAGCGAATTCACAAGCGCGCCATGGGACATTTCAACGCCCTTGGGGATTCCGGTTGAGCCGGAGGTATAGATCACATAGGCGAGATGGCGCGATGTGAGGCCAAGCGTGACTGGGTCCGGGTTCGAAGGCAGTCGCTCGGCCCAGGGCGGGGCGGCCGTTTCCAGATCGACCACCTTCACATCGGCCACGGCCTCGGCGCCCAATGCGGTTCGACCGGCGACATCGCAAAGCAGCAGTTTCGGTTTTGCATCGTCGACAATCTGCCGCAGCCGCGCTGAGGGATACGCCGGATCTAGCGGCAGATAGGCGCCTCCGGCCTTCAGGATCGCCAAGACACCAACCACCATCGCTAGGCTGCGTCCCAGGCAGATCGCCACCGGCTGGTCCGGCTTGACGCCGAGCTCGATCAGATGATGCGCCAGCCGGTTGGCCCGCGCATTGAGTTCGCCATAGCTCAGTCTCTCCTTCTCATGGACCACCGCCACCGCTTCCGGTGCCTTTTGCACCTGCGCCTCGAACAAGTCGTGGATACATCGCTCAAACGAAAAGGGCGCCGCCGTTCGATTCAAATCGTCAAGTAGATACGTGCGTTCGTCGGGTGGCAGAAAGTCGATTCGGCCGACAGCCTGCCCCCTATCGCCCATCACACCGCGCAATAACGCTTGCAAATGATGCGTCATGCGGTCGATCTGCTTGGGCGCTAATCGAGCGGCATCAAAATGCCAGCGGAAGCTCCCATCCAGAGCGCGAACCTCAAAGGTCAGCAAATCGCCGCATAAGGCTCGGGTAGCCTTATGGCTCGCCGACAGATCGTCGGCCACGGAACAGCCCTCTGTCGCGATTGCAATGCCCATCGGCCAAGGCTGAGGCGCCCGTAGCGCCTCCACTCCTTGCAATGTCGGGCAGCGCGCGATCAGATCTCGAGAAAAGCTAGCGTGCGCTCTCAGCTCAGCGACTTCGGCCGCTACGGTTTTGCGGACTTCTTCAAAATCATGACCAAACTCGATGCAAACATCCATCGGCACGACGGAGGCGATCAACATCTCGACGAGTTTGCAGCCAGTTTGCAATCCGTCCCATGCAGGCTTCCATCCCAGTTGAAACTCTTTTTGCCCCGTGATCCGAGCGAGATAGATCAGCCAAGCCGTTACCAAATATTCCGAGCGATCTTGTGGGGAACGTTTAGCCAAAGCGCTTGGGCTAAACCACGAACTCGACTGCCATCGGGAAGGCGCCGCAGCCACGGATGATGACACGAAAGGAGGGTGCAATCTTCTAAACTGCTCGAGGCGCCGTCGCCAAAACTCCTCACCGCGCGTCAGCAGCTCATGTGCGCCAGATATGCTCTGCACCTGTTCATCGCTCATTCCGCATCACCAAATATGATGTCGGCAGTATCGCAGCTGCCACTCAACCGCGTCAGCGTTTCTGGTAAGCGTTCTCATCGAACGACTTCTCCTCTATGGCGCTCTTTAGAGGATTACGCATGTATCGTGCCAACGGTGAAATCGAGTGCAATCACTGCGATCGTCACAGCGGTGCTATGTCAGTTCTCCAACAGCGTCGCCCGACATCGTACAACTGAGCGCGCCATTAATCGGCATAAGCATCCACCGCCTGGTCTTCCGGACAAGCCTGGACTCCCAAAGTAATTTGTCGGCTCAGTCGAACCGCATCGCGTGCGCCCTTCGCAAAATCGGGACAAAGAGTTTTTCTGAGGTCCGCGCCTGCGGTACGGGGCAGTGCTGGATGGCTCGAGTCAACGTTTCTGGCAATTAGCGGCAGTGCATATAGATTGGTGTTTCTTCGCGTCGCTCAATATGTAGAGCCTGCAGGGTCGTCGAGCTTGTGGCGCTCGGTTCCGGTGAGGGGCGGGTTGAAGATGCTAACGAGGATCAAGTCCTTGCCCCGTCCCCCGCGCAGGAAATGCTTGTCATGCTTGTCAAGCACATACATGTCGCCCCGGCGAATGGGAAAGACATTGCCGTCCATGTCCTCGACCTCGCCCTCTCCGCCGATGCAGTAGCAGGCTTCGAGATGATTCCGGTATTGCAGAAGGGAAACGGTGTTGGCGCGCACGACAGTGTGGCAGATGCTAAAACCCATGCCGTCCTTATCCGTGAGGAGACGGTGGCTAGTACCATTGCCCCAATCGACGAAGTGATCGGTTGCTTCAACGTCGTGCAGACTACGCACAATCATAGTGTTCGATTGCCCCGTGCAGATTGAAGTGATTCATCCAAAAGCTGGAGGCGGTTGTTCTGCCCCGGAACTGCGACCTCCCCTGTCGCGCGGCCGACTGGGATCTCCGTCGAAAAACCCCGCCGCCGGTTGCCGAGAACCCGTGCAGTAATCCCACGGGACTGGCTACACGCAAACGCCCTGCCATTTGCCCCACATCGACTAGGGTATTTCGCAGCCGACCCGGATCGGCGCGTACCAGCTTGGTGTTCCACCTTTCGCGCGGTACCGCTTACCTTTGTATTTCCCAGAATGCTGCTGGAGATATTGCCGGCGACATGAACTGTCTCCAGTCGCAAATTTGGCAAGTTGTTTCCTTCCTTGCTGTGCCTCTCGCCGCGAATAGGGTTCGCCAGCGTCTCAGCTAGGAGAGCAAATCCCATGCCGCGATAGCAGACCGATGAAAGATAAAAGTTGTGGCTGTCTCAGCTGGCTAGCGATTAGAACGATTTGGCTGGGCGTGTAGCCAATCTAACAAACTGGCGAGATATTGGCCGAATACAAACAGGTCCTCGGAGCGAGAACCGGTCGAGCAGCGCGGAGCCTCAAGACCCCCAAACCGCTTCAATCCGCGCTTTTAGAAGTTGCAAACTACTCCTGGCGTCGCGCTCGGAAACTCGTTGTGAACGTCGGAAATCTGGGCACAAGCTGCGCCGCCCTGTGGCTGCCCTTTGAGCTATTTCTTTTTTTTGGCAACCTTGCGCTTCGGCCTCCGAGCTCTGGCCGCCGATTTAGCAGACTTTGCGGGCTTCTTCGCTCGTGGCGATCTTGGGCGGGTCTTCTTAGTCACAGGGCCATCTTGAAAGGCGCTCTGCACTCGTCGTCGATCGGCTAACATCTGGACGCGGTGTTGTAGGCTCGCTGCCTCATTCGTCCGGTTAGCGGCGCGGAAATGGTCTGCGGCCCTTCGGAAACACGCCTCTGCGGCTTCGAGATCAGTCAGGCTTTGAGTAAGCTCCCCTCTGAGCGAGAGAGTGTCACCTAGGTGGCTCTCCATGCGCGCGATTTCAAGCGAATCCCGTTCGGCTTTGGAGTAATAGTCCCGAAGGCGCAGGTAGTGCTGTATCGCCGCGGAGAGGTTTCTTGCTTGGTTTATCCGGGGAGGAGACTTCGACATAGGCAGCGGCGAGCTGGGCTTCTAAATGCATCCATGGGATGTCTTGTTTGCCATCTCTCGACAACAACTCTGCGACGTGTCCAAGCTCGCTCTCGGCCTCGGCTGGAGACTGCGGCAAAGCGGCCAGAGCCGCAGTGAGGCGGCGCTCGAGCTGTTGTCGAACATCGTGAGCAACTGACGATCGGCTTTGCTCCTCTTCCGGCGCCTCCAGCAGAGACTGAACAAGTGCGCGCACGAATAACGACGCAAGCTGTCTATTGACGGTTAGATCCTGTCGCGGAGCATCGCTCAACACGCATACTGCTAGAAGATGGGCCTGCGGAAACTCCTCCTGCAGTTCGGCGATTTCGTCCATGCCGGACGAAAAGCCAGCGGCGGACAACGCCGAGCGGCCCCCTTCCATTCGCATATCGGCGAGAGTCCCGAAAGTTACATGCGGCGATCCGGCGTTTGGAATGGAGATATACCGAGACCAATCGTCGTCGTAGGAAATTCTATGCGCAGCATTGAGAAGTCTCATTGAAGGAGCCAGCGTTTCGCGCTCCTCGGCGAACTCGGTCGCGACCAATAGTCGACTTCGGTCGGACTCGTTTGCTCGATAAGCGGTCCCGACCACGATGATTGCCTGAGGAGGATCGGCACGCGGCACGCGAAATTTGCTCGGAAAAAGTGACAAGCTCATCCGGCCATCAGGTCCTTTGAGTTCAAACGAATCGAGCTCGTCCCGCGAGCTCCCAGTCCGACGAAATTCGCGGGCAAGCAGTTCCTTCACTTCGGCGATACTGGTGACAATCCACGTAGATCGGATTGGGCCTTGGGTCGGAATCATTCCGGCTAAAGGTCCGCAAATCGTGAAATCATTCCCGGATAGGCGAATCGAGACCTCGCTACTCAGACGCTTATGCAACCTTTGGGTCAGGGATCGCGTCGTCACGTAGCCGTTCACGGTGGCCGTACGCAAGGCATCCAGTATCTCCGCCGTAAAGGACCGTGGTGCAATAGCCCGCCGCCCAAATCCCTGGGCAACAATTGTCATGATGTTTGGGAGCACGGGATGAGGTATCCGCTGCACGAAAGACAGCGGCATGATAGGCTCACTCCCCAATAGGGGCGCGCCTTCTCCATCGATTATGCACACGATATCGTCAAACGATCCGAGATTTGCCGACTGAGATACAATCTCCGAGAGCGCAATATCTTCCGGGTCTGACGAGCCCATCCTCAGAAAGAGCTGCTGCTGGCCGTCGACAACCGTATGTCCAGAAAAATAGATGAAAACTCGGCGATGGTCGCCAGCGCCTTTGGCGTGCTTTGCTAAGTTTTCTACTGCATCCAGCAGTTGACTTCGGTCGGGCTGCTCCAAATAGAGAACCTGCTCGCGGGCGATGCCTATTTCGCCGAGCCACCCCACAAAACTTTCCGCGTCGGCTTGCGCGTCGGCGATCAGCGGCATCCCAGGCACGCCAGGAGCGCCAATGACCAGGGCGAACTGGCTAACCGTCTTGAGGGGTGCAGTCGGAGCTTGCTGGCCTTCATCGCCGGTCAGCGGCTCGCCCGCAATTTCCTCCCACACTCCGACCCTCAGCCGCCATTCGCCGCTCGAGTTCTGCCGTACGAGGCCGGTTTCAAGCAGCGCTTTCCAAACGTCATCCTCTGTGCTTTCCGGGTCAAGTGGTAGATGGCGTCCATATTGGAGCTTATCCAGGACGTCAGCAAGCCGGCGCTCGGAAAACCTGTTTCTAAATTGGTGAGCCTTCGTTTTCAAATCAGCGGCCGTTGCTGGATCGCCAAGCAGAGCCCGGCTCACTCGGGCGAATGCTGATGCGAAATCGGGAATTGAATGTTCACCGCGTTCGTCGAGGTATCTCACCGCGTATCTGCCCACGCGATCCTGGATATTTTCCAAGTGCATCGACACGCGCGCCTCCAACTCGGACGCAGCAGCTTCGGCTTCAGACTTGCGCAGAGACCGCAATAAGATTCTTCGAGCGAGCGCACGGACCTCGAAATAGGTGCGCTCCGGATCGCTGCTCGCCACCGCTTCCGCGGTGCCGACGATCCCACTCAGCATAACTTGCGCAAGCACATAGGGAGAGGTATCTCGTCCGAGAACTGCTTCTTGGATCAGCCGCGCGACCGGAAGCGTAAAGGGGGTCGTGCACAATAGACGCGCAAGCCTGAGCGCGTCGGGTGACTGCACCGCGAGAGCTGAGATGATCTGCTCGAAATCGGACTCGGAAGGGTTGGCCCGGTTCGGCAGCAATGACGTGATGCGCGAGGAATCCAGGAAGATCACCGGATTGCTTCCGCCGAGACCCATCTGCATCTTGGCAAACCGGTGTACGCTCGCGGGATCCAGGCCTAGCACCGGCACGAAGGGACTGGTCGTTTCGTCAGAGATCGTCCACCAATAACGGCGCACGTCGAGCTGCGCTACCGGAAGTCCCGGCTTCACAGCCGAACAGAGGCCTTGAGGCTCTCCTAAGGGGGATCGCTTGCGATCACGCTCTGGCAGTAAATAGATGAGAGCGACCGACGATGTGTCCAGCCAATCGCGCAGAAGCCGATCATAACTGCCATTCGTCCAATTCGGCGAAGAACCGTGCGTGCCGAAAAGGACGAGCCTTGCAACTCCGCTGCCGGCGACGAACTTCGTTGAGATGCGGGCGCCAGCCTGTGACACGAGCACGAAATCAGAACCCTCCGCATCCGTCGCGCGCGACCGCTTCTCAAGATGCCAGAAACGCACATCGTCGAAAGCGCCGCTTTCATGCAGGATCTTGAAAAATTCGCGAAGTGTTTGTCGCCAGATTGGGATCGCCGGATCGTCCTCGAGCACGAGATCGACGGTAAACCAGCGCTGCTCCGACGGCTTGAGCATCGGAAAGGGAAAACCGATAGTCGCGGATGCGTCGACTGTTTGCTCCTCGTCCATTTCTGTCCGCTCGGCAGATTTTCTACGGAGCGTGAACGGCCGTAAAGCGCGCGAGAACTCTAGGCGGTTTGGTAAGGCACGCGCTGAAGGAACGGAGCCGAGCGAGGCCCTGCGCGTCCCCACCCCGCTCGGCGCGTCGGCCCAGACTTGAGCGGGCGCGGCGCTTCGTGGACCGGCGGTGGCTTCGCTGGTCCGCTCGGTGACGGCAGCACCACCGAAGACCGGCTGCGTTTGGACCGCGGGCGTGCGTTGCTGCACGTCTTCCACCTCGTCGAATAGCTTGCCACTGACGTGGTGGGCCAGCCAAAAGCAGTCGAGCATATGCTCAGCGGCTAGATCTACACCGCCCGAGCGCAGCCCCTTCAGAAGGTCGGAAAGCTGCATATCAGCTCGCGGTGAGTGAGCGGAGAAGGTTTTGCTTCAGCCGTTCGAGTTCCTCCTTGTCGAAGGATCTCGTACCATCGGCTAGCGAGACCGTCAGGAACATGGCGTTCAACAGCTGGTCCGTTGCGAGATCCTCATTTTTAGCCAGCCGTTCCGCGAATTCCTGGATAAGGTGACGTCTCTTATTCGTGCGATCCTCATCCTCGTACTTGCCGAGCTGTGATTCGACGATGTCAGCCAGTTGTGTCTCGGAGGGCTGGGCAACGTTCAATCTGATGCAGCGGCGCAGAAAAGGAGCAGGAAAATCGCGCTCAGCATTCGAAGTGATGACCACAAAAGGAAATTCGCCGCACACGATCCTTCCGTCGACGATCGTGACCAGATCTCCAAAGTAGTCTCGCACCCGGACTTCATGCGCATTCGTGCCGCGCTTGCGGGATCGGGCTGTCGTCGGCTTTGGCTTCAAGCGCACGAGCTCGGGGATTTCATAGGTACCCTCTTCAATAACGTTCAGCAAATCGTTGGCGAAATCCAGATCGGACTTGTCGATCTCATCGATGAGGAGAGGCCGCGGCCAGGTCTGGCCCATCAGCGCTGTACCCAAGGGGCCAAGGCGGAGGAAGTCCTCCACAGGCGGATCCTTTGTCTTGCTCGCTTGGAGGCGGCCAACCGCGTCATACTCGTAGATCCCGCCCTTCACTGTAGATTTCGAGGAGATCGGCCAACGGATGACAGATCCAAGGCGGAGTTCGTAAGCAACTTTCGAAATGAGGGTCGATTTGCCAGTTCCTGGCCTGCCGGTAAGGAGCAGCGGGCGCCTGAGATAGAGGGCAGCATTGACAGCCATCCTCATCGGTTCAGTGGGAATAAAGGGATCGGCCCTCTTCTTCTCGGAGGCCAAGTCCAGCCCCGCGGGACGCGATAATTGGCTGTTGCGGCCAGCGAACCGCCATGGCGGCGCCGGCGGAAGATCGTAGAGCCTGTCGGTCTGTTCTGCGTCTTTGCCGGTAAATATCTTCCAGTCTTGTGTCATGTGCTCGTTCGCGAAGGAGATGAGAGTTTCGAAAATGGCTTGAAATCAGGATCGTCCCATAGCAAGGCCCCGTGCACCGCCAACTCGTTGCATTCCTGCCGTCCGTTACGAATCCAGCTTGGAAGGTCTTTGAGCTGCCCCACACCGGCTAGGGCGTCTAGAAGATATTTCTTCAGTGCGATCGTCCAGTCTCCGCCGCAGACCGGCTCCTTCTGAAGCCAATAAGCGTAACCAACTCCGCGCAGCACCACGCGTCGTAGAATATCGCGGCGAGCTGTTTCCGCGTGAGGATCGGGCCCGCAAATGAAGCCGGCATAGCAGAAGCCTTGATCACCAGAAAACATCTGCGGCAGCTTGGTTGCTTCGCTGGGAATCTGTATGAGCTTGATCTTGTCCGGAGAGCATTTCGCCATTGCCTGCTTGTAAGCCAGAACGGCTTGTGGCGGCGGATCTTGATAGGCTCGATACTTGTCGCGCAGCACCACGACGTAGTGCTCACCTAGTTCGCCCTCGTTGGGCCGCGATATCTTGTGGAATTCGTGATGAAAGAGGAACGGCCGCACCACGAATTGGATCTCGCTGATCTGGACTCCTTTCTGAACCATGGAGTCGAGCGCGCCGTTCACGGCAGCGCTCAGGTCATCCCAATCCGCTAACTGCCGCTGGAAAGGCGGAACATTCAGCCACTTCCCCGCCCGTGTGCATGCAAATGCGGAAAGAAGCGAAGGGTCTGCGCGTTCATTGCCGTCAATTTCAACGATGAGCAGCTTCTCGTCGGCTTCGGCGGCTAATCTCTCCCTGACCGAGTTTCGCCGGTACGCGAGTGGTGCTGGCAACTCCTCAAGCCAACGTTTCAGAGGCGCGCCCTCAGGATCGAAACTGAGCCTCGTCACGAATTGCAGGAAGGCGTCCGATATGTCCGTAACTTCCTCCGCATCCAACATTTCCGCGAGCTCGGCGAGCATCTGGACCAGGTCGGGATCACCTTCCACCGGCAGTCTCAAATCTGCAAGGGTCGCCTCATAGGAGTGGCGGATTGTTTGCGAACTCAAATTCGCGCTGGCAAGCAGCGCCTGCATCTCCAACACGTGGGGCGGATATGACCGTGCGGAGGCTCCGCCGAACCGCCGGCCCGCGATCGTCGTCCCCTCGTCATCGGCATCAAGTGTGAACGGCTTCAGCTTGGCTTTATCCAGCTCAGGTAGGAGTGTCTTGAGCACAATACCCGTGTCAGGCCAGGTTTTCTGCCGACCGAGCCAATCCAGCGCGACGTCAGAAAATCCGCCTCTGGAGTACCCCCCTTCCCGCGTGGCGAAAGCTGCGACCTGTTTTGCGTGGCGTTGCCCGGTGACCGAAAGCTGGTCCGGATCGATCGTGTCGCTGTACCTTGCGCAGACGTCGACCAGAAAGATCTGCTCGGTGAAACAAGTGTATTCCGGGTGGGAGCCGAGCCGACGGAATCTCCGTGTGGCATTGAATGTGCGGTCATCGCATCTCGCAGCATCGTAGTCGCTGCAAAGAAGGATCCGATCTCCTGCGCCGGCATATCCATGTCCGCACCAGTATAAGAACAACCGCGAGTCCGGCGGTATCCCAGCTGGAAGGGAGGCCAGTTCATTGAGAATAGCCGCCTTCGTCGGTTCCTCCAGGACTGTTACGCCCTCGGCCCGAAATCTCTCGATGTCCACTTCGCCCCTATACCCGTCTGACGATGAGGTCCGATTGACGAGAAGATGAATGTTCTTTGCCTTGGCGCCCATCCCCAAGAGGTGGCGAGCAGCAGTCATCGCATTAGCAAACGGCGAGGAGATATCGATTCCGCTACGGGAATATTTCTCGATTCCAACGATTACGGCCACAATCTCTCTCATTATTCCTGCCCGGCGATGAAACTTCTGATCCTGGTCCAGACGACTTCGTTGCCAAAGTAGGCGCTGTGAGATTCAGGGAAGGGTTGCCCTGAGGCGACCTCGAAATCGATCGCATTGGGAAAAATCCTTGAGGCGAAGAAACTCAGAAAATCATTTCTGTCGAAGACATTCAGCCATCTCGGAAAGCCTTCGCGCAGCTTCTCTCCAGCTTTCAATGAGGAAAGCGAACCTATCTCGTGCATGAACGACGATTGGGAGCCGAGGGTCACGAGACCATCGACCTTCGGAATGTCGCCCAAAGCCAGCAGATCCACGCAGGCGATGCCGCCGAGGCTATGTGCGACGATGGTCACTGGCGCAGGACAGGACTCAATCTTACTCTTGATGAACGAGCGGATCTTGGCTCCGTTGGTCTGATAAAGCAGGACGTCTCCGAGCGGGAGAGCCGCGACGGCATTGAGCGCGTTGCGACGATCTCTGACGTATCTCGTCCCGGCGCGCGCCACAAAATTGAGAAATCGGTCGCTTATCCCGAACACCTGTTGCTTCCAGTCAATCAAGAGCCGCTGCACCAGCTTCTCGCGGTGAACGGCAGACAGAGCGGGGCGCGAGCGAGAGACAGCTTCCACATGCAGCTGCGCCACCAAAGCTCGGGCGAGCGCGCGGAACGCCTCTTGAGGTTCATGCTCGGACGCCTCAAATGCGCGCTCGGTGACTTTATCGGATAAAATCCGGGTTCGAGCGGGCTCCCAAACATCCTCAAGGCCACCGCGAGCGAGCAATTGCCGGAACTCCAGGCTCGGAGCGTACGCCCTCACCTGTTCGAGATTTTGCTCGGCGGGTGTTGGTCCTTCCGGATTCAGAACGCCTGCCTTTGCAGCGCTTCCATCGGGAATTGCGAGCAAGGAGAGTTCGACAAGCGGATCATCTAGGATCCAGATCCACTGAGCGAGATCCTCTTCCGCCTTGCGCTCGACTTCCGCAGTCGGAACATCCGGAAGAGAAAGCCCTTCGAATTCAACCCCGAGCGGGTCTCCCCAAGCACAGGGGAACAAATTCCGTCCCAAGCTGCACTCGCTGGCCGTTTTCACGGCGACCTCGAAGCTCTTCTCGTAATTGCCAAGGCGAACACCAGTGCCGTGCACAAGAAGAATAGATCCTTGCGGCATGATAGGACTCCGCTGATCACCACCTGCACGAGCCTACCGCGACCCCTGCACGTCTTCAATCGGTGGCGTTCTGTTTGAACGCGGACGGAATGCGCACGCTCAACCTACTCAGCCAGGCTATCCGTTCACGAGCCCGCTCGTCGCGACGAGACAAATGGCCGCTCGCCTGCGCGACCATATCAGTCACGTGCGCGCCCCAGAAACACTCAAACTAACATATTGATCTTTAATCCGATTTCGTCGGCCAATTTGAGCATCCCTGAGTAGAACTGGGGTGCCACCGCGCCCCGAGCGGGCAGATCAGGCCGCCGGGGTCCCGGACGCGCGCGTCGTTCGCGGCTCCGGGCCTAGCTCGCCGGCATGTCCGGCGCCTTTCCGAAGGCCAAACGCGAGCGGGAAGGTTTCGGCCGAAAGAGACTCGAGCGCGGTCTGCTCTTCGGTGAGACGTTTTTCGATGAACTGGCGTTCGACATCCGACAGGTTCGACTTCAGCAGGCGACGATAGCGATGGATATTGTTGCGGTAAGCACGAATGCGGGCGAAGTATTCATCGAGCATCCTGGACGCTCCTGACGTCGTCGCAATGTCTATAAAGAGATATTCAGGCGAGCATGTCCTCGATTAGCGCGCCGCCTGTCATCGCATCTCGAAAGCCGTTCTGCATAGCAGTTCGTGATATCATTCCTAGCATTTCCATTTCGACGATCCGCAGCGTTTTTGGCTCGCCATGCGCCGTTTTTCGGCTCCGCTAGTCCCTCAAACAGAGCTGGACGCTTGTAAGGCGCAAGGAATAGTCGGCAGGCCGCGGGTGGCGGAAGCTTGTCGCCAACAAGCTCGCCCGCCAGTATTCTCTCCCGGCGAGCTGAACATCATCTGCCGATGTGCTATATGCAGCTTCGTTGAGAACAGGTTTGTTTGAGAGTTTCGATGTCTCTTTCGATTGGATTGATTGTGGACGGCTATGTGAAACTAAACAACCGCAGCGCGCTGGAGAACCTTCTGACGCATCGGCGGGAGCTACTGCAGAAGTTGAACCGCGTTACCGGAACTGATCCGAAGGAAACAATCGCTCAGGTCAGTCAAGAAATCACAGTGATCGAAAAGGCACTTGCGGCGCTCCCACAGGAGTAAACAGCAACGGCGCACCGCCTCGCGTGAGTTGACGGCACTCCGGCACCGAAGGCTGACTTCGCCCGCATTTGCGGATGAATGTTATGAGCATAACGCCTCACCGGTATCGTTGCGAAGGATGCGTGCGCCAAGGCTTGGATGCGCTGCCTTTTGTGCGAGCTGCTCTCTTGTTTCAACGCTTGGCCGCTCGCAGCGAGCAACCCGCCTACTGACTCACATATGCAAATGCGCTCGGCGGCTTGCATGGGCCTATCGTGACGTATCGTGGCAATGACCTCGGGGGACTAAGATTGACTGACGGCGCTTGTTCGCAAAACGGATTCTTCGTTTGGAAGGGCGGGAAGGATTGGATGCTTTAAGATCGAGAACGTAAGGGGCCAGCGTTGATCGGGACCAGCTTGGCAGCCAATCTAACCGCTGAACAAGCCGAACTGATAAAGCGGATGCTCACCGCTTCGCGGGAAAACAAGGTTTGATTTTGCGCAGAGCATTCGAGATGCCAGATTGTGTGATCGTTCGAGCCTGCACATGCGATGTGTATAAGAGCGCATCAACTCCTGCGGCCAGGAACGCTCGACCGCAACGATAAGACACTGCGCCCGTGTCCATCGTACAAAGGTCCCGTTGAACGCGCAGCCGACGGACACCGCGTGCTGCTTCTCAATCGGCAACCGACCGCCGCAGGCTGGTGAATATCGCCCACGACATGAACAATGAACTTCAACACGCGGATCCGTTCGCGTCCGCTGCGCGCGAAAGGATGCGCCATGACAATGCTCCATCGGATGACGCTGCGTCTTGGGTGACGTAGGCCGCCATCGATTTGCGAGCACAATAGACCTCTGCGAGCTGAACGGATCGCTACGCCGCAGGCGACGCGACGGCGCGAACCTAGAGAACGGGCCAGGATCTTCAGCACTGTGATTTGGAAATTCACCTCAATGACAAAGCCGGGTCCTAGGTGTATCGCCACATCGTTGGCGCTTTGGAAAGAGCTTCCCGACCGATCTGTCTAAGCAGATCGGGGCGCGTCTCACCTCTGGTGGCCGCCTCCAGGATTTTGGAGGCAACGTAGGCGCGGACGCCGGCGTCATACGAGGGGACGTTCTCGCAAACCTCCTCCAGGATCGTGCGCAGGAGCGCGGTCGTGGCACCGTCCAGCATTGGGAGATCTCCCTCATCCCATCGAGGAAGATAATGGACATTTGCTGGACCGCAACGCAAGTACATCGGATCGTATGAGGCTTCGGGACTGCGGGTCAGCCGATTTTCACGGCGGCGCAATGTCCAGCATCTCTGCGATCGCTGATCAATTGCGGCAGCTCGCTTAATCGGCGTGCTTTTGCTTCTCTCGTCGCTTCTCTCCGGTAGTTTGGCAGAGCTCAGAGCCCAACGCGACGCCCTGCGATTACGCAGGGCTTTGGACTTCTATTGGGCGCCGGACTGGCTGGCCGGCTGCAGCAGGCCAATGTGTTCGGACGGTGCCAGTTCGGTTGCGGACCTCATCAGGTTTAATTGCGACCAGAGGATTTGCCGCTTATCGCGCCTGCCGCGCCCAACCAAGCCCGAAGCTTCGCCTCTTGCACTGTAGAGGGACATCGCGATCAATTGTTGCGATGAAGCATATCTTCACGCCAAAAACCAGCGCCCGGCCCGTGTTTGACGACGAAATCGCGCCAAGATTCGACGCCTACGATCTTTGACCAGTGACTCGCCCCCTAGCCGCTCTTGGCGATCTTCGGCTTTATGCAGCTTGGGGAAGTCGTCTTGCGATCGTGAAGCAATTTCATGGTCATGGGCGTGTGGCTATTGATTATCGCACGTAGCGGCAGCACACGATTTTGAGCGGGCCTCCTTTGGGAATGCCCGCTTGCTTGCAGGCGCATTGGTGTAGCCGAAGTACCCCAGCGCGGGCACGCGAACGTCGTGTGAAAATTCATCGGGGCGTCCGCCGTAATGCAGGATTTGAGCGCGAGAGTGCGGCTCCTTGCATTATTCGATATTGCGATTTTGTTACAGTTCCGCCCAGAGCGATCACACGCAGCCGGAGGGCGGCATATTCCACGGCCATATTTTGAGCCATTACTGCAACTGAGCATGAGCCATGAGCGAGATGGCGCCGCCGAAAGTGCGGTCGCATCAGCGAGCTGGGCGCGAGCCCTTTGCAGGGGAGTGAGCTAGCAAACCAGCCCGCCGCCGGCTGCATGTGAAAACTCCGATCTGACGGCGAGGCGCCTCCTTCAGCGAAGAGAAGCGACTGGGCTGTTCAGACTTTCTGCTGTGTTTGTCGAATGGGAAAGGGAGCTACATGAATCATCTCAGCAGCAGCCAACGTCGCACAACATCTGTGATGACGGCCGAACAGTACGAGCTGGAGCGGTGCAAGCAGGAAATTGCGCGCCTCAAACAGCTGGTTGTGCGACTTTCTGCAATTACTTTGCGCCACGTCGTAGAAAGCGCGCAAAGCGGTCAGAATGGCCCGGAACGTCTGAGCGAGCCGCCGAAGTCATAGTACGAAAAGCGAATCCGCGCTTGGCTGCTCTCGGCAGCGTGGAGCGGCCCGTCTCGCTCCACTTGTCAGCGGCAGAGCCAATCAACCGACATCAGGTGCTCGAGCGTGGGGCAGTCGTTCAGGAGCCAAAGGAGCAATTTCGGATCGCGTTCGAGAGCTCTTTTCAGGATGTTGAGGATTTCAGGGCCCACTGATCGGGTTCGACTGCTTCTGGGCGCAGTCGCTTGCGGATCTGGCTACGGCGGCGGCTAGGAAAGGACTACGTTGTCGATCAACCGAGTCGAGCCGACGTACGCTGCGACACAGAGCACCGCCGGATGGCGCAGCGGGCTCTCGGCAATCCTGAGGGTCCCAGCGTCGACAAGCTCGAGATACTGGAGTCGATTGACGCTATCCAAATATTTTCTTGCAAGCGCAATCAGCGTTGCCACGTCGCGCTCCCCTGAGGCAAACTCTTGCGCTGCGGCGAACAAGCCACGGCTGATCGCAAGGCTCCGACCGCGTTCTTCCGGGCTGAGATAACGGTTGCGACTGCTCATTGCCAGCCCGTCTGGCTCCCGCACGGTTGGCACGGTGACAATCTCGATCGGAAGATTCAGATCAACCGTCATGCGGCGTATCACAGCGCATTGCTGAAAATCCTTCTGTCCAAAGTAAGCGACGTCCGGCTGCACCATGTTGAATAGCTTGCAGACGACAGTCGCTACACCACGAAAATGTCCGGGCCTGAAAGCTCCGCAGAGCGGTTTTGCGAGTTCGCCCGGCTCGACAAAGGTCTCAAACTGAGCCGGATAGATCTCCTCTGCACCTGGCGCGAAGATGATGGACACGCCGGCATTACGGCACAAGGCTTCATCGCGCGCGAAGTCGCGAGGATACCTGCTGAGATCCTCATTTGGGCCGAACTGAGTGGGGTTGACGAAGATGCTAACGACAGTGACGTCGCAGTGTCCACGGCTAGCCGAGATCAGGGATAGGTGGCCGTCGTGCAGGTATCCCATCGTTGGAACGAACCCGATGCGCTTATCGGCGTCGCGGACGTCTGCAAGGGCCCGACGCAGCTCAGCGAGCTTCGTAATGACTTGCATTTCTTACCTTGCTTCAGGTTGAATTGGAGGGCACCCAATTGGCGATGGCATGGCGAAGCTGATCAGGAAGCCGATAGCACTCCTCTGAGCCCGGGAATGCACCTTTGCGGACATCGGCAGCCCAGCGCGACAGCGCCTCCTGGAACAGCTGGAATCCATTTGTATAGGCACGAACGAATTTGGGGCGGTGGCCTTCGGTTAGCCCCAAAACATCATGGAACACGAGCACTTGGCCCGAGCAATCGGGTCCTGCTCCGATCCCGATGGTGGGTATCGTGAGAAATTCGGTCGCTCGCGCCGCGAGCTCGGCAGGGACCCCCTCCAGGACCAAAGCGAAACAGCCGGCTTCCTGCAGACGGTGCGCGTCATCGAGCAGCCGCAAGGCGGTATCCTTTGTCCTTCCCTGCACCTTGAATCCACCCATGACGTTGACGCTCTGCGGGGTCAGACCGAGATGTCCCATCACAGGAATTTCGCAATCGACCAAGGCGCGTACCATCTCGACGCGTTTGGCACCACCCTCGAGTTTCACAGCATCGGCGCCACGCTGCAGAAAACCTCCTGCATTGCGAATCGTATCCTCAGAACCGACATGAAAGCTCAGAAAGGGCATGTCGGCCACAAGCAGGGCATGAGGCCTCGTGCGCGCAACAGCCTCCAGGTGATGATTCATCATGGCCACGCTGACGGGCAGCGTGTTGTCGAATCCCAGGCAGACGTTTCCAACGCTATCGCCGACCAGGATGATATCGACAATGGGATCCGCGATGCGCGCCGCAACCGCATCGTAGGCGGTGGTCATCACGACACGACGTCCTTCATCCTTCCACTGCTGCAGTGCCGGAATCGTGACACGTTCTAGAGGCTGCTCTGAACTGTGGCTCATATTGGATCCGCTCCCCACACACTATCGGCGCTTCCTCTAGAGAACGGCGGGAGAAACCTGTCAATGGCATGGAGGATGGAGATCCCAGTTCTCTAGAAGTGGAGAACAGCGCAAAGACAGTCCAATGATCGCGCAAGCATGAGGCAAGACCTTCCTCATCGCGATTTCACCACCCGATTGCTCGTCCTCCCCTACAGTTTCAGCGACTATGCCGACCGAAGCCTCGATCGAGGAGCGGCGCTCGCGACGAGCCACCATCTGCACGCGTTTCTGGGCTGATTGCAGTCTCTCCAAACGGTGACGGCTCGAGCCGGACCGAGCTGGAGATGCGCGCAGTGGGGACTCCGCCTTTAGGGCACACCTCCGTGCCTGTCCCTAGGGGTACTCGTGAGGCTCCTGCTTCGGCGCTGACGCGCCAAGCAAAGCGAACGGATGGCAGACCAGGAAGGTCCAAAGGTGACAGGCCGCTGTGAGCGCAGCGAGAGTCGCGGTCGAGTAGACGTCGTCGCGAAGGCGCTCAGAGCGAGCCAGCCTGCCGGCCCTGTAGGCCCTGAAGTCGATTATTTTTGCCGATGCTTCTGTCACTTGATTTCCACGCGCTCTATAGGGCCACTCGAATTCGCAACAAGTCTGACCAGGGCGGTGCCGGCACAGCTCGGCCCAGTCCTAAGCCGCTCGCAACCATCTCAGCCATTTCTGATCGGCCTCCCGTCGCGCCTTGAAGCGGTTGACGCATTTCTTGGAGCATAGGGCAGTTCGCCACCAGTAATGGCGGATCAGCCCAAACCTTCCGCCGCATATTGCGCAGCATGCGGCTGAATGGTCGAGGGAATTACGGAAGCCAATGTGCATTCTCGCCTCCTGTCGAACATCTACTTGGGAAGTCCCGCTGCCCCTCACCGCAGCACCACGCGCGCACCAACGGTGCGGCCGCCCGGCGGTCGGTCTCCCTGGTCTTACAGCCATCAAAGAGCCTTGACTCTGATGGGCGGCTGCCTCGCGAAGCAGTACTTTCCGCAGAATGCTTCGCCGAGAATTTCCTCAAGATAGTGGATTTCGCTATCGTGATTGAGACAATTCGCCCCGCATTTCAGCTAAATGCTGCGCTTTCATAGCTAACCCGCAGGATTGCTGCGCCAGTTGGATCAGGAGCGATTAAAGCAAGTGCTTAATGCACGATTAGCTTGCTAGCCGTGGGCGCAGCATCCTCCTTGCACTCTCAAACGGCAGCAGTACGGACACTTTTCGTCTCAAGATCCTGTCACTGCAGACGATTGCACCTTTTGTGGCACCTCACATCAGCAAGTCCGCAGCGTCACGGATGGCAGCATAGATTTCATCAAGGTCGGCCGCCGTAACGCAGTAAGGCGGCATCACATAGATCGTGTTACCGAGTGGGCGTAACAGCAGATTCCGCGCTTGGAAGAAAGCCAAAAGCTTCGGCCCGATGTCCGCCAGATAGCCGCCATCGCTCGTGTTGAGTTCAAGCGCTGTGACTGTTCCTGTGCGTCGGACGTTTGCGAACCGTGGATCGGCGCAAAATGGCGCGAGTGCCTGTTCTTGCATCCTGGCCAAGGATGCCACCCGCCCGCGATATTCCTGTTGCTGCCATAGCTCCAGATTGGCCTTGGCGGCGGCACAGGCCACTGGATTGGCCGAATATGAGCTCGAATGGAAAAACGTACGCGTGCGATCTTCAGAATAATGCGCATCGAAAATATCGGCACGACAGAGTGTGACGGCGAGCGGCAGCGCCCCAGCCGTGAGGCCTTTCGAATAGCAGGCAATATCGGGCGTGACATCGGCCTGCTCACACGCAAACAAGCTACCCGTCCGGCCCCAGCCGGTCATGACCTCGTCCGCAATGAACAGGACATCGAAGGCTTCGCAGATTCGCTTCATCTCTCGTAGCACCGAGGGAGAATACATCAGCATTCCACCGGCACCCAATATCAGGGGCTCCACGATAAAGGCCGCCGGATGTTCGTTTCGACACGCGTTTTCGAGCGCATCGAGCGCTATTTGCTCACGACCTCTTGCCGGGAACGGAATCGAGGTCACCTCGAACATCAGCGCCCCGTAGGCCGCATTGAAGACGCCTCGGCTACCTACCGACATCGCCCCGATCGTGTCGCCATGGTACGAGTGCTGCATCACCACAATTTGGGTTCGCTGTCTTCCGGTATTGTGCCAGTAGCCGAGCGCCATTTTCAGCGCGACTTCGACGCTGGTTGACCCGCTATCGGAGAAGAACACATGCTCGAGCGCCGGGGAGGTGAGCCTCAATAGTTCCGTCGCAACTTGCTCAGCCGGGTCGTGAGTGTATCCGGCGAAGATGACCTGGTTGAGCTTGCCTGCCTGTTCTCGGATCGCGTTCACGATGCATGGATGGCAATGGCCGTGGGTCACGACCCACCAGGAGGAGATTGCATCGATAAGGCGTCGGCCATCTTCGGTGTAGAGATAAGCCCCCTCTCCCCGCAGCACCTTCGTCATGTCCGGCTGTAGAGCATGCTGCGTGAACGGGTGCCAGATCGGCGACCTCTTGCCTATCTTCATAGGTTCAGGAAATCACTGCCAAGAAAGGAGTCTTTGAAAGCGGCCTGCAGCCTTTCGTCCGTGAGGGGAACAAGCCACGGGAGTCGTCCCAACCAACGCACTCTCCCGATCTCGCAAATCGCGCTTTCAGTTTCGGCGTTTCTTTCGCCAATGAACGCAATTCCAAGGATTCGAATCTGGCGCTTCCGCAGAGCCTCTATGGAGAGCAGGGAGTGATTGATTGTGCCCAGTCCCGTCCTGGCGCAAAGCACGACGGGAAGCTGCCAGCGTTCGAAGATGTCGATGTAAAGGGTGCGCGCTGTCAGCGGCACCATGAGTCCGCCGGCGCCCTCGATCACCAGTTGCCGCTCGCCGCTGTCCGGCAGTCCAAGCGCTTCTGTGTCTATGCGAACGCCATCGATCTCCGCGGCGTAATGGGGCGACGCAGGCGTCCGAAGTCGATAGAGCTCCGGGACAATCCGATCGGGCGAGAGGCCGCCGAGGCGGCGGACGCATTCGGAATCGGTCTCTTGTTCGAGTCCGGCCTGGACCGGCTTCCAGTAATTCGCGCCGAGCAGGCCGGCGAGCCCTGCGGAAAATACCGTTTTGCCGACCCCGGTGTCCGTACCAGTCACGACGATCCGCTTATTCATCAAAACGAGCCCCTCGTCACCTCAACAAGCGCATCGAGCATTGCGCGCACGTCCGCTTCCCCAACATTGAGTGTCAACGAAATTCGCAAACGGGCGGTCCCTGCTGGAACGGTTGGCGGCCGAATTCCGCGGATATCGAAGCCGCGCGCCTGCAGAGCAGAGGCAAGTCGCATTGCATGAGCATTGTCACCCACTATGTACGGCACGATCTGAGAGGTCGACGGCGTGCGCAAACCATGGGAGGTGATCTGCCGATGCGCGAACGAAACAAGTTTAGCCAGCCGTTGCTGCCGCTCCGGCTCCTCCTGCAGGATGAGGAGTGCCTCTCGAACTGCAACGGCCATCAATGGCGATGGGGCCGTGGCAAAGATAAACGGACGGCAGCGATTGACCATGAAATCGCGCAGGATGCCGGAGACCGTAACAAGTGCACCCGCCGCACCGAGCGCTTTACCGCAGGTATGAACGACGATGAGATTGTCGCGCCCGTCATAAGGGGCTGTGAGCCCTCGTCCTTGAAGCCCGTAGACCCCTGTAGCATGAGCCTCATCCACGATCAGAAATGCATCATGGCGATCGGCGATTGCCACCAGCTCTTCGAGTGGAGCGAAGTCGCCATCCATACTGTAGAGACTTTCGGCCACGATCCAGACGCGGCCCGCTCCACCTTTGGTTCGCCAGTCGCGAATTGCGTCTTCGACTGACTGAGGATCATTGTGCGCATGAATTTGGCACTCTGCGCGGCCGGCTCGCGCCCCCTCGTGAATACTGGCGTGCACGAGCGCGTCGAGAACGAGCAGATCGCCGCGCTGCGGCAGCGTTGTCAGGAGCGCAAAATTTGCGATGTAGCCGCCTCCAAAGAAAAGCGCTGCCTCCGCGCCAAAGAACTGAGCCGCTTCCGTTTCGAGACGTTCATGCTCCTCGCAATTGCCGCGCAGGAGCCGCGACCCGCCGGCTCCAACCGGAGTGCCCGCCTCGAGCGCGGCGGCCATCGCCTTTTTGATGCGCGAGGCGCTCCCGAGCGCCAGATAGTCGTTTGATGCGAAATCGATCCCCACGCGCGGCTTGAGACAGCGCAGCCGTTTATCTTCGTTCAAGGCATTCAACGCCGCGACGTAGGGACTAAGCCTAGCTGCTTGCATTGACCGCATTCATCGCTCCCACCGATCGCATCAAATCACGCAAAAGATCCGTTGGCCGTTGAAGGACGGATGGGCCTTGAGGCTCAACTTGCCAGGATGCGATTCTCTCGGTCCACACGCACAATGCGTGGCTTAAATATCTTTGCTTCGGCCTCGTCGAATGAGGCATATGCAACGATAATGATCTTGTCTCCGGGCATCGCGAGTCGGGCGGCCGCACCGTTCAGGCTTATCGTGCCAGACCTCGGCGGCGCCTCGATCACGTAGGTGGCAAAGCGCGCCCCTGTTTCGACATTGTAGATTTCGACGCGCTCGTTGATCACCATTCCCGCCGCCTCCAGGAGCGTACGATCTATCGAGATCGAGCCTTCATAGTGCAAATCAGCTTCGGTCACTGAGGCGCGATGGATTTTGCCCTTCATCAAAGTTATCTGCATTTCTCACCTAGGCTGGATGTAGCGGCAACATGCTGCGCACTGCTTCCGTCAGGCGAGCCCGGACGTGATGCCGAGCCGGGTCAGCAGATCCGCATCTCGATCAACTTTCGGGTTTTTGGTGGTCAAGAGCACGTCGCCGATGAAGATCGAATTTGCGCCGGCCAAGAAGCAAAGCGCCTGCAATTCATCGCTCATATATTGCCGCCCGGCGGACAAGCGAACCACACTCCTTGGCATCATGATCCGCGCGGTCGCCAGCAGGCGGACCAGCGCGATCGGATCGGGGGGCTCTGCGGTGTCTTCCACCGGCACCCCTTCGATCTTGTTCCACAGGTTGATCGGCACGCTTTCGGGATGGCTGGGAAGATTCGTGAGCAGCACGAGCATACCTAGGCGGTCCTCGATGTGCTCGCCCATACCGATAATCCCGCCGCAGCAGATCTTGATGCCGGCATCGCGCACGTGCGCCAGCGTATCGATGCGGTCCTGCAGGCTACGGGTCGTGATGATCTTGCTGTAAAACTCGGGTGATGTGTCGAGGTTGTGATTGTAGAAATCAAGGCCGGCCTCGGCGAGGCGCGCGGCCTGGTTCGCTGTCAGCATGCCGAGCGTGACGCACGTTTCCATGCCGAGTCCCTTGACCGCGTTGACCATGTCGCAGACGGAATCGAGATCGCGATCTTTTGGCGTGCGCCAGGCCGCGGCCATGCAGAAGCGCGTGGCGCCCGCATTCTTGGCGCGCCGCGCGGTCGCAACCACATCGGCGCAATGCATCAGACGGGTGGCTTTCAGGCCGGTCTCGTGATGCGCGCTTTGCGAGCAGTAGCCGCAGTCTTCCGGACAGCCGCCGGTCTTGATGCTGAGCAGGCTCGCAGTTTCGACGTGGTTTGGATCGAAGTTCTTACGATGAGCGCGCTGCGCCTGAAACATCAGGTCGGCAAAAGGCAGGTCGTAGAGCGCCTTAGCCCGTTCGACGTTCCAAAGATGACGAACCTGCGCCCCTTTGCTTGCTTCCTTCCGTTGGACTTGCGCAGCAGCATCCATAATCCAATCCCGCTCGATTGTAGATAATCGCGTGAATTATCTATAGTCATCGCTCTCGAAGAGATGCTAATCGAGCTGCCTCGCAAATGCACCGGTTATTGCGGTAGATAATCTATGATCACTGCTGACAACATGACGACCGTCGCGCGCATCGCGGACCTCAATCGCTGAACGCATTATCAGCGGTGCCCTAGAGCCAGGCGCACCACTCCGCCAGGATCACATTGCACGAGAATTCAATTCCAGCCACGTCCCAGTGCGCGAGGCGTTTCGGCAGCTGCAGGCACAACATCTTGTTGTCGCTGTGCCGCGCCGCGGCGTTCGGGTTGCCCCGCTCGACACCCGTTCAGTGAAGGAGATCGCCGAAATGCGCGCTGCGCTCGAAGTGGTGGCATTGCGCCATTCGGGGCCAAGGCTCACAACAGCTCATTTGGCTCGGATCGAGCTCACCATGATCGAGGGAGACAATGCAAAGACGATCGAGGAGTTTGAGATGGCCAACCGCGCCTTTCACCAAGCCTTGGTCGCGCCGTGCGGAATGCCGCTTCTGCTCGCGAGCCTCGATGGACTGCAGCTTGCCAATTCTCGATTGGTGTTCGCGACGGCGCGATCGGTCGGCTGGCGACCGCGCTCCAATCAAGATCACCGCCTGATTCTGCAAGCCTTGCGAACGCGCAACATCGATCAAGCCTGTAATCTGCTGACGCGGCACATTCAAACCATTGAGCGCCTTATCCTTCCGGCGTCCTGAGCAATCTGGCAAGCTTCATTGCGGATCGCCGACGATCGCAAATGACGAGCATGCAGCAAGTGAGTAGCCTCATTGCAACGGGTTCTATTCCCAGATAGTTATGCCCCCCGCTAGCGACATCTCCGGACGGCCATGATTCGTCACATCGTCTTCTTCAGCGCCAAGGACAAGGCGCATATCGACCACATCATCGAAGGTCTTTCGCTTCTCGCCGCGATACCACATGCGCGCCGGCTTGAGGTTGCCCGCAACCGCAAGACCGATCAGCTCGGCAACGATATTGACATCGTGGTCTATGGTGAGTTCGACAGCGAGACGGAGCTCGCAGCGTACAAAGCACACGATCTCTACCAGGAATCGATCAAACGGGTCCGACCGCTCCGCGAGCTGCGATTCGCGGCCGACTACGATGTATCAAAAGATACCCCTTTCGCCTCGACGGCAGGATGATCGAGGTGCTGTGGCAGCATAGGTCAACCGCCGGCTTAATTTGGCAACGGCCTCAAGTTTCGTGCCATCGCAGACAGGCGTCGCTCTCATCGGGTGGGGCAACAGATGGAACGTCAGCAGCCGGTGACCGATAAGTCGATGTACGTCCGCGAGTTGCAGTGGATTGACCCTGTCACAGCGATGCGACGTCTTGGGCATCGATCGCATCTCACGTTTCTCGATAGCGCAGCAAGGCACGAGCTGCTTGGGCGCTACTCATATGTAACGTGCGACCCGTTCAGCACCTATAGGGTCGCGAACGGCCAAGCCAGTTGGAACGGACTGACTCTGAGGGCCGATCCATGGAAGGTCCTTCGCACGCTACTCGCGAACTACCCGCAAGAGCATCGTCCCGATCTCCCGCCATTCCAGGGAGGAGCGGCAGGTTACCTTGGCTACGACATGAACAGGACATTGGAGCGATTGTTTGCGCCGGCAATTGCCGGTCTGGGTTTGCCCCAATCCATCCTGCATTTCTATGACGTGGTCATCAGCTTCGACCATCGGGATAACAAATGCTGGATCGTCTCGACCGGATGGCCGGAGCACGATCGCGTGCGACGGAGCGAGCGAGCGCGTCGTCGAGCTGATGAGTTTGCAGCATTCCTTGACCGTCCAATGGCGCCACAGAATGGTTGTGCCAGCAAAGCGGGCGCTTGGAGCTCGAACTTCAGCCGCGAGGGCTACATTGCGTCGGTACAACGCGTGATCGACTTGATCTTGGCGGGTGACGTGTTCCAGACGAATATTG
This sequence comes from Bradyrhizobium sp. USDA 4486, assembly GCF_054057995.1. NCBI lineage: Bacteria > Pseudomonadati > Pseudomonadota > Alphaproteobacteria > Hyphomicrobiales > Nitrobacteraceae > Bradyrhizobium > Bradyrhizobium sp. USDA 4486. The sequence continues at coordinate 4,656,412 of NZ_JBSRZV010000001.1, forward strand.
CGCAGCGTTTCAGCACCCGCCTGCCGACCTCGTTTGATCCGCTCGCCTTCTATTGCCAGCTACGATCACTGAATCCGGCGCCTTTTGCGGCCCTGTTGCGATGGGGAAAGCTGACCATCGCATCAAGTTCGCCGGAACGATTCCTGAAGCTTAACGAGCAACAAGTCGAGACACGCCCCATCAAGGGCACGATCGCGCGTTCGCCTGATTTCAATGAAGACCACCGTCGTGCGTCTGTTCTCCTCGCTTCCGAAAAGGATCATGCCGAGAACACGATGATTGTCGACCTTTTGCGAAACGATCTGTCACGCGTTTGCACTGCGCATTCGGTCGAGGTTCCGGCTCTGTGCAATCTCGAGTCCTATGCCTCGGTGCACCATCTCGTGTCGATCGTTACGGGGGAACTTGCCGGAGGGGAAGACGCCGTTAGCCTGCTCCGTGCTTGCTTTCCCGGGGGCTCCATTACGGGAGCGCCAAAGGTGCGGTCAATGGAAATTATTACAGAAATCGAGCGCATAGCGCGAGAGGTCTATTGTGGGGCGATCGGCTTCATCGGCTTCAACGGGCACATGGACACAAGTATTGCGATCCGCACTGTCACCATCGACGGTGACCTGGCTGTGTTTCATGCGGGCGGCGGTATAACGGCCCTGTCGGAGCCCGAGGCCGAATACGAGGAAACGCTCGCCAAGGCAGAGCGACTCTTTGATGCATTTGGTTCTGAACCAGCTGGTGCATTTTGATTGTCATCATCGATAATTACGATTCCTTCGTGTTCAACATTGCCCGCTATTTCCGCAAGCTCAGTGAAGCAACGGAAGTGATCCGAAACGACGCTATCAGCATCGGCGAGCTCGTTGGTCTCAGCCCCCGCGCGGTGGTCATATCGCCCGGCCCCTGCACCCCAACTGAGGCAGGAATATCGACAGCAGTGGTTCGCGAACTCTCAGGACGCCTACCAATTCTCGGCATCTGCCTTGGACATCAGTGTATTGCGAGCGCTTTCGGAGGACGGGTGGCGCGTGCGCATCGGCCCATGCACGGTCAGCGGTCATACGTTGCGCATGACGGCCGAGGGTTATTCAAGGGGCTGCCAACCCCGCTTGACGTCGGACGCTACCATTCTCTTATCGTCGAGCTTGATCACTCATGTGCGCAGAACCTCATAGTGACAGCGCGTTCGGAGGAAGGCGAGATCATGGCCCTCACGCACGGCTATTATCCCACCTATGGGGTTCAGTTCCATCCTGAGTCGATACTTACCTCACAGGGGCACGTCCTGCTTATGAACTTCTTACGACTCACGAAGGATTTCCGAAACCGCGACGAGCAATGAGAGGCTCGGCCTGCGCATCAAGATGGTGGACGGTTGGTTTCCGACTTGGTTGGAAGGCGCAGCGTCATATGGCAGGCATTTTGTGGCAATCAGCGCTGTTCGGTGCTCGGCTCCGCAGTCAGCGGCGCGCCTCCGACGGAAACCGGACCTTGCGGCTTCGGGGGCCGGACGTCTCTATTGGCCGGCTTGGATGTGGTGCGCACGAGTGGGGAAGAAGCAGCAGGAGCAGGAGAGGCAACAGGCGCCGGATTGTGCAGCTCCTCGATTCTTTGGGTCAGGGCTGTGATCTGATCCGAGATCCGCTTTAGCTCGGCTTGCTGCGCGTCGACGTTGCGATTGAGCTCGGCAATTTCACCGGCTGTCTTCTGCTGCCCTGATTGGATCCCTAAAAGGACGTCCCTATCCTCAGGTGACAAGCCAAACGTAGGAGGCACGACTTCATGCGCCGACAGCGCCTCGGCAAACGTTTCGATATTCGTCAAAAAATAGGCTCCTCCGGCGCAAAGAACGAGCAATACGGCTAGAAGAGCAAAGATCCACCGAAAGCCTTTCGAGGGTCTTTGCAGGACCGGCGGCAACTCCGATGCTTGGGATTGATCCGTCACAGCCACACCCCGCTCTCATCATCTCGATCTGCTTTGGTTGTTCTCGTTGCCGCGATAGCAGAAGGTGGTCAAGAGCTGCCGCAAGCCGCACCCCCCGCTGCATCGTTTTCAGCAATGTTGTCCCCAAAGCCGGGTCTTGATCGCATCAAGACTTTTACGAGCTACGCATTGCGCTGCAGGTGGTGAGGTAAATAATGAGGGGCGGTAGAGGGGATTACCCGTGAACCACATTCATACCTGTGCTCTTGAGAGGGCCGCCTCACCGAAAGGCAATGCGCGTCGGGGATTTGCTAGGTGAGGCTTCCAGCGGTCCTGTGTCTGATTGTTCGAGGATCGGTAGTCGCAGCGTCGAAGTTAACTTGGCGCAAAAATGCTGCGCAACCCACGCAACAAACGCGTGATGCGAGCGCAATCATAAGACTAACTATATCGTTCGATGGAGGGGAATTGCGTTGTTAGTGGGCAACTGCACGAAGGCCAGCCCGGAGATCAGGTCGGCCGTTCAGAAAGACGGGCACTACATGCGAAAATGAAGCGATTCGAGGAAAGCGGCTCCCCGCGGATGCCTGCGCAGGTCATCTGCAACCGCCGGGCCTCCATACGTGGAAAACATACCAGCGCCCCTGTCGGGCTGCGTACCGTCTTGGATGAGGTCTCGCGGGGATCCTAGCGCGACCAAAGGGTCGACCCCGGATCTAAATGAAAGCAAATGCGAGCAGGCTCGAGCAAAGCAGCGCAAGCCCAGCCGCGGTCAGCGCCAACAGGCTGCCGGACACAATGTCATGATCGCGCATGAACCGTCCTCCATGGCGCCCGGAAGCAGCACGAGGGGGCGGCTGCCTTCGTGGTGAATAGCCAATCGCCGGATTACTATTCAAATTCGTTGCACTATTCCTGCAGTCTGCAAGGGAAAATGCATTTTTTGAGCGCAATCGTCGCGCTGTTCGGCGGCTGCCGGCGAGAACGAACGAGTATCAAGATTTGTAAGGTGTTCGCTGGCCAACAGGCTATGCGCGTGGGATGGCTCGTAAGAGCCGCCCCTCCGCCAAGGCACGGGATGTGAGCCGTTTCATAACTGCGACATATCGTTTCGAGTAACCTTGTTGCATGCGTGCTCTCCTAATCCTCCTCGCGGCTTTTGCGATCATGTTCGCGGCACGTGACCGGCACCAAAATGGCTTCGTGCCACGCCCGGCGGCATCCATGCCCGCGGTCGACGTGCCGTAACCCAGGCACCTGCCTTTGTCCGCAAACGACTTGCGCTCTGCACCGCTGCTGTAGGCGGCACATCTTCCGCCCTAGCGTGGGGACAGCCACGTCATTCTGCCATTGCGGAACTGGCGTAGCGGCACTTAAGTCCGGGGGGGCGCCGGGCCAATCACAATGCTTTTGCCATGTCAGGCCGACTTGTCCTCACGGCTGCCCTCAAGCTTATCTCGCAAGGCCGTGATCACGCGATGGACAATCCGTATATCCTTGACCGACAGCCCTTCTGAAAGATCGTTGATCCAGGGAGCCTGCAACTCCATTGCGGCTTCGAAGGCACGCTGTCCATTCTTAGTGAGCACGACGAGCTGCGCCCGTCGGTGATGCGGGTTGACCTCAAAAGATACGAGGCCCTCTCTGTGCAGATCATTGATAATCCGCTGCACGTTTTGACGATTGCCGCCGAGGTCACGTGCGAGCCAAGCGACCGGTTGGGGACGTTCGGCGGACACAATGGCGCCAAGCACCTGCCAGCGTGCGCTTGTTAGGCCAAGTGGGGCGACCAGACGGTCGCCGGCCGTCAGCAATAGGCTGTCGAGCCTGAATAGATCGAGAACAAGGTCGGTCAGGGCGTCACCCTCCGGGGTTCGCTTGGCTCTTTTCATTTGTCACCATCGTTTTCTATTGACATCATGATGTCAAAGCGTTATGTGATCATAATACCAATTAGACACCACACATCAAATAGCAATGGAGGCACTCATGGCGCTGCTACGCCCACTCGACCCTTCTTTCCCGATCGACCGCCAGATCGCTATTGAGGCAAATTCGGTCGTCCTGGTGAACCCATTCACACTCGACAAAGCCGATGAGGCGGCTTTTCTCAAGACGTGGCAGGACGACGCAGCGTTCATGAAGCGACAGCCGGGCTTCATTTCCACTCAGCTGCACAGAGCTCTCGGCGACAGCTCGACCTATCTGAACTACGCCGTCTGGGAATCCACCGCACACTTCCGCGCGGCCTTCACCCATCCTGACTTTTTAGCAAAAATCGCCAGCTATCCGGCCTCCGCGATAGCCTCCCCTCATCTGTTCCAGAAAGTTGCCGTGCCCGGCATCTGCGTTGCCTAGCCCTGCTCTTTTTAGGAAGGGAAGATACTCATGATCAAGTTGATCCATCCTGTCGCTGGCGGCTTGGCTATCGGAACGATCGGCACATTTTGGCTGTCGACGGTACTCAGCGAGCTGTTCGCGTCCCATGCCACAGTTGCAGCGGTTAAGAGCACCATACCGTGGGGTTTCTTGTTGCTGATTCCGGCGCTCGCTGCGACCGGTGGTACAGGTGTCATCTTGGCAAAGGCTCGCCGGGCCGGACTGATCGGGGCCAAATTCAAGCGCATGCCATTCATTGCAGGAAACGGCATCCTGATTCTTATTCCGTCTGCGTTCTTCCTTGCGTCCAAGGCTCAGGCGGCAGAATTCGATGCCGCGTTCTATGCTGTGCAGGCGATCGAGCTCGTCGCGGGCGCAACAAACATTACACTTCTTGCTCTCAACATGCGGGACGGTCTCAAAATGAAGGGATGGTTGCGCCAAAAACCCGCTTGATCACCTCAACCAGAACTGCGCGGACAACTGACCTGAGGCCCGGTATTGTCGTGGCTTTATGAGTACGCGCCCTAAAATGTTATAGCTCTCCCGCCGGAGAACAGCCGGATGGTAATCAGAATGCGTAGCCCGATCAGCAGTTTAGAACGTTCAGCCCCTCAGTTTACCTTCGGCAGCATAGCGATGGCCGTGGTAACACTGGCTTGCTTGTACCTTCAGGCGCATTTCGCCGCGACGGCGTTCGCCTATTTGTTAGTGGTATTGCTGTTTTCGTTGATGGGCAGCTTCATCGCGTCGTCCGCGCTTTGCATCATAGCCATCGCTGCTCTCGCTTACTACTTTGCGCCGCCGGCGTTCAGCCTGCGAATCGATGACCCCCAAGATCTGCCGGTGGTTGTTGCATTCTTTATTGCCTCGATTGTGGGAGCGCAACTGATCGGAAAGCTCCGCCACGAAAGAGAGGCTGCGCGTGTGGTTGCGGCCAAGCTTCAGCGGAGTGCGGCCGATTTGGAGGATCGCGAAAAGCGGTGGCGCGCCATCTTCGAGCACAATCCCGCCATGTACTTCATGGTCGATGAAGCCGGCACTGTCCTCAACGTCAATACGCTCGGCGCGACACAACTCGGCTATGCTCCTGCTGAACTGGTCGGTCGATCCGTGCTGGACGTATTTCTCGAGGAGGATCGCGCGTTCGTTCGCGAATGCGTTCGGACGTGCCTTGAGGATGTCGGACAGACGCGCACGTGGGACGTCCGGAAAGTCAGGAAGGGCGGCTCGGTGTTGTGGGTACGTGAAAACGCCAAAGCCATGCTCTGGGGCGATGAGCAGCCCATTGTCCTTATCGCCTGCGAAGATATCACGCAGCGAAGGCGGACCGAACTCGCCTTGCAGCGGAGCGAAGCACATTTGGCCCAGGCGCAGGAGTTGAGTCACACAGGCAGCTTCAGCTGGAACCCCACTACGGGCGAGGCCTTCTGGTCCAAGGAAACGTTTCGGATTTTCCAATTAGATCCTGACACGGTGCCGCCGGGGCCCCAGCTCGTCGTTGAGCGCACTCATCCAGATGATAGGGCTTCGGTTAAAGAAATTATCGATCGCGCGATGCGAGACCCGAGCGATTTCGAGCACGAATACCGGCTTCTACTACCGGACGGCTCGGTAAAGCACATCCATGCGCAGGCACGAGCGACGAGAACAGCCTCTGGGGACATCGAGTTTGTTGGGGCAGCTACGGATATTACCGCGGCAAGGCGAGCAGAACAGCAGCTGCGCCGCAGCGAGGCCTATCTGGCCGAGGCCCAGCATCTCAGTCACACAGGCAGCTGGTCCTGGGACGTCTACGGTCTAGATTTCATATATCGGTCCGCCGAGGTCGATCGCCTGTTTGGCTTTAGCCCACAAGAGCCGGTATCGATCGAGACCATTCGATCGCGCATCCATCCGGAGGACTTGCCGCGGCTGGAGGAGGTGCAGCGCCAGGCGATTGAACACAGGGAGGGGCGGTTCGAATATGATTTTCGTATCCTTCTACCGGATGGCGAGATAAGACGCATACACTCCGTTGCGCACGTGGTGATCGGCAGCGATGGTAACGTCAGCGAGCTGATCGGAACACATATGGATGTGACCGAGCAACACGCAGCTAGGGAACGCCTGGAAAACACACTTGCCGCGCTGCGCGAGAGCGAACAGCGCTTTCGCGACTACGCCGAAACAGCTTCCGACTGGCTCTGGGAGACCGGGCCGGATCATCAGGTCACTCGCTTGTCCGAGCACACCAGCGCTGCGGGAATTTTGGCGACCGGATTGCTCGGCCTGCTTCGCTGGGACATTGCGTGCGACGTCGAAGAGGAACCCGAGAAGTGGCGGCAGCATCGGGCGACGTTGGAAGCCCATCTTCCGTTTCGGGATCTCGTCTATCGCACCGTGAATCGGACAGGTTCTCCGATCTACGTCCGCACGAGTGGCAAGCCTTTTTTCGATGGAAAGGGCAAGTTTCTCGGCTACCGTGGCGTCAGCACCGACATCACCGCTACAATTCGCGCCGATCAAGCCGAACAAGAACTACGAAAGGCGCAGTCGGAGCTTGCGCATGTGACGCGTGTAACGACGTTAGGAGAGCTGACAACCTCCATCGCCCACGAAATAAACCAGCCACTCGCCGCTATTATCAGCAACGCGGATGCGTGCCTCGGTTGGATGGGCCGGGAAGCGCCTGATCTTTCCGCCGCGCGCTCTTCGGTGGAGTGGATCATCGAAGACGCAATCCGGGCCAGCGAGGTGATCCGTCGTATTCGCGCGCTCGCGAAGAAAGGCGAGATTGAGATGGTGCCGCTCGATATCAATGAGGTCGTTAAGGACGTCATTGCGCTGGTAACACGAGAGCTGGTGAGCCACCGAGTGACATTACGGACCGAGTTGACGGAAGGACTACCTAGGATCCTCGGCGATCGGATTCAGCTTCAACAGGTGATCATCAATCTGGTGATGAACGGAATCGAAGCCATGGACGCAGTTACAGACAGGAAGCGCGAACTGCTGATTCAATCATCGAAGGACGATGTGGGGCACGTCCACCTTGCCGTGACCGATTGCGGCGTCGGCATCGCCGAGAACGACGCGGACCGCGTCTTGGATCCCTTCTTCACCACCAAATCGACTGGCCTTGGAATGGGTCTTTCGATCTGCCGGTCGATCGTGGAAGCTCATGGAGGACGATTGTCAATGGTCCGCAAAAATGGACCGGGCGCGACGTTCCAGTTTGCCTTGCCGCTGCATAAGGAGGCCGTCTCGTGACAGCACTATTTGACGCGTCAGATGAAGGCAGCAATCCCGAGGCCTCGACAAAGGCGACCGTCTTCGTCGTCGAGGATGATATCTCAATGCGTCGCTCGCTTACCAATCTTTTTAAATCGGTAGGGTTGGACGTCATTGCATTCGGATCCGCCCGCGAAATGCTGCAGAGCACAATTCCGGAGGTTATTAGCTGTCTAGTTCTTGATGTCCGGCTGCCAGGCTTGAGCGGGCTTGACTACCAGACTGAGCTAGCGAGGTTGAACATACATATCCCGATCATTTTCATTACCGGCCATGGCGACATTCCAATGACCGTCAGAGCCATGAAGGAAGGAGCCGTCGATTTTCTCAGCAAACCGTTTCGCGATCAGGAACTGCTTGATGCCGTGGTTGCGGCAACCGAACGCGATCGCAAAAGACGGGAGGCTCAGCGGACGGTCGCGAACCTGCAGTCTTTATTTGAGACCTTAAGCCCCCGCGAGCAGGGGGTGATGAAACTGGTCGCTGCCGGCCTGATGAATAAGCAGGTCGCCGCCGAGCTTGGGCTCGCCGAGATTACGGTCAAGATCTACCGCGGAAAAGTAATGAAAAAGATGCGTGCACGCTCGCTGGCCGACTTGATCAGAATGACTGAGACACTGGGAATTCGCGCTAATCGTCCTGAACAAACCCAAGTATGATTTTACAACTTCATCGGTCGAGCCCACTTTTCGCGCAAGGTGGCTAATGCTTGCAGCCGCTATTCCCCCTTCAGGAGGGCTCGTCTTGTCCACGCCTTTGATTTCCGTCGTTGACGACGACGCCTCAGTCCGTGCGGCGACAGAGAATCTTTTGAAATCGCGTGGCTACATCGCCCAAATATTTGCCTCGACCAAACACAGGGGAGCCCGGAGCAGACTAAAACGCTTTGAGAAGCCGTACGGTTGATTGCGATTGCTGCGGTTTGGAATAACCGGCTTGGTTCCGCGCTCATCGAGTTCTTCACGCAATTCGGCACTATCATAGACCGATGAGGGGGGGTGCGAGCGCTGGGTTCACGACCTAGAGCTCTTCCAGCACGCTTTCACGCAGGAGCGCTCAGACCTGAGCCATTGGCGCAAGCGGCTCGGCGACAAGCTGGAGCTGCTGCGGACCGAGCGCCTGCGGGTGGCGCACGAGGCCGGCACGTTACGCAGCCAGGACCTCAAGCGCGTCACGGTCGATACCACAGTGCAGCCGAAGGCCATCACCATTCCGACCGATGCCGAGCTGCTGCATGCGGGCATCAAGGGCCTCAATCAGTTCGCGAGAAGGCACGGGGTCAGGTCCGGCAATCCTATGCTCGCGTGGCCAAGGCCGCCGCGATGATGGCTTCCCGCTCGCGCCAAACAGTTCAGGCGGCATCAGGGACAGCTGCGCATCCTGCGTAGCAGGCTCGGCCCAATTATTCGCGACATCCGCCGCAACATCGAGGGCCAGCCGGCACTGGAGGAGGCCTTCGCCCTTTCGCTCGGCTGGGCCGCGCAGATTCGTTCGCAGCAGCAGCGCCAGCGCGGCTGGAAGCTTTATTCCTTCCATGGTCCGGAGGTGGAGTGCATCGGCAAAGCCAAGGCCGCCGCGCCTTACGAGTTAATGGCATGGACCACGCCCGCTCTCAGCGGCAACGTGCAGCCCGGCGGGGGGCAGCAGCAGGAGTGCAAGCCATGTCGAATACGAACCTTGTCACAATCGGCATCGATCTCGGGAAGAACACATTCCACGTCGTCGGTCTCGATGCCACAGGCGCAATTACGCTACGCAAGAAGCGGTCGAGAAATCAGCTTGACCAGTCGCTGGGCAATATTCCGCGTTGTCTGATCGGAATGGAGGCGTGTGCAGGCGCACATCATCTGGGGCGCAGGCTCGAGAAATTAGGCCATCAAGTACGGCTCTTGCCGGCGCAGTACGTCAAACCATACCTCAAGGGTCACAAGAATGACTTTCGGGATGCTGAAGCGATCGCCGAGGCCGCTCAGCGGCCGACAATGCGGTTCGTTCCAGTGAAGTCAGCCGAACAACTTGATTTACAGGCACTACACAGAGTTCGCAGTCGATTGGTGACGCAGAGAACGGCGGTCATCAATCAAATCCGGGGCTTTTTGCTTGAGCGAGGGCTACCAGTGCGGCAGGGAGCGGCAGCACTCCGACTGGCACTTCCTCAGATTCTCTCAGCGCCAAACGACAACTTATCGCCTCGCGTGATCCAGCTCATTCAGGACTTGGCCGAGGACTGGCGCTATCTCGACCGACGGGTCGCGTCATTGACGAAAGAAATCGACGAACTCGCTGATCAAGATCCACACTGTCGCCGCCTAATGAGTGCGCCCGGCGTCGGGCCGATCATCTCAAGCGCGATGGTCGCCGCCATCGGAACGGGTGATGCCTTCCATAAAGGCCGAGACTTTGCAGCATGGCTTGGTCTGGTACCAAAGCAAATCTCGACCGGCGATCGAACCATTCTCGGGCGCATATCGAGGCGCGGTAATCGGTACCTGCGAACGCTGTTTATTCAAGGTGCCAGAGCCGTACTTCTGCAGCGTCAGAGTTGGCCTCGGCATGGCTTCGCAGCCTGGTTAGAGGCAGCGTCGAAGCGGCTCCACTCCAATGTCTTGGTTGTTGCCCTGGCCGCAAAACTTGCGCGCATGGCCTGGAGCATGCTCGCAAAGGGCCGTGACTACGACGCCAACCTCCTGGGCCGCACCGCATAAGAAACAGGGCCGGAAAGGAAAATCCAAGGTCGGGATCAGAAGGCACAATAACCCGCCGAGGTTTGCGAGACGGAAAGGACGAATGGAGAAACGGTTCCACCGACACTTCTGAAGCCTGGTTCGACTCCATGGCCCTTCTTGAGGCCGGCGAGTTATTGAGGACAGAAGTGAGCGGATATCCATGATGGCTCGGGGCAACAGCCCCAAATTGAAGCCGGATAGATTGGCGCAAACCGCTTCATCCCTTTGTCGATTCCTCTTGCAACGCGGGCGTGGTCCATAGAGCGTGAAGGCCTTCGTCGTCACCAACAATCGCCGCGCTCCCGGCGGAGTGTTCGTGCTGCACGCGAGCGCAATGCCCGACAATCCGTATGATGAGCACCCCCTGCGGGACGTCATCGAGCGCACAGAGACGCTCACCGGCTGTCCGATCGAGCGGGCCTATGTCGACGAGGGGTACCGCGGCCACGATGCGCAGACTCCCCGTCGCATCTTCATCTCCGGCCAGAAGCGCAGCACCTTCGGTGTTATCAAGCGCGAGCTGCGCCGTCGCTCTGTCATCGAGCCCATCATCGCGCACATGAAGGCCGAAAGCCGCTGCTACCTCAAAGGCCGCGCCGGCGACGCCGCTAATGTCGTCCTCTCGGCCGTCGGCGACGACTTCCAGCCGCGTCCTCGCCCGGCTCAGAGAACTCTTGGGCCTCTTCCTCGAGTTGCTAATGGCGAACGCTCGCCTTTCCAACACAGCTCAATCCGGCTTCTTAACTCAGGAGTTGGAGCCTGGAGGCCAAAGTGCGGTTCATTTGGCCACTGGATCCGGATGCGAAGAAGACCGATGCCGTACCACAAGCGGCACTCTATCGCTTAACTAGTCTCGTATCGAGTCACCTGCGCGCCCCGCGCTCCGTCCCGGCAAAAGGATACCCTGGATAGCCGCTAAAAGCGGAACTTAACAAGGACTTGCAGAACGCAGGCGTGAGCTTGCCGCGGTGGATCACGACGTCTTCGTGACCCGTTGCAGCTCGAGCGTTCTGCCAGAGGCGATTGTAGCCGCGCTGTTCGTTGGATTTCACGTGGCAAGCGGCGAATTCGGCCTCATCCAATGTCGTTAACTGCCACGCATAGACCGGCCGCTTCGTATGGATGTGCACCCACATCGGATTCACCGTACCATTGCGCAGTGGCGTAGGCTGCAGCTTGAGCTCGAACAGCGTTCCTGGCTCACCCTTCAGCGCGCGCGGTGACTCCAACGGAGCCAACTCCTCGGCCGCCTGCAACCGTTCGAGGTACTTCTGCGAGGGAAACGCATAGGTCTTCATGCAATCGATCTCGATCGAAGCCTTTTGCGCCTTCGCAGTACGTGCCTGCCCCTTAACCTCCGACAACATCGCCTTGAGGCGGACTATTTTTTTTTGCACTTCGGGCACTTGGATAGGCGTGAGTAGGCCGCGTCGGCGAGGTTCGTCCAGCGCGGTTACACAGGCCTCAATCTCCGCGGATTGGCTCTGCAGCCGCTCAACCACGGTGTCCACGACGTGCTCGGCATCTTCGGGCTTCATGTGGCGCGCTTGCGAAACGGCTCTTTGCTCACTGCGCAGATCGAATTGCAAGAGTTCGTCCAATCGCGCGAGCAGGCGCGTCAGTGTCTCCTTCGATGGCGGGGCCTGCCATATTGCCAAATGTTCCCTCGCGGACGATGACATCCTCGTATGCGCCTCTTCCGCGCTCGCGAGTTTCTTCGTGCCCAGATCCGAGAGCACAATAACCTTGGTGGTTCGCGCCGTGTCGGCTTCGGGCCTAGCGAGCTGCGGCTCGGGCTGCCCGGCTGCCGAGCTCCCCGCACCTCCGGCCTGCCTCCGCTTGCCCTTCCCTTTCCTTCGCGCTGGACTGCCTTCGGCCGCCGGCTCGTTGCCAGCAGTGTCGGCCGGTAACGCAAGGCCAGCCTCCGTTGGCGGTGCAATGATGGCTGGTGTCTTCGGCTGCACTGCTAGCAGGCGCATGACCTCATGGGCAGTGACCCACGATCCTTCCACGATCTGATCCAACAGATCCAACGGAAGCTCGGGACTTGCTCCCTTATTCCTTAGCTCGGCAACCATGTTGGGCAACGCCGACGCAAATTCCGATAGCCGCTCCATGACCCCTTCCAGAACGGCGCAGTGCTCTGCGTCGAGGGCTTGTCCTTTGCTGTGCAGAACAGCGTCGCCCGTTGAGAGGAATGCCGGAACAACATCGCCCATGAAGGTTCCGAGTAGACGCGCCCGACCGTTCTCACCCAAGAGGATTTGCCTGACGGCCGGGTCGAGCGTGCTCGCGTGCGACTCAATCATGACCCGCGCGAGAAGGACTTGCGATTGCAGATGCACACACCTCGTATTCAGTGCCCAGCCGGTATGCAGCCGTAGTGTCGCCTGTTCGGCCTGTCGCATTTCGGCCGTTGCACTTGGCAAGCTGGCAGTGGCTGCGCAGACGGACTGCATCCGTTCAGAGCGCAATGCCTTCTTTTCCCACCACTCCGTGCAGGCCAAATAGTGTTTCGCCACACTGGAAGCCGCTCGGATTAGCTGGTCGGGCGGAGCATTGGATTGGCGCATCCGCTCGAGTATCTTTCCCGCGTTCTCCCTACTCTTCTCCAAGGCGTAGATAGTCGGTTGGGCCAGCGCGTTGCATTCGTTCCCCGCATCCAGAGTCCGGTCGCGAATTCGGCGAGCCTGATCTTCGGACAGAATGCTGCGCGCTACATCTGGAGACAGGCTCGCGTAGTAGTCCAGAACTGCTGCGCCTGCTTTGACAACCTGATCGATCAGCTCTTGCGCCTCAGACGAGCTCTGAGCGCCCATGGCAGCACTGTGGCAAGCATCAAGTTCCTCAAGCAGGTCGTCCATATTTTGTTTCGCTGCGTTGATCCCCTCACCGCTTGAGGAAATGGGGACTGCCACACCCGAACCTGAGGGCAGGCTCGCGAGCGTCGCCATTCCATCTTCAGACGCTAAGCGCATCCGCTCCACGACGGAGTTGAAAACTCGGTGGCCTTCCGCAGGGACAAAATTTGGCTCCGAATGCGCACTGCTCGATACCGACGTGGTGTCGGCTCCCGCAGCCCCAACGTGCGGTTCGCCAGGTCGGCCAATGCCCGTCATGTTCCATCTCCAATACGGTCAACAATGCGCAGCGTCCCTGGATAGGCCGCCTGGCTGACGGCTGGCTGACGGCCGGCTCACGGCGGATGCTCTCCGAATGCACAACCCCGCCGTCCGAGTTCCAATTTCATGGAAGCTGTTGTGGTGCTGAGGCAGCAATGGGGATGACCCATAAGGTGCGGGATAGTCGATTGTAGCGCCGGTCCGCATTCCGCCGCCTCGCCGTGACCAGTATGGAAATGTGCGCTGTCAGAAATGGCCCTGCCAAAGTCATTCCCGAATACCGGAAGCCGTCGAGCATGGCGAACCGCAGGGTCGATTGTCAGGCTTTCGGCAGCAGCAAAGCTCTTATTAACCGGGAGGAGATGCTATTGTTCGACCAAAGAGTTTCGGATCCAACTATGCGTAGATCTGGCTCGATGTGGAACGTTCCGTCAACTCGACCTCTTCTTCTCGCGTTCGAGTGAGCAGAACCTACGCTGCGCAAGTCCTTTTCAGAATGGGACCTCGCCGAGGGTGCTGGCCAGTAAGCGCACTTAGAATACGCTCATAAAAATAGCGCAGTGAGCGTGCCAAGCACACCGAGCGCCAATCCACCACCAAGATTGCTCCGACCGATATCGCGACGATTATGCAGGTATTTCGAGATGCATGTATCCCAGTGCATGTCCGAAGACGAGAAGGATACCGCCGAAGGGTATCAGCAGAAACATCGGCAAGAGCGTTGTCAGGTCCCCCCGGCCTTTCCAAACTGCTTTGAGGCAATCAGCCCTGCGATTATCGAAAGCGCTACTAAGAAATGGCGTCCACCGCTCAATCTTCAATGCCGCGCTCAGCGCCTGACGTATCGAAAGTGCTGTCAAGGTGGTTTCCAATCAATGGACAGCATCTCCTGGCTGCCTTGGACGGCTTGAGCGTCGACCTACAGGATGCATGCAGATGATCCGAGGCTGGCGGCATGGGCCTGAACACGACCGCGGTCCGGATCAAGGTGACCTCTCAGAACCGGAGGTGACGCGGCGGCTCTTCAATATCGTTCAGGAGATCGGCGCGAAGACGATCCATTATTTCTATGACTTCGGTGACAGCTGAGACCAAGTGATCAAACTCGAAAAATGGTTCGACACCACGACATAGAGGGACTTCCCTCCCACTCAAGGACGTCGGCGGTGCGCCCGGCTATGCCGAATACCTCGACGCCAGCGGCGACCCTACCCATCTGGAATATGAAAATATGCGCCTCTGGGGCACGCCAGCACAGTTCGATCCCAACCTCGTCGCCCCGAGGATACTCGATGCCGGCGCCAGCGCATTGTCCAAAATTTGGAAGCCGCGGCGTCGAGGCACGCGACTCAAATAGATGTCAAGCGTCAATCATCAAAAGGGCCGCAGAGCTACGCTTACAATCCGCTTACCGGTCTGCAAGCCAACTCGGCAATGAAGAGGCGAGGAACTTCAGCTCGTTCACTTCAGCCGGAGTGAGTTTCTGGCTGACGGACCGCAGCGTTTGTCTTGCCGCTTTGGGACCAACCCAGGCAAGCGCGCGCACGCTCGTCGGCTTGCGTGGGATAGCTGCCAACCGGGCGCATGCTTGAGCTCCACCATCTGCTTGCCGATGTAAAGCTCACGAGAAGGACCGGACGTTAGATATAATCTAGCATCCCAACGGAGCAATCCCGGTTGCTGCCACAGAGCAGACAACAGCAGACCTCCTCAACGTTCCCGAGGTCCTCACTTAACGAGTAACGCACATTTGCTCCATATGAAGTCCAACATCAGCGGAACAGGCAGCCGCAATAGTGTGGCGGGCAAGCCAGAGGAATGAAGTTCAGAACTGTCGAAGAGCTCAAGCTAAATGATCTCGAAGTATCTCAGACGTTCAAAGTCGGTGACCCGATGTTGAACGGCTTCCCACTCCCAACGGCGCGAGCAAGAAAACGCTTCGACAAATCTTTCTCCGAAGACATCACTTGCCGCCGCAGACTCTGCAAACCGAGAAGTTGCCTCTGATAGGCTTTGAGGCAGTCTCGCGGACGGCTGACACATTTCCGCGCTTGCATCACCGACGATCGAAGCCGGCAGTTCCGGACCTGTCTCGACACCCAATATTCCCGAACCAATCGCACTTGCGAGCGCGAGATATGGGTTCAGGTCTGCGCCAGGCAGCCTATACTCCAGGCGATGGGCAGATGGCTCTCCCGGAATGGTGCGAATTGCGCAGGA
This sequence comes from Bradyrhizobium sp. USDA 4486, assembly GCF_054057995.1. NCBI lineage: Bacteria > Pseudomonadati > Pseudomonadota > Alphaproteobacteria > Hyphomicrobiales > Nitrobacteraceae > Bradyrhizobium > Bradyrhizobium sp. USDA 4486. Next base: position 4,672,052 of record NZ_JBSRZV010000001.1, read on the forward strand.
GCGGTTGTCAACTCCCCAGCTTGGACAGATTGGTGCCCAGCAGCCAGGTACCAATCTCTTGTAGCTGTTGAAGTTCGGCGCAGCGAGCACACAGAACTCATTCATGTATTCTAGTTGTCCGGCGATGAATTGCCTCATAAGCTTCGAGACGTTGCCGAACGCATCACCGTCGTAAAACGCATTCTGACTATCCGAGGACATAGAGATGTGAATATGCCCGGACTGGCCGGGCCATTCCTCGGAAACCTTGGCCATAAATGTAGCCATCATGCCTCGCGTTTGCGCCCAGGCCTTTATCATCGACTTGAATACGGTTGCTCGATCGGCAGCTTCCAGCGCATCACAATGACGAAGTGACGCTTCGACCACGCCAGGTCCCGTTTCAAAGTGCAGTCCGCTGAGAGGTATTCTAGCCTTCTCACAAAGCGCCAAGATCTCATCAAACAGCTCATGTTGCGCGACAGAGCGCGCAATCGAGTAGCCGAACGGGCCGCGAGTTAAAGGAGCCCACTCGCCGAACGGCTTTTCTTCAATCGTGTCTGCGTTCTCCTTAAACAGCATGAATTCAAACTCGAACCCGACAGTGCAGTCGTATCCGTGGTCAGCAGCCCTTCGCAAGACCCTGCGCAGAACACCGCGCGGGCAAATGTTCTCATGTGGGCCCGTGAACTCCGCGAGGTAGAGATATTGATCGCCGAGATGAGACACCGAACGGCCGGTGCCTGACAGAATACGCAGGTCAGCGTCCCCGAACGCTGATAGCGGCTTTTGCGTAAAACTGGCCGGAATGACCCGGTCCGCACAATCCCACGCCAGCACCGCTTCAGAGAACTTGACGACTTTGTCTCCATCCGAGAGATCTTCACCTAAGACGTGTTTGCCTCGCAGAACGCCATCGAAGTCGCTTACGCCGACCATCGCCGAGCGGGCTGGATTCGCTCCGGTCAACCTGGGATCAGTTGGCATTAGTCGCGATCCTGCATCACTAACTCGAAGACCTGGTCCATCCGCATTGCTCGCAACTTGCGATAGTCATTCTCAAGCTGAGTCAGGTCGCTATTCACCAGATAAACGATGCCTGGTGTCGACGCCAAGTCGATCGTGGGAACCAGGTCATGACCAATTGGAACAAATGCAATGGCATCCGCGAAGCTCGGGAGCTCGCGGATTGCTTCGAGTCCCGGGTAACCGGCAACGACACCGCCCATATCTGAGATCAGCGAGACGCAAAGTGCGTGAGCCTGCCGCCTGTAGGGCCCGCGCAGCCTCATATATTCACCAAAGCCCTTGGGATCTGCGTAGCGCCAGGCCGTCAGGCTCATATGGTTGTGCCCCAACGCCATCGTTCGTGCTTTTGCCGACATGGTCCCTTGAAGCCTCGCTCCGAAGTCCACCAGAACCGGTCCCCGATCATCGACGATGATCTCAGCATGAGCCGGTCCGTCGACGATCTGTAGCGCCTGCAACGCACGCAACAAATAGTCGGATAGTTCCTGAACGATTGGTTCGCTGCCGTCCAACAATCTCTCAAGTGAGCAGACCGATGATGCCCCCTCAATAGGAACCGTGTCATAGGTCCAGGCCTCTGTAACGAAAGCTTCCCCGCCGATCGAGACGGCATTTACGGTGTACTGCTGGCCGCTTATTTTTTCTTGCCCGAGGGCAAAACGATTCAACACTCCGACACGGTTCGTCTTCCCGACAATTGTGCTTAGAGCCCGCTGAATATCAGCATCTATCGAGCAAAAGAATACATCCTCGGTACCCGTACTGTTCAGCGGCTTGATCACGATCTGATCGAACTTCGCTTCACGCTTCCAGCTCGCGATCTCTACAGGATTGTCGGACACGACTTGTCTGATGGATCGCACGCCTGCAGAGGTCAGCGCGCAAGACAATCGCGCTTTGTCACGCCGAGCAGCGGATAGCGCGGTTCCATTTGACGGCAAGCCCAGCCGCTCCGCCAAAGAATCGGCGAGTTCAACTCCGGTCTCGCAGCCCGCGATAACGAACTCCAATTCCCGGCCATGCAGAGCCTGAAGATGATATTCAACGGTTTCGTCATAGCCCATCCCCTCGCTGGGGCGAATGACTTCATCATAAAGATCCGCATTGAAATGCGATCGGAATATGGGCGCAATCTCTGCAGCCGACATCACATGCACCGTTCCAATTCCATAGCGCTTGAACTCTTCCGGTAGGTATCGACCGGTAGAGTATGCGTCTACGATTACACAATTCCGTTGTTTCATGCGGATCTCCGATACTGCAAGTAGATGTTGCCGACAGCGACAGCCGTAATGAGAGCGTTTCCAATGAACGTATGTGACGAAGGCAAGATGCGAGAATCGAAGTACTGGAACAGGAAGGTGATGATAGGGGCGGTTGACAGGACCATGTTGACGGTGAAGGGCTCTACGCGCCGAATGCCCTGCTGGATCAAGAGCAATGGAACAATGATCGTCGACAGCCCAATTGCTGCGATCGCAAACCAATGCTGCGAGATCTCAGGCACGATAGATGAATAGTCGACCAGTCCAAGCAGCAAGAGAATCGTTCCATAAAAGCGATGCGCCAGGACTTGTCGGCCAGAAAACCCATGGTCGAACAGCAGTTTGACGAGTATATTTGTAAGAGCCAGCGATAGCCCGGCCACGATTGCCAAGACGATGCCAAAGGACGATCGAGCCCCCCACTCCACACCTGCGTTGCCGCTGGCCGAGATCCAAATCATGTAACTGCCGATCGTTGCGATCGTAACGCTCACGACAATATCGGATGCTGGAGGGGCACCCTGGCGCCTGATCAATGCGTTTAACCACACTGTCGCGGTGGGCCCGAGTGCGACCATGAAGGCGACGACGATCGCGGGTTCGGCGTATTTCAGTCCGATAAATAAACCGATCCAGCTGATTGCTGTCACGACATTGAGCGCGACGAAGACCAGGAGCGACCATTTCGCCACCGTTGCCTCCTCTCCCTCGTGGCGAGCCAGGAGATTGAATATCAGACATACCGCGGCGAAGGACAGCAGGAGCGCGACGAACACATCCGCTTGCTGAAAGTACGACGCTGCATAAACCTCACCTGCCGCGCTCACGACGACATAAAGCTCCACAAGGAACACTCCCAAAGCGTAGCGATTCGCCAATCGTCCAGTCTTCCTGTGCCCGCGAAGCGACGCGCGGCCCTCGCAGGACCGGACGCGTGCGTCGGCTCCGAGGGAATGTCCTTTCGACGTGCACGGACCACGTTTGGTTTGAAATGTCACAATCCGCCTCTAGCTCTTCTTAGTCCGGTAGTAGCCAACACACGCCTCTCCAAACGCCTTGAACAATTGCTTGCTGAGGAGATCGCTTGAGACGTGCCATTCGGGGTGCCATTGCACACCGATTTGCAGCGTCGGGGCGCCAATGACCGAAGCCGCCTCGACCAAACCGTCAGGCGCCCACGCCTCCCGCCTCAGCGCCGGGGCAAGCGCCTCGATGCCTTGATTGTGCAGCGAGTTGACTTGCGCTTCGATCATCCGCGCGATTGGAAAGAGCGCGCCATCGGAACATATCTTGACGCTGTGGGCGGCGTCGTACTGGCGGTCTCTTGGACGATCTGGCTTCTCGGCATGCATCGCGCCACTTTCCGGCCTCCACTCCGCAAGCGATGAGCGGAGCGTGCCGCCGAAATAGACGTTGAGTTCCTGAAGCCCACGGCAGATGCCCAGAATAGGCATTCCGAGCGCGATGGCGCTCTCTATAGTTACGGCAGAGAGCCTGTCCCGCGGACGGTCGAGGATCCCAACCTCAACGTCCTGCTGGTCATGCTCCGTCAAGGACGCGGGCGCTCTCAGGACGGAGGGGTCGATGTTCGATTCATCACCTGTCAACACCAAGCCGTCGAGCCGGCGCATGATCGCTGGGACGACCTCCTCCCTCGCATCTTCGGCGTCGACCGTCGGCAATATGACGCAAGCCACGCCCGCATGACGATGGAGTGCCTGCAAGTACTTGCGCCGCAACCAGTCGCGATGCACAGCATCGACCAGAAGACGGTTCGAAGTGACGCCTACCACGGCTCGGGTGCTCTCTGGCCGTAGCAACGTCACGCCACCTGCCCTCGTGTGCGAACCTGGGCAACGGACTGCTCATACAACCGTCGATTTCGCTCTTTTAACTGATCTATGACGCTAGGTTGACCTTGAGGTCCCTTGACAAAGAGCCCGCCCCAGGTCGCGGCAACCTTCGCATAGTTCGGATCCTGCATTCGGATTTTCTGAGCTTTGCGCAACAGCCAAAACGGGATGCCCGGCGAAAGGTGATGCTCAAGGTGGTACTCATCCAAATTCTGCCCGAGGATGGCCCGCTCGAGGAAATTTCCTTTCCGATTCCGGGTGAGATAGACGTTCTGCGTCTCGGTTTCGCACATAGGTGAGTGCTCGGCGAGCTCTATAAACCAGCCGAGGATCTGAAACGTGGTGAGATAGGGCACGATCCAAAACAGGACGACGATATGGAGCAGCCCAACAGCATATGACCCACCCAGGATGCTGATCCAGAAGAGAAAGAAGCCATACTTGTCGATAAGTATGCCTGAGCGGCTCTGATCCTCGACATCTGTGACCGAAAATCGATTCGCCCAAAGATACTTCAGATACGCCACCGTCGCGCCGCCGAAGATCGGCTTCCAGATCATGTTGAAAGCGTACCGCTCCGGAGGCTGCACGTCGTAAACGCCGCTGGCCAGGAAGAACTTCAGGTCGGGGTCCTTATCCGGGTCTCCAAGATAGGGGTGATGCAAATAGACGTGCGAGATCCGATAGGCCCAGTGGCGCTGGAACAAGGGATACGAAGCGAACAGAATGCCCAGGACGTAGTTCCAGGTCGTGTTCTTCGCGAGCGTGCGGTGAGCCGCATCATGAGCGATGGTTGTCAATCCGCGCTGGTAGGCACCAATTAGAAGGACGGCCAGCGGGTAGAGCCACCATGAGACTGACACAGTCGCGAGCGTGCACGCTGTGATGACAGCGTAATCTTTGGCAATATAAGCAGCTCCCGTTATGTTGTCGGGTCTCAGCTCAGAGAGCTGCTTATTGATCTCTCGGCTGAATTGAACGGCCTCATAGCGTGATGACCTCAATTTCCAAGCATCTGCCTGATTCATGAGAACTTCCTCCTGATCGCCTTGCTGGTTGTCAGATTGCGGAAAGCGCCTTGTCCAGATCGCGCAGGATGTCGTTGACATCTTCGATGCCGACGCAAAGCCGGATCGAGCCGCCAAATATGCCGGCGGCTTCGCGCTTTTCCCGCGGGACGGTGGTGTGGGTCGTCGAGACAGGATGGGTCACGAGCGTGCGGGCGTCGCCTACATTCGAAACGTGATACATCAAGTCGACGTTCTGGATGAACTTGCGCCCGGCTTGTTCGTCCTCCACTTCGAACATAACCATCGCCCCGTGTCCGTATGCAACATTGAGTGTCTGTTCGACGACTTCCCGATCGGCGCCTTCAAAGAGCCCCGGGTAGAAGACACGGCGCACTTTAGGATGCTCCTTGAGAACGTCGGCCACGATCCTGGCATTCGCGCAGTGCTGCTTCATGCGAAGTGGCAGCGTTTCAAGCCCCTGGATCAGTTGAAAGCTCGCAAACGGGGCGATCGCCGCGCCGGTATCGCGCAACCAGGTCATGCGAGCCTTAAGGAGAAACTCGCTCTTTCCGAGATCGTCGACATCGCGCACCGCGTTATGCCAGACAATTCCGCCATGCGCATCGTCGGGACGATTGAACAAGGGAAAGCGAGAGGCTCCCCGGTAGCTAAACTCGCCGTTGTCAACGATCAGTCCGCCGAGCGTCGTACCGTGGCCGCAAATATATTTTGTCGCGGAGTACGTCGTAATCGCAGCGCCGAGATCTGACGGCCGGCATACCAGTGGCGTTGTCGTATTGTCCACGACCAAAGGCACGCCGTACTTTCGGCCGATCTCGGCCAGCTGTTTGACGGGGAGCGGAATCAGACAAGGGTTCGAAATCACCTCTCCGAACAGGCATATCGTGCGATCATCAATGGCACGTTCAAACGTCTCGGGCTTTCGAGGATCTGCCGTCCTCACGCTGATCCCAAGACGCTTTAATGTGTTGTGGAGCAGGTTCCAGGTATTGCCATATAGATACGGAGAGGCGACGACATTGTCTCCCACTTCGCCACTTGACAGGTTGACGATAGCCAGGAACGTCGCCGCTTGACCTGACGCGACCGCGAGCGAGTCCCTTCCCATATCGACGGCGGCGTAGCGCCTTTCCAGCGCGCGAGTCGTCGGATTGATGATCCTCGTGTAGGTGAACCCGTCGGCCTTGACGTTGTAGACGTCAGCAATGTGGTTTAGATCGCCATCGAGTTCATAAGCCGTATTCTGGTAAATCGGCACTGCGACGGCTTTCGTCACTGCGTCGCGTCGATAGCCCGCATGCAGAACCGCGGTCTCGGCTGAAAACGACAGCTGCGGTTCTCCACCCGTTCGAGCTGGCATCTTTACGCGAGCGCCACATGTCTCTTGGGCCGACATCAGCGGAGCTGACCGACCCTGACTGGAGCGGAAATATGTACGAAATGCGCAGCCCAACTGCACGATCCAGCTGGATTGGATTTCTCCAATGCAACCGATACGGAAACTCCGCGTCGGAAGATGCAGCTTCGAGTAGACGTAAAGGTTGTGGGCTGCCAAGTGGCGGTACAGCCCGTCGAATCCTGCCTGGTCCACGATTCCGGACGGCGCACCGAACGCGACGCAGACCGGCGATTGTAACTCGGTCGACAGCAGCGGCGACACTACTCCTTCGAGTTCTTTGACGAGATCGTCCCTAATCTTCTCATACCTGCGGCGCCTCGCATCAATGCCCTCCTCGTGCAGAATCTCCAGGGCCTTTGTCGTTGCCTGAACGATGTGGGTTGGTGGAGTCGATCGCCACTCACCGCTGCGCTCGAGCGAGAGCCATTGATCTCTCACGTCGAGCACAAACGACCTCCGTTCTTGAGCCGCATTCTCGAGCAGCTCGCGAGACGCGATGACAAACGCTACTCCCGGCGGCCCTTCTATGCACTTGTTGCTCGAGGTGACCAGGACGTCAGCTCCTCGCTGGCTCAGATCGATATTAAGGGCACCAAAAGAACTCATCGCGTCGATGATGGTCTTTACGCCACGTCGCCTCGCCTCCTCCACGATCGCGTCCAGCGGATTGACGATTCCGGTTGTCGTCTCGCAATGCACCAAACATAGATGCGTAACCCCAGGATTTCGGCTCAGATACTCGCCAATTTCTTCAGGATCCAAAGGATCGGTCGCTCGCTTGACGAGCTTCAGCGCTTCGACGCCCCACAGCCGCAAGATTCGTAAAATGCGCTCGCCATAGATGCCGTTTATGCAAACGAGCGGCCTGTCCGCTCGGGACACAAATGAAGAGAGCGCGGCTTCCATTGCAAAGGAGCCGCCTCCCTGAATAGGCACCACCGAATAGTCCTCAGCATTTCCCAACAAGCTGAGCATCAGCCGCCTCATGCAGGCGGTCACTTCCTTGAACTCGCAATCGCGCGATGCAAGATCAAGCTGCATCTGGCTCCTGACCGCCAGCGATAACGACAATGGACCAGGCGTCAGCAAAGAGCGCTGTCTCGTCAAACCATTCCTCCTCAAGTTGTAGTGTCAATTGATCTGGATAACGCCAGCCACCAGGGAGCCCTGTGGCGAGCATCGACTTCCTAGGTCAACAGCTTCGGGCCAAGCGCCATACGCGGGTCCGTTTCGGGTGGGCGTCCGAAACCCCTGCCGGATGGCAACCTCCGTATCTCATCGCAGATGCGGAGCGATCGCTCATAAAGCTCATCACGGATGCCATTCACATCTCCTAGACATTGGCTTTCCGAGCGGGCGCTCGAACGCAGGTGACGCTGACGCGCGATCTCATCCCAACTGTCATCCATGTGCAGACTTAAGCGCCGTCGGCTTCTAGCCGGCGCGAAGCAGTAGGTCGGTGACCCACCTTACGCGGTGGACCTGCTCTATTCAGGCAAACTCGGCGTTAGGAAAACGATGCAGTCGGATGTCATCGCGCCTGGATGCAGACCATGCCACGACACACTTGATGATCGTTGTCGGCAGCGGCAGTCTGATGCGTGGGCTTGAGACTCGATGCATTCGCACTCCGTCGCTTTTTGGAGGATTTCGGACGCCAATCACTGTCGTTGTCCATTTCGAGATCGTACAACTTGACGTTAGGGGCGTTTCAACCCTCTCCGGGCAGTTTCTCGTGTGAATTTTTCCTGACCGCACTCGCATCGGCCCGCGCAACCGGACGTAGATGGGAGACTGCGGAGATTCACAGCGAGCTGAAAACAATTTGAGAGTTCGACATCAGGACACTCGGCCTCCGCCTGCGACCGCATACCAGCAGGTAAGGATGGCCCAGTCTTCCCGTTCACGTATTCCTCGCCATACCGCAGATGGAGGTACCGAGCTTCTCCGCCATGCGGCCGAGATCCTCCTCGATAGCTGGTACCTCGAAAGTGTACGCCTCGCCGCACATGACCACCGCTGTCAGGTGTCGTTGCGCTTGAATGAAGCGCCCCTGGCAGGCTGAGGTCGAGTCCGGCTGAAGGTAATCTGAGCGAGCCTGCGATTGCTGTCGCTTTAGCAACAAGCAGTTCGACACCTTTCGGCGAGGCCGTGACGCAGAACATGTCGTCCTGCTTTGCTCGGACCAGGTCGACTCGACCCTAGATGAGTGGCACGTGTGCCTCTGTGAGCGCGATCGTTAGGCTGGCAGCATCTCTCGGTTCTGCACGCGGCTTCGCTGCGCCAAAGTCTCATGGACAATCACCGCCGCGGCGAGCGTGCCGCGGTTGACGGGTTGTCCAAACCGTAAGCCCGAAGTGAACGGAGTTCCATCGCGTCCAGCACTCAATGAGCGCAAGTACCTCGGCAGTGAGGCGGTTTGGTTCGCCGAATCGCACCTCGCAGCCGTTCTGCTCGCGTTGGCCCCTCTCGCGCCTGCTCGTTGATGGCGAGCTCGCGTTCGACGCGGTCTACCGCGCGGTCGGACAGGTTGACGGTTGACCAGAGCAGATCATCGAGAGATCGTCCTTGTCGCTTGCCGTGGATAAGCTCTCTTGCCATTCGGCCGCGCCATGGCCGCCTTCATGGCGATCAACGACGGCAGGCGGAAGGGAGCAGAACCCGAAGCGCGGCGAAGGTCGGTAGCGCAGCGCGGGATGGCTAAGGTTCGCGGCTGCTTTGTCTCGCAATGCGAAGGCGCGGGTGTAGGCAGGCGTTGTCCGCCGTCAAGCTGCGGGCCACGGAAACAAGCTTGCCGAAAGCCGGCATGGCCGCGACATGAAGGAGTCGTGGTCGACTGCCAAGTTCGGGTTCTGGAAAGCAAGTGTCCGCTCGCCGGATGCGGCCCAGAAACCGACGCCCCTCATACTGCGCGAGAGATCGAAGGCGGCCGAGACGCTGCTCGGCTTTAACGGGAGCTCGGCGCGTCGCTGGCCGCACGCGCAGCAAGATGGGCCAAGCGAAAAGTCAACTTACTGGAAGTCGGACTTCCTCTCTGGACTTTGTTGTCACATCGTAGATTCTGATCTGGAGCATGGGACGGCGTTTCTTGAGCTCCTCCGCTCCCGCCCATGCTCCGTCTCTGCTCGCGTACTCGGTTTTGAATTGACCATCCACTTCGAGCACATAACCGGAAGCGGGCAATCGACGAGTGGGTGCGACCATTTTGTTCCTTTAGAGCCAAAAGTCCGATCGCAGGTTCGCCTGAGCTGGATCGCCTTGGCCGAGCCTGCGGGATATTGTGCGAATCAACGGTGCGACGCGAGGGACCTCTAACCATCAAGAATTGACCGCGCCATCAAGACATCCACTACCGCTTCCGCTGAATGCTCTAGGGTCTGCTCCATGGTCCTGAGATGAACCTCCGGTGTCGTTGGTGCCTCGTAGCACGAATCGATCCCGCTGAAGTTCTTGAGCTTGCCGGATTTCACCTTTGAATATAGGCCTTTTGGGTCCCGCCGCGCGCATTCCTCGAGCGGCGTATCGACAAAGACTTCTATGAACTCTTCCTTTCCAACCAGGCTGCGCACGCTGTCCCGTTCGGCCCTAGTGGGCGAGATGAACGAGCAGATCACGATCAAGCCGCTGTCCGCCATCAACTTGGCAACTTCGCCGACACGCCGGATGTTCTCCACGCGATCCGTCTCCGAGAAGCCGAGGTCCGCGTTCAATCCGTGCCGGAGGTTGTCGCCATCCAGCAGCATGGTATGCCGCGACATCGCAGACAGCTTTTGATCAACAAGGTTGGCAATTGTCGACTTTCCGGCGCCAGACAGGCCAGTGAACCAGATGACGCAAGGCTTCTGATTCTTGAGCGCGGCGCGCTCTCTCCTGTCCACGGATAGCGCTTGCCTAGCAATATTGGTGGCCCGCCGTAGCGGAAAGGCAATCATGCCGGCCCCGACCGTACGATTCGTGTAACGATCGATGACGATAAATGATCCGGTCTTTCGATTGAGGTCGTAAGGATCGAATACGGCGGGCGTTGCGGTCACAACATCGCAGAAGGCGATCTCGTTGAGGGAAAGCGTCCCGGCGGCCAGATGCTCACAAGTGTTGACGTCGATTCGATGCCTAATTGTGGTAATGCTGCCAGAAATCGTCTGCGCTCCAATCCGCAGGACGTAATTGCGTCCGGGAGCGAGCGGCTCCTTGTCCATCCAGATCACATAAGCGGCAAGCTGGTCGGCCACCTTCGGTCGGTCGTCCGGTCGCGACAGAATGTCGCCACGACTGATATCGATTTCGTCTTCTAGTGTAATGGTAACTGCATCCCCGGCTTCGGCGGCGACAAGGTCACCATCGTGGGTCACGATCCGCTTGACGCGCGTGGTCCGCCCCGACGCAGCGACAACGATCTCGTCTCCTGTCGAGATCCTCCCGGAAGCCACCGACCCGGCGTAACCCCGAAAATCCGGGTTTGGCCGGTTTACCCATTGGACGGGAAAGCGGAAAGCTTGGCTTGCGGTGCCGGACTGGATGTCAATGCTCTCCAAATGCTCGAGCAGGCAGGGACCATGATACCAGTTGGCATGAGCGGAGCGGTCCACGACGTTGTCGCCGTAGCGGGCCGAGATCGGGATCGGAACAATCGAGGTGAAGCTGAGACCGGCGGCAAAGGCCAGATAGTCACGGGCGATCCGATCGAAGCGCTCCTTGTCATATGCGACAAGATCGATCTTGTTCACTGCCAGCACGACATGACGAATACCGAGCAGCGAGCAGATAAAGGAGTGGCGGCGGGTCTGAACCATCACGCCCTTGCGGGCATCGATCAGGATGATGGCGAGCTGGGCATGCGAGGCGCCGGTAGCCATATTGCGGGTATACTGCTCGTGGCCGGGAGTGTCGGCCACCATGAAGGAGCGCCGCGGCGTCGTGAAGAAGCGGTAGGCGACATCGATCGTGATGCCCTGCTCCCGTTCGGCCTCCAGCCCGTCCACGAGCAGAGCGAAATCGATGTCATTGCCGGTGCTACCATGCTTGATGCTGTCGCGTTCCAGCGCCGTGAGCTGATCGTGGTAGATCATCTTGCTGTCGTGCAGTAATCGGCCGATCAGCGTCGATTTGCCGTCGTCCACCGAGCCACATGTGATGAATCGCAGCTGATCCTTTGTCCTGGCCGGGACCAGTTCCGTTGCCGGATTCGTAAACATCAAAAGTAGCCTTCTCGCTTCTTCTTCTCCATTGAAGCGGCTTCGTCGGTATCAATTAGGCGACCCTGGCGCTCCGACACAGTCGTAGTCTGCATTTCTGCGACGATATCTTTGATCGTCGTCGCATCGGATTCAATAGCCCCGCTCAAAGGATAACATCCAAGCGTGCGAAAACGGATCATCCGCATTTCCGGCGACTCGTCGCCGTTAAGCGGCAATCGCTGGTCATCGACCATGATCATCGCACCATTTCGACGCACTATCGGTCTTTGTTTTGCGAAGTAGAGCGGAACGACCGGAATCTTCTCAAGCATGATGTATTCCCACACCTCGAGCTCGGTCCAGTTTGACATCGCAAACACGCGCATGGTCTCGCCCTGGCGGATCCGTGTGTTGAACAGGCTCCAGAGCTCCGGCCGCTGGTTTCGGGGGTCCCATACGTGTCCGGCCGAACGGAAGGAGAGTATCCGTTCTTTTGCGCGACTCTTTTCCTCATCGCGCCGCGCTCCGCCAAAGGCGGCATCAAATCCATGGAGGTCGAGCGCCTGCTTCAGCGCGTCGGTCTTCATCACCTGGGTGTGGAGCGCGGAGCCGGAAGCGATCGGATTGATCCCGCGCGCGATGCCCTCCTTGTTGACATGGACGATCAGGTTGAGGCCGAGTCGCTTGGCTGTCGCGTCCCGGAAGCAGATCATCTCGCGGAACTTCCAGGTCGTGTCAACGTGAAGCAGGGGAAAAGGCAATTTTGCAGGATAAAACGCCTTGATCGCAATGTGCAGCATTACGCTTGAGTCTTTTCCGATCGAGTAAAGCATGACCGGCCTTTTGAACTCGGCGACCACATCACGCATGATTTCAATCGATTCAGCTTCGAGGCGGCGCAGATGTTTCGGTAGCATATGTCTTCTTTTTCGATGCAGGATTTCTGTTCTTCGCCGCTTCATGGCTCCAGGCTAGCGTGGGTATATCCGCCGCTGAAACGACCGGCCAAGACGCATGGCTCAAATAGCTCAACCTCGTTGGACAGGCGACTTGCAGACGCGGGAGCATATCGCATTAGGCCGCTGGTGCCGCCGGCGCCTGCGTCACACTGATCGGGAGATCAGCTCGTGCGAGTCAAGGATCTTGGCTAAATCAACCAGCGTGTTTTGTTCGCAACCATTCAGATCCCCTAGCGGATATTGAGGATCCGCTCAAGCCGAGCGACTTCGCCGCGCAACATCTCGATAGCCGCGTCGCGGTTGCGAATGCCATCCAGCCCCGCAGCTCGATCAGCTTCTGACGCCAACAGCGTCTGTTGCAACTGGTCAGCCATGGTGTGGCCCGGATCTCCAGCGCGAGATGGGCCGGATAATGCTCCCGCCTTGGTACTTCGCAAATCCCACCAGGTTCGGAATATCTGACGATAAAGTTCGGTTACCTCGCCTCCCCTATCCAGGACTCCGGCTTGCCGTGCATGTACCAGTTCCTGCTCATATCCGAGTTCTAGCAAAAGCTCGGCGCCGACAAGATCGGTCACGGTTTGCATCTCTTCCACGCTCAATTGAGATTGCCATGCCTTGACAGAGCTTTGATCGACGGCGTTTCGTTCCAAGATTTTCCGGTCTCCGAAGCTGCTCGATCGAAGATAATCTGCTTGTCTCATCCCCGCCGATGCGACGGCCGCAGGATCACAGCCGAGCCCCGTCAATAGACGCCGGATCTCCTCGTCCGGATGCGCCACGAGCAGTTCGTACTGGACGAACTGTGTGTGCGGCCGAGTGCGGTGCGCGGTGAGCTTGGGAAGGCCCAGAACTAAATCGGCGAGTGAAGTTATGATACCGTCGGGCAGACGGAGCATGAGATCGACGAGACTGGAGACGCTGACCGGATGCGAGCATTCTGCGTGCAGTGGGATGCCCCACGTCGATTTCAGTGAAGCCGCGACGGCATAGGGATTTCGCATCAGAAGGATGTGTGGCGCTTCTGGATAAACAGATTCAAGAAACTCAAGCGCCATCCAATAGCGTGGTGTCTTGTCTAGGATAATGCGCTTGCCCGCTTTTGCCAGATACTGATTATATGCTGCATCGGCGAAAGCGCGGCTGGGGATCGTACGATCTATCCGCCCCAGGAATTCCGAGGTCGCGGCCTCAATCAGTGAGCTACCCGCCGGATGGCGCTGATCCACCCTGCCAAATGATTCAAGCGCCAGCATCAACCAGGGTTCAGGCGAAGCCAGAATGTCTGGATGGTGCTGGAGCAAATGCGCCAGGAGTGTCGTCCCAGACCGTGGAAGACCGAGGAGAAAGCACACCGCAGGCGAACGGCCAAAACCAGCGCTCATCGTTCAGACCTTCGTGCTTGAAAAGTGAACCCTGTCGGCGCTCGCTCAATGGAGCGATACAAAGCCAGCCGCAAAGCGCTAAAACGACAAGAATTTTGTCTGCCACTCATGACTTGAGAACCGTTCAGTTCGATCGATCGGCTGGATTAAAGGACACTGCAATCGCATCCTCGATTGCTCGACAGTTGAAACGAAGTCGCGCGCCAGCTCAATTGCACGAAGTTTGATTGCGGATATGGGAAGGTTGGAACGAACTCTACGGACGTTTGCCGAAGACCGCTCGCGGCACATGGAAGGCTATTACGTATAATCACAAGCTTCCTGTTGCTGAGGCATTGAAAGACGTAAATGCGACATGCACCTCGCTGATGTTCCGCATACACCAAAGAAGTTCGGCAAAAGAGCGATCAGCTCGGCGAGCGCGGCAAAGAGGCAGACCATGACATGTCAGTTGGCAAGGTGCAGCAATCTTGTCAGCGCGTATCGCTCCCGGCGCGACCGTGAATGCTGCCCTTGGTCCGCCAAGACACTGAGCCGTAGCCCCGGCCAGCCTGTTGTATGCCAGCCCATCCGTCCGAACTATACCAAGTATTTGATTTTCCTGCTCTTGGCGCGTTGCCCCTTCCTAATCGGCGCTAAGGAGGCTTGTAAACGATGGAACCCGACTTAAGATGCCTCCGGAGATCCAGCAAGCGCGGTTGGCCGCACCCTCTACTGACGGAGACGAGATTGTCCGGTCATTTATGTGGGAGATCACTTCGATCCGTGCGTGTCTCCAAGAACTTGCCAAATTAAATGTGCTTGGCATCACGCGGCTACGGTGGATGATCCTGATGGTTTTGACCTATTTGGGCAAAAGAAAAGGGTGTGCCCGTTCCGCGACATTGAACGCCATCCAGCACGTGCGTGAAAAACTCTCTCAGCGCGGGTCGGCAAAGCCAATGTGCAATAACGTTTCTATGGCAAAAGAGGGCGGCCCGCGAGCCGCCCTACTGCGCTATTAGCCAGCGTTGCTGAATTAACGCTGATGCCCGAGTCCGATTCCGAGATTTAAGGCCTTCTGGCGTAGCGCGCCGACGCTGCGTTTGGTCATTTTTGCTATTTTTATAACCGGCGTCCGAGCCTTCGAATGGACTTTGAGCTCTTTGATATCCGCCATCGTCCACTCGCGCCGCTTAACGCGTTTCTTGGTTGCTTTTTTCACCATGAATGCTCCTTCTGAGTGGAGCGCTTGTAGCATAGTTTTTTCGGAGCGACGACCGTTAAAAACGGACAGTCATCGGAACTCGCGCCAGTTATTAGCTCGGTCATGCTTTCGGAAGACAAGGCGTCTGGACTACTGCACCTGTTGATAAACTTCATACAGACGCTGTGTTGAGAGGCTTCGTTATTGAATGCAGCCCACTCGACGTCTTTCTATTCGAAGCTAAGCAGGACGGTCCGTGATTTGTATATGCCTAGAGCGATCAAACATCGACGCCCTATGATACATCGTGACGGTCTCTTGCTATGGTTACCTCACGGCGATTTAGCGCGCGCTCGTTACTAAGTGCCAGAGCTCCCTCGGGGCGCGAGAGAATATCGGTGTCGCCTTCGTGTCCATCGTTCGGGCTCAGCTCAAGGCGTCGAAGCGCATGAAGACATCAGGTCCTCCATCCTCAGGTTGGATGAAGCTATATCATCTCTTGATCGCGGTGAACCGCTTCACATTACCACTAGCCACTGCATTATCTCCGAACTGCACTTGCGCGACCTAATCGGGGTAGGTGGCCATCACCAAGGGATTGAGCGGCAAGCCGTCGGGCTGATAACCCTTGCGCCGGCTCAATCGCTTGCCAAGGAACGCTTTCTGCGCGCACTCGTTGGCAGCTGCTAAGACACCATCAGTGGCTACTCATCTTCGGGCTCTTGCGCGGTCTTCCGCTCAACCTGGCCCTGCATAGCACCCAGATCTAGCAGTTCGAGCCTCTCAAGAGCCTTCCTTCCCTCGTCGGTGATAATCCAGCACCCGGCTTCTCGCTCGACCAGCCTTTGGCCGAAAATATCGAGTTGCGGCGCGCGGCTCGCGATGCGCTTCATACGCGCCGGCCACTCTGGGCCGCTGCTGTAATAGATCGCCAAATACTGTTTAACGACTTCGATGCTCGCCCGTCCGTGCGGCTGGCCGGCAAGTATCTTCAGTATGGACAGCTGAAAACTCACGCGCGCACGCCATCGAGTCGAGGAAAAGCTCCATAATACTTATCCTGCGCGAAGCCGGCAGCGCCGTGCGCCGTTTTTTCAAAAGAAACCTTGCGTCATAAGCCTATTGAAGCAGGATACCCACCTGCCGTCGACGACGACCTGGGATTACTTCATCGCCAGCGCACAACGGCTTCGCCGTAAGCAAGGTTCTCAACGGCATCGGCGACATCCGGCCCAGAGCGTTTTGAAGCATGGGTCAGCGCAGGCAACCGCGTTGGCTGAGCTGTGACGAGGTCTCGCCTGCCGTCTTTGATCGATTTGAGATCAAACTACGTCGGTGGTACCCGCGCTGTTGCACATCTTACCGAATGACATCGCTCACTGAACGCACCGCCCGCTTCTTTTTCTTCCAACTGCCGTCCAACCCCGCGGGGATCGCAAACCCTCGCGGAACGACCAAAAGATCGCGTCTTTCGTTCAAATAAATATCGAACATGTCGTCCTCGTTTGACACGATCGTAGATCGCCGGTCTATACATTTGGTGACATCGAAGCAACTGTTGCGCTCAAAGACTCTACGCGAGTGTTCTGCAGAATTCGCCTGTACTTGAGCGTGCCTGGGGCAATCCCGCTGCTCCTTCACGTGCTCCGCATTGCCGAGAATACAGGCGCCGTCGGACGCCTTATTATCGCAAACAGATCCTCTTAGGTGTCGTGAGACAACCGCCCTCCGACTTGACGCCAGCATCACCAGTTGTACTCGAGCCGACGGTCGACGCGGGCCTCTCGGGGATCACGCTTACATTACAGATTGACCCACGTTTCAATTCGCGAACTTCCCGCACCAAAGTCAGGCTAACCGGCCCATACCGGCGGCAATGCAGGCGGGGTTCGAAGCTCTATCACATCGGCGAAGACCGTCCAATCGCGGACACTCTTTTGCTTGCAGAAATCGGCCTCAGCCTGTTGTGCAGCAGCACTCAGTGAGGCAGCATCGACCTTGAACGCTGCCTGACATGCACGATGTTCGTGGCCGGTATCGTCACAAACGGTCCTAATGAACCGAACATTAAATGAAGGCATGACACGCTCTTCTTGTGGGTTTCCTGATTCACCATTCTGCCTACTCGCGCCACAGGCGTATTTGATCTGCGTCAAGCAGCATCCCAAGAGGTTGTCCGCTCCTTCATTGAGTACTGTTGAAACTTTGGCATCGCCGCCCGAGCGCTCCCGTTGTCCCGCAGACCACGCGACATGTATTTGTCCAGCTTCGCCGATCGCACTCTGTTGTGAGCTGCGGGATAACGTTCTGGTCTGCTCATGCCCTCGAGCAACGAAATTGTGTCGCCGATGGCTCGAGGTATGTCTCGAACAGACGATTGAGTGCGGCATGCGCCGTCACGCCTCAAATGCGGGCTATTGATCACGATCGATCCGACCCAACCGCTTGCAATATGGAGATTCGAGAGGCCGTGAACTTTACACGCGGTACTTTGTGGTCTCAGGAGGCATCGCCGCAAACACCAGGTCATTGCGCCAGTCACCCGCCAAAGCCATTTCTGACGCGCGCCGGCGGCCGCGGCTATCGATGGCGAAACCTACGCGCACGTGATCGTGGGCCATGCGGCGGACCGCCTCGATCTCGCTTCTGACGGTCCATGCTGCGGCCGCGACAGCAAAGCCGACGACCACGCTTGCCGCAGCAGACGTTTCGATGAGCCCAGGCTTCAGGACCTTCAGCGCCAAAGCCCATTTCTGGGATCTGCCCGGCAAGGCCACCGACAATGCGAGGCAAGCGATCAATCGACGATCTGCTTGCCGGCTACCGCAGCACCGGGACAAATGCCGTCGTGGCCTATTCGAGCGTGCGGATCAAATCAACCAGGCTATATGCTTACGTGTTTGCAGACGAACGCGAGGCCGCGGTGGATCGCTCGACTTGGGACATGTCGCCTGCCAATGAGGCCTATGCGGCTCGCAGCCGCAGCTCGAGCTCGGCCATTCTGGACGTGCATCAGCTCTTTTTGACCTGTATCAATGCAGCGGCGACTGCCTGCTGATAGAAGTAAGCTTCCTGTCCAAGATCACACACATGGCAGACAGAAAGACATGGTGCGCCATCATCTTTTCATGTCCAGATACCGGCGACCCAGTTCAAGGAGCGCTGCCGGATGTACCCAAGCCGCGTGCCGATGAGTGCACAAGAACCTCCGCCGCGTGCTAGGCGTCCACTTCATCGGCCCGCGGGCGACCGCGATGATCAGCGCCGAGCGAAGCTAGGCTTGTCCGAATGGTGTCAAGCGGGGTTCCGGCGGCTTCCGGTTCTCGGGGATGCCGCCCCGCTCACAAGCGGCGCGGCTGACGTCATCACAACGGAGCGACCCACGCTGCCGACGTGGGACAAGGAGATTTCCCACGAACGAGGGATGTTCGACATGACAGACCACAGAGACATTCGTCTCGACGCAGGTCAGGCTGCGGGGGCGGAAGTCCAGTTAAACTTCCGCAGAACAGCGGTTAATGCGAGCCGCCGACGTCTTGAGCCGATCCACATTGATTTGACCGAAGCCCGGGAGTTGCTTCGCAGCGCCAATCCTAATATCTCGGCTGACGAGCCGATCATGTCCCGGCACGATAGGTTAAACGGCGCCACGGCCGACAAAAGCCCGGCCGCGACTGGCGCAATCGAGACCGCGCCGCTTCGGCAATATTGCGCTGAGCCTGCTCGCGGCGGCCAAGCCATCTCGTGCGAAGTGTTCAGAAGGTTGCCTGAATTTGTCAGCCAGCAGCGATGAACACCGTGCAAGATCTACTGGCGACCTGACGTGGGAGCGGCTCGAAACGGCGCCGCCCTTGAATCGGGATCTGGAGATTGCCGTGATCGAGGGTAATACCATTCACCGGGTGGTCTTTCCTTGCCGGCGGGCCTTCAGCGGCTGGATCAATGCCACGACCGGAGAACACATAGCCGTGCAGCCGACGCACTGGCGCATATGGCCCAGGTAGCTGCGGCCATCCCGCGCAATACATCGGTGTGAGTTGAAGCGCGTTCTGCTCCGGTGGCCTCTCGTGGGAAACAATGAAAAGTCGATCGAATGATAGCGTCTCCCAGAAAAGATGTCCGACCATGTCTGGTAAGCCTATGGCGCTGCCGCGGCCGCCGCCGCGCTAGCTCTCATGCTCTGCCTGGCGCTATATCCATATGTTCAGGACCTCGCGTTCATGAACATCTACCTTCCAGTCCTCGTTTTGCCGCTTTCGTCGCGGCTGGGGGCCCAGGCCCCTGCTCTGCAGCCTCATGATCGGCGTGGCCTTTGAAAGGCCTAATCCCGCAGCCATGATCGATACCGTGGCATTCGCGGGCACCATGATCGTGATTGAGAAGAGGATCATTCGCTCGTTCAGCGCCTTAGCAGTGCGTTTATTGGTTGCTCTCACGTGGTCGGAATGAATGTATCGAGGTTGAGGCCGCAGCTCTACCGCGTCGAGCACGGGCGCTACATCAAACGTTGTCTGACCAACGGCGAGCGGCACATCATTGGCATCGGCCGCATCGTGGTCGGCGAACGAAGCGACGGCTCGATCTCGTCGGTGAGGCCAAAGTGCGCGCCGAACGGTTCTTCACCGGTTTCATCCGAAACCTCACCGAGGCGGGCGCAGGGACGGCGGTTGGAAGAGCTACAATCTGAACTCGTGCACGTGTCGCGAGCGACCGCCATAGGTGAGATGGCATCGTCTATTGGCAGTGAGATCAACCGGCCGCTCTCCGCAATTACAAACTGCATGCGGGACACAAAGGCTCCGCTCGCGCGCACCGCACCGGACGCCAACTGCAATGGCGATGCACTCGAACGCGCCGCGCCAACACGCTCTACGCGCCAAAGATATCATCAAGCGCCCGCGGGACTTCGTTTCCAGGGGCGAGCACACTGTGGAGAAGCCGCTCACGCTCCTTGAAGAAGCTGTGGCCCTGGCCCTAGTCGGCCCTAAGGCGTAAGGCGTACGCGTGATGACCCGCAGCGACCGCGACATCATTGTAGACAAGATCCAGATTCAGCAGGTCGCGCTAAACCTGATACGTCGAAATCGAGGCCATGACTTCCTGCCCGCGCCGCGAAGTTGCCGACGTCGACACGTATACCGTTGCTAATAGGGGCCCGGCATCAAGCGCTGATATCGCCGACCGACTGTTCCAGCTCTTCGTCACGACCAGAAGCCATGGCGTGCGTGTGAGGCTATCAATCTGCCGGACGATCATCGAGTCACATGGCAGCCATATCGTCGTGGAAACGACCGCGAGTAGCAGCACGATCCTTAAGACGGCATTCGCGGAGCTTAGCGAAGAGACATGATTGGGCGGCGAATTCTTGTGATCGACGATGACGCCGCAATGCGGGACTCGCTCGCGTTTCTTCTTGATGTAAACGGTTTCTACGTAGCAACCTATGAGACGGCGACCGCGTTTTTTAATGACGTCGCGAGCGGTCCAGTCGATTGCATCGTGTCAGACATCCGTATGCCGGGTATGAGCGGTCTCGAATTGGTCAGAAAAGTGAAGGCCAATCGCGTCGACTGCCCGGTCATCTTGATAACTGGTCATGCCGACGTATCGCTCGCGGTCGACGCGATGAAATCGGGCGCGGTCGACTTCATCGAAAAGCCGTTCGAAGAGGAGGTACTGTTGCGCGCGATCAATAGTGCGTTGAAAGCGCGGCCAACGAAGGCCGCCGATGACGCAGCGAAACTGCGGGCGGAAGCCCGCCTCGCGGACCTCTCCTCGCGCGAACGTGACGTCCTGCAGGGACTATTAGCCGGCAAGATCAACAAGGTGATCGCGCATGATCTGGGCATTAGTCCTCGGACAGTCGAGGTTTACCGTGCAAACCTCATGGCCAAGGCCAATGTCCGCAGCATGTCCGAGTTGATGCGGATCGCCATTACCGCGGGACTCTAGCAGGGACGCACATGGTGCGAATGGCGTATTGATGCATTCAAGCTGCGCAGTCCAGCCGACGAACGGAGGTTGGCAGGTGCACAGCGCGGAGCCGATCATGTTTTCGGTGGTGGCTATTGATGCAACACAAGCTGCTGGTTTCTTGGAATCACGACGGCACATGAAGCAGATCAATGCGGTGCCCAAATTTGTGCTCCGATGAACAGCAGGTCTGACCGCCCGAAGACTGGCATAACTCGGCAATATATTGGTCGGTCCTCCAACGGAGCTCCCAGTGCGGGCTTCCGTGAACGCTCGGCTGGGCTACAGTCACTGCGGTCTTCGAAATCAACGATGGCGTGGGTTGGAGGCGCATGATCATCAAGCCCGTCGATGAGGTCGGCCGCCGTACATCGATCCGTGTTTGAGCAACCAAGGGACCGCGCCGGCCCCATTCAAGACGCCCTCCTCATCGGACTTACGTATAAATACTTAGGGGCTTCTACCTAGGGAAAACAACCAGATTTCCCAGTTCGTCAGGAACAGACAATCTGCGTCACATCGACGTTCGCAAGGTAGGGTCCCCGATGCACGCCAGTTTTACCAAGAGCTGCCGCCATCGGACCAGCGTCTTGCGTGGGCAACTTCAACACTTCGGCTAAGTTGCTATACGCCAGCTCAAATCGGAGCGCGCTACTTTTTCGCGTCGAACGGCGCGGACGAACGCGGCGCAGCGAAGGACGCCAAATTCGGCTTAGGAGATCTTCTGAGCCGCAGAAACGCTTCCAGCCTATATTGTGCCTCCAGGAGCACCGCAATGATTATCGATCTTTTGCTTCGAGAGCATCGCAACATTGATCTGCTTCTGGTCGCTCTTGAACGCGAAGTGGAGATTTTTAAGAAAGGGATCCGTCCTGATTATGAGGTCATTCGCGCGATTATCAGCTATTTCGAGGTTTATCCCGAGGTGTACCATCATCCACAGGAAGACTTGATTTTTTCCAAGCTCAAGGCTCGCGATCCGGATGCAGCTGCAATCGTCGGCGATCTCGCGCTTGAACACCAGGAAGTCGTCGACCGTTTGCACCACTTCGCGCGGGCTATTGACGCCATCCTCGCGGATCGTGAACTTTTTCGGCAGGACGTCGGCGATATCATACGCGACTTTATAGTACGCGAGCGGCACCACATGAAGTGGGAAGAACGAGATTTCTTTCCGGCAGCTCTGAAGGCTCTCTCGGCTCAGGATTGGACCGAAATCGCTTCCGGTCTGACCGATCATGGAGATCCGCTGTTCAGCGAGACGGCGGCAGCAACTTCCGATGCGCTAAGAGCGCATATTCTGCAATTGGAGCAAGAAGCTGAGGCCGAACGGAGCTCGGTCGCGTTTGCGTGCCCCAAGGCCGCCCCCCCGTGATACGGCGCCGAGATGGACGGGCTGTATTGATCGCTGCCGTTTCACAGCAGGAAGTGGACCTCATGTTCTTCCTGTCGAAATGAAAATGGGGGTGCTCGCCGGCACGTAGGCTGGTCGTACCGGCAAAATGGCTTCTGCGCAATATGATCGCTGCTCTACCACAGGCGCAAACGGCGCGGCCGAGCCTTCCTGAGCTCTGGTTTTGGCATGTTCCAGAATGTGACCGTCGCAGATCGGGCAGTTGCGCGGTGATATCGCGCGAAACTGACGCCTTTTATGTCCGATAAGGCCGGACGATTGCGATCGCGCGGATGCGCGCGAAGCAATCCCACTCGTTGACCCCAACCCGGTACGCTCTCAATCATCCGACGGCAGCCGGTTCGACCTGCTGCGCGCCAACTGGGGGCACTGTCAGGCCGGCTACGTCAGCACCAACAACAAGGCAGTTGACGTCGATGAGGCCACGACGAGTAGCCGCCTGCACGGGGCTGCCACGTTCCACCAGATACCCGACGTCCTCGCATTTCTCAGCGTCAGTTTGCGAGTTAGATTATCAAGCATGGCTTGAGTCCCTTTGGCTGTATGGCGTAGCCCCACGAGACAGTCGCTTCCTGCCGCGAAATCCTCACCAAATGCCTCGAATTGCATCCGGGTCGGATTTCGGGATTCGGCTCCCGCATATTCCTGCATTCAAGAAGCATCAACGCAAAGACGATGAATTCATTCCGCTCGACAGTGTCGAGGGCTACCTCCAATTCGAAAGGATCACGGAATCCTTGGTTGATGCTGGATACATATGCGTCGGCGTCGCTCACTTTGCCCTGCCACTCGAAAGTCTTGCCGGGGGGCCAGGCATCAAAACAGGCTAAGTGCAACTTCCAGGGCTACACTGACGGGCCCATTATTGGGCTCGGCGCCATCGCGATCGAGCGCATCCAACAAGGGCTTGTCGGAAAGCCATCTCAGCGAAGGACTACCTAGCTCGCATCGCCGAGGATCGGCTCGCCACCGCGAAGGGCTGTTTGCTGAGGCAGGAGCATCGCTGCTGCGCCGAAACCATCGGTCGACTCATGTGCGACATGGCAGTCGATCTTTCCTAGGCATTCAGCTTTGCTCCTCCCAGAGTTTCACCCGGCCCGCTAAGCGGTGCCGGTTTTTTTGTGTTCCCAATGGTCCATCGATCATGGAGAGCGCAAAATGACCGCAAGAGGATCAACTTTGCCGAGAACAGACCCAATCCCTGATCACCGGCCCGGCGGATCGAATGCAGCGCGCAGCTCGCGGGCGGCAGCGACCATGTTCGTTAGCGCCGGCCGAACCTCCTCCCATTTGCGCGTCTTCAGGCCGCAGTCCGGATTGACCCAGAGTTGCGAATCCTGCAGCCGGGTCCGAGCCAACGCCAGCAGCTCTTTCATTTCGCCCGTTTCAGGAACGCGTGGAGAGTGGATGTCGTACACGCCCGGCCCGATCTGATTTGGGTATTCGTAGTTCCTAAACGCGTCGAGTAGTTCCATTTTTGAGCGCGACGTCTCGATCGAGATTACATCCGCGTCCATAGCAGCGATTGCACCGATGATGTCGTTGAACTCCGAGTAACACATATGTGTATGGATTTGCGTTTTATCAGCGACGCCCGATGAGCAGATGCGGAAGCAATCCACGGCCCAATCGAGATAAGCCGTCCACTCCGATCGACGCAACGGCAATCCTTCTCGAAGTGCAGCTTCGTCGATCTGGATCATGGTCGCACCAGCATTCTCGAGATCGCGGACTTCGTCTCGGATCGCGAGCGCAATCTGGCGGCAGGCCTCGCTTCTGGGAATATCATCGCGAACAAAGGACCAGTTCAAGATCGTCACCGGTCCGGTCAACATCGCCTTCATCGGCTTCTTTGTTAATGATTGCGCGTAGCGCCACCAGTCCACGGTGATAGGCTTCGACCGCACTACATCGCCAAACAGGATCGGTGGCCTGACACAGCGCGAGCCGTAGGACTGCACCCATCCGTTCTTGGTAAATGCGAAGCCGGCAAGTTGCTCGCCGAAGTACTGGACCATGTCATTGCGCTCGAACTCGCCGTGCACGAGGACGTCGAGACCGATGTCCTCCTGCCAACGTACGGCGCGCGCAGTCTCCTCCTTGAGGAACCTGTCGTATTGCTCGTCACTCATCGCGCCCCGCGCATGGGCCGCACGCGCATTCCGAACCTCTATGGTCTGTGGGAACGATCCGATCGTCGTGGTAGGAAAAGCCGGCAGTCCAAAACGATTGCTTTGGATCTCGGCACGACGGGCAAATGGGCTCGCGCGCCGACGCATGGTCTGATCGATCGCTTTCATCCGGACAGCGACATTAGCATCACGGATTTTCGGCGAAGTCCGCCGGTCAGTCGCGGCACATTCCGACTCGGCAAGAGCTTGCGCGACATTCTGGTCGCCTGCGAGTGCCCGCGCCAGGATAGTAAGCTCTCGCATCTTCTGGACCGCAAAAGCAAGCCAGCTCTTGACGTCGGAAGCGAGCCCGGTCTCGAGTCCAACATCGACCGGCACATGAAGCAGCGAGCAGGATGGCGCGATCTGTACACGATCTTTGCCGAGCTTCGCAATCGCGGGTTCGAGCCGCTGGCGCAGCGAGGACAAATTCGACCGCCATACATTCCGGCCGTCGACGACACCGAGCGACATGACGAGATCACGTCGGCCGCCAGCTATGATCTGATCCAACAACTGTGGCGCTCGAACCAGATCGAGATGCAGTCCTGCAACCGGCAGGCTCAAGGCGGTATCCAGATTGTCGCCGAGGTCGCCGAAATAGCTGGCAACCATGATCTTGATGGCCGGGCCCTCCTTGGCGAGCCGGTCATAGGCATGCCGCAAAGATTTTCGCGCCCCCTCATCCAGATCAAGAACCAGGCAGGGCTCGTCGAACTGAACCCACTTTGCCCCACGTTTCGCCAATTCCTGCAGAACCTCGATATAGACCGGTATCAGTTCATCTAGTAGTGAGAGTAGCTGGAATGCAGGATCGGGACTCTTGCCGAGCTTTAGGAATGTGACCGGCCCGATCAGGACAGGACGGGTCTGAAAGCCAAGGGCCTTGGCCTCTTCATACTCCTCGATCGGCTTGCGAGAGCATAGCCTGAAAGTCTGTCCTCTGCGAAACTCGGGGACCATGTAGTGGTAGTTAGTATCGAACCACTTGGTCATCTCCTGCGCGGGTGCGCCAAATGCGCGCGGTCCGTGACCGCAACTCGCATCCTGATCGTCGCATTGTGATCCGCGGGCCATAGCGAAGTACGTCTTCAGCGAAACGGATTCGGCTTTTGAGGCGTAGATCTCCGGGATGGCGCCAACCATGACACTTGTGTCGAGCACCTGGTCATACAGCGAGAAATCGTTCGATGGAATGACCGTGACGCCGATAGATTTCTGACGAGCCCAGTTCGCGGCACGCAGGCCAGCTGCGTCCTCGAGCAACTGCTGTTCGCTGCTTTTTCCGGCCCAGTAGCTTTCTAGAGCGAGTTTGAGCTCGCGCCTTGGACCGATGCGTGGCGTTCCGAGCGTGGCAACGGGAAGGGAGAGAAGAGACATAGCGTTAACCCCGTGTTGGGGGCAGAAGGCCATGGCGGACGCAGGCAGGGGAAGTCGCGCAGTGCGACGGCTGCTTGGCGCACCACCGGGATACCCCGCCCGTGGACGAACATAATGTCGGGGCAGGTCTCCTGGCTCGCGGGTCATCGCTGCTGTCCGGCCTTCCCGAAGCCGCGCAGGCTTCAGTGACATCGTTGGACAGCGGCTCGCCACTCACAGTTGCGGGGGCAGCGCCGGCATCTTCACCGGCTTCCCTCTTAGCTCCGGATCAAGTGCGACCGGAGAACCTCGACGACTTGGATTATCGAGAAGACAGGTCTTCCGTCAACCTCTCAGATCATGTCTCAAGCTGGTGCTGCGACATCCGCTACGCGAATGACCGCGCATCCTGATGCGTTGAGCCGATGTAGAAGCGCTTTCAAGTCAGCAATATCGAAATGACGATCGCAGCTGCCTGCGGGCCGCGCGCCAGATCGGTGAAGGGACAAATGCGGCTTGCCCGTCGGGACTGCTGCCTCGAGCAGAACGCATCTCGGGCTTCTCAGCGGTTCTTTGAGCAAGTCCACTATCCAGCCACCTTCTCGGTCAACAGGATCCGTGTTGAACAGGCCCAAGCCAGCCGAAGCCAGCAACATACCGGCCAGCACGTTGATGTGCGGTTCAGCAAGACTCCAAATGTTCGGCAGTGAAGATCGGTTTCGCCTCGTCGCCATCGAGTGCAAAGCGCTCCTAACTGAGGCTATTCTCGAAGCGCCGCATGTCGCGATAGGAGCGGCAAACGCACCATGGCCGATGGCCGCAAATGGCCAAACGCGTGGCAGAGATCGAAAGCAACATTCTTGCAACGATGCCGAACCAAACGGTTCAATAGCGGCAAACAATTCTCATCAGGAGCTTGGTACCGAGGTGTTCCGCCGCGCCATCGAACGATCCGGTGCGGGACCAGGATGCATAAGCTGGGCTGGATAGCGCTGAACGGAAACATCGAGACATTGACCAGTCGGAAAGTCGACAAAGAGGACACAAAAGCGGTGCGAATTGCCGTGTATTACCTGGCACGAAGAATGCAAGTCTTCGGGATGCCCAGTCTCCTCCTGCTGGGCATGTCCAGCACAGCAACTTGACTGCTGTCGCCGGCAGCGAAGTTAGCGGCGCGTGACATAGAGGGGAGCGCCTGCTCGCACGGGACACCATCGGTCTCCCCGTCGCGTCGCCGCTAACTTCTTGTGCTCGTGCATAACAGTTTGAAGGTTGCCCACTTTGGAATGACGTGTGGATGACACCACATAGGCCGGCAGTTATGAGAACAGTGTCTAGAAGACGCGCGTTATGGTTTTGTCTCGGTCGCCTCCTGATCTGCCTGGCCGGGCTGGCTGCGACGAGCAACAGTGTTCGCGCCATCGAGAGCCCCCATATCGAAAGATTCAAGTCAACGTGGCGAGCGCAAGACGGTGAGACAATAGAACAAATTATCTCCAACGTCTCGAAGGTGGCACAGTTCGTCCCTCGAATGTGGGGCGTCGCTGAACTTGACGAAAACGACTATGTTTTCGTTTTGTGGACCAGACACCCTGACGATACATTAGACGAACCGTACTTTATCACCTGGAGGATCGCGCTCGACGGCACGTTTCAACTTGCGTCGACCTATGCAAAGCCGATCGAATTGGGCTGGCACGCCCTAGCACTCTCGTTGATCGCCACTGAAGTGAAGGAGAGTGAAAGGGACGCAAATCTTGGCTTTCTGCATGAGCCGAGCAACTTCAACTTTGTGACGACCACGCAAGGCCGCCTCGGCGATCTTCTGCGGCAGGGCCGCTGCACTATCGTTGAACCTCTTGAAGTGGACTACTTGCCGAAGCAGAAGGACAAGCCGACCGAGAAGGGTGATCTGTGGCGCGTTTTGCTTTTGGTGAACTGTGATATCCCAGGACCCCGTTTTTTTACACACAACGGTGTCATCACTTTCGAGAAGAGCGAAGGGCAAGATTGGGAGCCGAAATCCCCTTTTGCCAAGCGTATCGCGGCCTTTCCTCCCGGCTCTTGGTTCGCTGGCATGGAGCCAAAGGAACGGCGAGAGTTGGAGGGGAGCGAAAGCCCTCGGTAAAATGGTCGCGCAGAGCAAGATCGCGCCGCAGCTCCTTTACCGCCGATCCCCTCAGAGCAACTGCAAGACATATCAGCCCTAAAATGTCGGTGTTTACACCTTCAACAATCGCGAGCCTTCCCGTACCCTTCAGCCCGTCAGCAAAAGTCAGGCAGCAGGATTACCTCCGGACACTTTCTGCGACGAATCGAGCTCAGCGGCGCATGCCAGTTGGCGAGATTTTGCTCCCAGCGCACGCGACGCAGAGAGAACACCGATCTGCGAGGGAACCAGCTCTCCATGCACTCTTCAAGGGACCGGGCCTGGACATGCCTCGGCCGGACCCCATGATGAATTTTGCTGAATGACGCACAGAACTATCGCGCGACTGACTCGCGAGCATGCCGAGGCCGAGCCGGCACGATCGAGTGCTGCGACCAACCCATTGAGAGGGTAATGGGGCATTGTCGGCATACCCCTGAACACCGGCCGTTGTCCGAGGGCCCTGGCGACGCCCCCCGGAGCCGTGCGCGAGGCCTCGAGGAACGACTGAGCCGGTCCTAAATTTCCTCGCGCGCATTCGTCTGCGCGTCATAGATCCGAATTTGAAGCATGGGAAAACGCTTCTTTAGTTCTGCTCCGCCTGCCCTGGCGCCGTCTCTGGTTGCGAATTCGGCTCTGAGTCGGCCATCCACTTCAAGTGCGTAAGAAGAGACCGGCAATTCCCGGGGGGCTGCAGCCATTTGATTCCCATTGTGTAGTGAGGTCGTTGAGAATGATTTGTAGCTTGAGTCGGCTAAACCGCACCAGAGCGACCTGCCCAAGTGCCGCAATGGCGGAACCATGTTATGGATGGACGCCTCGCACCGAATGGCATCAGGATGGCACTCGCGACCGTCCGAACACGCGGGCGGCTTACCCCTCGTCCGGTGCGTACAAGACGAAGCCACGGAGGTTGCCGTTTGAGATTTTCTGGCGCAAACGCGCGCCCTCATACCGGGCTTGCTGGGTCAATCTCCACATGTGATCGCGGTGAAGCGCACTATGAGAGAGCGGCCGCCAGTCGCGCCGCCAGGGTCATGACAATCGGGTTCTCCTACGAACGGGGCGGCAGCACCACGAACGGTCATGGTGCAGCGCAGAGGTGCGAAAAGCCACAATGCGATGGGCATAAAGGCCTGGCTCTCCAAAAGAGGGCTCGGGGTTGGTGGTTTGCGCAAGCGATACCGGTTCATTTACGCAGCGAGCGTTGAGCTGAACTCCGTGGCGCCTTTCCAGTTTTCAGAGGAAGCGAGACCAGATTTCCTTCGAACATCAATCTTCTCCTGACAAGAATTTACAGCGAAATGTCATCCCCTCGCTGAAACCGTCTCGGCAGCCTTCTGTCTGCCGATGCAGGTTGGCACAAAGCGATAGCCAGGTTGCTCGTCCCCGCCTGACTTGCACTCGATGTCAAGATTCACAGGCGACTTCTTCTCCTTCAAGCGCGTGAGAAGACAGCGTTCGAGGCTTGGCCTTTCTCCCGCATACCAAGTTCGCGGCCAAGCGATCGGATCTCCTCCTCAGGTCGAGAGGGTGCAGCACGCGCCCGGTGAGAGAGATCGACGAGGCTAAGGATACCGCGACACGCACACCGGAAGAAATCGCTTGAACCTCACCCAGCGTCAGGTCGTAGCTTGGAAATGAAGCCACGCTTTCATAGACCAAGCGTCGAAAGATGCGGCCGACTAACGGACAGACGTTTAAGCAGTCGAATGCGGCGGCGCCGGATCGTGCGTAAACATGGATCAAGAGCGAGAGGTTATTGTCGGGATGAAACACCGCGTAATGATGGTCGCATTGTTTGCTGTCATCACATCTCCGGTCTGCGCGGCGAAGCTCAGCGGTCCTGCGCGCATCCTCGACGGCAATACGATCGAGATCGAGCGATCCAAGCTTCGGCTCTCAGGCATCGAAGCTCCCGAAACTGACCAGATTTGCCTCGACGCCCACGGTCGGAAATGGGCTTGCGGCATAGCTGCTCGCGACGAGCTGATCAAGCATTCGAACGGACGAACGTGGGATTGTCATACCACGGGAGGTGATGAATACGGCAGGTCACGCGGCAGTTGCTTCATAGAAGGCGAGAATGTGAACGCCTGGATGGTACGCTCCGGTTGGGCACTCTCGTCGGGTCCGTACGTCATCTATGAAGTTGTGGCGAGCAAAACCTGTGCTGGGCTGTGGTCGGGGGCCTTCATCGCCCCCTGGGACTGGCGTCGCCGGAATAAGGGGACGGTCATCATCGGCGCGAGCTCGGTTCCCGTCGACGCTCAGGCACTCCTGCTCGGATCGGCGCTGCTATCGGACCCGCCCTCGTCCGAGTGTGTGATAAAAGGCACTGTGGGCCGCAATGGCGAGCGCATTTATCACCTGCCCGGGCAACTCAGTTACGAACAAATCGACATGACCAAATCCGGTGAACGCTGGCTCTGCAGCGAAGCGGAAGCCGAAGCCACCGGGTGGCGTAAAGCCGCGCGATGAGGTGAGATGCATGAAGGCAGACCATTCTCCGACCTATCTGACCAAGATGGCGCCTTCGCGGCGCTCGCTGTTGCTGTTCGCTGTTTCGGCGGTTTGCCTACGGGTTGGCAACAACATTGTCGATGCAAAGCAAGCAAAAGCGCCGCCCAAGCCAAATAACCTGATCTCGCCCGAGGCTGCCCTGAAGCGGCTCATGGAAGGGAACGATCGCTATGTCCGGGGCGGATCACGACACGACGACTTCAAGCGCGAGCGTCAGGTTTTGGTGGATGGGCAAAATCCATATGCCGCGGTTCTGAGCTGCGCCGATTCTCGCGTGGCGCCTGAACTTGTCTTCGGCAGCGGACTTGGTGATCTATTTGTCTGCCGCCTCGCCGGTAACTTCGCCAACGATGACACGCTCGCCAGTATGGAATATGCGGTGGCCGTGCTGAACACGCCGCTGATCCTGGTACTTGGCCACGATCATTGCGGTGCGATAGACGCCACGATCAAGTCGCTCCAGGACGATAAGCCGCCGCCGGGGCACATTTCATCCCTCGTTGCTGCGCTTGCGCCTGCGGTAAAAGGTTCTCGCCAGCAAACCGGTGACACGTTCGCCGAAGTAACCCGACAAAATGTAGTCGATAACGTCAACAAACTAAAATCGACGGGGCCGATTCTGAACGCGGCAGTTGAGCAGAACAGACTAAAGGTCGTCGGGGGCCTGTATCGGCTCGACACCGGCAAGGTCGATTTGCTGAGCTGACGCTGACACCCTCGCCGGCCCGCTAGTCGTTTGCCGCCTGATGCAGGGCTTCGGTCGAATTCCCGTAATTCACTCGTGCATCGGCTGCCCTCAAATGCACCGAATAGAATCCGCTCCACAATTGTCATAGCTTCGGGAAGACCCTTGGTATGCGCGGCCTCTTAATTCTCCTTGCATTATACGTGCTCATATTGGCAACGCGAGGCCAGCACCAAGAAACCCTCATACCGCGAGCGCCAGTATTTATGCCTGCGCGTTAATGCGCTAGTCCAACACGCAACGAGCTGACTTGTGTAAAATCGACCAGATCGACCAGGCGTTGCTGCCGCTCAGGCTCCTCCTGCAGGATCTGGAGTGCTTCTCCACCGCGACAGCCATAAAGGGTGATGGCGCCTCGGCGACAATGAATGGACGACACCGATTGACCATGAAGTTGCGCAATACGCCGGAAGCAGTGACAAGCGCGCCCGCCGCGCCCAGCACCTTGCCCCAGGCGTGGACCACCACCAGATCTCCGCGCCCCTCATAGGACGCGCTGAGCCCCGTCTCCTGCTCGCCGTAACGCCTGTGGCGTAAGCCTCGTCCACGACCAGAAACTTGGTAGCACTCGGCGACTGCGACTAGATCTTTAAGCGGCGCGAAGTCGCCGTCCATTCTGTAGAGGCTTTCCACCACGATCCGGATGCGCCCTATTCCGCCCTTGGCGCACCAGTTGCCAATCACATCTGCGACCGACTGTAGATCAATATGGGCGCTCATCCGAAACTCCTGGACGCCGCCGTCACGTTTGATGAATACTTGCGGTGTGATGTCCACTTCTAACCAACAGCTCACCCATAGTCGCGAGCACGGTAAATTCCGCTTTCGGTAACGTCGGGAGATCGGAGCGGGCCTGAAACTCAGCAGGCAAGCCGAGCCCGACTGATTCGCGGTCGAGGTCCACTTCAGTTGTTCTCCTTCCATGTCCGGTTGATGACGCGTTGTGCCTGGAATCAGACACGCGAGGCGCGAGCATCCTCTCGGCGCGGCACGAGCCAAGTGATCTCGCTCGATTCAGACACGCCGGCAGACCATGATTGATGGCACGTCGATTGCTGGGGACATGCAAAGGAGCCGCAGGCATCGCCGACCCCGCGGTTGCCAAGTCAGGAATTCACAACGTGGTTCGAGCCGGGTGGGCAAATCGTCCGTTGGAGGAGACATGGCAGAACCAGCGCTGTCGTCGGCCGTCGGAGACATAGTGCAGCAGAGGTGGATCGATCTCGCCGCCGCATATCAGTTGCTTTGCCGGTTCAGCCTCAATGAGAGCATCGACAGCCATATCTCAGTCAGTCCTGCCAGCCCTCAACACCTTTTCTTTGAGTCAATGCGTTCGGGGAGTGGTTTGGACTGGCAAGCGCCTTTCATCGCATCACAGTCAATATCAACTGCGACAGTTTCGACGATCCCTGCCCACTGGGTATCAATCCGACCGGCTTCGCCGTGCGCCCGCAATCAAATTCAATGAAGTGCGGCAGCGATCGGCTCAAGACACCGAGGACAGGTTTATGAACGCTCCACCAGAGACGATCACTCGAGTAACCGACGCTACGGCTGCGACCTGGGACAATCTGTCGCCGCTGCTGGTTGATATCCGCGCGCGTCGAAACGAATTCGCCCGAGCGCAGAAGATTCCAGACGAGATCATCGAGGGCTTCAAGCGCGTTGGCGTCTATCGAGCTTTGGTCGCCAAGCGATTCGGCGGCGAGGAGCGAACGCCGGCCGATTTTTGTCGCCTGATCGAGCGTATTTCCGAAGTCGACGGCTCCGCCGGTTGGGTCGCCAGCTTCGGCGATGGGGCTCGCTACCTCGCTGCTCTTCCGGAGGACACGCTTCACAAGGTATACGCGAATGGACCTGACGTGGTGTTGGCAGGTGCGCTTTTCCCGCTCCAGCCCGCCAGGCGAAGCACCGACGGGTTTGTCGTGAACGGCGTGTGGCCATTCGCCAGCGGCTCACCGGGCGCGGATCTGATAGCCGTTGGCATCACTGTGGAAGACGATTCGACCGGTGGCCTTGCGCGTGTAGCCGTGATGCCGGCCGAGAAGGTGACAATCCGCCCCAATTGGGACGTCATCGGTCTGCAAGGCACCGGCAGCCACGACGTCGTTGTCAACGACGTCATTGTGCCGGAAGAATGGACCTTGATCCGCGGCGGTCCGCCGACACTCGACGCGCCGATCTATCGTTATCCGTCCATGACTTTCGCTGCCCAGGCGCATGCGATTGTCGGCATCGGAATTGCGCGCTCCGCGCTAGACGAGGTGATCGCGGAGGCCGGAAGCCGCACCTCAATCACAGGAGCGCCCGTCATGGCAGAGCGCGGCTATGCCCAACTGGAGATGGCTAGAGCCGAAGCCATGCTGCGTTCCGCCCGTTCCTTCTTCTATGAGGCCACCGAGGAGCTGTGGGAGGAAGCGATCAAGGATGCGGTAAACCCGCGCACCGCGACCCTAATGCGACTCGCCGCGACAAATGCCGCGCGGCAAAGCGCTGAGGTCTGCAACATTGCGAGCGTCCTCGCTGGAAGTGCGTCGCTCTATACAACCAGCAATCTGGCGCGAGCGATGTGCGATAGCTTCGTGGTTGCCCAGCACGCAGCTCTAAGCGAGGGAACGCTCCAGAGCGCCGGCCGACTCCTGCTCGGAAGTGCAGCACAGCCGGGATTTCCATGAGGTGGTTCATCCACGTTCCGCACCCCTCCCAGCAACTGATTGCCGCACCGCGATATCATGCTGTCTGCAGCTACAAGACTTAGCGGCCTGCCAGCCTTCCTTAAAGGAAGAGTAGAAAGAGAGAGCGAGAGCCTTTCAGTCGGGCTCTTCTCAAAAGCGACCGCTCCATATCCGTGGAGCAAGCATCCCTTCCCCCGTCGCGAACATAACGAGCGGCCCCATGGGTCTCTACGCACCCGCCTCGATCATTGTCGTGTCGAGCGCGATCTACACGCATAGCCGCAACGTCTCGCGGTTTGATTCACAACGCTTCTAAGTGGCGTTTTGATTGGGAGAGATTTCGCAGCGCGATGTCGGCGGACCGGAGATCACTCGGCTGCGCCAGGAGAGAGGACGATTGCGCATGGAGCGCGACATTTCAACGCTGGTGATGCCAGTCGGAAGCCAACAAGATCGAAATGATGAACTGACGACTCATGATCGCCAACTCTCGCGATCTTCTGGACAAGACGAACACACGACATCACACAAGAAATATGCCGTCCAATGTACCAGGAGCGCTCGCGCGTATATGCCCATCCAAAAACGGTATGCGCGACGCCATGTCGACCGATGGCGGATCACTTGCTATCGGCGAGAGGTCGGCGGCTTGAGTTTTATGCGGGTCAGCTCAAAAGACCTTGAATCGCACGTAGCGTCACGTTGTACCATTTTGAAGTCGGCTGACGAGGATGCCCCGCAAGCGGACCGAGCCGATGTTTTCTGCCGACCTCGGTGAGACGATGATACTGGTGCGGTCGATGTGTCTACGGCAGAGGGGGACCCAGGTGGGCCAATCACCGCCTGCGGATCGCTCGAACGCGCTCCGAGCGCTCGCACAAATAACAAGGTACTTCTTCCCACGCCGCGGGGATGGTGGGTCGCGGCGTTCTTCGGCCGGCACGCTGATGCCATGCGAACAGCCGCGGATCGCCTCTAATCGGCCCCACTCACTAAATCCGCATGACTTTGCCGCTTCTCAGGACAACGGACAATACTTCCCTCCAGCTGTGCGAGCCAGTGTTGAGCCGCGTTCTGTCAATATCGTTTTGAAACAAGGAATGACACCAGATTTCTGCGACCATTGATCATTCCGTAATTAGAATTTGCGGCGAACGTTTTGCCGCAAATAACGTCGGCAGCGCTCCCTCTGTCGACGACTAACTTCCGCCCGGCCATCCAAAGAGGCCGGGCGCTTTTTTTTGCGTCACTGAATGACAGTTTTGGATTGTCCTGGCCCGCGGTGTTTCATGATTGCGAAGGGTTAGGGAGAGAGAGAGAGAGAGAGACAAACGTAAGCGATCGAGCATGAGTTCGACGATCTCGTCGATCCCTGCGCGTGATGACAACGGTCGACGATCCGACCGTGTGCCCGGACGCAGCGCACGGTGCTGCCCGAGATCGAGCGCTCGGTCGGGCGCCCATCTGTCCCGGTGAGCTCTCGCGTCCGGATTTTCTCGGCTACGGCTTCGACGTCGTGCAGGTGGGTGACAGCAGGGATAAGCGCGCCTTCTGATCAGGAAGGGCGTGATCAGAGAAACGTTCTGCGCTAGATCACGTGAAGCTCTGCATCCAAATTTGAGTGGCCTTCGCGCAACCGACTGACTATTATCGAACCATGTCTCGCCTTGTGTGTCTAACTGCTACTATCACCCTTACGCTGCTGTCGGTCGTCGCGCACGCTGCGCCAATCAAAACGGGGCCCAAGCCGGTCTGGCAAGGCTACGGCTTCCTGCCCGGCTATCGCCAGCCGCTGAGCAACAGCATTCCACTCTACAAACAGAAGGACTTGATGCGCCGGTTCTCGCGCGCCGACCGACGCCACTGGTATATTGACCCGGTTCCTCAGTATTTCGGTTGGGACGGCGAGTGGCACTATTTCGGCCAACCCGGCTTCCGCGGCGGCCGCTACAACGGAGGCAGTTTCGGGCCGTGCTGGACGCGGACGCCGATCGGGCCCATCTGGAATTGCGGGTGATCGGGCCGCGCGGTTAGGAGACACTTCGCGCCATTGCGCCGGGATTACGTCGCGGCTTTTACTGACGTCCTCTCCCGATCTTCGTGATCGCGTTGCCGCCACACAGGCACGGCGTGCTCGCAGATTTGATGATCAGCTCCGCGTGCGGCAAATAAGCAGGCAAGTAACCGCAATTGGGATGACATCTTGATCCGATCCGGCGCGAGATCGGCCGCTGATGATCGCCGCCGCCCTCTACTACGTCGCGACCAGGACGCCCTGCCGGACAATCGGCTGCTGCAGTTATGCTGGACGCCTCGCCGCAATTCTGTTCTGGAATGAACACATACTTCAGCTCGCTCTCCCATTGACATAAGAATAGCGAC
Source organism: Bradyrhizobium sp. USDA 4486 (assembly GCF_054057995.1). NCBI lineage: Bacteria > Pseudomonadati > Pseudomonadota > Alphaproteobacteria > Hyphomicrobiales > Nitrobacteraceae > Bradyrhizobium > Bradyrhizobium sp. USDA 4486. The sequence continues at coordinate 4,708,706 of NZ_JBSRZV010000001.1, forward strand.
GCCTAGCGCGTGCTGAAATCAGCCGATCTCAAGGAATTACGAGAACCGATGCAATTGTTCTGGCATTTGTTCGAAGCAGTGCACCCGCTTCCGAGAGGACCAGGCCATACAGCAGCCCTCGGACGATTCAATGCTTTTAGCGCTGGCTGCAGTGTGAAAAACCCACCACCCGCCCGACCTGGACGTCGTGCGCCGGGTTTGTAATGGCAACCCGGAAACGGGAGCGCCGTCCGGCCACTGGTATCCGCTCAAATGAGCACCCGTTGTGCAGCTTTGGGCGGCCAAGCGCGCCGGTCAGGTTTTCCAGCGGTGAATGAGGCGCTCGATGTGAGTCGTCTCTAGAAGCGCGTATTTTTGAGCAATACATCACCCTCCACCGCGCGGGGATAGTGGGACGCCACCTCGAAGGATGGCAACAGGTCAAGAATAGCTTGCAGGGACAACTGCCCTTCGTAGAGCTCGCGGTCGCTATATTCCGTGTAGACGAAGCGCGTGTTGCTCAAGGTCCGCATGCCGCCGGCGATAACATCGGATTCGGCTCCCTGGACATCCATCCAGATGAAGTCGATCGTATTCAGCTTAGCTTCGCTGCACCAATCGTCCAGCCGCCGCGTTTCAACCGAGACAGGGCGATCGAACCGAACCCAATCATACTCAGTAAGATGATTCTTCGGGCGGCGTATTGAGCCGGAGAGGTCCCATTCCTTCGCATCACCGTCTGCATTGCTTGGATGGAAGTCGATCATCCCGTTTCGATCACTGATCGCGATTTCAAGCAGCTTCACCCTATCGAGGGATGGCCCCAGCTTCTTCTTGAAGCGCGCGATCGCTCTGGGGTCCGGCTCAAAGCAGTAGAGCTGAGCTTGCGGGCAGAGGTTGAGAAACTGTTGCGTATCGGTCCCGTCATTGCAGCCGATATCCAGGATGACGGGATTGGGCTTCTGAAGAAGTGAAACAATGTGCTGGTGTACTTCGACAGATGACACAGGTGCTTTTCCCATTGGGCGCGGAGATCGGATGAATTTCGTCTTTGACGCCGCAATCACACGCCAGACGCGCCGGCACAACGTATATCAATGTATATGATTCATATACCCGTCGGTCCCCTTGATCCATGGCAGCGATTTGGAGGCCATCAACATCAAAAGGCAAGCCTGTCGGACCCGGGCCTGCAGCGACTGCCTGCAATGCAGTTTGCCCCTCGATCTCGGCAGACGCGCCAACTGCGAGCTAGCTCGTCGTCTCCGGTCCGCCTTTCGGAGCGGCAGAAAGATCGGCTTCGTACAAATGTCAGTCGTCGGCCATTCTCCCCAAAGCGTGCCCGCCAGACTGATCTCTCGTGCGCAGGAATAGCCAATCACCTCGATCGCGGTTGCGACAGGCAAGATGTGCCCGGCCGACTGACCGCTGCCATCCCAGATTCGCTGAGGCAACGTGTGAACCACTCATTGGAATGACCTGTTCTTCGGAATACCGTACGAGGAAGGAACCGACGCACTCGTTGCTGCGCAAGCAAAACACTGCACGGCAGTCGTCGCGGATCTCTTCGACTTCTGGACCTTGCCGCGGATCTCCGGCAAATCGAAGCTGGCCGAAGCGATCCGCTTTGCCGTCTCTCGGCGCACCATCTTCGAACGCCTCCCAACTTTAGGGCTCGCGGGTTTACGTCTGCCACAAGCGCGCATAGGCGCTTTCAGCCAGCAGTTCAGGATGTCTGCCCTCCGCAACGATCCGGCCCCTGTCTAAGACGACGATTTTGTCGGCACCACAGATGGTGCTGAGTCGGTGAGAGATGACGATGATAGTCTTGCCGTCCCGACGCAAATTCTCAAAGAGCCGGTGCACAGTGGCTTCGGCAACCGAGTCGAGCGAGGAAGTCGGCTCGTCCAAGATTAGGATTTCCGGATCCCGGTATAGAATTCGTGCTAACGAAAGGCGCTGCTTCTCGCCACCAGACAATTTTACGCCATTTTCGCCCAGGTAGGCTTGGAAACCTCCGGGCCAATGCTCGATTGCCTCCCGCAGCCCAGTTTGATCGCAGATTCTCATAATTCTATCGATCTCGGGTTCGAATTCACCAAGTGCGATGTTCTCGATCACAGAGCCCGAGAACACGTCCGCTGATTGCGGTACCGCACCGACAATCCTGCGCAGGGATACCTTTGAGAGGTCCTTGAGATCATAGGAACCGATCCGGATGCGTCCTCCCTCAAGCGGATAAATATTCTGAAGCAGCGCAGCAAGGGAGCTCTTGCCGGAGCCGCTTTCCCCCACCACTGCGGTTATCTCCCCTTTGCGGAACGTGACGCTCAGATCTTGAAAGAGCTTTGGCTGGGCGCCATGGCGAAACGTGACATTCTCCAGGCGGATATCACCAAGCCCGGATTTTGTGAGATCAGCGGCGCCGTTAGGTGCCGGCTCTAGGTCGAAGATCTCGAACAGGCGATCCGCCGCAACAAAGGCGTCCTGCACGATTCTGTTGGTTTGGATCAGGTCGGCGACTGGTCGGTTGAGATAGCAGAGCAGTGCATAGCAGGAGAGCAACTCACCTGGAGTGACGGTCCGGTCCAAAACGAGCGTCGTGCCGAACCACATTAGCAGGATTGTGAATAGAGTTGAGAGGAAGCTACAGGCATTATCTCCAACGATTGAGACGAGACCGACGCTGTAGGCCGACTGCAGCGTCTTGACGAAGCGGGTCTCCATCTTGAGGCAGGCAACGCTCTCGATTCCGAATGCCTTGATCGTAGAAATAGCTCTGAGCGATTCCACCAGTTGCGCCGCGAGATCGGCGGCACTCTCCATCATCGCACGCTGTCGTTTTCTGTTCAGCCTGTTGATGGTCCAATATAACAAGGCGTAAAGCGGGACCGAGATCGCCACGACAAGGGCGATCTTCCACGAGTAGAGGAACATCAGCGCGAGCGAGAACAGTATCACGAGAATGTTGACGAACATCGTGATCGAGAGCTCGTTAAGGAAGCTCCTGATTTTCACCGCATCGTTCATCCGGGAGACGATTTCTCCAACCCGCATACTGTCGAAGAACCTTTGAGGTAAGCTTAGGATGTGATTGTAGTAACTGAGGATCAAGCACACATCGATCTTCTGCCCTGTCTCCAACACGATCCGGCTTCGAAGCAGATTGATTAAGGTCTGAAGCACTAGGATCAGCAACATCGCGACGCCCAAGAGGTTGAGCAAGTTTCGGTTGCCTGATGTCACAACCTGATCGACGATCTTCTGGACGTAAATGGCCGTTGAAAGACCGAGGATCGTGGTTACCAGCGCGCCGACGAGAGCCTGGGTCAACGCCGCTCTGTGGGGCGCAAGCAGTCGCGCGAAGCGGACAATAGTAGAGGTGGTCTCATCGCGACGCTTGAAGGTCTCTGCCGGAATCAGGAGCACCAGGACGCCAGTCCATTGCCCCTGGAACTCTTCATGCGATAGCTTTCGGATTTCTCCGAACGCCGGGTCCATGACGGTGACCCACCGCGCGTCGATCGCCACGACGACCACGAAGTGGTGCAGCACATCCTTGACGGTCACATGCGCAATAGCGGGCTTGGGTATCCTGTACAAGCTGTCGAAGTCACCCTTGACACCCTTTGCAATGAAACCCAACTTTTGAGCGGCATGCAAAAGACCCGACATCGTGGTGCCGGAGCGGTCGGTCGAGGCATATTGGCGGATACGAGACAATGGCAACTTGCAGCCGTAGTGGGCTGCAACTGAAGCAAGACTGACGGCCCCACAATCCATCATGTCGCGCTGCTTAAACTTGATCTGACTCGACACGGTGGTTCACTGACTTTTAAAAAGTAGGTATTTAGCTAGCAGCCAAGAGCGGGTTGAGCCAATCGTCCATCTCACTGTAGATGAGTTGCAGGAGAGTGCGCTCGGCGACGACAAATCGGACTCGTGCAGTCATGCCTTTCTTGAGATGGCCAATAATTCCGCTATTGAGTGCAAGTAACTGCGTCCGGAGTCGGACGGGAGGGTCGAAAGAAATTAGATCCTGGACGTCACTGGCACGACCGCGCTTCAGACGGATTTCGTCCGCCAACGTACCGATTTCCTCCTCAATGAACTTTTCGTCGAGAACCAGAACTTCCTGGCCGTGTACAACCCGATCGTTGCCGACGGCAAGGACACGAGAAATGCGCGCGGGCGCGAAAGCGTTTCGTTCCGCAACGAAGTTTCCAAAAGAGCCTGAGGCGAGCCGGCCTGCATCTGTTCACCGCGCCGGCTCGCCAGCTATTCTTCACGCAAGCTGCTTAATCTTCGCAGACTACTGTCTGGACCAACACACCCGTGTAAGGATCTGGCACCCACTCGATCCAGCAAAGATGGCCCCCAGCAGCGCACGCTTCTTCGTAGGTCAGTTCAGTCACTCCATAAGCTGGCAAATCCATTCCTTTCTCCTTTTGCATATGACGACGGGTCAACAACTGCTGCCGCCAACATACGGGTTTCAAGTTTCGTGCCAGCCGCTTAGGACAGCGGGAAAGTGTGCGTGTGTTTTTGAAGGCCTGAGTGCGGGCAGACGGCTCGGACATTAGGTCGCAACATGACTAGTCAGTCGCGAACACAACAAATGTGAAGAAGACGGCGATCATCCGAATTGGGCGAGCCGGGCTGCTAGAGCTGCGGAAGCGAATCGCCATCAGCACCGCTGTACCACATGGCTGACAAGGCTCGAACGTGCACAAGCGGAACCAAGATCCGACGCCGACGAGAGGATCCGGCGAATGCGGTTTGGCCACCAGCCTTACCAAGCGCGCAGAAGCGCGACTCGGTCGAACGTGTGGTCGGCGACCGTGACGACGACGCGTGACTCCGTGCGACTTCCTCATGGCCGGCCTCTGCTGTGTTCGTACCGCAGCGTCCGATTGCCTGATAGGTCGGAGCAGATCAATTCTTGAACGCCCCGCGATGGAATAGTTGGCATATTTATTATTATGCGCATGGATCTCATATTGCTCGAGTCAGCTCTTCGCTGAATCTTGTGCGCTCCACGTTTTCCCGCCGCTGCTGTCAGACAAAGCAATCAGGTGCAGGCCGGACAGCGACGTCGAAATACGCGGCGCTTCAATCGGTGTAAGGGCGTGAGGAACCCTGGGCTCAACCGGGTGTTTCGGCGACACGTAATGTCATTTCCGCGACAGCTTGGCGCCTGTATATCTAAGGGTGTCTGCTTCCGGACAAGGACACGCGCAGGCCCAGCAACGGATCAGCAGAATGCAGGCATGGATCGTTCAGCTCATTTTGGCCTGACCCTTGCTATAATTGGGCTTGTCACAATGTGACTATCTCCAACTTGTTCAAAACGCTCAGGAGTCTTGTATGAATTTCCGTCCGCTTCACGACCGCGTCGTGGTCAAGCGCATCGACGCCGATGAGAAGAGCGCTGGTGGCATTATCATTCCCGACACAGCCAAGGAAAAACCCTCGCAGGGCGAAGTCATTGCAATTGGCCCGGGTGGCCGCGATGAGACCGGCAAGCTGATTCCGATCGACATCGAGGTCGGGGACCGCGTGCTGTTCGGCAAATGGTCAGGTACCGAAGTCAAGATCGATAGCGAGGAGCTGTTGATCATGAAGGAGAGCGACATCATGGGGGTTCTCACCCATGTGTTTTCCGACAAGAAAGCTGCCTAACCCAGCGCTCGCACAGCTCACTTCCTGAAGAGCGCCCACTTAGGCGCGCTGAAGGGTGAAAAAATAAGAACTGAGGGAATTCTTAATGTCAGCCAAAGAAGTCAAATTCGGAGTAGACGCGCGGGACCGCATGCTGCGCGGCGTCGACATCCTCGCCAATGCCGTGCAGGTCACGCTTGGTCCGAAGGGCCGCAACGTCGTGCTCGACAGGTCGTTCGGCGCGCCTCGCATCACCAAGGACGGCGTTGCCGTCGCCAAGGACATCGAACTCGACGACAAGTTCGAGAACATGGGCGCCCAGATGGTGCGCGAAGTCGCTTCGAAGGCGGCGGATGCTGCCGGCGACGGCACCACCACTGCGACCGTCCTGGCCGCCGCGATTGTCCGCGAAGGCGCCAAGTCGGTTGCCGCCGGTATGAACCCGATGGACCTGAAACGCGGTATCGACCTCGCGGTCGAAGCCGTGGTTGCGGATCTGCAGAAGAACTCGAAGAAGGTCACCTCGAACGAGGAGATCGCCCAGGTCGGCACCATTTCGGCCAACGGCGACCAGGAGATCGGCAAGTTCCTCGCCGACGCCGTGAAGAAGGTCGGCAACGAGGGTGTCATCACCGTCGAGGAAGCCAAGTCGCTCGAGACCGAACTCGACGTCGTCGAGGGCATGCAGTTCGACCGCGGCTACATCTCGCCCTACTTCGTCACCAACGCCGACAAGATGCGCGTTGAGATGGACGACGCCTACATCCTCATCAACGAGAAGAAGCTGTCCTCGCTGAACGAGCTACTGCCGCTGCTCGAGGCCGTGGTGCAGAGCGGTAAGCCGCTGGTCATCGTCGCTGAAGACGTCGAAGGCGAAGCGCTCGCGACGCTGGTCGTGAACCGCCTCCGTGGCGGCCTGAAGGTCGCGGCCATCAAGGCTCCGGGCTTCGGCGATCGCCGCAAGGCCATGCTGCAGGACATCGCGATCCTGACCGGCGGCCAGGCAATCTCGGAAGACCTCGGCATCAAGCTCGAGAACGTCACGCTCAATATGCTTGGTCGCGCCAAGAAGGTGATGATCGAGAAGGAGAACACCACGATCGTCAACGGCGCCGGCGAGAAGGCCGACATCGAGGCGCGCGTGGCCCAGATCAAGGCGCAGATCGCGGAGACCACCTCCGACTACGACCGTGAGAAGCTCCAGGAGCGTCTCGCCAAGCTCGCGGGCGGCGTCGCGGTGATCCGCGTCGGCGGCGCGACCGAGGTCGAGGTGAAGGAGCGCAAGGATCGCGTTGATGACGCGATGCATGCGACCCGCGCGGCAGTCGAGGAAGGCATCCTGCCGGGCGGCGGCGTCGCCCTGCTCCGGGCCTCCGAGCAGCTCAAAGGCCTGCGCACCAAGAACGACGACCAGAAGACCGGCGTCGAGATCGTGCGCAAGGCGCTGTCCTGGCCGGCCCGCCAGATCGCGATCAACGCTGGTGAAGATGGTTCGATCGTGGTCGGCAAAGTCCTGGACAACGAGCAATACTCTTATGGCTTCGATGCGCAGACAGGCGAGTATAGCAACCTTGTCTCCAAGGGCATCATTGACCCGACCAAGGTCGTGCGCATCGCGGTCCAGAACGCTGCCTCGGTGGCGGCGCTGCTGATCACGACGGAAGCGATGGTTGCCGAGCTGCCGAAGAAGGCCGCGGCTGGTCCAGCAATGCCTCCAGGCGCCGGTATGGGCGGTATGGACTTCTGATCTACTCTGTCAAAGTGTCGATGACCATGCAAAACCCTGGCACGAATGCCAGGGTTTTGCTTCGGCGCGCTTGCAACGTAACCCCTAGCAAGCCGCTGTGTGTCGGCAGGTTGCGCAATCGATGCTGTTGCGCAGACGGTCAGGCGGATCACGGGAAATGACTTTCTAGAGGATGGAGCGGGACCGAACTTTGGACTACCCAGAGCGTTAGCGGCTGGTTGCGCCACGCGGGTTTGCGGTAAAAATGGCGATCTGCTGCCGATTGCTCTCTAAGGGCCCTTTTTTGTTGTAGTGTTTGCGGCAAATCTCCCCCTTTTTCTGTGCGTCTGCAAGGCGTAGGCACCGATCGCAGATCCCGCCCGGAAGCGGCCGTTGAAGGCCTGGATAACGCATCATCGTTTGGCTTGCCGGGCTGCCAAACCAAGCGTAACGCCGCGCTGTAGCCCTCAGTCAAGATTGCGCGAGACTAACTCGCTGCCCTGCTCGATGCGGATCGTCGACATCCCACTTCTTTGTAGGCTCTTTCTGGTATCTCCCACGACGCCGCTGCCTAAGGGCTCGTACTCCTCAAATCCTACATTAGATGCTGATCGGCTTCATGGAGTTCTCTTCAGTGTCGGCACGAATTTTGATTCGCTCTTTTCGCAGAGCAGCAGCGATGCCGTAACTGTCATCGCCTGCAGGCCACCCGAGAAGAACATGAGGAAAGCCAAAGTTCTCATCAATCGCGACTTCACCATTTGTCACACGGACCCTTGGCTGTTTGGTGCTTTGGTCGAACATCTGGGCCGATGCATCTATGGTGGCACCATGAATTCATTGGCGCCGAAGCTGCTCGGGTCGGTGCTCAACCAAGCCAAGTCGAGGCGCGCCGGCCTCGTCTCCAGTGGTCCAACGCCGTCCTCCCATTTGTAACCGGAGACCAAATTTGCGCCAGGATATCGAACGAGGGTCTGGCCGCGCTCCCTTCACCAGCGCCAGCACGTCCTTCTGAAAACCTCTTTCGTCTGCGCTCCGATGGCCGAGCTTGCAGGGCCGCCGATGTCGCGCCGATGATTGCCGCCAATCTGCGGACTCGCGGCGGCGATGCCGCTCGCAATCTGGTCGAATACTGCAATCATCCTGGAGGAACTGCGTGGTCGGAGCTCCGCCGCAAGCACGGCTGGCGGACGCCTTATGGGATCAAGCTGTGGTGCCTCGGGCAATGAGATGGATGGGCCGTGGCAGATAGGGCAAAGAGCGTCGCCGTCTTAGGGACGAAACACCAATCGACAACGCGGAGTCTTGCGGAGAATGGGAGGTCACTGAAACGAGCGTGCGCCTCCGAAAGGTCATATCGACAAGACGTATCTTGATGAGAGCCCGCGCAGCGGCCGCAATAAATCGAAGTCCCGGAGAACGGGCTTATACTGCGCTTGCATCTACACTATACCAATGTGTAACCGAGTTAGCCACGGGGATGAATTGGCACGAAGCGCGACCGGGTTCATTGTCGGACTTATGACTATGTATACTCAGGTTTACTCCCAATTCCGGGAGGCGCAGGAACGCACGGCCGAAGGCCGTGCAGCTGCACTAAACTCCAGTTTGATCTCTGACCTCAGTCAGCTGAATTTCGCTGACGCGGATGACCGCCGGGCATTCCCTCCGACCCTACACAGCATATTGGCAAGGCATGGACTGTTCGGGCTCACCACACCGGGAGAGCACGGCGGATTAGCTCTTCCATTGCAGGAGGCCATCAACCTCATCTCCGCCACTGCATCATTCGATGTCTCCGCTGCCTCTACCCTCGTCATCCATAACTTCCTGGCCTTGCCCTGCATCCAAGCGGCACCACACATCCCCGAACAAAAGCATATCATTTGGGGTGCAACACGTGGCGATCTCTGCGCTTTCGCTTTGACTGAGCCCGGAGCTGGCTCGGCCCCGAGGCATATAGAGGCTTCGGCTCTCATGCGCGAAGATAAGGTTCGTATCTCTGGCCGCAAGATCTGGATCGGCCTCGCTGACTGGGCTCGCTGGATCGTTTGCTTTGCGCGCGCGTCTGGACCCGATGCGAAAGGTCGGCTCGTTGGTGTACTCGTTGACCGGCAAGCTCCAGGCCTAAAGGTCACGCACGAGCATCGCACACTCGGTCTACGTGGCATCATTCAGAATACCCTTGAGTTCCACGATGTCGAGGTGCCGCGTTCTTACGTGCTCTCTCGCGATCAAGACGGCTGGGGCGCGGCGGCATCTAGTATGAACTGCGGCCGTGTCGGTGTGGCTGCTATGGGTCTTGGAGCCCTTGAGCGCGCTATCCAGGTCGCGGCCTCTTATGCAAGCCATCGCCGGCTCGGTAAACTGCGTATGATCGAGAACAGCTACATCGAGCAGTTATTTGGACAGATGGTGCTGCGGCGGGAAGTCGTGAAGGCGATGCTGGCCGCATCCTGCCGACTTGTTTCAGCGCAGGGCGCGCCAAACGTCCACCTTGCGTCGGCAACGAAGGTTTTGTCCTCGGAGTGGTGCGGCCTTGTCGCTGATCAATGCGTCCAGCTGTTAGGTGGCCGTGGTTACGACGAGGGAGCGCCTTTAGCCAAAATCTATCGAGACGCTCGCATCCTTCGCATCTTCGAAGGTCCGACTGAGGCGCTCCTATCACATCTCGGCCGCTGTCTCCTCTCTAAAGCCACGCGGGACGAAATAGCCAATCTCTTTCGGTCAGTTGGAGCGGCATCAGCTCATGCTGCTGCAATCGAGGAGCTCTCTGGGCTCAATGAGGCCGACGGTGCCGTGCTGATCTATGCGGGTTGGCTCACCACATTGGGACTGGCAAAAGCTGTCATGTCTGCTGGTTGCTTCTCTGCCTCAGATTGCGCGGCAGCGGCGGCTGACCTGGTCAGTTCCGAACTTGCAACTCTCCGTACTCGCGCACCGACTCGGCAATCTGTCGAAGTCCGCAATCGGGCTAGTCGGACTCTGACCACCTTCCTTGAAGACGCGGCTTGTTCTATTCGCTCACCTGTCCTCACGGACGATTACCTTAGATTGGTGCAGTATGTCTGACATCTGGCGGATGCCGGACGTCTTTCCACCTGGTGGTTCCGGCAGCCGCCGGCCAGTCCTCACCATCAGCGTTTGAGGCGCCGAAAGCATCATGCCCTTTAACAATTGCGCTGAGCGCGCATTGAGAGGCATCGCCTTGGGGAGCCCAACTGGACCTTCATAGCCAGCGTGGGGCCGACCGTGCCGCCATCATGCTGACGATGATCAGGACCTGTCGCCTCAGCGACGTCGAGCCCAAGGCCTGTCTCGCCGATGTCCTGACCCGGATCGGGCGACCTTCCCGCGACACGCCTGCACGAACTGCTGCCCTGGGAATGAAAGCTCCTGCGCCAGGCCGATAAGCCCGCCGGTCAGCAAGCCGCAGAGCTCATTGTGCCCGCGCACATGCGTCAATGAGGCGGTCTTCGTCGTATGCGTACTCACCTCCTCACGTGAGACACTATGATGCTCTGCGAACACGCCGATTGCGGATCTTCGATCGGCAAGAAGCGCATTTGACTCGATCGCGCACCCTGTTCAGTTGAAGCGGACACCAGGGCCTAGTCGGTCCCGCAGTGCCTCCCGACTGATGACAAGATTATTGAGGTTCAGGTCCGGCCGTCTTGCTGCCAATCGCCCAACCAGTTCCCGGGTGCCGTCCACGACAAAGACGCCGCAGTCATAACCGTTCTGCTGCTGTCTTATCGCGCCCCGTTGCAGGTTAGCGTCGAGCCGTCCTGCGAGTTCCGCTGCGGGCCTGTCATTGTATCCCTGGGTGGAGTCATAGTGATAGGCGACCGGTCGGCCCCGATCGCGGCGATCAACCAGCAGCAGCGACCAGTGACTGCCGCGCCGATGTCTATCCGTATCGCTGGCATCGCTCACCGGCAGGAATAAGAAGTCGGCTGTATCATAGCGAACCCACCCTAATGCTCGTTCGGCGACCTCCTTAAAGGGAGATCGCAACATCGGGGCTATCAGGGGGTCCACGAACCGCGTTCGGGCGGCGAGATCCGGATTGTTTTGCTGCAACTCGTGCGCCAGGAGCTCGTAATCCCGCTGGATATGCTCGTCACCCAGCCACTGCGTGGGGCCCAGAACGGGCCCGCTGCGATGGTCAGAATAAGTAGCGGTAGCCGTTGGACCAAGCTGAGCACCCGGGACAGGGGGCGGGCGAGGATCATGGATGAATTGCGCGTCGCGGCCTCCTTGGGGCCCCAATGTGATCGAGTAGATCCCACCGTTCACTGGCTCCAAGCCGGTACCGGATTTCCTGCCCGGTGTCCTGGATAACATCGAGGGCCGGCCGACCCAGTTCAGCGGCCCAATGAAGGTCTCCTCCTGCCAATTCTCGCCGGCCCGGTATCCGATGTCCTCAAGTTCCTGAAGTACGCCCGACCGCCCGACGAAGAATTCGGGTTTACCGCCGGAGTTGAGCACCGGCGCTGACTGAGCATCATCTTGCATCTGCTGCGGTGTGTACGGCAAATCAACGAAGGAGTTGAGCCCACGGTAGATGTCCGACGACTGAGCTGGCGTGTGTGGTGGTTCGGTGAAGAGCGACGGTGTGGCGGCAGCCCCACCCAAGGGCTCTGACTGAGCATCGTTTTGCATCTGCTGCGGTGTGTACGGCAAATCAACCAAAGAGTTGAGCCCACGGTAGATGTCCGACGACTGAGCTGGCGTGTGTGGTGGTTCGGTGAAGAGCGGCGGTGTGGCGGCAGCCCCACCCAAGGGCGCTGACTGAGCATCGTCTCGCATCTGCCGCGGCGTGTACGGCAAATCAACCAAAGAGTTGAGCCCGCGGTAGATGTCCGACGACTGAGCTCGCGAGTAGGATGGTTCGGTGAAGAGCGGCGGTCTGCGTGCAGCCCCACCCACCGGCGCTGATTGAGCATCATCTCGCATCTGCTGCGGCGTGTACGGCAAGTCAACCAAAGAGTTGAGACCGCGGTAGATGTCTGACGACTGAGCTGGCGCGTCTGATGGTTCGGTGGAGAGCGGCGGTCTCCCCGCAGCCCCACCCATCGGCGCTGACTGAGCATCGTCTCGCATCTGCTGCGGTGTGTACGGCAAATCCACGAGAGAATTGAGACCGCTGTAGATGTCTAACGACTGAGCTGGCACGTCAGGTGGCCCGATGAAGAGCGGCGGTCCGGCGGCAGCCCTACCCACCGGCGCGGACTCAGCATCGTCTTGCATCTGCTGCGGTGTGTATGGGAGATCAACGAAAGAATTGAGACCGCGGTAGATGTCTGACGACTGAGCTTGCGTGTTAGATGGTCCGGTGAAGAGCGGCGGTCCGGCAGCAGCCCCACCCACCGGCGCGGACTGAGCATCGTCTCTCACCTCCTGCAAGGAGTACGGCAGATCAACCAAAGAGTCGAGACCTCGGTAGATCGCGGATGACCCATCTGGCACCGCTTCCGGCGTCGGCCACTCGAAATCGGACGGCAGGTGCGGCGACCACGTTGAGTTCGACTCGCCACGCCGCGGCTCTCCGCCCACCCGATCAGGGGAGACGCCCAGCGCAGCGTTCGCCTCGACGAGCAATAGGTAGCTCCGAAGACGATCGAAGCCCATGTCGGCGTTTCGACTGGCTCTTTTAAAGTCGGTGTGATCGTCGTTCAAAGACTTTTGCTGTTCACTGGTGCCGGTGAGTCGGCTCACTATGCTCCCTCGCCCCTCCCTTTGAAGCCACCCCCCGAATCTTCGTTGGTTCTGAGCCAGATTCTGAACGACTTTTCTCCGGCTGTCCTCGGGTTTAAGCAAGCTCAGCTCTGCCTTTTCCAGGTCATCTATGATGCGAGCGTCGTCGGGTAAAGATGCAATGTGGGCGACGGGGCAGCACGACGGCTGGGCTTCCGAGACGCACCCGCTCCGGAAACGCCCTCAGCCTCGCCAACCTTGTTTAAGGCGAACAATAGATGCTCGTCCTTCGGGAACCACTTCTGAGCGAATTCAATGCGCGCAGCGTGGTCTAGCCCGGAAATCGAGTAGCCCGCACGATTAAGCGCGTTAGAAAATCTGCGAAGACTACGATCATGACGAGCGGCGCTGCCCGGTGTCATGCCACTGGCACTAAGCCGCTCCGAGAGCGGCGCGTCTTCCGCTGAGGGCATCGTACGCGGCCGCCCGCCAGAAGCCACAAAGCACGGATCATGATACGCACGAAGGACACTCAACCCCTTCTTCATGTCTTCGTCCTTCGGGAAGTAGGTCTTGACGTAACGGACCAGGGCCTCATGCCCCCCCAGATCAATCGCTTGGCGATGAGCGCCAAGATGATTTCCAAGTCGACGAAGCGCCTGAGTGTAGCGCTTAACTGTCTTCTGCGTCGGGTTCTTCTGAGCCACATAGTGGGCAATCGCCTTGTCGATAATGACCCGATGTTCTGTAGAGAGATGGGGATGGTAGTTGTGGCCGCCACCGGAGACAGGACTCGGGTTGGTTGGGCGCGCCTCGGTCAAGTGCTGCTCAAAGACCCTTTGCGCGTCATGGCCCCCCTGGTGCTCGTCCGGAACAGCCTGCTGCGCCCGAGTCCAAGCTGGGACATTGGATGGATCGAAATTGTGCGGGTCCATGCTAGCCTTACGTCCAAGAAATCAATTGAGCTGATCCTATTATCGATGGGCTTTCCAGAAGCTGACGAGACCGTCGCCGAATCATGCATCGCCACATCTCCAAAAGGAAACTGCCCCGCGCCTCTCAATCGTCGCGGGGTTTCATGGGAGTCAGAACCCGCCTTCCTCGCGGCCGAGAGGCCTTCCGGCGGCATGGGACCCGATGCCTGGTCATTGCTCTGGTTGCAAAACGGCATACCGGCGGCTCCGCACTTGACCGCGGTCGATCTTCTCTCGCGGTTGGAAGTGTATGCGCCCGGTCGGTCCAGCGGCTGACGCGCCTTCCATTTTCCGGACAATGCGAAGACGACCGGCAGCGATCAAATCTATCTGGGCCGCGCGGGCGCAGTGTTCGTGCTCGGGAACAGACGGATCACCTTTGACATCGAGCGACATCGTCCGACACACCGCCGACATCTTCCTCGGGACGCGACCGGCGGCATCGAGTAACAATGAAGGGCCGCTCGTTGGCATGTTGTCCGATCACTTCGAGCTTGATCGGATGGGCCCAGCTGTAGTCTAAGTGCCAGAGATAATGGATCGTCTTTCCTGCGATGTCGCAGGGCCGCGCCTTTGCAAATATCGATGGACTTCTGCTGACACCTTCTCGCGGCACATGGAATATGCGAGTTTCACGATCTCTTTGCAGAGATCAGCTTATGTCTATGCTTGATCATACCGTTAAATCGGATGTCCGCTGGACAGATGGGTGGGTTCCACGCAGAAAGGCATCGACCCACGCCGGCCGCTTTCGCTTTTGTGAATCGCGTCGGGTTCGTCAGCTTTCGGAAAGCTAGTCCCTGTACGGTGACGTCGAAGTTAGTGGTGCGTGGTAGGGACAGCGCGTTGCCCCGTGTATGCGTGGGGTTTTTGAGCGCCGAGTCACGTCTCTGCTAACTTCGCCAGTGCGGGCGTGGCAGCGACAGCGTCTGATTCACCGTCCTGACCAACGCCGAGTCGCGCCCGCGCTGCTTCCGGTGTGACACTGGGATCATATGAAAACCACCAGACGACGTCCGCCAGATCAAACTAATCGCCAGCTTGCGCCCGCTCCGCGGAGAGGGGCTCCAGGCCGTAAATTCGAAAGTTGTTAAATGACCTTGTAATCGGCTCGGCGCAAACGTTTGTTTGGAACGAACACGGTGCATAGTGTTATCATTTTGGGTCCGGTTTTGAAATCTTCAACCAGAGCCGGACCTCAGCGAAAGCGCAGTGACGAGGACAAGGGCAAGGATTGTTGCGCAGCGCGTGGCGAGCGTCGTGTCGTTCGCGCGCTGGTGCCACGGCACGCATTGTCGCTGACAGCAGCTGTTTGGCTGACGAGGTCAGTAGAGAAGCGGCCGGCGACGATTCCGAAGCAGACCAAAATACAGCTTGTGCCGCCTGTGTTGGATGCGTGATGCCCGCCGTTAGCCCTGAGCGCAAGGCCTAAAGGCGTCGAAACCCGCACGAGGAGATTAGCCAGCTTTCAGGAAGGTATAACAGGCCGACGGCCCTGCTTGAGTGCAAGCGCAGCCCATTTCAGGCTTTGACACGCCAGGGCGCGAGCTGGTCAACCTGAGTGACCAGCCAACCTTACTCTGAACATTCTGCCCTCGCCGAACTACTTCCAGAGAGCTTCACACGAGCGTGCTCCTCCAACGTCCGAGGGGCCGCGGTGAGCTTCGCTACCACGTCGGCCGCGCGTTCAGGGTGCCACATCCATGTTCCGTGCCGTGGTTGCGCTGTCGGAGGCGATGTGGCTGTCCGGCAACGATCGCGAAAGATCCACTCGCGGGCCTCGGGTCGTTGCAACCTCAGAAACACTCACGTCATCCTTAGGGTGACGACAGCCGATATATCAAGTTGGTTCGGGCTCCTGTAGCGGTCGGCGAGACTTTTGAACAACTCACCCATCTGATCTGACCGAACAGTAAATTCCCCATAATTAGGATCAAAGAGGGTCGTCATTCCATTCGATGACGACGTTGCGATTGTGTGGGCGCCACCTGCGGCGAAACGCAAGCTGACCAAGTAGATCGACCCATCGTCCGCGACCTCATTCACGATCTGGTCAATGCGCGAAGATGTACCAAACCTATATCGCGTCTCTTGGGCGAACGGCTCTAGGCCGGCTTCGCGTAACATCGTACTTTTTGCCTGAAGGTTGTGAGAACCTTCCGCCCTGTTCCTTCGCAACAGACTCTTGAGGTCTTCATACCGCTGCTGCCGCATTGCCGCTGAGCTGTGATTTTGAGTCCCCGGGCGCAGCGCCCTCATCCGGGATGATGGGCTGCTCGGGAGATTGAGGAGCCACTCCGCTGCCAATCCGACGCAGATTCCGTTGACATTGGCCTCGGATAATTCAGCAGTCCTGTATTCGAACAGAGGACGGATAGGTCTCGCTGGAGAGGATGGATTTGAGCTGGTGGACAGAGAGGATGTGCTTGGCTCCGAGCTGCGTGGACTATAAATGATTGCATCCGAGGTCTGTGGCTTGCTGCAGCAGAGGCCCATTTTGTCGGACAATTCCCCAGATGGCGGGCTCTCCCGCTGAGCGAGATCCGCCAATGTTTGAGCAAATTCGTGGCTGTCCGCCGACCCACTCGTTTCGTCAGCTTGATTAGGGCGTGTCGATCGGCCACTCACTCGATTATACATGTCGGTTCGCCTGCTTCTTCAGCGTACTTTTCCTCAGAGCGCGGGCTGCTTACGCTCTGCTTGCGGATGATCTTGCGGCAAGCTGACGACGAGCTGACAACTAGATATTTTGACGAAGCTACCGCCCCCCGCGCCTAGTTGGTGTCTCGACCGACACTGGCTACGAGACCCGCTCCAAAGGAGGGGTAGCGGTCCACGAGCTCATGACTGTCGCACAGCGACGGCAAGCCGACCTTGTGCAATTCCGGATGCAGTCAGGGTGATGGGCCGACAACGCCTCCTTCGTCAAACCGAATTCGACGGTCGCGTTGGCCTCGATCTCACCATCATTACGTTATTTCGCCTCGGCACACACTTCTCGCGCCAAAGAAGTGCGCCATTCGCGTCCTCGGATCGCCAGTGATTGCCTTGTGACCGGTCGTCGACCCGGCGATGCTGTTGTTGCTGGCGAACCGCCTTCAGCACGGCTCCGCGATCTTTCCGGGATCAGTGCACTGTTAGCTGCTCCCAGTTGATCGCAGCTAATTCAGGCTCAGGCCCCCGCACACGGCAACAGCCGATCGATCCTGACATATACCCGCTTTTGACGTGTCAGTTCGGCGGCGCCGAATCGGTGCTTCTGCAGCCGCTCGGCGTCACCTTCCGCTTGGATATCAACAACTCAGCTCATCATGGTGTCGCGCTGATCCGCGCGAACAACATTGCCGCGTCTGAGGGCCCTAATCCAACGACGCCTACAAAGCTCGGCGGCGGCGTCGGGATGTCCCGATGAGTGGGTCTCCACAGGTGAAGGCAATATCGGCTGTTATTCACATACTGCGAATGTGGCGGATGCAGTTGCATGACGCACTCCTCTTCATCCCAGAACAGGTCCTTGACAAAGCACATCTCGTCCCAGTTCGGACAGCGCCGCGGCGTCGAGACAGCGACATGCTCCCAGCCAGGACGGACAAATCCAGTTATCTTTAGCTCACACCCGCAAGGCCCCTGCACAAAGAACACGCCGCAAGGACCTGATCCCGGAACCGTAGCGAACCGGCCGTGTTGCACGCGGCCGGCCTCCAGCTTCTCTATCAGCCGCGCTCGCACGCCCGCTCCTCTGCCTTTCGCAGGGCCTTGAACTCGATGCAGATGACGTTGTCTCGCAACTCATAAACCGGTTCGATCCTCGGCCCGGCGCTCCTATACCGCTCTTCAGAGCACCATCTGAGCAAACCGCAGATGTCCATCATCCCTCGTTCTCCTGCTATAGTCTTCGATCTCATTGTGGGCCGAACGCTCTCAGGGGCCACTCATTGCCTGAGTACAGCGGTAGCGATCTGGGCGATGGCGAATCAGTCCGCCGATCGCAACTTCCCGCTCATGCTGCAACTCTGTCATCGAGCCCCTCTCATGCGACGCACCTTACTCACCGACGCCAGCCAGTATTGGTCTTACATCGACGAACCGAGCGCCCATCAGCAACACTGATGCCCGCCATCGCTCTCCCGCGCTTCAAGCCAGCGTTAGTGGGCATTCATGTTTCATGGCTACCTGCTTGACCACAAGACACTGGCGGCTCCTCCTCTCCAACGATTTGGTCGTCATCATGGCACGCTCCCGCAGGGCCTTCGACATCCACACTCCATGACGACTCGCAAAGCCACTGATGGCACCAGTTGATGCTGCCCGGCGATTAGCTGCTTGGTGAGATCGCACTTGATCGTTCACTGCTTTCTCGTCGCGTTCGACCATCTATGCCGGCCTGCACCAGAGCCGCGGACGCCTGACATGAACTGTCTTGGAGCTGATAGCATCCAGCGGGTCGCCCGCCATCTCGGTGTCTCCTCGTAAGCTAACGGTCAGAAACAATGATTAGTCCATCTCAATCAGGGCGACCATCGGCCGCTCTTCACGCGACACTACGATGCAAGTCCGGCCTCATTGCTCACGGTATGGCGCTCGCGATACGCTCAGCCTTCTGTCGCTAATGCGGGTGCTGTCTTTCGGACATGGACGTCGCGAATCCGACATCTGGCAGCGGCTCTGTGTCGACGACGTCCGACATGCGCGCTTTTGTCGGCATCAAAGCGGTACTGATACTTCTGCGTCGTGGCATGTAGATTGCTGCGGTGACGGAAAGCGACCCTAACTGTACCGACCATACACGAGCCTACCATCGGACGGAGGCTCGCCGCGCAACAGGCAACATTCCGATACCCTCCTTATGCAAGATGACTGCGAACTTCTGAGTGGTACGAGGCATGCAAAGTCCGGCATTTTTCGGTGGACCAGCGCGACGTCTGATGAAATGACGCATTGGCGCGCACCAAAGCACCTACCGATCAAGCACTACCGCGGCAATTGTCGCTCCCGGCAGGCGCAAAAGAGGTGGAACCTTTGGCCTCTGGCGGCACTCCTCGTAAATGCGCTGCTTTGGGCTGGACTCTACTGGATCATCGCAGCGTTCTTCTGAAATAATCCTCGCGGACGGCAGAGGCGCGAGGGGCTTTCCGACGCCTCTCGCAGGCCGCGGCCGCACCGTCTGCGGACCATCAGTCGGACGTGGAGACCTCTTTCACAGACCTGGTTTCAACGCACACTTCGCCCGACTACCTGGAAATCTGTCCCTCGAACGAACGCAAAGGAAATATTGAGGCATGACGCAGATGTCCCGAATTGGTGAAACTGATATGCAATTGCAGCCGCGACGAAATTCCCAAACACTAGCCTGTAACAGCTGAACGTTCCGGCGCGGACGGCATCCGGGCTTCCGCGCTGACTGCGACGCATTGACTGCAAATTGAGCTGTAGGGTTGCGCATTTTATGAGAATTAGCTTTCGAGAAGCTGACGAAGCAAGTAGGCTTGAAGGAGCGCTGGGCAGGCGGACTGCTCCGCCATATATATTGCGATCTGGAGCGCGGCACAGGATCGTCAGGATGCCCCGCCCTACGGTGCCCCGCAACGTCCCTTCCAGGCACTGAATTGCTTGCTGAGCGACATTTGCGTGGCCATTGGGTCGGGTAGTGATCAACAGGCTGGCGCCTTTGATGATCTCTGGGGACGCTTTACAGCCCTTCCTCATGCCACGTATCGTCCTCGTCTTTGTGCATCTGCCACACGTCGGCGCGCCGAGCCAGCTTGTCGTATTCCACGGCAATTTTGATTAGCCTGTCTTTGGCTTTCCCCTCTGCGAGCGCTTCCGCCTTCTTTCGCGTTGCGTCCGCACGGCCTCGCCAGTGCTCGGGTTGGTAGAGTTTACTCTTCGGATTCATGCCGAGAGCATGCAGTTCGCAGATCAAAGAAATGCGACACCGGCGCTCCGTATAATCACGTAACAGCGACGCTCGGAGCCTCGGTTGCGAGGCGCACAGTCGCCATGCACAGCCGCTATACTGAGACACCACAGTGGGTGTTGCAGCCGAGGCTCGTACGAAGAATGCACAGCCCCGACATCCTCAGACGATCAGACGCACGAAGGGACTTGAACCGCACGTAGCGTTAGATTGTACGACCCTCGACAAACGGGAACCACGTCCGACAACCCAGGCCGTTCCAGACACGTCATGAGAATTGCGAATGTTTCAGACATTGAAACTTACCTGGCGCGACCCGATGAGGATGCTAAGATCCTCAAGGTGCATCCTTGTCCGCGCCGCATCGGAGCTGCTCCTGTCGCGACTGGACCAAATCGCGCGTTTCGAGCTCTACACGGCAGGCGCCCCCATCACCGCAACCTCAGCGGAACGCCAGACGGAGGCTCCATCCCAGACACATCACCCAAGGTCTTCACATAACGCGGAACAGCGCGACTACAGCAAACATGGTTTTGGCGCGCGTCATCATGGTTCGCTCTGAACGATCGAATGCATCATCAACAGTGGCCTGGGCGCACCTGCGGCTTTGCCTGCTCTCCCTCGCTCGCGATAGGACCATGCCCTTCAACCCGGCGTCGCGCCGGCTACGGCGTCATTAGTCGGTTGGCGGTAGGCTGAGCCAGAGTACCTAAGCACACGTCAGGCTCAAACAGTGCCTCGCGATATCCAGGCATGCACCGAACCACTGGAAGCTCCAGAATGATCACTTGCTGGGCCAGCTCAGCCGCCAGTGCTTCCACTCTTCGTGGTGCTCGGCCACTACGGCAGGTGTCGTTTCTGTCGCGCCGGACGGATGAGCAGCACCGCACGGACCGCAAAAGCGGAATAACGAGCATGCCGGCACCTTCGATATGCAGTTCCGGCCTGTTTCCCGGCTGACAGGTCACTTTGCGCTTCGCGCAGGAAGAACAATAACGTAGCCGCCCGGACTTGAATGGATATCATGACTCAAAATCAACGAAGTCAGTCGGCTTCGCACCGCACAATCTCCCGTGGCGCCATTGCTCTTGTCGTCGCAATGACAGCTGTAATCCCAGGGCAGGTCAACGCGCGCGATCAACCGCCGACCGCAGAAGAGAAAGAGGCTTGCATGGATGACGTGTTCCGCCTTTGTAGCAGCCACATACCAGATCGCACCGCTATCACTGCCTGCCTCAGATCCAAGCAAGCGAGCCTTAGTCAGCGATGCCGCGACGTGATCTCCGTGCGAGACACTGGCAAGAAAAGCAGCGACTCGAAGTGAACTGTGGCGGCCTGTTCGTCCGCGTATCCGCGGAAGTGATCTCAGCGTGACCTGCGGGATGGTCACACGAGGTCAGGTAACGAGCATGGCCGCCCACAATTGATCAACGCTCTGGTTCAGTCGCTCTTGTCCGGATAGGCGAATGCAGAAATTGCCCTTCGATGCCGTTCTGATCGCCAATAGGGGTGCGGCGTACGTTATCATAGCGCTGCACAAGCTTGGAATTCGTTCTGCAATCCTACCATGAGGTTGACGCGGGGCCCCTCTTCGAGCGCGAATGTTCGGTGCAGCGCCGTTTGCAGAAGTTCGTCTAGGAACGCCCTCGCCAGCGCTATCATCAGAATTGCGGACCCGGATTTGCGAGAGCGCCGTCGGTATCGCCGGTGCAGCGAACTATCAGAATGTAGGAACGGTCGAGTTCATTTTCAGCGGCGGAGAGTTTTCTTTCTGAAGTGAATACACGCCTTCAGCTCGCACATCCGGTGGCAGAGATGATCACCGGCGTCGATCTGATCGCGGAACAAGTCCAAGCGGCAGCGGGTCGCTAAGCTGCACTTTCGCAGTCCGACATTGTTTCAACTGGGCATGCAATCGAGCCCAGCCCCTGCGCGGCGGCTCCGATACGCGGATACGTCTCGACCACCGGCAAAGTACTTCGTCTCGAGTATCCGGATGGCGAAGGATCGACAGCGGCTTCATGCAACGCCGGCACATCACGCCGGCGTTCGATCCCATGCTCGCCAAACTCATTGTGCCACCGCAGAGGCTGCTCTGAAAACCGATCGCCTCGACGCGCCTCAGCGCGGCGTATTCTGCTGTAAGGCAGGACCGAACATGACCGACCCTCGCGCGGGCGGATCAACGGGACGCGTCCATCGCCTATGAAAGGCCACCTTCATTTACAACCAGGTGGGGCTATTGTGTAGCGCCAGCTGAGAACGGGCTCGATCTACCCAGCATCGATAGCCTCGAAGCAGGTAGAGGAAGCCGCTTCAACGGTTCACCACTGCGGCGCAGAAGGCTAAAAGGCTTTGAAGGATGTGGTGATCCGGCCGGAACGCCGCGGTAGAGGCCACTGCGGGCAGGAGACACTGTCATCGGTCCTGCGACAAGCAACTGCAGTGTTCTAACTGATCGACGATCTCCTCTCGACGGCACCACCGAAATGGAGAGCTTGACCCTCACGTAGCGTCAGGTTGTAGCCTCGCCAAGTGTGCCTACACTCAACCGACTGCCGCCTCAAGCGTCAATGAGGACATGCCACATGGGGCGGGCCACTGCATCAAGGCAATCGGTGTCGGGTCTCTTCCAACGAAGTCTTGCGGAAGAGCCCGAGGTTTGGACAGGGAACGTGTAAAGTTCGATGGAAGTGCTTAGATCAATCATCGGCAAAGTTGCCACGGGCGCCACTCTGACGCGTGAGGAAACTGCGTCAGCCTTCGACAGCATGATGTCGGGTGACGCAACTCCCTCGCAAATCGGCGCCTTGTTGATGGGGATGCGGGTCCGGGGCGAGACGGTCGAAGAAGTCACCGGCGCCGCCTTAGCGATGCGGAATAGAATGCCGCGGGTCGAGGCGACATGCGACCCCGTCGGTCTCGCTGGCACGAGCAAGACCCCTATGCATTCGGTCAACGTGTCGACGTGTGCTTCCTTCATCGTCGCCGGGGCCGGCGTTCCTGTGGCCAAGCATGCCAACCGCGCTGCGTCTTCGGGTTCAAGCGCCGAAGTCGTGTTGGCGCGCCTCGGTGTGAAGGTTGATCTCAAGCCTGACGCGATCGCACGTTGCGTGCAGGAAGCCCACATCGGCTTCATGTTTGCGTCAGCCCACTATCCGGCAATGCAGCGCATCGGGCAGATCCGGACCGCAGTTGGAACTCATACGACCTTTGATCTGATCGAGGCTCTGTGCAATCCGGCCGGGGTCAAGCGGCAGATCGTTGGGGTATTGTCTCCCGAATGGGTACAGCCTCTGGCATACGTCTTGAAGAACCTTGGTGCCGAGTCGGTATGGGTTGTTCATGGCTCGGACGGGCTCGACGAAATAACCCTCACCGGCCCAACGTTTGTTGCTGCGCTTGAGGCAGGTATAGTCCGCACCTTCGAAGTGACGCCGGAACAAGCCGGGCTCCCCCGCTGCCACAACGATGCGCTGGAAAGCAGCGATGCGGAGACTAATGCCGTTGCGCTGCAAAATGTGCTCGATGGCGTACCAGGTCCATTTCGCGACGCTTCGCTTCTGAAGGCGGCGGCGGCGTTGGTCGTGGCCGGGCGGGCTTCGACACTGCAGGAAGGCGTCGCACTTGGACAAGAATCACTTGATCGCGGCGCCGCAGCCGCTCGACTGAAGCGCCTGATCGCGGTTTCGAACGCCTGACAGCCGAGCTGGCCGATGTTTCAGTATTGCGACCAGGTCTGCTGCTCACGAGCAGGAATATAATGGAGCCACGAATGCACGTCACTGCTGCGGGATTTCAAGGACTCTGCGCCGCCTGCGCTCGCCCTGACGAAAGCAATTCGCGCCGAGCACGGGCGCCAGCCTTCTTAGCGATGAGAGCCTGCGGCAGCCCGCGTTGCCGAGCTGAGGATCCGCGATGAAACGCGCTGCGCGCCAAAGGAGATGATGATGTCCCGGCAGAGGATTGAAACACTCGGATCTATTGCTGCGATAGAACACATCATACGGAAGTTTCGGGAATTGATCGATACAGATAGCTCAATCCCACCGGAGCTGCGGGGTGCGCTGCACTCGACGCTCGATGAGCATCTTCTCGCGGCAAAAAAACGTGTTCTCCTAAAAGTACATTAGATGCGCCGATGCCGTCTACATGCGGAGAAACTCTGGCAGGCGCGTGCCGTTACCGCAACCGGCATCATCCCGTCCGCACGGGGCCCAGCGAGATTCCGGCCCAGCTGGTCGGATCGCGGCCACGAGTCCCTGTGCACTGGCGCGTCGCCGGGCTGCTCAGCGCGGTTTGCTGTTTAGTGGAGGCCCTGTCGAAACAGAGGCAACGGCAATTCTAAGTTTTGCCGTTGCGATCGCCATCCGGCGTAACGCGCCGAGATATTGCACGTCCGTCCGGTCATGACTGTAGCTAATCCAGAGGACATCGAAGCCATACCTGGTCTCCATCTGAGCCTACTCGTCACGCAATTTCGACACGGGTGCCCATTACAGGCCCCTAGGAATCAAAGTCGTCTCTGGGTGTGGAGACACTAGAAGTGGGGGTTCAACTGCAGAGGCTGGTCATGAGCCACCAGTTCTCTCCTGCGATTCGGGACTTGCGATCTAATCCAACCGGCAGAGTTCCGCCATGCCATGCAAAGCCAGGCGAGCGGTGTCGCCATCGTTATGACCGGACGGCAGCCGGACGGCGTGGACTGACGGTGGCCTCTGAGGTCCATCTGCATGGAGCCGCCGTGCCTGGCCGTTGGCATCAATGCCGGCTCCGGGACACATGATGAGATCCTCCCCAACGGCAGCTTTGGGGGTGAGTGTTCTCCGCAGTGCCCCGGAGGACCTTGCGCTACGTTTTGGCGGTGGGGAGGGGGCGAAAGGCGTTCACCGCCTCGACACCGGGGATCGGGGATCAGGGCGTCCTCGATGTACCGCTATTGGCCAATGCATTTTGCGCGCTCGAATACGTTTTGTATGACAAGGGGCTTGTCACGCACACCGACTTTATCGGACGAATTGTCGCGACCCGACAAAGCGATGGAACTCCATTGATCAACTTCCGGGGCGCACTTCGTACTTTACTGCTAGACTGAGTGGGGTTTTTGCGCAGATCCCGTCGGGACAGCAGAACGGCCGATGGCCTCACTCCCTAGCCGCTTCCACGACAGCCATCCAAGAATTGCCTGGGCTGATTGGTTCCACAGATTAGGCTCGTATTGAAAGGTCTCATCAGCTTCGGCGATTTCGGCGCTTCGCCTGTCGAGCTATGCTTGTGCCGGTCTGCGACCTCCCGCGTCGAGACGCGTGCGGGTACCTGGTCAGGACAACTGCATAATCCCCTCGAAAACTACCAGCTTTGGTAGATCTGTTGTGAGCGACAGCCGAGTAAGCATCGTTGCCGCAGCAGGATCGGGTTCATAGGCACGCCCCGGGTCACAATGGTTGGCGCTTCTCTAGATCTTTCGGCTCGATTCTGACGTGGGTACTTGGGGACATTGTGATCTTGCAGAAGCGATGACAAATCGAATTCAAAGGCGTCAGACAACTATGTCCAGCAACGCGTTCCAAATCGCCCAGATTCTCGAGGGCATTCGCCGCTGGGTCCTGATCGAATCTCCGACGGAGCGGCCGGATCAGATCAACAAACTCGCTGATGCTGTCGCAGCAGGTTATCGCGACCTGCCGGCCAGTGTCGAGCGCGTTGCGGGGCGCGAGGGATGCGGCGATCATTTGGTCACCCGCTCTTCTTGGGGGCAGGACGTACCGGGCATTCTGGTGTTGAGCCATCTCGACACAGTTCATCCGATGGGATCGATCGAACGGCTACCCTTCAAGATCGACGGCGACCGTGCGTTCGGCCCCGGCATCTACGACATGAAAGGCGGTGCCTACCTCGCCTATCACGCATTCCGGCAAATCTGCGCGGATGATGCACGCCCGCCGCTCGGCATCACGCACCTCTACGTCTCGGACGAAGAGATCGGCAGCCCAACCTCGCGAGCGCTGATCGAGGCCGAGGGCCGCAAGGCCAAATACGTGCTGGTGACCGAGCCGGCGCGCGACGGGGGCAAGGTCATCACGGGACGCAAGGGCGTTGCGCGCTTTGACGTATTCATCAAGGGCGTTCCGGCGCATGCAGGTACGCGGCCCGAGGACGGCCGCAGCGCGATCCGGGAACTCGCCCATGTGATCCAGACGCTGGAGGCGATGAACGATCTCACGCGCGGTATCACCGTCAATGTCGGCGTCGTCCGCGGCGGCACCAGGCCCAACGTCGTCGCCGAACTGGCCTATGCGCAAGTCGACGTGCGCGTCCCCATCATGGCCAACGCCGACGAGCTGGTGCCGAAGATTCTCGGCATCACCTCGCGCACCGAGGGCGTCAGCGTGACGGTATCAGGCGAATTGAACCGTCCGCCATATGAGAAGACCAGCGCCGGTGCCGCACTTTACGCACACGCCAAAACGCTCGCCGCCGAACTTGGCTTCGAGCTGCTCGACGCGTTCAGCGGCGGCGGCTCAGACAGCAATTTCACCGCGCCGCATACCGCGACCCTTGATGGCCTTGGCGTTGACGGCAAGGGCGCGCATACACATCATGAGCAACTCTACATCTCGTCGATTGAACCTCGCGCACGGTTACTGTACCGCCTGTATCAGACGCTGCGATAATCCTGACGCCAGGCGAAGTCAGTGACGGCGAGGTGCGTTTGACTGACGGCCGCCGCACATTGGCAGGATCGTTCCTCGCCCTCCTCCACGGGCTACCGGCTGCGCCCCCGTCAGGCCGATCTGACCGAAAACCATCGGTCGGATGCCGGATTTGCCATTGCGAAATCATAGAAGTGACTGAGCTATCCAACGACGGCAGCAGAGGTCAGGCGGGCAATCGGCCGCAAAGGGAGCGAGCCCTCGGTCGCGAAAGGGCGAACGTTTCCGAGAATGGGCTTATCGGCAGTGGCCCTGATCTCAAAGGCAGACGAACTTTCTTGACTCAAATCGCAGCGCTGAATGCGTGCGACACCAGACCGGCCGGCGAGCCGATTTAAGAGCTTGGGCACGTTCACGCGGCTGCATAAAAGGGCTTGAATCGGACGTAACGTTAAGTTGTACGGTCTTGAGGTGGGCCCCTATCTCGGTCTGCCGCCGGGATCGTGAAGGATTGCGAATGTCTCAGCTGATCAGATCCTCGTCCCCATGGTCAGTCATGATCCTCATCCCCCGTGGCGGGTCGGTCGGAAGGGTTCTGCAGCGAGTCCTAATTGCGGCGCTATGGCTCGAACGTAGCTTTGAAAGGCTTGCCATTCCGAAAGCGAGACTAAGTGGCTGTTCTGGCCCGGGGCACCAGAGAGCCGACGAGGTCAGAGTTCAGCGACCTAGACCTCCATCCGAACTCCTAAGTCGGGGGGACGTTGCTTGCCGAAGCTGAACCAGGCCCCTCCTCTAGCGCGACACCGCGCCAAAATCAGTTCGCCGAACCGGCTTTCCGCTCTGTCACTGCTCTCCCGTGGTGGCAAGGCATGTCGATCTCGCAAAGGTGCGACAGACGGCGGGCCCGCGCGGGCTTTCAAAGAGCCTGAGCTGCAATTGTCGCTCCGCGTGGCCAGCGCGGCATCGGAAGATATTGCTTGGCATTACGGAGCAACAAGTTGAAAGAACCCGACGGCCTCAAGAAGATCCTGTTGATCGACCATATTGAAGGCCAATGCCGTTGCATCATCGGCTTCAAAGATGGAGATGCCAGAGAGGCCTATATGTGCGGCGAGCCTGTATATCAAAGACGCGGCAAGAAACTGTCGTCATGGTGTGTCTATCACTACGGACAGATGCACACGACCGCCGCCCAGCAAAACAGAGAGAGTGATCAACCGGCCAAGATCCCTCAAGCGATATCCATCGTTCGCAACTCATAAGAACCATCATTCCTTCCAAGGCCGTCTGATCATAGCCTGTATAAGGGCCAAGCGAATCATGTCATCGGAGACTCGCCAAGCAGTTCCGGGTTGCGGCGAAACCAACTCGCTGCAAACGTACTATACGGGCGTGAGGCGCTTGAACAAAGAGTTGAATCTCTGCAGCCTGATCGACCGAAAAGCTGCGTATGCTCCCGACGAAACTGCGATCCATTTCGAAGGGCCGCCTCTCGGCTACGTCAGCCTCAACCGACGGACTGACCGTATCGCTCGCGCCTTCAATCAGCTCGGTGTCCAAGGGGGGAGACCGGATAGCGATCCTCAGCTTCAGCACGCCGACTTTTCTGGGGCTGCAATGTCGATGAGAAAACAGCGACCGATCCTCTCTCGGAGCAGGACGGCGCCAACTCAAGCTTCGCTCAGTGCTCAACACGGCGCAGCAAGTTCAACATTGTTGGCATCACGATCCCTGTCGGATCGGGCCCAAATGCCCGGAGGTCGCGAATGCCGCGGATCCTGATCATGAATGCCGGTACGGCCCAAATGTCGGGCTCCGATCTGACACGAGCTCAACTTTCACTAGCCGCCAATTCGGCATACCGTTCAGCATGGTTTGCTCATGAGGGTGACCTGATAGTCTCGCCGGTAGTCATCCCGACGGATCTGCTATCCTTCATTGGAGCGACGCTCAATTTCGACGCATCGAGTCTCTGTGTGCTTGTACCTCAAGGCGGCAGCCAATCGCCGGTGCTTGATGATTGCACACTCCTGTCAAAGAGTGTTGTTGAGCGAATCAACAGACATATTCGTCAGAAATCAACCTGGCGATTGTTTCCCTGCTACTCTACTGAAGGCGTCGCACGGCTGGCGGCCATGCTGGGCATACCGCAGACCGGCGACGACTTCGCTCTGCAGCGAGGGCCTGATCTGTTGAACCGCAAGAGCCACTTCCGTCAATTGGCGACAAGCGTCGCACTTCCGCTGCCCAACGGGGCTGTCACGACGGACTCAAACGAACTATTCAGAGCGGTCACTTCGCTCAGAGCTGAGACCGGAAGCGTCATTGTAAAGCTGGACAATGGAGCCGGTGGAGTCGGAAATGTCATCCTGACCGGCAACGCAAGCGATCCACTACCTGGGGCAAGAGATACCCGGCGGATTCCATGGCCGTCGTTTGATCCGGACGCACTTTGGTCTGAGATGACAACGGCATCGTGTAAGACGCTGGTCGTGGAGTCGTACCACCTGGCGAAGTCTTTGTTCTATCTCGAGTATGAAATCGAGGATGATGGTTCAATCGTTTTCATGAGCAGTGGGAACATACGTCTGCGTAAAAGCACGGATCGATCCGAAAGAGCTCTGATCTGGACAGGACTTGAGCTTCCAAGCGACCTGAGGAACGAGCAATGGTTGACCGCCCAGGCGCATGCCTACCGATTTGTGGCGCTTGCGCGAAACCTGGGATATCGCGGAATGATCAACATTGACGCCATTTTCGCTGACGACGGACGGTTGCTGTTTAATGAAGCGAACGGCCGCTGGGGTGGCGGCTCGGTGTTACACAGCATTGCCGTCCGGCTGCTGGGCTTCGACTATTCCGGTTGCAACGTTATTTTATCCGTAAGAAATGTTCGAGCAGGATCGCTCCAAATAGCGCATGATCGTTTGGTCAAGGAAGGATTTCTGTTCGACCACACGCGCAAGGAGGGCGTGATCCCGCTTGCTGCCGACCCAGAGGCGGGCACGGTGGAGTGCATTGTGATTGCGCGCGATAGGCCCGCGGCCCGCGATCTGCAGCACCACCTACTGCGAATGGTTTGATTGAGATCCCAGCGACCATATCTTCAGACGCTCAATTCATCTGAACTTGTCCCAGCTTCGATCCCGCGCGGTACCGGACGACGCAACGTGAATGTTTGGCTCGTCTAGCTCGAGCTCTGTCAGCCCCGATCGGGACCAGCCTTAAGTCGCTCCTGAAGTGCCGATCGGCGATGAGGTGCGCGAGGTGCAGCGGCTCATGGTCTGGCCGCTCGCTCGCCCTGCGCCAATCGTCCAATCAGCGCTGGCGTCGCGTCTACCACCTGGATACCCTATCCAGGCTGTTCTGCTGCCGGGCCAGCGGGCCAGTTGCAGGCGGAAGCCGAGACGTGCTGCGAGCTGTTCTGCAAACGGTACTGTTGAAAGACTGGGCGGAGTCATAGTGATAGGCAACCGGTGCGGTAGGCACGCGCTGGTCAACCAACAGAAGCGACCAGTGGGCGCCGCCGCGAGTAACGCCCGCATCGTTCACAGGCATGAACAGGAAATTGGCGGTACCTTACCATCCTGATCGTTGACGATCTGCTGGAGGTTTGTACGCGCTCGCTCTGGCTCGGGATCAAGCGCAGCAGCTGGGCTCGCGCAGGTTGAAACGAATCGGGTCTGGGGCGGCGAGATCCGGTTCGTTCCAAAGCAACTCTTCTTCCACATGCTCATCGCCCCGGCAGCTTTTGCCAGAGACACTCTGGGCACAGCATGCCAAGCTCCCCCTCTTCTGAGAGCTCACCCTTAGCAAATTCATCGAAAGCGATCTCAGCCACCCCACCTCATGCGCCATCGATAGAACTTTCGATGATCCGGCGGTTCGCGCCGCTGCGTTTTGAACAGAAGTAGACCAGCGATCGACGCTCGCCGGACAGCACAGGCTTCACCTCGTGCCGGAGCTTACACGTGGTGACAAGCACAGCGCCAAATGGTGGTCGGAATACCTGATGTTCGTACCCGCTTGGATATACCACGAACTCACCCCCCTCGAAGTCCCTCGCCAGCTGCACAATGACCGCGTACTCGAAATCCGGATCGCTCGCAGCATCCAGATGAATGCCAACAAACGAACCAGGAGGCATCCGATGCATTTGGCATCTGCGAATCACGTGATCCGACGTGGCCCCCAAGATCTTTCTTACCGCGAAGCTGCGGTCTTTCCTTTCAAGTAGCTCCATGATCTGCCGTGGAGCTGCACCGCTCACGTCGCTAGGAGCGCGGCCCGGCGGGTCGACCCTCACGCGTTTGACGAAAACTCTGTGCGAGTCGCCGGCATCTCCCTCCCTCACTTCTTCTTCGGGAATCTCAGCCTGCAGCTGATCGATCTTGGACAATTCATCTTGGGTGAATAATATCTGAGGGCCGATCACGACCGTCCCCTTTACCAGCAGCTCTATGCGGTATTTTGTCAAAGCTTCTTCTGAAAGCAGACGGGATTTATGATTCATTGCGCGCGCCATTCGAGTTCACTCCAGGGTGTTATCTTCGACACAGGACTGAAGGTCCTGGTGCATCGAGCGGAATGCTTGGTCCCAATGCTCGCCATCGAACTCGCTTACTGTTATGCGTTCGATGGTCCCTTTATCGAGGCATCGAATATTTACGCTGAATCCGGCGGGGTTCGACCGCGGCCTATAGAATGGCTTTACGCCACAAACCCGGCAAAACGTGTGCCGAGCGATGTTCTTATTGAACTGATACGCGGTGAGGAATTCTTCGCCGCACTCAATGCCAAGCTTATTGCCAGGTACGAGCAGGTGCAGAAATCCAGACATTTCGCAGATTGAACAGTTGCATCGAACTGCAGAGAGCTCTCGCGGTGCTTTGACGTAGAACTTGACAGAACCACAATGACAACGGCCATGGTGCTCGATCTCCGAGTGATCATCTCCCTTCGGTGAGACAATTCGGAGCAGATCGCAGCACCACTGTAGGCTGAGCCGATAGGCTCGAGCAAATTCATCTAAAAAGCGGTTTTGGCGGTCAGCCGGGATAAGTTCGCCAATCAGCCGGCCGGTCATTTCTCCGTGGTACTTCTCCGCAGGATCTTCTCCGCCGACATGGCTGCGGAAGTACTCAAGATCGTCAGGCCGCGCCTTAAACGTTTTGACTAGAGTGGTCCATAGCGACTCGATCATGTCCGCAGCATGTAGCTCAAACGCGACCATGTAGGCGCAACGCACTAAGGGATCTTTCGATGACAAGCCGGCGTAGAGAGAATGCAGGTACCGCTTGGTCGTGGCGCTGTAGTTGGGCCGTATTGCTCTGCCGAGTAGTTGCGACGCATCCCTTCTAAACAGGTTGGAGTGGAAGTTCTCAGTCACCAGAATGTCGGGTAGCGCCGCCTTGCCGCCCTGGAGAATTTGGCCATGACCGCCCGTCTCATCCCAACAGATGAAATTTCCGACCACGCTGGTCAGTTCAATGTCCCGCGCAATATCTCGATTGTGATTCATTGCATCGAAAATGAGATCCCGTTGCGACCCCGCCTGCAGGTACGGGAACGCCTGTGACATCGCCAGATAGTCAGGCAGCAGGCGAGCGACCTGGTCCTCGGACATCTCCGCAGCGAACGGGTGCGGGCCGAACAGAGCTCGCGCTTGCTCGGTCAAATACTCGCAGCATATCTGCGGAGGCTGATCGGGTGTAAGTCGAGACGCTTGAGATGTCATGTGACCCCTGGCGATGAGGAGAGAACGGTCTTTGACGGAGCACCGCGCCAACTATTGGCCACCGCGAGTTCGTTGGTTTCGATGGGCTTGTCTTCGCGTTCACCATCCAGGCGACATTCTTGGTCGCCACCTTCGCGGCAGCAGACAGCGGAATGTTCAGGGCTGCTCACCCGCATCGAACGGAGCGCGCAGATCAACTGAACGGCGGCGATCAAGACGGATTCCGGCCCACGAACAGTTCGATGCCGCGAATTTCCGGGCCGGCCATCATACGCTTGCGGCGTCATGGTGAGATATTGCGCCGCGCAGGCCCTCGCTGTTGCGGCTCCTGCCAATCGATCGAACCGTTATGAGCTTCGTACAGCATTGCAAGGACTACCCGCATCTACCTGGCTTTTGGCCTTGCAGCAGACTGCGCGAAAATGCCGGCTGCTGGCCGGCACGAGCTTCTCAAAGAGACGGCGCTATGTTTCACGTTCGCGAGTGCCACCACGATGTCTTCTTGCACGCTTACAGCAATCACCGTGCCAACCCGTGCACCTCGCTCCACAAATTCCGAATACATTGACAAAATCGCGATGAACTCCTCATCGCAAGTGTATTGAACCTGACAGCGCTTGGACGGCTGTCGGACACCAGACGGCGAAGAGCCAGCCGCCACTCACAATGGGGCAATGAGCATAGGGATATTGAATCGCGGAGATTAATCCAAAGTGCCACATAGGTCGGCTTCACGCCCTGAACAGCGCGACAAGCGCTTTGGGGGGCGCTAGCATGATTGATCTCGTTCGCTGACGTAATTTGTCGCTTGTGACAACTACGCGCTAAGCAGTCGCCTCAACGCCGTCGAACACGACCATATGGCGGGATCTGGACGCATTCGCAGCCCCTTTCGATGCGCCTGACAATCGCGGCCAACTCCGGCCATCGATCGATGGCCATGACGCGGTCTAGGGAACATGCAGTCCCCGATGCTCGTGAGCAATCGCAGAACGCCATGGACCAGAACGCGCGGCTCGCGGGCTGAAATACCTCGCTACATTTTGCGCGCTCGCGCGAGTGCCTCATGGTGTTGGTACATCTTGGACCGTTTCGCTCGCTCCAGATCAAGCCTCACGGGCAAGTGCAGCAAGATCGGCTTCGAGCTTCGGCTGATGCTTGAAAATCGCGTCTATCAACGCCTGAGCGGGTTGCTCGCCGGCCTCGACCAGCGCTGCCTTCTCAGCCCGCGCAGAGGGAGCGAACACTCGCTTGACGACGGTCGGCGATCCCTTGAGGCCGCATTTGGAGACGTCTTCGATACCGGCATCGTTTGCACTCCATTTCACGATTTTGGCACGCGCGGCACGCAAGGCATCCGCCATCGCGCCTCGCCGAATCTGATTCGTTGCCTCAAGCATGGTGACGAGACAGGGCAGCTTCGTGTGCAGCACCTGGACGCCACCTTCGGAGCGTCGTTCTGCTTCAATTGTATCGGCGGCGAGATCTAAGGATCTCACTTTCGCAACGTAGGTTAGCTGCAATACGCCCAGCCGCTTTGCGATGCCGGGCCCAACCTGCGCGGTATCGCCGTCGATGGTCTGCTTCCCCGTGAAGATGAGGTTTGTCGGGCCATATTCCTTCCCAATTTTTCGGATGGCTGTTGCAAGTGCATACGTTGTGGCCAGGGTGTCGGAGCCCGCAAAGCAGCGATCGGTGAGCAGGACGGCGCGATCGGCGCCGTAAGTCAGCGCCTTTCGCAAAGAATCTTCCGCCGATGGCGGTCCCATTGTAAGCACCGTAATTTCGCCGCCGAACCGATCGCGCAGCTCCAGCGCGGCCTCGAGGGCGAAGAGGTCGTATGGGTTAATGATGGTCGGCACTCCCTGCCGCATGATCGTATTCGTCACGGGGTGCACGCGGATCTGCGCCGAGTCCGGAACCTGTTTGATGCAGACGACATTGTGCACGGTGTTGCTCCCAAAAGCTGCGACAGCTGCGGAGAGCACAGCAAGTGTTGTACCATCACCCTCCCTTTTGGGATCGGCTTGCCATCACAGAGGCTTAGACCGGGTAATGCGCGCCTCTAGCCCGCTCCCCGACGAACGAATGCTACATTGTCAGGACTGCGACAGCGCTTTTCAGCAGGGTTCGCCAGCTGAGTGAGGCCAGGACGGCTTGCGACAGATCACCCCGCCAATCACCAGCGGCCGGCCGACAGGGTGACGTCCAATGAGCATTGCCGCTCCTAGTCCGAGCTTGACCGACGGATAGTCATGACGCTTGTTGTCCGCAACCGCCTGTTCGCGATTGCATGGCCCGCAGGTGACGCTAGGTATGTCATTGTGGGCAAGTTCCCTTTCACCGAACCAGGTGAGCCCACCTTTCGACAGCAGTCCCGCAAGCGGGCGCGCTGATTTCGCTGGGGGCCAAGTTGCCCCCGTGGGTGGACCCATTTCCTTCAGATTGCGTGAGATTGCCTATAGCAGATCGCGTTCCGACCGATGTTGTCGTTCAGAACCGCTTTATCTCTATTCCATATTTCCTCAGCGCGTAGCCAATCTGGCGCGGCGTTAGTCCGAGCAGGCGCGCTGCTTTTGCCTGTACCCAGCCAGATCTTTCCATGGCGGCAATGACCCGTTCGCGATCGGCCATCCTAGCGCCACTGACGAGAACTGTGCCGGGAGGACCCAGTGAGGCCAGTTCGCCGCCGACAGACTGGACCGGCTGGGTCGCATCCGCTAGCGGAATGGTGGACTTTGCGGGCACCGATGGCATGGCTGCGGGCTGGTCCGGTCTCTCGTCGGAGGTGCCTTTCCACAGCATCGCTGAAAGGCACTGGCCGTGGCAGCATGCAAAGTCACTTCTCACAATCGATGATCCGGCGCACAGCGTCGCTGTACGCTCGATGCAGTTCTCGAGTTCGCGGACATTTCCTGGAAAGCCGCAGTTCATCAGTACATCGATCGCACTCGCCTCCAAGGTCAGAGTACGGCCGTTCTCGTTATTGAAATTTCTGAGGAACTCCCTCGCAAGCAGCGGAATATCACTGCGTCTTTCGCGCAAGGGCGGCAATAGCAAGGGGACTACACTGATGCGATAGTAAAGGTCCGCGCGGAACTCGCTCCTTGCGACAGCCTCTTCAAGGTTCTTGTTGGTCGCAGCTATCACTCGAACATCGACCTTAACAGTCTGGTTGCTGCCCACGCGCTCGAACTCCTGCTCTTGGAGAACGCGCAGCAACTTCGCCTGGAACGGAGCTGAGATCTCGCCGATCTCGTCAAGAAACAGCGTTCCTTTGTCCGCAAGTTCGAAGCGTCCCTTGCGCGAGCTGAACGCACCGGTAAAGGCGCCTTTCTCATGTCCGAACAATTCGGATTCCAGGACGGTCTCAGGAAGCGCCGCGCAATTCAGCTTAACGAACGGGCGCCTGGCGCGGGACGATGATTCGTGAATGGCCTTGGCTACGAGTTCCTTTCCGGTACCGGATTCGCCTCGCAGCAGAACCGTGCTGTTAGATCTCGCTACAACGGCAATCTTCTCGAGCAGCCCACGCAGGGCCGGACTGTCGCCAATGATCCCATGGGCGTGTAGCTTCTTGCGCTCCCGAGCGGGTTGCCTGAGGTCCAGTACTTGCTTCTGCAGCCGGTCTTTCTCCGTCATCAGCCGTTCGCGATCGGAGACGAACAAGCGATGTAACTTCACTGTTTGTCCCACCAGATTGCCGATCATGGCGAGCAGTCGCGCATCGTACTCGAGCCGGAGACTCGACCTGTCGTCCCGGATACGGTCAACCGTCAGCGTACCTACGACCTTCGGATCAATACGAATCGGCACCCCGATGAACGACACCGGCATATCATCAGAGGCGCCGAGCACTTCCCGGTCGGCAGCGCTGAATACCGGATCGGTGGCCACGTTCTCGACGACCAGAGGCCTGTCTGTCGCGATGATCTGGTCGATTGCCGTCCGCGGCAGTCGCATCCGGTAACGTTCGTCGCTGCCTTCGCTCCAGCCCGCGCCCACTGTAATGTCCGGCATGCCGTCGTCATCGAACAGTGAGACGATGCCGTGTCGCATCTGCACAAACGACTGCAGAAGATCAAGAACGTTGGCCAACGTGACCTCGATCCGACAAGGAGCGGCGAGTATTTTCGATATCTCGAAGATGCCGGTCAGCGCGCTCTCACGCAGCGGCTCGCCCGAGAGCTTACCCTCCGGCTCAGGTTGCGAGGCAGGACGTTCACGTGAGGAAGGTATATCCAGCATGAGGCGGGCTCCGTTCTCTTGATCATCCTCCCTGGTACCTTGTCCCGGTTGGCGAGCTTCGTTTTGCATGTCACTCTCGATCTAACGCCAAGTGTTGACGAGATGACATAGAACCGTGACACCTTTTCATGGCACGACGGTAAACTTACGGTGTGCTTTCATTCATTTTTGCGGATTGCGTGCGCGTCGTCAGCGGAGAACATAAGCACCGCTGCTGCAGCTCAAGTCAGCTCGTCGCCAAGGCCGGGCGATTCACAGATGTTGCCCACCATTGATCGGCACCTCGGCCCCCGTGACATAGCTCGCCGCATCCGAGCACAGGAAGAAGATGACCCTGGCCACTTCATCCGGGGTTCCCACTCTGCGAAGCGGGATACTTGGCACGAGACGCGCTTCTGTGTCGGGCGATAACATGTCCGTCCTGATTTCGCCGGGCGCGATCGCATTCACGCGAATGCCATGCGGCGCATAATCGTGGGCCATTTCGCGTGTGAGGCTCGCAAGCGCAGCTTTCGACGTCGCATAGGCACTGCCGGCAAACGGGTGCACCCGCGAGCCCGCAATGGAAGTCACATTCACGATCGAACCTGACGCGGCTCTTAGCTCGTCAAACAACCCCTGGGCCAACAGGATCGGGGCCACCAGATTGAGATGGAACACCTTCATCCAGGTCTCGATTGACGTCGTCAACGACGTCATCCGATCGCCAGCGGGCGTTTTCGGCGAGACACCTGCATTGTTCACCAGCGCGTGCAAAGGTGCACCGGCCAAGCGGTTCTTGACCTCAGTGATCGCGCGCGGCAGCATTCGATGATTGCTGAGGTCGATCTGGACATGATCTTCGTTGCCTGCCTCCCAAGGGCATCGCTCGCCGTCGAACGGTTGACGCGCGCAAGAGATGATGCGCCAGCCCGCCTCCGAGAACAACTTGGCGGTCGCATGACCAATTCCGCGCGATGCTCCGGTGAGCAACATCGCCTTCTGTTCTCTGCCATGAACACGGGCTTTATCGGCCTGAAAGGAGCAACCCAAATGTGTTTCGGGCGCCGGGCCTTTGATCAGATCGTCATTTGGCAGATCAAAACCCACGCCCGCCTCCTCTCCTGCTGCGTGCCGCACGCGTAGCAGGATTTGGGCCAGTGCGATGCATGTAAATCCGCTTCCGTTTTGCGTCCTAATGTCGCGCACGCGGAATGCTTGGTGGATTCAAGACACAGTGCGTGTGCTTTGTGACAGCGATGGTTCATCAGCTACGCAATGTCGCGAGCACACTCGCCTTCGTGAAGGCAAGGCTGCGAGCCGCGCTCTCTTTCCCGATCGCACAACCGGAAGCCAAAAGATGCCCAGCGCCTCTCGTCGTGGCAAAGATCGATCAGGATAGCGGCCGCCGCCAGTAGCGCCTCAGCTCGAAAGCTGACGTTACCAGCCTCGTACGTTAGATTCGTCGGCAACGATGCCGACTTCATCGCGCCCTGCTCGGCTGTATCCAGCACTGCACATCGGCGGCCGGATTGATTCCGGACCACGACCTGGCGTACTGGATGTTCTTCAAAATAGTGGATCTCGAGAGCGCCCGTCCGCACCAGGCAGTGTCCGACCGCCACGCCGGAACTCGCCGGCTGAACGGAGAACCTTTCGATATGTTCACCGCGATCGACCACCAATTAGTTCGCTTCGACTTGCGCCCCCCTACGCGAAGACGTTTACACCTGTTTACCGGGGCGGCAGCACCTTAAGGTCATTGTTGCCGACGTCGCGCTTCGGCGGAAGACGTTCGAATCCCGCGTCGCTCTGTTCTCCGGTGGAAGTTCGCGACAGAGCCTCACTCTGGGCAGACAATTGCCGCCCCGAGAAGATCTGCCAATACTGCTGGATGCAAAAAGCGGCAATCAGATCGATTAGACGGGCCACAACTTTCATGAACCCACGAGCTCTTGCGAGGATTCTTCAATCAGGATCAATCGGCTCGGATCATTCAAATCAAATTCTATAACGCGTGGGGCAAAGAGACGCGCATAACGTGTGAAGGCGCTCGTCGGGGGAAAGCGGATCACGGTGTCGCAGCGCGCAAGGAGATACATATCGATGAGGGCGGAAACGCCACCCTCGGCTCCGAGCGCAGCGTTGTGCAATGGGCCGGCCTCAGGTGCCTGGAACCGTTTTGGGATCGTGAAAACATCAGGAAATATAGTCGATACCTTCTCAAGGACGAGCGCGCTGTCGGTGCACAGGAAAGCCTTCACGGGTTTTGCGTGGGGTAACCCCCTAGCCTTATCAACGGCATTACAGACTTGTCGCAAGGCGCGCTCCGGGTCAGCCCAGTAAGGAGCATGCCCCATAATGTCCTCGCCGTTGCCATGCCGGACATGGATGCCGATTACGCTGTACGATTCAAAGTGCTCGCGGTAGATAGCATCAATCCGAGCCTGAATGTCAGCTCGTGGCTTGATGCTCCGAAAGATTTCTCGTTCGGCCTCCTGATCGCAGCGCCACATCAGGCAGGCGTCACACACAACCGTGTTAGCGTCACTATCTTTCCGACTCTGGAACAGTTGATCGAGTTCGTCGCGTTCCCGGAAAATCTGCTCGTCCGGTCGATAGACGCAATCGATGGATGGCTTGTTCCACCATGCCGGGAAGAATGGTCCCGGAAATGAACACTGATTGATCTCGTCGTCGCAAATCACCCGCACGCCAGCAATGTCGTGAACCGGCTCGAAAAAGACTGGAAAGGCATTAGTGAATGGCTCATCGAGATAACAAGATCCCCGCCAATCAATGGCTAGCGTCCGTCCAGTCTGCTTTGCAAAACGCCAGGCTGCCGCCAGTGACCACAGGCAATCGCCGAACCCCGTACGTCGCCGGGAAACTACGAACCGGTCATCTCTCAAACCGCTAAGCATCTGCATTGCCTCTTCCGGGGCTCCTGTTTGGACAAGAGACGTCACTGCAAACGTCTCACTCATCTGGTCCGACGCCATGGCCTGAAATCGCGGTGCCGGCGAGCTGCGTCGGTAGAACTTCATAGCAGCGCTATCCCTGGTGTGCCGCGTTCTTTGCGTATTTTCTTCAGCGGTGTTGCGTCGGCGCACCCGATTTCAGTCGGATGCCGATGCCGCCCTGTGCGTCGGATGGCCTGGCCGCCCACACATGCGGGCGATAGCGGCGAACGTACTATAACCCTCAAGCCATGCAGCAGCTGCTGTGTCAGGTTGAATAGTCTCAAGCTGTCGCAAAAGAGCACCGTGAGATGGCTTCAATTCACTTCGGCGCTTTTGCGAAATTTCATGTCAACGCAGCAGGCGCCGCCGAAGCAGCATTGTCGAGATGAAGAAGGGGAATACCGCGTACAAGCACAGGGCACCGACATGCAGCGCAGCGTCGCCGACGCCGCGCTCAAGCATCACCGGACGAATGAGGCCGACCGAATGCGCGAGCGGCAATAAGCCGGCGAGGTGCTGAAATGAGCTAGGCAGTTGGGTTATCGGGAAGACCGCGCCACAAAGAAACACCATGGGCGTAAGAATGAGCGACTGGTAAAACACGAAGTAATCGTAAGTTGGCGCGATAGCTATGACGACCATTGCCAGGCTAGCAAAGACAAGGCCAGTAAGGGCGATTGTTGGTATAGCACAGAAAATGGACGTCCAGGACGCATAACCCAGCATGGCAGCCACAATCCCAATTGCTGTCCCGGCCAGAACGGACTTACTAGCCGCCCACACCAATTCACCTAGCACGATATCGCCAAGCGTGAGCTGTGTGAACAGGACTGCCTCCCAGGTGCGCTTGGCGTCCATGCGAGCAAAGGCCGCATATAGGGTTTCAAAGGTCGCGGATGTCATGGCGCTGATCGCGACCATACCCGCCGCCAGAAATGCGATGTACGAAGTCCCCTCAACCTGCCCCATGATGAGTCCGAGGCCAAAGCCGAGGCCAAACAGATTAGTCATGGGATCTGCGAGGTTGCCGAGAAGCGATGCAAGCGCGACTTTCCTCCATGCCAGGAAATTTCGGCGCCACACCGCGATCCAGTTGTATGCGTTAGCGGGCATGACCGCGGCATAACGTTCACCCATCGCTCATTTCTCCATCTCTCGCCCGGTCAAACGCAAAAACACGTCCTCGAGATTGGGCGGGCGCTGCAGAATGCGAAGGTCCGCTCGCCCGCGCAGGTGCACGCGTACCTGCTCCGGGTGTGGCGCATAACAAAAAAGCGTTTCTCCACTCACTTCGATGTGCCGGGCATAGGGCCTGATCAACTCACGGAGTTGAAGTGGATCACCGCCATAAATTTCGATGACGTTGCAACCGATATGCTCGTCTATCAACGCGTCGGGCTTGCCTTCGGCGATCTTGCATCCACTCTCAAGCACGCACAGCCGGTCGCACAGGCGTTCGGCTTCTTCCATGAAGTGAGTTGTCAACAGGATCGTTTTGCCGCGCGCAAGTAGAACTCGCAGGCGTTCCCAAATCAGGTGGCGTGCATGTGGATCGAGACCAGTTGTAGGCTC
Organism: Bradyrhizobium sp. USDA 4486; assembly: GCF_054057995.1. Classification (NCBI taxonomy): domain Bacteria; kingdom Pseudomonadati; phylum Pseudomonadota; class Alphaproteobacteria; order Hyphomicrobiales; family Nitrobacteraceae; genus Bradyrhizobium; species Bradyrhizobium sp. USDA 4486. The sequence goes on from NZ_JBSRZV010000001.1 coordinate 4,749,815, forward strand.
GTCCATCACGAGTAGATGTGGATCATTAATCAGAGCGCGCGCCAGCGTCAGCCGCCTCTTCATGCCACCGGACAGCTCGGAGACGCGCACGTCCGCCTTACTTTCGAGGCGGGCAAACTCGAGCAGCGATGGCGCGACCTCCTCGATCTTGCGAGCGCTCATGCCGAAATAGCGGCCAAATACGAGCAGATTCTCTCGCACGGTGAACTCGAGTTCAAGGTTATCGAACTGCGGCACCACGCCGATGCGCACACGCGCCACACGAGCGCGGGGAAGGCACAGGCTCATTGAGGACCGTAATCTTGCCCGCGTCCGGCGAAATCATGCCGAGGAGCATACGCGCAATCGTGCTCTTGCCAGCTCCATTTGGCCCAAGCAGGCCGAAGCATTCTCCGCGCTCAACCGAGAACGACAGTTCATTGACGATGACCTTGTCGCCAAATGACTTTTTCACATCGGCAAGATCGATCGCTACCGTGGACATGTTCATCTTAGGCTGAAAGAAGTCGTTCAGCAGACGATGGCTTCTCGACTACCGTTTTGGTCCAAAGCTGGCCATCGCACCACACATGCTCAACACGCCCCCATTGGCAGGCCGCGGCAGCATCCGGGAAGAATCCCCGTCCGTGGAGGTTGGCGCTCGTGTTGCAGAGCAGCGGAATCCCCGTGAGTTGCTCAAATTCGACGAGAAGCGCGGCGACCTTGTGCGGAGAGTTGCGGGAGATGGTCTGCAGCCGCGCCGAGCCGTCAAGATGGACCACAGCGGGGATAGATTGTCGCGCCATTCCGCGCGGGTCTGGTGATCGAACAGCATGTAAGGATCTGGCGTACCTGGGCTGAAAATTTCTTCCGCCCGGTCCTCCAGACAGATCGGCGCCACCGGCCGGAAGTGCTCGCGACGCTTGATGTCGTTGAGATGATCCTTCATTGCCGGGGAGGTCGGCGCTGCAAGAATGCTTCTGCCGCCCAACGCCCGCGGCCCCAGCTCGGCGCGCCCGGAAAGGAAGATGACCGGCTTGTTGTCGGCGAGAATCACCGCAAGTTCACGCAGACTGCATGGCGCCCCCTCCCAATCCGGCGGAAGCTCGCTGTCCTGCAGGGCCGGACCACTGTAGACTGACCATTCCAATGGCCCGAAGCCATTTTGCGCCGCCATCGCGCCGCAGGCAGCGCCGATTGCCGAGCCGCTGTCATTCGGAAACGGCGGCACCCAAACATCATCGAACAATCCCGCCGCACGAAGCGCGCTGTTCCACTTGATATTGAGACCGCAACCTCCGGCGATACATAGATTTCGCGCTCCCGGAAGCGACGAGTATCGCAGCAACACCACCGCCATTTCCTTGACAAGAAGACGTTCCACGAACACATGAAACGACGCAAGGACGTCCTCCGCTCGCTTGGCCGTCAGGCGCAATGCGCTTGCCTCGAAGAAGTCGTGCATAGCTGCAAGCGACGCTTCCGCATTGTTGATGTCAGCGCGGTATCGACGAGCCTGCTCCGTGTCAGCGGCGAAGCGCTTTTCGTAGAGCTCCTGAAAAACCGCCACGATGCTCTCATCGACAGAGCCAAGCGCGATGTAAGCCATCAGCTTGCCGGCGATGCCCAAATCCCAGTTTGAGCGGTTCGGCTGCCTATAAGGGCCGAAGTGAAGGCCCGCGGCAGCATAGGCATGGCCGATCATCGGAAACAGGGATGCAATCAGCCGTGCCCCCCGGGGTTCCACATAGTAAAGACGTGGAAAGATGCAGCCGTCCCATACCAGACAGAACGCGGGTTTTCCCGCGCTGGCAAAGGGACTGGTGCTATATGCTGACGCGACGTGGCCCGTGACGTGCGGGTAGCTCTTATATGGAAACACCTTGCCTCCGAGGATCAGGCCAAAGCCGTCGACCGAATCAAGAAGGCCCTCAGCATGGCGCTCGACATATGGCGCCCCTTTCAGCGCGATCGGCACAGCGCCGCTTAGGACCTGGAACTGCGACTCAATCTCCCCATCCCAGCCGTCGATCACGAACTGATCGATATCCCGCGGATCCAGGCCATGCTCCGCCAGGGCGAGCACGACTGCATCGAGATTCTCGACGGATTGATAGCGTGGACTGTTGCCGCGCTTCTCTTGCTCGGTGCAAAAGACAAGCCGCCCGTCCTCGACGACAGCAATTGCCCCGTCATGTGTTAACTTGATGCCGCAGATGCGCATACGATCCCCTCGTCTAGTGACCGACGTTTGATTGTTCTGACGAATGACCCGGCTTCCGGAAGCGGACGATCAAGCAGTCTTCGTTGATCGACTCGGTGTGACAATGCAGACGCTCGACCTCCGATAGGCTCTCCTTGAAGAGAGCGATCACCGTTTCGGCACCAGCAGCATGGCCCCATCGTTGACATGGAGCATCACGTGCGGACCCGAAAACCAGAGCTCCATTTGGCGCAAGCATGCTCACGAGGTTGCGGATAGCCGCATGCATCTCGGCAATGTCCTTGAGATAGTAAAGAACCTCGGCGACGACGATCAAATCGAATTGCTCAGTGGTCGAGAACCGCTGAATGTCGCAGGTCACCCACGTGATATGTGACCACTTACTGGTCCGTAGTCGCGCTCGCTCAATCGCCTGGGGCATGACATCGACCACGGTGAGTCGTTCGCATAGCGGCGCCAGCATGCCGGTGAATGCACCGGCTGCACATCCGACTTCGAGGGCACACGCAACATCTCCATTGCAACGCGACATCCGGAGCATTTGCGCGTATCGCTCCTGCTCGAAAGAACTACTGTCGAGGCGCCATGGATCGTCGACAGCCAACTCACGCTCTAATAGGTGATGGTTTGCGTCCGAGGTCATGAGCTTATCACCTACTTGCAGGCAGTCGAACCATCGCGGCCGCAAACACTCTTTGTTGGCGTCAGGCTCGATTCACAGTACGAAAGTTCCTCCTTACGCATTGTTGCAGGCGCTCTCCATCTACTTGCAGCACTTCGTCCAACGTTCGGGTGCAGTATGACAGACTGGTTTTCCGCTCCGTCCGGCCCACTGGCGAGCTTGCGCGATAGCCAATCGCTGTTGCTCAACGTACAAAGCGCATAGGCCTTCAAGGGAAGTAAGAGAAAGATATTAATCGGTGTGTGGAGCGAGAAGCCGAGAAACCGCAGTTCGCGAGCACGAAAGGCTGCCACACTGCAGCGGATCATTGTCATTGCTGCAAGCGTCAATCCCGTCCACCAGGGTACTGAGCCGGCGATTAGGAGCTGTGCGAGCGCAGCCAGTGATGACAGGGCGAGAAGCAACGGGCCGAGATTTTGCCCGATAACGTCTAGCGTCAGATAGCCATCGAGCTCTGGCAGCAGGCGCAATGCAAGGAAGGTGTCCCGGAAGGTACTGCGCGCCCAGCGGAGTTGCTGGCGTAGATATGGCGCGAGGCTGTCCGGCACGACTGTTGCTGCGATCGCGTCCGGGACGTATTCGGTTCGAAATCCCGCCTTGAGCATGAGGATCGTTAGATGGCGATCCTCGCCGAAATCGCTCGGCTTCCCACGAAAGAATTGCGCTTCGTATTGATCAAGAAGCAAGGCGAGCGCGGTGCGACGATACATGGCACATGGGCCGCAGCAGCACATGACGGCACCGAAACGCGCCTGCGCCGCGCGCTCCTCGTTGCATGCCAACCAGTATTCCATATCAATTAGCCTGGTAAGCCAGGTTTGGCTGCGGTTGCTCGCTATCAACTGACCCATAGCCGCACCAATCTGCGGGTCGTCCATCTTCAATACGAGCTTCGTGACGACGTCGGCGGCAAGTATCGTATCGGAGTCAACGTTGAGGACCAGGTCACCGGATGAGCTGCGTATTGCGGCGATCTGCGCCTTGCGTTTTCCAACGTTATTTGCCAGCAAGATGATGCTGAACCTTGGATCGTTCGCATAGATCTTGTGTACAGGCGCGACACGGTCGCGATTTTTAGATCCATCGTCGACCACATAGACCTGTAGCTTTCCGGTGTAGTCTTGACTCGCAAGGGACTCCAGACATTGCGCGAGCGTGATTGGATCCTCGTTGAAGCACGGTACGATGATGTCTACACTGGGAAGGACCGCCTCCGAGCGTCCCAGGTTGCCCTGCAGCGATGGGTTCCTCGCCGGCTGGGCATAAAGCGCTTGCGCGCTCTTGTAGATCGTCGAGAGCAGTGCATAAGACGAAACAGCGACAGCACTGGTTGTAGCGAGCAGGTCCATTGGGTGTCAGTTTTTCAGTGAAGTTGAGGGAGTGGACGGATTACAAACCCGCGCCGTTGAAGTGCCGGGATCAGATGTGACAGCGCGATGGTGGTTTGATCGCGCAGCGTTGCATCAGTGCACGGTCGCTGCTCATCAGGAGGATATCCGTCGTGCAGGAGCACAATTGCACCCGGGCGAACGCTCGCCAGTACTGAATTCACAATTCTATCGACCCCGGGGCGGGACCAATCTCTCGGATCGACCGACCAGTGCACAGCTGTAAGGCCAGCGCTCGCTGACATAGCGAGCACCTCTTGTGTCCACTTGCCGTAAGGTGCTCGCATGTGTCTCGGTGAGGCCTGCGGGCATGCCGAACGGATCGCCTCACTCGCCGTCACAATTTCATCGCGTACCTCTGCTGGTCCGCATCTCGATAGATCCGGATGCGTCATCGTGTGGTTCGCAACCTCGTGCCCTTCCGCAATCATTCGTCGAATGAGTTCAGGTTGTTCGCCAGCGTACGTGCCGATCACGAAGAACGTCGCCGGAACCCGATGTTCCGCCAGCACATCGAGCACCTCTGGCGTGCAAAATGGATTTGGTCCATCATCAAAGGTCAAATAGACGGGGCGACTTCCGCTCACGTCAGCGTAGTCGCAACGGACAGCAGATAGCCCGAAAAGCTCTTTCACAACTCAGGCCCGTTCCGATCGATCATCGTCCCGGCCGGCCATTCGCTTATCGAGCGCCCAACCGGGAAAACAACGACGACCACGTCTTCGGTGCGGATCGGCGACAAATTGGGATAGACATCCGGAAGCGTGGAGCGGACGCGAAGCCCAGACATGAGGGTGGCGAGCCCCTGCCTTTCGACCAATCGGGTCATATGTTTCGCGAGCGCAGGCCGAACCGCACCAAAGCCGAATGGCACCCCAAGCTCATGCAGTATCGGATACGTCACGCGCATTGCGTGGCTGATTCCAAGCCCTTCGAGATCCGGGCGCACCGCATACAAGCCCAGTTCGGCAACGAGTAGATCGACCCCACCAATCTTGATGAAGCGGCGTAGTAGCCCGACATGAGCAGCGACCCCGCGCGCGTCATAACCGATAATGCGCAACTCAGGCCTCGCCCCGGCCCAACTTCGGTTGCCCTCAAATGGCTGCGCATTGAACGCACCGGTCGGCCCGTAACTGTTGCGGAAGAACTCGGCGAGTTCGGCATGATCGGAGAGCTGCAATTCGCTTTCCCAGCGACGGCTCCACTGCACTTGAGCGCGTGCCGACGGAGCGTCCGCAGTCCGGGATACCGCAATGTTCATGGCGAGCTTCCTTGCGCCGGTGGAATTAAGAGCGGAGATGGTCACGTGAACTGGCTAGTCGTCGAACCGCTGATCATTACTGAAATGCGCTGCCATGCTGCGGAGCTCGGCACCCCGCGGCGCGCGCGCTTTTGCTCGCGAGGACGCGATCGCATGGTTCGCGCTCGTCATCCGGCCAATGACCTGCGCGAGATATCCTGGAAGATGCGGACGAGACGATTGGACTAGCCAGAACCTGTCTGCACCACGGAGCTTTTCCGCCTCGTCTAGCATCGCTGTCGACGTTTCGACGTCTGCGGGCAGGCTCTCAATGCGCGGGGCCTGATCGATGGCGCATCCGAGTGGCATCAGATCACACTGGTTCTTATGCATCTTCGACACGCCCTGAATGCGGTGGACAGGTGAGCCATTTGGAGACCCGCCTGAATTACTTGGCATCCGCAATCTGCGCCTGCCGCTATTACGCGACACTAGAATGCGGCTGAGCGAGCCCTCAAGTGTACGCGGGTAAACCTGCAATATGGAAACGGATGAAACACGCATACCAACGTTTATTGAGGTCTGCCTGGCGTCTCGATTCAGCGGGCTTTGCACCGATAAGAAACGACGCGGCTTGCACGGCGCGCCCATAGCCGCCCTCGAAGCGGATGCGCCGGCCGCTCGCACGTCCAGCAGTTTTTCTCTGAGCCCGCGTGAACGAGCAGCAGCCATGGTGGTATGCCTGATTACTTTTCCAAACTGATGTTTGCTATCCAACATCGCGAAGTTTGGTAAAATCGATTGTTCCGATGGAACACATCCACACGATGGATAGACTCACAACATGCGGTTCAAGGGACTTGATCTAAACCTTCTCGTTGCGCTCGATGCTCTGATGACGGAGCGCAACCTCACAGCGGCGGCGCGCAAAATTCACCTAAGCCAGCCCGCTATGAGCGCTGCGATTGCGCGGCTGCGCACCTATTTCCATGATGAACTATTTACCATGAGAGGTCGCGAGCTCGTCCCGACACCTGGCGCGGAGGCGCTTGCAGGTCCGGTTCGCGAGGCCCTGCTGCACATCCAACTCTCGATTATATCGCGGGACGCGTTCGACCCTACTCAGTCGAGCCGACGCTTCAGGTTCATTCTCTCCGATTTCATGACGATCGTCTTTCTTCGCAAGATTGTGGACCGTATTGCAAAGGAAGCTCCGGCGGTGCGCTTCGAGTTGCTGCCATTTTCCGATGAATCCGATGAGCTGCTCCGCCGGGGCGAAGTCGACTTTCTCATTCTGCCGGAGCTGTTCATGTCGAGCGCGCATCCTAAGGCGATGCTGTTTGACGAGACCCTCGTATGCGTGGGATGCCGCGAGAACAGGAAGCTATCGCGGCAGCTGACGTTCGAGAAATATATTTCTATGGGGCACGTTACGGCGAAGTTCGGGCGCGCGCTCAGACCAAACCTCGAGGAATGGTTCCTGCTTGAGCACGGCGTCAAGAGACGCATTGAGATCGTTGTGCAGGGCTTTAGCCTGATTCCGCCCATATTGCTGGACACAGGCCGTATCGGCACAATGCCCTTACGACTCGCCAAACACTTCGAAAAGCGGATGCCACTGCGAATAGTCGAACCACCGCTCCCCCTGCCCACATTCACAGAGGCTGTGCAGTGGCCTGCGTTCCACAATACCGACCCGGCGAGCATTTGGATGCGGCGGATATTGCTGGAGGAAGCATCCAACATGGCATCTGGGCATCAGGAGCCTCCCACTCGCAGGCGCTGCTAGGCTCACCATAAGCGGCTCTCGGCACGTTCAAGATACGCTATCATTCGACGTGCTCCGCCACTTTCGCGACTTCGAGACGTGACAGGAGCGGAGCTAGCAGAGGCGGCGATCGGTTGCGAAGACTTGCCGAGTGCTGCGCGTGGTGACCTAGCAGGTGAGGTTTGATGCGCTTGCACTACCAACAGGCGACGCCTGCCACTATCGCGGCAGAATACACCTCCCCCAGTCCGCTAATCTTTGGCTTGCTCATAAAAAACGCTTGAACCGCACATTACGTCAGGTTGTAGGTTGGCCGCCGCGACTAACGCTGAGCTACGCGGCCGTCGGCTGGGCGCTTTGGCTAACTCACGGCACTGGCCGGACACTGGGTTGGTTTGCCATTAACCAAGACCGGGCCCCGTTGCTTGGCTCGCCGGAAGCGGCCAGGACGATCGACTTCGGAACTCCTGACGGTTTCCGGACGCTGCTCGTCGGCCTACCGCCTTGCTCTCCATTGTTGCGGTCATTTTACGAGCGTCTTTTCGCGATCGCAGGATCGGAAACGATGTCCATTTGGGCAAGCCAATAGGACCTCTCCCGACGCAGCGGTCATCGCTCGTTGTATGGGCCGCAATTACGTTCATGCGGGATAAGTAAACATGCGCTTCAAAGGTCTGGATCTAAATCTTCTCGTCGCGCTGGATGCTCTCATGACCGAGCGCAACCTCAGCGCAGCGGCACGCAAGATTAACCTTAGTCAGCCGGCCATGAGCGCAGCCGTTGCCCGACTCCGTTCCTATTTCCGTGATGAGCTGTTTGGGATGAGGGGGCGGGAACTTGTCCTGACCTCACGCGCGGAAGGACTCGCAGCTCCTGTGCGCGAGGCTCTAACGCACATTGAGTCCTCAATTATCGCGCGGGACGTGTTTGATCCAGCTCGATCAAGCCGGCGATTCAGGATCGGCCTTTCTGATTTTATATCAGTCGTATTCTTCCGAAATGTCGTGGAGCGCGTCGCGCGAGAAGCACCAGCCGTCAGCTTTGAACTGGTGGCGCTCACCGATGAGCACGATGAGCTTCTCCGCCGCGGCGAAGTCGATTTTGTTATCTTGCCGGAATTATTCATGTCTCGCGTGCACCCCATGGCGTGCCTATTCGAGGAGAGACTCGTCTGCGTAGGTTGCCGCACGAACACCCAACTACTGCGGCGGCTTACATTTGATCGATATATGTCGATGGGCCACGTGGCGGTTAAGGTCAAAGGTGCGCGCAAGACGCCGGTCGAAGACTCATTTTTGCTCGATCTCGCTCTCAATCGACGCATCGACATTTTCGTGCAGAGCTTCAGCATGATCCCGCCCCTGCTGGTAGGCACAAGCCGCATAGGGTCGATGCCATTAGGGCTCGTAAAACATTTCCAAAGAACAATGCCCCTTCGGATTGCCGAGCTTCCGCATCCATTCCCCACCTTCAGAGAGGCGGTCCAATGGCCCGTGCTTCACAATAGCGACCCGGAAAGCCTGTGGATGCGAGAGATATTGTTGCAGGAGGCTACCCGCATGGCAAATGGACAAGACCGCTCCGTCATCTGCACCTCGGAACGAGCGGATACTGCGGGAGATTTCGCATGATCTGTCTCGCCGTAAGAACGTTCGCAAGATCTGCGAAGCTCATATCCCAACGAACGCCCCAGCGCAGACAATTTAGGCTCGCCTCGCTCGAATTCGTCGTCGCTCTATAAAGATCGTCCTAGCGGAGGGCTATGATGACGACGTTGTGTAGGTCTTTCGCACGTTGACAATAAGCTCGCCGTGCGAGCGGCGTCGACTGTTGGCCGAGTTTTAGAGACGGGGACGTACGGAGCACCCGGCCGCCCGGCCCACCTGCCTCGATACAGCAGAATCGGCGCTCGGCTGCCCTCGTCAACTCTCCGAATCAGTAGTGGCTCCCGATGAGCGGAGGCGCTTCCCTTCTTCGGACCCGTGGTGGTCATCGACCGTGCGCATGAGTACGATCTCTTGCGCTGTCGAAGCATGCATCGCGCGCGCGTGTTGCCCTGTCGCATCACCTGCGAGTACATCGCGTCTTCGTCGCTCCGCGCCGCGGGTCTGACTTCTTTTGGCCCTATCGCAGCCAAACGTCTTGACGACGTGCGCTGCCATCACGCAAGACCAACAAGGAGCTGAACGTTGGAGCAATCTAGCGGCGTCTTCTATCCGGAAGAGCTTTCCGTCCTAGGACGTCTTTATGATCGTGCGATCACCGCGCTACCCCCATCGATGCGAAGTCCGGAAAATCGCACAGCCATCGCGAAACTCATCCTGGAGCGTACAGCGGCTGGCGAGGCTCGACTGGCATGCCTGACGAACTTGTTGATCACCATTTCCCCTCAGGGTTGATCCCGCGCCATTCTGAGGATAGTCACCACTCTCGCGCTGGAATGGAAGACGATCCAGCTAGAGCTTTGAAATAGCTTGAATCACACGTGACGTCAGGTTGTAGGCTTTGAAATGAACAACATGAGCAAAGCTACACCACGAAGGCGTCGATGGCGCATTGGCGAACTTGCAGAGGCGACCGGAGTAACGGTGCGCACGCTGCATCACTATGAACACACCGGGCTCCTGGCCGCTTCAGAGCGTACTGACGGCGGCCACCGGATGTACGACCGCGAAAGCGTGCAACGGGTTCACCAGATTCGGGCGCTACGTGAGCTTGGCTTCTCCCTTGTCGAGATCCGTAAAGCGATGGAGGGCACAACCTCACTTACCGATCTTCTGCGCAAACATTTAGAGCGGATAGAACTTCAAGTCGCTCGGGCGACTCTGCTGCGAGATCGCTTGCGCAACATGACCATCGACGGTGATATCCGGGTAAGTGTGGATGAGCTGCCTGCCACTCTTAATGCCATGTCGCGGGTCGAGACGCGTAATCAGACGTCCCGATGCACCTGCAAGTTAGCTGCAGATCGCGAGGAGCGGTGGCGGCGGATCCGCGACGACCTGCGTGATTGTATGGATCGGGGCGAGCATCCCTGTGGCGAACGGGCAAAGGCCGTCGCAGGCGCAGCACGCTTGCTGATCAGCGAAATCGCTGGCGCCGATTCACGCGTTTCGATGATCCTGAAGGTACTTGCACGATTAAGCGCCCCCCGTAGTCTGGCTGGTTGGGATCCCTGCCTCATGCAATATCTCGATCTCGCGCTTGGCGGGTTGGAGGAGCAGCCGTACTAACGCCTGATGGCCGGCTCCGTACGGCATTGCCGAGCGGCCCTGGCAATCTGAAAACGCGATGACACTTGGTAGATCGGCGGCTCTGACGCGGGCCGACGGAAGCCGGACCGCCCTCATGACCTCGCCGAACGCCGGTTCGTGACGCACTGATCGAGGCTCCCATAAAAAGGGGCTTGAACCGCACGTAACGTCAATTTGTAGGCTCAACCGTGGTCGAAATCTGGCCGACCTAACGCCAGCTTCATTTGGCAGACAGCCTCGACGTGCAGGCAGGTCTGATCACAGCTGCTGGCGGTTCTCTTCAGGTGAGCGTTGGGAGCTCTACGATGTTAAATGGGCGTTACGCTTCCGCTGCGAGTGCAGCGCTTCTGTTCTGCGCCCTCGCCTCGGTTGCGCGCAGCTCCGAGGTCAATATTGCCGTAGTGGGCCCAATGAGCGGAAGCAGCGCTGCCTTCGGCGCGCAAATGCGCGATGGTGCCGCTGCGGCGGTGGAGGCGCTGAACGCTTCTGGCCTACTCGTCGACACCAAGGTGATATTGACTGTCGCCGACGACGCTTGCGACCCGAAGCAAGCTGTCGCAGTCGCGAATAAGCTCACAACCGAGCGGGTCCGGTTGGTCGTTGGCCATTTTTGTTCTTCTTCGTCGATCCCGGCCTCCGAGATCTACGCCGAAGCAGGCGTCATTCAGGTGTCACCAGGTTCGTCAAATCCTCAGCTAACGGAACGGGGCCTTGAGACTGTCTTTCGGATCTGCGGCCGCGACGACCAACAGGGCATCGTTGCTGCGGAGTACATTCACCGGAACTACCCTAACGACAACATCGCAGTGCTCGACGACAAGAGCACCGCAGGTAAGGGTATTGCCGACGTGGTTGACGCACAGCTTCGGAAGTTCGGTGAACAAGTCATTCGGCAAAGCTATGTAGCTGGTGAAAAGGATTACAGAGCGCTGGTCTCAAGAATGAAGAAGGATCGGGTGCGCGTCGCGTATATCGGCGGCTATCATACCGAAATCGGATTGTTTGTACGCCAGGCGTCAGAAGCAAGAGCGGGACTCATCGTCATGGCGAACGATCCGTTGATGACCTCTGAATTCTGGGCCATTACAGGCAGCGCGGGAAATGGCACGTTGTTTACCTTCATGCCGGACCCCGCTAGGAATGCCAATGCGGCTGGCGTGGTGGCCGGACTCAAAGCGTCCAACCTGTCCGCTGAAGGCTACACGCTTTACGCCTATGCAGCCGTGCAAGCATGGGCAGAGGCGGTGAACCGGACCGGCTCTTTCAATGCTGCGCGCGTCGTCAACGCGCTTCGTTCACGGCCGATCGATACTGTGATTGGCCCAGTCCGGTTCGATAGAAAGGGAGACAATGCGGCTCCTGGTTTTCTGGTTTACCGCTGGCGAGACGGCCGTGTTGAAACTGTCGAGCAGAACTGATTGGCGTCATCGCCGTCTCCCCAAAGCCGAAGCGACACGGATGATGAGACGCACTCAGATCGGAGCAGCGATACTCGCAAGCTCTCTCATACTTGCAGCCTTCGGTGCGTTTTTCGCGTTCGTTGCAGCGCTCGCAGAGCTACCCGATGTCGACCTCACGGCGACGCTACGCCCGATGATAGACAAATAGTAGCCGTGCCGGGCTGATCTGGCTCGCAAGGCACAGGACCTCTGAAGCGGCAACCGATGCTTCTGGTCGAGAACATGCCGCAGTGAAAGCGCTTCAGGAACATCTATCGAGGGTGCGGCCGGACCGCCATTTGCGCATTCTCGCGACCCACTCACATGGTGCAAGCTCAGATCCACGTCCCCAAAGAGAAACGGCCTAAGCGGTCAAATGATGAACGAGACCTCTTTGAGCGCGACGGCATGAAGCAACCAGGACTCGCCATCTGACCATAATCGGAGATTGATCGAGTGAAGAGTGGACTTCCTCCAAGACTAAGGTGCGGCATTTTTGACCATTTGGATGACGACGGCCGAGATGTCGCACGGCAATATGAAGATCGCCTCAAGCTGACCGAGGTCTGCGACTCGCTCGGCTTCTACGCTTATCACCTGGCCGAACACCACTGCACACCTCATGGCAGAGGGCCCTCGCCAAACCTGTTTCTATCAAGTGTCGCGCAGCGAACCCGGCGATTACGTCTCGGTCCGCTCGTCCTGTTGCTCAACCTTTATCATCCGTTGCGCGCATTCGAAGAGATCTGCATGCTTGACCAATTGAGCGGCGGCAGGCTCGAGCTCGGGATGGGCCGCGGCTCCCAGCCGATTGAATGGGGCTATTTCGGTATCAGTGCCGACGCTGCGCCAAGTCGTTATACGGAGGCCAGTGAAATCCTGAATATTGCGCTGAAGGGACATAGGCTATCTTATCACGGAGACCACTTCGAGTTGAGCGACGTACCCTTAGCGTTGAGGCCTCATCAACGTCCATATCCGCCCATCTGGATCGCAAGCAATCGGGCTGAGTCGGCGCAGTGGGCCGCGGCAAATGGCGCCAATCTGGCATGCATAGGCCCCGCCTGCGTTGTCCGGAACGTTACGGACGCCTACCGTTTCCATCGAGCCCACAGCACAGCCGCACACGGCCGCGAGCCATTTCTCGGGCTGGCCCGCATGGTCGTGATTGCGAAGTCTGATCAGGACGCTCATGCGGCGGCGGAAACCGCGTATCGTCGATGGCTAGAGAGCTTTAAGTTTCTTTACGAGCTTAACGCCATTCCGACACCGCCCGCGCTTCCGCTGACCTTCGATGCAGCACTTGAGAGCGAATTGTGCGTCGTTGGAACGCCGGCTTCCGTCCGACAGGTCCTTCTTCAGCAGATGGAAGTGGCGGGCGCGAACTACTTGCTTTGCCAGCTTGCATTCGGAAACCTTCCGCTGGAGATTTCCCTGTACACCGCAACCGCAATCAAAGCTGAAATTCTCGATAGCTTTGGCGGATAATGTCTGCATTGGGGGATCGTATGCGTGGCAAGTATACCGACGCACTGATGCCCTGGGCGCAAAGGCGACCGTCAGCTCAATGGCGGCGATATCTGACCGCCTCGCGCTCCTATTTTGGGGACGAGCTTTGGCTTAGGAGTGTTTGCGAACCGCTTTATCAACTTGTCCCGGCCGAACGCTCTTTGTCCGCTTCGATCTCGCGGGGCTTTTCAATGAAGACCCGCGATTGCTCAGGGCTCGTCCTGCATCTGCGGGAGGCCGGAGCTGGTCGGACAGTCGCCGACGAGACTCTATGACCTTCTCTTCGGCCTATGAGGATCGAGGAGTTTTTCTGTCACCTTCGTGACATCTGGAGTCCAATTTAGAGGCATTCGCCAGCGGCTCGCTACTGCGACCCTTTCTGTCTTCTCAATCATGGCCGGTCATCAACGAATCAGCAGGCTCGCAAGGACCCATAAGCTCACTGCGGCAAGACGGCAGAAAAAAAACTGCCCCGCTTTCACTGGAAGAGAAAGACTACGCGCGTGCGCGATCCACGAACCGGATGCATTCCATCAACACTTTCGATTTTACCAATTTCAGCCAAATACCCATAAGACGATCGCCGGTTTCCGGAAAGCACATTCCACGGATGTCGAGTGAGCAATGAACCCATTTTGCTTTCAGCATAGTCGCAGGGCGCTTCAAGGTTCTCGTGGCTGCATCGCCAACGACAGCCATCAATCTTTGGAATCGACGCACGAGCGGCGTAAATGCGGTCAGATTGCTAATCGCAACGTCTGGCGCGCACTCTATCGCGCTGGCGCCTCCCCCATTGCAATCATACTAGGCCCCTCCAGGAAGATCGACTCTCACGCACACTGCTTGGCCAAGGTAAATGCGTGCGCTGCATAGAATTGGGGCAGGCCAACCGTCCTCTAGACCGGTGCGGACTGACCGTTTTGCCCTGACCGGACGGGCAGCGCCGACGATCCGACGCCGTCGTTGCCTTCAAACAAAGCTGTGCAGTCGGCTATCTGACCACGCTATCCTCCGGCCAGGCCGAGGCACTGACGTCGATCGGTGTGATTCGACCGGCCTCGCGATCTTACTGCCCACCCCTACACGTGGTGTGATCGTGGATTCTCACTCTGCTCGCGTCCTCGGTCTTCGTCGGCGGGCGGCTTCCGCGCCCATTTCCTACAGACTGGCGCCCCCCTATCTCATTCTATGCGCCGGCCCGCTTCGACCGTATCCCGGCGCGGTTATCCCTTCTCTGCAATCCTTACATCGCCACCGGAACGAGGGGTGGAGGCGCGCGATCTGCCGGCGTCACCCACATTCCAAAAGCCGATCCGCACCCTCACTGGGTCGGGCATCGCGTGTCAACGAATGCCAAGACAAACCGCAGACGTATGTAGCGGATGTTATTTCTGGATTGCCTGGCGTGGGCTGGGCGATAATTTTCTGGCATGATGAGGCGACCGGTCTGGACCAGCTGACGGCGCGCCTTCAGCAACAGCTTCGTCCAGCGCCGAGCGCTCTTTGTGGCACTCTGCCTGGCGAGGCCTCCGGTTACGTCTGGATTGCTATGTCAGGCGACAAGCAATCGCGCGGCAGTTTGGGCCGCAATTCCCGACTTGCCGTCATCAGCGGCATCCCCGCCGGCTGGAGTCACTGCGACTGTCAACGCGCTGGATCGGCTCGACGGTCGAATCACATGACAGTTCGCAGCGTTCTCTGCTCGATTTCGCCTTTGCGGTCCTTTCGCGGCACATGCCTGCCGCCCTCTCCCCCTTCGGCGACCGCGCGTGCGCACCTTGGCTTGTGCAGCAGCCATTCGTTCTATCGCCGCGTCTGCCAGTCTCGCGGACGGGAAAGCACGACACAACCCTTACTCAGCCTGCTTCCTGCATTTAACTAACTTTGGAGCAAACACCGTGGAACTTGACCCTTCCAATTCACGCTCAGAGGACCTCGAGGATCGCATCGACCTGCAACTCGACCTCGTGGCCGCCCTCATACGCGAAGAAGGCAACGAGCTCGAAGCGATCCGACTGCTAAACGCCCTGACGAACCAAATGATTATGGCGGAACTGGAGCTCGGCCAGCTCGGCGATGCCAAAACCGGGGACCCCGCCCGCGACCAGCAAACGACGCGACCGTCGCGAGACCGTGGCGTTTACTACCCAGAAGACCTTCAGGTTTTGGGACGCCTTTTCGATCAAGCCGTGGCGGCATTACCCGAAGTGCTCCGAACTCCCGCTAATCAAATGAGGATTGCGAAACTAATTCTGTCACGTGCAGCAGCAGACTGAGATTTCATTTGGCTTTCTCTGCGGTTGATGCCGCTTTTATCGAACGTTTATAGCTGGGCTGACTGCTACGGCCGTACGCGCCAGGGATCGGCGACTCGGCGTTTATGGGCTCACCGTGCCGTAAGCGCGCCGATTCCGCTGGCTTTTCCGTATCACAACTGTTCACCACCATGCTCGAAAGCGGAAGCCCGCACCGAGAGCGGGGCTGCGAAGCGTCGAGAAGGACGGCGCCCCGCGGACACATGTCAGAAAGCAAACAAGCCGTGGCCGGAAAACGCCACAGGCTTCGATAAAGCGTCTTAGCTAGAGACCGCGAAAAGAGGCGAACGATCCATTTTCATCGATGTTCGGCTTTAGTCCGTGATTGGCATGGCCCCAATCTTCCGATTGCAGGAAAAAGAGCCTCAATTATCGACCGATACCGAGCAACAAGGGCACTTCGGCAACGAAGCCGCGCGAACAGCGCGAGCTCGTTTCAACCGCTTCAGAATTATTCGAATGCGCCTGGCAATCCGACATTCGGGGTCATCGGAACTTCAACAAACATCTATAACTTCAGTGAAGCATCGAGAGCAGCTCGATGTCCGAGCGTACTGCGGCTCTGATGTCTTACTTGCTGAGACAAACCACAGGCGCTCGGTTTGCTTTTGCGAAGGTACTTCCTTGTATCAGGACGGCGTGGAGTGTTGAGATGGATCAGCAGATGCAAGATGCTATTGTGAGCGTCGCATTTGATAAGGCCTGGCGCTTTGTTGAGAAGGATCCGTTGCTGGCGCATAATCGCAAGACGGTTCTCCATAGCCGATTGTGCACTTTTCTTCAGTCTTCGATAAAGAAGGGCGAACGGAATACTTTGAATCTGGCTAACGAGGCGATACGCAGCTTGCGGGCTGAACTGGCGCGGTCGACCGAGCAATAGGGCGCTTGAACCTGTACTGCCACATTAGCTTGGCTTGTTGAGGCTCTTGGGGCCTTATGCGGCGGAAAAACACCGGGGCAGAGCGTGGTGGAGCTTACCTTCCACCAATGTTCAGCCCCGCTGAAGAGGAGCACGTTCGCGACGACTATCGCCTATGCAGCTCTTATGGTGCCCCCAGACCGGTCACCTGGAATCCAGTGCAAGTCGGCGACGAGACGGGACAGCCGCGCTAATATTCGCTGGCGTCAGGAAAAGCCATACCGTTTCTCCTGACCCTTAGCTCGGCACGAGCGCAAGTTCAAAGGGCTCATCAAGCTCAGCCGCATCCACATCCGTCAATCGAGGTCGAGGTTGAGGAACATTGTGCTACACTTGCGAAAAGTCCTGAGCCAAAGCGATCCAGGCTGTGATCGATCATCGCCGCATCTCACGATTGCAAGTGGCAGCACGACCGTCCTGCCGGAAGAATGAGCTCGAGCGCCCGAGGCGGGTCCTCGATCAGCGGTCTTCATTTGCCGAACTCTCTGAATAGCGAGCATGCACGGGACCTGCTGGCGCGGCCTGGCTCTGGCGCCATTTAGCGATAAAGGAAGCCAAACAGTTCGCATCGCGTCCATCGGAGACCATCACGAACGGATCGTGTTCGAAGAAGAATCTGCGCGAAACGCGCCACTTTCAGGCCCCAGCATTTCGGTCGAGGCATGGAAAAGATGCGCGCTCCACAATCTGACGCGGCGTGCGATTGGGCTCATTTCTTTCGATGACATGTTGTGCGGCAGTTACAGCAATTCGCGATCATATTGTTAAACGCACCGCGCCGGGGGGCATCGAAAGGAACGAACTCAAATGAAGCATTTTCTGATTCTGACCGCAACCATCGGCGCACTCGGTGCCGCCGCTCCCTCGTTCGGAACGGACTTGGCGGGGCAACCTGTCAAGGTCAAGGCGGTACCGCTGCCGGTCGCAGCCCCGATTATCGATTGGTCCGGCTACTATATCGGCGTCAATGGTGGCTGGGGAACGAGCCGCAACTGCTGGGACTTCAATGGTGTCACTCCCGAGGGCTGCCATAATTCGACTGGCGGTACCATTGGCGGCCAGGTTGGCTATCGTTGGCACATCTTCAACATGGTCTACGGCATCGAAGGACAGGGCAACTGGGCCGATTTCAGCGGCTCCAATGTCAGCACCGCCTTTCCGGCAAACACCATTGGCACCACGACAGACGCATTCGGTCTACTCACGGGACATATCGGCTACGCGTTCAATGCCGTCCTACTTTACGGAAAGGGTGGCGCTGCGGTGACCAGCAACAACTATCTCCTCAATTCGGTAGCTACTCGCACCGAACTTGCCAGCAGCAATGATGTGCGTTGGGGTGGCGTGCTGGGGGCCGGTGCCGAAGTCAGCCTCACGCCGAACTGGTCAGCTGGCGTCGAGTATAACCACTTGTTCATGCAGCGCAGCAACATAAGCTTCCCAGGGTTTGTCGGCACGGACCGCGCCCACCAGGACATCGATCTCATCTCGGCGCGGCTCAATTACAGGTTTGGCTCGCCCTTTGCCAAATAGAGACCTCCACGCGGTTGCGTGAATCCGAACCCCGACCCCCGGTCGGGGTTCTTTCCTCAGCTGGTCCTCTCCTTGGCGGTCCCAATCCAGTTCAGAAGCACCAGGTGCGCGCTCGTCTGAGTAATGGACCCAGAGGCTAGTTGGAGTGTGGCCGAGATGCCGCCAACCACTGGAGGAACAGGTCAGTCGATTCGACAATTCATCGATCTCGTGAAAGTCCCACAACCTCACGCAGCGTGAGATAGCGGACTTGCTCCAAGGAGCGTTGCGAGCTCGTCGAAGGTGCCATGCTCAATATGCGAGAAGCTGGAGGCCCACGATTTGCCTGCTAGTGCCCCTTTCTCAAATTCAAAGAACATTTAGGCGAACCGCCACAACGACCGCCTGCATCCGACTGGTTGCACCCAGCTTTCGCATCGCATTCTTGACATGAAAGTTGACTGTATTGTCGCTGATTCCGAGGATTTTCCCAATTTCCCATGACGATTTCCCCTCCGCCACCCACTGCATGCAACTGATCTCCCGCGGCGACAGTGCAACTTTTCTTTCGCAACCATTATCGCTGGGACGCGAGATGTCGCCATAGGCGGTGTGAAACTGCCAGGCCAGGGCGTTGAGATGACCGATGTGGTCCTGAGGATCAGCATCGTCGAACGCAGATGCAAACGACACCACAGATATCCGACCCAACGGGCCAAACAACGGCACACTCATGCCATGCTTCAGCCCCGCCTCTCTCGCCTCGTCCAGTACGCGTCTTTCGTCCGGTTGAAGCTGACAGTGGTCGGCGAGTTGATCCCATAAAAACGGCCGCGAATGCATCGGCGTACGCCGGACCACCGGATCGATAGTATGGTACTTGCGCTTGAAGTATCGCTCGCACCAGTCTGGCGGCCACTTCACAGCCACAGTTGGCGGTGGATACTCCGCCAGGCGAAGTGGCTCAACGAAGTTAAGAGCGCCGTATGCGACTTCGCTGAAGCCTTCCTTGGTGGCACAGCCTACAAGAAGCTCGAATAGCGCTCTGAGTGAATGAGTCTGGTTCGCGCATTCGGTGAAGCTAAAGAGGTCCATGATGGGCGCTTCAGTGCGATGATCGATCTCCACGTCGTCGTGTTCGATTGCGCTTGTTTTAGGCCGAGCCAAATTCCAGTCCATGAGCTGAACTCGAGGGTTAGTTTATTCGTGCAGTCTGAGCGCTCGCGCTATGCCGGACGCCATTCGACGAATTCGTTGCACCGCCGCCGAATGCGCCGGCAGCAGCCCTGCCTCCGAGGCTGAGCGGAAGTGATCGGTCCGTTTTGCCGATAACGCACTGGCCAAATCGGAGATCATCGCCCATGATCCGTGTTGAAGAATGATGTCGTTGATACGAATCCAACGGTGTCCCGTTCGATCATGGCGGCACCGATGGTCCGCAGGTCCTGGACTGAGCTTCCAAACAGCTCCACCGACTAGAGGCTTGGCTCTGTTGAGCTTGCATGGCGAGAAAACGCAGCCGAACGACGCTTTGGTTTGTCTCGAAGCCGAGCATGACGAGATCCTGGGCTCTGATCTGCGCGATACAGCAAAGCTCGAGGGGCTTGGCGGCGCGCGACTCGAGGAGCGTCCTATGAGCATCCAGGCCTTGCTTAGGGACGAAGACAATACGAGATTCATGTCTTTTCCCAATCTTGCGAATTGCCATCGCTGACCGTTCGCCGATTCTCCGCCGCGCGACGGCGCCGGGGACGGGATCGATGAGCAACACGGAACAGTCGAGGTAGAAGCCATACTCCCCGCATCATTGTGCGGCGTCTCATCGATTCCGTCCGGCAGGCCTGGCGCAAACGTACCGAACGTGCAGAAAGGGGCCACCTTAAAGGCGCAACGAGAGATACTCGTAACCGCGAGATCTGCTTGATGCGGAGGACATTTTGCATGCGCTTCTCCAGCAGGGAGACGACCCGCGCCAGACCAGCAAGTGTCATACCAACTGCTGATTTGACAAAAACAAACGCAGAAAGAGCTTCGAACGCGCATGATTGGTGCGATGTAGGTCCGTCGAAGCATTCATGACATGCGGAGGAAAGGTGACATCACCATTGCGAGGCGCGACACGAGGTGAGCTACAGCAAGAAATGCAGCTCACCTCGGCCGGCCCGTCGAGTGCCGCTCCCTCAGGCCCCAACGCAGTCTTATTCCAGCCCAGTCAAGTACCAGGTTCGGCAATTGATTGGAGGGTCCCAACATGCCACTCGTCAAGGAACTTGAACTGACTGCAGCTCCGGCCAGCTATTCCGGCGAAGCGCTTCGATCCGTCCCTAAGCAGAAACACAGTTACACCGCACCTGATTGCGCGAATCATGATGGGCTCGGTGGAAAAAGGCGAAGATCGTCGCCAAGATCGGTGAAGCATGGCTTGTCTGCTCTTTGCGATCATCTCACTGCTCTACGCGAGCGTTGGCCAGGCTGGTGGCACTGCATTCGTCTCGCTAATGGCATTTTTTGGTATGTCGCCGACAGAGATGCGCCCGACGGCGCTTGGTCTCAACATTGTCGTCGCGACTTATTCTACGTGGCTCTTCCACCGCAACAAGGCCGTTGACTGGGTCATCCTGCGCCCGCTTCTCTTTTCGTCCATGCCAGCGTCGCTTGCCGGCGGCTTGATTGTGCTCGATGATCACATGTACAAGACGCTGACCGGGCTCGTTCTTCTTCTGGCGAGCGCCGTGATGATCATGCAGCGGGGACGCGCTGCTGATCGTGTTTGCGAAACTCCGCTCACGGCAATCGTGAGCATTGGCGCGGCCCTTGGCCTGGTTTCCGGTCTGACCGGCGTGGGTGGTGGAGTGTTCCTCGCGCCGACGCTCGTCACACTGAGTTGGGCATCACCGAAGCAGACCGTCGCGTTATCACCCCCTTTTATTCTGGCCAATTCCGCAGTCGGCTTCGTCGGAGCTCTTTTCACCGGCCAATTTCCCTCTCCGGATTTGCCTCTTTACGCTATCTCCGCGCTGGCGGGTGCGGTCGCCGGAACGGTAATTAGCCTGAACTGCCTGGACCAGACAGGCATCAGATTTATCCTCGTGGCGGTTCTGGTCGTTGCCGGCATCCAATTGGTTCTCGCTTGAAAGTCTCAGCTGCCATCTTTCGTGGAGCGGCAGGAGATCCAGCACGGTCAGATCGGGGTGCAACATGATGGAGGCAGCAGCTTATGTCTGGTCCGCGCGCCTTGACTAACTCTGAAAGCCGCCAACGCGAACACGAAAAGCTGTCGGGTTGAGCGGCGATGGGACGGATCACCTCGTGCATCCCAGCTGATCGTCATGAACCAAGCGGTCCGTGCCTAGTCACATCCCGTTCGCGCTTCCCATTTGGCGAGAGGGTCAACGTCGGCGGGGCTCGCGAGCGGGATGAGGCGTACCTCCATCTCGTCTATGGCTCGCGCGGCCCTCTCATCCAGGGCGCAGTAACACAGGAAGAAGAGCATCTGATGGGAGGCGATCGGGCACGCTCTCGCTACCCTACGGATCGCGCCAGGGGCCGCATTCGGCTTCTTCAAGAGCGGTGGTGGCCTGGAAATCTACTTCAATGTAGACCTGCAACGCCGCGCGTGTGTGTGGGTTACGTTCTCATGGAGAATGTCAGGGAAGATGATGTGCTGAGCGCCAGAAAGACGCAGGCAATCTTGAGGGCATGGATGCGAAGGCGCGGCAATGAGCCGCCTCGGCCACGAAGCCGTCAAAATGTCGCGCGTGCAGCTTTGAAATCAGCCGTGCCGATAGATTCATCCCTTTACGAGTGCCCGATGAGTTCGATGCCTTCGGCGTTGTATACCGGAGGTTGGGTGGGGTGCCCACTTTCGACTGATCGAGCTGTTTGGCGGCAATCCTCTTCAGGCCTGGCTAGGCTCAGCTCTCATTTTCGCGAGACGAGCTCCTGGTTCGGTGGCCTACCGAACCACAAACTTCCCCTATCCGTTGTGAATGGACTGAAATGCCAGGCCGCGAAGGCTATTTCCATGCAATGAACAGGCCCAGTCGGCTCCTGCATGGCGGCTCCGGCTCGCAGCATCAGAACATAGTGACGGGACGGTCGAAACCTGACCAGGCGGTCTATGTCGCTGAGAGCTGCAGGTGCATCGCATCGATGCGACGCCAATGAAGGCTAACGGAATAGATATACGCGATCTGGCAGGGATCGATAGCTCCAAAGCCGATGTAAAAAGAAGACCACCCAGTTTGAAGCAGAATCGACGCTATTGCAGATAGTGTCTCGTCCGATTGCATCTGGCCGCGATTCGCTTTGCCATCAGCAGGCGTCCAAAGTCGTTGTGAGTTGGTGAGCTGCATTAGACAGCGACACGCCGGCGAACCAAGGCGCCCCGACGCACTTCGCCGGGGGGCTGAAAGTGCGCTGGGGTCGCCCCAACATCATCAGTACATCCGTGATGATGCTTGTGGCAATGAGACAACCAGCGTGGCGGAATTGAGGCTTATGCGTTCGATACTAGAGATTGAGAATTGTTTTCGTCGGCCGCGCTAGAGGACTTGAATCGCACGTCGCGTCACGTTTTGCTAGTGCGCTCCTCGCTCTCATCTAGCAAGCAACTTATCTTTTGTGTCACGCCGGCCTTTGGAGGAGGCATCCGTCGAACTCTATGAGCAACCAATCGGCTTTGCTTGAAAAAACCGGTCTGGAGATCGAGAGGCCGAGCTGCTCTTGGTGAACCTACAAGTCCCTGTTTCCGTCGCAAAAATGACGGGCCGTCAGCGGATCCGAACTGACGTGCCCTCGGGTGAGCGATTGATCGCTCGCTCCAGCTCGTCGGGGACGTCTGGCCGCTTCAACCGTGTTCGCACGAGAAACTTCATACCTAAACGTCCAGATAATCGCCAACGATCGGCTCTCACTCCTCGCTCTGCTCCTAAGCCGCGTTGGCAGTAACATCGAAAACGGGACCAGATCTCAAAAACCACTAAGCGGGTTTGACATAACGCAAAGACACAAGAGGCGGCATCGGTCAGCTTCATGCTGTTCGAGCATGGGAAAGCTAAGTCTTGCAGACCTGCCTTCTAAACAAGTATTGCGATGCTCGCCTGCCTTGGTACACCATCTATCCAACCGTACCGGATTTCTCCGGGATGGTCGGTGCCAAGACTTGTGGGACATGGCTGAGGCGGCTGCCTCCCGACGAGCCAGTATCGCTCTACATCCACGTTCCGTTCTGTCGCTCTATTTGTTGGTATTGCGGTTTCCCTACAAGCCTCACTCGCGGCGAGCGACCGGTCCGCAATTACTTGGCAGCAGTGCGGGACGAGATCTGCTTGGTCGCAGAGCAAGTGCCGCGCGCTCTGCCGGTGCACGACGTGCATTTCGGCGGCGGGACGCCGACCACCATTGCACCGAGCGATTTTCTCGCCTTGATGGAACTCCTGCGCCACTGCTTTACATTCAGCAAATCAGCTACCATTGCCATAGAAATCGATCCGCGTGGGGTCACGGCCGAGATGGTGGAGACGTTGGAAGCGGCCGGGATCAACCGCGCAAGCATAGGCGTGCAAAGCTTCGACCCCGTGGTTCAAAGGGCGGTGAACCGAGTCCAGAGCGAGGTACAGACGGCTTCTGTCGTCGAAAGGCTTCGCCATCATGGGATAAGGCGCATCAATTTCGACCTTCTCTTCGGACTGCCGCATCAGACGGTGCGGTCTTGCGTGGACTCCGCGCGGACGGCTCTGGCCATGCGGCCAGACCGGCTTGCGGTTTTCGGCTATGCTCACGTCCCGTCCTATATGAAGCGTCAGCGCCAGATCGATGAGACGGCGCTGCCGGATAATGTCGCCCGCGCTGAGCAAGCCGCGGCTATTGCAGATACGCTGGTCTCGGCCGGCTACCGCCAGATCGGGCTTGACCATTTCGCCCTGCCCAATGACGAGCTCGCGCTGGCCCATAAAGCTGGTCGGCTGCGCCGCAACTCTCTGGGCTATTCGGCTGATACCTGCAAAACCGTAATCGGCTTAGGTCCGTCAGCCATCGGCCGTCTGCGCGACGGTTACGTCCAGAACGAGATCGCAACCGCTTCCTATCACCGACACATTCAGGCCGGCCGCCTGGCAACCGCAAAAGGCTACTGTCTCACCGCGGAAGATCGCCTCCGCGCCGCAATCATAGAGCGTCTGATGTGCGATTTGCAGGCCGACGTACCAACGATCTGTGCTGCTCACGGATTTGATCCGATTCCTCTTCTCCATTCGGCCGACCGCCTGGGAATGCTTGCAGAAGATGGGATAGTGGACATTGAAGAGGGATTCATTCGGGTCAAGCAGGAGCACCGGTTTGTCATTCGAGCTGTTGCTGCCGCGTTCGACACTCATCTCGACCGCATTCCGATTAACTAAGCCACGCATGTGAGCAGATCCCAAACCTCTAAGCTCTTCGCAGGCGGCGATCCGAAGAAGCCATCGGGCAGGCACGCCAGATGGGTGTGATGACACGACCTTTCAGAGATGATCTCAAAACTGGCGAGGGCTGATTGGAAGAGAGCGGCAGCGGATGCGCCGTTCAGGGCCACGGCTCGATCATGCGGAAAGTGCTCTGCACCACCTGCCCTGGAGTACTCTCGATGATAGTGACGGCCTCACTACATGCCGCTGGAGACGACGGCGCCCGCACAAGCTTCGGCTATTTTACGGCCGGAGGAAGTTTTGCGAACCTACGGGCCACCTCATCGAGCACAGTTGGAGACTCGACGCCTGCAGCGTCTCAGACCTCAAGGCTCGGATGTCTTCGGTGCGGCGATCACTGGCGCGCCTCCGACGGAAACAGGTCCCTGTGGTTTGGGCCGCCCGAAGCGTTTCCTGGCGACCCGCGAAGCAGTCCGGGCTGACGACAAAGGAGGCTCGGAAGCAGCAGAAGGAACAGGTGTTAAACTCTGCAGCGCATCGATCCGCGAAGTCAGCATGGTGATCTGATCCAGGATCCGTTTGAGGTCATCCCGCTGAGCGTTGATCCGGCTGTTGAGTACTGCGATCTCGTCGCCGGTTTTCTGCTGTGCCCACTTTATCTCAAACAAGGATGCCCTGTCCTCCAGTGACAGGCTCATCGTCGAAGCTTCCGGCGTCTCTACAAGGGCTTCAAGGTTCGCCCAAAGCCAGGCGCCAGCAGCACACGAGCCAACGAGGACAAGCGGGAGCACTAAGACCGGGAGGATCCGTCTTGACGGCCCGTGCAAGAGCGGCCGCAAGTCTGAAGCGGCCGCTTGATCCATCAAGTCCATTGTCCCTCGCTCAGGATCCCATTCCAGCGGGCTTGTTTCGTCGACGCGATAGGCTGCGATGCTCACGCGCTCCAGGAGCTGCGAGCGGCCGACAATAATCAATCTTGCCGAGCGTCCCGATCGGCCGCCCTGCTGCTACGAAACGCTACTTCTTGAGCAACGCAACGCGACAATTTGCCCGCGTCCTCCATGATACCGTCACCACTGAGCAACGGTACTCATCTTCGCCCGCGACGGCGCAGCAGTTTCTCGCCATTCAGGAGAACCCTGGGGATTTTCTTACTCACGGCACGAATGCAAACCGTCCACCCATTCCTGCAGAGTGTTCGATGGAGTCCGCTCTTGCCGGACCAGCAACCTCATCCGGGGCAGCGACGGCTGATCGACCAAGCGGCAATGGCCGATTGGAACGGCAAGAGCTGTACCTGGTCAACTACCAATTCCAGCAGATTGTTCGAGATGACGGGCTCGTGGCAAGCGTGACCAATGAACGCCGCGTACGTCAAGGATTCGGATGCAAGACAGGTTGTGCCGCGCTCTCGGCCGCCAGCAACTGTTCGCCGTTACTCGCCAAAGCTGCTCGATGGCTGATTCCTCAGGTCTTCTGGGCCATCACGTTGGATGTTGTGGTGAGGTTGGCGCGCGCGCAACTTCAAGCCTGGCTATTGTCTCGTGTTTCGCTGCGAACGATACCGCTAAAGCGCTTCGTGAATCCAAGCCTCTTGCACGGCGAGCCTTGCTTTCCGGTAGCTGCCGTTTCGTCCAGAAAGCCCCCTTCGATGCAGACGCGCGACACCGCCAGACTCGCCTGACACACAGTGGGCAGGGCGGACATTCGCAATGTTTTGGTGGCCAGGACAGCAAGCCCCTGCGCGCTCGTCGTGAGCATCTGCCGAGCCAGCGCCCTCCTCTGGCTCTCGGCGCACCGGCGTTATGCACCAGCAAAGTTTCGGACCAGATCATCGTCGTGTCGCGGGGTGAGAGGTTCAGGAAACCTGAGTGGTCCTCTTCGGATAGATCGTGTTCTGGCTCGTCCCTCTCGCCCCCGGACGCGAAAACGCCGGGAGCTCACTCTGCCCAATCAGGCCGCAGTTCAATCTATTCATCGCTGGGCGATATGGGCCCGAAGTACGCCATGCGTGATTGCCTTCTTGCGACCAGCTCGCCTGGGACAAACTCGGCTACGGCAGCACTTTCGTTCGATTTGAGATCAAGGGGAAAGCCATTTTGGCTTGTTATCGCGCTTTCGCTAGCGGCTTGTCCGGTCGGCAATTCCGTACTGGCACAAACAGCGAGCGGACTTGATCCTCGTAACCACTCCGTGGATCAGGCCAGCAAAAGAGGAAAGACCCCCGCTCGGGCCGCGAGGCTCCCGATCGACCTGATCCGTCAGGAAATCCGCGCTCCTGCCTCGGCTCCAGCAGAAGGTCTCGGAGTGCCTTTCGAGAGGCGCGGCAGTGCGGGCAGGGGTGCTCCGACGAGACCGCAAAAGACGATCGATCCCTTTGAAAGGTACGACAAGCTGCGTGAAAAAGGGTTGTGGTTCAACATACCTGGCCCTGCGGACACGATTGATCAGGACAGGGACGGCGTTAGATCGGCTCTGGCAGATGTCGGCATCGGGTACATCGGCTGGACAAGCAACAGCTTTGCAAACAACCAGCTGCCGAATGCGACCAGAAGCCCTATCGCAAACCAGCTCTATATGGGCCAGAATCCGACCTTCGCGTCGGCAAACTTCATGATCGTTACCTACGATCTCAGCCGGTTTGGCATTGCCGACGGACAGATCGTCGTAGGAGCCGAGCACCAATACTCGACGTGGGATCGCCCGGGACCAGATCGAGCGGGAATCAACACGCTCGCCTACTACCAGACTTTCTTCGACAGGACGCTAGAACTCAAACTTGGCTACCTCAGAAACCAAAATGAGTTCACCGGCACATTGTTCGGAGGAATTACAGGATCGAACATGTCTGCCTTGTTCCAGGCAGGGATGAGCACCAATGCTGCGCCGACGCCAGCGGTCAACTTGAAGTACAATTTTGACGATCGCTTGTACAACAAGGTCTCCGTCCAGCGCTCAATCAGTCCAGATGGTGCCTATGCCCACATAACCGAGAATCCCACCGGCTTGAACTGGAGCACGGCCAACACGGGCATCCTTCTCGTTGAAGAAGCCGGCTACAAGAGCAAGGCTGCTGCCGGCGTACCCGACACGTGGCTGCGGGCGGGCGTTGGTTTGAACAGTAGCCGCTACACGAATTTGGCGGATCTCAAGCAACGAAGAGAGAGCGGGAATAACTTTCACTACATCGCTGCGGACAGGCAGCTCTGGCAGAATGACGCGGGTGGGATGCCGTCGCGCGGCATCTATGGCGGCTTCTCCATCATGGGAGCTCCGCCTGACCTCAACAGGATCAGCCAATATTACGAGCTTCGTCTTTATGCGAAAGGGCCTTTTGATAGCCGGCCCGGTGATCTGATTGCAATCGTTGCTAGCAAGACGAGCTGGAGCAAATTTGCGGTGGATGCTGCCTTGGCTAAAGGCCAGCTTGCGCATCGCGATACCACGGCAATCACTGGAACATATACCGCCCATCTTGCTCCGGGAATATATGCAGGCGTGGGACTATCATACATTCATAACCCCACAGGCATCACGCACACGCCCCACACTGAACACGCGCTCAATCTGCTGGTATCTACGTTGATATTCTTCTGATCATCGCAGACGCCATTCTGATTTCAGCATCTCGTGCCGCATGGGACTTGAGCTTCGCGATCTTGTTGAGGAGACCGGCTGCATCTGCGCGAGACGAGCCCGTGTAGGGGTGCGCCAGCTGCAAGAGCTTATAGAGAAAAGATGTCGTTGGACCCCAAGCAAGGTGAGGCGGAGTGTTGAGGAGAAGCTGGTCCCGAGCGCGGTCATTTCCAAGGTTGTCCACCGCGAATAACTCTCTGCCCGGAACCATGGCCGCGTCAGGTTCTCGAAAGCTTACGCGACTAGGCAGACCTGTTCAGGTGATTCTGGAAGTGAGGTTAGCGTGGACCCGCAAGATTTTGACTCGTTTAACGTGCCAGCTTGGTCGCAAGTGCAGCACGCCGTCTCTCAAGAGCCGCAGACGAGCCAAGCCGGACAAGATGGTTTTGAGCAGCACTTGGCTGAGGCAAGGCAGGCCGAACCCGCTCCCGTTGGCGGACGAGGCTCCTATCCCCATCTATCCAGTGAAGACGGGGACGTTATCGACAAGGCGATTGCTCAATATGTGGATCAGAAGAACCCACAACCGAACACGGTGAAGCTTTATACTTCGGCACTTCGTCGACTGGCGAATGATCTCCGCGGCCGTGGCCAAACGACTGATCTAAGGAACCACCAGTCCCTGGTTAATCACCTAGATACTTACTTTCCTAAAGACGCACTCATGAAGACTGCACTAAGCGTGCTTCGTGCGTATCACGATCCCGACCATGTAGTTTCTCGGGGGCGACGGCGCGCGCTCCCTTCAGCGAAAGACGCATCTAACGATGGTCAGCAATCTCCGGACGAGGCGATGGATCCACGTGCCCGGAGCAATCTCCTGGCAAGTGAGGAGGCCCCCATCAATCATGAACATGACACAGCTCAATCGAGGGCAGCGAAAAGACAGAGGACGCTGAACGATCTGGAAGAAGTTCTGGTATATCGGAAACCGACCGCAAGCGCCGCTTTAGGAGGAAGTGGCGGAGCAATGCCGGTCGCCTCACCGGGCGTCATAATCCGGGGGCAGTGGGACAGGCGACCTCTTTATCCCGAGGATGCTGCCGATATCTTCAGGCTTGAGGAGGCGCTTATTGCGGGCGGGACGGCCGCCGTTACGGCGAAGCAGCATGCAGGTTCTCTTATCGGCTATAGTCGTTGGCTCTTCGCAAAAAACAAACCAAGCATTGTTGCTCGGTTAGACGGCAAATCGCTGAGCGATGGCAGTGACGTGCGCGAGTTCAGCGGTGCCTCTAATAGCAACAGACTCCTTAAAGCATTAGAGCATCTGCGGACCTTTCGGTCGACGGGCGGCGTCGCTGCCATCGTGCGTCCAGGGCGTACTCGCGCTAAACTCAATCCTTCCCCTCAGAACGTGGTGCTAATCAATCCCGAAGCCGCCTTACCGACAGAACCGACACGCATCGACAGCGCCGCTGCGCAGCACGGCGCGTCGTACGAAGCTAGTCGGCAAGAGGAGCATCAGGAAGGACACAACAATCAACCGGTCCCGTCGGCTCTCCTCGAAGGACAGGTCGCTGTCGATCCAGAGCAGCTTCCACAGGAGCAGCTTCAGCGCCTGCGCGACCATCTTGATGACCAAGCTATCCCCTCGCCAGTTTCCCTGCCTTCAGAGG
This sequence comes from Bradyrhizobium sp. USDA 4486, assembly GCF_054057995.1. Lineage (NCBI taxonomy): Bacteria > Pseudomonadati > Pseudomonadota > Alphaproteobacteria > Hyphomicrobiales > Nitrobacteraceae > Bradyrhizobium > Bradyrhizobium sp. USDA 4486. Next base: position 4,779,706 of record NZ_JBSRZV010000001.1, read on the forward strand.
AGCTTCAGCAACTGGAAAAGGAATTGCGTAACGAGCTTCACCGGCAATCGAAGGATCCCGCTGATACCTCGTTTCCCTCTGATCCAGAAGAGTTTATCATTGATCTGGACCAGTTCTCTCCAGCGGAGTTTCAGCGACTGCTTGAGGATGAAGACGCACAGGAGCTTACCGAGGGGCGAGATGATCAACCCGCCACCTCGGCTTTCATCCAGGAGCAAGTCGCATCCGATTCGGAGCAGCTCCCTCAGGCAGATCTTCGTCGAGTACTGGATCATCTCGATGATCAACCCAGCGACCCGCCCGTCTTCGTCCCTCCAGAGGAGCTGCGGCAACTGGAAAAGGGCTTGCACGACGCGCTTCACGGACTAACGGATGATCACTTCGCTCCTCCTGTTTCCATTGATCCAGAAGAATTTACTTTCGAGCCAGAGCAGTTTTCTCCAGGGGAGCTTCGGCGACTGCTTGATGATGAATAACCAGAGGAGCTTTAGGAAGGGCGAGACGCCCGCTTTCCTGCAAGGGCACATCGCTTTCGACCCAGAGCAGAGTTCTCACGAGCGACCGTCGGGAATACCGCTATGTTATTGCTCTGCCTGAGCCATCGTTGAGGCCAACCGTCTGCTTGACGCCCCATTTCTTGACAAGGGCGATCCGCCCCACATGGCATCGGGGCTGTTGTACCGAGTAGAGGCGGGCTCTCCCATTGGCAGGCCCTTCTGCCATGGGTGATTGTTGTGGTGCGAGATAGCCGTTGACGAAGCTAGTCTTCGCGACTTTGAAGGACCGATATCGCCTCAAACTCTGGCGATCATTGGAAGCCTGTCCCGACCATCAAGACACAGAAACGCAACCGGGAAAGCCTCCCTCCTCGTTGTGGCCGCCCGTTCTGGTGATTTGGTTCTGTGGGGATTCGTGTTTTGCCGCTGGGCCCGGACTTAGCGTCTCCGGATCAGGCTGTCCGCGGCGATAATGGGGGAATTCTAGAAACAAGCGTGCTCGTTCCTCCCTGAGCGGGATCAGCAAACGTGATGGCACCAGCTGATGTGAGCACAGGCTACAAGTGCGGTATCATGACAAGCGGCCCTGACTTAAATCATGGCAGCGAACGGGCCGACGCGCTCATGTTTCGAGCACGACGCAATGAGGCACACGATCCGCGCAGGAGGCCGGTTGTCATGCAATTTGACAGCTGCCGGACGCTGCCTCACATGCGGGTCTTGCAGGGCAGCGTACCCCTGTATCCAAACTTCCGTGTTGAATGGGTCGTTTGACTCGTTCGGGTTCACGCCGCGCTCTCTTGAGACTGTCGCTTCGAAACCTTTCGAGGCAGGCTCGGGCCCGATGTACGGACAGCGGAGAGGTTGCCGCTTGAGAAACTGACTGAGCCGCCATCGCCGTCGAAGTGAGGCGTGTATTCACGCCCAACCTCTGCGATCTGCATCGATTGGGTGCATCGCCGGTCAAGCGCGCGCGTGATACAACGCCTCGCGCGAGCTGCCTGGGCATTTGGAATTGCAGCCAACTTGCTTCTTCACCGAGGTTCGGGATAAACGCGAACGCGCTGGCGTCCTTCGCTTTCCACCAACTCGCCCCTATATGGCATTCCGCGGATTTCGAAATAGGTCGGCCGCCCGGGCTGGGGCATGATGCCCTCGCCTTCCAAAACGCGCACGAGGTAAGGCGGCAGGAACCGCTCCCTATGCTCCCAGCCGCCCCGGATAAGATGGCCAAGATCGACTGCACCTTCCCCGGTTTGCCTTGCGCTTACGATTGGCCGTGGACGATGCAGCGGCCGGGATGGCCCGGCTTCGTTCATCCCAGCGGCGCGCGGGTGATGGATCAGGCGAATATCTCTGCGACCGCCCGGTCCAAATGTCGCCGAATAGCGCTCCCCATTGATCGCAAACTGACTTGGCCCGAACTGGTTTGGCAGCAGATTGATGTTGCCCAAGACATCGATCAGCACGTCTGAAGCGGCCTGGGAGCCGTGGCGCCAGTTGGCGCCAACGATCGCCCCAATGTCCCGCAGCTCCGAAGCCCCCACGGGCGGTCCTGCGAACGGCGAGGCGGCCGCAAATTCAGGTGCTGGCGCGGAGCGCGCATCGTCACGCAAGTCGTGGGGTGTGGGTGGATCCAGATCAACAAAGGACTCGAGACCGCCGTAGACGTTTGACGATCGAGGCCTCACGGACGAAGGCGATGCGGGTTCTTGCATCTGTTGCCCAAGCCAAGCCCAAGCTCCCTGGCTCGGGGTGGCTGGAGTGGCAGGAAGCTCAAGCGGCGGATGAGCCTGCGCGGCCCAGTGCGGCGCCGGCACTGGTGAGGCAGGTTCGTGGATTTGGTCGCCGAGCCAATCCCAGGCTCCCGAGCTCGGCGTCGCCGGGGTTGCGGGAAGCTGCTGGGACGAGCCGGCCCGCCATCCGCTTTGCGGCGCCGGCATCGATGAGCCAGATCCATGCATTTGCTCTCCAAGCCATTCCCAAGCTCCCGCGCTCGGCGTGGCTGGCGTTGCCGGAAGCTCCTGTGGCGAGTGAGCCGGCCGAGCAGCTTCCGCAGAAGGCTGATCCGGGTCCTCAGGGGGCGGCAATCCCAGCGCCCTGTTCGCCTCAAGGATTTGCTGGTAAAGGCCGAGCCTGACCAGATCAGCGTTGATCTTGCTGTCCTTCGTTTCGCGCTTGTACTCCTCCACATCCTGGGCGAGGCCAGGAGTGGACAGGCGGCCGGCGATCGGCTGCCTGCCATTGGTCTGCAGCCACTCACTCAGCCTGAACATGCGGCGAGTTTGCCTGTCGATCGTCTTTGGGTCGATCCTGTGTGTCGCCTTTTCCGCCGCCGCCCACATGCGGATGAGGGATGCGTCCTCAGCACGAGGAGCCAGCCGGCGGACATCGGCTGCCAAGGTGTTTCCGGCGCCGACTTCACGAAGCTTCTTCAGGGCCGCCTTGATGCGCCTGCCGCGGTCCTTTGCGTAGGTGTCGACGTCCTCATCGAGCTCAGCTTCTAGCTGATGGTTTTCCACATCGGGATTTTCCAGCTGCGCGTTTTCCAATTCCCGGCGAATTCGATCGGCAATCGAGGGCCTGCCGGCGTCGCTCAGGCGCGCGCTCAAATGGCGCAAATCGGCTGCCGCATTCTTGATGGTGCCGTCGCTGAGATTACCCGCCGCCTTGTTTCTGAAATCTTCAATGAGCTCCTCATCGGCCGAATTGACCCCGCGCGTCCGGCCCGGCTGCCTTGCATAATCAATTCGTACATTCGTCGAAAAGACGTCAGATTCCCCCGCGTCACGCGACGACTTTCCGCCAAGAGCCTTGCCGATTCCCGACTTGAAGCGTGACCATAATCCGCGGCTTTTTCCGCTCTTGACCGAGGCGGCAGACTCTGCGTCCGGAACGCTGTAGCGTGTGCTGCTGAACAGATCATCTCGCAAACTAGACTGCGGCACTTGCGCCGAAGTGGGAAGCTGGAAGCTGGGAATGTCTACGCTCCGTCGCGTGCCGCCCAGCGTACTCTCCCTGAAAGAGGAGTGCGGCGGCACCCGCATCGAACCGCCGAAATCGTCCCGCCGGACTGCTCGACCACCTCCTGCGGGAGGCCGCTCAGGCGAAGCTGACTTGCTTTCATCAGACGGATCGAGATTCAAGTCCTGCAGCCGCCTTTCAAAGTCTCCCTGGCTCGCTTGGGCTGCCCGCTCGCCGCCCACTCCGCCCCTGAAGGGCGGCGTACTCTCGCATCCAGGCTCCTGAATCGAAGAATGGGTCAACCGGATCCATCCTGCTCTCCTCATGTTTGCATAGACCCTGCAGCAATCCATACGGTCTGGATTACGGCCAAATAGCAGCTCGTTCAGCAAGAGTCAGATTATTTATTGTTGTAGCGGCAACCTTTCGAAAAGCTGACGAGATCAGGATATTACTGGGCGCGAGAGTGGCCCGGAATAGGCACTCGCCTGACCAGGGACGGGGTCGCTCAAATTTTGCGGCACCTCTTCGCCGGCCTCCAGTTCGAGCTGACGAAATTCCTCGACGGACCTAACAATGGATCGCCTGTCGACGTGCGCCGAATTCAAGCATCACCGCCCGAACAGTTAGCTTTCTCGTCAAACCGAGCTCGCTGACTGCGGCAGCGCCTCCGCAACCGATGATTTCACCGCTGCGCGCTTGGTCTCCTCGACAACTTTTTTACCGAGGAGCTCTCGTCCCGAAGCGGCTTTCGACGGGACGCAGATACGCCCTCGCCTCGCACGCGGGAATTTTCGTCACTCGTCAAGACCGAAAGACCCTCATCGAGGGGAGCGCATTGCCAAGACGCAAAAGCACCTTGGCAGCGATGGCCGAGCCTTAGCGATCGATCTTTAGGTACCGCCGCGGAGCAACAGTCGATATCGCTGCGGCGGTTTGGGAGCCTCATAATTCGAGACCACGCTCTGCGAGCACACGTTGCATGACCTCGCCTTTGATCTCGCCAGCGATCTCGTTTCGGACTTGGGCTCCGAGCACCCGCTCGGCATCCGGATCGCCTAGAAGACCATGCTCGCCCAGTCGCTGAGTCAAGCGGGTTTGAAACTCGTCGCCCATGGCGTCGAGCACCCGGTCTTCCATCGCGGCATGTTCGTCTGGAGCGAGGCGCCTCAGCACCGTCTCCCAGGGTTCCCAGCGGCTTGCCATGTAGTCGGTGAACTGGCTTGCTTCCCGCTGCCGGACCAGGTCGAGCGCCTCCGTCGCATCATCCTCGCTGACGTGAGAGACCTCTAGGAAGCGCATGTCAGGGGCAAGATGATGGAGCTCCAACGGCTCGCGCAGCCGATGTTGATAGGCCAGATAGACTTCGATGTCGTCTACGTTCGGGTTGCCGCTGGCGAGCGAGTTGATCCTGTCGCGCGCGATCTCGTCCAACGCCTCCAAGCGGAAGGCGACACGGCCGCGCTGGATCAGATCGCCAAGGCGATCGTCATATAGCCCGTCCTTGACGTCAGCGTTGATGCGCGCGGTCTGCATACCATTCCAGTGCAAGGTGACGCGATCCTCGCAGCTCGTGTTGGCCTCGGAAGCCTGCGCAAAGAACTGCTCGCGCAATGTCGGATTGGCGGCCGCGTGCCGCAGATCATCAGCCACTGCTTGCCGAAACCCGTTATTGCCGTAGTTCACGGTGCCTCGTAGCCTCTCCAGGAACTGTGCGTAGTCTTGGGCGCCGGGCTCATCTGCAAAGTGCTGCCATTCGGCCAGCGTGGCCGGGTCGTCTGCGAGCCAGTGTGCGGCAGCTTCATGCAGGGATTGCTGCGCAAGCTGCGGTGGCGCTGCAGCCGCCGCCAGATGAGCGAGGATGTCGTCCGGCAGCGCGTTATCCTCCAATTCGAGGCTCTCCAGATGCGGGTAGTAGAGGCTATTATTCGGCACAACAGCATCTAAAAGACCTTCAGGCAGGCTGGTCAGCCGGTTACCGCTGACATTGAGTGATTGGAGCGTGCTCGGAAGTGGGTCGGGAAGGTTGGCCAATTGATTGCCGCTGACATTGAGTTCAACGAGCCACGAGGGGAGGGACACCGGGAGGTCGGTCAACTGATTGCCACTGACCGCAAGCGAGGTGAGCCCGCTCGGGAGAGCGTCCGGCAGGCTGATGAGCCGGTTGTCGTTTGCGTTCAGGATCTCGAGCCCGGCTGGAAGGTTTGCCGGCAGACTGGTCAAGCTGTTGTCAACGACCTCGAGCTCAGAGAGGGTCGCCGGAAGATCGTCCGGCAAACTGGTCAAGCGATTATGGCTAATGAGAAGACGCTGGAGACCGGGTGGGAACACGGCAGGCAGGCTGCTTAGCTCGTTGTGCCTGGCGCGCAGTTCCAGCAACCTTGGCGGAAGGGCGGCGGGCAGAGCGGTCAGTGAGAGCGAGGACAAATCCAGCGAGCGCGAGCCTGTGTTATCCGAATTCCTGATTCGTCGGCGCCCCTGTCGCCTATTCTCGGCTTCGCCCTGCCCTTCTTCGGCAACCCAATTGTCCAGGATCTGTGCGCGCGCGGAGGCTGGGGTCCGATACCCTGTCAACGTTTCGACCAAATTCGCGACGGCACGATTGAAGCCGCCGAGGTAGCTTTCCTGCTCCACCTCTTCAAATGCGCCCGGGGAGGAAGCCGCGCTCCGCTGTGCGTGTCCTGTGTCCATCAATCTCTCCATCGTCAGAACTAACGAGTACACCTCCGCTTCCCAAGGCCGCGAAGCAGCTAGGTCCGCAGAGCAATGATCATTCGAAGGCGTGTGCGCGTGGTCCGCGACTGCCGTCCAGCACCTCTTTGACACAGGCCGATACGAGCCCAACCTGGACAATAGATCGATACTGCTGCCCGCAGTCTGCCATCTCGCTGGCCAGACAAGTCCGGAGAACCGTCAACGGCTGGCAGCGTCCGCCCTTAGCAGGCCCACCTGTCGATCAGCTGACGAGTGTCGCTGCAAAAACACCCAGATCATTGTGCTCGCCACCAACGGCAAATACCAGCGCGGCAGCGATTGCTTGGCACGAGAGAGGACCGACGCGGACGTTGGGCGTTGGAGAGCGTGCGCTCTTGCTTCGCAGGCAGTTGGAGAACGGCACCGCCGCCACGCGCGGGCTTTATACTTGAGCGGCTGCTGCGTGGTTATGCCGGAAACGCATCAGCGGAAAATATCTTACGGTCAGGGGATCGGCCGATCAAATCCTGCACCCAAGGTCATGCCAGCTTCGTTGCCATCGATGCCACTTACGACGACAGTCTGTCAGCTTATCGAAAGCTAATGTTCCTAGAGCATCGTCACCGTGGGCTGAGTCTGCGCTCAATTTCGTGAGGAGGGTGGGATGGATCCATTTGAGAGAGGACATATTCAGCGCAACGGTGGCATCCCTTCTGTATCTTCCGGACAGCAGGACGGGCAAAACGAAGACGCGGCGCGGTGGAACGCGATCGTGACAGGCTCCGCAGCAAACTCCGGAGATTCCGCCCATATCGAGGGCGATGGAAATGGGGCGCTTGAGAATTGGGCTGCTGAACCGGAGGTAGGCCCGCTCGAGGATCGGGAAGAAGCGGTGCGCCGAGCGAATACTCTGGGTGAGACCACTACGCTGGATCTTGGATCGCTGTCCCTTACAAGCCTGCCAAGACTTCCGAGCATTATCGTTGCGCTTGATGTGCCCTTCAATCGGTTGACCACTCTGCCCGATAGCCTGCCTGCTTCGCTCCGGCGTCTTGACGTTAGGGGCAATCAGCTGACCACCCTGCCCGAACTCCCGACCGAGCTCAGAGGCCTCGACGCGAGCTCAAACCGGCTGAGGAGCCTGCCTGGGGTCCTACCTGCTGAGCTCGAGCATCTCGACCTCAACCACAATCAGCTGCAGGAACTGCCCGAGGTGCTCCCTGCTTCGCTGCAGTTTCTCCGCGCCAGCCACAATCAGTTGGCGAATCTGCCGGAGACCCTTCCCGCTACCCTCCAGTTTCTCGACGTCAGCGAAAACCAACTGACGCGTCTGCCGCGGCACCTCCCTGCTTCGCTGGACTTTCTCGACGTCGGCCAAAACCAATTGACGAGCCTACCGGACGACCTGCTGACGCAATTGGTCGCTCCTGGCAGCATAGTTCTGACCGACAATCCTCTGCCCGAGCAGGTGCTCGCGGACCTGGATACAATCCTAAGCGCCGAGGGCTATGCCGGTCCAACCGTCTACCATTCGCACAATGACGAAAGTGAATTGTCCGAGACAGACGATGAACAGCCCGATGCTCTCATTGAAACGGTCGCAAACTGGCTCCGGGGAAATCCACAGGAGGGTGATCGAGAGGTGCTGGCCGCTTGGCAGAGCGTCGCTGAAGAGCCGGGCGCCCGGGAATACGCGGTCTTCCTTGGCAAACTGTTCGATTCCGTGAACTCTGGCAACGAAGAATTCCGGCAGTCGGTGGCCAATGATCTGCGCCAAGTGGCGCAAAACCCGGAATTGCGTAAGCGCTACTTCCAACTGGTCCTGGACGCCAACGAGAGCTGCGAGGATCGCAGAACTTTGACCTGGAACGGCATGCAGACCGCACGCCTCATCGCAGAGGTCGAGAACGGCGCCTATAACAACAAGGGCCGGCTTCCCGATCTCATCGGTCTGGGGCGGGTCATGTTCCGCCTGGACGCGCTGGACAGAATTGCGCGCGAGAAGGTTCACGCGCTAGGCTCGGGCAACAACTTCGAAGACATCGACGCCATTGAGGTCTCTCTTGCTTATCAAAATAAGCTCCGCGAGCGGCTGGGGCTGCAACACGTCGCCCCGAACATGCGCTTCTTTGAGGTTTCCGGTGTGACCGACGCTGACATTGACAGCGCAGAGACATCCGTGCGCAACCGAGAAGCGGCGGAATTCGCCGACTATTTGGCGGTGGACTGGGAACCCTGGGACAGCGTTGTGAGTCGTATCGCACCCGAAGACCACACCAGGGCGCACGACCAGCTCCTTGCTGCAATGGGCACGGAGTTCCACAGCCGGCTGCAGCAACAGCTCACCGACAAAGGTTTGATCGGGGTCGAAGCTGACCTTGTCGAGGATGCCAAGATAGAGTTGGGCGCCGCAGTTCGCAAAGAGATCGCCCGTGAGATCAAGGGGGGTCTCAGAGATAAGGTGCTTAATGAGCACGGCCTCACCCTATGAAGCGGCCTTTGCAGTATTAGAGCAGCTTTCGGCCCGGTCACTCCTAGTGTCCTGAGTCACAAGTTCGCAATCGTAGATTCGCAGTAGATTCGCGTCGCTGTGCCAGAGATGGCGGCTGTAACAGCGACGGAGGATCTGATGCCGACCCAGCGGCTTGCGCCCCTGATATTGAGCGATGATGAGCTTGCCGAACTTCAGTCGCTGACGATGCGGCGGAAAACGGCGCAGGCGCTGGCTCTGAGAGCCCGGATCGTGCTGACCTGCGCGGAAGGCGGTCAGAACAAGGAGGTAGCGGCCAAGCTAGGCCTGGAGCGGGGAACGGTAGGCAAGTGGCGGCAGCGTTTTGTAGAGCAGCGCGTGGCCGGGCTGCACGACGAGCCGCGTTCCGGGGCGCCGCGCACCATTGACGATGCCCGCATCGAAGCCGTGATCGTGCGGACGCTGGAAAGCTGCCCCGAGAACGCCACTCATTGGAGTTCTCGGGGCATGGCGAAGGCCAGCGGCCTGTCGGTGTCAACGGTGCAACGCATCTGGTGGGCCTTCGGGCTCCAGCCGCACCGGCTAGAGACATTCAAGCTCTCCACCGATCCGAACTTCGTCGCCAAGGTGCGCGACGTCGTCGGCCTTTACGTCTCGCCGCCGGCACACGCCATCGTTCTGTGTGTAGACGAAAAGTCCCAAATCCAGGCGCTGGACCGCAGTCAGCCGATGCTGCCGATGCGTCCCGGTCAGCCGGCTCGAAGGAGCCATGACTACAAAAGGCACGGCACCACATCGCTGTTCGCCGCTCTCGACATTGCGACCGGACGGGTCATCGGCAAATGCTACGGACGCCACCGAGCCGCCGAGTTCCGCAAGTTCCTCGACGAGATCGAGGCCGCCGTACCGGGCGAACTCGACGTCCATCTCGTCATGGATAACTATGCAACGCACAAGACGCCGCTGATCCGGAAATGGCTAGCCAAAAGGCCGCGTTGGCATGTGCACCTGACTCCGACCAGTTCGTCATGGCTCAATCAGGTCGAGCGCTTCTTCGCGCTCCTTACCGATAAGAAGATCAGGCGCGGCGTCTATCGCAGTGTCGCTGCCCTCAGGGCGGACATCACCTCGTTCATCGAACGACACAATGCCGATCCGAAACCATTCCGATGGACCAAGTCCGCTGACGACATCCTTGCTTCCATCGAGCGCTTCTGCCGATACAATGCCCCGGCACAAAACGGACCAATGTTGCGAACTTCTGGTTCAGGACACTAGGTCGTCCTCAACCCGGATGGTTGTCTCAGCTCATCGGTCTATGCCAGGCGGGCAGCTCTGATCGTCTCTTACCCTGGATGCCGGCGAACGGCGGCGAAATGGCAATCAGCTAGTTCCTATCGGATTCCTGGGAGTTGCCACCATCGTAATGATCGCCTGGCTTGCAGCGATAGTTTGTGCGAGTTGGAGTTTGAGCACAAGGCTTCTACGTAAGCACCAAGAGGCCGGAGGAGGATTTCGCAGGCCTTTCCGTCCATTTCATTATCCTATGAGTTCATTCGTGATCCGGTGGCGACGGATGCGACAGCGGGCACACGGCTTGTTGGAACTCCGCCGAGGAATCGCGCCGACAGTCTGCTTGCTGAGATCAACCGCAGTGGACTTGTAGGCCTATCGATTGGCCGCCCTTGTAGGTGAAAGGCCAGCCGAGCTGATGGCGGCCTGAACACATTCCGGCAGGTTCGGTTTCTTTCGGTCGAAGCCGCTGGAGCCATCAGACGTACAGTAACAGACGTCGCTTGACGAAGTTCGGAGCTGCGCGAACGTGTTCCACGCCGCATCTAGCTTTGACTTCGACCTGACGAAAAGCGGCAATCATTCCCAGGTGCGCTCATTCCACGCAAAGTGGCGCTTTGCACGAGATGGAGTACCTATTGTGGGCAGCTGCTGCCCTCAAGCCCTATTGGGGCTCTTGTCCGTCGGTCGCGCCCCCGAGAGGTCGGCGTGGAAAATACATCCGACCAAGATAAAGGGACATGCGCACTCGAGCAGCGCTTCTTCAGGAGCTCAAACCTTTGCTAAGCTTCCGCTACCCTGGCCAGGAATCTCTGCACTTCCAGCTTCAGACGATTGCTATCCTCAGCTAGGGACCTGGCAGCGGAAAGCACCTGCGTTGACGCGGTGCCCGTCTGATCCGCACCTCGATTGACTTCGGCGATATTTGTGGCGACCTGCGTCGTACCAATTGCCGCCTGCTGAACATTCCGGGCAATCTCTTGGTTTGCAGCGCCTTGTTCTTCCACAGCAGACGCGATGGCCGAGCAACTTTCTGAGATTCGGCCAATAACGCTAGTGACTTCTTTGATGCTTGCCACTGATTCCTTGGTGGATGACTGAATTCCACAAATCTGATCACTTATCTCCTTCGTCGCCTTCGCGGTCTGGTCCGCTAACATTTTCACTTCTGATGCAACGACCGCGAATCCTCGCCCAGCGTCTCCGGCGCGGGCTGCCTCGATTGTTGCGTTCAAGGCCAGAAGATTTGTTTGAGATGCAATTGTGTTGATGAATTGGATGACGTCACCGACCTTGCCGGCGGCCTCAGAGAGAGACAGAACGCGCTTGTCAGCGCTCGCGGCTATTCGAACCGCTTCACTGGCAATGCGAGCTGACTCCTGCACTTGCCGACCAATCTCATTTACGGAAATCGACACTTCTTCTGTGGCAGATGCAACGGACTGAACGTTCGCGGACGCCTGTTCGGAGACCGACGCTACAGCGGTCGAGAGTCGCTGTGTCGATTCGGCAGTGTTTGCCAGTGAGCGAGCCGACGCCTCCAGTTCTGTGGACGCCGAGGAAACGGTTTCGACAATATCCCCGATGGCCGCGTCGAACGCATCTGCAAGCCTGCGCATGTCGGACTTTCGTTGCTCAGCAGCGATACGATCATGAGCTAGTTTGGCTTGGGTTTCCGCCTCCGCCTTCTCGGCCGACTTCACCTTGAACCTTTCGACCGCATTCGCAATTTCCCCAATTTCGTCCTTGCGACCAAGACCGTGGAGCACAACATCAAAATTGCCCCCGGCCAACTCGAGCATCGATGCTGTCAGATTCCGGATCGGGCCGCTAATGCTGCGCGAGGTAAACACCGCGAGGATGAAACCCAGCAGCAAACTGAGAGCGCCAAGGATCAAGGCTATCATCACGCCAAATCCAAGGTCATCTTCCGCCTTTAGCGCAGTGGCTTTCGAAGCCTTCTCGTAATCAATCGCGAGCGGCTCTGAGAGTTCGTCAACCCGACCACCGGCGGCGAGTGCGGAATTTACGGCCGATTTCGCCGCGGGCGTGTCTAGCGCGCTATTTCTTCCTCTAAATTCCTTCAGTCCGAGCGCCTTCGTTTCGTCGTCCTCGACAGCTTTTTTGAGATCCAGCACTCGCACCCGGCGCCCCACGTCCTTGGTGTCGGCAGCGAGGTCCTCAAGCCGCGCAAATGTTCGCCTATAGGTGTCTGCGGCCTTCTCCCAATGCGACGGATCATCGGTTGCCAAGGCCATCCATACATGCATCCGAGCTTCAAATAGTTGCTTCTCGATACGCTCATCTTCGGCCACGTGGTCCTTTTGGCGAACCACAGTCGCTAACGATCCGCTCGCGCTCCGGGAGGTATGGATCGCGTAACCGACAATTGCAACGGACATCAGAAGGAGCGATCCAAACCCAGCTATCAATCGACCGGTGATCTTGATGTTTGCAAACACTTGTTGTGGCTCTCTGCTAAAGGGTGGTGGTCTTACCTCGAATGTACTTCAGCGACCCCATCGTAAAACGAGGACCGTCAGCTCTAAAGGCTGGCAGATTTCCGTTTGGCGAGAGCAAGCCCTCGCTCGACTAGATCGAGATCGGCTTCCAGCTTGGCCCTAGCCGACGAATCCGCAATCTTGTGTATGGCCGCTCGTATCTGACGATGGTTCTCCTCCAACGTCGCAATCGCACGCGCGATCGTGAGCTTGGCATTGGCGCGGGCGGCTTTGAGCCGCTGATTTGCACCTCGACTGGAATCACATACTGTTGCGATCGGCGCTAATGGCGCGTCGCGCTTAGCAATCGCCATCGTTTGCATTGGCTCAGTGCGCCGCATGGGCGCACCAGGTCGACGAAATTTCACGACATTGAACATTTTGAACTCGACCGAAGTGCCTCAAAAATACGGGCGCGCAGTCATGCGAATGGTTCTGCGGATAACTCGACATACATGCGCAGCGACGGCGTATTCGCTAAGGTTGTAAGTCGGCTAAAGTTAACAAATTTCTTTAAATGCAGATCGTCCGCTTTGCGCGCATCAACGACTGACCGCGTACATCGTTTTAAATTGCAGGCTGCACTGGCGACACGAACGTTGAATTACCGCGCCGGCACCCTGAGATGCGCAGAAACTCTTCGTGGCGGGTGACAAAACGCACTAAAAACGCATTACAGTATTTCCGAGCATGTACCAGGTGGGTTCGAGCGGCTAATCCAGCCACCGACGACCCCGCAAAAAATTTTTGGGTTGCCGACAGGAAATCGACGAAGGCAGTGAGCTGACCGAGATCCGACGGCCAGGCTGCCCCTCTTGGTCGGCGCCCGCGCCGGGTGCCGCGCGGCATCCAACCCTATGTCTCTCAATATGACTTCTTGCTCCGGGGAAGCTTGGCGTTTCGGCATCCAATGATGAGACGGTGCAAGCAGACGTGTAGGCAATGGGGCACTTGTCAACGGACGGAAAGGTCCCGGGGATCGCTGCGCACCGGTCTCGCGGATGCAAAGCAGCTGTTTTGACGGGTTACTGGCCGGAATCGCGTCACAGGGCCGATAGCTGCGCCATCCTCTATCGGGTTCCTACTCTGGTCCGCCGGACCACCGCAGATACTGATCTGCAAATAGAATGCGGGCCGACGGCGCGACAGGCGAATGCGACGCCCTGGGATCAAGGTGACCTTCTGTTGGGCAGGGCTAGCGGCGGCAACGATGATTGTCGCCGTCGAGCCGCGGAGAAGGTGCGCAGGCTGGAGGAGAGTTTGAACCGATCAGGGGCTTCCACTTAATGACGAAGTCGCACCGATTGCGTTTCACGCCTTGACCGCGGTCGCTCCCTAGATTGGTAGAGCTGTTTCGTAAAGGCGTGAGGTCCAGGCTCTGCAACTTTTCGGGAAAATAGAGTTGCGCTGCCGAAAGCCATCGCCGCCACTGCGGGCCGGCCGCACCGCATGCGCATAGGGCTGCAACTCCCACAACAGGCGGGTTGTACTCATGCACGATGTCCGAAATGCTCTTCCTGCCCGATCCTTAAGGACGGATATTCGCTGACTGATCGTCTCGCTTGTTTTTGCGTCATGCATTCCAGTACCCGACGAGGGCATAATCGAGATCCAATTTCTGATCCACGGTGCATGTCCCGTCGTCGCCAAACTGCCAACAGCGCCAGGGGTCGAAAAACGGTTGTCTAAAGGCGACATCGCCGCGCTGGGTGACGCTTCGGCACACGATGCTCTGAGGCAATTGGCGACAAACTGGTGTTTCATAGGATCCGACTCCCCGCAAACGAATTGCCTCGACATAACCATTAGAGCTGCATCCGGGACGTGGACCAGCGCCTTGCCAAGCACCTCCTACAACACGGCTGTCGTGCCAGCGCCAGCATCCACCCGCTCCAACAGCGAAACGTCCGAGACTTTGCTGGGTCGGCCGGTGAGCAGGGGGGCTTCGTCGGCGGCGGGCCGGCGCTGTGACTTGCATTGATCCGTGAACGAGCGGGGCCGAATTCCCTTCAGATCGCGACATTGCGCTTTCTGTTTCGCTACGAAGACGGAAGACTTTCCGAGCTTCTAAACAAAATTGAGAAGACGCCGCTCGCGTTCCTCGCTGCACATTACCGAGCATTGCCTTTCGCTGGACCTTTGAGAGTATTCGCACCGGTCCCATTAAAGACGTCCGTGTGCAGAACCCGACAGCAAATTTCGATTGAGTCGATCTGAATCGCAAAGAGATGATGTGAACCAAGCTCGCGCGTCCTGGCATGTCCATTGCTAGGAACTGCCCGTTACATCATGCGACTGACTGGACGCAAAGGCCGTGTCGGACCCGACTTGCCGTCCAAACCAAGTCTCTAGCATGGAAGCGGCGCTGTTAACTGCCGCTGCGCCAACGGAGCCAGGTCATGTTGATCGACACATCCGAAATCTTCGACTCCATTCGCATCAATAAGCAGGAAGCGCAGAAGCGCCAGCCCGCGGCGCTATGCGAATGGCCTGGCTGCCAGAACAAGGCTACCCATCCCGCACCCAAGGGGCGCGACAATGCGCGCGCCTATTGGCACTTCTGCATCAAGCATGTTCGCAAATACAATCAGTCCTACAATTTCTTCTCGGGGATGGACGCGGAAGCGATCGCGCGCTACCAGAAGGACGCGCTGACTGGCCATCGTCCGACCTGGAAGATAGGCGAGAACATCAGCGCTCGCCCAATGACCGGCAGCACCGCCAAGTTCGAGGACGACTGCGATGCCCTCTGCATGCTAGTCGAGCTGGACGGACGCGCCGGCGCCCGCCGCCGCGCGGAAGCCAAGCCCAAGGTACGCAAGGTTTTCAATGCTGAGGGCAAAGCGTTGCAGGTAATGGGCCTCAATGCCAGTGCGACGCTCGGCGAGATCAAGGCGAAGTATAAGATGCTGGTCAAGCAGCACCATCCCGATGCCAATGGCGGCGACCGGTCGACGGAGGATCGCCTGGTCGAGATCATCAAGGCGTACCAGTACCTGAAGACCGTGGTGCGCGAGAGCTAGCCCGAACATCTCAGTGGGCCTCAACGGCGCATGTGAAGTGGAGGATGAACCATCCAGAGCTTTGCTCTGGCTGCGCGTGCACTTGACCTCCCTGGCTAACGCTTTCGGGCGACCATGGCGGACAATCGACACGATGACCGGTTCGTTAAGTTCCGCGCAGCGGTGAGAAAGAAGGGCCGGAAAAAGGGATGCGGCAAGATCCTGCGCACGTGGGCGGCTCCATCGGCTCAGCGGTGAGTTCGTGGAAATGCCAAACGGCTCCTTCCACTCCTGGCGGCTGAGTCGCTACTACCGCCCGTCTCACCTTCGAAGCTCCAACAGGAGTTGCGCACGATCGGTCCCTCCGTTGTTCGAGAGGCAACACGAAAGTACAAACCTTTCCGGGGACACTCGTTGGCTGTATGGAAAGGGTTGCGGCGCAGAAGCAACCCGTCCAGGCCTATTCGCTCGGTGGCGCCGGATCAACGATCGAGCACGAGAGCCGATGGATCGCGGGTTTACGGCCGATTCTAACATAGCCAGGGGCTGTAGCGTCCCGCTCCACCCACCTATAAGGGCTCTGCCGATCGCAGCGAGGCAAGGCAGGCATCGTGAACTTGATCGCGCTCCACACCGTGCATCGCGTTCAACGAGGACTGGGCTATCGCACGCAGTTGCGCGTTCCCTGTTCGGGAGTAACCGTCTAGTGAGGCTTTCGATTGCCCACAAATATGATGCCCAGCGCGATGTCGGTGACAGCCCACGCCGCCGTCATATCCGCACTCCCCGTCATTCATGCGACGATCGCCGTCGTCTCGTCACCGTTTCTTTGCGTTCGCTCGATATCGTTCCGTTGGCAGCCAATCTGTGGCTCCCCCGAAGAATTCTTCTACTGACCATCTCGCAGCTTCGCCATCTGTCAGTTGATGGGAGTGAGGCTCGCGGGCTGAGGGGTTGGCCCCGACGCCGAAGGATCTGTATTCAGCATAATAGCTCGTCCTCAACGTATCGGTCTTGCCGGGCGTCCATTCGCGCCACCCTTCCGCGATCACGGGGGCATCTATCTTCGCTGACAAGAAGACCACTGTGGCGTAGGGGCGCCAAGGGCGGCCAAGTGCGACATAGCCCGCAGCACGGTCGGCAGTTAACCTGCAGTGATCAAAAACATAGCCACTGTCCTCATCCGGCGCTGCCTTGCTCTGAGCGGTATAGATGACCGCTTGATTGGCGATGCCGTGCAACTCACATTGCCGGAACCAGGCCTTGGCGTTGCCAAATATGAAATCGACATGTCCTTCGATGTAGCAGTTCGAGAAGTATTGTCGTGACATTCTGCCGTTTGGTCCCTTGCCGGCAAATAGCGTGTCCTGGGCACCGAGCAGGCGGACGCGCGTAACGACATCCCTGTCTCCGGTAACGGACAGCGCTACCGCCTGCGAGGGGCGATTGGCTGGATTGAGGGCGTAGTCGTTCTGGATGGTCAGATTCTCGAGCCGCAAGTCATCGCCAGAAGCATCCAGCGTCGCCGAACGGGCGGTTCCTCCTACATTGATCGCGCCGTCGCCATACACAATGACCGTATCCTCCGGCTTCCTGCCAGTCCCTTCGATATGAATACCGGATTTGGCGATTTTGACCTTCTCGCGATAGACGCCCGGCGCGATCCGGACATTTCCGCCTTCCGCCGGCAACGCGTCGATGGCTTGCTGCACGGAGCGATAGTCTGCATTTCCGGCATGCGATACGAATAGTGGCTCAGCGTACGCTGCCGGGATACAGAAACATCCGACCAGAAGCGCAGCGGAAGGCACGAACATTCGCATGTGATCTCACTCTTCGTTGAGTTCGCGACACGGTCGACGCAGTCGATATGAGATACCGCCGCGGGATAGCCGCCGTGCATTGTCAAACACATTTTCCTCGCCAGCCCAGAATCCCCACCTGACTCTCGCAATTGCGGTCCTGCAAAGCCGGCTGCGGCCCGCAACGAAGTACCGGACATGAGGCTGAGGTTCTGCAAGTCCAGCGATTTAGGCCGGCCGGTGCCGAACTCACCAGCCGGGTTCGGCATCGGGTGTCGTACTTAGCGGGCGTCGCGAAATGCTCTGGCACATGCCTCCGATCCGCGCAGCGGTTCTGTGGCTCGTCCCGGCAGCGGCGGCGATACGTCAGAGGGACTTGCGGTCACCTTCGCGTGTTCGAGTTTCCAAGTCGCGGAATTGGCAAATCGGACATCCTCGAGTGCAACGTCGAGGGCATGCCGCTCGTCTACGCCGCGCATCAGCAGCACACCATTGTCACCACGTACATGGCGCAGAACGATCTGCCGATAGACCGGAATCCTCGTGCCTTGTGCGCGCGGATCATATTTTGCGTCGAACGCCACCGGCCAGCGGTTGCCCCTCAGGCATACGTTCTCATAAGTCACGCGCTCGACCAGACCGCCTCGACTGACATCGCTCTTGATGCGCAGGCCAGACGTCGTACCGTCCAGCGTCAGATTGCGAACCAGTATGTCGCTAACTCCGGAATTCACCTCGCTGCCGATCGACATGCCGTGCCCCCATCCGAAATAATTATCAAGGATGGAGATATGGCTGCTCGAGCCGTTGTCGCCGGCCTTGATCGCAACGTTGTCGTCTCCCGTGCGGATGAAGCTGTGGGTGATGGTCACATCCTGGCTCGCGCCGGGATCGATGCCGTCGGTATTGCGCGCATCCGCTGGTGAATCGATGGTGAGGCCCCAGAAAGTGGCACCCTCGACCCGGTTCATCGCGACATGGAAATTTGGAGCGTTGCGCAAGGTGATACCAGAGAATGTGATGTCCTGCGCATGATCGATCTGGATCAAGCGCGGGGCGTTCTGCTTGCCGCCCTCAGCTTGCGCGCGGCGGGCCAGCTGCCACCAGGTTTCGGCGCCGCCGCCCATAATTGCGCCGCCCTGGCCATCGATGATGCCCTCCCCGTAGATGCCGCCGCCACGCGTTTTGGAAAAGCTGATGAATGGCCGGCAACCATCGCCCTTACCCATGATGCGACCACATTGTCCCCGGCCCCTATCGTAAGCAGCTGGTTCGGGGATGGCGATCAGCGCCGCACCGCGTCCGATCCATAAGGTCACGCCCGATTTCATCTCGAGTGGACCTGAGTGAAACTCGCCGCGCCCGAGATAAACTGCAGCGCCAGCCGGGCAATTTTCAATGGCGTCCTGTAGGCTAACTGTATCGTTCTTGCCGGAAGGCAGAGGGCGATCGCAGACCGTATTCGGTGCAACAGGTTCGGCGATCGTCCGGCGGTCTTGCGCTTTTGCGGCGGGGCAGACCACCATGGAGGCGAGTATGGACAATAGGGCCCAGTTGCGAAAACGCTTTGTCATCGACCTCCTCGTGCTTTGTCAGGTGCATCTCTGCCGATTGCGTCTGCTGAGCGCCTGGATCGAGCCGCCCACGTGTCAAGGGCCTGCGCAAGATGACATTTGTAAGACGCAGCAGAAGTCCTGACGTTGCGATCGTGCAGTAGCACCTTGCATGTGCTCCTAAAACGATAGGGAAAATGTGCGACGGTTCGAGAGCTCGTGTGCGAGTCCACAGCAACCTCTCGTGTGGGTCGGTATGATCAGTCCCTATTCGGACAAGCTTTCGAAAAGCTGACGAGTTTACGGTTGGCGCCGGACTTACGTTCGCCGGGAATGGTCGTCTGACGCCACGCGGACGAAGTGACTGCTGTTTGCCGACCTCCCGCCGAACCACATTGTGTGGGACTTAGCCAGGCAGTTCGCCATAATTCATGCGCCCTCGGGAGGGACGCGTCGATAGGATCTGCGGTCCTTCCAGCCATTTGCACCAGAATCACACCTCGGATCTGCTTTTTGCGCGGCATCAAAGCGCGTGGATCCGCTCCTGAGTAGATGAGCAAAACGCGGCCTTCAGTATCGGTTCTCGCTTCATGGCGCTCACGCAGAGATTAGAGTTACGGCATTCGCAGTCATTGGTCATGTCGCCGCAGTTGAT
Source organism: Bradyrhizobium sp. USDA 4486 (assembly GCF_054057995.1). NCBI lineage: Bacteria > Pseudomonadati > Pseudomonadota > Alphaproteobacteria > Hyphomicrobiales > Nitrobacteraceae > Bradyrhizobium > Bradyrhizobium sp. USDA 4486. The sequence continues at coordinate 4,799,137 of NZ_JBSRZV010000001.1, forward strand.
GCAGGCGATCAAGCTGCTGCAATTGGCCCATGTCGATGTCATGGCCTTCGTGGAGGAGGAACTCGAGCGCAATCCTCTGCTTGAGCGCGCCAGTGATAATGCAACTGGCATCGAATCCCTGACTGAGGTTGATCATGTCAGCGCCGAACAGCCGGCCGAGGCGGCGGCGTGCAACGCGCAGGTCCCGGCGCCGACCGCCTATACCGAATGGGGTGGCCGCGCCTTAGGTGATGAAGATTACAATCTTGAAGCTTTTGTCGCAGCCGAGACAACATTGTTGGATCATCTCGCCGAGCAGCTCTCGGTCGCCTTCACCGCACCCGCGCAGCGCATGATCGGCCAGTATCTGATCGATCTCGTCGACGAGGCCGGCTATCTGCCGCCCGACCTCGGCCAGGCCGCCGAGCGTCTTGGCGCATCGCAAAAGGACGTCGAGGACGTTCTTGCCGTGCTGCAAAAATTCGACCCGCCCGGCGTCTGCGCCCGGAACCTGAGCGAATGCCTCGCGATCCAGCTCCGCGAGCTCGACCGCTACGATCCGGCGATGCAGGCCCTCGTCGAGCATCTCGATCTGCTGGCCAAGCGCGACATCGCGAGCTTGCGCAAGCTCTGCGGCGTCGACGACGAGGACATCGCCGACATGATCGGCGAGATCCGCCGGCTCAATCCCAAGCCCGGCATGAAGTTCGGCTCGGCGCGGCTGCAGACCATGGTGCCCGACGTTTATGTCCGCCCGGGTCCCGATGGCGGCTGGCATGTCGAGCTCAACAGCGACACCTTGCCGCGCGTGCTGGTCAACCAGACCTACTATTCCGAGCTGTCGAAGAAGATCGGCAAGGACGGCGACAAGTCCTATTTCACCGA